>CAWAGW010000001.1:0-12824 GCA_963781715.1 uncultured delta proteobacterium
CTGATCTTCTTTAAGGAACGTGTCTTTCGGTTTTTAGTTTTTTTCTCGCTATTTATGAGTTCTTCGAGGGTAAGTTTCCCATTGACTGTCAACGCGTTTTCATCAGGCTCTACAGGACTATCATCCTTCTCTGTATCTTCGGGCTGTGACAATGATTCACCCCAGTACTGTCCCAATTTATCGCCTTCCCGGATGTCTTCCTCAGCGATTCCAGCTTTGTCGAAAAGATATTTCTGCAAAATCTTCGGGTTCAGCCGCCAGTTTCCAAATATTGCATTTTCAACCCTCGCAAATATGAAGGGTACGCCCTCCTTTTCCAAGGGGCCAACTCTCAGGATTCCGTCAAGCAGACATCCCCTGATTATTTCCGCCTTGCCCCGGTCTGACAGCGACCACAGTTTCTTGTCAATAGCGTGGAGGACCCCTGGATTTCCTCTTGTGAAATTGAACAATCTCTGTTCATGCTGTTTTAGTTCAGCAATATTTTGAAGTTCGGCCTCTTTTTCGCGTAGCTCAATCTCAGCTCTGTTCTTCTTCGACCTGGCCTCTGATCGCTCTTTTTTAAAATCTGCAAAGTCTTCCTCATCGAAAATGGGGGAACTCAACATCTTTTTCAGTTTGCTCAAAATAATTTGAACTTCTTTCAATTCCTGCTTGAGCTGGGCAATTCGAAGTCGGATCGGTTCTTCCTGTTTTTCCCAATTCCGGTCGGCGAAAACCTCTTTTCTATGTGGGGTGTTGGAATCAAACGTGCCTGGCTCATCAATCCAGAGAAGCTCGCTAACAATATGGCCGAAAACAAATTTCTCCGCCATTTCTGCGTTGAGGCGTGGGAGCGGACACTTTTTCTCTCGACCGTTTGCTTGCCTCTCTTTCTCCCAACACTCATGCCAGTAACAGGCGTAAAACCGCTGCCCCGTTTTTTGATAAGTTCTCCCGCGAACCTTGCCGCCACAAATTCCACACCTGAGAAGTCCATCCAGTATGAACCTCTCATCCCGATTTACTGGACCAGTTCTCCTTTTGGCTGTCGCCGCTCTCGCCCTGATATCATCCCACTCTTTTTTAGTGATGACAGGTTCGCAATCAAATTCAATCGGGTCACCTGCTTCCGTATTGGTCAGGATTTTGCCGGTCCAGTAGGAATCTCGGTTCAGGATGTGTGAAATATGTGTGCTAGTCCATTTCTTCCTCTTGACAGTCAGGTATCCTAGATCATTTAATTTTGATGAGATTGCCTGCATCGGAAGCGGAATTCCATCTATGCCGTTCAGGTACCAGTCAAAGATCATTTTGAGGATTTTCACTTCATCTTTGACCTGAATAATTTTGACTTTGCCGTTCGTGTCTTTGGTCTTTTTATAGCCGTAAGGCGTTTGGCCGTTGAACAACTCTCCCTTCAGTGTTTTGGCGAGACGACCAGCTGCGGTCCTGGCTTTGATGGTTTCGAGTTCAAATTCGTAGATGCTTGCAAGGATGTTCAGGAGAAGGTCCCCGGTTTTGTCCTGCCTGGATGTGTCAACCCCGTTGTCTATAGCTACAAAGGATATGCCGAGTTCCTTCAGCTTTTCTGTATTCTGCTTCAAATGGAGTAAATTCCTGCCGAACCGGGAAATATCCCAAACGATAACAGCATCAAATTTCCGTTTTTCGGCATCGACTAACAATTCCTGTAGAGCCGGGCGTTCCATGGTTGAGCCGCTGATTCCCGGCTCTGGGTAAATTCTTTCAAGTTTCCAGTCTTTCATCGCGGCGTAGAGCTTGATTTTATCTTGCTGGCGCTCAAGACTGGTTTTTTCCGGACTCGCCTGGGACTGAGAACTTACGCGGGTGTATCCGACAGCTCTGATGGTCATTGTTAGTCCTCCGGCAGTAGACATAAAGTCGAGACGCGACCTCCACCATACTCGGGTTCGGTGGGGACACGAACTTTTTATCGGAATCTTCGCCGCTTTCCTTTATCTGTCGGCACGAGGAGAGATAGGGGATTCGGTCTTAAGCTTGATGGATTACCTGGGCAATGAACTCCTCCTTGAAAAGCTGATCATGGAGGCCCGGTTGGTTCGTTCCGAATCTCGTTAACGATCCACAAATCTGAGATACTGGAGTGCTAAAAAAAAGCAATAATTCGAGCTATCGTCCACTCTTACGGCTCCCCATGCCGCCCCCCCGTAGCGCTTTGCAATGAAATTTTTCCTGGACCAGTTCTTCAGCAGCGCTTCAATCTCTGGACGGTATTGATCTAATCGGCTTTTCCGGCGCCGGGTTTACGCCCAAGTCTCACGCCGGCGGCTTTTCTCGCCGCAAGTGCTTCTTTCGTCCGGAGGCTGATCAGGCATGTCCAGCCACATCTTCCGGCCTGATCTGGGAAGTAGCTCCAAGGACCCAGGTGTCAATTCCTTTTCCGCTTATTGCAAGGTCTGCTATCTTCGAGAGCACTTCACTTTTGGGAACTTGATCAGTATAGCGTTTCCCTTCAAAACAAATTGCATCACCTTCATAGGTTGGCTTACCATCAATTCCAAACTGTGATCCACTACCCGCGAGCCTGAAGGGCACACCCGAGATTTCCCGAAGTGCCACCCCGATTAGCCCCTCGAACCCTGAATTTCCAGTAGCGGCCAGGGACAGGAGTGCTTTTTTTAGATTTTCAATGTGCTGAAGAAGTGATTGATCCATCGTCGGTATTCCGTTGTAGTCAGGCATTTTTTGCCAGTGTAGTTCCAGACCACAGCCAAAGATATCTCATTGAGTTAATTGCTCATTATACAATCCTTTCCCCAACAGGGGAAAATCAATATGGTTCAAAGCTCGGCTACCTTGCTCGATTGAGACGGATCGCTTAATGGGTGTCACTTTTACCACATAAAGTTCAGATTATGATCGGGGACCTGGAGGAACGGACCCAGCCGGCAGTTCCGAGCTGACATCCATTGCCCATTTCGGTCCACCTGCCTCAAAGCGAAGTTGAAATTCTGGCCGGCAATCATTTTGGTGAGAGTTGAGGGAATCGGACACGCGCTGCAAACAGGGAACAGAAAAGCTAACCCATTAAAATCCTACCGAAAACCGCAATATCACGGGTTTCCAAAAGTCGGCGAGTACGTGTTAGAGTAAGTTTAGCTAAAACAATGATCTAGTGCAAAATCCACGACTTACGCGTACTTTGGAAATTCATAGCCGTTCGTTTGCCCACTTCTGACTGGATCATTTTCGTTAGAGGACGGCTCACAGACAGCTTCGGGTTTTAAAGGTATGATGCCAAACCATTGAATTCCAACTGAAAATCGCGATTTCAAAAATTCCATAGTTTCCAAAAGTCGATTGGTTTTTGGGGGAGTAATTTAGGAACTATTGGTATTAGAGGAGAAGTATTCTCACTTCGAAGAAGGCTACAATCGATCAGCAGTCCATTCTTGAGTGCCGAGCAACCGCGTGCTGATAAGCCCAATCGAAACGCCCGAGAATATGCGCTGTAAGGTCGCTTGTCTGACTCCAACCGATTGTTTATCGAAAGCTACTCAACCGATGAGTATACAAAGCCATTAGGTAGCCGTAAGACAGTTTCCGTGGAGTAGATCGAGCCGATCTCTTGTTCAGCTAGGGCGTGCGCAATCTCGGAAGCGACGCCCTCCCGATTGCGGAATAAGATACGTGCCACATTCGCCTCCAACCCAATCAACTGCCGGCGTGTCCTTAGCAGCGGCAGAACCGTGTATCTTCCAACCTCAACAGTCTGCTCTGACAATGGTTCGGGCGCTCCGACTGAAATGCCCCTTAGGAGAAGCCATGCGAGTCTCTGAAGTCCACATAGAGCCAAGAGTTTACAATAGGAATGAAGAGTTATCTCATCAGGAGTAACTTTGATTTTAAACACCTCATCCTCATTATCCGGATCCACCACTGTAATGCAACTATCCTTGTCAAGCCTAGAGTTTTCGGCGGCATGCCGAAGGTTGGTAGCGAAAACCAACCGGCCTGCATTCGATCGCAATGTCGCGCCATGTGGTGCGACATTGCTCACCTGCTCTTTGCCTTTTCTTTTATCAGTGGTCAATGTGCTCGGCGGTCCAATTGCACCTTTTGATTCAGCAATAACACACTCCCCAGACCTCGTGAGGCAAAAAAGATCTGGCTTGTAGCCACCATTCTTCCCATACAGACCCAAAGATCGAAGTCCCGAGCGATGATAAGGGCAAGCGGGATCTTCGATAGTTCTACCTATAAACGGCCCAGCATCCGCAATGTGGAGAATGCCATACGTGCCCCAAAGCATCCAGCCAGCCAATCCCAGGGCAAACCTTTCTGCAAAAACAGTTCTTACACGTTCATCCCAGCCTATGACGTCCGACCGCAACCTGAGCCTGCCAGAACTGGGCCTAAGCGATTCAATATGTTCCAGGAAGAATCCCCATGCGCGACAACCTCCATTGTACGTAGCGGGGGACATCAGAAGGGCTGCGCACAGAAACGCATCGCGAGCCCTAATTCGCTCCTCTCCAGAGTCGTGAAACTGAATTCCTGCGGGAAAATCAGCCTCTCGAACTAGGATTTCGTGGACAATGCTCCCAAGATGCCAAAGCCCGACGTCATGAAATGGCCAAATTGGGTAGTCTGCCAGACCGGGGAACTGCCATGGATTAGTCGTGTAAGCAGCGCACATAAATTATTTACCTTCATAATTCTCAGGTCGCCGATTGGATTTTCAGGTCCTTGCTTTCCAGTGGCGAGGACGTGCGAGTAATTCCTGGTAGTTGGACATTTGCGATACTATAACTATATCGGTATGGCGTCAATCTGTAGGCTCTATCCTGCCCATCCGCAAGGGTGCCGTCCAGATTCTGGGGATACTTCGCGGTGCACAAAGAGACAAAATGGAACTGCCCTAAATCTCAAACTTCCTTGTCTGCGCCTTGGACCCCATAAAGCGTGAGTTACGATCCGGACCCCTTGAGGAACGGACCCGAGCGCAATTTTAATGCAGCCTTGCTCCCATTCCCTATCGTTTCAGTTGCCCCACAGAAGTTGAAACCAAAGGATAGCTAAAAATTCTGACCGGTGGCCATTTTGGTGTGATTGTGGCGGGAAACTTCCATCAAAATCGGGATGACACACTAACCCATCAAAAATCCAAAAGAAAATCTTAGCCTCAAGAATTCCATAGTTCCTAAAAGTCGGCTGGTTTTTGGGCAGGCGAGCTAGGGCAAGCTGGTTGGACCACGAAAGCGCAGGCCCTCGGACTAAGCTGGTCTGATAAACGAGCGATTCAGTTTGAACCGGTTGTACGTTGGCGCTATGGCAGAGGAGCCGACACATATTCCCGGCAGAAGGTATGGCCGGATTTGGTGGATCAGGTTCCCCGCAAAAAAAACAGACCCATAATTAGTGGTTGAGCAGATCCTTTGCTGTCTCGATGTCCAAAATCAAGTCCGAAAAAACTCTGAGTTTAGGGTTGCGAAGCAGAGGCAAAAGAGCGGTGGTTTTCAATTTATTCGTGGTGTGACTCGGTCCGCAAACCAGAATTATCTTCTTGCCCCTGGAAACATCGTTGACCATATCTGAGATATCGAAGAGAGTAAAGGGCTTACGGGCAAGAGCCTTTTCGTCCAGGGTGCCTGAGGCGGAATAGGGGCAAAAGAGAACATCTCCTGCCATTTCGTTTACTTCACCTCCGGAATCGGCAAAGAACCCGTCATCGGCCGTTCCCAAGCTTGTTACAATAATATCGATTTCTTCCCGCAATGCAAAACTCTCAGCTACCTCCTGAAGACCTCGTATATCTTGATACATTTTCGAGGACGGCACCAATGGCGGAACAAAAAGACCCACAAATTTCGCCCTTTCTGACCGGTCGTTTTCTTCCAGGAACCAGGAAAACCATGTCTCGGGAGCAAGATCCGGTTGTTGGGGACGAAAGCCTCCGGTTACCGCATGAATCACAAGGTTCGGAAATTCAGGGTCATTGTGGAATGTAAGCGTCCAGTGAACCCCACCTTCCCCGAGCCTCCAGTCCATGGCATGATCGTTTCCGATGACCCGGTTCTTTGATAAAAGCATTTGTTCGGAGATCGAAAGCAGGAACGGTGGGCTCTGAAGCCGATCAGTGGATCAGGCTATCACGTTTTGTGGAATGAGGGCGGCGTGGTCGGCTTCGCTATTAGCGTAGGGGATTTTTTCAAAAAGAAGCCGCAGGTACTGGTAAGGGTCCAGCCCGCATGCCTTGGCGGTTTCGATCAGGCTGTAGAGGGTGGCCGCGGCATCGGCTCCGTTCGGGCTGCCTGCGAACAGCCAGTTCTTACGTCCTACCACGAAGGGTCTGATTGCATTTTCTGCGGCGTTATTGTCAGGTGTGATATGCCCGTTTTCCAGGTAACGAACAAGCCTTTGCCAGCGCGAGAGCGTGTAGTTTATCGCTTTTCCCAAAAACCCTTTCGGCGGTGTTTGGTCTTCCCTTTTTTCCAGCCAGACTTTGAACTCTTTGAGGATGGGTCCTGCCCTTTCCTTTCGGAACCGCTCAATCTCAGAGACGGAAAGCTCTGCCGCCCTGGCCGTTTTTTCAATCTTGTAGAGTTGGCCGATATACCCCAAGGCAACCTCGGCACTGCCGGTCTTCCCCCTGACTCCTCTACCTCGGGCATCGATTACCTTTACAAAATTGCGGCGAGCGTGGGCAAAGCAGCCCACAAGCTCTATTCCCTCGATGGCTTGCTCCAGGCCGTCGTACCCCGAGAAGGCATCGGTTTGGCAATACCCCCGGTAGCCCTGCAAGACCTCCCGCGCGACTTCACCCGATCTTGTCGGCGAATACCGATATATAAGGACCGGTTTTTCAGGCGGTCCTCCCCGGAACACCCACATGTAGGATTTCGTTGTGTTTGCCCGGCCCGATTCATTTAAAACCTGAACCGGCGTTTCATCGACGTTTATGAGCGGGCCTGCGTGAAGCTCCTTGTAGAGTAAATCCATAACAGGCGTGCAGGCCTTTGCCGCCATCACCATCCAGCCCGCCATGGTGGAGCGACTTATATCTATTCCGCCGCGCTCGAACATCTTTTCCTGGCGGTAGAGCGGGAGGGCATCGGCATACTTTGAGACCGCCACGTGGGCAAGAAGGCCGGGAGTTGCAATTCCTTTGGGGATGATTTGTGGTGGAGGCGGTGCGATCAGCACCGTAGGCCCATCCGATTCCACGCCTTCGCAATCTTTACATGCATACTTGGGCCGGATATGCCGGATTACTTGGATCTTTGCCGGTATGATATCGAGCTTTTCGCAAACCTCTTCGCCGATTCTGGAGAGTCCCGCACCGCAAGCGCAGACCTTTTCCGACTCGTCTATATCGTGGATGACATCTATCCGGGGCAGATCCGAGGGCAGAGGCTTACGCCCGGGTTTTTGGCGCGTATGTTCGGGAATGGTAAGCGGTGCTTCTTCCTTTTTTTCTTGAAGTGCTTCGGCTTCATTAAATAGATGGAGTTGTTGGCCGCCTTCGCCTTCATCGGGACGGCGTTTTTCACTCTTGGGAGCAAAAATGACTTTTTCCAGGGTATTGATGCGCTCTTCTAAATATTGGATTCGCGATTCATAGGGCTTGATGATCGCTTCAAGTTCTTCAGTAGTTTTCGGTAGTTTATGAGTATTAACAGCCATGGCAGACGTTAATAGCAGAAAATTGCCTGATTTACTAATGATATTTTATCTTAACATAGAATATTTCTTTAAATCACGCTCCTGTATTTCAGCTCTTCCAAGGGCCTTACGGTCCGGATATCCAGCCCTTCAAGGATAAAGCTCAGCTCTTGTGCCCCGATCTCCATTACTTCATCACTATTGTGCGGCCATTTGAACCGGTGCTTCTCAAGCCTTTTTTGCCAAAGGCAGAACCCGTTGCGGTCCCAGTACAAAACTTTGAGGATCGTTCGGCCTCGATTACAGAATACAAAAAGATGGCCGGAAAACAGATCGAGACACAGGGTACTTTCCACCAGGATCGAGAGGCTGTTTATCGCTTTTCGCATGTCCGTACTTCCCGGCGCAAGAAAGACCCGCATATGGGAGGGCAGGAAAATCATATCCGCCCCAGCACACGGACAACACGCTCAAGGTCTTCGGAATCGAATCCTTTCCCGATCTCGATGCGGTAATGTTGGCCGACAACGAGGCAAAGCTGCGGGTGGGCCGGTGATATTGGAATCGACAAAGCTTTTGCAAGCGGCACTTCGACCAGGGCGGGCGCAACGAGGTCTCGTTTTGATTTTCTTTTCCAGTATTGGAAGCTCTTTAAATTGATTTTGTTCGACCGACAGTACTCGACCTGGCTCAGCCCGGACCCATTCCATTGAGCGATGTGCTTTTCCCAGAACCCCTGCTTTCCAGATCTACTGAGATTGCTCCTCATGGTTGACCTCCTGGTGTATTTTCAGGAGATCATGGCAGAGCGAGCCTTGGCGTACAAGGTGGGCTTCACAGGACGCTTACTCCCATTCCCTATCGTTTCAGTTGCCCCACAGAAGTTGAAACCAAAGGATAGCTAAAAATTCTGACCGGTGGCCATTTTGGTGTGATTGTGGCGGGAAACTTCCATCAAAATCGGGATGACACACTAACCCATCAAAAATCCAAAAGAAAATCTTAGCCTCAAGAATTCCATAGTTCCTAAAAGTCGGCTGGTTTTTGGGCAGGCGAGCTAGGGCAAGCTGGTTGGACCACGAAAGCGCAGGCCCTCGGACTAAGCTGGTCTGATAAACGAGCGATTCAGTTTGAACCGGTTGTACGTTGGCGCTATGGCAGAGGAGCCGACACATATTCCCGGCAGAAGGTATGGCCGGATTTGGTGGATCAGGTTCCCCGCAAAAAAAACAGACCCATAATTAGTGGTTGAGCAGATCCTTTGCTGTCTCGATGTCCAAAATCAAGTCCGAAAAAACTCTGAGTTTAGGGTTGCGAAGCAGAGGCAAAAGAGCGGTGGTTTTCAATTTATTCGTGGTGTGACTCGGTCCGCAAACCAGAATTATCTTCTTGCCCCTGGAAACATCGTTGACCATATCTGAGATATCGAAGAGAGTAAAGGGCTTACGGGCAAGAGCCTTTTCGTCCAGGGTGCCTGAGGCGGAATAGGGGCAAAAGAGAACATCTCCTGCCATTTCGTTTACTTCACCTCCGGAATCGGCAAAGAACCCGTCATCGGCCGTTCCCAAGCTTGTTACAATAATATCGATTTCTTCCCGCAATGCAAAACTCTCAGCTACCTCCTGAAGACCTCGTATATCTTGATACATTTTCGAGGACGGCACCAATGGCGGAACAAAAAGACCCACAAATTTCGCCCTTTCTGACCGGTCGTTTTCTTCCAGGAACCAGGAAAACCATGTCTCGGGAGCAAGATCCGGTTGTTGGGGACGAAAGCCTCCGGTTACCGCATGAATCACAAGGTTCGGAAATTCAGGGTCATTGTGGAATTTTCGGGAAAGCTCAAAGCAAATCTGTCTTGTGGTATGCCCGCCTGCGAAGCCCAGGTGCACAAAGTCATCGGATCTTTGTTCACCGCTTTTGGTCCTTATCATCTGCGCGATTACGTCTGCAGAGTACTGCGCAAGGAAGGAGTTGGTGGAGAATCTGCCGACGTTTGCAACCTGAATGGACGCTTTGAATCTTCTCGAAAGCTTATCGGACAATACTCTATGCAGCGGGGGAGAGAACGAGATGAATCCTTTGTCCCTGGCTGCTTTTATTACTTCATAGACCTGTTCGCGACTGATGGAAATATGTTTTTCCTCCAGCCTGGACTGTATCGCTGTGGGCTTAAGATGCTCGTAGAAAAACAGGGCGCAAACTTCCATGACCAGAGTATTGTGTATCCGGGCATGTTTTCTTCCCATCATCCACCTCCATTCACAATTACTCAATTTATATTTAAATTTGACAAATTAAATCACAATTAAGACATACTTGTAAAATACAATCACAATTTACATACAATCTGCACAGTTAAGCAAGAATTGTGAAGTTAATTTCAGTAATATCGTGTATTTATAAGTATTTCAGCTTGTATTTTCCGTCCAGAAAAATATAGTCTCGAAGGAGAAAGATCAGGGGTGAAAGGTAAACTGTTGCGCATGGGTAAAGCTTTCAAACCGCAAACCTTTTTTCGAGGAGAACACCATGAAGGTCAACCACTATGATTGGACGGGAAAAAAGGTTCTTGTAACAGGCGTTACTGGTTTCAAGGGGGCATGGCTGGCCGCGACACTAGTGGAGCTGGGCGCAAAGGTGTACGGCACCATGACTCCGCGGTCCCCGCTCAATGTGCTGTCTGCCTACAAAGTTCTGGCGGTCAGTGAAAAAATAGTCAAACTTATCGTGGATATAACAGACCGGCAGCAGGTTTCTGACATGCTCAATTCCGTAAATCCGTAAGCGCTCAGGGAAGTACACACCCCGAGTTAGTGACAGAGTTGCTCGGGAGTAAGCTGCTGGGGAAGGAGTGCCGCGAAGTCGCCCTCGCTCCGGGCGTAGGGGATCTTTTCAAAGATGTAGCGCAGGTAATGGAAGGGCTCAAGCCCGCATGATTTTGCAGTCTCGATCAAACTGTAGAGGGTGGCTGCCGCACCAGCCCCGTTTGGATGTCCACTGAAGAGCCAGTTCTTCCGTCCGACCACGAAGGGACGTATCGCATTTTCGGCGAGATTATTGTCCGGAGTGATGTGGCCGTCCTCCAGATACCGGACCAGCTTACCCCAATGATTAAGAGCATAGCTCAAAGCCTTCCCGAGAAGCCCCTTTGGAGGAGTGAGCCTTACTCGTTCATCCATCCAGGCTTTGAACTCCTTTAGGATAGGCTCGGCCTTTTCCTGTCGAAGTTCGCAAATCTGGTCGGGAGGGAGCTGCCGGGCAAGCTTTTCAATCTCATATAACCTTCGGATATACCCCAGAGCTACATCCGCTCTGCCGGTTTTCTTCGTTCCTCTGGGGCGCGCATCGATGGCCTTCACAAAATTTCGGCGCACATGAGCAAAGCAACCCACGAGGATAATAGCCGAGCCCCTCGCATCGAACTGCTCATAGGCTGAGAAGGCATCCGTTTGTAAATAACCGCGATAGCCATCGAGGATCTGCCGGGGTATGTCCCCGGACCTGGTCGGGGAATAGTGGTAAAGCACAACCTCGTTTCCCGGTCTCCCTCCTCGGAAAACCCACATGTAAGACTTGGTCGTGTTCGCCCGTCCTGGTTCATTGAGAACCTGAACAGGAGTTTCATCGGCATTGATGAGCGGCCCCGATAGAAGTTCCTTGTGAAGGAGCCCCATCAGCACCCGGCAGTGGTCGGCCGCCATCACCATCCAGCCGGCCATGGTCGACCGGGAGATATCGATTCCGTGCCGGGCAAATATTTTCTCCTGCCGGTAAAGCGGGAGGGCATCTACGTACTTGGCGGTTGCGATGTAAGCGATGAGGCCGCCGGTGGCCATCCCCTTTGGAATTAACTGCGGGGGAGGGGGAGCGATTTTGACCGCGGGACCTTCGCTTTCCACTCCCTGGCAGCACTTGCAGGCATACTTATAACGGATGTGGCGGATAACCGTGACCTGGGCGGGAATTACGTCGAGCTTCTCGCAAACTTCCTCGCCAATTCGGGAAAGAGCGGCGCCGCAGCCACAGACCTTCTCCTCATCCTCGAGATCGTGAACCACTTCTATTCGGGGAAAGTATTCGGGAAGGGGCTTTCGTTTGGGCTTTTGCCGAGTGTGCTCGGGAACGACTACAGCTTCGGGCTCCGGTTTTTCTTCCCTGACCAGCTTTTCGGCTTCATCAAACAGACGCAACTGCTGCGGGTCATCGGGCTGTGGACGCTTCTCCGTTTTCCGTCCGAAGATCTCTTTTTGAAGAAATCGCAGCCTCTCTTCCAGGAATTCAATCTTGGATTCATAGCGCTCTTTCTGCTCCTGGATGGCAGCATCCTGCTCAAAAATGATTGCCTTCAGGGCCTCGGAGTCGTTGGGTAAAGTGGCTGCCTTCATGGAAGACACCCTACCACAAATGGCCTCATTTTATCAACTGTTTCTTAATAAAATCAGGCTATTATACTCTAGATCAGAGTTGAAAAACGGAGATCTCCATGGGGCCGAACAGCTCTGAGATCGAGCCCTTCGAGAAGAAAAGCGAAATCCCTCGAAGTGATCTCCATCACCTCCTTTGGACTCTCAGGCCATTTGAAACGGTGCTTCTCAAGCCTCTTTTGGAAAAGTGCGAAACCGTTTCTATCCCAAAAAAGAATCTTCATAACCGTGCGACGGCGGTTACAGAATGCGAACAGATGCCCTGAGAAGGGATCAAGTTCCAGGGTGCTCTCGACGAGCACGGAAAGTCCGTTGATCTCTTTGCGCATGTCTGTGTTTCCGGCAGCCAGGTAGACTCGAGTGTTGGAAGGAAGGGGAATCATCGGTTTTCCAAAACCCGCAAAAGTCGTACAAGCGTCTCGGAATCAAACGCGTGCTCTATCTCGATCCTGTACCTGCCGCCGATTGTCAGAAAGAGAGGGTTTGGACGGGAAAAGATCTGGGAAGCTTTTAACTCGGGAACCTCGACGAGTGATGTGGAGAGTTCTGATTTCGAGACCTTTCTCTTCCAGTAACCGAAGCACTTAATGCTGAGGCCATGCTTGCGACAATACTCAGCCTGCGAAAGACCGCTCAGCTTCCATCCTCGAATATGACCTTGCCATGAATTGTGCTTTGCCCGCCCTCCTCCCGCTATGATCTTCATCGATCGCCTCCTTTGTAGAATGTGAGGCAATCATGACACGGAGGCGACAGGACTGGAAGATG
>CAWAGW010000002.1:0-11165 GCA_963781715.1 uncultured delta proteobacterium
CAGGATCGAGTTCATCAAAACCGAGGCCGGGGATTTGAAGGCGGAGAGAACGAAGGCGATGTGCCCCATTTTAGAAAGGAGAAAAAAGACATGGCAGTTCAGGAAAAAAGAACGCAGGACACAACAAGAAAACCGGTACTCGATGATCGGTTCATCATGACCATTCAGGGTAAGGATTTTGTGATCTATGCCGGCCTTCTCGATCTGGCACACCAGCGGGGACTCCAGAGTATGTACGTTGAAGCCATTCAGTATCCGACAAAGGAAAACGGTCTTGAGGCCATCTGCAAGGCAACGGTTGAATCCAAAACCGGGGAGGTTTTTATCGAGCTGGGAGATGCCAATCCGAAGAATACCAACCAAAAGATCGTAAACCACATCCTGAGAATGGCTGCAACCCGAGCCAAAGCAAGAGCACTGAGAGATTTTACCAACATCGGCATGACCTGCCTGGAGGAGTTGGGTGATCTGGACGAGGTAATCGGAGATGAAAGATCGGGGAATGGAAGAGCCAATCGGGCCGGGACACAAAAGCCGCAGTCCGGAAATGGGAGGCAGACTGCGACGCCGGCAACAGAAGATGAGAAACCGAGCACAGCACCTAATGGCGGCAATGGTTCCTCAAAGGAAGCGAAAAAACCGGCAAAGGCGGCCCCGAAACAAGATGACCCCGGTACAGACAATCGGGAAAACTCCGGCCCCAAGCCCTCCACGGCACAGATAAGGGCAATCGAAAACCTTGCAAGAAGGCGTAACATTTCCGCCCAGGAACTCGAGCAAATGGTTCAAACCCAGTTCGGGACCACACTTCCCAACATCAACTCCTCCGAGGCCAGCAGCTTCATCCGCCTCCTGCAGCAGTCCGCGTAAAAGACACAATTAACATCGTCGATAAATGATCCGGGGGCAGGGTAAATGCCAGTGCTGAGGTTTGCTCTGCCCCCGCTTGGATTCAAAAAAACGCAGTATCCTGCGGTTTTTAAGGAGAAGACCCCATGGATTTAAAAGAGCTTCGCAAAAAACCACACCTGTCCGCTTCCGCCATAAACGATTACCTGGACTGCGGACTCTTATACAAGCTGGGAAGGGTCCTTAGACTTGAGCCTGAAATCCGGCCCGATGCACTGGAGTTTGGCTCAACCATCCACAAGGTCCTGGCAGAGTTTTACCGGTATAAGCTCGAAGGTGAAATCCTCCCCTTGCTGGATCTTCATATTCTCTTTGAAGCATTGTGGGAAAAAGTAACCGAAGAGCATCCGGATATTACCTACAAGGACGGAAAGGATGCAGCCGTTTTGCTACGTGAAGGGAAAAACCTTCTTTCCGCCTACTACCAAATGCTTCCCCGAGATGAGTTCAGAGTCTTAGCTATCGAAGAGCCTTTCCAGTTCAGCCTTCCAAACCTTCCGGTTCCCATCATCGGAGTGCAGGACCTGATCGAAGAAGACGAGTCGGGCGCCATCGTAATCACTGACTGGAAGACCTCAAGCCGTGCCTATTCGGAAGATGAGATCGATAAAAACCTTCAGATCACAATCTACCACATGGCCGCCAAACTTAACGGGTACAGGGACCGGGAAATTCTTCTTCGGTTCGATTGCCTGATCAAAACGAAAATCCCACGGTTTGAGCAGTACTACACCACCAGGTCAGAGATCGATGAGATGAGGACCGCAAAGAAAATCCGACATGTCTTTGAAGGAATTTCAAAGGGCGTCTTCATTCCCAATGATACCAGCTGGAAATGCAAGGGATGCTCATTTAGAAAAGCATGTGATGACTGGTTTTTAAAGGAGGAACAGGGCCTATGACCAATTTAAACGAGCAGCAAAGGCTGGCAGCAGGTTTTAAGGACGGAATCTGTGCGGTGATTGCAGTGCCGGGGTCCGGAAAAACAACGGTTATGACCCACCGGATCGGGATACTGGTTAAAAAGCATGGTATTCCCCCTGAAGAAATACTGGGGCTTACTTTTACCAGAAATGCCGCCGAGGCAATGAGGCTAAAGCTCTCCCCTGTTTTAGACGAGCTGGCATCCCGGGTCATGCTTTCAACCATCCACAGCTTCTGCTTCTGGCTTCTTAAAAGCGAGGGGAAAGTCTTCGAGATCGTATCCGGAAAAGAGCAGCTGGTGATGATTAGAGGTGCCATGAAGGAAGCCGGTATAAAGGATCTTTCAACCGGGATGGTTTTATCCGAGATTAGCCTTGCCAAAAACAACCTGATAAGTCTCCAGGAATTTAAGGACTTGTATGAAGGCGACGGGACAATGCAAAAGGTTGCCGGAGTCTACGAGGCGTATGATCTTGAAAAAACAAAGCGGATGCTCATGGACTTTGACGACCTGCTGGTTGAAACTCACCGATTGCTCTCAGATAATGCGGAGGTGAGAGAAAAGTATCGAAGTATATTTCGCCACGTCATGATCGACGAGTTCCAGGATACCGGTCCCGCCCAGATGGAAATTTTAAAGCTTTTGATGGACGGATCCAAAGACGGGGCCAGTTTTTGGGTTTGCGGTGATGACTGTCAGGCGATCTATGCCTTCACCGGCGCGAGTGTTGCCAACATTTTGAAATTCAAAAAGACCTTCCCGGAATCAAAAGAGTTCATTCTAAGCGTTAACTACCGTTCCACCCCACAGATCATTTCCGCGTGCCAGAATCTCATCAGCCACAACGTCCGAAAGATCGAAAAAGTCCTTGAGACAAAAAACCAGCGGGGAGAGGAAGTTACGGTCCTGGATTGCCTCTCTGAAGAAGACGAGGCAAAAAGTCTTGCCGAAGAAATAGCCGATCTCACATCCAAAGGGTACGAGCACAAGGAAATCGCGGTCCTTTACCGGGCAAACTTTCAGTCACGGGTGGTTGAGGAGGTCTTTTTGCAAAAAAAGATCCCGTACCGGATTGAAAACGGGATGAGCTTCTATCAGCGGCGTGAGGTAAAAATCTTACTTGACTACCTGCGGCTGATCCATGGTCCCGAATCCGAAGAGGCAGACGAGGCTTTAAAAAGTGTTATCAACATCCCCAACCGCTACATCGGGAAGAAATTCATCGGAGAGCTGGAAAGGTTTGCGGCGAAACAAAAGCTTCGCCTCTACCCTGCATTGAAATCAATGCCAATCGATCTTCCCTATGTAAGAAGGAACGTGAAGGACCTGGTAAACTTCCTGGAGCCGCTCACCCACCAGCAAATGGAGCCGGGAGAGTTGATTTCACTTCTTCGATGTGCCCTGGACTATGACCGGCTGATCTGTGAAGACGAAATTCCAACCCCCGATGACGTAAAGATCGCCAATTTAAATCAGCTCCAGCTCGCGGCAAGTAAGTACAATGATATCGCGAGCTTTCTTTCCTACACCGACACCTTTAAGTCCGATATGGCAAACGACAAAGACGGAGTTTACCTCATGACCATCCACAAAGCGAAGGGGTTGGAATTTCCGGTGGTCTTTGTAATCGGGCTCGTCGAAGGGATTTTACCAAGTAAGCGAGGCGATCTTGAAGAAGAGAGAAGAATCTGCTTTGTGGCAATCTCTCGGGCAATGAAAAAGCTCTATCTCGCATACTCCCACACCTATCTCGGACAACCTTCCAAAAAATCAATCTTCCTCGATGAGATCCTCGGGAAAAGTCCGATCACCCGTTAGCCTACAACCAAGCCATTGCTCAAACCAACAATCGATTAACCCCAGAACGGAGGAAAACCATGCCCTTTGAACTGCTGCATTTTAGAGACTCGGATGCGATTCTGAAGAAAAAGGCCATGATGCAGGATGTCGTAAAAACTCTGGAGTACCTGGATACCGTCCTTTTCGAAGCACCCAATAAAGGCGAGCTTTTAAAAGAAGCCCTAAAAGACATGGGTTGGAGAGAGGATGGGACCCTCAATATCCTGGAGGGACGAAGATATCAGCACAGAGGTTTTAAGAACAGAATCGCAATCGAAGGCTACATCGGAACCTTTGAGAACCTGGAGGGAATATTCCGGCTGCAGGTGGCCTTCGATAAGCAAAGAATTGATACCGGAATCCTTCTCATGAACAGCGCCAGAAGCTTTGAGAGCCCCTTTGGATCAAGCCTGGAGCTGGCTGAATGGGAGATCGAGCAGCTGGTCCCCACCATATTCATGCCGGTAAGTGTGGCGTTGTTCGAGCTGGGAAAACCCGATTCCGAGCCCGCATTGAAAGAAAGTATTCCCAAATAGTCCGTTCAACCCAGGCACAAAGAATCCTTCCATTAAAAACCCATCGAGAAACTCCCCAAATCGGCATCTGAGACAATAGAAAAGCTCTGAAAGGAGAAATTAATGATCCAGGATTATTTAAAAGCAGGATATCCGGCACTTTGCATTCTAACCCAGGAGCCGGATCGTGCGGAACAGACCCTTCCATGTGAGGGAGTTGCCTTTTATGCCTGGGACTGTATCCGTGGAATCAGACCGGCCAAAAGGCCCCAGGCAATTGATGAGATTCGAGACCCCGTTGAGGCCATAAACTGGCTGAGCTCTCATCAGGATTCAGTTCTTATCGCCCATAATCTTCACCTTTTCCTGGACATACCGGAAGTCATACAAGCCATTCAAAACGGTGTCATCCGGTGGAAGGCTATCGGGTCATGTCTGGTCATGATCTCACCCCTCATTCAGATCCGGCCGGAATTGGAGAAGATGTTCACCGTTATCGATCTTGAGCTCCCGGGTGAAGAGACGCTGTTTCACCTGCAGATGGAACTGGCAAAAAGTGTCAAGGTTGAGCCCAATCCCGAATCCGTCCGTGCAGCTCGGGGACTTACCGAATTTGAAGCTGAAACTGCCTTCGCTTTGTCATTGGTAAAAGAAGGAAGGTTTTCAACCCGGGTGATCGCAGAAGCAAAGGCACAGATGATTCGAAAATCGGGCCTCATGGAATTCTGGGAGCCGGCACATATCGCTGATGTAGGAGGGCTGGATAATCTCAAAACCTTTATCCGAAACAGATCCAAGGCGTTTTCTCCCGGAAATGGGACCCTGCCAAAACCAAAAGGAATACTTCTGGTGGGAATTCCGGGAACGGGAAAGTCGCTATCCTGTAAGGCCACTGCATCAATTCTTGGTTGGCCCTTGATCCGGCTGGATATCGGGGCTTTGAAAAACTCGCTTGTTGGTGAATCCGAGCGGCGCATGAGACAGGCAACCGGTGTGATCGATGCGTTCGGTGAAGCCGTGGTTTGGGTAGACGAGGCCGAAAAAGCATTTGCTGGGTCAAAGAGTAGTGGAGAGACCGATTCCGGGACAACAGCCTCCATGTTTGGCCATTTCCTGTGCTGGATGCAGGAGACCAAAACACCGGTTCTTATCATGGCGACCGCAAACGACATCTCAAAGCTTCCACCGGAGTTTCTGCGAGCGGGAAGATTTGATGCCATATTCTTTGTCGATCTTCCCACGCCGGCTGAAAGAAAAGAAATTATTGGGATCATGAACCGCAAATACGGGACCGACATTTCAGCCGAGTTCGCAGATAAGCTTAACGGATTTACCGGCGCCGAGATAGAGCAACTAACCAAAGACTGCCTGTTTGATGGACTCGATGCTGCGATGGAGGCAATTGTTCCGCTTTCCCGCACAATGAGAGAGGAGGTGCAAAATCTAAGGGATTGGGCAAGGACGAGAGCCAGGTTTGCCAATACTCCCGAAGATGAGCCGGCTGAGCAGAGAAAAATCCGAACAATCGCAGGAGTTTCAGAATGAGCCACATTGCGAAAATCGAGTTGGAAATAAATGATTTGGAGACTCTCAAGAAAGCTTGTGAACGGCTCGGGTTGGAATTCATTGAAAACCAGAAAACCTACCAATGGTACGGGACCTGGGTGGGCGATTCTGAAATGCCCGAAGGGATAACGGTAAATGATCTTGGAAAATGTGATCACGCCATCAGGGTCCCCGGCGCACAGTATGAAATCGGGATAGTCTCAAAGGGCCGAAAATACATCCTGCTCTGGGATTTCTGGCACCAGGGAGGACTTGAACAAAAGCTTGGGAAAAATGCCGGTAAATTAAAACAGGCGTACGCGATTGAAAGAGTCCGAAAAGAGTCCCGGCTTAAAGGCTACCGGATATGTGAACAGAAAACGGATAAGTCAGTCCGGCTGGTCCTGACCCTTTAGCTTAAGATATCACCGCCTTAAACCCCGCTTACAGGTCCTCAAGGTAGTCCCAACCCGCATCCATACCATGACATAAGAATTGGAGGAAACCGCGTGAAACAGGTGATTATCGATATCCAAGATACCGGGGAGGTAAAAATCGAGACCAGGGGCTTTACCGGAAAAGCCTGCATCCAGGAATCCCAATTTCTAAAGGATCTTCTCGGAAAAGAGATCTCGAAGCAGCTCACCCCCGCCTACTACATGAGCGGCAAAGAAAAAGAAACCGTGAAAAAGCATCTGCCCCTTTGCGGTTAACGATACCGAGCAAGTCGTCAGAATGGCGATTTGAATTCAAAGGAGGAACCTTAAATGAATGAGGAGAATGTGTTTCAGAAAGCCTGCCTGGTTCAGCTCTCAACCGGGTGCTGGCAGGGAATGACCGCGCTTGGATCAAGTTTAATGGAAAGGATCGGAAACAGCGAATGGTTAAAGGGGGCAAAGGTTTTGGTCGATCCCGATTGCCTTTCCCCCGTCCGCTCGGCACTTTCTAAGGCCAGGACCTATTTGGCAAAAAACGCTCTCCCGTTTCCGATCCACGGCCTGATACTGGTTCCCAAGGAAACTCTTTCCCGAATCGATGAGACCTTGTGCCAAATAAAATCCGAGTTTGAAGCAGAGGTTTAAAAATTTATCGGAAACTACGAGGAGGAGCGGGAAAAGGCAAGGAAAGCCTGGGGCCTCTTTTTAGTGATGCAGACTATCCGATAGATGTCCGGCAGAAATTCCGGTTCGAGTGGCGCTTCATCACTATGGATGTTCCCGGAAAATCAGGGATTCTCTCACCTGATCTCTACGAGAGGGAAAAGGAAAAGTTCCAGGCCCTTATGGCGGAAACACGTGAGCTGGCCATATCCGCTCTTCGAGAAGAGTTTGCAGGAATTGTCCGGCACATGGTCGAGCGATTGTCTGGAGAGGAAGACGGAAAGCCCAAAAGGTTCCAGGCCTCTATGCTTGAGAAAATGGGCGAGTTTCTGGATTCGTTTGGTGACCGGAACCTTTTCGATGATGACAAGCTGGCCGAATTCGTAGACCAGGCCAGGGGTGTTGTGAGCGGGCTTTCGACCGATGAGTTAAGGCAGGATGCGAATCTTCGGAGATACATCGCAGACGAGATGAATCAGCTAAGAGTTGCCGTGGATGGGGCGCTGGAGGATCTGCCTCGGAGGAAGATCAGAATGGCGGCGTGATGTGGGGCCGAAATATAAAGTGAATGCTTGAAGTCGGAGAAATCGGGCTTTGAGCATTTTTTTCTCAATCTTTTCGCAATGGCTTAACTGAAGCTTATTCGAAAGATTATTTATTGGAGGACGCGGGAGTTGAACCCAGAGCCTACATTTAACGGCAACTCCCGAAAATTACGTAATTACCTAGACTTAAACAAATATTCTCTCGACCCCCTCTGGTTTTTTGTCCGTAGAATTCTGGAAAAATCCGGTCCAATCCGGCTGGTTTGGCGAAAGGTGGATGCCTCCGATGGGGGACTATTGGACAAGCCCCCTGGCTTCGGCTGAACAACCCCAATCAGCGGCACAAGCTCACATGGAAATAGGTCAAGGGCCACACTGGCCATCCGAAACGAGAGATGCGACGAAACCTCCTCCATCCTAACAAAAACATACCGGACATGCTCGACGCCCTTCCCAAGGGGTACTCGATGATTGAGTCCACGTTAGGAATTATGACATTTTTTGAATGGGCCTTTGCACTTGCGTCTTTATCAAGGGGCTCCAACTTTGCGGGGTTTCTGCACCAAAGCACAGAGGCTCAGGGCAGAAGAAAGGCCCCTTAAGCTAAGCAATCTGCAATTTTATGGTTGCTAATGTTACTGTGCTTCCGAAACAAAACTGGACAGGCGCACACTCAAGGACGACCTTACCGAAGTTTTGGAAGCGGTCCTCGAGAGCGACCTCCTGGTCCTCGCATCTCCTGTTTACTACTGGGGTATTTCTTCGCAGCTAAAAGCGTTCGTTGATAGGACGTTCTCACACCTTGCGTCCGACTCATCACCAATTCTAAAAAGTCGCCCCTGGCACCGATCCTCATTCCTGTCCAGAATAATCCGGACAAAAACTCCTTCTCAAATATTTTTCAAAGTTCGACTTCTTCTTCCGCGCCTATGGCTTTACGACACGCGTCAGATCAGAGCCTTCGGAACCAATGATTCCGGCGTGGTCGAAACTGATCAGGACGTAATGGAACTGGCGGAAAAAACCGCGCGGAAAATGTGCGGCAGGCAATCAGTAGCCGGCATTCAAATTCGTCTACCGCCGCAGTGCGCGCTCACGAGGGCCGGCATCATGCGCGTGTGCGCGTGGATACAACTTTTCATAAACTGCGTGGTCAAAGACTGGAGGGGTTGTCGAAGTCTACAGAATGCCTTTTCGAGTCGGGAAGTACGACCTTTGGGTAACGAAAGCCGGGCGGCAGAACTTGAGGCTCACTCAAAGGCAAACGGTCAAGTGCGACGTCCTGGAACGCGAGTTTCTGCCCGAGTTTCTTTGGCCGGTCACATTACAGGAGTTCATTCATCCTCTCCTGAAAATAGGTCGGATATTTTTCGATCACCGCGATGGCTGCATCCCTATTTTGTTTCAGTGCATTGACCACATCTTTCTTCTGTGTCGCCGAGAGGTTCAATGATGTGGCCAAATCCTGAGAAATCACACGGTCAGAAAAGCCGAGTTCATAGAGAGCGATTGTTGTTTCGGTAGGCAATCCATATTTGAGCCGCTTCTGGAAAAGCTGAAGGCGACTTATCAAGTCGCCGGTTCCTTCCTGGTCGAGAGGCTCAACGAATTCGCACAATGAGCCAATCAGCAGAGCCCCGTCATAGGCGAGCGCTCCTTCGCAGACCTCGACGACCTGATCGATCTTGAAATCCCGCCGTCGAGTACCCCAGATCATTTTGGCTTTCCGTCGGTCGGATAGTCCCTAACAAATCGTGGAACGGCTTGCCTTCAATCCACCCTTTCGCGATTTCCTTCAGCACTTCCGGCTTATCGAATTTCTTAAAAATTCCGTCGTGGATGTGTTGTGTCAGCAGAGGCCAAGCAAGGTTTAGAACTTCCTCCTCGTTGTCAATGGACAGAAGCTGGGCTGCGTTTGATTGAACCCATCCCTCAATCGATTGGGCATCTCGCATTCCGTAAAGTGTCCTGCCATAGATTCGCCTGCGGATAGGGTCGGTAATGTTCGCAAGAATATTCCCGGCGAGAAGCCTGAACAGTTCGCGGATATGTTCTTGTTTCTGTTCATCGGCCAGAAAAAACGCGAGTGTCCCTTCTGCCAAGCCGATCACATCCGACTCGGAAAGACCTTCCTCTGTCTCATCCCAATGTGATAACAGGAAGCTTTCGACAGCACAGATCAGGCTGATTCTCCAAGCTACCTGGCGTTCCACCCCCTCCCGTGTGAATCCTTTATCGCCATGCTGTCCGGCTATCCCGGCCGCCAGTTTGGAAATTTCATCTGGGTCGCTGATATAGGCCCTGGCAAAATCAAGAGCCTCCATGGAAATCGTGTATTTGTCGTCGTCGCTTTTGATGGGTTCAAAGATTGATAGCAAGTTACTTATGCATGGCTCTGAATTACGTGGTTCTAAAAGCTCCTTCACTTGCTCCCATCGCCATTTGTCGTTTCGGGTCTTTCTTTTGTCATAAACGATAGGATCTGCAAACAGGATGCTGCCTTCGGTATGCATCCCGGCACGACCAGCACGGCCAATCAGGTTGTGGAAATCGCGAACTTTGATCCGCTCCATCCCCTGGTAGACACTGGTGACGATGAGATAGCGGATCGGAAGGTTTACTCCCTGAGCCAGGGTGGATGTACAAACAACGAATCGCACGAGATCTTCACGCATGGCGTGCTCTACCGCCAAACGGATGCCGTGTGGGGTATTGCCATGATGTGAAAAAATGCCATGTTCGGCGCTCTTTGAAGCCGGAGCGTCAGCTCCGAGATTCTCTACGTGTAGGTTTTGGAGTCGCTCAACTTCCCGCTGGTCTGAAAACTCCTGGGGCAGAGCAAGAGGAACTCCTCGTTCAATAATTTCTATGGCTTTTTCGCAGATGCTGGCAGCTGTTGATTTCCTGCCGCAGAACATAGCGATACTGCCGTTCGGGACCAGCTTCAGACCGAGGTAGAGTGCAATTGCCTGCCCATCGGATTTTTCCAGGAAAAAAGCGATCATTCCGTTCTTGCCCTCTCTTTCCGAGGTTGAATTTCTCGATGACCCTTGGAACGAAAAACTCGCTTTGTTCTGCATTGTGGCTGTCGACATATTCAATTCTGCCCAACTGATCGAGCCAGCTCGCGAACCCGACTGACCTAAATGTTGGATTCAGGTTGGTTCCTTCTACAACATTGGGCTCACCATTCAGCCATTCTCCAACAGCCTCAGCATTACTGATGACCGCAGAGATCAGCACCTTCTGTGCTCCTTCGGGAAGCATGGAGCGCAACGATGTAAGGAGCAACTCATAGGTGATGCCCCGAGTGCCGCTATCAAACTGATGGCCTTCATCAAAGACCAAAAGCCCGACGTGAGATGCCAGTTCCGGAGCATGGCGAAGGACGTACAGGAGCTTCTCGGGTGTTACGACGAGGATCTGTTGATGGCCTAACAGTTCGGCAATTTCGAAGTCGGTCTGTAGCGCATCAGACAGTTCATCGACCTTGGTGGGTTCATTGCGGAAAGCCTCAACAAGGCTGTTCTTAATCTCATGGCAGAGCGCTCTAAACGGGGCAATAATGATGGCCAGAGATGTGCGATCGGCGAGAAATGCGCTCCGGAGCACCAATTCGGTCGCCTTGGTTTTGCCCGCGCTGGTTGGCATCTGAACAATGGCTGA
The DNA here is from genome assembly GCA_963781715.1 of uncultured delta proteobacterium. Lineage (GTDB taxonomy): Bacteria > Desulfobacterota > Syntrophobacteria > Syntrophobacterales > Syntrophobacteraceae > Desulfoferrobacter. The sequence goes on from CAWAGW010000002.1 coordinate 11,045, forward strand.
CTTGCCTTTGAGAACATCTGCCTTCCCCAGGAGGTGTTGTGCCGGCCAGAGTTCTTTTATGAACGTTTCCTTCTGTAATGCATGCAGCCAATTGTCTCTGGAAAGCCCTGAATATTCAGGC
>CAWAGW010000003.1:0-33737 GCA_963781715.1 uncultured delta proteobacterium
CTTGACGAGCTAAACGACCCCGCCATGCGCCAGCGGCTGCAAACCGCAATGAAGGAGCTGGCATCGGAGACGGGCGAAAATTTGGAGAAGATTATAACAGAGCTGGGGGATCAGTATATTTAGCCTGCCAATGGCTCTTGAATAATTTTTTGCCGTCGTGGAGCCGTTTTTGTGATGCTGTTTGCAAGTCCAATATCTGCTGTGTGAGGCATAGCTGATGGGAAAAAAGCATTACAATTGGAAAAGGTTTTGGATAAAGCGCGAAGGTCAGTTGAACCTGTCCGATGGAGGATATCTTTCTGATCCTGATTCAAAATATGGCATTTTTCAAAATCCTGATGCGTTGCCGTTCAGCTCTATTGGAAGCTCTCCTTGCCTGATTCTTCTTGGGGAGCCTGGAATCGGCAAAACCCACGCGATCGAATCCGAACACAACTCGCTCGTAACCTCGGACCAAAATCGTAAGCTCATCTTGAATCTCCGCTCTTTCAGCAGTGAAGATCGGCTTCATCGAGTGGTATCTCAGATTCTTATTTCCATTGTAGAAACCGACCACTCTCTTTTCTTGTTTCTGGACAGCTTGGATGAATGTTTACTGAGGATAGACACTGTCGCGAATCTCCTGATCGATATTCTTCGAGGCTGCCCGAGAGATCGTCTATTCCTGAGAATAGCCTGTAGGACGGCTGAGTGGCCAAGCATTCTTGAAGAGGGCCTGATTGAGATATGGGGGCAAGACGCCGTTGTAGCTTATGAGCTGGCACCTTTGCGCCGCCTGGATGTCATTGCGGCGGCAGAAGCCAACAGCATCGATCCAGAAAAACTTCAGCAAGAAATAGATAGAGTAGATGCGGTACCCCTGGCTATCAAGCCTGTCACCTTGGAATTTTTGTTGAACACCTACGCTAGATCCGGTGAACTGCCCAAAACCCAAATAGAACTGTACAACCGAGGCTGTCTAATCCTTTGTGAAGAACAGAGCCTTAGCCGGCGTAGTGCAAAACTTCTCGGGAATTTATCGCCAGAACAAAGAATGGCTGTCGCCTCCCGAATCGCAGCAGTAATTATCTTTGCAAACAAGTATGCAGTTTGGACCGGACCTGATCTCGGCAATGTTCCGGAAGAAGATATTACCATCCAAGAATTGACCGGTGGGACTGAGTGCGCAGGCGGAGTATTTTTTGAAGTAACCGAGCGGGCGGTCAGGGAGACATTGACCACGGGGCTTTTCTCTTCTCGTGGTGCTGAGAGGATGGGATGGGCTCATCAGACTTATGCAGAATTTATGGCGTCCAAATACCTGATCGAAAATAGAATGGCTCTGCACCAGATTATGAGCTTAATCATTCACCCCTCTGACCCTGGAAGAAGGCTGGTCCCGCAACTGCATGAGACAGCCGCGTGGGTGGCCAGCATGGATCAGGAGGTCTTCAACAGAATCATGAAGACCGACCCCGAGGTTCTCCTGCGAAGTGATATTGCAACCGGAGACGATCAGACCAGAAGGAATCTTGTCGCATCCCTTCTGGAACTCATCGACAGGGAGGAGCTTCTGGACATTCCGCGGCAAAATCGTGAGGGATTGTCAAAACTAAAACATCCCGGCCTGGGTGAACAACTCAAAACCTTTGTAAAAGACGAATCGAAAAATCTTTTTGTCCGTCGTACCGCAATCGATATTGCTGAAGCCTGTGAATTGAAAGAACTCCAATTCGATCTCGCCACCATAGCCCTGAATCCGGAGGAAGAGACGGGAATTCGTGTTGAAGCGGCACATGCGATTTATCGTATCGGAGATGGGGCAACCAGGGGCAAGATGTTATCTCTTGCAGAGGGAGAACCCGGAGATTCTGAAGACAGGCTAAAGGGCTGGGGCCTCTATGCTGTTTGGCCTGACCATGTTAATATAGAAAAATTGTTCTCGATGATAACAATCCCTAAAAGGGAATCCTATTTCGGTCCATATCAGAGTTTTTTAGACTATGAACTGACAAAGCACCTTCAACTTTCAGATATTCCCATTGCCTTGAATTGGGTCCAAAACGAAGAGGGAAGAAGGCTTAGCCTTGACCCGATGGAAAGACTCAAGGATGAAATCATGCTCAAGGCGTGGGAATACCTCGATTCCCCAGTAATTATGCTTGCATTTGCAAGAACGGCACTTGCGCGGATTAGGGAGCATGACCACATCGTAAGGAGTGACGGTGACGGCGTTTTCCAAAGGAAAATGGATGAAGATGACTACAGACGACACATTCTTGTCGAAGCAATAATTCATCTGCTCGCTGAGCAGAAGGAGGACTCATCTTACATTCTTTACTCAGGTACGCAGTTCACTTTGGACAGGGATCTTCCGTGGTTGATCGAGCGATTGAAAGCTGAAAAGTCCAGAGATATTAAGCTCACTTGGGCAAGATCCCTAAAATCTCTTTTTCGCTGGGGCGGTAACCTCGAACAGGTAAAAATGATTCTAAATGCATGTCAATCAATCCCCATCCTCGCGGAAGTTTTTGAGGATCTTCTCAAGCCTATAATCTTGAATTCCGAGGAGGCCAAAACGCTCAAGAAAAATTACAGGATGATGACGGAGCGGAAGAATAAAAAGCGACCTATCATACCCCCTCCGTCTGAACGTGTAGTATCTCTTCTCGAAGAGTTCGAGGCAGGGAATCTTGACGCATGGTGGGCACTCAATAGAGAAATGACTCTTGAGCCAGATAGCGTCAGATACGGGTATGAGAATAAGTTGTCGCTTCAAGATCTTCCGGGATGGAAAGCTGCAGATGAGAAAACCAAGGCCAGAATACTGAGGGCCGCGCGGTCCTATATAATCAAAGGAAAACCGCAAACAACTAAATGGCTTGGAAAGCCAATAGTATTTCGTCCTGCAGTTTCGGGCGTGAGAGCATTAATGTTGATCTTAGAGAGAGATCCGGACTTCATTGATGGTCTTTCGCCTGATACATGGGAAAAATGGGCTCCGGCTATACTTGCAAGCTCAAGCTACGGCTATTCTAATAGCGAGAACGGACTAACTATTTTGGTAATGAAAGCCTATAACCATGGACCGGATGAAATAATCAGTACTCTGACAGCTTTGATTGCAAAAGAAGATAGAGAACACGGCGATATCTTCAGCTTGCGCAAAGTGGATGTTTGTTGGGATGACCGTTTAGCGAATGCTCTTTTTAAAAAAGCTCAAGATACGAAGCTGAAGGCGCAAAGCATCGGAAAAATATTGGAAGCACTTGTGGACCATCATTTCCAAGATTCCTACGACTACACACGCTCCTTATTGAACCAGTATACCCCGGAAGGCAAGCGGTCCGAGTTGGCTTTTTTAGCAGCGGGAGCTCTTTTGAAGGATACCAGAATCAATTGGAAAATTGTATGGCCTGTTCTCCAAGGAGATGAGGAATTCGGGAGAAAGGTCCTCGAATCGCTCTCATATGGAGGACGGCGGGATGGGGGGTTGTTTAGTCAACTTGCTGAAAGAGAATTAGCAGAGTTTTTCGTGTGGCTTTCTTGCCAATATCCACATCAAGAGGACCCGAAATTCGATGGCGCCCACTCCGTAGGTTCTCGGGAAAGTATCGGTCACTGGAGGGATGACATCTTACGTGACCTCAAAAATCGTGGTACCCCGGAAGCATGTGACTCCATTGAATGGATTATGAATGAATTGCCTCATTTGGAGTGGCTCAAATGGACACTACTGGATGCCAGGGCGATAACTCGTCAAAAGACTTGGATTCCCCCGGAGCCCAAAGATGTGCTGACAATCACAAAAGATAGTCAGCTTCGCCTGGTCATAGATGGTGCGCAACTACTTGAGGCTATAATTGAATCATTAAATCGCCTTCAAGGAAAGCTCCATGGAGAAACACCTTCAGTGGTATTTCTATGGGATGAGGTTGCCAAGGGAAAATTCAAACCGAAGGACGAAGGGAGATTGTCAGATTTTGTGAAAATCCATCTGGATGAGGATCTTGTCAAAAGAGGAATAATCGTAAACCGTGAGGTCGAAGTTCGGAGAATTAAGGGCTCGGGCACAGGAGAACGCACTGATATTCATGTCGATGCGCTTAAGAAGAAAGCCGATGCGGAAGTCTATGATCGAATTACAGTCGTGATCGAGACGAAGGGGTGCTGGAACACTGAACTGAACACAGCGATGGAGACTCAGTTGGATGGCCAGTATCTGGATGAGGCGAGGTGCCGACACGGCTTGTACTTGGTGGGATGGTACAATTGTGAAGTATGGACGGACGATGATTATAGGAAGAGGCAGGCTCCAAAGATCAGCCTTGACAAAGCTCGGGAGCAATTGCAGAAGCAGGCAACTGAACTTTCCAAGGAAGGCAAAGGCATCAAGTCGTTTATCGTGGATACTGGAATGAAATGAGGTGGCGCCCATACCACCTATAAATTGCATACAGTATGAATGGTTTTTAATATAAAAGTGGGAGCTTTTTTATGACACCTGTCGTTCTGAGGACGGGACCGTACCGCTTCTATTTTTACAGTCACGAACCGAATGAGCCGCCACACGTCCATGTTGATCGCGATGATCAGTCGGCCAAATTCTGGTTATCGCCTGTAAGCTTGGCATACAACCTCGGTTTCAGCCCAAAAGAACTGAGAGATATTGAAGCTATAACGACTGAAAGTCAACAACAACTCTTGGAGGCTTGGCATGTCTTCTTCCGAACTTAAAGCCGGCGAGCGCGTCAAAGACGTCCATTTTTCGGAAGACACTATTAGCGTTGACTTGGTGGATGGACGTACAATAACTGCCCCCTTGGCCTGGTATCCACGCCTTCTGCATGCTACTGTCGAACAAAGGGCCACCTGGCGCATTGCCGGAGGTGGCTATGGCATTCATTGGCCTGACATTGATGAGGATTTAAGCACGGAAGGGTTGCTTCGAGGAGCACCTGCTCCAAGAGCCTCTGGCTCGGCAGCGGCTTAAAACCACGTACCTATAAATTGCATTCAAGAGGAACCTGCTCGAAGAAGTGGCCGGAAAGCTGCCGGAAGACAAGGAGGCGATGCTGGCGACAATCGACCGCTACCTGGCGTTGCCGGATGAGGAAAGGCTCCTGTTTCGCTTGGGACGGCGCGGAGGGGCGCTGAGGTCGCTTGATGACTTAAACGACCCTGTCATGCGCCAGCGGCTGCGACTTGCAATGCAGGAGCTGGCATCGGAGACGGCCGGGTGGATGTGGAAAAGCTCATAACGGAACTTGCGGACCGGTATATCTAACTCTTAATGGTTTGATCTCTGGAGGAGCCATGACCCAAAGGGAAAACATACGCAGTGCTGTTTCGATCCTTAAAAGTGCGGCAGAAAAGATTAGACATCTTGAGCATGAAGCACGAGAAGCTCTGTTTCTAAAAGATGATTCTGAGGCATACGGACAAAAGCTTCAAGAAAAAACGATGATTTTGATGGAACTTCCCGAGATGGTTTCTTCGTTTTACGAGGGAATGGCCGACGATATCAGGGGAGAGATCGAGACGGGACTGCACTCTTTTGCGATGAGAGCGACGCAGGCATGGGAGCTTTCAAGCATCTTTTACATGTCCGCTCTTCTGTATCCGGAAGACTACAGAGAAGGCGATCCGAACGACTTTGAATTGTTCATAGATCGACTGGTTCGACGACACCGGATTGATTAACCGGCCCTATAAATCGCCTGCAACAGGCGAGCCGCCACACGTCCATATTGATCGGGATGATCAGTCGGCCAAATTTCGGTTATCGCCTGTAAGCTTGGCATACAATCTCGGTTTCAGCCCAAGATGGTTTTTTGTTTCCTCTTGCACCTGAACAAGGAACGCCCGCTTTATGGAGTATATTCTAACGATATCGGTAGCTTATCTTAGCTCGGTCTCTCGATGGGCCTGTGGCGATCCACGATGTTACCGACGACCCTGGAATTCAATATCCTGAAGAGGCACAAAAGGAAGGGATTGCTTCGATTCTCTCCGTTCCAGTGATGGCAGGCAGGCAGTCTATTGGGGCCTTGCGAGTTTACACCGCCGAGCCGTGGGAGTTCACCCTGGACGATGTGAATTTTGTTCAGGCCGAAGCGGCGGTCATGTCAACGCCTGCCCTGCGTAACTTGTTCTCCATTAAGCGAAGATAGGTAAGAGATATTACGCAGGTCAGGATGTGGCAGCGTATTTTCTGGTCCGTCCAATGGCGCAACGGCAAGACACCTACCATGTCCTCATCTTTTGTCTGCCGAAAAGCCTTTTCCACCATATACCGGTCAAGACTTGCCTTGACGATCTCATCGGTTGCCCAGCTCTGATGATCTGTAATAAGGACGTTTTTCCCGAATCGCTCAATATATCTGCCGATCCGGTAATGATTCTTGCGAAACAGGAGCTTCGAGGTTCCATTCTCCTTCTCAACCGATATTTCGTAGAGATCCTTTGGAAGATGCAGATGCTCGCATGCTTCATTGTAGTGCTTTTCCACCTTTTGGGCGCTTGTCCAGGCAGAAGCCTGGCTCTGCACCTTGCTTCGCAGAAAAAAGAGCGTCTCCTGTAGCTCAAGCAGCTTTTTGTCAAAGGCATATCTTTGTTTGGCTGCGGTCAGGGGATTATGAGTAACGACCACGGTCCTCTTTTTTCCCCAGTACTCTCCACTGGTTCTGAAGGCAAGGAGTCGGTCATCTTCCCGGCCCAGTTTTGAGAGTTCGCGGTTTTTCATTGAATCAACCGGCTTGAACTCGGAGAGCTTTATTCGCACAAGCTCTTCAGTGTAGTGGGTGGAATAAGTCGTTATGAAGTGGACCCGGTCGGTGGCGTCAATGGCGCCAACGTTGTCTTCGGAGTTCATCCCCTTGTCAAAAACAATCGTAAGTTCCGCGTCTTTTCCGGAGGCTCTTTTCATTTCCGAAAGGACCTCCTCCATGATGCATGAAAAAAGTTTTGAATCGTGCCGGTTTCCTGCGTATTCCTTGTAAAAGAAGGGGACCTCATTATCCCTTGAAACCAGAAGAGCCACTCCGACCTGGCGGAGCCAGTCACGACCCTCTTTGTTCTTGCCTCTTTTGGCGAGATCCGAATCCGTATCCGAGGCCATGAAGCTGTAATAATTTGTGGTATCAAAAAGAAAACAGCCCGATTTCGGAGGCTCAATCAGTCGGATTTTCTCAAAGAAAAGCGAAGCGATTTTCTCAATGTCCTTCTCTCTCACTCTGTCCCATTTGTCCCAATAGCGCTTCGAGCCAAGCTCATCAATATCTACCGGCCGAATCTGCTGAATCGCCGTTGCCCGGTACCATTCGGGAAGCGCTCTTTTGGAGCAGGGATCGACCATTCGGTTTAAGACGGCATAGAGGAAGTATTCTCCAACCGATGGCCCACTCTCCCCCTTTCCTTTCTTGATGACCGAGTCGATCAGAGAAGCGATCCCGACCTCCCTGTCCGTTAAATGAGCAACAAAGAGTGAGCCGAATTCCTGGCAGGAGATATTAAGCGGCTTCTCCTTACCTCCGGCGGCCATCTCCAGGATGCGCTCGATGGTCCCCAGATAAATCTGGGTGACCACCCTGGGCTTACCGTCAACTCTGGCGGTTTCACGGACGTAGTAATAGGGTCTTCCCTTTTTCATCTTTTTGATTATGTGCGCCATGTTGGGAGTATTTCAGAAGGGCACTACACAGTCAAGAATAAAGTGAATATCCATTGGATATTTTTCCATTTTTTCAACAAAAAAGATTGAGCTAAGGGGGTACTACGAAAGAAGAGGTGCTAACTTATTGAATATACAGAGGAATGCGCCCTGAGGAAGGGGTTGCTCCGAAACTCCTGGAGCGCCACGAAGCGCTGTGTAACAAGATGTTTGTGTAGTATTTCCAGCAGATTGAAAGGTATCTGCCAGGGTAATTGCCAGTTCACCCTGAAGTCTGACCGGCAGCAATAGCTGAAGCCCGGTGACAAAGGCCCTTTCGGGCCGAGGCGGGATGCAGGCCGCAGCATCAAGCGAATCCAGTTAAGCGTCGTAAAGGAGACGAAGGGGGAGAGACCCTCAGGAGTGTCGAATCCTGACATGGACCGTGAAGCAACTGGCATCTGCAGCGGTTCACCCTTCCGGCGTAATATGGAGTGGCATGTATCCATGGAAGCACAGTGAACGTGGGAGAGCCTGTCTGCCGGGTGGCGGTGACACCCAGTGGTTTCCTATAAGGCTTTGCCGAAGTGGAAAACACGGCGGACAGGAAGTCGGATGAGCCCATACTACCGTTGAGGGTGAAGACAACACAACTTCACCGGAGGGAAGGGGCTCAGTTTGTCTTACGCTTTTAGAGAAATTGCGGCGGAGATTGCCAAAATGGCCAGCACTCAGTTAAAGGTTCGCGCATTTCAAAGGAAGCTTTACCTTGCATCAAAGCAGAAGAAGGACTTTCGGTTTTATAGTCTCTACGACAAAGTCTATCGGCTCGACGTCCTGATGGAATCCTACAGGCAGTGCCGGGCCAATGGAGGCAGTCCAGGATGTGATGGAATAGGATTTTCAGACATTGAGGAAAAAGGACTTGTACCCTGGCTTCAGGAAATATCCGAATCCTTGCAGGAGCGGAAATACAAGCCACAGGCGGTCAAGAGGGTATTCATAGCAAAGCCTGGACAACCCGGAAAGTTTCGTCCGTTGGGCATTCCAACAATCCGGGACCGAGTAGTGCAGGGAGCTTGCAAGATAGTGGTTGAACCTATCTTTGAGGCCGACCTGAACGGAGGCAGCTATGGATATCGGCCGAAGCGAGGGGCCGCTGACGCTGCAAAACGCATCGAGAGCTCAATTAAGGAGGGCTATCGCTGTGTGTACGATGCGGACATCAAGGGGTACTTCGACAACATTCCTCATGACAGGCTGATGGCAAAAATAGAAAGGCGTGTGAGTGACACGAGCATCTTGGCGCTTCTTCGCCAATTTCTTCGAGCCCCAGTCCTGTTCACGGATGAAAATGGTACTTCCACTATCACGAAACCGGACATGGGAACCCCGCAAGGCGGTGTAATTTCACCACTTTTCGCTAACATCTACCTCAATGATTTCAGCAACTTGATCACGACCAAGACGCCTTGCCGTATGATCTCCTATGCGGACGATTTTGTGATCCTGCACAGGCAGCCATACACGGAAAGGCAGGTTCAGTGGTTCAAAGAGAGGCTGGCGCTAGAGGGTCTTACCATTAACGAGGCAAAGACTCGTGTGGTAGATATGCGAAAGCAAAAAGCCGAGTTTGACTTTCTCGGGTTTACGTTCAAAATGGTCGCCAGTCGCTGGCCCAATGGCAGCCCTTATCTTCGGGTGCAGCCAAGCAAGAAAAGCCAGGAACGATTCAAGGCAGCCATACGGGATATTGTCAAACACCGAACATCGCTCACTTTGAACGAATTGATTGCCAGGGTGAATCCGATTGTTCGCGGCTGGCGGAATTACTTCAACTCATGCGGGTATCCCAACCGCATTTTCTTTAAAATGGACTGGTTTGTCGTCGCGAGATTTTACCGATGGGCCAACAGGCTTAGCCAGCGCCGGAGCAAGTGTCTCACACCGGACCCTTTGAAGAAGCTCATGAAAACAGGATTGGAACTCTTCAGACCGCCGCGGCTCAGCCCTGTGAAGGGTGCATAGTGAATAGACAAAACAGAGCCGGATGAGGGAAAACTTCATGTCCGGAATCGACGAGGGGAGGCAGGATAAGCCCTGCGAAGCCTGCTTCCTACTCTACTCAAAAACTCGATGAAAATAAGGAGACCCGGCAATGACAAAAAAACTCATCGAAATCGCGTCGGAAATCGTCCAGACCCAAGTGTCCTTAACCTCGATGTCGGCGACAGACATTGCTTTCTCGCTTCGCCAGGTCTTCAGTACTCTTCAGGAACTACAAAAGGCTGAGGTCGGTGCAACTGATCTACCGGCGACACAGGGGGCTCAAGAACATGCGCTCTCCCCGGAAAACTCAATCCAAAATGACAAGGTAGTCTGCCTTGAATGCGGGGCTGAGATGAAGCTTCTTACTCAGAAGCACCTGATCTCCCATGGCATGGATCAGAAGGAATACAAAAAGAAATATGGTTTTCCAATGAAGACTCCGCTGGCAGCTAAGGCACTAACAGGAGTTTCGGAGCAACCCCTTCCTCAGGGCGCATTCCTCTGTATATTCAATAAGTTAGCACCTCTTCTTTCGTAGTACCCCCTTAGCTCAATCTTTTTTGTTGAAAAAATGGAAAAATATCCAATGGATATTCACTTTATTCTTGACTGTGTAGTGCCCTTCTGAAATACTCCCAACATGGCGCACATAATCAAAAAGATGAAAAAGGGAAGACCCTATTACTACGTCCGTGAAACCGCCAGAGTTGACGGTAAGCCCAGGGTGGTCACCCAGATTTATCTGGGGACCATCGAGCGCATCCTGGAGATGGCCGCCGGAGGTAAGGAGAAGCCGCTTAATATCTCCTGCCAGGAATTCGGCTCACTCTTTGTTGCTCATTTAACGGACAGGGAGGTCGGGATCGCTTCTCTGATCGACTCGGTCATCAAGAAAGGAAAGGGGGAGAGTGGGCCATCGGTTGGAGAATACTTCCTCTATGCCGTCTTAAACCGAATGGTCGATCCCTGCTCCAAAAGAGCGCTTCCCGAATGGTACCGGGCAACGGCGATTCAGCAGATTCGGCCGGTAGATATTGATGAGCTTGGCTCGAAGCGCTATTGGGACAAATGGGACAGAGTGAGAGAGAAGGACATTGAGAAAATCGCTTCGCTTTTCTTTGAGAAAATCCGACTGATTGAGCCTCCGAAATCGGGCTGTTTTCTTTTTGATACCACAAATTATTACAGCTTCATGGCCTCGGATACGGATTCGGATCTCGCCAAAAGAGGCAAGAACAAAGAGGGTCGTGACTGGCTCCGCCAGGTCGGAGTGGCTCTTCTGGTTTCAAGGGATAATGAGGTCCCCTTCTTTTACAAGGAATACGCAGGAAACCGGCACGATTCAAAACTTTTTTCATGCATCATGGAGGAGGTCCTTTCGGAAATGAAAAGAGCCTCCGGAAAAGACGCGGAACTTACGATTGTTTTTGACAAGGGGATGAACTCCGAAGACAACGTTGGCGCCATTGACGCCACCGACCGGGTCCACTTCATAACGACTTATTCCACCCACTACACTGAAGAGCTTGTGCGAATAAAGCTCTCCGAGTTCAAGCCGGTTGATTCAATGAAAAACCGCGAACTCTCAAAACTGGGCCGGGAAGATGACCGACTCCTTGCCTTCAGAACCAGTGGAGAGTACTGGGGAAAAAAGAGGACCGTGGTCGTTACTCATAATCCCCTGACCGCAGCCAAACAAAGATATGCCTTTGACAAAAAGCTGCTTGAGCTACAGGAGACGCTCTTTTTTCTGCGAAGCAAGGTGCAGAGCCAGGCTTCTGCCTGGACAAGCGCCCAAAAGGTGGAAAAGCACTACAATGAAGCATGCGAGCATCTGCATCTTCCAAAGGATCTCTACGAAATATCGGTTGAGAAGGAGAATGGAACCTCGAAGCTCCTGTTTCGCAAGAATCATTACCGGATCGGCAGATATATTGAGCGATTCGGGAAAAACGTCCTTATTACAGATCATCAGAGCTGGGCAACCGATGAGATCGTCAAGGCAAGTCTTGACCGGTATATGGTGGAAAAGGCTTTTCGGCAGACAAAAGATGAGGACATGGTAGGTGTCTTGCCGTTGCGCCATTGGACGGACCAGAAAATACGCTGCCACATCCTGACCTGCGTAATATCTCTTACCTATCTTCGCTTAATGGAGAACAAGTTACGCAGGGCAGGCGTTGACATGACCGCCGCTTCGGCAATGAACCACCTCAGAAGGCTTCATTCCTGTCTTCACTGGACCACTTCCCGAAACAAACCCTCCCGAGCAGTGGAAGAACCCACTGAAATCCAGTCACAGATCCTTAGCACGTTTGGTTATAAAATAGAGGATGGGGTACTACGACAATTGGCTGGATAACCTATTGGTTTTGCGATTGTTTTGGTGTTTTATCTGATCGTGCTCCGAAACTCCTGACTAACCAAGGCCAGAAGCAAAGCGGCCAAGAAGCGGGGGTTGCCAGAGAAACTGAAGCAATTTATTGAAGCGAGACGGCAGAGCAAAGCTGAAACTGCGACGCCAGTTCCGGAAAAACCGAAGCGCGTGGTAAGGAGGAGGAAAGCTTCGTAGGAGACAAAGCTCTTGTTGAAAAGAGGCAAATGATACCACTCCTTTCACCAAGGATTAAATCCTACTGGCTTTGAAAACAGAAACCCAAACTTATTGATCTCATTGCAGCCTGGTTGCAGTGACCGCGATAGCAATCCCATTGATCAACATTTCCGCCTGATTCGAAGTTCGGTGTTCCGGCAAGGTTAAGAGTGGGGCCAATAACCTTGCCGGACCGAGCTTTTTGCCTGATTATTCCGGCCCTGATTTCTTTTTAAACTTGGCCATCAGAACAAGGATTACTATTGGTAATATTACTGTTATCGCTCCGACGATTTCACCCCAACTAACATCTATCATTTTATTCTCCATGTCATCGATGATGAGCACATTATACTGCATGATCCGAACGAATTACTAACCTCATGCTTTGTTAAATAAAACATGAAAGCACAGTTGCACCAATGCCATTCAATTATCGCATGTAAGTATAGCTACTTAGGATTACAAAGAGTAATTGCTTATAGGCGGACAGGAGGGGCACGCACTTCAATTGTTGAGTTCACGAATTTCGAAAATGGGAATCTTACTTGGCCCAATTCGATCATCCGTAGAGAATGTCTTACCGAAAGGTCAATAGCCGAAATTGTTGCTGAGTTAATAGTCTGGAAGAAGCTTCCCGTTGAGCGTAGAGCCTTGATGAGAGGAAGAGAGCCAACCAACCGACCTTGAATGGCTTGGTTGGGCGAATCATTCAACCCCGGCATGTGGACGGAATCGTAAGTGCCCGTATACGGGGGTGTGGGAGAACAGATCGCCAGGGATAGAAGCAAGAATATCAACGTGCAAATGGAGAGCCTCCACCCTTTTCCCTTCGGGCGGGCCTTATTCACAGCACGTTTGTCAGAGGCGATTGTCACGGTTTTGCCCACGTTTGCTGAAATGGACAACTGGTTTCAAGGGAAAAGAGTCACCGCCGTTAACGAGGTGCCCCGGTCCATATCACTTGAATCCTTGACAGGCCAAAGAATTTAAACTCTTTTCAATGTCTATGATAGCATAATGCAGGACCCGCATCCAATCAACCTTGGCACAAAACCGTTGAGGCCAAAAACTAACCGATTCAACAGAGAAAATCTAAATGGGAATAGCATCTGACATCGCAATCATCATCGTTGCAGCCCTCATAGGAGGCTTTGTTGCACTGAACGCTGATCACTTGGCTACATTCTGGCTGGAGTAGCTGTTGGCCCCCATACTGGTGAAGTTACGGTTTGCGAGATTCACAAAAAATCACATGCCACACTCTTCCAAAACGTTCACCTCTCAAGAACATCCGTAAAGGAGGAGAGTGCCGGGGAGGCGCAGGAATTAGCGGTGAACGCGCCGAAGAGTTGTTGCTGGTCATCCGGGAGGCTTTGGGGTCCGCATAGAGCAACGAGCGCCTGCCTCAGATGATCAAGCTGAGGTACTTGTCGACCAGTTCGGCCTCGATTTGTTTCCCGGTTTCCACCGAATAATCATAAAGTACAGAAATCAGTCTGGCTTTCTTGCTGGGATCAATGGCCTGGCCTATTCTTGCCAATCCATTCTCCGTCTCCTGGATCAGGTATTCCAGAAGCTTTGAATCGATATGGCTCCTGACCGCCTTGCCTCGTTCTCCTCCATCAATAGTCTGCCCTTCTCCCGTTTTTAGCCAGCGAAGATCAACAGACGAATCGATACTGGTCGGTGAAATGCTACTTGTTTCAACCTTCTCCTGAGCGCCCATAATTTCCCGGCCTCGATTGACTAGGTCCTCATAAGACTTGCCAAGGGCTCCACTGATGGCTCTGCGGACATCTTCGGAACCATCGGTCCTCTTTTTTAGGATATCATTAAGATAAGAGGCTGAGATTCCAGAGTTTTTGGCAAGCTTGACCTGGGCACCTCGATGTGGTTCATCCCCAAGGATCTCGAAGACGGCAACGCGAAAGTATTCTGCAATGGGTTCCCTTTTCATCTCTCCCATCATACGGCATCAACGAAGGAAAAGAAATACGTAAATAACGTATTATTTCGCTTGATATACGTTGCTGGCGTATATATTATCACCGCAACTGGCAGGGATGAGAGTAATCCGAGATAAGCGCCGAGGCTGCTCAACATCAGGCGCGGCAAGGAAAGGAGGGTGTATGAAAGAGATCAAGATCGACTGCATCATAAGAGGGACCCGACCACTGCTGATGAACGCCTTTTCCACTGAGGCCGAGAGCGGGCCATCGAGAAAGGGTCGGGTCTACGATGACATGGACGAAGCAAAAAAGCGCCTCTACCTCAGCGGGGACGGCGACATTTGCCAACCTGCAACCCACATTGAGGCTTGCATGGTCAAAAGCGCTGCCGATTTCAAGTTCACTGGAAGAAAGACTTACAAGGACGTGATAAAGAGCGGCGTCTTCGTTGATCCGCTATTCATTCCGCATGCAAAGACTGAGTGGGTAGTGGATAGGCAAAGCGTGGTCGTCCAGAGGTCCCGCATTCTTCGCTGTCGGCCCAGGTTCGACGAGTGGGAACTTGCCTTTCGTATCATACTCAGGGATGAACGGCTCCAGCCCTTGGTCGTGAAGGATATTCTTGTGTGCGCCGGGCGGTTCGCGGGCATTGGGGATCACAGGCCCCGGTATGGGCTCTTTGAGGTTCTATCCTTCGAACTCATTGAACAGATGCAGGCAGCCTGATCAAGATAACTCTTTTTTGTGGTTGGGCACGGTTAGTCGAGGCGTGTTGAGGCGAGATGCGCTCAGGTCTGGTAGGGCGAGGTGTGGCAGGGTCTGGTATGGATCAAAGACAACGACACGAAACCAACATCGAGCGACTCTTCCGGGAAGCCCTCGAAGCCAGAGGGCTCCGGAAAGGGATCGATTTCGCGACCCAGTATCCACTCCGCCATTCGTTCATTCTCGATTTTGCCTTCCCGGCCAAAAAGGTTGCCGTGGAGGTCGATGGACGGGCGTGGCATAGCGGTCCCAAAGCGAGGAAACGGGATGGGTTCAAAAACCATATTTTGAAGTGCTTGGGCTGGACGGTTTTTCGATTCGGTGAAGAACAGGTACTGGCAGCAGCCGATGCTTGTGTGGCCAGGGTGCTTGAAGCCGTCCAAGGTGTGGCCAACAAACCAACAAGGAGGACATCAGGATGAAAGCTAAGAACCGCTACAAAATAAACGGCGTGGACACGCAATTTATGAGCAATTGTGGTTTGGGAATTCTTCGATATTTTGACCTGCGAATTGGGACAAGGCGGAGACTCTCCGAGGTATTCTACGGCGTGAGGATCTTGCCGTATCATTTCCTTGCTACGGAAGTCAGGGAGATGATCCGAGATGACTTGGGAGTGCCCAGATATCGGGCTTTCCTTTTGAAGCTCGAGAAATGCGGCTATCTCAGCAAAGACGTAGAACCCACAGGCATGACTGTGTGGTCCAAGACGGAACTCACGAGATGCCTCAACGACAAGGAACTCGCAGCAGATATCGTCTCCAAGAGGCTCATTATCAGGTTTGAAGAACCAAAAATCCGGAAAAAGTCGAAGCGTTCGCCTCAAGCATTTCGAGAAGAGAGGGCGCCAGCCAGTCCGATTCGGCAAAATGGGAGAGGTATGGCTCAGGCTTCAGGAGCTTAGGCTCAGCAGCCAACTGAACCAGGGACAGCATAACAAGGAGGGATTAATTGCAAAGATATGGACAAGGGCAGAATGGGAGAGGCTATAGTCCAGACCAGCACTTCGGTCTGCTGATAGCAAAGGGCGGCGGCGCCTCGGTTGTGGAGTGGCTCCAATATCCAGATGACACGCGAGTAAAGCTCCATCGGCTTTTCCGAGGACTCAAGATGTTCCCGGATTCGTTTCTTACCAACGAGGTAAAGAACATAATCGTGGAAGAACTTGGGATGGCTGACCATCAGCGTTTTCTGTATCTACTGTTCCAGGGCGGATATCTGACACGAGATGCGGATTTTGGGCATCGAATAGTCCACACCAAGACCGATTTGGCCAAGAGCCTATCAGATGAGGCGCTCGCCGCTGACCTTTTCGCGAAGAACAGCATAATGGGAGGCTACCCAGTTAAAAGAGGTGCCAGAAAAGCAGCGCAGCAGGTCCCGGACGAACTGAACAACGGCAGTGAAGCCGCAAGTTCTCACTACCCGGTTACCGATACGATCTGTCAGTCCCAGGTCGTGACAGCGGCCAAACCTGATGTAGGCGATTCGGACGATCTGGTGGCCGGTCTTGAAGAGGCAGATGCCCTCATGGTTTTTGACCTGGTTAAGGCCCTCAAGGTAACAAGGCAGTGCTTTCCGAGGCTTAGTCGCAAGGACTTTCTGGCCACGTTCGCTGCTGGGAGCCAGTTTGTGCAGTAAGGATAGAAGGTGAATAGGACTGTGGGGGGCTTGTGAGCCCCTCCCGTGGGGTGTAATGTGCCTTAGAAGAGCACCCGCTTAAGTAATCTGGGAGAGCCGCCGATTATCGTTTTATTAGGCAGTCCCTTTTTCTACGCAGTAGGGACGAGGCTGTGAAGTAACTGCAGTTTTGATCCCGATCGCATGTATTTTGTCAATGTCTGCAATAATCGCAAGGATGGCCAATGCGAAAAGTACTGTTCACAATGACCACTATTTTTGTTCTTTCATTGACTTCATTGGTTGCATACGCCGAGCGACAAGCATATGAGATCCTAGAGTGGCACGAATATTATGATTATTCAACAGATACGCCATATGCAAAAATCAAAGTCAGATGCAAAAGTGAATCCGATTTGCTGGATAACCGCAATTTCGTCGCAGTATTGGAAAATGGCCAGCAGTGTAAAGGAACTTCTGGTTCTTTTGACATGACACGCACACATGCCAACGAGGTCTGGAGGGGCACTGTTTACTTCGGGCGTCAAGATCCTCGCATGCGACATCTCTATACGCGCATACGGCACCTTTATTATACAAGCAGTCTTTACTTCATTAAGTAATGCCAGACTGCAACATGCTCCGTGGCATTGAGGATGAGCCGGTAGCCTTAGCGGGACACCAACCACCTGCAGATTTTTCTGACAAACCATGAATCCTGTCCCCAACCGAATCCGACCAGGACCCAACACCTACGCCCACTGTCAAATTTCCTTGGCCTACGCGTAGTACCTTCTCTCGAGTTCAATGTCTGGCCAACCAGGGGCATTCAACCTTCAACTATGGTTACGACTTCCTGGCCTAGAATCGACGATCTCCCTCGAAGACGTATCTGAAAACACGCCGGTAAGATTGGTGCTCAGGAAATGACTTTGCTGAAGTTTGCCATTCGAAGGCAACGAACCGGGCGTAGCTCTGAAAGATGTGGGGAGACCGGCAGAGAAACTGCCTCTACCGGTCCCGAAGATACTATTGGCCTTTATTACCGGTATCGCTGTTATTCTTATTGTTATTGGGTGCTCCGGTATCCACTTCCGACTGCCGGTTGGGCTGAGAAGCCCGGCCGAACTTTGTTCCCCGGCCTTCTGCGTTAAAGCTTTGAACGACTATGGCCCTGTGTCCCTGAAATACCGACTTGTAACCATGCACGGTCACTTTCTGATTAGCGTAGTCCCTGAGGGGGGCCGCCTTGGCGCCGTTTAAGCGGTAGGGCATCCCGTTTTCTGAAATGAGACCGCCAGCCTCGGTCACTCTACCCGTGATAGTTTCCATCTGGTTCGTCTGATACGTACGTTGAGACTCTAAATTCTGCGGTTGCTGCAGCTCCGCCTGCTGTTGCCGATACGCCGGCTGGCGGGATGCAGTGTCTCTGTCACCGAATGTAGAAGCACATCCTGCCAGGAGCATGGACATGAAGAGCATCGAAAACATCTTGAAGTTTTGTTCCATTTTCTTCCCCTTATCTCAAAGCAAATTGCTGGTTGGTTCTTGCGAAAAAGTCTTGGACTCAAACTCTTTAAAAAAATGTAGTCACTTTCCAGGCTATTTCATCAAAAAGAAGCGTCTTAAATCAGGAGTTTCGGGCGGATGGAGCTGAATTTACTCGGAGTTGTGTGCGTCAAGTTCTGCAAATTCGATCATGGCATTTTGCTTTTCAAACTCGCACCGGCGAACCAACCAGCGGCCCGGAGCGGCTCAGGCAGCCGACTTCATCGCCAATCCCAGTTTTTTGTGCTCCTTGAGCAGATCCATATTCAAGTACCGGCTTGCTTCCAACCAGCTCGTGTGAGTCTCCACCGCAAGAGCCCGAAGACAGCTTGCCGCATTCGGAAAAATCCGCACTGAACACGTCCGCTATTTCGGTAATTTTTGACCAACAACTCAGTTTTGGTGCAAAAGTGCGACCCGAGCCGAGTCCAACGCCCTTCGCTCGCGCTCGATGAAATAGTCGCGAACTTGCGCCCCTTGGGGCTCGGAAGCGGCCTGGCTCCGATTTTGAGAAGTCGAGAACTCCACAGCCTCGAACTCCATGGCCTCGGGGTCCACGGCCTCGACGTTCCGGTGCTGGGCTGGAGAATTCATTTTCGCTCTTTCGCTTAGGACCAGCTGATCTCCGGATTCCGAAATGAAATGGAAGATTGTGGGCTTCGCGATGAGCAGGGGATTGCTCGATCCCGTTAAACCAAACAGCTTGGGCTAGAGACTGCACGCCTGAATGACTCCGTGAGATCGTTTTGCCTCTCATGTCGTATCCGAAATTTCCGCTGTGATCATTCGGTGAGGGCCGTGGTCAAATCCATACTGATTGCGGAAATCCACCGAGGGTGGCGATGGATCTCTCGTTGCTATAGAGCCTGGAACCGGCCATGGTTCATCCAGACCACCCGGTGATGATAAAGTGGACGAGCCAGCGGTTCGGTTTGTGATGATGTGGGACCCGCTTGCCGGGAATGTTCGTCAACGGCATAACATTCCGAATTGGCCGGGCAGCTGATGACAGAATGGCCCCTGGTGTTGTTTGACCATCGAGAGTCTAAGCCTGTCTTGAGGGTGGAGGGCGAAGGAGAAAGACTTACCGGAGCATTTTGGCATTACATTGGTCGGCCAGGACCCCAGATGAGGGAGCCTGTGAAGGGGCTTGAATGCTTAGATACACCAAGATATTGGTCGCTACGAATCAATAATGAATCGATAATGTCCGTCTATCGTGACCACAAAGCTGAGTTCCGGAGGGAGTGGTTTACCAACAAGTGTCTGGCCAAAATCGGCTCCACATAAGGTTTTGGTTTGATGATAGGCAGCTGATCTCGTTTGATTCGGGTGTTCGAACCGGGCACGCCCACTGTGCTACCTCATAGGATTACCCGATTCTACGGATAGGGTATACCAATATATTGGTTCTCCGTGCCGATGCCCATTGCAGGGCACTCCAAATCCCGAACCAAATACTTGTAATTACACAGTCCAGCACTAACTATTTCAGTAGAAATAACAACTAAGCCGAAGATCAAGGCTCAGGAAACGACAGGAAATCCGGAACTAATACAACATCTTAGCCCCCCCGTTTGCCTGATAAGGTCTGCTATCGCCCCAGCCCGGTGGCAGTCCTCCAAAAAGTCGGAGCATTTTTTGACCTCCGAGCCTTATAACCTCCAACCCGCTCCTCCCCAGAAGTGATAGAATTTGTCACCTACGTGACAATTGACGTCACCTGCTCCAGGTCATTGCTTCCCGCCAACATGATCATGGTTGCTCATAACCATCATATCTTTGGCCTCACAGATGATCCAGCCCGGCGTCTCGCTTCTTCCAAAAGTGTCTCATATTATCTAAGACATCCTGAGACACTCTATCAAGGCGGGGCCTCCAGTTTCAGTCTCGAGAGTAGTGTCTCATGTTATCTTGAGACATAGCAAAAAACCTAATAAGATCAACGGGAGTTTTCGTTATCGTCCAATCATGGCCCTATAGGGGGTGCTACGGGGGGAGGAGGAGGGGAGGGCTGGGGAGAGCCCCGAAAGTTTTTTTTACTTTCCTTTGATGGGGATGTCACAGCCGAACTGCTCCTCAAAAACCGACCTCATCACATTTCGAAGTTCTTCCTCATGCCTGGCCTTGCAGATGAACGAGTCATGTACCGGAATCGCAACGATCCCCATGGCCGCCATTCGCAGCATTACTTTCTCTGCAACGCAGGAGTCCAGGAACTGGAGATCCACACCGATGTCCGCGTTGAAGTAGCCGGCGATCATGAGCTTCCTCAGAAACTTCCCGACAGAGAAGCCAATTTTTAGCCGATAGGGTCGTAGTTTTATTTGGAGTCGAAGCTTCATGGCCACGACCGAGCTAACCCGGAAAATTCATAAGAATGCTTGGAAAAAGCAACGGACATCATGTAACGTGTTGACTTGCTGAGAGAAAACACGAAACAAAAAGGATGTCCGTTGAAAACAGTCTGTCATAATCAGCTCTCTTTTGCAAACCTTGATTCTCGCTCTGTTGTGGCCGAATTTTCGGCTGGCCCCATGACCTCGGACGGCGGCTCTTTGCTGCTGCGGGAAATCGATCACGCAACGGATCTTTCTGCCTCCATGAGCCGGGCACTTTCCGACCGCCGCGACCCGGTCAAAGTGCACCATAATCAGACGGAACTCTTGTGCCAACGTCTCTTTGCCATTGCGATGGGTTACGAAGATGGAAACGATCATCGATCCCTGCGCTTTGATCCGGGACTCAAAACCGCTGTTGGCCGTTTGCCTGAAACCGGTCCTGCACTGGCATCCCAACCGACACTCTCGCGCTTCGAAAACGGTGTGGGGAACCGAGAACTTCGCCGCTTGGCTGATGCTCTCATGGATGCCTATGTGGCCGCACATCCGGCTCCGCGCAAGGTAATCGTGCTTGATATCGACTCAACAGACGATCCCACTCATGGCATGCAGCAGCTCTCCTTCTTTCATGGCTACTACGATCAGTATATGCTTCATCCCCTGTTGGTCTTTGATGGGTTGACCGGTTTTCCCCTGGCTGCGGTATTGCGGGCGGGCAACGCACACGCATCAAAAGGAGCGGCGGCCATCTTGAAGCGCATTATCCGCCGCCTCAAACATGCCTATCCGGAGGCCACGATTCTGGTGCGCGCCGATGCCGGCTTTGCCGTACCGGCCATCCACAGGCTCCTGGAATGCGAGAAGGTCAAATACACGATTGGTTTGATTACCAATGAGCGTCTACGCAAACGTGCCGCCAACCTGGTGCTCAAAGCCGAAAAAGAGTTCGCCAAAACAAGTGAAAAGCAAAGACTCTTTGGCAGCTTCTACCATCGAGCCGACTCCTGGCAAAGATCTCGTCGGGTTATTGCAAAAGTCGAGAGGCTCCCCCGAGGACTCAATACTCGCTTTGTAGTAACCAACATCCTTTTTGAATCTGCGGCGGGGATTTATGACGGCATCTACACCGGGCGCGGCGATGCCGAAAACCGGATAAAGGAGCTCAAACTTCATCTCAAAGCCGATCGGCTGAGTTGCACCCGGTTTAAGGCCAACCAGTTTCGACTGCTTCTGCACACCTTCGCCTTCGTTCTTTTGTGGCACCTGCGTCGGAGCCTTGCCGGAACCGAGCTGGCTGCCGCCACGGTCGACACTCTCAAGCTCAAACTGCTCAAAGTGGCTGCCCGAGTAGTCCAGAGCGTCCGGCGCATTCTCTTTACCATGCCCCGGGCCTATCCTTATCAGCGCCTGTTTGCCACCGCACTGCAAAGCATTCGGCAAATGCCGCTCCGATGCTGAAGGCGGAGCATCCCCACCTGACTCTGCTCACCACTGAAAACGACAATCAATGCTACCGGTGCGCCCAAAATCGGGGTTTCGGAGGCAAAAACACAAGGCGAGAACGGAAAAAGGGTTTTCAAACCAATTCCAACTCCTCACACAACCGGCCGGACTACGAAAAATCGGTGGTTCATGACTCACGATGGCCACATCCGAGAGCCTTTTGGCCATGCTCATGAATAATGCGGGCTAAATAGCCAAAAGAGATCTGGGTCCCGACGATGTCACGCCCAAAATTGCCTTAGCTGGACAAAACATCCGGGAGGCGAAAGGCGCTCCATTGTTTTTTTGACCTATAAACAAATAGTTAGGGTCCTTGCACCATCCCGGACAAAGATTACATTGAAATTAAAGATAAAATTCACCTTTTTGGCTTCGGCCGGAAACAATACAACCGCGAATTACAACGCGGTTTTAGTGAGGAGGTGTAGGAGAGTGAAACTAAAGATATTCGTATTAACGTTTGCATTCCTGATTGGCTCTTTGGCCCTTACCTGGTCCAGCGCGAATGCCAGGGCGCTGAACTTCGATAGCGCCCACCCCAAGTTGACAGACCAGGGGGCTTACAGGACAGTCGATTGGCACGGGCACGAGCACCACTGGCGAGACCGTGATTTCCACAGGCACGATCGGGACGACTACGGCTATTATGGCTATTACGGCTATCCCGACCGCGACTACTATGGACCTTACACCTATTATTCCCCAGGGTTCTATATTAATACTCCATATTTCGGGTTTAGCATTCCGTTAAGGTAGCTTAACCTATCGGGAGTTGCAAAATAGAAGTTTAAAAACTAGTTTTGACAAATTGGATCGATCTTATGCCGGTGGCGTGGAGAAATTGATCGAAATTAAACTTGAGTTCAAGAGGAGAATACAGCTAATGTATAAAATTAAGAAAGGTGTGGTGGGATTGTTTGGCTTTCTTTTGATTACATGGGTTTTTGCAGCGGGCAGTGCAACCGCCGCTCCAAACGGTTCACTAAATGTGCAATCCGGACAAAATACTCAATCAGTGCAACAGCAAAAAGCTGGACAAAATAAGCTCTTTAAATATGATCCGTTTTTCGGATTGATGCACAAACTGAATATGTCGGATGCTCAAAAAGCGCAAGTAGCCGAGATACTCAAATCAAATGAAAACCGGGCTAAAACGGTAGCGCACGAAACAGCCAACGCCGTAGTTCAGGTCCGAAAGGATTTCGTGCAAGGGAAATTCAACGCCGAGCACTTTGACAACCTAATAAAATATGAGCGACAGGGCGCTGAGCTAAGGGCGCAAGTGATGGCCTCAGTTCTTCCCAAATTGACCCAGGAACAGCGGACCAACCTTGCAAGCATGCAGGATAAAGTGGGCTCGCAGATCAATTCCCGGATTGACTCGAGATTTGCCCGGCTGGACAGCTGGATTGCAAAGCACGAAGGTAGCAAATCTGGCGCCCACAAATCTTAGGTATTCATGTCGGTACGGGGTTTAACACCAACCCTAAAGGAAAATGTCTGAATGCTCGCTTTGTCCCCAAAGCGGGCATTTAGCAACTCACTCATGCGTTTTCAATGGCATTCTGCAGCTTCAAGGGGATCTTCATAACTCCATGTCTCGGTCATGACATCATCGTCTCTACGGAGGAATGCGTGAAGTTCGAGCTGAACACTCCTGGGTTCTACCAGATCCAAGGTGCCTTCTTTCTCCTTTTTCTGCCAAGTGCCACCCGATACTATATCCTCGCCTGGCAGAGTTCAACAAGTTCAAACCAGCTTGCCAAAGGTAAAATCCGCAGCCTCCCCTGATTTTCGTGCATGAATGATCTTGCGCTCTCCGGTTCACCGGCCAGACCTACGGACTCAAGCAGGCGCCGCCAAAACCTCTTTCATAACCTGGGCCAAGCCGGAAAGCGCGGCTTCACCATCCCCTACGTATGTCGAACCGTGCATTGATGCAATCACCCTTGGCTTTAGGGCGGCAAGACTGTTTAACATCTGCTCTGTCTTGCTTGTATATGGCAGGTAATTGGCAAAAGGTCCTGTCTGGTACTCTATCAGAGTCTCTTTGAATCGGCTGACAACGTCAGAATTCGTCACTGCTTCCACGTCACCGTTCTGATGAAAAAGATCAGAGCATAAAAGTATGCCACTATGTTCTTCAAATAAATGGCCTGCATCCCATGCGTGAGACACATGGGGTGTTTGAAGAAATTTGAAGCGGAACTTTCCCGTCACAAAAACTTCACCGTGATCTAAGGCCCTAGCTGGCCGTTCTGCCACGACATCGTCTACACTTACCAACTTCGAGACGAGGCTGCATATTGCCGTAGCATCAGGCGCTATCCGCTGCCACTCCTTAAGCGCCCCACATTCATCCGCCTCGAAATGACTAAATCCGATCCATCGTATTGAAGTCGGATCGATCAACTTGGCAACAACTTCCTTAACTGTCGAGAAAAGTCCATTCATCCCAGTATGGTAAAGGAGCGGCTCTTCGTCCGTTACAAGAAATTGGTTGAATTGAATGTTAAATTCCGGAATAAAAGTTGAAATTTTGAAAAAGTCAGGGGCAATTTCAGTTATCTGGCTCATTTTTTATTCTCCCTTGCTCTAAATTGATCCGCCTAGCGAATGATTGCGTATTCCCGGTTATCTGCAAGACTCTAAGTTTAGGCGCACAGCATGCGGCGCGGTATATCATGCAGATATACCGTCCGGAATCTCCGCTCCCATGAATAATCGGCGGGAGCGGCGACCAGGAATGGCTTCAGTGAGTCCAAAGCGCTGCATCTCCACGCAAGCTGGAGGGAAAGCGGATTTTTCCATGGATGGCTCCGGCTCTCATAAATGTATTCAGGAAAGGTCCCTGAAGATGCACTCTTCGGCACATTGGGGTGAACGTGTGACCAGCATCCAAAGACAGAGAACCTTCCTGCTCCATACGCTGCAATTTAGGCATAATGCTGGCGTAGGCTGTTAGCAATGGGGGAGTAGGATTATTTGGCGAAGAGTATCACTCCATTTTGCGACCGCACCAGCTCCAGCAGGGTCGCAAACCACCGTCGCTGGTGATACAGAGGCCACGTAGATTTTGTCCTGAAGAAAACTTCCTTCGCAATCCTTGATCTTTCCGCCTGCAAGACTGCCCAATTGGCTCTCGTATTTGCAGGCTAATCTAAACATTCCTTGCCACGTGGTAAGTTCTCAGATCAGGGTGGTGCACAATGGGAATGATCTGCATATGGAAACAGTGGATGGAGAGCCATGGAATACGCACAGGGGAGAGAATTCTGAATAAGCATGTTTGTTTTTCCATGAGCGTCCTGGACGGATTTATGATGTTTGGTTAAAATAAGATTTGGATTTTATCCAGGAGGGTAGTTTGCTCACGACCATTCACCAAATAGATTCTAATGACTTTATCATCCACGTTGATGAAGAATGGCTTGTCTTCGGGCGTGCAAATTGGATCAGTGCTCTCAGCGCTCATCTCGTCATCGGCAAGTCCCTCTGGGAATTCATCAGCGGGGCAGAGACTATTTACCTCTGGAAAATCCTTCTCAGGACTGTGAGGGACTCTCAAAAGTCAATTCATCTGCCTTATAGGTGCGACTCCCCGCCGACCAAACGTTACATGAGCATGAACGTCGTTCCTTTATCGAATGGAGTCATTGAATTTTACAATATTTTCCTTAAGGAAGAAGACCGTGAACCTATCCAATTGCTCGACCCGGATCGCCCCCATGACGAAAGGCTACTTGTCATGTGTAGTTGGTGCAAAAAGATCCGTATTCCTGATTGGGCTCAGAGCGGCAAACCGGGAGAATGGGTCGATGTCGATTCCGCAGTAAGGATGTTAAGACTCTTCAACGATTCGCCACTTCCGAGGCTGTCCCATGGGATCTGCGGGATCTGTAACAACAAAGTGATGAAGGAAATAGAAAATCTTGCCTGAGATGTCTGAATGGTTACTCCTCCAAGGGGGCATAATAAAGGATTGAAGGAAAGCTGGCAATAAAGAGGACCCAACTGCTTAGAACCATTCACCCTTTTTCCTTCAACTTTTCCTTTTCGAAAGTCGATACTGCTTGCCATTGTTGAAATTCCACCCTGGCCTTAGGGCATTACGATTTTGATCTGAATCTGCTGACCGGGGGAAGGGACTGATCCATAACGCCGGATGGGGGAGAACAGTGGAGATTCCAGTACGTGCATTTTCTTGGTTCAGAAGAGCTGTGTGGATTTTCCCTCTTCCAGTTTGACGGCAAAGATAATGGATAGCGGTCCAAGACACAAAAGGAGAAGAAAGGCTTTCTACGGGCAGCAAGTACCAACTTAGGTGATGCCATAGTCCGATCCGACTTTTGAAATGTCTTGCTGGCTTGCTACCATCAAGCGAAAATGTTGCTTAGCTACAGAGTTTTCGACCTGAAAGAAATCAGTAATCCTCTCCCCGGAAGATGTAGCAGTAACCTTGACGATGTATCTTCCTTGCGGGAGTCTCCAATCGGGCATTTCGCCACCCCTTTCCAGGCAAGTAATTCTCGGTGCACCAGCCATAACATTCATCATCATTGTCGAAGCGTGCAGCCACATCAATAGTCTCTTTGCTACCAGGGAAACAGTTACGCCGTGCACCTGCGCTGTACTTACTAATATCTTCATAAATAAGCGAACATGTGGTATGTTCGGGGCATGAAAGAACTCGACGGACGAAAACTTGGACGGAAGACCCTCGAAGAGATCCGGATCCGGGCTGTGAAGCGCGTTGAAGCCGGGGAAAGTCCCGAGGTGGTCATCATGGCCTTGGGGCTTTCGCGCCCTCGTATTTACCAATGGATTGCCAAGTATCGCGAGGGTGGCATCAGATTTTCCATCGGCAATGAGTTTCAGGACTTCAGTTTCGCGTCCGGAAAGAAGCGTTGATCGTTCACCCTTTCTATGATCTTGAACAAAGGCCTCTTTGAGGTGAGGAACGAGCAGGGGAGACAGGTAAACCTGCCCCTGTTCGATGATCTTTATAGCGTCAATGAGTTCCGTAGGTGCGTCTTCTTTCAAAATGTAGCCGTCAGCACCAGCGGCAATTGCATGTTGGAGCAGTTCCTTCCCCTTGTGCATAGTCAGTAAAGAGACTTGTCCGGGCTACCCGCCAATACCAAACCGGCACCCTAATCCCCGTCCAGCAACAGAAGCATCGTTTCGTGGTCCACTTCCGGGTAGGTAACGTAACCGGAGTAAGTAGTAACAAAGTCCCAGCACGCGGACGGTTTTGTCGCGGTCGTGTCAAACTCTCCAAAAATCTGACCCGACTTAGTGATTCCCACGATTTTTCGCGCAAAAGTTATGAACCTCGTGCCGGTCTTTATGAAATATACGTGATTCGTGTCCAGGGTCTCGCCATATATTAGACCCGAATCGCTGATCCCGGTCACACTGGTAACCGTTGCACCTGGAAAATCTATGCTGGAATATGTCTCGGCATTTTTGACAAAACCGTGCTCACCATTCGCATCCCTAAAATTACCAACAATCTGTCCCGAGTTATTGATTCCCGTAATGGTGGTCGT
This sequence comes from uncultured delta proteobacterium, assembly GCA_963781715.1. GTDB lineage: Bacteria > Desulfobacterota > Syntrophobacteria > Syntrophobacterales > Syntrophobacteraceae > Desulfoferrobacter. Next base: position 27,555 of record CAWAGW010000003.1, read on the forward strand.
ACCGGCCAGCGATCCCGGGAAATCCAAAATCTGGATATTCTCGCCGGTTTTGACGAAATATGCCTGCTCATTCCGTGGGTTGCCATTGTCATCCGTGCTCCAGAATAGAGACATGCCAACAACAGAACCGGAATCGTTAATGGCATAGGGAATCGTAGAAGTTGCACCAGGGACATCCAGAGTTTCAAAAGTCCCATTGGTCCATATAAAACCATGCTCTCCGTCGCCACTTTCGTAGGAGCCGGTAACCTGCCCCGAAGCGTTGATTCCTGTTGGATTAGTCATTGTGGCACCGGGCATGTCGATTAAATCAAGAGAAGAGCCTGACCGAATGAATGCGTGAACCTGAGGCGAATCGGAGCTTTCAAAGAAAGTGCCAACCGCCTGACCTGCGTCATTGACCGCACTGATGCCGAGGTCTTTATCGGGAGGCAGGAACGGAGTGAATACTTTCGTCTTTAAGTCATAACTAAACCCTCCGGCCCTGGAATAGCCTTGGTCCGTGTTTCCAAAAACCAACGAACCGGCGACACCCACTAATAATGTATAGCATGCGCCTGGATAGGCCACCGTAGAAAATCCATATCCGAATGCCTGAGTCGCGGGGCTCAAAAAAATCGAGATACAAAACAATGTGGCGTAGATATAGCGGGAAGAAGGAACTTTCATCATGTGACCTCGTTATTAGTTGACGCTCACAATCTGATAATTCAAATATCTAATCCATCATGGCTACCATGAATTCTAAAGTCAAGTCAAAAAAGTTCAGATCTTTTAAGACTAATACTAATACCAGGTTGCGTTCAACCTGAATCAGTGACCTGAGTGAGCACATTCGGGTTCTGTGTTCCCGAAGGGCGGTCACTTTCATTGCTTCCAGTTCGAGTAAGTCGGCAAACTCCAGGCTCTGCTCGACCGTTTCCGTTGTTTCTCCCGGTCCGCCGAGCCTATCCAAATCCTCGTGTTTTTGGGAGCCGGAATCTGTCTTGATTGACCCGGCGACAACAGTCGGCCCGCACGTCAATCCTGCGCTGATCCTGGGCAGGAGTTGGTAAGATTTGGATGTGACGATTACGCCTGCCGCCAGAGGAGAACCGCACGCCTCCCCTGAGGGTTCGCACCGACAGCGTTGATGTGGGTGAAGGCTGCGGAACTCGACGGACCAGGAGAGCAGCGACTGGAGGATGTCTCGGTTCATCACTCGCTTACCGAGCCCTGATACTCAACCCCGGCCTTCCCCTTCATAATGTCATATAAAACTCCCCGGCCATATGCGCCCTTGATCCTTAACACAGTTAAGGCGACCCACCTCTGCAACCCAAGGCCCCGCCCACAAAAAAGTGTCTCGCGATCTTGAGACATACGCTTAACCTGCCGAGTTTATTCGAGATGCTCGATCCTGGGTCTAGTCATGGAGATGGAGGGAGGATATCGGAGGAGGATGAGAAGAAGGACGAGGAGGGCCGCCGTCAACTTTTTTTGCCAATGGGAATCCCGGTCCCAAACATTGTCTCATATTCGTCCTGCATCACAAACCGTAGCTCCTCCTCATACCTTGCCTGGCAGATGAACGAATCGTGAACTGGCACGGTAGCTATTCCCATCGCCGCTAATCTCAGCAGGATCTTCTCGGCCACGCAAGAATCCATAAATTGTAAGATCACCCCCACATCGGAGTTGAAGGCCGGGGCAATCCGCCAATGTTTTTCCAGAAACCTGCGCATGATTTCCTCGATCTCCTCGCGTTTCAGCTCCATCGGCCTGATCTTTTTGTTGGTATGGATTGCCCCAATTGCATTTTTCCAGCTTTTGGCATTGAGCATGATGTTGAGTCCCGTTTTCAGCAACTCCCTCATCGCCGGATCAACCCCTTCCACCGCATAGACATCGCCCTCCGGGATTGTGGGGCTCATCATTTGGTAGAGCATCCTTGTGTGGTAGCCGGAAAAATCAAGCTCAACCGTGGCCTCCCCATCGATGGTCACGTACTTGCGATATTCTCGGGGGAGTTCGTGTACCCAGATACGGTAGAAGCGCCCGCCATCGTCAAAAGATTTGCGGCAAAACGACCTTGTGATGCTACGCTTGGTTGTATCGACCGGGTAGCCCATTTCCCCTACAAGCGCTATTCGCTGCTCATCGGTCAAATTGAGGTCAATATCTGCCCCCTCCAATATCTTATTGATTTTTTTGACGTTGTTCCTCCATTTTCTTACCTTCGGGGTCTCCGCGAAGTCTATCACCTTCTTTTCGTGATCCTTAAGCACAATCTCTGGGGCCTGGCTCTTCATTCTCTTCTTGGGTATCGGTGTCTGGATAAAAAGTGCCCATAGCTTGGCAGTCGCTCTCATGCGCGAGACTCTCCCAAATCCAGTCTGAGGATTATGAAACCCCATTTTGTTTTCAATGTAGCCGTATCGGATCAGCCCGTCGACCGTTCCAATAGTTTGAGTGTATTTTAGGAAGAACTTCTGATAACGCTTCCCCACAGTGTATGCGCTTTTGTTGCGCTGATATGCTACCCACAGCTTTGGATCGTCTTTCCAGGCCAGGTATAAATTGAGCACGATCATTTTCAGGGCCTCACGGTAGCGTTTGCGAACCTTTCCCTCAACTTCCGAAGGGATCACCTCTGGCAGCAGCTTGTCCACAATGACCTTTGCTTCAGGCGCTTCGCTCATCTTATGCACATCGAGCGGCCTGCTGTAGCCGGGACCCTTTGGGTTAGTGTCCGGATCTAAAAGCATGATTGCATCCCCCGTCCTCACAATTAGGCCAACCTGGGCATCCCAAATGCATCCAGTCGGGCAAGCCATCAAATGTCCCCTTGCCCATGACGGCCAAACATGCCTTGCAGTCGCCGAAATCATCGTTCTCCCAATCCTCAATGGCAATATTAGGCCCGACTGTACGTCCACATTCCGTGTGGAGCCCATCCTCTCGTAACCAATGAACTTTTGGTTTCCTCATTTGCAATATCCCTTCCTATTTGGAAATTGGTCCCATATTAGGTTTCGTGATCTCCGCGCCAATACTGCACCCCTTCGGCCCTCCAACCGAATCCCTTTCCTGAGCTTTTTTCATCACGTCCCTCCGCACATTTTTGCCAACAGCAAAATGCCCCGCAACACCAGGGCAACCCCCAGCAACCCATGACGGTAGAAGTCATAGGGATGAACCATTGATCAGCCTCCTTCCTGCTTTTTCAGTGTTTGTGAAATTCCCGAAAATCGCCACCCGTTCCATTAAGGAGGTATAGTATTTAAATGAAACTATAATGTCAACTAAAAACAGTAGTTTCATAAGAAAAATAAAGTTTCGTCCGATGTCAAAAAACTCTTGACTGGGTTCTTTGCCGAAGCTATGGTTGCGTCTCGAAACTAAAAAGTTCAATTTAGGGGGAAACCATGTACGACATTACTCGAATCGGACTTGCAGCCGCAAAACTAGTCATGGACATCTTTCCAGGAATACCCACAAAGGGGCAGCTAATGAAACTATGCGAGCAGGGCGTAATACGCCCCTATAGGGAGGCGACGGGGACCGGGTCAAACCGGCTTTTCGACTGGTACAATCTTTTTGAGATCGGGATTTGGAGAGAGCTCTTCGCTCTCTCAATCAGTGGGATGAATTCTTTCGGTTTCTTGGAGGTCCTGCGGGAAAAGGGTCTTCGGGAAAGCGGCCTACCCCAAGGGAAAAAATATGTCCTTTTTGGCATGAACTTATCGAAGCCAGAGACGCATCATACGAGCTGGCAAACGAGAGCAGAGATTCTTTCTTCGGCAGAGCTAATCCAAATCCTTTCAGAAGGGCTGGAGGCTCATTCATTTAATAACAATATGGTGATAATTGATATCGAGAAAATTCATGCTGTTTTGCTGGACTATTTTTATGGCGGACTCGAACAACAATAAGAACACGCTCGCGAGTTTGCGCTGAGTTCGTCGGCCCACCCGCCAGTGAAGACCGCAAATAGGTTAGATTTACGTGCAGGGGGCGATCAACAAGGCGAGCTCTGGCCGAGGCAGGAAGCATAGCCTCACGTTTCCGAATCCACTGACCGACAAAACAGGAGGTGACCCATGAAGCCTGAAAAATAGAATCCCCGAGGAATGGGGTTCCAGGGGGACTCGGTGGGACTGACTTCTAAATCTCGCAAACTTAGAAGACCATTTCCCGCCCGAATTGTCAACCGGAATCCTGTTCCCACAAGCAGACGTTTAACTCGATCGTACAAACTGGCCGGACCGTAACGAAGCCCAACAAGCCTGCTACATCGGGGCACGGATGGCTTCGTGGAGTCCTGCCATTTCAGTCTACTCTTTACAGGTGGAGGTGAACGGACACATGGGCATTGACGAGGAGTATTTGACCACAGATCAACTCTGTGAACGCATACAGTACCGAAAGCAGACCATCTATAACATGATTTACAACGGGGACCTCATACAGGGCAAGCATTTCCTGAAGCCAACGCCCAAGAAGCTCCTGTTCAAATGGAGTGAAATGGAAGTGTGGCTGGGGGAGGTCCCGGTCCCAGAAGTCGAAAGGAAAACAATTTCAAATTCCAGCCTTGGAGCAACCGTCACTAAGGAGGCGTTGAATCCTCCGATGAGTGGAAAAGGTTCCGCTCGGCATGGAGGCGACGCGAAAAGTCTAATTCACATATGAATCACGCATCATTTATTCTGCCGCTGACCCGCAACGACTGACTCAAAATCACAAAGGCTCTGGGCGATTCCGTCCAGGGCCTCCAACTCGGCCCTTCTGCCAGCCCCCTGTTTCTGCTACTATGGGGTCGGTGAAAATCAGCGGAAGGAGGTGAGATATGGAGGACGAGTGAAATGGCTAAACCAGCACAGGCCATAGTGGTACCGTTTCCGAAGCAGAAGAAGCGGGCCGAGAAAGTCAGGAAGGCCGGGCTGAACCATAATAAGGAGGGTTCGGTCAGGAATGTCAACAGCATGGTGTATATTGATTTCTACTACCTTGATGAGAGGGTTAGGGAGAAATCAGGTCTTGAATGGAATGAGAAGAGTGCCAAAGCTGTCTGCGAGCAGCTTGACAGAATCATCCTTGCCATAAAGGACGGGACTTTCAGGTATGCGGACGTCTTTCCGGGCAGCAAAAAGGCAGCGTATTTTACTAAGAAGGAAAGGGAACGGTTCAATCTCAAAATGACTCCGGGCCAGATTTTCTTGGAAGCCGAGGCTTGGGTTTGGCTGGACCTGAAAAGGGGAATGTTTGAGGTTACAGGCAGAACTTTGAAGGAGTACAAAAGCTATCTCAACAAATACCTTATCCCGTTCTTTGGGCAGATGACGTTCGCTGAACTGAACGCTCACGTCTTCAACACTTTCATTGCTTGGGCAAAAAGACAGCGCATAAGGAAGCATCCAGTCTGCCAGGAGTCCATAAAGAGGTATTTCGTACCAATGGGGCAGATCTCCGCACAGAGACGGCGATCAAGTATGGTTGGAATACCACGTTCAACCCGTTCTTCGGGTTCAAGATAAAGCGGGATGTCGATAGGGATCTGGACGGCAACGAGGAAGAAATTCTTCCGTTCTCAATACAGGAAATAAGGGCAATACGGAAAAAGCTTCCAGACCATTGGATTCCCTACTCCCATTTTGGATTTGCGGCGGGGCTAGACCGGAGAACAAATTGCTCTCAAACTGAGGGACATCGATTGGGAAAACGAAATTCTCCGGGTGCGGCGTGCCATGCCCAGGACAAAATGGGAATGTGGTTGAGGGGCCGACCAAGAATAGGCACAGCAGAAGGGATATTCTGCTAACCCGAGCGATGCTAAGTGCTCTTACGGCCCAGGGGGTGATAAACGAGTCCATTGCTTCCTAAGTATTTCTTCTGCACTCCGAGTGGTTCCAGGGTTGAGCTGAGCAATCTCCGGAATCGTGTGTGGCATCCTGCGTTGAGGGCGGCAGGCGTCGCGCTTCGGAGCACCAAGCAGGCGCGCCACACCTTTGCAACGATCTCGCTCAGCAGTGGAGAAGACCCATTGTGGATTGCGAAGGTCATGGGGCATTGCAACACTGAGATGATTCACCGCCGCTATGCACGATATGTGAGAAATGTCAAAGGTGGTCAGGATGGCTCCAAACTGAGCGATATTTAACCTAAGGGATAAAATAGTAGGAATGGGGAAATTTGATTTTGGGC
>CAWAGW010000004.1:0-935690 GCA_963781715.1 uncultured delta proteobacterium
GTGCTGACGCATAAGTGAGCAAGCCCACGGCTGATAACGGAAGGTGGGTGGAAGCAAATAAATTTTGTCTCAAAATAGGAGTAGACACCGATCGGCTGCTTTGATAGTGTAGTGGTGAGTCAGTGTGAGCTGGCGAGGAATCAGGGGACTACGCTGCAAAGGAGGAAGAGAGCCGGTGATCCAGTGCGGTCGGCGAATCAGCCGTGAGGAAATGGAGGGGATTTGCGATACAGTAGAGGCATGTAGGGGGCTGAGTCGCAAGGAACTGGCGATAACGATCTGTGAGCATCTAAGTTGGTACAGCGCCTCGGGCAGTCCCAAAGTAGATGCATGTCTTAAGTTGCTGAAGAAGTTGGAGGCGCAGAAAGATTTAGCACTGCCAGCCAAGCGAGTGTCTTTGCCCAGGCAATCGGAGGAGCCAAGGCGGAGTCGGAGGAGTGATCCGCAACCGCCCATAGAAGGTAGTGTTGGGCGGCTCGGTCGGGTGCGATTGGAGTTGGTGAAGGATCGGCAGGCAGCGCGTCTGTGGAATGAATTGGTAAGCCGCTATCATTATCTGGGTTGCAAAGCGCCTTTTGGTTGTTACCTGCGCTATTTCGTGGAGAGCGAAACAGGCAAGTTGGGCTGCTTGTTATTCTCGGGAGCAGCGAAGGCATTGCGGGAGCGGGATCGCTGGATTGGTTGGAGTACAACAGAGCGATTGAACCGTTTGGGTTGGGTAGTGAACAATACGCGGCTTGTAATCTTTCCTTGGGTGCGGGTGAGAAATCTGGCAAGCCATGTACTGGGGCAAGCGGCAAGGCGTATCGGTCAAGATTGGCAGGAGCGTTGGAGTTACCGGCCGGTATTGCTGGAGACTTTCGTTGATCCTCGTTTCTATGAGGGGACCTGTTACCGGGCGGCAAACTGGCACTATCTGGGAATGACGACGGGAGAGGGGCTCGTTCGCAAGGGCAAGTGCTACACGACGAGCCCCAAGAAGATTTTCGTATTGCCACTTTGCGAGTATTTCCGTGAAGTGCTGTGCTCATTGCCGGAGCGGGTAGGGTCATGAGCAAGGTCAGCCGACGTCCTAATCGGGAACAAATCAAAGCACACAGGAAGGAGAGAAAGAAGGCTCAGAAGGCATTACGCGAAGAGTTGCAAAGAAAAGGATTGAACGGCTCATCGCACACGACGATCTCTAACCACAAGTGCGCATACAAGGACGTGGAGGAGGAGCGTGCCGTTCGCAACCAGGCGAGCTGGGAGCAATTGAAGGCTTTTCGCGCCAAATTGCCGGTGCTGTTAAGAAGGCTTTCCAAGATTCCGGACCCGAGAAATGCGAAAAAGACGAAGCACAAGCATACGGTCCTGCTCATCTACGGGATACTGGTGTTTGTACTGCAGATGAGTTCCTCTCGAGAGGCCACCCGGGAAATGAGTCGTCCGATGTTTTGGGAGAATTTGCAGAGATTTTTCCCCGAACTTGAGGATGTGCCCCATCATGACACCCTGAAACGGTTGTTATGGCAAATTGAGGTAGAGCAGATCGAGAGCACGCATATAGAGTTGATCCGGCAATGGATCAGAAAGAAGAAGTTTCGCCGGTATTTGGTAGAGAACTGTTACCCTGTTGCGGTGGATGGTACGCAGAAGCTGATCCGCGATTGGCTCTGGGATGAAGAGTGTTTACAGCGAACTTTCGATAAGGACGACACCCCTCACACCCAGTACTATGTTTACGTTTTGCAGGCCAACCTGGCGTTCCGTGACGGGATGAGCATTCCTTTGATGAGCGAGTTTCTGAGTTATACGGCAGGCGACCCCGGTAATAGTAAACAGGATTGTGAGCTCAAAGCGTTTTATCGGCTGGCCGCACGCATCAAGAAGGCATTTCCTGCTCTACGAATAATGGTGTTTCTGGATGGTCTTTACGCCAAGGGCCCTGTGATGGAGGTGTGCCGCAAATACAAATGGGGATACATGATCGTTTTACAGGACAAGAGTTTACCGACCGTACAGGGTGAATTTGAAGCCATAAGCACGCTCCAGCCCAAGAATCGGTACACTCGCACATGGGGCAACAGAAGGCAGAATTTCAGATGGGCCAACCAGATAGAGTACTGCTTTGGCGCCAACGGCAAGAAGACCGAGCTCGTCCATGTGGTCGAATGCATGGAGACCTGGCGGGAGATCGAAAAAGGGGGCACGCGCGAGGTCTCCAAAAGCAGTCGGCATCTTTGGATATCCAGCGAGCCTCTGAACAGGTGGAACCTTCATGAACGCTGCAATTTGGGCGCACGCTCCCGATGGAGCATAGAGACAGGTTTCCTGGTGGAAAAACATCACGGCTACCAGTACGAACACTGTTTTGCCTACGACTGGAACGCCATGAAGGGATATCATTACTTGATGCAACTGGGGCATATGTTCAACATCATGGCTCAAAACTCGGAAAAGCTCAAAAAAATCATCCAAGACACCGGAATTAGAGGACTGATCTCCTTCGTTCGCCAAACCATAGCCGGCCCATGGCTTGACCATGCGTGGATCAAGGAGCGCCTCGCCGCACCATTGCAGCTCCGCTTGATATAGCGCAGATCGATTGGTCGTCAAAAGCTCAAACCCGCCCGCTCAGGCAGAAAGAAGGCCGAACTATGTCCACTTGACAATAAAGATCGAAAATCTGAGGCCATTGGGGCGCAGGAGTCCTGATATTTTACATGGCGAGCAGCCGCGGTCCTCTCAGACAGCAGCCGACCTGCCTTAAAACCAGCGCCCGAAGCTCGTGTTTATGTTTCGTGCGTCAGCAGTGGAGTTTCAGCCCTTTTGTTGACGGCTCCTGTGGATTTACGGTAAACTGATGGTCCAGTAATTTCTTTTTGAGTGAAGTCTTGCCAACTTCCCCTTGACCAACAAAAACGGCTTTGGCTTCATAAATACTATCCGAAGTCCCTTCCAAGGAAGAGCGCAGGTAACTTTTTACTGCTTCCGTTCCAGCAAGAATGACCTCAATTGGTAAATTTTCAAGGGGATTGTGGCATATGTCTATTTTACGTAGCTTATCAAGCATTCCGAGTTTGGGTGTCAAAGACGTGATGCGGTTTGAGGATGCGTTAAACTCTTCAAGGTGCCTCAGATGTTGTATCGGTTCAGGTATCTCAGTCAGTGAATTTCTACTAATATTTAGATGTCTTAAGTTTGTAAGAGAGCCGATCTGAGGAGAGAGATTTATAATGTCATTCCCGTGCAAATCTAGTATTTCAAGATGTCCTAATCTACCGATTTCATCACCAATTTCACGTAGAAAATTGTCAGATAGATCCAGTATCCTGAGAGCTGGAAGAAAAGTAATAGCTTCAGGTACTTGATAAAGTCCGCAGTTATTTATGTGGAGCTCTTCAAGACATTCTAGAGAACTAAGCCAAAAGGGAATATCGCCTAATCTATTGCCTCCAATATTCGAGATTTTGAGACTCTTGAGGAGTCGGATCGCCTCCGGGAAATAGTCGAATACACAATAGGCAAGATAGAGGCAGCTTAAGGACTCCAGTCTCCCCAAGCTCAACGGAATCTTTTCCATGAGGTTCGCACTGAGATTGAGTTCGATCAGGCTTGAGAGTTCTAGGATAGCCTCTGGGAAGACACACAGTTTTGTATGACATAATCCTAGACTTCGCACATTTGAGTCCTCTGGCCCAACACTCGTAATATCGGTTACAGGCTGAAAAGACAGATCGAGGACACCTGATGCCTGATCAAAGCAGAACACTTCCAGAAGATTATTTGTATCATTGTCTATTTCAACATGCATGTGCGCCTCCGAAAACAGATTCCTGATCAAGCCAGCTAACACGAGCTTCAGGGGCCGGGCGCCAAGGGACTACATGACAGAACCACCACGCTTCCCGCCCGGTCCCCTGCAAGCATTCGTTGGACGAAGCCGCTATGCGGCGGGAAAAAGTCTCAACTCATTATAAATCATTGTATAACTCCCAGCGTGACCCAATTCCGGGCACCATCAATACAAAGGGAGGTATACCATGAACCAAGCTGAAACGAATCGATTTAATGAACTTTATCAACGTCATCTGCGTTTGCTCAAGCTCCAGGGGAAAAGTCAAAAAACCATTGATGCTTACGGGCGCGCTGTGCGTCGGATCACTGAATGGTTTGATTGTTGCCCCAATGAGTTGACTCTGGAACAACGGGAACAGTATTTTTCCGACCTGGTGAAGTCCCATTCCTGGAGTACCGTCAAAATTGACCGTAATGGTCTGCAGTTTTTCTGGAAACATGTCCTTAAACAAGACTGGCAGTGGGTAAATATCGTCAAAGCTCCCAAAGTCCATTCACTGCCGGATATTCTCACCGTCACCGAAATTGAACAATTGATCGGTGCCACACGCAAACTGCGCTACCGGGTTTTCCTCTTGGCAACCTATTCCATGGGCTTGCGCCTTGCAGAAACCCTGTCCCTGCAGGTGGGCGATATCGATGGTAAGCGTAAACTGGTTCATATCCGCCGCGGCAAGGGGCACAAGGATCGTTTCGTCCCGTTGCCCGATCTCACCTACCACAAGCATTGCGCGCTTTGTGGTTGAAACATCACAATCCCTGCTGGTTATTCCCCAGTGCCGCGGGTTCACCCGAGGATATTCGCAGTGCCACCACCCACATGGATCGCGGCGGTACCCAAGCTGCGATGAAAGCCGTGGTGGAGCAGTGCGGCATTAAAAAAAAGTCTCGATTCACTCGCTTCGCCACGCCCTTGCAACCCATCTGCTTGAAAAGGGTTTGAGCCTTCGTCATATCCAGGCACTCCTCGGCCACAGCAACCCCACCACCACAGCACGCTACGCTCATTTGACAGACATTGCCGAACAGAATGCATTTGCCACCATTAACGGTCTGATCAATACCCTCCATGTCGATTTAAGGAGGATCTGATCATGCAACTCGCCTCTATCCTTGATCAATATCACGATGCCTTTCAGGCCAAATACGGCTCACGGCTTCTACCCGGTCATCTGCGCGCCATCGCGGCCATCAGTCGATGCCGGACACCGGAATCTGGTCAATTGCTCGTGCAATGCACCGACTGCGCTCATGCGATGGTGCGACCACTTTCCTGCGGGCATCGCAGCTGTCCCCAATGTCAGAATCATGAAACCTCCCTTTGGCTGGATCGCCAGCAAAAAAAGCTCCTGCCCGTCGACTACTTCATGGCAACCTTTACGCTTCCCTATGAGCTTAGATTCCTGGCATGGGACAACCAGACCCTCGTTTATAATCTCCTTTTTGCCTGCGCTTCCAGCACACTGAAAGACTTTGGCTTAAATCCCAAAAATCTTGGCGCCGACATCGGTATGACCGCGGTCCTCCATACTCATAACCGACGTCTCGATTATCACCCCCATGTCCATGTCGTGGTCCCGGGAGGCGGCGTGGATAAAGCCAGGAAACAATGGAAAAAGAAGAAGAGTAAGTATCTATTCAATGAATTCGCACTGGCCAAAGTGTTTCGTGCTCGATTTCTGGAGGCATTGAGCAAAGCCGGGCTCAGTGTCCCCGGCTCAACGCCCCGGAAATGGGTGTCCGCTCTAAAATACTTGTCCCGGTACCTATACCGGGGCGTCATCGCTGAAAGCAATATCGTCTCCAATCAAGATGGCACTATAACTTTTAGGTACATCGAAAGCCGCACCGGCAAAACTCTTTACCGGACCCTCAGAGCCGAAGACTTCTTATGGCTCGTCCTGCAGCATGTTCTACCCAAAGGGTTTCGTCGGGCTAGAGACTATGGCTTTCTGCACGGCAATGCCAAAAGGCTCTTGTCCTTGATTCAGTTGGTTTTGCAGGTTTTGATACAAGCCTGTACACCACGGTCCCGGCCGACCTTTGTGTGTCCCATCTGTCACGCGCCTATGCAAATCCTGGCTGTCGCGCGTCCGGCTTCACCAGCGGGATAGCAGCCCAAAACGGCTAAAACCCGGCATTGACTCGATCAAAGGAGGAATTGCCCATCTCTATGACATAGATATCTCCCTTGTTAGCTTCTCGGTAAGCTAGACGCTCTCGCTCGCCCTAAAAAAATATTCGGCCAATCCGGGCTGAAACTGCCTCTCGTTCCCCAAAAAGATATTTGCATATATAATGAGACCGACCAGTACCCGACGGGCTCGTCCAACGACGGGATAGATCGTGGATCGCTTCGCTCTCACGATCTATCCTTATTCGTTAGGTGACTTTGTTTTATCCAAAGACCAACTTGATTATTGCCGCTGCGAGTGCTAGACAAATACCCACAACAATCTTTGCTATATGCTCTCTCCACCAGGGATTGCTTGATGAATGAGCTACTTCACTATCTAAAACTGAATATAAAGAGCAGTCAGCATAGTGAAGGGGTTCAATATGGCTCCAAATCCAACGTGCATCATTTTGTTGCGCATCAATTTTCTTTAAATAATTATGCATAGCATCTTGGTCTATCTCATCTTTAAACGAAGCTATTGATTTTGCAAATAACCCAAAACGAATATACAGAACCTCTGGGCAATAGTTGAAAGCACTGCTAAATCTTTCACCTGAAGTGCTCACCGACGTTGCTTGCTCATCAATTTTTGGCCACAAGTTACTTTTCTTCCATTTCTTTAATAATTTTCTGTCTTTTTTCTCATCGATTTTGGTGGACCCAGTGCTGCCTAACAACGACATGCTTTGGTAATAGCGTGGACAATCCTCTACCGTGGCATATGGGCAATGCGTAGGTTTGCCTTTAGCTTCGCTTTGATTTTTATACCATTCTTTATCGGCCACTACTTGATGCATGCTTTTTACCTAAATTCTATATCCTTTTCACACATAACGCTCACCTTGCACACCTACAAAAAGAACCGCGTCCGCGCGGTTCTTTTTGTAGGTGTGCAAGGTGTTGTTGGCCAATGTCTTATCCCGTCTGCCTTGTCCAATCGCGAATATTCATACCGATTCGTTGCACGTCTTCCTTTGCCAATACACCTCCGTGCATTGTGATGTTACGCGACTTCTCCAGTGTGGACAGCACGCCCTTGGCCCACTCAAGATTTGCCAAGACGTCCACGAAGGCATCCCAGTTTGTGACAATGATTGACGATAGGTCACTGAAGTCGCAGTAGTTCATTTCGGTGGCGCCCCTCGCACCGTGCCACCGGAACTTGGCGTCATCCTCCATTCTGGACTTTACGGTCTTCTGAATCCGCTCAGGAACTTCCTGCCACCAGGCTTCACCATGATGTTCAGCCATGGCTTTCGTCACAAGTTGCCGGACCATATTCTCAAATGCATGGATGGCTCCGTAAACGGTGCTCATCCTTTGTGCGTCAGCAAGGCAGTCCTGATCAAGAAGGTCGTAGCAAAGACTCTTCTGCATTTCCCGCGCCTCCTCGGCGCCGAAATGCTTTCGACGGTGGCGTCCCACTCGATCCAGTGCTTCTTCTGTCAGCACGCCTCTGTATACAAACGAGTACAGGTTATCCATGGCGGGTACCCAGGTGTTCTCTCAGAGAACGAAAAATCGCGTCATACACGGCTTGATCGCGTGTGTCAGGCAGTACGATATTAATGTGATACTGAAGCGAATCGAGAGCGACTGCGGCGGACAAGGTCTGAATTGACCGTTCCATCTTCTTGCCTTCGCCTTCTTCCTTCTTCTTCTGTTTTTCGGCTTCGCTTGGTTTGGAATCACTTGCGGGCTTCGAGAAATCCGCGTATTCGCATAGAGCGGTAAACGTCTTGGCGATCCGATCAATCACGTTGTCGGTTTTCTTTCCTGCGTACAGCGTGCGCAACTTGTTCTTCACTTCGTCAGGGGAGAGTTCATCTGCTTTTTTGTTCACGGCGAAAAGATCAGAAAAGGCCTCCCGAATGGCAGTCGCAAGTGTCGTTCGAGATTGTGAGCGGTCCATAAATTCGTAGTATCGCTGTTGCGGAGCACCATCTGCCGAAAGGAATCCTAGATCCTTCAGAATTCCTACGAACAGGCGGTCGTTGGTGCTCGTGAAACCGAGGTTCTCGAGGAACTTGATAGAAAACCTTTCGGGTGGTTGAGCGTCCAGCATCGCGTCGAAATATGCCGGGATTGCGTTCCACTTCTGAGAGTAACTATTCGGCAAGCTCATCGGTCTTTCTCCTTTTTATCTTTGGGCAACAAGTAATTTCATAGTTTTCTATTTATCTTCTGGTTGTTGCCTGCTCGGCAGGTTACCCTGGGTCGCCAGCCAATTTCCCGACTATGGGCACAGCAAGTGGTGTCCGCGGAATCACCGCCCATGCGCCGTCGAAAATTTACTAGAGATTTTTCTAGCTGTTTACTGTCTCGGCCAGCATAATAAAGAGACCTGCCTAACGTCATTCACTTCAAGTACCGTCACAATTCGGGGGGGCAAAGGCTGGGTTTTGCAGAATCCAAAAGCGATTCGGTTTTGACGGCAAAGATCCCTGTGGTGTGCATGCGCCCCTTTGATTCTTTGAGTCCTCATCGTTCGGCATTTAAACCCTCGGGGTTTCTGACGGTTTTTGACCGAATTCTAAGCTCCCCTTCAGGAATAGTTTTTCCGTGCTTAATAACGGCAAGGAGATATGAATAGCCTGCCGGTTCCGTTACTGAGCAAATTGAATGTGTTTAAGCGGGTGCAAGTGACCCTAAAAAACAATCGAACTGAACCGCTAGGCAAAGGGCGTTAGAATAGGAGGTTATTTGAATTGGCCATGGGGATTTATATCGTTCAGCCGGTTCATGGGTGCACTATGCTCCGATTTGATAATAAATTCAAGGGGCAAATTTTGGTAGAGTTAGGGTTCTAGTGGCGGCAACTTTGCCAAAGCATAGCGAGGCTGCGTGGGGCTGGATTTTTGGCGAGGCTGAAGGGGGGCCTTACGCGAATTGGCTCGCGCAGGTTAAAATCATTGCCCCAGGAGCTTCTTCACGTAGCCGAGACATTGCTCGATTTCATCGGGGCGCAGCTCGAGTGTCATGGTACCCCTGTAGCGGGCGGCTTTTATGGCTTCAAATATTGTTTTGAAATCAATGCTCCCATGTCCGATGGGAAGATGCAGATCGTCGTCCGGCGAGTCGCCTCCGCGATTATCGTGCAGGTGCATATGCTGAATTCGCTCGGGATACTGCTGCAAAAAGCCGAAGCTCGTATTGCGCTCGGACAACAACTCTGCATGGCCGAGGTCGAGTGTCATTTTTAACTCGGGCAGTGCAGAGAAGACCTGCGCCATGTGCTCAGCGCTTTCACTCAAATTCTCCAGGCAGACGGTGATGCCCGCCGGCCGGGCGATTTCCAGCAGTCTTTTCAGAAAATCGATTTTATATTCGATGGTTTCAGGCTTCATGAAGCGCGGGTCCATCCACAGGTGAACGGTCAGCAGGCGCATGCGCAGTTCCGACATCAGCGCGATCACTTCGGTCAACTTTGGAAAATAGACATTTTCCAGAGTCTCCAGGTCATTGGGGTCGCCTTCCCGCGGTCCGTGGCAAAGGTAGTATAAGCCGGTTTCATCTCTGACAGCGCGATACCGGTCCAAATCATCCACGAATCTTTTCGGGTCTTTTATGGGAACTTCGGCGAATCGAAGGCCCAAGCGGTGCAGCGAAACGACGTCCTCTGGCGTTCGGGCCGTCCCGCCAAGATGGATTTCAGCGTGTTTGATGCGCATTTGATCGAGTCCTCACAAGTGTGTCTTCATCTCCATTGACGATTTATTTTACCTCAGTACGAGAGACTTTGATATCTTAATTCAGCCTCTTGCAAATGGTCTTGCCAATGTCGATTTTGGTTTTATGTGGTATCCAAGGGGCGGGACGAGAGAGACTTTTCGTCCAGTCTTCCCTTAATTTAGCGGCATTGTTGAATAGGGTAGGGGGCAATAGGAAAACTGATGTTTCCAGGCGGACGATAAAACAATAGCATTGATCGTCCGGATTGAGATTATAATTGCCTGCAATACTGGAGGAAGGCCCAATGAAGACACATATGTTCTTGATTTTACTGATGGCCGGAGGGCTGCTCGTGCCCCTGATGACGGGCAGTGCTCAAAGTCGGGAACAGTCTGCGGGCGGCGCCGGCAGGGCGATTGCCACTTTTGCGGGGGGATGCTTCTGGTGCATGCAGCCTCCCTTTGACAAGCTTAAAGGCGTCATTTCAACGACCGTGGGCTACACTGGCGGGCATACGGCAAATCCCACCTACCAGGAAGTCTCGGCAGGCGGCACAGGGCATGTCGAAGCGATCCAGATTGTCTATGATCCCCAAGAAATCAGCTACTCAGAGCTGCTGAAAGTTTTCTGGCACAACATCGACCCATTCGATGCCAAGGGCCAATTCTGCGACAAGGGGAATCAATATCGCTCGGCTATTTTCTATCACAATGCCGAACAAAAAGCCCTTGCCGAAGCGTCGAAAAAGAAGGTCGAGGAATCGTGGACTGCCGAGGGGCCGGTGGCAACCGAGATTCTTGCTGCTTCTACGTTCTATCCCGCCGAAGAATACCACCAGGAGTATTACCGCAAGAACCCGTTTCGCTATAAATTTTACCGTTACGGGTGCGGCAGGGACAGACGCCTCAAGCAGATTTGGAGAGAAGAAAGATGAGGTTCCTGCAAAAACTTGGGTAGGGACTACTCAAGGAGCTTTACGCTGCACGGCTGAGCCAGTTTCGCAAGCTCGCAAAAAACGCCTCCGGTTCTTCAATGTAGGGGAAATGAGCGCTTTGCTGGAAAACGATCAATTCCGACTTGGGTATCCCTTCATGCGATAGTCCCGCCTGCGAAGGGGGGCAGATAAAATCGTGGCTCCCGACTATGATGACGGTTGGAGCCGGGATTTCGTTTAACTGCGATCTGACATCATATGTGCGAAGCAGACGTTCATTGCATGCGGCTGCCGAAGCGCTCCAAATGGTATGTTCAAACAGTCGATGCGCCAATTCGGCATTGTAGTTGTGAAAGTAGAGCGGCAGAATTTTGCTGAAGAAGCGCTCCAGTTCTGAGTCGCTCGATGGAGCAGAACTCCTCAATGCCGACAGCATTTCATCGGTCGGGTGCCTGCGCTGCAAATTTTCTCTAATTTCCGCGCCATAGTCATACGCCGGAGCTGTGTCGATGAGGATCAAATGGCTGACTCGCTCCGGATGTCGCACTGCGTACTCGAGGGCAATAAAGCCTCCATACGAGTGTCCCATAACGGCCATCCGGCTGAATCCGAGATGATGCCTCAGTGCGTCGGCGTCCTCGCAGAATTGTCGGTGGGTGAGCGTTTCGATTGGCGGGCGGCCCGATCGGCCGTGCCCACGAAGATCGTAGTAGACCAGTTCCAGCAAGTCCCCCAACGAATCGAGCCAGGGGTGCAGGTAAGTATGGTCCAGACCCAGACCACCATGCATCACCAGGCAGGGTATGCCCTTGCCGACAGAGACATAAAACAGGTCGGTTTTGTTCAGGTGTGCGATGGGCATTATCGGGTCTGCTCAACTAGTTGTTAACCGCGGAGTGCGCAGAGGACGCCGAGGGTGAAAGGGCTTGAATCCACACTTCCCCTCACCTGACTTCTCCCCCTCGAGGAGGCTGACAGTTAGACACACATGACCCCGTGCTTTTGAAAAGTATCTGTTTTCATTGGCATTACAATTTGCCACCAACAACAGGGAGTCAGCGATTTGGTCCCCCCCTTTTGCAAAGGGGGGTTAGGGGGGATTTTTCAAACTGCTGATTCTTATTTAAAATCCCCCTAAATCCCCTTTGCGAAAGGGGGACTTTCAATACCCGCGGGGTCATGTGCGTCCAACTAACAGTCGAGGAGGAGAGAAACATGAGAAGGTGTGATTCGAAATGGCATAAAGGTATCTACGGACGAACTCCTACGCCAGCTTCATGGTTTTGAAGGATTCCACCTGGCCTCTGATGGCGCGCTCGGTCGGCAGCCGCTCGATGGAGGACGCCCCGAAAAAGCCTTGAATTCCAGGCATTTTTGCCAGAGCTTCACCGACGTTTTGCGGTTCATCCAGCGGGCCGCCATGGCAAATGACCAAAATGTCTTTGCGCACTTTGCGCCCGGCCTCCGCGATGCTCATAACTTTGGCCACCGCGTCGTCCAGCGATAAAGCGACCGCGGCGCCAATGCTGCCGGCCGTTGTCAGACCGACGTGTGCAACCAGTTGATCGGCTCCGGCTTCGGCCATCGCCTTGGCCTGATCTTGGTCGAAAACGTAGGGGGAGGTGAACAGATCCGCCTGATTGGCCAGTCGAATCATTTCGATTTCCTTGTCATAGCCCATGCCGGTGCCTTCCAAATTGGCACGGAAACCGCCATCGATCAATCCCACCGTGGGAAAATTCTGGACTCCGGAAAATCCAATTTCTTTGAGCTGTTTTAGAAAAATCGGCATTAAGCGAAACGGATCTGTGCCGCACACGCCCGCGAGCACCGCAGTGTCCTTCACCACCGGCAGTACCTCGGCCGCCATCTCGACCACAATTCCGTTGGCGTCGCCATACGGCATCAGTCCGGCCAGAGAGCCGCGGCCGGCCATGCGATAGCGTCCTGAATTATAGATGATGATAAGATCGGCACCGCCTGCCTCGGCAAATTTGGCCGAGATGCCCGTTCCGGCTCCGCAGCCGACAATGGGTTTTCCTGCCTTGACTTGAGCCTTCAAGCGCTTCAGAATTTCTTTGCGAGCAATAGCCATGGTGATTTGCCTCCTTTCTGAGGGTTGCAACAGTTCGTTTACTTTTTCAACATATCGAGCAGCGTCTGGGCTACTTTTTGGGAGAATGCCGGATCATTGATATTGTTGTCCATCTCTATTACCGGGATTCCTTGTTTAAGGTTCTTTTTTATGGCATCGAAGCAAGCCCGGTCTGCTTCCGGATTCCAAAATTCCTTGCCTTCGCTGTCGAGCATGGAGACTCCCTTGAGGGGCAGTAAGACGGCCACTGGAGCACTGGAAGCATTGGCCGCGGAAGCAATGATTTCTCCCATTCGGATGTTTTCCTCAACGTTGGTCCGGAGCAGAGTTACGTTAGGATTCCACTGGTAAAGATTACGACTCCTATACTTTTCGGGAACCGTGTCGATGCCCCCAAAATTTGCCATGTCCACGCAACCGGGAACCAGCACAGCCGGGATGCCTGCCTTGGAAGCCGCCATACAGCGCTCCGGACCGGCGTTAAAAACGCCGCCGCAAACCAGGTCGGCCAGTTCGGTTGTGGTGATATCCATCGATGCCACGATAAATCCATCGGCGATCAGACTTTCCATCGTTTTGCCTCCGATGCCGGTGGCATGAAACACCAACACCTCGTAGCCTTCCTTTTCCAGGATGCTGCGGGCGTGATCCACACAAGTGGTCGTATTTCCGAACATGGAAGCGGCCACCAGAGGTTTTTGCTCTAATGCTTTGGGAGTTTCCATCTTGACCATGCCGACGATCGCCCCTGCCGCATTGGTATAAATTGGCGCGCTGATTTGATTGATTCCGGCTACGTCCACGATGGAAGGGATGAACGTAATGTCCTTCGTTCCGGCATACGCGCTGACATCTCCGCCGCCTACCGTGGAAACCATTACCTTGGGGACTCCTACGGGAAGCGCGCGCATTGCAGTCGTGGCAACAGAAGTGCCCCCGGTTCCGCCCATGCCGATGATTCCATCCAGTCTGCCCTCATCATAAAGCCTGCGAACAACTGTGGCCAACCCGCTCGCCACCGTTTTCATCGCCTGATCCTTGCGTTCTCCCGAGGCCAGTTCCTTGAGATTGCCGCCCCCTGCGCCGATCACTTCCTCACGTCCCACATCCGGCTTGAAAGCGGGCTCCCCCATAATACCGAAATCGACCACCAACGTTTGCACGTCCTCTTTATCGATGAGTTCCTTTATAAACGCGAATTCTTGACCCTTTGAATCCAATGCGCCGATTATAACAACGGTTTTCTTCATTGCGCCCTCCTGATAAAGTGATTTTTGCCAAGTTACCACTGTTTCTTCTTCGTGTTTCTTCGTGCTCTTCGTGGTTTAACAAAAAAAGAGCGAACACGCAGACTTCTATTCCGGCTGCTTTAAATCAGGGCCTTCGATCCCGGAGTGGGATTCGATTGCGTACCCGTTGTCCCCAAGTGTTCTCAATGCCTTGTTAACATGAAGGCTCTTGATAAAGACGTAATCGGTATCGTAGGTGGATACAGCGAAAATGCTGATTCCAGCTTCAGCCAATGTAGTGGCGATGTCGGCGAGGATGCCGATAAGCCCGAAATGGAGCGGCCCCATCAGTTTTAAGCCGCGCCAATCCGGTTCGACCCGGTCGCTTTGGATTTTAGCGGATTGAGGGGCCACAATGGAAAGCTCCTCGGGCGTTCTGCTGACGGTGAAAAACGGACATTCAAACAGCTCGGCAGGAATCGGTTCATGCGGGTTCAACCGATGTATCGAAAAACTACCGTCCAGTAAGGTCAGCCTCATCTTAGCCATGTGCTCACCTGGTGTCGGGTTCTTGCTGGGCAGGGTTCACCGCGTCGGATTGATTGGAGCCGTTCAAAGCAGCTGCAGGACAGGGTTGTCGGCCGGGAGTCGGATTCTCCGGCAGTTCAACGCCATGGGTCAGCCATTCGATCGAGCGCCAGGGGGGCGGTTCTGCAAAGTTGTAATGGCCGACTATGAGAAGCGGCGTTCCGGGTTTAAGCACGTTCCAGCCCTTGCTGTCCAGTTTCCACTGTTCGCCCCAGTCGTAGAGCCATTTTGCGTCTCTTTCGAGCAGTCGGATGCAGGCATGACTTGCCGGTTGACAGGGCAGGGAATACTGATGGAGCGATAGTCCAAGCTTATTTTCGAAGTTGAAATACCAGGGCATGTACCAGTCGGGGTCGACGGTGCTGTGTTTTCCTCGCGAGCGCCAGTTGAGATGAAAAAACCCGGCCGGGGTCTGCCGGTTCTCACGGCCGGAACTGATGGGCCCCCAGCGGACCAAATGTCCATATTCGTACCCACCAAAGCATTGGGAAGGTTGGTGCACCACCAAGGCCTCGGGACATTGCTTTGCCCATGCGTAAGTTTGTGGCAAAGGGCTGTACATCAGTTCATTGGAATGCCAGGATAACGGCACAACGATGTTGCTGTGCCTGGCTAAGTGCTTGAGGTCGCAACGATTGAGTTTTTCAAGCAGCATCAGTTGTGCGCTGTTGAACATTTTCTCCAGTTGCTGCAACCCTCCCGATAGGGGTTCCAGTCGATATTCGACTTTCCTTGAAGAATCCGGAAATGAAGCCGGCTGGGCGAATAATCCGGCCGTTGACACGCCAATAAGGATAAGTGCACAGAGAGAACCAAGCAGAACTTCGGCGGTTACTTTGTAATATATGATTCTTGAGGAAAGTCCGCGCCGCAGTGTGTCCAAACACTCTCCTTTCTTTAAAGTTGTGGGAGGCTGCAAGAACGATCGTTTTCTGCAGCAGGTCAAACCGAAAAGGCTGGTAACGGTAGTTCGGCCGCCATCTCATCTGTGGAGGTCTTACAAAAATACTTTGACGCAGGCCCTTACGGACTCGTTCAAAGTTCATGTGCAAAAATAGCCGCGACCAAAATGGATTGCAAGCACATTGTCTCTGCTTAATTTGTCCTTTCCTTGGGACATTTCAAAAAAAATCTTTTTGCTTTGAACTCATTCATTAGTGCTGCGTACATTTTTTAATCTATTAATATTATTTTAAATTCTAAAGTTGAGCCAGACATGAAACTGCCCGACAATCCATGTTTCGGCTAATCGGTATGGCATTTGCTTGCCTTTACGTGAAGATTCAAATCGCTTATATTCGGCTCCGTTTTTCCCGGGGGAATTGACCAGCCTGTGGTTCAAGGCAAGTCACGGATTAGGGTGATTGCACAAGAGGTTCGATCGTTTGATATCGGACTTAAGCTGTCGGATATCGGATGGTGGACTCTCACCCCTGCCGGCGGTGCTTATAATCCACAAACGCGAACACTGTGCAAGATCCAAAATAGAGAATCGAAACTCAAATATCAGTTCGGCCTAAGAGTGCTGATCGGGCCCAACGGGTATTCGCTTTTTTAAGGCGAAGGATGTGGAGGTCCCACAGAGGATCTCTGTTAACTATTTTTGCATTTCTCTGCGACCAAAGCAGACTGTGCGGTGAATAACAGAATCCGATAACAATTTTCATTGTTGCGGGCGAAGTCCAGTTCAAGAAGGGGATGCGGACTTCTGCCGGTGAACTTGACGACGGAAGGAGAAAATGACTCGAAGAGAACTTTTAAAGATCATGGCTGTCAGTTCTGTAGCCCCTTCTTTTATTCCCTACCTCATTGAAGACACACCAGCAGCAGCTTTGAAATCCATCTGTTGCGGGAAGCTTTCTTTTGTTAATCTGCACACCAACGAAAGGTTACAAGTAAAGTATCTGAATAAAAGAGGCAAATTCGATCGAAAAGCGCTTACCCAACTCAATCACCTGTTTCGCTGCTACTACGACGAAAAAACGCACCACATCGACCCTCACCTGTACGCTCTTTTGGACGCTGTTCGGTGCAAGCTGCACGCTAAAGATCGTCCTTATCAACTCATATCCGGCTATCGTTCGCCAAAGTATAACAGATACTTAAGGAAGCATGGGCACGGTGTTGCCATGAACAGCTATCACATCAAAGGAATGGCGTCAGACGTCTGCATAGAAGGGGTTTCTTTAAAAGATCTAGGACAAACTGCAGCTGCATTTAAGGTTGGAGGGGTCGGTACTTATGATGATTTTATCCACATGGACGTTGGCCCCGTTCGGTACTGGTAAGGCAAATCGATCCGTTCGACCTGCTGGGTAGACTAGTACATGGCGGCGAAAGTTCCTGCCGGTTTGTGATCGATCCCGGATACTAGATTTCGGATATCGGATAACGACAGTGTCGCCGCAGTGCAGAGCAACCTATTTTTTATTAGGCATCCGGCATCCAGCATCCAATATCTTCTCGAACCGGGTAGTTACTTCCGCCGAGCGTTACTAGTACAGGTGGGCGAAAGTTTCTAACCAGTTATGGGGCGATAGAAAGTCCCCCTTTTACAAAGGGGGATTTAGGGAGATTTTGATGGTAACTCGCTTGTAAGAATCCCCCCTGACCCCCCTTTACGAAAGGGGGGGAACTCTAACCGGGGACACATTTTCTCCGAGCGTTACCAGTGCCCGTCTGGAAACCCCTCTAGCGCCGGCACTTAGTCCAGCTGCAGGCGGGACAAAAGGGGGCAGCCCTAAAAGGGCTGCGCTACATTAAAAGGTAGTTTCCGGATGGAAACTCGGCTGACTTCGTTCCAAATTTTACAAACTGTAAAAAAGATTTCCATCTCCAAGCATGAACAGGGCACCGGGAATTTTTGACAACAGTTTGAATTGATTTAAATTACCTTAAAAATCTGGGCTGCAACGCAATAATGGTTTGGTTCTTGCTCACTCCTCTTCGAACAATTTGCGGCGAATGTGGAAAAGGCGCGGAGTAAAACTAAGATTCTCGTTCAACAAGGAGGATGATGAAATGGCAGAGAACGAAACAACTAAGAGTCTACTCGGTAGAGGGGTTATAATCGTAGTTCCACTGGTCATTATTGTCATGCTGGTTTTGATCTTGTTTCCGACCCGTTATCACTACAAGGTGAGTGACGGGCAGCTGAGTCTATGGGTAGGCAAACTCGGCTGGTTGGATTCTCAGCAAAGCAAGGCATTGGACCCCATTCCAGTGGGAAGTGCGGATTTTGCCCAATTGACTCAGCAGTCTTTTGAAACCGAAAGCGAGGCACTATCGGCCATAGGTTCTCTAATTACAACTCGCATTGAGGAAGAAAAAGAAAAAGTTTACCCGTTGGAAAAACAACTTGCCGATGTTTACAAAGGACTACTCGGATACCTTAAGGCTGCCCAAAAAATTGGTTTACAAGAGAACGGAGATGAAATTGCAGCTGTCGAAGGCTGGCTGAACCATTATCAGGTCAGACTGCAGCAGGAGCATACCGCAAGGTCCCGAGGCGTTACGGGCAGTGAAACATTTCCGTATGAAATGGTGAGCAGATCGGCTGAAAAAGGTCCGGCTAAAGCAGTCGAACAATCGAAAGAAGATCATGGCGCAGGCCACGGAGGTGAAAAACCAGTTCAACACGAGTCCAAAGCCGAGCATAAATAAAGCTTTGCTTTCTGTGTTTTGGCCAACCGCCCGCGCCGGCTGTAAAAAACTAGCGTTTCTGTGTCGCTAAAGTGTATTATACCTTGCAAACTCCTAGTCCGGACAAGTCCGCCTGAGTTAGGCGGATGACATCCGGAAGCTTAATAATGCAATGATGTTGGTTGGTTATTGATCTATAACCGCACTTTGAATCTCCATTGACTCCGGGAAAAGCGCAGGTCGAAAGGGCTCACGCCTCGTATCCAGAAGCATCATCCTTAGAGAGCGCCGCAATGCAATGCCCGAAATGCCGCTTATTACAAGATGATGGGCGTATCGAGTGCGCAAGATGCGGGCTGATCTTCGAAAAATACCGGCAGCACAGGACCCTCATCGAGGAACAGAGGCTACCCGAAAAAGATGAGGAAGATGCGAGTCCGGATAAAAGCGGTTTTATAGGCCGGTTATTGTTTTTTGTCGAAGCCCGAACAAATCCTATTTTTTTTATCGGCCGCTTGCTGGTCTTGTTAATCATTGCCATATGGAGCTGGAAGTTTTTTCGGGCGCCAATGGAAGGCAATTACGTGGGGACCAGCTTCATGCACCTCATCAATCTGCCATTTCATGAAGCCGGTCATGTTTTCTCTCGTCCATTGGGGGAGCTACTCGCTTCTCTGGGCGGGACACTCGGGCAATTGCTGATGCCCTTGATATGTCTTGTGGTATTCCTGCTAAAGTACAAAAATACATTTGGTGGTGCAGTGGCTTTATGGTGGTTTGGCGAAAATTTCCTGGACATTGCGCCATACATCAACGATGCACGTAACTTGACACTGCCGCTTTTGGGTGGAAACACCGGCCGCAACGCCCCCTATGGGTTTCATGACTGGCAATTTATCCTTAATGAAACCGGCTTAATCCGTTATGATCACACTATAGCCGGTATTTCTTACAAGATTGGAATCGGCCTGATGCTGATCTCTGTCGCGTGGGGCGGATATTTGCTATATAGGCAATACAGAAATCTTGATTTGCGCCCCCTGGAATAAAAACTTTTTCTGGATCTGAAAAGGTGATTATGATGATAAAGGGTGGTTTTGGGTGCTATTCCGAACAGACGGAGATAATCGATGATCGAAAATGTCCTTATCATGGGTGCTGCCGGGCGCGATTTTCACAACTTCAACGTCTACTTCCGAAACAATCCTCGCTATAAAGTCATCGCATTCACCGCTGCTCAAATTCCTCATATTGAAGGACGGCTTTACCCGCCTGAATTAGCCGGTGCTCTCTATCCTGATGGAATACCTATTTATCCCGAACGAGAATTGGCCAAGTTGATTCGTGCATATAGAATCGATCTGGTAGTTTTTTCATACAGCGATATTCCGCATGTAGAGGTGATGCACAAAGCATCTCTGGCGATGGCTGAAGGCGCCGACTTCATTCTGGTGGGAGCCACTTACACCATGCTGAAAGCAAAGAAACCTGTTATTGCAGTTTGTGCCGTGCGGACCGGCTGCGGTAAATCACAAACCACCCGCAAAGTCTGTGAGATTTTAAAAAGTTTTAAAAAAACAGTGGTTGTCGTGCGACATCCAATGCCTTATGGGGACCTTACCAGGCAGATAGTTCAGCGCTTTTCCACCTATTCCGATTTTCAATCTCAGCATTGCACCATTGAGGAAAGAGAAGAGTATGAACCCTTAATCGAAAAAGGCATCGTAGTTTACGCGGGGGTGGATTATGGCCAGATCCTGCAGCGGGCGGAGGAGGAAGGCGATGTAATCGTCTGGGATGGTGGAAATAACGATACACCTTTTTACTATCCCGATATTCACATCGTCTTGTTCGATCCTCACAGGGCGGGTCACGAGTTGCTTTATTACCCCGGTGAAACGAACATGCTCATGGCGGATGTCGCAATCATTAACAAAGTCGATACGGCATCCGCAAATGATGTCGAAAAGGTAAAAGATAACATCAGCAATTATGCTCCAAAAGCACAGATCGTTTTGGCGGAATCTCCCGTTTTAGTGAACGATCCTTCGCGAATCGAGGGAAAGAGGGTTGTGATAGTGGAAGATGGTCCCACTTTGACTCACGGCGGCATGCCATATGGCGCCGGCACTATTGCAGCA
Source organism: uncultured delta proteobacterium (assembly GCA_963781715.1). Taxonomy (GTDB): domain Bacteria; phylum Desulfobacterota; class Syntrophobacteria; order Syntrophobacterales; family Syntrophobacteraceae; genus Desulfoferrobacter. The sequence goes on from CAWAGW010000004.1 coordinate 20,321, forward strand.
CGACAATATGGAGCTGCAGAAATTATCGACCCTCACCCTTATGCCGTTGGCACTATCCAAGAAAGTTACCGCCAATATCCCAAGGTAGGAGCCCAGTTGCCGGCTATGGGCTACAGCGAAGAGCAAATAAGGGATCTGGAGGAAACGATCAATGCCGTCGATTGTGACCTGGTTTTGTTCTCCACTCCCATCAACCTGACTCGGTTGCTATCGATCAATAAGCCCGCGATTCGTATACGCTACGAGTACAAGGATCACGGTCATCCTTCGCTGGAGGAGGTGATCGCAGAAAAACTGGATGGACTGTTAACGGGGCCAGCATAATATGATTTTGAAAACCATCGGTGAGTCATGTCCAGTGAATAATATGGGGCCTTTCCGGCGAACATCAAGGAACTGAATGGACCCGCAAAAAGAGATTCCCCAAAAACCGGTCTTGCTCGTTGCCCTGGGCGGAAACGCACTTATTCGGAAAGGCCAGGCGGGAAGCATTGAAGAGCAATTCGAGAACCTGAAATTGCCGGTTGGGCAGATCGCCGGTCTGCTGAATCAGTATAGAATCATCATCACGCATGGCAATGGACCTCAGGTGGGCAATCTGTTGCTCCAACAAGAATGCTGCAGCGAAGTGCCTCACTTGCCTCTTGAGATACTGGTGGCGCAAACCCAAGGGCAGATCGGCTATATGATCGAGACGACGCTCGACAACGAGCTCATGAAGATGGGCTCGGACGGCCAAAAGCTGTTTGTGACTCTGCTCAGCTATGTCGTCGTCGATGAGCGCGATCCGGCATTCCAGAATCCATCCAAGCCCATTGGTCCAGCTTTTTCGGAAGAGGTTGCGGTTCGCCTTCCCTATCCAACAACAAAAACCGCAAAAGGTTTTCGTCGTGTGGTAGCTTCGCCTAAACCGATCACTATCGTGGAAAAAAAAGAAATCGGAAAACTGATTGACTTGGACTTCGTCGTGATTGCCTGCGGAGGAGGTGGAATCCCGGTGATAAGAGAGAGCCGCAGCTTTCAGGGGGTGGATGCGGTTATCGATAAGGACTTGGCGAGCGTCAGACTGGCCCTTGAGGTGGGAGTCGACACCTTCTTGATTGCAACGGATGTGGCAGGGGTTGCTCTGTCGTACGGACAAGAACAACAGAAATTTCTGCGTCGCCTGACTTTGGCTGATGCCGCGCGCTATCTTGAGCAGGGTGAATTTCCGCAGGGATCCATGAGGCCAAAGGTTGAGGCCGTCATGGAGTTTTTACAAAATGGCGGCAAAAGGGCTCTCATCTGCTCTGTAGAACAAATTGATAAAGCGGTGAGAGATGAGGCCGGTACTGAAGTTGTTCGTGAATGAGCCGATCATCTGTTCGACTTGGTTGCGCTTCATAGCAGTCTCCATCGGAAACTCCCTCTCTCCCTCACAATGCTGCTGAATTAGTGGAACGGTTCCCCCCTTTGCAAAGGGGGACTTTCTGAAGAGTGCATCCTTAATTCAGCAACATTGTCTCCCCCTCAAAGGAGCTGACAGTTGGACACACTTGACCCCGCGAGTTTTTAAAGTCCCCCTTTTTCAAAGGGGGATTTAGGGGGATTTTGATAAGTAATCAGCCTGTTAGAAAAATCCCCCCTAGCCCCCCTTTTCGAAAAGGGGGGAACAAACGGCCTGGTCCGTTGCCAGCGTCAGATAATGAAAACAAGCACTTATCCTACCCACGGGGTCAAGTTTGTCTAACTCAAATTGGTAAGCCACTGGTTCGACCAGTGAGACTTGCAAAGCTTTGAGCGTTCCAGGAGTAGAATTCTCCTCCGGTGGTTTGATGAGCTTGAATACCAGAGGAGAATTCCATGACAGAACCTTACCAAAGCTTGTCCCATTCAAAGTGGAATTGCAAGTATCATGTTGTTTTCGTTCCCAAACGCCGGAGAAAGACGGTGTTTGGACAAATTCGCAGAAATCTTGGCCCCATATTTCATGAACTGGCACGCCAGAAGGAATGCCAGATTCTTGAAGGGCATCTGATGACAGATCATGTCCACATGTGTATCGCAATTCCGCCGAAACATTCGGTAGCCTCCGTGATAGGCTTTCTCAAAGGGAAAAGTGCCATTGCGATTGCCAGACAATTTGGAGGAAAACAGCGCAACTTTACAGGCGAACATTTCTGGGCAAGAGGCTATGCTGTTTCGACGGTTGGTTTCGAACTCGAACAGGTTCGCACTTACATACGGGAGCAAGAATCCGGAGATGATGGTCGGTTTTAGGCTGTTCATACTTGAAAGAACTCCCTACACGTAACCACTGAACTTGGAACTAGGGCGACCGTCTTTGAGACGGCCCCGCTCATCAAGCCACCGGCTTCGCCGGGGGTGTCTGACTGCCAGCTCAAGGGAGAGAGGAAACAGGGAATCGCTTGATGGAGACTTGATTAATCTCATTTTCGTTCAAACCCCGTCCAAAGATGGAGCGGCGCCGCTGGATTCTGACTCCTGGATTCTTCTTTTATCCGCTCGTCAGCTGATCCCCTGCCTTCAAGCCTTGCTGTTCGGCAAACTCCATGCCTGATATCTTGCCCGTGGTGGACGATCGCACCTTTCCAACTACCAGATTGCCGCCTGCAACCGCCAGATGAATCCCTTCCTGGTCGATGCCCAGCACTGTACCGGGAGACGCATCCGTTTGGTCCTTGGAGAGCCCGGCCGAATAAAGTCGAATTTTGTCGCCCTTCCACAAGGCATATGCACCCGGCTGAGGGTCGCAGCCCCTGACAAGATTGTATATTTCTTGTGCGGATTTCTTCCAATCTATGCCGGCCACCCGATCATCGCATGGGGGTTCATAGGTTGCCTTCGACTCGTCCTGGGTAATTTCAGGTGCTTTTCCTTCCTTAATGAGCGTTACGGACTCCATAATTGCGGCTATCCCCATGGGGAATAGGTGATTGAAATATAAAGAGCCCGTCGTGTCGTTCGGACCGATGTCGATTTCCTTTTGCAGCAATATTGGGCCGGTGTCGATGCCGCCGTCAGGCCGAAAGATAGTGAGGCCGGTTTTTTGATCGCCCATGATGACCGCCCAATTGATTGCGCTGGCTCCTCGGTGACGCGGCAAAATAGATGGATGATAGCAGATGGCTCCTTTTGATGCTGTCTCGAAAAAGCGAGCGGGGATGATATCGGTCACAAAGGCCAATATGGTGAGGTCGGGTTTCAGAGCCTGATAAGCATCAAACGTCGAACTGTCTTTGTACGACTTTGGCTGGAAGACTTGAATGCCCTTTGCCTGCGCCGACTCTTTCAACGGGTCGACTCGGCCTTTTGGACCATCCGGTGGTGCATATACGGCTACTATGTTTTCACCCTTGTCTGCCAAAGCCTCGAGTGTTTTCGCTCCGAAGGCGGCTTGGCCTATAACTACAATCCGCATCATTCACCTCCCTGACGTAGTCTGAGTTGTAGAATCGTATCGCGTGAAAGCCAATGACAGAGGACCCAGTCATCCAATAGTTCACGTGTATCAATATCGCTTCTAAAGGGAGCTAATTCAGCTAGGAATTTCAGAAAGAGTTCGCTGGAACTGTTTATTGTGCAAGGATCGATGTGAGTTGGAGACTGTGAACGGTACTCAGGTAGCATGCTGGCGGCAAAACAGCAAGGCAAAAATAGCGAGAAGCAGCCCAATGACGGATCGTCTGCACTTAGCTGGAATCCAGGAAAAGCAGCCGGGATACCAGCCTGCGCGGGTATGAAGATTGGCTCTGAGATCCAGGCTTTTTAAACGGGGTATCTGTCCCATGCTTTTTGAGAAATTACAAACTCATTGATGTCTCAGGTATTTTCGTTTGAATCCACTGAAGATGGGTTCCTGTGGGAATCTGCTTCCAATCGATCTTCCTCTGATGATTCTGCAGTGAGTGTCTCTCGATGCCAGATGGACTGCTGCTGTGTGGGTTCTCGTCGCAGCTTGCAGGGGTCATAGCCGCATATGGGACATTCAGGAATGATACAGGGTTCCGCGTGAATGAGAACGTCCGACCTTCCGTTCAGATGCTGGTTGATAACTTGCTCCAACTCGGTCACCTCGTTATGTGCTTCCTCAAGGGTTAGATCGCGTGGCAATATGAGATGGAAATCCAGCAGGATACGATTGCCGGAGCGCAACGCACGCAGTCGGTGAATATCTATCCAAGAGTTTTTCCGGTGTCGCGCAAGCAATTCCGAGATTTCTTCCAACAATTCCGGGTCGGAAGCGTCCATGAGTCCAGCGAAGGATTCACGCACCAATTTGGCACCTATGACTAAAATATTCAATGCCACCAGCAGGGCTATTGCTCCGTCGAGCCAGTACCAATCCGTCAAGTGAACCAGAAACAAACCGAGCAAAACTCCGGCTGAGGTGTATACATCAGTTAAGACGTGTTTGCCGTCGGCAGCCAGTACCAGAGATTGTGTGGACTTACCCGCTCGGACCAGACCGATTCCAAGCAGCAGGTTGACCAAGCTTGTTGCCAGTAAAATCAAAAGCCCGCTTTGAAGGTGAGGCAAGCCATGGGGAGAGAGGAGTTGGGGGATTGCAGTCCAAACGATCCCAACAGAGGCAAAGATAATCAATGCGCCCTCAAAACCGGCTGAGAAGTATTCAATTTTACCGTGCCCGTAGGGATGAGTCGGATCAGGCGGTTTCGCCGCCAAAATGATGCTGCCCAATGCAAATGCACTTGCTACCACGTTTATGATAGACTCAAGCGCATCGGAGAGGATCGCCGTGGACTGTGTAAGCCAGTAGACGTAAAATTTGAGTGCCATTAGAGTCGCCCCCACTAGCAGCGAGCAAATGATGGCGATCAGGCGGATTTTCAGATTATGTTTTTCCAAAATGTCCATGAAGAGTTCCCGTTCTTCTGTTCGGCGATGACCTCCTTGCCAACTTGGCAACCGGAGATCTTCACTCGATATCTTCTGGAGCGCAGACTCCAGTCCATTAGGAATGCAAGTTCTTCTCAGGCCAAGTTGGCCCCCTTCGGGCAATTTGATCTTGCATTTTGCACATTTTATTCTATGTCTCACCAGCACACGCAATTGCGCTTCGTGCGGACCTGAGCATTCATTCTCCAATATCCTACGTCCATGTTATCTTTACTGGGAGGCTGTCCGAGAATTGTCATTTCGAGCCGGAGGCGAGAAATCTTGCTCCCACAAATCGTTGATCTAACAGATTTCTCATCACGCCAAGGGGTGATTCGAAATGACAAAAAAAGCATTTTGGGACAGCCGCCCTGTTACATTACATCAAAACTATACAAATAAAAATCAATCCTTGTCGCCCGGCTTGACCCCTTGGTTCCTGCATGTTAATTGCCTTGAGTCTTTGTGAATGTTGAGTTTCAAGAAATGTGAATGAAAGGGTGAAGATATACTTTGCATGAAATGTCGATTGCTCAAAGCGTGCTGGATATCGCTCTTGAAGAGGGAAGGCAGCACGGTTTGAAGCGTGTCTCCATCATTAGGCTTCAAGTAGGAGCGTTGGCGGCGGTGGTGCCGGATTCCCTGAGATTCTGCTTTGAAATGTTGAGTCGGGACTCCATTGCTTCTGGGGCTGAATTGGAGATCGAGACCGTCCCTATTGTTGCACGCTGCTCGGCGTGTAGGGAATTATTTGAAGTAGAGAATCACATCTTCCTTTGTCCCCAGTGCGATGAACCTGCGCTGGAGCTTATCAGCGGAAGAGAACTTTCTCTCGTTAATATAGAAGGTGAAACTGGAGATTTCGATGACACAGATGAAGATTCCAGTGGTGCGAAACATTCTGCAGGCCAATGATCGTCTGGCCGAAGCAAATCGCAAGCTTTTTGACAATGCCGGTATTTTTGTTATCAACTTGATGAGCTCTCCCGGAGCCGGGAAGACTTCTCTTCTGGAGAAGACCATCGACGGTTTAGCCGGGCGCATCAAAATGGCAGTAATTGAAGGGGATCTGCAATCCGACTTCGATGCAGAACGAATTCAGCGCAAGGGCGTCCAGGCCGTGCAAATAAATACGGATGGCGGATGCCATTTAGACGGCAACATGATCCAGATTGCTCTCGAAGCTCTGGATCTGAATGACGTTGAACTCTTGATCATCGAAAATGTCGGCAATCTGGTTTGTCCTGCAGAATTCAACCTGGGTGAGCATGAAAAAGTCATGATCCTCAGCGTGACTGAAGGACATGATAAGCCTCTCAAATATCCCCTTATGTTTCAGCTCTGTTCTGCCCTCCTGATCAATAAGATAGACCTGCTGCCCTACACGGATTGCGACATGCAAATAATCCGGGAAAGTGCCCGGCAACTCAATGCCAACCAAGAGATCTTCGAAATTTCCTGCAGAACCGGCGAGGGATTGCCGGTATGGCTTGCCTGGCTGGAACAGAAAGTCCGGGCTTCTCGCAGCAGATGAAGTCGGATTCGGGGTGCAGCCCACTCATGAACACCGTGACTGGTGCCGGGGAGCGAAGTGTTTTCGTGCGCATTGCAGGGATCGTCCAAGGAGTCGGTTTTCGTCCCTTCATATATCAGCTGGCTAATCGATACGAACTTAAGGGATGGGTGCGGAATCAGGCCGATGGAGTCCTCATTGAAGCGACCGGGCTGCACGAAAAACTGGATAGCTTTTTGCGAGACATTACGGCCAAGGCGCCGCCGCTGGCAAAGATTACTCAACTGGAAGTTGCCGACCTGCCGTATGAGCAATTCGAAGGGTTCAGCATCCTCAAGAGCGATTCTCATCAATCACGTCGGACGTTGATATCGCCTGATGTGTGTACGTGTCAAGATTGCCTGCAGGAGCTTCTCGATCCGGGTAATCGCCGCTACCGTTATCCGTTTATCAACTGCACCAACTGTGGACCTCGCTACACCATCATCCAAGATATTCCGTACGACCGTGGGCAAACAACCATGGCCGCATTTCCTATGTGCTCTGAGTGCCGACGAGAATATGAAGATCCACTGAACCGTCGTTTTCATGCACAGCCCAATGCCTGCTGGGAATGTGGTCCTCAAGTTTGGCTGGAAGATGATTCCGGGCTTTTACTGGCGAAAAAAGACGAGGCAATTCGCCTAGGGATTCGGTTGTTGGAGCAAGGCAAGATCCTCGCGATCAAGGGATTGGGCGGGTTTCATCTGGCGGTTCTGGCAACGGATGAAGTCGCAGTCAGTCGGCTTCGAAGGCGAAAAATAAGGGAAGAAAAGCCTTTCGCACTAATGTTCAGCAACGTTGAAGCCATCCAGCAACACTGCCAAATTTCTGCAGAAGAGTTGGAGTTACTGAAAAGCTCCCAGCGGCCCATAGTTCTCTTGAAGAAAAACCGGCCAAACGCCGCTGTGCCAATCGCCGCCAGCGTAGCGCCTGGAAATCGCTTTGTTGGAGCCTTTCTGCCCTATACCCCGCTGCACTGCCTGTTGTTCGAACAAAGCTCATGTGACGTACTGGTCATGACCAGCGGCAATCAGAGCGACGAACCGATCGTTATGGCAAATGATGACGCCAGGCTTCGATTGAATGGAATTGCCGATTATTTTCTTTTTCACGACCGTGATATTTATATGCGATGTGATGATTCGGTGGTGCGAGTGCTGAATCAGAAGCCGAGACCGGTTCGAAGGGCACGTGGATACGTACCGGTGCCAATTTTTCTTAGTAAAAAGGTGCCATCGCTCTTAGGGGTTGGAGCGGAACTGAAGAATACGGTATGCCTAACCAGGCAAAACGAAGCCTTTTTAAGTCAGCATATCGGAGATCTGGAGAACCTTGAAACTCTCCGTTCTTTCGAGCACGCCGTTGAACATCTTAAAAGAATTCTGGAAATCGACCCAGAATGGATTGTGCACGATCTTCATCCTGACTACTTGAGCACCCAATGGGCAATCAGTCAAACGGATCTGCCGCGGCTTGCCGTTCAGCATCACCATGCTCACATAGCTTCGGTGCTGGCCGAGCGGCACATTGAAGGACCAGTAATCGGCCTTGCTCTAGATGGTTCGGGTTACGGCACCGATGGCACGATCTGGGGTGGGGAAATCTTGCGAGTGGATGGCTGCCGGTTTGAGAGATTGGCTTATTTTCGACAGGTTTTGCTGCCCGGAGGTGAGAAAGCCATTAAAGAACCGTGGAGGATGGCGGTCAGTTATTTGTGGAGCCTGGACCCTGTCAATGTTCTGACAACATATAGAGATATCTTGAACCGTTGGCCTTTGTCCAAAGTCCAGGTTCTCATCCAAATGCTGAATAAAGGCCTGAACAGCCCTATCACCTCCTCTTGCGGCCGACTTTTTGATGCGATTTCCGCTCTGGCCGGATTGCGCGACTCAGTCAATTATGAAGGCCAGGCTGCCATCGAATTAGAGCAGGCTCTGAAAGAGGACGATGAAGAGTATCGAGGGGAAGTAGTAAGAAAGAATGATGTTTGGATACTCGATCCTTTTCCAATGGTGGCTTCAGCCATTCGAGACGTGCGTGTCGGCGAAAATTCGGGGATCATATCATCTCGATTTCATAACGGCCTCGTCTCGCTGCTCGTCGAAGCGGTTGAAAAAATTAGCAGGGTGCAGGAGTTGAAGCGAATTGCACTGAGCGGCGGCGTTTTTCAAAACGCTTATCTTTCGGAACGGCTTGAAAGACAATTGGCAGAGCGAGGATTTGAAGTATTCACTCATGTTGAAGTCCCTGCCAATGACGCGTGCATCTCGCTTGGTCAGGCCTACATCGGTGCTCAAAAATACTTTGCAGGGGAGAAGCTTTAGTCACATTGAGGTTTACCCGCCGTACCGGCGCCTGCCTGTGCGGCGAAGGCCTGTCGCGGCAGGTCCCCGCTCGCGCAGAGCCTGGCGAAATCCAAGGGATTAAGGGTTTAATTGGAGTGAGTTTGAAATATCTAGATGAATACCGTGACCCCGAACTGGCGAAAAACTTGCTGGATGGTCTGTTGCGCCGAAGCTTGTCCAGGGCCTCGATCAGATTAATGGAGATCTGCGGTACTCATACCGTAGCGATCTTCCGCTCGGGTTTGAGGCAGTTGCTTCCACCGAGCATTCAACTCATCAGCGGTCCCGGCTGTCCGGTCTGCGTGACCGCTAATGAGGACATTGATCGAGCCGTTTGGCTGGCGCAGCAGCCTGGGGTGATTATCACGACTTTCGGAGACTTATTGAGAGTTCCCGGCTCCGGCTCTTCACTCCATGAAGAACGCAGTAAAGGGGCTGATGTTCGTATTGTCTATGCTACCTTCGATGCGCTGCAGATTGCTCGTGAGAATCCCGAACATCAGATTGTTTTTTTGGGGATCGGCTTTGAAACGACCGCTCCGACGGTTGCCGCCGCCGTGCATAAAGCCGCCGGCGAAAAATTGAAGAATTTTTCTGTGTTTTCTGCCCACAAACTGCTGCCTCCCGCGATGAAGGCTTTGCTGGAGGCGGAGGATTTGTCCCTGGACGGTTTCATCTGCCCGGGACACGTGAGCACCGTGATAGGAGCAGAGGCTTATCAGGAGGTGGCAACAAAATATCATATGCCATGCGTGATAACCGGTTTCGAGCCACTGGACCTCCTGCAGGGCATCACCATGCTGGTCGACCAGCTGGAGGAAGATCGAGCGGAAGTGGCCATTCAGTACACAAGGGCGGTGACTCGGGAAGGAAACATCGCGGCCAGGAAACTAATGAATGAGATTTTCGAGGCGGCGGATTCTACCTGGCGCGGTTTGGGTGAAATCCCAGAGAGCGGTCTCAAGTTGAGGACCGAATGGCGGAGCTACGATGCAGCGGCTCGCTTTGCCATGCCAAACATCCAGGTAAAAGAACATCCCGGCTGTCGCTGTGGAGAGGTCCTTCGAGGTGTGATGACGCCGCCCCAGTGCGGACTATTTCGGAAGGCGTGCACACCCCAGCATCCGTTGGGACCATGCATGGTTTCCGGTGAAGGAACCTGCGGAGCATATTATCGTTATCACAGCTAGTGTTCACCTTGCAGTTTTTAAAGGTTATGATGCAACGTGATCCAAGAGCGAAATGAATCAGAGTGAATATTCGAATGGATAGCTTGAGCATACAGCTTGATCACGGCAGCGGCGGTCGTGCCACCCACGAGCTTGTTAAAGAAGTCTTTGCAGAGGCTTTTAATAACAGGTTTTTGCTGGAAATGAACGACAGCGCAGTGGTTGAAGTAGACGGCGGTCGGGTAGCGATGACCACCGATTCCTATGTGGTTGATCCCATTATTTTTCCCGGGGGAAACATAGGCAGCCTGGCAGTGCATGGGACTATAAACGATTTATGCATGTGCGGAGCCAGACCTATGTATTTGTCCGCAGGGTTTATTCTGGAAGAAGGCCTGCCGCTTGCGACCCTGCGGGCAATTGTCGAAAGTATGGCGGCGGCCGCCCGTGAAGCCAACGTCCTGATAATTGCGGGCGACACCAAGGTGGTGCCCAGAGGTAAGGCGGACAAAATCTTTATCAATACTGCCGGGATCGGGATGGTACCGGATGGAATAAACATAGGAGGGCACAACGCACGTCCAGGAGATGCGGTTCTCATCAACGGAACCATTGGAGATCATGGGATGGCCGTTCTTTGCAAGCGCGAAGGATTGGCTTTCGAAAACGAAATTGTGAGCGACTCCGGTTCATTAAATGGTCTAGTCCAGGATATGCTTAATTCCTGCCGTCAAATTGGTGTGTTGCGCGACCCCACGCGCGGAGGCGTGGCTACAACCCTGAACGAAATTGCTCAGCAGTCCGATGTGGGTATTCAACTTGATGAAGATTCACTCCCGGTAAGAGAAGATGTGTCAGGGGCTTGTGAAATATTGGGATTGGACCCGCTATACGTTGCAAATGAGGGAAAAGTGTTGGTGTGTCTTCCCCAACATGCGGCACAAGAAGTACTGGAAGTTATGCGCAGTCACCCGCTGGGAAGAGCGGCCTGCAAAATCGGAGAGGTTGTCGCTGGCGAGCCCGGGCGAGTTTTTATGAAAACCCGAATCGGCGGTTCGCGCCTGGTGGACATGCTGCGAGGTGAGCAGCTGCCGAGAATTTGCTAAGTTTATAAAAGTAAAACCATTTGCTTATAGGTTTGTCAGTGCCCGTACTTTGGCAATCATTTCGAGGGGCTTATGTTAATAAAATACCCGGGACGGCTTAAGCAAAATTCGATCTGCCTAGTCTGCGGCGGTCGGCTGGCTGATGTTGGCGCCAGTTTAGAGGTCTGTCCGGATTGCGTCCGCAATCGATGGGAGGAAAGCCAGGATCGAATAGAAGCCCTGCATGCTCGGTCCAGACGAGTCTTTCAGCTTCCTTTGGTGCCGCCCGACAACGCTCAAGGTCTTTCTTGCACGCTTTGCATCCACCAATGTCGTATGAGTGAACAGGAAGTTGGTTACTGCGGCATCCGAGCAGGTACTAGAGAAAGTATACGCCAGGACGGACGACTCAGAGCGAGGGTTTCCCACTATTATGATCCTCTGCCGACAAACTGTGTTGCCGACTGGGTGTGTCCCGGTGGAACCGGGGCCGGCTATCCTTTATTTGCCAATGACCGGGGGCCGGAGGTCGGTTATTACAACCTGGCGGTGTTCTTTGAGGCGTGCAATCTCAACTGCCTGTTCTGCCAGAACTGGCAGTTCAAAAAGTCGCAAGCAGCGGTACCCGAATGGCAGTCGGTGGAAGCGCTGGTTGAAAAAGTAAATAGCGAGACCAGCTGCATCTGCTATTTCGGCGGCGATCCCGTACCGCAGCTTCCTTATGCCATCAAAGTGTCTGAGCGAGTACGAGAGAGATACCCGGATAAAATCATTCGCATTTGCTGGGAAACCAACGGCAGCATGCACCCGGCTTGGCTGAAGCGAGTCTTCCGACTGTCGATGGAATCGGGCGGGTGCATCAAAGTGGATCTGAAGGCCTGGAATCCAAACATTCATCGCGCTTTGTGCGGGTTTGACAATCTTCAGATACTGGAGAATTTCAAACGCCTCGCGCAAATGGCTGGTGCTCGCAAGGACCCACCTGTGCTTTTAGCAAGTACGTTGCTTGTGCCAGGTTATGTTGACGAATCGGAAGTTTTTCAACTGGCTTCCTTCATCGCCGCTTTGGATCCAGACATACCTTATGCCCTTTTGGGCTTTGCCCCGCAATTTTGCCTCGAAGACTTTCCCACCACATCTATTGCCCAGGCGGAAGCCTGCATGGATGCAGCGAAGCGCGCAGGATTGCGAAGGGTAAGGATAGGCAACCGGCATTTGCTACACTAAATCGCTTGATCTTGACCAGTCTCCATCTCTGTGCCCGTTCCAGGGTGCAAAGCGAGGAAGCAGCAGAATCCCCGGTAAAGCTCCAAGAGTACTGACGGCGTAAAACATTGCCCATCCCATGGACGTTACCATGAAGCCAGTTGGAACCCCCGCCAGAACACGGGTGACCGCCATCAGGCTTGAAAGCAAAGCATATTGGGTGGCAGTGAAGCGTTTGTCACAAAGGCTCATGAGAAAAGCGATGAAGGCGGCGGTTCCCATGCCGCCGCATATGTTTTCCATGCCGATCGCTGCCACCATTGCCGGATAGTTTTTGCCAAGCATCGCCAGAGCCGTGAACGACAAGTTGGATAGCGCCTGAACAAAGGCAAAGATCCAAAGTGATCGGTTGATCCCGATCTTGGCAATGATTCCTCCACCGGCCAGTGTTCCAAAGATGGTGCTAAGCAAGCCGAAGGCTTTGTTGACGGTGCCGACATCGGTTCGAGTGAAACCCAAATCCAGAAGGAAAGGGGTGGTCATGGCACCCGCGAGAGCATCGGCGAGTTTAAAGACCATGATGAATAACAGCATCTCCACCGCGCCCGAGCGGCGGAAGTAGGACGCAAGAGGCTCCAGAACGGCCTCTCTTAGGGTCTTGGGAGGTATGACTGTTTCTGTAGGCTCGGGTGCCCAGAAGGTAAATGCTGTGTTGCCGATCATTAGCAGGCCCATCAGCCCGTAAACCATATACCAGGCCATATGATCGGAGAGAATCAGTGCCACAGCGCCGGAGATTAGCATGGCCAGGCGATATCCGATAACGGAAGTTGCGGCCCCCGCCCCCAGTTCTTTTTCCGCCAGAACATCAGCCCGATAGGCATCGAAGACTATGTCCTGACTGGCACTGAAAAAAGCGATTGCAAGGGCCAGACATGCTGTTACCCATTGCATGGAAGCAGGCGATGAAAAGCCAAGCAGAATAATGCTTCCCGCAAGCAGCAGTTGCGTCGAGATAATCCAGCCTCGCCTTCTTCCCAAAAAGGGGATCGAATAGCGATCCATTAGGGGAGCCCATAAAATCTTCAGGGTGTAAGGAAGTCCGACCAGAGAGAAGATTCCGATAATCCGCAAGTCTACTTTGGCGCTCGCCATCCAAGCCTGCAGAGTTGAACCGGTAAGAGCCAACGGGAGTCCGGAAGAAAGGCCGAGACCAAGCAGGCACAAGACTCTTCTGCTCCCATAGACTTTAAGCCAATCCTTCACGATGCTATTCCTCTAATCATGCATGAACCTGGAAACTCTATTTCGGACGGTCTATGGTCATATGCATCAAACCAATCGGATATCACCGTAGCCTAGTCACGCCACAGGCGTGATAGACGCCTCGGGAACAGGCCCAAGTCCCTAGGCTACGAAGCAATCAGCGTTTGTAAGTCGCGTTGAGCTCGCGAAACGCGACTGATTGTTGAATGCGCAATGTACGTATTGTTGCGTTTCATTTCATCCAACGCAACCTACCTCATTCCCCGGACCAAATCTAGTGGTCAAGTATTCATCCGAAAGTCCTTTTTCTGCGTAGCGCGCCCTTTAAGGTTGCCGATTATTGGCAGGGCAGAAGCCCTGCGCTACGGGGGGTCCGGATGGTAATTGTCTAATCCATATTCGGCCGTCAATCAAATAGAAAGGCTATTTAGGCTGTACCATGCTGAAGCCATCGACAAGAGACAAGACCAAAAAGGGCAGGGGGCTTTGTGTATGTTCGTGAATGAGTTGGGCGTCATTAATATCCGGCACAAAAATGAAACCATCCTCTTTGGAAAGCCCGTTAAGCAGAAAATCTAGAGGCAGCCGCCATTCCTTTTCATGCTTCCATAAGGATTTTGGAGGCTCGTGCCGTTGATATCGAAATCGATCTTCAGGTTTCAGCCGTCCAAAATTACTCTGGCGGACATATACAGCTGGTTTGGCTCCACTGGCATGAACTAATTCTTTCCTGATGGCCAGTCCATAAGGTTCAAAGGTCCAGCGAATCAATGCGGGATTCCAGTGCCTTAGTTTCTGTAATTGTAATGGAGGGACCGCTGTCCACGAGACAACCGGTTGTTCTCCGCGAACCAGCTTCAAACTGGCCCTTATTCGGCCTTCCAAAAGAATGCGGCTGAGGGTATCCAGCGAACTATGCTCACAATAGGGTTCATTGTTAAGAAGGCTAGTGAGGTAGTCCTGATAGGATTGTCCGGGCCAGGGACCCGGACAGGATCGGGTGTAATGGTATAAGAAGCCCTGCCAAACTATGCGGTTTGATAAGATGGTTTTTGAAATTGGGAGATGAGTTGAGTTGCCGCTGCCTGCTGAATATCCTGGACCGCAATGCGGTGGCGGATCCGGCACGATTTCGGCACCGGGATGAGTTTCCAGGAGCTCAAAGTTGGCGGAGTTTTTTGCTGATTCGCTGGAGGCACGAGAGATCAACAAGGTGCGCAGGTGTTTTGCTTGCTGTGTTTGAAGAATTTGATGCAGATTTCCACCCCTTCGTATATCCAGAACCCAGTGGCAGTCAGCCAAAAATGCAAGCAGCCGATCTCGGCAGGTCATCCTCAAAGCTTTTGAGCAGCGGACCGCTCTGCTGTGGCAGGTTATGCACACAATCGGTGACGCTCTTTCAGAAGAAAGATCGAACCACTTTTGAGTCTTCAATTCTTCTGTTGGAAAAGGCAAAACGAGGAAGATCGGAAAGTGTTTACTGAGTGCGTAGGTTGTCACCAAGTCGTAAGTCAAAGTTCCTATGCTGCCGGCAAACCCTAAATTGCCTGAAAATAATCTTGGGAGCCAATAGCGCAGAGCAGCCACCCATTGTTCGTTGGAACTAATGTGTTTCGATTTCCTGGAGTTGAAAACGGCTGCCCACTTTCGCTCGAAGTTGAGCTGACCGGTTCCGAACAAAGCCTGTGGGCAATTTTTACCGGGAGGCTTTTGGTCCTTCCAGACGGCGATCCACATGCCTTGCCGGAGTCGCTGCTCGGCGGTTCGGCGGGCCCGGTCGAAAAGCTGAATGTGTCTTGAGCCGATGGATGGTAAATCATGCAACCAACTATTCAAGCTTTTCTCATCAGTGACGTTGTTATCAAAACATTTCGCGATTAAACTGTGGTAAACAGGGCCGTCCAGTTTTCCTGCAGCTTCAAGGTAAGCGTCCAGAGTATGGACCACTCGTGACATATTTTCCGGCATTACCTGGAGGATGGAAGAAAGCATTGGACGACCTTCTAAATCATTATGGCTATTTGGTATAGTCTGCGAATCTTACATAAAGGTCAAGGACAAGAAGCATAATTAAGGTGACTTTTGGCTGCCGCTAACTGCAGTCTTAGAATTTGGGAGCACAACCATGAAACTTGGGATTGTTGGCTTGGGGAGGTCGGGGAAAACGACAATTTTCAACGCACTGACACGGAGGGATGGAGAATCGGCCCCGCCGGGAGGTCAGTTGGTACCGGTATTAGGAGTAGTTTCGGTCCCCGATCCGCGTGTAGAATGGTTGGATCAGCTATACCACGGCAAAAAGAAAGTGAACGCCCAGGTGACTTACATGGATTTGCAGGGCATGCCGGGTGTGGTCGAGAGCAAGCAGCAGTACATGTCGATGCTTCTTACGCACATGCGTCCAATGGATGCATTTTTGATGGTCATAAGAAACTTTACCGACACCGTGCTTGGTGCATCTGATGTGGCTCGTGATTTCAGAGAGTTGGAGGACGAGTTCATCATCGCTGACCTTGCGACAGTGGAAAAGCGGTTGGAAAAGCTCTCTCTGGAAGAGAAAAAAGGAAGAAAAGTAGGCGTTGAGAAGGAACTTCTGGAAGCTTGCGCCAGGGCCTTGAATGAAGAAAAGCCACTGAGAGCCGAACCTGATTTAACCCAGGCACAGGAACTTCGAGGATTCACCTTTTTGTCGGTCAAGCCATTGCTCGTAGTTGTCAACAATCCGGATGAAGACAATGAGCTGCCGCCGTTAAATTTTGATTATGCTGAAGCCATGGTAGTGCGGGGGAAACTTGAAATGGAAATGGCTCAACTGTCTGAAACGGAAGCCGAAGATTTCCGCCAGGACTTCGGCATAAATGAGTCGGCTCTCGACAGGGTTATAGGCAGTTCATACGCACTGCTTAATTTGATAACTTTTCTAACGGTGGGAGAGGATGAAGTGAAGGCCTGGACCATTCCCGCGGGGATGACAGCACAGGAAGCCGCCGGTGTGATTCATTCCGACATTCAGCGAGGCTTCATCAGGGCTGAGGTTGTTGCCTACGATGACTTGCGCGCAGCCGGCGATTACGCAACCGCTCGCAAGCAAGGCACGGTTCGACTGGAGGGGAAAACATATCTCGTAAAGGACGGTGACGTCATTAATTTTCGCTTCAATGTTTGAAGTAGATGCATAAATTTATACTGAGGTGCCCGGGTGTCTAAGCAGTTGCAGCAAAAGATGATCCAATTGATCAAATATGCTCCGGCATAGTCCTCCGTGATTCATGCGGTTTCCGAAAAGGGAAGAACGCAAAGCGTCAACTCGCTCGTTCACCTTGCCGAGTTTGCTCAGATTGCCGGCATGCCCCGCCAGCTTCTCTTCGAGCAACAAAAGCTTTGCTTGGCCGCAAAATTCTTCGATGTCTTTTGCAAGTTTTCGAATGGGTTCCTCCCACGGGTCCGTGCCCGGGTGAGAGTAGGTGACTTTGCTGCCGAGCTTTACAAGAAATTGTGTCGCCACGGCCAGCATTCCGTATTCCAGTCCTCGAATTCCTCTTTGCCAGCGCAGAAGCCAGGGCGAACACCAATACCATAACAGATGCCGCTCGCCGAACGCGACCAAGTCGCTAACAGTCTCTTTTATGGCATTGAAGGTCTGCAGACATTCTCTACCAGGGCTGGTCCAACTTTGTTCTGCAAGATTTTTCGGGGTGTTTAGGGCGGAAAGGTGCCTCGATGCTTCCATGTCCAGATAATTCAGAAGATTGAGAAGCAGTCGATTTCCGAAGGTGTCCTGCGGGGTTTCCAGGTGTGGATAGGATAGAACCAGTCTACCTTTGCCCAGGCGAACTTCTAATATGGCCGGATGTCCCATGAGTCGCTTGGGATCGAGGTTTATCCCATAGACCTTTTCCCAGTTCCTCCAATCCACTTGCCGGCCTTGAAAATCTGATAGAGGAAGATCTGCGACCCAAAAATCTTCACCGGGAGCCATATAAACTCCCAGGCAAAGAGAACGCGGCAATGGGTGCCAGGCGAACTGAGAAGGCCACCAGATGGAAACTGGAATCTCTTCCGGCAAGGCTTGCCAGGCGGGATGATTGGCGATGCCTCTGATTAGAACAGTGCCGCTTGCGTTGGGCAGACGATCAGAGGGAGGCATGCGCTCGAATGGAACCAACTCCAGGGAA
Organism: uncultured delta proteobacterium; assembly: GCA_963781715.1. Classification (GTDB taxonomy): domain Bacteria; phylum Desulfobacterota; class Syntrophobacteria; order Syntrophobacterales; family Syntrophobacteraceae; genus Desulfoferrobacter. The sequence goes on from CAWAGW010000004.1 coordinate 38,021, forward strand.
GGGGGGCTGGAAAGCGCCATCCCGGCGCCACCGCAAAAGCCGATATAGCTGCCTCCACTCTGTATGAAGTGTTTTATTTGATTGTGACCGGCTCTTCCCAGTGCTCGTATTTTGTGAGCCGCCCAGCCGCCCGGAATCAGTAGTACTCGATAGAATTGCAGATCCCCGTGCGCGATCTCCGATCCGCTCAAAAATCGAAAAGGAACTCCGAGACGCTGCAGCGTTTGTGCGCAAATGAGACCCCACAGCAAGGATTGATCCCACAAAACGGCTATCGGCGGCGCGCTCGAGCGAAACTGCGGATTGTTGCTATTGTCGTTTGTCACTTTCTGGTTCTTCACTTAAGTTCAGGAGGCCGGATTTCTTAATGGCTGCAACTCCTCCCTGCAAATTGATCGCATCACAGGGACCCGCGCAGTTGAGCTGGCGGAGAGCCTCGTAGGATCGCACACCGGAATTGCATACCACGATCAAACGCTTGTCTTTGGGAATTTCTGCAAGACGGTGCTTTAGAGTTTCCTGCGGAATATTAAGCCATCGCTCCCCGAATTTGGCTACATAAGGAGCGGCATTGGCCGGCCCGCGCACGTCCAGGCAAATACATTTGTCGGATTCCCCCTCGATAAAGCATTTTTCAAATTCCTCCACATCCATGGTCACGTTATAGCCGTCCAGTATATTCTCCGCCGTATTGGCCAAAGCATTGACAATGTCCAATGCCGAAGCGAAGGGAGGCGAGTAAGCAACTTCCATGTTGGACAAATCCTCCAGGTTCGGGTGATAGGGCAGCATTGCAGCGATGCTGTTGATGCGGCCCACCAGAGCATCTCCGTTGCTCCCGAGACCTTGCGCACCAAGGATGCGCCTGGTTTTGCGGTCTACCACCAGCTGTAAGTACATGAGATCCTGAGTAGGATAAAAGTGTGCGCGGTCGGCCTGGATCACCAAAGCATGGGCGGCATCGAAGCCCTCCCGAAGAGCCGTGTTCAAAGTGATTCCGGTTGCCGAAACGGCGAGGTCGAAAATCTTGATGGAAAAGCTCCCCACAATGCCCTTGAAAGAGGCGAAATCTCCGGTCAGGTTCGTTCCAATCACGCGTCCTTGCCGGTTTGCGAGCGAGCCCTGCGGAAAATAGGCAGGCTTGCCGGTTACCAGATGCAGAACCTCTGCACAGTCGCCTCCTGCGTATATATCCGGGTCAGATGTTAGCAAGCGGCTATTGATTACGATACCGCCTTTGGGTGAAACCATCAATCCGGCTTCCTGTGCCAGCTTTGAATTGGGATGGATGCCGATCGCAGTGATGATAAGGTCGGTATCGAGCGTCCTGTTTGAAGTGAGCAACTGCAGCTTATGTTCGCCGTTGTCGCTCCTTCGAATTTCGCGGGCTGTCTCGTTGAGGTAGATAGCCACCTCTTTTTCTTCCATATGCTGCTGGACCATTCGGGCGAGGCTCAGTCGAGTATGCCGGGCAGGACTTGTCCTGCTATCTCGACAATGGAAGTTTCAATTCCCCATAAATCGCTCAATGCTTCCGCCATTTCACACCCAATGCCACCGGCTCCAATAATGACCGCTTTATCAACTTCTCCTTTGGAGATCCGTTCTTTAATCGCCATTGCTGACCCGAGGTTGGATACGCTCATCACCTCGGGCAGATCAGAACCCGGGATGGGCAATCGGTTTGGCTGGCTGCCGGTTGCCAGGACCAGTTTATCGTAGGATAGGTCTTCTCTTTTACCCGTGGTCAGATCTCGTATGCGGACCGTTTTGGCTTTGCGATCGATCCTTTCCGCTCGAGTCCTTATCTTGACACGTACATCTTTGGCGTCTTCAAAAAATTGTGGAGTCCGTTCCATATGAAAACTGGTGCTCATCAGTTCTTTCACATCGCTGATGTCACCGGAAATAAAGTAGGGAATTCCGCAGCCGCCATATGAAATGTGTTCATCCTGGTCGATCATGATGACTTCATAATCGGGCCTCAACCGCTTTAATCGACATGCTACCTTGGGTCCCAACGCTACCGCTCCAATAATGACTACGCGCTTCGTTTCCATAAGTCCTTTCCTCTTTGCCTCTCAGTCATTGCCAAAGCCTCGAATGGCGCCGCAGTCCGGGCAAGTCCAGGTGATTCCGTTGCAGGTCATGCCCCAGAGATTCTCTTCCATGCAGTCCCAGCAAATCATAAACCCGCATGGACAGCTCCAGCAGAAGGGCTGTTCGCGCCCGCAGGTCCGCAGGTGTAGGATTTGGAACGGCGCCATTTGGATTTTCTTTTCTGGTTTGGTTGCTGTATGTCCGTCATTCTTAGCTCTTGACCGATAAAAGTGAGCCCATCCCCAAACTCCATCTCCCCGCAATACCGGTGAATTAAGGGGAGACTAATCAAAAAGTCCCCCTTTGCAAAGGGGGATTTAGGGGGATTTTATAAGAAGATTCGGCCCGTTAAGAAATCCCCCCGATAGCCCCCCTTTTTTACAAAGGGGGAAAATGACCTGCTAATTCAGCAGCATTGACCTTTCCCCATCAAGGGGGAGAGGAACCCGCGGGTTTATCGGGTAGGTCAGAGGTCTCTCGACCTCTTTCCCCCCTAAGAACCGTGCATGACAGTTTCCCGTCACAGGGCTCAAGCATCTCAAAAGGCAACCCTTATGGGGCGGCCCGGCCTATGTTACCTCTCAAGTTTGAGCCATGGCCCGAAATTCCCGGGCGGACATGGCTGGAAGCAGCTTGCTGTCCTTCTTATTCCGACGACGCCAGAAGTACCCGGCATATTCAGGCAAGTAAGGATTGGCATCTGCTTTGATCTTCACATATCTTCGAATTCCGAGAGAGCTTAGTCGCAGAACCTGGTAGAGTTTCTTACCAGACCTAGCGGTTTTAGCCCATACGGCGAATACATTCCTTCCGGCGGCTGACCAATAACGATTGATCCGCCATTTCACGGATTTGTTGGAGTGCCGTCGGCGTACCATCCGCCGGAGTTCTTCGAAGACATAGGTGTCGATACGTTTAAAGGCTTCCGAGGCCACCACATGGCGGTGGTAGTTGGCCCAACCACGAAGAATTGCGTTAAGCTCCTTGATTAAGGCCGGCATCGGCGCGCCGACGTGTTGCCGAATTACGGTTCCCACCTTTTCCATGAGGGCGTGGACTCCCTCAGGTGCAGGCTTGATGTGCAGCACCCTGCCATGCTTGCGAAAGGTTTGCCCGAGGAACGTAAATCCGTCTTTGATGCGCGTGATCAGGGTCTTCTCAGGTGAGAGCTCAAGACCACGCTCGCGAAGGAAGCCTTCAACCACCGGCTGGATGGCTTCTCCCAGGATGGTTCTTGATTTTCCTGTGATGATGAAGTCATCGGCGTAACGGATGAAGTTGATACGGCACCTTCGGGGGACTGCACAGCGGACGGTTTCCTCTATCCCGTCAAGCACCATATTCGAAATGGTGGGACTGATAATCCCGCCTTGTGGAACTCCCTTGCGCGTGGGATAGCGGATACCGTTTTCCACATATCCCGCCCTTAACCATTTATGAAGCACGACTTTGTCCATCGGAATGTTTTTCATCATCCAGTCAAACGAGATGCTGTCGAAACAACCCTTGATGTCCCCTTCGAGTACCCATGGCGCCGAATTGGGCTTTGACAGAGCGTTGAAAGCGCAGGCCACAGCGTCCGCACATGATCTGCCTTCCCGAAAACCATAAGAATTCTTATCGGCTCTCGTTTCGGCTACGGGCGAAAGCCCCAGCTTGTAGAGCGCTTGTTGTGCCCTGTCGTGCATGGTGGGTATCGATAGGGGCCTTAACTTGCCGTTCCTCTTTTCAATGTAGATCCTCCTCAAGGGCTGAGGATGATAACCACGTCTGCGCAGGCTGCAGGCAGCCCGCCATTTGGCTCGGACGCCTCGCCACAGAACGCCGTCAACGCCAGGGGACTTTTTCCCCTTATTGGAGGTCACTCGCTTCACAGCCAGTAGCTTGGCGTAGAACGAATGGGTAACCAGATGTTGCAATGATCGAACCCTGTTCCATCTGTTTTCCTTCACAGCCTTTGCGATACGCACTTGCAGCCTTCTGACTTCCCGTTGGGCTTTCTTCCAGTCAATGGAATTCCACCATCCCGCGGAGTCTCCGAGTGCACCAGCCTTTTGAGCCGTCATCTGCTTTCTCTTCTTCAAAGGTTCTCCAAGCTCTCTCGCAATGAGACACCAGTTGGACGTCTGCACGCTCTTTCGCCGGTGCTGAAAGCTCTCCGGTTTTGGCGTTGAGCCATGTTTCATGCTCTATCTTTCGGCTTTCCCGAAAGCATTGGCTTCTTCCAACCTCTCTTTCCCGTCTCTCCATCGGCGTGCCTTGCGGTTCGCTTGCCTGGAATTGCTCCGGGCGAAGGACGGGGTTACCACGTTCCACACAGTTGATCCCATGGATGACTTAGGTGCGTCCTCTACGCCGGGGGTGCTGCGGTTCCGTGCAGGCAGTTAGGAGACCTGCAACCCGACCCCTTGCCGCAAACTCTGGGAAGCGACCTTAGACCTGATACACGCTTTCGGCGTGTGTTAATCCTCGTAGGCCCGTTGCCCTGTGACGACGCTTACAGACATTCATCTACTTTCACCCTATCATCCGTCCCTAGCCCTTAACCGGGGAGGATTCCCGGAGGGGTTCTCGCGTCACCGTCCGAACCCGATTCGGTACATTGTCCGCAGGGCTTCGCACCCCGTCATCAGCGCGACGGTAGCACGCCTGCGTAGGGACCGGCAGGAACATGCCGGGTACTCCAGGTAAGTACCTGAGTACACTCAAACTATGCGACTTCGTGTCGCACCGGAACGTGAGGCATAAGTGGCAACATGCCGCCTTAAATCGTGTGGCCTTAACTGGACACCGACCAATGCGCCGGCTTTTCTGACAATCACTCTTGCGCCAGCATAGCTGAGAGGAGAAATTCTTTGAGAAGGTTCAATTCCATTGTGCCTGATGTATGAACGGATGCGTTCGGCCAACCTTTTGGGAATGAATACTGTTTCATTCTCTTTGCCGCTTTTAGGATCGCGTATGGTCACTTTCTGATTGCCAACGTCAGATGCTGCAAGATTAAGAACTTCGCCGATACGTATACCCCCCTTGGCCATCAACTCAAGCATCAGACGGTTTCTTGTCTGAATGGTGCGAAAAATAATTTCATCAATGACCTCCTTATCCAAAATATCCCAATGGATCGGTTTGCCAGGCCTGAAGAGTTTCCTTAACATGGGTACGTCGCAGGGGTTCTGCAAAGTGATATCAAGGTTCTGTCGGATGAAGTTAAAAAAGCATTTGATCTGGGAATAACGAGTGTTTTTGGTGGATTGTTTTGTTCCTTCGGTTAGTTCTGTAAGGAAAGAAAGAATTTCTTCTGAAGTAATGGAATCGATTTGCCTGTCCTGGAAACGATTCTTGAATTGTCGAAATGTGAACTGATAGGCTTTCACAGAATTATTTTTGAATTGAGCCCATTATACTCCCTAAGAAGTTCGACTGCTTTTGCTGCGTTCATGGTGCACCTCCCTGTGAAAAGGTTTGTCGGAAACGGTTCGATATTGTCCCTTAAAATAAGTGTATTTTGACCTTTGGACAAATTGGGATAGAGCACCGATCAAGATTGTACCCGATCAATGAAGACTTACCGCTGTCCTACCCATCAATACAGGGGTACTGAGTGCCTTTGCTTGACTAAAGCTGAAATATATCTTGAAAATCACCTTAAAGACTTGCAGTACGGATTTGGTTTCGAAATCCAGATTACCTCGACCGCACGCACTTATCAAATAGGGGATTCTACTCCAGGCCTCACTGATGCACAATATAAAAGGCGGGGCCGGAGAAATGTAGCCCCAATCTGTATGAAATTGAAAGAAATTTCATTACAGGTCAAGCGTCCTAACCAAGAATGCAGCCATTTGAGCACGAGTTACTGATTCATCCGGACAAAACCTTAAAGGATTGTCACCACAGCCCGTGGTGATCTCTTCATTGTAGAGTTGCTCGATCCAGTCTGCAGCCCAGTAATCAAACGCCACATCGCTGAAAACTCCTGAGGCGGCAGGTGGCTGGAAGGCTGCGTCATGCATTTCCCGTTCAATAGACACCGCCATCTGTGCCTGAGTCGCCGCATCTTCCGGACAATACTTCAAGGGATTGGTGGCACACCCCGTGGTGATCCCATTGAAATAAAGCTTTTTTATGGCATCATAAGCCCAATGAGTCGAGGGCACATCCAGGAAGGTATTAAAAGATATCTCCGCTGGAACGGTCAGGGTAGCGGTTTGCCTGGGCTGGGCTTCGCCATGATATCAGAGGGAGACTGTATAGAGCTTGTCTCCATCATCGCCATCGGCAACCTCTATCTCTGCCCAGGTCATTGGCTTGCCGTCGATCCAAGTGCCGGTGTTTACGTAAATGGTTTTGACCTCGCCGGACTGGGCTTGGAAAGCGGCCTCATGGGTATGGCCGAAGAGTATGATCCTGGGAGTGAAAGGGTAATAGTTCTCCAAATAATCGTTCAGACAATTTGCGGCAGCGCTATTCACAAAAGTGCGCAGGACATCCGGCGTGGTGATCACTTGTCCCGACCTGGCGGATTTGGTGGCCCCCAACCTGGAGACGAAATATCCCAACGGTAGGTGGCTGTCGGCATGGCTCCAGGTATCGGGGGCGTTGAACATGGTGTAGCGGTGCTCGTGCTCGGCCCAAATAACATTATCCCTGTCATAAGCCCCCATTCCGGGTGAGTCTGAGATGATGTTGATGTTGTGGCGCGGAAACTTGGCGTAAATTTGGTCTTTGTTCTCCGTTTGGAAGGAAAGCATGTCGTGATTGCCCACCACATAAGTTACCTTGATATTTTGATTACTGCAAAGTGCTTGCAGGGTCTTCACGATGTCCTTATTGGTAACGGCGCTCAGTACATCACTGAAACTATGGGGCGCGTCTTCCACGGGTGCAACCCAATGATCCACCAAATCTCCCAAGATTACCAGTTCGGCAACGTCATCTCTCGCGTTGACGTCGTTGAGAAATTGTGCCACATCACCAGCATGGGCGACCAACCAGGAATAGTTGGAATCGACGTTCATGTGCAGATCGCTGATAAATACTATCATGTTTCTCTCGGCGGCCACGGAAATCTGGGCTGCAAACAGAATCAACAAGGAAAACGCGAAAGCGAGTAATTTAGTAGGCATGTTACCTCCGCTCATGAGGCAAAATCCGGTTAATCGTTAGGTGCCAGCCAGTCCAAAGAGATGCAGATTGTATACCTAAGGGTCCAAAGCAGCAAATTCGCAACGAGTCCATTCTCTGGCTACAAGGCTGAGCGCCTTTGCCGGCGTTTCCGGTACATACAGCTGAAACTTATATGGACTTTCTGCCGGAGGATTTTAAATACGGATTTGGGTTGATATCCGTTAAGCAAACCCTCCATCTCGGGGTTGCGATACTGGCAAGTAGTGTTGAAAATTCTCGAAGTCAACATATGGCATTGGGAACTCTCCAAAATTAGGATATTCTTCTGTTTGACATGATATACGGAAGATCGATTAGAGCGCTAGAAAAGGCTTGTCAGGAACTCTCGCTCATAATAGATGGAGAAAACATTACGATGTGGGAAGTCAGCACACTCCCAGTCGCTTGCAGGATAAAGCACAGATCGCTCCAATCACAACGGCAGATGCTTCCCATGTCCAGGAGATATTCAGAACTTTTTCAGTAACCCTTAGCCTTCTGGTCATCATCGAAAATGGTGAGATAAGCAGAACTACACAATTACTTGATAGACCCACACATTTAGACCAATAGTCACTTGGAGGTATGAAAGCAATGTCGCATTCGCAAAGTATTACGGTCAAGGAAGTCTGCGAGCTAGCAGATGACTTTTTTCATGGCGTTGCGTCGGGAGAAGCTGGCAGCAGTATTGCTAGGCTATTCCGCTATCCCGATGCACGGATTCATACACCCGACGGACAGGCCTTTTCTCTCGAGGACCACCGATTGCTTCACACGAGATGGACAGCCGAAAAGCACTTGCTAGGCGATTTTCACCTCACCACCATCTCGGACGATCCGCCGCGCGTCCGAGCCGTTGGTACCGTATATTGGGAGGTCAGGAATATTGAAGCCGCTTCCACAGGGCCCAGCCTTATCAAGGCTGTCGCAGGAGAAGATTGGGTCATCGAGAGGCGCCCTGACGGCAAACTGTGTTTAGTTCTATATTGCACTACCTTTTTACATCTCCTGCCGGGATCGGCGACAATCCTACTTTGATCACGCTGTTCTCAAAGGAGAGGCCTTTTATCTTTAAACCAAAACTTCCAACCACGCCTTTCACCCGATAAACGGGTGAAGGCCATGTCGCTGATCCTGCTATTTATACGTAGCACCGGCAGATCTCCAAATAGTTGCTATTCCGTTTACATATCCGTTATGCAGCTTAACCGTGTTTAGCTACTTACAGTGGCTGCAAATCATACCTGTAGCTGCATCCTTCGGTAGAAGAGGAACCTAAACACAAGAGATGAAAATCGTTAGCTTGATTCATGAACCCGCCATGATAGAATGCGCCCTCCGCCATCCGGGGTTCAGGAGAGAATACCGGTCGGCTGGCATTTAAGGAAATGATGAAAGAAGCCAACTGTACCGCTTCAATACGAACAGACGCCACCCCTTTTTTAATTACGCCCAATTCTTTAGCCGCCTTATGTGATAGATCGATGATGCGCCCTGATAAAAAAGGTCCCCGATCGTTGATCCGTACTGTTACAGAGCGGCCATTTCGGACACGGGTCACCTTAACATAGGTTCCCATCGGAAGGCTCTTATGCGCGGCGGTCATGGCATGCATATTAAAACGTTCGCCGCTAGCTGCGCGTCGCCGATGGAATTCGCTTCCATACCAACTGGCCTTGCCTTTTTCGACAAAACCTTTGCCGGAAGGGAGAGGACAGTACCAGATTCTGTTAATTTGATAAGGCTTCTGCCTGCCGAGTTCTGGATGGAATAGGGCTTTAGGAGCGGATGATCGCCTAGCAGATGCTATCAGACAAAGCGAAATCAAAATAAAGAGACTTATCCCCAGATATTTTCGGTTCATCCGGCTAATGAGTACCTCTGGGTGTGGAGATGATAGAGTCGCAATTTAAAGTAGACCATATCTCGGAACCCATACGCCTGTCTTTTAAGGGTTTTGATTTTGTTGTTGGTTCCTTCGACAACGGCACTGGTGATGGAATATTTGAAATAGTTGAGAAGCCCCGTTTTGTAGCCAGCCAAAGTTTTGGCTACCCTGGCAAGAGGGCTGATTCCAGATTGCATAGCATCCTTAATCCACACTTCAAGGAAGCTCTTTGCACTGTCAAACTCCTCATTGTCCCAGAAGAGTCGCAGCTGCTCTTTCATGGAATGAGCAATGAAAAGGGGGTGATTGGCCTTAAGGAGGGCATCGAGTCGGGCTTTGCGATCAGGGTCAAGGGAGTCGTAGTTTCTCAAGAGCAGGAAACGATTCCCTTTGAGGGATTTTTGTCCGAGTTCGTCCAACTCTCTTTGCTGGCCTCTTCGGATTTCATCAATGGCTTGGTTCATGAGAGCCGAGACGTGGTAGCGGTCAAAGACAATATCAACATGGGGCAGCCACCCACGAATAGCAGAATAATAACTTCCGCTCATGTCCATGGCGATCGCATTGAGTTTCTTTGCCTTCTTGGAGAGCTTTTCGATGAAGGGCTGGATCTTTTCTTTACTCCTGCCTTCAACGGCATGCAGGATTCTTCCATTCTCGATATCGACAAAAATGGTCATGTATTCATGGCCCTTTCTCAAGCTGAACTCATCAATTCCAAGGTATTTGACTTTATGCAAGGGAACCGACCTGTAGAGCAAAGAGAGCCGCTCTTTGTGGATCTGTTTGACAAGATCCCAGCTCACTGCGAGGTACTCCGCGACCGAACGGATGGTGCCAAACTTCAAAAGATCCAAAGCTGTGAGTGCGAAAGACCTTACATAACGGTGTTTACCATCCATAAAGGGCAGAGTGGGCCACCAAAGATGTCCACACCTCAGGCATTTGAGTCGGTGGAGCAAAAGGTCCAAGAAACACCTTTTCCTTCCAATGGGACTCATACGCAGAAGTCTTCTTTTTTGCCCTTTGAAACTGGCTTGTCGATTTGTGCATTCTGGGCACCTCACATACTGATCCGTCATTCGGGCATTGATGTAGATGCAGTCTCCAGAGAAATGGCTGGACTCATAGTGGATACCTTTCAGACCAAAAGCATGGTAGAGTATAGATGTGGACATGGCTTGATTTCCCCTCCCGTTGTTCGATTGCAGTCAAATAACTGGAGTTCTTGCCATGTCCATTTTCTTTTTTCAACTTCGGGTACTCATTTTCCGGAAGATCCATATTTTCTCATCTAATCTTTGAACCCCGTTTTGATTTCTAGTGGAGTTGGTTTCAAATCCTTGGTCAATGTTGAATTCATTATAATCCATCTTTCCCTGATAGCAAGATTAATGCTGCAACGCAACATTAATCTTTTCATTTTGAACTCATGATAGAATTATTTTGTGAGCTAAAAACTGTTTTATTTTCAATGTATTAATAAAATTATATTATCTACTTGATGCAAAATACGATTTGGTAAACGCCTCATTGTGTTGCGTTATGTCATAAAATCCCCCCAAGGCAAAAATTTGAACCTTTTGTTCCGTTGCTGCTCAAGGGTCTATCTTAGCCCTGGGTAAAGGGGTAAAGTCAGGAAAATGGATTGTGGGAGAAATTAGAGGGGGTATCTTGAAAGAAGAAATTGAGAAAAAGTTTGCGAATTTGCCAAGAATGCCGGAATTGACAACTATCTTAGCAAATTAAAGTCTCAAAGTAGGTCAAAGGTGCAGATAGCTGAGGAGACCACAGCAAAGTTACAAAAGGATGGTTGCATATTCTACGGGGGATGGTTCTTTTTTAAGCGTCACCCTTTTCCCTTGGCAATCTCATATCTCTGTTTTTTTAGCAGCTTAGCTGATATCTTTTCGAAATAATTACCACGCATATCAGCAGTCCAGCCTTTAGGAGCGAGAACGCGGCAGGATATTTTAAAATCAATTTCAAAATCCATTTTTTTCCCTCGCCAATATTTTGCTTATTATTTGTTCTTCAGACCCAACATTGGCGATAACCGGCCAGCGCCGGAGTACCGATGATTCCCGTAAAACCAAGGCGTGGTGCTGGTCCGGTTGATTGCCCCGTTAGGGCACGATCTGCCCTTGGGTGCCACTGCGACGGATCTTGGAATGTCAGCCGGTGAGCGTACCGTCCGTTATGCTGCAGATAAACGTCTGACTCGCAACTCGCCCCTACGCTGTTCCGCCTGCCATAGATCGTATTGCACTTGCTGGTTTAGCCAGCTTTCCGGGGTGGTATCAAAGGCAATCGATAGCCTGATGGCCATCTCAGGGCTTATTCCGGTGCGGCCATTGAGAATGCTTGATAGCGTCTTGCGGCTCACACCCAAAGCTTTAGCGGCTTCGGTTACCGTCAGATCAAGCGGCTCTAGGCATAATTTCTTTATGATTTCTCCTGGATGCGGAGGATTATACATCTGCATTTTTCACCTCAGTGATAGTCTTCGTAATCTACCGCGTCAGCATCCTTGCCGACGAAGCGAAAGGTGACACGCCAGTTGCCACTCACTTTCACTGCCCAATCACCTTGGCGGTCACCGCCTAGCTCATGAAGACTCAAACCGGGAAGATTCATGTCTTGAGGACAGGTGGATGCCCGGAGGCGGCCCAAAATAAGTCGCAACCTTTCGGCATGCTTTGGTTGAATACCAGCCTTGCTGCCCCGTGTGAAGAAACGCTCCAATCCCTTGTGTTTGAATCCTATGATCATATGTGCAATGTAACATGGGTAGTTACAGGTTACAATCCCCTAACGGCTCAGCTCAGGCGTGGCCTTGGCGGAGAGAAGCGGAGTCAAGGCCGTCGACTGGAGCGCAGTGTTAGAGCTATTCGTTACCACGGGTTATCCGATGAAATTCGATAGGCGTTGTCGGCTCGAAGCTCATGGCATACCCGTAACAGACATTTGTCCACTGATGATTATTGTAGAAAGCCAAAATTATATGTTTCACCGTCTGTGAGAGATGGGTGGAGATGGGGGACGCCCTTTAGTTTTTTAGTTTTACTCTCCGGACTCAAGATTCGCTGATTGAAATAAGGAGTAGTTGTGCACTCTCACCATTTCTTCTCCTCGTTTTACGGAAAAAGTCACAGCTGCAGGAGAAATATTAAGCTTTCGCGCCAACTCAGCCTGACTTATGCCGAGCTCTCTGGACGCCCAGTAGCAAAAAAGACTTCGCCCACGAACCCTGTTGCGATCCTTGCCCGCCGCCCAAAGGTCGGATTTGTCCATTTCCAGTACGTCGCACACCCGTTCAGCCACCTTATCAAGGTTGAATCCTTGCGCGCGCACCTTGTGTCTTCGCTGCATTTGCTCTCGCGCTTGCAGAAGGACCTGTTCCACAAGGTCCCCGTCGCCCAAGATCCGTTCGTCTGATTTTTGGAATAATTGCGCCCTGCGCATCGCCTTCACCTCTGACCACCCCCCCACTGCTGCGTACCAAACCGCCCCCAGTAAGATCACTGCGTTGGCCCTGTTTGATGCCTTCCTCAACAAAAGCTCGGTACTGGCGACGAGCCACTGAAACTTTGTCGGCAAAATATTCCAGCACCTCATGGATTTGCTGCCAATCATTTTCAAAATGGCCCATAATCACACCATGACCGCAGTAACCAAAGCGGTCCAATTCTTCAAAGGTGGAAACGATCCTGGCTCGAAGCGGATTCAGGTGAAGGTAGCGTACCAGCTCAAGAAAATACTGATCTTTTTGACATAGAATCGACTTGTACCGGTTTTGGAAAAGGTGGCCGCTACGCCGGTGCCTGCGGTTATACGACACCGCATAGCCGGTCAGGAGGCGCCCCATCACCTGAGATATTGGCACTAGGCCACTTTTAAGCAATAGATGAAAATGGTTGGGGATCAAAGTCCATGCATAACATTGCGTTCCCGTTTCCTTGAGGATAATCCCCAATCGTTGCAGAAAATTGTCCCCATCGGACTCGTCTTGGAAAATCGGCCGCCGTTCAATTCCTCTCGCAATGATGTGATGCAAAGCACCGGCTGCGTCTATGCGTGAGTTTCTTGGCATGGCTATCTACTTATCACAGACCGGCTCCGTTAGAAACTAAAAATCTAAAGGGCGTCCCTTATGTTGTACAAGTAAGCTGCTAGCGCGGCAGGAATTTTTGGGATTCGGTCGATAATGTAGATTCCATTTTCGGGGAACGTATGATAGCTTAGTTCATGTTGGCATAAATACGATGACGTATTTTGATTGCTCTTATAATTGACATTTGGCATAATCGTCCTCAAAAACAGGAGGGGTTATGCCAAGAAAAAGCCCATATAGGGTCATTTTAGCCGCCGATGAGAAAAAGAGATTACAGGATACAGCGCGAAAGTATACGTCACCGTATCGCGAAGTCGTGCGAGCCAAAATCATCCTCCTTGCCGCCGAGGGCTTCTCAAACAAACAAATTGGTGAGCGGCTTGATTTACCTCGGCAGATCGTCTCCAAATGGCGCAAACGCTTCTTTGACGAACGCCTGGCTGGCCTTCAGGAAAAGCCAAGGCGCGGGAGACCGGGCACTTTCCCCCCCTGAGATTATTGTGGCCGTGAAGGCGCTCGCCTGCCAATTGCCCAAAGACCTTGGACTTCCCTTCTCCAAACTCACTCACGAAGAAATCGCCCGACAGGCCGAAAAACAGGGGATCGTCGCTTCCATCAGTGGCAAGACGGTCTGGCGCTGGCTGAGCAAAGACGCCATTCGCCCCTGGTGTTACCGTAACTGGATTTGGCCAAGGGATCCAAATTTCGAAGAAAAGGCCGCAAGAGTCCTTGATTTGTATCATGGCATCTGGGAGGAAAAACCGCTTGGCGCCCATGATTTCATTATCTCTTCTGACGAGAAAACCAGCATTCAAGCCCGACGTCGATTGCGAAGTGTAACCGCTCCAACGAGTCGCCGTTGCGGTCGTGTGGAGTTTGAGTATGAAAGAATGGGGGCGCTGGCTTACCTGGCGGCATGGGATGTGCGACAAGCCAAAGTCTTTGGTTTGTGCAAAACCAGCACGGGCATCGAAAGCTTCCACGAGTTGGTCGACGTCGTTATGTGCCAGGAACCTTATCGATCCGCGCAACGGGTCTTTTGGGTAACTGACAACGGCTCCTCCCACAGAGGACAGGCTTCCATTGATCGTCTCAAAAACTGGTACCCCAATGCGATTCAAGTACATACGCCAATCCATGCAAGTTGGCTTAACCAAGTAGAGATTTATTTTTCCGTGCTGCAGAGAAAAATTCTAACCCCCAATGACTTTGAAAGTCTTGAAGACCTGCGAAATAAGATTCTCAGCTTTCAAGAAACATATGAGACCATCGCAAAACCTTTCGAGTGGAAATTCACTCGAGAAGATCTGAAAAAAGTATTGGCCAAATTAGATGACGAACAAAAATTGGCGGCGTAAAAATACGTCACCGAATTTTCGCCACAGAGCACTTAGTTGGCAAAACAAATGCCAGGATGAAGATACTCTTGGCACAATTGCTGCTAATCGCCCCGAAGCATTACCCTTTATATATCGCATTGTTCGTGCCTAATCGGCCATGGCTTCCCAAGCCGTTCTCATCTGCCTGTCGGGGCTTCTTGAACAATGGATTGAAACGACTTAAAAGATGGATCTTCCGGAAAATGAGTACCCGAAGTTGAAAAAAGAAAATGGACATGGCAAGAACTCCAGTTATTTGACTGCAATCGAACAACGGGAGGGGAAATCAAGCCATGTCCACATCTATACTCTACCATGCTTTTGGTCTGAAAGGTATCCACTATGAGTCCAGCCATTTCTCTGGAGACTGCATCTACATCAATGCCCGAATGACGGATCAGTATGTGAGGTGCCCAGAATGCACAAATCGACAAGCCAGTTTCAAAGGGCAAAAAAGAAGACTTCTGCGTATGAGTCCCATTGGAAGGAAAAGGTGTTTCTTGGACCTTTTGCTCCACCGACTCAAATGCCTGAGGTGTGGACATCTTTGGTGGCCCACTCTGCCCTTTATGGATGGTAAACACCGTTATGTAAGGTCTTTCGCACTCACAGCTTTGGATCTTTTGAAGTTTGGCACCATCCGTTCGGTCGCGGAGTACCTCGCAGTGAGCTGGGATCTTGTCAAACAGATCCACAAAGAGCGGCTCTCTTTGCTCTACAGGTCGGTTCCCTTGCATAAAGTCAAATACCTTGGAATTGATGAGTTCAGCTTGAGAAAGGGCCATGAATACATGACCATTTTTGTCGATATCGAGAATGGAAGAATCCTGCATGCCGTTGAAGGCAGGAGTAAAGAAAAGATCCAGCCCTTCATCGAAAAGCTCTCCAAGAAGGCAAAGAAACTCAATGCGATCGCCATGGACATGAGCGGAAGTTATTATTCTGCTATTCGTGGGTGGCTGCCCCATGTTGATATTGTCTTTGACCGCTACCACGTCTCGGCTCTCATGAACCAAGCCATTGATGAAATCCGAAGAGGCCAGCAAAGAGAGTTGGACGAACTCGGACAAAAATCCCTCAAAGGGAATCGTTTCCTGCTCTTGAGAAACTACGACTCCCTTGACCCTGATCGCAAAGCCCGACTCGATGCCCTCCTTAAGGCCAATCACCCCCTTTTCATTGCTCATTCCATGAAAGAGCAGCTGCGACTCTTCTGGGACAATGAGGAGTTTGACAGTGCAAAGAGCTTCCTTGAAGTGTGGATTAAGGATGCTATGCAATCTGGAATCAGCCCTCTTGCCAGGGTAGCCAAAACTTTGGCTGGCTACAAAACGGGGCTTCTCAACTATTTCAAATATTCCATCACCAGTGCCGTTGTCGAAGGAACCAACAACAAAATCAAAACCCTTAAAAGACAGGCGTATGGGTTCCGAGATATGGTCTACTTTAAATTGCGACTCTATCATCTCCACACCCAGAGGTACTCATTAGCCGGATGAACCTAAAAGATGTCGTCTCAATCCTAATTGTTATGCCTGAAGCAGAAAAAGGAGAAAACGCATATGAAGCTCAACATTAAGGCATTTTCGCTGGCTTGCGGCATCCTTTGGGGACTAGGACTGTTTTGCCTTACTTGGTGGATTATCGCATTTGATGGGGCTACAGGGGAACCCACCCTCATCGGCAGGCTGTACCGTGGTTATACGATCTCACCTATCGGAAGCGCAATAGGGTTAATATCTTACATTTCGCGCTCTGAGAAAATATTTTTGGAATATTCAGGCAACATCCGCTGATGAACCTATCAGGTTGGCTTGAACTGCCACCAACCATCCTGTTGGAATCGATATACAGACTCGGGAATTTCTAATAAGCGGTTGATCTGTTTATGCAAGCCTTTGAGCCCTTGCACCACTGCCTGGATGCATATCCCGTCCCGGATTATCTGCGAGAAGTGGATATTGCGATAGAAGTATCGAAGGTTGTTCCAGGTCGGTTTTTTGGTATTCATTCCTTGCGGCAAGATGGGCAACTTGTCGATGTTTTCCTTCGCCATGTTCATGCGGATCTTCCGTACGATCAGCGACACGATCATCAAGGCCACAAAACAGAGGAACAGCATGGCTTCAATGCGGTGTTCCTTCTTCAGGAAAACCGGAGCTACTTCCAAAACAGTTTTCTGAGTATACATGCGTTTCTCAAGAAACGGCTGGCTCTTATATTTCTTCAACACCTCACTGGCTTCCAGCGACGTATTGGTGATCAAGGGAAAGATCCCATCGGTCTTTGATACCCTGGCGAGAGCTTGTTCGTTTAGTTGCCACTGAATGCTGTGCGTAAATTTCCATTTGTAGTTGTAGACGCTTTTCGTTGGGGAAGGTCTGCCGGGAGAGGCTTTCACTTTAACCTGCTTACGGTCCGTTACTATTTTAACATCGATGAACTCTTTGACATCCTTGCAAATTTTGTCAACGGCCGTCTTGATCTCCTGTTTGGTTTTTAGATGGTAAGCATTGAGTTTCGGTGACAGTTCTTCTAATTTGGCAATCGCCGTCTCTATTTTTTTCCGTCTTCGCGTTTCATCGTCTTTGTGTTTGCTGCTGCTATGAACAAAAATGATTCGAAAGCCTTGTTTTGTCCGTTCGGCCTCATGGGTCCTATAGACGTTCACCTCAGCCTTTTTTCGCGAGTTTTCCACGCTAAAGGCGTCTTTCCATGTCACCCCATTTTTTTCTAGATGCTTTATGAACCGTTTGACTTCCTTCCGATCCTTCGGGACCACAGTGATAAAGGAACCGCCATTTGCCGCAATATGGGTTAAGTTGCTTTGGTTGCACAACTTGCAATCGGCCACGTAAATGAAATCTTCTTTTTCCAATAAGGCACGCAGACCGTTCCAGTTCGGAATATGGGTGACATCATCAGTGGTATTGCCGTCAAAAAGCTTGTAGCTGAGCGGCACATGACCATCTGCCGTGATATTGAGGCCGAATACGACCTGCTTGCAGTCTGGCCTGAAATCCTTGTTGTGACCATGTTTGAGCTTGACCGCTTCCGGATCGGGGGTATTGTATTTGCCAATAAATGTCACCGAGGTACTGTCATTGTGAATTTCATCGGTGAGCAATTTGTGCACCGAAATGGCATTAGAGGAAACCTCAGTCATTAGCGAATGCCGGTCTGAGCGAAACAGCGCCGAAACGTCTCTGGCGAGCCGGTCATCATTAAAAAGGCGCGCATTAACCGGGTCTATCCCAAGACCATCAGAATACTGACACAACCATTCCTGAACCTTGTACAGTGGCTTGTTGTCACAGATGATATTTGCCGTTAACAGGCATAGGCCTTGCGCATGGTCGGTGAGATGACCAGTCGTTGCCGGGACATACTTTGAAAAGAGACTGAACATGCCAAGCTGATCCATGAAATGCTTCACCATTGGCAACACGTCCACCTGCTTGAACCGACTTTCAAATTGCTCCACGACGCCTCCCTTTTTAAATGGTATGAGGCGTCAGGATAGGTAAAGGAACTTTCAATTCCGATTTAAAAACTATGTCTTATATGTCTCCTGGCAGCCCCGTTCATTGTGCACATAGCAAATGGAATTGACTTTGTCCAGAAGATACGACTTTTCCTTATAAATTCTTGATGTTATCCTTAACATAGCTTGCTGCCCCAAACTCTAAAAAAATAGTCTCTTGCGTGCGAAATGTAAGTTAATATGGGCGTTTTTCGATGGCTTGATTGGAGGTGCAATATTTGCTTGGCTCTACAATAAGATAATTGGTTCCGCAGAGTCCAAGTAGTCACAAGAATCAAGCGCATAACAATCACTCCAGCGGACGTGTAGAGGCTCGCGGGCGCTAATCGCGGTCAGTTTTGGGGGCACGCCGCTGATTTCAGACTTTGGATTGCGACACGAAGTCGCATAGTTTGAGTGTACTCAGGTAGTTACCTGGAGTACCCGGCATGTTCCTGCCGGTCCCTACGCAGGCGTGCTACCGTCGCGCTGATGACGGGGTGCGAAGCCCTGCGGACAATGTACCGAATCGGGTTTGAACGGTGACGGGAGAACCCCTCCGGGAATCCTCCCCGGTTAAGGGCTAGGGACGGATGATATGGTGAAATTAGATGAATGTCTGTAAGCGTCGTCAACGAGCAACGGACCTACGTGAAATAGGGGACGTACGTGAAATAGGGGACGGGTATTCATTTATTGATTGACATGAGCGGATGATACGGATAGTCACGCTGGTATGCCAAGAAAGCGAGGATTGACGGGCCGGGAGCGCTTCACCACATTATCGCGCGAGGAATTGAGCGGCACCTGACCTTTCGGGACAACGCGGATCGGGATTCCTTTGTCACGCGGCTTGTCTGAGTTTTGAAGCGAGGCGAAAAGATCGTAAAGGAAAGGGACTCAAGCTGGCGGGTGATTTATCTCAATAAACCAATACCCGTCCCCTATTTCCTTCCCACCATTGACGGGCATGGCTTTTACGATGTGTGGTCAAATGTGTGGGATTCTGATATAAATATCAGAGCGACCTTTTGGAAAGGAACTTACCATGCCCACAAATCTAAATATAGACCAGCAGTTACTCGATGAAGCCAAGCGCATCGGAGGTCACCATACCAAACGGGCTGCCGTAAACGAAGCTCTTCGAGAGTACATCCAGAGACGCAAACGTCTTGGTGCCCTCAAGGCATTTGGCAGCTTCGATTTTGATCCAGACTCCGACTATAAAGAGGAACGGAAACGGCGGTGATTCTTGTCGACACTTCAGTTTGGTCTCTTGCCTTTCGCAGACGCAGGGCAGAATCAAACGAGCCCAGTGAAGCAGCTGTTCTTCGATCGTTGATCGAAGCCGATGAAGAAATAGCGTTGCCCGGCATCGTTCTTCAAGAACTCCTCTCAGGGATACGGGAAAAAGCTCAGTTCGAAAGACTGGAAGAAATCTTGTCAGGCTTTCCACTCATTCTCGCTACTCAACAGACCCATATCGAAGCTGCCCGAATAGCAAATGCTTGCAGGAGCAAAGGCATGGCAGTTTCGGCTGTGGACTGTCTCATAGCAGCAATGGCGATCGAGCATAATGCCCAACTCCTCACGTCTGAGAAGGACTTTGACCAGATGGCAGAACATTGTGCGCTGAGGCTTTTCGGCAAGAAATGAAACAGAGTCGGCACCGCGGCGGCCCCCAGGATCTTCCTTGTTTCATCGAGGTTGCCGAGTGAAGAAATCATGCAGAGATGGGAGCTTGGGCTTCGGCTCTGATCGTGGGCTGTCAATTATCCGCACCGCCGAAACTTGACTTTCGACCCGTTTATGGACTAAATTTAGTCATAATCAAGAAAGGGAGGCAATCCATGAAGCTGTCCGGACAAATCAAGCCAATCAGTTACTTGAAAGCCCATGCTGCTGAAATAGTGAGGACACTGGCCGAACACCGAGAGCCGTTGATCATAACCCAGAATGGGGAAGCCAAAGTGGTCATTCAGGATATCGAGAGCTACGAACAGACCCAGGAAACATTGGCACTCCTGAAAATCCTGGCACTCGGGACGCGTCAAATTGAGGAAGGCAAAGTCCAGCCCGCTCTGGATGTAATTAAGCGTTTGCGCAAACGGCAGGGAGCTCACTGATGCCATACGCGGTTCTGCTGACAAACGATGCTGCACGTGACCTCGAAGAGCTGTATGATTATATTGCGTTTCACGATGCACCTCAAAAAGCAGACTACGTTTTGTCGCAGATTGAGAAAACCTTTCACCGGCTGTCCCAGTTTCCTGAGCAAGGTTCTTATCCAAAGGAGCTACTCGCTCTAGGAATTCGGGACTACCGAGAGGTCTTTTTCAAGCCATACCGTATCATCTATCGAGTCCTGGATACGCATGTATACATTCTTCTCATTGCTGATGGCCGTCGCGATATGCAAACGTTGCTGCAACGCCGACTACTGGAAGGGTGATTCCGACTCTCGGGTATGCCGGAGGGAAGTTGCGGGAGTATCGTAACCGTCAACCCTCTAGTCCTCCAGAAAACCAAAAACAACAAGGCGATTCTATCCGAACCTATCGCCTAACCGGACCGTGCAATCTGCAGGGTCATCATCGGAAGTGGGTAAAAACCAAGTCTGTGGTGCTTCGGCGCGGCCGGTTAGCTCCGCGTTAGAAGGCCGTGAGTGACGCTGCTGGGCTATTCACAAAAGTGTGGTTGGCATGTGACGATTTTTGTGCGGTGCAACCAGAAGATGCGGCTTGGTGTGAGTTGGCGTCGGCCTGGTTGTCTGCGGGTGTTCCACGCTCAGCGCCCGAACAGGGAGCCGCAGGTGCACGAACGAGTTCCGAGCGCTCGGTTGGTGCGAGTCGCAGCAGAGGCGACCGCCGCAGGTCTGCGGTGACGCAGCTGTTCGAGTTTGCGGGACTCACTTGAATAGGGGACGTCATCCACTCAATGTCGAGCCGGTGCAAATTCTTGACCTTTCGCATTTGTTTCGTTCCTCAACGAAGCAGTCTGTGCCTTTTGCTCGGACTCCGACTCTTTCAAATAACTCTGATTCGTTCTCAGCAATTCATAAAACGCGGATACGGCTGTGGAGGCCTGTCGTTGCTGCGCTTGGGACTGTCGCTTCTGTTTCAACTTGTCGAGGAAATGGGGAAGAGATTCCGGGTGGGACCGTGCGAAGCTATATTTATGGCAGAAGTCCAGGTAGTACCGCAACCATTTGAGATAATGAGACTGTTTCTCCTGCGGAATTGCTTTTTCTTTGAGCAAGTTTACGAATTGCTCTTTCAGGCTTTGTGGTAGTTGCAGCATGTTATGCAAGTCTTTTTACTTTGCCATTTGGTAATAATAAACAGTTAGATAATCTTCATTACATTGCAAAAAATAGGTTGTCAATCTCTTTCGTTTCTGCTAGGGAGAATCTCCAAGCACCCAAACTCTGAAAAACCCAGGTTGGCGCTTGTGGTGCCGACCAATGAATAAATCAAATTGGGTCAACGACTGCTCCTTCTCCAGCGAATTTAGGCTATTCTGACGACAGCAGCTGACCAGAAGAATCCTCGGGTGAGCTATCGGGATGTTGAATATCTGTGCGAACTCACTCAACCACCGAGATGGAATGATAAACAGAAACTATCCAATTACTTGTTGATTCAGGACATCCCGGAGGGGGGTGGACAATTGTCAGGAAATCTGGTATCTGCGGAGCAGGTTTTGCATTGCCGCACAACATTCGTAGGAGCGGACAGCAAAACCTGCTCCGCAGCTCCCTTCAAAGGTGAATTGTCCACCCCCCTCCGGGCGCCTATCAACCAAAAGATTCACATTGACTCGCTACGCTCGCAAGTGATCTTCGCGTTAAAACTTTACAACATCACCATGTTTCCAAAGGAGTTGTCGAGCCAGTAGACAATTAAAAGAGGTGTGTTTTCAATGAAAATTGATATTCATGTTCATACCAAAAAAGTCAAGTCGGGTGACTCAGATTCGCGTGCAATTGACCCAAAAGATTTTTGTGACACGATATCGAAAACTGACGTAAAAATTTGTGCAATAACGAATCATAATCACTTTGACAAAAATCAATATGATTCGATTGTTGCTTTAAGCGAATCTTCATTCCAAACATGGCCGGGGGTGGAGTTAGATGTAATTGAAAACAATAAACGCGGACATCTTATTGTAATAGTAAACCCTAAAAATTCGAGGAAATTTAATGATTTATTAAATACTCTTACAGCCAAAACAACAGCAGATAGTTTTTCAATAAATATGGGGGAAATCGCACAATTATTTGATCCTCTTGATCCAATTTACATCCCTCATTATTTGAGCAAGAAACCGAGCATTTCAGATGATGAGATCCAAGTACTCATAGATAAAGTAAGAAATAAGAAACGAATTTTAAAAGAAGCTACTAATTCGATCTCTGCGGGGATCTTTGTCAGTCATGGGCATAAGTCTATCTATGGTTCTGACATCCAAGATTGGAATGATTATGTGAATCTCTCTCAAAATTTACCAGACCTAAGGCTTCCTGTAGAAAGTTTCGAACAATTCTGCCTTTTACTTGATAGAGATGATTCAACAATAAATACAATCTTGCAAAAAAAGAATCACGAAGAGATAACACTAAGACCTTTTAAGGAAGACACCGATCCAATCATAGTAGAAATATTTGACGATATAAATGTGTTATTCGGATCGAAAGGAACAGGTAAAACAGAAATACTTAAAGCATTATCAGAGTACTACAACAACAATGGTTATAAAACGAGTGTTTATGAATCAAATGACGTAAGTCTCGATGATAGATACGATATTAGCGGGAAGAAATTCAAGATAGACAAAGATGAACTCGATATAGATTTATGTGCTGATGAAATATCATTAATTAGGAACGCGACAGAAGGCAGTGTTACGAGTTTAAAGAAATACCATGAACATTATTCTAAAGAAGAAAAAAATAAAATCTCACAACGTATAAAGGTTTTTGGCTTTTCTATTGTTGACAGTGTTGGGTCTGACACGAGGTTCAAAGAAATAAATGATTTCAAGAAACAACTGAATTCTTTCAAAGAGTATATAAAGTCGAACCCTCTCTATAAAGAGATAATTGAAGATGACCTTTTTGAAACCTTGTCAGAAACATTCAGTAATGTCCGGTTAGGTTTTTGCATAAAGGACATCTGAGGGCTGCTCTGTGGAATCCGAGGCCATGGAATATTTGTGTTCTGAATCGCGCAGCTCATTCTGAATCTTGATCCGCAACTCCCTGACTCTCTTGATGCTGACCTTTTCCTGGTAGTGTTTATGGCAATAGATGGCGAGCAGCAGATACGTGATAAGTCCCGAAAGGATCTGCACCATCAGCCCGTATTCTGTTCTTGCGATAAGGTGATAGACCTTGAGGTGGCGTTTCCACCATGCAAAGAACTTCTCAATTTGCCATCGCAGTTTGTAGACAAAAGCAACTTGTTCGGCTGCAAGGTCACGGCGATCTGTGGCAACCCAGTAGTCGATGTCATCGATGCGGTATCCAACGACTCGGACTTCTTTCTGTGTCTGGTTTACGTTGGCATTACCAAGTAGAACGATGGCATCGTAGAATACGATGCTATCGATTGGAATCGGATTCATCTGAATGCAGGTTTTTTTGGTATTTGCCTTGATACGGCAGACGAAGTGTTTGCCTTCGGTTTGCCATTGGTCAAAGCTTTTGTGGCACTGGTAGCCCCGATCCATGACACCAGTCTGGCCCGGCGAGAGGATCATGCCAACGAAGGGGCGTTCCCCCTCCTTGCCGTCAGTGAGAAAGATCTTGGAGGGAATACCACGGTTGATGTCAAATCCAACGTGGACTTTGGCTTTCTTTGAGCCGTCCCTGTAGTCAGCCCAGTACATAGAGAGTACGGCCTGGATGAGTGAACCGTCAATGCCCACCAACTCTCCAAGTTCGGTGTGCTGGGCGGGCAACAGATTCGAGGCTTGGTTCTGAAGATGCTGATAGACATGCTCCAACTGTTCAAGGCCACGACTGTTGATGGCTTCGAAAAAACTGCTCTTCTGGATGCCATCAGGAGGAGCAATGTGATGACGGGCGAAGTCATCTTCTTCAAGAGCCTGGATCAGATGCCTCCCTGAGGTATGTTCCTCGAGGTGAAAGTAGACCAAGGCTCTGAGTTGTTGTTCCAAATTCATTTGCAGCGGCCTGTTGCCTTTTGCCATGAGTGGATGGGCGGTGGCGAGGGCATTTTCAGTTGGTTTCAAAAGTTGATCGAAACTGGGCGCAGTGCACTTTGGAGCGTTAGGGTAGAATTTTCGCGGCATTTTCGTAACTCCTTAAAATTATAGGATTTTACGAAAACGGCCGCGACCCACACCTTCATTGGAATGTCAAGTAAAAAAGTGGCCCAAGGCGTTGTTCTTTTACATTTTTTTCTACCCTGTATTATGCAATTTCCTTACCGGACAGTGCTGAGAAACATTAGATAAAGTCGGAGATAAAGTAGAGAATAGTTTTGAAAATGAGTTTATCAAAAATAACACGATTAAATTGTTTAACCATCTGATAAAAGTATTTGTTGCTGAAAAAGCTAGGAAAGTTGGACAACCAGAGAAGCCCTTAACTACAGGGTTTCTCGAATATGCAAGAGGCAGGATAGAAATAGAAATTGCTTTAAAGAAAATTATCAACTCAATGGATCATGTGTTTAAGCCAAAAGCGGAATATGTCGGAGACCTTGGTCAAAAGGGAAAACTGTTTTGCAAGACAATATTGGTTATTGAAAATGGTAAAATTCCTCGTGATAGTGAATTGAAACCTGTTACCAGTGTTTCCAAAACTCCACAAAGAGAGGTGGCCAAACAATTTGAAACTATTCTTAACGAAGTTTATTCCCCAAACCTATTCAAACAAATCAGCGAATTAAATCGTATTGAGCACAATTCCACTATTTCTTCAGTTGAAAATCTACTGCAATTCAAGAAATTTTTTGAAGTAAATTTTATTCCTTACAAGCCATCGAATGGTGAATCAGCGATGATTCTTCTTCACCAAGAATTGAGTGAAAATAAAGACATATATTTAATTGATGAGCCTGAGAAAAGTCTTGGCAATGATTATATAAATGATTTCATAGTCCCCTTGTTGAAAAAGCATGCCTATAGCGGTAAACGGGTAGTTATTGCTACACACGATGCAAATATTGCAGTTAGAACATTACCTTATAAATCAATTTATCGTGCTCATGCGATGAATTGTTACCATACATATATGGGTAATCCTTTTTCAAACAATTTGGTGTGCAGAGATAATGATGTTGATGATTTAGACTGGAAAGAAACCAGTATGAGAACCCTTGAAGGTGGGAAAAAAGCATTCGGAGAAAGGGGGAAAATATATGCTGAAATATAATGCAACGATTGAAAGAAAAGAGGATGCAGCCAATTTAGTTTTAACAACAACTACTAGTAATTATTGCATTTGCCTAACGGGTGACAATCCAAGTGAGGTTAAGAAAGTTTTTAATGATTTGATTATCGAACTTAAAAAAGGGAAATTTAGCTTCTCTTTGTCAGATGAAACTAAAGATTTGTATTTTCATATCTGTGATGAATATATCAAACAATTGAATGGTGAAATTGCAGATGTCTTTAGCAATTGAAAAAATATGATTTAGTTGAGAAAGTTGAGGGCTAAGTAAATAACCAAAATTCATTAGTCAATAAAAAGAAAAATCATGTTTTAACCATGTAATTCAGCGGATGGCGTTAACGGTGGCGGCGCTGACGCGGCAAGTTCATTGCCGCCACCGCTGATCACGGCGTTAGCATCACCAATTTCATAGAGAAGGAGTAGGGTTTTGCCTTTTCCAAAAATAAACAAATTTCAAATCAGTAAGGCAAATAAGACAATCTGGATATTTGGAGCCGGTGCTTCTTTCTCTAAACCATATAAAGTCCCACAACAAAAGGACCTTCTTGATACATTTCATAAAATGAGGCTTCCAAGGTCAACCTCAGCACGAAATGATTTTGAAGAATTACGCAACCGTGTCGGTGATGAATGCAAGAAAATCCTTCCAGGTTCTCAAATTCAGGATGTAACCCTTGAAGAGGTTTTTTCTGCTTTTAAGATTCAAGAGAACGCAGGTTGGACTACCAGTGAAGAAAAAGAAATGGCGAGAAAAGCCGTTTCTGATCTCAGAAAGATGCTTGTCATTACTACTGGTGTAAAAGGTAAAGGCGACGCATTAAAATATAAACCTCACAAACGGAATAATAACCCTTCACCTTATGCAGAGCTGCTTGAAAAACTATTTCCGGTGAATTGTAAGGATGATTTGCTAAAGGCTAATGTTTTGGCAACTATGAATTATGATATTTCTCTTGACCGATGTTTGCTCAATATGAGGGATGATGATTGTGGTAATATCGATCTTGATTACGGGGTTGAATTCGCAGATTATCGCTTACGTGGCAGTTTTGAACGCCCAGATGAAAGATCTGTTCTTCTCCTACGTTTACATGGTGGTTTGAATTGGAAACGATGCCTTGCATGCCAGGCCTTATTTACTACCGTTAGCTCCAACGCAAACGTTTTGCCAAGAGAAAAATGTCGAATGTGCGGTTCTGAACGTCTTGATCATGTGATTGTTCCTCCTTCATTTACACGTCAATACAATGATCCTGTACTCCAAATTATTTGGGGAAGGTTGTTGGAAGAATTAAGAAGTGCAGATCGATGGATATTCATTGGATACAGCCTGCCAAATGCAGATGTTCACCTGCGCACGCTTTTGGGCCATGCGTTTAATATGCGGTTGGCTGCTGGAGAAGATATATCAGTTTATTGGGTTGGGTTCAAAAAGGGTTCCGATGACAAAAATTGGATAGGCCTTGGTGAAAGATTTTATCATTTGTTTGGTGGCAAAGCTTTTGCGTGGGAAAATGCCGAAGAGGGGTTCTCAGGTTTTGTAAGAGAATTGAAATAATATTTTGCTAACCCATAAATGGTGCCGACCCAAAAAGCCGGTCGGCACATTTCAATCGTTCTGTTCTCCTCGGAAGATTCATTTTATGAAAATAGATCTAAGCAAAAAAGAATTCCAAATAAAAAAAAGCACCACTATGTGTGTGCAAAGGGACGGGACGCCCATTCATATATAAACAAAGGCTAATCCTAAAAGACAATTTTACATCACCGAAAAGTATCCCATAACAAAATACATGTGCTTATGCGGAAAACTCGATAATTCACAAGTAAGAGCGCCAAAGTGGAATAGTGTTTACTTAAAATCAAAAACCGCTCATCAGTCCAAATTAAAATTATATTCAAACAGTTATTAATGGTTTCTATTATCGAACTTTCCTATAGGTAATATAGATTTTTCTTCGTGATAAAAGCCGATCATGCGGAAAGGCAGATTTCCACTGAATAAATAAGTTCGGCTGATAGATAATGATACGATTCGAAGAAAATAATAATTTTTTAGAACTTGATATGGCAATGCAGGAAAAGGATGACTTGCCATCTAAGGGTGATGCTTACATCACAATCAAGTTGCGCTCAAACGGCTATGCAGGCCAGAATGATCTCTGGGTATCACATGAATCATTATGCTACTTTTGCCGTAATTTAATTGAGTTAGAGAATAAGCGAAAAGGTGAAACGATATTGGAATCTATGTCACCAGGTGAACTATATTTATAAATCTTCTCGATTGATTCACTTGGGCATGTAGGAATTAGGGGAACGACAGGTTTTGAGGTATTCAAGGGAACTGATTTATTCCCCCATTCAGTGACTTTTGGGTTTGAATTTGATCCCTCGCAACTGGAAACGGCCACTAAAATGGATTGGATAAAATTGAATGGAGCCGAACAACATCTTTGAGAGGGACGCGTGTTACGCTGGCGCTACACACGCGCCCCTCAAGATGAGCGTTAGCGTTTAGCATTGTCATAGATAGGGAGAATTACATTGGCAAGAGACTGGGAAAGCATCTTCTCATCTTGGGCGCAGTCACCAAGCAAGGCTGAGCAAGAACGTTGCGAAAGGGTTATTCGTGCAATAAATACGGCTGTTAGCAAAAGCCCGAAGCTAAAAGAGCGAAGAATATTGGTTTTTACACAAGGCTCGTTTCGTAACCGTGTCAACGTTCGTCAGGAAAGCGACGTGGATGTCGGAGTTATGCTATACCAATATTTTCTCGCGCAATATCCAGAAGGGAAAATAAACACCGATTTCGGGAATAGTGATGCAGGCTATTCGTTCTCACAATTCAAAAATGAACTCGAAGAGGCGCTCGTGAGTTATTTCGGCCGTGATGCAGTTAAGAGAGGCAATAAAGCCTTCGATATTAAGGCATCAAAATCACAGGTTGAAGCAGATGTTGTACCATTCTTTGAGTTTCGCCGATATTGGGAAAATGGCAACTACCGTGCGGGGGTCGCGCTTATCCCAGACAATGGAAGCAGAAGAATTGAAAATTATCCCGAGCGATTGGTTGACTACTGGCCGTCCACACCGTTGCACTACGAGAATGGAGTCTCGAAAAACACTGCTACCCAGCGTCGCTATAAAAGTATCGTCCGTATTTTAAAAAAATTGCGGATCGAACTAGAGGATGCTGGCAATCAAACCGCTGCAAACGCCCCAGGCTATCTCTTAGAGTGTCTCGGTTGGAATGCGCCAGATTGGTGCTTTAGTCACAACACATGGGTGGATCGTGTCCAGTCAGTTTTGGGATTCCTTTGGCAAAACACTAAGAATTCTGAACCCTGTAAAAGCTGGTGTGAGGTCGATGATATCACGTATCTATTTCACATTACCCAGCCTTGGACAAGGGAACGGGCACACGCCATTATTAACGATATTTGGGACTATGTTGGGGTAAAGCCTATATGAGGACTGTACAGTTCAAATAGGATACGAGTAGTATGAAAAATATCCAAATTAAAAGATCAATTTATGCACTTGTGGTAGTGTCAGCTCTTGCATGGTTCTCTCTTGCCTGGTTTTCCGATATAGACCTGTCAGTGGCAACCTCTTTTTTTTCTTTAGTACCAAAAGTTGTGACATGTGACCTATTGTTTGTGTTGGTTTTTACAAAATGGTGTTGGAAGTGGAAAGCTTTTAGGGGGTGGTTAGTTCCATTTCCAAACCTGAATGGAACTTGGGTCGGAAATATATACTCTGATTGGATAAATCCAGAAACTGGAGAAGTTGTCGCTTCGATTCCTGTAATGCTTACTGTCAAACAGGGTTTTTTCCACATAAATTGCAAAATGGTTACCGGAGAAATGGAGAGCTTTTCAACATCTGAAGGTTTTAACATAGATCCAGAAAGGCAGATAAAACAACTCGCATATATTTATAGCAGTAAGCCACGAATTGCATTGAATCAAAGGAGTGTACGCCATGACGGCTCAATTGTTTTCGATATAATTGAAATCCCTTCAAGAAAGCTAAAAGGTCGGTATTGGACTGAACGAAAAACCATAGGTGAAATTATTCTGACACAATATAGTCCAGATATTTTGGAGGACTTTCCGGAAGATTTTGACCGACATCCTGTTACTGAAGAGGTAAATCTTCGCTAACATCGGCATTCAGTGGAGCGCTAAAAGCGCGCCCACTGATGCCGGACGTTGATTCAGGACATCCCGGAGGGGGGTGGACAATTGTCAGGAAATCTGGTATCTGCGGAGCAGGTTTTGCATTGCCGCACAACATTCGTAGGAGCGGACAGCAAAACCTGCTCCGCAGCTCCCTTCAAAGGTGAATTGTCCACCCCCCTCCGGGCGCCTATCAACCAAAAGATTCACATTGACTCGCTACGCTCGCAAGTGATCTTCGCGTTAGCCCACAAGCATTATGAGCCGAAATAACAATAGAAATTTTGACAAGCAAAAATACCGTCAAGCGGTTCGAGGGTATAATAGTACACCTTTTCGATCACAGCCTTACGGTCACGCACCGTTTTCTGTCGGGTTCTTTGCCCACAAAATGCACATGCGCCCGACAACTCTAATTTCTGCATTCGCAGAGGCCGGTATCCGAGGACTAACTCCTAACTATATCGTTGATTCGTCACAGTGGGAAGCCCTGACTACATTCTATAATTCTTTGCGTCGGTCACAGACCCAAGAAATTTATCGAGACACTTCCTCATTAGATAAAAGGATCATCTTACTTCAAGATATCAATGTTCAACTATTGCATGAATTGGCGAAGCGCCCCCAACTCATGTACGATCTTGAGTCACGCAAATTTGAGGAACTTGTTGCGAAACTTCTTGAAGACCAAGGCTGTGACGTTACACTGACAAAACGTACACGGGACGGCGGTTATGATTTATTTGGTAGTATGAAGGCTGGCCCTACAAACCTAATATTCTTGGCAGAATGTAAGCGCTATGCCCCGCATAACAAGGTTGGGGTTGAGGTTATTCGCGGTTTATATGGCGTTACAGAAATTCAAAAGGCAAATCTTGGGTTGGTCATCACGACATCGTCGTTTACGAAGGATGCTCAAGAAGAAAAACTTCGTATTGGCCCTCGCATTGACCTTAAAGAATATTCAGACCTATGCGCCTGGCTGTCTGCATATTCGAGTGTTGGCTAACAAAATAATTCAGCTGATGGCGTTATCTTCGGCGGTGCTGACGCGGTAAAGTTTGGCGGCGCCACCGCTGATTATCAGCGTTATGGTGCGACACGAAGTCGCATAGTTTGAGTGTACTCAGGTACTTACCTGGAGTACCCGGCATGTTCCTGCCGGTCCCTACGCAGGCGTGCTACCGTCGCGCTGATGACGGGGTGCGAAGCCCTGCGGACAATGTACCGAATCGGGTTCGGACGGTGACGCGAGAACCCCTCCGGGAATCCTCCCCGGTTAAGGGCTAGGGACGGATGATAGGGTGAAAGTAGATGAATGTCTGTAAGCGTCGTCACAGGGCAACGGGCCTACGAGGATTAACACACGCCGAAAGCGTGTATCAGGTCTAAGGCCGCTTCCCAGTGTTTGCGGCAAGGGGTCGGGTTGCAGGTCTCCTAACTGCCTGTACGGAACCGCAGCACCCTCGGCGTAGAGGACGCACCTAAGTCATCCATGGGATCAACTGTGTGGAACGTGGTAACCCCGTCCTTCGCCCGGAGCAATTCCAGGCAAGCGAACCGCAAGGCACGCCGATGGAGAGACGGGAAAGAGAGGTTGGAAGAAGCCAATGCTTTCGGGAAAGCCGAAAGATAGAGCATGAAACATGGCTCAACGCCAAAACCGGAGAGCTTTCAGCACCGGCGAAAGAGTGGGAAATAGGGGACGCCCTTAATTTATTAACTTTACGCACGTGACTGTGAGCACGTCGGTCGCCCGAGGAGCAGAGATCTCAAGAATGGATGAACTGGACTTGGCGTAAGTTAATAACTTAAGGGCGTCCCCGCTTGCATTACAGGGATATGGCTATCTATTTGGTGCGCCGTCACAGCAGGGGAAGTCTTGGAGAGGTCGGAAAGCATTTCGGGTTACGCAACTGCAGCAAAGTGAGCAGTGCGGTGGAGCGGATAAAGGCGCGAAGCAAGCAAGAGCGTTCTGTTCGCACTCAACTCGAAAAATTAAAGGTAAGACTGGGTAAAAGTCAAAGGCAGACTTGACCCCCTGGATATTCGAGATAAGGAAGGGTCCAAGAGCGAGGACCGACTAACACAGAGCCTGAGGGCTTTATTGGCTGCCTTAAGCGCCTCAAATTGACCGACAAGTGGGTAGTGTATGGTTCAGCGGCAAGTTCGATTTTAGGCCAATTAAGAGAAAGTCCGGGAAAGGAAGGGCAAGTTTGGTGATAAAAAAGAGGGCCTTGCTTGTTGTGCGGGAGGTAATGGGGGATAACAGAAAATAGGGGTGACAGACTATTCCAGGAGGGCGCCGTACTTTTTTAGGATGTCTTGTTTAGAGACCACCTGTGGGACCCCGGTGGGTTTACGAACATTTCGGTCGCAGAGAATGAACACTTCATAGGTGTCGAAGATGGCGTAGCGATCTTCGTCAAAGACGATGAGTTTGTTGCCATTTTCCTGTCGGATTTTTTCGCGGAATTTGCGAATGCCGGTTTCTTCTCCCTGCTGCTCCAATGTATCTTGTTGATCCATCCAGGTCCTAAAGGCGTTGGTTAAGGCCATGGTGATGAGGGTGAGATAGACGTGGGATCGAAAGGCAGCGGCTGTATTTCGGGCAGGCCGTTCAATGAACCAGGCTTGTTTGGCTTCCCGAAAGAGTCCGTTTTCGATTTCGCTTCGGGCGTCGTAGCTGTCATAGACACTCAAGGGGTTTGTGACAGGGCCGTTGGTGAGGATGACCAGGGTGTCGGAGTGAGGATGTTTTTCTTTGTAAGGATCGTGCAAAACCACCACCGCATGGAGGGGATTGGCTACAAAGTCCTTTTTGTTCTCATGAGAGCCGCTGCCAAGCGGTCCATAAAATCCTGCCGTGGTGAGCGATTCGATCCCTGCAACATCCCAGTGATCCAAGACTGTGGTTTTATTCTTTCCTCCACCGACGGCTCGTTTTCTCTCTCTGGTTTTTCGGATGCCCCCACCTATCAGCGAAAGGGCTTCTCCATAGACATTCATGTTGGTTTTGGCAGGGATATAGAAAAGGATTCCCTTCCGGTTCAGCCACCAAAGAAAGGGACCGTCCATGAATCCGCGATCAATGGCAAGGGAGGTGATTCGAGCATGAGCCCCCAGATTCTCGATGGCCTGCTGGACGACCCCCTGCGCCTCATTGATGTCGTGCACATCGATGGTGGCAAACCGCATGGCCAGGGGAATACGGCTGTTCGGGTCCCATACCACCCAGATCTTGAAGCCAAACACGGTTTCCAATACTTTTTGGATGCGTTTTTTTCGTCGCCGCAACTCCGGCGCCTTCTGTTTGGTGACTTTGCCGCAGCCTTGGCAAGCTTCGGTGGATTCGATGTCGGAGGCGTCCAAAAGCGCTTTCACCCGCTTGGGGAAAAAGCTGTGCGCCGCCAAAATGCGGATCGCCCCATTGAACAGCCTCTCCAGGGCAAGGGCGCTAATGGCCTGGATGTAGGCAGCAATAGAATCGGGACAGATCGGCCCGCGGATGGGGGTGGGTTCTTTTCCTTCGGATTCCTTCCCCTCGTTTTTGGAGCCCGATTTTTTGCCCCTCTTGCTGGTGCCCTCTCTTATTTCTCTTCCGTTGAACCCCACCAGCCGCATCAAGGGTTGGGACCTTAGGATCACTGGATGGGTATGCCAGAAGAAGGAGAGGCCGGAGACGATGCGCATCAAATAGATGAGAATCACGGTGGGGAACTGGACGTTGCTGATGCGCTTGTTTTTGACTGGATGGAGCTTCATGAAAAGCTCCATGAACCCGAACTGGTCAAGGAAATAGAAGAACTCGTCGAACAGACCGGCTTCCCCGAGCCCGTAAACCTCGGAGATGTCTTTGCCGTCAGCGAGATCTTGGGTGATCCCCGCCTGATCTCTTGAGGCGGTGCACCAGGTGAGGCGTTCGGCAATGTTTTGGGCTGCTCGTTTCTTCAAGTCCATGTGGACATGGTTAGCACAGGAGGGATGGGAAGTCAAACGGGATGTCTTTATAAGTAACTAATATTACTAATAAAGTAGAATTTTCAAATCGCCTTCTCCAGCCATTTTCCGAGTAGACATAGGTGGGGACTCGCATCGGGTCACCAACATCCCATAGGGAGCCTCGGGGCGTGCCTGACGGCCGTGTTAGGGAGAGGTGCTCGGCTGCAAGCGAAAATCAAAAGTTGGACAATTATTTAGATTTTTTTTTGATTTTTTTAAATTGTGATCGGAGCCAGCTCGGCGCTTATATCGAATATCCAGTTGACCCCTTTTTTCAGATCTCAAGAATGGATGGGCTGGACCTGGCTTAAGTTAATAAGTTAAGGGCGTGCCCGTTTGCCTTACTAACAGCTTGACAGAATGGCTTAATCGTGGTGTGGCGTGAGGCTGCTAACCAATTTGGCGTGACCAGAATCAGGGGGAAAATCATGGACACTCGCAAGATCGTAGAGAAACTAAAAAAAGACGATGAACGATATAATGAGTTTCTAAAAAAGTGGCAGGAAGCAATAGCGAAAGTTCGCGCAATTCAGAAAAACATTGGATTGGCCAGCTTCACAATATCGAATGAGTCGGTTGACGAACTTGGGTTTCAGATATTTGGCGTGAACTGCTTTATGAGATTTAAACACAATTTGGAAAAAGGAATAATTGAATACGGCGTTATAAGACGAGATGATAGGATGGGGGATAATTCCTGGATTCCGTTTACTGAGATCCGCTTTGACGCCTTGGGCAATTTGATGGAGCCTTATAAGATGCATTCCATCGGAGAATACGGGGACGTTCATTTACTGTTAATAGCAAAGCATCGGGAAGATCTGTTAACAGCCGCCTATGGCGAGAAGGAAACGAATTAACTCACTGGCTCACTGAGCGGGGGAGTAGCCATTTTAGAGCGTTAGGTTTTGAAAATGACAGGCTCCGACAATTTGCTGGAAAAGTTCCTATCGAAGCTAAACGAGAATATCTTCTATCGGGAGTTTTCCTTCTCAAAGAACGATTTTCACCCACGCCCCGGGGAAAAGAAGCAGTTTGCGGATCATGCGGTTTGGATCGACGATTTCCTCATTATCTTTCAATTGAAACAGCGTACCACAAATGAAGTCATGTCAGAAGCCCATGAACGAAGCTGGTTTGAAAACAAAGTTCTAAAGAGAGCTAAAAAGCAGATAAAGGGCACTCTCGGGTTTCTTGCTCAATATCCTCAAATCACCATCGAAAATCGACGAGGACATGCCTTCAACCTTAACAGTGCGTCAGCCAAGCACATCATCAAGATTATTGTTTACGATCCTGGTGATAATCTACCCGAGGACTGCTTGCGGGTTCGCCATTATTTCAGCTCAAAAGTCGGCTTTGTTCATATCATCGCTTGGCGGGACTACGCCGCCACATGCGTTACTCTGCTCACACCCGCAGAACTCGTTGACTATTTGGGTTTTCGAGAGGCGGTCATCAAGAGATGGCACATGGAAACGACCATTCCGTCAGAAAGAGCGCTGGTTGGCCAATTCCTCTATAGCGATCATATAGACCGTCCAGACGAAGGCTATGCTTGCTTCCTTGATAATCTGAAAAGGGAAACCAAGGAGTTCAACCTTACCCATCTTCTGAACGATATCGGAGATCGGCTCGACCAAGCCACAGCAGAGAACACCCCCCTTGATTATTATAAGATCCTGACCGAATTTGCGAAGCTGAATCGTGGAGATCTGAAAGAAGTCAAAGCCCGGATCGTGGCCTGTCTACAGGCCATTCAGGAAGACCGCTTCATGCAGCCCACACGCATCATTGTTCCCCGAACAGGCTGTGGGTACGTCTTTATTCCGCTTCAAAAAGAATTTATCGATAATAGGCGGAATGCGCTCACAAATCTGACCCACGCAGCGAAGTATGAACATAAGTTTCAAAAGCAGATAGGAGTCACCTTCGTAAAAGAAGGCAATCTGATCCTGATAGAGTGGTGCTATCTGGAAGGACTTTGGGCACGTAATCCGGTACTCGAAAAAATGCTCAGTACAAACAATCCGTTCGGTACTCCCAGAGCTGAGTGGCGCAATATCTATGAATTTGATGCGTAGGCCAGAGGACAAGTGAAGGGGTTGTGTGGTAGGGGGCGATGAATTTTGAGTGAGGGCAATTCCT
Organism: uncultured delta proteobacterium; assembly: GCA_963781715.1. Classification (GTDB taxonomy): domain Bacteria; phylum Desulfobacterota; class Syntrophobacteria; order Syntrophobacterales; family Syntrophobacteraceae; genus Desulfoferrobacter. The sequence goes on from CAWAGW010000004.1 coordinate 73,954, forward strand.
TAACTGATTAAAGAAGAGGGAACTTCTAACTTCTAACGGGCTGCCTTGACAGAATGGGGAATGTGTGGGTTGGTATGGGGGGCGGTGAGGGTAAAGATATAAACAAGATCTTGTTCGTTGGCTTGTTCATTTCCCGCTATTCAGGAGTCATCAACTATGCCAAGCTGGCAAGAATTAGAGTCGAGATTTAAAGAGCTTCTCCCGGCAATGGGGGATGCTAGAGTGGATGGGCAATGGGGATCGGCGGGTGAGTATTGGCACGTTGCCGCCTATTTTGGTGCAAATGCAAGAAAGCGTTTTGAGGCGCTGGCGTTTATTGCAGGGGAAAAATTATCAGAAATCCTGGAAAATGGCCGTAGCCCTGATGATGAACTTTTAGCTGAAAATGATCCAAAGGTTCGCTGGTATAAGGCTATTTGGAAAATCAGTGGGACGTTTGAACACAGATTATCTGGTCGAGAATTAGATGACAATGGCAATGCCGTTGGAACAATTTATGGCGGCACCATTCCGAGTATCGTGGAAGCCTCAATCACTCTTTGTTTAGAATTGGGAGCTCGCTATCCGGAAAAGCAGTCCGAGGCTCTTCACAATGAAAAGCCCAAAAATGCTTTTCGGCGCTTTTGGGAAAAAAAAGGCGAAGACATTCTAGCAACTGTCGTAGGTGGCTTAATGATAATGTTTGCTACTGTCATCTTGACTGGGACAGTTAAGTTTGGAGTGCATTTATGGTCAATTTGGTTTTCGAGAGCTGAAAAACAGGTTGTTGTAGAGACTCCCTTGGAAACTCCTGAGGTTTCCAAGATTAAAAAGAAAGATTTAGATGCCCTAGCAGAGGGAACCTCAGAGAAAACCTTAGCAGTTAATCCGAATTCCGCTACACATGCGAATCGAGAGACAGGGATGAAAAAAGAAGAATTGCCCAAAGCGGACCGCAAAAAAGACACGCAGCAACTTGCTAAACTCTTAGATAAAAAAGGCGAGGAGAAATTAAGCGTCGAAAAACCGCCCGAAACAACAAGAGCTTCTGCCCCTCATACATTAGAGGATCAAGCTTTGACATGTAAGTGTGACTTGACGCTCCCGCGTCCAAAAACTGGTGGAGAGTGTCATGACCCACCTTGTTCTTGGCTTGCTCACGCTGCAGAGCTTCAATTAGCGAATTTTCAGTTTGGGTACAAGTATGTAGATGGATGGGGATGTATTATTCAACGTCGTGGGCCTACTATCTGCGTTTGCCACAAATATCGTATAGATTTACCAACCACTGAGGCTTTAAATAATTATAGAGCCAATGACGGTTATCATTTCAAGCAATTAACAAGCGGATTCTGGGCATACGAAATTGATTCGTGAACTGGTAGCGTACAACAAAAATGGGCAGAAACAACAAAAAGGAGGAAAATTATGAAAGCTGCTTGTTTGATTGCGTGTGTTTTTTTCTTCGTTTCCACAGTACCGGCATTGGCAGAGCATCCCAAGCCAAATATTTCTGGTCAACAATGCGGGGATAATCCTTGGGCTACAAAGGGCCATTGGATGCTTCTTGGCGATGGGCAGTATGGTGCCGAGTGCTTAAATAAGCATGATCAAGGTTATAAATGGAAAATCGCTAAACGAGAAGGTAATCAAATAATTCCTGTATGGTGTGGGTATTTCGAGATGAAGGCGACCACTGAACAATTGAATCAGATGCTTGCCGCTGAAGGTGGAAAATTCGTACAAATGCCTATCAAGGATATAGGAGAATATGAGACTGTTGGATTTTGGATCTATAAGTAGGATCAACAAAAGCCTGTCTATATGGTCGGCTTTCTAGTTTTGTGGAACTCAACAGAAAGGGTAGGAGCAAACCAGTAATCCACTTGTGAGCGGATAAAGGCCATTTTTAGCGAAGAGGTCGAGAATGACAGAAAGACCGGTTGTAGAGGGGATCGAGCGTTTTATTCTGCGGGTATTTAATACGCATAGGAGATAGAGGAGGGACGTTATGTTGCGAGTTTGATTATGTTGGGAGATCTTACCCAGCGTATCCCGCTATCCCGCCCTTGCGCATAGAAGATACCCCGCCTGATATCCCGCCGCCAATATCGCCGGCAGCGGATTGCATCCATCAAGAAGATATCCCCAGCTTAGCCTCGGCCCCTTGCCGCTCTTCTGTCTTACCTGGGTGGAATGGGAGCAACATAAGGGACGTCCTTAACTTATTAACTTTACGCACGTGACTGTGAGCACGTCGGTCGCCCGAGGAGCAGAGATCTCAAGAATGGATGAACTGGACCTGGCTTAAGTTAATAACTTAAGGGCGTCCCCGCTTGCACTAAGTCGTCCACGCAAAGCCTGCTCTGTTTTTTGTGAATGTAAGTTGATGTGATGATTGACTGTTTCATTGTTAAAGTTGTATCTGTCTGATAGTAATTTTGAATTACTTATAAAACTTTTCATGTGTGGTGTGAGATCACAGAGCTATTCTGATGACAGGTTAAAAGGGGATAGTCTTGGCAGAGTCAAATGGCAATGATTCAAAACTTGAATATAAGCAACGTATATACGACCAATACCTAACTGAGAGGGAATCCCTCCTTAAGACAAAAAAAGAGACTGTAACTCAGCTAGATAAGGCGCTCTTGACGCTTAATGCGGGAGCCCTGGCCATCTCCATAACGTTCATACGCGAGATTGCCCCACACCCAGAAAATTGGACTATGCTATTATTGATTGTTTCCTGGATGTCATTTGTGGCTAGTCTGGTGTTCACGCTGTTATCATTCAGGAAAAGTGCCGAAGCATTTGATCGGCAGATAGAGATTATTGAAGAAGATTTGAAAAGAGAGTTAGATGAAGAGCCGGATGAAAACTCTGCAGATGAGGCCGATATCGAGGAAAAAGAACCACTGAATGCTCCGCGCAAGCATGTGAGAATGCTAAACCTTTGTTCTTTATGGACATTCATTGCAGGAGTTGGTATACTTTGCATATTTGCAGCAGCTAACTTATATAAAACGGGGGATAAAATGACTGAGAAGAATATAATTGTGAGAGTCGTTCCCGAGATGCCGGTCAAAACAGGAGTTGATCCACCAAAAGCCCCAGTAAAACCCCCGAAACCACCAGCTGAGCCCGCAAGGCCCAAGAAGAAATGATAATAATAAGGAAATAACAAGGGGTTGAGCATGGCCAATGACAACTTGGATAAGTCAAAACCAAGAAAAAGAGGTAGAATCGACAAAGGAGTTAACCCACCGAAGCCACCAGTAAAACCTCCAAAACCAAAACAAAATGAGCCAAAAAAGTCATCCAAGAAATAATTTAGCTGCGCCCCAACAGGAGAAATCGATGGCAAAAGATAAATCAAAAGAATCAAAGCCCGCAAAGGACAGGGGTGAAAAAGGATTAGATCCACCTAAAAAACCCCTAAAGCCACCAAAAAAATAAGCGTGATTAGGGGACGCCCTTAACTTATTAACTTAACAACCGTGGCTATGAACAAGTCGGTCGCCCGAGGGGCAGAGATCTTGCAATCGCAAAGGGGTCAAGTCTGCCTTTGGCTTTTCTGCTATTGAATGGCAGATCCAAGAATTTGTGAAAATAAGGGACGCCCTTGTGAAAATAAGGGACGCCCTTAACTTATTAACTTGACACAATGGTTTCCCCTGAGTATTGTTTTTCGCATGCCCAGACAATCACGCATCGACACGACGGGAGCACTGCACCACATCATTGCGCGAGGCATTGAGCGGCGTAAAATATTCGAGGATGACCAGGACCGCTATGATTTTATAAAGAACCTGGGTTTGATCCTCGAACAAACGGGGGAAATGGGGGACGCCCTTAACTTATTAACTTTACGCACGTGACTCTGAGCACGTCGGTCATCTGAGGAGCAGAGATCTCAAGAATGGATGAACTGGACTGGCTTAAGGGCGTGCCCACTTGCACACGGCTCAGCTGGTAGTTGTGCCTCACCATAATCCACAGATTTCTTGACAAATGTAGCCTAGTGGCTACAATATTGCCATGATTGAAATTCGTAAGACTGAAACTTTTGCCAAATGGATCGATGGGTTGCAGGACATCCGGGATCGTGCTCGCATCCTCGTCCGGATTGAAAGGTTAGCGGCAGGTAATCCGGGAGACGTCAAGCCAGTTGGTGAAGGGGTGTCGGAGTTACGGATTGATTACGGCCCCGGATATCGGGTGTACTTCAGAAAGATAGGACAAAAGGTGATCATCCTATTGGCTGGCGGCGACAAAAAAAGTCAGCCTAAAGACATCAAAACCGCCTTACGTCTATCTCGTAATTTATAGGAGAAAACCATGGCAAAAACCAAAACTACCAAATACGATGTAGCTGAACACCTTCGTACCCCAGCGGAAATGGCGGCGTACCTTGAAGCCTGCCTTGAAGAGGCGAATGGTGACGCCGCGTTTATCGCTAAAGCCCTGGGGGATATTGCTCGGGCCAAGGGCATGACACAAGTGGCGCGTGACGCCGGTTTATCCCGCGAAAGCCTTTACAAAGCTCTATCAGGAGAACGCACACCTGGGTTTGACACAATACTTAAAGTTGTTGGGGCGCTTGGCTTAAAACTACATGCGGAAGCTGTGCAAGCAGATACCTAGTACAGCACTGCAGAAATAACCGTAAAAAACGATGCCTTATTGTAAAGGGGTCACGTCTTCCTTTGGCTTTCCTGCTATTGAAGAATTAACAACATAAGGTACGCCCTTAACTTATTAACTTAACAACCGTGGCTATGAACAGGTCGGTCGCCCGAGGGGCAGAGATCTTGAATGGATGTACTGGGCCTGGTTCAAGTTAACAGTTAAGGGCGTCCCCACTTTTTTAGTTAGCACATCTGTTCTTGTATGGTACCGAAGCTTAGAGCACATGCAGACACCTCTTGAAAGGAAGTAGTCATAATAGCATTGGGCGAACTGAAAAAGGCTTTCGATACCGGTCTTTTACGGGCGCAGGACTCCAAAGTGGCTCAAGCGGATGATGCCGAGCGCAGGGCCTTGCCAGCCAACGGATTGTAGAGTTTCATGATTGCATATTTCATGACATCCACTGTTTTGAGGTCTATAACGAACCCCAAAAGTGTATTCTCCGCCGACTCGGGAAGCGTACAGGCATTGGAAGCATCAAAAGTCAAATCAGGGAATCCCTTGACCAGCTTCTTTTGATCCATCTTACTCATACCTACCTGGATCGTTTTCTTCCCGTCGAGTTCCTTGACTTGGCCCGCAAGACTAACTGCCTCGATTTTCTTGAACTTTTCATCATCTAGACAAATGTTAACATAGTAATCTGCCATCTTGAGAATCTCCTTTACCATTTGATTTTCGACCGCCCACTCCAAGAGGAAAGTACCTTAAGCCTCCCAGAGCCACAACACGATTCCTATTCCTGTTCAGAACGAAGAGACACAGGGGTGCCGGTGACTTTGAGAAACTTTTCATAAACGTCTATAGTGTGCCAACCGTTCCGTGTCAAGAATAATGCCCTAGGCCTGAAAAATGAGAAGTCGAGACTAGGAACGCGTATGAGGAACGGCGTGAAAACGTAGTGACAATAACGGGTTAAAAATGCTTGAGAGTGAAGGTGCTATCCCGCTTTCAGCGGGACTGACTTCTGTCCAATCACCCCAGGGGTTACCCCATGAGGCGCTTTTGTTTGATGACTCGCGATACCGTCCTGTCTGGCTCCCATTGGTTCGTATCTCGATACCGGGCGAAGCCCTTCCCGAGTATCGCCGGGACTTGGTCAGTCATTATCCCCAGCCGGCGTTTTCAGCAGACGGATTGCGGATCAACTCACCAACGCTATGTTGGACAGATCTCCCTGGGTAAGAACGTCAACTTTCACTATACAACCTCAGCATTTACCCCACTTCTCGAACCCTGAGCTTCATTCATGAAGTGCAGACTCACCCGGAAGCCGGACCTTGTATGCTATTTCTGTTTCCTTCGGCAGGCTCAGGACAAGTTTGGCTCATCGTTTTGCACTCCGGCTTCCTTCGGACGGTCCCTCACGGTTCCGCCCCCGGATCGGGTCCGGGGCAGGCTCTTGCCTTCGGCTAGTACTTGTGCAAATGTGTGAAACACACTTGCAGGGTTCACGTACAGGGGACTTTCACCCCATAAGTTCACGCCCATGCCGGACGTACACGAATGGCTCCAGCAGACCTTCGGCGGCTGAGCCGCGGCGTTTGCCTTGAACATTGACAAATTCAATCGATAGCGATATTGTAAAACCAAAACGCAATCGATAGAGGTGCTATCATGCAAACGGTAACCGTTTCCCCAAAATTTCAGGTGGTTATCCCTAAAGATATTCGGGAGTCAATGCGCCTTCGTCCTGGTCAAAAGCTTAAAGTCATTGAGTATGAGGGGCGAATTGAATTGATCCCCGATCGCGATATTTCCGAACTTAAGGGATTCTTGAAAGGAATAAATACAGAGTTTGAGCGCGAGGGCGATAGACTATGAATATCGTTGATTCCTCCGCATGGCTTGAATACTTTTCCGGAGGTCCAAATGCGGAGTATTTTTCCCCACCCCTCAAAAATCCTTCTCTTTTGATTGTCCCTGTTATTACTATTTATGAAGTCTTCAAAGTGGTTTTGCGCGAAGCCGGTGAAAATGAGGCACTACAAGCTATTGCGGCCATGCAAAAGGGACAGGTAAAAGATGTCACAATCAACATTGCTATGCATGCAGCTAAGATTAGCTTGCAGCATAATCTGCCAATGGCGGATAGTCTTATTCTCGCGATGGCGAATTTTTATAAATGCACTCTATGGACTCAAGATTCTGATTTTGAAAATCTGCCTAAAGTGAATTTCATTCCGAAAAAGAGTCAGACACCCCCGGCGAAGCCGGTGGCTTGATGAGCGGGGCCGTCTCAAAGACGGTCGCCCTAGTTCCAAGTTCAGTGGTTACGTGTAGGGAGTTCTTTCAAGTATGAACAGCCTAAAACCGACCATCATCTCCGGATTCTTGCTCCCGTATGTAAGTGCGAACCTGTTCGAGTTCGAAACCAACCGTCGAAACAGCATAGCCTCTTGCCCAGAAATGTTCGCCTGTAAAGTTGCGCTGTCTTCCTCCAAATTGTCTGGCAATCGCAATGGCACTTTTCCCTTTGAGAAAGCCTATCACGGAGGCTACCGAATGTTTCGGCGGAATTGCGATACACATGTGGACATGATCTGTCATCAGATGCCCTTCAAGAATCTGGCATTCCTTCTGGCGTGCCAGTTCATGAAATATGGGGCCAAGATTTCTGCGAATTTGTCCAAACACCGTCTTTCTCCGGCGTTTGGGAACGAAAACAACATGATACTTGCAATTCCACTTTGAATGGGACAAGCTTTGGTAAGGTTCTGTCATGGAATTCTCCTCTGGTATTCAAGCTCATCAAACCACCGGAGGAGAATTCTACTCCTGGAACGCTCAAAGCTTTGCAAGTCTCACTGGTCGAACCAGTGGCTTACCAATTTGAGTTAGGAGAGAGGTCAAGTCTGCCTTTGACTTTTCTGTTGATAAATGACGAACTCGCGAATTCGGTAACAGCCCTTGACAAGAGACACTTTCTCTAACAACAGCTCCACCGGAACGCGCGGGACAAGGGGTTTGTGTTGCTGCAACCTTTTTGCGCGCGGCCGGTGAAGCTATGGTTGGATGCTATAAATTGGCATTGACCTTGCCCATACAATGTATTACTATTACCGGTAATAGTTATTACTGGAGATCAAATTATGAGAGTAACCACAAAAGGTCAAGTTACAATTCCTCAGCACATTCGCGAAAAATTGGGGATAACCCCAGCAACAGAAGTTGATTTCGTCGAGGAAGAAGGCCGCGTATTTTTAGTGAAACAAAAAGGAACAAAAGCTGTGACCCGCAAATTTGCAAAATTACGTGGCGTTGCAACCGTCAAAATGACGACAGATGAGATCATGGCCTTAACGAGGGCAGATTGATGAAGGGCCTTCTGGTTGACTCAAACGTTATTTTGGACATTTTCCTTGATGATCCTAATTGGGCTGATTGGTCTGAATCTGCATTGGCAAATTATAGCGCTTACACAACGCTCTATATTAACCCAATAGTTTACACTGAAGTCTCTGTTGGTTTTGAAAAGATAGAGGAATTGGAGTCAGCTCTCCATAAAGGTGGATTCCAGATGTTGGAAATTCCGAAAGAAGCTCTTTTTCTGGCGGGGAAAGCTTATCTCAAGTATAGAGCGGGCAAAGGAATCAAGAGATCTCCTTTGCCCGATTTCTATATTGGGGCGCAAGCAGCTGTACTCGATCTGGACTTAATTACACGAGATGTAACCAGGCACCGAACGTATTTTCCAACAATCAGACTGATCTGCCCTGAGAACATATAAGGACGCATCATCGAACAAGCCCTTGAACTCAGGCTGGGCTTCGCTGAGGCGCAACCCAGCTGGTCAAGGGCGGCGTTAGGCAGCATATACGATTATCACTTATTTTATCGTCATTAGAAGGAAGCCATGATCTAGAGAGAGAACGAGAAAAATCGCTAAGATGAATTTATAATGGATATCAATAGTAAATCTTCATCGGATCCCAGTCGAAATTTGGGGTCTACAAATTTGACAATCTCACTTTTTCCAATTTTCGTTTCGGCAACTGCCTTTATCAGGTAGGAGAGAGAAATTGTATTCGGTGTTATAGTGCTACATGCCAGCAAGAGTTAGCCGAAACCTTTTTTGAATAACTCGTAAGAATTCAACATCTACTTGTGTTCGCAGCGCAGGATTCAAGCCTTGCATCGCCTTGGCAGGGCTTAGAACCCTGCGCTACTTAAATGGGAGCCGTTGTCCGGTGCGACTAAGGCTCTTACAGTGTATAGCCAACCTCGCCGTGTAACTCTTTATCAAGACCAGCAACCTCGGTGTCTTCATCGACTCTGAAGCCCATGATTTTGTCGAGTACAAAGCCGATGGCATAAGTCAGAACATACGCGTATATCGCTACCAGTGCTACTCCGACAAACTGGATCCAAACCTGCTTGGCGTTGCCGGCAATCAGTCCTGCGCCGCCGACCGTTGCAAAAATACCGGTGAGGATTGCACCCGAACTGCCGCCAACTCCATGAATGCCAACCACATCAAGCGAATCGTCGAAGCCCAGCAGGCCCTTGATTCTGACTCCGTAGTAACAGATGATGCCTGCTGCTAAGCCAATGATCAAGGCCGGGCCGGGCATAACAAAGCCTGCTGCAGGAGTAATGACGACAAGGCCGGCCACGCAACCGGAAGCAATGCCCAGAGCACTTGGTTTTTTGTGGAAAATCCATTCCATGATCATCCACGAGAAAGCCGCCGCAGCCGAAGCAATCATCGTAGTTGTGAAAGCAAGGCAGGCAATGCCGTTTGCAGCCAGAGCGCTTCCCGCGTTAAAGCCAAACCAGCCGAACCACAGGAGTGCTGCCCCCAAAACGGTCATTGTCAGATTATGCGGTACAAACATTTCGCTGGGATAGCCCAGCCTTTTTCCGATAAGGTGAGCCAAAGCTAAAGCCGAAGCTCCGGATGACAGGTGGACCACGGTTCCACCGGCAAAATCGAGTGCTCCCATCTGCTGAATCCAGCCGCCACCCCAGACCCAATGAGCAATCGGATCATAAACAATGGTTGCCCAAATCAATAAGAATACCACATAGGTGCTGAATTTGATTCGTTCTGCGATGGTACCGCTGATCAGTGCCGGAGTGATAATGGCAAACATTCCCTGAAACCAAATGAACACATACGTAGGAATGGTGCCGGTGAGTGAATCGGGAGTAATGCCGCCCAGAAAGAAATGAGTAAAATCTCCGATGAATGTATTTCCCGGACCGAAAGAGAGAAGAATACCCTATGATCATCCATTGAATTCCGATGACTGCCAGAGCCACAAATGAATGCATGATAGAACTCAAAACATTCTTCTTCCTGACCATCCCCCCGTAAAATAAAGCAAGTCCAGGCGTCATCAACATGACGAGAGCCGTTGAAGTTAACATCCAGGCAGTATCTCCTGTATCTAATGCGGGAACAACAGTCACTGCGACCGTTTCCTGGGCAAAAGCCCGACCTGCCGAAAGTAACACTAAGGCAAAAACGACCCATGTGGCCGGGAGCAGCGCTAAGCCCCGCTTCTTTATGGGCAAACCAAGTTGACAAGACCCAATTCGAGGCAGCAACAACATAAAATTCTCCTTCATTCATAAACCGCGATGTTGGTGATAATGCTTATAGAAAACAAATTGCACGGATGCTTTTAAGTGTTTCCCTAGATGGCTTCCGGCCCGGTTTCACGGGTGCGGATTCTCATTGCTTCATCAATGTGGGAGATAAAGATTTTGCCATCTCCGATTTTACCCGTATAAGCAGCTTTTTGAATGGCATCCACTACCTGTTCCGCGCGGTCCTCGGTAACCACAAGCGTGAGGAGAATCTTGGGAACAAAGTTTACCTGGTATTCTGCGCCGCGGTAGAATTCTATGTGCCCTTTTTGTCGTCCAAATCCTTTCACCTCAGTGACGGTCATTCCTTGAATTCCCAGAGCTGATAGAGCTTCTTGAACTTCTGTAAGGCGGAACGGTTTGACGATTGCTTCAATCTTGACCATGAATGCTTTTACCTCCATTTCTTGAATGGTTTCCAACCGAAAAGCTTTGACAGCCACTGCTCAAGGGGGCCAAAAGAAACTTGAGGCCGTGCTGCATTCATAAAGTCACTTCCGGACGGAAACTGGTCGTTTAGTTTTGTTGAATGATTTCGTTTAACCAGAGTCAGGAGCAAAAGAAATCCAAGAGGCGTGCCATTCCGCCGGCAAGGTGCGAACAAACTTGTAAGACTTTAGATTATTTGGATAAGTTTGTTTGTTGGGGGTTTCTCTTAAGGGGCAGGTATGTAACAAGATTGTAAAACCTATCGGTAAGATTTAGCGAAATGGTACAATTTTGTAGATTATTTCGTATCCTGTTTGGAAAAATACAATCGCGGCGAAAGGGGGGAAAATTTGTATATTATCGGTTGTTGCATCTGACTCCGCACGACTCAAGCTTCGGAATCCGGGACAACCTTATCAATAACAAAAGGGGTCTTGCAATTTCCACGGCAGCAAAGTGAGCATGACTGATAAGCACGGCAGTGAGCGAAGGTCCTGGCGGGACCCTTCGAGGTGCTGCGTAACAATATTGTACACCTGAATGCTTCTTTTTTCATCCAAGCAGATGCAGCATCAATATTGGCGGTAAACAAATACGTATTCCTGACCGTTTATGTCTACAATCACATCACCACCTCGCGACTCGGCGTAAACCAGCCAGCCGGGTTTTTCTTCGCTGCAGCACTCAACCTGCGGAGAAAATTTGCCTGTCTTCTTCTCGTACCAGGCCATCAACATCGGCTCATCGGTTACTTCAAGAGCTTTCTGATCGGCTATTTTCCTGGCTTCATCAAAGTTCAGATTCGAATCGACACTCACATCAATAGAATTAGTGAGCATTTGCTTGGAAAGCAATTTGCAAGCTGCCAATTTCGCTGCTCCTTTCAAAAAAGTCTCACTTGCCCGGATGACCCAAAAAAAGGATCATCTTGAGTCCATTCAACTAGAATTAGCCTCTGCCCAGAAACAGTACGTTCATTCTGCGTTGCCTCTGGCGCAGCAATTTCCGGGTGCATTCCAGACCGACTTAGAGGGTTGAACCCGCTCCGGGCTTAAGAGCTCCGGGAATCTCCAAATTCGCACCTAACTTCCGAATAATCACGTTTGGCACCAATAGCAAGGGGTAGCGGGTTGGTCGGAACCCCATTCCTCTTTTGTGTATTTTTTCTCGCGCCCAGAGCTTATTCTCCCTCCGATTTTACCAGAGTGACGAGATGGTCAGACCCGGCAGTCTGGAGTGCGAAAGTTGATATTGTGCTTTGTTCTACGAGTTTGGTACATTGTCACGCTGAATTTTATACGTTTTAGGAAGGTCCCGGTGACCCTGATTCGCAGAAATTGAGCAAATAGTATGAGGGGCGTGGGGCGAAACGTTCAACGTTCCCAGTGGATTGCTGAATATGCGTGCTGCTGTACTGATGCTTTTTCTTGACTGTCATCTCCCGTCTAACGGCCATGACCGGGAAGCCGGTCACAACGAAGCATGAGAATCGCTTGAGTATATCGGATAACGGTTTGGTTTCATTCTGAATTCTGGCTCCTGGATTCTGTATTCTCATATAAATTTGTACATCCGTGCCTGATAATAATTACGCGTGCTCTCGTAAGATACTGGTTACTCTCGGTGCCCTTCGGGGAAATGGTTAAGTCCAAGACGAGTGTTGCCGATTCAAGGAAAGGGCGGGTCAGAATAAATATTCGTGCTGGATGGGATTGATGAATCATGAGCGAAAACCACAAGAAAAGTGAGCAGAGGCAAGTCGAGCTTGAATTACTGCGCCGTCGAATCAGCGAGCTAGAGGCTTTGCGCTACTTGACCGTGCGGACCGATGACGCACTGGCACGAAACAACGAACTCCTGCGTGCTTTGACCATGTCTCAGTCCAAATACCTTCTGGACATAGACCCACGGTCTCTATTTGAAGAGCTCTTGGCTGTGATCCTGCAACTGACCGAAAGCAAATATGGCTTTATAGGGGAAATAATCAGCAGGGACGATGGTCAACTCTACCTCAGCACTTATGCTATCGCCGACATCGCCTGGAATAAAGAAACCCGCCAAAGGCACCGGAGAGAATGCGAAGAAGGCCTTAGATTCCGCAACCTAGAGAGCCTCTATGGAGCGGTGATCACCACCGGGAAACCGGTGGTATCCAATGATCCTTCTCAAGATCCCCGCAGCGGAGGGCTCCCAAAAGGCCATCCGGTTCTCAATTCATTTATGGGGGTACCGTTTTATAGCGGCGCTAAGCTGATGGGAATGGCTGGATTGGCAAACCGTCTTAACGGATATACCGAACAGCTGGTAGAATACCTTCAGCCGTTTTCCTCAGCTTGCGCTAACATAATCGCGTCGTACCGCAATGACATAAGACGTAGAAAGGCCGAACAGAAACTGCGCGACAGTGAAGAGAGATTACAGGCCATTGTAAATACTGCTGTAGACGGCATTATCACTATTGATGAACTGGGCATCATTGAATCGGTCAACCCCGCTGCCGCTAAAATTTTTGGATACGAACCGGATGAAATCGTGGGTCAAGACGTCAGCATCTTCATCGCTGAACCGTATCGTTCCGAGCACAGCAGTTATTTACGCAACTATCTAAAGAGCGGCAGATCAAAAGTCATTGGGGTGGGGCGGGAGGTTTTGGGAGCGCGGCGCAAAGACGGTACGGTGTTTGCCATCTGCCTGGCGGTGAGTGAAATGCACCTGGCCGGTAAACGTATGTATACAGGTATCATCAGAGACATAACTGCGAGGAAAAGGATCGAAGCAGAACTTCAAGAGGCACACGACAAGGCGCTGGAAGCTTCTCGCTTAAAGTCCGAGTTTCTCGCAAATATGAGCCATGAAATACGCACACCAATGAACGCGATCATCGGTATGACCGGCATACTATTGGACACCGAGCTGAATGAAGAGCAACGTGAGTTCGCCGAAACTATCCAGACCAGCGCTACTGGTCTTCTAACAATAATTAATGATATTTTGGACTTATCCAAAATTGAAGCCGGCAGACTTGATGTTGAAGAAGTTGATTTAGACTTGTATGCTACGGTTGAAGACGTGCTGGAAGTTCTTGCCGAGCGTGCGCACTCAAAAAATCTGGAACTTGTTCTCCTGATCTCTCCTGATGTCCCCAGATCAATGAGAGGAGATCCGGTGAGAATTGGCCAAGTTTTGACCAATCTAATTGCCAATGCAATCAAATTCACGGAGCAGGGTGAAGCAAGTGTTCGGGTCTCAAAGCAAGCTGAAACCGATACCCATGTCACACTTCATTTTAGTGTTAGCAACACTGGAATCGGAATCCAAAGCAAGCTTAAGGACAAATTATTTCAGCCTTTTTCCCAGTTGGATGGATCAACCACCCGCAAATATGGTGGGACCGGTCTAGGATTGGCGATATCCAAAAAGATCGTAGAATTGATGCATGGTGAAATCGGCTTCAAAAGCGAAGAGGATAGAGGGTCCGAATTTTGGTTTACAGTGACCCTTTTAAAAAGTGCATGCAAAGCAGGAATTGGTGAAGAGGCGTCAAGAAATTTGCTTGAATCCTCGAGAGTTCTCATTGTCGACGGCAATGAAACCAGCCGCAGAACATTGCACCAACAGCTAAAGTCCTGGCGAGTGCCGCATGAGGTCGCGGCGAGCGGGACAGAAGCTCTAGCGATACTCCGCAGAAAAAATAAGGGTTAAACAGCCTTATGCGATCGCCTTGTTTGATGCCCAAATGTCTGATATGGACGGTCCAACCCTGGTTAGAGAAATTCGTTCTGACCCCGACATCGCATCAACGCTGCTCGTCGCTATGAGTTCACTGGAGCAACATGGTCACATCAGCGAGCTTAAACGAGCAGGTTGTGTTGGACATCTTGTAAAGCCGGTGAAACCATCTCGTCTATTTGATATTCTGGTAGAATTGACCGAAAGCCGCTTTGCAACCGACGCCATTGAAGCGGGAGCCAGTCAGATGACCGATAAAGCGGTTGAAGTCCAGGAAGAATCTTCAAAAGGTTCCGCTGTAAAGGAGCCCAATTCAGCCCGCATTCTTGTAGCTGAGGATAATGCAATTAATCAAAAGATAGCCTTGCGTTTGCTCGGCAAGCTGGGGTATTCCGTGGATGCCGTGGACAATGGAATAGAAGTGCTCGAAATCACCGAAAAAAACCGATATGACGCCATACTTATGGATATTCAGATGCCGGAGATGGATGGTTTTGAGGCAACCAGGCAGCTTAGGCTACGAGAAGCCGGCATGGAGCATACGATAATCATTGCTATGACGGCTCACGCGATGGAGGGTGATAGAGAAAAATGTATCAAAGCAGGTATGGACGATTATCTGTCGAAACCGATCAGACAGGAAGATCTGGCAATCGCACTAAAGCGCTGGGTGGGGGATTTATGAGGAGTAGACAGCCAGAGGCTATGATCGTTCACACATGCTGTTGACGGAAATCCAGTTAGAGCATCTGTTTAGCTGCCCGGCCTTGCAGTAGCGGCTGGCTGCAGATATACCAGGACAGGCGCCTAACGCACAAAGCCGGCTCTTTCGAGGTAGAGCAGAACCTCCTGTACCGCTTCATCGGGCGTCATCGCCGTAGTATCGATGTAGACTTCGGGATTTACAGGTGCCTCGTATGGGTCGTCGACACCTGTAAATCCTTTAATCAATCCTGCACGTGCCTTAGCGTATAGACCCTTGCGATCTCGACTTTCGCAGACTTCAACGGGTGTCCCCACATGGACTTCCACAAAACCTCCAGTGGTTTCTATCCGTTCGCGAATCTGCCGGCGGGTAGAGGCATATGGGGCTATTGGAGCACAAATTGCAATACCTCTATTCTTAGTGATTTCACTTGCCACAAAGCCAATTCTCCTGACGTTGAGGTCGCGGTGTTCTTTGGAAAATCCAAGTTCGCTCGATAGATTGCGCCGTATAATATCCCCATCCAATAGAGTTACCGGACGACTGGCCATTTCGAGAAATCGAGCATAGAGGATACGAGCGATGGTTGACTTTCCGGCACCGGAAAGCCCCGTGAGGAATATGGTAAAACCTTGTTTATGTCTTGGCGGGTAGGCTTTCTGAATGGCATCAACAACTTCCGGAAAAGTAAACCATTCCGGAATACGGCGACTTGTTCTAAGCTTTTGATGGAAGGCGTCATCCGATAAAAAACGGACCTGACTCGTCGGTGGGACCTCACTGACCGGCATGTAGATATCCTCGTCTACCACATAGACCATTTCTTCAAAGAGAATAATGCCGATGTCCAGTTCTTCGCTATAGGCTTGCGCTAAGTCTTTTGCGGCTTCGGGCGGATAGAAGAACGATCCGTCGTTCCGCTGGCCCGGGCAGGCGTGGTTTCTGCCAACTATAAAATGGGTGCATCCGTAGTTCTTTCTGATGATCGCATGCCACAAAGCTTCACGCGGACCTGCCATCCGCATAGCCAAAGGCAATAGACTCAGGAGCATCATATTGGGAGGATAATGCTTGCTGACCGCCAGATAACAATGAATTCTGGTATAATAGTCGATGTCTCCCGGTTTGGCGCGAAGGGCAACCGGATGCAGCAGTAAATTTGCCTTGGCTGCACCCATCGCTCGTATCGTCATTTCAAACTGTGCCCTATGCACGGGGTTGCGTGTTTGAAAACCGACAATGCGCCGCCAACCCAGCTTCTTGAAGAGCGCTCGCAACTCCATCGGTGTATGTCGATGGCGCTTGAAGGCCGAATGGATCGGAAGCTGTAATCCCTCTATCGGGCCTCCAATATAATGCGTTCCCACGCTGTTGAACAGGAAATCGACTCCCGGATGTGCGCGGTCCTGAGTTCCGTAAATCAATTCGGCTTCTTTGGTCTTGTCAATCTCCCAAAGGTCCTCAATATGCATGACTGCCAGCATGAAACCCTCACTGTCTCGCAGCGCTATCGACTGTCCAGGCTCCAGACATCCCGCCTCCGCTTCAGAAATGTCCAGAGAGACCGGCATCGGCCATAGTAGACCATTCTGCACTCTCATCCGATCCAATACGGATTCATAATCGGTATTTCTCATGAATCCCCTCAGAGGGGAAAATGCTCCAGTCATGAGCAATTCAAGGTCAGCAACGCGTTGCCTGGAAAGAGTCAGACTTTTAAGGTCTCGAGAAAGTTCTTTGAGAATCTTTGATCTTTCAGGATCTACCAGAAGGCTAACCAGTTCACCGCCATGTGGAGTCCCAAAAACCTCGCTCATATCAAATCCTTTCCCCAAAAAATTATCATCGATCATGTTCCACACCTTTTTTGCTTCCAGTATACAGGATAGTACACTCTTTACAAATTTTCACTTTTGCGCAGTGAAGTCAACACCCGAGCAGGTCGGAAACTTCTTCAAATCGAATCGATTAATCAGAGAAAGATCATACAGATTCCTCGGTCCCAAGTTCTAGGAGCACTTTTCTATTTGACATTTCCGATGCAATCTCGGACGCTTCGTGGAATATTGACAGTTACCCCGGCACAATAAAAAGAGTGGGAAAGCGATGATTTTCGAAGTGGATTTTGCAAGGTTTATGACCGGCAATAAACTATTTACGAGTAAACACCAGTACTTTGAATGCATAGATCGGATTGTGAGGCGGGATCGAGCGAGTGAACGATGGAACATTCATTGACCAGTAGAGCGGGGAACCATGAAAATCAGAGAAACGATACTTCCAGAAGTCCTGATAATAGAACCGAAAATATTTGAAGATGCCAGGGGGCATTTTCTCGAAATATATCAGCATGAACGGTACGTTACACAAAACATCACGGAACAGTTTGTTCAGGATAACGTGTCTTATTCCAAAAAGAATGTATTAAGGGGCTTACACTACCAGCTTCACAACTCTCAGGCAAAACTGGTCATGGTATTAGAAGGTCGGATATTCGATGTCTCTGTTGATATTCGCCGGGGTTCGCCAAATTTTGGAAAGTGGTTTGGGACCGTTCTTTCATCCCATAATTATCAGCAGGTTTATATTCCGCAAGATTTCGCACATGGCTTCTGTGTTCTTAGCGAAACTGCCAAAATCCTTTACAAATGTACAGATTACTACGCGCCCTCGGATGAGCGCGGCATTATTTGGAACGATTCCACGCTGGCTATTGAGTGGCAAATTCTCGAACCGGTGCTGTCACAAAAAGACGCAGCGTTTCCTACACTAGATGAAATTCCCCCCGGTGAACTGCCGGTATTCAAGAAGACCAGGGATTAGGAAATTCAATTCTAACTTTAGTCCCGATGCCAAGTCGGCTCTCGATGAAGACTTTTCCATCGTGATCCGCAATTATGCGTTTTACCTTGCATAAGCCCATTCCAACCCCTACTGCCTTAGTTGTATAAAAAGGATCGAATATGAATGGGCCATCTTCATCGGAAATTCCGCTGCCATTATCTGTAACCTCGATTACTATCCAGCCATGATTTTCTTGAAATGCTTTGATCTGGATCAATCCTTCGGATTGACCGAGAAATTCAACCGAGTTCCTGACGACCTCGCACAAAGCGACCATGAACGATTTCGGATCAACTGTAATCTCAATCTGATCGCAATGAACGTTCCACGTTATTGTTCGGGAGAGGCTGTCGGCGATGATATTGCCTTGCTCGCAAAGCTCGTCGACAATTTCAGTCATCTCCATTTTGACCGGCGCCACCTCCTGGACATTGGTATATTCTTCAACGCTCTTCACAATTCTTTCTAATCGCTTAACGTCACTCATGATGTCTTGAAAATAGTTATTGTAAGGCTCTTCATTGCCGATTCTTTTCGACATGAGTGCGGTCAATCCCCCGATTGCGGTCAGTGGATTGCGCAGTTGATGCGCTACCGCTGAAGCAAGTTTGTGCAGGCTCTCAGCCTTTTCTCTTTGAATTCGGTTTTTTTCTTCCAGAATTACTTTTTCGCGTTCCTGCAATTCGCATAAAACGGTAACATCATCCAGGAGCACAACGATCCCCTCGAGGCCGTGTTCAGCTTTTAGGAACGAGGTGGTCATTGATAGGTAGAGTAGTTCTCCGGATTTGCGCATGTATTGGACGGACCTATGAAGATTGAGCCTTTCCTCCTGAATGACATCCACTATTACTTGATTGAAATCGACGTTTTCTTCCGTCTCAAAAAAAAGCTCGGCCCAACCTTTGCCGATCAATTCCTCTTTCGTATACCCCAATATAGTCGACGCAGATTCATTGGTAATCGAAATTTGCCCGCTGGGATTGATGACCAAAATTCCCACCGGCAAGCTTTCAAGAATGTTTTCCCGTATAATGGCTTTAATCGCACCCTCCGCTCTTAGTTCAACGGCCTTTCCGTGTCATCGAATGCACCTTCAAGTCATCACCGATTCGGTCAATTTCAGGAAATTTTCAAGCAACTTAACAAACTTTTCGGTCTCCTCTATATGAGGCATATGCGAGCTGTGTTCGAAAATGACCCATCTAGAGCCGGGTATTCCTTTGTGCAAAACTTTCCCAATGGCGGGCGTGGCTTCGTCGTAACGTCCACTCGCGATAAGCGTTGGAAGTTGAATTTCATGCAACCGCTCCCTAATGTCCCAGTTCTTTAGTTTGCCAGTAACGTGGAACTCACTGGAACCCCACATTGCATTGTAAACCTCAGGGTTTTCCGCCATCTTTTGAAAAGTTCGCAGCAGACATTCAGGCCAGAGAGCGGTGCGGCATAAATGACGTCGGTAAAAAAACATCATCGCCTGTTGATAAGAGACATTTCCGATATTCTCAGAGCTCTCTTGTCTATCAAGTGATTGTCGAATGTTGACAGGTAATTTCGAGCGCAGTCGGTCGCCCTCCTTTATCCATTGAGCAGTGTTGGATAGAGAATTGGCCAGGATCAGACTGACGGGTTTCTGAGATGATTTTGACAGAGCAAATTCCATGGCCAGCATCCCTCCCCAGGACTGACCGAGCAAGTGGAATCGACCAAGCTTCAGCGTACGGCAAATGGTTTCCAATTCTTCCAGAAACAAGTCGAGACTCCACAACGTTGGGGCATGCGGGTGATCGGAATTACCGTTTCCCAGTTGATCGTAGAATACAACTTGACGACCCGTTTTTGCTAACGTCTCTAATGGTTGGAGATAGTCATGTGTTGCACCGGGACCTCCATGAAGACAGAGCAGGGGAAGCTGATTTCCAGTTCCTTCATTCCCCAGGACTTTATACCAAACCTTGTAACCACGAAAAGGGACGAACCCTTCTTCTAATGACAGTGAAGCTGGCATATCAGTCTACTCCGAACAAACATGAAGAAAGTACTTAATCTGGTTTATTACCTCAATCGAAACCATCTGATTGGAAGTGACAACTCAATGCAGAACGAACTCCACTTCGTCATTTCCGCATGCTCCCCGCCATTCCAAGCCTGACAGTTAGACACACATGACCCCGTGCTTTTGAAAAGTATCTGTTTTCATAGGCATTACAATTTGCCACTAACAACAGAGAGTCAGCGATTTGGTCCCCCCCTTTTGCAAAGGGGGGTTAGGGGGGATTTTCAATACCCACGGGGTCATCTGTGTCCAACTAACAGATTCCAAGCAGAGCGAGGAATCTTCAAGGCTGTCAATACTCACCAAAGATTTCTCGCTTCGCTCGAAATGACAGTACAGAACGGAATCTCGTTGTAGTAATAGGATAATGTGACAAACTAAAATTAATCAGGTATGCGAAAACAGGCTAACGCAATTCCGGCCTTTTTCCTTGGACTCGTAAAGCGCTTCATCTGCTGCCTTAATGAACCATTCCATGTTTCTTTCTTCACAGTTTGTTGCACTAACAACGCCAATGCTGAATGTTATACACCGGGCAACATCTGAACACTGGTGCTCTATTCCCAAATTTATGATTTCAATACGCAGGGTTTCCGCAAGCTCATGAGCTCTCTGCGGCGCTGTTCGCGGGAGAATGACGGCAAATTCTTCACCGCCATAGCGGGCGCTCAATTCACCTGCCCGCTTAAAGATTTGGTGAAACATTTTCCCTATCGCCTCGAGACAATGATCGCCGACCATGTGGCCATAGTAATCGTTATAACGCTTAAAATAATCGACATCGCACATGATCAAAGATAAACAGTCATTGTAGCGGCGTCCACGCTGTATTTCGGCTTGAAGGACTTGGTTAAAATGTCTGCGGTTGGCTAAACCCGTCAGTACATCCTCGATGGCCATTTTCCCCAGCAGGCGATTTGCATTCTCAAGTTGAATTCTACGTTCCTCCAAGGCCTCATTAGCTTGCTGCAGTGCTGCGTTTGTTCGGTGAAGCTCTGCCGTCTTAAACGACAAAGCATCCCGTTGTCTTTTAAGTTCCAGTTGATTTTTAACTCTGAGTTTTACGATAGTTGGATTAAAGGGTTTGGTGACATAGTCAACAGCTCCAAGCTCCAAGCCTTGTGTCTCGTTTTCGGCCCGATCCATTGCCGTAATAAAAATGACGGGAATGTCTTTAAGGACGGGATCGTTTTTCAAGGAACGACAAACCTCATAACCGTCCATTCCTGGCATCATAATGTCTAATAATATCACATGGGGCATCACTGCGGTGGCGGTATTAAGGGCATCTTGACCGTTGACCGCAAAATAGACTTCGTAGTCATTTTTCAGCATTGAATTAAGTATCTCAATATTCTGAGGCACATCGTCCACGATGAGAATCTTGTTATGTTCCAATTTCATGGACAAACCTTTGTCTATCATAAATTTAGCGATTCCCTCGGGGCCCCCCCGTCATGCCGGCGAAGTAACGCAGAGGCGGCATCCAGTGGGTGAATCGAATTTCCTGGATTCCTGCTTGCACAGGAATGACGATTGTAGCTTTGCTGAATTGGAATGGCCAAATTTAGGCCTGTGTGACTTCAGGTTGCTTTCCTTCATCATTGCGCCCATCGGAGAAGCGGATGAAAGTGACATCCGAACTATATTCTTACGCCATATTTGTCGGCTAAAAAATACAAATGTTCGAGTGCGCCCTGAAAGTCAAGTTTCCTTAGACATTGATTCAGTGGATCGACTTCTTTTGGAGTCTCAGGCAACTGCTTCTCAAGTTGGTCATATAACTGCAAGGCTTCAAGATTGTTCATCTTCAGCATATCTCTAAGTTCACAGAAGATTGGAGCCAACTTCGCGCAGTCGGGTGATGCTTCGGATATCTCAGAAGTTTCGTCTCTCGATGTGGCTTGCAGCAGGTTTGCAGCGACAAAACATATTCCTCTATTTCTTTTTTTGCGATTTCTAGAAGTGTGTCCACTGCGGGCTTATTTTGCTCTTTGATCGCTATTTCAAGCTTCTTCGATGTGCCGTACAATGGTTCAGCCCCTATATTGCCGGAAACACCTTTGAGGGTATGCACCAAGCGTCTAGCCAAATCTTGGTCGTTTGTTTCCAAGGCATGTCGGATGTCATCGATGGTGGTTAGATTGTCTTCTCTAAAGCTTACAATTAGGTCTGCTAATAACTCTTCTTCGTCTCCAAGCCTGGTCAGTGCAGATTCAACATCGATTCCCGGTAAATCTGCAGGCAGAATCTTTTTCATTTCCCCTCCATCGTCCATTGCTCGGACCAAACCATACGAGGCGGTCTCTCAGAGGCCTTCCTTTTATCTATAAATTATTTTGTCATGTGGGCCAGGGCAAGGTTGTTATCCACAAAAGTTAATGTGTGCACTCGACGCCGGCTCATCTTCTCATAGAAGTAGCCATTTATGGAGTACTCGAGTCGAGTTTCCAACGTCCAGACAACTTACATCGGGCTGAAAGCGTTTAATAAGTTTAACGACGTTTTGTCCGGTCATCAGGTTTATACTTTTTTCAGTTTTTGTAT
The DNA here is from genome assembly GCA_963781715.1 of uncultured delta proteobacterium. Lineage (GTDB taxonomy): Bacteria > Desulfobacterota > Syntrophobacteria > Syntrophobacterales > Syntrophobacteraceae > Desulfoferrobacter. The sequence continues at coordinate 96,528 of CAWAGW010000004.1, forward strand.
ATCCACAATCAGTAAATCAATAAATCATCTTGACAAAGAGTACAAACACAAATATTTGTGGATAAAATTGAGTGGAGAGGAAAATGAGGGACGCGCGCATTTTAAAAGCATGGCAATTTTTTGTATCGGTATCCAATTTTGGATTCTTTAGCTGCTTTTTTACGCTGAATCCACCTGGGTAATCGACCTTAATATGACACCTCGGGTGGATTCATGATCCTCCCGGGGTTTAGAGCAGACCACAGCCCCGAGGAATACTCCTTGGGGTTTTTTGTTTTAAGAGATCGGCATGTTTTGAAAACACCTGTCGATAGGAGAGAACAATGATACTGGTGTTGAAAAAAGGAATCAGCAAAGAGGAAACCGAACATTTGAAAGATCAGCTGCGGGCAGAAAACTACATGATCAAAGAGATCCAGGGGGTGGAAGAGACAATCATTGGTGTTGTGGGAACCATTCGCAAAGATCTGCGCCACTTTGAAACGCTGCCGGGGGTTGCCAAGGTCATCCCCATTTCTAAGCCTTACAAACTGGTAAGCCGAGAGCTGCACCCGGGACCATCCATAATCCAGGTGGGAGACGTATCCATCGGTGGTGACCGACTGGTAGTGATAGCAGGGCCGTGTGCCGTCGAAGACCGCAAGCGCACCATGGAGATAGCTCATATGGTGCGCAAGTACGGTGCGGTTCTGTTCCGCGGCGGCGCGTTCAAGCCGCGCACTTCACCTTATTCATTTCAAGGTCTGGGTGAAGAGGGACTGAAAATCCTCGCTGAAGTGAGAGTGGAGACCGGAATGGGGGTCGTTACCGAAATGACATCTCCCAGCCAGGCCGACCTCATGGTTAAATATGTTGATGTTGTGCAGATCGGAGCACGCAATATGCAAAACTTCGAATTGCTCAAATGCGTGGGGCGGATTGGAAAACCGGTGCTTCTCAAACGTGGACTGTCCGGAACTATCGAAGAATGGCTGATGTCCGCCGAATACGTTTTGTCCGAGGGGAACGATCAGGTCATCTTATGCGAACGGGGAATCCGGACTTTCGAACGCTATACTAGAAACACGTTGGATTTAACCGCTATCCCTGTGATTAAAAAATTGACGCATTTGCCCATCATTATCGATCCCAGCCACGCGACCGGACTGAGGGAAAAAGTGAGTCCCATGGCGCGTGCAGCTATCGCGGCCGGCGCTGACGGAGTAATCATAGAGGTGCACACCGAGCCTGACAAAGCTCTGTCGGATGGACCTCAGAGCCTCTATCCGGAGCAGTTTAAACAACTTATGCGAGACCTTTATGTAATCGCACCAGTTGTCGGAAAGCAGCTCGACTACGCTTATCTGGATAAGGCAAAAATCATGAAGAAGCCTTCTCCTGCAGGCACATCTCCGGCACATGTGGTTTACCCGGGAGTTCCCGGCTCCTTCAGCCATAAAGCTTGCTTGCAGTTTTTTGGCTCTGAATTTCCTCAGCATAACTGCTATTCTTTTCGAGAGGTGTTCGAAACGGTTCAAAACGGAGGCGCAAGTCTCGGTATCATACCCGTAGAGAACTCCCTGACGGGCAGTATCCACGAGAATTATGATCTGCTGCTCGAGTATGATCTCAAGATCGTAGGAGAGATTACTCTCAGGATTCACCACAATCTGATCAGCCATCCGGGCGGCTCCGCAGACACCATAAAAAGAGTCTATTCGCATCCGCAGGTTTTTCAGCAGTGTCGGGAATTTCTGGAAAACCATCCGGACTGGGATCTGATTGCGTGCAAGGACACTGCGACTGCTGTGCGTCGGATTAAGGAAAACAACGATCTCTCTGAAGTTGCGATTGCGAGCAAAGAAGCTGCCGAATTATTTCAGATGAGCATTCTCCAGGAAGGGATCGAAACCAACCCGCGCAACTTTACTCGCTTTGTGGTGATATCGCGCGATCGATTTCTGGAAGGCCCTAAAGACAAGTCTTCGATGGTCTATTCGGTGAGCGATACGCCGGGCAGTCTCTACGAGACTCTAAAAATATTTGCAGAACGGCAGATCAACCTGGTCAAACTGGAATCGCGTCCTATCCACAGCAAGCCGTGGGAATATCTGTTTTACGCGGACATCGAAGTGGATATCGAAGACGAGAAATATCGAGACTTACTTGCCGAACTAAAGCAGAAGACAGAATTCCTCAAGGTTCTTGGAAGTTACAGCAAGGGAGAAAAGTAATTAAAGGATGGCCTCGACCTGAACACATTTTCGGGCGTATCCTTCGGTCAGAATCTCGTCCAGCACATGCAGAAAAGGACGATCCGTATCGACCTTGAGGCAGACTTCGGTTGGAAACTCAGCGACCGGTTCGAAGGCCTTTTTCATCTGCGGCAAATGATGCACGCGAGCGTGGGAAAATCCTGACTCATCGTCGCGTTGCAGCAACCGTTTGCGGATCGTCTCTTTGCTGCAGCTACACTCTACTACGATGAAATTGGTGTCCAGGTCTGCTGCTAGCTGCTGGGCGTCCTGCCTCCATTTGGCTCGTGAAAACGAAGCATCCAAAACCACCGATCGGCCGCTCTTGAGTTGTTCCTGAGCTCGGGCAAACATTTGAGCATAGACTCTCTGCCGCATCTCGATCCTGTAGGGTCCTTCGCCGTAAGGAACAACTCCAGCTGACATCGGGCACCCCTCACCTGTCGTTCTAACTTCATCGGACTGGAAGCGGACCAGCAATAAATCTTCGGTCAACTGGTTTGCGAGTGCTGACTTGCCTGTGGCAGGCAGACCGCAAAAAATCCACAAAGTTGGTCTGCTGAATTGAAGAGCGTAGCGATAGGCCTGTTGCATATATTTGCTGGCTTCTTTACGCAGCAGTTCAATATTGGCGGCGTCCTCTTCGGTCGATCGAAGACACGCCACTTTCAATTTGACCACGGCCCGGTAAGCTGCGTAGAAATCCAGCAGACTGTACAATTCCGGGTCATCAGCCTGTTCGACATAGGCTCTCAGTATGATTCGACTCAGGTCCGAATGGCCTAAGTGCTCCAAGTCCATGTGTAAAAAAGCGAGGTCGTTAACCACATCGCCATATCGGAATCGATCATTGAATTCAATACAGTCAATAATCTGGATACCGTTGTAGAAGTAGATGTGTTCCGCACGAAGATCCCCGTGGCCGTCTCGTATGCGCTGTGTTTCAATACGGCGCTGAAAAAGATTCTGCCAGTTCTTGAAGAACGCACGACTTACCTGACGAACAAATTCCCATTTGTCGGAAGGTACCCAGCTCCCGACAAAGGGTTCCATCTGGCGAAAGTTCTCTTCCATATTGTATGAGATCACTTCAGGTTCGCCATAATGGTCAATCTCCGAGCTCCGCTCGCTACGTTCGTAAAACGCAGCAAGGTAGTAGCCCAGTTTCTTTAAGTTTTTAGTTTCAATTTCTCCGTGCTGAAGCAGGGACTTCATGTTGACATCGTCTGGGAGCTGTACCATTTTGACTGCATATTCCACAATTTCGCCGGATTCTTCTAAAGAAAACCGACCGCTTTCCAGTTCTCGTATTTCGACTACACCTTCATATATGTCGTGACTGAGTCTCTGATTTAGCGAAACTTCCTGCTTGCAGCAACGGTAGCGGTCTTCGAGAGTCTCAAAATTGAGGAACTCGAAATTGACGGGTTTCTTCAATTTGTAAACCCACTGACCGGTTAAAAATACTGTTGAGATATGAGTATCAATGCGCTCCAGATCGGAAACCGGATGAGGATAAAAGGTGGGGTCTGCCATCGCCCGGCAAATTTGCTCGAAACGTTCAAACGGCATGAGTAAAATCCTTGGAGTATAAAGCAGGCATTACTTATGCCTCTGGATACAAGCGTAAGCACTGTGGTTGTGGATTGACTCAAAATTCTCCACATCGACTTTGAACCATAGAACATTGGGATCGCTTTTCAGTTCCTGAGCGATATCGCGAACAACATCCTCCACGAACTTTGGGTTCTGGTAGGCCCTCTCGGTAACGAATTTTTCGTCCGGGCGCTTTAAAACCGAATAGACCTCGCAGGAGGCCGAGCACTCAACCAGTCTCACCAGGTCCTCAATCCAGATGAACTTTTTGAAGCGCAACGCTAGGCTCACCATACCCCTTTGATTGTGTGCCCCTTGAATACTGATCTCCTTGGAACAAGGGCAAACCGTGGTGATGGGAACATTCACTTCCAAAATTAAGTCGTAGCCGTTCATTGAATCCAAAGAGCCTGAAACTCTGCAGACGTATTCCATGAGGCCGGCACTGGCAGTTACCGGAGAAAGCTTTTTCATGAAATAAGGGAAACAGATTTCGATGTGTGCGGATTGAGCCTGAAGCCTTTCCTGCATAGCCTCGAGGATAGTAGAGAACTCGCGTATGTCCAGGTCGCCGTGGAATTCGTTGAGGATTTCAATAAAGCGGCTCATGTGGGTGCCTTTGAATTCGCGCGGCAGGTTGACGTACATATTGATAGAGGCCACCGTATGCTGAAAACTGTTCGTCTTATCCATCACTGTGATCGGATAACGAATGTCTTTGACACCCACTTTGTCTACATTGATATTACGATGATCGATCTGGTTCTGCACATCAATCATTTCTATACTCGACTCTATTCGTTGCCGGGAGCGTTAGCCGAAGACATGCTACTAACATTATTACCAATTTCTTCGAGGGCGCTTTTGGTGCCAGTTGCCATATTTTCAGCAAATTCACCCTTGAGGTCTGCTTCGATGATTTGTTCATCATATGGAATAAACCCCAGAAAGCGATACTCAGACATATTGCTCAACAAAAATTCCTTGTCCTTTTCGCCTCTGACCTTATTGCCGACTAAAGCAATGCGAGACAATCCGATGTCCGCTGCCAATTCCTTGATCTTTGCAGCGGTCTCGAGGCTGCGCCGTCCCGGTTCCACAACAACGAGCAGACAGTCCACCGATTGAGACGTGCCACGGCCAAGATGTTCGATGCCGGCCTCCATATCCATGACGACGACATCGTCGCGTCGCAATATGAGATGCTGAACAAGATTCTTGAGTAGTATGCTTTCGGGGCAGACACAGCCCATACCGCCTTTTTTTACTCCACCCATTACCATGAGACGTATGCGGTCGCCACTCCTGATGGCGAGTTTCTCGGGCAGGTCGTCCACCTTGGGATTCATTCTGAAGAACCCACCAAAACTTCCAGGGACAGATTCAGTTCGTTCTGCCACCAACTCTTTCATTTTTGAAATCGGAACAATTTCGCCGGTATTTTTTATGCCCAGCCCGTTGGCCAGGTTGGCATCCGGATCAGCATCAACCGCTAGCACGTTTTTGCCCTGTTCGGCAAACCACTTGACCAAAAAAGCAGAAAGAGTCGTCTTGCCGACTCCTCCTTTGCCGCTGACAGCTATTTTCAAGATTTCTTCCTCCTGACGGCCATCACCAAAAGGTCATAGCCAAGTTATTTTCATAGGAACTACAATCCGAAAACTCCTTCTCCTTAATTTCCATCTAAGCTTTCGCTTGCTGGTTTCCAGCAATACCCATCAAGCGATAAACCAGCATTCCAGCAACGACTGCTATATCTTCTGCCGGAAGCCTGTACTCTATGCTGGAATCAAACAGGATGTTCGCTTCGGGCGGAAACTCATCGTCTCCCTGCCAGAGAATCAACTGAATGTCAATTCTCGGGAGGACTCGAAAGATCATACCCACATCACCTGTGTCTACAGGTTTGCCCCCGAGCATTTCACCACAAGCCCGGAAAAGGTCTGGATGATGACCGAAAGTTGCCAAAAAAGGATCCCTGGCCCTCTTCTGGAAGGCGTCAAAATAAAATTGACCGTCGGCAATTTGGCGAAATGTAATGAGTTCGCCAGAGGCAGCTTCACTGGATGCGTTGAGCAAGTAATGGCAGATCAGAATTTTTTCGGGCAGTGGAATCTCACGATCCGCTTCTTCCATTTTTACGTTAACATCGCCTCCAACCTCAACAACGTAAGGTGCTCCCAAGAACGGTAGCCGTAGCTCCACTTTATCGTCATTGAGATCAATTCTTGCGCCGCTCAGTTTGGCAAGTCGATGCAAATTGGCCTTCCTGAGTTCTTCCCCAGCAATTCTAAGTGATTGTTTATAATCGTCTATCCGAGCCAACGGTTACTCTTTCCAGTTCCTTATGTACTGAGTGGGCGATGTGATTTTACTCTGTAGAGATGCAAATTCCGGGTCATTATAATTTGTTGCGGTCTTATAAATCAACCTCAACTTCCCCCCAAGTAATTTGCTTGAATCATCTCAACTTTTCGTTCAAGATATTGGTAAAAGTAAAATTGTAGAATTCTTGCAAGGCAGATTCCGGCTTCTATGAGACCGCGGTGAAAGGGAAGCTGAGAGGAAGCAGGCGAATAGCTGAAGAACGCAGGCAAAAAGATCCACTGAGCGTGCTTTAGCGGGCTTCAGAAAGGATGCTCTCTTCATGACGGCCTATGTGGTTGGCATCGCAGGACCATCTTGTTCAGGAAAATCTCTTATAGCTGAACAGCTCGCCTCTATCTACTCTCGGCACAGTCCCTGTGTACTCGCTATTGATTCTTATTATCATGATTTATCGGGGTTACAGCCATCGGACCGGGCAGGGCAAAACCATGATACTCCGCAAGCCATTGATGTAGAGTTATTGGAAACGCAGATGACAACTCTTTTGGCCGGCGGGGAAATAGAAAAACCGGTGTACGAGTATGAGACACATACTCGAAGTGCGGTCACTGAGCACATTGGTCCAACAAATCTAATCCTGGCAGAGGGTCTGTTCGCCCTTGCACCGCCCTGACTAGGATCTTGAAAGTATGGAGCAAAAAAATACCCAAGACCCCCTGCCCAATTTGCGTTGGAGCAGATTGATTCTTGATCCCGTTGAGTCAGAACGTCGTCAGCAACTCAAGCGTTTCCGCCTAAATGTCATTCAAATTCCCGCTCTCCGGCTCATCGGTATTCCTGTGCTGTTTTTCCTGGTGGTTCTTAACAATGCATATCTCAATATTCTTTCATGGCCGGCACTATTGAATTTTGCCGTAATCTTGACAGCATATACTCTCGTATCCTGGTCCATACTCTATTTTTGCTACGACAGAAGCAAGTCTGTAGATCTTGGATTCTTTTTCCTAACAACGGATATTATCATTTTCACTCTGGCGATTTATTACTCCGGAGGAGAAAAAAGTCTTTTGTTTTTCTTAATGATCATTCGAGTTGCAGATCAAGCAAACACTAGTTTTAAGCGAGTGCTGTTTTTCAGCCACTTTTCCCTATTTGCATATTTAGTTCTCCTGATTTATCTCACCCAGGTCGAGTATCGGCCTTTAAACTGGTCGATGGAAATTACCAAATGCTGTTCTATCTATCTTGCAAATCTTTATATCTCTCTGACCGCGAGGACAGCGGAGCAATTGAGAAACCTGACTCGCGAATCCATGGCACTGGCAAGAGATCTCATAAGTCAGCTGAACAAAAGAACCGATGAATTACATAGAGCGATGGTCAAAGCCGAAGCTGCAAATATTGCCAAAAGTCAGTTTCTGGCCAACATGAGCCATGAGATTCGCACGCCCATGAACGGAATCATTGGCATGACCGATTTTCTTTTGGATACTCCGCTGGACGCGGAGCAAAAGGAAGGACTGGAAATTATCCGCGGCTCGTCAGACTCATTGTTGACCTTACTGACCGATCTTCTTGAATTGGCCAACATGGAATCAGAGGACACTTCTGTAAATGAAGTGGAATTCGAGTTAAAAAAATTCTTGATGGGTGTGGCTGATATCCACGGATCAAGAGCAGCAATAAAAGGGCTTGGATTTTCATACCATATTGAACCGGATGTTCCTGATGCTCTTCTCGGAAATCTAAATTGCCTGAGTCGAATTTTTGCCAAGTTATTGGACAATGCGGTCAAGTTCACCGACGAGGGAGAAGTCGTGGTTGGAGTCGAGAAAGTGAGCGAGGCGCAGGGGAAGATCGTTCTCCATTTTTCGATTAGGGACACCGGCCTTGGGATATCAAGCTCAAACCATGAGCTCATTTTCAAACCCTTTACTCAAATGGATGCTTCGACTACCCGCAAACACGGGGGTGCCGGTGTCGGACTCGCTTTGACTGAGAGACTTGTGAAAACAGTGGGAGGCGAAATTAGGGTGGAGAGCGAGGAAGGGCAGGGCAGTACATTCCATTTCACGGCTCTCTTCCAAATCGGCAACAGACATCAATGAGCAGTCATCTGTATATTTTGTCACCATCAGGAGAAAGCATGTTTGATAAGAGTAATGGACTGTTTCCAGTCAAGGAAAATTATATATATCTGGCACATTGCAGCATTTCACCACTTTATAGTGGAGCCTTCAGCAAAGAGATGAAAATCGCTCAGGAGCAATTGCACTCGGGTGTGGTTGCTCTAAAGCACTACGAGAATTTCTTGGACGATCTGCGGACAGAGGCTGCTCGACTATTGGAGACCTCGCCGGGAAACCTCGCTTTTGTCAAAAATACTTCGGAAGGCATAGGTTTGATAGCCACTGGCTATCCGTTCGAAAAAGGCGATCAGGTTATCAGTTATATTCATGAATACCCGGCCAACCACTATCCATGGAAACTGCAGGAACGACGCGGTGTTGAACTGGTGCTGCTGCCGAACCGCGAGTATCAAGACCGGGCTGCAAGAGGGTTGCCTTCCAGCTGGTCCATGGCAGACGTTGAGGAGCAAGTGACCAGCAGAACCAAAATCCTCGCAATCAGTCATGTGCAGTTTACCAGTGGCTTTGCGGCCGACCTTAAAATGCTCGGCGAATTCTGCAAAAGCCGCAGTATCGATTTGGTGGTGGACGCTGCTCAGAGTCTTGGCTGTCTTCCTGTGTACCCCGAACAATACAACATATCAGCTGTTGCCTCATCCGGATGGAAGTGGCTCTTAGGGCCGGTCGGAACCGGTCTGCTTTACACCTCTGAAGAATTTCGAGCTAAACTCGGTCACGTCATGGTCGGCGCCGAAGTCATGTTACAGGGAACCGATTATCTCGACCATACCTGGCAGCCGCATCAGAGTGCACGGCGTTTTGAGTATAGCACGTCACCGGTAGCGTTGGCGGCAGCTCTGCACGCTTGTATTGTGGAAATGGCGCTCCGCTATGGGCTCGAAAACATCAGAGCTGAAGTGTACCGTCTGCAGGATATCATGCTGGAGCACCTGGACATGGATCGGTTTACTCCTGTCCGGTTTCCGCAGGAAAATCGCTCCGGAATACTTTCCATAATTTGCAAAAACGATCCCACTTCAATTGCCCGGATTCTGGAAGAAAACGGAGTAATTTGTTCTGCGCGAGGCGGATACCTCAGACTGGCACCTCATTTTTACAACAGCGACGAAGAAATGGTGAGAGCGGCGGATTTGCTGAATTCCATATGAATTTAGTGCAGGTGGACTCAAATGAGTGAACACCTTTTAGCGGCCGTCAATTTGTCCCGTGGCACGAGCTGATCATGCCATGGCGTGAGCACGCAAAAAGGTTGGGAATCCCTGCGAACGGGAAGGCACAACTAGTTATGAAAGGCTCCTGAGTCGCCCGCCTGCGTGGCCGAAGCCAGTGCACACCCGTTAATGACTCACACTACGGCGCGGCGAAGGCCCGACCGTCATTCCCGCTTACTTCTCCCTGCGTCATTCCCGCATTCTTCTGGCGAGAACCCAGAAAATGCAGCCTGGATACCGGCTTCCTGTTTAGTCCAGCCTCGGCGGAATTACGGGACAAGGTTTTTTGGCTCATCGCGGGTTGGCGTGAAAAAGTCCGAGTCATTTGGTACCTTTGCCCTGTAGCATAGCCCCTTGTGGGCGTTCGAGACGGGCACAAGGCCCTATGCTACCAAGTGATTTCTCACGCAAATCCGCGAAGACCCGGTTTTTTATCCCTGTCGCGTTTAAATTCTGTACATTCTTGTTGTTTGGGCAGAGCCATTGGAGGGAAGGGCAAATGTTTGTTGCTGTGATTCGGCATCAATTGTGCCAACCTTACGTTACACGAAACGCTTTCCGGTCCTCACCGGACCCGCATCACTTCTATCGTTCAGAGACTGAACTTGAAAGTAATTCCATATCCCAATGTCTGCTGCCGAGGGAACATTTATGTTAAGCTCGGGAAACCTTCCACCTTGATTATCCAGCTATGCAGTCATAGCTTGACGTTAATAGATCTGCCGATTCGCAACGGCATGACGAGCTTGTCTGGATGAGTAATAGTGAGAAGCGTTCGAGAGGGGTGGTGAAGCGAATGGAGGCTTTATTTTACCTTAAATCGAGAGAAGAGCAAAGGCGGGCGGCAACTTGTCAGGTTGCGAAGTCAAGAAAAGGAATGTGAATTCGACAATGGATCTTTCAACTGAAGGAGATGGCCATGAGACTCTTGATTGTTTACTACAGCACTTTCGGCAACGTTTACCAGATGGCCCGGCTGGTGGCTGAAGGCGCAGCAGAGGTGGAAGGTGTCGAGCCGGTTGTGCGCACGGTGGCTGAACTGATGCCGGAATCTCTCATTGAATCCCGCGGAGATATGAAGGCCGGCAAACAAATGCAAAAGGATGTTCCGCTTGTCACCCTGGACGACTTCAAAGAGGCCGGAGCCTTTGCTTTTGGAACGCCGACTCGTTTCGGAAATGTATCGGCCCAGTTGAAAAATCAGATCGATCAGTTGAGCTCCTTGTGGCTCAATGGAGAATTTGAAGGAAAGCCGGCCGGTGTTTTTGTATCTACTGCAAGCCTTCACGGAGGTCAGGAAACCACCATTCATACCTTGATGGCGCCGCTGCTTCATCTTGGCATGATCCTGGTGGGCGTTCCTTACTCTGTCCAAGAGTTGTTTACGACCATGGGTGGAGGATCTCCCTATGGGCCTGGGCATATAGCCGGTCAAGACAATAGAAGAGAAATCGATCACGAAGAGGCAAAGATTTGCAAGGCTTTTGGGCGTCGTCTGGCGGAGATCGGCAAACGACTCAGCAAAAAGTAAAGGAGTGATTTCCAGAAATAGAATTAGAGGAGGAGTTGCAATGTTTAAAGGAAGACCCGGATTTTTGATGCTACTGGTTCCTTTGTTGATGTTTCTCTGGGCGGGCTACGCGGCGGCTCATTGTCAGATTCCCTGCGGAATCTACGATGACCAGATGAGAGTGAATATGATCGACGAAGATATCACGACCATCGAGAAGTCCATGCAGCAGATTACCGAAATCGAGAAACAGAGCCCCGTCAATTACAATCAACTGGTTCGCTGGGTCTTGAATAAAGAGACCCATGCAGACAAAATTCAAGAGGTTGTCACTGAATATTTTATGACCCAGAGGATCAAGCCGGACAGCAAGAACTACACGGATAAGCTGACTCTACTGCACAAGATGCTGATACAAGCCATGTTGTGCAAGCAGACGACCGATCTCGACCATGTTAAGGAGTTGAGGTCACTCCTGAAGCAATTCGGCGATCTTTATTTCGGGCACGGTCAACAATAAGGGCAGGTAGAGACATGCACTTTTTGTAGCCAACCCGCGAAGAAACGCGAAGAAACAACAAAGGGGCTTACTGCGACGGGATGCTGCTTTGGCCAAAAGATGAGGTTATTTATCAATGTCCAATCAACGTGTTGTAGTATTTTTCCGTCCGTTTCCTTTTGCAGCGGGGCAAAGGATTACGATAGAAGAGGGCCGGCGGTGCGGAGACTGGGAAGTACTGGATTGCAGCGAGCGTAAAGTAAAGCTGCGCTGCCCGGTAACCCATCGCGAAGTCGAATGGGACCGCTTCTGCTACTTTGTTGAAGAACGCGATAATGAGGAATGGCCACACCAGCACTGAGAGTTACTGCATCTCGTTGCCATCCTCACAGCCGCGCTAAACCGATGTGCGTTCGTGCCTTGAGATCACGCGCACGATCTTGAGACGGAACGACGCAGAGCGCATCATTCCTCAACAATGATGGCCCCCGGCGCGCATTCCTCCGCAGCTTGTCTGACCTTGCTTTCCAGATTTTTCGGGACTTCTTCCACCTTGACTCTTGAAATCAGCTGATCCTCATCGTACTCGAAAACTTCCGGGCATACCTTGCTGCAATTTCGATCTCCCATGCAAAGATCGTAATCGATTTTGACCTTCATAATTCACCTCACGTTAAATTACCTGTAGAATGTTAAAGGTTTCATTTCGCCTCATTGACCAGCAAATTGGAACCGTGCAAAATTTTCAGTATTGATCGATATTATACTTTACTATAGTAACTGGCAGATGGTCGAACAATCACAAGAACCTAACTTTTCCAAAGGAGATGGGGAAATGGGGAAAAAAATACTTGTCGCGCTGGATGATTCCGATAATGCTATGCGGGCTGTTGAATTCACCGCGAGCTCTTTCGCCAACGACCACGAAATTACCCTCTATAGCGTTGCTCCGGACACGGCTGCCATATGCCAGTTGGACAGTCCCTCGCTGGTGCCGCACTTCAGGGAACAGCAGCAGAGCTTTTGTGCGATTGAAGAACAAAAGAAGAATTTGATTAAAAGCGCTATGGACAAAGCACGACAGATTCTGATCGAGGCCGGCTTTGCCGCCGATAAAGTCGCAGCGAAACTTCACACGCAGAAAAAAAGCGTAGCCCAGGACATCATCGAAGAAGCTCATACCGGTTATAAAGCGATCGTTATGGGGCGAAGGGGACTGTCCGGATTCAAGGAACTGGTGCTCGGCAGCGTTTCCCAAAAAGTCCTGCACGCCGCGAAGGGATTGTCCGTCGTTATTGTGGAATAATCGGTTACCTTCTTCGCGCTGTTCGTGGTAGGAGAATTCTGCACACGCCAGCCATGACGGAACTTGATGTATATCAGAATGGAGCAACATGGCAGAACAAAAAGAACCAGCTCGACAGTTTCAGATCAGCACCGGCGACGAAATGTCCCGAGGAAGATACAGCAACAACATGTATGTGGCCCATAGCCCGGAAGAATTCATGATAGACTGGCTGCTGGCATCTCCGAGCGGGACTCATCTGGTTTCTCGGGTCATTGTGACACCGGGGCACATGAAACGAATCATTGCGGCTCTTACCGATAACCTCGACAAATACGAACAAAAATTCGGTTCCGTCAAAATCACCGAACCAGGCGATCAGAAGTTTCATTAAGAAGCTTGCACCAAGCTGCCGGTTACCCTCACAGAACCGGCAGCAAACCCGCCTGAGCTGCTACGCACATTTTCCACTTCAAGTACTATTTGTCGGACAAACCACCCGTGCACATTTTCCACTCTATGCAAGTGTGCACATGCATAGAGTTGGCGGCGTTCAACTGTCAGGAGCATCAGCATGAAACCGCAAAATGCGTTGAGTAGCAGTGATACGCGCGATTTTTGTAATTTCTCAATAACTGGAGGCACCAGATGCTAAGTCAACCGACCGTCATTCCCGCATGCTTCTGGCGGGAATCCAGGAAAGCCGCTCTGGATAACCGCCTCCGCGGGTATGACGAAAAGACTTTGATGCAAGAGCTGAGATACTTAAAGGCTCCAAACTTGATGCCCGCCCACACTTATTGAGAAGTTACTATTTACCTGTATAAAGTTGTTAGGCGTAAAAGGGATCTTTAATTATTCGAACAACCAAGATGTGATCCTGGGAGGATGGAACTGTGGCAGCGACTCGAAAAGATCAGATATATGAAGATATCATAGAGACAATACGTGAATCCCTATTGGTTCTGGATCAAGATCTCAGGGTGGTCACCGTTAGCCGTTCCTTCTATGACTTCTTCAAGGTAAAACCTGAAGAGACCGTGGGGCAGCTTATTTATGACCTGGGCAATAAACAGTGGGATATTCCCAAGCTGCGGGAACTGCTGGAAACCATCCTTCCCGAAAAGACCGCCTTTGACAAATATGAGGTTGAACATGATTTTGCCACCATCGGCAGACGCACAATGCTGTTGAATGCCCGCCAGATTGAACGAGCGATGGGCAAGGAACGGATCATCCTGCTGGCTATCGAGGACATCACCGCGCGCAAGGAGATAGAAGCCGGCCTGGAAAAGACCCGAAAAGAACTGGTGATCATTAAAAAAGCCGCGGATGAAGCCCATGAATTTGCGGACAGCGTCATCAATACCGTGCGCGAACCCTTAATATCTCTGGATCAAGATCTCAGGGTGGTCACCGTCAGCCGTTCCTTCTATGACTTCTTCAAGGTAAAACCTGAAGAGACCGTGGGGCAGCTTATTTATGACCTGGGCAATAAACAGTGGGATATTCCCAAGCTGCGGGAACTGCTGGAAACCATCCTTCCCGAAAAGACCGCTTTTGACAACTATGAGGTTGAACATGATTTTGCCACCATCGGCAGGCGTATCATGCTGTTGAATGCCCGCCAGATTGAACGAGCGATGGGCAAGGAGCGGATTATCCTGCTGGCTATCGAGGACATCACCGAGCGTAGTCATCTTGAAGACCAGCTGGAAGAGTCTGAAGTGCGTTACCGGCGCATTTTTGAGACCGCCACCGACGGAATCGTGCTTCTCGAAAAATGCGAAGGACATATCGTCCATACGAATCCGGCCGCCGTGAAAATGCTGGGTTATTCCGAAGCGGAGTACATCGGAAAAATGTTGCAGGATGTCGGTGTCCCAATCGATATGAGTGACTTCCCGATGATAATGGAATCTTTGAACAAGAGCGGCATTCTTAATTACGAGGATGTTCCGATAAAATCCAAATCCGGACAGGAAATCCAAGCGGACGTATATATGGTCAACAGGGCAAAACTGGCCCAATGTAATATTCGCGATATCAGTGAAAGGAAAAAGGCCGATAGCATACTTAAAGAAGAGAAAAAGTTTATTGAAAATGCACTCAATACATTGAAAGATATATTCTTTGTTTTTGATTTAGAGGGCAGATTCCTCAGGTGGAATAAGACAATGAATGTTGTCACCGGCTACACCGACAGGGAAATTTCCTTGAAGAAGGTTACTGACTTCTTCCGGGAGGATGAAAAAGAGCGAGTATCCGAAGCCATTGTGAAAGGGATTGAAGAAGGAAGTGCCCGTGTTGAAGCAATAATAGTTACCAAAGACGGGCGGCAAATCCCCTATGCATTCAACGCAGCGATATTGAGAGATTCTCAAAACCAACCCGTAGGCGTAAGTGGTGTTGGCAGAGACATCACCGAACACCAAAGGCTTGAATCCCAACTCCGTCACGCCCAGAAGATGGAGGCCGTCGGCACGCTGGCCGGGGGAATTGCGCACGATTTCAATAATATCCTCAATGTGATCATGGGCTATGGCAACATGGTCGCGGACACGCTGGAAGCCGGCAGTCCTGCAAAAGAAGATATGAATGAGGTGCTCATTGCCGCCCACAGGGCCGCGGATCTTACCCGAAGGCTGCTTGTCTTTAGCAGAAAAGATATTGTAAAAATGATGCCCGTTGACATCAATGAAATTATCCTTGGCATGGAGAAAATGTTTGCCCGGATTATCAGAGAGAGCATTGAGTTTAATCTTGAGCTTGCGGACATGCCCTTGACAGTGGTGGCTGATGCCGGGCAGATAGAGCAGATCCTGATAAACCTTGCTGTAAATGCCAAGGACGCAATGCAGGAGGGGGGCCGATTGACGATCAGCACGGGCCTTGAAGAAGTGGATGCTGGATATGATGCCGGGCAAGGAGGTAAAAAGCCCGGAAGGTATGCGCTGATCACTGTTGCCGATACAGGTCAGGGAATGGATGCGGAGACACAGAAGAAGATATTCGAGCCTTTTTTTACCACAAAAGGGATTGGTAAAGGGACAGGGCTTGGCCTTGCAATTTCTTACGGAATAATAAAACAGTATAGTGGATACACAAATGTTTACAGCGAACCGGGACAAGGCACGGTATTCAAGATATACCTGCCGCTCAGTGAAGAAGCGGCATCCCTGTGCAAGGAAGAGGAGGCCGCTGCCCCTGTCAAGCACGGAAATGAGACTGTCCTTGTGGCCGAAGACGACGCTTCCCTGAGGAAATTGGCGACGATAGTGCTGGAGTCTTTCGGCTACAATGTTATTACCGCGATAGACGGCGAAGATGCGATCGCAAAATTCATGGAAAACAGGGAACGGATCAGCATCGTCATGCTTGATATGATCATGCCGAAGAAAAACGGAAAAGAAGTCGGTGAGGCGATCAGAAAAGTGAGCGCCGGGGTAAAAATACTCTTTGCGAGTGGATATACCATGGATATTATCAAAGGCAAAGAATTGTCAGAGTCCGGTTCTGACTTTATCAACAAGCCTTTCACGCCGAGAGACCTTTTGATAAAGGTAAGGGAGATGCTGGACAGATGAATCAGAGTGAGCGTGCCAAAGACAAGCAGCTGGAGCAGGAGCTGTTGGCCTTTTCCTCCCGCCAGGAAGCCTTACTGGCTGCTGTGCCGGACGTGATCATCATGGAGGTGGACAACATCAAGATCTATACTTGGGCGAATCAGGCCGGCTTTGCCTTCTTCGGCGACGACGTGATCGGCAAGAAAGCCGCCTTCTACTGTGTGGGCGAATGTGTCGCTATCCGCCGTCCAAATGAATGACGGCTGGCATGCTTTGGGCATCATCCGCGTCATGCAAAAAGATCAAGGACGGTAAAGGATATTGGCAAGGTGTTGAGTCTTATATTACCGAGCATTCCGAAGCTGTGTTCAGTCATGGCCTTTGCCCGGAATGCGAGAAAAAGATGTATGAGGATCTGGAGAAATTAAAAAACGGAAAAACCTGAAATCATATTCAGAAGAAGGGGTCAAGAGAATCCCAAATGCCGGATGAAAAAATATTGCTTGTGGACGATGAAGATAGCAACCTCAGGCTGCTCTCTCAGTGGCTCATCCCATTAGGCTATGATATTGAACTTGCCTCAAACGGGGAAGAGGCGGTGCGGAAGGTCAGAGACAGCGGGCCTGACCTGATCATACTTGATATCATGATGCCGGTCATGGATGGCTACGAGGCATGCAAAATATTAAAAGAAGACCCGGAGACAAAGAATATACCGATAATTATGGTGACAGCGCTTCACGAAAGGGAATCAAAATTAAAAGGGCTCTCTGTTTCCGCAAATGATTTTCTTTCCAAACCCATCGATAAGACCGAATTAACCATCCGTGTCAAGAACCTTCTTAAGATCAAGGCCTTCGACGACTTTATGCTCAGGCATAATGAGATACTTGAAAAGCAGGTGCGGGAAAGAACCCGGGACCTTAAAAATATGAGCAACGAGATGGTGCAGAAACTGACGGCAGCCGCAGAATTTCGTGATGGGGAGACAGGCGCTCATATAGCGAGGATAGGATTTTATGCCAACAAGATGGCAGCCGCGCTGGATATGCCGTTGGACTTTATTGAGACAATAACCTTTACAAGCCAGCTGCATGACATCGGCAAGATCGGGATTTCGGACAGCATCCTCTTAAAGCCGGGTCCTCTTACCCGGGATGAATTCGAGATCATGAAGACCCATGCCGCCATGGGCGAGAAGATCCTCTCGGGATCGACCCATCCCGCTATTCAAATGGCTGCCGCCATTGCCTTTACGCACCATGAACGGTGGGACGGCGGCGGGTATCCAAGGGGGCTCAAAGGAGAAGAAACACCCATTGAGGGAAGGATTGTCATGCTCGTGGACCAATATGACGCTCTCAGGAGCCAAAGGCACTATAAACCGGCCTTTGATCATCCAAAGACGTTCAAGATTATCACCGAGGGTGACGGAAGGTCCATGCCGGAACATTTTGATCCGGCGGTCCTCAATGCCTTCAAGGAAATCGCGCTCGTATTTGAAGAAATATTCGACCACTACCAATAATAATAGTCCATATACAAAAATATCATCAAGGCCCAGCACCGTGCGGAAGAAGTATCGGGGGGTCTACACATTTGACAAAATGCTCTGGAAGCAGATGGAGTAAGCTCTTATTTGGAGCATTTTTTCTAACTTCTGGGTCAAGCGGACCGGGCGGGAAATTACAGCGTCTGGTCAAAATGGCCCATGCTCCGCCTACTATCGGACAGTGGCGGGCCTTCTATGCCGGATTGTGCCATCTCATCGCTTCGTATCGTGACTGCCAAAGTGAAGCGGGCACCTTTGTCCGAAGTCTGGAAAGGGAGATGGATACCCTTTTCGTGTTCCTTTACGAGGAAGGAGTCGAGCCAACCAATAACCTCGCTGAGCGTACTATTCGGTTCGCTGTGCTCTGGAGAAAACGAAGCCAGGGCACCAAAACAGATAAAGGAAACCGCTGGGTAGAGAGAATACTTTCCCTCAGGCAAACGTGCCGCTTGCAGGCCAAATCGACCTTTGCGGTACTCGTCGACGCGCCTTGTTGCATGGCTGGGTTTTTCTGCAGACTCGTGGGGCGGCTTGCTCGTTGCGTCGCCGAGATGCGCGGGTGCAATAATCCCAATGAAACCGATTGCCAGCATGGAGGAGTGCTGTGAATCATTCAATCGAAACACCCGAAGTCGTAGGATTTAGTTCCGAGCGTCTCGCTCGCATCAAGCCCGTCATGCAGTCGTATATTGACCAGCAGGGCTTTGCGGGGTTGAGTACCATGCTTGCTCGGCGCGGTTGTGTCATTCACTTTGAACAAGTCGGCTGGCAGGACCATGAGAGGCACAGGCCGCTATCGGCCGACACCATCTTTCGGATTTATTCGATGACCAAGCCGATCATCTGTGTCGCCTTCATGACTCTCTACGAAGAGGGACGGTTCCAACTGATCGATCCTTTGGCCAAATTTCTGCCCGCTTTCGCTAAGGTGCGTGTGTTGAAGGGCACGACGCTGTCCGATGCACAAGAAGGTGATCTCGTCCGCCCCATCACCTTGCATGACTTGCTTACGCATACAGCAGGGTTGACCTATAGCTTTCTTGAGGATTCGCCGGTGAGCGAGTTGTATCGTCAGGCCCGGCTTCTAAGCGATGCGGATCGAACGTTAGAAACGATGATAGGCGAGTTGGCGAGGCTGCCCCTCGCGTACCAGCCCGGCACGAAATGGCATTACAGTATGTCGATCGATGTGATCGCCCACCTCATTGAGGTCATCTCTGGGCGGCCGCTCCAAAATTTTCTGCAAGAGCGCCTATTTACGCCCTTGGGCATGACCGATACAGGCTTTTCTGTGCCATCCGATGCGCATGATCGCATTGCAACCATTTATGGGCATCCCGATATAGCGACCAATACGTTCAGTCGCATTTTTGAGGCATGGAAGACGGGCTTCAACGAGCGTATCGACGTTGAAACGACTTATCCCGCAATGAACACGCACAGCTTCGCCCGCGGCGGTCATGGTCTATTCTCCACCGCCGGGGATTACATGCGGTTCGCGCAAATGTTGCTCAATCGCGGTGCACTTGATGGTGTGCGTATCCTGGCGCCCAACATCGTCGACTTCATGCATATGAACCAGATACCGCCAGCCCTGCTGCCTTACGAGATCGGTGGGATGCCGAAGAGTGGTTATGGCTTCGGCCTTGGATCGCGGGTGCTCCTGAACGTCGCCGAGTCCACTCTGCCAGGCTCGGTTGGGGAATTTGGCTGGGCTGGAGCGGCGAAGACCTATTATTGGGTCGATCCGAAGAGAGAGTTGGTGGGTATCCTTATGGCGCAATACATGATGGATTTTGAACTACCGGAGAAGAGTTTTCAAGTCCTTGCCTATCAGGCATTGGTAGATTAGGTCGATTTCGCACCCATCTCGGGAATCGACATAGCTGCACCACACCTAAGCCCACCATGGCACAGGCACCAGAAGCTGCCTATTTTTACCCCCCCCCGCCCGGAAGACGCACAGCAAGGAACCTGCGCACATCCCAGCCGGTGGTCCTATTTTCAGT
This sequence comes from uncultured delta proteobacterium, assembly GCA_963781715.1. Taxonomy (GTDB): domain Bacteria; phylum Desulfobacterota; class Syntrophobacteria; order Syntrophobacterales; family Syntrophobacteraceae; genus Desulfoferrobacter. The sequence continues at coordinate 116,468 of CAWAGW010000004.1, forward strand.
TTGACATTTATACAGTATTTTGTATACAGTATACGCGTTTGCCGCCGCCAAATCCTTCGGTTGGAGTACCAGTGACTAAAATCATTGTCAATTCCATCGCCCACGAAGTCACTCACCAAGTACGCGAGATGATTCGCACCGGTGCCATCGAGGAGGGTTCCAGGATCAGCGAAAAACAACTCGGGGAAGCCATGGGCGTGAGTCGCACACCGGTGCGGGAAGCACTTCGGGTGTTGGCGGCGGAAGGCCTCATCGAGCTGGTTCCGCGCAAGGGCGCGTTTGTCACCAAGCCCCGTTTCGAAGATGTGCGCGACATGTTCGAAGTGATGAGCTTACTCGAGGGCCTTTGCGCCCGGGTGGCAGCGGAAAAGATGTCCGCTTCCGCTCTTGCCCAACTGGAAGCTCTCCACCAGGAACTTGAAGAACATTATCAACGCAAAGACCGCGAAGCCTACCTCCAGTGCAATCACCGCTACCACACCTATGTCCAAGAGATCGCAGAAAATAGAATCCTCAGCGAAGTCCTCGACAGTTTGCGCCAGAAATTCCTCCTGTATCGCTTCAGACAGCTCTCACAGCCGGAACGCTTCGACCAATCCATTCATGAACACAGGGCCCTGCTGGAAGCTTTCCGGCAAAGGGATTCGGAACGAGCACAAAGCCTCATGAGGCATCACCTCATGCAGCAATGTGAAGCATTGGTCAACCTCTATGAATCCGCGGACGACAAATAAGCACTAACGTAGTGACAGCGGCTGGGGTGGCCACAACGAAAACCTCAATAACTTATCAGGAGGAACCGGATGAACAGGAGAGTTTTATCGGTATTCGGGATGACGGCGGTTTTGCTGGCGGCAGCGATGCTGCTTTGGACCGGCAGCGCGCTGGCGGTCAGAACATTGAAGATTTCTCATCAGTTCGCCGAATCGGATGTGCGCCACGACCTGGCAAAGCAATTTGCCGACCAGGTGGAGAAGGCTACCGGGGGCGAACTGAAATTTCTCCTCTATCCATCATCTTCGCTTTACAAGGCCAACGCCCAGTACGACGCCATGAAAAAGGGTGCCCTTGACTTCAGCGTCTTTCCGCTGGCCTATGCTTCCGGCAAAGTTCCCCAATTGGATATCACTCTGATGCCCTGCATCATTTCGAGCGTTAAAGAAGGAATGGGCTGGCGCAGCCGGGAGATCGGCAAAAAGGTCGAAAAGATCTGTGAAGATTCCGGCATGAAGATCCTGGTGTGGTTGTGGTACGCAGGCGGTATCGGCTCGCAGGGCAAACCCATTATCCTCCCCGAGGACGTCAAAGGTTTCAAGATGCGGGCCGCGGGCAAGCAATTTGAATTCATGCTCAATGCCGCCGGAGCCTCCATCACCAGCATGCCCTCCTCAGAAATCTACACGGCGCTGCAGACCAAAGTTTTGAATGCCTGCTTGACTTCTTCCACGTCCTTTATCTCGTATCGGCTGTACGAGCAGTTGGAATATTTCAACTCGCCCGAGAACTATTCCATCTGGTTCATGGCCGAGCCCCTGGTGGTCGGGATACCGACCTGGAATTCCCTATCCAAGGAGCAGCAGGACACCATTCTCAAAGTCGCTGCAGGGCTTGAAAAGAAAGCGCTGGACGATTCCGTGGCAGCGGATCAGTTGGTATCCGCCAAGATGAAGGAAGCTGGAGTCAAGGTGCATCCCATGACCGAAGAAGAATTCAAAAAATGGGAAGATCTCGCCAAAGACACCTCTTGGAAGCATTTTGCCGAGACAGTCAAAGGCGGACAGGAACTTCTGGACATGGCCAAACAATAAGCAGAGTGGAAGGCTGAAAAGGAGATCCCGTTGAGCGACCCGCGCACTTCGCACAATCCTTTTGTGCGAGCGATCAACTTCGTGAGTAATCTATTCGGGCTTCTGAGTGCAGCCGGCATAATCCTTGCCACATTGATCATTACCAAGGGGGTGATCGTCCGCTACGTATTCAGAAGCCCGACCATCTGGCAGGTGGAGATGGCAATTTATCTCCTGATGCTTGCAACTTTTCTAGGCTCCCCCTACGCACTTAAAGAAGGGGCTCTCATCAATATCGACCTGGTGACTTCGCATTTCTCGCAAAAGACCAACACCTACCTCAATCTGTTTACCTCCGTGGTCGCCATGTTGTTCTGCGTGTTGCTGGCCTGGAAGGGCTGGGCGATGTGGTATGAAGCCTACGAAGGAGGTTGGGTTTCGGAATCTTTGTGGAGCGTTCCCTTGGTCTATCCGTACCTGATCATTCCCCTCGGCATGACTCTCACTTCTCTCCAGTACCTGGTGAGGATCGCAAGACAGGTGCAGCAGCTGAAGGAAAAAGACCAAAACCAAATTCTGGCGAACGAGGAATGAACAACCTATGGATCCTCTCTATCTCGGATTGATTGTTGGAGTTCTAGCGCTGATTTTCCTGTTCAGCGGAATGCCCATCGCCTTCGCCCTGGGAGCGGTCTCGCTGCTCATCATGCTGCTCTTCATGACGCCCTTCCAGTTCGATATGATCGCCCAGGTGGTCTACAGTGGAATGGAAAACTTCGGGCTGCTCGCGGTTCCGCTGTTCATTTTCATGGGGATTATCGTGGCGGCCACACGGGCCGGCTCGGATCTCTATGAGTGCTTTCACAAATGGCTCAATCGGGTGCCGGGAGGGCTGGGAATGGCCAACGTGGTCTCCTGCGCCATCTTTGCCGCCCTCACCGGGTCTTCCCCCGCTACGGCGGCAGCCATCGGTTCCACCGGAATTCCGGAGTTGCGCAAGCGGGGCTACGACGCATCGCTCGCGTGCGGCATCATCTGCGCCGGCGGAACTCTGGGCATCCTGATCCCGCCGAGCGTGACCATGATCGTCTACGGCATTGCGACGGAAACCTCCATCGGCAAACTGTTCATTGCCGGGATATTGCCCGGGCTGATGATCACGACGCTGTTTTGTGCGTGGATTCTGCTGGTGTACATGAAGAAGAGGAGGAAGCTCGGGGACGTGGGCAATCCTTCCGCCGAGGTGCTGTTCGAAACTTTTACGCTTTCTGAAAAACTCAGTGCCTCGGTGAAGATTTTCCCCTTTCTGCTGATTATCACCCTGGTCCTGTTCTCCCTCTACGGCGGCTGGGCCACCCCCAGCGAAGCGGCCGGGGTCGGCGGATTCTGCATTCTGCTGGTGGCTATGGTCATCTACAAAGCCTACACACCGGCAAAATTCAAAGAAATCATGCTGCGCACCCTTAAAGAAACCACCATGATCATGATGATCATCGCCATGTCCTTCCTCTTCAGCTCGATCCTCACCGAACTGTATATCACTCAGACCATCGCCGAGTCCCTGGTCAAAATCGAAACCTCTCGCTGGGTCATCATGTTCTTCATCAACATCATGCTGTTGGTGGTCGGCTGTTTTCTCCCGCCGGTTGCAGCAATTCTGATCCTGGCGCCCATTCTGCATCCGGTAATAACGAGACTCGGCTTTGACCCCGTATGGTTCGGGGTCATTATGACCGTCAACCTGGAAGTTGGGCTGATCACCCCGCCGGTTGGGCTCAACCTCTATGTGATTCAGGGCATTGCCCCGGACATCACCATCGACAAAGTGTTGCGAGGTTCTTTCCCGTTTGTTGTCCTGCTGATCCTTTCCATCGTCATCGTGAGCATCTTTCCCGGCCTGGCAACCTGGCTTCCCGCTCAAATGATTGGTTTTTAGGTTGCATCATGACAAGGCCCCGTCGTTTCCAGATATTTTGTGCTGCAGCGTGCTAGTGGAGGAGAAATCAATGAACATGGCAGAAGTGATATCCCGTTCGTGCCGCAATTACGAATCAAAGACCGCAATCCTTTATGAAGGTCGACCCTATTCTTTTGCGGAACTGGACGCAACGGTGAAGCAGCATGCTTCGTTTTTGCGCAGGCTGGGAGTCGAGAAAGGCGATCGCATCGCAATACAGCTGCCCAAATGCATGGACTTCATTTTTCTCCATCTGGCCACACTGTCGCTTGGAGCCATCACGCTGCCGTTGAATCCGGGCTACACCGTCGATGAGGTTCGCTATTTTTTGACGGATTCGGGAAGTTCGTTTTTTTTCAGCGATGCCGCCCACTTCGAGAGAGTGCAACAGGTTGTCGACGAAATTCCCCGGCTCACGACCATTTTGATTGATGAACCGAGTCCGGACGGATTTGATCCGGTGCAGCAGGAGGTAGCAAAGGTGGGGGACGACGACCCCAGAGACTATCCCACCGGCGAAGATGATGTGGCCATGATCTGCTACACCTCCGGTACGACCGGCAAACCGAAGGGTGCCATGATTACTCACCGCAACTTGGTGACCAATACCATGGCGCTGCAGCGCGTCTGGCAATGGACCGACCGGGACAGGCTGCTGCATGTGCTTCCTCTGTTCCATGTGCATGGTCTGAACGTTGCCCTGCACGGCGGTTTGAATGCCGGCTGCACCATCGTCATGCACCAGACCTTCGATCCGCGCAAAGCCTGGATGGCTATCGAACAGGAAAAATGCACCATGTTCATGGCTGTGCCGACCATTTATTACCGGCTCATGAACGAATGGGAAGTAGTGAGGCCCGCTTTGGATTCCATGAGGGTATTCATTTCCGGGTCAGGTCCTCTGCTGGAAAATCTATTCTATCGGTTCGAAGACGCTACCGGCTATCGAATCCTCGAGCGCTACGGTATGACCGAGGCGCAGATGATCACATCCAATCCTTTCGATGTCGACGGGCGTATTCCCCAAAGCGTGGGGTTTCCACTGCCGGGCACGGAAATTCGAGTGGTTTCGGATGCCGGCGGCGATGTGGAGCCGGGTGATGTCGGGGAAGTCTGGCTTCGCGGCGACAATATCTTCAAAGGCTACTGGCAGATGCCCGAGAAGACCCGGGAGTCGTTCTCGGACGGCTGGTTCCGCTCCGGCAACCTTGGCTACCAGGATCCTCAGGACAAAATGCGCCTCTACCTGGTGGGACGTGCCAAGGAGCTCATCATTACGGGAGGCTACAACGTCTATCCCAAAGAGCTGGAAAACGTCCTGGAAAGCCATGAGGCCGTTTTGGAGGCGGCAGTCGTGGGAATACCGGACGAAGATTTCGGCGAGAGGGTTACCGCCTTCGTTGTGCTGCGAAGCGGCACGGAAGGCTTTTCCCAGGAAGAGTTGATCGGCTTCTGCAAGAACCACCTGGCAGCCTACAAATGCCCCAAAACAGTTCTGCCCATTTCCGAACTGCCCAGGAACGCCATGGGTAAAATCCAGAAACAGGTTCTGCAGCAAAAAGACGAGACGAATCCCTAGCTCCTTGTCCTTCCGCAAACATCGTAGCGAAGAGCCTCATTCTCGCTATGGCTCAATATTCGCGCAACAAGTGTCCGGACATTTCCAGGACGGACTCCCAACGCCACAGAGGACCCGGAGTGAGAAGAAATCAGAAATCGAGCGGGCTTTTAGCCTCTTTAAGGGTAGTGCTCTTCACCGTATGAGTGTAAATCATAGTGGTTTTAATACTACTGTGGCCCAACATTTCCTGAATTGTGCGGATATCATAGTTGGCCTGCAGGAGGTGGCTCGCGTAGCTGTGCCTGAATGTGTGGGCGGACGCCCGTTTGGCAATCTGTGCCTTGCGCACGGCTTTTTTGATGGCTTTTTGGACATGGGTCTGGTGCAGATGGTAGCGTCTGAATTCCTTGGTCTCGGGAACATACGTCAATGCTTTGGCCGGAAAGAACCACTGCCAGACGAGCTCTTTTGCAGCATTCTTATATTTCTTGTCCAGCGATCCCGGCAAGAAAACCCCCGCGCAATCTCCCGCCAAGTCGAGCCGGTGCAAATTCTTGACCCTGCGAAGACGGTCCTCCAACTCCGGCAGAATGCTTTGGGGCAGCGGAACGGTGCGGTCCTTTTTCCCTTTGCCGGCATGAACGGTCAACGCACCTGCATCGAAATTGAAATTTTGCACCCGCAGGCTGAGGCACTCGGTCAGCCTGAGCCCACAACCATATAAGAGTTTGGCCACCAGGTCATATGGATACTTCAAATTCCGGATAATGGCATCGACCTCCTCGCGCGACAATACGACTGGGATATAGGGCTTCTGCTTCGCTCGGACCACTCCATCCACTGGTCCGAAGTCCTTTTTAAGGACATGGCGAAAAAAGAACAGAAGCGCATTGAAAGCCTGATTTTGCGAGGAAGCCGAGAGCTTCTGGTTTACCGCCAGAAAGGTCAAAAATTCCTTCACGTCCGATGAACTCAGCAATTGCGGATCTTTCGATCGCGTGAAATGCCTCAGCTTGAAAATCCACGTCGAATAAGACTTGAGCGTTTTCGGCGAATAATGGCGCACCCTTATTTCATTGGATAAACCTTCGATGCAGGCCTGCCATTTGGCATGCAGCGATTTGCTGCTTTCGGCCGCGGCCATCGTTCGTTCGCCCGGTGGGTTGGAACCGGCTATCGCCTCAGACGGTTTTCCAAAGCCCTTGTTTCGCTCCTCAACAGAAGCAGTCTGTGCCTGTTGCTCGGACTCCGACTCTTTCAAATAACTCTGATTCGTTCTCAGCAGTTCATAAAACGCGGATACGGCTGCGGAGGCCTGTCGCTGCTGCGCTTGGGACTGTCGCTTCTGTTTCAACTTGTCGAGGAAATGGGGAAGAGATTCGGGATGGGACCGCGCGAAGCTGTATTTATGGCAGAAGTCCAGGTAGTACCGCAACCATTTGAGATAATGAAAATGTTTGTCCTGCGGAATTGCTTTTGCCGTAAGCAGGTTTATGAATTGCTCTTTCAGGCCTTGCGGTAGTGGCAGCATGTTATCCAGATCTCTTTACTTTGTCACTGGGAATAATAAACAGTTAGATAATCTTCATTACATTGCAAAAAATAGGTTGTCAATCTCTTTCGTTTCTGCTAGGGAGAATCTCCAAGCACCCAAACTCTGAAAAACCCAGGTTGGCGCTTGTGGTGCCGACCAATGAATAAATCAAATTGGGTCAACGACTGCTCCTTCTCCAGCGAATTTAGGCTATTCTGACGACAGCAGCTGACCAGAAGAATCCTCGGGTGAGCTATCGGGAGGTTGAATACTTGTGTGAACTCACTCAACCACCGAGATGGAATGATAAACAGAAACTATCCAATTACTTGTTGATTCAGGACATCCCGGAGGGGGGTGGACAATTGTCAGGAAATCTGGTATCTGCGGAGCAGGTTTTGCATTGCCGCACAACATTCGTAGGAGCGGACAGCAAAACCTGCTCCGCAGCTCCCTTCAAAGGTGAATTGTCCACCCCCCTCCGGGCGCCTATCAACCAAAAGATTCACATTGACTCGCTACGCTCGCAAGTGATCTTCGCGTTATGCTTGGAGAAAAAATGACAACAATAGAAAAATTTAATGAAATAGAGAATATGGCAAAGCCTCTAATGAGTCTTCTCGAAGATAAAAAAAAATGGGTAAGCCATCGTCAAGAAATCATCGATCAATTTAGGTTGTTAAAGGGCCATCTAAAACAACTGTATGACAATTCCAGATCAAATAAACAAAAAGAAATCACCGATGAATTTTATAAACATAATTTTATTCCATTTATCGAGGATGCGTATGTAGGAATTAAAACAAAAATAGGTGGACCTCCATCAGATAAAATGTTTAGCGATGTGTATGATATTCTGGATTATCTAAACTATTGGAAAACTCATGCATAACAAAGCTAATTCAGCCGACGCAAAAAGCCGCGCGGCTGATTAGCGCCGTTAGCGTTTCACATTGTGCAAAGAATAGATGCTTTTAATTTCTGTGTTCTTTAGGGGGCGAAACCAGACGGAGACATTATTTCCACACCTGGAGAGAGTTACGAAATGACGAAAGAAGAGTTTCAGAAAAAAGTCGAGGAAGCAGATAAAGAGCTGTCACTTAGAGATATTCCCGTTCATGCCCGTCCATTTCACGCCTTCAATATTTTAGCGCCTGGTTATGTAGGTCCTGTTATTGGGCATGGCATCAGACCCGAGGATTTTCCAGAATATGAAGGTCCAAATCTTCTAAAGCATCTAGACGCTTGGTATCGGAAGCGTTACGGGGATCGGCTGTATATGCCGTCTGAGCTCGGAAGGGTACCTATACTAATTCGCCGTCAAATATACATGATCAGGATTCCTGTTGCATTTGGCAATCCAAAAGTAAGGGTAGCAAAGTTAGTTGATGGTATGACAGAAGATATGATGAGGTCTCTCTCCAAAAAGGAATCTGAGATTGTAGTGTCTGGCTTCTTGGACGGTTTTGCTCTGATCTACGAAATTGAGGATTTGCTCAGCTCTATGAGAGGTGATGGGGATCTGAATATCTCATCGGAATCAATGAGCATCTTGACTTCTGCCATCGAAGATCGTGATACTTTCATAAGATGCCTCACTGGTAGAAGTGATACGAACGGTGCTTGTTTCCATGCACAACAACATGCGGAAAAGATGCTTAAATCGTTCCTTTTGAATGAGAAGTTGCACAGCCTTAGCGAACTTTCGAGACGTCCGTTTGGACATAATATCAGCAGAATCTTCGGACGCTGTGCCGAGCACTCACCAGAATTCCATGAATTGAATGCTGATATCGCCTTGTTGAATAAAGTCACGATGGACATCAGGTACAGCGGGATCAAGATTGAACCTGAGAATGCTGTAGAGACCGTTTGGGCGTCATTGCGGGTTGGAGGGTTCACCGCCTGTAAGCTTGCAGGTCACAGGAGACGGTACCGAAATCCGGCCTCACAGGCGGTCTCCAATGGGCCAAAAATAAGGGATGGTGAGAAAGTAATTTCCAAAGGGCTGAATTTCACCATCAGCAAAAAGCTTGATCCGGGCGAAGACAGCAAGACATATGATACTGTTTTGCAGGAGGGCAAGTATTACTATGTTCCCGAACTGGACTTCTCCTACCTTTGCGAGAAGATAAAATCCGAACTTGCAACTATGTTTTTGGTCGAATCTTATCAACACGGAGAATTAATTCAGGTCAGATTCACTATGCATGTTAAGAATTCCAAATGTTACCTTGAGATTAGTGATCCAAAAGAGACTAGCAGATTAAAAAAACTGTACGAAGATACAATCAACAACAACCCGTGAAAAGGTTGCGGTCCGTAGACTCAGTAGTCCGCGGGGACAGTTCTTGACAGGGTGTGTTTTTCTAACGAGGCAATCAACCGGACGGCGGTAGAGCGCTGTGATTATGAGGAACAGCTCGGCCCGCCACCGGTTATCGCTGTCGTTATGTGAACGATATGAATCAATTGCCGTTTAGCGCAGGCAAAATACATAAATAAACGCAAGATTAAAAAAAGGAGCACCTATGGATTTTTTAACTGCATCAATATTGTCAGGAGTAACTTATGACTATATCAAGAATGGATTAACTCTTAGCGCTGAACTGTTAAAAGAAAAGCTTAAAGACTGGCTAATAAGTGATGATATAGCGATAGCGATTTCAACGGAATTGGAGAATCTTGAGCTGACAGATGAATATAGTGAACGGGTAATAGAAAGAAAAATTTCTGAGTCTCCCCAATTGATTAAGTTGATTGAAGCGGTAAAACCTGCCCATAAGGGCAATACAATTGTACAAAATCATCACGGGGCCGGAGATAATGTTGGAAGTGTTAGCGCCGGCGTGAAACTGTAGCAAAAGTAACGGTTTGAAAATGTTCGTGAGTGGGGGATTGGATACCGCCGGGTCGAAGAGGCTGATCGATACCGGCGGAAGTGGTGTTGAATGGATCAGGATTCGACTTCGCCTTTCATACGATAGCTTTTGCCCTCGATGAGGATAGTCTCGGAATGGTGAAGAAGGCGGTCAAGTATGGCTGAGGTAAGGGTCGAGTCGTTGTTGAAGATCTTCGGCCATTCTCTGAACGATCGGTTCGAGGTGATGACAATCGAGCCTTGCTCGTAGCGCAAACTGATGATCTGGAAGAGCAGATCGGCGCCATGCTTGTCAATCGGCAAAAAGCCGAGCTCATCCAAACAGAGCAGGGATGGGACGAGATACTTTTTGAGTTCGGCCTTTAAGCGATTTGCCGCCTGCGCTGCCGACAAGGTATTGATGGCATCGATGGCTGTGGTGAAAAGCACGGATTTTCCTTTAAGACATGCGGCATAGCCAAGGGCGGTGGCGAGATGTGTTTTGCCGAGGCCGACTCCGCCAAGGAAGATGACATTGGTTTTATCCTCTATGAACTTAAGGCGGAAGAGGTTTTGCAGGGCGGCACGATTGATTGTGGTCGGCCAGCTCCATTTGAACTGTTCAAGAGTTTTTATGACCGGAAAGCGTGCCAGCCGGATTCGCCTCTGGATAGAGCGTTCACGTCGCAACCCTGCTTCCCCCTCGGCAAGGGCGGCGAGATAGTCCACGTGAGTCCAGTTTTTTTGAGCTGCGAGGTTAGCTAAAGCATCATAATTGGCTTGCATAAAAGAAAGTTTGAGGAACTCCAGATGTAGGAAATACGGGGACGTCCTTAACTTATTAATTTTACGCACGTGGCTGTGAGCACGTCGGTCGCCCGAGGAGCAGAGATCACAAGAATGGATGAGGTGGACCTGGTTTAAGTTAATAAGTTAAGGGCGTCCCCGATTGCACGTGGGCGCTGAGGAAGCATCAACAGATAAGTTCCCAATTGAAGGCCTGAAGCGTGAAATCCCAAACAGCCATCGTTTTTGTGAATACATTGCAAGGCTCTCGGAATCCCTCGGATTAAACTCGGACACTTGTAATCTCATCGGTGAAGGTCCCAAAGGACATCCCCCTATTTCTCTTGAGGAAGGGCGCCCGCATACGATTTTCCTTTTCGATGATGAAACCATCCACAATGTATTAAATGCGTATGGAAATCTAATAATTAGCTCGTTTCCCAGCGATTTTATTCGAAGAGGTGTTTTCACAGCTGTCGGTCAGGTTCATCGTGGTGATGATGATACTAAAAAACCGAGGCATGTAGGGCACTACTGGCCCGACTACGATTACGCTTTGTGTTCAAAAACGCCAAAGCCGGACTCTTTCCTTAAGTACGTATATGTCGGCTTCGGCATGGCTCAACAATCAATGGAGGTCAATCCTTTTGTTGAAAAAATTGGTTCATCCGGCTAATGAGTACCTCTGGGTGTGGAAATGATAGAGTCGCAATTTAAAGTAGACCATATCTCGGAACCCATACGCCTGTCTTTTAAGGGTTTTGATTTTGTTGTTGGTTCCTTCGACAACGGCACTGGTGATGGAATATTTGAAATAGTTGAGAAGCCCCGTTTTGTAGCCAGCCAAAGTTTTGGCTACCCTGGCAAGAGGGCTGATTCCAGATTGCATAGCATCCTTAATCCACACTTCAAGGAAGCTCTTTGCACTGTCAAACTCCTCATTGTCCCAGAAGAGTCGCAGCTGCTCTTTCATGGAATGAGCAATGAAAAGGGGGTGATTGGCCTTAAGGAGGGCATCGAGTCGGGCTTTGCGATCAGGGTCAAGGGAGTCGTAGTTTCTCAAGAGCAGGAAACGATTCCCTTTGAGGGATTTTTGTCCGAGTTCGTCCAACTCTCTTTGCTGGCCTCTTCGGATTTCATCAATGGCTTGGTTCATGAGAGCCGAGACGTGGTAGCGGTCAAAGACAATATCAACATGGGGCAGCCACCCACGAATAGCAGAATAATAACTTCCGCTCATGTCCATGGCGATCGCATTGAGTTTCTTTGCCTTCTTGGAGAGCTTTTCGATGAAGGGCTGGATCTTTTCTTTACTCCTGCCTTCAACGGCATGCAGGATTCTTCCATTCTCGATATCGACAAAAATGGTCATGTATTCATGGCCCTTTCTCAAGCTGAACTCATCAATTCCAAGGTATTTGACTTTATGCAAGGGAACCGACCTGTAGAGCAAAGAGAGCCGCTCTTTGTGGATCTGTTTGACAAGATCCCAGCTCACTGCGAGGTACTCCGCGACCGAACGGATGGTGCCAAACTTCAAAAGATCCAAAGCTGTGAGTGCGAAAGACCTTACATAACGGTGTTTACCATCCATAAAGGGCAGAGTGGGCCACCAAAGATGTCCACACCTCAGGCATTTGAGTCGGTGGAGCAAAAGGTCCAAGAAACACCTTTTCCTTCCAATGGGACTCATACGCAGAAGTCTTCTTTTTTGCCCTTTGAAACTGGCTTGTCGATTTGTGCATTCTGGGCACCTCACATACTAATCCGTCATTCGGGCATTGATGTAGATGCAGTCTCCAGAGAAATGGCTGGACTCATAGTGGATACCTTTCAGACCAAAAGCATGGTAGAGTATAGATGTGGACATGGCTTGATTTCCCCTCCCGTTGTTCGATTGCAGTCAAATAACTGGAGTTCTTGCCATGTCCATTTTCTTTTTTCAACTTCGGGTACTCATTTTCCGGAAGATCCAAAAAATTTCGGAAGGCATTCTCCGCTTAGCAGGGATGGCATCGGATTTTTCTGCTTCACCAAAGAAAGGTGGTTGTCATCGTTGTGTATTACGATTATTGGAAGAGCATCCACAAATGATTGAGGAATATGGTCGAGTTCTACACGATTGGGTTATAAAAGGCCCCTTACCAACGAAGTATGTGTGGGAGAAAGTACAGAGTGATCAAATTCGGAAACTTGCTGAAGTAATCGCTCAAAAATCTCTTAATTCTCAACCAGCCAATCACTTTATGCGGTGGGAAGGGATTGAAAGCGAACCCGTGCCGGAGACCGGTGCGACAAAATGCAAAGACAACATATACTGCTATTCAGAGGGGAATGAAACGGTCCATATTCGAGTAGGTTCCATACACTCGGTTAAAGGGGAAACTCATGCAGCCACGTTAGTGCTGGAAACTTTTTGGCATGATCACAATCTAGAATCTATTTTAAAATGGTTGTGCGATGCCAAAAGGGGCTGCACAGGAGTCGGGGTTAGGATTAGGAGCAGACTGAAAATTCACCATGTTGCAATGACTAGGCCATCCCATTCGTTATGTCTCGCAATTAAAAGGTCCAGCCTTGACGATGATAATGGGAAACCGAAATTGGAACTCTGTGAAAGGCTTAAAGATCTTGGATGGAGAATAGTGTCAGTTTGAAAATAAAAGATAGTGAGGATCATAGAAATATCATTTGTATGAGATAATTTGCTCAATTTGTACTCCATAATTCAAACTTCATAAAGTTATTATGTACAAGGGCTAACAAGACGGTTGCACCAGATCGCAGGGGCCGTGCTATTTTGAAATTTTATAAGTATACGTAAAATCTTGGCATTTAAACAGTTTTGTGGAAGCCCCTGCGCCAGGTGAACCGCAGCGTTAACCTTTCCAACTTCTCGTTGACTCAGCTCTGATACGGACTTATAATGTAATTACATTTCATACGGAGGACGATCGCATGAAGACCCGTTTAGTTCGTATCGGAAATTCTCGTGGCATACGATTACCAAAGCCACTGATCGCTCAAGCCGGCCTGACCGACGAGGTGGAACTAAATGTAAGAGATGGAGCTATAGTGATTGAGCCTGCCTCCACACCTAGAGCGGGGTGGGCTCAAGCTGCCAAAGAAATGCATGAACAAGACGAAGATCAACTTTTGGATCCACCCACCCCCACCCAATTTGATGAAGAGGAGTGGGAATGGTAGCGACTGGAGATGTTCGAAGGGGTGATATTTTTCTGATCAGTCTTGACCCCACTCGGGGTGCTGAGATCCGTAAGACCCGCCCATGCGTTATCATCTCACCAAACGAACTCAATGCCAATTTAAGTACATTCATCATAGCACCACTCACGACCGGAGGACATCCCTATCCCTTTCGTGTGGGCTGCAAGTTCCAAAGCCGCGCAGGGCATATTGTCCTTGACCAGATTCGTACTGTTGATCGTGAACGTCTCTTAAGGCGCCTTGGAAGACTTTCCTCATCCGCACTTGAGCGTGCTTTGGCAATTTTGCAGGAGATGTTCTCACCTTAGCCATAGGTTAACCAAGGCCTGGAGCCGACGCGGAAACACTTCCGAGGCGCATTCATCCACTCTTCGGCCCCGGCTCAGGCCTGCCGTTGGACGGACCTACCATGGACACACTCACCATCATCAGGGATAAGGCTGAGCGTCTGGCGCGGCTGCTGCCGAAGAGCGGAATCAGGAAACTTGGGGACGCCCTTAACTTATTAATTTCCCGCTTTGGCTTTTCAGCTTTGCTTTTTGACCCAACAAAAACATGCTACGGGCAAGCCGCAGATGTTCACGTTATGGTGCGACACGAAGTCGCATAGTTTGAGTGTACTCAGGTACTTACCTGGAGTACCCGGCATGTTCCTGCCGGTCCCTACGCAGGCGTGCTACCGTCGCGCTGATGACGGGGTGCGAAGCCCTGCGGACAATGTACCGAATCGGGTTCGGACGGTGACGCGAGAACCCCTCCGGGAATCCTCCCCGGTTAAGGGCTAGGGACGGATGATAGGGTGAAAGTAGATGAATGTCTGTAAGCGTCGTCACAGGGCAACGGGCCTACGAGGATTAACACACGCCGAAAGCGTGTATCAGGTCTAAGGTCGCTTCCCAGAGTTTGCGGCAAGGGGTCGGGTTGCAGGTCTCCTAACTGCCTGTACGGAACCGCAGCACCCTCGGCGTAGAGGACGCACCTAAGTCATCCATGGGATCAACTGTGTGGAACGTGGTAACCCCGTCCTTCGCCCGGAGCAATTCCAGGCAAGCGAACCGCAAGGCACGCCGATGGAGAGACGGGAAAGAGAGGTTGGAAGAAGCCAATGCTTTCGGGAAAGCCGAAAGATAGAGCATGAAACATGGCTCAACGCCAAAACCGGAGAGCTTTCAGCACCGGCGAAAGAGCGTGCAGACGTCCAACTGGTGTCTCATTGCGAGAGAGCTTGGAGAACCTTTGAAGAAGAGAAAGCAGATGACGGCTCAAAAGGCTGGTGCACTCGGAGACTCCGCGGGATGGTGGAATTCCATTGACTGGAAGAAAGCCCAACGGGAAGTCAGAAGGCTGCAAGTGCGTATCGCAAAGGCTGTGAAGGAAAACAGATGGAACAGGGTTCGATCATTGCAACATCTGGTTACCCATTCGTTCTACGCCAAGCTACTGGCTGTGAAGCGAGTGACCTCCAATAAGGGGAAAAAGTCCCCTGGCGTTGACGGCGTTCTGTGGCGAGGCGTCCGAGCCAAATGGCGGGCTGCCTGCAGCCTGCGCAGACGTGGTTATCATCCTCAGCCCTTGAGGAGGATCTACATTGAAAAGAAGAACGGCAAGTTAAGGCCCCTATCGATACCCACCATGCACGACAGGGCACAACAAGCGCTCTACAAGCTGGGGCTTTCGCCCGTAGCCGAAACGAGAGCCGATAAGAATTCTTATGGTTTTCGGGAAGGCAGATCATGTGCGGACGCTGTGGCCTGCGCTTTCAACGCTCTGTCAAAGCCCAATTCGGCGCCATGGGTACTCGAAGGGGACATCAAGGGTTGTTTCGACAGCATCTCGTTTGACTGGATGATGAAAAACATTCCGATGGACAAAGTCGTGCTTCATAAATGGTTAAGGGCGGGATATGTGGAAAACGGTATCCGCTATCCCACGCGCAAGGGAGTTCCACAAGGCGGGATTATCAGTCCCACCATTTCGAATATGGTGCTTGACGGGATAGAGGAAACCGTCCGCTGTGCAGTCCCCCGAAGGTGCCGTATCAACTTCATCCGTTACGCCGATGACTTCATCATCACAGGAAAATCAAGAACCATCCTGGGAGAAGCCATCCAGCCGGTGGTTGAAGGCTTCCTTCGCGAGCGTGGTCTTGAGCTCTCACCTGAGAAGACCCTGATCACGCGCATCAAAGACGGATTTACGTTCCTCGGGCAAACCTTTCGCAAGCATGGCAGGGTGCTGCACATCAAGCCTGCACCTGAGGGAGTCCACGCCCTCATGGAAAAGGTGGGAACCGTAATTCGGCAACACGTCGGCGCGCCGATGCCGGCCTTAATCAAGGAGCTTAACGCAATTCTTCGTGGTTGGGCCAACTACCACCGCCATGTGGTGGCCTCGGAAGCCTTTAAACGTATCGACACCTATGTCTTCGAAGAACTCCGGCGGATGGTACGCCGACGGCACTCCAACAACTCCGTGAAATGGCGGATCAATCGTTATTGGTCAGCCGCCGGAAGGAATGTATTCGCCGTATGGGCTAAAACCGCTAGGTCTGGTAAGAAACTCTACCAGGTTCTGCGACTAAGCTCTCTCGGAATTCGAAGATATGTGAAGATCAAAGCAGATGCCAATCCTTACTTGCCTGAATATGCCGGGTACTTCTGGCGTCGTCGGAATAAGAAGGACAGCAAGCTGCTTCCAGCCATGTCCGCCCGGGAATTTCGGGCCATGGCTCAAACTTGAGAGGTAACATAGGCCGGGCCGCCCCATAAGGGTTGCCTTTTGAGATGCTTGAGCCGTGTGACGGGAAACTGTCATGCACGGTTCTTAGGGGGGAAAGAGGTCGAGAGACCTCTGACCTACCCGATCGCAAGAATTTAACAGGAAACTGAACAGATGAGACTTGTTGAAGTTAGAATAGAAAATTTCCGAGGCATCCACTCGCTTCATCTGCCCCTTGATGGACTAACGGTGCTTATCGGCGAGAATAATGCCGGCAAGTCGACCGTGCTAGAGGCTATCCGGTTGGTGCTGACACGCGGTTTCGGCGTCCGGCGCGGCGGCCAGTTCTCCGAATACGATTTTCACCTAAAGGACGCGGCCGCCACGCCGCAAATAGCAGGGCCGATCTCGATTACCCTGCATTTCGCCGAGGAACAGGAAAACGAATGGTCCGACACGGTTATCCAACAGATGAGCGAAGTGATACAGTTGGATACAGCCGGGCTAAATCACATCTGGTTGCAGGGCAGAGGGGCCTTTCAGGCGGAAACGGGATCGTTTGAAACCAAGTGGGCCTTTCTCAATTCCAGCGGAGTGGAACTGGTTCTTAAGAACGCGACGCCGCTCAATTTGATTTCCCGGTTTGTGCCGCTCTTCTTCCTTTCGGCGCTGCGCGACGCTTCCCAGGAGTTCGGGCAGCGAGGCCAGTTTTGGAGCGGTTTCCTGAAATCCATCCAACTCCCCGACGACCAACGCGAAAAGATCGAGGAAATGCTCCGGGAGGTCAACACATCGGTGATTGGCGCGAACGCCGGATTGACGGAGGTCACAGAAAAGATCGCCGACGCCGGGCGACTCGTTCCGCTGGATGCTGACGAGCCAGTAGTCTTAGAAGCGATTCCGACCCGTGTTTTCGACATGGTCGGTAAAATCCAGGTGCATCTGAAATCGAGTTACGGCGCGAAACTCCCCTTGCACCGCCACGGCGAAGGGACCCAGAGCCTTGCCGTACTGATGCTCTTTCAGGCCTTCGCCGCCGCCAACCTGGCCGAGGCCTACGCCCCGGAATCCGCCCCCATCCTGGCACTGGAGGAACCCGAGGCGCACCTTCACCCTTCGGCGATCCGTTCGCTGGGATCGTTTCTGGAAAAAATGACCGGGCAGATTCTCGTGACAAGCCATTCCGGCGATCTGGTCTCGCGGGTCCCGGTAATGGCGCTGCGCAGACTGTATAAACACAATGGGGAAACGAAAATCGGCCGGGTGGAGAGCGACGATTTCACCGATCGGGAACTACAGGCCATCGACTATAGTATACGCCTCGCCAAGGGGCATTATCTGTTTTCCCGTTGCTGGCTGTTGGTGGAAGGCGAATCGGATTATCACCTCATGCCTCTGCTTTTCGAGGCGATGGGCTATTCCCAGGATCAAATCAGCTTCTCCGTGCTTGAATTCAGTCAGGCATTTGAGAAGGGAGAGTCATTCATAAAACTCGCAAAGGCCCTTGGCATTCAATGGTTCATGATGGCCGATGGCGATAGAGAAGGGCTCGGGTATATTAAGCGTGCAAAAAAACACCTTGAAAACGGTGAGACCATCACGAATCGTGCCGTGACACTAAACAATGCTGATATCGAACATGAGTTCTGGCGCAACGGGTACTCTGACTTCATGTTGAGCATGGTACTTCCTCAGACCCGAAAACAGATTAATACGCAAGCTGCTATCGATGATGCCAAGAAAACTAAAGGCCTGATTGATGCGGCTATCAAACAGGCTGGCGGAAAACCGGCTTTCGCCCAGGCATTGGCAGCTGAAGTCCGGCAGCGTGGCGCGGATTCCCTCCCCCAATCAATTCGGGACATTATTACCCGCGTTGTCCAACTGGCCGGAGGTTGAAAAACATGATCGATTTATCATCACTGAACGAAAACCAGTGCGAGGCCGTATTGTGGGACAAGGGGCCTCTTCTCGTTCTGGCCGGTCCCGGTTCAGGGAAGACACGGGTGTTGACATGCCGTATCGCCCGGATTCTGGAACAATCCGCCGGGCAGCATTTCCGGATTCTGGCGCTGACTTTCACCAACAAGGCCGCCGCCGAGATGCGCGGCAGGGTCGAGGAACTGGTTCCCGGCGAACTTGGTCGGGTCCGGCTCACCACATTTCATTCCTACGCCGCCGAGCTTCTCCAGCAGCATGGCAACCATCTCAGCTTCCGACCCGATTTCCAGATTCTCTCGAACGACGCTGACCGGGAAGCCTTGCTGGACGATGTTCTCGGCCGGATTCGCAAGGATTTGGCCTATTCCCTTCCCGGCCATTTCAAGGCAGCCCAGCTCCTTCCAGCGGTCACCCGGCTTCTCGAACAATGCGTTCCTGCGGATCGGGCGGAAGCCCTGCTCCAGCAAGCGAACGTGGAAAACGCCATTCCACTGGCCCGTGTCTACGCCGCCTATCGGGAAGCGCTGCGCAAAACAAACGCCCTTGATTTCCCAAGCCTGATCGCGGAGTCGCTCGACCTTCTTACCCAATACCCCTTCCTGGTGAAGCATATTCGCAAGGTTTACAAGCATATCCTTATCGATGAGTTCCAGGATACTAACCACACCCAGTACCGGATTCTTTCGCTTATCGCCGAGCCGGACCCGACCACGCTTTTTGTCGTGGCCGATGACGATCAGATCATTTACCAGTGGAACGGCGCGAGTCCCAAACGGATTCAGGCGTTGCGGGACGACTTTGGCGTCTCCGAGTTGCAGCTTCCGGAAAATTACCGCTGCCCGCCACTGGTCATCGAACTCGCCAACGCGCTCATTGAAAAAAATCTCAACCGATCCGCGGGGAAAAAACCGTTGAAAGCGGTCAAACAGGGTGAAAGCGGCGATGTCGTGCGGGTGTTACATTTCAACACCGTGGATGAGGAAGCCGGGTGGATCGCGCAAGACATATCACAAAGAAATCCTGAAGAGCGGAAGAACTGCGCCGTTCTCGCCCGGACCAAAAAGCTTCTGGACCTGGCCGGACGAAAACTTGAGGCGGCCGGGATTCCAGTCTATTACGCCGCTCGCAAGGATGAATTCAAAAGCGCTCCCTTGAGGATGCTGCACGCTATCCTCCGCTTGGTGAACGCAACGGAAGACAAGCAATCGCTCGCGCGGCTTTCCAAGGCGTTTTACGAGCTCGAAGGCATCAGTATCGAGCTGGCCCCCGTGCTTTCCCGCGCATCCGCCGACGGCAAGGACTTGCTACGTGCCTGGCTTGACGAGGTGAAGCGGCGCGACGCTCTGGAAGAAGAAACGCGGCGGCTGCTCGAAACCGGCATAAAGCCACTTCTAAACTCGCTGAATTACCAAGACTTCGCGGACAAACTGCTGAAATGGGCGGGAGCCTGTCAGCAATCATCGCGTCCGGATGAAAACGCCTTCAACGAATTCGAGGAGGAATGCGAGGTCTGGAAAATACTTTTGTCCGAAATCACAAAGAAATTCGAAGGGGAGGATGTGAGCCTTCATCAGTTGCTTCATGAACTCGACCTCACATCCAAAACACCGCCCAAACCGCCGGAAGCGATTCCCTGTTTCACCATCCACGCATCGAAGGGTATGGAATTTGGACACGTCTACCTCATGGGTATGGTGGAAGATCAGCTTCCCAGCTATTGGGCCGCCAAGAAGGGTGACAAATCCCTTGAGATGCAGGAAGAGCGACGGAACTGCTTTGTCGCTATTACGCGCGCTCAGGTAAGCCTGACTCTGACTTTCTCGGCCGAGGTTTTCGGATGGACGAAACAGCCTTCCAGGTTCCTTGGCGAAATGGGAATCGAGATATGAGCAAAACGAATCTTGGCACAAGCGCATAACAAATCGCTGCACTGGATTTTTACTCCGCTGCGCTCCGTAAAAACCAGTGAGCTCAAACGTTATGGTGCGGGGAGATGATTTGACAACCCTTCGTGAGCGTTACTTCATTTCCTCGCATACACGTGTATAAGTAATCCTAGCGACGGCAGGAAGTAGATAATGCGGTGACCACAATAGAAGAGCTTCTTGACACATTGACGTATCGTAATGATCGGCTGGTGACGATGTTAACACGGTTGGCCTGGCCGCTCCCGGGGCACCTTGGAGCCAAATGGCTGGACGACGTCGCTGATTCATACCTCGCGGGTGTAATCACGGCGGAAGATGTCGGGGAAGCATTCTTAGACAAATATCTAAAACACGGTTTGGAAGACCTTCGGCGTGACTGGAAAAAAGATCTCCTCATCCAGCCACGTCTTCCAATCCTGTTGGATGCATTGAGCGCACACGAAGAGGGACATTACACGCTTTCGGTGCCCGTTTTGTTCGCTCAACTCGAAGGCCTTGTTGCCGCAGCTAAGAAACATAAGGGTCGGTTTGCGATTAAACACTTGAAAAACTACTTGGAACCGATTCGCACACAAGGATCTCGATTCCAACGAATCACCGCGGAAATTGTGGTTAAGACGCTGTGGTGTGAATTCCACCATGGCGCAGCCGTGCCCTCGCTGAGTCGACACGCGATTCTGCATGGCGCCGACATACAGTACGGAACCGGGAGCAACTCTCTTCGGGCTATTCTATATTTCGATAATATCCGCGAGGCATTGAATGCACTTGGGGAGACGGTCAGTGATTAGCCCTGGAAAGGATTAGGATTTTTTACCATAACAAGGAATAGAAACGACCACATAACATCGGCATTCAGTGGAGCGCAAAAAAGCGTGCGCCCACTGATGCCGGGCGTTGGGAGGCGTGTTGAACAGTCCGGATGGGGTACCATCAAACAACCGTGGAGTCCCCGTAGATCATGGCATGACCGCTGTCTCAGTAGGCATTGCCCTCGCACACCATAGCCAGTCCATTTTGCGGGTTAGCAGCGAGACTTGGCACTTTTCCTTGCGGGGTGTTCAGGCAGTCCTTTATGTGCTATCTTCAGCGTGTTCAGCGGACTTAATCTTCATTCAGGAAAAATGAGGCGTTATAGATGACACCGAAGCCTTTGCAGCTCCGACTACCTTATCCTCCGAGCAGATCTGGATTATTCAATGCGAGAGACAAGAGTGATGCAATCAACAGTCAGAGCAACAAGTTGGATCCACGAGACAGAGGATTTCATGACTGGTATCGGTTCGTCCTTTCATTCCCTCCACACCTCGTACGGAAATACATTCAAGAATTCGAGTTAGACCACCGCCATACTCTGCTGGATCCATTCTGTGGCACGGGCACCACTCTGGTTGAAGCAAAATTGAACATGATCGGGGCAATCGGCCTTGAAGCGAATCCTTTTCCCCATTTTGCCGGATCGGTAAAGACGGATTGGGCAATTGACGCGGCCACACTTAGATCACGATCATACGATATAGCAAAGAAGGCTGAAGAGTTGCTTCAGTCACAGGGCATTGACGATAACCAACCATATGACGGGGATGCTACTGCACTTCCATTGAAGACTCTCAACCCTGATGCAACAAAACTCTTAATAAAAGATTCAATTAGTCCATTGCCTTTGCATAAGGTGCTCGTTCTCCTGGAATGTCTTGAAGAACACAAAAGAGAGCCCTATTACAGACACGCACTGCTTGGTTTGGCCAACGCTCTGTTGTTTTCAATCAGTAATCTCCGCTTTGGTCCGGAGGTGGGGATCGGGAAGCCCAAAGATGATGTTCCAGTAATTCCATCCTGGCTGCATGAAGTGAACAAGATCGCAGTTGATCTTTCTGCTGTCGCTGGAAAACCTTATCCTCTGACAAATGTCCATTTGGCAGATGCACGTCAAATCGCCGATGTGATTGAACCAAATTCCATCGATGCAGTGATAACATCTCCTCCCTACCCCAATGAGAAAGACTACACCAGAACAACGCGACTCGAATCGGTTGTTTTGGGATTTATTAGCAACATCAAAGAGTTGAGGAGATTCAAAAAAGAGCTCATACGTTCCAACACACGTGGTGTTTACAGCACTGACGATGACGATCAGTGGATAGCACATCACAAGGAAATCCAACGAGTTGCGGAGGCGATCGAGAAACGCAGGCTAGAGCTAGGGAAGACTTCCGGTTTTGAAAGGCTTTACGAGAAGGTAACGCGCCTGTATTTCGGAGGGATGGCGCTACATTTGGCAGAGCTCCGTCCATTGCTGCGTCGTGGTGCTCAACTCGCCTATGTTGTCGGTGATCAAGCTTCCTATCTCAGGGTAATGATACGAACAGGCCAGTTGCTAGCTGATGTAGCTCAGCATCTGGGATATGAGCTCGTCAGAATAGATCTGTTTCGCACCCGATTCGCTACCGCAACAAAGGAAGAATTGAGAGAAGAGGTTGTCGTGCTGCGCTGGCCCGGCCAAAAGGGATAAGAGTATGGTAAGGAGAGCTAATCGGTATGTTCAGATAATAGAATCGATTTTCTTCAAGCATTACAGGGAAGATGCAACGGAGGTCTCCTTTGAAAGATCGGACATAGTCAAAAGTGCCGGAGAGCTGGGCATCAAGCTCCCAAAGAATCTGGGAGATGTTCTATATTCTTTCAGATACCGAGCCAGTCTGCCGAAAAGCATAACCGATCAAGCTCCGGAGGGGTCCGAGTGGATAATTCGGCCCGCCGGTCGAGCACAATATAAGTTTGTCCTCACTACTCAAGCAAACCTTGTTCCTTCAAAAATGCTCGTTCAGACAAAGATACTGGATGCCACACCGGGTGTGATCGAAAAGTATGCGTTGAATGACGAACAGGCGCTCCTCGCAAAGCTCAGATATAACAGACTCATTGATATCTTCATTGGCATAACCTGTTACTCTCTTCAAAATCATCTGCGGACGACCGTTCCCGGCATTGGTCAAGTTGAGATTGATGAGGTCTATATCGGTATCGACAAGAGAGGAGCACTTTATATTCTGCCGGTTCAGGCGAAGGGAGGGTCCGATAAAATCGGGGTCGTGCAAATCGAGCAGGATTTTGCCGCATGTGCCACAAAATTCCCTGCGCTCATCTGCCGCTCAATCGCTGCCCAGTTCATGGATAAGAGAACAATCGCATTGTTCGAGCTCGAACAAACGGATAATGGCATCCGCATCTCTGCTGAAAAACATTATACACTGGTGAATCCCGATGAATTGTCAACAGAAGAGCTGGAAGGTTACGGGAAACGTGCACCCTGACGCTGGCAAGCGGCAACCGAGCGCTGGAGAGAGAACCGCACAAGGATGGGATTCCAGGAATACCGGTACCTTCAATTTGCTGCATTGTCTTGCTCAATGCTCTAATACCTCCCAGCAGAATAATGGGAATTCCCAAGAAGTAGGTACTGTCATCATCATCTTGTGAGAACCGAGAAATCCTGTCGCCCAACCAGTCGCTCCATCGGACCCAAACCACGCCGGAAGCATTGGGTGGCGCCTGCAGCAGGCTCACTGGCGGCGTGGTTCGGGCCGCTGAGCTCAGCGTGTGTGCCCGGCATGGCACAGAACTGACGAGGTGAAAGTCCTCGTGCCAGGTTTTCGCAGAGCCGAAGGCTAGGAGAAGGGCAAGGGCGTCATCGCGAGGTGGGGTCTGAAGGAAGCCCAATCCAAAAGCGCGGGGCGACGAACAGGAACCGGATATGAGGTGTGGTACACTCGGGACGAGCGGGCACGTGACTGCGAAGTCCTCCATCTGCGATTGGGGTGTGCTTTATAAATCCGGCGCTTACGCGCGGAAAGCTCTGTGTCTTACCCGGGGAGGCCTGTACGGTGTCTACGGGACTGATAGGGTATGCGTCTAGTGAGTCCATCAAGTGAGGGGAAACCCTGAACCCGGGTATGACGAACCCTAAGTCACCCCGCTGGACTGAGGGTGGAGCAATCCACCCTGACCGCCGTGCAGGAGTCAGCAGAGGGCATAGTAGGTTTGCTGGCAGGCAAAGCTAGTGAGGCACTCCGGAAGCCGAAAGGCGGAGTAAACAGATAGGCCGAGCCGGAAACCAGGAGACTGAAGGCCCGAACGGTATGAGGGGACTTTACGGAGCAAGTATCGGATGAGCTGTAAGCCGGCAATTCAATTGTGGCTGCCCTTCGGAAAGAGGGGCGAACAGGTTCGTGCTGAAATTGTGGCCGGGAGTCCGTCGGAGGAAGTGCAGCTAATGGAGCGTGTTGTCGACTACGACAACATGGTCAAGGCGTACAAAAAGGTCAAGAGCAATGGCGGGAGTCCCGGCGTAGACGGGATGACCGTTCAGGAACTGGGACCGTATCTTCGGGAGCACTGGCCCGAAGTCCGGGAGACGTTGCTTGCCGGCACATACGAGCCTCAACCGGTCAAACGGGTGAATATCCCAAAGCCCGGAGGAGGAACAAGAAAGCTGGGTGTGCCGACTGCTTTGGATCGCCTGATCCAGCAAGCGGTTCTACAGGTATTGCAACCCCAGTGGGACCCGACGTTTTCGAAGTGGAGCTTTGGTTTTCGACCAGGTCGGAGTGCCCGCCAGGCGCTCCGGTGTGCACAGAAGCATCTGCGAAGCGGGTACAGGCATGTCGTGGACATGGATCTCGAGAAATTTTTCGATCGAGTGAACCACGACAAGCTCATGGGTGAGATAGCCAAGCGGGTGAGTGACAAACGCCTTCTCGCGCTGATCCGAAGGTTCCTGAAAGCAGGAGCACTGGATCACGATGCACTGCATGAGACGGTTGAAGGTACTCCGCAGGGCGGCCCACTTTCACCGCTACTCAGTAATCTACTCCTGGATGGTTTAGACCGGGAGTTGGAGAGGCGGGGACACCG
This sequence comes from uncultured delta proteobacterium, assembly GCA_963781715.1. Classification (GTDB taxonomy): domain Bacteria; phylum Desulfobacterota; class Syntrophobacteria; order Syntrophobacterales; family Syntrophobacteraceae; genus Desulfoferrobacter. Next base: position 141,682 of record CAWAGW010000004.1, read on the forward strand.
ATTCGCAAGATATGCCGACGATTGTAACATTTACGTGCGCAGCCTACGAGCGGGGCAGAGGGTATTGGCAAGTATATCCCGGTACCTCTCTACCAAGCTTAAACTCAAGGTCAATGAAGCCAAGAGCGCGGTCGGAAGACCGTGGGAGAGGAAGTTTCTTGGTTTCAGCTTCACTCGTCGTGGGTTCAAGCTCTGCGTCAGCGAAGCAGCCGAAAAGCGGTTCAAGGCAAAGATCCGGGAGATCACGGGACGTACCCGTGGACGGAGCATCCGGCAGGTCGTGCGGGAATTGCGCGAGTACCTGCTGGGCTGGAAAGGCTACTTTGGCCTATGCGAGGTTAGCTCAAGGTTCAAGGAACTGGACTCCTGGATTCGGCGTCGTCTCCGCTGCTACCATTGGAAACAATGGGGGCGCCGAGGGTATAAAGAGCTTCGCAAGCGTGGAGTCAGCCGACAATTGGCCTGGAATACGGCCAAATCGGCCCACGGACCGTGGCGGCTGAGCCGTAGCCCCGCACTCGCTTTTGCTCTGACCGGACGCTACTTTGACCGCCTCGGCGTACCCAGGCTGTACATCAAACGATCATCTCGACCGAACCGCCTTGGTACGTGATCCGTATGCCAGGTGGTGTGGGAGGAGAGGGGTCGCGAGGCCTCTCCCTATCCCGATTAGCAAGTTGTACGCGACTTGTATCATGCGAACAGTATTTTGCTAGAAGCAGGATGAGAAGATCATGCCTACGGTAAAAGGTATTGCAGGACCATACCGATTCTTTTTCTACAGCTTCGACTGTAATGAACCGAAGCATGTACACGTTCAGCGCGAGAAGCTTGTTTGCAAGTTTTGGCTCGAACCCGTAGTTTTGAGCAAGAACTACGGCTTTTCTCCGAGAGAGCTCAATGCGGTTCGCCAGGTCATCAGCTCTAATCGGAATACTTTTTTGGAGGCGTGGAATGAGCATTGCGGTAAATGAAATTGAGCCCAGGCTGTTGGACATCCAAGTCACAGAGGATGAAATCATTGCCCATCTTTTGGATGGTCGAACCATCAGCGTCCCTCTTGCATGGTCTTGGCGACTTTCAGAAGCAGGTCCTGAGCAGCGTCAGAATTTCGAGATCATCGGTGATGGACAAGGCATTCACTGGCCGGACATAGATGAAGATATCAGTGTACAGGGAATGCTTGGCGGTTCACCTGCACGTCGTCCCAAGGATTCTTCCAGCGATCGTGATGCAGTGGCCGTATCGACATAGCACTTTGCTGGATCTTTTATTAATCGTTCTGGGGTGATGCGCTAACTTAGGGGTCAATCGGACCGGGCGGGGAGCGTGGTGGTTTGTCCCTATGTTGCTGTCGCCGCCGTGCACCGAATTGACTATCTCCTCACCTGGAATTTCCGACATATCGACAATGCGGCGAAAAAGCCAATCATTCGTTCCACATGCGTTGCAGCCGGATATCCCTATCCGGAAATCTGCACGCCAATGGAACTTTTTCTGGAGGATAAAGACAATGCACAAAGATGAGATCATAGCCGAAGTCTGGCGAAACCGTGACGCATATGCTGAAAAGCACCACCACAACCTTGCTGAAATTGTGGCTGACCTCCAAATGCGGCAGAAAAGGAAGGAGTACAGATTGGTGGACAGAAGAGACCGAACAAAGGCTTCCAGCCGACCTCGTTCCTCGGCGGCTGAAGCCTAGCGTTCGCTTGCCCCATGAATCTTCGTAATAGGAATCATGCTAATAAGGGGGACGTACTCAACATTTAAACTTGCCTCGTGAATTTATGAGACCTGCGCTGTGGACAGCGGCAAGGGAGGGCGGCTCGATCCGGCTGCCCGCTGCAGAAGAAAAGAGGAGTGATCTCGAATTGACGCGTGCGCAGCGGCTCAAGTACCGCACCCGGTAGTTTACTGATTCGGGCATTCTCGGCATACGAGGGGATTTTTGCCCCAAAAGCTTTCAGATTGCTCGATGCAGCTAAGGCGTAGCTGACGCATTTTTGCCTCCACTCAGTGGGGCAAACCACGGGCACGGAGGGCTTTCCAGAGGTTGGTGCGGCGTTTGTGATCGGTTTGCCACTTTTCAATGAGGTTCTGATAGACTTTGCGGTTGATTTCGCGGACCACATCAAGCCATAGGACGTGCGCAGTGTAATCCGGTTTGGAGACATTTGAAGGATCCGGTACCAGATGCACCGCGCATTTCTTCCAACATTCCACCAGCGGATCAATAAGCCGGTCCGCGTTCACTTGTCGGAGCGACGCATGTCGGCTTTGCGTCAGTTTCCGATCCTCATCATTGCCGCTTTCTCCGCCATTTTGAGCTGTTCAGCAGCAACAGCCCAATGCTTCAGGACTGTTGTGATCCCTTCGGAGGAATATCCGTAGTCAAAAGGGTACATCGACTGGCAGATCAGGAGTGATGCTTCAGATTTCCATTCTTGATCCTCGCGAAGTCGGAGAAAACTCATCACCGTCTGTGAGGCAACCTGCTCGGCTTCTGCAAATTCCTTCTTCGACATCAAATCTTCCAAAGCGGGAATGCCGTATTGCCAATTTGCGCTCAGTAACGCGCGACAATCCATGAGGTAGCCATCGGGGTCAAACGTGGCGCGAAGGGCATGATAGACTTCATGCCATCTGGAGTGAACATTCTGGAGGAGGCCCCGCCAAGCTGGATCCTCCCGATCTGCAGATAAATAGGCATAGATTGTCTTACGCACATCTTCGGGGAGCGTTGCAAAGAACTCGACGAATTGCTCATGACTCAATTCGACATATGAGAGGTCTTCTTGCAACCCTCGCAAGGTCGATATGAAAGCCACCGGGGATTCGGCGGTCAACCACTGCCATGCGAGCATACAAAGGGTTGCGGCGGATTCTAGAACACATGGATCGCCGCTGTCTGCTCCCATCCAGTCGGGAAAGCTGTGCCATTCATCCCACAATCCGTTCCATCTTTCTATCAGTTTCTCGTCGGAAAGAACGGGTGCTTCTGGGGTTTCCTCGGTCTGTATCAACTGCAAAAGGGTCCCTCTGACATCTTCATCCAGTGACCCAAGTAGGTGTTCCACGTGACGGGCGTCCGAAACTTGGAAAAAGCGCTCCATCAAATGAACCACCTGGCTTTTAGTGAGGGCTTCGATGATCTTTTCTCCCAGCGATCTTGTCATCTCATTCCCCTTTGGGATAACCTCCTTCACCTATCAGGAGATCCTGCAAGGAGCCAAATCAGAGCAGGAGTTGGACCGTTTGCAAGCCTACCTAAGCACTCAGCGTTTCTACCATCCCAAGGACCCTCTGGAATCTTTCGAGGCCGCTGCACGCATTTACTTCTCAATAACTGCAGACAAATGAAGATGATTCACCCGTAAGTTATTCCCGCATGCTTCTGGCGGGAATCCAGAAAAGCGAGGCGGACACCCAGATCAAGAACTTTCAAACTGGATATCTTTCCACACTTATTGAGAAGTTACTCACTTGCCATAAAAGACATCGTCGATCCACAAGAGCAGCCGCCTGCCAGCAGCGGATCTGGACACTATTTTTGTGGCCGTCCTGTGGTACCAGGTATTCTTTTTATTGAAGGGGCATCCTTTCATACAACTGGCGCAGCACAAGTGCGTGCTGGGGTTGGCAGCCCAGAACTTTATGCATAGGTCACCGTCAACGGCCCACTTTTCCACTCCCCGCACGACCGTTTTGGGACCCCTGGGGATACATTTAACGGGGCAATTGTCAGCGCACTTCATACAGATTTCACAGAACTCACTGACGCCCGCGTCAATCGGGGAGTCCGTTGCCAGCGGCAAGTCGGTCGTCACCACCGCGGTGCGAAACCTGGGGCCAAAGAGAGGGTTAATCACGTAGCCGCATCGGCCCAATTCTCCCAAGCCTGCTTGCACGGCCAATGCAGAATGGATGACTTCCTCCTGGCGGAAATGGTGCGCCAGGGCGGGATAGCCCAGTTCCCGAATATACTCCGCCAGCATTATTGCGGTTTTGGCCACCTCAGCGTATATCCTGCCTGTTTCTGCATCGGTAAAATAACTTGGTGACTGTTTGATGCGCTCGTAATCCATCTCGCAGCCGATGACTATGGCAAATTTATGAGTATTATTGATTTCCTCGCCAAAGCGGCCGTCTTCAACGTCGGTATGTCTGCCGCGGTGGGAATAAACATAAGCCTGGTTTAACTCCGTAATGCCGACCAGGTCTGCCCCCAAAAAAGACGCCGTATCTTTGATGGTTTTAGACGTTTCCCAAGGGTTTTCCACCGGAGTCTGTTCGGGCTTTATCGGTCCGTCTACGGCTTTGCGCAGATGATTGACCAGTGAATTTTCTTTGCGGGTGTAAGCGTAAAGTATTCGCCAAAAAGGATCTATGGATTCGTCTAACCATCTATTTTTTGGACTCTCTCCCAGCTTGCCCATGCCAAGCCTGGTAAAGCTGACTTCTCTCTGGTCAAACTTTTCCTGCGCACCGACGATTGTTCCATTCTTGTCCATGTAAGTCTATTCCTCCACTATGTGGGATGTGAACCAATGCCATCCAGCCTGATTAAGTCATATCCTGCCAAGGCAGGTATTTTGTCAAGTTCGAGATTTCGCGGGGCGAGTCTCAATGCCTATTCTGTAACAAAATAAGATAAAGAATCCCATCTCTTAGGGCATAGATAATTATTATCTTCTGAGGAAGCCCTTTCATCTTATTATTGTGAAAGAACTTGGCAGATCAACCTTTGAATTCCATGGAACTCGCGATGGGATACGAACCCGCGATCTGCTGATTGCGAATAAGAGATTTCATGTTTTCCGCCCGCCTTACTTTTCGCCAACTTCCTTGAATAGAAAACATTTTCAGCCTATTAAATCTTTCGCTATCTTAGCAGGATTTTGTTGATTTTCTACAAAAAATGCCACTCAAAGTGCCACCCAGCAAAAGAGGGTACAAGCAGATTAATTCCGTATTGCATGGTGGGTCAACGGACCTTAAATAGGGAATAACCAGTAGATGCCAATAGTCGGCCAGTTGCACCCGCAGAAGTGCTCTGCGATCCGCTCCCTCACTGGTTTGTCTGCAAATGATCTGCGCAATGACATGTCGATTTTTCCACAGGAGAAAAGCGACCAAAAGGACCACCAGCAAACCCGCTGTGGCATTCACCAAAATTATGTTGGCCTCACTCACTCTCTGGAGCTCCAGCATGGCACTGACCAGTAAACCAAATCCCATGACCACAGAAATGCCCAATACCCATCGATGGAGATAGCGGGCAGTTGCATCAGTCAAAGGCAACAACCGGAGCTTAGGAGTTGTCCGGGGCCAGAATGAACCGGGAAAGCAATGCGATGAGTCGAACAAGCAGCACCACACCAGGTAGGTTACTAAGATGAGGCGTCGAAATTGGGCGAATTCCCCTTTGTCATAGAAAATAAAAAAGACGATGAAATTCGCCGCGATAAAAACGAGTACTGAGATGAGATCAATGGCGGAACGCATCGCCATGTCTTTCACTTTGGCCCACCAACTGGTGGGAGTCATGCTTTCTATTCGTGTGCGTACCCTTCTGATATAGACCCTGAACAGCCACTCCGCGATCGCTCCCGCAACAAAAAGGCTCAACAAGGCGGCAAAAGTCAAAAGGACGCCTTTAGTTCCGCCTCTGCCATGCAGTTTGGCAAGAGTTCCAGGCAGGTGTTCTGGTGCGGTTCGCGCTCCGGATCGAAGGTCGTTCAACCGCTGACGCAAAACCTCAGAAAGTTCTTCAACTCCTGCAACGATTTTGGCGAAACCGTTGAGCTCGGGTTTTCGAGTTTCCGCGGCTGAGGACTCTGATCGTTTAAGTTCAGCGATCAATAGGCGCCTCACCTGCTCGGCGTCCATCCCTGCAAGGAGAGCATTAATGCGCTGACCGTCAAGCTGCTCAGGAATCTGGATGTTTCTTCTTTTTGTTCGGCATCCGCTTTGCCGGTAGCCATCTGAACGGCGCCCATGCTGCTGCAGATGCCTGACTGTTCGAAGAACGGCAAGAACGAGAACAGTACAGCCAGCACCAAAAGAACCCTAACGTGTTTATACCTCATGCTATTGTTTCTCCTGTGGCATTGCCCAGCCTCGGTTTTTGCGTCCGAGGGGGAGGATGGTGCAAGAAAGATTGGGTCATTTCAATGTGCCGGTTCGAGAGCGCTACCGCTCCTCCGCTTTAACTTCATCTTCTGAGTTGAGCTGTCGCAGCCGTTCTTCGTTGTCCGTCTTCCCGCCAATCTTGATGCCCCAGGTACGAATTATCCGTCGCAGCAGATGCTTTTTGTCCTTCCTGGCGAATTCACGGGCCTTTTTTTTAGCCACCTCGTAGGTATCTGGTTCCTTTTGAGCTTCTATTTTTAGCTGCCGCGTGGCGCCATCGAGAACGATGCTGTACCTGCCCAGATTGAACAACAAGTACATGGCGTAAAGATTGTCGTAGTCTTCGTAGTACCCCTGGTCTTCCAGGTAGTCGAGCGAAAGCACCGAAGGGAAGCGATTGGGCAGATCCTTGTACATCTGGTTGTCTTCTTCCTGGGGGTTGATGTAGGAGGAACCGTCCCACTTCTTGTACAGGACTACGTCAAAGCTGTAGCCCCGTTCGGCACAGCTTTTCACGATCTCCAAGGCGGTTTCCGTGGGCAGGTTGGCCTTGGTTGCCGAAACAATGTTGAGCTTCGATATCAAGCTCTCGCCCTTGATTGGAACGTCTTTAAAGCCGGCGCCATACTTGAAGGCCAGCGCCACCGTCTTGGCACAGTTAAGGTTCATGTAGCCATACACGATGGGGCCACGGTGATAGGCCGTCTTGCCTTTTCTAGCATGGTAGTCGTCGTTGAGACGGTGGAAAAAGTTAGTGAGACCTTCCTTGACTTCCGGGGGAACGCCAAAAATGCGAATGCCGATGACCGACCGCTTGTAGATCTCGCCCATGTCCAGTCCGAAGGATGCGTCGGAGCCCAGGGAGGACGTCGTCTTGAAAAGGTACTCGGACTTTGGAACGATGCATATCAAATTCTGGTTGTAGTAGCCATGTTCGTGCTCTGGTTTTCGATCGGCATAGAAGTTGGCCGAATAGACCAGGTCGTCGCCCGGGACCTGGTCCCGGATTGCCAGGGCCAGGTGGCCGGCCGAGCCGCCCTTCGACGTTCCGAAGCTGATCAGCAGCTCCAGGTCGTAATCGTCCTGCCTCAGAAGGTTGATGATTTCGCTGATATTGACAATATCCGGGCCGCCTTTGTGGCCAAAGGGCTGAGCAAAGGCGCGGCGGCCCGAAGTCGCAGAAACAAGAATGCAGATGAAAACGAAAATGGTCGATAAACGTTTCATGTCCTCACTCGTTCAAACATGCGTGCGATGCATTCATCCTGAAACAATAGGGGCAATAAAAAGGATCTCGAATCCCTCATTCTTTCTGTTTCAAGCCGTGAGCATCAAAAACCTCTTTAGCGCCGGCCTTAGTTCCTTCCTTCGTTTCTTTAAGTCCTTTGCATCGATCAGGAATCACCACATCATCTTCCTTCGCGCATTTCTCCTTGAGCATCACCTGGGTTGCGCACTTGCCATAACGGTAGCCGAGCTGATAGCAGGATTCCTCGGACTCGGCAGCCAATGCGGGCGTGGCCAACAGAGCTGCCGAAAAACTAAAGACAACAATACCTTTGACAATTTTTTTTCCGAACATTTGTTTCTCCTTTGCACACATTACTTCTCAATGTTAGTGACTGACCCCGGTCCTCTGAAATGGATTTACTTCAATAGCTTCGCTGCTGCATTCTGTTCGATCTTCCAGCCCCTATCGGTAAGTTTCGTGCGCGCCAGTTTGCTGACAGTCCCTGTAAATACGAGCACTTTGTCTTTCTTCCCGGTTGCTTGTTTGGCATTTTTGCCGGCTTCGCTTTCGACTTGAGCTGCCATCTCCTTTGTCCAAACAAGATGATCGATGGGAAACAAACCTACGATATTGCCGTCTGTTGTTTCGGCAAAAGCGTACGGACCAAGCTGCCGGAAACGGGCAAGGGGTTTGACCTTTTTGTGATACGCGCCGTACATGATGGCTTGCCGCTGAAAATAGAAGGCTACGTCGGGATTTGTAGCAAGTACAGCCAGCTCCAGGAATGCCGTCCGCTGTTCAACACCTTTCATTTCATCAAGGGCTCCCACGATGTAGGTTTTTCGAGTTGGTGAATACTGGGGGTGTTCGAGGAACCTTTTGGAAACCGCCTCATCGATTCCCATTGCCTTAAGCTTGCCTGCGTTCAACTGACTGAGCTCGGCGGGTGACTTCTGGATGATCTGCTGATTCATATCGGCTGCAAATTTGGTCGCTGATATGGCCATCCCGGCCCCGCCCGGAATTGCTGCAGTAGCCAATGAGATCGTCTTGCCACCGGCAAAAACAGCCCAGGCAATTCGATCCAGTTGATCCTGCAAGACTTCATAGTTCGAATAGGGATCAACTTTATATTCGTAAGCGACTTCTCGCTTGGCCTTGGCAAATCCGATCACCTTCTTCCAGGTGCTTTCATCCTGCTCGCCGGCGCTTTTGCCGGCCCCGCTTAAAGAGCGCCCCAAACCGCTTAGATAGGACCCTATCCCGGACGCAACTCCGGATACGGTCTCCATGGGGGCAGTCACCAGCCCCCGAGCCAAATTCATCGTATTCTTGCCGGTCTCCTGGGCCGTCTTACTGAAAGCCTCCTGAAATTCTTCGCTCTGCTCCACTTTTTGCATCTGTACAATGGCCGCAAGCTCTCTCGCCCTTATGTTGAGCAGAGCAGTACTTTCAACTTGAAGTGAACCGTAATCGGTTTGCAGATCAAAAATGTAATTGAAACCGTCAGACCTCACCTGCTCTTGAATCTGATAGTTACTGCCTTTGAGAAGATCTTTGGGTAAGATTTGAGAAGCTTGGAATACGGGGAGTTTTTCAAACCTTTCCGCCTGTTTTCCCCAAGCCGAAAGACCAGGCACAAGCACGGCCAAAAGGCTCAATACCAAAAGTCGTCCTCGAATTCGAATCAATTGATTTGTTCGCCACTTTGTACTTGTACCTTTCTGCATGCGTTACCTCCTTTAAGGACATTGCAATATGTGATTAAAATACCTGGAAACAGTGCGGAGGACGCGGGAAACCTCTACCTCCACGCAAATGGCCATTCTCTCCGCAGCAATCTGCCTGAACCATCGCTTTTAGTCGAGCTCCTTTATCAGCCGCTGGAATTCCTGAGAATTAGTGAGGATGCGGCGGGCGGCAGCCCTCAGGTTGTCCACCTCTTGGGGCCTCAGCACAAATGAGGTGGGAAGCCTTTTGAAGTAACTGCGCTCGGCCTCATCGTCCAAAGCATTGAAGTTCACTTCGACAAGATAGAATTCGATATCCCCGCAGGAGCCTGGCTTCAGGGAGATCTTCTCCGACCCGCAGCGCCCCTTGCGAATTTCATCGGCCCAACGGCTGAAGCTTTCCCTCAAAAGCGCCAACGTCTCCACGTTATAGCGGGCAATGGCTATGGAGGAGTATGAGTCGAGCATGGCGCCGAAAGGAGGAATCCGTTCGAATCGATCCCACTTGTCATCGATTTCGGTCTCGGCATTCACGACCACAAAGACGATTTTGTGCACCTTTTCCATGTCGGCGTATTTTAACGTTGTCCATGGGTCGCCCATCAGCGTAACCCTTTCCAGAACGGCTCTGAGGCCGAGATTGTCGGCAACTCCCCCGTCCACCAGGTGAATGAAGGGTTTCTTTTTTGAATCCAGAAATGGCAACATGTCGTTTGCGAGGTCGATGCGGCGCGACGAAATGTCCCTGGGGGGATGCATGGCCTGCTCAAGAACCTTGGGCATTTGATAGCCGCACTTACCGGCGTAGTTGCGCAAGGTGATCGGGGTCAAGACGATGGGCACCGCTGAAGAGGCCGCGCATGCACGGGCAACTGGAAAAGTGGACAGATCCGAGCAAATCACGTCGAATGTATCTTGGTTGAAGGTAAACCTGGTTCCATGCACCATATCGGTGGCATTGATCAGGATCATGGGCTTTTTGTTGGCAAGCATATCGGAAAAGGTCGCGCCGTCAAAAATGTATTTGTTGTAATAGGCGGCGGCTAGATCGCTGCGGTCATAATAGGCGGAAAACAGTTTCGCCCAATCATACGGGTTGAATAGAATGGCTCTGGTGAGATCACCCTGGATGTTTTTTTTCAGAAACCTGCTTTCGAAATCCTCAAAGATGCGGTCCCGGAACAATCCGTAGTATGCTGCCGTGAAGCTACCCCCGGAAACACCGGAAATCACGTCCACCTGGTCCAGCAAGCGTTGCCGGCTGCCGTGGATGGATACCGCCGTATCCCTCAAGGTTTCCAGCACGCCATATGAAAAAGCGGCCGCTCGGGTCCCCCCGCCGGAGAACGTGAGCAGCACCAACAACTCATCATTGACATCAGCCTCGTTGAGCTCGCTGCTCCGATACCCCGCCCGGGGGTCGTATTGCTTCAACGTCTGGTTGACTGGGTAGTGGGCGCAGCCGGCCGCAAGGGCTAGAAACAGCACTGCACAAGGCATGAGCCTTATGCGCCCGGACAACTGAAGCAGAACATTTGTGACTGTTTTGTGATAGAAAGTACGATACATTTCGCAATCTCCCCCTGGGCACCTCAAGGCAAATGATAGCGCAGGTCTCATCCGGGATATGAACGGCGTGAGGATCCCGCGCGTCGATCTCCCCACGAGATCGTAAAGATTTCTCTACTTAGACGCGGCGCCTGAGAGATGTTTGCCGGCAACCAGGCTTCGATCACTGCCACCCAGTAATTCGTGTAAACGATATCCTGGGCAGCCAAAACGATTCTGCGGTACTGCGTAAGAGCGCCGATCACGAGTAAGGAATTGCTCGAATAGCTATCCGTTTCTTTGTCATCACTTTGGTCCAATACTCCGGAGGATTGAGGGCCGGATTATTTTAGACTTGCATCACTCGGCCATCTTTTCCAGCTCAGCGGCGAGAGACAGGATGCCGTCGAAATCGAAATCATCGGCCTGTTGGGCAATTCTGCCCTGGTAAGGAGCAAAGTCTTTGCAGCGGGATGCCATTTCATCGGCAATGGCCGCGAGACCCGACACATCTCCCATTTCGGCGGCCTCCCGCAGGCGGCTCGCGGCCTCTCCGGCCAGATCGGGCGGCAGCCCCGGCGCAGGTTCCGCCGAAGGAAGGGAGTCCGGCTTGCCCTCCAGGGACTGCAGGGATTGGGCGGCTCGGAGCGCCTGATCCAGCATCGTTTCAAAGGCGCTGAAGGTTTCGCTCAGATCCTCGGGCGATGGCGGGGACTTCTCGTCCGCATGCTTCACCAGTTTCTCCAGTTCCGCAGCGGCGGCCTGCAGTTGAACCGCCCCCAGATTGCCCGCCAGCCCCTTGATGTCGTGAACGAATTCGTGGGCTTTGTGATAATCGTTGGCATCCAGAGCCCGGCGGATTTCGCCGGCCTTTTGTGTGTACTTGGCCGCAAAGCTCAGCAAAAGCTTCCGGTAGAGGGCCTCGTTGCCACGCAGACGCCGCAGCCCTTCGGCAAGCTCAAACCCATCGAGAGCCGCGGGAAACGGCTGCTCCTTCGGGGATCTCACGCCACTTTGCAGCTCTGGTTCGGCAGAGGGCTCCTGTGGCACTGCTTCCGGAGCCCGTTCTTGCTCAACGAGGGGCTTCCGGGCAGTGATCCATCTGGCCAGGGCTGCAAAGAGTTGCTCAGGGTCGATGGGCTTGGTGACATGATCATTCATGCCGGCTTCGATGCTTTTGTCCTGGTCTCCCGCCATGGCATGCGCGGTCATGGCGATGATGGGCAGGTCTTTGAAGCGAGGGTCACTGCGGATGGTCCGGGTTGCGGTGTAACCGTCCATCACCGGCATCTGCACATCCATCAGCACAGCATCGAATCGATTTGCACCCACCGCATCCACGCCCTCCTGACCGTTGTTTGCCAAGGATACGATGAGGCCCGCGTCGGCAAGGATTTCCATGGCGACCTGCTGGTTGATCTCGTTGTCTTCAACGAGCAGCACCCGGGCGCCTTCCAGGCCTTTCAACAGTTCCGACGACCGCTCCCTAGTGACGATCGGCATCAACTCCTTCGAGGCGTCTTTTGCCAGAGCCTGTATGATGGTGTCGAACATCACCGACGGGCTGATGGGCTTGATCAGGAAGCCGTCCAATCCGGCCGCTTCCGCCTGCCACATTATCTCCTCCCGTCCGTAGGCGGTGACCAGAATAATGGCCGGTATCCTGGCGAGTCGAGAATTTTGTTTGATCCTTTTGGATGCTTCGATGCCGTCCATGCCGGGCATCTTCCAATCCATGACTACCAGGTCGTATGGGCGGTCCCCCACGGACTTTTCCATCTCCTCAAGCCCTTCCTCACCGGAAGCCGCCAAAGTGACTTCGAAGGAAAAAGACTCCAGCATCTCCTGGAAGATTTCCCGGGAGGTCGGGTTGTCGTCCACGACCAGCACTCTGATGCCTCTCAGATCGGGTGGAGGAACATGGCGCCCGGTGGCTTCTTCCCGGCCGATCCCGAAAACAGCGGTGAAGAAGAACGTGCTGCCGACTCCGGGGGTGCTTTCTACCCAGATCTTGCCGCCCATCATCTCCACCAGTCGCTTGCTGATGGTGAGGCCCAACCCGGTTCCGCCATATTTGCGGGAGATGGAAGTATCCGCCTGGCTAAAGGAGGTGAACAGCCTCTCGATTTGCTCTCTGGTCAGGCCGATACCGGTATCCCGCACGGCGAATTTGATTTCTGCGGTCTCATCCCCCAGGCTGATCAATTCCGTGGAAACCACGATCTCGCCGTGCTCGGTGAACTTGACGGCGTTATTGGTAAGGTTGACGAGCACCTGTCCCAACCGCAGGGGATCTCCCACCAGGGATCGAGGCACACCGGCGTCTGTCCTGAACAGCACTTCCAACCCTTCCTTCTCCTGCGCTTTGACCGTCACCAGGGTGGCGAGGTTGGCCAACACTTCATCCAGGTTGAAGCCGATGGACTCTATATCCAGCTTTCCGGCCTCGATCTTGGAAAAGTCCAGAATGTCGTTGATGATTCCCAGAAGGGAGTTGGCGGAAAGGTGGATCTTTTCGAGATAGTCTCTCTGCTTCGGTGTCAGGTCGGTTTTGAGCGCCAGATGCGTCATCCCCAGGATGGCGTTCATGGGAGTCCGGATCTCGTGGCTCATGTTGGCCAGGAAATCACCTTTTGCCCGGGTGGCGGATTCGGCCCTGTCCCGGGCCACAATGAGCTCTTTCTCCATCTGCTTGCGCTCGGTGATGTCGGTGACCATGGCGAAGGAGCCGGTTTTTGCTCCGGATTTGTCGTAAAATGGGGTGGCGTTGAACAGGCAGGGTACTTTCGAACCGTCGCTTCGGGTGACCGCGACCTCGTAGGCGCCGGTTTCGCCCCTAGCTCTGCGTCTCAGCTGCTCCCGCATGATGAGAAGATTTTCCTCATCGAGGAATTCAAATACCGTCCTACCCTGGATTTCTTTTTCGGGTCTGCCGAGAATTTCACACATGGCCTGGTTGACAGCCATGGTCCGGGCGTCGTTATCCACCCCCCAAAAGCCTTCGTTGGAAGTAGTCAGAATGGTTTGGAGACGGTATTCTCTTTCCTGCAGCGCCTCTTCAGCTTTCTTGCGTTCGGTGATGTCGCGGAATACCACAACAGAGCCGACCACTTCATCGTCTTTGCGCATCGGCACACTGGTGTAGGCGACGTCGAAGGACGAGCCATCCTTGCGCCACAGCACTTCGTCCTCACAGTAGCTGGTCGTGCCTTGAAGGAAGGAATGGTACATCGGGCAATCTTTCCGGTCGTACGATGTCCCGTCGGCGTGCGAATGATGGATCAATTCATGAACGGGCCGGCCGAGGATTTCCTCTCTAGTGTACTCAAGCATTTTCTGTCCGGCTTCGTTGATAAAACTGCATCGACCCCGGGCATCGGTACCGAAAATACCTTCCCCTACCAATTGCAGGATCAGGTGAAGCCGTTCCTCGCCCTGCTTTAGTCTCACCGTCCGCTCTTCCACCAGACTTTCGAGGTGTGCCTGGTAGCGGGTCAGTTCCGCTTTGGCCTGTTCGGCTTCTTCGGCGCGATGCTTGCTGATCTTTTCAGCATCGAGGGCCCTGATGCGTTCGAGGCTGAGCGATGCCGTGAGCCGGGCAAAACCCGTCAGGAAGCCGAGAATGGCGGGCAGTTTTTGTTCGGGAACGACGGGGACTTCATCGAGGGCGCGCAGGTATTCTTCCGTATCGAAACCGAATACCTCCGCCTGCTTTTGGAAATAGGCCCGGTCGGGCTCGGCGGTGAGGAACTGGCCCACGAAAACATTGGCCACGTGCTGGCCTTCAACGATGATGGGCGAGGCGGCGTCGGTCATGCCGTTCTTGCAGCGGTAGATGGTGAACGGCTTCCCTTCCTGGAGATTTGCCGCAAGTTCGATATCGCTTTCAATACAACGATCGCAAGTCTCCTTGTTAACCCGGTGGAAATCGGTACATATGCGCTGCCAGCGGGCGGCAGCCAGGATCTTGCCCTGCAGATCGATGATTGCCGAGGCAACCCCGACGGCGCTGCAGAAGTTGTCAAGGATCTCGCTCAGCTGTTCGAAATCGAGGAGGTCCGCCAGTGAAATGGGGTTAGTATCGATAGTATCTGATTTATCTCTCTTGCCGTGGGTTATTTCATCGGCCTTAGTCGCTTTGCTCTCCCTGGTTGGCTTCAAAACGGTCTCCTCCTTTCCGGACAATCTCTCACGGTGCCACTATTCGGCGATCGCCAGCAGTATTGCCTGGTCGTCATCGGCCGGACGTCCCCCGGTAAACCGTGCCAGGTCGTCGATGATCCCTTCGATGATCTCTGCAGGATCACTTGTGTCGGGGGTTTCGAATTGTCGTATCAGCCGTTTCGTCCCGTAAAGCTCCTGCTGTTCGCTGAAGCACTCGGTGACGCCGTCCGTGTAGAAAAGCAGCCGGTCTCCCGGTTCGAATCTGAATTTCGGTAACCGGAACCCGGGGGTAGGCATCCCATCCCATTGCGTATACACCCTCGCAACGGACTTCAACCGCGTCTTTCGTAGATGCCCGATAGTGGATGGGAAGTGTATGGCCGGCGCGGGCGACCCGCAATGATCTGCTGTGGATGTCGTAGACACCGTAGATCGCGGTGACGAAACTCTCCTTGTTCACTTTGCAAAGGTTTTCATTCATGAAAGAAAGCATCTGGTCCGGTTCTTCCCTGAGGTCTGAGCACGATCGGAACAGCGCGCAAGTCATCGCCATCATGACCGCCGCCGGCGCACTGTGGCCTTCCGCGTCAGCCACCAGAATAGCCAACCGGCCGTTGGACAGTTCTGCCAGGTCGTAGTAGTCGCCTCCAGCATAGCGGCTGGTTTCATAATGTACTGCCAGGCTCAATCCCTCGATTTGTGGCAGGTGCTCCGGCAGAAGATCGCGCTGGAGCCGGGAAACGACCTTTAATTCATGCTCCAGCTCGTCTCTTCGCTTCTGCACTTCGCGCCCCAGCCGATGAATGGTCAGATGGGTATTCACGCGGGCGATCACTTCTTCAGGCTGGAACGGCTTGGTGACATAGTCCACTGCTCCCAGCTGCAGCCCGCGCACTTTGTCCGCCGTCTCGTCCAGTGAGGAAAGGAAAATGATGGGGATTTTTTCCGTCTCCGGTTTCGCTTTCAGCCTTCGGCAGACCTCAAACCCATCCATTCCCGGCATCATGATGTCAAGCAAGATGAGGTCCGGCCGTGCTTTTTGCGAAATTGCCAGGGCCGCCTCACCATTCTTTGCGACCAACAGCTTGCACCCCACGTTACCGAGGGTCTGCAGCAACACCTGAAGATTGGCCGGTTGATCGTCAACCAGCAGGATGGTTTCCATGATCGTATCGAGTTCTGTTAACATCTCAACTCCTTATCAAGCCGGAATGGGCGCCCGCCTTCCCGCCAAGCTTGATGCCCCAGACACGAACTAACCGTCTCAGGAGATGCTTTTTGTCCTTCGTGGCGGTTTCGTGGGCCTTCTTCTTGGCTATTTCGTAAGTGTCGGGTTCCTTTTGAGCTTCCACCATGAGCTTCCGCGCGGCGCCATCGAGAACGATGCTGTACCTGCCCAGGTAGTACAACAGGTACATGGCATAAAGATTGTCGTAGTCTTCATAATACCCCTGGTCTTCCAGGTAGTCGAGCGAAAGCACCGAAGGGAAGCGATTGGGCAAGTCCTTGTACATTTGGTTGTCTTCATCCTGAGGATTGATGTAGGTGGACCCAGCCCACTTCTTGTATAGCACTACGTCAAAGCTGTAGCCACGTTCGGCGCAGATTTTCACAATCTCCAGGGCGGTTTCCATGGGCAGGTTGGCCTTGGTTGCAGAAACAAAGTTGAGCTTCGATATCAAGCTCTCGCCCTTGATCGGAAGGTCTTTAAAGCCGGCGCCATACTTGAAGGCCAGCGCCACCGTCTTGGCACAGTTAAGGTTCATGTAGCCATACACGATGGGGCCACGGTGATAGGCCGTCTTGCCTTTTCTAGCATGGTAGTCGTCGTTGAGACGGTGGAAAAAGTCAGTGAGACCCTCCTTGACTTGCTGGGGGACGCCGAAAATGCGAATGCCGATGACCGACCGCTTGTAGATCTCGCCCATGTCCAGTCCGAAGGACGCGTCGGTGCCCAGTGAGGAAGTCGTCTTGAAAAGGTACTCGGACTTTGGAACGATGCATATCAAGTTCTGGTTGTAGTAGCCATGTTCGTGCTCTGGTTTCCGATCGGCATAGAAATTGGCCGAATAGACCAGGTCGTCGCCCGGGATCTGATCCCGGATTGCCAAGGCCAGGTGGCCGGCCGAGCCGCCCTTCGACGTTCCGAAGCTGATCAGCAGCTCCAAGTCGTAAGCGTCCTGCCTCAGAAGGTTGATGATTTCTTTGATATTGACAATATCCGGGCCGCCTTTGTGGCCAAAGGGCTGAGCAAAGGCGCGGCGGCCCGAAGTCGCAGAAACAAGAATGCAGATGAAAATGAAAACGGTCGATAAACGCCTCATGTCCTCACTCGTTCAAACTGAACTTTGAGATTTGGTTATTTCCGGGGGCGTAAAATATCCGATTCATCCACACTGCGCAGGTGCAGATCCAGCTGGGGGAAGGCAATCTCGATTTTGGCTTCCCGGAATTTCCCTTCAATTTCCTGGTGAAGCTCACTTGTTGCCGTCAGCCTTTCGCCGGCATCCCATACCCAAGCGCGAAGCTCAAAATCGAGTGAGCTCTCCCCGAAATTCAGGAACAGCACCTGCGGCATGGGCGTTTTAGCCACCTTAGAGTGTGCGTTGGCGCATGCCATAAGCGTTTTCATCACCAGGGAGACATCAGAGCCATAAGCCACCCCCACTGAAATGCTAAGCCGCACCCGGCGATTGCTCAGAGTCCAATTGGTCACAGGATTGTTGATGAGATCAGCGTTGGGAATGATCACATCCGCCTGGTCGAAAGTCTGGACGGTTGTGGCTCGAAGGCCGATTCGTTCTATTTCAGCCCACTTACCATCGAACTCGATGTAGTCGCCAACCCTGACAGGCCGTTCAAAAAGCAGAATGAGGCCGCAGGTGAAGAAAGTTGTTCGCCAATGCCTTGCAGGCCAAAACCGATGCCGACTCCGAGGGCGCTCAGCATGATGGTGAATTGTGTGACCTCGAAACCGAGTGTCGAGAGTGCAAACAAAAAGCCTGCGAATATGATAACATAGTGAAACAATCTCGCTATTGAATGTCGCACGCCTGTTTCCATCCGACTTTTGAAGAGCACTTGATCCATGAGCAGTTTTTCGAGAACCCAGGATGCTAGAAACGATCCATAAAGGATAGCTGCAGAAACAATCAGCAAGCCCACACTAATCCTTTTGGTTCCCAGATTGAACCCAAGCGCCAACACCCCTTTCATTGCCCCTTCCAGGCTGTCGAAAGCTCCCCAGATCATTAGGATTCCAGGTAGTAGAACCAGCCCCCATATGGCGATTCCAACGAAACGTGACATGCGGCGAATTATGGCATCGGTATCGTCGCTGGGCGGCACCGCCGCCAGCCGGAGAGGGGCGGAGCGGAATATCCATTCCACGCCTCCGCGAATCATGTAGGTGAGCAGCATGAAGGCGAGCACAATTCCCATGGACCGCATCAAAGACACGAACAGATACGATGCCAGCGATTGTTTACCCCAAAGCTCGGCAATAATAATGACGGCAAAGAAAAAGAGAACCCACACGAAGGGACCATGTATAAAGGGCCGAATCTTTATGACGAACGCTTTCCCCAGCCCAGTGCAGACAAGAAAGAAAGCCGCCCAGCGCAGCTAGGAGCGTGTATAGTCGGTAAAGTGGAAGCGGAAAGCTCAATACCGCCAACACTCTGTTGGCGATCACAACGATCAATAACCCGTAGACAAACTGCCTTTTCCAGGATGCTTCAACCAAACCTCCTGAAAGCCGGGCAAAGGAAACCCCGGCGATCATTGCATTTGCCAGTTGCCAAGTACCTGGAGCCTCCACATATTCATAAATGAGCACTGCAATCGCAGCACTTAAAAAGAATGCTGCAGAATAAGGCCTTGCGGCAAGAAAACACCATCTCGTTGATTCTTTTAGAATGCGCCGGTTGCGATAGAGGGCAGTGATTACGAAGAAAGAAAAAAGAACCTGGAAGATAATAAACCATCCCTGACGGTGAAAGAACTGGCTGTCTGGCGATGAGATCTCATGCAGACCTGTTTGTACCGCGTACCACAATGCGCCGCTTTTGAATTGAGAAAAATACTGGGGGGAGAACATGGGGGGAGATTCATCCAGCAGCGATCCTCGCCGCTCGTCGACGATCAAACCGTCTATTTCGGCGGCAAGAGCGTCTATTTTCGCAAGGATATTGCCGGCCTTCTCCTGTAATGTCAGCATTGCTTCCAGACGCTGAAGAACGAGATCAAGGGCGGTATCGATAACGGCATTTGTCTTTTCAAAGGTCAACTTGAGTTGATCGAGCTTTTCCTCTTTGAGCAGGGTGGACTGCCATTCATTCCACCGTTTCTGCTCCGCCAGCCACTCCTTTCTCCAATCGTCAAGCTGCCGAATGGCCTGGCTGAGAATATTGCTGGTTTTTCCGAACAATTCACTCTTCGCGTGATCGCATGCCTAAGTTCCACAAGCTTTTGATATTTAAAATCTTTCAAATCCCTTAGCCTCTGCAATTGGTCGGCGAGACCCTCCAGATTCGACTCGATCTTGTCGAACTTCTCTCCAATCGCTGAGACATCCAGCCCAGCCTCAATCCTATTTTCAAGGGTCGTTAAACGGAAGGCCAATTTGGCAGCTGAGGGTATGATATCGGCGAGATCCGGCGCTGCGATGGGTGATTCTTGTTTAGCATCTGATGCCTTAGCACCCGGAGAGTGCTCTTGGGCCCATACGTGACTTGCTATTAGAATCATCGCCATCGGCAGCATAACTCGGAGAATTTTCTGTGCAGTAAAGATCATGAGCTACCCTAACCTTCAGCCCCGTTAACGTAGTTAGAGTTCGTCCGGAAATGCACCTATTGACCGGGACTCACGTAGGGGCGGGGTTTATTCACGCCCGCAGGTCAGCGGAATCATTGAGTTTCATCGGGCGGGGATAAACCCCGCCCCTACGAAAAAGGGGTTACCGGACAGGCACTAGTTATTTAACCGTATAACCCTTCCCCTCCATACAGGCAGAATACGCGCGGTTATAGGTGCTCCGACTTGCGTCATCCGCAGCCGCCTGCTGCTGGGTCTGCTGTTCCTGGACTTGCGCTTGTTGCCGCCGCTGGCTTCGACTCTTCATTCCACCGGCCATGGTACCTCCAGCTGCACCGGCAGCCGCTCCCTTGGCTGCATCGCCGCCTGCGACTTCGCCCACCACAGCCCCAACTGCAGCCCCCCGCGCCGCTCCCCTGACTCGGTTTCCGGAAGGTCCCTGAGTCTGAGGCGAACTAGCCTGGACCGACGACTGTGCCTGCATGGGGTCAAAACCTGTTTGCTGTTTAGCCCATTGGTAGCAGTCAAATTTGTCTTTTTCCATCTGCTCCTGGGTCTGTCCCTTGGCAGGAAAGAAAATCAAATCTTGCCCCCTTACCAGATCCGCGAACCAAACCTGGAGAGCCATAACGGCCACCAATACAACGATCTTTTTCATGATTGACCTCCTGAGAATTCATCCCACATGTATTTACTTCAACAGCTTCGCTGCCGCATTCTGTTCGATTTTCCAGCCTCTTTCGGTAAGATTTGTGCGCGCCAGTTTGCTGACAGTCCCTGTAAATACGAGCACTTTGCCTTTCTTTCCAATGGCTTGCTTGGCATTTTTGCCGGCTTCCCCTTCGACTTGAGCTGCCATCTCCTTTGTCCAAACAAGATGATCGATGGGAAACAAACCTACGATATTGCCGTCTGTTGTTTCGGCAAAAGCGTAGGGACCAAGCTGCCGGAAACGGGCAAGGGGTTTGACCTTTTTGTGATACGCGCCGTACATGATGGCTTGCTGCTGAAAATAGAAGGCTACGTCGGGATTGGGCGCAAGCACAGCCAGCTCCAGGAATGCCGTCCGCTGGCCGACACCTTTCATTTCATCAAGGGCCCCCACGATGTAGGTCTTTCGAGTTGGCGAATACTGGGGGTGTTCGAGGAACCTTTTGGCAACCGCCTCATCGATTCCCATTGCCTTAAGCTTGCCTGAGTTCAACTGACTGAGCTCGGCGGGTGACTTCTGGATGATCTGCTGATTCATATCGGCTGCAAATTTAGTCGCTGATATGGCCATCCCGACCCCGCCCGGAATTGCTGCAGTAGCCAATGAGATCGTCTTGCCACCGGCAAAAACAGCCCAGGCAATTCGATCCAGTTGATCCTGCAAGACTTCATAGTTCGAATAGGGATCAACTTTATATTTGTAAGCAACTTCTCGCTTGGCCTTGGCAAATCCGATCACCTTCTTCCAGGTGCTTTCATCCTGCTCGCCGGCGCTTTTGCCAGCCCCGCTTAAAGAGCGTCCCAAACCGCTTAGGTAGGAACCTATTCCGGACGCAACTCCGGATACGGTCTCGACGGGCGCAGTCACCAGCCCCCGAGCCAAATTCATCGTATTCTTGCCGGTCTCCTGGGCCGTCTTACTGAAAGCCTCCTGAAATTCTTCGCTCTGCTCCACTTTTTGCATCTGTGCAATGGCCGCAAGCTCTCTCGCCCTTATGTTGAGCAGAGCAGTACTTTCAACTTGAAGTGAACCGTAATCGGTTTGCAGATCAAAAATGTAATTGAAACCGTCACACCGCACTTGCTCTTGAATTTGATAGTTACTGCCTTTCAAAAGGTCGGCAGGCACAACTTTGGATGCCTTGAAAACCGGCAGTTGTTCGAAATCCGCAGCTGCCAGCGGCCGATTGCACCAGTAGAGCAACAAAACGCAAAACACTAAAAGTAATCCCAAGATTCTGCCCACTGAAAGGAGTTTGCCATTCGTTCCTCCGGGACTTTCCATCATGCGCCTCCATTCTTCTTTCATTTCAGCCCCACATCTTTTACGGCCTGCTTGCAACGGTCACTGACCTTCGCTTCATGTTTTTCCAGGCATTTGAGCAAACGTCCTTCGCCGACCTCAACCGAAGCACAGTATTCCTTCAAATCATCCCTGCACTCGTTGGCTAAATAGGTGAGGGCTGTAACAGCCCGCTCGAGCTGGACCGAAGCATCGTACAGAGCGTATATACAGCCGCCGGAAAGTTTATCTTCATAGGCATACAGGCATGCCAGCACACGCCCTTTTCCCGGCGTCACGTCCTTGCAGTAGCTCTCCAGCTCTTTTTTGCATCCATCTTTCACGGTTTGTACCAGGTCTTTTGCGGCATGCGCATTTCCCATGAAAGTGAGAGTGAAGCCAATAGCCACCAACAAAAACAATACTTTTCGCATCTTTCTTCCTCCTTTATTAGTTCTTAAGCAGTTAAAGTGAATTCCCTGCGGCCACCCATTCCTGCAGCGGAAATCCGGATAGGCATTACCCTGCATTGTTTTTTCAAAGCTCGGAGGTAAGGAACCCTAAATTGGCTCTATCCTTTGCCAAGTTTTACTGATCAGATGAACCGGCATGCGGTGGACGTTTCCTCCACTCATATCCTTCACGGGCCTGTTCGTAGGCAAACTTATAAAGAGCCTTCATGTACTCGGTGTCGAATTCCTCAGGGTGTTCTGCATGGAACTTCAGTGGAATCCCGGCAACATTGAAGTCTATATCAGAGTCCTTGCTAAATACATAGGCCCGATAAATGTCTCCAAGCCCTTGAGTCTTGATCAGAGTTGAAATGGCTCTCGAGGCGATTGAGGAAATTTTGGGTTGAATTTTTTCCCAATTGCCGCCGAGTTGAGAATTCCTGATCATAAAAAGTTGAGCCTCAACCTGGTAGCCTGCTTCTCGCCAAACCTGCGCGGCATCTCTAAGCAATTTGGCTCCGAAAACCTGTGTCACTACACCGCCGTCTAGGTGCATTTCATCGTAGCTTTTGCCTCCGGCTTCCACATTGAAATAAACCGGTGGGAAAACCACCGGGATGGAAGCTGAAGCGAGCATCACCTTGCGAAAGATCTCCAACGCCTTTGGATGGCCGCTTGCGGCAATTGCTCCCATGTTCCAGAACACCGGCAACTGCGCATCAAAATCTGTTGTACCGATGAACAATCGACGTCCGCGGGCGTGTTCCTGTGCAACCAATGCCAGTTCTCGCTCCCCAAAGTCGCGCGCAATAAGCCTTGCAAGGGGGGCGCTGTCCGCGAGCGCATCACGAATTTGAAGTATCTGAAACAAGTGACGCTTTCGAGCAATGTCACGGGGGCTTATGGTGGTATAAGCTTTTTTCAAGACAGGGTCATACTGCTTGCCAATAAAGGCTAAAGGAGCAATCAGTGCGCCGGTGCTGATCCCTGTCACATAATCGAAATCAGGACGATCGCCGGCTTCAGTCCATCCGTTCAAGAGTCCCGCCCCGAAGGCCCCGCCATCCCCGCCGCCTGACAAAGCAAGCAAGGTCAAACTCTTTTCGCAGCATGGTGTGACCTTTGCCGCAGATTTCTGTGCCTCAACTAAATCAGCCTGATAGCTTTTAGGAAAACGCACATCAGGCATGACCCGAACATCTGCCATGCCAGGAATCTGCGCCTGCCTTACCAGGTTTTCAGGAACCGGTCGGCGCGGCCGCAGCGAGCCACAGCCTGAAACCATAAACGCCAACAGGACTGCAATTGCGAAAAAGACCAGTGAACGGCCTAACCTGATCTTTTGCATAACATTTCTCCTTTTCATCCGGACCATCTATCGGGTCGGAGCCATCCAGAACTATTGGAGGGGACGCAGCATCAAAGCCTCGTTGTAGTGTTAGACGCGACGTCTGAGTGATGTTTGCCGGCAACCAGACCTTCCTCAGTAACCCGCCGGCGGATTGACGATAACGTAAGTGACTCCCGACCCGGAATAAGCCTGGTTGTACCAGCTGGAGCCGCACCGGTAATACGAGACGCCACCGGCTACGACAACCGTGGGAGTACACGGGAGGGTCGAATAGTAGGCAGCGGTTGCCCCCGCGGCGTAGCCCACAGCAGCCCCGACCGCGGCACCTGCCACCACGGCTCCTCCATGGCCATAGCCGTAGCCATAGCCATGATGGTAGTCATCCCAATGGTCGTCATAGACGTCCTGCCGGTTTCCCTGTCGATTTGTTGCTCCCTGCTGCCGGGTATCCTGGCGGTTCAAGGAGGTATCCTGCCGATTCTGCTGGCGATCAGTAGTCGTCTGCTGACGGGTTCCGGAAGCATCCTGGCGGCCCTGTTGGCGAGTGGAAGCGCCCGTTTGCCGGGCCTGGGTCCTGTCAGTGGCACCGGCTTGTCGTTGACCCGTCTGCAGGCTTTGACCGGCTTGTGCCCTACCAGATTGACCGCGAGCTCCAGATGCCGACGACCTCGACGAGAAGCTGCCCCCGCTCGCAGCTCCTTGTCGACTGTAACCTCCACCGCCCCCGCCCGAGAAGCTGCGTCCACCACCACCACCACCTCTTCCGCCACCGCCGCCGCCTCTTCCTCCGCCTCCTCGAGCTTCAACGTCAACGGCGACAAACAGCACCAAGAGGACCATCGCGGCTAGGGAAATCACTTTTAGGGATAGGTCGCATTTCATTTCTTGCCTCCTTTCTTGTTTTTCGGTTTTTCCGCCGATTCAGGCTTTGAAATTTTCATCTGCGCCAAAAAGGGGATCTCACGGACCCCTTCCGCAGGTGCAAAGGCAAATAGAGAATCGGAAGGGTTGGGGGTCAGGTTCCAATCTGAGAAATTCGCCCAGAACTGAGGCTGCCCATCATCATTTTTGTAGGTGATGACGATCCGACGCGGCAGGGGGTCACCTTCCGCAGGGATCCACATCTGAAAATCCACGTCATCGGTCCGGGCGGCAATATGATCACACGGCACATCCATAATAACGGATTGCTCCACCATGTCGACGGAACGGACCCTTTTTTGGATCTCAACGGGAAGCCTGGACAGGAACATCATAGCCAGGGGCAGCCGCATATTGAGGTCGGAGAGTAGATAGGTCACCGCTCCGTCCAGGTCTCCGGGTTTGGATGCTTTGGCAAAAACCTTGTCCTTTTCGCTGAACACAATGATGTCTTTTCCATCAAACAGCACGAGTCCCTTTTGACCATCACTGCGCTCCGTATCCGACCGAAAACGGTCGGGGCGCCGAAGAACGATGTTGCGAACCTCGCCAAACTCGATTTTTTCGCCCGATTCCTGCATCACATCGTACCCGTCGCGAATCGTGACGCTGAACTGCGGGCGCTGGGAGAGAAAATCAGCGGTGCGCATGAGCAAGGTCATGGCCTCGCTGGCACCGCCGGGTGCTGCCGCAGGCTGTTCCTGCGCGGTCATTGCCGCAGCGGGAAGCAATGCAAGGCTCCATATCAGAGCCAACGCAACAAAGAACTTCGTCAATCTCATAGCAATCTCCTTTCTTCGGTTATATTACTCTTTTTAGCGCCTTCGAGGGGGCGCTGGAAACAGTGTGGGAGCCCTCCAATCACTGTGCTTCAGCCCTCTCGGATCTGCCACTCGTCTTCGTCATCATGTACTTAAAAATCTTCCCGGCATCTCCTTCGGAGGGTCGAAATTGCGAGATAGCGATGCCGTGTCCTGCCCTGATTTCACTGCGGTCGCCTCCTATCTGCCATCACAGCATGTGCTCTACCCCCAATGTTGACCCTTTGGATTTTGGTTATCCGCACTCTAGTTCTCTCTTCTTCGTCATTGGAGATTCCTCGATTCACTGCTCGGCTCTGCTCCGCAAGAAGAGAGTCCATATTTTGCCCTGTCCCAACACCCGGCCCAACTCTCTGAAAGCGAAGAAGGGGATAAAAGCCACCAATACAACCAGACACCCGGCGAGCAATTCATGATGTCCTTTCCCAAGCAAGCCAACAATACCTGCCTTGAACCCTTCACCACTCCAAAGGCTCTTGATCACATGCTCGATGAGGGTAAAAACACCGACAAAGAGAGTGAAGACAACAGTCTTTAAAAGGGTGGAATAAATCAGGGGTTTATGGTCAAGGCGGCGACCGATGCGGAGCACATCTCCGATCATGACGACTTTTGCAAGAATCAACGCTTCGATCACTGCCACCCAGTAATTCGTGTACGTGATATCATGGGCAGCCAGGACCAATCTTCGGTACTGCGTAAAGGCGGCGAACATGAGGGTGAGATAAATGACATTTATCCAGTACTCGGCCACCTCATGCACTATTTTTTGCTTCAGGTTCCCTTTTTTCGTATTAGGGCTGCTCATAATCTATGGTCCTCGTATAAGAATTCGTTAAACTTGCTTCGCTGACCAGTGGTTATCATTGCAGGTCCTCAGCAGTATTGGCTTCATTCCTTCTGACCGCTTTGCTCCGATCGGCCCATCCTGCGAAACAGCCCATCTCGATCGCTGTCAAAGTAGTACAGCTTCGCCACTTCAATCCTCTTAGCCAGAAAACTACACGCCAACAGTGCTAGAAGTGATCCGAGCAGCGGACCGAGCCAGAAAATCCACCACCCCTGCCACTGTCCTGAAACGAGAGCGGGACCAAGACTTCTCGCCGGATTGGTGCTGGTGCCTGAAATCGGAGCCTCCGCCCAAACCATCAAAGCATAGAGAGGTGGAAAAAGTGCCGGCGTGAACGGACGAATTTCCCGGAAACCTAGAAAAATCAGCAGCAAAGATACCATCGCGAAGGTGGTCAGCACTTCCCCGAGCAAGACGCTCATTGTGGTGAATCCTGCTCCGGGCAGTGTGGCGCCAAACGCCACACTGCGGCCCATCGCCCCCCAGGCAAGAAGGGGCAGAGCACCAACACAAGCTCCGACCAACTGCCCGAAGACATAAACGAGGCCAACCCGCAGATCGAGCTTGCGCATCACCCAGAAGCCCATGGTGACGACTGGGTTGATGTGGGCGCCGCTCTCTTTGCCAACCGGGGAGAGGGCAATAAATGCCCCCGTCGTGCCAAACAGGAAACCAGTAAGCAGCCTTCTCAGCCCTTCACTGGGCAAGATCCGTGCGATCGGACTGCCGGACCCGAACATGACAATGACCAGCGACAGACCCACCAACACCAGTAGAGCCGTACCGACCAGCTCGGACCAGAAGAACTGCCAAGGGATGAGTTGACTATTCTTGTATCTCATCATGTGTGAACTAGCGTCCGGCCTTTGCTTCCGAAATCGTTAAGATCGAATCCAGCAGCCCGATGTGTGAGAACGCCTGCGGGAAGTTGCCCAGCAGGCGTCGGCCGGCGGGGTCGTATTCCTCGCTGAACAGGCCAACGTCATTTTGCAGTGCTCGCAACTGATCGAGATTGCGCTCAGCCTCCTCAATACGTCCCGCGAGCGCCAAAGCGCTGACCAACCAGAATGAGCAGATGAGGAACGCCCCCTCACTACCGGCCAACCCGTCTACCCCCTCATCGGTAGAGTAACGCCAGACGAATGGCCCGGAACAGATCTCCCGTTGAATTGCATCGATCGTGGCGAGCACCCGAGGATCCCGTGGCGGGAGGAAGCCGCTGATGGGGATGAGCAGAAGGCTGGCATCCAATCCCGTTCCCCCATAGTACTGCACGAACGTGTTGCGTTTGGCGTCGAAGCCATGCGCACACACATCCGCGTGGATCTCATCGCGCAACCGGCGCCAACGCTCAAGTGGCGCCGCGAGGCCGGTCCCCTCTGCCAACCTGATTGCGCGGTCGAGGGCGGTCCATGCGGCAACCTTGGAATAGGTGAAGTGCTGCCGCTCCCCGCGAACTTCCCAGATCCCCTCGTCCGGCTCGCGCCAGCAACGCTCTACGACGTCGATCACGGCCACGAGGTCGATTCCCGGCGATCGAGCGGGGTCGCGTTCCGGGAGACCGGCCCGCCACGCTCGATACGAGACTGCAAGGACTTCACCGAAGATGTCGAGCTGGAACTGTTCGCTGGCGGCGTTGCCGATGCGAACCGGCCTGGAATCCTCGTACCCTGACAACCAGGGCAGCTCGAGCTCGGTCAGCCGGTGCTCGCCCCCGATGCCGTACATAAGCTGCAATTGTTTAGGATCGCCGGCTATGGCGCGCAAGAGCCAGTCTCTCCAGGCCAGGGCCTCGTCCAGGTAGCCCGTTCGGACGAGCGGGACGAGGGAGAAAGCGCCGTCGCGCAGCCAACAGTAGCGGTAGTCCCAGTTTCGTTCTCCGCCGATCTCTTCAGGCAGCGATGTCGTGAGTGCCGCCACGATTGCGCCCGTCGGCGCATAGGTGAGCGCCTTCAGAGTGATCAGCGACCGAACCACGTCGTCCCGGTACGGCCCCTCGTATTTACAGCGCCCGGACCACTCCCGCCACCAAGCCTCTGTGCGTGTCACCATCTCGAACGGATCGGCCAGCTCCGGGTGAGGGAGGTGGGAGGGATACCAGGCGAGGTGAAAGGGTACTCGTTCGCTTGCGGAGACAGTGAACGCTGCCGAGGCCGCAGCCCCGTCTTCACGCATATCCACGGAAGTGCGCAGGCATACCGCGTCGGGCCCGGCGACGGCAAATGCGCCTTGGTCGATGCGCGCAAAGTACGGGATCAGCCGGCCGTAATCAAACCGGGGCGCGAGGCGCATCTGCATCGCGACGTTTCCACGCACGCCCTCGACCACCCGAACAATTACGGGGTGTCCGTCGTATGGCGGCATGCAATCCACCAGCCGCACCACACCGTCATCTGTCTCGAAGTCGGTCTCGAGAACGACGCTGTCCTGACGGTAGCGACGCTGGACGCTGCGCACCTCACCCGCAGGCGCGATCTGCCAGTGGCCGTTGGCTTCCGTGCCCAGGAGCGCGGCGAAGAACGCCGGCGAGTCGAATCGCGGGGCGCACAACCAGTCAATGGAACCGTTCTTGCCGACCAGCGCCGCCGACTGGGTGTCGCCGATCATCGCATAATCTTCGATACGTAACGCCATTTGAAACCCTCCTATGAAAATTCATTGACACGGACCCGGAACGCCGCCCGGAAGCGACCGCCCGCCTTCACGAGTTGGAGTCCGTTGCAGCTCCTCAGCGCATTGGTTGGTGCGGTCATCGGCTCGAGGGCAACATATTCTTTGCCCTTGGGTGCAAAGACCTGCGCGTAACGGTAGCCTTCGAGAAACTCCAAGGTGATTCGTCGGCCGGCCCCTTCAAGGGAGAACGGTTCCGTTCCGTCCAGCATGACAAATCCATCATCGAAATCGACCGCCCCGAGCTCTGCATCCATCCCCCCGAACGGCTCCTCTTTGCCGGTCGGGATCTGGCGCCGGTCCAGTGCGAGCCTACGCATCGCCGGCAACACCAGCCTCCACTGCGACCGCGGAAGCCCGGGAAGTCCGAAGTACGGGTGAAAGCCAAAGCTCACCGGCACTGGGCCATCGTGCCCGGCGACAAGCATCGTCTCCAGAGTCAGGCCCTCCGGACGGAGTGTCGCCGCCATCTCGAGCCGATGGCGGAACGGAAATATGGCCAGGTGCTCGTTGCGGACCCACTCGAACCTGGTGACGAGGGCGTCCTTCCTCGCTTCGGTCACCTCCCAGGCGAGACGCGACCACGGCACACCGTGCATCGGGAGGCCGTTATCGTCCAGGTGCAGGAGCGGGGACGACGGATCAAGAGATACCTCCCGGCCTGCGGCGCGATAGCGGAAACCCGCGAGGCGGTTCGCCCACGGATGAAGAAGAGGGATCCCGGCGGCGCTTCCCTTAGCGGCCATAGTTTCCAGATCCTCTGTGCGTCGCAGGATCTCCTCTCCCCGGTGGCGAAGCGAGGCCCCGATCATCCCGCGGCCGGGCAAAAAGACGGCTTCGAGATCACCCGCGACGATGGAACGAACGGATGAATCGCTCAGGGTGCCTGCGTATCCGGTGTGATCCTCTGTGCCGACATCTATCATGGTTACTCCTCCTTGGCCCCTAACCTTTGTCCTGTCATCATGTCCGCTTCCACCACGCCCATCGAGTCTGGTACTACAGCGACATTTTGCGTCTCCCTCTCCCCCGCTTCGGGGAGAGTGAACAATCCTGAGTCCGCGGTTGGACTGGAAGTGCCGCTGCAGTACTTGGCGGGCAGCGGCAAAGCGTCCCCCTCTCTTGGGGTCACACTTCGGAAAACTGGATGACCACCTTGATGTCTTCGGCCCGCCTCTCCAAGGCCCGTGCGAAATTCTCCGGACGCTCGCGCCGCGTGATCAGCCGCGCCAGCCATGATCGGTCAGCCCGCGCCAGAGCTTCGCCGGCCTTGTACCAGTGACGCTTGTTGGCGTTGACACTGCCGAACACAACGTTGTTTTTCAGCACCAGTGCAGCCGCTACGTTTGCCGTTGGGATATTGGGCACCTTCCCGCCATGCCCGACGCCCGTTAGACAGAGGACGCCACTCGCCCCGATGACGGAGATCGACTCGGTAATGACCTGCCCGACTCCGGTGCACTCCATGACGACGTCCGGCTCAAACCCGATGTCTGCGACGCTGCAGGAGTGATAGGTCGCGCCCAGGGCGCGCACGAGCTCGGGCTTGGGTCCCGTCTCAGTCCGTGCGAGAACATGAACCTCGAGCCCAAGTTGCCTGCCAACAAGAGCACCGAGCAGGCCGATGGGCCCCGCACCGGTCACCAGCACTGTTTTGGGCTCCCAGAAAGCGCGCCGGCCCACCGCCAGGATATGCTCCCACGCCTTGGTGACCACCGTCATGGGCTCCAGCAGCACACCGAGAATTGCCAGGGCAGGATCGACCTTGATCGCGTACTCGGGCTCGATCCTCCAGCGTTCGGACATGAAGCCGTCGATCTGCTTGATGCCACGCTCGGTGTACTGGCCATTGCGGCACATGTCCCACTCGCCCACTGCACAGTTCGGGCAGGGGACGGGGTCGGGACGGCGGACAATGCCCACCACCAAATCGCCTTGCTTAAGGCCGCTGCTCGGGCCCGGATCGAGCACCCGGCCGAGCGATTCATGGCCCAACACGAGGCGCGTTTTGCCGGGAGGGGCCCAGCCATACTTGCCCTCCGCAATCTCGACGTCGGTTCCACAAACCCCGACGGCGATCGCTTCCACGAGCACGGAGCCGTAAAGAGCATCCGGCTCGGGCACATCCTCCAATAAAGCACTCTCTGGTTTCTTCGGTTCAACAGTTATCGCTTTCATTGAGTAGCTCCTTTCATTTCATTTGGCCGAAAGCCGCCTTTTTCCCCACATCGAGCAGTTGCGCGGCGTCGAGATTTCCGAAAAGCTGGATAAGGGTCGCCACCAGGCCGGTCCACCCCGTCTGGTGACTGGCCCCGACTGCAGCCCCCGTGTCTCCGTGGAAATACTCGGGGAAAATTAGAAGGTCGCACCAGTGAGGGTCGGTTTGAAATTTTTCCCGGGCACCGTAAATGGGGCGGCGCCCATTGGCGTCTCGGAGGAACAAAGCGATGAGACGTCTCGAGATCTCAAGAGCCACCTCATAGAGATTCATTTCGTGCCCTGATCCCGTCGGGCATTCCACGGTAAAAGAGTCTCCGTAGAAGAGGTACAAGTGCAATAGGGCCCGAATCAGGATAAAGTTCATCGGCATCCAGATGGGGCCGCGCCAGTTGGAATTGCCTCCGAACATGCCGGAGTCGGAATCTCCGGGAACGTAATTGACTTTGTATTGCTGACCCTGGACATCAAAAATATACGGATGATCGAGGTGGTATCGCGAAAGCGCCCTGATCCCGTAGGGGCTCAGAAACTCGTTCTTGTCCAGCATATACCCGAGGATGCGCCGCAGGCGCTCCGGGGTGACCACGGCCATGATGCCCCGGTCGCCGTGGCCCCGTCCCATAAAATAATTTCGCAGCAGCTCAGGCATGCGAGATTTGCGCTGCTCGAACAGCTTCATCACCGAGGGCACCTTCTGTCGCTGCGACGGCTCGACAATGGTGGCGGCGCACAGAGGCAGCAGGCCCACCACCGAGCGCACCTTGAGGCGGGTCGCCGCCCCGTCCGGGAACCTCAGTACATCGTAGAAGAAGCCGTCCTCTTCGTCCCACAACCCGTCCGGACCGACGCGGCTCATGGCTTGGCTGATCCAGAGGACGTGGTCCATGAACTTGGCGGCCAGCTCATCATAGCTAGGATCGTGCTCGGCAATTTCGATGGCCAGTTCCAACATGTTCTGACTGAAGAACGCCATCCAGGCCGTGCCGTCAGCCTGTTCGAGATAGCCTCCGGTGGGCAGAGGGGCCGATCGGTCGAAAACCCCGATATTGTCGAGGCCCAGGAATCCACCATCGAACACGTTTTTCCCGAACCGGTCTTTCCGATTCACCCACCAGCTGAAATTCGCCATCAGTTTACCGAAAGAACTTTTGAGAAAATCGAGGTCCCCGTTCCCTCGAGCTGCCCGCTCCGTTCGGTATAGATGCAGAGTGGCCCACGCATGAACGGGCGGGTTGACATCGCTGAAATTCCATTCATAGGCCGGAATTTGCCCGGTTGGATGGAGGTACATTTGCCCCAGCATCAAGGCCAGCTGCTTCTTCGCAAAATCGATATCGACGGCGGACAGAGCCAGAGTATGAAAAGCAAGGTCCCAGGCGGCATACCACGGATACTCCCATTTGTCGGGCATGGAGATGATGTCATCATTGACCATGTGTCCCCATTCGCGATTTCGCGTTGGCCCGTTTACGTTGGAAAAGGGATCGCCGCCGTGATCCTTGATCCACTTGTCCAGTTCGAACAAGAAGTATTGTTTCGACCACAACATTCCGGCAAGCGCCTGCCGCATCACCCGGCTTTCGTCCTCGGTCGATTTGAATGGCGCGATCGCACGGTAGAATTCGTCCGCCTCCTTCAAACGCTGGTCGAAAACGCGATCAAAAGCGGCGAATGGCTTTTTCGATTCGATGTGAACGGCTTCAGCGAGCCGAAGTCGCAGTACTGCCGTGCCACCCGCTCGCACGTCGAAAATGTGGTGCGCCGCTACCTTGGTGCCGGTCCCCGCCGGGTTCACCGCCTCCTTTCGGCCATGAACCACATAGTCATTGATGCCGTCTTTCACGTAGACGCCGGCATTTGCCGTTCCGAAAAGTCGCTCGTTGTTGGTCTCGTTCTCGGTGAACAGAAGCGGACCGTCCCCCTCAACGCAAAGCCTTAGCTCGCCGAGCTCTTGGTGAACTGCTGCGACCATCCGCATGCCCTTCCGCGTATCGATCTCGGAAAGCCCTGGCTTAGCAGCTTCAGGCGACCAGGACCAAACGTTACGAAACCAAAGGGTCGGCAGCACGTGCAGCTTCGCCGTCTCCGGCCCTCGGTTTTCTACCGTAATGCGGATGAGGATGTCCTCGGGGGAAGCCTTGGCATACTCGACCGAAACATCGAAGTAGCGGTTTTCGGCGAAAACGCCGGTGTCCAGCAACTCATACTCCGGCTCGTGGAGCGAGCGGTGATGGTTCGTCGCCACAATGTCATCGTATGGGTAGGCTCGCTGCGGGTACTTGTAGAGCCATTTCATGTAGGAGTGAGTGGGTGTGGAGTCGAGATAGAAGTAGTATTCCTTGACATCTTCACCGTGGTTGCCCTCCGCGTTGGTCAGGCCGAAGAGCCTCTCCTTGAGGATCGGGTCTTGACCGTTCCACACGGCAAGGGCAAAACAAAGCCGCTGCTTCTCGTCGCAGAAACCTGCCAGTCCGTCTTCACCGGAACGGTAGGCGCGGGAACGGGCGTGATCATGGGGAAAATAGTTCCAGGCATCCCCATCCCTGCTGTAATCCTCTCGAACCGTGCCCCACTGGCGCTCGCTCAGATATGGCCCCCATCTCTTCCACGGCGTCCCGTTTGTAGACTCAAGAAGCCGTTTTTGTTCGGCGTTCATCGATTTTGAAGCCATCTCGGCCCTCCTGATTTTGTACGCAAAATTATTTATGAGCTTTTGTATTCGTCATCAGATCCAAACATGGAATTCTGCGTCAGCGAAAACATCCCAGCTGCTCAAGAGAACAGCCGCTTTGACCCCATTTCTTAAGGATCATCGCCGGAGATCCTTTCGCATCAGCATTCTTATAGCCATTGCAGAAAATGGAAGCCCCAGGGCGGAAGATCAACATAGAGCCCCTCTCTGCACAGCTCATCCCCATCCCGCTCGTAGACCTCGGCAGTGAAAAGGTCCTGCAAACTCCAGACTTCACCCTTGAGATCATCCCACGGGACCCGGACCCGCCCCTGCGAACGTGCCTCGGAGAGATTCACCACAATGAGGCAACGCGAATCGCCGTTTAGCCAGCACCAGCAAACCAGGTTCAGGTAGCTCGCGTTGTTCTGCCAACCCCTTCGCTCACAAAGCTGCCAAGACCCATCGAGGAAATTTCCCCTTTGCAGCCCCTCCAGCAACTGGCGATAGAACGCATGAAGTTCGATGTTGGGCGATTCCTTTGGACGTCTTGCCAAGAAGACAGGAACGCGCACCGTCTTCCCCTCCAGTTGGCCCTCATGGATCAACCGGGCTCCCGGCAGCGTCAAGGCGGTCACGGCCGCAGCCCGGTGCTTTTCAGGAGTAAACGTGGTGGTCGCCCGAGGCTCGTCATGGTTTTCGATGAAGCGCAGTAGTTTTTCCTGGTAGGCGAGATCGGCGCACAAATGCAGCCGCACGGCTTCTGCCGGGTCGTGCTCCAGACGGTCATAGAGCCGCTTGTCGTAGCAATAGTCGAATTCCTGCTGTTGCAGTTCCCACTCCAGGTCCCAGTAAGCTTCCGCAATGAACTGGAACTCCGGGTACTTCTCCTTGACGGCGGGGATCACCTCGGGCCAGTAGTCCTTTTCGGGCCTGGCGCCGGCCCGGCTTCCCCATGTCTTTTCGAAGATCGCATTCATCAGAAGCATCGACATGTCACAGCGAACCCCGTCGCACTGCCCGGCGATATCGGCAAGGGTCTCGATAACAGCAGAGCGTAATCCCTGATCAAACGCGTTTAACTGGAGCACATCGGGCCAGGCTGGAAAGTAGGGGTCGCGTCCGCAGGCGAATACTCTGCCTGCAAGAGCCAAAAAGGAACGGGGATCGGCCTGAAGATCTTCCCGGTTTCCTTGAATGAAGTATGTGGGATGTTCGTGCACCCATGGGTGATCGGGCGCCACATGGTTGGGCACAAAGTCGAGGATGAGGCGCAGCCCTCGCTCGGCCAGGTTTTTGCGGGCCGCGGCCGGGCCTCGGGGCCTCCCAGGTGCTCATCGACCACGTAGCCGCGCACGCAGTAGGGTGAACCCACGTTGTCTTGCTCACTGAAGTCGTGCAGAGCCCGGCGAAAGTCAGCCTGAAGCCCATCGTTTTCCATGGAAATTCGGCAAGCCCTCCGGACTACGCTCCCAAACCCCCATGAGCCAAACGCTGTCGAACCCAAGCGCGGCGATATGCTCCCATTCTGCATCGGGGACCGAGGCAAGGCTCATGGCACGCCCCTCCCTGCGACTGAGCTCATCAAGCCAGACCCAGGTGTTGATTTCGTAAATGAGCGGGTGTTTCAGCCCGAGTGACATAAATTGCTTCCTCCTTTGATCACTTCTGTTCACTTCCTGCGAAAGCAGTGCGTTTTCCGGCGGTCAGCATCCGCTTGGGATCCAGGAGGCCGAAAAGCTGGATAAATTTGGCCACGAGCCCGGTCCAGCCGGTCTGATGGCTCGCTCCAAGCCCCGCGCCATTATCGCCGTGGAAGTATTCGTAGAAGAGGAGATGGTCGCGCCAATGGGGATCGTTTTGGAACGTCTGCGTTCCCCCGTAGACGGGTCGCCGGCCCTGGTCGTCGCGGATGTAGATCCGGGCGAGGCGGTCGGCGATCTCCTTACTCACTTCAAAGAGGTTCATCAGCTTGCCGGACCCGGTGGGACATTCAATTTTGAAGTTGTCGCCGTAGTAGAGGTAGAAGTTCAGGAGCGCGCGAGATGACCATTGCATTCACAGGCATCCAGATCGGGCCCCGCCAGTTGGAGTTGCCGCCGAACATGCCGCTGTTCGACTCGGCCGGCAGGTAGTCCACCCGGTACTCCTGGCCGTGTACGTGGAAGAGGAACGGGTGCTGCTCGTGGAACTTGGAGACCGAGCGGATGCCGTATGGGCTTAGGAACTCGTTCTCGTCGAGCATCTTGGAGAGAATCCGGCGCAGCCGCTCCGGGTTGACCAGAGCACCAATCCCGCGTTCGGCCACGCCGAAATGCCCCGGACCTGTGGGGTGCATAGTCTCCTTAAGCTCGGGAATCCGGCGCATGCGTTCAAACATCTGAGCCATCGCTTGCGGAATCCGCTCCCGCTGCCACTTCTCGATCACCGTGGTGGAGCACAGGGGCAGCAGCCCCACCATCGAGCGCACCTTGAGCCGCGTGGCGCTGCCGTCGGGGAGCCGCAGCAGGTCGTAGTAGAAGCCGTCCTCCTCGTCCCACATGCCTTCCGGCCCGGGCTGGTTCATGGCCCTGGCGATATAGTAGAAATGCTCCGCGAACTTAATGGCCATGTCCTCGTAGGAGCGGTCGTGGACGGATAGTTCTATGGCGAGTTCCAACATGTTCTGGCTGAAAAGGGCCATCCAGGCGGTCCCGTCCGCCTGCTCGAGATGGCCGCCGGTGGGAAGCGGGGCGCTGCGGTCGAAGATGCCGATGTTGTCGAGGCCGAGGAAGCCCCCCTCGAAGACGTTCTTGCCGAAGCGGTCCTTGCGGTTCACCCACCAGGTGAAGTTCAGCAGGAGCTTATTGAACGCCCTCTTGAGGAAATCCAGGTCCGCTTCTCCGCGCAGGGCCATTTCGGTGCGATGCAGAAACAGGGTCGCCCAGGCGTGCACCGGGGGGTTCACGTCGCTGAAGTTCCACTCGTAGGCGGGCATTTGGCCGTTGGGGTGCAGGTAGACCCCGCGCAGCATCAGTTCCATCTGCTGTTTGGCGAAGTCGGGATCCACGATGGCAAGCGGGAGCGTGTGGAAGGCCAGGTCCCAGGCCGCGTACCAGGGGTACTCCCACTTGTCGGGCATGGAGATGATGTCCTCATTCACCATGTGGAACCAGTCCCGGTTCCGGAACTCGCGGCTTCCGGGCTGAAGGGGGTTGGCGCGGTGCTCATCCAACCACTGGTCGCCGTCGAAAAAGTAAAACTGCTTGCTCCAAAGCATGCCGGCGATGGCCTGGCGCATGACGTTGGCCGCATCCGCAGAGACGGTCGGCGGAGTCACGGAGCGGTAGAACTCGTCCGCTTCACTCAGCCGGGCGGCCAGGGTCTCGTCAAATTCCTTGCCGAAGGGGGGTGCGATGGATTTGCTTTTGCGGCCTTCCCCTGCAGGAGTCTTTGCGGTGAGCCGCAGCCGCACGGTTGCCGACGCACCGGGCGCGACCTGCAGGCGATAGCGCGCTGCGACCTTGGTGCCGTGCCGTTCGGGATTGACTGCCTCCTGTCGGCCCAGCACCACGCAGTTGTTGATGCCATCCTTAACGTAGCGGCTGGCATTTGGGTACTCAGGAAAGAGACGTTCGTTGTTGGTTTCGTTGTCGGTAAAAAGCAGCGGCACCTCGCCCTCGCAGTACAGGGTGTACTCACCCAGCACCTCGTGAGCCGCGGCAACCGCACTCGTACCCGCCGGTCCCTTGATCTGCTTGAAGTTCGGTTTCTCATGAGGTCTGGCAATCCACACCGCCCAGTCATTGCGGAACCACAGGGTGGGCAGCAGGTGCAGTTCGGCCTCTTCCGGCCCCCGGTTGATGGCAGTGATTTGCACCAGTATGTCTTCAGCACCCGCTTTGGCGTACTCCACGAAGACGTCAAAATAGCGGTCGCCTTCAAACATCCCTGTATCAAGGAGCTCATATTCCATCTCCTCACGGGTTCGCCGGCGGTTCGTCTCCACCAGGTCGGCGTAAGGGAATGCCGCCTGGGGGTACTTGTATAGGAACTTCATGTAGGAGTGGGTCGGCGTGCTGTCGAGGTAGAAGTAGTATTCTTTAACATCCTCGCCATGGTTCCCTTCGCTGTTGGTCAGGCCAAAGAAACGCTCCTTCATGATGGGATCCTTGCCGTTCCACAAGGCCAGGGCGAAGCACAGGTGTTGCTTGTCGTCGCTAAGACCGGCGATGCCATCCTCGCCCCAGCGATAGGTCCTCGAGCGGGCCTGGTCGTGGGTGAAGTAATCCCAGGCATCCCCACTCTCGCTGTAATCCTCTCGAACCGTTCCCCACTGGCGCTCACTCAGATACGGGCCCCACTTCTTCCAGGGAACGTCTTGAGTCCGTGAATCTTCAAGCCTTTCTTGCTCTGCGCTCATGGCGTACACTCCTTTTCAGTGGATTACGAACTCCAAAAATCTTCCCAAATCTCCCTTCACGAATCGGCGTCTTCGACGCTTCCCCTATTGCTTTTTGGGGGTCGATTGTGCCAGCGCCTCTGCCTCAGCCTGAGCGATAGCAGCGGCGGCAGCGGCCCCCGCAGCCTCTAGCAGCGCTCTTTGATCCCCGCCTCCGGCTGGGGCCGAGCCTCCCTCGGTCGAAGGTTGAGGCGGCAGGTACACCGTCACATTTCGATGGGCAAACTCGATTCCCTGTTCCTTGAAGGCTTTCTGGATCTGACGGAAAACCTCCCTGCGTACGAGGAATTGCTCCCCGGGGACGCATTTGAACTTCACTCGCATGATCATGGCCGAATCGTCCATCGCACGCACCCCGGCAGACTTGATGTCGCTCAGCAAGGATTTGGCAAATTCTTCCCGGCTCGTAATATCTTTGTTGATCTTTTTGATAATCTTTCGGATCAAGTCGGGATCGGTATCGTAGCGAACCCGAATGTCGAGCTTTTCAATAATGTAGTCGCGGGTGAAGTTCTGCACCATTTTGAGATCCCCGAAGGGCACGACAAAAATTTGCCCTCGAGGATGTCGGAGCCTGAGTGAACGCAGCGATATGTGCTCAACTGTGCCCTTGGCAGTGCCCGCTTCAACGTAATCACCCAACCGAAAGGCGTCGTCGATGAGGAAAAAAACTCCGGCGATGATGTCCTTGACCAGAGTCTGAGATCCAAAACCGATGGCAAGACCGATCACACCCGCACCTGCAAGGAGGGGTGCAATGTTCACACCGAGGGATGCAAGGATACTGAAACCGATGACAATGACGAGAAAAGCCATAATGAACTTGCGAAGCAACAAGAGAAGTGTGGTACTGCGAGAACCGCCGGCGCCTCCCTCCTCCGCCTCATCGCTTTCAAGCGGTATTTCCTCTCTGATCCGCTGGTCGATGCGAGCCTTGACCACTTCCCAGACAATCAACCCAAGAACCAACGCAATGACCACTCCAAGAACATTTCTGGCGAAGATCCAGCCAAAGTCGAAGTCGATACCCCAGAGCTGCAAGGCGGCGAAGAAAAAGAAAAACAAAAGAACTACCCGAAACATTTTGCGAATCAAAGGGAAATAGATACTCATATCTTTGGCCGCTCTCTTCGATTGGCGATCCGGTGACCTTACCAGTAGGCTTCCCGGTTCTGTTTCCAAGCCTGTGTCCGGTGCCGTGAAATCGATCACCTCCCGTGGCTTTCCCCCTAACCGCATGAACATCTGCTGCAGCCACTGATCCATGCCGATGCAGAGGGGAACCAGAAAGAGGCTCAAAATGAGTCTGAAGATCGTCACATCGGCATGGGTGAGAACCCTTGCCCACCAGTACCCGCCGACTGACAGGACAAAAATAATCGCCGGATAATGCCAATAATGAGCGCACCGTTGGCGCAGCAGCCACGCGGGGATGGAACCCGGGTCTTCGAGCGGGCACACTAATTTTGCCACGCGATGCCGAGCCTGCCAGATCATCACTGCGAGAAGGATGCTGACGATGGGGCCGGCGGTGGAATAAACGAACAGGAAAAGCTCCCGGCTTGCTCCGGATTCTTGCAGAGCCAGGGCCAGAATGCTTCCCGGCATAACGGCTGCGGTTATCCAGATTATCCAGTTGTAAACGAAGCGCGCACTGGAATCGGACATGAAGACCAGCCGCAGTTCAGGGGCCTTGGGTGAGGTGATCAGCCGGGCCGCCATTTCGATGAGCCGAAAGTAGTAGGTCAGGATGAGGGCGCTTGATATCAGGTAAGCGGTTTGTTTTTCCCCGTAGATCATAAGATAGGCCAGGAAAGTGACCAATACATAAACGGCAAGCCCGAGGCTGTCCAGAATCAGCCGTGAGAGGAAGATGCCCGCCTTCTCCCAACCGCGGCGCGGAATTTGCCCCAGCAGTTGGCTTCGAAGTTTTTCGGTCTTGCGCAGCAGAACCCGCTCTGCAGCCCAGCCCAGAAACAGGATAAAGACTAGCAGAGCCACAGTCGTAAAAAATGGTTCGAATCCTTTGCCTCCGACGAGTTGCTCCCATACCTCCGTTTCTGCTGGAGTGTGGGCTCCTGCAATGACCTTTTCGAGTTGATCGGAAAGAGAGTTCAAAGCCCTCTGGGCGGAAAAGAAGGCAAAAACAAGCCCGGTCTCTTTTCCCACTGACAATTCCCCGGAGGCTTTGCCGTTTTTCTCAGCTGCCTTCTCTCTAAGCTCAGCAGCAAACAAGCGCCTGGCCTGTTCATCACTGAGCCCGGCCAGGAAGCTGTCGACCTTTTCCGGCGTGAGGTTTGGAGGGACTTTGTCCTCCTTGGGCGGTACTTTTGACTTTACCTTCCCAATACCTTGCGCGAAGCTGGGCATAGGCATCGAGAGAAGCACGCACCAGAAAAGAACAAAGCATGTAGTCTTGACGAAAGATGTGGAGGTCATACTCTCGTTCCTTTACACAATCCATTTAATGTTTCGGGTGGCGAGCTCGCCATCAGATTCCAACGTCTTCAGTGGTGCGTTCACAGTGGACTTCCCTATTCCTCATCAGGTCCGAACATGGAATTCTGTGCCAGCGAAAGCATCCCTCCTGCCACATTCCTGGCCTGGAACCCGTTCTGCAAAAGGACCCGCATTGCGGTGTAAGCTCGCTGGCCGGAACGGCAAATGACGTGGATCTCGCGGTCGCGGGGGAGCTCGCCGAGACGCGCGCGAAGCTGTCCTATTGGTATATTGTGCGCCCCCGGCACATTTTCCACGGCGAGCTCCACCGGTTCGCGCACATCCAGAAGGAACTCTTCCTTGGCGGAATTCCAATGACTGAGCGGCATATCGCCCCTGAGGACATTGGCGGCGACCATTCCGGCAAAGTTCACCGGATCCTTTGCACTTCCAAACTGGGGCGCGTAGCAAAGCTCGGTTTCCTCGAGATCGTATATGGTGGCGCCCATTTGGAGGAGAGCCGCAAGAGCGCTGATCCGTTTGTCCACTCCATCCATGCCGATGGCTTGCGCGCCCAGCAGACGTCCGTCGGATTTCCGGAAAATGATCTTAATGGCGATGGGCTTGGCGCCGGGGTAATACCCGGCGTGTGAATTCGGGTAGAGATAGATCTTTTCGTAATCGGTATCACCGAGCCGTTTCAGCGTTTTTTCGTTGACTCCTGTCCAGGCAGCGGCCCCGCCAAACAGTCCGATAATGGAGGTGCCCTGGCTGCCCCTGAAACGTGAATTACGTCCGGCGATCACATCGGCTGCGATCCGCCCCTGCCGGTTGGCTGGCCCGGCGAGGGCGATGAGGCTCCACTCACCGGTCACGAAATCCTTGACTTCGATGGCGTCACCGACGGCAAAGATGTCCGGATCGCTGGTGCGCATCTGCTCGTCCACGCGGATCCCGCCGCGCTCGCCGATCGTCAGTCCGGCCTGTTTCGCCAGCGTGGTATCCGGGCGCACGCCGATGGCGAGGATCACCACGTCCGCCGGGTAGATCTTTCCGGATTTAGTTTCCACCTCGATGGCGCCGCTGGTAGCCTGGCTGAACCCGACCACCTCGTCGCCGTGCCGCAGGCGGACCCCATGCCTCTTCAATAGAGTCTCCACAACGACCGCATGTTCCGGATCGAGCGGAGTCAAGACCTGATTGGGCTTCTGCAAAAGGGTCACTTCAAAGCCGCGATGGACCAGGTTTTCCGTCATCTCCAGGCCGATGAACCCTCCCCCGACAACCACTGCCCTGGTCCTCGGCCTTACCGCCTGGAACCCCGAATACTTGTACATCCCGGCGAGAAACGGGTTGCCCCGTTCAACCCACTCACAGATTGCTCTGGCGTCCGGTACTGTCCGCACCTGAAAAATGCCGGGAAGATCTATGCCCGGCAGGGGCGGACGGACCGAAGCCGCCCCAGGCGACAGCACCAGCTTGTCGTAGGGTTCGCTCTTTACCTCACCGGTTTCAACATTTCTCAGCTTCACTGTCCTCTCTTTCGGCAAGATCTCAACGGCCTCACAGCGGGTGCGTACATCAATGGCGAACTGTTCGCGGAACAATTGCTCGTTCGCCACCAACAGGCTCGATTCTTTTTCGATTACACCCCCCACATGGTAAGGCAGTCCGCAGTTCGCGTAGGAAACATACGGCCCGCGCTCCACCATGAGGATCTCGGCCTTTTCATCCAACCTGCGCAGGCGCGCCGCACACGAGGCTCCGCCGGCAACTCCGCCAATAATGATAACTTTCATTATGTTTTCTCCTTTTCTATTTTGTGAGCCTAAATGTTTTCTCCACTTTCATTTGACTGTTAGGCGATGCACCGATGGCCATCATTTCTGTGGTTAGCACCACAACGGCCGTGCCCTATTCTCCCTATTCCTAAAACATTCCGAGCAGAGCCCTATTGCCTGTCGGTCCACAATGGTTCCTTACCCCTGATGGTCCACCTAACGGATTCGACGGCAATGGCGACCAGGATTCCCGTGAACAGAAAGCCCAACAAACCAATGACAACCGAAATCATTTTCGTCATTGGATGAGTTGGCGCCAGATCGCCATAGCCGATGGTGAAGGCAGTGATGAACGCATAATAAACTGCATTTCCAATGGTCCATCCTTCACCGAAACCCGTTATAACTCCCAGCAGCATGATGAGCATGAGCAGCGTCAGGAAAACAGGCCAGATAAACCGAATGAGTAAAAGGACATGCCCAAGGAAAACGAGGCTTGAACGAAACCCCGAGAGGGGTTGGACGCTATCGGTTTCGAATCTGTCGTTCATAGGATGTATCACTCCTTTTTCAGGGCTGCCTTCCAGTATTTCCCGCGCGCCCGCATTTCATCCTGGATTTCCTGCGGTATGATTTCACGGGCGTGTTCGCTCCGGCGAATCTCCCAGCCACCCCGAGCGATCGGTAAACCTCGACGAGATTGACCGCCGCCGTGCCTTGAATGGAGGCGAGCTGATCCTGCTGGCTGAGGAGTGCACTCAGGGTGCTGACGACGGTGTTGAAGTCCACCAACCCTTCCTGGTACTGTTCCAGTGAAACATCGACGGCCCGTTGGGCCGCGTCCGCCGCTTGCTGCAATGCCTTTAGCTGCAAGAGCGACTGGAAGAAAGCAACCAGGCTGCTCTCGACCTCGCCCTGTGCCTGAAGGACGGTCTGGCGGTAGTCTTCCAGCAGTTGCTGAAAGACCGCGTCCTGCAGTCGAACGTTGTTCTTGAGACGTCCATAGTTGAAGATGTTCCAGCGCATCCCCGCCCCATAGCTGTAGCTGAGATTCTCGGCGCTGAAGAGATCTGCAAACTGCTGGCCGGTGGCTGTGGCAACGGTCGGTCCGATAAAGCCCGCCAAGGCGAAATGCGGATAGAGCTCGCCGACCGCGACCCCGATCTGGGCGCTTTGCGCCGCGAGAGTCCTTTCGGCCACGCGGATATCAGGCCGGCGACGGATCAGATCCTGGGGCATGCCGACGGCGAGAACCGGCGAAACCGTCGGGATGGGTCGGGGTTCCCCCAGCCGGGCCGGCAGGTCTTGAGGCAGTTGGCCGAGCAATATCGCCAGCGCGATCTTGAACTGCTGCAGCGACTGCTCCAGTAGCGCCACCGAGGCCTTCGTGTTGAACAGCAGCGTCTGCGCCTGTTCGACATCGAGCGAACTGGTGTCGCCGGCTTCAAACTTCGCCTGACTGATGCGCACGCTCTCTTCCTGGTAGGTGACGTTCTGCCTGGCCACCTTGAGCCGCTGTTCGGTGGTGCGAATGAGCAGGTAGGTCTGCGCCACCTGGCCGATGAGCAACACTTGGACCCCGTCATAGCTCG
This sequence comes from uncultured delta proteobacterium, assembly GCA_963781715.1. Classification (GTDB taxonomy): domain Bacteria; phylum Desulfobacterota; class Syntrophobacteria; order Syntrophobacterales; family Syntrophobacteraceae; genus Desulfoferrobacter. Next base: position 185,510 of record CAWAGW010000004.1, read on the forward strand.
ACAGAGTGGCATCGTAGGTGGCCGCCGCAGACTCGATCGAGCGTCGGATTTGACCCCAGACATCGATTTCCCAGGAGAGGTTGAAATTAAGATCGTAAAGTTCTGACGACCCGGCCCCTGTCCCGGGGTCCAGCACTGTGGCGTCCGCACCGATAAACTGTTCTTGCGGGAACAGGTTTCCTTTCGCGATCAGAAGCTGCAGGCGGGCCTGCAAGACGCGCATTCCAGCCGATCTGAGGGTTAGATTGTCTGCCAGGGCTTCCTCAACAAGCTGGTCGAGCACCGGGTCCTGAAAGGCCTGCCGCCACCAAAGGGGCTCCACCGGCGATGTTGTCTTCAGCCGGGGATCCTCATATTCGAGCCATTGGGGGGCGATTTTAGCCGTGGGCGGCTTGTAGTTCGGGCCCACCATCGCGCAGGCGGAAAAGAAACAAGCCAGCCCCACCAGAAGGGCGACAGATGTGATCGCGTGTTTCATGCTGCTCGCCTCACCGGGCTTGTGATGCATCGGGTCCCTCCTGCCGGCTGCCGGCACTGCCTTTCCTGACCAGCACCGAACAGGTGGTGCCCACACGCAGTTTGATCTCCTCCGGCACCTCAACAAGTCTGATTCGCACGGGGATCCGCTGGGCCAACCGGATCCACTCGAAAGTCGGGCTGATTTTAGGCAAAAGGTTCGGCCCTGTGCTGCCGTCCTGTTGGTAAATACCCCAACCGATACTATCCACGACGCCCTTGACCGGTTGATCCGGGTAGGTCATGAGGGTTACGGCTGCACGATCGCCGGATTGAATGCCCGCGATGCGGTTTTCCTTGAAGTATCCGTCAACCCAATAACTAGCGATATCGACGAGCGCCAGGGCAGATTGGTTCGCCACTACATGGCTACCGATCCGTAAACGGAGGTTGGTAACGTATCCGTTCGTCGGGGCCCGGACCTGAGTAAATTCAAGGTTGAGCTCGGCCTGCCTGAGGGCGGCCAGCGCCTGCCGAAGCTGTGGATTCTTATCCCCCAGTTCGCCGAGCTTGGCCTGGGCTTCGGCCAGCCCGGCCTGAGCTTTCAACAGGTTTGACTCCGCCTGGAGGAGTGCGGCCTGGGCAACTTTCTTTTCCTCCAGAGAAACGTCGTAAATGGCGCGGGCACGTTCCACTGCCTTTTGCGACGTGGCTCTTTTGGGAAGCAGGGCCTGTTGCCGCTCAAGCTCGGCTTTGTTCTTGATGATCACCGCATCGACCTGCGCAATCGCACTCCTGGCCTGCTTAATGGAGGCGCGCGCCATTTCCACCCCGGCTTTGGCCGATTCGACCTGTTCAGTAAGAGCCTCGACATCGTCGCTGGTCTGATCGAGCTGAGCGCGGGCTTGATCGAGGCTCGCCTGGTAGGTGCGCGGATCAATTTCAAACAGCAGGTCGCGGGTTCGCACAAATTGATTATCTGTTATCGGCAAAACAACGATGGGCCCGGAGACGCGCGGCGCGATCTCGATCACGTCGGCCTGCACCTGCCCATTGCAAGTCCAGGGATTCGTAATATGCGTCCAATACTTCAACAGGATGAGCGTCAACGCGATGAGGACGATGGCAGCAGTCAGCAGGTATGAGCGTATGGATTTCATGGCTGCACACTCTCTTTGTCAAAAAGGAACGAGCAAGTATCCGACAGCGACCGTGTACATCACTGCCAGGGCTACAAATACCAGGGGAGGATAGAAGAAATGCCGCGAGAGCCGGTAACGATTCAGCAGACGCGCGGTCCAGTACGCCAGCAGAACGCCGAGGCAACCGGCAACGAGCATCGGCGGCAGGTATACGCTGCCGACAGTGAATTCACTGGGTATGCCGTTCATGAAAATCGTTCCTCCCGCCAATGGGACCAATTGACAACTTGTGCGGCCCCGGCATAGGCCAGAGCAGCCTCCGACACCCCGCGGTATCCGCCAAGCAAGCGGAAAAAATGTTCATCCTCTTCCCGTTTCACATCGTTTTCCGCCCGGTTGACGACCTCCTCAATCCGTTCCTCAAGACGGCGCAGCCCCTCCTCTAACCGTTTCCGGAGTGCCGCGACCGGCTCGGCCTCGGGGTTTCGGGACCATCTGCCGAAGGTTTTCTCGATGCCGGTGTGCCAGGTCCTGATGTCGCCGCGCAGTTCACGAGTGAGGCGCTCGGCCTGGCGTAACGACACGGCTTCCAGAAACTGCTCGATCCGATAAACCATGGTTTGAACACTGGTCACCAGGGCCTGGATCTGTTCGGGCGTGTTGTCGGGGAAGAGGCTACGATCAATTGCCTTGCACCAGACCGCGAGTTTGGACGGGAGTGAGCGCAATTGACGCCGGTGAAACTCGATTCTCCGGCGTTGCCAGGTTGACTGAGGCCGGGGCTCAGGCTCGGCGCGCGACAGCAGAAACCGGGCACTGCCGAAGAATCGGTCTAACAGACGCAAGACGACTTTTTCAGGTCGCGGCGAACCCAAGAAATAGGACATCATGAAGAGGAAGGCGAAGCTCATCACCAGAAACAGAAACACGTTCGCCATCACGTAGAAGCTGTAAACCTGTTCATTCTGGATTTGCAGGATGTTCAGAATCGCCATGCTGCAGAAAAACCGCGCCATGCCTTCCAGAAAGTAGCAGACGGCAAACATGCAGATGAAGAGCAGCGACCCCAACCCGAGAAAAGTGGACAATTGCGGCATGACAAAAACATAGATGGCCAGGCAGACCGCCGATGACACCGCCACCGGTGCAATCATCCGGCTCGCCCTCAATGAGGGAACAAGAGCGACTAGCAGGGCGATGGTGCCAGAAAATTGGAACCAGCCGGAATGTCCCGGGGGGTTGAAGACAATCCAGATCAGAAAACCGACACCGGTGGTCATCGCCACAAACGCGGCGCTGCGCAGGTGATCCCAGTCCGGGACGGGAAGTCTTGTCGCTCGCTCCCGCGCGGCGGGAATCAGCATTAGCCTCGTTTTGTGGTCGCTTGCCGCATGACCCTGCAGCTCGCGGGCGCATTCGAGCAGGGCCGCGGTCTGCGCCTCCAGGCGCAGCATCTCCTGCCGGGTGACTTCAACCGTGGCACGGTCGAAACTGGCCAAGAGCTGCAATGCAACCGGGTCAGCTTCCAGATGGATCTTGCCCGGACGATAATCCAGTGCCCGGCCCGCGAGCAGTTCAGGCAGCGCAGCGCAGCGATCATCGAGTTCGGCGAAAAAGACCGGCAGTTCGGGGAAAACCGGCCGAACGTCGATGCGATCCAGTTCGGCAAAGCCGGACTGCCACCGACCCGCCGTCTCCAGCAGGGCGGCCGACAGGCGGTGGAAGCGCTCCCAGACATGACGGACCTCACTGACCTCGTAGCTCTCCGAGCCTTCGGCCTGGAGCACCTGTCCGAACTGGGCCAGCTGCGAAACCACTTTGCCGTTCAGCGCATGAAACTCCGCCTCGGGTGACTGATGACCAAGCATCGTGTCCCGCCCCAGTCGGTAGATGTCGCCCAGGGTCGTGGCCAGTTCGGCACTGGATTTCTTGATCGCTCCCAGATTTGTCAGCGGCCAGAGAAAAACGGCGATCAGGGTGTAGACCACAACTCCCATCACTGTTTCTACGGTTCGAAACACGGCACTCTCGAACATGTTCGCTGAAGAATCCAAATCGGACAGGAGAATGACAAGACACACATAGCCAGCCATCACCCAAAAGTAGGAGTTCTTCTGCCGACTGACCATCATATAGCTGGTGAAGAACATCCAACCGCAGGTGAGGAGCATGAAGATCCAGCGCTCCTGCGGCGCCAGGGCTTGGATGACCAGGGCGGCGAGGCACCCGGGGATGGTGCCGATCACGCGCAAGGTGCCCTTGCGAATCGAAGCCCCTACCGTGGGCAGCGCAATAACGGCTACCGCCCAGCCGGCCCAGTACGGGTTCATCCAGCCAAGCTGCATCGCGATGCCAAAGACCAAGGCAAAAGCCAGGCCCGTCTTGATTGCTTCTTTAAGCTTTGTCGTCTGGTTCATTTTGGAGTTTCCGGCGCCCGATCATAGGCGTGGCTGAAAACATTTGACTTTTCAAGTTCTTGGTTGAGCCAGGCCTTGAACAACTGGTAGCCGAGCGCAAGGATGACCGCCCCCAAGAACAGACCAATGATGCCTGACAGCATCAGGCCCCCGATCGCCCCAACCAGCACCACCAGCATGGGGACCTGGACGCCGCGACCCAACATCAGCGGCTTTAGAAAGGCATCGCTGATACTCACGAAGATGCCCCAAATCATGAAGACAACTGCGGTCGTTGTACTGGAGACTGAGAACACATAGATTATGATCGGGATCAAAATCAACAAAGGAGGAATTTGCACCACGGCCACAAGCAGCACCAGCAGGGACCACAGGCCGGCCGCCGGCACGCCCACCACCAGGAACCCCAGTCCGGCGAGGATCGCCTGGATGATCGCCACACCCAGCACACCTTGGGCCACGCTTCGCACGGTGGCCCTGGCGAGATCCACTAATTCCGGTCCCCGCTCGCCCGCGAGTCGCGTGGCGAATACCCGAGCAAACCGATGACTACCGTTGGAATGGGCGAGTAGAGCACCGGCGATAATGATCGAAACCACGAACCTTAGAATTCCGATTCCGGCGCTCGCAGCGGTCGGTAACAGCCAACCCCCCAATGCCTTGATCTGTGGACTGATTTTGCTCAACGCGACTTCGAGGTTGTTTGAGGCCAGGCCCCAGAAATCATAAAGACGTTCGCCGATAACCGGCCAGGATCTGACGCCCTCGGGAGGTACCGGGATGTTCAGGGTCCCTTGATTGAATTTTGCCGCCAAGTCATAAGCCGTATTGACGAGCGAGGCGCTAAGCATGATGGTCGGAACGATCAATAGCGCCATAGCCAGGAGGGTGATCAGAGTTGCTGCCAGGCCGCCACGCCCGCCGAGCACCGACTCCAGCCGGGAATAAAGAGGGTGGATCGCAACGGCAATGATAATGCCCCAGACGACCGGTTCGATGAACGGCCGGCCGATCTTGAGGCACCAAAACAATAGTAGGCCGACGGAGGCGATACGAATCGTTACCTCGAGCGCTTTGGCCGGCAACAGCTGTTCGTTTGAAAAATTGTTGGAAACGTTCATGTTGAGTTCCTCGAATCTAGGAGGCTGAATTCTGGTCTATCCTCCAGTATCTGCCTCACTCAGATTGCTCATTCAGCCAGGTGCGAGCGCCGCCCCAATCGCCGGTGAGCGTGTCGCGCTCCAGCCAGCCGGACTGGGCCGGCCCGATCTGTTCGCTTCCCACATCGAATCATTTGGTGTGGTCCGTATGGCAGAGAAGACACTCCATATGCCCCTGCTGATGGTTCATGCCATTCTCGTAGCGCGGAAAAGTCTCCGGACCATGGCACTCAACACAGTGGGCGATTTCTTTGGACGGCGTCCACTTCACGGGCTTCCATTTTCCCTCAAAATATTCGTTTAGCGAGTGCACCACGGTATAGACGACTTCCCCCGCCACCTTGGCGCAACGCTCATATTTTTCTTTGGAAGTGACTTCGGCCCCGGCGGCCAGCGTCCACTTCGAAACGGATGTGTGGCAAAGCGGTGTCATCGCTTGAACCTTGATCTGCTTGGGGAACGCAGAGATATCGTCGAACCGATCCGTTGGGAATTCCATTCCCGCATACCAATACATCATCCGGTCTATCACCGGCGCATAGCTTTGATTCTCATCGTAGAGGACGAGGTTGATGATGCACGAACTGACGCCCAGGGTGCCGCAAAGGGTGCCATGCCCGGCGTACCCCTGTCCGGCATGGGCGAACATGTAGTCCGGCAGGGTTGTCCAGGGATAGCCGACTCTCTCTTTCAAAAGGCTGGTGAACCCCAGCCAAGTGCCATTCCCTCAGCCTTTCTTCTCGAGATAGCTGCGATAGGCCCGCCTGCCGGCTTCCAGTGGATCCAGCTTGGTCCATTTCCATGGCAGGGGCGGCGGCTCACTGGCTGTTGCGGTCCCGGGCAACGCAAGGCTGGCTCCATACCCCGCGACTCCTCCTGCCACGAAAATGCCCGCTTTTGTCATGAAATTGCGACGGGACAGCGCCGATGCTCTTTCTTCCCTTTTTTCCATAGATAATCTCTTCTCCTTTTCTCCTCTATTCATGAGCACTTCAGCAGTATAGGTTTGCCGCTATGAGCCGATTATATCGGTCTTATCTGGACACTCCGGTTTGGCTCTGGCCTTTTCAATGGTGTCGATGCCTGTGGAACGCGCAATCACGTCGAACCGGACCTCGGGAAATTCCGTCGCCATCTCGATCGCCAGCAGCACGGCAAGGAATTTATTGGAGCGAAGATGGCGCTCCAGGTCTTCCTCGCTCGCCCAGATTTGTTCGAGCATGAGCGCCCGCTCCTCCTGGACATCCCGGTAGAGCCGGCAGCTGATGCAGCCTTCCTCCAATTTTGTCTGCTCGATCAGCGAACCGAGGATGACCAGCGCCTCCTTTCGCTTTTTAGCAGGGATGGTTATCCGGATGGTTGCATCGATGTGGCTCTTGGCATCCTGCCGACCTTCGGCGGTTAAGGCATCTCGCTTTAGCTCCATCAATGGGCTCACCTCCGACGGATTCTCCTATGAGAAGGCAAAATTCGGGAGTCGTAATGAAAACAAACCGTTCCCCGCTATCCCCCTAACATTCTCCTGCTCCATTGCGACGGAATGGTCATGGCGAATATTGCGCCAGACAATCCGGTCCAGACATTTTGCCAAAACTATGCCAGAACGCAGCCCGCTGGATGGTTCTAAGTAACGCATTAATATTGCTGAGTTTTGGTATACCCGAAGGTTCCGAGGTGGGGTGGATAGGTGGTGAAATAATGTCGTAGTTTCGACATGAAGACTTTATTTCGACATCTGAAGGCAGGTCGTTTAAAGAATCCAAGCATCCTCAAAAACAAGGGACAAATCGTTTGACAAACAGCTAGATTCCCATACTTTTATGGTAATCTTACTCGAATGCGCAAGTCGGGACGAATCAAGATCACAAGCGGTCGGAAGGGGGACCGAACATGAAAAAAGAGAAGATCATCGAAATTCTGAAATCCAACCGGGCGCTGCTGGAAGAGTTCCACGTCCGCTCTTTATCCGTCTTCGGCTCGATCGTGCGCGGTGAGTCCCATCCCGAAAGCAATGTCGACATCCTCGTGGAATTCGAACCTGGTGCAGACATCGGCTTGTTCGAATTCATCAGGCTGAGAGACGCTCTGAGCGATCTTATCGGGATGCCGGTGGATATGGGTACACCCGATGCACTTCATCCGGCGCTCAAAGACGACATTCTGCGGGAGGCCCTCCATGTCGCCTAGAAAGTGGGAGTTCCGCCTTAAGGATATGCTGGATGCCGCGAGAAAAATCGACCAGTATCCTCAATCCTGACAATCTGATTCTATTTCGACATCATGAGGCAGGTCGTTTGATTGCCAGTTTCTTCATCTTTGATAGCAAAGTGGTGCGCTTCATTCCCAGGATTTCCGCAGCTCCGCCTTTGCCGGCAATGCGCCAGCCGGTTTCTGTCAGCACCCTCAGCACATGTGCACGTTCCACATCTTCCAGGCTGCCACTGGTGGAAATATCGCCGAATGCCTCATCCGGCAGGCGCAAGTGTAGCTTACCGCCGCTGCTTGTGATCATGGCATGTTCGACGATGTTTCTCAGCTCCCTTGCATTGCCCGGCCATGGGTAGCGCAGCATAGCTTCCATGCTCTTGTGGGAGATGAGGTCGATCCGTTTGCCCATCTTCTTCTCATACTGCTTGACGAACGCCCAGACCAGAGGAGGTATATCTTCTGATCGCTCACGCAGGGGCGGAATCGAGATAGGGAAAACATTCAGCCGGTAGTAAAGATCTTTGCGAAACCTTCCCGCGGCGACCTCTTGCGCCAGGTTCCGATTGGTGGCTGCGATGACTCGAACGTCCACCTGCAGGGACTTGGTGGACCCCAATCGTTCGAACCGCCCTTCCTCCAAAACACGCAGTAACTTGGTCTGCAAATCGAGGGGAAGCTCGCCGATCTCGTCCAAAAACAGGGTCGATCGATCGGCTAACTCGAAACGCCCGGCCATTCGGGTCATGGCGCCGGTGTAGGCGCCCTTCTCCCGACCGAAGAGCTCGGTTTCGATCAGCGTAGGAGGTAGAGAGGCACAGTTGATCGTCACCATTGGCCGGTCTTTGCGGGGGCTCAGGCGATGAATGGTGCGGGCAAGAAGTTCTTTTCCCGTGCCGGTTTCTCCCTGCAGGAGAACGGTCGCATCCGTGCCGGCCACCTGCTCGGCCTGGGCGAGAACCTTCTTCATGGCTGGGCTGCGTCCGACAATCTCCTCGTGCCGATGCTGCAGCATGATCTCATCACGCAGGAAAATGTTCTCCTGCTCTAATTGAAGCTTCAGTCGCTCGATCTCCTCGATCTGTAGCCGGAGCCTGCTCTCCATATCCTTGCGGGCGGTGATGTCAATGGAAACCCCCATCAGACACTCCAGCGGTCCGGGTGTCTTCGAGAAAGCACGCCCGAGGGCCATTATCCATTGCACATTGCCGTCGGGTCGCACGATCCGGTACTCGCTGCTGAGATACTCCCCGGATTGGATTGCCTGCTGCACTGTTTGTTTGACCCCCTCGCGATCTTCGGGAAGCATGACCTCATAGAAACTTGCAGCGGTCAGCTCTGCATCCGGGGCAAAATGAAACAGCTCTCGAGTCTTTGGGGTAGCCCAAACCTGGCCGGTCTCTAAATCCATGCTCCAAAGGCCGGCTCCCGCGGCGGTCGTTGCCATATTCAACTGCGTTTCACTCTCGCGCAGTTCCTGATCCGAGCGCTTCCGGGCAAGTGCATTGGTGAAGATCTGCGTGACCAGTTGTAGCCGTTTGACGATCGTTTCCGGCCAACTGCGTTCCGCTCTCATGGTATTGAAGGACATTGCGCCGATGGGTGGTTCATCCCCTGCCGCCAGCGGGAAAGTCAAGGAGGTCTTGACGCCGAAATGGCGCCAACTTTCTATGTCGCGGGCTGCCTCCGCCGGTAATTCCTTCAAGGATGAAACAACAATGATTCGGCCCGCGTTCAGTTCCTGCACACACCAGGGAAAATACTCTTGCGCATTCATCGGCTCGGGAAGCGGAGGACCTTGCATGGATCGGTAGATGTGAGACATTGTGAGCAGCGCCGGGTCCTCGACCGACCACTGCCAGAGCGCAGACAAATCCAGCCCGAGACATTCGCAGACACGGCGCTGGGCGTCTTCAATTTCGCCGTCTATCCGATCTGAGGGCAGGTTGATAAAGCGCGCGGAGATATCGGCCAGCAGCATTTCAAATTGCAGGCGCTCCTGCAGGGACTTCTTAGCCTTTTTGCGGGCAAGGGCATTGGCAAACACGTGCGCAATCAGCTGGAAGCCCTTCACGACCGTATCCGGCCAGCTCCTCTCTTCACGCATGAGAGCGAATGTCAACGAGCCAAATACCGGTCCTCCTCCAACTGATAATGGAACGACCACGAGAGCCCTGGTGCCGTAGATGACGGTAATTTTCCCGGTCGCGACTTGCTTCTGGCGGTAGGTCGGTCATTTTGGAAATAGTGACTGTCTCTCCACGCAGGAACTTCTGCTCAGTCCATGGGAAAAAATCCCTGGTATTCATCTGCTCAGCAGGTAACCTGTTCCCCGGGGGCTGATGCAAATGGGTGATTTGCAGCGTCCCAGGCGCTCCCTCACAGTATTGCCAAAGCGAGGAGCGGTCAAGATCGAGGAACTCGCAGATGCGGCGCTGGGCGTCTTCAATTTCGCTGTCTATCCGGTCGGCGGGCAGGTTGACAAAATGCGCAGACAAGAGAGCCAGCAATGTCTCAAACTTGAGCCAGTCCTGCAGATTCTCATCCGATGCAACGAGGTGTTCCTTTGCTCTTCCGGGCTGGGTTTTATCCATTCAAGTTTTCCTCAATCGCTCCCTCGGTTAATGATACAATCCTTTCTATCATATTTGTGAATACGAGCCAATTGGGCAATGGGCCAGTGGCGTGCACTCAAAAGCCGCCGGCTGTTAGCTTCGAAATGAAAAAATTGACTTAGAAACTCTAGAACGGGCATTTGATGGACAGGGTAGGGCTAGAACAGAGAATTATCGAATATGAGGAGGCGGCTTCCCACAGCATAGGAGCCAGTGATCCGAGATGACTGCTTAAATGGAACATTTTCAATCGCGCGTCAAAGAATGGAAGTGATGAATATGGTGTTGTCCATTCCGACACCGTAAGTGTAAGAGGTTTAAATGGTAAAAATTGAAAACGAAAGATGCAATGGTTGCGGCATTTGTAGCGAAATCTGTCCTAATTTGGTTTTTGTGCGCAATAATGATGAGATCTCAGGAGAAATCATTATTGTTAACCAAAATCTATGCTGCAAATGCGGACACTGTGTCCTTTACTGCCCACAGAATGCTGTCAGGCATGAAGCCATTTTGGAGGAAGCGATAGCTAAGAGAACCGATTCAAATATCAATGCAGCAGATATTGAGCATTTGATGATGGAGCGGAGATCGGTTCGATGTTTCAAGACGGATGGCGTTTCTAAAGACCAAATCGAAAGATTGATAAAGGTAGCGACGAATGCCGGCACTGCCAGCAACCTGCAGTCCGAATGCATCATTGTCGTGCGGGACCCGAGGCTTCTCGATCAATTAGAAAAAATGAGCATCGACATCTTATGGAACAAAGGATTAAAGTACGCTAAGGATCGGAGTCTCATCGGCAGATGGATCGCCAAATGCTATCCGCCTGAGTTATTTTCTAACTTTAAGCGTTATCACGATATCATTGTTCGCCGTAAAGACGGTAAGAAACTGGAGGGCATGATTTTTCGAAAAGCTCCTTGCTTGATCGTCTTATGCGGTTACAAGACAGAACAGCTTTCTCCCGTTAATTGTGCGTTGGCAATTCGAAATATAGAACTGCTGGCGGCGGCCAACGGTTTAGGGACGTGCTGGGCTGGTTTGTTTATCACCGCTGCCAGAATGAGTCGCAAGAAGATCAACAAGGTTTTACGGATTAATGACTCTCAGCAAGTGTTTGGAGCGTTGATGGTGGGTTATCCTAAATACCGCCCCGGCCGCATCGTACACCGGAAACCAAAAAATGTGCGCTGGCTGTGAGCGGTTGGATCTGCTGGCATCTATTTGATTCGAGGAAGTTTATAGATGGAAAAAAGATATTTCGAGGATCTAACGGATGGGGAGCATCTGCATTGTAACCCTGTTGTGATGACACGAGAGGCTATTCTCGATTTTGCAGAAAAATTCGATCCGCAACCGTTCCACACTGACGAAAATGCGGCGAAGGAATCGCTTTTTGGTGGGCTGATTGCATCTTCACTTCATACCCTCTCGGCATGCACTCGGGTAGTCGTAGAAGCACAGGGCAATGTGGCCATTCTAAGCGGTGTCGGCATGCATGAGGTAAAAATGTTCAATCCGGTGCGGCCCGGTGATGTTCTGTCAGTGGATGCGTGGTGGACCGAGCTGCAACGATCGCGCAGCAAGCCGGACCGTGGGTTTGCATCAATCAAGTGCAAGGTTACCAATCAGCGAGATGAGCCCGTCATTGAATACGGTTATCGTTACTTAGTTGCCTGTAAGGACTTTGAGAAGCCGAAGCTCCAATCATGATGCGTTCATAATCCTTGAGGGCAACGGAGGCGCTGCAGGAGGATATCGGGATGGCAACGAAATATGCGCATACGAACTTGATCGCAAAAGACTGGAAGCGGCTGTCGAGTTTCTATCAAGAAGTGTTCGGCTGCCTGCCCATCCCGCCGCAGCGTGATCTGTCCGGTGAGTGGCTCGACAAAGCTACAGGGCTCCGCGACTCACACATCTTTGGGGTACACCTCCTTCTTCCGGGATACGGAGAGGACGGGCCAACCCTCGAACTTTTTCAGTATGGATCCATGCCGGAGCACCCGTCGGTTAAACCGAATACGCCTGGATTCTCGCATATTGCCTTTGCAGTGGATGATGTTCCAGGTACGGCTCAGATAGTCTTCAACCATGGCGGCTCCGCCGTCGGTGAGCTTACGGTGCGGGACGTGCCGGGAGTTGGGTTGTTGACTTTTCAGTACCTCGCCGACCCCGAGGGAAATATTATCGAGCTGCAGAATTGGAATAAACATTAACAGCAAAGTGGGAAAGATATAATAATAAAGTCTAACCTAAATTCAGCGATCACCTCCAAACAGTAATTCCCAGCAGTCACGGCCGTTAGCGTGACTAAAACCCTGCGCTAAAGGCTTTGCGGATGGGAACTAGCCAAACTCAGGTCAATCTTAGATAGCAGCTACAGTCGTTGCCGGGTGGATCATGATGTAAATTTTAAAACCGCTGAAACCAGAAGCAATGCCAACATGATTATGGCAACCATAAAAAAAGCTTTGGTCCAACCGAGCACAACGCCAAATAAAAACAAGATCGCTGCTGCGATCAGCAGAACGATAACCATATTCCTTTGCAAAGACTGCTGTTTCATGAACTGCACCGAAACGCGAAACGACCACAGAAAGGTGTTCGCCAGTTTATACAGGATGTTTTTTTGCACCTTTTCGCCATACGTTTTGCTTATCCCAAGCAGGCTATTTCGCAAGACCAGAAGAAGCGTCGACAGTATATCCAGAAGGACATTTGGCGGGATGTCCTTGAAAACCGATTCTTCACCTACTTTGTATTTTTCTGAAAAGAATTTCCCGAGCGGCGTATCCTTTGGACGCAGTGCTGCGGCCTTAACGTCGCACTTATTTTCATTGATTCTTTGAATGGCCTTCCTTGCCAGTTCTTCGGAAGCCACCGCGACCACCAAAGGATCGAGGTCGCCTTCTCCCGGTTGGAAGAAACACCCTTTCTCAGGATCGTATTCGGGTGGCTCATCCGGCAGATGTTTCTTCTTCATTGTGCGATAACGGTTCCACTCCGCTTGCTCGGAAATTGCATCCTCTATGACTTTCGGCAAATCTTCGTGAAGTATTTCCAGTTGCGAGGCTTCAATTAAAAGTTCTAGAAATTCATTGAATTCTTTCTCAGCATTTTCACCCGCTTGATTCCCGCCGCCATAGCTGGAAACGACCTTATCGAGCTTGTCGAGCCCATCAGAGAGAGTTTTATGCGTTTCTTCATGGGAATGGGGGAACAGAACCGCCGGATTTAAATCGGTCTTGAAGCTATCTTTTAGAGCCTGGAAGAAATCGGGGTCTCCTAGTGTTTCTTTCAGCCGCTCCGGTTTAAGGAGCGTTTCGACCAGTTGACACACTCCGTCCAGTCGTCCCCAAAGAATATCGTTTGACCGCCAGGATCTTTTTAGAAAACCTCCAAAATGGTGCAAAACGTCCCCGGAGACCTTATTTTTCGGTTCCACATTACTGAATCCCTTGCGCGCATCGCGAGGACTGATGCGCACAGTTTCGATGCGGTCTTTTTCACGCAAATCGGCAAAGGCTTCAAGCGGAAATATCTGGGCATCAAGATTAATGAATTGCACATAGTATTCAAGAAAATTAAAGGGCTCCTCATTTTGTTTCTTGGCTGCTGTTTGAGCAAATAAATATTCAAGCATGCGTGACTCACAGAAGTCCGTCTGTTTCAGCAGGCTTTCGAAGTGCGGCGGCGGAGTCAATTCGTCTGGATCGTCTTTGAGCAAATTTATGATTTCTTGTACCCTATCCCTCAGCGCATTGTTAAACTTGGTGAGATCCCCTTGGTCCAACCACGCTTCTGGTTCCGTTTCAACCCAACTTTGCGAGTAGCCCTGGGGCAAAATATTGCCTTTTTCACCGGCGACATTGAGCAAATGCTGAAATGCTTTGTAGACTTCCATCCAAATCTGTTTGGCCGTGCGGTTCCTCCACTGAAAGGGACCTTCGTCCACCAGCCTTTCCATGGCCCATTGAACGATCTCAAGCAGTTTGATCTGACGACCGATGCTATAGAGAACTTTCTTCCTGAGCTTACTTTCGCCGCCGTTACCCGTCGCGGGGTCCGGACACGAATAGAGAACATTGAAAAGTCGCCGGAGGCGGAAGTAGACGTCGAAATTGCAGAGTATGAGTTCTGCGCTTTTCGGCCACTGGTCGAAAGTTTTGTACAATTGGCCGGCCGCTTTGCACTCTTCTCCCTCCAGCAGCACTTTTTTCCCGTTTTTCCTCAAAACCCCCTGAACCACCCGTTCACTGAGTGTGATGAGGCGGCTCTGCGCGTATAAACAGGGTTTTGTGTCAGCAACATCTTGAGGTTCATCGTTTGGACCTCCATTCCAACAGTTCATCATTTTCTGAACGAATGCCTCGGTCTTGGCCGAAAGCTCATGAGGCCTGTCTTTAAGGCAGCTCACAAAGCGCCAGAATCTTTCTACTCTGTCATTGTGTGCAGCCAATAGCTTCAAGTCGTCGGAAATGCTCTCGTAACCAGGAATACTTACCAGGGATCGTGTTACCGTTTGTATAATATTTGGCTCGTTGGCTTGTTTTGTTGACTCAAAATGCTCGGGATCGGGTTCGACGTAGAAAAGTTTTCTGTCCACCTTTCGATCTGCCATGCGATAGAAGATTTCTTTGATAGTATGGGTAAAAGGTTTGTTATCCAGCACACCGCCATCCAGGAAATACGATTCCTTTTCAAAATCGCCCCAAAGTCTAAGTTTGCCGTCTATCTTTCCATCTTGAGGGGGGCCGGCGTCGACATGCACCGACTGAAAAGCAGCCGGAAAGCAAGAAGTGATGCGGGCAAGTTTTGCAAGAGCCTTGTTTGTCGCCGCACCATTAGCGGAATCGGAACCAGTGTCAAAGGGCGTCTTGCGCCCTTCGCGATGTTTCAGCACAAATACGGTCCGGTGATCTTTGACGTCGATTGCATGTCCCTCGGTGTCAAAACATGTGTAGACCGTTCCGTCTATATCAGTTCCGGTAATGAAGAGATCCAGTTCATTGAATTCCGAGTGTTCTTCTTTAGTATCCTGCCGGCAAGGCCGCATGCTGCAAAAGGCAGCCTCCAGCTTCGATTGATAAAATTCTTCACTGTCCAGCAGCGATTTAGTTTTTTCAGGGCTCAGGGTTGGGGAATGAAGAAGTTTTGCGATATCTCCTTCTCTTCGCCACAGGCCGGCGCAATTGGAGAACTCTCGCTCGTTGCAAAGAGCATAAGCGAGGAATATTCCATTGATACCCCCTGCTGAAGTGCCGCTGATGATATCGACTACGATATCCGCATCGGTTAAGGCCTTGATCAGTTTAAAGACGCCCCTTCCACGCACTGCCCTAAAGAATTCCTGGCTGACTCCATAGATATAAATAGCGAGGGAGACGCCACCAGATAGAACCAGTCCCAACCTGACTTCACTAGATCTTTCACTCGATACATTCATGGTATGCCTCCGAGATAAAAGGGTTTGTGGAAAGACATCAAGGAGAAGCTGTTTACAGCATACGCGGCAGGATCAGTAACGTTTATTGGGAGCGAGAAAACTCTGGAGATCGACTCATCGTTCAACCTGAGCGCAACGCCGTCTCTTGATATAAGAAGGATTACAAAAAAGGATCTGATTTGTCAATTTCAAACCAGTGTATTTGAGCAGAGATTCGCTCAGTAGCGTGCCCGAAAACTCCCTCGCCCTTGAGCTGTTATACCCGTTAAGGATGAAAGGCTTCATTTCTGTTCACAGTTTTTCTGGATTCCCGCTTAAAGCCTGCGGGAATGACGAATAGGGTATCGAGCCCAAAATGAAGGTTTTCATCATAAAACGGTATGGTCACAAAATTCAGTTGGATTTGGGTATCTCCTTTGGGTTCCTGAGCGACCGAATTACTTGGTCGGGAAGGGTGGGTAGATTCATGAGGGAGCGAAACCCCGGAAGTATGCGGTTGCTATTGGTCTGTACTCCGTCATCACCCGTAAGATGCGCTGCACCCAGTTCGGCGAATAGTTCTTCAAGATTTGCTTTCCCGTCAAGGAGGATGTTCATATAGTTGGGATTGTCCAGGTTCCTGACCAAAGGTGTATCCGCCAGCATTGCCTGTAGCGCGCGACACATGGAATCGTTGCCTGTCTTCCGACGGTACGCGTGCCTTTCACCTCGAAAGAACTGCTCAAGGATGTTATTGGTGCGTTGAGGGTAGATAGTGATTGGCCTGTTGGGGGTATCCACTTTGATGGGATCGGCAAAGAGCTTGTCACCGTACTTATCGATTTGCTTGGCCATCTTGAGAGCGAGAGGGTCTGCTGCCAGTTTCAGGTCATCTTCGAGCACTCGGCGAAAGTTCTCCACACCTTGGCGGATGGTAGACATGGCCCCGGCTGTGCCTTCATCGTTGAGGCCATTACCGCCATCGACCGGGGCAATACGCATGGCCTTGCGCAACCGGTCAAACACCAGACATCGCCAGCGCAGTTCCTCTACCGCCTGGCAAAGCGCTGAATCGTCGGCGACGAAGCATACTTGCGCTGCCCCAGCTTGAAAATAGGTTGATGATCGTGGGGCTCTTCGTTGGTCAGAAGGAGATCCAATAGCTCCGGCAAGGGCCGGTACAGTTCCAGCAACCGTTCTGCAAATTGAAGTAACGGGCGATCGAAAGGGAAGCCATAGCCGTCACCGCTGTGCTTGCCATGCAAGGCCCAAAGGGTGAGGGAATAGGTGGAGACCATGGGCATGAGCCAGGTATCCGCCGCAGGAGCGGTATCCTTGATGGTCCTTGCCAACATCTCGCATTTGGAACTCTGCTCTACCAGATACTGCCGCGTGTCTCGAACCAGTGCGTGTAATCGGGAACTGGTGGCATGGCTCCGCAAGCGCTTGCGGAGCTCACTGTATGCCGGCTCCAGGAAGTCCTTGCCAATATCGCGCAGGAAGTGGAAGTGGCAGATAAAATCGGGTACGTCTGGAAAGACCTCTGCTACAGCCTTTAGGATGCCGGTCCCCATGTCGTGCACGCAGGCCTTCGGGGTTCCGTAGTCGGTCTTAAGCTTTCGCAGGAAGGGGATAATGTGGTCGGCATGCTCACTTGGCAGCTTCACGTTGGCGAGCACAATTTTGCTCAGACTGTCTATTCCCGTCATCAGTGCCGGTGCTTCCCTTTCATGTGTTGCATCGAGGTGGAGGACATAGCCACCGGCAATCTCCATCGCCTGGCGAATCCGCGGGGTTGCTTGTCTGTGCGCCAAAGCCAGGTACGTTACGAACTTGCGGCCGAGGTATTCAATTTCGGAGGTGGAGAGTCGTACATTGCGGGCAATCAACTCGGCACGGACTTCCTGTGAGTTGCGATGCCGCCGAAATAGTGCCTGCCCCACAAAGACGAGAACATCATAGGCAACATTGCAGCGACTCGCAACCAATCGGAGCAAAGTATCGGAATGAAAGGTGCGGGAGCAAGAAGCACATTGAGCTACTGTCTCGTGGGCGATGAATGGGCCCATCATGCTCAGCACTTTCTTGCGCCGGGTCTTCTGCACGAGAAGGCTGTCACCACAGTGGCAGGTATTTTCTTCCGGAACGAACCGTACAACCGGTGGTTGTGCAAACAAGACGGAAGGCAATGTCTCCCGTGACAAGCGGGCCAAGCAGCCACTCAACGCCATCAAGGCTTTGGCGCCCCGGTTCGCATCGTTTTTTTTAGACCGTGCTGATCGAAGAGTTTCTCGATCTGGCCAGCCTTGACGGTAATGCTGGTTTTGCGAGAGATCGTTTTGCCCAGTTGGTCGAAGCTGGAGTCGGGGTGGCGGATAAACTCCGCTAAAATCAGAACCGCAATTTCCGCTGGAAACCGAATCTCCGACAAGTTCTCGAACGTTTGCCGCTGAACGGCTGCAATGTCGAGGTCTACAGCGAGGTATACATGAGAAGGTCCGATCTTCTGCCTTTGGAGTCTGCCCTGTCTGAACAGCTGAACGAGAACCGAATGGCACCTGCAGCGAAGCTTTGCGCCAAGTTGCTCCGCGGTCATGCCTGCCACGCTGCGATTGGTCAAGTCCACCAGGGTATTGGTCAGACTGCCTGCGCGCGAGAAGCCAATGTCGCTGTAAAACCACAGGCCGTCCCGACCAAAACGGGGAATCGAGCGAAGCGTGTACCAGCCTCCATTGTGGGTGAAACTGCTGCAGTATCCCATCTGGGTAAGAAAACGACGAACCGATGGGATGGAATAGCGCAATTCGGCGGCCAAGGGCTCGATCATCCAACAAGGCTGTTGGAGAAAAAGGGTGGAGAGGCGTTCGCTTGGCTTTGGGTCGAGTGGCATTATGGGCTCCTGATAAAGTATTGCATCCAACCAAATATATGGGCCACATATGCAATACTTTATCAGAAACTGCGAAGCTTGCCAAGTCCTTGCAGGGCATGGATAGACTGCATGATTCAACCCATATTGCATTTGAATTCGGCATGTTATGCCCCACATCCTCTCGGCGGCCAATGAAGACTTTTGAAAGGAGCACCAGAAAAAACGGTGGTCAAGTATGGCATTTCAGTTTGTGCCATCCGTTGCCAGTCAACGATCCAACCGACATTTGTGATCATAGTTAAAACGGTATAGTTGGACACACATGACCCCGTGGGTATTGAAAGTCCCCCTTTCGCAAAGGGGGATTTAGGGGGATTTCAAATAAGAATCAGCAGGTTGAAAAATCCCCCCTAACCCCCCTTTGCAAAAGGGGGGGACCAAATCGCTGACTCCCTGTTGTTGGTGGCAAATTGTAATGCCAATGAAAACAGATACTTTTCAAAAGCACGGGGTCATGTGTGTTTAACTGTCAGGGTTAGGTGAGGGGGTGTGAATTCGAGGACTTTCACCCTCACCCCGAGCCTCTCCCTCGAGGGAGAGAAATTATGTATTGTCGGTCAGCCTCCTAGTACCGTGCATGCATTGGGAGAACGTATCCGTAGAGCTCTGGATTCTTGAGAGCGGCTTTTATGGCAAGAATACGGAATACGTTGGTCTCCGTTGCCAGAGGCAGTTGGAGCGGATAAAAATCGTTGATTTTCTGTTCGGTTATTGCGTCGTGCAACCGTTTTTCACCGCTATAGTAGGCGGCTATGGCCAGGGTCCAGCTTGGGAATTGACCGCGAAGGGCTTTTAGTTTGAATAATAGCAGGTCCAAAGCCTGTTCATAATCGTTTTGACTGTAGCCGCTTGGTGGAGAGCTCAGACCTGTGGACCGTACCGTGCCTATTTTTGCCAGCCACACCCTCGGCAGCAGATCCGTTTCCTCAACGATAAAATACTTCAAGTCATCAGGTAGAGAAAGCATTTGCAGCCGTTTTTCTATCCAGGGAAAATCACGATGCATGCGCTTTAACCAAAGATACATCTGAGCATTGTTGTACACAACAATGGTGAATTCCCTATCGAAGCGTTCCCACACCTGCTGATTAGCCAGGGGGACAGCTTCCCCGCAAAATACCATTTGGTTGGGCGGAGGGATATAGGTCGCTAGATTGGTTGAATAATTAGCTCTAGTGATTTGGGTGTCAGATGGCAAAGGATGACGGATGAGACCCGGGCCGGCAGCCATCGAAGTCGCAGATGACTGTTCTCGATCGACCCGATCTGTCGAACAACCTGTTAGTGCCATTAAAACCAAAATCAGGGAAAAGGTTTCGTAAGCGGCCAAGCCGACGTGCTTCTTCACAGCTTCTTAGACCTCTCTCGGTGTGGAAGAATTTGAATACCGATCATAATCGTCAAAAAGACCACCAGTCCGCCAATATTTACTCGGAAATCTTGCGAATGTAAAAGACATTTCATCTAGCCTTTAGCCTTTGACAAGAATCGCCAGTCAAGGATTTCTGTTCAAGCAGGTAATTTGCGCAGGCTTTTTCGCTTTAGCGGTCATCAAACCCCACAGCCTACATCCAGCAAACACTGCTTCGACCCTAACCCGATACGGGCTAGCGTCTCTCGCGTCGTTGCTTCAACATAAAAAGACCACCTGCTTTCGTATTTCGAGGCAATACGAGCATATTCCTCAACCAGGGAATGCTTCGACCGCTGTTCACTCAGGTGCGTCACTCTGTTCCTTAACTTTACGGATGAGATTCTGGATATTCGATTTCGGACGGTACGGTTTAATGAGTTCTTCCATTAATTTCTTTTCATAATATCTCTTTTGAGCTGCCGCTTTCATTATCCTCTCAAAAAGTCCGTCTATTTCGCAAGGTTTGACAAGGTAGTCAAAAGCACCGAGTTTCATACCCTCTACCGCCGACTCGATTGTTGCATGGCCGGTCAGCATAATAACCTCCACCAAGGGGAATCTCTCGTTAATCACACGAATGGTCTCAATTCCGTCCATGCCCGGCATCTTCATATCCAAAATGACGACGTCAACGGTGCTGTCTTCTTGGAGATTAAGGAATGCCTGTTCTCCACTGAATGCGCAGATGGTTTGAATCTCTCTTAAAGTCAAACGTCTTGCCAGGCTTTTAGCGAAAGCTTTTTCATCATCTACAAGAAGCACTTTAGCCAGGAACATAGCGCCATTCACACGTTTCAAATGTCATATAAATTAAATCTTAACACGTGGAACGATCCACATCTTAGCTATATCTTGTCCTTGTTAGAGCCTGTATGAAAATTGTCATTTCGAGCCGAAGGCGAGAAATCTTTTGCCAGTTTGCACAGTATGCCAAACTGTTTAGAGCAATGCAGTATTCACTGTGGCGTGAGCACACCGGGAGTACTTTTAATTTGCCGAGTTTCAGCAAATATACATTGAATTTCTGCACAATTTACTCTGTTAACCCCACTCCAAATTCCAACCTTTATTTATATATTAGATTTAATGGTGCAAGGACCGAAAATCCGATTTAGAACGATCAAGCCTCATCGATGCTGTTTATTGGTCTTACGGGCTAATTACTTTTAAAGGAAAGTGAAATGCAAACACAGTTTCTGAGTTTTCTGCCGAAAGAGCGGGTTGCCTTAGATTTGGGAACCACCAATACGTTAATTTACGCAAAAGGCAAAGGACTGCTGCTTGACGAACCCAGCCTGGCAATTTTAGACAGCAACACGCGTAAAGTGATCGCGGTGGGTGAAGAAGCCAAACAGTTTAGCGGACGTCATGGGCCCGAACTTGAGACGTTTCGCCCTTTGGTTGATGGAGTCATTACCGACTTTGAAGTATTGAGTTCAATGATACGGTTATTTCTTGACAAGGTGTCCAGGCGCTTTTCGCTTTTGCGCCGAAATTTCGTTCTGGCGGTACCGACAGGAATAACCCCCGTAGAAAAACGCGCATTAAAAGAGGCTGCCAGGAAGGCGGGGGCAGGCAAAGTCCATTTTGTGCAGGAACCCATCGCGGCAGCTATTGGAGCTGGTTTGAGCATCGATCAGCCGGTTGGGCGGTTGGTGGTTGATATTGGCGGCGGAACCACGGAAGTGGCCGTAGTCTGTAAATTCACTGTTGCTTGCTGCGAATCTCTGCGCGTGGCCGGCGATGAATTTGACGATGCTATTTGCCGACATGTGCGCCATCACCATTTCGCTGAAATAAGTCAAGTAATGGCAGAATCAATAAAAATCAGAATGGGGTCAGTTTCACCGCTTGAAAGAAACCCGAGAGTCAGGTTTAAGGCCAAGGATGTATTCTCGGGATTACCCAAAGAGGTTTCACTAACCTCCGAGGAGGTTAGACAATCCATGCGCAAACCGGTCAAGGCTATTATGGCTGCAGTAGCAAGAGTACTCGACAAGGCGCCTCCCAATGTTGCTGTTGACGTTGCTCAAGACGGTATCTGGCTGGCAGGAGGTTGTGCACAGCTACGGGGGTGGCGACAGTTATTTTATGATGAATCCGGTCTGGACGTAAAAATCTCCCAAGATCCGTTGCGAGCCACAATTAGAGGCATTGGTGAGGCCTCTGAGCGCTTCAACTTTTATCGCAGTGTGTTTTATAACGGAAACCTGCCAAGGTATAATTGATGTTGTTAAATGTCACCATGCAGGTATTTTTTCCTCAATTCCTCTGGGAACTTCTCGATGGCGTAGCGCAGCATGGTCCGCGGCATCCTCTTGTAGTGTTTCTTTAGAAAAGTCTGTTCGACCTCAAGATCTCTTTTCCCCACTTCGCGCAACATCCATCCGACCGCCTTGTGAATAAGATCTTCTTGGTCGGTAAGCAGTAGTCGGGCAATCTTAAAAGTATCAATAAAATTTCCACGCTTTATGAAATGAAAAGTTGCCAAAATGGAGATGCGCCTCTCCCACAGACTTTTGGATTTGGCAAGTCTATAAAGAACTTTTCTGCTCCTATCCAACAAATGGGCGCCGATAATGTGCTCCGAGGAGACGTCGACCAAATCCCAATTATTGATGAAGGCGGTATTCTTCAGATATAATGTATATATAGCTTGCTGCTTCGGTTCATCTCCAGTTCGATATTGTAGAGTCAAAATCAGGAGTGCCAGCAGTCTTTTTTCATGAATGGCAGAATGTAGCAAGCGTTCAGCTTCTCCAAGGGCGACTTTATGATATTTCTTGGCAAATCTTCTTAGCAACGGCATTTGAATTCCCAGGAATTGGTCTCCTTCCCCATATTCTCCAGGACCGGTTTTAAAGAACCTCCGAAAAATTTTGGCCTTTTCTGCGTTGGCGTGAAGGGATAGTTCCTTTGTGATTTCGTCAGTCTTCATATAGTCCTTTTGCATTTTCCAGAAGAACTCGCTCTGCTGTCATTTCAGCTTCAGTGTAGGTCAGATCACCCGAAAGCACGGTTTCCTCCAAAACATCCGCCAATACTTCACGCCCCCATTTGGCCCCGAGATAGAAGAGTTCCGGCAGCATGCGGGCATCTGAGGAAAACATCAGTTTAGATGTCGGAACGATCTCCAGCAACTGTCTGAGCACCGACTTCATACCGGCCACACTCAAAAAGGGCACCGTCAGACCGATGTCCACATATACCCGGGAGTACATCGCTGCCAGGTATGCAGCTTCCCGAACAAAAGGGTATCCCGCATGCAACAGTACGATGGGTGCCTCGCGCAGGGTGGGTTCCTCGAGAATAGGCCTCAAATGCAGTGGGTTTGCGAGGCGAAGATCCAGATCCGGATCGCCGAAGCCGGTATGAAATTGCACCGGTATCTGCAATCGAGCAGCGACCCTCAAAGCAGCAAAAACGAGAAAATCGATTAATGGCTTATTAGACAACCGTAAGCGACCTTCCGAAGTTCCATTTTTCAGTGCCCCAAAAGCAGATCGAGCCTCTTTGAGAGAAGTAGATGAAATTTTTAGACCGCTTCGGTAAGCCGCAATACTTTTGATTGCAACCACTTCGGTCGATGGTGGGTCGAGTTTTGATTGGAATTCTTCAGTAAAATCATCAAAACTTTGAGCCTGCTCAATCAGACTTTCGGCCAAACATTCCAACCGCAGTATTCGCCGAACCGGAACGAATTGCTGATGCCAATCCCATGGGAGAATTTTTCCAGGCAGAAATCCATCATCCAGGTAAACCGTCGAAAGATTTGCAGTCTGGAAGCAGAGCGAGACCAATTTCTGGAAACCAATATCCCGGCGGCGGGCAATGATTGCTTTTTCGCTGGCATCGCACGACAAAAGCTCGGCAATATTCCTCAGGCTGCGCCGGAAAAAGAGACTGGTGGCGGCATGTTTCTGTAAAATGATGGGGTCATCACTTTCGGTAAAGGCCGCTGCATAAGGGAGGGTTTTGACAGCTTCGGGTTTAAGCAAATTATGAGCATGCTGGTCGATGACCGGAATATGCCAGAAGTCCATTGAGAACCTTTAAAGCTAGTAGATGGATTCCAAAATAACATTCCAATGTTGTTATTTCGAGCGAAGCGAAAAATCTTAATATTATGCTACGTTAACAAGATCTCTCCCTTCGGTCGAGATGACATAGAGATAAGAAAACGATCTAACACGCAGCGCGGCGGAAGTAGCCTCTATCCCGAAACTCCCTCCATAGAGTGAGAGGGTAGGGGGAGAGGAGCCCGGGGTTTCCGGACGGCAACGGGCCAGGTTTTCGGTTCCAGAAGAGGCTGGATATTAGATACCTGATAAAGAATTCATTGTGCTGCAGGGGGCATTCTCCTTATCCGGCATCCAGCTTCCGGTACAAACCGGCAATAATTTTCACCGCTACGACTCGCTAAGCCCCATATTTGGCGCAAAACTCCTGTTCGCTGTAATCATGAAAGTCAATTTTTTCCGCTCTAGCCGTCGATATTAGATTACTGTCATTCGTCACCAGGTAGTAAGCATTCTTCCTTGTATGAGCCGACGATTCATCGCGCCTTATTGCGGCCAGCAAGGAAGCAGAGGATTCATCCAGCGAATGCTTATCCATCCATTTCGCCACTTCTTCAGATCCAGCCTGCACTTCAACTATTTCCACTTTATCAAAATATTGATCAAAGCTGATTCTCGCTTTTCTTTCAATCACACGACTCCGAGCAAAAATCCTGAAAGCTTCATCATAGCATTGTCGGGTAGTCACAACGTGTGCCTGTTGATCGAAAAAAAGCCTAAGCGGAATGCAGGCCGGGTCCTCGGTTGCCACTTTAACCAATGCATCTGTTGCAAAATAAAAAACTTCGGAAGCTGTCATCGGTTCCTCCCAGAGAAAAAAACTAGCTGCTCTATATCCGGAAAATCCTCTGAAGTACCCTCTGCAGGGCTAAAGCCCTGCGCTACGGGGTTTCCGGACGAACTTTAGCTGGCTGATTCGCGTGTACATACCCAAGCTAAATTTGGCGATTACCCACGCGTTGTCATTCCGAGAAGTCACGCTGTTAGCGTGACGACGAGGAATCTTGACTTATGCGCATACCCGAAAGATTCCTTGCTACCGCTCGGAATGGAAGTAATCGCTAATTTTAGGTGCAAAATTAAAGAGAACACAGGAATCAACATACATGCGGATAGACCTGGCTAATCTTTTTGCGGATCCGTGCCGCATTTGGGCAAACTAAACACAAAAGTTGCACCCTTTCCCAACTCTGACTCCACCCATACCTTTCCACCGTGTCTCTCGACGATACGTTTTACTATGGCCAGCCCCAAGCCGGTTCCTTTCTCATCTTTGGCTTCCTTCAAACGTTGAAATTTTTTGAACACACGTTCATGGTTCTCAGGATCGATACCTATGCCGTTGTCACTTACGGAAAATTGATGAGCACAACCTATGTCCAGATATCGGATCTCGATTCTCGGACTCGGAGTGTCACCTGAATACTTTACGGCATTTTCGATCAAGTTTTGAAAGACGTGATATATCTTTTCCGGATCACAGTAAATAAAAGGGAGGTCGTCGGCTAGGATGAGTTCAACTTTTTTGGCTTTCAGCATTGCCTCAAGATCGTTTTCAATGCTTTCTATTATTTCTCGTGAAGATACTTGCTGATATTCATAGCTTACATGACCGCTCGTCAAAAAAGCGCGGAGATCTGAAATCAGAGCGTCCATCCGTTCCGCACTTGCCTCGATGCGCCTCAGGTATTCCATGCCCTTATCATTCAACTGGGCTGCATGGTTTCGGAGGAGTCGCGACACAAATCCGCGTATTGAAATGAGAGGAGTTTTTAAATCGTGGGAGACGACATCTATAAACTCTCTGAGCTCGACGTTGGCCTCCTCCAATTCTTCCTCGAATCTCTTTTCTTCAGTAATGTCTATCAGATTGCCCAGTATTGAAAGCTTCCCCTGGTACTCGATATCAGTGTTCATCCTCCTGACCCAAATGGTCTTCCCATCCTTGGTGAGACCTCTGGCATCATACTCCGACAGTGGCTTCTCACCCCTCAATCGTCTAGCTCTCATCTCATCGGTAAAAGCCCGATCTGCAGGATGAACCAGCTTACAGCTCTCTATACCGATCAATTCTCCCCTCGGGTATCTGTAAATACGGGCAAATCTCTCATTGGCAAAGATAATCTTCCCATCCTGGTCCACATAGATGCCCGTTAGAGAATTCTCAACCAGCTTTTTCCACCGTTGCTCACTTTCACTCAGCGCCGTCTCAAGCTTTTTGCAATTTAGCAGTTCTTTTTCTAATCGGTTGACTTTTTCTTTAAGTGCCTCATAACCTGCGTGATCTTCCATGGATCAAAAGACTCCGTGCGAAAATGTAAGGCCCAATTAAGAACTCACCCCTTAGATGCATATTACCCGTTATCAGAGTCCGATGCCAGATTTGTTTGTGGATAAATTTCGATGCACATATCGGTTGCAAATTTTGTCGATATGGGTAATTTAGCTTTCGATTCAGCCACAACAATCAAAAGGAAATGACTGGGAACCGTTCGAGATGACACTGATTAGGGTCGCAAGGAATAGGGTTAGTGGGGACTGAACTTCTAGAACGAGTGCGCAGAGCATGCAAAGAGGTTTCTGAACGGGCAAGGTATGTACAAATCAACTCGTCCCGAATCTCAGCATACGCAAAATCTCTGCCCTTGGAGCAAATAACGTCTCCGGAACTCGATTCCGATACCCATTACCTTGGCTGCGGGCAAGACACCGTAGCCTTTCTCATCACCCTGGATGCCATCAATTTTGGCTCGGGTTATTTTCCTCATCTGCGAAAGAAACCCAACAAGTCGGGCTATTTTACCATAGCATCCTCGCTCACGGAGTTTTACCGCAAACACGGTCCGCTATCAGCCCAACAGTTGGTGCAACTCGATGCAGGAAATTGCGCCAGAATATTCGCACAAGATCCTGAGAATAAGCCTGTCGCCGAGCTTATGCAGCTTTTTGCGTCGGCCCTTAACGATCTGGGCAGGTATTTACTCGGTCGTTTCGAAGGCAATTTTACACGTTTGGTGGAGTCGGCTGGGGGGTCTGCTGCCGAATTGGCCAGTCACCTCATTGAAATGCCATTTTTTGATGATGTACTGTCCTATGATGAACTCAGCGTGCCATTCTTCAAAAGAGCCCAAATTACTGCTGCAGACCTGGCGATCGCCTTCGACGGAAAGGGATTTGGGCGATTCAACGATTTGCACCGATTGACTATTTTTGCAGATAACCTGGTCCCCCATGTGCTGAGGGTCGACGGTATTCTGCTATACAATGAAACGCTCGCCGCAAGGATCGACTCGGCGCAGTTGATCCCTGCAGGTTCCAGGGAAGAAGTCGAGCTCAGAGCTTCCGCCGTGCACGCAGTGGAGCTTATGGCTCAAGAACTGATTAGCGAGGGACGTGATATCTGCCCGATGAAACTTGACTATCTGTTATGGAATCGCGGGCAGCAACCATATTACAAACAGATCCATCCCCGTCACAGAACAAGAACGGTCTTTTATTGATTCAATGCGTGCAACGATTTTCAAACATCAAAAATGACTGAGAGATACTGAATGCTTGCAAGACTTCTAAGTGTGATTTCCATCCTGCTGAGTTTTCTCGGATTGGTTGTTTTTAGTTTTGGCATTTTCCTGGCTTGTATTTCCTACAGCACTAAATCCTGGCCGGCCGCCAATGCATTGATCATCGAGTCGAAAGTGGTTGAGGTTAAAACCAAGATAGGCTTTAACTATCGACCGGTCGTGAAGTACAAATACACAGTCGATGGAAAAGAATACAGCGGCAATTCGATTAGATTCATCGACTTCAATTATTGGCGACGTGCCAACGCATTGCAGGTTGTAGAAAACTTCCCCACGGGCAAGGAACTGGAATCCAGATATCACAAAACTCACCCCAAAATGACGGTGCTCGACCCTGGTACACATTCGTCCGATCTCTGGGTTCCATTCGCGGGAATAGCACTCATCTTCGTGGCACTCGCCCTCAGGTATGTGCGCAAGCGACTGCTGCGAAAACAATTTTAGCCCTCTTCGATTTCCTCTACTCCTACAGCCATTAGATATCCTCTTGCCCGCTCAGTTTTTGGATATCGGTTGACTAACCTCCAGAAGCCACTGCTGTGGTTCGGCTCGATCAGGTGGCATAGTTCATGGATTAATACATAGTCCTGCACGAACTTTGGCATAGCGGCAATCCGATGCGAAATACGGATGGTCCCGCGGCGAGGGGTACAGCTTCCATGCCGTTTTTCTTGATTCGGCACCCATCGAATGGACTCCCACTTGAGGTGACCGTCAAAGTAGAGTTGATTCAACTCGTTTGCTCGTTTCAGGAGCGCATCATCGTCTAAGGTATGGGCCTTCTCGCGCCGACTTAGGCGCTTTTGCAGATTTTCGATATGAGGCCTCAATTGCTCATCAGAAAGATGAGCCGGTGCAAGGATCTCCAGCACATCATCGACCTTGCGCGCCTCCACAGTCTTCTTGCGCTTAGTACTGCGTATGATACGAACTTCCATGAGATTTACCGACCTACCCTCCGCCTTTGAAAGAATACCCCTGGAATCGGTCAACCCATCTTCAGGTGTGCGCCCCCCCTAGCGCCATCATAACCGCGAAGGGCTCCATAGCTTAACCTTCGCAGGTTTCTGGATTTGCACTGGCTAGCTTTGCATCAAAATAGTTCTTATAATTTTTTTTAATCTATTCGCAACCGATAAATAATCCGGGCTTGGTGAAGGGATGCGCCTTATGAGTGTTGGTAACAAAATTCGGCGACTTGCCGTAAGCATAACTCTGCTTTTGTGCTGCCTGAACTTCCCCCACCTTGGGCTCGGCGCACAAAGCAGCAATGAGACCAATTCCAAACCGGTCATTTCACTGCCGGAACACCTGGACGAGACTGTAAAACACGAAGCCGCCACAGTTAAAGAACAATTGGTTGAGCAAGCGAGGAATCTCTTCGAACGCAAGCCTCTGAATTTTAACCTGGATACGTTGTCAAAAATTAGAGATTGGCTGTTGCAACTACCGACCAGGATACCCGAGTTTATCCATGAGATTATCGAAGAAAGTCAGCTCCTTGGTCTTGTCGGATCGCTCATCCTATTGGGTTTTTTTGGAGCGCTGCTCTACAGCCTGGTGGGTGCGCGTAAAGTACTCGCGCGTTTGGAAGCGCTCATCGCTCCGCTTAAAGGGCACATGCCCGACATGTATTATCCCTATGTCATTTCACTTGTGAAGATTCTGGCAGCATCAATCATTCCGCTCCTCGTTTTCGGCTTATACAGTTTTGTGCACGAACTGATCGACTACAATGCGTCCTGGTTTTTGCTGGTGGGCAGTCTCCTTAAACTGTGGGTTTTGGGCGTCTTGCTACTCACCTTCCTCGGTGAAGCGCTGCTTCCCGTGCATCTGCCTATTCCCTCCAACCATGCTAAAGCCATTTATAAGGTCACGCGAAAAGTCGTTATCTATGCTCTTGTGAGTATAGGACTGCTCTGGGGTGCAGAGGCGTTTGATGTACACAAAGATGTAATAGCTCTGTTGAAGTTTGTGGTGTATTTGTCTATCGTTTTTGCCGGTCTGCTTTTGCTTTTGAAAAAGAAATCTATCATCGCCATTTTACCGCCCTTGCCCTACAGAATTTACCAGGTGTTTTACAACGCTGCGAGACGCCTCTACTATCCCGCCATTCTCATAACTTTCATTACGGGAGTTCTCTGGTGTGTCGGTTACAGAGCGTTGACGGAGTTCATATGGATTAAAACCTGGGCGGTAGCGGCCGTCTTTTTCGTAATCGTTGTTTTCTATCATAACGCGGATGGTTTGCTGAGAAGATGGATCGAGAACAAAGAACCTAGAGACGAGGTGGCCAAGGCACTGCATCGTTCACTGCATGCATTACTGTCATTTGTCACAATCACAACGGCTGTCATTATCATCCTGGATCTCCTGGGTCTGCTCGACATCATCCAGGCAATCATATCGTTTCCCCTTGTGGTCATAGGAAATACCCCCATTTCTCTCTGGATTCTCGCTAAGGCCGCCCTCATTATAGTGGCGTTTGTCTTCATATCCCGACTGTTGCGCGCTTATCTCGATTATAAGGTTTATCCGTCCATAGCAGTGGATGAGGGGCTGGCCTACTCGATCAACACACTCATCGGTTATGTGTTCATTGCAATCGGCTTGGCCGCGGCGCTGCGCGCGGTAGGTTTAGATTTTAAGGTATTGATGGTGTTTGCCGGAGCGGTGGGCATCGGTATCGGCCTTGGACTTCAAAGCATGGCCGGCAACGTCATAAGCGGCCTGATTCTGATATTTGGCAGGAAGGTCAGAAAGGGAGATTGGATTCAAGTCGGGGAACGATTGGGTTACGTACAGGAAGTGAGCCTGAGGGCAACGAGGGTGAGGACACGGGACAATATCGAATACCTGATCCCCAACGCCGATCTCACATCCACCACCATAGTAAACCACACTCTGTCGGAACCCGAGATCCGAGTCCACATTCCGGTCGCCGTCTCCTACAATGCGGAACCGCAACGGGTAGCACAGATACTGCTAACGGTTGCGGAACGAAATCCCAATATTAAAAAAAACCTCAAACCGAAGGTGTGGTTTGTGGAATATGGCGACAGTTCCATTAATTTTGAACTCCTGGTGTGGATTGATGTACGCCAAATAAGTGAGAGAGAAGTGCGCAGCCAACTATATTTTGAAATATTTGAGGATTTGGCCAAGGCGGGCATCGAGATTCCATTTCCCCAAAGAGACCTGCATATCCGGTCTGGGCTGCCGGAACCTACTAATTCTTGACAGGGTAGATTAGAACTGATGACCGGAAAGTCCTTTTCGCACGTAGCGCAGTCCTTTAGCGCTGCTTATTTTAGTCTCGCCCGCGGCGAGACTAACGCCCTGCGCTGCGGGGGGTTCGAGGCGAACATTCTTTAAGATTGCCTAGCGACGCTGCAGATTCTTTACAAATTTTCATTGATTTTTTCACCTTCTGTGTTAGGTAAATCGTTTCTCTTGAAAATTGTTGTCAAGTGCTATGATTGTGCAAGGTTGCTACGGATGGAAAGTTCAATCACTTTGCAAAATTCCATAGACTCATTTCTGATTCATCTCAGACATGAACGAGGTTTGAGTGCTGAAACCCTCCGGGCGTACACCGGCGACTTGGCACAATTGCAGCAGTATGCTTGTGAAAAGACCGGTAAACAGGCTTTATTGATTTCTGATATTACTCAAGATCTGCTACGCGGCTTTA
Organism: uncultured delta proteobacterium; assembly: GCA_963781715.1. Lineage (GTDB taxonomy): Bacteria > Desulfobacterota > Syntrophobacteria > Syntrophobacterales > Syntrophobacteraceae > Desulfoferrobacter. Next base: position 216,633 of record CAWAGW010000004.1, read on the forward strand.
TAGCCTCGATGCACCGGACAAAAGAGAAGACCAGCCAGGCAAGGAAACTTTCAAGCCTGCGTTCTTTTTATCGCTTTCTGAATGACAGTGGAATAACTGAGAATAATCCGGCAGCCTTGATCGCTCACCCGAAAATAAAAACTCGGATTCCCTCTTTCATGGATGTCGACAACTTGTTTTATTTTCTCGACAGCCTCCATCGGTCCTGCTTGCGGCCTGCCGGCAGTTGGCGGAGATGGCGCAACTGGGCAATGTTTGAATTCTTATACTCCTCCGGTGTCAGGGTGAGTGAAATGGTAAACTTGAACGAGGCAGATATATCTTTTGCTGACGGCACTGTCAGAGTTTTAGGTAAAGGGAGCAAGGAGCGAGTCGTACCGGTCGGGAAAAAGGCATTGAAGGCTGTTGAGGAATATCTTGTAGTGTTGGAGAAACAGTTTCCGCAAGCAATTGCAGGAGGCTCTGCACTTTTCCGGAATGTGCATGGGGGACGGCTCACTGCTCGCTCCGTGCACCGCATCCTCCAGTTGGAACTCAAACGATGCGGTCTATGGCAACACCTGAGCCCTCATGGGTTGCGTCATAGCTTTGCTACTCATTTATTGAATTCAGGCGCCGACCTCAGGGCCATACAGGAGATGCTCGGACACTCAACGCTCTCAACCACCCAGCGCTATACGCATGTTCATATGGATCAGCTCATGAAGACTTACGATGCAGCGCATCCAAGAAGTCGGAAAAGAGAATAAACCGGTTGCATACCAGGCCGAACCTGGCGGATTGAATAGGAGATGAAATTCTTATGACAAAGACACAAATGCATGGCACCACAATCCTTGCAATGCGCAAAGATGGCCAAGCAGTCATGGCGGGAGACGGCCAGGTGACTCTTGGCGACACCGTGGTCAAACACCAGGCCAAAAAGGTGCGCAAAATGTACAACGACCAAATTCTCACCGGCTTTGCAGGCTCCACTGCAGACGCATTTACTCTGTTTGAAAGGCTGGAGGGAAAGCTGGAACAATATAACGGAAACCTGAAACGTGCGGCGGTTGAATTAGCCAAAGACTGGCGCATGGATAGAGCACTTAGACGATTGGAAGCTCTTCTCATCGCCGTCGATAGAACTGAGTGTCTTATTCTCAGCGGCAGTGGGGATGTAATCGAACCGGACGACAATATTGCCGCCGTGGGTTCCGGTGGATCTTACGCGTTGGCTGCCGCCAGGGCGTTAGCGGCTCACTCGCAGCTTTCCGCTCGACAGATTGTCGAGGAGGCTATGCGAATTGCTGCATCCATTTGCATCTATACAAATAACGAATTCACCATCCAGGAGCTATAGAATTATGCAACAACCTCTTACTCCCGCAGAAATCGTAAGTGAACTGGATAAATACATCATCGGCCAGAAGGATGCCAAAAGAATGGTTGCCATAGCCCTGCGCAACCGGTGGCGGAGACAACAAGTACCGGAACCTTTGCGGGACGAGATCACACCCAAAAACATCATCATGATCGGGCCTACTGGAGTAGGTAAAACGGAAATTGCCCGCCGTCTGGCTCGCCTTGCCCAATCGCCGTTCCTCAAAGTTGAGGCGAGCAAATTTACCGAAGTGGGATATGTCGGCAGAGATGTTGAGTCGATGATTCGGGACCTGACTGATTTGGCGGTCAACATGGTCCGCTCCGAGGAAATAGAAATCGTCAAAAAACGGGCGGAAGAAATTGCTGAAGAAAAACTCCTCGATATTCTACTGCCTCCCAAGAGGCAAACCGATTCCCGCGAGCAGCAGGCGCTTCCAGAACCCGAGACCATCGAGGTGGCCAAGGAGGAAGCGACACAGGCGGACACAACCCGTGAAAAACTCAGGAAACTTCTTCACAAGGGAGCTCTTGATGACCGTTATGTGGACATAGAAGTTCCGGATCGCAACTTTCCAAATATCGAAATCTTCGCCGGAACAGGCATGGATGATATGGATTACAACCTGCGCGAAATGATCGGTTCTATGATGCCCCGGCGGACCAAACGGCGCAAAGTCAAGATTCCCGAAGCCCGCGAAATCCTCATTCAAGAGGAATCCCAGCGGCTCATCGACATGGATAAAGTCATGAAGACGGCCATCGAGCGGGCGGAACATTCCGGCATCATCTTTCTCGATGAAATCGATAAAATCGCCGGGCGCGATGCCGCCGGTAAGGGGCCCGATGTTTCGCGGGAGGGTGTGCAACGGGATTTACTGCCCATAGTTGAGGGCTCGACCGTCACCACAAAATATGGCATGGTAAAGACAGATCACATATTATTCATAGCTTCGGGAGCATTCCACATTTCCAAGCCGTCGGATCTGGTTCCTGAACTGCAAGGTAGATTTCCAATTCGTGTGGAACTGCAATCGCTTACCAAAGAAGATTTCATCCGCATCCTGACGGAGCCCGAAAACGCTCTCATCGTCCAGTATAAAGCTCTTCTGGAAACAGAGGGAGTGGAGCTCTTGTTCGACGATCATGCCATAGAAGAAATTGCCGGGATTGCTTATCAGGTCAATTCCAGAACGGAAAATATCGGTGCGAGGCGACTACATACAGTGGTCGAAAAGCTTATCTCGGATATTTCCTTCAACGCGCCGCAAATGAAAGGGCAGAAGGTTCCGATCACCAGGGAGTACGTTCGTGAAGTACTGCAGGATATCATTAAGGACGAGGATTTGAGTCGTTACATACTTTAGGATCGGCAGGAGGAGCGTCGATTTTTGAATGGTTCATCCTTGACTCGGCAGCACGCCCTTGGGGGAAGAGGGTAGGGGGTAGTAGCTCTGAGTTATAGTTTTTAATCGCAAGACCTTCGCAGAGGATATTGGGCCGGTTCTCTGAAGAGATTCTGGGAGTCGGCGTGTTCGGCGAGCATGCTCTATATTTCGGACCGGCCTGCGTTTTAACCGAACTGTGGACTTAAGTCATATCTAAATTTAGCGATTTTATCGGTAACGCTGCTTCATGCCGGCGAAAGACGGAACCCAGTAAGTGGATGTGGATGTCGTCATTCCTGCTTCCGCAGGAATGACGACTTTAGCTTTGCCTAACAAAAATCGCCAAATTCGGGTCATAAGTATTGAGGTAGGGGGGTGAGGAAAACATGGTAGAAAAGGCTAAAATCCTCGTCGAAGCTCTTCCTTACATCCGTCGTTTCTATCAGAAGACTGTGGTGATCAAGTACGGCGGGCATGCTATGGTGGCCGACGAACTAAAGGAAAGCTTCGCCCAGGATATCGTCCTCATGAAATACATTGGAATTCATCCTGTGGTGATTCATGGCGGAGGGCCCCAGATTGGAAAGATGCTGGAACGCATCGGGAAAAAGAGCGACTTCCGGGCCGGAATGCGGGTTACCGATGCCGATACCATGGACATCGTCGAGATGGTGCTGGCCGGCAAAATAAACAAAGAAATCGTCAGCTTAATAAACCGGCACGGCGGCAAGGCGATAGGGCTCAGCGGCAAAGATGGACAATTGATAGAGGCTCGCAAACTCCACCTGTTCCGCTACCAGGGTGACGATCAGCCTCCGGAAATCATTGACATAGGACTGGTGGGGGAAGTACACCGGATCAACACAGAGATTCTGCGCACCCTCGGGAACAGCGATATGATTCCCATTATAGCTCCAGTGGGGGTGGGAGAGAATGGGGAGACCTATAATATCAACGCAGATCTGGTGGCCGGACGTATATCCAGCGCCTTGCAGGCCAAAAAATTGCTTCTCATGACCGATGTGGAAGGGGTCATGGACACCAACGGAGGGCTTATTTCGAGTATAACGATTGCCGAAGCCGCCGATCTGATGCAGGACGAAGTGCTGCGTGGAGGCATGATACCAAAGGTACAATGCGCTGTTGAAGCCGTCCAGGGAGGTGCCGAAAAGGTACACATCATAGATGGCCGAGTTCCTCACGCCATTCTGCTTGAGATTTTCACCGATGCAGGTATTGGAACCCAGATCGTCAAGAATTGAACACAACAAACCAGAAAGGCTGGAAGCGGTTTAATGGAAGATATCAGATCAATATGCCAAAAGAATATCTGCAGCACCTATGCGCGGCTACCGGTGCTTTTCGTTCGGGGGCAGGGCTGCAGGTTGTGGGATGAGAACGGCAAGGAATACCTTGATTTTCTCGCTGGTATTGCGGTGTGCAACTTGGGTCATAGCCATCCGGAACTTGCTCAGGTTTTGTGTGATCAGGCAAAACGGTTGATTCACGTCTCAAACCTGTTCTTCACCGAGCCTCAAGTGAAACTGGCCGAGGAACTCATCCGGCTGTCGTTTGCGGACAAGGTGTTCTTTTGCAATAGCGGTGCTGAAGCCAATGAAGCCGCCATTAAGTTGGCCAGAAAATACAGCAAGGACCGCCATGGTGATGGAAGATTTCATGTCATCACTATGAAGGAAAGCTTTCACGGCCGCACGCTTGCAACCCTTTCGGCTACCGGTCAAGAAAAAGTACACAAAGGATTTGAACCGCTGGTTGAGGGTTTCAGCTTCGTTGACTTCAATTCAGTGGATGCGGTTGAGGCGGCCGTGACCAACAAGACCTGTGCGGTGCTGGTCGAACCGATCCAGGGCGAGGGTGGAATCAACATTCCGAATCCCGGCTACCTGGCAGATCTGAAAGCGCTCTGCAGAAAGCATGATCTGCTGCTCATTTTCGATGAAGTACAGGTCGGTATGGGCCGCACCGGCACCCTTTTCGCCTATGAGCAGGAAGGAGTCACACCGGACATTATGACCCTTGCCAAGGCGTTGGGCAACGGTCTTCCGGTGGGGGCCATGCTGGCTACGGACGAAGTGGCTCAAGCCTTTGCACCAGGCACTCACGCCACTACTTTTGGCGGCACACCGCTCGTTACCGCCGTCGCGCTGCGAGTGCTGCGGCTGATTTCCCAACCCGACTTCCTTCAAAGAGTGCGGGAAACCGGCCGTTACATGAAACAATGCCTGGCAGAATTGCAGTCCAAACATCCCTCGGTGGTGCAAGAAATTCGTGGCAGAGGGTTAATAGTGGGAATGGAGCTCAACATTCCGGGCCAAAAGCTCGTAGAGGCTTGCCTGAAAAAAGGAGTGGTCATCAATTGCACCCACGACACCGTCCTTCGGTTCGTTCCACCGCTTATTGTGGAACGGCAGGATATTGATCGTCTGATGGGTGTACTGGATGAAGTTTTTTAAGAGGAGACGGCATGAAACGGGATCTGCTGACTATTCTGGATCTTTCCGCGGACGAGATCCACTCTCTTCTGTGCAAAGCTGAACAAATGAAGAAATCGCTTCAAGAGGGAACCGATCGGCTCAAATCGACTCTGCCCGGCCGGGTTTTGGGGCTGATTTTTGTCAAGCCCTCAACGCGTACTCGGGTTTCCTTTGAGGCGGCTATGTATCGGCTGGGCGGCAGCTGCATCTTCATGACTCCGAAAGAGACGCAAATCTCGCGCGATGAAACCCTTGCAGATACAGCCAGAGTGCTGTCTCGCTATGTTGACATTTTGGTGATCCGCACCTTTGCGCATGAGGATATCGAAGAGTTGGCCGGATTTTCCTCGATTCCCGTGATCAACGGATTGACCGACCGGTTTCACCCCTGCCAGGTGTTGAGCGATCTATTGACCGTAAAAGAAAAGCGCGGAACCCTTGAAAAACTGCGGGTCGCCTGGGTTGGTGATGGAAACAATGTAGCTCATTCCTGGATTAATGCTGCCGGGATTCTGGGATTTGATCTTGTATTGGCATGCCCTCCCGGATATATGCCGGACCAGAACGTTTTGAATCAGACCCGGGGGCGGGGTAAAATCGAGGTCGTCCATAATCCGAAAAAAGCCGTGGAATCTGCTGATATTATTTACACAGATGTGTGGGCGAGCATGGGACAGGAACAGGAGGCAGCTGAGCGACGCCGGATTTTCCAGCCGTACCAGCTTAATGCTGACCTTCTGGCAGAGGCGCCACCGCACGCCATGGTGTTCCATTGTCTCCCTGCTCATCGCGGGGACGAAATCACCGATCAAGTCATTGATGGACCACAATCGGTAGTTTTCGATCAGGCCGAAAATCGTATGCATCTGCAAATGGCTCTACTTGACTGGCTGCTTTCTGCAGCAAGCTGAACTACCTAAGGGAGATCGACTCGATCATGAGCATTCAAAAAGTTGTATTGGCTTATTCCGGCGGTCTGGACACCTCCATTATCTTGAAATGGCTAATAGAAACATACAAATGCGAAGTAATTGCATTTGCCGCCGACCTCGGCCAGGGAGAAGAATTGGACGGCCTTGACGCCAAGGCAAAATCCACAGGAGCGCTCAAGACGCGCATTGAAGACCTGAAAGAAGAATTTGCCAGGGATTTCGTTTTCCCGGCTTTTCGTGCGAACGCTATCTATGAGGGGCAGTATCTACTCGGTACATCGATTGCCCGACCTCTTATTGCCAAGCGACAGATCGAAATCGCTCAGGAAGAAGGCGCTGATGCGGTCAGTCATGGCGCCACCGGTAAGGGAAACGATCAGGTGCGGTTTGAACTCACTTACACAGCGCTGGATCCCGCCATTAAAGTTATCGCTCCATGGCGTGAATGGGATCTAAAGTCACGCAAAGCATTGGTCGAATTCGCCCAGAAACATAACATTCCCATACCGGTTACGCAGGAAAAACCTTACAGCAGCGATAGAAACCTTTTGCATATAAGTTATGAAGGAGGAATCCTCGAGGATCCCTGGTTGGAGCCGGACGAAAGAATGTACACTCTGACCGTTTCGCCGGAACAGGCACCCGACCGGTCTGAAGTTGTCGAGATCGAATTTGAGAGTGGAGATCCCGTAGCCATCAATGGCGAACGTCTGACTCCGGCGGTTCTGTTGCATCGTCTTAACGAATTGGGAGGAAAACACGGCATCGGCCGGATTGATATGGTGGAAAGTCGATTTGTGGGGATGAAATCCAGAGGCGTTTACGAGACTCCCGGTGGAACCATCCTGCGTGCAGCCCACAGGGCGGTCGAATCCATCACCATGGATCGAGAAGTCATGCACATCCGAGATTCCCTCATTCCGCAATATTCCCGTATGATTTATAACGGTTTCTGGTATGCTCCCGAAATGCGCCTGTTGCAAAACATCATGGATATGGCACAGGAATATGTGTGGGGAACGGCAAGGCTGAAGCTTTACAAAGGAAACTGCCAAGTAATCGGCCGCAAATCGGGTCGTTCTCTTTATCAAACGAGTTTCGCCACCTTCGAGGAAGACGAAGTCTACCAGCAAAATGATGCTACAGGCTTTATCAGGCTGCAGGGCCTTCGACTCCGAATTGAATCTATTGTGCGCGGTTAAGTGACGTAGCAAAGGAGAATGCTCTTTATGGCAGAAAAGCTCTGGCAGGGACGCTTTGATCAACCAACAAACAAACTTGTGGAAGAGTACTCGGCTTCAATTCATTTTGACAGCAGGCTCTATCGCTACGACATCGAAGGCAGTATTGCCCATTGCAGAATGCTTGCAGAGTGCAAAATTATTACCCATGATGAAGCATCGCTTATCATCGAAAACCTTGGTGAGATTCAAAGAGAGATTGAACGAGGACATCTGCATCTAGAAGCTTCCCAGGAAGACATTCACATGGTTATTGAGCAGCGTTTGATCCAGAAGATCGGTGAAGTTGGGGGCAAGCTTCACACTGCTCGAAGCAGGAATGACCAAATTTGTCTCGACATGCGCCTTTACATGCGTGATGTACTTTGCCTATCGCGTGCATTGCTCCTGGATGTGCAGAAGACTTTGGTTATGCTCGCCGAGCAAAACCTTGATGTCATCATGCCGGGATACACACATCTTCAACACGCCCAGCCGATTTTGCTCGCTCACTACCTGTTGGCCTATTATGAAATGTTCGAACGTGACGACGAGCGCATTGCGGATTGTTTCAAGCGCACCAATGTTCTTCCTTTGGGGGCTGCTGCACTGGCCGGGACTACCTTTCCAATAGACCGAGAGTTAACGGCAACATATCTTGGCTTTCCTAAAATCAGCGCAAACAGTATCGACACGGTTAGCGATCGAGACTATCTGATCGAATTTAACGCTGCCGCAGCAATACTGATGTCCCATGTGAGTCGCATGGCCGAAGAGTTGATTATCTGGTCCACCTCAGAGTTTGCCTTCATTGATATCAGCGATGCTTTTTGCACCGGGTCCAGCATAATGCCCCAGAAAAAGAATCCTGACGTACCTGAATTGATGCGGGGTAAAAGCGCCAGGGTTTTCGGCAACCTGATGTCTTTACTGTCACTTACCAAAGCTCTTCCCCTAGCTTACAACCGAGATTTGCAGGAAGACAAGGAACCCATCTTTGACACGGCTGACACGGTTCTGAACACCCTGAGGCTGCTGGCGAAGTTATTGTCTGAGATTCATTTCAACCGAGAGCGCATGGCAGAAGCAGCCAAACAAGGGTTTATCCTCGCGACGGATTTAGCAGACTATCTCGTCCGCAAAGGAGTTCCATTTCGTCGAGCTCATCAAGTGGTTGGACAAATTGTCCAGTCTTGCATTCAGAACTGCAAGGAACTGCAGGATTGTACTCTCGATGAACTTAGAAACTTTCACAAAGCCTTCAATTCTGATGTGTTTTCACTGCTCGATCTTGCAAGTGCCGTGAACCAAAGAACCTCTGCAGGAGGAACCGCCGCCTCGCAGGTTCAAGAATCTATTCGACTGGCTCAGCAAACTTTGCAGGTCAAGCAGGAGAACGTGGATGGAAAGTTCATCAGGAATAATGAAAAACGCATGGCAACAAAAGCTGAAAGTGATTGATTAATTATCGCCTAAATTCAGCGATTACCGGCGCGCCTGCATGATTCGCTATTCATCCTATGGAATAGCGAAAAATAGGTATCGCTAAATTTAGCGATTGTTAGTCAGATTAGGCTACCAGCGTCATTCCTGCGAAGCTTCCCCCGCGGGCTTTAAGCAGGAAGCAGGGATCTTCAAGAACTTTAGAATCAAGTGCATGATTTCATCTTTAAAAAGTACAGTACGATTGCAGTCCGGTTCAGTTACGCTTCATTTTTAAAACTAATGGGACTCCGCGGCCGGTGTTCAGGCGACCCGTAAACACCCGGCATGCGATGTTTCATCCCATCAGTCGCGCAAGGGATTTTATTCATGAATCTGAGGAAACAATCCAGCCCCCTGTCAAGCAGCCTTATCAGACTCTTTGTAGTTTTAGCCCTCGCACTCCTGGTCTCAGGCTGTGGAAAGAAGACTGCCCCGAGACCGATCCTGGCCGTGCCGCCTCCACAAGTTAAGGACTTAAAAGCAGAAGTTCGGAATGCAGGTGTTGAACTGAGTTGGTCTATCCCTAATTTTAACAGGGAATCGAGTGAGACCTATTCATACGGATTTGCGGTTATGAAAACCGAAGTCCCCTGGGATAAACGCAATTGTCTCGAGTGCCCCGTAGCGAACCAGGAGATCCTGCAGCGAATCGACCTATCCTATCCTGAGCCGGCGACTGCCCCCGAACAAAATTTGACAGTTATTGACACGCAGGTCTCGGCAAACCACGCCTATAGGTATCAGGTTGCATTTCGCGACAACAAGGATCGGGTATTATCTCTGTCGAACCCCACGATAGCCAAGGTTGTCCCGCTACCGCAGTCTCCGCTGGATTTCACCGCAGCCAAACAGGCGGAAGGTATTCAATTGCATTGGAAAGCCCCCAAGAAGAATGTTCAGCAACAATCAATCAGCGGAGAACTTCAGTTCGAAGTTCAGAGGCGTTCGATGGAAGGAACTTGGGAGAGTATTTCACCAGCGCCAGTAAAGGACGATACATTCTTTGACTCAGCGGTAGCTTCAAACCAACTCTATGATTACCGCGTGTTTTCACTACTCTCTTTCGAGGGGACTCCAATCCTGAGCGAGCCATCGCCGGTTCGGCAGATAAAGGCCCCCGGGGCCCTTCCGCCCCCACCGCCGAGCACCGTCTGGGTAATTCCAGCTAAGGGGGACTTGGAAGTCAACTGGACTCCAAGTGACGGTAGAGTAAAAGGCTATCAAGTTTACAGGCGGGAAGGCAAAGAAATCACTCGGCTGACTGCAAATCCCGTTCAAAACCCGCCATACATCGATCGAGCAGTGAAGCCGAACCTGGTTTATTTCTATGCAGTTTCAGCGGTTGGATCTGAGCCTCCCTATCCGGAAGGACTCCTGTCGAAATGGCAGGAAATCAGAAACATACAATTTAAATGATGGTATTACTTGTTCAGAGCAGATGATCTTAATCCGTAGTTTTTTTTGAATCGAGGCGAAGATGCACCATTTCCAATATCAGCACGGTGAATTGTACTGCGAAAACCTGCCGTTGAACAAGCTGCTTCAGCAGACAGGAACGCCCTGTTATGTTTATAGCTATGCCACTCTTCGACACCACTTCAAGGTTTTCGATGAAGCTTTCAGGGATGTGCCGCATCTTACTTGCTTTTCCGTTAAGGCCAGTTCCAACATCGCCATTCTTAAGCTTTTCGGATCACTGGGAGGCGGAGTTGATATTGTTTCCGGTGGTGAATTATTTAGAGCTCGAAAAGCGGGTATCCCAAGCGAACGAATAGTCTATTCCGGAGTGGGAAAAACCCGGGAGGAAATTGATTATGCCCTCAAAGAAGATATACTCCTCTTTAACATTGAATCAGCCCAAGAATTGGAAGCGATCAATGGCCGAGCCTCCCAGCTTGGTCGTAGAGCGAGAATTGCATTACGGGTGAATCCGGATGTCGATCCCAAGACTCATCCTTACATATCCACCGGGATGAAAAAGAACAAATTTGGGATCGACGTCGAGGGTGCGGCAAAGGAGTATCTGCGAGCGAAAACGTTAAGCAATGTCGAGATCATAGGGATTGATTGCCATGTCGGCAGTCAACTGACCGAAATCAGCCCCTTTGTAGATGCGCTGAAACGATTGCGCACGTTAATCGAACGTCTTAAAGACGACGGAATTGTTATCAAATACCTCGACCTCGGCGGTGGATTAGGAATCACTTACGATCAGGAGGCCCCACCCCATCCCAGGGAGTATGCTCAAGCCATCCTGCAAGAACTTCAAGGGCTTCCTTGTACCTTGATTTTCGAACCCGGCCGCGTTATCGTGGGCAACGCTGGAGTTTTGCTTACCCGGGTGCTCTACACTAAACAGACGCCCAGTAAGAATTTTGTGATCGTAGATGCGGCCATGAACGATCTTGTCCGTCCAAGTCTCTATGGTTCTTACCACCACATCCAGCCGCTGAGGGAAATGGGACAAGAGAAACAAATCGTTGACGTGGTGGGCCCAATTTGCGAATCGAGCGACTTTCTGGCTCGCGACAGAGGCCTCCCCCTGGTGGAGGCGGGAGATTTCCTCGCTGTCATGAGCGCCGGCGCCTATGGATTCACCATGAGCTCCAACTACAACTCCAGGCCTCGATCTTCGGAAGTCCTTGTGAGGGGAGATGAATTTTACACTATTCGAGAGCGGGAAAATTGGGACGATCTGATAAAAGGCGAGAAGATTCCCGAGTTTCTGTGAGGGGGCAAAGAGCATGGGGCACGGAGCGTAGAGTTGCCAGCCTGTTATCTTCATTGGTGGTTGCGGCCTATGAAAATGTCGGTTCCATTTTTTTGATGGGCATTGATCGGCTTGTGCATAGAACGGCTCTTGCTGCTTTTTTCATACTTCGTTGTGGTTGTTCGCTATCAAAATGAAGGGTGCGTTCTCCGAACGCGCATTGGTCGGCTCTTAAGCAGACATAAATAGAGGAAGATGAAAACACACGATAATCAACTTATTCATTTTTTCAAAATGACCGGCAGCGGTAACGACTTCATTGTTATTGACAACGTGGATCAAACGCTATCCGAAGCCAACTTCCAGGAGCTGGTGCGTCTCGCTTGTCGTAGAAAACTGTCGGTAGGCGCAGACGGCTTGATTTTTATTGAATCCGATGACGAAGTGGATTTCAGGTGGCGATTCTACAACGCCGACGGCAGTGAAGCGGAGATGTGTGGAAACGGAGCCCGCTGTGCGGCACGGTTCGTTTACCTGCAGGGGATTGTTCAAAAAACGAAGATGGCCTTCCGGACTTTGGCGGGAATAATCCACGCTGAAATAACAGGTGAAAGGGTAAAGATCCAGGTATCCTCTCCCCATGGACTGGAAGTGAATTTCCCGCTGGAAGTGGATGAAAAGCTTTTCAATCTGAATTTTATCAATACCGGCGTTCCTCATGTTGTGCACCTTCTGGCAGAAACGCGGGAGCTGGAAGATCTGGACGTGTTCAGTTGGGGGCGTGCTTTGCGTTTTCATCAACGCTTTCAACCGGCCGGGACAAACGCCAACTTTGCAGTCGTCGAGGATACACACCGCATGACGGTGCGCACTTACGAACGAGGTGTTGAGGCCGAGACCCTTGCCTGCGGGACAGGTTCGGTTGCATCGGCACTGATTGCTGCAGCTTTGGATAAAGTTGAGTCCCCGGTGGAAGTAACGACCAGAAGTGGCGAAATACTCACCATTTATTTTGCTCGGGAGTCGCGAGGAGATAAGATCCGCTTCATGGATGTCTATCTGGAAGGAGATGCCAAAGTGGTTTATGAAGCAGACCTTTGGGATGAAACACTGAGAAAATAGGGAGGTAAGCTATGTTCCAAGGTGCCATGGTAGCCATTGTGACACCGTTCAAGAACGGTCAGGTGGATGAGTCGGGACTGCGAGACTTGATCGAGTTCCAAATTGCCAACGGGACCCATGGCATCGTGCCATGCGGAACTACCGGTGAATCGGCGACTCTCTCCTTCAAAGAACATGAAAGAGTGATTGAAATCACCGTGGAGCAAGTCAACAAGAGAGTGCCGGTAGTGGCTGGAACAGGATCCAATAACACAGCAGAAGCTGTTCGCCTGACCAAGCATGCTAAAGATGCAGGAGCGGACGGCGCACTTATGATCAGCCCTTACTATAACAAGCCAACCCAGGAAGGACTCTACCGGCACTTTGAAAAAGTGGCAAAAGATGTGGACATCCCTATTATTCTCTACAACATTCCGGGGCGTACTGCCGTGAATATGGAGCCCGGGACGATCGCGCGACTCGCTGACATCGACAACATTGTCGGCGTAAAGGAAGCCTCCGGTTCGATGAAACAGATAACCGACATCGTCGCCCGTTGTGGGGACGATTTTACGGTACTTTCCGGTGAAGATTTCCTTACGTTTCCTCTTCTCTGCGTAGGGGGTAAAGGAGTAATTTCGGTTTCTTCCAATATCGTTCCCCGGGACATGGCCGAGTTATGCAACCTTTTCTTTGCCGAAAGATACGGCGAAGCACAAAAACTTTATTATAAGCTGCTTCCACTCTGCCACGCTCTGTTCTACGAGACGAATCCCGCTCCGGTAAAAGCTGCCTTGGCTATGATGAAAAAGATAGAAAGCGACGAAGTTCGGTTGCCGCTGGCGCTCATGTCCGAAGCAAATCGAGAGCGCCTGCGCAAGGACCTCCAGGACTACGGATTGATTTAGATTCTTTTTAATGTTGGATTTTGGATATTGGCTGTTGGATAGGATGCAAGTTGCGTTGCATGTGACGCAAAGTCTGTGCCCCGTGAAATCCAATATCAAATATCAAACTCAAATATCGTTTCGTCCTAAGGACGCTAATACGTGCTGAAAGTCAGTCGATATTTCGCTCTTCGAGTAACAAGGAGAATGCTATGATCCGTGCGGCAGTAGCCGGCATTGGGGGCAGGATGGGGTCGCGAGTCGCACAGCTCGTTCGAGAAACAGACGGCATTGAGCTGGTCGCAGGTTTTGAGCACCCCGGTCATCCTAAGATTGGAAAGGACATCTCTGAAGTAGTAGGAGGCGCGCCATCCGGGCAAACCGTTGCAGGAAATATCCAACAAGTATTAGACAAGGTAGACGTAGTTATTGATTTCACTAACGCAGCGACATCCCTGGCGCACATGCAGGCAGCTGCCAAGTCAAAAAAGGCTATGGTGATCGGCTCCACAGGCTTTTCAGCAGAACAGATGCATGCAGCACGAGCGTTTGCCCAAGAGTTTCCATGCGTATTGGCTCCCAACATGAGCCTAGGGGTCAACGTGTTATTCAAAGTAGTTGCAGATGTTGCGCAGCTTTTGGGCGATGGCTTTGACGTGGAAATAGTAGAGTCGCATCACCGCTTCAAAAAAGATGCACCCAGCGGGACTGCCCTAAAGTTGGCGCAGGTTATCGCTGAGTCTCTAGGTCGGGATTTAAACGAGGTTGGCGTTTATGCCCGACATGGACTGATTGGAGAGAGAAAAGGCAAAGAGATTGGCATCCAAACCTTAAGGGGAGGGGACATTGTCGGCGAGCACACGATTATGTTTGCGTCTCTGGGAGAGAGGATCGAACTGACGCATCGTGCGCACAGTCGGGACAACTTCGCCCGAGGCGCAATACATGCTGCCCAATGGATAGTTGACCAACCCCCCGGATTGTACGATATGCAGAACGTTTTAGGAATCAAGAAAGCATAGCCGCTGTTGAAGCTCGCAGTCTAAAGACTGCAGTCCATAAACGCCAGGAGTGCGGACTTTAGTCCGCAAGAATGAAATTTCCCGTACAACAAAGTTACAGTGAGAGCTGTGCCGGAGGCCCATATGGCATTTGTAAAAGCAAACCGTTTGAAACGATTGCCCCCATATCTTTTTCAAGAAATCGATCGATTGAAAGCTGAACTGAGAGCCAGTGGCGTGGACGTCATCAATCTGGGAGTTGGGGACCCCGATCTTCCAACTCCGCAACACATCATCCAAAAACTGCAGGATACTGCCGAGGACCCTGTCAATCATCAATATCCTTCATATTCTGGCATGAACGATTTCAAAGTGAGCATTGCCAAATGGTATAAGTCCAGGTTCGGAGTTGAACTGAATCCGGCAAATGAAGTTCTGACTTTGATCGGGTCCAAGGAAGGTATCGCTCATCTCCCTTTGGCTCTAATCAACCCCGGAGACATAGCTCTCGTTCCTACGCCGGCCTATCCTGTCTATAATGTGGCCGTACTTTTTGCCGGAGGCGAATCGTATTTCATGCCGCTCGTGCGTGAAAACGATTTCCTGCCGGATCTGCAAGCCATTCCTCCGGATGTTGCTCGCCGGGCCAAATTGATGTTTATCAATTACCCCAACAACCCTACAGGAGCGACCGCAGAAAGATACTTTTTCGAAAAAGTCGTAGATTTTGCCAAAGAATACGATGTAATCGTTTGCCACGACGCGGCCTATACAGAAATGGCGTTCGACGGTTATCTGCCGATGAGCTTCCTGGAAGTTCCCGGAGCAAAAGAAGTAGGCATTGAGTTCCACTCTCTTTCCAAGACATACAACATGACGGGCTGGAGAATTGGGAGCGCGGTTGGCAACGCACAGGTGATAGAAGGACTTGGACAGATCAAAAGCAACATCGATTCGGGCGCGTTTAATGCCATTCAGTGGGCGGGTATCGCCGCTATTGAGGGGGATCAAAGCTGCGTCACCGACATGCAGAAGACGTATCAGGAAAGACGGGATGTTCTGCTTGCAGGCCTGCGGCGAGTTGGTCTGGAACCCGAGATACCCAAGGCCACATTTTATGTGTGGTGCCCCGTGCCAAAGGGATACAGCTCGAAAGAGTTTTCATCCCTTTTGTTAAAAGAAGCTGGTATTGTAACAACACCGGGCAGCGGATTCGGAGAACCCGGCGAAGGCTACATCCGCTTGGCTCTTACCGTCACCAAGGAAAGAATCCAGGAAGCGGTTGAACGCATCCAAAAATTATCTTTTTAGCTATGCAAAATGTTTTTATCGGTTTCGGCAGCAACCAGGGAGACTCTCTGCAGATATGCCGCAAGGCTCTGCTGGAGCTGCAGCAGCACGCGAAAATCGAAATCCAGGAGGTATCTTCTTTCTACACTACCAAGCCCATAGGGGTTGAAGAGCAACCCTGGTTTGTCAACGGGGTGTTGAGGTGCTCGACTGAACTCGAACCTGAAGATTTATTGAGGGTTCTTAACAAAATAGAGAACCATTTCGGAAGGGTTCGGAGAGAGCGCTGGGGGCCCAGGACCTTAGATCTGGATATCCTTGCATACGGCGAGCAGGTCGTGCAACTTGCTGACTTGACCATCCCACACCCAAGAGTGCATGAGCGGCTTTTTGTGTTGGTGCCGCTGCAGGAAATCGCTCCGGACTGGATTCACCCTCTGCTGAATGCTTCGGTCGGGCAATTGTTAGGCAGGCTGAGCGGGAACAGCAGGGAAGTTTTACGTTTGGAGGACGAATGATCCGGCTCGTTCTTTACATTCTCGTTTTCTATCTCGCTTACCAGCTCTTGAAATCAGTAGGTAGGTCGTTGCTTCGACCTCGACAACAATCAAATGATGCTTCCCAGGAAGACACTGATCTCATACAAGATCCGCATTGCGGAGCCTATTTTTTGAAGCAAAAGGGCGTGAAAGCCAATGTCGATGGCAACTCCATGTACTTCTGCAGTCCGTCTTGTCGCGACGCCTATCTGTTGGAGCATCAGTCTCGTTAGGATCAAACTATTTACGGCGTTAAAAGGAGGACCACATGAAATTCTTCATTGACACTGCGAACCTCAATGAAATAAAGGAAGCACATAGTCTTGGAATATTGGACGGAGTTACAACAAATCCATCTCTGATTGCAAAAGAAGGGATCAAGAACAGGGAGGATTTTGAAAAACATATCAAGGCAATATGCGGGGTTGTTCAAGCACCGGTTAATGCGGAAGTCGTGAGCACGGAGCATGGCAGGATGATAACCGAAGCAAGAAAGCTCGCGGAGATCGATTCTCATGTTGTCGTCAAGATACCGATGACCACAGAAGGGCTAAAGGCAGTCAAACGACTTTGCGACGAAGGCATCAAGACTAACGTAACGCTCGTTTTTTCTCCATTGCAGGCTCTGCTTGCTGCTAAAGCCGGTGCGAGCTACGTCAGTCCTTTTGTCGGTCGACTCGACGATATTGCTCATGAGGGCATGGATCTCGTTGAGCAGATTGTCGATATTTACTCGAACTATCTGTTTGAAACGGAGGTCATTGTCGCAAGCGTACGGAACCCATTACATGTTTTGGCAGCGGCCAAGATGGGAGCGGATATTGCCACCATCCCATTTAAAGTAATCGAACAATTGGCCCAACATCCACTAACTAAAGCGGGGTTGGATGCTTTTTTACGGGATTGGCAGAAAGTGGAAAGGACATCTAATTAGTTCTATTTTGTCACATTGAGGAAAAGATCTACTCAAAAGTTGCCGCTGCATAAAGAACAGAGTCCACACCGTCATTCCCGCGTGCTTTTGGCGGGAATCCAGCTCGGTGAGGTCCCTTAGATTCCCGCCTGAAGATTGCGGGAATGGCATATGAGGCTAAAGTGACAAAGTAGGATTAGATGGTTCTTTCAGAGTGCAGCCAAAAAAGGAGGGGGGCAATGAGGCCTGTAGGGATTGGGCACGTAAGTTCACTCTTGATAGCTTGGCTTGTATTTGGATTACTTCTGACTGCACCGGTTAGAGCAGAGTTTTACAAGTACGTGGACCAGGAAGGCGTTGTCCACCTCACTAATATTCCCACGCAGCCGATCTATAAGAAGATTGACCCTTCGCGCTACTGCACCGTCACCAAAGGATCGAACTGGATACGAATCAGTCCCGCCAGGAAAATTGTTTTTTCCAGGTCCAAAGCCGGCATGAACAAGTCGTCCTATGACAAACACATAATGGATGCATGTAAACGCCACGGACTGGATCAAAAACTTGTAAAAGCCGTCATCAAGGCTGAATCGGCCTTCAATCCCGGCGCAGTCTCTCCCAAGGGAGCGGTGGGACTGATGCAATTGATGCCCGACACATCCAAAGATTTGGGAGTGTCCAATCCATTTGACCCTGTCGAAAATATCGATGGGGGAGTCCGGTACCTCAAAACCCTGCTGCGCCGCTTCAAGAACAACGTTCCTCTTGCTCTTGCCGCCTACAATGCCGGCCCCGAAGCGGTCCAGGAGTACGGAGGCATCCCTCCCTACGGTGAAACACAGACGTATGTTCGCAGAGTACTGGACTTCTACGTATCTTCTGTACGATAATAAAAACCGAGTTTTGAAGTGTTCCAAATAACTTGTCTGTCAAATGAAGGCCTCAACATCAATGAGCGACTTTTCGCGTCAGAACCTTATCAATCTACCCAATGTCTTGACGTATCTCAGGATTGCCATTATACCACTAATCCTTTTTTTCCTTGCTCCGCCAATTTCCGGAAGATCATATAATTTTGCTTTTCTTCTGTTCGTTTTGGCGTCCATTACGGATTATCTGGACGGGATTTTAGCTCGCCGCCACAATCTGGTCACTTCCGTAGGCAAGCTGTTGGATCCGCTGGCGGATAAACTGCTGACTTCCGCAGTCTTGATCATGCTCATTCCTTCGGGTAAAGTGCAGGCTTGGCTCGTATTCCTAATCATCGGCCGAGAACTCACCATCACCGGCCTACGCTCGATCGCCGCCAGTCAGGGACTCATTTTGTATGCGAGCCGGACGGGGAAAAATAAGCTCATCTCTCAGACTGTCGGTTTGTTGTTTCTTCTCCTCTATATTCCCAAGATCGAGTTTTTATTGAATTTTATAGGCATTTTTTCCCTTTGGATTTCAGTAGTTTTGGGATACTGGTCCGCGATAGCCTATTTTGTTTATTTCTACAAGGAAGTTACTCGACAGGAACAGAGTGCTCAGTGATTAGAAGGGCATGGCTTGATGATCGAGACGAAACATGAAAGTCGGCCGACTCACTCGACCGTCATTCCCGCATGCTCCCAGCTAAAGCTTACGGGGACAAGCTTTAGCTGGAATCCGGAAAGAGCGGCATGGATTCGTATGGGAATGAGACGGGATTAATCTCGCAGAGCCTTCTAATACTGCAGCGATACTGATGCTGTTCTTTTTTGTGGAGCGGGCTTTTTGCCCGCCAATGTAAAACAGACTGGAGAGGTTTCCGATGGCTTTTGCTCTACCTGAATTCAATCCGCCCGATTTCAACAATCCTTCTTTGAACAGTGCGCCTACAGTGACGTTTAAAGAAGTACAACAGGATGGAGTCGCACCGGCAGACTATCACGCAACATCGATATTTCCGGAATACTTGCAGGTAGAAGAGGGCAAATGGCAATTGCTCGTTGAATCCAGGATGGATTGTGTGGTTGTTCTCGAGCCTGATAGATCGCTAAGCGTCAAGGAATTTCGCCGCCTTCGAGCAGGCGAACGGGTGGCGTGCGGGCGCGGGGAAAATGGAGAAGATGGTATATTAGTTCACACAGGAGCCTTCAGCTTCCCTCAACACGTCAAGGAAAAATTTGCATTTCGCACCCACACGACACGTGAAACGGCATTTTCAATTGATTACGACGAGCTCTACGAGTTGCTTGCACATGAGAAAGAAAACGGCTTCATACTCTGGGTGCTTGGACCCGCAGTTGTTTTCGACCATGATGCACGCAACGCTTTTGTTGAGATCGTAAATAATGGTTACGCTCAAGGTGTTCTTGCAGGCAATGCTCTCGCCACTCACGATGTCGAAGGGGCCCTCTATCAAACGGCTCTTGGGCAGGACCTCTATTCGAAGCAACAAGCGGTGGCGGGACACTACAAACACCTGGATGCCATTAACAGGATCAGAGAAATTGGATCGATGGAAATCGCCTGCCGCAGGGAATTCATCCAAGACGGGGTTATGCAGGCGCTGATAGCAAAGCAGATCCCGTACGTGCTTGCCGGGTCGATAAGAGATGACGGGCCCATGCCGGAAGTAATCGCAGATGTTTATCTGGCGCAAGATAAAATGAGATCGCTGGTGCGGCAAGCGACAACCGTCATTGCGCTTGCCACTCAGCTGCACGGAATCGCTACCGGCAACATGACACCATCTTATAAGGTCCTGAGTGATGGAAAAATCCGACCTGTGTATTTCTACAGTGTCGATATGTCCGAGTTCGCCACCAACAAGCTGGTAAACCGCGGGTCTCTGACGGCTCGCTCCATTCTGACCAATGTTCAGGACTTTGTAGTCACCTTAGTCCGTGGTTTGGTAAGAGGCTGTTGAATCTTTTTCGCGTCGCAGTACGCTCAATAGACAGGAGGTTGTGCCATTCCTACGACTGCTTTACGAGAAGGGCAGATAGTAAGAGAAACCAGGGAAACTCGAATCCGTCTAACCCTCAGTTTGGATGGACAGGGAACGGTTAACTTAACAACCGGCATTCCTTTTCTCGATCATATGCTGACACTATTCGCGACCCACGGATTTTTTGGCCTCGATGTTGAGGCGACGGGTGATCTAGAAGTCGATGCCCACCACACCGTTGAAGATCTCGGCATTTGCTTGGGTGGGGCGCTGTCAAAAGCCTTGGGGGAGAGGAAAGGCATAAGGCGCTATGGACACGCTGTTGTGCCTATGGATGAGGCGCGTGCAACGGTAACATTGGACCTCTCCAATCGACCGTTTCTCGTTTACAATGTTCCTCCTCTGTCCTCACTGGTCGGTCAATTCGAAACCGAACTCGTTCCTGAGTTCTTGCGCGCTTTCTGCCAGCACGGCGGGGTGACGTTACATATCCAAGTTCCGTACGGTAATAATACCCACCACATTCTGGAAGCGATTTTCAAAGCCTTGGGCAGGGCCCTGGACGAAGCAACAACGCTCGATGAGAGGCGGCAGGGGATCCCTTCGTCCAAAGGATCGCTCTGATCGAAAAAGCCACGCATGAAATTCTACTGCCCGAAATGAAGGATGTTTGGCGAGCCGACCACGATGCACCAAAAATCTTTCTTTAGAAAAGTTCCCAAAGCACCTTGACTGAGAGGCGCGTTTGAGGTACCTTTACTGAACTTGGCGCGGGGTGGAGCAGTCAGGTAGCTCGTCGGGCTCATAACCCGAAGGTCAGAGGTTCAAATCCTCTCCCCGCTACCAAAACAACTTAAAGAAAAACAGGGACTTGGTTGATTTGATCAAGTCCTTTTCTTTTTCCAACCAAAAAATTTCCAACCGTATTTCCAACCCAGAGAAAAAATCCAACCTACGCAGGATAAGCGCCCAGAGCCAAATTAATGAGCCCATACCTTTGACATTCTTATCACTTCATTTTAATATGGCCACCATGATGTTGGTCACATGAGTTCCAGGAAAGAACCAAGACCGGGGGTGGGGGCATTTTGGCTGCACAAAACCTAGAATTCGAAGGCCTTAAGAAATCTCTGCAATTTTTTCAAACTGGTCGTCATCTGATAGCAACAAATTAGTGGAGTCAATTTGGAAAAGAACCTCTTATCCGAATTATGTGAAGGCGCACTATATTGGAGAAAGCCGGGCACCCGCCCGGCTTTCTCTTTTTTCAGTTCCCCACGCTAGCATTGACAAACCCCTCTACGACTTCTACGCTTTTATTAGCTTTTTATCCACTTATAGAGAAGCTGTGTCTGCCCGAAAATCAATGGATCGGGGAGGCGTGCTTGCCATCCACTTGCCAACTGTAAGCATTTACCTACAGTCCTGTATGAGTTGGCATACATGGCGGTTGGCATTTGTAGAGAAGCAGGAGGCCCGATCTATGCCCTAATAATGGCACAGACATTGCTCTCCGTTCTAGCAATGACGCATTGAAGTTTGCCTGCAACTAACAAAGGAAACACTGCACAAAGGACATAAGCAGACATGAATACTAAACTCAGCGTAATGACAATCATACTGGCTGGAGTGCTCCTTGCCCTATGCAACGCCGCATCTGCAGTAGCACCTTGGTCACTTTCTGGTTCCGCCAGGCCGATAAAAGATGGCGAAACCCCGAACCACTGGGCTATAGAGCTAACGCATGACGGTATGAATTCTAATTCTTATGGCGCGGTCAAATTTCAGATCCCTAGACGGGTCAACCCAAGACTCTGATTCAAAATTGCAGCCAGGCGAATACGTGATGTTTCAGGTAAGCGATACGGGTTGTGGCATTCCAGCTGAGACTCTGGATCGTATCTTTGATCCCTATTTCACCACCAAGAAAGTCGGCAAAGGAACCGGCATGGGCCTCTCAGTGGTTCATGGTATCATTGAAGCCCACGGGGGTTCCATCCAGGTAAAGAGCAGTCCGGGGATCGGGACAACCTTCAAAATTCTCTTCCCGGCAACAAAAGAGGAAAGCATTTTAGCAATGGAGATAGAGGAGGAGCTTCCAACCGGCAATGAGCGAATTCTTTTCATAGATGATGAACAATCCATGGCCAAACTTGGACGATTGATACTGGAGATACTTGGCTATAAAGTCCAAACTGAAACCGATCCCAGAAAAGCACTGGAGCTTTTCGCTTCCAACCCGGAACAATTTGACCTGATCATGACCGACACAACAATGCCTGGGATGACTGGCGATCAGTTGATAAAAGAGATTCTGAAAATTCGCCCTGATATGAAAACCATCTTGTGCACTGGCTACAGCGAGAGGGTTGATGAGGAGAGTGCAATTACATTGGGGGCAAAGGCTTACGCGCTGAAACCGCTCGATAGAAAACAGCTGGCGTTGACCGTTCGCAAAGTTCTGGACGAAAGCAACTGATATACTTCAAGATCAAATCAAGATTGCGACGTTTAAAAAATAAGAAGAAATAAAGGATTGCTGAACCTGCTATTGATAGCGATATGAAGCCACCTTCCAAGAAAGTGAGGATATGGTCCGGAGACATGGACCACGGTCGGACAATAGTGTGTTACGTACAGCATCACCGAACACGTTATGTACCCCGGTGTTCTCAGCGAATCTATTGCTGAACCCAAATCTTCATTTTGGAATGAGTGCGTTGCAGTAAGGATATGTTCTGCAGATAGTGATCCAGGCTGATCACCTGGGAGCCGAGAATCACATCAGAGCTCCGTAGCTATTGATGTCAAGCGATCTATGGGCTTGTTTACATAGAACTGGCCTGCGCTATCTCTGCTGGCATGCGAACATAACGGACATGCAAGAACGGTTTCCACCCAAGCAAAGGAACATGGGCGGAGCTGTTATGCAGCGCTCCGCCCATGTATATTTGATTTAATTAAAGGCCGAGATTCCTCGCCAAAAATGCAGCCATTTCAGCCCGAGTGACGGGCTCAGCAGGACAAAATCTCAAGGGGTTTTCGTTACATCCGGTGGTGATGCCCTCGTAATAAAGAATAAAGCTGTTCGATCCAATCTGCAGCCCAGTATCCTGCCGGTACATCCGAAAAAATCCCGCTGGCGACCGGGGGAGAATATGAGCTTCCGTACTTGACTCGCAGAAGAAAGATCGTCATCTCCGCACGAGTGACCTGTTGGTCCGGGCAAAATCTGAGAGGATTTATGTCGCATCCTTTGGTGAGACCATCGTTATAGAATTCCTCGATCCAATCTGCCGCCCAGTAATCCGTTGAAACATCCTCGAAAATACCTATAGCCTAAGTGCTCTGTGGCGAAAATTCGGTGACGTATTTTTACGCCGCCAATTTTTGTTCGTCATCTAATTTGGCCAATACTTTTTTCAGATCTTCTCGAGTGAATTTCCACTCGAAAGGTTTTGCGATGGTCTCATATGTTTCTTGAAAGCTGAGAATCTTATTTCGCAGGTCTTCAAGACTTTCAAAGTCATTGGGGGTTAGAATTTTTCTCTGCAGCACGGAAAAATAAATCTCTACTTGGTTAAGCCAACTTGCATGGATTGGCGTATGTACTTGAATCGCATTGGGGTACCAGTTTTTGAGACGATCAATGGAAGCCTGTCCTCTGTGGGAGGAGCCGTTGTCAGTTACCCAAAAGACCCGTTGCGCGGATCGATAAGGTTCCTGGCACATAACGACGTCGACCAACTCGTGGAAGCTTTCGATGCCCGTGCTGGTTTTGCACAAACCAAAGACTTTGGCTTGTCGCACATCCCATGCCGCCAGGTAAGCCAGCGCCCCCATTCTTTCATACTCAAACTCCACACGACCGCAACGGCGACTCGTTGGAGCGGTTACACTTCGCAATCGACGTCGGGCTTGAATGCTGGTTTTCTCGTCAGAAGAGATAATGAAATCATGGGCGCCAAGCGGTTTTTCCTCCCAGATGCCATGATACAAATCAAGGACTCTTGCGGCCTTTTCTTCGAAATTTGGATCCCTTGGCCAAATCCAGTTACGGTAACACCAGGGGCGAATGGCGTCTTTGCTCAGCCAGCGCCAGACCGTCTTGCCACTGATGGAAGCGACGATCCCCTGTTTTTCGGCCTGTCGGGCGATTTCTTCGTGAGTGAGTTTGGAGAAGGGAAGTCCAAGGTCTTTGGGCAATTGGCAGGCGAGCGCCTTCACGGCCACAATAATCTCAGGGGGGAAAAGTGCCCGGTCTCCCGCGCCTTGGCTTTTCCTGAAGGCCAAAGGCTACAATCTTGAACACAATTACGGTCATGGCAAACAGCACCTGTCCTCTTTGCTGACCACTTTCATCCTGCTGGCTTTCCTGTTCCATACCGTATTGGAATGGACGGACAAAGACTACCGGCGGATTCGAGAGATGCTACAGTCTCGCAAAACCTTCTTCGATGACTTGCGGGCGTTAACCCGCTA
Organism: uncultured delta proteobacterium; assembly: GCA_963781715.1. Classification (GTDB taxonomy): domain Bacteria; phylum Desulfobacterota; class Syntrophobacteria; order Syntrophobacterales; family Syntrophobacteraceae; genus Desulfoferrobacter. The sequence continues at coordinate 241,355 of CAWAGW010000004.1, forward strand.
CATGTGTTTTGACAGTTGGCAACACCTCCTGGATTTTATGCTTAACGGCCTTACCCGGGCTTCGCCAGGATAGCCAGTTGATTGTAGAGAGGACCTCATCAGTGTATTTTGCCCGCCCATAAACAGAACAACAGAAAAGATCTATTCCTGAAACGTTTTGGCTAAAAACGGAGCGAATACCTTTGTCCTTGAATTTTAGACAATCAATTGGCAAAAGCTCACAAAAACCAAAATGAGAATTGCTGCCCTAATATTGTTTGCTTATTCTATACAGAATTATTGTGCTAAATTCAGAGCTTCCGTCGATTTCCTTATAAATCAATATCTGATTTTTCTTATCCGGTACATACTCAACTGAATAATGATAGGTAGTTCCACCGGTTCCACCTCCAGCCACTGGAAGACATTGAAGCTCCATGTCGGTAATAACAAGCACTCCATGTTCAATCTGCCCTGTACCAGTTACTACCCCCTTATCAGTATTATTACATACATAAAAACTTGATTCATGCCCGAGAATAGAGAATGTGCCGTCATCATTTTTAAAGATGGAAAATAAAACTTCACTTCCATCAGCAGGATCAACTCCTTGCCAAAGGCCGATAAAATAGGAGCCACTAAGATCGATAAAATGGGAACCATTATTCAGGAAAGAAGCATTCACATTCGAAACAAACATTAGTGAAAGAACCAACACAAATGCGATAAGAAAGCGTTTCATGTCTTACCTCCTTTAATGGTGTGATTGAGTCTAATGCCCAGATGCCTGAAATTTAGATCTTTGTGACTTTGATATCAAACTAGGTGCGGTCAGATCTGGTGTCAACTGGACCGGATGACGATAAACTGACTGGAAATGGTCTTTGCTCACTTATTTTTCTTCAAGCCTAATGCTTCATCAATTCGCTTGACCTCCGGGCACTACAAAAGCAACTGGGGCACTCCTCCGTTCAGAGCACGCTGATTTACGCCTACGTCACCACCGAGGATATCCAAGAACAGATCAAAAACCTATGGGGCCAGATGTAAAGGGAGCGTGAGTCATGGCAAAAAAAACAAGAACCAAGTCTACGGCCAAACCCAAACGTCGGCAAACAGGAGTCAAGCTCGACTCAGAATTGCTTCGTCAATTCAAGGTGCTTGCTGCGCAGCGAGAAACTACTTTGACCGAATTGCTCGAAGATGCGATGCAGGAATATTTAGTGCGGGCTAGCGCTGCCCTTTACCCGTAGAAAATACTAGACAAAGGGAATCATGCCGGATACGCTATCGGCATGGAGACGCAAAACCAAGTTAGACGGACACTGGCGAGGGGAGAAGCTATCGCACATATTCGATCAGTGCTTGATGGCGAGGAGGGTCTTAACCGAACGCAACTCGCGGATCGATTATGCGAGCATTATGGATTTATTGATGGCCTGGGTCGTCTTCAGAGGAGCACATGTCTGAGGGCGCTCCGGGACTTGGAGGATAAGGGCCACATCCATTTGCCCGCGCCTGTTGTACAGCATAGTGCGCCGCGTCCAAGACGCCTTTCGGAAGCGGTTGCAGTGCTGGCGGGTGTTCCTTCGAAGGCCGGTAAAGTGCTCGGAATGGAGCTTATCATCGTGGAGTCGGTGGAGCAAATGCGGATCTGGAACGAGATGATGATCCGCGAGCACCCAAGGGGTGCGGGACCGCTTGTGGGGCGCCAGCTTCGCTATCTGGTGGGCTCGGAGCACGGTTGGCTGGGGGCCATGGGCTTCGGAGCGCCGGCCTTGCATCTTAAGGATCGGGATAGATGGATCGGCTGGGACTATGAGATGCGCCGAGCTCAATTGCATCGAATAGTTGGTTTGAGCCGGTTTCTGATCCGCCCGGCTGTACGTTGCCAAAATCTAGCATCACGCCTCTTGGGGCTCGTCATGCGCAAACTTCCCAACGATTTTGAGAAGCGCTATGGTTTTCGCCCGTGGCTGGTGGAAAGTTTTGTGGACACGAGCCGTTTTTTGGGTACCTGTTATAAGGCGGCCAATTGGGTGCGGGTGGGGTGCAGTCAAGGTCGAGGACGTCAGGGTCCGCGGGATGAACTGGTCGAAACAGTCAAAGACATTTACCTTTACCCTTTGGAGAAAGACTTTCGCATCAAGCTGGGTGTTCCGGAAGAGAGCGGTCCATGTTCTGTGGAGGTCGCCGACAGCCTGGGTGCGGATCAATGGGCGGAAAAGGAATTTGGAGGAGCACCATTGGGCGACACTAGATTGAGCAGGAGACTTGTGGCTTGTGCTAAATCAAAGGCGGAGAAACCGGATCGAGCCTTCAGTGGTGTGGCTAAAGGAGACTGGCCGGCGGTCAAGGGATATTATCGCCTGATAGACCATCCGGACGAATCAGCCGTGAATATGGAAGGCATTCTTTTGCCCCACCGTGAGCGTACGATACAACGCATGAGAGGCCAGAAGAGGGTGCTGTGCATCCAGGATGGCAGTGATCTGGATTATTCCAACCTGGATGATTGCGAAGGCCTCGGTATTATAGGCTCCAATCAAACGGGGGCTAAAAGCAGGGGACTGCATTTGCATCCAACACTGGCCGTAACGACCGATGGATTGCCATTAGGGGTGTTGAAGGCCCAGTGCTATGCTCCCGGTTTGAAATCCGCGGCTGAAACAAAGCCTACCGGCTCCATTCCTATTGAAGAAAAGGAAAGTTTCACCTGGATTCTTGGCCTGCGCGACTGCATGGAGATTGCCAAGCAGATGCCGGAAACGAAGGTGATCAGTGTTATGGATCGGGAGGCGGACTTCTTTGAGCTTTTCGATGAGCACCGTCAGAATCGTTGTGTGGATCTGCTGGTGCGTGCCCAATACAATCGCTGTACCACCGGGGACCTCAAACTCTTTGATGCGGTCAAGCAGTCGGAAGTGCGCGGTCAGTTTCGCATCCACGTGAAGCGGCAGAGTGCCAGATCGAAGAAGAGCAAACGGAAGGCCCGTGCGAAACGTGATGAACGTATGGCGGAAGTATCGCTTCGTTATATGCCGATTGAGTTATCTCCGCCGGTTTACCATAAGGATAAGGACCCTATTTCTATAAATATTATTCATGTGGTTGAGGATAGTCCACCTGAAGGTGTGGAACGTATAGAGTGGTTCCTGCTGACAACGGTGAAAATCCAATGTGTGGAAGATGCTAAAGAATGCCTGCGTTGGTACTGCCTGCGTTGGAGAATTGAAGACTGGCACCGTGTGCTCAAATCCGGCTGTCGCATTGAAGACGCCGCTCATAAGACAGCTGAGCGTCTGAAACGCTCTATCGCAATCAATTTGGTCATTGCTTGGCGTATTATGCTGATGACGCTTTTGGGTAGAGAGACTCCGGAGCTCCCGGCCGAAGTATTGTTCTCGGATCTTGAAATCGAGGTACTGAAAGCCTGCGCAAAAAAAAACGCATTGACCCACCGAACCACTTGGGAGACGCGGTACGCCTGGTAGCGCGCATAGGAGGTTATCTCGGGCGTCGCAGTGACCCACCCCCAGGGCACCAGCTGATGTGGCAGGGCTATTCTGGGCTACGGCTCATGTGTGAAGGATTTGCCCTGAGGGGAGGTTAAGTTTGTCTGACATGTTTTATGGGTAAAGGGCAGGGCTAGCGAGCAAGAGATTGAGGACAGGCAATGAGGTGGAAACTTCTAGGGTTGCATAGGCAGTACGTATAGGGTGATGGCTGTACGTAGTCGCCGATGGGTCGCAAGGTATCAGTATTTGCAGAACCTATCTGCACTTTTCGGAGGCGCTTGCGCAGATCGCTATAGACTAATGGTATCCGTTATGCGGGATTTGGCGCAAATGGTACGTACAGCTGAAACATATCTGGATTTTTCGCTGCGCACTTTGCAGTACGGATATTGTTTTAGAATCCTCACTTTTTCAGGAAGTATGCGCAGATCGCGATGTATAGCAGATTCTTTGCCAATACGGTTATGAGATGAAAATCATCAGCCCCAGTGGTTAGCCCGATATCTTAGATCGCATCCTCCGGCATAAAATCGGTACAAAAAATGGCTTCGGCAGCACCGCCAACACATTATATCGAAAAACCTCGAAAAAACGATTTCTCATCATCCTTTATCACCTTTCCTTGGCCTCTGTTTTTTTGTTTTCAGTCTGCGGTTTCAGCGGCTCGGCCACCTTGATTCTCCTGTTGCACGCTGCCAAATTTATGCATTTTTGCATGACCGTCCCCCAATCCCTGTCTTCTATTACAAACAACCTAACCCGGCAAAGCCGGAACCAAAAAGGTCACAGTCAATGATCGGGTATTATCTTATATCCACTTCAAGTGTCTGATAAAGTTAAGGAGGTGGATACCGATGGAACTTCTGATAGACCGTTACGCTGAGAAGATCTTGGGAACCCTCTCCTGTTTCGATCGTGTAGTGATCCAGGGGACTTTGCCCACATTCTGTTATGCTCAAGGGATGGCTGGCTACTTGAGCTATAAGCATATTCGCATCTTCGACTACCCACGTTTTGCAGAACCCTTTCGCGATGAGCTCCGGAAGAATGCCGAACGGGTTGCTTCGGAAAATGGTCTTGAGATCGAGTTCATCCGCAAGAAGAACTTCCGAAAAGAAAAGCGCATACAGCATATCCTTGAACAGAGAGGCAACCACCCCGGGCTCGTTCACATCTTCTCAGCTATGGAGCCTTGTCAGACCTACAAGCCATGGCACGACAAGCAAACCCACAAAACCTTCCTCAAGCCTGATAACGGCAAATGCCTACACTACTATTTCTACCTTATCGATGAGGAGCTTGGCCTTGTCTATGTGCGCGTCCCCACTTGGTGTCCTTTTCGCCTTCAGGTCTATTTTAACGCGCATAGCTGGTTGCAGCTGCGACTCACCAAATCAGGTATCCATCATGGTATCTTGGATAACGCCTTCGCCGAGATATCGGATTTCAGTCAAGCTCAGAGCCTCAGCGATTCCTTCAAGGTCGATCTGCTTCACACAAGGCTCGATCTTTTTGCAGAACGATTCTGCTCTATCATCAAAGACTTCGATCTGCGTTATCACTGGAGCATTATGCAGGCTGAGTATGCAACCGATATCGTCTTCAAGCACCGAGAAGATCTCCAATCCATCTATGGGCATCTGACCCGCACCGCCATCCACACCGTCAAGCCTGACAACATCGCAACCTTCCTCGGAAGAAAGCTTCACGATAAATATGAAGGTGAGATGGGCAATAACTTCAACACACGAATCGAGGGAACCCGGATCAAACACAGCATGGGTCCCGTTTCCATTAAAATGTACGATAAGTTCGGTCTCATTCTTAGAATCGAGACCACCGTCAATGACGTCTCCTTCTTCAAACACTACCGCATGGTAGAACATCGCGATGGCAGCGAGTCAATGAAACTTGCCCAGATGAAGAAAGGAATCTACTCCCTCCCGGCCCTCTCCAGTCTTCTCGTCGCCGCCAACCGCAGGTACATTGAGTTTATCTCGGCTATCGACGATCCAAGCGCCGGAACAAAGAAACTGGAAAAAATCTCCAGAACAGTTGTCAGAAATAACCGCTCCTACAAAGGCTTTAATCTCTTTGATGATGACGACCAGTTGCTCTTCGAATCCATAGCAAGCGGAGAGTTCACCATCAGTGGCTTTCAGAACAAGCATCTGAGATCCAAGCTTGGAGGAAGGACCACCTCTCAGATCTCCCGCACGATCAAACGACTTCATGTTCATGGTCTCATCAGAAAAGTCGGCCGCACATACAAATATTATCTTACAAAATTCGGCACTCAGGTGGTCACAATGGGCTTGAAACTTAAAGAGCTCGTCGTCATTCCACACCTTTCCGGACACATTAACCTGGCATGAGAAACTACATTTCTTGCCAGAAAAAGCATCAACTCTGATGTTAAGACACTAAGGGACCCGCCCGTCTCATCTTTATCGACTTTTGCAAAATCTTGCTCTGATAGGCATTTATGTGGTACTGTCCCGACCATCAGAACTTCTGGAATGGCGATTCCTATAGGAATCCTGGAATGATTTTCATATATTACTTCGCGCCAAAATCTTGAGATATTTTAGGAAATGTTGTGATATTATCGATTCCGGGGAGTTTAGCATGCAAGCTCATTGTTCGACTACATGTTTTGTTAATTCTTTATGTTAGATTTAGCAAATAGCCCGATGAGCTGTTCCTATTCTTACAACTCCGATATTTGGCCAGCCTTAATTACATTCGCTATAGCGATCTATTTGGGCGCCTATAGTTGGCGGCGGCGACACATACCAGCAGCCAAATCGTTCGCCATTGCATGCCTTCTCGGTGGGTTTTGGACACTTGGGGTGATCCTGGAACTGACAGCGGTGGACTTTTCCGCCAAAGTTTTCTGGGTAAAGTTCCAGGCGATCTGGCAACTGCCGGTTGGCACCGCCATCACCTGTTTTATCTTGCAATACGCCGGCTTGGGACGGTGGTTAAACCGCCGGAGTTATGCACTACTTTTCCTATTCCCTTTGCTGAGCGTGCTGTTGATGGTAACCAACGAATTCCATCACCTCATATGGACCGGATTCCGGATGAACAGATATGTCGTTTCGTCGCCCGGGAGATTGTATTGGGTCTTTAACAGCTACATTTATCTGTTAGGTATTGTTAATTTTACGGTTTTAGTTCGGCTGGCCATTTGTTCCCCCGGTCACCGTTTGCCCGTGGCCATAATAGTTTCCGGCCAAATTATTGCTCGTGTCGGATATACGATAGATAAACTTGACACCGGTCTGATTGGGCCAGGGGAATCGGTGCTTTTCATGGTAGGGGGGGTGGCAGTGGCGTATGCCGTGGCCTTCCATCGCTTTCATGTGATTGATCCGGTTGTAGCGGCGCGCGATGCTGCTCTCCAGCAGATGCGTGAGGGGTTTATGGTGCTCGATTTACAGGACCGCATCGCCGACGTGAATCCCACGGCGGTGGCAATGCTGGGAATCCAAGAGAACGAACTGCGCAATAAACTCCTCAAAGATGTGATGCCTATCGATGCGGACGATTTAGGGCAGTTGGAAAATAAGGAAGTAGGCCAAACTGATATAACCTTGGGGAAGGAGAAATCTGCCCGGCAATACAGACTGAATTTGACAGCCCTGCGAGGACGACATGGGGAGGTCATTGGGAAATTAATCCTGTTGCATGACGTCACCGAGCAGATACGGGCACAGACTCGCATCCTCGAACAGCAAAGGGTCGTTGCCACGTTGAAAGAGAGAGCGCGTCTGGCACGCGAACTTCATGACGGCATCGGACAGGTCCTCGGATATGTGGGTATGCAGACGCAAAGCGCGCTTAAATGGATACATGATGGTGAGGATGAGAGAGCGGAATCTCTATTGAGGCGAATTGTGGAAGTGGCCAAAGATGCGCACGCCGACGTTCGAGAATCGATTCTCAGCCTCAAGACAGGCTCAGGGCGGCAATGGTCCGTCATTCCGGCGCTCAAAGAGTACATCGATAAATTCCAGGCAAATTACGGCATTCGAACCGAACTCGCGCTCTCCGCTGGAATCGAAGAACATACGTTTGATTCCGGAACGGGTATCCACTTATTGCGGGCGATCCAGGAAGCCCTGACGAACGCCCGCAAGCACAGCGGTGCCCATACGTTGAAAGTATGCCTGGAACTGGATGGGAACAACGCCCAGATCACCATCACCGATGACGGGCATGGTTTTGATGCCAGCCACTTAGGACGTGGCAACAGCGGTCACTTCGGCCTGCTTTTCATGCGGGAACGAATGGAGCAAATCGGCGGGTCTCTGCAGATCGAGTCGACAGGGGGTAGTGGGACCGTGCTGAAGTTAAATGTGCCAATCCAAAATACCGAGAGGAAACGCAATGAAGGTACTTCTGGTTGATGATAACCGGTTGATGCTGGAGGGTCTTCAAAACCTGCTGGAAGCGCACAACATAGAAGTTGTCGGCATGGCTGCCGACGGGCTTGAATCTGTCGGCTTGGCGCGCGAGCAAAAGCCCGACGTGATTTTGATGGATATCCGCATGCCCCGCTGCAATGGCCTGGCTGCCACCCGCCTGATCAAGGCGGAAATGCCTGACGCTGTCATTATCATACTCACCACCTCCACCGAGGACGGCGACCTGTTTGAGGCGATCAAATCCGGTGCCTGCGGCTACCTGCTCAAGAGCATGGACACGGATGAATTGGTGGCGGCACTCGATCAAGCCCGCCAGGGCGCGCCGCCTTTCTCCCCGGGATTGGCTGCCAAGCTGCTGGAGGAGTTTGCGCGTATTGGTGCTCCGAGGGGACCCGCTTCATCACAAGGGTCTGCAGAAACCCTTGAGGGAGCGCCCTGGAGCGTGTTGAAGCCACGACAGATCGAAGTGCTGAGGCTGTTGGCAGAAGGCCTCTCATACAAGGAAGTTGGGGCCCGATTATTTTTGAGCCCTCGTACGATCAAATATCACATGGGGGAGATCATGAACCGGCTCCATCTGGAAAATCGCGCCCAGGTTTTGGCCTTTGCCGGGCGGATGGGCTTGACGGCCAGCAAGCCGACCAAATAAGAAAATTCAAACAACCACTGTCCAAAGGGACAGTCTCTTTTTTTAAGGGACTGTCCTTTTTTTGTCCCTTTGGACATTGTAAGCGCTTCATGTTTCCAATAGTTTAGCAGAAAAAGCAGGGGGGCCTTGTGAAAGCGAGCCGAAAAATTCTCCTTTACGGTAACTCGGTCATTCTTGGAACGATCGGCGCCAGTCTGCGGCGCTGTTCTCAGTTTGAGGTGGCTACACTGGCATTACCGCTAGAGGAGACCATGGCGCTCTATAAAGAAAAACCGGACGTGCTTTTCTTCGACTTGGAGGCACCCGGCATGGAAGCGGTTTTCTCGCTGCTCAAAGCCGATCCGGCCCTGCTGCTGATTGGCGCCGGCCCGGGCATCAACCTTGTGAATGTCTGGTCCGGCCGACAACTGCGGGAGCTTTCCATGCAGGGCCTGATCGATCTGATAATAAACGCGGCAAATGATTTACCGGTCGAGGCAGGAGTCGTTGAAGATGGTCCTTGTCGAGGTGTCGAAAAGGGATAAGAGGAGGGCCGCCATCTCATAGAGTCATTGCTCGCGGCTTCTTTTGATGAATTGGAAAAGGAGAGGAAGTTATCTCCAGTTGTCAGCGAAAAATGAAAAACTGAAAAGTGAGTGGTGGCCCAGCCAGGAATTGCCGACGAAAGGGGGAAGCAAATGATCGATCATCGAAAAATCCCGGGGGGTTGTTTGTTTAAGGCCATTGCCTTAATGTTTGCCGTTGGAGCATCAGCAAATGGCGAGTGTTGTGCCGTTGAATAAGGTCCCCAAACAGATTGAGCACAACGCACAGCTCCTAATGCAGGTGCTTGAGGGACAAGGCTTCGAAGTCACCCGGGGCTGTTTCAAGCTCTGGAGAGCGGAGCACTGCCCGTATACCTATCAGCGGATGGGATGGTGTTTCAGAAATAATCCCGTCGCCAGCAATCTTTGGGGTCCGTCTGGACCCGGGTATACTTCGATGTCTATTGTCTCGATCCCCGTGAGGCGATCGTCATACTTGGGCAAATGCTTGGCCCTGCGGTTTATTTCTCCAAGCAGACCAGATGGAACATGAGGCGACAAGACTGAGGGCCATTACTTATCTTAGGAAACTTTTTGTTTAGCGCGGCCTTCTGGATGCAATTTGCTCGATTAGAAAAGGACTGGCCGGATTGAAGGAGGCGTGCGGCAATGTAGCAATTTCTTGGAAGATGGTCTGAGAGGAGCTAACCCCTATGGTACTGCGTAAAAACTGGTTTGAAAAAGCAAAATGTTCTGTCTGATAAAAAGTGGTTATGCGTTCAAGTTTTGAAATGTATTCCTTACTCTAGACAGGAGGACGAAAATGAGACAAATTCGCTCTATTGCTCTATTTTCATTGTTGGGAATGCTATTAAGCACGGTCGCTTTCCCAGGCACGAGCATAGCGCGGGTTTTCCGTGTGTTCGGTCCTGAAACTTTTACTCGCTCGACCAAGGGACCCGCGACGGAAGTGCGCCAATTCCTGGTGCAATACCCCCGTGTCTATGATTTCACTCTCCACATCTTTTACAAGGGCCTAAAAAAGGGCCGCGCAGGACGAGCGCCCAGCGCGGTTGTGACATTAAACGGAGAGCAAGTGGCTACTCCTGAGGATTTTAATCGTAATATAGGATACACTAAGAAGTCGATCTTCCACAACTACCTCCGCCCCAGTCTACGATATTATTTTACCGGTCTACGATATTATTTTAATCGTAATCGTATTATAGGATACATCAAAAAGCCGATCACCTTGTCGGATTTGAACAGCCTGTCTGTCGAGCTTCGCGACCCCGGCAGCGAAATGAGAATCGTGATTACCGCTCGAAACAATGAACCTCTGTCGTTCGATGTTCAAGATATTATTCATCCCGATGGCAGTAACTTGTTTGGGCCGGATCTGAGCTATCTGTGGACCGTCGTCAATAAACCGGATGGTGCAAATGTTACGCTTGAACTTACCCGGGATCCGTCCAGCCCGGAACTTATTGTGAACCTGCCCGGTGAGTACACTCTGAAACTGGTTATTTCTGGTGGGTTTTGGAAGAGCGAGCCGATCCCGATCAAGCTGCTTGCTACGGAAGCCAACCCCGAATACCCCGATTACATCCCTGTGCCGGTCAAGACGAGGGTTGTTACAGGCGCTGGTGATCAATATGGAGACTATTCCATCCAGGTCGGCAACACAATTTACCCCGCGCCGGTTCCGACGGCTTGCGGTTCGCCCAGCAACAGCGGGTTCCAGGTCCTTGTGCTGGACCGCGCCACACTGGCGAAAAAGGATCACAGGAGCTTCAACGTTCCATGTGGAAGCTCGAACATGGAGGACTTCCTGGATGGCCTGGACAATACCAGCCTGGTCATTTTATCTAGTCTCAACAATGCACGCCCGATGGACGTTTGCCAATATTTGCCATTCTGTCCGCTGGGCACGAAGCTGATGGAGTTCGGGGCAACGACCATTTTTAATGCCAACTTCACCTCGCCCCTCACCTATAACTTGACTGATGGCACACCAGTCGAGTTCAGTTATTCCCTGATCGGCATCAAAGGTCTGGGCCAATACCAGGGAACCGAACTTAACAACTGGGATCACAGAGCCAATGGCCAGGATACGGCCGATTGGCAGAGGATCAGCTCTAACATCGAGGGTTCCTTCGTCAAGGATTCGAACCCGGGGATTACCAGTAACTGGACCTTTATCTACCCAGAATTCATAGAGATCCAAACCCACACGGCAACCAGTACCACAGGAAATACTATCAAGGTCGGTTCGGTTTCATATGGCTCTACGACGTTAAAGGCGGGTGCGGCGGGGGGATTCCAGGCCATTCAACTCTATGGGGATACCCTGGGGCCATTATCCGATCCGCAACTTGATATGGAGACTTACTCTACGAACTGTGGAACTGGTACTGGTTCGGTGAGCGAGTCGGAACAAAAACGGATGTATGACGACCTGGTCGACAACTGGGCCACCGGCAATAGGTACGTCGGGGTGTTCTCAACCGTTGGCGCTCCCATCAGTTACAAATCGGTTTACTTCGCGGACCTGATCAAGGCCATCGGCAATTCCTGGGGCGGTACGATCGGGGTTCTCAACGGTCTAGACGGGGCAACTTCTTCATACTCCCTCGTGGGCATGACTATTCCATACTGCACTTACTACTGCATCCCACTCACTTACCCTCTGGGCTCGGCCGATACGGTCGATGCGATGAGTTCGACCATTGATGAACACAATTTGCGGGTCGTCATGCACAAGAATAAGCAGGGCTGGTTCAAGCCGGTCATTAAATACACGGAACCTTACGGGGACACGACGGGCCATTCGGATTTCAGCCTGGTCTCCGTCGCCCTGCAGCCGTCCGTCCCCTGGCCCCTCCCCGATCCTGGCTTCCCCACCACAGATTCCACCTATCAAGAGCAGTTAAGAGCCTATCAGTACATAAGCGGTCACGTGGGCGCAGGAAGCGGTGAGACGGACATCAGGAGCCAGTATGTCGGTGCCGACAACGATGCTGTCGTAACGTGGGGATCAACGTGCTCCGGTCTGGATTATGACCAGATTTTGACCCCGACTTTCTCGCGGCAGGTTTTTTACGACATGAAAAAGCAGATCTGCGGAGTGCACGACGAGAACAATGATATTTATGGCGAAATCGACTACGTCCGTGAAGTGAATGCGTTCAATGATGATATGAATATTGCCCTGCTCAACATGCAGATTAATTCGAGCACCGGCATGGATGCTGTTTACCAAATGGTGAGGGATACCGTCCCCGTACCGGACAGCAGCCGCGTCTTATATGATGCAGGCATGGTCGTTCGCGGAATTCTGACCGGCGCGGGTTCAATCGTCACCAATGCTGCAATAAAGGGGACTATGGGGGTCATCAATGGCGCCCTCACGATTGCGATGAACTTCTCAAAAAAACCGGAAGGACCGGATTACACAACGATTGACACCGCATACTCATCTCTTCAAACCGAGATGAATGAGCTTTGGGGAAGCTGCACGACGGGAACTCACAAACTTGTGAGCATGATCAAGAAGGACTGGGGCAAGCTCCAGTATGTCGGCATAAAATTCATGCTTCCACATGACACGCCTCCTGAAAACGGCGGACCGGGTTGGCAGTACGACCACCAGAATGACCCGGATAGCTGGAATAGCGTCGTGACGAACTCTCTTCAGGCCTATTACCTCCAGAGCATCATGCCTGCAGTGTGGCATATCGACAATATGCTCGATTCAACCAATATAAACAATCCATGGAATTTCGGGTACACCAAGTCCGATCAGTGGAACACTAAATACTATTGTACTCCCTACTGCATGGATATCTCGAGCAACGCCAATGCCTACCAGGTGGATTCCTTCAGCAGTGGCAGCTCATGGTATGTGCTAACGTCGAACGATATGTTCGATGACGAATACTGTAAGCCCTGCGCATGTGTCCGTTATGAGCATTCGGCAACTCTCAGAGATATCCTTTTTGGACAGGGATACTGGGATGCCGGTCAAAAGCTGCAACTCGACAAACGGGTTTTCTATGAAAGATGGCTTCCTTCCTCGGTATATCGTCTCCCGCTGGAAGGAGACCTGGGAGACAATTACTATTCCACTTCCAGTTGCGTGTATTGGGGCCCTTAGGGAGAAAAAAAATGATCTGTTAGGCACTGTGAGCAGCCCTCAAGGGATACGGGAACCCTAGAAGGATTAGACTATCAACAAAGGCAGGGTCTTCAATGGCTCTGCCTTTTTATCTGTAAAAGACAACTTTTGAGGCCTACACAGCTCTCATCCTTGCGATATGCAGCCTGACTCTCAGGGCGTATCGATATGATTTTGCTATCTTGAAGCCATCAAACCAATCGTGAGCTACGACTACCATCACCAATTCCGTACTGCAAATTTTCCGGTACAAAGTCCATATTTGTCTCAATGACATTCAGCCCGGCTAAGTCAAGATTTGTGGTGTATTCGCTACTCACTCGGGTGGTTTGTGAAGTTCAATATATTAAAAGCATAGATAGCAGTTCCAGATTCGGGCGTGAGTTGAAAGGCATCAACGTCATTTAGGAATTGACATGGCAGGCATTCCTCACAATATCGTGCAGTGGACCACCGCCCAGCTTTTGGTAAAAATCAAAATGCCTGTACATGGGGGGAACACAGAATTCGGAAAAAATCGCACGTTAAGACGAGGCAACGACCCGAGACCCGCAGCACACACCATGGCCACGGATCACGTTCTGAACATTTTCAAGCATCAAAGTCTCGAAACCCAGATGATGCTTGAATGGTGAATGGATTGCATATGCGCAACTGATGGTCGATCAACAGTCCGTCCTGCATATCTTCAGAATATAAGGTTTTGCATCCCCCGAGAAGAGCGGCGGCCACGATCATTGCATCGTACACGCTCACCCCGTACCGTTCAGCTACAACCCTCCCCCTGTCATGGGTTTCAATGGTCAACGGAGCAACCGAACATACCGACCTTATCAGGGCCAACACCTCGTTGATTTCCCCCCATGACATCGACAGCTTACGACGTGCTACACTGGCCATCTCGTTCAACACCTGTACACTAATCAGGCCGCCCGCTTGCACAATCATCTCGGCTCGGTCAGCCTTATCATTGTCAGCGGACAAGAGGTAAAGCAGGATATTGGTGTCGATGAACGCTTCAGTATCGGGCATTGGCATCTTCCCGATCAAACTTGAAATCGGCCGGCATCTTTCCTCGGAACTGGCGCAGCCGGGCGAGGACGGCTTCAGTGCCGGGTTTCTTCCTTACTTGAAAGACGCGTTCATCTGCGATCAGCACTTCAATTTCGTCGCCCTCGCGGAGTTTCAGCGCTTCGACCACCGAGGCGGGCAACCGAATGGCCAAGCTGTTACCCCATTTTGAGACTTGCATGATCATCTCCTTCCGGATATACATTTTACAGATGTATATCATTCTTTTGCACTCGGGTCAATTCGGGAACGGAAAATTCGTTATTCCAGTGTCAGTCTGGGGTGGACTTTAACTGGACGTCATGATGCGAGGCCTAAAATCGTCAGAATAGGGTTCTTTTATTAATTTGTTGACACATTCCGTCAAGGGTCATAGATTTCTTCCGAAGCACATCTTGGGGTAGACCCACCAATCGTGTCAGCAAAGGCCGTCTGGAGGCTGGAGGGTGGAGGAAGCAAATGAAGGATTCTGCTAAAGACCATATTGCAAGTATGGCCATGATCATCGTTTTGGCCAATTATTCAAGCCACGGCCAGAAACGGTCCCTGTCTACCTCTGGTTGTCGACCGCTTTTGTGCTGGTCTCCCGGGCAGGTCGAGGCGATCCAACAGATACTGGAACAAGTCTTTTGGCTTCGCTCCAAAGAGTCTTTCTGCTGGTGTTCTCTCCTGGCTGTCTTGAATGAAGAAGTTGTGAACGGTATTGAGAGCAGCCAGTTTCCTGTCACTGATACGATGCAATCCATGATGACGCAAAGAAAGGTAACCATTGCGCCCCTCCACACAAGAGCTTGATCGCTGGAAGAGCTGAGCACACTCCGTGGCAACGTCTTCGATAAACCCTTTTTGCTCCCTTGTGCAATCGCCAAGCGGACCGTTGTGGACCAAAAGGGGGGCGAGTAATTTTTCCGAGCGCTGGCGCAGAGCATTGCGCCGTTCGCTATTGCTGCTTTTCCTTGAAACACAACTCAGGTAGATACCCGGAATCAGGTGATGGTACGTGGCTCTTTCCTGTACGGGAGTCAAGCCAAGAGCCTCCACTCTTGCCCTTACCATGAGGTAGAAGAAGGCAATGGTTGCCACCATGCTGCCCATTACCCGCTTTGCTTTCTCTATCCTTTTGATGCTGTTTGCAGGAAGATTTGCCGCCGCCGCAATACACTCAATCTCCGAGAAACGCTTATTGAGTAATGTGGCTACCTGCTCGCTGGTCTTCTCTTCTCCGCTTTCAAGGTCATAGGGGTGATAATCCACGGCAATCCCCCCCGAATCGCCTCTTTTGCAGCGTCCTGGTGGTGCTGAGCCATTTCAAGGACCTTCTCGGCCTCGCTCAGTTTGTCATGTGCACTCTGAATCTGCTTGTCAAAGTCAGGGGACCGGCCTCGTCCACGCTTGCTTGTCAGGAAAAACTCCTTTGACTCTTGTTTGCGATTCAGTTCCGTGGCGGCCTCATCAACCTCTTTTTGCGCTCGTTTCTTGCGGTTCTTCAAAGCCACACTCGTACCTTTCACCAGTTCATGTTGAACATGGAAAAGATCGGGAGAGTGGTGTGCCCCAAGGTGTTCTTGGGTGTGGCGCACAATGCCCTTGCCTTCATCACTGGTAGACTGAATCACCTTCAATTTGAGGCCTTTTGTGGCTTCTGTCAGACAGGCCGTCCAGTGTTCAGCCGTCCTGTCAGCGCTATATTTCTCCAACAAAATAAAGTTTGAGACGGGCTCTATGCCTACAAGACAGGGATCCTGATGAAAGTTCTCATCTTCACATATCGTAATCTCCTTAGGCTCCATGCCGTCTGCCAAACGAGCCTTTTCCTCCTCCCCATACTTCACAATGGCCTCTTCCATAGCAGCCGAAACCTTCTGCTGAGAACCGTAGGAGCCGGCCACAAACTGATCAAGACCTGTCAACTTCAGGAACAGGCAGACCAAACGAATGCCGCAAGGCCCCGCCATTGTCATCACGAAATGAGCTGCCAGCACCAAACGATGCAAAAAGGCCGTACCGGTCGGCGATTCAAAAAACTCAACTACCTCGGGGGCGGCATCTATCGCACCCTTGCATTTGCGCCAATGATGTAGAGTCGACCTTGCTACGCCTATCGCCTCAGCTATCTGGCGAAAGCTCAGACCGGTGTCATCTTCAGCAACCAGCTTCCTAAATTCATCAGTCTTGGTCGCTCGTTCCTTACGTGGCCAGCGTTTTTTCCAAGATCATCACACCTCCATTTTGACGGTTTTTTAATCATTTGATTAGCAACTTTTGTCGCTTTTGTCCCGTCAAAAATAATCGTTGCAAAAATAATCTTCGACCACATATCCATAAAGTGGCCGAAACGATGATCGTGGCCGCAAGTATTGAAGTCAAGCTTGAAGAGCTTGACAAACTTTCCTCAGGCATGACTGAAGATACATTTGCCCTTGTTTTTAATAACACACGCATAAAGGCAGACGACGGCGATTCCGAGTCAATCCGTATAATCGAGGCTATGAAGGCTTTCCACAAGGCACTGAAAAGAGGTGAATCTATAGAGGAAATGCTTCAACGCTCTGTAAAACAGCCTGACCTCCAGCAAATCATTATAAATTATGTCCACGCTATGCAACACTTCGTTGTGGCTTTAAAATCAGTCTAATTCTTCCGCATTGAATGTGAATGCGGAAGTTTTTTCGTTTTCGCTCTCAAATTGGGATATCCCCTCGGTGAGGGGAGGCATCTTGCACGGTCAGCGCATCGGCTACGTACGGGTCAGTAGCTTCGATCAGAATCCGGAACGGCAACTTGAGCACGTCGAGGTCGACAAGGTTTTCACGGACAAGGCATTGGGCAAAGACACCAAACGGCCGGAACTCGATGCGCTGCTGTCCTTCGTGCGCGAGGGTGACACCGTAGTGGTGCATAGCATGGATCGACTGGCACGCAACCTCGATGACCTGCGTCGGCTGGTGCAGAAGCTGACCAAGCGCGGTGTGCGCATTGAGTTCGTCAAGGAAAACCTGATCTTCGCCGGCGAGGATTCGCCGATGGCGAACCTGATGCTGTCTGTGATGGGGGCATTTGCCGAGTTCGAGCGAGCCTTGATCCACGAGCGCCAGCGTGAAGGCATCGCGCTCGCCAAGCAACGTGGCGCTTACCGGGGCCGCAAGAAGTCGCTCTCGCCCGACCAGGTCGCCGATCTGCGGCAACGGGTTGCCACCGGCGAGAAGAAAGCCAGGCTTGCCCGAGAGCTCGGCATCAGCCGCGAGACTCCCTACCAATACCTGAGAACAGATGACTGACCATGCCGCGTCGCTCGATATTGTCCACAATAGAACGGGCCAGCCTGCTTGCATTACCCGAGAGCCAAGACTTGGGCAAGTTCGAGAGTGAGCGGCGCTATGCGACCATGGTCGCGCTGGTCTTGGAAGGAATGGTCACGGTGACGGATGAACTGATCGATCTACACGATCGCATCTTGGTGAAACTGATCAGCACAGCCAAGAACAAGCATCAGCAGCAGTTTCAGAAGCAGGGCAAGGCAATCAACGACAAAGTACGGTTGTACTCCAAGATCGGCCATGCACTGCTGAAGGCCAAGGAATCCGGCAGTGATCCCTACGCCGCCATTGAGGCCATTATCCCGTGGGACGATTTCACGCAAAGCGTGACCGAGGCTGACCAAATGGTGCAGCCCGAATCGTTCGATCACTTGCACCTGGTCAGCGAGCAGTTCAATATGTTGCGGCGCTACACGCCGGAGTTCCTGTACGCGCTCACACTGCATGCCGCCCCAACAGCGCAAGGTGTACTGGACGCTATCGAGGTGATAGGCGGTATGAATGCCGACAATACCCGCAAGGTGCCAGCGGATGCGCCAACAACCTTTATCAAACCACGTTGGAAATCACTGGTTATCACGGATAGCGGCATCGACCGCCGTTTCTATGAGATTTGCGCGCTGTCGGAGTTAAAAAACTCGCTACGGTCTGGCGACATTTGGGTACAAGGCTCACGTCAGTTCCGCAACTTCGACGAATACCTGTTGTCAGCCGAAAGATTCGGCACACTCAAAGAGACCAGGGCACTGCCCGTTGCGGTCAATTCCGACTGCAATCAGTACCTGCATGACCGGTTGGATTTGTTGGAAGAGCAATTGGCAACGGTCAACCGCCTGGCGTTGGCCAATGAGTCGGTGATAATCGCGTCTGGCAGTTCTGTGCTCGATGGGCTGCTGTACCATGAATCGGATTTGCGCATCGAAGAACACTACACCGACACGGCCGGTTTCACCGATCACGTGTTTGCGTTGATGCACCTGCTGGGTTTCCGTTTCGCTCCGCGCATCCGCGACCTGAAGGATACCAAGCTGTATACGCCGAAAAAAAAACCGGATTATTCAGCATTACAAACCATGACCGGTGGCACGCTGAATATCAAGCATGTTCGCGCTCATTGGGATGAGATTTTGCGGCTGGCCGCGTCGATCAAACAGGGTACTGTCACCCCCTCGCTAATGCTACGCAAGCTTGGCAGCTACCCCCGCCAGCCATCGTGTTATGGAACACCGTCTATCTGGAACGAGCGGCACGAAGACTGTCGACGACACGATGCTCCAATACCCAGCACCGCTACCTTGTGGCCTGGCAGCACGATTACTCGGGTACCGGTGCGGACTGGGATGTCCGAGGACAGTTTCTTGACGTAGGCGGTAACAAGGTGGGCGTGGTGCTAAGGATAGCTCAAACAACCGACAACGAATCACGTCCTGCCCTGGCTGCCAGTGGTGGTATAGAGGAATACCTGGCCGTGTGGCAGAGAGAGACCACCTTTGGAAAGGGCATCTGAGGCTGTTTACTCTACACGGACTTGTCCATGTTGCCCTCTTTTGAGATTGCTCCCCCCGCTGGCGGAGATAATGGCAAACCCACCGCGGCTGCCATGTCAGCGACTATTTCGTGGGCTATGCGTGGGACTCCTTTGACCCCACATGGTATGGCGATATTTATGGTCGGATGCTTCTACAAAGCGTTGTCAACCCAGGATTGTGGCTATTGCTCCTTGGCGATTGAAATTTTTTCAGAAAAGAGCACATAAAATAACCCGCCACTGAATACTGCGCATCACCATATCCGTAACGTAAACCTTCGTTATGCCGGTGAAGGGAGCGCCACAGCGGTATCCTCGACTTGGCATTCATTGGATGATTGGGAATTTCTCTTGTGAAACTTCATTCGTTTCATAAGAGAAAAACCTAGAACATAAAAGCAGGTCTTCATCCTTAATGGGTACAAAAATTTGATTGGATCGAGCGAATTTGAATCTCGTCAAGCCGTTGATTATGCCTTCGGTTTTTTCAAAAACCTGAGCAGCAACAAACACCCTACGAGAAGATAGAAGACCCGACTGAAATTTGAGCGAATCGCCCTAATATCCGCAAAGGTCAAGCCGTTTGCAAGGTCGAAAGAAATGAAGGAAAATTTTATATCATTATATATCGATTCGTAGTAGCGCATCCGATCACTTTCATTCATTGATCTGATCTCTTGCAGATTTTTCCGCTGGGGCAATTGTTGTTCTATCGGTTTGAAGACTTTCTGTCCGGCTATGAATCCGGTCACGGACAAAAGCAGCATCACCACGCTGAATAGCAGTACCGGCTTCATAACAACCTCCATATCAAAAAGTTGTGACAAGATACTCGCCCAAAGAGGCAGCCCTTTGATAACCTGCACGCGCTAGCTATATGGATAACATTTGTCTTCTGGATAGAAAATAGTCGGCCAATAAGAATAGTGAAGGATCAATTCGAGTAGTGATCGCATGTACCTGGCTAGAGATGGCGGATAGGTTCCCTTCCGGTCACTTGTATTGGTCAGAATGCACTATTGTGCATGGAACGACGTCTTTCTTGATGGTGAATACTGGATATTCCATTCCAAACGAAAGGAGAAATCCATGAGGAGGAAAGCAATTGGTCTGGTATTGTTATCTGTGATTCTAGGTAGTTATGGCTGTTGCGGCCAGGTTAAACAAGCTGCAATCGATCACGCGGAAGCAACACGAGGAGTTGCCATGACCCTGCAAGCTTCAGTGCCCAAGATTGATTGTGCAGGAATGCCTGATTCAAATGAATTTAAGGAGTGTCAGGCTGCCCTGGCAGCGATAAAGACCCAGATACCCGCTCTCAATAGAGCCGCTGACAGACTGGAGAGTGCTGCGAGATAGGTACTTATATGGAAGGAGACGCCGCGATGGGATGGGAGGATACCTTAACTAAACTTTATCAATTAGCCTTGCCGATAATGAAAACCATCAAGGAACGAGATGATGCCACTTTGGAGAACGTCTGGGAAAATGAAGAGATCAAGAATGCAAGGGCAAAGCTCAATGCGCTCTTAATGGAGACAGGAACAATAGGCCCTCTTACAGAGGCTAGCAAAGAGTTGCTTAAAAGGCAGAGGCAGTTGATCAGCAAAGGCGACCTATCAGCCGATGACATTGAGAAAATCGGTGTTCTTTCAGCGACGGCGTACGTGCTGTCAGCGGAAGCATTTGCATCTTTGATCACACCAAAAGCAGTGTTCATCTACACCTTGAAAGAAGTCAATCCATGGGTTGAGCTATTGGCAAAGCTAACAATTGTAGTTGCTGTTTGAGGTTTTGATAATTCCAATGAGGTGGGGGACACCATGTTTAGTATCGACAGGAATAGATTCGTTCCCGGATACCGTCGCTGTTAAAATGCAGTGGATCGTCAGGCTCTCAAAGCGGAAGCTTCTTCAGAGGTATCTTTGAGGCAATGGGCGGGCAATCAATCGTGACGGGGAATCTCTCCGCCGATAAGTCAATCCATGCGACTGTCTCGTGCTAATCGATGAATCAATCCAAACCGTCGGTATTATTGACGGTAAATGGGAGACTGAAAATCAGGTAAGTGGAGTTTGGAGAGATTTTGCTGACGGCAGTACAATTTATTTTACTATGCAACGCGTTGCCGAATGACCTTGCGCCAGAATGAAAAGTGTCAACTTCTTTCACCCTCGCTTATATGTCGTCAACTTAGTTGAGATTGTCGGTAGGCTTGAGCCGGCAGGCAATTGGTATACATGCTTTTTAAATTTTTGAGTAACCTCTTGATTGTCTTGGGTGAATCCCTGTTTTTGCTGCTGCCGTGTATCTATCGCAAAGAGTATGGGCATGTGTGTTGCTATACTCCATGGGTAACAAAAGATGCCGGTAGTTGCAGTCACTTCAGCCTCAATTGTGTCACGCGGGGATGTAAATATTTCCCTCGTTAGACAGGAGCTCCTGTTCAACTGCCAGCGAATACGGCGAAGAAAGGAGCAATACCATGAAACCGTTAGAAGTATTTTATGGTGAATGTATCCAAAGCAAGATCCTCAAGTGTGACTTGAGAGCCTCTCGTGTGAAACGAGGTTCCCACTGCACTAGACATCGTGCAGAAATAAACCGCGCTCAAGCCGCGTTTTTCGAGGACAACAAAGAGCAACTGGTTCAGAAAATGCTAAGCAACGGTGTGGGGAGGGACCTTGCGAAGATCAATGCTTCCCTTATCAAGGCTTTCCTGGAGGTGTTTTCCGCCAAAGTATTTTCCATCGAAAGCGAGCGGCAGTACTTGGAGTTGCTCTATGAGGCAGAGGAATACCCCCGGGATGAATTCAGCAATGGAAAAATGGCCGAGCGGATTCACGAGTGCTATTGCCATGTTTTGGAACCTGATAGGGTCCAGTACCTGTACGAGCTGCCCCGGACGTATGGCGCCTTAATCGACGAAGACTCTGATTGAGAAGATGACCTCAGACTGCAACTGGTTATGTTGATACGGGTCTGTAGCTTATGTGTCCGAGTCATCGTCGCCTGACTCACCTGAGTTGATTCTCCTTGCCAGCTCCTTTCCCACTTTGAAAAATGGTAATTTCTTGGGTCCCACTTTGACCTTCTCTAAAGTTCTTGGATTTCTTCCCTCATATCCTTCGTATTCCTTTATCTTAAAGGAGCCGAACCCGCGAATCTCGATCCGATCTCCGGACGCAAGGGTATTTTCCATGACTTTAAAGGTAGCATTAACGGCGAGTTCCGCAGCTCTGAATGTGATGCCTTCAACCCTGGCCAATTCTGTAATCAGTTCATTTTTAGTCATTTCTCCTCCTATTTTCACACAAGTCTTTTATCATCAAAATAACACAGCCTGGCGAAATCTCACATTGGAAGTTACTCTGTCTGAAAATCGCAGAGTTTTACAAAGCTATGTTTCGGGAAAAATCGAAGAAATCAAAAGGGATTGCAAGCGCGCTACGGATTTTGGATTAAAACCCGGAGGTGCACAAGCTATTAGCCGATAGAAGCAACCAGCTCACACCTTATTCCGGCAGGGTTGAGAAGGTAGAGGGAATTTTGGAGGCTTGTGCTGGTCTTAATCGATTCGTGTCCAATAACATAACGAGATTTCGTTCTGTAGTGCCATTTCGAGCCGGAAGGGAGAAATCTTACTCGCACAAGTGGTGGATGTAACATGTTTTTAATTATTCCAAGGCGTGATTCGAAATGACAAAAAGGGCATTTTCGGACAGCCTACAAAGTTTTATTGCACCACAAATACAACTTAACTCAAATTGGTAAGCCACTGGTTCGACCAGTGAGACTTGCAAAGCTTTGAGCGTTCCAGGAGTAGAATTCTCCTCCGGTGGTTTGATGAGCTTGAATACCAGAGGAGAATTCCATGACAGAACCTTACCAAAGCTTGTCCCATTCAAAGTGGAATTGCAAGTATCATGTTGTTTTCGTTCCCAAACGCCGGAGAAAGACGGTGTTTGGACAAATTCGCAGAAATCTTGGCCCCATATTTCATGAACTGGCACGCCAGAAGGAATGCCAGATTCTTGAAGGGCATCTGATGACAGATCATGTCCACATGTGTATCGCAATTCCGCCGAAACATTCGGTAGCCTCCGTGATAGGCTTTCTCAAAGGGAAAAGTGCCATTGCGATTGCCAGACAATTTGGAGGAAAACAGCGCAACTTTACAGGCGAACATTTCTGGGCAAGAGGCTATGCTGTTTCGACGGTTGGTTTCGAACTCGAACAGGTTCGCACTTACATACGGGAGCAAGAATCCGGAGATGATGGTCGGTTTTAGGCTGTTCATACTTGAAAGAACTCCCTACACGTAACCACTGAACTTGGAACTAGGGCGACCGTCTTTGAGACGGCCCCGCTCATCAAGCCACCGGCTTCGCCGGGGGTGTCTGACGGTCACCTGTTAATTGGTAGAGCCCATTTTGGTGTCTTAACCCTGACTTGGAGATGTAAGCATCGGTTGTGAGCCTCACATACACACCTACGTAAGCTGCGGGGACAAAACAAGGCCGGATAGTGAATACCGGCCTTTATATTCCTGCTTACTGCGCTCATCGGGACTTTTCGAGATCTGCCGAGAAGCGCCGTTGGCAAGGTGATCTTTAAAAAATAAGCCCAACGTCCAAACAATTTGTCTAATGAGTTTCCATCCGAAAGGTCATTTATTCCAGTTGAGCCCCACTTTGGGCTTGCCTATTCCAGCAGGGCTAAAGCCCTGCGCCACGAGCCTTAGCCGCCCAGGCGCGGTGAGGGTGTTAGTATTTGAAATTACACCTCCCTCACATAACCTCTCCCCCTCGAGGGGGAGAAGAAATTGTGGGTTTCCAGGTGGCGTCTAACTAGGATGAGTCTCCATAAGATGCCCGGCTCCAAAAGATGATGAAGATTCGGCTTGGGATGCAGAGCCGATCATCCCGTAACTCTGGACCAACCGCCTTCCGAGCGTGCCCGCGAGTCGTTTATAGAATACAACTCCATTTGCTGGATCTTTCGCGAGGATTTCCTGCAGCGTATTTCCGTTGATCTTTAGCAGCGTGGTGGGTTTGGAGCATTCGGCCGAAGCCGAGTAAACGTCACGTTCGGCCAAGCTTGACCAGCCAAAGGCTTCGCCGGCATGACTTACAACGTGGATTACATGACCGGCTTCACCGGTGGTCAGCCTGACATCCCCCTTTAGGAGGATATAAAAGTGGCTTGCAGCATCGCCTTTATGAAACAATACGCCTGCTTTTTCATAAGATTCTTTCACAGCAATATCCATGATTTCTTTTACAAATTCCTTGCCCATACCGTGGAAAAGGTCTCCCTGTGCGAAGTACATGGCCTCTCCTTTTCTCTAAAGCCCCTTGCGGAAGCTTTCTTGGATTTCACTTTATCAAAGCGCAGTAGGAAAGTGTGCAAAGTCTCGCTCCCCAAAAGCCGGGAATGCCGCCCCTGGGGCTTGGTATGGGCATTTTTGAGGGTCTTTCAAACATACTTTACCCCTTTCATAAAAGGGTAAGTTGAAAAAGTAAGGATATGCAGAACCCGAACATTTTTTTTGAGATTTGTCAATGGAGAGGACCAGCAGACACTGCTGACGCACGAAACATAAACACGAGCTTCGGGCGCTGGTTTTAAGGCAGGTCGGCTGCTGTCTGAGAGGACCGCGGCTGCTCGCCATGTAAAATATCAGGACTCCTGCGCCCCAATGGCCTCAGATTTTCGATCTTTATTGTCAAGTGGACATAGTTCGGCCTTCTTTCTGCCTGAGCGGGCGGGTTTGAGCTTTTGACGACCAATCGATCTGCGCTATATCAAGCGGAGCTGCAATGGTGCGGCGAGGCGCTCCTTGATCCACGCATGGTCAAGCCATGGGCCGGCTATGGTTTGGCGAACGAAGGAGATCAGTCCTCTAATTCCGGTGTCTTGGATGATTTTTTTGAGCTTTTCCGAGTTTTGAGCCATGATGTTGAACATATGCCCCAGTTGCATCAAGTAATGATATCCCTTCATGGCGTTCCAGTCGTAGGCAAAACAGTGTTCGTACTGGTAGCCGTGATGTTTTTCCACCAGAAAACCTGTCTCTATGCTCCATCGGGAGCGTGCGCCCAAATTGCAGCGTTCATGAAGGTTCCACCTGTTCAGAGGCTCGCTGGATATCCAAAGATGCCGACTGCTTTTGGAGACCTCGCGCGTGCCCCCTTTTTCGATCTCCCGCCAGGTCTCCATGCATTCGACCACATGGACGAGCTCGGTCTTCTTGCCGTTGGCGCCAAAGCAGTACTCTATCTGGTTGGCCCATCTGAAATTCTGCCTTCTGTTGCCCCATGTGCGAGTGTACCGATTCTTGGGCTGGAGCGTGCTTATGGCTTCAAATTCACCCTGTACGGTCGGTAAACTCTTGTCCTGTAAAACGATCATGTATCCCCATTTGTATTTGCGGCACACCTCCATCACAGGGCCCTTGGCGTAAAGACCATCCAGAAACACCATTATTCGTAGAGCAGGAAATGCCTTCTTGATGCGTGCGGCCAGCCGATAAAACGCTTTGAGCTCACAATCCTGTTTACTATTACCGGGGTCGCCTGCCGTATAACTCAGAAACTCGCTCATCAAAGGAATGCTCATCCCGTCACGGAACGCCAGGTTGGCCTGCAAAACGTAAACATAGTACTGGGTGTGAGGGGTGTCGTCCTTATCGAAAGTTCGCTGTAAACACTCTTCATCCCAGAGCCAATCGCGGATCAGCTTCTGCGTACCATCCACCGCAACAGGGTAACAGTTCTCTACCAAATACCGGCGAAACTTCTTCTTTCTGATCCATTGCCGGATCAACTCTATATGCGTGCTCTCGATCTGCTCTACCTCAATTTGCCATAACAACCGTTTCAGGGTGTCATGATGGGGCACATCCTCAAGTTCGGGGAAAAATCTCTGCAAATTCTCCCAAAACATCGGACGACTCATTTCCCGGGTGGCCTCTCGAGAGGAACTCATCTGCAGTACAAACACCAGTATCCCGTAGATGAGCAGGACCGTATGCTTGTGCTTCGTCTTTTTCGCATTTCTCGGGTCCGGAATCTTGGAAAGCCTTCTTAACAGCACCGGCAATTTGGCGCGAAAAGCCTTCAATTGCTCCCAGCTCGCCTGGTTGCGAACGGCACGCTCCTCCTCCACGTCCTTGTATGCGCACTTGTGGTTAGAGATCGTCGTGTGCGATGAGCCGTTCAATCCTTTTCTTTGCAACTCTTCGCGTAATGCCTTCTGAGCCTTCTTTCTCTCCTTCCTGTGTGCTTTGATTTGTTCCCGATTAGGACGTCGGCTGACCTTGCTCATGACCCTACCCGCTCCGGCAATGAGCACAGCACTTCACGGAAATACTCGCAAAGTGGCAATACGAAAATCTTCTTGGGGCTCGTCGTGTAGCACTTGCCCTTGCGAACGAGCCCCTCTCCCGTCGTCATTCCCAGATAGTGCCAGTTTGCCGCCCGGTAACAGGTCCCCTCATAGAAACGAGGATCAACGAAAGTCTCCAGCAATACCGGCCGGTAACTCCAACGCTCCTGCCAATCTTGACCGATACGCCTTGCCGCTTGCCCCAGTACATGGCTTGCCAGATTTCTCACCCGCACCCAAGGAAAGATTACAAGCCGCGTATTGTTCACTACCCAACCCAAACGGTTCAATCGCTCTGTTGTACTCCAACCAATCCAGCGATCCCGCTCCCGCAATGCCTTCGCTGCTCCCGAGAATAACAAGCAGCCCAACTTGCCTGTTTCGCTCTCCACGAAATAGCGCAGGTAACAACCAAAAGGCGCTTTGCAACCCAGATAATGATAGCGGCTTACCAATTCATTCCACAGACGCGCTGCCTGCCGATCCTTCACCAACTCCAATCGCACCCGACCGAGCCGCCCAACACTACCTTCTATGGGCGGTTGCGGATCACTCCTCCGACTCCGCCTTGGCTCCTCCGATTGCCTGGGCAAAGACACTCGCTTGGCTGGCAGTGCTAAATCTTTCTGCGCCTCCAACTTCTTCAGCAACTTAAGACATGCATCTACTTTGGGACTGCCCGAGGCGCTGTACCAACTTAGATGCTCACAGATCGTTATCGCCAGTTCCTTGCGACTCAGCCCCCTACATGCCTCTACTGTATCGCAAATCCCCTCCATTTCCTCACGGCTGATTCGCCGACCGCACTGGATCACCGGCTCTCTTCCTCCTTTGCAGCGTAGTCCCCTGATTCCTCGCCAGCTCACACTGACTCACCACTACACTATCAAAGCAGCCGATCGGTGTCTACTCCTATTTTGAGACAAAATTTATTTGCTTCCACCCACCTTCCGTTATCAGCCGTGGGCTTGCTCACTTATGCGTCAGCACTGACCAGCAGACTTCCTAACTTCTCGATAAGAGTGGATAGACCCCTGGTCTGAAAGCTCTTGATTTCAGTGTTGGTATGAAACGCAATTTCGGCCACATTCCAATCGGGAGAACGGAAACACTTTCTCTATCCGAAGGATCGTTATATAATTTAAAAAATGCAGCGACTCTTGTTCGGGGGAAGCTACAACTGTGAGTCCGGCGCAGCTTGTCCTTGCAGCTTCTTAAGCAGGGGGCAGGAATTCAGGAAGGTCGATTCACCCTCTCTGCATGCCGCCTCCCCACTTAATCCCGCCTCGGAGAGACTGCAGAGACGATCTTTACAACCCAAGCATAAGAAATCTAGATCAGGGAGGGATGACATATGGCCGATCAGCAACAAATCGATCCCCACGTCGAAGCGCTGAGAATTGGCGGCAAAATGAAAGAGCTTCGAGAAAAGCATCGCTACACGTTCCATGATCTCTCTGCCAAAACGGATCTATCCAGAGAATATCTGTCTCAAGTCGAAAATAATGAGGTTGTCCCCCCCGTTGCGACCCTGCTTAAGTTGGCAAAAGCCTTGAATGTGAGTATGTCTTATTTTTTCCAGGATCAGGCGGGCAGCGAAAAGATTGCAGTGACTAGAGTACGGGAGCGCACGCGGGTCGAGCGAAGGCCGCATCATCAAAAAGGTGAGGTAAATTATATCTACGAAGCTCTGGAGGCGAAAAAGACCGACAAGCAGATGCAGCCTTTTCTTGTTGAGTTTCCTCCTCAGGACACCAGTGACATGATTTTCGTCAGCCATGACGGAGAGGAGTTCCTTCACTTGCTCGATGGGAAGCTGGAGTTTCGATCGGTGGATCGGGTGGAATTGCTTGACCCCGGCGACAGTATCTATTTTGAATCAGACGTCAGTCACAGTTTTCGGTGTTTGAGTGAAAAACCTGCTAAAGCCATTGTGGTTGTCTGGAGCAGACCGTAGGCGCTGCGTGAGTGTAATCTTATCCTACTGTGTCCACATCAACGAAAACCATGTGATAAAGTGACGGTTGCATGCAGAACAGACCAGGTACCGTCTCTCCACATGCGGGAATGGCAGTGTAAGGCTGATGTGACAAAGTAGAACTAGGAAGCACTGAAGAACGAATTACTGTGGGAGGAAGTGTGATGCTGGAAATTCGCTTTCACGGACGGGGTGGGCAGGGGACTGTCGTGGCGACCATATTGCTGGCCAAAGCATTTTTCCAGGCGGGATATTATGTGCAAAGCTTTCCGCTGTTTGGCGTAGAGCGTCGCGGAGCGCCGGTCGAAGCCTATTTACGTTTGGATAAAAGTCAGATCTGGGTGCGCACCAACGTGTACAATCCGGACCATGTGGTTGTTATGGATAAAACTCTACTGCAAGGGATCGATGTAACCATGGGGCTCAAACCGGGAGGGTGGATATTGGTAAATGCTCCCGCTCTGCCACCGCAAGTTGAAAAATTTTCCAGTTGCAGACTGGCTTTTGTAGATGCTACCCGGATTGCTTTGAGACATCAACTCGGAACACGCACTCACCCGATTGTCAATACTGCAATGATGGGTGCTCTTGCCCGCATGTTGGACATGCCGCCGCTGGATGCCATCGCAAAAGCAGTGTCAGAGGAGATTCCGATCAAGCCCGAACAAAACATCCAGGCGGTAAAAGATGCTTACGATGAGGTACAATTGGTCGGATTGATGCAATCAGAAGCGGAATCATCCGTGTCATGATATCGAAATACGAGGACACATTATAATGGCTCAAGATATGACCATAAAAATCCCGCCGTTATTCATTCCACGCTCTCATCTCACAACGGAAAGCAATAAGACTGGATCCTGGCGCTTTCTGCGCCCTCGCTACGATGAAAAGACCGCACCATGCAGTGCGGCTTGTCCTGCCGGAGAGGACATCGGGCGAATCGAAATGTTGACTACTCAAGGACTCTTTAAGGAAGCATGGGAAACCATACTCAAAGAAAATCCGTTCCCCGGGGTATGCGGCCGCGTCTGCTTTCATCCTTGCGAGCAGGTCTGCAATAGAGGAGAATTTGACGAGGCAATAGCGATTCACAACCTTGAGCGATTTCTCGCCGATACTGCCGGTCGCTATGAGCTGAAAGCGGATTTGGAGAGGCTTTCTTCAAAAGAGCAAAAGGTAGCGGTAGTGGGAGCGGGTCCAAGCGGTCTCGCGGCGGCTTACTTTTTGAGTCGCCTCGGCTACCGATGCGATGTGTTCGAATCGATGCCCGAACCTGGCGGTGTGCTGCGCTGGGGAATCCCTTCATATCGTCTACCGGTTGTTGTTTTGAGAAAAGAAATAGAACAGATCGTGCAGACGGGCTTTGATATCCATTGCGGCCGGCAAATTTCCAGGGACTTTTTGCACGAAGCCAACGATCAGTATGACGCCATTTATATGGGTTGCGGCTATTCCAGGATACCACATCTGCATATTCCTGGCGAAGATCTGGAGGGCGTGACTGACGGATTGTCGTTTTTGCAGACGGTCAACAGAGGCGAAGATGTTCGATTGACCGGAAAGGTGGCAATCATTGGCGGGGGCAACACGGCAATGGACGTAGCCCGCGCGGCTTTGAGGTTGGGCGCCAAACCTGTTTTGATTTATCGTCGCCGCCGCGAAGATATGCCCGCCTTCCATGACGAGATCCGAATGGCACTGGAAGAAGGCATAGAATTGCTTGAATTGCGCACGGTGAACAGGATCGACAGTCACGGGCATGGATATTCGTTGACTTTGCAGCAAGTGCAGGTGGTTGACTTCGATGCTGCCGGCAGGGCCTGCGTTGAACCTGTTCCGCAAAAAACCGAATCCGTTGGGGTTACAAGAGTATTCAAAGCAATTGGACTGGAAGCACTGGAAGATTGGTATGATCCTCCTGCACGGGGAAATGGGTTGGTTCGCTTGCACAATTCGGTGCTTAGCTATTCAGACGATGCACCGGTGATCGTATACGGAGGCGATGTCACCAATCCAATCAAAAGCGTGGTACATGCAGTTGCTTCTGGCAAGGAGGCGGCCATTGCCCTTGATGCACTTTTTCAAGAAGGTGCCGAGGCTGTCAATGAAAAGATGGCGAACTGCAGG
Organism: uncultured delta proteobacterium; assembly: GCA_963781715.1. GTDB lineage: Bacteria > Desulfobacterota > Syntrophobacteria > Syntrophobacterales > Syntrophobacteraceae > Desulfoferrobacter. The sequence goes on from CAWAGW010000004.1 coordinate 272,048, forward strand.
GTCGGAGACGGACCGTCTCTTAGTATGGAAATATACATAAAGGGCCCACGCTGCCAGCGCAACAGTCATATCGTGGCATATGAAGAAATCAATGCGGATTACTTTCAGCTCAGTCCTAGAATCGTGCAGCCCAGGCTCTTGAAGGAGGAGCGGGTCGACTCTTTCGCAGAAATCGATCTGAAAATTTCTGCGAATTTGGCGATTAAGGAAGCCGAACGCTGTTTCAATTGCGGACTTTGCAATCAATGTGACAATTGCCGCCTTTTCTGCCCGGATTTAGCGGTAGTCAAAGAAACAGACACCGGGCGGCACATTAATTATGATTACTGCAAGGGTTGTGGCATTTGTGTGGTGGAATGCCCAAGGAACGCGATGGTGCTGCAGGAAGAAGATTGAGCGATTTGTGGGATTCGATTTTAACATTGTAGCTATGCATTGAGGGAGTCATGAAGCAAGTTCTGGAAGGAAGCCATGCAGTTGCCGAAGCGGTGCGGTTGGCTCGCGTAAATGTCATATCCGCCTATCCTATTACTCCTCAGACGCATATCGTCGAGCGGCTTTCCGATTTTTGCGCAGATGGCAGCCTGGATGCGCGCTTTCTTCGGGTGGAAAGCGAACATTCCGCCCTGGCGGCGCTGATCGGTGCTGCCACGACGGGCGTGCGAACCTTCACCGCTACCTCGTCACAGGGATTGGCTTTGATGCACGAATTGTTGCACTGGTCCTCGGGGGCTAGACTTCCCATCGTCATGGCCGAAGTGAACAGGGCGCTCGCTCCCGGTTGGAATATCTGGACGGACCAGACAGACAGTCTGGCTCAGCGAGATACGGGCTGGCTGCAGCTATATTGTGAAACGGGGCAGGAAGTTCTGGACACTACCTTGCAGGCTTTTTGGCTTGCAGAAACGGTCAATTTGCCGGTCATGGTCATTCTGGACGCGTTCTTTCTTTCTCATACCTATGAGCCGGTCGATGTGCCGTCACAGGAACAAGTTGATCGTTTTCTACCCGCTTATCAGCCGAAATTTCAATTGGACACTCAGAATCCATGTGCATTCAATCAATTGGCTCCTCCCAACATCTACATGGAAATGCGCTACAGCATTCAACAGGCGATGGAAGAAGTATTAAGGCGTTTTTCGGACATGGAAGATCAATTCGACGGCAGCTTCGGACGCCGTTATGGAACGGTAGAAGCCCTTCAGTGCGATGATGCCGAAATCATAATGGTCACATCCGGAACAATAACCAGCACTAGTCGCCAGCTTCTGCAGGATTTGAGAGCGGATGGCGAGCGGGTTGGACTGCTGAAAATTAAGCTGTTCCGACCATTTCCTGTCGACGCTGTTCGTCAGATGCTCGGCAGGGCACAAAAGGTGGCTGTCATCGATCGAAACTGTTCCTTTGGTGCGGGGGGCATTTTCGCTCAGGAAGTGCGGGCCGCGTTGTGCAATCTAGTCTCCAGACCGAGCGTTTTCAGCTACATCGCAGGACTGGGCGGTCGTGATGTGACTCCGGATCTACTAAAAGAGATCTATCGGCAAACCAAAGATCAGGAGTTCTGTCCTGAGGACAGTATTTGGATGGGACTCCACGAGGTGAATCATGCAACTTAACGTTCCTGATCGTGATTATATGCATTCCGGACACGTGGGATGCCCGGGTTGCGGGGCCGCTGTCGCCATGAAATTTGTTCTGAGGGCGCTGGGCGACAAAACGATGATGGTCCTTCCGGCTTGCTGCTGGTCCATCATTGCGGGGCCTTATCCGCAGTCCACTCTACAGATCCCGGTGATTCACAGTGCCTTTGAAACCGGAGGTGCGGTTGCCAGCGGAGTCCGTGCAGCACTCGACGCCAAAGGCGACAAAGAGACTTGTGTCGTCACTTGGGCCGGTGATGGCGGTACCTTCGATATAGGCTTTCAAGCACTCAGCGGGGCGGTTGAACGCAATGAGGACTTTATTTATGTTTGCTACGATAATGAAGCCTACATGAATACGGGCATTCAACGCAGTTCGTCGACGCCTTACGGTGCCTGGACGACCACTACCCCGGGGCAGGATTGGAAAAAGATGCGCAAAAAGAACATTGTAGAGGCCCTCGTAGCGCACCGCATTCCATATGCGGCGACGGCCAGCATTGCTTATCCGGAGGATTTGACGCGCAAGGTCAGCAAAGCCAGATTGCTAAAAGGCTCTCGATTTCTTCACATTTTCGCCAGCTGTCCAACGGGATGGCGAATTCCTTCAGAGATGTCGGTTAAAATTGCCCGCATGGCGGTTCAAACGAATATCTTCCCATTGTATGAAGTTGAAAATGGTTCGAAATACACGATCAACTTCATGCCCAAAGGGTATTTGGTCAAAGAATACTTTAAGCTGCAGGGACGCTTTAAGCATCTCAGAGAAAACGATCTGGACCAGATCCAGGCCATGGTCGATGAAGACTGGCAACTGCTCCTGCGCAAGGCGGGGATAGCGTCTCAGGGCTAGGGGGTTTAAGAAGAAAATTTTGAATCCCAAGTAGGCTTGGTTGAGGTACGAAACCCAGCAAATTAGGCTGTGTTACCCTGTCTTCGGACCGCGTTTGAACGAAAATGAAACCTCGTTGATTTTAGTTCAACCACGAGTGCAAGAAGAAACATGAAGAAAAAAGAATGGAGAAAAGACCCCCGATACGTCATTCCCGCCAGGAACCTGCGGGAATGACGGGAGGGCGGATTTCATAATAACATGCAATCCACCCGGTTCATTGGTTGATTCGCTTAAGTCGACGCATATGGACTTCCGCGGGGGTGAAAGCATGAGTTGGCGCGATCTTCCTCAATTCAGGAACATTGGAGGGAACGCTCTAACCGCAACAACCCTTAAACCGCAGAAGCTTTCTAATTATTACCCTTGTCCATGTCCATCACAAATGATGAATTCGAAACCTGAATTTGGCGATTACCCGCGCGTTGTCATTCCGAAGAGTCACGCCGTAGCGTGACGAGAAATGACAGATGGGCCTTACATCAGCGGTTAGTGATCCGATGGAGTAGCCAGTATAGGCGACACTAAGCTCTCGAATCTAATGACAGCGTGCGCCACATTTCTTATGGTTTGTTGCACGGGCATTGGTGTGGGTGATTAGCGGATTGCTCCAATTCAGATTCCTCGTCGTCCGTAGGCTCCTCGGGATGACAGCGTGGGAGTAATCGCTGATTCAAGGTATCAAAAAGCCGAGACGGGCTGCTCTTTCATAATAATGCAAACCAACAAAAAAGGACGGACAGCATGGAAAATACCCGCGTTCGAAAGCGTGACATTTCCAAGAAATCATGGGCTGAGCCCTGGAAGGTGAAAGTGGTCGAGCCGACCCGCTGGACCACTCGCGAGTTTCGTGAACGGTGCATCCGCGAAGCAGGCTACAACACGTTTCTTCTGCAATCCAAGGATGTCTATATCGATTTGTTGACGGATTCTGGTACTTCGGCGATGAGCGACTACCAGTGGGCCGGCCTCATGCTGGGCGATGAGGCTTACGCCGGCAGTCGCAACTTCTATTACTTGGAAGCAAATGTGCAAAAATACTACGGCTATAAACATGTCGTTCCCACTCACCAGGGACGCGGTGCGGAGCATCTGGTTTCCAAGATATACATCAAACAGGGCGACTATGTTCCCGGCAATATGTATTTTACGACCACCCGCACCCACCAGGAGCTCGCAGGTGGAACTTTTGTCGATGTCATTATCGATGAGGCGCACGATCCCGAAAGCACGAATCCGTTCAAGGGAAATGTCGATCTCGATAAGTTGGAAAATCTGATCGAGAAGGTCGGTCATGATCGCATCCCCTATATCAGCCTGGCAGCTACGGTGAATATGGCGGGGGGGCAGCCCATCTCTATGCAGAACCTGCGAGATCTTCGAAATCTATGCAACCGCTACGAGATACCAGTCTTGCTGGACGCCACCAGAGCCATAGAGAACGCCTACTTCATTCAACAACGGGAAACGGGATATGCGGATAGGAAAGTTGCTGATATTTTGCTCGAATTTTGTTCGCATACCGACGGTTGCTGGATGAGCGCCAAGAAGGACACCTTGGTTAATATAGGTGGCTGGCTCGCCCTGAACGATGCCGAAAAATTCGACGCGGCTCGCAACCTAGTGGTAGTGTATGAAGGACTCCATACCTATGGAGGGCTGGCGGGACGAGACATGGAAGCCATGGCGCGAGGGATAGAAGAGTCGGTGGATGATGACCACATCCGTGCAAGGGTAGGGCAGGTGGAATATCTCGGTCAAAAACTTTTGCATTGGGGTATTCCCATTGTGCTGCCGATTGGCGGTCATGCAGTATTTCTGGATGCTAAGCGCTTTTATCCTCACATTCCACAGGATCAATTTCCTGCTCAGGCTCTAACAGCCGATATCTTCATCGAAGCCGGAGTTCGGACCATGGAAAGGGGAATTCTTTCGGCCGGGCGCGATCCGAAAACCGGTGAACATAGATATCCGCGCCTGGAACTAGTGCGAGTAACCATCCCCCGACGAGTCTATACTCAAGCCCATATGGATGTCACTGCAGAAGCCCTAGAAGAAGTTTATTGGAACCGGGACAAAGCAGCCGGCCTTCGGCTGGTCTACGAACCCGAATTCTTGCGGTTCTTCCAGGCTCGCCTGGAGCGTTTATGAATGGATCATCTTACTGTAATCGGACTTTGCAGCCCTCTCCCCGAGGCAGAGAGGCGCGATAATAAAGGTACATGCATTACAGAAGCCTGGCTGCAGTGACAGCGATTTGGGAAATGCCATTCACACACTTCCTCAGTAGCGCGGGGCGTCAGCCCTGTTGAGCCTTCGGGCTGCAAATTTTACTTGTGCATTTTGGAGAGAATTCCCCTATGTATTTAGAATATCTTGAAATACTGGTCATACTTTTGCTTATCCTCGGCAACGGTTTCTTCTCCATGGCCGAAATTGCTGTCATATCCTCCCGCAAAGCCAGGCTTCAGCAGTGGGCTGAAGAGGGAAACAAAAAGGCGAGGGCAGCGCTGCAGCTGGCCAATGAGCCCAATTCCTTTTTGTCCACGATCCAAATCGGAATTACTCTTGTCGGCGTCCTTACCGGAGCGCTTGGCGGTGTAACGGTGGCTCACCGATTGGGATCATTCTTCTCGCATCTGCCCTATGTAAGTAAATACGCTCACAGCATCGCTCTGGGCACGGTTGTAGTTAGCGTAACTTATTTGTCGTTGGTTATTGGCGAACTCGCGCCGAAACGGCTTGCTCTGAACAGTCCCGAACGTATTGCTTCATTGATAGCCAACCCGATGAGGACCTTAGCGCGGCTAGCCACTCCGATTATTCGTCTACTTGGCTTCTCTACAGACTTAGTTCTCAAGTTGCTGAGGGTCCGTCCGTCTACTGAACCGCCGATTACTGAAGAAGAATTTAAGGTCCTCATGGAGCAGGGGACGACGGCGGGCGTATTCCATGAGACTGAACAGAAGATGATGGAGCGAGTCCTTCGCTTGGGCGATCGGCGCGCAGGTGCCTTGATGACACCCAGGAAGAGGGTCGTCTGGCTCGATATAAAGGATTCTACAGAAAAAATAGGACGAAAAATTGCAAAGAATCCTCACTCTCGGTTCCCTGTCTGTCAAAAAAGACTGGGAAATGTGCTCGGTATGGTGCAGGTAAAAGACTTGTTGGTGAGGATGCTCGCGGGCCATGCTCTGTCTCTTGAAGATGTCATGCAGCGTCCTGTTTTTGTGCATGAAGCAACCCACGTATTTGAAGTCATGGAGCTCTTTAAGAAAACCGGAAACCAGGTGGCGCTGGTAGTTGACGAATACGGCACCATAGAGGGGCTGATATCCTTAAACGATGTCTTGCAGGCGCTAATCGGAGAAATTTCAGAAGGCGGATCGACTCAGCCAAGAGTGATCTGTCGAGAGGACGGATCATGTATACTGGACGGGACTGTGCCCGTTGATGAATTCAAAGATATCTTCGATATCAAATCGCTGCCCGATGAAGAAAGTGGCCATTTCGAGACCTTGGGAGGATTTGTCATGAAGTTTCTCGAGCGAATACCGTCCAAGGGGGATCGATTTGAATGCTGCGGCCTTCATTTCGAGGTTATCGCCATGGATGGACTGCGGGTGGGTAAAGTGTGGGTAAGTCTTCCTCAGGAGGGAAAACCCGGTACTTAGTGCTCCCATTAACAAAACCGGAGATGGAAGGTTAAATGGACAAGAAGATAGTATCCCGATGTTTTGTGATGATTTTTATGTTAATCGCCTCTCTTTTTGCAGGATGTGCCACAATTGGGAAAACGTCTCCACAGTTCCCGACTGCAGTGAAAACCATGCAACAGGAGGAAAGTAGAAATGGCTGGTGGCATGTTCGATTCAAGATGGCCTGGCCTGAAGGAGTCGAACCCTCGTGGTTCATGGACTTATTGTTGGCGCATAGGGTGATTTCACCGGTTCTGCAGCAATATAAGCACAACATTGCGCTTTGGCGTTTTCACCGCAGGGCCGTTCGAGATCAAGCAGGCCATCAGTTCAGTTTCCTATTTTACTCTTCCCCCGAGACCGCAGGATTAATCTATATCAACATCAGAGCTAATGATACGCTGAACCAAGTAAAAAAAGCCGGTATGGTAACCAGTGTGAGCTACGACAATACAAAAACTATTGCCAACCCCAATATTGAAGATACCAGCGACCGCAACTGGTCACCCAACCTGCAAAAGTCCTGGCCTTATTTTATCATGGGCACCAGTGAGACCTGGCTTGATTTGATTGAGTTAAATGTGCAGGAGTCACCTCCCGGGGGCAAGCTAACCTCCTTCAAGGATCTTAAAGCCCTGTATATCAAAGTCAACAATTCAATAGACGAACTGTGGCAGAAGGAAGGAAGCCATGCTTTCTTGCATCACCTTAACGCCATATTCGGTTATGTGCCGGTTCAATTTTACGAAAGAAAGCTGATAAACTTTTGATCGTTGGAGCTCCATCTTCAGTTCTGAGAAATACTTTTGGGGCGGTAGGGGTGATTTAGCCAGTACAGTCCGGCGAAAATCAGTCCCGGGTTCAAGAAAATACGGCTCATCGCGGATTAGTGGGATTCCGGTTGGTTCAAGTCTCCGACTTGAACCATTTTGACATTAAAACAACTCCGTTGTTACAGGTGCATATAACAAGGCCAAATGGAGTTTTCACAAGCTTTCTAGCAACAGAGTTGCTGGAAGGTCAGGCAGGTTTAAGTCGGAGACTTGAACCACCGAAAGGGATGCGTAGAGGACCATTCCCCAGTAATCCGCGAAGAGCCGAAAATACCAGATGCTCGATAAGAAATAGATTGTGCCGGGATGCAGCGACCCTTTCATTACCCGGTATCTGGGATCGGTTACAAATCGGCAGGAACTTTTGCCGCCATGCACTAGAGCCGGAAAAACGAGTCTCTCCACTACCTTCGTGCAAAGAGTCTTGTGAATTCAAAGCTGTTGAATTATAAAGTGTTTTTGTGATTATTTTCATATTTGAGAATCTTATGCAGGGATTTGGGGATCGGATATAGCTGATGAAATGGAGGCACATCAGTTTGCGCGCCAAGATATTGATCATTCTGACGGCGCTGGTATTGATCACTTTGGTCGGCGGGTCGGTGACCATGCTTTTGACATATCGCATAGGAGTGCTGACCAGCTCGGTAGTTGACAAAGACGTCGCTGCATTGGATAACGCCCAGGAATTGGAAACAGCGCTGGTCATGCAAAAAGGTCTGCTCACGTATTATTTCCTGGATGGGAATACCGAATGGCTGAATCAACTGGACGCACATCGGGTTGCCTTTGAAGAGCTTTTGAAGAAGGCAAGAGACACCTCGTACACTCAGACTCAGCGAGATATCTTGAATCAGATCGAGTCGAAATATATTCGCTACAGCTACATGCGGGATCAAGTGGTCAGCCTCTACAAAGCCGGTAAGCGGGAAGCCGGTTATTCTCTCCATCAGGAAATCCGCCCGCAGTTCTTCGCCATTAGAGATCTAACCGACCTTTATAAAGAGGCGCATGAGAGAAGAATCAGTCAGGCCCGCGCTCAGCTGAAATCACAGATGGCTGTAATCAACACACTGGCACTTGTGGCCATGCCGGGCGCTCTATTGATGGGATTGATACTGGCCTACATTCTGGTGAAGCAGGTGCTGCAACCGATCCGGCACCTGGCTATGGCAACCGACCCGGCCAGCGATAAGTATCTGGATTCAGATGAAATGGAGGCGCTCAGTCAGCGCGTGCACGATCTGATCCAAGACGTCGACCAGACTCAGACTCAACTTAAATGGAGTCACGAACACCTCTTGCAGTCGGAAAGGTTGGCGCAGGTCGGAAAGTTGGCAGCAGGCGTTGCCCACAGTATTCGCAACCCTTTGACTTCGGTCAAGATGCGCCTTTTTTCTCTGGAGCGCACATTGAGCCTCAGCATGAGTCAAAAGGAGGACTTCGAAGTCATTTCTGAGGAAATCCGTCACATTGATACCATTGTTCGGAATTTCCTGGAATTTTCGCGTCCACCAAAGCTAAAAATGCAGACTGTAAGCCCCTCGGATGCGGTTGACATGGCTCTCCAACTGCTCAGGCACAGGCTCGAATCGTATGGAGTAGAAGTCGAACTCGAAAGACCGCGGAGACTTCCGGAGATTTCGGCCGATCCTGAACAGCTGAAAGAAGTGTTTGTCAACTTGCTGGTAAATGCGTGCGAGGTGATGAATGATGGCGGCTCCATTGTGATCGAAGAAAGGGAGCGTGTGACCGAAGAGATGGGACGGGTTCTCACTATAAAGGTTACTGACGATGGTCCCGGAATCCCGGAATCGGTAAAAGACAAAATATTCGAGCCTTTCTTTAGCACTAAGGAAGAGGGAACCGGATTGGGATTGAGCATTGTCAATCGAATTGTGGGAGAGCACCGTGGCAAACTGGATGTTGAATCGCAGGAAGGGCAGGGCACCACATTTATCATAACTCTTCCGTTCGATTGATAACCTTAAGACAAGGCGATGCGTCTTTTAGCTTCCGGATGTTGGTGCTCATTTGCATAAGCAACCGATATATCAACTATCTTCACCCCGGCAAAGCTTGCCTCCGCAGCTGCGCCGTGGCGGGATTAAGCGGGGAACCTGAGTCCAGAAGTCCACGAGCACTGGATCCCAGGTCGAACATAGCGTTCCTGCGGTACTTCGCCGGAATGGCGGCAAAGGGCGAAACGAAGCAGCAATCAAGCACTAGGTTAGCCTAGAATAGAGTAAATAAAGAAAATACAGGGTATCATTGTGAGCACAATCTTAATCGTTGATGACGATCCTCAGTTGAGGCAAAGTTTTGAAAAACTTCTCACTGGCGAGGGACACACAGTAAGAACCGCCCCCAGCGGAGAAACCGGTCTTGCCAGCGTTGAAAAGGATGTCCCAGATCTCGTCATCATGGATGTGAGGCTGCCGGGGAAGAACGGTCTCGAAACGTTTGCCGCCATGCGCAAGATCGAGCCCAAGCTGCCGGTCATCATCATGACGGCCTTTGGCACTACCGAAACCGCAATTGAGGCGACCAAAATGGGGGCCTTCGACTACGTGCTAAAGCCTTTCGATATTCCCGACATCCTGTCACTCATCGAGCAGGCGCTTGAAGCGGGTCGTTTTATGCGTTCGGTGGTCGAAATGAATGTCGTACCTCATAAGGCAACCACCGACGCCATTATCGGGCGCAGTAAGGCGATGCAGGAAGTCTATAAGGCAATCGGAAGGGTGGCTCCCACCGATGCAACTGTGCTGATCCGCGGCGAGTCTGGAACGGGCAAGGAATTAGCGGCACGTGCAATTTATCAACACAGTCTGCGGGCGGAAAAACCTTTCCTGGTAATCAATTGCGTGGCTATTCCCGAGACCCTGTTGGAAAGTGAGTTGTTCGGGTACGAGAAAGGGGCATTTACTGGAGCTATCAGTCGGCGTGTAGGGAAAATCGAACAGGCCAATGGCGGTACCGTCCTGCTTGATGAGATCGGAGATATGCCGTTCAGCATCCAAGCAAAGATCCTTCGCCTTCTCCAGGAAAAAAGCATCGAACGTCTCGGCGGGCGCGAGCCAATCCCTGTGGATGTCAGGATTATTGCAGCGACCAATCGCGATTTGGAATCCGCCCTTGCAGATGGCCGCTTCCGAGAAGACCTCTATTACCGCCTGAAGGTAGTGACTTTGTGGCTGCCGCCATTACGCGATCGCCTTGCAGATATACCACTTCTTGCTGAGTACTTTTTGGTTCGCTTTGCCCAAGAAATGGATGTGGACAACCCCGGTATGACGGATATTGCCAAAAACATTCTCACCAGCTACCATTGGCCCGGAAATGTTCGCGAGCTCGCAAACACCATCCAAAAAGCCTTAATTTTCAGTCGCGGTTGCCCTATTTGTCAAGACGATATTTCTCAGGCAATCTACGGAAAGAAAGGGGAAGCCAGGAGTGCCGGTGAAGGTTCCGATGAAGCCGTGCGGCAGTGGATAAGAAGGGCCTTGGCCGGCGGAACCGAAGGGAATCTGTTCGATTCATTGATGGATCGATTTGCCAGTGCCCTCATCAATGAAGCACTGATGATAACGGCAGGCAACCGCAGCCGGACTGCAAAACTGTTGGGCATTTCGCGGCCTACTCTCCTGTCCAAAATTGAGAAATACCGTCTCAAGATCGAGACCTCCGTCACCACCGAGCAGTGAATGCCGGCTGGCTGGGTCGACGCCCTTCTTGCCATACTCACCCCTCTTTACCGCACGGTTTAAGTCCGAGTTCCCGGCCGACATGTGATACACACTAAGGCCTAAGCATCCCGTATTTAGGTCTCTTCTACACGGTGAAGGCATTCACATGATAAGTCTCCGAAAACGCATTCAGATCATCCTCATGTTCCTGGTGTGTATCTCGCTCCTGCTGCTGCTTTATGAGAGCTACCGGGCGAGTCGGCAGGCGCTGGTGGCGCAGATGAAGCAGGGGTCGCTCCAGATTGCCCGGCTCCAGACGGCTGAAATGGATCTTGTCTTCGACCCGCCCCGCGTCCTTATCGGAGGGATCGTTCGTGCCCTTGAAAACGCTCCGCAACTGAAGGCCGACAGTATCCGGGACTTGATCCATCGCACGCTGATTCAGAGCCCTGAAATCTATGGCATGGCCGTGGCGCTGGATCCTGAATCGACGCCTCTGGGACGCTTTGCGCCCTGTTTCTGTCGGCGAGGCGGGATGGAAAGGGAGTGTTCTCTGGCTGGCCCTTCTATGGATTATGTGGCAAGGGACTGGTATCGACTACCCCTGGAGAGCCAGAAGGCCATTTGGACCAGACCCTACTTCGATGAAGGCGACGCTGATGCGTTCTTGGTTACTTTCTCTTCGCCGAATACTCGCCCGAAGGCTGGCGGGATTTCTTACTTGTCAATGCCGGGTTAGGGCTCATCACCTGTGTGTTTGCCTATCTGAGCCTGCGGGATCGTTTCGTTGCAATGGAGATGTCCGAAGATACATCGGGAGCGGAGCGGGCAGGCCGGGGCGCCACTCGAGTGATGATCGCATGGCAGGTGGCGGTTTCCATCCTTATCGTCGGCGCAGAGTATCTCTTTTCCGATTACGCCCAGGCCAAGGCGGGCAAAAGTGCTCTGTTCGTGGGGGCGATGACGGTGCTGGCTTCTTTGGGGGCGATCCTCGGAAGTCTCTGGGCGGCCCGAATGGAAGACCGTCTGGAGAGGCTGCCTTCCCTTTCTGCGTTAGGACTATTGGTTTCCCTCGCGGTACTGGCTCTTTGTCTCGATGCTCGGGCCTTTCTCGCTGCAGGCGTGCCCATCTTTGCGGCAGGACTTTGGAGTGCAGTTAAAAGTCACGGTAAATCTCATGCTGCCTTTAGCTTGGCTTGTTCCCAATAGTCATCCCAGCCCCGATTAGCCCTTAAAGTACGCAGGGCGAGCATGTTCGATGCCTGGTCTGGATTCGACCACGCCCCCGCCTTTTTCAGCCTTTCCTGTATTACGTAACGGTGCGCACTTTCTATTTCGCCGGAACCTATTGGGAGATCTGATTCAATAGCAGTCTTATAGTCAAATTGTCCTGGCCTGTTTACCAAATAACGATAACATTTCCTTACCGGAACCTTCTCATCTGGAACCGAACTGGTTTCCAAATGGGGCTCCAAGGCATCAATGACATCTGAGGTCTGGTTCCTTTTCAGTCTTTGTTGCTGTTGCTCAACCCACGCAGACGGGTCCCCTGAAGCGCACGATGAGGCCGCTGCTCCAAGGTATTCACATAGATGATAGAAGTCGATCAGAAAGCTCCCCTGAGTTCCAAAGATCAAACCGACCTGGTCGGCAATCCAAGGTGCTCCGTCGCCAACACAGTGCACCTTACTGTTCTGATTGAGACCCACACTGACAGCACAATTCAACATGTGCTTTCCCGCTTCTTCCGGCTCTCCAAGCGTTGCTCCGAAAACAGGTTCTGTTGCTCCCTTTACATGGGCAAGGCTCAGTCGAGCTTCCTTATATTTGCATTCTCGCTTTTTCTCGGCGCCCTCTGCCGACTGCAACCTGATCGGAATCAAGGTTCCGTCAACTTCAGCAATGATTGTCTGGGACGCACCGCCCTCTGGAATTTCGTCTCGCAGACACTCCGATTGCAGTACCCTGGCTGCATGCTTTTCAGTGATCACCCGAGCCGAGCTGACCGGGACCTCAATGCCATAGTGTTCCTTGAGTTTAGCGGGAATTTTCCCGAATGGAACGTCCGCGCCATAATCCGTGATGCGCCGTTGTAGTGGTTGGGAATAGTCCCTGGTCTTGATTCTCGCTCTCTTTGAAAAGGGTCGCAGCAAATGTCCATGATCGATAAAGCTACGCTCAAAAACCGTTACTTGCCCGAACGTCGTGTACCAGTAGAGTTTTTTTTACCGTTGGAGTTCGCTTCGGGCTTTTCACTCAACGTTTGTTGAGCTGCTTGTAGACATTTATGACCTGCCCACTCATGGAGTATTTCGTTCCCCAACCGCCGCACCTCTTCAATGGTGCGATCCTCGGCCTCATCTGCCGTATTTACTTGATCATCAACATCCTCAACCAATGCGAGAATTTGCTCGAACCTGGCCCTCAGGTTTGGGTGGGCCGCCAAACGCTCTTCAAGGCTTCTCTTCCGACCACTCATAGGATCATCCCTCCATTTTTTAGATGTTCCTATGTTGATCTATATTAATCATGCTCGGATGTCCGGTACTTTGTTTTTATTACATTTATAAATATGCGGTCAAAATGTTGCTCTTCTATGTATCACCAACACTTTTAACTGCACTCGGACTTTGCATGGGCTTGACAAGTGTGAGCATCTATGCCTGCATCGTGAAACTGTCGGCACTGGAGCAATTCCTCCCCAGGTCGATGACCTATCTCATCGGGATGCAGATTGGGAATGCCCTTGGAGTCCAGGCGGTCGGGATCGCCGAGTTGTGGCATCTCAGCATATTCGATGCTGCCGGTCTGGTGGACGCGCTGCCTCTGACCATCACCCTGGGAGTCTTCGGATGCGGGAAAGCGGTGTCTCGTCGCCCATGAGTTTGCTCTTTCAGATCGCCGGTCTTATGCCTCGCCAAAAAATTAGATTGGACCATCACCCCCTCCTCGTTGATATTAACCAGAAAAAACAAGCAGATGATTGTCCAACTCCCTTCAAGCCTCAATCATCATTTTGTTACGTATAGCTGAAACAAATATGGACTTTGTGCCAAGCTCTTTACAGTACGGATTTGATTTGGGTATCCAAATTACCTCGAAAGCATGGAGGCATAAGCTATGTTGTGAATTCGGTTACACTTTCGATTTTATTCATTTTTGGTAGAATGAAGACAAAAGCAAAAATTGATGCGAACGGCCAATCAGAAACCAACAAACCTTTTGAGAGACTGGAATGAAAGATCAATTTGAGCTTCTATCGTTAGCTATTGAACAAAGCAGCGAGGGAATAGCCATTTCGGATTTGACAGGCAAGTTAATTTACTCAAACCGTGCCTTTTCGATAATGCATGGATATTCACCTGACGAGATTGTTGGAAAACAGCTCTCGATTTTTCATAACAAAGAACAAATGCCATCAGTTCATGCGGCTAATAGACAACTTGAGCAATCAGGAGAGTTCAAAGGAGAAATCTGGCATACAAGAAAGGATGGCTCTGTATTTCCAGCGATGATGCGCAATTGTCTGATAAGAGACGGGGAGGGCAATCCTTTTGCGATGCTTGGCACAATGCGTGATCTCACTGACATCAAGGATTCTGAAAACGAGTTGTGGAAAAGCCAAGAGCTGTATCGCGACTTGGTACAGCAGCAATCGGAGCTCATTCTTCGCTACACGCCAAACTGGAAGGTGACTTTTGTAAATAAGGCCGGCTGCTGTTATTTTGACAAGAAAAAAGAAGAAATTGTTGGTCGTAGCTTCATGCCATTTATATTCAAAGAAGATCGGAAGAAGCTGCAAAGTCATTTAAACTCACTCAATACCGACCATCCAGTTATGTCCCATGAACATCGGGTCGTGACGCCAGGAGGTAAGGTTCGCTGGCATCAATGGACCAACCGGGCAATATTCGATCGCCAAAATCGTATCGTCGAGTTTCAGTTGGTGGGGCGAGACATTACCGGGCTTAAAAAGATCCAAGAAGAGCTGTTGAGAGCCAACCGGGTGATCAGGGCTCTCAGCGATTGCAATCAAGCTGTGATTCACATCAAAGATGAAGATGAGCTTTTGGAGGAGATTTGCCGTATCATTATTAATGTCGGTGGCTATCTCTCTGCCTGGGTAGGGTATGCAATACATGACGAGGCTCTCTCAGTTATGCCCGTTGCGAAGTATGGTCACGAGGAAGGATACTTAAAGACAGTCAATATAACTTGGAAGGATACCGAAAGAGGACGAGGACCGGTTGGAACTTGCATCCGAACTGGAAGATTAAGTGTGGTTCGGGATGTGGAGACTCATCCAGATTTTTCCCCGTGGCGGGTTGAAGCAACTAAGCGAGGCTATGCTTCCATCCTCGCTCTTCCATTGTTTTATGGTGAAGATGTCCTAGGCTCCTTGGCGATCTACTCCCCAGAGCCGGACAGTTTTGATGATCATGAGATTAATCTCTTCTGCAGGCTTGCAGAGAATCTCTTCTCACGGAATCGAAAGCTTTAGAGAGCATGAGGCACGGATGAAAGCGGAGAAGGCTCTCAGACGGGCCCACAATGAATTGGAGAAGCGAGTCCAAGAACGGACAGCACAGTTGCAAGAAAGGGAGAGGAGGCTGGAAGAACAAACGAGGCACCTCCAAGAAGTCAATGCAGCCCTCAATGTTTTGCTGAAGAGACGAGAGGATGACAAGAAAGAATTCGAGGAAAATATCCTTCATGCCGTCAAAGAGATCATCCTTCCCTACCTCAAAAGGTTAAAAAAGAGTGGGCTTAATCCCCATCAGTCCATTTTTGTTGACATCCTGGAGTCTAATCTATTGGACATCACATCCCCCTTTATTAAGAGCCTATCATCGAAGATCATAAACCTCACACCCACAGAGCTCAAGGTAGCACAGTTGATCCGCGATGGTCGAAGGACCAAAGAGATTGCTGAGCTTTTGGGCCTCCATGAGACAACCATTTTATTTCATCGCCAAAATGTTAGGAATAAATTGGGCATTAAAGGAAAAGAGATCAATCTGCAAACCTACCTTCGTACCTTGCCATTTGGTGATCACCTCACATAATGAGGGGATTTGCCCCACGTTTTTTCCTCATTCTTCAATATTGAGAATCTTCCCTGTAGCAGTATACTTGAAAAAAATATTACGGAGGAGGTGCTGAGCATTGCGGAACAACTTATTTTGCGGGCGCTCCGAAAGTACCGTTGGCATGAATGTTTCCTGTAGGCGGCGGGCCTGGTAACAGCTAATCGGCTGCCGGAAAATTTTCTTCAGTCTAAACTGATCGCTGGTCCGTGATAGTTAAAAGAATATGCAGTCTCAAGAGAGGCTGACTCTCAATGATCGAACTACCACTTAGATGGGGACCTTGCTTGTGCTTCCGAATATTCCACCCTGGATAAGTCTTGGCACTTTCTCGATTGGACTGTCGAGTGACGAAACTCCCGCATCATTTAGAAAAGGACTGATAAGGTCAAGATTTAACTATCTACCAAAAGGGAGTTTGCCATGAAAACGATAGGTATGGCCTTTGTAATGTTTGGCCTTATTCTGATGAATGTGCCGGTGCAGGCGGAGGAAGTCAACTTGACATCATTCTACGAGGACTGCATTGACCAAAAGACAATTAACTGCATGCACAAGGCAATGCTCATTGATGCTAGGGGTGAAAATCTTCCGTCTTGTGCGAAAGATGCCATCCAACAGGCGGCCTTCTATCAGAGAAATAAAGAATTGTTGGTGCGGCGGATGATTGAGCAAGGAATTGGGGAAAACAAGGCGAAAGTAAGCTACTTTTTGATTAAGGCTTACGCTGATTCGCCGCCGATCGAATTAGCTGAGAAATGATGATGGATCATTACTGAGCGAAGGTTACAAAGGTTTCTGAGGAAAAATAGAGTGCAAATTACATTTTCAATTCAGGATTCACTTTGGATTAAGTTGGGACTAAGCGTCCCGAGTGGGGAAAGGCAGCTTAAGGCCTCCGCAAGCCAATGGTTAATTAAATGCTTCCTTTCCCCACTTATTTTTGCACTCATTACCGTTTCGAAATTCGGCTCCTCATTATGTGTATCGGTGCAATAAAAATTCGAACAAAATCAAGAAACGAGGGTAACACCTTCCGTCTTTGATTTTGGGGTTAGGAACTGCTCAATCAATTCCCAGACTTGTTCCTTATGAAACTCATCAAGGTGATTTTGGGCGCCAATGACATCAATAATCTTTTTCTTCAATGAGCCCACATAACTCACTGATTTGCATAACTCCTCAGTCCACTGTCTGCACCATTTAAGGGCCTTTTCCTTTAGATAGCTGGCAGGTGACGTTACGGCTGTTATTGCTATCTCAACAATATTTTCTATGGCTGGCGGAGCTTGCAGTTGCTGTTCCTGACGGCTTCTTTCCAGTTCGAGCATGACCTCATGGTTGTAGCGCTCACGGCAATAAGATTGATATCGTTGGTCATCGATTTGTGCTGGATATTTCGCACAATCCCAAAGAAGTAAGCCAAACTGCAGCAATGCAGTCGTCCTGTGTCATTCCGAGCGATAGCGAGGAATCTTTCCGGTACAGGCATCAATTTTGATTCCTCGTCGCCCTGCAGGCTCCTCGGAATGACAGCGTGGAGACAATCGCCAAACTCAGATCTTATTCGTTTTTATATCGGTGTGTCTCCGATTTGTCTGTTGCAGATTCTCTGGATTACCTGTCAGAAGCTCTCTCACAAAAGGGATGGCTGCTAAGGGAACTACAATTCAATGAGGCTGCCACTAATATAAGGTATGTGCCACTCTCATTTTCTAACGGTTCGAGTTGCCTTTCACCACAAAGCATGGAGAGTATACAACGATGACGGTTTGCTGCATGTGTGCAATGAACATCACTACTGCACAGGGATTCTAGTTTGTTTGATCATTGGGATGAGTTTAAACGGGTGCAACCAGCTGCCAACTTTACGGGTTGTAAAAGTAATTGACAGAACAGTCCGCAGATCCCACCGATTGCGTTATTCCTAAAAATTACTGTTTAAATATTTTCAATTACTTAGACAATATCAGTATGATTGTGATTCTTGGCACCTTATTTGCTCATCAAATTCGCTTAAAATTATTCAGCTACATGAAACTCGAACCGGAAAATCTCACAATAAGGTTTTACGTTATGAATTCAAATCGGAAAAAGATACTTGTTGCCTTAGATGGCTCCGGTCATGCATTTGACACGTTAGGTTATCTGAGTCAGGTATTAGTGCCTCACCGGGTGGAACTTGTTCTTTTCAGTGTGCTGAATAGAGAGCCTGAACGTTTTTGGGACACTGAAGAAATTCCCCTATTGAAAAGCGGCTTGACCGACACCGATGACTGGGAGATTCAGCAGAAAAAAGCGATCGAAGAATTTATGGAAAACGCTCTTCAGCTGCTGACGGATCGAGGTTTTCCAGTTGGGGCGGTGATGGTCAAAATTCAAGAAAGAAAGATGGGTGTCGCCAGGGACATAATCCTTGAAGCGCAAGATGGCTATGATGCAGTGGTTACAGGGCGTCAGGGGATGAATCCGATCACGAGGCTGGTAATCGGAAGTATTGCCAGCAAGCTTATTGGGAGTCTGACGCATGTTCCCCTCTGGCTCGTTGGAAAGACGGTACAGAACAAAAGAATACTTGTCTCCATAGATGCTTCTGAAGGTGCTATGAGGGCTGTGGAGCATGTCGGTAGTATGGTGGGTGGCGCAAATTTGGAGCTGACTCTATTCCACGTCATTCGCCGCCTTGAGTCAAAACTTCCTGGAAAAGACGAAAAGTTTTTCGAGCCTGTTGGTAAGGATGAGTCGACCCAGGAGTATAAGGACGAATTAGCCATACGCGCGGTTTTCGAAAAAGCTTACAAAGTGCTTGAAGAAGCCGGGTTTAATCAGGAGCAAATAACCACCAAAATTATCTCCGGTGTGGCTACGCGAAGTGGTTCGATTGTTGCGCAAGCAATGAACGGGGGTTATGGGACAATCGTTTTAGGGCGAAGAGGGCATTCAAAGGTTGGAGAATTTTACATGGGGCGTGTGACCAATAAAGTCATTCAGCTGGCTAACGAAATGGCAGTGTGGGTGGTCAGCTAAAACAGGAACCAATTGAACCCTACAAATTAGGCTCCTTGCCCCATTGTTCAGCACTTTGACATTTCCCTGCTGTGGGAAGGTGGCAAAAATGTATGAAGAGTTGATAGATAAAACGATCCAGTGTGATTTGTGTGGAGAAAAAAATCCTGAAGGGGAAATCTATAAGTCTAGTGACCTTATCTTTCTGTGTCCGGAATGTTTACAAAAAATTGAGGCTACGCCTGAAAGACTTAGAGAGAGTATTAACCGATTCCTGCTGGGAAACGTCATTTGATAACGCTCTTAAACCTTGTTCGTCTCATAATGGGGAAAAGAGGCTAGAGTTAATAGAGGGCAAATCACACACATCACTGCCATGCTCCGACACACCCAAATTACTATTCTCTGGTCTTTTCTACCCAATCTCGAACTTTTTTAATGACGTCAGAGGCCTCGTTTTCACCACTAAAGCTACAGATGCGGGCATCGCTCGGTATAACAGGTAATCAAGCATACCCAGACCACCCATCGTCAAAATGATCGGGGACGACTGACCCATGTGCATGCGCTTGGGGATCTATGTCATGGAAGCTGTTTGATATTTTCAAGTCTCCACATGGCAGAGGATGCGTTCTATGTCGATTCCTGAATCAAGCTGACGACCTTCATCTCGTACCTCCATTGCCATTACTGCTATATATCGCGATCTGAGCTAGGCTCTTGAAAAGTGAAGATATGGTTTGGATACATTGACCTCTGCCGGATAATTGCGTGCTACATATTCCATCACCAAATCTTGAATCAGCTGGGTTCGGTCATACCTAAAATATTATACACCGACCCTGCCACGGTTCCGGCTTTGTTCGGAATTCCGCAACTTCTCCGATGCATTAAAGCAGATCGCGGACCTCGCTGGTAATAAGCACAACTGGTAACAGGCGCCTTCGCGGTGTTTTGATGATCTCATGGAGATTATCAGCATCGATTTCCAGAATATGGCGACCAAAACAACAATACAGTGAATGCTTGGTTTTGTGTGGACGGTGTGATTTTGCGGTGAGCGGCCGAGATATTTATGCAAGCCTATCCCAGATTTCGTTCAATCCAGAGCTTAAGAGCTCCAGGCATAATTTTGCGTATTTTGCCTTAAGGTGTGCACTAAAGTGCAACGTTTGAATACATAAGGTTCCGTTGGAAAGAACAGATGAGCAAGGTCATTTACATCACCGGGCAGTGGAACTCCTTTGTGTCGACGCATTCCTCTGAATCGAACCATTCTACCGACTCGGGCAATTGCAGCCGAAACAACTTGCGTCCCTTTATACTAGCCGACGCTCTGTCACCGACGAGACAGCAAAAACAGAAATATGAAAAACACTGATCCGGATGGCCACACCATCCCCATGCTCCAAAACGCCATCGCTTCAAGTCGATTTCCATCAGTTTGCCCAGGACCCAAGGCGCGGGACTAGTGCGGCGGTTGCTTAAAGTTTGCACCGTTGTTAGATTGCTGGAAATTGTTTTTCATTCAGCCGGTATAGGCAAATGAGCATATGGCTTCTTAACATGAGGATCATCCGAAATTGTGAGTCGAGATTGAAAGGAGAAGGAATCAATGGAGCATGTAACTATCCCCGGAACCGATCTGCGCGTTTCCCGCATCTGTTTGGGCACTTGGGCAATCGGTGGCTGGATGTGGGGAGGAACCGAAGAGAAGGAATCCATAAAGACTATTCACGCAGCACTGGACAAGGGCGTGAACCTCATCGATACAGCGCCTGTATATGGTTTTGGGGACTCGGAAAATATTGTGGGAAAAGCGGTTGAAGCATACGGAAATCGTGAAAAGTTGTTTCTTTCGACCAAAGCCACCCTTGAATGGAAAGACGGAAGAGTTTTCCGCAATGGCTCCAGGGAGCGAGTCATGCAAGAAGTCCAAGAGTCTCTCAAGCGCTTACGTACCGACTATATCGACATTTACTACGTACATTGGCCCGATTGCACCAGACCAATTGCTGAGACAGCCAAAGCAATGCGCGAACTCCTCGATAAAGGGACCATTAAAGCGGTGGGGGTAAGCAATTTTACTCAGGACCAGATGGAAGCGTTTCGGTCGGAATGTCCAATACATGTTTGCCAGCCTCCTTACAATATTTTCGAACGGACCATAGAATTCGACATTAAGCCCTACTGTGAGCGCAATAATATTGCATTGATGACCTACGGAGCACTGTGTCGAGGGTTGCTTTCCGGGAAAATGGATAAGGAACGAAGTTTTGAAGGGGATGATTTGAGAAAGGTTGACCCTAAGTTTAAGGAACCAAGACTGAGCCAGTACTTGAAAGCTGTGGGCAAACTGGAGAAGCTGGCTAAAAAGCGTTTCAAAAAAAGCATCTTGGCGTTTTCGGTTCGCTGGCTCTTCGAAAAAGGCGTGCCCATAGCCATTTGGGGCGGTCGTAAGCCATCACAAATGGACCCAATAGATGAGATCATGGGCTGGTCCATGGATCTTGCAGTTTTGTCGGCAGTGGATTCGATTCTGGCTGAATGCGTCAAAGACCCGGTCGGACCGGAGTTCATGGCTCCACCCACTGGTTTGGCTGGATAGACTGCTCCAAAAGTACCCGGCAATATTAGACGGGTTGAAGCGTGGGAACGAGCTGGCGAGCGAAGTGACACAAGAAATTGCCCGTCAGCTCACTTGGATGAATGCGAGGAGAGTTTGTCGTTACCGAGTCTCATCAGGAATTCTCTAAACCAGGCTGGATTAAAGATCAAAATGTAAGCCAGGAACAAAGCTCCCAAGGGAAGAAAAAACAGCACTGTATCGAGGATGACAATCCCCAAGGCCAACAAAATACGGCTTGTCATACGCATAAACATGCCCCGTATGGGTTGGTTGCGCTGTTATAATTTTTCCATAGCGCCGTAGGCGGCCCTGATTCTTTCCCGCAACAGTATGCAGAATCTTTCCATCAAGTTGAAACCCAACTCTTTGTCGCTCAACATCAGGCTTCTCAGATCGGGACCTCTGAAAGCAAGGATCTTGGATGGCTTTTGGCAAACGGCGGTAGACATCAAAATGTGAGGCTCACCAAGAATAGTCGACCAACAACCCAGCACACGGCCTTTGCCCAATACATCTATGGTGATTTTCCCTTTTCGGTTGCCCAAGTCTATCGATCTTTCGAGCGCAACCCGTCCGTCGGCAATGATGTAAAGGTGTTCTCCATTTTCGCCTTGATGGAAAACGCACTCTCCGGTTTCAAAACTCGTGGGTGTACAAAGCGCAACGATGGAGTCTATGTGATTGTTGTTCAGGTCCTTGAAGAATTCTGATTTCTTAACTGCTTTAACTATTTTTGTGCCTTCCATGAGAGCCCTTATCCAGGATTAAGTTTGAGTTAAATAAACAGGCGCCTTCTTTTATTATAATTGTAGTCTACTTGTTTCTCCGGCCCGAGTCGAATCTTTTTTCTTGAGACCTTTGTCTGGATCAATACTTCGAACGCTTCGGTAATGTTTGTCGCACCCAAACCAAGAACTTAAAAGCATCTGGATTATTGCTCTTGATATGGAGAGTAAAAGCGCGGTAATCTCTAAAATAAGATCATTCCCGGAATTGCTCGTTCACACTCAGAAAACAGGATACGAATGCTATGGCCGCCATGCGTGAGATGATAGACATCTTCAAACAAAGAGCTGAGGGGGTATCGGCAAAAATTTTGGAGGTCGACAGCCTCAAACGGGCATTCGAGTATACGGTCGACCTTTGTGTGAACAAAGAAGCCTGCCAGCTTCTCGTCTCAGGTTGTGAAGAGAGGCTCTCGGAAAAGGCAGAAGATTTGTGTGATCTCAAGGTGTCAGGAAAGATCATTGCCGCACCGGGTTTGTCCGACCAACGATTCGATCAGTTCGAACAGATCGCTGAGAAAAGTGGCATAGACTTGATCAAATCCGGACTTCGAAAACAAGTTGCCGGGATAGATATTGGCTTTACCATTGCAACTGGCGGCATAGCGGAGACGGGGAGCATTGTGTTGGATTCCAGCAGCGAAGATGTGCGGTTGGCCACAATGCTCAGTGAAATACACGTGGCGGTTGTGCGAAAATCATCTATTCGGCCGAATTCCTTCGATTTTGAGAAGGACATGAAGGAAATGATGCGCTCGGCACCCAGTTACCTCGCTTTTATCACCGGCGCCAGCCGCACGGCCGACATTGAACGGGTCCTCGCTTTGGGTGTACACGGGCCTCTGGAATTACACGTAATATTATGGGAGGACAAGGAGTAATGCAGGAAGCCAAAGACCTGAGGGAATACAGAGAGCACGTGCGGGAGGCCTTGGCCAATGATTTTCAACGTCAGGCTCTGGATAATTTTGCCGTTGCCTACCCGCAGGGACGGGAAAACGCTTTCCATGGCATGGATTCCAAATCTCTGATCGACGAGGTAGCCCGAATCAAGGACTATGGCATTGCGCATTTGGAAGAATTGTTAGAGCAGTTCACGTACAATGCGGAAGCTGCCGGGGTGCGTGTTCACCTGGCGCTCACAGCCCACCAAGCCAATGAACTCATCGCCCGAATCGCCAAAGAAAACAATTGTCGGAAAATTGTCAAATCGAAATCCATGACTGCCGAGGAGACTCTCCTCAATCATCATTTGGAAAAATACGGCCTGGAAGTTACCGAAACTGATCTTGGCGAATGGATCATTCAGTTGCGTCACGAAGGACCGAGCCATATGGTCATGCCCGCCATTCACCTTTCGCGCAACCAGGTTGCGGACCTTTTCACCAAGGTTACGAACAAGCCCCAGGACGCCGACATTGAGAAGCTGGTCAAAGTAGCCCGACGTGAACTCAGACAAAAGTATGTAGAAGCTGATATGGGCATATCCGGAGCCAACTTTGCCATTGCTGAGAGCGGCACTATCGGGATCATCACCAATGAGGGGAACGCCCGTCTGGTGACGACTCTTCCGCTGGTTCACGTGGCCCTGATCGGACTGGAAAAACTGACCGCCACCCTGGATGACGCCCTCAAGATCTTAAGAGTTCTGCCCAGGAATGCCACGGGACAGATCATCACTTCCTATGTAACCTGGATAACCGGCGCAAATGAATGTCAAAGTGCACCCGACCAGAAGAAGATTATCCACATCATTTTTTTGGACAATGGGCGGCGCACTCTGGCGAAAGACCCAAGCTTCCATGAGGTGCTGCGCTGTGTGCGGTGCGGTGCATGCGCCAATGTCTGCCCCATCTACCGTATGGTCGGTGGCCACGAATACGGCCATATCTATATCGGTGCCATTGGTCTGATTTTGACCTATTTTTTCCACGGCAAGGACAAGGCCAGAAATCTGCTGCAGAACTGTTTGAATTGTCAGTGCTGCAAGGATGTATGTGCTGCCGGCATAGACCTTCCACGGATCATTAAGGAAGTATATGCGGAAATTCAGGACGAGGAAGGGCACGGCCCTCTGGATACCACGGTGGCAAAGGTGCTCAAGAACCGCAAATTATTCCACAGTATGCTGCGGGCGGCCAAATTCACGCAAAAACCGATGGCAAACGAAAAAGGATATATCCGCCATCTGCCTCACTTTCTGTCAAAAGATCATGGCTTTCGTGCTCTTCCCGCTTTGGCAAACAAGGCATTTCGGGATCAGTGGGATGATATCAAAGACGAATTGCAGGCAGCCAACCCACGTTTTAGAGTCGCTCTCTTTTCAGGTTGCGTCCAGGATTTTGTCTATCCCGAACAAATCATCGCTGGAATCAATGCGGTCAAGGGCCGCAGCGTAGCGTTGGATTATCCCATGGATCAGCTCTGCTGCGGGCTACCAGTCCAGATGATGGGCGAGTTCGCGTCTGCACGAGAAGTGGCCAGACAGAACGTCAACGCCTTAGACCCTGCCAAATTCGACTATATTCTCACCCTGTGTGCGTCGTGCGCCTCCCACCTCAAATACACTTATCCCCGTCTTATAGGCAAAGGCCTGGGTGCAGTGAAAGCGCAGCAGTTTTCCGATCGAGTCATTGATTTCAGTTCTTTTATGGAAAATGTTCTGAACGTAGCCGCCGAAGAGTATGCCGGAAATGGGGAGAAGGTAACCTATCATGTGCCTTGCCATTTAGCTCGCGGCATGAACGTAAAAGATGAACCGCATAAACTGATTCAGAAGGCGGGGTATGAGTTTATAGCTCTCAATGAAGAACGTGTTTGCTGCGGTTTCGGCGGCAGCTATTCCATGAAGTTCCCTGAAATATCGAGAGAGATCCTGGAAAAGAAACTGCAAAATATTGCAAACACCGGTGCCTCTATTTTAGCTACCGATTGTCCGGGCTGCATCATGCAAATGAGGGGAGGCCTGGAGAAGCTCGGAAGCAAGATAAAAGTCAAGCACACTGCAGAATTGATTGCCGAAAGCAGAAAATAGTGGCAGTGTCCATCGGGGGCCCCCAAGTTCCTGTAGCGCAGGGCTTTAACCCTGCTAAAGGTCAGCCCGAAAAGGCTGTGTGACCTTCACTAAAAGCTGGTTTTCGGATGGACCTGCTAATCTAATCCAGCAGCATCAACGGCAAGCTGTCTGCCACCAGGAATCCCTTCCGTGTTGGTATGACTTTGCCTTTAGTTAGGTCCACAAGTCCAGCGGCCTGCAGTTGCTCCAGGGTATGCTTCACTTGATGCGAGTCATCGAGAATCCTGGCACTGATTCCGTCCTTTGTTCTCAATCCCAAATAAAGCGACTCCAACTTGAGCTGTTCTTGCGAAAGACTTTCACTCCCAGCCATTGGCGCTTGGCCACCAGCAAGGGCTTGGCAGTAAAGTTCCACCGACTTTAGGTTCCACCAGCGAATTCCGGCTTGAAAAGAATGCGCGCCGGGTCCGAGGCCAAGATAGGGGAAGTGTCGCCAGTATTTAGTGTTGTGGCGGGAGACGTGTTCAGGGCTTCTGGCAAAGTTTGAAATTTCGTAGTGAATATATCCACTTGCTTCCAGAAATTCCGAGGTCATCAGGAAAAAATCACTTTGTTCATCTTCAGACAAGGGGCGGATTTGCCCTTCTCGCTCCATCCGGCCGAAAGGGGTGTTCTCTTCCAAGGTTAATTGATAGCAGGAAAGATGCTCCGGCTGGAATTCAAGAACAGTCTCCAAGGTCTTTAGCCAACTCGTTCGGGTCTGTCCTTGAAAAGCATAGATCAAATCAACGGCAAGGTTCAGAAATGGAATGGATCGAACACACTGCAGGGCTTTCTGGTTCTGTTTGGCGTTGTTTCTCCGGCCCAGATATTTAAGCTCGTTGTCATGGAGAGACTGAAGACCCAAACTGATACGATTGATTCCCAAGTCGTGAAAATAGACGAGCCTTTGATGTATAATATCATCGGGATTGGATTCCAGAGTAACTTCAGTATCGCGGGAAAAAGAAAAATGCTTGCGCAGGCTTTTAATTAAAAGCGTCAGTTCCAGGTCTGATAATGATGTTGGAGTGCCTCCTCCCAAATAGAGGGTATCGAAGTCGGCAAACTGCTTCGCATATAAAAGCGCCTCTTTTTGCACCGCCCAGAGCCATTCTTTGACAGCGGAGCGCGAGGTTACGGAATAAAAATCGCAATAGGGGCACTTGGTTTTACAGAACGGAACATGCACATAAAGGCCGGGGCTCTCTGGTAGGTTGCTCTGCTGCATGTCTTAATCGGGCTCAGCTTTGAGGACGGCTACAAAAGCGCTCTGAGGAATCATGACCGAGCCAACCATTTTCATTCTCGCTTTACCTTTCTTCTGCTTTTCAAGCAATTTACGTTTACGCGTGATGTCGCCGCCGTAGCACTTGGCAGTGACATCTTTTCGAAAAGCGGAGATGGTTGAGCGTGATATGATCTTTCCCCCAATAGCGCCCTGGATGGCGATCTTGAACTGGTGCCGGGGAATCTCGTCTTTGAGTCGGTCGCAGACCTGGACACCCCAATCACGAGCTCGCTCACTATGAACGATGAGGGACAGGGCATCCACTTTTTCACCGTTGACCAGGATATCGAGTTTTACCAAGTCGCTTTCACGATATCCGATAAGATCGTAGTCGAGAGAACCATAGCCCTGAGTGACAGTTTTAAGTTTGTCGTAGAAGTCAAAAACCACTTCGGCAAGGGGCATTTCGAAAACAACTTCGATGCGCCCGGCGACCGAGTTCTGAAAACGCGGATTGACTCCTCGCCTTTCCATGCAGAGCTTCATGACAGCTCCCATATAGCGTTCGGGAATAAATATGCTGGCTTTGATAAAGGGTTCTTCGCCTTTCTGGATCTTGGTGGGATCGGGGTAATATTGGGGATTTTCAATGGTAACGATCTGGCCGTCATTCAGAGTGAAACGATACTGGACGCTCGGCACCGTCATGATGATCGACTGGTCGAATTCGCGCTCCAGTCTTTCCTGCACTATTTCCAGGTGCAGCAACCCCAAAAAACCGCAGCGAAAACCTTGCCCGAGAGCGGCTGATGAATCTTTCTGATAGATCAGCGACGCATCATTGAGTTTATACTTCTCGAGGGCGTCTGTGAGGGACTGAAATTCATCCGAGGAAATAGGATAGATGGAAGAAAAGACCATCGGCTTAACTTCTTTGAAGCCTGGGAGCGGCGCTGCAGCGGGCTTATTATGATGCGTAATTGTGTCGCCGATGCTAGTATCGCTGACTGTTTTGACTCCCGAGATTACGTAGCCGACAGATCCTGCCGTAAGTTCTTTTTGGGGCACTCTGTTTAACAGAAAGACCCCAACTTCTTCCACTTTATAAACTGCGCCATTGGACATGAAGCGAATCATATCACCCGGCCGCAAACAACCTTCGAAGACACGACAGCTTATGATCGTGCCTCGAAATGGATCATAACGCGCATCGAATATGAGAGCGGCGAGGGGCTTGTCAGAGCTGCCGCGGGGTGGCGGGATCTGCTCCACAATGGCTTCAAGAACATCGTCAATGCCTATACCTTGCTTGGCAGAGCAGAGGATGGCTTTTTCCGCGTCGAGTCCCAGTTCGGACTCGATTTGTTCCTTGCATCCTTCGATATCGGCGGAAGGAAGGTCAATTTTGTTGATGACCGGAATAATGATCAGGTCGTGTTCCATGGCTGCGTAGAGATTAGCCAGAGTTTGGGCTTCCACACCTTGAGCCGCGTCGATAATAAGAAGCACGCCCTCGCAGGATGCGAGCGCTCGAGAAACTTCATAGGAAAAATCAACATGGCCCGGCGTATCGATCAAGTTGAGCTCATACGCCCTGCCGTCTTTGGCCGTGTAGGGCAGAGTGATGGCGTTGCTCTTGATGGTGATTCCGCGTTCCCTTTCTATGTCCATGTTGTCGAGGATTTGGTCACGGAACTCTCTTTCGGTGATCAATCCGGATTGCTGAATCATCCGATCCGCCAAGGTCGACTTGCCGTGGTCAATGTGCGCAATTATGCTGAAATTTCGAATGTTCTTTATCATACCGCTAATTGTTCTGCCTTCTATGATTTGTCGAAATTGCCTGTCCGTGCGTAAAAACAAGATGATCGAAGCCTTAAACTACTATCTTACCATGCTTCAAAGGAAAGGGAAGGGGGCAGACAGCTCCTTTTAGTGCACCTCATGCGGTCACTACCGCAATCTTTTTGCGGGAATCCAGGGAATGGCGCTGGGCTGAATTCCCGCCAGAAACATGCGAGCTAGCTGTGTGGAACCGGTTGTTTGCGATGTAGTCACTCTCGATCGTGTGCTTTGCGGTAATGTGACAAAGTAGGATTATTTTCCTCCTAAATTTGGCAATTACCAGCGCATTGTCATTCCTCGTCACTATCGCTTCGAATGACAGATGGTGATTGCATGAGTGGCTGGCCATCCGACGGAATCGCCAAATTTAGGTTCCTGTAAGAAATTGACTGTGGGTTCCTTATAGATGTATAGGATGGCTGACTAAAATATATTCAGTGCGCATTTGAACGGTTGAAGGTTTTGTTCCTAACCTGCATCAAGGTCTTCATCTATGATCCCCATCCGAGACGCAAACCCATCTCGCCGGACTCCGTGGGTAAACTATAGTATAATTGTTTGTTGTGCTTTCATATTTCTTTATGAACTTCAACTCGGCAGAGATCTCGATGGATTTCTGTTTGAATACGGTCTGATTCCAGCCAGGGTCACCCGTCCTGAAATTGCCAGACACTACGCTCTGGTGGAGCAAGTTCTGCCCTTTTTTTCCTCTATGTTCCTACACGGAGGATGGCTGCATTTAAGCGGCAATATGTGGGTGCTGTGCATTTTTGGGGACAATATAGAAGGCGAATTGGGCCACGTTCAATATTTGTTGTTTTATCTTCTTTGCGGACTGATCGCGGCTCTCATCCAAGTCATAACAAATCCTCTTTCAAACGTTCCGACAATCGGCGCCAGCGGGGCCATCGGCGGAGTTATGGGGGCCTACTTTCTACTCTACCCACATGCCAGGATACTCACTTTGATTCCGATTTTCTTTTTCTTTACCCTGATGGAAGTTCCGGCTTATTTATTCCTCGGTTTCTGGTTTCTGCTTCAATTCTATAGCGGCGCATTCTCGCTCATTTCACACAGCGAGCAGTACCGGGGTATTGCCTGGTGGGCGCATGTAGGTGGGTTTGTCGGCGGAATGATGTTATTATTTTTATTTAAGGGACTACCCGGGAGATCATGCAGAAAAAGGTAGATGCAATTGCGTGGTGTTAGGAACCAAGATTTTAAATGGCTTGCTCCCATTTGCGGGTAGTTTTGGCGTCCGTCCGAAAACCCCGAGTTCTTCTCTCTACTCAAGGGACAATGCTGGTGAATTAGCGAGTCAGTTCCCCCCCTTTGCAAAAGGGGGACTTTTTGATTAGTCTCCCCTTAATTCACCGACATTGCCCTCAAGGGAGAGGCGCGGTTGGCAGATTTTCATCCCCAACAAGTATTATGATAGAAGGTTGTGTTTTGTCATCAGGAAAGAAAAACATGGGCGACGACACCAGTCAGTTTTTGATTGAAAATCAAGGAGGGACAGTTATTCGAGTCTATGTGCAGCCACGAGCCAGTAAAAATGAACTGGCAGGCGTTCACGAGGGATCGCTTAAAGTTCGACTGACTGCCCCACCGATTGAAGGTAAAGCCAATAAGGAGTGCATTAGCTTCCTGGCCAAGCTTTTCAATATGCCTAAATCAAGCATCGAAATTTTGCAGGGTCAAAAATCCCGCCACAAGAAATTTCTCCTCCGGGGCCTTCCTACAAAAAAAGCCGCGAGACTGCTGTCGCAGAGCAATGTTTTTTGACTCATCGCGAATTATTGGGAAAACCCGTTTTGTCATCTCGAGGCCGAATGCCAAGGAATCTTCATTCTTCAAGACAACGGCAAGAGATGTCTCGCTTCACTGGAAATGAAGACATGTTTCATTTCTTTGCAGTTTCCCGTTAATCCGCGATGAGCCTGATTTTGATTACCGTATAAAAGGTTTTGAGGCTTGCGTATCGATTCAGAAAAGTTATTCTGAGATGCTTGCTAAATTGGAATTTTGTTTGATGAGAATACATTTTTTTTGAAAAAGAGAAAGCATTTTGTTAAAAGATTCTGTTATCCATGCGGAAATCCTCATGATCAATTAATTCAAGTTATAGGAGGCGACAATGAGAGAAGCGGTTATTGTTAGTGCGGTTCGCACCCCGTTGGGGAGCTTCAATGGATTTCTGAGCGGTATAGGAGCGACAACTCTGGGCGGTATGGCGATAGCGGAAGCCTGTCGGCGTGCGGGAATCGCTAAAGAGGAAGTGAATGAAGCAATCATGGGGATGGTGCTTCCCTGCAGTTACGGACAAAATCCTGCCAAACAGGCTGCTGTAAAGGCTGGTATGCCTTGGGAGGTGGAGTGCATAACCGTTAACAAAGTATGCGGCTCGGGTTTGAAGGCAGTGATGCTTGCGGCTCAAGCGATCCAGGTTGGCGATGCTGATGTTGTGGTTGCAGGCGGAATGGAAAACATGAGCATGGCGCCGCACTACCTTGACAAGGCAAGGACCGGTTATCGCATGGGGGACGGAGTCCTTCACGATCACATGCTGCACGACGGTCTTTGGGACATCGTCAATGACTTTCATATGGGGATCTCCAATGAGCTTTGCTCGGAAAAATACAAGGTCACCCGTGAAGATCAGGACCGTTATGCTGCGGAATCCTATCGAAGGACATTGGCGGCCATGGCTGTGAACAAATTTCAGGATGAGATCATGCCGGTCCCTATCCCTCAGAGAAAGGGTGATCCGATTCTCTTCGAGAAAGATGAGTGCCCTCGGGAAACGAGTTATGAGGCGCTGTCGAAGATGAAGCCCGCATTCAAGAAGGACGGTCTCACAACCGCCGGCAATGCATCCATAATCAGTGATGGCGCTGCAGCCGTTGTGGTAATGGCACGTGAAAAGGCCGAGGCGTTGGGCTGTAAAATTCTGGCTACAGTTGGCGCTCAAGCATCTGCCGGTATCGATATGAAATACGTCCTGGTGGCCCCCATTTGGGCAGTTCCCAAATGTCTGAAAAAGGAAGGCATAGGGCTTGGAGATGTAGACCTATATGAAATCAACGAAGCCTTCAGCGGATCAACAGTCTCAGTGTTGAAAGAATTACAGCTCGATCCAGCTAAAGTCAATGTCAACGGCGGCAGTGTGGCTCTTGGGCACCCCATCGGAGCGAGCGGCTGCCGATTGTTGGTCACTTTGCTGCACGAAATGATCCGCCAGGACAAGAAGACGGGACTGACTTCCTTATGTTTGGGGGGTGGAGAGGCGGTTGCACTGGTGATCAAGCGCTAGCGATGACGATTTCGAGGTGAAAGGAGATTAGGAGCGATGGAAGTCAAAACATTCGGTGTAGTAGGGGCGGGACAAATGGGCAACGGTATCGCTCAGGTTGCTGCCATGAGCGGTCTACAGGTCATCATGAACGATATCAAAGATGAGTTTGTGCAAAAAGGACTGCAAAACATCATAAACTTGCTGACTAAAGGGGTAGAAAAGGGCAAAGTGAGCCCTGAAGAAAAAGATACAATCCTCGGTCGCATTAAAACCAGCGTCGATCTGGCGGATATGGCTTCGGCGGATTTTGTAGTGGAGGCCGCAACTGAAAACGAACCAATCAAATTTCAGATTTTCAAAAACCTTGACAGCATCTGCCCAAAAGATGCAATTCTTGCCAGCAACACCTCATCCATTCCCATCGGCCGCATAGCAGCTCAGACCCAGAGACCGGACAAAGTTATCGGCATGCATTTCATGAATCCCGTTCCGGTCATGAAGTTGGTAGAAGTAATCCGGGCGCTGACTACCTCCGATGAGACCTTCAAACTGACCTGGGACCTATCCGTAAAGTTTGGCAAAACGCCTGCAGAATCCAGTGACTACCCGGGTTTTATTGCCAACCGGATTCTTATGCCCATGATCAACGAAGCCGTGTATTGTCTGTATCATGCGGTCGGCACTCGTGAAGACATCGACACCGTCATGAAGTTAGGCATGAATCATCCAATGGGTCCTCTCGCTTTAGCCGATCTGATTGGACTGGACACTTGCCTCGCCATCATGGAAACGCTTTTTGAAGGATTCTCCGACTCGAAGTATCGACCTTGCCCTCTACTCCGCAAATATGTGGAAGCTGGTTGGCTGGGACGTAAAACAGGACGAGGATTTTACGAATATAAATAGGGAAGGGCATCATGAATTTTGAACTGACCGAAGAGCAACGTATTATTCAGGATACAGCCGCTAAGTTTGCCAAACGCGAATTGGAACCGGTAGCGGCAGAATTGGATCAGACGAAAAACAGGGAAATTCTAAAGGGCAACTTGAAGAAACTAGCTGAGCTCGGGTTTATGGGACTGAACGTAGATCCTGAGTACGGGGGAACCGGTGCTGGCGCCATTGCCTTTTCTTTGGCCATGACCGAATTGGGACGGGCGTGTTCCTCGACAACGGTAACTACTTCGGTAACCAACATGGTAGCTGAGGTAATCCAGTCGGTTGGAAGTGATGAGCTCAAGCAAAAATATATTCCCCCGCTATGCAGTGGGGAATACTACGCTGGAAGTTTCGGACTGACAGAAACCAGTGCCGGCTCCGACCCTGCATCCATGAGAGCCAGCGCAGTGCTGGACGGAGATAGTTGGGTTTTGAACGGTCAGAAGATCTTTATCAGCAGTGCGGAATATGCCGGGGTGTTTGTGGTCTGGGCCGTAACCGATAAGGAAGCCAAGAAAGGCAAAGGGATAAGCGCTTTTCTGGTGGAACCTTCATTTCCCGGTTTCACGGTGGGAAAAGACGAGAAAAAGTTGGGGCAGCATGGGTCTTCAACCAACGAGCTCATTTTCGAGGACTGTCGCGTTCCAAAGGAAAATGTTCTGGGAAAACTCAACGACGGTTACCGTATAGCCGTGGCTGAGTTGGCCGGAGGTCGCATTGGTATCGGTTCTATGGCACTTGGAATCGGGCTGGCCGCCATGGATTTCGCAACCAACTATGTGCAGGAAAGAGTGCAATTCGATGCACCGCTGGCCAAGCAGCAGGCTATCCAATGGATGATCGCCGACAACTATACACGGCTGGACGCGGCAAAGCTTCTTTTGCTTCGGGCCGCTTTTCTTAAAGACCAAAAAAAGAACTATGCCAAAGAAGCTTCCATGGGCAAGCTTTACGCCACCGAAGCAGCCAACAAAGCATGTTACGATGCTATCCAGATGCTCGGTGGATACGGCTACACGCAGGATTTTCCGGTCGAGCGCTTCTACCGTGACGCAAGGGTAACGACCATCTACGAGGGAACCAGTGAAATTCAGCGCCTCATCATCGCTCGCGAATTGTTGAGGTAGATAATATCTCCATTGTATTTGATGAACTTGGCATCAAGTCTTTGCGGGCTACTACAGATATCCTCTTCTCTTGCCGACCATGTTTGGCCTCCATTTTAAATACATCGTCGTGGCTGGAGGGGAGGATTTTTTTTCTTCCCAAAACGCAAATTCCTATACCGTGGGATATCTTGGCTCAAGTAACTCCGGCATTCTCCATGAATCAAGCAGATGAATGTTGTACCAAATCCCGTTTTGATGTATCTACACAATGTGATCGGTGATAAATGAACTGTTTATTCCTAATCTTAACGATTTGATCCCGGTGAGAGCCTGACTCATCATTTCGGCGCAGGTAATGCTGGAGCGGCGCCTTCGACCTGCAATCCAGGGGTGCCGCCCCGTCTTTGGACGTGGTTTGAACGAAAATGAAACCAACCTAAATTTAGCGATTTCATCCGTCATCCTCCGCCATGCGGACTTTCGTTGGCATGACGGAGGGTTTCTGGGTTCCGGAGTTCTCCGCAATGACGCTCGTAGCTTTGCCTAACAAGAATCGCCAAATCTAGGACTATGGAAATCTCTGAGAGAAAAGAGGTCCGACTCACCACTGGATGCCGGTTGATCAATGGCATCGCTAAAATTGGAATAGGGACAGTTCTAAGGAGATTTAAGAGACTGGTTTGTGTAGGGAGTAGAAGATAATGGCGGGCGCATGGATGAGAGTTTTTGTGCGAGAAGAAAAAAATGTTGCAGCTAAGGAGGAAGGAGATTCGATTATGAGGCGATTGGGTTGGATGGTTGTGATTGTTTTAGTGGCTTTTCTGGCAGCTTGTGCTCCAAAGACCGAGAACAAGGCGGTGAGCAGCAAAGAGGTTGTGGAACAGACACAAAAGGCTTTGGACACTTTGCAAAAATATTTTCAAGAGCAAAAGGTGGCTCATCTGAAGGGCGCCGAAGCCAGGCTCGAATTGTTGGATCGACGCATAGAAATATTGCAGTTGAAAGCCGAAAAAATGGGTGAAGACGCGAAGGCCAAATTCGAAAAGCAGGTGACCGCGTTCAAGGGCAAAGAAGAAGCAGCCAAAGAGAAGCTGGACAAAATGATGGCCGCGACCGATGAAAACTGGGAAAAAATGGTGGCCGGAATAATCGCTGCCATGAATGATTTGGAAAATGAGTTCAATAAGGTGTTGGAAAAGTTATAGACGCGACTCCTATCGCCTGGCATTACCAATGATGCCAGGCGAATCAATCTTTTCTATTCACTATTTTTTGCCAGATATCTTTTGCTCAAAGGACGCATCGAGCACCATTGCTCCCCCCAATAAAGCTATTCCCAGTCCCAGCAGGGGAGTGTTGGCAAATTGCACGATACCCGCCAAGCTAAAAATGATTCCCAAAATTCAGTCTTAAGAACCTCATCTCAGTCCCCCCTTCCTGATATCTTTGGGAATGCGCTCCCTTTCCAATCACTTTAAGCAAATTTAGTGCCATTCGATAGCAAGCATTGCTGGGCTTCTTGGCTAAGTTCTCATGGGCTACCTGATTGGCAAACAGTAAACTAAGTAGGCGTTCAGCAAAAAATTCTCACGATTATAACAAAAACTAATAACGGTTAGCCAATTCGACAAGAGGCTAAAGTTGGCAAAGTTAGAGCCATTGCCGGTCTGTTTTATGGTAACGGAGTTGTCCCAAGGTACGTTTGGTTGAAGGCAGAGACTTGAACCAGTTTGAATCAATTCAGTTTCACGCTGATCCACACTCAAGCGGCATCATTAGTGGTTGTATTGGAGGAGTTCAAAGGGGGGTAATTCCGCAGAATTACATGAGCGGCTTTTTAAGGAACGGCGGAAAGTGCTTCGACTTTCCGCCGGCCTTCTATGAGATTAGAATTTCTCGGGGTGTGAAAATTCGCCTATTTCTCTTCTCTTGGGTGCTGAAGAAATTTTTGCAGGGTAACCGAGAGGAATGAGTGAGACGAGTTCATATCCTTCTGGTAGCCCGAGTACTTGAGCCGCCTTGTCGTGATCGAAAAGCCCGACAATAACGGTTCCCAAACCCAGATCGTGGGCAGCCAGACAAAGGTTCTGGGTGGCGAGTCCCAAATCAAACATGAACCAGTCGCCAAATTTTGTCGTCACCTGCTCTTTGTAATACCCTGAACTTTTGAGCTTGCCACAAACAGCCAATATCACAGGCGCATCGACGATCGCCTTGGTCGCTGGGTTTCCCTTGCCCATCGTTTCCTGCAATTTCTGTTTTGTTGCCTGCTCCTTAACCACTATGATTTCCCAACATTGAGTGTTGGCCCAAGACGGTGCCCATTGCACTGCTTCAAGAACCTGATTCAAAAAGTCGTCGGGTACCATCTTATCTTCGTACTTGCGAATGCTCCGCCTATCTTTGATGGCTTTCATCAACTCTCCCATAAGATTTTCTCCTCCATATTTAATGAGTTATCATTGTTTCTCCCTGAGAGCGTTCACACTGAACCCTCAACTACCTTTCCCGCACAGATGCAAGAGTGAAAAACCAAGGACAATTATTTCACAAACCGGCCAAATGAACAAGGGTCGGGCAATCGCTGACTAACGGATGAAGTTCATCCCAGTTCCAGGGTGGTGCCGACTTGATTACATGCAATGCACGCCATGGCCAACTTTTCGGCAGGGGGGCTTCGATGGTAACCTCCACCCTTCGGATTGGATGCCTGATAGTCAGCTCCTTCGCGAAAAGAGCAATTTGTCTCTGAGCAAGGATTGCAGAAGATCCGTACCTTTTATCTCCAAGCACGGGATGTCCTAAATTTGAAAGCTGTAGTCTAATTTGGTGTTTTCTACCCGTTTCAAGGTGAACTTCCAGGAGACTGACGGATCCAATCGTATCGAGCACCCGATACGAAAGTGTCGCTCTCTTACTTTTCTTACCCGGTAGCGATACGATCTTACTATTTTTAGCATTTTTTTCGATAAAATTGGTCAAGCGCCCTTGATATTCCGATGGTCGACCTTCCACAATAGCGAGATACTTCTTGACTATGGTTCCCGATCGAAACTGCTCGCTTATCCTACCTGCCGCCTTCGAGGTGCGACAAAAAAGAACTACTCCCGCAACCGGCCTATCAAGTCGATGCACCAGCCCCAAAAAGGCTCGACCGGGTTTGTCGTATCTTTCTTTAAGCCATGATTTACCAAGTTCGAGCAGTGAAATTTCCCCTGATTCGTCTCCTTGAACTAGCAACCCCGCTGGTTTATATAAGGCGAGGAGATGATTGTCTAAATACAAAACGGGCCATTCGGGCGTAAAAAAGAAAGCTTCAACATTACTCATTAATCGATCCTAAAGAGAGCCTTGAATCAGTGCAAGCTAAAAACAACAATCCCGGCAGACCATCCAACTCGAAGAATGCCAACCTTCAGCAGATGGCAAATTTGCTGGAGAGTTGCGGTATAGTTCTTACAACCGCACAGCTTCAGCAGATCTGGTCGTATCACCAACTCATTCGATCGTACAACCCGGAATTGAACCTGACTCGTATACGCAATTTTACCAATATGGTCTTCAAACTCTACGCCGATTCCATAATCCCAGGCCAGCTGATTGAACTTCCATCACCTTTGTTGGACATTGGAACCGGACCGGGAATGCCGGGAATCCCGTTGAAAATCGCTTATCCACCCCTCGAAATCTACCTGGCCGAAAGTCGTCAAAACAGAGTCGCTTTCCTGGAGACAGTTTGTGAAAGACTTGCACTCGACGACCTGCATGTGATCGGAAGGAGCATCAGTCGTTCTTTCGAAGAACCCATGGCGGGGGTGATAAGCAGAGCAGTAGGAAGCATAGCGCACACCCTCGATCGGATTCATGGTTGTTTGGTTTCGGAGGGCCTGGCGATATTTATGAAAGGACCGCAGTGCGATAGGGAAATTGAGACAGCATTGAGCCGATTTAAGGATAGCTATCGATTGTTGCAAAATATTTCATATCGGATTCCAGGTACTCCGCACGAACGCCGTTTGGTAGTTTTTCAGCGTATTGATCCACCTCCTCGCAGTATAAGGGAAGAGTCCATGAAACGACTCGCAACAAGACAGATCGACAGTGAACAAAACGAAATCTTTAAGGGCTTGAAGAAGCTGTTGTCGGCCCGTGGCATCAAGAAGCAGAGCCAGGCTTTATTGTCCGGTTCAAAGCAAGTGGAGGAAATACTGCGAGACTTTCCTGAACTTTGCATAGCCTGGATCAGCAATGGTGACAAATTTCCGCCCCCGGCCGAAACTCCGGATCATCTGATTTGGTATCAACTTGCACCGAAGCTTTTTCAACTGATAGATAGTTTTGGGACACATTCACCGCTTTTGTTGATCAAAGTACGGCCGATGGAAAGATGGGAGCCGCAGTCGGGCTTCCCTGAAGGCTGTACGGTGCTGGTACCTTTTCAAGACCCGGAAAATGTCGGTGCTCTAATTCGATCCGCGGTTGCTTTTGGTGCGGCTCAGGTCATTTTGCTTGCCGAAAGCGCCCATCCTTATCATCCCAAAGCCTTGAGGGCTTCCGGGGGTGCTGTTGTGCGCGCCAAACTGCTGCAAGGGCCGGCGCTGAGCGATGTGCCGGCGGAGATGCCCGTGGTGCCCCTGTCAATGAAAGGCAGAGATATCTCGAAATTTGATTTTCCAGCCGCGTTCGGTTTATTACCTGGCTTGGAGGGATCCGGCATACCACAAGCCCTAAAGGAACTCGCAGTCTCAATCCCAATCGATCCTTCCATCGAATCGCTTAATGCCGGAGCCGCTGCAGCCATTGCTCTTTATGTGTGGTCCAATTCTGCTAAAAAGGGCACATCGCGGGCTACCGAGATGCATGTTGGTTCAAGTCCCTGACCTGAACCAACAAAAGGCTTCTGCCCGGCTGAAAGCGTGATCAGCGTTATGACTTCATCGCTCATAACAAGAAAGAGCCGGGACGGAATCCCGGCTCTTTGTGAGTTCCCTCAAACAGCACCACTAAGCTTGTACGGGTGCAATTACAATATTGACACGCCTGTTGAGCTGGCGACCAGCTTCGGTGTTATTTGATGCTATCGGTTGGGCCTCACCGAAGCCGATAGCCTGTATTCTTGCAGGGTCGACTCCCCTAGCCATTAAAGCATTCTTGACCGCATCAGCACGAGCTTCAGAAAGTCTCAAGTTGTAGCTTTCAGAGCCGGTGCTATCGGTAAAGCCTTCTACTCTTATGCGGGTCTGAGGATAACGCTGCAATACGTTGGCTACGCGATCGATTTCGGAATACCCTCCCGGATTAAGCACCGCTGAGTTGGTGTCGAACAAAACATCCGACCTGAAAGAAACCGCCAAAACATCCTGTTCTCTCTGAATAGCAGCACCTTCGACGTTTGCAAAGGCCTGCCGAAGTTCTTGTTCCTGCTTATCCATATAGTTTCCGATTAAGCCACCGGCGATCCCTCCAGCAAGCGCTCCGGCCCCAGCTCCTATTAATGTGGAAGCAGTACTGCCACCAATTGCCGCTCCTAGAGCGGCACCCGTGGCAGCACCAACTCCAGTTCCAATAGCAGCTCCTTTTTGAGTCTTATTCATTCCGGCACAGCCGGAAAGAACAAAGACCAAAATCAAAGCAACCAAAAAACCTTTGTTTCTCATCTACTCCTCCTTATCCAGCGAATAAAAAATCCAATTTCAAACAACACTACAAAGTAAAGGCTACTAATAGCATCTGGCCATACGATATCCTCTGCCTTTATAAACTCTCCCAATATTGCATGAATGCATGAAAGCCGTCCGGCGCTCTCCACAGGAACATCCTGCGGCACTGGACCAACTCCCTACAAAAAAACAATAGACCTCATCGGCGCCGTCGGCAAGTGTGCACCCGTAAATGTTCTCCGAAATAGCTTCAACTTTTTCCTCCAACTCGGGCGCTTTTCTCTAAACCCGCATTCTGATTGAGTTCACTACTCTTTTCTTGCATGGGACTAAACAATTATCTTAGCACAGAATCATCTGGCTGTGCATCGAAATCTGGCCACTAAAGTGAGCCGGCAAAGCGTCCAGAGCTCATGCAGCATAATCCGGTTATGGCTGCCCGATTTGGTTTGCTTATTCTCAAGCAATGCGCTAAATGGTAGTAAAGATAAAAAGCTGCCACTGGAGACCTGCAGTTGTTCCCTGGGAAGAATGAAAATAGAGAGAAAAGTCACCGCACGCGTTATTTGCTGGTCTGGTGGGGCGTCCTGTGCCTATTGCTTATTCCTTTAACTGCACTGCTCATACTGAATCTTCCGTGGACCCAAAAAAAAGTGATAGACGGTTTTTTAAAGAGAGTTGAAAATGTTGCTGCGGTGACTATAAAAATAGGGTCATATGAGTGGTCGCCGTTGTCGTCCCAAATGCATGTGGCATCCATGGAGGTGAAGTCGGATCAAAAGGATTTTCTTCGATGCGACGTGGCGGAACTTGATTATCAATTATCTTGGAAATGGCCTTATTTTGTTCCAACGGTACTTTTTCTGGATAAACCGGTCCTGTATCTGGAAAAAGATTCTCTTGGAAGATGGCACATTCCGAGAGAAATTACGCCAAACGGAAAATCTGTTGAGGGTATCGGAAGTAAAGCTCCTGCAGAAAAAGGATTTTTTTGGAAAAACTTTCCATGGCCTGAAGTGCGGGTTAAGTCGGGCCGAATTATAGCATTTCAGCAAGGGGAGATAGTCCTTTCCCTGCAAAATATCACTGGAACGATTCCTTACCAGGTAACGGACGGAAAACACGGTCCTATCCTGAAAATAAAATTGGACCAGTGGTCAAGTGGTGTAAGCCTACACTAAAGAAACAAGGATTTATTGCAGGCAAAATTCCAATGTGCAAAGCATAAGGGGGTACTTTCGATGAAAATGCAGGAAGTTCGCGCTAAGGCTAGAGAGTTGGGAATTAACTCATTCGGCAAGACAAAGATTGATTTAATCAGAGAAATTCAAAGAAAAGAAGGTTATTTTGATTGTTATGGCACCGCAGTTGATGGCTTGTGCGATCAAACAGATTGTTGTTTCCGAATCTCTTGTTTAGGCGAAGACCAATCGAGCAGAAAACGCGGCAGGAAATCTTGAGGAGTATTCATGACTAAAAATTCTGAATCCGAAGATAGGATCATACTTCTGCAGATCCAAAACAACCAAAAGCCTTATGAAATGATCCATCTGGTATGGGATAAAAAAAGGAATTCTTTTGAAACGGAAGGCCTCAGGGACCTTTTTGGCGTAAAGGAAATTCGCATCGAATCCAAAGACCTTTTACGCTCACTGGAAAGATACGGTCACGTCCTTTCTTTCCTTCTCGAGACAATGTCGGCAGCGGAAGACTATAATCTTCCTTACGCGTATCAGAACGAATTTGAGCTCGGAAACGAAAAATACACACTTCATGAAGAGGGTGAATATCGGATTTTAAAAAAACTCGGAGAAGAGGAAGACTTGCCACTCCATTTGTGATAGACGACAGCGAATGGTACCAAATTCGGGCAACTTGCTGCAGGTTGTGAGGGAACCGTTTTGTCGCCCAGCTTCGCCATGTGCAGGAAATAAGACGAGGCGGCATCTTGCTTTTTATCGATTTGCAGCCGACGAAGAGGGCAGTTTACAAAGTTCTCTGCCGTCAAGTGTGCATGACGTTTTACAAGGCAGATATGAGGCTTTGTCAAACAGTTTCCTGGAGGAAATCTATTTCAGACGCGAGGGAACCCGCACCATCTCCTCGCAGCAGTCGGGTTTACACCCAAGTTGACAGAGAATCTGTTCTCTGATATTTTCCGCACACTTCAAAGCATCCAAATGGTATACCTTAGAGGCAAATTGGCTGTTTTTACTGTTATCTCTTTTTTGATGAAGGAGGGTCGTATGAAGAAGCTGTTTTTTGTTGCTCTAGCAGTGGCTCTAATGTTTGGTGCCGCATATGCGGCTGAGCCTGTAAAAATTGGTCTCATGGGACCAATGACCGGTTCGTGGGCTAGTGAAGGGCAGGAAATGAAACAGGTTTTGGATCTGTTAGCGGAAGATCTTAATGCCAAAGGTGGTCTGCTTGGTCAGCAAGTCGTGGTTGTGAGCGAAGACGATGGAGGCGATCCCAGAACAGCTGCTCTGGCAGCTCAGCGCCTAGGTACGCAAGGTATTGTTGGTGTGATAGGCACGTACGGCTCCTCCGTCACAGAAGCCACTCAAAATATATACGATGAAGCCAAGATCATTCAGATTGCCAACGGTTCAACTGCTATTCGTCTGACCGAGAAAGGTTTGAAATATTTCTTCAGGACCTGCCCCAGAGACGATGAACAGGCAAAAGTCGGCGCACAGACGATTGAGAAAATGAAATTTAAGCGAGTTGCCATTGTGCACGACAATACCACCTATGCAAAGGGTCTCGCCGATGAGGCGAGAGGCATTCTAGACGCCAACAAAGACGTAGAAATCGTTTTCTTTGAAGCCATAGTACCAGGTGAAAGAGACTACACTGCCATTTTAACAAAAATGAAGGCCTTCAACCCCGATGTGGTTTTCTTCACCGGTTACTATCCGGAAGCAGGACTGATTCTTCGCCAAAAGAAAGAAATGAATTGGGATGTACCCTTTATTGGGGGCGATGCCACAAATAATCCTGATCTGGTTAAAATTGCCGGGAAGGATGCCGCTGCCGGCTTCTACTTTCTGAGCGCTCCACTACCAAAAGACCTGCCATCTGAAGACGCCAAACAATTTCTGGAGGCTTTTTCAAAGAAGTACGGCAATCCTCCCAGTTCCATCTACGCAGTCCTCGCTGGGGATGGGTTCCGCGTTCTGACTCACGCCATTGCAGAAACGAAATCAACAGACCCGGATAAGGTGGCAAACTATCTCCACAAGGACATTAAGGATTTCCCCGGACTGACCGGCAAGATCTCCTTCAATGATAAGGGCGACCGCGTAGGCGAGGTCTACCGAGTCTATAAAGTAAATGAACAAGGGCAGTTCATACTGATGCCCTAATGATCCTTCCCTGATCAGCACGTGGGACATCTCAGGTGCTGATCTTTTTTTACCCTCTTTTCAGCGAATATCGATTAATGGAACTATTCTTCCAACAACTGACTAATGGGCTGGCAGTCGGGGCCATTTATGCCTTGATAGCCCTGGGTTACACCATGGTCTATGGTGTGCTTAAATTGATTAACTTTGCTCATGGTGATCTATTCACCATCGGCGCATACCTGGGTCTGACTCTTCTGACGTCTATGGCCCTCACGGAACATTTAGGCCCTTTCCTGGGCGTGTCTGTGCTGGCCATCATGGTCATGGGGTTGGTGGCATTGATAGGTGCGCTGCTCGACAGACTGGCTTATCGTCCCTTGCGAGAGTCTCCAAGGCTGTCTGCGGTCGTCTCGGCCCTGGGAGCTTCAATCTTTTTTCAAAACGCAGTGATGTTGATATACGGTGCACGCTTCCAGGTCTATCCACAGAATATTTTGCCAAAAACGGCCATTAATATTTTTGGCCTCTATGTCCCTCTGATTCGCATTCTAATTTTGCTGGCCTCAATTGTGATGATGGGCGCCCTTTACTTTTTTATACAAAAAACCAAGGTTGGCACTGCAATTCGGGCGGCCGCCATTGATCAGGGGGCGGCACGCTTAATGGGAATCGACGTAAACCGCGTCATTCTTATGGTTTTTTTGCTCGGTCCAGCCATGGGAGGCCTGGCCGGATTGATGGTCGGTCTCTACTATGGTCAGATCAATTTTACCATGGGCTGGGTATATGGGTTAAAAGCTTTCACGGCTGCAATCTTAGGTGGTATTGGAAATATACCGGGGGCCATGGTTGGGGGTATACTTCTCGGAGTTATCGAAGCTATGGGAGCCGCATATCTTTCCATCGCATGGAAAGACGCCATCGCGTTTTGTGTGCTGATCCTAATACTCATCTTTCGGCCGACAGGCCTTTTGGGTGAACGGGTTGCAGAGAAGGTATGATTGAGCGCAGAAACGGAATTTACATCGCTGTCGCAATTGTCCTGGCCATAATCCCCGCCTTTCTCAATGCCTACTGGGTCGACGTTCTGAACAGCATCGGTATTTATGCTATTTTGGCATTAAGCTTGAACATTATCGTTGGCCACGCCGGACTCTTTAACCTCGGCCATGCAGCATTTTATGCAATAGGTGCTTATACCGCAGCGATCATGAACACAAGCTTCGGCATTCCGGTATTATGGCTTTTGCCTCTCTGTGCCTTTACAGCAGGCTTATTCGCATTGATTGTTGCACGCCCCATCATACACCTACGCGGCGATTATTTATGCATCGTCACCATAGGGGTGGGAGAAATCGTCCGCATAGCTCTGATTAACAACGTATTCGGAATCACTGGCGGGGCAAACGGCATTTTCGGCATCGA
This sequence comes from uncultured delta proteobacterium, assembly GCA_963781715.1. Taxonomy (GTDB): domain Bacteria; phylum Desulfobacterota; class Syntrophobacteria; order Syntrophobacterales; family Syntrophobacteraceae; genus Desulfoferrobacter. The sequence goes on from CAWAGW010000004.1 coordinate 316,216, forward strand.
TCGACCAACACTGTTTGGCTTAACGATTCGATCTCCCTATCAGTTCTTTTATCTCATTTGGATTTTCGCCGGCATAACTATCTTCTTGTTTCATTTACTGGAATATTCCCGTTTCGGTCGCGCCCTTAATTACCTTCGCGAAGACGAAGTGGCGGCTGAAGGAAGCGGAATAAATATCGCACACTATAAACTGGCCTGCTTTGTAGTGGGGGCGGCGTGGGCAGGCATGGTCGGTAACATCTACGCTGCAAAAATGACGATTATTTCACCCGAGTCGTACAGTTTTTGGGAATCCGTGTTGATGTTTACAATCGTCATTTTAGGAGGCTCCGGCAGCATCCCCGGTGTTTTGCTGGGCGCATTTCTGATCATAGGATTACCAGAAATTTTTCGCGAATTCGCCAACGCACGGATGTTGATCTTTGGTGCAGCTATGGTCGTCATGATGATTTTTCGTACCCAGGGCATCCTTCCAAGTCGACCTCGCTCTTACGACCTCACTAAAGTGGGTGCAGGGGAGGGGAGTTCATGAGTCTCCTTTCCATAAAGCGTTTGACCAAGAGTTTTGGAGGTCTGACCGCTGTCAATAACGTTTCTTTTGACGTTGAGGAAGGCCAGATCGTTGGTTTAATTGGACCGAACGGTGCTGGAAAAACTACAGTTTTCAATTTGATCACGGGTATTTACAGGGCAGACCAGGGAGAAATCCTGTTTGATCAACAGCCTATTTCTCGACTACCCACGCATCGTACTATTTCATTAGGAATCGCCCGAACCTTTCAGACCATTCGCTTGTTCCAAAATCTATCGGTGCTCGAAAACGTATTATCGGGTCGTCATTGCCGCATGAAATCGGGGGTATTCTCCTCGCTCTTCCATACCCCCGGACAGCGCAGAGAGGAACGTTCCGCGCTTGCCAGGGTGCTCCAGTACCTCGAATTTGTGGGACTGCGAGAACAAGCCAAACAACTCGCCAAAAATCTCTCCTATGGAAATCAGCGTTTGTTGGAGATTGCGAGGGCTCTTGCCACCGAACCGAGATTGTTGATCCTAGACGAACCGGCGGGCGGCATGAATGAGCAGGAGACTTCTTCATTAGTTTCTCTCATACAGAAGATGCGAGCAAAGGGCATCACCATATTGCTGATAGAACACGACATGAGCCTGGTAATGCGTGTTTGTGAAAACATAGTTGTTCTGGAATATGGCTCAAAGATCGCCGAAGGATCTCCAGAGGAAATCAAACAAGATCCTCGGGTTATCGAAGCTTATCTGGGCACTGAGGATGAGGAATAGATGCTTCTAGAGATTGTCGATCTTAAGGTCAAATACGGTAACATCGAGGTTCTCCATGGGATTAATCTGAAGGTGAGGGAAGGGGAGATAGTTACTATTTTGGGAGCAAATGGCGCCGGCAAGTCAACGACGCTGTTAGCTATCAGCGGCTTGGTGAAAGCCTCGGGTGGGGCCATCTATTTTGACAAAAATCCCTTGCATAAGCTCCCTGCGCACAGAGTTGTACAGCAGGGGATCGCCCAGGTCCCAGAAGGCCGGCGCATGTTTGGCACTCTCACCGTTCAGGAAAATTTGGGACTTGGGGCGTATACATGCAGAGATTCGGCACAGATAAAAAAAACCAGGGAATGGATTTATGAAATGCTTCCCGTTCTCGCTGAAAGACGCAATCAGCTTTCTGGAACGCTTAGCGGCGGGGAGCAACAGATGCTGGCAATCGGCCGCGCCCTGATGAGCCAACCCAAAATTTTGCTTTTAGATGAACCAAGTCTCGGTCTCGCTCCGCTTTTGGTCAAAATGATCTTTCAAACCCTGAGAGAAATCAACGACTCTGGAGTGACCATGGTGCTAGTGGAGCAAAACGCCCGAGCGGCCCTCAAGTTGGCTAACCGGGGATACGTCATGGAAGTTGGCAATATTGTTCTTGAAGATGATTCCGGCCTTTTGATGTCTAATCCCGAGGTGCAAGCTGCCTACTTCGGAGGGGCACCCGGCTAAGCTCTCCAGCACTGCTGGCTTACATCTCTTAAAGGCGACTCATACACTTCTTTTCCAGCGGTCCTTGCCTTTCCGCGCTTCGCGTTTCCACTCAGGTCCTTTTTTGCCCCTTTTACCTTTTTGGGTTCCCGCTCTACCTGTCTTTTCGCCTAATGTCTGCTGAAAATGATCGATGCTGACTACAAACGAACCTGGTGAAGGATCGCGTGGCGTTTTGGGCACGAGCTTTTCTTTCTTTTTGCCGGCCAACCTGAGCGGCTCCTCTTCGCGGACAGGAGGAAATTGCAGGTATTCCGTTGGAATGGACTCAAACAGGTAGAGTTCTGGGCCCGCACTGCGAAAAACGATCCCACCATTCTTGGCCCGTCCAGCAAAGATTTCAACAAGAAAAGGCTGAGGATCGCGTCGATTGCCAATCCTTAAGGCCAGATCTTTGTCCGCACAGGCCGCCAAAAAGGGACGGCCCGTTGAAAACAGTCCATGTTTCGACGCAAATGAAAAATGCTTTCGACTACATGCGTAGAAAAGTCTATTCGGAACATCCTCTGCGACAGGGTAGGGCGGAACAGGAAACTGACTTTGCAAACGCAAAAGATTATCCTCAATGGTAAAAGGAAGTGCTATCTGCAAATAATTCAGTTCCTGGACATGGATTTGCCGCACGAAACGTAAGTTCGGATCTTCCTGTAAAGCCCAATAGAACTCTTTCCAAGGCATAGTTCCGTTGGGATCCCAGAAAAGTCCATATTCCGCAGGGGCGTGATAAGCAATGTAAGAAATTGTTTTCGCAAGAGTTTTTGGCAAGTATCGAGCCATACGTAAACCTCGGAATTAGTCTTAAGATATCGTTTATACTAATAAAATATCTTGAAGCAAATTACAAGATTAATCGACCGGGTTGGAGCAATAATTTAACTGGTCTGGAAGAACCCCAAAACATCAATGATCGGCGGAATTACCGTGCGAGCGATGTCGCTTCTGGATCCACCGCCCAAAACGACCTCAAGCCGACCGAAGCAAACTTCATCAGCAAGACTTCGCATCATTCGGGCGATTGCCGTGTAGGCGTTGACGCTCAACCCCAAGTCACCATAATCCCCCTGGTGTGTATCAAAGCCAAAATACCAAAAAAGCATTTCCGGCCTGAAAGCGTGCACACGAGACTGGAAGGCTTCAGCTGCCGTCAAGGCGTAAAGGGCATCGATGTCATCCTCATCTGAGACGGGAGCAGTTGAAAACCATCGAAATCGGCTGGGGGCAGGCACATCGACTTTGGTACCATCAGCGGATTCGTAGCTGGAAGAGCATAAGCACACATGCAGAACATCCGCATCGTTTCTGAGCAAATCGCGCGTCCCGTCTCCGTGGTGGGCGTCTGTGTCCAAAATCGCAAATCTCTTTATCCCGTAGCGTTCACGCAGTACATGAATCGCGATCACCACATCGTTAAAACAGCAATAACCACCAAAAAAGTTTCGGCCCGAGTGGTGTCCACCGGCACCAATAAATGCAAAAGCATTACGAATCTCTCTTTGAATCACTTTTTCAGCCCCAAGTACGACACCTCCAACCGAATGCCAACCGGTTGAACACAACGGGTCCAGCTTGACCTGACGCAGCAACTCTGCAGTATGGACCTTGAGGATAAGTTCCTCGTCTACAGCCGGGGATTCATACAGATGATAGTGAAAATCATCAAGATAAGAATCTAATGCATGAGGGAAATGCTCCAGGCGGGAACCCTGTGTCAGGTAGCTTCGGCGACTGAAACTTGGGTGATAAAAAATGCCGGTATGATATTTGTTCTTTACTGTTTCTTTGACGTCGAGGTTCATCGTGAAATTGCCTCCCGAGTTAAAATTGGACCCTACTCCATCTTAGTTTACATAATATGTATTATCAGACGTTAATTTCTGAAAGGCGAAACTTTTTGCTTGACTAGCAAGGCGTTTTTGACTACATATCATTTCGCAACTGAGCGGGAATAACTCAGCGGTAGAGTGCAACCTTGCCAAGGTTGAAGTCGCGGGTTCAAATCCCGTTTCCCGCTCCACTGACAATAAGGGGTGGTTCCAGCCACCCTTTTTTTGTTACTAAAATCCCTGCTCGATCCATCTCAACTCAAAATTATGAAGAAGAAAGAGTCGCCCCTCACAGCTAAAACTACAATTAAAAGGCGTTCTCCCAAGGAGGCCCTCAAGAACCTCTATTCGCAGTTTAGTTCCAAAGATCAAGTCCTAATTACCATCGATCCGGATCCGGATTCCATCAGCGCCGCCCTCGGTGTCAAGCGATTGCTCTGGCATAAAGTGCAATCGACGACCATCGGGCTCATTCGCCCGATTAAAAGGCTTAATAATCTCACCTTGATAAGATTGCTAAGGGTCCCCTTGGTAGTGCTTGACAAGAATAGCATCGAGGAATTCAAGAGCATTACGACCAAGTACGTGATTGTTGACGGTCAGCCCAACCATAATGAAGTCTTCTCTCAGTTCGACTACTCGGTCATCATCGATCATCATCCCCTAACCCCATCTGCAGAGGCACCGTTCGTAGACATTCGTCCCGACTACGGTGCGACCGCAACAATGCTGACCGAATACTTGAAAGCTGCCCAGATCAAGCCTTCTCAATCCATAGCTACGGCGCTGCTATACGGGATAAAAACCGATACTCGCAACTTTGAACGCCACACGATAGATAAAGACATCGAAGCATTTCGTTACCTGTACAGTTTGGCCAATCACAACATATTGATTAAAGTAGAAATATCAGATTTATCGCTGCGCGACCTCAAATTCTTTCAGAAAGCCATCGAAAGAAAGCATGTTGTTAAGGAGCGTATCTTTGCTCATATCGATGAAGTCCCCACACCAGACATTCTAGTTCTCATTGCCGAATTCTTTCTCAAGGTTCATGACATCTCCTGGAGCATCATTTCGGGCATCCATGAACAGAACCTCATCGTCATCATCCGCAATGACGGTTATCGAAAGGATGCCGGTAAAGCCATAAAGAGAGCATTCAAAAATCTGGACTGCTCAGCGGGCGGACATAAAGCCATGGCTAGAGCTGAAATTCCCCTGGAAAGCTTGTCCGAAGTACTTACAAAATGTAACTCGACGGCAATCGAGAGATACATTCGCAAAAGACTGTCGCCCTTTTCTTGATCGATTACAATGAAAAAAGTCGAAATGTTTACCGATGGTGCCTGCTCCGGAAACCCCGGTCCGGGTGGGTGGGGAACCATCCTGCGTTATAAAACCGTGGAAAAGGAACTGTCCGGTTACTCACCTGCCACCACCAATAACCGTATGGAACTCACCGCCGTGGTTGAAGGACTGCGATCATTGAAGGAACCCTGTCAGCTCGATATCTACACCGACTCCCGCTATCTTAAAGACGGGATCACCAGCTGGATACACAAATGGAAGAAAAACGGATGGAAGACCAGCAGCAAGTCACCCGTTAAAAACAAAAATTTATGGGAAGCTCTTGACGTGGCATCGCAAAAACACTCTATCGCGTGGCACTGGATAAAGGGGCATGCGGGGCATCCTGAAAACGAAAGAGCGGATCAGCTTGCCCGAGAAGCAATCGCCAAAAAAGGCCGATAAGTATCAGATTTTTGAGGAGATCCCTTAAGTTTCGCTGCTCCAACACTAAACCGCCCCGAAAATCAAAACAGCAGGAGTCTGAACCGGGAAGTCCAGAAGCCTGCTGCTCTATTAACACCACTCACCCAAGATCAACCCGTCAGGCTGCTTTCCGGACGCTAACGGCACACACCTTGTACTCCGGAATCTTGGCAATAGGATCTAATGCCGGGTTTGTAAGAACATTAGCAGCACTCTCGGCAAAGTGGAATGGAATGAAAACTACACCCTTGCCAATTCTATCGGTCAACTGCACCCGCGACTTGATGCTTCCGCGCCGACTCTGGATTTCGACCAAGTCGCCGTCGATAACCTGCAAGTTTTCGGCATCTTCGGGATGAAGTTCCATAATGGACTCCGGCATTTCGTTGTGCAAATGCGGAGATCTACGGGTCATCGTACCCGTGTGATAGTGAACGTAGGCGCGTCCCGTGGTAAGCCAGTAAGGATACTCTTCATCGGGTTGTTCCGCCGGGGGCCGGTATTCTATGGCACTGAACAGCCCCAGCCCTCGGGCAAATTTGCCCTGATGCAAAAACATCGTACCTGGATGATCCTGAGTGGGACACGGCCAGCAGAGCCCCTCCCCTTGCAGACGATCATAGGTCATTCCGCCGTATGAAGGAGTCAACTTCGCAATTTCGTTAAATATCTCCTCTGCCGATCGAAAGTTCATGGGATATCCCATCCGGTTTGAGATTTCCTGCAGGATTTCCCAATCGACTTTGGCATCTCCTACGGGTTCTATGGCCTTGCGGACCATCTGCACCCTTCTTTCCGAATTACTGAAAGTACCGTCTTTTTCCGCAAAGGACGCCGCCGGGAGCACAAGATGTGCCAGCTCTGTCGTTGGAGTCGGGAAAATATCAAGCACCATCAAAAATTCCGCTGCTTCGAGAGCGTGCTTGACGTGGTTCACATCAGGATCGCTCACCATCGGATTCTCTCCCATGATGACCAAACCCTTCACCTTCCCTTCTTCGATAGCTTTCATCATGTCCATGATGGTCAAGCCTACGGAAGGGGATAGCTTGGCGCCCCAGGCCTCTTCGAATTTCTTTTGAACCTCCGGGACCGTGACAGCTTGATATCCGGGGTATACATTAGGCAAACCGCCCATGTCGCATGCGCCTTGAACGTTGTTCTGGCCGCGCAGAGGGTTGACGCCCGTGGCATGGCGACCGATGTGACCGCACAGCATCGACAGGTTGGCCAGACTCTTCACATTGTCCACACCAGTAGTATGTTGAGTAATGCCCATGCAATAGACAATCGAGCCGGCTTCGGCCTTGGCATACAGTTCGGCCATTTTGACAATGTCGTCGGCTGCGATGCCAGTAATTTCAGAGGCCCACTCCGGAGTGCATTTTTCGATGATTTCTCTAAAAGCATCGAAATTTTCAGTCCGCTCTTCGATGAACGTCTGATTATGCCATCCGTTCTTATAGATGACATGCATCATACCGTTGATAAGTGCGACATCGGTGCCCAGGTTTTGTTGCACATAGATATCTGCAAGTTTGGCAATCTGTGTCTCGCGAGGATCGGCCACAACGATCTTCGCTCCCTTGGCTCTTGCCCGATAGATCCTCATGGCGATCAGCGGGTGTGCAACAGTTGTGTTGGAACCTATAATGAAAATACAGTCTGCGTCCTCCAATTCTTTGACCGAATTGGTCATTGCTCCACTTCCGAAAGATGCGGCAAGACCTGCCACAGTGGAGGAGTGTCAGAGACGAGCGCAGTGATCTACATTGTTTGTCCCTATCGCCGCTCTGGCAAACTTTTGCATCACATAGTTATCTTCGTTGGTGCATTTGGCTGAAGCTAGAAACGCAATGCTGTCGGGGCCATGTTTTCCTTTGATCGTTTTAAGCCGGTTTGCAGCATAATCCAGTGCAGACTCCCAGGAAGTTTCCTGTAAAGAGTCTCCCTGCCTGATCAAGGGCTTTGTGAGGCGATTGGGATGTTGTACAAATTCATGAATGTACCAACCCTTCACGCACAACTTGCCTTCGTTAACCGGGCTGGTTTTTGAGGGCAGCGTATGGGTAATCTTGTCGTTCATAATTTGCAGGTAGAGGTTGCAGCCACACCCACAATAGGTACATGTGGTCAATACGGATCGATAATCCATAAACACTCCTTGGCATTTTGCTGGTTGCTCCGCCCCCGGGGAGCCCTGGATCTGTTAATCCTCGGTAAATACACTGTATGATGGAGCATTGCTTAGCATAGTGATAGACGCAAATCAAGTGAAAGAAAGAACGCGCACAAATCAACCACGCCGCAATCCAATTACTGCTTGCGTCGGACCACAACCATTTCAAAGCCGCTCATCGTCAACAATTTTCTTGACAAATGTAAAGGTTCTTTCTATAAAAGCCGCACTTCACCCGGTGGATTTTCCAATTTCAAGCTGTGGCAGTGTGATTGGCGATATCAATTAAATGTAACATAACAATTATATTTGAAGTAATTTTTTTTTGTATATATTGTACTGATTTTCACATTGACTTCTTGACGCCGCTTCTGAGAAATTGTCAGAGGTTTTTTGTTGTAAGCATCTCAACACCTGGCAGTCTCCATTTGTGAACCCTCATTGACGATCAGGTAAAGTATGAAACTACTAAGCATTAAGCATCCCTCCACCTCATTTCAGACTTCAGCCAGTCCTCAAATAAATCTCCCTTTGCCTGAACGGGTCGTGTTGCCATTGATCTCGCCCTGGGGAGAAGCGTCTCCTTTGGTGCACAAGGGCGATGCGGTTGAAGTCGGACAATGCATTGCCAAAAGCGACAATCTGCTTATTCCGCAGGTTCGTGCTTCGGTCTCGGGAACCGTCAAAGAGATCAAAGCATCGCCCAGTCATTTGGGAAAAGAGGTATTGTCAATAATCATTGAGGTTGGTGCAAGTGAAGAAGAGTCAACGCCCTCATCGCAAGCGACAGACTCCGAAGATCCTGAAGTAATCTTCCAACACGTTTTGAGTGCTGGAATTTGCGAGGTTGATCCTCACCCTTGGCCTCTGGCTCTGCGGGTGGCTGCTCCGGGCTTGATAGAGAGTGCCCTGCCCTCGCCGCCGGATCCACTCACCAAACCCATTGAAACGTTGATCATAAACTGCATGGACCGGCAGCCTGGAGTCTACCTGCGAAGTGCAACATTGACTCGACATGAAGAAGAGATTCTGGCCGGTATCCCTTTTCTTCAAAAACTATCTTCTGCACCAAGGTCTGTATTGGTGATTGCTCAAGGGCAGAATCTTTCCGACGATTTCCAAGGAAAACTTTCCGCCCTCGGCTGCGAGCTGATTACATGTCCGAACAAATATCCACTCGGCCTGGAGCCCCTTATCACCCAGTTCGTCACAAAAAGGGAAGTTCCCCAACCGGCAAACGACACTCGCATGATCGGTGCAGCCGTTTTGGATGTGAACGCGTTGGTGCAAGTAGCCAAGTCAATTCAAACGGGAATCCCTTCCACCGAGTTGACTATTCAAGTAGATGCGCCTTCTGTCGGTTTGCGTCAATTCGTGCAGGTTTGCCGAGGCCTTCTTTTGGAAGATCTCATCAAGAATCTTCCGCAATTGCCTGCTAATCCAGCCAAAGTGATCATTGGAGGTATTTTTCTGGGGCATGCCCAATTTAGTTTTCAAATACCGATCACTCAACAGTTTGACGCCGTTACGTTTCAGACTGCCGGTGAAGTGAATCGTTCAACCGACGAACCCTGTTTCAACTGCGGTTATTGTGTACGCCACTGCCCCATGCAGCTTCTTCCCAACGAGCTTGGTAAATATTGTGAATACGGCAAGTTCGACGATGCTGAAAGAAACTTCCTGTTTCACTGCATCGAATGTGGCGTGTGTGCTTACGTGTGCCCTGCTAAACGTCCCATGGTCCAGTTGCTGAGGTTCGGTAAGCAAGAGTTGTTAGCCATGAGGGAGGCATCATGAAACGCCCTGATTTATATGTTTCTATGTCCCCGCATGCCCATGCGGGGTATTCAACTCAACAAATGATGTTAGAAACGATCATTGCTCTTATCCCGTTGGTTTTTGCGGGTTGGTTTTTCTTCGGCTGGGCTGCCCTCAAGATTGTAGCAATCTGCACCGTAACTGCAGTCGTCACTGAGGGGATCTGGCAAAAGGCCATTGGCAGACCGGTAAAAATAGCAGACTGCAGTGCGGCCGTGACAGGAATATTGCTCGGACTGGTGGTTTCCTCGGAAATTCCCTGGTGGATGGCCGTCCTTGGAGCGGTCGTTGCGATCCTGGTGGGCAAACAGTTTTACGGGGGGCTTGGCCAACACCCCTTTAATTCGGTGCTGGTTGGGTGGACTTTTATTTTTGTCTCCTACCAAGCGATGATGGGTACCTATCCAATGCCGGAACCACGCTGGTGGCTGGAACCTGGAGGCTACCTGGAATATCCGCCTCTGGATACCCTGAAACTAGATGGCATCTTTGCTATTTCTGGCGTGCCCTGGAAGGACCTGTTTTACGGTAATATTCCCGGCGCAATCGGCACGACTTCCGTCCTTGCCGCCCTTATCGGCGGTATCTATCTCATCTTCAGACGAATCATTGACTGGTATATACCGGTACTTTTTATCGCTTCGGCATGGTTGTTCGGGCTTATTTTCTGGCTTATTGATCCTGAGGTGTACGCAAATCCTACCGTGCAAATTCTAATTGGCTGGATTTTCTTGGGGGCTTTCTTCCTTGCTCCAGAAAAAGGGACGTCCCCTGTAACTGTTCCCGGTATGATCTGCTACGGCATAGGTTGCGGTGCACTCACCATGATCTTCAGACTGTGGGGCACATTCATTCAAGCGGTTCCGTTTGCCATTCTATTAATGAACACGTTAACTCCATTATTTGAACGGATTCGTCCGAAGGTTGTAGGGAGGGTGAAAGAAGTTGCGTGATTTAGTCAAAATGGTGGTTGTCTTAACGGTGATCTGTGCTGCCTCCGGCTTTGTTCTCTCTTATGTCAATGAGGCAACGAAGGCTCCTCGTGAGTATCAATTACTTAAGTATGTGAGGGAGCCATCAATTAAAGCGGTTCTTCCAAACTACACGAATGACCCGATCAAGGATCGCATCACGGTGACCCTTGGAAAGAACGACAAGGGGGAGCCTATCGAAAAGACAATTTTCCCGGCTAAAGACAATGGGAAATTGGTGGCCATTGCCTATGCCTCGGATGCGACCGGTTATCACGGACCAATAGACGTCATGATAGGAATTAATCTAGAAGGGAAGCTCACGGGAATCAGCATCATGACGCATACTGAAACACCTGGCTTGGGAGCAAGAGTGGTGGAACCTGCCTTCACTAAGCAATTCTCAGGTCTTACCCTCTCGGGAGAGCTCAATGTTACCGCGCAGGGAGGAAAGATCAATGCGGTCAGCGGTGCCACATTCTCCAGCAAAGGCGTGGTTACAGCGGTAAGAAACGCTTTGGAAGTCTTTCCGCAAATAAAAAAGGAGGTTTCTTAGCACATGAGTGTGGCGAAAGTTTTTACCAGGGGTCTCTGGCAAGAAATACCACCTTTTCGTTTGGTATTGGGGCTGTGCCCGACTTTGGCGGTGACAACCGCGGCAAAAAATGGATTGGGAATGGGCCTGGCCACAACCTTTGTACTGGTCTGCTCCAACGTGATCGTGTCCTTGCTGCGTAAAGTTATACCGGGCAAAGTACGCATTGCAGCGTTCATCGTAGTTATTGCATCATTCGTGGTGATCGTGGAATTGGTGATGCAGGCCTATTTTTACCCGCTTTATAAGATCTTGGGAATATTTATTCCGTTGATCGTGGTCAACTGCATTATCCTTGGACGGGCCGAGGCATTTGCTTCTAAAAATACCATTGTTCCATCGGCTGCAGATGGTCTGGGCATGGGTTTGGGATTTACCCTTTCACTGACTTTTCTTGGCGGTGTTCGCGAAATCTTCGGCAATGGCACCTTTTTCGGCCACGCCATCATGGGAGAAGCATTTCAACCTTTCTCAATTTTGCTCAGGGCCCCCGGAGCTTTCATTTGTTTGGGCGTCATTTTAGGTGTGATGAACTTGATTAGTGCAAAAAAATAAAGCAAGCCTACAATAAAACGCACACGAGGGAGATATGTCGGATTACTTATTACTGATTGTGAGCGCGGTATTCGTCAACAACATTTTGTTGGTCCGTTATCTTGGCAACTGCCCGTTTCTGGGTGTGTCGAACCGGATGGATACTGCTACCGGTATGGCTATGGCGGTAGTGTTCGTGATCGTTATGGCGAGCTCTATTACCTGGGCGGTGCAATACTATATTCTCAACCCATTCGGTCTCGAATATTTGCAGACGATCGCATTCATTCTTGTCATCGCAGCGCTCGTCCAATTAGTCGAGATGTTTTTGCAAAAATCGGTCCCCGCCCTGTATAGATCTCTCGGTATTTTCCTCCCTCTGATCACCACTAACTGTGCTGTTCTCGGTGTTGCCGTGCTGGTCATCCAGGGCGAATATGGTTTTGTCGACATGCTCCTGTTTTCCTTCGCCTCGTCGGTCGGTTATGGGTTGGCTCTTATTCTGTTAACCGGTATTCGTGAGCGGCTTGCGGTCGCAGCCATTCCTGTACATTTTCGCGGGACTTCTCTCGGCCTGATGACAGCTGGTTTGATCGCGCTGGGCTTTCTAGGCTTTGTGGGTATGGTTCATTGACTTTTAGTCTCCGTTTGTTTCTAATTGTTTCAAATTATAAGGTTTAGTACCATCAGGTGCAACTTGTATTCCGGCGCCGAAAAATCTTACGGTTTCAAGGAGAAAGTATATGCTTCCGGCTATTCTCGCCATTGGAGGAATTGGATTGGTTGCAGGGGTTGGCCTTGCGGTGGCCTCGAGGGTTTTCTACGTATATGTGGATCCGCAGATTACCGCGGTAGAAGAAGCGCTGCCTGGAGCAAACTGTGGTGGTTGCGGTTTTCCCGGGTGCAGTGGGGCGGCGGTAGCGATTGCAACCGGACAAGCCCCCCCTAACATCTGTGTAGGTGGAGGTGCTGATGTTCATATCATAGTGGCTGGCATCATGGGAGTCGAATTTAAGGAGACAGAACCGGAAATTGCTCGACCGGGGTGCTATTACGGAGTCGAGATTGCCGATCTTAAATATAATTATGATGGAATGAGCGATTGTCGCGCAGCCATGCTGCTGGGAGGAGGTTCTAAGCTGTGTCCGATAGGATGCTTGGGACTTGGGACCTGTGTCAAAGCTTGTCCTTTCGGGGCTCTTTCGATGGGCCAGGATGGATTGCCGGTAGTTAATGCAAAGCTTTGTACGGGGTGCGGAACTTGTGAGAGAATTTGCCCAAAAGGCATTATCACTCTGACCTCCAATTCGCACCGCATGCAAGAAGAATACACCACTGAACAGTGTACGGCGCCCTGTCAGCGAACCTGTCCTGCCGGAATCGATATTCCTGCGTATGTCTATGAAATCTCACATGGCAATTACCTGGAAGCTGTAAGAGTCATTAAAGAAAAGAATCCATTGCCTCTGGTTTGCGGCCGAATTTGTGTACACCCATGTGAATTCCAGTGCCGACGCGGCCTGGAGGACGAACCGGTGGCCATCAATCCACTCAAACGATTTGTTGCTGATTACGAGATGAAGAGTGGGCAGAGAATTGAGCTGAGCAGAGCGCCAGCAACCGAAATGAAGGTTGCGGTTGTCGGCGGCGGAGCCGAAGGTCTCACAGCAGCCAACTTCTTAGCCCGTCTCGGCTACGAACCGACCATCTACGAAGCAATGCCCCAACTTGGCGGCCTGTTGCGGACTGTAATCCCGGATGACCGCCTGCCCAAAGATGTGTTGGATTGGGAAGTTCAGAGCATCCTCGACATGGGAGTCAAAGCTGTAACTGAGCAAAAACTTGGTAAAGATTTCACTGTGGACGCTTTGCTCAATGAGGGCTACTCTGCTGCTTTTGTAGCGACCGGTGGTTGGGATGCTCAACTGTCCAGCGGCCTGCGCGCTGAGCCTCTGGAAGTGCTTCCCGGAGTGCAGCTTTTGGCTCACTTTACCTTAAATTGGATGTATGGAAAAAAGCCTAACATTGGCAAAAGTGTCATGATCCTCGGGGGTGGAAATACTTCCATAGATGCTGCAAAGATATGCCTGCAGTCCGGATCGGAAAACGTGCATATTATGTTCCGCGGTTCCCGCGCGGAAGCTGCTTTTGCTGATGATGAGATCAAGGCGGCAGAACAGCAGAGAATTCAGTTCCATTTTAACAGTGCGTTAGTCAAAATGGTTGGGCAGGGTCCACATTTGCAGGCAGTGGAAATCGCGAGTTTGGAGACCGTTGATCATGAAAAGGGCACTACAGCCATAAAAGAAGAAACCTTAGAAGTGATAAACGTCGATAATCTTATTGTTGGTGCCGGCCGCTTTCCAGAGCTTATCTACATTCCCCGCAGAACTGAGCAAGAGGCTGGCACGCCAGAAGCAACAGATGTTCAGGAGCCTGTTGAATGGGAAACGGTCGCTCCATATGCTGGTCCATTTGCGCAAGAAGATATTGGGATTTTTCGACCAGGCGAAGTCACCAGTGACTACAAGGCGGTTGTTGAGGCGATTGGTTCGGGTCGCAGAGCAGCGATCTCGGTTAGTAAGGCGTTGCTTGGTGAAGCCGTTGAGCCTCCACCCAACATGATTCGTAGGAATACATATGTCATTGGCGTCGAAGATCTGGAACCAATCGCGACTATTCCCCGTCAGAAGATGCCTGAAATTTCGGCTGAAGAACGGCTGGCAGATCCATCTGCCGAAATTGAATTGGGTTTAAGTGAAGAACAGGCGCTTCAGGAAGCTAGGCGTTGCCTCAGGTGTGGACTTATTTGCTATCGGCGCACTGAAGTTCCAGAGGAGGCAAAATCCGCGTAATCCTTGGCCAGTATTGTGATTTGGAGTTTGCGATCTTGTCGTACCGTTTCACTATACCAAATACTGTAACCATGGACAAAACGCCGCAGAGGATAGATGTCAAGGTGGCATCCATTCCCAGGGAAGGGGCAAGTTTACTGCCTGTGATTGCCCCCAGGACGAGAGCCAGGACTGGAACGAAATAGACGATAAAAGTTGCTTTCAACAGGGACCCCGCGGGAACGCTGATTTGTACCCGGTCCCCTATTCGTGCATGCAGATCATTGATGGCTTCCACGATCATCTCTTTGTGCTCGGACGGGTGGCAGGCAGACTGTGAATGGCAGCCCGCACAAGCGGATGACCTGTTGATAAGAATAAATGCTTTGGAGGGTCCAACTTCCTGGACGATGCCTTCTTCGGTGATCATAATAGATGCTCCGCAAACACAAGATTGGTGAAACTTTTAAAACATCCCAATTATATCGACAAGGGTTATAAATGAAAGATCAAATTATTGAATACGTCCGAAAATTGTTTGATGAAGGAAAGATTCAAGGGTTTCTAGGGTTGCGTCAGGATGGAGAGCATGTCGAACCTTACCTGTTCAAGAGTACTGATGAGATGCAAGATCTCTCCTTAGGCGACCTTGATAGAACCGGTGAAGCCCGTTATCCGGTTGTTAAAGTGCTCACCTGGTTATTTAGCCAGGACCCTTCGGCTACTTATGCTGTGCTCGTGCGCGGATGCGAGGAAAGGCAATACCAAAAATTGGTGCAGGCCAGTCAATTGAGCGATCGGCGTGTGATTTTGGTCGGCATCCCCTGCACTGAGGAGTTGGCGAAAGAGCATGGATGTTTGAAGCCCTATCCGGAACAGATGGTTGTCGGATCTAAACCCTCCGTTCCGGAAAGCGGCAAAGTTGTTACCGCAACACCGCGTAATCTCATTCGCGATATGGAATTTCTTAAAGAGATATCCGAGCGTTGCATGAAGTGCTACGGTTGTCGGAATATCTGTCCCGTATGTTTCTGTAAGGAATGCACGCTGGAAGAAGAAATCTTTGTGCCCAAATCCAACATTGGACCACCACCGGCCAACCCTGATTTCCTGCTCACACGGGCCATTCACATGGTGGGCTACTGTACGTATTGTGGACTTTGTGAGGAAGCCTGCCCTGCTGACATTCCCCTAAAGACATTGTACAAGATGGTAGCCAATATTATGAACGAACAACATGGTTATCAGATGCAGGGATTGCCTCCCCGTGGAGACGAGAAAAAGACCGACGAACAGGAACAGAAAGAAGCGGTATAGCCCCGCCAATATCCCATAGCGGGCACACTCCCCTTCCCTTTTTCAAGAATTTCGGTGCTCTCTGATAATCCCCGCGAAAGCGGGGTTACAGAATTCTTTAAGACTCTTGCCTGCCATCAAACGTTTCTCTACAAATCAAATGTTCGCGCAAGAAAAGCGGCCATTTGTGCCCTCGTTACGGAATCTTCCGGACAAAACTTCATTGGACTGGTGCTGCAACCTGCGGTAATGCTTTCCTGGTAGAGTTGCTCGATCCAGGGAGCAGCCCAGTGGTCCGCTGACACGTCAGTAAAAATGCCTTTGGCGTATGGAGGTACATCGACTTTATAGTCGGCAGATAGATTCCAGATCTTATCAAAGATTAGCGTTCTCGACGGATCCTGAAATTTCACACCTGCATAAGAATTCATGCCTGCATATGTCAACTCTAGAGCCCAATGGTTGGGAGATTCACCCTGTTTGATCGGGAGAGCGGAACCAAACAGAGACCACGGCGCAACTGCAAATGCTACGTCAAAAAATGAAAAGAGCAATCCCGCTGCCAATATTGTCGTTGCGGTGATATTTTTATTCATGTCCGGTTCGATCCTCTGCGGTTTTTAGCAAATGGCTCACTAGTGACCAGCACCGGATCCTTCCGAGACCGAATCATCCAATTTGTGATACCGATCCAACAAGTTTTCTGAAAGTGCTGAAGCAGCATTGGTACCTGCCTCCGACAAAACCCGCAGGAACAAACAAGCTCTGTTTCTATCTTGTGAATTGAGATCGCTGAACATACAACGAAATCCAACGCAGCTTCGGCCGATGAAAGGACAGAATTTTGGATTTTGCATGTCTGGCATTTCATTCCTCCTTACCTAGAAATCCTGGCAAGGTCTATGCCATTGGCAAGAGCCGATCGATCGATTGTTCTGTTCATAACGGTGGGAAGATATTCTGGGAGTTCATTCGGCTTGCGCAAAAACCTTAATGCATGCCTATCCATACAACACTGTAGTTGAATGCATACACTGGCCAAGGCAGTGAAGAGGAAGGGGGCGCAGATTGGCTCGCATCGAGGTATTGCACTGGCTTCAACGGGTGGCTTGATGGCTATGGCAGTGATTTTGCGTACCCTACCGTGCACGTACAAAATGCATTGCCATGACGGTCTGAACAAATAGGCAGTAATTGCCCAAAGCACTTTAGCTTGAGCCGCAAAGCTGTTTGGATATGGAGGTTGCAAGTGTACAATTCAAAATTAGTTACGGAAATGATCAAAGGATCCCTTAACTGGAGAGGCTTTCTCGATATTCTTCTAATTGCCGTAGTTCTTTTTTTCGCCTATCACGCACTCAATAGACTTAGGACCTGGAAGATTCTATTTGGAATCTCTATAGCAGTCATCATCTTGTTGCTCGCAAACATCCTTGAACTCACCGGCGTGCGCTGGATCTACTCTAATCTGAGCAATGTTGCACTCATAGGAATCGTTATTGTCTTTCAACCTGAAATACGCAAAATGCTTGAAAGAATCGTATCTCTTAAAGGCGCCAGGCTCATCGGAAAAGGGAAGGAACCGTCTTGTTTGATTGCAGAGGCTGCTTTCGCTATGGCGGACATAAGGCAGGGAGCACTGTTGGTGCTGCCCGGTAAGGAACCCTTAGAACAATGGCTGTCCGGCGGATTCTCTCTCAATGGAGATTTAAGTTTTCCGCTGTTGATGAGCATCTTTGACCACCATTCTCCAGGGCATGATGGCGCTGCAACCATTGAAAAGGGCAAAATTAGACGCTTTGCCGTACGATTGCCGCTCTCCGAAACGGATCGTATCTCGGAAATTTTCGGTACGCGGCACCATGCCGCGATGGGGCTTTCCGAAGTGTGCGATGCTCTGGTTGTTGCTGTATCCGAGGAAAAAGGCACGATCAGGGTCTTTCAGAACGGCGAAACGGAATTGGTAGAAGAGCAAGAAAAGCTTCAAATGCGAGTCAGCTCTCATTTGCACGCAGTTGCCTCCTTCAACCCCGGCACGTCTTCTAATAAGCAAGGCAGATGGGCGGTACCAGTCTTAGAGGCGGTTTTCGGGGTGGCCTTAGCTTTTCTATGCTGGTCCAGTATCATAATTTCACATGGAGAAATGATCCAAAAAGGAATCACGGTTCCGGTCACCTACACAGGCATTCCAAATGACATGACGCTGGTTGAGGACAAACTTAGTGAAGTGACTCTGCTCCTTGGGGGCCCTAAATCCGATATTGATGCCATTAAGCCCAGTGGCATGAGCATTAAAGTGGATCTTTCGCATGCCACCAAGGGCAAACAGAATTATCAAATCACGCAGGAAAACGTTCAGCTTCCCAAAGGAGTCAAACTCATGGGTGCCCAACCATCTCAACTGAGCCTTAGATTAGAACCACTGGTGGTTAGAGAGGCTAGGGTTAAACCTCAATTTGTTGGAAAACTTTCCGACGGGCTAAAGTTACTTTCGGCGGAAGTGCATCCTGAAACGCTGAAGTTGAAGTGTCCGGCCAGCTTTGGCGGGCGGACTGAACTCAACATTACGACTGCTCCCATAGAGCTTGCAGGTATCAACGGAGATGTAAAAATTAACTCTCAGGTCGCTGCACCACCGAAATGCCAACCGGTTAAGGATGATTGGCCAAGCATTGAAGTCACAGTCAAACTTGCCTCAAAACATCAATAGAACAGAGCAGCTAAACACAGAAGCAAGAAAGCCCCCTTGAGAAGTGGGCTTTCTTGCTTCTGTAAGGGAGTTAACTACTAAGATTTTAAACTGTTGTTGGCCAGTTTGCAGAGAATTTTCTTTGGTCCGAGGAAACGATCAACCCCCCTATTCCATTCGTTTTCATTGATTTCAGGAACCTTGTTCCCTTCCCTACTCCCATGACAAAAGCGCTGGTGGAAAGAGCATCGGCGGTCATCGTGTCGGGTGCGACAACCGAAACACTTATCGGGCCCGATACGGGCAAGCCGCGTTTAGGTGAAATAATATGGTGATAGAGCTTTTCGCGATCAAAATAAACTTCATAGTTTCCGGAGGTAGCCACGGCTCCGTTGGTCATCTCTATTGTTTCCAAGCATTTATCTTTATTCATCGGGTCTTGAACCCCGATAGTCCACGGAGTGCCGTCTCCTCTCGAACCCAGCACACAAATATCGCCGCCGGCGTTTATCATGGCGTGTTCAATCCCGGCAGACCGCAGCACGTCCATGGTTCTGTCTACGATGTACCCCTTGGCGATCCCGTCCAATGTAATGCCCATCCGGTCCTGCTGAAAAGATATTCCATTTTTTGCCAAATGCAGATTCTTGCTCCCTACATGGCGCAGCGCCTCTTGCACTAACGCCTTCTCTGGAGCTTTTTGTGTTTTTTCGAAACTTTCCCGGTAAAGATCCAGCACGGGTTTTATGGTGACGTCAAAAGCACCCGCCGTTGCGGTATGAAACCGCAAAGATGAGTCAACCACATCATACAACTCCGGGGGGAGGTCATTTAGGCTTCCAGCGCGATTGAGGAAACCGATGGGCGTTGAGTTATCGTGGCAATTGAGAATACCGATGACGCGGCTCATTTCTTCGAAAGCCTTTCCCATGGCCTCTTGCGCACGCTCTTTGGATGGATCAAAAATGACCATATTAACAAACGTACCCATGCAGATACGGCCACCTGTCACCTGATAAAGCTCTTTGTTAAAGCGTGCGGCGGCGGCAGCCAAGGGACTGCCCAACGTCGTAGCACCAAGAGCCAACCAGCCCGAGAGCGCCAAGAAATGTCTTCTCGTCATATCCTGCTTTGCCTGACCCGGCTCTTTACTCATCAATAAACCTCCTGGAAAAGGCTGTTCGAAAATGATAATGTTACGCGGTTCATATCTCCCAAAGTTCGAATTGGTCCTAGTGTGAATTTTTTCTTTTTACTCGAAAAGCCGCGGAGTGTCAAACATCTCTCACACCCATAACTTCTTTATTTTCCCTTCAGCCACAGGCGAGAGATTCATGTTTTGAGCTCTTAATCGGGCTAATGACAACTGACTTAATTTTGCAGCCCAAGTTGTGATATATTATGCACTCTGAGAATACCCAAAGATCTGACGAAATAGTTCTTTACATGCTGCACTGCGGTTTGGATGGAAATGTCTTGCAGAAAGTATGTCACCAATACGATTTGAATATTCGTGTTCACCAGTTCCCCCGCGAAGAATTATTTTCCTACCATATGCACGCCAAACGCACGACTCCAGATCTTATCCTCATCCGCGGACATTTTATTCCACTAGTTCACGATCTCGATCGCAATCGAGATATTCCATATGTTGTGGTCTCCTCAAAGCTTAAATACGGAAACGGACAGCCGGTATTCATCCATGCTGAAAAGGGCTACAAAGACTCACAAAATACATTGGCCATATATCACTCCCTTGCTCAGACCATCAAAAAGATGGTGGAATCCCGTCTGCATGCTCAGCAAACGGACCCGGATGAAGAGGTGGAGGATGACGGTTGATTTTGCGTGCAACGGGTTCGAAGAGGTGGAGTTTACAATCGTTAGGCAAAGAGGATAGGCACAGGTGTTAAAGATCGTTTATCATGAAGGCTATCTGACTAACTATTTCACCTCGTTAGCCGAAAACCCCCTCAGGGTCTCCATCATCCACAATAAACTTAAAGACTTTTATGAAACCGCCGTGCCGGAACCGGCTTCAAAAGAGAACATTCTTCGGGTTCATTCCCAAGAGCACCTGGAAAAGGTTCAGCAGGAAAGCAAAGAAACCTACGAGACTGCCCTTCTTGCTGCAGGTGGAGCATTGTGCGCGGCTCGCTTGGCCTCCCGAGGTCAGCCGAGTTTCGCCATTATTCGCCCGCCGGGGCATCACGCAGGGAATTCTCGTTATGGCGGATTCTGCTTTTTCAATAACATTGCCATTGCGATAGCGGACCTTCTGGAATCCGGGCAGATTCAGACAGCTGTTATCGTCGATATAGATATGCATCGCGGTGATGGAACTCAAAACATTTTTTCGGAAAACTCTTCGGTCTCCATCATCGATGTTTGGTCAAGGGAGCGCGAAGCCTACTTGGAAATGCTGCAGGAGGAACTCGACTGCGTGGGGGAAACAGATATCGTTGCTGTTTCGGCAGGTTTTGATTTGTACTTAGAGGATTGGGGCGGACTTTTGGAATCATGCGACTTCCAGCGGATCGGCCATGCCATCTACAAAGTAGCTAAGGAAAAAGCCCGGGGACGATATTTCTCGCTGCTGGAGGGAGGATATTTTCTTAATGACCTTGGCAAAAACGTTTTGGCGTTTTGCCAAGGTCTAGAAGGAAAAACACCTTGATCAAATACCGTTTAGAGCTGGCAAACCTTGTCTATTTTGCTCAATCTCTCGAGCTCTCCTTATGACAGGAGAAATCCATATGCGGCTGAATTTTGCTCCGTAGGATTCCTCCATTCTTTCCAATTCCAAAACGTTTCCTTCAAGGGCCAGGATTGTCCACTCGAGTTCGACCAAAGCTCCATTGAGTTTGTTGTCGGATTTCAGACGTTGGTAGATTCTTTTGATTAAAGGCAAATGCTTTTCTGTTGCTGCATAACGCAAGGCTTTGGCGGCCGCTCTAAAAACTTCTCCATTGGGATCTTGCAGGATTTCGATAACACGACCAACCCAAGGAAGAGCGGACTCGTGGGCAAAAGCCGCAACCGCCGCCGTCTGGACATCCAGGTCCGAATCTGCAGTTAAAGATATAAGCTTCGAGTAGGTCTCCTCGTCGGGTTTGCTTGCAAGCGATTTTACGGTTTTTAAGCGAACCTCGGAGCTTGAATCGTTTAAGAGTTCATAGAGTACAGCACGAATTGGCTCGGATTGAATCTGACCACCAAGCTGCTCTGCCACTAACTGTCGTATGGCGGGATCCGGATCTCGGGCTAGCTTTCGAATTATATCCGAGTCCGGATGACCTTCCGTCGCAAAATAAAAGCGTGCTGCAATTCTCCTGCGCCTTGACTCTTCATCGTTCAAATATTGATAAAATCGAGTCCCAATGTTTTCCTCTACTGATGTCACTAGCTCTTGTGAGGTAGGAAATGTTCTTGGAAATAAGGCTTTCTCCATCGCATCGAGCAGCTTATCGCTACTGCTCGGGAGGTTGTCCAAACAGACCCCCACTGCAGTTTTAAAAAGGTCGTCCCGGTATCTCATCTGGGTAAGGCATTTGAAAGCTTTCAAGAGGATGGCCGGTCTCTTGCTTTTGAGTAAGGCCTTAACAAAATAGAATTTCACATCTTGTTCTTCTTCTAATTTATGTTTCAAGCAAGAGTAAAGGAGCCCTTCTTCCGGGGCTGCCTCCACGACGCACAGTGCGTTGCCCCTCGGAGGCGCCAACACGCCGTCGATTAGAACAAAGGGAAGTATGTGGGCATTGAGCGATTTAAAAATATGACATTCCACCACCTTGCTCGGATAGGAGGCAGAGTCGTCAACTGCCATCGTAGGAATCGCCATGCTGTGGGAAAATGCAAAAGAGTGTTTGTCCTTCCAGCCATAGGTAATTGATGAAGGCTCGACGTATTTCCACTCCCTGAGGATATTGAACGACTTATTCCATTGTTCCAGTTTTTCGGAAAGGATAAGCGGGGGCCTCGATTTGAAGGAAACAAGTTCCTTGACGATCTGGTTCCCTGTCAAGACAACGACGTCGCCACCGTCGGCATGCAAATGATAGAATACCAGTCCAAACCCGAGGCCCTTGAGGACTTCAGATTCAAATGTCCATTTTACTTCCTCCATATAAGCGAGGACATTGCCCAAAACCTTATCAGGATTTCCAAGGAAACTTTTTTGTTCGATTTTTGCGTTGATCATAAACGGTTTATCCTTCATGGGTTTGCAAGGGGCCGTGCTAAACAATCACGATCAGAACCCTTGCGACCTTTTAGCAACATTGATTTGCGTGGGATGCAATAAGCCACAAATCGACCCACGGGTATAGGGTCTAGAATCAAAGAGGCTTCCCTGAGTGATGATGCTCCTGACGGAGGAGTTCGCGACGCTGAATATTTTGGCTGGATATAAAAAAACCTCTCGCAGGAACTGCAAAGAGGCAAAGTACCGTTTGTCATGCCTTTGACCACATGGCTCCCTTACGGGCTGGCGTTGGCACCTTCCACATACGTTTTCCGGAAAAGGTTGCCGGGCGGTCACAGGGCCAGTTCCCTCTCGCCTCTCTCCATGACTAAATTGTCATTCCAACTAATCACATTTTTGTGCTGAAGTCACGGATTTTTTTTGTCAAATTAGTTGACCCTCCAAGGGGCATCCCTTATCTCATTGAAAGTACTCAGTCATTATCAAAAGCGAGTCTTTACGTTGGCTTTTCTCAGAAGATGAGTAAACAGCATTTCAATTCAAGAGGTAATAGAAGCCGAGTAATCCGGATTCAACATAAGAGTTTCAGGAAGAATCCGTAAGTATCTGGATTATCGTGAACAATTATATTGAGTTTTGGCATTTTAGTCCAAATGTGATACTAAACTGGAGTGTCCTTTGAACAAAAATTGCGCCAATGCGCTTGGCTTGTTCTGCACATTTGGCATTTTCACTATCAAGCATTGTTGTGAAGGAGCTAAACATGTATCAGCTCCTGGATTTGCGCAACTGTCAAGATGAAATAAGGGTTAGCCCGGAAGACCCCTATGCAATTCTCGACACCGAATACGCCACAATCGCAGCCATAACCGGTAACGGTCGTCTTATATGCTGCAACCGAGCCTTCCTGCTGAAATACAATGTCGACTACAAAGGCGGATGCTATCTCACTATTCGTGAAGCTCTACCAAGTCTCTGGGAACTCTTCAGAAGACCGCGGCCGAGAGGTGGTGAGGAAACCGTTAGGATCATCAATCTGAGATTGGATTCTTCGGCCAAGCCGTTAGGACACCTGCTCGTCTCTTTCGAAAAAGATTCTCCCGGCAGGAACAAGATTGACTTGCACACCATTGTCTCGGTCGACAATCATCCAGATTTTATTAATTCATACGCTGGGTTATACGTCGCGAATCCGGAAGCATATACCGTCAAGGTCAATCCCGCCTATGAAAAAATTGCGTTCTTGCCAGAGAGTGATTTGGTCGGAAGAAATCTAAAGGAACTGGTTGAAAGAGGTTACTTTTCCAGGAGTGTTACGCTATCTGTTCTGGACAGGTTGAAGCATCAAGGGAGCGGCGAGGTGACATTTCCCCAAAAAATCATCAGCGGCAAAGAAGTCCTCGTTACCGGCACTCCGATATACACAAGGCAAAAAAAGCTGGACTATATTCTGACCTTTGTTCATGACCTGCTTCCCCTTGAGATGATTGCCCAAAAATGCCTAGAGCATGAACAGCAGATGAGCGCCGTGTGGCTGGGAGCAGAATTGTCCCAAAGCGCTAAAGTTGATGCTGCTCGCAATGAATCCCGCTGTATTCTGCCGAAATTCGACTCATTACCTATCGTTGCCAAAGCCCCCCTTTCAATCTCCACATTAAAGCAAGTCGTGTGCGCTGCCAGATACGAAGCTCCGATACTCCTGACCGGAGAAACAGGAGTCGGCAAGGACCTGATGGCCAAGTATATTCATCTCTTGCAGAGAGGAGGAAAGAATCAGCCGTTTATCCCGGTGAATTGTTCGGCAATTCCGGGTGAATTATTGGAATCAGAGCTCTTCGGCTATGAAGAAGGTGCCTTCTCCGGTGCACGCAAAGGTGGAAAAACAGGGCTATTCGCGGCAGCCAATGAAGGAATTCTGTTTCTCAATGAAATCAGTGAAATGCCTTTGGGATTACAGGCCAAGCTGCTTACTGCCTTGGACGAGGGGTGTATCCGGCCCCTTGGGAGCAGTAGGACCAAGCAAATCAAAGCACGCATCATTTGTGCAACCAACAAGGACTTGTGCCAATGCATTGAACAGGGATACTTCCGCAGCGACCTCTACTACAGGATCAAGGTTCTCACGGTCCATATAAGTCCGCTCAGAGAAAGACGTCCGGATATTCTGCCTCTTGTCTATCACTTCATGGCTCGGTTGTCTGCAGAGTTCGGGTTGAAGAAATTTCTTTCCCCTGAAGTGCAGGAAATTCTGCTCAAGTACAGTTGGCCGGGAAATGTCAGAGAATTGCGCAATCTTGTTGAACGATTGCTGGTGTTTTCTTCAACCAGCTACATTTCGGTCTGCGAGCTTCCTTCTGAAATATCGAGCAACCGTTCTGAGGTTTACACAACAGAGGGTATTGGGCTGGATAATGGCGAGACACTGAAAAAAGCCATGCGGAAGTATGAAAGACATCTCATCAACGAAGCTTTGAAAAAATACGGTAAACCTTCAGATGCTGCAAGGATTCTTGGTATCGACCCCACGACTCTCGTGCGAAAATTGAAAAGGCGGCCTTGAGCCTGCAAAAATGCAGAAAGCTCTGCAAGAATGCAGATAAATAACTGCGATTGTCCCTCGGAAAAGGCTCTCTCACCTTTTCTGGAAATAGTTAACCGTTCAATATCTATCATACAATTCACGTCGCACTTCGCCTCCGGCTCAAAGTGAAAAACTGGCATCCAACTTGCTCATAGTCAATGATGGCAGCCTCGACCGGTTCAAAGACTGCCCATGTGTTTCTTTCATTTATTGCAGAGGTCCGAAAATGACAGGGCCAAGGAAAAGGAGGTGACGTTTTGCAAGCTAAATCGAGCTACAACATACCTACCGAAACTATAATCCCTTTGTCGACGACGCCAACGAAGTTCGGTTTTGGTGCAACCGAGGAGTTGGGCTATGAACTAAAACGTTTGGGTCTGAAGCGAGTCGTTATGGTCAGTGACCCGAATCTTGTTGAAACAGGCCTGCCTGCAAAAATCGAAAAAATACTCGACGGTGAGGGAATTGACACAGAGCAGTACTACGAAGTCGGCATTGAGCCGACAGACATCAGTTTCAGAAAAGCGATCGATTTCCTCAAGGGAAAAGAGTTTGACGGCCTAGTGGCCATAGGCGGCGGGTCGGTTATTGATACCGCCAAAGCAATGAATCTTTATGGTACTTATCCCGCCGATCTCTTGGATTACATCAATCCGCCCATTGGCAAAGGAAAGCCGGTGCCGGGGCCTTTGAAGCCTCTCGTTGCGCTTCCGACCACTGCCGGAACGGGTAGTGAAGCCACTACGGTCATCGTTCTGGATTTGTTGGATCTGCATGTCAAAACGGGTATATCACACTTTTACATAAGGCCCGCCCTCGCCATCATCGATCCCCTGAACACTCTTACCATGCCGCCGATGGTTACCGCGGCCTGCGGTATGGATGTTCTAACTCATGCGATAGAGTCATATACGGCCGTTCCCTTTAATACCAGAGTGAAACCGGAATCTCCGGCGCAGAGACCTCCTTACATAGGGTCCAACCTCATTGCTGACCTCTGGAGTTATAAGGCCATTGAGCTGGGCGGCAAATATCTGCGCAGGGCAGCTCTCTCTCCTTGCGATCTCGATGCTCGCTACCACATGATGGCAGCTTCAACATTTGCCGGCATAGGTTTCGGCAATGCAGGCGTTCATGTGCCTCACGCCCTAGGGTACCCGATCGCGGGCATGGTAAAAAACTATTATCCACCCGATTATAACTCCGCCGAACCCATGGTACCCCATGGTATTTCGGTTTCCGTAACCGCACCCGCCTGCTTTAAATTTACCGCACCCGCCCAAAGTGAGCGACACCTCTGGGCTGCGGAGGCGCTGGGTTGCGATATTTGCGGCATCCCTTTGAAGGAAGCCGGAGGTTGTCTTGCCCAGGCACTGATCGACCTGATGAAGGATATCGATTTTCCCAACGGTATCGGAGGCCTCGGCTACGATGAAGGAGACATTCCCGGACTGGTTGAAGGAGCTTGGAAGCAACAAAGACTGCTGACAATTTCGCCAAGAAAACCTACTAAACAGGATCTGGCCGAAATCTTCAGGCAATCATTAGTTAACTGGTAACTCACAAGAAAAGGAGGTTTCTTATGAAGTTGTATTTTTTTGAGGCCGGTATTTTGAAAAGCCAAAAACACTTTTTTACCCTGGGACTTGATGTGGGAAAACCCTTTGACGTTCCGGTACCGTTCTTGCTGATCGATCATCCGAAAGGAAAGGTTCTCTTTGATACCGGGAACGCCTTTGAAACCATTCACAACAAGGAGGAACACTGGGGTGGCATTTTAGCTGCCTACGACCCGGTCATGACGGAAGAGCAGTGGTGTGTGAACGCTATTCAAAAGGTCGGCGTTAAACCGGAGGAAATCAAGTATGTCATCCTCTCCCACCTCCACCTGGATCACGCCGGATGCGTCGGCCATTTTCCCAATGCCAAATACCTGGTGCAGCGAGATGAACTGCACTTTGCGTATGCGCCCGACTATTACATGAAAGCCGCGTATATCCGCAAGGATTTCGACAAGGATGTCCCCTGGGTAATACTGGAGGGCTGGCGCGACGATAAGCTGGATCTTTTCAACGATGGATCGGTCATCATTTATTTCACTCCGGGTCACACCCCCGGGCATCAATCCATTCTGGTCAACTTGCCGAACAGCGGTCCCATGTTCTTTGCCGCAGATTCCTGCTATACGGAGCAGAATATCAAGGATGACGTTTTGCCCGGTTTGATGTGGAATGCGGGCGAGACGGTAAAGTCGGTTCAGAGAATGAAAAACTTGCGCGACCTTTATGGCGCCACCATCGTAACAGGGCACGATCCGCTGGGCTGGAAAGACTTCAAGCAGGCTCCCGAATATTATGACTAACCCGTTTTGATGAGGGAGGCTATTCCATATGGAGTCAACCAGTCTGCTGCGCGGTGTCGGTTCCCAAGCCATTCGGCGTGTTGTTCAACTGGCAGCAAAGCCAGGTTCAAACCTACTGACGGCAATTGAGGAAGCGGCGCGGCGGGAACATATTGGTTGTGGTGTCATCGTGTCCGGAGTTGGTGCTTTGCGTAGAGCCGTCTTCAGGAACCTGAAACGCTTCCCCGAAGCTTATCCCGTTCAACCGGAGGATCGTCTTTATCTGGAAATCGAAAAACCGATGGAACTGGTGTCTCTTGGCGGATGGCTTGCGCTCAATCCGAACGGAGAAATAGAAATTCATGCCCACTTTTGCGCATCGATGGTTGCAAAAGATAACATCGTCACCCTGGGAGGGCATCTCACCGAGGGCACCATATGCGACATCAAAGTGGTGGTTGCCATCCTTGTGCTCGCAGATAGATCCGTTCGGGCTGAGCATGAACCTGTTGCCCGTTCGTACGATCTTTTCTTTAAGGACGTTTCCAGTGAAACGTGATCATGGAGTTCTTTCATCTTCATTATTGCATCGCCCAAAATAAAAAGGGCGGACATGCTGTCCGCCCTCTAAATGTTTATAATTTCAAGGATATTTATGGCTTGTTCTAACTTTTTCCGATAGAACCATTGACTACTAGCCACCCGCGAAAGGTTGTGGTGATTTCGCGTCATCCACGCAATTTTTCAGATCCTCTTGGGACACGTTCTTGGGATCTTTCAAGGCACCCAACTCGCAAACAAATTCGTTCCCTGCCTTATCCTTAACCCAAACAAACTGTGTTCTACCCTTCGGTGCATTTACCTCGCTCATCGTTGCCTCCTAACTTAATTGGGTTTCTCTTCTTTTAAATTAACCTAGCCTTATCTCTTGAATATCAATGTAAACACCGCTGATGTTCCAGCAACGATTGATTATTGACGGGAAAACACCAGGGGAATGCTAGTACTTGAGTTATAGAATCAGGACAACGGCGAGTGACAAGGTTTTCATCGCAACCAACTACGTAATCACATCTATTGCTGTTTTTCAAAGGGCGGGGGAATTCTCTCAATCGGTTGACTCGTCCGCAGACCCCAGTGCTATGCTCGGCATTTCAAGTAGAAAGGAATGCAAATTGGTCTTATTGTTCGTGAGACCGAGCTTACGCCGAATATTCTGCCTGTGGAATTCTATGGCACGAATTGATAAGCCCAACATTACTGCAATTTCCTTGGTGCTCAGGCCGTTCCTGATAAGAGCCGCAACTCTGATTTCACTTGGAGTCAATCCCACCGAACGGGCTGTCAATGCTTTGGCGAAAGAAGATCGGATATCCAGTAAAGAACCTTCCATCAATTCTAGGTATTTCCCAAGGTTCGACTCCGAAGGCATGGCCTTCAATTTCTGAATGTAGGGCAATACACTTTCCTGAATGTTTAAGGCAATCTTCCCTTGCACCTCCTGCTTTTCCTCTTCGATTCTCTGCAGCACTACTTTAAGAGCCGTGTTCGCCTTTAAAAGCTCTTCCGCCTTCGATCGCAATTGATCCTGTTGCGCACGAATTTTCTCGTAACTCGACTTCAACCCTGTAATGTTGTCATGGCAGACGACCACACACGGCTTTTGATATACCCCCGTTCGAGTCACCCTAATATGAAACCAGCGCTTTTCCGTCGGCGAGTGACATGGATAATCCATGCTAAATTCCTTTAAAACCCCATCTATAACGTTCTGTATTCCGTAAGCCACTTGGCAGCATCTTCGTCGGCCGCAGCATGGCAAATGTGCAGATAGTTGATGCCTTTCCAGTCAAACCCTTCAGCTATGCCGTTTTGGATGCCGAACTGTCTCCATGCACGATTGGTGAAAAGAATGCCCCCGTCACTATCTAATAGAGCGATGTGAGTTGAAAGAGCATCCAAAATTGTCGCAACGGAGGATCTTTGTCCCCGCCCCTGAATTTTATCAGCTATACCGGTCAGGGCCTCTTCGAAATGACTCAAGCGGCTTCTGATTGCTTCCAATTCCTGCAATATTCTGTCTTGGGTCGAAAATCTTTTAGCTGTCATGTTGTTTAGACAAAGCCACGTTGCAATGTTTCTAATTGTTCGCCGGTTAGCGATGCCCACCAACATCAGCGCGAGGTCACGAGCGACCGGTGTATCAAAGGCTACCCTTCCAATTCTATCGTGTTTTCCTCGCACCATCCGCGGAGTGCCCGCTCTTCTCGACTGTTCTCGGTATGATACCATTCTTCCAGCAGGCCTCGCCGCTCCAGTAGAGCTTTGTAGGGGGAATTTCATCAGGCCTCATTTTAATCCCTCCCAGCGTTTCCAGCCTTTCGTGCGTATCTAGTTCCATCCGGAAACCCTGCGCAGGTGCCTTTGCTGTGCGGGTAGCACTGCTAAATCGGGCAGCCCTGAAGGGCTAAGCTACATTAAAAGCTGATTTTTGGATGGAGATTATCTAGCTTTGAACCTTAACAAGTAATTACATTGTTATAAATTTCTTCGCTCTGTAAGCAGAAATTTTTCGATCTATTGTCGCTCACGAGTGCTGTGGTTTTCTGCACCTTGCTGTACCTCTCTTATCTTTCCCTCTTGACTTTCACCTTATTTTCACCTTATTTTAGAAACCGTAACGAAGAGCATATTTTTGGGTCAGATCAAATGAGGCAGAAAACGACCGCGGGAGGATGGCGCTATGAGACTCACACCGGCACAGGAAAGGGTTTATCGCTTTGTGCAGGATTACCTGCAGCAGCACGGATATTCACCCTCTTATGAGGAAATTCGCAAAAGTTTGGGATTTAGGTCGCTTAATTCCGTTTCCAAGCATCTTAAGCAGTTGGAAAAGCGCGGTTACCTTGAAAGCCCCTGGGGCAATCAAAAGCGCGCTTTGGACTTGCTGCCTTTACGCACCGGAGCCGCCTCCATTCCATTTTTAGGAGTGGTTGCCGCCGGAACGCCCATTGAAGCAATCGAAGTGCCGGAATCGATCGAGGTGCCGGAAAATTTGTTGGGGAGCGGCAACAACTTCGCTTTGCAGGTGCGCGGCGATTCCATGATAGACGAAGGAATCCGCGAGGGAGACATTTTAATCATTACCAAACAGCCTCATGCGGAAAATGGACAGACGATTGTGGCATTGGTCTGCGGGGAAGCAACTGTCAAAAAGTTTTATCCGCACGGCAAAGAAGTAGAACTGCGACCGGCAAACAGTCAAATGGAACCCCTTCGCGTACCGGCAAACAATGTGGAGATCGTGGGAACGGTGGTAGGGCTTTTGCGCCATTATCGGCGTTCGTTGCGCTAGGAAAATTGCAAAAGTTTACCGCAGAGCACGCGGAGTCCGCAGAGGGTGTTGGAATTTTGAGTTTTCTGCACTTGCGCAGCCTTGGTAAGACATGAACAGTAGGCCCCAAAAAGATTTTTTTAAAAACTATAGTTTTTGTCATTTCTGCGACCTCTGCGTTCTCCGCGGTAAACAATCACTACCAATATAATGAGTGAAACCATGGAGCGGCATATTGCACATCTGGATATCCCCGATTTTTATGCGGCTCTTGAGGAGCTGCGCCATCCGGAATGGAGAAAACGGCCGTTGGCTCTGGCAGAAAATGGGCCGCGAGCCGTCGTCCAGGGAGTGAATGGTATTGCACGCAGGGAAGGCATTCGGGAAGGCATGCCCCTCAGCCAGGCACGACGTTTCTGCCGCCGGCTCATGACCGCTTCTCCCGACCTGCCATTCTATAAGACTCAACATCAACACATTCTGGAAAACCTCAGCTATTTTTCACCTTTGGTGGAAGGAACGCTGCTGGGACACTATTTTGTCGATCTAACCGGCACTCGGCGACTTTGGGGTCCCAGTCCGGATGTTGCATGTCGTCTGGAACATCGATTGGCGGCGCAAAATGGTTTGCATGCACGAATCGGACT
Source organism: uncultured delta proteobacterium (assembly GCA_963781715.1). Taxonomy (GTDB): domain Bacteria; phylum Desulfobacterota; class Syntrophobacteria; order Syntrophobacterales; family Syntrophobacteraceae; genus Desulfoferrobacter. Next base: position 347,890 of record CAWAGW010000004.1, read on the forward strand.
TGCTGCCAACAAACTGATCAGTCAGGTGGCGGCAAACTGTATTCCACCGGGAGATTTGAGTTGCATTTTCCCGGGCGGGGAAAATTCTTTTTTTGCTCCGTTGCCGGTAACCTTTCTCCCCGGTGTCGGCTTTAAGACCGCCTCCCGACTGGCAGATTTCAACATCCGGCGAATCGGTCAACTGGCCGATCTGCCGGCGAGGTCGCTTCATGAAGTTTTCGGTGAAACCGGCTCAAGGCTTCTGCGACTCGCTCGAGGTGTCGATTCCACTCCCATCCTTCCATTCCGGAGGGCCCCCCGTTTGAGAGTGATCCACAACCTGGATCGAGACGAAATCGATCGAGAAAGGTTGGAGGGGATTCTATTTCAGCAGGTAGAAGAAGCCGGGTGGTCCCTCCGCCTGCAGAATCGCTATCCTGGAAGGTTCTCCCTGGAGGTCCGCCATGCCGACGGTAAAACGGCTGGGCATCAAAGTCGATTGCCTCCCATCACCACTCACGTGGACTATCGGTTATTCCTAATCATTCTTCCTGTCTTTAAGCGACTGATTCAGCGTCGAGTCGCCGTTCGCCGCATGGTGTTGGAATTTTATGAGTTTTCCATGCCTTTTCGGCAGATGTCTCTTTTCCCTTGGGAAGAAGCCCCGGTGCGCAGTGCTGAAAAGCTGCAACAAGCTTTGGACCATATTCGCCGCCGCTTCGGCCGCCAGGCGATCGAGTGGGGCAAGACCCATGTGTGGTTTTCAGCCGCAGATGAACACAGATGAACGCGGATAAAAGAGAGGATCTCACACAACGCCCACGTATCCAATATCTAATATCTGAGTTGCAAAAATGCCCGACTCCTTTGTTCACTTACACGTACATTCGAACTACTCCATGATGCGCGGGGTCAGTTCTGCAGAAACCCTTTGCAAAACGGCAAAAGAAGCGGGGTTCAACACCTTTGCCCTTACAGACAGCAATGGATTTTATGGATTGATCCATTTTCTGGAGGCAGCCCGCCGATACGACATCCGTCCCATTGTGGGAGCTCATCTCCAAACCAGAGCCGAGGAAGCCGTCATTCTGGCGAAAACCCCTTTGGGATACGAATTCCTCTCAGATTTGATCACCCGCCGCCATTTGCAGAAGAGCTTCTCGTTGATCCGCGAATTTCCCGATAGCCGCCGGCATCTGGCGGTATTGGGTACGAACCCAGATCTTCTCAAGGCCCTTGGCCCCCGTGCGGATTGCTGGCTGGAAGTTGTGGCGGGACCCTCCAGTCGCGAGGCGTTAAAAATCGCCAATAACCTAGAAATTCCGCCGGTTGCCAGCAATGCCGTTTATTTTGCGCACCCTGATGATTACCCCCTGCACCGCTTGGTTCGGGCGATTGATCTCAATCGCACCCTGAGCGACCTCCCCTCTAACGAAGTGGTTCAACCGGAGCGCTGGTTTAAATCGGCCGAACAAATGAGCAGGCATTTTCCAAACAGTCCGGAGGCACTGGCAAACACCGTGAAACTCGCCAAACAATGTTACACGGCGTGGGACCACTCGCGCACCATCTTTCCTTACTATCAAGATCAACAAGACGATCATTTTTCTCTTTTGCTGAAACAATGCCGCGATGGGATTCACTGGAGATACGGCCGCAGCAGCGAAGCCATCGAACAACGCCTTGCGGAAGAACTCGATTTGATCATTTCTAAAGGCTATGTGGACTATTTTCTGGTGGTGGCGGATATTGTCCGGCGCCGCCCCATTCACTGCGGGCGAGGAAGCGCCGCAGCCAGCCTGGTAAGCTATCTTTTGGGGATAACCCATGTAGATCCCATTCACCACAACCTTTTATTCGGCCGATTTCTAAATCCGCAGCGGCAGGATCATCCCGATATCGACGTCGATTTTCCCTGGGATGAGCGCGACGATTTGCTGGATGAACTTCTCGAATACTACGGTCCACAGAGAATGGCTTCGGTTGCCAATCATGTCGGGTTTGGCGGTCGGGCAGCTGTACGGGAAGTCGCCAAAGTATATGGGATTCCGGCTGGTGAAATTAATGAAGTGACCCGCCGCATGAGTTTCTGGACTCACCCCGAACGTATCCGGGAGCGAGTAGCGGCTCACCCCAAATTCCGGGCTTTTTCTCTCGATCCTCCGTGGCCGCAGATTCTTAATCTGGCAACCCGTCTGGAGTCCATTCCCAGGCATCTTTCGGTGCATTGCGGTGGGGTCATTCTAGTGCCCGATAACGTTACACGTTACGTTCCTGTGGAACGTAGTGCCAAAGGAACTAATATTATTCAATGGGAAAAAGATCAGACGGAACAAGCCGGGCTGGTAAAAATAGATTTGTTGGGCAATCGGTCCCTGGCCGTTATTCGGGATACCCTGGCCGCTGTTCAAAAAAATACCGGAAGGGTTCTGGATTACGCTTCCTTTAATCCGCTCGATGACCCTGCCACCCTGGAATTAATCCGCCGCGGCGACACCATGGGAGTATTCTACGTAGAATCGCCGGCCATGCAGCAGTTGCAGCAAAAAACCCGCCGCGGTGACTTTGAACATCTTGTCATCCATTCATCCATTATTCGACCGGCGGCCAATCGCTACATTCAAGAGTACATCCGTCGTCTGCACGGAATTCCCTACCGGCCCCTGCACCCCAGCTTAAAGGAAACCCTGGCGGAAACTTACGGCATTTTGGTCTATCAGGAACAGGTGGCCCAGGTAGCCATGATTCTGGCAGGATTTGATTGGGCGGAAGCAGACGGACTGCGCAAGGTGCTCAGCAAGAAAAGCACCCAGCTGCTCTCCAATTATCGAGAACGCTTCTTCAACGGATGTCTCAAAAGAGGCATCTCACACGAAGTGGTGAACAGCATTTGGGATATGTTCACCTCCTTCGCGGGATATTCATTTTGTAAGCCTCATTCGGCGTCCTACGCTCTTGTGAGCTTCAAGTCCGCTTATCTGAAGGCACATTATCCGGCTGAGTTTATGGCGGCAGTCGTGAGCAATGGCGGAGGCTATTACAGTACTTTTGCTTATGTTTCCGAAGCCCGCCGCATGGGAGTAACGGTTTTGGGACCGGACATCAATCAAAGTGACTGGAATTATGTGGGTAGTGAAATGACTATCCGAATCGGATTCCAGCAGCTTCAAAATATTCACCGGGGGACTCTGGAAAAGATCCTGGAAGAACGAAATAAAAACGGGCACTTCAAGTCCATTGAAGATTTCCTGCAGCGCGTCGACCTACCCCCAGCGGATGCTCCCATTCTGGTAAAAAGCGGTGCGCTGGATGGTCTGGCCGAAGGGTTCAACCGCCCCCAGCTCCTCTGGCTGGTCGAAGCGAGGCTGAATTCCCAAGGGCATGGAGGTCGTTTAATCGCTGCAAACAAATCCAACCAAATGAAGCTGTTCGGCCGGCATACTGAAATCACAATTCCTTCGTTGCCGGATCTGACTTCTCAGCAAAAATGGCAGCAGGAAATCAAAACTCTCGGGTTTGTGTTCTCGGTTCATCCGTTGCAAATGCTGGAGCCGTCCGTTCGTACCCTACCCTGCCCTATCATACCCGCTTCGGACTTGGCACAACATATTGGACGAAAAGTGTGGGTACTGGGCTGGCCAATTACCCGCAAGGAAGTGGTAACAAAGGAAGGAGAGCCGATGGAGTTTGTTTCCTTCGAAGATCGAACGGCAATTTACGAAACAGTCTTTTTCCCTGAAGCTTTTAAGCGCTTTTGCCAGGATCTTGACACCAACAGAGCCTATCTGCTGCATGGAAGAGTGGAAAGTGAATTTGATACGGTGAGCTTAGCAGTGGACCGACTTCGTCGAATCCTCTTGACCGGCAAAAAACATGATTCTTCTCATACACAACGGCAAAACGACTGCCCGCCAATACACTTTGAACAATGCCTCTAATTGATATTGGAAATTGCAGCAGTGTGAATCACCACATCAGGGCGAATCATTGCAAACAGATCCTTTGTGGTCTGGTAGTCGGTCAAATCTGCCTGCACGCACTTTACGCCGGAAATGGATATTGGGTGACTAAAAAATATCCCGGTGATGTCCCAATTCTGCCTGAGTCGCCGGCAAATGTTCCAGCCCGGAAAGCCGCTGACACCCGTTACGAGTAACTTCTTCATAAGGTTTTAAAAGGTTATGAAATCAGCATTGAGCTTCACTATCGGACACACGGTGGGCTTTAAGGGCGCCGTCCAGCAGCAGAAAAGAATTCAGTTTTACGGCAACAATGGCCGCGTCCGGATGCTCTGCCAATTCTTTCAGATGGGGATGCTGGCTGACAATCCGGCGACGGATTGCATCACTCTCAGTTGAATCCTCAACAGGCATGCAGGTTCCGGAGATTGTAAGAGCTTGAACCCGTGCCCTTTGGTCGGGCCCTTTTTCGCTCCTGGTATCAATGAGTAAACTTACAGCAGGATTTTCACTCAAATTCTTGTACTTCTGTGTGTTTTTGCGAGTCGCCATGTAGACCATATCTGCCTGCTCATCCGCCAAATAAGCCATAAGTGAGCAATGCGGTTTGTTGCCACGGCAAGTCGCCAGAACGCACATGCTGTTTTCTCGTATCAGCGCTTTGATTCTCTCCATCATTGCGGGTCACCTTTTGCCTTCCAAACAAATTTCTCAATCTTCCTGGCAAATCGTAAAATTCTGTATCATAATTCTCCCATGATAGTGCATTTAGGAGAGGATTGCCCATATTTCATGTTTATTAGTGTGCATCCGGAAACTCCCTTTCTCTCGTAGCGCAGTCCTTTTGGCTTGCTTATTATGGCAAGGGTTAAAGCCCTGCCTAAGGGAAAATGGAACAAAGTATATTCCGAGTTCTTTGGAGGAGGTGACGACAGTGAGGATTCCACTCTACCAGGTCGATGCGTTCACTTCGACCCTGTTCAAAGAAAGGCAACCCGGCTGCTGTTTGCCCGCTGCAAAACTGGCTGGAGGATTCGATGCTGCAGGCGATCGCGGCGGAGAACAATTTATCTGAGACAGCGTTTTTTGTGAAATCGAACGAACAATACGATCTCAGATGGTTCACCCCGGAAATGGAGGTGGATTTATGCGGCTGGAGGTAATGGCAGGCTGGAAAGCCTGGCGGCATCTCCTCCTACCCTTCCACTCGCCTCATCTTAACCGGTTCGTCTAGCCCTCGAATGGTGTAATAAACATCGTTTCCCTGTACGAATATCCTAACCCCGTACTTCCTAGGTTCACCGTAAATAGTAGAGCCATTGATGGTCCATTCGACCCAATCCATTCGCTTCTTTCTGCCGCCCCGCCATATGCGATGTTGATAGAGTGCGTATTTATCTTTGTACTTAATCAGTGTGTATTTGAAATAATTGTCATCTTTCTTATATCTCAGAAAACCACATTCCCATGTTCCCATCAATAAGGGATCGGGCTGTTGGACTACTTTACAGAAAACGTTCGGTTTTTCACCCTGGTCTGACACCCTTGTACCCTGTTTTGCCGAGCACCCAACAAAAATAAATAAAAACGCCATGAAAGAAACAGTGAGCCTCTTCATTTCAATTGCCTCCTTATTGATTTTTACGGGTTCTAGAAGAAATGATCATGATCATGCAACACAGCTGGGCGCTTGTCGATCGGCACGCTTAGATCCGCAGAATTGCGGACTGCGAATTAGTGCACGCCGGGCAATTTAGGTTAAGCAGGATATAAGGACAGAGTAAACAGATGAGCGTGTTCCTTTATTCTCCACTTAATAATAAGGCGCCACTTTATTGCAGTTCAATATACGGACGATCATGCGCTCGGCAGTGCTTATTATTCTCCGACTACTTCACTCAACTTTTGCACCGCCACTTCAAGTTCTGAAAAAAGATCGAGGGAGAGCGTTAAGCCCTTTTTGGAAGGATAGAATTCCCCATCATCCCCTTTATAGTAAATACGAAGGTCCACGTATTGTTTACCTTTGAAAACCGTTATGGAAGCCCGAACTTCCTCCAAAGGATTTTTCGGAAAGGTATATACTACCTGAGCGTCTTTACTCATCAGTCATTCCCCGCTGCATTTTGTTAAACCAGATCAAAGCATCAGCCTTCTTTAGGAGAAACCGACTCTTGTTCCTCCCACCAAGCGAACGAGACGTGTAGCTCACTTAGAAAAATAAGTCAAATAAAGAACTTTGTCATTTCGAGTCTAGGAATAAAGTTAGGAAGTGTTGGAAGAATACCCCCCGTCATGCCGGCGAAGTACCGCCGGGGCGGCATCTTCGACCCAACATCCAGTGGGTTAATCTACTTTGCTGGATTCCTGCTCCCAGCTTAATCCAGCCGCGGCGGGACTGCAGGGACAAGCTTGGCAGGAATGACTATTGTGACTTCGGTTGAATAAGAATCACCAAATTTAGTTACTATTCGCTGTCCATCTTGGCATCCATCAAACGACGCGAGGATACCTCATCGGTGGCATAATCGGGCAGCAGTATCGGAGCTATCACCGGATTATCGATACCGGCTTCCACCAGTTCTTTTTCGAACTTGCCGACGTGTTCCAAAGTGAGTTTTTTCAGCTCAACACCGCTTGACGCATAATCTGCGGCACTGACTCCAGACCTGCGGCCAAATGTGATAATATCTTGCAAGCTATTGCCCATTAGTCTGTTTTCACCGTGAATTCCCCCAACTGTTTCACCGGCTGCAAACAATCCCGGAATCGCTGTTGCAGCAGCTGAGTTGATGGCAATTCCGCCATTCTGGTAATGTAAAGTTGGGTAGACCAGCATAGGTTCTTTGCTGATATCGATACCATGGCGGTCGAACTGAATAAATTTTGCCGGCAGCTCTTTGCGTACGGTGCCTTCTCCATGCAGCAGGTCGATCATCGGCGAATCCAACCACAGGCCAAAACGGCCGGTTGGTGTGATGACCGCTTTCTTCTTTTCGACAGCCTCTTTGATCAGTTCCGCGGATTCAACATCTCGCGGCTCCAGCGGAAAGCAGAACTGCTCGCCGTCTATGTTCAAAACATGTGCACCTAGACCACGAACTTTTTCAGTGATCAACAAGCCAACATTTTGTTCCGGATAAGCCACTCCCGTCGGATGATACTGTGTCGAGTAAAGAAAGTTGGTGCCGACTCCGGTGCGATAAGCCATAACCACGCCATCCATAGTGGCGCCGTAATGGTTGGTTGTGGCAAATCCTTTAATGTGCAAGCGTCCAAAGCCGCCGGTAGCCATGATAACGGCTTTGGCTCGGGCTACGAAAAACTCGCGTGTCTCCATGTTGTAGAGCACCGCACCTGCGCATTTGCCTTCTTCATCCAGAATGAGTTCGACCGCCGGACAGAACTCCAGTGTGGTTATCAACTCGCGGCGGTTCCGGACTTCATCGCGCAAAACGCGCATGATTTCAGCCCCGGTCATATCGCCCGAAGAGTGCATCCGTTTGCGCGATGACCCGCCAAAGTGGCGCACATCGAGGCGGCCGTCTGGAAGTTTGTTGAACATCATTCCAAGCGATTCCAACCAGGCGATTGACAGAGGGGCATCATGCGATAAGGCCGCAACCAGATCTGCCTGATTGGTGAAATGTCCTCCACCGATGGTGTCCAGATAATGATAAAAAGGTGAGTCGCATTCCTGGGAAGCTGCCTGGATTCCACCTTCAGCCATCATCGTATTGGCGTCGCCATGGCGTAATTTGGTAGCCATGATTACGCCCAGCCCAGCCTGAGAAGCCATCAGGGCTGCTGATGTTCCGGCTCCGCCACCGCCAATAATCAAAACGTCCGTGTCAAAATCGACCTTCGAAAGATCTATTCGTTCAGGTCTGAGCATCGATCTTGATTCCAGCATAGCTGCAACTTCCTCAGGAAATGCCTGGCCCTTGTTCGGTCCTACCTTCACCGGTCGACGGCCTTCTTGCTGGTAGTCAGGGTGAAATTTATTGAGTACAACTTCACGCTCCTCCAAGCTTAAAGCAGGATAATGCTCCCCACGCCGAGCCTTTTCGACTCGCTCCGGTCTGGTAGACTCTATGCGTTTAATCAGTTCTTTCATCTCGGGAGTGTAACCCATGATTTTCTCCTCAGTTCAATGCGTTTGATATGTTGTCCGGACCTGCTTGTCCGGCGGATTTCAAATTCGTCGCCAGATTGCTCCGGCAGGCATTCTGCTCATAGCCTTACATTAGAGATACTGCGTATCCTGAGGCATCCAAGTTCCAAGGGGAACAAAATCCGGTTCGCGCTCTCTTTCCTTGTACAGCTTTGCCAACTCACCTGTGCTCATCTCGGTGAGTTGGCCCAGGATCTCGTCGTATTTGCCGGATTCAATTTCTTCAACTCGCTTGGCCAGATGATCCGCATTAGGCTGGATGTATTTCCCGTAAATGCGCCGAGCCAATTGTGCGATGTGATATTGGGGAAGCTCACCCATGCAGCGACTGGCACATAATCCACACTGGATACAGTCGAAAGAAATTTTAGCCGCTTTGGCAATGTCACCCTGCTTTAAAGCCGAAATATAATCCAAAACCTCTACCCCCATGGGGCACGCCTTTGTACAATTATTGCACGCAACACAGCGGAACAACTCTGGATAGAGGGCGAAGATGGTTTCGGCAGTCGGTTCGATTTCATCTAAGCTGTAGTTTGCACGATTGGCAGGGTAGAAAGGAATCTGCGCCAGGTACATGTTGGGTTCGACCACGGTCTGGCACGCGAGACCAAAGTGCAGCTTGTAGTCGCCTTCCTTGCGATACACGGTAGGGCATGCACCACAAATTCCTCCGCGGCAACCGCAGCCCCTCAGGAATTTGAAACCTGCAAATTCCATCGCTTTCATTATGGTTAAAGTCTCTGGAACCTCATACTTTTTACCCATGACGTAAATAGGGATTGTTTTGGCTCCCTCCGGCAGAATGGCCCGGTCTCCAGTGGCCACTTGTTGAGTTGGAGTACTCTTCGCTTGAGCGGTTTGTGCATCTGACATGTTTATCTCTCCTTAACAATATGCAGCTTTTGCGCCTAATATTGGTAACCCTATATGAAGGGTACTTGTATCCTTAAGTAACGTTTTCCATTGGAATCTCACACTTCACGCAGTTCTTTCTCCGTTCTCGCCGGAGATCCTAACTTACAATGGCTAAATCGCAGGATGGAAGGCTTTTGGATCTCAGAAGCTCTGCCGAAACCTTGTCGTTAAGGTCAAAACGGCAGACATCGCCGCCCAATCCCAGTGCAATAGCCAGGAGTTGCGTGAAGTAGTAAGTAGGCACTTCCTTCGACAGCATGTCTTTTTGCAGTAAGTCTCCCTGCTTTTTGGCCAGATTGTACTCACACAAGGGACAGCTGAGCACAACCGCTTCAGCTCCTGAGTTCATGGCACCTTCAAGGATAGTGGCGGCTACTGCCTCGGCCGCTTCAGGGTTTGCCAGAATTTGATAGGAGCCGCAACATAGTGTCGAGGCCGCGAAATCCAGCACGGTGGCACCCAGAACTTCCAGAAATTCCTTGAAGATCTTGGGGCTGCCCGGTGGCTCGATAGAAACATTCTTAGGACGCAACAAGGTGCATCCATAGTAAGGGGCAAGTTTCAAACCATCAAGGGGCACCTTGATCTTGTTGCGAAGCTTATCCCAACCGATTTCATCCCGCAGGAAATTCAAGAAGTGAACCACCTCGACCTCGCCGTGATAGTCCCTTTCTTCGTCCATGAAATCATTGATTGTTTTCCTCTTGACTTCATCGTCGCGCATCAAAAGATTGGCGCGTGCCAAAGTGTTGTAGCACATGGAGCAAAGGGTCACCACCTTATCACTGCCTCTCTCCATAGCGCGAATGAGGTCGCGCACCGGCGCGACATGATGAATTAAATCGTCATCGGCGAGGGAGTGCACGGCACCACAGCAGTTCCATCTCGGCAATTCCTCAAAATCAATCCCTAGCTCAGTCATTGAGGCAAGTGCAGCATCCTCCAAATTTTTCGCCTTAGTCTTTAGTGTGCATCCCGGGTAGTAGCTTATCTTCATAACACTCCTCAACTCGTCATTTTTCTGAAACAGCTTACCATCGCTATTTGGGGCATTTTTTTAACGGTTTCAGAAGGCAACTTGGACGGCTCGACGTAATTAATATTTTTCCTTAGAGAAAGCTGTCTTAGCGCTTCCATGACCTTAGCCAGGTCAATACCGCGCGGGCATGTTACGGAGCACGTATGGCACGATGCACAAGTCCAGAAAGTCTTGCTCTCGGTAACACTCTCTTCCAGACCGAACTGCGCCATTCGCATGATCTTGCGAGGCAAGGTCGCCAATTGACCCGACATGGGGCAGGCCCCTCCGCATGTTCCGCACTGGAAGCATTTGTGAATATTTTGCCCGCTTAGTTTTTTGACCTTCTCAATAAAATCACTTTTAATGGTTTTCTCTGAGATAGTGATCGGCATGTCTTTCCTCTTCTTCAATAAGTTTGCGAGAAGAATTAACCGGCTTTTTTCGGTAATCCATAGTGTTTTAGAATTTAGATTCCTTATTGGGCTTAGAATGGATCTTGAATCATCTCGTCCTCGTCGTTCAAGGCCGATATATCATCCAGTCACATTTCAAAAACACTTTTTTTATAACATTCGAGCATACAAAAGGCCAAGTTAAGAACGGCTATTATTTGCATACTGAAACTAACTCTTATTTTCTTTTAAACCTTGCAGAGCATGCTGACCTAGTCAGCATGCAGAAGTCCAGAAATCCTCACCTATCCGCTTGCCGCGGCGGCGTTACTTCTCCGGCATGACGCAGAGTTACCGACGAAATCGCTGAACTTAATTTCATATAAATCTTTACCTGCAATAGCCGGTACGACCCTCCCCCCATAGCTGGAATGCTGACTTCTCGATAATCTTCGTCATATGATCAGCGCTAGCTCCCGTTATGAGCACCTCTTCTTCCCGCCGGTAAGTTCGGCACCTTTGGATTGACAAGGCTTCTATAACATATGCATTTACTGGCAGGCTGGGATTTGCCGGAATCGATCGACCTGAAAATTGATCGAAAATTTGTGGTATAGGAGATAAAGGTAGGGTATCACCCGGCCGGTTTGCACTCCGAAACTTCCAATCGAAAAAGACCTTATTTCGTCTGGTTTGCCTCTGGCAAAAAAAGTTTACTGCGAGGGAGGCGCTGGCAACTAATCTGGTAAAAGGTGAACTGATGTTTTTAAATTGCCTACTTAAACCGAGCATTAAACCGGATCATCCTGTTCGAATCGGATCGTGCACGTGTATGAACCGCGGGGACTCCACTAATCGAACTTCTACGCAGATTTGCAGGAGATTGTGAAATCCAATTCATTTAAGATCTTTACAACCTTTTTTATTCTTGTCAATTTTTTTGTGGTGTTCGTCCGAAACTTTTTAAATATTCCGGTTAAAATGGAATCTGTCAGAGAGCATAACGTTGCATTTTTTTCATTAGTCCAAAACGGCTTAAACCCAATTGTTTAGCGACGCGCGTCTTATTTCCCCGATGCTTTTCGAGCGCATCGGTCACCATTCTTTTTTCCAAGGCCTCCACCGTTTCTTTCAATGATCCTTGCAAAGGAGTCTGAAATTGAGTGGCGCACTCTTTACTGAGAACCTTATCCGACAAGTGCTCCGTTTCTATATGCTCGCGATCCTCGGTCATCGCCACTGCACGCTCAATTTCATTCTGCAGTTCTCGCACGTTGCCGGGAAAAGGATACATTGACAAGCATCTCAGAGCCTGAGGGCTTATTCCTTTAATACATTTACTGTGCTTACCGTTAAAATCCTGTAGAAAATGCAGCGCAAGGACGGGAATGTCACTGATTCTCTCGCGCAGGGGGGGAAGAGTAATGGGGAAAACGCTCAATCGATAAAACAGGTCTTCCCTAAACCTGCCTTCTTGCAAATCCTTAGCCAGGCTCCGATTGGTGGCGGAAATGACCCTGACATCGACCTTTTTCGATATTTCCGCACCCAAGGGTTTGATTTCGCCTTCCTGCAAAATTCGAAGCAGGCTCGCCTGCATCATCGGTGACATCTCTCCTACTTCGTCCAGGAAAATGGTGCCGCCATGAGCAACTTCAAAAAGTCCCCTCTTATCCTTATAGGCGCCAGTGAAGGCCCCTTTCTTGTAGCCGAAAAGTTCGCTGGCAAGCAGAGTTTCTGGAAGAGCACCACAGTTTTGGGCAATGAAGGGCATTTCTTTACGCCGACTGTTGTAATGGATGCAGCGTGCAATGAGTTCTTTTCCCGTTCCGGTTTCGCCTTCGACGAGTACGGTTATGTCCGACTGGATGGCCCTTTCGCACAGTTTTAACACCTCCAGCATCGGATCACTGTTACCCTTGATAAGATCAAACCGATATCGTCCTTCGACCTCGCTACGCAGTCGAAGATTCTCTTCCTTAGTTAGTTCGATCAAATTATCTTTCGCTTTATCAATAACTTGCAGTTCTTTATAGGCTCTATCCAGAGTAGCATGTATGCGGGCATTCTCAAGAGAGAGACCTACGATGCATGACAGCGTTGTCAAGAAATCAAGATCGGTCGCATCAAATTGGCCGGTTCTTTTATTCAGCACTTCCAGAACACCTATAACATCCCTTTTACCCTGCAAAGGCAGGGCTATCATAGATTTAGTTTGAAAACCGGTAAAATTATCCACTCTTTTAAAGTGATTGGGATCTGACTCAGTGTCCAAGATCAACTCGGGTTTTCGATTCTTTAATACGCGTCCAGCTATTCCTTTATCGATGGGAAAGCGTAATTCTTTTAGTTTTGCAGAGTATTTTTTATTAATATTTTCGGTCCAGGAGATGAGAAATTCCTCGCTCGACTCGTCGGATAAAATGACAGAAACTCCCTCTACGCTCAAAACCTTCTGCACTTTTTTGATGATATAGTAAATCAGTTCATTCAGACTAAGATATGCCTGTGCGGTCTGGCTAATTTCCAGCAGCACCTTCAATTCTTCTCCTTCTCGATTGAGATTGAGTTGGCTTTTGTTGTTCAGACCATTTCTTGTCGCCATGCTCTTGCGTCCACCAAAAAATATTGGAATTGATTGGATAAATAATTTAATGCACGCATCCAGTGTTTACTATTGGTTCGTGCTTACTCTCACTGCTAGCTTATCTTAATTCTACGATTGTACTTCGCATTAGACAACGCAAATGTTCTATTGTCAAAATTTTCCCTGAACGATGTTCATTTTACCTCAATACCGATCCTGAGCCATAAATGTTCCAACATAACGTGCGCATGGTTTACCTTTTTTCATTTTTATATTAACAAACATAGTTTATAAAATAGCTAACTTCTGGAGGGGGTCAGAGTTACCTGGATGATTGCTCACAAAGGTTTAGGAGAAGAAATGACGCAGACTTTACAAAACACTGACATCGGCCTGGCCGTTAAGGCCCTAAAGATTGGTAAGAAAGTAAGAGAACTGCGGCAAAAAAACCGATACACGCTACAGGACTTAGCAGCGCGAACCGGCCTCTCAAAGCCTTTTCTTTCCCAGATAGAAAATGATCATGTCATACCGCCAATAGCCACTCTCCTGAAACTTGCTCGAGCTTTGAACGTCGGAATGACTTACTTCTTCCAGGATGAGGAGGGCAGCGATAAGATTTCTATTACTCGCCAGCAGGAAAGAATCAAGGTAGAACGTCGCCCACACCAGCAAAAGGGCGAAACTAATTATATTTACGTGGCCTTGGAGACCAAGAAGACCAACAAAGCGATGGACCCATTTCTGGTAGAGTTTCCGGTTCAAAATACTGAAGAAATGGTTTTCATGAGTCATGAAGGGGAAGAGTTTTTGTACCTGTTAGAAGGCAAGGCAGAATTTCGCACCCTAGATCGTGTGGAAATATTGCATGCCGGCGACAGCATATATTTTGAATCGGATTTGAGCCACAGTTTTCGCTGCGTGAGCGATACTCCCGCTAAGGCCTTGGCGGTGATTTGGAGCAAAGTATAGCAATAATAAGCGGAGTGGTCACTGACCGATGACACAGATTCTCTTGTACCAATGCAGCCAGGGGATCACCCTGGCAACAGACAGCAAAGCGGTTTCTTTCCTGCCGGGAGATAGAATTAATTCCATGACTGTACAGAAGATCTTTACGTTGAGCTCACACGCTGTTCTCGCTACTGGGGGAGCGGGTTATGGAGTATTGGTATGCCAGCGATTGCAATCTCGCATCAAATCCGAAGGAGAGTCAAGTTTCGATGACATAAGGAAAGGAGCCGTCCCCTACCTTCAGGAACAGATCGACCGTGTTCACGCACAGAACCTCTACAGCAGCGACCGTCCCGACCTTGAGCGAGTTTACTTTCTTCTAACAGGCTACGTTCCTGAAGCATCAAGTAACCCATATCGTTTTGACCTTTTTGGATCTGAACAGTTTGGAGATCCCTTACACGTTATTGGAACCGGACAGGTTGTTGCCATTCCACGCCGAATGGGCATCGAATTTCGCTTAAGCCGACTGCCCAAAACCGCCGCTGAGTTGGATGAAGCCGAGACAATCTGTGAGAACTTTTTGATCAAGTTATCTCGTGAGACAACCGAAGTCGGACCTCCATTTTACTTTGTGCGAGTGACTGCAGGTGGAATTAAAATTCGAACTCGAGACTCCTTAGATTAAAGGAATAGCGGTGCTTTATTGGCATGATTCATTGGAATGGTTAGGCAAGTTATTTCTCGCTGCCGTGCTCGGTGGATCGATAGGCTTTGAGCGAGAATCGCATGGACAGTCAGCGGGTTTTCGAACTAACATATTGGTAAGCGTGGGAGCCTGCTTGATGATGATGGTTTCCCTGCATATGGAGGAACTGTTCCGCCACTTGGACCAGAGCCACTCGGTAGTTCGCCTGGATCCTGGCCGAATCGCGTCCTATGCGATCGCAAGTATGGGTTTTCTCGGCGCAGGCGCTATCATTAAAGGGCGAGGGACAGTGCGCGGGTTGACCACGGCAGCTGGACTCTGGTTGGTAACCGGCGTCGGCTTGTCAGTAGGCGCAGGCTATTACCTCCCGGCTACCTACACGACCCTCATCAGCCTTTTAATCCTTTATAATTTGCGTTTTTTCAAGTTCTTCTTTACCCACGACATTTATACAATTCTTTGTGTGACCTGTGTAAATTGCGAAACGCCATTGAAGCGTATAAAGGAAATCCTCGCTGATTACCCAAGTGTTGAAGTGCGCTTTATCAACTATCAACAAAACATCGTCGACAATACGGCCAGCTATCGCTTACGGCTTTGCAGCAAGGAAGACCTCCCTTGGGGTCAAATCGTCGGGCGACTCTCGCATGAAATATCGGGCGTGGTGGAAATAGGCTGGGAAGAAAGTGACGTACCTTAACGTTCCCTATCCGACAGGACAACGCCGCGAACAAATCGGCGTTGGATGCTACTTAATTCTTAGAGATGTGCCCGCTTAAGCGGGCACATCTCTAACAAAAGACTCTTCTTTAATTGAAGAACAAAGCGGCTCCGCCAGGAATAACATGAGGATCGAAATCAGCGGTGATCCAGCAATTCATTGAACCGCTAGTCACCACCCTTGTATTTAAATGACAATTTGACCCTGGCACGATAGGCTGCTACTTTGCCATCCTCAAGTTTCATGTCCAGTTTACCGACCTCCGCAATCCGCAAGTCCGCCAGGGTTTTACTGGCTCTATCCACAGCAGTTTTCGCTGCATCCTCCCATGAAGTCTCGCTTGTTCCGACCAATTCGATAATCTTGTATACACTGCCCATGATTTCCTCCCTTTCTTGCGCGAGCAAATAATTTGCCTCCTGTGCAAAAGATCGCCGCTTTGTTCTTCCTCCCGCGTGAACTCGACAGGCGAAGCTGGAACTTATACCCAGCGGCCGTGCCAAGCTAGAATCCGCATTTGTTACTATCGAGGATACTACCAGGCTCCCCTGCAGTCAACAGTTAGTAATCCAGTCCGTAAAAGCCAATGAGCATAATCTATGGTAGAATCATGGACCGCAGTCGGAATGCATCTTGCGGTGCATAGCCGGATTCATCATTATCGAAATAACAGTAAACTTCCTTACCCTGCCGAGTCCAAGCCGAAAAAGCTCCGACCCAGCCGGCAAGGGTTTGGGAGTCATACCGGCCCTGATATGCATTGCCAGGACCATGCAGTCTCACATAAACTGTATTTGCTGTGACTCGCTTAGGAGAGAATTTGCCCGCAAGATGATAAATGCAAAAAGCCGCATCATGTTGCTCCATAATTTGGTAGACGTCATTGTCAAACCAGCTTATGTCGCGAAACTCAAATGCGTATTTATATTCCCTGGGAAGCTTTTCTAAAAATGATTCCAAACGCTTTCTATTGACTTTCCAGTTTGGCGGCAATTGAAAAAGAATCGGACCCAATTTGTCTTTTAACACTTCAATTCGATTCAGTAGAGGAGGTAAAGTCTTCTCGGGATCTTTGAGTTTTTTCATATGAGTGATGTAGCGGCTGGCTTTGACCGCAAAAATGAAATCAGCCGGCACAGTATTGTACCAGCCGATGAGGGTTTCTCTTCCAGGAAGTTGATAGAAGGAATTATTGATTTCTACGGTATGAAAACGCTCGGCGTAGTACTCCAGCAATCGATCGGCCGAACCATCGGGAGGGTAAAAAGGACCTTTCCAATGTTCATAGTGCCAGCCCGATGTCCCAATATGTATGAGCTCAGTATTCTTCATACCTTAGCGCAACAGATGCGATTGATGATCCTGCTTGGCTCTGGCGGCTTATTCCTGCACGCTAATTATCGCACTCACTCTATTGCTGTTTTTTAAGCTGCCATCCGCAAGATATTCGACATAACACTCCAACGCGTTGTAGTAAGGCTTCACGTTCTTGGAGCTAAGCCTGACGGTAAATCTACCGGGATTCTCGTAGTCGATATCTTTGATGTCTGCGATATCTGTGCATATTGTGGGGGAGGCTTGAGAATATTTGCCTTCCGCTAACCAACGCCAGCACGCAGAACCACTTGGCACATTGTCGGATACTTCCTGAGTGTAGCAATACAGCGAAGGATGCTTGACGAGTTCCGTTTTATCCAACCAGCGAAAACAAGCTTTTCTGATTTTTGCATCACCCTCTGAACGGAAAGTCACGACGACATCATAAGGCAGGTCCTCTTCCATACTGCCTGGGATAGTAATACTGAGTAGTTTCACTTGCCCGGATGAAAAAATGCCTCTGGGAAATATCGTACAAGATGCTACAAGAAACACCGCCGCAACCATCAAAAAGTTCTTCGTCAAACCACTCATGATGCCGCCCCTTTTAGCTCCTCTGAATGATCCTCAAAATTCTTAAAATCTGCCCCCTCCACTCAGCAAAACAGTATAAAGGAATTAAGGAACTTATACTACTGATCGTTTGCGAAAGATAGAACCATACTGATTCTTGATGTTAATCTTCAGCTCCCCGAAGCACTTCTCGGTGTTGAAAATTATTATGATTTGAAATAAGGATAAGACACTAGAGATCAAATTAAAAGGTGAACAGAGTGATCTATGCGAATACTTTTAACGAATGACGACGGCATCTATGCGAAGGGCATCGAAGCATTGTACGAAGCTCTCACACCGCAGCATGATGTAACCGTAGTGGCGCCTGAGACTGAACAGAGCGCAGTCGGACACGCCATTACTTTTCTAAATCCTCTTAGAGTCAAATCGGTCCAACGCAACGGTCATTTTTTTGGTTATGCGCTGGACGGCACACCCGCCGATTGCGTTAAAATCGCCATTGCGGAATTGATCAAACCGCCTCCGGATGTGGTCGTCTCGGGCATTAACAAAGGAGCAAATGTCGGGGTCAATGTTATTTATTCGGGAACTGTATCCGCTGCGACTGAAGCTGCCGTGATGGGGGTCCCCTCGATTGCCGTGTCGATCGATTCTTTCAAGACGACCGATTTCAGCGCGGTGTTCAGGTTCCTGCCCGATTTAATCAACTTTGTCGATCAACAAGGTCTGCCGGCAGGCGTATCCCTGAATGTGAATGTTCCCGCTGTACCAGCCGAAAAGATCCGCGGAGTGCGTATCACCCATCAAGGCAAAATGAAACATGTAGAAAGTTACGACCGACGAATAGATCCGCGCAATAACGTCTATTATTGGCTTTGCAACTCCGCACCGATAACGGATGCAGACCCTTTTGCCGATTCATCGGCATTATCGGCCAATTATATATCCATCACTCCGATTCACTACGATCTGACGCACTATCAGATGTTCGATACGTTGAAAAAATGGTATCCATGATTAGAGCTTTATTGAGGCTAATAGGCTGAGGATTGATCGGAGCCATTTAAGTGAAATGGGAGGGATTAGAGTTTTTACCAGGAAGCTTTTTTCTCGTGTAGAGCAGCCATGTGGGGCTGTCACGCCTGAGTCGTGGGTAAAGCCCCGCGCTGCAGGGTTTCCGGAGTGAAACTGTTTAAAGGAGAATAATTCATTGTTGGAGAGTGTCACCAAGAAATGCCGCTTTCATCCCGATAGAGAAGCTATAGTGCCTTGTAATAAATACGAATACGGCTACTGTGAGGAATGCCTTGACACGTGTCGTGCCTGCTCTGATCCTGAGCTCTACTGCCGACATCGAAACTATTGCTTAATTTGGGAATTGTGTCGCAAGAGAGTTAAAGCCAAAAAGAAGTAGGTGTAGGTTGTTTAAAGAACATTCACTTTTACTATTGATTGGAGTCGATACCCGCGGTTTAGCTTGAGCTTTATCTTCCTTAAATTATAAAATCTTTTGCCAAAGCTGTTCACTACAAGGGAGCTAGGATTGGTGATCATATAAATGTGAACAAAACGGCACATGGTATAAGGCAGCAGTATCTGCATTGGGGGCTAACTGGGCAAGCCGCCTGAACATTGGCAGTGGGCCAGAAAGAGTGGTTTGCCCCAAACATAAAAAGGAGGAAGAAGAGCATGAATCGAAAGTTGTTTTGTTTGCTGTTGGTTGCGGCTTTTATCCTGCCCAGCGCTGCCGGAGCGGTGAGTAAGGAAGACTTCGAAGTCAAGACGACGCAAAATCTTATAAATCTTTGCACCTCTAACCCTACCGATCCTTACTATGCAGCTGCAGTTCACTTTTGCCAAGGTTATTTGGTGGGAGCCTATGCTTATTATGGAGCAACAAACGCCGGTCCGGAAGGAGAGCGCCTGGTATGTTTCCCTGATCCGGCTCCATCACGAAACGAAGCAATCGATATGTTTATCAATTGGGCTAAGGCTCATCCGGAATTTATGAACGAGAAACCTGTCGAGACCGAGTTCAGGTTTTTGATGGAACAATGGCCATGCAAGGAATAACCGTGCAAATTCGAAAGGAGCAGACTATGGGGAAAACTCTGATTGCATTGATTCTGGTGATCGGCCTCGCGCTCAGCGGATGCGCGGGAATGTCTCAAACTGAACAAAGGACCTTGAGTGGCGGTGCTATGGGTGCGGGTGCCGGTGCCATCATTGGAGCCATTGCCGGTAATGCTGGCCTAGGGGCAGCTATCGGTGCGGCCGCTGGTGCCGGCGGCGGTTTTCTTTACGGCAAGCACAAAGAAGGCGAACAGAAAGCCTATCAACAGGGTTATCAGGCCGGACGCTCTTCACAATAAAGGTTCTTTGTCAGTTCGTCGTTTAACAATTTGCAATTTGCGAACTAAAGTTCGCACTCCCAAAGACGTGGAGTGCGGGCTTTAGCCCACCACCAACTATTCGATCCCTACAAACGTGGCGCAGTTGCGTGCAATGCGCGACGGCAGGTGTATGACATATTCCAACCCTGTCCATGTTGCCAAATGATTCCCAAACCCTGCTTGATGTGATATTTTGCCTTCGCTGGAAACGGACGTTGATTGAAGCTGTCTAAGATTCCGGCTTATCCTTATTCGACGTAATAACGACGTGGGAACCTTTGAAGTGACGACTCAGAAAGCAATCAACATCAGACTCCCCATGGCCAGGGAAGAATTAATGCCCGATATTCTTCTTTTTATGACCGCCTTTATCTTGCTCTTCTGGGGACTTGGCGCGCGCGGTCTATGGGGTTCCGAGGGGCGCTGGGCTGAAGTTACCCGCGAAATGTTTCTAACGGGCGACTTTTTCCATCCCACCATTGGCGGCGAACCTTACTTTGACAAACCTCTTTTGACATATTGGCTGATTGCGGCAATAACGGCTGCGACTGGAATTCTGAATGAATGGGTTGCGCGTCTGCCCAGTGCGATCAGCGGATTCCTGGTGATCTGGGCAACCAGGGACATCGGAGGCCGACTCTGGTCCCCCAACATTGGCAGACTTGCCGCATGGATGCTATTGACAACCTATGGGTTTCTGTTCTGGTCGCGTACCGCTGCAGCAGATATGGAAAACGTTGCAGCGATCATCATTGCCGTTGCCTGGTACTGGTCTCAGAGAGATAATCCTGATTTTAAGAGCTTCTTGGTCTTTTATCTGATTTTATTTCTCGGAGCGTTGACCAAGGGTCTAGCAGCTGTTGTGATTCCATTAGTTGTCATCCTTCCGGATGTTCTTTTTGAAAAAAGATGGCGTATGTTGTTTAAACCCTCCCATTGGGTTGCTTTGGCGGTGGGCCTGATCATTTATCTGGCGCCTTTTTCATATGCTTCTGTCACACGCCCCGACTATCATGAGAGTGGGATCGGCATGGTGGTCAGAGAAAATATTATTCGATTTTTCAAACCCTTCGACCACAAAAAGCCATTTTACATTTACCTGTATGATCTTCCGCTATTGCTGTTGCCATGGTCTCCTGTTTTTATCGCTGCAACTGCCGGCAGCGCTCGAGCATGGAAATCTCTGGACCGTAAAACACGCTGGCTGGTTGAGGCAATAGCATTGATCTTTTTGTTCTTCACGTTGTCCGGTTCTCGGCGCAGTTATTATATCTTGCCGATATTCCCTTTCTGTGCACTGTTGGTGGCGGTTTTCTTGAATTCGGCTCAAGAAGGTGCAAACGAGGTTCTCCAGGACTGGGGTATAGGAATTCAAAAAATTGTAATGTTTGTCCTCGTTGCTGCCAATCTACTTGTCCCCGTGGCGTTGCCGATTATCAAATCCAAGATAGGGTTTGCAGCACCTGCGATGCTATACGTGGCCTGCCTCACTATAGGACTTTCGGGTTTAATTCTCGGGCATCTGGTGTATAAGTCTCCAGAGGCAGGCAAATATCTGCAAGGACGACCGATAGTGCGGACCATGATCGTAATCGCAACATTGAGCATTGGAGGCTATTTCTGCTGGCAGCAGAATATCCTTGATTCTGTCCGTACCGAGCGACCCTTTGCAATAGAGTTAAAAAAAGAACTCGCCCAGTTCGCACCAGACCGAATCGGGATCTATCCGAGCGCAGACGCCAAGCTATCTTATTACTTGGATACGGCGCAACCGTTGCGGATACTTAAACACCCGGAGGCACTGCAACAGTTTCTGGCCGACGAAAAACCCGGAATTTTAATCATGCAACGTAGACACATGGCAGGCATTCCACTAAACATCAAGACCGAGTTGGATGCAATGCCGCAAATTACTGAGAAAGTGCAGCCGTGGGAATCTAAATCCTCGGTCAAGGAAAAATGGGTGGTTTGCTTCATCCATAAAATCCCAAGCTAAAAAGGCTTGCGAGCCCTATCAACCTAAAATGGGCATAAGTTTGAAAGTGAGCAAGGCTTTATCTTTTTCAAATGTAGATGAATTTTATTGGAATCTCTACGGGTTCGTAGCGGATCAACAGGAAATTGCATCGAAGCAAAATGAGTCGTCATTTGGAGTGCAGCGAGAAATCTTGTACCACTGCCTTGAACGATATAGATTTTTCGGCCGGCAACCTCGGAATGATAAGATGGGTTTTGCCGCTAATTCGTGATGACCCCTTTGAGGTAATTGTTTTCATTTTTGAGGTGTCCAGTTAATGAACCGATATATCCCATTAATTTTGACCGGAGTTCTTTTGAACTCGATGGCTCAACTTTGCCTCAAACATGGTATGAAGGCAATAGGCCACTTTGACTTTAGTCTGAAGAACTTGCTGCCGGTAGGAATGCAGATAGTGGTAAATCCGGCCTTGCTTCTGGGCATGGTCTGCTATGCGATAAGTATCGCTGTCTGGCTTATGGTTTTATCCAGGGTGGACGTGAGTTACGCTTATCCGATGTTAAGTGTCGGCTACATCGTTACTGCTATTGCCGGAAGAACAATGTTCGGAGAAGTTGTCGGATTAACACGCCTTTCTGGAATTTTCCTAATCTGTTTGGGTGTCATTCTGATAACGCGGAGTGGATGATGGAGGAAAACGGACCGGTACGATCGTCCTTTCTCCCCTTCTCAAAACCTACCATAGGAGAAGAGGAGATAAATGAAGTCGTTGACAGCATGAAGACCGGGTGGCTCACTACGGGTCCAAAGGTGGCGATGCTTGAAGAGGCTTTTCGTGAGTGGAGCGGCGGACAACACGCTATTGCGGTCAACTCTGCAACATCCGGTTTGCATTTGGCTCTTGCCATCCTCAACCTGTCCGACGGCGACGAGGTCATAACTACACCTGTCACCTGGCCGTCTACTGCGAATAATATAGAGCTTTGCGGAGCAAAGACGGTCTTTGCCGACGTCCACAAAGACACTCTCCAGATAGACCCTTCTGAAGTAGAGAAACGTATAACTGCGAGAACCAGGGCAGTCATTCCCGTTCATTTTGGCGGGGCGCCCTGCGACCTCGATTTGCTCCATGAAATTTGTCGTGTCCGCGGGCTCAGCCTAATCGAGGATGCCGCGCACGCGGTCGGCACTCGCTATAAGGAGCGTTTGGTAGGTTCTGACAGTGAGATTGCTGTTTTTAGCTTCCACCCGATCAAGAACATGACGACCGGTGAAGGTGGGATGATTCTATGCCGAGAAGAAGATAAGGCGGCCAGAATGCGCATGCTCCGATTTCACGGCATATCCCGAGATGCATGGAAGCGCTACTCAAAGGGCGGTACGCCCCAGTATGAAGTTCATGAACCGGGGTTCAAATACAACATGTTGGATATCATGGCTGCGATAGGAATTCACCAATTCAAGCGCCTTGACGAATTTAATGCCAAGCGCTGCGCTCTAGCAAACAACTATCTCAGACTCTTTGAAGATGTTCCGCAGATCTCTCCTTTAGGCCAAACGCCCTACCCTCATCAGCATGCCTGGCATCTGTTTGTGGTAAGGCTTGAAATAGATACTCTCACGATAGACAGGGATAATTTCCTACAGGAACTGCAAGCAGAGAACATCGGGGTCGGACTTCATTTCCCCGCTGTTCACCTACAGCGGTATTACCGAGAACGTTACCGGTATAAAATAGGAGATTTCCCGAATGCGGAGTGGAACAGCGCACGCCTCTTTTCTTCTCCCTCTCTACCCTCTTCTCACCGGGGCCGATCAGTTGGATGTCGCTGCAGCGATCAAGAAAATAATTAGACGTCACAGTCGTTGAAAGTGAAGCGGATATGATAGCAGAAAACTGCCCCAAACTTTCGATCGTCACCCCCATGTACAATGAAGAGGCAAATGTGCACCGATTTTGCCGAAGATTATTTGCCACTCTTCATGGTTTGCCGGAGACTTGGGAAGTAATATGTGTCAATGACGGCTCCTCAGATCAGACACTGGATCTGTTGCTTAAAGAAAAGGAGAGCCGCGACCGATTAACGGTTGTCAACCTGGCCCGTAATTTTGGTCAGCATGCTGCTGTCATGGCAGGATTTACTCACAGTCGCGGTGAGTGGATCATCACTTTGGATGCCGATCTGCAGAATTCCCCAGAGGAAATTCCCAAGCTGGTTGAGGCCTTCCGCAAGGGCCACGATCTTATTGGTTCCATTAGGGTGGACAGGCACGATCCGTTGTTCAGAAAGTGGGCATCGCGGTTGACCAACGGACTGATCAGAAAAATATCCGGAATCTCCCTTTCGGACTTCGGCTGCATGCTCAGAGGCTACAGCCGTGAGGTCGTCGATGGCATACTCAAGAATCCCGAGTACAGGACGTTTATTCCCGCACTGGGTGCTCTATTCGCAAAGGACCCGGTGGAAATTCCAGTTCAGCACGAAGACCGCGCTGCAGGACAATCCAAGTATTCCATGCTGAAGCTATTCAGTCTGCAGCTGGATCTCGTCACAGGATTTTCTCTTTGGCCACTAAGGGCTCTGTTTTTTGTGGGCACCCTCATCGCAGCTTCAGGGCTGCTCATGGGGGTCCTCATCTTGGCCTTGCGTTTGTATTACGGTGCGGAATGGGCCGGGGGAGGAGTCTTTACACTTTTTGCGGTGTTGTTCTTCTTTGTCGGCGCTCAGTTTTTTGCCTTTGGACTTCTGGGTGAATATGTCGGAAGAATCTTTCAGTTCGTTCGAAGCAGGCCGCCTTATGTATTGAAGGAAGTTTATCCCGGGATTACATCGCAGTTTGTTGTTTCCGGCCAGGAGCATCAGGAGATCGAATGAAAGCAGTCGTTTTAGCTTACCACAATATCGGTTGTGCAGGCTTGGAAGCATTACTCAGGAATGGATTCAACGTTGCCGCCGTCTTCACTCACAAGGATAATCCGCAAGAAAATACCTGGTTCGCATCGGTCGCTGAGCTTGCCGCATCTCATGGCATCCCCGTCTTCGCACCCGAAAACATCAACCATCCCATCTGGATTCAACGCATCAAAGAGTTTGCTTCTGACATCATTTTCTCTTTTTACTACCGCGACATGATTTCTCCTGCCGTGCTCGATATCCCCGATCAAGGATGCTTGAATTTGCACGGCTCTCTTCTTCCTAAATATAGAGGCCGCTGTCCCATCAACTGGGTTCTCGTTAACGGCGAAGATGAAACTGGAGTGACGCTGCATTATATGACCCCCAAACCTGATGACGGCGACATCGTCTGCCAAAAGAAGATCGCGATTTCTACTGATGATACGGCCAAATCTCTCCATGAAAAAGCAGTGTTGGCTTCCGCGAGCCTACTCGATGAAGTTCTTCCCCGACTTCAAGCCGGAACCGCCCCCAGAATTCCTCAGGATCACTCCCAATCCAGCTACTATAGTGGCCGCCGTCCGGAAGACGGTGAAATCGATTGGGGCGCTACGGCAACACAGGTCCGAAACCTTGTCAGAGCGGTAGCGGTCCCCTACCCTGGTGCATTCAGCCATATAGGCGACAGAAAGTGCCTTTTCCATAAACTTACCGAGGTAGAAGCGAACATTTCCAACGGCAGACCCGGCACTATCATTTCCATAGATCCGTTGGTGATTGCGTGTGGAAAAGGCGCAGTGCAGGTAGACTTTGGGCAAACAGACAATGGCGTTTATATGACCGGCAGCCAACTGTCGGCAGAACTCCATCTCATGGGAGGTGCTGCCTTTGGGCCCTGCGCCCGGAAGCAACTGGAGGGTTCTCGCAAAAAAAGGGTTCTCATCCTGGGGGTTGACGGCTTCATAGGAAATGCGCTGAGTGAGAGACTTTTGAACAGCGGCAAATATGAAGTCCATGGCATGGACTTGGGAGCCAACTCGATCCAGCGTTTACTGAACAGGCCGGGATTCTATTTTGACGAAGGTGATATTTCCATCCATCGGGAATGGATTGAATACCATATCCGCAAATGCGACATTGTTATTCCTCTGGTGGCCATTGCCACCCCTATAGAATATACTCGCAACCCGTTGAGGGTATTCGAATTGGACTTCGAGGAGAATCTTCGAATTGTGCGGTACTGTGTAAAGTACGGCAAGAGAATTGTCTTTCCTTCCACCTCCGAAGTCTATGGAATGTGCAGTGAAGAAGAGTTCGACGAAGACCACTCGACTCTCGTTGTTGGACCCATTCGCATGCAGCGTTGGATTTACTCCTGTTCTAAACAATTGCTCGACAGAGTCATTTGGGCCTATGGCAAGGAGGAGGGACTGCAGTTTACGATCTTTCGGCCGTTCAACTGGATAGGACCAAGACTCGACAGCCTCACTTCCGCGCGCATAGGGAGTTCCCGTGCCATTACACAATTGATTTTGAACTTGGTAACGGGCACTCCCGTACAACTGGTTGATGGGGGTAGTCAAAAACGCTGTTTTACAGACGTTGACGACGGTGTGGAATGCCTCTACAGGATCATTGAAAATAAGGATAACGCCTGCAACGGCCGGATTATCAATATCGGAACTCCAGACAATGAAGCGAGCATAAAAGACTTGGCAAAAATGCTGGTAGAAAAATTTCACGATCATCCCCTCAGCAGCAACTTTCCTCCCTTTGCAGGTATCCGCGAGGTGGAAAGCGGTGCATACTATGGTGACGGGTACCAAGATGTCCAACACCGCAAGCCCTCGATTAGAAACGCTTTGCGCCTGCTTAAATGGCGGCCGACCGTTGGGCTTGAAGAAGCAGTCGAGCATACGCTCGATTTCTTTCTAAAAGAGGCTGTCCGCTGTGGAGAGTTCGGGCTCCAGCAACCGGCGTCAGAGGAGGGCTGGCCGGCAAATTGCGCTGTTTCTGACCAAGTCCCGACCACCTAAACCCAACAAACCCGGTGATAGAAAAGTGTTAATTGGTCTCAGAATTGATGTAGATACATTGAGGGGGACTAGAGATGGTGTGCTACCCCTCTGCAATCTTTTGCTTGACAATGGAATACGGGCGTCGTTTTTCTTCTCGGTGGGACCTGACAATATGGGTCGTCACCTTTGGCGAATTTGGCATCCATCCTTCTTTATAAAAATGCTGCGATCTAAAGCCCCCTGTTTGTACGGATGGGATATCCTCATGCGAGGTACCCTTTGGCCGGGTCCGCTGATCGGCAAAAAACTCGCTCACATCATTGGCAAGGTTTCAGATTCAGGTCATGAGGTAGGGTTTCATGCATGGGATCATCATGCCTGGCAAGAAAACATTGACAGAATGAAACCGATCGCCATTGAACAATCTATATCATTGGGGGTCCAGGTGTTGGAAGATTCAACCGGATCGCCACCGTGCTGTTCCGCAACTCCAGCCTGGAAAACCAACAATGAGGCTCTCCTGGCAAAAGAAAAATTCCCTTTTACCTATAACAGTGATTGTAGGGGAGAGAGCATATTTCGGCCCGTAGTGAAAGGGAAAACGCTTTCCCAACCTCAGATTCCCGTCACCCTGCCGACCTACGATGAAGTCATCGGCCGGTGCGGAGTATCAGACCGGAACTATAATGACTGGGTGATGTCCCTTGTGAAGCCTGAAAGACTGAACGTCTTCACAATACATGCCGAGGTTGAGGGCATTGCGCGCATTGAGATGTTCAAGGACTTCTTACAGAAAGCGTTGAACCTGGGGGGATTGTTTGTCCCGTTAGGCCATCTGCTTGAAAATTGCTCATCCATCGGACAAGGCATTATCGTGAACAAGAAGATCTCTGGTCGTCAGGGATGGGTCTCCTGCCAAACGCCCACCAAACCCGAACCATAAGGGTCGATGATACCTTGAACAAACTAAATTCCACAACAAACTATAGTCCTTTTCAGATTATCATTTTCTCTGCCACTCTACTGTTGGCATACATATGGACTTTGCCATTGCGTGATATTTACGGCATTGACTTGAGAAATGCTTTAATGGCACGAGAGATGCTGGAAAATGGAATGGCTTTTATCCCCAGGTCTACGGGTCAACTGTATCCCGATTATCCTCCGCTTTATTTTTGGTTGGAGGTCTTCTTTTCTATCCCTTTTGGACACGTCAATATCCTCACCGCTATTTTGCCTAGTGCGTTGTCCGCAATCGGTTTAGTAGTCCTTACCCTCTACCTTGGCCGTGAGATCAACCGTACAGTAGGATGGCTGGCAGCTTTGATATTAGCGACTTCACCCAGTTTTTGGCTTGAGGCGGGCAGTGCCACGATTGACATGCTACTGGCTTTCAATGTGATGGCTGCAATTTTTTGTTTCTATTTCGGAGATCAGAACGAAGATTCAAGTAAGCGCAGATTGTACATTTTGGGAGGTTGTATTTTCTGTGTTCTGGCCTTTTTGACCAAAGGCCCCATAGGGATCGTCATACCTGCCGCCACTTGGGGAGCTTATCTCCTATTGCAGAAGCGTATAAGACACTTCTTTGGTTTTGCCGTCCTGACTGCTGTTATCGGAATTGTTTGCGGGCTTGCGGAATTGATCATGGCATGGAAAAACGGTGGCATGGAGTTCCTTCATGAAGTCATAAAAATGCAACTTACTGATAGGGTTGCAGAGAGACCCAATAAGGCGGTGTTCTATTATCTGGTATGCATTTTGACGGCCTTCGGACCCTGGTTTTTGTGGTGCCTCCCGGTAGTAGGGCGTTTCTTGCGCAGGTTCCGCAAAGACATTAGCGTTTCCGACTTTAGGGGAACGATGCCACCCCATCCAGTCAGCAAACTGGTCCTTGTATGGTTTTTGATCGTTTTCATCATATTCACGCTTGCCAGTACCAAACACAGTCGCTATATCCTCCCTCTTTTCCCTGCACTGGCAATAATGCTAGCCAAACAGGTGTCTTTTTTCCTAGACAAGGCAGAAATCTCACATGTCCGACTGTGGAACTCACTGCTATCCACCCTTCCAATATTACTTGTGATAGCTGCCATGGTTTTTTTGGTTTTCTTTTATCCAAATCCTGTTTCTTCTAAAATGGTGGTATTCGCCGCGACATGGTTCGGAGTTGTTTGCGCCGCGTGGATGGCCATAAGGAAAATTGCTCGTAAACAGCATCTTACCGTTGCGCTACTGCTGATGGTTCTGGCTACCGGGCTTTCGGGATTCAATCTTTTCGCACAACCATTAATTTCAAAAAGAGCGTCCGGAAGTTCTTTTGTTAGGCGGTCAGAAGAACAAGTGGACAGACATTATCCAGTAGCTATTTATGGGTTGGGACGCGATGCAGACGGTGTTAAATACGCCTTCTACAGCAACCGAAAATCAGACCAACTCGTTTTCCTAAGCAACTCAAATGAGATACGAAAACTTCCCAGCCCCTGCATTTTGGTCGCTTATCAAAGAGACTTTCCCAAAGTTCAGAAGGTGTTGGGAACCTCAAAATATCGTTTACTGACAAGCGGCTTTATCCGTTCAAAAGCTGTGGTCGCATACTTGATCGAGGCTTTGATTTGAGTCGCAGAGCGAGCTTGCCACTGCCCTGCCGGTACTTTAATCAGCATTGGTTTCACGTCTCTTGCCAGGCAGGGTTGAAAAAATTAACTATGCAATCATAAATTTTGGCGCCGCACAATGAAAGTCTTGGCGGCCTCTATGGATAGGAAAACAGGCAGTATGCCCGATACCTTGGCGACCGACGACGATCGTCTTTACAGCGCTTTGCTTTATATTGTCTTTCTCGGAAGTCTTACCATTTATTTTTGGGGTATATGGGCCATACCGACCCTTTCTCACAATGAGGCACGACGAATGATCGTCGTGCAGGAAATGATCTCCAACCACAATTGGTTAGTACCTACTCTTAACGGTCAGCCCTACCTTGCAAAACCCCCCCTGTTTTACTGGTTGGCAGCAATTTTGAGTTTGCTGTTTCACACCACTGCCGAGTGGGTAATGCGTTTACCATCGGCACTCAGCGCTTTCGCGGTCACCTGGTTTTTATCTATTCGGGTGAAAAAATACCTAAACCGCTGGGCAGCTCTGTTCACTGCGCTGACACTAGTAACCTCGACTCAGTTTACAATGTTTGCTCGCCGTGCTGAAATAGAAATGCTGCTCACAGCCTGTTGCGCAACGTCGCTTATCCTCTATTTCGATTATTTGGAAAAGCACCATAACAGCAAGTACCTTTATCTTTCCTACCTTTTTTTAGCATTGGCTTTCCTAACGAAGGGACCGGTCGCCATAATGTTTTTCGTTCCCCCGATTTTGGCCTTCGGGCTGATCAAGCAAGATCGAAATGCTCTCAGGGGCCTGCTTTGTACCCGTGGTTGGGCTATTTTTGCAGTTGTAGCTCTGCCCTGGTATCTTTATGCGTTTTCCAATCTGGAACCACGTATGGAGAGAGTGATCAACAAGGATATCATCTCTAAGGCTTTTGGCCAGGAACACAAAGATCCGTTTTACGATTATATATTGGTGCTGCTTGGCGCATTTGCGCCTTGGATCATTGCTATAGGTTATAAAACTAGAAAACTGACTCGAAATCTCTATGACCGATATGAAAATGCATACTTTACTTCCGGCTTTTTGGTTCCACTTATTATCATGTCTTTTTTTGCCACTAAGCACCCCAAATACATTCTTCCTCTCATCCCCTGCGGTGCAGTCGTTATGGGAATCTGGCTGGCTGAACTTGCTCCAGATCTGAGAAACCGATGGCCGGAAAAATATAGTTTTCGAGTAATATCGGTTGTTGGAATCATGGTGGTCGGCTTTTTCCTCTACTATTCACTGGTCGAAGCACAGATCTATAGATACCGATACGAAGCGCTTAAACCGCTAGTCGCAAAAGTTAAAACCTATTCTGAGGATGATCCGGTTTATCTTTACAAAGATCTTAACTATCGGGTTGTTTATTATTACGGAGAGCCTATTCCCGTCGTCCAGAAAGCGGAGCTGCAGAGCATGATCAGAAACGGCGAGAGCTTCCTAGTTATAATTGAGAGTACAAGTTGGAAGGACCTGAGCGATGAAAAATTGTGCGTTCTTGCCGAGTACAAGCCCTTCTTAAAACGGGATAGGGCCGTCCGAATCCTTGCAAGCAATAACTTATGCCCGCCCTCTTGAGGTTTTTCATTATGCCAAAGCCGGCATGAGCTTCATTGTAACCTCCCCTCCTAACCCCCCTTTGGAAAAGAAGGGAAAGCCACTTCATCCTCAAACACTTGCAATAAGCTTGGACCGCACTATGTTATTGTCCTGCCGGAACTCTCACCACCATGGGTTTTATGTTTGCCTCTTTTCGCACATTTACCATTAGTGACTCAGCCTTTTGTGCATCGTTCACAGGTGCTAGTTGAACCACGTACAGCTTTCCAAACTGAGCGTGATTGATCGTCCGGACAATCACTTCATAGCCCTTTTGGATTAAACTCTGCTGAATATTGTCGGCATTCTGTCTTTGCGCAAAAGAACCGATCTGCACGATATATCGCGTGGTATGGGTCGATACTGGTTTTTCCGGCGATGTCGAAGCTGGTGCCGACGGTGCCACGGATGCTTGTTGTGGCAGTGCAGAAGGTGTTTCCTGTAACGGTACTGTCGATTCTGCCGGCGTAGATTCCGGTTGCTTCACAGGGGCATTTACAGCGGTTGGCCCCTCAACTTGATTCGGTGAGGCAGTAGAATCAGTTTCCGGGGCAGCCGTTGGAGACTGCTGCTCGGTAATCGAAGCCACCTGAGGCTGTTCGGTTGGGGTCCCTCCCGGGGGAACTCCACTAGCTCCGGTTGGGCTTTCTGCATAATTTGAAGGTTGACCTCCCCCGTCAACTTGCGGCATGCCCTGGCTTGCTGTCGGCCCGGGTTCGAGGTTTGATTCTCTGATCCCTTCAACAGGACTCGCTTCTTGTGATGCCAGGCCCGCCCCCGAATCCAATGGCGACGATCTGGGAATCTCTTTAACCACCATTCCGTTTTCAGGAATCACCTTCTTGGGTGTGGCTTTATCTGATCGCCGGTGGGTTAACAAAGGCGTGATCACCACCAAAAAGACCAGCCCAATAGCCGCCCAAAGAAAGTACTTGTAGTAATGCGAAGAAGATCCTTTCTTCAAATTCCTATTGAGAAATACTTTCCCCCCCATAACTCTCTCCTGTTAGTTTCTACGGTTGCAAACTCCTAGCCTTTTCAAAAGTTCGCTGGAAGCCGGACAACGACTTCTCAATGGTATCATCGTCAACACAGTATGCTATTCGGAAATAGCCGGGCCCCCCAAAGCCGCTCCCTGGCACCACTAGAATGTTTTCTTCCTGAAGAAGTCTTACAAACGCAACATCATCTGGGAGAGGGCTTTTGGGAAAGAGATAGAATGCTCCAGCGGGAATGGTCAAGTCATACCCTGCGGCTTTGAGACCTCCGGCCAGTCGATCTCGTTTGCGCTTGTATATTTCCACGTCGATGCAAACGCCCTGAAGTTCTCCGATCACCCTCTGCATCAGTCCCGGCGCGTTCACAAAGCCGAGCACGCGGTTGGCAAGGGTCAAAGCACCCATAAGCTCGTTTATTCCCTCGATTTCCGGGTGGACAGCAACAAATCCGATCCTCTCGCCCGGCAGCGATAAATCTTTTGAATACGACGATGCGATCAAGCTGTCTTTATAGTACTGAAATATACAGGGGACGCAACACCCATCGTAAACTATTTTCCTGTAAGGTTCATCGGACACCAAATATATGGTTCGCCCAAGTTCTCGCCCTTTGTCTCGCAGCAGCTCACCCAGCCTCTTGATGGCCTCCTCAGAGTAGACTTGACCGGTCGGATTGTTGGGTGAGTTAATGAGAACAATTTTGGTCTTTGGTCCGATGGATTTTTCCATCGCCTCGAAATCAAGGGTGAAATCCTCCCGGGTCGACACGGTTCTGAGTACACCCCCGTGATTGTCGGCATAAAAACTGTATTCTACAAAATAAGGTGCGGGTACGAGTATTTCGTCAGCGGGATCGAGCAATGCTTTAAAGGTGATGTTCAGCGCACCGGCAGCACCGCAAGTGGCTATCAGATGATCTGCTGCAATGGACATACAGTATTCGCCGCATAAATAAGTCGAAAGAGCGGACCGAGTTTCGAGAAATCCCGCGTTTGGCATGTACCCGTGCATCCCGGGCTCGTCACGCATCACGACCTCCAGAAGCTTTTGCTTTACAATTTGCGGAGGAGGCACATTTGGATTGCCCAGGCTGAAGTCAAAAACATTTTCTGCACCGTGTATTTTCTTTAATCTAGCCCCTTCCTCGAACATTTTTCGAATCCACGATGCACTCTCAATAAACTGGAGCATTTTCTTGGCCACAGCCATCGTTCATTCCTCCGTAATTTTGATTAATCCGCTTCGTTGGCAAATTGCAGATTTGTTATCTTTTGAGCTTTTACGCCAATATAAAAGAGGGACAAAGGAATATGCAAGGGTTAAGAATTTATTAACTAACTATCAATGCTGCCCCAGATCAAATGATAGATTTTGTGGTGAGTCATATCCAGGCGATGCAGCCCAAGTTCTTGAGCCCACTTCCAAACATTCTTGTACTCTTTCGCGGTCAGAGTCCGCTCAAGAGTTGGGTTTCTTTTGGCTTGGTGGCAAGGCCGATAATGCCCCATCACGTTGATGTAAGTATCGACTGAAACCTCTGTTGCCAGCCAGTTCAAGATCTCGCGGCTTTCCTCCAAGTGTCCCGGCAGTATGAGATGCCTCACCAAGACCCCCCTGACCGCCCTTCCCCTTTCATCCAATACCAGATCGCCCACCTGGCGGTACATTTCCTTAACGGCCTTTTTCGCTACCTCGGGATAATCATGTGCACCGCACAACGCTTGGGCGGTTTCAGCCTTCCAGAATTTAAGGTCTGGCAAATAAACATCCACAACCCCGCACAATGCTCTCAAGGTTTCTACTTTTTCGAACGCGCTGGAATTATACACGACAGGCAGCACGAATCCGCTCGAACGTGCCTCTTTAAGAGCAAGCAAAATATGCGGTAGAAAATGGGTTGGCGTGATCAAATTGAGATTCTGACATCCTTCATGCTGAATCCACAGAAAAATCTCTGCCAGGCGACCAATCTCTATATCGGTACCCTCGCCACGCCAGCTCATGTCATAGGTTTGACAGAACTTACAGCGAAGCGTGCAGAAAGAAAAGAAAACCGCTCCTGAACCTCCATCGCCGACCAAACAAGTTTCCTCACCGAAATGCGGCATATAATCGTTTACTCTAAGTTGTGATAATGCCCCACATTTTCCGAGTTCACCCGCAGACCGATCTACTCCACAATTCCAAGGGCAAAGCCGACATTTTCGGTATTCGTTCATCCCCAACTCGATACTTGATTCCGAATCCTGATTTCTCATCGATGCTCCCGCCAAGATGACCAAAAGAAGTATTCTTGAGACAATGCATTCAAAGCATTATAGATGATAACTCGGGCATAGGATGTTGCCGGGCTATTTAGGAGGCTCCCCAAGAATGTTGCTTTTGTCATTGCAAATCATTCCCTGGAGTCATGAAAAATATGTGAAATCCAATGCTTATGCCGGTATAATTTCTCGTCTTCGGGTTGAAATGAGAGTTCTCGGACAGTCTTTTAGAAAACCAGATTCTTCGGGGATACGAATTAATGAAAAATATGGATATTTCAGTTCGTCCACTCCTGGAAAACGACTTGCCTCAAGCCGACTATATTTTCCGATTGGCCTTCGGTACCTTTCTTGAACTCCCCGACCCTCTCCAGTTTGCGGGGGACACAGCTACGGTGCGCACGCGCTGGAAGGCAGATCCGAGTGCAGCTCTTGGAGCTGAGGCCAATGGGCGATTGGTCGCGTCGAATTTTTTAACTCAATGGGGCAGCATTGGCCTGTTTGGGCCACTTACGGTTCACCCCGATTATTGGGATAAAGGCATTGCCAAAGCTCTGTTGCAAGAGACAATGAAGATATTCAGCAAGTGGAAAGTGATGCATGCCGGTTTGTTTACGCACGCTGAAAGTCCAAAACACATTGCTCTTTATCAAAAATTCGGCTTCTGGCCGAGGTATCTCACTGCGATAATGTCTTTTCAGATTCGGTCTAAGAGAAGTTCACTGGAATGCGTGCGACTCTCAGAGGCTTCAAATAGCACAGCTGCTCGTCTTTTGGAACATTGCAGCAAACTGACTGGAGAGATCCACCAAGGTCTGAATGTCACAAGAGAAATCTATGCTGTCAATGATCAGAAATTAGGCGATACCCTTATACTTTTTGACGGATCCCAACTTGTCGGTTTTGCTGTCTGTCACTGCGGGGCCGGAACAGAGGCAGGAAGTGGCGCATGCTACCTGAAATTTGCTGCCGTAAGGCCGAGGAAAAAGGCTCAAGAATATTTCCGACAAATACTAATGAACTGCGAAGCGTTTGCTTCTGCATTAGGGCTTGAACAACTGATTGCGGGAGTGAATATGGCCCGCCACAGAGCATATCAAGTAATGATGAACCGTGGATACCGTATTTTTCGGCTGGGTGTAGCCATGCAGAAACCAAACGAAGCCGCTTATAACAGAGATGAATGCTATGTGATCGACGACTGGAGGTAGATCCGCATGGTTATAAATCACCTGCCGCTTCCGCACTTCACATTGGAATGCATAGCGTGCTGAATGAAATGCTATTCTATATGAAAAATGCATCTGAGTAAATTTAGTTTTCCACGATCAAGCCTTTTCGTGCTATTAAATTGATTTGTGAGCACCTATTGCCCATTGCATACATTGGGGAAAAATCAAGTCCCAAGTTGGAATTTATCTTTTTGATGGGTGGCTTTGCCTGTCGCAACGGAAATCTTTAGACAGCCTTCAAGAAAGAGAGATCTATAGCGATGACAAGTGATCCCATTACACTGCAAGCATCCTCTCAGAAAACCCCACCCGCCGGCTCCGTCCACCGGCATTCACGCAAAGTACCGCTCGTTGTCTCTGCATTAATGATCCTGCTGGCGATTGCAGGAGTTGCCCTCACGGTCGCCAATTTTAGAAATGCCAAAGCATTTTGGATCGGTCTCATGCCTGTCTATGCGCTGTTGTGCATTTTTACGGTCTACTACTACGATGGCAGGACCAACCGTATGCTGTTAGTACGGCAGGGATTACACTGGCTTGGGATCGGCTTTGCGATATACCTTGATTTGGCTTTCCTGCACGGTTCTGGTGAACAAACCAGCATTGCTACAGGACTCAGCTCGTTGCTGCTGCTGGCTCTCGGTTGCTACCTTGCAGGGGTTTATGTCGAATGGCCATTTGCAGTGGTTGGCGTGTTTTTAACATTCACATTGGTGGTTTTAATTGCTGCTCAAGAATACATGCTCTTATTGGTGGGAGTTGGCATATTGCTGCTTGCGGCTATGCTGGCGACCCATAAGTGGTTGAAACCGATTGAATCAAAAAGGACATTTTAGGAAATACGGTCCCCATCCAATATCCAATATCCGTTGAACCACCAGGGCGCTGCCGGGTTATGCTTGATAACCCGGCAGACTTTTTAATGCTTAGTGATGGGGCGAGAGCAACAACTGAGCGTCTTGCTGGGTGATGGTGCCATCCGCCACCCCTTTCTCGACCAACTGCATCATCAGTTCATGCCGCCGGGTTCTGGCCTCCATTTTGCCAAGGATAGCTTTGCCCTGATCGGAAGACAGGTAGCCGTCAGCCACGAATTGATTAATCTGTGCAGTCTTTTTGGCCTGCATCGCAGCATGAAAACCTTCCCGGTCGATTTTGTATTCATTCAAAACAGCCGGCAAATGTTCTTCTTTGAGCTGCTGCCTGACGGTCTCAGGGGTTTGTTTGGTAAGTTGACAAAGCACCTCGACCATCATGTTTTCATGCAGGTATCTACCCAGAAGGTTTGGTCCACCGCCTCCGCGATGACTCCGGTGCCCCATCATCCTCTGGGGGGCGTCGTCAAAGTTGGCAGCATGCAAGCTACCCCACGTTGTTGCACCAATTAGCAACGCACAAGCTACAATGATCATTTGCATCTTTTTCATGTTAACCTCCTAAAGTTAGAAATTTGAATTGAACGCTTTTTTTTGTTTCCACGATCCGTTTCAAGCGTTGGTCATAAGATAGCGTTTAAATGTGGGGAGATTATGAAGAAAAGATGTTAAGAGTGTGGGGTCGGCGCGGCAACTGGAACTGCTGTGATTGTATTCGCCGGTCAATGTGCACAAATTCACATTTCCCTTGCAATCCCAATCGGTTTCGTGCAAAAAAAGCACTCTGAGTCAACCTTCGGGTCTTTCAAGGAACATCTGAATTTCTTCGATCATAGCCGCGAAGGGACGGGCCTTTTTCTTGACAACAAAGCACGTTTAGAGTTATTTATTCTACGATCCAAACACTAATGATTGTAAGCCATGTGTTTAAATTCAGACAAGTTTAATGCTTCCGGAAGGTGAAGGTTGGTCGCGGGTGAGTTTTTTCACAAAAACCTCAACTGCCGGGTTATTTGCGTTTAGGAGGAATCATGTCAAATAGTAGTCGAGGCAACGGAACCATCGGCTCGGTGCTGGTGGTCGGCGGCGGCATAGCGGGTATGCAGGCCGCGTTGGATCTGGCAAATTCCGGATATTTCGTCCATCTTCTGGAAAAGGGCCCGGCCATCGGTGGGGGCATGGCGCAACTCGACAAAACCTTTCCTACCAACGAATGTGCAATGTGAATTATCTCCCCTAAGCTGGTCGAGGTCGGCCGCCATCTAAACATCAACCTCCTAACCAATTCACAATTAGAAAACATCCAGGGCGAACAAGGTAATTTTGCAGTTAAAGTTCGCCAGAAGCCTCGCCACGTCGATCTGGACAAGTGCATTTCCTGCGGCGCGTGTGTGGAGAAATGCCCGACTGTGGTCATTGACGCTTTTAATTCCGGGCTGGGCGAACGTAAGGCCATTTACAAGTATTATGCGCAAGCGATCCCTTCGGCATATGCCATTGATTCCGAGAATTGCCGCCAGTTGGGACAGGGCAAGAAATGCGGAATCTGCGCCAAGGTTTGTCCAACCGGAGCGGTGAACTACGAAGAAAAAGAGCGGATGGTGGATCTGGAAGTGGGAGCTGTAATCCTTTCCACTGGCTTTCAAACTTTCGATCCCAGTCGCTTCGACACATACAACTACGCCAACTTGCCAAACGTGGTCACGGCCATGGAATTCGAGCGGCTTCTGAGCGCCGGTGGGCCTACCACTGGCCATTTGATCCGCCCTTCCGAACTGACATTGAAGGCAGATATAGCTGCTGCCGAGAAAGACCTGAGCAAAGTTCGCAAGCAGATTAAACAGCTCGAGGATAAACACGGCAAGTCCACGGAGGAGATGAGCGGGCAACTCGAGTCCGCAAACGAAGACGACAAAGAGTTGCGGCGATGGGCGACACTGGCCGAGCGGGCCTCAGAGCTTGAAGACAAACTCATCCGCTTCAAAGCTAAACAAGAAACATCGCACGAGCCTAAGAAAATCGCCTGGCTGCAATGCGTAGGTTCGCGTGAAATCAACCAGTGCGATAATGGCTACTGTTCAGGCGTCTGCTGCATGTATGCCATCAAAGAGGCTGTGATAGCCAAAGAACATGCCAACGACGGGCTGGAAGCCGCTATCTTTTTCATGGATATGCGGACCTTCGGTAAAGAATTCGAACAATACTACAATCGCGCCAAAGATAGTGGCGTTCGTTTTGTAAGATCCCGCATTCATACGGTCGAGTCAGTACCGGAAAATGACAATCTGCGTCTCACCTATGCTACCGAAACCGGCGAAATGGTGACCGAAGAATTCGAAATGGTTGTACTCTCGGTAGGCCTTGAATCCTCTCCGGAAGTGCGAAATCTTGCCGGTACTCTTGGAATTGAGCTGGATCACTATAATTTTGCCACCACCAGCAGTTTTGCTCCGGTGGCCACTTCTAAGCCGGGGGTTTACGTCTGCGGCGTGCTGCAGGGTCCGAAAGACATTCCGCTCTCGGTTATGGAGGCTTCAGCGGCTGCGGGGGCGGCTGCCAGCAATCTTTCTTCCGCTCGCCACACTCTGGTTAAGGAAAAAACCTTTCCCGAGGAACGTGACGTCCAGGCAGAGCCGCCGCGCATCGGCGTTTTTGTCTGTAACTGCGGCGTCAACATTTCCAGCGTTGTGCGGGTAAAGGAAGTGGTTGAATATGCCAAATCGTTGCCCAATGTTGCATATGTGCAGGAAAATCTTTTCTCCTGCTCGCAGGACGCTCAGGACAAGCTGGTAGAGGTGATCAAAGAACAGAATCTCAATCGCGTTGTGGTAGCCGCTTGCTCGCCGCGCACACACGAGCCCCTTTTTCAGGAGACTCTGAGAAACAGTGCTCTGAACAAATATCTCTATGAACAAGCCAACATTCGCGATCAGTGCTCCTGGGTTCACGCGGGTGACCCCGATGCTGCAACTGTCAAAGCCAAAGACCTGGTTCGCATGGCAGTATCAAGGGCAGCCTTGATCGAGCCTCTTTTGATGCCCTCGGTTCCAGTAACCCCTTCAGCATTGATCGTAGGCGGCGGAGTTGCCGGCATGGTGAGCGCGCTTACTCTGGCCCAGCAAGGATTTAAAGCTGCCATCGTGGAAAAGAAAGATCAACTGGGTGGACATGCCCTGAAATTGAAAAAGACCTGGAAAGGTGAAGACGCTTCCGAGTTCCTGACCAGGCTGGTGAAAGAAGTAGAAGCGGATGCGAATATCGAGGTTTTTCTCAATTCCGAAATAAAAGAGACCTCGGGGTATGTGGGGAATTTCAAAACGACCGTCTCATCCAACGGTGCCGGCAGCCAAAAGGAAATCGCGCATGGAGTAACCATCCTGGCAACCGGTGCGCACTCCATCGCTCCGGAAGAGTATCTGTACGGCAAGAGTGACCGTGTCTTCCGCTGGCATGAACTGGATGAAGCCTGGGACAGCGACTTGATCAAGAATGCCAACAGCGCCGTCTTCATTCAGTGCGTGGGCTCAAGGGAACCGCAGCGGCCACACTGCAGCAAAATCTGCTGTACTTTCTCGGTGCAAAAGGCTGTGGAGTTAAAAGAACGAAATCCCGACATGGATGTCTACATTCTATATCGAGATATTCGAACCTACGGTGAACGCGAAGACTTGTACAAAGAGGCGCGCAAGCGAGGAGTGATCTTCGTTCGCTTCGACCCGGAGAACAAGCCCGTGGTTGAGCAGGTTGACGGTGGTTTGCAGGTCACGGTGGTCGACCATGTCCTAACAAGGCCTATAACCCTGAAACCGGACTTCGTCACTTTGGCCAGTGCCATCGAGACGAAAGATGTTGCCAACCTTGCTCAACTATTCAAGGTCCCTTTGAGTCAGGATAATTTCTTCCTGGAAGTCCACATGAAGCTGCGCCCCGTTGACTTTGCCACTGACGGTGTGTTCGTGTGCGGTCTTGCCCACTACCCCAAGCCAATCGATGAGAGTATCGCTCAGGCTCAGGCAGCAGCTGCACGGGCAGCAACCATCCTGTCTCAAAAGAGCATCGAGGTCGAAGGGGTCGTGTCCGCGGTAGATGAGACACTTTGTCGAGGCTGCGGCAAGTGCGTTGAAGTCTGCCCTTATGGGGCCCCGCAGCTCATCGAGACGGCAACGGACGTGTACGTTTCACAGATTCAGGAAGCGCTCTGCAAAGGATGTGGCGCCTGCGCCGTGGCCTGCCCTACGGGTGCCGCGGCAATACGCCATTTCAACGACAGAGAAGTGCTTACAATGGTTGAAGCTGCTCTGTGTGAATAGAACATACTAAAATATCTAACCAGCAAGACGGAAAGAGAGATCATGACTGCTGAGTTCGAGCCCAAAATTATCGCTTTTTGTTGCAACTGGTGTGCCTATGCCGGTGCAGATCTGGCTGGCGTCAGTCGCATTCAATATCCTCCGAACATACGAGTGATTCGGGTGATGTGCTCTGGCCGTGTTTCCCCCGATTTTATCTTGAAAGCATTTCAGTTGGGGGCGGATGGTATACTGGTCAGCGGCTGACACATCGGTGACTGTCATTACCTGGATGGTAATGAAAAAGCACAGCGCATGGTAAGCATGACTCGCGAATTGCTCTCACTCATGGGTATCGACAATGAGCGATTGGCGCTGGAGTGGGTTTCTTCCGCGGAAGGTGCACGCTTTGCCGAGATGGTCACGTCCTTTACCAACAAGATCAAACAGCTCGGAAAATCAAGTCTTGGAGTGGCTGCATGAATATTGAAGAAGCTGTAAAAACATATCAAACCTATTACTGCCTGGATTGTGGCGTGTGTACTGGAAGTTGTCCCGTGTCCAGAATACTGCCCAGTTTTTCACCACGGCTCATTGTAGAAAAAGCGCTGCTCGATCTTGGGGACGAGTTGCTGCAGGATCCCGAATTGTGGTCCTG
Source organism: uncultured delta proteobacterium (assembly GCA_963781715.1). Lineage (GTDB taxonomy): Bacteria > Desulfobacterota > Syntrophobacteria > Syntrophobacterales > Syntrophobacteraceae > Desulfoferrobacter. The sequence continues at coordinate 389,053 of CAWAGW010000004.1, forward strand.
CTTGACCTGTAGCCGTTGCTTCGAGCGCTGCCCGGCCAAAATCAATTTCCCCGAGTTCATGCGCACTCTCCGAGAAGAAGCAACAAAACGCGGCACTAAGCCGGTTTACTCGCATCATGGGATGCTCCAGACCATAATGGAGCTGCAGACTCAGGGGATTCATCAGAAAAAAAGCGACTGGGCAAAAGAAGCAGGTAAAGTGGCCGAAACCGGGGATACGTTCTTTTTTGTCGGCTGCATGCCTTACTTTGACGTCATCTTTCGGGACTTGGGGGTCGATAGCCTCACGGTCAGCCGTAATGTGATCAAAATCCTGAACGCTGCAGGCATCGAGCCGGTAGTTTCGGACGAAGAATCTTGCTGTGGACACGATATGTTGTGGAACGGAAAACCCGAAACCTTCAAGAAACTCGCTGAAAAGAATCTCGAGGTAATACGTCGGGCGGGCGCCAAGCAAGTAGTTTTCAGTTGCCCTGAAGGCTACTACACCTTTAAGCACCATTACCCGGAGTATTTCGGCGACCTTGGTTTTGAAGTCATCCATTTTTATGATTTTGTCGAGCAGAGGGTGAATGAAGGGGCTTTAAAGCTGAGCAACGGCGGAGGCGCATACACATATCACGATCCTTGCAGACTGGGTCGAATGGCAAAGATCTATGAAGGACCGCGAAATATCTTGCGCAAAATGACAGATGGACAATTCCTCGAGATGGAAAGAAATAGAGAAAACGCCGTTTGCTGCGGGACCAGCGGCTGGGCCAATTGTTCCAGCGGATCTAAACAGATCCAGGTGGAACGTCTGAAGGAAGCAAAACACACCGGAGCGCAGACTCTTGTGACAGCCTGCCCCAAATGCACTATTCATTTAAGTTGTGCGCTTAACAACATGGACATGGATCTGCAGATCAAAGACCTCACTACGCTGATCGCAGAGAGCATGGACTGATCATTTTGAGAGGTGTATCGTGAACGACGATGTATTGGTAATAGGAGGCGGAATCGCCGGAATTCAGTCCGCATTGGATTTGGCCGGAATGGGTGTTCAAGTCCACATGGTGGAAAGGCTCCCCAGCATTGGGGGCAAGATGGCCCAACTTGACAAAACGTTTCCTACCAACGACTGCGCAATCTGAATTCTCTCGCCGAAGTTGCTGGATGTCGGTCGACATCCCCGCATCAACCTGCTCGCCTACAGCGAAATCGAAGACGTTAGCGGCAACGTGGGTAACTTCAAAGTTAAAGTGCGCAAGAAAGCCCGATTTGTTAATGAGGACCTCTGTACCGGTTGTGGCACCTGTGCGGAAAAATGCCCGACCATGGCGGTGGACGTCTTCAATGCAGAAATTGGCAGCCGCAAGGCCATTTACAAGTATTTTCCACAGGGAATCCCTTCAGTCTATACCATCGATCAAGAAGCCTGCCGCCAGTTGGGTCAGGGCAAGAAGTGCGGCGTCTGTGCCAAAGTATGCCAGGCCAAGGCCATCGACTTCGAACAGAAGGATGCCGATCTCGATCTGAATGTGGGAGCCATTGTGGTGGCTACGGGCTACGACGTGTTCGATCCTTCCGTCATCCCAGAACACGGCTACGGCCGCATTGCAAATGTGGTAACAGCCCTCGAGTTCGAACGTTTGTTGAGCGCCAGCGGCCCAACCGCGGGTCATCTGGATCGGCCGTCGGAACTGGCTCTTGAAAAAGAGATCGAAGACCTGGAAAAGGAACACAAGAAATTGAGTCGCCAGGTGACTCAGCTGGAAGAAAAACATGGTAAGTCTTCGGCTGAAGTGGTCGGCCTGGTCAAGTCCGGCAAAGTCGCCGACGATAAAGACCTGCAGAATTGGGCGGCTTTGGCTGAAAAGCTCAACGATGTGCAAGCCAGACTGGAGCCGATGCGGCAAAAAATCGAGGCTGCGCAATCTGCCAAGAAACTGGCTTTCATACAGTGTGTCGGATCTCGCGATTTTCGCTTCAACAAATTCTGCTCTTCCTACTGCTGCATGCATTCCGTCAAGGAAGCCATGATCGCCAACGAGCACGACAACGAGGTCTCTTCGTCCATTTTCTGTATGGACCTCCGGGCGGTTGGCCGTGGATTTGAAGAATACAAGTTGCGCGGCGGCAAGCAGGCCAATATCAAGTACGTGCGTGGCCGTGTTGCGGAAATCACCGAAGATGACGCGCTGAACCCGGTGGTTTGGTTTGAATCTACAACCAGTCGGCAGGTGCTGCACGAGACCTTCGATATGGTCATCTTGGCAACGGCATGTGTGCCAACAGCCGGCGCTTCTGAGCTGGCGAGGCTGCTGCAGGTCGAACTGGATACCAACGGCTTCTTTAAAACAGACCCGCTTGCACCGTTGAACACGACGCGGGAAGGAATCTTCGCCTGCGGCTGCGCTCAGGGTCCCATGGATATCCCTGAATCGGTTGCTCAGGCAAGCAGCGCTGCGGCGCGCGCCGCTGAAGTTGTTGCGCCTGCCCGGCAGGTGGCAGCTGCGGGATCTCAATAATACGTGAGGTGCTAAATTGGCTGAAGAAATACGCATTGGAGTATTTGTCTGCGACTGTGGCAGCAACATTGCCGGCTATCTTAAAGTAAGCGAACTGGCCGAGTACGCAAAAACACTGCCGAATGTCGTCTACGTTAAAGAAAATCTATATACCTGCTCGGAGAGCGGCATTAATGAAATAAAGGCGGCCGTTAAAGATCAAAACCTCAACCGGGTTGTGGTCGCCTCCTGCACTCCCAGAACCCACGAGCCCCTGTTCAGAGGAACCTGCGCCGAAGGCGGACTGAATCCCTACCTTTTTGAAATGGTCAATATCCGCGATCAATGCTCTTGGGTTCACATGCAGGAGAAAGAAGAAGGAACTTCCAAGGCAAAGGATCTCATCCGCATGGGAGTCGCCAAGGCAACCTTGCTGCAGCCTCAGGAACCCATTGAGTCCCCGATGGACCCACGGGCCATGGTGATCGGTGGAGGAATCAGCGGCATGACCTCGGCCTTAGCTTTGGCCAATCGAGGCTACCAGGTCACTTTGGTGGAAAAAGCTGCCGAGCTTGGCGGGCTGCTTCTGCAGTTGGACAGAATCGCCCCATCCAATGTTGATGCTGTCTCTATAGCTGCCAAACATGCCGAACAGGTCAACAAACATCCCAAAATCAAAACCTTCACGTTCACAAAGATTGACTCTATAGACGGCTACATTGGTAATTTTAAAGTTACAGTCTCCACCAATGGAGTGCAGGAAGAGTTCGGCGTAGGCGTCATTCTGGTCGCGACCGGTGCCCGAGTCCTCAAACCAGTCGGCCTGTTTAATTATGACGGCGAGAAAGTGATCACGCAACTCGAGCTGGAAAGCTTGTTCAAGAAAGATGCGTTCAACGCCAAAAGTGTGGTCATGATCCAGTGCGCCGGTGCGCGCAATGACGAACGCAAATACTGCTCGCGCATTTGCTGCATGGTAGCCATCAAGAACGCCATCGCCATCAAGGAACGGAGTCCGGACACCAACGTTCAGATACTCTACCGTGACATCCAGGCTTACGGTACCGAAAATGAACAACTCTACCAGCAGGCGAAACAGCTCGGGGTGAGATTCCTGAAATACGACCAGGCCAAACCGCCAAAGGTAGAGGAAGGCAAAGTTACCGTTTACCATCACCTGCTGGGCAGAGACCTGGTGCTTCCGGTTGACCTGGTAGTGCTGTCGACGCCGCTCATCGCCGGCGAAGACAACGAGGCCATTTCCAGGTTGCTGAGAGTTTCCCTGGACGAAAACAAGTTTTTCCTCGAGGGGCACGTAAAGTTGAAGCCTTTGGATTTCGCCAACGACGGTATCTATCTGTGCGGCAACGCGCACTACCCGGCAACGGTTCGGGAAGCCATTTCCCAGGCGTTGGGTGCGGCATCCCGCGCTTCCATTCCACTCTCCAGAGATGTCATGACCGTTGAGCCCATCGTCTCCACTCTGGTTGATGAAGAGGCTTGCCGCGGCTGCGGACTGTGTGTTGCTCTCTGCCCGTATGGCGCATTGGAAATTGTTCAAACCGAAAAAGGCCGCAAAGTCAAAGTGATTCCAGTTGCATGCAAGGGCTGCGGAGTTTGTGCAGCTACTTGTTACCAGCATGCTCTGTCAATCAATTCCTACACTGACGAGCAAATCGGGCAGCAGATCAAGGCCTTTTTGGAAACAGGAACCGAAGGCTGAGATGAAATGTAGCGCAGGGCTTTAGCCCTGGTTTTGAAACATAGAACCGGAACATAAAACTGTTAGGAGGCGACGCTGATGTCAGACTTTACTCCCAAAGTCCTGGTACTTTGCTGCACCTGGTGAGGTTACGCCGCGGCTGACTTCGCTGGAGTTTCCAGGATGCAATATACGACGGATGTAAGAATCATCCGGCTGATGTGTACGGGGCGAGTGGATCCCTCCATGCTGGCTGATGCTTTTATCCAGGGCGCAGACGGTGTCATGGTTGTTGGATGCCACTTTGGAGATTGCCACTATATTACCGGCAATTATCAAGGAAAAATTAAAGTTGGACTCGCGAGTCGCGCTTTGGATTATGTAGGGCTCAACCCGCAGCGGGTCTCCTTCAGTCAATGTTCGTCCGCTGAAGGCGAGCGCTTTGTAAGCATGGTGACCACCTTTGACGAAAAAATCCGCGAGTTGGGTCCGCTGGGAAATGCCGAAAGTATTCCTCTCCCTGAACTTCAACAAAAACTTGCCATCGCCAAAACGATTCTGAACAGAGAGAAAATCCGCTGGGTTGTCGGTAAGTTTACCGAATTCACGACGATCGGAAACAAATACGGCGAGCGTTTTACCGAGCACGAAATGTGGCGCACTCTAGACACCATCATCATGGATGAGGTGGCAACGTACGAGATTCTTCGCGAGTTGGAGGGTGGTCCCGCTTCGGCTAAAGAAATGGCTGCAAAACTCAAACTGCCTGCACCTCACGTGCTGAAGTACGTGCTCGCCTTGCAGCGCCGCGGCTTCCTTGGAATAGCGGAAATAGACGGGAATTCACCACGCTATCAGATCGTTGACCCGATGGCAAAAAAAGAGGCTGCATAATTGGTTAGTTTTAAGTTTTGAGTTCTCAGTTCTGAATTGATCTCTGTCGGAATAACTCAAAATTCAGCCCTCAAAACTCAGAACTAATAATTCTGGAGGATGCAACTGTGTCAGCAAAACGAGTAATTATATTTGGGGGCGATCCTGCTGGGGTGGCTGCGGCATTGGCCCAGGCTGAAGCCGGGATGCAAGTTACCCTGATAGACCCCTCCCCCGGTCTGGGAGGCGAACGTCTTTCCCAAACCCGCATTGTGGTCGACGGATCTGCGTTCATCGATCCTAATCTGGAAGCGGTAAAGAAGCACCCCAATATCCGCATCATCACCAATGCGCAGGTGGAACAGGCCGCAGCACAAAATGGCAACTACCGCTTTCGTGTTCGCCGCAACACGCCGCGCGTCGATCCGGAAAAATGCAACGACTGTCGTGCTTGCATGCGGGTTTGCCCTATCCACATGTACGATGACTTCAATGAAGGTCTGGGGTTTCGAACTGCGATCGACTTCTTCAATCCCGAAACCGGCACGTACAACATTTTTAAAGAAGACATGCCCATTTGCCAGGCCACCTGCCCTGCCAACCTGGACATCCGGTCGTATGTGGGCCTGATTGCCGACGGCAAATACGACGAATCCCTGGCTAAGATCAGAGAGCGCCTGCCGTTTGCACTTTCCATCGGCCGCGTCTGTCCGCACCCTTGCGAAACGGCATGCAATCGCGGGTATATGGACGAACCCATCTCCATCTGCACCTTGAAGCGTTTCGTGGCCGATCATGAAATGAAAAATGAGATCCCGCCACCTGTGGATGTGCCCGACGAATTCCATAAAGAGAAAGTCGCACTGATTGGTGCCGGCCCTGCCAGCCTGAGCTGCGGATACTACCTGGCAAAAGCCGGTTATCATTCGGTCTGCTTTGAAGCACTGCCAGAGCCGGGTGGAATGTTCCGCTACGGAATCCCCGAATACCGGCTTTCCGTGACTACTCTGATGCACGAAATCAACTGGATTTTATCACACGGAGTCGAACTGCGATGCAATACACGAGTCGGTAGGGACATCTCCTTTGATGAGATTCAGCGGGAATACGCTGCCATTTTTATCGGTGTCGGTGCTCAAAAAGGAATGAAGCTGGGAATAAAAGGCGAAGATCTGGAAGGCGTAGTGGATGGAGTTGATTTTCTGCGCGACGCCAACATGGGCAACAAGGTAAATGCTAAGGGTAAAGTGATAGTCATCGGCGGCGGCAACGTGGCCATGGACGCCGCTCGAGTAAGCTGGCGGGAAGGTTTCGACGAGGTTTACGTACTCTATCGCAGAACCAAGAAGGAAATGCCGGCGAGTCCATGGGAAATTGACGCTGCCGAACATGAGGGAGTCAAATTCCAATACCTGGTTGCGCCTATTGAGGTGTTGGGCGACAACGGCCGTATGACCGGGCTTAAATGTCTCCGGATGGAGCTCGGTGAACCTGATGCGAGCGGCCGGCGCAGGCCGGTTCCTGTGGAAGGATCTGAGTTTGTAGTTGAGGCCGAAACACTCTTTCCTGCAATCGGGCAGCGACCGGATCTTGAATTTATCCCGGAAGGAAGTGAATTGGACGTCACCCGATGGAACACTTTTGCTGTAGATCAGAGGACTTTCATGACCAATATTCCCGGGATCTTTTCGGCAGGCGACGTGGAGACCGGAGCGGACATCGCCATTCGGGCCTGCGCCAACGGCCGCAAAGCTGCCGACGGGATTATTCGCTACCTGAAAGCCAAACGAAAGAAATAGAGCAAAGGGATTTAACTTACCGCTGAGAGTGCAGAACACGCAGAGAAATCACAAATGGATTTGTGCAGAAGTAACTCTGCGATCTCAGCGTCCTCTGCGGTGAACTGAACATAAAACCTCAGGGCTTTTGGGCTTAACATAGAGGGAAAAGATGTACGAGAAAAAGGGACGTTTTATAGTCGAGTTCGAGGATATTCCGAAAGCGCGTCAGCACCAGATCGAAATCGATGTGGAGGAGCGCCGGGGCAATTATAACGAAGTTGAACTGGGCTTCGAAGAACAGAGGGCTGTGCAGGAAGCCAAGCGCTGCCTGAGTTGCCGCCGCTGCCTTGGGTGTGCTCTGTGCTGGGCTGAGTGCAAGCCTGAGGCGATCATATTCGAGATGGAAGACGAAATCTTTGAGATCGAGGCGGACAGCGTCATCATCTCACCCGGTGTAGAGCGACCGCTAAGCCGATTGGACAAGCGTTTCGGGTTCGGTAACCATCTCAATGTTATCACCGACACTCAACTCGAGCGAATGCTCAGCAGGACGGGTCCGAGTGCAGGTCTGGTCATTCGTCCCTACGACGGTGAAGTTCCCGCCAGTATAGCGTTTGTCCAAAGCTATGCCTCGGCTTCCCCTGAAATGCATCAGGCGGCATTGTGTTTTGCAATCAACGGTGCGATTCAGGTGCGGCGAAAACTATCACAGGCTGAAATTGTTGTGTACGCAAGTGATTTGGAGGCCTTCAAAAAGGAGCACCAACAAGAAATGGCAAAGCTCGATCGAATTGAGATCGATGAAGCAAGCATCGGTCAAGTCGATGCGCTCGAAGGCCAGAGCCTTGATCTGTCTATTGACGGCAATGGATCCGAGCAAAAGAAAAAATTCGATCTGGTGGTGCTCATCACTGAGCCGCAGATTTCCGCTGAGGTTAAACAACTCAGCAAAGCTCTTGATCTCGACCTGGACTATGCCAAGTTTCTCGTTGAGGGAAGCAAGGGCTTGATGTCTACCGACAAATAAGAGATCACAATCTCAGAAAAAGGATTCCCAGCGCTTCCAGGGTTTCCGTGGGAGCGTTTTTTTATTCCAACAGCAATATCCTCTAATCGGTGACGCAACGAGGCCGGAGCGTTTGTCAGTCAATTTTAAGCCTTAATCGACTTTTTTTTACCTGTCAGCCACAGGTAGACACCGATTAAAAAGGGTTCGAACCTGATGATGAAAGCATCAACAAAAGTCCACGTGAATTCCAATAATAACAATGTAGCCTTGGAGAGAAATTTGGGTTCAGGGTTCAACAGTTGTTTAAATATCTGAAGCGAGCAGTAGGAATAGATTGCAAGGAGGTGAATCGAGGCAAGCATCGCCACAATTTCCAAAAAGACACGTTTTCGCCATTTATACAAGGAGAACAGAGCCCCTGTCAGCGAGAGAGTGAGAGGCACATTGAAAGAATAACCGGACACCGATAGCGTGATATCCAAAAGCAGGTCGACAAATCCTCTCCCCGTATAGTAGACGGAACGGACGAATGTGACCAATGAATCTTCTTGCCCGTGGACTATTCTGTCTACTTCCACCCCCATAGTCCAAGCTGATAAATAAGCACCGATTGTCACGATAACTTGACTGTAGTAGCCTTTCACCTGTATCCAGAGGAACAGCGTGATTGGATACAGAATTACGAATACCAGGATACTGGTAAGTATGTTATTTTTCAGTCGCATAATTTAGCCAGACTAAAAATAAGACCAACGCAAGCGCGATCATAATTCCTTGAGCAACATAAATATGAATGTACTCGAAATAGGATTTAAAGTAGACACCGGTAATACCCAAGGCCAATATTCTCACGATATTCAGCAATTGGAGGATAACGAAACCGGCTAAAATGCCCCACAGTTTTTTAGCTGTCGCGGCTGGAAAAGAGATGATAGCGACAGTATAGATCACAAAAGCCTCCAGTCCGTTACATCCAAAGGCAACGTTTAGAGTAATCCCCTTCAGCTCGATTATACAACCTCGTGTCCCTTCAACTATTCCAAAAGGTTTAAGCAGAAGCGCGGTAACGAGCACAATCATGTTGCTGTAAAGACCGTTTATGTCGACCACCCTCTTGACAGGTTCAAGACCTATAATAAGCAATGCAATTGCCATTAAAACGACATAGGTAACGATGAATTTCCACACAACAAAAGAACCGCCTTTTTCCTCTTTGGTTTGGACCTTGCGCACCAACGTTGTCTCTCCATCCGATTTGCTGTGAGCTGTTTGGTTATTGTTTCGTTACCTCTTTAATTTTAGAAATCATTGTTTTTTCAAGATGAAGAACTTGGAGATTTATGATTCAATATTTTTTTGGACAAGCAACGCTGTTAGACTATTCGGGAGGTTTTATGAATCTATTGAGGGGACCATCTGGTCTGGTCAGGCTCATAAGACAAATTATCATATCCTGCCAAAGCTCAACACAACTCATTCCCCTTTTCACCGGTTTGATCCTGGGATGGTGGGTCTACGTTCCAATCCATGAATTGCTGCATGCTGCCGGTTGCGTTGTAAGCGGAGGATATATTAGTCGACTGGAGCTCAGCCCTATTTATGGAGGGGAGCTTTTCTCAAGACTTTTTCCGTTCATTTCCTCGGGGGGTAAATACGCCGGAAGGCTCACTGGTTTTGTCACGCACGGCTCCGACATGACTTATGGTGTAACCATTTATCTCCCCTATTTGCTCTCATTGCCCGCTTTTGCTTGCCTTCAGCTGGCAGTCTCCAGAGGCAACAGATTCATGTTCGGATTTCTTCTTCCCTGTGCAATTGCGCCACTTCTCGGCCTTACCGGCGACTTTTACGAACTCGGATCGTTGATTCTCTTTCAAGCCTGGCCGGGGCAAGCGGAAAGCAACAGATTATTGATTAGTGATGACCTGTTCAGAATACTAAAGCCTGCAGTTTTGGGTAATGCAGGAGCAGGCTTAAATCCACACAGATTGTGTTTCGTTCTTGCAGCCTTTGCAGTGGGAGCAGCATTGGCCTGGCAAACTCTCAATCTGGCCGATATTTTGAGGAAAGCCTTCAGTGAATCCAAACACTGTTCGGTATAAACACCCCCCCCCCAATATGCCAAATAAAGAAGAAGGTTCAGTGACCATTGACTCACTTTTTCATCACTGCAACAGAATCGGGCGGGTTGCACAGCCCGCCCGATTGATTTTACCAGCTCATTCTAAAGCAGAACTAACTCTTTCGCTTCTTTCTCATAAATAATACCGCCGTGCATCCCAGGACCAGCGTAAAAACAAGCATTCCCCACTCAGACAGCGTTGGGATATCGGTTCTTTCGCCTGGTCCCGGAGGAACGAGCCCGGTGAACGTGTTGGCGATCGTGCAGGTGATGGTCTTGCCCGCATCCGCTTGCGTGATCGTCAACTGGTTACCGTCCAACGTGCCGCCGTCGCAACTGAACCCGGCCGTGTACCCGTCCGGACCGGTCTCCGTCAGCGTGTAGACGCCCACCGGCACATTGACCGGCCCCACCGGCGTCGTACCCGTAACAACCGTCGGTCCCGTCGATGCGTCGCCGGTCGCCGTCAGCGTAAAATCCACCGCCGCCGCAGTACCGCCACTCACCGTCTTCAGCAAGCCCAGCTGCGCCGCGACTGGCCCCACCTGGTTGTACTTGTTGGCGATCGTGCAGGTGATGGTCTTGCCTGCATCCGACAACCCGATTGTCAACTGGTTACCGACCAACCTGCCGCCACCGGTGCAATTGAACCCAGCCGTGTAGTCCACCGGACCGGTCTCCGTCAGCGTGTAGACGCCCACCGGCACATTGACCGGCAGCACCGGCGTCGTACCCGTGACAACCGTCGGACCGGTCGCCGTCAGCGTAAAATCCGTAATTAAAGCGCCACCACCACCCGCGTTGTCCACCGTCTTCTGCAAGCCCAGCTTCGCCGCGATCAAAGGAGTGAACTTGTTGGCGATCGTGCAGGTGATGGTCTTGCCCGCATCCGCTTGCGTGATCGTCAACTTGTTGCCGACCAACGTGCCGCCACCGGTGCAACTGAACCCGGTAGACGTGTATCCATCCGGTCCGGTCTCCGTCAGCGTGTAGACGCCCACCGGCGCATTGACCGGCGGCACCGGCGTGGTACCCGTGATCACCGTCGGTCCGGTCGCAGTCAGCGTAAAATCCGTGGCTGACGCAGTACCGCCACCCGTGTTGTTAACTGTCTTCTGCAACCCCAGCTGCGCTGCGACTGGCCCCACCTGGTTGTACGTGTTGGCGATCGTACAGGTGATGGTATTGTCCGCATCCGCTTGCGTGATCGTCAACTTGTTGCCGACCAACGTGCCGCCACCGGTGCAACTGAACCCGGCCGTGTAGTCCACCGGACCGGTCTCCGTCAGCGTGTAGACGCCCACCGGCACATTGACCGGCCCCACCGGCGTCGTACCCGTGACTATCATCGGTCCGGTCGCCGTCAGCGTAAAATCCGTAATTAAAGCGCCACCACCACCCGCGTTGTCCACCGTCTTCACCAACCCCAGCTTCGGCGCGACTGCCCCCGGGGTGTACGTGTTGGCGATCGTGCAGGTGATGGTATTGCCCGCATCCGCTTGCGTGATCGTCAACTTGTTGCCGACCAACGTGCCGCCACCGGTGCAACTGAACCCGGTAGACGTGTATCCATCCGGACCGGTCTCCGTCAGCGCGTAGACGCCCACCGGCGCATTGACCGCCGTCACCGGCGTGGTACCCGTGATCACCGTCGGTCCGGTCGATGCGTCGCCGGTCGCCGTCAGCTTAAAATCCGTGTCTAGCGCAGTACCGCCACCCGTGTTGTCCACCGTCTTCTGCAGCCCCAGCTTCGCTGCGACTGGCCCCCCCCCGGTGTACGTGTTGGTGAACGTGCAGGTGATGGTATTGCCCGCATTCGCATCCGCTTGCGTGATCGTCAACTTGTTGCCGACCAACGTGGACGTGACGCCACCGGTGCAACTGAACCCAGCCGTGTAGTCCACCGGACCGGTCTCCGTCAGCGCGTAGACGCCTACCGGCGCATTGACCGGCCCCACCAGCGTGGTACCCGTGATCACCGTCGGTCCGGTCGGTGCGTCGCCGGTCGCCGTCAGCGTAAAATCACCCGGCACCGCCGTACCACCGCCAGACACCGTCTTCTGCAACCCCAGCTTCGCCGAGATCGCCCCGGTGTACGTGTTGGTGAACGTGCAGGTGATGGTCTTGCCCGCATCCGCCCCTGTGATCGTCAACTTGTTACCGACCAACGTGCCGCCGTCGCAACTGAACTCAGCCGTGTACCCTTCCGGTCCGGTCTCCGTCAGCGCGTAGACACCCACCGGCACATTGGACTGCGTCACTGGCGGCGGCGTACCCGTCACAACCGTCGGTCCCGTCGATGCGTCGCCGGTCGCCGTCAGCGTAAAATCACCCGGCACCGCCGTACCACCGCCAGACACCGTCTTCTGCAACGTCAGTGCGCAGAGCGGAGGGACAGTAATTGTATTTGTATCTGTCGTGACTGTTCCGCCAAATGCCAGGGCTCTTCCTTTCAAGCTTGCAGCATTTCCTATCGTGATGCCAGCAGCATCAATGATAGTTCCCACGAAGTCAGTGTTTGCTCCAATTGTCGTGGCGCCAATGGGAGCCCAATATACATCGATTTTACAGTCGTCACCTTGCAAGTTAAAGCTGGTATTGGCTCCTGTATTAAGCGCCCCACCTGGCCTGAAGATATAAACGCCGTCGCCATTGAGTGTCACTGTCTGGTTTACGGTTATATTCATTGCGCCACCGTTGTAATAACAACCCGGAGTGAAGACTCCCGCGCCACCCCCAATATCTACCGCGTCTAGATTAACCTCACCAGAGCCGAGAAATGTACAGACTTGATTATTCAGATCCGTCAAGGCGGCGTTTTGATCTAGCCCTGCTTGGGCATATACAACATCGGCCGCATGTGTCGCGCCATTCACCGTGGGCACAACGGCAGGACCGGTAGTATATCCAAGATCTCCATTGATAGTGGTTCCCGCCGCCGTATTGGTGTAGGTGCTGGAAAGAATACCAAATGTGGCAGCCGCTCCAAGGTCCGGCGCGGTCGCGGCCAATGCCGGGGAGGCCACGTAAAGAAGCGCGGCGAATCCCATGCTTAGCAAGAGACTCAAGCTGCTCATTCGCTTAAGGATATTTTTTCCCGACATTTTCTAGCCCCCTTTTTTGAAGTGTTTTGGACCTTAGCGCGCAGGAATCCCTCCTGATGATAGAAAATTACATTTTCGTTATTTACCTGGCTAGCTGATTTTTTTAAGATTGTCAAGAATTTTTAAAGCAGAATTTTTAAAGCAAATAGGAGCGAACTTGCAACCCGCAATTTGTTCTGGCTTTGGGATTAGTAGGGGGTTTTTCTACTTGCGATCACGCTCGAGTGCTTGAATCGAAGCCCACAGGCCTTTTCTCTGCCAGGGTGACAATGATATGCGGGGATAAAGTTAAAGTTGTTTTTCGGCGCATGCGAAACCTGAGGATCTGCTTTTTGCCAAGCCCGCGTCGTGGACCATAAAGTGTGAACCGCAGCAAGGCAGATTTTGTGACCATTCACGTTTCACTGTTGACCATTCACTCGACGACTCAGCAACATAAAACATGAGAACCGTTCTCACCATCCATTGGTACAGTAATCCTTTAGAAACCATCTCAAAGTTCATCATTGTGACATCAGAGGTTACTACATTGGCACTGTACAAAGCTTAGTGGCTACGCTAACCTATACTCGGTCATCCATAACCCTGACAACCGAGCAAAGGAGGCGTAGCATGGGTAAACCGGAATCCAAACAACGAATTGCCGACTATATGGGAAGTTCCAGAAGCACTCTGGTGCATTTTCTGGCAGATACTCAGCGAAGCTTACCCGGTTAAAAGACAGGGACGTGACGATGCTGTTTCCGGTTGATAGTAAACACCATCATCTATCGAATCCGTTCGGGAGTGCAATGGAACCGCCTGCCCAACGAGTTGGGAGATGACAGCACTACCTATCGTTGGTTTCAGCAATGGTGCAAGGACGGAATTTTTGAAAGGATTTGGGCTGTCCTGCTCGAACAGTGCCAGGAACTTGAAAGCCGCTCATATTGTGCTGCTCCCTTTTCTGGGATATCTGTACTCACTTGCAACCCGGTTCATCAAGAGCTGCAGTGGGCGCAATAAATGCTGTAAGCAAAGAACTGGTAATGATAACGGAAGCCACCTACGTGGACTCAATGACGGTCCGCGCCCTGCTCAAGGAGATCGCAATGCGTTACTATGACCGCCATATCGTGATCGTCTTAGACAATGCCCGCTACCAGCGTTGCTTGCTGGTGCAGCGAACTGCCGAGTGGTTTCAGATTCATTTGGTTTTCCTTCCTCCATATTCTTTCAATCTCAATCTCGTTGAGAGGTTATGGAAATTCGTCAAAAAGAAAGTGCTCTATAATCAGTTCTACTCGGATTTCAACTCGTTTTGCTGTTCGATCACGGACTATTTGAATAAAACTCACACGGAGTACCGAGATGAACTTGAGATACTCCTACGGCCAAATTTTCAGTCATTTAAAAACGTAACTTTTAATCCTTAACTGGTATACATGAGTGATTCGCCAGAAGGTAGAGCCAGCGGAACGATAAATGAAAAAGGTGCGCGATGAAAGTTGCTTATTTCAGCATGGAGATCGGTCTCAACGAGAACATTCCAACCTACAGCGGAGGCCTTGGCATTCTGGCAGGTGATCACATCAAGTCTGCTGCGGATTTGAATATTCCCATTATAGGGATAACGCTTCTTTACAAGCGGGGCTATTTTATTCAAACCATTAATCCAATGGGGCATCAAGAGGAGATTTATCCTTATTTTGATCCGCGGGCTTTCATGGAACCCCTACCATTCAAAGTCACCATCAAAATGGAAGGCCGAGATGTTCATATAGGAGTTTGGAAATATAACCAAATCGGCATCAAAGGACGGGTTCCGGTCTACTTTCTCGACACGGACCTGCCGTTCAACGCCCCCGAAGACCGCCTCATTACCCAATATTTATATGGTGGAGACCGGCACACGCGCATCTGTCAGGAAATGGTTTTAGGAATAGGCGGCTATCTAGCGATGAAACGGCTTGAACGAGACATCACCACCTATCACATGAACGAGGGGCATGCTGTCTTCCTGACCCTGGCACTGCTGAAAGACTTCGCCGGGAGTGAGGAGAAGGTGCGGGAAAAATGTGTTTTTACTACTCATACTCCCGTTCCCGCGGGGCACGATAAGTTCAGCTATCAGTTGGCCGGCTCGATCCTGGGAGATTATCTGCCCAAGAACATACGGCAGCTGGCCGGAGAAGATCAATTGAATACCACCATGCTCGCCCTCAATCTCTCCCGGGCCAGTAACGGCGTCAGTCAGTTGCACGGTGAAATTTCGCGGCAGATGTTCCCGGGTTTCAACATTGGCCACATTACCAACGGAGTCCATCATCTAAGCTGGACCGGTCCGGAATTCAAGGCGCTCTTCGACACTCATTTGCCGGGTTGGCGTGAAAATCCCCAACTTCTCGGGAAAGTGCATAAGATACCCGATGAGGAGATCCACAGGACCAAGCTCAATGCCAAACGCCGTCTCATCAGCTATGTGAATGGCATTTGTGCAGCCGGCTTCACCGAGGAATTTCTCACCATTTGCTTTGCCCGCCGCGCCACCGCTTACAAGCGAGCCACACTTATCTTTTCCGACATCGAATACCTCTCGAACCTCTCGCTCGATCGCGTGCAGTTTATCTTTGCGGGGAAAGCGCACCCGCAGGATGAATCGGGCAAAAAATTGATAGAGGAAATTACGCACATCTCCAACCAGCACGAGCAAAAGCTCCGACTTGTATTTCTGCCGAACTACAACATATGGTTGGCCTCCTTGATGACTCGCGGCACCGACGTGTGGTTGAACACTCCAAGGCGACCCCGTGAAGCCAGCGGCACCAGCGGAATGAAAGTCTGTTTTAACGGCGGAATCAACATGAGCGTTCTGGACGGCTGGTGGCGTGAAGTCTGCCATAATCGAGTCAATGGCTGGGCCATCGGTGACGACGAAGATCAAGGTGACGAAGATGCCGTAGCGGATCTCTATAAAGACCTTGAAGACATGGTCTCCACCTACTATGCCAGCCCCAAGCAGTGGATATCCATCATGAAAAATTCTATAGCCGATGTCACTCCGGTCTTTAATACGCATCGCATGGTAATGGACTATGTGCACAAGTATTATGTCTGAAAGGTAAACTTAGCTTAATTTGCAGCGCAGGGCCTCAGCCCTGCAGGCTGATGTGGTCTTAAGGCCTCGCGCCGCGGGCGGAAATCGGACAATGATTTCTTCCGAGTCTAGAAAGAGCCTATTGAACAGGGGAGGCAACTTTCATAAACTCGGTGGGAACTCGGAACATGTCGGCTGGGAGGTCTTTTTTCTCTACTGACAGGATTTCCGTAACGTCGAAGGAGAATTCCATACCGAGCGGAGCGAATTCGAGTTCTTTCATAAGTATCGGCCAACCATTGGGGATTTCTTTGAGGACTCTCTCCGTGGCCTGTTCTTCGCGGCCTTCAAAACCGGGAAAAGCCTCCATGAACAGATCGAAAGATTTTCTCAGTTCAGGGTACTCTTGGCTGACAAATAACTGAGCACTCCCGGTTTGCATTTCGGCGAGATACTCCTCACATCCAAAACCGTTAATACTTGTTGAGCGACCTGTTTTTGTTATCTTTACCCCGTTTGAGTCCAGCTTTGTTTTGCCAAGGCTTGCCAGCATTTGAGCCCGAACTTCCGGGGGCAGTTTTTCCATAGCTTCCTCCATGGAAGGGAGCTTCTTTAGCGCTTCACTGGCCTGCGACTGCATTTGTTTTATTGTGTCAATCGAAAGCTCCATGTACTGTTTGTTTGCCCAGAACAAATTATAGACTTTGCCCTCGTCCAGGAGCACGATACTGGTCATTTTCCCTTCTTCCTGCATAGTATCGACTCTTATCCTCTTGCCGGAAACATAAAATGTGTTATTGCTCACCTCTGGCGTGACAGCTTGAGTGCTGCTCTTCCGAAGCATTTCCTCGACGGGAAGCGCAAAAAGTTTTTGCGACATTTTTTTGAGTTCCTGGGGATCAAGGCTGTCACTATCCAGCAGCAAGCCCAGACTATCAGATGGGAATTCAATAATGCGCTGTTTTATTTCAAATTCCTGAGCATTAGAAGAGTCGAACCCTAACCCCATGATAGTGATCAGAACAAAAACCAGTAACACCACCACATTGACGTTTTTCATAATTTCCTCCCCTTGATATACTTAGGACTTTTTCCAGGCAGGGCTAAAGCCCTGCGCTACGTATTTTCGGACAGCCTCCTGGTGGACCGTGGGCATATAGACAAACTGAAGCATAAACCTTCACTATTTATCTTTTAGGTTGAGCTCAGGATAAAGCAGCTGCGCACATTCCGGGCAAATTCCGTGGCTGAACTTGGCCTCGGACCGTTCCTCAATATATTTTTCGATTTTTTGCCAATATCCTGCGTCATCCCGAATTTTTTTACAGTTTGCACAGATCGGCAGAAAGCCGCGCAACGTCTTTACTTCCGAAAGTGCCAACTGTAGCTGCGCTATGAGCCCCTCTTTTTCCTTTTCAACTTGTTTCCGACGTTGGATCTCTTGTTGAGCCAGGCTAAGTTCTACTCTAATTTCGGCAACTTCCTTGAGTATAGCCAGGACCGGGCGGTGCTCGATCATCATGCCCATCTTTTTATTCTGCCACGTCAAATAAAGATAAAGAAAAGGACAAGCAAACACGGAGATGATCAGTCGACTCAAAAGCGTGCCCTTCATAATGTTTATATATTGTGGACTACCCGCAAACGCGCCTGTGGCAAACAAGATCACATCCAGCCACATCACCCCCAGAAGAGTAAGAAAGGCTCTAAGCCAAAGATGTATGCGCAGTTTCGGCTTCCCTAGATACTCCCAGGCCATGGCTAAGAAAATCAAATCCGCCACCGTGGTCAACACGGATGATGTGTTGATTCGCAGGCTTGGAACGGGCACATGCCCTAGTGAATCATAGCCGGAAATTCTCAATTGCAGGTGAAGGATTACCGCAATCAGCGGCACCATGATGGATACGCCCGCTACCGTTGATATTGCAATGCGAGTAGCCCGCGGTCCATCAAACACGTACACCACAAAAACACCGAGCAGGAGCGATGTATAAAAAACTGTGGAGCCGACCATAAATGTGATGCCTGCTACTTCAACTCTGACTCCGGCATCGGTAACCCATGACATGACAGCGGTAATCCCGCCGATTAGCGCATAGAAAGGCGCCAGTCCAACGCGATTACGCAGAGAGTGAGCCCAGAGCACCAGAAAATAGACCGACATCGCTTCTACAATCAGTATCAACAATTCAGTTTCCATGACAAATGTCGTCCTCGAATTCGGTTGCTAATCGTTTACGTTATGCGAGCCCGAGCTCTGTATGAAGCACCGCCGCCCAGTCATTATATTGACGTTTTCATAGCATGCAATGGTATATAGCGCTAGCGAGTAAATTTGAACAATGCTTAGCGATAAGCAACCATCATTATTTCTTGAATGTAGCCCGCCGATTGCTAGGCAGTAAGAAAAATCGCGTTAGCGGAGGGTTTGAAGCGGCCCCTCAGTCTGTGACGGGAACCGGGATGCACGAATCGACTTCGGGTTGCCACAACATGGCTGGACCAGGTTCTACGATAGAGCACAAGGCAGGGCTCTGCGGGGCGGATTTCCAATAGGGTCTGGGTTTTCAGATCAGGAAGCTGCGCCTCAATGACGTGTTCCGCCTCTGTTAGCGGAACAATCCTCATCAAGTATTGATTTGGAGTGAAACGAGTAAAATCCTGTTGGAGATATTCCGGCGCAAGAGACGGATTAACATATCGATCCGACAACTGAATAGGCAGTCCATTTTCCCGGTGCACGATGAGAGAATGAAAAACCTTCGCTCCCACTCTCAAATCCATGGCCGCGGCGATTTCTCTCGATGCCTTTTCTTCCCTCAGCAGGTGCACCTCGCTGCTATGGATTCCCCCTCGCTGCCTGATTTCTTCAGAAATACTACCGATTTCCAACAAGGCGGATTCAGGTTTGCGCGGCGCAACGAAGGTTCCAACCCCTTGCACCCTGAATAGATAACCTTCTTCGGTAAGCTCCCGTAGAGCACGGTGGGCTGTCATGCGTGAGACGCCCAGTGTTGAAACGATCTCATTCTCGGATGGGATGCGGCTTTCGGACTTCCAGGCGCCTGCTCGTATTTGCCGGATAATGAAATCTTTAACCTGCCGGTAGAGAGGACTGGCCGTCTCTTTTGTCAGTGGTGGTGGGTCTTCTGCGTGTATCCTATGCATGGTTTTCAATATCCTGGCGCAAAACAGTTCAGGCTGCTGCATTCTTTAAAAACTAAAATTTCAGCGATTCCATCGGTAACCTCCTGTCATGCCGGTGAAGTACCACCGCAGCGGCGTCTTCGACCTGGCATCCGCTAGGTAAGTCCAGATTTCTATATTCCGGCGTTCGCTGGAATGACGATCGTTGTTTTGATTCCAGCAAGAATCATCGCTAAATTTGGGTGACAGAAATTTCAGTTGACACAAAACACCTCTTGTATATACATGTATAGGTCTGTCAGTCAAGCTGCTTTTCCCGGCCGGGTTGAATGTGTCATTCCTCATCCGGCTGTATTCAATTCCGACACTTTGGGGAGGTGATGAGAATGGTCGCCAATGCGGATATATCCCAACATATGACTGTCAAGCTGGAAGAAATTTTCACCGATCTTCCGGACAAGCCGACTTTTGTTGAAGGTATTCGCAGAGCTCCCAAGCGCAAACTCACTCTGAATCAGGGTGAACTCGGACTTGCGCTGAAAAATGCCCTCCGCTACGTCCCGGAAAAATGGCACGCGGTCCTGGCTCCCGAATTCATGGAAGAATTGCTGGAAACAGGCCGCATCTACGGTTATCGATTCCGCCCGGCAGGAGCCATCAAGGGCAAATCCATCGAAGAATATCGCGGAAAGTGCATCGAAGGGAAAGCCTTCCAGGTCATGATAGACAACAACCTCGATTTCGATGTGGCCCTCTACCCTTATGAACTGGTCACTTACGGCGAAACCGGCCAGGTCTGTCAGAACTGGATGCAGTACCGGCTGGTCAAGCTCTATCTGGAACGGCTCAACAGCGAACAAACCTTGGTGGTAGCCTCGGGTCACCCGTTAGGCGTTTTTTCTTCCTCGCTGGAATCACCCAGAGTCATCATCACCAACGCCCTCATGGTTGGCGCCTTTGACGACCAGGAGAATTGGGTTCGTGCCATGGCACTTGGAGTCGCCAATTATGGACAAATGACCGCTGGTGGCTGGATGTACATCGGGCCGCAAGGAATTGTACACGGCACTTACAACACACTTTTGAATGCCGGTCGCCAGAAATACGAGATGCCGTCCGATAGCGATCTGAGTGGTCTGCTGTTTGTCTCCTCCGGACTGGGAGGTATGAGTGGAGCCCAGGGAAAGGCCGTAGAAATCGCCAATGGCGTCGGCATCTTTGCAGAGGTGGACGTCTCGCGCATCCGCACCAGGCACGAGCAGGGATGGGTCAGCAAGGTTGTATCTACCCCCGTTGAGGCATTTGAGCTGGCCAAGGCCCATCAAGAAGAACGGCAAACCGCAGCCATCGCCTTTCACGGAAACATTGTCGACTTGCTTGAATTTGCAGTTGCACAAAATATAAAAATCGACCTGTTGTCCGATCAAACCTCCTGCCATGTTGTTTATGAAGGCGGCTATTGCCCTCAAGGCCTCACCTTTGAGGAACGTACCGTCATGCTCAAAGACGACCCGGAAACCTTTCGACAACATGTCGACCGCTCACTGCGCCGCCACTACGAATTGATCAAAGCCCTGGTAGACCGGGGTGTTTACTTTTTCGACTACGGCAATAGTTTTCTGAAAGCGGTTTACGACGTGGGCATTCCGGAGATCTGCAAGAATGGTGAAAATCCCCGCGACGGCTTCATATTCCCATCCTACGTGGAGGATATCATGGGGCCGCTTATGTTTGATTACGGTTACGGCCCTTTTCGTTGGGTGTGTTTGAGCGGCAAAGAGGAAGACTTGCTCAAAACCGATCGGGCAGCCATGGAATCTATCGATCCCGGCCGCCGTTTTCAAGACCGTGATAATTATGCCTGGATTCGAGATGCCGGGAAGCACGAACTGGTGGTAGGGACCCAGGCCCGGATCCTATACCAGGACGCTGCAGGCCGCACGGAGATAGCCCTGAAATTCAACGAACTGGTCAGAAACGGTGAGATCGGCCCGGTGATGCTGGGCAGAGACCACCACGACACTGGTGGAACCGATTCTCCCTTTAGGGAAACAGCCAACATCGGGGACGGCAGCAACATCATGGCGGACATGGCAACCCATTGTTTTGCCGGAAATGCCGCCCGGGGAATGAGCATGGTGGCCCTGCACAATGGGGGCGGAGTTGGAATCGGTAAAGCGATCAACGGAGGATTCGGGCTGGTACTGGACGGCAGTGAACGAATTGACCGTATCATCCACACCGCTATCCCTTGGGATGTCATGGGTGGGGTAGCTCGACGCGCATGGGCGCGTAACCCGAATTCGATTGAGACCGCAATGGAGTACAACGCATCGCGGAAAGAAACGGATCATATCACCCTGCCCTTCATCCCGACTGAAACCCTTGTCAGAGAAACGGTGAAGGCGGCGTTGGCCAAGATCCGGTAGGTTGCGTTGAGCGGAGCGAAACGGAGCAATGTGTAAATACGCGATATACAACGTTTCAAACTCAACGAGGCTATATTAACCGCAGAGCACGCTGAGATCGCAGAGGTTTCTCAGAAACCAACATGAAAAGATTTTCCCCGCGCCCTCTACGTTCTCAGCGGTAAAAAAATAGAGAGTAAATCGATATGACTGCTACCAAGAAACTTATCGAGTGCGTGCCCAACTTCAGCGAAGGTAGAGACCCCACAAAAATCGAAAAGATTGTCCGGCCATTTCGCGGCAAAGAAGGCGTGAAACTGCTGGATTACCAGCGCGACCAGAATCATAATCGTATGGTAGTGACCGTGGTAGGGGAACCACAAGCCCTTCGGCAGTCCTTAGTTGAAGCTGTCGGCATAGCGGTCGAGCAAATCGACATGACTAAACATGAGGGGCAGCACCCGAGGATGGGCGCCGTGGACGTAGTCCCTTTCATCCCCATCCGAAATGTCACTATGGCTGAAGCGGTGACGTTTTCCAAAGAAGTCGCCCGAGAAGTCGCCGAACATTACAATCTGCCCATCTTTCTCTACGAAGCTTCGGCATCGACTCCCGCCCGCCAGAATCTGGCCGTCGTGCGCAAAGGCCAGTTTGAAGGCATGCCGGAAAAACTGAAACACCCCGAATGGAAGCCTGACTTCGGTCCGAACCACCTACATCCAACGGCGGGTGTGACCGCTGTCGGTGCACGCATGCCGCTGGTTGCCTTCAATGTCAATCTGGGGACCGATAACTTGGAGATCGCCAATCAAATTGCTCTCAAAGTCCGGCACATCAGCGGAGGGCTGCGCTTCTGCAAGGGAATCGGAGTGGAACTAAAGGATAGAGGTATCGTCCAGGTCTCCATGAACATGACGGACTACACTAAAACAGCTTTGTACCGCGCATTGGAACTGGTCCGCATCGAAGCCAAACGCTACGGGGTCAATGTTGTGGGCAGTGAAATCGTCGGCCTGGTTCCCATGGAAGCCCTCATCGACACGGCGGTCTATTACATGGGCATAGAAAATTTTTCCATGAACCAGGTACTTGAAGCCAGACTGATGGAATAACGTACAGTAAAAGATTGAGGCTCATCGCGGAATAGCGGGAAAGATCGTCACTCCCCACCCGTTCGTGCTTCGATACCTCAGCACGAACGGGATGCATGATTCCCACTATTCCGCGATGAGCCAAGATTGATAAACCATAACAGACAATATGATAGCCCTGCTCAAATTCTGGATTCTGGCTCCAGGATTTCGAATATTGGCTCCTAAATGCTAGATTTCAACGGAGGCACCGAGTGTTAGCAGATCTAAGAGTTACAGAATTCCTCGATGAAACCGCTTCCAATTCACCGGTTCCAGGGGGCGGCAGCGTCGCTGCCCTGAGCGGCGCTTTGGCAGCCAGTCTGGCCGAAATGGTCGCGGGCTTGACAGTGGGCCGAAAAGGCTTTGAAAGCGTTGAGCCGAAAATGAAATCCATTCGAGAGAAGGCCCAGGCTTTCAGAGCCAAACTCGTCGAAGATATTCAATCGGATTCCGATGCCTACAATCAGGTTATAGCAGCGTACAAACTTCCCAAAGCAACCGAACAAGATAAAATCGAGCGGAGCAAAGCCATCCAGGCAGGGCTCAGACAGGCGGCCCAAGTTCCCCTTGAAGTAGCTAGACACTCGCTGCAAATTCTCGGGCTGGCCGAAGCCGTCATCACTCAAGGGAACCCCAATGCAGTAACAGACGGCGCGGTTGGCGCAATGCTGGCTAGAACTGCAGGTCTTGCCGCCCTCTACAATGTCAAAATCAACCTAAGTTCAATTAAGGATAAAGAGTTTGTGGAAGAAACAGCCCAAGAGGTCAACCACCTGGAAGCAGAAATTCTCCACAGGGAAAGGCGGATTATGGCGGGTATAAAACTCTAAACTGCGTCTACATGACTCTCTCCTAACAGCCATGACCGGGCGGTCGCAACAGAGTATGAGAATGGTCGGAAGATATCGGATAAGAGTCAGCTTTCATTCTGGATTCTGACTCCTGGATTCTGGATTCTCATATATACGCATTCGGATTGTTGTTATGCACTTATTTTTCGAGCAGTTGTTGAACGGCATTGCCATGGGATCCATCTATGCTCTGGTGACTCTCGGACTGGCGTTGGTCTACGGAATCCTGCGGATTTTATACGTAGCTCACGCTGCGGTTTACACCATCGGCAGTTATGTCGGACAATGCTGCTGAGTCAAGGCAGCATTGGCTCCCCCTCCAATCAGCGAACCTTTCGCAGCAGCGGGATAAAATCTTCATCAGTCGTGCAGGGATAATAACGCCCTTTAAAAGCACTCATGGACAACGAGCACCACGGGTGCAAACGAATACTGGGATAGCGAGTTTCCGAGCAAAACCAATAGATCTTGTTGCGCCGGCTGGCTGTAATGACAGCATCTCCTCCGTCAAAATCACCGAAAAAAATGATGGTCCGTTGGGAAAAGTCCCACTCGGCGTCCTCTATAGCCTTCCAGCCGTCTCGATTGCGTACGGCTCGCAAACCGGCATTGGGTGCATCGTACAACTCGACATCTCCGGCTGCCACCGCTGCTGTAGCGATTCTGCTGTAAAACCTGGCCTGCGCCAAACACGATCCCGAGGTATCCAGAATCACAACAACGGCCTCTTTTTCCCTGCTGCGACGGCAATGGGAAAGAGCCCTTCTGTCCAGGTGCCGGGCCATCAAATCGGCAGCATTCCACTCGTCATCACCCAGGATGGGCCAACCCGACAGGTCTTCAGCGATTTTAGCCACCAACAGTGCGAAAGTTGCAGTGATGCGTTTGCGCTTCAGTTCTTCAAGGTAAAAAGCCTTGTTGTAGTTTCGAGTGGCCCCAGCGGTGATAACTTCCCCCGGCTCTGCGAGCACTGTAACGACCTTGGGAACCGGCCTTTCGCTTCGATTTGAAGAGCCCCCGGGGCTTCCCTGTCGAGTCATTGTTCGTTGTGTTTCTCGTTTCGATTCGCCCGCTTCTTTTGGCTCTGCAAGGTACATCAGATCCGGAGGGGTAATCCAATCTAACCTGCGGCGCCACGGCCGACTCAACTTAGGCACAATCCGCCTCCTTCATGTAACGCTGATAGATCCGGCCGTTGTACCCGATCCATTTGCCTTCCCCGGACTGTCCCCAGGATCGTCCGAAACAGACCGAAAACGCATCTCTCCTCCCCAGGTGGACAATGATTTCAGCACCGTTGGCGGGAGTCCAGCGAAGATCGAGGCCTTCCATTTTGGCGAGTATTTCGGAACGGGAAAACTTCACGATCAAGAGCGGGGCCCATTCTTGAATGGCCTTCACATCCTGCCAGGTCGCTGAGGGTTCAATGAGCAGCACCTCACCGTTTTGCCCCCAGAGACCTTTCAGCAAATCAACATCTCGCAGGAGAAGTTGTTTTTTGAGCGTAATTGTGCGGTCGGCATTCACTTCGGCCCAATCACCGAGCACGTCCGGTCTGGTTTCCGGGGCGTCTACAAGACGCACGATTTCGTTGTAGGCTTTGCTGTTCATTTCGATGATTCCGGCAGCATCCGTGAGGTCAGGACGTTCGGTTTGAACCTCGATCATCTCATCAAATCCCCGTATTTCGGTCAAGCGGGGCATGCACAGTTCGCCCGGCAAATCTTCGTCGGGGGAGAGTGATTTTTGCCGAACATCGTACGCGTTTGCGCTGAGACGCAGGCGAGCGCGTTGCCTCCATTGAAGAGGCTCATTTTCCACCTGCCGCAGCATTTCATGGGCCTCTTCTGTCTTGGTCACAAACTGATAGACCAAAGAATCCCAATCCGCCTGGTCCCCAAGGACGCTGACCGCATCTAAAAACTGGCGCAGTTCCTGAATGGTTGAAGGCTTGGGAAGGTTGGCCAGCAGACATCGTTCGTGCAATAAAATAGCATTATAGAGATAGGGGTGGTCTTTATGGGTCAGTTCGAGCGCCCGATGCACAAAGTTTGGCGAAAGATGTTTGAACTGGATTTTAGGCAGACGTCGAACCAGGGGTTCGCTGATTTCCCGTTCTATGTTCACCGTCAAAAATACAATGAGGCGCGAGAGGTCGGCGGCGAATATTCGGCCCGAAAAATTGATGCGGCCTGTTTGCAGAAAATCCAGCAGGAATGAATCGGCGCTGGGGCGTGTCTTGTCCCACTCATCGAGCACCAAAATAACGCGTTTCTCATTTTCCTTTCGGCGCGTAGCCTCAACCGCCTGGACGATCACCCCGTCGTGCAGCGCTATGCCGCTTATGGTCTCCTCGCTTGGAAGCATTTTTACCAGCAGGTCTTCCTCCCGTGTGCCAGGAAAACATTGGTAAAAATAATAATCCGTATCGAGGATCCGGGCGAGCACTTCGGGCAAATAAGATTTTCCCGAACCAATGGGACCGGCCAATATGGCACCGGCCACTGGACGGGTATGCAAAGCAGCTTCAACAGCCGCAGCAAACATGGAATCGCAGATATAGCCTGCGGCATTCAGTTTCTGTTTCAAGTCATTCACGCGAGATCTCCTATTAAATTAAAACCCCTCCCAAAAATGGGTTCGTCGAATATGCAATAACATGAATTCTGGCAAAAACGATTCTATCCGAAAAGGCCGAATCGGTTTTCAAACTCAATCGACTTGTACATGATACAAAAATGTAAATTCCACAATCCCTTCTTGCGCCGAAAAAAAGAAAATGGCCAAGGCAGGATCCAGTAGCTATCTTAACAGCAGAAAACGCGTAACTGTAGCCCAATTTATCTCCTAACCGGAGGACCTTGATGTCGGATTCGTTTTGGACTGTTATTCTTTATGCGGCCCATGCCGGCGGTTTGTCTGACAGGCAAAAGGAATTCTTGGATTTGTCTACCCGGAGCATGGTCGACTTGGATGTTGACAGCTATCGGCAGGCGCTCTCCCAGCGAGCTTCTCCCGAAGAAATGAAGAAGGTCGCAAGGAATATTCCTCAAGAGCAGAAAGCTTTTGTGTATCTTCTGGCAAAGGAAGTTGCGGAAATCGACGGCCCCTCCGAATCCGAGAAGAAGGCATTGACTGAACTGCGGTCGGCTTTGAGCATCGAAGCAAGCGATCTTGATTTGCTGACTTCGGTCTTGGAAGATGACGTCGATTCTTGGGAACAAGGGAGTTTCCACACGATTGCGTCCAGATACTGTAAAATAACCGCGGTCTGTTCTCTTTTGCCATTACCTTTCGTATCCGATGCTCTTGTCATGGTTCCGCTGCAGATCCGAATGGTCAAAAAGATCGCAAAGATTTACGATTACCCTCTTGATGCACATGAGTTCGTGAAAATGATCATTGACAAAGCCGGCCCGGAGTATGCCTCGGCCGTAGCCGGAAGGATGGCGATAAGCCTGGTGCCTGTTTTCGGATGGATTGCCTGTGCCGGAATCACTTACGGTCTGACCTATGCCGTTGCTCTGGTAGCCCGAGAGTACATCGAGCGGCAGGGAGAAATGGACACGCAAACTATTCGATCCCTGTATAAGGATGCTTACCATGAAGGCAGACAAAAATTTGAACATGTCAAAGATGAAATAAGGCGGGATAAGGTCAAGTTGATCGAGAAACTAAACGAAATGCGCAATGAAGATGGATTGGTAAAACGCTTTGAGGACCGCTTTAGAAACCATGAAACAAGTTGATTCAATGCTGCATCAGATAACATATCATCCGAGTGACCGATACCGGGAGGCTTTCCGACAGTTGTCATTTCGAGCCGAAGGCGAGAAATCTTACTCCCACAGGAAGATCCCCGCCCCGGCTATGACTATTGACTAGATTCACGGCCACGCCACCGCATCATGCCAGAGAATCGACGACTCCACCGTCGACACGCAAAGCCGCACCGGTAGTCGCGGAAGCCTCTCGCGAGCAAACGTAAACGATCATATTGGCAACCTCCTCCACGCTCGCCGGACGCCGAATGATGGAAGATGGGCGATTACTCATGACAAAATCGATGCCTGTCTGCTCGATGGACTTGCCGCTCTTTTCAGCCTCAGCCCGCAGCAACTCCTTGACGCCTTCGCTCATGGTCGGCCCCGGCAGCACGGCATTAACGGTCACTCCGGTCCCCGCCATGCGTTTTGCCAGGCCGCGAGAGATGCTCAGGAGCGCCGTCTTGGTAAATCCATAGTGAATCATGTCGGCCGGAATATTCAGTGCCGATTCGGAGGAGATAAACACCACCCGACCCCAGCCTCGTTCGGCCATCCCCTGCAGATAGACTCTTGCAAGCCGCACGCCGGACAGCACATTGACATCAAAGAAGCGCTGCCACTCATCGTCCGGTGTTTCAAAAAAATCCTGCAGACTGTAGATTCCGAGGTTATTGACCAGGATGTCACACTCCCCTTCGGCTTCTACCAGCGAGGCGCAGCCATCGGCACTGCCCAGATCCGCCGCGACACCGGTGACCCGCACATCGTAAGCCGCTGCCTTGACCATCGCGATCGCCTTATCCACCGCCGTCTGATGACGGCTGTTGACAACCACCCGTGCCCCGCATGCCGCCAACCCCTTGGCCGCCGCCAGTCCTATACCGCGCGTTGAACCTGTTACTATGGCCGTTTTGCCGGTCAGGTCAATGTGCATAAAACCTCCCTTTCACCTGTTCAGTTGACAGGTTCTGGCTGCGCCCGTCCAATAACCGCCCTCTTTTTTTCTGGCGATTCATTCCAAAGGTAATGTGTCGAGTATGCCTCTTCAATCTTCTTATCGCCCGATTTTGAAAACCGCAGTGGGCGGTTTTTACCATTACCCCACTGGTGGTAATGGGTATTTCTCGGCACCATATTGAGATCATGAACATGAAACCCAATGATCCTGAGAATGCGATTAGCCTTGGAAAGATTTCCTTCAAAAACACGCTCTAGATAGGGCACCTGGCCATTCCGCCATGCATCGTGGTTCTTTTTTGAAAGATTCCCCATCTCGATCAAAACTTCGACGGGTGCAACTACGTCGGATTTAGACAAAACCTTTGCAATTGCTCGAACCACCCGTGGATAATATGTGTCTTTACGGTACGTATTAACAGTGACTGTTTTCATATTCGTTTATTTGAATCCCGAATCGCGGCGCTTGACGTAGTCAGCGCCGCGATTCTCGGCGACGCAGTCGCCGAGAACAGTAGCATAACCCGCAACGACCGCAGCCAGTGGACCTGCATTGATGCCAAAAAACTTGCTCTGTGGTCGTTGTCGGGTTGATGCATTGGTTAGGAAATTGAGAAATTCGATGCCCACCGGGTGATACTCTGCTCCGTAGCCTACCCTTGTTCTGACTGCCTTGGTGTAGCGTGGTTCCTTGAGCGGGTTCCACTACCAGGCTTGACTTTCACCTTTCATACACCTATCCTTGGTTCATTGGTGCCGACAAGGCGACGCCTTAATGATCCAAAGGACTCACTGTCAAACGCGCGCTGATGCGCGACACCGGCGCGCGCTTAAAGCGCAGCCGACGGCTATGCCCATTGCGCAATAATGAGCTCTTCCGCTCTGCAAAGGCTTTGTTATGCCTGCCCATATGCCAGTCTACCACCCAAGGGAGCCCACCGATTCGGCCTTGTGGAAGATATTGCACAATCACTATGAAGATTTCAAGGCCGGCTACGGCGCGCATTGCGAGAAACAGTATGGCTTCTTCCGCCCGGTGGTCGATGAGGTGGTCGAGGAATACTTACGATGCGGAGACTTGCACGAGGGATTTGCCAGGGTTCGCTGCACCAACCCTCAGTGCAAAAATGAGTACCTTTTGGCGTTTTCCTGTAAAGGCCGCTGGTTTTGCCCGAGTTGTCATTCAAAGAAAACGATTCAGTTCGGAGAGGACGTCACCAATAACATCCTCTATCCCGTCCCGCATCGACAGTTTGTATTCAGTATCCCCATCATGCTGCGCATATATTTCAAATACGACCGCAAGCTGCTGACCAGACTCTGCCACTGCGCCAAGGACAGCCTTGAGATCTTCTTTCGAACCGTCCTGGGCCTCGATGACGGCATCTTGGGCATGATACTGGTTATCCATACGTTCGGGGATTATGCCAGGTTTCATCCACACCTTCATGCCATTGTCGCCGACGGGCTGTTCCGACCGAACGGGACCTTCCACTGTCTTCCCAAAAGAGACATGAGAGAACTGGAGGAGATCTTCCGCTCCAAGGTCCTGGCCATGCTCAAACGTGAGGGCAAGATAAACGACGAGCTCATCGAAAAACTGATGAACTGGCGCCACAGCGGCTTCAGTGTGCATGCCGGCAACCAGATTGCCCGAGATGACCGCGACGGACAGCAGGCGCTGGCCGAATATATCATGCGGAACGCGTTCTCTGAACAGAAGATCACCTACTTCGAGGACACCGGCAAGGTCCTCTATCGCTCGTTCATGACCCATGGGAGCAACAAAAAGAATTTTGAAATTTTCAGCGCCGAGGAATTCATCGCCGCCATCACTCAGCATATTCCAGATAAGCATTTTCAGATGGTCAGATACTATGGCTGGTATTCGAGTAGAAGCAGAGGAGACAGAATCAAAAAAGGTGTTTTAAGGCCCGGGGATGAGCCGCCGCAGGCCGGCAACGCTAATGAAGTGACTGTGCTCGAAGTCTCAGACTACCAGCCCCCGCGCATCCCATCAAAAAGCTGGCGGGACTTGATTAAGAAGATCTGGGAGGTGGACCCCTTGACTTGTCCCCGCTGCGGCCATGAGATGAAAATCATCAGCCTGATTCACGAGCCGGCCGTGATAGAACGCATCCTCCGCCATCTCGGGCTCTGGAAACAGCAAACGGCTCCATCCGGGAGGAAAGCAAAAGCACCGGAACATGGGCCGGTTGTCATCGAAGATTTCGACGACGGCTGGCCCGGGTATGAAGAAGCCGCCATTGTCTACCACTAGGCTTCGGCACTGGACACAGTCCCTACAAGCCCTTACAGGAGCAGTTTGCCCGCGTGTCTGCCCGGGCCCCCGGATCCGGGGGCCCGGGCAGACACGCTGCCGTCCCCTCCACACCAAGAAGCTATCGTCACGAACGACTTGCCTCAATCCTGCCCCCGATATCCTGTATGATGGTGACATACGGTCCAAAATCGAGACAAAAATGTGCTTGACCCATCTCACCATACCTGCTACACAAAAATCGTCAGAAAGCAATTTCTTATCACCTCACCCACCCGGATATGGATTATGAGAACGCAATGGCCTAAGGTGTTAGCGATGACGGCAACACGACGTCGGAAGATCCAATGCGCAGCCCTTTATTTTTATAAAGTCTGGCGCACTGATGGCGCCGGCCGATTATCTGAAGACCCTTGGTCTGGAGGAGACCTTGGACGGACCGGGAACTGCCGGTCGCGTCCGCCATCTCCCCGGACGGACATTACAGCGCGGGCCAGGCGTTTTCCAACGGTTTTATCGCAGAGGATATCCGGTTTATATCCCGTAGGATCGAAGGCATGTCTTGGACTGGAATGATCAATAGGAGGAATGTCATGCGAAGGGCACACGGAAGGAATCGGTTGAACGCGGACTCTGTACTACTGTTCGTAATCGTCCTGGCGATAGGAGCGTTCTCTTTTGCAGGTCGCGGCAGCGCGCGGGACGGAACTGCTGCTTCCGGGGCGAGCGGTGTGGCGGCTGTCGGCACGGCGCCGTGCAAGGGACTGTACTACGAGGGGGTCCTGCATGAGTTTTGCGCGTGCCCGGAAGCCGGAGGGCTGTGTTACAACCGGTACACGTGGGACGGTTCCAATATGAACTATGACTGTGACAACAACTGGTCCGTCAACCCCGCCGGCAGCCTCGGGGCCGTGATCTTCAACGGGACCCTTTACTGCTTCTTCCTTGCCACGGACGGCAAGGTGCAATACGTCACGGAAACCATGGACTACTGCAGCGAGCCCACGTCCGTCAACACCCTCGGAACGGAGTGGTCTATGAGTGACGGCAACGGGGCGGTGGCCGTGGTCTACGGGGGTGTGATCTGGGTCTTCACCCCCGACTGGTCGTTCTATTCAAAGGACGGAAAGCACTTCGTCCAGAGTCTCTGGGGCGTTGCTGATGCGGCCCAGCTCAAGTACGATTCTACCTCCAATCTGCTGGACGCGGTGACCTTCTACCCGCCAGGGGACAATCCGGCCAGTGTGATGCTCGTCTTCAACTGGCAGTCTCCGGGGGTGGAGTCGGAAACACTCACCTCATGCGTCATCCAGCCGGATCCGTATTCTCAACCCCTCTGTGCGATGCTCGACCTCCCTTGGCCCCCCGCGGATCCGTTACCTTGGGGGCCGGTCGTCGAGGGCAATCTCGTCTTGGGTACGAGCGGCGGCGGTCTGGGCGCCGCGGGGGCCAAGAAATCGTCCCTGCAGTTCTACGGCCTTTCAAGCGGCAACGTATCGCAGCAGGGCCGATGGGAATACCAGCCTTCCAGCGATCCCGATCACTTTGGTACCTGGACCGCCTATGACGCGACCATCGCCTATGACGCGGAAGACATGGACGTGTTTCCCTGGTATGACGTGGTGAATACCGCGGGGGCCATGCACCAGAGCCACATCATGTCATGTTACGGACAGACGCAAACGATCGGGGTCGCCGGCTCGGACTACATGATCCCCCAATACCCGGACAATAACTGGGGCGGCATGGAAGAGGTCACGGCCGATGACATCGGCACCGAGCTGCAGAACCTCTGGACCCTGGTGGGCATTGTTCTCGGCCCTTCGTCCTTCCCCATGAACGGCGCCCAGACCGCCTGTTCCACTCCTCCTGCCGCCCTCTCCTGGGTGAGTTACGGGAAGGACGTGTCCACGAGCATTACCACGGAGTCCACGTCCACATCCACGATCAGCCTGGCGGTAGAGGACAAAATCAAAGGGGGGTTGGGTCAACTGAGCCTTGACCTCGGTTTTGCCCACGCTTGGACCCACAGCCAGGGAACGACGAAGACCCATGGCATCTCGCAGTTCTATGAGTGGGGTCCGTGCGCCGAGGTCGGGGACCAGGGCATCACCGGCTGGGCCATCTTCAACGCCCCCACCCTCTGGACCCAGTGGTACAAGTTGTACGCCCACGACTATGATCTTGACACCAAAGCAGGCACATACCTCGACGTGGACATCTATACCACTGCCCTGGGGGCCGTGGTCCAGCAGACCGCGTACTTCAATCTGGCCGACCCTTCTCAAGGCGAGTACACCGGCCTGTTCGCGGGAATGCCTGTGTACCCGAACTCCACCGACATTCCCGGCTGGAACACGAAGGTTCCGAACTGGGATAACGGGGGCTCTGACTGGACCGCGGTGTTCGGAAAGTACACCAGCCCGGCAATGCCTCAGTTGGACCTGGGAGAGGAGGACATCGTTTCGTACACCCAAAGCGACACCCAAATGACCTCCAAAGGCAATACGAACAGCCTCAGCCTGTCGGCCGGCGCCAAGTTGAATATCGCGGGCTGGCAGCCCAGCGTCACGGTGGGCTACAGCACCCAGTATCAGACCACGACCGAGAATGAAACCACAATCACGGAGGAGGTTCAGTGCGGCCTGAACGTGCCCAGACCAACAGACCCTCAACCCGGCTGGGTGACCAGCATGATTGTCCAGCCCTACTGGCTTCAAGCGAATACGGCGAAGGCGCCGTGGGTCCCCACGGGCTATGGCGGCAACCTGCCGTGGTGCATCACCTGGGCCGTGGAAAATTACCAAACCTACCAAGGGGCCACGGTGGGGTACGCGGCCCCGCCCGCCTCGGCCTCTGCTTTTATCCGCAGCGGAGGGGAGGAGGATGATGATACGTACGCGCTTGCCGGGGGATGGATGGCGTGGCTCAATGCGGACGGCACGGAGGCCGCGATCCCCATCTCGGCCGATCAGTTCGACCCCTCCCAGGGGGCCACGGTCTCTTTGAACGGCCATGCCTTTTCCACGAACTGCGTGCGTGGCAGGTGGGTTAGAAAGGGGGATGTGTGGACCTACAAGACCCGCAAGCATGTGAAGCATGATCCCTTCACCCTGGTGATGGATTTCGGGAACAAGACGTGGTCCTTTGACGCCTCCTCTCGGGACCTCGATCGGGAGATGCGGGTGGCGGACGCCCAGGTCCGGGTGCAGCTCGATCTCGAGGGATTGTACATACTGTCCACCTGGCTCGAGCACGACGTGAACTCCGCTTGGAGGTACAACGGGAGCGAGTCCCCCTGGGAACCCTACGGCGTTCGCAGGATCACGGGAGGATACGATTCCGAGACAGCGGCGGGCAGCCTTAGGATCAAAGGACGCGTGACCCGGAACCTTCAAAGCTTCGGTGACATTGAGATTCGGGTCAACGGGGCCTCGGTTCGCTTTCCGCTGCTCTCGGTGCCGGACTTCAGCGATCAGCTGGTGAACCACGGGAGGGTGACATACGCAGCGGAGGGCCTCTCCTTCGACATCGACTTCGCCACCGGGAAGTGGACCGCGGTGATCGAAGGCGGTGAGTTCAAAACCGATATGGTCCCCAAGGCCGGCGAGGTCCATGTGCAGGTCCTCCTTGGCGGCGGACCGATCTCGGACCAGACCCTCCTGATCCAGGAGTACCAGACGGCGCTCACATACAACGGCCACTCGAAAGGCTGGTATGGTTCGTTCACGGATGTTCCTATTTCTTTTTGGGCCTATGAGCAGATAGAGAAGCTCCATGATTTGGGCATCACAAAGGGCTGTGGTGAAGATACCTATTGCCCGAATGCTGTGGTTACCAGGGCTGAGATGGCAGTGTTCATTGAGCGGGCTATCAATGGTGGCAGCTATGAGCCTCCCTCAGCTACTGGACTGTTTGTTGATGCTGCAAATAATTACTGGGCCGCAGATTGGATTGAACAGCTCTACTGGGACCAGATCACCGAAGGCTGCTGCTATGATCCCCTTTTGTACTGCCCCGGTTATCTCATAACCCGTGCTGAAATGGCTGTCTTCCTTCTGCGAGCAAAGCACGGAGCTGATTATATGCCTCCCGCTGCTTCGGGCATCTTCACCGATGTGCCCACAAACCATTGGGCTGCCGACTGGATCGAGCAACTCCATGCTGAGGGAATTGGGGCAGGCTGTAGTGAGAATCCACTGAGGTTTTGCCCCGATGACTCTGTGAATCGTGCAGAAATGGCAGCTTTTCTGGTAAAAGCATTTGATCTGGAATGATAGTGCCCGGTGGTGTTTTTGCAGGTGGATTGCGCAAGTGATCCCGATCCGTGTAATAAACGAACACCGTGTCGCATAAACAAGGCTTCACGACACTCAGGCTGGGCAATCCTTTATCCAATGGCTTTTTGAAGACGTTGCAGACTTGCGCCGAATTCAATTATTCGGTATATGACTCCTTCCAGGGGCAGCCCATTTCTTTGTGTGAGCTTCAGTAGGTTATTTCTGATGTGCTTGACGGCGGCCCGGGCTGTCTCGAGTGCCCTCCCCCGCTTTTGAAGCCATTTTTTGATTTGGGCGAAACCGGTTCCGTTGAAATCGGCAAGAAAACCGATATGGTTGTGCTGGATCGCAACCTTTTGACGACGCCCGTCGAAGAGCTGGATCAAGTGACAGTCCTGCTGACCCTGCTTGACGGCAAGCCGACCTACCGCGATGCAAGCTTTTGAGAAAGGGGAAGAGAAGTAAAGGGGTCATAAAGGGGTCAAGTCTGCTCTTGACTCATTAGGCTGATTTGGTAACGACAGCTTAATGGTCAGCCCCTGACATGAGACATTTTTTCTAACTTCTGCTTCCACCGGACCGCGCGGAACCGGCTGTTGTTTTATTGAGGGTTTTGGGCGCGCGGCCGGTGAAGCTGTTGTTAGCTTGCGAATCCTACTTATGAAGGCAACAGATAGGGTGAAGGAGAATGTTCCGGATGGTCAAATTCCTTAGGGACTAAGGCAACGATGACAAGGTTTCAGATTTATTGAGATCATGAACATGAAACCCAATGATCCTGAGAATGCGATTAGCCTTGGAAAGATTTCCTTCAAAAACACGCTCGAGATAGGGCACTTGGCCATTCCGCCATGCATCGTGGTTCTTTTTTGAAAGATTCCCCATCTCGATCAAAACTTTGACAGGTGCAACTACGTCCGATCTAGACAAAACCTCTGCAATTGCTCGAACCAGCCGAGGATAATATTTGTCTTTGCGGTACGTATTATCAGTGACGTTTTTCATATTCGTTTATTTGAATCCCGAACAAGTGTTTCAGCGGCGGCGGACGAGGATCTCGGTTTCAAAGTCAGCCCTGCATTCCGCCGTCCGCTGGAAACAAATGTTGGGTAATTTGCCCAATGAAGTTCCATGATCAACGAGAGGTGTCCCCATGCAGACTGCTTAATGCTCTATTGTGTTGCTTTAGGCCGCGATTATCTGCTCGCTTAGTGGCAGCTTATTGATTGTAAGCTTTTGGAGTTCGACCTTCTTGCTGGCATTATCAATGTCGATACCGACCAAGCGCCCTTCTGCGTCATAATCGAGGACGATACCCTCAGAAATTTCACGGCTCTCGGTACTCACCTGTTCCGATAGGTCAATGTAGAGAGAGTCTGTATCAGGATAGTAGCTGATCTTCATTCCTTAAATCCTCTATCAGGGAAAGCATTGTGTATAGTAATCTTATCCTCAAGGGTCACAACTCTAAGAACTCTGCCTCCAAATTCTTCGACGCGCCCCCAAAATCGAAAACGGTTTCCGTCCTGAGACTCAGTTCTGATTGGATTCTCCACAACCTGAATGCACCATTCCTTCTTAAGATATGGCCGCTTACGCAGAACTTCATTCTCAAAATATGCGGTGTACCTATAATCTGCCATGACAAAGTGTACTCGTCTCTAGTGACGGTAAAGTCCCTGCCAACCCAAGGGTGCCGATAAGCTGCACGCAAAACGCGCAATAACCAGCACCCAGAGTTTAAATGCTGCTGCGCGTTTTGCGTGTCAGCTTGATTGGTTTGTTAGCCGATTTCCAGTGTGCTGCGCAAAGGACTTGTCAAGTGTCGACAACACGTGGTGCGGTAGATCGATCGGGAGGAAATAATCAGCCGGGTAAAGATAATCCTCGCCGCTTTCGTCAATTATGCGTAGATCACCATCTCTTTCGGCATCCTCGTCAGGGATGACACGGTAGACCTTGTGCAGCTCCAAAGATGCTGGGTAGTGTGAGTCATCGATGCAAATGACAAATCTAGTGGTGTTCATGTTTATCATCCTTGCCATCATCAATCCAAATAGCGTTTTCGTTTTATTTCTTTTCTCCCAATGCCATGTGCTTCGTACCAGTGAAGCTCGGCCTTGCGAACTCGACCGTTTCTAAGCCGAATCATAGCAATACCTTTGAGTTTTCGCCACCGACCCTGACCGTATCGTTTCCGCAAGCGTAAGATTTCGTCAATCGAACTCTCCACTGCGATAGTTTCGATACAGGTTATCTCTGTGATGATCTCGAATGGCTCCACCAAACATCCTGCAAATGGACCTCAGTCCAAGCTCCGAGAGGTTAACGCCGCAAATCACCGGCGACAAAAAGCAGAGTGAGGAACGAGCGGCGCTTTTTCACGTCCAAGTGCATTTGCCTTGTTGGGTACTCGTCTTCGCCGGATTCACGGCGAAGTCTGCCCTCATGCCGCCTCAGTGTCCAACCCGGAATGGATTGCATCGAGTTTCTCGAATATCCCTTCAATCACCTTCTCTTTCCCGGCGAAGAGGGAATCTGGGCCACCGCCATGCAGGTTCGTGAACGGCGGCGCATACAGAGCGTCAGACTCCATCACATCGCGCGCCGTGAGCTGGTCGATGATCATTTCCACAAAACGAATCTGCGGCGCCGTGAGGCTGCGGTCGTTCAGGAGCTGGGAGAACGCTGCCTGGGCGGCGGCACGATCCAGCCCGACCAGGCTGCGAACGAACCAGGATAATGAGGGGGCGCCGCTGCGCTCCAGAAGGTTACTGAGAAGCGTTGCACCGTCTTCTTCACCGATCTCCACGAGGGTCTGCTCCAAGCCTTGCAGGTCGGTCTTCGTCAGCGGCTGGTTGCTGCGCAGGCGGTGAATCACCAGATGATCAAGGTGGCTGCGCAGGTAGTCCGTCACTTTCTTTTCGTACTGCGCGCCGGTCATCTTCGGCATGTACACGGCCACTTCTTCGCGCACACCCAAAACCTCGTCCTGAAAGTCAGTGTAGACGATTTTGCGCTTCTTCTTGTCGAGGAACGGCACCAGAGCGCGCAACCTCAGACGCATCTCTTCAAGCATCGCCAGATTGAGTCCTTCCCAGAATTCGGTCTCCTGCAGGGCCGCAAGATACCCCAGCTGAGCCTTTACCGTGGGGATGGTCGCCTTCTCCTACAGCAGCATGGCGATCTCTACCACCTTCAGCCGCAGCTTCTCCAGAGTTGCTGTATCGTTCTCAGCGAATGCCAGCTGCATGCGCAGGGCGGTGAGATCGAACAGACGCGACTCGATGTCGTCGGTCTCCAGTTCAGTCGGCAAAGAAGCCACCTCGCGCTGCAGCAGCTCGCGATCGGCTTCGCTCAATGTGTCCCAGACCTGGCGGTTCTGGAATCTCTCCACCGCCTCCAGGTGCATCCGCACGATAAAATTCTCCCGGTTCATCGCCGCTACTTCTCCATGCAGCCCGTCTTTCAGACCTTCGCGCAGCTCGCCTTCGGGGTCAAGCCCCGGCGTTGCTTGAACGTGTCCCAATAACTGCACACGGGCCTGGAAAAGTCGGGTGCCGAGTGGAACCCCGCTGCCGGCTTCAATTCCATTCGGGTTCTCGCGGAAGAAGTCGAAGTTGAAGCAGAAGTCGAAGACGCGGAAATCCTCTTTGTCCTCATCCGGGCCGAAAAGTCCCGGGCAGAGGCGCGTGCCGCGTCCGATCATCTGCCAGAATTTGATTCTGGAATAGACCGGCTTGAAAAAGACGAGGTTCGCCACTTCCGGCACATCGATGCCGGTATCGAGCATATCGACCGAGATGGCGATATGCGGAGCTTTGTCTTTTTGCGAGAAGTCGTCGAGGAGGCTCTGCGGGTACTTGGCGTAGTTGTCGATGATGCGGGCGAAGTGCCCCTTGTAGTGCGGGTAGTGGTGATTGAACCGCTCCTCGATGAATTTGGCGTGCTCGTGATTGCGGGCGAAGATGATGGCCTTGCCGAGCCGGTCGCCTCCATCGACCTTGTGGCCGTGTTCCATCAGGTGCTGGAGCACTTTGTCCACCGTGTCGCGGTTGAACAGCCAGTTGTTTATCGCTGAAGCATTGACCTGAGTGGGCAGCCCGTGCTCGTCGACGTCATCCCCCCAGTCGAGGCTCTCCCATTGGGCTTTCTCTTCCTCGCTGAGCGAGTCGTAGTCGATCCCCTCGCGGGGGAACTTAAGATCCACCTGCTGCACCCTGGGCGGCACCAAAAATCCGTCAGCGACTGCCGTCTCCAGCTCATAGGCATCGGTCGGCACCCCCGGTTCCAGCTCGAACAGATCGTAGGTGTTGCGATCAACCTCCTCGCGCGGGGTGGCGGTCAGACCCACTAGAAGG
Source organism: uncultured delta proteobacterium (assembly GCA_963781715.1). Taxonomy (GTDB): domain Bacteria; phylum Desulfobacterota; class Syntrophobacteria; order Syntrophobacterales; family Syntrophobacteraceae; genus Desulfoferrobacter. Next base: position 428,397 of record CAWAGW010000004.1, read on the forward strand.
GAGTCAAAGTAACGGAAGATCGCTCCGTATTTCTGGTAGACCGAACGGTGCGCCTCATCGATGATCACCAGGTCGAAATGCCCCACGCTAAAGTGGGCCTCTTCGCCGTCGGTCTGATCGATCAGGTTCAGCATGGTCGGATAGGTGCAGACATAAACCCGGCCCTCGGTCTCTTTTTCGGTGACTAGGTTCACCGGGCTCGATTCGGGCAGATGCGCCTTGAACGCAGCCACGGCCTGATTGACCAGCGACACCCGGTCGGCCAGAAAAAGCGCCCGCTTCACCCAGCCTGCCCGTTGCAGAACATCCACCAGGGCGATCGCCGTGCGGGTCTTGCCGGTGCCGGTGGCCATCACCAGCAGCGCCTTGCGTCGAGCCTGCGTGAATTGGGCGAAGATGCTCCCGATGGCTCGCTTCTGGTAGTAGCGTTCGACAATGGCGTCCTTGATTTGGGCGACGTCGAGCTTGCGTTGCTGGCTCCGCCGCAGGGTCAGGCGCTGCAGTTCGTCCTTCTTGTAGAATCCGGCTACCCGGCGCGGCGGATAGGCAAGATCGTCCCACAACCAGGTCTCGTAGCCGTTGGTGCAAAAAATCAGCGGCCGCTGACCGTGCATTTGCTCCAGGCAGTCGGCGTAGAGATTCGCCTGCTGCTTTCCCACCGCCGGGTCGACCGTGCTCTTCTTCGCCTCCACCACCATCAGCGGCTTGCCGTCATCGCCCCAGAGTACGTAATCGACATAGCCCGTCCCCTTGTTGTTGGGCATACCAGTGATCTCGTATTCCCGGTCGCGCTTCTTGTCCAGCGGCCAGCCGGCGCGGCGCAGATCGACGTCGATCAGGTAGTGGCGAGTACCCGCTTCGGAATAATCGTGGGTATCGGGAGCCGCTTCGGCCCGAGCGCGTATTTCTGCCAGTTGCTCCCGCAGCTTTTGCAGTTCGGCGTCGAGGGCGTCGCGTTGCTGCTGCTCTTTGAGGGCCGCCTGGTTCTGTTCGGCCAGCCTCGCCTCCAGCGCTTCCAGCTCCTTGCGTGGCACGACCTTGTCTGGCTGCACCGGTTTCGGCACTCGGTCATTCTGCCAGGCAACCTCCGCCAGAGAAGCATCGGGGGCATAGGTGCGCACCAGCCAGTAGCAGATGTGGTGCAGCTCTTTCACCACCTGCAGGGCGTCGTACTGGCGCACCGGTCGCGGGTTGTGAACCGCCTGATTGCCGACTTTCTGGATCACCCGCGCCTTCTGGAACACCGCCTGCGGCAGCAGGTTCTGAAAGGTCGGCTCATGCAGCAGCGCGCCGAGGTTATTGTCGTAGGGAGTACGCAAGCCGGAATCGTGCCGGTAGAGCCAGTGGACGATGGCCTCCAGCGCGAAGCGGGCATGAAAGCAGGCTGCGCGCGGATCGCCCATGATGTGGGTTTCCGCCTTCGTGGCAGATTCCGCGATGTCGCGGAAGTCGGAAGGCAGAAAGGAAAAATTGCTCATGATCCAGTCCCCCCATGAGGTGCGTGTCAGCCCGACAGGGCAGCGTATCGGCTCACTGTCGCCTCATACCGCCTCATTCTCACGCCACCGTCGATCGGTTTCTCCTCCGTTTTATGGCTCGGATCGGCCCAGATCGGATCGAAACAGCTCACTATCGGCTCACTATCGGCTCAATGAGCCGGTAACGAGTTGAAGGTCCGGAACCCTCCTTTTCGAGAACGCCCTCGGTGACAAGTTCGGCGATGTGGCGCTTGGCAGTCGCGCTCGGGATACCGAGCCTCTGGACGCAGACTCTCATCGAGATCGCCCCTGCCGCCCTGACCTCGGCCAAAATCGCCTCCCGTGGGGTCTGCTCGCGGGCGTTGCCGACCGGTGAATCGGGCGGTTGCTCTGCTGAGCTTTCCGACGCGGCGGCTTCGGCAGGCTGAAACTCCAGGACCAAGCTGTCGTGCTCCATCCGATAGACCGGCTTTGGATGTCCAGCCTGTTCCAGGAGCCGCATCATGCGTGGGATTCCACTGCCACGCTCGTCCATCAGCTCCAGCCACGCCAGTCCCTGGACGATCAACGGATTGCGCGACCGCGACCGCGCCTCGCCGCTGACCAGCCGATCAGCCGTTTGTCCACCGGGCGGGTCGCCGCATAAGCGCTAACTTAACGCATAACATCACCCCTGCGAGCATCCACTCCGTCATTCCGGCAGTCTTCTCTCCGTCATTCCGGCAGTCTTCTCTCCGTCATTCCGGCAGTCTTTAAGCCGGAATCCAGTTAAATGATCACATGATACAAATCCTCCCAATTGGGATTCATTCTCTCAATTAAATGCACTTTCCACTTTCGTTTCCAGTCTTTCAATCGTTTCTCCCGCTGGATAGCAGACTCCATGCTTCCATGAAGTTCGTACCAAACCAGATTATGTACTCCATACCTTTTGGTGAACCCTTCCACGAAGTTGTTTCTATGTTCCCAAACTCGCTTGACGAGGTCTGAGGTCACACCTAGATAAAGGGTGCCGTTTCTTTTGTTTGCAAGAATGTATACCGCTGGTTGCCTGCTCATTTCGTCTTCCTGGATTCCGGCTTAAAGACTGCCGGAATGACGAATTGTGTCACAATCATTGGTGTATATGCTCGCTTCATAAGTGGAACAACAGGCGCGGCAAATCCTTCGGGTCAATCCGCTCCCGGTCGCTTTCCTCAGCTGCCGCCATCATGTCACGCGCGATGTCGGGATTCAGGTCCTCAAACGCCAGCCCCTCGACCGGCTCGCGTTCGAACAGCGAGGCGGACCGGCGCGTCATCCGCGACTGCTCGACCTGCGCCCAACGCGGCAAGGTGTCGTAGGTCGTCTTGATATGCTCACGCAGACGCTCGCCGACCACCTGCAGCAACCCGGCCTCAGCCGTGAAACGACTGTAGGTATGCTTGTCGTTCTCGATTTCCCTGAGAAACGCCTCTACCTTCGGTTCGCGCGGCATCGAACGCGGCCCTTTGATGCACACCAGCGTGGGCAGCCGAAGTTCCTGCGCGAGCCGGTATTCCTCGTGCGTGGCAGACAGCCCGCCGCTCGCGTCCGGACCGTATTCCGAGCCCACGATCAGCAGGTAGACCTGGCAGGTTCGCAGCAGGTCGAGGTAGCCCTTGGGATTGGGACGCAACGGTTGTGGATAGTCTTCAAAGATGCGCGGCGCCGTGCATTCGCGGAGGAAATCATCGGTCGAGAGAAAGCCGCCCACGGCAATCCGTTCCTGCCGCAGCTCTTTCTGCACCGAACTGATGAAGACCTTGAGGTGGATCATAGCCCGCTTCCTGCTTCAAAAGTTCTTTGTCTCAGGTCAGTAGCCATTGTTTCTTCTAGATTCCACATTCCGAGTTCCGCGTTTGTCATAGCTCTCCGTTGAAAGCGCGGGATTGGAGAGAGGCGAACAGGGTGTCGAGTTCGACGAGGTGAGCACGCAATCGGGATTTTTGTTGTTCGACGAATTCGACGATGGCGGCGAAGCGGCGCTGGAGGTCAAGAGGAGGAAGTGGGAAGGGTAACCCCTTCAATTTCACGCCGGTCAAATGAGCGATCGTTGCCGAATTGGTGAAGTCTCGAAACCCGCCATTCTTCGCCATGAACCACATGTAGTACTGAACGTACTCTGGAACCGACTTCGATGGATTCAAGCGAATCCGATGCAAAGCTTTTTGGAAGTAGACATTCTCTCGTTCACAACGCCAAATTGCCGTTCTTCCAACCTCCCCGCCCTCGCACACGAGAAGGTCTCCATACTTTAATTTAAACTCTTCACGGTCAGTCTCTGTGAAATCCATACATCGCAGTTCTGTTAACTCAAAACTTCCCCACTGCACATTGAAGTTCGCAAGGTAAGGGAATTGGCAGTCGCCTGTTTGCTTTCCCTTGTCTAACATCTTACCTAGACGGCTTGCTCCAATTTCTTGAATCTTCACCACCTCCCACCGCATCGGATTGGTCACGGGATCGCCAAAAATGTCGAGGAAGGTGGATTGGAGCAGGGTGTCGAGCTGGGCGAGGGACTCGCGGCGCTTGGCCCGCAAGACGTCCGCCGCATCCAGGATTGCCGCAATCCGCTTCTGCTCGGCAAGGGGTGGGAGGGGGATTTTGAGTTTCTTGAAGTTCGAGATATTGAAGCTCGATTGATTGACAGAATCCTTTGTTATTCTTGGCAACTGGCTACGAAACCCAGGCGATACCAACATCCTGTAAACGAATCGAGCATCCGCCAACTTTTGATCTACCCGCAAGGCCAGAAGGTTCATTCCGTGCACAAGTTCCGAAGGAAATCCCTGGTATATAGCACATTTCCCCAAATGCTTGGTGGAATTGATGTGGCTGATAAGAATATCCCCACTCTGTAGTAACCAATCCTCACAATGCTCTCTGAGAAGATCGGCAAAACCAACCTTCGCTGGGTTTACTACCCAGTCAGCGATCGTTTCAATCCGAGTAATTGGCAACCCCCCCGCTTCGGACGACTGCTTTACCGACTTTCCGTTACGTAAAAGTATCATTATATCAGAGATGGACGACATCATCTTAGCAGCCTCTCCAGCTCCTTCCGCCCCTCAGCAATCTCCGCCTCTAGCTTTGTCAACCGCTCCAAGATCACCCTGGGCGGATCATACTCCACCGCCTCGTATTCCACCTCCTTGTAGCGATTGATGGAGAGATCGTAGTCGTTGCCGGCGATCTCGACCTTGGGCACCAAAAAGCTTTTGTCGGTGCGTTTGCGCTTTGTTTCCGCCTCAAGGTTCTGCCAACGAGCGAGAATATCCGGCAGATCGCTCCGGTCCGGCTGCGGGCTGCGTTTGTCGTCCAGGGAGAAGCCATCGGATTGCATGTCGTAGAACCAGACGTAGTCGGTGCCGCCGGAGTTGGTCTTGGTGAAGAAGAGGATGGCGGTGCTGACCCCAGCGTAAGGTTTGAATACCCCCGAGGGCATGGAGACGATGGCGTCGAGCTTCTGCTCCTCCACCAGCATCTTGCGCAGGGTCTTGTGCGCCTTGCTGGAGCCGAACAGCACGCCGTCCGGGACGATAACGGCGGCACGGCCACCGCTCTGGAGCAGGCGCAGGAACAGAGCCATGAAGAGCAGTTCGGTCTTTTTCGTCTTGACGATCTGCTGCAGGTCCTTGGCGGTCGATTCATAATCGAGACTGCCGGCAAAGGGTGGATTGGCGAGGATCAGGGAGTATTTTTCAGCATCGTCCTGGGCCGATTCGGCCAGCGAGTCGCGGTAGCGGATGTCCGGGTTCTCCACGCCGTGCAGCAGCATGTTCATACTGCCTATGCGCAGCATGGTGCTGTCGAAGTCGTAGCCGTGGAAGGTTCCCTCGTTGAAACGACGGCGGGCGGCCTCATCGCGGTAGATGGCAACGCTGTGGTGCCTGACCAGGTGCTCCGAGGCGGCGATCAGAAAGCCCGCCGTGCCGCAGGCCGGATCGCAGATCACATCCTTCGGTGTCGGTGCGGTCATCTCCACCATCAACTTGATGATGTGGCGCGGGGTGCGGAACTGGCCGTTCTGCCCGGCGCTGGCGATCTTGCCGAGCATGTATTCGTAAAGGTCACCCTTGGTGTCGGTATCGTCCATGTCGATGCTGTCGAGCTGGTCCACCACGTTGGCCAGCACCCTGGGGGTGGGCATCATGAACAGGGCGTCTTTCATGTGGTTGGTGTAGGTCGAGTCCTCCGGATCACCGTCGCCGCCGTTATGCCCGAGGCTCTTGATGAAGGGGAACACCTCGTCGCGCAGCGTGGCAAACATCTGCTCAGGCGCCGTTTCTTTGAAACGCGACCAGCGGAGATGATCCTGCCCTTCGGTGAAGACCGGTTCCTCGACGGGTTTCTTGGTGTGAGCGGCTTTGCGCTCCTTCAAAGTCTGAATTTCATCCAGCCGCTTGATAAAGAGCAGATAGGTCAACTGCTCGATGACTGAAAGCGGATTGGAGATCCCGCCGGACCACATGGTATCCCAGATGCGATCGATTTTGGATTTAATTTCGCCTGTGATCATGAATGCTATTTATCCCTTACTCTGGTCTCTGTTGCCGTTGATCAATTGGTTCTGCCCAACGGTGCCGATAACCTACGAGCAACCAAGGCCAAGGACATGCGGAAATTACCAAGAAACCTGCTCGCGTGGTTGCTCGTCGGGTTAGTTGGCTGGTTGGGCAACCTTCTATGAGCTTTTCTGCTGCTTGACAATTGAGCGTCCCCGCTCACCGGCGACGCTTCTAATGAGCGGGGTTTTTGTGCCAAGAAGCAGCTGCCTCACCTGTTGTGGGAAGTTAACGAGTACAAAATACTTGGATGGATATAAGCAGTCTTCACCCTCGTTATCGATGATCCGCAGGTAATCTGATTTTGCTGCGCTCTCATCGGGAAGAACTTGATAAACCATGCGCGGAGTGAGCAAATCCGGGTCATCTGTATCGACACAGATGGCAAAGCGTGACGCTGGCTTAGTACGTTTAGTTGTCATATCTCATTACTCAGTCCAAGAATCTCTAGATTCTCATTTTTCTTTTCCCGATACCGTGGGCTTCAAGCCAATGGACTTCGGCCGAACGAACCGTTCCATCTTCCAAGCGGACCTTGGCACTGCCTTTTAGCTTTCTCCAGTACCCAGCGCCATATTGCTTTCGCAAGACAGGCAAGATGCGAATGCTACTTCCCACGCAAATTGTTTCCACGTCGGTAATCTCGCCGACGATTTCAAAGTGCATCAATTGCAATTATCCCATCCATTGCGATCATGGGCAAGTCGCCAGCCTCCAGCTTTTCACGACTCTGCCAGTTGCTTGCAGAAGTCAGCAACCATTCATACAGCACGGACTCATTTATGAAGCTGAGAATAGACATCACCGAGAGAAAAGCCAAACAGCCTAATTGACTCCGACCGCCCAACACATCGACTCAGCCGCGCCGCGAAACACCGGTGAGCTTGGCCTTTTGCCACCATATCTCGAATCGGCGACAGATTGCGGCGTCAACTGGACCCCTTCGTTAGCAGAGAGATTGTTCACATTGCTACCGTCTCAAAGGCAACTCTCAATTGTTCCGATTTTGTGAGGGAAAAATTGAGCTTCTCAAAACCAATGACTCGGCCTGATTTATCCTTCATGAGCACGACTTCGTCGCCGGTCTCTTCACAGACATACTCGTCCTGGGGATTGTCAAACCAGACTGTCAAGGTATTCCCTACATGATCATAGAACAGCTTCACTTGGGCCATACTCGATCTCCCTCTTTTATTGCCGCCGTAGGATAAGTCGTAATCAGGAAGCCTTCACCGTTCAGTCGTTTGACCACAGCACAGATCCATCTCTGGACTCGTTCCTGCCGGTAGAAGAGGTACACAGATCCGTCGCCGCGGCTCAATCGGATTTGCGCCGGAGCCTTCAGGGTGTCCTGTACCATAAGTTCTTGTCCTGCCATCACCGGGTGCTTGATGGTGGCTATCAGCTCCCAGTAGAAACGTGTCACTCGCACCCGAAAACCAAGCGGGGTTGAAACCTCAAACAAGATGGTCTGTTGCTGGCCTCCGTCGGTCATGACCTCATTCTAACTCGTGTTTTCATGAATGGCATCCGCAATTCCCGATGCTGAGTGGTCACAGATCTTGCTGTATTCTATAATCGTGTATTGGTGCATCTGCTAACACCGGCACGTAACCACACGGTCAATGAGCTACAAGAAAGGGCGAGAGATGTGCACCGTGTGGTTGCGTGTCCGCGTGCATGGCCTCGTTGGGGTACGATTTCTTGTCTGAAGAAACTATGCATACATCAATCGCCCTCTGGGCTCAGGAATTGAGCGGCCGAGCTCTTGCGCTGACTCTATCCATTCCTGGATAATTGTCTCAGCATTGGCCACTGCCTCCTGGTAGGTTGTTCCATCTGCCGCACAGCCGGGGAGTTCCGGAACCTCAGCGATGAAAGCCTGATCCTCTTCACTCCAGTAGATGATCACTTCACAGCGGAATTTGCTTTCCATCTTATTCCTGTCCTCCTAAACGATACCTTAGAATTGCTTTTCTGACCTGTTTCACTTGCTATGGCTTTGTCTTGTCACCTGAATTTGGCTGCAGATTCAATATCTCTTCGACCCCCTCCTTGGTAAATATGTGGTGATCTCCGCGGATGCGTTCCTGGAACCCCAAATTATTCAAAAGAGTTCGCAGACCGTCAAAGGAGATGTTCGCATCCGAGGTACCGCGGAGTATGTGAATCAACAGTTTCTCACTGTCACTCATTAATATAATCCTTCACCGTCCTGCATTTGTCGAGGACTGACATCCCCAACGAGTAATTGTACCGTTCCGTTTAGCTACCCCAACGGAATGATAAACGGAAAGGTAGTTGATCGTTTGGTAAATTTGTCAAAGCAAAGTGCCGAGTCCAACCGTTTGTCCTCTGGTTTTTGGGTTCTGGAAGAAAAAGCACGAATTCAACAGCAGGAATTAACTCCATGGATAAAATCAGAATATTATATCAGCACAACAAGAGATCAAAAATTATTCTCAAAAACCAGTAGGATATTAGGATAATAGAGGAAATTAAAATGTAATGCGAGTGCTTTTTACAGTTTTGCATTAGGGCTCAGTAGTCGTGCTGGATGGCCTGGTTAGCCGGATTAATGTCTTCAACGTTCTGTCGAGAAGCAGATACGGACAAAACATAGAAAATTCTTCAGTGTTTATCTTTCCCATTGGGAAAGCTGCGTAATTTCTGCAACTTTCCTTTATGAAAATACGAAATGGACAGCAATTCTCATTTTGGTTAGGAGCTTGTCCGATAATTGGCCGAATGGTGTCTACTGTCATTGCCGAATGGTTTCTACTGTCATTCCGGCAAGCTTTAAGCCGGAATCCAGGCCCGCACCAAAAAAGGATTTCCGTATCATGGATTCCGGCTTAAAGACCGCCGGAATGACGGCGTCGTGAATTCTCGGGCAGGCTCCTAGGTTCATAGTACAGCAAAATGAGAATTGCTGCGAAATGGAATCTTCGGATGGGCGAAATCGCTAAAATTAAGTATAATTAAAACTTGGCTTTGATAAAGAAGTCAGCGACTCGCTGGTGAATTGTTTTGGAGAGTTTGTATAGAAAGCCTTTCGTTTGCACCCTGCCAGGCTTCAGTGGCCTGCGGAGCATTCGATTAAATAACTGAGGAATAAGTGCAAGACCAAGAGAAGCTGCGCAAAAGACTGATGGCTTATTATGCACGCCGCACTCCCCTTCAAAAGGCCCTGCTGCAGTTGTGTTCGGTGATTTATGAAAAGACGAATATCACCAGTGTTTACAATTGTATGCGAGCTACAGGCCTGACTTTTCGTGAAGAGCCGGTTTCCTCCATTGGAGCTCTAAAACCGCATCTGGATGAACTGCAGCGGCTAAAGCTGCTCGATAAGCAATTTCGATGCCATGACGCCATCGTGGAAGTGATCACCAGACGGGCGCTTGACGAACATCCGGAAATCGATTTGCATACTCTTTTACTGGAATTGGCAAAGCCCTCTGCCTGGTTGGAAGAACAAACCGCTAAGCATGTTTGTCTTTCCTGCCAAAAATCTTCCCGCGGACCATTTTTGAAAATATCGTCGGGTTTTTTGTGCCAACCGTGCGTCTTGTCTGAACTGAAGCGAGCTGCCTTAAAAGAGGATCTCAACTCATGGTCGGTCTCCCAATTTAAGCAGGCACTTTCGCCGGGTGCCGATCTTCAGCGACGTCTGACGGTTATCTGGCGATTTGAGGAAGTCCTGCGGTTAAGCGAGCGGGAAAGTCCTTCACAAGTCGATGAGATGATGGCTCTTCTGGTCGAGCAGTTCGGGGTTATCGAGGCCGCTCCTCTTGCCCATGCGGTTCGGCAGATTGCTGTTGATACCGCCCGGCTATTGGGCACAAAAATCCTGCCTCTGCTCTTGGCAATGTGTAAAACGGGGCCGTGGCAGTTTTATGCCAACGTGGCTTTGGCGGCGGGCTCCATCGCACCGGAAAACAAAGAAGTTCGGACCATGCTGGAAAAAGCGGCGAGGGATCCAAATCCGGAGGTGCGCATGCGGGTAGTGGCGGCTCTGTCCGAACATGACTCGGGATGGTCCAAAGGAATGCTCCAGACCCTCTACCATGATCGAGACGCGCGTGTACGGGAATATGTAAGAACCATGTCATCTTTTTGGAGAGCCGGGTTAGGTTCGAGCCTGCAATTACCGGTAAAAGCCAGTCCGATATCAGCACTCAATCGCTATCATCTAATGGTAAGAGCTGTGCGGAAGGAGTTTCCCGTCCATCTCGACTTATTTCATCTGCCGGCGTACTATTGTCAGCGCATCATGCGCGAGCTGCGCATCGGTATCTATACTCATGATGAAAATCTTTGTCAGAGAAGCCGCGACCTGCTGCTCTCCGGTTGCGGGGGCACTTCCTATGCGCGATTCGATCCCTCCACCCGGGTGGCGATGAACCCCTTCGATCTCGGCTGGTTTCGCACACTGCCGCCGAAGCTGCAGTGTATGCTGCTGAATGGCATATTTCACGATACGATAATAACCCTTGAGCCGGATACCGAACCCCTCGGTTACGCTCTCGATCCAACCTTTCTGGATTCCCTCTCCCGGACCCAAAAAAACTTTCTTCTCCCCGGCCTGGTCGCTCGCCTGCTGAGTGGCGGCCGACTGGCAGAAGCGCAAGAACTGCTGTTAGGGCCGGACGATGCTTTTTCTTATGCTGGAACAGGCCTTGTGGGCTGGTTGCTCTTTGTAAAGAACAAAAATGATGAAGCCATCAGCGCCTTTGAAGATGACTTGAAGCGATGGCGAAAAATCAACAAAAAAAGGAGCGGTTATTTCACAGGGCTGCCCGGGGTTTTTCATGTTTTGGCTTTGCTGAAGCGTGGAGGTGCTACTCTGTGGAAGGACATTGATGAAATCATTTCGAAGGCACTTTCCGCTCATTCGGCAGACGTTTTTTTCGATTCGACCTATTCATCGCTCAAGGCAATCGTCCTTGCTGAAAACTGTGAGCTGGAATCCGCCCGAAAATTGATGGCCAAAAACCAGGATCAATCGGGATTGTCTGTTTTCTTTTCAGCTCTTGCCGCCTACTGGCTCGACGGATCTCTAAGCCAGGAAACGATCGATGCACTCAGCCAGGTTTTTGTCAAATCCAGGGAAATCGGACTCAGCTGGCTGGCCATGGAAAGCGCCGAACTGTTGTGTCGAACGGAGCAACGCACTCCAATCCGTGACAAGTACCTGCACAATGTGCAGGAAGAGACCGGCATGCGATCCTTTTTGCCGGCTGTGCAGGTCGAGGAAGGGTGGCAAAGGTGTTTGCGTGCATTGCAGAAGGTAGCACAGCCCGAAAACGACTCGACCGAGCATTATCGAGACGTGAGATTGGTCTGGCTGCTGGGTTTTCACGGTTCAACGGTCACGCTGCAGGCCAAGGAACAAAAGATTTCCATCAAAGGAACCTGGACGAAGGGACGCTTGCTTCCCATTTCGAGACTGCTCGACAGCAAAGACCTCGAATCTGTCAGCAAGCAGGACGAAACCGTCATTGCAACCATCGAGCAAGGTCCGCCCTACTACTATAATGAGTTCAAGTTTAATATGGACAAGGCTCTGCCGGCCCTTGTGGGCCATCCGCTGGTTTTTCTGGAAGAGAGCCCATCGGTTCCGATAGAGATTGTTCGAGGCGAACCGGAAATCATCGTGACCCGTTCGGATTCGAAGCTGTGCATTAAACTCTCGCCCCCGGTTACTAACAAGCGAGTGCTGCTGGTTCGGGAAACGCCGACGCGATTTAAGGTGATAGAATATTCCGAAGCACACCGCCGCATTGCTCAGTTGTTGGGGCAAGAAGGATTGATGGTTCCGGCATCAGCCGAACAGGAAGTGTCGGAAGCGATTGCCAACCTTTCTTCACTGGTGACCGTCCACTCAGCCATTGGCGGCGCCGCCGAAGGCGTCTTAGAGGTAGAGGCGGATCCTACGCCTTACATGCATCTTATGCCGGCCGGTTCGGGTTTCAGACTCGAAATGTTTGTCAAACCGTTCGCAGACGGGGGCCCTTATGTCAAACCGGGAATCGGAGCGAACAATCTGATCGCCGATGTTGGCGGCAAGCGCACGCAAGCACGAAGAGACCTTGATCTGGAGAACAAGAAAGCCGCTGCCATTGAAACCGGCTCTTCCATTCTCGCCGGTTTCGCTGAAGCCGAACGGCGCTGGCTGCTTGAGGATACAGACGCTTGTTTGCAGGTGCTGCTGGATCTAAAATCCTTGCAGGAGAACAATGAAGTTATTCTGGAATGGCCCGAAGGTGAAAAATTGAGAGTGGCCCGGGAGGCTTCGTTCAATCAATTTCAGCTGCGAATTCGGAGCAAAACCGATTGGTTTGAGGTGAGCGGTCAACTTCAGGTGGACAACAACCTCGTTCTGGATATGAAGCAGCTCCTTGATTTGCTGCATACAACGCGCAGTCGATTCATACCGCTGGGCGAAGGGCAATTCATTACGCTCACCCAGGAATTGCGCAAGCGCCTGGAAGAGCTGAACGCCTATTCCGAAAAGCATGGAAAGGCGATAGGGTTGCACCCTCTCGCCGCCCTGGCCATAGAGGACTTTACCGAAAAACTGGTGCACCTGGATGCGGACACGGCCTGGAAGACAAGGCTGGATCGAATTCGATCGGCGCAAGCAATCACGCCGCTTCTTCCTTCAACTTTTAAAGGCAAACTACGCGATTATCAGCTGGAGGGCTATCGGTGGCTGGCGCGCCTCATGCGTATGGGAGTCGGCGCCTGCCTGGCAGATGAAATGGGACTTGGCAAGACGATTCAGGCGCTGGCCGTTATCCTGGAACGTGCTCCCCAGGGTCCCAGCCTGGTGATTGCACCCACATCGGTCTGCATGAACTGGCTGACCGAAGCCAACCGTTTTGCTCCGACCCTGAATATGCACCAGTTCGGCGTGAATGGCCGAGAAGCTTTAATCAAAAATCTAGGAGCGCATGATTTATTAGTGACCAGCTACGGGCTCCTACACCAGGAAGTTGAGCTTCTATCCTCCATCCAATGGACCGTCATTGTGCTGGATGAAGCCCAGGCCATAAAGAATGTCACTACCAAGCGGTCTCAAGCGGCCATGAGTCTTAAGGGCGAGTTCAAGCTCATTACCACCGGCACTCCCATCGAGAACCATTTGAGCGAGTTGTGGACGCTGTTTAACTTTATTAATCGAGGTTTGTTGGGTTCCTTCAAGAAATTCAACGAGCGGTTCGCCATCCCCATTGAGCGATACAATGATCGGGAGGCCGGAAAACGGCTCAAAAAACTGATTCAACCGTTTATTCTAAGGCGCACCAAAAGCCAGGTCCTGGAAGAACTGCCGCCCCGCACGGACGTGCTTTTGCGGGTCGAAATGAGCCCCGAGGAGACGGCCTTTTACGAAGCCCTGAGAAGACAGTCCCTGGAAACGCTCGAAGCAGACAACACTCCACTATACCAAAAGCACTTGAAGATCCTTGCCGAAATCATGCGGCTGAGGCAGGCGGCGTGCAATCCGCGGCTGGTTGTTTCAGAAAGCAGCATCCCCAGCGCAAAGCTCGAACTGTTTGGAGAAATCATCTCCGAGCTTCTCGAAAATGGGCATAAAGCTCTTGTGTTCAGCCAATTTGTGGGCCATCTCAATCTGATTCGAGAGTACCTTGACCGAAAACAGATCGACTATCGCTATCTGGACGGCAGCACGCCGCCGGCCGAACGCAAGAAAGAAGTGGATGCCTTTCAGGCCGGCCGGGGCGATCTTTTTCTGATCAGCTTGAAGGCTGGCGGCCTGGGACTCAATCTTACCGCCGCGGATTACGTGATTCACATGGACCCCTGGTGGAACCCGGCGGTGGAAGACCAGGCTTCGGATAGAACTCACCGTATCGGGCAACAACACCCTGTCACGGTTTACCGACTGGTAACGCAAACCACTATTGAAGAAAAGATCGTCAAACTTCACCAGGAAAAGCGCGATCTGGCGGGAAGCTTGCTGGAGGGCACGGACATCAGCGCCAAAATTTCCGCCGAAGAACTTTTGCGACTTATTCAAGAGCCGTAGAAATATTCTATGCACCATCGCGCAGCCGCCTCTCCGCTGTCGACGGCACCGCTCAAGCTTGACGGGCCGACGCTCTGCGTTTCTCCTGCTTGACACATCATCTGCTTTTTCATAGCATAATTTGCCCTGAACGATGAGAAGACAATTCCAACGATTTTCCTTTCGGCCCGGAGGACTGATAATATAATCAAAGTTTCGGTACTCCTGTTTTTTGGACCAAGGTTCCTCTTTCGTGGCACTCTCGTGGTTCTATTAAAATTTATCGGTAAACACAGTGCGTGAGGATTTGGCAAAAGATTCCAAGAGGCTGGATCAACTGATTGAGCTGGCGCGCAGACTCGGTGTAACCGACGCCGCGATTATTTCTGCGGAGAGCATCTCGATTGAGGATGATCTGGCAAACCTTTGTCGAGATTCTCGTTGCGAAAACTATGGAATGTCGGCCAGCTGCCCGCCTCATGTTGCAGGCCCCTCCGGATTTCGCGAATTATTGAAACATTTCAAGCAAGCACTGGTCTTTAAAATCGATGCGCCAACCGATATACTCTTTTCAGATGAACGCAGCGAACTTTTCAAACTACTGCATGAAATCGCTGCGAGCATCGAGCAGTCCGCTGTTGAGGCGGGATTTCCCAATTCCAAAGGATATGCGGGAGGTTCGTGTAAAATGATCTTTTGCCGGAATCAACCCGACTGCCGAGTGGTGGAAGAACAAGGCGAATGCCGAAACCCGCGTAGTGCAAGGCCATCCATGTCCGGCTTTGGAATTAATGTGTCCAAACTAATGGAAGCAGCCGGATGGAAGTTGAGCGTCGCTGAGCGAGAGGGGGATAAGGACAAAGCCAAGATCGGAACGCTTTGCGGTTTGGTATTGGTCGGCTGAAAGTGCAATTCAAATGCAATCAAGTTAGTGGGAAAGGAGACAAATCATTATGAATTATGAGAACGTTTTAGTTGATGTCGGTGCTGATTTTGTTGCCGAGCTTACCCTGAACCGTCCTGATCACATGAACACATTCAATACCCCGCTTGCAAAAGAGCTTCGAGCCGCACTGCTGGATTTGGATGCTAACCCGCGCGTTCGGGTCATTCTCCTCAAAGGATCCGGCAAAGCATTTTGTGTGGGAATCGACGTAAAAGAGCTGGCTGGGAAAACCGCTCTGGAGTATCAGGCCTGGATCGAGCTAATGGAATCCCCTCTTGCTACTATCAGTCAGATGAAAAAACCCGTTATTGCTCAGGTGCACGGGGTTGCAGCGGCCAACGGAGCAGGCCTCATGGCGGCGGCAGACCTGGCCATTGCCGCCGAAGACGCACGCATTGGTTTGACGGCGATCAACGTAGGTCTAAATTGCATTGGGCCCGTGGTTCCGGTCTCTCGATCGGTCGGCCGAAAGCGAGCTCTCGAACTTTTGCTGTACGGCGAATTGATTGGTGCTCCAAAGGCGCTTGAAATGGGGCTGATAAACAAAGTAGCTCCAGCCGCCGACCTCGCTGCCGAAGCCCGAAAATGGGCGGCAGTCCTGGCTGCAAAAAGCCCCATAGCCGTACAGATCAGCAAAGAGGCTTTCTATAGAGCGGCCGATTTGGACTACTATAAAGCGTTCAATTACATGAACGAGGCTTTCGCCCGGCTTTGTACAACAGAAGACGCCAAAGAAGGGGTGCAGGCCTTTTTTGAAAAACGCAAACCTGAATGGAAAGAGAAGTAGGGTTTCGACCAGGGGACCACACGGGCGGGTACCCTCGCCCGCATGGGTCCCGCATCACATCAATCGCCTGGCCATTAAACGTTTTACAGCCTCAGGGAATGTGCCGTTGCGCCGAAAATGTCACGCGGCCCGCTGCTTACTCAGACTCATGCCCAAATCAAGGGCCCGCCGGTTCATATCGAGAAATCCCTTGGGTATGCGGGTTTCCAGTACCTTCATCACCGATTCAGGATGTACGACATCTGTGAGGCCGAGCACTGCGCCCAGCATGCATATGTTGAAGACGATCGGCTTCCCGATCTGATCGACGACCGACTCATACATGGGCAACTGCACTTGCCGAGCATCCACCTTGGTTTCCGGCTGTACGTATTTCGAATCGCTCAACAGCAGACCACCCGGGCGGATGATATTGTAGAATTTGCTGTAGGCCGTCTGAGTGAGGCAGACAAGAACATTCGGCTGCGTAACCTTGGGAAAGAAAATCTGGGAATCGGCAATGATCACGTCGGAGCGGGTTGCACCACCCCGAGCCTCAGGTCCATAAGCTTGAGTTTGTGTGGCCACGAGATCTTCATAGAGAACGGCGGCTTCGGCAAGGATAATGGCAGCTGTGATCACCCCCTGCCCTCCGGAACCTGAAAAAACCAATCTGCATCTTTCCATCACTCACGCCCCTTCATCGCTTGTTCAATAACTTTGTCATATTCCGAACAGTACTCTGGTTTTCCTTGATCAACAAAAATACCTCGTTCGATCAGGGACGGATTCTTTTGTTTTGCCTCGGACCCGATCGGCGTCGTGTTTTCCTTGAACCATTCAAGCATCTCCGGCGCCTCTCCCATTTTGTTCTTACGGCCGAAATAGGTGGGGCATTGAGTCAGGATTTCCACCACGGCAAAGCCGTGATGATTGAAAGCCTGCTTTAATATTTCAACCATTTGAGGGGCATGATAGGTGGTGGTCCGAGCTACAAACGAGGCCCCTGCCGCTTTGGCAAGCTCAACCACGTCGAAGGCGTGGTCTATGTTGCCATAGGGAGCCGTAGTTGCTGCCATGCCGTAGCCCGACAATGGCGAATACTGTCCACCGGTCATGCCGTAGATCCGGTTGTTCATCACAATGGCCGTCATGGCAATATTGCGCCGGGCTGCATGGATGAAATGATTTCCGCCGATGGCTAAGGCATCGCCGTCCCCCATGGGCACGATCACCTTCAACTTTGGTTTACTGAGCTTTACGCCTGTGGCAAAGGCAAGTGCCCGACCGTGCAAGGTGTGCAGAGTGTGAAAATCCACGTATCCGGCAATTCGAGATGAGCAGCCGATTCCGGAAACCATCACAATCTCATTTTTGCTCAGCCCCAATTCATCTACTGCAGTGATCAAGGCTTTCAGAACAGTACCGTGGCCGCAGCCCGGGCACCAGATATGGGGAAAAAACCGTTCCCGAATAAACTCTTTTACTGAGGTCATCGCTTATACCCCCTTACCCTGGATGAGTCGTAAAATGTTCTTGATGTCGGTCGGCGTAATGAAATTCCCATCGATTCTGTTAGCAAGCACGACTCGCTCGGGATTATAAACAGCACGCTTCACAGCACGGACGATTTGCCCCATATTCATCTCGACCACAACAATGTGACGGGCCTTGGCACATTTTTCCTCAACCAGACTGTAGGGGAACGGCCAAAGAGATTGAAGCTCGAGAAGCCCCAACCGTTCTCCCCGCGCCCGCCTGTTTTCAACGATATGAAGTGAGGAACGTGCGGAGCAGCCGTAGGAAATCAATATGGTTTGTGCATCTTCAAGATAATATTCTTTGTAGCGTGTGATCGCCTCGACGTTATTCCTGATCTTATCCACAAGGTGGCGCAGCAGCCCGTGAACCACACCGGGATTGTCCGATGGAAAACCCCACATGTCGTGGAACAGCCCCGTCACATTATAACGATGTTCGCCCCCAAAGTCCGACATGGGCAACCGGCCGTCTTCGCGAGGAAGATAAGGATGATAATCCACACCCGCCCGCACTGAAGTTCGCAGCCGGTCCACTACCGGGATTTCTCCATCTTCCGGCATGACGAGCCGCTCGCGCATGTGGCCGATCACTTCGTCGAACAGCAAAATCACTGGAGTGCGGTAGGTCTCTGCCATATTAAATGCATCAACCGTCATTTCAAACACGTCCTGGTGATTGGATGCAGTGAGTGCGATGATGGCATGGTCGCCATGAGCTCCCCAGCGGGCTTGATAAACATCCCCCTGGCTTGGACCGGTGGGAAGACCCGTGGAAGGTCCCCCGCGCTGCACATCGACGATCACGCAAGGGATTTCCGTCATAATGGCGTAGCCCAGCCCTTCCTGCATCAGTGAAAAGCCGGGGCCGCTGGTGGCAGTCATCACCTTATGTCCCGTCAAGGATGCGCCGATAATGGCGCAAATCGAAGCAATTTCGTCTTCCATCTGGATGAATTTGCCCCCTTGTTGCGGCAGGCGATACGCCACATGCTCCGCAATTTCAGTCGATGGCGTGATGGGATAGCCGGCATAAAACTGCAGACCGGCGTAGAGGGCCGCCTCGACACAAGCTTCATTGCCTTGGAGAAAGCGTATTTTTTTGTTCATGTCAGCTATCCCCTCCTTCTTCCTCGGTCTCGATGGTGATGCTTAGATCCGGACATCTCATTTCGCACATCTTGCAGCACACGCATTTTTCAGGATGCTCAGCAAAAGCCTTCTCCTGTTCGTCCAACTGCAAAACGTGTTTCGGGCAAAATCGGACGCAAATGCCGCAACCTTTGCACCACTCACGATCTATGTGGTGTGCTTTGAGTTTTTGCTTTGCCATGAAACCAATCCTTTCCCTCGGCGATCCAAACAATACTCTTTAATTATGAATTATAGAACTGGACTCGCGGTAGCTCTCAATTCCTCTTTACCTTATATTGCTCGAACGATTCCACAAGTAATTTCGATTGTCCTGTCAGCAAAAGTGTAACAAGAAGATTTTAAATACTCCATAGTCTTTAAAGCAAATGAAACCCGGGAGGCTGTCTGAAAAAACTATTGGCTCATCGCGGATTAGTGGGATTTCGGTTGCGCAGAGGACCATTTCCCGGTAATCCGCGAAGAGCCATACTGTTTTTCTTACTTCCAACGAGGTGCATCTGACTGGGTGTATTTCCCTTCCGAATCTCTTATTCCGTTCGCCGGATTTTCTTTCACTTGAATTGAATGGATTTATTGACTAAAAATGAAATGCTGACATGGTGATGGCAAATTCCTTACAGATTCCCTCACTGCTCGATCACTCCAATTGACTTCTCATCCCTGCACGCGGCTTGTTTTCAGCAACTCTACAATAACCATCGCAAATCATGCACGCCAAATCCCCACATCTTTAACCGAAAATGGGAGGCGCATAAATGGCATCGAATATTCACCTTCTGGATTTAATTAGAAGGGAAAAATTGGACAAGATTTTGAGGGGTTTTACGGAGGTTGCCGGTGTTGCCTCAATCATCTCTGATGCCAACGGGAGACCAATCACCGAGCCGCATAATTTTACCGAATTTTGCTTCAAATACTGCCGCTCGACCGAGGAAGGCAAGCGCAGATGCCACATCAGCGACTGCTACGGAGGCACCGAGTCGCTGCGGACCGGCACGCCTCCCATCTATAACTGCCTTAATGGGGGATTGATGGATTGTGCGGCGCCCATCATTGTGGAAGGCTCCCACCTTGCCACTGTTTTGTGCGGTCAAGTCCTGGATGAGCCGCTGACGGCGGACTTCGGTCAGAAGAGGGCCCGTGAAATAGGAGTCACAGATATTGATGGTTATCTCCAGGCCCTTGCAACCGTTCCGTTGATGACTCGCAGAAGGTTGTTGAATATTGCCAACCTTATGGCCGTTATCACACAAACGATAAGCGAGCTGGCTCTGCAAAAATACCTTCAACACAAACATTCCCAACACTACCTCAACAGACTGATCAACAGCGTCTCGGATTGCATTGTATCGACCAACATGGACGGTATCATTTCAATCATAAACGAGGCGGGTGCCGATATGTTCGGCTATGATAGCGAAGACCTGATCGGCAAGTCGATATCCACTTTGTTTTCCGACGAAGCTTCGCAACGGTCCTATTGGGGGCAGCTGCAAACGAAGCACACGGCTGACCGGCGCATTGAACTCAACGCGGTCAAAGCCAATCGCCAGTCTTTTCCGGTACAGGTTTCCATTGCCGGAATCAACAAGGAAAAATCAAAAGATCCGGATTATGTGACCATCATACGAGACATCTCCGAACAGCGCAAGACAGAGCGAATGAAGGAAGATCTCATAGGAATGGTGGCTCATGACATCAAAAATCCCGTCCTTTCAATGCAAAAGGCTCTGCAACTTCTGATCAATGAAGAAGTAGGACCGCTTAATGAGGTTCAGACAGAAGTCATGCATCTAACGCTGGAGACAAGCCATCAACTTTACGGGATGGTGTGCAATCTGCTGGATATTTATCGCAGGGAAAACGGTCAATTTCTACTTGATAAAACGAAAATCGAAATTAGCCAGGTTATCAACGAAAGCAGCAATCACGTCAAACTTCTCGCCCAGGAGAAGCGGGTGACGATTGAAGTGCACCCCGCGTACGATCCCATCTTGATAATGGCAGACTGGGACCGACTTCAACGAACCTGCATTAACCTGCTCGAAAATGCTGTGAACTACAGCCCCGAGGACGGCAAGGTCTCGATATCTTGCCGACTTATCCCCTCAAGCGAAAAGGAATGCCTGATTGAAGCTGCAAAGATCGTATTTCCCTCGTCTTTTGAAGCAGCCGATTCATACGTTTTAGTAACGGTTTCAGACCAAGGTCCTGGAATTCCACCGGCATATCAGGAAGCAGTTTTCGAAAAATTTTTCACCATCAGCAGAAATGATCGTGGCAGGAAGAGCCTCGGTTTGGGATTGACTTTCTGCAGGCAAGTCATCGAAACGCATGGCGGCGCCATATGGGTAAAGTCGCCGGTCTTCCTGGATGAAGAAAAGGGGAAGAGAGGCTGTCAATTCCAGTTCATGCTTCCGGCCGCTTGACCCAACGCCCCGAAACCTTGAGGACAATACGTTCGTGAGGCTGAAATGTTGCATTTCTCTGTTTCCATTTTCGTTCAAACCCCGCCCAAAGACTGGGTGGCGCCGCTGGATTCTCAATCCCGGCTCCTGGATTCTGCATTTTTATAGAAGAAATTTACAACTAAGGAACTTTGATGAACAACTTCTCGGCAGATAAACCCTTAAGGGTTTTCCTGGCTGACGATCATCCGTTGCTGCGCATGGCACTACGCCTCAGTTTGACCCAGAAGAAAGACATCGAAGTGGTTGGAGAAGCCAGCGACGGTTACAGTACAGTGGAAAAAATACAGTCATCCCTACCCGATATCGCGGTGATTGATGTGGAAATGCCCGGTTTAACAGGTATCCGCGCTATTCGCATTTTGCGCAGAACTCTCTCTACGATGAAAATCGTGGTACTTTCTACTTATAACAAGGAAGAATATATTCGCGACGCAATTCAGGCAGGCGCTGACGGATACATACTCAAGCGCGTCGGGATCGATGAATTGATCAGAATCATAAGAGGGTTTGGCGACGACCAGAAAGTAATATCTCCCTATCTTGCGAATCTAGCACTGGGGCACGATCCGATCCGGATGCAATCAGTTCAGGCGGACCATCCCGTCTTGACACACCGGGAAAAAGAAGTACTGCAGGGGTTGACCGAAGGTCGAAGCAACAAGGAAATCTCCAACGCTCTGAACATAAGCACCGAAACCGTTAAGAGTCACATCAAGCATATTTACGGCAAGTTAAATGTGAAAAGCCGGCTTGAAGCGGCCAGGATCGCCCGAGAAATGAACCTGATAGACTGATTCAGTTTGTCAATCGACCTCCCCCTCACCTCCCCCATAATCCCACCAAACGGGGGATTCCTTTTCACCCGTTTGGGTGATTTCCAACACGCCAGCCGTATGGTTTTATTCCAGCTGATTAATATCGTGTTCGCAGGGGACCTCTGCTCTGCCTCAACGTGTTCGGTCGGCTCTCACTAACGCAACTACTTGTTCTCAAGGGCGAAAATCCCGCAATGCTGACTCAGCCTACAATGTCCACCGAAGCAATTCCCCCTGCGCGGTCGGTTAGCCGTGGAGTAAGACAAGGCCCTTACCCACCCTACTTCATGCCCTAATGAGCACAAAAGGAGGAATTCAATGAGTCGTATGTTACTTGCACCAGCCCGATATGTTCAAGGCTCCGGAGCTACTAGCGAGATCGGTGAACATGCTGCCAGGTTAGGTTCGAAAGCCCTGCTCACCGGCGGCAAAACAGCTCTTTCCATTTGCGGTAATGCCATTTCGGCCAGTCTCTCTAAGAAGAAGCTTGGCTGCCACCAGGAAGCTTTCAATGGAGAGTGCTGTGACTCCGAGATTGAAAGGCTGGTCAAAGCAGCCAAGGCACAAAGTTGTGACCTCGTTATTGCCGCCGGCGGAGGCAAAGTGATCGACACCGGAAAGGCCGTAGCGCATGAGATGAAGGTTCCGGTCATTATTGTGCCCACCATTGCAGCAACCGATGCTCCCTGCTCTGCGCTGTCGGTGATCTATACGGAAAATGGGGTATTCGACCGATACCTGGTATTACCCAAAAACCCTGAATGCGTTCTGGTGGACACCCAAATTGTGGCCCGGGCCCCTGTCGAATATCTGGTGTCCGGGATGGGAGACGCCTTGGCCACATTCTGGGAAGCGGATACCTGCGCAAAAAGTTGCAAGCCGAATGTATTGACAGGCGGATGCCCCCCTACCCTTTCCGCTATTAACTTGGCCCGCCTTTGCTATGACACCCTTCTGCAGCACGGACTTGCAGCCAAGCTGGCGGTAGAGACTAAGTCAGTGACGCCAGCCGTGGATGCGGTTGTAGAAGCAAACACTCTACTGAGCGGCCTGGGATTTGAAAGTGGAGGTCTTGCGGGAGCTCATTCTGTGCACAACGGCTTCACCGTTCTGGAGCAATCGCACCATAAACTGCATGGGCAGAAAGTAGCTTTTGGAACGCTTACGCAGTTGATTATGGAAGGCCGGCCGATGGATGACATCCTGGAAGTTCTTGATTTTTGCCTCAGCGTGGGACTGCCCGTGTGCCTGGACGACATGGGAGTACACAGTCCGACTCGAGAAGAAATCAGGAAAGTCGCGGAAGCCACCACTGCAGTGGGTGAAACCATACATGCAACCTGGTTTCCGGTGAATGCGGATTTGGTCGAATCGGCAATTTGGGCGGCGGACGCACTCGGAAAACATTACAAGATGGAGACATGAAAATGGGACTTTTACCCGTTTCGATAAGTATCGGTGTGCTTTGCGGCTTATGGTTTCAAACTACGGTTTGGGTGCCGTGGCTGACTGCATGGGTGGGCTATGCTGCCTGGGCCAGCTTCTATTATGCAGGAGGCTCCGGTGAAGCTTTAAAGAAATCCATCGCTGCCAATATCGCCGGCATGGTTCAGGGCGCGATCTTTTTCTGGATCTGGCTGCAGGTCGGGGCTGGAAACATGATTTTACTCTCTCTCTGGATAGGAATCTTCTGCTTTGTCATGACTATAGAGGGGAACATACCACTTCTATCAGCCATTCCAGGACAGTTTGTCGGCGCCGCGGTGTTCTTTGGTAATCTCGGAGCTCATGAGGGAGATATTACAGCAACTCTCATTAACACCTTCGTCTGCATGATGATCGGAAATTTCGCTGGAATTCTTTCAGCCAGACTTCCAGAACTTTTAAAACAGAAAGAGGTGACTGCTGAGGGTTAGTTTTAGAGAAACTTGGAGTTTCCATACGTTTTTACTAGCCAAAGCATTTTAAACAGTTGAGAGGAGAAATGGTCATGACAAAAGAGGCGTTGGGAATGATCGAAACGAAAGGATTGGTCGCCAATATTGAGGCGGCTGATGCCATGGTCAAGGCGGCAAATGTCGTGCTGGTGGGACAAGTGAAGATTGGGGCCGGCTTGGTGACCGCGATGGTAAGAGGCGATGTGGGGGCGGTAAAAGCCGCCACGGATGCGGGAGTGGCCGCAGCCCAACAAGTGGGGGAAGTGGTCTCCGTTCACGTCATTCCGAGACCGCATCAAGATGTGGAGACGATCCTTCCGCAGGCAGCAAAAAGTACGGAGTGATCCACGCTTTTCGCCTTCTTAATCGCCTTTATTCAGGAGGGAATCTGCAATGCAAGAAGAATTGATTAACAGAGTTATGAAGGAAGTGATGAGCCGACTGACTCCTAGCGCACCGGCCGGCAAAGCAGCCAAGCCGCAAAGCAGCGGCAACCCATCGGCTCCAGCCGATCTGGTGCAGCTCACGGAATTCGTGGGTGCCGGCATGGGGGACACACAAGGGATTGTCATCGCCAACCTCGATCCCATTATTCACAAGTTGATGGGTTTCGACCCCAAATATCGCTCGATTGGAGTTATTGGAGGCCGCGTCGGGGCAGGACCTCAGCTGATGGCGGCCGATGAAGCCATCAAAGCGACCAATACTGAAGTCTTATGCATTGAAATGCCAAGAGACACCAAGGGACAGGCCGGTCACGGAAACTTGATCATCTTCGGTGCTGAAGACGTCTCCGACGCCCGTCGGGCCGTTGAAGTGACTCTGGAAATGCTGCCCAAATACTTCGGCGACGTTTACGCCAATGACCAGGGCTATACGGAGAACCAGTACTCTGCGCGCGCCAGTAAGGTTTTGAGCTACGCTTTGAAGATACCCGAAGGGCGGGCGTTCGGATTGATCCTGGGAGCGCCGGCGGTCATTGGTATGCTCATGATCGATACCGCCGTTAAAGCCGCAGATGTTGAAGTGCTGGGCTTTGCTTCGCCGGCTCGTGGAACGAGTCTCACCAACGAGGTGTTCATCTGGGTCACAGGAGATTCGGGAGCAGTGAGGCAGGCGGTCATCGCGGGCCGAGAAGTCGGCAATAAGCTCCTTTCAGCCTGGGGAGAACCGCCAAAGTCATTAGGCACACCTTACATATAAAGGGGGTAAGCAATGGCTAAGCGACAAAAGCGTTTCGAGGTGCTGGAACAGCGCCCCCTGCACAAAGATGGTTTCATTAAAGAATGGGTCGATGTCGGCCTGGTCGCCATGGAGAGCCCCAACGATCCGAAACCGGGAATAAAGATAGAGAACAACAGGGTTGTGGAACTGGACGGCAAGAGACGCGAAGACTTTGACATGATCGATTTCTGGATTGCCGACCACTACGTTGATACATCGGTGGCTGAAGAGGCCATGGCTACAGATTCCGAAAAATTCGCCAAGATGTTGGTCGACATCAATGTGCCGCGCTCCGAGATCGTGAGACTTTCGGTCGGAATGACACCTGCAAAGCTCCTGGATGTGCTCAAAAAGATGAACGTCGTCGAACTGATGATGGCCATGCAGAAGTTGAGGCCGCGGCGGACGCCTTCCAATCAAGCGCATGTGACTAATGTAAAGGACACTCCGGCGCTGCTGGCAGCCGATGCTGCAGAGGCGGGTTATCGCGGTTTTACCGAAATAGAGACGACGGTTGGCGTAGTTCGTTACGCTCCCATGAATGCATTGTCTCTTCTGGTAGGCGGACAGGTCGGACGACCCGGCATCCTTGCGCAATGTGCCGTAGAGGAGGCGCTCGAGCTTACACTGGGGATGCGAGGTCTTACCCACTACGCGGAAACCGTGTCGGTGTACGGGACGGAACAGGTTTTCGTGGATGGTGACGACACCCCCTGGTCCAAGGCTTTTCTGGCTTCCGCGTATGCGTCGCGGGGCCTCAAAATGCGTTACACCTCGGGCACGGGTTCAGAGGTCCAGATGGGCTATG
This sequence comes from uncultured delta proteobacterium, assembly GCA_963781715.1. Lineage (GTDB taxonomy): Bacteria > Desulfobacterota > Syntrophobacteria > Syntrophobacterales > Syntrophobacteraceae > Desulfoferrobacter. Next base: position 454,153 of record CAWAGW010000004.1, read on the forward strand.
CCGAAGGCAAGTCGATGCTTTATCTCGAAATCCGCTGCGTGATGATCACCAAGGCGGCCGGGGTGCAGGGACTGCAAAATGGCTCCATCAGCTGTGTGGGAGTTCCAGGTGCGGTCCCGGCCGGAGTCAGAGCTATACTGGCCGAAAACGTAGCAACCGTTTTGACGGATCTTGAAGTCGCATCGGGCAACGACCAGACTTTTACTCACTCCTCCATTCGCAATACCGCTCGAATGCTCATGCAGTTTCTGCCGGGAACGGATCTGATTTTCTCCGGATACAGTTCGGTCCCCAACTATGACAACATGTTTGCCGGATCAACTCATGACTGTGACGATTATGACGACTACCTGGTTCTGCAACGCGACCTTCAGGTAGACGGCGGTCTTCGTCCGGTCACTGAGGAGAAAGTCATCGAAGTTCGCAACAAAGCTGCCAGGGCTCTTCAAGCCGTTTTCAAAGAGCTCGGACTTCCTCCCATCACCGATCAAGAGGTGGAAGCCGCCACCTATGCGCATGGCAGCAAGGATATGCCGGATCGCAATGTGCCGGAAGATCTTCGTGCCATAGACGACATGATGAGGCGCGGTGTGACTGGCTTGAATGTGGTCCAGGCGTTGGCCAAACATGGGTTCAACGATGTAGCAGGATCGGTTCTCAACATGCTCAAAGGAAAAGTGACCGGCGACTATCTGCACACTTCAGCCATCTTTACCGAGGGGTTTGAAGTGCTAAGCGCCGTGAATGATCCGAACGACTACGTCGGTCCCGGATCCGGATATCGTCTCGAGGGAGAGCGGTGGGATCAGCTCAAAGACATTCCGTTTGCGATCAGCCCGGAAGACATTTAGGACTCCAATTGGAGGTCGTTTGCTATGAATATCTCAGAAGAAATGGTTAAGGGGATCATCCTTGAGGTCCTAAAGCAGATGCAACAGGAGGGAAAATCATCCTCCCCCCAACAAGTAGATGCACCGGCCCTTGGCTTCAAGGATCTGGGCGAAGCCAGAGTTGGAAGCAACCGAACCGAAGTAGTGATCGGAATTCCGCCGGCGTTCGGCTCCTCCATGACAAAAACGATCATTGAAATCCCCCATGGAGAAGTGCTCCGAGAAGTGATGGCGGGAATTGAAGAAGAGGGTTTGAAGCCCCGCCTTATCCGGGTGAACAAGACCGCAGACGTTGGCTTTATCGCACATGAGGCGGCTAAACTGAGCGGTTCGGGAATCGGTATAGGCATTCTCTCCCGCGGTACTACTGTTATTCACCAGCGCGATCTTGCGCCCTTGCAGAATTTGGAATTGTTTCCACAGTCGCCCCTGGTGGAACGGGAAACCTTTCGTGCCATAGGACGTAATGCGGCAAAGTATGCCAAAGGCGAACATCCTTCGCCGGTTCCGGTCCGCAACGATCCGATGGCACGCCCGCGCTATCAAGGTCTGGCAGCGCTGCTGCACAACAAGGAAGTCCAATACGTAAAGGCGGATAGACCGAGCACGGAGCTGCAGGTTCCACTGTGATGATTTTAGGGAAAGGCTGAATTCAGGAGCCAGGAGCCAGGAGCCAGGAGTCAGAGGACAGAGGACAGAGGACAGAAATTGGAGAACGGAGATACGAACATAAGGCATGTGATGTGGAATGTGGAATGACGCGCGTGTGATGGTACCGCCCCCTCCCACGGCGGCGCATGCTGGATTTTGGGCGGAAAATAACGAAATGAAACATTTGAACCTTTGTGCACATAAGATCTCAATTGGGCATCAGACCTAGGAGGTGACATTCATGGCTGATCCAAAAGTGAACATTTCACCCGAACTGATCGCGGAGGCGGTAAAGCGAGTCATGTCCACGCTGGGTGAGGGGAAGACAACTCCGAGCAAGCCGTCCTCGCCCACCGGCAAGCTGGATGCAAAGAGAGATTATCCTCTTGCCGGCAAGCGTCCGGATCTTGTGCAGTCGGCAAGCGGCATGAAACTCGAAGATATTGGCCTGGATAAGGTTGTTTCGGGGCAGATAACTTTTGACGACATCAAGATACGCCCGGAGACACTCGAATACCAGGCACAGATTGCCGAAAGTGTGAACCGGCCCCGGCTTGCAGCAAATATGCGGAGAGCCGCGGAAATGACCAGGATTCCAGACGAGCGGTTGTTGGAGATGTACAATGCCCTTCGACCTTATCGTTCCACTAAACAGGAACTGCTGGACATTGCCGGTGAACTGGAGACCAAATATCAGGCAAAAGTTTGCGCAGCATTATTCAGGGAAGCTGCCGAAATATACGACAAACGCAATCGCTTGAAGAGATAGTGAGGACTCAAAACCACATGGCACTCATCGCCGGGGTTGATATTGGCAACAATTCAACCGAAGTTGCCATAGCCGAACTGGCGACGGATGGGAAGCCGCATTTCCTTGCCAGTTCTCTGGTTAGGACGGTGGGGATCAAGGGAACCCTGCAAAACGTGTTGGGAGTCATTGAAGCACTGGATCTGGCCCTGACTGGTGTGAACCTTTTGCGTAAGGACCTGAGCCTGGTGCTGCTGAACGAAGCTACACCGGTGATCGGGGATGTGGCGATGGAGACTATTACCGAAACAGTCATCACCGAATCCGCCATGATCGGCCACAACCCTTCCACCCCTGGTGGTGAGGGGTTGGGGCTTGGCACCACAATTCGGCTCGCAGAACTGCAAGACGCCGCCCCCGATAACAAATGGATTGCCATCATTCCCCGGGAGGTGGACTTCCAGGAAGCTGCTGCTGTGTTGAACAGAGCTGGGTCTGCCGGGCTGCAAGTGGCTGCAGGCATAGCCCAGAAGGATGATGCGGTGCTCATCAATAATCGACTCTATTCCCCCATCCCCATCGTCGATGAAGTCGTGCACATCGATCGAATACCCGTGGGAATGCCTGCCGCAGTGGAGGTTGCGGGGCCCGGCAGGAGTATCGAAAGGCTGTCCAATCCTTACGACATTGCGACTCTGTTCGATCTGGACGCCGAGGAAACACGCCGTGTCGTGCCCGTTGCCAGGGCTTTGATGGGAACCCGCAGTGCCGTTGTGATCAAAACTCCCAAAGGGGACATTGAAGAGCGGCGCATACCAGCGGGCAGGATCGCCCTGATCGGTCAAAACAGGAAAGAAGAGATTCCGGTTGAAGAGGGTGCAGAAGCCATCATGGAAAAAGTCGCCGCAGTTGGTCCTCTGGTGGAAATTCAGGCGGAACCCGGAACTCATGCTGGAGGAATGTTCGAGCATGTGCGCAAAGTGATGGCAGAATTGACCGATCAGCCGGTTGGCGAAATCAGCGTCCAGGATATCCTTGCAGTCGATACGCTCAAACCCCAGCAGGTTCTCGGAAGCCTTGCAGGCGAGTATGCGCTGGGCAATGCGGTGGGCTTGGCTGCGATGGTTAAAACGCACAAATTGCCCATGCAGAGACTGGCGCGCAAACTCGAGGAAGAAATCATGGTGCCTGTTGCCGTAGGGGGAATAGAGGCGGAGATGGCCATCCGTGGCGCCTTGACAACTCCCGGTACACGTCCTCCTCTGGCGATCCTCGATTTGGGTGGAGGATCCACGGATGCTTCCCTGATCAACGAAGCGGGTGAAATCAAGAGCACCCACCTTGCAGGTGCTGGAGACATGGTCACGCTCCTGATCGATACGGAACTGGGTTTGGAAGATCGTGAATTGGCTGAAAACATCAAACGTTTTCCCCTGGCTAAAGTCGAGTCGCTTTTCCACATGCGCCATGAGAACGGCACCGTGCAGTTTTTTCAAGAACCCCTGGATCCTCGTCTGTTCGGCCGTGTGGTGGTGATGGCCGAAAACGGCCCAATTCCACTCGATATTCGCGAGCAGCCGGCAAAGATCGCTACCGTGCGCCGCGAAGCCAAGCAAAAAGTGTTCATAAAAAATGGGCTTAGAGCATTGGAGAGGGTGGCGCCGGCTGGAAATATTCGCCTCATTAGCTTCCTGGTGATGGTAGGTGGGTCGGCTCTTGATTTCGAGATTCCCAAAATGATTTCCGATGCTCTGCTTGACTACGGGGTCGTAACCGGCCGGGCCAATGTTCGAAGCCAGGAAGGTCCGCGCAACGCCGTTGCCACCGGACTGGTGCTCGCCCACGCGGAAATGGAGAGGAACTGACGTCGTGCGAGATCGCAATCCCAGACAACTGGAACCGGATAAGCCGGCAGTATTGATTCTTTCAGATGGCGCTGTCGAAGAAGAATTGATCAATCCAATTCTTTGGGGATTGGAAGAAGAAGGTATTCCGTCGGAGTTTCGCGAAACCGTTGCTCAAAATGGAGAGTCGATATCTAAAAAAGCAGCTTATCAGTCGCTGCTGGGCGTTGGCATCGGTATAAATGAGCGGGGAAGTACCATCTCGCTCCATCATCGTGATCTGCTTGACGAAAAACCACTTTTTATCCTCTCGGGGGAAGATCGGTTCTCCGAACAGCTGCGCATTTTGGGGACGAACGCGGCACGACTGGTCAAAGGTGAACCACTGGTTTTCTATGACCAGCCTGCGGGCTGCAGTAAAAATGGTAGTTCCAATCCTTCTCGGCAGGTCCAGTTGGACCAACTGGCGAAAATCATTGCAGCCGTGGTGCTCGAGCTTTTACCGGTCTTCCCCTTCGCAGGGGAAAGCCCTTAGATTCCGCCCTTTGGTAAAGCTGATAGTTGGACACACATGACCCCGTGGGTATTGAAAGTCCCCCTTTCGCAAAGGGGGACTTAGGGGGATTTTAAATAAGAATCAGCAGGTTGAAAAATCCCCCCTAAACCCCCCTTTGGAAAGGGGGGGACCAAATCGCTGACTCCCTGTTGTTGCTGGCAAATTGTAATGCCTACGAAAACAGATACTTTTCAAAAGCACGGAGTCATGTGTGTCTAACTGTCACTTGGTAAAGGAAGGGCAGGGGGGGATTTCAGAAAGGGGGACTTTGGATCGTCCCATAATTGGTTGAAAACTTTGGCCGAGCTGTACTGGGAGCATGTCTGAAAACACCGGTTTTGCCATTTTGTCATTTGGAACGAAGCGCAGCGGAGAGAGAAATCTGTTAACTGACTCGTTATAGAAGCAAGATTTTTCGCCTTCGGCTCGAAATGACAATTCTCGGACAGCCTGCTCGGTAGTGGAAAGGGATACCCATGCAGAAAAGAAGCCTCGGACTCATAGAAACATGGGGACACGTGCCGGCAGTTGAAGCGGCGGATGCCGGATGCAAAGCGGCAAATGTCAGCCTGGCCGGATATGAAGAGGTACGAGCCGGACTCGTTACGATCATGTTCACCGGAGACGTTGCTGCGGTAAAAACAGCTGTAACAGCCGGAGCTGCTGCGGCACAGAGGGTAGGTAAAGTCGTGTCGTGCCACGTCATTGCAAGACCTGATCGGCAGCTGCAATCACTTCCGGTCCCTCCTCTGCCGCCTGCACCGAAACCACCGGCCGAACCGCCAGCGGCGCCCTCCCCTTCTCCTGATGACACCGAATCGCAACCGATGAAAGAGCTTCCTGTTGAGCAAGAACAGGCTGATCGGCCAAAAGCTGAGACCTCAAGCGATTCTAAAACAGAAACAGCTAAATTTCCTGTTGCCAAACCCGCAAGCGGAAAAAGCAAGAAAGCCAAGCGCACAAAGAAAACTTGATCTAAGCCCTGTTTGCAACAAAGGAGTCCACAATGATAGAGCTGCGCGCCTATGTTTATCTGGATCGACTTCAGCCTCAGTTTGCCGCCTACATCGGCGCCAATGCAAGAGGCTATATTCCCATTCCCGGTTTGGCGGCCGTGCTTATAGAAATCTCGCCTGGAGTGGCCATCAACCAAGTCATTGATACCGCAGTAAAGGCAGCTAACGTTCAACCCGGGTTGATGGTCGTGGAAAGGCATTTCGGCGTGTTGGAATTTCATTCCCAGGCGCAGGCTGAAGTCAAGCATGCCGGCGGTGCTTTACTCAAATCGATTGGAATGAGTCTTGAGGATCGCATCAAACCAAAGATTTTGAATTCGCAGATCATCCATAAGGTAAATGCCTATCATGCTCAGATGGTCAACGTTTCCCGTCTTGCGTCAATGCTTTTGCCAGGACAAGACCTCTACATCCTCGAAGTTCAACCCGCAGCCTACATCACTCTCGCAGCCAATGAGTCCGAGAAAAATTCACAGGTTACCCTGGTGGATTGCCGAACCTTTGGAGCCGTGGGCCGCCTTTACTTGGGGGGCAAAAGGTCCGATGTGGAACGAGCGGCAGGTTCGGCAGAAGCCGCAATCAAAAGTCTGAGTGGGAAAGAAGGCTAATCGAGGGGCTCGCATGCCAATCAGGGAATCGGCGAACCAAAAAATACAATTGTTCGAGGCAGCCTTGCATCTGAATGGCGGTCGACCTGTTTCAGGGAAATTATTCGCTGGGGTGGACCTGGGCACAGCCTATATCGTTACCGCCGTTGTCGATGAGTCCGAGGCGCCGGTGGCAGGCGTGGTTACCCGCAGCCGATCCAGTATTTGGGACGGTTTGGTTTTGGACTATGTCGGTGCAATCCGGATTCTTCGTCAACAAATCCAAAAGTTGACTGATTCGGGTCTTCAGATCCAAAAAGCGTCGGCCGCCTTCCCTCCCGGCACTATGGGACGTAACGCGCAGGCTTTCGGCAACGTCGTGCGCGCCGTCGGCTTGGATCTTTCCGGACTCATTGACGAACCCACGGCAGCGTCTTTAGTGCTCGGCATTGAAGACGGAGCTGTTGTGGATATTGGTGGAGGTACTACGGGTATTTCGATCATTCAAAAGGGTGAGGTCGTTTTTACAGCGGATGAGCCGACCGGAGGCACTCACATCGATTTGGTTCTTGCCGGCCATTATCGAATTGAAGTCGATGAGGCGGAACGCTTGAAGACCGATCCATCCATCCAAGGCGAGATATTTCAACTGGTGCGGCCCGTATTTCAAAAAATGGCAAGTATTGTGCGCGAGAATCTGAAGGGTTCGGATGTTCAAACAATCTATCTGGTGGGCGGCACCAGTTGTTTTCCGGGCATAGAAAAAGTGATGGAGGAAGAGACGGGGTTGGAAGTGCTGAGACCCCACAATCCGTTACTGGTAACTCCGCTTGGAATTGCTTTGAGTTGTGCAGGGACATCGCTGGATAAGGCGTAGAAGAAATTTACGGCATGAATGAAGAACAAATTCAACGTCTGGTTGCTGAAGTCATCAAAAGAGTGGCAGTCCGACTTGGGGCCGACGGCGGCCGGGGACTAATCATTGCAGTGTTCACCGGTGCGACGGTCGAGTTTGACGAATCCGTTCAGCAATTAAGACAATTGATCTTGCAGGGCTACCAAATACAGGTTGCTTTATCTCAAGCAGCAGAAGGCTTATACGGGCAGGTGCTCAGAGATCGACTGGAGGGGTTTCCCCATTCTGACCGGATAGATTCAACAAAATGGCTTAATGCCTTGCATGAAGCAAGAGCCGTTGTGGTTCCTTTGTTGAGTGTGAATACGCTTTCTAAATTAGCTCTGCTGATGCCTGACAATGTGCCAACCAATATTGTTCTGCATGCCCTCTTCATGGGAAAGCCGGTGATCGCGGCGCGAAACGGTGTGGACCCGCATTCGGAAGGAAGGAAGAAACTTGGTTTTCATCAAGGAACAGCGGCTTTAAACGCTGTGGTTAGGGATCGGTTGGCGACTTTGAGTGATTACGGTTGCCGTTTAACCGATGTCGGAAAGTTGGGCGAGGCGGTGAAGTCAATCCTGGAATCAAAACATCAGCACCATTCAAAACAATCCTTAACGTCTGGACCGCCTCGCCCTCTACCAAACATCCGGCAAAAAGTCATCACTGCGGCTCAGGTGACGCATGCCCATCGGGCTGGATCAGGCCTGGAAATATCCTCCGGATGTCTGATAACACCGCTTGCCCGGGACCTTGCGTCGCGGTTGGGAGTTGTCCTGTGTGAGATCGATGAGGGTGTCTAAATATACTGGGGATGATTCGGACAGGCTGTTAGGCAGGGAGCAATTATCAGGCAACCTTTAAAATTTGCCAAACTTCGGGAAAAGGAAACTTTACTATGGAGATTGGACGTGTGATCGGAACCCTCGTTGCAACTCGCAAACACGAACGACTGGTCGGGTGCAAAATCCAGATCGTCCAGCCCCTCGATCATCACGGAGACAGGCCGAAAGGTGAACCTTTCGTTGCCGTTGATGCGGTCGGGGCCGGTGTCGGCGAACAAGTCATGATCGTCCGGGAAGCGGAGCCCGCCATGCTCTGAACAACGACCAGATTCCCGTGGATGCAACCATCATCGGGATCATCGACCATATCGACGTTCAAGAAGGACCGTAGGTGCGACACGTATGGGGCGGACGGCGTAGGATGGGTAGAGTGGAGCGAAACCCATCGGCAACACTGTCATTGCGGACGAAGCAGCTGAAAACGCCCACATGACGCGAGCATGAATCATATGGAGATGAAAATATACACAAAAACGGGCGACAAAGGTCAAACCCGCCTGCTGTCCGGCGAGACAGTAGAAAAGGATGACACAAGAGTCATGACCTATGGCAGCCTGGACGAACTGCAAGCCCACCTGGGTATGGTTCGCGCACTCGTTAAAGAGGAACGGATACGGGAAGTAGTTTACGGTATTCAATCGAACATCTTTGCGGCAGCTTCGGAACTGGCCTCCACATCAGAGAATCTGGCAGCTCTGAAGCGTCGAATCGGCCCTGAAGATGTGGAAAGGATTGAAAGAGAAATCGACCGGTTCAGTTCCGTTTTCGGGCTCCCCAGCCATTTCCTTGTGCCGGGAAAATCCTTGGAAAGCAGTGCTGTGCACGTTGCCCGCACGGTGTGCCGGAGATGCGAGCGATGGATCAACAAACTGAATCGACAAACTGGAAATTACTCTGTGCTCATCATGTACTTCAATCGGCTAAGCGATCTGCTGTTTGTTCTAGCCTGGTCGCTTGAGGTTCAAACGATCATTGAAGAAGTTGTGCGAGATCTTTCTATTCGATGAATGCAAAGCTGGAGCTTCGATATGAGGATTCCATATCCGGTAGCTCAAGCGCTTGCCTCCATTGCCGAAGAGCATGCAGCCGCAATTAAAGTGCCCATGGCTATCGCTGTGGCGGATGCTGAGGGCGGCCTCATTTTTTTTGGCCGGATGGATGGCGCGCTGCCGGCAAGCGCTGAAATTGCCGTGTCCAAAGCTTTTACCGCCGCAGCCCTGCGGATGCCTACTCATGAGGTTGGTAAACTGGCCCAACCCGGTGAAATGCTGTATGGAATCGAACAGACTCATCAGGGTCGGATTGTACTTTTTGGCGGAGGGTTTCCTTTAAAGCTAAAGGGAAAGGTTGCAGGTGCGGTTGGGATTAGCGGAGGAACTGTAGAGCAGGATATCCAAGTTGCACAACCTGTGGTCGAGGCTCTGGAGGAGATGGACATCTGGTCGCGGTCTATTGGAAGCGATGTTGATATCGAGTCTTCTTTCGAAATTCCACCGTTTCAGTTTTTGAGAAGTCAGCTGAGCATTGAATTCGAAAAAGCGGGTTATCCAGTACCCGGGCGAACTATTCAGGTTTTGACCGGTGCAGTTTTGCTTTATTTATTCCGGGCGCAGCCGACTTAAGTGAGAGAATTCAGGAGCCAGAATCCAGAGGCGCAGCACGGAAGACGGAAGTCAGAAGTTGGCGCTTGGAGATGCGGGGCGCAGCAAAATATACGTTGGGTTTCGCCCTGCTCAACCCAACCTACATCAACTTTTATGGCTCACGCGATCCATCATACGTCATTCCCGCATTCTTTTAGCGGGAATCCATAAAAAGTATTCTGGAGAACCATGTGCGAGGTTATTCGGAGAAAAGGAAAGAACTTAAATGCAAATTTTCATCCTTAACAAGTCTATCAAGTTGGCAGGCTAAAGCCTGCACTCCACTATTTTAGGAGCGCGGACTTCAGTCCGCTAAAAATAAAAATTCCTATACGATCAAGTTAATGCTCAATTGACCTGGGAAGGGGAGCTGCGATGGCAACCAATGAGGAAATCGTCACTGCCTTGGTGAAAAAGGTTGTCGAGGAAATCTCCAAGGCTGGGATAGAGCGAAGAGGCCGATCCATCGGCCTCGCGGATACTATCGATCAGGCGGTCGAGAGTGCGGTGGATGCTCAAAGGCGGCTCATTGCCATGTCTTTGGAGCGGCGTGAAGAAATCATATCCGCCATGCGCAAGGCGGCTCTGGAAAATAATGAAGAGTTGTCGGCGTTGGCTGTTCGGGAAACGAAGCTCGGCCGTTATGAGGACAAAATAAGGGAAAACATTCTTTGCGCCACCAAAACCCCCGGTACCGCCGACATTCAGCCGCATGCCAAGACCGGAGATTCCGGACTGATGTTGCTGGAATATGCTCCCATAGGGGTCATCGGCTCACTGACTCCTGTTACAAATCCGACCGGTACGGTCATCCATAACAGCATCAGCATGATAGCCGCAGGCAATGCGGTGGTTTTCAATCCACATCCCTCGGCTCGGGAAACCAGCACACGAATGATAGAAATCCTCTACCAGGCCGTGGTTGATGCAGGCGGACCTCCCGGCCTGATCGGAGGAGTTCGGGAACCCACGCTGGAAACTGCAAAACAGATTATCGAGCATCCTAAAGTCAACATGCTGGTGGCAACCGGTGGTAGACCTGTTGTCAATGTAGTGCTTCGCTCCGGCAAGAAAGCCATCGGCGCCGGCGCCGGCAATCCGCCGGCTCTGGTCGATCATACCGCCAACATTCGCAAAGCGGCTCAATGCATCGTTGATGGAGCAAGCATCAACAACAATATTTTCTGCACGTGCGAAAAAGAAGTCATCGTCGTTGAAGAAATTGCGGATTCGCTGATTAAATTTATGCAGGAGACCGGGAAGGCTTATCGACTGAATCCTGAAGAAGCACAAAAGGTGACCAATCTTGTGGTTACCCCCGACGGCAAGATCAATCCGGCATACATCGGCAAGGATGTACAGGTCATTCTACGGGAGGTTGGCATCGAGCTTGACGAAAAATATCGGCTCGCCGTTTTCGATGCGCCTAAAGATCACCCGCTGGTATGGCTGGAGCAGATGATGCCGATCATGCCGATTGTTCGTGTAAAGGATGTGGAACAAGGCATCAGATTCGCCGTAGAGGTCGAACAAGGCAACAGACACACAGCCATCATGCACTCCACGCACGTCGAGTACATGACAGCGTTTGCACGCGCCGTGCAGACGACCATCTTTGTCAAAAACGGACCGTCGTATGCAGGAATCGGTCTCGGCGGGGAGGGACACACCTCTTTCACCATCGCCGGACCCACAGGCGAAGGCCTGACGTCGGCCAGAACCTTCACACGTCAGCGGAGATGCACGCTGGTAGAATCGTTTAGGATAATTTAAAAAAGTCGAGGAGGCATCAGAATGAAAATGAATCTTGATATGGCGCTGGAGTTGATTGCGGCAGCACGCAGAAAATCTGCCGAGATCGGTGTCCCCATGGTGATTGCAGTATTGGATGCGGGCGCAAATCTGCTTGCTTTACAGCGCATGGATGAGGCGCTTCTTGTCAGCATCGATATTGCCCTGAACAAGGCCTACACCGCAGTTGCCCTTAAACTTCCCACCCATGAACTTGCGCCACTGGCTCAACCGGGGCAGCCGCTATTCGGCATCCACAATGCCGATGGGGGAAGGATCGTCATTTTTGGCGGCGGATTTCCTCTCAGGCACAAGGATCAAATCATTGGCGGCATCGGCGTCAGCGGAGGAAGTGTGGAGCAAGACATCGAGTGCGCCGAAGCAGCTTTAAAGCGCTTCAAGGAGTTGCAACCGACATAGTCCTACAATTTACTCGTGTCTGGAGCTCTTGGTTGAAAACGAAACAACTCGCGAATGGAAACCTATGAAAGTTTCAATTATTGGCGGTGCCGGACGAGTGGGCAGTTCTGCAGCCTATGCCCTGCAGTTGGGTGGAATCGTATCCGAGATCCTGGTTTCAGATATTGCTGAGGATGCCGCTCGAGGGGAGGCTTTGGATCTGTTGCATGGCGGCTCCCTTGTCTCCGACTCGCGAATCGAATTTGGCGCTATTGCTGACGCAGCAAAAGCGGACATTATCATAATCACCGCCGGGCATCGCCGTAAACCCGACGAATCGAGGCTCGATCTCATCAACCGAAACGTTGTTCTTTTCCTGTCCATACTCGATCAGTTAAGCTCCGCGGGTCCCAGCGCAAATGCAATTCTCCTGGTAGTTTCCAATCCAGTCGATATTCTAACGCATCTTGCCAATCAGCACGGCGACTTTCATCCCTCCCGCATCATCGGTCTTGGTACATTGCTCGATACGTCCCGTTTTTGCTCTCTGATCGCAGAAGAAATCAAAGTGGCCCCAACTCAAGTAAACGCGCTCATCCTCGGCGAACATGGCGATAGCATGGTTCCTATCTGGTCGTCGGCCACCTGTAACGGTCTGCCGCTGCAAAACCACCCTCATCTTACCCAAGTTGCGAAAAACAACCTTTTTGAGCGAACGAAACGAAGCGGTGCCGAAATGATTCGCTTGAAAGGCGGTGCTGGTTGGGCGGTTGGTGCTGCAGTAGCGACCCTGGCGCATGCGGTCGTATTGGACAAGAAAAAGATTCTGCCGGTAAGCTCAATGCTGCAGAGTGCCTATGGATTTCGAGATATCTCTATGAGTGTGCCCACCATGATAGGTTGTGCGGGGGTATGTGGACATCCGGAGTTCGAACTCTGGCCTCGCGAGTTGCAGGCTCTGCGTAACTCGGCAAATTTCCTCAGAGAGACCATCATTAAACTTACCCTCTAATTGAGTGGCAGCGAATCCACCGTAACGTCACCGCGACTTGCAGTTCCAAACAGAAGGAGCATTAATATCTCGATTTGCGAACCAAATTAGTATCGTGCTGCATAAACAGATATGCTCACAAAAGCTTACGCTCGTGAACGACAAAATAAAATGATGAATGAAAGCCCTAAAAAGGCTCCAATCCTGAACTATTTTTCCTCCAGCGCCGCCCTGACCTTGACGGCTAGGTCCTCCATCGAAAACGGCTTCTGGATGAAGTGAACACCCTCGTCCAACACCCCACGGTGTGAGATTGCATTTGCGGTGTAGCCGGACATAAACAGGATCTTGACATCGGAGTAGAGAGATTGCATTTGATCGGCCAAGTCCCGGCCGTTCATTTCAGGCATGACCACATCGGTCATGAGCAGATCAATCTCACCAGCGTGCATCTCGGCCAGACGCAAGGCTTCAGTCGGCTTGATCGTGGCCAGCACGCGGTAGCCAAGTCTTTCCAGCATCAACTTACCCATTTTCATAATCGCCGGTTCGTCCTCTACCATCAGCACGGTCTCGCCGCGACCTTGCGGGATTTCCACAGCGCTTTCAGCGCTTAGCTTCTCCGCTTCTCTCCCATGGCGTGGCAGGTAAATCCTAAAGGTCGTTCCCTTGCCCTGTTCGCTGTAAACGTTGATGAAGCCGTTATTCTGTTTGACAATTCCATAGACCGTAGCAAGCCCCAAGCCCGTGCCTTGATCGACGTCCTTGGTGGTAAAAAACGGTTCGAAAATATTGTTGAGTGTTTCTTTGTCCATGCCGCAGCCGTCATCGCTTACGGCCATCAATACAAACTTACCGGGGATAAATCCAGCATGTTCGGCGCAATAGACCTGATCAAAGGTGACATTCTTCGACTCAATGATAACCTCCCCTACTCCGGCAATGGCATCCCGCGAGTTGACGCACAGGTTGGCCAGGATCTGATCGATCTGTGCAGGGTCCATTTTGACCGGCCACAAGCCTGATTCGGGAAGCCAAACGAGGTCAATATCCTCGCCGATCAGCCGCCGAAGCATTTTTAGCATACTTTCAACGGTCTCGTTCAGGTCGAGCACTTTGAGAGCAATGGTTTGTTTGCGGGCAAAGGCAAGTAATTGCCGGGTGATGTCCGATGAGCGTTTTGCAGCCTTAAGGATTTCTTCGAGGTTGGAATACAGCGGATTGCTTGGGTCCACCTCTGCAAGACCCAGCTCTGCGTAACCGATGATCACACCGAGCATATTGTTAAAATCGTGGGCCACACCACCTGCCAGACGTCCGACCGACTCCATCCTCTGGGCCTGCTCAAACTGGGCTGCGAATCTAAGTTGCTCCGTGATGTCATGTTTCACAGCCACATAGCTGACGATCCGGCCCGAAGCATCAAACACAGGTGAAATCGTCGCCTCCTCGGTGAAAAACGCCCCGTCCTTGCGTTTGTTGACCATACGCCCTTCCCAGGTCCGGCCACTGGAGATGGTTTTCCACAAATTTCGGTAAAACGCCGCATCTTGCACGCCGCTTCTGAGGATACGCGGGGTCCTCCCGACAGTCTCATTTTTGCTATAACCCGTCACGGTTTCAAACGCAGGATTGACGTACAGAATGATGCCGGAGGGGTCGGTAATGCAGACCATGTCGCCGGCCTGCTCGATCGCCGCTATTAGCCGCTCCCGCTCGGCCTCGGCTCGCTTGCGCTCAGTGATGTCTTCCATGGCGCTCATAATGCTGATCATTTGGCCTCTGGCATCGTAAACAGGGGCAGCGGAAAGAAGGGCGGGAAAACTAGATCCATCTTTCTTATTGCGGACGACTTCTATCCCGGCAAGACTTTTACCCGCCAAGACAATTCTTCGAAACTTTGTGAACTCTTCTTGATTATCTTGGGAAATAATTGGAAGAGGGTTGCCGATGACCTCCTCGGTCGTCCAGCCAAAAATCTTTTCCGACGAGGCGTTCCAGACCAGCACATTTCCGTCCAGATCGATGCTGTAGAGCGCCACGGGTGAACAGGCGATCATAGCTCGCAGAAACTCTTCACTTTCCTTCAACTGGGCCGTCCGACGAGCCACCTGTTTGCGCAGCGAACGGGACCACAGGAAAGACGCCAAAAGGAGCAGTAGCAGGGGAATAAGAACCATTACGGAATAGCGCAGGGCGCGGATGAGCGAAAGGGGTTCTTCCTTGTAAACGCCCAGCCATTTTTCATAGATCCTGCGGTATTCGCCGTTTTTCTCAAGAATCTTCAATCCTTCGCTGAACGTTGCTAGAAGAGCCTTGTGATCGTTCAAAACCGCGTAGCAATATTCAAGGGAAAGGAGTGAGTGCTTCCCCAAAACCAGATTCGTCCATCCGAACTTGTCAATCAAATACAACGCACTTATTCGAGCCACAAGTCCACAATCGTATTTTGCCTCAGCCACTTCTCTCAGCACGTCCTCGTGCGTTTCGACCACGGTTACTTGATCGCCAAGTCCTTTCTCTATCAGAAAGTCATGAATTATGTCGCCTTTTTGCACGACGATCCGCTTGCTCTTCAACTCATCCACACTGGCTGGCGGGGCGCCCTGCCCCTTGCGCACAACGCTAACATAATCATTAACCTGGTATGGCTGGCTGTAGGTGAATTTCAGATCACGCTCGGGGGAATAAAACATGCCCTCAATCACATCTATTTCACCCTTTTCCAGATCCTGCATTGTTTCAGCCCATGGGCCAAGGCGGATTTCAATGTCGAGTCCCAACTCCCTGGCGATGGCCCATGTGAGATCCACACTGAATCCCGCAGGTCTTCCAGTCTTGTCAAGATATTCGTAGGGTGGGTAGTTGTTGTCGCCACCAATCACGATGCGGCGATGAGCCGGCAGTTCCAGTGCGGCAAACCACTTGGCATGCAAGTGGCGGTAGGTCCCATCCGCCATGACCACGGAGAGCCCTTCGTTGAGGAAAGCCAGGGTATCGCGGTCGCCTTCTTTGACGGCAAAGCAGAAATCCTGGCGGAAGCCCTCGATGGGCTTGTTGACGATCCGAAGATTCTCCAGCCCCAATTTCTGGATGAGGCGCACCGCCACGAGCCGCTGAATGACCACGGCTTCATAACGACCTTCTGCAAGTTGGTGCAAGGCCTCCTCGAACGTAGTCGTCGTGTGGATGTCAATTCCCCGATCCTCACGCCGCAGGAACTCCTCGGCGTTGTCACCCCTCATAACCGCGACCTTGCGCCCCTTGAGATCCTTCAGGTCCCAAATATCGGTCGTATTTTCCCGCACCACAATGGCGCCGTGCAGCGACATGTAGGGAAAGGTGAAGTCAAAAATGGCTTCCCGCTCCGGCGTTCGCCCTACCAAAGGCAGGGCTTGAACCTCGCCCCGTTCGAGCCAGCTCTTAACCTCAGCCCAGGGTCCGATGCGGAAGGTGACATCGCGGCCCATGGCGGCAAGTGCCGCTCGCATCAGCTCCACTGAGAAGCCATTGGCTTCGTCATTCGCATCGACAAAGCAGAAAGGCGGGTAGTCGATCTCGGAAGCGGAAAGGATGGATGGTCCAGATGTTGCGGTAAGTTCTTTGCTTTCAGCGGGAAAAATGCCAAACATCAAGATAGCGATGATGCAGGAAAAAACCATTGCGACCATTTTGTGCTGATTGGATCGCAATGTCCCGCCGGCATTCATACTCACCACCTTCATCCCTCTATGCATACCCGATTCTTTGTCAACTCAAAGCGTTGCATTTGCGACCAGGTCCACAAAATCTAATTGTGAAACCGCTGAAGATTGGCGGCCCGAAAAGCCCGGAATTGGCCGTGATGCGGCAAAGGGATGGTATTTCATTCAATCATCCATTGTAGGCCGCATGGAAATACAACCGACGAATCTATAGCGTCTCTAACTTTATCCGGGACTTTTCAACCAGCCTAAACCAGCGATTCTCATTTTGGCCTGCGCCGCATCTGCGTAGAAAGTTGATCTGCACGTACCATGGAATGGCCATGGAGGTTGACTATCTGCATTTTGGTGGGCACAGTCCACCCTACAAGGGAACAAGAGTTTCGCAAAGTGAGAATTGCTAAACGCAAACGATCCAGAGTTGAGTCAAGTATGCCGTGTGTCATATTCTATGCCAAGCGTTTTCTTCTTGTCTTCCATTTTTCTAGACATTTAGCCTGGCAGCACAAAGAGCATCTAAAAGCGTATCCAGCAGTTTGGCTTTTGAAATGAGTCGAGATTACTTAAGCCTGCTGCTTAATCGCTCCACTGAGACGTTTTTCGAGGGAGCAAAATAGGATCTGAGTTGATAACGCTTATTAGGATTCAAGGATGGTTCTAATGAAACGACACCATTGGTTGACGCCACCGTAGCAGCCGTGTATTAGTGAAGATCATTGATGAGCGCAGGGAGAATCCTGGTGACAGATCAACTGGAATCCAAGCAAGCTACGCCCCCAAGGATAATTTTTGAGCTGGTTGAGCGATTCGAAAGGCAGTTGCAGGCTTACCGCTCCGGCAAATACAACGAAACCCAACTACGGCGCGAATTTGTCGACCCATTCTGGGAGGCTCTCGGTTGGGACGTGAACAATCGCAAAGGGTACGCAGAAGCTTACAAAGACGTCATCCACGAGGATGCCATAAAAGTCGGAGGGGCCACCAAAGCGCCCGATTACTGCTTTCGTATCGGTGGAACCCGCAAGTTTTTTCTTGAAGCTAAAAAGCCTTCGGTCAACATTAAAGGCGACATCGCACCCGCTTTTCAACTGCGCCGCTATGCATGGTCCGCGCGCCTGCCGCTGAGCGTGCTCACCGATTTTGAGGAGTTCGCGGTCTACGACTCTCGGACCAAACCGGTAAAAACCGACAAAGCATCCACAGGCCGCATTCTCTACCTCACTTATTCAGAGTATATCAATAGGTGGAACGAAATCGCCTCCGTTTTTTCCAGACAGGAAGTGCTGAAAGGCTCCTTCGACGCCCATGCCGAGTCCAACAAAGACAAGAGAGGCACCGCTGAAGTCGACGTCGCTTTCCTGAAAGAAATCGAAGCCTGGCGGGAAGCTCTGGCTCGCCACATTGCTCTGCGCAATCCCCAATGCACCCAGAGGGAGCTCAACTTCGCAGTACAGATGATCATCGATCGCATCATTTTTCTACGGATTTGCGAGGACCGCGCCATCGAACCCTACGGAAAACTGGCAACACTCCAAAACGGAGCGCAAGTCTACCGGCGCCTGCTCGAACTGTTCCGGCAAGCAGACGACCGTTACAATTCGGGGCTTTTTCATTTTCATGCCGAAAAACGCCGACTCGACCCGCCCGATGATCTGACACCCAACCTGGACCTCGATGACAAGCCATTGAAACAGATCATCAATGCACTCTATTACCCGGAAAGCCCTTATGAATTTTCCGTTCTCCCGGCCGATCTTTTGGGCCAGGTTTATGAGCGGTTTTTAGGCAAAGTCATTCGACTGACTGCGGGACATCGGGCTGTTATTGAGGACAAGCCGGAAGTCAAGAAGGCGGGCGGAGTCTTCTACACACCGACTTACATCGTCGATTACATCGTTCGCCAAACGGTCGGGAGGTTTTTGGAAGAACAAAAGCCCAAAACTCTCCAGGGTGGTTTGAAACTCAAAGTCCTCGATCCGGCTTGTGGCTCCGGATCGTTTCTTCTGGGTGCTTACCAGTATTTGCTGGATTGGCACCTCCAATGGTACACGGAAAACAAGCGGGAAAAATGGGCCAAAGGCCGTTCGCCGGCTCTCCACCAAACTCAAGGAGGCGATTGGCGGCTGACCACGACGGAGCGCAAACGCATTTTATTGGATCACATGTTCGGCGTTGACATCGACCCGCAGGCTGTCGAAGTGACCAAGCTGTCACTTTTGTTGAAAGTACTCGAAGGAGAAAACGACCAGACTTTGGTCCGCCAGCTCACCATGTTTCGAGAGCGTGCTCTGCCGGATCTGGCCTGCAACATCAAATGCGGCAATTCGCTGATCGGATCCGAATTTTATAATCAGCAGCCGATGGCTTCATTTTCCGACGACGAGCGCTATCAACTCAACGTTTTTGACTGGCGTGTCGAATTCCCTGAAATCATGCACGATGGGGGATTCGATGCAGTGATCGGAAACCCACCCTATGTGCGCCAGGAATTGTTAAGCAAAATCAAGGATTATCTGGCGGGCCATTATGAAGTCTATCATGGCGTTGCCGATCTGTATGTCTACTTCATAGAACGAGGAGTCGAGCTGCTCCGAGAAGGCGGCAGATTCGCTTACATTGTGGCCAACAAATGGACGCGCGCAAACTATGGCGGGCGTTTGCGAAGTTGGCTCAAGCGCCGCCGCCTGGAGGAAATCATCGATTTTGGCGACCTGCCCGTATTTCAAACCGCCACAACCTACCCCTGCATCCTGTGCCTTCGTAAATCCGATGCTCGCTCCAAATTCCAGGTCACTCAAGTCAAATCTCTCGATTTCAACGAACTCGATGAAGTCGTCCACCGCGATCGCTATCTGGTAGATCAGACCGCCCTGGATGACCGCAGCTGGTCGCTGATTGGGGAGCGTGCGCAAGCACTGCTCGATAAACTGAGGGAACAGGGCGTGCCTTTGGGAGATTATGTGAAGGGGAAAGTTCATTACGGCATCAAGACGGGGCTGAACGACGCCTTCGTCATCGACGCCGCTACCCGCGAGCGACTCCTCTCCAAGGATCCTAAAAGCGCCGAACTGATCAAACCCTTTCTCATCGGCCGCGACATCAAACGGTATCGACCACCCCAAAGCGAGCGGTATCTGATCTTTACCCGGCGGGGAGTGATGATCAAGGACTACCCGGCTATTGAAAGGTATCTATATCGTTTTAAAGAGCGCCTGATGCCAAAGCCAAAAGATTGGAAAGGGGTAAAATGGCCGGGACGAAAGCCCGGACCCTACCATTGGTATGAGATCCAGGACACAGTTGCGTATCATGAAGAGTTTGAAAAACCCAAAATCATCATTCCAGCCATTGTTCAGCGGGCCTCCTATACGTTCGATACGGAAGGATTCTATTCGAACGACAAAACCTCGATCATTGTGACAGATGACTTCTATCTGCTCGGCGTGCTGAATTCAAGACTCGCCGATTTTGTGATCCATTCGATTTCCTCAACCAAACAGGGCGGGTACTTCGAATATAAGCCCATGTACGTTCAACAAATCCCCATCCGCGCTGTTGAAGCTTGCAACCCTGCCGAAGTTGATTTCGGCAACCGCATCGTTGACCAGGTCAAAGCCATGCTGGAATTGCAAAAGCAACTCCAAACAAACCGCATCGGCCACGACCGAGCCGTCATCCAGCGCCAGATTGAAGCCACCGACCGGCGCATCGATCAACTCGTCTACGGCCTCTACGGCCTCACCGACGATGAAATCAAGATCGTCGAGCACAAAGCCGACCAATGATCATGTGTGTCCTGCAACATGACGTCTAATTTGTTGAGTCGAACAGGCTTCGAACTGTTTTTCCAATTCGTTTGTGAAAAAAGTTGGGTGAAACTGCTTTTATTCCCACCTCCTAGCTGTGTCTAAACCATTCTTTTCTCCATAGCCTGCTTAAGAGAATAACTGCTGCATTCGAATGCAACTTTCTCTGCGGGGACATATCTGCACGTTTCGTATTAGCTTAATTGGTCTGCATTACCGGTAAGTCAGTGATCCAAATAATCGGTAGATTGAGCTTTCTTGCCAATGCTAGAGCAAGCCTTGCTGCTGGAAATATTAAAGCAAAAGGGGGAAAAGCATAAAAGAGCCGCAGGAAGAAGGGTTCGACGGGCTTTAGCCCTGCCTAGACAAACAGAATTCTCGGACAAGCTCCTAGTAAAAGAAAGCAAGACATCATATACTGTCCTTACGGCTCTTACGGTAGCACCTCAATCCAAGGAGAAAGAAATGTTCGGAAAAAGAATGCTCAAGAGTTTTGTTGTCGCTGGTTTTGCCGCAGCTCTGTTGTCGACGCCTGCTTTGGCTGCGCAGTCCGAGGAGTCCTGCTATCAGCTTGGCTACCGTTATGGCAAGTGTGCAACGCAGGTAATGCTCCAGGATAAATGTGCGCGGGAAGATGATGTGGTGATCCCTGATCGATGCAAAGGTCTTAAAGAAACGGAAGAAGGGACCAAGGCCGGCACTAAGGAGGTTTTTGAAGCGCACGGATTGAAGAAAAAAAAAAGAGGGAAAATGAGAGCCTGAGGGTGATTGGATCGTTCACCTGAAGTTGAGCTCGACCGCTTCTTCCAAGAGCCTGTCTGAAGTCACACCGCTTCCCAATGGGACCCCTGGTTGTGATCTCTTGACTGCGTCACATACGGCCCAGCATAAGGCCGATACTGCCGGTAAAGAAGCTTGCCCCTCCAGTCCCGCTCAAAACGTTCGTCTCTGTTTATGAAATGCTCTGGAAATCGCGGTGGCGGAGCAATGAATCAGGCGAAAAGCCGGTTTTAAGTCCTTTCGCCCAGTACTTTGCGAACCATAATCGCTAGCTGTTTTCTGTCGAGAGGTTTCAATGCATAACCTTTTGCACCTATTGTATACGCTCGTTCCTCATCAACCCCTTGATTGTAACCGGTACACAAAATGGTTTTCATGTCAGGACGAATCTGCAGCACCCGCCTGATGAGTCGGTCACCTGTTATCCCGGGCATTGTCATATCTGTTATGACCAAATCAAATTGTCCCGGGTTGGAAGCGAAAACCTCCATCGCTCTGATGGGGTCGGTCTCGGTTTTGACTTGATACCCAAGTCTCTCCAACATCAATCCCCCAAACATGGCTATCGACTTTTCATCGTCAATAAAAAGAATCCGCTCAGTTCCTGTTGGCAGTTCGGCCTTTGTCTCTTTAACTTCAGACGCTCTAATTTGTTTTATTGCAGGGAAAAAGATTTTGAACGTTGTCCCTTCACCCGGATCACTTTCTACTTGGATTAATCCGCCATGAGCCTCAACGATGCCGTGGACCACTGAAAGACCCATTCCGGTTCCTTTGCCAACGTCTTTAGTGGTAAAGTAAGGGTCAAAGATGCGATCGATAATCTCAACCGGAATACCACTGCCGGTATCGCTGACTTTAAGCATGACGTATTCGCCCTGCCGCAGTTTTGAGTCGAAGTTTTGGCTTGTCTCGTTTAACAGGATGTTTTGCAAGGAAAACTCCAGATTTCCGCCTTTTTCCTCCATGGCGTGGACGGCGTTGCTGCCAAGATTCAAGATAATCTGATGGATTTGGGTGGGATCGGCTTCAACAGGGTCGCACTCATCTGAGATATTCTGATGAATTTGAATACTCGTCGGGATCGAAAATCTCAATAACTTTATAGCTTCTTTGACCACAGGCACAAGATTAAGTAGCCGTCGGCTTTCTTCTGATTTGCGACTGAATGTGAGCAACCGCCGCACAGCGTCTTCTCGCTCGAAAGCTTGCAGCTTTGATTTCATCGAGGTTGAGTCTGGCTGGATTTGAATCTTGGATGTCCTCTGCTGCCAATTCAGCGTTACCCAACACAATTCCAAGTATGTTATTAAATTCATGTGCTATTCCACCAGCCAGAGTTCCAACCGCCTCCATTTTGTGGGCATGACGGAGCTCAGCTTCCAACTTTTCTTTCTCCTCCTCCGCTCGCTTTCGTTCGGTAATGTCCTCGACAAAGCCTTCAAGATATAAGAACCCTCCGTCTTGCCCTCGCACGGCCCAAGCATGAAGGTTTCCTATAAAAATGCTGCCGTCTTTGCGAACGTATCGGTTTTCTACTCGGATAGGTCCCTCAGTTTCCATGATCATTTTCACAATTTCTTTTCGGCGGGGAGGATCAGCGTAGAGTTCAACGGCTACATCATTTACGAAGCTCTTCGCCTCCTCCGGCGAATCAAAACCAAACATACAGGCATAAGCGGGATTGGCACGAAGGATCTTACCCTCCGGTGTGGACTGGAAAATGCCCAGCACGGCGTCGTCGAATATTCGTCTATACCTGTCTTCACTCTGGCGCAGAGTCTCCTCCGCTTGTTTGCGCCGATGTTCCCTTGCCAGATTGTCAAGGCCAAACCCGATGTCACCTGCCACCTTTTCCAGCAGTTTCACATCTTTGTCGCCGAAGAAATTGATCTCATCAGAATAGATCGTCAGGGCACCCCACACCCGCCCTTCCGCTTGGATGGGAAATGCCGCGGCGGCCTTTATCCCGAAACGGGCCGCACGCTCGTGCCACGGTTGGGTAGGCTGGTCATGCAAAAAGTCATTGTACACAAAATGACGCCGCTCGCGAATACAGCTGCCTGTGGGGCCGCGACCCTCGGGACGATCATCGGCAAACACCGTGATACCATGGGCATAATCGTTGGCACCGCCCCAGATTGCGGTCGGCACAACTCTGCTGGTCGCTTCTTCGACGTAACCGATCCACGACAGCAGGAAACCACCTTCTTCTACGATCACGCGGCACGACTCCTCTAGAAACTGCTCGGCGGAAGTTGCCCGTACCACCGCCTGACTCACTTGGCTGAGCACCCTATAGAGCCGGTTGAGCAACTTGATCTCCCGCTGCTGTTGGACCCGCTCGGTGATGTCCTTGGATACGGTCACGAAGTGCCCTTGTTCCGGTGAGACTGCGGAGATCTGGAAATACTTCTGCATTGGGGTGAAGTAGTCCTCGAATTGCGCTGACTTGCCTGTCTGTGCAACATGCGCATAAAGTTCGAGATATGGCGGCTCGCCGGTTCCGTAGATCTGAGAAGCAAGTGCACCAACCGCTCGTTCATGCAAAATGCCCGTGCTGCGCGAGAATGCAGGATTGCATTCGATAATGCGGTAATCTATGGGCTGCCCCGAGACATCGCAGATCAGTTCGTGCAACGCGACGATTTCCCCCATTGAGTTAAAGATTGAGTGGAATCTGCGCTCGCTCTCGCGCAGTGCTTTTTCCATTCGCTTTCCTTCGGTGATATCAATGGAAACTCCATTCCAAAGGATGTCACCGGTGGACAACCGCTGCGGTTTCGACTCCACGCGAAACCACTTGAGTTCACCATTCGTATCGATCAAACGATGTTCCACGGAAAAATCTTGAAGGGTCTGGGCCGAGATGGACATAGCCCGCCGGACCATCTCCCGATCATCGGGATGAATTGGAGTGAAAAGCAAAGACGGCTCAGCCATGGCCGATTCCGGGGAGATCCCCGCATAATGCAAAATGCGATCATTAATATATGGGAGAGAGAAAGATCCATCTTGGTGTAAGACGAACTGAAATACCATTCCAGGGATACTATCCGCAAGACCGCGAAATCTGTCCACGCCGTCCGCCAGCGCCTCCATCGCCTGCTCGCGCTGCGCCTTGTCCTTCTGCAATTCAACGAGGCGTTGACGTAATTCGTGCAGTTCAGATATCAGCTGCTGTCTGGTTTTGGATTCATTCTGCATTTCCGAATCCTCGGAGGATCGATACGGACTTCAAATACACATAGATTAAAGCGAAAGCGAATGGTGTTTGATGGACCAGCGAGGGAGAAAGGGGTAAAAAAAAGAATAGCATCTTAGCTTGCGATCGCTGGATTAACAAAAAACCCAGTAGAAATTTCAAGTCTTCACTATACCACACAAGGTCGCGAAAAATGAACGAACTTTAGTTGCGAAGGGTTCCACATACTTTGCGTGATCGAATTCGCAATATGGGCGTTCTGCACAGGGAATCGGCAAACCATTCCCATAAATCAATTCTCCAACACAATCTCCAAATAAGTCTCAAAACTTACGTGTACCCCCTCTTCCATGATCCGACGAAAAAAGTCGTAATATTTTTTCACAGCCGGTATCATAATGATGCTTGAATCTTCAAAACGATTTTGCAGAATTCCCCGCAAAGGACATTCAGAAACTGCCTGGCAGGGGCGATGTGGACAGGCAAAGCAAAAAGCATGAAAAAACCTTTCAGAGCATGGAAGCCGAACTTTTGCCCAGCCCTGACGCCAATGCTTGATAGGTAACCAGACTGTTGAATTGAGGAGAGCACCCACAAGTAACTGCCTTAGCAGCAATTGATGACCTGACTCATATTTTGCACCGGCGTTTTGGCTTGCGCAGGCCCAGGAAGAGTTTTCTCGCTCTGTTCGACATGGAGTACCGGTAAGTGTATTTATGATCGACATCGATCATTTCAAGAAATTAGCTCCTCTTTCTGCTCTTGAAATGACAAAGTGAACAAATATCGGGCTGGTCACAACGCCGCGGGATATTTCAGCGAGACTTCCTTTTCAATGGCGCAAGAGCCCCATTGATACGTTTGCCCTGCTCCTCCGTAATCAGACTGCCCAGAGCCACCTGAAAGCGAGGATGACTCGTTCCTGAAAATATATACTGCCAACGGTACGCATTCAAAACGCCGGTCCTAATGCGCTCGATCTGTTTGTCATCAAATGTCTGTTTGCCGATCTGCATAAAATAATCCACGTCAGCCTTGCTTTGTGCTTGCAGGATGCCATCCACATCCGCCACAAGCTCAATGAGCTCGTCTACGGCTTTATCTCTTTCGTCAGGAGTGAGTTTTTTGTCCTCCCTCGGCCATTCAAGTTCATCCATGATGGCGTGAGTGGTTTCCTCCTTCCAATGGAACAAGAAAATGTCCTTATACAGCTGAGAAAGATTTTCGTCCGGTTCGATACTTTGCTTGTAATGCTCCTGTGTGAACAGCTCAATTTGAAGAATCAGAGCCAAAACAGCCCAAGTCGATTTTCTTAAGGCGGCAATTGCGACCTCGTTCGGGTCCGGCAAGAAATGGTAACCCTCGGGCATATTGGCAGCCATCATTTTCTCTATTCGCCGGAACAACTCCTGATGTTTTATTTCCTCGTCGCTGAAACGCACCAAAGCTTCTAATGCAACCTGGTCGCCCATCCAATGATCACGAGTTATTTCAAGAATTTTGGCAGTTATAAAGCGCTCTACAAAACCAAACATATTGGCATAAGTCCTACCCTGGATTTGACTCAAAAGTCTCTTTGACTGCTCACTCAGGAAATCCAGCCTATTGACCTGCGAGATGCCGTCAGGAAGGAATTTGTGCGAGAAATCAAAATCACGCCCGCGAATAAGGTCCTTATCGATGTCCCATCGAACCCGCTTGGATATTTCAATACACTTTGCATAATCGAATGCTTGCATTGATTCCTCCTTTTTTTTAGAGGAACTTTGGATTCCTGGTAAACTGAACCAGCCCTCGACCACTCTGCCCACTCGTTTTTAATCTATACTCAAACACTAGACATCCTTTTGGGCATGTTCAATAGCTTTGATAAAGAAAATGATTACTGATTAATTTTGGGTTATGTTTTTATGTCATTAGATACAGCTCGGCGGAAGTAACTACCCGGTTCGAGAAGATAGCGGATGCTGGATGCCAGATGCCTGATAAAGAATAGGTTCTCTGCACTGCGGCGGCACTGCATTTATCCGGTATCCGGAATCTGGTATCCGAGATCGATCACAAACCGGCAGGGACTTTCGCCGCCATTTACTAGTCATGGGACAATTCGAAGTCCCCCTTGACATCGCTTTTCGAAAGGGGAACAACCTGGAGGGAGAGGATGAATCATTTCATTGTTTACTGTTCGCCAAACGGTTCCACCCGTCACGTGGCCGAAGTGATTGCAGAAAGGCTTGCACAATTCGGCAAGACCGCAGATATGTTTGACATCGGGCAGGAAACGGCGCGACAAAAAATCCAAAAACTACTACTTGATGCAACACAGCCGTTTTGTCTATGGATCGGCTCTCCAGTCTACGTCGATCATATGGTGCCGCCGGTCGAGTATTTTATCTCTATGTTACCGACACAAAAGGCAAACTATGCGGTGCCGTTCGTGACCTGGGGTGCTGTAAACAGTGGAACAGCCCTGTATGAAATGGGAAAAATCTTGACGGATAAGAGGTTTTCATTGCTCGGCGCGGCCAAGGTAGTTGCCGTTCACTCTTCCATGTGGAAATCAGACCAACCGCTGGGCGGGGGACATCCTGACAGTAAAGACGATTCGCTTGTGCGCAGCCTGGTGGAAAAAGTCTGCAGCAAGTTGTCAAATTCGCCCGAGCCACCTCTCATTTCTTTGGATGCACTGAATTATCAACCTGTTGAGATACAACAAGAAGCCCAAAGAAAAAGCGTTGCTGCCGCCAAAGAACTTTACCCGCCTCTGGTGGCTGACGTCGATAAATGCACACAATGCGGAGAATGTGCGGAGAAATGTCCAACCGATGCAATAACCCTCGATCCTTATCCGCAGGTCGGAGATGATTGTTTTCTGTGCCTCAAGTGCGTGCGGGATTGCCCCGAGGATGCTCTACCGTGGGATACTCTCTCCATGGAGGAAAGAATAAGAGGGTTAGCGGCTCTATCAAAAGAAACGCCGTCGACAAGAATTTTTTTATAACGGGGTTGGGATCCCAATTCAAAATTATAAAATGGAGACTGCCATGGCAAATTTCTTATTCGTTCTAAGCAAAGACGACAATGAAGCTGCAACACGATGTTTCCAGTTTGCCAAAATCGCTCACTCGAAAGGTCACCACGTGAACATGTTCTTTATCGACGGAGGCGTCACATGGGCTGATAAAGAGCGCGATCTTACGATCAAGACGACCACCGGTGATTGCCCCGCCGATTATCTACCTTATTTGGTTGAAAACGAGGTCGAAACCGGAATATGCACGCCGTGCGCCCGG
Organism: uncultured delta proteobacterium; assembly: GCA_963781715.1. Taxonomy (GTDB): domain Bacteria; phylum Desulfobacterota; class Syntrophobacteria; order Syntrophobacterales; family Syntrophobacteraceae; genus Desulfoferrobacter. The sequence continues at coordinate 481,800 of CAWAGW010000004.1, forward strand.
AACCGAAGTCTTGATGAAGCCAAATTTCATAGGAACATGATGCTCGACGGAGGACCTCATCTGATTGATATGGCTGCGGAAGCAAAAGTCTTTAATTTTTAGCCAGCTCGTATAGGCAATAATGACAGCATTAAAATAGGTACTTTTGCCTATGCTGAAATAAGGTGTTTACCTTATTGGAATAGAGACGGTTTTGCTGTTTCATAATCGAAAGAGGTGGTTTCTCACCCTATTTGCCTTATCCTCATAAAGGGCACTCACATCAGCCATAACCTGGTCCCTACCTGCTGATGCGAGTGCCTTTTCTTTTTCAATCAGATTATCAATTGCCGGCAGTTGACAGCTCGAACGGCCACCCCAGCAAGCCGCCCTCAATGAACCAGACTCTCGTAAATCCGGCCGCATTCAAAATCCTTTGAGCCTCATACCCACGCATGCTTACCTTGCAGAATGGCAGGATATCCTTGTCTTTGGGGAGATCATGCACCTTCCCACGCAATGCTCCGAGAGGAATATGCACCACTCTTTCATCGGCCAGTTTCATCTCCCGATATTCGTCCGGGGTCCTTACATCCAGTAAAATAATGTCATCTCCCCGGTCCATGCGCTTTTTTGCTTCGAGCGGAGAAATGCTGTGGGCGAAGCCGTTCATTTTATTGAGAAGCAAATGAGCCGTGGTCGCGATGGGATCGATAGGCGGCGAATAAGGTGGCGCGTAACCGAGGTCGAGATTCCCGATCTGGTCTAGAGTGGCTCCGAAGAATATCGCTGTCGCTGCGACATCCAACCTTTTACTGCCGTTGCCCAATCCGACCACTTGAAGTCCCAGAAGTTTTCGGTAGCGCTTCGATGCGACCATTTTGATGAACAGCGGTCTGCTGCTCGGCAAATAGTGAGGCATGTCCGGCCCGGCCCAAATAGCCGTTTCCACGTCCAGATTCAGCTCTCTGGCAAGCTTCTCCGTGATCCCTGTGCGACCAGCAGTATAGTCGAACACCTTGCAAATGCCGGTCCCCGTTATGCCCTGAAAAGGAGAAGTCAGGCCGGCGAGGTGGTTGGCTATGACGCGGCCGTGCTTATTTGCTGTAGACCCCAGCGGCACGTAGAGTGAAGCGCCGGTTATGGAATGCACATACTGGTTCACAACGCAGTCGCCTCCGGCATAAATATGCGGATCGCTGGTCTGGCAATAACTGTTTATAACAATGCCGCCTTTGGGAGAGCAAAGCAATCCTGCTTCACGCGCCAACTCATCATTTGGCTGAACGCCTACTGCCACAATAGCCAGATCGGCAGGAATCGTCTGGCAGTCAGTCTTGACCGCCTCGATTTTGCCGTTGCCCTGCAAGGCAACCACTTTTTCTTCCAAAGCCAGTTTGACACCTTTGGCTCGCAGGTGTTTTTGCACGAGCATTGCCATCTCTTTGTCCAAAAACTGCGGCATGATCTGATCGAGCATCTCGACCACAGTCACGTCAAGCCCCTTTCCCTTGAGCGCCTCTGCCATCTCCATACCGATGTATCCGGCTCCTATCAGAACTGCTTTTTTAAGGGCATTCTTCTCAATGGCCTCGACCAGGGTAGCTACATCATCCAGTTCACGAACGTACCAGATATTATCCAGGTCCATTCCCGGAATGGGGGGTTTGAGTGGGCGTCCTCCAGTAGCGATGACCAATTTGTCATATGCCAAATCCTCTTCCGAGTCCCGATCCAAATAGCGGACACGTACGGTTTTACGCTTGTTGTCAATCCGAATGGCTTCTGTTCTTGTCAATACTCGAAAGCCTTTAGCTTTCTCGAAGAAAACCGGAGTCCGAGGAACTCCGACCGGGGTTTCGGTGAGCATTTCTACATCTGGGAAGAGTCCTTCTACATAGTAGGGAAGCCCGCAAGCTCCGTACGAGACGATTCCGCCTCTTTCAATCATAGTGACATCGGCATCAGGCAACAGTCGTTTCAAACGTGAAGCAGTCTTAGGTCCGCAAGCAACACCACCAATCACCAGGATCCGCAAGGAAATTGCCATGAAATTCTCCTTTCAATTCATCTCTTGAGCTGGCTGCACGATAAGATTAGTCCCCCTTTAAGAAAAGGGGGGAACTCCAACAGGGAATTTTCGCCAACCTATACAATCAATTTATATTTTAATAGCACTTGAAATTGATACCACAACATCATCTTGGCATCAATGTAATATGAAATGCGAGCGTGCAATAAAATCTATCGGATTTCAAATTGCCTCGTCGGATTGAGAGCTTGTCGGAAAATGCCGTTTTTGTCATTTCGAATTACGCCTTGGCGTGATGAGAAATCTGTCAAATCAGCAGCTTGTGAAAGTAAGATTTCTCGCCTTCGGCTCGAAATGGCAATTCTCGGACAGCTTCCTAGCAATGCTGAGCAAGAATAAAGCAGCCGGCAAGGTGTTAATTTGTGCAGATCATTATTTTGGTGCGGCCAGTGGGAGTGACGATTCTTTTGACCTCGGGGAAATAACTTTCAAGAAAGCTCTTTTCATGACGCAGTATGGAAATTGCCCGCTTCGCGCCCATGGAAGCTAAACGGATATAAAACAGAGTTCTTATGAGCGCATTTTCAGGTATATCGTGTTCCATCATCAAGAATACTCTGGTCGGCTTCAGCACACGTTTGACCTCCTTGAGAACTCTGTCTTGTGCTTCTCCCTTCAATTCATAAAAAGCATAGGAGCAAGTCACTGCATCGAATGCGTTCTCTCGAAATGGCAGGGCGCAGATGTCTGCCTCGATCAGCTGAATGTTATCATAGGGTTTCGTCTTCTCTCGGGCTACCCGGAGCATACCCCTGGAAAAATCGACTCCGATGACTTTCCCGCCTGGCCCCACTTTTTGATGCAACACGGGTAGCAAGGATGCCGTGCCGGTGCACAAGTCGAGAACGACTGCAGCCTTAGTCACGGGAAGATTATTAGCAAGAAAGGTTCTCAAATCACCTCGTGAGTCCGAGGAATGAAGCGCCACGAATCCGTCGTAAAACTGAGAAAAAAGATTGTAGTAGATCCGTCTGTAATTTGACATTCAGTCGTCCCTGTCCTAATGCTCCAAAAGCTATAGATTCTTATAAGTTCAATTAAGTTCAATCTGAGAGATCATCTCTCACAATCTATGAATGCCTAATTCTATTGAGTTTTCCGAACCAGAATTCAGGAGCCTGGCGACAACCTGAGCTTTGCTTCGCCTGAAGGCGGGGGGCAACCATCGCCAGCAGGGACACTAAAAAGCACAAGCTGCCATATTTTGCAACAAGCTAGCGAGAATGCCCTTTTTGTCATTTCGAATGAACTCTTGTGGGAATAAGATTTCTCGCCTTCGGCTCGAAATGACAATCCTCGCGCAGCCTCCTGGTATGGCAGCTCTGCGGTTTGCTTGCTGAGCGTCTTATGGGTTTCCCTTCAGGTTAGGTCAGCAAAAACTCGTGGACCAAGCGTTCCCATTTCATATTGGGGAGATTGCCATAGATGTCTTCCACGATCTCACCACCTGTGGCCGCCATGGACATTCCGTAGGTTTCCATCATGATGTTTTCCAGCCTTTTCGCCTCATCTCCCAGCCAAACGGATGCCTCTCTCTCAAACAGCAGGTTCTTCAGGTTCTGCTTAAGGTTCTTGGGTTCGACGACCAACAGCCATCCCTTGCCGTAAGGGTCATTTTTCGACATTTCAGGGTCCCTTAATACTTTATGATTGGTCGCTACCACCACGCCGTTCAGAGGAGCAAGCATTTCGGCGGTTTTATGTTCACGCTCGATGGACCACCCCACTTCCGTCTGTTCTACGTGCGATCCAAGTCTTGGCAGGCGCACCTCATTGGGAGACCCCAGCAACTTCAGGGTAAAATCATCTATCCCTATGCGCACAAATCCCCCGTGCTCGACTCTCGCCCAACTGTGCCCGCGGTGATAATGGTAGCCGTCTGCCATCTTGAAACCTGAAACATTCCTGGTTGACGATGCCGTTGGAGCCGCGTTCAGATCACTTTCATCCAGTGCCTGATCGAATTCACAAACGTCGCAACGATAAGCATTCGAGCAATATCGATGCTCTACCCTACCGGTCAACATGTGGCGGCACTCACGCTTGGCATATGGCCGCTCTTGCATCGCTTCGCGCCAGCTTATTATTTTCGCTGACTCTTTCTTGACGGCACGGGACATAGCTTTATCAAAAGGGCATGTCAGGCAGTCATATGCATTATCACATAGTTTGAAGTTCACCACACCGGCCTTCATCCATATGCACTGGTTTTCCCCGTTGACTTCCAATTTATTCAAACGTTTTGCTTTTTGCGTCTTCATGGCCGCCTCCTTTGGGCTTTTTGTCTTTCAGTTGTTACGCCAACGAAAATATTATGAGTGTCGCTTTTAATGTAGCGTAGCGCTTCAGGGCAGCCTGATTTGCAGGGCTAAAGCCCTGCGCTACATGATTTCCGCGTACACCAACTGATATCCAAAAGATGTGCCAACCTTGAATTGCTTCGAACTTATTTTTTCCAAAAGTTCTCCGAGATTGGCTATTTTTATGTTTTAGATTATAAAAACAATTACATAGCCAACTAACAGAGCGCCCAACGGAGCGGACAATCCAGTGGAATTCTGGCACAAAATATGTATAAATGCTTTCATCGAAAAAGATAAGATTGTTGGCTTTTTCGATAGTGCGGCTTTCGATTTCGCGCAAATCCGCTTGCTCCGGACCATTGAGCGGCTGTCTAAATTTTCAACCGACTGTCTAATTTTTCAACACTAAGAAGCCGTCCTATAAGTAACTATAGATCGGACGATATCAGTGACAGGCAAAATTCTATCTTTGGCAGGTATATTCAGTGATCTAAAGAGGAAGTATAGTGGAGCATTCTAGACAATTAATGAATATCGCAGTCATTGGTGGCGGGAAGCGTTGCAAAGCCTTTCTGGAAATGCTGGATGCCCGCCGATTCCCGCACCTGCAGGCTCAAATTGTGGCAGTGGCGGATATTAACGATGCGGCAGTCGGGATTCAACTCGCCCGCCAGAAGGGGATTTACACTACCAGAGACTACCACGATTTTTTTGCAATCAAAGATCTTGATCTGGTCATCGAGCTTACGGGCAATGAAGAGCTCTTGGAAGACTTTCTGAAACGCAAACCATCGCGGTTGAAGGTACTGGAATCAGCCATATCCAGGTTGTTCAGCGATGTGGTCCGATTTCGTGAGGAGTATCTGCTTGAAAAGCGGCAGTTGGAGATGGTTCAAGGCATCGTTGATAGCGTATTTTCGAGCATCCAGGACCGAGTCCTCATCATGCAGCCCAATCTCAAGATACTCGATGCGAACCAGGCTCTGCTCGATTCGGTTGGGATGACGAAAGAAGAGATTGTCGGTAAATACTGTTATCAAGTGAGCCATCAGTCCACCGGCCCCTGCACTGATAAAGGGCACATTTGTCCCCTGGTGGAGAGCATTGAAACCGGAGGGATGGCCCATGCTATACACGAGCACTTCGACCGAAATAATCAAATGTGGTACTGTGAAGTCACAACCGTACCCCTCAAAAACAATCAAGGTAAAATAGATTTGATCCTTGAAATTCTGCGGGACATTACCGATGAGCTCGAAAACAGAGTGGAACAAAAAACCCGCAGTTTAACGATGAATCTCACGAGGTTGATCCATGAAGACAAAATGATTGCCCTCGGAAAGCTTGTGGCAAGTGCCGTGCACGAGATCAATAACCCTCTTTCAGGCATTCATGCACTTGCCAGATTGGTGCATCGAGGTCTCGAAGAGGAACCTCTCAATGCTGAAAACCTCAATCAGTATAAATACTACCTGCAACTCATCGACACTGAATCCGCCCGTTGCAGCAATATCGTCAGTAACCTGTTGTCTTTTTCCAGACAGCAGAAGATGGAACGAAAACCCTTCCAGATCAATGAAATCATCCATAAAGTAGTGTCACTTTTCGGCCACAAAATGGAATTGCAGCATGTGAACTTGCACCTCGATCTCGAGGATGATTTGCCCAAAATGGTGGGCGACCCCAGCCAGATCCAGCAATGCGTTGTCAATCTTTTTTTCAATGCGATGGAAGCCATGCCGGAGGGGGGCGATATCAATGTAAGAACACGTTGGGAAGACAGCAAAAACCTGATACGCATGGAAGTCGAGGACACCGGGTTTGGTATTCCAGAGGAGATGCTTTCGCAAATTTTTGAGCCTTTCTTCTCCACCAAGAATCAAGATAAAGGAGTCGGCTTGGGATTGTCCGTCGTCTATGGGATCATCAAGGAACATCATGGCTCCATTTATGTAAAGAGTGAGGTCGGCAAGGGCTCCAATTTTATTATTCGATTTTTCCCTATCCCGGAAGACATAAGCCATGATTGAGCTGCGAAGAGCGGGCAACACATGGATCGAAAGCCATAAAGGAGGTAACAAACAAAATGATGGGGCGCATAAAGATCCTGGTCGTTGATGATGAGTTGATTGTTCGAGAATCTCTCATTGGCTGGCTGCGAAAGTCCGGCTATGAGGTCCAGGGTGCCGATGGTGGGCGGCAGGCATTGGAAATGCTCAAAGCAAAAGAATACGATCTCATATTTCTCGACATCAAAATGCCGGATATCGGCGGACTCGAAATCCTTGACCACGTTAAGTCCGACTATCCTTACAGCATGGTCATTATGATCACCGCCTACGGATCCATTGAAACAGCCGTGGAAGCAATGAAGCGGGGAGCCAACGATTATCTGATGAAGCCCTTTGAACCGGAACAGTTGACTCTGCTGGTGGAAAAGCTGCTGCAACAGAAGAAAATCATCGATGAAAACATCCTGCTGAGAGAACACGTAGCCACCAGGATGCGCTATGAGAACCTGGTGGGATCGTCAGAATGCATGCAACAGCTGTTCTCGCTGATCCAGGAAGTGGCGAAAGTGGATTCTCCCGTATTGTTGCGAGGAGAAACGGGGACGGGAAAGGAGCTCGTTGCAAAAGCCATTCACTCGAAAAGCGAGCGGCGCTACGGCCCCTTCATTCCGATCAACTGCGGCGCGTTTACCGAGACATTGCTGGAGAGCGAATTGTTCGGTCACGAAACCGGCGCATTTACCGGAGCTACTCGAGCCAAGAAGGGCCGTTTGGAGATGGCTGAAGGAGGAACTCTCTTCCTGGATGAAATCGGCGAAATACCCTTGAAAATGCAGGTGGATCTGCTGCGGGTGCTGGAAGAAAAAAAGTTCCATCGCGTAGGTGGAGCCAAAGACATTTCGGTAGACTTCAGACTGGTCTGCGCCACCCATCGGAATCTTCCCAAAGAAATCGAACAGGGAACTTTCCGACAGGATTTCTATTTTCGGTTGAATGTGATCGAGATTGAAGTCCCCCCATTGCGCCAGCGCAGCGATGATATCCCTGCTCTCGCTCAGCATTTTCTTGATCGCTTCCGACGCGAAACCAACAAGCCGGTCATGGGAATTCAGCAGAAGGCCTTTGATTTGCTGAAGTCCTACAGCTGGCCGGGAAACGTGCGTGAACTGGAAAACGCTCTGGAACGTGCAGTCGTGTTGTCCAAGGGACGCTACCTTGACAAAGATGACTTTGCATTCATTTTCCGCTCGGGGGCCGATCAGTCTTTTCCACAATCTCTCAAGGAAATGGAAAAGCAACACATTCAGCGCATGCTGAAGATGTGTGGTTGGAATATATCCAAAGCGGCGGGTTTGCTCGAAGTAAACAGAACCACGCTTCACAACAAAATCAAGAAATATGGCCTGCAGTCATCCAGTGGGGCTTCATAACCTGCAATCCGAGTTTCTTGTGTTCGGACGCTCCCAAATCCGAAATCCAAATGGCAAGGCTCGAAATAGATTCGAAAGATAGAAATCCAAATGGCAAAAACAACCCGAACATGGTTCAACCATAAATTCTTACCATTCCACTTTGAGAGATTATCTCTCACAATCTCTAAGCGTTTAAGTTTATTTATTTTTATGAAAAAGAATTCAGGATTCTCTAAATGACGAAATTTCAAATATCTTTGGCTAGGTTTGTGCTTCGATATTGTTGCAGATTTCGGATTCGAGATTCGAATTTGCATGCGCCCAGAGCGCAGCATTGCACTCCTTGCCTAATGTTCCCTGCAGTTTTGAATCGTCATTGCGCCTAATGGGTGAAGATTCGATGGGATGCACCTCATGACCAAAGCCAATCCTTCGTTACTGCGCATGGGAATTGTGGAGATGGGTAGACTGGGAGAAATCGCGGTACGTGTGGTGGTCGCCAATCTCCAGACTGTCATGGGAATGAGAGTAGACATGCTAGGTCCGCATGAAGTCCCGGAAAACACCTATCAGAGCCACCGCCAGCAATACGACGCGGGCTTGATTTTGAAATATCTCAGCGAGCTCCCTTTCCCCGACCATTTCAAAGTGCTCGCGCTCACGAACTTTGATCTTTGCATCCCGATTCTTACCTACGTCTTCGGCGAAGCCGAGATGGGGGGCAAAGTCGCGGTGATTTCGGGCTTTCGCTTGCGTCAGAATGAAGACGGAACTCCGGTATCCATGGACCGCTATTACGAACGGTTGGCCAAAGTAGCCCTGCACGAGGTGGCGCATACTTTATCGCTCTACCACTGCGAGAATCCCCAATGCCTGATGCACTTCAGCGCCAAGGTCGAGCAACTGGACAAGCTGCCGATTTTGTTTTGCGAACGCTGCGACTTCATGCTGCGAGGCAGTCTCCGCAACCTGGCTTTGGAGTCCGGTCCCGCAGTTCGTAAAAGCCCGCCGAAGGCCAGAAACCGAAATCCATCGAACTGAACAGGAATGAATGCTGCAAAAGAGTCTATAAAGAGCCTATTTGGAATTCACATTGGCATCCACGAACGGCTTTAGATACTCGTTGACCAACTGATCAACCAAATGTGGCAAAGGTTCTCGAACGCTTCCAATGACCAGCACGGGCTCTTGCGAAATCGGAAGAAGAATTTTGGTTGCGCCGCAGGAAGCCACGGCTTGAGCTATTGCAGGAGTGAGCTCCCCCATCATCGCGTTGGAAATGAGGATGGAAATGGAACCCACGATGATGTCCACCTGCTGTGCACAATGACAAACTGCATTCTGTCCCGCTGCCCCACGGTTGGCGCCGGCCTTTAGCATTTGAGAGGTTGCAATGGCGTTTGTTCCCAGGCCCCAGATTTCGACCTGTTCACCGTAAGCTTGCTTGATTTTTTTTATAACGACCGAGCCAATCCCGCCGCCCTGTCCGTCAATCACCGCTATCCTGAGCAAAGCCGTCTCCCGCCCCTTAATCTTCTTCAAGCACGATACGGTGCTGCACCAAATTCATCTCCTTGATATGCCCTTTGATCCATCGCTGCTCCCCGAATATGCTTTGAATATACAACTGATCCCCTTCCGGTCGGAGCACATCGACACTTTGCATAACCAGTTCCTCTTTGCCGTCTTTTGTCACATAGGCGTGAGCTTCACACATTGCATCTCCCTCCCGTTACTTCAATAGATTCCCCAAATAAAAAAGCCACGTAGGTCCCCTGCCCTCTCAATGGGCGAAAGCCTTCGTGGCTCAACTTGTCTGTGTTAACCGAACGCTCAGTAATCCCGACTGTTTTCTAACAGCCAATTCGATAAACCTTCTAATGCAAAACGTCGCCACGGTCAAGACAAAACGGTAACTACTCAATAAGTGTTGGTAGATATCCAGTTTGAAAGCTCTTGATCTGGGCGCCCGCACATAAGTATTTTCATCATACCCGCGCAATCGCCTGCCAGGTCGAGCCGCTACAAATTCTTGACCCTGCGAAGACGGTCCTCCAACTCCGGCAGAATGCTTTGGGGCAGTGGAACGGTGCGGTCCTTTTTTCCTTTGCCGGCATGAACGGTCAACACACCTGCATCGAAATTGAAATTTTGCACCCGCAGGCTAAGGCACTCGGTCAGCCTGAGCCCGCATCCATATAAGAGTTTGGCCACCAGATCATAAGGATACTTCAAATTCCGGATGATGGCATCGACCTCCTCGCGCGACAAAACGACCGGAATATGGAATGGGAAATGGGGACGCCCTTAACTTATTAACTTGACACAATGGTTTCCCCTGAGTATTGTTTTTCGCATGCCCAGACAATCACGCATCGACACGACGGGAGCGCTTCACCACATTATCGCGCGAGGAATTGAGCGGCACCTGACCTTTCGGGACAACGCGGATCGGGATTCCTTCGTCACGCGGCTTGTCTGAGTTTTGAAGCGAGGCGAAAAGATCGTAAAGGAAAGGGGCTCAAGCTGGCGGGTGATTTATCTCAATAAACCAATACCCGTCCCCTATTTCCCGTGACTCTCTGCCCCTTGCCTCAAGAGTCGTGGGCAAAACCCATCTCAAGGGATGCGACCGCGACGGCATGCAACAATACCTCTGTCACCATCTGGCTCTAGCCGGCGTGAAAAACAACATCTTTGAGGACTCCGCCATTACTGCCATCCATCAGGGCTCCGGCGGCCTCTTTAGAAAAGCCAATCATCTTGCTCGGGGCGCCGTCATTGTGGCGGCCAAACAAAAGTCCCCCGTTGTGCATGCCGAGCATGTCCGCATCGCATCAACAGAGCTTATTTAACCCTATGGAGGGACTTCTCATGAACATATATGAAGAAGAACAACTCGAAAAAATCTTCGAAGAAATAACCTCTCAGCTTGGCTACCTCTTGCTTGATCTCATGCTGATCAGTTTGAGAAAAATACAATCTGAAAAAGATCTGTTCGCTGAATTCCTGGACGCAAAATTAGCCTGCAAAAATAATACTCACCCTTTTTGAACTAAAATGCCGGGCTAACCGCCCGGCACCTAAAAAATCCCCCATTTAATCCAACAATCCGCCATTCATCCCAAATAATCAGAACTTTTCACTACAGATTTTTTGAAAATCAACAGCCCTGGCCACTCTACCAGTGAGAAACCGTGCTCCTCGAATGATCGTTGCCTCTTTCTCCAATATAGAAAGCAGTGCAGCTTTAGATCGTTTTGGCGGCAGTACTCACTTTGAGAAAGCCCGCTCGATTTCCATTCGCTTAGGTGTGTTGCCCAAAACTTTCGCTTTGCATCCAGTTCTGCGGCCCTTGCAGTTTCCATCCTTGACCTCCGTTAGTTGTTTTGGAGGCCAATTTCCCACAACTTAAGCAAGACTGGAAGATGGGGTTTCCTGAACGCTTACGGAACACACACGATTGTTCCGTTTTTAAATCTCAAACATGGCATGGTTTCTACATGCCCTGGGACCAGATTTGCCGGGGACCAGAGTGGCAATTCAATAGGCACACTTTACAATCAAATTCTCCACTTTGGGTAACTGCTCATCAGTGATACTTTCAAACTCCACACCGCAGCGTCTCGATGGCGGGAGACTCAGAATGAACTTGGCCTCGTAATCATAAATGACTTTGCAGGCAATATTTTCTATGCAAGCGTCCGGGTCCTCAAAAGAGAACAGTTTCAGTTTGTGTAGCCCAGAGGTGAGATTCTCTTTCGATAAGTAGCGAAAAGCCAAACCGCCTCTGCTGATGTTGATAACATACCCTATGTTGTCTATTTGCACCGCCTCAGGCGTCTCAAAGGAAACTAATAAGATTCGTTCCCCCAGCAGTCTGGTAGGCAGTCTTATGTGTTCGCGTTTATAACCGTAAAGAAGAAGAGAGAGAATCCTCCACACAGCTCCAAATCCATCCAATAAGGTTCACGATGTTCCGTCCCCCAAATCCCGATCAGGGCAGGACTCATACCTCCCTGAGTTCACATTTACCATGAGATTGAGAGGATTGCACTTTGTTTGAAGATAGAATAAAAAAAAGCTTGTTGATTTTAGCAACTGGTGAGTACTCGAAGCGAGGTGAAATTTGTGTTGTAGGTTGGAAATGCGGTTGGACAGCAATTTCAAAGCAAGCAAAAAGGGCTTAAGGATTTCCCCTAAGCCCTTGTTTTATTGCTGGCTCCCCTTCGTGGACTCATTTCGGAACAAATTGACCAATCTCTCCAAAGAAATTCTTGATCCAATTTTTGCAGGTTCTGGATTATGGGAAGGCCAGTTCACGGTATCTTAAGACTTATGGTTACGTTTAGTTCATTTGCAGACTGTTAAGCATATCTTGAGTCAAGTAGGCTCTTGGTACCGGACATACTTCCGGATCATTTCCGTATCAAGACCGACGGTGTCTACACAGTAGCCTTTGGCCCAAAAGTGATTACCCCGGTAAGGCTTATTGCGTAGGTGTCTGAACTGATTGAAAAGTTTCATGGAGGTTTGCCCTTTTACTCGTCCCATCAAATCCGATAGCGAAATTTTGGGAGGAACCATCGCCACTGCATGAACATGATCCTTTTGAACATTCAATTCCAGCACTTCACAGCCAGAATATCCAGCTATCGCATGTATGTCCATCTCGGCAGCCTCCTTCGAAGGTCCTCCCAGAATTTGGTACCCATATTTCGGTACCCAAACCAAGTGGTACTGACAAAGCTATATAATGTGCGATAACTTTCAAGATCTGCTCACTGCTCCCTCCTTGCTTTCGATGTTGCGGCAACAACCCGATGTAACGATAGCAGTGAGCGACTATGTCTGCTAACCCATTCGGGACCGGCATAGCCAATCCCACATGACCACACCCGCAGGGTGTGGGTTTCTACGCTGAACTAAATCAAGTTTGGATATTCGATATTTCTTGCCGATCTTGGCTGCTTTAAGTCGGCCCTGCTTATTCGTTCTGCAGATATTGGCCTTTTGGCAATTCAGCAAATCGGCCACCTCTTCAATAGTGCATGTGGTCTTATCTTCCATCAGGGCATCCTTTAGGATTAGCAAGTTGGGCACTCGGCTGTTTGGATATGCTGCTTGTAGATTTTCCAAGTGTGACCTCCCTTCGCTGAAACAGGTACCGCTTCCAATTTGCTTCCATTCTGCGACTGTGAAATGTGAGGACTTGATACCGCTGCCGCGTCTCTGTCAAGCCACGGATCTCTTCTTCCGCAACCTGTCAAGCCACTTCCTAATCTGCCTCCTCTCGGAGGTTGGCAAGATCGAAACTGCGAATCGTTGGATTCGATAAGTCAAAGGAGGAGATGATACTCTTCGCCCCAGACCTTCGCTTCTCGTCGCCTGGCATGGACGGCAAAAGCCACACGTCCTGTTGTTCCGCCGAGGGTTGTAACAGAACCAGGTCATCTCCAAAATGTGCGCAAAGCCATGTGTCGCGGCAATATTCGCCATATCTTTCTTACCAAGATCAAGCAACGGGAAGACAAAGTGCTCGAACACATCCTTTACGGGACCAGCGGTCTTCCGGATGATGTAGACTCGGCCTCTGCGTGGGTCTTCAACCGCTTGAATATTATCCTTCAGAAAGACATTGCCAATATCCTGCGGATCGTCTGAGTGCGTTATCCCGATCTCGATCCCCGTAATGTTCCACTGCTTCGCCAGTCTTGTGAGAAAATCGTACTGCGCTCCGATGTGGTGACGAATACACAGAAGCTCGTGACTGTGGGTAACAATCGGATCAGGTCTCACGTCGTGGCCCGCAACAAAAACGGTCGGGAGAAGTCGCTTGCGTGCTTCCGGCCAATCCGCGGCGATGCGCTGCGTTATCTGCGCCATGGTGCGAACTTCTGTAGGAAACGACTTTCTGTTGTCGTCAATATAGTAATACGGTTGCACCGCCTGCTTGTGGGCGACCAGCAGCATCATGAGCCTGAAAGTTGAATCCCACCCGCCAGTCCAGAAAAGAAGAACCGGGGCCATTGTTCCTCCACTTTTCAACATCACACGCAAACGCCTTGATATTCCCATATACTTATATACTTAAAAGATCTGTGTTGTACTGTCCTTGGACGCTTCCAGAAAATCCGGGGTGGCGAGACCACGGTCGGCGACGAATTGAAGCGTCACCATGCCGTAACGGACATTCCCTTCAATCAGGTAGACGCCGTCGTTGGTCATGGCGATATCCCACCCGACTGTGCGCGCAAGTGGGAAAGCCCGAGCGGCGCGATGGGCAAGACAGACGGCTTCATCCCAAAGAGGCAGCTTTCGGCCGAAAAACTCCTTTCCGCCATCAGGGTGCCGTGCATGACGTGTCCGGTCTTTCCGGTAGTAGAAAACCCCCTTCTGCAGAATGCCTGTTTGTTGGTCAACAGAAGCGAAAAGCGTGTCGCCGCCTTCGTCGAAGTTGTCGGCAGCAGTGTTTCTGGGCTGTATCTTGAAATAATTGCCAATGATTTCCACCGTGCCACGGCGGGTTAGTAACGTCACCAGACGGAGACAACAGAGTGTCTGGGATTCGGTAATATTTACGATGTCCGGATGGGAGCACAATCGGCGTTCCACCAAGAACGAGCGGCGAATACACCCACCAGGGTAAGCCGCAGTCAGCAACCGGGGATCAGTGAGGGTGTTCGCAATTCTCTGAGGGGTGTAGTCTTCTCCATCCACACTGACAAAGACGTTTGGCGCACTCTGCTTGCGAGATGCCATGACATACACCATTCGTCCCTGCTCGCCTTCTACAGGTTTGAAAACGACCTCCTGTACACCACTTCGGCCCATCCAACCGGCAATATCGTCGGCAGTCCGGAGTGGGAAACCGTCCGCAGTCTGCCCCCATTGAGGATCGTACGTGCCATAGAGTTCGGCCACGGGAAACCCCTGAGCGGCGAAGAAATGCTTGAATATCAACTTGTTCATGAAAAGATAGTAATAGCGTTCAGGAGTAAACGTGAACCAGAGCTTGCGTACCCATTGGTGACCGATAAATGCTTTCTTTTCCTCCCATGACCGATTTGGGTCGTCCAAGCCATAGATGTAATACTCTGATGGTTGGAGCTGTCTGAGCTTTCTGAGCGCGATCTGCTCGCGAATAATCTGCCAAGTACTGATCCCATGTTTCTTGGCTGCAAGTCGAGCATCACGCCAGATGAGCAAAACATTCCGCAACATGCGACAAGGAAACCCTACTAGCAGTTGCGGATTCTTTAACTTCACTATTCTCATTTGGAACCGCCCTTTTCAAGAAGATTGAAGGCTAACTCCGCAGCAGGCCTTGCGGAAGCTGCCCGAAGGTTACATTCCCTCCTTCTTCATTACTCCACGACCTACTAGGAGGATCAGGAAGATGTTCATGCCCGCGCCCACTAGCGAGAATAAAAGGATGGTGGAAGCGGCGCGGAGATATATCCCGCCGAGTATCAGCGTCACCGCCCGTGCCGCAAGCATAGTCACGTGATAGAATAAAAGCGCGCGCTGCATTTGGATCAGTCGTGCGAATAGTATCGCAGGCAGGTTGCAGAAGGTAAACATCAACCATAGGATCAGGCTTCTCGCGAATTCACCGGCGAGTTGCCACTGAGGCCCAAATACCCAGGTAAAGATTTGTGGCGACCAGAGCATCAGCACCAGCGATGGGAGCAGGGCCAGAGCAAACAGCCCCCCCGTATTCCTGACGTAAAGGGAGACCAAGCTGCCGCCGCGGTGGTGGGTTTCGCAAGCCTTCTGGAAAAGCACTTGTCTCAATGCGGTCAACACAAGAGACATTGGCGTCATCAGTAATCGCATCCCAAACGCGTAGGCACCAGCTACCGGCAAGCTGTAGAAGTGCGTCAACAACAAAACGGGCAGACCCAGTGACAAAGCGGCCATCACGTTCCGCGAGGCCCCGTACAGGGGGAAGTCCCGGTTCTCCCAGGCCAGACGCTTTATCCGTTCCCAGCGGATAGACTGGCGAAGGGTCTTCAGGTCAGGCAGCAGCACGCGCATGAGAGTTAGGCTAGCCAAGACATCAGCCAGGACGCTGCTGACGATCAGACCTAGAGCCCCAGCTTGGAGACTGCCAAAGCAGACTTGCGCTCCGTTGGACGACACGCTACGAACGACCTGCGAGGCAGACGTATCCTTGAAAGCCTTGCTCCGCACGCACCAAGCCTGGCATGTCTGATTGAGTCCGCTGATGACCGTGGCCAGAACCAGGAACGCTAGAGCCCAGATGCCGCTGGTCTTCATTAATCCGTTGACGGCGGCGGGGGCCAGCAGGCAGCCGAGCAGGCACAAGGCAGCTACAACGAAGGTGCTTAGGCAGGAAATAACGAAGAGGGTAATGGCGTCTGCCTTCTCTTTCGGCAACATGATGGCTTGCGTGTATTCCAGGGTGACTCCCGCTGCAATCAAACCAGACACCGCGCTAAAGGAGCCAAACGCGCCGAAGTCGGACGGAGAAAAGAGGCGGCTGATGACGGGTGAAAGGGCCAGACCAATGATCTGGGCCACGGCTGTGCCGGTCATCACCGTCAGAATGTTCCTGACGAAATGTGATCTTTGGAGTCGTGAAAGTGCCTGCATGGCTAAAAAAATCGGATGTGTAGCGGCTGTCCTCGACATTGCGGATTTCAATTATCTGGGGCGGGGTTAGTCACAGGTGGCAAGAAGCGTGCGAGCTTCCACTTCTCGCCCCATGCAAAGTCCTGAGACCGAGGAACGAATGGAATGATCCCAGCGCCCGGATAGCAGGTTAGTTCGCCAAAATATATCCGCCTGCTGATATTGTAAAGGTCGACTCGGATGAAGTCAATGTTTTGAGCAAGGGTCTCCGCCACAGTGATCATTTCGCCATAATTATTTGGGATTGTAGCTTTTCCTTGGTGGCGTTGCTGCCCTCGTTGCAGACCCGTCGGGTTGAAATCGCGGTCAACGATTTCCTTGGAGTGATTTCCAAAGCGGTCAAAGTTCATCAAAACGTATTCCACGCGGCCGCTGAAACAGAAGAACTTGTAATCAATCGGGACGTTGTCATCGTCTCCGATAAAAGCTTCTATAATGATCGTGGGGTGGATGTTCCGGTACCCCCATTCTGTTCCGATGTACATGTCCTGGCAGAAGTTCTGACGAAGCCATCGTCGCAGCCGCTTACGCGTACCCTTATGGTCCCGGTCCAGTTGGGCATGGTCTTTGACTATGATGTTGTAACCGCAGCCATGTGTTGCCTTGATCACAAACCTGGATGGAAGCTCTTCGAACGGAATATGGTCAGGATCCTCCCCTTCCCAGAGGATCGGAACGAGGTATTCGCCGCAACTTCTTCTCTTGACGTATTCACGAACCCGAAGCTTGTCACACAGCGTGGTCCAGAGTGGATTGCGATCAAACAGCATCCGCGCGCAAACCTTCTCCTCAAAGCTGCGTGGATTTCTAAAGTGCGGCCAATAGCCGTGGTATCTCCAAAAGTGAAACTCGGCCAGGTTGCACAGAACTGAGTCTGCGGGTTCATCGCCGACAAACCAACGCACATAAGTCCGGCAAAGCGGCATATAAAGATATCGGTAAAGGCCGGATATCGGATTCATTGGTGAATGTCTGTTGGTGATAGGTAATATGAAATCGCTTTTTGAGTAGCACTTCTTACGGGTAAGGTCAAGCTCATTTTCGTTTCAGTTTTTGTTGAGCGAGAAGCAGAAAGAGAAACAATCCCTATTCTACCTGATCTTCGGGCACGGTGTTTTGCTTGCGAAAGTTTTGAAAAAGAGTGTTTGCTCGGATTTGAGGGCAAACTGCTTCATACTGTTCCTGTGGGTGGTCAATCCGTTCTGTCTCCAGGTAGCGTTCAAGGCGATTGGCTCCGCGCCACGAATAGAATACAAAGCCCCGGTCCGTCAGAATTTCTTCCATCTTGCCATAACGCCTTACCGCCTGCGCCAACAAATCCATCACAACATCGATGGAAGTTTGCTCCAATAACCTGTAGCCAAGAATCAACGGCGAGTAATCATCGATGAGGAGAATCAAAAGCACCCTGAGCTTGTTGACCTAGAACTCCAAAATATCCATCTAGGCAAACTCCAGCGACCAGCCGGCCTCAAAGCGCTGATACGCAACGGATTTGGCCTTTTCCCGACCGCCCTTATAGCCGTTGGTCTCCATGACCTTTCGTACCGTGTGGATGAGAGTGGTGGTTCTTTGCCACCTCAGTTGGCTGCTCATCTGTCCGTGACCATGACAGGATTGGTTTTCCATGCTTCGAAAATCGCTTTTTCCTGACCCTCTGTGATCTCCTTTAAGCCTCGACCGGGGTAATGTGCCTGATGGCTCAGATAAACTTCTTGTCCGCTGGCATCAAGTTGACGCTGCCAGTCGTAGTCTGTTGTATAATGCACCCTGGCTATCTTTGCGGATTCTTTGAATCCGATATCACTCGCATTTTCCACTATCGTCGACTTCTGATGTTGATCAAATTGCTTAAGGCTCATCACACTTTCTTCCTTTCGGTTTGCGGGAGAAAATGTTACCCTTTTTTAACCTGTTTTGTAAGAATTCTTACTACCGCCCACAATTAAGTTGTTTTATTTATTGTTATTTTTAGAACTCATTACGGGAAAAAAGGTTGAATCCAATGGGCAAACCAATGATATCAGTAGTAGTGGCTTCCTACAATTCAAAGAAAACGATTCTGACCTGTCTTAGTTCCCTGCTCAGCCAAAAAACATCAGTGCTGTTTGAAATCATTGTGGTGGATAGTTCCGAGGATGGCACTGGAAGGCTCGTAATGAAGAAGTTTCCAACTATTAGGATTCGTCAGTTTACGGAGCGCAAATTTCCTGGGGAAGCCCGTAACATTGGTATTTCTATGGCTAACTCCAATATCATCGCATTTATCGATTCGGATTGTGAAGCCCGGGAGAACTGGATTAATGAAATTTTTAAAGCACATCGCTCGCCTTATCCGGCAATTGGAGGGCCCATAGCCAATGCTGCACCAACGAACTTGACAGCGTGGGCAGCGTATTTTTGTGAGTTTAGTCAGTGGATGCCAAATCAATACGAGAAATGGATGAAAGATTCTCCGACGGCAAATATTTCATACAAAAAAGAGGTATTTAATAAAATTGGACTTTTTATAGAAGGTGTCTATTGCTCAGACACCGACCTTCATTGGCGTCTTGGCAAATCCGGTTCCAGAATAAGGTTTATGCCTTCCATAATTGTAGCTCACCTTAGCATTGAAAAGCTTGATAAATTCCTTAAGCATGAATTTTTTCATGGCAAAAGCTTCGCTCAATTGCGCATACGGTTAGAGGAGTTTTCGATTTTTAAAAAACTATTGTATGTGGCACTCTCGCCTCTGATTCCTGTTAAGTTATTTTTGAAGGCTGTTTACATGGCCCTGTCCACTAAGACGTATTTGCTTGAATTTCTTAAATCCTCGCCCCTGCTGATATTAGGTCTTTTGTGTTGGACTTTGGGTGAAATCAGCATTTACTCAAGTTTCAAGAACTCTGATGCAAAATAGGATCTGATAATTAATGGGATTACTGCATATGGACTCTCATTTCGCTGATTTGATTTTTTGTTCAGCCAATTTTGCCTAACGGGTTAGAAAAACCGGCTCATCGCGGATTAGTGGGAAATTTAATAAGGGGAAATATGGGACGCCCTTAACTTATTAACTTGACACAATGGTTTCCCCTGAGTATTGTTTTTCGCATGCCCAGACAATCACGCATCGACACGACGGGAGCACTGCACCACATCATTGCGCGAGGCATTGAGCGGCGTAAAATATTCGAGGATGACCAAGACCGCTATGATTTTCTAAAAAACCTGGGTTTGATCCTAGAACAAACGGAAACGGGGTGTTTTGCCTGGTCGTTGATGTCCAATCATTTTCATCTCTTGTTGAGAACCGGCTTGGTTCCAATTGCTACGGTGATGCGGCGGCTATTGACCGGCCACGCCATCCGGTATAACCGACGACATCAGAGACACGGACACCTGTTCCAGAACCGTTACAAATCGATTCTATGTCAGGAAGACTGCTACCTTTTGGAGCTGGTTAGATATATTCACTTGAATCCTTTGCGGGCCAAGCTGGTGGCGGATTTGGATCAACTGGATCAATACCGCTTTTCCGGTCATGGAGTCATCATCGGTAAATACGAACAACCCTGGCAGAACAGCGAAAAGATCTTGCTGCACTTCGGAAAACGGGTCAACTTTGCGAGGCAGAAATACCGGGAATTTGTTGCCGGAGGAATAGCTGAAGGCCGCAGGGACGATCTGACAGGCGGCGGTCTGATCCGGAGTGCAGGGGGTTGGTCAGCGGTCAAGGAACTGAAACGATCCAAAATTCATATGAAAAGTGACGAGCGCATCTTAGGAGACGGTGATTTTGTCTCTGAAATCTTGGCCAAGTGCGAGGAATGCTTCGATCGACGTTATGCGTTGAAAGCCAGCGGGATTGATATAGATTTTGTTGCGAGAAGAGTGTCGACTCTGTTGAATATTCGGGAGGGAGACATCTGGCGTGAAGGTAAGGTAAAGGAGCTTGTGCGGGCTCGAAGCTTATTGTGTTTCTGGGCTGTACGCGAACTGGGCGTAAGCATGGCAGCCATGGCGCGCCGATTGAATATTTCAACCGTAGCTGTGAGCAAGTCGGTCGCCCGAGGAGCCGAAATCGCAAAAAAGGATGGACTGGAGCTGGCTTAAGTTAATAAGTTAAGGGCGTCCCATCATTTTTGTTGGGAGACTAATGATTACAGCTTTCTTGGCAAAAAAAGAATGATTACCAATCGAATAAATAAAATGGCCAAATCAAAATCTCCATCAGAGCGGCGAGACATTGCGAAAGAAACAAAAGAATATCTTGATGAACTATATTCACAACTCAAAATTAACAGCAAGAAGTTAATAGAAATAGACCGTGTCCTCAGAAAATAATTGTATAACAAGCTGCTTGTAGGGACGCGAAAAGCCCTCGCCCCACAGCAGCGCATTAGATTGGTAAAAAATGCAAGCCAAACTCTATCCTTTAGCTGCAAGTAAGATTCTGAGGCATTGCGAGATATTTCTATCCACAATGAAGGCGATGGCTAGTGATGAATTAGTAGAATTGGCGTTTAATGAGTTTGTAGCAAGCGCGGACAGAACGCTTCAATACTTGCAAAAAGAAATTAATCAAATAGGCGGCGGTGCTCCTAAGTGGTTTCACGACAAAAGGGATAATCTTCCGAATAAGAGCCTATTTTGTGAGTTGAGACACATCATTGCGCACCATTTCTTTATTCCGCTCACGCCAATAATTTTGATTAAAGAAGAAGTTCCGCCAAAAAGTGTTCAAGTGAATGAGTACCGCCTGGATTTAGAAATGCTACCTAAGGATAAAAGCTTTGACAAAAAACGTGAAAGATTTATCCGTGATCTTGGTCCAAGTGTAGATGCAGTAGCCTTGTGTGAAGTATTTTATAAAGATCTATCCGCATTAACCCAAGAAGCCGAAAAAAAATACGGTAACTTCAAATATTACAAGCGGACTAAAGTTAAATCGATGTTCCGAGTGAACGCTGATTTAACTCTCTGCCATGATGAAAAGCAATTTTAATCTAACGAGGCAAATTCAGCCGACGCATAAAGCCGCGCCCGCTGAAAAGCGGTGTTGGGTCGCGTGCATGTCAGCCATACTCTTCCAGAATACGAGATACCATGGAAGCCATTCTGAAGATGTTGTAGAATTAGCACGCTGAAGGAGATAGGGGGGATAGAGGGAAAGAGCGGACGTCACAGTTTACATGCTCACCAAACTTGAATTGTCACGGGACCAGCAGTGAATGGGCAGTTGCTGGTCGAAGGCAGGTAACATGATAACACGCATAAAGATCAACGGTTTCAAATCGTTTCATGATTTCGAGATGACATTTACACCATTGACGATAGTGGCAGGCGCGAACGCTTCAGGCAAGAGCAATCTATTCGATGCGCTCCAGTTGCTTTCGCGTTTAGCCGAAACTGACCTGAAGACGGCCTTCAGGGAACAACGCGGGAACCCCAGTGAATTATTTACGCAGTACGGTGAAGACTGGTACGCTCCAGAGATGGACTTTACGGTTGAAATGCTTGTAAGTCGCCATGTTAAAGATAATTGGGGTGGCGAAGCAACATTGAATAACACGCGTCTACGCTACAGACTTTGTATAGTAAGGGAACCCAATCAATTGGGAATTGATGATCTGATTGTAAAACATGAGAGTCTGGAGAAGATCAAATTCGACGACGACCAGTTGGTTAAAAAATTACTCCCCAAGAAAACAAGACCACTATGGAAAACTGAACGGGCAGGCGGCTCGAAAGAACCTTTTATAAAAACCATCGAACAGAATGAAATTACAACAATCAAAATCCGTCAGGATGGCAGACAAGGCGGCAAGGCCACTCCAGCGAACGCCGTCGCCCAGACTGTCTTAGGGGGCATCAACTCTGTAGATTTTCCCCATGTCTTTGCTGCTAAAGAAGAAATGCGAAGTTGGAGATTCCTGCAGTTAAACCCTGAATACCTGAGAGAGCCTACGCGACAGGATGTCGGTTTGCGCGATACCATTACACCGGGGGGGAAGAACTTGGCAGCGGCCTTGTACAGGATCAAACAAGCGGATCCATACGATCTCATAGAAATTTCGCGAAAGTTCAACAGCTTTCTTCCTAACTTCACGGAGGTGAACGTTTACGATGACAAAGTGAACCGTCAATTCATCATCAAAGTGAAAGAGGAAGATGGCAAAGAATTTTCCTCACGAGTACTTTCTGAGGGCACTCTTCGGTTGCTAGTGCTATGTATTCTTCAATATGATGATAAACACACTGGATTGCTTTGTTTTGAGGAACCTGAAAATGGCATTCACCCGTTCCGAATGAAGGCCATGGCGCAATTACTCAAGGGCTTGAGTATAGACTTCACAGACCCAGATGCCCCGTTACGCCAGGTTATTGTCAATACTCACTCTCCGGTATTGGTTAATCAGCTGCTCCAATGGAGGAACGACAGTAATGTCAACGTATGGCTATCAAAACTCCACTCCCTTATAACGGACATAGATCACCATAGAATCAAGCTAAAAATATCTAGAATGAGTCCTGTCTCTACGAACTACCATCAGATGTCGCTCTTCTCCCGTTTCAGATTCAGAACGGAAACTCACTTTATCAGAAGTCACCAAATATCTAGAGACCGCTGATAGTGAAAAAGCAATCAAGGCGGTCCATGAATAGACGGGTCATTATAGGATTCACCACCGAGGGGACTACTGATGTCCGATTCTTGGAAAGTATTATCCAACGCTCTTTCGAGGACGTTGCGTTCGAATGTGAGGGTCAGATTGAAGTATTGCCTGTCCAGTATATAGAGAAACAGAGTGGCGATTTTCTCGGGGCCGTAAAACGATATGCCCAACAGGCAGTAGAACGAGGAATTATGGTTCTCTGCATCCACCGTGATGCAGATGACACAACAGATACAAATACTTTCACGCACAAAATCAATCCAGCGTTTGCAGTCGCATATAATACGGAAGGAAACCATCTCTGTAAAACGCTAGTGGCAATAGTGCCTGTGGCGATGACAGAGGCATGGATGTTATCGGACACACAGCTTCTCAAATCAGAAATTGGTACAGATAAGAGCGATGCAGAGCTTGGTATCGATAGATTTCCTGAACTATACAGTAATCCTAAAGAATGTATTCAAAATGCCATTAGAATAGGCAGACAAGAATTAACAAAACGTCGACGTCGAAACTTGACTATTTCTGAATTATATTTACCTCTTGGACAACAAATCTCATTAACCAAGCTGAACGATTTGCCATCCTATCGTAAGTTTCGAGAAGCAGTGAGGCGTGCGTTCAAAGAGTTGAACTATCTGCGCGGATGATTGATAGGATTCAAGTCGATTGATTGATGCCGGGGTGCAAAGTAGAATGCAGCTTTTTACGTAGAAAGGCACCCAAACAGCGAATGAACCCGACAAGCAACCACGGAGCAAGTTTATCGGTTTCATTTACTACCCAGTGGCCATGGCTGCTTGCGGGTTATTCGAACTTGTTAGTGCGCATACAACCCCAATGCCAAGACCAGTGTGACCGAAGCATATTGAGGGTTGCCGGGACTCCCCAACAGGTGCTAGATTCATGTTATCAAAACCCCATAGACCAGGAGGACTTGAACCATGCCATCCACAGCCATCGTAACCCTAGTCCGTAATGTTGCAGGATTTGCCCGAATCCACTCAGAATCGGATAGTTGAGCATCTGTGAGAGTATATTGAAGATTTTCAGGATGAGGCTCGCTGGGAGAGCGCTTTCAAGAAGACCCAAAGTAAGTTGGTTGCCGCAGCTCGGCAGGCGAAACGAGAAATAGCAGATGGACAAGCAAAACCATTGGACCTTGACCAGCTATGATATCCAATGCCCTGCCTTCATTCTGGGCCGCGTATCGACCATTGGATAAGGCTGTCAAACGTCAGGCAAAAAAAGCCTATCGCCTTTGGGCTGAGAACCCCTTTCACCCATCATTGCATTTCAAATGCATCAATGCCGAAGGAGGTCGCGCGAATGGCATCGACGGCGTGGGTCAGGGGGGCAGCTTCAAGCACTCCCTGAACCGAGCCGGGCAGCTGATCGAGCGGGAAGAACGTGCCGCCGAGGAACCCCATGGGCGTGATGACGAAGCTGGTCAACAGGGTCTGACCGATTGATAATGCACTTTCGCCTAGTCGAAAAATGAAGAAAATCCAGACAGATCGTATCAAGGAAGTATGCGGAAAGATGGAAAGTCAATATGCTTCCAGTGCTCGCATCGCTTGCTGAGCCCGAGTCCTGTATGCATCATCCTGCGCCGCCTTTTCAAATGCAAGCCGGGCGCTATCCGGATTACCAAGCTCTATGGCGCTGTAACCAAGCAGCAAATGCACCAGGCCGTGGATGCCTTCGAATTGGAGAGCAGTGTTAAGAGCATCCGTGGCTTTCTGCCAGTTGCCGGACTGATAGTACAATCTTCCCAGTTCTGTGTAACGAGGACCGCTGGGTTCGACTTTTACCGCCTGTTGTGCATAATGGATCGCGCGCTGCAACTGGTGCGCTCGTGCGTAGCCTTTTGCTATTTCTTCACATCGGCCAGCCGCTGGATTCGGTCCAGAGGCCTTCTCCAGGCAGCGCACAGCCTGCAAAGGAATGCCCAAATAAAAATAGAGATCCGCCAGCTCCTTCCAGTCAGAACTGCTCGGCTCTTCCAGTGAATACTCAATTTCAATCGCAGCGGCTGCAGCCACATATTTCTTCTGCTTCATATAGACTCGGCCCAGCAATTTCCAATCAGCGGCTTCCGTGTTGAAGTGCTGGATATAGGTAGCAAGATATCGCTCTGCGTCGTTCCAGTCGGCAAGTTCAATTTCTACCTGGATCAAAAACTGCCACCACTCCTGTGGCATTTCCTTGCGCCCGACGGCAAGCTCCTGCAGCAGCCGACGGGCCTCAGTAGGCTCGCCCCCTTTGGAATAACTGACCGCTGCACGATATAGCAGTTCCCCGTCGGATTTCTTGGAAAGCTGGTAGGCTTTTTCAAACAAGCCGCCCGCCTTCTCGAAATGATTCAACTCGTATGCAACGGTCGCCAGGTTGGAACAAAGCTCGAAAGACTTCGGGTTCAGTTCAAAACCCTCTTGAAAGGCCCTGTCTGCTTTTTCAAGGTTGCCTTCCTTATACCAGGCGTTGCCCAAAATCTCGTATGCCAGAGGGTGCTCGGCAGCGGTTTTTTTCTTCAGGTAATCGTCAAGTATTTTGATGGCCTGCCGATAGTTTTTATCATCAATAGCCTTTTGAGCTTTGTAGAAGGATTGTTGTGCATCTTTGGGAATGGGCTGTGTCCAAGCCTCTCCTGTACACAACGGACAACTGAAGAGCACCCCTCCCAGAATCACACGGACTATCTTCCCAACGAATCTCATTTCAACCATTTGTCAGACGAAATTGAATGGGCAACACGACCCAGGTAGCAACTTCCCTTCCCTTCAAGACTCCCGGCTTGAAACGCCACTTGGTTATACTGTCCAAAACCGATTGCTCGAATACTCCCTTGGGATGGGCTTCGACTATCTTCGGTTTGCGAACCTTTCCGTGACGGTCGACCAAAAACTTTACCGTAACTCTGCCGGTCAGGTTGCGCCGCAGCGCCACTAAAGGATAAGCGGGCTTCTGCTGCTTGAGTATCTGAGGACCCCGATCCACCTCGCCAAGCCCGAACTCTCTCGAGCCCAAATCTCCCAAGGGAGAGCCCCCTGCGCTTTTTCCGGCCTCACTGCCTGTCGTCGCGGTTGGGGTTGTAGCAGTCGAGGAAGATGCGGCGGCTGTCTTTGTTGGGGTGTCTTTAGCGGGCGATTTCTGCTCCTTGCGGCGAGTTGTCTTCTTTCTCGGTTTCGGCTTGGGCTGCTGAACGGGCTCGGGAACTTTGGTCGCCAAAAGATCCGGAGAAATCTCGTGCTGCAACTCCGGAACTTCGATATCGGTAATTGGCTCAGGAGAAATCTTGGGTTCACTCATTTCCGGAATTTGCGGAATCTCGGGGACGTCCCGGGGAGATTCCGGCCTGGCAGATGGTTGCTGCTCTGTAATGGCTGATTTTGCAGGAATAGAGTAATTACCCGCAGCCAAGTGTATTGGATTTGACACCGTCATCTCTCGTTTGGGCGCATCATCTCGACAAAGAGATGCAACTCCCATAAACAGCAACACATTGATCAGTAGAGCGCTGCACAACGGCCAAAAGTAGTCTTGTAGCCTATACCAGTTCATTGTTCTGTTTTTTCAGCGGAAAGACTGATGTCCTTGACTCCGGCCAGTCGACATGCGTCAAGAATCTGAACCACGGTCCCTGTGTCACTCTCCCGATCGGCCACAATCACAACCGAACCCTGTGGCGTTTCCGAAGCGAAACGCTCCATGCGAGCGCGAACGGACCGGACATCGATAGTCTTTCCTTCAATATAGATTGTTCCATTGGAATCGACTCCAACAACCATGTTGATCTTTTCTTTGTTGGATGCGCTTTGCGCTTGCGGTCGATTGATGTCGACGCCGGCTTCCCGCACAAAACTGGTTGTTACCAGAAAGAAGATGAGCAAAATAAAAATCATATCGATCAGCGGAGCCATGTTGAGCTCCGTGTTGCGAGATCGACGATAGCGCTGGGTGTAGATTCGATTCACCTTTCCTCACCCAGCGTTATCTCGAAGTTGCTCGGCTCGTCCAGATAGAGTTTACAAAGCCTCAGGCCGAGTCCTTCCAAACGGGTTCGAAATCTCTCCACGCGGCGATTAAGGTAGCTTCCGACCATCAGCCCCGGGATGGCGACAGCCAGACCGCATTGAGTCGTTATGAGAGCTTCTGAGATGCCGGATGCCAGGGGGCGCGGGTTGCCGGTCCCAATCCGGGAGATCGCGTCAAAAGTGGATATCATGCCGGTCACTGTACCCAGCAATCCCAGTAAAGGCGCGACTGAGGCGAGCATAAGGATGGTCGGCACATGTCTCTCAAGCTCCGCCGACTTTTTCCTCAAAAGGCTGTCAATCAACTTTTTATCGTTCTCATTGTCATGGCTTCTTTGCGCATGGAACTCCATCACGAGTCTCGCGAGCCAACCTCGACGCGGTTCGAATGATTGCTCCGATGGCAATAGCATTGACCGCTCAAAGATCAATCGCTCTTTCCTGACAGTGCGCAACTGTATAAGCTTGCGCACGATCAAGAACCACATGCAAAGGGATATTGCAGCGATGGGCACGATGATGTTTCCTCCCGAGCGCATCAACTGCATGGCTTCCCATGGCAGATCAAGCAGTCCGGCTAACCATTGCGCCATGAATCCCCCTATTCTTGATCATGATTCCTGTCAAAGCCGTGCTTTTTTCCTCCATCTCTCCAATGATCGCATCCACCCTGCGTTCCAGGAAATGATGCAGAATCAAGACCGGCACCGCCACCATCAATCCCAACTGGGTTGTGATGAGGGCTTCCGAGATTCCTCCCGAGAGCATCCGCGGGTCGCCCGTGCCGTAAATGGTGATGGCGTGAAAAGTATTGATCATCCCGCTCACCGTTCCCAGCAGTCCCAGCGAAGGCGCCACTGCAGCAAGCACGCTGATGGTCGAAAGGAACCGTTCCAAGCGTGGCAACTCCTTCATAAACGCTTCCTGAAGGGCATTCTCCAAAATCTCACCATTGCCGCCCAGGCTCCCCAGGCCTGCCCGCAGCACCCGGCACACCGGTGCTTTATCATGCTGGGAGCAGTAATCTTGACACTCTTGCCAGCGATCTTTCGCAGCCAGTTGCTGGATCCTTGCCATAAGCTTTTCGGAATTTGCCTTGATTCGTAACAGAAAGATCAGGCGCTCGATGATCAGCAGAAAAGCGACCAATCCGACCATTAAAATGGGCCATACCAATACCCCCCCGGAACGGAGCCATTCCAGCACATCACGTTCGCTGCCGTATTGTGTCAAAATCTCGCCTCGGGAAAGGTCCACGGGCAAAACGTCCGTTTTCCCATCGAAATAATCGTTCATTCTTTCTCTATTTCGATCGAACCAGGAATCGGCAACGGGTATAGCCTCCAGTCTACCGGAAGTCTTGTCGATCTTCACAAATCCGACATCCGCCGGCGTCCTGCGGTAAAAGCCGTTGATGTCACCCAGACGCAATATTTCGCCATCCACCGAGGTTCCTCCGGGACCGATGAAAGCACCCCGGTAACGTTCTATTTTTCCCGAAGACTCCATCACGGTGAAGAGAGCTTCCACTAGCTGTTTGATGTCGCCGAAGCTGGGAGTACTTGTCGTCACGCTTTCGTGTTTTTCAGCCTGAAGCAAGGGATTTTGAGCATTAATCAAGCTCGAAGCGAGCATTGCTTCAACGTCTTTCTGAGCTGCAAGATAAAACTCCATGACCTTTTCCGCGTCATGTTCCTCCTGCCGAAGCCTCTCCCCGATATTCTCTTCCTGTTGCAAGAGCCCCTCAAAGTGAGCTTTACTTTCCTTCAACTTGCCTTCTGCTGCCTGCAAGGACTTTTCGAGAAGCGAAATCTCTTTGAGCAGCTCTTCTCTTTGCCCATTAACCATGGCCTGAGCCGCCTCCGCATCCCTTCCGGCCTGCTCTGCATATTGCCCCGCATAACTCTCCGCTTTCTCCCATTGGTCGCAGAAACCCGGGGAGCAGATCAAAAGCGTAACCAAAACAAAGGCTATGAAAGCAATGAAATATTTGGCATATGGCATTCGCACTGAAAAAGCCTCAATCCTCATTGTGGCGGTACCCTCAGCAGCCCGTTCATTGTAATGGGAAGCTGGCCCGCAAGTCACGTCGAGTTATCGTCAGAACCAAGGTGCAACCGGTAGATTCACCAGTGCCATGGTTCGATTTTTGCCGATCATTTGAATGGCAGATTTGATTTCCCCTGCCGAGTCCCGCGGCAGATCCTCCCAACGACCGCTCTTCGGATCGTATCTGCCGGCTTTTTTCCCATCGAGGGTAAGGTAGTAGAGAGCCAGGCGACCGATGCGCAAGATGTGGACCTTGGTGGGTTTACCGTCGATATCAAGAAACGTTTCATCTACCTCCGGGTATCTCCCGTACTCGGCTTCCACCTGCAAGGCTTCCAATATCCGTCGGAATTTCTCAGATGCCGCCAAGTGGTAGTCGTCTACCAATTCCGAGATGAAAGCGAGCCGCTTCTCCCTCTCTTCTGAGAGAAAGGGCAAATCGCTCTGAACAAAGTCCTGGAGCCGCTCAACCACTTCCCCCAGGTAAGGTTCGAGCTCTCTATGCATCCTTTTCAGATCCTCCTGCTTTTCCTCTATCCGGCGGATGTTTTGTTCCTGCTTTGTCGAATAAGACGCATATTCTTCTTGCTGACGCTCAACGTAGCGCAATTCATTCTTTAAATTGCGGACCCGCGACGACAGTTCTTCTTTTTCCGATATCCACGCGTCAACCTGCTTTTGCGATTGTTGCTCCAAAACAATCGCCTCTTCGATGCTTTTCCGGGTATCTGCGCTGGAAGGCGCACTCCCTGCCCTGCCGGGCGAAACCAAAACCAGCATTAAAACGACGACGAAATACGCAACCGACACTGCTGCCCACCTCCAACCTTCATCCATGTGCACCTTTATCGATTTCCGCCAGAAGCATGCGGGAATGACGGGAAAGCAGTTACCCAGGTGATCCAAGTTGCGGCTTTTCATTCCTACTGAGTATAGTTTCATTTCCGTTAAAACACTTTCCAAAGTCAGAGCGGCGGCGCTGGATTGCAGATCTTTGCCTTAGCGGAAAACAAAAAGGCCACAAAGATCCCTCGGGGTTCTCCCCTTGCGGGACCTTCATAGCCCAGTTTTCGATGTGATATCTCAGCTTATGAATAACCAGTCGGGCTTCCTGCCCGATTTTTAGCTACTCTATAGCAACTCATCTCAGCATCTGTCAATTCGAAAATCGAATCAACATGAGCGACAGACCCACCTCTTCCCGCTGCTACATTGAATTCTTGACTAGATCTGCAGTTGGACATGTCAGCATTGCTTACAATAATGCATTGACATCAATGCCATGAACCGGTAAAAGGGTGGCGACAGTCACAGCTTGGGGTTGTCGTAAGGCAAGATGGTATGTGATGATCACAATTGAGCCAGGAAGGCTTAGAAGCACAAAACGCTGCATATGCTTTCCCGGCTTTTTTTGTTTTTGAAGTCGGTCTTGTAAAGGGAGGAAGGGATGGAACTGGCTCCGGAAATGTTCAAACGTTTTTTTCCGTTACCTGTGACGGTAATCACCACGGTCGATTCGCAGGGTACGCCCAATGCAGCCCCTTACAGTTGCGTTATGCCGATTCTGAGGCCGCTTCCACTGATTGCCCTGGCATCCGCTCTGCCGCGGGACACGCTCCGCAATATTCGCAGCAGCCGCGAGTTTGTGGTCAATGTAATGGGAAAGCCCGGCTTTCAGGCGGCCATGAAATGCGCCAAAGGATACCCTTCGGGAGTCAATGAATTGGCAGAAGAAGGGGTCGCTACCATTCCGGCCAAGAAGGTCGCACCGCCCCGGATCAAAGACGCTGTAGGGTGGATCGAAGCACGCCTCGAGAATGAAATGACCGGTGACAAATATGCTCTCATCGTCGGCCACGTGGTCTGTTCGGAAGTGAATGATTTATATCTGGATGGAGAAAAACTCACCGAATTTCCAATGACGCTTATCATGCCCCATTTCAGGACCTCGGGCGATATCTACATGAAACGCGATGAAATCGGCCTCGAAGCTCCTGCTGCCGAACAGTAGACCAATTGCCAAAGAAGGAGAAGTCGATGCCGATCGTTATGGAACCCATAGGAGTTGTCCGCACCGAGGCCGAAAAAGTACCCCGTCATTGGTCTGTTTCGGATCTCGAGGGCAAACTGGTGATCGATACGAGGTATGAGGAAGGTTTGCGGGATATCAAACCGGGTCAGAGAATTATCGTGCTTTTTTACTTCGACCGCAGCGCCGCTTTCAGCTCTGAACTGCTGGTTCAGACTCCTCCCCATCGCAACGAAGCCTTGGGGGTCTTCAGCATCTGCTCGCCCCGGCGGCCAAACCCTATCGGGTTGTCGGTGCTTGAAGTGCTAAAGGTTGACGGTCCGGTCATCCATGTAAAAGGAATTGATATGTATGACGGCACGCCGATCCTCGATATAAAGCCCGATGTCGGTCGACAGCAGAACGAGGAAGCGTGATACAAAAGCATTTGGGAGTATACAACGGGCCGGGACCCGAAGCAGGGCTGAAGCCCTGCGCTGCAGACTCACCCTCCTGCGGGGGGATGTCATTTCGATCAGCAGGCGAGGAAACCTGCTTGCGTAAGCATCCAATTGAGCAGGTTTCTCTTCGCACTTAAGTGTGATCCGAAGTGGCAGTAGCAGCATTTCTTAGAATTTCCTAGATTCAATTCGAAACGTTCAGCAAGCGGCAGCGAAGCCGTTGTATTGAAAGAGCGAAGCCGAGAAGGCTTCAGTTTGCTCGGAAGAGCACTGATCCTTCCCGGCTTTTCTTTTTTTGTGGGACAGAGCCGGGCGAGGAAGCAACAGAGGTGGGGGGGATCGCTTGGACTTCTTTTTGTCGAGGTTGGCGACACTAGAGAATGGACCAATAGAAGGAGTGAATTATCAAAGTAGGAGGAATGGGAGGATGAGAAAACGTTCCAATGTGTGGATTTGTTTGCCAATGCTGCTTTGGATTGCGGGTTTTGCACAGGCACAGGAAGTGAAGAAACTTGATGAGATTACTGTTGAAGCGGAACCAATCGAGCCGAGATTGAAAGTTGCTCCCGAAGGCAACACCGTGGTCATTTCTATCGAGGAAAACAAGGCACCAGTTGTTTCTACTATACCGGATGTTCTGGATAAAACCCAGGGAGTTGACGTGCAGCGCCGTTCCATTCTCACTCCCAAGAATAGCCAGGTGCGGCTGCGCGGCATGGATGAAAGTCGTTACAACGTGCTTCTGGACGGACGACTGCTGAACGGCACAGGTGTATACGGCGGCTACTTCGTCGATTGGAGCACCCTCCCCCTGACTGCATTGGAGAATGTGGATGTGAGTAAGGGCGCGTTCAATGCAAAGTACGGAAATACCCTCGGGGGAACCATCAGCCTGGTTCCCATGAGGCCTACCGAGGAACTGGATGTCAACCTTTCCGGCGGCTACAAACGCTACAATACTTATGGAACCTCGAATTACGCCTCCATGCGCTACGAGAAGGTTGGCGGAGTGATAACAGCAGGATTTGACAGCACTGACGGAAACCTGAAAAACAGTGAAGCCGAGCGCCAGAATTACAGCGGCACGGTCTATTATTATCCAGGCGGCGATGGTGAGTTGCGCGCGTCGTTCAGGTATGTGGACGGGACCTTCAACCTACCGGTGCAAAACTGGAAAGGAACGTCCGGATACGATCCCGATTATCCGGAATGTTCGGGAAGTTTACTGATAGGGCCGGGAATCACCTTCCCAACCGGCGATACATACGGGGATGGCAGCTACTACACCGAACAGCGCTACCAAACGGAGATGGCTTACAGGCAGACTCTGTTGGGCTTCAAAACCGAGGCGCTTGTCTACTACAACTACGTGGAGAGGAAGGACGTTCTAACGTCAAAAGAGCTGGATGAGACGGTTCTCAAAAGAGAGTCCTCCCCGGATAACTCGTGGGGGTGGTCGACTCGATTCAGCAGAACGCTCGGCAAAAACCAGTTGGGATTTGGAGGCCAGGGGGTTTACCTGGGCAGCGGAGACCTCCGAAAC
The DNA here is from genome assembly GCA_963781715.1 of uncultured delta proteobacterium. GTDB lineage: Bacteria > Desulfobacterota > Syntrophobacteria > Syntrophobacterales > Syntrophobacteraceae > Desulfoferrobacter. The sequence continues at coordinate 515,016 of CAWAGW010000004.1, forward strand.
ACCTACGTCAAACAAGGATACTTCAAATCTTATTTATCCGAATCCCCTGCCGAGAACGATGCCAGCAAGTGGCATGGATTCTATGTGGATGATACCTGGAAGTTGTTCGAGCAATTGGAGCTGTATGGCGGCCTGCGGGTTGACAATTTTTCCGCCGATACCAGTATAGATGCGGTCAAATCCTACAAGAACGGGAAGCCGGCCGGGTACGAGACCATTGATGCCAAATTCAGCGCTTTCACTCCGCTGCCCAAATTCGGTGTGGTCTATCGTCCTGTCGAACCACTTTCTCTGTATGGTAGGGTTTCCCGAGCCACCCGTTTTCCCACCACCCCCGAGTTTTACTGGTATTACGGCGGGTATCGTCCTGAGGTCGACCCGAACAGCGATATTACTCGCAAGGACCTTACCTATGAAGACGCCTGGCAATTCGAAACGGGGCTGAGCTATCAGTTCCTGGGAGATATTACCGTGTGGCTCACCTATTACAACTACCAGGTGGACGACTATATTCGAACCATATTCGGATATGCTCCCAGTCGGATCGTCTATAATATAGACGGAGTCCAATTCCATGGCGTAGAGCTGGCGGCGGACGGACGCATATGGGGGAATTTGTACGCCTTTGCAAATTTTACTTTCCAGAAAACTCAAAAAGATGGAGACGTGTTCGATGCAAGCAATGATCTCTCCGACGCGCTCTCGGAACTGCCCCAATATAAGGCCAACTGCGGGTTGAAATACCAGCGGGAAGACGGCACCCTCGCTAGTGTGACCTTCCGCTACGTAGGTTCGAGGGATGTTCCGATTATCGACGATACCAGCATGGCAGGAGGAATTGCCAAGGGAAAAACGTTTGAGCTGAAGCACCTGGGAGATTTTGGTACCGTGGATCTGCTTTTCCGCTACCCGGTTCTCAAGTACAGACTGGGAGGCCAGGAATCCGTAGGGCTTTTGTCGTTCGGTGTTGAGAACCTCTTAGATAAAGAGTACGTCGAGGAATACTATTACCCGGCTCCAGGTAGAAGCTTCAACGTCAGTATGCAGTTTAAATTTTGAGTTTTCAGCAGAGCATCTCGGCATCACGGTTGAGGCTGCGGGCAACCTGTCCTGCGGGATTCACAAGGGTTGCCCATGGCTTGCCTTCCTTTCATGGACCGGCTGGCGACTGGATCCGTCCGGGTGTCAACATGCTGGAAAAACTGGAACTCCTAAACCAAGGCAACAAGTTTCGGTCGGAACTACTCAAACAGGTTGGGTTGGGCAATGCATGGCTCAGAATCAAAGATTCAGCATCTGCGACTCACCTCGACCTGGTTTGCAAATCATAGACATGGTTTATTTTAGCTTCCCAGGCTTAATCTGTCGCACGAGCGAGAACAGACTGCTGACTTACTGACTATCAACAGCAATTGGAGAAAGAAATGGAATTGAAGCCATTTAAAAGAGAGTTCGCCTTCCCGGGTCTGGTTGCGTTCATTTCCACTCAAGATGAAGGTGGGATCAACAATGTTGCCCCCTATTCCAATGTCATGCCGATCCTGCGCCCGACCGACCTGGTGTGCGTCGCTTCCTGGCACCGGCGGGACACCTTGAAGAACATTCGCAGGACCAAGGAATTTGTGCTCAACGTGCCGCCCGCATCCATGGTGGACAAGGTCATTCCGACGGCCCGGCCTTATCCCCCGGATGTGGATGAGTTCGATACGGCGGGGCTAACATCCACACCTTCCAGGATCGTCAAACCACCCCGCATCGGCGGCTGTCTGGCCTGGATGGAATGCAGGTTGGTAAAGCAATATGTCGAAAAGCAATATGTTCTGATCATCGGCCAGGTGGTCGCCTTCGATATCGACGAACAATACGCAGCTGCCGATGGAGGCATCAATCCAACTGCCGCCGAACCATTGATGATGCTTCAAAACAATAACGGTATGCGATTCGTAACGCTCAAAGACATCGGCCGCACGGAGCCTTACGGCGCCATGTTCTTCGACGGAAAAGACATGTTGGCACATTTGTACGATTAGAGTGCCTTATTTTTCGGCGTGTTTATTCTGAGAGGTTTACTGGTAACGGAAGGCGTAAAATGCTTTCAATCGGGAGAGAATTCAATATGAATATTCACCGAACATTCCTGGTTATGATTCTTGGCTTATTATTGTCAGGCACTACCTATATTCCCGCCAAAGCAGCAGTACAAGAGCAAGAATACGTTTTTTGGAGTATGCTGGCCAAGCGCGCGGCGACCGAAGCCCACAACATGCTGGGACACACCCCCGATCCGCAGGCAGCCCTGGTACTGACCAACGCCGGTTACGTGGTTATTGGCGGCCACACTACCGAAGCCTGCCTGGATGGTGTGCCTGAGTGGAAGGGAGCAACGCCCGGCAAAGGCACCGTGCTGGAAGTCCACAGCGCCCGTAAGGCGAGCTTGTGGTTTTTCTTCTACGAGATGAGCTCGGGAGATGGCGTGTACTGTGAAGTGAATGACAGCGAGTTGTCGAAGATCCTGGCAAACCTTCCGGATATGCCGCCGAAAAAGATTCGCTCGCAAGTGACGGCACTTTCAGCAGACAAGCTCTTTGTCCGGCTCGTCAAAGAAAATATCAAGGCTGAAAAACTGCTGGCGAATCCGGATGCGTGGAATGCAAAGGTTGCGGCCCAGGTGTTCGACGGACGCGAATTTGCCATTGTCACTATCGCCAATGGGGTGGCACACGGGGCCCCTTACGACTTGCTCAAAGGGGTTCTCTTTCATGACCACTACTGCCCCGGGGTAACCGCGGGCTACCTGCTGGTCAACTATTTGGATAAGTTCTTTCCGCTGGAGTCGAACTCGGACCGGTACTTTGTCCTCTCCATCCCCCCGTGGTGCAAGGACGACGCCGTGCAGACACTGCTCAACACTACCCCCGGAAAAGCGGGTTACGGTGTCATCTATCTGAATAACGACCAGAAAACAAAGCTCAAGGACGAAGCCAAAAACATCGCGGGCGTCTTTTTTCGCTACCGTAGCGACAAGGGTGCATGGGATGGACGCGTGCTCGGTTTCAACTTCGGCAAAGTCCAAAAATTGAGTGGCATCAATTTCAAATCAGGGTATCCGTGGGAGAGTCGACTGAAAAGCGACTTGTGGTTGCTCGACCGCCTCGACCAACCCGAGCTCTTCGTAGAGACCATCCTGGAATTCAATTTGGAGAAGGGCGAGGAACCTAAAGATTGGGCCGTCCCCGGGGTCAACCCCTTGCAGAAGCTGAACCTTTTCAAGCCCTCTTAGTATATTTTGTATGTTTGACCTCAAATTGAAGCATGTAATTATAGCCGAGATGCACCAGGTTCACCTCTTAGTACCCATCCCCGTTCTAATCACGGGAGACAGTCTTATCACTGATAGTTTCACCAGACTTCTCCCAGGATCTGTTGCATCTCGTCTTGATGAACTGGACAACCAGCTGCGGGAAACGGTATGCCCGAAATCGCTTGGCAAAACATCCGGACATACCATCAGCATGCATTAGACAGCTTGTTGACTGCGCAACAGAGCTAATGCCCCTTCCAGTTGTTCGTTCTGGCGAGCGGTGTATTCAGCAGCGGCCCGGATCAGCCGGGCCGGGCCTTCTCCTCCCAATTGTTCGGCTTCTTCAGCCAGCTTACCGTAGGAAGCTGCATGGTCGTTATTGTGCCGAAGATCGTGTTCCAACCGCATGATCAGCCTGTCCTTTCTGGAAAGAGAGGCCGACCCCAATTGAGAGGTGTTATCATGGTGATCATGGGATACTCCATGATGGTGAGGGTGGCTATGAGAATGCTGATGGTGATTTGATCTATCTTTGCACATTTGGCTATCTCCTTTTCTGAGGATAACAAAATTACCCATAGGATATGATTTTTCTACAAAACAACTTCTCTACTCGTAACCAAGAACACGATGATGCATTCATCATCCGTCAGTGCAAGCTCGAACCTTCCTGAGATTGCTCGAGCAGTTCAAAACACGGGAGACAATAAACTTTGCCGGCGATGTGCACTGCCCGCTCCCTCAGCACCTGCTCTCCACAGGAGAGGCAGGACTCATAGACTGTGGGAGTTTCCGTGAACAGGCTGGTGCGCCATGATGATTCGCAGACAAACAAATCTTCGGGCTTGGAAGAGAGCAGCTTGAGCACGCGGGAATCCAGCAGATGCTGGAATTGCGTCACTTCATCCAGCGTGATTTTGTTGCTGATGACCCGCTCCTCGAGTTTTTCGTACTCTTCTACATTGCCGTACCTTTGGGGCCTTAACTTAAGCCTGAATCCGTTCCCGCCATTCCTGGGCACAAATGTATAATTGTGCTTGCCAAAGTCGAATACCTTGAGGCACTGGTTGCCAACAGTAACACCGAGCAGAACTTGCAGGGCATCCAGAGCCGAAGTGCAATTCTCTACAAGCACCGAGATGCGCTCAACCGGCTGCCCGACCTCGGAAAACAGCTTCTGAGCATATTCGCATGCCTTCATCCCGATCACCAGCTCAGGACAGAGGTGACCATGGAAATCCGCTACCCTTTTGACCGTCATGTCCACCAGCATTTTTCTCTCATCCCTGTAAAAGGCCATCAACTCTTCATCGCGTAAGATCCGATAACTGAGCACCCAGGAGCCCTGCTGGAACGCGCACTCCGTTTTGAGCGCGTCGAAATAGAGAAAATAAACATGGTCATCATCGGCTTTGACCAAGAACCCGTTAAGGATACCTTTCTCACGTACTCTAAACCGTCCCATGACTTCCCTGATGAACCGATTTTCTCCTGCATGAACGAAATGGACGGGTGTCTGCAAACTGTTGTCAAAGTCAACCTCTACCCTCTTCTGGATATAGTTCAAATAGTCTGAGTGGATGGATCGCAATGCCTCCGCAGTATTCATACCTGAACCCTTTCCGGTGTGATTATGGGGAATCTGGGGTGCAACATAAGAGGATGTGGGAGATTAGGACCTTCTTGACACAAAAAAGCCAGGAATGCCCGACAGGTTCTCCCACCCATCAAAGCCTTCCTGGCCCTATTTTGCTAAACAGCAAACAGCACTGCAAGTCTGCAGCTTCTTACTGCATCCGTGGATTTCTTTACTACCGATTATCCTGTTTATAGATTGTGTAGACATCCGCTGTCAAGATCTTTGTTGTCGTCTATTCAGCGGTGAACCTGTGTTCCTTTCATCCTAAGAGCCCTTTTTTCGCTGTTGACAAGAGCTGCGCAGTTTGCCATTATGTCTTCACAATTGAGGGCAGAAGCTCTCCTCGCAGTCATAGTCCTATTAAGTAAGCCCTTTTGAAAAGAGCCGAATAGAATGTGGTCAAGAAGGCCGGCGGTCCCGCCGGCCTTTTTTATTTTGGCAATGTGATTCACATTGGCGCAAGCGGAAAAAAAGGAGAAAGCACATGAAACGAATGAAACTAGTGGTTTTGTCAATGACCTTTGCACTGTTGAGCACCGTATCTCTGTGTTGGGCACATTTCGGGACTATCATTCCTTCGGACGACATCGTGACCAAGGAAGACTCCAAAACGATTACGGTCGAGGTGAAGTTCATTCACCCGTTGGAACAGCACTACATGGAAATGGTGAAACCGAAACAATTTGGTGTGCTTCACAACGGTAAGAAAAGTGACTTATTGAGCTCCTTGAAGCAGGCCAAAGGAAAAGGCCCCGAACAGGATCGGGAATTTTCTTTCTGGAAAGCTCAATACACCATCAAAGGTCCCGGTGATTATACATTTTTTGTAGAACCGACGCCTTATTGGGAACCGGCAGAGGATGTCTTTATCGTCCATTACACCAAAGTGTGCGTGAACGCCCTGGGTCTTGAAGAGGGCTGGGATGAGCCGGTGGGTCTCGAGACCGAAATTATTCCCTTCACCAGACCGTATGGCTTTTGGACGGGCAATGTTTTCCAGGGCCAGGTGCTTGTCAAAGGACAACCAGTCCCCTTTGCCGAGGTCGAAGTAGAATACCTGAATGAATCTCCCGGAACCCCATGTATCGTAAAGGCCCCTGCCGATCCTTATGTAACCCAGGTGGTAAAAGCAGATGCCAACGGAGTCTTCACTTATGCCATGCCCAGAGCCGGTTGGTGGGGCTTCGCGGCCCTCAATGGAGCCTCCTGGAAGCTCAAACAAGACGGCCAGGATAAAGGTGTGGAAATCGGGGCCGTCTACTGGGTTCACACCGCCGACATGAAATGTGAGAAGTGAGGAGAATCAAGTGTTGCAAAAGAATACTGTCATGGCCATTGCCATCATCGTCCTGACATTTGCCTGGATCGGTTCGGCTCAGGCGCACAAGGTGAATATTTTCGCCTACGCCGAGGGTGGCACGGTCTATACCGAAAGTTATTTCCCCGACGGGAAAAAGGTGCAGGATGGCACCATAGAAGTCTATGACAGCCAGGGGCAGAAGCTTCTGGAAGGCAAGACGGACCAGGAAGGCAAGTTTTCCTTTCCGGTGCCCAAAAAAGACGATCTCAAAATTGTAATCATTGCCAGTATGGGACATAAGAACGAGTTTGTTTTAAAGAAGGATGAGCTATAGGGGGCGTCGCGTTCTTCGTTTATTGCCGCAAAACACAGAACTGAGACTGATCCAGTTCAGTCCGGGAGAAATGTCCTATGCACATTTCAGACGGGGTCCTTCCCACTCCCGTTGCGATAGGGAGCTATGCAGCAGCCGCAGTGGTGATTGCCTGGAGCATAAAAAAAACCCCCGGGGGCGACCTGCCCAAGGTCGCCGTAGTGACCTCCGCTTTCTTTGTCGCCTCGCTGATTCATGTTCCGCTCGGACCAACCAGCGTACATCTATTGATCCCCGGTCTGGTCGGCATACTCTTAGGCAACAGCGCCTTCGTTTCCATTGCACTGGGACTTACCCTGCAGTGTCTTCTTTTTCAATTCGGTGGAATAACAGCACTCGGCGCTAATTCCATCATGATGGGGATGCCGGCGCTCTTTGCGGGTTGGCTGTTTCAAGCTATCAAAGGAAAAACGATCACGCGCAATACGATTGCAGGGACGATTTGCGGAGCCCTGGGAGTGATTCTTGCCGCCATAATCCTTGCCGTTTTTCTGTTCACCAGCGGTGAGGCATTCTTTGGCGTGGCCAAAATCGCTCTGCTTGCCCATGTGCCGGTCGTTATTATTGAGGCGGTTGTATCGGGATTCACCGTCTCCTTCCTTTACAGAGTCAAGCCGGAGCTGCTCAGCGGTGCTTCCTTGAAAGCCCAACCCAATGAACCGGCAGATTGAATCCATTCATATACCCCTTGCAAGCTGGCTGCCCATTTGCGGGATGTTTTTTTTGTTGTTGGCGGTTTCTGCGTGGTGGATGCTCGCTGGACGCAACAGGAGCTCGAAGGAAGTTCAAACTAAAGAGCGAGACTGGTCGTTCCCCGTTGTTGACCGGTTTGCCGATCTTACCTCGCCATTCCACAACTGGGATCCGCGGCTAAAAATCGCCTCGCTCGTGATCTACTGGTTCTGTATTGCTTCCTTGACGCGGGCCTTCTGGATTGGCGTTGCTGTGCTGATTTCATTGGGAGCCGTTGCAGCGGCAAGAGTCCCATTCCGCGCAGCAACAAAGAGAATCGCCTCACTGATGGAATTTGTGGGCATGTTCGTGATCGTGATGCCTTTTACGGTGGCAGCAAAGCCGGGAGATTTGATCCTGATACCAGATCCCCTCTCCTTTCTCCACTTCAATATGCGCGGGCTGCTGATTGCGCTCGAAATTGGGGGAAAAGCTTCTGCTATCGCCCTCATGATGGATCCCGCTTTTGGGACTGCCCCCTTCTCCATCACCCTTGAGGGACTCGCCGGAATCGGCATACCCGGAAAGATCTGTGAAATGCTCATGCTTGTGCACCGCTACATCTTTGTTTTCCAGAATGAAGCCAGGCGCATGATGACCGGGATGAGAGCGCGTGGGTTCAGCGCCGGAACGAACCTGGAGGCACTGGCAACCCTGGGAAATTTCCTGGGGATGCTGTTCGTACGAAGTTTTGAGCGGACCGAAGGTGTTTACGAGGCCATGCTTGCGCGGGGGTATCAAGGAAGATTTCCGGGCAGGCCAATAATGCACAGTTCGACTAAGGACTGGTTGAAGGGAGCCTTTTGGGCCACCCTCGGAATTGGCTTGGTTATAGTAGAACGTATGAATGCGTTCGTTTTTTTGCGTTGGTGGATAAGATAATCGCAAGGGCATGCCTTGATAGAAGGCGCCTCGTGCTTTATACTACTCGAACAACAACGGGCTCAAGAAGGGCTCAATAAACCCCAAGAAGGGAGTAAGAAACATGGAAGGAAAACACGAACATCGGCATTTGCACGCCCACGAGCATACTCATAAACACAGCCATGAGCATGCTCACGGAAACGAGAAACACACCCACGAACACACTCATGCACATTCTCATGAGCATCTGCATGAACACAGCCACGAGCACTCCCACAAGGGTGCATCCGATGTGCACAATCACGATCACAGCGGCGACCATGGCGCGCACGACCATGACCATCCCGGACATGAGGGAGGAGATCACGCCCACAACCACTAAGTCTGGGATATTGTAGTCACTGAAGTTTTCGAGGGGGTGCAGCCAAGGTGTTGATCCCCTCGTTTTGGTTCCATTCCTTGCGAACATCAGCCCGATGTTTCCTGCAAACGGGCGATCTCCTGGCAGCATCCGTCTTTCAGATGATAATCGAGACCATTTACCGTCATAAGATGAACATCGAGCTCAAATTCTTTAGTCGGATAGTCGCGAATCACTCTGCCGAGGTGCATTACTACGGTCCGTTCGCACAGGGCAGTGATGAAAAAGGAATCGTGAGTAACGAGCAGCAGCGTCACATGTAGCCGACTTAGAATGTGCAGCATAAGCTCTTCACTGCGGGGATCCAGGTTTGCGGTGGGTTCATCTAGAATGAGCACTTCGGGACGCATACTGAGAACCGAAGCAATGGCCAGCCGCTTCCTCTCGCCGGAGCTGAGATGATGCGGAACACGCTTTTCAAACCCCTCCAACCTCACCTGAACCAAGGCCTCGTGCACACGCTCTTCGATCTCTTCAGCTCTCAGCCGCAGCCGCTTCGGGCCAAAGGCAACCTCTTCCCGGCAGGAAGGGCAAAACAGCTGGTCGGCCGGATCTTGAAAAACGATCCCCACATGACGCCACAGGCTTTTTCGCAGCTGCGCATCTACCGGCATGCCATTGAACCAGTATCGGCCGTTTCCGCGCAGAATCCCCATGATACAGGCGATGAGAGTCGACTTACCCGCTCCATTTTCTCCGACCAGAGCCACCCGCTCACCGACATTGATATCTAAATGAACATTTTTGCATCCCCAACTTCCGTCGGGATACTGGTAGGAGTAATCATTGAGACAGACAAGACTTGTCGGACCATGAATCTCACAGGAACCAGCAGTGCTTGAATTTGCAGCTCCAGGAAACTCCGAGACAATTTCAGGGAGTGGGCACGCCGCCATCTGCTCCTGATGTTCCCGGCAACACCGCAACCGAAAGGTGAAATCCAACCCGTGGTCGCGAAGCGAGTGCCTGTGGGAAACAAAATCCCTCATGGGCAGATCGTGTTGAATCTTTCCTCCGGCCAGCACCACGGCGCGCAAAGACAACATGTACAAGAATGGCAGGTCGTGGCTGATGCAGATCAAAGTGCCGGTAAATTTAGCCAGCAGCTCAAAGAAGATACTTTCCTGTTTCGGATCCAGATAGGCAGTGGGCTCATCCAAAATCAGCACTTGCGGATTCATTGACAGCAGGGTGGCCAAGGCCGCCCTTTTTTTCTGGCCGTAGCTGAGGTGGTGAGGCGCTTTGTACAGCAGTTTTTGCAGTCCCACTTCCTGTATAGCCCGCTGCACCCGAAGCTCGGCGTCCTCCTCGTTCAATCCCTGACTCAGGGGTCCAAAGGCGACATCCTCATGAAGAGTGTTCGAAAGCAGCTGATTGTCAGGGTCCTGGAACAGCATGCCTACTTCCAAACGAGTTTTTAGAAGATGATCGCCCTCAATGGGTTGTTCTCTGTAACGCACCATCCCGTTCATGGGCCGGTAAAGACCGTTGAGGTGTTTCACCAAAGTGGTTTTTCCGGCTCCGTTTGGCCCCACCAGCGCTATTCAATCCCCTTCATAGATGGTCAGATCGATGCCATTGAGAGCCGGATGTCCGTCCGGAAACTGAAATGTCAAGGCATCGATCTGAAATAGAGGACGATAGCTTGGATAACGAAATGTAGGTTTGCCGCAATCGTGCATCTACTTTCCTTCTAGCTGATCAGAAACTTCAAAGTCGCCGTCACTCTCTATGCTCCAGATCAAAAAGTAAATTGACCTTTCACCATGCCGACCACAATGTTGTCGTTGGAGCTTTTGCCCAGCGGGTCTGAGACGAACTGAATGTCCGGAGATATGGAGAAATACTCCGACAAAACGAACCGGTAATAGGCTTCCAAATGAAGCTCCGTTCCATTGTAGCCAAGGTCGCTGTTGGCCTCGAGGCCGGCAATGCCCAGACCGATTTCGTCCTCATCCCGGCAGGGTATGAGCCCCTTCAGATTGGCCCCCACCGACCAGAACCACGGTGCCTCGTAAACCTGGTCGTTGCTGTAGGCGAATCGGGCGAAAAGTCCCACTTTTTCATGGACCATCTGATCGAGGCTCAAACCGATTCCCCAACCCTTGTCCGTGCCGTCGCCTGAAACTTGGGGATGGTTATAAGTCGCACCCCAGCCATACAGCCGATAGTTGCCGTCCATACCGAATATTTTCGGCGAACAGGTCACCTGCGCCGCCACAAAGGGCGTATCAAAAATATTGTCATAAATACTCTTTTGCACATCCTCTTCCAGGTTCGGACGGGAGGTGGACTCGTACAAAAACGTCAGAGTCAGCTGTTGCCAAGGAGAAACCTGAGCAGCCATCAGCGGTCCGAATTCGTCTTCGCTGTCGAGCATCGGGTTGTTGACGAAAGGCTTGCCCACAAACTGCGTGTATTCATCGTTGGCAAAAGCATTGTCATCGATGAATACCACCTGTTCCGTCTTGCCGATGGAAAAAAGGTATCGCTCGTTGCAAAAAGACTGAGTGTAGAAGGCTTCAAGCACACTCAGCCCGTCGTTGCCCGGATTGTCGTCGGCTATCGTGTTCAGATTGGCGAAAAGGGCGTCATTATCGACCAAGTCCACATCGGCCCCCTGCCCTTCCCCGGCATGGACTCTCATGAAGAACTCCCCATTTTGGAGCGGTTCGAAGGAAAGTTCCAAGTCCGCCACAAATCCGGCCCCATTGGCATCTTCGTAATCCACCCCGTCGATCGTTGGCCCATTCCTTCCTTGGTAGTACCCTAGTGCTCCACCGTGGATCGATAACGTTCCGAGCCTTTCCATGATGGTATCTTTGATCGTCTTCAATTCCTCTCCGCGAACCGGGGCACCCTCCGGTGTTCCCTCCTGCCCGGGCTGCGTCTCCTGTCCCTTTTTCTGCTCCTTAATTTCTTCCTTGATCTCTTTCATTTGACCGCCTCGAACTGCGACCCCTTCAGCCTCTTCACCCTGTTGCGCACTGGTTTGCTTTGCCTCTTGAGCTTTGAGCTTGGATTCCAGTTCCGCCACCCGCTGCTTCAGCACATCCACTTCACTTTTCAGATCCGCGTCGCTTGCTGCACAGACTCCTGACACAACAAGCAGGAACATCATCACCGTCACACAAATCCCTCGCTTCATCTCCTTCCTCCTCCTTTGTTTGGACACAAAAAAAGCCGCAAAAACGAGCCAGTCTTCATGACTGAAACGCCTTCACGGCTTGCTTCAAAACCTTACTGGGGTCCGGTAACTAACGCGCCTTCATGGCCTTATTAACGATTGAACTTCTATTGCCAACTCGAAACAATTCAAGCTCAAAAAGACATTTGCCGCCTCTTTCGATTTTTGTATGTGCTAAGATCAAATTTAAGGTTCTCCGAAATCAGGCAGCGCAATTGAGAAGCTCCAATTTGTAGATCCTTTTCTCTTGTAGATCCTGGTTCGACAGAAAACCCGATTGGGCAAGTTCTTCTTTTATCAACCTAATGGCCTTGCGAACTCCTCTACGGCCTTCTTTCGAGATTCCTATACCTTCGATTAGAGAGGGCTGCACACATACAAACGCCAGACTCTTCGGGAGTCCGTCTATGAGCTCCGTTCTCTCCAGGGACTGCATGAGGGAATTTAAGGCCTCCGACTGGTTCAAGAGCCAAGGCAGGTTTCTCCGAAAGACCTGATTGCTCCAGCAAAGGACTTTCCCGGCAGCGAGGCCCAGGTCGAGTGCCTGGACGATGATGCATAATTCCATTTTGTATATGGAGGCGGTTGTATAAATATACTGGTCTGCGAGGTAGAATAGCTCAACGCATTGGCCCAAGGATTCCTGGGTTAAGGCATCCAACACATAACACCCGATTCCCAGGTCTCCCTGCAAGATATCCCCGAAACCGACAATCGAAGCTTTCTTCATGGCCTTCCTTTACCCCAATCGATGCCCATTTAACTCCATCCGAGAATCTGCAACACAGGATTTCCTCACAACGCACAAACCTGGAAATAACCGAACCAAAGGCTCACCGGTAAATGCAAAGCGCGGTCTCAAATCAAGACAATTTCTCAGACAATGCAGGCAGTTAATCACACACTCTCTTCCCCTACAAAAAAAGGCCAGGAAAGCTTGGGGAACCCGTCCCCCTTAAGCCTTCCTGGCCTAATTGATTTCTCTGTTCAATAGATAGTAACGCTTTTATCTGAACTTATGCATGCTAAAATCAAGGTTTAAATACTGCCAGCTTCGTTGTTTGTCAAGCAGAAAGAGAAGATGATGAGGCTTAACTGTTTGCCGCCTTCCCTGGAGCTGGCCTTAGTACAGCTTCACAGAATACAATGACCGTTATCCCGGGACGTCATTCCCGCATGCTTCTGGCGGGAATCCATCTGATCCAGCAACTCAAGCTCACCGATCAGGAAAAGAAGGATTTGGTGAACTTCATAACTGCCCTTTGAGGCTTTCCCGGATAGTTGACCTCTACCGTCATGCCCCCAGCATGCAGGCATGACGGTAAGCAATTTAAAATCATGCCTTTTGACAGCGATAGTACAATCAGAATTTGACTTTCTTGAGGAATAATGGAGTGACTTCTGGATCGTATCGGAAAAGACCTTCGGGCGACCTCGAACCCACAAGTCGGCAAAACACTCCGCAGTACAGATCGATTTCCGGTTCCGCGGAACAGATAGTGCCCGATAAATATTGACCGACCGTCTGTGATGAGCGGCCCTATAATTTCACAGGTACCTCTTTACGGCATAATTGTAGGCAAGTCTTGAAACCTCAATGATCATTCTTCCCCTCGACCTTGCCCATTTGGTGTAGGGAGACTGGATTATAGTGCTCTCTATTGCTCCTGCCATGGAGTAGGTAAAAATTTTTCCATGCGGATCCCGGATATGGACAATTCCCATATCACCACAAAGCATGGCGGTTGTTCCGGTCTTGTTATACACAAGAACATGGTTCTTGCTGCCATGAATTCCTTTATCGATCCTGTCGTTATTGGGCAGTCGCATCATATTCTTCAGCTCTTTTGAATATGGAAACTTGTTACGCCACAAATAGTATAGAAATCGGCTGTAGTCGTTTGGAGCCACCTTGTTGCGATAAGCCTTACCACCCCTCGGGATGTGTTCGACAAAGTGTATATGTCGATACACATGACCGTAGTACTTTTTAAGCCGTCTTTCAACCTTTCTGGGGCCTCCCAGTTGTCTAAAGAACCAGTTGGTCGCATGGTTATTGCTGTACTGGAGCATCAAGACCATCATTTTTTTGGATTTTCTAGTGTATCTCCGTCTCCCGGCCTTCACATCATGGAAATATAATTGAGCCAAAAACGGTTTTTCCATGCTGGCGCACTGCATGGGAACTTCCGCATTGATCGTTGCGAGATATTCTCCGGTGTCGAGATTTCTGAATGACCATCCGGTCTTTTCTCTTTTTCTTGATATTGGATTCAATAAGCTGTTCAAGCCCAAGGTTCATGCCTTTCTTGGTGAGTCTTTTAGCGAGCAAAAGCGAATGAGGAGCGGATTTTTCCGCTGCAAAGGCTTGTCTTGAGAACAAACTGCAGATTGTAAGGGGAGTAAAAGTCAAAGATCCGCAATTCGCGACACGGATGAACAAACAGAACAGCCGCGCAGCCCGGAATGTGCTTTGACCTGCCGATCACCACGAGCGCACAGGACCAACGTCGAGATGTACAAAATCCGAGTAACTCCACACTCCTCCTATCTTCAAGCGTTTAGCCACAGTCAAGATTTCTTTCAACGAAACGCCTTTCAGGCTAATGTCTGCCGCCAGCCCTTTAGTGTGATGGCTGTGCTGTGCCACGTGAGTTTGCTGTCAAGCATTTTTCGACCACACGACTCATTTTTTTGCGGTGATCCAGACGACCGGTGCGGGCCGCCTCAATGAGCCTGCGGGTAATCGGCTCTGCGGGATTGGCAAGAATTGCCCTCGGCTCGCCTTCTTCTACAATCTCTCCTTCGTGAAGGATCGCCAGGCGGTCAGCGACATAGCAGGCCCAAGCCAGATCGTGGATCGTTATAAGAATCGCCATGCCTCGCTCTGCAAGGCGGCGGAACAGATTCAAAATACCGATCCCCGCCGAAGCGTCCAGCATAGAAGTGGGTTCGTCGGCAAGCAGTAGAACCGGTTCCGTTACGATGGCACGGGCAATGGCGACCCGTTGCCGCTGCCCCCCCGAAAGCTGACCGGGATACCGATTCAGGTATATCTCAGGAGGTGCAAGCTTCACCGCAGTAAGCACCCTGCGCACCCTTTCGTCCAATTCTATTTTATGGCCTTTGATCCTGAGCGGCTCAAGAATCGTTTCACGAACATGGAGGTGCGGTGACAACGCAGCGTAAGGGTCCTGAAACACCAAGGACATCGCTTGCCGTCCTCGATGGGTCTCCCTCAGCGGCAGAGGCATACCCTGAAACCTTGCCGAACCCGAATCGGCATCGAGCAGTCCCGCCATAGTGTGGAACAGCGTGCTTTTGCCCGCTCCTGAATGCCCCACCAAGGCGACCACCTGGCCTTTTCCCACAGTAAGCCCGACGCCCTTTAGAATCTGAACGGACTGCTTGCCCGAACGAAACTGTTTTGTCACCGCTTTTAATTCAAGGACTGATTCCGCTGGCCGCCCCATCCGCTCAGCGTCACACGCTTGAACGGCAGATCGCACATGCAGCTCAGAATCAAGCATCACCAACCTCGGCTGTAGTTCTCCGAACAGGGAATGCAGGCATGTTTGCCATCTCGGATTCTGGCTCGTGGCTCCATAACGGGCTCGCCACAAAACTCGCAAACGACCGATTTGAAGATGCGTGCCTTTCCGGGGGGGTCGGGAGAAATATCGGTGATGCTGAAAATAGCATCCAGGTCTGCTGCCAGCAGTCCCTCCACCTTCTCTTTTTGGAGCGCCCAAAAGGCCTGGCGCTCCTCTTCTGAAGCCTTACCGCTCAAAAATTTCTGAAAAACGGCTTCCTGTTCCGGAGTCCGATTGAACAGTCCGGGCTTTGCAGCCACTCGAACAGCACGCCCCCGCTCCCGGCTGATAAGTGTATAGACTTGCTTCCCATGATCCTGATAGATCAGGTTGCCCTTTCCCAGCGTACACCCCAGCAGCGCTTGAATGGCATCGATGCCGCATCCATCGGATTCCACAATGGCTACCAGTTCCTCATCTTCCGGCCGGGAGACATCGAGCCGTGCCTGCGCCGCTTTGGCCGCACGATATCCAATTGCAAGGCCCGGACACATATGCCCGTGAAATCGAATCGCTTCTTGAAGGTCTTGGGGGTATTCTATCGTCATTTTCGTTTCTCCTGTATTGGGATTTTCATTAGATGTTGCGTCGCGCTTCATTGCATTCAACGTGTCTACGATGGAACAATCAATTTATTATATTCGCTAAAGAGCAAATCGTCTGTCTCTGATCGAGAAACGATTTCCCTCCTTTTAGCCTGCCGCAAAACACCTCACTTTGGACTCTCCGTTTGCCAGCAGAGGTGGAGTTTCGTTTCGGCAATAACTTCTTGCCCGCGAACACCGCTCAAAAAAGCCGCAGCCCCTCGGCACCTCCACGATCGGGACGGCGTGGCCGGGAATGCTTCGACGGCTCAAGGGAGCGTCACCCAATCGGATATTCGCATCCAACAGCCCTTGAGTGTAGGGATGAAACGGCTTATCGATTGCCTCTGCACGGAGTTCTTCAACCACTTCACCGCGATAAAGAACGACCACGCGGCTTGCCCGGGTTGCTGCAATGCCAACGTCGTGAGTAAAAAGCACCAGCCCGGCACACTTGGAGGATGCCCATCCGCTCAGAAAGTCCATAAGTTTCCAACGGTTGAGTTCGTCCAGAGCATTGGAGGGTTCATCCAGGAGCACCGTTTGAGGGCTGATCAAAAGCGCCAGAATAAAGGCCATGCGTTGTTTCTGGCCACCCGACAACTGGTGAGGATACCGCGACCACAATGAAATCGGAATCTCGAGGAGTTCTGAGAAATCTGCCACTGATTCGATAACAACTCGGAATTCCGAAGTTTCCTTCCTACCCTTGGCAATGACCTCACGCGCGGATTTCCAAAGCCGTTGCGTCGGATGGAACGCATTTTGCGCATTTTGCGGTACCAATGCCATCTCAGCGTAGTAAAGTCGGGCTCGTTCGACCGAGGAAAGGCTCAGGAGATCCCTTCCACGAAAACCGACATCTCCGGAGACAACCTGTTGTCCCGGCAGGGGGCGCCCCATGAGACCCCATGCAAGACTTGTCTTGCCTCCTCCGGATTCTCCCACGACAGCCACCCGCTCTCCTTCGGCTAAATCCAAATCCACCCGCCAAACGGGAAAAATGCTTTTCCTTCTGACTTTGAGGGTCAGATCCCGCGCTTTGAGGATCAATCAGACTCCTCGCGACACAATGCTTCATCCAACCCATAGCCCAGCAGGGTAAAGGAAAACACTGCCAGGCTCACCATCGCCGAGGGTGGTAGAAGCCACCAGGTCCATGCCGGTGTCCAAAGCAATCCGGGATAGTCAAGAGCGCTTCGGATCATCATGCCCCAGCTCTTTAAAGTAGGGTCCCCAAGACCCAGAAAACTCAACCCGGCTTCAGCCACAATGGCATAACTGGCCGCCACAGCGACTTTGGCCAACAACAGCGGAAACAATTCGCGAATCAGATGTTGCCGCAAAACATAGGTGAAGCCGCCTCCACAGAAAAGGATAAAACGGATCGCGTCCTGCTCGCGCAGGGCGAGAACTTGCGAGCGGATTGTCCGGGCAATTCCAGGCCAGGAGAGGAAAATCAGTACCGCGATGACATTCAGCAGATGTGGACGCAAAAAAACAGCCAACAGGATGATCAAAGGAAGCCGCGGAATAGCCATGAATACATCTACGGATCGCATCAGGAGCACTCCCAATCTCCTGGGATAATAGCCGGCAGCGGCACCCACCACAAACCCCAAAGATGCTGAACCCAAACTGACGGTGAACGCCACCAACAGTGAAACCCTGCAACCGGAAAGGACCTGGCTCAAAACGTCCTGGCCGAGGCCATTGGTCCCGAGAGGGTGTTGCAGGGTTGGCGGATCGAGAGTCCGTCCGGATACGGCCTCAGGCAAATAAGGACCCCAGATCAGGCTGGTAAAAGCCGCGACAACCAATATCAGGATTCCGAATAGTCCGGCGCGCCCCGCAGTTTGGTTCCATAAAGATGCCGACAGGAGCCTCCAGTTGTGCAACGATCACACCTCCTTAACTCGCGGATCCAAGCCTAAATACAAACAGTCGGTGGCGAAATTGATAAAAATCACCCACGCCGTAAAGGCGAGAAAGGCCCCCTGCAGCAGCGCATAGTCATGACTCAAAACCGCTTCGTAGATAAGTCGTCCAATCCCGGGGTAGGCAAAAAGCACCTCCACAAGTATTGCTCCACCCGCTGAATACGCCAGCCGCAGTCCGAAGAAGGTGACTACCGGGAGCAGCGCCGTCCGCAGCACAT
The DNA here is from genome assembly GCA_963781715.1 of uncultured delta proteobacterium. Lineage (GTDB taxonomy): Bacteria > Desulfobacterota > Syntrophobacteria > Syntrophobacterales > Syntrophobacteraceae > Desulfoferrobacter. The sequence goes on from CAWAGW010000004.1 coordinate 533,168, forward strand.
AGCGGTAGCGGATGGTTTGCTCGGACAGCCCCTTCATTTCAGCCATAAGGACGTAGGGTTCGTTTTTGACCATTCTAACAGAGCTCCTCACCACCAGGTAGGCCGAGAAGAAGCTCGAAGTGCTCAGGACCATCACCGGCAGTGCAGCATGGTGCAGGATATCAAGCACTTTACGGAATCCGGTGAGATCTGAAAACGAACTGTAGGCTCCACTCAGTGGAAATAAAGGCAGCTTGACCCCAAGCAGAATAAGCAGCAGACTGCCCAGCACAAAAGAAGGAACACTCTCAAGAAGGACTGCGGGCAGCAGCACATTCCATTCTCCGTCCCGCTTTCTTGCAGAGCGAGCCCCCAGCAGTAATGCGGCAGAAAAGCTAAGAAAAAGAGAGCTCAAAGTCAGCAAAAGGGTCCATGGAAAACGATCCAGCAGCAGATCACTCACCGGCACCCGGTAGCGGATGGAATACCCCAGGTCACCTTTGGTCAATCCCTTGAGATAGTCCCGGAACTGTTGCAGCAAAGGCCTGTCGAGGCCGTAATAGCTCTGCAAAGCCGCAAGTGTCTTCTGGTCCAGTTGGATCGGCAGATTACCCAAACCACTGCTCATCTCCTCAATGGGATTTCCCGGAATGGCACGGGGTAACAGAAAATTCATAGAAAGTGCCACGGCCAAAACCAGCAAATAGGTGGCCGCTCGCTTTCGTAAATATTTGCTCACGGCTGGTCCCCTCTTATGAACACCAGCTTGTTGTAGGTCGAAGGAATTCCAATACCGACTCCGCCTTCAGCAGTATAAAACCACCCATCCAGAACCTTGGGACGATAAGCGCTGAACCATATCGGATAATAGAGCGGCAGAGTGGGGAGTTGCTCTGCATAGAGATGCTGCATCTTTCGACACAATTCCATCCGCTGCGACCGGTCCGAGCTTGCTAGAAGCTGCTCTGCTAAAGAGAGGTAGGCAGCGGTCGAAGGTATTCCGAAGCTTCGCGACCTCTCAGCAACCGCCCCAAAGCCCATGATCACCGATGGATCCGCGCCCAATCCGCCATGCCCCGTCAGCGCCAAGTCGAAGCGGCCTTCGCGGATCGAAGCATCCAGACTTTTTACGTCCATGGCCTTGGGCTGCAGCACAAAGCCGATTTCGCGCAGCATCAACTGGACTGCTTCTGCTTCGCGCAAATACTGAGGGGTCGTCAGGAGGGTGAACTGCATGGGAGTTTCATCAGCCCCTTCGCAGACCTGATCCCCATCGCGATCTTCGATGCCCATCGAACGAAGAAGTGACTTGGTCTTTGCCGGATCATAAGTATAGGCGCCTTGCAGCTCGGGATTAAACCAGTTTGAGTCGGGAGGCAAAAAGCCCGGATTGCCGGGAGTGGCGCCCCGTAACCCACCTGGAACAGCCTGTTGAATTAGAGAAGGGCGATCGATGGCATAAGCCAGTGCCTGACGCACAAGCTTTTCTGAAAAGGGCTGCTGTTTGCAGTTGAAACGAAGGGACAACACCCAATAGGACGGGCCGGATAAGATCGAAAAGTCATCACGGTTTTTGAACCGGGGCAGCAAAGATGCCGGTATGCCGGCTTCGTCCACTAACCCCGTCTCCAGAGCTGCAACTCGGTCACCCACCGGCTCGAAATAAATCTTTGCTATTTGCGGTACTCCAAGGAAGAAGTCTGAATTGGCCTGGTAGGCATAGGCGCCCTGCGCCTTGTCGTAGCTGATGAGCCGATACGGGCCGGTCCCGACCATACGATCGATATTTGAGGTTGACCGGGGATCCGACACATTCTGCCAGATATGCTCCGGAATTATGGGCACATTCCCCGCCAGCTGGCTTAAGAATGGTGCGTACGGTTTCTTCAGGTGAAAGATTACGGTCTTATCATCTGTGGCCTCTACCCTAGAGATCCCCTCCAGACCAAACCACTCCACCGGATGTTTTCTCAGGTAATCGAAAGTGAACCGGACATCCCTGGCAGTAAGCGGCTTTCCATCCTGCCACTTGACCGCAGGGTGCAAATGAAAAGTCCAGGTGAGCCCATCCGGGCTGCTTTCCCAGCGTTCAGCCAGCCACGGGATTGTGTTGTTCCGGTCCTTCCAGATCAGTGTATTGTATACAAGACTCAAGTGGATGTAACCGGGCCCTCTCGGGTAGAAAGTGAAAGGGGTGGGAAATCCCCAATCGCCGCCAGGCAGGTGGATCTCTCGAGACACTTCGTGGACCGGCTTGGATTGACCCTTCGAAGCAACCTCATCATTCCCACTGCAGGCACACAGTGAAAAGAGCAGCAGCAAACTCACAACCGGGAACCGTAGTGTCATGGTGTGTTGTCCTTCATGTTTCCAATTCGTTTGCAGCCCAAAATGCAAAAGGCCCTGCCACCCAGCTTCGTGGGTTCCAGGGCCTTCATGACCTGATTCTATGATACCAGCTTTATCGCCCGGGAACGAAGGATACAGACCTTACATCCCCATACCACTATCCAATCCAACCTATGAGCTGAATCGACTTCTTGCCGATTTCCGGATTGTTTACCACAGGCGCAGGTTCGAGTGCAACGCAATTCTTATTCAATTCGTTCACCTTGGCGCCTCCACCCTTGTCGTCACTTGTCCGCTCGCAGACAGTTCCTGCAGACCCCGTCCACACGAACTTCCACTTTCTCGATGCGACCGGGAAATGTACGTTGCAGTTGTTCTTTATCAACCGAGAGGCTTTCCGGACTAAGACAATGCATATTCCCGCAATTCTTGCAGTAAAAATGGGGATGCGGCCGATGGTGATCGTTTGGCGCCAATCCGTAGAAGAAAGACCTACCGCCTCCGCTTAGTCTTTCAAGCAGACAGTACTCCACCAATAGATCCAGGATTCGATAAACTGTTACCTTGTTAATAGCGTGATTTCGCGCTAGAGTCTCATAGATATCCTGAGCGCTCAGAGGGTAATTATTGGATCCGACAATTTCGAGGATCAAGAGCCTGTTTCTTGTGACGCCCAATCCTGAAGATTCTAGCCAATCAGAATAGTTGCATTGCTCACACATTACAATTCCTTTACTTTGAGAATTCAGGAGTCAGAATTCAGCAGCGCCGCTCCATTTAGGACGGGATTTGAACGATGGAACTATACTCAGTAGGGGTGAAAGGCTGCAATTTGGATCGCCCCGATAACTGCTTTCCCGTCATTCCCGCCAGAAGCATGCGGGAATGACCGAAGGTGAAGTCGAGACCAAAAAAACCGCAATGAAGTTTCATAAGAGAATGAAAGATCCGCAGCCTACCTCAAAGCCGCATCGAATTTTGCAGCCTGCCGGCGCAGATTCGCGGCCCAATCGGGAGCCAGCGGATCCGCAACAACAACCTCTCCCCCTATGGCCCTGGCGACCATCACGGCGCTCTTGGATGAGAATTGGGGCTGAACAAAAATGACTTTGATGTTGTGGGCCCGAGCACTCTCGATGAGATCTTTGAGTTGACCGGGTTTCGGTTCTTTTCCTTCAATTTCAACGGGTACCTGTTTCAGCCCATACGTCCTGGCGAAATAGCCCCAGGCAGGATGAAAAACCATGAATTCCATCCCCTGCTTTCCCGCAAATATACGCCTGAATTCGGCGTCAATGGCATCGATCTGAGCTGCAAATTCTTTAAAGTTCGCATTGTAAGTACCTGCATTTGCCGGATCAACCTTAACGAGAGCATCGAGAATGTGTTCGGCTTGGATTTTGACCAGCGGTGGTGACAGCCAGGTATGAGGATCCATAACGCCGTGGTCGTGATCATGTTGCTCTTCGTGCTGCCCTTCACTTGCCGTATTTTCGTGTTTTTCCCAGTGCTCGTCATCGCCATGGTGAGCATCAGCGGCCATAGCAATTTTCTCGATTCCCTGATCGGTATGCACAATCAACATGGCCGGATTAATTGCGGAAAACTTCTCCAGCCAGGTTTTCTCAAAGGGAACCCCAATGGCAAAGTAAATTTTGGACTTGCTCATCGCCATCATCTGACTCGGTTTTGGCTCGTAGGTGTGAGGGTCGGCCCCCGGCTGAACTACGACCTGGACATCCACGAGGTTACCGCCAATTCGTTGCACGAAATACTTTTGCGGAACAATGCTGACAAAGACCGGCAGTCGGTCGGCAAAAGCAGGCAAAGGCACGGATAAAAGCAAACAAAGAGCGGGCATAAAAATCATTGCAAATAACTTGAACATAGTAGTCGACCTCCAGGCTGTGTTGCAGTTCTATTGAAATTCCAAAGCGAACATTTGCCGCCAACGCTATGCAGTGCAACACCAGGAACACTTGAGAAGCATCGTTTTCCAGGTCTTGCCACCCCGAGGGTTGGGTTGTCTGGAATGAAACAGAATGATGCATGGTTAGAGTGAAATAAGGCATTTGAACGTTGGTAAGTGTAAGACCGCACCCATTAGCAATTTATTCGCACAGTCAAAAACCTTGCCATATCCTTTAAAAACGTAACGTATCCTCGCAAAGCAGAATGCAAATTAGTTGCATCAGATTCACTTCTATCTAACAGAATACGGTTCACTCACGCAAGTAATAGATTCTTACAAGGTCAATGCTGCAGCCAACGATGGAGACACACTAAAGCGATTCTGGTGAGCATTTTGTGTTTACATTTCAATATCATAGTACAAAAATCAGGAAAATCTTAACAATCATTTGTTGACAGTGGTACGGGTTGCTAATATTGTAACCACACTTAAAATTATTGCGGACAGATCAGGTACTAGTGAGTTTAATAGGGAATCCCGTGAAATTCGGGAGCGGTCCCGCCGCTGTAAACGGGGACGAAATCCAATAAGGCCACTGTGATATCAACGGGAAGGCTTGGAGAGTAGAACGATCCGTGAGTCAGAAGACCTGCCTGATGCTCGTTGGGGAATCGGTACGACGAGATATCCGATGAACCGCTAGAGGATTAAGTGAACCAGGGTGCAATCCTTAGGGCTCAAAGCTCTAAGGATTTTTTTTTGGGATGGAACAAGCGCACCACCCCTGCTGGTTAAGGCAGGAAGTTCCCTCCTCCTCATCGCTTTCAATAACCTTTTTCCACCTGGAAGCTTTGAAAGCTTCCAGGTGCTCCAAGGCACTAAAAGGATCATTTTCCAAAAGACGGATGCTTTTGCGTGGGCTTTCAGCCAAGAAGCAATCCGGATGAATAATGTTCATGGGATGAATGAAGAACAGACACACCAAAATCTTTGGACATGGAGGGAAAGAAAATGAAGAAAAGAAAATTGTTGCTCGGGTTGTTATCACTTGCTTGCATCCTTGCTGTTTCGTTCAACTGTTTTGCGGCTCATGGGGATAAGCCTCCCATGAAAAAAGCAATTCTGCTGGCAGCTTTTGGGACGTCGGTTCCCGAGGCTCAGAAGGCTCTGGACAATATCGACGTAATGACCAGGCAAGCCTTTCCCGACGTTGAAATTCGCTGGGCGTACACCTCGAAAATCATACGAAACAAGCTGGCCAAACAAGGCAAGGTTCTGGATTCTCCGGAAATGGCGTTATCCAAGCTCATGGAAGACGGCTACACGCACGTTGCCGTACTGCCTCTCCACACCATCCCGGGCGAGGAATACCATGAGCTATACCACAACGCCCACTTGTTTGGTCAAATGGAAGGCGGATTTCAGCAAATCCTCGTGGCCCTCCCGCTCCTCTCTTCCCACGAAGATATGGTGCGCGTTGCAAACGCCATGATGAAACACATTCCTGCAGGCAGAAAGACGGACGAGGCCGTGGTGCTCATGGGACACGGCACGGCGCATCATCCATCCGATGCCATCTATCTAGCCATGAACGAAATTTTCCAGGACTCGGACCCCAATGTGTTTGTCGCCACGGTAGAAGGTTATCCCACCATTGACGATGTGCTGCCAAAGCTCAGCAAGCGAAACATCAAGAAAGTCTATCTGATGCCGTTTATGGCTGTGGCGGGGGATCATGCCCGCAATGATATGGCTGGGGACGACCCCGACAGTTGGAAATCCATCCTCGAAAAGAATGGCTATACCTGCGAGGCGGAGCTCAAAGGAACAGGAGAATATCCGGAAGTGGTGGAAGTTTGGCTCGATCACCTGCGCTCGGCTTATTCCCACTTTTAGTGTGAGCAACAGCAAAAGTACTCGCTGATTATAAGTGAGGCTACCTTTATTCTCACCGGTCTTCGTCTATGTTACCCGGGGGGATAGGATAGTTAAAGAATTGCTGGATCGAAGGAAACGACCATCCCAGCTGCATCTGCTTTCATTGCAAGATGTCTGGCGTCAACTGCCATGAAACTGGAGGTTTGCAAGGCGAATGACTTATATCGGAACAAAGCCTTTTGGCCTATCAGAGCAGTTCCGATATGAGGCGTTTAACAAAGAGTGTACGGCATGTTGCCGGACAACTGGCTTATCTCTATGACTGTGAAATGGATGTCACGCATATATCCGATCTGGTTGACACCAGGGGGTATGCTCACCTGCTACTTCGGATGCAGCAAGAATGGGAGCGGCAGGAGTACAGGCGGCACGGTGCCATAAAAGGAGCAAAAATGCAACCCAAAATAACCATGTTTGATAATAAATTTAATAATTTAAGGTTTCCAGATGGAAACTAGTTAAATTTTTTTGACACGTTTACAGGCATATAGTACTTGAATTAAAATTTTATTGATTTGCTACAAGATCAGGTACTGATTTCAGTTTAAAAGGGAATCCCGTGAAATTCGGGAGCGGTCCCGCCGCTGTAAACGGGGACGAAATCCAATAAGGCCACTGTGATATCAACGGGAAGGCTTGGAGAGTAGAACGATCCGTGAGTCAGAAGACCTGCCTGATGCTCGTTGGGGAATCGGTGCGAGGAAATATCCGATGAACCGCTAAAGGACCAAGTGAACCAGGGTGCAATCCTTAGGGCTCAAAGCTCTAAGGATTTTTTTTGGCCTTTTCATTGAGGGAGGCGTGTCATGAAGACAGGAGTGATTCTGTACGTTAGCGACGGAAGAGAAGCACTGGATATGGATTGGGAAGAGCCAACGGTAAATCAATCTTTTACATTGCCGAAAATAGCTGCCCTCTGCATTGCAACATCAGAAGAAGAGATTGCCTACAATTGGTGGCGATTAGTCACTAGAGGAATGCACCAGGTTCTCTGCATGAAAGCCTCATGTAACGTCTCAGATAAAACACTGTTACCGTTTGGTGTGCCTTTGCGGCTGTGCGGATGACAAGAAAACGTTATTTTCGGACGATTTCTTCTATGCGCATGCGACTCAAACCGATCCTTCAGATCGGCCTATGTTTGTTGTGGCTGTTCGGTGCAATTCCGGATTGCGCCTCTGCCGAGGCCGGTGCAGAGAATTACCATTTGGATGAATTGGTAGTTACCGCGGAAAAACCTCAGACAGAAAACCGAACGGGCGATGTTAATGAAGAAGAAACCACTTCCTTTCATTCGGTAATCAAGCGAGAAGAGTTCGAGGGAAAGGTCGAGGATCTCGGCGAACTCATTGAGAAAGAAGTAGGAGTGCAAGTGCGGCGTTCGGGAGGTTTGGGCAGCTTCTCTCAGGTCTCCCTGCGCGGCTCCGACAGCGACCAGGTTCTGGTTTTTCTGGACGGTATACTGTTAAATGACGCATCGAGTGGAACGGTGGATTTGAGCAGCATCGCTCTTTCCGATGTCGCGCAAATCGAAATCTATCGAGGAATCACTCCGATCAACTTTGGCAAGTCCTCTATCGGAGGTGCCATCAACATTCGAACTCTGCGGACGGAAGAGGGGCTTAAAGCCAACGTCAACGCCGGCTACGGATCGTTTGACACGCGCCAGTTCAACGGATTCGTCAATCAAAAATGCGGAAAATGGGATTACCTCGTTTCCGTCAGCTACCTGGCAAGCGCCAACGATTTTACATTCGTGAACGACTACGGGACTCAATACAACTCGGACGACGATCGTGAGGAACACCGACATAACGCACAATTTGACCAATACAATGTGCTTAGCAAGGGCGGGTACGAAATCAGCGACACGGTGCGAATCGATCTCCTGAACCAGTGGTTTTCAAAAGACCAAGGCATCCCCAACTGGATCAACAGCCCGGATAATGACACCAGCTACGCCACCGACAGAAACATTTCCACCCTCATGCTGACCGCCAACGATCTTGGCAGTCTCCACTTCAATACCCGCACCCGCTTCGATTATTTGTGGAAGAAAGACAAATATCGGGACTTGCAGGGCGATATCGGCCTGGGTAAGCAAGACAACACCTATCTCACCAATCGTTATGGAGGAGACTTCTACATCGAGCAACCGGGCCGATGGTGGATTCTAAAGTGGATTTCAGACATTCATTTCGAAGACTACAAGTCCGAAGATCATCTCAACCTGCAAAGCTCGAGCGAAAGCACCCGATTTACCTTTTCCACCGCTCTCGAAAGCGATCTTCTCTTCTTTAGAGACCTATTTATTCTTACTCCAGCGGTAAGATTTCTTTACCTCCAAGACGATCTGAGAAGTGGCATAACTAGTTTCGGGACTCCTCTAGAACCGCAGTCGCAGTACGAAACCTTCGTCAATCCCCAGGTCGGCTTAAAAATACTTGCTACCAACTGGCTCACTCTTAAGGCCAATGTGGCCGACTATGCACGTCCACCCACCTTTTCCGAACTCTTTGGGGACCGAGGGCTCGTTGTCGGCAACCCCGATCTTCAAGCCGAAACCGGTGTCAATGTGGACGGCGGATTTGATATCCATTGGCAGGGGGACAATGGTTTGCTGCAGCGAGTCTCTACCGGGCTCTCGATTTTTCGGAGCAATGTGAGCAATCTCATCACATATGTCTATGATGCTCGTGGCATTGGCCGTGCCGAAAATATCTCCAGGTCCGAAATTTCAGGTATCGAAGGAACATTGCAGGTCGAGTTTTTGAGATATCTCCGGCTGATCTGGAATATCACCCATCTCAACACGGTCAATCTAAGCGAGGTCAAAGCATTTAACGGGAAACAACTGCCGGGGCGCTGGGAGAATGATTGTCTGCTGAGACTCGAGGCGGAATATCGTAAGGTCAAGGTCTACGGCGAGTACCATGTTCTGTCAGGGTTATATTACGACAGCGCCAACCTGCTGCCCGCCAAGAATCAGGACCTTATCAACACAGGCATCTCGTGGTTATACGAGCCGTTTCTTCTGCGTTTTGATGTCGAGAACATAAAGAACATCAACTACGAGTATTTCAACGGTTTCCCAACGCCGGGCATCTCTTTCTCTGCCAGCGCCACGTACAGTTATCGCTTTTGATCTGGGAACCATATGCATTCGCTTCATCAGCAATCCGGCTTTAGTGGAAAGGGGCAGCGGGCTTCTCGATTGTGGATAGATTCTAAAAGTATCAAGGAGGGTAAAAGATGATGTGTAAATGGAAAAGCAACGGCAGTAGCAGCAGTAAAATCCGATGTTCAATGATGCTGCAGATTCTGGTTGCAGCCTTCTTTTTATGCACGACCACCCATTCTGTTCTAGCGAATGCAGGTCCCCACCAAGAAGCTGCTATCGTAACTGCAGCCCCAGATTTCTCCAGCGGAGCGCACGCCATCGCTTCGGTTGATCCCGTCGACGGGCCTCGCAGTGTGCTTTTTGACCTGAATCCAACCATTTCCGACCTGACGGCGGCGGCGTATGGATACTATTTTTATGTTTTGGAGCGCTACCAGGCCGACAACGTGTCCAAGTATCCTATCGATACGCCTACTACCCGGTTATGGCAATGCTCGACGCTGGACTCTGGAGAGACCACCAGTAATCCCCACGACCTCATTTTTGCCGGCTCCAAAAAAGCTTACCTGACACGCTACGATCAAACAAAATTATGGATTGTTAATCCATCTGCTTCCACCTGCAGCGGTTTTAAGATCGGCGAGATCAATCTTTTGGCGTTTGCCGACGCCGACGGCATCCCGGAAATGGACAAGGGAGTGATCGTAGGGACCAAACTATTCATTACCGTGCAGCGGCTGGACCAAAACAGCGGATTTATTCCGCTAACCGCTTATCTGGCAGTTATCGATGTGGAAACCGACACCATAATCGATCCCGGCATCCCAAACCCCGATAATGTACCGGGTATTCCTTTGCCCGCCAAGAATCCTTCGACGATCCAGTTCTTGCCGGACAACGGCATACTCTATGTACAATGCGCCGGGAGCTTTTTTCCCCAAGAATTCACCGGAGGGATCGTAGCGGTTGATCCCGACACGTACTCAACCACTCTCGTTTTCGATGACAGCGCGACCTATGGCAATGTCCTTGACATAGCCATCCTTTCTGCATCTAAAGGATATTTTATAGGCTACGCCGCGTACGGCGACAACACGCTTTATTCACTCAATCCGACCACGGGCACTGTGTTAAAGTCAGGTGTCGCGGGTTTGAGCAATACCGGTCTGTTCGGCGGACTAAATATAGATAAAAACAATATGCTGTGGGCCGGTGCGGAGGGGGAATTGATTGTCATCAACAGCACCAGCGATACCCAAAACGAAACATTGAACACCGATCTTAACCCTCTGAGGACCGCATTCTGCACCTATTTCACTGACGTGCCTTCCGACTATTGGGCATTTGACAACATTCAGAAACTTTATGCCGGCCGGATCACCACTGGCTGCGCCGAAGGCCTGTATTGTACGGAAGATTACACGAAGAGGTCCGAGATGTCCGTCTTCCTGATACGCGCCAAACGCGGCCCCGCTTTTCAGCCACCAACGGCTGTGGGCATTTTTGCCGACGTTCCGGTAGATTATTGGGCGGCGGATTGGATCGAGCAACTCTATAACGACGGCATCACCCAGGGATGCGACACGGACCCCTTGCTGTATTGTCCCGAACAGCCTGTCACGCGGGCAGATATGGCCGTCTTTTTGTTGCGAGCCGAACATGGTGCCGATTACGAACCGCCAGCGCCTGTGGGCATTTTTGCCGACGTTCCGGTGGATTATTGGGCGGCTGCGTGGATGGAAGAACTTTACAATGAGGGCATTAGCACAGGCTGTGCACAAGACCCGCTCAGCTACTGCCCCGAAGATCCTGTCAAAAGATCTGAGATGGCGGCTTTTCTGGACAGGACCTTCGATCTGTAAAGCGAGACAGCAAGGTTAATGGCTTTCTCAGGGTATGTGCCTACATAGGCTGTTTCGGCAGGAGCTTTTTCCAATGGAATGGAAAAGTCTAATACTCGGACTGACGATGGCCTTTTCTGTTTTCGCTGTTAAAAGCGGCGCGGGCCTTTTTTATGTGGTTGACACTTGTCCAAGTGCATCCCGGAGGTGGGTCTACAGAGGGGCCTATTCATCGGGCTACGCGCTGCTTTTCACTCTTGCCTATTACAGTTTTACGTGGCTCCACATCTTTGATCATGTTGAACTATTTCAGGACCTGACTGAAGCAGCCATGGGAATTCACGTTCTCATGGCTGCCGGACCTCTTTTCTGGGCCATTCAGCTGCTGCGGACATTGCAGCGCAATCAGGCCGAACCTTCTTTGAACAGGGCGTGGATAACCCTCATTATCCCATGCCCGATTTGCCTTACCGTCATTGTACTGACAACGGCTCTGTTGATCTCTTTTTTTCCCGAGCGTGCATGGTACTCCACCTGTGCCGGATATGCTCTATTTGTAATCATAAGCTTATCAGCCAGCTCTCTTATCCAGTTCGCAAGGAACAGGCGACAATTGAGCGCCGAATCCATTCTCGGGGGTTCCATGCTCTTTAGTGCGGCATATCTCGTTTTAGCAGTGCTTCTGATTCCACACTGGAGCGATCTTGACAAGGTGTATCGGATCGCTTCCGTTCAAGCAGAAAAATCAGCGATGGACGTTCAGCTTGTGATCGAAGCCGTCGCTGTTCTTGTTTTTTTGTTTTTTGCCGGTTTCGTGATGAAACTGCGCGCGATCAGGAGATTCAGACAGTGCAAATAGGTGCCATCCTCAAATCCTTCATATACCTCACATCCAGTTCGCTACTTTACCCCATTCTCATTCTACTGAGTCTGTTGTCCATTTGGATACTGCTCCAGAGCGGCAGTTTTTTTGCCGAATGGCTGGAACGGGCCCGCCTCAATGGAAATGAAGAACACTTATGGTCCATAGACATAAGCAACATTCAGCAACCCAATAGATTTTCCCATCGCCTCTCCCGCTTTTTGAACGGTCCCATAATCATATCCAGCAATTACGATGATGCCGAACTGCAGATGGAGTTCTTACTTCAGGAAGAAACTGCGCGCCTGCATCATTCGCTGGATTCAGCGAGACTGGTGGCACGCGTCGGGCCTGGCCTAGCGCTCATTGGAACACTCATCCCCTTGGGAACAGGCCTTGCCGGGTTGAGCCAAGGCGATGAAAGTCACCCGGGCCAAATCGGAGGGTAGAGGTGAGAAGCTCGGTACTGCATATCGATTGGGAAATGGCACTGTGGTCTATGTGCCCGAAATGGAGCAATGATTCCCCCCTGGAGGTTTGAGGGCATGTACGGTTGAAGAGAGAAGCTATGCGGGTATGATTGTGGAAGGTGTCCATTTTACAGCGAGCATCTTATCGGGAGAAACTGCATGAAGAGAACAAAGCCTTTGAAACAAGCGCGGTGCCTGATTGTATTTTTATTGCCATTGGTTTTCTGCCGCGTGCAATGCTTGTTTGCCTATCCCATCCATTTCCTCGATTCCGGCGGCAGTCAAATCACAATTGCCGCACCGCCCCAAAGGGTTGTTTCTCTGGTGCCGGCAGTGACCGAGATCCTATTCCAATTGGGTGCGGGAAAAGCCGTTAAGGGAGTCACTTACAACGACAACCAGCCACCCGAAGTCGGGCAAAAAGAGATTATGGGCGGGTTTTTTGCACCCTCGGCGGCTGCCGTCGATGCGCTTGCGCCAGACGTCATCTTTGTTTCATCCTTGCACACAGCAGTTCGCGATTGCTTCAAAGGGCGCCCTTGCACAGTGATTCAACTGGAATCCCGTTCCCTGCAAGAGCTCTATGCAAACATCCAATTGTTGGGGCGCATCTTCGCCAAAGAAACTCAAGCTGAAGAGATCGTTGCGCAGGTTAAGAAAGAGATGCGGCTCGTTGCCGAAAAGATCGCGAAGATCCCGCCAAACGAAAGAAAACGGGTCATGCGGTTCATGGGTAGAGATCGGGTGATGACTCCGGGGGACGATTCGTTCCAAAACGAATTTATCCGCGCCGCCGGAGGCGTACCGCCGCAGCTCGGCAAAAACGGCAGCGTGGTTGACGTCACTCTGAAGGAATGGCAACAGTTCAATCCCCAGGTGATCTATGATTGTGGCCAAGATCGTGCGGCCGTCGGAAAACTGCTTTCACAACCCGGCTGGAAAGATGTAGAAGCAGTCCGCACCAATAAGATCTTCTACTTCCCGTGCAATCTTACGTGTCGCAACTCGGTCCATTCAAGTGAGTTCGTGGCCTGGCTCGCATCTACCATTTATGAAGAGCAATTCAGCACAGCAGCGAATCAAGTCCTTGAAGAAAAACCTTTTCACAAGACCCCCGTTGACCTTCCACTCGATTACATACACTCGGCGAACGTGGCTCAAAGCACCATTTTCGACTTTACCAACAAGACCCTTGTCGTTGAATTCAAGCATCCCATGCGGATTGTATCCACACTGGAAGGGGAACGAAACGGAATGCTTGTGGTGGGAAATCACTACACGCCACCCCCCTGCTGGGGAATCACGCACCACCTGGGCCTGGCAAAGAGCAGGCGCCACATCTATGAAGTGATCGGAAAATTGGAGAAAACCAGCTGTTTCCTCTTCACCGGTGCCGATATGGGAAATTTGTCCGTTCAAGAAAGGAGGTTCAAGGACATAGCGGTTTATGCCTTGGTCACCGCCGGAGTGGAAACCAATGCCGTGCGCATGTCGATGGACCAGGGGCGGTTTTATGAACTGGGAACCATCAATGTGATCGTCCTGACCAATATGCGGCTTACGCCCAGAGCGATGACGCGTGCAATCATTAGCGCCACGGAGGCCAAAACGGCCGCAATGGAAGACCTGGATGTGCGTAGTTGCTCCTCTCCCCGAGTGTGGCAGGCCACGGGAACCGGCACAGATGAGGTACTGGTTGTGGAAGGAGACGGGGTCGTTTTGGACAATGCCGGCGGACATTCCAAACTGGGTGAATTGATCGCCGGAGCTGTCTACGCCGGGGTAAAAGAGGCCGTTTATCGGCAAAACGGCATAACGGTTCAACGCAATGTTTTTCGACGACTGCAGGAGAGGCGCATCAACCTTTACGGACTCCTGCAGGAATGCTCCTGCTTCGCGGAGCAGACGGGCTTAAATCAATCACTTGTGGAGCTCGAGGCCGTTTTGTTGCAGCCCCGATATGCCTCGTTCATGGAAGCCGCGTTTGCACTCAGCGACGCTTACGAAAGGGGCCTGATCATAAATCTGGAAGGCTACCAGAAGCAGTGCCGCAACATTGCGGAAGAAATCGCCGGCGACAGAATCGCAAGCTGGAAAGAGATGATTACGGCAGAAGATGTTCCCCCCGTACTGCGACTGTCTCTAAATGCCTTGTTGAACGGGGTGAGCGCCAGGGTTTCAGGGAAATAGCCGCCATCTATGTGATTGTCGATCGGGGCATAAGCGGGCATAGCGTCGAAAAAACTCTGCCACGGCTGCCTTGCCGACCTGGCCGATAGTGGGGGGCGAGCACAATTCTACCAAAGCAGATCCTCATACTCATGCATTCAAGCAACTGAATAACAGGAGTCAAACGATGAAGAAGGAAGTTCAGTGTAAACAATGCGGGAAGAGATTTGTCAAGTATTCATACGAAAAGATCGCACGCTGCGAGGAGTGCAGAAGAATCAACAGAATGCGTGCTCCGGGGTTGTACGCACAATGTGCCAAGGCAAAATCCCCGGCACGCTCATGATAAGGACATGGCTCTCCTGGTATTGCGTTATTAGCGGGCGAGGAGAGAAAGAGGTTTTTCGGCCATGCGATTATGGCACTGCATCATGATCTCCATCCTGGCACACGGAGCCCTCCTGTTTGCTCCGATTGCCGTCAGCCTCAACCGGCAACTGCCGCAGACTGAGGAACTGCAATTCGTTTTTCTCCGGGACGGGGATCGAAGTGAAACGCAAATACCTCAAGGACATTCGGCCCGGCAGCAAGAACATAATGAGGAATCGTCGGCAGTCTCCGAACCATATGAGCAGGAGTCGCCGGCAAAGCAGACGATGGATCGATCAGCGGAACCGGCGCGAGAGGTAGAGAAAGAAGATGAGGGCCCAGTTGAAAAAACTGATAAGGGCGCAGTTTCTCAAGACCGAGCGACCAATCCCGATGATGCCGTTAAAGAGAGACCGGTGCCGCAAGCATCCCGGCAGTTGGTAAAACCAAAAAGACAAAAATCTAAGGCGGCTGTGCGAAAGAAAAGACACAAAACCAACCCCGTCCGTCCGGCGCGATCGCGAACTCCTGAACCGACGCCCCAGCCCACCGATCGGGCAACCGGCTCTAAACCGCAAGGGACCAAAGATGCGAAGGCTCAAACCGCTTCAGCCGGTCACTTAACGCCAGCTGCCCGGGGAAAGAGTGCGAGCAGCGGACCTCCTGAGGTGAGTTTTGGCTCCCAAAACGGACCTGCCTTTAGCACCAGAACTCCTCCCAAATATCCAATGGCGGCCAAGCGCATGGGTAAAGAAGGGACGGTGCATCTGCGTCTTACCATTGATCGGCGCGGTCAACTGATCAATGTTGAAGTGGTCGACAAAGCCGGATGGGGATTCGATGACGAAGCCATTCGCGCAGTGAAGCACTCGACCTTTCGTGCGGCCAGGATAAACGGGAAACCCGTAACCTGCATTGCACATTTACGAATTCGGTTCCAATTAAGGAGCGCCAAATGATCGATTTTTTTATTAAAGGCGGGATACTGATGTGGCCCATTCTGCTTTGCTCCGTAATGGCCCTGGCTATAACGCTCAGTAAAGCACTGCAATTCAGAACCGTGCTCAAAGGCTTATCGGGCACTCCTGACTCCATTCTTCACGAAAGACCGAGGCTCATGGCGCCACTATTGGCCGCCATGGAGAACGGCGGAGATGAACAAGAACTCTCCATTATCGGGTCGAGACAAATAAGAGGATTGGAAAAGGGGCTTGGACTGCTCGCATTGATCTCCGTTATCGCGCCGCTATTGGGACTCACGGGAACGGTCACGGGCATGATCCAGGCCTTTCAAATCATTGCCGCCCATGAGAGCCAGGTGAACCCGAGGATGCTCGCAGGGGGCATATGGGAAGCCCTCATCACCACGGCGGCAGGCCTCTTTGTGGCAATACCCACCCACGTGGCATATCACTTGTTGGGAGAGCGATTGGATGAGATTGCTCTGACTATGAAAGAAATAGCCACAAGACTTTACTCTGGGAGCAAGCGATGGAATTCGAAAGAAGAAAAAGGCGCGATAGCTATATAGACATTGCCCCTCTGGTGGATGTGGTCTTTTTGCTTTTGCTTTTTTTCATGCTCTCTTTTCAGATAGCGGCAGAACCTGCTATCAGGTTAAGCTTGCCTGATTCGAAAACGGCGGATGCGCAGGCAGCGGAAGAAATTGTTGTGTCCATTTCCCGGGAAGGGGCGATCTACATCAATGAACAACCCGTCACCCTGGAGCAGGTGGCGACCGTCCTTCAAAACAAACTGCAAAGAGAAAGAGAACCTTCGGTCAAGCTCAAAGCCGACAGGGAAGCTTCTGTGGGTCTGCTCGTAAAACTGGTGGATGAAATCAGACTTTCGGGATGCTCCACTTTCAGCATCGTGGCCCAAAAGAAATGAAGGCTTTGCCAAAAGATCTGTTGATGGGTACCGTACAAAAAGGCTGAATCAATGAGGTACGTCCGAAACTTGGTCATTCGCTTGACCGTCCCCGGTCATGCTTGCAGAGAGCGGCGGAAATCTCAAAAGAGGCGCTTGGACTGCATTCCCGCCAGAAGCACGCGGGAATGACGGGAAGGGCATACGGGAATGGTGGGAAGTCTCATGCGCGAATGATCGAGGACGGACGAGAAAAGGGCGACTAGCGACGAGAAGTACATTCTCGGTTAGATTGTTGTGAGGGGAGACCTTGTCGATAGGCGGAAGAACCGTTTCATGACAGAAATTAAAGGTAATTCGAATTCCTGCAGGGCCGGCTTCAGGCTAATTATTTTGATTTGCTCCATTTGGTTGGGGCAACAGGTCCTGTTGCTGTCTGCTCTGCCGGTCGAAGCAAGAATGGTGCGGGACCAGGCAGGGCGCAGTGTGTCAGTGCCGGACAACGCTCAACGCGTGGTAGCTCTGGCTCCCAGCACCACCGAAATCATTTTTTCTCTGGGGCGCCAAGATCGCTTGAAGGGAGTAACGCAGTACAGCAACTTTCCTCCCGCTGCCGGTGCCCTCCCCCGCGTGGGTTCTTATATACATCCAGACCTGGAAAAAATTGTGGCGCTGCGGCCGGATCTCTGCCTTGCCATCAAAGACGGGAACCCGAAGGATTTGGCGGCTAAACTGGAGGAATTGCAGATTCCTGTCTACGCTGTTAATCCGGTGGATTTGGAAGGAGTCATGACTACCATTCTGGAAATAGGCGACCTGTTGGATGCACGGCCGAAGGCGGAACAACTTGTGGATGACATGCACACCAGGATCGAGCGGGTCAAGTCGCGCATCGCCCTTGCTAACGAACGGCCCCGAGTTTTCTTTCAGATCGGAATCGCTCCCATGGTGTCTGTTGGAACACAAACCTTTGCCAACGAGCTGATTTCGGAGGCAGGCGGTGAAAATATCACCAAGGGTTCCGTGCCCTACCCTCGTGTCAGCCGCGAGGAGGTTCTCCTGCTTCAACCCGAAGTGATCATCATCACCTCAATGACCAGAGGGCAGGAGTTCGAACGGGTCAGGAACGAATGGAACCAATGGCGCAGTTTGCCCGCCGTCCGCAATCAGCGCATTTTCATTGTCGATTCAAACCTGTTCGACCGTCCCACTTCCCGGTTGGTCGACGGCCTGGAATTATTAGCCCGCTGCATTCATCCGGAATTGTTTCAAGGTTCGTAATGCAACTGAATAGAGTGCCCATCGCCAGACGGATTCTGGTCGTCTCCATTTCGCTGACATGCCTCCTTATCCTATGCGCCCTTTTGGGCCTTGCCATCGGATCCACCGGGCACAACCTAAAAGACATCATCGCCGTCGTCCTGGGTTACGGCGACCCGAATTCCATGATGGCCACGATAGTGTTGCGCATTCGCCTGCCGCGGGTCATCCTAGCGGCACTGGCGGGAGCTACTCTGTCTGTTGGCGGACTGGTATTTCAGGCCTTGCTGCGCAACCCCCTGGCGGAGCCCTACATCCTTGGCATTTCCGGCGGATCCGCAGTGGGGGCGATCATCGGCATCCTGCTCGGCCTCGGGCATTTTCCGGGTCTTGTTCTCCTATCTTTCGCCGGCAGCATGTGTACGCTCTTTTTGGTGCTCATCATTGCGTCGGGCAATACGGCGATGAAAAAGGACTCCGTCATTCTTGCAGGGGTCATGGTGAATGCCTTTTGCGGTTCCATCATAATGTTTCTTATATCGGTGACACAGGATTCAAGATTGCACAGTGTACTCTTTTGGCTGATGGGCGATCTTTCCATGTCAGATCCGAATCAGATCGCTCTTTTGACGGCTGCGCTGGCTCCATGTTTTGCCCTAATCTTTATTCTGGCTCGGCCAATGAACCTGCTCCTGCTCGGGGAAGAAATGGCCGCCAACATGGGTGTGAACGTAAGGATCGTATTCCTGGTTCTACTCGGAACATCCTCGTTGATGGTAAGCGCCACGGTCTGCTACACCGGTTTGCTGGGTTTTGTCGGATTGGTCATGCCGCACCTGCTTCAACTTTTGCTGGGTCCCGACCATAGGGTGCTGGTCCCCGCCTGCATTTTGGGTGGAGGCGCCTATCTGATCCTGTGCGACCTGCTGGCAAGATCATTGCCCGCCCAGGGCGAAATGCCGGTGGGTGTCATCACCGCCATGATCGGCGTGCCGTTATTCATCTTTCTGTTGCAAAGGACGAGGCGATGAAGCCTGCAGCGGTGGAAGTGCAGAATATAAAGTTCTTCTATAACGATAGAGCGACCATTGATGACGTCTCTTTTACTGTAGACGAAGGAGAATACTTCATCATCATCGGCCCCAACGGTTCCGGCAAGACCACCATGGTGAAATTGATCGCCGGCTTGGCGAGACCTGGATCGGGAAGCATCGAGATTTCCGGCCGTCCCATCCATGACATGTCCGGCAAAGCGCTGGCTCGCAACGTGGCCATTGTTCCCCAGTATCCGCCAACGGATATATCCTTCACCGTGGCCGAACTGGTATTGATGGGACGGTCGCCCCATCTGGGCTTGCTGGGATTGGAGCAGACCAAAGATTTTGCCACTGCCGGGCAGGCGATGGCATTCACCAAAGTCGACCATCTTGCCCATCGCAAACTGGATCAATTGAGCGCAGGCGAACGGCAGCGTGTCCTGATCGCTCGGGCTATCTGTCAGCAGGCGCGCATCATCGTCCTTGACGAACCGACCGCTTCCCTGGATCTGGCCCACCAGATCCACATCATGGACCTGATGGAAAAACTCCGGCGGGACCAAGGCATAACCGTCATTATGGTTTCCCACGACTTGAACCTTGCGGCATTGTACGGGGACCGACTGCTCCTCATGGACCAGGGGAAGATGGCAAGTCTCGGCACCCCTCACCAGGTGCTCAAATACAAGACCCTGGAGGAAGCTTACGGTTGTGTGCTGCTGCTTGATGAAAATCCTCTTAAGAAAGTCCCGAGAGTGACTCAGGTACCCAAGGAATTCTTGCACAAGCTGGTCCGGCCAAGGACAGAGCCTTCATAGTCAAATCATTAGTTGCTGAAGCCTTCGCCACAACTTTCCTGCAACAGCGATTCACATGCCATGCTTCCCCTGTTCTTGGATCATGCCTTTACGCAGACTGCACATTTGCCTTTTCAGCAAGCAAAAACCATTCGGCTCGAATGATCAATGTGCTCAGTTGCAGCGAACCGGGAAAGCATTTAAGGCGATGACGACGGTATTGATCTATGGTATCATACGTTGTGTATGTCAATAGGCTCATGGAGGGGCACCCCCAGCGTGAAACGATTTTTCCGACTTTTTCTGCAACGGACTGCACAGAGACCTATACTGCTTCCGTCCTGCATTCAATTGGCATGCGGCCGCTGAAACTCCAGCTATGCGAATGGAGAGGGATATGAATATCACTCATACAGACTTTGCTCCGGCCGAGAGGGCAGATGAGAATAGCATAGCTAGTGATGTTGAGCTGGTCAATGGAATGGGACTATTCAGGAGGTGACGAACGCAGTTCCTTGTATCGTTCTGATCCTAAACAAACAGCGACAAGTCATTTACACGAATCAGATCCTGATGGATCTCCTGGGTGCCAAGTCAGACGCAGAAGTACTCGGTAAGCGTCCCGGTGAACTCCTCGACTGTGTCCACGCAAAGGAACACCGGGGAGGATGCCGAACATCCACTTTCTGCAGTGAATGCGGTGCTGTAAAAGCTATTTTGAAATCTCAGACTCAAGGAGTTAAGGCTGTAGGGGAATGCAGGATTTTAACAAATGGAAGAGATGCTTTTGAATTCAGAGTATGGGCAACACCCTACAGTTTCAAAGATAAAGAGCTCACCGTGTTCAGTCTGGTAGACCTTGCTGATGAGAAACGACGCCAGGTTTTTGAGAGAACCTTTTTCCACGATGCGAATAACATCCTCGTGGCGATAATGGGCTATTCGGATCTTTTGGGCACTGCAGAAAATCAGGAAGAAACCGCGGAATCCATAGACGCGATTAAGGCTGCCAGCAGCCAACTGGTTGAAGAGATCGCCTCGCACAGGAGGCTGCTCGAAGCAGAAAGGGGTCAACTGTCGGTAAACACCTCCCGCATGAATTCATTGTCTCTGCTTAGAGAATTAGTGAAAGTGTGGGCCAAGCATCCGCCGAATGGCACTGAGCGGACAATTGTGGTAACACAAGATTCTGATAACGTAGAGATCACTTCCGATAAGGCGCTGCTGTGCCGGGTGCTCGGCAACATGCTGAGGAATGCACTTGAAGCCACATCTGCAGGAAATACTGTAAGTCTGTCCTGCGTGAGAAACGGACCCTCGATTGTGTTCAATGTGAATAACCCGGGCTGTATGCCTCGCTCCACGCAGCTTCAGCTTTTTCAGCGTTCATTTTCCACCAAAGGGACTGGTCGCGGCATTGGATGCTTCAGCATGAAGCTGTTTGGCGAGAAGTATCTGAAAGGGAAGGTCTGGTTCTCAACCTCAGAGGAGGAAGGCACAACATTCTATATTTCCATTCCAATCATGTTCCCGGAAGATCGACCGTCGTTAGATTCTTGAATCACTTTGATACACAACTGGTGAAACCATTCTTTAATCTGTGAGAAAAAGTATGAATGAAACATACGTTCACGGTTACGACCCTCGCGAAAACATACGCCTGCAGGATCAAGCCTCGACTCTGGTGGAGTTATTGCATTCCGACACCGCTTATCCGGCTGAATGCCGTGTGTTGGAAGCCGGTTGCGGGGTTGGTGCACAAACCATAACTTTGGGCCGCAACAGTCCCCATGCGCACATAACTTCAGTTGATATATCTGAGAGTTCGGTTGCAGAAGCCAGGAAAAAGATTGAGGGAGCAGGCTTCACGAATGTAGACTTTCTGCAGGGCGACATCTTCAGTTTGCCCTTTGAGCACTCATCGTTCGATCATATCTTTGTTTGTTTTGTGCTTGAACATTTGGCACGGCCCGTTGAGGCACTGAATTGCCTAAAAAAACTTCTCAAAGTCGGCGGTACGATCACGGTTATTGAAGGGGATCACGGCTCCACCTATTTCTATCCCGACAGTGAAGCCGCGCACAAAGCGATTCAATGCCAGGTCGAACTGCAGAAAAGAGCTGGCGGAAATGCCAATATCGGCAGAGGACTATATCCCCTCCTCACGGCTGCGGGTTTCACCTCGATTCACGTATCACCTCGGATGGTCTACGTCGACTCGAGCAAACCGCAGCTCGTTGAGGGTTTTACCAAGAACACTTTCACGGCAATGATCGAGGGCGTACGTCAATCTTCTATTGAAGCCGGTTTAATTGACGAAAAAAGCTTTGAAGACGGAATTAATGCGTTGTACAGAACAGCGGAAACTGATGGGGTTTTTTGCTATACGTTCTTCAAAGCAATTGCGACAAAAGCATGACTCGCGTCCGTCCGGGAACCAGCCGGCCTAAGTCAGGATGCAACGATTCTTTTCAAATCGATCCCGTACCTCTTCATGCGATGCCACACCGTCACACGGCTGACCCCTAGCAAGCGGGCGGCTTCACTTTGATTGCCGCGCGCCTTCCGCAAGGCGTGAATCAATGTGGATTTTTCATCCAAAGAGGCAGAAACCGGGGCGGCCTCTTCAATTCCATCCGGGCACTGGATCTGCTTGTCAATAATACTTGCCGGCAGCTGATCGGGACTGATGAGGCCCCTTTCCGCGATCACAAAAGCGTATTCCAGAGCGCTTTTCAACTCCCGCACGTTGCCGGGCCACCGATAACTCATGAGCTTTGCCATTGCCTCCGAGCTCAGACCTGTGATCGGCTTTCCGGTTTTTGTAGAAAGCTGTCGAATGAAGGTGTCCACCAGCACAGGAATGTCATCCATGCGCTCGCGCAGCGGCGGCAGATAGATGGGAATGACATTGATTCGAAAGAAAAAATCTTCCCGATAAGTACCCTCATTCACCAGCTTGTGCAGATCGCGGTTGGTCGCTGTGATGATGCGAACATCGACCGAAATCGAACGATGATCGCCCACTCGCTCAAATTGTTTGCTTTCTAGAACCCGAAGCAGTTTGACCTGAGTAGACAAAGGGACGTCGCCGATTTCATCAAGAAAAAGGTCGCCGCCGCTGGCTGCTTCAAACCTTCCCAGCCGATGGTTATAGGCGCCGGTGAATGCGCCCTTCACGTGTCCGAACAGTTCGCTTTCCAACAGGGATTCGTTGAGCGCCGCACAGTTCAGCTGGATATACGGCCCTTCCCTTCTGCGTCCAAGCTGGTGGATGGCTCGCGCCGCCAGTTCTTTGCCGGTGCCGCTCTCGCCGTAGATGATCACAGGGGCATCGCTCTGCGCAGCCTTCCCTATGATCTCAAAGACCCTTTGCATGGCCGAGGATTCACCAACAATTCCGTGAAAGCCCTTTTCGGCAACCAGCAGTTTTGAAAGCTGCTCGATTTGCTCGTTGCGCTTGTCGATTTCTGAGATGTCAGTCAGGGTTTCGACGGCGCCGATGAGTTTCCCGTTGTTGCCTTTGAGCACCGAGGCATTCTTTAGAGCAAGGAAGTAGCTGCCGTCTTTGCGCATCACCATGCAGCGCTTGTTGGTGAGGAAGCCCTGGTCGAACAGCGAACACCATTTGCCTTTTCCGGTGGAACGGGCGATTTCACATGTGTCGCAATTAAAGACGGCACACGAGCTTCCGATCAGTTCGTCTCTTCCGTAGCCCGTCATCCTCTCCAAGGCCTGGTTGACCATCAATATGACCCCATCAGGGCCGATGACGGCCAGACCGTCATTCATGGTGTTGAGGATTTCCTTCCAATAATGATGAATGGCTTTTTCATTCATGAGGGAGTTCAGCAGTTCATAATTAAACATTGCAACACCTGTTAAAATATCTCAATCGAGGATCATTGGCAACCCCACAATGTTAAACAGCTCACTGCAGTCTCTCCCTCATGGATCACACTAGTGGCCGTCCCGGAAATTCTCTTCGCATGTAGCGCAGCCCTTTAGGGCTGCCCAATCTAGCAGGGCTAAAGCCCTGCGCTACAGCCTTTTCGAATGCAAACCATTCTAATACGCCTAACGCCTGCATTTGTTCGCCAGGCTAAATTAATACACTAACGATGCGTTGGCCGTCAGAACTTCTTGAACCAGGGCTCCTGCTGCAGTCGGGGCCATACCGGGAATCAGCTCCGATTCTTCAATATGCCGCTCCTTGATGCAGGGAGTACACACCAAAACCCTTCCACCTTGCTCGATAAAATTATCCACCAGTTGCTTCAAAGGCGGGAGCCCTGATGCAAAAACGTGGCCTAGGCAGCCCGGAGTAGCCAAAAAGACTGCGGAAGCCTGCAGCACAACTACCGCCTCCACATCCATTGCCTGTGAAGCGTTGGCCAGCACAAAGGGCAGAGTGGCCCTTTCGGGATCGTCGGCTCCATGAGTCACAATGTAGACGATTTTTTCAACTTCAGCCATTTAGATCTCCTTTCGTGGTTACAGGGAATTGAGTTCAAGATCTTTTCCCGCCCAACCTGCGGACTCGGGAAATATTGGATTTCCATTTCCTGGTGGCCCAGGACCTAGCCTCTGGCAGGGCTAAAACCCTGCGCTACGACTTCAACTGCACGTGCCTCATTCTATTCTCGGCACCTATAATTTGTTTAGTGTTAGAATTTGTAGGTTGGGTTGAGTGAAACGAAACCCAACAAATGCTCCCTACGTTGCATTGGAAGTTGGGTTTCGTCACGCGAAGCGCGTGACTTAACCCAACCTACCTTTTCTAAGCGCAGCGTGCCAAAACGGTCGACAAGTCCTCCACGTCGGCACCAACCTTCCTCAGGTTGCCGAGACAGATCGGGCACATGGCAACAATCGGCGCGCCGGTGGCCTGCAGTTCCTTGAAACGTCGCATCACGACTTCATGCGAAAGCTTGGGTGAAACGCTTTCCGCCGGTCCACCGCAGCAATGGGTGAAGTTTCCTGAATTCCTGACCGGCACACACTCGATATTGAAGCCCTCCAGCAGTCGAGCGGGGATATCTGCGAGCTCCAGATATCTCCCATAGAAGCAGGGATCATGCAGCGCAACTTTGTGGCGGCCATTGCCGCCCGAGTGGTTGATGAGCTCAAAGTAGGTCCTGACATCGAAGCGGTGCCCGGTGACTTTTGGGTACAGTTCCCGCAGCGCGTATGTGGTGTGGGGATCGACGGTAATCAGCCTGCGTATTCCCGCATTCTTCAGCTGCTGCGAGACGAAACGGGCATGCTCTACAAAGGTTTCCTGATCGCCCAGATCGTAAAGCAGTATGCCGCTGTAGTGGTCGAGATCGGGACGATAAGCGAAGCGCACGCCGGACTTTTGCAAAAGCATCACAATGTTTTTTAATATTTGATCGGACTGTTTGCGTTCCTTCCTCCGGGTCATCAGGGTGAGTCCCAGTCCTGCCAGCGCACTCGGCATGTAGCGGCCGAACCGTATGTAACGGGCCCAACGGGTATCCTCAAAAGCGGCAAGCCGATCGGTCGTTTTGGCAATGATGGGAAGCGACTGATACATGAGTCCCGTGAACAGAATGGAGTCCCCATGCTTTTCCATCGGAGTCCGCCACCACCAGCGGTTAAGTGCTATCCTCGGCACTCCGAAAGGGTTCCTGGTCTTTTTGACGTTATGCGCGATAAGTTCAATGATGTCGCGGGGATTAAACATGTTCCGACCTCCTCCAACGATCGACCACAAAACGACGCAATCCGAGAATCAATTCCCCCGGGTTGGCATCCCGCGGGCAGGTTTGCGTGCACAGACCGCAGTGCAGGCAGCGCCACAGTTCCTCAGGATTTGCCAGGATGCGGTCGACAGCTCCCAGTTGAGCGTAACGGATCATCTTGCGTGGGAAATGTTCATAAATGAGCGGGCAGATTGCTGCGCAGGTCCCGCAATTGAAACACTCGAAGGTCTTGTCGACCCCGAAGCTTTCCAATTGATCGAAAAACTCTGGTCTAACAACAGCCATGATATTTCTCCTTACCTCAGAAATTTTCAGCTCTTCGCGGATTAGCGTGGGATGTCCAGTGGATCTGCTTGTGGATTGGTTCAAGTCTCCGACTTAAACCAACCTCCTTCACGCTGATTCGCGATGACCCGAATTCCCTTCTTCGGTGCTGCAGTAGCGAAAGTAGCAACCGTTCTTGTCCGTTTCTTTAACTTCTCCGTACTTTTTTAAGGCCGACACATACCAGAGCACCGTCTGAGAAGGGATTCCGGTCTCCTCGGCAATTTCGGGAACCGTTTTTGGCTGCTGCAACTTCGCTTTAATGGCTTTAATGATTTGCTTTTGCTCCTTTAACCTAACTGCCGAAGCGGCAATCGTCTTCCTACGAATTTCACGCAGATGCTTCAAGCCAGCTTTGCCTTCCAGTTTCACAAATTTTTCCAAATTCATGAGTCGTTCTCCTTAAAGCTCACGCCGCAAGGTCGGAAACAATGGCATCGACCATGGCTTCATACTGCTTGAGAGTCCAGCCTTTAATGTTGATTGCGTTTTCCGGACACACCGCGACGCAGGCTCCGCAGCCCAGGCAAAATGCCGGAGAGACTTGGGCTTTTTTCACCAAATTGCCTTCCGCCTCAACCTCAACCAGTTTCAACGCTCCGTCACCAAGACATGCTTCCACACAGGCTCCGGTGCCTGTGCACTTTTCCAAATCCACTTCTGCAACAAATGGGTCGAGTTCCACGAATCCTTTGACAAGCAATGCGGAAGCCTTTACTCCCGCTGCTGAAGCAGCATTGCTGGTTTCTCCCATATCCATGGGCGCCTGGCACGTGCCCGCCAAGAGCAGACCGGCGTTTGGCAGTTCGACCGGCCGCAGTTTGGGATGGACTTCCAGTAGGAACCCGTCTTCGCCAACCGGCAGCTTCATCATTTCAACCAGATCCTGAATACCGCTCGGTTCCATGCCCACAGCCAGCACAACCAAGTCCACTGGAACCTGCACTTCCTCTCCGAACGTCAGCGTATCCTTAATAGTAACCAGCAGAGGGCTGTCGCTGGGGTTGCCGTTGACGTCCACCAGCGGCGGTTCGTCCGCTTCAAAACGAAAGAATAAGACTCTGTTTTTAGATGCAAGCTGGTAGATCTCTTCCTGTCCCCGCCCGTAGGTGCGAATATCCCGATAGAAGTCAAATATGCGCGTGGCCGGATACTTCTCTCGAATTTGATTGGCGAAGTTCAGGCTTGCCGAGCAGCATGTGCGCGAACAGTACTCATTCAAAGTCTTACCCTCGGCAGCTTCGTGCACACCTGGAATCTGGCGGCTTCCCACACAGTGAATGATGGCGAGGTTGCGAATGGGACGATTCTGCCAATGCCACACCGGCTCCGACCCGTTCCCGCCTTTCAAACCCTGGATGGCCTCCGGCAGTGTGACAACCTGTGGAAGCTGACCGTAGCCGTACTCACCCAAACCGGGCTGGTAGGGCTTAAAGCCTGTGGCAAAAATGATTCCACCCGTTTCGATGGAAATGTCTGTTGCCTCCTGCGGAAACGGCCCTCCAACGATCCCAAACGAGTCAACGAACTCGCCGGGCTTTTTTTCTCCGCTCTGCAGCAACTGGAGCAGAGGATCTTCTTTTTGATCGTTGGCAGGACCGACGCTCACCTTTAGCTTGAAGTTGCCCACATATCCCTCAAAGCCGGTCACCTGGGCACAGTTATAAATTGTGATATCAGGATGTTTCATGACATCTTCGGCCAACCTGGAAAGCAGTTCCGAAGCTTTCTCGTTCGAGGGGGACACCGTGTCGAGTTTGGCCACGTAGCCTCCCAGAAAAGGCGTCTTTTCTATGACTGTCACGGCAATGCCGCGAGCAGCCAAATCCTTGGCCGCCTGGAGTCCTGCAATACCTCCGCCGATCACCGTCGCGTGTCGAACAGCGTCCATCCTTATGGGCTCGAGCGGTTCAAGCTGGCCTGCCTTCGCCGCCGCTGCGGCTATCAGGGCTGTCGCTTTGTCGGTTGCTGCTTGGCCGTGATGGACCCAGCTCACCTGTTCCCGGATATTGGCGTGTTCATATAGGTAAGGGTTGAAGCCGGCTCTCTGCAGGGTACTGCGAAAAGTGGTTTCATGCAGACTCGGCGCACAAGATGCGACGACGATTCGATCGACTTTGTCTTCCTGAAGGTCCTTGATGATCAGTTCCTGACCCGGGTCGGAACACATGAACATATTAGTGCGCGCCACTACAACACCCGGTGCATGCTTCGCCCTCTCACAAAGGGTCTCGACGTCGACATGGTCTGAAATGTTACCGCCGCAATGACATATGTACACGCCGACCTTCTTAGCCTCAGCGGCATTTGGCTGAACTTGCTGCTTTTGAACCTCTTTCATTTGCATGTCTCCCTGTCCCAGTACCTTGCACTCGGAACCGGCTTCCAATCTGATGACGCCTCAGTTTTGCCCTTGTAATGTCGACAGCCGCTTACCCTTGACGCTTCGGCACTTAAATCCCCCTTTTCCAAAAGGGGGATTTAGAGGGATTTTCCGGCAGCCAACTTTAAGAATCCCCCCCTAACCCCCCTTTACTAAAGGGGGGATTGGTTTGCCCTTTACACAAAGCAGGATCCGTTCCCCCTTTGGAGAGGGGGGATGTGAGATCAGCCCAACGCGGTGGCCTGACCCTGTTCCGATACCAAACCGGATTGAACCTTCCATTCCGCTTGGTCGCTCTTCTTGAAAGCCGTCAGATAGCTTGAAGCCTTCATGGCCGCCGCTCCTGCTTCCGCTATGGAATCGACGATGTCCTTCGGACCCGCCGCAGCCCCGGCTACAAAAACGCCCTCCATGCTGGTCAAAGTGGGCGCCAGTCGCGGCTCCATTGAGCGTATGAAACCGTCTTCGGCAACTTCAACCGGGCATTCCCCGAATGGGTTCCATTCCGCAATCTTGCCCAGGGAAAGCACCACCAGGTCGTGGCCGGCCGAAGTCACCCCAACGTTGAGCTGGTCTTCGTAGCGAACCTCCACCGCTCCATTTCCTCCTTCTGCAAGCGAAGCGACCTTGGCTTTGACAAATTGAATCCCCATGGCCTGAGCGTTTTGGAAGAACTGCTCATAGTTTTTGCCGAACGCCCGTATATCCATGTAATAAATGGTGATATCTGCCAGCGGCAGTGCTCCGGACAAAAGCATGGCTTGTTTGATGGCGTACATGCAGCACACACGCGAACAGTAGGGAATGCCCATGCTTCGGTCTCTCGAACCGGCACACTGCACAAAGGCGATAGAATCCGGTTCCATGCCGTCCGAAGGCCGGAGAACCCTGTTGTATGGCCCATGCGGAGCAAGCAGGCGCTCCATCTGCAGCGCATCGATCACGTTGGGTATTTCTCCCGAGCCATATTGTGGTTTGTCGTACACCGACGTCATCTTAAAGCCCGTAGCAATAACTGCCGCCGCCGCCTGAATTCTTACGATTTGAGGTTTTTGAAAATAGTCGACCGCTTGAGTGGGGCAAATCTTTTCACATTTTCCACAGAGGATGCAGTTTTCAACATCGAGGATGGCCACTTGTGGGATGGCATTGGAAAAAGGAATGTAGATCGCTTTGCGAGCTGAAAATCCTCCCTGATTCTGGTCGGCGACCAGAACAGGGCACTCATATTCGCATTGGCGGCAGCCGATGCATTTGTCTTCATCGACGTAGCGGGTTTTCTTTTCGACCACAGCATCGAGCAGGCCGTTCGACCCGCGGGCGAGATGTTTGAGCTCACTGTAGCTGAGGATCGATATGTTTTCGTGATGAGCCGCGGCGGCCATTTTCGGAGTGGTGATGCAGCTGGCGCAATCCAGCGTCGGGAAAACTTTGGATAAACGAATCATTTTCCCGCCGACGGAGGCGTCCTTTTCCACCACCACCACCTTGTAATCCTGATCGGCAAGGTCCAGCGCGGCCTGCAACCCCGCAATGCCGCCGCCGATCACCACCGCATCCACTTCAATTGTTTTTTCCAAACGCATCGTTTTCCTCCTGAGGCCCCGTAAAACTCTTGTCACGCGCTCCCGGCCGCCGCTTGCATCTCCGTCTCGGTTCCCGGGGGTCCCAGTTGTTTGATCAGTTCGTTCATGTCGTTGACTTCTTTGATGAATGCCCGGGTACATACCGTACATATCGACGTCAGGCGCAGGCGACGGACATCGAGGCCGTGCTGCCGCATCAACCGATAGACTCGATCGATACGCTTGGCCAGAGCATCGTAGGCTCCTTCATAGGGGCACTCCACTCCGCAGGACATGATGATGATTGCTGATATCCCCTTCTTAAAGCTCTCCAGGTAAAATGTCTCCGGAAACAGAACCGGAGCCTTTACTCTCAGGATATAGGTGTTTGCAGGATAGCTCAGGTGCGCCTGCCCGACCGCGTCCGCCCCCGGATAAGCGCAGCTCTCGGTAGCCAATATCAATATTTTTCCCGGTTTTGCTGAATCCTTCATGGCCCATTCCAGACTATTTTTTGCGTCGAACAAAAATTCGATCGTATCCGTCCACGCTTAAATACCCAAGGTATTCGTGTCCCACCTTGTTTGCCCACACGGGAATGTCGTTTTTGGTGCCGCTGTCGTTTGACAAAATCTCCAGTACTTCTCCGACCTTCACCTTTCCGATCGCCTTCTTTGCTTCGAGCAAAGGACCCGGGCAGGCGCTTCCACGTGCATCGACCATATTTGCGGGTTGTACGCTGTTAAGATCTACTGTGCTCATTTGTTCCTCCTGTTAGATTTTGAAATCAGTAAAGTCTTTCGATTTTTCTCGCATGCTGTCCGTTAAGCATCTGTTAACTTTCAGCGTTGCCTGCTTATAGAGGCAAAAGAGATGCCAACTTCTTGGACAGTTCTATTAAATTAATTCTTACAAATACTTATAAATAATAGGCGTAACCGCTAAAGCGAAATTGAATTTTTAAATGTCTTTATATGTTAAATTTATTAACACATGTAATACAAGGGCTCGGCCGAGCCGCCTTAAACCTTGAATTACTGGGCATGGCGGTATTTAATGAGACTCTGCATGATAACTGTAAAGTTCATCTTTACACCTTGGAATGGAACTGATGATTCTGTACAGAAGCTTTTTTGAAGCTTATGTATGCTGTTTTGGGCAGGAGCTGAAAGGGTGGCTGTTAACGTTAAACATGTGTTTAAACAGATTTCCTCTAAACAGGTTGGATCTGCTGGGTTGTTCCCCCATTTTTCAAGACGGGCACCGTTTCTTTTCCTTTTTCTTCGTGTCTCCGCGTTTTTTATTCCCCGCGTTCACCGCGTCTCCCTCTCTCCGCGTCTCTTTTTCCCCTGGCCGTGGCATCAGGATTGCTAATTGATAAGACAACCTCGTTTATTCCGGAGATCACAGAAGAAGGATACCGAAACTTATAACGAAGGAGTAAGACCATGCAAAAGATGCTTTTCGTCATTTCTAAGGGGTTTGAGACATCGGGCGGCGCGCTACCCGCGCCATGCAATTTGCAGCCATTGCGTCCCAGGAAAACCATCACGTGGAGGTGTTTCTGATCGATAACGCTATCCACTGGGCTCAGGTCGGAATGGCCCAAGGCATTCGTTCTTCCACGGGAGAGCATATGAAGGACCTGATCGACCAGCTCACCAAACGTGAGACCACTATCCACGTTTGCAAGGCGTGCGCGGACAAGCGGCTCGTATCGCCGGACGATCTGATCGATGGCGCTGTTATTTCAAGCGCCCCTGTGCTGGTGCAGATGATGACCGACCCGAATTACAAGGTATTCAGTTTCTAGTGCTTGCGAGCAGTTGCTTACTGAACCGCGAAGAACACGAAGCTCACGAAGAAAAATACCTTTCATTCTCTGTTATCTCGCTTCATGCCGCTTCGTGGTTATAGATACAAATGAATGGTCTTCAAGGCAGAAATCGCTGAGGACGCTGAGGGTTTTATTGTAAGCTTTCTTTGCGCTCTCAGTGCCCTCTGCGGTTAATAAAGGATCTCCTGCAGGACAGTCGGTGCAACGATCCTGGAATCGGCGCCCTGCCCGGTTCTTTTAATTCCGTGTCCCAATGAGAATGCGCAGGAACATCAACAGGCACAGGAGGAATATCATGGATGAGGGGTTGGCAAGGTTCAAGGATGCTAATTCAACAACATTAACCCTGCCTCTCCCCCAAGGGGAAAGAGGAGTAAAGATCCGACCCCAAAGGGGCCGGCTTTGTATTAACCCTGGAAGGGATAATTTGTTGCATAATCAGAAATTCGAAATTCGAATCTCGAAATTCGAAACAAATTCGAAAATCCGAATTTCTAATGCTCAAAACAACCACCTAATGTCCAAGCAATATCCGTCTTGGTCATTTGAATTTTGAACATTAAGATTTGTTTCGAATTTCGGATTTCGTGCTTCGAATTTATATCACCTGATTTTAGGCCGAGCCTTTTGCCTCTGACCTGGCCCTAAGGACCAGGTTTTCAATGTTTAAATAAATGTCTTTGCCTGGTCGTCGGACAACAACAGGAGAAAGATCGCCGGCCCCGCAGTCGTGGGATTGGGCCCCGTGGTCCACTGGGCGTACAGCGTCTGGTCTTCGGCTGTACTCACAATGGTGCTGGATGTCACCTGGGTGCCGCCGATGGCCGCCGTGAACCACCCCTTGAAGAAAAACCCGTCACGCGTCGTGGTCGCCAGATTTCCATACGGCTCGCCATAGGTCACCCACCCGCTGGCAGGCTCGGGATCGGTCCCCCCGTTGGCATCAAAGGTCACCAAGTAGGCATTGGCCGTCCATTCGGCGTACAGCGTCACTGCCGCGTTTGCCGTGTAGGTGGCGCCGTTGGCGTCATAGGTCACGGTGTAGGCGGCCAGCACCGTGATCTGGTGCGTGTCCGACCCCAGGTCGGCCCGGCCGCTGCTGTACGCCGCCGTCACCGTGGGCGCACCGGACTGGGTGTCCTTGTAATAGAAGCTGGACTGGCTGGTGCCGGCGGCAATGGTCAACTGGGTGATCTCAATCGTTCCCGCCGCATCGCTGTAAAACGTTGCCGTGCCGCCGCTGTCGGAGGAGAGGTCGAAGACCGTTTCTCCTTCCACATTGGCCGCCGCGTCGGTATCGCTCTGGCTCTCCAGGGTAAAGGCTCCGGAAACCGCCCCGGGCGCCACGGTCGCCGGGCCGGTCAGGTGCACTTTGGTCGGCGTTTCCCGCAGGTACGGATAGCCGTCGTTCTTGGTGGGGTCGATGGCCCAGATGTCCGTGAAGTCCCAGCCTGCATCGGTGAAGGTGGACCGGGTTTTCATGTTGTCCGTGATTTCGCCGGTCAACCAGTCGGGGGTGCCAGGCGGGTTGCCCACACCATCGGTTTCGCCGGAAGTGTCCGTATCCCAGAAGCAGGCAGTGCCCGCAGCGCTGTTAATGTTCCATCCGATGAGACCTCCCAAGTCACCCCCTCCAGTGACTTCTCCGGTGCTATATGATGTGACAATCGTAGAGGTAGCATCGTTTATGTTTCCTATGAGACCGCCAACCGTAGAGCCGGTGCCGCCGATGTCGCAGCGACTGTAGCAGTTTTCAATCTGAATAGGAGCTGTTGTGTGCCCAACCAAACCACCCGCATCCCAAGGGCCGCCAGGGTTTAGGGTACCGATACTATACGAGCGTTTTACGGAGCTACTAATATTAAAAATCTCCCCAACAAAGCCGCCGGCCTCATTTGCACCAACTACTGAAACATCTGCCGAGCTGTAGCACTGATCGATGATTGCCGTTCCACCTGGGTCGTTTACATACATCAATCGACCCACAAATCCACCCACATAGTGAGTAATACCATCAACGGTGCCTGAGAAATGATCGCCGGACAAAGTCAACGTGATGCCGGCATCCACTTGAAAGACACCAATAGGCCTCCTGTAGAAGCTCCTCCAGTGCTTGCAACCTGCCCCGATGCATAACAATGGGAAATGGTGGATCCCGCGGTGGCGATTCCATGAGCGACCAACATGCCTGTGGATGCGTTTCCGCTGATATTTCCATCGGCGATACCCAGGTCTTGAAGGGTCACATTCTCAACATCTCCGAACAGGCCGACGTTAACGCTTGTCCTGTTGATGAACAGTTGATCGATCTCATGGTTCTGCCCATCATAGGACCCGGAGAAGTGGGTCCCGTCGCTGCCGATGGGCGAAAATCCCAGGCCCGAATGGATGTAGGCGGTGCTCTTGGCGGGAATATCGGCGGTCTGCTGAAAATACGCTCCCGTGTTCCACACGGATGTACCTCCCCCTTCGGACAGCCAGTAGAGGTTGTTGAGGGTGGCGATCTGGTTGGGATCTCCTGAAGTGCCGCTGCCGGGCGGCTCATCCGTGACCACCCACCAGGAGGGGACCGGGTAGCCGCTGTTGTCGGTCTTGGTACTGATGAGGTTCATATTCCACCAGTCGTCCGCGCCAGCATCGTCGTTGGGCGTACCCACAAAATCCCAGGCCGTGGTCAGGCCCGGCGTGTCGGTATCGGTATAGGTGGCGATGTCCGTCATCTGAAGGGTGGTCTTGCCGGTGCCGCCCCCGCTGGTGGCCTGTAGGGACGTTTGGGTGTCCCAGAACGAATTGGTGGCGGTTCCGAACGCTGTCAGACCGCCTCCGCTCGATCCTGCGGTGACAGGCCCCGCCGCGTAACAATTGGTAATCGTCGCCGATGGGTTGAATCCGACCGCGCCACCCACAATTTGAGTGCCCGTGACCGATGCCACCGAGCCGCTGTTTTGCAGGGTCGCACTTGATTCGTGGTAACCGATCAATCCCCCCACATAACTGTTGCCGGTCACCGTTCCGGATGAGAAGCATCGACTGATCGCGGCCGAACCTCCTCTACACCAACCGGCAACCGCCCCCACACTGTTCTTCCCCTTAATGTTTACACCGGTAACCCCGATATTTTTCACCACGCCGTTTTCCACATAACCGAACAATCCCACATAGTCCGTGCCGCTCCGGTTAATGGTCAACCCGGTAATCACACTGCCCTGCCCGTCATAGGATCCGCTAAGCGGCGTGGAACTGTTGCCGATGGGCGAAAACCCCGCGCCGCCGTCCCAGGTGGAGGTGTCCGATGCGTCGATATCCGCGGTCTGGATGAAATACGCGCCCCAATCTAAGGGACTATTCTTCAGTTGTGTTAGATCGGTCAGATTAGCAATCCCCCAGGGATCACCAGGTGTTCCGGATCCTCCGGTATAGGCTGCGACAAACCCGACGGGTGTCAGCGACAATAACACAAATAGGGCAAAGATGATGGAATACAGTTTGCGCATGTCGTCCTCCTGATGATCATTGATGAAAACCCAAAAAAGATGTTATCCCGTCTCGATTGCCCGGTGCAAAACAAGCAACAACCCATAAAACTGTCACCATCAAAGATCGGAACTTCATGGTTTCTCCCCTCTCCACTTATGGTTCGCTTTGGACGCTCAATCAGACTTGACAATGGCTTTAAGCCATCTAAGCATACCAGCCAGCCATGTGCAAAATTTTTGCGATAAACGGTGGGATATTTGCGATCAGCGGTCATCCGAGACAAATCCCCCCGCAAAATTGCATCGACAATGGAACATTCAGGGGCAAGCTGGGATTTGGTGTCGGGAGTTTCTTTTCAACCGCTCTAGTACCACTCGCCGGAAGTCCTCACCCTGTTTTGCGCGAACAGGCCCGCTTCGAGGGCCTCGCGCCCAGCAGCTTCCTTATGAGTGTTTCTGGAAAACAACAGAATATTGAAAGAGAAACGGGCTTTTCCTGTTTGGACCGTATTTCGCCATTTTTGCAGCAGCAGAAAGGTGAAGCATAAAAATTCTTATTTCGAGTTAAGGCTCAAAATAGTGGAATCTACCCTCCATAAGCCCGATCAGCCCGATGGAGAATCCGGGCTGCCGTATCGTTTGCCATTGCGGGCGGAAAATTTTATATTGCCTTTAGCCTTAAGCCTGGATGGACATCTTTGAGACGCACCGGGTGACGGGTGTCACAACTTGAGCATACGGTGGATGGCGGCATGCATACGGTTTCAAACAATATCATGGGAGTACTAGAACAGCAGTTGATTCAGATCATCCAGTGCAACCTGCTTCCGGGCGGGACCTATCTGGCCGGAGGCCCAGCCGTTTACTTCTATTTTCACCATCGGATATCGATCGATCTGGATTTTTTTACTCCGGATAAATTCAGCAGCGAACTTTCTCTACACAGCACGCGGCAATGCTTTGATCAAGTAAGGGTTGAATTGCTTGGTGAAGATACCGTGATATTCTACCTTGGCCGTAAGAAAGTGAAATTCTCCCTTTTTCGGTTCCCCTACAAGCTCCTGTCCCGGGCTTACGAAATGCCGATGCAGGAGGGGGTTGCCTGCCCCCTGGCGCCGCTGGATGACATCATTGCAATGAAAGCCGTGGCGATCAGTCAAAGAGGCTCCATGAAAGATTTTATCGACCTGTTTTTCATGTTGCGAAAAACCAATATGCATTTCAACCGCATGGCAAAGCTGGTTATGGATAAGTATGATCTGAATCAGAGTTATGACTATCAGCTCAAAACCTCTTTGGTCTATTTTGACGATGCTGAAGGGGAATTGGATCAGATTGTCATGCTTAAGAACAACGTAGCAGTGAAAATGACCGTGCATGACTGGGAAACCATAAAAGCCTTCTACCGGGATTTCATAGAATGAGGAAAGAGCTCTTCTGGGACCGAAACACGGCGGATGCTTCCGCTGAAATCATGATTGAACGGGCGATCAATTTCGGGGGCTTTGATTTCATCGATGAAGTGCAGAAAAAGTATGGGATGGAGCGGTTTATCCAAACCTTGAAGCACAACCGAAACCTGGGGAAAAAAGTAGTCAACTACTGGTGCCTGAAGCTTTCCATCGACCGGCGCGAGACCCGCGCCTTTCAAGATAAAAGAATATGGGAACCGTTTAAGTAGGACCGCGCGCAGCACCTTTGCGACAAACAGGAGGATATTTGCGGCAAGCCGTCATCCAAGACAAGGTCCCCCGCAAAATTGCATCGACAATGGAACATTCAGAGTGAACCTGCACTGCGTTCATTGACGCACACCGGAGAATGTGTTTTGTTTATCGCAACCTCATTATGACTTGAGACACAGCTGGTATCCTACGGCGGAGGTGGAATGTTCACGATTGGGGCAGGTGCTTCGCTGATCGACTTGAAAGAGTACCTGGCGCGGGACGAGAATATCTGTTTCGGGCTCGTTTTTGGTTCGCACGCAAGAGGCCGGGCCAGGTCCGACAGCGATTTGGACCTGGCGTTGTATTTCCATGAACCGCCGCAAGGGCTCGCTTTGTTGGACCTGATCAACACGTTGTCCAACCTTGCCGGAAAGGAGGTCGATCTGGTGGTGCTCAATCAGGCTTCGGCCTTTCTGCGGCATCAAGTCATCAAGCAAGGGACCCGCCTGCTGATCAAAGACCCGGTCGAGTACCGGCAATTCCGGGAAAGAACCATGATTGACTATGACATCTATCGATACCTGACAGGATTGCGGCGAGATGATTGATGCCCCCCTGTTGACGCGCAAACTCAAACGGATCGAGCAATTTCTGCGCGAGATCGAAAGTGCCCGAGCGCCGGCGACATTCGAAGAATTTTCCGCCAATACTGTGTTTAAGCGGTTTATCGAAAGAAACGTCGAACTGTCCATCGAGCAGATGATCGATATCTGTCGTCACCTGGTCAGCGGGCTCGACCTGAAAGAACCGGAAACGTATGCGGCCTGTTTTGAGGTCCTCGGAGCCGGTGGGATCATCCCCGAGGATTCAGTCGAAACCTTCCAGGCCATGACGCGTTATCGCAATCTGCTGATTCACGGATATGACGGCGTCGATGACGCCGTCACTTTCGGTATTTTCAAGAAAAGGTTGGGTGATTTTCGGTATTTTGTCGGGCTGATCCGGCAATATCTACGGTCAACTCACTCCTGAACCCGCCGGCCGAATGCAGAGGCCGCCCGATCCCGCGGCAGCTTTCTTCACCGTCCAGTGGAAGGCCCCAGCTTGTCCAACCGGCGGCGCAATTCCGGCGCCCGGCGACGGCTGACCGGGAACCCATGCGGACAACCATACAGCTCGGCGAACAGCCGCCCTTCCTGACTCCGCTCAAGGGACTTTACATGGCGCAGGTTGATGATCGCATGACGGTGGATTCGGAAAAAATCATCGGGCAAAACATCATACCAACCCTTCAGGGAACGACGGACCATGAAAATATCGCCGTCCGAGGCATACAGTTCGGTGTAGTCACCCTCCGCACAGACGGCGCAGATGGAAACCAACGGCACGAATATCCGCCTGTGCCCGGTATCGATGAAGACCCTGTCCTGCATGGTGAGCTCGCGGGGCGAGGCCGGCAGCGGCGACGCCGCCGGCAACACGCGCTTCAGCGCCGTTTCCAGCCGTTCGGGATGTATCGGCTTGAGGAGATAATCCACCGCATTGACCTCAAAAGCGCGGATGGCATGCTGGTCGTAGGCGGTCACGAATATGACGGCGGGAGGATCGTCCAACTGCTCCAGCAGATCGAAGCCGGAGCCGCCCGGCATCTGAATGTCGAGAAACACCAGCTGCGGACGGATGGACTCGATGACCCGCAGCGCGCTCGCGGCGCTGTCGGCTTCACCCACCACCACAATGTATTGATATGCGCGCAAGAGAGCCCGCAGCTTTTCCCTGGCCAACCGTTCGTCATCCACCAGCACACAGCTTACAGGGTGCATGTTGTATCCTTGTCGATCATGGGCAATCGCAGCACGACGGTAACCGAGCCGGTGTGGTTGTGCATTGTCAGGCGGTGTGCTTCGCCGTAGATCATTTGCAGGCGCCGCCTGAGGTTCCGCATGCCGAGCCGCAATTGCGGGCCATCCCGGTAGGCGCTGTTCTCATCAATCCATTGTCCGCTGTTTTGCACCCGTATCCGCAGGCGGTCCTCGATGCGAGAGACAGCGATATGGATCCGCAGAGGCAAGGGGCTGGTGCGCATGCCGAACTTGACGGCGTTTTCGACCAACGGCTGCAGCACCAGGTCGGGGACGACCTGATCCTGCACGTCGGGGTCGCATTCAACCGTCACCTGCAGCTTCGTTCCGTAGCGCACCTTTTCTATCGCCAGATAGGCTTGCACCGCATCCAGTTCCTGTCGCAGGGGCACCAGCTGACCCGGCGGCGCATCCAGCGTCAAGCGGAGATACTCCGCCAAGTTCAGGATCAAACGGGGAATGCGTTCCGGTGCGGAGCTGGAAAGCGCATCCACGCTGTTGAGCACATTGAACAAAAAATGCGGATTCAGCTGGTAGCGCAACGCCCGCCAGCGCGCTTCCGCCAGCAGGCGCCTGGTTTCCTGCATTTCTTCGCGGGCCTGATGGGCTGCTTCGCTTTCCCGCTGCCGCCGCTCCAGCTCGCCGGCCATCTGGTTGAGGGCCTCCCCCAGCAAGCCGATCTCGTCCCTGCGCCGCACATCCAGGCGATTATCCAGACGGCCGTTGCGGATATCTCCGGCAAATTGCTGACATCGGTTCAGTGCAAGCAAGGACGGCCTGGTGATCATGAAAATTCCCGCACCCACTATCAGCAGCAGCCCCGCCACCATTGCCAAGGCAACGTGGCCGAACCGGCTGACCGGCGCCAGGACCTCCCGCAAAGGCTGTTCGGCTACAAAAACCCAGGCCGGTCGCCGCAGCCGGCGAAACGCCGCCATGTGCAAACCGTCACGGGCCCGGTAGCGGAAAATGCCGGACGTTTTTGCCAACAGCTCTTGGGGAATGTGGATGTCCGGCGGCACATAGGGCAGCGCCGCGATTGGCTCGTTGGAAATGCCCGGTTTGGGACGTATCAAATCGAGCCGCGGATCCATAACCAGCAGCCGGCCGGACTGTCCGATCGGCAGTGGGGCAAGTAATTCCCGATTGAAAAACTCCAGGTCGACTATCACCCGCAGCACGGCAATAACTTCCGTACCATCCAGGATCGGAACGGAGACGGCCAGGCAAGGCCGACCGGTGCCGCGACTGACGATGCTTTCGGAGACGCCGGTTTTGCCGGCCAGCGCCTGCTTGAAATCACTGCGCCGGGATACTGTCCTGCGGTGGTCGGGAAGGTACAGCCGATTCCCTTCCATGTTGCTTGAAACCACACAATCCGCTGCACGATTGACCAGGTTGATGGACTGTATAACCCTTCCTGGTCCCGGACCCGGACAAAATAGCGATGAAAAGCTTCCACGCGACCCGGGTCCCGATAATGGCGCGCCGTTTCCATCACCAGCGGCAGCCCGGCCCAGAGCTCCGCATCCACAACCACCCGTGAAACCGTCTCTTCGGCCTGCCCGGCCATCAGCTTGCAGGCTTCTATCAGGCGGCGCTCGGCTGCCGCCTCCAGTGCTCCTCCCGCCAGCCGGTACAGGGCAAGAGAGAGCAGCAGCACGCCAACAAAGAGCGCCCCTTCAGCAAACAACAGGAATTTTGTTTGCAATTTCATGGGACTTTTTTTACCGCAATGCAGTGCAGCTCTTAATCTGCCGGTTTGATTGAATTAGAATGAATGCGAAAAGGCCCGAACGTTGATCCAGGTACCCTTTACAAACCCGGCAAGTCCTTTGCATCCATTCGCCCTGGTTCTGGGACGACCCTATTGGAGCGAACGGGTAGTGCAAATTTACCGCAGGAGACGCAAAGTCAAAAGGAAAAAAACTACCTAATGGTGAGCTTTCCTCTTTTCCTTAAGCACTGTAAGATAAACCACAATAATTTATCTTTACCGGCATAATCGGGAAGGAACTCGCTTTTCCCTGGCTCAGAAAAGCAGATACTCCATCTACACGCGGTAGAGCGGGGCATGTTTGGGGGCTTAGGTTAGCCAAGCGGGGAATGGGTCAGACAATTACTTGATCCACAGTTTTCCTACCGGCGGGTTGACGTCTGAATCCACCAAAGTAACATGAGCCAGCAGATACCAGGCCAGCAGAGCGCCCAAGATGAGATCCCAGGCAGCGATGGTGCCCGCTATTTGGTTGCCGGCGAACGCTTTGAAATCAAGCCCGAGGAGTAAGGTCAGAACGGAAGCTGGCGGATTATCACGTTTTGAAATATAATATTTTATGGCTATGTGATTTCTCATGGCACGACCACTGCATATCAAACATCCCGACGCGGTGTACCGCGTTACCTCACGTGGAAATACGGGGGCGGACATTTTAGTTTCCGATGCCTAGCGGCAGATATTTCTCGATGTTTTGGCCGCTACCGTTGAGAAGTACAATTGGACGTGTCATGCCATTTGTCTACTCGACAACCACTATCACGCCGTTATCGAGACCCCCGATCCCAATTTGTCACTGTGTATGCGGCAGCTAAACGGTGTCTGCCCTGTTTTCTTAATTCCGTGTCCCAATGAGAATGTGAAGGAACATCAACAAACACAGGAGGAATATCATGGATGAACGGTTGGCAAGGTTCAAAAATTGTGACGAGAGGTTTCATCGTTATCTGGACAAAGTTTTGGCACGCCTGCCCGAAGACATCAGAGAATC
Source organism: uncultured delta proteobacterium (assembly GCA_963781715.1). Classification (GTDB taxonomy): domain Bacteria; phylum Desulfobacterota; class Syntrophobacteria; order Syntrophobacterales; family Syntrophobacteraceae; genus Desulfoferrobacter. The sequence continues at coordinate 574,749 of CAWAGW010000004.1, forward strand.
CATTCTGAGCAATGAAGGCTTTCAGATATTGGCGGATTCCGAACTGCCGAACGTTTGTGGGCGATGCCTGAGCTTCGATCACCCGGTTGAATATCTCGTCTATCTCAACCCAAAAAGCCTCATGCAGCCCGACAACCGGCTGTCATGCAGCATCGCCTGGGAATTGGCCGAATACGTTTTGCAGCGTGAAGGAAAAGCAACGGATGATGCAGCAGTGGTCGAACTTCTCAATAAGTGGGGCTTTGAGCAGGACCTGGATGCGGTGAGATACTGCGACGCCGTCTCCAAATCGCCCGCCTTCAAATCCGGCTACGAATGGGCCAGAAAACAGAGCAAGGATTATCTGCTGCTGCATTTTGACCTGTTCTTCGACGAGTGGAACGAGAAAGGTTTGAGAATGATGCCACAGGAGCGAATCGAGACGCTCCGGGATAAAACCGTCCACAGCAAAGTGCTTCCCGGCGGAGAAGCAAGAGGTTCCCAGCAACAAGCCGTGGAAGGCATTTCCCATGAGGAGGCGGCCATAGAAGGAATCATGGCGGCGCTTAAAGAAGCAAAATTGCAGGATTAATAGATAAACCTGAAGCCAATCGACACCGCTGTCAGCGCAGAGGACGCGGAGCACGCAGAGGCTCTTATCTATTAGCTTTCTCTGCGGTCTCGGCGCCACCTGCGGTTAAAAGAAAATGAAGCATCTCATCCTGAGCAGGTATAAATTCGAAACAAGAAATCCGGATGCAGCTTCCTGGCTTGTCATATGTCAGCCATTGGCGTATATAGAGATATGATCTTTATCGAGACGTCGATTTTCACAAAAGGAGTACAAGCCCTGTTGTCAGATGACTCATACCGAAAACTGCAACAGGCGATACTGGTTCGCCCAGAGGCTGGCAGCATCATTCCTGGAGGCGCTGGGTTGCGTAAACTCCGCTGGAATCTTCCACGAGCAGGTAAAAGAGGGAGGTTACGAATCATCTACTATTGGGATGCTCCTTCAGATACCGTTTACATGCTTCTGGCTTACAGAAAGAGCAAACAGGGAGATCTGACCCAAGATCAGCTAAGGATCTTGGCCAGGCTCATCAAGGAGCGGCTGGAATGAAGGATAAAGACTTCAACAACTTAGTGGAAAGCATTAAGGAAGCTGGAAAAATCAAAGCGGGAGAGCTGCCGCCAAGCCGTCGCTTTGAGTTCACCCCTCTTGATATTAAGTCTATTAGAGAAAAAGTGCATAAATCCCAGTCCGAGTTCGCACTCATGATAGGCGTAAGTGTCTCAACCCTTCAGAACTGGGAGCAAGGCAGAAGAAAACCTGAAGGCCCGGCAAAGGCATTGCTGAAAGTGGCATCGAAAAATCCAAAAGCTGTCATGGACGCGCTTAGCTCATAGGTGATCCTGCTGGAAGTACGGGAAAGCAGACACCATAAGGCGTTGACTTTTCGGGCAGTTGATAAACCCGAAACCAATCGCCACCGCGAGTGCCGTCACCGCAGAGTTCGCGGAGCCCGCAGAGAGAAAACGATCAACCTTCACCTCTGTGTTACTAACTCCTAGCTGCTTGTTTTTTTGCGAAGACCATCTTTACAACCTATTGGTATGATTGAAATTCACATACCATTTTTTTTGTGCTCTTCCGGCCCTTCCTGGTTAAATCAGGTTTTTGTTACGGCTATGCCGCGCTGTGTCCCTGTGGTTTAATTCAAAGATTTCAACCTTAACGAGAATAGCTTTCTCTGCGGCCTCGGCGCCCTCTGCGGTTCATAGAAACGAAGCATCTCATCCAATCGAGATTTTTTCTTCACTGCCCTCACCATTTTTCATAGACAATTCAATTAAGTATATATCAGCCATTTTTGCCATCGCGATAAGCAAAGGACCATTCAGGATGAAGCCAAATCCTTCCGCGACACGGAATCAGCAGAAGCGAAACTTCTGCATTAGGTTCGCTCGGCCATTAGAGCCAAACGCTGCAGCATCCGAACTGAAGAAGGTCATATTCAGTGGATCAAGTGGTTCATGCAGTTTCACAACAAAGTCCATGCGATACTGGTCTGTAACTTTTTGAGTCCCGTCCCGTGCATCCTCGCTTATCTGCCGTTTGCATTGAACAAGACATGCCTGAAGGTCGCCAAAGAGTGGGGCTGGCAATACGTTTTCCCTTCCTCAGGAACGTCGGTCGATCCTCGTTCTAGGGAAAGGCGCAGACATTACATCGAGGAGACAATTCTGCAGAAAACTGATCGACTTCGATATCATGATGGGAAACCTAAATTAATGGAGGCCAATACGTTGATCTAGTCTAATGTATTGCAGTTCCTCAGACTTTTTCAAAGATTTCGCCTGGATTTGGGCTTCAGTAGCTAATGCATTCTTCAGTTTTTTTAGGATGGCTAGTTTAAGCGTTATGCCCACACAAAAAACAATCCTCTTGACATATTACGTCATACGTAGTACTATGTGCGTATGATAAAATCATTTGCCTGCCGGGATACTGAAAAGTTGTTCAATGATCAACGGGTTCGCCGCTTCCAATCTTTTGAACGACAGGCGAGAAAAAGGCTTATGGTTCTTCATGCCGCTCCGAATCTGGAAGCTTTAATACTTAATCCGGGAAATAAGTTTCATGCTCTCAAGGGAGACAGGAAGGGGCAATTCGTTATCAGCATCAACAAACAATGGCGTGTTTGTTTTGAGTGGCATGACGGTAATGCATTTAATGTTGAAATTGTAGATTATCATTGAGGTGTTGATATGAGTGCTAACAAACTTCTTGATCCTATTACACCAGGTGAAATCCTGCGTGAAGATTTCATGGAACCCTTGGGTATTAGTATAAATCAGCTTTCACGTGATCTTTCTGTTCCTCCCAATCGAATCAGCGAGATCGTTAACGGGAAAAGATCCATTACTGCCGATACCGCATTGAGATTGCAGCGCTATTTTGGTGTTGAAGCTCAGTTTTGGCTGAATTTACAGACTGAATATGATTTGCGAATGATAAAGCGAAAAATTTGGTCTGACATAGAACGGCGAATTATCCCGATTAAGACTACAGAAATAGGAGTTGAGCATACTGCCGGGGCATAACCTTCGCCTGGAGCAGACGGCGTGGAGATTGCGGTTTCTCCTAAAAAGTTGTGGCGGGAGGTCGGGAGGGGGTCGGACCGCAGGAAATGCTTGATATGGATAGAATAACCGCGAATTTTACCTTCTGAATTTGGTCTATAGAGAGCTTTTTGAAGGCAAAAAGACCGTTTTTTTCTGGATGGTTGTGGCGAGAGCAAAGAGACATTTTGTTCCAGGGCACATCTGGCATATCACTCACCGACGCCACAAACGAGAATTTCTTCTCAAATTCTCGAAGGATCGCCACCGCTACTTGCAGTGGCTGTATCAGGCAAAGAAACGTTATGGATTGAGCATTCTGAACTACATGGTTACATCGAACCACGTGCACCTGCTCGTTTTCGATACCGGGAAAGGGAAACCATTCCCAAGTCGATACAGTTGGTCGCCGGCCGAACCGGGCAGGAATATAATCAGAGAAAAAGTCGAAAGGGCGCCTATTGGGAGGATCGCTATCATGCCACGGCGGTTGAAAGTGGTAAACATCAGACACGATGCATGGTCTATATTGATACGAACATGGTCCGTGCCGGCGTAGTCAGCCATCCGTTTATGTGGTCTTTCTCAGGCTACAATGAGATCCAGGAGCCTCGACGGAAGAACATACTGATTGATTATGGGAAGCTGCAACGGTTGATGGGGTGCGGATCCTATGATGAGCTCAGGAGTTGCCACAGGGGATGGATAAACGAATACCTGGGAACTGGAGCCAAAACCCGTCAAGATGAGTGGACAAATAGTATCGCAGTTGGGAGCAAGTCATTTGCTGAGAAAGTAAAAGCGCTACTGGTCTTCAAGGCAAAGGGGAGAGAAGTCATGGATGGAGATGAAGGGTATCATCTCCGGGAGGAAACCGCTTCCTATACGCCCCTTTTCAGGGCCGAAAAAGCCGATATAGGACCTGAAAATACCTATCTGTGGGAAATAAACATTGAATAATCAGAACCTTGGCGTGGCCCGACCCCAGTGGCAGGTGGGAAATAAACATTGAATAATCAGGTCCGACCCCAGTCGGCAGTGGAAAGGGAGCATCTGGAAGTTCGGGGTCTAAAAACTCGACTTTCCTTCCTTAAAGAGTATAAAGGGCTTCGGGGGAAATTTGCCTTTGGCGTTTCTGTTAACAAGGCGCATCGGTAGCCTCTGCACCAGGCGGAATTAAAGGGTTCTTCCAAGGGACGACAAACAGATGGCTGATAAATTCACGGAAAAACAGGGTCAGTATTTGGCATTCATTTACAACTACACGGTAATGAACGGGCGACCGCCGGCTGAAGCAGATTTGCAGCGTTTCTTTCGGACAACACCACCGACGATTCACCAGATGATTTTGAAACTGGAAGAGAAGGGTTTCATCAGCCGTATCTCAGGGCAGGCCAGATCGATTAGGCTCTTGGTAGGCCCTGAAGAAATACCAAGACTGAGGAAGCCGAGCTGACATCAAAGCCTCAACAGTTGCCTCCAACGGTCCGGCTACAAGCCGCGCGGCACTGGGGGTCCGCCCTTGAACTGAGACACTCTGCCTGACGAAGAATTTCAGTCGGACTCCTTGATTTTTTATCGACCGGCTTCTGAGGGCGGAACCTGCAGGTCGTGAATTGTTTTGCACAAATTAGGTCTGCCTAACCCTCAGCTCAACCGGACCGATAACCCGCTGGCGGCCGAGAGATCAGCATTTTTGCAATAGGGCATCCAAGAAGGCTTTAAGGTAAAATGTTGGCGAAGTATCTATGTTCTGCCCTTCGAAGGTTAAGAACTGGGATGATCTGTTTTGGACATTTGACTATTTGAATTTTGATATTGTTTCGAGTTTCGGATTTAGATATTCAAATTTGGTTGCGGCCAGAGGGGCCACGCTACGGTCATGTCAAATCGGAAAGACTTTCAATCACCGCCAGAGCAACTCGAATCTTCGTGGGCAAACCAAGCCACCACTCTGCAAATTGCCGCCGGTTCTTTTCATACCAAAGTACGGCTGTCATGCCGACTCGAACGCGGCCCATATTGCCCTTGCCGGCTCCGCACTTAACGTCTGCATGTGCATTCATTGCCGCAACGAAATTTTTTATCCTTTCGAAATCCTCTTCGCCTGGAAATCGAACGACGAGAAATGTCGGCCGCTCAGGGCCGGAGCCCTCACAAGATGCCCGCAGTTCGATTTCTTCAATAGCATCCAATTGATCGAGCGCCTCGGTCGGAATATGCTCATCGACCGAGATACCCCTCCAGGTCTTTTGCACATGTGCTTCGGTCCTGCCGGACAAAAACTTCGTTTCACCGTATAATACTTCGTAAATAAAAGAGGGAGCATTCCTTTTCCCGGCCGGCAAACCCCCTTCCCTTCCGTAATCAAACATATTTCCATCCTCCTTTTTTGTGCGGTCGCGATAAGAATCAGCAGGATCAATCCTGATATTAGCAAAAAGAATGCTAATTTACTAAGCGGTTGTCTGAAAAAGATTCTTTTAGCATTTCAAATCACGCTCTGGCGTGATGAAAAATCTTTCAAACAAGCCACTATTCACCCGAAAGATTTCTCGCTTTCGGCTCGAAATGACAATTTTCAGACAGGCTCTGACTTTTCAAGCAAAACCCACAAATAAATAATTGTATGGGAACAATTTCTACCCACCTGGGAGCTTCAATGTCGGTAAATTAAGGGGGGACTAATCAAAAAGTCCCCCTCTAGGAAAAGGGGCAGTTAGGGGGATTTTGCAGGAAGATTCGTCCCATTAGGAAATCCCCCCTAGCCCACCCCTTGAAACAAAGGGGGGAACTGACCCTCTAATTCAGCAGCATTGCCTGGGAGCTTGTCCGACCATGCCTCGTTTGTCATTTCAAACGAAGCGTAGCGGAGAGAAAAATTTGTTGAATTAACTACTCATGGAACTAAGATTCCTCGCCATCGACTCGAAATGACAGTTTTCGGGCAGCCTCCCAGGAGGAGATGAAAATTCTAGGCGGTGCTCATTTCTCGTTTATCGCAATTGTTTGGCATTTATTTTGCTTCGCTCATCAAAACAAGATTGACCCGGCGGATGCGTAGAGTTATAGTTTTGATCAAATGAGCAAAACTAAGGAGCAATACATGCCACGACCGCGTAAATGCCGCCGTATAGGGAGCACTCCCCGAGTGACTTATTTTAAACCTCGGGGGACCCCCATGAGGGAACTGGATGAGGTTTACCTCACCCATGAGGGGCATGAAGCCCTTCGCCTGGCGGACTTGCAGGGACTCAATCAGGAGGAGGCCGCCCGGTTTATGGGAGTCTCTCGCCACACTTTCGGTCGAGTTCTCGCTGCCGCAAGGAGGGCTGTGGCGGAAGCATTGATTTACGGGATGGCCCTGCGAATTCAAGGTGGGGACTATGTGATTGCCGACTGCCGGCATGCGGCCGGCAGGAAATCAAGCTGCGTGTGGAAGGGTGATTTCGAGAACGCTGAACCAAAATGGAGTCAAGCAACCAATGAGGAGATTGACATGAGCAAGATCGCCATAACCAGCGAAGGTCCGACCCTCGACGATAGGATAGATCCCCGCTTTGGCAGGGCTGCCGGATTCGTTGTAGTCGACCTCGAAACCATGGATACGCATTACATCGACAACGGGCAGTCACAGGTAATGGCCCAAGGTGCCGGGATTCAAGCTGCCGAACTGATTGCACGGTCCGGAGCGAACTGTGTGCTGACCGGGTACGTTGGCCCCAAAGCGTTTCACGCGCTATCCGCGGCCGGCATCAAAATTGGACAAAATCTTGAAGGTATCACAGTGCGAGAAGCAGTGGATCGCTTCAAAAATGGGGAGGTTGAAATAGCTGAGGGACCCAATCGGGAGGGGGGACGATGATCGTCTCTGTGGCAAGCGGCAAAGGTGGAACCGGCAAAACCACCGTAAGCGCCTCTTTGACGACGATCTGGGATGGGCCGATTTTGGCCGTGGATCTGGACGTGGAGGAACCCAATCTGCATCTTTTTCTGCGCCCGACGATAGAAGGAAGCCAAACAGCTCATATGAAAATTCCCGTGGTCGACGAGTCCAAATGCACCTATTGCGGCGCATGCTCCGATCTTTGTCAGTTCAAAGCCATCAGCGTTGTGAACGAATTGGTGTTGACCTTTCCCGAAATGTGCCACGGATGTGGCGGCTGTATTGCAATTTGCCCGGAAAAGGCGATCTCTGAGGGTAAGCGAGAACTGGGTGAAATCAGCTGGGGCGGCGCCGGCAATGCCGGCTTTTTGATGGGCAGGTTGCGCATCGGTGAGGCAATGAGCCCACCTCTTATGCGTCAGGTCAAAGCAAGGCTCGATGAAATGATCGCAAAGGATTTGCAAGATGTAATTATCGATGCTCCCCCGGGAGTGAGCTGTCCGGCGGTCAATGCGGTGATTGACAGCGATGTGATAATCCTGGTCACCGAGCCCACCCCATTTGGTTTCTATGACTTTCAACTGGCCTGGGAGGCATTTTGCCCCCTTAAAAAACCTATGGGGGTGGTAGTGAACCGGGCCGGGGTTGGAAATGGTCAAATTTATGGCTTTTGCGAGGAGAAGGGATTGCCGATATTAGCCGAGATCCCCTTCGACCGCTCCATAGCTGAAGCGTATGCGCGCGGCAAGATCATAACGGAGGTTTCCGGTAAGATCGAGCAGATATTTATCGACTTGCGGGATGGAATTCGCGATCTAGCGGAGCACCACAATTCTCGGGAGGCGGCTTATGCGTGAGGTTGTCATTATCAGCGGTAAGGGTGGCACAGGTAAAACATCCCTCACCGGCGCCTTCGCCCATTTGGCAAACAACAAGGTCATCTGCGACCTGGACGTGGACGCTCCCGATCTGCATTTGCTGCTGAGCCCTTCGCACCAGCGGGAGGAAGAGTTTTGGTCAGGTTATGAGGCTCGAATCGACTCTGATCTGTGCGACCGGTGCGGCATCTGTGCCTCCATGTGCCAGTTTGGAGCTATCCACGAGAACGATAACGGTTTTACGGTCGATCCTCTGCGCTGTGAGGGATGCAAGGTATGCGTGGCATTCTGTCCTGCAGAAGCCATCGAGTTTCCGCAAAAGCAGTGTGGACATTGGTACCTATCATCGACCCGCTTCGGCCCGATGGTGCATGCGCAGCTCTTCCCCGGTGAAGAGAATTCCGGTCGGCTGGTTATGGTGCTCAAGCAGCAAGCTCGCGAGTTAGCCAAGGCCAGGGACATTGATTTGGTTCTGTGTGACGGCGCCCCCGGTATTGGTTGTCCGGTGATCAGTTCTCTTTCCGGAACACATTTGGCTGTAGCGGTCACGGAACCCACTCCTTCGGGCCGGCACGACCTGGAGCGAGTTGCTGATTTATGCAAACACTTCAGAGTGGGCTTTGCGGTGATCATCAATAAGTATGACCTTAACCCTGATGAAACGAATCGTATTGAAGCTTTTTGCCGTGAAAGAGGCTACCCTTTGGTAGCACATCTGCCGCACGATCCGGTGGTTACTCAGGCAATGGTCCAGACTCAGGTTGTCACCGAGTTGCCCGAGACGGATTTCAGTCGGGAGCTCAGACGTACCTGGAAACGGATTGAAGACTTGCTGACTCGGTAGAGGTAAGTTTGTAGGTGTAGGCGGGTGTTTCTCTGCGCAGCAGTGACACCCCATAAGGACTGAGGGCATCCTCAGTTAGGTTAACATCGAACTGCGGAAGTTCTATTCCGCACAGACATTTAAGACAAAATGTTTACAAGGAGAGTACGATGAACAGTATGGTTGTTGCTATTCCCTCGTCCCACCCGGGCGGTCTCGAATCGGCACTTGGCGCCCATTTTGGCCACTGCGATCTGTATACGCTGGTAGAAGTTACGGGCGGAGAGGTGCGAACGGTTCGCACTCTGCCCAACGTTCCCCACGAGCAGGGCGGCTGCATGGCTCCAGTTAATCACCTGGCCCAGAATGGTGTACAGATCCTGATTGCAGGCGGCATGGGAATGCGACCTCTAATGGGATTCAATCAGGTCGGCATTAACGTTTTTTACGGTGGTGGTTTTCAAACGGTCGGAGAGGCTGTCGAGGCCTTTTTGAAAGGCAGCCTACAGCCGTTTTCCAGTGAATTCACATGTGGCGGTGGTGGAGGACAGCCACAGATGGGTGCCCGGTTCTGATTCAACAAGGAGAGGCTGCCGTGTCCATTAATGACTTACTGCTGCCGGGTCAAGTCAGTGAGCAGTTCCACTGCCTTGCCAGGCAGCCCAAGAATATTGGTTCACTAGAAGATCCCAGTGCTAAAGGTACCGCGATTGGTCAGTGCGGAGATGCCGTTGAGGTTCATTTGCGTATCGAAAATGGAAGCATTGCCGACATTAAGGTGATCCCCTATGGCTGCATCTATACTATGGTATGCGCAAGCGCAATGAGCGAGCTGGCTAAAGGACGGGAACTGGAGCATGCATTAGAGCTGGAACCGGATGACGTGGTAGCAGCCGTTGGCGGCTTGCCCGAAGACCATTTACACTGTGCGAGGCTTGCAGTGAATACTTTGGGCGAAGCCATTGCGGACTATTATAGAAAGATTTCTAATTCCGGATCTAATGGCCCGGCTTGAAAGGTAGGTCCAAGCTTTGCCCAGTCAAGAGGCATGTTTCCTCTTGTCGGCAAACCACGAAGAACACGAAGGGAGAACGACGGGTTATATAAATCCTCTTCGTGATCTTCGTGTCCTTCGTGGTTCATAATAAATCAAGTGGTTACGCAAAAATGCCATACGAGGCAATAGGAGAAAAAATGCTGCACATTCTTCTGGCTACCACGCGACTTGAAACCACCCATCCATTCGTTGAAACTCTCTCCGCAGACTCGCAGGTGCAGCTCGATCGGGCTGCTTCCGCTGCCGAAGTTATCGAGGCAGTGCGCGCTTCTGCCCCTCATCTTGTTATCATAGACTATAAACTGCCGGATGCCGAATCGCTCGGCCTGGTATCGAAAATCCTGATGGTGAATGCCATGGTGAACAGTGCAGTGGTGAGCCCACTTTCAGAACAAGAGTTTCATGAAGCAAGCGAAGGGTTGGGGGTCCTTTCCCATTTGCCGTTGGAGCCCGGCAAAACCGATGCCACGAGGCTTCTGAAAGGATTGCGGAAGATCCTTGGGGTGGGCAGCACCACATAGTTTGACCGTAGAGCAATTTGCACCTTACGGGCTAAATCCCGCATTCCAAATGAGTCAGGAGTGCGGCCTTCAGGCTGCTAACTTGAATTTGATTTTCCTTTCCTCGCGTCTCTGCGAAATGTCATGAAAACCGATCGATAGAACTTATGCAAAGCTTCTATTTAAGGAAACCGTCAAGCGCTTCCTGAAGCTTTGCTGGTAGAGGTCTTGACTTCCATCTGCGATCGATGGCCACCAATGTAGCCTGCCCTTTTGCGACCAGCTCCGCTTGATCTTTATAGAAAAAACGAAACCCCAAGGTCAGCGCTTTTTCTTTTATTTTTTCCACGGATACTAACAGCCGCAGTTCATCTCCATACTTAACAGGTCGGTAGAAGTCGCAGGCAGCACCTACTATTGGGAGTCCAAAACCTTCCTCCTGGTTGCGGAATAGTTCGTGAGGGGGAAGTCCGAGTTGTCGCAGAAATTCCTCTATGCCATGATGGCAATATCGAAAATAGGAAGCAAAATAAACCACCCCGTACGGATCGGTATCCCCGAAACGGACAATAACGGGCATTTCAACAACACTTTTTGGGCGTTCTGTGCTGATGTCCACAAGAGCGTTCCGCTTTCCAAAAAATTGGAAACTCAGTTACGGGAGAGGGGATTCCTGGACAGGAACTCTATCCCAGCTGCCGGTAGAATCCCCCCTAACCCATAATTAATATTCCATATCGGTATCAACGCCCAGTCGCTCCCATTGGCTTTGGGCTTCAGCTTCGGCCTTGGCCACTTCTTCCTCGGACCATGGTTCCAGAACCAACGTATCGGCTACCAACTCCCAGATATATTTCACTTCGTACTTATAATCAGGGTAATATTTAGGCACGCGCTTCATCAACTGGTCATGGCAGTTCGAGCATCCAACCACCAAGACATTGGCGCCGCTCTTCCTGATGGAATTGTATTTTTCCCGGCCGTGGTAGGCAGCTTCCTCTTCATAAGGTCCCGGCCACATGCCCCCGCCGGCGCCGCAGCAGTGTCCGTTGGCTCGGTTGGGCTCCATCTCAACGAATTCGTCCACGCATTGCTGAATGATCCAGCGCGGTTCATCATAAAAACCTTTGCCGAAATGCCGCTCCAGCTCTCTGCCATGCTTACAGGAGTCATGCCAGGTGAAGATCTTGCCTGCGTTGACGCTCTTGTCGAGTTTGATCCGTCCCGATTTGATGAGTTCAACCAGATACTCGTACAAGTAAATGTAGTTGATTTCGTTTTCCGGGTTTTCCATGACGCAGGTCTTCATACCCACCCGACACCCGTAGGAACCGCCACCACAGTCCGGCATAATCATGCGCTTGATGTTATATTCTTTCATAAAATCGATTTTGCGCTGAGCAAAGGCCTTCATGTAGTCATAATTACCGGTAAACAACCCCCAGTCCACTGACTCCCAGTTTTCAGAAGGAATGGTCCAGTTTTCCCTGGCGGCGTAGAAAATTTTCCACCACCATTTCATATCTTCATTGTCCGCAAAGACTTCTTTCGAGTTTGGGAAAAACAGAATATCCGCATCTTTCTTATCAATGGGAACATAAAAGCCGGGGCATTCCTCATCAGCCAGTTCCGGCCCCATATCACTCATTAAAAACAGGTAATCTTCCTTGGGAATGGCCATGTTGTTGCCGGTGTCGAAACAATGCTCTGCACCTTTGTGAAGGATTCCAGGCACTTGGTCCCTTGGTCTCAGATGCTTCATGTGGAGCATAATGTAGGGAATGTCGATGTTCATCGGACAGCCGTGCGCACAGCGACCACATCCGGTGCACACCCAGGGGAACTTGGATTCGACAACTTCGTCCACTAACCCAAAATGCAACATTCGCAATACTTTTCTGGTGTCCCAGCCTTCCATGCCCGGTGTCCCTGTAATGGGACACCCATTGGTGCAGGTTCCGCAGGTCATACACAAGCTCAGATCGAACTTTGCAAGGCGTTCTTGAACAGGCGCCGGTAATGGTTGGGGTATGATTGCTGGCTGCATAAAATTCTCCTCTGCAATTAGGAAATCGCGAAATCGAATGAGACACGATATTGAGCTTCGTGTATTCTTTATGTTCGCGTTTTCGTGATTAAGATTTTGATACACAGGCGGCGTATCGAGTCGCCGCCGATGACTCTTGCGATATCACAGACGGAATGGTGACGCGGAAAACAGATCCTTTACCCGGTTCACTTTCCACCTGAATCATCCCGTTATGAGCATCCACAATACTCTTTACGATAGACAGGCCCAAACCTGTCCCCGCGATAAGCCTGGTCTTCTCATCTTTGATCCGATAAAAGGGAGCAAAGATTTTCTGCTGGTCATCCTTTGCGATTCCAAGGCCGGTATCCGCGACATCGATCCGCAGGTAGTCTCCCACCTTCTCCGCGGAAACTTTAATGCTCCCTCCTGCCGGCGTGTACTTGATGGCATTGGCAATCAGATTGGAAAGGACTTCTTCCATGTTGCGTCTGTTGGCAAAAACCGGCAACGACTCGGGAATATTCCCTAAATTTAGAGAGATACCGTTTGTTTCCGCTTTTTTGCCTTGAAATTGCATCTGGTCCACGATGATTTCAATCATATCGAATTGCTCTCTCTCCTGACTGATCAATCCCGATTCGATCCTTGCCAGATCCAACAATTCGGAAGAAAGACTGACCAGGTCCTTCACTTTGTCCGAAACTCTCCCCAAAATCTCTGTTTGTTTGGTTGAGACCTCACCCGCCAGCCCATCCAGCACTACCTGCAACTGCATAAGAACCGAACTCAATGGATTTTTTACTTCGTGAGCGACCATCGACACAAAATCGGACTTTATTTGATCCATCCGTTTCATTGCGGTGATGTCATGCAATAGTGTGATCGTGCCTACATTTCGGCCGGCTCTATCCCGGAAAGGGATACAGCGGGCGCTGAGGATTCGACCAGGAGGGACATGGCCGTTTTCTTCCGCCAACTCCTCCACCAGTTCCGTGAACTCTCCGCTCGGCATCTTCAGCGCCTGGTCGATCATCTCATGCAATATTTCGTATCTCGTTACCTGCTCCAGTGTGCAGCCGACAGCAGTATCGCCCCGGTAAGCAACCATTCTCAGGAAGGCTGGATTAGCCAGCACAATTTCCTTTTTGTAGTCCGTCGCCATGACTCCATCGCTGAGGTGGTTGATAAGAACACGCATGCGTGACTTCTCATTGGCGATGTCCTTGAGTGCACGCGTATATTCAAGAGCTTTGGTCACCAGCAGCCTGAGCTGTTCAGGCGTGAATGGTTTGGGGATAAAATCGAAAGCTCCTTTTTTCATCGCCTCGATGCTGTGTTCCAAGGTCGCGTAGCCACTTATCACAATAATGACAGTGTCAGGGTGCAAGCTTTTGACTCGCGATAACACATCAAATCCCGACAGGCTCGGCATCATGAGATCCAGAAGAATGATGTCGAAATGCCGTTCCTCAATCATTTTCAGACCGGTCTCTCCGCACTCTGCTGTCAGAACCTCAAAGCCTTCCTTCGAGAGCACCTTGCGGCAGCCGGTGCGAATGCGTTCCTCATCATCCACGACCAGGATTGTCGGCGAATTGGTGTTATTGAGCATTTCTTCCTGCTGTTTCATGACAGTGGGCTCCTTCCCGCGCACATCAATAGATCGCTCGCTGCTTCACTCTCTGATTCCTGCTGCAACTGGAAAGAGGGAAGTTCCACTAGAAAGGTAGTTCCTTTATTAGTTGTCTCTTTCACGGAAATATTGCCTTCGTTCTCCTTTATGATCCCATAGACGGTACTGAGCCCCAGTCCGGTGCCCTTTCCCGGCTCTTTAGTGGTAAAAAAAGGATCAAAAATTCGGGACAAATTCTGCAAGGCGATTCCGCAGCCTGTGTCGGTCACTTCCAAATAGACTTTTTGCGCCTCTTTGTCGCGGAAAGTTCTTAAGGTCAATGTCCCGTCTCTGTTCATCGCATCCACAGCGTTTATGACCAGGTTGATGATCACCTGACTCATTTGATTCTTATCTACCTGAACAAGCATCATTTCATCTGAAAAATCCTTAACCACATCAATATGTATAAAAAGCTTCTGGTCTCTTATGAGGTTTAAGCTGTACTCAAGAAGCGTGTTGATGTGGACAACTTCGGTTCTCTTACCGGTTTGACGACTGTAAGTCAGGAGATTTTTAACGATTTCTGCACATCGTTGAGCATCCTCAATTATGTTTTTCAAATCTTGCTGCCTGCTCGGATCGTTGTCCGTCGATTCTATAAGCATATTGGCGTAAAGCAGAATACCGGTCAGAGGATTATTGATTTCATGGGCTACTCCAGCGGCAAGCTGCCCCAACGAAGCCATTTTCTCCGAGTGCGCGACTCTTGCCAGCATGTGTGTCATTCTCTCTTCGTCAGCCAATTTGGGCCGCAAGTCGTTGAATACACCCATGGTTGCCACCTCTTCGCCATCTTCATAGATAATGGCTGCGGTCAGCTCGATCGGGATTTCCTCTCCCATGGCGTTGACCAAGTTGGTTCGAGTAGAAAAAAGCTTTCCGACCCCTCCAAAGTCTTCACTTCTGAGCCTTCTCATGATTTCTTCGGCCATTCCCTTCGGGTAGAGGTCATTTACCATCAACGCTCGCCTAGCTTCGCTCAGGGAATAGCCGGTCAACTCCTCTGCGGCTCTGTTCATTATCAATATCTTACCGCTTCGGTCCGCTGCAATGATGCCACTTGTCGAACTCTGGATTAACTTCGAAGTAAACTCCCTGATGCCGGACAATTCTTTTTCCAGAACTTTGACCTGAGTGACATCTCGAATACTCTCGATGATGTATCGGACCCCACCCTGATCGTCCAAAATCGGAGAAAACACCCTGTCTTCCCACTTCTCTTCTCCCGTTCGGGTGGTGACTTTTCTTAGAATGGAGTGGCCTTTAGTCTTTTTGAGCACTTCCGGCATCGGGCAATTTTCGAAAGGGCAAGTGGTCTTTGATTGATAGAAAAAATCATGGCAAGTTCGCCCCACTATTTCGTCTCTACCAATGCCGTATTTTTTCAGGAAATTTTCATTAGCGCTCACAATGATTCTATTCGGCTTCAAAATCAACGCCGGCAAAGAAAGGGAATCAAAAACCCTCTCGCGCCAATTCATTTCTTCTGAGTTTATTTGTAAGTCCACGGATATATTCTATTATAAGGTTAAGTAATTTTTTGATGCTGCACCCAGCGCAACTGTGCTCGCAGGCTGTTGTAGGTTTCCGGACAGAAACTGCTAGCACAGCTGGGCGGAAGTAACTTCCCCATTAGAGCTCCCCCCTTTCGTAAAGGGGGGTTAGGGGGGATTTTAAAAGTGAGCAGTCATTAACCAATCCCCCTATATCCCCCTTTGGAAAAGGGGGACTTATCATCGTTGCACAATGGGTAAAGACTTTCGCCGCCATGCACTAGTTAATAGTGCCAAGTGCCGGACCCGAAATGACAATTCCAGGACAAGCTCCTGAAGACACCAGCTCACTTCAGCGCGCCAGATTATCCCGCACAATCTCCATGAGCTTATCCAGATCTACCGGTTTAGGGATGTAGTCGTCTGCCAGCGTCGTTTTACCTGAGAGGTGTGTGTAGCTTGTCGTTGCAACATTATCCGCCACTGCCGTTAAGAGCACCACCGTAATGTCCTTGAAATCCTGACTTTTCTTCAGTTCGTCACAGACGGTGTAGCCATCCTTTCGCGGCATCATGACGTCCAAAATCACGAGGTCCGGCCGATCCTGCTTGATCTTCTCCCAGGCTTCGATGCCGTCGTAGGCTTTCGAAGTTCGAAAATTGAGGCTGTTCAACTTCATGGCAACAGCTTCAACTACGCCCGGGTCATCGTCCACCACTAGAATGTGTTGTTGCTGGCTCATTTTGGTCTCCTTTCATGACATTTTCTAGTCAGTATTTATTTTTAGTAGCTGCTCCGGAGCTTTCATACCTGTTAAGGTTGAAGTGTTTCAGTTGGTGCGAATCATTCACCGTTGCGTTTCGCTCCACTCAACGCAACCTACTGGCCTACTCCTTCACCGATGCTATGGAGATCAATCAGCGGTTCAATTCCCCCTAAATCCCCCTATATGAAAGGGGGAGTTTTAAATACTTCCGGCGTCAAGTGTGCAACCTCAGCTCCTCAATGGGGGACTTCATTCTCAACTCGGAGAACAGAACAAATAAAGTCTTAGTTCACCGAGGGTCTCGGCAGCAATCCGGCCTTTTCAACGATCTCAGGAACTTTTTGCTCCCATTCTATCGCCATGATGTGGAATCCGTGCACGCCCTCGATTTCTTTGCATTGCTGAATGGTCTCAATACAAATCTTTATCCCTTCTTGCGCCTGCTTTTCCTTTGGAACACCGGCTATCCGCTTGACCAGTTCATCGGGAACGTCCATGCCGGGTACTTTGTTTTTCATATATCTTGCCATGCCGGCGGACTTCATTGGGGTGATGCCGGCCAATATGTATACTTTCTCATGCAGTCCCCGCTCGCGGACTCCTTCCATCCACTTGGCAAACTTGTCGACGTTATAGATGCATTGAGTCTGAATAAAATCCACCCCCGCTTTGACCTTCTTGGCCAGTCTCGCCACCCTCAGTTCAAACGGGTCTGCAAATGGATTGGCTGCAGCTCCAATAAACATCTTTGGAGGACCGTCGATGGTCTCGCCGCCTTGAAACTTTCCCTCATCGCGCATCGTTTTCACCATTTCGATGAATTGCACCGAATCTATGTCGTGCACGTTGGCAGCCATGGCATGATCACCGAAATAGGGGTGATCACCCGATAAGCAAAGCATGTTGTCAATCTTGTGAGAATACGCACCTAAAATGTCACTTTGCATGGCGAGACGATTTCTGTCCCGGGTAACCATTTGCAGGATAGGATTCAACCCCATTTGACGGAGGAATATACATGCTGCAAGGCTGCTCATCCTGACCATGGCCGTCTGATTATCAGTCACGTTGACGGCATCGACGTAGCCTCGAAGCAATTCCGCCTTCTCTTTGACTTTCTCTGCCGATGCGCCCCGCGGAGGCCCGCATTCAGAGGTTACAGCCAGATGTCCTGCCGCCAAGATCTTTTCAAGCGTGCTTTCCGTCTTCATGATGCCAAATCCTCTCTTATGATTTTGCGGGGTCCGCCGCCCCGTCCTGTTCGCCAATCTTTTGCAGATATATTTTCCTCATACAACTCGAGCTTGCCCAAAGCTTTCAATCGGTCCCAGATCAACTGCCAGGCGCAATCCACACTGGAATCGATTTCACATTTGCCGTTGGTGGAGCCACCACAGGGACCGTTGAGCAGCTGTTTGGAACAACGAGCAATGGGACAAACCCCTCCGGTTATCCCAAGCACGCAGTCGCCGCAACCCGCGCACCGCTCAGCCCAAACCCCTTGACTCTCCGAAGCTCCCATGAACTTGGTATTGACTGCGGGAAATACCGGTTTTTCCTTGTATCTTCTGGCGATCTCTTGCACCCCGCAACCACACGCCATGGACAACACAGCATCCACTTGATCGATGTAGGGCACGAGTTCTTCAACGTATTCAGGATCACATTGTCTTTCCAAGGTGAGTTCTTTTACTTCGAACGGTTTGTTTTCTTTCATGAAATGCATTTGCAAGGCGGAGGAGAGCAACCCGACTTCCTTCCTGCCACCGGCGGCGCACACCGTTACACACTCGTTGCAGCCAACCAGCAAAATACGTCCGAAGGGTTTTACGCACTCCGTCAACTCTTCCATAGGTTTTCGTTCCGCTGTAATCATCTTAACTAACTCCCTCGTCTTTCAGCTTAGCCGACCGCCTGCCTGACTTCAGCAAACGCCGATGTTTTGACTGGATTAGGTCCCAACCTTCGAATTCTCTCGGTGAATTCAGAAGCCACCTCTGCAAATTTCTCCCCCATTCCTGCCGACATGGAGAACATCTCAACTCGTTCTTTTTCAATGCCAATTTCATCAAGCATCTTCTTAACGGCGTCAACATGACGCGCCGCTCGGATATTGCCGCTCTTAAAATGGCAGTCGCCGTCCAGACAACCCGCAACATACACTCCGTCGGCCCCCTTCTGCAGAGCCTTCATCATGTGTATGGCATCTACCTTTCCGGAACAGGGCACCCGAATAATTTTGACGTTTGGCGGGTAGCTGAGCCTTTTGCTGCCTGCCATGTCTGCGGCCGTATACGCGCAGTAATGGCAGCAGAAAGCTACGATTACCGGTTCGAAGTTCTGCATCACATCATCCTTTCCAAGAGTCCGTCCAATTTGGCCAATATTTGATCATCTTCGTATTGCATGAGTTGAATGGCTTTAGCCGGGCATTCCGAAGCACAGGTCCCGCACCCGTGGCATTTAGCCGGATCGATTTCTGAGTACCCATCTGCATTTATGAAGGGCACATCAAACGGGCAAGCCCGCACACAGATCAGGCAGGAAGCACATTTGTCTTTGTCAACCGTGGCAACGGCTGCTCCCAAGTTGATGGTGTCGCGCGCCAGGAATGTCTGGGCGCGACCTGCAGCCGCCTTCGCCTGGGCGATGCTTTCCCGAATGGATCTGGGAGAATGTGCCGTACCCGCCACAAAAAAGCCGGGAATTGGCAGATCTACGGGTCGGAGCTTGATGTGGTCTTCTAAAAAGTAAGCATCATGGGTGCGCGGCAACCGAAAAATAGTCCCCAAGTCTTCGGTGGATTCTTCATCTGCTATGAAGCCGGTGCTCAGAGCCAGGCAGTCGGCAGCAACTTGAATTTCTCGCCCAACAATGGGGTCTGTGAAAGTGACGGTGACTCCATTCCCGTTTGCTTGCGCTGATGGCTTACTTTCAAGCCCATAGTTGACAAAGATAACTCCCCGCTCGCGCGCTTTTCGATAATAGTCTTCCTCAAATCCCGGCGTGCGCATGTCTCGATAGAGAACATAGACTTTGGCCTGCGGATTCAGGTCCAGTATTCGCAATGCGTTTTTTATCGCCGACTGACAGCAGATTCGGGAACAGTTGGGATTTTCAGGAGTGCGCGATCCAACACACTGGATCATGACAACGTTTTGCCAGAACTTAACTTTATCCGGCTGGTCCTCCACAAAATTATCCAGATCGCGCTGCGTCATTACCGCTGCATGTTCGTCCAGTAGATATTCTCGGGGCCGACGGGGAAGCGCACCGGTGGCAAGAATGGTAATGCCGTGGTGAATCGGTCGATAAAACATCTGCGGACCGAATTGCACACCGGTTCGAAACGCTCCGGCCATGCCCGTATGGTCAACAATCAGTGACTGTTTCAGAAGCTGGATTTGGTCGTGAGTTTCGGTCCGCTTGATCAATTCTTCCACATAAGCCTGAACGTCCTCACCTTTAAGTGTTTTACGGATGTTTCGAGCGTTGCCTCCAAGTTGACTCGACCGTTCGACCAGGTAGACGCGGAAGCCCATGTCGGCGAGACTCAAGGACGCTTCCATACCTGTCACTCCACCGCCAACCACCAAAACATCTTTGTTCATGGGCAGTATATGATCGGTCAGCGGGTGAGTCAGACGGACTGCAGATATGGCCATTTTCAGCAGCTCTTTGGCTTTTTGGGCGGCAATCTCAGGTTGAGATCCATGCACCCAGGTATCTTGATCGCGCAGGTTGGCGATTTCCAACAAATACTTGTTCAGTCCGGCTTTCCGCAAAGTGTCTTGAAAGAGCCTCTCGTGAGTTCTCGGAGAGCAGGCCCCAACGACTACTCGGTTTAACCCTTGATCGACAATCCGCCTCTGAATAACATCCAAAGATTCTTTACTGCAGCCATGACCGATCACCTCAGCGACAGAGACGTTGGGTAGCGAACCGGTGAATTCCACAAGCTTTCCGACATCCACAACTCCCCCAATATTGAGGCCACAATCACAGATAAATACGCCAATTTTCGGATCTTCTCCTATGACATTACGTTCGGGGGGCAGTTCCTCTTCACTTTTGGCAACGATACGCAAAGGATTCAAATCACTGCCGGCACTGCACGCCGCGGCACTGGCTTGGATCATCGTCTCCGGTATGTCTTTGGGAGCTTCAAATAAACCGCAGACATAAACCCCGTGTTTTGACGTGGCCACCGGATCGAAGCTGCCGGTTTGGGCAAAGCCATGTTCGTTCAGCGCTACCCCTAATTTCCGGGCAAGTTCTTTTATTTCCGGTGAAATCCTAAAGCCGGTAGTCAGAACCACCATGTCGAATACTTCGGTCTGCGCCTGGCCTCCATCTTCCGGGAGAAATGTTATCTCCAGGTTTCCGCTGCCGTTCTCCGACACAACGCTGTGAGGACGACTGCGCACCATGCGCACCCCAAAATCGTTTTTGGCCCGCTGGTAATAGAGCTCGTAGTCCTTGCCGGAGGTCCTCATGTCCATGTAGAAAATTGTGGTGTCAATATTCTCATAAAAGCGCTCGCGGGTAACAATCGCTTCTTTGAGGGCGTACATGCAGCAGGCGCTCGAACAATATGCAACGCAGCCTTCCTGTAAACCGCGCGATCCGACACATTGAATCCAAGCTATCTTTTGGGGTTTTTTACCGTCCGAAGGTCGGACGAGTTGTCCGTTAGTGGGCCCTGTCGCGGAAAGAATCCGCTCATATTCCATGCTCGTCACGACGTTCGGATGAATCCCATAGCCGTATGTATCGAGCACCGTCGGATCGAACAAATCTGCTCCAGGAGCCAAAATAATCGACCCTACAGAGAGCTCCTCAAGCTTTCGAGCCTCGTTTGGATTGATAGCTCCTGTCGGGCATGAGTCGATCAATGCGTCGATATCCTCACAACTTTCCAGATCGATGGAGAAAGCATATGGAGACGCCTGCGGATATCGCATGCAGGTCGGCGCCCGATGATCCAGCCCCGGAGTAAAGCGAACCGCTTCAGGAAACTTCTCATGGCACTGACCACAGGCGGTGCATTTCTCTAAATCAATGTAGCGAGGCTCGGTGGTCAGCGTTGCCGTGAATTCACCCGCCTCTCCTTCAAGCTTGGAGAGTTGCGTCATGGTTAGAAGTTCGATATGCAGCTTTCTTCCGCTTTCGGAAAGATGAGGAGAAAGCGTACACAGGTCGCAGTTGTTTGTGGGAAACGTCCTGTCGAGGCGAGTCATGAGTCCACCGATCGAATAGGCTTTGTCAATGAGCACAACATCCCGACCCGACTCCGCCAGATCCAGAGCAGAACGGATGCCGCCCATACCGCCGCCGACTACCAGCACCTTATTGTTCGTTTTTTTATTCTCTTGCATGTTTATCCTGATCTTCCTGTTGAGGTTCGAGTAACAAAACGGATGATTTCCCTCTAAACGAAATCAAAGCCCTGCCAGGTCCAGGATTGCCGGGAGTTTGTGTTCCCATCCCAATGTCACAACCCGCACGCCTTGTGCCGACCCCTTGATTGCTGAAATAGTTTCTCCCGCTATGCGGACGCATTCCATTTCTCGATCCGATGCCTTGCGAATACGTTGGATGATCTCTTCGGTTATGCCGGCGGCGGGCTCATTGGTAGCAATGTAGCGAGCGACGCCGACCGATTTTAGGAGAAAAACGGTGGGAATAACCGGCACTCCCAATTGCTTGGCCTGATCGGCAAAGGGAACAAAGCGATCCAGGTTGAAAACAGGAGGGGTGACCACAAATTCAGCGCCCGCTGCTACTTTCTTTCTGGTAAGCTCCAGTTCTTGCTCTAATGCCTTGTCATCGCGGCATGGGGCCATGGTGCAGCCGGTAGTAAACTCGGGTGAGCCATTGAGCTCGATGCCGGACAGATCAGTTCCTCCCTCCAGGGTGCGAATTGCACCCAGCAGCTCCAGCTCACCCAAATCATTCACTGGCTTGGCATCATGATGATCGGCGTTTTTCATGTCTTCACTGCACACCACCACAACATTTTGAATACCCAACCCGTACGCGGCTAGAAGGTCGCCTTGCAGAGCCATTCTGTTGCGGTCCCTGCAATACACGTGAATAATGGACTCAATGCCCAGTTGGTGCATCAGCACCCCCCCTGCCAGGGCGCTCATTCTCATCACACCGTTATCCATGTCTGGCACAATAACTGCATCAACTCGCCCTTTGATGCGGCGGGCATCGGCGACGAATTGCGAGGTATCCACCCCCTTGGGGGTGTTCATCTCTGCCAGAACTACAAATTCACCTGACGAAAGCCTTTTTTGAAAACTCATGCAGTTCCTTTTCCTTGTGAAAGTTGTCCTCAAACTAAAGCGGAAGCTATTAATCTCATGCCCACAATGATGGATCGGGGTTCATGGCCAAAAATGTCTGATTTTCTTCAATTGGATACGATAGCAGTCGGCTTTTTCGTTGAATTCCATATCAAGGAGCTCGCAGGAAGAAGGGGGAAGAACTTTAAAGAGATCTGTGCGAGTATCCGGATCGTACGCAATGATCTCTAAGATTTGATCGGTTTTCATCTCTCTCAGCACCTGGGTCATTTTCAAAAGGGCGAGAGGTGTAATGGTTTCTTTAAAATCGAGCACGTAATCAGCCTTGTGTTTAAAACCTGTCGGATTCAAATCTCGGACTCCTTCATTTCAGTTTGGAGATGGGTTAACGCAAAGTTAATGCCATACTGAAATCAAAATGGAATATTTATTGTATATGCAATACTAACGTTAAATTATTTTATATAGTAACCGTAATGTGTATCGACTGATGTTAAATAATATGATCAACGGATTGTTAAAATGTTAAAATTTAAACCTTAACAGTTATCAAAAATTGAACACGAGGCATTAAATGTTTGAGCAGGATCTTGACAGGTATTGGAAAACCGTAGTGAGCACCATACGTGACGGCATTATGATTGTGGATACCGGGGGCTCGATCATATCGGTCAATAAAGCTTTCGAGACTATCACCGGCTACTCCCGCGAGGAGCTGATCGGCCAGAAGTGTTCCATTTTAGGTTGCAGCATCTATGAAGCAGCCAGAGAGAGAAGTGGAAATCATTGGTGCATGCTTTTCAAGACCGGTTCTCTTAATACACGCCGCTGCACGCTTACACGCAAAGACGGATCCCTCGTCCAGGTACTGAAAAACGCATCTCCGCTGGAAGACAGTAAAGGGCAGATTATCGGGGCCGTTGAATCCATAGCCGATATTACTGAAGTAGTCGAAAAGGACAAACAAATCGCTGCCTTTCGGCGTGAACTGAGATCTGAAGATACTTTTCAAGGCATCATAGGAGGCTCTTCGCCCATGCGCCAGGTATTCGATTTGATTGAAAATGCCGCCCAGTCGGATGCTCCCGTGATTATACTTGGCGAGAGTGGAACCGGCAAAGAGCTGGTTGCAAGAGCGATCCATCTTCTGGGAGACCGGAAAAGAGGGCCTTACGTTAAAGTCAACTGTGCCGCGCTGACCGAAACCTTACTTGAAAGCGAACTGTTCGGACACGTGAAAGGCGCTTATACGGGGGCCTATAAAGGGCGAGAAGGCCGCTTTGAACTGGCCCAAAGCGGTGATATTTTCCTTGACGAGGTCGGTGATGTACCGCTGTCCACCCAGGTTAAACTGCTTCGAGTCCTGGAGGAAAAAGTGATTGAACGGGTGGGTGACAACCAACCGATTCCCGTTGATGTGCGTATCATTTCCGCTACCAACAGAAATTTGGTGAATTTGGTGGAAAAAGGCAGTTTTCGTAAGGATCTTTACTTTCGAATCAACGTTATTCCCATACAGCTTCCGCCTTTAAGGGAACGCGTTGAAGATATTCCATTATTGGCCGAGTCGTTTTTTCGGAAGCTCTGTCTGAAAAGTGACAAGACTATCGAAGGCATCAGCAACAACGCCATGGAAGTTCTCATGAAATATGCATGGCCCGGTAACGTCCGGGAGCTGAAAAGTGCCTTTGAATATGCGTTTGTAACGTGCCACTCGGGGTCAATTCAATCGTATCATCTACCGCCTGATATTTTGAAGGATAAACGAGCGCTGAGATCCGTTCAGGTTCCGCGCATCAGCAAAGAGGAAATGAAAAAACGGCAGCTCATCGATGCTCTGGCCAGAGCCAAGGGCAACCAATCTGTTGCTGCTGAAATCCTTGGAGTATCAAGAGTTACCGTCTGGAATCGCATGAAGCGGTATGGTATCAGGTATCAAAAGAAAATCGATTCGGGCTTTCCAGCCGATTCCAAGATCTAGTAGGCGCTGGTGGAAGCCTCTAATCACTTGTGCCGCAATTCAAAATCCCCCCTACCCCCCCTTTCCGGACTGTTAGTTGGACACACTTGGCGCCGTGTAAGCGACACGGAGCGAGTAAGATGGGCAAACACTAGTGCAAGTCTAGAAAACCCGGCATATGACGGATGATGCCATGAAGCATTTTCGAGCCCTCCAAAATTGCGGTTTGCTCACGCAAGTGGAGGCTATTTCTCCACGTCTCCTTGTCTCGCTGTCTCCGCGTCCTACCTGCGGGGTCATGTGTGGGTAACTGTCAGATCCGAAAGGGGGGAACCTTAGTTGGTTTCCATACCTTTATATACGGAACCTACGGCGTCAGGTTTGTCTAATTGCCGGCCCCACCTCACCCTTAGCCAATTTAAATTTTAACAGTTTCCCAGCCCGCAATTCACTTAAACTCGACTATCTTTAAGCCTATTCGCACCTCCATTTCACTTTTCATCACAGCGATTAACATTAAGCAATCATTGATATTTTTATTAACTCCGGCAACCCAAATCGGTTCTGACGACGCGCTGTTCGCTCCTTCTTGAATACGCTTGGTCTGTTACTTGCAAAATCCATCTTTACGACTCGGGCTAAGAGTCCTCATTGCAGAACAGTGGATCCTTCAGGCGGCGGAGAGCAATACTATTAAATGAGCACCAGCTCTTCCAAAAGACTCAACGCGCATGGAAAGGTTCACAGAGTCGTGTTGGTTAAATGTAGAAGACGGTTTTCAACGCAAACTCACATGCGCTGTTCCACGTTGTTTAGAGGAGAAGCTTTATGAATCCAGACCTCAAGACCCTGCAGGGCTCAACCGGCGCAGTAATGGTTGTAGGCGGGGGCATTGCCGGCACTCAGGCTGCACTCGACCTTGCGAATTCAGGGTTTTACGTATACCTCATCGAAAAAGCGCCTTCCATCGGCGGCGTGATGGCACAGCTGGACAAGACGTTCCCAACGAACGACTGCTCCATGTGTATCCTCTCTCCTAAACTGGTCGAAGCCGGTCGCCATTTGAATATCCAATTGATGACCATGAGTGACGTGCAGTCGCTGGAGGGAGAAGCCGGTCGCTTCACGGTGACTGTACATGAACGGCCGCGTTACGTGGACATGGATAAGTGTATTGGCTGCGGTGTGTGTGCAGAAAAATGTCCGCGCAAGGTCAAAGACGAATTCAACGAACAGTTGAATTCCCGCAAGGCTGCTTACGTGATGTACCCTCAGGCAGTTCCACTTAAATATCTCATTGATGAAGAGAATTGCATTTATTTTCAAAAAGGCAAATGTCGAGCCTGCGAGAAGTTCTGTCCAGCGGGCGCGATAGACTTGAAGCAAAAAGCGAAGACGCATCAGATCGAGGTCGGTTCAGTCATTTTATCTCCGGGTTTTAAGGCCTTCGATCCTCATGGTTACGACACGTACGGCTACGGCAGGTACCCCAATGTCATCACAAGTATGCAGTTCGAGCGCATCCTCAGTGCTTCCGGTCCCTATGACGGGCATCTTGAACGTCCCTCCGATCGGCATTCTTGCAAAAAAATCGCCTGGCTGCAGTGCATCGGATCGCGCGATCTCCATCATGGAACGCACAATTACTGCTCGGGAGTTTGCTGCACCTATGCCATCAAAGAAGCGGTCATCGCTAAGGAACACTCCAAAGAAGATCTCGAGACGACAATATTCTTTATGGATATGCGCACCTACGGCAAGGATTTCGAACGTTATTACGATCGCGCGAGAGAAAAAATCGGGGTTCGCTTTGTTCGATCACGCGTCCACACAGTGGAACCAGCCGCACCCGATTCCGATGACTTGAGAATCATCTATGTGGATGACGATGGAAAGCTGCAAAGTGAAGTTTTCGACCTGGTGGTGTTGTCCGTAGGTGTCGAGACCAATAAGGATATGCTCGCCCTGGCCGATAGGTTGAACGTTCGATTGAATGCCGGCGGGTTTGCGGAAACAGGAAGCTTCGCTCCGGTTGCAACCTCTCGTCCAGGCATTTTTGCCTGTGGGGTCTTTGCCGGTCCCAAGGATATCCCGCAATCCGTGACCGAGGCCTCAGCGGCTGCAGCGAGTTCTGCTGCTCTGCTCAGCGATTCCAGAGGATCTTTGAATCAAGAAAAAGTATACCCTCCAGAAGATCCCAGTGTCCACACAAAGCCGCGCATCGGTGTTTTTGTGTGTCACTGCGGCATCAACATAGGCAGTGTGGTCGACGTTCCAGCTGTCCGCGACTATGCCAAAACGCTGCCCGATGTCGTCTATGTCGCAGACAACATGTTCACCTGCAGCCAGGATACGCAGCAGCTCATCCGTCAGGCCATAAAAGAACATCAACTGAACCGGGTTGTGGTTGCAGCCTGCACCCCTCGAACGCATGAACCCCTCTTTCAAGAGACTATCAGGGAAGCCGGATTGAATCGCTATCTGTTTGAGATGGCGAACATTCGTGACCAGGATTCCTGGGTGCATCAATCGGAGCCTGAAAAAGCTACTGACAAAGCCAAGGATCAGGTTCGCATGGCTGTTGCAAAGGTGGCTCTGCTGGAACCTATCGAACGTTTTCATATTGACTTGAATCGTTCAGCGCTGGTGGTTGGAGGTGGAATCGCAGGAATGAATGCTGCGCTGAATCTCGCCGATCAGGGGTTTCAGACTTTTCTTCTGGAAAGGCAGGCCAGTCTGGGAGGAAACGCTCTTACCATCAAAAGAAGCTGGAAGGGTGAGGATGTTCAAGCTTACCTTTCCGATTTAAGCGCTCGCGTACTGAATCACGATCGCATTGAAGTTTTGACCGGGACCGAGATTGAGACCAGCAAGGGCTTTGTCGGACAGTTCGCCACCACGGTTAAGACCAACGGCGATAGGCGCGAAGTGCACCATGGAATCGTGATCCTGGCTACAGGTGCAAAAGCTTCTGATCCCAATGAATATCTCTACGGCACAAGCACCCGGGTTAAACGGTGGCACGACCTGGAGCACCTTTTTGACGACGAGCCAGAGCGCTTACAGGAGAGCAACGCGGTCGGTTTTATTCTATGTGTGGGTTCGCGTGAACCGGCACGACCCTATTGCTCGAAAATCTGCTGCACCGCTTCTATCCAGCAGGCGATAGAGCTCAAAGAACGCAAGCCGGACTTGGATATCTACATTTTCTATCGCGACATTCGCACCTACGGCTTGCGCGAAGATTTATTCAAAAAAGCGCGGGAATTGGGAGTGCTCTTCATCCGCTACACACCGGATCAAAAACCGGTGGTTGACGAGATTCCAAACGACAGCGGGAAACTCACCATCACCGCCCAAGACCATATTCTTAAAATGCCTTTAACGATCAGCCTTGACTATCTGGTTCTGGCTGCGGCGATTGAGCCAAGAGAACCGAAAGAACTGGCGACACTCTTCAAGGTGCCTCTCAATGACGATCACTTTTTCCTGGAGGCGCACATGAAACTTCGTCCGGTAGATTTTGCCACCGATGGAATTTTCGTATGCGGGCTTGCGCATTATCCGAAGCCCATTGACGAGTCCATCGCCCAGGCACAGGCTGCGGCGGCAAGAGCGGCTCTCGT
This sequence comes from uncultured delta proteobacterium, assembly GCA_963781715.1. Classification (GTDB taxonomy): domain Bacteria; phylum Desulfobacterota; class Syntrophobacteria; order Syntrophobacterales; family Syntrophobacteraceae; genus Desulfoferrobacter. Next base: position 602,864 of record CAWAGW010000004.1, read on the forward strand.
TCTTTCACAATCATACATCGAAGCCGAACCGATTGTTTCCATAGTCAATCCTGATTTGTGCACGGGTTGTGGTTTGTGCGAGAAATCCTGCCCGTTTGGCGCTATCCAACGGCATGAAGTGCCGGGCAGGGGGCTGGTTGCCGAAACCATTCCAGCATCGTGCAAAGGATGTGGAGTGTGCGCTGCCGCATGCCCCCAAAAAGCAATAGATATCATGCACTTTCGAAACCAGCAGATCGTCGCCACAATTCGAGCAGGGGGCGAGAGGCTTCAGGCTTAGAAACTTATCTGACAAGTACGGATGAAAACTACTGACTCACTAAGGAGTACTCCAAATGAACGCTGAAATATTTGAACCAAAGATGCTCGCATTTCTCTGCAACTGGTGCTCTTACGCCGGCGCCGATCTGGCCGGTGTGTCCCGATTCCAGTACCCCCCGACGGTCAGAGTTATCAGGACTCTCTGTTCCGGAAGGGTTGACCCGTTGCACATCATAGAGGGCCTGCGGAGCGGTTTTGACAGTGTACTGGTGTTTGGGTGACACCTCGGAGACTGCCATTACCTGGAAGGTAATTACTATGCTGCAAAGCGCATCGAAGTCATCAAGCAACTGTTCGAGTTGTCCGGAATTGGCCAGGATAGAGTCCAAATACTCTGGGTGAGTGCAGCCGAGGGACAAATTTTCGCGGATTACGTAACAGAGCTGACCGAGTTGATGCAGAACCTGGGACCTTTTGATCCAAAGCAGTTCCAAATGGAGCTGTCTGCCATCGCAACGGCACTCGATTCGCCACGGCTTCGCTGGCTCCTGGGAATCGACAGGCAGCTCACCACAAGGGAAAACGTATATCACGAAAAGATCGGCGAAGATGAATACCATAAGATGCTCTCGACGGCTGTAGAGACGGAATATCAGCGAGCGGCAATACTGGAAGCGCTCAAAGAAGGTCCGCGGTCTGTTAGGGAAATCGCAATGCGGTCACGGCTGCCCATTTATACCGTGTCACTTCGGTTAGGCGACTTGGAAAAAAATCGCAAAGCAGACTTTTACAGCTACGAAGGGACCACGCCAAGGTTCGCCAGTGTTGCCTTGTAGGACGACAACGGCTTGTGCGGAAGTTTCAGGGCTAAAGCCCTGCGCTACAAACATGGCCGCTAATAATCTAATTCGAGCAGAATATTCAGTAAATCACATTCGAGTTGCGAAGGGAGAGGCGAATTATGACACAGCTTGCAAGTACTGAGAAAATGGGTTCGGTGATGGTCGTAGGAGCCGGCATTGCCGGCATGCAGGCGGCCTTGGACCTTGCAGATTCGGGCTATTATGTCCATCTGGTTGACCGTTCTCCCTGCATCGGCGGGCTGATGGCTCAACTGGATAAGACCTTCCCAACCAACGACTGTGCCATGTGAATTATCTCGCCCAAACTGGTCGAGGTCGGCCGGCACTTAAATATTAATATCGTCACCAATACGGAATTGGAAACAGTTGAAGGCGAGGCGGGTAATTTTAAAGCGAACTTGATCAAATATCCCCGTTACATAGACGCGGACAAATGCACCGGATGCGGGCAATGCGCGGAAGCCTGCCCGGTAGTGGCAGTAAATGAGTTCAATTGCGGTCTCGATTGCAGGACGGCCATGTGTATCAAGTACGCGCAGGCTGTGCCGCTGGTCTACACCATTGACCGCAATTCCTGTATCGGCTGCGGAATTTGCGAAACGGTATGTCTGGCAAAAGCAATTCGCTACGACGACGAACCAAAGCGCATTGAATTAGACGTTGGAGCGGTCATTCTGTCCACCGGCGATGAAGTTTTCGACCCAACCAAGTTCGACACCTATCACTATGCAACGCTTCCCAATGTCGTAACGAGTCTCGAGTTCGAGCGCATACTCAGTGCATCCGGGCCTTACCGGGGGAAGCTGATGCGCCCCTATGACCGTGAGGAGCCCTCTAAAATAGCCTGGTTGCAGTGTATCGGTTCAAGAGACCTGAACCAGAGTGACAATCCATACTGCTCATCTGTGTGTTGCATGTATGCCATAAAGGAAGCAGTTATTGCCAAAGAGCATGCCCATGTTTCTCTAGACGCAGCAGTTTTTTACATGGACATACGTTCTTACGGGAAAGATTTTGAACGTTACTACGAGCGTGCCAGAGAACATGGCATCCGCTTTATCCGCTCCAGGGTTCACTCGATTCTGCCGAGTGGCGACGGTGACATGGAACTCCAATATGTGGACGAAAAAGGTCAGCTCAAATCCGAAGTCTTTAACATGGTCGTCTTGTCGGTCGGTTTTCAAGTCAGCCGAGAGACCATGGAGCTTGCAAAGCGTCTGGGAGTAGAGCTGGACTCGCATCACTTCGTGAAAACAGAAAGCTTTACACCGGTTGCGACTTCCCGACCCGGCATCTACGTATGCGGCTCTATCCAGGGCCCCAAGGACATTCCCCAGTCGGTCATGGAAGCTTCCGCTGCAGCCGCTGCCAGTGGGGTGCTGCTGACCGACAGCAGATGGACTCAAACCAAGAAAAAAGAGCTGCCATTTGAAACCGATGTCCGGGGCGATCGTCCGCGCATAGGAGTTTTCGTCTGTCACTGCGGCATCAACATCGGGGGCGTCGTGAATGTCCCCGAGGTGCGTGACTACGCTAAGACCCTGCCCTTCGTGGTCTACGTTGAAGATAACCTTTACACTTGTTCGCAGGACACCCAGGTAAAAATGGCGCAGGTGATCAAGGAACAGGGGATCAACCGCGTAGTGGTCGCCGCCTGCACTCCGCGCACCCACGAACCTCTCTTCCAGGAGACCCTGCTCAACGCGGGAATTAACAAATACCTGTTTGAGATGGCGAACATCCGCAATCAGGACTCCTGGGTTCACAGCGATCATCAGGCCGCCACAGAAAAAGCAAAGGACCTTGTGCGCATGGCGGTCTCAAAAGCTGCCCTGCTGGAGCCGCTCAACGACACCGAGCTGGACCTCAACCCAACGACTCTGGTGCTTGGCGGAGGGGTGGCCGGAATGACAGCCGCCAAGACGTTAGCCGATCAGGGCTATGAGGTACATTTGGCAGAGAAAACGTCGGAGCTCGGCGGGCAGGCCAAAGCCCTCTATAAAACATGGAAGGGAGACAGCATCCAGGACTACACGCATCGATTGATCGCAGAGGTAGAAAAGCACCCTCTCATTCATGTGCTCAAGTCTGCGGAATTGCATAAAGTGGACGGTTTTGTCGGCAACTTCACATCAGAGTTTAAAAATGGCAATGGGAGCCGATTCAGCATCCAGCACGGCATAACTATAGTCGCAACCGGAGCGCATGAGTCGAAACCAAACGAGTATCTATACGGTCAGGACCCAAGGGTCATGACTTCTCTTGAACTCGATGCGCTTTTTATTAAAGACGATCCGATCTTGCGGCAGGCAGCATCCACGGTCTTTATCCAGTGTGTAGGCTCCCGTGAGCCGCAACGACCTTACTGCAGTCGAGTGTGCTGCACCCACAGTGTCGAAAGCGCGCTCGATCTGAAGCGACGCAACCCTGCTATGACGGTCTATGTCCTCTACCGTGACATCCGAACCTACGGGGAGCGGGAAGACCTGTATACAGAAGCCCGTCGGGAAGGCGTCATCTTTATTCGCTACGACCTCGACGCCAAGCCCAAAGTCAGCGTCAACGGGAAGAACCTGCAGGTCGTTGTGCGTGATCCCATTCTGGATCGGTCCGTCGCTCTATCAACCAACCTGCTCGTGCTCGCCTCGGCCATTGAACCTTCGGGCAACGAGAATATAGCGCAGTTTTTCAAGGTTCCCATTAACGAAGACGGCTTTTTTATGGAAGCCCATGCCAAATTAAAGCCAGTTGAATTTGCTACCGAAGGGGTCTTCCTGTGCGGTCTTGCCCATTATCCGAAGTCGGTTGACGAAAGTATTTCACAGGCTCTTGCGGCAGCTTCGCGAGCCACATGCCTGCTGGCAAAAGCGCGAGTCTCCGTGAGCGGAATGGTCGCAGAAACCAACCCCGCACTTTGCAGCGAGTGCGGAACGTGTGTCGATATTTGTCCCTATTCGGCCCCCTATTTCAACGAACGCGGCAAGGCGCAAGTCAATCCTGCTTTGTGCAAAGGCTGCGGTCTTTGCACGGCCAGCTGCCGATCCGGAGCCATTCGTCTGCAAGGGTTTGATGATGCACAAATATTCGCCATGATCGAGAGCGTTTAGCAGAGCTTCTCAATCTTCAACCGCAGAGGGCGCATTTGTAGCGCTGGGCTTTAGCCCCGCTGGCTCGTGCCCGGGGTGCTGTTGGCAGGCCTGAAGCCCTGCGCTACCGGTGAAATGGAACAAAGGAATTTCCATCCGTTACCGATACCCGACAGAGTTTCATTAGTGGGTGGATAGTGCCACCTGTTACATCACGTTGATATCAAGACTTGAAGGAGAAGAAAATGCACATGCACATGGACCGAGCCATTTTCCATCTTAGAACAAGTGTGCCGGCAACGTCCCTTTACCTTCTCATCTGTTCTCTTTTGGACGAGGGGCAGGCACCGACACTTAATCGAGCAAGGGAGCTGTGGAACGGGAGCGATGAAGAATTTCAAGCAGCGGTCCAGGAGCTCACACAGCGTGGCATTTTAGTACCGCCGCGTCCTATGGCGAACGGCAGGCCGCTGCAGTTGGATCTGACGAACAATTGGCGCCGAATCGTTTAGCTGATCCGTTATGCGTTGTACAGATCGCTGTGGGAATTGAAAGCGGCTAGAATGGCGGTTCAGCATAATGCCCGCAAAGTGCCCCACCACTTAAACTGACTGGAGGAACGCCGATTCCACCTCGGTCCTGAACCACGTGTGCTGTCTGATAAGAGAATGGGATCGGAACTCATTTTCTGCAAGTGTCGCCGTAATGCTACTCTTGCTACTCCACCCCCGATTGAATTTCTAATGCGCCCAAGGGGGAATATAGGTCGTATGGCAAGTGCTAAAGGAGAGGAAGACTGAATGTGTTCAATAGATTATTTGACGCCATTTGTGGAAGTGGGCCGAGCCCTGTGCGATGGCGCCGACAGCTACAGTGTCATGAACCTCATCGCACGCCGCATAACCGAAACGCTTCAGCTCAAAGGCTGCCTCATCAAAATGCTCAGTTCGCATGTGGATCGACTGGAGCTACTCTCAAGCTACGGGTTAAGTGAGAACTTTTTGTTTAGTGAACCGCAAAGTTCTCCCGACAGTCTTTGCTTTCGGCTACCGGAGGATGTCACATGTCTTCCCAATCTGCAGGATTCTGAACCCATCGCTGAACGGGAAGCAATGCTGATAGAGGGGATTCGAGCAGCGGCTGCAGTACCAATTGAGGTGAACCAGAAGGTGTTGGCCATGGTTGTTCTTTGCGCCTCCAGTCCACGTGAATTCACCAGGACCGAGTTAAGTTTCGCCGAAGCGCTCACCGGCCGCGGCGTTCTCTCTTTTAACGCACGGCGGAGCATGGACGAAACCATTGAACGAGAGCGTGAGTATTTGAAGAGTTTTCAGGACATCAGCAGCACCATAAACGCGACTCTCAATATCAATAAGGTGCTGGAACTGGTCGTCCAAAAGGTCGCACAATTACTGGGTGGAAAAGGCTGCACGGTTCGTCTTCTAGACTCGAAGACGCAGAAGCTCTATTTGGCCCAGTCCTTCGGTTTGAGCAAGGAATTCTTGAACAAAGGTCCGGTGGACGCCCAAAAGAGCATCGCCGAGAACATGGCCGGTAAAATTGTGGTTATTGACGATGTGATCACCGACCCACGGCTTCAGTATCAGGCCGAGGTGATAGAGGAAGGCATTCGCAAAGTGCTCTCAATTCCTCTGATCGTGCGCAGCAAAGTCATTGGTGTCCTGCGGCTGTTTACTGCCGAGCGACCGCCTTTCACCAATCGTGAAATACAGTTTGCCAATGCCGTCGCTCAACAATGTGCCTTTGCCATCGAAAATGCGCGTATTTACCAAAGGCTGAAGTATGAATATCAACAGTTGCTCATCGACTTCGACTACAACGGGAGCAGTCATTGACGGATGACAGATGCTAGATGCTAGATACCGGATAACGGGTAACGGTTGTTGGATGCCGCATTTCCCATACCGTCATTCCCGCAGGCTTTAGGCGGGAATCCAGAAGCTCCACCCCAGGGGTTTGAATGATGAAAGTGTGGAATTTCATAAGAGTGATGGAACAAACTTGCGTCCGCTCGCGCCATTTTACCGGCATCGAGTATCCAACATCCAGGATCTAGGATTTAGAACTAGAATCGAGGAAATATCGTGACAATGGAACGTATCCATACCCTGGCCATTCAGGAATCCTGCGACACCGATTTTGTCAGAAAGGTGGAGGAGGCCAGCGGACAGAAGGTCAGCAAATGCTATCAATGCGGCAATTGCAGCGCCAGCTGCGCCTACACACAAGTCTACGACTACCCTGTCAATCAAATCATGCGTCTTGTTCAACTTGGACAAAAGGAAGCTGTGCTGCAGTCTCATTCCATTTGGCTGTGCGCAGCATGTCAGGCTTGCACCACACGCTGTCCAAACAATCTTGATGTTGCCCGAATCATGGAAACCCTGCGTATCATGTCACGCCTGGAAAACAAAGTTGCGGAGAAGAACATTGAGCTTTTCTGTCATGAATTTCTGGGATCGGTCAGAACATTCGGCAGGGTTTTCGAGGCGGGACTTTTGCCGATTTTCAGTCTCAAAGCCGGAAAACCTTTTACCGATATGGACCTTGCGCCGCAAGTCATCAAGAAGGGCAAATTGGCTTTTTTGCCCCATCGAATCAAGGGACGTAAACAAGTCGCTGAGATTTTCGCAAGGTTTGAAGCTCAGCAGAAAAATCGAAAAACCGAAGCGGAATAAGAATTGAAAGAACTAAGCGCATGAAAAAACGTGTAGCCTATTATCAGGGATGCTCGCTGGAAGGTCTGGCGGTTGAATACGATATTTCCACGCGGTCGGTTTGCAAGGCCCTGGATGTGGAATTGGTGGAAATCCCGGATTGGAATTGCTGCGGCTCCACACCGGCACACTCCCATGACCCCCTGCTTTCAGCGGCTCTGGCCGGACGAAATCTGGCCATCGCCGAAAAGATCGGCTGTGAAACGATCATGACTCCTTGCCCGGGGTGCCTCAAATCCCTCAAAGGAGCTTTGCAAGTCTTCCATAATGAGCGAGAGCATGACTCCTTTATGGAGCTGTTAGCAATGCCTTTTGCAGGGGAGATCAAGGCCATCTCCGTCTTGCAACTGCTGTATGAAACCGTTGGAGCCGATCAGATTTCCCAACGGATCACCCGTCCGCTGATCGATCTTGTCTTGGCACCTTACTACGGGTGCCTTCTTTCGAGGCCGGCTCAGTTTGCCCAGTTTGACGATCCGGAAAATCCCGTTTCCATGGATGAACTGCTTAGCAGTGCAGGCGCAACGGTGGTCGATTTTCCTTACAAGACCGAGTGCTGCGGCGCTACCTACGGGGTCACGCGAAACGAGATCGTTGCAAAACTGACCGGGCGAATCCTTGATATGGCTTTAAGTCTCGGAGCGCAAGCCATTGTTGTAGCCTGCCCCTTGTGCCAGCAAAACCTCGATCTGCGCCAATCTCAGGTGGATCGCCACTGGAAGCGCCGATTCGATATGCCAGTAGTCTATATCACACAGTTACTCGGGTTGGCCCTTGGCATTGAGCCTGAAAAACTTGGTTTGGATAAGCTATTTGTGAAGCCGGATTTTTTTCTCAAATTATCGCTCAATCACAGTGAACAAATGAAAGAAGCTCAAAGCTGAAAGCTCAAAGAGCTTTAGCATTCAGCTTTGAGCTTTCAGCTGATAATAACAGGATAATCTTATGCGTATTGGGGTATTTGTCTGTCAATGTGGGACCAATATCGCCGGCACCGTAGACACCGAATCGGTAGCGTGTCAGGCTCTCCAGCATCCTGACGTAGTGTATGCAACGAGTTACATGTACACCTGTTCCGAACCGGGACAGCAGCAAATCCAGCGCGCTATAAAAGAAGAAAACCTGCAAGGCGTTGTGGTTGCGGCTTGCTCGCCGCGTATGCATGAGCCAACCTTTCGCCGCGCCGTGGAAAAAGCTGGTTTGAATCGGTTCATGTTTGAGATGGCAAATATCCGCGAGCATGTCTCGTGGATCAGCAACGACCGTGACGCCAACACCAAAAAAGCCGCCGAACAGGTTCAAATGGCGGTTGCCAAGCTGCGGTTCAACCATCCGCTGTTTTCCTCAAAGGTTCCCATCAACAAAAAAGTCCTGGTAATCGGCGGCGGAGTGGCCGGAATCCAGGCGGCCTTGGACTGTGCAGACGGCGGACTGGAAGTGGTGCTGGTGGAGCGCCAGCCTTCCATAGGCGGCAAGATGGCAAAGCTGGATAAAACCTTTCCGACCATTGACTGTTCCTCCTGCATTCTCGGCCCCAAAATGGTCGACGTAGTTCAGAAAGAAAACATTCGCCTTTCTACCTGTAGTGAAGTTGAATCCGTTTCAGGTTACATCGGCAATTTCAGTGTCCAAATCAGACGAAAGACGACCTACGTCGATTGGAGCCTTTGCACCGGCTGTGGACTCTGTATGGAAAAATGTCCATCGAAGAAAGTGCCGGACCATTTCAACGAAGACCTTGGAAACACGCGCGCCATAAGCATCCCGTTTCCGCAGGCCATTCCCAGAAAGGCCACCATCGATAAGGAATATTGCCGTCAGTTTACCAAGGGCAAGTGCGGCGTCTGCAAGAAACTTTGTCCGGTCGGTGCCATAAACTTTGAAATGGAGGATGAATTCATCAGCGAAGATGTCGGAGCCATCATCGTCGCCACCGGTTTTGATCTGTTCGATCACTCAAAGTATGGAGAATACGGTGGTGGAAGGTATCCCGATATCATCTCGGGTCTGCAATATGAACGTATCCTGAGTGCATCGGGTCCTTTTGGAGGCCACATCAAGCGGCCATCCGACGGCAGGGAACCCAAGAATATCGTGTTCGTCGCTTGCGTGGGTTCGCGCGATGCATCGGTCGATCGTCCCTATTGTTCCGGCGTTTGTTGCATGTACATCGCCAAACAGGCCATTTTGACCCGGGACCATCTGCCCGATGCCAACTGCTATGTGTTTTACATGGATATACGATCTCCCGGCAAAAACTACGATGAGTTCGTCCGCAGAGCGCAAGAAGAATATGGAGTGAACTACATTCGCGGGCGGGTCGGCAAGATATACCCTAAGGACGACCACCTGATCGTGCAGGGTGCGGATACGCTGCTGGGTGTTCAGGTGGAGGTGAAAGCAGATCTGGTAGTTCTTGCAACCGGCGTGGAAGCTTCGGCGGGTGCCAGAGAACTGGCAGAGAAATTGCGTATTTCTTACGATCAACATGGCTTTTATATGGAAGGCCACCCCAAGCTGCGTCCGGTGGAAACCAACACTGCCGGGGTTTATCTGGCAGGAGTATGCCAGGGACCCAAGGATATACCATCTTCGGTGGCACAGGGCAGTGCCGCCGCGGCTAAAGTACAGGCGCTCTTTTCTCGCGATACCATCGAAACAAACCCGCAGGTGGCCCTCGTCAACGAACGGGCCTGTGTTGCGTGCGGCAAGTGCATTCAGGTCTGCCCGTTTGGCGCTATCCAGTGGAAAGAGTTGCGCGGCGGAATCCAAAAAGCCGAGGTGCTGCCGAGTGTTTGCCAGGGATGCGGCTTGTGCAATGCGACCTGTCCGCCCAAGGCCGTTCAATTGCAGCACTGCACCGACAATCAGATCCTGGCCGAAATCGATGTGCTTTGTGCGTAGCACGGCCAAAGACTGAAACCCTAGAGGTTATCTCACCACTAAGAACATGAAGAGCACGAAGGATGATTGACCATACGAAAGAATCAAATGTTTTGCCCGCTCAGAACCAGGCTTTGAGAATCGTCGGGTTTCTCTGCAACTGGTGCTCCTATGGAGGAGCGGATACGGCTGGGGTTTGCCGTTTTAAACAGCCGACCGATCTGCGCGTTATTCGTGTTCCTTGCACCGGGCGCATGGATCCTTTATTCATCGCTCGAGCGCTTATTCTTGGCGCGGACGGCGTATTGGTTTCCGGCTGCCATCCCAAAGACTGCCATTATGCGGTAGGAAACTTGTACGCACGGCGGCGTCTGGAAGTTTTAAAACGCATGCTGCCTTTTATGGGAATCCATATCGACAGGTTCCGCTACACCTGGGTTTCAGCATCCGAGGGACAGCGCTGGCAGCAGGTTGTGACCGAATTCTCCGAACAGATCCGGACACTCGGCCCAAATCCGGGGGTGCGAAGGCAGGCGATCGTCTAACGCGGCATGATCAAACAGTAGAGTAGAGAAGAAGATAGAGGATGGTCAGGGCACAGACTTCCAATGTATCAGACCTTTCGGTCGGCGTGGCAAAAGGCCTGCAGCCCATGCATTCTTTATCCACTCCCCCTCGTCGAACCGGACGTGCAGTTTCGTAGTTTCGTAGGTTGGGTTGAGCGGAGCGAAACCCAACAATGGCGGGTTCAACACATATCCAGTTAGTGTTTCCGGAAACCGGCTTTGAGATAGAAGTGGAGTCCGACTGCAGTCTAAACGCTGCACTCCAGGCAGGCTTTGAAGATTACTGGAGTGCGGACTTTAGCCCACCAGAAGGTTACCGGGTGAAAACCAGTTAGCGTTGGGTTTCGCTCCACTCAACCCAACCTACGGCCTACGAATGTAGGATTCTCCAACGGGGCAGGACATCCTGCCCCACAGTCCATAGAGAAAACGTAAGGAACTATAGTGAGTACAAACATCCTTTTGGATTTACACAAACAAGCAGAAAAGGCATGGCCTGAGTTAGAACTTTTGATCGGTTGGGAAACCGGCTACGACAAGGTTCACACGACCCCGCTCTTTGTTCGGAACTCCGGCGGCATATCGAGACTCACCTGGAATCCCTTTTGCACCCAAAACCTCACCGGCTATCTGGTCAAAAACCCTGCCGTGAGAAGTGCAGAGACAAACAAGAAGATAGGCATCTGCGTCAAAGGCTGTGATAGCCGTTCGTTGGTCGCCCTTGTGCAAGAAAATTTGATAGAACGGGAGAGGTTCTATGTCATCGGAATCCCTTGTCCGGGAGTAATTGACTTGCGAAAGCTAATACCCCCCTCAGGTTCTCCAAAAATTCTGGCCGTGCAGGTAAATGACGATCAACTGGAGGTGGAGAACGCCGCGGGAGTGCAACGATTCGCCATGGAAGACGTCCTGATGCGCAAGTGCAAACGATGTGTGTATCCCAATCCGGTCATCCATGATGTTCTGATCGGCGAACCCGTCTCTCCTCGAATAGAAAAGCATGAGATCTATGAAGATGCTGCACGAATCGAACAACTTCCTCTGCCGGAAAGACTCTCCTTTTGGCAGGAACAATTGGATCGATGCATCCGCTGCTATGCATGCCGCAACGCCTGCCCGCTATGTGTTTGCCAGGACCGTTGTATTGCAGAAACACGGGACCCTAAATGGTTGACCCAGTATATGGGTCTACCGGAAAAATTCATGTTCCATTTCATCCATGCGATGCATCTGGCCGGTCGCTGCACCGAATGCGGTGAATGCGAGAGGGTGTGTCCCATGGAAATTCCGGTGGCTCTGATCAAAGAAGAATTGAATAAGATCACAAAAGAGTTGTTTGATTTCGAAGCCGGTCTCGATCCGCAAAAGGTACCCCCGCTGCTCACTTTTGACGCCAGTGAGGCAGGGATTTGACAGCTCAGGATCTTACCCGGGCTAACGGCCCTGGGGCAAGCGAATATTAGATATTCGATCTTGGATGTTGTGACTGCAAACTTCTATCCAATTTTCAATATCTAGAATCCAACATCTGCTATTAGAGGACGTTCAAGTGGATACCGCAATTAAGTTTATTGCTCTGGATAAGTTGAGTTCGGCCTTGGATAGAATTTCCGAGAAACTGGACGTTTGGGTTCCGGTTGCACCCAAGCATGGGAAAACAGTGGTGCGCTTTGAACCTTATCGATCCGGTGCAACATTGGAGTTGGACTATCAAAGTACCTTGGGAGCAAAGGGGGTGCTGCTGCCCCAGGTCGAGACTCTGTTCCACTTCGGCTACCAGAAAGATGCGAATAAGCCATCCAAAAAACGCGTGCAACTGGAAGACCCGGCACCGCCGCCTCTCACACTCATCTTTGGTGCTCGCCCTTGCGATGCCAAAGGTTTTCTGGTCCTGGACCGGGTCTTTTCTTCCGGCCCGTTTGTTGACGGCTTATATTCGGCCCGACGGGAACAGACCCTGTTGGCCACTATGGTGTGCCGGCAGGAGGACGCGGCTTGCTTTTGTTCTTCCATCGGCGGTGGGCCGGCCGATATGCAAGGCAGTGATTTGCGAATCACCCCGATTCCCGATGGCTACGTTGTAGAAGCGTTAAACGAAAGGGCTCTTCCCGTTATGGCATGGCTGGAACAAGCTGCTACAGAATTGCAGATAGCGGCAGCCGGGAAGATGCAGGAAGAAGCTGCAAAGAGGAGCGTTGGCAGCCTGGATGCCGAACAAAGCAAAGAGCATTTCCTGCAACGCTTCAACGACTTGAATTACTGGCAGGATATGGCGGGTCAATGTCTCAGCTGCGGAATCTGCACCTTTGTTTGTCCTACCTGTTACTGCTTCAGCATCACCGACGAGATAAAAGATAAACGTGGTGAGCGCCTTCGTTCCTGGGACTCCTGCATGTTTTTCACCTATACGCTGGAAGCGAGCGGTCATAATCCACGACCGACTCGACTGGAACGTTACCGCAACCGGATAGGGCATAAGTTCAGCTACTTTCCCGAAAAGTATGACGGAATGATAGCGTGCTGCGGATGCGGACGCTGCATTCGAAACTGCCCGGTTTCGATCGATATCCGCAGGGTAGTCGAAAACCTGGAGAAAAAAAACCATGCATGTGCATAGCCCATATCGTCCAGACCTGGCGACCGTTCGTGAGGTCATCCACGAGACCGCCAATATTACGACCCTGCGTATCGTCTTCGATGACGAAGAAGTAATGCGGAATTTTAGCTTCAGTCCCGGACAGGTCGGGCAGCTTTCAGTGTTCGGGGTTGGCGAGTCTACTTTTGTCATCAACTCGCCGCCGACGCGCAAAGAGTATCTGCAGTTCAGCGTGATGCGTGTGGGGGAAGTCACACAGCGGCTGCATCAGCTGAATGAAGGCGACCAGGTTGGAGTGCGGGCGCCTTTGGGCAACGGTTTCGACTATGAAGCGATGAAGGGCAAGGATGTTTTATTTGTCGGCGGCGGCATAGGGATGGCTCCGTTGCGCACTCTGCTCCTGTTCATGCTGGACAACCGGGGAGACTACGGCGACATTATGGCCATATATGGAGCCAGAACTCCGCAGGACCTTTGTTACAAGTACGAATTTGATGAATGGAAAGCCGGAGCAGTAAACCTGGTGCTCACTGTCGACAGCGAATTCCCGGGTTGGAAGGAAAGAGTAGGCTTTGTTCCAACCGTCCTTTCCGAAGAATCGCCCAGCCCTCACAACCGGGTCGCCATCGTATGCGGTCCCCCGATCATGATCAAGTTCGTCCTGTTCGGGCTAAAGGAACTGGGCTTCGAGGATCACCAGATCATCACAACCCTTGAAAGGCGCATGAAATGTGGCGTCGGCATCTGCGGACGCTGCAATATCGGATCAAAATATGTCTGCATTGACGGCCCCGTGTTTACTCGCCAACAGCTCAATGGGATGGTCAACGAACTCTAGTAAGCCGTCCGACAATTGCCGTTTGGAGCCAAAGGCGAGAAATCCTATTCGCGTCAGCAGCTGATTCTAACCTAAATTTGGCGATTCCATCGGTAACCCTCCGTCATGCCGATTGCAGCTTTGCCTGAATAATAATCGCCGAATTTAGGTCCAAAGATTTCTCATCACACCAAGGCGTGATTCGAAATGACAACGGAAGCATTTTCAGCCAGCCTCGTAGGATTTCCTAAGTTGAGATGAACGGGGCTAAAAGCAAAGATGTTTGACCAGATCACCGTGAAGATCTTTGCTGTCATTCATGTCTAAAGAAAACTAATCCCAACATGGGAACAATTCGTTTCTCTTGCGCCCTCACACCAGGTTCATTTTGTTCCCCTCACTAGCTGCACCTCTCTATCTTTTTCCTATCGCAGACGGATCCTACAAACACCGCAGGTCTGCTTTGCGTTGGAGCGAGTTTTGCTTGCTCAGAGCTTCCATCGATATGATGTATGGTTTGGTCTACGAATCATAGAAAATCACTATATTTTCAACAAAGAAAGGAGTCGACTATGGGAGAGGAAATGGAGGTCGGTTGTGCACGGCCTACTGGAGGTCCGGTTGGGGAGGCAATTGATGAACAAACTGCAAAAGAAACTACGCCAATCAAGGAGGTCGCACCCATGATACGAGTCGGGAAAAAGGCACCGGATTTTGTTGCACCAGCATATCAACAGGGTAAGTTTATATCGGTAAAACTCTCGGAATATCTCGGAAAATGGGTGCTTTTGTGCTTCTACCCAGGTGATTTCACCTTTGTTTGAGCGACAGAGATTTCGGCAGTTGCTGAAAAATACGCTGAATTCCAGAAGTTGGGGGTTGAAATCCTTTCAATGAGCATCGATAGCGTTTTTGTGCATAAGATGTGGAACGACAATGAACTTTCCAAAATGGTAAAAGGCGGAGTTCCATTTCCGATGCTGTCCGATGCTGGTGGAAAAGTCGGAAAAGTATTCGGTGTGTTTGATGAAGAGGCAGGAGTTGAGACGCGCGGGAGGTTCATCATAGATCCCGAGGGAGTTGTTCAGGGCTATGAAGTACTGACTCCACCGGTAGGCCGAAACATCCAGGAAAGCATGCGACAGGTGCAGGCCTTCCAGCATGTGAGAGACAGCAAAGGGAGGGAGGCAACACCTTCTGGCTGGAAACCCGGAAAGATAACCCTCAAACCTGGACCGGATCTTGTGGGAAAAGTATGGGAAGTATGGAAAACGGATATGGCATTTGACTGATCCGCAGATATATTGAAAAAAGGTCGCTCTGAATTTGGCAAGAGAGGCCTTTTTTCGCTGTTCAGCCCAGTTGAGCGCTGCGTGCTATATTTGGTAACTGCAATTCCTTTTTACCTCCCACAAGCCATATTTCTAGAACCATTTAAACCAGATTATGTAGGCGAATTAGACTCACTGCAAAATATCTGTAAAATATTTCGCAATATTTCTTGAAATCTTGGCAACATCGTCGCAGGGTACTATTCGGGTTTCCTTCTAGTTCTTGCTCATTTCCAACAGCCTGACACCGGGCGATACCCGCGGACTTGTTGCCAACCATGACCATGCTCTTGCCAAAACGTTATCTTTAAGGGAGAAAAGAGCAGCAAGGCAAAGCAACCTTTTTACGTACCATAACAACTCCATGTTTGAATGTCTTGTCGTCCTGCCGGTTGCATCGGCGGGAAAAGTTCCCTTCGTCAAATCCAACCCATGGGAATAAAGTTGCGGTGAGCCAGGCGATTTTCATGCCTAATTTTCGTTTCAGGTTCAAAACCGCTCGCGTGAATGACGCATGGGAGAGATCCTCGGATAAGCTTTTAATAACGCTTCCAGTGAGAGGCAACGCTCTACCCTGCCTGCCGCACGAAAGTGCGACCATCTGCAAGCGGAAAAAGAAGTTGTAAGGTCGAAGCTATTAAAACCCGTCTAGAACTCGCAACTGGCACAGTTCTTGTAATTGCTTATTGGCGGGATCGAAGTTCCCATTCCTGTATCGGAAATACCGCGATTTCTCCTTCCATCAGGTTGAATCGTGGTATTTCCACTTTTCAGAATAGCTGTTTGAACAAAAAGAGTTTGCTCAAAAAACAACGTTACAGCTCAACCTCAGTGCTCTTCTCTATCTCTCCATTCAGGTTGAGGGGGGGGTGTATAAATTCAATAAATTTCAACCGATTACAACTGCTGTGGAACGGGAGGTTGGAAAGTGAAAAGAGCGGCGCTGTTTGCTTTCAATGGAGAATCCATGTGTTTTGTCCACGTGCTGTTGAATGCTCTCGACATGCACGAGCGGGGCTATGAAATCAAAATCGTGTTCGAGGGGGCCGCCACCAAACTGATTATTGATTTATCGGCGGGAAACAGTGTTGGTTCAGATCTCTATCGGAAAGCCAAATCTCTTGGACTTTTCGAGGGAACCTGCAAAGCCTGCTCCACCAAGATGGGTGCACTCGATGCCGCCAAAACGGAAGGTTTGCGGTTGCTCGATGAAATGAAAGGGCACGCGAGTATGGCTGAGTTCATCAAGCAAGGATTTGAAGTAATCACTTTTTAATTATCCAACCTGGATTTGGCAAGAAACCAAGGAAAGGCTTGAGCTAAGCTGATTCATCCCATTTCGGGCGGAGCCGATCACCGGGTTCGGGCATGAGAATGCGATGCAGATCCACCAAATTCACAATAACAGCAATGAAGGGTCCGCAAAAGAGGCGGCTCTGGTTTCGTCGGGAAGCCCGACAAGTTCTCAAAAGAAGAGAGACTTATCCTTTTGTTATTTCATCATTGACAGTCTGCCAATAGCTATTCTGGCGGTTGATCCCGACCTGAGGATCACCCGGTTCAATCCCTGGGCTCAGGAGATTACCGGCCATTCCGAAAAAGATGCCATCGGCTGCTACTGCGGGGATATCTTGCAGGGCGGAATGTGCAACCTCGGCTGCCCTTTGAGAACTGTCATCAACCGACGGGAGCCCATTATCCAAATCGAAACGAGCATCCGTAATCGAAGTGGCGATATCATCCCTGTCGAAATGAGCACTGCCGGCCTCTTCGATCAGAGTGGGAAACTCATTGGCGCCGTTGAAGCGTTTCTCGATATCTCGAAAAAGAAAGCTCTAGAACGAGAAAAGGCCAATCTGATCTCCATGTTTGCCCACGACATGAATTCTTCACTGACGGGCATTCACGGACTTGGGTTGCGCCTGCTCAAAACCGAAGATCTCAATCAGGAAAAACCCAAAAAATTCATTGAGGTCATCACCAAGGAAGCAAGCAAATTAGAGGTTTTGGTCAAAGATTTTCTCGAATTCTCACGATTGAAAACAGGCAAATTGAATTTAACTTTTGACGCGACTTTTTTGAACAAAGAGCTCTATGAGCTCTTCAACCTTTATGAACCCAAAGCGGCTGCGATGGGGATCACACTTACTTTTGAGAGTGCCGGGAGCCTGCCGGTCATTGAAGCGGATGCCAACCGGCTTCGGCGAGTTTTCGAAAATCTTCTGAACAACGCCCTCAAATTTTCGCAAAAAGGCGGCACTGTGGCCATTGCGGTTGAAGAGAGCGATGGAGAGGTGATGGTCAAAGTGCAAGATGAGGGAACGGGTATAGATCCCAAGGAGCTTCCTTATATTTTCGATATCTTTCACAAGGGGCCGGGTGCCGGGAAAAAAGAAGGCTACGGTGTGGGTTTGGCCATCGTGAAGACAATCGTGGAAGGACATGGCGGACGAGTGTTGGTTGCCAGTGAACCCGGGAAAGGATCTATTTTCACTGTTTTTTTGCCAAAAGTCAGGAAGCTGGGTGAGGAGTAGTAGACCGTGTACCGAGCAAGAGAGCGACTTCCCACCGGTCGTTCGAGTCACACGTACCGTGACAATTAATGAGATGCCACATCTCATGATCGCGGACTCGAAAGAAGGTGTAGCGGATTTCCCTGCTAAGGCTTTTGGGCTTCCTGTCGGAAGATCGAAATGTTGGACCGTTTGCTGCACAACCGTATATGTTTTTCTCCTTCATTATTGGTGTTGGTGTCGACAGGTGAGATAAAAACCTTGGCAGCCGAGTGCCTGTTTACCGCCACCAGGAGGAGAAGGTGAGGGAGTGAAAAACTCTCCCCTCACTCCCTCACCCCATCGTTCGCCCTCCAACCCAAGCTAATAATCAAGTCTAAAACTTGATGCAGATTTTTAACGCACTTGGCCAAGTTCTTCATTTTCGACCCTGCAATCACCCCGAAAATACTTTGTCCAGATAGCCATCAACCAGTATCCTATTTTGCTGCAGCGACTACCGATTCAATTAGAGGCATCAGCTTCTGGCTTATCCAGCAGTGACGGAAAAAGTGTCTCTCGGATATTAGTTACTCAGCGGTTACAAATTTGCCATCATGCCATCAATGAATAACAGTGTGAGGAGAATGGAAAGCATTTTCAACTGCAGCTACAAACGGTCTGGATCACATTAGTTTTTCGGCTGTTTGATAAGGGACACCGATCACTAAACGGTCCCTGCTTATGTTGCCATATTTTCGCGATTCCGGGCAACCAAACGAGATACTGATTCGCTGAGTCAGATACGCTCGCACAACACTTCCGCACACAGACATCAAACTCGAAATGGGGACATCGAGGTCGCTTCCAGTCTTCTGTTGCCAGCGGCGAACCAGTTTCATTGCATCCCCGGCCTGTACAAACGAAACGATCACATCCGGAGTTTGTTCTCCGCCGATTGTCACCGCCGCCAGCTCCCTATCCAGATGCGGTGCGTTGGCCATGAGTTTTGATACCATTTCAGCCGACAAGCCATTATCGTTGGTCAGCCTATGAATGAGCAATTCCGGATGATTTTCCCATCCAAGGCTCCACCGACCTCCAGGACAATTGAGCAGATCTTGCGTTAGGACAATTGGCCGCGTATACGAATTCTTAACGGCTTCGCAAAATCGTATATGCTTTTTGCCCGATCCATTTCCTTCACTCCTTGGCATATCCTTATAAAAAACTATGCCTGTCCATCTTCCGCCAATCGCTCTCTCAAAAGCTTCAACAACTTTCATCAACGATCCCTCCACCTTCAGCTCGCGCATTCTCCTTAAGAGAAAGTGAAGCAGCCTAGTACATTGGTTTGCATGATTCCTATTATTACTCCTCTCAATAGTGAACGTCAGGCAAATTGTGTGCCAGTTGAGGGGTGCCTCGAATCCGGGATCCAAAATGCATAACACGCTAAAGCCATTCGCCCGGAAAGCGAGGTTCTCGAGTCGGCACATAGAAGGCACCTGCCCCGCAGCGCGATCCGCAGCTCGCCGGCATGACGCAAGGTCACCGATGCAATTGCTAATTCTAGGTGGAAGTAATTTCCAAAGAGCTCACAGGGATTTTAATAACGTGCTGAGTACAGGTAAATATCCACCCTGCCAAGAGATTGTCGCAGATTAATAAGATGCGTATAAGTGATCGGGTAATCAGCCTTTAATATAATTGACAAGTACCCAATTCATCTATAGGATTAAGAACAAAGAAGCAAAAAGGCTGTCGCCGTGCGAATTTCTAAGTAGTGATTGATCATAAAAAGGCGATCCAAAGTTTTGGGGCAGAGCCGTTGGCAAAGCATCTGAATCGTACTCACATACCCCCTGGAATCTCTTGTCGAGTGGCGCCTATTGCGAGGGAGCTTGGAGCGGAAATCATGGAACCAGTGTTGAGGGCAGGAAAGTGTTTTCTCGAATCGACGTATTCGGCAAGCGGATCAGTATTGGCAACAAAGTGCTCCATTGAGCGCAAGAGACGAGCATTTGCATAGTGGATTAAACGAAATAAACGATGACGCTGCATTGTTGGAGCAAAGATGGATGGACAGAGAGATGAATTCTCCAGGATGCTTGAATTTCAGCAGATTTTGATTGAAAGTTCAATTGATGGAATTGTGGCGTGCGACAACGAAGGGAAAACCATTATCTTCAACAGGAGAATGGAGCAGATACTGGGCTACACAAAAGAGGAAGCGGTTGGAAGGATGTACCTTAAACAATTCTTTCCACCAAAAGAAGCAGACAAGCTTGAATACAGCTTATACTCCGAAGAATTTGGTGGAAAGAACCGGCTCTTCCTTTACGAAACGACACTAGTCAATAAAGGCGGCACAAAGGTCCCCGTTCAGCTTTCAGCCTCGCTCCTGATCAAAGATGATGAACAAATTGGTATTGTGGGTTTTTTGAGAGATCGCCGTGAAATCCGAGAACTGACCCAACGTTACGCTGATAGGACACAGCTACTCCAACAGGATAAGATGATTCCCCTGGGTGAATTGGCAGCCAGTGTAGTCCATGAAATCAATAACCCCATTGCGGGCATGCTCAACTACGATCGGCTCATGCTCAAAATCCTGGGCCGCGGGCCCCTCACTCCCGAATCCCAGAAGAAATTTATCGAATATCTATCGCTCATGGAGCAGCAGCTAAATCGCTGTTCCGGAATTGTTATTGATTTGCTTTCGTTTTCGCGCAGGTCCAAGCATGATTTTACACAAGTCGACCTTAATATGGTGGTCAAAAAGTGTTTGGATCTAAGTGATCACAGACTGACCCTCCAGAATATTCAGTCCAAACTCGATCTGCAAACCGATTTGCCAGCTGTCTTTGGCGACTTTAATCAACTGCAACAAGTCATGATCAACCTTATCTTTAATGCCATTGATGCCATGCCCAATGGTGGACTTTTAACCATTGCCACCAGATCGGATGCGAGCAGGAAGCTTGTGACAATCGAGATTGAAGACAGCGGATGCGGCATCCCTAAAGAACTTCTTGCAAATATTTTCGATGCGTTTTTTACCACCAAAAAAGAAGGATTAGGACTTGGTCTTGCGACGGTTAAAAGTATTGTCGAACGACATAAGGGAACCATTGGAGTGGAAAGTAAATCCGCAAAGGGAACAATCTTTACTATGAAGTTTCATGTCAGTGACAAAGCAGACATGCTCGAAGATGTGCCCGCAGTAAGGTAACGCGCCTCACGGGGAAAAGTGCAAACCATCGTATCCGATGATCATCATGGTGATTCTGAACGGAAGTTGCCTTTCAGCTCAGGAGTTCCCCACCCTCCTCTCAAGATCCTCTCGATCGATCGGCTTGATGCAGTAAGCATCGGCCCCAAGACGAGTACTTTCTGCAGCGGATCTGTGCGTGGGATATCCTGTCAACATGATGGTCTTAAGTTCCGGGCGAATCCTTTTCATCTCCTCGAGCACCTTGACACCATCCCGGTGCTTAAGCTTTATGTCCAGGATGGCCAGATCCAACGGATTGCTACTAATATGTGCGATGGCCTCGTCCTCTTCCGTGTATCCAAATATTTCATGACCTCTCTTTTCAAGGATTTTTTGAATGGCTTTGACGGCTTCCGGCACGTCATCCAGAATAAGTATCCGTGCCATGAATCCCTCCTTTTGGCAATGTTATCTAATGCCTATTGAAGATGTTGAGTGATGCACATTGAAACGTTTTGATCTACTGTGATCTGTCATCCTAATCCAAACCTTTTAGAACTCGGTTCAGGTGGTGTTTTCCTTTTGAGTTCCGGTAAGGTCTTCAGATTTCTGCAGTATGAGGCAATTCACCAGTGAATCCAGATCATTGCGATCAATCGGCTTGATGCAGTAAGCGTCAGCCCCCAGCTGGGTGCTCAGATCGGCAGTTTCACGGGCAGGATAACCTGTCAACATGATCGTTTTGAGTTCCGGACAAATCTTTTTCATCTCCTCAAGCACTTCGACACCACTTCGGTGCTTGAGCTTTATATCCAGAATGGCCAGATCGATCGCATTGGAGCGAACGCATTCTATCGCCTCGTTTTCTTCTGTGTAACCAAAGGTCTGATGGCCCTTCTTTTCAAGGATCTTTTGAATGGCTTTAACAGCCTCCAAAACATCATCCAGAATAAGTATTCGAGCCATATTTTTCCTTTTAGCGCTAATGCCTCTTGAATATTGTTGTATTTTAGTACATAAATAACAGTGTGACAAGTGATTTGAAACCTGCACCTACAAGATCGCGTGAAGATTTCAAAGACAAAAGCCTTTCGCACACTATATCAGACTAATTTCAGCTCAACGACATCCTCTTTCTTAGTAACTATCTCAAAACCCCTGTAGTGCAGTGCTTCAGCCCTGCCGATGCTCAGCAGCCCTGAAGCACTGCACTACAAAAGCCAGTTTTAAGAAAGATTCTAAGTCGGAATTAAAGGCAAAGCCCAAATTTTCCCGAGGAGAAACCATGGAACCAACAGGACCGGCTTCAGGTCAAGACGGCGTCCGGCGAGTAATGGTTATTGGCGGGGGCATTGCTGGTATGCAATCGGCGCTCGATTTGGCGGAGATGGGTTTCGGCGTCTTTCTGGTGGAAAAGGAGTCATCAATTGGCGGCGTTATGGCCCAGCTAGACAAAACTTTCCCCACCAACGATTGCGCTATGTGAATCATCTCCCCTAAGCTGGTCGAGGTCGGCCGGCACCCCAGAATTGAGCTTTTGACACTGACTGAAGTGCAGGAAGTGACCGGTGCAGTCGGGAACTTCCAGGTGAAGGTGCTGCAGAGGGCTCGTTATGTCGATCCGGCAGTCTGCACTGGTTGTGGAGAATGCGCCCGCATTTGCCCGGTTATGCGCAAAGATGAATACAACATGGGCTTGAGTGAACGTCGTGCAGTATATCGCCGTTATTCGCAGGCGGTACCGGGAGCTTACGCCATTGAAAAGCGCGGGACCGCCCCATGCAAAGCGGCCTGCCCGGCACACATTTCCGTCCAGGGCTATATAGCCTTGGCAGCTGAGGGAAGATACAGCGAAGCCCTCCAACTGATCAAACAGGAAAACCCTTTCCCGGCTGTCTGTGGTCGGGTTTGCCATCATCCTTGCGAATCGGTCTGTACGCGCAGCCAAATCGATGAGCCTGTAGCTATTGACAACATTAAGCGATTTCTCGCCGATCTGGACTTGCGCGCTGAGACACGCATCATTCCTGCGAGCAAAGCAAAAACAGACGATAAGGTGGCCGTCTTCGGTTCAGGCCCGGCAGGTCTCACCTGTGCTTATTATCTGGCCATCGAGGGCTACCGGGTGAGTGTTTTCGAGAAACTGGCCGTCCCCGGCGGTATGCTTATTGTTGGGATTCCAGCTTATCGACTGCCCCGTGACATCATCGAAGCGGAAATTAAGATTATCAAGGATATGGGCGTTGAATTCAGGCTGGGCGTGGAAATCGGCAAGGATGTTACCGTCCGGCAGCTTCGAGAGGAGGGCTATAAGGCCTTCTTTGTTGCCATCGGCGCCCACGAATGCAAATCTTTGGGCATTGAGGGCGAAGATCTCGAAGGAGTCTATCCCGGAGTAAAATTTCTGAGGGAAGTGAACCTTGGCGACTTTAGAGCCTCACTGGGTGACCGGGTCGCGGTGATTGGCGGAGGCAATGTCGCCATGGATGCGGTTAGAACAGCCCGGCGTCTGGGTTCCGCGAGGCCTTTCATCGTTTATCGTCGGGGCCTTGAAGAAATGCCTGCAAGCGCAGAAGAGCTCGAAGAATGCCGCGAAGAAGGCATTGAGATCATGACACTCACCAACCCGGTTCGCATTTTGCGAGAAAATGGACGGACAAACGCTATTGAGTGCGTGAAGATGACACTTGGAGATCCAGACGCCAGTGGGCGGCGGAGGCCTGAAGCAATTGAAGGATCTGAATTCATTTTGGAAGCTGATGCGGTCATCCCGGCAATCGGGCAGGAATCCGACTGGGCTTGCCTCACCGAAGAGTGTGCTTGTACCGTGAGCGGTTGGGGGACGTTGAAGGTCGATCCTCTCACCTTGCAGTCGGATGATCCGGATCTGTTTGCAGGCGGCGATGCGGTGACAGGCCCCCGAACAGTCATCGAGGCGATTGCTGCCGGCAAACAGGCTGCTATTTCTATAGACCGCTTCATTCGTGGATTAAACCTCCGGGAAGGGCGAGAAGAAGAATGGCAAGCCGTGAAGAACGTGCCGACGGCTGGTTACGATCGTATTCCCCGTCAAAAGATGCCACGGTTATCTTCTGAAACAAGAATTTCTAATTTCGATGAGGTGCAACAAGGCTTATCGGAAGAACAGGTTCGGCAGGAGGCGCAACGGTGCCTCAACTGTGGTATCTGTTCCGAATGCTACCAATGCCTGGAGGCATGCTTGGCGGGCGCCATCCACCACGAAGATCGGCCGCAGGAACGAACAATCTCTGTCGGCGCCATTGTTGCTGCTGCAGGTTTTGATGCTTTCGATGCGAAACGTTATGACTGTTACGGATATTCAAAATATGCCAACGTAGTCACTTCTATGGAGTTCGAGAGGTTACTTTCGGCTTCAGGTCCTACCAGGGGCCATCTCGTTCGACCTTCGGATCATCGGGAACCTCAAAGGATTGCCTGGATACAGTGTGTGGGATCGCGCGACATTCAACATCATGGTTACTGCTCCTCTGTCTGTTGCATGTATGCCATCAAAGAAGCCGTCATTGCACGGGAGCATGCCCGGGGGCATTTGGATGCGGCCATCTTTTTTATGGATATGCGAACCCACGGAAAGGACTTTGAGAGATATTATGAGCGAGCTCGTGAAGAGCACCAAATCCGTTTTATCCGGTCTCGCGTTCACACCGTTGAAGAAGAACCTGACAGTGGAGACCTCAGTATTTCCTATGTAAAGGAGTCGGGAGAAGCGGCCACCGAGGTATTTGACATGGTCGTCCTCTCGGTGGGCATTCAAACCTCGGAATCAGCGAAAGATCTTGCCAAAAGACTCGAGTTTAAGCTCAATGACGACTCTTTCGCAGACCATTCCTGCTTTCAACCCGTTTCCAGCAGCCGCCCGGGTATTTTTACCTGCGGTGCCTTCCAAGGTCCTAAGGATATCCCCGAGTCCGTCATGGAAGCCAGCGCCGCGGCGGCTGCAGTGGCAAATCTTTTGAAACCGGGACTTGCAGAACGGCTACCCGGTGCAATTACTGCTGAAATCGATATGATGGATACTTCCGGCCCGCCGCGGATAGGCGTCTTTGTGTGCAACTGCGGAGCCAACATCGGGAGCGTAGTGAGTGTTCCGGAAGTGGTTGCCTATGCAGAACGCCTTCCTTATGTGGTGTATACTCAGGAAAATCTTTTCTCCTGTTCTCAAGATGCACAAGAGCGACTTAAGCAGATGATCCGTGAGCATCGTCTCAATCGGGTCGTATTAGCAGCGTGTTCACCACGCACCCACGAGCCGCTCTTCCGCCAAACTCTTCAGGAAGCAGGGCTGAACAAGTACCTTTTTGAAATGGCCAATATTCGCGATCAAGACTCTTGGGTGCATCAGCGGAATCCTTCTGCAGCCACCGGGAAGGCCAAGGACCTGGTTCGGATGGCCGTTGCCAAGGCCGCATTGCTTGTGCCTCTCACAGAGCAAAAGCTCCCCATCGAGCCTGCAGCCCTGGTGATTGGAGGCGGCTTTGCAGGCATGCAGGCAGCGCTGGCTGTTGCTGGAGCGGGCTACCAAGTCCATTTGGTGGAGACTACGGAAAAGTTGGGTGGACAGGCCAACCATATCTTCTGGACATGGAGTGGCGAAGAAGTGCAGCCATTTCTCATGGATATGGTCAAGAAAGTCATGGCGCACCCTCTCATCACGGTTCACCTAGACAGCGATGTAGTTTACTCCAGTGGTTTCGTAGGGAATTTTTGCTCGACTATCAGGAAAAGAGGGGTCAAACACCACGCCATCACCGTCGACCATGGAATCATCATTCTGGCAACCGGAGCCCGTGCTCATCATCCTGATGAGTATCTCTACGGAGCACACTCCAATGTGCTCCTCTGGCACGAACTAGACCAGCGGATCGCATTCCGGGATTCTCTTGTTACCGAGGGTCGGTGTGGTGTTTTCATCCAGTGCGTAGGTTCCAGAGAACCGCCACATCCGTATTGCAGCAGGATTTGCTGCACGCATAGCGTGCAGAGCGCTCTGAAAATCAAAGAGCTTAACCCCACAATGGATATCTTCATTCTCTACCGGGATTTGCGTACCTTCGGCCTCAGGGAAAACATCTATCAGGAAGCCCGCGCCAAAGGCGTTTATTTCATCCGCTATGATCCAAGTCGCAAACCCGATACGAGAATCCGAGAAGACGGAGGATTGGAAGTAGAGGTTTTGGACTCTATTCTGAACAGGCCAATTTTGCTCCGTCCGGATTTCATCAACCTTGCCACAGCAATCGAACCTTCAAGAAATGAGGCGCTCAGCAGGAATCTGAAAGTTCCCCTCAACGCCGATGGTTTCTTTATGGAAGCTCACGTCAAACTCCGCCCTGTGGATTTTGCTACTGACGGTGTATTCGTCTGCGGTATGGCTCATTACCCCAAATCGATCGAAGAATCACTGACACAGGCCCTGGCCGCCGCCGCACGAGCGGTCGGTGTTTTGACACAGGGAATTTGGACAACGAGTGGGCTCACGGCAAGCATTGATGCCGAAACCTGCATGGGATGCAAGGGATGCTTGGAAGTATGCGCCTATGGAGCGATTGGATTTAATGAGGAACGCCACATCTGTGAGGTGAATCAAGCACTGTGCAAGGGGTGTGGCGCATGTGCCGCCAGCTGCCCCTCCGGAAGCGCACGCTTGTCAGGCTTCACTAGAAAACAGCTCAATGCTCAAGTGGTGGCCGCCTTTTCCAACTTCTAAGGAGAAGAGATTATGCAAGGATTTCGTCCTAAGGTGATCGCTTTTCTCTGCAACTGGTGTGCTTACGCTGGAGCCGATCAGGCCGGCGTCAGTCGCATTCAGTATCCACCAGACGCCCGCGTTATCCGGGTCATGTGTTCTTCATCAGTTTCTTTGGAGAACATCCTAAAGGCTTTTCAAGCCGGAGCAGACGGGGTTTTTGTAGGAGGGTGACACTACGGAGACTGCCATTACCAGTCTGGTAATTATCTTACGGCGAATCGTGTGCTTATCCTCAAGGAATTGATGAGCTTTCTGCATATTGAACCGGAGCGCGTGGAAGCCGTCTGGGTTTCATCGGCAGAAGGACCACGGTTTGCTCAGGAAATGACTGGCTTTATCAAACAAATCCAATCTCTTGGTCCACTTATACGGGGAACACGTCGTGCCCGTGCGGGAAAGACCCAGATCAAACCTAAGGAATCTGAAGGCCTGGCATTGGTTCATGGTGAACCGTGAATTATGGATGGTGAATGGTGGGAATATCTGCAAACTGACTCGATCTCTCCGTCCTCCGAGATGAGTAGGGCTCAACCCTTAGGCCATCAGCAGGGGAGAAATGGAATGTACGAAAAGACTAAGAGTAGGATGAGAGAGCTTCTAGTCTCCGGGGAGGTTCAGGGAATTTTGGCGCTCAGGCAAAACGGCGCACACGTTGCCCCATACCTTTTCCTGCAGCCAGACGGCCTGGATGAGCTGGCAATCGGAGACACGTCAAGCCCGGGTGCAGCTCGCTATCCGTTGATGAAAATCTTGCAGGAGCTGCTTCACTCCTATCCGGAAGCTCGCTTTGGAGTATTGGCAAGAGGATGCGATGAGCGCGCTCTGAAAACGCTCATCACCTGGAATCAAATTTCATCCGAACGAGTGGTCTTAATCGGCCTAGCCTGTCCGCAAACCCTGGCGGAGGCGTGCGCCTGCCTGCGCCCTTTTCCGGAAGAGTGGGTTGAAGGAGAACCGGCGCAGCCGTTAGCGGACCATAGACTCCTTTTAGAAGAGACCAGCCAATCCATGGGGTGGCTGTCCTGGTTACGTCAGTTCGAAAAATGTGTCAAATGCTATGGATGCCGTAATATCTGCCCTATGTGCTACTGCGATGAATGTGCTCTGGAAAGTGAGGATGTTGTTGCACCTGGAAATATTCCACCGGAATTTCCCATGTTTCACCTGGTTCGCGCGATTCATATGATCGGGCGTTGTGTAGACTGCGGTTTATGCGAACAAGCCTGCCCCGCCGAAATTCCTTTACGACTGCTCTACAAGAAAGTGAATGCCATCCTGTTTGAGCACTTCCAGTTCCGTGCCGGCTTTGATACTAATGTGAAGTCGCCTTTGCATAAAGCGGTAGAACCTCCACCCACGCGTTAGCTCGATTTCTTGCTGAAATAGCCAATTCACGAAAAAGTGCAAAGGCACCATAAGTACAGTAAACGAGCCCGTCTATTAAGAGGCTGAATCTTATTCACATAGGGTACATAACAATGGGCAATGCCAATGACAACGGACTTCAGCAGCAACTGAACAGACTCGAGGCGGAAGAATCCAGATCCAAACTCGTCGAAGAGGCACTGAAGGAAGCATTGACCGATTACGAATTGTTGATCGAAAACATTCCGGGTGTTGTCTACAAAGGATACGTGAACTGGGATGTGGATTTTTACGATGACAAAATTGAAGCATTGACCGGCTACCCAAGAATTGTCTTCAATTCGCGAAGGATGAAGTGGTCTGAGTTGATGATCGAGGAAGATATCGAGACTGTTAAAGACGAGATAAGAAAGGTTCTGAAGGGAAACAAATCCTACTTGAGAGAATTTAGGATAAGAGCCAGGAACGGGCAAACAAAGTGGATTCAGGACAGGGGCACCATTGTTTTCGATGATCAGGGACAAATTCACCATTTTAGCGGCATTTTCTTTGACATCACTGAAAGAAAGTTGGCTCGAGATGAGCTTATCAGAACCCGCATGGAGATGGATCAGATATTTCGTACAGCGGCCGACGGGATGCGGATAATAGACCGACATTTCAACGCGTTAAAGGCCAACGACACCTTTATGGGCTTGGCCGGGATAAGTGAAGAAGCTCTCTGGAACAAATGTTACGAAGTTCTCTCCGGTCCTCTTTGCCATACCCCCGAATGTCCTCTCAAAAGAATTTTACAGGGTGAACCCAGGATTGAGATTGAAGTTGAGAAGCAACGAACCGACGGCACAGTCATCGATTGCATTTTAACAGCAACGCCTTTCCGGGATGAGACCGGTGAAATCCTTGGCATCGTCGAGGACTTTAAAGACATCAGTGATCGCAAACGAACTGAAAAGGCTCTGAAACGATCCGAGGAGAACTATCGTCAGCTGATCGGCGCCATCCCCAGTATTGTCTTCAAAGGATACAAAGATTGGTCGGTTGATTTTGTGGACGATAAGGTGGAAGAGCTGACCGGCTATCCAAAAAGCGACTTTGATTCAAGAAAACTGAGATGGTCTGACCTAGTTCTAGAGGAAGATATCGGAACAGTAAAGAAACATTTCAAACGAGCTCTTGAGCAAGACCGGGTTTATGTGCGGGAATATAGGATAAAAACCAGATGGGACCAAATCTTGTGGATCCAAGAGAGAAGCCGCATATTAGCTGGAGAGAAAGGTGAGTGGGTTTATGTAAGCGGTGTTTTCTTCGACATAACTGAAAAAAAACGAATGAGTGAGGAGTTGGAGAGATCCAATAATGAACTGGCAAAGGCCTTAAGTGAACTTGAAGAAGCCAATGCATTGCTCTCCAAAACCAACGAAGAACTGCAACAACGCTGCACGGAAATAAACGATCTCAATGCCCACCTGGAAATGAGGGTCAAGGAAGGGATCAAGGAACTAGTTGAGTCAATTAGAAGATACAAGCGATTGTTTGAGAATTCCAAGGATATGATCTACATCTGTGACGAAAAAGGAAGAATCATCGATGTTAATCCAAGTGGTATGGAACTCCTGGGCTATGATTCCCTGGAAGACTTTCTGCCCGCAACTCTCGAGGATGTGTTCCGAAATCCGGAGGAGGCTCATAAGTATCGTCAGATTCTGCAAGATCAGGGATTCATCACAGATTACGCAGCGGAGTTCAGGAGAAATGATGGCAGCATACTCGACATGCTTGTGACCGCAAGCGCCATCTATGAGGAAAAGCATAAGTTTGCCGGATGTGAAGGAATTGCAAAAGATATAACGCAGCTTCAAAAAATCACCGAAAGCCTCATTGAAACGCAAAAGATGGCCACCATAGGACAATTGGCGGCAGGGGTAGCCCATGAGATCAATACTCCATTGATGATCATCCTGGCCAACGCGCAAGTATCGATGGACGATTTTCCAGAGGGAAGTGAAATGAATGACAGCCTCAAGACCATCGAAAAACAGACAAAGATTTGCGCCAGAATTGTTGCGGATCTGTTGGAATTTTCCAGGCAGACAGAAAGGGTCATGGAATCAGTTGACATCAATCAGACAATTGATGAGGTGCTTGCGGTGCTGGAGCATTCCCTAAAGATAGATCGGATTCATGTCAAGAGGCATTTTGATCCGAACCTTGCTCAGGTTTTTGGAGATAGTGAGAAGCTTAAACAAGTGTACGTCAATATACTTAATAACGCCCACCAGGCCATAGAGGCCGATGGCGCTATCGCGATCGTCACTCAACACGACAAGGATGCTGATGAGGTAGTCGTTTCGTTCCTTGACAGTGGCCCAGGCATTAGTCCCGAAATCAAACAAAAGGTGTTCGATCCCTTTTTTTCCACCAAGGGGGTCGGAAAAGGCATTGGCTTGGGATTATCGGTCTCCTTCGGAATCATCAAGGATCATCAAGGACACACCGAGATTGAAAGCCCACTTGCCGAAGAGAGGTGGAAGCTGTTGGACGGGAACTCCTTGAAGAGAAGAGGCCCCGGGACAGCGTTTATCATTCATTTGCCTCTGGGTTTCCGGCAAACCTAATAGACTTGAGCTCGAGCTCAAATGGGAAAAGCACGAGAGAAGCATCTTTTCCCGTTTTATCTGTAAACGATTCTTATTCCTCCAGCGCAAGACCGACGGATGCAAACCCAATACAGCATGAGGGAGTAATGCGGTCAGACTGCGACGGTATTTTGCGCTTCAATCAGAATTCTGGCATAAGACTTGCTTATAACTGTTTGATGTAAGACACCGGTCCGCGGGTTCCCGATCACTGTCGTGTCGTTGGGGAAAAGATCATCGAATCATTACCAGGAGGCACGTTGTGGAACGAGCGAAATCATTTGTAGATCTGATTTCCGAAGTTCAGATCAAAGGGCTTTGTCACAAGTGCGGCGGTTGTGTCACTTTCTGTTCAGCTATCAATTACGAGGCGCTTGAATTGGGAAGAGACAACCGACCTCAGTACAAGGATCCTGAGAAATGCATCGAGTGTGGGATCTGCTATCTTATCTGCCCGGAGATCGCTGAAATGGAAGCCGAAACCCGGGAATTCATGCGCTGGGAAGAGTCCATGGGCCCCATGTTGAAGACGTTGTCCGCTCGCTGCGTCAATCAGGGAATTCGAGACAGGGCAACTGACGGTGGAGCAGTGACCGGCCTGCTTCTCCATCTGTTCGACAAAGGCCGTATTGATGGCGCCATCGTGTCTAGAAGGACGGGGCCCCTGAGCCGTGAGCCTTGGATGGCTACGACTCGCGAAGAAATCGTACAGGCAGCCGGCAGCCACTACGACACCAGTCAAGGTTTGCCGACTTTAGGCGACGAGTACCGAACCAGTTTCAGTTCTTCAATCCAGGAGTTACGTTCCCTCAGGCAGAAGCATCTTCAAAGTGTAGCTGTGGTAGGTACTCCCTGCCAGATTCATACGCTGCGCAGGATGGAAGTCCTCAAAATAATTCCCGCTGACGTCATCAAGTATAAACTGGGCCTCTTTTGCACGAAAAATTTCGTGTTCAACCAGCAAATGATCGCTCGGTTGGAAGTTGCCGGAGGATTTAAGTACGAGGATGTGGAGAAGGTCAACATCAAGAGAAATTTCCTACTTTCTCTAAAAAATGGAGAACAGGTGGAGCTTCCCTTTGACCAACTGAGTTTCATGGAGCGGCCGGCCTGTCGTTTTTGCTCGGACTATTCGGCAGAGTACGCGGATATTTCCTTTGGTGGCATTGCTTCACCCGAGGGATGGACCACGGTGATCCTACGCACCCCTTTGGGAAGGGCCACTTTTCTAGACGCGCTGGGGTCCTCCATTGAGCAGTCTTCCAAAGTCGTTGACGTCGAGGAAATCCATGAAGCCTCAAGGCAAAAAAAAGCTGCCGCTGCCAAGTTCAGAAGCACCACAAGGAAATAAGGAAGCTCTAGCAAATCAGTAACGCAGCCCTCTAGCCACTCTCTTCAAGCTCAAAGGGCCAAGCCTGCAAGCCTCCCTCGATGAACCAGACTTTTTCGAACCCTACGCTGTTAAGAATCAACTGGGCCTCATACCCGCGCAAACTGATTTTACAGAACGCCAGGATGTCTTTATCTTTCGGCAATTCACAAGCTCTTTCCCGCAGAGCGCCAAGGGGAATATGCCGCACATTATCATAAGGCAGGCGCAGCATCCGGTATTCATCGGGAGTGCGAACATCCAGCAGGATCACATCCCCGCCTTTGCCAATGCGCTGCTTTGCCTCAAAGGGGGGAATGGACCTGGCGATGCCTTCCAGTTTGTTTGCCAGCACGTGGGCTGCCGTAGCAATCGGATCGATGGGAAGAGAGTATGGTGGTGCGTAACCAAGGTCGAGATTTGCCACATCATCTATGGTCGCTCCACAGTAGATTGCGGTGGCAGCGACGTCCAATCTCTTGCAGCCATCCCCCATACCGACCACCTGTACCCCGAGGAGTTTTCGCGTGTATCGAGAGGCGACCATTTTAATAACAAGCGGTTTGCTCAGGGGAATATAGTGAGGCATATCAGGACCCGCCCAAATAATCGACTCAATATTTGGATCGAGTTCCTTTGCTTGTTTTTCAGTCAGGCCCGTGCGACCCAATGTAAAGTCAAACGCCCTGCAGACTCCCGTCCCGGTAATTCCAGCAAAAGGATGGGGGCGTGCTGCGATATCGTCGGCAATGGTTCGGCCATGCTTGTTTGAAGTCGAACCTAAGGCTGCAAAAAGCGGAACCCTCGTGATCGGGTGAACATAGTGGTTCACCACACAGTCGCCTCCCGCGTATATATCGGGATCACTCGTCTGGCAATAGCTGTTGATCAGGATACCTCCCTTGGGAGCACAGGCAAGACCCGCCTCGCGGGCAAGCTCATCGTTGGGACGAACGCCTACGCCTACTATAACAAGGTCGGCTGGGATGGTTTGTTTGTTCGTTCGAACGGATGTTACTTCATGGTTGCCCTCCAAAGCAAGAACCCTCTCGCTCAAGGCTAGTCCAACGCCTTTTTGACGCAGATGTTTGCCCGCCAACATTGCCATCTCAGGATCTAGAAACTGGGGCATGATCTGATCGAAAATTTCCACCATGGTGACATTTAAGCCGCATTGGCGCAAAGCCTCCGCCATCTCCACTCCAATGTATCCGGCTCCAATCAGGACTGCGTTGCGGAGCCCGTGCAATTCAATCTCTTCAACCATACTCTGAGCATCATCCGGGCGGCGGATATACCAAACATTCTTCAGTTCAATGCCAGGAATGGATGGCTGGATAGGACGACCCCCGGTCGCCAGAACCAATTTGTCATATGGCATGTCCTGTTCGGCGCCGGTGTCGAGATTCTTTACTCGAATTCTTTTTGCCTGTCGATCAATATGGATAGCTTCGGTATGGGTCAAGGTTTCGAAACCCTTCACCTTCTGAAAGAATTCAGAATTGCGCAACACTCCTGCCGGGGTTTCCATGAGCATGTCTATATCGGGGAAAGTGCCTTCAATGTAGTAGGGCAGTCCGCAGGCCCCATAGGAAATCTGCTGCCCTTTTTCAATCATGGTCACCTTACAAGCGGGACGCAAACGCTTCAAACGGGAAGCGGCTTTGGGACCACATGCAACCCCTCCTACAATCAGCACACGCAAATCGTCTTTCATTGGAGTCTCCTCAACCTCGACGGTTATTTTCCGGGTTCATTTTGCACCTCCCAGAAAAATCATCGGCAACAAAGTACACCCCACTGAGAAGAAGGTGCTATTTTTTGTCAGCAACGGCATGCTCACATCTCCACTCGTTCCTATTTGAATCATAATTTTGCCCGAGCACGCGACAACCTTCCTCCCATTTTTGGATCCAGGCGGCCCAAATCTTAAGGGGAAAGACTACCATCCACCTCAATCACAGCACCACAGCCACCCGCTAGGAAATCTTCGCCCCAGCTCTGCCGAAAACTGGCAATGGCTGCTTCACCAGTACAGTGGCTGGGAGCTACTTTCTTCACATGCAAAGCCTTGAGGGTTTGAAGGCACTCCCTGACCTGCAAAGCGTTTAAACCCATTAGATGAAATCCGCCCATCGTCAAATAAACATTTTTTTTCAGGTACTGCCCGGCCAGTTTCACGATATTGACCAGCCCGGGATGGGCACAGCCGGTAATGATCACCAGACCTTTCGATGTCTCTAGAATCAGTGCCTGCTCTTTGATTTAGTCTCCCATCTCACCGGTGGAATAAACGCCGTCAAGCAGTTGCGTTGGTTCACTCACCACTAAAACGTCCGCTCCTAGATATTTGATTTGCTGTACGAAAGAATGCCCAAAGGAGCGCGGCAGAACCACCGTGACCTTATGGTTCTGCCGGAGGAAATGCTCTAGCCCGCCCGTATGGTCTGCGTGCATGTGCGATAAAATGATCATATCGATGGATGCTGGATTGATGCCGAGGTGTTCCATATTGGAAGTGAGCATTTTTCCATCACAACCGGTATCAAACAGAATGGTTCGGCCAAAACCTTCCACAACGCAGGAAAAGCCCCAACCGGTCTGCAGTTGAACTGCATCGGAAATATTGTTGAAGACCACAGTGATGCGCCGGCCAGAGGGTTCCCCTCGCCCAATATGCGCCAAACCGATCACGCTGAACAAAATAATCTGCAGCACAAAAAATCCTTTGAATAGGAAGATTGTCATCCGGCCTGCTCTGCAATGGCTACGAAACTATCTTTAATTAGTGCCCACCCGGAAACCCTGGGTTCCTCTCCCGAGGGGGAGAGGTTAAGTGAGGGGGGGTGTAAATTAAAGACTTTCACCGTATGGGCACTAATTAGGTTACTTGAACGATAGAAGCACAATTCTATTTTTCCAGGTTGGATTGTGCGATTTTTTTCGAAGGCACTTGAACCGTGTTGAGGCTTTCTAGTTGTTGCTTTGAAAGCGGCTTGCCGAAGCCGGCATACTGGCGACCAGGTTTAGGAGGCTGGCTGATAACCTTCCATTTCCCATCCACCAGATCGTGATAGGTGCAAAGATAGTCTACGCTGTCGACAACTGGAATAACCCCTTTAAGATTCACGACCTGTTCGTTTTCCAGCCAGGTTAATCTGACCCTTCCCTGTTTGGCCTGCTGCATCGTTTCGGTTCCATGACAGCCGTCGCAGTCCCTCCCTTGCCTCATCACCGCATGGCTCATATGCGGAGCAAACATCAGAAAAGTTTTGCCATTGGCAACAAAGCTTTGCGTGCTGGCGACCGTCACTTTTTCCTTATAATTCATAAGAAACAGCCATCCATTAACAGGCATGGCCTTGCGCACTCCTTCTTTTACCATGGTATCAAAATGGCAGTTCATGCAACTCACCACATGGCGCAGATGACAAGCTTTGCAGTCCAATTTTCCATTATGAACCGTATGCGCTTCATTGGGCTGAATATCATCATGGCAGTTCTCACACTGAGTTGTCATAGCCCCCGGTTGTTTTAGGGAGATGTAGCTAAAGCCGTCCCCGTGCATTTCCCCGGTGGAGTGGCAATCCACACATTCCATTCCCCGCACTACATGGACATCCGGCTGGCGCTGTTTTTCGTTAACCTTCATCATGGCCTTTTCTCTACCGTGGCACTTCAGGCACATGTCTTGATTACGGGCACATTTCAAGGAGTAAGCGGCTGTCGGGCCTTTTTCCCCTCGAGTTCCGCCATGTGGCAGTTGTCACATCCCGCCACATGGCAATTCTGGCAGGTAAGATCCGCATAAGGCACCCCAGAAACAGTTTCTAGTCCACCTCGTTCTTTGCTATACCAATAATCCATTCCGCTGGCGGTGAAATGGAGACTGGACAGAAAAAAACAATCTTTCGTTTTCATTTCCTTTGAGTTTCCTGGATCATAAATCATCCCGATTGCCAGGATTATTATGGTCACAACAATCCACAGGATTCTTTTCATCTCGCATCCCCTTTCAGATAAGCAAACTTGCCACGGCTTTCGAATCACTTCCTTATTCGGGATTCCATCGAGACTGCGTCACTTCTCAATAGCCCTTCAAGGGTCTGATTCGTGCCCAGAATCCCAGGTGGCATTCATCGAGGCTTAAAAGCTGAAAGCACAAGGAGTTGAGGTACGAGTTCATCAAAGGAAATCAATAACACGATCAATTCGACGATAAGCGTATTCTAACGCTGCCAAAGATGGAATATGGATTCCATGTGAATCCAGCCATTGACATCGCATGTAAGTTGAGCATTATTTGTGCCACAATAAAATCGGCACGCAAGTCCTTTTTAGCGACTTCCGGGCCGGTGCATGTAACTTGCTAATCAGTCGGCTAGGCTTAATCCAGTTGGGCTGGCCATGTGCGCATTTTATGTCTTTTTAAATCTTCAGCTGTAATGCTCGAAATGTTCCAGTTCATCTTCACGAATTCATTGTGAATAACCCCGAGTTCCGAGCCATCGTCTTCCAATTCCTACCCTTGCCCACCCTCTGGCCACTGTCGTATTAGACCAACACCTCCGGCCTCGTCCACGGTTTCGGCCAAAACTTCCGGTTCGTCCATAGTATCCACCGAACCTTCCGCCAAGCCATGTGCCAGCAGACCGGCCGAGTTGTCTTCCCGTCATCGGTCCCAGGCCGACTGGGCCTGTTCCGTCTCCAAATGGCATCACTGTTCCTCCCTTATTGAAAACCTCTTTAACAGGAAGTAGTCTCTCTAACCTGGAACCACGAAAAATAACTGTGAAAAGCTCTTTCCAGACAGAATCTGCCCATGATGCAGACAAGCTACACTCGCTTCGCGCTCATAAAGGACTTTTGGCAAAATACATGCCAACGGCAAATACTGAAGGGTTCAATATCCACCTGCCTGCAACATGGGCATGCATCCTTGCAGGTGCAAGGCGGAGTAGGTTAATTGCCAAAAGTCGCTCCTAAATGATTTGTTTTTTGAAGAACAAGCCGCCTGGGATGTTCTCTTCCATTCCGTGGCATGGGACTTGCTCTCATCTGCCGGCGAAAGAGGCTTGGAACAAGGACTCGAAGAAAGGTAAATCATGGCATTCAGACCGGAAGTGATTGGCGAAAACTGTGTTGGTTGCGGGGAATGCATCGATGTCTGTCCGGTAAATGTCTACGAACTTCAGGACGGGCAGTCCGTCGTAGTCAAAGAAGAAGAATGCGTGGGGTGCGAAAGCTGTGTCGAGGTTTGTGAAAACAGTGCGATCACCGTCATAGAGTACTAACTTCACACGGTCTACAAAGCGAATACGCAAACAATAATGCTTGCCGCACACAACAACAAGCAGATCCTGAGCGCGGCTCCTGAACAATATACTAAATGGTGAGTGTGCGAGGCCGGAGTAGAGGGTAGGGAGGGCATTCGGTAAACGCGACATGAAAACACCTCTGGATTGTATACCCTGCATCATTCGCCAGGCTTTGAACGCGGCGAGGATGGTATCGGCTGATCCCACTGTTCACGCGTCGATCATCCGTCAGGTGTTGCGTTGGGCCGCCGATATGGACCTGGATCAACCGCCTCCCGTAATGACCCAGCGCATTCACCGGCAACTCCGAGTGATCACCGGTGTGGAGGACCCTTACCGGGTGGCAAAGGAGCATCAAGACCGAATGGCCTTGTGTCTCCTCTCCGAGCTCAAAACTGAGCTCGAAGCTGCGTCGGATCCGTTGCAAATGGCGGTGCGCCTGGCTATTGCAGGAAATGTGATCGACATGGGCATGAACGGAAACGTTACCGAATCCCATGTGCGCGAATCCATCAACCGGGCGCTATAAGAGTCTTTCGCCGGGGAACTGGAAAGTTTTCGGCAGGCAGTCTCCAAAGCCCGGCGCATCTTATATCTAGCTGATAATGCAGGAGAGATTGTCTTTGATCGGCTGCTCATCGAACAACTTGCAGTAGAACGTGTGACCTTGGCAGTACGCGGCATACCTATCCTCAACGACGCAACCAATGAGGACGCTCGGGCCGCGGGACTCGATAAAATCGTCGAGATCATCGACAACGGTTCGGATGTTCCTGGCACGTTGCTCGAACACTGCAATCAGGAGTTCGCTCGGAGGCTTAGCGAGTCTGACTTGATCATTGCTAAGGGGCAAGGCAACTTTGAGACGCTCTGCGATGAGCCGCGCGATATCTTTTTTCTATTCAAGGTCAAGTGCCCCGTTATAGCCGATCATGCAGGCCTGGCAGTGGGAACCCATGTACTCGGACGATCCAACACCATGAACTCTTTGGGGGCCGGTCGAAAATCCATGAATCTGAACAATATTGAGAGTATGAATCATGCCAACCTACGAATACGAGTGCGGGACATGCGGCCTGAGATTCGATCGGCAACAGGCCATCACCGAAGAACCCTTAACGGAATGTCCGGAGTGCGGTGGGAAAATTCATCGACTCGTCAGCGGCGGTGCAGGTTTTATCCTCAAAGGACCGGGCCATGCACGAATGGAGCAGCAAACAGGTGAATGCTCCCTGGAGCGAGCAGGCAAGACCTGTTGCGGTCGGGACGACCGTTGCGAAAAGCCGCCGTGTGGACCCTAATCATGAGTGCAAGTGGCTTTCGTCATGCCTATGCACCTGTTCCATCCCGGCATTTGATTGGGAATCGATGGGACCAATAGCGTTGCCCGTGACCTAAAGATTATTTTCTCCTAAATTTGCCGACTCTTGTTCAGGCGAAGCTACGGTCCTTGAGCCTCGTCTGGCATCACTCTTGCCAAACTAGGACTCGATGGCTGAGGTTAAAAGCGCACTAAATAAGCTGAACAGACAGAGCACATAAATCACAAAGAGATGAAAAGGCAAACTTATGATTACTCAGCAGAA
Source organism: uncultured delta proteobacterium (assembly GCA_963781715.1). Classification (GTDB taxonomy): domain Bacteria; phylum Desulfobacterota; class Syntrophobacteria; order Syntrophobacterales; family Syntrophobacteraceae; genus Desulfoferrobacter. The sequence continues at coordinate 641,782 of CAWAGW010000004.1, forward strand.
CGTTAGGGAAGCTCTCATCAGCTTACAGGATCCCGGCTTGGAAAAAAATATCATCGAATTGCAGATGGTAAGAGACGTTCTAATCGAACAGGACAACGTTTGCATTGTTTTGGCCTTGATTACCCTCGGCCGTCCTATGAAAAAGAAAATTGTAAACGATGTGGAGGAGGCAGTAAAAAGCGTTCCCGGTGTTTCTTCCGTGGATGTGGAATTAACGGTGATGAAAAAAGAGGAACTGGATCGACTCTTTGAAAAACACCCCTTGAAAGGCATCGATAAAGTACGCCGTTTCATTGCCATAGGCAGTGGCAAAGGCGGCGTGGGAAAGACAACCGTAGCGATTAATCTTGCCTTGGCTTTGAGCAAGCAAGGCTTCAAGGTCGGTCTGCTGGACGCCGATGTTTACGGTCCGAGCATTCCAACCATGCTCGGCCTTTCCGAGCGACCGCGAGCGGAATCTGGAATGATGCTGCCGCTCGGAAAATACGGCCTGAAGATCATGTCCTTTGGATTTTTCATCGACGAAGGTCAACCGCTGATATGGCGCGGGCCTCTTGCGGCAAAAACGCTAAGGCAACTCCTAGATGATGTCATGTGGGGAGAACTCGACTACCTTGTGGTCGACCTTCCGCCCGGCACAGGAGATCCGTCTATTACTATCGCGAAGGCTATTCCAAGTGTTTCGGTGATTGTAGTTACCACACCTCAAGAAGTTGCTTTGGCCGATGTTCGCAAAGCTATCGGAATGTTTCGAGAGATGAACATAAAAATCGCCGGCATTGTAGAAAATATGGCCTATTTCATGTGCGGCCACACCAGCGAGAAGATCGAGATTTTTGGTGCAGGCGGTGGAGAGGCGCTCAGCCGGCAGACAGATATTCCGCTGCTTGGATCCATTCCCATTGACATTGAGCTGCGCAAAGGTGGAGACAGCGGAGTACCTCTTATGTTCGATTCTCCTCAATCGGAAACAGGGGAAATGTTGAGAAGCATTATCCAGAATTTGATCGGGCGGGCAAAAACAACCGGCACTGCCGCGCTACAGGCGTGATCATGTCATTGACTCGGATGTTGCACAAGCCTCTTAGTATGAAAACCCAGTAACTTGTTCGCCGCTTTTACTTGAAATCTTTTACTTCTGCCGGAAGGCATGAATCTTAAATAGTTGGTCAACAGGAACCTAATGACTCGAGAATAGATCGCGCGACGCCTCAGGCGGATTAGACCCTGTAGAAAGCGTGATGAACTACATTGGAAATGGGCAAATTGACTCTTGAAAGGACAAGACAATGTACGTTCTTATCTATGATGAACATGATCTAATGAAACCCAGGAAGCAGGTTGTTTCCATTCACGAGACCAGGGAAGAGGCGGAAGAGGCTTTGGACAACCGGAGAAAAGAGCTGCACAGGAGCATTGAAAAATGCAACACGCGGATTGTCTGGGCCAACTGCAAAGTACGCAGAGGGGATTATCTCACCGTAGCCGACTTTGAGACCTGGCGGCCTGGAGAGAAAATTCCGGAAGGTGAACTTTATTCCGACACCGACTAGAAATCTATCCAAGAACGCCTTGTGGTCTCCACTTATCATTGCTGCGCAACGAAGTCCTGCAATTATGCGGCATTCTGGATTTACGCCTGCTCAGGCAGGCCAAAAGCAGATATCACCCGAGAATGACGAAGACGCACGTTGTAGGGCCCCAGTTGTGAATCGGGGAACCATGAGAGAGTCAGCAGAACTAACATTATGGGGTAACGTGCAGGATACATCAGCCCTGATGGCGCCGGCGGATTTGTCAGGTTGGTTAAACCCAAGTTGTTCAATAGACCGAATAGAGTTGAATTGTCACTGGTTTTTATCTACTAAAAAGAACCTTATTCCCGCCGGTTCTGTGTAGCGGAATGCTCCGCTGCCTAATGTATTTCTAAATTTCAGTCCTGGTCAAACCGACTCGCAGCCCAATTCGGCTTTCTGTCAGACTACATAAGAAACAATTCTTCCCGAAAACTCAGATACTAAAACCTGGCCGAAGTATTTTAAATTTCATCATTTAGTGAAGCCAGCATCCAGGAGTCAAAAGTCGGAATGAAAACACGACCTGCAAAGCATTTTAAGACTTACTTGGCTGTACAGGGACCGATAATTTGACAAGGCACTGAATAAAGAGGATAAGGCACAACCGATTCAGCAACTTTAAGAAGTGCGCAAATTACTGACGGTATTCCTTTTTCTCTTCTGTCTCGAAAAGTTCAAGCTGCACTCAATAGAACCTTTTCATGGTTTCAGGGTGTCCCTAAGGGACGTGAAGAACTCTTATGAAACTTCATAGTTTCATTTTCGTCCAAACCTCGAGACCTCATCCCGAGACGATGCGGCGCCTCTGGATTCTGGTTCCGCAAACGCAATAATGTCAAACACTCATAAGTTGTAAGAGATAATCTTTCAGATTGAACTTGTAAGGATCTAAAACATAGCCCAGGCACGAGAGGGGTCGGAATGTTGCCTTGGACGCTCTTGATGGATGCAAAATGTTCCCTTTTATCATTTACAGATGAGCAAAACCCCTCACTTTGGTCTTGCAAGTAGAGATAAAGTGGAAGTGCGGCTTCGGCATGAGTCTTGCCTGCTTATAGATCAGCAAGTCGCTCGCAAGTCTGATGCAATGTTGAGGTTAAGGTTCAAGAACTCAATATCGAGCAGATGGCTTGTATGGGCTATTGCGCACTAAGCCATATAGGCGAAAGAAGAAGATCGCTTACTGCTTTTTCTCTCATTGAACCTGGAAAAGGAGGTTCCCATGGCAGAGTTTCGAAGAAGACAAAATAGTCAGAGATGGCATTGGTGTAAAACCTGTACTAGCTACCCGGTAGAGAAGGATGTCATCATCAGCCACACAACGCCCGAATATGGGGTCTTGTGTGAAGAGTGTAAACAAAAGGAACCGCTTGAGGGCAAAAAAAACTAATAGCCTTGTTGCATCTGAAGAATGTTACAAAGTTTTAATAAGAAGATTGCGAATAGCCAATACTGAAAGCGAGGCGTTTAAAATGAATTCGACACACGAAAAATGGGCCTGCGCTCATTGTGGTTATACGGCTTCGGGCAGATTTGCGGGAGATATATGCCCGGACTGCGGTCTGACCTACTGGAAGTGCAGTGAGTGCGGTTTCACTATCACGGCCGGAACCCCACTGACGGTTTGCCCTGAATGTGGGGGCAAATGTGAATTTGTCAACATCACCTGCTATACGCCGGAATGTGGTGGACCCGGCCATGTTGATCCTCGCCTATAACGGCGGAACGGCAGATTGCTGCGGGATGAAGTTTAGTTTGGTTGCGCAACCGAGAAGCAAGTTGGCAGATCACTACCTTCAACATCTTACCCTGGTTTTCCCAGCCGAAACACGGCGCGTGCTTGAACCCGGTGAGCTGAACTTGACCGCAGTGTTGGCCCAGGCCTTAAGGATCCAAAGGGGGATGCATGACATCGCTGTTGGAGAAAGGCGGAGGCAGTTTTCAGGGGATCAAGCTGCTGCTCTGTGAGAATCCCCTGCCACCCATTGACGAAGCCATCGCCGCTGCCCAGGCGGAAGTCCCACACAGCAATTACTATACTGAGCCGTACTCTGAACCTCTTCGCCTCCTCATTAGTGACAAGATCGGCGTACCCCGACGGCTGATCCACATCAACGCCGGTTCGGAGCTGATTCTGCGCCAATTGTTTGCCCGCCTGGGGGAGCGGGTGCATTTGCTGACGCCCACTTATCCTCTGTTCACGGAGATTGCCAGCCATTATACCGAAACCAGGCTGAACCCGGCAAATGACTTCAACTACGATTTGGCAGATCTCGAGGTTCCCGATAAAACTACGCTGGCAGTGATCGTTAATCCCAATAATCCGAATGGCGGAACTTTTGACATGACACCTCTGCCGGATCTTCTTGCGCGCTATCCCAATACCTACTTTCTAGTGGATGAAGCATTCATTGGCATGGGCGGGCAATCCGTGGCGCATCTGGTCCCACGCTATTCAACTCTGCTGGTAACCCGCACGCTGTCCAAAGCACACAGCCTGGCAGGTTTTCGAGTCGGCTATGCTGTTTTGCCGGCTGATTTAGCCGACGATCTCAACATTCACAACGACGCCTATCCACTGGCTCGCCCCAGCCAAGCCGCTGCGCTAGCCTCCCTCCAACACGAGGATAAAATTGCGCAGCGGGCGGCCACCCTTCGTGAGTGGGCCAATCGCCTAGCCGAGGATTTGAAAGCTTTGGGAGTGCGCACCTATTCCACGGAAACATACTTTTTTCTTGCTGACTTTGCGCCTCATGACGCATCCGATTTGGCAAGAAGGTTGAGGGAGCACGATATTTTCATCAAACACCTTAATGACAACTCTCTAGGGCCAGGCTTCATGCGCATGACAACCGCCTTGCCCGAAGACAACAAACGCTTCATCGAAACATTAAGGGAGCTTCTAAGCTCTTCTAGATGAGAGTCCCGCAAGATTGTTGATGCCATGTAGCGCAGGAATGGCGAAGGAGTAAAAAAATTTTCCCCTGCATCAAGGTGTACTTAATGGAGTCTATCAGAAGAAAGGAGAAAGGCCATGAGCGATAGTGTCTACAAAATCATCGAACTAGTGGGAACCAGTGAAGTTTCCTGGGAGGAGGCTGCCAAAAACGCTGTAGAGACGGCGAGCAAGAGCCTTACAAATTTGCGGATTGCAGAAATCAGCAGCCTGGATATGAAGACCGAGAGCGGCAAGGTTGTTGCCTACCGAGCAAGGGTAAAACTTTCGTTCAAATATGAACATACCGTCTAGGAGTTTGTCCAAAGACTCCCTCTTCTTTGAGGGGAATTTTTGAAACGGAGGCCAAGCAGAGGGTCGTGGTGAGGGTGTAAGTGCCTAAAATCGCACCCCTCACCTGACCTCTCCCTCTCAAAGGATGAGAGGAATTTTTCACTCGACAAATGAATAGTTGATTTGGCCCTAACCAGATTTTCCCGAGAACGACTTGATGGAATAAGGAGGAAAGACAACATTCCCGGTACCATACAGAGTTCTGGTGACAGAGCAGCGATTCGAAAATGAAAGGTGACTTCTGTGACAAGTGGCAAAAGGGCCGCCTTTGATAAGGACCACAGCCGTTATGAAACATGGTTTGAACGCCATCAGAAAGCCTACTATGCGGAACTGCTAGCCGTAAGAGCCTTTCTGCCCTATTACGGCCTGTGTATAGAAATTGGCGTGGGAACAGGCCGATTTGGGGGTCCCCTTGGCATCAGAGTTGGCTTAGATCCTTCTGCACCGATGCTGCGTTATGCGGAGAAAAGAGGGATTCTTTGTGTTCAGGGGGTAGCCGAAGCGCTTCCCTTTAGAGACTCTCTTTTTAACTGCGCTCTTGTCGTAACCACGATCTGCTTTGTGGATGATTCGAAAGCCTTATTCTCCGAGGCCTACCGGATATTGAAGCCACGGGCATGCCTTATCGTCGGCTTTATTGATCGTAATAGTCCCTTAGGCAAGCTTTACCAGTCCGCCCGGGCGGAGAACATATTTTATCGCGATGCGACCTTCTACTCGCCCGATGAAGTAGAGAAATTACTAAGTGATGCAGGATTCTTAGGCCAAGTGTGGGGCCAAACCCTATTCCAACCACTGGAAGGGATGAGGGAAATTGAGCCCTTGCGTGAAGGCCGGAGTGAAGGCGCTTTTGTCATTGTTAAGGCGTATAAGGCTCGATGAAAGTTCACTTCGTCACATGCTGATTGTGGGAAAATCTGCGTTCATTTGGTTGTGGGTTACCTTGCTTACAAACGAGCGGCTTATGGTTTCGGCTGATTAACGGTTCGCCGCGGAGTGCCCACTAGACGGCATCTGTAACATTTTTCATGCTGCTGGAATGGCTGGCAGTCAGAGAAGTCAGGGAAAATAATAATTCTTTTGACAACTATGAAAGGAGGAGTACATGAATTTTTCAGAAATCATCAAAACAGGGAAGGATGAGGGCAAGGAGAAGCACGTTCCAACAATCACAATAGACAAGGGACACAAGGAAGGAAGGGACATTGTTCGTGTAGTGGTGGGTCACGAGGTACCACATCCCAACACCCCGGAACACCACATCGTATGGATAGAGCTTTACGGGGTCAAAAAAGATAATGACCAGGTCATTCACTTGGGGCGTGCTGCTTGGGCTCCGGTTTACTCGAATCCCAATGTCCGTTTTCAGATCAACCAGATCGAGGATTTCAAGGCCTTTCATGCCCTGACCTACTGTAATATCCATGGGCTCTGGGTAAATTCTTTGGAACGGCAATGATATCGGGACTACTCAGGGGAGGCTTATCGTGACGCTTGAGGACATCAAAAAAGCGGTTGAAGAATTAACCGATGCGGAAAAGAGAAAATTTTTCTCGGAGATAATCCCCGAGATCTGTGATGCGTCTTTGACCAAAGAAGGCTGTCGGGTGATCTTTGAAAAAAAGCTTTCGGGTTCCAGGTACTTGGAATCCTTTGATGAGCTTTATGAGATACAAAAGAGGGAATAACAGCAGCGCGGCCGGCAAGGCAAATTTTAAAAGTAACAGACTTTCAAACTGTTATATAAATTCCAAGCGGGGCCTACTGTGGAAAATACGTTCTTTAAGGCTTTCGGAGCAAGCCTTCTGGCCGCTTTAGTTACGTCGATCGGCATCTACGTCATACGCAGATTCGAGCGATGGGGCCGCGAAAAGACCATTTATTTTGTTTGCTTCGCTGCGGGCGTGCTGATTTCAGTATCATTCCTTCACCTCATTCCTAAGGCATTTTCCATGAATGCAAACGCCCCCCTCTACCTGTTCGCGGGGTATCTGAGTCTGCACTTGTTTAACAGGTTCATCAATGCGTTTGTATGCGATAAGGCTGTGAACACGCATTACGCTATAGGCCTCATTCCGATGTTTGGAATCGGTTTCCACTCCTTCATCGACGGGTTCATCTACTCCATCACGTTTACCGTCAGTATCTTTACCGGGGTGTTGGCGGCTACTGGAATGGTTCTTCATGAATTTCCCGAGGGCATCATCACGTATCTCCTTCTGATAAGAGGCGGCTTCAAGGAAAGGACTTCATTGTTCCTTGCCTTCTTGGCCGCAGCCCTGACCACACCGCTGGGCATGCTCATATCCTTCCCTTTCATCAGTCGAATTGACAAGCCTTTGCTGGGCGCCCTCCTCTCGTTTTCAGCAGGCGCTCTGGTCTATGTTGGAGCCACTCATCTCTTGCCCCAGGCTGAAACGGAGCATAAGAAATACAGCCTCATCGCCCTGGGTGCCGGCATTCTGGTGGCTGTCGTCGTTATTTTTTCCAAGGCATAGGACCGTCACTATGCCCGCCCCTTTGAGCTCTCCTTGACAACGCGATGACGCATGGTTCGTTTGTTATGAAGCCGCACAGTTTTCGGAGCTATTTAGTCCGCGCATTACCCCCTCGGAAGTATGGAACGGGGGTACCGCCGGTACTAAGCTACGGAACATACACGGATACCGGGCGGTTTGCGGATCTTTTGGCAGCCGTTTCTGCTGCTTTGGGCGGAGTCCCCATCCCCGATCTTTCAATGGTTGCCGTCGCTCCAGAATGTATGGAACAAAAAGCGACTATTGACGCAGTTTTTGCTTTGGCGCTTTGCCTATACACTTGCCTCAATCCAATTCCAGCCGTCATCGGCGCACCAAACCTGGTGAGACTCCTCACCCAATAATTTGTTAGAATCACTGGCAGCCTTCTCAATGTCAACCTCAATGCGGCAGAAGCCAATGAGGCGCTCGTGAGGGGGTCATTGAATATTTCCTGCCAGCCATTCCTGCATGATCCTCATTGTGGTAAGGATTCCCAGCACACGCTGTTGTCCGTCCAGGATGGGGACTTCGTGCAGGTTGTGTTCAATCAACATGGTTATGACGTTATCGATGCTTTCCTCTTCCGCTGCAGAAAGGAGATGTGTGAACATGAGTTGGGTCGACGTTCGGGCTGTCAGATAGGTAAAGAGGCTGCTCACCCGGGAGTCGGCAGCCACGTGATGAGTGAAGATGTTTTTGAAAAGTCGCTTGCGATTGATCAAACCCAGCAATCGGTTATCGGTGTCCACCACGCATACATTGTGAACACAAGGATTGTCCACGAAGTGTTGAACTATATCGGTCAAATCGGCATCCTGGTCTGTTACAGATGCTTTATCGTAGGGCCTGAAATCCTTAACCAGCTTTTTGAGCATCCCTTAAGCCTCGTCCATTTGAACAGTCTCCGATGAAAGGCCCACTTCACCAGCTTTGGTGATTGCGTAACGCACAGCCGGCGGGCCAATGATTTCCAGAATGAAGGTTGTCGCAGCTGTTACGTTGACTACCGATTGACCGAGTCGAGCGCCTTGGAGACCCAGACGAGTATAGTGCTGAAAAATATCCAAAGCGAGACCGATAACAACTCCAGCCTGTGATAACAGTGCAAAGCCCAAATATTTTCGAACTCTTTCAGGCGCCCCCGAAACCCTGGATCCCCAATATGCGCCCGTCCATTTTCCCGATGTGCGCCCCACTACATAGAGCAACCCAATCATTCCCATTTCCGGCAGGAGGTCGATATGCAAACGCGCCCCCACGAAGATAAAGAATACGATATAAATGGGAGGAGCAAAGGATTTGATCATCTCAAAGATAGATTCATGGCGATGGGCATGGATGTTGGTGAGATAGAAGCCAATCAGCATGTTGGTGAGAATCAAAGAAAAGTCAAACTGAATGGCTGCACCGCTTGCCAGCAGAATGGCGCCCAGAGTAGCAACCAGCTTATCGTCTTTTTTGCTGACATACTGGAGGCACTTATCGAGCAGGAACCCAACTGCAAGGCCAACAGCCAACGAGCCGCCGATTTCCATGAGCGGATCGAGCATTATCATGTCTACACTCAACTGTTGTTGCAGCACCAAAACGTCGACAAATGCCAGTGCAAAACCATAGAGAATAAGCGCCAGCCCATCATCAAGTGCAACGATAGCAAGAATGGTCGTTGTGAGGGGTCCCCGGGATCGGTACTCCCACAGCACGTTCACTGTTGCCGCTGGCGCAGTCGCGGCGCTTAGGGCACCAAGCAGAATGCCCAAGGCAAGGTTCTGGGTATACAGAAAAACCAGAAGGGTCACAGACGCCATTGCCAGCAGGCCTTCCGCCAACAAAGTCGCCAGCAATTGCTTGCCGTATTGGCTGAAGACCGCATAGCGCAGGTCTCCCCCCACTCGAAAACCGATGAGAGCAAGTGCGATCGATGTGAACGGTGAAAACTTGTTGAGCAGGCTATCCGAGAGTAGCCCCAAGAACGAATCGCCGAGAAGAAGTCCGCATAAGATGAACCCTACCACCTGAGGAATGCCGGCCTTGGAAGAGAGTCGACCGGTGAACAAACCCAAAAGCAGAATGAAACCGAACAGCAGAACAATATGCATTGCATCGCCGTCCTTAAATGCGTCGGATTAAATCAGATGGAAGCAGTCATCCCTGCGGTTTGAGAGATCCGGATTAAGTGAAGCAGTTTAGTACTTCGCAACAAAGAAACTGTCATCCGGGTCCAGATGTTTTTCAAAAGATCGATCGACTATTTCGATTACTTCGCCCATGTCGAAAGGCTTCTGCAACACTTCATCAAACCCTCCTGCCCAGTATCTCGATGGTTTTTGGTGAGGAGCACAGATAGCTATCATTGAGGAATCCTTATTAAACCTCTTAATCCACTGGCACAACCATAGACTATCAATAACGCATAGGCTCACGTCTATGAAGATAGCGGCGAAAAAGTTCTTACTTAAAACATCGAAGGCTTGCTCACCACTGTTTACGCACTTAATCTTCCAGCCTTTCCTCTTGAAGGTTGACATCACATAACTCAACGCATAGCCGTTGTCCGCATCATTCTTGATGAATAAAAGCTTCCTCTTTCTCATACCCTACTCCATTCAACAGAAGAAGCAAAAAGCGACGTCGGTGCCGGACATAAAGAAGATTCTATTGGAGGTCTTCTGCACAGATATTGATCTCAGTATCAACTGGGTCACATTTCCCTGTGTGTTTATTTAGGGTTTTGAATTTGTTTCGGATTTCGATATTCAAATTTTCGGATTTTGGCTATACGCAAGAAATCATCTATTCCAAGGCTAATCTAAAGCCGGCCCCCATGGGGTCAGATCTTTACTGATTCACTTTATGCCGGTTGAACAAAACAATCTCATTTCAGCGACAAATGATCGATCTCCCGCGTTTCAAGCCGCGATAAAGAATCGCTCTTCGCAATACACGGAGGAGAGTTCAAACTCTCTGTACAGCTGTGACAGCCGATCATTGGCCACTTTTATTTGTGCTCCTTTCTCCTCTTCCTCCTTATCTGTGGGATAACAGCCAAGACAACGTTGGCATGCAGCGCTCAGTTTTTCTCCTGTTACCGTGAAATCAGCCAGCATGAATGTCTGCTGGTTTTTATGATATTCAAAATGTTCGGTTGCAGGAACATACTCCAAATCAACCGCCACGGAGATCCTGCTACCTTCTTTAGCCATCCGGATATAATCGTCAATAATCATAGTTTGCTTTGGGTCCGCCTTAAGGTCCATCATTTGGACCACCGATTCCGCAAGCGTAAACAGCTTCTGTTCAACTTGGATGCCGCCGCGCTGCAACCTGTGATAATCTCTCAAGAGATATCGATTGGCGATCATAACTGCCTGCGAAACCCGAGGGCACAGGTCGTGTACACATCCGCGGGCATAGCACTTTCTGAATGTGTAAGGCTGACCATCCACGGTTCCCGAAAACCGGCAAATGAACACCAACGCCTGGAATTGAATGGAACGATGTTTGAAATCGACAGGGATGACCTCGAAGGAAGGTGAGCACGTGATCGCTGCCCCCTTTTTGTTTAGTTCGATAAGGTCGGTAATACGACTCGGTGAATTGAAAACGGCTGGACTCATGGGCTTGTACCTCCTTTGTTTGTCTCCTATTGAGCAGAGATGCTCTGATCTCCGAATCAGGAGCGTTTTCATTAAGGCCTATTGACTCCACCTTGTTTCAGCGAGCACATTCAGCGACCAAACGACATTCGCTTGCAGGCGTGACCGACCTTTCTAGAACTGGGATCTGCGCATTACATGTGCAAGCTTCGACGGCCATTCCTTGTTTGATACACATTGATTATCACGAGCAAAATAAATGCCACCAGCCAGAGGCTGTTTTAAGCCGCAAACATCCGAGCTGTTACTTCTGTTATTCCTAAAGTACCCAGGGGGCAGTCCGAGAATTGCCATTTCGAACCGAAGGCGAGAAAGTCAGCTCGCATCAGAGTTTGGTTCTATGGCTTTCTCACCACACCAATATGTGATTCGAAATGACAAAGGAAGTGTTTTCGGTCAGCCTAATAGCGTTCTCAGGGTATCGGTATAGGCCGTTTTCGAAAGAACCAGACCCCTTATATGAACGGCATGAATCTTGACTATGGAATGAAAGTAAGCACCAACAATATGGATTGGGGAAAATCGGAAGAAAGAAGGAGGTGATCCGTATGCCGAGAAAAGACGGTACAGGTCCGAGAGGACAAGGTCCTGGAACAGGCAGGGGCATGGGAAAAAGCGAGGCGCCGGTCGGGGCGGGCGCTTCGCCGCAGGCCCTGGCGGCGATTGTGTGTGCCCCAACTGCGGAGTGAGAGCCACACACCAATCGGGGACGCCCTGCTTCGAGCAACAATGTCCCAAGTGTGGAGCCGCAATGACGCGAGAATAGACCTCGCGAATACGCAAGGGAATCGGCCCACGTAGCAGACCCGGTTCATTGCACCGCCAATTTGCAAGTTGGCTCTGCCAAGCAAAAGGCCATGTAAACGCTCGCGTCTGTGGCGAACATGATTTACTGAAACTTAAACCCAGCAAACAGGTCATTTTGATTAGCGGCAACGGGCAAGAGTCGGTGCAAAATGTTCCCATTTATGCTTTCTTGTTACAGACGAGAAAAACCTCCAATGGCTATTTTGTGCATATGAAGCTTAAAATGCGGTTCGGCATAAGTCTTGCCTGTTTAAGTGTCAAATCGACCAAAGTTCTCACAACTGCGACGGGATTTAGAGGCTAAAGCCTCAGCGTGAAAGCAGATAAATCCTGAATTATGGAGAGAAAATGAAAATAGACGGGGAGGCAGATCCATGAAGATGAATCACTCAAGAGCTGATCCATGGGCCATTGAAGAGCAGTCCATGCTTGAGGAGCTGGACTCTGTGATCTCAGTCTATGAAAATCACAGGAAAAATCTCATCCCCATTCTCCAGGCGATTCAGCAAAATCACGGCTACCTCTCAGAGCATGCGATGGAAGTTGTCGCAGAACACCTGGATATCTCTCCAAGCGAAGTCTATGGCGTTGCCAGCTTCTATAATCAATTTCGTTTTCACCCGCCAGGAAAACACCAAGTCAAGGTCTGCCTTGGAACAGCCTGCCATGTGGTTGGCGGCGACATCATACTGGAGAACTTCGAACGTAAACTCGGCATCAGAGACGGCGAGACTACTCCAGACCGCGAATTCAGTATCGAGCGGGTGGCTTGTGTGGGCTGTTGCGCCCTTGCTCCGGTCGCCGTAGTGGACGATACGGTAGAGGCACACGTCGCACCGAGCCGTGTCGAAGGGATCCTTTTGGGCTTCGAGCTGCTAAAAGAACAGCAAGAAGAGGAAATGCGGGATAATGAATCTTCATCTTGAAAAACTTCCACAAGAACGTTTTTCGTCGCTGGTTAAAGAGGCCGAAAGGAACCTGGCAGAAAAGCGGCGAGGCGACGTTCCTCGAATTTTTATCGGCATGGCCACCTGTGGTCTGGCCGCAGGAGCATCTGAAACTAAAGCTGCTTTTGAAGAGGTGCTTGCCGAGCAAAAAATTGAGGCGCTCATCATTCCGGTAGGTTGTCTCGGCCATTGCTATGCAGAGCCGCTTGTAGTGATTGAGAATTCCGGCTTTCCGCCCATTGCCTATCATCATGTGACTCCCGGCAAGGCCAAAGTCCTGGTGAAATCATTCCTGGCCGAAGGAGACCCGCTGTTTGAGTATGTTTTGGCGGCCATGGAAGAAAACGACCTGATTCCGACGGTTGACGATTTCCCCAGATTCAGCCTGGAACAAAGAATTGTCATGAAACAATGCGGCTCCATCGACCCTGCCGATATCAATCAGTATCTGGCCAAAGGAGGCTATGCAAGTCTGGTCCGGGCTCTAAGCCTGCCGCCTGAAGAAATCATCCACATGGTCGCCGAGTCCGGGCTTAGGGGGCGGGGAGGAGCGGGGTTTCCCACGGGTCGAAAATGGGAACTGGCGAGAGCAGCTCAAGGCAATGGTAAAACGGTGATCTGCAACGCAGACGAAGGAGATCCGGGAGCCTACATGGACCGGACTTTACTTGAGAGCAACCCGCACCAATTACTCGAAGGTCTGGCAATTTGCGCCTATAGCGTAGGTGCCGCAAAAGCGCTTGTCTACGTGAGGGCGGAATATCCGCTGGCGGTGGAAACGATTACCACAGCCATTGACCAGGCAAAAAACGCAAACCTTCTGGGGCAGGGAATACTGGGAACCAGGTTAGATTTGGATGTGTCCGTTTTCAAGGGATCCGGAGCCTTTGTGTGTGGTGAGGAAACCGCCCTCATTCAATCGGTTGAAGGGAAACGGGGGATGCCCCAGTACCGTCCTCCTTATCCTGTGCAACATGGACTTTGGGGCCGGCCCACCGTCATCAATAACGTTAAGACGCTTTCCACTGTTCCGGCCATTATCAAGCACGGTACGCAGTGGTTTCGATCTGTCGGCACCCAAAACAGCCCGGGTACTGCAATCTTTTCTGTGGTGGGGAAAGTGATTCATCCGGGGCTGGTGGAAATTCCCACGGGGACTACCCTCCGTACGCTGATTTTCGAAATCTGTGGCGGGATTCCCAAACAAAAACAATTTAAGGCAGTGCAGATTGGCGGTCCATCGGGAGGATGCCTGCCCGAGAGCTTTCTTGACACTCCGGTCGATTTTGACTCCCTCACTCAAGCGGGAGCCATGATGGGTTCGGGCGGAATGGTGGTGATGGACGAAGAAAGCTGTATGGTCAATGTGGCCAGATATTTTTTGGATTTTACCCAGAACGAATCCTGTGGCAAGTGCACATTCTGTCGAATAGGGACGCGTCATCTTTTAAACATCCTGGACCGTATCACCAAAGGCGAAGGTAAAGAAACCGATCCGGAACTGCTTGAAACCCTTGCTCGCGACATCAAAGAAGGGTCCCTTTGCGGTCTTGGCAAAACAGCTCCAAATCCGGTTCTCACTTCACTAAAATACTTCAGAAATGAATATGAAGCACATATTAAGGAAAAACGCTGTCCTGCCATGATGTGCCGGACGCTCACCGCATTCTACATTGATCTCGACAAGTGCGCTCGAGGCTGTGAGGTCTGTGTCGGATGCTGCCCGGTAGAAGCCATTTTCACTGCAAAAGGACGCAAGAAGGCGATCGACCAGAGTTTATGCGTCAAATGCGGGGAGTGCATGGTGAGCTGTCCCCCTGAATATGACGCGGTCAGAAAGGTGTCCCCTGTTGAATTGGCGCCAATTGTGGAGCGGCCGGGATAAGGATGGTCCCACTTCTATATACGGATAAGACTCATGATTCGATTGACTGTGGACGGAAGAGAAATTGAGGCAAAAAAAGGAACAAGTTTACTGAGCGCCTGCCTCAAGAACGGCATCTACATTCCCCATCTTTGTTATTTAGAGGGCATGGAAAATCCTCCGGCATCCTGCAGATTATGCTTTGTGGAGATCGCGGGTGCAAACGGACCCGTTGCCTCATGCCGAACAGAACCCCAAAACGGCATGGTTGTTACCACCCAAAGTCCTGCAGTCAGGCAATTGCAGCGCTCTGCCCTGCAGCTTTTGCTCTCGGCCCATCGAATGGACTGCCGGAATTGTCCTTCCAACAAGCACTGTGATCTGCAGCAAATAGCAAAGTTGCTGGGCATCTCCCTAAAGACGAAGCACCTGGACTACCTTGCTGGTGAAGCGGTCGCCGAACTTGGCCATCCCGCGCTGGAATACGATGCGGGGAAATGCATTTTGTGCGGCAAGTGTATCGTTGTTTGCCGGCAGCGACAGGGGCACCCTCTTCTGACCTTTTCTCGCAGAGGTTTCGATACTGTAATCGGCTTTATGGGGAACAAGGACCCGATAGAGCTTCCCTGCCTCGATTGTCTGGCCTGCAGCGCAATTTGCCCGGTGAGCGCAATCTATCAGAAGAAAGCTCTCAGCTCCTTATCTATCCCATCAAAAACCGTCGATGAATGCTCGGATGCCGTCAGCGAAAAGACACAAGCCAGCCTCGATCAGCAAGTCAGGGAAAGCACTAAAGCTTAAACTGCAGACCGACACCTTGCCTTCCTTCTGGGTTTATAAGCGAATAGAGCTCATTTCCCCTACAAATAAAGCCGGAATGTTTGTTACTTTGAACCTTACAGTATTTGTTGAATCAAATCGTTGGGTATTCCAACCAAAAGTCGATTTCCTTCGGTCTCATTTTTATCCATTGAACTCATGCACCCGAACGACATACAAATTTTATGTGAGAGGTACGCTCTTACCAAAATATTGCCGCATACTGGCATTACATTCGATAGACTCACCTCGACATCAGAACCGGTGGACAGCTGCCATCGTCGAATGAGGTTCATGACATCGACTGGTTGCAGGCATGAGACAAAAAGATCCGCATTACCATCGCCGCCGACTGTGACTGCCCTGATTGGGCGATCAATGCGCGGCGTATTTTCAATAAGCTCGGATTCAATCTCAGGGGCGACATCACTCGATGGCATAATCTTGCCGGACAGAGATCGATCGTCCTTTGCCCAGCCGAAACTGCGCAGTGCACCAGGGCAGTTAACCAGCTCGGGCGTCAATACCAGCGGTCTGACATATGCTTCTTGGACGGCCTCGCAAACTGGCATGGGACTCTCAGCAGGCTCTTCAACGGGTTGCGAGTTCATATGAAATTCTATACTTATCCAGCGACCGCCTATTCTTCTTTCAAGTGTTGCAACCACGTCCATCAGATATTCCCTGCCGATAGCAGCTTCCAGCCAAGTGAAATCATTCTAAGTCGGAGCCCTAAGGCGCTGCGCTTCGCTAGAAAGAGAGTTCCCAAATGAAAACCAGGCAACAGTTTACATTCTTCTTTACGGCCCGATTGTTCGAGCCTAATGATAATCGTGGGTACCCATGATTACGGATAGGCCGGTCTTATTCTCCAAAATCTTGGCAAAATCCTCTGCGCTGGCATACGGACAGCCCGGTTTGGCGTTGACCAGGCAGGAGCTTAGGTAGATGGCATCGGGCCTCATTTCTGAAAGCTTTCCTGCCATTCCCACATTGGGCGCAGTGCTGCGGCCCGGACATTCGCATTTCACAAAGGAAACCACCTGGGCAGGCTCATCGAACTTGCCCTCTCCCAAAGCGGCGGCCTTAAGGCACCTCCACTCTCCGGGACAACCATAACCGCTATCCATGTAAGCCCCGCACCCAACAATAGCCACTTTTTTCATAATATCCCTCCGTTGTGTGAAATTATTTAACTTAAACTCAATATGGAAGGAGCAATATTTGTGCCGCCTAGATCGGATAAGGCAAGACGATTAGAGATCGTGTTGGACTCTTTTTCATGCTGTTTGCAATCGTTGATGCCCTTCTTTTCGGCTCAAGCCAAATGGGTTCATCGCGGATTGGCACAATGAGCTGGAATATACAGCATGCAGTGCTCGGACGATTCATCTTATCGTCGCACGGATTGCGGCGTCTCGGAACAAGATCCGTGTCACCTCGGCAAATCCATTCACATGGCCGATATATGGCGATTGTCGACAGGGCCTTGATGTGCTAGGCTTAGAACAAACTTTTCCCGTAACTTAGCAAGGAGATTCAGACAACGATGCCTGCGAGACTTTTGTCCACCTTGCCACTAGCAATTATCGTGGTTTTGCTTTCCTCGCTTGCCACTGGTTCCCATAAATCCTGGGTCTTGCCGATCAAAGTGCTTACCATCGCCATGTACGAGTCCGGAGAAATTGGGGATGGCATTCCCGGAGAGGCGGAACTTTGGATCGAAAATGAAAAGATGAACTACATAATGCCCATAGATGGAACATCCTCACCTTTATATTATAACCGACACGGGCATGGCCTCATTATCACCGGTATAGGCATCGCCAACGCAGCGGCCACGACTATGGCGGTCGGTCTCAGCCCGCGTCTGGATTTGGCCAACACCTATTTCCTGATTGCCGGTATCGCCGGTACGCCCCCGGATATGGCAACTCTCGGTACCGCTGCATGGTCTGATAAGATCGTCGCATCCGATTTGTGCCATCAAATTGATGCTCGGGAAATTCCCTCCAGTTGGGAATTTTCCAGATTTCGGTTAGGCTGTAGTGAACCCTGGTGTGATGACGGCTGGACGGTGGGAACAGAAGTTTATCATCTGAATCCAGCGCTGACTGAATGGGCCTACCGGCTTTCCAAAGGGGTTGGTCTGGCCGACAGTCAAGAAGCACAGGATTATCGCAAGAACTACCCTGCTTACCTGCCGGCAAACGGGCCCCCCTTTGTGACCAAGTGCGGCAACATATCGGGAAGTACCTTCTTTCATGGAGCCATCGAAAGCGACTGGGCAACCTGGTGGATGCAACAGTGGACTCAGGACGGGAGCCAATACTGCATGACGGATATGGAAGACAGTGGCACGCTGACCGCGTTGAAGCGCTTGGCAGATGCGGGCAGAATTTCATTTGATCGAGTGATGGTGTTGAGGACAGCTAGTAACTTCGACCAGCCTTATCCTGGGCAAAGTGCACAAGAATCCATTCAGTATATCGACCTCGGCATCCCCATCGCCGTCGAAAACGCTTACCGGGTCGGAAGCGTGGTGGCGAGGCACATTATCAAGCATTGGCCGACCTGGCGCAGACATATTCCCCCTCTGCCCGGAATTTGGTACTGGTTGAATGATCTACCATTCAGAAGAGACGAGGCAAGCGCCGCAGTGCCAAAAAAGGGCGCCAAGGCAACCTTCTAGCGGTTGCGAGAGTGCGAGATCTTGCTGCTAGCGAAGACGTCGCGCCGAGCAAGGAACTGTGGAATAGCCGACGTTTGATACGCAATCAAAAACAGTCGTTCCTTTAGGATCAATCTCTATGGGTCAACATCCAATGCTGACAACTTACAAGCATGCTGTTCTGACCACTTTTTGTCTTATCCTGTTGCTGCTGTTTGTTCCTTGCGGATGGACCTGGAACGCCAAGCCAGGGCAGGCTGCACCAAATTGTAGGTCGAGGGCTGATTTCGTGCGGCGTTCTGCTCACAGTTCCAGGTTCGAGGAGTATGAAGAAAAACGAGAACGGATCATCGATCAACTAAAAAATAGATCATTGCAATACGATGAACCACTTTCCAGTGATGAAAAAATAGTCGATCTCTATTTGCAGTACTTAAAGCATGAAAACTATCCAGTGCCCGGAGAGAATTCATTTTTACCCATGCAAAACTTTATCACTGTTAGGGAACAAATAGAAGATACCGATTTGTTTGCTTTTCTTAAGAGGATGCCGAAGGGCGCCATCTTGCACATCCACGAACTGGCTATGGGCGACTACAAATGGATTATAAACCATGCCACTTACCGGAATGATTGTTATATTTATAAAGATAGGGATGGAGGAATTCCTTACGGGGCCCTGGCTATCTTTGAAACTCCCCCTGAATCGCGTTCCTGGGTTCCGGTGAATCAGGACAGAGCCTCCTCGGGGAATGAGCGAGCTTATGATGAGGCACTCTATGACTCCCTGGTTATCAACGCCGATGAAGCTGCCGATTTTCATATCTGGAACATATTCCTGAATACCTTCGACTTGCTTCAACGCCTGTTTAACAACGCTGATTTCACAAAAGAGTATTACCGGCGGGCGTTTGAGTATCTTGCAACGAACGACCATGTAAATCATGTTGAGATACGATTCGGCCTTCCGGCTGATCAAATAAGCATCATTCAAGACGTGATCCACGAGATGGCGGCAGCTGGCTCGGATTTTTCCGCGAGATTGATCTATTATCGAGTGCGCAGCAAATCTCCTAGTCAAAGCGAAGAGCAATATCTCGCTGATATTAAATCAGCACTCTTTGAATGCAGCAGACTCATGCAAAAGTATCCGAAACTGGTGATCGGGTTTGATCTGGTTGGAGATGAAGATACGGGCTATCCAACATCATTTCTTGCAGCAACTTTAGACGAGGCTGAATCGCAACTTGGCTGTTCTCGAAAGCGAGTCCCCTTTTACCTTCACGACGGTGAATCGAACTGGAGCCCTGATTACAATGTCGAGCCTTACGAATATATCCGATCATACCCGACTCACTTCAACAACAATTTAGTCGATGCTTATCTTTTGGGATCGAAGAGGGTCGGCCATGGTTTGACTCTAACTAAAACCCCTTACTTGATGCGACTCTATAAAAGAGCGGATATCGCACTTGAGATTTGCCCCATTAGTAATCAAGTCCTACAATTTGTGCCGGACCTCCGAAACCATCCGGCCGTAAGCTACCTTAACGAGGGGTTGGGTATTACCATCAACCCCGATGACCCTTCTATCTTCCAATATCAGGGCGTGACGCACGACTTCTGGGAAGCCTGTATGGCATGGGACCTGGATTTGCGGGCGCTTAAGCAGTTGGCAATCAACTCCATTGATTTTAGTGGCTTGGCACAGGTAGAAAAGCACAGGCTGCACGCCGTTTGGGACAAGCAGTGGCAGGTTTTCATTGCGGAAATGAAGAGCCAAGCTACACTGGTAGAGCTTGACGAGAGGTATAGAGAAAACCAGCACTGAAGCCTTTGATGCGCTCGAACTGAATTTTCAGAACCCTATGGCTAGAACGCCTGCTGCAGATCCATGGCACGACATATTCCCTACACTCACTCCCCTGCATTTTCAGCAACTTTGCTACAAGGCCGGCCGAAAATGCCCTTTTTGCCATTTCGAATCACGCCTTGGAGTGATGAAAAATCTTTGAAACCAACCACTTGCGGGGGGTAAGATTTCTCGCCTTCGGCTCGAAATGACAATTGTCGGACAACCTTCTAGCCATCATGCAACGGCGTGACTACACTACATGAGAGAAAACGACTTTCTTCATGAACATAATTTGAATCAGAGTCTCAGAGGATATCATTGACGCCCTATCCTTCTCTACAATCCAAAAACTATTCCATTTATGTCCTGGCTCTCCTCTTTGCCGCCAATCTTCTCAATTATATCGATCGGCAGGTCCTCTATGCTGTTTTCCCCCTGATCAAGAAGGCTTTCCAGCTGTCCGATACGGCCCTTGGCTTGCTGGGCAGTGCATTCATGGTCTGCTACATGGTATCTGCTCCATTTTTTGGCTGGAAAGCCGCAACAACGTCTCGCACCAGGCTGGCTTTCTGGGGTCTGCTCATGTGGAGCGTCTCCACCATCTTTTCAGGTCTGGCGCCCAATTATTCTTCTCTCTTAGGGGCACGCACTCTGGTGGGAGTGGGGGAAGCAAGTTTCTCGACTGTGTCTCCGGCTATTCTGTCGGACTACTTCGTAGAAGAACGCCGCGGACGAATACTTTCCTACTTTTACCTGGCCATACCGGTAGGAAGTGCGCTGGGCTATCTTTTGGGCGGTATTGTCGGCCAAAACCTTGGATGGCATATGGCGTTTCTCATGGTAGCGGGTCCCGGTCTTATCTTAACCGTTCCATTTTGGTTTCTGGCCGATCCGCGTCATGGCAGACGGATCAGTAAGCGCAAACCCTGGCAAGTTTCACATTACCTTGGCCTTTTACGCAACCGCTCCTTTGTCATCAACACGCTGGCTATGGCAGCCATGACTTTTGCGCTAGGAGGGTTGGCCCAATGGATTCCCACTTTTTTGCATCGTTTGCACAACCTCGATGTTGCACAAGCCAACACCCTGGTCGGCGGGATTACGGTGCTGGCAGGAATAACCGGCACCCTGTGCGGAGGCTGGTTGGGAGATCGGTGGCAGCAAAGAACTCCCAGGGGTTACTTGCTGGTCTCCGCCTGGGGTTTTGTCTTGAGTGCTCCACTCACGATCTACACTCTTATCACTGCATCGCTGGAGACTCTAATCGTAGCCATGTTCTTTGCCGAGTTTTTCCTGTTCCTCAGCACTGGTCCACTGAATGCAGTCATTCTGAATGTAGCAGCTCCAACCATGCGCACAATGGCCTTTGCGGTAAACATCTTCCTGATCCATTCCCTCGGGGATGCCATTTCGCCAACAATTCTAGGATGGTTCTCCGATATGTGGGGCCTGAGGACGGCTTTACTGACAACCGCTATGGCCATCACCCTTGCGGCGGGTTTCAGCTTTCTTTGCGGCCTCTTCATAGCGGAAGACATGACGCGGGCTCGTGAATATTCACGGCGTTGGTAGGAAAGTTCCACACGACGGACAAGTTTGAGACTCCCCCTGAATTCCCCCGAGTCGGGGGATTTAGGGATACTAAAGCTGTTTTTGGGTGCGCAGTATTTTTTGGCTGCAGGGGGGAGCTCCCGAAGCTGCTCATTTCTGTATGATCACAACCATGTCGTTGCCGGCTTCTACCTCCATGCCCTCTTTCATCTTTTTCATCATGGACCTCATGCCCATACCTCCCATTCGGGGCCTTTTTCCCATACCGTGCATAGAGCACATTTCCTTGTGGGCCATCATATGGTACATCATACCATGATGAAGTTTGGTCATCATTTGCCGCATTTCCTTGCGCTGACTCACCAGTGCGTTAATTACGGTTGCCATGTCGTCAATCTTTTTTTGACCTTGTGCAGCATTCATTGCTGCAACTTCCTTATCAAGAGTCTTTTCCATTTCATCGATTTTTTCCATAACTTCATCCGCTTGAGCCATCATTGCGTTACAACGCTGCATCATCGGACTATCTGGAGATTCCGGCTCGGTTTGGGCTGGCATTAGTTGTTCGCCGGGCGCCGGTTGTTGTTCAGTCGAGGCTGGGCCAGAAGCAGTCTCAGATTGCGAGGCAGGCTGCTGTTGTTGGGCGAGAAGGCTGAACGGCATTAACACAACCGTCAGAATGACGATGAGAGATGCCATTGTTTTCATGTTTTCCTCCTGTCTTGATTTTATAAAGATTGTTAAGTTGTTAAGAGCTCCCCCTAAGTGTTTCCGAAAAACCAACTCCAACGGTCAACTTTAAACGGGATCCAAAAGTATCGTCCAGGTGTGTTTTTTTGTGTCATGATTTGTTTCGACTCTGCATGGAAAGCAATTCCTGCTTAGAAGGTTTGAATTTACCGGCTAAAAATGATCGCTTGATGAATAAAAGCTAAAATCGGTTTCACAAAATGCAAGACGGGTAAAATGGGGTCATGGGATATTCGCTCTCTCCGACTCCTTCAGTATATGAAATCAGGGTCCGCGTTTGCGGTGCTGAAGGCATCTACTCTACTTTTTGCGGTTTTCCCACCATTCACTTAGCCTTTGGGTGAGGACAAAAAACACCGGAACGAAGAGGACTGCCAGCAAGGTCGAGGCAAGCATGCCGCCGATCACCGTGGTCCCCAGCTGCCGGCGGCTTATGGCTCCGGCTCCGCTTGCCAAAGCCAACGGTATGACACCAAATATGAATGCGAAAGAGGTCATCAAGATAGGTCGGAGTCGTCTTCGCGAAGCTTCAACCGCCGCATCTGTGATAGAGCTTCCGGAAGCCCTCGCTTTGCGCGCATAGTCCACAATGAGGATGGCGTTCTTGCTGGAAAGGGCAATGAGCAGCACGACACCTATTTGTGTGTATATATTATTGGAGTAGGCTCGAAATGTGAGTGCCAGAGCTATGCCCAGCACCGCTAGAGGAACGGCCAGAATCACTGCAGCCGGGTTTGCCCAGCTCTCGTATTGGGCCGCCAGTACCAAAAAAACCATCAATACAGAAAGTGCAAACACGAACATCGCCTGATGGCCGACAAGCTTTTCTTGATAAGACATGGTCGTCCACTTAAATCCCATGTCCGAGGGCATTTTCTTTTGAGCAATTTCCTCCAGCAGATCCAGAGCTTGCCCGGTACTGAAGGAGGACGTAGTGTGCCCTGTAATAAACGCGGAGGGATAAAGGTCATATAAAGATATGAGCGAGGGTGCATTGGTAAAACTGACTCTAAGCACGCTACCCAGAGGAACCATCTCTCCTTTTAAGTTGCGCACATACAGTTTTCGGATATCTTCCGGCTCCAACCTGTACGGGATATCTGCTTGCACGTAAACCTGGAATGTCCTACCAAATCTATTGAACTGATTCACAAAAAAAGAACCCAAATAGGAATGAATCGTATTGAAAACATCGATGACCGGCACCTGCAGCACCTCCGCCTTGGTTCGGTCGACATCGGCGAAAAGTTGGGGCACATTAGGGCTGAACGTCGTAGCGACTCCGATGAGGCCAGGCTCTGAATTGGCCTCTTTAGTGATCTCATTGACGGTGTGTGAGAGCTTATCGAAGTCAAGGCTGCCTCCTTTTAGCTGAACTTCCATCTGAAAACCGCTGACCTGCCCAAGCCCTTGGATTGCCGGCGGCAGTGCGACGAAGGTGATGGCCTCGTCAACGCTCCTCAGTTTCTGTTCGAGGTTGCGGCGAATGTCTTCGACGCTGAGACCCGCTCCCCGTTTGTCCCAATTCTCCAAAATCACGAAAGTTACGGCAGAATTCGGTTCGGGCGCCAAATTTTGCAATAACGAGACCCCTCCCACTGTGACCCAGTCCTTGACACCCGGGACGTCCTTGAAAAGGTTATTCAGTTTGGATGCAAATTGATGCGTTCGCTCCAGAGAGCTCGCATCGGGCAGCTGAGAACCGACCATGATATAGCCCTGGTCCTCGGTCGGCAAAAACCCTTTTGGAAGGCGCAAAAATAGCCATACAGCCAGGAATATCAGCACGGCATAAAGTATCAGCATCCAGCCGCTGCGTCGCACCATCCATCCTACAATTTTCAGATAAATTGTTTCCCCGCGGTCATAAACACTGTTAAAGGCACGAAAGAAAAAATTAGGCTTTGTTTTTCTTGCGCTGAGGTAAAGAGAGCACTGGGCGGGTTGAAGGGTCAACGCATTGACGGCGCTGATCAAGGCTGTAGCGGCAATGACCAACGCAAACTGCCGATAAAGGTGACCGGTAACCCCGGACATGAGCGCGGCCGGAAGAAAGACCGCCATGAGCACAAAGGTAATGCCGTAGATGGGACCGGCAAGTTCATCCATTGCATGAATGGCCGCTTGTTTGGGCGCATTGCCCTCTTCAATATGATACGAAGCCCCTTCAACTATGACGATGGCGTCATCGACCACAATGCCGACAGCCAGAACCAGCGCAAACATTGTCTCCATATTAATAGTGAATCCCAAGACTTCTATGGCTATGAAGGCGCCAATGATCGTAACCGGCACTGTCGTAGCGGGAACAATCATGGCGCGCCATGACTGAATAAAAACCATGATGATGAGCAGGACCAGAAAGGCAGCCTCAAAAAGTGTCCGGTAGACTTCGTTAATCGATGCTCTGACAAACTTGGTGGTATCGAACGGGATACTGTATTCAAGCCCTGCCGGAAAGGATTTGCCCAAGGTCTGCATAGTCTTTTGGACTTTCTCGGCAACTTGTAAAGCGTTGGCCCCAGGCAATTGAAAGATGCCAATGCCGGCTGCCGGCTCTCCGTTCTTCTCATTGAATTGACTGTAGGTCTGTGCCCCGAGTTCGACGCGACCGAGATCTTTAACTCTCACTATTCGGCCCGCTTCTTGAGTTCGACTCTTGACAATAATATCTTCAAACTGGGCCATTTCAGCAAGACGTCCATGCACTTGGACATTGTACTGAAAGCGCTGGTCCGAGGGAGCAGGAGCGCCGCCGATTTCCCCGGCAGCCACCTGAATATTTTGACCTTGTATAGCGGTGATGACATCAATAGGGGTTAGGTTCAAAGTCTGCAAGGTGTTGGGATCCAGCCAGATCCGCATGGCATATTCCCCTACCCCAAAAATTCTTACATCCCCTACCCCGGTGAGGCGAGCGAGCTCGTCCTTGAGGTTGATGAGTGCGTAGTTGCTCATATACAGACTGTCGTAGCGACCATCGGGTGAAGTGAGATTGATCACCTGCAGTATTGCGGTGGCTACCTTTTTGGTGGTCACCCCTTGTCTTTGTACCTCGGTCGGTAAAAGAGGAATCGCCGTTGATACTCTGTTCTGGACCAGTATTTGCGCAAAGTCGATATCTGTGCCGAGCTCGAAAGTCACTGTCAGGCTGTACGATCCGTTGCTGGAACTGGTAGATTTCATGTAAATCATGCTCTCGACGCCATTGACCGCCTGTTCGATGGGTCGGGCGACAGTCTCAACAAGAGTTCTTGCGCTCGCTCCCGGGAAAAATGTCGTTACCTGAATGGTGGGTGGAGTGATTTCGGGAAATTGGGTCACCGGCAGTCGGAAATAGGCAATCAGACCGAGAATAATCGTTACGATGGCGATCACATTGGCAAAAATGGGTCGTTCGATGAAATAGCGTGAGAGCATTTAGCCTAGTCCATGTTAAATTTCATTGCAGGTGGGCGATGATGCGCGCAGAGAGCTAGTCGGTTGCATTGTCGGGCACCTTTTTCCGAACGGGGGTGACCTTAGAGCCCGGATGAGCAAATTGAACACCGGTCACAATCACCCAATCCGTGCTTTTCAATCCCTCTTCAACTACCCGTAAGTCTTTGATCTTCTTTCCGACGGTTACGGAGTGCTGCTCAACCACGTTCTGGTCATTAACAGTCAGCAAAAAGCGTTGCCCCTGGGTTATCCCCAAAGCATCTTCGGTAATCAGCAAAGCGTTTTTTCGCACTTCGATGGGAATGCGCACGCGCGCATACATGCCGGGCAGTAAAGCCGGAACGTGATTGATCATTGGATTAGGAAAAGTGCCGCGCAACTGTAAGGAGCCCGTAGTCTGATCCAGCGCCGCAGAAGCGTAATCGAGGGTACCTTTGTGAGGATAGTCCGCTTCACCTTCGGTACCCAGAAATACGGAAATTTTCCCTGGTTGATAGGTGGATGCTTTCTCCTCGCGCACTTTCCTGATCAATCTTGTCAAGTCGTATTCGTTGACATTGAAATAGGCAAAAATGGGGTTCAGCCTATAAATGGTCACTAGTTTTGTGGGACCGCTTGCTCCAACCAAATTCCCGGGGTCGACCAAATGCCTCTCCATTCGTCCATCGAAAGGAGCAGTGATTCTGGTGTAGCCGAGATTGATTCGAGCCAGTTCGGCTTTTGCCTTGTTTTCCTTGAGCAAGGCTTTGGCGGAATCATATTCTGCACGCCACTGTTGGACTGCCGCCTCCGAAGTCGCCCTGTGTTTAATCATCCGCAGTTGCCTCGCGTATTCTTCCTTGGCCCGAATGAGCGTCGCTTCCTGTTGCTCCACAGTCGCCTCCGCCATCTGCAACTGGGCTTCAAAAGGCTGCGGCTCGACTACAAACAGCAGCTGCCCTTTCTCCACAAAGACTCCATCTTCAAAATGAATCGATTGCAGAAACCCCTCGACGCGCGCAACAAGATCGACTTTTTCTATTGCCTGGAGGTTGCCGGGCATCTCCAGATAGTTAGTCACTGACTTTTGTATCGGCTGAACAACGGTGACTTTTGGCGGCTGCGATTCGGCTTTGTGCTTTTCCGCGCCGCAACCTGTAAAGGAGACTAAAAAAAGGAACAAAATGAATAAATTCGGCATGAAATTAACTGGCGATAAAGCGTACCGGGCTGGCTGCATAGGTCGAATTTCCTTAACTGTTTACCATTGAGGCGCGGGGGGCAGTATCGGCCGTTCTCCCAGGTTAGGGCTTGGTAAACGCTTGCGCTGCAATAGATTGTCCCAATTAGAGCGTTCAGCCATTTCCTTTTGCACATCAGGCGAAACGAAGTCTTGTCCCAGACGTATTTGCCAGCCCCCGCCCAGCGCCCTGTAGACGGAAATCAAGCTCTGCGGAATTTGCCCTTGAGTAGAGGCGAGCGAGTCCTGCTGAGTGAGCAAATTCTGCTGCGCTGTGAGTACCGTTGTGTAGTCGGTCGCCCCCTCACGATATTGAATCATGGCAAGATCGACGGAGCCCTCCGCTGCGGCGACCGCTTCAGTTAGATAAGCGGTTTTCTCCTGCGCTCTAAGAAACGATACCAGCCCGTCTTCCACCTCTTGTTGAGCCTGCAGCACCAAATTTCGATAGGTTATCAGAAGTTCCTGGAAGCGGGCGTCTTGCAGTCTGACGTTGTTGATGATGCGACCATAATTGAAAATATTCCATCTGAAGGATGGTCCGACGGTTGCCAGACGGTTTTTCCATGAAAACATGTCGCTCAAGCTGGCGCTTCCAATATTGGTTGCGAGCACTTCAAACGTGCCGGACAACGAAAAAGCAGGATAAAGATCCGCCTCTGCATACCCGATCTGGGCCGACTGGGCGGCTGCCTGGAATTCAGCGCTGCGGATGTCCGGCCGCCTCCGCAGCAGATCAATCGGGATTCCCACAGCTACCTCAAGCGGCGCGCAAGGTATTACGGCAGGACCAGAAATCAGGTCATCGAGTCTGGCTGGAGGCCTTCCAAGCAGGATGCTCAATGCATTTAAAGACTGCTGAAGATCGCTTTGCAGCTGCGGTATAGTCGCCAGTGTCGAGTTTAACTGGGACAATGCCTGTTTAACATCGCGTTCACTCGTTTCCCCCGAATTAAACCGAACCTGAACAATCTCCAGACTTTCTTTCTGTATTTCCGCATTCTCTTTGGCAATACGCAAGCGTTCTTCGATCGTCCGGATGGTGACATAGTTGGAAGCCACATCGGCCGTTAGGCTGACGAGGGCCGAGTCATAGGAGGCCACCGACGAAAGAAGGCTCATTTGAGCGGACTCAATAGCCCGCTGAAATTTGCCCCAAAAATCCATTTCCCAGCTGGCCGTGACACCCATCTGCGATAGCTTGTAGGATAAACTGCTATTCGATACCACCGTTGCTCCGGTTGCCGAACTCCGCGAACCAGTGCTGCCGGAACCCGAACTGCCACCGCCTGAAGCGCCATACGCACCAAAGCCGACCCCCGAGCCGATTTCATTTTGTGTAATAGAGCCAAATGACTGCTGGGTTTGAGGATACCATTGACCGATGGCTATACCTAGCTGAGCCCGTGCCTGCAATACTCGAACTCCCGCAATCTGCAGCTGCAAATTCTGCTGATATGCTGTATCGATGAGCCTGGTCAGGACCGAATCATCAAAAACTTGCCACCATTCTCTATCATGGGGCACCCTGCTGCTGACGCGCGGATCCTTGCTTTCCATCCACTGCTTCTCAACGGGTGCTGTGGGCTTGGAAAAATTAGGTCCAACATTGATGCACGCGCTCAAGCAGCAAAATATAAAAGCAGACAACCATAAAAACTTGGGTATGCCTTTGATCCTACGGTTTCTGTGCAAGTCAACCCGCAATCCCGAAGAACTCCCCGGCATTTTCATAGTCTTTCATACTTTTATTAATGTTGTTTTCAGTTATCCGGCCATCCAGCGAAACTGCATCATCCCTCCACCGAAACAGCTGATTGAAATGAATTACAAACAACATAAACATGATCAACTCGTTTGCCCATTGCTCCGAAATAAAAGATGCAATTTCCGCTTGCTCTCAGCTTTTAGCCACCGGGAATAAGCTTTAGCGGAAAGCCCATCTTGTCATTACGAGGCCGAAGACCGAGGAATTTTTGTTCTGCGAGGCAGTGGCACAAGATTCTCGCTTAACGCGAAATGAGGACACAGCCCATTTGGATGTAATTTCCCGTTAATCGGCAGCGACCCGAAATAAATGTTTATGCAATATGCTTTTCGATCGATTCAACGGTGCAATCTGATCGTTTATATGAAACCTTAAGGTGCACTTTGTTCCCTAAATTATATTTCCTTTTCTCATCCCAATCCTTTTGCTTAAAAAAACCCCAAGTCTTCCTTAAGTGCGTTGTGTTGGCACGTTCTTTGGAATGGTAAGCTCCGAAACAAATGAAGAGTGTGATCCCAGTTCAGGTCGGATAAGCCGGCCTGCAAAGGTCAGGGCTTTGTTGGTATTTCCACATTTTGCTATCCGAAATTACTTCAGGAGTGAGACGAATGAGCAACTGTCAGATAAATCATGATCATCAGCAAACCGAGCAATCTGAAAATGATAAAAAATTACGAGAGCACCTAAGTCGAATTCAAAACAAACTGCTGATCATGAGCGGTAAAGGTGGGGTGGGAAAAAGCAGCGTTGCCGCCTACCTTTCGCTCGGTCTCGCCGGGCTGGGATACAAAGTGGGGCTGCTTGATGTTGATTTGCATGGTCCCAGCATCCCGGGCATCTTAGGAGTCAGCGGAATGTTTAAAATGGATGAGGAAAGCAAATCTATGGTTCCCCGTGAATACAATGATCACCTGGGAGTCGTCTCTATTCAATGTCTGCTCGAAGATCGCGACTCAGCCGTCATATGGCGCGGCCCGGTAAAGCACGGGGTGATCAAACAGTTCATTGCCGATGTAGCTTGGGGAGACCTGGATTTCTTGCTGATCGATTCACCGCCTGGAACCGGTGATGAACCCCTAAGCGTGGCACAGACAATACCTGACGCTCACGCGGTCATTGTCACAACACCTCAGGAGGTCGCTCTGGCAGATGTCAGGAAATCGATCAATTTCTGTCGCAAGGTTAACATGCCGATTCTTGGGCTGGTTGAAAATATGAGCGGCCTCATCTGTCCTCACTGTAACAAAGAAATCCCTCTTTTCAGCAAAGGTGGAGGCAGCAGGACTGCGATAGAAATGAACATACCGTTCCTTGGAAGCTTGCCCTTCGAACCTCATGTAGTCGAAGCCGGAGATCAGGGGAAATCACCTCTCGATCAAGCCGATGGAAGTCCCTTTCTCCAGCGGCTGGATCAGCTCGTGAAGATTGTAGTTGATCGGTGCGGAATGAATCAAATCAAGCAAACGAATCAGGCAGCAATATCCTAGGAGCTTGTCCGAGAATAACCAACTTTCCTTGCCTTCAGTGGGAATGTCCAGGTTATGGAGTGAGAATTCTAAAAGCGCTTAGAGAACCTTCGTAACAACGCGCATACTGTGCCCTGCTTGCTGCAAAAGCAAGCCGAGCACTACAAAGGGTTACCGATGCTCGCCATTCCCATTTTCAGATCGCGTGTGGCACCAGCTCTCAACTGGTGTTCCAGGGTTCTTCTCTTTCCAGAAGATGCTCTGGACTCCACTTCGTGCAAAGAGGAACTTCTGACCGATGTGGCGGACCCTTTCGAGCGCCTCAGAATTCTGCGAAATAAGGGGGTCACCATATTAATTTGTGGCGCATTGAGCTCCGATCTTCTCACCTATGCGGATCATCTGAATCTTCAGATAATTTGCGGGGTGGCAGGAAATATCCCGGAGGTGCTGAAAGCCTATCAGTTGCATCAGCTGGATCATTCTTGCTTTCGGCTTCCGGGTTGCAGGCAAAGGCAATGTTATCGGAAAGTTCATGATCAAACCAGAGACAAAAGGAGAGAAATTATGCCAAGCGGACAAGGAAGCGGCTCAGGAAAAGGTCAGGGCAAGGGACAAGGAAGAGGCCCCGGGCAGGGCCAGGGAAATGGAGTAGGAGGAAGGATGGGCGGACGCGGAGGCGGACCGGGAGGAAACTGCGTCTGTCCTGGGTGTGGAGCAACTGCGCCTCATGCACAAGGCACTCCGTGCGCCCAGATGAAATGTCCCAAATGCGGGCAAGCCATGAATCGACAATGAAAAAAGAAGCCTCGTCTTATAAGCTGTAGTGCAAGTTATTCACCGCAGAGCACGCAGAGAATGCCTTTCCTGTGTGCTTCTTTAAGTCATTGAACACTTTCCCTTTGATCGGGTTAGGCACACAAATTGCTCATCAAAAGGAACGACCCAGTTCAATGCTTCACAACTTTATGCGCGGAACAACCAGTTCGCAGTGCAAAATATCGAAGAAGTCCCCCGTGCGTAATACTATCGCAATCAATTTGGATCTGATCCAGAGCGGAAACAGAAAATATCCTTGTGTGAGCTTTCATTGTTAGCCCCCCTCTCCAAGCGAGCAACTTTTAAGTTCAGAATAGCCAGAGGCTTTGGTTTCAGCGTTGCTACTCACCCCCTGAAGGACCTTGTTATTTTGCAGTAAAGGCCATTTGCTGCCTTTCCTCCAGGCACCTTATTGTAGGAAAAAAAACAACAATTATTAACTCAACGCCTACGCATTCAGCAATTCTCATTTTGCTGTACTATGAACCTAGGAGCCTGCCCGAGAATTCACGACGCCGTCATTCCGGCGGTCTTTAAGCCGGAATCCATGATACGGAAATCCTTTTTTGGTGCGGGCCTGGATTCCGGCTTAAAGCTTGCCGGAATGACAATAGACACCATTCGGCCAATTATCGGACAAGCTCCTAACCAAAATGAGAATTGCTGCTACGCATTTCAGGAGGAGACAATGAAGATTGCATTGACAGCCACTCAACCTCACCTCGACGGGGATATAGCGCAAACATTTGGCGAGTGTCTCTATTTGATTTTCGTTGATTCCAAAACCATGCATTATGAGGCGATGGAAAACCCTCACAAAGGCGGCACGGTCATCGATGAGATCAGTTCAGCCCAAGTTGTTGCCGGCAAAGCCGTGAGTGCTGTCATGACCGGCAAGATGGGTTTGAATGCGGATCAAATGCTGTCACTGGAAGGGATCAAGGTTTTTACCGGGATATCGGGAAAGATTCACGGCGCGGTGGCAGCCTACAAAGCAGGCAAGTATCACAACTACAGATCTGCAGCTCAGTAGATGAACCGGGAAATCACGATCCGAAACAAACAAAACAATCGCACCTGAAACAAAAGGAGGGTGACTATGAAGCTCAACGTCATGGAAGTGCTGAGAGAATTGCCGAAAACGAATTGCAAGGAGTGTAATGAACCGACATGCATGGCCTTTGCCACAAAACTATTGAAAAACGAGCGAAAATTGGAAGAATGTAAGCCAATACTGACAGAAGAGTTTGCCGAAAGTCGCAAGAAGTTGGAAATTATTCTGCAGGCTGCTTGAGGCGAACCGAGGCTGAAACCATTTGAGGCGCGATTTCCTCTGCGAGGGTGCCCGAGAATGCCCCTTTCGTCATTTCGAACGGAGCGGAGCGAGAAATCTGTTGAATCAACCGCTTATGGGAGTAAGATTTCTCGCCTTCGGCTCGAAATGACAATTGTCGGACAGCCTCCTAGAGGTTCGAATCGCTCTCCGTAGAGCTAAAACGCAATGGAAAAGGAACAGCCATCCGGCGATAACGTGATTCTCGCATCGACACCATGGCCTCTGTTCAATTATCCGTCGATCCAACTCGGAGCTCTAAAGGCCTATTTGAAAACACACTTCCCCGATCTGACAATCGAGGCTCACCATCTTTATTTAAGAGTAGCGGAAGGAATCGACTACGAGGTTTATCGGGAAATATCCAAAAGGACCTGGCTGGCAGAAAGCATCTATGCGAGTCTGCTTTACCCGCGCCAACTGAAAAGCATCAAACGAGTCTTTGAGGCAGAAACAAAATCCAGCCCGCTGCTGCGAAAGATCGGCCTGGAAAATCTGAGTCGGACAGTCGAGCAGGTATCCGATGTCTGCATTGCCGAAACCGACTGGCAGAAGGCATCTCTTGCAGGTTTTTCAATTTGCCTCTGCCAGCTCACTTCAGCCATGTTCTTTATCAAGAAGATCAAAAAAAATTTCCCCCATTTACCCATTGTCATCGGTGGTTCAACTTTGGCCGCAGAATCAGCCAGGCAAATGCTGACGGTCCTTCCGGAAGTGGACTTTATTGTTACGGCCGAAGGGGAACTCCCCCTGACACAACTTGTTTATCATCTGCGCAAAAATTCCCGACGTGCAAGCAAGATACCCCCAATCCAGGGACTTATCTTCTCGCCGAGCGATGCCCGACAGCGCATTTTATTCCCACTGGCAGATGGAAGACCTGAACGATCTGCCGATTCCCGACTATGATGATTATTTTCGATTGCTCGCAAAATTCAACTCGAATGGCGCCTTCTTCCCTACTCTTCCGGTAGAAGTTTCCCGCGGCTGTTGGTGGAAGCAAGCTCAAAGTTCACAAAACCAGCCGGGTTGTGCTTTCTGTAATTTGAACCTGCAATGGCATGGGTACCGGTCGAAAAAAGCGAAGCAAGTGGTGGCGGAAATCGATCAGCTGACGAGTAAATACAGAATATTTTCGGTAGCATTCATGGACAATGTGCTGCCCAGCGCAGCAACCAAGAGGATATTTGTGGATTTGGGTAAGATACCCAAGGACTTGCGTTTTTTTGCCGAGATTCGCGCTGCAACATCCCGAGAAACCTTGCAGGTCATGAGGGCCGCCGGCATCGAAGAACTCCAGGTCGGGATAGAAGCCCTGAGTACGCGGCTTTTAAAGAAAATGAACAAAGGAACCAGCGCGATCCAGAATCTGCAGACAATGAAATACTGTGAAGAGCTTGGTATTTCCAGTAATTCCAATTTGATCCTATACTTTCCCGGCAGCGACGAGGATGACGTTAAAGAAACACTGCGCGTTCTAGAGTTCGCTTTATACTTCAAGCCGCTCAAATCAGTTCATTTTTGGCTTGGACTGGGGAGTCCCGTGTGGCTCGCCCCTGGTGCTTTCGGAATCCGGTCGACTTTTAATCATCCCAATTACAGAGCCATATTTCCCGCGGAAATCGCGGACTCGGTAAAGTTCACGATCCAAGCTTACCAAGGGGACCTACGCCACCAGAAAAAAATTTGGGAGCCGGTAAAAGAACAATTGAAAATCTGGAAAAAAGTCTACGCCGACCTGCATCGATATCCTCGCACCGCTCCGGCACTCACCTTCCGAAGCGGTCCGGAATTCATGATCATTTACCAAAGACAGTATAGGTCCGCCCCTCTGACTCATAGACTCGTGGGAAAGTCCAAAGAGATCTACCTCCATTGTGGTACGCATCGGTCATTCAGACAGATTAAGGGACATTTTCCCAGCCTTGACGAAAAAAAACTGCTGAGCTTTCTGCAAATGATGGTGAATAAAAAGCTGATGTTTAAAGAGAACGACAGATACTTAAGTCTGGCCGCAGCCGTGAATCCAAAAGTGGTCCCAACTCCTCCCTAAAAAGGCTTGCGTAAGCCCTGCGATTTCCCAAATCTCCGGCCACCGGCTCTGCACCCGCCGGCGCCACGCCCCAACCCTCGCCCACACTTGCCTCTGCCTGCCTGAGGATAAAACATTGCAGAACCGCTTTCCTGCGAATTCGAGACATTGCTGCCGGGGCTGCCTTCGTAAAAATCGTATTGCCTCCGTTTCAGCTCATTGCCCAGGGTCTCGTAGGCTTCAGCAATTTGTTTGAATTTCTCTTCACCCAATAGCTTTTGTTCATTGCTTTGCGAATTGCGATCGGGATGATAGCGTAACACCAGCTTCCTATATGCACTCTTTATCCGCTGCAGAGATGCATCCTTTGTAACCCCGAGGACTTCATAGTAATTCATCGACCTGGCACCTCCTGATGTCCCATCATTGACTGGTCAAGATATTTTTCTTCTTCTCTCAACCGATTACGTTCGATTCTCAATCTCTTGAATCCGCTTCTGGATCTTGCCTAATTCTTCTGCAAGCGCTTCAGCTTGAACTTTCAAAAGTGAAATTTCTTCACCCGAGCTGTCCTCGAGATCAATGCTTCGGAGCTTATCGCCCGCCCACCGGGAGATTTCGCTCTGGCTCAAGCCCGGTCCCCCAGACTTTCTGCGGCCCATTCCACCACCCTGACCCCTTCCACGGCCCATTCCCATTCCTCCAGTTGGACCTACGGAACTCTTCAAGTCACCTGATTTATAAGCCTCCATAACCTCGCGAATTCCGCCGCTCACGCCGGTAAACATTTCAATACCGGCTGCAAAAAGAACCTTGTAGGCATTGGGGCCAATGTTGCCGGTTATCAACACTTTTGCACCCTTGCTCGCAACAAATTGAGCAGTACTTATACCCGCACCGCTTGCAGCTCCCAGGTTGGGATTTTCTTCGACCTCGTACTGCATTGTCTCGGGTTCAACGAAAATGAAATATAGGCATCTTCCGAATCGAGGATCTATTTCACCCTCAATATTCGGACGGTTCACTGACAAAGCAATCTTCATATGTCACCTCTGTAAGTTTTACGTCTTTGGTAAAAATTTTGCCCATGACAACTGGCTTGTGGCTGTAATAACAACCAAGCTCATTTTCTCAAATGCATTGGTTTTTCGATCTTTCGATCTGCCTTTCTTAGGCGAATCCGGAAACTCCCTCTCCCCACCGAGGGGGAGAGGAACCATGGGTTTCCGGATGGAGACTAACCGGCCTTCGCAGCATCTCCGCTCTTACGCTGATGTGGCTCACGAGGTCTGCTGCTCCTTTTCCAGTTCGGCCATCCGATCCTTGATGTGGAACAGTTCTTCTTCGAGCCCCTCTGCGTATGCCTTCAGGCTATTCAATTCATTCCCGCCGGCAGTCGAACCCCAATATGGAGGCGGACTTGCCCCCTGCCCGCCCCAGCCGGGCCTTGCCCAGTCCGGCACTGCAGTAGCGTGATACCGGTGCCTCCAGCCTCTTCCACACCCCCAACCAAAGTTATCGAACCTCCCGTAGTCGCGGTACCGGCTTCCACCTGAGCTACCGCACCATCCCATCCCTCTTCCACTCATGGGTCCAAATCCCATGGGACCTGTTCTATCTCGTCCTGGCATGATGTACCTCCTTTTCTCCTAATAACTGAAGTAAGCCTGCCCTTCTGTAATCAAAACAAAGGCCGTTACAACCTATCAATTGAATTGGCAAAAGACATGCCAATAATAATTCAATATAGATATACAAAGGGTTAGAAAATCTGTTCTGAAATTGTGGGAACATTTTGCACCCTGCCGTTTGAGTGGAGGAAACAACTTACACTCTAGCCCCATCGATAAGTCTTGTCGGCTAGATGACTAGTGCGTGGCAACGAAACTTGCTACCCGTTTACAGACGATGCTGGAGGCGAGATTCCAGATGCCGGATAAAAAGATGCCGCTGCAGATCAAGTATTTTTTATCGGGTATCCATCATCCCGTATCCGGCATCTTATAGAACCAGGAAGCAGGTGCAGGTGTACAAACTGCTTTTGCGGCACGGTGAATCACAAGCGTCGCATCAGCAGCAAACCGTTGTCTTTCGCTTCGACACAATAGAACTGACTCTTTTCGATTTTGAAAAAAACCATTTGACATCATCAAAATATTTTCATATAAAAGGCAACAGACCGACCGGTCTGTCTGTTGCATAGAAGAAAGGGTACGCATGGATCTGAGGCAAAAAATCATCCACGAAGCACTAAGGCTCTTTTCACTGAAGGGATTTCTGAGCACTTCCATTCAGGATATCCTAACCGCCGCCAACACCTCCAAAGGCGGGCTGTACAATCACTTCAAAAGTAAAGAAGATCTTTTCTTCGCCGTGCTGGCGGAAGCTCGCAAAATCTGGCGTGAAAAGAACATGGCCGGTTTGGATCAAATCCAAAAACCTGTCGCTAAGGTGAAAAAGCTTATGGAAAACTATCGCGATCTCTACCTTAAAGACACCACCTGTCTCCCCGGCGGTTGTATTTTTGTGACATTCTCAGTGGAACTGGACGACCAAAGACCCAAGTTGGCCCAGGAGGTGAATGAAGGGTTTGTGGGTCTAAAGTCTTTGATTCAGAGGCTGCTCGAGCAAGGAAAAAAATCGGGCGAGTTGAGAGAAGAAACGGACACCAAAGCGGTGACCGAGATGCTTTTTGCTGGCATGCTGGGTGTTACAATCATCCACGGGATGGAGAAGTCCCCGGCTAATGTGGACAAGACCATCAACGCCCTGCTCGACTATCTGGACCGATTGGGTCCATCAACGACAGGGTTGTAGTTCATGCAGCCACCTGCAGGAACTACCCGTTTAGTGGCATGGGAGAAACCTCTCTATAGGATTAAATCGACAACTCCGAAAACATGAAAGGATCAAATCAATGGCTCTTATGACCCCGGAACAATTTGAAGAAAGCTTAAAGGGACTCAAGCCCCGAGTATTCATGAACGGCAAAAAGGTGGACAGCATCCTGGAAAACAGAAATACGCGGACGGTGGTTGAGGCCAATAAAGCCAGCTATGAATGGGCACTGGATCCGCGCTACAAAGACATTATGTCCTGCTATTCACCGCTCATCGACGATGTGGTCAACCGATACACTCATGTGAGCGCCAACACCGACGACCTGGTCAAGAAGGCGGAGGCCGGGACTTTCACGGCGGAAATGCTCGGCACCTGCATCTATCGATGTGTCGGATACGACGCCTTTCATTCGCTGGCCGGTACCTGTTGGGAAATGGACAAGAACCTGGGCACCGAGTACTACCCCAAGTTCATCGAGTATCTCAAGATGGTCCAGCGCAAGGATCTCTCCGTGGCCGGTGCTTTGACCGAACCGCGCGGCAAGCGCAACCAGAAGACCCTGGACTGGCCGGACCCGTTCCTCTCCCTGAAGGTCGTGGACAAGAACAAGGACGGCATCTTCGTTCGCGGCGCCAAGATCAATATCAGCGGGGCCTATCGCCAGCCATGAATTGGTGGTCCTGCCCCAGTCTTCGCATGTCCAGGGTGAAGAAGACTACGCCGTTGCCTTTGCCACCCCGACGGATGCGCCGGGGATCACTTACGTTTGCCAGTACTCCGCCTATTCCGCGGAAAGAGATGCAGCCGATGATTTGGAGGAATTGGGCAATCCGCGCTTCGGCCAGAGGGAAACGTCCCTGGTCATCTTCGACAACGTGTTCGTTCCCTGGGATCGGGTCTTCCATTGCGGCGAAGCCAAATACTCCGGCGAAATTCGTGACCCGGTTTGCCAAGACGCACAGGATGACCTGCGGCGGTACCTGCAAGGTGGGCTTCATGAACCAGATCATCGGCGCCTGCAAGCCTGATCCAGGAATACAAAGGCCTGGAAAAGGTGACGCCATATCAACGACCAATTGACTGAAATGGTGGTTTTGCGAGAGACGGGCCGGGCCTGCGGCATGGCAGCCGCCATCAAGGGACAAGAGGAGCCGCCGGGATCGGGCGTTTATTTGCCGGATGAGGTCATGGGCAATGTGGCAAAGTTGAACATCTGCAATTCCTTCTGGCGCGCCATGGCGTCTGGCGGGCGACATCGGCGGCGGTCTAGTCGTGACCATGCCCTCTCTTAAAGAACTGAAGAATCCCGAGACCAGGGATTATGTCACAGAGTTCTACAGCTTTGGCTCCGATGAGCCCACGGAAAATATTCTTAAAGTGCACAAGCTCCTGCAAAACTGGACCGCCGGCCAGCACGGTGTGGCAACCTGGCACGGAGCAGGCCCTGTACAGGCACAAAAGATCATGCTGCAGCGCGTCGTGGATTTTGAACACGACAAAAACATCGTAAAGCAGACTCTAAATCTGAAAGAAAAAGAGCAGAAAGAAACCAAAGAAGAGACCAAGTCGTAAGAAAACAGGCAGGATTAACAGGATCTTCCAGCTTTTCCAAGCCCGATTATCCGGTTAATCCTGACCAAGTTCATGCTACACGCACATGACCCTCTGATGGTTGGCACACGCCAGCGGGAATCAATTCCCGGTTTGAGCTCCCTACCAGCATCCAGTATCCGGCATCTTGCCGAACTGGAAAGCCATTTAGCCTGATCTCTACTAAGCATCCGCTGCACTGCGCCCAATCAGAAAATAAAGAATCATTCCTATTAAAGGAAGTAGAAGAACGAGTAAAGTCCATAAAATCTTGTGCCCAACAGTACCATGTCCGGCAATCACGCTCACGATGGCAATGATATCCAGGATCAATATTAGAATTCCTATGAACCCATAATGAAGCATTGTGTCTCCTTTGTAACCGATAAAGCTGGTGTTGAAGCTCCAACGGATCTTTTCATCTCTCTGGAACCTTGCATTACAAAACTGCAAGATTTCCCTTTCTTACTTAAACATGAAATTATTTATCCGCAAGCAACCACTCTCCGCTGAAGATATGCTCACGATCAGGCTTGGGCAAATTCATCATTGCATCGAACAATCGTGGGCTTTAAGATTCTGAGTGAACCTGCATGTCGAAGAATGAAGTTCGCAGGATCAAACGCCGGCGAACTGTCTTTTAGCACGAAATCTTTCTACCCCTTCGATTTAACTTGGATACTCGTTGATCGTTTTCTATTTCCAGAAAGTCCTTGACTCAAGAGAACTCGGTTCACAACCCTGATCCAAGTCGTCGACGGTGACGACAAAAGAGAGAGGAGGACACTTCATGCCCAAACAAAGACTAATCGTAATCGGTGGAGATGCAGCAGGGATGAGCGCTGCTTCGGTTGCTCGCCGCCGTAAGCCGGACCTGAAGATCATCGCTTTCGAACGTACCTCTTACACCTCATATGCAGCCTGAGGCATCCCCTATTACGTCGGCAAGGTTGTCGACAATATTGACTCCCTCATCGCAAGGACACCCGAAGAATTTCGCAAAAAACATGATATCCAAGTCAAAACTCTACACGAAGTGATCGAAGTGGACGTTTCTGGACAACAAGTGAGAGTCCGGGACCTTCAAACCACAAAAGAGTGGTCCGAACCTTACGATCAGTTGCTCATCGCAACCGGCGCCGTCGCCATCAGGCCGGGAATTCCCGGCATTGACTCAAAAGGTGTGCTGTCGGTCAATTCTTTGCAAAGCGGGGTAGAGGTCCGCCGCTTTGTCGATGACAGGCAGCCCAAACGCGCGGTGATCGTCGGCGGAGGCTACATTGGGCTGGAAATGGCTGAAGCCCTCCTTCTGCGGGGACTTGAAGTAACTCTGGTTGAACAATCGCCACAGGTCATGAGCACTTTAGATCTGGACATGGGAGCACTGGTTTCTGAAGCTCTACGTAAGCAGGGGGCATCTCTACACCTTGAAGAGGCGGTCGAAGGATTTGAACACGAAAACGGCTGGGTCCAGGCGGTCGTGACAAAAAACCGCTCGATTCCCGCGGATATGGTAATCCTCGGTATGGGCGTGACTCCAAACTCGGCACTAGCCGCCAAAGCGGGGATACCTCTGGGGCAGAAAAATGCGATAAAGGTCAACGCGAGGATGGAGACGGAAGTAGAAAACGTATGGGCTGCAGGCGACTGTGCCGAATCCTTTCATCTGGTCACTGGCAAGCCGTTCTATATTGCCCTTGGAACTGTTGCCAACAAACATGGTCGGGTGGCAGGTGAAAACATTGCCGGGGGCCATGCCGAGTTTGTCGGAGTTGTGGGTACGGCGGTCACTAAAGTGTGCAGCGTGGAGGTGGCGCGGACCGGGCTGCAGGAAAAGGAGATCGAGGAAGTGAAATTCGGCTTTGCCTGCGCCACGATAGAGAGCACCACTCGCGCCGACTACTACCCGGACAGTGGGCCCATAACCGTAAAACTTTTAGGTGAAAAAGGCAGTGGCCGTCTGTTGGGCGGACAAATCGTTGGATGCGAGGGAGCGGCCAAGCGTATCGATATCATTGCAACGGCTCTGCATGCCGGCTTCACAGCTGAGCAGGTCAGCGGACTGGACCTCAGCTATGCTCCGCCCTACTCGCCCCTTTGGGACCCTGTGCTGATAGCTGCGCGCCAGCTCGCGAAGAAATTATAGACTCCGCGGACCAATCAGCACCTCGTTTTGATTTCATTGGCGAAGTTGCGCATCATTGAAATCGATAACGAATCTAGCACACCTCGCCGAAAGTAGCTTCCTGGTATGAGGAGATGGCGGTTATTGGATGCGAGGAGGGTGTCCAAGAATTGTCATTTCGAGCCACAGGCGAGAAATCTTACTCCCACGCGTGGTTGACTTAGAAGATTTCTCCCTCCGCTCCGCTTCGTTCGAAATGACAAAAAGAGCATTTGCGGGGAGCCTCCTAGAACTGTTCCAGTTGACCAAAACAAACCGAAACGCCATCATATCCAGCGTGCAGGTACGGGGGCCTCTATCCAGTAGAGCTGAGAAATAGAACGGGTGCTTTGGCGGCGAGCAGCAGAAGCACCTGCATCACGACGGCATAACAGTAGCGAGCCAATCGAACATGCGCTGGTCGTAAAGGCTGCGTGCTTTTGGCTCGCAATGCCAGTTGGCCCCCTCCTCAGCCGTGAACCGAACTATGGTCTTTGGACAAACAAGCGCTTCATAGACCTCTTGGAACTGCCCAGGCCAAAACTGTTCGTCATCGGGATCGGCTATGAACATGGGACATTGAATTTGCTCGATGACATCTCGGACATTGTATTGGCGCACGGTCTTGCACAAGTGGTAGAAGCTCTTCACCAAGTAGGGTTTCATTCGCCATTCCAGGTTTTGTCGCACTTCGTCACCGGCGTACTTGAGACCCTCATCCATACCCGCGTTAAACTCATCTTCTTTGCCGGCATCAAGAAGATCGAGCATTTCCTGTGGAAGTTCACGAAAAAACGCTGCGGAGACGTCCGTCACTCCCGGGTCTGCAATCCCAGCGGCGATCCTATGTTCGAATGCCAGAGCGCGAATGATCCAGTATCCTCCCTGGCTTATCCCGGAGAGGGCAATTCGATTCGGGTCGACGCCTTCGCGTTTGTGTAGGAAGTCAACTATTGGTGTTATGACTTTTTCCCAGTCGTGGCGGAAAGGAATATTGCGCACCCACAACATTCCGTTCTGGCCGGGCCCATCAAAAACCACGGCGGGTTCATGAATCAAGCTAATGATTTTCATCTCTTGTGTTTAGGTTCCTCTTCTACCGAAGGATGCAGCTACAGGTATGATTTGCAGCCACTGTAAGTAGCTAAACACGGTTAAACTGCAAACGTTAAAGCTAAGTGGCTGGCCGTGAAGCTACTCCTCAACTATTATCGAAGCTGACCAACTTGAGGATGGCGCCAAGGAAAAGGGCGAGTTGCCAGTCCATCTTAAGCGCATTGATACTATGTAAGGCCTCCTCGAATCGATGGTATGTTTGTAGTGCCAACCACAAACCCCAACGAAGGAGGAAGCCAAATGAGATTCTACACCAAACAGCACAAGTATTACTGCGGAATCGACCTGCACACCAAGAAGATGTATGTGTGCATACTCAACGGCATCGGAGAAATTGTGGCGCACCGAAACCTGAATGCCGATTCCCGAGCTTTCCTGGAATTCATCGCTCCCTTCAGGGAGGACATCGTGGTTGCCGCAGAATGCATGTTCACCTGGTACTGGGTGGCCGACCTTTGTGCCAGGGAAGGGATTCCCTTCGTGCTGGGACACGCACTCTACATGAAAGCAATTCATGGCGGCAAAAGTAAGAACGACAAGATCGACTCCCATAAAA
Organism: uncultured delta proteobacterium; assembly: GCA_963781715.1. Classification (GTDB taxonomy): domain Bacteria; phylum Desulfobacterota; class Syntrophobacteria; order Syntrophobacterales; family Syntrophobacteraceae; genus Desulfoferrobacter. The sequence goes on from CAWAGW010000004.1 coordinate 684,435, forward strand.
TTGCCGTGCTCCTACGGGGCGGCACGCTTGCTCAAGCCTATGTCTATCCCGCCAAGATGAGGGCCACAAGAGATCTTTTGAGGCGCCGCAATCATCTGGTGAGGAAAAGAGCAGAGCTGTTCAGCCACATCCAGAACACTCGAAGTCAGTACAATCTTCCCGACCCGCTTGGACGCATTGCCAAGCCCCAAAACCGGGAGGGACTCGTGGACCGATTCGACCAGCCCAGCGTCCAAAGGAGCATCGCTGTGGATCTGGAGATGATCGAAGCCTATGACCGCATCCTCGTGCGGCTGGAGAGGGAGATCATAAAAACTGCCAATGAACATGATGCACTCTCTTACAACATTCTCAAAACCATCCCCGGGGTCGGAAAAATCCTTGCCATGGTCATGCTCTATGAGATTGAAACCATTCAGCGCTTTCCCTCGGTCGGGGACTTTGTCTCGTATGCTCGCCTGGTCAAGTGCGCCAAACTATCCAATGGGAAAAGGGCTGGATCCGGCGGCAACAAGATCGGCAACGCTCATCTCAAGTGGGCTTTCAGTGAAGCAGCCGTGCTCTTTATCAAGGGCAATGAGCCGGCGAAGAAATATCTCGATCGACTCACCCAAAAGGACAACAAAGGTAAAGCTCTCTCGATCCTGGCCCACAAGCTCGGGCGAGCTGCCTATTTCATGCTCAAAAACAAGGTGGCTTTCGATCAAGAAAGATTCTTAAGCCACTGATAGTTGGAGGAGACGGATCAGCTTGCCGCCTAACTGGAGCCACATGGGAATGGAGCACGCATTCACCTTGATCCATAAAGGATTAGATCATCCTTGCACACAAAAGAGTGCTGGACAAAGGATGTGCCCGATGATTAATACCCGGCAGCCCAGGCTTTGATTGGCGATCCGTCTCGCTCCTAAAAATACCATAGCTGCTCAATGTTGGTCAGGTTCTGCCCCCTACCCGAGCCCGCGCCTAACTGGGGACACAGTACCCCGTCTTTTGATTGGGACGGCATGAGGGAACCACATAGTTTCTAGGTCACATCCTTTGAAAAGGGCGCAACCACCCTCTTGCAACCCCCTCCTCCAAGGGTGCACAGAACCTCAATAAGTGTTTGGTGCAGGACTTTTTTCCCTGGCACCCATTTAGAAACCCAAGTCAGAGCGACTGCCAACGAGCAAGATGGCCGAACGGAAAAACCAAAAGCGTTTTCCCGTTCGGAAGTGTCTGCCAACCAGACGCGATACTCACGAAAAAAAAGAATGATTTTTTCGTGGTGGAGAAGATTTGCCTATTGACAGCGTGAGGCCTTATAAGTGTTATGTGCATTGATGGTCTTTTCTCCGACTAATAGAAAATGCTTTGGTAATTCACTAAAAATGTTCACGTGTTTAAATCCGGAATTCACCAATTGTTCCTTGACTTGCTCAGGCAAACATCTGATCTGGGTTGGAGGTCCCTCAGCCATACTTTTCTTTTTCCAATCAACAATGAAAATATTTCCGCTGGGTTTCAATATTCTATACGCTTCTTCAACTGTCAGAGTTGGATTATCTAATTCATGATGAAGGTTGATCATAAACACCAAGTCTGCGATTGCATCTTCAAGTGGAATAGAATGTTCTTCAGTTTTTACTGGAGTTATATTGGGGAACATTGGAACAACATTTTCCTTTACCCAGTTGATCATTACTTCTGACACATCACAGGCATAGATTTTCGAAGGTTTGGCGTGCTGGAGAAAAGCAATACTGAAAAATGCTGTTCCAGCACCTATTTCAACAAGTACATCTGCTTTTTCTATGTTCAATTTATCCCAAACATAATCAGGAGGTATATCTTTCAATCTCTGGGGATTATTCAACTTCTGTAATTTCTTAGGATCAAACTTCTTTTCGTTCATTGTAAGTCTCCGCTAAATTTAGCACATAGCATTGAGCTGAGTGGCGCGGCTATCAACTTTCCCCTTAAGGCCGCCTAGTTTCTCCGCGTCCACTCAAGCGTCTGGTTCGATTTGGTGTTCTTTATGTTCGATATTTTAATTCAGCACTGAATCCAAATCGGCCAAAGAATCAATGATGCTTTTAACTGTAGTTCGATCAAACTCTGCCCGGTCAGCTTCTTCGTGTGTGCCCTTGTTTAAATAACGCCACTCACGTGAATCGCCGCCAAAGCCTAACAGTGTGTTAATAGGGGTTAATACAGCATCTCTGTCTGTATGGGTAAATTCTCGGAGTAAAAGTTTTGATTTCAGTTGTTCTGTTAGGTTTCGTAGTTCGATGGGAGCGTTAGCGGCACGTAGCTTAATACTTAAATTACCATCTCCATGTTTTGATACGTAACGCCATATTTTGCCTTTGGTGAGTGCTTCTAGTGCCTGACGAGCCTTTTCTAATGCATTTCTGGTTTCTAATTTGTCAAAATGCTCTTGAGCAGATAGTAAATAGTTTCTTGGGGCCGAATGAAAGTCTATTCGTATTCTTTTTTCGCCCAATTGAGGTAAAAACGTTAACCGCCTCGATACTTTGGTACGCTCTGCACCCAATAGGTTCTGTATATCTTTGAAAAACTCCTCACCGTGACAAGTCAGAATAATCTGCTTACCATGAAAGTAGTCATCTTCGAACAGAGTACGACGAATTGCTTCTCGGTGGTCATCGTCAATAGCATTGACCGGGTCATCGAAAATTAGAATTGGACAGTTTTCTTTCAGGTTTTTTGCCAGCAATATTGCCAAACCAACGCAACGGATATGCCCTTCGCTAAGTACATGCAGAGTATCAAAATATGTCTCAGGATCACCGCAAAACGAGACTTGGATACACTCTCCAGGTGATACTGGCAACTTCAAATTGGCCAAAAGATCATTGGGTGCATCACCACGGTCGAAGGCATTGTAAAGCTGAACAACAAGTTCCCCAAGGTCAGCTACCAGCTTGCCAGGCAAAGCATCTTTGTAGCTGTTAAGACGCTCAACTACTTGAGAATAAGCCGCTGAAATTAATTGGTTTTGTGTGACTACATCTTTTTCTTGCTTGACAGCCTCAATTAACATTTTGTTTTTTTCATCGAACACAGTAATGGCTGTGTTCGCCTTGGCAATGCCTTCTTCAAGTGTTTTCCGTCTGGTTTGTAGCTGTATAACTTGCTCATAAAGTAGGCGAAGCTCTTTTAGACGATCCGCTTTTTGCTGACGTGTAGCCTGTAGCTCTGAGGCAAGTGCATCCACCGCTTCTAGCCTGAAGTTGCTGTGAATGAAATACATAAGTATTTATTTTCATTTATAGAAATGAATTAGGCTAAATTCATTACTGGCTACATTACAGCCTGACGCGAAGAAGATCCAAAGCGCGACGCTGCATCCTCGTGGGAACGGTGACCTTGTCAAACTGAGGTGCGTCGGGCAGGTTCGGTTTTATTCGATCCTTGCTGATCGTTGCCAGATCCGTGAGGAGGGTCTGGAAGCTATGGACCGGATAATTATCATCGGTTCGTTTGCGTTTGGCTTTTCTTTTGGCAGAAGGAGACCGCTGTGCAGGGGCCACAACTGAACCGCGTCTTGCTTTTGCGGCTTCTCGATCATCATCGTCAAAAAGAATGGGCGCCAGGGCTTGGCGCATATGCCATTCTACATAGTAGGCCAGCATGCAAAGAAAAACATGCGCTTTTACCCGGCCGGCCAAGCGATGATGGATAGGACGGACCTTAAGATCGACACTTTTGTAGCTTCGGAAAGCTTGCTCAACATGGGAGAGGCTTTTGTAGGTGGAAACAACATCTTCGGCTTCAAGCTTTTCAGCCAGCACAGTGGTGCGGACCACATAGATCCCATCAAGCGATGCCTCTTTTGAGATGCTTTCCTGGTTGCGCCGGTAGGAGAACCCCTCTTCTTGTATATCGAGGTGAAAGTGCTTGCCAACCTTGTAGCGATTGACCACTTTGCCGACCCGCAGACCGATCCGGTCTTTTCCGCGAAGAGGTCTTTTGGCACGCCTGGTTGCCCGCACAACTTCTTCCAGTTGCTTTTCCGTGGCAGCCAAAAGGTCCTCGCGCTTGCGTGCCCTCTCAACGGCAAGACGGGGATTGCGGCACACAATGAGACGCTCGCCGGGGTAATCCGTCGAGGTTATCTCTCCCAGGTCCTGTTCATCAAAAAGAGACAATTGAATGGCGCCGCTGGCCACCAACTGCTGAATCTGTGGAGCCCGAAGCGCGGTTACCCAGTCAAGTCCTGCGAGCTTGAGATCATTTTCGATGCGAGCCTGAGTGATCATGCCCCGGTCTCCCACCAGGATGATCCGCTCCAGCCCGAAGCGCTCTCGGATCTTTCGGATTTGTTCCTGCAAAGTGGAAGGGTCACCGGTATCCCCCTCAAAAACTTCCACCGCAATGGGACAGCCCTTAACATCGCAAAGCAGCCCAAAGACGATCTGAAGCTTGCCCTTTTTCTGATCGCGATTATATCCGATGCGGGCCAAGGGGCAGGTGCGTCCCTCAAAATAAGTGGAGGTGACATCATAGAGAACCAAAGAACCATTCTTGAGGTGGTGTCTGGCAAGCTTGGTCTCAATATTAGCTTGTCTTTCAAGCAGCCAATCCATGGCCTGGTAGAGAGCCTCCTCATCGGCAGAGTCAACTCCAAGCTCTTGAGCCAGCGAATTAGAGGCGGTTTCGTTATCGAGTCCGCGTGCTGTGGCAAGCTTCGATTTGGGGTCAATGATACGAGTGGCAATCATGGCCAAGACCAGGGGATGTTGCCAGTCGTCTTCAGAGCCGATGATGTGGCCGAGCTTCAGCTTCTTGATGGTGCCAAGGACAGCAGCCACATGCCCATGAGGAAGGGATCGGGCGACCTCAAAGGCTTGCTCCAGCTTCTCAACCACGGTTGCGCCTTTGAGCAATTTTTTCATGCCCTCGATAATCTCGCCGGGCAGTTTGGTGAGGTTGGCCAGAGTGCGCTTCTTAACCTTGCCCTCTTCGCGAAATGATTCGCGCAGAAGGACGGTCGGGTTTGAATTTCGATTGGGCACAGTTTCGATATACATGGGGACATGCTACTATCACAATTAAAAGCATTAAGCAAGCAAAAAAACGATATAAACATGGGTACAAATGTATTTCTTTAATATAGCAAATATACTGAAAACTAGAATGTTAGAATGCATTTAATAATAGTTCTTCAGGAACTTCAGTCTAGCTGTTTTACCTGATGCTCTAATTTCGTCCAAGCAGACTGATTTTGTTCGTCGAGTTGGTTAAATGCCTGCCACCACGCAACATCTAATAATGATTCATTGGCAACAAAATGTTTTTGCAGCAAGCTAGGCTGGTTGTCATCTCCATTTAAGAGGCAAGACGTTTTAAAAATTTCATAAACGAATTTTATCGCTTCATGTTCGGCAATTTTCAAGTGATCTCGCTGCTGCTCGAGTGCAGATAGATGCTCAAGTTTGGCAAGGCCAACTTCTGCGGCTTGGAATGGGTTCTCGGTGGTCTGATCAAGTGGAGTTTTGCAAGCCGGACAGTTCTCTTGGCTAACTGCGCTGAGTGCAATCACCGCCTGATAAAGCTGTTTGTAGGAAAGCCCTTCGCTATATCCAGCAAGTTCAGTTTCTTTTGCCTTAAGCTCGGTGATAGCTTTCTCAACGTCAACTCCAGCTTTTAACAGGCCCGCATGTTTTAAGCCTGACACTACCAGAGCAGGCTGTTGTAAATCTTCTTCAAGTTTTTGAATCTCTCCCGGATGTTCCCCTGTACCGAGTGCAAGCACAACGTCGGCAAATGGTTTGTCTTTTTCGTACTTATCAGCAAGCGCTTGTTCTTCTGCCTCCAACTGAGTTAATGCTTGAGTATTGGTTTCTTTAGTCTGCCTGTCACCTTCAAGAGCTCGCTGTTTTAATGCGAGTTGGTCTGCTTTTTCTCCAATTCGGTCAATGTATTTATCGTCAATTTCAGCGCTAAACCCTCGCACAAAATCATTAAAGTTGTCTAAACCAAAAAGAGTGGAAATTACCGCTGTCTGGCGTGCGGGTGAATGAGCGGCGATACGTGAAAAATTGTCGATACGGTTCTTTTCCACAAAACAAAAGCGAAATTGTGCTTCGTTGGCAGTGACAATATCGGGTTCAACATCAGCGAAATTTGCCTCAATTACCGGTGGCCCAAATCCCCTTACATAAGCATTTTGAAGGTACTCCGGGGCTTCTTTAAAACGTTTACTTTCAGCTTCCTCAACTGAGCCCAGCAGGCCATATTCAAGGGCTTCGCAAAAGCTAGATTTGCCGCTACCATTAGGGCCGTAAATCAGCACTAGATGACTATCTAAGTCAAAATTTACCGGTTCGGTGAAACCTCGAAATGGGCCAACATTGAGTGATTTGAGACTGGTTGGGCCGTTGGTGCCTGCCTGAGTATCCTCAACATCAGCAGTGCATTCAAAATTAGCTGTTTTGAACTCTCTCTGCGCCAATTCAACTATTTTTTGTACCCGTCGACCATGAGCTGTGCTTAAAGGAGTTATCTCATCGAAATGATCAAGAACGATATTTGCCAGTTTGCGCACATTCTCAGGTGCGTCATCAATGCATAATTTCTGCATGAAACGGATATATTCGTTCCTGATCATGGTTTAGTTTCTTCCAAAGAATTTACAATTTGCCATGCTTTTTAACTTCACCGAAGGTGTCGATCGAACACCAAAAATCAGCGGTGCGGGCCAAGGGGCAAGAAAAAAAAGAAAAGATCATCCCCCGCCATCCGCTGCATTTTTTTGTTGGGCGATTTGGTTATCTCGTCCATTTATTGGCGGGGTTGTTGAATTTTTTCTTGTTGACTAAACTGAGGGCCTTCCTTTCCCTATTTAGCAACTAGAATTTAAAGACTCCTTTTTTCGTCAGGTAGTAACCGTTTCCGGTTGTTGAGTATAAAAGAAGAATAAATTTCTTCATGATACCGTCTGTATTGAGATCATTCTTAAGTGCATCTCTAAGTTCCTTGCAGAGATACAAGAGTTTATCTAACTGTTGTTCAACTATCGGGACAACAGCATCACCTTTGCGGACTGCATCGATTCTTTGCGTGATACCCTGATGAGTAGAGGATAGGACATGATGAATAAATACAAGGTCAGGATCATATTCTATATTGAATACTCTATGTACCGCAGCCGGTATACCACTGAAGAAATACAGCTTCTCAAGCGGATCGTCAGTCTCGTCAATAGATTTAATAACATAATCCATCTCATTTATTAATACATCTAACATGGAGCTACTTAGACTCATTTTATGTCTCCCTTGTATTTGCTCGACACAATATTATGCTGCATCTTTTACATAAATATTTCTTCCGGTTGTACTAGCGGAAGTTCCGACTGCACCCAATATAGACTCAAACGTTGATCCTACTTGATCCGTTGGCAAGGTTGGGTAATGACTACTATCTACTGTCGTGAATATTGCAGTTCGTGCTCCAGATAGCATGTCAACCTCACCTTGTTCTATCACTTGGACAATCGGGTCATTATCAAATGAAGGTCTTTCCAAGGATTCACGGCTGAACGACCCAATCTGTTTCAGTTTCTCGCCGAAGCTCTCAAAACGAACGGAGAGTGGTACATCAAAGGCCTTAGCTAGTTTTCGAAGTGTGCTTATAGTCCAGGAAGAGTAATTTATATCTTCCATGGTCGCAATTCTTGATTGCTTCATCCCCGAAAGTTCCGCTAATTGGGCTTGTGTCAACCCTCTTTGCTCTCTAAGCACCTTGATCTGGGTGGCGATGGATGCATTTAAGAACTCATCACAATACACATCACGTACCGTTTTATCTTTAAAATCCTCAACCAATCTCTTAAGTAACTCGAACATGTTTCACCCGCCTTGTTGGCTCATTGATGATGGTCTGCCGTCGTTCGACCGCCTTTTTCTCAACTCCGGCTGGCTTCAGTTTTGACCCTCGTTCCGATGCACCGACCAAAAGAGTGAACTCCTTATCGTTTTCAACTGGTCCCATACAAAGGAGGGGCCTGAGCTGGATTGAGCCATGAACTCGAAGCTTGTAAATATGGTCAATAATCGGGCCGGCCAATATGTTGGGGAGCAAATCTTTGCCGTGTTTCTGAAGAAGATCAAGCCTCACATTCAGCTTTGTACGCTCTACCTTTCCAAGCTTTGCAGTCCAGCCCTTAATTTCGTTTTCGCCGTTCGCGTCCACGTAATCCCAGAGCTTGAACTGTCCACTCTCGGAACGGCTTTCAGATCTAATTATCGTCAGCTTCACCATAAAATATCACTTTTCTATGATAATGGAAGAATATATTCATGCAAGCCCGGCCGGGGGCGATTTATGTTGGTTCCTGGGTTAGCGGGATCACGGCAGGTAGTCCTTTCGCTGTCCCCCGCATATCGTTATTAGCAGCGGCTGAAAAACCAGCCATTTGCAGCGGTCATTAAGCCTACCAGCATAAGCGATTAAGAAACCAGCCGATTGTTTTTTCTTCCCTTTTGCGCACGCAAAATCCATTTACTTCCGGCCTTTACTTGCATTCCAGAATAGTTATGGGCTTCCAATTGCATTTACTTGCATGCACTTATGGTTTTCTTCCAGGGGAGGAAAGCCATGAGCCCAAACATCCGATGTGCCCATTGCAAAGGCCTTTTCGAGCTCGATCCACGAAGCAAGAACCAAGACTATTGTAGTCGTAAAGACTGTCAGCGTGCGCGTAAAAGAGCGTGGCAAAAGGAGAAAATGAAAACCGATCCGGACTACAGAGCCAATCAGCGAGACTGTCAGAAAAACTGGCGCCAGCGCCATCCCGGATATTACCGAGAGTACCGTAGCCGCAACAGGCTGTCTGCGGAACGTAACCGGCTTCTGCAAAGGGTCCGGGATGCCAGACGTCGACCACGATTGCTTGCAAAAATGGACGCGTCAACACTTAAAGTTGTCCTTATTCCGGTATGTTGGAGAAACAAAACGTGCTTGCAAAGGAGGACTCGATAGCTTTGCTAAAACTCCCCGTGTTAGCTTCCCGGAGGAAAGGAGAAAGCCATGATCCAGAAAAAATTGCTCCAACCTCAACGAGTAAGAACGATCCAGGGAAGCTTTGCTTTCATCGAGCATCGATTTTTGCGCGATGGCTTTTGGACCAACCTCGATCATCACCAACTGCTGCTGTATTTCCTGTTGGTTGTGGTCGCCGATCGGCAGGGACTCTCCTATTACAGCTATGACAAACTCTGCTCGCTGCTGCGCATGAGCGTTGACGACTATGTTGCCGCCCGCAATTCCCTCATCGGACAGGATCTTATCGCCTTTGACGGCACCCTGTTCCAGGTGCTCGCACTGCCCAATTCAGCCGAGGCAAACAAGTCCCACCAGATCTTGTCTGAAAATTTGTGGAGGTGACCATGATTGAGCGGCGAACCATCTTTGAGATTCACCGGCTGGCCGATAAAAGAGTTTCTAACCGCGAAATTGCCCGCACCCTTCATCTCGACCGGGGCACCGTATCAAAGTATCTCAATGATCCCAACCCAATCAAACCGGTGCGCAAGAGAGCCACTAAGCTTGAGCCTTTTTACGATGAAATCCAGCACCTTTTGAATATCGACCCGGCAGTATCGGCGGTAGTTTTGCAGCAGCGCCTCAAGCCCCTTGGCTTTCAGGGAGGCCTTAGCATCCTAACAGAGCATCTTCGAAAAGCCCGTCCCAAGGAAAAAAAAGCTTTTATTCGTTTTGAGTCCAAACCAGGGCAGCAATGCCAAACCGATTGGGGCCACTTCGGAACCCTTGTTTATGGCAATACCGTCAGGAAACTCTACTGTCTGGCCGTTATTGAATGCCACAGTCGGTTGCTGTACCTGGAATTTACTCATTCCCAAAGGCAAGAAGCTCTACACCGTGCTCTGCTCAATGCCTTCCTCTTCTTTGCCGGTACTCCCATTGAGCTGGTCCACGATAACATGCTCACTGCCGTCCTGGAACGGGACGGCCCGCTGGTGCGCTTCAACGAAGCTTTTCTGGATTTCTTGCGCCCCTTTAAAATCGTTCCAACACCCTGTAACGTTGGCCAGGCTCATGAAAAGGGCAAGGTCGAAAAAGGAGCTATCCATTACATTCGCCATAACTTCTGGCCGCTGCGCTCATTTGGCAACCTTGATGAGGTGCAAATCCAGGCCAACCAGTGGCGCGATGAGGTGGCCAACACGAGAGTCCACTCCACAACCGGTGAGCGCCCGGTAGATCGATTTAAACCGGAGTCCATGAAACCCCTGCCACAATTTCTGCCGGACTGCCGGGATACTGCTTTTGCCAAAGTCCATTCGGATTTTTCCATCCACTTTGATGGCAACACCTACACGGTTCCCCCTTGGCTCATCGGAAAAACAGTGGTTGTTAAGGCCGACCACCAGAGTCTCACCATCTTTTTTAAGGACAAAGCTATAGCTGCTCACAAGCGATCCTGGCATCGCCACCAGCGGGTAGAGTCCGCCTGCCATCGCGAGACCGCCCGCAAATACAGCCATCACAAATGGCTCTCCGAAGATGTTGCGCTATTGATGAGTCTAGGCGATGAAGCCAAACTCTATGTGGAGCACCTTGCTGCATCCCAGCAGTCCCTTAAAAAAAATGTCACAAGGCTCCTGGCCCTAAAACAAGATTACGGTACTTCAGCTCTCATTTGCGCCATCCAAAAAGCCTTGGCTCACCGTGCTTATGGCTCCGATTATATTGAAAACATCCTGTATCAGGAAATGACCCCGAACAGATCCCATCCGCCCGTCCGGCTGCAAAACCAGGAGGCATTGAACCGCATCCGTCTTCAGGAGCCCTCTTTGGCCGATTACGACTCTTTGGTCGTAAAAAGGAGAAAACACCATGAGTGAACTCGATCAAATCAAAGAAAAACTGCTAAAGCTCCAGCTCAAAGCGATGGCTCAACATCTGGATCGCGTGATCGAGGAGGCACAGCAAAAAAATCACAGCTTCCTTTATTCTTTAAGGCGGCTGGCCGATCTCGAACTGGAGAGGCGCTGGCAAAACGCCATCAAGCTCCGTTGGCAGCAGGCAAAATTGCCCGATAAATGCACTATCGATCAATTTAACTTCGACCATCACAAATCAAGAAAGGAGCAAAAGACCCGCATCCTCAATCTACTTTCCCTGGAGTTTGTCAAACAGCACATGGACGTGATTTTGATTGGAAATCCAGGCACCGGTAAAACCTTCCTGGCAAAATGCATTGCCACTGCCGCATGCAATGCCAACGTTAAGGTTCTCTTTACCACCGCCATGGACCTGATCAATCATCTCATAGCCGCCGAGGCCGACCGCTCGCTTTTGAAAAAACTCCACGATTATCAATCTCCCGACCTCTTAGTATGTGACGAAATCGGTTACCTATCGCTTGGTCTGCAGGGCTCAAATCTTTTTTTCCAGGTCATCAGTGCAAGGCACCAAAAAAAGTCAACCATGCTGACTACCAATTTGCCGTTCGCTGATTGGGGAAAAATCTTTGATTCCACCACTGTAGCCACGGCCATAGCCGACCGCCTCGTACACCGCTCGGAAGTCTTTATACTGGAAGGAACAAGCTATCGAAGAAAACAACACTGAACCTTGATTTGAAAAAAACCAACTAGGGGTGAGCGCCATAAATTATGCCGCTGCACCCCAGGCCTCATTGCGCTTTACTCTCGCCAGCATCGACGCTCAACTTCGCCCAAACACACCTCTGGCCGCTTTCCCAACCGTTGCTTTTGGCTGGTTTTTTAGCCGCTGCCAATATCGCTAAATGCTGTGTACCAAGCCCCCTGCTTCAAGGGTTAGTTTTTGATGCCTTCAGCAACCTTTTTACCCTCTCGACATCCCGATAGTACCTCTCCGAGTTACGTCTTGCGCAGTCCTCATATATTAGCAGCGCCTCCTCATAGGCCTTCTGTGCCTCAACCATCCGGTTCTGGACCCTATACAACACCCCGAGGTTGTTGAGGGTCGTAGCGACATAAGGCAAGTAGGCCTCCGGGTTGGATTGGGCCAGTTCACGATACGTCTTCAACGCCTCCTCATAGGCCTTCTGTGCCTCAACCATCCGGTTCTGGTCCCCATACAACACCCCGAGGTTGTTGAGGGTCGTAGCGACATCCGGCAAGTAGGCCTCCGGGTTGGATTGGGCCAGTTCACGATACGTCTTCAACGCCTCCTCATAGGCCTTCTGTGCCTCAACCATCCGGTTCTGGTCCCCATACAACACCCCGAGGTTGTTGAGGGTCATTGCAGCATCAGCCCTGCTTCCATTATGCCGAACCAACTCCAGGCATCGCTCATAAGCAGGAAGTGCCTGCTTGTAGCGCTTCAGTTCCTGGTTGAAGACCGCAAAGCCAAAGTTGATGTCAAAACTGTCAGGGGCGGCCAACAGGGCCTCCTTGTAAGTTCGCTCAGCTTCAGCAAAACGTAACTCGATCGTGAGAAGTCGCGCTCTTAGCAGATAGGCCTGAATCGCCTCTGTCTCTGCTTTTTCGGCCTCTGCTTTTTTTCTCTTGGCTGCATCCAACAAATGCCTTAGCTTTTCTGTTTCCAATACATTGATCGCTTCACCGATCTTGCCGTCAAGGAACAGTTGCATCGCCTGTTGATAAAACTCAGAAGTCTCCTCGGGCTTCAGTCTTGCCAGTTGCTCGGCTGCCTTATCAGCAGCCAGTCTTGCTTGGTCGCGTTCCTCTTTAAGCCTTGCAAGTGCAGCTTTATCAAGTTGCTGGTGTGACTCCAATTCCTTGACTCGTTGCTTGTATGCCTCTTCGATGCCCTCGTAGCTCTTGAGTCGATAATAACGTCGAGCCATTTCTTCACGGCTTTCCTCTTTGCAGATGAGGATGACCACTGGCTCACTATCGGCGTCTTTGCGCAAGGCCAGATGCAACTCAAAATCGTTAACCACGACCTGGCCTTTCTTGAATATTGTGAGTCGGACCATGTCCCCTGGCTGCTTTGAGGGAAACGTAAGAGAAAACGTGCCATCGTTCATTGAGACGCTACTGTTTGCACCGGCGGCGGAAACCTGAACATTTGCCACGGGTGGGCCGCCCAGTTCATTTGCCAGAATGAGGCCCCTCAGCGCAGTAGCCTCGGCACGAGCGCCGACTGCAACTAACAGGATGGTTAAGACTATGCGGGCTACCATGACTAACTTATCATTTGCGTTTCATGATTATGACTATTTCATTGCTACTCGGCACAACGGCATTGTGCGACGGTGCATAACCTTCAGCCACGGCAAGAAGGGTCAACTCCTTCCGTACATGGCTACCTGGAATGGTCACCTCGAACTGGCCATTAGAATCGCTTTTACATGAAAGTCCCGCGATGCTGAGGGAAGCACCTGCCACTGGGTTCCCAACCTCATCCTGAACGCGGCCGAAGACTTGAACTGACTTTCTTCGGATAGGAAGATAGATGCTACCGGCCTCAAGCCGATACCTCTTGCCGGGATTGACCAGCTCGTAACCCTCTGCATCAAGAAGAACTGCTACTTCCTGGCCGCGGAAATTAGCTGGAATGGCCGGGAAGTACGCTTGGCCTTTATCTCCAATTGGCTCCCGCTTCCTCTCGGGTGGAACGTCCAGCATTACGTGACCTGAGTTACGCAAAGCCAACTCCTGCTGACCTGATTCCGCATGCACAAAAACTGTGAGAGGGAAAGTCGCTGGGTTCTTTACAAGCAAAAATCCACCAATGACGACCAGAGCAAAGCCCACGACGGCACCGCCTAGCTCCAGGGAGCCGCCGAACTGATTACCCCGGTAATATCCAAACGATCGCATCGCACCAAAAAGAAATCCCGCCACGGACACTCCAAGTGGCAGAAGGACAACGTAGTAGAAGTTGCCAGTCAGTCCCAGCCTCGCTAAAGCGTCTGCCTTCCAAAGCCAAAGAGCAATAAGAACAAAACCACAAGCAAAGCTGGCTAGTGACAGGAGGGCATATAAAATAATCATTGTTCTTTCAGGGCCGGAATCACTCTGCTCGTGTGAGGACTTCCGTTTAGGTCTAGCGTGAGGATTAGTCGTAGATTTCTTGGCCATAATGATCTCCTCTTGTTCATTTTGATGAAAGAGAAAGACCTCGCCAACTTTATAAACGGGTCAAGTCTGCCTTTGGCTTTTCTGTTTTCAGCAACAGAGCAACAGCGTCAGCTATCAACATTTACAAGGCGACAAGAGACATTTGTATCGCAATTCCTCCGAAACATTCGGTAGCCTCTGTAATAGGTTTCATGAAGGGAAAAGTGCCATTGCGATTGCGAGACAATTTGGAGGAAAGCAACACAACTTTAGCGGTGAACGCTTCTGAGCAAGAGGCTATGCGGTTTCGACGCTGGGGTTCGAACTCGAACAGGTTCGCACTTACATACGAGAACAAGAATCCGGTGACGATGGTGGACGGTTTTAGGCTGCTCATGTTTGCAGGAACCCTCTACACGTAACCACTAAGCTTGTAGGCCGGGCGACCGTCTTTGAGACGGCCGCACTCATCAAGCCACCGGCTTCGCCGCGGTGTCTGGCTTTCATATCCAATGGAGGGAAGGGAGATCACTCGCCATACATCTCCGTGATGATTCTCCTCAGTTGAGATGCTTGGGTAGCGGACAATTGATCAATTCTCTGACTCAACCGTTTTTTACTGATGGTTCGTATCTGATCAACTGCTATTTCAGCTTCTTTTCCCGCACAGGTTATCTGCAATCGAGAGCGCCATCGGGGATGGAGCTTTGATGTCAAAGGGCAGACAACGACCGTATCCAAATGCTGGTTCATGGCATCTTGGCTGATAATGACAACAGGACGAACCTTGCTGATCTCACTGCCTATTGTTGGATTTAAATCGGCATAGTAGATGGTGTATCGCTTAGGTCTCAATGCCTTCTTCCTCCAAACCATCTAGCAAGCTAGCATCAAAATCCGTCCAATCTTCACCTTCTTCAGCCATGGCCTTGAAGGTATCTTCCCAGGAGAGCTTATTTTCCTGCTTTTTTCGCAAGAGGATGCCTTGTTCGGTCTCTTCCAGAATTAAAAAACCCGACAAATTATATTTCTGCAGGAGGGCTTTGGGAATGCGGACACCTTGAGAATTGCCAATGGGTACCAGCTTAGCGTCTCTTACTCGTAGATGTTTTTCCATAATGTCTCCACTTAGCCGGAGAAAAACGTGACTCGTAATTACGGTAATTACATTGTAGCTGATGAACATCAAAAATCAAGGGTATTCCAGCAAGCACAGACACAGAGTTCAGGTCTACACACTTGACAAACTGCCCTAAAAACAGAGGAAGTCCGTCTTCAGCTAGAACTCCGACAGGCGCTAAGCCCATGTCCGGGACCAGATCGTTGAACGGGATTAGGGGACGGGTATTGATATATTGGTATGTGAAATCCAGTGAGCCCACCATTAAATGGTCGTGACATGAGGCACTTTTTTCTAACCTTGGGATCAAAGCGGACCAGCACCACGCGAGGAAATCGTCGCCATTATCTGAAATCTCTTGGCGCGTGGTGCTGTCCGCTTATCCCCATATAGGGTTTCAGTGAGCCCCCATACGACACTTTGTGAAAAAATCAGTGTGTGCTCTATAAGAAAGCAGGAGGTATCAAAAGATGGTATTTGATCGCATCACTGTTGATCCTGCTCGTATGAACGGCCAACCCTGTGTGCGCAACATGCGTTTGACTGTTAGGCGTGTTGTGGAGTTGGCGGCCTTCTACCCGGACCGAGAGGAACTGCGCCAGGAATATCCCGAGCTTGAAGATGAGGATATTCGGCAAGCTCTCCTCTATGCTGCGGCACACCTCGATGACCGTGTTCTTGATCTCCCGCTCAGCCATGAAACTGCTGCTTCATCAAGGACTGCCACGATCGGCAGCAAAATTGTTGCGCGAAGCGGGAATAAATACAATCCATGTCAGTGAAATCGGCTATTCCACAGCCGATGACGCTGCTATTCTCAATAGGGGAAGAGATGAAGGACGGATTGGGTGGGGGCAGGGGGACGCCCATGAAATTATGCGTTTCTTTGGTCTGTGGGAGAAATTCCCAATTCTTTGAGCCATGGGAATAGCCAAAGTCGATGTCTTTGACCCGAAGGCGCAGGCATTCTATAAGCCGCAGCCCGGAACCGTAAAGCAAGTTGCCCATGATCCAGTGAACCCCGGACATCTGGCCAAGGACCGCAGCCACTTCATTTCGAGTCAGCACCACCGGCAAATTTCTCGGTCTTTTGGCTCTGACCAGGTCTTCAATCCGCCGCGGGTCTTCAGTCAGGACTTGCTTATACAAAAACAGGATTGCGCAAAGCGCCTGGTTCTGAGTCGATGCAGACACCCGCCTGTCATTGGCAAGATGGGTGAGGTAGGCATTGATTTCCGCAGCGTCCATTTCCAGCGGGTGCCTTTTGTTGTGAAACAGAATATAGCGCCTGGCCCATTGCACATAAGCCTGTTCGGTTCGAATGCTGTAATGCCTGGTCCGAATGGCCTGCCTGAGCTGGTCCAGAAGCTTGGGCTTCTGAGTGGTACCAGAAGGGTTCATGGCTTTTGTCTCAGCAGCTTGAGAAAGGTTCTAACAGTCTGTTGATAACTGCATGCTTATTGGAATATCAATGGCTTGTCAAGGATAGAATGGGGAAGGAAAGCGCCGTTTGTGGAGGGGAGGCGTCAAAGTCGTGAATCGTGAATCGTGAATCGTAAAAAGTGACAAGTTTGGGAATATACGCAGCCATCTACCTGACCTCCTTGCCGACCGGCTCTCCCCAATCGACTTCGCTGGCTTGGAAGTTTTCAGGAATACGCGCCACAAGACCCTCAAGATTATGCAGCCCACGATTTCTTTTTGCCGGAGAGATGATAATCGTTCCGGCTTTCACCGTAACATTCACCTCGTCGCCGACCCCAATGTGTGCGTCTGCAAGCAGATTCTTAGAAAGACAAACTCTCTGACTGTTTCCCCATTTTTGGATTTTCGTAGTCATGCGGTCACCTCCAAAGTATATCCAAAGTATAGCCGCTTTGAATAAAGAGGTCAAATGCCGTTCAGCCGCCAAGGTAGAGCTTTTATTAGCAAAGGGGTCAAATCCGCTCTTGACTCACCTTGAAGAAGATTTCAGTCGTCAAGACACCCCTTTGAATTTGCTGCCTATGGTAGCCCGATTCACTCCACACTTTAAACATAAGTCAAGAGCAGACGTGACCCCTTAAATTCACCATATTCCACTTTGGCCCCGGCGATCCGGATCTCCCCATGTCCAAAATAATATATTTGATTTAGGATGAAATCCTTATTCTTCATTTCGCGCAAAGGCGCAAAGCACGCAGAGAAATACTAATGAAATCAACCTCTGCGCCTCTGCGTCTCCGCGGGGGAAATGTAACTTTTCATGCTCAACAGGTATAATCACCAAACATGGTGGGCAGGTCTATGTCAGATCTAATGAATCGAATGAAATCAGCCTGATGGTGTTGTTGCCGCTTTATAAAAATTAAGATTCGACCCGTTCACCCTCCTCAACAAAAACACAATAAGGGCGACGCCCCAGCGAGGGCGGATGCGATTTTCACTACAAGAGTCTGCCAACAGACTCCATTCCGACGAAAAAAAGAGCAACCTTTTCATGGTGGAGTGGTTTTGCCTGTTGCCGGGAGGAAGCCTTATGCGTGTAAAACTAGTGATTCTTTCTGCTGAAGTAGAGGTTGGCCACCGCAGCCAGCGAGGTCCCCACGATCAGCAGGAAGGAGATGGCGTTGATCACGGGGGTGCTGCCGTCTCGCACCTGGAGGTAGAGATTGATTGGAAGTGTTGTTTCCGATCCCACCAGAAACAAGGTCGTGTTGAAGTTTTCGAAGGACATGAGAAAGGCCACTGGGAAAAGGGGTCAGACCTTGACATGGGACATTTTTCTAGCCGATGGCCCATGCGGACCCGGCAATTCTTGGGCGAATGGGAATTTGTACCGCTACCCTATGCCCTTCGGTAATTCGGCCGGGCCGCTCAGCCTCAGGCTGGGTTGCGACACTATGTCGCATAGTTGAGTGTGTCTGTCTGGCACCGGGGTCATTCTATGGGAACTTCGTATCTCTGCCTGGTCTTCCAGGCAGGTGAACCGTAAGGCACCACACTGTCGGGGGTGCGGGATTGAAATGCCTGAGGAAGCAAACGCTATCCTGTAATGGGGTGGATACGGGTTCAAGATTTGCCCGGCCCGAAAGGGAGCAGACGTCGGGCGGGTGTCTCGTTGCGAGAAAGCCGGGAGAACCCTATCAAGGAAGGAAAGCAAATGAACGCGGCTTCGGTCGGCGTGTGTGCCTTCCCCCGCAAGGGATTGTGGCTGTCGGTATGTATCGCAAAGTCGGTGAAGTAAGTTCTTCATCAGCGGTCGGGCCCCACCAGGGCTTGCCTTTGAGATGCTTGAGCCGTGTGACGGGAAGCTGTCACGCACGGTTCTTAGGGGGGAAAGGGGCCGAGAGGCCCCTGACCTACCCGATATCGAGGCTAGTGAGATGCGAGTGTCGCGTAGTGATACTGGAAAGTGGAATTGTGACTCCAGTCGACTTATCGTATAGATAAGTAATTGAGTTCGCTTTGTAAGCACTGGAGAAGGGAAGTATCGTCGTCTTCGATCAGAATCGAATCCGACTACTATTCTCGCCCATTTCGTAGTAATACTTTGTCCAACCAGGGCCTGAAGCCGACGCGGAACCACATCAGAGGCGCCTTTATTTAATCTTCGGCCGCGCGGCTCAGCTTGTAGTTAAACCGCCGCAACGATTTTTGTAGAAGAAAGGAAGACAAAATGATGAAGAGACGCCAACTACTCAAATTGCTGCCCGCCGCAACTGCCGCTGGCGCCTTACTTACAGTGTCCGGTCGCACGTTAGCGGCTGAGATTCCTGCAATGTCACAAGAATCGCAACGCAACATCACGCCGGAGCAAGCGCTCAGCGCGCTAAAGGACGGCAACGAGCGATTCGTAAACGGAAAGATGCTCCAGCGTAATCTGATGGCTCAAGTTCGGGCGACAGCTTCGGGGCAATACCCTTTCGCCGTGGTACTGGGCTGCATCGACTCGCGTGTTCCTCCCGAACTTGTTTTTGATCAAGGAATTGGTGACATCTTTAGTCCTCGAATTGCCGGGAACTTTGCAGACACTGACATCATCGGAAGTATCGAGTTCGCCACCAAGCTTGCGGGTGCGAAGCTCGTCGTTGTGCTGGGTCACACAGATTGCGGCGCGATCAAGGGGGCGTGCGACAATGTTCAACTCGGGAACTTGACGCAGACGCTCAGCAACATCATGCCGGCTGTCTATGCAGTGAAGGACGTATGTGACGATCGGACATCCAAGAACAAAACATTTGTTCAGAAAGTAGCGGACGAGAACGTGCGACTGACGGTGCAAGCGCTAACCGACAGAAGTGCTGTTCTAAAAGATCTCGTTGTCACAAACCGACTAATGGTGGTGGGCGCGATGTATGAGGTGGCTACCGGCCGAGTATCGTTCTTGGGATAGGCAGCATCGCGGTCTAAACAGCGAAGTCCTATAGCTTGAGTGCCCTCAGGTACTTACTGGAGTACCCGGCATGTTCCTGCCGGTCCCTTATGCAGGCGTGCTAGCGTCGCGCCGATGAAGGGGTGCGAAGACCTGCGGATCACTCCGTGGCGTGATGCATGTCTGTAAGCGTCGTCAGCGAGCAACGGACCTACCAGGATTAATGGATTCTTACAACCTCAATTTGAGAGTTCATCTCTCAGAAGCTGTGTACTGGGACTTTTTGGACCGTCACTACGACAAGCTTAAGGACTATGCTCACATGCAGCTGCAATTACGCAACGTCGTGAGAAAACGGGAAGATAAGGAAGCTTTCAAAAAGCTTAAAACGAGAGCGTAAGAGATCAAGCGGGACACTGCCAGTGTATTAGCCTTATACTGAGTGACAAGCTGAATTCATAAGAAGACTTATTTTATTACTCGTGGTGCGACTTTCAAGCCCTTGAACCTAATTCAACAGCAATGGGGTTCAAATCATGATTGGATGGGCAGGACTAAAGTCCCGCGCTACTGGAAGAACGGCGTTTGAGGATGAGCAATACGCCAGGTTTGTGATGAAACGGAGATAATGATGAAACCCATATATCTGGATTACAATGCCACAACACCCATAGACCCGCGAGTTGCCGAGGCAATGCTGCCCTTCATCAATCAGCATTTCGGAAATCCTTCGAGCAGTCACATCTATGGGGTTACTACCAAGAAAGCCGTTGAAAAAGCCCGCGGGCAAATCGCAACGATGCTGCACGCCCAAGTGGAGGAGGTAATTTTCACCAGCGGCGGTTCAGAATCCAACAACTACGCCATAAAAGGAATCGCTCTAGCTTACCGCAAGAAGGGAAATCATATCATTACTTCGGCGGTGGAACATCCGGCGGTGCTGGAAGTCTGCCGCTATTTGGAAGAGCACGGCTTTAAGGTCACCTATCTGCCTGTGGACCAATACGGCCTGGTTGATCCACAGCAGGTGGAACAGGCCATCACTCCTCAGACTATGTTGATCACCATCATGCACGCCAACAATGAAGTCGGAACCATTGAACCCATCAAGGAAATCGCTGACATTGCCCACCGCCACGGAATCATTGTTCACACCGATGCGGCTCAATCCATCGGCAAAATCCCGGTGCATGTGGACGAGCTGCAGGTGGATTTGCTTTCCGTCGCCGGTCACAAGCTGTATGCACCCAAAGGGATCGGCGCTCTGTTTATTCGCACGGGCATTAAACTGGAGAAGCTGATCCACGGGGCCAATCACGAGATGAATCTGCGGGCCGGAACGGAAAACGTGATCGAAATCGTTGGGCTTGGTGAAGCCTGCGAGATGATCCATGAAAATTTGGAGAGCTACCAGGAACACATGCAGAAAATGCGTAACCGTCTGGAAACAGCTCTTTTCGAGAAATTTCCAGATCTTCACGTAAACGGGCATCCTGAGAATCGTCTCCCCAATACGGCAAATTTGAGTTTCCGAGGGCTGGAAGCCAATACAATCCTTTCCGAGTTGGAGACGGTCGCCGCCTCTGCCGGTGCCGCCTGCCACAGCGATCATGTGGCGGTATCCAGTGTGCTGGAAGCCATGCATGTTCCGTTGGAATACGCCATGGGGACCATCCGCTTTTCGGTGGGGCGCTTCACCACTTTGCAGGAAATTGAACGGGCGGCGGAAGAAATTATCCAGGTGGTGACAAAGTTGCAGCCCAAGGAAGCAGCCGCGGCAGAATTGGCAGATGTCCGGGAAGTAAAACTCACCCACTACACTCATGGTCTTGGTTGTGCGTGCAAATTACGTCCGCAACTGCTGGAGGATGTACTCAAAAAGATCCCCGTCCCGGTCGACAAAAACATACTGGTAGGAACAGACACATCCGACGATGCCGCAGTCTACAAACTGGATGAAAACACAGCAATCGTTCAGACAGTTGATTTTTTCACACCCATTGTGGACGATCCTTATCAGTTCGGAGTGATCGCAGCAGTCAATTCCCTTAGCGATATCTATGCAATGGGCGGCAAGCCTCTGTTTGCACTCAATATTGTCGGCTTTCCCAGCAACCGCCTCCCCATAGGCGTTTTGGAGAAAATACTGGAAGGCGCCCAAAGTGTGGCCCAGCAGGCCAACATTTCGATCATCGGCGGACACACGGTGGACGATACCGAACCGAAATTTGGATTGACCGTCACCGGCGTGATCAATCCAAAGAAAGTCATCACCAACCGGAACGCTAAGCCGGGTGACAGGTTGATCCTCACAAAACCAATCGGCACCGGCATACTAGCAACCGCTCTTAAGCAGGGATTACTGGAGACAAATCATTCAGAATTACTGGTGAAAACCATGGCGACACTGAACAGCATCGCGGCAGAAGCGATGCAGGAAGTGGGTGTCAATGCCTGCACCGATGTCACCGGCTTCGGCTTATTGGGTCATCTGCTGGAGATGATGGCAGCTTCGCACACCACGGCGGAAATACAAGCCGGCAAAGTGCCGTTGCTGCCGGGAGTTCTGCAATTGGCCACTTCCGGAGTCGTTCCCGGAGGTACGCACGACAACCTCGCCTACACTTCTCCTTTAGTCGAGTATGATGAAGCGATATCAAACGTAAGGAGATTAGTGTTGAACGATGCGCAAACCTCCGGCGGATTGCTCATGTCGGTTCCTCCGGAGAAAGCTGATGCACTTTTAGATTGTCTCAAGGAAAAAGGCGTAAATGACGCAGTAGTCATCGGCAAAGTGACTCCGGACAGAGAGATGAAGATCAGGGTTGTGGAATGAACTGCACACAGGATTCGAATGAACTCTTACCATGGAGGATAAAATGATAACTTCAAAACGAACCTTCGCGGTCATCATTCTGGCATTGCTGTTCTTTTTTACTACTTTAGCAGCGGCCGGCGAAACCAAAAACATTCAATTGCCCAGCCCCCAAACAGGGGGCGGGAAGCCTCTCATGCAAGCCTTAAGAGATAGGCACTCCTCGCGCTCCTTCAGTTCTAAGGAAATTTCCGTACAAACGCTGTCCAACTTGCTTTGGGCGGCTTTTGGAATTAATCGTCCGGATTCGGGCAAGCGCACTGCACCCTCAGCCCTGAACTGGCAGGAAATTGATATTTTTGTTGCCGCTGCAGACGGCCTCTACCTTTATCAGGCGGAAGATCACTCCCTGCAACTAGTGATCGCGAAAGACATTCGAGATATAACAGGAACACAGTCCTTCGTCGGAAAAGTGCCGATCAACCTCGTCTATGTAGCGGATTATTCACGAATGGGAACTGCGCCGACCGAGAAGAAGGATTTCTATTCGGCGGCCGACACAGGCTTTATAGGTCAAAATGTCTATCTGTATTGTGCATCAGAAGGATTGGCGACCGTGGTGCGTGCATCGATCGACAAGCCGACTCTGGCAAAAGTGATGAAACTCCGACCGGACCAAAAGATCATTCTGGCTCAGTCTGTCGGATATCCGACCGATTAGTCAGCCCGCACCGACCGTCTGACAATCGAACGCTATGAACATACTTATAAATATACAAATCATTAAATATCTCCTCGTTGCATCTGTATTTGGCAGTTTATTGTTTTACGGGTGTGCTGCCCAAACCACCAAGATGGACAAGCCACATCACGCCGAAGATGGGTTTACAAACGTTTATCTCGCTGAGAAGCCTCGATTTTTGGATTTTTTGAGATGGCGCTGGAGTCGCATTTGGAAAGATATTCCGCCCCCCGAAAGTTATGATTTCCCCCTGGCTCAAAATGATCCACAGTTCTTACGCTCAAACCATGAACGAACCACCCTCACCTGGATCGGCCATGCGACGGTGTTGCTGCAGCTGGCGGGGAAAAATATCTTGACCGATCCAATCTTTTCCGAGCGGGCATCTCCTGTCCAGTGGGCAGGTCCAAAACGCGTTGTCGCAGCCGGTCTATTACTAAACCAATTGCCTCCCATAGATATCGTCGTTATTTCTCATGACCATTACGACGCCCTTGATGAAAACACAGTCAAGCAACTTTTTGAACGCGAGGGGGGTTCCAAAACCGCTTTTTATGTACCTCTGGGTCTCAAGCAATGGTTCCAAGAACGCGGCATCAAGCGGGTAACTGAAATGGATTGGTGGGAGCAGCAGCGCAACGGCAGTCTGGAAATCATCGCCGTGCCCGCGCAACATTGGAGCAAAAGAGGCCTGTTTGGACGGAACAAAAACTTGTGGGCAGGCTGGGTGATACGTTCTGAAGACTACGGCTTCTTCTTTGCCGGCGATTCAGGATACACGCCACACTTCAAAGAGATCGGCCGAAAACTGGGGCCCTTTGATTTGGCGGCGATACCCATCGGCGCTTATGAGCCCAGATGGTTTATGAAAAACCATCATATGAATCCTCAGGAGGCTGTCATGGTTCATCAGGACATCGGAGCCAAAAAATCCATCGCTATTCACTGGGGCACCTTCGTCCTAACGGATGAACCCCTTGACGAACCTCCAAAAATGCTTCGAAAAGCCATGGAAAAACAGGGGCTCTCGATAGAGGAGTTTAGGGTTCTGAAGCATGGGGAAACCATCGTTGAGTGAGTCCCTGAGGCACGCAGAACAAGGAGGAATTCCTCGTCCTTTTCGCAGTCAGGGCCTCATATAGGGCTGAAGCGCGATGCTGCCGGGAAATGGAGCACTATTTTTGCCGACTGACCAATAAAAAAATCACCCACCATTAGTGTGCACAATTTTTTTATAAATCCTCATCCACCAAGGGTCCAGGTCTTCATGACAGGTCAAGAAATCTCTCCGCCGCCACAATATCAGATTGCGTTCTCCCGGAAAGATCCGCCACGGTCTAAAAGGGGTGAGCCGATAGTGCCGTATGCCGGCGTGACTCCTGGTGTAATGTTCACCGTCGATATCCTGCAACTCGCACCCATGAAGGTCCTCCTGCAACATCAGTTTGGGCCTCATGGATTTAATGATGTGCTCCCAATGTTTGAAAGGCAGCACGCGTTGACACACGACCACACCGCAATGGATTCCCTCCAACTCCTCCACATGAGTTTCCGGGAACACATTGACGCTGCTGCCAAACGTCTGCACAGTTTTAGAATGCGCACCCATTAATTCGCTTGCCGCGGGGTTGTCCGAAAAGACGTTCTCCGGCTCGAATTCGATCTGCGCTGTTCGATCGATCCCAACATAGAATTGCAGCCCGCAACCCAGCATCAGGCGAATGTGGTTGTCAATGCGATTAAGGTAATCACCACATCCGAGACTAACCAGAGAGCTCTTCCCATGGTCCTGCAAGAATCTCACGGCTGATTTCATGATTCAGTCGTTCCTTGATTAGAAAGTGACTGGAAGAAGACATTTCAATCCAACCAGAGGGACCGGAGCGCCAAGGCGCAGCACCATTTCCCTTGGCTTGGCGGAGACCTGAACATGCCCTGCCAGGAAGGTTCGATCATTTCTTTGCTACGGCTAACTTCTAGTGAGGAGGTCGGATTTGACTCGGACCCGATCAAGAAATGGCTCTTATCGCAACCTCCGGACAGGTGAGTGGAAGTGAACGCGATAGGTTGGGCTTTTCACCTTAGCGGTCGCATTGAATATTTGCAACAATAGATTTTGAGCACTTGCACAGAAAGTTCGATCAAGCGGAAAACGAATTTTGAATGAATTTTAGTTGGTTGACAAAGGCTAACTTCATAAAGTAGATTACATATGAGCACCGCAGTGGACAATTTTACAGGATTGAGTACGAGCTCCGGCAAGTACTTTACATCATTTGAAGGTGCGTGCAATTGACACCATTCCAAGATTTTATCAGCTCAACAACAACCAATCCGACCAATTCGTCAAATAGGCCCCGTAATTACGTACAATTTTCAAAACTAAAAACTGATCCTTAAAGGAGGTGATGGAGCATCGCAAAGGAAGGGTTGATGCGACTTTATTAGAGCGCAGGTTGTTTGTCCAGACGGGCGCTAACTGAATTAACGGACATGGAGGGAAATCATATGAAGTTGACACGAAGGGATTTCCTCAAGATCTCTGGTGCAGCAACCGCCGGCTTAGCACTGGGCGGACTGGGGTTTGATCTCAGTCCCGTTCATGCCTTTAGCATGGAACTGCGCACCAAGGATGCTAAGGAGACACCCACTATTTGTTGTTTCTGCGCAGTCGGGTGCGGAATCATCTGCCACACAGGCAAAGAAACCGGGCAAGTGATCTACACCGAGGGGGATGCCGACCATCCCATCAACGGTGGAGCTCTCTGCTCCAAGGGTGCGGCAGCTTATCAGATAGCCCAAAACGATCGCAGAATAACCAAAGTTCTTTATCGGGCTCCCAACACTTCAGAATGGCAGGAGAAAAGTTGGGACTGGGCACTTAAAGAAATTGCCAAGCGCGTTAAAAAGAGCCGTGATGCGAGTTTTAGCGTCAAAAACAAAAAAGGCCAGGTGGTCAACCGCTGCAACGGAATCGCCTCGGTTGGCAGCGCCGCATTGGATAACGAAGAATGCTGGCCCTATCAAGCCATGTTGCGTGCAATGGGGCTGGTTTATATCGAACATCAGGCCCGTATCTGACACAGCGCCACTGTTGCGGCTCTGGCAGAGTCGTTCGGACGCGGCGCAATGACCAATCACTGGATCGACATAGCTAACAGTGATTGCATTTTAATCATGGGCAGCAATGCCGCAGAAAATCACCCCATCTCATTTCGGTGGGTCACCAAGGCACAGCTCAACGGAACTCCATTAATTCACGTAGACCCGAGATTCACCCGCACATCAGCCAAAGCCGATATCTATGCTCCGCTTAGATCCGGCACTGATATCGCTTTCTTGGGCGGAATGATCAAATACATTATCGACAACAATAAATATTTCAAAGAGTACATTGCTGAATACACCAACGGCAGCTTTATCGTCGGCGACAAATTCTCTTTCAAGGATGGTCTGTACTCCGGATACAACCCCGAGAAGCGAAGCTACGACCAGTCCTATTGGGCATTCAAAATGGACGCGAACGGAATACCCATGATGGACAAAAGTTTGGAAGATCCGCGTTGCGTGTTCCAGCTCCTGAAAAAACATTATTCAAGATATGACGTGGATACCGTCTCCAGCATTACCGGCACACCCAAAGACGATTTAATGAAAGTCTATGAGACCTATGCGGTAACGGGTGCTCCGGACAAAGCCGGAACCATCATGTACGCCATGGGTTGGACTCAACACACGGTTGGCGTACAAAATATTCGATGTATGGCTATTATTCAGCAGCTCTTGGGCAATATGGGAGTTGCTGGCGGTGGAGTCAACGCTCTTAGAGGCGAATCCAATGTTCAGGGTTCCACCGACCACTGTCTGTTGTTCCACATCCTGCCCGGCTATCTGCCGACGCCATCGGCACCGCTTCAGACGTTAGCAGATTATAATAAAAAGTACACACCGACCACCAATGACCCGTTAAGCGCCAATTGGTGGCAGAATCGCCCGAAATATGTCGCGAGTCTGTTGAAAGCGATGTACGGGGATGCTGCCACGGAGAAGAACGATTTCTGTTACAGTTGGATGCCCAAGATCGAGGAAGGCAAAGCTTATTCCTGGCTGGACCTGTTCGATTCAATGTACAAGAAGGAATTCACAGGATTCTTCTGTTGGGGTCAAAATCCTGCCTGCAGCGGCGCCAACGCCGGCAAGAATCGGGCTGCTCTGGCAACGCTTGATTGGATGGTTAACGTCAATTTATTTGACAATGAAACGGCGTCGTTCTGGAAGGGACCCGGCGTCGATCCTCAAAAGATCAAAACCGAGGTATTTATGCTGCCTTGCGCGGCTTTTATGGAAAAAGAGGGATCCATCACCAACAGCGGCCGCTGGGCCCAGTGGCGCTATAAAGCGCAAGAACCACCCGGAGACGCTCGCCCCGACGGCGACATTATGGTCGAGCTTTTCAATGAAATTCGGGCGCTCTACAAGAACGACAAAAAGGCCGTTTTTCCGGATCCGATTTTAAATCTCGAGTGGGACTACACAACCAACGGGAAATTCGATGCTCAGTTAGTCGCCAAAGCAATCAACGGCTATTTCACTAAAGACATAACCATCAAAGATAAACAGTATAAGAAGGGTGAGCTGGTTCCTTCCTTTGCTTTTCTCCAGGCGGATGGCTCTACCTCAAGCGGAAACTGGTTGTATTGCCAAAGTTTCAATGAATCCGGCAACAATCTGGCTCGTCGTGAAAAGGACGATCCAAGTGGAATTGGCCTCTACTCTAAATGGTCATGGTGTTGGCCGGTCAACCGGAGAATCATCTACAACCGCGCTTCAGTCGACCTGAAAGGCAATCCTTGGAACCCCAAGACACCGGTCATCAAATGGGTCGCAGAGGTCAAAGACGGCCAATGGGAAAACGGTAAATGGGTGGGGGATGTTCCTGACGGTGGATGGCCTCCGTTGCACAATCCGGACGGGAAGCTCAATGAAAAATCGAAGCTGCCTTTCATTATGAAGCCGGATGGCGTTGCGTCAATCTACGGCAAAGGCGCTAAAGACGGTCCCTTCCCCGAGCATTACGAACCGATGGAATGCCCGGTGGACAAAAATCCGTTGAGTCCTCAAATCACTAATCCACTGGCGGCTGTCTACGGCACCGCGAAGGACATCATTAAAACCTGCGACCCCCGTTATCCATTCGTGGGTACAACCTATCGCGTCACCGAACATTGGCAGACGGGAGTTCTGAGCCGATGGCTGCCGTGGCTGCTGGAGGCCGAACCTCAATTGTTCGTTGAAATGAGTGAACAATTGGCCAAGTTCAAAGGGATCAAAAATGGAGAGATGACGATTGTGGAATCTCCTCGCGGAAAAATCGAGGCGGTCGCCATAGTCACTATACGTTTGCAGCCATTCAAGGTGCTTGGCCAGGAAGTTCATCTGGTCGGTCTGCCATGGCACTACGGCTGGGTATGGCCGCCCGACGGCGGAGACAGTGCAAACCTTTTGACTCCGGCTGTAGGAGACCCGAATACCCGCATCCCGGAAACTAAAGCGTTCATGGTCAATGTACGCAAGAAGGAGGTGTAAGCCATGGCAGGAAAAAGCTTTTTCATAGATACGACCCGTTGTACGGCCTGCCGCGGTTGCCAGATTGCTTGCAAGAACTGGAACCAGAACGGGGCCAGTATGACCAAGAACAGGGGAAGCCATCAAAATCCGCCCGATCTCGACGGGCAGACTTTTAAATTGGTTCGCTTCACGGAAACCATGGATAAGAACGGCAAACTGGCCTGGTACTTTTTTGCCGATCAGTGCCGCCATTGCCTTGAACCACCTTGCAAGGATGCGATTGAAGCATTTGTGGACGGCGCCGTAATTCACGACGAAAAGACCGGCGCGGTAGTCTACACTGACAAAACTAAGGAGGCGAATTACGAAGATGTCAGGGCTTCATGTCCTTACAACATCCCGCGCTTGACGGAAGACGGACGTATTGTCAAATGCACGATGTGTCTGGACCGAGTGAGCAGCGGACTGCTGCCTGCTTGCGTCAAGGTGTGCCCTACGGGCACCATGAATTTTGGCGATCGGGATGAAATGATGGCTATGGCAAAAAAGCGCCTTGAGACGTTAAAGGCCAAATACCCGGACGCACAGTTGATCGATGCCGATCAGATTCGGACGATTTTCCTGATCGTGGCCGATCCAACGATTTACTATAAATTCGCCATTGCCAGTGCGTTTCCCGGCATCGATCGCAAACTTGCAATGCGGCGCCTGGCCAAACCAGCAGGACGGGCCATCCGTGCCATGTTACCCGGATAAGGTGCGGCTGGAAGGGTTGGGATGGAATCAACTTTCCATACGCTGACCAAATTCGATTCTTTTTAAATCAGAGGGAGGGAAGCTGATAAACTTGGCTTCCCTCCTTCAGTAAGGACGGTATTTTTGAAAAGGGAGTTAGACAAACAAAAGGATACGATCAGACAGGCCATTAATTCTGCCAGATCTACGAAACCCGCATATAGTAACCTCTACCCTTTGTTGGAAGAACTTTTTTTGACACAGCTTGAGGTCAAACAGGAACTCGCAATTGAGCCCGTGGCCATCACTCCTGAACAAGCCCAAATCAGGTGGAACGAAGGTTTTCCGTTGCTTAAGCGATGGGAGTTCCCAGTCGATATTAGTGCGGCAGAAAAAATCTTGACTTCAATGGAGGAGAGCATTCCGGCCGACAACCATCCGTTGCGAGATGCAAATCATGCCCTAGTCCGAGCCTTGACCGGACAGTCCCAACAAAAGCAAGCGATTTGGGAGAGTTTTATGCAGCATGAGTGGGAGCCGTGGGAAGAATGGGTGGATACGACCGAAAAGGACATTGCTTCTATTATTTTTTGGGCTCGAAGCGGACTGCGGCCTTCTCTGGAAGTGACCGCACAAAACTTGTTAAACAAGTTCCCCGTACCCGACAGCTGGCTTAAAGGCTACTGTCCGGTGTGCGGGTCATTGCCTTCGCTGCTCTTCCTGCAGGGCGAGGGCGAACGCCGCGCCCATTGCTCATGGTGTTCTTCTCAGTGGGGATTGTACAGGATGCAGTGTCCCAACTGCGAGAACCGTCATCATGAATCTCTCGGATACCTCTATACAGAGACTGAACCCAACTACCACGTGCACTATTGCAGGCTCTGCAAGACTTATTTCAAGCAGATCGATGTGAGAGAGATGGTCGATCCGGTTTACTTTCCACTGGAGGAATGGACCACTCTGCATCTTGATTTGCTGGCACAGAGGGCCGGTTGGAAGCAGCCAGCTTCCCCCTCGCCCATAGTCTATGGAGAACCAAAGAATTAAGAGGATATCCACTGGGATGTCTGAAAGTATGTAGTGCAGGGCTTTAGCCCTGCCTGGACAAACAGTCCTAAAGGGCTGTGCCGGAGGAAAAGGGGGATTTTGGACCACGCCATAATTGGTTAGAGACTTTCACATAGTATTACGATATAGCCTTTTAAAAAAAACGATGATCGAGGTATTTGCAATGTTGCGCATAGCGCATTGCCAACTTTTGATTTCTGTTTTATAAGTGCAGGGATGTTTGAAATTTGTTCAATAAGTTCAGCCATAGCGGCTTTATAAAACGTCCGATCATCTTCCCATTTTGGTAAGTCATTCCAGGACAGACACCTTTTATGTATTTTGGCGATGGATGGAAATCCTATTACTGTGAGCGATTGGGCCAGGCGGATAGCATCCTGGACTCAGTGGTCCGCGACGGAAAGCGAATTTTTATCGGTTCGGGCTCTGGAGAACCCCAACACCTGGTGCAATCTCTAGTACCTTTGCTGAGAAAAAGGCGTGATCTGGAATTGGTTCAAAACCTCTCCATGGGCGCTATCCCTGAAGACTGGGCAGATCTAACCGAACATTGCAGTCTGCGCACTTTTTTTGTCGGCCCGAAGTCCAGAAAAGCGGTCAATTTTGGATTGGCTGACTATGTGCCAATCTATTTTTCGTCGATTCCCAAGCTTTTTCGCGAAGAAGGGTCACTGGGGATCGACGTGGCTCTGATTCAGGTTTCTCCTCCCGATGACCATGGATTTTGTTCGCTCGGTATTGCTGTGGACATAACAAAAGCAGCAGCGGAAACGGCAAAGGTGGTAGTCGCTCAGATAAACCCCAAGATGCCGCGAACGCTGGGAGACAGCTTCCTTCATGTCACCGGCATTCAGCATTTTGTTGAATATGAAGAGCCGTTGCTGGAGATTGTATTCCGTGAACGCAGCGCAGTGGCGGAAAGGATCGCCGGGTATGTCTCCAGTCTCGTCGAAGATGGTTCCACTATCCAGGTTGGGATGGGGCGAATTGCAAATTCGGTGCTGCGCTACCTGGAAGATAAAAAAGATCTGGGAGTTCATGCGGAGATTATAACGGATTCACACCTGTCTCTGGTTCGCAAGGGGGTCATTAACGGCAGCAAGAAGACATTCCACCATGGCAAGATCATCACCAGTTCTTGTCTGGGAAGTAGAGAACTGTATGATTTTGTTCATAACAACCCGGAAGTGGAGCTCTACCCGATCGACTATGTTAATGACAGCAGGCTGATCAGCCAAAACGATCAAATGGTGACCATCAATTCGGCTTTGGAAATCGATTTCACCGGTCAGGTTTGTGCCGACTCAATCGGACACAAGGTCTACAGCGGCATCGGAGGGTACGTAGACTTTATGCATGGGGCCTCATACGCCCACCGAGGAAGAACCATAATCGCCCTGCCCTCGACCAGTTCCGACGGTAGAAAATCACGCATTGTGAGCCATCTGACCAACGGGTCCGGGGTTGTAAGCCCGCGCAGCACTGTGCAATACGTAGTTACTGAATTTGGAATCGCCTTTCTGCATGGAAAAACCATCCGAGAACGGGCACTTGCCCTGATCAACATAGCTCACCCAAAATTTCGCGAGCGTCTGCTCGGTGAAGCGAAGCAGCTGCGCTACGTTTATCAGGATCAGATAATCCCTCCGATCTTCGAGCCTCTGTACCCTGGTCAATGGGAAACCTACCAGATATTTCCGGGTGATAAGAAGGTGTTTTTTCGTCCCATTAAGCCAACGGACGAACGTGCCTTGCAGGAATTTTTCTATTCCTTGCCGGATCAGGACATCTATTATAGATTTTTATCTGCGATGAAGGTGTTCCCGCATCGCAACACGCAAAGTATGGTCAATATAGATTATGAGCATGAAATGGCTATCGTGGGTGTCACGGGAGAAATCGGCAATGAAACCATAGTCGCCTTGGGCCGATACATTCTGGAGCAAAAAAGCAACATGGCCGAAGTTGATTTTGCCGTGCGAGCAGAATGGCAGCGCGGCGGTATCGGAACTTTCCTGCTTCACTATCTTTGCCAAATAGCCAAAAGTACAGGAATCAGTGGATTCATGGCTTATGTGTTAGCGGTAAATCGGAGAATGCTGGGGATTTTTCATAAGGTTGGTTATGTTGTGCAGAGCCATTTCGAGGACGGCGTTTATGAGATTTTTTTCCGGTTTGACGAACCGGCTCAAGCGTGTGTCACTGATGAATGTGTTATGGAGAGTTGATCAATAGTCATGATTACAAAACAAGGTGTTGAACCAAAGGAGCTGGCGTTCGATATTGACGGAGTTGTTGCAGACACTATGGCGGTGTTCGTCGGGCTTGCTCATTCAAGGTATGGATTGTCCTACCTCAGCAAAGAACACATGACGTGCTACGACCTATACAAATGCCTCGATCTGGAGCGCGAGATCATTGACGATCTTATTTGTCTGACCCTTGACGATGAGCACACCCTGCAGATCCCAGCTATGCCGATGGCTCCCGATGTACTCACCGAACTGGCCGAACACGGCCCTCTGCGTTTTGTGACGGCGCGCATCTGGCCTGATTCCATCATTCGCTGGCTGCAACAGACTTTGCCTCGGGTAACTTCCGAGAGCATTCAAGTCATCGCCACCGGCGCGCCGGAAGCAAAATTGCAAGTCCTCAAAGAGCTGGGAGTGCGTTACTTCGTTGAAGATCGACTCGAAACGTGTCATTTCCTGGACCGGGCAGGAATACAACCACTTCTCTACGATCAGCCTTGGAACCGTGTTGCGAATGAGTATCCTCGTTTCGGAACCTGGTTACAGTTGAGGCAAACTATTCTGCCGGAAAATGGAACAAATCATAAAATTGCCGCAGGAGGACCCTAACCGCGATTATGAGTTCTGACAAACCATTGCCGATTCAGATCAAAGCCACTCGGGACGGATTCATCCTGGTGCCCGACTCAAAACCGTCTTTTCAGGAAATTATGAAATACATGCGAAAACGTCTGGAGGAGTCGCACGATTTCTTCTATCATTCGGAAATGAGCCTGGACCTGCGCACGCGACCATTGCAAACCGATCAGATTCTGGAGCTCCGCAAACTGCTGGCGGAAAAGGCTGGAGTGAAACTGGTTGAGGTAAAGATGGAAGAAGACCTCACCTGTACTTTTGAACCCTCGCGCGAGCGGCCCAAAGGTGCACCTCGATGTGCCAGCCAGCGCAGGCGTGATGTCGCTCCTATGATTGTGCGGTCGACCTGTCGCTCGGGCACTCGCATCGAGTCGTCGGCGGACTGTGTGGTGCTGGGGGATGTGAACCCCGGGGCCGAAGTGATTGCGGTCGGAGACATTATTGTATTCGGCAGCCTTCGAGGCGTTGCCCACGCAGGGGCCACCGGTAACTACTCAGCCAGAATTTGGGCGCTCAGCATCGAGCCCAACCAGCTTCGCATCGCTGACCTGGTAGCACTCCCTCCGCGCGGGAATAAGCCGACTCCAAAACGCTTTGAAATAGCTGAAATTCAGAACAACATGATTCAGGTAATTACTTTGTAAGGCTGGAGTGAGGAAATTAGGATGGAAACCAGAAACCTTCAACTCTTTTGGCAGTGCTTTTGATCGTAAAGAATGGTAGTTAATTCAACGGCATTGACACTTAAAGGGATGGATGAAACATGGCTGGAAAAACGATTGTGGTAACATCAGGCAAAGGGGGCGTCGGGAAAACCACGACCGTGGCCAATATCGGTACTATGTTGGCCAAAAAGAAATACAGCGTCTGTATGCTTGATGCTGATATCGGTCTGCGCAATCTGGACGTAGTGATGGGACTCGAAAATAGGATTGTCTACAACTTGGTGGATGTCATAGAAGGAAATTGCCGCAAACCACAAGCCATGATTCGTGACCGCAAATTAAACAATTTATGTATGATTCCGGCTGCCCAAACACGGAAAAAAACTCGGTCAATCCGGAACAGATGAAAAATCTGTGCGGAGAGCTTGCTGAAGAATTCGATTATGTCCTCATAGATTGTCCCGCCGGAATCGAGCAGGGATTCAAGAATGCGGTGGCTGGAGCGCAGACGGCAATCGTTGTAACAACCCCTGAAGTTTCAGCCATTCGCGACGCGGATCGGGTTATCGGATTACTTGAAGCGAATCTCCTCAAGGATATTCATCTCATCATCAATCGCTTGAATCATCGTATGGTCAAAAAAGGCGACATGATGTCCACAGCAGATATTCTCTCTCTTCTCGCCGTGCCTCTTCTGGGCGTTGTCCCCGAAAGTGAAGACGTCGTTATCTCAACGAATCGCGGAGTTCCCCTGGTGCATCAACGGGGCAGTCGAGCTGGACGCGCCTTCATCCAGATATCGGCTCGTCTTAATGGAGAAGATGTTCCTTTCGAAGAAGAGAAAGGGGACGGTTTTCTTGGCAGAATGAAGCGGTTCATGTGGAGCTGAAAGGGAGGTTTAAGAAATGCTGAAGGCAATCCGCAGATTTTTTGGAGAGAAACCAAGCAGTCAAGTCGCTAGAAGAAGAATGCAAGTGGTGCTGATGCACGATCGCATGGACTTGTCTCCGGATGTTATGGAATCCTTAAAAAATGATATCATGGCGGTTCTCGCTCGCTATATGGAAATCGATCAAACAAGCATTCGAGTCGATCTGGAACAGGGCAAGGACTATACGGCACTGGTATCGAACGTGCACGTCAAGCGGGTGTATCGTCACGCTCATTCCAACTAAAAAAGGCGAGAAGAAGAGGCAGTTTGATGGCCTTACAGGTTCTGCTGGCAGCGACGCTGAGAAAATACTTCCCCGACTACGACCATGCAGCCGGTTTAGAGGTGCAGATTCAACCGGGCATAACGGTAAAGAATCTTGCTGCTCGACTCAAATTGCCCGTTGCTGATATTAAACTGATCATGATTAACGGTCGTGCGGGAAATTGGGATACGGTTCTGCAAGGAGATGAGCGAGTGGCACTCTTCCCTCCTGTGGGTGGCGGTTAGTTGAAGAACACTTTCTCGATCCTCCATCAAAAATACACGAGACCCCTCACCTCCCTCATTGTGTTTTATCACCAAAGGATAACGCGCGTTTTCCCAGAATTGGACCGGACACGAATCGACAGTTGGAAACAGCCATGAGCGGGGTTCCATTAGAGTGAAATCATCGTCGTTCGGCTCTTGCCCTGCACAGATTCTGTTGATATTTCCTGCAATGATGGGGTGGTACGATAAAATTATTATAACGATCAATACGGCGGATCGGCCGGCCCCGAATAGCCGCACATTCCGATTCGGGGTGAGTTGACCAGCGGGACCGGCTCCCCATAATCATCATGAGGATGATCCTTTAGGTGTTCATCACACAAAGTGCCTGCTTCATCCAGTTCGTAGACGCATTCCATGCACAACCAGGAGGCGGGTTTGCCGCATTGAGTGCACTCAGCTTCCAACGGGTTGTTGCGCGCCATTAGGAAAATAGGGTGTTTACTTAACGGTTTCCCGGATCGCATATCCGCCACTTTTATTTGCGTTTCCGAAGAAGTTCCGAAATCATAGATATGCGTGAGTGCCATGCCCGGCTCAAAGACTTGCTCAGTCCGCCTCGACATGGCAATCTCGGCTCCACTCCAGCCCCTTGGCCCTGATCCGAATGCACTCAAATGACCGCAGCATTCAAGCCAGATTGCCCGCAGGTAGTCGTCCAAATCCTTCAGGGTTGCCCTGCCATTCATCTCAAGATGCAGCCAATAGTCTCCGTCCCATAAATCCTGCACCTGCAGGTGGTAAATCGTTTGGTTTTGCCCTTTCCCCTGCCCCGCGACGCTGATTTCATCCTGCCGCTTCGAACAGGTTTTCAGATGCCGCGTGAGACCACCTTTTGCCAGTTGACGGTTACAGAAAATGCAGTTGCCTTTGCTTTGTTTTCTCCTCGCCATATCCTCTCACCTCGCCATGTACGCGTTCTGTTTTGATATTCCGCGATTAATCAGTTCCCAACGATAAGGGAGTCGGGCCAAGTAGGATATCAAATATTTGCATTTTTTCAACCACGAGGACGACGGCGACCGAAAATGAGAGATATAATAAAAAGAATAAGAAAGATGAAAAAAAGAATCTTGGCGATCCCTACAGCAGCTCCGGCAATGCCTCCGAAGCCGAAAATTCCAGCAATGATCGCAATAATTAGGAACAAGAGAGCCCACGATAACATTATTTTCTCCTTTGCTTGCTGATTCATGAGCATCAGTCAAAAGATTAGTATGGACGAAAATCAAAAACGCCACAAACCCAATATACCAATGACAAGCAGATAAATTCCCACGATATAACTGAGCATTCGGGGAACGATTAGAATTAAGACTCCTGCTATAATTGCCAATATCGGTTGAAGACCTAGATAAAATTGCACAATCTACCTCCTTGCAGCAATCCGAGATTCGACATTAATGCGAGTTCCCTGCCTCACTCCTTCAAGTAAGTACCGTCGCCAATTTTGGCAACCGGCATGCGTGTAAGCTATTAAAACAAAGTTCAACATCTAATGAATAAACCAGGATTCTGGAATGCTCCAACATGTTCTGCCTAAGCATGCAGAATTGATAGCTGAAGACAGTAAGGCTAATGCGATGCAGGAAGTCCGAATTAACCTGTTAGAATTACAATATTATTATTAAATAATTAACGTTACAAGTGACAAATAATGGAATTTTATGTTGACAAATCCAGCTATTAAGCTCAATTAATTAAACGTAAGAGAGGGGGATGATGGGGCTTTTACCTTCTGGGGGAGAGTGTAGCTCTCTATCTGTTCCTCGAATCAAATCAATGAAGTTACAGTTCGGCTCTTTATTAAGAGAACGAAGCAATCTTTCGAGCGGAGAAGCTGTGCGAAAAGCTCAAAGGCCGGGGTGGACGGATAAGCTGGGATGGATCTTTTGCGTACTTGGGCTTTTGATCTCTGCATGCACCAAAGTGGGACCAAATTTTGCGCCGCCCAAAACCGACGTATCCAATCAATGGATCGAGGCTGACGATTCCAGGGTAAGGACCAATAAGCCTAACTATAAGGATTGGTGGAGTGTCTTTGACGATCCGACCCTGAACCGCTTAGTCCAGCTCGCCTATCAACAAAATTTGCCCCTGCGTATTGCCGGACTCCGAGTTTTACAGGCTCGTGCTCAGCTCGGAATCGCTGTCGGGCAGTTTTATCCTCAAACACAGCAGGCTTTCGGTTCGGTTACCTATACGCGGACTCCCGTCGGTTCGTCGGGCATTGGTCCATCGAGCCAAACCGGAAGCCAGAGCATTGACTACTGGCAATCTGACATAGGAGTCGCGCTCAGTTGGGAGCTGGATTTCTGGGGGAGGTTTCGGCGCGCCATCGAGTCTGCCGACATGAACTTCTTGAGTTCCATTACCGCTTACGACTCGGCGCTAGTGAGTCTTACCGCAGATGTCGCAAGCACCTACGTGTTCATTCGGACCACCGAAGAGCGGCTGCGCATTGCCAGGAACAACGTTGTCATTCAAAGAGAGAGCTGGAAGATTGCCGATGCTCGATTCCGGGGCGGAGCCACTAGTGAGAGGGACGTTCAGCAGGCGTTGACACAGCTCAACTCAACGGAAGCAACTATCCCTCAGCTGGAGACTTCCATACAGCAGGCAAGAAATTCTTTGAGCGTTCTAATTGGTCTACCTCCTTCAAAACTTGGCGATTTGCTGGATGGCTCATCTTCCATACCGAAAGCGCCTCTGCAGGTAGCCGTGGGCATTCCGGCGGACTTGCTGCGTCGAAGGCCGGACGTTCGCAGTGCAGAATTTCAGGCTGCAGCACAGTGCGCCCAAATCGGGGTTGCTAAAGCCGATCTGTACCCGGCATTTTCATTGTCCGGCAACATCGGATTTTCAGCTTCTGACATCGGTAAATCCTCCTTGGGCGATATGTTCACCTGGAACGGCAGAACAGGGTCTTTCGGTCCCTCCTTTAACTGGAACATTTTCAATTACGGGCGTATCAAAAACAACGTCAGGCTGCAGGATGCGGCCTTTCAAGAGCTCCTGGTCAATTATCAAAACACTGTATTGCAGGCGCAGCAAGAAGTCGAAGATGGACTGGTGGCTTTTCTCAAGGCGCAAGACCGAGTCCTTTCCCTCAAACGCGCCGCAAACGCAGCAAGTCGTTCAGCCGACCTTGCCACAATTCAATATCGTGAAGGCGCCACCGACTACACTACCGTGCTTACAGCCCAGCAGGCTCTGTTGCAGCAACAGGACAACCTCGCCATCACCCAGGGTGACATTCCTCAGGGACTCATCGCCACCTACCGAGCACTGGGAGGTGGCTGGGAAATAAGTGTGGGTAAGCCTTTAGTTCCACCCGAAGTTCAGAAAGCTATGACGGAACGAAGCAACTGGGGCAATCTTGCGACGCAAGACAATGTTCAGAAGCCCGAATCGGAACAAACAGATACTCTGTTTCCGTCACCCGAATGGTAGGAGAGGGTATAATGGCAGTAAAGCAGTTTGGCCACAACGCACGCACTAATGTTTCTCCGTTCAGGCTGTTGCTGTTGCAGTTTTCGGTCTTTTTATTATTGTTAACTGCCGCATGCAATTCTGATAAGAACCAATATGTCCCACCGCCGCCGCCGCAAGTGACCGTCGCTCAACCTCTAACGCAGCCCGTAACCGACTATGTGGAACTGACCGGGAATTTGCAGTCCTACGAAATTGTCGACCTGGTTGCACGCATCGAGGGATTCCTCACAAGCATCGACTTCACTGATGGTGATTATGTCAAGAAAGGCAAGTTGCTGTTCGTGATCGAGCCACAGCCCTATGAAGCCAAACTGGCTTTGCAGGAGGCCAACGTCGAACAGCAAAAAGCTTTGCTGCTGCGCTCAGAGCAAGAATATGCCCGCCAGCTACGCCTCATAAAAGACAATGCCACTGCCCAATCCGAAGTGGAAAAATGGCGTGCGGAGCGTGACGCTGCTCAAGCTGCCCTGGATGAGGCAAAAGCAAATGCCGAGCTGGCAAAAATCAATCTTGGCTACACAAGGGTTGCTGCTCCTTTCCAAGGACGTATGGAAAGGCATTTGAAGGATCTCGGAAATCTGGTGGGGGCGGGAGAAACAACTAAACTTGCCACTATCGTGCGGCTGGATCCGATTTATGCCTACTTCAATTTAAATGAACGGGATCTGGTCCGCCTAATGGCGCAAGGGCGCAAAGACAATAGCCCGACATACAAAGAAAAACCGGTACCTGTTTATTTGCAGATCGCGGGCGAAGAGAACTATCCGCACAAGGGACAACTTGATTTTGCATCGGCAGCCGTCAACCCGACAACGGGCACCTTGACGCTCCGTGCCATTTTTGAAAATCCCCTTCTCGGAAGCTCCCCTGTCCTGCTGCCTGGAATGTTTGCGCAGATAAGAATACCGGTGGATGTTGATGAGAATGCACTGTTGGTCCCCAATTCGGCGCTGGGATTGAATCAAGGGAGACACTTTCTGCTGATCGTCAATGACAAGAATGTCGTGGAACAGCGTACCATTGAAATCGGCACCCTGGTTGATGAGATGCGGGTGATCGAGAAGGGCTTGAAGAGCAGCGACTGGGTCGTAATCGACGGAATCCAGCGCGCCCGCCCGGATGCCACGGTCACACCCGTGCGCCAAAAAGCGGCTTCGAAACAGCAAACAGAATCCATGCCCGCTCATCCTAGCTCGCAAACCAAGCCATCGGTCAAACCCTAAAGCTGGAGTAAGGATTTCATGTTTTCTCGCTTTTTCATTGAACGACCGATACTTGCCAACGTGATCGCCATCGTGACCATTCTTATAGGTGCAGTCGCGCTTTTGAAATTGCCGGTCTCCCAATACCCGGAGATAACGCCGCCCACGGTACAGGTCACCACAAGCTACCCCGGAGCGAGCGCTAGAATCGTCGCGGACACGGTCGCTCTTCCAATCGAGCAACAGGTCAACGGCGTTGAAAACATGCTCTACATGCAGTCAACCAGCGCCAGTGATGGCTCTTATAAACTGATTGTAACTTTCGAGGTGGGGACCGACCTCGATTTTGCCCAAGTGCTGGTACAAAACAGGGTTGCCATTGCAATGGCATCTTTGCCACCGGAAGTTCAACAGCAAGGCGTCACCACCAAGAAAGTCTCCACAGCAATCCTACAGGTCATTACCCTCACTTCACCCGATAATCTCTACGACAGCCTTTATATGAGCAATTACGCTCTGATCAACCTTAAGGACGTGATCTCCCGCCTGCCCGGCGTTGGCGATGTTATGATCTTTGGCATTGGCTCCTACAGCATGCGTATTTGGCTGGATCCAAATACTTTGCAAACGCTGGATCTCACTACATCGGACGTGATCAATGCCATCCAGGGACAGAACATCCAGGTGGCAGCCGGCCAAGTCGGCAGTCCGCCGGCGCCATCATCGCAAAGCTTTCAGTACACCATCAACGTGCAAGGCCGTCTTGATGAGGTCAAACAGTTCGAAAATATCATCGTTAAGAGCAAGTCCGGTCAAGGCGGTCGAATTGTTCGGATAAAAGACATCGCCCGGGTTCAATTGGGGGCACAGACTTACAGCCAATACTGTGAAAAGGATGGCAAACCTTCAGCCGGCATAGCCATTTACCAACTGCCCGGCGCAAATGCACTCGACGTTGCCAAGCAAGTAAGCAATACTATGGAAACTCTCAGCAGATCCTTCCCCGCCGGACTGGAGTACACCATACCTTTCGACACTTCATTATTTGTCAATGCATCCATTGACGAAGTGTATAAAACCCTTTATGAAGCCGCCATCCTGGTGCTGATTGTGATCATGGTGTTTCTTCAGGACTGGCGGGCCATGCTTGTGCCTGCTACCACGGTTCCGGTAACCATTATCGGTGCATTCATCGCCATGGCGGCGTTTGGCTTCACCATCAACATGGTAACGCTGTTCGCCCTGATCCTTGCTATTGGGATTGTTGTGGATGATGCAATCGTCATTGTCGAAGGGGCAGCCCATGGCATAGAGCAAGGACTTTCACCCAAGGATGCAGCCATAAAGGCAATGTCTGAGCTCACCGGACCCATACTCGGAATCACCCTGGTGCTCATGTCCGTTTTCCTGCCGGCTGCGTTTATCCCGGGAGTAACCGGGCAGCTGTACCGACAATTTGCATTGGTC
Source organism: uncultured delta proteobacterium (assembly GCA_963781715.1). Lineage (GTDB taxonomy): Bacteria > Desulfobacterota > Syntrophobacteria > Syntrophobacterales > Syntrophobacteraceae > Desulfoferrobacter. The sequence goes on from CAWAGW010000004.1 coordinate 726,091, forward strand.
ATCGCAGCCACTGCTTTCATCAGCGCGATCAACGCTCTGACCCTCAAGCCGACCCAATGTGCGTTATACTTGCGACCCAGGAAGGGGCAGCTTAATATTTTTTACCGGGGTTTCAATTATGTCTACGATCGATGCGAGAATGCCTATGCCGCGCTGGTCGGCTGGATGGTGCGACGCAGCGCTCTGATGATGATTTTATTCACCGCATTGATCGGTTATACCGGCTGGGCTTTTATCAATTTGCCGACCGGCTTCCTGCCAACCGAAGATCAAGGCTACGTGATTGTGGGTGTGCAGCTTCCCAACGCGGCATCGCTCGAACGTACAAAAAAAATGACCGACAAACTCAGCGACATATTTAGAAATACTCCAGGAGTTGCAAATTGGGTGACTATCGGTGGGCTTTCACTCATCGACAATTTCGCAACCCTCCCTAATGCGGCAGCGACTTTTGTGATATTAGAGGATTGGGACAAACGCGGACCAGATCTTAACCTGAGAAGCATCTATGCCAATCTTACGCGGCAGTTCCAAGGCATCGAAGGCGCTATCGCTTTTGTAGTGCTGCCGCCGGCAATTCAGGGTCTGGGTGTTTCGGGCGGTTTTCAAATGCAGTTAGAGCTCAAAGGTGGAAGTTTCGACTTTGCCAAGCTCGGCCAATTGGTGCGCGAAATGATAAGGGATGGGAGCACTCAAACAGGGTTGCGAGGCCTCACTACTTCGTTCAGTCCCGATGTGCCCCAAATTAATGCCGATGTAGATCGAACCAAAGCAGAAACTCTGGAAGTTCCAGTAAACAATGTGTTCTCTACCTTGCAGGCTTACCTGGGATCTTATTACGTAAATCAGTTCAATAAATTTGGCCGTACTTTTCAGGTCTATGTTCAGGCAGATTCTAAATATCGTTTGAAACCCGACGACATTCGAAGACTTTACACTCGCAACAAGATTGGTGAAATGGTACCGCTCGGGACCCTTGCCGATATTGACTATACGGAGGGACCCTCCATCATTTCGCTATACAATCTCTACCCAACGGCACCCATCAATGGAAGTTCGGCGCAGGGATTCAGTTCAGGCCAGGCACTCAAAATAATGGAGCAAATGGCCAAAAACAAGCTCCCTGCGGGTGTGGGCTATGAATGGACCGGCATGTCTTATCAGGAAAACTTGGTGGGCAACCAGGCTATTTTCGTTTTTGCTTTGTCAGTACTGCTGGTTTTTTTAGTGCTTTCCGGCCAGTACGAGAGTTGGACCAATCCGGCCGCGGTAATTTTGGTGGTACCCCTGGCTCTGCTTGGAACTGTTTTGGCACTCACGATTCGAGGCTTCGACAACAATGTCTATACACAAATAGGGATTGTTCTCCTGATTGCCCTTGCAAGCAAAAATGCCATATTAATTGTCGAATACGCACGCGAACAACGGGCTGCCGGTCAACCACTTATCGATGCGGCCGTGGAAGCCTCCCGCAGGCGCTTCCGCCCCATTTTAATGACTTCGTTTGCCTTTATTCTTGGCGTCGTTCCCCTGGCAGTCGCCACCGGAGCCGGTGCGGCCAGCCGGCAGGCACTTGGAACAGCGGTTATCGGTGGTATGCTGGCCTCGACGTTGCTCGCAGTGCTCTTCGTGCCGGTCTTCTACGTAGTTACGCAGCGCATGAGTGAATGGCGGTCTAAACCAACTGCAAAATCAAAAAATCACGACGAATGAAGCTATTGTTTTTTCCAAGACGCCAAAGCAGAATTATGCTACTAGCGGGATAACCGCCTGGTAAAAGGGAAAGGAAACGTCTTGGCTTCGAGGACACCATATTCATCCGGCAAAGCGTCATTCGCAATTATCATCTGCCTGCTTCTCATTCTGACGCTTGCTTGCGGTTGTTCGACCCCCGTGGGAGTAAAACGGGTTGACCCGACTCTCGTACATCGCGATCTTACCAGCAACGTGCTTTCCACCGGCAGATTAAGTGTACAAACCCAAATAGTGCTCAATCGCAACGACCTTTACAAGCTGTTCAAACAGAAACCCGAACAATCAATCGCAAAATTACAGCGCATATTGTGTTAGTCTATGATGACCAAAAAATAGTGAATGGGGGAAGGATTTTGAAGGATTCAGAGAAACTTTACTTTACCAATTTGAGGAAGCAGTTTCCCGCCCTGCAGGAAACTGATGAACATGGCCGCCCCTACGTATACTTTGATGGACCGGGAGGGACTCAGGCGCCCCAATCGGTCATCGATGCAATGGCCGAACATTTCAGGCTGGCCAATGCAAATCATGGGGGCTTATTCATTACCAGCGCCCGCAATGATGCCATGGTAGAAGACGCCAGAAACGCCATGGCAGACTTTTTCAACGCCCCTTCAAATAAAGAAATTGTGTTCGGGGCAAACATGACCAGCCTCACCTTCAGTTTCAGCCGGGCCATTGGCCGCATGCTCCGGGCGGGCGATGAGATCATTGTCACACGGCAGGATCATGACGCCAACATCGCTCCTTGGGTGGCCCTGCAAGAACAAGGAATCAATGTCAAATGGGCGGATTTCAAAATCGATGACAGTCGGCTTGATCTCGAACAACTGGCATCGCTGGTGACTGATAAAACCAGACTGATCGCGGTAGGCTACGCATCCAATGCCGTCGGCACGATCAACCCGGTCAAATACCTGGCCGATTTGGCCCATAATGCGGGAGCGTGGCTATGGGTGGATGCCGTTCATTTCGCTCCGCACGGGCCCATTGATGTTCAGGAACTGGGCTGCGATTTCTTGGTGTGCTCGGCCTATAAGTTCTTTGGTCCGCACGTTGGAGTGGTGTGGGGACGGTACGATCTGCTCGAAACAATGCAAGCCTACAAGGTGAGACCGGCAAGTCCCGAAACTCCTTACAAGTTTGAAACCGGCACACTGAATCACGAAGGACTCGCCGGCGTTATTGCAAGTGTCGATTATATCTCAAAAATAGGTCAGGACCTTGGCGTCCGGGATGAAGTCAAGCGTTCAACCGGGCAGTGGCGCGGGAAACGTTGCCAAGAAATTCATCAGGCGATGGATGCTGTCGCAATCTACGAACGCGGTCTTGTTAAATATATGCTCGACAAAATGCAATCGGTCCCGGGAATCAAAATTTATGGCATCACCAATCCGGCTGAATTTGCCGAACGTTGTCCGACGGTGGCCTTCACCATCAAAGGTCTCAGTCCGCAAACCATCGCCTCCTATCTTGGCAAAGCAGGAATTTTCGTTTGGAACGGCAACTATTACGCCTTAAGTCTTACCGAAAGGCTGGGTGTTGAGGATTCGGGGGGAATGGTTCGAGTTGGTCTGGTGCACTACAACACAAAGGAAGAAATCGATCGCTTTCTTGCGGTGATTAATCAAATGAAAGTATAATCAGGACCTTATTCGGGTTGCAGTTTACTTCCATCATTGCCGAAGAAGCTTAGATGAAGCATCGTGTGAAACATAAACCACAGACCCATTTAGTGTGAGGAGGTCGCATGCCGGTAGCGGATTATAGAACTTATTGCGAGATGCTTGACAGAGCTAGAGACGGACGATTCGCTTATCCCGGGATCAACGTCACTTCGCTCACCACCGCCAATGCCGTCTTGAAAGGATTGGCGGAAAGCCGCAGTGATGGAATCATTCAAATTTCAACGGGTGGAGCCGCCTTTGCCTCCGGATCGTCAGTAAAGGACATGGTTTTGGGAGCCATCTCGATCGCAGAACATGTTCACCGGCTGGCAGAACGCTACCCTATCTATTTTGCACTACACACAGATCACTGCCAGGCGGATAAACTCGACAAGTACGTCATCCCGCTCGTGGAAGAAACCGAACGACGTCGGGCTTCCGGATTGCCGAATCTTTTCAGCAGTCATATGTTCGATGGAAGTGCCCTGCCCTTGCATGCCAACCTCGACCTCGCGGAAAAGCTGTTGAAGCGGTTTCACCACAACAATTTGATACTGGAAATTGAATGTGGAGTGGTCGGCGGCGAAGAAGATGGCGTCAAAGCGTCAGGGGCGGCCAAACTCTACACCACCCCCGAAGATACCCTCGAAGTTGCTCGCCGTCTCAACACGATTGAGGGAGCGCGTTACCTTCTGGCGGCGACATTCGGAAATGTGCATGGCGTTTACAAACCTGGCCACGTGAAGCTGAAACCGTCTATTCTTAGAGACTGCCAACAGGCCGTCGAGAAGAAGTATGGCAAAGACGCGCTCTTTTATCTGGTATTTCATGGCGGTTCAGGATCGACGCTCGATGAAATTCATGAAGCACTCGATTACGGTGTCGTGAAAATGAACATCGATACCGACACCCAATATGCATTCACCCGTGCCATCGCAGATCATATGTTCAAGAATTACGACGGAGTTCTCAAAGTTGACGCCGAAGTTGGAAACAAGAAGACTTACGACCCTCGTTCATATCTGGCATCGGCTGAGGCATCCATGTGCGATCGGGTTAAACAGGCCACGGTAGACTTGAGGAGCGCCGCTAAGACACTCTACCAGAGCTAATGGAACCTTAAAATGACGCATTATTAGTACAACGAGCGATCGACACCCTCGCTCCTCGTCATTCCGAGTCACGCCATGACGTGACGAAGAATCTTAAGAATTGTCCATGTTCACCAAAGATTTCTCGCTTGCTTGAAATGACACTACAGTATGAAATCTCTTTGTCGTATTATGATACTATGTAGTAATCATATCTTGACAATATGAAGTTAATATAAGGCCTTAAGCGATATTGAAAACGAATGGGGCATGCATTTCACTTGCAGGGTAAAAAAAGCGATAGACATGTAGACACTCCAAATACTTAGTAGAAAATTTCGAAACCTTTCTTGGCCGAAAGAGCTACGATCAGGCTTTTCTAAGTTTGAACCGCTGAAATTAAGAGGATCGCAAAAACATATCAACGCTCCGAACATTGCGGGAAACGTTGCAGGAGTCTTTGAACAAGACCGCATTTTCGAAGGGCCTTTGCCATCGCGATTTTGTTTGCAGTTCTCACCAGCTCTTCATTTAGTGAGGTAAAATATGACATATTTCAAAAATTTATCTATTCGGGGCAAGATCCTCTCGCTAGTGGTTTTTCTGATTTTCTTTGAACTGCTGCTTTCACTGGTGGCCATCCACTTTCTAACAAATCTGAACAAAAAACTGGACCACATTGTCGATGTGTCGGCGGAAAAAATCAAACTGGCGGGAATGATCGACACCAGTCTGTTCGAAATAGTGCGTGCGGAAAAGAACCTTCTTGGCTGGCAGACCAGCAAAGAAGTTCAGTATTATATGGATAGGATAAAACAGCACAACAGTGAGCTGCAGGAATCACTGGCAAAGCTTGAGGCATTGGTTGATGCAAAAGGCCTTGCGCTGCTCAAACAGTTCGAGATGGCTTTCGATGCTTATTGGCGGGTCAATACCGAGATACAGAGACTCGTTTATCAGGATACCGGAAAACTCTCATCCGAGGGAGATAAATTACCCAGCTCGGATCTTTTAAACTTCAATAAAGAAGCCTACGAACTTTCAAAAACCGCTGCAAGAGAGGCCTTTGAACTGGCAGTCGAGTCTATGACCAGTATCGTTAATAAAAATGATGCGGACCTTGACCAGGACAAAACGGTAAGTGATCGAAATGTCAGGGTTGCGCTTGTGTTCATGAGCATTTTGGGCGTTTTCAGTATTGTTTCGGGCTTGCTGCTTGGAGTAGTGGTCTCGAATTTCATAGCTCGTGGGTTTAATTCCATGGTGAAGGTAGCCGATGCCATCGCCAAAGGTGATCTTACCACCCAAATACGAGTGGATAGTGCAGACGAGATCGGAGAACTGGCAGAGTCTGTGACTTTGATGCAAGCGGCCTTGCGTGAGGCAAATAATGAAACAAGGGATCGAGATTGGTTGCAAAGCGGTCTTGCCCGCCTCAATGACGCCATGCGAGGGGAACTGGACATGTCCGGGCTGTGTTCGCAAATCATTTCCGAACTTTCAAGCTACCTCGATGGTCAAGTGGGAGCAATCTACATCATGGAAAATGGCTCCGAGCCGGTGCTGTCTCTTCTGAGCAGCTACGCCTACACCAAACGCAAACGTCTCTCCAACCAGTTCCGGCTTGGCGAGGGGCTGGTAGGACAAGCGGCAAGGGAAAAAAAACAGATTCTCGTTCGCCACGTTCCAGAGGATTACATCAAGGTGACTTCCGGCTTGGGAGAGGCAAGCCCTCAATTCATCACAGTAAACCCTTTGCTTTACGAAGGGCGCATTAAGGGTGTCATTGAAATTGCTACCCTGGGCCAGATTTCGGATCTCCACCTGCAGTATCTGGAGCAGGCAATGCCGGCAGTTGCCATCACCCTGGAAACCGCTCAGGGGCGAGAGGAGCTGAATAAGGCCCTGGCTCAGTCCCAGGCCTTGACTGAGGAACTTCAGGTGCAACAGGAGGAGCTCAAGTCTGCCAACGAAGAACTGGAAGAACAGACTCAACTGTTGAAGGAGGCCGAAGAAAAACTCAGGACTCAACAGGAAGAATTAGAGGTTACCAACGAGGAACTGGAGGAAAAAAATGAGTCCCTCATGCGCCAGAAGCGCGACATCGAGCAAGCCAACCTGGACCTCATGGAGACACGACGCAGGATAGAGGAAAAAGCCGAGGAGTTGGCCATCGCCAGCAAATACAAATCCGAATTTCTGGCCAACATGTCCCATGAACTACGGACTCCGCTCAACAGCCTGCTGCTGCTCGCCAGATTGATGACAGAAAACAAAGAGGGCAATCTCAGCCAAGAGCAGCTTGAATCTGCCCAAATCATTTATAACAGCGGCAACGATCTGCTCTCCCTCATCAACGAAATTCTAGATCTGGCAAAAATTGAAGCCGGACGAATGGATTTGCAACCTCAGAAAGTCTCTGCCGAGGAACTAGCGGAGGGCATCCAGCAGACTTTCCAGCATATGGCCCAGGATAAGGGCTTATCCTTGGAAATGGCGGTGAAAAAGGGCACTCCCAAGGAAATCACCACCGACCCGAAACGGCTTGATCAAATCATCAAAAACCTTATGTCCAATGCACTTAAATTCACCGAAAGAGGGTCGGTCACCGTCACCTTCGACCGACCCGACAGGGCCGCAAACCTTTCTCGAAGCGGGCTGAAGAACGAGAACACTCTTGCCATCACCATTCAGGATACTGGGATCGGGATTCCCCCCGACAAACAAAAAATCATCTTTGAGGCTTTCCAGCAATTGGATGGCGGCACCGCCAGAAAATTCGGAGGTACGGGTCTTGGCCTTTCCATTTCAAGAGAGCTGGCGCACCTTTTGGGCGGCGAGATTCAGTTAAGCAGCCAAGTGGGGCACGGTTCAACTTTCACGCTTTATGTCCCAATGGTACTCCAACCTGCCGAACTGCAAATCGGAGAACCTTCGTCAAGCAGGCAATTTGAGAGAAGAGAAATAAGCCCTGCGCATGCTCGCCCCAGACAGAAGCCGATAGCGAACATCCCTGATGATCGGGACTGCCTCGAGGCGGGGGAAAAGACTATTTTAGTTATTGAGGACGATGCTAATTTTGCCGGACTGCTGCTTAAACAATGTCATGATAGAGGATTCAAATGTCTCGCTTCGGCCACTGGGGAAGAGGGTCTCGAACTTGCCAAAAAGTTTTTGCCGGCAGCCGTCATACTGGATCTCAGACTTCCTGGATTGGATGGCTGGGCTGTGCTGGAAATGCTTAAGGACGATCCGGACATCCGCCATATCCCAGTGCATATCATGTCCGTTGAGGATTCTACCATTGAAGCATTCAGAAGGGGTGCGATCGGCTACCTGCGGAAGCCTGTCAGCAAGGGAGAACTGGAGAAGGCTTTCGGTAGGCTTGAGGCGGTTTTCAACAGGGAAATGAAAGACCTTCTAGTAGTGGAGGACGATGCGGGACTCCGCAAGGGCATCATTAAGCTGGTGGGCAATGGGGACGTCCACGCTGACGAAGCCGCAACGGCGCAGGAATCCATCGAGAAGCTGAGAAGCAAGAAATATGACTGCATGATTTTAGATCTGGGTCTTCCCGATATGAGTGGATTCGAACTGCTGAAGAAATTGGAGGCGGAGGAACACGCGCTAATCCCACCGGTTATCGTTTACACCGGCAAAGACCTCACCCGGGAGGAGGAAATAGAGCTCAACAAGTACGCTGAATCCATTATTATCAAGGGGGTGCGCTCGGAAGAACGTTTGCTGGACGAAGCGTCACTTTTCCTGCATCGGGTGGTAGATCAGCTGCCCGAAAAAAAACGCCGGATGATCACCAACTTGCACAATGCAGACGTTATGTTCCAGAATAAACGTGTTCTTATGGTGGATGATGATATGCGCAACGTTTTCGCCTTGGCTAAGGTGTTGGAAGAGAAGGGCATGGAAGTACTGAAAGCTGAAAATGGACAAAAGGCCCTGGATCTCCTGGAAAAATCGGGTGAGGTGGATCTGGTGTTGATGGACATCATGATGCCCGGGATGGATGGTTATGAAACCATGAAGAGAATCAGGGCACAGGCCAAATTTGAGAAACTTCCGATCATTGCCCTTACAGCCAAAGCCATGAAAGAAGACCGGGCGCGCTGCATTGCAGCCGGCGCCAGCGATTACCTGTCCAAGCCGGTTGAAGTCAACCGTCTGTTCGCCATGCTGCGAGTGTGGCTGTATCGCTGAGATGATGGTGACTTGGCGGTTAGTTAGAATATATACTTCTCAAAAGCGAAATGTTATATTTTTCTAAGCTTGTTCAACAACTTCGGCCTCTCGCCCCACAGTCGGAGGGAATTGCCAATTCTTGGGAAAGTTCCTAACAGTGGCAGCAATGGAAGACCTTAAAATAGAGAGAATTGAAATCGATCTCCTGCTGGAAGCCATTTTCAAGCGATACGGACATGACTTCAGGCATTATGCAAAGGCATCCATCAGCCGAAGGGTTCGCCAATTCCTTACCAAATGCGGATGTGGTTCCATAGCGGAGATGATACCTCGGGTACTTCATGATGAAGTATTTTTCGAACGGTTGGTTCGCGAGTTTTCCATCACGGTGACCGAGATGTTCCGAGACCCTTTTGTATACCGTGCGATTCGAGAAAAGGTTACGCCACTGCTGAAAAGCTACCCTTATCTTAGAGTCTGGCATGCAGGATGCGCTACCGGAGAAGAAGCCTATTCTCTTGCCATCGTCCTGACAGAAGAGGATTTATACGACAGAACGATAATGTTTGCCACAGACTTTAACGACGTCGCTCTGGAAAAGGCGAGAGACGGTATTTACGACCTTGAGCGAGTGAAGCTTTTCACCCGGAATTACCAGGATGCCGGCGGCCTCACCTCATTTTCCGAATATTACCATGCCCATTACGGCTCCATGACCATCCAGAAAACTTTAAAAAGAAACATCACCTTCGCCAATCACAATTTGGTGACGGACGGTGTGTTCGGGGAGATGAATTTTATCCTGTGTCGTAATGTGCTTATCTATTTCGACAAGGAACTACAGCAAAGGGTGCTCAACCTGTTCTTGGACAGTTTGGCCCACGGCGGCTATTTGTGCCTCGGGAGCAAGGAGAGTCTTCTTTTTACTGAGGTGAGTGACCATTTTAGAGTAATTGACGAAAAGGCACGGATCTATCAAAAATTAATTTGACGGAAGGTCATGCTGGACTCGATCACAGGAAAATACAAAGCTGTCGTTGTGGGCGCCTCGGCCGGGGGGATGGATGCTATATCCAAACTACTGTCGGCGCTGCCGGCATCTTTTCCGTTGCCGATCGTTGTCGTTCAACATCTCCATCCATCCAGCGGCGGCTATTTGGTCGAACATTTCGAGCGCATCTGTGTGCTCCCGGTACGGGAACCTGAGGATAAGGAGGCGATCCAAAGCGGCACTATCTACCTCGCTCCTGCCAACTACCATCTGTTGATTGAAACTGATGAAACCTTTTCATTATCAATCGATGAGAAGGTAAGCTATTCAAGGCCTTCAATCGATGTGTTGTTCGAAAGCGCCGCCATCGCTTGGGGCGGTAGGGTAATTGGGGTACTGCTGACTGGCGCCAACAGTGATGGCACGAACGGTCTTTGCCTGATTAAAAGCTGCGGGGGCCTGGCCTTGGTGCAGGACCCGGCAACCGCCGGTTTCCCCGTCATGCCGCAAGCAGCAATTGATGCCGGGTGCATGGATCAAATCTTATCCATAGAGGAAATAGCGCAATTTCTGTGCTCATTGGTGGACATACCATGAAAGGGCTCGTATGAAAGCTGCTCTGGGTCAAAAGATACTCGTCGTCGATGACAAACCGGAGAATTTGTATGTACTGGAAAAGCTTCTACAGCCGACCCAGACCGAAATCATCAAGGCGACTTCCGGCAACGAAGCTCTTATAGCATCCTTGCATCATGAATTTGCGCTTGCCATCCTGGACGTGCAGATGCCGATCATGGACGGCTTTGAGCTTGCCGAATATTTGAGGAGCACGGAAAAAACGCGACGCCTGCCCATCATTTTTCTCACCGCTGTTTGCTCCGACGAGACCTATATTTTCAAAGGCTATGAAGCGGGTGCGGTCGATTTCATCACCAAGCCCTACCCTCCCACCGTACTGCTCAGCAAGGTCGATATCTTCCTGCAACTCGATCAGCAGAAAAGGGAACTGCTGGAAAAAATTGAACTGGAGCAGGCCAAGAGGTACCTCGAAGACATTCTGTTGACCATGACCGAGTCCGTCATGGTCATTTCTCGAGAAACGACCATCCAGACGGTCAATGGAGCATGCTCTTCCCTGCTGGGCTACCAGACAGATGAAATCATCGGTATGCCCATTGAAAAGATCTTATCAGACGAAGAATCTATTGATTTGATCCGCAGTCTGGAAACCTCGAAAACGAAAGAGTTTCACAATCGGGAAACTTTTCTGAAGGATAGCATTGGTCAAGACATTGCTGTTTTACTCTCGGGCGCAACGTTTTTTGCCCCATCTGCAGAAAACCTGGGTGCCGTACTGGTGGCGAGAGACATCCGTGAACGCAAAACTGCGGAGGATGCCCTGCGTGCAAGTGAAACAAAATATCGCACCTTGTTTGAAGGCATGCCGGTTGGGCTCTACCGAAGCACCTCCGAAGGACGACTCCTCGATGCCAATGAGACTCTGGTAAATATGCTGGGGTATCCCAATCGTGAGTCGCTTCTCGCTGTCGGCGCTGAACAATTATATGTTGATCCTTCCGACCGGATGAGGTGGCGGTCTATGTTGGATCGGCACGGGGTTGTTCGAGGATTTGAAATGAAACTGCGCCGCTTGGACGGACAGGAGCTGTGGGTTGCATTCAGCGCCAAACAAAGTCATGATCCCAATGTGGACAGTCCCTGCTATGAAGGCAGCGTTGCGGATATCAGCGAGCGCAAAGAATCCGCCCAGCGGATCGAACACCTGAACAGCGTGCTGAGAGCTATTCGCGACGTCAATCAGCTTATAGTTCGGGAAAAAGATGAGGATCGGCTCATCCAAAGTGCCTGTGACTGCCTTACCGCCACCCGCGGGTTCTACAGCGCATGGATCGTTCTTACAGATCAAGCAGGCGGGGTGGTCAAGGTAGCCGAAGCCCGTTTGGACAAGAACCATCGTCAAATGGCGGATATTCTGAAGAAGGGCGAATTCCCCTACTGTGTAAAACAGGCAATGGCACAACCTGGTGTGGTGGCCTTGACCAGATCCAATTACCAGTGCGCGCAATGCCCAATGGAAGATGAATCCAAAGGTAGAGGGATCGTGGCACAGCAGTTGAGGAGCGGTGAACAGATTTTCGGAGTGCTGATGGTCTCCTTGCCGATTGATCTGGTAGAAGATGCGGACGAACAGGGTTTGCTTGCCGAGGTCGCCGAAGACATCGCCTTTGCCCTCAACCACATCGCCTCCGAACAAAAGCGACAAGAGGCTGAAGTGACATTGCAGCAGCGCACTTATGATTTGGGGGAGCGGGTCAAAGAGCTCAACTGCCTTTTTCAGATTGCGGAACTGATTGAACGTCCCGGTATTGGCGTTGATGAGATCCTTCAGGGTGCAGCCGAACTCATTCCGCCAGCCTTTCAATACCCTGAAATCACTTGTGCTCGTGTTGTACTCCACGAACGCGAATACCGGACATCCAATTTTAAGGACAGGCAAGTTTGCCTAACCTGCCCAATTTTGCTGCAAGGAGAGCGGGGAGGCTTCATCGAGGCGTGTCTGCTGGAGGAAAAGCCGGACCGGCATGACAGCCTTTTCCTTAAAGAGGAGCAAGGTTTAATCAATGCCGTAGCCGAGCGACTGGGTCATGTCATAGGGCGCAAAGAGGCGGAAAATGCACTGCGGGAAAGCGTAGCCAAATATCGCGACTTGGTCCAAAACGCCAACAGCATTATTTTAAGACTCAATCGTGAAGCTGAAATCACTTTCATCAACGAATATGCTCAACAGTTTTTCGGCTACTCGGAAGCTGAAATCCTTGGACAGTCTGCAATTGGAACCATCTTGATCGATGAACCTGGAGGCTTCAATTCAACTGACATTGTTCGGGAAATGGAAACCAATCCAAAGCGATACAGCAGCCTTGAAGCTAAATCCAAACGCCGTACTGGAGAGGTAGTCTGGATATCCTGGACCAACAAAGAAGTTCGCGATTCCGAAGGAAGAATTATTGAAATTCTTTGCATCGGAAACGACCAAACGGCGCAGCGAAATTTGGAAAGACAATTGCAGCAGGCCCAAAAAATGGAAGCCATCGGCACCCTGGCGGGAGGGATTGCTCACGACTTCAATAACATCTTGGGGATAATACTAGGCTACACTGAAATGACATTGATCTGCGACGGGGCTGAATCGGGCTTTTTAGAGAAAAACCTTAGTGAAGTAATCAAGGCTACGCATCGTGCCAAAGACCTGGTCCAACAGATTCTTGCTTTTTCACGGCAAAGCGAGCAGGAATGCCAGCCTGTGCAGGTAAGTTTAATCGTAAAGGAGGCTCTGAAAATGCTCAGGGCCTCTTTGCCTAAAACGATTGAAATTAATCAGGCCATTGACAGTGTGGGAGTAACCATGTCGGATCCGACCCAAATTCACCAGGTCATCATGAACCTCTGCACCAATGCCCATCATGCCATGCGAGAACATGGGGGAATTTTGGAAGTGACCTTGAAGAATGTCGATCTGGATGCGGGAACGGAGATCCAGCAGAAAGGTTTGCAGCCCGGCCCATACATCGAACTTACCGTATCGGACACAGGGTATGGGATAGATGCTGCCGTAGTGGATAGAATCTTTGATCCCTATTTTACCACCAAGCCCCTGGGCGAGGGCACAGGGCTAGGTCTGTCGGTGGTTCATGGTATAGTAAAGGGCATTGGAGGAGCCATTGAAGTGAAGAGCACCCCTGGCAAGGGAAGTACGTTTGAAGTATTTTTGCCCAGGATAGAGCGAGGCTATGCGAAGGCGGAAGACATATCTGCTGTTGAACTACCGAGAGGAAGAGAGCGCATACTTGTGGTGGAAGATGAGAACGCCCTGCTCAAAGTGATGGCCCAAATGTTGGAACGGCTGGGGTATAAAGCGGTCCTCGCGAGCAGCAGCGTGCACGCATTCGAACTGTTCCGAGAAAATCCGGACGGCTTCGATTTGGTTGTTACCGATCAAACCATGCCGCAACAGACAGGTGCTGAACTGGCCAAAAAAATCCTTATGCTCCGTCCGGACATCCCAGTTATTATCTGCACCGGCTTCAGCGATCTTATCAATCAGGAGATCGCGGAAGGTATCGGCATTAGAGAGTTTATTATGAAACCCATTAACATAAAGAATCTGGCTGCAACCGTTCGAAAGGTGCTCGACGCCGGCCAACAATAATCCCATCACGGCAGAGGTAGGACTTGAACCTCGCTGCCTTTATCCAAGACCTCACGGATTCTCTCGAGGAGATCCCGAACTTGATACGGCTTGTTGATGAAGCTCTTGATTCCTTCTTGCAAGACACCCTTTGCCGGGCCTGTGTTGGAATAGCCGCTCGCCATGATTACTTTGGCGTCAGGGTTCATTTCCAACAACCTGCTCAGACATTGTTTACCTCCCATGCCGGGCATGATTACATCCAGGATGACCAGATCGATCCGATCCTTCTCCGCCTGGTAGAGGCTCAAGGCACTTTCTCCGTCGGAGGCAGTAATTACTGAGTAGCCAAATCTGGAAAGTATCTGCAAAACCATATCTCGTATCGATTTTTCATCATCCACCACCAATATGGTTTCAATCCCGCGGGGTGGTGAATTCACTACTTTGCTCTCAACCGGTTCTCCCGCAGTCAAAAGAGCCGGCAAATAAATTTCAAAGCGGGTCCCCATTCCCGGATCACTGTCGCACTCGATGTAACCGCCGTGGTTCTTCACTATTCCATGTACAAGCGAAAGCCCCAGACCCGTGCCTTTACCCACCTCCTTCGTGCTGAAAAACGGGTCGAAAATATGGTGCAGAGTTTCCTGGTTCATGCCAACTCCGGTATCTGAAACGCTCAGGAGGACATAAGCACCAGGCCTCATCTCCGGGCGTGTTTTGCAAAAATCATCATCCAGGTTAAGATTCTTGGTTTTAATAATTATTTGCCCTCCGTCAACCATTGCATCCCTGGCATTCAAACCAAAATTAATGAGGATTTGTTCGATCTGAATCGGGTCGGCGTTGACCAGATAGAGATCCTCCTGCAGGTGCAGGTCGATCTCTATCATTTTGGGAATTGTGCGCCGCAGGAGATTTCTTGTCTCACGTATCTGTCGGTTTAGAGAAATCGGCCTCAACTGGCTATCCATTTTGCGGCTGAAAGTGAGCAATTGCCTGCTCAATTGTGCACCGCGGTGCGCGGCACGGTTGATTTCTCTCAACTCTTCGTAGCCGGAATCAGATTCTTTTTTGTCCATCAACAGCAGTTCGGCGTAACCCTGGACTGCTTGCAGTAAGTTGTTAAAATCATGTGCAATTCCACCTGCAAGCGTTCCCACGGCCTCCATTTTCGCAGCATGTAAAAGTTTCTCCTCCATTAGCTTCTTTTCTCTGAGGTCTTTGGCCAGACAGAGACTCCCGATTTTATTGTCCTCCCCGTCCCGTAAGAGGTTCAGGGATAATTCCATGGGCACCGCTTGCCCGTCCTTTCTTCTCATAAGTATCTCGACCTGCCTAACGATCGATTCTTTTCTCAATGTATTGAGCAGCTGACTCAAAGCGTCCCGATCCGCATACATAAAAGAATAGTGCTGAGTTCTGACTTCTTCGAAAGAATATCCAAAAATCTCAGCCGCTCTCTTATTCCACAAGACAAATCTACCCTCAAGATTGACGATACCAATCGCCTCCACGGCATTATCAATTACATTCTCGAGATACTCTTTGGTCTTTTGCAGCTCTTTTTCCATGCTTTTTCGTTCGGTAATATCGCGAACGATTTTTTGGATCACTCTTGTATCGCCAACGGTGAACAAACTAGAAGACACTTCGGCAGAAAATATTTCGCCCGATCGCTTCTTGAATTGAGTCTCGAAATTGACGAACCCATTCTTCACAATTGCGTTGATGGCACTTCTCATGGTATCGATGGCGGCAGGCGGATGGAAATCTTGCATAGTCAGACACCCCCGGCGAAGCCGGTGGCTTGATGAGCGGGGCCGTCTCAAAGACGGTCGCCCTAGTTCCAAGTTCAGTGGTTACGTGTAGGGAGTTCTTTCAAGTATGAACAGCCTAAAACCGACCATCATCTCCGGATTCTTGCTCCCGTATGTAAGTGCGAACCTGTTCGAGTTCGAAACCAACCGTCGAAACAGCATAGCCTCTTGCCCAGAAATGTTCGCCTGTAAAGTTGCGCTGTTTTCCTCCAAATTGTCTGGCAATCGCAATGGCACTTTTCCCTTTGAGAAAGCCTATCACGGAGGCTACCGAATCTTTCGGCGGAATTGCGATACACATGTGGACATGATCTGTCATCAGATGCCCTTCAAGAATCTGGCATTCCTTCTGGCGTGCCAGTTCATGAAATATGGGGCCAAGATTTCTGCGAATTTGTCCAAACACCGTCTTTCTCCGGCGTTTGGGAACGAAAACAACATGATACTTGCAATTCCACTTTGAATGGGACAAGCTTTGGTAAGGTTCTGTCATGGAATTCTCCTCTGGTATTCAAGCTCATCAAACCACCGGAGGAGAATTCTACTCCTGGAACGCTCAAAGCTTTGCAAGTCTCACTGGTCGAACCAGTGGCTTACCAATTTGAGTTAGATTTTGCACCCCAGACTTACCGATATCAAATAGCTCAATGACCTTCTGGTTGATATCGATAATGTTGCCCTCCAAATCATGCAGGAAGATGCAGTCGTTCGAGTATTCGAAAAGATTCCGATACTTCTCCTCTTTTTCTCGTAGATTTTCTTCCACTTGCCCGCGCTCAAGAATCTCTTGCAACAATTGCTGATTCGACCTGACCAACTCTGCGGTCTTTTCTCGAACAGCTCTCTCAAGCTGTTTCTGGTGCCTTTTCACCTCCTCCTCAGCATTTCTCCGCTCGGCAATCTCCAATCTCAACCGCTTGTTAAGGTCCTCGGCGAGCTCTTTTCCTTTGGCCAGATGGGCAATGAGGTTCTTGTTTTCAAACCTCAGCGTCAAAGAATTAACCACCACCCGGTGCAGACGAAGCACATTTATTATCATTAGTGCCAGGAAAAGCAGCAACATTGCTGCCATGGCAAAGTGAACACGATCGCCAATCAAGAAAAAATGCACGGTTAAAGGGAGTAACGCAGGAAGGGCATATGCAAAAAAAACTACCCGCAATGCCGAGTAGACAACCGCTGCCCCTGCAACCATGCCCCCCAATACGAACGGCACGAAGATTTGATGAAGAGTCGACGCCTCGGGAACCATGAATATCCCGGCGGTGCCCCAGGTCATTCCGGAAATGGCCGCACCCGCAGTAAGAAGGCGCGCCCACCGGTTGATTTGTTCCGGCAGCATCAAACTTTTTTGATAAATTCTCAACAGCAGATATCTCACCGCCGTTATCAACATTAGCGTACAGAACCACACGATTAAAAGTCGTTGCGAAATAACCGGCCATTGTATCAAAACCAGAATGGAAGAATTTATCAGCGTGGCGATGAATCCCAGATGCTCTACCGAGAAGAGTTGCCTCACTTGCTCGGCATAGATTTGATCGCCCGGATCAACATAGGCGGCACGGCTTGCTTTCAATAGAGCATCCTCCCCCTCGTATTCAAACCGGCTCAAATCCACGACCTATGTATGTTCACCGTATAAGTATTTAATGGCAAAGGAAAGTGCTGCACACTTCTTATGACTACCACTACCTGAAGACCCCCACTCGAATGTGATCAGTTGCAGGATCGCTTCGATATCTTCAGCATGCTTTTTCTCAACAAGAAATGCAAGATTTTAGTGACACATTTTCCAGGTGTTTGAATAAAATACAATTTACAAAAATAATATTGATAGAAAGATGTGAGGAATCGGTTGCACGAAACTAAAATCAATAATATTCTTTACCGGCCTTAGACTGTGCAATGAGATAACCTTTAACTGAACCCTGCGACTGCTCTTCGCGAGCAGGCCGCTTTCTATGCCGGGTTTACCAAGTTTCGCAGTATGAGGAGGCAGATTGATCGAGAGTCTGAGCTACGCAAGTTATTTCAACACAGTTTACTAATTAATCATAACCAATTCGAACAAGCGTATCATTTCGCAAAACTCCTTATAATGTGTAATTTCGTAAAGGGGATAGTTGCGGGAAAACTTCCACAATAATCAGGAGAACCTTCTTGCAGGATTGTTTTGCACGTTTATTACCGGTTCCTTTATTTGAAGTCAATTCGCATTATTTTTTTTATAATCAACCGGGTTTGCCGACTAATAAGCAGCACAGGGTTGCTTATTTTGGGCGCCCCAAAAAAAAGGAGGGAGATCATTATGAGCCGGAAGTTGATTTGTTTATTGTTTGTGGCGGCCTTGCTTATGCCAGCTTTGGCAATGGCGGCGGCGGAACCGGATGACTTCGTAGTTGACTCCACACAAGATCTTGTAGATCTATGTACAACATCTCCGGATAATCCACTGTATACCGCAGCTATTCATTTTTGCCACGGCTATCTGGTTGGGGCTTACGCTTATTATGAAGCGGCAAATGCCGGCCCAGAAGGAGAGAAGCTCGTGTGCTTTCCTGAGCCAGCACCATCTCGAAACGATGCGGTTAAAATGTTTGTGGACTGGGCCAAAGCACATCCGGAATTTATGAACGAACCTGCTGTTGAAAGCGAGTTCAGATTTCTTATGGAAAAATGGCCGTGCAAAGAATAACGATACGAAGAGAAGAGGAGCTGAAGATGGTCAAAATTTTACTGGCATCCATTTTGATAATAAGCCTGGCATTCGCGGGATGCGCGGGCATGTCTGAAACTCAACAGCGCACATTGAGCGGCGGTGCTATGGGGGCGGCAGGCGGCGCTGTTATCGGAGCTATTGCGGGTAATGCCGGCCTTGGAGCGGTTATTGGAGGTGCGGCAGGTACGGCTGGAGGATACCTTTACGGCAAGCATAAAGAGGGTGAACAAAAAGCGTATCAGCAAGGCTATCAAGCCGGTCAGCATAGCCAGTGAGGTGGAGCGTAAACAGGTCTAGTAATTTTTCAGCAACCAGCGTGATAGAAAAGATGCGGACCGGCCGACCAGTAAGCACAAAGTTCGAGCTTGCCGGGTTGGCCTGTCCCCCATCGCCATCGTTCCCCCAAACTTGCGATGCCGTTCAGCCCATCTCCCATTAATTCCAGCGATTGTCAACAAGCATTAACATGAAGTGCTATGGCAAAAAGTCAAAAATCGGAGTCGGCTTTTTCGCGAAATTTACGGATAATCCCTATAATACTCCTGAACTGCCTGAAGTCTTCTACTCTTGGCTTTCGGAAAGTTGCTTAAAACGCTTCAGTTTGCCGCGAACAGCGGCGATAAGAGCATCGGGCATAATGGGTTTAGTGAGATAATCGTCTACTCCTAATTCCCTTCCTTTTTGGATATCGTCTATAGAATCCTTCATAGTAAAGAAAATGAAAGGGATACGGCGCCACTCAGACCTATTTTGCACGTTTTGGAAAAAAGTATAACCGTCCATCTCCGGCATCATGACATCAGAGAGAATCAAGTCTGGACTGAGGCCTGATTCAAGCTTATCCAGAGCTGCGCGACCGCTTTCGGCCGTTTCGCAGTGGAACCCCATTTTGTTCAAAATCATAGAGACCAAAAGCCTGGTATCTTCATTGTCGTCTGCAACCAGTATCAATGGTTTTTCTTCCATAACAATCCTCTTGGCGGCCGCTACGTTGTTTTACCGGTCGACAATCAAGTCAAATAAAGCTCTGTTACAGGCCATTTAGTTACTATCCGTGCCCCCTCGAAGTCTTTCCGCGAACTGTCATTTCGAGTCACGCCACGGCGTGACGAGAAATCTTACTTCCACAATTAGATGATTTACAGATTCCTCACTCCGCCGCACTTCAATCGAAATGACAAAGACGGCATTTTCGTGCACGCTCCCAGTGCAGGCCTTCTGACTGCGAGCTGCCCTGCAACGCTGGAGCAACGCACTATGAAAACAGCGGTTATTTCATTGCATGAACTTGCTACTGGACACCTCTTACCGCCCTAAAAGCGAACTCCTGAAGATTATAATTTTTCAATCTTTTTAACAACCCATAACTGCAATCGAATTCCCTTGCAGGAAACTACTTATCCGGCGTTTTCCGAGTATAAACGCAAGAACAATAAGGACACAAGGCCTTTTGCACTTTCCTTTTGTTTCCTTTCGCAATGTGTTGTGATATGTTCTCTCCCCATTTTGTAGATTGCTATCAAATCCCTGATGCCAAAGAGCGAGGAGGTTCGATGAATCGGGTTGGTATACGTCGCGAGGATAAAAGCGAGTGGGAGCGCAGAGCCCCTTTAACTCCTTCACAGGTTGCTCGGTTGATCGAGGCCGATGAAATCGAGGTTTATGTACAGCCTTCAACGCAGAGAGTATTTCCCGATGTCGCTTACAGAGAAGCTGGCGCAGTCGTACAGGAAGACCTATCTTCCTGTACTGTTATTCTGGGAGTAAAGGAAATACCTCCGCACCTTTTTGAAAAATACAAAACCTATTTGTTTTTTTCCCATACCATCAAAGGTCAACCCTATAACATGCCCATGCTGGCGCGAATGATGAGAAAATGCTGCCAATTAATCGATTATGAACGTATCGTCGACGAAAACGGCAAGCGACTGGTGCTCTTCGGCCGGCATGCCGGCCTTGCAGGGATGATCGAATCCCTACACGCCCTGGGAAAAAGGCTGACAGTCGAAGGAGTCGCCGACATTGAAAATCCCTTTGCGGAAATCAAGCAACCCTATCTTTACAAAGACCTCGATGAAGCAAAGGATCATTTACAAGCGGTAGCAAAGAAAATCCGCTCAGCGGGTCTCCCACGATCACTTACTCCTATGGTTGTTGCATTTCTCGGTTACGGCAACGTAGCAAACGGCGCCCGGGAAATCATTGATTGTCTTCCCTGCGTGGAGGTGCAGCCTGAAGAACTGGAGAGTCTTAATGAAAGAAGCGACGCTAAAGATGTCATCTTCAAGGTCGTGTTTCAGGAAAAAGATACGGTTGAACGGATCAACACGTCTCAGGGTTTTTCACTGCACGAATACTACCAGTATCCTGAGCGATACCGGGCAACTTTTTCTGGGTTTTTTCAGCACTTGACAGTCTTGATCAACGCAATCTATTGGGACAGGCGGTTTCCTGTTCTGGTCAATGCCCAACATTTGAAGGATCTGTTTACCGGTCCTCAAAGACCTGCTTTGAGAGTCATCGGAGATATCACGTGCGACATTGAAGGATCCGTAGAAGTTACTCGGAAGGCTACCCTGCCCGACAACCCCTGCTATGTTTACGACCCGACAAGGGACGACATCGAAGACGGTGTGAATAACCTTCGGGGTCCGGTCATCATGGCCGTCGATATTTTGCCCACTGAATTTCCGGTAGAGGCCTCGAAGCATTTTGGCAGCGCCCTGCTGCCCTTCCTTCCGGCACTTGCTTCGTGCGACTTTTCCCGCCCTTTTGAACAGTTGAGCCTCCCGGAACCCATCAAAGGTGCAACGATTCTCCATCGGGGGCAACTCACTGACCCTTATCGCTACCTTGAAGAATGCCTCAAGACGTGATTTGGCCATCTCCTGGAAACTGTCCGAAAGAGCCCTTCTGTTATTTCTCGTCACGCCGGGGCGTGACTCAAAATGACAATTTTCTGCCAGCCTCCTGATACTACAACGGCGCCTCCGAATGGATCACAAAGATCTATCTGGACAATGGCTTATTCAAAACTTTAAAAAGCGAGTCTAAATCGCTCCCATCCAAATCTTCGACTATTCTGATAAGCCGTTGCTGCTCAGTTTTAGAAAATCCCTGTTTGGTTAAGCGACATAACTTGTTCTGAAGATCTTCTGGACTCAGCGGATTAGCAGGATCGCCGCGAGGATTCTCGACTATCGCCTGGAAGTTTCCTCTGGCTGTTTCTACTCTCACCCGAGCCGGCACTCTAGCCGGGAAAACCTCATCTAGCTCCGGGTCGACTTGAAGCTCCACTCTTTTGGCAAGCTCGATCACCTCCTGTTGATGCAGTAACCGATCTTCCAACGGAATCAACGCATCCTCCCCGTGGAAGGCTGCTACTGCCAGGCAAAAGGGAATACTGTACTGAGCACTCTCTACGGAATCCGGATCCGCATAGTTATTTAGCCGTAAGGCACGGCCAAAGGTGCTCACAACCATCTGGTCGATTTGTTGCGCATCGAGACCATGTCTGTCCATAATCTGCAACAAGGCGTCCAACGCGCTGTGTATCCAGCGACAGCAGGAATAGGGTTTGAAATACACGGTTTCTATAGCAAACTCAAGCGTGCCCAATCCTGCCAGAATCTTTTGGGAATCGTAGTAAGAAGGATGATCCAAAATGTCGAGGGGGCCGCTGAAGCCCTGTTCGGCCAGTTGCAGCGCAACTAAACCGGTCATCGTCGACCAGGGGATACCCTCTTTTACATGATTGCCCATAACCGAACTGTAACCCGCTGCGGAAAGTCCCGGGGACTGAACACCGGCAATGGCCATCGCTTGAGCTGTTTGACTTTCGGGAAGTTTGCGCAACCACGCACCCGCTGCTGCGGTTCCGTATGAACACCAGCGCCCGGTGGATAATGTATCGAGCGTCGCAAAGTCACGAGCAGCTGCCACCCGCACAGCCACTTCATAGCCCAAAACGATCGCAGTCAACAGGTCCAGGCCGGTTGCCTTCGTTTGCTGAGCCTCAGCCACCGCCGCCGGAATGATGGCTGCGCCCGGATGACCGCCGCCAGCCCGATGACCGTCGTCCAGATCCAGTGCACTGGCTGCACAGCTGTTCGCAAGAGCCGCACCGGCAGAAGTGAGTGGTACAGTTTGCGAAAACCACACCGAACTGTCACCGGGAGCAAATAAGCTAGAGGCCGTCCGGCGCATTGCACTGGCTGAACTGGAATTATTGCCGGCTGCTGCAGCGCCCAACAGATCCAACACGCAGCTTTTTGCCATTTGACCAGTGCGTACTGGAAGATCCTCGGACCTGAATCGACAGATATATTCAGCTAAGATCTCTGTCACGTACATGGTTTCATCACCTGTCTTCAACGCCGAACGCGCCGATGTTGATTCCCCGGAGCCTATCTTAAAGAATACCTTTTAACGACAGCCTGCACCTTTCGATTAAAACTGACAGTTAGACACACATGACCCCGTGTTTTTGAAAAGTATCTGTTTTCATTGGCATTACAAATTGTCACCAACAACAGGGAGTCAGCGATTTGGTCCCCCCCTTTTGCAAAGGGGGGTTAGGGGGGATTTTTCAACCTGCTGATATTTATTTAAAATCCCCCTAAATCCCCCTTTGCGAAAGGGGGACTTTCAATACCCATGGGGTCATGTGTGTCCAACTAACAGATTAAAAGGGGGACTTTGCGGATGCTCCAGCCTAAATCCAGCAGCATTGCATCAGAAAGATGAGCCTGCAAAGTCTCTTTGTACCACCACTAGAGAGCGTCAAACAATATTTTCTCCTAAATTCAGCGGATTACCCGCGCGCTGTCATTCCTCGTCGTCACGCCCCGGCGTGACGACGAGGAATGACAGATGGCGCCTGCATGAGTAGCTATTCATCCGATGGAATCGCTAAAATTAGGTGTCTCAAGCTCGTCCTGGAGTTGAGCCGGTAGCTGCTCAGATTCGACCAACAGTCGGCGAATCCGAATGGCTTGTCTCTGCCACGGAACAATGTCCACTTTTAAATAAACCGCCTGATAGGTTGCCATATTGAGGGCTTCGTTTCTTTGTTCAGACTCACGAACCACTTGGGAGAACCGATCCCCAGCCGCATCGCAGGCACAATGCAGTGCATCCTGAATGTCGGGAGGCAGGGCCCGATATTTCAATTCATTGATTGCCGCCCCCAAAACCGGCGAGTCATCACCGAGCAAAGTGATGTAGCGAGCGTGTTGGCAGAATTTCAATGGGAAAACATGCGCTTTGTGAGTTGGCACAACATCCACGTCTTTTTGGCGGAGAGCATTCTTCACCTCCGGCCAAGGAACCACTATCGGCCTGGCACCCATTTCCTCCCAGAATCGTTGCAGTATTTTGGAATCATAAATACGAACACGCAACCCGCGGATCTGATCCGGACTGACAATAGGTTGGTGTGAAACCAGCACCCATTGCAGTCCCCTTCTCCAGTTCCATCGATTGTTGATAAACCTGAATCCATGTTCGAGCAATCTGGAGCGGATATGTTCGCGAAAATAGTCGCTCTCTAAAAAGAAATTCAGCTTTGCATCACTGGCAAAGGCATATGGCAGAGAAAATATATTCAGCGCCGGGATATATTTTTGAAAATGCGCAAGCTCCTCGATGAATAAATCGATCACACCTTGCCGCAGCTGCTCGACTTGGTCGGCCGGCGGGCCCAACTGCGAAGCCCGCAGCGGAATAAGCGACATGCGCCCCCTAGTGCGTCTGCGGACCTCTTCGGCAAACCAATTGACACCTTCACTCTCCGGTCCGGCAACCGTATTCAACGTACCAAGGACTCTCGGTATCTCTTCCTCGCTTTGAAACAGATAGCTTAGGGGGCGTTCCAAAGTGCGGCAAAGCTGTTCCAAAATTTTAACCGATATAGTGGCTTTGCCGGTCTCTATTTTAGATAGCTGACTTTGAGATATCCCAGCGCTTGTCGCCAGTTGGACCGCAGTCATACCCCTGGCCCTGCGCAGCTGGCGGATTCTGGCTCCCACATTTTGTTGGATAAGTGTTTCCGAATCCTGCGAATGCATCTCCATGGTAGTTCTCAATGATTTGGATTAACGAAGCTAGTGCTTGACAGCATGTCGGATGTATCAATGAATTCTGCAAATAAACACCAGCTTGGACGATCTCAACGCAAACTATGGCACCCGCAAGTTTACTTGGGGGTCACACAGTTGCCTCACACTTTTCATCATTGCTCAACGTGAGACTCCACAATCATTCCCCTTGCCTTGAGTTCATCCAATACTCTCGAAACCGGCACATCTCCAACCGGTGACAATACCCCCGCTTTTGAAATATCACCGGCCAAGACCAGTTGAGCCGCTATGCTGGTAGTGAACCCGACCGTGCGGTTCATAGCAAAAAGGCCCGTATGCAAATCCCGATAATCCGTCAGCTGAACCACCACATCGGTTGGCTTCTGATTCTTGAGACCCGAGGCGTTGATTCTAACCACCACAACATCCCGTTCTTCCTGCTTGAACTGGAGACGTGGAGTCAGGTGTCGAACCAGAAACTGATGAGGAGAAACACTTGCACCATTGAATGATATGGGAGCATCGTCCAAAAACCCCAGGTCCGCCAGAGTCTGCCAGAACCGGCAATGACCGACATAGCGCAAACCAAAGCGGCCCATGTTCTGAATGTGTTTCTCTAACTTGAAAATATCGATGTAGTGTATAGAGTCGCCGTTAGGGTAAGCCTCAAGCTTTCCGAGCCCGGGCACATCGATAACGTGAACATTGTTCTGTCTAAAAATTTCTCCGCCGGGAATGTTCAGCGTCGCACCCTGTTTGAGAAGCCGGGCCGGCCTCTTATAGGCTTTCAGAACGCCGTCGAAGGTCCAGGTAATCTTATACTTAATCGGGTTATCAGCACAGGAGGGCTCAGGAAGTCCGCCTCCATAAGAGTAAAGATCGTGTACCTCGTCAAGTTCGGCCAGGGCGAGTTGTGCAAGAAGCAGGTCGATGCCGGGGTCCATACCCATCTCAGGCAGAATGGTGACACCCTTTCTGCGAGCTTCATCATCCAGTTCGATCACCTGCCCGGTGTAGCTACTGCTGACAAAAGGAATGTTGTTATCCAGGGCCGCGCGAGCCACATCGAAACCGAACCTTGGAGGAAGCATGCAAATCACGACCTTAGGGTCAGCTTCTCGAATTACTCGCTGCAGATCATTTCGCTTAGAAGCATCGGCGGTGACCAGACGTATCTTGCGCAGACCCAGTTTTTGAGCGAATTCCGCTATCCCGCGTGTGTCCATATCAGCCGCTACGATCTCACTCACCAGCGAACTTTGCTCCAGGTCATGGATGACCGCCTTGCCTTGCAGCCCCGTACCCAACACAAGTACTCTCATGTTTCAGTTCTCCGCTAACTAACTCACAATGTTGCGTAATCTGGGATCCAGGGCATCACGCAACCCATCGCCGAGCAAGTTGATGGATAAAATGGTGAGCATGATGGCGATGCCCGGAAAGGTCGCAAGCCACCATGCATCCGTAATGTAGGCGCGGCCTTCCGCAAGCATACGTCCCCATGTCGGCATTGGCGGCGGCACCCCCATTCCTAAAAAGGACAACCCGCTTTCCCAAATGATGATATTGGCAACGCGCAAGGTCCCAAGAACAAGCAGTGGAGAAATCACATTGGGCAGAATATGCCTGTAAATGATCACCGGATGCCGAGTTCCAACCGCCCGAGCCGCCTCCACAAATTCCTTCTCCTTCAAAGACAGCACGCTGCCGCGAATGGTTCGAGCATAAGTCACCCAATCAGAAACTCCTAGAATAAGAATTAAATTGAAAATCGAGCTTCCCATCACCGCAATGACGGAAATTGTAAGAAGCATGAACGGATAGGCCATGAAAATATCTGCAACCCGCATGATGAGGTTGTCCAGCCTGCCCCCGTAGTAACCGGAAACAAGCCCCAGCAGGATGCCGACCAGTTCTGCAACAACCACTGCACTAAATCCTACCAGCAGAGAGACTCGACTGCCGTATAGGATTCTCGACAAAACATCGCGACCCAGATTATCCGTTCCCAGAAGATGTGCCAAGCTGCCGCCATGTTGCCAAGATGGCGGTGTGAAGCGGGCGAGAAGATCTTGTTCCAGAGGATCAATGTGATAGAACAGCGGAAAGGACACACTGGCCAACACAATGAAGCAAAGCAATATACCGCCCACCAGTGCACTGCGGCGCCGAGCCACTTCTCGTATGGTCTCCCGCATCAGGCGCAAAGAAGGCCCGAGGCTATCCCGAATGGAAAAAGCAGAGGCCTGCATCACTTCTCCTCCAGATAGCTGATTCTCGGGTCTAAATAAACATATAGGATATCCACCAAAAGGTTTACCAGAACAAAGATGACGGCAAGCACCAGCACAATCGCCTGCACTAGCGGGTAGTCACGGTTGAAAATGGCTTGAACGACCAACCGGCCCACTCCGGGCCAGGCAAAGACCGTCTCGATGATCACCGTCCCGCCGATCAGAAATCCAAACTGCATTCCCGCAATTGTAACCAATGGAATTAAAGCGTTCTTCAAGGCGTGCTTGCCGATCACCATGAATTCTCCCAGTCCTTTGGCACGCGCTGTGCGGATGTAATCCAAGCTCAAGACTTCCAGCATCACGGACCGGGTGAGTCTGGCAAACATCGCCATAAGGCTTAAACCCAACGCTGTCGCGGGCATGATAAGCTGAGCCAGACTCCCCCTTCCGGATGTGGGAAGCCAGCCCAGCTTCACTGAAAAAATCAGAATCAGCATGATGCCGAGCCAGAAATGAGGCATGGAAAGACCGAACAGAGCGGCCAGCATGGTCCCCATATCCAATGCCGAACCTCGATAAACCGCTGAAATAATTCCAATGGGTAAAGAGACTACCAGAGCAATAAACATGGAAGCAAACGCGAGTTCCAGACTCGCCGGCAGCCTCTCCAGAATCAGATTCATGGCCGGCACGTGGTAGTAGAGGGATTCGCCGAAATCTCCTTTGATTGCATTGGAGACAAAATGCAGGTATTGCACTGGCAATGGTTGATCGAATCCAAGCCGATGACGCAATTGTTCAATTTCCTGCTTGGAGGCATCAGCCGGTAGCATAAGCATCACCGGGTCCCCTGAGAGGTGGATAAAGAAAAAACTTATCATGGAGATCCCGATGATGACATAAACCGTGTGCCAGAGACGTTTTAGTAAATAACGACCCATTTCAACCTATTTTTTGGGTTTGGCGTAACGCATGTTCAAGAATCCGTCACGACGTCCCTGGTAATCTACATTGTCGGCCACTCCGAAGACCTCGGGAACCACGTACATATACACCCACGGTGCGTCCTCATAGAGCACATCGTCGAGCTGATGGTAGATTTCGGCCCGTTTCTCGCGGTCAAGAGTTGTTCTGCCTTTGTCCAACAGCTCGTCTACCTTGGTGTTTTTGTAGTAATAATCGCGGCTTTTGGAGTGAAACAACGAGTACATATAACGATCGGGCTCGGGAGCGTCATCCCACCAGTAAATGAACATTTCCAGCTTTTTGCCCTTGTAGTTCTCCCACATGACCGCTCTTTCCAGCGGCTCCAACTGGACTTTAAACCCGGCTTTACCAAACTCGGCGGCGATCGCTTCGGCCTGTTCCTGAATCTGAGACATATACGTCGGGTAGCTCAGCCGCACCGAAACGCCCTCAGGATAGCCCGCTTCCTTCAGCAACTGCTTGGATTTTTGCGGATCATACGGATAAGGCTTGAGGTTGGGATCGGCACCGAAAGTTCGCGGGCTGATGGGACCGGCACAGATGATAGCCTGGTCGTTAAAAAGCGCTTTGTTTATCAAGTCCCGATTCAAAGCATAATTGGCCGCATGTCGCACGCGCACATCGTTAAAGGGCTTTTCATAGGTATTGAGGCCCATGTAATGCATCACACCCATCTGCGGAGTCAGGTAGGCTTTTCCGGATTCTTCGATCTTTTTACGCTGATGGATGGGAATGCCGCTAATGACATCCACTTCACCGGTAAGCAGCGCGGCTACTCGTGAAGATTCCTCGGGAATGGCCTTGAAGATCAGATGCTTGTAGGCCGGCTTAGGGCCATAGTAACCGTCATAAGCCTCCATGATCACTTCTTCACCCTTAACCCACTTGACCAATTTATA
Organism: uncultured delta proteobacterium; assembly: GCA_963781715.1. Classification (GTDB taxonomy): domain Bacteria; phylum Desulfobacterota; class Syntrophobacteria; order Syntrophobacterales; family Syntrophobacteraceae; genus Desulfoferrobacter. The sequence continues at coordinate 754,747 of CAWAGW010000004.1, forward strand.
TGGTCCGCAACCTATGGGATTGATATTGTATTCCGCATCGCCCACCTTTTTGATGTAGGCCGGCGGTACGATCGGCATGTAATAACCCAGTATGTAAAGGCCCGGAGCATAAGGTTCTTTGGTCGATATGGTGAACGTGTAGTCATCGATTATTTTGGGTTCTTCAAAAATCTCGAGCTTGCCCTTGTGGGGACATTCAATGGCGGGATCGAAAATGCGGTTGTAGGAAAACTTGACAGCCTCGGCGTTTACCGGTTCGCCATTCTGAAAGGTGGCGTCCTTTCGCAAATAGATCTTCCAGGTCTTGTTATCCACCTTTTCCCATTTTTCTGCCAGCGCGGGCTTAACGGTGGCATCCTCTTGGGGATGGAAAAGTGTGTCGTGGATGTTATAGCAGACACTCATTGTCGTCTGAATGGAACTCCGCATCAGATCGAGGCCTACCGGTTCCGCCTCCTGCGCGACGATCAAAGTGTCTGCATCACGCGCTGCTGCAGGACTGATAAAAAACCCGCAGAGCAGGCCCAAAAGCAACAAAGGTAACCAAAATTTCTTCATGCCTGTCCTCCTTGTAAGGTTAAATGTTCCCAAGTGCCCGCTTGCACTCTCGTGCAACCGGTCGGAAATAAGGCTCTAATTAGTTCCGTAACTGATTAGAGGCTTCCGCCCAGCCGTAGCAGGCTGTTGTCCGACAACTGTCATTTCGAGCCGGGGCGAGAAATCTTGCTTGCATAAGCACTTGACTTTAGAGATCTCCCATCATGCCTAGGCGTGATTCGAACTGACAAATGGGGCATTTTCGGGCAGCACTCCCAGTGCCAGAGTCATTAATCCAGCAGCCAATATCCAAGATCCTATCTTTACTGTTGTCATCAATACAAATGACAGTCCACCAGATGTCCCTCCCCCACTCGCCTGGTCTGGGGGATCTCTTTGTCGCATATTTCCATTCTCTCCGGACAGCGCGAATGAAACCGACACCCTGCCGGCGGGTGAATGGGTGATGGAACGTCGCCTTTAAGGATTATCCGCTGCCGGGAAAGCCGCGGATTAGGTACCGGAACCGCCGAAAACAGTGCCTGGGTGTAGGGGTGACGGGGGTTTGCATACAGCTGGTCGACGGAAGCCAGCTCCACGATCTTTCCCAAATACATGACCGCCACCCGATGACTGATGTATCGAATCACCCCAAGGTCGTGTGAAATAACTATGTAGGTAAGATCGAGCAGACGCTGAAGCTTGACGAGCAAATTCAGTACCTGAGCCTGCACCGAAACATCTAAGGCGGACACCGGTTCATCTGCAATCACCAGTTGAGGTCGCAATACCAGAGCCCTGGCTATTCCGATGCGCTGTCGCTGTCCGCCGGAGAATTCGTGCGGAAATCGCTTCATGTGCTCGGGCAGCAGTCCAACCATGCGTAAGGCCTCTGCAACATTCTCATGTCTCTCCTTGTGATTACCCCGTTCATGGGCAAGCAGCGGTTCCGCCACAATGCGTTCCACAGTGCAGCGCGGATTCAAACAGCCAAAAGGATCTTGAAAAATAATTTGCATCTGCCGTCGCAATTGCCGCATTTGTTCATGCGGCAGTGCAAGTACGTCTCTGCCCTGGAACCATACACTTCCCGATGTCGGCTCAATCAGTCTTAGAATCGATCGGCCCGCCGTTGACTTGCCGCAGCCCGATTCACCGACCAGACCCAAGGTCTCGCGGGCAGAAACAGAGAAGGTGATTCCGTCAACTGCATGAACACGCTCTTTTCTGCCTCCAAAAAAGCCCTGCCGCACCGGAAAGTGTTTTACCAAGTCCTGTACCTTTAATATCTCAGACATGATCCACCATCCAGCAAGCCACCCAATGGTCGGCGTAAAGCTCGCGCAATTCCGGTTGCTTCTCACTGCATACTTCCCGAGCCAAAGGGCAGCGCGGGTTGAAGCTGCACCCTTGCGGCAGAGCTAATAGACTGGGCACTACACCTTCTATCTCATACAGCTCCTGGGTCTTGCGCGTCGCTTCAGGGCTGGGGATGGCCTGCATCAGTCCTTGCGTGTACGGATGCAGAGGCTGGTCGAAAAGCTCCAGGGTCGGCGCCTGCTCCATCACCTTACCCGTGTAGAGCACCACCACTCTGTGGGCGATTTCTGCAATCACTCCAAGGTCGTGGGTAATCATGATAATCGCTGTCCCGAGCTCCTCTCGAAGCCGCTCCATCAAGTCCAGGATTTGTGCCTGTATGGTTACATCGAGAGCAGTGGTGGGTTCATCGGCGATGAGGAGGCTCGGTCTGCAGGCCAGCGCAATAGCGATCATTACCCTCTGGCGCATGCCTCCTGAAAGCTGGTGAGGGTACTCCTTTACTCGACGTTTAGGGGAAGGGACACCCACCATTTCCAGTGCCTCTATGGCCTTTCGGCGTGCTTCGGAGGTAGACAGGTTCTGGTGTATACGGAAGACTTCCATCAGTTGATTTCCCACGGTGAAAACCGGATTCAGGGCCGTCATCGGCTCCTGAAAAATCATACTGATATCGTTTCCGCGGATATCACGAATTCTTCCTTCGGAAACTCGCAACAGGTCCTCGCCGCGAAACAGAATTTCTCCCGCCGCAAAAAGAGCCGGAGGTTGAGGCAACAAGCGCAGAACGGAGAGAGCCAAAACGCTCTTACCGCAGCCCGACTCACCCACCACTCCCAACACTTCACCCGTTCGGACGCTAAGAGTAACTCCTTCCACTGCCCGGGCGATTCCGTGCGGCGTTCGAAATTGGGTGTGCAGATTATTGATTCGGAGCAGAGGTATTTCCTCTGCGTGTTCTGTGTGATGCAAAGGGCACCCTTCAGGTCTGAGTCATGCAACAGAGTTTTGCCGGCCATGAAGAATGAGAGGTGTATCGGAATATGAATGCTGCGCTAACCGGCGAGTATTCAGAATGGAAATACGAATAACAGGCAAATGTGATACTATTCAGCTAAAATATTCCTGTCAAGAATATTTTAGCTGAATAGTATCACTCCGGGTCAAGATTTAACACTCCATCGCGGATTACCCGGATGGGTCGTTGGTTCAAGTCGGAGACTTGAACCAACGAAGGATTGGGTAGACGACCGGGTCCAGCTGACAAAACCAAAAACTCTAAAAAACGTCAAAAAAAAGACCTCCGCCTAGTCATTTCCCTCCAAACACATCGAGACTATCCCCTACCCTTTTTGCCTTCTAAGCTCATTTCTGATAGCTTGTCAGCAGTTTCTCGCCTCGATTATCAAGCAACAATCGCCAACTTCCAAGACCTTCTGAAAAGGAGAGGAAATGCCGCGGCTGCCTAAATTTATTCGGGGAGGAAGAATCGACTACTTTGGCAAGAAACGAATCAAGAAGGATGTGGCCCTATTTATCGAGGACCTGAACTTCTGGCTGGATAAGGTTTTTCTTTATCAAAAGAACAAGACTACCCGCGAGGCCGAGCGCTTCATAAGGCAGCTTACCGATGGCATCAACAAGGAACTGATTACTGTTATAAGCGACCGAGTTACGGACTGTCAAAACTGCCCAAAAAGAAAGAAAGCATCATGACTCACACCGAGCGAAGAGAAGAATCTTCACGGCTGGCCATACTTACCAAAGATTTCTGGCCCCGCTCGAAATGACACTGCAGAACCAAATCTCGTTGCAGTCCTAAGAGGTCACCCAGGATCCATACCAAATTTTCGCTTTCCGGATTTAGTGATCGTGGGTGTGCTCCTCGCCTTCATGTCCGGCGTGATCATGGTCGTGAGCATCATGTTCGTGCTCTGTTCCTTGGTGATGATCCGCCACATGCGCCGGGCTGGCATGTGAATGCTCATGACTGTGTTTGTGCATGTGCTCATGGTCGTGAAAGTGTGAGTGCTCATGAGCGTGCTTTTTACCGCCATGGGCATGTTCGTGATCATGCACATGGGTATGCTCGTGAGCGTGCAAGTGCCGATGTTCATGTTTTCCTTCCATTCTAAATCTCCTCCATCCGATTCTTTCGATCATGCATGAATGATCCGGTTACCGGTGTTCGCGCCTTATATAGTTTAGGTTCGGTCTTGACATTCCAATTTCAGTTACTGTGCTGACCTAATTAGTTTCCGTCCTGGAACTCCATCTCCCTTGCGGAAGAGGGTCGAGGTGAGGGTGAAAGTCCGCGAATTCATACCCCCTCTCACCTAACCTTTCCCCCTCGATGGGGAGAGGAACATGGGTTGAACATGGGTTCCAGGACGGGCACCAATTAAGTATTGAGTAACAACTGTCCGGAGAGAATGCAACTGTTTGTCATGGCCGCTACAATAAAGCCGGGAGGGCGATGCTGGAAACATCGAAGTCAGCACCCAGAATCGGTTAAATGTAGTATTTTCAGATCAACGCACCCTGCAAACTGCATAAAAATACTCTATTTGCCCGATACATTTTCGCCTTCATTCTTTTTATTTTAGGAAGAAATCACTGCTTGCTGAAAAAGCAATTCAATAAACTGGAAAAGAAAGGAACCTTGGAGGGCCGTATGCATCTAAAGATCCACAAATCAAGCGGAGTTGTATCGATTTTGATGCAAGGAAAGCTGGATGGAGTCGATCCCTCCTTTGGGTGAGATCTTTGCTTCCGATAGAAAAGCCATCAAAGAGGTTTTAAAAGGCGTCGGTGAGAACCCACATTGAAGAGGGAGGCCTCGCACATCACATAGACTTAGAGGGCTCCTGCTCGCGCCGCTGTTCTGCTAAACCTGGCCGGGTGCGGAAGCAGAAAAATTATTTTTACGCAATTTCCTGTCCAAGAAAGGAGGGTCGCCATAGATGGTTTTCCCCTGGGGATCAAGCACCAGGGAATAAGCCCTTGAAGGCTTTACCGCCCCAAACAAGCAGGACCAAACCAATGCTGGCGCAGACAATGCCGTTTTCTACTTTGCCGGCAAAAAACATAATATAGGCAAGGACGAAGAATAACAAAGCCAGAGCAATTAATAAGAATCCCAATAGCTCTGTGAGCTCAAGGAAGCCCCTTCTGGTTCTCGGAGGTGGTTGGGTAAGAAGCTTTGATGGGATAGCCGCAAACAGGGCAACCGACAGCATCACCGGGAACGTCTCTCTCACACTGTGGACATTTAACGGCGGTCACTTTCATCGCCAATACTTCGATCTCAAATTGGGGCTACTTATGAACGGATCAACGCATTCTCATTTTTTTCTCAGCGGCCCCACCCAAACATGGTGGAAGAGGCGGAGAAGCTGAACTCTTCCTGAATGTTCACTTAGTATTGAGAGCCTCTTGCATCGCGATGCCAAATTGTAGCCTCACCTCAATGAGAATCACCAGATTTATGCTCGAGTAATCTACCGCACAGCCCTTTGTCTCTGACCTCGCCATGAGGACCAGGTTTTATATTTTCAAATAAACCTTCGAAAGAAATTTCGGCGAAGTCGCTACATTTTATGCCATGGATTGGTGTAGTCCGTCTGGATAGACTCGATGAATTTCACCCCCACCACACCCGGGACTTTTTGCGCGTTTGCTTTTATCTCTTCGATATGAGTCTGCTGTTTCGATTTTGGCCCCTGTCTTATCTCGATCATTCCCGCATTGGCTGATATCTCCAAGTTTGCCCCAAGGTCACCCAAGTCCATTTTGACTTCCGCAGCAAGTAGCAAGTCGTTCATTGCTTTTTGCGATTCCGGGGTCGTTCGAAAAATTTCTAAGTTCACTGCATGACAGATCATGTTCACCGCCTCATCAACGCCAATCTTCCTTATATGAAGCACCAGGTCATAGAGGCTCGGATCTTTTGTGTCAATGCCATAGAGATACTTGCTCCATCTTCGCCTCTGTTCGTCATCATTTCTCAAAATCCGTCGGGCTTCCTCTCGGGATATTTTTTCGCGTTGCATCTCCAGCCTTATTCGGTCTTCCATGTCTGCAATGATTCGCACCTTCAAAACGTGCGAAATATCCTTCACAAAAAAATGACCGGAGAGACCGTGATAGACGACATTGTCTTTTTGAAAATGCCTCAAAAGGGACAGACGCATGTAAGAGATCTTACCATCCTTGCCATGAGTCAACTTGTCCAAAATGGAAGGAGCATCATGAATAGCCCTGACGAGCTTTATCTCCGGCAGGTTGAAATGTTCGGAAGCCTCCAAAATGATATCCCGGGAAATACAATCATAGCCCAATTTCTGGGCCACTTTTTCAGCTATTTCTCTGCCCTTGCTATAAGAGCCTCTTGAAATTGTGATGATGGACATCTGTCTTCTCCTATATTTGAATGATACAATAATAATGCATCGAGAATCACCGCATCCTGGTGCTCGGCGCGTTTTCCGTTATGTTGAATATACGGCCAGCTTCTGAGTCGTTCGATCTAAACTGTAAAAATTGCCCCAAAGATATATTAGCAAAATTGGCAGCAAATATTGCAGCTTTTCAAGAAATAGAGGAAAGGCGGTTGCTCCTAAAGGTTCTCCCTCCAGCATTGACCCATCAGCCAATTGGCAGAGTTAGTCCCTGCGAGCGACACCAAAAACATTCATGCAACGGCGATTACTCATCCAGAAAGATGTCGGGATGCAACCTGCCGGCATAGTCCAAATCATAAGCATAGCGGTCGAAGTCGGTAATGCCGCGCTGTTTTAAGAGTTCCTCATCGATGAGGCATTGCCCCGTTAAAACTCCGCTTTCTGTCGTCAGGATCTCATATGCGGAATCCGCAACTATCTCCGGTTTGCGGCAATGTTTTAGGGTCTCCTGATTGCCGACGGCAAATTCGATGGCGGCGGTTGCAATAATCGTTTTTGGCCACAAACAATTGACCGAGATACGGTATTTTTTGAATTCCTCGGCCATCGCCAGACTCAGCATGGTCATACCGTATTTGGATAGCATGTAAGGACCATGGTTTCGCAACCCTGCACTTTTAAAATTAAGGGGCGGCGCCATACTCAGAATGTGCGGTTCAGGCGCTTGTTTGAGGTAGGGCAGTACGGCTTGCGAGCAAAGAAATACGGCGCGTGAATTGACGTTCTGCATCAAGTCGAAGCGCTTTATCGGAGTTCCCTCGATGTTTGTCAAACTTATGGCGCCGGCGTTATTTACAAGTGCATCGATGCGGCCGAAATTCTTCATTGCAGATTCTACCATGGCGTGCACCTGATCTTCGGCTCTGACATCGACCTGAACCGGCAACGCTTTGCCTCCGGCAGCCTTGACCTCATCAGCCACATCATAAATTGTGCCTTTCAGCTTCGGGTGGGGTTCGGCTGATTTTGCTGCAATTACCAAACTGGCCCCGTGTTTGGCAAACTTTAGTGCCATGGATCGACCGATACCGCGGCTGGAGCCGGTAATGATGATGGTACGCCCAGATAGCTCGCCCATTTATTTTTCTCCTTGTGAATCAGCTGGTTTTCATCCGGAAACATTTCTTTCACCTTTTAGTAAAGCATTACTGTCATTATAAGCACTTATTCCAACGACACTACGTGGAAATACGGCAAACACCGCATGGCGAAAAGGTTGCTAAAATTGGCACCAAGCTTGTCTCCGACGATCGCCAGGTTAGGTTTCCGGTGGGCGGAAAGAATCGTACCAGACACACTCATGACAAAAAACAGCTTGTCATTTCTTGATTACGGGGTATGATTCCAATCGATTACTTCTGAGACCTTGCTGGGAATGGTTTTGCGCATTACATGTCTAGATCGACGCAGCTACCATTAAGCTTTATCGATCACTAACCCCCTTGCCTTCTTCAAGTTTCCAAATAAGGCAGCACATCAGGTTGGCGACGATGTTTCAGGAAAGTCGCTTTACTTTGTGCTGCAGCCTCCAGCGCTTTTGCTGCGTTACTTTATTCTGCAGTTCTTTAATTTTAATCTCTAACTAAGTTTCTGCATCGGGCTGCTTCCGTCCGCTATTTGCGGGATGATGCTCCAGACGTACCCTTTTTTGCAAGGGTATGAAATGCCTATATAGCTGGAAGTTCGCGGTTCGAATTGAGAAATTCAAAGGATTTGTTTTTTTATGACTTTTGAAAACCTGCAATTAATTTCACCCATTTTGAAGGCGATCAATCAATGCGGCTACCGAGAGCCCACCCAAGTTCAAGCTGAAGCCATTCCGAAGGCTCTTGCTGGGCGCGATCTCCTCGCCTCTGCACAGACCGGCACCGGCAAAACAGCAGCTTTTGTGCTGCCCATGCTTCAGCGTCTGTCCGCTAGCTCCAAAGGGCGAAACCGGGGGGCACGAGCACTGGTACTCACTCCCACCAGAGAACTGGCCGTGCAGATCACTCAGGCTACCCGTACCTATGGCAAATATCTCCGAGTAACGTGTACCACCGTCTTTGGCGGTATGCCGTTTCGCGAACAAATAAAGGCCCTTTCGCAGTCGCCGGACATCATTATCGCAACACCCGGCAGGTTGCTCGACCATATGGATCACGGGCGTATCGATCTGTCACATTTGGAGATGTTCGTTCTGGATGAGGCCGACCGCATGCTTGATATGGGTTTTATCGACGATGTGAAGCGAATCTCGGCTGCCGTACCCGACCACTGTCAGACTCTTTTGTTTGCCGCGACCTTAGGAAATGCCACGGCCAAGCTTGCGCAAGGGCTCATGGATGATCCTGAAAGAATTCAAGTCGCACCGGGAAAGATCACCCACGAAGCGATTGAGCAGCGTTTGCACTTAGCAGACAGCCTCCAGCATAAGAACCGTTTGCTGAAGAGTCTATGTGCCGACAGCAGCATGACCAAGGCGATTATTTTTTCCGCCACTAAAAGCGGAGCTGACAACCTGGCTCATAGCCTCAGCAAACATGGCTACCCGGCTGCAGCCCTGCACGGAGACATGACCCAGAATGCTCGAAACCGCACCGTTTTGCGCATGCGGCACGGCAAGATAAGGCTTCTGGTGGCCACAGACGTCGCCGCGCGCGGCCTTGACGTTACCGGAATAAGTCACGTCATCAATTTTGACCTGCCGCGTTTTGCCGAAGATTATGTCCATCGTATCGGGAGGACCGGCCGGGCTGGAGAATCAGGCATAGCAATTTCTTTTGCTTTGCGCAGCGATTTCCCCTATCTGCACCGCATAGAACGATATATGGGGCAGAACCTGCCGGTTCAGGTCATTCCCGGTCTGGAACCGACAACCCAGATGCGCAGTTCAAACCCTAAAGAGAGGAACAACCGGCAGGATTATGCCGGTGGAACTAAAAGCCCCAGCAAAGGAGGCAAAACTGCACGCCGCTCATTTAGCCATAAACAGGCCGAGGGCGATTTGTTGTTCTCGGGAATTAAGAAGCGCGGCACCTCAAAATCCGCAGTTGCGAGGGAATACTGCAGTTATGAGCCTCATCAGACAAACCGGTCGGGGAAAAGTAAGAGCAGCAGAGGAAAGTCTCTGAACAGGAAATAAAGACCATGGTGAATAGCGGACTGAGTCGTTTCACCAGATCTTGAACAAAAATCCAGGGTGTGTTCGCCGGAATCAAATCACGAAACTCAGGATAAAAAAAAGCCGGAAAGTTATTTCCGGCTTATCAATCCTTCAAGGGACTGCGGTAAGATTCTTCCTCAAGAGCACTAGAGCTTTTTCACTCTGACGGCCTGCGGCCCTTTGGCGCCTCTTTCCTCATCGAAACTCACTCGTTCCCCTTCCTCCAAGCTCTTGAAGCCCTCGCCCTCAATAGAGCTGTGATGGACGAAGAGCTCCTTGCCGTTATCATCTGCGATAAATCCATAGCCTTTTTTGTCATTGAACCACTTTACTCGACCTTCCGCCATTTCTCGAATCCTTCTCTAATCTTTTGAACCTTGTTGTGTTTTTTCTTCACCTAGTGCGTTACTTTGAAGCTAATTTGGAAGCGTTCTATTCACAGCGAAAGACCGATTTCCTAAATAACCCAAAATATCGAACTCCATCAGCCTCGCTAGATAATAACCTGAAAACGTCAAATGACAAATAAAAACCGTCACATTTCCTCACTTTCCTGTCAAGCTTCGGTTGACACAAAAGTCCTCTCCAGCATACAGTCATTTCGATGCGGTGGACGGCTTGGCGGAAAAGGTCTGGTGTTGATCCCAAAGCTGCGTTCGACTGCAAAGCTTCAGCGGGCAAATTTAGCAAGCACCCCAGTCGCTCTTCCGAGGTCAACTGCAAATTGACACAAATTGACTGCATGTCTGGAGCAAGGCTATGACTGCTACACTCAGACAGAGAACCCTTTTCATGATAGGCATTATCGCGATCTCCTCATTATTGGGGAACTTTGTCCTCATTTACAATGTGCGCAGCTTCAGTGAACGACTTGAGTCGGAGACGGAAAAGTACATCAACGAGCTGGTCAAGGAACGATCCAAAGAGATCGGCTCCACCATGTTAATTATGCAAAGCAAGGCCGAAGACATGGCAACGACCGGACAGACTTTATATACCCTGGTCAAAACTACAGGTCAGGATATCACGGACGAAGTGAAACAGTATCTCACTGAAAGTTTCACCAAATTTCCCGAAGCAATCGGAGGGGGACTCTGGTATCAACCCTACACACTATTTAAGGACAGGCAATATTATGGGCCTTATGTGCACTGGAAAAGGGATCGAGTCGTTTTCACATGGGATCTGAGCACACCGAAGTATGATTATCCCAATCAGGAATGGTACCAAATCGCCATTCCCGAGAACTGGGACACATCCAAGCCAAGATCTGCCAGGGTTTACTGGACTAAACCATATTTGGATGAAACCGGCACACATGCACTCATGATTACTGTCGACGCGCTTATGTACGATCAGCACGAAAGAATTATCGGCATGTCGACAGTGGATCTTAGTCTTGAAAACTTGCAGAAGATGGTTTCCAAGATGAAGGTTAGCCCTACCTCTTTTGCTTTTGCTGTCGATGGAGCCAGCGGACTGCTCACCGCTTTTCCAGCCGATCCAGCCAAGGTCATGGAAAAGGTGGATCAGTTCGCTTGGGGAAAAGCATTGGTCGATGCAAAAAAAATGAGAACGGGTGAAGTCATTCAGGATCGGGCTCAAGTTGATGGGCGACTCTGTTATCTATTCTACACCTCCACTGAAACGGGCATGATTCTGGGCATCCTGGCGCCTCAAGATGAGTTGTATGCGCAAATTAATCGCCTCGACCGAAACAACTTGTATATTTCTGCAGGGGTCATCTCGCTGCAGATTGTTCTTTGTGTTCTCATTAGTTTGATTCTGGTACGACGTTTTTGCGATCCCATCACCAAACTTACCGGAGTCGCTCAGCAAATTGCAGGGGGCAGGCTTTCGGAAGCTTCGTTTTCCTTGGACCAGTTCAAGAAAACTACTGAATTTGGCAGAGATGAGACCGGTTGGCTGTTGAGTGCTTTCCAGCGCATGACCGAAACTCTCAATAAACTGGTCGGCCAGGTGGAGATCTCAAGCGCTCAGGTTTCGTCCTCGTCCAAGCAGATAGCCGCATCAGCAAGGCAACTCGAAGCCACGGCGGCCGAGCAGGCGGCGTCTACCACTGAAGTCAGCGCCACTAGCAAAGAGATCTCGGCAACTTCTGAGGCGCTTGTAAGCACACTCGACAAGGTGGGTAAAACGGTTGAGGCAACGGCAGAGATGGCAGAAGCAGGGCGCACTGAATTGAACAGGATGGAGGAGGCCATGCGCCAACTGATGAAGGCAACGAGCTCGATTGCCTCCAAACTATCAGTCATCAACGAGCGAGCCGATAAAATTTCTGCTGTTGTGACAACAATCGGCAAAATCTCAGAGCAGACCAATCTGCTCTCTCTCAACGCTGCCATCGAGGCTGAAAAGGCTGGAGAATACGGCAGGGGATTTGCGGTTGTGGCTCGTGAAATCAGCCGTTTATCCGACCAGACCGAAGTCGCTACCCAAAGCATTGCGCAGGTGGTCAAACAGATGCAATCGTCTGTTGCCAATGGTGTGATGGAAATGGAAAAATTTGCCAGTGAGGTAAGACAGGGGGTTCAAGTGGTGGCCAGTGTGGGAGAAGAAGCTTGGCAAGGTTATTGACAAAGTAAGGGCTCTCGCCCCGGAGTTCGAAGTCGTTGCCGAGGGAATGCACACTCATTCAGATGGAGCACAACAGATCAGCGAGGCGATGTACCAGCTTTCTTTAGCCGCAGACCAGACCAGAGAATCTTTACAGAACTTTAAACAGGCCGCCGAGGGATTGGATATGGCGGTGCAAAGGCTTCGCAATGAAGTTTCCCTGTTCAACATAGAATCGCGGCGCAACGAAGTCACCTGAACCAACGCACCTCCCGCGAATCCTCGACGACCCGAAATTCTTTAATGGCACTAATTGCTTGTTTTGTTAGCTTTTGTGAACGCAAGCCCTTAGAGTCAACAACCCTCAATCTTAATATTGTGAAGCGAATTTGTGATCCGGGCAGCGCAACCTGCGGTTGCGGATCATCTTGAGGCTTTACATTTCATCACTACGACTCAATCCCCGAAATCGAACAAGTCTGCCAGCATGGATCTCCGCTTATATTTCTTCTTTCCATGCTTGTGGTAATCGTCATGTTCACGATGAGCGCCGCGATCATCATAAGTTTTCCTGTAATTTGCAGGCGGACTTCGATCCAACTCTGTTTCGCCGACCTTCGCGTACGATCGTTCGATGATCTTATCCAGTTCGCCCCGGTCGAGCCAAACACCTCGGCATCGTGAACAGTAATCAATCTCTACTCCTTGCCTTTCAGTCATCATCAAATCAACATTGCATACGGGACATTTCATGTTTTTACTCCTGTTAGACGTTTTGCCCACGGAACGATTAATCAACAATCAAGTGACCGATCGTCAAAACCAAGATCATTGCAACAAAAACCATCGGCTGCGTATGGATTTGGTAAACGTTTTTTGGAAAAGCTTTGGGACATGACTCAAACTTGATGAGAATCCCACAAATGATGAAAGTCACCATCAAAAACAGACCCCATTCGAGCTTTCTATCTTTCCTTTCTAAATCTCAGCTTTTGAAGATGTGACTTAACTGAATTCAGACCTTTGGCAAGTGTTTCAGCTATATCGCCCATTCTTGCCGTATGGCTCTGTGTGCGGGCAGTCACTTCATTGGCAAAGCGCCGATCAGGCCCAGCAGTGGGCGTGTGATCCTTGAGGTCCATTGGGCCGGATTCTATTGGTGCTGATTTGTTCTTTCTGTTCCCGGTGCTGCATTCATGGATGGAGTACCGTGAACAATAATATTTTGTTTTAGTCCATTGGGGAAGCCTCCGTAGTTTTTCGAGAAATTCCCTTTTTAGAAAGCCTGCTTCCTCTGATTCAGAAAAACCGATGAAGAGAATATCTCCTTGAATAAAGCATTTTCCCTTCTTAAGGGATCCTAGACCTCCGTGAGTTTCCCACCAAATTTCACCATTGCTCTTTTCCTTGATACAGTACTGAGCCAGCCGGTAAGATTTGCTTTCCATTTCGACTCCAGTTTCAAATGGGCATCCAACAATCGAAAACAATCTCGTCCTTCGCAATTCCCCCAAATAATCATGACCCCTAAGGTTACACAGGAACATGGAGAAGCCGTGGGCTGCTTCTGCGAGTGACTCGCGCCAGCGGCTGGATACAAGGAACAAACTCTACATTCTCATAGAAGGTTGGGACCAATTTCTTCCAAAGGATTCTCGATCCCATCAATCCATAATCAGATGACCAATCACCAGCAGACAGATCAGAGATACGAAAATTACGGGCTGAGTATGCACCTTGTAAACATTTCGCAAGGATGTTTTGGGGGCCAGCTTGAACTTCAAAATGATGCCCAATGCGGCGATAAAGCACATGCTGACCAGAGCCCATTCGGTCATTGCCGTCGATTGACATCTTGATAGCTTCCAGTGAAGGACGGCGACGCCGATAAACACAGGGTTGAGGTAGTAGTGAAATCGCATCAGATGTCTTTTCTGAAAACTATTGAATTTGATCATGGAATTCTTCAGTTCCGGTGTCAAAGGAGCAAACCGCTTTATTCCACTGATCAAAAGGCTTAGCGCTACCGTCAAGTTTATGGCGCCAAGGCTCCAAGCAGCAATTTGACCTGTAGTTTCGTTGCCTTCATCACGTCCACCGCCAAGGACCCCTCTAAAAACATTGTGGTCCTTTTCATGCTCATATTCCCGCGAGTGTTTCTTACCTTCTTTGTGGTCGTCGGCCGAACAAACTGACGTGGCCGCCAAAAAGATGCACATCAACAGACATCCCATCAAAAGAATGTTGAATTTTATCTTCCCTGCGTCTGCCTTCAAGTTTAACCTCCTCGCGAACAACGACTTGGAAGCCTTGGCCCCTCAGCCGAGGTTGCGTGCCCACATATCTACTCTTTGTGATGCTTATGATGATAGCCTGCGCCTTCTTTCAGATACTCTGATAACTGCTCGGGAGTTAAAATGTTGCGGAACAATAAGCGGTACTCCACAGATTTCTCTTTCATTTGCCATTTCAAGTCGTGAATAGCTTTCTCTTTCGCCATGATTTGCTGAGAATCTGGATGCGGCTGCATCCACAGTAGTTTCAATTCTGTCTTAATTTTAAATTCTTCAGCGCGCAGTCTTTCAGCTTCTTTTTGAAAGGTTTCGTTGAGGCCGCGAATCTTTTCTGCTTGCTCAGAATTGAGTTTTAGATTGGAGAGGCGGGATATGCTCATTTCCTTTTCATGCCCCTTCGAGTCGTCCTCGCCGTGATGATCCGCCAAGACCAGCGTTGAACAAAACATGAACCATACGAATATGCCGAGCACGCCGACTTTATGTTTAGAAATCGCCATCTTGATCTATCCTTTTCACAATTCCCACACGCTTTATTGCTTGTGAGGAACTCCAGTTAGATAAGCGAGTCAATTCCCCACCTCTAGTCTGAAGCTGACAGTTACCCACACACGACCCCGTGCTTTTGAAAAGTATCTGTTTTCATTGGCATTACAATTTGTCACCAACAACAGGGAGTCAGCGATTTGGTCCCCCCCTTTGCGAAAGGGGGGTTAGGGGGGATTCTTCAACCTGCTGATTCTTATTTAAAATCCCCCTAAGTCCCCCTTTGCGAAAGGGGGACTTTCAATACCCACGGGGTCATGTGTGTCCAACTAACAGAGTCTGAAGAGGGGCCATGGGGGATTTCATAATCTGCTGGTTTTTCTTATGAAATCCCCCGAAATCTCCCTTTCCATAAAAGGGGGATCTTTTTAATAGTCATGCATTCATTCTGCGGCATTTCCCATTAAAGGGAGAGGAATCAAGGGCTTCCCTATGGGAACCCATTACCATCCAGCGGCAAAATGCCGGAGTATCCCCACGCCAGAGAAAAGCTAGAATAAGCAAGCTTGATGCCAGACGAATCTAATTTGCATAACTATCTGATATCATATATTATCTTGCAAGGATGTAAGGATTTGGCGTCATAACTGGTGGAGCGTCCGGCAAAGTTTGTCGAAAAGGGGAAACTCATTCGACAAATTCGTCGGAATATGGTTCCTGCTCAATATTGCAGCGTCTAGAATCTTTAGGAAGACATCGACGGTGAATGCGGGAATATGAGGACGAAAGCACCCCGGCATCTAACCATGAGGCCAGTACTTC
Organism: uncultured delta proteobacterium; assembly: GCA_963781715.1. Classification (GTDB taxonomy): domain Bacteria; phylum Desulfobacterota; class Syntrophobacteria; order Syntrophobacterales; family Syntrophobacteraceae; genus Desulfoferrobacter. The sequence goes on from CAWAGW010000004.1 coordinate 770,391, forward strand.
TGGGTCGTCTTTGGGCTTGGCTTTGCTGAGCTCAAGAAAGATAATTGAGAAAAGTCAGGTAAGGGTCGGGAGCGCGAGCGATCCGTGCGATAATTTTCCTAGCGATATAGGTTTTCCCCTGCTGCTTTAGGACCGAATAGGCGGACATTATCATGGTTGCCGCAAATCCCGCTTGGTTATATTTGGAAGAGGATGCTGGCAAGGATTAGATGTACTCCCTTTGGTCGTGATGGTTTGGAGGACTCAAGATTAAAATGGTAAGGAATGCTATGTCATGGTCTGCATCTGATTTTTCGATTCGCTTGCGATTGTTACCGGTCACTTGTTAAAAGATGGAGCAGCCGGTATTAGCCAGAGCAATGCAGGTGATGGAAATTACGGCGTCAATGAGAATAATGTTGTCAGCTATACCTGTGGCATTCCTCTCATCGGTTTACAAGTGCGCCTTTAGAGTGAGGTGAGCTATGACGACCAACTACGATCCTATCGCTGAGCTATATAAACGGTCGAAAAATCAGCCATGGAGGACTTACGTCGAGACCTATACTTTGATGAAACTGATCGGTGACCCGACCGGCAGAACGGTAGTGGATCTCGGCTGCGGCGAGGGTTTCTACAGCCGACTGGTCAGGAAGCAAGGTGCCGAGAAGGTCCTTGGTGTTGATCTTTCCGAAGGCATGATCGCTTTGGCATGTGCGCAGGAAGCCGCACAGCAGTTGGGGATTAAATATGTGGTGGGGGACGCTAGAAAACTGGCCCTCACCGAAAAATATGATCTCGCCATCGCTGCCTATCTGCTCAATTACGCGCGGGATCGAGCCGAACTTAGAGCAATGTGCGACAGCATCGCACGCTGTTTGAGACCGGGGGGACGGTTCGTTACCATCAATTCCAGTCCAGCCTTGGATTTCAGGACGGCTCCTTGCTATCGTCATTACGGCTTTGAAACGCGCGCCGTTGGTGCGCTTCAGGAAGGGATGCCGATCACTTGGACCTTTTTCCTGGAAGACGGGACCTTTGACATTGAAAACTATTTTATCGATGTCTCCGTTCATGAGGAGGCATTCCGATCCGCCGGATTTCGTGAAATCCACTGGCATCGCCCACAGCTATCGCCGGAGGGAGTGGCGGCACATGGCAGGGATTTCTGGACACGCTTTATGGAGCAACCACCCATTATCGGGATCGAATGCTTCAAATCTGATTGACCAGGAAAACTTGGCCGATCTCCGGGCTGAAGTTCCCAACCATTCGCGCCCAGCCACTGCAATACGCTAGCTGATGATCAGTATCAGAGAAAGCAGCGCCCGGTTTATGGCTGATATGTGATTAGGTGGCTTGGATCCACAGGTGACCCAGTAATATGTGCGCTCGTTAAAGATGAAAAACTGCATTTGCATTCTTGGCTTTTTGGACTCCAATATTCGCCCGGCGACTCAGCATTATATGCCTCCAGTTATTGAGAAGTTACCTCAAACTTGCATAACTATATGCTATTACGTATTATTCTTCTTCACTTGTGGTGCCATGGCGTTTGGCCTATCCGGCAGGACTCGTCAAAAAGGGGAAAACTATTCGACAAATTCGTCGAGATATGATTCCTGATAAATATTGCAGCACAGAAGCTTTAGGATGCGTCGAAAAATAACTTTTTCACTCTAATCCTTCAGTCAACCGTTACCCCGGCCAAAGCCGGGGGCCAGAAGATATCGAAAAACCCTGGATTCCAGGTCGAAGATGCCGCCTCAGCGGTGCTTCGCCGGAATGACTTATGCAAGATCCTTTTGGAGGGTAAGCGCCAAGTTTATTTTGGGACGACTTGTTGGGGAGGCATCGACAGTGAAAGCAGAAATAGAGAACCAGGGCAGCCCAGTGTCCAGCTATCAAATCCATACTTTTGGGCAGCCTCTGGCCCTGGCGCTGCTGTGTTTTGTGTTGGTTGCTCTCATCTTTGTGATGGGCGTAATGAATCTGCAGACATTGAATGACTCTCTACTTGAATTGATGGCAAAAAACGGCCTGACCATTATCAGCGATTTTAATAAAGACGTTGGACATTCCTTTAATCGGTTGGGAACTGTTCCGCCCAGTTCAACTTTTGACCTCATGCGAGGGACTCTCATCGATCAAGACGATTTTTCATTGGAAGAGCAATTCTTAAACAGTCTCATTGATCTCTCCAGAGATATCGATCGAATGCGTGATGCAGGGCAGTTGAGCGATGAAACGTTCAAATCATATCTTGCCGCTGAGAGGCTCACCATGGTTGTATTTTTGGATGATCGTGGCCGCATAACGGTGGAGAACAGACCCTTTCCCGAGGAAATTCTGAAGGTCGCAGCTCCTGTCATCCGGGGGGAAGAGTTCTTTAAAACCAATATGTTCATCGATACCCAAACAAGGGATGAATACGTTTTTATTGCTTTGCGGCGAAGCCCGGGCGAGGGTACGGAAATAATGGCTCTGGACCAGGAAGACTTTCAATATCAACGGACCCGGTTTTCCGTTCAGATGGCCGTTCGGGAACTGGGTCAGCCCGCCAACATGGCCTATCTTTTAGCAGTCGATCAAACAGGCCAAATCCTGGGAAGTGTAGGACAAAGGTTTGAGGAAAGCCAGGGGAAGGCCGAGAGTATAAATGATTTCTTCGATAATCTTCCTGGTGATTCAACTATACGCAAAATAACATTTCATGATCGAGATTTATTGGAAATTGCCGCCCCCTTGCGCATTGATGCTAAAGAGCCTGGAACCGTCCGGCTCGGGCTGAACCTGGACGACCCTCTGGAGATCCTCAGCAGGAGTCGTCGCAACGTCTTCCTCTCCGCCGGTTTCATGATGGCGATCACGGTGTTGGCTGTGGGGTTCATTTACAGAATCCAGAACCGCTACCTGAAGAACATGCAGGAAAAGGATCGGCGGATTCAGATGGCCGAAAGGCTTTCAGCATTGGGGCAGTTTGCCGCGGGGGTCGCACACGAGATCCGAAACCCCCTCAACGCCATCAGCATCGCCATCCAAAGACTTCAGCGGCAGGCCCCCCACAGGCTCACCGAAGTGATTCGCGATGAGATCTCAAGATTGAACGATATTGTGGAAGAGTTCTTAAGTGTCGCCAAGAGCCGCAAACTCGAGCTTCATCCGCATGATCTCAAAAATCTTCTGGAACAGATGCTGCTCCTTGCGGAGGAAGAAGCCTTCCACAAAGGAATTTTGATCAAAACTTATTGGTCAAACACACCGGTGATGATCGCAATGGACTCCCAAAGATTGAAGCAGGCTTTTTTGAATATTGTCAAGAATGCGCTGGAGTCTATTCCCGGCAAAGGTTCTGTCAACATAGAGCTGGAAGTTAAAGGGAGGAAATGGGCCTGTGTGCGGTTTATTGATACGGGTGTCGGGCTGAGTACCGGCGAAATAGAGCACATTTTCGATTTAGGCTATACTACCAAAGACAAAGGTCTTGGCTTTGGCTTGCCGCTTGCCCATGAAATCATAAAAGGCCACGGCGGAACGATTCGTGTTTCAAGTGATCCAGGCCGGGGGAGTGTTTTTGAAATCTTGCTTCCTTTAGCGAAGCGATAAGCATGTTATCGATATTGCGACAGAAGGATCAGGCGATGAAAACTCTCAGCATTCTCGTTGTTGAAGACGCTCAGACGCAGCGAAAGCTGCTGCGCGGCTTTCTTCAAGAAGAAGGGTACGCGGTATTTGAAGCAGAAAATGGGGAGAGTGCCCTGGAGAAAGTCAAAAACCAGTATTTTGATTTGCTGCTTGTCGACTACAAAATGCCAGGCATGGACGGCATTACCTTGCTTGAATCATTAAAGAAATTGAACCCGAAAATCGATGTGCTCATTATGACTGCTCACGGCAACACGAAAACTGCCATAAGGGCACTCAAAGCAGGGGCGGTGGATTATCTCAGCAAGCCGATCGAACTGGAAGAACTATTGCTGATGATCCAACGCATCGGAGAAAAGCAGACCCTCAAGCGAGAAAATGAACTGCTCTGGAAGAAGCTAGCGGAAATGGCGGTAACAACCGATCAGATCATTTATCAGAGTATGGCGATGCAGGAAGTTGTCAACCTGGCCGGCAGGATTGCCGACAGTCAAGCGACCGTTCTTTTGGAGGGGGAGAGCGGGACCGGCAAGGAACTGCTGGCCCGTCTTATTCATAGTTTGAGCCCCCGCGCTCAACGACCCATGATTACCGTCAACTGTATGGCACTTTCAGAGACACTTTTGGAAAGCGAACTTTTTGGCCACGAAAAGGGAGCTTTTACCGGCGCCGTCCAAAGGAGAATCGGCCTTTTCCAGGAAGCTGATGGAAGTACCCTGTTCCTGGACGAAATCGGGGACCTCTCTGCAGCTATTCAGGTGAAGCTGCTCAGATTCTTGCAGGAACATGAGTTTCAGCGGGTGGGGGGCAACAAGCCACTGCATTCTGACGTGCGAATTATATCGGCAACCAATAAAGACCTTAGAGAAGGCGTCCAAAGTGGTACATTCCGGGAAGATCTGTTCTACCGCCTCAATGTTGTTTCGATTAGAGTGCCTCCCCTGCGGGAGCGAAAAGAAGATCTTCCGATACTTATCGATCATTTCATAGACAAATTTGCCACAGAAAACCACAAAAAGATCTCGGGCTTGACCGTCGAAGCACGTGATCTGCTGATCAAATATGACTATCCCGGCAATGTGCGAGAGATCGAGAACATCATTGAGAGGGCAGTGGTTATTGCCCGTGGCGAGACAATTACCAGAAGAGATCTTCCATTTCACGAAGATTTCAGACTACCAGCAGCGGCTAAAAAACACTCCTCGATGAGCCTTAAAAAGGCGGTGGAGCAAATCGAGCGCAACATGATTCTTGAAGCTTTGGGAAAAGCGGAAAATCATCAGACTAACGCAGCTCAGTACCTCGGGGTCAGTGAACGGATGCTGCGCTACAAGCTTAAAAAATATGGTCTAAAGAAACCGGAACCATAAATTACTTTCAAATAATGCACCGGGCAACCTGTTTTAATCCTAATAGATCCTCAATGTTCTTGTTATGAAAGCGGAACGGATGCCGAAACTAACAGGCAGGAAGCCCGCAACTGTCGCGATTATCATCACCTGATGTTTTTAATTGACCGTTTCAGCGCCTCCCATCTCGAAGCGTTTGGTTAATGTTAATATCTTGGCCTGCGTTGCGGTTTTTTGCTAGGTGGCTTTGCCTGATTCACTTTAATACTTTGATTCTTTAACATGCTCCCATTTAATGCTTTCAAGGCCTTGTCCGCTTCTGAATTGTTTGGCATTTCTACAAACCCGAATCCCTTCGACTGCCCTGAAAACCTGTCCTTTATAATGTTAACACTGGTAACCTCTCCAAACTCGGAAAAAATACCTTTCAAGTCATCCTCGCTTACAGCGTAGGACAGATTGCCGACATAAATATTCATAAATCATTCTCCTTAAAAAATCTGCGGGTACAACAACTTGTATGGGGGATATCCCCAAGTATACGGAGTCTGTTGCCCAAAAAATAAAAAGCTGGAGATTTACTCCAGCTTTCTCACCCTTCGTAAATTTATCGGATTCTTCTGAGGCTGCTCTAAAGCTTCCTTACTTTGACGGCTTGAGGTCCTTTGGCTCCCCTCTCCTCCTCGAAGCTGACTCTCTGACCCTCTTCCAAACTCTTGAAACCTTCACCTTCGATGGAACTGTGATGTACAAAGAGTTCCTTCCCACTGTCTGCTGCAATGAACCCATAGCCCTTTTTATCATTGAACCACTTCACTCGACCTTCCGCCATCTCTCAATCCTCTCTTGTTCTGTTCTCCTCGTTGTTTCCTTTGCCTCAGAGTTTCTTAAGAATCGCTCTAGATCGGGCGAAAGAATCGATTCTCGGGATAACTCAAAAAGGAACCTCTAACTTCTTGGCCTTATAATAGTTTTTATCCTAAAAAAGCAAGGGTAGATTCTTTATATTCGACAGTCATTGTCTCCTACATATCTACAACGACGGCCTGGAGCACATTTCAATTGTATATGATTTCGCGTCTTTTTTCTATCGCAGCACAGGCTAGGCCGCAACCAAGCCCTCTCAGAAAAACAACAAATCCCGGGTTAGTAGCACGGGGTGGCCGTTGCACGGCCAACCGCCACCTCAATCCATTTTGCTACTTTTCTAGTTTCTGCACGTTCGCCGGTTTGGCTTCTTGAAGCTCGAACTGGACCACATCTCCTGTTTGGAGATTCAGGCCGGTAGCAAGATCTTCGGTGATCTGATACTCTTTGCCATCATAATCCTTGACGGTGTATGTTCCGCCTTCAGCAGCGATCACTTCGCCTTTTATTGGTCCTTCGGCAAAAGCAATGGGCGCAGCCAAAGAAATAACAACCAACGCGATCATTAAAAACCTCATAACATTTTTGAACATGGTGCGATACCCTCCTTTTCCAGTTGTCCATTAGGGTCTTTACATAGTTTAGCAGCCGAAAATTGTACTCCGCATCTTTTCGGGTATACGTTTTAGCCCCGCTAAAATGTAAATTCCTCCACAGTCAAGTCGATTTCTGTAAATCAGAGCCCCAAAGCAAATCGGGCTCATCTTTCAACAATCATGAACGTGGCCGTGACATGCTCACGCCGCCTAAAAACCACACCTGATGCAACCATCGGCATCCTTTTGCCAGCATTCACAAAAGAAGTTGCTGCATATTTCAAATGCGGTCTCAACCAAGACCGATTTAATAGAGGGCCGCCGCGAACCAGCGGAAAAACTCATCGCGTCATCCCGATCCAGGAGACCGAGGAATCTTCGTTCTTCGAGGCAGTCGAACAGGATTTCTCACTTCACTCGAAATGACGCCACATTTCAATCCGAGGCAATTTGCCGTTAATCCGCTGTAAGCCTTAATTGACAACCGAATCGCTCAACATCGAATTCATTTGGAAATCGATGTCACCGAACTGCCAACGATTCCTAAGGCAACTCGTTAACAGGAGGCGCTGAATCATTTGACTCGATGGAACCATCTACATCGATCTCCGATTCGTCCTGGCCGTCTCGCACAGACGTGGGCACCCCCTGGTCCTCACCCGCTTTTATCCAAGCACACCCGGACACAGACAGTACTATGGCAACTGCTACCAGACAAATTGCGATTCTAACCCAATGGGTCAGTTTTTTCATAATCGAAGCTCCCGGAATTTTTTGTTTTCCATCAACCAACCTCAATGTCTCAGCCAGTCACAAGCGTACAGGGAAGCAACAGATAGCCGACTGAGGCTGCCTCTGGTTTGCGTTCGTCTTAATCCGGACAACGCAGGGCGCGCAACCGCCCGAGATTATTCTACCTCCCTCAAACGAACCTTTTCGGCGTTTTTTAATTCCTTCTTTTACAAGTTAAATCAGAAAGTCTCAATATAATGTTTGTTGTGAAACTAAGAAGTTATCAGCAAAGGCATTATTTCTCTTTTACAAAAAATCACCCTGCATCCGATGTTGGCATTTTGCCTAAGGATCTATCTTGCGGGTCTCCTGGTTTATGCCGTCATCCATAAGATCAATCATCCCAAAGAATTTGCCGACAAACACATAGCAGGCTATGAATTATTGCCTTATTGGGCAGTGAATCTAACCGCCATTTTTCTACCCTGGCTGGAATTGATCAGCGGTTTTTTTCTTGCCACTGGAATCTTTGTGCAATCCGCAACTCTGTTCGTGACCTTGCTGCTGTTCCTGTTTACCGGTGCATTGGCCGTAAGTCTGCTTACAGGTTCTTCGGCAACATGCGGTTGTTTTGGTTCGGTTGGTGACGAGGTGAGCTGGAAGACGATCTTGCGAGATATCTTTTGGATATTACTGTGCCTTCATATCCTAAAATACGACAAGTACCTGTCTGGATAAAAAAACTCTGCTCTCCGAGTGCGGCGTGGATCGAACCTGATCGACAAACGATCGGATTCCACCTCGATGCAGCCAACAGATCAAATTCTCAAACCTCGAGTCTACACTACCCTCCTAATTTGGGCTTGGATGTCATCATGTCCTCAATCTCGCCCAGCGGGCACCAACCTGGTATTTCTTCTCCGGCAACATCCTTATTCAAGCGCGAGCAAAAATTCCTTTCAGGCGTTTGCCTAAAGTCCGGACGGTCAGTGCAGTTGTAAACGGAACTGAACGACGAATCAGAAGTCATATAGAATCGAATACTCATGGCGGTATCCTCCTTGTGAGGGGTTTTAACGATGGATTTAACTGTTTTCATCAAATCATAAATCTCATCGACTTTCAAATGCTAAATTGGTCCCGTTCCGAGGGAGATCTGCCTCCAGCGCGATTATAAACTACTACTTATGCCTAATTTCAGCGTTTCTTGCTGCCACGAATTAACAATCGTCATTCCGGTGCAAACCGGATTCCCCCGCTGCGGCGCCCAGTCTCGGGACGGGGTTTGATCGGAAATGAAACTGCTGTGGTTTTGTATTTTTCTCGTAACTTGTTGATTTTATTTCAACCACGAAGGACAAGCAGATGGCGAAGAGGAATTTATTTATCCCTTTCTTTTTTCTTCGTGTTTCTTCGTGGTTACGAAACAGAAAGTGTAAAAGCACAGAAGTTAATGAAGTTTCATAAGAGAATAGCAGTGGATACCTGGGCGAAGGCACCGCCGCGGCGGTACTTCTCCGGCATGACGGGAGGTTATCAATGGGATCGCCAAATTTAGGTGATGAGTTAGCTCGAATCTACGGGCATTTCCAAGGTTGCGGACTCCGGTACGCAAAAGAGTGGATTCCCGCGCTGCAAGCGAGAGACCGGGATTGCCCCGGCACCAAAGAGTCTAAAACAGTCTTCGGCGCTTTCTTGCCAACTTTTCTCGTATCTTGTTGGTATGTTTTATTGTGGCGGCAGCCAGTGCATGCATCGTTTTCCTAAATTCCGAGGAGTCCCCTTCAAAAACTTCAAAATAACCACGCTCCAGCATACCTGTTTCGATATCCAGAGCAGTCGACAATGCATCTTCGATCGATATTTCTTCAACCGTAGCCTGGGCCAATTTTTCTTTTAGAAAGTTTGATGAGGTGTGTAACAAGACTGTATCAAATCTGTTTTCATTGATTTCAACATGGTCGTCTTTGCTCGTCCAAAGCTTTTGAATCAAGCGGCAATGATAGATCTCTTCTTCAGCCAGTTCCGACCAGAAGTCGCGCAGCTTTGGAAAGATATCTGCATACATCCGGTACAATCTCGCCACTGCCTCCTCATTTGCAGCCAGCATTTCTAGAGTTTTCCGCGATCTTTGCCGGTTATCCATTTATCCCCCCGGTAAGTTGACTCTTTGATGGCATGATGAGTGTCAGGGATTGTTCCCGTTTACTTAGATGATGAGTAACTTCTCAATTAGTGCGGGCAGGCATCAAGTTTGGACGCTTTAAGTATCAGCGCTTGCATGAAAGTCTTTTCGTCATACCCGCGGAGGCGCTTATCCAGAGTGGCTTTCCTGGATTCCCGCCAGAAGCATGCGGGTAATGACGGGCGAGCGACTCAGCGTTATGTGCCTACCTTTATTGAGAAGTCACGATGATGACATGAAAACAATTGTTTTTGAAGATTTTTTCATTCTTTCTATGCAGTTTGACTCTGGCGTAGTGCGCATCCGAAGACCCATCTAACCTCTCCCTCAAGGGCAATGTCGGTGTATCAAGGGGAGACTAATCAAACAGTCCCGCCCTTGCAAAGACGGGAACTGACCCGCTAATTCAGCAGCATTGTCCCTCAAGGGAGAGGGAGTTCGAACTGCCCCCTGCTTTTGACACGAGATCGGTGCATGCCTAGGTTTGTTGCATGAGAACTACGTCATTTGAATCTAACATCCTTATTATTTGGACTGCTTGATCAATATGGATTTTAAACACAATGGCCCGAAGTCAAGATTCAGAAGCTTTGCGAAAGAAGGTGCAAAATTACACACTCTCTGTGCGGCAGGGTGGTGGAGGAACAAACATGGGAAAAAAAGGAGGACCGACGATGACAAAAGTTGCAATCAATGGTCTGGGTAGGATTGGCCGAGCCGCTCTGAAGATCATTTTGGACACCCCGGAACTAGATCTGGTAGCCGTAAACGATTTAACTGCCGGTGACAATCTTGCGTACCTGCTTAAATATGACACCGTTTACGGCAGGTATGACAAGAAGGTTGACTACAAAGATAATCTCCTCGTGATCAATGGGAAACAATATAAGCTATTCAACGAAAAAGACCCTTCGAAGCTGCCATGGAAAGATCTTGGAATCCACATCGTTTTTGAATGCACAGGGGTATTTCGAAAGAAGGAAGGCCTGGAAAAGCATCTCCAGGCCGGGGCAAGATTCGTCATCCTATCAGCCCCGGAAAAGACCGGACAGGTGACATCGGTAGTGCACGGCGTCAATCAGCCCGAAAGTTCAACGAACCTCATATCGTGCGCAAGCTGCACAACCAATTGCATTACCCCGGTCGTCGAAGTAATGGGGCGTCGAGTCGGCATCAAAAAAGCCATCATGACGACGATCCACGCTTATACGTCGAGTCAGGCAGTGGTAGATGGACCAAAGTCCAAATGGCGCCGAGGCCGGGCAGCTGCCGCCAATTTTGTTCCAACCTCCACTGGAGCCGCTCAAGCAACAACTAAGGTGCTCCCGCAGTATGCCGGAAAATTCGATGGAGTGGCTGTCCGCGGACCTGTTCCGGTTGGGTCCATCGCCGACTTGGTATTTGTAACGCAGCGGATGGTAACCGTCGATGAAATAAACGATATGTTTAAGGAAGAGGCCAGCAGTGACCGATATCGCGGAGTTATGGGAGTTTCTGAGGATCCCATCGTATCCTCGGATATCATTAAAGACACTCGTGCTTCACTGGTGGATTTAACAATGACCCAGGTGGTGGATGGCGATTTAGTCAAAGTGATGAGTTGGTATGACAATGAATGGGGATATACTTCGCAGATGATCAGGGAAGCTGTTCGAATAAGCCGCTAGTTGGGAGGTTTTCCATGTCGGTTTGGTCACTCGTATATGAGGGCTTCAATCCCGATGAGCAAGGTTTGCGTGAAGCACTTTGCACGCTCGGCAACGGCTACTTTTGCACCCGCGGAGCCAATCCGGAAGCCGCAGCTGACGGAACTCATTACCCGGCGACTTATCTGGCCGGAGGTTACAACCGACTCAAAACCGAAATTAAAGAAAAAACATTGAAAATGAAGATTTGGTCAATATGCCCAATTGGCTGCCGCTGACTTTTCGTTTTGATGATGGTCTTTGGTTCAATCTCCAGGATTTTCAAATTATTTCCTACCGGCAAGAGCTTGACATGAAACGAGGTATTTTGCGCCGTTTGATTCGATTTCGAGATGATCGAAACCGCGAAACTCACTTGTCCGAAACGAGATTCGTCCATATGAGAGCTCGACACATTGCGGCCTTGCAGACAACAATTGTCCCCGAAAACTGGTCCGGCCGGCTTGAGGTTCAGTGTGCGTTGGACGGACGCATCGTAAACGCTGGAGTCGAACGCTATAAGGACCTCAACAGCCGGCATTTGGATTATCTTGAAACGAGTGAAGTGGATGAAGAAACAATTTACTTGAAAGTGCGCACCGTCCAGTCACGAATCGAGTTGGCGCAAACCGCAAGATGCAGAATTTATGTTGACAATGACCTGCAGACGTTGACGCGAAGGACTGTTTCTGAACCGGGATGTATTGCCCAGCGATTCAGTTTGGAGGTTTCACCTAGAAATGCCGTCACGATTCAAAAAATAATAGGCCTTTCAACCTCGCGAGATGATGGGATTTCCGAATGCGGTCTGCAGGCAAAAAAAGGTGTCAGAAATGTATATGATTTCAGCCAACTGATGGAAAGCCATGTCCTCGCATGGAAACATCTTTGGCAGCGTTTCGATGTAGAGTTCGAACACGAACGACATCCGGATGAGAATGAACGCGCCGAGATGATTCTTCATTTGCACATATTTCACTTGTTGCAAACCACATCCATCAACACCATGGACATCGATATCGGAGTACCCTCGCGAGGCTGGCATGGCGAGGCCTACCGAGGCCACATCCTGTGGGATGAATTATTCATATTTCCAATTTTGAATTTGAGGCTCCCAGCTATCACCAAAGCCCTTCTGATGTATCGCTACAGACGGTTGGATGAAGCCCGTTTTAACGCTCGCAAAGTTGGCTGCCGAGGAGCGATGTATCCGTGGCAAAGTGGCAGCAGCGGCCGGGAGGAAAGCCAGGAAATTCATCTGAACCCCAAGTCGGGACGCTGGATTGCTGACAACTCGCAACTCCAGAGACATGTCAATGCGGCCATCGCATTTAACATCTGGCAATACTATCAGGTAACGGACGACAAAGAGTTCCTGTCACATTACGGTGCCGAAATGATCCTAGAAATAGCTCGATTTTGGGCAAGCATTTCCACCTACAATTCAAAACTGAACCGCTATGAAATCCACGGAGTGATGGGGCCCGACGAATATCACGAAGGCTATCCATGGGAAGAACAACCCGGATTGAGCAACAACGCCTACACCAACATTATGGCGGTGTGGGTGCTCAATCGCGCCGTCGAAATTTTGCATCATTTCATTCCAGAAGACCGTAAAAAGGAGATCTGCGAGACTCTTGACATACAAGCTGACGAAATTTCGCTGTGGATGGACATAAGCCGCAAAATGCGGATCGTATTTCATGATGACGGAATCATAAGTCAGTTTGAACATTATGAACGGTTGGAGGAATTAGACTGGGAAGACCTGAGTAAGAGATACGACGACATTCAGCGTCTGGATCGAATTCTGGAGGCTCAAAATGATACACCCAATAGGTACAAAGCTCCCAAGCAAGCCGATGATGTGCTCATGCTTTTCTATCTCTTTTCAGCCGAGGAATTGAGAGAAATCTTCGACCGTCTTGATTACCCCTTTCAATATGAAACAATCCCTAAGAACATCGACTATTATATACAGTGGACCTCTCACGGCTCGACCCTAAGTCGGGTTGTTCACGCCTGGGTGCTGGCACGACAGGACAGAGAGAAATCCTGGAAGCTCTTCAGGGAAGCGTTGCAGTCTGACGTGATCGACATTCAGGGCGGTACAACGCCTGAGGGAATCCACCTTGGAGCAATGGCCGCTACCGTGGATTTGATCAAAAGGGGCTATACTGGAATCGAGCCGCGCGGAGACGCTTTGCGGTTTAATCCGTGTCTGCCCGAGGAATTGGGTCGGTTGTCCATGCAGGTGCGGTATCGAGGCCACACACTGGAGCTGGACTTTATGTCTAACAAAATGAAAGTCAACGCTTTGCGCGCCGCCGAAGGGCCTATCACAGTCGCAGTTAAGGAAAAGGCATTTGAGTTGAAAGCCGGTGAAAGCAAGGAGATTGCATTTTAAAAAGGACGCAAGATGTCCAAAAAGGAAGGCAACAAGATCGGTTACTGGGAAGTTGTTTCCATTGGCGTCGGCGGAATGGTTGGAGGCGGCATTTTTGCAGTCCTGGGATTGGCGGTTCAACTCGCTCATGGAGGAACTCCAGCAGCATTCCTGGTAGCAGGCGTTGTAGCTCTCATCACTGCTTATTCCTATGTCAAGCTATCCGTGCGATATCCAAGTCGAGGCGGAACGGTCATTTTTCTCGACAAAGCATTCGGGGTCGACGTCATTACCGGCAGTGCCAACAACCTATTGTGGCTCAGCTATATGGTGATGCTTGCCCTCTATGCTTATGCTTTTGGAAGTTACGGCGCCACATTTTTCCCGCCCGACTACCAACCCTTGTTGAGACGAATTCTCATCAACGCGGGCATTATTCTGCCGACAATCATAAACCTTTTCAACGCGGAGGTCATCGGCAAAGCTGAAGATTATATCGTAGGCGTTAAAATCCTTATTCTCCTTTTCTTTGTAGGCATCGGCTTTCAGGGTGTTGAGGTGCAACGACTGGTGCCTCAGACATGGTCCCCGCCCTTGCACCTGGTCGCCGGGGGAATGATTATTTTCATTGCATATGAAGGTTTCGAATTGATTGCGAACACTGCCGAGGATGTTCGAAATCAAGCCGCTACTTTGCCGCGGGCCTTCTATTCGGCAGTCATTTTCGTCATCCTCTTGTATATATGCGTTTCTGCAGTGGCAGTGGGATCTTTGCCAATAAACAAAATTGTAGCGGCTAAGGATTACGCCTTGGCGGAGGCTGCAAAACCTTTTCTTGGCTCCGTCGGATTTAAGCTGATCGCAGCAGCGGCTGTGCTCTCCACCCTTTCGGCAATCAACGCGACCTTTTATGGGGCAGCCCGTCTGAGCTTTATTATCGCCAAAGAAGGCGAACTGCCTGCATTCCTGGAAAGGAAAGTCTGGAACAGGCCTGTCGAGGGCTTATTGATCACTACGGTATTGAGTCTTGCTCTGGTCAATATTGGTGATCTTACAAGCATTTCAACCATGGGAAGTGGTGGTTTTCTAATTATTTTTGCTGCCGTCAATGGAGCCAATATTTCGCTTTGTGAACAAACCCGCAGCAAGAAATGGCTCTCATGGATCGGCCTAATCGCATGTGTTGCGGCCCTGCTTGCCCTTTTGTGGCAATCCTTTGAGACATCTCCCAAACATATCTTGGTTCTCGGGGCGATGATTGGACTCTCTTTTTTGATTGAAATAACCTACAAACTGATTTGGAATAGGAAATTGCGATTGAATGTGTGATTTCGGCTCAGAACATTTACTAAATTGCACCTGATTTTACATACCACAAATCCCTGCCTTACATTCCGCGTCACATCTGCTAAACTATTCCTTGATATTCCCTCCTGTGATGCATTAAAACCCATAAGGTATAGAATGACATCATGGAACCAATTCTTGCCCAACTAAAAAATAAAGGAATGGCACCGAATCTACTATGAGCACCAAGACTACTCCTATGATGCAGCAATATCTGGAAATCAAGTCGAAATACCCTGATTCGCTGCTTTTATATCGCATGGGAGACTTCTATGAGCTGTTCATGGAAGATGCCGTGATTGCCGCGCAAGTTCTGGAGATCGCGCTGACTTCGCGCGACAGACAGGCCGAAAATCCGGTGCCTATGTGCGGCGTTCCGCACCACGCCGCAGAAGGCTACATCGCGAAACTTGTATTGGCCAATCATAAAGTCGCCATCTGCGAACAGGTGGAAGATCCCAAAAAGGCCAAAGGGTTGGTGCGCCGCGAGGTGACTCGCGTTATCACGCCGGGCTTAATATTGGACACTCAAAATCTTTCCGCTAAGCAGCCTAACTATTTGGCCGCGGTGGCCTCATCATCCGAGAATAAATCATTCGGTTTGTCTTTCCTCGACATCTCAACTGCGGAATTCAAGGTGGTGGAACTGGATTCCCAGGACGTACTGGTGGAAGAACTGCTACGGGTTTCTCCCAAAGAGTTGCTTCTCCCGGAAGGATACGATCCCGAGTTCTCAAAAAAACTACAGCACTACCTGCAGGTTACTCTGACCCATCTCAATTATGATTCTTTCGACCGACGGCGGTCTGAGGAGAGATTGGTCGAACATTTTCAAGTTCATTCTTTGAGCGGGTTCGGCATAGACGACATGAACCTCGGCATCCAGGCTGCAGGAGCTATTTTAGCGTATATTCAGGCCAATCATTTAGGAAACTCGAGTGATGTCAAAAGACTGCTGCCCTACAGCCGATCCGATTTCATGGTGCTGGATGAGGCCACGGTGCGGAACCTGGAAATTTTTCAGTCCAACAGCTTTCAAGGACGTAAAGGCTCTTTGTTAGACATCGTAGACCGGACCAGGACCGCCATGGGAGGACGCAAGCTGCAGCAATGGCTGCGGTACCCGCTGCTGGATCCGGCTTCGATAGATACACGCCAGCAAGCAGTCAAAGAACTCAAAGAAAATGTTGCCATTCGTACCCAAATTCTAAGTCTTCTTGAGAAGATCAATGACGTCGAGAGGCTGAACAGCAGAAACACTACCGGCAATGCAAACCCGCGGGATATAGTAGCTTTGAAAAAATCGCTGCAAGTGCTGCCTTCTTTAAGAAAAA
The DNA here is from genome assembly GCA_963781715.1 of uncultured delta proteobacterium. Classification (GTDB taxonomy): domain Bacteria; phylum Desulfobacterota; class Syntrophobacteria; order Syntrophobacterales; family Syntrophobacteraceae; genus Desulfoferrobacter. The sequence goes on from CAWAGW010000004.1 coordinate 786,499, forward strand.
ACATAGCCGCATGCACCAGCGGCCGGTTGCAGGAACTCCACGCTGCCTGGGATGATCTGTCCGATGTGGCAGATCTTGCCGAACAAACATTGGTGGACCCGCCGCCTGCCAACTTGAATGCAGGAGGAGCAATCCGCCTTGGCGTGCACCCTGATCTTGACCATTACGTGCGTCTCAGTCGCGACGCCAAGAGCTGGATGGCGGATTACGAAAGCAGCGAACGCCGAAAAACCAGCATCTCATCCCTAAAAGTCCGTTACAATAAAGTTTTTGGATACTTTATCGAAGTTTCAAAATCTAATTTACCCTCTGTTCCTCCAGAGTATGTCCGCAAGCAGACCTTAGTGAACGCCGAGAGGTTTATCACCGAAGAGCTTAAAACCTTTGAAACTCAAGTTTTGCAAGCAGATGAAAAGCGGCTGGAACTGGAGCAGCAGATTTTTGTCGAGTTGCGCCAGAAAATCGCCATGGAGAGCGAGCGCATCCAGAGGATGGCCTCCAGCACAGCCGCTATCGACTGCTTAGCAAGCCTTGCAGAGGTAGCAGCCAAGTACGATTACTGTTGCCCTCAACTTGATGAATCTGATGTTATCCATATTCGAGACGGGCGCCACCCGGTGATCGAACACTTTTTGCCGGAGGGAGAATTTGTCCCCAACGATTTGGACATGGATCACGACAACCAGCAAGTACTAATCATCACGGGTCCCAATATGGCCGGCAAATCAACCATATTGCGGCAAGCCGCATTGATTGTTTTGCTTGCCCAAGTCGGCAGCTTTGTACCGGCCGTTGAAGCCCAGATCGGCCTGGTAGATCGCATATTCACTCGGGTAGGCGCATCCGATGACCTTGCCCGGGGACGTTCCACTTTTATGGTCGAAATGCAGGAGGCAGCCAACATTCTCCATCAAGCCACTCCCAATAGCTTGATTATTCTGGACGAAATCGGCAGAGGCACCAGCACCTTTGACGGCCTCAGCATTGCCTGGGCCGTGGCCGAGCATTTGCACGATTTTCAGGATAAGGGTATAAAGACACTTTTTGCTACGCATTATCATGAATTGACGGAACTGGCCCGGTCTCATCCCAGAGTCAAGAATTTTAACGTTGCGGTTAAAGAATGGCAGAACGATATCATTTTTTTTCATAAATTTGTTCCCGGAGGGACCAACAGGAGTTACGGCATACAGGTGGCAAGACTGGCTGGACTTCCTGAAGAGGTCACCGGCAGGGCGCGAGAAATTCTTGCGCATTTGGAAAACGAAGGGGCACCATCCAGTCCTAAGTCCGGTCTCAACAAGAAACAGAAACGTTCGTCCTGGAACAGAGAGGCAGGCGTCCAGTTAAGCCTGTATCGCCCTTCGCTGGATTGGCTGAAAGATCGAATACTTCTCGCTGGACCTAGACCACTTCACGCCCTTTGCCGCTTTGCAGGCCTTATACGCCATCAAAGAGCAATTGCGACGTGGAAACGCCGTGACGCCGGCCGACATTAAAAAATAGAGGTGGCGCACTGTGGGCACCGCACCATGGCGATTTGCATAAAAGGTAGAATCCAGGAGTCAGAATTCATAAGAGAATCCAGAAGGTGAAGTTGCTTTGCCTGGTCCGGGTTCCCGCTAAAGCTTGCCTCCGCAGGCTTTAGGCGGGAAGCATGCGGGAATGACGATGTGCGGCCCAGACCTCTTTCACGCTTGGTTGTGACCTGCAACATGGCAGGTCGTGGGTATCTGCTGGAATAATTAATGTTTGAAAAGCTTTTTGATCATTGATGGTGGAAATGAAGTCAGGAACGCCACAACTTAAGGTCTCGCTCGCAATAGTCGTCCTTCTGATATGCACTTGCTACGGCATAGTTCTGGCTTCACCCGTCGACAAAATGTTTGATGAGGCCAGGAAGAAGTATTATGCCGGCTTGTCTCTTCCACAAGAACAACAACCCGATGCTCTGAAGGAACGTATCGAGGAATTTCAAAAGGTACTGGATAAAGACAGCCGAAAAAAATATACGGACAAATGTTTATACCTCATTGCACAATGCTACCATCGTTTATACGATGACAATCCAACCAGACAGTATTTAAAAGAAGCCCAGAAATACTACCGAATGCTTGTGCATGAACTTCCCGAAAGCCCATTGGCCGATGACGCACAATACCTGTTGGGCATCATCTATTTGGAGGAGGATCCGTCTCAAGCTTACCTCGAATTCATCAAAGTCGGCATCTACTTCCCTCAGGGTGACATGCGGTTACGTGCGGCAGAAAAAGCTCAACAGCTCAAAGCGCAGTTGAACTCACCTAAAAAGCGAGATAAAAATGATCTCAGCGGCTCTGCGCCGGCCTTTGCTTTCGCTTCCGGCTCAGCCGCATCTCCCTCCCTCCCCTCCAACTCTCCCAAACCGGCACTCTCACCGAAAATGCCGACCCACCTGAACCAGCTGAAAAATATCCAGCATTGGGCCGGTGATGATTATACTCGAGTGGCACTCTATGTCAGTGAGCCGGTTAACTTTGAACGCCACGATCTTCCGGCAGAGCCAAAAATCGGTCTGCCGGACCGCATCTATATCGATCTGAAAAATTGCACCGTTGACTCTAGTATCGAACATAATGTTTCTATTGAGGATAGATTTCTCAAAAGGATGAGGGTCGCTCAGTACGATCCCACTCAGGTTCGAATTGCACTCGATGTAGAGGACATGAGGTCCTATAAGATTTTTTCCCTTGCGGACCCATATCGCCTGATTATTGATGTTCAAGGGCAGAAATCCGAACCGGTCGAATCCCAGAAACCGAAGGAAATCATTATCCCCAAAGGATCTCAGACCTCAACTCTGGCTCGCCAACTCGGTTTACAGGTAGGACGGATAGTCATCGATCCCGGACACGGGGGGAAAGACAAGGGTGCCATAAGCCCGAACGGTCTCTTTGAAAAGGACGTCGTGTTGGCAATTGCCAAAAGATTGAAGAAAGACATGGAAAGCACATTAGGTTGTGAAGTGATTCTTACGCGGACGAACGACCGTTTCCTTTCTCTGGAAGAGCGTACCGCTATGGCCAACGCTCAAAAGGCGGATCTTTTCATTTCAATACACACCAATGCTCATGAAGACAGGAACTTGCACGGCACAGAAACTTACTTTCTTAACCTTTCCAATGACAAAGAATCAGCAAGAGTCGCCGCCCTCGAAAATGCTACTTCAACCAGAAGGATTAGTGACCTGGAAAACATATTGAAAGACATTATGCTGAATACTAAAATCAACGAATCCGCCAAACTCGCCAAGACAGTGCAAAGCAATCTTATCAGGAACCTCAAAAAAAACTATGACAGGGTCAAAGATTTAGGGGTCAAACAGGCTCCCTTCTATGTGCTGCTCGGCGCCGAGATGCCGAGTGTCTTGATCGAGACCGCCTTTATTACAAATAAGAACGAGGAACGGCGTCTGCTTGACAAGAATTTTCAGAGGAGTCTCGTTGCGGGCATTTCATCGGGCGTCGGTTCCTACATCCAGCAGATGAAACAATTTGCGAATGTAGGAGGCGCACGATGACACAAAGCGCACTCAGGGAAATTCTCCCGGGAGCTATTCTGGAATTTTTTGAAGCCAAGCAGGTCTTGTGCGCAGTGTGCACCGCAGTCAAAAACCAACGGCTGGCCGCACTGACTGAACAGAATCGCGAACTCAATCTTGCGCGAAGTAGAGTAATACACATCAGCGACCTCACCCTCAAACCGGATTTAAGTCGGGATGAAATGGTGCAGGAACTGCTCGCTATTGCCGCCGCACGTCAAAACCTCATGGAGCAGGTCGAGGTCGAAGAATTGTGGTCGTTATTGGAGGGTGAAGAAGAGGGATATGAAGCTGATGCGTTGGCTGAATTCGTTTTTGCCGACGCTATTACCGACAATCATGTAGCGGCCGTTCAGAGGGTTCTATTAAAGGACCGTCTGTATTTTCAGTTTAAAGATGGAAAATTCTATGCCCGCTCGTCGGAAAAAGTCGAACAGAGAGAACTGGAGATCCAGCGTGAGGAACAAAAAGAATCCCTCCTGGACGAAGGAGCAAAATGGTTGAAAGCCGTATGGCAGCGTAAAGCCCAACCGGTTTTTACAGCCAAAGATGATCTTATCGAGGGTCTCAAGAGCTTTTGCCTGTTCGCTCAGGAAGCACCCGACTACGCTTTTGTGAAGGAGCTCCTGCAGAGGGCCGATATATCACCTCATCCTCTCTCGGCATTTCGTATTTTAACCCGGCTTGGAATCTGGCAGGAAAACGAAAATCTGTACCTGCATCAACAGAATATTTCACCCGAGTTCCCACCCGAAGTGGAAGAGGTGGCATCTCACCGGGCACAATCTGGCATCTCTCCCGAGCAGCTAAACGAGCACCGGCGTGACTTGAGAGATCTCCACATTTTCACCATCGACGGTGCCCTGACTCGCGATTATGACGACGCTTTAAGTTTAACGACCCTGGAAAACGGTCTTTACGAAGTCGGAGTTCACATTGCCGACGCCGCTGAATATGTAGAACCGGCCGATCCGGTGGATCAAGAGGCGCAAGAAAGGTCCGCTTCCATTTATTTGCCGGATGCACGCATTTCCATGCTTCCCCCTGCTTTGTCGGAAGGGATCTGCAGCCTGCGCGCGGGAGAAGATCGACTGGCGGTGAGCTTTTTCGTGAGGGTCGACGAAGAGGGGCATATCCATGATTCTGAAATCGTTCCAAGCCTCATAAAAGTCGATAAGCAATTGACCTATCAAGAGGTCAATGAAAGTGTTGCCGGCGACCCGGTGTTGCAACAGCTCTATCAACTGAGCCTGAAAATCAGGAAGTATCGGTTGGCGCACGGAGCCGTTATTCTGCCCTTGCCCGAAGTGCAGGTCTATGTAAATTCGGCAGGCATGATTCATATTTCCAAATACGAAAAAGAAACACCAAGTCAAATCATTGTTTCAGAATGGATGATTGCGGCTAACGGACTGGCAGCTTCTTATCTGGCCGAGCGTGGCATACCAGCGATCTATAGAAGCCAGGCAGAATGCAAGCAAGAAACGAATCAAGTCGAGAGTGAGCATGAACTTTTCCATGTCTACCGACAAAGGCGTTTATTCGCCCGGGCGGAACTGGACACCAGGCCCGGAATGCATTGCAGTCTGGCCATGCACTATTACACCAGCATCACATCTCCTATAAGACGTTATGTCGATCTGCTGGTTCAGAGGCAACTGAAACATGCCCTTAAGAACGACTCCCCACTTTACACGGAAGACGAATTGCGTCAGATGATTACCAAATTGGGATCCATTCAATCGAAGATCTTTTTCATCCAGCGCAAATGGGTGCGCTACTGGATTCTGAAATACCTGGAACAAGAAGACATTCATACACTCGATGCATTAGTCCTCGACCAAAACAACCGTTTCGTTCATCTACTCCTCCCGGACTTCCTGATTGAGGCGAATATGCCTATCCCGGATAAAACTCGACTGCAATCCGGAGAGTTGATCCGAGTTAAAATCAGTCGTTTGAGCGCCCGTGAAGACGTTCTGCGACTTCAGATTTAGCAGTGCCCGTCCCAAAAACGCCCACAAGGGGCTAAGCTACACGATATTCGCCATTAGCATAATGCACATGGGTTCGACCCTCCCCGTCCAGGGAGAGAGAGTTTTCGGATGGAGACTAGCCAATTTCCCTCCGGGAACTCCGTAGCGCGGGGCTTTAGCCCTGCTAAAACAGGCAGCCCTAAGGGGCTGTATTGCATGAGAAAAGGACTTATCGGATGCAGCCCAGCTAATGTAAAGACAGGCCATATAATATCGAGGAGCCAGGCATGCAGGAAACCAAAGTTGAAACATTGATGGTACCCATTTCCGATTACGCAACCGTATCCGAAGACGCAACCCTTTACGAAGCGATATTGGCCCTGGAAGAGGCGCAAAAGAGTGTGGGGAAGGAGAGCTTCAAGCATCGGGCAATTCTCGTACTCGACCAGCAAGGACAGGTCGTTGGAAAGTTGAATCTGTGGGATGTTATCGAAAGTCTTGAGCCCAAGTACGTAGATCTGCGGCAACCGAGGGAGCCGTCCAGGCGCAGCTTTGGATCGGATTATCTGAGGTCGGTCTGGAAGACCTACGATCTGTGGCAGGAACCTCTGGATGCCATCTGCGCCAAAATAGCTGATATAAGTGTAAAAGATACCATGCACCAGCCGGACGCGTCCGAGTACATTGCACAGGACGCACATCTTGGAGAAGCCATAAATCAACTGATTATGGGACGTTATCTTTCCTTACTTGTCATCAGAGACCGCAAAATTGTGGGGATTCTCAGGTTGAGCGATGTTTTTCAGGAGATCTATGAGAGAGCGAAGGCCTGCCGCAGCTAAACAAGGGGAGCTCAACGTTTTCTTACTTAAGCCGCATGACTCGTGCATTGCCTTGCTGTTCGAAGGTGATTCGATGAACGGACAAATTCGGCACATCAACCTTGTGATATAAATTTAAAGCCTTTTTTTCATAATAAAGAACTGCAGCCTTCACCGCTACTGAGTGGGTGACGAATGCGGCTACCCTCCACTCGGATGCAAGAAACCGTTCAAAAGAATGAACTACTCTCTTTTTCACACTCTCCAGGCTTTCGACACCAGGTTGGTCGAAGTCTTCGGGATGCTCGATCCAGCTCTTATAGTGATCCGGGTATCTACGCCGGACCTCATCCTTTGAAAGGCCCGACCATGGTCCCAGATCGATTTCGATGAGATCCGGATCTTTAATAAGTTCGGCATTGCAATATCTGTTGAGGATTTCCGCAGTTTGCACGGTGCGTCTCAGCGGACTCGTTTGAATCAACTGAATTCCCCAACCTTCTATCTCCAGGCCAAGTTGCTCCGCGCGGTTTTTACCTCTTTCCGTAAGCTTTTCTGAGTTTCTTCCTGCGTAGACATCTTCCTCATTGGAACGAATCAGTCCATGCCTGACAAGGTAGACGATTTTATTCATTATTTGCATATCTCCTGTAGTCCTGGGAGGATGTCACGATGATGTGCGGTGCAGGGCTTTGCCCTGCTGCAAAGAGGCAGCCCTAAAGGACTGCGCTACCGGAAACATGAGTTCTCGGACGAACTCGCAGAATCGCACCCTTAAAGTTGCTACACCGAACGTATAAGCAACAGCGGCCGGTCTATTCTGTGTAAAATTCCGGCCGCAACACTGCCGTAGAAAACCTGAGGCAGACCACTCCGTCCATGACTGGCCATGGCAATAAGATCGGCATCTTCGCGTTCGGCAACACTAATCATGGTCTGAACCACCGGTCCATGTTCGACAATACCCTTACTGCGCAACCCTTTCTCACGAAACTCTCCGGCCCAGGCAGAAATATAGACAGTGGCCTCATCCTCCTCCTCTTTAATAATCTTGGTCTCAAACTCAGTTCCCTGTGGCCGTTGAATGATTGAACCAGGCTCCAAGACTCTTAGGAAGATCACTTTGGACTCAAACTTAAGAGCAAGTTCTTCGATATGGGGCAAAATTCTTTCCGCCCTCGGCGATCCATCCAACGGTACCAGAATCTTTTTATACATTGGTATTCCCCCCCCAGTGATTTTGGTTCATATGTAGCTCATTGAATCCAAGCCTTTTCTCCTCCTGACCGCCTCCAGAAGACCTACCGTGCCGGTCATCATATTATCACCAAGAGGAGCTCCAAAAATGATGGGCAAGCCGGATCCTTTCAGCAATCGACGCTTGGGCCCTGTTGCCAGGATAATTTCGACAGCCTCGAAACCAAAAGCCTTGCGGACATAGGCTCCATGACCGCCTTCCTGCAAGATGTTGTTATGGTTGAGCGTTCCATCCGTTAATTCATGCAGCAGCCTTTCGAGTCGCTCTAAAGTGATATCACTCGTGTGGTATTCAAAGAAACCGGCAATTTCGCCATTCTCAATGGCAGCTCCCAAAGTGTGCGAAGTCGCGATGTCAAGAACCAGCAACTTTTCTTTGTCGTCTGCCTTAATGTCCAGGGAAGCTCCGAGTATTGCCACCATACCGCTGTCCATTATGTACACTTCCTTGGCAGGGAACTTCGCGGCACTTTTGGCAATGGAGTTCAGGCGATTGAAAGTGGAGGGGACTTCATCCCGAGCGTACAGCAGAGATGACGGAAAAGGGTTTTCATCGAGAAAATCTGTGAACACTTTGTGGCGATAATCCAAATGCGACATACCTTGGGGAGGCATGCCGTGGTCCTGGGCACAGATACCCACGACATCGAATTCAAAAGGGACCCCGAAGCCGCTCACAATGTGCTGCAGGCGATCGATTTCCAGATCTCCAATTACCAGTCTGCTGCATGAACTGTGACGACCTAGCTCCTCAGCCTGCTCGTCCGTTACCACCTTGATTCCCAAAGATTGAACTCTGTCCAGATCATGGTGGACGGTATAAGCAGCAGAAACCGACATCGTTACCTGAGCCTGCCTGGCGCGCTGCTTTAATACACCTGTGATGGACCCGCCGCCCATTTCGTTGCCGGTAATCAGCAGATCTCCCGCGATGTTTGCCGCACGTTCAGCCAGATACAGCACTGGAGACTTGACAACCGCCTTGTAATGCAGCCCAGTTTCATCATTGTAATAGAGAACGTCCAGAGTCCCCGCACCAATGTCCAACATCAAAAATCTGCTCATCTTTTCCAACTCATCAAGCTACGGCAATCTGTTCCCTATTGTTTAGCTGATGGAGGAGATAGGCTTCGATAAACTCGTCGAGATCTCCATCCATTACCGCATCGACATTTCCCTTTTCCACCGAAGTCCTATGGTCTTTGACCAACCGGTAAGGTTGCATCACATAAGAACGGATCTGGTTTCCCCAGGCAATGTCTTCCAGGTTATCATGAAGTTCCTGCAGTTTCTCCTGCTGCATTCGCTTTTCTCTCTCATACAGACGAGACCGGAGAATCTTCATTGCAATATCGCGATTACGATGCTGTGATTTCTCATTTTGGCACTGTACTACGATTCCGGAAGGCAAATGAGTTATACGAACCGCAGAACTGGTCTTATTAACATGCTGTCCTCCAGCACCGCTGGCTCGATAGGTATCAATTCGCAAATCCGAGGTTTTGACGTCAACTTCAATGTTATCATCAACTTCAGGATAAACAAAAACAGCGGCAAATGAAGTATGACGACGGCCGCTGGCGTCAAAAGGAGATATTCTTACAAGTCGATGAATTCCCGACTCGGCTTTGAGCAGACCGTAGGCATAGAGGCCGGCGACGGTGAATGTCACGCTTTTGATACCGGCTTCCTCGCCTTCCTGCAAGTCCACCATCTGGATATTGAAGTTTTTTCTCTCACACCAGCGCAGATACATTCGAAGGAGCATCTCCGTCCAATCCTGAGCTTCGGTTCCTCCAGCGCCTGCATTGATGCTGACGATGGCATCCTCAGTATCATTCTCCTCACTGAGCATCTGCCTCAATTCAAGGTTACGCACTTTTTTTTCCAGCCCGCGGGCATTCTTCTGAACCTCGCGAATGGTCTCCTCGTCCTGTTCCTCGACGGCCATCTCCAGAAGAAGTTCACAATCTTCAACTTCCTGAGAAAGGTTTTGCCAGGTTTGAATCAGTTCATTATGCTGTGATCGTTCTTTGAGGAGGTGTTTGTTTTCGTCCGGATTGTCCCAAAAATCAGGCTTCAACATGATTTTTTCGAGCTCCGCAAGACGCTGTTGCCGCCCTTCTATGTCAAAGATACCCTCCTAAAGTGTGAAACCTTTGAGATACATCCTTGATTCGATTTCTAAGTTCGGTGACATCAATATTTGCCATATGATTCTCCTTATGTTTTTGAGTTTCTAATGTTTCCAGCTTTTCTGATTTCCGCATTCAAATATAAGTCCTGGTTGCCACACCCGCAGCATCCCGCCAACGCCGGATCTGCCGAAGTTTTACTTATCCCGGAGTGAATCTTCTGCTCGTTACCATCTATACTTCACGTTCTTTGTTGTCTGATCGTTGCGAAGATTATTATACACAAACCGATCAGAACACAAATCCAGGCAAAAAGGTCACCCCATTTGGCATAGAATGTCATAACGTGCAGCGGCTTAATGCTTTCGCTCAAGTAGCCTTTCTCGCCCAACGGAATGGTTCCCAGACTCTTTCCGGTGGCATCAAAAATCGAACTGATGCCCGTGTTGGCACAGCGGATCAAAGGCACGCGGAATTCAACGGCACGCCAGGCCGCCATTTCTTTATGCTGATAAGGTGCACTGCTTTGCCCGAACCAGGCATCGTTGGTAATATTTACAAAACAATTTGCTCCATCGTTGACAGCAAGGCGAGCGAGATAAGGGAAAATAGCCTCATAGCAGATGAGAATCCCAATTTTCTGACCGTCAATCTTCATTGGAGAGGAGTCGTTTCCTGCGGCAAAATTACCGGCCGCCTGAACGAGTTTATGTACGAAAAAGAGAACGCTCTGGTAAGGAACATACTCCCCAAAAGGCACCAGATGCTGTTTAGAATAATCAGCAACAATACGGCCATCGGGATTGACCAAATAGGCGGAATTAAGCAGTCGCGGCTTCCCGCCGATCATCTTTGCAGAAGGACTTCCAAACAATACCGGCACCCCAAGCTGCGCTATTATCGCATTCAATTGCCCGGTCAGTGGCTTTTCTAGTCCATAAAAAAAAGGAACAGCAGTTTCCGGCCATACTATAAGACTCGGCTTCGGATCGTGCTTTAATGCTTCAGAAGATAGCTGTCGGTAGCGGCTCAACGTTTCTTGTTGGTAAAGTGGATCCCATTTATGGGCCTGATCGATATTTCCCTGGACGACCGCAACAGTCCAGGGTGCCACTTTATGCTGCAAGTTCTCGATCATCCCCACCCGCCACGAACCGTAAAACACGGTCGCGGCCAAACAGAGGAAAGCGATGCCCAAACTCAGCCGCGAACGCCACCTGAAGAATGCCATGATACATGCATTGCCCAGCACAACCAGCCAACTGACTCCATAAACTCCGGTAACGTCTGCAATCTGAATCAGACGCGTGTACGGTGTCTGCGTGTAGCCCAAGTTGGCCCACGGAAAACCGGTCAACAGATGGGCCCTGATCCACTCCAGGGTGACCCAAATTGCAGGCAGCCCAAATACCCACAGCCACCGCCGATGTTCCAGCCGGTGGACTGCCAGCGCGAAAAGAGTTGGATAAATGGCGAGATAACAACACAGCAGGAGAAGAATCAAAACAGCCAGTATTAAAGGGAGGGCCCCATAATAATAAACGACATAACGAATCCAATAGAGTGTTGTCAAATAATGAGCAAGGCCGCAAATAAACCCGAGTATCAAAGCCTGTTTGTAGTTCTTATTCTGTAACGCAACGAACAATGGAATCAGTGCGACCCAGGCAACAAAAGAAAAATTGAACTTTGGGAATCCCAATGTCAATAATATGCCGCTTGAGGCGCTCAACCCGATAGATGTCCACATGCCCTTTCAGTTCCCCAGATCGTCGATCCAACTGAAGAGCGGCCAAAGGCCGCAGCCAAACTCGAGTGTTTCTTGTCGCTAACCGGATTAGAGATGCGAAGTCCAAAACCGATATTTAATATCACAAAACCTCAGAACATAGAACGCTCTAGAATTTTATGGTCAATGCGGATTAGTGTGAAGAAAGATGGTTCAAGTCGGAGACTTGAACCAACGCAGCAGCGGAGTCACTAGACCTTTCAAGTTAATCCGCAAAGAGCCAATATTTTTGGATCTTGAAAACGATTGATTGTAAGATTGAATTCTCTGGGGGCCAAAAATGCTGCTTTGCAAGGGTCAGCCGCTGCTCCCCCGCTCTCTTTCAGGTGAGTAAACGAAAAAGAGTTCGACTTCAGTAAAAAGTCTCTTGTGACGAGGCAGATTCACTGCTTTCCTGATCGATGCTGCGAATGCGTATTTTTTCAATTTTTCTGCTGTTTGCGGCTTCAATCACCATTTCAATATTTTTGTATTCGATTCGTTCGTCAACTTCCGGAACCCTTCCCAAAAGACTGATGATAAAACCACCTACCGATTCAAACTTTCCCTCGGGAAACTCCACTTTCAGATAATCTTCCAACTCTTCAACATCCAGCCGAGCATCTACAGTGATGGACCCATCCTCATTGTCCGTAATCAGTTTTTCCTCGGCATCATACTCATCCAACACCTCACCGATGATTTCCTCGATAATATCTTCCAGCGTCAGGATTCCGGCAGTCCCGCCATACTCATCGATGACAATCGCCATGTGCGACTTTTTGTCGCGCAAATCTTTCAGTACCTCACTGATCTTCTTGGTTTCCGGAATAAAGTATGGAGCCCGCATCTTGTCCCGAATATCTGCAGACTCGCTTCCCCAGTAGCTGAGAAGATCCTTGGCGTGAAGAATTCCTACAATGTTGTCGACACTTTCCTGGTAGATAGGGATTCGGGAATGGCCGCTCTCGACGATCAAAGTAATGATGTCAGTGAGGGTTGCCTCTTCCGCGCGCGCGCTGACCATTTCAGTGCGGGGTACCATGATCTCGCGAGCAATGGTGTCGCGAAAGGAGAAAATGCCCTGAATCATCTCGCCTTCATCTTCCGAGATGAGTCCGCGTTCCTCTCCTTCATCGATCAGTTGCTGGATCTCTTTTTCTACATCTGCGGGGGCTTCAATCCGGGCAAGCCGGCGGAAGAACATTCTGAGCCAGTGTTGAAAGCCTATGGCCGAGTCATCTTCCAAGGTTAAATTCTTCCTCAAACGCTGGCTGACAAGCGATGTGGCTCATCAGGTCTGCTAAGTTGATAGCTTTGTTAATATATTTACCATGCTTTAATCTAACAAGATGGCGACGTGTTGTCTACAAAAAACGTAGCGAATAGTCGGGCCGCAACGATTGCTGTATCCAATAACCGCTGCAAATCACTACAAACCCTATCAACAATGATCGATCTTCCCCCAAACGAGCAATGGGGCCCCAAGCCGCGGTCGGCCAAGGCCCCATTATCAAGGTCGTGCTATCACTGCTTCAATTATCTCGACCGCTGCATGAGCATTCGATCCATGCGCACTACTTGGGCGGATTCGCGAATTGTATTAGGGAATTCCTGGCCGCGGTCAAGAACCTTCATCTCATATTTTTGAATCTGAAAATGCTTCTTAATAAACTCAACTGCCTGTTCTGTATCGAAAGGCTTGCAGGAAAACATATCTAAGCTCAGATATTGCTTTTCCGGAAAAGTGTGCAGACTGATGTGACTCTCGGCAATCAACACAAACCCCGACACTCCCCAGTCTTCAGGCACGGAACCATTGTAACGAAAAACGTACGGAGGCATGATCTTTGTCATGTCCATCTGTTCGGGATATTCATCAAGAAACTTATAAATTAAATTGATGTCCTCCAGAGCCGACCGATCGCACCCGTAACCATCCACCATCAGGTGGACCCCAAAACCGAATTCAGGTTTGCCCATGCCCATGGCAGTCACCTCCTGTCTCTGCTACGAGAGTCCCGTGACTCTCTGTATCCTCAATTCTGCCGCCCAACACCTGGAGATGCCACCGCGCGACTTCGAAAAGCGTTGCAGGGCCTTAACTCAACCAATGGAATTTTGCGGGACCCGCCATCCTTTTGCAGAGGACGACCTAACTCGATAAATCCCACTCACGACAATCGAGCAGTAAAGCTAACCAAAGCAAACCCATTCGTCAACCTTACACTCTCTTAATTATCTTCGTGAATCAAATTTTCGCAAAAACCAATTTTCAAAGAATTCTCGATTGCTTAACTCAAAAAAAAGCACCCGTGGCAAAAGTGTGCCCTATATAAAGTACCGATATGGATGGTGTCAAGAGAAATTGATATGGAAAGGCAATTAAAGGTTTAGCAGTGAATCTGGTAAACAAGGTCAAAGAGAGGGCTATATGGCATTGGGGTGCCCGCCTCCTGCTTCCGATTGTTCCTCATAGTGAATGTTATCTCCCCCGAACCGGCTTTTTACGTAATACAAAGCACGATCCGCACGGTGAATCATGTCTTTAATATCTTCTTCCATGTCTTCTGTTTTGTCATGGAAAAGCGCCAATCCAATCGACAGCGAAGTTGGGCTTAATCGTCGTTCATTATAATTCTTTCGAATACGATTTGCTACCTTCAGAGCCTGATCAGGAGCCGTCTCATTAGTGCCATTCAGGCATGTCACCAGTACAGTGAATTCATCTCCTCCAAAGCGAAAAGCCGAATCGACTTCGCTTCGGACACAAGAATTCAAAATCTCAGCCAATTGGATCAAAAGAATGTCACCTGCATTATGGCCATACTGATCGTTGTACTCTTTGAAACGATCGATATCAATGTACAACAGGAAGAGCGATGTCTGGTATCGCGAGGCCCGCACTACTTCCCGTTTTGCAACTTTTTGGAAAAAACGGCGGTTGTAGAGACCCGTCAAGTGATCGCGGACTGCTAAACGCTCTAATTCCCTCCGCATGGTCCGCTCGCGAATGATGCGATTTACCTTGGCTTCTAATTCATTCAACGTAAAGGGTTTAGTGATAAAATCAACTGCACCTGCAGCAACGACGTCGGTGTATTTATACCGCATGCTGTGCCCGGTTATGGCAATAATATCCAGGGACTTATTAATCTGACTAACAATTATTTTGATAAGTTCCATGCCGTCCATCACCGGCATATCCATATCAGCAATAACCATGGAATACTCTTGATCCTCTAAATGCTTGAGGGCCTCCTCTCCACTTCCCGCAGTTACAACGCCGTGCCCGAGATACGTCAAGGCCTCCGCAAGAAAATCGCAGACCTGCGGTTCATCGTCCACTACCAGGATCTTCTGTGGATGAGTAGATTTGATTAACGTATCACTATCAAAACCCATCATGGGCAGCGATTCCTCATGACCATATCTGAACAACCAAAAAACTATCTTAAAACTCGCTTACACCGTCACCCCGGCAAAAGCCGGGGTCCATCCCGCCAGGCGGGACTTAAAAACCTGGCTTCCCGCTTTCGCCGGAACGACGATCGAGGACCTTTGAGCCTTTTTTAGATAGTCCCTAAGTTAATTCAATCGGAGCCTTTTTACAATCTATTTTGATTGCTTTTTCATTGCATTTTGGAAGTGTGTCTGCCTATGATTCAAAGGTTGGAGCTACTTACTGGAGGATGAGCATGCAGCATGTCGCAATTATTTACAAGCGTTCACGTCCCGATGCCGAGACTCTGGCAAACAAACTTACAGCTTGGTTTGAACAGCAGCAAATCGAGGTCTTCTGCACGCAGAATATTGACGATTCCAGCGTAGCCTGCGGTTATCAAAAAATCGACATTCCCCAAGCCGCTGAAATTGCGGTAGTGCTGGGTGGCGACGGCACTCTTCTCAGCGTGGCGCGATTTTTGGAAAATCGTACCACTCCTATAGTTGGAGTCAACCTAGGAGGATTGGGATTTCTGACTGAGATCAGCAAGGAGACCTGCTACCGTGAATTGCAAACCATTGTGGACGGCAAATATGAAATTGAGGAAAGGATGCGTCTGCAGGTGTCCACACAGCGTGACGGCAAGGAGATTTTTCGCCAGAGTGTTCTAAATGACGTCGTTATAAACAAAGGCGCCCTGGCAAGAATCGTAGACGTTAAAATCAGCATTGACGGCCGCTACCTGACTCACTATCGGGCAGATGGCCTGATTGTTGCCACGCCGACCGGTTCCACTGCTTATAATCTATCTGCCGGGGGTCCGATCGTGTACCCTACTTCACATTGCACCGTCTTGACCCCTATTTGTCCTTTCACCTTGACCAATCGCCCTATCATTCTGCCATCCGAGGTCGTCATTCAAGTGGAGTTGGGAGAGCGAATCAAGGATGTTACTGTTACATGCGACGGTCAGGTCGGTTGCGAGTTGGCTTCATCCGACAAGATTTTCATTTCCGCTGCTCCCAATCCGTTAAGCCTGATCAAAACTCCTACCATAGACTACTTCGAGATTCTGCGAACCAAATTAAAGTGGGGCCAATATTAGCTCTGCGATTATAACGCTCTCGACCATTCCGGCCGAAGTCGGACATCTCCCTGCAAAGCCTTGTCAATAAGAGCCAAAGCCTTCTCCTTCTCCGAGGGCATCTTAACCTTAAGGGCCAAATAGTTGGACGCATGGTTGGATAGGAATAGCCCACGAGCAAGGTCCGTATAGAAAAGCATCTCCCTTAGCTCCCGCAACAAACCCGGCAGCTGCATAAGGTGGAACTCGCCTCGTTCTGATTTGTCTCCAAGTTCGGTGTTGGGTAAAATCATGAGTGTCAGCACCCCGACATAGTTCGGGTCCATTGCGGACAGCACTTGCCCGGTAGCGCGCGCATGCTGCAACGAACGCTCCGGCCCGGCAATCCCGAGCAATGCTGTCACGGAAAGCCTAATTCCCGCCGCCCGGATCTTTTGCCCCGCTTCGATCATACGCTCTGGCGAAACACCCTTTCTGATTTCCCGCAGCACCTGTGCGTCACCGCTTTCCAAACCAAGATAAACTATACCGAGACCCAAGTCTCGCAACTCCTGCAGCTCTTCCAGACTCTTGCGCAAGATACTTTTGGCATTGCCATAAAGCCCGACTCTTTGAATCCATGGCATTTTTTCGCGTATTCGGGTCAGGATTCCGGTCAGTTTGGGTTGAGGCAGTATAAGAGCATCTCCATCGGTGATAAATAGGCGTTTGAGGAAAGGAAAATTCTCCGCTGCATATTGAATATCTTTGTCTATGATCGCTTCATCCTTGATTTTGAAGCGAACGCCTTTGTAGGTCCCGCAAAATGTACATTTATTGTGTGAACAGCCGACTGTAACCTGTAGAAGAATGCTGTTGGCCTCACTGGGCGGACGTATAATCATTCCCTCGTAATTCATTCCGTGCATCAGTTTACTCTAACTCCCTTCACATATGTTTTTATCGGCAATTCAACTCCCTCCCGGATTGAGGTTCAGCAAACTGGCATCCACACTTGGAAATAGAGGATCATCGAGCTTTGCTCCCGGATACTTGATCCTATCCCATTTCAATGTTCAAGAACAAGAGGAACCGGCTCAGATTTGAATGGCCTTTGTCTCCTCAAACAATTCCCGATATATTACAAGGCCGACTTAGACGAAGTATCAATCGAAAGGATACAGGATAAAATGAACGACGCTTTTGCAGAATTTCCGAGGGGTGCCAAGTGTACTCGCTGCCGGGAGTATCCCAACATACGGCTAGCCAGCCACCACACCATTCTATGTTCCAGTTGTTTTCTGCACTACTTCAGAACAGCCGTGCAGCGTGCTATGAAAAAATTTAGCATAAAAAAGGATCAGCCAATTCTGATAGCTGTTTCAGGGGGCAAAGATTCCTTGGCGCTTTGGGCTGTCTTGAGCGAACTTGGCTACTCCGTCAAAGGGATTCATTTGAACCTGGGCATCGGCGATTTCTCCGGAGCCTCAGTCGAAGCTATCGAGAAATTTGCTGCGGACAGACAACTGACCTGGTCTGAGTATTCTGTTGAAACGGCCTTAGGGTTTACCCTGCCTGAGATTCGAAAGCGAACCCGAAGAGCCATTTGCTCGGTTTGCGGAACAATCAAGAGGCAACTGATCAACCGTTTGACAATAAATGAGGGTTTCCTGAATCTTGCGATGGGGCACAATCTGGATGATGAAGCAGGAAGGTTGCTCGGAAATATGGTCCGCCACCGGACTCAGTATCTGGAGAAGCAATATCCTTATCTTCCGTCCACACATCCTCGCCTGCCTGCGAAACTGAAACCATTGTATCGCCTGGAAGCTCATGAAATTAGAACTTACTGCAAATTGATGCACATCGCCCCGCTTGAAATGAAATGCCCATTTTCAAGGGGTGCAACCAGTCATCTGTTCAAAGAAGCTCTGTCTTTTCTGGAGCATAAAATGCCGGGCACCAAACGGGATTTTCTTTTTACATACGTCAATCGACGGAAGCCTCCTCAACCCGAATCCCCCTATCAGGTGTGTCGGGAGTGCGGCGAACCCTCTTACGGCAACCTGTGCAGTGTATGCAACATTTTGGGTCGGGTAAGCGGCAAAGGTGAGTCTGAAACACTGTAATCTAGTTGCTCCGAGCTATTTTCGAGTTACGCGGCAGCATATTACTTCGACTGAGCGAAAAGAAATAACTATATTATACCAACACCTGAATGCGATGAATTTTTCGAGGAGTTGATCTTTGCACTGTATTCTGCTTGGAACCGGTGGAATGATGCCCTTGCCCTACCGACTGCTCTGTTCTCTGGCGGTTCGGCTAAACGGCCGGATTTATCTGTTTGATGCAGGTGAGGGCACCCAGCTTGGCTTGAAGAAGACTCGGCTCGGAATGCGCGGGTTCGGGCTTCTAGCAGTGTCTCATTTGCATGCGGATCATTGTTTGGGTATTCCCGGCCTCATGATGTTGAGAGCTCAAATGGACGATCCGGATCCCCTGACAATTTTAGGCCCTCCAGGCCTGGAAGAATTCATCACACAGAATAAAAGACTGTTAGAATTCTACATCAACTATGAAGTACGTTTTCTGGAATGGTCGGAGGGCAAAGGAGAGCTGGCTTATCAGGACGAGCAAGTTCGCATTTTCTGGCGTCCTCTCCTGCACACCCGCTTCTGCCTGGGCTATCGACTGGAGGAAGTCGAACGGCCAGGGAAGTTCAGCCCCGAGCGGGCAAAGGCTCTGAGGGTACCGCAAGGGCCCATGTGGGGAAGACTTCAAAAAGGCGAAACAGTCACCGTTGAAAGCGGGCGTCCAATATCTCCGGACCAGGTCCTGGGGGCTCCAAGGCGAGGAAGACATGTCGCATATGTCGTTGATACCCGAACCACTAAAAACATTTACTGGCTCTGTAGAGATGTCGACATGGCGTTTATGGAAGGAATGTTCCTGCCGGAGCATGCTGACCATGCGGAAGCCAAAGGGCATCTGACCGTAACGGAAGCTGCGCGGATTGCTGACCGGGCCGGAGTCTTTCGAGCCGTTCTCGTTCACATCAGCCCTCGCTATGATCAAACGCAACTTGACGAACTGGAGTCCGCCGCCAGGAAGCGTTTTGATAGAATTCAGATCGGCAGAGATTTAGACACCTTCACAATTCCGTTAAAGGAATGACTCCTCTTGAAGGACTTCGCGATAAATTCGACAGGATGAACAGGATTGACAGGAAGAACAGAAGGTGCTGGATCTCATCTCTGGCGATCATGTACAATGAAAAAATTCACTGGTTTTCAATGCCATAATTCTTAAGATAACAAATAACAGCCAAACGGATGGGGCGTAATGACCGGGAGAGGCCGTTTTGGGAAATACGGTGATTATAAGCGCAAGGCAAAGTTGCGAGAAGTAAGAGCAGCACGAATCAAAGGCAAGAAATTCAAGCAGCAGTCTAAGGTTTCCAAGCTTGAAAAGACAACCGTCGACAAGAGCAATCCATAGCCATGAAGATGCATGAAGAATCAGAAGACAACAGCAAGAAAGTCAATATTACCGTCAGGCCGATGGAGATTGACGACTTGGCCACTGTTTTTCATTTGGGTGAAAAGCTATTCACAGCGAAGGAGGTCCCTAATTTGTATCGTACCTGGGACGATTTCGAAGTGATCGATCTTTTCCATTCGGATTCTGAATTTTGCCTGATTGCGGAAGCTGATGATCGAATTGTCGGTTTCGCTTTAGGGACAACCCTGACGAAAAGTCGGTCGGCATGGAAATACGGACATCTATTTTGGCTTGGAGTTGATCCCGATTATCACGGTCTCGGTGTAGCATCGCGACTTTTCCATCGTTTTCGCGATCTGATGATTGCCGAGGGTGTGAGAATCTTGCTGGTGGACACAGAAGCAGATAACCTGCCCGCTCTGCACTTTTTCCGCAAAATGGGTTTCGGCAGTCCGCAGGAGCATATTTATCTTTCCCTCAACCTGGACCCACAACTGCGCCAACTGCGGGAAAAAAAGCTGACATCCAGGTATAAGCTGCACGACGATGAATAGATCTGATCCAGCCATAAAGACACAGCGCCTGCGCAGTTTGCTCCGCCGGTTCATTGACATTTACAGCCCTTCCGGAAAAGAGGAGGAAGTCCTCGATTTTTTGCACAGCTACCTGCGGCGTAATGGATTGCCGGTGATATCTCAGCCTCTTGATGGATCACGCCGAAATTTATTAATTATCCCGGAAGACATTGAAGTGCGATTCGCCTTCATCGGTCATGTGGATACGGTGGTAGCATACGACCTGGACAACTATGGCTACGAGGAAGAGGGCGACACCATAACCGGTCTTGGAGCGGCCGATATGAAAGGCGGCTGCGCTGCAATGATTGAAGCTTTTCGCGCCGTTTGGGAAAGCGACTGCAGCAATCCTCCCGTTGCACTGGCTTTGGTTGTTGGAGAGGAAGAAGACGGAGACGGGACTCAAAGGCTGGTCAAAGAATATCACTTCCCTTGGGTGCTGATCGGTGAGCCCACCAATCTGCAGCCATGCTTGAGCCATTATGGTTATCTGGAGGCTCAAATTACCACCAGAGGAACTCGAATGCATGCCTCTCTGGCCAATCTGGGACAGAATCCGATTGACTCAATGCTGCGATTGCTCCTCAAGATTTCTCATTACATCGAGACTCAGCGCCCCGAGATGGTCTACAACATCCGCGAGCTCAGCAGTTCGCAGGCCGGATTCGCCGTCCCCGAGCGATGCGATGCTTGGCTGGATCTGCATCTACCTCCCACTGCAGCTATCGGTGAAATTACCCTCGAACTCGAACAAATTCTGATTCAAGAACGGCAGGAAAATACCAACTTTGATGGGGCACTTCGCTTTGCCACAATCCACGCCGGCTATGAATTGCCGGAAAAATGGCCCATGGTTGAAGCACTCAAAAAAGTCTTTGTAAAGAATTCTCTGCCTTGGGCACCGCAAGCATTTCGCAGTCACTCCGACGCCAACTTGCTATGGGCCGCCGGTATGAAGCCGATCATTCTTGGATCCGGGCAGTTGGAAAAAGCACATGCACCGGATGAATCCGTTTCCTTTTCCGAAGTTGTTCAGGCTGCTCAATTATATCTCGATCTGATGCTCTCGCTCACAAATTAGTCCGGGACTCAGAAGGTGGCGCGGCTCCTCGTCTTAATCTATGCCTCCTAGCAGCTGCCAAAGTTGTCGAGAACGCATTTTAGTTGTTTCTCAACTTAAAGACTTTACGCTAAGATGTCCGTGAATAATTGCTTGAGTTAACAGGGAGAAAAGGATGCACGGAAAAAAGGCAAGCGTACGAGTGGCTTGCGGAGTAGTGAATCGTGCAATCAACCGAGCATGCATGTACCGTTAGCCGAGTAATGCACGAAGCAAAGCGGGGCGTTGCCATTGAATTGAAATTGATATGAATCTCTTTAGAAGGAGGCTGTCAATGGGAGCAAGAAGAAAATGTTTGGAGTCGTTGGGGTTGCGAGTATTATTGGTCGCTCTGGCTTTGTCAGTCGGCACGCAAACGGGGTTTGCAAGAGAGTTTAAGGGAGTAAATTTTCCCGACGAAGTAAAAATCGGTCAGGATGTCTGTAAATTAGTGGGAATCGGCATTAGAAAGAAGTTCTTCATAACTGTTTATTATGGAGCGCTTTACCTCAAAGAGCCGACCACGGATAGAAGTCAGGTCATTGATTCGGAGCAACCCAAAGAAGTGCTCATTCATGTCGTTTACAAGGAGGTTTCCGCCGACAAATGGGTGGAAGGCTGGAAGGAAGGCTTCGCCAGCAATACGCCGAGTCCCAACCCCGAGCTTCAAAAGAAAATCGACCAATTTTTAAACTGCTTTGACGAACCGGTTAAGTCGGAACAATCCGTAAAAATCTCATACCTGCCGGACACAGGAACCGAAATCACTATCAAGGAAAAACAGAAAGCTGTCATCCCTGGCCATGACTTTATGGCAGCACTTTGGAGCATTTGGTTCGGCAAACATCCGGCTTCGGAATCCCTGATGGATGGCATGCTTGGAAAATAAATGAATACCGGAAGAGTGCGCATTCGCTTGCTTTCACACGCTAATCGACTAACTTTAATTCATCGCGGATGCGCCGATACTTCTCCTCCTCTAATTTCTCCAGGGAGCTTTGGGCAATAAAGTGAATGATTGACTTAACATCCGGCGAAAACACCTTTCCGGCTTTTAACGTTGGAGCTTTTAGCAGGTATTTGAATTGGTCTCCGAGGTCGAGCAGCATATCTACGTCATCATAATCCTCTAAAAGTTCCACAAGCGACAGGTTTAGGGCCCTGGCTCGACCTCGTACACACCGTTGGTTGTCTCCATCCGGGTAAACTTCTATTACAGTATCCTCCAGGACCATTCCCGTCTGACCGGCGGTCAGCAAAAATGCTTCTTCGGCAGGATACGTTCCTTCTTCTATAAATATTTGATGGGCCATCATTCACTCCTGAAGCCTGTGGATTTTGTCTCCATTGCAATGTAGAACACAACCGATATTTCATCGCGTCTCTTTCCAGAAAATCGGGAACCCTATCATGCCTAATCCCCGACATTTGTTACCTCGTGCAAGATCTTGCCAAGATCTTCGATTCTGAAAGGCTTGCTCACTACTCCCTTGAAGCCATAGCTCTGATATTCACTCATTATCGGATCCTCCGAGTATCCACTCGATACAATAACCTTGGCAGCAGGATCAATTTCCAGCAATCGCCCAACGGCTTCCTTGCCGCCAAGTCCGTCGGGTACGGTCAAATCCATTATCACCGCGTCGAAATCTCTTGCAGAAGCCATAGCCTTTTTATAGCAGTGAATGGCCGCCTCCCCTTCCTCGGCAAACTCAACCTTGTAACCGAGAACTTCCAGCATTTCTCCGACGACTTCTCTCACAATTTTTTCGTCATCCATCACAAGTACTTTCCCTTTAACTTCTGAAACTGACTTCGGGGCAGCCTGTTTGCGGATCTCGCTCATTGAGGCGGGAAGGTAAACATAAAAGGTCGTTCCTTTTTTCGGTTCCGACTTTACCCTGATGCATCCCTTGTGATTCTTGATGATAGAATAGGCTATAGTCAGCCCTAAACCACTTTCTTTAGTCTTCGTTGTAAAATAAGGGTCGAAAATCTTTGACAGCTGATCTTCGGGGATTCCTACTCCCTGGTCGGCCACTATAAGCTCTACATAATTTCCCGCTCGAACAGGCAAACCACGTTTATCGACAATAATATGATTGTTAGCCGAAATTAGGATGAGTCCGCCTTTTGCCATAGAATCTTCTGCGTTTACCACTAGATTTTGGATGGCATGTGTGATTTGACCTTCATCAATGTCAACAGGCCAAAGATTCTCATCCACTTCTATTTCACAGCGCACAGCAGGATTTTTTAGAGTATTTTTACAGCATTCCTTCAGGATTTCCGGCAACGAAACAGTTTTCTTCAGGGGAGCGCCGCCGCGGGAAAAAGTGAGTAATTGCAAAGTCAAATTTCTGGCTCTCATCGATGCTTTTTCCGCTTCCACTAATTTTCCGTAAGCTTTATCGTCCGTTTTTAAATACATCTTCGCAAGGGAAACATTGCCCACGATCGCAGTCAGTATATTATTAAAATCATGCGCAATCCCTCCGGCTAAAAGCCCGATTGCCTCCATTTTTTGCGCTTGCCGAAGTTGCTGTTCCATGCGCTTTTTATCGGTTATATCGCTCACAATAAGAATGGCGCCCCGCTCCTCCCCAACGATCGGCAAAAAGTTCACTGAGACTTGCTTTTCGTTGATCGTTAAGAGTGAATCTTCGGCAACTACCTGCTCGTCGTTATCCATTCTTTCCAGCATGCTTTTGACTCGCTTTTGATCATTCTGCGCGAATAATTCATAAAACCA
Source organism: uncultured delta proteobacterium (assembly GCA_963781715.1). Lineage (GTDB taxonomy): Bacteria > Desulfobacterota > Syntrophobacteria > Syntrophobacterales > Syntrophobacteraceae > Desulfoferrobacter. Next base: position 810,471 of record CAWAGW010000004.1, read on the forward strand.
TGATCCCAATAGTTCCTCTTCTGGAATACCCACTATTGCCCGTGTTGTTGGATTACAATAAACAATACGACCTTCGTGGCTCAATTCGATGATACCTTCAGCAATACTTGCCAGGATCTCTTCGAAATGCCTGTTGATGGCCAACAACTCATCACTAATTACCTTGGGCCAGAACGGTTCACCGTCAGACTCATTGCATTGCCTTTGATAAGTTCCAGGTGCGCCGGTTTCCAAAACACGCAGCACTTCCTCACCCATTTGTTTGAAAGCCCCCTTGGCAATGCAGGCCTCCGCTCCCAGTTCTGCATAATCGACTTGATCTGCCGCCGCAAGGCCTGACAGAATGACCAGGCAAACTCCATCAAAATCGGGCATGCGGCGTATTATTTTACAGAGTTTTTTGCCATCGATATTAGGCATGATAAGGTCAATAAATATGACATCAGGGGTGTAGGTCTGCAAAAGATCCAGGGCAGAAAGACCATCCTCGGCGGTCAAAACCTCATAGCCCGCCCCATTTAAAAGATCCCGCATGAACGTGAGTATGACAGGATGATTATCAACGACCATTACTCTTTTCATTTATCACTCTCCGACAAAACTCCCTGCATTTCCCCAGTTGCTGATGGTCAAATATCGGTTGCCCGTGCCACCGCAATCTCAAGCCTCATTAGCTGGTATTCGTCCGAAAACTCCCCTATCCCCGAGGGAGAGGGCGAAAGTCCTTGAAATGACACCCCCCTCACCTAGCCTCTTCCCCTCAAGGGAGAGAGGAACTGTGGGTGTTCGGATGGACACTGGCTAAATCAGCAGTTCGCAGCGTTTCTATGATTTCGTCAAGCTTCTCGCTGGACCGATGTAAGTATCTCTCTATCGAGGTTCACGTCGTTGCCTCGGGCCCTTAACTCTACTATCTCAAGTTTCCCGGCTAATTCATCGAAACCGAAGCTTCTGGCTGCCCCCTTGATAGAATGGGCTGCCGCCGCAGCCAATTCGGGTTTTTTTTGGTCCACAGCGCTCTGCAACTTCTGAAGATCGGAAAGCGAGATTTCGATGAAAAGCTCCAACATTTCCCGCAACTCAACTTCCTCAAAGCCCAGAGACTTTGCATTGTCAGCTAGATTCATTCCCCCTCCCTGTTAAACACCCATCGTTTGATTATGGCGTAGACCAAGTCACGTCTGATCGGCTTTGCCACATAGTCGTTCATTCCAGCATCCAGGCATGTCTCCCGATCGCCCTCCATCGCATTTGCCGTCATGGCTATAATCGGAACCGGTTTGAGTTCGGCTTGGCGGATCAGCCGGGTAGCTTCCAGTCCGTCCATCTCGGGCATTTGTACATCCATGAAAATCAGGTCAAAATGGTCCGGATGGCTTTGATATTTTTCCACTGCCTCTCGCCCATTATCGGCAACCTCAACCTGATACCCGGCTTTGCTCAAAAGCAACTTGGCCAATTTCTGGCTTGCCGGATTGTCCTCAACCAGCAGGATACGTATGGACTGTTTGGCTTCTTCCAAAAGACTGTACTGGGTGGCAATCTGTTGTTCTTTATCTGAAGCATCGTGTTTTTCTCTGCCGAGCAGTTTTTCCATCATCTCAAGCAATCTTTCCCGCCGTGCCGGCTTGAGTAGAAATCCGTCAAAACCAGCCTCCTGACTCTTTTTGGCACCAAAGTGTGTGGATGAGGAAAATGCCAGAAGGGGCAGTTCCGCTATGGGAGGCGGCATCCTTCGAATCTTCAAAGCCACATCATAGCCGCTGACCTCCGGCATCTGGATATCGAGGATGCAAAGATCGATCGGGTCCCCGGATTCCATATGCTGCTGAATAGTCGACAACACCTGGGCGCCCTCTCTCAGGTCGATGCAACGAACTTCACAAGATTCGAGAAAGTGCTTCATTATCTCCAGGTTGGTTTTATTATCGTCGACCACTAACACTTTCTTTCCAATCAGAGATCCTCGGCTCAACCTCTTTTCCCGCATATCCTCAACCTTGTCGAACCAGCCAACAAAATGAAACAGGCTGCCATTTTGCGACAGTGATTCGGCCCAAACCTCACCACCCATGAGTCTTGCAAGCTGCCTGGAAATAGCCAGACCAAGACCGGTACCACCATATTTTCGAGTAGTAAACGTTCCGACTTGTTGAAAAGATTCGAAAATGTCTTTTGTTTTATCTTCTGGAATACCAATCCCGGTATCTCGCAGCATCACATGAAGCTTGAGGCGTTCTTTAGTTTCTTCTTCTACCTTTAACGAGAGTTCGATCTCGCCGGATTCGGTAAATTTTGCGGCATTACTCATCAAGTTTACCAGAATTTGACGAAATCGGGCCGGATCACCCTTTACCAAGGCGGGAACTTCATTTCCGATCCGGCATAAGACCTCTACATCTTTGTGCCGCACACGGGGATAGACGGTTTCACACACGTCATGTGCAGTAACTTCAGGATCGAACTCGATATTCTCAAGATCCAGTTGTCTAGCTTCGATCTTGGAAAAATCGAGAATATCATTGATTAACGCCAGCAGCGCTTCTCCGTTTCTTCTGATGGTGCGTGCATAGTCAACCTGTTCCTCTGTCAGAAAAGTATCCAGCAACATGTCGGTAAAACCTATGACAGCATTCATCGGAGTTCTTATTTCATGGCTCATTCTCGCCAAAAATTCACTCTTGGCAGTGTTGGCACTCTGAGCGAACAGGGCAAGCTGTTGAGCGTATTCTATCGCCTCCTTTAGTTGCGCATTTACATTTTCAAGTTCGCGGTTGGCAGCCTCGACATTTTCTTCTGCTCGTTTTCGGTCGGTTATATCGATTTCCATAGCGAAAATTTCAGCAATTTGCCCATCCTTAAAGACCGGGAACAACGTTCCGTATAGAATTTTTGATTCGCCATCCACAAGACGTACTTCCCACTCTTCCGGTGGAGAGGTCTCTCCGGTTTCCCACAATTCGCGAACCGAATCTTCGAATTCTTCAATCGCATCCGGATAGAGTATGGTGTCCTGAATACGCTTGCCGATGGCTTGAGTTGAATCTACTCCGTACAGGTTCCTGCTGGCTTCGTTCCAATAGAGAATCATCCCGTATCGGTCAAAGGCCTGGATGGCCACAAGAGGAGTCCGGTCGATCACCGTTTCAAACCGTGCAAGAGTTTCCTGCAGTCCTTTTTGCGAAACTTCCAGCACTCCAAGCATCGCATTGATACTTTCGGCAACGGTTGAAACTTCGTCTCTTCCCGTCACCGAAACTCTGGTCGTAACATCCCCGCTCGTTCCGATGCCTCCGACCTCATCGCTAAGACGCACAAGACGCGCCAATATCAGTTTCTCAAGGAACAAAAGGGTCATGACACTAAATACAATTCCTGCTACAAGCAGCCAAACCATCAGATAGTGAAGGCTGATCTGACCTTGCCTGTAAATATCTCTCGGTAAATCAACACGTAGCAGCAAGGCGGGCTTTCCATAGACATCCTCCAACTCTGTATAGCCGGCAATTGAATCAACACTTAAAGGTTTCACGAAAAAAGAGTCTTTTCGCGCCAGACCTCTCTCGGCCACCAGGAAATCTTCGGGCAATTGCTTCTCACCGGTACGGTATATGGTCAAATTCAGATGGGTTTTTTCGGCCAAGTGGCGGATTAGCACCGCGTCCAGATAGCGCCCCATGATTAAAGAACCGCGCGCTGGGCCTTCTCCTTCGCTTGTAAGGACCGAACGCGATGCAATCAGCAGAGTTCCCTCCGGCAGCACAACAAGACCCGTTAGACCGTTTTCATCGAGCGAAGGCCGCGGACGGATGTCAGCCGTCGCTAGCTTGCTTTGGATGCTGGCCGACAGAGGCACTTCGCGTTCGGCCTGCAAATCGAAGGACTTCGCAAATACGGTGTGTCCCGTTGAATTCACCAGGGCGATCAAATTTATCTTGAGCTCGGTAAAAGCGCTATCGGCAAAATTAGTCTTAATGAATTCGGGGCCGGGATTTTCAACGAAAGCGCACATCTCATCCCACGACGCCCAATCTCCCACAGTATTGTTCAATGTACGGATATTGTCATTCAACGCCTCTAAAGCGCGACTAATGTTGCGGCGAGTGTCCTCATCTTCCACCTTAGCGAAGCTACGCAGCAGTATTGTGGAAGAAATAGCGTAGCATACAACGATGAGCCCGATTAGGGTCATGCCCGTTATGAGCAACGTTTTCTTGCGAAGCGTCAAGCCCCTTTCCCCCCTGTCCGACCTAATCTTCATCCGAAAACTCGATCTCCCTCAAGGGGGAGAAGAATTGTCGGTTTCCGGATGGCAACCAACCTGATCTTAGCGATTCCAACGAAACCTACGTCGTTCCGACGCATTTCGAATTCGAGTTCAACCCAAACAAATCAAAAACTTCGATTTATGATCCCCAAGAAGAGATAAATGAATAGTGATGTAAACAGCGTGATCGGCCAAAAGGCGGCCAACCTTAACTTTTGTCTATTGCTCATGAATTGAGCTTCTCCCCTATATGCCCAGGATCTCATTCTTTCATACAATCGGACCACCAGAACGCCGATCAAGGCATAAAGCAAAGATGCAGCGATGCCAAACACCGCACCCAATATAAACTCGAATAACGTGAGCCTTGGTTCGCTGGCTTCAGCCAGATATAGCGTGCAAATAAGAATACCGAAAGCAATGGAAATGATGGAGAGTAGGATCTTTTCCTGTTCGTAACTCGGGTTCTTCACTTTTATGTCTCGTCCAACAAACAATGGAATTGGGTCCTGCAATTACGCATAAGCTCCAGAGCCTTACTCGTAACCTATATACTACGGCTTCTCTTGTTTGTGGAGTTTTTTCAGTCCTCAGTTAGGTCCTCATGTATGCCACTGCCACACCAAGCACTTGTTGGTCAAGTTGACTTTTAGAAACTCAACACTAATTTAACGTTAAATTAATGGATCACCAAAGAGGATGATCGTGTGGCCACACATTATCAGGGAACAGAGCACGAAATCCGAGCTCTTAATGCATACATAAAGATGATGCGAGCGGCCAATTCCGTTTCGGAGCGTGTTCACGCGCACTTATTATCACATAAGTTGACCTCGAGTCAGTTTGGAGTATTGGAGGTGCTTTATCACCTGGGTCCGCTTTTCCAGAAAGACATTGCTGAAAAACTGCTCAAAAGCGGCGGAAACATAACGCTTGTGATTGACAATTTGGAGAAACGCGATTTGGTAAAACGCCGTCGTTCGGAAAAAGATCGGCGATTCATAAAAGTTTATCTGACCGGAAAAGGCACTCGACTGCTGAAAGATATACTACCCGCCCATGTAACAGCTATTGTCCAGGAAATGGACAGCCTCGATAAGTCCGAACAAGAGGAACTAGGACGATTGTGTCGAAAGCTGGGGCTGAAAGCGAACCCGCATCGAAAGTCAAGATGACGGTGGAGATATGCTAGCATCTGAGCATTCTCGGAGGAATACCAATGAACAACATCTTAATATCAGAACTCAAGAAATGGATGGATGAGGGGAAGGACTTCATACTGGTGGACACACTGACAAGTGATCACTTTGAAAAGGCGCATTTGCCAGGAGCGGTGAACGCATGCGTGTTTGAAGTTGTGTTTCCGAATAGAATTGAATCGAGCGTATCCGCAAAAGACCGTCAAATTATCGTCTATGGATCGAGCGAAGCTTCGCACGATGCCGCAACAGCGGCCGAAAAGCTCGATCGCTTAGGGTACCGGAACGTTATGACGCTTCGGAGTGGAATTAAGGCATGGCGAGAAGCAGGCTATCCGCTCGAAGGCAACGATATCGCTACTGCGGATCAGAGCGAAAAGTTGCGGCTGGAAAATAGGAACTACCGAATAGATACAGAACGAAGCCTCATCGAATGGACCGGACGGAATCCCAACACAAAGCACTTTGGGACCCTGGCTATATCTAAAGGCGATATTAAAGTGGAGGACGGAAAAATCACCGGCTCTTTCGAAATCGATATCCATTCCATCAAGAATAAGAGTCTTGAAGGTGATGAATTGCAGCCGGTTCTGATAGCCCACCTGCTCTCCGATGATTTCTTTTTCGCGGATAAATTTCCGAAAGTTGCGTTCACCATTGAATCCGCAAAACAGGTTGAACAACCAACTCTGACAGCACCGAATTTCCAGGTTGAGGGAACTCTCAGTTTACGCGGAGTATCGGGCAAGATCGACTTTCCAGCAACGGTGAGCAATCTGGATGAACAAGCCATCACTGCCGAAGCGCATTTCGACATAGACCGGACCCGCTGGAATATTATCTACGGTTCAAGTCGATTTTTTGAACACCTGGGGATGCATGTGGTTTTTGATCTGATCAGCCTGCAGGTGCGGATCGTTGCAAAGTGAGGCAGTGATGCGGAGGGCAGAAGGCAGAGGACGGGGGACGGTTAGAAGGTTGACACAAAGCGTTGCCGCATGTGTCGACGAGGTTTCTTCACGAACAAGCGCGCACAGGAAAAAGCAGAGTTGCAAAACATGTAAAGCAGATACAATGTAGGGTGCGACGTGCTCACAGAGCATGCCTACAACATAAACGAATTATACTCGTCATGATAGATGTTGTACTTTCAGATCGGATCAATCTCCTGGATTCCCGCGAAAGCGGGAATCCGGAAAAACTCAGAACGGAAATGCGGTTTTCCATCCTTAAAAGTATCTATGCTTGATTCATGAGCAAAGATTATGGGTGCGCTAGAACCTATACCGTTCGTTTACGATGCGTTCAACCTCTTCTTCGCTCGGCATGGTGTCGCGATAGCCCGCCATGTACTGGTTTCTCAGCCATCTGAAGAGGCTGACCGTTTCATTTACCTGAATGATTTCAGGAATTACTCCTCCTTCCTGAGTCTTGATATGTCGGCTGTACTGTCCCAGCATGCTCACGACATCATAGAAAGTTGCAGCTTCACGCTTGATGCCCTTCTTGAAGGACTTGCCGGAAGTCGGATAAATCTTGTCAGGTTCGGGATTAGCCGAGATGTCCAGCCGCTGAAACGGCCTTCTGACAGCAATTTGCCACTTCCTGGCTTCCACCATCATTCTTGAAATCAAGGGTCCCACCCAATCGGGGCTCTGCTGCCCCTGCGGACAGGCGGAGAAAAACTCAACAACCGACGGCCCGTTGTAGGCGATGGCTTCTTTTAAAATCTTGATAGCGTATTGCGGGTTGTCGATGGTCAACTTGGCCGCATACACATGCGAGATGGCCATGGCCTGACTGATGATTCTTCGATGCAGGGTGGTTTTGCCCGCATATTTGCGGCCAATGGGAGAGGTGGACCGGTCGCTTCCAAAGCGGGTCGCTCCCGATTTCTGGGCTCCCGTATTCATATATCCTTCATTATTGTAAATGACCCAGGTGATATCGTTGTTTTCACCCAAAGCGTAATTGAACGGGCCGTTGCCGATATCATAGATAGCCCCGTCACCTGCGAACACGATAATCTTGCTCAACACATCGCTGTAGCCGTTCTCGTATGCCTGGTCGAAACTGAACTTGGCGCCCAGAGCGGCAGCTGATGCGGTGCCAAAACCGTAGTGGCCGGCTGGATAAATCCTCGAATTAAAGGGATTGACCAGATCCGATACTTCACTGCAGCCGGTCGAGTTGATAGTGTAAATGTTGAAGCCATGGTCGAGCATGTGCTCGATCGCCTCCCGATTCTTCTCCGAGAGAACCTTGATGCCCTGATAAAATGTTTCGATTCCCTGTGGATTGTTGCGCAGAGATTCTGCTGCAAAAAATGTAAGCAGGCTGATGGTCCCCTCACTGCATCCGGGACAAAGAGTGTGCCGGCCGGGATACAGTTTGGACAGGACGTAAAGTACCTGCTGCATGGGGGGCATCCGATCCACATAACGCGCAGCCTCAAGTGTATTGTCGAATTCCCGATATTCTTCCGGCAGGAATTCGATGTCGGCAGCATCATGCTTGTCTACCATCCTTAGAGCGTTTGTCGGACACACTTGAGCGCAAATACCGCAGCCTTTGCAGGCCTCGGGAACGACATTAATATTTAACGCAAACCGTTGCCAGGGGATGCCCTTCGGGGGGTTCTTGAATATTTTGAAGTAACGTTTTGCAACGTCGGGTATAGGGTGTTCGGTGATGGTCGAGTAAAGGGCGGAATCAGGGCAGGAAGCTGTGCATAAACCGCAAGCTGTGCATCTGGATGCGTCATAAACCGGCAACTGCGCCCCGATATAACTCATATCCCGATATTTGCTGGTGCCGGCCGGCACTATGGGCAGAAATTGATCCCATGGGACCTTGATCCCGTCGGAAATCGGTTTGACCATATCGCGGTTGAATTTCTCTTCATAGTGATCCACAAGATTCACCGGCTTGATGGTCCCAAGCTCATCTTTCTCGGTCATGGCATAGGGCAGTCCAGCCGCCCCGTATTCCTGCCCAAAGTCCTCAGGAGTCGGTACAGAATAGGGAGCGCACGCCGCATCGAAATTACCCGACCTGGCGACGATTTCACCCGAAGTGCTCGCGCCGGCAAGTTTTGCGCCGTGCCTAAGGAGTGAAATGTTTGAGGCAATGATTTCCTTACCCTTCTTCCTGGCAAGCTTTGCCTGTAGAATTCTGCCGAACCGGCTTTCAAATTCCTCCTCCGGCAGCACGCCAATTTCCTTGTTGACCAATCCCAAGATTGCTGCTCCCGGCAAGTTCCTGTTCAAATATTTGAGAGCGGCCTGAGTGCCGTCGAAAGCGATCAGCTTAATCTGCCTGTCTTCGATCAAATTCCTGATATGCGGCGAAAACGATGCCAGAAGATCCTTGGCACTCTTGTGACTGTTGATCACGAACAAGCCCTTTTCTTTCAACCCCCCCAAGTACTCTCTCAGTATCTGATCCAACAGAAACTTATCATTGAAAAAAGCCAACACATCTCGCTCTGTAAGTTCTGAGCTATTGCGAATGGGGTGATCGCTGATGCGCAGATTCATAAAAACAGCCGCGCCCTTGCGGGCCGCTCCATAGCGCGCTCCCGACTGAATGTATTTGCAGCCGTTGCCGCTGTCCTCCGCATAGATGAAACCCGCAGTTTCGAGAGCTGTTTTGACGCCTTCCGAACCGATTCCGATAAAGGTCATCCCGAGCTCTCTTTCCCGATAGTCTTCTAATTTGACCGGCTTTAGCGTATACGGGCCATCGATGCCAACGAAGAAGTCCCGGTGGAAGTTGCCTTTTTCCTTCTCCAGGCAGGCCTTCATATTTTCTACCACCGCAGCCGCATCGTATTTGTTGAAGTCCTTGCTGCCCACACCATACACACCGTGCAGCAGGGTCGGCATGTCATCACGGCCGTAGATTTTATGTTCTTCTCTGCCTTCGCGCCCGGCACGATGCGAAATTTGCAGGGCAGCCTGAACATCGGCCAGCAAAAGCTGATTGTGGGCCATGCCGGTTCTTTCCAGAACCGCAATCGCTTTCGCGTTTCGCACCCCGTAGGCCAGTTCCTCATAGCAGGGGGGATTGAACAGCACGGGACGAACCACACCAACCTTCCATCCCCGTGTCTCGCGGTAATAGTCTACAACATCCTTCACCACTCCCACCGCTGAACCCAGTATGGCGACCACCATGTCAGCATCTTCCGTACGATAGTTTTCAACGACCTTGAGGTTGGTGCCCAGTATTTTGTTCATCGCATTCATCGCCGCGATGTACCCTTTCTTTAAGAAGCGATAGGCGAGATCCTGAGCTACCTGGCCCTCCATGGTCAGTTCCGTGTCGGTGAAGGTCCCCATTAGAGTGCCGTAATTGAAGTCGGGCTGATAAAATCTGTTGGGTGGGCCGACAAAATACCTCAAAAATTCGTCCGACAACTCCCCTATGTTCTCCAGCGCATGACTCTTGATGAAACCGTCCCCGATCACCATACTGGGCAGCATGGCCTGACGCAATTCGCCCACCTTGAAGGCAATCGCCAGCAAATCGTGAAGTTCCTGGTTGTCTGCGGAGACCAACTGCGCCCAACCCGCATTCCTCACTCCGTAAAAATCGGTGTGGCCGCAGTGTATGCTGAGCGATCCCTTGTTGACTTCTTCTCGCCATGACCGTCATCACCACCGGCAGCCTCTTTCCGGCTACCGAGAAAAGATTTTTAGTCTTCAAAACAAGGCCTTGGGAGGAGGTGTTGTCGACGTAACGGCCGCCTTGCGAGGCCATCGCCTCCACCGCCGCTATGGCGGAGAGTTCGTCGCTCGGCTGAAAATACATTAATTGTTGCCCGAAAAGGTTTTGTACTCCGTTTGCGGCCGCCCTGGCAAAATCTTCCGCAATGGGGGTCGAGGGAGTAATGGGATAGCCGCATAGACCGTCTACCAGTCTGGTTAAAATGGATAAGGCGGCGTGATTGCCGTCCAAAAGGGAATTGCGCCGCTCGCGCATTGCCGCAAGACTTTCTTTAGAGAGGGAAGATATATCGAAATTGAAGACTCGGTTGCCATCAAACCTTTCCCACTCTGCTTGCCAGTCAATTTGGATCATTCTTCCTCTTTTGCGGGCGAGTTCATAATAGGGCAGTTGCATTTGTAAGGTCTCGACTAGCAGATCCTGTTTCATAATAAATTTCTCCTTGACCAATTTTTCGGGCAGGCAGCATTGCTCTTCAAGGGCAGGAAACCCACGTCTGTTGAAGTGCCAACAGAACAACCCTTCTTCCTGAGAATTTCGAGGCTTTTAAAAAAAGTTGATGAGAACAAAAAACTCAGGGACTTTAAATACTTATATACCGAAATCGCATACAGAAACAAGTCCGGACTTTTATCTCACCCTATTTTGCCAAACGCAAGAGTAGATAATGCGGAGTTTTCCTTCGGCAAACGAAAGCTCTAGCTTCCAAGATTATGTTGTTAATATAGGAATCCGGAATCTCTCTCTTAAACGCTATAGTCCGTTGATGATCGGCCAGTTTTTGTTTGCCAACACAGAGTACATGAATTAGATTTTGGAGTAATCTTCTATTTTAGATTTCATGACCAAAGGTAGCATTTAGCAATCAAAGCCATTGAAAAACGGATGGACAACAGACTAAACGACTGGAGACTGGAAGGAGAAAAACATGCCGAGAAAACTCTATCTATTGTGCGTGCTTTTGTTGGCAATTGGGTTCTCGATCACCGGATGCGAAAAGTCGATGCAAGGTCCTGGAGGAAAAAGCGCCCAGGGGGTCAAACCCTATGAGGCCAAGGACTTCAGTCAGCTTAAGGGGATGGAAGGATTCAGCGACATCCTGCTTGAAAACCATTTCAAATTGTATCAGGGCTATGTCAAGAATACGAACATGCTCTTGGAGCGGCTCGGCGCTCTCCTAAAATCGGGTAATGTCAATTCAGCAGAATATTCTGAGCTGAAAAGGCGGCTGGGATTTGAGTTCGATGGCATGAAATTGCACGAGCTATACTTTTCGAATCTGGGCGGGAAACAGCCCACTGACTCCAAACAGACGATTTACGATGCCATCGTCAAGAACTTCGGGAGTTTTGAACTGTGGAAGAAGGATTTTGCAGCGACCGGTTCGATGCGGGGCATAGGCTGGGTTGTTTTATACTTCGATCCTGAAGGCGGCCGGCTGGCCAACTTCTGGATCAACGAGCATGAAGTCAATCACCCTGCGGGATGCAAACCGCTGCTTGTAATGGACGTCTGGGAACATGCCTATATGCTGGATTATCAGCTTGACCGTGGAAAGTACATTGAGGCCTTCTTCAATAATATTGATTGGAACGAAGTTGCCGCCAGATACGATAAGGGCATCGCTGAAGCTGCGGTGGCAGGCAAAAGCACAATAGCACCTCTGGGGATGCCCACCAGTGAATCCCTTAAAATGTTCGAAAAAGGCGAGGAAGCGAAGAAATGAACCGGTGACAACAACTGCGAGCAGCGGGCTTTCAGCCCGCTGTTCCGGAAGATGCACAGCATGTTGCCTTTAAATTTTCGCTTTGCGCCCATCGGGCCCAGTGTCAATCCATGAAGGGTGGATGTTTTACCCTGAACCATGCCCCCACCAAAATTCCCATGCATCACACAGACCGATACACATGCTACGCCGAGCTTAGACAAAATCAAAAGGAAGGCCTTGACTATCGAATTGTCTCGAGAACCGGCAGATCGCGAATTCTCGTTATGGCCCCTCATGGGGGCAACATCGAGCCCGGATGTTCCGAGATTGCCGATGCTGTTGCTGCCAAAGACCATTCATTTTACACTTTGGAGGGCCTCAAACCGCGAGGCAACCGGGATCTGCACATAGCCAGCACTCGCTTTGACGAGCCCATCTGTCTGAATACCTTGAAGGACTCTTGGACCGCACTGGCAATTCATGGCTGCAGGGATGCCAAAGATACAATATACTTGGGCGGACTGCACGAACTCTTGAGAGATAAAGTGAACAAATTTCTTTTAGACGATGGATTTGAAACCGGAGTACGATGCGGCATTCAAGGCCGGAATCGATGGAACGTTTGCAATCGAAGTGCCGGAGGGATGGGGGTGCAAATAGAAATCCCTTTCGGATTGCGTTGCCGAATGTTCTCTAATCTGAAACTTGACGGTCGAAAAAGCAAAACCGAGGTCTTTGACAGCTTAGTATCGGCTTTGCGGAATGCATTGGCAAGTTTAGGTACTGTACTGTAAAGGGATGCTAGACTTGTTAAAGACGATTTGAAAGCGATGGAACGCGCAACCCTGAATTAGGAATAACAATATGCTGTATAACACCTTTTGTCACATACCAGGCATCGGCCTTCATACTGAAAAACGAATGTGGTCCTCTGGTCTTTCCAGCTGGGAGGAATTCTTGCGGCAAGGGCCTTCTCAAAATATGCTCAGCAGAGCACGGCTGGGCTCAATCCAAAAATACGTCGAGCAGTCTTTAAATCAACTTCAACAAAGCAGATCAGATTACTTTGCCGAATTGCTGCCGGCCGCTCAGCAATGGCGCCTGTTTCGCGAGTTCCAATCGAGCACTGCCTATTTGGATATTGAAACAACGGGCATGGGTGGTTTTAACGATCACATCACAACCATCGCTTTGTATGACGGCAAGGATATCTTTCATTACGTTAGAGGCCAAAATCTAAAAGATTTCAGGGATCGTATCAACGGATACAAGCTCCTCGTAACATATAACGGGAAAAGCTTCGATCTTCCTTTTATAAGAGATACTCTGAAGATACCCATGGATCACGCCCACATCGACCTCAGATATGTGCTGAGCAGCCTCGGCTATCGAGGTGGCCTGAAAGGATGCGAGAAGCAGTTGGGTCTTGATAGAGCGGAACTGGACGGCGTCGACGGCTTCTTCGCTGTACTCCTTTGGAGAGACTATCTGCGAAGTGGAAATGGAAAAGCACTCGATACGCTGCTCGCCTACAACATAGAAGATGTCGTAAATCTTGAAACCCTGATGGTTTTAGCCTACAACCTTAAACTGCAAGAAACCCCATTCAGCGAAAGCCACATTCTGCCTTCCCCGTCCGTGCCGATAATTCCATTTAAAGCCGACCCTGAAACGATTGAGAGAATAAGAGGAGAATACGGCTATATAGATACGATATATAGATAATGGATATTAGAACAACATGGATACCTGACCCTGTGGGTATGACACGGGGACATGGTGAGGGGGGCGACGCGGAGAAATTCGTGTTCCTTGCTTGGGCAAACCATAAAATCAGCGGACTCAAAAATGCCGCACTGTAGTTATACGTTATCCGCTCTGTTTTGCAGACTTGCGGGAAATTGCATCGAAGTGAAATGTGCCGTCATTTCGAGTGAAGCGAGAAATCTTGCTCAACTGCCTCGATGAACTAAGATTTCTCGGCCTTCGGCTCGGAATAACAAAACGGGTTTTCCCGCTAATCCGCGATGATTGATTTTACATCAAGCATCCAATGTTCGGCACCCGATACCGGCATCAGTATGCCTCTTCCTCCAACAGATCGCCCGGCTCCACTTTACCGCTGAATAAATGATAAACCCAACTCTGGTATGCAATCACGATCGGCACAAAAATAAGGGCCACGACCAGCATGATTTTTAGAGTCAGGGGGCTGGAGGATGAATTATAGACGGTCAAGCTGAACGCCGGATTCAAACTGGAAGGAAGCAAATTAGGATAGAGCCCCACCACTCCGAACAAAGTAGCTCCCACGATGACACCGCTGGATGAGAACCAGGCTTTCCACCACTGCGCCTTTGCGACATAGAGCCGAATCATCACAAGCGCCGCCACTGTGCCCAATGGGATCAGCACGATGGGAACCATGTAGAATAAGGGGTTCTGCAGATAATTGTCATACAGTCTGGTATAAAACCAAGTGGCAACCAGAAAAGCAACCGCAACGACAGCCAGGCCGAACCAAAGCTTGCTCGACAGCGAGGCAGCCCGCTCGTGTAAATCTCCTTCGCTCTTCACAGCCAGCCAGAGCGCCCCGTGCACAAGGAACATGAGCACAAAGAATAAACCGCCCAACAGACCATACGGATTCAAAAGAGAGAACAAATTTCCACGGAAGATCCCCGCTTCATCTATGGAAATGCCTTGAAAGATATTGGCGAACGCTACTCCGAGCAGAAGAGCGGGTAAAAAACTTGAGACCGTAAGGCAGATATCCCATCCATTTTTCCATCGCGGGTGATCGACTTTACCCCGGAATTCGATGGACACACCGCGAAAAATCAGCGAAAACAGAATCAACATGAGGGCTGAATAGAGTCCACTGAACATTACCGCATAGGTGGTTGGAAAGGCCGCGAAAGTCACGCCTCCGGCAGCAATCAGCCAGACTTCATTGCCGTTCCAAAAAGGACCTATGGCATTGTACATAATCCGCTTATCGGTTTCGTTCTTGGCCAGAAACGGCATCAGTGTTCCAATGCCTAAATCGAACCCATCCAGCATGAAGTAAACAGCCCAAAGAACACCCCAAAGGATAAACCATATCGACGCCAGCATCTTAATCCCTCCTCTCCTCAATTTCGACTTCCACCGGTTCGGGACCTCTCCGCGCATGACTTGCGATCAGGAAGAAGGCAGCCGCTCCCAGAAGCGAATAAACCAACACGAAAGCGGCCAGCGAGATCATCACCTGCGAAGTCGCGATGGGCGAAACGGCATCAGAGGTCCTCATCACTCCATAAACCACCCACGGTTGCCGTCCTACTTCGGCGAGCGCCCAACCCGCCTCTGCGGCGATGTAAGGAAGGGGGATGGAATAAAGCATTATCTTGAGAAACCCGGGGCTCTCTTCCAGTTTGTTCCGTTTCAACCAACCAATGACTGTCAGGACCAGGAAAAGAACGCCCAAGCCGACCATAATCCTGAAAGAGATAAAGGTAAGCGTGACAGGAGGCCTATCCGCTTCCGGAAAATCTTTCAGCCCCTTAACGGTAGCGTCTGTAGAATGGTACGCGAGCAAGCTCAAAGCCCCGGGTATGGCGCCCCACTCCAACCGGTTCTTCTGGTTGTTTTCATCGGGTATCACAATCAGGTATTGAGGCGCCCCTTGCTTGGTTTCCCAAAGCGATTCCATGGCGGCAAGTTTGGTGGGTTGCGCTGAGGCAACCTTGGCGCCGTTCATATGCCCTTGCACAACGGCAACGATGGAGAAAATCAGCGCCATATTGAGTGCCATGCGAAATGATTTCTTGAAAAAACCGGTATTCTGTTTGCGCAGCAGGTGGTACGCACTCACGCCCATCACAAAAAAGCCGGTCAAGATATAGGCGGCGCTGATGGTATGTATGAATTCATGAATGGCATAGGAGTTTTTGACTACAGCAAGGAAATCGTTAAGCTCGGCCCGGCCGTTGCGAATAACATAACCTGTCGGATGCTGCATCCAAGAATTGGCGATAAGGATCCACACAGCCGACAAATTTGATGCAATCGCCACCAGCCAGATGCTCACAGCATGTGCCTTGGCGGACAGCTTGTTCCAACCCAGCGCCCAAACGGCAATAAAAGTGGATTCCAGAAAGAAAGCCACCGTAGCTTCGATGGCCAATAGGGAACCAAAAATGTCTCCGACATATCGGGAGTACTGAGACCAGTTTGTTCCGAATTGGAACTCTAAAGTGATCCCGGTGACCACTCCGATGGCAAAATTGATCAGGAAGATTTTCCCCCAGAACCGAGCCATTCTTTTGTATTCTTCGTCGCCGGTTCTGACGTATTTTGTCTCCATTATGGCAATCAGAACTGAAAGCCCGAGAGTCAAAGGAATAAACAAAAAATGGAAAAAAGTTGCTGCGGCAAATTGAAATCGCGAGAGAAACAAAGCGTTCATCGCCCTTTCACCTCCTTAGTGATATTATTTTCCTGCCCGGTATTTACCCGACCCTGAAAAAACAAGGATACCGGAAAACTAACTCTTCCATAATCCATGAAGATTGCAATAAGCCCTGGCGGAAACCGCTGCACCTTCAGGGCAAAAAACGGCCTCAGACGCCTGGCCCGGTTCCAGGAACTGCCTGTAGGCCTTGTCGCCGACAACCACCTCGACCCATTCTATATAGTGCTTTTCTTCCATCGGATGGGCAACGCTGCCCACCTTGACCTTCACCCCATCACCGCTTTTTTCAATGACAGGAACATGTTTTTCCTTGGCCGCATCCACCGTGTTTTCAACAAATAATTTCATTGGCTGTCCACAACACACCAGTTCCCCACCGCCACCGTGTAAAACCTCGACAATATTTCCGCACAATTCACACTTATAAACGTCCAGTCTTGCCGCCATTTTCTTCCTCCATTGTTAAGTTTTATTGACACCTAACTTTAGCGATTCCATTGATAAGTTCGCGTCATGCAGGTGGAATACCGCCTGCATGTTGGTTCAAGTCGGAGACTCGATAACCAACCAAGGGACTGCTCGACGACCATGTCCCGTTAATCCAGGATGAGCCGATTTTGTTAATAATTTTGCTAACATTGGATCACTACTGCAGTTTCTTCGCAACTTCTCGACCGTAGTCCTGCCCCATTTTGACCCCGCCCCCCAGAGAGGCAGATTTCAGCATGAGCGGCCCGCTTACCATTTCCATCTTATAAATGTGTTTCATGGTATCGTAAATTCGTCCCGGGGCCTCTCCACTCCAGCCAAAAGCACCGAAGCTTCCACCCACCTTGCCTTCCAGATTGAACTTTTCCAGCGCAAACAGAAGAGTCTTCATGGGTTGAATCATATCCCCATGGTATGTCGGAGCTCCTAAAACAACCGCGTCATAATCCTCAGGATTGATTTTTTGTTTTTCAAAATCGTTCACATTGACAGCTGTCGCTTCCATACCCTCGAAGCGCATTCCTTCGGCAATAATTTCTGCAATGGTCTTAGTTTGATTGGTCCTGCTTGCATAAATGACTAGCGCTTTAGGCACCTTAGATCCTCCTTTAGTCATAGTGAAAAATTAAATTCAACTCACTTTGAAGAATGCTTTAGAAACAGCATTACAAACCGGACATTTGTCCGGAGGTTCGTTCTCACAAGTATAGCCGCATACTGAACAGACGTAATAGTCAACTTCTTCGAGGCCTTCGATATTGTCCAACGCTTTCTGATAGAGGTTCGCATGGACCTCTTCCACCTCATTGGCATACCTGAAGCTTCGCTCGGCTGCCTTCTGACCTTCGTTTTGCGCTGTCTTGATCATAGCCGGATACATGGTTTTAAACTCGTGAGTTTCACCTGCTATCGCGTCCTGCAAATTTTCTGCAGTGGATTTGATTCCTCCAAGCGTTCGCAGGTGCGTGTGAGCGTGCACTGTCTCAGCTTCGGCAGCTGCTCTGAAAAGCTTTGCCACCTGATGATGCCCTTCCTTTTCAGCCTGTTTGGCATATGCGAGATACTTTCGATTTGCTTGGGATTCACCAGCGAACGCTTCCATTAAATTTTGTGTCGTCTCACTCATTCTGTTTTTCACTCCTGTTTATAGTAGTTGTTGAGTCAAAGAACGCCTTGCCGGCAAGTAGTTTTATCTACCACCAGCCTTTTCTCCTATGCGCCTCGCGCTCTTCTTCCGCCAGTTTTCTGATTTTATAGGCCGAGTCGCGTAGGACGCCGTACAGCACCCCACACCCCGTATCCTCTCTTACCCTGTCACCGTCATCAGCAATCTTGGTCATCCGTTCGACCAGTTCAAGCGTCTTTAAAATGTTTTTGTTGCAAGGTTTCATGATCCTTCGCTCCAATTGGAGTTCTGTCGCGCAACTATCGGCTGAGCCAAAATGAAATTCATCCAGCTCGTCTTACTGTTTTTTGGAATTTTACCATTCCAATAAGCACTCTGAGATGAGGTTAAAATGGAGACTCATTTTCTCTGACCGCACTTGCCGCTCAAACCTTTAGGCAAGTGTCATACCATATTCTCCAATTTCTACTGAATCGTCAGCGGGTATATTCATAGCGGCAGGCTGGAAAGCTTGCCCCACAAAGGAAACATGGACCTGACACAGCATCAGTAAAACAACTCTGAAAAAATAAACACCCGCCGTTCTCAGCCGGTCTGAATGAAAACAGTCCGATTTTGGCGAGACACCATCGAGACACTTACGGCTGACGGCAGCTTATAATCAGTATTCGGCCAGAAACCTTAGTTCCCCCCCTTTCGTGAAGCAAAGACCAATTCACCCCTTCGTGCGCGAAAGACCAGTTCCCCCCTTTCGTAAAGCTGACAGTTAGACACACATGACCCCGTGCTTTTGAAAAGTATCTGTTTTCATTGGCATTACAATTTGCCACCAACAACAGGGAGTCAGCGATTTGGTCCCCCCCCTTTTGCAAAGGGGGGTTAGGGGGGATTTTTCAACCTGCTGATTCTCATTTAAAATCCCCCTTTGCGAAAGGGGGACTTTCAATACCCACGGTCAAGTGTTTGTAATTCCTAAATTTAACGATTTCATCGGTAAACCTGCTTCATGCCATACTAAATTAAGAACTTCATACCGAAGGAGCAACCGCGGGACGAGCTTTGAAGCCCGCCGGAGTGAATAAACCTGAATTGACAGGCTGAGAAGCCTGTTTCAAAAAAGTAAGGATGAAACCCTCGTCGAGGTATTACCCAATTTGGCTCATCGCAGATTAGTACATGTCGGCGAAAGTTCCCACCCGGTTTCCATATGGAAATGTTCGGGTTCATTCTGTAGCATAGCCCCTTGTGGGCGTCTTAACGGGCACAAGGCCCTAGGCTACGGCACAATTGGACGACCCAAAATGGATGGGAACTTACGCCGTATCGTATTAGTGGGATTCAGGTTTTTGTGGAAACGTGAGGTTATGGTCGGCATAGTGTCTCAATAAGAACATGGGACAGGAATGTATCATGAAACATCGTGCATATCGCCGAGGAATCGATAAAGAGTTGCGCGCCCCACTCCCAACAGCCTGGCCGCCTTAGCTTTGTTGCCCCCGCTCTTTTCCAGGGCGGCCATCACGGAATCCTCATCCAGTTTTTTGGAAGGCCCGGGTCTGGAATTGACAACCTGCAACTGTCTCAATTCTATCGGCAGGTCCTGCGGCCGAATCGTCATTCCTTTGGATTTAACAAGGGCAAAATGTACCGCATTTTGCAACTCCCGTGCGTTTCCCGGCCAATGGTAATCCATCAGAACGGTTAAAGCTTCCTGAGAAACCCCCGCCAATTTCTCTCCGCGCTTTGCAGCCTGCTCCAGAAAATGGGATACCAATGCCGGGATGTCGTTCTTTCGATCTCGCAGTGGAGGGATGAATACGGGAACTACATTGAGTCGATAGTAGAGATCCTCGCGAAAATTCTGCCTTTCCATTTCGCGCTTCAAATCGCTGTTAGTGGCGCTGATGACTCGAATATCCACGGCAAGCGTTTTCTCCCCCCCTACACGCTCGATGCAGCATTCCTGCAAAACTCGTAAAAGTTTTACCTGCATGGGTTTGGGCAATTCCGATACTTCGTCCAGAAATATGGTTCCCCCATGGGCCAATTCGAAACGTCCTTTTTTGTCTCGAATGGCGCCGGAAAAAGCTCCCTTCACGTGCCCGAACAGCTCGCTCTCCAGCAAGCCCTCCGGTAATGCACCACAGTTCACCGGCACGAAAGGTCCTTTGCCGCGATGGCTTTCATTGTGGATTGCAGCCGCCACGAGCTCCTTTCCGGTACCCGTTTCACCGGAAATATGAACTGGATAATCATTGCTGGCCAGATCGCGGATCTGTTCAAATAGTTGCAGCATCTTATGATCGCGGCCGACTATCCCGGCAAAACTGGTGAGCTCTCCCAGCCGAGTTTTCAATCCAATCAGATCGGTCGTGTCGTGCAGCGCAGCGAGTACACCTACAAAACATCCATGCTCGTCGGTCATGCCGGTTACGGACATCTCGATTCTTTTGAGTTCTCCACTCTTATTTAGAATATTTAGGGGATACGAGATATGCGTCAAAGCATCGGGAGGTTCCCCGCAAAAAGAGCATCGACTGCCGCAAAAGGGACTGCCAAATACTTCGTGGCAGTCTTTGCCTATAACTTCATCCTTTTTGTAGCCCGTGATATTCTCAGCCGCTCTGTTGAAAAAAAGGATCTTTCTGCGCGTATCGTGAGCTATGATCCCTTCCATCAGATGATCGAGAATGTGTTCGAGGTTCCTTTTATCCGCGATGAGATTCTCTAATCTTGCTTCGTTCATCGTTATCTGTTTCGTCCAAAATAGATGGGCAGACTGGCAACTCGTCAAAAATTCCCGGTCATCATTTCCGCAAACGCTCATGACCGAGGAGTCCACAACCAGACTGAAAGTCTTCTGGAGCACCCCGTGGTGATTCCGGTGTAAACCGGACTCCACAAAAAACGCCTGGATACCGGCTTTCGCCGGTATGACGTGCTGGACTTTCATGGAAAAGCGGAATTAAGGTAAATATAATACAATCCCGCACTACAAGCCATCCCGACTGCATGGATCAAACTATAAGATTACTCCGGCCTTGCAACCTCCGTAGCGAAATTTGCAACCATTGAGTGCAATCCTCCGAGCAATTCAGAAAAGATTGGAATTTTATTTTGTAGTCAAAACACAGTATTGTCAACGTCCCATAAACTCACCCCGGTGTCGCTCTATTGACCAGAGCTATTGCCTTTTTTTATAATCAGTCTCGATAATTCTTTACTGTTCGCCCACAACGGTTCTTAAGTTAACTCGTTTTCTTTGGTTTTGCTTCTATACCCTTCCGCTAAGAGATAGAACAATGGTGATCCGTACAGTCAAGCGAAATTGGTTGTTGGTGTTGTTGTTATCGATCGCGCTTTCTGCTTTTGGACCATTGCAGATTTCCAGGACGACAGCAACTGCCGGCGAAAAGGATTTCCAAACCGGGCAGGTGCACGAGTCCGTAGTCGCCGGATCGTGGTATCCCGATTCTCCAATCGAGCTGCGCGATACCATCAATGCTTTTCTCGACGGAGTTCCCAAACGGGACTTGTCGGGAGAACTGGTCTCCCTTATCTCCCCTCATGCCGGCTATGCCTATTCCGGGCAGGTTGCTGCCTACGCTTATAAGCTGCTGCGCAACCACAAGTTTGACACAGTCATCATCATAGCTCCAAGTCATCATGCAGCCTTCAGCGGGATTTCCGTTTACGACCAAGGCGGCTACAGAACGCCTCTCGGACTGGTTCCACTGGACCGTGACCTGATCCGCGAGTTAAAGGACAAAGACAGTGACATCCACTACGTCCCGGAAGCGCATGCTCGCGAGCATTCACTTGAAATTCAGCTTCCATTTTTGCAGACGGTGATGCCCGGCTTCAAGCTTGTGCCGCTTGTGATGGGAGATCAAAGCTACGCGACTTGCAAGCGGCTGGCCGATGCTGTTGCGCAGTGCAGTCGAGGTAAATCTGTTTTAATTGTCGCCAGCTCGGATCTTTCTCATTTTCACTCCTACCAGCAAGCCAAAGAATTGGACCAGGTAATCATCGATCATGTAACAAAATTCGATCCTCAAGGTTTGAGTTACGATCTGGCACGCGGCAAATGTGAAGCATGCGGCGGCGGCCCTATGGTAACTGTACTCCTCGCATCCCGAGAACTTGGGGCAAATGCGGCCGACGTTTTATACAGTGCCAATTCCGGTGATGTGACGGGGGATCGAAGCCGGGTGGTCGGATACCTGGCGGCAGCCATATACAAAGGGACGGAGCCTGAAAAAACGCTCAAAGAGCAAAAGCAGGCGGGAATCGACCTGGGTCTCAGCACGGAAGACAAAGCCCTGCTGCACCGAATTGCAAAAGAAAGCATAGAAGCTCACTTCGCGGGTAAAGAACCCCCAACTTTCGAGGTGTCTTCTGCGCGCTTAAAAGAGTCACGCGGCGCTTTCGTGACACTGCATAAAAATGGGGAATTGCGAGGGTGCATTGGGCACATCATAGGAGATCGATCGCTGGCTGAAACCGTTGCAGAGATGGCAGTTGCTGCGGCTTTTCAAGATCCCAGATTTCCACCGGTAACGGCGGATGAACTGCAGGATCTGGATATCGAGATTTCCGCCATGACTCCGCTGCGCCGAATTACCGATGTGGAAGAAATCCAGGTGGGCCGAGACGGCATTATTGTGCAGCAAGACGGGCACAGCGGTCTGCTGCTTCCTCAAGTGGCAACCGAATACGGCTGGGACCGTGAGACGTTTCTGGATTATACCTGCCGGAAAGCGAACCTTCCTCAAGATGCCTGGAAGGACAAGAACACAACGATCTACATTTTTTCTGCAGACGTGTTCTAACAAGGCGATAACATGACTTATTCCATAAATAGACGTGATTTTTTGCGGCAATGCGGCCGTTGCGCACTGATTTGCGCCGGCATCAACAGCTTCAGCTGGCTTGAAATGGCCGCCGGCAGTCAAGCACAGCAACTGCAGAAAGGATTTCTAGGGCGAAAGCTCTCACCCTACTTTACGCCGCTGGAGGGTCAAATGATCCGCTGCGAACTTTGCCCGCGCCACTGCGAAGTTGCCAACGGAGAACGCGGCTACTGCCGTGTTCGAGAAAACGTCGACGGGCAATATTACTCGATCGCATACGGGAACCCATGTGCGGTAAACGTCGACCCGATAGAAAAAAAGCCTTTTTTTCATGTTCTCCCCGGCAGTCGATCCTTTTCCATCGCCACCGCCGGCTGCAACTTGAACTGCAAGTTCTGCCAGAATTGGGAAATTTCTCAGGCACGCCCGGACGACACGTTCAACTACGATCTTCCGCCGGCCCAGGTGGTAGCCAACGCAGCCCACTATCAATGCCGGTCCATTGCCTCCACCTACGTGGAACCCACAATTTTTATGGAATACATGTTGGACATCGGCCAAATTGCTAACGAGCAGGGATTGCTGAAAGTCATGCACTCCAACGGCTTCGTTAACAGTCCACCGCTCAAGGATCTCTGTAAGTATCTGGACGCCGCCTGCATCGACTTGAAAGGCTTCACTGAAGAATATTACGAAAATCTCACAGAAGGACGTTTGCAGCCGGTTTTGACTTCTCTAAAAAATCTCAAAAGTTGGGGCGTCCACACCGAAATCGTCACATTAATAGTGCCCGGCAAGAACGACGACATGCAGCAGATCAGGGCCATGGCCCGCTGGATTCGAGACGAACTGAGCCCGGATGTCCCGCTGCATTTCAGTCGCTTCTATCCGCTCTACAAGCTCAAGAGCCTCTCCCCTACTCCGGTCGCTACCCTGGAGGAGGCATGGAAGTGCGCCCGAGGTGAAGGACTGAATTATGTCTATATCGGCAAT
Source organism: uncultured delta proteobacterium (assembly GCA_963781715.1). GTDB lineage: Bacteria > Desulfobacterota > Syntrophobacteria > Syntrophobacterales > Syntrophobacteraceae > Desulfoferrobacter. The sequence goes on from CAWAGW010000004.1 coordinate 834,293, forward strand.
GTGCCCGGACACGATGCCGAACACACCTACTGCCCGGGATGCAAGACCCGCCTTATTGAAAGAACCGGCTACCGGATAGAAGTGCTCGAACTCAAAGACGGGCAGTGCGGAAAGTGCGGCCATCCCATCCCAGGAATCTGGAGGCCGCCGGGAACTCAAGCATAAAAGCCACCCACCTATCGGCCATGACCGGGACGGTCACAACAAGGCATGAGATTGCCTTGGAACATATCGAATAAGGGCCAGCTTTCATTCTCTTATGAGACTTCGTTGGGTTCTGTGCTTTTGAGCTTTCTGTTTCTAAACCACGAAGTGCACGAAGCAACACGAAGAAAAAAGCTTTAGATAAATTCCTCTTCGTGATCTTCGTGTTCTTCGTGGTTGAATGGGCATCAATAAATTAAGTGAAAATACGAAGCCGAAGAAGTTTCATTATCGTTCAAACCCCGTCGTAAATGGGGCGCCGCCGCTGGATTCTAATATAAACGCAGAACTGCAACGGATTTGGACCTTCTGCTTTCTGCGATCCGCACCGTGCTTGCGCCCTTTGCACAAGAGCCAAAAACTCACAGTCGTAAACAAAAAGACAGCTGTCAGTGTAAAGATGTGGTATATTCCGCGCCTGCGGATTTGACACAATTCACGATGTAGGCGGTTCCTTCGAATACCGGGGCTTTTTTATGTGTTGATTTGGTCAGTATGAGTGAACCTTAATGAACTACATCTTTTTTTTCATCGTCCTCATTTCGTTCCTGACAGCCGGATGGCAGCAGATCTTTGGCGTTTCGTTGGAAGGCGCTGCGGCGCCGATGGAACGTCTATCCGAAGCCATGATCAAATCCGCCGCGAGTTCGGTAGAACTTGCCATCGGGCTCATCGGGGTCATGGCTCTCTTTTTGGGGTTGATGAAGGTGGCCGAAGAGGGAGGAATGCTCAAGATCCTTGCCCGCTTGATCAGGCCGGTCATGGTTCGATTGTTCCCTGAAGTGCCTCCCGAACATCCGGCCATGGGTGCAATGATTCTCAACATGTCCGCCAACGCCATGGGACTCGGAAACGCCGCAACTCCTTTCGGCATCCGGGCAATGCAGGAACTGGACAAACTCAATCTGCATCCCGGCACCGCCACAAACGCGATGGCGCTCTTTTTGGCGATCAACACCTCCAGCGTTACCCTTCTGCCGACCGGAGTCATTGCGCTTCGGGCCGCGGCCGGGTCCGGCAACCCCGCCGGTATTTTACCGACAACTTTGTTCGCCACCATTTGCTCGACCATCACCGCCATCTTCGCCGCCAAGATGTATCAGCGGTTTTTTCCGCAGACAAAGCTTCCGGAAGAAACAATGGATCGGGATCAAGAACCTCCTGCCCCAACAGATGAATCTGCAGTGTGGAACGAATCCATCGAGTCTTATCCTTTATGGACAAGCGTATTGGCAATCTTGACTCTGATCGCGCTCATTCCCGTCACCATATTCTATGGCAGGGAAGTCTCTCCTTGGGTCATTCCGGGACTCATGATCGGCTTTTTGACTTTTGGAATGATGCGGCGAGTGAGGATTTACGAGGTTTTCGTGGAAGGAGCCAAAGAAGGCTTCCAGGTAGCGGTGAAGATCATCCCTTACCTAGTCGCTATATTGGTTGCTGTGGGAATGTTCAGGGCAAGTGGAGCACTGGATGCCATAGTCGGCTGGCTCGGCAGATATACGGCTCTGGTGGGACTGCCGGCAGAAGCTTTGCCAATGGCCCTGCTCAGACCTCTTTCGGGATCCGGCGCATACGGAGTGCTCGCTTCGATTATCGAAAATCCTCTCATAGGACCGGACAGCTACACGGGTTACCTGGTGTCCACTTTGCAAGGATCGACTGAAACGACATTTTATGTTTTGGCTGTTTATTTCGGCGCTGTGCAGGTAAAGCGCATCCGCCACGCTCTGGCTGCCGCGCTTACCGCCGACTTCGTCGCGATCGTTGCCTCGGTTGCGATCTGCTCTTTTCTCTACGGCTGAAACGATCGACCAATCCTTGAGGGTCTTTTTCCAGAATCCAAATTTTTCCTTGACGAACTCCCCCATTTTTCGGAGTCGATTAGATCATTTAAACAAATTCGGACTATTATTCAACAGAATCAAGAATCCTTGATGGAGGCATGGAATGAATATTTTGGCCGTTGAAATCGAAATTCCTTACGCCGTGGATGTCCACATAACCGAAGATACTCTGACCATTGATTTTAGTGACGGTCGCACAATTTCGGTTCCATTAGGTTGGTATCCCCGTCTTGAGTATGCTAGCCCCGAGGAACGAGCGAACTGGAGGCTTATCGGCAAGGGGCAAGGCATCCACTGGGAAGACATAGACGAAGACATAAGCGTGGAAGGGCTCCTTGCTGGAAAACCTTCCGGAGAGAGTCAAAGTTCACTTAAAAAGTGGCTTCAGAGCCGACAAGCTTGACAACCGGTCTTTTTATCGTATCATAAAATGACTGGAGGTGATGAAATGAATATTTCAAAAGATATCAGACCGATTACGTACCTCAAATCAAAGGCAGCCGATCTGCTAAAGCAGATCAACGAAACTCATCGCCCCGTTGTCATTACTCAAAACGGCGAGCCAAGAGCGGTACTTCAGGATCCGGAAAGCTATGAAAACATGCGAAATGCAATCGGTATCCTGAAGCTGATTTCCCAAGGTGAGGAGGACATAAGGAGTGGGAAATCCAAGTTACAAGAAGATGTATTCACGGAAATCGAGAAGTCTCTTAAAGAAAAAATGAAATGAAGAAGACCTACACCGTCAGATGGTCAGAAACATCGGCAAGAGACCTTAAGGGCATCGTTGAATACATTACCAGAGACAGCCCCTCTCGTGCCTACGAAGTATTCAGCAGCATCAAAGAAAAAGCCTCGAACCTCCATTCCTCTCCCGCCAGAGGTCGCGTTGTCCCTGAGCTTCAGGACCAAGGAATCACTCAATATCGTAAACTGATCGTTGCACCATGGAGGATCATCTACAGGATCTCGGAGGGAACGGTTTATGTTTTGTCCGTGCTGGATTCTCGACAGAATGTCGAAGACATTCTCCTGAAAAGACTGCTTGGATTGAAAGTGTGAACCCGCTAACGAAGTGCTCGTGGGAAAAGGGGGCAGCCCTTGACATGAGACATTTTTTCTAACCTTTAATTCCAGCAGAACCGGCATTAGGTGGCGCATCGAGCGGCGTTGGGCAGCATAAGCGATTATTGCCTATTTTATCGTCATAAGAAGGAAGCCGTGATTTAGAGAGAGAACGAGAAAAATCGCCAAAAAATCACTGAGACGAATTTAGAATGGATATCAATAGTAAATCTTCTTCGGATCCCAGCGATAATATAAAGGACTTCACCGATGAGGCCACATTGCGTTGCTGTCATCGCCTCCGCCTTATTGGCATCTCTGTTTCTATTCTGATACTCTGGAACGGTGTATGTGATTATATTTACGGTTACTCGCCCAAATTGAGCGGCCTTGAATACTTTTCTCCCGCGGTATGGGATACGATTCGTACCGCAGGCCATCGCCCTCATTGGATGGTGATGATGGCACAAACGGCCGGCTGGCTCTATCCGTTTTACGCGCTGTCATATTATCACTGGTGGGTTGGAATGCGACGCGCGGGATTTTGGCTTGCCCATGTACCGTGTGGGCTGCTTGCCTATGCTCTGTTGATGATCGGGGGGATCCAACATGCTGGGTGGGCATTCTTGAGTGTGTTGGCACAAGCGAAGGCCGTGGTCGGATGCACGGACGAGGCATTTTATGCAATGGCCAACCGCTTTATCCTCGAACATTTTGTGATGGGGGATCTGACGGCGGTGTTGGCCTTCTCTGCGGGCGCCATCTGGCATGCTGTGGGGATTCTAAGTGGTCGAACGATGTATCCGCGCTGGTTTGTGGTATTGTCGCCCTTTGGTGTGTTGACTCTCACGATGGTTTTGGGTGCCTGCCTGCCCGCCCCGATTGCAGGGTTCGTGATTGCCCTATTCGGGACATGGTTCATGCTCGTTCCCTGCCTTGCAAGCACAGTGTGGCTGTGGCATCGCGCCTGTGTCAATTAACAAACGAACCCTATAAAGATATTGATCCCTAACCCAATGCTGCACTCAGAATCTGCTTCGCCTTCGGCTGCGCAGATCCTCTGAGCCTGATGGTCAGCTTGCCATAAATCTGATTGGGAGCGAAGCAATGAATAAGGATCCCTATCGTAGAGTTGCAGGCAGCTATAGCAGCCTCTTCGAAACTATGAATAGGCGCTTGAGGTTACTGGGAGTACGCATGTTCCCACCAGAGCATGGTATGAAGGTGCTCGATGTTGGCTGCGGGACCGGTGCCCAGTTGGAGATATACCGGAGATCCGGTTGTGAGGTATATGGTATTGATGCCTCACCGTCTATGCTGGAAGTCGCCAGAACCCGATTGGGTGAAGATGCAGAACTCCGGCTTGGTGATGCCAAGCAGCTGCCCTATGAAAGCAACACCTTTGACCTGGTCCTATGCATGCTCGTCTTACATGAGATGGACCCACCGACACGAATGTCAGCGATCGCCGAAATAAAGCGGGTTCTCAAGACCGAAGGGAGCATCCTATTGATTGATTTCCGTGCCGGGCGTGCTCGTCCTCTAAAAGGCTGGCTTACCAAACCCATCATTTTCCTTTCCGAAGCGGCTATGGGCCGCAGACACTTTCGCAATTATCGACATTTTATGTCTATTCGTGGGGTGCCAGGGCTTATCGAAGAAAGTCAGTTGACAGAGGAACAGCAAAAAGTGGTATTTGGCGGAACCTTGGCTTTGTATGTGGTTCGGGTGAAATGATTTCCCACTTAAGCGGTCTATGCTTGTGGCAAGCTAACAACAGCTCGTGCTGAGGCTGCCCGACCTGCCAATATCATGTTCGAAACCCATATCAAGCCGAAAGTATTGAAAGCCCTTTTGGAAGTAAGACTCAAGGATCTTCCCGAGTCATGGAGAAAGTCGCTATATGAACAAGCGGCAGAGGCTTCGGCGGTTGCTTTGGGAAGAAAGATGTCGTCCAATAAAGAGCCTGCGTCGGAGGAATTGAAAGAATAGTGCGCGGGGACGACGGGAATGGTTATTGTTGAAATGAGAACCGTTCGGAAGCCACCGGTTACCAGAGCAAAGAAGACAACTATCCAAACAAACAGGGAAACTGACATGAGCAAGCGCTTCACCATGATCTACTGGAAAGGTGAGAAATTCTGGCTGGGAAAACTCCTTGAGCACCCGGAGATCATGGCCCAAGGAGAAACGCTGGAGGAATTAGAGGATAATATGAAGGATGCTTATAAGATGATGGTCATGGAGGATGTTCCTGATCACCATCAAACCAATGATATCGTGGTATAAAACGTAGTGAATTGAGCCTCCAACTCACGGAAACAGGTTGCGTTTTGCACTGCCGGGGTGGATTGCGAAGATGCATTATGGGATGAAGAACCAGTTCATTAACACATAGGAGTTAGATCGTGATGACAACCAAAAAGATTATAGAAGAGGCCCTATCTCTCCCTGTCGAGGAGAGGGCACTCATCGCCGATTCGCTCTTGCGAAGCCTGAATATGCCAAGCCCTGACATAGATGCCAAGTGGACGGAGACGGCAAAGAGACGACTTCAGGAGCTTCGCTCCGGGAAAGTAAAGCCGGTTCCAGGCGACGTGGTATTTGACAAGGCGCTCAAACGGTTCACCAGATGAAGCACTACGGTTTTCATCCTGAAGCCGAGGCGGAATTTCTCGACGCCATGGACTATTATGAACGCTACGAGCCAGGTCTCGGTTACGATTTCGCCATCGAAGTCCACTCCACAATAGAGAACATTCTTAGCTTTCTCTCAGGCTTCCCGGCAGTTCGGCGCCACTGCTTAATCTTGGGTTATACGGTGTCGAGAGTATAAGAGCAGACGGAGATTTCATGTCAGATAGGTCTTACTCTATATGCATTAAAGGATCCACGACAATCTCCGCCAAGACGTTTTTTACATTGGAAAGGGAACCGGAACCCACGCCTGGGATCACGTTGCGCGAGCAGACGATTCTCGCGAGGATAAACGCATTCAGCAAATTCAGGTCTCAGGTCATGAGGTGGTTGTGACGGTGCTGGCAGACAGCCTTTCAGACTTCCAGGCCCTGAAGCTAGAGGCTGAACTCATCCCTGCTTTTGGCACAGAAGTCTCTGGAGGCATTCTCACTAACTCCGTCATTCCTTTCGGGACTATCAACAGGCCGCCCAAGAATGTCGTGATATCAGCCGGGGTAAGGGAAAAGGCACAACTGGGCCTCACAAAGTTGAAAGAAGCCGTGCTCGAATTTGCTCAGTCAAACCCGAAACTCATAACAAATTCTGAAGCTGCCAAATCACTAGGGTTGCAGTGCGACTTACCCGGGTGGATCAAAAGACTGTCTCTCTTGGAGCATTATAGGGCTGCTTATGAGGGAAGGTCGGTTGCAGACTCGCAAGAGTGAGGTATCTTAGCGCAGGAGGAAAGAGCACATAGTGTGCCATGGGTCATAGCATAGGCCATGTTTGTGAGCTCATATCCAAGGAGGTGATGTTGATGAACGAAGCGAGATCTCATTCATGTAATCCGCAAAAAGCACCTGCGGCACAAGGTGAACAGGTCACTTACAGTGACGATGGTGTTGACCTTACTCTTATCCGATGGATGCTCTCGCTGACACCTTCTGAACGCCTGCAAGTACTGCAACAGAACGTCCAATCCCTTGCGAGGTTGTGCAATGAAAGTTCCTTCACCTGATTTTTTGGCACTCTTGCGGACCTTGGTCGCTCACCGGGTGGAGTTCATCATAGTGGGAGGGGTCTGCGCCGTTCTTCATGGTGCGCCCATCACCACTTTTGATCTCGATTTGGTCCACTCGCGCACTCCGGGCAACATCGACCGTCTTCTTTCGGCTCTTCAAGATCTTGACGCCTACTACCGAGGGCAGGGAGACCGGCAGCTCAGGCCAGGACCAACACATTTGGCTGCTGCGGGTCATCAGCTTCTCATGACTCGTTTTGGGCCTCTTGACCTGCTTGGAACCATCGGCACAGACCACGGCTACGTGGATCTCATCGAGCACACGACGCAATTGTCGGTCAGTGGATGGCACTTGCGCGTTTTGAATCTGGAAACTCTCATCGAATTGAAGGAAGAGGTGGGGCATGAGAAAGATAGAGCAGTAGTCCCAATTTTGAAGCGCACTCTCGAAGAAAAATCACTAAGCAAGCAGGATTGAATATTGGCGATAATTAGCCGGTCAACGGTTGATGTTTATGTAATCGAGAAGGGGGCTGAAACAACGGGAGCCCCCCTTTTTCCTAGAGGCTGTCAGTTGGACACACTTGCCCCCCGTGCAGGCGATCTGCAGGTGGGGGAGACGCGGCGACACGGAGAGAGGGAGATGGGCAAGCTCTCGTGCAAGGCTACTAAACCCGGCATATGCCAAATGTTGTCGTGAAGCGTTTTCGACCCCTATAAAATTACCGGTTGTCCACGCAAGTGGCGGCTTTTTCTCCGCGTCTCCCTGTCCCTGTCTCCGCGTTCTACCCGCGGGGTCACGTACTACGGGTAACTGTCAGTCCTAAAAGGGGACCAGGGGGGATTTGTCAGCATGCTGATGGTTCATTCGCGAACCATAGGCAGGTCTCATTGCACTTGCACCATCACTTTGATGGCTTGACGCTGATCCATCGCCTGGTAGCCGTCGGGAACACCGTCCAGGTTCACGGTCATGTCCAGCACCGGAGAAGGATCGAGCTTTCCATTCAACACATCGACCAGAAGGTCCGGAATATAGGCACGCACCGGCGCGACGCCACCGTGCAGGGAAATGTTGTGGCGGAACATGCGCATGAAATTGACGGAATCCTTATAGTGGGGTACGCCGACATAACCGACTTTGGCGCCCGGGCGGCAGATTCCCAAGGCGGTGTTCAGGGAATCGCCCGTGCCGACGCATTCGAGCACAGCTTCGGCTCCGCCTTTAGTCATCTCCAGCACTTCGGCAATTGCTTCATCACCCCGCACACTGATCACATCCGTTGCACCGAACTGCAGCGCAATTTCCAGGCGTTTGCTCTGGTGGCCAAGCATTATGATGCGCTCGGCGCCCAGTCTTCGAACTGCCAGCACGCCACACAGTCCGACCGCTCCATCGCCGACAACGGCGACCGTCGCACCTTTAACTACCCCCGCTGAAACGGCCGCGTGATGTCCCGTTCCCATCACGTCAGTTAAGGGCAAAACGGCTTTGAGCAGCGCATTGTCGTTTTCCACTTGCGCCGGCAGCGCCACCAGAGTGCCATCGGCGAAGGGCGTTCGCACAGCTTCCCCTTGTCCGCCGTCATTTTCCATGCCCCAGAAATTGCCGTGAGGACAGGAAGTCTGCAAACCCTTTTGGCAAAACTCGCAAGTTCCATCGGAGAAGGCGAAAGGGGCAATCACACGATCTCCTTTTTTAATCTTGCGAACCTCGGAGCCGACTTCTTCGACAACGCCCATAAATTCGTGGCCGATACGCCAACCTGGCTTAAATTCCGATAACCCTCGATAGTACCAAAGATCGGAACCGCAAATGCACGCCTGAGTGATGCGCACGATTGCATCGGTTGGCTGTTGAATTTGCGGATCCGGAACCTGCTCCACACGCAGGTCGTAAGGTGCATGGTAGACTGTCGCTTTCATGCCGTTGTCCCTCGCTCGTTAAGCTCACTTGTAAGAATGATTAACATGACCGCCGACCCATCAAGCGCACTATTGAACGCTGCATCCCGGTTTTGTGCTCCACACAGATTCATTTGCCTTCGGCGAAGCCTGGAAAGTGCTGAAGGAACCATTTGATATTATTGCGCATCCAGCCCAAAAAGGTTGTCTGAGATTTGTCAATTCGAGCCGAGGGCGAAAAATCCTACTTCCACAAGTAGTTGATTCGACAAATTTCTCATTACGCCAAGGTGTGATTCGAAATGACAAAACGGCATTTTCGGGCTACCTCCTAGCCTCGCCTTGTACCAAGTGTTCGGTGCGTAGTTTCTCGATACCTTGTTGACTGATAAGCATTCGGAAGAGTGTTTTCAATCTGTGAGCGGCAGTAATTTCAAGACCTCAGCTTAACGATTCCATCGGCAAGCCCGTTCTGCCGGTTAATTAGCGGCGGGTAGCATCTTCGAGGCACGCGGCGGCGCGATGGGCCAATCGACCACCCTGGAGGCAATCAGCGAAAATGATCAAGAACAAGCGGAACGGTCCTGGCATAGAAAGGCATACCATTTCATTTCACTTTGATCTTGATCTCCTTCTTCTTAGCCTCTTCGGTTTTTGGAAGCGTTATCTTAAGGACGCCCTTTTCGAAGCTGGCTTCAATCTTATCGGACTTGATGCTGGTTGGAAGACGGAAAGAGCGTTGGAATGAGCCATAATACCTTTCAGAATAGTGATATCGCTCGCCTTTTTCTGCCTTCCAACCAACGCAGAGGAAACGACTCTATTTCATTTCGACAACTCCACACCACAACTGTGCCTGTTTAGATTGCCATCTCCGCTCATGGGAAAGAGGTAAAAGCAATGCCTTCAGACGGTGCGCTTGACAAGGGGACCATGATTGCTCTGTCAGGTGCTTATACATTGTGTAAAACGGGCCGCGTCTCTTTCACCCGTACCTTGCTCTCTGGTTAAGAGCCCACAAGGCAGAGAATTACCCTTTTTGCATTATGCAGGAGCTTGTTGGCAAAACTTCCCAAAAGGAAAGGAGTTTTTTTCTGCAAGCTCTTTTTCCCGATAATGACCATCTGATACTGCTCACCAGCAATTTCAGCCAGCAGGTCCCGAGCAATGCCGACTTTTGCCGGCTCCACCCTCATTTGTACCTTATCCGGCTTTATTCCGCGCTGAACGAGACCTTCCTTTCCTTCGGCCATAACATCTTCAAACTGCCGCTTGTAGCCGCTGCGCCATTTGTCAATTTCAGCCTGCCTGGCCGATCTCTCTTCCGGATTCAAAATATGCCCGTCATCCCAGAGATAAGGCGGCATGGGAGGCATCAGATGAATAAAGGTATATTCTGAATAAGGCAGATGGGCTATATTCTCAGCTGCATGCTGGTTCAGCATGCGGCCGCCGGGCACACCTTGAACGGCAACGAGAGCTTTTTGCGACTGATTAAGAGGTGCATCGACCACCCACACGGCAATGGAACCGCTATACTCGGCAACTTTGCTTGATACGCTGCCAACCAAAATACTCTCCACCCGACTTAGCCCGCGACGGCCAAGCACAATCGTCCCTATGTCTTTTTGTTTAGCCTCGGCCACAATATCCATTGCCGGGTCACCACTATTCAGCTTCAGCTGGACTTCAATTTTGCTTTGGGGAAACCCATTTTCTAGAAGCACATTAAGGGATTTTTCAAGAATCTCACCACCCATTCTTTGTTCTGCTTCAGTATCGATCTGGTATTGTTGGGGCAACTCACCCACAGCCCTGTAATGCACACCTGCCAGACTCTGCACACAGTGGTAAAGCAGGACGTTGCAGTCGGGACCATTTTTGAGAATCTTTGCCACAGAAGCTATCACCTCATTACACCTGTTGGAACCGTCTACCGCCAGAAGAAATTTCTGCATGATTGGACCTCCTTTTGATGAAACTGACAATCTTAACGCGCTGAAGAACATGCCCTACAAACTCTGGATGGTTGGTGCAGCCGACCTTATGTCTGTTCCTCCTTCTCCCGCTCGCGCTGGCTGAGCGAAAGATCTTTGCTCCCCTCGTGGGCGGTGTGAGGTTTGCATCGTTTCAAACAAACATCACTGGCACTGACTGCTGTATAGAGCGGTAAAGGCAATAAACGCGCCAAAGAAGATTACCTTGCTGCAGGGCTCAGATTGATCTGGCAGACGGTGAAATAACAGATTTAGTGGAATTATTGGATAAGGCTTTTGGGCCTTTTTGTGTCAGGATCTTTTACAGACTGTAAAAACCGAATGAGTTGTGGGTAATGGATTTAGTCAGAATATGCTGACAACAGGTTGTAATTGCGATTTGCCTGATGGAGTAGACAACCATGAGCTCAGAATCAACCGATGGAGGCAAAATAATTCAGGGGGAGTATCAAGAAAACCATTCTTTCCCCCATGAATCGCAAGGATCTGCGGTATGTTCAGAATGTGGAATCCTGTTTGTGGCTAGAGGCGGGGTTCAAAACTCACTACAGGACGCGCAAGAAGGAGTCGTCTGCCCGGCATGTACGCGCATTGCCAATCGTTATCCGGCGGGCTACGTCGAAGTTAAAGGCCCCTTTTTAAAGAAACTCCTTGACGAAGTATTACAACTCATACGCGAGACGGCGGTGCAGGCAAGAAAAAAATATCCCATGGAGAGGATCATGGATGTCGTTCACGATGACGAAGGTATTATCATTACAACGACCGGCATTATTATCGCACGAAGAATCGGTGAGGCGTTGTCACGAGCCTATAAAGGAAATCTCCGTCTGCAATACGCTGCCGATGAGGAATTCATCCGAGTGTTCTGGGAGCCATAGCTGCAGCACACTCCCGTCTGGTCAAGCCCGCAAAACGCGCGCACGGCCGAATCCCCGCAAGCTCTGGAAGAAATCGTTTCGCCCTCTCATTAATCATGGGCATCGTACCCTGTGCGTCTCAGGGGTATTGTCTGGAGTCGGCCAGGCAATCCGGCCTGCCGGCCACTGTGCCCTTCGATATGCACCCGACGGCTCCAGCAAAAGGCGAATTCTTATTGTTCCAATACTGGTCCTCACTTATCTACTGGGCATCTTGTACGTTACCTCTCAATATCTTCAATGAGGACCGTGTGGGAAGGAATGTCGATCGGCGGGTTCATAGTTGCAGGAATAGATTGATCCTGCCACTGATTACTTAGAGATCAGTAGCAGGATAAAAGAAGTGATCAGAAATTAAACCCTTTAATGGGATCTATCCAAAAGCTGGTTGGTTGATTGCCAGGTCCGGTACCGATAGCCTGGCCATTGCACTTAAATGCCATGTATTTCGTCCCGGCTGGGATGGTAAACGAGTTTTTGAAATTGAGAGGGACCCCTATGTTACTCGTATTGCCGGATACATTGAGACCGTGTTCCTCCAAAACCTGCCCCTGATCGTCGGCAAAAACCAGGCCTAGATATAATCCCCGGATCTCTGTCCAGTTACTTTGAACCATACTTGAGAACTGTACTGTGCCGGATATATTGAAATTATTTCCGACTTTCGCGTAGCTGTAATTGATCGTCAAATAATTTGTGCTGTATTGTCCGCCCTGCTGACCTGCCGCGATGACAGGAATTTCGCTGCTTTGACGAATCCGCTTTGCAGCATCCGCCACCGACCAATTAGACAGCAGAAAAAACAAACTCAATGCCAAGGTCAACCAAATACTGAAGGATACATTCCTTGGATGGTAGATTCTATAAAACTTCTCGAGTTCTTTCATGTTGGCACCTCCCGAGTAACTCGCGCGCGCAATACTACTTTCTGGCCGCGTTTAATGCTTCCTGCAATTTTGCCTCGTCGTCATGTGAAAGCGAGGTTTTAAGCACTTTTCCGCCTGTGCCTTTAAGCTCTTCGAGCACCTTGTCAGGGGTCGCACGTCTCACCAGCACAAACAGAACCGAGCTGCCGGCTTTCATGCTGTCAGCCAACTCTTTCATAAACTTATCATCAATGCCGACATCCGCAAGAGCACCCGATACCGCTCCCGCCGTAGCCCCTACCGCCATTCCAAGCAGCGGGCTCAAAAAGATCAAACCGATCAAAGTTCCCCAAAAACCTCCGCTTACCGCGCCCGCAGCCGTGAGATTAAGCGCCTGGTGCAGCTTCACTTTGCCCTTTTCGTCCTTCACCGCAACTACTGCATCTTCCAGATCGATAAGATAGTCTTTTTGCATTTTCTTCAGCTTGAGTCGAACTTCTTCAGCTTTGTATTGATCATCGTAGCCGATAACCGCCAACGTACTCATTGCACTCCTCCTTTGGTTGAATTAATCGCACAGTCCGGTAACACTCCCTAAGCCTGCCTCAGGCCTGGCCGCTCTTTTTGTAAGCTAACTTAACCAGCCATGAATGCAAGACTATTTTATGCATATCTATTGAAATCATGAGAAAAATTGTCCACCTAATTTAAGCGATTCCATTGGATGAATTGCTACTCATGCAGGCGCCATCTGGCATTCCGAGTCACGTCGGTATCCTCTTTCGAGCTACCTTCGAGAAAGGTGAGTCTGTCACACCTCAACCACCAACTCGGGGTTGAACGTGGGGTTGAAGTCATCCGGCGCATAGCCTCGCGGGTTGCAGATGACTCGGGTCTTGCCGACAAGGTAGTCGCTACTGGCGTGCATATGGCCGTGTATCCACAGCTTGGCGCCGGACTCTTCGACAAAGCTGTCCAGGTCTGAAGCGAAGGCGGCGGTCACAATGTCGGCTTTAAAGCAGTCCGGCACTGACCGGAGGCTGGGCGCATGGTGAGTGACAATAACCGCCTTACCGTCGCTGCGTTCCACACTGCTCTTCAGCCAATTAAGGGAATTCCTGTGGATGGATACCACATCGCCTGGTGTCAGTTTTGAATACCTTGGGCTCACCCTGATCCTGCGGAAGTCAGTCACAATCTGCTTGGCTTCATAGGCGGCGAGCATCGGATTGCCCAGCAGCTTGAAGTCTGTCCAGAGGGTGCACCCGAGGAACGTCACGCCATCGATCTCTATCGATCCGTTTTCAAGGATATGGATGTTAGTGCCTGTTGTCTCTTTCCGCATCGTGTTGAGGAGTTTCGGGTAGGCCTTGCCGTAATACTCATGGTTGCCCAGCACGTAGATGACCGGTTTCCCTGCAGCCTGTTCCAGCAGCCACGGTATGCTCCGTTCCTTGGTATGTATGTCGCCTGCAAGCACCAAGGCATCAGCGTCGGTGTCAGGCAACCGGAAGTCGCCGAACTCAAGGTGCAGATCCGCCAGAATGTGGAGTTTCATAATCCAACCTCATAGCAGCCATCCTAACCGCAACTCCATTGATCGTCAAATACGTTTCATTATTCCATACCTGCTCATCGCGGATTGACGAGAAATTGCATCAAACTGGATTGTGCCCTCATTTCGCGTGAAGCGAGAAACCTTGGGCCACTGCCTGAAAAAACAAAGATTCCTCGGTTTTCAGCCTCGGAATGACAAGATGGGTTTTTCGGCCGATCCTTGATGACCGATGCTAATTCTGGACGACCGATATCACAAAACAAGCTCGCAATAATGTTTTTAATGCATTGCTGACTCCGGCAAAAAATAGAACACCATACCCAACAGCACGTACACCATCAAAAGCTGCACGCCTTCCATCCAGTTGGACTCGCCATCGCGGGAAATTTCATTGGCGATGATGACCGCCAGGAATACAGCGAGGATTTCCATGGGCGTAAAAACCAAATCCATAGGTTCCGGGCCCACCACGTAACTGACAAACAAGAGTACCGGCGCCACAAACAATGCAATCTGAATGCTACTCCCCAGAGCAATGCCGAGGCTCAGGTCCATGCGGTTTTTGAGCGCCATCAATACCGCTGTCGAATGCTCGGCGGCATTACCAATGATCGCCACTACAACGATCCCCACAAACAGCTCCGATAATCCCAGGGTGTGGGCCGCCACCTCGACCGATCCAACCAGCAGTTCGCTCATCCAAGCCACCAGCGAGGTAGAAGCGGCCAGTGCGAGTAAGCTTTTACCTGCCGACCACACTTCTTGCTGTCCTGCGGGCAAATGGTCGCCTTCGCCCGCGCGTCCGGCAAAAAAGTGCTTGTGCGTCTTCAGAGTAAAAAGTAGACCCAATGCATAGGTGATCAGCAGCACAATTGCAATTTCAAAGCTCAAATCCATTTCGCGGCTCCGCGCTGCAGCACCTCCCAGATGATGGAAAGCAGCCGGCAACACCAATGCAATCGTCGCCAGCGTCATCATGGTCGCCTGACTGCGGGCGCCCCCTTCGTGGAACCGCTGTACCTTATGCTTGAGCCCTCCGAGAAAAAATGCCGCGCCCATTACCAACAGAACGTTGCCGATGATGGAGCCCGTCAGAGAAGCTTTCACCACATCATAAAGGCCCGCTCGCAGGGCCATCAATCCAATAATGAGTTCAGCTGCATTGCCGAAGGTAGCATTGAGCAGCCCCCCTACCCCCTCCCCCGTGTGTGCCGCCAGATGCTCCGTGGCTCTCCCCATCCAGCCCGCCAGGGGAATGATGGCCAGACTTGCCGCGCAGAAAATCAACACTTGTGCCTTCGGTGCAAACAGCTCCAACGTCACGGCCGCTGGGACAAACACCAAGAGCCAATCGAGCCTTGGTTTCAACCAATGTTTCATGTAACAATTGCTCCCCGTTTCTCATCGAGCGTGTCTAAATTTGGCAGCAAAAGGAGCGATAGCATTCCACGCTTGCTGTCGAACTCCTCGGAATGACAATTGTAGCTTCACCTGAATGAGGATCGCCAAATCTTGGCTTCAGAAAATGACCCGAACACCTCCAAGGTCCTCGATGGAAAAGGAATGCTTCTGCTCCGGAGCACCTATAAAGATATTGTTCTTTGGGATTTTGAATTCGCGCGACAGGTTGTCTATCATTTCCGGACTAAAGCGCCCCTCTCGAACGACCAGGTCCACTGCTATTTCCGGGAAAATCTCCCGAAAGAATTCGAGACCCTCGCGTATTTGCGACTCCTCATTTTGTTCAGGAGAATTATGTAAATGGACGAGCACAACACGCCGACTTGCCTCATTTTTAAGGATATATTCAAAGGCCTGGTGAAGACGGTACAACCGTCCACCCCGAGTGAACAGCATCACTTGCTGATTGGTGAGATCGGTAATCAGATCTATGATTGCAGTCCGCCATGTCAGGATGCTTGCCATGAGATTGTTTACCAGAACCAAAAATGACTTCAGAATAAATATCCGCATGTACATTGTCTCGTTTATTTACTCACCCGGGTTTCTCAAGGTGATCTCTTGCATTTCATCGATTGAAATCGTACCGTACATGTCCATTGTGGCCTTATATAGGACTCGTGGCCAAGGAAATTTTGACTCCATTCGGCTGAAAATCCCTTGGACCTGTATCAGCTTTTTCACTTCAGCAGGTTTTAGATGGTAAGCCAAAGCCCGCATTTGTTGTTTCATGTTGATTGCACCTTTATTTTTATTCGTGCAAGAAATTGTACATTTTGATTTTAGAGCGAGCTAAAATCCCTGTCAAATAAGTGTATGTGGTAGAAGCCAAGTTGCGCAGGTCAATACAAAGATGCAATCAGCAAAAGAACACCCAGGTTCGCCACAAATCACCATTCGAGATCAACCAAAATCGGTACCTTGAAACAAATATGGACTTTGTGCCGGACGATTTGCAGTATGGATTTAGTGATATACGTAGTATGGGGATCTTCAGAAGTCAATATTTGCACAAGACATATCTACATTTTCCGCGACGGGATGCCAGGTCGCGATAGATGGCAGAAGTCGGCAGCAAATATGATTTCCTCCTATTGCTCGGCTCTTTTTTCTGAAAGGCTTCGATAAATTAGGATCGTCATTGGTGCGACCACGACCTTTAGCAATATAAAGGCCTAATAGATGGATTTACGTCAATGAATGAGGGCAAATTTGATATGATCCAGCAAAAATATTCGATCAAGACCAAGATATTTTTCATTATCCTGATCCCGGCGTTGATTCTGCTGTTTGCCATGCATCTAGGTTACAAGAATCTGAGCTCTCTTGGAAGGAGCGCCGACCGCATTCTGTCAAAGAACTACAAAAGCATCAAAGCTGCACATAAAATAGGACAGGGTCTGGCCAATAACCAAAATGAGATAATTGCAAGATTGTTCTTCAACGGGAAAACAGAGCAGGAGGGCAACAGTCTAGGGGATCCAATTCTGTCCCTTATCGGAACTTGTAAAGATAATATTACGGAACCTGGAGAGGAGAAAATCATAAACCTCCTGCACGAAAAATATGCCGAATATGCAAAGCTTTATCATCTTTTTTCGCATAACCCAACCGCTCCTGGAGCCAATAAATTGTCCCATGATCTCTACGATGAATTTAGAGCTCTGACGATTTCAATGAATTCGGCTCTAAATGAATTGATTGCGATCAACGAGGGTGCGATGGAAGAAACTGATGAAGCAACTCAAGCAATCGCCCGGCGGGCTCTCCGCCACTCCATCGGCCTACTGGTTTCCGCCATCCTTTTTACACTGATCTTCAGCTTTATTTTTTCATCGAAGATTTCGCGCCCCTTAACGGATCTAGCTCGAGGTATTGCCGGCATCAAAGAGGGGAGCGGGGATTACCCGCAATTTCCTATTACCGCGCACGATGAAATTGGGTTTTTGACATCCGAGTTCAACCGCCTATTGGATCGCCTCAAGCTTTACGATCAACTGAGTGCCGATAAGCTCATGGCCGAAAAACTCAAGGTTCGCCGGGCAGAAGAGGCCAAAGCCCAGTTCATTGCCGATCTTTCCCATCAGCTGAAAACGCCGATGACGTCCCTTTCCATGAGTGTGAGCATTCTCTCCGACAAAATGAGCGGCTCTCTCACTAGGAAGTTCGAAAAGTTACTGCAAACCGCTAAAGAGGACTGCACAAGATTGTCGGCTTTGATCAACGAACTGGTGGACATCGCCAGGCTGGATGCCATGCTCAAACCATGTGCCAAAGAGTTGCTTGGCGTCCATGCGATAGTTGGAGAATGCGTCAAACCCCTGTTGTGCCAAGCTGATGAAAAGGGTATCGAGCTTACGACAGAAATCGACCCGGACCTGCCTCCCATCCTGATCGATTCTCTAAGATTCCCGTGGGTCATAACTAATCTATTGGGCAATGCAATTCGCTACACCGACATAGGGGGACGAGTAACATTGCGGGTCAGCCAAACCGGCAATCGGTGCTATTTTCAATGCGCCGACACGGGGGTTGGGATACGATCCGAATTCTTGCCCAAAATTTTTGATCGTTTTACTCAATTCTCGGAACGTAAGGAAAAAGGGACAATAGGCTTGGGATTGGCTATTGCCAAGGAGATCATTGAAGAACACGGCGGCGATATAACTGTGGTGAGCAAGATTGGTGAAGGAACGACATTTACTTTCTGGCTTCCCACTGGTGTGGAGGAGAACACATGAGAACCGTTCTCATTGTCGACGATGACAAAAACATCCTGTCGACGCTGCAAATTCATCTGGAAGATCTTGGCCTTAAATCATTCGGTGCCCAGACAGGCGAGGAGGGGATTGACCTATTTAAAAGAGCAAAACCCGAAGTTGTACTCTTGGATCTTAAGCTTCCCGATATGAACGGGCTTGATGTATTAACAGAAATACTTGCGGTCGGGCTTAACACCTTTGTTGTCATCATTACTGCTTACGCGACCGTTGATACCGCAGTTCAGGCTATTAAGATGGGTGCTTTCGACTATCTCCCCAAACCTTTTACTTCGGCCCAGGTTACTCACCTTATGGGAATGATAGAAAGAGTGCAGACCCTGGAGTCCGAAGTTGAATCGCTTAAAAAGAAGCTCGAGGGCTTCTTTCAGGAGGGGGATTTCATAACCGCCAATAGGAAAGTTCGATCTATTTTGAAAACTGCAAGGCAGGTCGCCGAATCGGATGCCGGCCTCTTGATCAGTGGAGAAAGTGGAACCGGGAAGGGCATCCTTGCGAACATGATTCACGACTGGAGCCCTAGAAAGGAGGGTCCTTTTGTAACGGTGGACTGTGCAGCCTTACAGGAGAATTTGCTGGAAAGTGACCTATTCGGTCACGTAAGAGGATCTTTTACCGGGGCGATAAAGGACAAAGCGGGGAAGCTTGAGATGGCGGATGGCGGAACCGTATTTCTGGATGAAGTGTCCGAGATGTCGCCGACCATTCAGGCCAAATTCCTGCACTTTTTGCAGCATAAGGAGTTTCAGAGGCTGGGTGATACTGGGACGGTAAAGGTGGATGTGCGGGTAATAGCCGCTACCAACAAAGATCTTGATGAATTGATACAGGAGAAATCTTTCCGGCAGGATCTCTTTTACAGGCTGAACGTTGTGGAAATTTTCATGCCCCCTTTGCGCGATCGTCCGGAGGACATTCAGCTCCTGGCCGAGCACTACCTGGCCCGATTTGCGAAGGAAAATCGCAAGACGGTCCAAACCATTACAGTTGATGCGCTGAATCTTCTGCGATGCTATCCATGGCCCGGAAACATTCGCGAGCTGATCAATGTTATTCAGAGAGGAACTATTTTAACGCGAGACAATGCAATCAAGTCCGAAAATCTGCCGGCGCACATCATTAGTTATAAAACCGGCGACGGCACCTCAAAAAACTTGGCGAGCCTTGCAGAGATCGAAAAAGCTCATATTAAAGAAGTGCTGTTACACACGGATTCTCTGGAGGAAGCTGCCCAAATACTTGGGATTGATCCCGCCACACTGTGGCGTAAAAGAAAACGCTATCAAATCTACTGATTCCTTGCATTTTGCAATGCCTTTTTCCTGCATTTTGCAAGATCCAACAACACAAAACCTCTTCCAGCTTTTCGGTTTATTCCTACCCTGTCGCAATCACAGCGTATTTTTCCCTTGGCATCAAATATGCTTCCTGCACGGTGCCTGAATTTATTGCCTCGATGTGAGCTGCGGCTCGACGGTATTGAAATCGACCTAAAGAATCAAGTAGTTGGCAGGAAGCCACACTCGATGATGAATAAGAGAATGAGACTCTGCTAAAGCGTGATCGACTATGAGATGGACTCTGCGCAAAAAGATTCTTGGCGGCTACGGGCTGTGCCTGGCCCTTACGCTGGTGGTCATCATTTGGGCTATAACCGACTTACTCCGTCTTGGGCGGGCCAGCGATGCCATTTTGAGCGAGAACTACAAAAGCATCCTGGCGGCCGAAAACATGATCGATTCCATAGAGCGGCAGGACAGCGCGACTCTTCTCGTGCTGCTCGGCTACGGCGAAGAGGGGTTGAATCAGTTTCGCGAAAATGAGAGCCAATTTTTGCAATGGCTGGGTCGAGCTAAAGACAACATCACCATCAAAGGGGAGGATGAGGTAATTGACCGCATTGATAAGGGCTATGCCTCCTACCTGGTCTATTTCTCCAAGCTCGAATCGGTACACAATGATTCTCCGTTGGAAGGGCCGTCTTTCTATCACGAGACCGTCCTCCCGACCTTCAAAGCTGTCCGGGATGCCTGCATCAGCCTGCGCGAGATCAACAGCGACACTATGTTCAATGCTAGTGCACGTGCCAATAAGATTGCCCAGAAGGCAACACTTTCTACGGGCGCAATTGGACTGTTTGCAATTGCAGTCGGACTAGGATTTAGCTTGCTGCTCTCCAGCATTATCGTAAAACCGCTCAAGTCGATGATGGCAGCTACGCAAAAACTTGCAGAAGGAAGCTACGATGTGCAGGTGAAAACTGATTCTTCCGATGAGTTCGGACATCTCGCCGCCGAGTTCAACGCTATGACAAGAAAGCTTAAGGCTTACCACGACCTCAACATAGGCGAAATTGTCACGGAAAAGCGCAAGAGTGCCGCGATCATCCGGAGCATCGATGATGGAATCATCGTGGTCGATGCCGAATTCAAAGTGACCAACGTCAATCCGGCGGCATCGAAAACGCTGGGGACCGAAATCGAAAAAGCACAGAATAAACATTTTTTGGAGGTCGTCAAAAACGAGCAACTGTTCGAACATGTCAGGGAATGCATCGAGTCCGGAGAGCCCCCGGCGATTCAAGAAGGCCAAAACATCTTCTCCATTCAGGAGGCGGAAGCGCAACGCTATTTTCAGTTTTCCATCACGCCTGTCCATGTGGGGGCCGATTCCATGTCGGGCGTGGTGCTGGTGCTGCGCGACGTGACCCGGCTCAAAGAGCTGGATCGACTCAAAACCGAATTTGTAATGGCTGCTTCCCACGAACTGCGCACTCCTTTGACAAGCATGGGCATGAGTATTGATCTGCTGCTGGAAAACGCCAAACAAAAGCTCGATGAAAAAGAACAACAGCTACTTTTGGTCGCCCATGAAGAGCTCGAAAGGCTCAAGGCCCTGGTGAGCAATCTGCTCGACCTATCCAAAATAGAAGCTGGGAAGATGGAAATGGACATGGAACGAGTTTCGGCACATCTTCTCTGCGAAAAAGCGGTGGCCGTGATGAAGCCCCAGGCGGAGGAAAAACAGGTCGAACTTACCGTCAAATTAGCCGATGGGGTTACGGATGTGCGGGCTGATCCCAACAAAATCACCTGGGTGTTGATCAATCTGATTTCTAACGCTCTGCGCTATACCAGCATTGGGGGTTATGTTCATGTGACGGTGGAACAGGCGGGATCCCAGATTCACTTCAGCGTTCGCGACAACGGAACGGGCATACCCTATGAGTTCCAACCAAAGGTTTTCGACAAATTCGTGCAGCTCAAGAGCGACAAAACGATGGGCGGAAGCGGGCTGGGGCTGGCCATCAGCAAAGAAATCGTGCGCGCCCATGGGGGAGCCATCTGGGTGGAATCAACTCCCGGGGAGGGCAGCACCTTCACGTTCACCCTGCCTGTCGCGGAAACAAACTAAACAAGGAGACTTTGCGGGATGGAAGGTAGACGCGTTCTGATCGTGGATGATGAAAAGAATATTCGGCTAACTTTGTCTCAGAGTCTGGAATCTCTTGAGATAGAGACGGATACAGCCGCTAACGGGGAAGAAGCCCTTGCCAAGCTGGAGGAAGAAGACTTTGGCCTGATGCTTCTGGACCTGAAGATGCCCGGGATGGACGGCATTGAAGTTTTGAGAAAAGTACGCGAAATGCGCCCCGACATCCGCGTCATCATCATTACCGCTTATGGGACCATTGAGTCGGCCATTGAGGCCGTGAAGCTCGGGGCAGTGGATTTTATTCAGAAGCCGTTTGCGCCTGCAGAAATCCGGCAACTGGTTACCCAGGTCCTGGACCGCGAAAAGCTTGATGAGCACAAGGCCAAAGACTATGCCTCTCACTTTGAGCTTGCCAAGAGAGCCATTGCTAATCTGCGCTTTGATGCGGCGATAGAGCATGTGCATAAAGCGATCTCTCTTGATCCTTCTCGGGCAGAGGCCTTCAATCTGCTCGGCGCGCTGCTGGAAATCCGCGGGGATCGCCTCAATGCCTTGAAAAACTACCGCGCCGCCCTTTCGTTGGACCCGACCTATGAGGCGGCCAGTAAGAACCTTGACCGAGCTACCGACTGGCGGACCAAAGGACATGTCTTTTTGGGGGAGGTTGCCGAGCCGAAAAAGCAGAAAGAGAAGAACGGCGACGTTGGAGACGATAGAAAGGAAAAGGGTAAATGAGTGCTCAACAAAGCTTATACATCGTGATTGTGGGATGCGGCCGACCGGGTTCTTACATTGCCAACAAGCTGAGTCTCTACGGTCATAGTCTGGTGGTCATCGACATCAATGCATCTTCCTTCGATGCGCTTTCTATCGGAGTGACGGCAGCATCCAGTCCGCCACTGGTGCTGTGGACGGAATCCTGCGGCATGATTCCCGGGCGGCTGGAATTCTTTGTCATCTTCATTGGCTTAATAGAAATGTTTAGAGATATGTCGGCGATGTTTCCTCGAAAAAGGTGAATCTCTTCCGGAGCATGCTGATAGACAAGATGATCCATTTCGGGGAGTTAGGAACTCTGAAAACATGACACATAAGAAAAGATCCCTGCCCCACACGATCCTGCTTTATACGTCTGCTTCAGGACCTGCGCCGGGAAGCTTGGGTGTGGTTACAAGTCCCATCGCTTGTTTTAATGAGGTCACGCAAAAATCTTTCGATCTGGTAGCAGTTTCTTTCCATCAGATCACCCTGAAAGAACGTGCGGCCCTTGTGGAGCTCTGTTCCGCTTTGAGGAAAAATCCTCACTCCGCAGACACTCTTTTGCTCTGCATTGTTTCTTCCTGCCACAGAAACCTGCTTACGGCCCTCAAAGATGCAGGGGTGAACTATGTCATGTTGCTGGAATCTCCGGACGGTTCGCTCGCCAACCGGTTGCAGCTCTTTGCGGAGAACCGTTCGGGAGCGTACCCCATAGAGAAAATTCTTGTGGAAATTTGTCCGTATATCAATTACGTTCCCATCAGCCGCCGTCGTGAGATTCTTTACTGTCGAGCCTATTACAACCGTCTTGTTTTGGGACCATACCTTTTGAATTTGTACTGTGAAACGCCCAACCACATCAACTGCCCCTATTACATGGAACCCAAGTTTGCCAAGGCATCCTGGAACAAAAAAACCAAAAAACCACAGACTGTATAGCCATGCCTCGATCAATCGATTCATTCATTAAAAATATTCATCCGGCAAAGCTGGTTCTGATGAGCTATGTGGCTATCATTGGTGCTGGTTCATTTTTTCTGTTGCTTCCCGTGGCTACCGTATCCGGCAAAATCGACTTCATTGACGCCGTGTTCACTGCAACTTCGGCTGTCTGCGTCACAGGGCTCATTGTGGTGGATACCGGATCTTATTTCACTCTGTTCGGACAGCTGGTGATCCTCGCCCTCATCCAGTTGGGCGGTCTCGGCATCATGACTTTTTCGGTGACCGTTTTCCTCACAATGGGCAAGAGAGTCCCTCTCAAACAGCGCCTGATCATGCAGGAAACGTTTGCCCATACACCTCGCGAGGACATCTTTCAATTGATTAAGGCCATCTTTCTATTCACTTTTGTTGTGGAACTGTTGGGCGTCTTTTTCTTGTGCATGGTATGGCTCGATAAGTTCGCCTTTCCCGAAGCTTTTTATTGTGCACTATTTCATGCCATTTCGGCATTTTGCAATGCGGGATTTTCCCTGTTTCCGGGAAGTTTCGTGGAGTATCAGGGAGCCATCGCTCTAAACGCGGTCATTTGCAGCCTCATCGTGCTTGGAGGAATAGGCTTTCCGGTCGTGTACGAGGCGGGCCTGAAGATTAGGGACCCAAAGCGGCGAAGTAAAGTGAGCGTCCAGCTGAGGGTGGTCATCGTTACAACACTCCTCTTGATTGTGGCTGGCATGGTGGTCTTACTGTGGAGTGAACAAAATCATGCACTCAGAGGATACCCGTATGGAGACAAATTGCTCATTGCGCTGTTCCAATCCATCACTTGCCGTACTGCCGGATTCAATACGATCGATATTTCGAATTTACGTAATGCCTCCCTGGCCCTGATGATTTTTCTCATGTTTGTCGGAGCTTCGCCCGGCTCTTGCGGCGGCGGAGTCAAGACAACCACTCTCGCAGTTCTTGGCGCTTTTACCTGGAGTCGTCTGCGCAGGCGGCTTCGCGTGAACATGTATCGCAAGAGCATTCCAAACGAGACCGTAGCCAGAAGTATCTCTTTGGTTTTGCTCTCCTTCAGTCTGATTTGCATTGTCTTCTTTCTTCTGCTATTGACCCACCCGGTCGGTTCCAGCTTGGGTACCGAAAGGAATCAATTTGTAGAGATCCTCTTTGAAGTCGTTTCGGCATTCGGGACCGTGGGACTTTCCATGGGGGCTACGGCGGAGCTGACTTTCTCGGGCAAGTTTTTGATCGTTTTAATGATGCTGATCGGAAGGGTGGGAGTATTCACGTTTGCTTACGTGATCGCCGGCACGGAAGCCCGTTCCGGCGTTCAGTATGCCGAACAGAACCTTATGATCGGCTAGGGGGAATAGTAGATGAAGCGGTTTACGGTGATCGGCTTGGGAAAGTTCGGTTTTCATGTGGTCAGAACCCTGCACGAGGAGGGTAACGAAGTGGTGGCCATCGATATGGATCAAACCCGCATCCAGGAAGTAGACCCCTTTTGCACCGAGGCGATCGTACTGGATGCGCGGGACAAGGAGCGCCTCCGCTCGTTGGGGTTGGAGGAGATGGATGCGGTGGTGGTGAGCAGCGGTGAAGAGATCAGCACCAGCGTCCTGGTGACCCTGTATTTGCAGGAAATTGGGGTCAAAAGAATCCTCGCCAAAGCGGTTGACGAAGATCATGGGAAAATCCTCAAAAAAGTTGGAGCAACCGAGGTGATTCACCCGGAAAAATCAATGGCCGTCAAAGTGGCGCAAGGATTGTCGCGACCCAATATCCTTGATTTCATCCCGTTGTCGGAAGACTACACCCTGCTGCAGATAGCGCCTCCTCAAGCGTTTATCGGAAAATCTCTCAAGCAGCTCAATCTGCGCGCAAGGTATAATGTTCATGTGATCGCCATCGAGGAAGTCATCAAGGATCACATTGTGCTGGTTCCTCCAGCAGAATTTGTGATCAAGGACAGCGACATACTCATCATGCTCGGCAAATCCCAAGATATTAAGCGAATCAAAGACTTGAATGCGGATTGATGGCAAGCTCTAGACCTGTTCGACATAATGGGTTTGATGAACAAACAGTGCTGACCATGACCACTATGGCTAAAAACGATAAACCCGCCAACTTAAACATCCTTATCGTAGACGATGAGGCCAATATCCGCAAGACGCTTGCAGTTTGTCTGGAGTTGCTTGGACACCGGGTGATCGCTGTGAGCAACGCCGCAGACGCCCGGGCGGAAGCAAATCGCCAGGTGTTCGACCTCGGTTTTGTGGATTTGCGGCTAGGTCCGGAAAGCGGGCTGGATTTGATCCCGGTTTTGTTGGCCGCTTGTCCGTGGCTAAAGATCGTGGTCATCACCGCTTACGCTTCAATTGATACCGCCGTGGAAGCCATGCGCAGGGGGGCCACGGATTATATTCAGAAACCGTTCAAACCCGACCAAGTGAAGCTCGTCATCAACCGAGTGGCTGCGGTGCGAGGCATGGAGCAGCGCATCGCCACCTTGCAAGAGGACTTGCAGCGATTGCATCCCGAGGTGACGTTCAATTCCCAAGATCCTGGCATGCAACGCGCCGTAGAGCTTGCCCGACAAGTGGCTCCATCAGAAGCAGTCATCCTGCTCCGTGGACCCAGCGGTACCGGAAAAACCGTGCTTGCCCGCGCCATTCATGGCTGGAGTCGTCGGGCAGACAAGCCGCTTGGCGTCATTTCCTGCCCAAGCCTGAGCCCGGAACTTCTCGAAAGCGAGCTTTTCGGTCACGTGAAAGGGGCCTTCACCGGAGCGCTTCGCGACAACCCCGGCAGGGTCTCGGTTTGCGAGGGCGGCACTCTCTTCCTGGATGAGATAGGAGATCTACCGCTTTCCATCCAGCCCAAACTGCTCCGCTTTATCCAGGATCACGAATACGAGCGCGTGGGCGATCAGCGAACTAGAAAGGCTGACGTCCGCATCATTACCGCCACGAATACCGATCTCGATAAGGCGGTGAAGGAAGGACGTTTCCGGGAAGACCTGTACTATCGGCTGAATGTCATCCAGATCGACTTGCCGCCACTGGCTGAGCGCCCTGAGGACGTGGAGGCAATGGCGAAGGAGATGTTGAGCTTTTTTGGCGCGCAAAATCACAAGGTTTTGAGAGGCTTCAGCGACAAAGCACTGAGCGCTTTGCGGAATTATTTCTGGCCGGGGAATATCCGGGAACTGCGCAATGTGATCGAGCGCGCAGCCATCCTGTGCCGTACTGAAGTTGTCGGCATTGAATATCTTCCAACTTCAATTGCCCCGAGCACCTCTCCCATCCAACTTGGAGACCCGGTCTCGCTGGAAGTGATCGAGGAGCACCATATCCGCCGCCTAATTGCCTCCACCAGGTCCCTTCAAGAAGCGGCCGA
This sequence comes from uncultured delta proteobacterium, assembly GCA_963781715.1. Classification (GTDB taxonomy): domain Bacteria; phylum Desulfobacterota; class Syntrophobacteria; order Syntrophobacterales; family Syntrophobacteraceae; genus Desulfoferrobacter. The sequence continues at coordinate 861,140 of CAWAGW010000004.1, forward strand.
CCTTCTCGGCATCGACCAGGCCACTCTGTGGCGCAAGCGAAAACAATACGGCATTTAATCTAATCCTTCGTTAATCTCCGCCCGTCTTGCATTTTGCAAGGCCTTTTCTGGGACATCCTTGTCTATTACAAGGTGCTCGTCGTACAAGTTGAGTATAACATTCTGATATCAAAGCAATTAAATGTTTGGCACATTACCTGCTCAGTAACATGGCGGAGGTCAATTTTATGATTGGCATTAGACCAAAACTTATGTTGGGATTCGGCAGTCTGCTCGCCATCATCGCTGTTATAGGCGTGCTGACCATGGCGCAGATTGGCCGCCTCGGCCAGGCCATCGACGTGATCCTCAAGGAGAACTACCGCAGCGTGCTGGCCTGTCAGGACATGAAAGAGTCGTTGGAGCGAATGGACAGCGGTATTTTGTACACCCTGGCCGGCAACGAGACCGAAGGGAATCGCCTGGTTGCGGAATACGCGTCCAACTTCCGCGCCGCGCTTGATATAGAGCTTGGCAATATCACGCTTCCCGGCGAGCATGAGAAGGCACGGAAAATCAGGACGCTGTTTGACCAATATCTTGCGGCAATTCCCCTCGTGACCCAGAGATCGCGTCCCTTGGAGGCGCGACAGATTGCCTACTTTTCCACACTGCAGCCGTTGTTCCAACAGATCAAGGGATTGGCGCAAGCAATCCTGGTCATGAACCAGACCAACATGAGCGAAGCGAACAACGCCGCCCGACATCTGGCTGACTCGGCCTACCGGCGCTTGCTGATCGCGATCACGGCCTCCGCGTTCCTGGCGATATTGTTCGGCTATCTCGCCCAAAGATGGATTCTGAACCCCATCAACAGGATGATTGAATCGACCAATGAAATACGACGCGGGAATCTCGACCTGGTGTTGGAAGCTGGATCCAGAGATGAAATCGGCCGACTTTCGGAATCCTTCAACGAGATGACGGCCGCTCTGAGACAGGTTCGCAAAAAAAATCGGATCAACCTGATGCGCACGCGTCAGGCGACGGAAGAGGTTTTCAAGGTCCTTCCGGAGGCCATCGCGGTGCTCGACCTGGATGGGCGCGTTGAAGTCTCGACGGAGCCGGCGGATCGGCAGTTTGGCCTCAAACCGGGGGTGATCGCACGCGATCTCGGATTTGAATGGCTTCCTGAGTTGCTTGGTAAGGCCCTGGAAGAAGACCTTATGGTAGAGGGCACCGATAAGGGTGGTTATATTCAGCAGTTCATCGAAAACCGCGAAAAGTTTTTTCAGCCGATGGCTGTTCCGATTCCCGGCGAGCCCGAATACAGGGAGCCCACCGGCGTGGCTTTGATCCTCAAAGACGTGACTCAGCTTCATGAGCAGCAGGAGCTCAAGCACGACGTGGTGTCCACCGTTTCACATCAACTCAGGACACCGCTGACCTCGCTGCGCATGACTGTTCACCTCCTGCTGGAAGAGCAGATAGGAGCCCTCAACCAAAAGCAGATCGACTTGCTCATGGCCGCCCGGGAAGACAGCGAGAGACTGGTGAGCATCCTTGACGACCTGCTGGATTTCAGCCACATAGAGTCGGGAAAAGCACGTCTGTCTCCAAAACCCGTTTCCCCCAGGACCATAGTCGCGGAGGCCATCGAGCCTTTTATATTGGAGGCTAAGGGCAAGGGAGTCACGATGGTGAACGCGGTCCCGGACGACTTACCCGAAGTCATGGCGGATCCCGAAAAAATGCGCCATGTATTTGCAAATCTGCTCGCCAACGCGCTTCGTTTCACCAGCCCGGGTGGTTCCGTGACGGTTAAGGCGCGTTCGGAAGCCGACCGGGTGCGTATATCGGTCGAGGACACCGGAGCGGGAATCTCCGCAGAACACCTGGAGCATATGTTTGAACAATTCTACCGTGTGCCGGGGCAGGATGAGAAGTCCGGTGTCGGGTTAGGGCTGGCTATCGTAAAGGAGATCGTCCAGGCCCATGGCGGGGAAGTCGGTGTTGAAAGCGAGCTGGGCAAAGGTTCGACTTTCCACTTCACCCTGCCGTTGAGTTGAGTAAAGATTGGGATGCAATGCAAGCAAATTCAACAAGGAAGGAGTGAAGTCATGCTCTTGGCCCTTTACCTGATTCTTGGATTATTCTTGTTCGCCTTATTGGCCGGTCTGACGGCCGTCTGTGACAAAATATAGGAGGTAATTATGCTCTACTTTGCAGGGATAGTGCTGGCATTGTGCGTGGTGTATCTGGTCTACGCCATCATTGATCCTGAAAGGTTTTAACGGAGGAAAACATGTCGGTTTTATTTATCACCTTGATTCTCGGGAGCAGCGCGCTTTTGTCATGGCCTTTGGCAAAAGCCATGACCTGGGCGATGAACCCCGCTGAGGATTCTGGCGGATTTCGTCGAAGCATCGAATCGGTCTTGCATAAGGTCGGCGGACAGCCGATCGCCAGGGATCAAAACTGGAAACAGTATGCCTTGTCCATGCTCTTGTTCAACGCGATCATGTTCATCGTGGTATACGCGATCCTGTCGCTGCAGCAGGTGCTGCCGCTCAACCCCGATGGCAAGGGCGCAGTGGAGCCGAGTCTGATCTTCCATACCGTGGCATCGTTTACATCCAATACAAACCTTCAGCACTATTCCGGAGAAGTGTCGCTGAGTTATTTTTCACAGCTTTTTGGCCTGATGTGGTTGCAGTTTGTCTCCGCCGCCACCGGAATTGCCGCACTTGCGGCCCTCGCCCGGGCCCTGGCCGGCAACACCAATCCAGGCAATTTCTACAGCGACCTGATGAGGGCTACATTCCTCATCTTGCTGCCTGCTGCGACAATTGTGGCTGTAATTTTGGTTTTTGGCGGGCTTGTCATGACACTGCAAGGGTCCGCGGTAGCAAAAACTCTCGAGGGAGCCGTGCAGACGATTGCCAGGGGTCCGGCTGCCGCCTTTGTGTCCATCAAACAACTAGGGACCAACGGTGGCGGGTTCTTCGGACCGAACTCGACCCATCCTTTTGAAAACGCCAGCTTCTTCACCAACATCGTGGAGTGTGTCAGCATCCTTTTGATTCCAATGGCTTGTGTCTGGATGTTTGGCCGAATCACCGGCAGGATGCGTCATGCGGCCATCGTTTTTACCGTCATGGCGACCTTACTGGTGGCAAATGTTGGGCTGGCCAATTATTTCGAGAGCGCCCCCACGGCAGCTTTCGCCAGGTTGCCCGTCCAATCCACCGGCAACCTGGAGGGCAAGGAGCTTCGCTTTGGGGCGTCCGCCGGGCCGACTTGGGGCGTGCTGACGACATCCACCAGCAACGGCTCGGTGGACTGCATGCACGACAGCTTCAACCCCCTCACCGGACTGATCCCAATGGTAGGTATGTGGCTCAACGTCGCCTTTGGCGGAGTTGGGGTCGGCTTCATCAACATGTTCCTGTACATCATCGTGGGCGTATTCATCAGCGGCATGATGGTGGGGCGAACACCGGAGTATATGGGCCGCAAAGTGGAGACTCGGGAAATGAAGTTCGCCCTGCTGGCGATACTGATTCATCCGCTGTTTATCCTGGGTGGGACGGCGCTCTTTGCACTCACCTCCTGGGGCGCGGCGACGGTGCACAATCCCGGGGCGCACGGCTTCTCGGAGATCCTCTACGAGTTCAGCTCGGCGGCGGCCAACAACGGATCGGGGTTTGAGGGCCTGGGCGACAACACTGTGCCATGGAACCTGGCCGCCGGCGTCATCATGCTGCTGGCCCGGTTCATTCCGATCATTTTTCCCCTGGCTATTGCTGGGTTCCTGGCAGCCAAGAAGCCCACCCCCGAAACCACCGGGACGCTGCGCACCGATACACTGCTGTTCGGCATGGTTATCATGGGCAGTGTGCTGTTCGTCGGAGCATTGTTGTTCCTTCCGGTTGCGGTCCTCGGACCGATTACGGAACATCTGGCCGGAGCAGGACTGTAAGCCAACATCATTAAAGACGAAAGGGAATAGCTCACCATGAATGATTACACCAACCACGAACAGAAAAAATTCGCGCGCCGAAAGACTCGCCGGGCATCCCTCTTCCAGAAAGATTTGGTGCGGATTGCCGCGATCCAGGCGGTAGTCATGTTGAAGCCCTGGGTGATGGCGCGCAATCCTGTCATGTTTGTCACCGAGGTCGGCGCGGCCATGACGTTTCTGGTGCTGGTGCTGGATTTGCTGGGTAGCCGCCAGGCCATCCCATATACCCTCGCTGTGACGCTGATTTTGTGGCTGACCGTCCTGTTCGCCAATTTTGCCGAGGCCCTGGCCGAGGCGCGGGGCAAGGCACAGGCGGATACGTTGAAACGCACCCGGAGCAAAACACTCGCCCGGATCGTCGTCAATGGAGGTGAGGAGGAGATCAACTCGGATGAATTGCAGGAGGGCGACCTGGTTTTGGTGGCTGCAGGCGAGGTCATTCCCAGTGACGGGGAGGTGGTCGAGGGGGCGGCTAGTGTCGATGAATCCGCTATCACCGGCGAGTCGGCTCCGGTGGTCCGTGAAGCTGGCGGGGATCGCTCCGGTGTGACCGGCGGCACGCGTGTTCTCTCGGACCAAATTAAGATTCGCATAACCGCCGGGGCCGGTGAGTCGTTTCTCGACCGCATGATCGCCCTGGTCGAGGGCGCGGTCAGGCAAAAAACACCCAACGAGCTCGCGCTGACCGTGACGCTGGCCGGTCTAACCCTGGCTTTTCTCATGGTCACCGGCGCGCTCTGGCCGATGGGCCGTTATTTCGGGGTGGACCTGCCGATTCCCACGCTGATCGCCCTGCTGGTATGTCTCATTCCCACCACGATCGGCGCGCTTTTGGCGGCTATCGGACTGGCCGGGATGGACCGGGCACTGTCGGCGAACGTGCTGGCCAAGAGCGGCAAGGCGGTGGAGCTGGCCGGCGACATCGATACGCTGCTTTTGGACAAGACCGGCACCATCACGATTGGGGACCGCCAGGCGAGCGAGTATTACCCGCTGCCGGGCGTAAGCCGGGAGCAGCTGGCCGAAGCTGCCATGTGCGCTTCCTTTGGGGATCAGACGCCCGAAGGAAAATCCATTGTGAAACTTGGAGCGGATACGCTTGGAGCAAACGCTCCGCGCGAAGCCGGGGACGCCAAGATCATCCCATTTACTGCGCAATCCAGGCTGAGCGGTCTTGATATGACTGACGGGCGCTCTCTCCGAAAAGGAGCTTCCGACGCAGTACAGGCCTACATTCGCGAGCAGGGAGGCTCGATACCTGCGGCGCTGCAGGGACTGGTGGACGGGGTTGCCCAGCAAGGCAGCACCCCCATTGTGGTTGCCGACGGCACTAACGTACTCGGGGTTGTCGCGCTCTCGGACGTGCTCAAGCCCGGCATCCGGGACCGCTTCGAACGTCTGCGGGCCATGGGACTCCGCGTTGTCATGGTGACCGGCGACAATCCGCTGACCGCCGCCGCCATCGCCAGGGAGGCGGGCGTGGACGATTTCATCGCCGAGGCCACGCCCGAAAATAAGCTCGAATACATCCGCAAGGAACAGCGGGCTGGAAGACTTATCGCCATGATGGGCGACGGAACCAACGATGCGCCCGCTCTGGCCCAGGCGGATATCGGGATTGCCATGAACTCCGGTACGCAGGCGGCCAAGGAAGCGGGCAACATGGTGGATCTCGACAGCGATCCGACCAAGCTGATCGAGGTCATCGAGATCGGCAAACAGCTGCTCATGACCCGTGGTGCGCTGACGACTTTTTCCATCGCCAACGACGTGGCCAAATACTTCGCCATCATACCCGCCATGTTCATGCTGGCCATCCCGCAGCTCGCGGCGCTCAATATCATGGGACTGGCGACTCCGCGGAGCGCCATCCTTTCGGCCCTGATCTTCAACGCGATCATTATCCCGCTGCTCATTCCCGTAGCCATCAAAGGCGTCAAGTATCGACCCATGGGAGCGAACGGTATCTTGCGGCGAAATCTGCTGATCTATGGCCTTGGCGGAGTGGTGGTGCCTTTCGCCGGCATCAAGCTGATCGACCTGGCTTTGAGTTTAACCGGTATCTCTTAGGAGCAGGAATCATGAATGAACAAAATGGAAATGCAGGGTTTCTTCCCCAGATAGTGACTTCGGTCCGGATTGTGCTGACTACTATGGCGATCTGCTGTGTGCTCTATACACTTTTGATCCTGGCTGTCGGACAAGCTTTGACACCGCATACGGCGAACGGATCGCTGGTCCGCAATGAACATGGCGAGATCATCGGCAGCGAAGCACTCGCGCAGGGATTTTCCCGTCCTGAATATTTCTGGCCCAGACCCTCTGCCATCGATTACAATGCAGCGGCTGCGGGCGGAAGCAACTGGTCGCCGACCAATCCCGAGCTGCGCTCCCGGGCTGAAACCATCATCGCCCATCTGGGAGTCGGCGCCGACAAAACCGTTCCCGCCGACCTGGTAACGGCATCCGGAAGCGGCCTCGATCCGCATATCACCCTGAAAGCCGCCAGGTTCCAGGCGCAAAGAGTCGCATCGGCCCGCGGCCTGCCGGTCACCACCGTCCTTTCGCTTCTAGATCTGCAAGTACAACGGACAGAAGCCTTTCTCACTCACGAGCCGGTGGTGAACGTGTTACTTGTGAACATGGCGCTCGACAGGCTGGGCAAATGATATGAACACGAGCCGCGCCGACAGTTTTCTGCGTATGATTCGCCGGATGCAGCGGGGTAGATTGAAGATCTACCTGGGCTATGCCGCCGGCGTCGGTAAGACTTACGAAATGCTGCTTGAAGCGCGCAGCCTCAAGGAGGACGGCATCGACGTGGTCGTCGGCCTGGTCGAGACCCACGGTAGAGCGGAAACGCAAGCGCTGTTGGAAGGGCTGGAGGTGATCCCTCGCCGCAAGATCACGTATCGGGGAATCGACATTGAGGAAATGGACCTCGACGCGATTCTCGCTCGTCGCCCCGGCGTTGTGCTCGTCGACGAGCTCGCCCATACGAATGTTCCGGGAAGCAAGAATGCCAAGCGCTATCAGGATGTGGAAGAGATACTCGCAGCGGGCATTCATGTCATCTCCACCTTGAATGTGCAGCACCTGGAGAGCCTGTATGAGACGGTTGAACGCGCCACCGGCGTCAAGGTCCGGGAACGGGTTCCCGACCGCGTCGTTGCGGAGGCGGATCAACTGGTCAATGTGGACATCACCACGGAGGACCTGCGTCGGCGTCTTCAGGAAGGAAAAGTCTACACGACCGAGCGCATCGAGACGGCTCTCAACCATTTCTTCCGGCCGACCAATCTCGAACAATTGAGGGAGCTCACCTTGCGGGAGCTGGCGGCGCAAATCGATTCACGCCGCCGCGCTCCAATTGCCGAAGAAGTCCCTTCCAGCCCGGACCAGGTGATGGTGTGTCTGAGCTCAAGAGGACCCAATAGCGAGGCTCTGCTGCGTTATGCTTCGCGCCTCGCCGGACGGCTGAATCGCAACTGGTACGCCGTCTATGTGCAGACATCACAGGAGCGTCCCACCAAGATCGATGCTGCAACACAACGCATGCTCTCCAACACGTTGACGTTGGCGCAGCAATTAGGGGCGACAGTTTTTACTTACCGGGGCGACGATATCGTCAAGACCATTCTGCAGTTCGCCAAAGAGTACCGCGTGGGACATATAGTCATCGGTACGCCGGGGAACAAGGTGCCCTTCTGGCGGCGACTGCGAGGAGAAGTCAGCATTGTGGAGCGGCTGATGACAGAGAGCTCCGGGATCACCGTCGTCGTCCTCGATACCAAGGCGATAGCCGATGGTCGGCCAACTCCGGACTTGAACCTGGCGACCGAGAAATCATTTCGAGTTAGTCGCAAGAAAACAGACCCGCTTGCGGAAAGAGAAGCCATCTTGTCCGGAGCATGTGTTCTCATGTGGGATGAAGAAATAGAAAAAGAGGAAGCGATCAGGCAGTTGCTGGATGCCTATCGAGGCGAAAAAGCGGAAGGTACGGAGGAATCCGTGTGGGAGATTGTTCTTGCGCGGGAGCGACAGGGGGGGACTTATGTGGGTGAGGATGTAGCGATTCCCCACGCACGGATCAATGGCATACGTCAGCCCGTTGTCGCCCTTGGTGTCGGCAGAGCAGGCATTCAGGATCGCGAGTCCGGGCGTAGCATCAGGATCATGATTCTCCTGCTTTCCCCAACTAATCCGCCTGAAAGCCATGTGGCGATGCTTGGCGTTATTAGTAAGATGGCGCAAGACGATCAGTGGCGTGCAAAGGTTCTTGCAGCGGAGAAACCCGCGCAGGTTGCCAGGCTGATCCGCGACTGGAATATTGCTTCTTAAGGTGGTCCATACGACGAGGCAGCGGAATTTTGGCCGGCCACGCCAGGGAGGGGTGGCCATCGATATGGATCAAACCCGCATCCAGGAAGTTGATCCGTTTTGCACCGAGGCTATCGCACTCGATGCAAGGGACAAGGACCGCCTCCGGTCGTTGGGATTGGAGGAGATGGACGCAGTGGTGGTGAGCAGCGGTGAAGAGATCAGCACCAGCGTCCTGGTGACCCTGTATTTACAGGAAATTGGTGTCACCGCCCAAGCCGCGCACAAGGCCGGGAAACTCCCTGAGGATGCCTGGAACACGCTGCGGCAGCGATTCAACGCCCTGCAGGAGCTGGCCATCCGGGAGTTTGGCAAGGAAAGCCTGCAGGAGGTCCTGCGTTCCCTTTCCCCGAAGAACTAGCGACCACCCGCGTAGTGGCAAGGCCCCATATTGTATTTCTATCTTATTGTTATTAAATGAAAATTTAATTCATACTGTCAAAGATGAGTTTGACTCTGCTATGCAACGCTGTTTGAAAGGGTATCAGTTGGGTTGCATTGAATTGTTGGGGATCATTCTAATCGCCAGACAGTCATAGGCAACCCGCCCGCCTTGATAGGTGACCGAGCCCCGGCGCAGGACGCGCCATCCGCCATTCTGGTAGACGCCGTCCGTTTCTATCTTTTCGATCAGATCACTCGCGACGTCGAGCCATTCCGCAAGACCGGCATTCTGGGTAAGAACGATGTGCTTCATACCAGGACCGGCGACCAGAGTTACGGGTTCCACAACCAGATTCGAAAGGTCTCGAAAGGAAAATGATTCAAGAGCCGTTTTGGTTTGCAGCCGAATCATCTTGGCCCGGGCATCCGGACCGACCGCGCCCTTGGTGGCGTCAATCAGGTCGAGCAGGTAGTTGCGAACATCGTCCAGGTTGCCGGCCTCGCTCAACTTTTCAAGGCCTGGATAGGTTTCGAGCGCCTTGGCCAGCATGGATATCTCTCGCAGGTAGTGATTCCGCTGGTTGTCCGGAACCAGGTACATGACGACCAGCGATACGGGCTTGCCGTCAGGCGCGCCGTAATCGATTCCATTCGGGCTCCATCCCATCACGCACATGAGATCTTCGTCATAGGGCACCCGCGCATGCGGACAGGCCCAACCCTTGTTGATGGCGGTGTTGGTCGCCTCTTCTCTTTTCATCACAAGGCCAACCACATCGGTCCCGGCGCTGGTTTCGGGAAAGGCTTCGATGATGTGCGCCAGAAATTGCAAGGCGTGCGCCTTGTCGTTTTCAGGCAGCTCGAACAATCTGCCCTCCTGCAGGGCATCTAAAATAGTATCCATGATCAATCATCTCCAAAACGTTTAAAAAACAAGGTTTTCACCACGTGCGTCAGCACAGCGTATGTCAGCAGAAAGCCCGCTATCCAGGTCCAGTAGACCGCGGGTAATGGCACCATCCCCAAATCGGCCGCGAAAGACGAGTACGGCAACCAGGCTCCGGTGGCCATGACAATCAGGGTGGTCATCGTCATGTGGAGAGATGCCCGACTTCCGAAAAAAGGCAGCCTTTTCGTCCTGATGATGTGGACGATCAATGTCTGAGTCAGCAGCGACTCCACGAACCACCCGGTCTGAAAGAGCCGGGCCAACGATTCCTTTTGCGCGGAACCGATCCCGGGATCGAGAAAGGCGTTGCAATGGAAAAAGAACCACATCAAGGCGAAGGTGGCGTAGTCGAAGATGGAGCTGATCGGCCCGATGAATACCATGAACCGTTTGATGTTGTCGATATTCCACTTGCGGGGCCTGGCGATGAGCTCCTCATCCACATTGTCCGTGGGAATTCCGGTTTGTGAGAAGTCGTAGAGCAGGTTGTTCGTGAGTATCTGCACCGGCAGCATGGGGAGGAAAGGCAGCAGGTAGCTCGCCCCGACCACACTGAACATGTTGCCGAAATTGGAGCTTGCACCCATGCGGATATATTTGACGATGTTGGCGAAGACCTTCCGCCCTTCCACGATACCCTCTTCCAGGACCAAAAGGCTCTTTTCCAGGAGCACGATGTCTGCGGCTTCTTTGGCCACGTCCACCGCTGAATCCACCGAAATGCCGACGTCCGCCGCCTTCATCGCGGGTGCGTCGTTGATGCCGTCGCCCATGAACCCGACCACGTGGCCGTTTTTGCGCAGATCCTTCACGATCTGCTCTTTTTGCGCCGGCGACAGCTTGACGAAGACATTGCCGTCCTGCACCGTTTTCGAGAAATCCCCCGGGGAAAGCCGTGAGAGCTCCGATCCCGTGATGATCCGACCCGCATCGAGTCCCACGTCCCGGCAGACCTTTTCGGTCACCAGGCCGTTGTCGCCCGTCAGGACCTTGACCTTCACCCCGGCTTTTGCCAGAAGCTCGATCGCCTCCATGGCGGAGACTTTGGGCGGATCGTAGAACGCGATATAGCCGAGCAGGACGAGCCGGCTCTCATCTTCGACCGTGAAAGCAGTTGTGGACCGGGTAAACTCCCGATAAGCGATGCCGAGGACCCGGAAACCCTCGCGATTGAGCTTCTCGACCTCTTCGAACAGATCGAAACGGATCATATCGATCAGGGGGTAAACCTCGTCCTCGAGCTGATAATGGGTGCAGCAGGCGTTGATCTCCTCCGCCGCGCCTTTGCAGATCAGGACATGGTCCCCTTCATAGTCCACCACCACGGACATGCGGCGACGCTGAAAATCAAACGGCAGTTCGTCCACAAGGCGGCAGTCTCGCTCAACATTCAGGTCGACATGCTCAAGAACAGCCCGATCGATCAGGCTGCGCAGGCCGGTTTGGAAGTAGCTGTTGAGGTAGGCGTAGTTCAGGACTTCCTCGCTGGTGTGTCCGACGATATCGACATGCCGCTCCATAACGACCCGGTCCTGAGTCAGGGTGCCGGTCTTGTCCGTGCACAGGGTGTCGATGGCTCCGAAGTTCTGGATCGACGGCAGGCGTTTGACGATGACCTTCTTTTTGGCCATGGTCAGCGCGCCCTTGGCCAGGTTGACGGTGACGATCATCGGCAGCATTTCCGGGGTGAGGCCGACGGCAACGGACAGGCCGAACAAGAGCGCCGCCAGCCAGTTGCCCTTGGTCAGACCGACGATAAAAAACACCGCGAGGACCATCACCACCATGAACCGGATCATCAGCCAGGTGAAGGAGCGTACGCCTCGGTCGAAGCTGGTTTCCTCGCATTTTTCGCTCAGCCGCTCCGAAATGGCTCCGTACAGCGTGCGGACGCCAGTGTTCACGACCACGCCACGGGCCGTGCCGCTGGTAACGGAGGTTCCGAAAAAACAGACGTTCGGCAGTTCCATGGCCGACTGGATGGACGGTTCGGCGATTGCACTCGTCTTTTCGACGGGCATGGATTCCCCGGTCAGGGCCGACTGGCTGACGAAAAAATCCTTGGCCGCGATCAACCGCAGATCCGCCGGGACGATGGAGCCGGCCTGCAGGAGCACTATGTCGCCCGGAACGATTTCAGATATCCGGGCCTCGGTCTCCACGCCATCCCTCATGACGAAGGTGCGGGACTGAACACGCTTGCCGAGGGAGTCGACGGTGCGGCTGGAACGGCGGTCAAGAACGTAGGACAACCCGACGCTCAACACGATCATCGCGGAGACGATCACGGTTGACTTCAACTCGCCGATGACTCCGGCGACCACCGCGATCAGCAGGAGCTGAACGACCAGAGGATTCTTCAGACGGTGAGCCATGTCGGCCCAAAAGCCCAGGCGCTGGCGATGCGCCAGCTCGTTGAGGCCGACCTCGTCCAGTCGGTGCTCTGCTTGTTCGGCCGTTAGCCCCTGAATGGTCGTCCCGAGCTTACCCAGCGCTTCCTGGACGGGGATCGTGCAAAGCTCCACCAGTTGTCGTTCATTGCCGTTTGAAGCGCGGGGTGCGAGCGATTGAACAGCGGAGTCGTTCGAGGATCTTGAAAACAGGCCAGTTTTCATGGTTCGCCTCCGTTTCGGCCGCGGCAGGAGGGTGGATGCGGCCGAAGGCGAACCGGCGGGCTACGCTCGGATGGAGCGCCGACCGTTCACATCATCAGCCGCGAGGCACAAACGTCGCGGGTCAGGGTCGTCGTTTTCGGCTTGAGTCAATTCCTGGGTCATGTCCAGGCAACTATGACTGCCATCCGAGTCATTCACAGCGATTCCTCCTATTTGGGTTCACCATTAGCGCATACCTGCGCTCCCACAAACCTGATTCACTTACAAACTATGGTGAGACATGTCAATGTTTTTGTTTGCGTTATCATCCTGGGGGCGACCCCTTTACTTCGGTCATTCCGGAAACGAGGTTAGCTGTGGTGCTTCATTGTGTGGCTTATATCGGACATCCGGCATCTTAGCAAACCAGATACTTGCTTCGGGCGAGTGGTGCTGGGGTAAGAGGTGATGAAATAAGACCCCTCGCCAAAGTAATAGGAAACAGTCTCGGTAGGACTCGCCGCACATTAAATCTCGACTCTAGTTCCAAGCTCGATCACTCGGTCGGTCGGCAATTTATAAAATGCAGTGGTCGAAGCAGCATTGCGCGACATGAATGCAAACAGCTTTTCCCGCCAGATCGCCATGCCTGGTACCTGTTCGGTGGGAATCAAAGTTCTTCGTCCCACATAATACGTCACCAAATAAGGATTTAGTTCCACTTCTGAGTGCTCGGTCGAGCGCAGCGCTTCGGGAACGTTAGGACTTAAACCAACACGCATGCCGGGAATCCGAGAGGAGCCAATGTTTCTCCTCTCGATTCAATTTTTCTATAAGTGTGTGTCTTGAGTTCTTGCAGTGCCGGCGAGATCAGCCGGGGCCGGCCATGGGAAAGCCCGTTGACGACCCTTTAGCGTCTCCCGGTCCAGTGTCACATGTGACATATTTAAGCCATGCTCTCAGCCGGCGCTGCCGGTTCCGCCAGATGCTTAACCGAAGTTTTTTTCTTCACAGCGCGTTGGATGTCAATTCCCTACCCAACCCGGAACTGCAAAGAAAGGGGTAAATCAATGAACGAAGTGAAATACTACATCCCAAATTCGGCGATTGCCTCATCCGTTGGAATCACTAGATTTAGGTACGTATAAGATCTGTAAAATGAGAAGAGATTCTGTGAAGTCATCGCAGATAGACAAACAATATTTTCTATCGATACATGCTGAAAGAATCATCGAGCTTTTTTTCGATTTCACTCAGCTTCTTCTTAAGCTCAACCATTTTGGCTTTAAGCTCTATATTTGCCGGTTCATTTTTAGATGCAATCTCAGCTTCTTGTAATTCTTTAGTCAACTCAAGATACTCTTTATCCAGACGATGAATTTCATCCCTGATGGTTTGATATTCCGGCCAATCATCAGTCTCATCTAAAAAATACATGGACATGGCAGCCTCCCTTTTTCCGTCTTGGGTCGCCCTCTTCTACACTAATCTAATTCAAGATTCTTAAGCAGTAAAAATCGTCGCCCTGAAGGGCGCATGCCAATCCTTTCAGCTTATTTCAGACAGCCTCTTAATCATCGAGCGACTCAGCATAGATTTCGATTACATGCTTTACCTGAATGCGATCCTTAGCCTGCGAGAGCATATCTGAAATTTGCAGCATGCAGGCGGGACAACTGGTCGCCACAGTGGAACTCTGCGACTGGATGATGTTGTCACGCTTGTGTTTCCCGATCGACTGGGAGATGCCGTAATGCTGAACATTGAAACTGCCGCCACAGCCGCAACAACGGTCCGGTTCGAGCATTTCTTTGAACTGGAAGGCAGGATTGGCCAGAAGAAGAGTGCGGGGCTGTGTCGCAACTCCTAAGGATTTCTTCAAATGGCAAGGATTGTGATAAGTAACAGTTTTTTTGCCGCCCACCTTTTTCGAAACGGCTGGAACTATGTGCAACTTATCCACCAGAAACTGGCTGATATCCAAGGTTTTTTCGGCAATTTCCTTTACCTGCCTCTGTTCATTCATCGTCAATTGCTGTCCCATTAACGGCCACATTTTTCTGATAGTCGACGTGCAGGTTGCGCAACCGGTGATCAAGAAATTGAAGTTCTCCGAGGAAAATCGACGCAGATTGTGGCCAACCAGCTTGTTGAACGTGTCGATGTCCCCCGACGACAGGGCGGGAATGCCACAGCAGCCCTGATCCTCCGGCAGAAACACCCCAACCTCATGATGCTGTAGGCTTTTCAATATGGCCTGCCCGATCTCCGGAAAGATTTTGTCAACGAGACATCCCACAAACAAACCTACTTTCAGTCCGGAAGCGCCGGGTTCGACGTTCAGCGATTTAACCATTCGATGAAATGGTACCTCGGCCAAGGTTTTAAAATGGCGATCCGCCAAAGGAGACATGAAACGCGCGCACGAAGTTCCCAGCAGCTCATCCACCGGTTCGACGAATATCCCTTGCAGCTTCGATCCCCATTCCAAGAGCCTGTTGAAAAAGTCCGGATGTGCAAGAACCTTCCGAAACACTGCCTTCTTTAATGGGTTCAGCCCCATGTAGCCCACCAAGATGGCGCGCGCCTTGATGAAGATATCCAGGACCTTGACGCCACTCGGGCAATTGGCAGCACAGGAACCACACAGCAGGCAGCGCATCAATCGCTCGTTCACGCCTTTGGGATTATCGAACATTTGTTGCACAAGCCCATCCAAGAGCGCCAGCTTCCCTCTTGCCACATCGGCTTCGCGACCGGTTTCTGCGTAAAGCGGACATACCGCCTGACACATACCGCAGCGCATGCAAACCACCAGCTGATCTTCGAGCTGCCCTACGAGCTCAGCCAATTTTTTCATATCGTACATGGCTAGTCTCCTATGATCTTGCCGGGGTTCAAGATATTGTTCGGATCCAGAGCCCGCTTTATTCGCCGTGAATAGACGATAGTGGCCCGACCGGTCTCCTTCTCCATATAGCGCGCTTTAGCGAGCCCGATTCCGTGCTCTCCGGAAAGTGTGCCACCAAGCTCAAGGGCCCTTTCAAAAATTTCATCAATGGCAGACTCAACTCTGGTCCATTCCTTTTTATCGCGGCGATCCGTGAGGATGGTCGGATGAAGATTGCCATCGCCCGCGTGTCCGAAAGTACCGATAGTAAGATCGTACTTGCGGCTGATATCCGCTATCGCATGAACCATAGAGGGGATTTTGCTTCGGGGCACAGTCGCATCTTCCAATACCACAGTCGGTTTCAACTTAGCCAGCGCAGAAAGAGCGGCACGCCTGGCTTCCCATACTTTATCTCTTTCTCGCGCGTCTTTGGCGACACGAACATTCATGGCTCCTATCTGTTTGCAGATGGACTCGACCCTATCCGCGTCTTCAGCTACCTGTGCCGGGTGGCCGTCAACTTCGATAAGCAACAGAGCAGCGGCGTCAACCGGGAGTCCTACATGACTGAAATCTTCCACCATGCGAATGGTGAAATTATCCATGAATTCAAGCGTAGCGGGCACAATGCGATTGGCAATAATAGCCGCAACGGTTTCCGAAGCTTTTGCTATATTGTCGAATACGGCCATCATGGCCCGGCTTGCGGCAGGCCTTGGGATAAGTTTTAAAATGATTTGGTCGAAAACTCCCAGGGTTCCCTCCGATCCAACCAGCAATCCGGCCAGATTATAGCCCGTAACACACTTGACGGTGCGAGCGCCGGTTTTCACTATTTCACCACTGGCGTCAAAGAATTGCAGCCCCATAACATAATCCCGCGTCACTCCATATTTCAGGCCGCGCAGACCGCCGGCATTTTCCGCCACATTCCCACCCAATGTTGAAACCGCCTGGCTTCCTGGATCGGGAGGGTAAAACAAACTTTTTGCCTCGGCCGCCGCAGCCAGAGTGGCGGTCACTACGCCCGGTTCTACCACCGCATACATGTCTTCTTCATTCAGTTCCAATATCCGATCGAGAGCATTGGTCAATATGACAACTCCACCCCGTTTTGGGATGGTTCCCCCACTCAGATTGGTTCCAGCCCCTCGGACGGTCAGAGGCAACGCGTTATCATTGCACAGCCTCACCACTCGACCCAAAGCCTCGCTGGAAGTAGGCCTCAACACCAGCGATGGAACTACGGGATCTAGAACTGCCGCATCATATGAATAGGTGTGTCGATCCACTTCGTCCTGCAATATATTTTCCTTACCGACAGCTGTTTGGAACTCTTTGATAAGGGCTTGGCTTGGCATAGCATCTCCTTATAATTGGGATCTAAGCTATTCCCAATAAAGCCTTTAAAGCGCAATTGCTCAGTCAATCTCCATCCGGAAAGTCCTTTTTCACGTAGCGCAACCCTTTAGGGCTGCCTATTTCAATCCCGCCCGGAGCTGGACTAAAGCTCTGCACTACGGGGTTTCCGGACGGACACTAGCACAGCTAGGCGAAAATATGTCCCCCTATTAGAGTTCCCCCTTTTAAAGGAGGGTTAGGGGGGGTTTTAGAAGGGGGCTTGACATCAAATTCCCCCAAAATCCCCCTCGCCAAAGGGAGGCTTTGATCGTCACAAGAGATACCAAACGGTTATTCATTGCCGCTTCCCAGATAGGCACTTGCCTGTCCGTGTATGGTCGGATTCTCTTGCTCCGAAATACGTTGCACTATCTTCTCAAGGGAGGCCAAAACCCTTTCACGCAATTCAGGCTTCAGTTTTTTAACGTGCTGGAATGCATTCAATAACCGACTTGCAGTCGTAGTATTGATAGGTGAAAGCTCGATGACCGTATCGCCAATCCAACGTATTCCCTCATCGGTCCAGAGCATTTTGTTATTGGCAGCCATCGGCAGGAACAAGGCCCGACACCAGGTGGGCTGTTTAATATCAAATGTCGGCCGCTGCTTTTCCGTCTCGATCATATCAAAGACATCCGCACAGGTCCCGCTTGAAACAATCCGCAGATAGTTAGCGTAGCCGCTCAAATGTGGATGCCATTGCCGGTAGGTTTCCTCCAAAAGCTCACGGCGTTGCGGAGATGAGCTGCGATTAAGTGCTGTCAATGCGGCCACCCGATCGGTCGGATTGGTGGCCGATCGATAGTGATCAAGTATCAGCTCGTGACTTTTCTCTCGATCATCGATGGAGAGAAGATCCAGCAGCACGTTTTTGAGCAGGCGATCTTCAATTCCTTCTTTCGGCGAACCAACCATACGAACTGAATAGGTGTCCAGCTGTTTGAACTGTTTGTTGAGTTTTTCTCGAAAGGCATTGTTAACCGCCAGCATCAGTTTTTCACGGGCCACCACCAGTTCCTGATACCAGGTAGCATAGTCACGGTCCATCGGCTGTTCATCGATGCGCAGAAAGTAAGCTTTCAACGATGATGGAAGCGCTGCATCATCCAGGATATCCCCGTAAAGATCCAACCATGAATTGTGAATTTCGGCATTCGGATCTTTCAGCAGGCGGATGCGCTGCATGTCGGTCAGCTGCCGCACCGCATCGACCCGGTTGTATCGATTGGGGTCGAGGCGCGCCTGCAACCCTAACGATTCACTGTTCGCAGTTTCATTGCGGATCGTTCCGTAGAACGAATAATCCCTGCTGATCGACGCAAACGCGGGAGCTTCTGAAATACTTTCGAAGGTCAGTTGGGCATTCCTATCCTTCAACTGAAAAACTTGAGGAGTTCCTTTGATATCCTCTCCCTTTTGGTCCACCAATGCCAGCAGAACAGGTATGTGAAAAGGTTCGTGCCCTTCGCCCGGCTGCTGATGAAAGAAAATGTTAAAGGATTTGCTATCCGCATCGTAAAGGCTTGTTACCTTAACCTCGGGATAACCCAATCGATAAAGCCAGCCTTGCTTGAATTGCTGCAGCGAAACCGTTGAGACTTCCTCAAAACACTCGAAAAATTGATCCGTGTTGGCATTTCCATTGTGGTAACGCTTGAAATAGAGCTCTTTCCCTTCTCTAAATTTGTCCGGTCCCAGAATCAGCCTCAACATGCGGATCACTTCGGCAGCTTTTACGTAAGTGACGCCATCAATCAATTCGTCCGGATTGTTAAAGCCTTCCCGTACGATCCGCCCCGCGTGGCCTCCGTCTTCGATAGCTAGAGGCCCGAGTAGAGGATTCCGGATACTGTCCACCTGGTTCAATCGGATGAAGGCCGGATCGAAAACATCCGCCATAAACTGACGTTCTACATCGACCGTATAGGCCTCATTGAGCCACACGTCAAAAGGCGTCTCCATCGTCGTTTCGCTGCCGCACTGATTATGCTCGAATTCATGCACAATTACCGCATGGGCGTATAGCAGAAGATGATCCAGGGTATGTTGATCCACAAGTGCAGCATCCGTTACGATGGTCGTATTTCCGACATTTTCCATGCCGCCGAAATTCGATTTGTTCATGGTGATGGTGCGATATGCGTCCCCATTGTATTCGTAATCCTGAGTCTTCGCAATCCAGACAATCGCCTCTTTGAGAATTTCCATGGGGATGAGTGCTCCTTCGGAGCGCCCTGGAGGGACCAGGTACTCGAGCCGAACGGATTGCCCCGATTCATAGCTGACATGATCGATCAAACTGTCCCAGGTGCCCGCACAAACGAGGAACAGATAAGGAGCCATTGGTATCGGGTTTTCATAGCGAATGACCTGCCGCGTTGGATCAGTTGACTTGAGAACCGGTTTCTCGTCCGGGTTCAAGCTGCGGTCGATATTTCCGTTGCTGATAAGATGCGTGTAGCGCGCATCCGCTTCGATGGTAGTAGACATGGTGCACTTGGCGCGGCAGTCGTCGAATATCGGCATAATGCGCTGAAAGCCCCACTGCTGGCATTGGGAAATATACTGTTGAGGAGCTCCTGTTGGCGTCGCATCTTTATAAATGCCCTCCAGGATATGATCGGAGGGAAAGCAATGCGTGACAGTTCGCACACAAAAGGTCTCGCCTTTTCCCACGTGTCGTCCGAGCCTCACGATGAGTTTATTTTTTGCTTCGATGTATTGGTAATTCAGTGAATGAATAGTCGAGTAGTCTTCTGGCGAACACCACTCAACTTCCAGGATTTTCAAATCGGAGGCATCAAGGCGGAGCTCATTCAGATTCTGCTTGGCAGTCATTATCAGGCAGTTGGAGACCTCCACCCGGTCCTCCAGAAAATTCAGGTAAATTTCGAGATGGCGAAGATCCACAACCAGCTCGCCAAAATCCTCGCTTCTGTATTTGTAACGTCGTTTTTCCATAGTCAACCCCGTTTCCTCCTCAGTAGCAGATGCAGTTTCGCCAATGGCGGTTCATGTATCTTTTTGTATCGGCAATAGATCGACTTAGGGCGTGGTTTATTAAGAATGTCACGTGGCCGTTGCAATTTTTTGGTACTCAGCAGGCTACCAATATTTACTGCATGACGCCAAGCCCTTGGTTGTCTTCGTCAAGCGTGGTCCGCTTTTCATGACTTGCCCGGGAAGTGTGAAACCGAGGACTTTTTCAAGCTCCAGAGCAGCCCGGATAATTTTGTCCAAATCGATGCCGGTCTGTACTCCCATATCTTCCAGCATGAACAGTACGTCTTCGGTGGCAAGATTACCGGCGGCCACCGGCACGTTAGGGCACCCTCCAATGCCGCCAAGCGCGGTATCGAACGAGATGGCCCCGGCCAAAAGCCCTGCCAGCAGATTGGCCATAGCAGTTCCTCGGTTGTTATGCAGATGCAGAGTGAATCTGTATCCCGGAAATTGGTGAATAAAAGTTCGCACCATCTTATCGATTCGTCTCGGCGACGCCATACCGGTTGTATCTGCCAAGATCACAGAAGATGCGTTCCGAGAGAGAAATTCTTCCGACAGCTCTAGGACATCCCCTTCAGGGACGTCACCTTGATACGGACAACCGAACGCAACCGCGATGGCGCCATTTACTAAAACACCATGTTGTTGAGCAACAAGAAATATATCATCCAGATTCTTCAAGGATTCTGAAATGCTGCACCGAACATTGGCGAGGTTGTGCGCCTCTGACGCCGAAATGACGACCACCAGTTCGTTGATCCCTGCTGCAACGGCATTTCCCGCACCCGTCAAGTTGGCAACCAGCGCCGCGTTTACAACTCCCTTCCGCGGCACTCGGGACATCAATTCGGTTGCATCCTTGAGTTGCGGAACGGCCTTTGGGCTCACAAACGAAGTGGTTTCAATCTCCTCGACACCCGCCTGCACCAGCAGTTCGATAATGCCGAGCTTTTGATCCGTGGGGATGAAAGCCGCCACCGACTGAAAACCGTCGCGCGGTGCAACTTCGCGAATTTTTACTCGAGCAGGCATTTGCATTACTAAAATCCTCAGCGAAACCAGCAACAATATTCATTGATGTTCTGCAAGCTCCATATTCCCTTTCGTCGGGCTTACCTCACAATTTTCCATTCTAATGTCGATACCGACTATTTCAACATTTACTTTTAGTACTTATATGTTTGAAATGAGCAGCTCTGATGGAAACAACGCTCATTTGCCATTGCGAGAAAACGAACATCGGCGACAACAAGTCTAGTCGCTGAATGCCCGCGCTGTTCGGTCGTAGGCTGAATTACAAAGGCAATTGATGAACTTACAGTTAGGGCGGTCTTAGATTAAAGAAACGGTTTAAGGAGGAAAGAACCATGAAAAGAATAATTGTGATGTCTCTTCTATTGGTCCTGACGTTTTCGACGATTTTCGGTTGCGCCAGCACTTCCAACGACACAGCAGACAAGTCACAACCGCAAGGGGAGATGCGACCCACAGGTGAAGGGGGATGGGAAAACCCGAATATTTAAATTAACTAAAAAAGCCGGAGCACACAGGGCTCCGGCTATCTAATGCTAACATCAAACCAGAATTGCGTCGGTTAGAGCTTTACAACATTGGTTGCTTGGGGCCCTTTGGCGCCCTTTTCCTCAGTAAAACTCACTCTTTCGCCTTCGCTCAGTGATTTAAACCCTTCACCTTGGATGGCTGAATGATGAACAAAAACATCATGTCCACTATCAGACTCAATAAAACCATAACCTTTGCTGTCATTAAACCATTTTACTTGACCTTCCGCCATTTCTTTAATCCTTTCTTAAAATAGTATTTTTCACTGCTTTTTTGGTACGGAGCTAGAGCTATCCTGAAACCGTACCATTCTTTTGGCGAAAGACCGATTTCCTGCATAACTCAAAATGTCGTACTCAACTAGCATGCGCGTAATATAACCGATGAACCAAAAAAAGAAAGAAAAATTAGCCTCTGGCGACCACTTTTTTTGCTTTTTCTAAGATCATTTTGATCTACTTGATAACATCCTCGATATAAATTAAATTAGCACTTCGCTACCTGACAGCGGCTAATTCCTCAATTATTGCGAGGAGTTTTATCCCCGCGAGGAGTTTTATCCCCGCGAGGAATTTCAAAAGGAATTGTATCAGGTGTCAAGGATTAATCTCAAAGCTCTCCAGCCTTGCGGCTGCGGTCGGGAGATCGTGACAACATATGACCGGGTAAAAGCAGCACTACGGGTATCCGTTACTCTGTCACTATTGCTTGTAATGTTCTCTAGTACCCCGGTCAAAGCTGATGGAGAAGAAGACCGGTCCAGCTTCAGCTGCTACACGGATGTTCTTAGCCAATACATTTGGCGAGGCTACGCTTCGAGCAAAGACAGCGCGGTTATTCAGCCGTCGGTGACTGCCAGTTACAAGGGTTTATCCATCAACATATGGGGGAATTTCGACTCCGACTCCAAGTTTAAGGATAACCCGTCCGCAGGGGCTAAATGGAACGAAACCGATTTCACTGTTGCCTACTCTCGATCAATCTATGAGAGGCTAAGCGGTAGCGTCGGCTGCATTTATTATGATTATGGTCTCGACAGCACCTTTGGCACCAACGTGGACGACCTTGTCGAAATCTATGCGGGGCTCTCCTATGCCTTCCCTTGGTTGAATGTTGGGGTCACCGGCTACCGCGAAGTGACGCATGCACCCGGCTGGACCATTCAGTTCGATTTCTCGCGGACATTCACACTCCCCTGGTACGGAATGAGCACAAATTTCGATTTAAGCCTCTTCTACCTGCACTCCCTCGACAACGCGGCCTATCCTAATCCGAGTAATCCAGAGGAAGCGTTTTCCGGTTTTATGTCCGGAGAGGTTCTCGCCGTTCTCAATATCCCGGTCTGGAAATCCGTTACTTTCTCACCCCGAATCGGCTGCGCCTTTCCGCTCAGCCATAGCGGCAGTCAGGAAATCACCCTACTCTCCTGGGATAGCCGGGACTGGCATATTTTCGGCGGTGTGCGCATCTCAGCCGCCTTCTAGGAGGCTGTCCGAAAATGCCTTTTTGTCGTTTCGAACGAAGTGCAGCGGAGTTAGAAATCTGTTGAATCAACCACATGTGAGAAATGACAATCCCGGACAGCCTCCTAGGACGGAAGGGAAGGAAAAAGTAAACACGTAATGTTTGGATGATTTCCGTCAGTAATGCTATTATGCGCAGGCGTAAGCTTGGGTGCTTTTTACAATGCAAATGCCCTTTGCCAGTCAGTCTCCATGAAAGCCATTGTTAATCCTTGTATGAAACTTCATTAGTTTCATTTTAGCATAAACTCCGTCCAAAAGCGGGGCGGGGCCGCTGAATTCCGACTTCCGTCGGAATGGCGGCAAGGGGAAATCCAATGCATGAGTATCCAATCATCATCTTCACCGCGCTACTGATATTTGTGTTCGGGTTGTTTTCCCGATTGTCCGAGCGTTCGCCCATTACCGGGCCGATGGTGTTTGTGGCGGTCGGAGTCATCATCAGCCCGTTTGCGCTCGATTTCCTCAAAATTGGCCTCAGTGCGCCGCTGGTTAGAGTTACTGCTGAAATAACGCTGGTCATGGTATTGTTTGTCGACGCATCGACCATCAACCTCAGGGCACTCATTAAAGATAAAGGTTTACCCGTCCGGCTGCTGGGCATCGGTTTGCCGCTCACCATGGTGCTGGGCTTGCTATTGGCTGTGCTCTTGTTCGGTCAGATGAATATATGGGAGATCGCCCTAATGGCATTCATTCTCTCCCCGACCGATGCCGCTCTGGGCCAGGCAGTGGTGTCGAGCGAGGTGGTGCCGGAAAAGATAAGGCAGGCAATCAATGTCGAAAGCGGCTTAAACGACGGCATTGCGTTACCTCCTATCCTGGCATGTCTGGCGAGTCTATCTGCCGCTTCGGAACAAGCAGGGGCTGCTTACTGGATAGGTTTTGTCGTTAAACAGTTTCTGTTTGGCCCGCTCCTTGGTGGGCTTGTGGGCTGGCTGGGTGGATTGCTGGTCGACAGGGCGTCGAGACTCGGGTGGATGAATTCCACATTTCAGCGTCTAACCTCCGCTTCGTTGGCGGTGCTGGCTTTTGCCTTGGCTGAATCGTTCCACGGCAACGGATTCATCGCCGCTTTCTTCGGTGGACTGCTGCTTGGAACTCACACGCCCAGAGTGCGGGAGAGAATCCAGGATTTCGGCGAAGCGGAGGGCCAGCAGTTGGAGTTATTTGTCTTCCTGATACTAGGCCTGGTGCTGGTGCCTGCTGCCGCGAGCCACTGGGACGGCAAAGCATGGTTGTATGCCGTTTTAAGTCTGACCTTCATACGCATGCTGCCCGTTGCCATAAGCCTTGTAGGGGCAGACCTGAACTGGCCGTCCATTGCTTTTATCGGCTGGTTCGGACCACGTGGAATTGCATCCATATTGTATTTGTTGATGGTTATAATGACAATGGGTTCCGCGGGACATGAGCAAATGATCTCCATCATTGTTCTAACGGTTTTGCTCAGCGTTTTTCTTCATGGCATAAGCGCGGTTCCCTTGTCACGACTCTATGCCGGACGTGGCTGACATCAGACGCGGCGACGCGGAGACGCGGTTATTCCTTATCCCGGCTCTTGAAATCGTGTGTAATCGCATGCCCGACTTCCTCTCTTCGAATCTCCGCGTCACCCTGGCTCCGCATCCTAATTGTCAGGAAGCTGGAAATTATGCTCCGTATAACCCGTATTATTGTCCATTTTTTCGGTGTGATCTGGCATGTTCGCCTTGTGATTCTGCTGATGTTCGTGTGGCTCTTGGTTGGCGCTGCAGCAATTGCCTATTTTGAAGAGATTTCATTCGGAGAGGCAATCTACTTTTCTTTTGTAACCGGGCTCACCATCGGTTACGGGGATATTGTCGCGAAAACCGCTGTGGGACGTTTGGTAGCGGTTCTTATCGGATTCATTGGCGTTCTTTTTACGGGTTTGGTGATTGCCGCAGTCGTGGAGACAATTCGAAGTACTTACCAGCATTCAGAAGGTTCTGACTGAAACGAGCTTGTCTCATCTGCTTCATCATTCTAGTGCTGACCGACCATCAAGTGATAGAATGAACCCCAAGAATGCGCTCATAATCTTTTGATAAAGCAAGGTGGCTCCCTAGCATGCAAGGGAGCAATAGTGAGAACCAAACGAAACCTTGGAACCGAAAGGTAAGCCATGAACTCCCTAGAACTCACTGCCTGCCCCGATTGCGACCTGGTGCAGCAGATTCCGATGCTGGCACCAGGCGATTCGGCGCGTTGCAATCGTTGCGGGAAGCTGCTGTGGCGCAACCAACCGGATTCACTCAACCGGACTTTGGCCCTGGCGCTTGCTGCTGCAGTCGTCTTTCTAGTAGCTAACTTGGTCCCCTTGCTAGGCGTCAGTGCGGCCGGACGGGAAGCAAGCACAACTCTTATAGGCGGGGTGCAAGTCATGTGGAGAGAAGGTCGGCCTTTGGTCGCCGTGACCGTGCTGTTTACGGCGGTGATCGCTCCGGCGCTGGATATCCTCTTCATGCTGACATTGCTGCTTGCGGCGCTGCATTTTCCGGTGCCGCGCTGGGCAGGCTTATTGCTGCGCTATTCCAGCATCATTCGTCCCTGGCGGATGGTGGAAGTCATGCTGCTTGGAATTCTCGTTGCACTGATCAAGATCGCTGAACTTGCCAGAGTCATCCCCGGCACGGCCTTATGGGCTGTCGGAGCTCTCATGATTTTGTTGGCGGCCATGACCAGCAATTTCGATCCAAAGCAGATATGGCGCAGGGTGGAGTGGTTTCAACCCGATGCACGGTCGACCATACTTGGGAAAGTTTCAGTTGATGAATAACGCTGCTGCAACTGCATCAAATTTGGGTTTTTTGAACTGTGAAAGTTGCGGGCTCCTTTCGCGGCCCGCCGTAGGTGAACACGGCGGACTTTGCCCGCGCTGCGGTGCGACCGTTCATTTTCGCAAGCCCAATAGCATTCAGCACACATGGGCACTCGTGATCGCAGCAGCAATCTGCTACATTCCCGCCAACATACTCCCGGTAATGACGACAATCACCCCCTTCAGCCGCTCCTCAGACACCATCATAGAGGGTGTTGTTCTGCTTTGGTCCCCAACTTCATGGCCACTCTCCATAGTAGTTTTCATTGCAAGCGTGACCATCCCGCTAGCCAAGCTCATTGCTCTGAGCTACCTGCTCATTACCATACAACGCGGCTCGATCAAGAGTAATCGAGAACGGACCCGGCTCTACCGCCTGGTGGAGTTTATCGGCCGCTGGTCCATGCTGGATGTTTTTGTCGACACATTTGTGGTAGCACTTGTGCAGCTCCAACCGCTTATGTCCGTTGAACCCGGACCGGGGGTTCCGTTCTTTGGAGCTGTAGTCGTGCTCACGATGCTTGCAGCAAATGCTTTTGATCCACGTTTGATCTGGGACCAACCGGAGGAAAGCCATGGCCAATACCAATGACAAGGAACACCGCGGGATTATTCCGGAGGCAATGAAAGTGCCCAAGCGGCGAGGTCGATTGTCCATTGTTTGGATCATCCCCATCGTCGCTGCCATTATAGGGGGTTGGATTGCTGTACAAAAGATCCTCAACGAAGGCCCGGCCATAACAATCATTTTCCCAACAGCAGAAGGGCTTGAAGCCGGCAAGACTAAGATCAAATACAACGGGGTGGAGGTTGGTACGGTAACCGCCGTGACTCTTTCCAACGACCGGAAAAACGTTGTCGCGACTGCGCAAATGGCTGCAGACAGCAGAGATCTACTAGTTGAAGACACCAGGTTTTGGGTGGAGCGGCCGCGGATATCAGGCGGCACCGTCTCAGGGCTCGGCACTCTGTTTTCCGGAGCCTACATCGGCATGGACATCGGTAAATCCAAGAAAGAAAGACGTGCTTTCGTCGGTCTCCATGAGCCACCCGTAGTAACGGGTGATGTTCCCGGCCGGTTCTTTGTGCTTCAGTCCGAAGATCTCGATTCCCTGGACTACGGGACACCAATCTTCTTCCGCCGCATACAGGTGGGAAAGGTTGTTGGCTACGAACTTGACAAGGACGGCCAGAAGATCTTAGTCAAGGTTTTCATCAATGCACCCTATGACCAATACGTGAACCCTGAAACACTGTTCTGGCAGGCGAGCGGCATTGACGTCTCCCTTTCAGCCGGGGGAGTCCGCGTTCAAACCCAGTCCATCGCTTCCATCCTGATTGGGGGCATCGCTTTTGAGACGCCTGGTATCGCACCGGTTTCTGCGCCTGCAGCAGAGAACAGCGTTTTCAAGTTATTCAATGATAGATCCGAGGCCATGAAGCTTCCGGAAGGTGAGGCACATGATTATGTTTTAAGATTTGAACAGTCAGTACGGGGCTTGGAGCCCGGAGCACCGGTGGAATTCCGCGGTGTTAAGATCGGGGAAGTCGTATCTGTCAACGTCGAATTCGATCCAAAAACTTATAGGTTTGCGGTTCCCGTCAAAATTCGCACTTACTCCAAGCTGTCGAATATTGTTAACTCAGATCTTTCCAAACTTGGCGAGACTGTAACCGAACAGAGCTTCAGGGCGTCAGTTGACAGGTTGGTTGCCGATGGTTACAGGGCACAGTTGCAAACTGGCAACCTCCTGACCGGAGCACTCTTCATTGCCTTTGATATCTTTCCCAATGCCCCTAAAGCAACGGTCGACTGGTCGCAGCAGCCACCCGTTTTCCCGACCGTTCCAGGGGAGCTTCAACAGATCCAGCAGAGCCTCACAGAGCTTGTAAAGAAGCTCGAAAAATTGCCTCTTGACGCTATTGGCAAAAACCTCCTTGAGACCCTTGATACTCTCAACACCTCTCTCCGGGACATGGACAAGCTGTTAAAGGGGTTTGGGTCGCAAGTGACTCCGGAGTTGAGGGGGGCACTATCCGGAGCGCGTCGCACCTTAGCTGCAGCAGAGCGCAGCCTGAATTCTCTCGACTCCACCTACGCCGGGCAAGACGCCCCGGTCCAACAGGATTTGCGCGAGGCCCTGCAGGAGGTGACCCGTGCCGCCAGGTCGCTGCGGGTACTGGCAGACTACCTGGAGCGCAATCCAAGTGCCCTCCTAAGGGGTAAAAAATGAGAAAACAGAGGACAGAAGACAGCATAAAGAAAAATTATTCTGGAGTGAATCCAATGAAAACAAGCATTCTCCACTTCATGATCTACTTAGCTGGGATATCGGTGTTCGTTTCCTGCGCATCTTCGCCTGCATCATTCTATACTCTGAGCGCGGTCGAGAATACGACAGCGACGCCCTCCCCTGTTAGTGTTGCGGTGGAGCCGGTCTCCATACCCGAATCCATCGACCGCCCGCAAATGGTCTTGCACAAAGGTACGAACGAGGTGATAGTCGATGAGCTAAATCGGTGGGCAGCATCGCCTAAGGACAGCATCCAGCGTGTGGTAATGGAAAACCTCTCACATTTGCTCGGGACTTCACGCATTTACCGTTATCTTCCGGGGCCGATAACCTCTTCGGACTATCGAGTAGAGATCGAGATACTCCACTTTGATTCTACTTTGGGCCACGGCACTTTTCTTGATGCCATTTGGACCATACTGAGAGGTGACAGGGAGGAAATCAAAACCGGGCGCACAACCTCGCATCAAAAGGTTGCAGACCAGAGCTACGAGGCGCTCGCCGCTGCTCACAGCCAAGCTCTTGGAGTTCTAAGCCGCGATATAGCAGAAGCAATTCAATCGCGTGCAAAACAAGGATAGTAAAGGGGGGATTTCGCCGCATCGCATCGCAGCCGGGGGTTGAAAGCCTGCCGCATTCTTGTAGACGGAATAATGTCTTAATCGCGAGTGAATTGCAGTAACAACAAAATTGTTTGAGCCTGTTTACCTGAACCTATTGGTAAGGTGCCCATCTTTTCAAAATTACTCGGACGCACTTTAAAACGGAGTCGATAGGCTATGAATAAAAAAATCTCCTTGCAACAAGATGTCACCAGGACAACGTTGGCGGTCCTTTTCATTGGCATCCTCATTGCCGCATCCTTCTGGGTGCTTCGCCCGTTTCTGGCGGCGTTCCTGTGGGCAACCATGATTGTCATCGCCACCTGGCCGATGCTGTTGTCTCTTCAGACGCGCCTTTGGGGCAAACGCGGGCTCGCAGTAGCGGTCATGACGTTGTTGTTGCTGCTGGTTTTTGTTGTGCCATTCTCGCTCTCCATTGCCACTATTGTCGACAAATCAGATGAAATTGCTGCTTGGGCTAAGTCCCTTGCTACCTTCACCTTACCTCCGCCACCCAAGTGGATCGAGAGCGTCCCCTTTTTCGGCCAGAAACTTTCCGACCAGTGGCAGCAGCTTGCCGCGTTGCACTTTAGGGAGCTGTCAGCGCACCTTGCTCCTTATGCGGGCAAGCTGGTTCGATGGTTCGCGGAACAGGCCGGCGGTGTCGGAATGATGATTCTTCAATTTCTGCTGACCGTGATTATCGCCGCAATACTGTATGCCAATGGTGAAGCGGCAGCCGCAGGGGTCGAGAGTTTTGCTCGTCGGCTGGCGGGAGAAAAAGGCGAGGAAGTAGCCATTCTCGCTGGGAAAGCTGTCAGGGGTGTGGCACTCGGGGTGGTCGTTACTGCAATCATCCAATCCGGTCTGGGTGGTATTGGCCTGGCCGTAACCGGCCTGCCGGCTGCACCCATACTGACCGCTGTCATGTTTATGCTCTGCGTCGCCCAGCTCGGCCCGGCACTTGTTATGATCCCTGCCGTGATCTGGCTCTTCTATAAGTCTGGTACCGTCTGGGGAACGGTACTGCTCGTCTGGACGATACCTGTCCTCATTCTTGACAATTTCCTCCGCCCTGTTCTCATCAAGAAAGGGGCAGACCTGCCGTTGCTGCTGATCTTCGCTGGTGTTATCGGCGGCCTCTTGGCCATCGGTATCATTGGACTCTTCATCGGTCCCGTAGTGCTGGCGGTAACGTATACCCTTCTGAAAGCATGGGTGTCAGGCGATCAGAAAGAATCGGCGATGGATGTCACCGAAGAGGAACCGGTTGTGACTCCAAGTGAACCTTGAACCTCATTGGAGCGCCTGGGATACCCTCAATTTCAACTCTTATCCGATTTCTTCTGCTGCTCTTCTTCCTCGGTCAAGGCAGCTGCAATGGCGGCGGCTGCGCCGGCTGATAGAATTTGTTTGCTGCGAGCTGCGGATGCAGCCTCTCCAGTCTCTTCTGCTGCAGTCAATTCGGCTGCTTTTTCTTGAGGCAGTTGCACGATGACTTGCCGATGGGCAAACTGGATGCCACTTTTCTCAAAGGCGTTTTGTAATTGACTGAATATTTCGCGGCGGATGCCGAACTGGTCTCCCGGCTTGGTCTTGAATTTGATGCGCATAATCATGCCTGAATCATCCAGTGCTTTCACTCCCTGAGATTTAATGGGCGCCAATAACTTCGGCCCGAGCTCTTCGTCCTGTTCTATTCCCTCATTGATCTTCTTGATGATTTTCTTGACCTTATTGATATCGGTTCCATATGGGACTCGAAACTCAAGCTTCATAATGATGTAGTCGCGGGAATAATTCGTGACGGAACCGAGATGACTATAAGGAACTGTATAGACCATGCCGCGCGGGTGGCGGAGCCTTAGAGACCGTATGCTGATATTTTCCACAGTGCCCTTCACGTTTCCTGACTCCACATAATCGCCCAGGCGGAAAGCATCATCGACCAGGAAGAAAACCCCCGAAACGATATCCTTCACTAAGGTTTGAGAGCCAAAGCCGATGGCAAGTCCCACAATACCGGCACCGGCGAGCAGAGGGCCAATGTTCACACCAATGGCCGAGAGAATAATCATGCTCACCATGGTGAGCAGGGTAAATAAAAGGAATTTTCGAAGAAGTTTAAGCAGAGTGCCTACGCGACTTCCACCTGCGCCTCCCATTTCATCCGCTTCTTCATCCGGCTTCAGGTGTTCGATCTTGGCAAGCCTGCGGTTGATGGCGTTTTCAGCAATCTTCCATGCTACATAACTGATCAAGATCACCACAACGATTTTGAATGCTGCTTGGGTGATCGCCTTACCAATTCGAACATCGAAGCCCCATAATCTCAACAGCCAGAAAAATACAATTCCCGCTATTGAAAAACTTAAACAGCGCCGCAAAATCGGAACAAAACGTTCAACGTGCTCTGATTCCTTTGCTGCTTTTTCATTCTCTTTTGGCAGGGTTTCGACTTCATCCTTTGTCTCGAATTCACACTCCTCGTCCATTGCTGCTTCCGGCTTGTGGGCCAGACCGAGAGTTGTATCGAGTGCCGTTTGGCCTATCCAATCCAGAAAAATGTACAACGGTATCGAGAGCATCAGGGCCAATATCGGGAACACCAGGTCGGCTCGATCTACCAGCAAGTACAGTACCCAAACACCCCAGATGCCGATTAAATAAGGAATGGCCAGTAGATGCCAATACTCGGCCAGCTGCACCCGCAAAAGCTTTTTGCGAGCCGCTCCCTCACCGGCTTCTCTGCAAATAATTTGCGCAACAACGCGTCGATTTTTCCACAAAAGGAAGATGATCAAAAGGACCACGACCAGGCCTGCCGTGGCATTCACTAGAATTATGGTGGCCTTCGTCACCCGCTCCAGCTCCAACATTGAACTGAGCAATAAACCAATTCCCAGGACAACAGAAATCCCCAATACGCATTGATGCAGATAGCGGGCAGTTTCGTCGGTCAAAGGCAACAGCCGGAGCTTAGGAGAGTCAGGTGCCAGAATGAACTTGGAAAGCAATGCGATGACTCGAACGAGCAGCACAACAGCCAGATAGGTAACGAAGATGAGTCGTCGAAATTGGGCGAATTCCCCTTTGTCGTAAAAAATAAAAAACACAACGAAATTCGCCACAATAAAAACGAATATTGCGATGAGATCGATGGCGGAACACATCGCCATATTCTTGATTTTAGCCCACCAGTTGGCTGGAGTCATACTTTCAATTCTTGTGCGCACCCCTCTGAAATAAATTCTGAACAGCCATTCTGCAGCAACTCCCGCAACGAAAAGACTCAACAAGGCGGCAAATAGCAGAACAATGCTTTTTGGTCCACTCCTGCCGTGCAGCTTGGCCAAAGCCTCAGGCAGATGCTCTGGTGCGGTTCGCGCTCCGGAGCTTATTTCACTCAGCCGTTGACGCAGAGCTTCAGAAAGCTCCCCAACACCTGCAACGATTCTGGCGAAACCGCTGAGCTTGGGCTTTTGACTTTCCGCGGCAGAGGACTCTGATTTTTTCAACTCGGCAATCAACAGACGCCTCACCTGCTCGTCGTCCAGTCCGGCAAGGAGAGCGTTAATCTGCTGGTCGTCAAGCTGCTCGGGAATTTGGATGGTCTTTTCTTTTTGCTCGGCACTTGCTTTGCTGGTGGCCATCTTCATGGCGCTCATGCTGCTGCAGAAACCTTGCTGATTAAAAAACAGTAAAACCGAAAACAACACAGCCACCACCAAAAGACCCTTACGGCAATCATACTTCATGAACTGCTCCCCTTTTCGGCATTGCCTGGACTCGTTTTCATCGACCGCTCTGCCAAATTACCACATAATAACCATGACAACCTGGTAACTATATTATCTATTGCCGCATTTTACTAAGGCTAAATCTTGTCCGGGAAAAAACCTTGGAGTTTGTGAATCTGGTGCATTCTTTGACTTTTAGCAGTCATGACCGAGGAGGGAATGAGATACGGCAGACATTGCGGTGCCGAATGATAAATGGGAACATGTGACTTCTGTCAGTTTTGATGGGGCCTGGCTGATGGGTTCTTGGAACGTATTGCTGGGGTACAGTTTACCCCAGCATCGGATTAGCTATGCTCAGTGCAAAACGATTCGCTCCGAGCAAGAGGCCGTTCCTTGCCTTAATGTCAACCGAAAAGATCGGCGATCAGCCTCCGGTCGAAGCGGTCTTAGGTGCCGTGACCTCTTTTTTGAGCCCCAATACCTTGTAGTTTACGTCGTAGGTGCTGCTCACCCGCCTCAATTCCCGAACAAAGTCAATGGGCTTGTTTTGGTAAAACTGGATGGTTTCCGGTGAATAATCTGC
The DNA here is from genome assembly GCA_963781715.1 of uncultured delta proteobacterium. Classification (GTDB taxonomy): domain Bacteria; phylum Desulfobacterota; class Syntrophobacteria; order Syntrophobacterales; family Syntrophobacteraceae; genus Desulfoferrobacter. Next base: position 893,900 of record CAWAGW010000004.1, read on the forward strand.
TTCATAGAGGATGATGTCCTGATAGTTCTTGCCTTCTACGGCCTTGTTGCCGACGAATTTTGAAGTAGCCGCATCTTCGAAGATCACCCTTCCCTGTTGGTCGTAGTGATATCCTTCCTTGTATAGCCATTTATAAAACCCCTTTCTATCGGTCGGGGCGCGCATCTTATAGGGCTTCTTGTCATTGAGTGAATAAGCCCAAAAGTACTTCACTCCCATCACCTCCGGCGTTCCGTCGCCATCGATATCAAAGATGTCGAAGTGGTTCGACTTGTTGCGATACGTGACCACTTCTCGCAGCGATTCTTCGTCGGACGGAAAAAGCTGCCTCAATTCGGAAATGTGTCCAGCGTTCACGTGCGTACACCCATGGGACATCGGCCCTCGGCTCAACAGCCAAAGGTCCGGGTAAACTTTGCCGGTGCGGCTGTCCTTCATATTCTTGCGCCAGGAATCAGGAATGAAGCTGTTGGTTTTGGTATCAATGTGAAACCAAAGCGAATGAAAAGAATTGTGCAGGGTTTTCCCAACATGCATATACGGAATCCAGGGCAAGTAAGAGTAGCAAGCCTTGTCCGGGATGTGATCGACCACATGGGTTCGCTGGTGCGTCTTCAAAATGCGCTTGCCGGGGCACGGATAAAGGGGCATTTCACAGCCTTCAAATTCCGCGAACTCATTTAATGTTCCAACCGGGTAGATAGCCGTATATTCGTAATAGTCCAGCCTCTTGTCGTGGAGCGGATAAATCCCTCCAGTTAATGACCTGAAAAAAACAGCCGCTGCCGAGTAGAACTGCTCCCAGTCAGAAGCATCCTGTGATTTCTGATACTTGTCATAGAGGTGAGTCAGGGCGAGGAACTTCTGCTTTTGTTCGCCGGACAATTCCGAGACTTTCATCCTGGTGGGGAGTATATCGTTTACAACATCGAGGGCATCGGATGAAGATAAATTCGCCTTGTCGATTCCTTGGAGTTGTGGAGACCAGTTGCGAATACGCTGATCGAAATCGATTTGAATGTGGAAGACTTTCCCCGGGTTCAGCTTTTGCAGCTTTTGCAAACTGATTTCTCGGTACTTGCCTGGATCCATCGAACTCTTCTTTTCTGCAAGCTGCAGTATCCGCTCCCCCTGAATAGTCGCTGCAAATTGCTCAAAACCGGTGTTTTGCGAAAGTTTTATAACTCCTTCATCTATCAGTTCACTATAGACCTTGTATCTCGTAGCCAGGTCTGCAATATAATTGTCCACGATTTCATCCGAAAGCACGACCGTGACTCTAAGCTGATTGCCTCGGCCCAAGTTGGCGGTTACTCGCTTCGGGTCCTGGGTGCGCGGGGCAAACCCGGTGTAAAAAGACGGTTCGAGGCGGTAGAAATATACTCCCGGCATAGAAGCTGGATCGTTCTTCAGATCGGTCGATTTTTTCGCCGTACCATCTGGTCCCGGGGTCGAAGCACTGGATATACTGCTGAACAAAAACCCTGCAATCATGAGCGAAAACGACAAACCGATAAGAATCATTCTTGCATTTTTTCGCATAACAAAACCACCTCTCAGCTAATATTCGCATCAATTTGAAGCCAGACTCTTTCTGCTGCTACCAGTCAGTAAAGGAGTACAAGGCAGGGGAAAGATCGGGTCTTCGTGGATTCGCGTGAGAAATCACTTGGTAGCATAGGGCCTTGTGCCCGTCTCGAACGCCCACAAGGGGCTATGCTAAAGGGGCGAAGGAATCTGGTACCAAATGACTCGGACTTTTTCACGCCAACCCGCGATGAGCCGAAAGATCCTTGACGGGAAATCGCTGCAGTTTTGAGTCGTTTTGTCATCTTAAAACCACTCTCTGCTGCAAGTTAAACAGTTGATTTTCCTTTTTTACAAGATCTTGATCCAGGGCTAGCAGGGCAGGAAGGTTTGCCAGGTCGCTGTTGCCGACAAACGGGCGTGTTTGAAACAGGTATAGCTTGCCGCTCACAAATCCAAATTCGATGTCCCAGGGAAGAGGCTGCCCGTCAGCACCTTTCTCGGGTACGAACGTCGCTTTGATTTTGTCGGCCGCATAAACAATTTTGCTGAGTTCTTGCCCGGTGAGCACACTCTCAGAACCAGTCGATGGCACCAAGCGGACACCGCCCCGGCCTCCTTTGATCAGTACTCTACGGGTCGGCGATTTATACTGAGACAACAACACGGATTCGCCAGGTTTATAAAGAATCGTTTCCGCCGGCGAGCCGTCAACGGTTCCGCCGACCCCCTCGGAAGTCGCTATGGTCATGAAACTCGGATCGCCCGATTCCACATCCGCAGTAATCAAAACACCGGATTTTTCTGAGGGAATGGCTTCCATTACAATGATAGAGGGAAAAACCAGGTTCGGGTCGTTTATAACCGACTGCCGCCATGAGAAAGACCGATAGGTAAACGGCGAGGCCCATACCTTCTTTATCCCATCCAGCACATCATTGAAGGTCATCAAATTAAAAATCGTCAGATTCAGGCCGGCGCCATTGAAGTCCGGCAAATCCTCAACGTTCGTGTCCGATCGAACGAAGACTCCCCGCAGCCTCTTTCCCTGATTGTCGAGGAAAAGGCCCTGAGAGTTCATTTGGCCTTTGAGCGAACTTACAAACCGCGGGTCAAGCGACACATTCCCTATAGAGTAGCGTATGATTGCAAGCCTCGGTTTTATCCACTCGGCAAGATCATTTGAAGAGAGGTGTTGGTCCTTTAGTAATCGGTTAAAAAAAGTGTCATAGGTCCGAGCTGTAAATTTGGACAATGAGGCGCCCTCTTCGGCAATACCGGAGAATTTCAGTTCTTCGGGGAGAGCCACCTTGGCCTTTTTGAAATGAAGATAGTAGATGCCGAACGGAATCACCACGCCGGGAGCCACGTTGTTTGGGAAAAAGTGCTTCAACTCGCCCAGAAACGCCGCTTTTGGGCCGCAGAAGACTCCCGAATCCTTGCGTCTTACCTCATCCAGCGGCACCACGTTGCTGTTCCCAAGATCCAGACGCTTTGCATTTATTTCAAATTTTGTGTTGTGCGCCCTGGTATCCCCATCTGCCGTTCGCTTCACATTCATTTGATATTCTGCCAAGATGAGTTTATCCGAACGATCCATCTTGGCGGCCTCTTTCAATATGATGCGGCCCTTGGGAGTGATCGCGTAGAAAAGCTCTTTTCCTTTGACAGCTTCCAGTCTTTTGTAAACCTCTTCATGAAACACTGCATTCGGTACGCCCAATGCTCTGGCAAGCAGCTGCATATGAGAGACTGCATTGCCTTCGTCTTTGGTTATGATGCCGGCGACGGGCTCTAATTCGGCATTTGTCGTCTCCAAAGCCAGTATGTCTTTGCGCGAGTAATTTCCCCGCGGACTGAAAAAAGCAAGCCGCCCCACGGCAAGGCCGGGATTCAATGCACGCAGCCCCGCTGAGTAGGTTTTACCGAGGACCTCGTGTTCCAGCTTCATTTCGCTGAGCACACTGTCCTGCAGCGACCTTACCACGCTGGCATAGTCGAGAAGCGGAGAAGAGCGGATGATGTCGTCTGAGATGGGCTTGACTTCGGGAAAGAGGAATACCCAGGGTTCCCATACATCATAAAAAGCGGCGCGAATCGATGCCTGAGCCCATTCAGCAACGCGGTTGAGCCTATTTAGATCCGTGTGCAGTTCTCCGACGGTTATCCGATTCTTGGCCAGCAATTCATCAATGGTCGAGCACGCACTTGTGAGCTCCCGATTCGAGATAAGCCCGGCACCATAAATCCCACCCAACAAGTCTTTTGCCATCTGCAGCAGGTCTTTGACCGGCCACGTTTTTTTCTGACTGATGAGTTCATTCGCTTTCAAGTGTAGTAGTAAGTTGGCGGAAACGTTCAAGTTCACCAATTCAATCGCTTCCTCCGGGGCTATTTTTCTGCTCGCCACCGCCCGGCGCGACGCAATCAACAAATTAGAAAGTTTGTCCAGCTCTACCGACTGTGATTTGACGCTTATTTGCAGGACGGCATCAAGCCGTCTTCTTACTTCGGTATTGGTGATCTTGGGCAGGTATCCTTTTAGATCGTCTCGATCGACCCTGGTCAATTTTCGCAGGGCGGCCACTAACTGCGCATATCTTGGGTCGCTCTTGGCGTCGCGGGGATTCTCGGCCATATAATCTTCAACCAGCTGGACCAACCCCGGCGAAATTTGGTTGTGGATCAAATCTTTAACAGGTTTAAAATCGGGATTGTCACGGTAGATAGCCGAGCTGAGATCTCTGATGGCACTGATGGAGCCGAGGTCCTCCCTGAAAAAGTATCTCCTCTGAAGCTCGTACTGGAGCAGATAATCTTGAAAGTCCGACCAGTCCGGCAGGCTGTAATATTTGGCAAAATAGATCGGCGCGTATTTGACTTCGAACTCCGCCCCCGATATCCCGGTGTAAGCGCGCGAACTGGCTATTTTAGATTTTGGGTAATTCTCGATGTAATACTTTTCGAGGATGAAGCCCTTGGTAATACGATGGTGGTCCTTGGTCGCATCCCAGAGATAAACTTCGTTGGAAAAGATGTTGGCGACATAAAGGCCGTGTTTCGCAAGGATATCAGCCAGGTCGTTTCGGTAGGCGGAACAGAACAACTGCCCTACGCCTTCCACTTCTGCACACGGGTTTGGCCTGACCCGCATGTTCTTGTCTGCAACCGGAGCGAGCTTTCCATTGACGCATGTGCAATAGTTGAGTGTGAAGGGCCCCTTCTCTTTGGTCAGGATGAGCTGGTAGGCTTCACGCAACTCCTTTTTTGCCTGAGCAGTCAATTCGGCGGGAGATGAGATCGCGGAACCGACCACAGCACAGAAAAAAACGAACGCCAGTAGTTTCTTCATATCAAATTCGAGGGCTCTTAATCTTCAAGAAAAAGTTTTTTTCTATCAATGCGGTAGCCGTATCCAACCCTTCTGAGTTCCCGGTTGAAATCCATCCCCTTTTCGGAATAGCTGTCTACGCCATTGATAACATAGAATTGGAGCTCTTCGGGTTCGTAGGGAGCCTCATACATATTGATGTCTTTATACAATTTTCCTTCGGCGGCTTTTCGTCCGACAAATTTGCCGTCATAGGCCTCCTTGACTGTCACCTTCCCCACCGGTCCGAAATTGATTTCATCGCCATATAACCAGGAGTAGAAGTCCTTTCGATTGTTCTGGCACCAGATCTGGTTCGCCACCCTGGCATTCGTGTGCCTGAAGGCGATGTAGTATTGAACTCCCATCACCTGATCGTTGCCATCCGCCTTTCGGTCGAAGACGTCGTAGCAATGAGATGGATTTATAAAAAACTTGATCCCTTCCATTTCCTCGGAAGTCGATGGAAGCATTTCCCTGAGCTCTGTCAAATGCCCCGAACAAAGACGGGTACAGCCATGAGAAACCGGACCTCGGCTGGTGATTGCAACCCTCAGAAAAGGCTTCCCAGTGCGGCTTCCTTCTCTCATATTGCTCCAGGATTTCGGCAGCAAAGCATGGCCTCCGATCCAACAGCTGATTCCCGTGTTGTGAATGGCATTGTACAGGGCTCCTCCGGCATACTGGTAAGGCAGCATCGGCATTAGACCATAGTATCCCTTGGAAGATATGTAGTCCACCATACCCAAAAATCCCTGGCCGTGATTGCGCGGAATCAACCACCAAACCCCGGTGATTGTAAAGTTGGGAATGGAATGCCCTTTGTAAGTAGTCGTGGTGTCGAAAGTTCCAGCGGGGTAGATGGTAGTGAATTCATAGTAGTCCATCTTGCCGTTCACAACAGGATATATTCCGTTGGTGATGCTATGAAAAAACGGCTCTGCCTTTTTCCTGAATACCTTTTGATCGCCCGCTCGAGCAAGATTCCATAGCTCGGTAAAAGCAGCATCCTGATCTGGAGTTAATTCATAAAGAACAATGCGGTGCGGATAAAACTGGTTTATGAAGTCAAGCTTTTCTTCACTCGTTGCAGGTTTTTCGCTAGGCTTCAATAGAGCCGCAAAATCTTGCACCATCCGATCGAAATCTTTTTGGATGTGATAGAGCCTGCCGGGATTCAGCTGGTCGATGTAACGCAAGTTCAAATTCCGCCATTCCCCGCGACTCAAGCTGCTTCGCTGGTGCGCAAGATCGTGTAGTTTGAGAGCCTCGACCTTGGAATCATAAGTTTCCCAGGCTTCATTGGTCGTTAGTTTGATGACCTTTTTATCGATCACTTCTTTGTATAGATCGTGGCGAGCCATTTGATCGGGGATGTAATTTTCGATGGCTTGCTCCGATAGAACCATCGTCGCCCGCAGCTGATTGCCCCGCCCGAGATGGATTTTAACGCGCGCGGCTTCCTGCACCCGGGGGACAAATCCGGTGTAGAAGTTGGGTTCGTAGTTGTTGAAAAAAACTCCGTAGGGCTTTTCATTCGTCCAGCGATCTTTACTGAGGGCTGAGGATTCAGCAACGAAGACGAATAGAAACAGAATGAGGCAAAGGACCGAGGCTAGAATTTTTTTTCTCATTGCAACCTGCCGCGTTAAATCTTGGTTGATCTCAAATTTTCAGCTGGAAATATCGTTCAAATATAACAGAAAAACGTTTTCCGACAAGCACTATTGATTTATAAAGCTTACTGAATATCTTAAAAACCTAGTCGAAACAATCGACTCAACTATTTTTGAAGTACTAGCCCGGGTCGAAGTCGAAGTTTTGGTAAGTAGAGTGAGGTGATGACAACGAACAAGCATTATGACACGACGTGACTATAAGCAGACTCCGAAGCGCAGTCAATCACCTGCCTGGTGGCGGAAATGAGGGAGGATACGAACTGTGATCGAGCAAAACGAAGTGAAAACAGAATGCCACGCAAGGTATCGTGCCCTTCGTATGTTAGGTATGCGAGCGGGTTTTCTGTTCACCAATTTTTTTCTGATCATCATGGCTCTTTATTTGCTCAAACCCGCCAGCCGATCGCTTTTCATAGAGACCATGGGGGCCGATCAATTACCCTACGCGTGGCTCGGGACCGCCCTCGGCATGCTGATACTGATTTCCTTCTATCACCGCCTGGTAGAACGCCACAATAGATTTCTGATTGTTTTGGGAAGCTGCCTTCTATTTGCCGCGCTGCTGGTCGTGTTTCGTGCGCTCCTAACCGTTCAAAAAGCCGCAGCAGCGACGGCTTTTTTTATCTTTGTGGACATAAGTGGGGTTATCCTGGTCGAGCAGTTCTGGAGCCTCACCGATTCTATCTACACCACAAAGCAGGGTAAGAGCTGGTACGGCGTCATTGGAACCGGCGGTCTGGCGGGTGGAGTTCTGGGAGGAGCGTTTGCGGCCTTTTTGATCAAGTATACGGCAGTCAGGACACCGGATCTGCTTTTGGTAGCCTCTGGCATCCTGATCACCATTGCAGGGATGACTTTGCTGATGGCCCGCCTGGGGTTGTATTGCGAAGCCGAGAAGCTGCACCAGAAAGGGCGAAAGGCCGGCGTTGGGTGGCGCGTTATCGGGCATAGCCGCTATCTATTGCTGATCACTATTATTCTCCTTCTGGCACAACTGGCATCGCCGCTGGTGGAGTACCAGTTTCTCAAGACAGTTGAATTATCTTATCCGCTGCAGGAGCCTCGAACCGAGTTTTTGTCCATGTTTTTCAGCATGCTCGGGGTGATCTCTATCACCATCAATCTGGGGCTGACGCCCCTCATTCATAAGAAGCTGGGAGTCATTGCCGGTTTGTTGGTGCAGCCTTTGGCGATGGGGATCTTCAGCTGGGCATTTTTCTTGACCCCTACCCTGCTTATGGGAGCAACCACAAAGATCAGCGATCGCGGGCTGTCCTATTCCATCAACCGAGCATCGAAAGAATTGCTCTACGTGCCGACAGACCCGGTTTTAATCTATCAGGCAAAAGCGTGGATCGATATGTTCGGCTACCGCATCTTCAAAGCGCTTGGGTCGGTACTGGTACTGCTATTTACCAGATGGTCGCCGATTGCTGTCTCAGTGAGCCAATTGAGTTGGGTCACTTTAGTCATATGTGGTCTTTGGATAGCAGCCATAGGCGTTCTGAGTCGCGATTACAAGCTGGTTCTGCAAAGATCGCTGTCTTACGAGCCATCCGTGACCATGGGGATGTAGATAGACCGGAAGCGCTAATACGAACTGATGTGAATTTTACAGAAGAACTATATCCAACAATTCAAAGCAAATAAGGAATTTCATTTTGAATCTCAGATCGATTTCAACAGTAAAGAAACTTTTATGGGTCACGTTTTTTCTGGTGTTGATGTTTCAGTTCCAGCCCCTGTTTGCTGGAAATCCAACGCCCGCAGCTGATAATTTCTTTATTCTCGACAACGGAAAGGACTTGCGCAAACTTGCGGATCCCGATGCCGGTCAATTATTGACTCCTGTCAGAGGAGAGGGGAACAAGTTCGGTGCAGAGGAAGTGCAAAAGTACTGCAAATTGAAAAACAGCAGTCAGGTTCAGTGGACGGTGAATGACTTGCAGACCGGAGAGATTATTTCCCAGAGCCCTAATGCACGGGAAGCTTTTTTCGGGGCCTCGTCATCTAAAATATTCGTTGCAGCCGCTTTGCTCAATAAACAGTGCGGAAAATTAGATAAGAAGCAGTTGGACCTCATGATAAAGATGATCGTGAAATCCGACAATGCTGCTTGGAGAGAACTGCAGAGAGAAGCCGGAGAAGGATCGGATGACAGCGGTAGACAATGCGTCAATGAATTCGTTCAGCAGATTGGATGCACCAACACTAGGGGATTTCAAGGATGGCTGTGCATGGAAGACGGAACGAAAATCCATGGCAATGAATTGAACACCATGGCTTTGTCAAGATTCCTATACAGCACTTTCCATCGCAATTACCCCGGTGCAGAAATCCTGTGGAAGATCATGCATGCCACCAAAACCGGAAGACAGAAAATCAACAAATATACGCCCAGAGAGATTTATATCGGAGGAAAAACCGGAACTTACGACGGACCGAACGAGAGTCCGGAAACGATACACTTCAAGAATATCAGAGCCCGCAATCACGTCGCTATATTGAAAATCGATGATAAATACTACGGCATTTCAATTCTCACTAATACCGGCTCCAGCTGGGATGTAGCCGTTCTGGGCGGCGGACTCATGAGAGAATTTCTCGGGGTGGGAGAGGCACCCATCTGTGGTACAGCGCTCCGGAACTGACAGCTAAGTATCTACGTGCCCACAGATGTCTTCCCCAAAATTGTTTGCGCAAATGGGGTAACTCCAAAAGAAGAATTCTGGAGCTTATGCCTTTCAACGATCGCATTATCTTGCTTACATTTTGCGTTGGCCGATAGGATATGAACATGTGACCATGATCGCTCGACACTTTGCGCGTAATAATGTCCAGTTCGTGCTCGATAGCAATTGGGCGCAGAACATCCCTTGTCCTAATCGCCACCTGTCCGGTCAAAATCCGTTTGCGATACTCGGGTATCCAGATCAGGTGCACCTTGAGGTCAGTTTTGGTATGTGCCTTTTACTTTCCCATTGATTTCAGTAGTCCTAAAGATTAATGTAATGATTACACTTGGCAATTTTCAGCCATCGGTTTTACAGGTGCAAAATCCACGATCGCTTTGATGGCAGGATCTAGCTCCGCGGATTTGAGTTTAACCCACAACCAATTAATACCACAGAGTGAATATCTCCGATGCACTTTCCCTGCAGCATTCAGGTCGAGCGAGTCAATCGGGCTCAGTTACCGGTATTCAACTAAGGAAGAGAAGGATCGCTATGAACATCTTTGTAGGAAATCTATCATTCAAAACGACCGAGCAGGAATTGCAGAGGGAATTTGATGCATTTGGCGAGGTTCAATCGGTTAAGATCATAATGGATCGCGACACTCACAAATCCCGGGGGTTTGCCTTTGTCGAAATGCCTGATCGAGCTCAGGCAGTGGCTGCGATTGCCGGAATCAATGGTAAGGAGCTTGCCGGTCAGACCCTCAAAGTCAATGAAGCAAAGCCTCGAGAAGCTCGCGGGGGTCAGAGCCGTGAGCGCACCGGGGGCGGCTTCGGCTCAGGTGGCCGATCAGGTGGGGGAGGATTCGGAAACAGAGATCGAAGTGGGAGTGCTTACGATAGCAAAGAGGGGGATAGTAATATCTATGACAGCAAGGGTCGAAGCGGGACTGGCTCCGGTAAGAGAGATCGAACCGGCCGCGGCTCGGGGTCGGGCGGTCGATCAGGTGGAGGCAGACGCCATTGATTCCGCCGTCATAGCATCAACTGCATATTTCATAGATGTGGAATTTGGAGCGTAGGGAGGAAGCCAGCAACCGAATGCTCAACCTTCTGGCAGTTCGCAGTATCAGCTGAGAAAGCCTTTATTAATCGAGCACGCTGATAGATCTGCAAGTGGCGAATTAAGGATTCTTGCTGGATCTTATAGAATTTGTTGAATAAAAAATGGTGGGGGGGGATTTGAACCCTCTCCGACCATCCACGATATTGATATAATTATTGAAATTATGATGAAAATCGTACACAATACACCGGAGTAACACCATGAGGCCCTTTACAGCACAAATTTCAAAAAAACATCCTCACTCTTATCAACGAATGATTTTGAGCCCATCAAGAAGATCCCTATAAGAATTCCTCTTTTCTTTTGATGACCCCTCCAGAGAATTCTTTTACGATAATAAAAATCTAGTCAAAGATGTTTGTAGAAAAATCAAGTCATTCATGCATGCGAGAGGTAACGTGGTCTATGCTCGCCGTTATGCTTTATCCCCTTTGAGAATTGTGTATAAGTTTCAATCTCAGTAACCTTTTTTCACCTCAGATAATGGAAATGTTACTTGCAGCAAATCTGTTCAGTGTACCCCCCCTTCTCCTTTTTGCCTCAGTTTCCTTACATTGCATGAATATGCCCCAAAATAGTCCATCCAGGTATTTCCTTTGGTAATCACCTGGAGAGGCAAAAACTCGTGCCCTAAGATAAAAAAAACAATTTGACTGATTTTAACTTTTTCCCGATCACACGTGCTTCTCCGAATGTCTCTTTCTTTCTAATATTTATTTGTTATAATTAGAAAAGCTTCAATGTAAAGCTGCCCGGTCTAGATCTCCCGCCATGGTGAGTTTGTCGTCGCTTCTAAAAGCGGCAGAGTTAATCGCCTGGTGATCCAATCCGTTGTCGAATTGAGAATGTGTGGGTTGATGGTACAACGCCTGAAAAAACTGCCACTCACCATTTAGAAGGTTGAACAAAGCATCATGGAACGCCTAATCAAACTCATGTTAAATGACCCACTTATTCAATTGGCACTGTTCGGCTTCTTTGCCATCTTTGCTTCTCTTATTTGTTAAGGCTGGATGAATTGCAGCATGAGGAATTTTGCTTCATGTGGAAAAATATGGAATTGCTGCTGTTGCCGGCTAGTTCCCGACGATGGAAAGGCGGCAAGAATTACTCAACGGACTGATAGCAATGGTTTTGTGGAGGTATGACTGCATCCTCAACCGAACACTCCTTTTAAGTCCATTTTTGCCGTGCGCCGCCACGTTTGGTGTGCACACTATAATGGTTGTATTGATCTTGCAATTAAGGAGGGATGGGAATCTTGGAGTTGTGCTGACTGTTATGGCTGTAAACCCCGAAGAATGTCACCGGAAGAGCTTCGAATTGACGCCGAGCACTGCCGCGCGTTGATCTATGGCCTCTTTGGGAAAAAGGCTACCGGGAGGCATCTGAGAATGTTGTTGGAGGATTTTGCAGACGAATGGGAGCGACCATCCACTAGGAAAAAGGGTCATCCCAATGGTCATTCCGTGGGTTTCTTCGGGGTGACCGTGAACTCATAGGCTGGGCGTTAACCCATCGCCAAGGGCTCTGTATTTTTCGATGATTCCAAGTGCAAATTCTTTTCTATTATCAGATTCTCCCAAGTCAAAAGTCTCCAGATACTCCTGTATCCGGCTCTCGTTTCCGGACTCGGCGAGTAGTCCTGTGCATAAATAGTAAATGCTCACGCCTCGATGAATTCGAGAGTAAGAACACCCTTTCAGGTGGTCGATCGCAAATCTCTTGATTACGTTGGACCTGAGCTTCAGACCAGATTCTAGATCTGAGAGCTGCGAGATCCCGACGAAGAGCAATTTGTCGACCAGTGACTCCACAAACCACTCCTCGAATACTAACTCCAGACCAGTCCGATGCTGTATCTGGACGTCCAGCGTGCTGACCAAGGCGCTGCGCTTGATGAAATGGACCAGGGAGATCTTGTCGATGGGCATTTCCATATCTTGAATGGCCGCGACCTCCTCGGAGTAGACTCTCAGATCCTCACGCAGACCGTCAAATTCCTGATCCGCAAGTTCCAGTAACCCTGCGAGCCGCGAAAATCGCCGCCGCACCTTGATCGGAATTGCGTGTTTGCTCTTGTAGCCTAAATCGTGCTCGATTTCTGCCCATGCATGTTGAAGTATCGATCGGATTTGAATCTCCGCTTTGAGGCGCATCAATCGACGGTACTCTGCCGGTTTCGCGCAGGATTTACCCAAGCTCACAACATAGTGTAAAGAGAGGTACCCAAAGCGGTCTGAGTCGAGCAGCGCGTTCTTATCAATGGAGTTCTCGCTGTCGATCGAGAATTTCCTTCGGACTATATCTGCAACTCGGTCAACGTCCGAGCTAAAGAATGTGATCACCCGGACGCCCGCAATATCAGTCAGATCTTCAAGCTTTTTGTAGGAAGCGTCGGGCTTGTTCAACTTGCGATTCAAGCTCTCTCGACCTTTCACCCGATTATGGATGGAATGAACATACAGGCCTTCGTCACTTATAGCCATCTCAAGAAGATCCTTGATCTCACTGGCAAGTGTTTGGTAGAGCGAAGCTTCTCTCATCATATTCTGCAAGTACGGTATCATTACAGTTCATCTTATTTGATCTCGTTTGAAAAAAGACGGGCGTGCTGTTCAACAAATGATCACAGGGTCTTTGAAATGGGTACATAAAAGGTAATTCCTTCATTTGCTCCGGGCTCGGCCCACACTTTTCCGCCATGCCGTTTAGCAATTTCCTTAACGATCGCCAGTCCCATGCCAGCTACGGGTATCAACGCCGATTCGATTGGGTGACTTCGACCTGTGCTACTCTTTGTAAATCTAACCAGTTTTGATCGGAGGGCGAAACGCCGTGACTTTAATGGCTGGTGATACGTTTTCACATAAGTTTACCTCTTTCACCTTTATACCACGGCGTGCAACAGCTTAAGTTATGAGAGTTTTACATCATGCGTCGGCTTCGCGTCGCAAAAGAAATCAAGCTGAATTGAACCACTAAGCATCTGGTAGTCATTTAGGCCATTTAGGGGAAAAAAAGCCGACTTCAGTCCGTGAACGGATCATGACATTATTATCAGTTGACTTCAAGGATGGACAGCAATTCTCATTTTGGTTAGGGGAGCTTGTCCGATAATTGGCCGAATGGTGTCTATTGTCATTCCGGCGTCGTGAATTCTCGGGCAGGCTCCTGGGTTTATAGTACAGCAAAATGAGAATTGCTGAAGGATGGAGTTCTTCAGCGCACCAGGAGGCTGTCCGTCAACTGTCATTTCGAGCCGAAGGCGAAAAATCTTGTTCGTATTAGCAATTGATTTTGCGGAATTTCATTGCGATTTGGCCTTGTCTTTCTGAATTTAAAGGTTATTGTTGAATCGTGCTAGTTGAGTACGCTATTTGAGTTATGCAGGAAATCGATCTTTCGCCAATACGACAGTGCGGTTTCAGGGTAACTTCGAGTACCGCACCAAAAAAGCAGTGAAAAAAACATACATTTAAAGAAGGATTCAGAAAATGGCGGAAGGTCAAGTAAAATGGTTTAACGACAGCAAGGGTTATGGCTTTATCGAGACTGACAGCGGACATGATGTATTTGTCCATCACACAGCCATCCAGGGTGAAGGATTCAAGTCCCTGAGCGAGGGTGAGCGAGTGAGTTTCGTGGAAGAAACAGGCAACAAAGGACCACAGGCAACCAGCGTTAGGAAGCTCTAACTCAAAGCTGTACCCGAGACAATCGAAATGAGCATTAGCCGGAGTGATGAAAAGCTCCGGCTTTTTTGTTTCAACATGCTCTGGCATAACACTTGATTGCAATCAGGCGATCCCAGCCTAGGGAAATAGGACCCTTCGAGCAGCGCTCGTAAAGCCGACAACATAAGCGCCACACTGGACTACGCTATCCGGATGTGGCGCGATTCAGCAGAAGTGCCAGTACATTTCGAAGGAAGTTCATGATTAACGATAACGCACAGGAAATTTTGTCAGCTCAAGACTGCACGGATAGCATCTTTGAACTCAGTGGCGCACAATTTGAACCGGCTATCGCCTCTGAGCTATGGTCCAAAATAATCCAGCACAAGTGGCTACTGTCGGAAAAAGTCGGTCGGGATGTGGGATTGCGGACGGCCTGTATTGATTTCCTGGAGAATATGGACCAAGCCCCTGATGAGTACATAACCTATAAACAGGCTAATGTTTTGAGTGAGATGGGCGCTCAAGCTATCAGCAGAGAAATGTGGGATACAATTGCCGACTCGCAGCCCCCCAAGCAGTTGGTGCACCGCAGAATCATTCTTCCCCTGACGGAGGAGGGCCTTTCTAGAAAGCATGGGGTTATTCTGCCCCAGGCAATCGTTTTCTTTGGTCCTCCTGGCACCGGCAAAACCCATTTCGCAAAGGCCATCGCCGGTATCTTGTCCTGGTGGTACATAGAGATCGTGCCCAGCATGCTCATGGCGGACGGCGTAGAAAAGATTGGTGCGAAGCTGCGAGAAGTAATGGAAAAGGCAAGAAATCTTAATGAAGTGGTGCTCTTTATCGATGAGTTCGAAGAGATCGCAGGCAACCGTGATAGGGCTGACCGGATTGATAAGTCCATTACCAACGAATTTCTAAAACAGATTCCTTTGCTCAAGGACCAGGGAAACAAGATACTGCTCGTCTGCGCCACGAATTACATCCGCCAATTGGATGACGCAATGCTTCGCCCGGGAAGATTCGATTGCATCATTCCAGTTGGTGGACTGGACAAGGAAGGGAGGACAACGATCCTCGCTTATTATCTTTCCAAACTCAATACCGGACAAATCGATTTGGAACAAGTTGTCGAAATGACATCCGGGTTTACTCCCGCAGATATTCAGTATCTCTTTGAGCAGGTCGCGCAGTTCGCCTTCGAGCAGGAGCTTTCCAATAAAGAGGACTACCGGGTAACCGCGGAGACATTCATTCACATTATGCCAAAAGTACGTCCATCTCTGAGCAGTGAAGTGATTGAGGAGTTTGAAAAGGATAGCATCAGCTATTCACGAGCCTAATGCGCAGAGGTTTGGCCCAAGATTTCAAGGACTCAATTGACCGGCAACGAAAAATCCACCAGCCACTGAACTGCATGGGGAGTATTCACCATCTTTCGGAAGAGTTTTCCATCAACGGTTACGATGGGGGGCTAGACTGTTTTGCAAGGACTAAATCTCATCCGTCATCGGCCGTGATATCCTGAGCTACCTCAATGACCAAGGCATCATCTGCTCGCAACGACCACCTCTTTCACTCATAACACATTCTAGAAGCAGCAGCAAAGAAGACGGGTAGTCATTCCACAATGGTCAAGGTGATGAATTAGATCCCTTCCTCTGCGTTGACTCTGAAGCTTTTTCACATGGCCCGGACCTGCCTGAAAAAAGATCTTCCCGAACTAGAACGCCTTGGCGAGAGCAAGTAGCTGGTTAGATTTTCCTCCCTTTTGCAACTGACAGTTAGACACACATGACCCCGTGCTTTTGAAAAGTATCTGTTTTCATTGGCATTACAATTTGCCACCAACAACAGGGAGTCAGCGATTTGGTCCCCCCCTTTTGCAAAGGGGGGTTAGGGGGGATTTTTCAACCTGCTGATTCTTATTTAAAATCCCCCTAAATCCCCCTTTGCGAAAGGGGGACTTTCAATACCCACGGGGTCATGTGTGTCCAACTAACAGCTTTTGAAAAGGGGGGGCAGGGGGGGACTTTAAGTGCCGCCCGCTACCTTCTCAGTCCTTTTAACGAAGCGACTGGAAGCCGAGTACTTGCGACAAGATGGCATCAAGTATGCTATATGAGCCGTTAGAATAGCGGCCATATTGATACCGGCTGTTGTAGCCATCTTCATAGCCGCGGCGGAAGCCTTGGCGAAAGTAGTAGTTGTAGTCGTCCCGGTCCACGTAATAGCCGTTATAGCCGTAGTTTGCGTCCTGATAGGCATAAGAGTCTCGGTAGTTCGGAACGCCAGTGATCCTGGCGGTCTGCCTTTCCGGCCCGGAAGCCTTCCTGGTAACCGTAGTTAACGGCCTGGCGGAGCAAATCTGCGCCGTATTGATTCGTTTCGTAGTAGCGGCCCCCACGACTGTAACGATAGGTCGGAGGCGTGTAGAAGTACGGATCGCTTATCGTAATCGGGGTGACGGTTGTTCTGGAGAAATGTTTGCTGTTGACGCAGGCTGCCTAGATAATCTTCCTGAAAACGGTACTGCGCCATGCGTTTTTGTTGCTGTAATTGTGCTGTATGCTGTTGCAGGACACGCTGCTGCTGATGCAGATGTTGACGGTACTGCGTCAGGCGCTGCTGCTGCTGCTCGATAAGCTGCTGCTGACGCTGTTGTGAAAGACGCTCTCCCTGCTGCTGTTGCTCCCGGGCACGCTGTTGCTGCCTGTTCTGGTCTTGCTGCTGTTGCTCCCGGGCACGCTGTTGCTGCCTTTCTGGTCTTGTTGCTGTTGCTCCCGGGCACGCTGTTGCTGCCTATTCTGGTCTTGCTGCTGTTGCTCCCGGGCACGCTGTTGCTGCCTATTCTGGTCTTGCTGCTGTTGTCCCGGGCACGCTGTTGCTGCTTCTTGTTCTTGTTTTGGCCTTGCTGCTGTTGCTCCCGGGCACGCTGTTGCTGCCTATTCTGGTCTTGCTGCTGTTGCTCCCGGGCACGCTGTTGCTGCTTATTCTGGTCTTGCTGCTGTTGTTCCCGGGCACGCTGTTGCTGCTTATTCTGGTCTTGCTGCTGCTGTTCCCGGGCACGCTGTTGCTGGTTCTTGTTCTTGTTTTGGCCTTGCTGCTGTTTATCTATGTTTTGTTGCTGCTTTTCAGACTTACCCTGTTGTTCGTGTTGCTTCTGATATGCGTACGCATGAGCAACGGTTCCGAGAAGAAGGAGCAGAACTCCCGTGCTGATAAGTTTAACTGGTTTCATAAGTGTGCCTCCGTTACGGTGATTTCATGCGCCCCTCGCTCGGCGCACCGGGCGCGGTTATATCGTCCCGAGGTGGATGCGGGAGAGCTAATGAAAAAGTTCAAAAACATTCAAAAGCCGCAATACCAAAACGATGATCACGACTGCATTCAAGATGGACTTAATCATTCCCTGCATTGGTACGAAGCGGTTGACCAACCAAAGCAGAACACCCACTACGATCATGACTATCAGTATTTAAGGGCATGGAATACCGACTTCCTAGTCTTCGCAGGCAGACCCGTCTGGGCCGACTCGAGTTTGTTGTGTTGCGCCAGGGAGCCGTCTGTCTACTTGGTTTTGGGCTCGGCCCCCACGACGGCCATGTTGTTGACCACGCTTTTCACGCCGTGAATGTCTTGCACGAATTTGGTGGTCAGATCCTTCTCGGACTCATTCCTGGCCGTGCCCCCCAACCTGACCACGCCTTCGCTCGTCTCGACCTTGGTGTTGAGGGCACTGGTCGAGCGATGATACAGCAAGGTCGCCTTGACCAGAGCGGTGATAGACGCATCATCGACCCAGTCGCCCACGCCACTGGCCGTGTCGCCAATCTTCTTGCCTACGCCACTGGCCGTGTCGCCAACTTTCTTGCCCACACCCCCGACCTTTTCGCCTATCGTTTTTTCGGCCGGCGTCCCGTGAGCCTCCGACACGACCATGTCGTTCTTCACATCCTTGACGCCCTCGACATCCCTGACGTATTCGCTTATCAGATCTCTTTGGGCTTGGCTTGTGGCCTCGCCGCGCAAGGTGACGATCCCATCTTTCACCTGAACGTCAGTCTCGGTGGCGCTCAGGTTGCGATGGGACGACAACTCGAGCTTTACTCTTGAACTGACCATCGCATCTGCACTGCTGGCGACGGGTTCACCCTTGAACTCCAGCCGATTGTTCACGCTCTTGACCCCGGGCAAGCTCGCCACGGTTTCCTGGGCCAATGTTTTGTGGGGTTCTTCGGCGACGGTCCCTGTCAAAGTGACGACGCCATCCTTAGACTCGATCTTGATGGCATCGTCCTTGAGGTAGGTCTTGAAAATATAAGACTCCCTGGCCGATGATTCAATGCGCTGATCCATGTTGGACGCGCACACGGGCACGCTGGTCACCAGCAGAACGAACGCGACCGCTATCAGAGCCGCAGAATGTATTGCTTTCATTGTATGTTCTCCTTTTTGTTGTCGCGTTTTGTTATTGCCTGTTTGACTATTTCACACCGCATACCGCACGTGGTGCGGGTTTATCGTATTGGTGCCGTTCCCAGGCAGAGTCTGGAAACGACAGGAATGATGCATACGCCTAACTACTTCAAAGAAGCTTCCCAAGCCTTGAGTTCCTTTTCCGCCTCTTCTCGTGCGACGCCATGTTTTTCTTGTATCTTGCCAAGCAGTATGTCGCGTTTTCCAGCAATGACGTCCACATCGTCGTCGGTGAGTTTGCCCCACCTCTCCCTGACCACTCCTTTGACTTGCTTCCAGTTCCCTGCGATTTGATCCCAGTTCATGACTTGTTCCTTTTCTCTTAAAGTTGTCTGAGAGCCTGTCCAAGAAATTCCGATCGAGAAAAATTTCCCGTTCTCATCCACATATCATTAGGCAACTTCTATGCCCAACAGAGTGAAATCCGGCGCATTTATTTTGGCTAATGAGTATGACTATTTAGGGCAGGGTGGGTGCCATCCGGGGGTGCGACTTAATATAGAATAAGTGTTGCATGCAACATTAGTGTTGCGTTATTTTCAATTCGAATGTTGCACTTTTTGAATTCCGAGTTTTTAATGAGGCTAAGTGTGCACTGGCCGCTGGAACAAAGCCCGAAAGGGAACGGAACCGAATAGTCCGAATGTCCTCGTCGTAATCGTGGCTGTCAGCAATCACCTTCTCGAAAATGGATCGACTCGAGGCCATCCCCCGCATTTTTATAGGAACCACCGTGGCCAGCAGGTTGCCGGCCACAACGAAGTTTGAAAATGCAACGAATTGCCCGGAAGCATAAACAAATTAAGGAGCTTTTTTCACCTTCTGGATTCTGGCTCCTGGATTCTGTATTTTCATAAGAATCCACAGTGAGCTTTTAATGCGGTCCCACGGGCTGGCTCTCAACCGCCTGCAACAGGGACCCTCACCTCGGCCCAGTGTTCCTTATGGTCGTCGACAAGCGGGATGGTTTTATCGGGTTGCTCGATGCCATCCACGCTCACGCGCATCTCACCATTGCCGGCAGGCGTTTGCAGGACCGCGATGTGGTAAACCGTCTCCCGGTAGCGGTAGTGCATCTTGAACCCCTCCCAATCTGCAGGGAGACACGGCTTCATACGTAGTTTATCCACCTCGAGTCTGAGCCCCAGGAGGGATTCCACGATCAGCCGATACATCCAGGCGGCCGACCCCGTGTACCATGTCCAGCCGCCGCGGCCGGTATGCGGCGGCACCGCATAGACGTCGGCGGCAACGACGTAGGGTTCCACTTTGTAGGTGGCGGTCTCCTCGGTCGATCTCGCATGGTTCACCGGGTTTATCATGGTAAAAAGCTCCCACGCACGCTGTGTGTCCCCCAGGCGAGCGAAGGCCATTGCCGCCCAGATGGCCGCATGCGTGTACTGCCCGCCGTTTTCTCTAACTCCCGGGACATACCCTTTGATGTAGCCGGGGTTCAGATCCGACTTGTCAAACGGCGGGTCCAGAAGTTGGATCAGCCCGTGCTCGCGCCGAACGAGGCGCTCATCGAGTGCTTCCATGGCCATGCGTGAGCGTTCAGGATCTCCTGCATTTGATAGAACCGACCAGCTCTGGGCAATCGAGTCGATTTTGCATTCGGGGTTGACTGACGATCCAAGCGGCGAGCCGTCGTCGAAGTAGGCACGACGGTACCACTCGCCGTCCCATCCATGCTTCTCGATATTGCGGCGCAGCTCCGTCGCCTCCCTCTGGCAGCGTTCGACAAAGGAGATGTCACCCCGTGCGTTTGCCACCTTTGTGAAGCTCCTAAGCACTTCATAAAGAAAAAATCCCAACCACACGCTTTCGCCTTTGCCGTGTTCGCCCACCAGGTTCATGCCATCGTTCCAGTCACCGGAGCCAATGAGCGGCAGACCGTGTTCACCGAATTTGAGGCTGTTCAGAATGGCTCGAACACAGTGATCATAAAGACTCGCCGCCTCGTCGGATCGTTCGGGCAGATCGTAATAAGAGTCTTCATCCGCGTCTACCGGGCGGCCTTGAACGAAGTGGACAAGTTCCTCCAACACGCCGGTGTCCCCGGTGGTGAGGACATAGCGGCAGGTCGCGAGTGGCAGCCAGAGGTAATCGTCGGAGCAGTGAGTACGCACACCCCGGCCCATTGGAGGGTGCCACCAATGCTGAACATCTCCTTCCACGAATTGACGGCTCGCGCACAGCAGCAGGTGTTCGCGCACGAGATGTGGCCTGGCATGGATGAGTGCCATCACGTCCTGCAACTGATCGCGGAAACCGAAGGCGCCCCCTGACTGGTAGGTTGCGCTTCGCGCCCAGAGGCGGCACGCCAGAGTTTGATACAGCAGCCAGCCGTTGGCCAACAGGTTGAGGGACTGGTCGGGTGTTTGCACATTTACCGCGCCTAGAGTGTGGGTCCAGTGTTGCCACGTCACATCGAGGGCGCCGCGCGCAGCGGTTGATCCTCGAAAGCGATTGACCAGATTTCGGGCATCGCCGGCGTCTCGCCCTACGCCGAGCCTGAAGACGATCTCTCGCTCTTCTCCGTCAGCCAGATCGAAGCTCACCTGGATCGCGGCGCAGGGATCCAGGGCCGC
Organism: uncultured delta proteobacterium; assembly: GCA_963781715.1. GTDB lineage: Bacteria > Desulfobacterota > Syntrophobacteria > Syntrophobacterales > Syntrophobacteraceae > Desulfoferrobacter. Next base: position 915,029 of record CAWAGW010000004.1, read on the forward strand.
ACCCACCTTGCCGGAAAGGTGCGTGCGCGTCAGCGCTGCAGGAGATCGCAGCGACCCGTTTCGTCCCAGAAATTCAGTCCGATCGCCGCTTACGGTGCGCATCGGATCGTCCACGTCAAAAAACGCTGTGCGGTCGGGGAACTCCGTGTTGTATGGGTTGCGTGCGAAGAGTGCGCCGCTATTGGGGTCAATTTCGGTGATCACATGCATGCTCGATTTCGACCGCAGGTCGCCAAGCACCCATTCCGCATAGCCGGTAGCGGAAAGCCGGCGGGATCGGCCGGTGACGTTTTTCACTTTGAGCACTGTAAACTTGATCGCTGCATCCATGGCTACGTAAACCCACAGCTCAGAGCGGATGCCTTGTTCTGTATGTTCGAAGACACTGTAACCGAAGCCGTGCCGGGTGACGTAATGTGTTGCCCCACGGCAGGGCAGAGGCGTGGGCGACCAGAAGTGACCGCGCTCTTCATCACGCAGGTAAAACGCCTCTCCGCTCGAATCGCTCACGGGATCGTTCCCCCAGGGAGTGAGGCGGAACTCGTGCGCATTTTCGCTCCAGGTGGTGGCAAGACCGCTCTCCGAGATGACGGTCCCGAAGAGCGGGTTGGCCAGCACATTCACCCAAGGCGCCGGCGTCTGTTGCTCGTGAGCGGTGGTCATAACATACTCGCGCCCATCCGGGGTGAAGCCGCCCAGCCCGTTGAAAAAGGTCAGATCGGGGCGGGGCAGCGGGGCCACTACCGGGGGTTCGGAGCGGTGGGTTCGAGTCGGGATAAGGAGGGGCACGGTGACTTCCACCGGACTGCGACCGTTGATCTGCTCGGCCAGCGATCCCCGACTGTCGGTGATGATGGCGCGAGCGACTGTTTGGATCAGAATGCGATCCTCCTCCGCTATCTGGTCCGCGGATCTTACGAATATGCCGCCGGGTCGATCGGTCATCTTGGCTTCGATGCCTGCTGCGATGAGCCCCATGATCTGGTCATGGAGGAGTTGCCGGTAACCGGCGTGATCTTCGTTCCAGATCACCAGGTCCACCGCCAGGCCTTTGAGGCGCCAGTACGCATGGGCCTGCACGAGTTGGCGCACCAGTTCGATGTTGGCCGAATCTTCAATCCGCAGCAGCACAATCGGTAAATCGCCGGAAATGGCGTAGCTCCAGAGACCGGATTGCCCCCGGTGGTTCTTGATGAGGACGCTCGGGTCGGCTCGAAGCGTTGCATTGGCGTAGATGATCGAGCCGGCAAGGCGCCCATAAAGCTGCGCATCGGCCTCCGAGGCATTGAGCTGGCGCAGCAGCACCTGGCCATGGGTCCATGCCAGATCGAGGACGCGATCCGCCATACGCCGATCCTCATATTTTTCCACCAGGCTTAAGGCTGCATCGCGAGTTTCACCGATGCCGGAGACCATGTCTATCGTTGTCGATTCTTCCGGATCCAGCGTAATCCGGGTGCGGATGGCGACAATCGGATCGAGCACGGAGCCCTCCCTGCCCGACAGCGCCCCTGAGGGATCTGCTGAACCGCTCATCGCCTGTGGATCGGCAACGTTGTTGCCGCGGCCGATGAACTGCATGCGATCGGTCTCATAGGAGACGTCTACGATTTCCGCCCCATGCACGGCCATCAGATGCAACATCCAGGGCGCCTGCTCTCCCAGGGAGCGGGGCCGGCGAGTGCAGAGGATCGCTCGCCGCCGGCGGACGATTTCGGTCTGCACAAATAAGTTGCTGAACGCCGGATGCAATGCGTCCGCGGCAGGCGGCGCCAGAACCACTTCCGCATAACTGGTCACATCGATCGATCGGCGCGTCCGCGCGCGGTTGGTGATGCGCACGCGGCGCAATTCGATATCATCCTCCGAAGAAACAGCAATTTCGGTATGGGTAACATAGTCGTGGTCGCGGCCGCGAAACTCAGCTCGCCCTTCCGAAAAAACCGCCTCAAAATGCTTCGCTCGTTTAAGCGCTGGCTGATATGCGGTTGACCAGAACTCCCTCCTGGCCACGTCGCGGATGTAACAGAACGTGCCCCAGTCGTCGCAGGTGCGGTCTTCCCGCCAGCGGGTGACGGCAAGGTTTTTCCAGTAGCTGTAACCGCCGCCGGCATTGGTGATCATCACGTGGTATCTGCCGTTTGAGAGCAACTGCACCTGCGGGTTCGGTGTGTCGGGACTGCTGAAAACGCGCATCGGCGCCCCCGTAGCCTCGGAAGCCATATGGAGCTCGGAGAGCTCTGTGGTGCGGGCGTAGAACGCTGTTGCCTTGGGGATTCGCTCCTGGAGCAACAGCATGGTCGCCTGGAACAAGGGATCCGACTCGAATCGCTTCTGCATCGGGCGGTCCAAAAGCAGATGGGCCAATGACAAAAGACTCATGCCCTGGTGATGGGCCATGAAGGAACGAACCGCAACGCTCGACTGTCCGCGCTGCAGACGCGACGGAGTGAAGTCGATCGCCTCAAACAAGCCATACCGGGTTTCAAAGCCTTCGGCAGCGAGTCGCTCGAGGTTCAGACACGCCTCCTCGGGCGCCACCATCAAAGCCAGCGCCGAGGCATAGGGCGCGATCACCAGGTCCTCGGCGAGCCCGCGTTTGAGGCCTAGGCCGGGGACACCAAAGGCGCGATATTGGTAGTTGAGATGCACATCGATGGCATTGTACCCACATTCCGAAATGCCCCAAGGAACGCCGCGTTTCTTCCCATACTCGATCTGCCAGGCCACCGCCGCTTTGCAGGTCTGGTCGAGCAGCGTGTCCTCAAAATTCGGCATTACCAGAAGCGGCATCAGGTATTCGAACATCGAACCGCTCCACGAAAAGGAGGATCGGTTCTCCACCGGCGGTAGTGAGCAGCCGTCCCAGGGCGAACCAGCTCTCCTGCGGCAGTTGTCCCTGCGCAATCGCTACGAAAGTGGAAGACCTCGCTTCCGAAGCCAGGAGATCGTAATAACTTGAGTCCCTCAGGTGTTCGCCAACGTTGTAGCCGATCGCCAGCAGATGACGCGTCTTGTCATACAGAAGATCATATTTCATCCGGGCCAGTGCCTCGCACAGCAGGGCAAGCCCCTTGATCGCCGTGATCCTTGTTTCGGCATGCCGGCTGGCTGCCTTGATGAGGCGTTCCAGTTGACCAAGCCAGGCGCTTTCCGCCGGCGTGGCGGCAGCGCTGAGCCGATGTTCGATCGACGGCACGAGCTTTGCCTCCAGTGCTGCCAGTTCGCGCAACGTCGGGATCTCGTCGAGATCGGGAAAGTCTTTGAGGCTGTTCTGAAAGTCAGACTCAACAAAAATCCCCCTAAATCCCCCTTTGAAAAAGGGGGACTTTTGGCCTTCGGTTTTAGCAAAGGGGAACTTTTCGCCCTCGCCTTCAGAAAAGGAAGATTCAGGGCCTTCGTTTTTGGAAAAGAGAGAGTTTTGGTCCTCTCCTTCAGAGAGAGAGTAGCTTTTGTTGCCCGCCTTTTCCAAAGGTACCTCTTTACTTTCGGCTTTTTCCGAGACTGTTTCTTTGCTCCCCACCTTGTCTAAAAATACTTCATTACTTTCCCTTTTTTTTAAGGGCATTTCTTTGCTCCCCCCTTTTTTAAAGGGGGGTCGGGGGGGATTTCCAGACTCGACGCACTCAAAAAACCAATCCTCACACAATTTCTGAGTAGACAAGAGCTCTGTCCAAGGAGCGAGAAGCGTCAGCTCATCGAGGGCGTCTCGACACTGCCCGGCGAAGGCGTGGGCCCACCATCTCAATAGGCTCTCGGGATTGGCATCGAGAGCTTCTATGCCGGCCACCAGCTCTGCAGCGGACGTTGCAAGCTGATCGAGGCACAGCCGCCAAGCCGTGAGCGTGGTGGGTTGGGAGCTGATCACGAACTCCAGATCCTTCTGCAGTTGAGCGAGCCGGGCCGGGGCGTCACCTTCCGGAGCATCGGCCGCAGCGTCTATAACAATCCCGAGCGTGTCGCTTAAACCCTCAAACAAACGCGTTCCCAAGATCTTGTCATCAGGAAGCGCCAGCACACCCTGCCGCAATGTCAGCAGATGGCCTGCGAGGTTTCCGCTGTCCACCGACGAAATGTAGAGGGGCGGCAGTGGTTGCAGAGATTGCGTGTCGTACCAGTTGTAAAAGTGGCCTTGGTGTCGTTCCAGGGATTCCATGGTGTGGAGTGCCTTCGCCGTGCGTTCGATGAGTTGTCCGGCCGGAAGGTAGCCGAAGTCATACGCGGACAAATTCGCCAGCAGCGCCAGGCCCATGTTGGTGGGTGAGGTGCGATGCGCGACGACCGCAACGGGATGCTCCTGATAGTTATCAGGCGGCAGCCAATGATCTTCCGGTCCGATGAAGGTCTCGAAGAATGCCCAGGTTTTTCGGGAAAGCTTCCGCAGAAAGAGTGTCTGATCTGCCGTCAGTTTTTCTCTGCGGCGAGCGAGCGGTCGGCTGATCCACCAGGCGATAGCGGGGGAGGCAAACCATAAACCTAGTATGGGTCCAGCCACAGCCAATGGGGTCGGCCTCGATAGCGCGAGAGTAATCGCCGCGGCAGCGGCAGCCACCGGGCCGATCCACATGGTCCGATACGAGCCGGCCAAACCCGTGCGGCGATTGCGATCCGAGTCGTTCGACGGATTCCATTCGAGAAGCCGTCTATGCGTGATCAGCACTCGCCAAACGGTGCGCAGCACTGCATCCAGACTGAAAAACGCCTCGTATGGCAGGCATACGAGCGTGAAGGCAGCCTGAACAAAGTTCCCACCGGCCGAGCGCCCTGCAGCCGCGAAATGCTGCCTGAGAGTAACATCGTCCGCCTTCTGAAGCACATTCAAAACCAAGGGCATCAAAGAAGGAATGAAGATGATGCCGATCACCGCCAGCGTCCAGAACCAGGCGGATGATAGCACCGTCCAGCCCAACAGCAGCAGGAGTGTCAACGCCGCGGCCGTCAGACTGCGCCGCAGGTTGTCGAAGATCTTCCAGCGGGACAGCATCGAGAGCGGGTTCTTCTGCAGGCGGGCGTCGGGGCCGGGAACGGCAGGCATCATCCACTGCGCAATCTGCCAATCGCCTCGAATCCAACGATGCCGACGGCTCACATCCGCACTGTAGCGAGCCGGGTACTCCTCGTACAACTGCACGTCGCTCAACAGCCCGGCCCGGGCATAACATCCTTCCAAAAGGTCGTGGCTGAGGATCCTGTTGTCTGGGAAACGTCCGCCCAACGCCCTTTCGAATGCATCAACCTCATAGATCCCCTTGCCGATGAAAGAGCCTTCACCGAACAGGTCCTGATAGACATCGGAAACGGCGCGCGTATAAGGATCGATGCCGGGATCGCTAGCACACATACGTGCATAGCGGGACCGGTTGGTGCAGGGCAGGCTCACCGCCACCCTCGGCTGCAGAATGCCGTACCCCGCAACGACACGCTGCCGGTCTTCGTTGTAGCATGCACGGTTCAGCGGGTGCGCCATAGCGCCCACAAACTGCCGGGCCACATCGCGTGGCAATTGCGTATCCGTATCCAGGGTGATCACGTACTTCACATTTAATAAAACCGCCGTTTCTCCGACGACAAGCGCGAAGCGATCACTTGATCCACCGCGCAGAAGTGCATTCAAATCCGCGAGCTTGCCGCGCTTGCGCTCGTGACCCATCCAGATCCGGTCCCGTGGATTCCATCGGCGCGGGCGATGAAACAGGAAAAAGGTTCCACCGTCCGAACTCCGGTACTTTTCGTTCAGCTCTTCGATTCTCTGCCGGGCCAGTCGCAGCAGCGTTTCGTCCTCCGGCAGCGTTTCTTCGCTGGCGTCGCGAAAATCAGTGAGCAAACCGAAGTGGAGGTGGTCATTTCGATTCGCCAGGAAGCGGACTTCCAGAGCTTCGATCAGGTCTTCGATGTTTTGCGTGCTGGTGAGCATCGTCGGGATCACCACCAGAGTGCGCAATTCCTGCGGGATTCCTTTGGAAAAATCCATGCGCGGAAGCGGACGTGGCGTTGCCAGCAGCGTTGCCAGCCAGTTCATCAGGGCTACCGCCAGATGACTGGCACACAGAAGCGAGAGCAGTCCGAACAGCCCAAGTGCCCAACCATGCAGCCCGCCGGCATACGCCTTCGCCGCCAGGCACCCGGCGAAAATCGCCGTCATCAGCAGGATCGTGCCGCCATACAACGGCAAAGGAAACCGGCGGCTGAACTTGCGGACAGCCTCAGCGGGGGATATGCGCATCTCAACCAGCCGCTCGAGTTGCGCCAACCCCTTGTCGATCAAGTAGAACCCGACGTGCGCCGCGCGGTCGTCGCCGCCCTTCCGAGCCGCTTCCTCCTGCGCCAGTCGGATCGCCTGACGCGCTACCTCGCTCTCGGAGTGCGGACTGCTCTTCGCAGTCTTCTCCACGACGTGACGGTAGCGATCGCGAGTGAAAAAATCCATTTTGCCGTAGACATCGGCAGGGTCTTCCCCCAGAGTCTGCTCGACAACGCTCATCGTTTCGACGAACTCGCGCCAGTCCAGCGCGCCCAGGAAACGGAGGCTGCCGATGCTGTTGCTCATCGAGACCTGGTCGGCAGCCTGTTGTTGGTTTTCTGATCGCACCAACTGTTCGATGGTCTGGCCGGACTCGGACAGTCGCTGTTCAATCCATGTGAGCGGCAGTGCCAGAGCGGGACCCTGGCCCTGCAAGCAGCGCGTGAGCTCGGCAACAAACGAACTCACCATCGGGGGATTCGACCTTGCCATGTCGGCGATCACCAGAATCAGACTCTTTGGGTCTTTCGCGGCGATCTCCGTCATCTGGGATGCCCAATATTCGGCGCGGTTTCGATCGATCCTGTCAACCGCGATGCGAGCGGCAACCCGCCGAAGATTTTCGATCAGGGCCAGGCGCAGCATGATGGGGATGGCCCAGAGTTCGCCCAATTTCAGGGTGGTCACCGACTGGTAGGCGGCTACAAAACTGCTGAGGTTTTCCGGATCCACCCGACCATCGCCGTGCGAGATCGTCTCCAGTGCGATGTCATACACTCGCGGAAGCCCGGCCGATGGGCCGTTCAGCAAGCGCGGCAGTTCTCGGCTGTAATTCTTCGGTAAGTGCCGCCTGGCTGTGCGAATCTGTTCTTCAATTAAGTAGAAGTTGTCGAGCAGCCATTCACCGGCCGGTGCTATCCGGCGGTTTGCCTTGACCGCCTCAGTCAACAAATCGCAGGCACCAATCAGAACGGTTTCGTTCTCCTCCAGCCTCGCCAGAAGGCGGTCTCGAAGGCTTCCGGGCTTCAACTGGTGCGCGGCTGCCAGGATCTTACCGTGCTGTTCCATCTGATCGGCGCTGAACAGCTCCGATCGCAACGGGAACTCGTCGCCGGCATACTTCTGTGCCAAACCATTTCTGCGGAGATATGCTGCCAAATGAAACAAGGTACCGCGAACGGTCTTGCTGCTCAACTTCATTCCTGATGTCTCACTTCCTCGGCAAACTTCTTCAATTCGTCGCCATCGATGGATTCCTTTTCGAGCAGGATTCCGGCGAGCTTCTCCAGGGACTGCCTATGATCGTTCAACTTGAGGAGCACTTTCTGATGCGCTTCATCGATGATCCTGCTCTTCTCTCGATCGATCTCTTGTGCTGTCTGTTCGCTGTATTCTCTTTCCCTTGGACCCAATCCCATATCGAGGTATCCTGACTGCTGATGAGTGTAGGTCAAAAGCCCCAGGCGTTCACTCATCCCATAGTCCATCACCATACTGCGAGCAATATCGCTGGCGCGCTGCAGGTCGTTTTGAGCTCCGGTTGAAATATCTCCAAAGATCACCTCCTCTGCTGCTCGCCCTCCCAAAAGCACCTGCAATCGATCCAGGAGCTCATCGCGTGTCATGAGATAACGGTCTTCGGTGGGAAGCTGCTGGGTGTAGCCCAATGCTGCAATGCCCCTCGGAATGATGGAGACTTTACTGACCGGGTCGGTGCTGGGCAGAAGCATTGCTACAAGCGCATGGCCTGATTCATGGTGGGCCACGATTTCTTTTTCCTTCGGGCTCATCGCTCTGTTTTTCTTCTCGAGACCTCCGATGATCCGCTCCGCTGCTTCCCCAAAGTTGGCCATGGTCACTTCGTCCGCATCCCCCCGTGCTGCAATCAGGGCGGCCTCATTGATCAGATTTGCCAGATCGGCACCCACAAAGCCGGGAGTCATGGCTGCGACCTTTTTGAGATCCACATCGGGACCGAGTTCGACATCTTTTGCGTGAACCTTGAGAATAGCCTCCCGCCCCCTGATGTCAGGCTTGTCTATGGCTACATGGCGGTCGAACCTGCCCGGGCGCAGCAAAGCGGGATCAAGTATGTCCGGCCGATTGGTAGCAGCCAGGATGATGACCCCCGCCCTGGGATCGAAGCCATCCATTTCAACGAGCAGCTGGTTCAACGTCTGCTCGCGCTCGTCATGCCCGCCCATGGAGTTGAGTCCGCGGGCTTTGCCCAGCGCATCCATCTCATCCAGGAAGATGATGCAGGGAGCGTGCTCCTTGGCCTGTTTGAAGAGATCCCTGATGCGAGCCGCTCCCACTCCCACGATCATCTCAACGAACTCGGAGCCGCTCATGCTGAAGAAGAACACTCCGGCTTCGCCGGCAACGGCCTTTGCAAGCAGCGTCTTGCCGGTCCCGGGCGCCCCGACGAGGAGAACCCCCTTGGGAATGCGTCCTCCCAGGCGCTGAGATTTTTCGGGCTCTTTCAGGAATTGAACGACTTCCTCCAGCTCGCTCTTGGCTTCGTCAATTCCGGCCACGTCCTTAAAGGTTACCTTGACATCCTTATCACCATAAACCTTCACCCGTGCTTTACCCAGTGAGAGTACACCCTGAGGGCCACCGCTCATGCGCTTGATCAGATAGAACCAGAAGAAAAGCATGACCGCCAGTGGCAGCAGCCAGGAGAGCATCAAGGCTATCCATTTGTTTTCAAGATAGCCGCTGAACTTGATTCCCTTTTCCTGTAGCTCCCCGACCAGCTTCGGATCTTCCACGCGAACGGTCACAAAGGGTTTTACCGACCCTGTCTTATCTTTCACGTCGCCCGTTATCTTCTCCGGCCCCAGGACAAGATTCTCCACCTTTCCTTCTTGCACCCACTGCTTGAAATCCGAATAGGGGACCTTTTCGATCTGCTGGCCTCCCATATAACCCTGAAACCAGGAAAAAAACAGCATGGCCGCAATAAAATACCATATGGAAAATCGCATTTTCCGCTGAGAAGGGTCGACTTTCTTCGGAGTGCCCTCACCTGAGCCTCTGATACGATTCATGATCTTATCTATAAAGCCCGAATCTTCACTGTCTTTTCCCGCCATTCATCGCTCCTTTATATGAACTACTACAAAACACCCCAAGCCATGAGCTCCTTTTCCGCCTCTTCAGGTTTGATGCCGCAACATACTTGTACTTGGCCGAGGAGTTGATCTCGCCTGCCGGCAAGGATGCTTAGATCATTGCCGGTAACTTGACCCCACTTCTCTCTGACGTTGCCTTTGAATTGCCTCCAGTTGCCTGCCACTTTATCCCAGTTCATGAATTGCTCCTTTTGTCTTAAAAAAGTCTGAGGGCCTGTCAAAGAAATTCTCATTGAAAAAATCTCTTGTTCCCATCCATATACTTTTAGGCAACTTCTATGCCCCAATGACCGGAAACCTTATCAATTCAACTTTACGTCATAATTATGAGTACTTATTGGATGATAGACAGCATACTGGGGGGCGACCTGGCATAGAAAGAGTGTTGCACGCAACATAATCGTTGCTTTCGTTCAAACCCGCATGTTACACTTTAATCCCGGTTGGCATTAGACTTTTTCGGTGTCACAGTCGAAAAAGTCTTGACTTTTTCGGAATAATCTTCAAAATAGTCGGCATGGAAAGATATCTGAAAAAATATGTCCTCGAAGACCTGAACCGGAAAATTGTCCTGATCACCGGGCCGAGGCAGGCGGGCAAGACGACGTTGTCGAAAATGCTGAGTGACAATTACGATTATTTCAACTACGACAATGCCGAGCATCGTATCGATCTTTTCGAAAAAACATGGGACCGCGAAAAAGACCTGGTCATTTTCGACGAACTTCACAAGATGAAGAACTGGAAGTCCTGGTTGAAAGGGGTTTATGATACCGAAGGGATTCCTCCGTCGATAATCGTTACAGGCAGCGCCAAACTCGATACGTATCGAAGAGTCGGGGATTCGCTGGCGGGTCGGTTTTTCCAGTTTCGACTGCACCCCCTTGACTTGAAGGAGATTGGGAGCTGCCTCGATCCTGAAAACCGCCAGGATAATTTAGATAAGCTATTGCAAATAGGAGGTTTTCCAGAACCATTTCTCGAGGGAGATGAGCGCTTCTATAAACGATGGAAAAAGTCTCATTTGGATATTATTCTGAAGCAAGATCTGATCGATCTCGAGAATGTTCAACAGATCACATCCATCGAAACCCTGATACAGCTTTTGAAAAGGAAAGTCGGAAGTCCGGTTTCGTACAATTCGCTTGCCGAGGACCTCCAGTGTTCCGACAAGACGGTTAAACGCTGGCTGACGATTCTCGAGCGCATGTATGTCGTATTCAGGATCGTGCCGTATCATAACAATGTCGCACGTGCGATTCTCAAATCGCCCAAATACTATTTTTACGACAACGGACAGGTCGAGGGAGACGCGGGTGCGAAACTGGAAAATTTGACCGCCTGTTCGCTTTTCAAGGAAATCCATTTTCAGGCCGACTGCAATGGGGAGGATATGCGGCTTTGTTATTTACGAAACAAAGACGGCCGGGAGATCGACTTTCTCGTGACCCGGGGCGGCTTGCCGGAAATCATGATCGAGGTAAAATGGAGAGACGGGAATATCAGCCCCAATTTCAAATTTTTCGAAAAATATCTGCCGGAAGTCCACAAAATACAGTTGGTAAAAGAATTGAAAAGAGAAAAAACCTACCCGGACGGGGCGCAAGTGCGAAAGGCTTATGACTGGCTGTCGGAACTCGATTTCCTAAAAAAAAGAAAGGTGTCATCGGCCGGAAAGAAATAATTCTCACCGTTGCGTTTCGCTTCACTCAACGCAACCTACACAATATGTAGGGTCCGGAAATCCATACTTTTCATCCTTAACCAGTAGAGCGATTCTGATTGAGGTAGGAACACAAGCGTCATTCCTGCGAACGGTCACGACCAGGAAACCGCGGGTGATGTTGTCGAGCCAGAAACTCTGACCGAGATCATACAGCCGTTCTGTAGCTTTCATGGGTGCTCCCTATCACGTATTGTCGGCTTTTGCAGCGCCGAGCAATGCGGTTAAGTCGTAGTCGAGAAGATCGCCGATGTGCTCAATTGCAATATCAGCAGACGGATACGTGGCTATGGTTTTGCCGTCGAGGGCGTAATGTCCTTGGCGCGGCCATACGGTCGTCAGCCGGTCTCCCCAAATCTTTTTCATTATCACCAGAATGCGCAGTTTGTCGTCCACCATGACGTAATGCCGGGCCGGATAGTGGCGCTCCACATCATCCAACATCTGTTCTTTGTGGATGTAGATCAGCACCCGGCCCTCCACCGCTTCCCAAAGCCCTGACCGCTGAACTTTACGCGGTTGGAAGACTACGTCGCCATCGGACAGGATGACCGGTACTCCCCACGAGCGGACGTGCTCAAGGGCTTCGAGCGAACCAGGGTACAACCGGTTAGCAAACGGATAATCCACCAAAAACGAGGACATCAGCAGCAATCGCGGATCGCATATATCCTCGAGCCGATAGCGCTGTAAAGCGCCCAGGTAGTCCGAGTAGCCAAGCTCGGCGAGCAACTCTTCAAATATTGCCCAGTAACGGTCCCGGGTTTCAGCCCCGAACTCGCGCTCAAGATGGCTCCTGAGGTCATCCTGCACGCGGTCGTTGTCGAGCAGGGTGTTGTCCACGTCAAACAGGAACACAACTTCACTGGCGGGTATCATCCGATCGCCTCCTCAGGCTTGGGGTTGTGCTGGCCGGCTGCCGTTTTGCCAGCTATATCTCTTAACCCTTGGCTTTTTGTTTCTTGTGAAGGTCGGGATTTTGATATCTTTTTTTCACTCGAAATGCCTCCTCTCTTCGGTTAGCTTTTTTTTCACTGAATCGCTTCTGACCAATACGGACGGGCATTTCGAGTGCTTGTGTTTACAGGGCTAAGAAAGTCAAGCTTATTTAGAGTCTAGTGTGATAAACTTATTTATCTTTTATTCTTCTCAAACCAACCCACAAATAGGGCGATTCCGGAGTTCCTTATTCTTTCAGCTTCAACACGGCTTCACTCGTGCCGCCCGGAGCCCACTGAGTTGTAAACCCCAAACGCTTGAAAACCTTGAGCATGCTCCCATTTTCCGTAAGGACATCTGCCCGGACATCCTCAAGGCCTCTCTCCCTGGCTATCTCGACGAGCATCTCTACAAATTTAGTCCCAAGGTGTTTCTCCTGGAATTTATCCTGCACGAGGACGGCCAGTTCGCCGGACGTCAGGTCCTCGTTCATAATCAGTCTTGCGACCCCTATCATCTTTTGTCTTCCCGTTTTCCTGTATCTCGGCAACGATCGCCATGTGCCGGTCGTAGTCGATATTACAGAAGAGGATAAGCCACTCATGGGATATGTCTTTGATCGTGGAGAAGAACCTGGTCCGCAATGATTCTTTCGACAACGAAGAGAGCATCTCGTGCTCCGCGGGCTCGTCTTCAGGGCGTATGGCCCTCAGAAGTACTTCGGTCCCATCCGACAGTTGCCAGGATGTGGTGTACCTGGTTGGATAGGGAGTGATAATCAAGTGAGGATATGGCGATCGGCCGGTAGCGTCATAATCCTTGTCGATAATGATTCGTGCGTCAAGGGCGGAGGCTTTGCCATTGGATATGGCAAGAGGATTGATGTCGATTTCAGCTATTTCGGGAAAGTCGACGATCAGATTGGAAAAATTGACAAGGATTTCCTCGAGTCGCCTCAAAATCTGCTGCCGGTTTGCCCCGAAAGCCCTGGAGCATTTTGTATACCTTGGTGTCTTCCATCAAGATCTTCGCCAGGGTCTGATTGAGCGGCGGAAGCCCAATCGAAAAATCTTTGATGAACTCCGCCATAGTCCCCCCCATCCCGAAGAGGATGACCGAACCGAAATCCCTATCCTTCCTGGACCCGAGAATGAGCTCGTAATCAACATCTGTGGCCATCTTTTCTATAGCTACACCCGTTATGGCCGCTTTCGGGGCGCGTTCCTTCACCCTTTGCAGCAACTTCTCATACGCTTCCTTCAGGGCTGCACTTGAATCGATTCCCATGATGACGCCACCCACATCGCTTTTGTGGGAGATGTCAGGCGAGACGACCTTGATAACGACCGGGTAGCCGATTTTTTCTGCCATGCTTAGCGCCGTTTCCATATCTTGAGCGACCTGGACCATCGCAGCCGGGATGCGGTAGGTCATGAGAAAATCCTTGGACTCTTCCTCGTTGAGAAGCGTTCGTCCTTGCTTGAGGGCCATATCGAGAAGCTCTTTCAGATGATCTTTCGAGGAGGCTTTGTGCGCCGGCAACTCGGCGGGGGTCTCATAGAGCTGGTCGAGATGTTTCTTGTACTTGCACATATTCACATAAGTTCTGACAGCCTCCTCAGGAGTGCCGTAGGCCGGGATGCTGTTCTCAACAAAAATGCGTCTCCCTTCCTCGACTTCTTCTGCCCCCATCCACGCTGTGATGACGGGTTTCCGGGCTTTCTCTGCGATATCAGCCACAGCTTGCGCAACCTGGGTTGAAGGGGCAGAGTCCATGGGCACGTAAATGACGAGCACTCCGTCCACCAGGGGATCAGCGAGGCATGTGGCGAGGGCTTTCGTGAACCTTTCGACGGTCGCGTCTCCAAGCACGTCAACAGGATTGGCTTTGCTCCAGTAGGGGGGCAAAAATGCGTTGAGCTGCTGCATGCTCTCCTCAGAGAGTTTCGCCAGTTCCCCGCCCAAATGAATAAGGGCGTCAGTGGCCATCACGCCGGGCCCGCCGGCAGATGTTACTATGGCGAGCCGCGGGCCGGCTGGTAACCGGTTCGAATCGAGAACCTGGGCAGCATCGAACAGTTCCGCGATTTCCCCCACCCTTACGACACCGGCCCTCCTGAAGGCCGCTTCATATACCGCATCATCACCTGCCATGGCGCCGGTATGGGAATGTGCTGCCCTTGCACTCTCCGCGAATCGCCCCGGCTTCAAAATGATGATAGGTTTTCGGCGGGCAAACCCTCGAGCCGCACTCATGAATTTTCTCGCGTTGCCCACCCCCTCCATGTAGATCAGAATGCTTCTGGTGGCCACGTCATCTCCTAGAAAATCGATGATGTCGCCAAAGTCTATATCGATCATGGAGCCGAGCGATGCAAACATGCTAAACCCTATCCCTGCGCTGACCGCCCAATCGAGTATCGCGCTGCCAAGGGCTCCGCTCTGCGAGATGAAGGCGATATTGCCGGGTGGAGGGTCACCCCGGAGAAACGTCGCATTCAAGCTCAGGGCGGGTCGTACAAAACCGAGGCAGTTCGGTCCCAGAATACGCATGCCATATTTTTTCCTGATCCGGTCGGATTTCGCTCTCTAACTGTGTTCCTTCTTCACCAATTTCCTTGAACCCGGCGGAGATTATGAGCACTCCCTCTACTCCTGCCCGGCCGCATTCCTCAACCACAACCGGCACTGACCGGGCAGGAGTTGCAACAACTGCCAGATTCACATGCTCCGGGAACGTTTGAGATGCTGGTATAGCTCTTCACATCCAGTACCATCTGCTTGTATGGGGGTTTACCGGAAATATCTTCCTCTCCTTTGACCGGAGCAGGTTCTCAAGAATTGTTCGTCCGATGGCGCCTCTCCTTATCCGTTGCGCCGATCAGGGCTATCGTTGTGGGATCAAACATCATTTTTATGTGGCTCATCTTCCTCTCCTGCTTTTCAACTCCTCCGACTTCGTCTTGGCCGAATCCTCCGGCTCCTCCTGCGCCGGCTTCGGCTGCCAACGCTCCTGCAACGCAGGCATATTTTTGCTGTGCGTCAGAATCACAACCTCGTCGCCCATGCGAAATGTTGTTTCTTCATCGGCATGTGAGAACGTGCCGTTACGGTAATAGCAGATGACCCTGGCATCGGCAGGCAATTGCAGGTCCCTGGCCACGACCGCATCTTCCTCTTTAGCACTGAAGGTGAAAAACCGGGCTTTGCCCTTGATGACCGTGGAGAACTCGACGTTTTCGCCGCCTTCATTTTGTCGCCTTTACCAGTATTGGGTTGTGCCAGCTTCCGTGTGGCGCAATAAGCGTGTCTGCTTGTTTCGGCCCCCAGCTCCCGCGCCTGTAGGGACGAACCCGGCCGTGGGTATTAAGGACTGGATCGACTACCGCCCAGGCGGCCTCAACCGCGTCCTCACGTGTGAAGAGCGCTCCGTCTCCAGCCATGGCATCTCCTAAAAGCCGCTCGTAGGGCCTTTGTTCTCCCGGTTGTTCTTCAACCAGGTAGAGCTCTCGTTGGTCGCCGACGAACTCCTTCCCTGCACGTTTGACGCGAGCGGCGAGGGCGATGGCGGAGCTGGGAGATAGCCTGAAGCGCAGATAGTTGGTCCGACCGGTCGCCGGCGCTGAATCGGCGAACAGTCTCTGTGGCGGCGGCTTCAACTCCACAAGAACCTCGGCAGCCGTTTCGGCCAGATATTTGCCGGAGCGCAGATACCACGGCACCCCCTCCCATCGCCACGAGTCGATGAACAGCCGCAGGGCGCAGAAAGTCTCGACGTCGGAGCTTTCCGCCACGTCCGGCTCCTTCCTGTAGCCGGCGTACTGGCCACGTACCAAGTCGTCTGGCTTCAGAGGCCGCATGGCCTGGAAGACCTTGGCTTTCTCGCTATGCACGGCTCCAAAGCCCCGATAGGCCGGCGGCTCCATCGCGAGCAGCGCGACGATCTGAAAGAGGTGGTTCTGGATAACGTCGCGCAGACAGCCCGCGGTTTCGTAAAACGCGCCCCGGTTCTCCACGCCGAAATCCTCAGATAGAGTTATCTGCACGCTGGCCACATAGTTGCGGTTCCAGATCGGCTCCAGGAAAGAATTGGCGAAGCGGAAATAGAGGATATTCATAATCGCCTCCTTCCCGAGGTAGTGGTCGATGCGGAAGATCGAATCTTCCGGGAACACTGAGCGCGCAATGCCGTTGAGTTCCCGCGCGGAAGCCAGGTCGCGTCCGAAGGGCTTTTCGACGATGACGCGCGCATGTTCGGCCAACTCCGCAGCGCCCAGCCCTTTGATCACGGTCGCGAAGAGCGAGGGTGGAATGGCCAGGTAGTGTGCCGGGCGCCGCTCACTACCCAGCGCTTCCTTTATCGCCGTGAACGTGTTCCTGTCCTGATAGTCCCCACTCACGTAACTGAGCAGGGACAGAAGATTGTCGAGCGCGTGCCGGTCATCTATCTCGCCTGATAGCTTTACGCTGTCCGTCACGTGCTTGTGCAGATGCGCCAGACTCCACTTCGGGGAGGCGACGCCGATGACCGGCACTTCCAGCGCGCCTCGTTTTGCCAACGCATAAAGCGCCGGGAAGATCATCTTGTGGGCGAGATCCCCCGTCACACCGAAGAGCACCAAGGCGTCCGAATGAGAAATGGTCATCACACGCCTCCCTTCGGAGGGGTATCCTTTTCCTCGTGGCCGCCGAACTGGTAACGGAGGGCGCGGGGCTTGCTCAGCTTATGCACGAAGTCCTCGATCGACGTCGCTTCGACCGCCTTCTCTTTTGCGAGTGCCTGTACGGCTTCCGGATGGATGTCGTAAACGACGCACTGGTTACCTGCCTTCAGGAGGCGCCTCACGATGTTGGCTCCCATCCTACCCAGTCCGATTATTCCAAGTTCCATGTGTTTCTCCTTTCTCTTAAAAAAACGCCGCGACCGCTCCCCGCAGGTTTCAGATGGCCAGGCCCCGGGTGACCTAACTCCTTGGGGCTGGCCATGGCCAGGGGCACCACAAAATCCGGGTAGTCATCTCCTGTAACCCACTCATGGGCGCCGAAGTCTGCCACCTCATAGCCGGCGGTCTCAAGGCTCGGCTTTGGCTTCATCTTTGCGAGTCTCCCGCTGCGCCTTCTCCAAGTCTTCAACTGCTTGAATGTCCTCGCGTCCTAGCTCCTCGTAGAGTTCATGGACTCGCTTGACGATCCCCGGCGTCAAATCGGACGGTGTCTTGGGCTTTGGCTTCAGGCTTGTCCTCGGCTTTGGCTTCAGGCTTAGGTTCGGCTTTGGCTTCAGACTTGCGAGTCTCCCGTTGCGCCTTCTCCAAGTCTTCAACTGCTTGAACGTCCTCGCGTCCTAGCTCCTCGTAGAGTTCGTGGACTCGTTTGACGATCCCCGGCGTCAAATCGGACGGTGTCTTGGGCTTTGGCTTCAGGCTTAGGTTCGGCCTTGGCATCAGGTTTAGGTCCGGCTTTGGCTTCAGGCTTGTCCTCAGCTTTGGCTTCAGGCTTAGGTTCGGCTTTGGCTTCATCTTTCCGAATCTCCCGCTCCGCCTGCTCCCAGTCCTGATCTGCTGAACCATCCTTACGGCCTCGCTCCTCATAGAGCTCATAGGCTCGCTTGACGATCTGCGGCGTCAAATCGGACGGTGTCTTGGCCTTGGCGTCAGGTTCAGGCTCAGCTTTGGCCTCGGACTTAGGCTCAGCTTTGGCCTCGGACATAGGCTTGGCTTTGGCCTCGGACTGAGGCTCAGCTTTGGCTTCAGGCTGAGGTTCGGCTTTGACTTCAGGTTCAGGCTCGGCTTTGTCATCAGGTTCAGGCTCGGCTTTGTCATCAGGTTTAGGCTCGGCTTTGTCATCAGGTTTAGGCTCGGCTTTGTCATCAGGTTTAGCCTCAACTTTGGCATCCACCTTAGGTTCAGGCTTTGACTCGGTTTTGGCATCAGGCTGAGGCTCGTCTTTTGCTTCGGGCTTAGCCGCCGCTTTGGTGTGATCAAATATCCGATAGGCGAGCAGTTTCACGAAGTCACTCAAGAGCGCCCAAATCAGCGCGTATCCCCACACGAACCCGGCCCAACGCCACCCCAGCGATGGCATAAGTAATCCATAGACCGCGATCAACGTCGCGACCGTTTGAGCGCCGACCACCGCCGCCAACAAAATCTTTGCAGGGCGGATGGACCAGAACGGGCCACGCGTGCGCGTGAGAAAAATTGTCAGATGTCCCCGCCACGGACAGCATCAGATACATCATCGGCTGGAGATGCTTATGGTCGAGGTGAAAAACGCGGTCGCCAAGGTAGAACAGGCCAAACGCCGCTATGGGTCCGACGATGCCCAGCACCGACGCGATCCCTAGCACCATGCGCATGTTCCAGGCCTCGGGCTCGTCCTTGTAATGCACGTTGTCATAGGCAATGGACAGGATCGCGCCGTCATTGAGCAGCGCCAGCATCACGATCATCACCGCCGTCAATGGATAAAAATTGAAGATCAGGATGGCCAGCGTCATGAACAGCAGCACGCGCAGCGTCTCGGCGATACGGTAGATCGCGTAACTGTTCATCCGCTGGAAAATTCTCCGGCTCTCCTTGATGGCCTCAATAATCACCGACAGGCCGGGTGTCGTCAGCACAATGGAAGCTGCCGCGCGCGCCGCGTCCGTCGCGCCCGAAACGGCGATGCCGCAGTCGGCTTTCTTCAGCGCGGGGGCGTCATTCACGCCGTCACCCGTCATGCCGACCATGTGGCCGCGCTTCTGTAAAACATCCACAATGTGAAACTTATGTTCAGGAAATACTTGCGCGAAACCGTCTGCCTTCTCGATGGACTCGGCCACTTCCGCGGTCTCCTCTTTTTTCGAGTCGCCCAGACTGGAGGCATCGAGGATGTTGGCGCCCATGTCCAGCTTCTTGGCAGTTTCCTTGGCGATAGCTAGGGCATCACCCGTCACCATCTTGACCTTTACTCCCATCGCAAGTGCGGTCGCGATGGTTGTCTTGGCATCTTCGCGTGGTGGATCGAACAAGGGCAACACGCCAATAAACTGCCATTGGCCGTCGCCCTCGGCCCGCGCCACACCCAACGAACGAAAGCCGCGCGCCGCAAATTCGTTGACGGCTTTCTCGACGGCGGGCTTCACCTGCCCGACATTGGCCGACAATTCCAAGATCACCTGCGGCGCGCCCTTCGTCACCTTGAACATCTTTCCGTCTTTGGCTTTGACGGTGGCCTCGGTGCGTTTATGCACCGGGTCGAACGGCTGGAAATGAACCACCTCGTAAGCCTTTAACGAATCCTTTTCTTTCAGTCCGCCCAGGACGGCCAGATCAATGGTGTCTTTATTGTCCGCGCGTGACGCCAGCGCGCCATTGAGGATGATTTGATCGGCGGGAATATCATTCACGCTGAACGGATCGCCCAGCGTCAGTTTGTTCTGGGTCAGGGTGCCGGTCTTGTCCGCGCACAGCATGTCCACTCCCGCCAATTCCTCGATGGCCACCAGCTTGCTCACAATCGCCTTTTTCCCGGCGAGCAGGCGCGCGCCTACCGCCATGGTCACGGACAGCACCGTGGGCATCGCCACGGGAATCGCGGCCACGGTCAGCACCAGGGCGAACTGCAGCGTGGTGAGGATCGGGTCGCCGCGAAAGATCGCGACGGCAATGATCACCGCCACCATCGCCACCGCGAGGATGATCAGGTAATTGCCGATCTTCAAAACCGCCTTTTGAAAATGGCTGACGGTGTGCGCCTCGGACACCAGTTGCGCGGTCTTGCCGAAGTAGGTGTTCGCACCCGTGGCATAGACCAGTGCGCCGATTTCACCCCGGCGAATGATCGAACCGGAAAACACCGCCTCGCCGGATTTGCGCGTGGCGGGCAAGGATTCTCCCGTCAGCGCGGACTGATCCACTTCCACCGGGTCGCCGTCCAGCAGGCGCGCATCCGCCGGTACGATGTCGCCCAGGCGCATGCGGATGACGTCGCCCGGCACCAGCTCGCTTGCCGGAGGCGTGACCCACTTCCCGTCACGTTTGACCCGGGCCTTGATCGCCAGATTGGCCTTCAGTGCCTCGATGGCGTTGCCGGCTTCGTGTTCTTCCCAGAATCCGACCACCGCGTTGGCCAACAGCAAAAAGAGGATGATGCCGAAGTCCGGCCAGTGTCGGACCACACCCGAGAGAATCACCGCCACCTCGATCATCCACGGGATGGGACCCCAAAAATAGCCGAGAAATTTCAGGAACGGATTGGTTTTCTTTTCTTCAATCTCGTTCGGCCCATATTGGGTCAGCCGTTTCTGCGCCTCGGCTTGACTGAGGCCGTCCGGCGACGATCCCAATTTTTTCTCCACTTCCTGCAGGGGCAGGGATTTTAGATCGTCCTTCCCATCGGGTTTGGCATCGGGCTTCGATTCCGGCTTTGATTCGGGAGCCTTGGGCTTCGATTCTTCGGGAGCCGCGGGCTGCTCAGCATCGGGTTTCATGATGGGTATCCTTTCCGGCTTTGCTATGCCGCAGGTTTCGTGAGTTGCGGGATACGTGTTGTCATTTGAGGTTGCCCCACTTCCAGTTGCGGATTTCCGGCAGGTCCTGACCGTGTTTATCAATGTACAGCTTGTGCTCGACCAGCTTG
>CAWAGW010000005.1:0-344211 GCA_963781715.1 uncultured delta proteobacterium
CGCATCCATCATTGAAAATAGTGTCTGGCAGTATTGTACCAGGATCAATGTGGTAAGAGGCCAATGCAGCGCAACACTGGTTGGACAGATGGCGAGCAGATATAGCAAGGCAGCAATGCGGGGAGCAGGAGCTTGTGCTGGTTTACTTGGCCGATCTCGATCCATCGGGCGTGGCGATCCCCAAGAGCATACAAAAAAGACTGCGCGAGTATGGTGGGCTTGATGTCGAGCTATATCGGGCTGCACTCAATCCCGAGCAGGTTGTGAATTACTCTCTGCCCGGCGATCCCGAGGCAGCGAAAGACAAGGACCCGAATTACAAAAGATGGCTTAAAGAGTATGGCGGCCAGGCGCCAGTTGAGCTTGATGCTTTGCATCCGCAGGTACTTTCAGAGATTACGGTTGCGGCGCTGCAGAGGTTTTACGATATGGAGGAATTTCAAGAGCAGGAGCAGCGAGAGCTTGAGGAAGCGGGAAAAATGGCGGAGATCAAGCGAGATGCCGAGGATTACCTATATGCTAATTGGCCGGAGGTGTTTTGTGCGGCTAGGTAAACATGAAAAGAAGATTCTCTGGATACTGCGAACATGGGCAAGCGTGAATCCTGAATGGACATGGAATCCAGGTACAAGTTACCTTCGTGAACTCGCAAAACCAGAACACATAGCAGATTTTGAACAAGGAAACCGTGTTCCTGTGTGGATTCTTCGGCGTGACGTGGCTTGCGGTAAGACTGTTTTAGCCAGGGCGCTGAAGACACTCGGGGCAAAGGGGTTAATCATTGCGTATGGTGCGGACCTGGACACCGTAGGCGAACCGCTCACCTATATCACTAAGTTTGTTGGTATCACCGCCAAAGGAAAGACTTTGATGCATTTCGGAAACTTGACAAAGTTAGCGTTTAGTTGCAGCAAGGAAGAAACAGCATGAACAAAAGCGAAACTGATTGATCAGACGTGGATGGGGGGATGGCTTATGAAGTGGGCTGTTAGGTTGGTGATTGGGGCTATTCTTTTGAGCCAGACAGTGACAGCGAGTGCTGATGAAAAGGCTCTGTTTAAAACATTGGATAAGGTGCAAGTTTGTGCTGAGAACTCCAATTCGTCTCGAAAAGAGTGTAGCGACTTGTACGTGCAGGCTATGGCAGAAAAGAAATCAGTCGAGGGTGAAAAGAAATTTTCGGGTGATTGCAATTTGGAACTGAATGAATACCTCAAAAATTATTGGGCAATGATTTTTTGTTGGGATGTGGTGGAGAAGTCTGAGAGGAGGCCGACAACTACTAAGCCGCAAAGTGAGCACCCTTCTGCGTTGATTAAAGCTGCTAAGGAACTTAAGGCAAAGAGGCAGGAACAAGTAAGAAAACTTCGTGAGAAACTGAATACCATTTTTGAAATGTGTACAAAGAAGGCAAATAGTGGCAACCGCTGATAGCGGTGCAAGAACAACCAAGCACGAACAACACCAAGATTTCATAAAGTTGCATTGAATAGGTGCATCAAGCACCTTCCCAGTTTGCGCCCACAATCGGGATATTCCCGACCGCGGACCCCTATCCGCGAAACAGGGGTCCGCGACGCGCGGCGGGCGCAATAACCGGACCCTACCTCCTATGTCGGGGGGTGGGGTTTTTTCGTTCCAAAACACAAACTTTAATGGGTCATCGCGGATTAACGTGAAAAATGTTTGACAGTCCCAATTTCCGCGGGACATCTGAATTAAAAGAGTATAAATAAGCATGGGATAACCCTGACAAGGAGGTTTTCCCATGAAACTGTTGCCCTACGTTATTCCTTTCGTCAAGGATGCTGCCAAGGCTGTGAAACGAATCTGCCAAGAAGAGTTCAATGAGGTTTTGGATAATACGCTGACCGAGTTGTTGGGTGTAGCCGCTCTGGTGGTGAAGATGTACGCAATCCGTCGAGAAGGAGAGCATGAAGTCCTCCATCTTTGGTGTGCTCATCGAGAAGAGATCGCGTTGTGTACCTATTGCGGTTCCCTTTCCTCGGCGATCCACCAGGAAGAACATCGGTGCATCCGCCATTTGGATGTGTGGGGCAAAAAGACGTTCCGGCATTTCATGGCTCGTCGTTTCCAATGCGAACACTGTGGGTGTACTTTCACAGAGGAGCTGCCCTTCGTTGATTCTCATCGGAGGCAAGCGTTGGCATTTGAGAAACACGTCTATCAGTCATGCCTTGGCAGCACATGCAAGGTTGTTGCAGTTCGCGAAGGTCTGAGCCACTCGACCGTGAAACAGATCTTCAATTATTGGGCAGCACTCCATCAGATGTGCTCTGTCCCAAGGGCCACAAGGGTATTGGGAATCGATGAGATCTCACTTAAGAAGCGTCATAAACAGTTCGTGCTGGTGATTTCAGACATCACCAGAAAATGCATTCTCGCAGTTCTGCCCGATAGAGAGAAAAAGACACTGGAGCATTGGCTGGATGGCCTAAGCCCTGAAGAGCGTAAAGCTATCCGTTTCGTCTCTATTGACATGTGGGCTCCTTATCACCAAGCTGCACGAAACAAGCTTCCCCATGCGCAGGTGGTGGTCGACCGATTTCATGTCATGAAGCAATTGAACACTCGCCCGACCCAACTCCGGACAGAGCACCAGAAAGGGCTCTCCCCCGAGATACGAGGAAATTGGGGACGCTATTGACTAACAGGACAAAACGAAATATGGAATCGGATGACTTAAAGACGGAGGAAAGCATTTGCCGCGCCAAGCTAGCCTGGATTTCCATGGAATTGAGTATTCCTAACATTATGTTCCGGAAATCGGCGGCTGGCGCGGATCTCTCTTTTCTCTGAATAGCACATTGCTTTACCTAAAAAAGAGAACAAAAGCTATTAAACTCGCCGCAACCCCTCCATAATCCCATCCTGTTATCTACCGATCTAATTGATATAATTATTTGATAATTTAAGGACGTGCCTCAAGATCGTACAAGAGACCCGAGCATGCCGAAGTCTTACCAAGCTATCGTCACCGGCGCTGGACACAATGGTCTGACTTGCGCGTGTTATCTTGCCCGAGCGGCGTGAAGTGCCATTGACATGAGTCATTTTTCATAAGAATGGCTCCAGCGGCCGGGCGATAAGGCTTTGGGTCACCCTCTACAACTCCTAGCTCCGCGCGGTGGGCATTTTATTCACAGGAGCCGTTGCCAAAATGCTATTCAGGTGCCTATTTTGGTTAATATCATCCATTTTTAAATGCAATTAGGTGAAACCATGATCCGGTTAGATGAACAATACCTTGTTGATGAGGAAGGCAATCGCAAAGCAGTATTAGAGCCAATCTCGTCATGGCAGCAAATCCTTGAAGCTCTCGATGAACTCGATGACTTCCGTGCATGCGACCAAGAAAAACAGGAGCGTTCGATCACCCCAAACTTGCTTGGACTAAGATAAATGGCGTGGACACGGAAAGCGTTTTTTCTCTGTTTTATTTTTGCAGCTATAGCAATGGGACCGATTGAGGGACTCTGCTCAGCCGAAGAGACTTCAGCTCCTACCGAAACCAAAACTACTCCGGGCACCCAGCAGGTAAAAAGAGCACCACAAATTGTGTCCGTTCGGATAAAGCAGAATACTTTTATATCCGGCGGGGAAGGATATTTTGACATTGAACTCTACCTCAAATCGAGTGAACAGCTCTCCGGAAAGCACTACAAATGGGATTTGAATGCCCCGCCGCCAGTGCTCTGGATTTCAGCTCCATCGGACAGCGGCATTCATTTCAAAAAAGAAGTTGAAACCGGCCGGCCGGATTTGCAGACACTGATCAAATTTGAAGCCCCCACCTCAAGCACCAAAACCTATGCCGCACGGGTAACATATCATGTCGAGTCTCGGGCTAAAGCCGAGCATAGTTACATCTGGTTAGACGTAGTAGCATCGGTAGTTGCTCCGGATGGAACTCCGGTAGAAGATGCCGGCGAGGTTCTTGTCCCCATCAAGATTGATACACGGCTACAGAAAAAGCTGCTGGTTTTGGCCGTCATCGGAATAGTTGTTTTCCTGTTTATTATGGAGTGGGTGAGAGTCGATGTGGTCGCCATAATGGTCATGGTGGCTTTGCCGGAACTCGGACTCCTTAATCCTCGACTCACCTTCCGTGGCCTCAGCAGCAATGCCGTAATCGCCATAATCGGAGTGATGATTATCAGTTTTGCGCTGAACAGGGCCGATCTGGTCAGCAAAATGATAAAGCCGGTGCTGAAATTCGTGGGCAAAAGCGCCTCTCGGATGATGATCATCTTTTCCGCCCTGATCGCGGTAATCTCCAGTGTCATGCAGAACACGGGCGCCGCCGTACTCTTTTTGCCCGCAATACGCAACACCTGCAGCAAGGTCATAAAGGTTCCGGTATCGCGAGTCTTGATGCCTATCGGAATGGCGGCTATTTTGGGCGGCACGCTGACGATGATTGGCACCAGCCCTCTGATCCTGCTAAACGATCTGCTCCCACCGGGCATGGAAAAGTTCGGCTTCCTGGAACTGACGCCCATAGGCCTTGCACTTGTTGTCTCCGGACTCACTTATTTTGCTCTGGCCGGGAGACATTTTCTGCCGGAAAGCCACAGCCCTGAAGACGAGACCTCCGTTAACGAGATAGACGCCACCAGTCCGCATCTGCTTGAAGAATACAGAGAACTTGACGGCCCGTTTGAGCTGTATGTGCCGGAAGATTATTGGCACAAGGGAGGGCCGGAAAAAATTGGTGAAATCCGTCGCGAATTCCTGGTCAATATCGTTGCGATTGCAACCAAGCAAGGAATCGAAGATACGGCCCCCGTTCCGCAAACCGTCATCAGGCCCGACATTGGTTTATGCGTTTTTGGCCCCAGTGAGAATATTGAAAAGTTCGCCGCAGACTACGGGCTGATTCTGCGTAAGAAGCCGGTGCTGTTAAAAGATCACTTCAACCCTTCCGTGTCCGGCACGGTCGAAATCGTCATCTCGCCTCGCTCGACGTTACTGGGAAACACGCTTAAAGAAGTCCGCTTCCGTGAGACGTTTGGAGTGAACGCTCTGGCACTGCACCAAAAAGGCAAAACCTATTACCGCGAACTGGCGGATATCCCTCTCCACGTCGGCGATGCAGTCCTTCTGCACGGGACATGGGAGCAATTTCAAGCCCTTAAAGATCTCCACGAAAACTTCATCATCACCACGCCAATCGAAATAGAAATCAAGAAACCAGCCAAGGCGAAGCCGGCACTCATTTGTTTTTCCGCAACACTTGTCTTGATGATGATTTCAAGTTTCTATTTTCAGAACAAGGCCTACAATCCCATACCGCTTTCCATATGCCTGATGGCGGGAGCCCTTGGTATGATCCTTACAGGAGTTCTGACCATAAATGAAGCTTATCGCGCCGTGGACTGGCGCACAATTTTCCTGCTTGGCGGCCTGCTGCCCTTGGGTATGGCGGTGGATCAGACCGGCACGGCGGAATGGGTTGCCAAAGGCGTCATTTCGCTGCTGGGAAGCCACTTGACTCCATTGGTCGCAATGATCTTACTGGCCTGCCTGAGCGGGGCATTCACCATGGTGATTTCAAACGTCGGCGCCTGCACCCTTTTGGTTCCGCTTGGAATTTCTATTGCCAACCAAATCGGCATGGACCCGCGGATCGCGGCTATCGTGGTCGGTATCGGTGTCTCGAACTCTTTCATCCTGCCCACTCACCAGGTAAATGCCCTGTACATGGGACCGGGCAACTATCGGACCGTTGACTATGTCAAGTTCGGCGGAGTTTTGAGTTTCATTTACATCGTAATGCTCGTTGCTGTTACATACTTTCTTTATTATATATAAGTTGATTATACGTAACTTATTGGTTTTAGATATAAAAACATGCTCATGGCATGGCGAACTCGACTCAAAAGACCTATCAAAATGCTCATGGGCTAAAATCAGCCAGATCCGCACATTTTCAACAGAGCGAATCGGCAAATAGATCGGCACAGTATCACCGGAAGAATTGGGGGAAATTGGGGACGCTATTGACTAACAGGACAAAACGAAATATGGAATCGGATGACTTAAGGACGGAGGAAAGCATTTGCCGCGCCAAGCTAGGTTAGATGTTCCTGGAAGTTTGCATCATATCATCGTGAGAGGTATTGAAAGGCGTCGGATCGTGGATGACGATAAAGATCGTGATGATTTTGTCAACCGGTTGGGCGAAATCGCATCCGACACCGACACCATCATATACGCCTGGTCGCTACTCACCAATCACGCACACTTTCTTTTGCGCAGCAGCGAGATCGGAATTTCCCGATATATGCGTCGTGTGCTGACTGGTTATGCGATTCGTTACAATAAACGTCACCGCCGGCACGGCCATCTTTTTCAGAACCGATATAAATCCATTATCTGTGACGAGGAAACGTACTTCCTTGAATTGGTCAGGTATATCCATCTGGCCACGATCATCGTTTCGGCCACTTTATGGATATGTGGTCGAAGATTATTTTTGCAACGATTATTTTTGACGGGACAAAAGCGACAAAAGTTGCTAATCAAATGATTAAAAAACCGTCAAAATGGAGGTGTGATGATCTTGGAAAAAACGCTGGCCACGTAAGGAACGAGCGACCAAGACTGATGAATTTAGGAAGCTGGTTGCTGAAGATGACACCGGTCTGAGCTTTCGCCAGATAGCTGAGGCGATAGGCGTAGCAAGGTCGACTCTACATCATTGGCGCAAATGCAAGGGTGCGATAGATGCCGCCCCCGAGGTAGTTGAGTTTTTTGAATCGCCGACCGGTACGGCCTTTTTGCATCGTTTGGTGCTGGCAGCTCATTTCGTGATGACAATGGCGGGGCCTTGCGGCATTCGTTTGGTCTGCCTGTTCCTGAAGTTGACAGGTCTTGATCAGTTTGTGGCCGGCTCCTACGGTTCTCAGCAGAAGGTTTCGGCTGCTATGGAAGAGGCCATTGTGAAGTATGGGGAGGAGGAAAAGGCTCGTTTGGCAGACGGCATGGAGCCTAAGGAGATTACGATATGTGAAGATGAGAACTTTCATCAGGATCCCTGTCTTGTAGGCATAGAGCCCGTCTCAAACTTTATTTTGTTGGAGAAATATAGCGCTGACAGGACGGCTGAACACTGGACGGCCTGTCTGACAGAAGCCACAAAAGGCCTCAAATTGAAGGTGATTCAGTCTACCAGTGATGAAGGCAAGGGCATTGTGCGCCACACCCAAGAACACCTTGGGGCACACCACTCTCCCGATCTTTTCCATGTTCAACATGAACTGGTGAAAGGTACGAGTGTGGCTTTGAAGAACCGCAAGAAACGAGCGCAAAAAGAGGTTGATGAGGCCGCCACGGAACTGAATCGCAAACAAGAGTCAAAGGAGTTTTTCCTGACAAGCAAGCGTGGACGAGGCCGGTCCCCTGACTTTGACAAGCAGATTCAGAGTGCACATGACAAACTGAGCGAGGCCGAGAAGGTCCTTGAAATGGCTCAGCACCACCAGGACGCTGCAAAAGAGGCGATTCGGGGGATTGCCGTGGATTATCACCCCTATGACCTTGAAAGCGGAGAAGAGAAGACCAGCGAGCAGGTAGCCACATTACTCAATAAGCGTTTCTCGGAGATTGAGTGTATTGCGGCGGCGGCAAATCTTCCTGCAAACAGCATCAAAAGGATAGAGAAAGCAAAGCGGGTAATGGGCAGCATGGTGGCAACCATTGCCTTCTTCTACCTCATGGTAAGGGCAAGAGTGGAGGCTCTTGGCTTGACTCCCGTACAGGAAAGAGCCACGTACCATCACCTGATTCCGGGTATCTACCTGAGTTGTGTTTCAAGGAAAAGCAGCAATAGCGAACGGCGCAATGCTCTGCGCCAGCGCTCGGAAAAATTACTCGCCCCCCTTTTGGTCCACAACGGTCCGCTTGGCGATTGCACAAGGGAGCAAAAAGGGTTTATCGAAGACGTTGCCACGGAGTGTGCTCAGCTCTTCCAGCGATCAAGCTCTTGTGTGGAGGGGCGCAATGGTTACCTTTCTTTGCGTCATCATGGATTGCATCGTATCAGTGACAGGAAACTGGCTGCTCTCAATACCGTTCACAACTTCTTCATTCAAGACAGCCAGGAGAGAACACCAGCAGAAAGACTCTTTGGAGCGAAGCCAAAAGACTTGTTCCAGTATCTGTTGGATCGCCTCGACCTGCCCGGGAGACCAGCACAAAAGCGGTCGACAACCAGAGGTAGACAGGGACCGTTTCTGGCCGTGGCTTGAATAATTGGCCGAAACGATGATCATGGCCATCCATCTCAATCCTTTACGTGCCGGATTAGTGTCGGACTTGGTCGGGTTGGAGCATTACCGGTGGTGCGGACATGGGGTGATATTGAATCGAAGCAAGCAAGAATGGCAGGATTGCGATTATGTGCTGGCCCGGTTTGGGAAAATGAAGAAATCCGCCCGAGTGGCTTACCGGGAATTTGTTTCTGAAGGGGTGGGGCAAGGAAGGAGGCCGGAACTGGTCGGCGGTGGGCTGGTCAGGTCGCTGGGCGGTTGGTTTGAAGTCAAAGCGTTGCGTAAAACAGGAGAGCGTGAGCTTGCCGATGAACGAATACTGGGAAGTGGCGATTTTGTCGAGCGGATAATCAAAGAATCCTCAGGCCATGTTCGCCGCCAGTTTCCGGATTTTGAACGAGGAGAGCAAATCGCTCGGCTAGTCAAAGAGTATTGCGGTAAAGAAAAGGTAAACGTAAAAGAGTTGCGGTCAGGAAGCCGACGACGGCCAGTTGCGCAGATAAGGAAAAGGCTTATCCGTCTGCTGGTAGAAGAGGAGGGAGTGACATTGGCTGAAGTGGCCCGGCAGCTCGGTGTATCGACATCTGCTGTATCGAAGTCATTAAGTCGAAAGTTAGAAGAAAGTCATGCTAGTCAATAGCGTCCCTCTCTCCCCACGCAAAGGGCATCAGCGTAGGCAACTGTCACTCCACGAAAATAGTGCGTCTCGGAAGTGGGATCAAGTGATAAGCAACTGCCGCTTGGGGAATTTCCCTTTGAGGCAAGTTGCTCGATTGATTGCAGCTGGCAGCGGACTTTGATTGCAGCTCCGGCGGTCTGTCAAGGCAGACGGAATATTCTGGTGGGGGAATACCCGCCTAAGATGTGAGGAGCACATGTTTGGATTAGTTCTGACTACCGCTATCAGCCTGATGCAAATTTACGTGTTCTGGCGTGCTGCCTCGGTGCCGCTGGTAAAAAGCCGCGTGCCCCTGTGGCTGCTTCTCGGGACAGGGACGCTGTTGTGGTCGGCGTTTGTGGGCGGGCGCTTCTACGCTCACCAGAACAGCGGCACCATGGCCGCAATGCTGGAACTTTTCGGCATGACCTGGATGGGCGTGCTGTTCCTGCTCTTTGTTGCTCTTCTGGCAGTGGATTTAATCACTGCTTTCGGCTTTTTCCTGCCGCGTCTGGCTCCCGCGCTGCGTGGAGCGGCCCTGATCGCCGGCGGCGTGCTTGTGCTGATCGCACTCGGCCAGGGCCTGAGGGCGCCGGTGGTGAAAGACTATCAGGTGAGGTTGGCCGGCCTTCCCGCGGAAATGAATAATACCGTGCTAGTCGCCATGTCCGACCTGCACCTCGGCTCACTGCTGGGCAAGGGCTGGTTGGAGGCGCGCGTGGCCCAGGTGCAGGCGCTCCGGCCAGACCTCGTGGTGCTGCTCGGGGATCTTTTTGAAGGCCACCACCAGCCTCAGAGCGAGCTGCTGCCGATTCTGCGCCGCCTTCTGGCGCCCCTTGGCGTTTGGGTTGTCCCAGGCAATCACGAATTCCATGGCCGCCAGGATAACAGCTCCGTGCTGATCCAGGAGGCCGGCTTTCAGCTGCTGCGCAACCGCTGGGCGGAGCTCGAACCCGGCCTGATCCTGGCCGGCATCGACGATCTTACGGCCAGCCGCCGCTCCGGCCAAGCCGCTGATTACATTGGGAAGGCGCTTACCGGCCGCCCGCCCGGGGCTACCATACTGCTCTCCCACACGCCGTGGCAGGCTGACCGGGCCGCCAGAGCGGGTGTCGGCCTAATGCTTTCCGGCCATACCCACGGCGGCCAGATCTGGCCCTTTGGCTATCTCGTAGGAATCGCCTACCCACTGTTCGCAGGTCAGTATGAAGTGGCGGGTATGACCGTCATCGTCTGCCGCGGCACCGGCACTTGGGGACCGCGCATGCGCCTCTGGCAACCCAGTGAAATTCTCCGCATAAAACTGACCGGCAAGTAGCGGTTAATTACGGAGCGACAGCCCGGCAGCTCGCTAACAGGGTGACTCTGCGGCGCGATAGTTAGGAGCTTGCGGTCTTTGTGGTGATGCGGCAAGGTCCTTTGTCGTGGAGATTCGATAATCCTGCCATCCGCGGTTGCTGCATTCTCTCCTCCAGCCGGGGGCCGTATTTGCCGCTAATGCGCCCTCGAAAAGAAACTGCCGTATCTCATTTCTTGCTTCAGGTCAAAAGACTCATGAGGAGCAGTGCTTGCATGCACAATGAAGCTAAAACGTTACTTTCCAACATCAACCTGCATGGATCAGTGCTGACGCATAAGTGAGCAAGCCCACGGCTGATAACGGAAGGTGGGTGGAAGCAAATAAATTTTGTCTCAAAATAGGAGTAGACACCGATCGGCTGCTTTGATAGTGTAGTGGTGAGTCAGTGTGAGCTGGCGAGGAATCAGGGGACTACGCTGCAAAGGAGGAAGAGAGCCGGTGATCCAGTGCGGTCGGCGAATCAGCCGTGAGGAAATGGAGGGGATTTGCGATACAGTAGAGGCATGTAGGGGGCTGAGTCGCAAGGAACTGGCGATAACGATCTGTGAGCATCTAAGTTGGTACAGCGCCTCGGGCAGTCCCAAAGTAGATGCATGTCTTAAGTTGCTGAAGAAGTTGGAGGCGCAGAAAGATTTAGCACTGCCAGCCAAGCGAGTGTCTTTGCCCAGGCAATCGGAGGAGCCAAGGCGGAGTCGGAGGAGTGATCCGCAACCGCCCATAGAAGGTAGTGTTGGGCGGCTCGGTCGGGTGCGATTGGAGTTGGTGAAGGATCGGCAGGCAGCGCGTCTGTGGAATGAATTGGTAAGCCGCTATCATTATCTGGGTTGCAAAGCGCCTTTTGGTTGTTACCTGCGCTATTTCGTGGAGAGCGAAACAGGCAAGTTGGGCTGCTTGTTATTCTCGGGAGCAGCGAAGGCATTGCGGGAGCGGGATCGCTGGATTGGTTGGAGTACAACAGAGCGATTGAACCGTTTGGGTTGGGTAGTGAACAATACGCGGCTTGTAATCTTTCCTTGGGTGCGGGTGAGAAATCTGGCAAGCCATGTACTGGGGCAAGCGGCAAGGCGTATCGGTCAAGATTGGCAGGAGCGTTGGAGTTACCGGCCGGTATTGCTGGAGACTTTCGTTGATCCTCGTTTCTATGAGGGGACCTGTTACCGGGCGGCAAACTGGCACTATCTGGGAATGACGACGGGAGAGGGGCTCGTTCGCAAGGGCAAGTGCTACACGACGAGCCCCAAGAAGATTTTCGTATTGCCACTTTGCGAGTATTTCCGTGAAGTGCTGTGCTCATTGCCGGAGCGGGTAGGGTCATGAGCAAGGTCAGCCGACGTCCTAATCGGGAACAAATCAAAGCACACAGGAAGGAGAGAAAGAAGGCTCAGAAGGCATTACGCGAAGAGTTGCAAAGAAAAGGATTGAACGGCTCATCGCACACGACGATCTCTAACCACAAGTGCGCATACAAGGACGTGGAGGAGGAGCGTGCCGTTCGCAACCAGGCGAGCTGGGAGCAATTGAAGGCTTTTCGCGCCAAATTGCCGGTGCTGTTAAGAAGGCTTTCCAAGATTCCGGACCCGAGAAATGCGAAAAAGACGAAGCACAAGCATACGGTCCTGCTCATCTACGGGATACTGGTGTTTGTACTGCAGATGAGTTCCTCTCGAGAGGCCACCCGGGAAATGAGTCGTCCGATGTTTTGGGAGAATTTGCAGAGATTTTTCCCCGAACTTGAGGATGTGCCCCATCATGACACCCTGAAACGGTTGTTATGGCAAATTGAGGTAGAGCAGATCGAGAGCACGCATATAGAGTTGATCCGGCAATGGATCAGAAAGAAGAAGTTTCGCCGGTATTTGGTAGAGAACTGTTACCCTGTTGCGGTGGATGGTACGCAGAAGCTGATCCGCGATTGGCTCTGGGATGAAGAGTGTTTACAGCGAACTTTCGATAAGGACGACACCCCTCACACCCAGTACTATGTTTACGTTTTGCAGGCCAACCTGGCGTTCCGTGACGGGATGAGCATTCCTTTGATGAGCGAGTTTCTGAGTTATACGGCAGGCGACCCCGGTAATAGTAAACAGGATTGTGAGCTCAAAGCGTTTTATCGGCTGGCCGCACGCATCAAGAAGGCATTTCCTGCTCTACGAATAATGGTGTTTCTGGATGGTCTTTACGCCAAGGGCCCTGTGATGGAGGTGTGCCGCAAATACAAATGGGGATACATGATCGTTTTACAGGACAAGAGTTTACCGACCGTACAGGGTGAATTTGAAGCCATAAGCACGCTCCAGCCCAAGAATCGGTACACTCGCACATGGGGCAACAGAAGGCAGAATTTCAGATGGGCCAACCAGATAGAGTACTGCTTTGGCGCCAACGGCAAGAAGACCGAGCTCGTCCATGTGGTCGAATGCATGGAGACCTGGCGGGAGATCGAAAAAGGGGGCACGCGCGAGGTCTCCAAAAGCAGTCGGCATCTTTGGATATCCAGCGAGCCTCTGAACAGGTGGAACCTTCATGAACGCTGCAATTTGGGCGCACGCTCCCGATGGAGCATAGAGACAGGTTTTCTGGTGGAAAAACATCACGGCTACCAGTACGAACACTGTTTTGCCTACGACTGGAACGCCATGAAGGGATATCATTACTTGATGCAACTGGGGCATATGTTCAACATCATGGCTCAAAACTCGGAAAAGCTCAAAAAAATCATCCAAGACACCGGAATTAGAGGACTGATCTCCTTCGTTCGCCAAACCATAGCCGGCCCATGGCTTGACCATGCGTGGATCAAGGAGCGCCTCGCCGCACCATTGCAGCTCCGCTTGATATAGCGCAGATCGATTGGTCGTCAAAAGCTCAAACCCGCCCGCTCAGGCAGAAAGAAGGCCGAACTATGTCCACTTGACAATAAAGATCGAAAATCTGAGGCCATTGGGGCGCAGGAGTCCTGATATTTTACATGGCGAGCAGCCGCGGTCCTCTCAGACAGCAGCCGACCTGCCTTAAAACCAGCGCCCGAAGCTCGTGTTTATGTTTCGTGCGTCAGCAGTGGCTCCACATAGACACTTTGGTTCTGTACCCTGCATCTGTGATAGTATTGCCGATTCATGAACTCTTTCATCTGTTCCCTGGCATATGCTTGCAAGTCAGAGGCACCCGCTTTTTCAATGGTGCGTCTGGAACGATCCTCAAAAGCGTGCCAAGGTAATAAATCGGCTTCTCGGAGGGTTACCAACATTCTTGAAATTCTCTGATATTGGCTCAAAAGATTCTCGACCAACTGTTTAGCTACCGTCTGGTAGTAGACTTGGCGGATCGTAAGCGGCCAATATTCGCGCAAGCTCTGCACTATGCTTATTATCATCGGTGCAAGCTGCCTGTTCTCTGCCCTGAAGAGCTTATTGATACTAGTAGCAATAAGAGGGTCTTTATTCATTTATCCCCTTTCACGTTAGAGTAAACAAAAAGGCCCACCCCGGCATGGAGTAGGCCCGAATATGGAAAAAGCGCCTGGTGCTCCTATTCAATGCAACCTTTAAGGGTTCTAAATGAAAAACCCCGCTGCCTGTTACGGCGAACGGGGTTCACAAAAAGTGGATATTCTTGAATCTATGTGATGGGTCTATGCAGCCCTTGATCGAAATTTCTGAAATTTCATCGCAGCATTAAAGCGTTTTTCTATTTCGTACCAGTAATGTCCGGTTAGGTTTTTGCATAAAGGACATCTGAGGGCTGCTCTGTGGAATCC
Organism: uncultured delta proteobacterium; assembly: GCA_963781715.1. Lineage (GTDB taxonomy): Bacteria > Desulfobacterota > Syntrophobacteria > Syntrophobacterales > Syntrophobacteraceae > Desulfoferrobacter. Next base: position 14,070 of record CAWAGW010000005.1, read on the forward strand.
GAGGCCATGGAATATTTGTGTTCTGAATCGCGCAGCTCATTCTGAATCTTGATCCGCAACTCCCTGACTCTCTTGATGCTGACCTTTTCCTGGTAGTGTTTATGGCAATAGATGGCGAGCAGCAGATACGTGATAAGTCCCGAAAGGATCTGCACCATCAGCCCGTATTCTGTTCTTGCGATAAGGTGATAGACCTTGAGGTGGCGTTTCCACCATGCAAAGAACTTCTCAATTTGTCGTGTCGCCGAACTGATGCTAAACGCGAAACGATTATGGATAAAGATTAGCATTGTCCGCTCGGAAGTCTTCGCGCACTTATCCGATGGCAAAGACATCGAAGACTCTTTCAAGAAAGCAGACCTCCAGTACCGTGATTTCAAAGACTTGATAGAGCTATCGAAGACCATCATCAATGCCATCAGCCAAGACTACAACCGAAGCACACATGCATTCAATCTGTCGGCCGAGTTCGATACGAAGGCTCTCCTGACCGACCTTATGAGTCTGTGGAGTCAAAGAAATGAGAAGAAGTAAGTAAGACAGACAAGGGAATTCATAACATCTTGCTGCACGGGAGCGCAAAAAAGCCGCGCCCCGTGAGCAATGCGTTGGGCTTGTTTTTCCCGTCACGACGGAGATGTGCCAGTAGCACCAATACACACGGAAAGGGCAAATGGTATCGGAACTAACGCGACGCGATATTCTCGACTCTCTTCTTTTGAAGGGCCGAATAGAAGGACGTCTTGAACTGATCGAGTTCCTAAATCGTATATGGGACTTATCAACCATGCCGTCCGAAGACCCACGCTTTGATAATGCAGCCGAAGATATCTGGAAGCACATGGTGGCGAATGACGATTGGACTGAAAGCCACCTGTACTCCACCCGACTAGAGTTAGCAACATGCCCAGAGGAAGTGCTATTCAATTTCTTGGAAGTGGTTGTCCATCCGATGGTTCGGGTGTCCGCTGAGCAGGCGGAGTGGGTAGAAACAATCAATGAACATCTTCGGCGCGACGGGTTTGAACTGAAGGCGGTTGCGCGGCTCTCAGGGTACCCTGTGTTCTCCGTCGTTCCGGTCGGAACCGCACCTCGGGCAGCGAAACAGTTGATATTCGCCGCAAATGGGCCGAAACCAGAGATTGTCTTGGCTGACGCCGTAGACAATGATATCAAGATTGTGAAGAACGCAGAGTACTGCCTCGTGTATGATCGACCGATTGGTCCGAAAGGCTTGTCTTGGGTTGATCTCACGGAGTGGTGGGCAGATCGAGAGCATATGCCGCCAGAGGAAGTGGAGACTCAGCGGTCTCTCTATCGACGATTGCTCGCGTCACTGGCCGGCTCACCTCCAGAGCAAAAATTCTTTCGTCGCTACTTCGAAAAGTTCCACGCCGAGAAGGAACTGAACCTGCCAGCGCTAATTCCTCAGGTTTATCTGCATTACGATCCGTACACGCTCCGCGAGCGAGGCGGCGCACCGGTGCTGAATCGTCAACGCATGGATTTTCTCCTGCTGCTGCCACGGGCGGTTCGGATCGTCATTGAGATAGACAGCAAGCAGCATTATGCCGAATAGAGCGCGGCTAGTCCGCGACGATACGCTGAGATGATGCGTGCGGATCGGGATTTGCGCTTAAGCGGGTATGAAGTGTATCGCTTTGGAGCTCAAGAGCTATTGGACGCTGGCTGGGAGAGCCTGTTAGATGATTTTCTCGGGGCGCTCTTCGTGCGCTATGGTCTCTATTCTTCCACCTGCTGACCAGCGGTTCGATCTTCAAGCGACCGCGAGATTGCTGGCTGCTTCTACATTGTAGTCCTTTGGCACGGCAGTTTAATTATTCGGACTGTGAGATGAATCAGTGTCAATGAGCGACAAAACACGAAAAGTTCTGTGGGGTCGATCAGGGAATCGCTGTGCAATTTGCAAGAACGAACTCGTGATCGATGCAACTACGCAGGATAACGAATCTGTAGTAGCGGACGAATGTCACATCGTTTCATCCCGTCCGAATGGCCCGCGCCATGACCCTTCCTTCCCCTCTGAGAAAATCGATTCTTATGACAACCTGATGCTTCTTTGCAGGACTCACCATAAAATGGTAGATGACCAGGCGGCCACTTTCACAACCGATATCTTGCGCCAGATGAAAGCCAACCACGAGGTCTGGGCTTGAATAGGGGACGTTATGTTGTAGCACTCTGTGGGGTCAGCCCTTGACATGAGACATTTTTTCCTGACCTTTAGCTTTGTCTACAAAATAGCAGGTGCGCCACCTCTGGTCTACCGTCCTGATAGACGATAAGATTGGCGCTGGAGGTGAAGAACATGACAAGAATTCAGAGATTAGAACAGGAGATTAAGGAACTGACTCCCACCGAGCTTAGAGCCTTTCGTCAGTGGTTCCAAGAGTATGATGCTGCTGAGTGGGACAAACAAATTGAAGCGGATGTTTTTGCGGGGAAGCTTGATGAACTTGCAGAAGAAGCGCTTGCAAACCATAAAGCTGGGAGGACAAAGGAAATTTGAAGCATTTTGCCTCTCCTGCCTTCTGGGCGTGCTATGACCGACTGCCCGAGCAAGTTCAGCATCTAGCTGACAAGAGCTTCGAACTGCTTAAGGCTGATCCTTCTCACCCCTCACTTCACTCCAAGAAAATTGGCAAGTATCGGACGGTAAGAGTTGGCCTCCACTACCGAGCTCTTGCGATTGAAGTTCCAGAGGGCCTGCTTTGGTTTTGGATCGGGAGCCATCCCGAATATGACAGGCTTCTGGGCTAACGAGCCCCCAAGCAACTCTGAGGTTTTCTCAATATGGGTGAGACAAAACGAGATTCCGAAGTAGTTCGGATGAGAAAGGAAGGTATATCTTATAAGCAGATCTGTGAACGTTTCGGGATATCACGTAGCAGGGTCGGACAGATCATCTCTGCTTTTGAACTGGAAGAGCAACAGCGGGAACGATCCCGTCATATACTGCAAACACTAAGATCTACGAACAATATAGACAAAAAGTGGCCAAAAGAGATCATAATGGAGTGTTTGCTTTTACCAAAGGTATTTGCCTGGCGATTAGAGAGGCACTTTCAAAGGGAGAATATAGTTGAACTCAGTTTGCGGGATCTAATGGACTTTTTGATCTTTGGCCACATCGAAGCCGGGCAGGATTTGTTTCAGGTAATGCCGGCCCTCAAGCAGTTCAATATTGGGCGGAAGACGTATGCCTTTCTTGTAGGTCGTGTTTCCGAGCAGGGTCTCGGAGAAGCCTTTCACACCGAATGGACCATGCGTGTCGGCAACGCTGTTCGATACCTGCAAAGAACCCACGCGTACGTTCCTTCAGTTCTGAAGGATATCGCAATCTCGTTTGGGCTAACGATGGCCTGAAGCAGACGAGCAACCACGCCGCAAGTTTTGTGCTACTATGAAAATCTTTCCTGCGTGGTTGCTCGCCGCTTAGGCCTGTAGTTATGAATGCTGGATAATCGATGCGAAGAACACACACGAGATGAGACTATGAATTATCGCCATGATGCGCAAAGATACCTGAGACGGGCCGAGGAAGAGCTTGGAACAGGTGAGGATGAACGTCTGAAATATGCCGCCCTTGAGCTGCGCATGGCTATGGAGGCTCTTACCTACGACCGCGCTCTTGCGTACAAAGACGAGTTTCCTCCGACGGAATATGAGACATGGCAACCGCGCAAAGTGATGTCCGTACTCCTCGATATCGATCCCACTGCGGACAAAGACAGCTCACTCGCCATTGGCACAGAGGAAGAGTACGGCGTTCCTGCCCCGGTGATGACGTCGCTGGGTTCAGAGAAAGTCCTCAGCATGGTTATACTCAGGCAGCATTATGATGCGTTGGGCAGCTATCTCCATGTTCAATCGATGAAACAAAACCGCACCGGGAAAACACTGGATTATAGTAAGATACGCTCAAGGTGTAAGGAAATTGCCTCGTTCATTACGGCAGTCCTGTCGTCTTCCGTGTTCCATGTCACATTGGGTAGTTTTGCTACTATGAATTGCATGGAGTGCGGGAAACCCATTCGTAAGCGTATACCCCACGGAACAGGAGCTGTGCGTGCCGAGTGCTACGAGTGCCGAGCCTCATACAATATTAATCGACAAAGGGAATGGCCAGGTAGAATGAAAATAGGGGACGCCCTTAACTTATTAACTTTCCGGACGTGGCTGTAAGTCTGTAAGGTCAGCCCTTGACATCGGACATTTTTCTAACGAGGCAATCAACCGGACGGCAGTACAACGTTGTGATTACTGCGGAGGAGAATGAATGAGGTCGGTCTGGCTCAAGTTAATAAGTTAAGGGCGTCCCCTAAATTCCCAATGCGCTGAAATTCGCCGCACATTGGGACCAAACGGTCCACCGCGGTTATCAGATGCACCCCGCGTTTGTTTCCCACCACCGCATGGATTTCATCCAAAATCACGGTCGAGATACCGGTCAGGATCGACCGGCCGCCCTGCGAGCTCAACAGCAGATTCAGGCTTTCGGGAGTGGTGATGAGGATCTCCGGGGGATGGCGCAGCATTCTGCGCCGTTCGCTTTGGGGAGTATCCCCGCTTCGAGTGGCAACTCCGATATTGGGAAACAACTCCCCTGCCCTTGTAAAGATCTTTTGCAATTCGGCAAGCGGTCGCAGGAGGTTCCTTCGAACGTCGTTGTTCAGCGCTTTGAGAGGCGAGACGTAGAGGACGCTGGTTTGCCCGAGCGGGAGCTCGCCGGTTATCAGCTGATTGACGGCACACAGGAAGGCGGCCAGGGTTTTCCCACTCCCTGTGGGGGCAGTGATCAGCACATGGCTTCCCTGCATGATGCTCGGCCACGCCTTGATTTGCAGCTCAGTCGGCTCCCCGACTTCTTCCAGGAACCACGCCGCAACCAGCGGATGAAAATGCTCAAGAACGCCATCCTTTACTCTACTCATCGAACCTAAGCCTTCATTCCCTTGCTTAATCCTTAATCCACGATCCTGAATCCTGAATCTAACCAAAAATATTCATTTGTGCCACTGTACTCAGATGCTCCTTCTGCCCTTCTCTTATTAGCTTTCGTTGGGTCCTGTGCCCTTTTCTGATTTGTGTTTCTAAACCACGAAGGACATGAAGAGGAATCAATGAATCCTTTTTTCTTCGTGAGCTTCGTGCACTTCGTGGTGAACTAAAACCAACAAGTTACGAAAAAATTGCAGAACGCTAGAAGTTTCATTGTGGTTCAAACCCCATCCAAAGATGGGGTGGCGCCGCTGGATTCTGGCGCCTGGCTCCTGGATTCTATTCCTAATAACTCGACAAGCTCAGCAACTCATAGATTCCAAAGGATGATCGAACAAATTGAACTCCAAACATTCTATTTTTCCTTGACGAATGCCGCCCTTTCCCCTAATCAACTATATTATCTAACAAAAACAGCCTTTATTTTGTCCTAAGAATATAAGGTCTTCCACGATGAGCTCAAACCCTACTGAGGCACAGACTCAGCTGAAACCGAAGCTTTTGGATCAAGTTCGTTCAGCCATCAGGATCAGGCATTACAGTATCAGGGCTGAGGAAGCTTACGTTCAGTGGATCAGACGATATATTCTATTCCACCACAAGCGCCACCCCTTGGAGATGGGAAGTCCGGAAATCAACCACTTCCTCTCGCATCTGGCCTCCAGTAAGAACGTGGCCTCCTCCACTCAGAATCAGGCCCTGTGTGCTCTGGTTTTTCTCTACAAGGTAGTCCTTCACAAGGATCCGGGAGAACTTGGAGATGTCATTTGGGCAAAGAAGCCGAAAAAACTTCCGGTTGTTTTGACTCGAGCAGAAGTGAAGGCTCTACTCAATGGTCTGGAAGATGAGAAATGGATTATGGCCAATCTGCTTTACGGGGATGGAGTGCATTCGACTCAGAGTTAAGGACGTGGATTTTGGCTACAAGCAAATCCTCGTGAGGGACGGCAAAGGGGAGAAGGATCGAGTCACCATGCTTCCGGCTTGTGTGATCGAGCCGCTGTCGGAGCATCTGGTGGGAGTTAAGGCGCTCCATCAAAAGGACCTGATGGAAGGTTTTGGAAACGTGTACCTTCCCTATGCGCTGGAAAGAAAGTACCCTCACGCGGATCGGGAGTGGGGTTGGCAGTATACGTCTTTCCTTCCTGGAAACGATCGAGAGATCCGAGAACGCGCATCGAGCGGCGACATCACATAGATGAAACAGTCTTGCAGAGGGCGGTCAAGGAAGCGGCGAGAAAGGCGAGGATCGATAAGCTGGTTGGACCTCATGTGCTGGGCCACTCTTTTGCTACCCATTTATTGGAGGCAGGTCACGACATCCGAACTGTGCAGGAGCTCTTGGGCCATCAGGACGTGAGGACCACTATGATTTACACGCACGGCCTGAACAAAGGCGGAATGGGAGCCCAAAGCCCCGCTGACAGGCTCTGATTAGGCGTTATATGCTGCGCAGGAAAGCGGTATATACCGCTTACCGAAAAGTGGAATATGGCTCTTAAGTTAGCAATATCACTAATGGTTTATTTAGATCGGAGATTGTGGATCAGAGAGTATATCCGGCTGCTCGAGCCGCATTTTCCCATTTCATCTAGGCAGGCTAATATTATGTTATGAAATCAATAGGAAGATAGTGAATCAACTATGAATAAGACAGACTTAGAAAACTTAGTTGAAATTAGAGTGGCAGAGGCGAAGATCTTGCTTGGATCGAAGAAATATGAGGGAGCTTATTATTTGATTGGCTATGCTGTTGAATGCGCCCTCAAAGCTTGTATAGCAAAGCAGGTAAATCAATTTGATTTTCCGAATAAGCAGCTTGCTAACCAAAGTCACACTCATAAGTTGACTGAGTTGCTTGGTGTTGCCGGCTTAAAGCAAAGGCTGGCTGAAAAAGAAGATCAAAATATTGAGTTTAAACTTAATTGGGCTGTAGTCAAAGACTGGTCTGAAGTTTCACGGTACGAGAGTACTGTGGAAGCAACCAAGGCAGAGGACCTCTTTAATGCAGCAACCGATCAAAATTCAGGGATACTGGCATGGCTAAAAACATTTTGGTAACAGAAAGTCTTTCAGACTCAATGATAAAAGCTGGTTCTAAGCTTATAGAGCGCCTCGACCTTGAAAACTCTCAGGTGAAAAGCGCTTTTTGGCTTTACATATCAGATGAAAAAATTTGGAAATTGATAATTGCCTCTCCCCTGGTTGCCAGTGAAGGGCCACGTAAATTTTACAAGAGAATAGTGGCCGCGAATGAGTCGGCTAAAAAAAATGAGGATATTATATCACTTAACGATATTGGTGTTACGAATACAAACAATCAAATGGTTCAGATACTTAAGATTGCTATCGGTACGGGTGATGGGATATCGGGAATACGATTTTCGCGAAATACCATTAATGGTGTTTTTATTGAGGACTCCTATATCTATCGTTCAAATCCATAACCTTGCTGCTCCAGGGGACGGCAAAAGGCGCGCCGCCCCTGAGCAGCCCCTTGGTCGACTGGCGACTAAAACGAATTGACGATGATTCGAGGGGTTGATAACTTCGTACTATGGCAATGATCGAGCGAATTCGGGCGAAATTCGGAAGGCGACAGTATGAGTTTTCCAAACATGCTGTTGACCAAAGCATCATCCGAGACATAACTGTGGCGGAGTTGGAAGAAGCTATTGGCGGCCAAAGCGAAATCATCGAAGACTACCCCGAGGACAAATATGGCCCGAGCTGTCTCGTCCTCGGTTTCAGGAAAGCGGGGCGGCCGCTACACGTTCAGTGCAGCTACCCAACGAGACCACTTGTCAAGATCATCACCCTTTACGAGCCCGATCCTGATCTGTGGATCGATTTCCGGGTCCGAAGGTGAGATGGAGGAACACGAGGAATGAAAGAGACAATGGTAGAGACCAAAGTGACCTATACGCTTGAACACGCTGGCAGGTTTTTTATTGTTGAAAATGTGCCCGCCCGTGTGTGCCGAGAGACCGGTGAACAGTTTTTCGCACCCGAGACGGTGGAGCATATCCAAGGAATCATCAAGAGCAGAAAGAGACCGGACAGGGTGATAGAAACCCCCGTGTATAATTATGCATGAGAGCACTTCCCAAACGGTTTGAGCCGGTGCTGTATCGGATAGGTTGTCAGCTCCTGCACGAAAGGGGCGGAACGGTGTAAGGCAGTAGCGTCCCAAGCCCAACCAAAGGCCCAAGCGGGTAGCCGGGGGATTCTTATCCCCCCAGCCCCCACATCACCCCCGCGTGCGGGTCCGCATCACGCCATGGGGTGATTCCCACAGCATGCCGAACCGCAACTGGGCGTTTGATGCACCACAGTTCTTTGAGAACCTGCAAGGGATCATCGGGATCGGGCAGTTCATTGCCGCAACGGTTGCATGTGGCCTTACACGTAAGGGGGGAGAGAACAATGAAAAAGATTCTGGTAACGGGCTTTGGAGGTTGGGCTGGTAGTTCCGCAAACCCTGCCAAGGCTGTCGCAGATGCACTGAATGGCACCAATATTGTCGGAGGAACGATCAGCACGGTGATCGCGCCAGTTATCTTCGATGAAATGGTGGGTGCGGTCACAGACGAGATAGATAGGACCTCACCTGATATCGTGATCATGTTGGGGGAGTTCTGTGGACGGAGTATGATAACTGTGGAACGTCTGGCTCAAAACCTAATTGATGCGACACGCTACGATATGGGGGACGAATCAGGCTCGCGACCGCAAGATATACCGGTTGTGCCAGGAGGACCGGCTGCATACTACACAACCTTGCCGATACGAACGATGGTCAAAGCTATGCGTCAGCGAGGTATTCCAAGCGATATTTCCGATACTGCAGGGACATTTGGCTGCAACTTGCTCATGTATGGGGTACTCCACCATATCTCACAGCGCGGGCTGCCTATCAGGGCCGGCTGGATCCACCTTCCTTCTCTTCCCGTGACGGCCGCACTCGAAGTCAACCTTGGCATGCCCAGTATGTCGTTGGAAACCCAAATCGACGGTCTCAGGATCGCAGTCGCGGCGGTCGTGGAGAATGAAAAAGACATCGACGATCCAATCCGCTCGCATTGGCAATACTAACGAATGCTAACGCGGATTCCAAAAACGGCCGAGGTTCAGTTTTGCATCAAAATTAGTTAATAATTACAATAATTTAGCATAGTACCAACTGAGGCAATGCTCTCAATTCCTGGATGAATTGGGCAAGTCAATCTCATCCTTAGGTGAATCCGGGTAAAGGCCGAACCTGTCGCCCAGCCGGACCGGACGGGAACGTGGCGACACCGATCGTGTGGCTCATTGGAGCCCGGCCGGTCAGCTTTTCGTTGCCGGCGACTAAGAAGTCGCCGGGAATCGTGGAAAACAAGATGAGTTACAAGATTGAATTCGGGGGTCGGGAACTATTGGGTTCGGTAGAAATACTGTGGAAAGAGCTCAACCGAATCCATGAGGCAAAGTCTCCATATTTTAACGAAGATTTCAGCTCGTTTTCATTTGAGACAAGAAAGCGAGAAGCTTATCGAAAAATCAGAGCGAGGAAGTCTCAGAGTGGTGATTGCTTCAGACCAACAAGGTCGGATCATCGGTTACTGTATTTCCAGCATCGAAGGCCGAGAGGGGGAAATTGATTCAATTTTTGTAACTGAGGCGAACCGCCGAAAAGGGATCGGAGCCAAGTTAGTTGAAGATTCTATGCATTGGCTACACAGAAATTCAGCCAAAAAGATTACGGTGGCTGTGGTCTACGGAAACGAAGAGGTATTTGATTTTGGCTCATAGTGTGTTTCAGGTTGTTGATGAATTGAAATCATTGTGGTGTATCATGGCGAATCTAGTGGACATTTTGATGCATCTCGTATATGTTCTCATGGGAAATGTAACCTTATCCCAGGAGGACGACAATGGAAGATACGAAGCCGGAACAGTTGCTGAATATTCGCCACCTAATAGATGATGCAAAATGTTATGAGACAATCCGCAAACTCCGGTGGCCCCAAGAGGTTCATTGTCCACGATGTGGCTCCTATGACGTTATTAAACATGGCCGAGATGGCGACTGCCAGAAATACCTTTGCAAGAGTTGTGATCGTTACTTCGACGACTTGACCGGCACCATCTTTTCCGGTCATCATCAACCATTGCTTGTTTGGATACTTTGCTTGTATTTCATGGGCCTAAACCTTTCAAATCGGCAGATTGCTGTGGAATTAGATCTGCACGAGAACGATGTCCAGAGCTATGACTAAGCGGCTTCGTGAGGGCATTGTCGAACACAAGCCAAAGCCACAACTGTCCGGCCAGGTAGAATGTGATGAAGTCTACGTAGTTGCAGGCCACAAAGGTAATCCCGAAGCAGTAAAAAAAAGCCCGCAGAGGACGACGTAACCGACTAAAAGGGGCAAGAGGACGCGGCACTCTTGAAAAAGAAAAGCCACCTGTTTTCGGAATGATCCAGCGAGGGGGGCAAGTTGTGATCAGTATGTTGGCTGATGTGAAACAAAAGACCATTGCTCCCCTGATTCAAGCTACAATCCGCAAAGAATCCACAGTGTATACTGACGAGTACGTGATCTACGACAAATTGTCGGATTGGGGTTACCGACACCAGACAGTATGCCATGCACAGCGGTGAATTTGCCCGCGATGATGACGGCGATGGTTTTCATGAAGTCCATGTAAACACCATCGAAGGTTTTTGGTCTCTATTGCGCTCATGGCTCCGCCCCCATCGTGGGATCTCTCAAGAGAATCTGCCGCTCTACTTGGGATTCTTCGAGTTTGTTCACAACGTCAGAAAGCGAGGCAAGAAATTGCTACCTGCATTAGTGGAATTGTTGTTAACGTAACAACCTAAAACGCACTATGAGCCTTGATTTATATCGAAAGTTCGGTCTCTTTCCAAGTGTGACAATTCTTACATCCAGGCAGCGGATAAACGACTCGGTGGATTAGGCCTGTTTTACTCTTTGCGCTTTATCCACCCTACCGCTTCTGGCAAACTAACCCGATCATCAGGCAATTGTCGTAGAAATCATGCCAATATGCGTCCCCATAGCGCACAACATCTTCCGGCGCCACCTCCGAGCGGTGCCAAACGAAGTCCTTGAATCCGGCTTTCTGCAGGGCCCACTCATACGAGGCCCGGTTCCACTGGAACCACCTGACACGGAACGGAGGATCCGCAACAAACTCGGCTTCGCAGTCGAACCCATTGTCCTCGGGCTGTAGGCGTAACACAGTGATGCCGTACTTGGTCCAGTTCGGCTTCTTGAGAGTGAACGCCGGGTTGTTCGTGTAAGCAACCAGGCGGCCGCCCTCCACTAGGTTGTCGTACATGCCCCTGAACATACCCAGCAACTGGTCCTTCGTCCTCGCGTAGGTGAGCAGATGGACCGCGGTGACCAGATGGAAGCGACCCAGTTGGGGGAGTGTCGCGGCGTCTCCGAGCTGATAGGTGACGCCGAGGGGGTCCGCTTGCTCTTTCTGGTTTGCCAGGCGGATCATCTCGGGCGAGATGTCGACACCGACCACCTGCGCCGCACCGCGTTGCTTTAGCAGCCTCGTATAGAAACCGAACCCACAGGCTAAATCCAAGACTCGCTTGCCTGCAAGCGCTCCCACCATACGGAAAAACGTGTAACGCTCCGCCCTTTTGCCCGTAGCCAAGCTGGCGTATTCGCCGTATTTGCTGCCAATGTGCTCATACTGCGCATCTTGCTCCGTCATTGCATCAGCCTCAAGCTCCCATGTCAAACGTGCTGAACGCCAGGCACGCCTGACATCACTATTCAGCCGAGCGGTTTTTTGCTTAGGCGGGATTGGCCTTCGGATGAAATCTGCCGTTTGTTTTTGCTCGCTCTAAACGGGCTGCTTCTACAAAACTTCCGATCAGCGGACGAGGCGACTATGGTGCTGATCGAAGCTGCGGGGCAAACACCGAAAACCTAAAAACTCTCCTTTTGAACCGTTGTATCCACCCATTGCCCATCGCTGCAGACCAAGCAATATCCCTCACAACACACTTTGGAACCGTCGGAATATTCGGAATCATCCCGCCGGCAGCTTTGTTTCTCGTTGCGTTCCATATTTCTCTCCTTGCTTATGCAAATGAATCGTGTCTTTTTCGAATACATCTTACGGCGATCGGTTATTTTCTTGTTTTATCCACACTTATCCTACACTTACCATTTCTCATCATCTCATAAGAAAATGACATTTCGATTTCTCTGTATTCCATCCCATCCCCCCTCTACTGCTGTTCCCTCCCATTTTAAATTAACCACAACAGCTGATAATTCAATTACAGAAGCAGGAAGTCTTTGATTCGATATAACTATTTAACATTGCATGAGATAATCTTGAATGGATTGATTTGTGACCATGGGGAAAAGGGGACAATACCTCCGCCGGCGAGGCCAGGAGCTTGTCCGAGAACTCGCACGCCGTCATTCCGGCAAATTCTTAGCCGGAATCCATCATCCGTAAACCCTTGTTTGGCGCGGGTCTAGATTCCGGCTTAATCCCGCTGCAGCGGGACTGCCGGAATGACTGAAAAGTAGACAGGAGGTATTCTCGGACAAGCTCCTAGGCGGATTTGGTACATAGCTGCAATAGCGAGGGTACCGGGAGAACCCCTATGACGAGAAACTGGAGGCGGCGAACAATCGGCCACGTTCTATCCTGACCTAATTCGAATGTTGGGTCTGTGGGCTCGCAAAAAGCTTGTCCGAAGACAAATAATACCCCCCCGTTGAGGGGCAGCGCCGTTGTATCAACGCATCGTCGAGGTCCCTGCTTGATTGGCTTCATTAAAAGCAAACACTTGTCAGCGATTCGAGGTGTATTACCTTGAAAACAGCAAACGGCACCGTGAGTGGACAGCAAAGTGAGGAAGCGTCGGAGACGCTGGTTCTTTATTGGCGAGGCATGGAGGAGGATGGATTATCATGAAAAAGACGGACCTACCTCCCGGATTTGAAGATATGATTGGCTTTGGCCTACTTGAGGGTCTCCTCGGTCGGCGGTCTCGCCGCTTCTTCATGGGTGCCGAGATTCCAGACGGGGTCTTTGCGTATAAGTCGCGACGCGAACCGGTCCCTCTTTCAGAACTGGAAAAGCTACTCGTGGTAGCTGCTTGCGGCGGGAACACGAGTTGGCATCACATGATCTATCGGGCGGCGCACTACGCACCCCACCTATCCAATTATGCCGGGACTGCCGGGGGACGAACCTTTCCTTCTGCTGCCGGATTCCACACGAGCCAGACATTCTTCACAGACGACGATGGAGTCTATTTCCTCGACGCTCGCGATGCACCTGCCTTTGCCGAACGAGGATCCGACGGCACACTTGATCTCCCTACCCTTTTGGAGCGTTTGACTGGGTGCATAAAAAAAATACAGGAAGGCCGGCTCAAGTTGCCACCGGAAGTCCCTTATACAGAGGCTCATAACACATGGGTAGTGAACCATCCGGGTACGTTGCTGGTCATTCCAGTGGGCGACTTGGCCCAACACATGCTCCTGAATATCTGCTATATGCTGCAAAATGGACTTGTACTCACGGACGATATCAATGGGCGCCGAGTCCCGGGGATCGAGAGGTTTCATCGGATAGTCGACACGAACAACACGTGGCCGCTGACTTTTGTGGAACAGTGGTCCATGGCAGAGCTCACAGCAGAGCTCTCAACCAGCTGCTATGCCGGAACACTGATGCTGCAGGCTATGGGTTTGGGGGGCTGGATGTTCAATGGGCTGGACCCCTTTTCAGTGCTCGGAGCCAGCGGAGATGCAAACGCCCCTGGTTTAGGCTTTCGCTACGATTCGGATGAACGTTGGCCGTATCCCAATCCGACCGGCCTGGAAGGAATCATGGAGGGTTTTTGTCCACCGCACTATGCGGACATGCGAGCCGCCGTAGACGCAGTTTGCGAGCGCAAGTTCGGTCGCGGCGGACCTTATCATGAAGAGACTCCCGGCCCATGGAAAGAATCCGCAAAGGTTCGTTCATCCGCCCGGGTGCACGATGAGGAATTTCGACAGTGCGTGGCTTTGCAGGCTCAATACGTCATCGATACTTTTGGAAAATTCCCCGGAACAGTGCCGTCCATCTTTCCGATTACGTATCTTCGGGCCCATCACCTGGATCTGGAATTCTACGACAAGTTCTATGAGCCCGGCTCGTATCTTCGGACTCACGCCAGCCACATGGAACGCTGGCATCCTGCAAGTCCGAAAAAATAGGCTTTTTGATGTTTCACGAGGATACTCCGCCGTCCTCACCTCATACAATGAACCGACCAGCGGTGATCGTGCAAAACGGCTCAGACTTGAATGTCAACATCCAGGATGTTTTCCGTTTCACCGCTTCGGACAAGTATACAGGAATAGGTTGACTGTAGCATCTCGTCGACTTGTTTAACGTAGACTGTGAGCTCACCCTCCTCCGGGACGCGGAGTCCCAGAAATACCAGGCCGCTCTCACTGCTTTCCTGCCGTAGAATCGATGTGAAAGGCTGGTCCGGAGCCGAACGAACAAACACTTTGGGCTCCGCATTGACACGAACACGATGTAATAATTCTTCAATGTGCCGAGTGGCGCCGGGCACTCCTTCCTTGCGGCTGAGCAATCTCAGGATTCGAATGGCCGCCCCGCTCCACGCCTTGCTCTGCGAAATGATATGAGCGATGAGGAGCATCAGCTCCCCATTGCGGTCTTGCCCTCGCCACCAGACATCAATGCGCTTCTTCTCTCTGAAAGCTTTGGACTGGTCATATCGCAGAAACAGGACCGACTTTCGAAGGGCCACCATCTTGCGCATGAGTCGCAGTTGCTCCATCTGCATTGCCCGCCGAGTTCCCCATCCCAACAGCACCACATTGGGTTCGAGGCCCGCCAGTCCATGGGCCTGAAGCATCGTCAGCGCGTCGCCGTAAAGGTTTTCGACGATACTGCACTCAGCGAAGCCCACGGCCCCGTGTTCCCGCAGATATTTCTGTATGTGCTTTCTGGAAGTTTCCCGGAACCCTTTACCGGCCAACTGCTCCACTTCGCCCGCAATCAGGTGATAAAAGGTGATGATGCCTCTACCCCGAGCCAGCCAGGTACCGACTTCCAACAAATGCTCCTGACTCTGCGGGGAGCGTAGAAACACCACGATATTGGGCCGCCAGTTCTTCACGTGCCAGGGAACCGTCTCCAGCCGGATCAAACCGAAACGCGACAGCGTGAACCAAATTCCACTGCGGATGTCTCCCCAGTCGTGGCGCAGAGCACGCCGACCCAGCAGCAAAAAAACGCCATAGCTGATCAGAATGGCCACCAAAGTAGCCCTGGCATCGATCAGGAACATCGCAGCATAACAGCCGACGGCTCCGAGTAGTGAGAACACCCACGGAACCTTGAACTGGGGTCTGAAACTGGGATTCCCGATCAACTGTTCCAGCCCGGCAGTTAAATTGATCATTCCGTAAGTGTTAAGGAAGAACATCGTGATGATCGTTGCCACAAAATCGAGATTGCCCATCCAGATGATTCCAACGGCAATGGCCGTTGTGACAAGCGTCGCCAACCTGGGCTCAGTCGTGCTGCCAAGCTGTGCACCGAAAAACGTGGGAACTACTCGATCCGTTGCCAGTGCTTGCAGGGTCCGGGGAGCCGCCAAAACACTTCCAAGAGCGGAGGAGAGCGTCGACGCCCAAACGCCTGCGACGATCAGCGCCGGCCATCTGGCCAGAGTTTGCATGATCATATAATTGTCTTGCAGCTCATGGACCGTTGTATGGCTTGCCAGCCACACGGCTACCGCGACATAAATGCACCAGGTGATCCCGATGGCCAGGAGGGTACCCAGCGGGATGCTCTTGGCGGGGTCCTTGAGATCGCCCGACATGCTGGCTCCGACCGTAATTCCCGTAACCGCCGGAAAAAAGATAGCGAAGACTTGCCAGAAGGAAGCCGTCGAGCTCGCAGAGCTGAATAGCGCCGGTGCGTTTCCGTGCGACCAGCCACCGGAAAAAAAAGAGACCAGCGCCAAGCCCAGCACCAAAAGAATAAAAAACTGGATCTTCAGAGCAAAGTCGGCCCCCCCGTAAGCCAGCAGGCCGAACAGAAGCGCAAGAGTTGTTGCTATGATCCGCGGATCAAGGACGGGGTATAATCCGACGAAAGCTTCCGTGAATCCGATGATGTAGAAAGCTACCGAAATCGCTTGGGACAGATATAGCGGCAACCCGATGGCTCCGCCGATTTCAAGCCCGAGGGTGCGTGAAATCATGTAATAGGTGCCGCCGGTTCTAACTTGCATGTTGGTTGAGATTGCGGAAAGCGAAAGGCCGGTGAACAAGGATATCAGATTGGCAACGGCAATGATGAGCAAGGCCCCGATCAGCCCGGTCTGCCCCACCACCCAGCCGATACGGAGGAATAGAATAATGCCGAGTATCGTCAGAACATTCGGGGTAAAAACTCCGGAAAAAGTGCCGAATCTGCCTTTGTTTGGCATTTACCAACCAGCCTTACCGTAAATCGGCTGCAACTGCTCAATACTACTTTCGCCGCTGTGCACTAATACTTTCCATCCTGGTTTGCAAAGCGCAAGGTCGGTCTCTCTATGCGATGTTCCTTGAAGGCCTGAGTTGCACGCAGTACGACATCCGTCTCGAAAGCCTTTTCATAGCGTACGTCCAACACATATGCTTTGGCAGTAAGCTTGAGAGCCAGCATGTCTCCCACAGCAACCTCCGAGGCTACGATGTTGACCGGCTTTTTGAGATAGACGAACTGACTGGTCACCACAGTTTCATGCAATATGTCTCGAGCCAGCTGTATATCTGCGTCCAAAGCGAGGTGGAACGGCATCACCACCATCATATCCAGCTCACCGGCATTTCCCGACGCTACCTGATCGACGATGAAACGGTAGTTGGGGATCGTGACCAGATTATCGTCCAACGTCTGGAGCCGAACAGCCCTGAGGCCGATACTCTTGATCTCGCCATAAATGTCGCCGAATCTTTAAGCTGCTTGTCCTGCAGGGCACAACGAATAACCTTATCCAGTCCCGGAGTGGCTGCCGGAGGAGCTAATCCGGTAGATTCCCTCAATTCCTGGCGTCTACTCCCAACCGCCTGTTCATTTTCCGGATCGACCAGCAGCAATGCTTCGATAGCCTTCTCGGACATCTTTCTGCCAGCGGCCAGATCTTCAAGCTCCAATTTGATCCGTTGCAGGACTTCGGCCCTGTCTGCAAGCTCTGCCACCATTTCCTCGTGAGAGGGGCACATCAGGAGCGGGGCGGACGTTTGCTCTTCCGCCACTGCCAGGTTTATCTGAAACAGGATCAGCCAGCAGGCGGCGCTCACCATTATCAGGTATTGGGCTGGTCTGGACTTCATCCGGACTCACATCTTTTAGTGCTGTTAAAATATCTTGGCTTCACATCATCTTAGCGTAGTGCTTCTCGCCGCGCAAGCGCCCCGCCTGCGACACCAAAAAGTCTCCCATTATCGCATGATCCGTTTGCGCACCTCATCCGCTAACCTCTTCAGCAGATCCAGAGCTCCGCTTTGCACCAGAAAAACCGCACCGCAGATCATGAGGTATGCAAGCGGCACAATGAGTAGAACTGCAAATCCCGTCCATTTCATTTACTTGCTCCGGGCATAAAAATGAGAAGCCATAGGTAAAAACAACAATAAGACTCCTTGATTGTCAATGGGTTTGACATCGAGGAGAAAGTGCTCTAATCGTTTTCTCAGATGGATGAGCTTGAGAATATTTGTTTAGAATCAGTGCCACTCTCGTTAACACCCGGTCGCACATGGTCGATAAAACCAAAATCCTTGAGACTGTTTTCGAGAAGCTGAAGAAGCTGCCGGCAGGTCATTACCTGGATCTGCGGACATTTAAACGGAACAGGTCGGTCATTATCGTAAAAGTCGATAATCAGAAGTTTTTGGTGATTGAAAACGGCTACAATACTGAACGGTTCGGCGTGGAACGGGACAAACTGGGTAAATTGCTCAAAACCGTTATTCGAAGAGAATTTCCGAGAAGCAACAAAATCAGATTTTACGTGATGGGTGAATTCCAGGAGGAAGAAGCGTTGAACACCCGAAGAAAAATCATTTGAATCTTGCGCAGCATCATTACATTACCAGCTGAATGATGAGGGCTTGGGGCGGCAATTACCAGAGCCCTGATCTCGGAGAAACTATCTGCAAAGATGTGTTTACAAACGTGGCGGGGGCAAATTACGGATGAAGATGACGGATGAAAGCGAGCAGTTGATCGGGTTGCAGGTGAGATTTATTCTCTGGTTGAGCCTCTTTGCAATCATCGTATTCGCACTTCTTTTCGTGCCTGCTGGAACATTGCGATTTTGGCAGGCATGGGTGTATTTTGTCATATTCCTCACCGCCACAATCACCTTGACAGTTTATCTTTTGAAGAACAACCCTCAACTCCTGGAACGCAGACTCCGCAGACGGGAAAAGATAACAGAGCAAAAACGTATCCAGATGGTCAACACCCTGCTCTCTATCATCGGTTTCATGTTGCCCGGAATTGACCACAGGTTCGGTTTGTCACATGTTCCCATCAATATCGTGCTGCTCGCCGATGTCATGATTGTACTCGGGTATTTGCTGATTTTCCGTGTTTTCCAGGAAAATATCTATGCATCATCGATCATTGAAGTGGAGAAAGACCAACAGGTAGTGACAACCGGGCTATATTCGATCATTCGCCATCCCATGTATCTCGGCGCGATTATTATGCTGCTGTTTGTGCCCCTGGCCCTTGGATCATATTGGGCTCTGATACCCTTTCTCCTGATGGATGGGCTTATAATTGTCAGGCTTCTGAATGAAGAGCAGTATCTGCTAAAAGATCTGCCGGGATACAGAGAATATATGCAGCATACTCCTTATCGCTTGGTTCCATACGTGTGGTGAGGGAACGCCAATGTGGACGGAAGAGCCGATTGCCCAACGAGTGGCGGTACCGGCACGATGAGATCGCCAATATGAGAAAATCCGGACCCTCACGATGATTTCCCACACCACCAGGCAGCGCCATTGGACGATACTTTCCATACTTGCAATCACCCCAATCGGCTTTGCATCAAAATTCTATTCCGGGTACGGGCAGGATTGGGTAAGGAACTCCTTGGGTGGTGTTTTCTATGTGATCTTCTGGTGTTTAGTGGTTGTGCTCTTCTTCGATCGCCTAAGACCCGCTCTGATAGCCGCCGGCGTCTTGACCGTGACGTGTACATTGGAATTTTTTCAGTTGTGGCACCCTGCACCCCTCGAATATCTGCGAAGCACCTTCATCGGCCAAACGGTGTTGGGCACGACGTTCGTTTGGAGTGATTTCCCATATTACTTCATCGGCGCCGGATTGGGGTGGATTTGGCTGAAGGCGCTTGAGAGGGCTTCGGATCATTCCCGCAGAGACTACCGATAGACCATGCATGAAAGACCTTCCGAATGAGAACTGCTGATAGCCGATTCTTCTGCGGTTGAGAAATCTCTTCGACTGTTGTAGACAAATCATTTCGCCTTTACAGGAGATGCGAATGGTACGTCTGATTTCGTTTGGCATGCTGTCTGCGGCGTTTTTCAGCAGCACTTTTATCCTCAATAGAGCAATGAGCTTGCAGGGCGGCCATTGGGTGTGGACTGCGAGTTTGCGATTCGGATACATGCTGCTTTTTCTGATTCTAACCCTCTTGCTCACCAAGGGGACAAGGAGGCTGGCCGAGATCGCGAGAGTTTTCCGGCAGCACTGGATATTTTGGATATTGGCGGGAAGTATCGGCTTCGGCGTGTTTTATTCGCTTCTTTGTTTCAGCGCATCGTATGCCGCCGGCTGGATTGTTGCCACCACCTGGCAGATCACTATTCTGGCGACTCCAATCGTTCTCATGGTTCTGGGCAAGAGGGTTCCCCTGCGGGGAATGTTGTTCACAGGCCTCATCTTCTCCGGAATCGTCCTGGTGAATTTGGAGCACGCCACCTCGTCTTCGCTCAAGGAAGTGCTTTATAGTGCTCTGCCGGTGCTGATCGCCGCCTTCGCCTACCCGACCGGCAATCAAATGGTTTGGGAGGCAAAGCGGGGAGGCAATGGCCTCATTCCGCGCATCGATCATCCCATAATGGACGACAGCTTTGCTCGAGTATTGCTCCTGACCCTAGGCTCGGTTCCCTTCTGGGTAGGTCTCGTTCTGCTCGCGTCTCCCCCGCCGCCATCGACAGGACAACTGATCAACACTGCTATGGTCGCCTTGTTTTCCGGGGTGATCGCGACAACTATATTTCTGCATGCCAGGCACCTTTGTACACACCCCTATGAAATCGCTGCCGTCGATGCCACCCAGTCGATGGAAGTGGTATTCTCGCTCATCGGAGAAATCGTCCTGTTGAATGGAGTTTTCCCCGGCCCTCTCGGTACCACCGGAATTGTATTCACCATCCTCGGCCTGATGGCCTATACGCGGCTGCAGTCGGGATGAATGGCTTCGCAGTAAAATCCGTATGAAGGCTGACCGTCACTCGGTATATTCTGACTATAGGTTTTAAGTTTTAGGTTTTAAGTCTTAGGTTTAGACCCTTGGTTATGGATGCTCGTTTGCGGCGCTGGTTACCCCAAAATCATTTTCTTAAAAGATAGTCTCCATCAGGAAAGGCACCGAATTAACATTTTTGATGTAGCGCAGCCCTTTAGGGCTGCCAGTTCTTGATTTCTGCCTTGAATTTGTTGTCAATTCAAAGCATAGTGCAACAATGAGCCAGCTGAACGATATAGGTTCCCACAGACAATTCAAATAACCTCTTGCTCAGACGCCTCTTGTCCAGCGGTTCAGTTCGATTGTTTTTCAGGGATCGATTGTGCCCGGTTAAACCTATTCAACTTGATCGTTAATGGAAGTGACAGGCCGCTCATATGCATTGAGCACACTGTGAGTTACGGTAAAGACCATTCCCGGGAGATGGCTTCGGAGTCGGCTCCAGAACAGTCAGGAATCTGGAGAGTATGAATACAGAGCGACGAACAAAAATCACTTGGGGAGAGCATGCATACCACAAGAATCTTTGTCATCAGGACCGAATCACTTTTCGATCCTTCAAAAACCCAAATTTATCCCCGAGTTGGAGGGCAGTACTTGAAGTGAAGGACGCTACCCAGGGTAGCCCTTTATCATGCTGGCGGGAACAGGAAAGGGCTGGAAAATTTTCAGCTTAATTTCGGCAGCGCGGGGAGTGTTGGTCTTGCTACCACGGGGATAGGGTTCATAGGCGACAAACTGGTCAGCCATTAAGGGGAACTTGCAGATCGGGCTACGACCTGAAGATAAAAAGAAAACTACATAGTTACTTGTTAGGAGCTCGCGGAGATCAGAATGCCTACGTTGATTCGCATCGTTGGAAAACTCCCGATTCCGAAAGGAACAAAGTTGTCGTGGCAGCGGCATCTCATTGATAAAGGGTATGCAAAAAATATTGCCGAGGCCTGGAAAGCGAAGGAAAACGACAAGGTCCGTTCTCTCCAAGATGAACATCGGTTTGAGATTGATATGCACGACGAGGAGGAGGACGCGTACTTTACAAAGAAGTTACTCCACAGGGCACGAAGACTTCGGGTACCTATTCCTCACAGGTATAACGAAGACCAATCTGAATCCGAGTTCTGGTCCGAGGGACATTACACCGGGAGTTGGTATCTCACGACAAAGGGGGTTGCTGCTCTGCGCGAAGAGATTCGGAACGAACTCAAGGCCAGGCACGAAACAAGATCGCATTGGGTCGTCTGGTTGTCTGCACTCACCGGCCTCGTAGGTGCAATTACTGGGTTAGTAGCCTTAATGAGTCACAGTGCACCATGATGACCGTTCTAACCTGGCTCTTGCAGCAGAGCGCAAAAAACCGCGCCCGCTGAAGAGCTCGTTATGAGTAAATGAAGAGAATCATGTGAGAGGTGTAATGCAACAATGCGAGAAATGACCTTGAACTTCATCTGTCGCCTGGTGCCCCTAATCCGCCGCTTTGCCTACTGGCATTCTTGAAACTGCGCTTGAGGGGCAGCAAGATGGACGATTTCGAAGACAGCTATAATAAGGCAGTAGAAGCAGGCCAGCGCAATATCCGAGCAACGAAGCTTTTAAGCAATTGGTGTTTCCATGCCGAGTTAGGAAGGTCTCCTGGCAGGGGAATGATTGAAGCTGAAACTGGTCTCCCAATCGGGCACATGGGTGTCCGGTGCAAATTCTCCAAGAAAAATTCGATGTATTGTTGGTTGCTGGAAGATGCAGCTTATGACTTCTATCATCACAACTGCAAGGGCTGTAAAGAACGAGTTCCCGTAGGATTTCCCAACATTATGAGTTTTGTTGGCCCAAGGGAAAAAGCTGCCGAAAAGCGCAAGAGGGAACGCGAAGAAGAAGAAAGGGAGAGAAAGCAGAAGCAGACGGACAGGCGACAAGAACGGGCGACACTCCGCTACGAATTATCTACAGAAGAAACCTTCGTTTTCGATCTATTGGATGAGCTTGATCAGGAAGACATAGCAAAGGACGATCCGCGTCTGGAGCAACTTGCAAACCTCGCTCCTGAGACATTTACCAAAAAGGTGATCGAACATCTTTTGCCCGCAGTGCTACACGAGTACTTGCCGTATTCCAAACCCGCCGCGAAGGCCTTGCTAAGGGCACCGTTAGAATCAGAACAAAAGCTCCCGGTGGCAGTGCGCTGGGTGAGCCACTATGAGAAATCTTCAGCGGCTATCGACGTGGTTTTGGCGGAGGCGGAACAGCTTTCCCAAGAGGATTTGGAAAAAGTTTTACGTCCGTTTGTGTCGATGGCCCTAGGACCGCCCCCCGGCATGCATTTTGGGAGAAGCGAGCCTATAGAACTCGATTCCGCGCCAATTCGCTCGCTCTTCCAGAAAAGGTGTGCTGAGATTTGTGCGGAGGTCGACGCACTTCTAAATGATACGAACCCAGAAAGGATTGGAGCTGCCGTTGAGATTATATTGGCGACGGATAGTGACGAGTTGCTTTCAAGACATACTAGAAGCATCTTCGCCAAGCTGATGCGCAGACGAACTCTGCTTCCTGGAGAGCGGCGAGATAGCAGCGTGCTCTACTATCTTCGGGAAGCAGCCTCGAAGTGCCTCGAACGTTTTCCTGAGGAAACAGATAAAATCATCCAATTGTTCCTCGCTGACAACGACGATACCGGAAGAGAAGAAGCTCATAGAACATATAGATCGGTTCTGAAATACTACTATCGAGAAAAAGTACAGATAGGAACAACCCAAAGGATAGCATTTAGAAGACTGCTTTGGGCTGCCGTAGAACGCCCAGAGAACGGCATGGACGAAGCGGGACAGTTCTTCAGGCATTTTTGGGACGAGTTTGCTCAGCTCGCAGTTGAGCATTTCGATGATCTGATCGGTGCAGCGGCTACACTTAGCAAGAAGTATGAGCAAATAGATTCAGAGCGTTCTCTTGTGCTGACTGACGATGTACTCGCTCATATGGAGAGAAGTAACAAACGCACAGCCATTGACAGCTTGCAGGGCGCGCTGATCGAGTGGGCTGCGGTTGGGGCAAAATCCAAGGGACGTGAAGGAATTGAAGAGTTCTTGGAACTGTATCGGAGATTGCCCGAGGATCAAACGCAAATGCGCGGAAACATGATAGTTCATGTTTCGAAATTGTTGACTGGGGTCGAAAGCCTAACGCTAGTACTCTCCGATTGGTATCGTGCACTTATGGACGAGAGCTCAGTGGTCCGTGCCAGTGCTGTGCAAGCATGGGAGAATGTACCATACGACTTGGTGAAGAACTTCCCTGATCTGTTCTTTGAAGCATTTTCCATCTTGCTAACAGACCCGTACGTCATTGTTCATCGTTCAGCCGTCCATTCTCTGAGGCGTAGATCATTTCCTGAAGAGAAACGAAGTATTATCAAGCGCGGGCTTTGGAGCCTGATTGTTTACTACTCCCAAGAAAGCAAGCAAGAGGACTTTGTTGTCGACTGCATTGACGCATTTGCGTTTCTCTGCCTTTTGCCTAAAGAGAGGAAAGGGCAATTCGGGCAGCTCCTCTCGGGTATCTTGTTCAGCTTGGAGGGAAGCGCCCTGTACCATGCCGTTGATCGGTTGCACTATGGCTTTGGAGACGTTCCTGGCTTCGCCAAGGTGGCGCTGAAGTCAATTCAAGATGACTATACTCGCTCCATTTCTACCGACGACTGCGCGTCCGCGATCTTGAGAGCCCCACGCAATGAGCTTCAAAGCTGTGTGGACGACATCAAAAAGGCATTCGAAGCACTCAGGCCATTCAGGCCAGAAGGCTTTATTGAGGCTCTTCTATATGCTGCCGCGTTGACCAAGGCAGGAAACCATGCATCTGCAAGCTCTTGTTTCAGGGAACTGGTGGCAAGCATCCCAGTAGAAGATCGAAATGAACAGTGGCGACTTGAAGCCGCTTTAGTCGCAGGGGCTTCCGAAATTGAACACACAATAGGAGTTGGAGAGGCGTTTTTTGAGCTGATCGAAGAATGGAGCAGCCTTCTGTCTGATTTGGAGAAAGAGAATGAGGAAAGAGCCAAACTTCGAGATTTTCCACCGAGTTTTTTCTTCGAGGGTTGAGGTTGCTGCAGCACTTGCAGGGGCTCTGAAGCCTTCGCCGCATGACTTGCAGCGCCTAAAAGAAGCTTGTCTGAAGCTTGAAGCAACAATCTCTGAGGCCGGTGAAGGTGATATTGAGGATCAGTACCGCGCGTATCATACCGCCACTGCTATCTTTGTGCTCTTGGCTGAGTGGAAGCATGCCATACGCAATGCTGAACCAGATGCCCAAAGGTTCTTGAGTTCGGCGAAGCTTAAAGCATCAGAGGTTGACAAGTCCCTGAGTTTCGCTGCCGATGAGCGGCTGGACGCGTTTCTGAATCAAGTCGAAGGTCTCGAGAGCGTGGACGAATTGACCGCCATACAGGATCAGTTGAAACGATGGACCTTGCCGCTCCTCTTGTTCGCCAATCTTCGGACTCGAGGTTTTGGAAGGCTTCGCGCTCCTGTCTCAAACAGAAGTTCAGGAGAACCTGAAAAACTCGAAACGACCGTGGCGTTCTTGAAATTTGACATCGACGGAGAACCGGCCAAGCACTGGAACTACCTTAAGCCAGGGACGTCTTACGACCTTACGATAGAAGTCAGGGTTTCAAATTGGCCCAAAGGTGCAAACGTCCTCTCGTTGACGCCTGTAACGGTCGATATCCGCGAGCGTGACTGGTTGCCTAGCTTCAGGTTCGAGAAACCCGAGGGGGATGGCCCGTTTATTCTGACTGGCACCGGCCGGGCGGTTCTGGAGGTGGCTCATTCGTTCGGCTCAAGACCATACGAGTTCCTTTACGCGGCCGAGTTCGACGACACGAGCAATTGCCGGGAGGTTGCAATTGTAGGGCATCGCCGTCTGCTCTTGGAGGGATGTGATGTTGTTTCAAACCCTTTGACTGGATTTTCCAATGTCGATCGGCATCTCCTCAGCGTTCGCGACAAGCTGAGAACCTTCCCAGGACTGCATTCAGATGATGTTGCCAACACAATGATAGTACTTGGTGGGTTGGGCAATATCGCAGCACAAGCTCTGAAAGAAGGCTTGTTCGAGGCTGGTACGCAAGAGAAGCAATTCCAAAACAAAGCTACTGAGATGCTTCGAAATAGGAGTGATATTGGTGAGCACTTGCAAGGTCACCCCGAAGCAGCAGGTGGGATCACTGATCTCACATTCCGGGACATCCCGATCGAATTGAAAGCCGAAAACAGCAAAGTTCTTTTTCCGAAGGATTTCTCAAAATTCTTCGATCAAACAGCTGCTTATGCAATCGGGCTGGGGAAGCAAATTGGTGTGTTGTCTGTACTCGAGGCCTCACCGAAATCTGCACCCATTGGCGTCGTAGAAGACGATATTGATGTCTTTGTTCATGAGACTGGCAAGTCCCCAATTGTAATTGTTGTGGTTGTTGTCCGGGGCGGCTTTCCCAAACCTAGTTCATATTCCAGGTGAAACCGGTAACTTGGGGACCATATTGAAATTGCCTATTTTGCAGGCTGGAAGTTGGAGCAAATAGATGCTGAATAAGAGCCTGAAGGCATTAGTCTGTTTCTCAGAATGAAAAAGCTACATAACGAAGCCCTCAACTGGACGCGCCAGTCCGTGGCTGGTCAAAGTCAGTCGTGCCTGCCAGCATGCGGTCCAGTCCGGGCGCGCCGGTTAGGGCCGATGTTGAACCGCCCCAGGGAACAGAACAACATGCTAATAGTAGCCACAAAAAGTGCTGACCAATCGCACACTGATAATTTGGCCACCATACTAACTGATTGAAACAGGGCATCGAGACAGCGCAGATGGGAAAGTCATGGACCGGACATAGAAGTTATAGTCAACTAGCCGGTGAACTGGGGACTTCCGATGGTCGTGATTTTGAGCGCAAAATTCTTCCCTTCCTCAGGTTACGGTGGCCCGACGCAGTTGGACCGCCCGCATTGTTGTCGTTTGATCGGGCAGGAATCGATGCGGTTGCGTGGTCCGACAAAGCACCTTACGATTTAGTAGTTCAATGTAAGGGATTCAAAGTCGGGGAACATGAACTTGGAAGGTCTCAAGTTGAACAATGCCTGGCGTCGATTACATCCTTTCGTGAGAGTGGCCTGAAAACAAAAAACTATTTGCTAGTCCATAACCGTGATGGCCGGAGTGCCGAATTCCGTGAGAGAATTGAAGCGGCACTAGAGGAGCTTTGCCTGTCGGGTCAAGCAGGAAAGGCCGAACTCTGGAACCGGCAACGATTTATGCAAGAAGTCTTCGATGCAATGCTCGTCGTCGCTCGGGATGCCCTTTCGAAGAGAAACCTTTCCTTGGTGCACTTTTATGCAGAAGAAGAACCCCTCATGGAGTTTGTCAATGAAGTTCCGTTAACCAGTTCCACACTGTTGTCTGACCAACACAGGCTCAGGTCTGTAATGCGCGACGACCCCCGAGTATCCGATGCCGCTTCAGAACTTTTTGCTGATACGAAATTTAGCATTAGAGTCCTTATAGGCGAGGCGGGTTATGGCAAGACCACGACTGCTTATAGGGCAATGATTCCCGGCGCTCGCTTTCTATATGTGCCGGCGGCTAGTATCCCGGACACCGTGAAGTCTTCAAACGATTTTCTTGACGCGTGCGTCGATAAACACAAGCTATTGGAAGGGTTTTCCTTAGACGACCGTCCATCCCTTGCCCGCCTCGTTCCTCCGGTTCTTCATTACTTGTTCAAGGAAAACCAGGTGCCCATTACCATTACGCTCGATGGCTTAGATGAGTCGATTTTCTTTAGTCGCCGTGGAGGAATTCAATGGCTTTTCAATATGTTACGAGATGTGCGAGTGCCGGTGATTATGCTTGCCAGGACCGAGTTTTGGGAGGCAAGGCAACAGGACTTCGCCACATCATTTGGTGATCCCGCTCGAAAACCCAATAGTATTCGCAGGCAGGAGATACGCATCTTCGAGTTACTACCGTGGAACGATGCTCAGATTCTGACCCTTGCTGAAAAGTATCACGACTGGCTGATGGACGATGATAAGAAGATGCGCATCCAGAAACTGATTGCTACGATTCACTCAGGCGAATACACGCGTTTCTATGGCGATATTCCACGACGCCCCCTTTTCTTGCGGCTTGTCCTTGATACAGTGGCCGAGAGGGATCTGCATCAGGTCGACCGCACTTCCCTTTTCGAAGAGTGGGCTCGCTTGAAAATCCTTCGAGACATCGAGAGGCCTATGCGCTGGGGTCCATGGGGGAGACCGCCAATTTTGTCTTCTGTGGAGGGCGCCGAGACTACACTTAGGCTTGCATTCCTTGCGATGACGATAGCGGCGCGGAAGATGACTCGGGTGCACGACGGGAAACTTGAGTTATGGCCCTCCTGTGACATTGAAGACATTCTTGCGGAAGATCGACGCCTTTCGCGGGTTGATGATCCATTGGGTCTCTTTCTAAACAGCCTGATCGTCCCAGCGGGTACTCCCGGAATTGGTAAACGGGAAGTTCGGTTCGCGCACCGAGCCTTTCAAGAATTCTTCCTCGCGAGGGATCTCGTCAGCCACCCCAAAGAATATGGGGGCATCGAGATTCCACCATCTGTTAAAGAGTGGCTGACCGGAACTGCCGGTTGCAGTTCGCAGAGCTAAAAACAATGCGTTTACAAGGGCCAGACTAATTGGGGATTCTGGGAATAGCATACTTAATTTCAACCGAAACATTCTGCGGACAAGCCGCAGATGTTCACGTTCCGCGCGACTGCGTCGCCGGGAATCGCGGCGCTGACTTCGTCAAGCACCTTGCCCCGGCGCGACAACGTGCTGGAACAAGGCACTTGACCCGACTGCGCGCGCCGGCTGTGACCAGGCCTGCGGCCTGCTCCCATCCGACGTGCTCGCGGGTCAGCGCCGCGATTATATTTCCTAAAAGTATAAGAAGGTCGCTATAGTTCATGGAATATTTACTGTTTTCGCAGCTTACTGAAACAGACTTCGATGAAATAGTGTTAAGCGCAGGTGGGAAGCGATTTAATGAAGATCCTAATATCCAACATTTGAATTGTGACTATATCCTTGATGATGCTGTCATAGAACTTAAGATTGTTGAAGAAGAGCCAATTGAAAAAACGACTAAACAAGAGAAACTTGCTAGACTGTTTCGCTCTAATACTAAAACCGTGATACTGAATCCCCTCGATTTGGATCATATCGGTAAACGTAAATACTATAAAGAATTGGCAACTCCTATTAAAGGCCAGCTAAAAAAGGCATCAAAACAGCTTAGGAGATCAGCGGATGCGGTTGACGCAAATGTAAAGATAGCGATCATAATGAACAACGGTCTTACAATGACTGGCCATGATGAGTTTCGGCGATTAGCAATTGGACGAGCGAAAAATGATACCTCTTGTATTGATATCTTGATTGTTTGTGGAATGTATTATTTCTCGGACAAATTCGATTCTTATGCCTTTTTTGATTTTGATGATATTAAAATCCGAGGAGAAGAACGCCCGGATTTGATTAAAAAGCTGCGAGATGCATGGTCAAAAAAAATTGAGCAGTATATGACGCAACAAATAGTTGACCTTAGTATCAAACGTACAAAGGAACCTATTCAGGATCTTTTTTTTCGAACTTGATGGTATTCGATATGTTAAACCGCCTATCCAATGGGGTGAGCCATCAGCGTTCTACGGTGAAGCAGGTCGCCCACGTGAGGACACAAGTGGAATGGTCCATTGTCCTCCGGTTGCTACAGTCTTACCTATCTTTGATGATGATTCGTACAATTATGCAAAAACGAATATCATTGATGGCACTATCCTTAAAGGTTCGCTCCGAGAATACCTTCTTTGGGCAGAAATGGAACGGGAAACTTCGTCGAATCCTTTTCTGCCACTAGTTCTCATCCCAATTAAATTACAGGAATTAGAAAACCTTCAGCGGCCATTTCTGTTTGAACAGCTCGTTCAAAGCACACTCCCAAAATTTCAAGATGCAGTGATTAGCATAGCAGATAAAGCCATTGAGTTTTCCGAAAATCCGATTAGTCTCAATTACATTTTGGTTCAAGTAAATGAAATTGGGATCGATAAAGCTAACGACATAGCATTTATTTCCCATAATTTAGATCATTTTACACGACCAATTCAGAAATTCCTAATCAAGGGTGAACGAATGAAGTATGAATATGCAATTATGCTTGCCTCTGCTTATTGTTTGTCTGTTAATGCCGATACTGTTTATTATCATCGGAATGAAGATTTTAAATGGAAATAAAAGTATAAAGAACGCGGCAGGGTGCGGCTCTTTTAGAACGACAGCTAGAAAGGTGGTAGCTGATCATATTTTGGATTGATATCAATGGACTGGACATTTTGTCTGCATTATGGGATGGTATCCCGCCAACCCATAACCGAAAGGAGACCTCATATGATTCAAACCAGTCATCTTGATGACTTATTCGGAATATTCGATTTGCCTTGTCAGCAGTTTGAATCACTGAACAGTGCGCTTTGTGATGAAAGCACAGCAGCTATCATCCGCACGGTCACAACATAAGGGACGTTATGTTGCGAGTTTGATTATGTTGTGTGATTGTACCCCGCATATCCCGCGACCCAGCCCTTCGCACACGCGAAATACCCCGCCCACTACCCTGCTGTCAGGAAGAGAATTCCTTCCTTTTCATCTAATTGGAAAACACGCAACATAATAATGATAACTAGTTGACATTACATTGATTTTACGGTAATGAGCATTCAAGCGTTGGAAAGAATCAAAATTGGATGAATTTTTTATGGCCTGCATACTGAGGATGAGGGGATTCAAAAAGGCTCATTATTCGTTGATTGCAGCCATTCTCGTTTCTTTTCGAGACCATGGCAATAATGCCCGTGAACTCATCTGGATTTATGCCCACGGATAGGCATGCCATAGCCCAGAATATTATGTTGTCAGTTTGATTTTTGTTATGTTGCATGTGCATGTATCTTACTGAAAACATGCAGAATATCAATATCTTGCAAGTTTCGATAATTTGGTCATGATTTCATTAAGATAAGGAAACTCGCAACATAAGGGACGCCCATGAAATAATGCGTTTCTTTGGTTTGTTGATTGTGGTAGGCTATTTTTATGACACGGCAAGCGCGCATCGATGCACCTGGAGCCTTACACCATATCATATGCCGAGGAATCGAGCGGAGAGAGATATTTGCTGATGACACGGACCGGGATCATTTTGTTCGAACGGCTTGCCAATGTACTATTGGAGACTTCCACAACCTGTTTTGCATGGGCGCTCATTCCCAACCATTTTCATCTGCTTGTTCGGACGGGAGATGTTCCAATTTCAAGGATTATGCGCCGTTTGCTGACAAGCTATGCTGTTCACTACAATCGGCGGCATCGCCGCTCAGGGCACTTGTTTCAAAACCGCTACAAATCGATTCTATGCCAAGAAGATCCCTACCTTCTTGAACTTGTCCGCTATATTCACCTAAATCCTGTTCGAGCAAAAATCATTTCCGACTTCAGCGAGCTCGATCACTATCCTTATTGCGGGCACAGCCGGCTGATGGGGAGAATAGAGGATGGCTGGCAGGATACCGATGCGGTGTTGATTCTTTTCGGGGGAAACAAGAAGAATGCCAGGATGAGGTATAGGGACTTCGTGAGAAACGGGTTATCAGTGGGCAAGAGGCCCGAGTTGACCGGCGGCGGTCTGGTTCGAAGCGCCGGAGGATGGAGTGCTCTTCGGTCCCTGCGACAGATGAAAATCCATCTGAAAAGCGACGAACGGATACTGGGTGACAGCGAATTTATTGACTCTGTTCTTGCCGCGGCCAAAGAGACGATGGAGCGACAATATCGCCTGAAAGCTCAGGGGTTCAGCTTTGATACGATTATCGCTCGAGTTTCACAGATATTCGACGTACCGAAGGAGAGGATCAGAACTTCGGGTAAAGAAGCGAAGCGTGTTAAGGCAAAAAGTGTTGCGGCTTACTGGGCAGTGAGGGAATTGGGCATGGCCGGCACCGAGGTGGGAAGGCAATTGGGGTTGTCTCAGCCGGCAGTCAGTAGGTCCGTTCGGAGAGGGGAAGAGATTGTAAAGGAACTGGGAATTTCCCTTACAAATAAGGGAATCGCATAATTTCATGGGCGTCCCCTTACTATGTGAGCAACGTTTGTTCGAATTGATGTTGAAGAAGTTCACAAAGGACAGATGTCCAAGAGAGCACTCCGTATGCTCTTCGAGTGGTCTGAAATCCATCAAGAGGAACTGATGGTAAACTGGCAACTCGCAAGAGAACGTAAACCGCTGCAGAAACTTCCACCACTGCCATAGGGGGTCAATATGTTTCTACATGTAATTCATGTACTCTATTTGAAAGACTACCAACTGCGGCTGGAATTTAATGACGGGAAAGTCAAGGAAGTGGACTTGAAAGACGAACTCTACGGTGAGGTCTTCGAGCCGTTGAAAGACATTGAACTTTACAAGAAGGTCTACGTTAATCCAGATACGGGTACGATTGAATGGCCCAATGGTGCCGATTTTGCTCCCGAGTTCCTCTACGAGGCCGGACAGGAAACAAGAAAAAGCGCTTAGAAGTTGCAGGCTTATGCGCTAAGCGGGTAGCCGGGGGATTTTTATCCCCCCAGCCCCTGTCAACACCCCGCATGCGGGTCCGCATCACGCCATGGCGTGATTCCCGGAGCATGCCGAGCCGTAGCCGGGCGTTCAGTGCCCCGCAGTTCTTTGACAACCTGCAAGGGATAACCGGGATCGGGCAGTTCATTGCCGCGCCGCCATAGCACGCATCCGGTCGGATACATCATGCATGACGAGCACAATGGCTCCCCTTACCTGCTCCGAGTTCGGCCCTTCACCTTGTCATCCCGATTAAAGGAGGCATTTGGGAACTCAGGCCTCGGCTGACTTCTGCTCGATCACCTCATGGATTGCTCCATGAGGCGCTCCACACTCCATGCGGTAGGGTTCTGTGGCTCATCCAACCCTTTCGAGTTGGACTTCAGTCAGACTCCCAAACAGCAATGGCATGAACCGAATGCCCGTCGAGCAGATCTCCCCGGATAAGAACGTTCACCCTGTTGAATTCCCAAAGGGAGCCCTATTCAACGGGGTGAACTTTCGCGATGCAACCGCAGCATTTACCGTATCTCCTGAATCCAGGGCTTTGTCATGTCGTGCTGACTTACCCGGAGACTCGGCCTTGTATGCTGTTTCTGTTCCCCGGATCACGCCCGGGGCAGGCTTGGCTCATCGCTTTGCGCTCCGGCTTCCTCCAGACGGTCCCTCGCGGTTCCGCCCTTGCCTTCGGCTAGTACTTATGCAAATGTGGTAAACACATTTGCAGGGTTCACATACAGGGGACTTTCACCCCATAAGTTCACGCCCATGCCGGGCGTACACAACCGCATCAACCAGACGCCGATAAAACCTGGCGCTGGTTATGAGGGGCGTGTTGGAAGAACGAGGAGGCATTAGACCCAATCAACTTGGGTTGCACTCATAATTCATCGGTATCCATTAAGTTAATGAAAGCACTTGTCCATGAATGATGCGGATTTTAAAGAGCTTGAGCAACCTAGGCCACAAGTCCCGTTGACGCCCGAGGAAATTCTGATGGGGCCGCCGATCGATCCGAAAGAGCGTGTGCGGCTTTACGATGAGGACAAGTTCGAGGAATTTATTAATGAATGGGCATTCTTGTGTCTCCAGAAGCAGGGTGAGTATGTTGGTGTTCGCCGCTTCGGTGGATCAGGTGATCTTGGGCGCGACGTCGTTGGCTATTTGGAGTTCCCACTGAAGGAATCCCGCTTCGATATCTATCAATGCAAACACTACAGGGCACCAATTATACCAAGCGACATCTGGCCCGAGCTCGCAAAACTTTGTGTTTTCACTCACGAGAAGCGCTTTCCAGTGCCCCGCTACTACTTCGTAGTTGCACCGCAGGACATAGGTCCGACGCTAGGGAGTCTGTTTGACGAGCCCGAGAAGTTGAGGTCTGAACTCCAAGCAGTCTGGGAATCAAAATGCGCCAAGGCTATCAGCAGAAATATCACCTACTCACTCGAAGGCGAGCTATTGGGTCACGTGCAAGCCTTCCCTTTCGAAATTGTTCGGTGTAAGCCAATCCACGAAATCATCAGCGAGTTCTCAAATTGCGGACGATACGCAGGTAGATTCGGCGGTGGGCTGAAACCGTATCCACCAGACGAAATGCCGCCACGCTCAATTGTTGCGGCCGAGACCCGTTACGTAGAGCAACTACTCGCTGCGTATTCTGATGAAACCGGCGAGAATTTCAGCATGGTAGACGATCTGGCCGGCTCGAAATTTGAGACCGATCTTCAACGACAACGGGAGCGCTTCTATTCGGCAGAAACACTTCGGCGGTTTGCTAGAGATAACCAGCCGTCCGCAGCGCCGTATGAGGACATCACTAACCAGATGTACAATGGCATAATCGACTGCATCCTGAGAAATTTTCCCTCGGGTTACCAACGAATGCTGGAAACTATGACGACATCCGCACAGATTGTCATCAGCAATCATCCACTTCGTTCCTACTTGAAGCCTCAGAACAAGCAGGGCATATGCCACCAGCTCGCGAACGATGATCGTATTTTCTGGATTCAGGACGCAGAATAATGATAAACCTCTTCAATACTGCAATGGAGAGTTCAGTTCGTTCATTGGTAGTACTGGCCAAGATTAACGAAGCCGTGGATCTGGATCTTCTGGTTCTTTATGATTATTTCCTCGTTCATTCCGGCGACTATCCGGGTGGGCCATCGAGCCTTCATCCGGCTGTCCCGCACAGATCGGGTGAATTGCTCGTTCGTCGTGACATAGTGAGGGCTGGACTGGACTACGCACGAAAGAAGGGACTGGTAGAGCTTTGCTTCGCAAAGGACGGCGTGAAGTATAGGGCTACCAAAATTGCTCACCCTTTTCTGAACTACTTCTCTACGAAATACTTCTTGAAAGTGACTGAGAGAGCACGATGGATTGCGGACGTGCTTAATAAGAGGCCCCGTGTCGAGCTTCTCAAGTTGGTCGAGGAAAACCTTGAAGTGTGGGGGGCTGATACCGCACAGTTCCTCTTGGTACCAGGACAATGACCGATACTGGATTCAAATTGAATGAGCTTTGTCTGCGCGGGGAAAAGGTCCTGAACGCACGAATCCAGTTTGACCTGAACCTCACAATCGTTGCAGGCCTCTCCAATACAGGAAAGAGCTACATCTATCACTGCATCAAGTACATGTTTGGCAGTCAGACTCGTCCCAAAGACGTAACCGAGGCAAAGGGCTACTCACTCATCCAGCTTGAGCTTACGTCACTAGATCAGCGGACATACGTATTGGAACGAGCGCTCGGCAAAGCCGGTGACTTCAACCTTTACCAAGTTGCGTTGAGTGACATTGGAAATGCCGACACCCCCTCAGTGCTGAGCGGCACCCACTCGCAGGACGACCCCAAGAACATCTCTACTTTCCTTCTCCGACTGAGTGGTTTTGCTGACAATCTCCGGCTCCTCGAGAAGAAAAAAACTAATGAAACGCGCGCATTGCGGTTCCATGACATCCGCCCGTTCATCTTAGTTGATGAGGTTCGGATGATCTCCGAGCAGAGTCCCGTCCGCCCCTCCGGACAGTACACAAAAGAAACGGCGGAAACTGCTGCATTCGACCTGATGCTCAGCGGGCAAGATTGGAGAGATCTCGTTGCCAAGCCAAAGAAGCTGGAAGTCAGAGTCGCATCGTGGGAGGCGCAGAGCGAATTACTTCAAGAACTAATCGCTCCTTTGGAGAAATCAGTTGCTGATAGCCCGCTTGCCGCCGAAATTGAGGAAGCACGTATGCATTCCGAGGCTCGCATCGCTGCCGCTATGCAAGAACTCGCCGAGGTAGGTGAGGAAGTCGCGAATCTGAACAGCCAGAAGAAGAAGTTTCTCGACGAGAAGCGGCCAAAGGAACTTCGTAGCCATGTTATCGAACAATTGTTACGACAATTCCATCTGCTATCCGAGAGTTATCGCTCAGATCTGGAACGACTAGAGTTCATCGAGGAGACGGCGAGCTTAACTGCTCAGCTTGGAGTAGAGAACTGCCCAACATGCGGCCAGCCGCTGCCAAAGTTTGACGGCAAAGACCATCCTCATCCATCATCAGAAGATCAAATTCAAGCCGCTCGTGCCGAGAGACTAAAGCTAGCTCGTCATCTTGGTGACCTTACGAAAACCATCGAAACACTAAAAACCGAACAGGCCCTCCTGACCAATCAGATGCTAAAGATGGAACATGAAGTGGGAGAGGTTGATAGAATAGTAGAAGCGGTTTGGCGACAGCGGTCCAAACCACTAGAGGAAGCACTTGCGGCAGAGAAGAATAGCTTTGAAAAGCTCACTCGCCAGCTTAACGATTGGCGACAATTGGAGGAACTGCAAGCGAGGCTTCGCTCACTCGGTGAGAAGCCGCGGCGAAGACGAAAGAGCGAGAAGGGGGACGTCTCTGAACGACGGATTCCCACGGGAGACCGGCGCAAGTTTTGCGATTTATTGGAATCAACCCTTCGTACGTGGAAAGTTCCCGAGGCAGGAACAGTCGAGTTCGACTCAAAGATGAATCTCATCATCGGCGGTATTCGAGCCAGCTCAAACGGCAAGGGGGTTCGAGCGATTATTAAGTCAGCCTTTGCGGTCAGTTTGATGCGTTATTGCATTACAGATGATCTGCCTCATCCCGGTGTCGTATTACTAGATTCGCCGCTCACCTCGTACAAAGAGGAAGATCGTGAAGAACTCGGGGAGGAGGTGCAGCAGGCTTTTTACAATGATCTCGTGACCACCAAAGGGAAAGGCCAAGTCATAGTTTTGGAGAATAAGGAACCGCCTGCGGAGATTCAGCGGCTTTCCATGTACTACCATTTCACACGCAACCGAGAGCATGGTCGTTACGGCTTTTTCCCCGTTGATTAGCCCGGAAAAGGATACGATATGGATAAGCCTTTTTCGAAACTTCCCACAACGAAGGCACGCACTGCGAGGGTTAGCCGTGGACTGTGGTGTAAATCGGGGACGTTCTCAACACTTAAACTTGATTCACAAATTTCCTTCTGTATCGAAAGGAATGAGGACGGGTTAACAGCACTTGTGCAAGCGTGTTAACCACACTTGCTGGATTCACGTACAGGGGACTTTCACCCCATAAGTCCACGCCCATGCAGGGCGTACACGAAGGGCTGGAGTCGGAAGCAAAACCACGCGGATTGGTGCCAGCAGTGCCCTTTTTAAAGTCCGCTGTCGCGTGGTTCTGCGTCGCTCAGGGGACTGGTTGATAATGTTCATAGCCGTATTGTCGGATGGAATGAACGGGAAGGGTTTCGCCGGGCGCATGCCCTGGTTGGCCGAATCCGACTACGGCTCATTCGACACGGCCTGCCCCGGGTTGAGCGTCGGACTGTAGCTCCGATATTACCTCGACAACTTCGCTATCGTGAGCGAGGCCGTGGCTCGGCGGCTGTTGAAACGGTTTAAGGTGGCAGAGCCTTTCATCATGCCGTCACCCGATCTCCAATGATGGCCACGCCGACCCAAGCTTAGATGTGTGCTGGGATAACCAGTATTCTCTGGGAGCGCAACCATGATGAATTTTGACGTCATTATAAAGAATGCCAGAATTGACGACGATAAAGATCTAGTCGACATTGGAGTGTCTTCCGGAAAGATATCAAAGATAGGGAAGAATTTATCGGGCGCGAAAACAATTGATGCTGACGGTGATGTGGTCGTCCCCTCATTTATTGAGAGCCATATACACCTTGATAAG
The DNA here is from genome assembly GCA_963781715.1 of uncultured delta proteobacterium. Taxonomy (GTDB): domain Bacteria; phylum Desulfobacterota; class Syntrophobacteria; order Syntrophobacterales; family Syntrophobacteraceae; genus Desulfoferrobacter. The sequence goes on from CAWAGW010000005.1 coordinate 51,579, forward strand.
GCGCTCCTTGAAAGGGTTAAGCCCAATCTGGAAGGCACTCTGGAAGGGGCAATCAGAATCACTGGAGAACTGAAAAGGGGGTTCCAATACGAAGAAGTCCTTGCAAGAGCCAGAGGCTTACTGGAAATGCTGATAACACAAGGAACAACCTTCGTTCGCGCTCATTGTGACACCGATCCGCTTGGCGGACTTATCGGTTTCAAGGCCACGCTCGAACTGAAGAAGCAGTATGCCGGTGTTGTTGATATGCAGGTTGTAGCCTTTCCTCAGGAAGGACTCCTAAAAATGGCCGGGGCCCATGAAATACTTGAGCAGGCAATGGAGCTCGGGGCCGATGTCGTCGGTGGATGCCCCTATAATGAAAATTCGTACGAAGACACGAAAAAGCACATAGATCTAGTATTCAACCTCGCCAAGAAATACGATAAAGATTTGGATTTCCATGCAGACTTCGGAGACAACATCGATGACCTCAGATACAGGTCAATCGACTATATAATCGAGACGACAGAGAAGGAGGGATACCAGGGAAGGGTCTCTGTCGGTCATATGACTTCACTGTCGAGTATAGATCCGGCAATTCTGCAGGATACAGCAGCAAGAATGGCAAAAGCCGACATCAATATAGTTCCCCTTCCCGCCACAGACATGTATCTGAGCGGGAGAACCGATGCCAACAAGGTGAGACGAGGTGTAATCAACCCCAAACTCTTCATCGAAAGTGGGGTAAACGTGGTGTTTTCGTCAAACAACGTAAGGAACGCATTCACACCGTTCGGCAGAGGTGATCTGTTAATGATTGGCTCCCTCTTTGAGCACGCCGCACAGCTTGGTTCTGTATCGGACCAGAGGCTACTGCTTAATATGATAACGACGAATGCTGCAAAACTTATCAGGGTCTCGGATACCTACGGACTGGAAGCTGGCAAGAATGCCGATCTGGTTATCCTGGCTACCAAATCACTATCAGATATATTCCTTGATGTGCCGTTGAGAAGGTACGTAATGAAAAAGGGGAGAACAATATATAGAAGCGAACTTGTGGAGGTTAAGAACTGGATGTGACCGACCATGAACGCAAGACTCCGGTGGCATGTTTCCGAAGTTTTAGGGATTCAGGGCGCTGCGAGCGCGTGAGCGATACGTTCATTCGATGCCTGCACAAAAGGCATGAGCTCTTTTATTTGGGCGAAGGTCGCCTCTGTGTTCGGCGTTGACAAGCATTTCTTTTTTTCTGCTATTTTTACCTGTAAGAGGGGATTGCCATGTCTGACTCGCAAAAAATCACTGCTGCAGAATCCGGTGCCTTTGTCCAGACCCTGAAGCTTGAGCCGACTGCTCCCGGGCTCTTGGATGGCCGGTGTTTCGGAGTCAAAGACCTGATAGACATCCGAGGCTACGTTACCGGCTGCGGCAACCCGGATTGGGCTAAAAGCCACGTGGCCGCCGCGGTGAACGCCGTATGTGTGGATCAGCTTCTGGCTGCCGGGGCCACCTGCATCGGCAAAACTGTCAGCGACGAACTGGCTTTCAGCCTGGACGGCGAGAATACTTTCTACGGCACGCCCCTTAACCCTCGTGCCCCTGACAGGGTTCCCGGGGGCTCATCGAGCGGCTCGGCATCGGCAGTGGCCTGCAATCTGGCGGACTTTGCCCTGGGCACCGACACCGGCGGCTCGGTACGAGTCCCGGCCGGTAATTGCGGTCTTTACGGTTTGCGCCCATCGCATGGTCGGATCTCTTTGGCAGGCATCTTGCCCTTTGCGCCCACTTTCGACACGGTCGGAATTCTGGCAAACAGCGTTGACACCTTGATTCGAGCTGCTCACTGTTTGCTTTCCTGTCAGGCCCCGGCATTGGTGTCCGTGGGGACTATTCATATAGTCCGGGAGGCCTCGGCGATAAGTGATGCCGAGGTGCGGCAAGCTTTGGCGGAACCGTTGCGGTTGATATTGGAGTTATACGGTCCGTCGGTACACGAAACCTCTATTCGGGAGATTGTCGGGGAGACCTCGGATACAGGGCTTAGTTTGTGGTACGATACCTTTTGCACCCTGCAATGGGCGGAAATCTGGAGCTCATTGGGAGGCTGGGTGGAAGCGACGGAACCGGCCTTCGGCCCGCGTACCAGAAATAATTTCGAGCTGACCCGCAATCTTGACCGGCGAAAAATCGAGGCTGCCAACCGGCGACGGGAGGACTATTGCCAGCGGCTCAACGCTTTCCTGGGGCCTCATGACCTTTTATGTCTGCCGACCACCCCGGCGCCGGCGCCCGTGAAAGGCAGTTTGGGTGATGACGCCCGCAGCCCTCAACCCCAGCTCTCCTATTATCCCCGCACTCTCTCACTGACTTCCATTGCCGGTATCGGGCGTCTACCCCAGGTGACTCTGCCCCTGGCCAATGTTGCAGGGGTACCCATAGGACTGTCCCTGCTGGCCGGTTACGGCCGAGATGCCTTTTTGCTGAGCGTGGCCGAACAAGTAGCAGCCGGCGTCGTTACCTGAGCCAACGGAAATCCGTCGTCAATCGAACATCTTCAGCTAATTGTGTATTTTTAGGTAGATACAAGCTTAAAGCGAAATTGGGCGGCAGAGTATCTTTCGCGACGACGCGGATCGAAATTCTTTCGTCGGCCGGCTTGGCCGAGTCTTGGGCGAAACGGGTACTGCATGTTTTGCATGGGCCTTAATACCCAACCACGTTCACCTGCTGCTGCGCACCGGTGGTACGCCCGTAGCCAATGTCATGAGGAGACTTTTGACGGGGTACGCGGTTGAGCTCAATCGCCGGCATCGTCGCCATGGGCATCGAGATGACCTATTCTCCCCAAAATTCCTTTGGATTGATCCCGAACCTTCGAAGAACCGCATTGATGACGGGAACAGTAATCTCAGTTCCCATGCCATGGTTTTTGATCGTAAACTGCGGACCCTTTCGTGAACCTGGTTCTGATGGGCGAAAAAGGATGGTTTCGGAGCCCTTACCTCTCTGACTGTCGTGGATAGTTATTCCGTATGCCTTGAGCCTTTCGAGCAGCTCCCTCAGTTTGAGGGAACCCTTAGGCATGGCGGTCATCCGTATAGCGGCAGGTGTTGGCAATTATCCAGGGAGGAACGAACTTCTCAAATTTCTCATCTTGTATGTTGCTCGGCACCTGATACCGCTCGGTTTCCTGCTCCCGGCATTCATAGAATTCTCGCCACACTTCCGGGGGAGCAGAATGGTAGAGGTACTCAAGATTGTCGTTGGCAAATGCATACTGGATCTGTGCGATGATGACGTCGAGTATATCGGCCTTAACAGCCTCAAGGCTATCGGCGGTAGCAACAAGGTCGAGTTCAAGGCAGTGCGCGACAAACCCATACTCCTTTGTCTGTTTGATAAGGATACTGAAAGTGACTGCGGACCCACTCATTGCCGTCCTCCTTTGGGTACTCCGGATACAGATGCAATCTATCGTTTGAATAGTCCAAAGTCAAATTCTTGCTTGAGGCCTCTGGCACAGTTTGCCTAAAATTGCTGGAAGAGCAACTCAAATGGCTTACTGCGCCATATACGAATGTGTTTCCACGCTATCCGGATCTATATGAGGTAGTTTGCACCGCAAATGGGCTGCCGGAGTAGTGGGAAACTTGAAAAAAGACGGACTGGACCTGCGTTAGGAAGCAGGGAAAGGATTGAGAATCGTAAGGGATTCTATATCTTGACCGTGTTGCAAATCTTCTGAGTACAAAATGGTGCAGTTTGTTTGAATAGCAGCGCTGATAACCATTGAATCATAAAACGAGACCTTCCATCGTTCCGATGTTTCAATCGTTCTTCGGTACAATTCAACAGAGGTGAATATTTCACAAAGCGGCGCCAGAACAGTATTTAGATACTTTAAACTGTCTTGATGAGTGAGTGGAGGAGTGAATTTTCCGGTCGATACATTCAAAAATTCTTGAATCACCTGTGAACTGATACACCCGATTTGGTCTTTTAGTGCATTTTGTATCAGACCACGAGCAACGGCATTTTGTTCGGGTTCACTGGAATCAAAGGAACACACAAAAATATTGGTATCGAGAAAATACTCACCTTTCATTCATTTCATCCCGAGAGTATTGCTTAGAAGGCTTTACATAGCTAAGACGTTCCATCAAATTCAGATAGTCATTGGAATTCTTACCCCTGCTGGTGTAGTTCTCAAGCCATTGACGAAACTGAGAATTCAAAGTGGTATGTTCCTCTTCAGCTTTTTTCCTCGCCTTACGGATTAGCTCTTCATCGGCACTGAGCGTAATATTCTTTAACATCTTAACCTCCAGTTGAAATCTACACTGCTTTGGTGTACGCAACAATCTGTGTAAAATGTGAGATTAATAGATGTAATAGAAATAATTAAGAATCTAAGGTGAATTCCTCGGGCAGTCCAAGAAATTCAGCAAGATCGAGCCGTTGGCAAACGTAGATAAGCGTGCAGAGGAAGATTCTGATCTCAATTATGATTAGATAAAATAATGGGAAACTTGGGGACGCCCTTTGAAACTTGGGGACGCCCTTAACTTATTAATTTCCCGCTTTGGCTTTTCAGCTTTGCTTTTTGACGCAACAAAAACATGCTGCGGGCAAGCCGCAGATGTTCACGTTAGGGTGCGACACGAAGTCGCATAGTTTGAGTGTACTCAGGTACTTACCTGGAGTACCCGGCATGTTCCTGCCGGTCCCTACGCAGGCGTGCTACCGTCGCGCTGATGACGGGGTGCGAAGCCCTGCGGACAATGTACCGAATCGGGTTCGGACGGTGACGCGAGAACCCCTCCGGGAATCCTCCCCGGTTAAGGGCTAGGGACGGATGATAGGGTGAAAGTAGATGAATGTCTGTAAGCGTCGTCACAGGGCAACGGGCCTACGAGGATTAACACACGCCGAAAGCGTGTATCAGGTCTAAGGTCGCTTCCCAGAGTTTGCGGCAAGGGGTCGGGTTGCAGGTCTCCTAACTGCCTGTACGGAACCGCAGCACCCTCGGCGTAGAGGACGCACCTAAGTCATCCATAGGATCAACTGTGTGGAACGTGGTAACCCCGTCCTTCGCCCGGAGCAATTCCAGGCAAGCGAACCGCAAGGCACGCCGATGGAGAGACGGGAAAGAGAGGTTGGAAGAAGCCAATGCTTTCGGGAAAGCCGAAAGATAGAGCATGAAACATGGCTCAACGCCAAAACCGGAGAGCTTTCAGCACCGGCGAAAGAGCGTGCAGACGTCCAACTGGTGTCTCATTGCGAGAGAGCTTGGAGAACCTTTGAAGAAGAGAAAGCAGATGACGGCTCAAAAGGCTGGTGCACTCGGAGACTCCGCGGGATGGTGGAATTCCATTGACTGGAAGAAAGCCCAACGGGAAGTCAGAAGGCTGCAAGTGCGTATCGCAAAGGCTGTGAAGGAAAACAGATGGAACAGGGTTCGATCATTGCAACATCTGGTTACCCATTCGTTCTACGCCAAGCTACTGGCTGTGAAGCGAGTGACCTCCAATAAGGGGAAAAAGTCCCCTGGCGTTGACGGCGTTCTGTGGCGAGGTGTCCGAGCCAAATGGCGGGCTGCCTGCAGCCTGCGCAGACGTGGTTATCATCCTCAGCCCTTGAGGAGGATCTACATTGAAAAGAAGAACGGCAAGTTAAGGCCCCTATCGATACCCACCATGCACGACAGGGCACAACAAGCGCTCTACAAGCTGGGGCTTTCGCCCGTAGCCGAAACGAGAGCCGATAAGAATTCTTATGGTTTTCGTGAAACTTGGGGACGCCCTTAACTTATTAATTTCCCGCTTTGGCTTTTCAGCTTTGCTTTTTGACGCAACAAAAACACGTGAAACTTGGGGACGCCCTTAACTTATTAATTTCCCGCTTTGGCTTTTCAGCTTTGCTTTTTGACGCAACAAAAACATGCTGCGGGCAAGCCGCAGATGTTCACGTTAGGGTGCGACACGAAGTCGCATAGTTTGAGTGTACTCAGGTACTTACCTGGAGTACCCGGCATGTTCCTGCCGGTCCCTACGCAGGCGTGCTACCGTCGCGCTGATGACGGGGTGCGAAGCCCTGCGGACAATGTACCGAATCGGGTTCGGACGGTGACGCGAGAACCCCTCCGGGAATCCTCTCCGGTTAAGGGCTAGGGTCGGATGATAGGGTGAAAGTAGATGAATGTCTGTAAGCGTCGTCACAGGGCAACGGGCCTACGAGGATTAACACACGCCGAAAGCGTGTATCAGGTCTAAGGTCGCTTCCCAGAGTTTGCGGCAAGGGGTCGGGTTGCAGGTCTCCTAACTGCCTGTACGGAACCGCAGCACCCTCGGCGTAGAGGACGCACCTAAGTCATCCATAGGATCAACTGTGTGGAACGTGGTAACCCCGTCCTTCGCCCGGAGCAATTCCAGGCAAGCGAACCGCAAGGCACGCCGATGGAGAGACGGGAAAGAGAGGTTGGAAGAAGCCAATGCTTTCGGGAAAGCCGAAAGATAGAGCATGAAACATGGCTCAACGCCAAAACCGGAGAGCTTTCAGCACCGGCGAAAGAGCGTGCAGACGTCCAACTGGTGTCTCATTGCGAGAGAGCTTGGAGAACCTTTGAAGAAGAGAAAGCAGATGACGGCTCAAAAGGCTGGTGCACTCGGAGACTCCGCGGGATGGTGGAATTCCATTGACTGGAAGAAAGCCCAACGGGAAGTCAGAAGGCTGCAAGTGCGTATCGCAAAGGCTGTGAAGGAAAACAGATGGAACAGGGTTCGATCATTGCAACATCTGGTTACCCATTCGTTCTACGCCAAGCTACTGGCTGTGAAGCGAGTGACCTCCAATAAGGGGAAAAAGTCCCCTGGCGTTGACGGCGTTCTGTGGCGAGGCGTCCGAGCCAAATGGCGGGCTGCCTGCAGCCTGCGCAGACGTGGTTATCATCCTCAGCCCTTGAGGAGGATCTACATTGAAAAGAAGAACGGCAAGTTAAGGCCCCTATCGATACCCACCATGCACGACAGGGCCCAACAAGCGCTCTACAAGCTGGGGCTTTCGCCCGTAGCCGAAACGAGAGCCGATAAGAATTCTTATGGTTTTCGGGAAGGCAGATCATGTGCGGACGCTGTGGCCTGCGCTTTCAACGCTCTGTCAAAGCCCAATTCGGCGCCATGGGTACTCGAAGGGGACATCAAGGGTTGTTTCGACAGCATCTCGTTTGACTGGATGATGAAAAACATTCCGATGGACAAAGTCGTGCTTCATAAATGGTTAAGGGCGGGATATGTGGAAAACGGTATCCGCTATCCCACGCGCAAGGGAGTTCCACAAGGCGGGATTATCAGTCCCACCATTTCGAATATGGTGCTTGACGGGATAGAGGAAACCGTCCGCTGTGCAGTCCCCCGAAGGTGCCGTATCAACTTCATCCGTTACGCCGATGACTTCATCATCACAGGAAAATCAAGAACCATCCTGGGAGAAGCCATCCAGCCGGTGGTTGAAGGCTTCCTTCGCGAGCGTGGTCTTGAAGCTCTCACCTGAGAAGACCCTGATCACGCGCATCAAAGACGGATTTACGTTCCTCGGGCAAACCTTTCGCAAGCATGGCAGGGTGCTGCACATCAAGCCTGCACCTGAGGGAGTCCACGCCCTCATGGAAAAGGTGGGAACCGTAATTCGGCAACACGTCGGCGCGCCGATGCCGGCCTTAATCAAGGAGCTTAACGCAATTCTTCGTGGTTGGGCCAACTACCACCGCCATGTGGTGGCCTCGGAAGCCTTTAAACGTATCGACACCTATGTCTTCGAACAACTCCGGCGGATGGTACGCCGACGGCACTCCAACAAATCCGTGAAATGGCGGATCAATCGTTATTGGTCAGCCGCCGGAAGGAATGTATTCGCCGTATGGGCTAAAACCGCTAGGTCTGGTAAGAAACTCTACCAGGTTCTGCGACTAAGCTCTCTCGGAATTCGAAGATATGTGAAGATCAAAGCAGATGCCAATCCTTACTTGCCTGAATATGCCGGGTACTTCTGGCGTCGTCGGAATAAGAAGGACAGCAAGCTGCTTCCAGCCATGTCCGCCCGGGAATTTCGGGCCATGGCTCAAACTTGAGAGGTAACATAGGCCGGGCCGCCCCATAAGGGTTGCCTTTTGAGATGCTTGAGCCGTGTGACGGGAAACTGTCATGCACGGTTCTTAGGGGGGAAAGAGGTCGAGAGACCTCTGACCTACCCGATTTTTGAGGAATAACTGATGAAAGTGAAGGGAGAAGGCTTCACATCTGATCAGGGGAAGCGAGGGGCTCGAGAAATCCTTGAGCGTCACCGTCTTGTCTTTAAAGAGTTGGAGGGGATAATTGGTGCTTGTCGTGCATTCATAACTTCCGTTAACATCAGAGGACAAGATACAGAGCAGGAAAAGCAGAGGATAATTGCCCTCGTCTTGGGTATTCGCTTGCTTGAGATTAGCGAAGCGGCGTTGCTGTTAATAGGGAGCGGTATGAGCAACGAGGCGGATACGCTGTTCAGAGTTTTTCTTGACGCTTATTTCGTGTTTGCAAATGTCTGCACCGATCCCGGATTCATCGTAAGCTATTTTAAATCCGACGAAGCAGCGAGACTTAAACTCATGAATTCTGCTAAGAAGTATGATTCCGAACTCTTTAAAACAATTAACGCGTATGCTAGTGATCAGCTGAAAAATAATCTGAAACAAAAAATTGCAGAAGAGAACATCCAAGCGTTTAATACCTATGCCTATGCCGATAATGCTCGATGCACTGAGCTTTACGACAGCATGTATAGACTAATGAGTGCATCCCTTCATACGACACCTCGGTCTCTTCTGAAATATGTGGAAGAAGACAGACTCGGAAACATCATCGAAATAAAGTACCATCCAACAGAAGATGACATTCCTCAAAGGATTTACGATTTCGCATACCGTCTCATAAAGGTACTCAGCGGTCTGAAAGAAACCTTTGGGTTACTCAGTACTGAGGAAATTGAAGCGATGACTCGGCGACTGGAGAAATCAGTGAGGAGGCAAACAGAACCAAGCTAATTCAGCCGACGCAAAAAGTGCGCGGCGATTTTGCCCATTCGAGTAAGAATCAATTATGCGAAATATAGTTCCTGTAATTCCTGAGACATTTCAATCGAGTGTGGGCGATCCTTCTAAGGTGTTTGCGTCGAAAGCTCTGCGTGTCGAAACCTTTCGAGAACTCGTAGAGACAACGGCAAAGTTTGCTTATCACAACAAAGACCATCTTCTATTCTACAGAGGTCAAAGACGGGATCATTTGAACAAGGCTGGCACTTCAACTTTCTATCCAACCATATATCGGGGTGACTACCTCCAGCACCGCGAAATCCGCCACCGCTTTGACATTCTCGAAGGGTCAGCCAAGGCACTTCTCGACCTGTTCGAATCTCGTGGGATAGATGGACATAAAGATCTCAGGCGTCGGAAGCTCATTCAATGGAGCATTCTGCAGCACTACGAAGTGTGCGATACTCCACTTTTGGATTTCACCCATTCACTTCGAGTTGCGTGCTCATTCGCGCAGTTAAAGAATTCATCCGACAAGGCCTATGTTTTTGTTTTTGGCTTTCCGTATCTCACAAACCGCATCTCACTTAACTCTGAGCATGACCTCGTTAATGTTCGACTTCTCAGCATTTGCCCACCCGAGGCGCTCAGGCCCCATTTCCAGGAAGGTTATCTTGCTGGAACAGACGAGATCACTGACAACTACGACCGAAAAACCGAGTTGGACTTTAACAACCGGCTGATCGTAAAATTTGAAATTCCTACAAAGGCAACATTCTGGGGGCGAGGATTTCATCAGATTCCTGAGAGTTCTCTTTACCCAAAGTCTGATCCGATAAAGACATTATGTGAGGAAATTAGAGAGATTGCTTCGCGCGAGCTGAAATCAGGAGACCTGGGTGATTTTCTCAAGCTTTGGGCCGAAATTGAAGAGTTGATTACCACACATGCTCGAGAAGGACAAAGACGCTATCAAAGCTTCCGTCAAGCTCTCTCAGATTTAAGTGAACAAGGACGAATAGACAAAGATCTGTACCATCAACTTGACCAAATTCGCTTTTTCCGGAATAAAGTAGTTCATCATCCAAGCGAAGTTGATTCCGGCATGATTGCGAAATTTCTGCTTACAATAGAACAGTCACTTGAAACTCTTAAGAGAATCCTATGATTCGAACGGCGCACTTGGACTCGAACGCTTAACAGCCTCAAGCGCCATGTTGGGTGACCCGCAAACCATTTCCAGGTGATACGATACGGCTGAACCATATCTGTGGAGGATACCATGAGAGTAAGTGAGAGAATATACGAAGAAGTCAAGAAACTGCCGGAACCACTTCAATCAGAGGTACTTGATTTTGTTCAATATCTCGCCTCAAGAGTGGAACTGGAAAGTACGTTAGACAATGAACTTACTGCGGCAGGCGTATCTCTTTCGCTGGCGATGCGTGGCATGGAAGATGAGGAAACCCCAAGCTATTCCAGCCAAGATTTGAGGGAAACTTTCCAATGATAAAATCCGGCCAGATTGTCCTTTTCAAGTTTCCACAAACGGATCAGTTGGATGCAAAACTGCGACCGGCCTTGCTCATCGGAAGACTTCCGGGGCAATTCGGTGATTGGCTAATCTGTATGATCTCATCACAACTCAGACACTGCGTTGAAGGCTTTGATGAAATCGTTCATCAGGATGCTGCCGACTTCTCTATCTCCGGGCTCAAGGCCACAAGCGTGATTCGAGTTGGCCGTTTGGCAGTCGTAGACGAGAGCATATTGGTCGGCTCAATCGGTGAAATCACCCCTGAGAGGCTAAAGAGAATAAAGTCCAGTCTGGCCAACTGGTTGTTGAGCACCTAACGAGCGGATGAAGCCGGACCTAAACCACGCATGGCGTGTTTCGTCGCTTTCTTTGAAGTTCATCGGGGGCGTGGTTTGGGCCGCTGATGTGCGATGTTAGGGTGCGACACGAAGTCGCATAGTTTGAGTGTACTCAGGTACTTACCTGGAGTACCCGGCATGTTCCTGCCGGTCCCTACGCAGGCGTGCTACCGTCGCGCTGATGACGGGGTGCGAAGCCCTGCGGACAATGTACCGAATCGGGTTCGGACGGTGACGCGAGAACCCCTCCGGGAATCCTCCCCGGTTAAGGGCTAGGGACGGATGATAGGGTGAAAGTAGATGAATGTCTGTAAGCGTCGTCACAGGGCAACGGGCCTACGAGGATTAACACACGCCGAAAGCGTGTATCAGGTCTAAGGTCGCTTCCCAGAGTTTGCGGCAAGGGGTCGGGTTGCAGGTCTCCTAACTGCCTGTACGGAACCGCAGCACCCTCGGCGTAGAGGACGCACCTAAGTCATCCATAGGATCAACTGTGTGGAACGTAGTAACCCCGTCCTTCGCCCGGAGCAATTCCAGGCAAGCGAACCGCAAGGCACGCCGATGGAGAGACGGGAAAGAGAGGTTGGAAGAAGCCAATGCTTTCGGGAAAGCCGAAAGATAGAGCATGAAACATGGCTCAACGCCAAAACCGGAGAGCTTTCAGCACCGGCGAAAGAGCGTGCAGACGTCCAACTGGTGTCTCATTGCGAGAGAGCTTGGAGAACCTTTGAAGAAGAGAAAGCAGATGACGGCTCAAAAGGCTGGTGCACTCGGAGACTCCGCGGGATGGTGGAATTCCATTGACTGGAAGAAAGCCCAACGGGAAGTCAGAAGGCTGCAAGTGCGTATCGCAAAGGCTGTGAAGGAAAACAGATGGAACAGGGTTCGATCATTGCAACATCTGGTTACCCATTCGTTCTACGCCAAGCTACTGGCTGTGAAGCGAGTGACCTCCAATAAGGGGAAAAAGTCCCCTGGCGTTGACGGCGTTCTGTGGCGAGGCGTCCGAGCCAAATGGCGGGCTGCCTGCAGCCTGCGCAGACGTGGTTATCATCCTCAGCCCTTGAGGAGGATCTACATTGAAAAGAGGAACGGCAAGTTAAGGCCCCTATCGATTCCCACCATGCACGACAGGGCACAACAAGCGCTCTACAAGCTGGGGCTTTCGCCCGTAGCCGAAACGAGAGCCGATAAGAATTCTTATGGTTTTCGGGAAGGCAGATCATGTGCGGACGCTGTGGCCTGCGCTTTCAACGCTCTGTCAAAGCCCAATTCGGCGCCATGGGTACTCGAAGGGGACATCAAGGGTTGTTTCGACAGCATCTCGTTTGACTGGATGATGAAAAACATTCCGATGGACAAAGTCGTGCTTCATAAATGGTTAAGGGCGGGATATGTGGAAAACGGTATCCGCTATCCCACGCGCAAGGGAGTTCCACAAGGCGGGATTATCAGTCCCACCATTTCGAATATGGTGCTTGACGGGATAGAGGAAACCGTCCGCTGTGCAGTCCCCCGAAGGTGCCGTATCAACTTCATCCGTTACGCCGATGACTTCATCATCACAGGAAAATCAAGAACCATCCTGGGAGAAGCCATCCAGCCGGTGGTTGAAGGCTTCCTTCGCGAGCGTGGTCTTGAGCTCTCACCTGAGAAGACCCTGATCACGCGCATCAAAGACGGATTTACGTTCCTCGGGCAAACCTTTCGCAAGCATGGCAGGGTGCTGCACATCAAGCCTGCACCTGAGGGAGTCCACGCCCTCATGGAAAAGGTGGGAACCGTAATTCGGCAACACGTCGGCGCGCCGATGCCGGCCTTAATCAAGGAGCTTAACGCAATTCTTCGTGGTTGGGCCAACTACCACCGCCATGTGGTGGCCTCGGAAGCCTTTAAACGTATCGACACCTATGTCTTCGAAGAACTCCGGCGGATGGTACGCCGACGGCACTCCAACAAATCCGTGAAATGGCGGATCAATCGTTATTGGTCAGCCGCCGGAAGGAATGTATTCGCCGTATGGGCTAAAACCGCTAGGTCTGGTAAGAAACTCTACCAGGTTCTGCGACTAAGCTCTCTCGGAATTCGAAGATATGTGAAGATCAAAGCAGATGCCAATCCTTACTTGCCTGAATATGCCGGGTACTTCTGGCGTCGTCGGAATAAGAAGGACAGCAAGCTGCTTCCAGCCATGTCCGCCCGGGAATTTCGGGCCATGGCTCAAACTTGAGAGGTAACATAGGCCGGGCCGCCCCATAAGGGTTGCCTTTTGAGATGCTTGAGCCGTGTGACGGGAAACTGTCATGCACGGTTCTTAGGGGGGAAAGAGGTCGAGAGACCTCTGACCTACCCGATCAAAATGACAGTTCCAGACATAAGTGACAGGAATGTATGGAAATTAATAACATAATTGATGCCATATATAAGAACCGTATCCGAATCAGCGACCATGCAGATGAAGAAGCTGAAGCAGATCAACTTTTATTTGATGAGATCTACTTTTCGGTTTTGCACGGAGAGATCATTGAAGATTATCCACGTGACAGACCGTATCCAAGCTGTTTAATATTCGGAAGGACTTTTAGTGGAGATCCTGTCCATTCCGTCTGGGCTTACAATAAAGAAAACCGGTGGGCGGTACTGGTTACAGTATACCGGCCTGACCCTAATCTCTGGATTAATTGGCGTAAGAGGAAGAGAACATGATTCCATTTGAAAAATGTCCCGTCTGTGGTGGGGAGATGGTGGGAAAAGAAGTGGAAAAATTACTTCGCGGTGGTGTCAATACTGCAGTTCTAAGAGTTCATGCCGAAGTATGTCTTCGTTGCGGTGAACGGCTGTACTCACAAGATGTGGTACGCTGCTTCGAGCAAATCAGGGCAAAGCTGAAACGTCATGAGACAGCCGACTTTCAACCTATAGGGCAGGCCTTTGAGGTTAGGAGCTGTGATTTCGAGAGCATTGCATAATTCATAGAAACTGTCATCCCTTTCCTCATGCCCATTGCTCTGTCCTAACTTTCGCTGGAGCAGACGCCCAAAAAGCCGGGCGCGGCTCAGCTCACAGTTAGCTTGCCTTGAACCTCAGTCCAGTGCTGACGCATAAGTGAGCAAGCCCACGGCTGATAACGGAAGGTGGGTGGAAGCAAATAAATTTTGTCTCAAAATAGGAGTAGACACCGATCGGCTGCTTTGATAGTGTAGTGGTGAGTCAGTGTGAGCTGGCGAGGAATCAGGGGACTACGCTGCAAAGGAGGAAGAGAGCCGGTGATCCAGTGCGGTCGGCGAATCAGCCGTGAGGAAATGGAGGGGATTTGCGATACAGTAGAGGCATGTAGGGGGCTGAGTCGCAAGGAACTGGCGATAACGATCTGTGAGCATCTAAGTTGGTACAGCGCCTCGGGCAGTCCCAAAGTAGATGCATGTCTTAAGTTGCTGAAGAAGTTGGAGGCGCAGAAAGATTTAGCACTGCCAGCCAAGCGAGTGTCTTTGCCCAGGCAATCGGAGGAGCCAAGGCGGAGTCGGAGGAGTGATCCGCAACCGCCCATAGAAGGTAGTGTTGGGCGGCTCGGTCGGGTGCGATTGGAGTTGGTGAAGGATCGGCAGTCATCAATTGTTGTGGAGTGAGCCTCTGGGGGAGCAAAGCCTCATAGTCCTCTATGCTTCGGGCGTGCGGGATCTTTTCGAACAGAAAGCGCAGGTATGCATATGGTTCCAGGCTGCAGGCTTTGGCCGTTTCGATGAGGCTGAAAAGGGTGGCACTGGCATGCGCTCCATTGGGATGGCCCGCAAATAACCAGTTTTTCCTGCCCACCACAAAGGGGCGAATGGCATTTTCTGCGGCATTATTGTCGGGCGTAATGTGCCCATCTTCCACATACCGAATCAGTTTGGGCCAATGGTTAAACGCATAGTTCAGCGCCTTGCCCAACAACCCTTTTGGGGGGGCAAACGGAGAAGCTTATCTATCCAGGCTTTGAACTCGGCAAGGGTTCCCTCCGCTTTTTCCTTGCGGAACTCATACAGTTGCGGCGGTGAAAGCCCCTGTTGGCGGGCTATCTTCTCGATGGCATAGAGTTTCCGGATATAATCCAGGGCCACTTCAGCACTGCCGGTCTTTTTAACTCCTTTGCCGCGGCAAACGCTAAAGAAGTGATGGTTGAAAGGATGGTAAAGGTAATTGAGGTAGAGCCGAAGGGCAATCAGGGCCCAAAAAAGGCTTTGAATTTACCCCTCGGCGTTGTAGCGGATGATTGACCTTAAATGGTAGCTCAATCTTCGAAGGCTCAATCTCCATCAGGTATAGACTCTATCCAGGCGAAACTCCATTTACTGGAGCACTTAAGAGGGTCTTGCAGCTCATTGTTTTCTACGGACTCTGCCTCCGGCGACGTTGTATCGATCTGGATGTTTATTGAAGTGGGATCGTTTGCCATGAGTGACAATTCATCGTTAACAGAAGCTGCTCCAATGTCATTATAAATATTGCACCAGGAATTGGACCATGCGTTGATGCTTGGATTATTGAATCTGTCAAAGTTGAATCGCAGATCACGAAAGTTGAATGGTAGATCACGAAAGTCAAATGGCAGATTCCACGCTAGACCGGGTTTGAGAACCCCTTGCAGAAAATCGACACACTCCAATTCTGAGGTGTTTGAGGAGTTTGAGGTGGTGGAAGCTGACACTGGAGGAAATGTGTGGACCCCTCCATTTATTAGGTGAGTTGGATCACTGGGAAATTCGAAGTAAAATTGAAGGACACCAATCTCGCTCCCCTCTTCACCATTCTGAGCGTCCTCTAAACTTTTATATAGAAACCCAGCGTAGCAGCCGCTATTAGTAGAAAGAGAAAAGTCTTCATTAAATTCACCAATAGTTAAGTCGAAGCTGAAAGCGCAACTTCCAGGAGATTCAAGAAGCCGTAGGAATAATTTCTCATATTTGTAAGAAGATTTTCCCTCCTGAGTGTAACAGACCCGAGTAATCAAAGTTTTCCATATTCCTTCGTAGTCGCCTTCTGGCGGGCCGGCAAAAGAATTAAGGGAAATAGTGAAGCACAAGGCAACCGTTAACGCCAAAACGTAAATTCCTCTCTTAATCATAGCCTTCCTCCTTTTGTTGTTTGTAAAAGTACAAGTTTCGTCATGGATGCGGCGTGAACCAATCTCCTGCGGGGTTCACTAGCTCGGTCATAGCGCTAGATTATCTGCAGACGGCATCTCGATAACACCAAGATCCCAACGAACAGGTGCGCTAATTCCTCTAATGAAATCACCTCCATTGAATTTAGTGTCCACCGAAATATGCTATCGATTTCCCCGAGGAGCCAGAAGACTCAGAGGAAACGAGTCTGAACCACTGAACATAGATTTGAATTGACTAGTAAAACGTCGCCGCGAAGTAGCCTAAGACCATAATTATGAAGACACAAATAGCACGATCTGTCAATGGCAGAAGAAACAAAACATATCCGATATTATGCTTTTACATAATCTAACAATCAAAACAGGCTATTTTCTCTTATCTTAGAATCAACTATCAATCATTCTCAACCTATTGCTTGCGAAATCACAAACTTGTTATGCCCTTGGCAAGGTACCATAGACACAACGTCGCCTTCCAGTTGCCGATGTCCCAATACCCAAATGCAGCCGTGAGCTTTTAAACATGGTTGAAATTCTTCCATCTTGTAGAAGGTTGTCAAACAATCGCGCAAGCACCTGATAGAATCATCAAGCTGGTGTGGGATCATTTCCGGACTGACTTGGAACTGATGACGGCATCCAAGCAAGGCGGGGAAAATTTGCCCAGGGATTTGGCTTTCTATCCTGGTGCGCCCGTCACAGCCGGGAAAGCCTTGGAGAGGTAGGCAGGCATTTTGGCCTGAGCAGTTGCAGCACGGCGATCAGTACGGTGGAGCGCATAAAGGCTCAAGGCTAGTGGGAACGTTCTGTGCGCACTCAGCTTGAAGAACTCGAAAGGAAACCGAATAAAAGCCAAAGGTAGACTTGACTAGCCCTTTTCGCCCATGTCTCCCAGAGGTTCCCGAGGGTTACTCTCCTGCAGAAGATCGTGGAGAAAGGGCATGTGGAAGATCTCTATAGCGGAGGTGAAAATCTATCGCCAGAGTACACCTGATGATCTGAGAAAGGAAGCATTGGCATCCGAGAATGGTTAGATTGTTTTGCAACGGAAGATAAAAAGGATGTGGCTACATTTTTCGTTGTTTATCACTGAAAAAAATCTACGGCGGGTACCCCGCCCGTACAAGTGACACCCCCGTCCTGAGATGAACCGAGGGGTAGCCCCGTTGCTGCTGCTCTCACTGTTCATCTCGTGATGAATCAGCAAACAGCTCCCCGCCCCGAATTGCATTGTCGCAAACAGCCGTTCAATTCATCCAAACATGCGGTCATCCCTAACGGAATCGACAAGGACTTGTTGGAGATTTCTCCCAGCGAGGATGATTACATACTGTTTTTCAGCCGAATTGATTCTTATACGAAAGGCCTGGATCTCCTTTTGCAAGCTTTTGGTTCAGTCGCAGACAGATTCCCGAAGATCAATTTGGTGCTCGCGGGACACGCAGCGACCAAGGTAGATGATTTGCTGACCATTATTCCTGAGCGACTGCGGGAGAGAGTTCATTATCAGGGTTTTGTCAAAGGTGGAGAGAGAATAAAGTTGCTGTCTCACGCTAAAATGTTTGTGCTGCCTTCTCGCCACGAGGCCCACCCTGTCAGTCTCATGGAAGCCCATGCCTGCTGCAAACCTGTCATTGTGAGCGATATTCCCGAGCTCCAGTACGTAACTCGCGAGGGAATCGGCCTGGATTTCTCGAGCGGGCATGCCGACGACCTGGCCCGAAAAATTGCATTGGCAATGGAGGACCCGGCACTCAGGAGAAATCTTGGACGCCGTGGTAGGAAATATGCCTCTAATTTCACATGGGATGATCTTGCAGGCCGATTTGATTCATTCCTGTCAAGTATCGTCTGTGGATGATGATGGGGCTAGAGGCTATTCGAAAACATTAGTCCAATGATCTCCTGAGTTTGAAACCTCACTGCATATCTAAGAATGCCCTGGCCAGAAATGCAGCCATTTGGTCGCGAGTGACCAAATCTATCGGGCAATATGTACTGGCGGTGCATCCAGTAGTAACGCCGAGTTCTTTCAACCTCTGGATGTAACCGAAAGCCCAGTAGTCCGCAGGCACATCAGAAAAATAAGGACTGGGAGAATAGGTAGGATCGCTTCCTTCTACAGCCCGCACCAGGAACGTAGCCATTTGGTCGCGAGTGACCAGATCTTCGGGACCGTAGCTCCCATCCGAATACCCTGTAGTGATGCCCAGCTCTTTCAATCTCTGAATGTATTTAAAGGCCCAATATTCAGATGCCACATCGGAAAAATATGGATCTGGCGAATTTGTGAAATTCTCACCCTCTTTGGCTCTAACAATGAAGACAGCCATCTGAGCCCGGGTTACCGGATCGCCTGGACAGTAAGTACTCGCCCCACACCCCTTCGTGATTCCTGAATAAAAAAGGGCTCGAACGTACTTGTCCGCCCAATATCCAGGTGGGACATCGCTAAAAATCTGCGTGTACTCATCAGCGCCGATATCATAGCCTGTCATCTGCGGTCTTGATTCTCCGTCGATGTCATCGCCGGGAGCACCTGTTGGTGTGCCGGTATCAATGCACGGAGAAGCTGCCGTCAGATGATAATCCCCTCCTCCTAAAAATTGTGGGTCGGCATCTAGATTGCCCGTCCCTGCATACGTTCCTTGCACGTCTGAAAAAGACACATTGGCCTGAGCACCGTCGGTACTGATTTGAACGGGTAAATTCCCCCACAGGATCACATTCGTTACTATCGGAACCGCATTGTCGCGCAAGAATATTCCTGCTCCATCTTGCTCAGCACTTGTTTCAAAAGAGTTTGCATTATCTGCGATTGTACAGTTGGTGATGGTCGGTGAGGAATTTTCTCGGCAGTAGAGACCACCGCCGTGTCCCGGTGTATAACTTTCAGATTCCTGCCAGCCAAGAGCGACGTTACCGGCAATGATGCTATTCACAATAAAAGGCGAGGCTCCATTACGACAGCCTATGCCACCACCTCGACCTTGGTGGTCAGGAGCTCCTGCCACTAAGTTTCCACTTATAGTGCATTTAGAGATAGTGGGAGAAGAATGTTTACAGTAGATGCCTCCGCCGCGCCCAGGATCTTCGATATCGTCCCCTAAGGCTAAGTTTTCGGCTATCAGGCAATTTTCTATCGTCGGTTGAGACGATGCCGAGTAGGATTCCGTATAAACACCTCCCCCCTGACCACTTCCCGGAAGGAATGGATCACTCAACGCCAAGTTTCCGACAATTCTACAATTTTTTATTTTAGCTGAAGAGTCCTCCATATAAACTCCACCGCCATGCCCGCCGCCATTTGCTGTGTTTTCTTGAATCAGACAATCTTCAACAACAGCTCCGGATTGGTCCAAATAGATGCCCCCTCCGCCTGAATTCTCTCCTTCTAGAGGAAATGAATTATTCCCGCTAATGATGCAGTTCCTTATTGTCGGGGAGGAGAGGCTGCAGTAGATGCCTCCACCTAGCGGAGAGGCACCGCCGGTAATGGTAAAACCTTCCAAAATAGAGTCCGAACCTTCATTGCTGGTAAAACTGACAACCGGTTCTGAATTCTCCTGCCCATACACGATACATTGTTGTGGACCGTTTTCAGACCTAAGGGTTATGGCTTTACCTTTGAAATCCAAATTTTCAGCATATATGCCATCTCGTATAATAATCCTGTCGCCTGTCGAAGAGGCGTCAACCGCTCCTTGAATGGTGGCATAGTTATCCGGCACATAAATATCTACACCCGCTAAAGCGAGGGCATTACAAAACCCCATAACTGTGCAGAATACTATAATAATCTTCCAATAGTAGCTTTGCCTTTGAGTAATCATCTGAGTCCCCCCCTGTGGCTTAATAATACACATCCGAAAAACGTTTCTTGCTGTTCCTTAATTAAACCCTTCAACTTAGGTGAATGGCAAGAATTACATCTCCAGCTAAGCTGGAGATGGTCTGATGTCGATAAACCAATCTTCGAGGCCTGGCATTCGGTTGATCGCCTTTTCGTAGGCTGCCATGGCTTGCTTTTTCAATTTCACTCCATTTTCGTAGACTCGTGTCACCAAGGTCACGATTGGATGTTTGCTTTTCCAAGTCATGTTTTTAGCAATGTTGACAGTAGTCTGTGCATCCGTGAGTAACATCCCGTTCCAGTATTGTTCGAGGGCTCCGTGGGTTCGTTCAACGGGATTGTATTTGCCATGAAAAGGAGGATAGTAGGCCAATTTGACGTTTACCCCCCGTGCTGGTTTACGAACTCGACGGCCCTTTTGATGAACTGCGTACGCCTGCTGTTGTTTTCAGGACCATTGTCTTGGTTGATCACAAGTGTCGAAGGTCGATACTTCGCCTTCCATTCGGACCAACACTCTTCTACGCGATCCCAAATATAGTCGCTGGTTACTTTCGACACCGCAAAGGAGATAAACAGGTCACCGTATTTAGGGAGCAGAATACCGAAAGGCGTGAGGGAACCCTCGCTACCGAAATCGTGATCGGCTGCTCCTACCTCGGCCCTGCTCCGTCCTCCGCGTGAGAAGGAGCCAAGTTTCACCGAGGCTTTGGCATCCATGGACACACGCAGGATTCCCGCAGTTTCATCAGCTTCACGGTTCACTCTATGAACTTGGTCAAAAATGGCGTCTGTTTCAGGAATTTTCTTCAACGGTTTGCTTTTTTAGGCTCGTATCGAATCGAGCTTTCACGATTTGGCGAAGATAGGGTTCAACAATCTCCATGCCTGTTTTTGAATCCTTTCATAAAAATGTAAATAGGGTATAGAAACTGGGGGATTTTGGCCCCATCAGGTTGCCACATTAACAAGGGAGCGCGGTGAAACAGCATAAACTTGATCACTTTCATTCTGTCAACTTGCTTGCACGGCAGCAGAGCCGAGCAGAGATACTTTTGCCATACTACGCTTCCCGCAAAAAGTCTTTTCTTGTAGAAGCGATACTCCCAGTCAGGTAATTTGCAGTCCGATCTCATTACTTCGCTCAAAATGGAAGGAGAGCAGTCGTTGCCAGTGACTTCTGCCACCATATTTAAAGTCACCAGGAGAATTTTCCTGGAATCGGGGGAGCTTATCAGTCCATTGATGAAATTCCAGTCGAGGAGATGGCCGAATTTCACTATATATTGGCAAAGATCGATAAACCATTTTAGGCCGGTAAAGCGATTGTTGAGAGCAAAATGATAGACACAATGGAGGAAGTGCAGTTCTGGGCGCAGGCATTCTATTGCATGTTGGTCCAAGGTCATTTTTTCAGTATATTCGAACCAGGGATAGGTTGCTAAAGAGTAAAGCTCTCTGACAGGAAACATCCAAAGCGATGAAAAACCCCAGTGGACGTCTACATTTAACTCGCAGACGCCGAGACTTTTAGCAAAGTGCATTTCTTGCAACATAGTTTCCCATAGATCAAACAGTACTACTTCCTGATCTGAGAGTACCTCTTTGTCCAGGCATTGACGAAAGCCCCGAGCCAACAGATTTGATTTGACTCTCGGGTAGTCGGCAGCTCCGATCAAAATATCCAAATCTCCCACGGGGCGCCGCATCCGGTCTCCATAGAGTCGGTCCATATTGGTAAAACCTTTCAAGAGAATGCAGCGAATACCCAGTTCTTGTATCTCACTTATTATTTTGGCGCCTGCTTCCTCGTATAAGGCATTTTGTACGGCCACCCTGCCCGCAAGGACTTTCCATTCATGGAGCAGTTCTTGAGGGATTTTCAGGCAAACGGTTTTTTGCGCTATAGCATTATAGAAGAATGGGATTGCATCATGTTGAAGAATTCTCTCTGTTAGGACGGACTGATCGCATCTTCGAAAATAATATTCAAGATTTCGCTCGATCCCGTTTCCGTAGTGAGCTTTAACAAATTCGTAAATGAAACGTTCCTCAAATCCCCATTGCATAGATCAAATACCTGTTGTCACTCAATAACAAAAAAATGATTAAAAAACGATTGTGTTACATCGATCCGCCTAAAGCCTTTCTGCGCTCATATCTGAGCACAGGCGGGTATCGGCTTGCGGGTCAACCACGTTGAATCGTTTGTGCACAAAAGCTTTCAAGAAATGTGGGATTTTTCCATAATATTCCGTCAACAGCCAGGCTATAGTAGCGCCTCTCAGTGATGCGGGCAAGGCAATGAACACGCCGAGGAACGCCATCCCGGAAAAACCGGTGAGGATGATGAACTTAACTGCTACCGGCCAGTCCTTCCATAAAAATTCCATGAGCAATATGAAGATGAAATTCAATGACCCAACTGCCGCGCTCATTACGACGCCAGGAATTTGCACTTTTAAGAAGGCTTCCCAACGGACCTTGAGCATGCGGTTGGTGATGTGTGTCATGGTCAGATAGGACCACATCGCCCGTATGACAACTGCGGCAGCAACACCTTCAATACCGTAGCGAATCCCCAGCATGACTGCAGCCAAAAAGACTATTATATATGACAGTTGGCGGTTGGCTTCCACATACACTTTACCGAGAGCCCTAATTACTGGAGCCGTAACATTTGAAGCCACCATAAATATTCCTGCGAAAGCCAGAACTTGAAAGCTGGCGATCGAACCCTGCCAATTTCCACCATAAAGCCCCGTGACAAAATAGTATCCACCAACTGCCATCGTGCTCAATATGGGAAGGCCGAATAGGGCGGTCAGCTCCATCGTTCGAAGGTATACCTCCTTCAGTTTGGTCTGGTCGTCCTGATTTTTGGCACAACAGGAAAACAAAGGCATAAAGACAACTTGTGATAGTTTCAAAAGTGGAAACTTAACCAGTTCAAGCGCTTTTGAATAATATCCCAGATCTGCAGGCGTGAAGTATCGAGCGATTATCAGATAATCGATCCTTGCGTTTAACAGGCCTAAAAGATTGGAAATGCTTACTCCGCCGCCGAAGCTTAGCAGAGACCTCGCCTTCTCCCACTGAAATAAAGGTCTGAAAGAAAGCTCCACGTAATAAATTGTTGCAAGAGCACCGATCAAGTTCATCGCCACAGTGCCTGCCACGAGGCTCCATACTCCAAGTCCCCGAATAGCCAGGTAAATAGTAAGAACACCATAGCCAAGTATGAAGGAGAAAAGGTCAATATAAAAAAGTGCCTTGAAGTCAAATCTTCTCACCAGCAAAGAACGGCTGATCAAGTAAGGTCCGTAGCAAAAGAACTGTATGGATAGTGTCCGGATGACACAGCTTAATTTCTCATCGTGAAAGAGGTCGGCTGCGGTCGGCGACAGCAGCCACATTGTGGCATAGACCAGCAGGCCCAAAATCAATGACAAGGTTATGGCAACGCGTATATGGGCTTCCTTTAGATCCTTTCTCTGTATAATAGCCGCTCCCATTCCAACCGATATGAAAAAAGACGCAAGCCCCACCAGTACGAGCGCGGTGCTCATGGTTCCGAAGTCTCCCGGCGGTACCAAGCGAACCACAATGATGCCGACTGCCAGGCGCAGCAGGGAATCGCTAGCAGCACTCAGCGCGTTCCAACTAAACCCGCTGAAGCTATCGCCCTCTAGGTCTATCTTCAATCTCTTCGTCCTGAAATGCTTTTTGCTTACCCATCATGCACTGGAGTCTTTAGATCTGATCTTGGTATTCTTGTTACTTTGTTCGATGCTGTAGATGGAGTCTCTTTATGTCGTCATAAACCAAAGAAACCAAACTCACTGGAGAATTGGATCGCAAAATGGCCAGCCAGCGCCGTCTTCGATTGTAAGGCAGGTAATGCTTTCGCATCCAAGAGCGCCGTTCATCCTCTGAAATCGTGGACAAGTTGCGACTGTTGTAGAAGGAAATGATGTTTTCTTCACTCCATTCGTTCTTTTCGAAAAACATCTGCCCGTGTTCCTGGTAAAGACGAGTTCCGGGATAAAGTGCTAGATCGTGTACAGAAACGGTGTCGGGGTTGATTTCTTGCAGCCAGTCGATGTTCTGCTTTAAGCTGTCCAGTGTTTCGCCTGCCAGAGAACTGAGCATGTACGAATGAACCGAAATACCCACCTTGCGGCACATCTTGATTGCCGCCTCATTTTTGTAAGTCGTATTCATTTTATTGATTGAGTTCAGTTCCTCTTGGACAGAAGTTTCCACTCCGATTTCTATAAGTGAGCAGCCTGCTTGTTTCAGTAGCTCTAAAATATCGAGATCGATGTTGTCGCTACGGGCCTGAATCGCCCACCGGAACCGCTTGTTGAAACCGCGTCGAATAAAATCGTTACAAATCTCTATGGCTCTTTGACGATCGATTAGGAAATCATTGTCGTGAAAATATATGCCCTGAATCGGATACTCATTCAAGGTGCAGCGCACCCAATCAACTACGTACTCCGGGGAGTGGAAACGGACTCCTCTTCCATAAGTGGATGATTCAGAACAAAAAGTACACATTCGAGGGCATCCGCGCGAGGTCAGCATGGAAATGCTTGAAAGATAACGTCCTCGAAAGCTCAGGATGCTCGGC
Source organism: uncultured delta proteobacterium (assembly GCA_963781715.1). Classification (GTDB taxonomy): domain Bacteria; phylum Desulfobacterota; class Syntrophobacteria; order Syntrophobacterales; family Syntrophobacteraceae; genus Desulfoferrobacter. The sequence goes on from CAWAGW010000005.1 coordinate 76,138, forward strand.
CGAGTGTAAAAGGACATATCCAGCAGATGATAGGCGGGGAAAGGTAAACTGTCCAAATCAGGGATTTGTTGTGGAGGATTGTGTGAAATCGAGTCACCGTCTCTCCACCAGACGCCCGGAATCCGGCTTGGTGATTGGCCGTCAGCTAGCGCGAGTAGCGCTGCTTCTCCTTCTCCCTCGACGACTCCCGTCAATCCCTTTATTTTCTGCAGTGTCAACTCGGGAAGCGCGTTAGCGTGATGCCCGCCGGCCAAAATCGGACCGGAATGATGTCGATGCAGCAGTGCTACACACTCGATCGTGTCGTAAATCAGGGGACTGACAGTGTTCATTCCGATCAGATCCGGATTAAAGCGGCGAACATGTTCCATCATGGCAGCGTTGAGTTTCTGCTTGTCGAGGCCCAGCCTGGACTGGCTCGCCGCTCTGTCGAAAATGGAGACGGTATGTCCTCGCTCTTCGAGAGCCGAGCCAATAAATGAAAGCCCGAGAGGAACCCACGATGGCGGGGGGATTCGAATATGTTTGGTCCTTGGATAAATGAGCAGAATTTTCACCGGTTGAATCTCTTCAATCTATCACTTCAATAGTCCGGTACGTTCCATTCGGTCCGCCGCCGATATCGAGCTTTATGGCATGGCTGAACTGAGGCATGGCCAGCGGATCCTCTGCAAACCCATCCAAACATCCATGCCTTTTCTTCAGCGCATAAAGAGCCTTGTAAGCCTCGATATCGACTGCCAAAGGGTTGCTGCCCATGATCACCAAATCCGCCTTGCTCACCTCTCCTTTATCCGGTCCTCCAGTAATAAAAGCGAGGCGGCCGTCAATGATTGTAAGGTCGGACGGCACAGCAAGCTGGATTTCCGTGGCTTTCTGCTGAAGATGGTCTTGATGGAGAGATATTCTCTCCAGCGGGTGCATAAAGCCAACGGCCAGTTTCATGCCGAAGGTGAAAGTCGCGAGTTTGTGTGTTTTCATGTTGGCCAGGGAAATGATGCGATCGACCCGCATGGCCCGCTGCGGGACGGTCACATGCTTGAGATAATGTCCTGAAATCGGGACCGTCACCCAAGGTTCCTCATCAAAGCACACCAGCCTCGCTCTTCCCGTGACAGCGTCCAAGATACCGGCTTTTTTTGCACGTCGTTGAGTAGGCAAAGCACCGTTTGCCGAGCACGCGCCCACCAATGTATCTGTGATTCCCTGTTGCCGAAGGATTTCCAATAAGGCCCTCAGCATTTCCGGAGACGTAGTCGCGGGGTAGGGATTCGATGAGTTGAGATTGATCTTCACCATGACTTGCAGCCCCGGCGTAAAAAGATCTGCATAATGCTGTTGCCAGATAGAGCTGAGGCTTCTCATTAGCGGTCCGACACCGTCACACGCATACAGCTTGAAAACCTTATCAAAGCTGCGATGAGTATGCGCAATCGGGTCTCTGGGCGATTCCATGGCGCAACTGATTTTTTCCCTCAGTACCCGTGGAGCGCATAACCTTCGGTTGATCCCTATGGCTGCTCTAATGATTCTCATTATGTTGACCAGTCCAAAATCTGCCTCGGTAAAATGATCCGTGTCTACTGTATTGTGATCGTCGTCCCATCCAGGTGCTCATCTTTTTTCACGAGCACATTTAACTTACTCTTCTCACCACTCGATTATGGGAGAATATTTTTCTAATTCCGCATGGTTCTCCCGGAAGGGAACTCCATTGATGATGAGCCACGCATGGCTACGCAGCATATTGTTTTCTTTGCAGACACCAACAGATGCCTTGATGTTGTGGTTGGAACTGCAAAACCAATGGTACAAAACCAGAGTTCGCCTAAGGCAAGGTTTATCAGTGCGCAGAATATGACAAAGCACAAATGAAGTCCCGCGCCAGATCTTGTCCAGCATGATATAGTCTTGTTGATCCACTGCATGTTCTGCATTCGTCTTTTGACATCCCTGCGGCAACCGTTCGAGTACCTGCTGGAATGACTTCCTATTCAGCAACAAAGTGTAAAAGAAAGTAAGGTAGACAACTCGAATAAGTATCCCGAGATCTTGAGGGAATTGGAAACCTCGGTACTGCCACACTGCAACCTCCAGCAAAGGCATTAATTATTGACCAATCCATTATAGAATAAGCAAATCATTGAGGCACAACGTATCGATCGGTTCGTCAGTATCTATGCTCAAAACTTTTTACCTTACACTATATTCATCCATCAATTGGTCTATGATTTCAAGCGAGGCGTTGGTTCCGCCAACTTTTCTCAGAAAGAACAGCCGACCTATTTCATCTATAAGAAGGACCGCCGATCTGCTTGAGGAAAACGGCCCTACTATAGAAAACGTGTCAAACAATTCTCGTCATCTTGTACAAGAACTTAATGCGTGGCTCCTGTTCTCTTATGAAGCAGAGTCATTTTTGAGTTCATCTTGTATACTACAAAAATCTACCACACTGTAACAATCCAATCATTCTTTTTCTTGATCGGGAGGATGTTTCTGCTATGCTATGGTTTGTAATCTAAGAATGAACTTTATCTTGTTGGATTGAAGCGTTATTAAGAATTTCAACAGGCAAGTGTTGCGCCGTATTAAAAGATAGCTTTCGGATGGAAACGGCTCTAGTTTAATATTCTGCCCCGCATTTTGACCGTTCTACCCAAAAGGTTGACCTCATGGATGATTGGAAAGTTTGTTTCAAGAGAGGCAGTAAAGTGACTTGGAGGATTTTTGAGAGTGAGTCCATTCTTTTAAACCTTGATACGGGATTTTACTACACTCTGAGCGATGTGGGCAGATTTATTTGGGAATCCCTCGATGGCTCGAAGCAGTTGCCGGAAATCTGTGAAGCGATCACCAACAAGTACGATGTGGACTCTGAGACGGCAAAAAATGATCTGCTCGACATCATCCAAGATCTGAAAAACGAACACCTGGTCGAATACGAACCATTATCCGGGACTCAATAGTTTATCGGCGCGAACGATCGTGCCTGGTTGCTTTCTGTGGATCCACGCTTCCGGAAGGATTGCTCGGGATCGGACAGAATGCAGTCGCCGGCGGATTTCCGGTTCATCGAGGTACAATGAAAGAACTGCCTTTCAATCAGCTCATACAAAACATAAGGTCAAAAAGAGCTCCCTTCTCGGTTGTCTTTGAGATAACCAACAGATGCAACCTGAAGTGCCTTCATTGTTACCAGGGGCACACCAAAGAAGAGCTCACTCTCCTCGAGGTGCAGCGCATTTTGGGCGAATTGGCTGAGTGCGGGTGCCTGAAATTAACCTTGAGCGGCGGGGAACCGACGCTTCGGGAGGATTTTCTAGATATATTTGAGTATTGCCATAAGCTCGGTTTCGCGATCACTCTTTTTACCAACGCCACACGCATGACTTCGAAAATACGTACTGAGTTGTTAAAAATGACGCCCTATGCGGTTGAATGCAGCTTGTATGGGGCATCGGCAGAAGTTCACGATGCCGTCACACTCAGACAAGGTTCTTTTGATAGCTCACTTGCCAACATCAAATGGATGTTGGCGAACGGAATTCGTGTGGTCGTGAAAAGTGTCGTACTATCATCGAATATTCGCGAGTTGGGCGACCTGCAGGAACTAACTAGGAAGCTGGGCGTGCCTTTTCAATACACTCCGAGGATTTTCCCCTCATTGGACCCCTCCCGGCCAATTGACAGCCTACGCGTGGAAACGAAAGATCTCCGGAAGACCCTAAGGAAAACCAAAACCGAATGCAATGATCGTCCGGACCAGGATGATGATCTTACAAGGGAATTCCTCTGCAATGCCGGGCGAGAATCGTGTTCGATCAGTGCGGATGGTAAGGTGTATCCTTGTGTCGCACTGCGATGGAAATGCGGCGACCTGAGGAAACAGTCCTTTGCTGAGGTCTGGAAACATTCTCAGGTGCTCGACAGGATTCGTTCCTACAAAGAAGAGGACTTCACGGAGTGCTTCCGTTGCCCTCAAAAATTACGCTGTAATTTTTGCCCAGGCATGGGATTCTTCGAGCATGGCGATATGTTGCGGCCGTCTCGTGAATTGTGCCGAATAACGGGTGCCCTTCATGACTGAAACCAAAGCATTGGCAGAAGATTTTGCGTTGCCCGATCTTGCGAGCTTGAACGGAGAATTCGAGCAACTCTCCCACGATACAAAGCTATTCTCAGTTCATGACCTTCAGTTAAGAGTTCGCTCGAACTCCTCACATATCCTCGACTCCATCGCGTTTTTGCTCTCTTTTTTCAAATCGTCGCGCATTCCTGCAAACGTCGATATCGATTTCTTGCTTTTGCAGTGCTCCTTGGAAAGTCTGCCCATAGTCGAAAGGATAAGAAAGCGAGGGAGACTTCTGTTCGATTCGGACACGGACGATGAATTGGGAATCGCTCAAAACATTGGCATTCCCTTTAAATACTATTTCTGGAAGAATCTCTGCATGGCGGATTTCGATTCACATGGAGTCCTCGTTTTGGATATCGATCGGGCTATTGCAAGGGGCCTATTTCCAAATCCCGATTCCATTCACCCTTTGGTTTTTTCCAGCTATATATTTATTTTTGCTTTTTCCGAGATGCTTCGATCCAAGGGATCCTTTTTGATGCATGCAGCGACGGTTGCAGCAGAGGGCAAAGGAGTGGTTATTCCCGCATATACCGGCAGCGGCAAGACCACCCTGGCGATAGCACTTTGCAAAGGCGGTTTTAGTTTTTTGAGCGACGATCGGTCAATTCTCAGGCTGGATGAAGGAGGAATTCAAGTTCTGGCCTTTCCGGAAGGAGTCGACGTTACGGAACAAACCATATCTTTTTTCCCGGAACTAAAAACTCTTACGCCGGACGCTTTTACTGCGGGTTTGAGAAAGAAAAAATTCTGGATAGAAGACCTGTTTCCCTGCAAAGTCGTCAATCAATGTATTCCACAACTGTTGCTTTTCCCAACAGTTACTAAGGCAAAGAAAAGCTTTTTGGAACCGTTGACGAAAATTCAGGCCATCGGAGAAATACTGCCTCACAGTCTTGTGGTCATGGACAAAGAAACAGCCGAACAACATTTCAAGGCTCTGTGCCAATTAGTTGAATCTGCAGATTGTTATCGCATTCACTTCGGAAGCGACTTCTCTGAAGTTCACCAACTTGTTCGGCAGCTATTGTGACAATCGAGCCTTAGGGCAATCCCTCGGTTTTTTAATATGACCTGGAACATCCCAAAACTGGACCGATTGGAGCACTACCATTAGCTCCAGCGGTGATGTCATTAAGTTTTTTGTGTTTGATCAGAATCGGCTTGCGGTAATCGTTTTTTTGCTCTTTTTTGTCTTTTTGCTTGGTATCTCTTAACATGGTGTTATCCCTGCTTTGGATGTGAATCCGAAAACCTGCCTAAAAATGATCGCGACTCCCCTGTCCTGATTGGCATTAAAGGCCGAAAAACAGCATTCTCTGCAATCTTCTCTCGGTGACTCCTTGCTAAAGTTGATTCGAAGGGTTCCTCAGTTGCCGCTTTGCCATCGGGTTGTTTTTGCCGACCCTCTGGGCAACAGAACGACTTTAGTAGGACCTTGTACATCCCAAAGGAGCATTGTTAGAAGCAAGACCCGCAGTGACGTCATTCAATTTTTTGTGTTTAATCAGAATCGGCTTACTGTACTTGTTCTTTTCTTCTTTTTTATCTTTGCTTTTCATTTCGAGAGCCTCCTTCAACCTGAATTAAAAAACCTGGGTTCAATTCTAATAATCTATGATTAATTTTTATTGTCAATGGTTTTTTTGACTTATGAATTTCAATAGATGTCAGCTTTCCCGCTTGCCAAGTTGCTTCGTAAGCGTTCTGCGAACCCCATCTTTCGGTGCGGCTTAGGTTGTGAGAAATTGGCCTCCAAAAAGACTGAAGGAGGTCAAGGATGGAAAACACGAGGGCCGCAGAGCTAGAAGCAAAGCGAAGGTATTGGGAAGCACACCTTAGCCTGAAGTTCCTGAAGAACTATTATCAAATGCATTCTAACATTCTAGTTTTCAGTATATTTGCTATATTAAAGAAATACATTTGTACCCATGTTTATATCGTTTTTTTGCTTGCTTAATGCTTTTAATTGTGATAGTAGCATGTCCCCATGTATATCGAAACTGTGCCCAATCGAAATTCAAACCCGACCGTCCTTCTGCGCGAATCATTTCGCGAAGAGGGCAAGGTTAAGAAGCGCACTCTGGCCAACCTCACCAAACTGCCCGGCGAGATTATCGAGGGCATGAAAAAATTGCTCAAAGGCGCAACCGTGGTTGAGAAGCTGGAGCAAGCCTTTGAGGTCGCCCGATCCCTTCCTCATGGGCATGTGGCTGCTGTCCTTGGCACCATCAAGAAGCTGAAGCTCGGCCACATCATCGGCTCTGAAGACGACTGGCAACATCCCCTGGTCTTGGCCATGATTGCCACTCGTATCATTGACCCCAAATCGAAGCTTGCCACAGCACGCGGACTCGATAACGAAACCGCCTCTAATTCGCTGGCTCAAGAGCTTGGAGTTGACTCTGCCGATGAGGAGGCTCTCTACCAGGCCATGGATTGGCTGCTTGAAAGACAAGCTAATATTGAGACCAAGCTTGCCAGACACCACCTCAAGAATGGTTCTTTGGTTCTCTATGATGTCACCTCCACTTATTTTGAGGGACGCACCTGCCCCTTGGCCCGCATCGGATATAATCGCGATCAGAAAAAGGGCAAGCTTCAGATCGTCTTTGGGCTGCTTTGCGATGTTAAGGGCTGTCCCATTGCGGTGGAAGTTTTTGAGGGGGATACCGGTGACCCTTCCACTTTGCAGGAACAAATCCGAAAGATCCGAGAGCGCTTCGGGCTGGAGCGGATCATCCTGGTGGGAGACCGGGGCATGATCACTCAGGCTCGCATCGAAAATGATCTCAAGCTCGCAGGACTTGACTGGGTAACCGCGCTTCGGGCTCCACAGATTCAGCAGTTGGTGGCCAGCGGCGCCATTCAATTGTCTCTTTTTGATGAACAGGACCTGGGAGAGATAACCTCGACGGATTACCCCGGCGAGCGTCTCATTGTGTGCCGCAATCCCCGTCTTGCCGTTGAGAGGGCACGCAAGCGCGAGGACCTTTTGGCTGCCACGGAAAAGCAACTGGAAGAAGTTGTGCGGGCAACCAGGCGTGCCAAAAGACCTCTTCGCGGAAAAGACCGGATCGGTCTGCGGGTCGGCAAAGTGGTCAATCGCTACAAGGTTGGCAAGCACTTTCACCTCGATATACAAGAAGAGGGGTTCTCCTACCGGCGCAACCAGGAAAGCATCTCAAAAGAGGCATCGCTTGATGGGATCTATGTGGTCCGCACCACTGTGCTGGCTGAAAAGCTTGAAGCCGAAGATGTTGTTTCCACCTACAAAAGCCTCTCCCATGTTGAGCAAGCTTTCCGAAGCTACAAAAGTGTCGATCTTAAGGTCCGTCCTATCCATCATCGCTTGGCCGGCCGGGTAAAAGCGCATGTTTTTCTTTGCATGCTGGCCTACTATGTAGAATGGCATATGCGCCAAGCCCTGGCGCCCATTCTTTTTGACGATGATGATCGAGAAGCCGCAAAAGCAAGACGCGGTTCAGTTGTGGCCCCTGCACAGCGGTCTCCTTCTGCCAAAAGAAAAGCCAAACGCAAACGAACCGATGATAATTATCCGGTCCATAGCTTCCAGACCCTCCTCACGGATCTGGCAACGATCAGCAAGGATCGAATAAAACCGAACCTGCCCGACGCACCTCAGTTTGACAAGGTCACCGTTCCCACGAGGATGCAGCGTCGCGCTTTGGATCTTCTTCGCGTCAGGCTGTAATGTAGCCAGTAATGAATTTAGCCTAATTCATTTCTATAAATGAAAATAAATACTTATGTATTTCATTCACAGCAACTTCAGCTTAGCCAATGGCAGGCAAGTGGGGTTTCTCAGAAGGAGTACTGCCACCAAAACGATCTGAAGCTGCATTGCTTTCTATACTGGAGGTAAAGACAAAGATCTTGGCAAGAGTCGGAACCTGCCCTGGTCGAATGGCCAAAGCCGAGACAAGAGGGAACCTTGTTTTGTTTTGGGTCGTCACTCAGCCTGGTGATCAACAACCGGTATCGAATTGAGATTCATAAAGGTTTCGATCCTGCTGTGTTGGATGGTGTCATTCGAGTTCTGATGCAGCTATGATTTACCTGCCTGCACAAACGCGAGTGTTTCTGGCCGCGGGGAACACGGACATGCGCAAGGCCATCAACGGATTGTCGTTGCTGGTAGAAGGGGAAATGGAGTTGGACCCCTTTTCCGGGCATTTGTTCGTGTTTTGCAATCGGAGTCGCACCATTGTGAAGGTCTTGTATTGGGACCGGAATGGATTCTGTCTTTGGCAGAAGCGTTTAGAGAAGCAGCGGTTCCAATGGCTGAAGAATCGTGCAGAGGTGCTGGAGATCCAAGCAAGGGAGTTGGGCTTTCTTCTGGAGGGTTTGGAGCTTGGATCAGTTCGGCCTCATAAGAGTTTGAAGTACGCGACGTTAATGTGAGATTTTACGATAATTTATTGAATAATTTCATATACGAATGGGTGTTTTTGTGGTAGTCTTTCGGATATGCTGTTGAACACGACTACACTGCCCGATACGACCGATGAACTCAAAGCTCTAGTGCTTGATTTGGACGCCCAGTACCGAGCCCGCATCGAGTTTTTGGAGGAGCGGATTCGGTTCTTTCAAAAGCAGCTGTTCGGTCGTAAAACAGAAAAGCGCCCTGCAGAATCGGAGGGTCAGCAACTTCACCTTTTCAACGAAGCCGAAGCGCTGACGCAAGAAAAGGCTGAAGCAAAACCATTCATTATTCCAGAGCATACCCGCCGGCGCCCCAAACGCAAGCCGTTGCCCGAAGATCTTCCGCGGGTGGAAGTTATCCACGATATCGATGAGGATCAAAAGATTTGTTCCTGCGGCGTTCAATTATCGCGCATCGGCGAAGAGGCGAGCGAGAAGCTTGATATCATTCCAGCCAAAATTCAGGTGATCCGCCACATCCGCTACAAGTATGCCTGCAAGAACTGCGAAGGAAAGGGCGTAATATATCTCCCAAACCTGAAAGGATTCGGCAGTGTCCCCGTTAGTAACTACGAAGGCAACGAAAAAGTATTTGAACTATCTGACCATTAACCTTATGGTTTTTGAAGATCAATGAGAACATTCATCATTTTAAGTATCCGTTAGAAGGGAGAAATCATGTGGGTTATCTTGCTGGTCGCCATAGGTGTTGGAGCTTACTTCGTGTGGCAGAATCCAAAATTTCGAGAGAACCTAAGGGACTATATTTCAAGCCAATCTGGCGAGAACGCCATTGACATCTTGAAGAAGCGTTACGCCCAAGGCGAAATCAGCAAAGAAGAATTCGAAGCAATGAAAAAAGATCTTGAAAATTGAGATTTCTTGGCCCTCGATCTTTCAATTGAGTTAGCCGCGAAGCTGGCACTTGGGCGCCAGAAAAAACTTGTCAAGAATTTTCGCTCATAATAGATTGAGAAAACAATAGGATGTGGGAATTCAGCACATTTCCAGTCGCTTCCAGGATTAAGCACAGATCACTCCAGTCACAACGGCAGATTCTTCCCATGTCATGGAGATATTCAGAACTTTTTCAGCAACCCTAAACCTTCCGGTTATCATCGGGAATTGTGAGATAAACAGAGCTGCACAATTACTTGATACTATAAGGCCTCCTCGCGGGGATGGTATATTTGTTGTGCCCACAACAAACACCAACCAAGGAGGAGACCAGATGAGATTCTACAACAAACAGCACAAATATTACTGTGGAATCGATCTGCACACGAAGAAAATGTATGTGTGCATACTCAACAACAATGGGGAGACTGTAGCTCACCGAAACCTGCGTACGGATTCCAACGCATTCCTTGAGTTCATTGCGCCCTACCGAGAGGACATCGTAGTGGCTGCAGAGTGCATGTTCACCTGGTACTGGGTAGCTGATCTTTGCGCCAGAGAAGGAATCCCGTTTGTACTTGGCCATGCTCTCTATATGAAAGCAATTCACGGCGGCAAGAGCAAAAACGACAAGATCGACTCGCAAAAAATTGCCATACTCCTTAGGGGCGGCATGCTTGCCCAGGCATACGTCTATCCGGCAAAGATGCGAGCTACGAGAGATCTTCTAAGGCGTCGCAACCATTTGGTGAGGAAGCGAGCAGAGCTCTATGCCCATATCCAAAATACCCGAAATCAGTACAACCTCCCGGACCCTCTGGGCAACCTTGGCAGTTCAAAGAACAGAGAAGGTGTTGCAAAACGATTCGACGATCCCAGTGTCAGGAAGAACATGGAAGTGGATCTTGCAATGATCGAAGCCTATAATCGCATCATTGTTCCTCTTGAGCGAGAAATCGTAAAGAGCGCCTATGGACACAACGCCCTTTCCTATAATCTGCTTCAAACCATTCCAGGTGTGGGGAAAATCCTTGCTCTTGTAATGGTCTATGAAATAGAGACCATAGATAGATTCGAAACCGTCGAGGACTTCGCCTCATATTGCCGCCTGGTCAAATGGTAACCGTTCAGCTCCTGGTTTGAGTTAGGCAGCCGGGATTAATGAGGGAGAGGGACATTTTTGAAAATGTGCGTCCATGAGTTGAGTCAGGAACTCCAAAGGATTCTTGTTCTCTACCTGGCAGGTTCGAGTCACAGTGAGGATTCTTTCGGTAAAGCGCTCTCCATCTTGGGACTGACTGCCAAAGCAGATCTTGCGCCATTGTACTGCCGGTCTCAAGGCTCTCTCCGCGGAATTATTGGTAGGCTCGACTCCCTCGTGGCGAAGAAAAGTGAAAAGATGATCCCAGTTTTTGAGGAACCTCTTGGCGCGGGTTCGCACAGCAGAGTCGCTGCTATTTCGATAGTGATTACAGAGGGCCTTCATACGGCCGCGAATCAGGGCGGTCGCCAGCCACAACTCCTGGCGCGACAAACCTCCTTTGCGGAAGGCGTGCCAATAGGAAAAAAGCCTGCCAACTTCACACAGCATGGTTTTGGCGAACCGGTAAGAATCGGGGCTGCCCCGGGTGTCTTTTAATGCCTTCAGTTTGCGGATCAGATGAGCCCAGCAAGGCTGCCGCAAGCCCTTGTGATAAGCTGAATAGGCCGAGTGGTCATCACTCACGATGACACCTGGAAACGAAGCACCGAGAGTTTCAGTAAGCACCCTGGAAGCACGAGAGGATGCAACGCGAAACAGGACGATCAGAGGAGTTACAAACACCCATAACCAACGGCGGTCTCCTTTGGATTTCCAGCCGGTTTCATCAATGTTTAATACAGTCTCGGAGTGCAGCTTTTCAGCAATTTCCTTAACGGGTGGCTCACAAGCCTGACTCACCCGGTCGATGGCATTGCACACGGTGCCAACGGAGATATCGAGATTGAAGAGAGTTTGCATGATTTCAGCAATGCCTCTTCTGGTCCCCCGATGGACCGAGGCAAGGTATCCGATGGCGGCGTGAGTTCGAGGACCGAAGGAGCTGTGGCGCACGGCTTCCGGCAGTGTAGCGCGGGTCAGATGTCCGCAGGAGCACTGCAGTTCATGACAACGGAATTCGGTTTTGACCGGCTCTATTTTCGGCAGCTCAAAAACTTGGTGACGCCACGGTTTGGAAGTTTCCGGACAAGATCCGGCATCCAGGATGCTCCCACACTGCTCACAGATTGGCGGATACAGTTCCTTGACTCGATCCATTTCTTCTACTGCAAGCAAGGGACGGTTCTTGCCCGGTTGCCCGGGTTGACCGCCGGGAGCCTTTCCGCTTGGGGCTTTCTTTTTGCGAGGAACCTCAGGCCCGTCTGAAGAAGGGGGTTTCGAGGAATTGGAAGAATTGGTAGTGAGACCCTTAACCTTTTGTTCAAGTTCCTGGACCTTTTGGTCCAGTTCGAGCAGTTTTTCAACGGTCGGGTCCTTGCCCGAATCGTAGAGACGTTCCGCTTCCGGCCTATCATGGCACAGTCTCCTGCGGAAGTCCGGGACCAGCGGGTAGCCATAAACGTCTTTAATCGATCGAGTGGGTTTTTGCGATGGGGCAAGTTTACCTCGACCAGTGGTCTTGCCGAGCAAGATCCAGTTGGCGGCAGCTCATGGACTGCATAATGAAATCGTGGGACGGTGAGCAATTCGGCGACCTCCTCTCGCGACAACTGGATGACGTGATTACCTTTGATCCGCCTAGAGATTCAGCACATGCGGAGCAGCAGCTTCACGCGAAGTCACTTATCAATGGACTTAAGTATAAATTGCAGGCTCTCGATGCGGAGTGATGCGAATAATAGTTTTGGATTGCCGCTCAACCAACGGTTCAACGGGACGGCCCGTAAGCGAGCGCTCTGTATCGTAGCAGTTTGCTGTGCGGGCCGCCCGTTAACCTGGCGTTCTACCTCCTTTTAAGACTTGACATGTTGCACAACTGTTGTACAATTGTCATGTATAAAACACAGGAGGAGGCCTTATGGATATAGTTATTGACACTTCAGCATTAGTTGCCGTGATTGTCGGTGAGCCAGAACGGAATAAACTTATTGAAATTACAAAAGGAAACAATCTGATTGGACCCGGATCTATTCCATGGGAAATAGGTAACGCCTTTTCGTCGATGTTCAAACGAAATAGATTATCGGTTGAGGAGGCGCAAAAGGGATTATTGATATTTAGCAGTATCCCGCTTCGGTATATTGAACCAGATTTTATCAGGGTATTGCGTTTATCCAAAGAAACAAACATGTATGCATATGATGCATATTTTCTGGATTGCGCTATCAGGCATAAAGCACCGTTACTGACGCTGGATAAAAAGCTCAAAGCTGCCGCTACCAATCTCAAGCTCGATACCTTGGAGGTTTAGAATGCAGGTATATTCATATTCGGAAGCCAGACAAAAACTAGCAACGGTCCTTAAACAAGCAGAAAGCACCGGCAAAGTATTAATCCGGAGAAAAGACGGCCGTACTTTTGCTTTAATTCCAGAAAAAATTGCTACTTCCCCACTGGATGTTCCATCGATTAAAGCTAAGGTAACCACAGAAGAAATAGTTGATATTGTCAGAGAAGGAAGAGAAAGGTAAAACATGCTGCTTCACAAAAGACCCCTCGTGCCTCGCGGCTTGTGAGCAGCGGCGTTCGCCCCCTTATTGCTGAGAATCTCAATGGAATATACGCAAAAAATATCTGAATCCTTAAAAGAACTTGAAAAGAGAAGGAACAAGTTTACTCGGCTTGGGCAAATCGATGATGGAAGCGTACGAAGGCGCTATGTATCCAGTTGATTTATTGGCACTTGGCGCGCTTAAAAGAACAATAAGCACAATTAGCGGTTTTAAATTGCTAATTGAGTCCTCAAACATGGTCTGCTCCAGAACTATCCTTCGTGTTCAGATAGATACCGCTTTGAGATTTTATTCAGTATTTATTGTTGACGATCCACATTCATATTCTCTGCGCATATTAGGGGGACGCCCATGAAATTATGCGTTTCTTTGGTTTGTTGAATGTGGTAGGGTATTTTTATGACACGGCAAGCGCGCATTGATGCACCTGGAGCCTTACATCACATCATATGCCGAGGCATCGAGCGGAGACAGATATTTGCTGATGATGCCGACCGGGATCATTTTGTTGAACGGCTTGCCAATCTATTATTGGAGACTTCTACAGCCTGTTTTGCATGGGCGCTCATTCCCAACCATTTTCATCTGCTTGTTCGGACAGGAGATGTTCCAATTTCAAGGATCATGCGCCGTTTGCTGACAAGCTATGCGGTCCACTACAATCGGCGGCATCGCCGCTCAGGGCATCTATTTCAAAACCGCTACAAATCGATCCTATGCCAAGAAGATCCTTATCTTCTTGAACTTGTCCGCTATATTCACTTAAATCCTGTTCGAGCAAAAATCATTTCCGACTTTAGCGAACTCGATCACTATCCTTATTGCGGGCACAGTCGACTGATGGGGAGAATAGAGGATGGTTGGCAGGATACCGAAGCGGTGTTGATCCTTTTCGGTGAGAATAAAAGCAGTGCCAGGACCAGGTATAGCGACTTCGTGAGAAACGGGTTAGCAATGGGCAAGAGGCCCGAGTTGGCCGGCGGCGGTCTGGTTCGAAGTGCCGGAGGTTGGAGTGCTCTTCGGTCCCTGCGAGAGATGAAAACTCATTTGAAAAGCGACGAACGGATATTGGGTGACAGCGAATTTGTTGACTCCGTTCTTGCCGCGGCCAGAGAGACGATGGAGCGACAATATCACCTGAAAGCTCAGGGTTTCAGCTTTGATACGATTATCGCTCGGGTTTCACAGATATTCGACGTACCGGAGGAGAGGATCAGAACTTCGGGTAAAGAACCGAAACGTGTCAGGGCAAGAAGTGTTGCGGCTTACTGGGCGGTGAGGGAATTGTGCATGGCTGGTACGGAGGTGGGAATGGAATTGGGGTTGACTCAGCCGGCAGTCAGCAGGTCCGTTCGGAGAGGGGAGGAGATTGTAAGGGAACTGGGAATTTCCCTCACAGACGAGGGAAACGCATAATTTCATGGGCGTCCCCCCTCTTAAGCTCGTTCGGAGAGGGGAGGAGATTGTAAGGGAACTGGGAATTTCCCTCACAGACGAGGGAAACGCATAATTTCATGGGCGTCCCCCCTCTTAAGCTGGGAGGCGAACTGGAAAATGAATAAGTATGAAATCATCATTCATTGGAGCAATGAAGATCAGGTTTTTGTGGCAGAAGCACCAGAACTGCCCGGCTGTGTGGCTCATGGAGAAACCGACGAGTTGGCACTCAAAAATATCAAGGACGCTATACGCTTATGGATCGATGCAGCTCGGGAATTTGGAGATCCGGTGCCGGAGCCTAAAGGACGTCGTCTAATGTACGCATGAATGCTTTCAATTGCCGAACTTTAGCTTCCACCGGACCGCGCGGGACGGTGCATTAATTTCATTGAGGCTTTTTGGCGCGCGGTCGGTGAAGCTCATGTTGGGGTGCGACACGAAGTCGCATAGTTTGAGTGTACTCAGGTACTTACCTGGAGTACCCGGCATGTTCCTGCCGGTCCCTACGCAGGCGTGCTACCGTCGCGCTGATGACGGGGTGCGAAGCCCTGCGGACAATGTACCGAATCGGGTTCGGACGGTGACGCGAGAACCCCTCCGGGAATCCTCTCCGGTTAAGGGCTAGGGTCGGATGATAGGGTGAAAGTAGATGAATGTCTGTAAGCGTCGTCACAGGGCAACGGGCCTACGAGGATTAACACACGCCGAAAGCGTGTATCAGGTCTAAGGTCGCTTCCCAGAGTTTGCGGCAAGGGGTCGGGTTGCAGGTCTCCTAACTGCCTGTACGGAACCGCAGCACCCTCGGCGTAGAGGACGCACCTAAGTCATCCATAGGATCAACTGTGTGGAACGTGGTAACCCCGTCCTTCGCCCGGAGCAATTCCAGGCAAGCGAACCGCAAGGCACGCCGATGGAGAGACGGGAAAGAGAGGTTGGAAGAAGCCAATGCTTTCGGGAAAGCCGAAAGATAGAGCATGAAACATGGCTCAACGCCAAAACCGGAGAGCTTTCAGCACCGGCGAAAGAGCGTGCAGACGTCCAACTGGTGTCTCATTGCGAGAGAGCTTGGAGAACCTTTGAAGAAGAGAAAGCAGATGACGGCTCAAAAGGCTGGTGCACTCGGAGACTCCGCGGGATGGTGGAATTCCATTGACTGGAAGAAAGCCCAACGGGAAGTCAGAAGGCTGCAAGTGCGTATCGCAAAGGCTGTGAAGGAAAACAGATGGAACAGGGTTCGATCATTGCAACATCTGGTTACCCATTCGTTCTACGCCAAGCTACTGGCTGTGAAGCGAGTGACCTCCAATAAGGGGAAAAAGTCCCCTGGCGTTGACGGCGTTCTGTGGCGAGGCGTCCGAGCCAAATGGCGGGCTGCCTGCAGCCTGCGCAGACGTGGTTATCATCCTCAGCCCTTGAGGAGGATCTACATTGAAAAGAGGAACGGCAAGTTAAGGCCCCTATCGATTCCCACCATGCACGACAGGGCACAACAAGCGCTCTACAAGCTGGGGCTTTCGCCCGTAGCCGAAACGAGAGCCGATAAGAATTCTTATGGTTTTCGGGAAGGCAGATCATGTGCGGACGCTGTGGCCTGCGCTTTCAACGCTCTGTCAAAGCCCAATTCGGCGCCATGGGTACTCGAAGGGGACATCAAGGGTTGTTTCGACAGCATCTCGTTTGACTGGATGATGAAAAACATTCCGATGGACAAAGTCGTGCTTCATAAATGGTTAAGGGCGGGATATGTGGAAAACGGTATCCGCTATCCCACGCGCAAGGGAGTTCCACAAGGCGGGATTATCAGTCCCACCATTTCGAATATGGTGCTTGACGGGATAGAGGAAACCGTCCGCTGTGCAGTCCCCCGAAGGTGCCGTATCAACTTCATCCGTTACGCCGATGACTTCATCATCACAGGAAAATCAAGAACCATCCTGGGAGAAGCCATCCAGCCGGTGGTTGAAGGCTTCCTTCGCGAGCGTGGTCTTGAGCTCTCACCTGAGAAGACCCTGATCACGCGCATCAAAGACGGATTTACGTTCCTCGGGCAAACCTTTCGCAAGCATGGCAGGGTGCTGCACATCAAGCCTGCACCTGAGGGAGTCCACGCCCTCATGGAAAAGGTGGGAACCGTAATTCGGCAACACGTCGGCGCGCCGATGCCGGCCTTAATCAAGGAGCTTAACGCAATTCTTCGTGGTTGGGCCAACTACCACCGCCATGTGGTGGCCTCGGAAGCCTTTAAACGTATCGACACCTATGTCTTCGAAGAACTCCGGCGGATGGTACGCCGACGGCACTCCAACAAATCCGTGAAATGGCGGATCAATCGTTATTGGTCAGCCGCCGGAAGGAATGTATTCGCCGTATGGGCTAAAACCGCTAGGTCTGGTAAGAAACTCTACCAGGTTCTGCGACTAAGCTCTCTCGGAATTCGAAGATATGTGAAGATCAAAGCAGATGCCAATCCTTACTTGCCTGAATATGCCGGGTACTTCTGGCGTCGTCGGAATAAGAAGGACAGCAAGCTGCTTCCAGCCATGTCCGCCCGGGAATTTCGGGCCATGGCTCAAACTTGAGAGGTAACATAGGCCGGGCCGCCCCATAAGGGTTGCCTTTTGAGATGCTTGAGCCGTGTGACGGGAAACTGTCATGCACGGTTCTTAGGGGGGAAAGAGGTCGAGAGACCTCTGACCTACCCGATCGTCGCCTTCTAGGAAAAGAGATGAACGTGTTCGAAGAATTCAAACGGCTTGTATTGGAGCTGGAAAAACAGGCGGTGAGGTATGCCCTCGTTGGAGGGGTTGCAATGGCCTTCTACACTGAGCCGCGATTTACGAGGGACATTGACCTCCTCGTTGACTCCGAAGATTTCGAGAAGACAAAAGGCATTCTGAAGAAGGATGGATATTTCGAATCTGCGTCCGCTTGGACATTTCCGAACGTCGCCATCGAGCTTCACCGGTTCTTGAAGGTTGCAAACGAAGAAGATGAAATCCTGATCGATATTCTCGTTGCCAAGAATGAGGAGGTAAGAAGTATAATCCGCAATGCAGTGGAAGCAGAGTCTGAAGAAGGAAGAGTGATGCTTGCGAATAAACACGATCTGATTTGGCTTAAGAAAGCGAGAGACTCCAAACAGGATCAGGCCGATATAGAGAAACTTGAAGATGACAAAGATCGATAGGGTTCTCAAAAAGCTCAGCGAGCTTTACGATTTCAATCGAAAGCTGAAGGCTTACAAATTAAAAGAACCGGCCAACAAGTCGCTCAAGGAGGACGCGGCAAAAGACCGCCGAGCCCCTTAGCTTCGCGTTAGATGAGCAAGGCGAGCGACTGCTCAGTAAAATCTCTTGCTAGTGCTCACCGAGAGAGGTAATATATGCGCATCATAAATGCGCATGAGGAGGGCATCATGCAAGAGACCTTATACAATACCAATGCACCGAAGAAATCGACAAATCTCAGCATCAACAGCGACCTTCTTCGCCAGGCGAAAGACTATCACATCAATCTCTCCAAGACTCTGGAGCAGCGCTTGGTCGAGATGCTGATCGAGGAAAAGCGCCGAGAATGGAAGCAAGAGAATCGCGATGCCATTGAAGCCTATAATCGTCGCATCGAAGCAGGTGGCGTGTTCAGTGACGGCTTGAGGAGGTTTTGATGGCACAGTTTGATGTCTTTGAAAACCCCAATGAAGAAACGAATCAGGCAATTCCTTATCTGCTCGACGTCCAGGCTGACTTGCTCGATAGCCTTTCAACACGTGTGGTCGTGCCACTTGTAGCCGCTTCAACTATGGGTAAGGCCATCAAGCATCTTAATCCAGAGTTTGTGATTAAAGATACCGCAGTATTCATGTCCACAGCAGAATTGGCCGGTGTTACAGTACGGTCCATGGGGAAGAAGGTCAGTTCACTAAAAGAGCAGCGTCACGAGATTATTGCTGCACTTGATTTTCTGTTCACCGGATTCTGAGGGACATCTAATAAGGGGACGTACTCAACATTTAAACTTTACTTGTGAATTTCCTTTTGTATAGCGAGAATATGCCAAGAAAAGCGCGCATAGATGCCCCGGGGGCACTTCATCACATAATCGTTCGAGGGATTGCCCGAAGGAAGATTTTCGATGACGATCAGGACAGGAAGGATTTTCTAGATCGGTTGAGGAATGTCCTGCAAGCAACAAAGACGAGTTGGCACTCAAAAATATCAAGGACGCTATACGCTTATGGATCGATACAGCTCGGGAATTTGGAGATCCGGTGCCGGAGCCTAAAGGACGTCGTCTGATGTACGCATGAAGCCTTTAAATTGCCGAACTTTAGCTTCCACCGGACCGCGCGGGACGGGGCGTTGCTTTCATCGCAGCCTGTTGGGTGCGCGGCCGGTGAAGCTGTTGTTAAACGCGTTATGTTGCATGCGAGTTGTCGAATGACGCAACGGAAAGAAATCCGCGTGTTCGTCTCATCGCCCAGTGACTGTGATTTTGAGCGCGATGCCGTATCACGTGTTCTCGACGAGTTGAATCGCACCGTTGGTGACCGTGAACGCCTGTTTTTTCAAGCGATCCGTTGTGCGAGTGTAGGGGGTCGGGTGGAAATGCGGCACGCACAACCTTGGTAGGAGAGTTTACAACACGCACCCTTTCGGTATGTGGGTTCCTAGTTCCTCCATAGTCCACGTTTCCGCAAGCCCCCTTCTCATCCCGGACAGTCGGATTCCCCGAGTCCGGTTGGCAGCAATGGCATTTCTCCAGAGCCCTTTTTTCACACGTAACAATGAAGACAGAACGATACGGGGAGACCGGGAAGGAGAAGAAAATGTTCACTTATGTGCTTCGTGGGATCGAACTGGAGACGCGACGATGATCAAAATTGCGGTAGTGCACAAGGTCACTTGGACGCAGGAGGAGTGGCTCCGGTTGAAGGCGCTCGGCGACGTGCGCTATACTTTTGACCTGCCGTCGGGGATGGACGCACCGGGTTCTATACTACCATGTCATGGCTAGAAGAATCGAGCGGACAAAGTTATTCCGCTACCGGAGAGACCGGAAGGATTTACTTGCCCAGTAAGCCCGTTCCCAATAATAAGTGCCGAAATACCCTAATCAAAGAGGCGAGATGACCTTGTCGTGGCCCCTTGGTCTGATGAATGAGGGGGACATGGCTTTTTGATTGTGCAAAGATGATTCTTTAAAGTACCTTGCTCAAGAAACTCTTTGTCCGTTCGTTCTGAGGGTTCGAGAAAATTTCTTCCGGGGTGTTCTCTTCGACGATAACGCCCTCATCCATGAAGATCACCCGGTCAGCTACTTCACGAGCAAACCCCATCTCATGGGTTACCACGACCATGGTCATTCCTTCTCGGCCGAGTCGTTTCATGACCTCCAGCACTTCTCCCACCAACTCCGGGTCTAAAGCACTGGTCGGTTCATCGAACAGCATGACTTTCGGCTTCAAGGAAAGAGATCGGGCGATGGCCACCCGCTGTTTTTGCCCGCCGCTCAGATGATCCGGATAGACATCGGCCTTGTCCGCAAGACCCACGCTGGCCAGTAACTGCCTTCCGAGCTTTTCAGCATCTCTTTTTGGCATCTTGCGTACTTTTATCGGCCCTAAAGTCACATTGCCCAGAGCGGTCATATGAGGGAAAAGGTTGAACTGCTGGAAAACCATCCCAGCCTCGGTCCGTACGAAATTGATGTCCGTATTCTTGTCCATCACGTCGTGAGCGTCCACTATAACGGCACCTGAGGTGATCTCCTCCAGACGATTGATGCATCTCAGAAGAGTACTCTTGCCGGAACCACTCGGCCCCATGATGACGCACACTTCCCCGGCTGAAACATCCAGGTCAATCCCCCTTAAAACCTCATGAGAACCAAACTTTTTATGAAGACTCTTGATTTGGATCATTATCATTTGATTTCCAGCTTCTTTTCCAGTCCGTGTAGAATCTTAGCAATAGACATCGTCATAACGAGATACATCACAGCAACAGTCAACCAAATTTCGAAGGCCCTAAAATTGCCCGCGATAATTTCCTGTCCCGTGCGCGTCAATTCTCCCACCCCAACCACCACGAGTATGGAGGTATCCTTTAGGCTGATGATGAATTGGTTTCCAAGAGGCGGGATCATTCGTTTAAAAGCTTGAGGCCAAATGATGTAGTACATGGTCTGGAGCCGGGTCAGTCCGATTGACCGGCCTGCTTCCATCTGCCCCCTCTCAATGGATTGGAACGCACCGCGGAAGATTTCTGCGATATAGGCGCCGGCATTTATTCCTATAGCTGTGATTCCGGCTATGATGGGGGGTATGCGCATGCCGATAGCCAGCGGTAGCCCAAAATAAATGAACATGACCTGGACCATGAGAGGCGTACCGCGGACGCTCTCGACATAGGCGCCGGCCAGTTTTCTTATGATCGCGTTCTTGGAAAGCTTCATTAATCCTGACGTTGCTCCCAGAATAAATCCTGAGAGCAAGCCAAAAATCGTTATGACGATGGTCCACTTGAGGCCGGTCAGGAGTAACGGAATGGACTCCCATATTACGTCGAAATTGAATTCGAACCCACTGCCCATAAATTCACCGCCCAGGAGTTGCCAGTTTCACACACCTACCGCTGCAATTACCCTGCAGCCTTGGCAGTTCTATCTTTGCTGGCAACTCCATGAGATCCAAATCCGATTGCCGGAAAAGGAGTCAAAAATAAAGCAGGATGCAAAACACCCTGCTTCGTGCACTTAAGTTTTCAGGATCGAACGGGGCTACTTGGGAGTTGTGCCAAACCACTTTTTGTACAACTCGTCATACCTTCCGTCTTCCATGAGTTTGAGCAGCGCAACGTCCACTTTATCCCTTAACTCGCTGCCCTGGGGGAAAGCAATCCCGTAAGATTGTCCAGCATATAAAGGACCTACGGTTTTCACTTTGCCCTTGCCTTGATTCTTTGCATAGTAGAGAAGCGGAGGGGAATCAAAGAAGACCGCATCAACTCCACCGGAAACAAGCTCCATAAAGAGATTATCCGTATTGGGAAGCAGTTTCACTTCCTTGGTGGGCACCGACTTAAGAAAGTCAACACTGGTTGTCCCCAGCTTGGTGGCGACCACTTTACCTTTTAGATCTTCAACGGACCTTATATCCTTGTTGTCAGCCCTCACCAGAATGATCAGACCGGCGTCGTAATAAGGGTATGAAAAATCAACTACCTTTTCGCGATCCGACTTGATGGTGATACCGGCAATGGCAGCATCAATGGCTTTGGACTGCAAGGCCGGAATGATTCCGTTAAAGTCCATGGTCTGCCACTGGTACTTCAGACCAAGGTCCTTTGCGATAGCATCCCACAGTTCGACATCAAATCCGGTGAGCTTCCCGTCTATTTTGAATTCAAACGGCATGAAGTTGGCATCAACTCCAACTACAAGCTCCTTGGCATGAGCCATTCCGACTGTCATGCTCGTAAGCAGGGCAACGACCAGTAGGATCTTCATAAAATGCTTCATTTGCACCCCTTTCGTGATTGTTGGAATTCAGCAATCCGGTATTAGTGAAAACAATGAACCCATTACACAGCATATGCTTCACTGCTTTCTACATAGAAATGGACTTGATGTCAAATAGGGAGGTAGGACGGTAGGACCTTGCCTGCTCGTTTCGGTTCGGAAACTGCCGCAGGCTGCTTGCAGAGCAGGCCTGCGCATTTCCTTAACCAATCAGTCCTTATGTTCATGGGACTGCTGCCGCATTTTTTCGCGGTACATTTTGAAAGACGCTTGGAGTTCTTGGAACTTCTCCTGTCCAAGAATCTTTCTGACTCCTAAAATGTAATGGAATTTTTCCTCCGAAAGTCTGCTCCGAACTGAATCAAGCTTTTGGAAAGCTTCCATGGCAGCGGTTTCATTTAACGGTTCCTGTTCCACCAGAGTTGCAAGGTCGAGCTTTTCCTTTTTCAGATCGCTCTTTAGTTCAATTAATTTTCGGCGGTTATCCAGGTACATTGCATCCAATTGCTGTTTTTGCTCGTCGCTGAGGTTAAGCTTTTCCGAAAACTCCGGCATGTACCACCATTTGCCCGGGAATAAATGCTCTGCAATGGAACGGAACGGCGCCAGAACCCAAAATGCGATGAATGTCAGACACAAGATTTTTTTCAGCATAGTTTGCCTTTCCTGCGAATCTCCAGATGCGATGATTTGTTATCGTCGGCTGGAACAACGAAATCGATAAAATCCTCGTCAAAATCCGGATCTGATAGGTCTGAAACCTCGACGTAAAAAGTTGGCAGGGCGTTTTCTTCCAACCTGTCGACCGAATCCAACAACTGTTCGTCCTCGGTCATTTCTCTTTCCAGTTGTGCCGTCCTGTTCTCCGGTTTGTCTTTCGTGGGCAACATATTGGTCAACATGAGAAGAAGCAGGGCAGCACCGAAGCCTGCAGCGCAAAGACTTCGCCAGTTCCACCCCCACCAAAAAGGTTGAACATGTCGCCGGTCGAACTCAGAAAGGCGCACTTTTCTGCGGGGGGGCGGCGAAGACTCTCTTGCCAGTTCACCCAGCCGTTCCAATCTGGCTTCCATTTTCTGTTTAGTAGCCTTGCATACCGCGCAGACCGTCAAATGTTCACGCAGATTGGGAGGCAAATCGACCTCTTCCACCAGAGACCGGATAAGCTGATCTTCATTTAAATGGTCAGTTCGCTTAATAGTCATCACGTCTCACCCTCTAAAAAAGTCTGCAGTTCCTTATCCCCTTTAAATTTATTCAATGATCTGTACAGATGTGTCTTTATGGCGCTCTCGCTTTTGCCCAGAACGGTCGCTATTTCCTTTATACTGAGGTGATCCAAGAATCTCAGGAAAAAGACCTCTCTTTCCCGGCGCGAGAACTTTTCCGAAAATCGTCTTACTTGACCCCAAAACTCTTGTCGCAACACGTGGTCTAAAGCTCCCGGAGCATCATCTTTCTCGGCGTTGATGCGATTGTCTGTATCATCCTCGCCTGAAATCCCCAGGAAGCGAAAAACCCGTTTTTTCCGATAAAAATCACGAATCCGGTTTAAGGTTATACGAAATAGCCAGGGCTCGAATTTGTCATGTTCTTTTAGTTTAGGCAGGCTATTGTAAACCTGCAAAAAGATATCCTGTAGCAGATCTTCAGAGTCCATGCGAGATCCCGTTCGGTAATAGACCATACGAAAGACTTTATCTTGGAAAAGTTCCACGATTTTATCGAAGGCCTCTCGATCCCCTTCCCTGGCTTCTTCCACCAGGGAAAGGAGGATGCCGGCACCCGACCTCTGGGGGTGATCTGAAGTCAATTCCTCAGGCATCATGTTCACAAGTTTAACCCCGCTTCAGGTGCCATTTCCAGTGCTATTCAAAGCAAGCTTTCTGCTATGAAGTGTTGTGTTACCTGCAATAAACCGAAGCGCAGCCCCAGCCACGATAATAATTCCCAGGATAATTTGGAACCCACTTCCCCCAGCGATTATAGTGGCCATGTCCCCATCGCCGCTGTGGATGATGCCGTGGCGCATAATATCCCCACTGGCTGTATCGTCCTGGAGCATACCTTGCCGGAGGACCGTAGTAACGACCTCTGTAGCCATACTGTCCGTGTCCATACTGCCCGGCATTAATCAACAAGCCGGCGGTTATTCCCGCGGCGCCGCCAATGGCTGCACCCTGTGGGTCTCCACCGACAACATAGCCGGCTGCTGCCCCCAGCGCACCCAGAGCCAAAGGGCTCACTGGCTGGGCTTTAGTCGGGGTTGAAATGAAAACGGCTGCAACCACCAGCAAAACAATCATTGAAAGGATTCTAACTCTCATTTTTATCCTCCTCTGTTAAAAATTTTCTGGATTCATCATCCACTCGTTCAATGCAAGTTGGCATTTACTTGTTAAGACGAACCAGAAAGTAAATTTGTCTACAAGGAGGCTGGTTTTTTGACGTTTCAAGCATCTTGCCTGAATCCCACTCGTCCGTGATACTCAATTGAATCTTACGGTTGCAATTACAGTTGTTTATTAATTAGAATTAGATTGTTTTGCCAGAATGGTTCCATGCGAACATATGGTGGGTGAATTAGTCTACGCGGTTTTGATAAATTTGAGAGAGATCGGCGAATCCGTGGCATGATCGATGCGTACTGGAGCTTTTTGTCTCGATGTCAGCGGTACCGTGCAAATCATCGAAATTACACGCAATAAAAGATTCTGGTGGAGAGGATGAGCAAGTGATATCAATAGAGCACCTGGACTAAGTAAATGTCCACAATAATAGGTTTCCGAAAACCCCTCAATTGTCACTCTGGCGAAAGTACCGCTGGGGCGGCATCTACGACCATGAATCCAGTTTTTCAGCGTCTTCCGGACCCCGGGGCTTTCGCCGGGGTGACGAGATGGTTGTAGTGCTTGATGGACACTTTATTGCGTGGGTCTTTACTTAGGCTTATGCTCCTTAATTCCAGCAGGTGCAAGCCAAGCTTCGACCACCGAATTGGAGGACCTCATGACCATACTTTTAAAGACGCGTCTATCCATACTCCGAATATCAATATTCATTTTTGCGCTTTTTAGTTGTTTTCTCGTTGCTTCTGTGCAAGCCCAAAGCAGTGCATTGCAAGAGCT
This sequence comes from uncultured delta proteobacterium, assembly GCA_963781715.1. Lineage (GTDB taxonomy): Bacteria > Desulfobacterota > Syntrophobacteria > Syntrophobacterales > Syntrophobacteraceae > Desulfoferrobacter. The sequence continues at coordinate 101,419 of CAWAGW010000005.1, forward strand.
TGCAGCGCGTGTCGCCGACAAATTGATACCTTTTGAACGCCTGTCACTCACCGATTGCCCTGAGGGCATAGGTAAATTGAGACCTGCACGTGTAGTAGCGCAGATTATCCAAAATAAATTTTACCGGTGGCAGGAATACGATGTTAAGGGTGCCGACGGTCAAACCGGAGTGTGCATCGTAGTTGTTCAGCCGCACCTCGGTCCACTTTCAAAGAAAGATGCTCAGGTCCTGTTAAGCGCCTCGGAGACATGGAAAGAGTCTATTCCAGAGCCTGGCAAGATGATCATCCTGCCTCCATCGGACCCGAGCCTTGACCTCCCTGCGGTACCCTCGCCTGTTCCCGGTGAGTTCCAAAAACCGATATCTCAACCGGAGACGGATGTCTCTCACAAACCGGATGCTGCTCCATGGCCTCAAAAAAAAATTATTAATGATTCTGCCATTGACTCAATAAACTCTGAAAACGCCGTTGGTTCCGATGATCGCATACGGGTGGCAAATACTCAACAATATCCATGGAACACGGTCTGCTATGTCAGCTTCACAAACTTGGGGGTAAGGTATAGAGGGTCGGCTTTTATAGTTTCTCCATACGTTGCCCTCACCGCCGGGCACAACGTTTACGACGCTGATTATTCCAGCTGGAGCTATGATTTTCTTATTGTACCGGGGCAATATCAACCATCTAAAGACGGTCCCGTATATCGACCCTATGGAACACAGTATGCCGCTGAATTGCACACCAACAGTGCCTACTTGCCGGAAGGTGACTTCAAATACGATTACGCCGCTGTAATGTTCGATAAACCTTTCAGCTCGATTTCCACCTTCATGCCGGTAGAATTCGATTCAACTCCGACCAGGATCAATGTCGTCGGATACCCTCTCCAGGTTCAAGATGAATTCAATAGTCAGGCAATGTGGCGCTCTTCAAGCAGTGTCTATGCCACGGATGATCGGATCATCTACTACACGGCGGACACATCCGGCGGCAACAGCGGCGGTCCTGTTTACCTCGACAGTCTCCGGGTGGTGGGCATTCATACCTTTGGCTATGTCGACGTCGACCTGAACGGTGGCACCCGTCTGGTCTCGTCTAACGAAAATACCATCACCCAATGGATGCAATGGAATCCCGGAGGAACCTTTACTGACGTTCCGCCATCCTACTGGGCCTACGATTATGTAGACAAAATATATCAAGCGGGAATCGCAGAAGGTTGCGGCAACGATCGCTACTGCCCCGAGGCTCTCGTAACAAGAGCGGAAATGGCGGTTTTTATTGAAAGAGCACTCCACGGTGGCAGCTACGATCCACCTGCTCCAACCGGAGTATTCATCGATGTTCCAACAAACTACTGGGCCAGCGGCTGGATAGAGCAATTTTATTGGGACGGCATCACTAAGGGCTGCAATGTTGATCCGTTGCTCTATTGCCCCCTCAATACGGTGACGCGTGCCGAAATGGCAGTATTTTTATTGCGCGCGAAACATGGAAGCGGCTACCAGCCACCTGCGCCAATCGACATCTTCTCGGACGTAGCTCCAGATTTACTGGGCGGGCAGTTGGATCGATGAAGTTTACCAAGAAAATATAACTACCGGTTGCCAGGCTAACCCACTCAGCTATTGTCCGTACGGCTCCGTTACAAGAGCAGAGATGGCAGCTTTTTTGGTGCGAACGTTTGGCCTTTGAGCGCTTTCGAAGTATCTATTTAGATGATAAAACCGACTCAAACAAGCTTCCAGGTAGACGAATCAGGAGGCGTACCATTGGACGATGTGCTCGTTATTGCGGACCAGTTCAAACCAGAAACCAATCCCATCCGATATATTGAAGAATTTGGTAACGGAAATGTCAATGATACTTTTCTTGTGACACTTGATTCCCCAATAAACGTCCGCTTCATCCTCCAGCGAATTAACACCCATGTGTTTCGCCAACCTGAGCTAGTCATGCAAAACATGCGCATCGTCACCGAGCATGCCGAAAACAGGTTGCTCAGCTCGGTGCTCGGACCGGGCCGCCGCTGGCAATTGCCACGTGTCCTGCTGACCCAGACCGGCCGAGATCATTGGATTGCGGACGACGGTTCATTCTGGCGCGCGCTCAGCTTTATTGATGGGGCACGTTCCTTTGATACGGTCCAGAACATAAGACATGCAAGAGAAGTCGGCTATGCGCTCGGCATGTTCCACAATATCATCAACGACCTCCCCATAGAAAAACTTGCGGATACTCTAAAAGGATTCCACATCTTACCCCATTATCTTCAGCACTACGATGAAGTCACGGCAAGAAAAACCGCATCGAGGTCGCCAGAACTCGATTATTGTGCGAATTTTGTGCGCAAGAAAAGGAGCTCGGCACACATGCTGGAGGAGGCCAAAGCAGCCGGCAGACTGCATCTCCGCCCGATTCATGGTGACCCAAAAGTAAATAATGTGATGATCGACACATCTGCCGGACAAGCTGTCAGCATAGTAGATCTGGATACAGTCAAGCCCGGTCTGGTCCACTACGATATCGGCGACTGCTTGCGATCCTGCTGCAATCCTCTGGGAGAGGAAACCGAACAGTGGGAGAAAGTCCACTTCGATCTTGCGTTTTATCTCGCTATTTCGGAAGGATATCTTTCATTGGCAAGTGAATTCCTGACCGACAACGACTACGAATATTTTTACGATGCAATCCGTCTCATTGCATTCGAGCTCGGATTGAGGTTCTTTACCGACTATCTGGAAGGCAACGTCTACTTCAAGGCAAGACACAGCGAGCATAACCTTTTGAGGGCGCTTGTTCAGTTTAAGCTCACCGAAAGCATCGAATCCCAGGCAACATCAATCCGCACCGTTTTCCAAAGCATACGATGAAACACCAAAATTTCAACCTGCAGCCATTCTCTTCGCTTAGCCTCCTGCCGGACTTGCACATTTCGGGCGACATCGTCCGCCACTGCGATATGCTCACCCTAAAATATTTCATAGAAGGGCGTCTGGAGAAATTATCGATCCCAGCGCTCTCCAGCATGCCGAGCCGTCGACATGGGCTCTGGACAGATACTTGCTTCGAACTCTTCCTGGCTGTCCACAATGTTCCTCGATACTGGGAATTTAACCTGTCCCCAGCGGGACATTGGAACGTCTATCAGTTTGCGGCCTATCGCCATGGGATGAAGGAGGAGGAGAACTTCACAGAACTCACGACAAGCGTACTGAAGACAAAGGACTTTTTAGCGCTCACCCTGGATCTGGATTTGGAAAAGATCATCGACTCCGATCAGCTTTTGGAGATAGGAATCAGCGCCGTAATCAAACAACTGGATGACAATATGTCTTATTGGGCTTTAGAGCATGCCGCCCTTCAGCCTGATTTTCACCACCGAGAAAGTTTCCTTATCAAATTATAAAGACTCATCCTCGCATCGGTGTTGATGGACTAAACCCTGTCAGTCGGCAACGCGCTGAAGTACGCCTGCCGGAATGGCCAAAGCGGAGAAGTGGTCGTTGCGCTACGCTGTGATGAACATGGCCAGGTGCATCTGGGTTTGCGCGACAACGGAGTTGGCCTGCCGCCGGAAATTGACCGGAGACAGACTAAATCCTCGGACCTGTGCCTGGCCAAAGCGGTTGGGAAACAGGTGAAAGAGGTCTTTCGCATCGGCAACGAACACAGCAGAGCGGCCGTAGATGATCCGGCAAGAAAGGTGCTCAACAGCCGTACGATTGTCGGGCTGGCCCGGAAGTGGGTGACTTGGGACCGATATCGTTAAAATCCGAGTATCAAGGGACGTAGCCTTCCAAGCGCGAAACCTTTTACACATGGCACCCCGGCGCCGTTGGATAAGTTGTTGCCGAGCTATCTGTTCTTCTTTTTTTCTTGTTTGGCCAGCTTCTTTTCCTTAGCTGTTTTCTGCGGTTTTTTCTTCTCGGCTTTCTTTGTGTCTTTTGATTTGGTCATGTGGCTTCCTTCCCTTATTCAAGCTCAAGATTTTACATTAATATCGTCTATCGCCACCACATGTGAACAATCAGCTCGATCTGCGATCATTGGTTTGTTCAACCTGTGGACCACTTCACAGCCCTTGAATTAGCTCGTAATACTCCTTGAGAATACGGATGGCTTCTATCGTGCTTTGAAACAAGATCCAACTGAGAACAAGGATGCCTAGCGTGAGTCCTATCTTCCATGTTCTCGTCGTGCGTGGATGAAACCAGATCAGGGGTAACGCCAGAGGCCCCACACAACAGACTGCGATGATAATAAACGATTTCCGGAAATACCATTGGATTTTTTGCTCTGCTAAACGCGGGTGGTTGGAGGCATCCAGGAACTCACCGCAATGTTTACACTTTATCGCTTCGTCTTGAATTTCTTCAGCGCAGAAGGGACACTTTTTCATTATCATCTCTCTACGTAGAACTAGAATTTAAGCCGCGCCCGCCGTGGGCTTGGATTCGACTGAACGATGTAGTTCAGTCGAGATGGCTGGCGTCGGTTCACTTGACCGGTCTCAGTCGGGCGCAAAAAAGCTTCAATAAAACAAACACCCTGTCCCGCGCGGTCCAGTTAAAGCTGACCTTAACAAGAATGTCTCATGTCAAGGGCTGACCCCGCAGACTCCGGGTTCCATTGGTACGGTAATGTCATTGCGGGTCCATATCAATCGAACTGGCAGCTGAGCCGCGCCCGGTTTTTTGGGCGCCCGCTCCGGCGAAAGTTATACGGCTTCTGTTCTCTTCGTAAAAAAGCTTCCCGCCAATCTTTGCCTCGGCCATCGGAATAATAAAAGTCGCTTCTCCACTGTCGGCTTTTGGATATTGGACACCAAGGATCAAAACTTCTGAAACGACATCTCCGATCTGTCTCGGCTCAAAGTTCAAAACGCCCAGAACCTTTCGCCCTTTGATTTCTTCGATTGCATGCTTGGTGAATCGTCCAACACTGACTCTCTGTCCGAACTTTCCAAAATCAACGGTCAAATGATATGCGGCCTTCAGCCCTGAGGGTTCCGGCTGGATGTCGACAATTTGTCCAAGCCGTATTTCGAGTTTATCAAACGTTTCTTCCTTGGATACCACCGGCTTGATTTCCTTACTCATCCGAACCTCCCCCGCACTTTCGTAAGACGCATAGAAGCTCCGCATCACCAGCTGGTAATGGAGCGCAGCGGAATTTCCAGGCCGAGTTGATGCGGTTGTTAGCCATTTGCTAAAAATCCCTTGTGAAACACAACAATACCTTGCGGATTTTTTTCATTAAACGGCAAAGCAAGAAAGACTTCCTGCGGAATCCCCTCATGAATTAAATCCGGAATATTTCTAAAACCAAACCGTTTATAGTAGCTTGGATCACCCACAAGGGCGCAACCCTGACCGCCTAACCCTTTCAGCAAAGATAACCCATCTTGAATAAGTGAGCTTCCAATGCCCTGTCTCTGATACTCCGGCAACACAGAGACGGGGCCAAGGCCATACCAGTTGAGGCTGCCGTCAGAAATTGTCACAGGCGAAAAGGCAATATGGCCTATCACCCGTCCATCAATTTCCGCTACAAGCGAGATAGTCAGTGCCCTGGCAGCACGCAACGCATTTATTATGAATTGCTCTGTGTGATTGCTTATTGGAAGATTCTGGAAGGCAGCTATCGTTACCTCGGTTATTGCCTCAATATCTGAAACCGTTTCATTCCGTATGATCATCTTAATCTCCGCCTCTCCGAAGGCAATTTAATTTATCTTGTATAGTGCTAACAACAGCCTCACCAGCCGCGCCCCAAAAAGCTGCAACATCACAAACGCCCCGTCACGCGCGGTCCCCTATTTCCTCCTCCCGACTTCTGCTGGCTGCCATGCGGATGCGCGGTCCGATTGAATCCTCACCGAGTGGTTGGCGGTCCGCTGGATGCATAGTTAGCCCAGAAACCTTGCATATTCGGGATGGCTCCCGATCCAAAACCAAAGTAGGCCCTCTGGGACTTCAATCGCAAGCGCTCGATAGTGGAGACCAACTTTTACCGCCCTATACTTGCCAATCCTCTTGAAGTGGAGTGACGGGTGAGAAGGATCAGCCTTGAGCAGTTCGTAGCTCGTGTCAGCCAGACGCTGAATTTGTTTGGGCAGTCGGTGATAGCATGCCCAGAAGCTAGGAGAGACAAAATGCTTCAAATTTCCTTTGTCCTCCCAGCTTTATGGTCTGCGAGCGCCTCCTCTGCAAGTTTATCAAACTTCCCCGCAAGAACATCCGCTTCAATTTGTTTGTCTCACTCAGCAGCATCATACTCTTGGAACCACTGACGAAACGTCCTAAGCTCACTGGGAGTCAGCTCCTTGATTTCCTGTTCTAATCTCTGAACTCTTGTCATGTTTTTCACCTCCAACACCAATCTTATCTTCTATCAGATAGATAGACCAGATGTAGCGCACCTGCTATTTGTAGACAGAACTAAACATCCGAACCATCTGAAGCCTGATGGTGCCGGGTAGGGCGGGGCATTGCCGTCCCTTTTTCCTTTTCCTTCGCCTCAGTTAACATGCGGTCAACAAAGTCGCTCCCGCCCAATATCCTGGCATCGGAACTGATGGTTGCACTTCTACGCCGCATTGACACAACCTGGAACCAGTCTCCAAGACTACGGACGAGACCGCCGCCAAGCAGTTCGAGACGTCTTCCCAGTGAAACTCCATCTGCTACAAAACCCTCATAGCCTTTTCTCGCCTTTGAGATTTCCGCTCCGAAATAGTCCAGAACCGTCTTCTGGTCCTGCCATTCTCTGAGTACTGTTCCCATCAACGCTGAATGACCCGGCCAGAGATATTTGTTCAGTCCTGACAGTCCGTCAACTATGCCGGCGCGCACTGGGTTCAAGTGAATATACTTGGTCAATTCAAACAAGTATGGATCTTCCTTACACACAATTGACTTGTACCGGTTCTGGAATAAATGACCGACGCGCCGGTGTCATTTGCTAAAGTTGACCACATAGCCGGTAAGAAGTCGCCGCATACTGGTTTAAAGCGGTTGGTTGTCGGTTCTGGTCAGGATATGAAAGTGGTTGAACATGGTGTAAAGCACCCGGCCGCATCCATTCTTGGCTTCCTAGGCATAATTCGACACTAAACCCCGCCGAAACATAAGGCAAGTTGTTTTAGAACCAGCGTCCCCCCTCACCAATAACTTCCAGCCTTTTATAGATTTGCTCACATTCCGTTAGTCGGCTGTTTAGCCCACCCTCACGTGACATATCGGTCACCTTCTCATTTTAAAAAGTTGCCCAACGGTGCCGATAAGCCGCGAGCAACTACGTGCAACCAAAGCTCCTAATTTGAAAGAATCTCACACGTTGTTGCTCGTCGGTTTGAATGGTTTGTTCGGCGTCGATTTCGAGATAAGGGGATACTTCTCGGGATGTCTGATGGATTCAACTGTCAGGTCAACGTCCAGATCCGGCCAATAGAGATGCTCTGGACCGAGCACCTCCACCCTGAGTATGGCAGAAACTGGGGCGGACTCGAACCATGGAAATTCTACAAATGGCAAGAACAGTTCCTCTTCTCCCAGAAGAATCCAAAAGCCGTGCTTTGAAATGTTGGTGACCTCAACGGAAATGGATATTCCACGCTCTCTTGATTTCATCTTTGCGCTCCTTGATGACACTGCGCAAAAGCCGCAGTTCGGGTTCTGTCAGACCAAAGTTCTTCGCCAGTTCGATGTCCGGCTCGATCCAGAACTTGGCCTCTCCATGACCACAAATAACATGAATGTGCATGCGTGGCTCTTCACGAGAAAAGAAATGGAACCGAAAATTCTTGTAGCGAAAGACTGTTGGACTCATACACCCACCTATTGTGAATACCTGGCATGATCGGGTAGGTCAGAGGTCTCTCGACCTCTTTCCCCCCTAAGAACCGTGCATGACAGTTTCCCGTCACACGGCTCAAGCATCTCAAAAGGCAACCCTTATGGGGCGGCCCGGCCTATGTTACCTCTCAAGTTTGAGCCATGGCCCGAAATTCCCGGGCGGACATGGCTGGAAGCAGCTTGCTGTCCTTCTTATTCCGACGACGCCAGAAGTACCCGGCATATTCAGGCAAGTAAGGATTGGCATCTGCTTTGATCTTCACATATCTTCGAATTCCGAGAGAAGCTTAGTCGCAGAACCTGGTAGAGTTTCTTACCAGACCTAGCGGTTTTAGCCCATACGGCGAATACATTCCTTCCGGCGGCTGACCAATAACGATTGATCCGCCATTTCACGGATTTGTTGGAGTGCCGTCGGCGTACCATCCGCCGGAGTTCTTCGAAGACATAGGTGTCGATACGTTTAAAGGCTTCCGAGGCCACCACATGGCGGTGGTAGTTGGCCCAACCACGAAGAATTGCGTTAAGCTCCTTGATTAAGGCCGGCATCGGCGCGCCGACGTGTTGCCGAATTACGGTTCCCACCTTTTCCATGAGGGCGTGGACTCCCTCAGGTGCAGGCTTGATGTGCAGCACCCTGCCATGCTTGCGAAAGGTTTGCCCGAGGAACGTAAATCCGTCTTTGATGCGCGTGATCAGGGTCTTCTCAGGTGAGAGCTCAAGACCACGCTCGCGAAGGAAGCCTTCAACCACCGGCTGGATGGCTTCTCCCAGGATGGTTCTTGATTTTCCTGTGATGATGAAGTCATCGGCGTAACGGATGAAGTTGATACGGCACCTTCGGGGGACTGCACAGCGGACGGTTTCCTCTATCCCGTCAAGCACCATATTCGAAATGGTGGGACTGATAATCCCGCCTTGTGGAACTCCCTTGCGCGTGGGATAGCGGATACCGTTTTCCACATATCCCGCCCTTAACCATTTATGAAGCACGACTTTGTCCATCGGAATGTTTTTCATCATCCAGTCAAACGAGATGCTGTCGAAACAACCCTTGATGTCCCCTTCGAGTACCCATGGCGCCGAATTGGGCTTTGACAGAGCGTTGAAAGCGCAGGCCACAGCGTCCGCACATGATCTGCCTTCCCGAAAACCATAAGAATTCTTATCGGCTCTCGTTTCGGCTACGGGCGAAAGCCCCAGCTTGTAGAGCGCTTGTTGTGCCCTGTCGTGCATGGTGGGAATCGATAGGGGCCTTAACTTGCCGTTCCTCTTTTCAATGTAGATCCTCCTCAAGGGCTGAGGATGATAACCACGTCTGCGCAGGCTGCAGGCAGCCCGCCATTTGGCTCGGACGCCTCGCCACAGAACGCCGTCAACGCCAGGGGACTTTTTCCCCTTATTGGAGGTCACTCGCTTCACAGCCAGTAGCTTGGCGTAGAACGAATGGGTAACCAGATGTTGCAATGATCGAACCCTGTTCCATCTGTTTTCCTTCACAGCCTTTGCGATACGCACTTGCAGCCTTCTGACTTCCCGTTGGGCTTTCTTCCAGTCAATGGAATTCCACCATCCCGCGGAGTCTCCGAGTGCACCAGCCTTTTGAGCCGTCATCTGCTTTCTCTTCTTCAAAGGTTCTCCAAGCTCTCTCGCAATGAGACACCAGTTGGACGTCTGCACGCTCTTTCGCCGGTGCTGAAAGCTCTCCGGTTTTGGCGTTGAGCCATGTTTCATGCTCTATCTTTCGGCTTTCCCGAAAGCATTGGCTTCTTCCAACCTCTCTTTCCCGTCTCTCCATCGGCGTGCCTTGCGGTTCGCTTGCCTGGAATTGCTCCGGGCGAAGGACGGGGTTACCACGTTCCACACAGTTGATCCTATGGATGACTTAGGTGCGTCCTCTACGCCGAGGGTGCTGCGGTTCCGTACAGGCAGTTAGGAGACCTGCAACCCGACCCCTTGCCGCAAACTCTGGGAAGCGACCTTAGACCTGATACACGCTTTCGGCGTGTGTTAATCCTCGTAGGCCCGTTGCCCTGTGACGACGCTTACAGACATTCATCTACTTTCACCCTATCATCCGACCCTAGCCCTTAACCGGAGAGGATTCCCGGAGGGGTTCTCGCGTCACCGTCCGAACCCGATTCGGTACATTGTCCGCAGGGCTTCGCACCCCGTCATCAGCGCGACGGTAGCACGCCTGCGTAGGGACCGGCAGGAACATGCCGGGTACTCCAGGTAAGTACCTGAGTACACTCAAACTATGCGACTTCGTGTCGCACCCTAACATGGGCTTCACCAGCCGCGCGCCAAAAAACTTCAACGAAAAAATACCCTGTCCCGCGCGGTCCGGTGGAGGCTGACGCTAGGAAAATGTCTCATGTCAAGGGCTGACCCCACTTAATGTTATGGAGCATTTGAGTGATGAGTTAATTTTCATACTATTTCTCCATTTTGAAGCACAACATTGCGGTTGAACGGCACCCGACCACTGAGCCTGAGAAATCGCTATACATTGTCACCGCGTGGTCGGATGTTCAACTCAAACCTCTCTTCCAGTACCCGACGGGCTCGTCCAACGACGGGATAAGATCGTGGATCGCTTCGCTCTCACGATCTATCCTTATTCGTTATGAGCTACGCTATATTGAACAATAAATGGTACAAAAACTCTTTCAGGAGGAGCTGTAATGACCGCCGTAACCTACTCACAGGCTCGAAGAGATCTTGCCAAAACCATGGATAAGGTTTGTGACGATCACTCCCCGATCATCATTACACGCAAAAGCCAGCGTTCTGTCGTGATGATCTCTCTTGAAGACTACCAGGCCCTTGAAGAAACCGCTTACCTCCTGAGAAGCCCTAAAAACGCCCGCAGGCTTCTGGAATCCATTGTTGAACTTGAATCCGGTGGCGGCATTGAACGAGAGTTGATCGGGTGAAGATCATCTTCTCCGAACATGCCTGGGATGACTACCTCTACTGGCAACGGACTGACCGAAAAATCCTTGTGCGGATCAACAAGCTCATCAAGGAAATACAACGCTCACCGTTTGAGGGAACGGGCAAGCCCGAACCACTCAGGCATGGGCTATTAGGATATTGGTCCCGTCGCATTACAGATGAACACCGGATCGTGTACAAAGTCGAGGAAGATTCCGTCCTTCTTGCACAGCTCAGATACCGCTATTGACGATTGATTCCTTCTCATAACGTTCAGCTAAACCGCGCCGGGAAGGCACCTTTGCGCTTGATAAATGGACCGCCTTGTGTAAGGCTGCTGCGTGGTCCGGCGTCGGGTTGAGCCGCAGGTTATGGAGTCGATCCAAAGATACTATTTCAATATTTCCAAGGGATAGCGACCACGAACGGGCTATTCCTTGTCAGATGGAGCCATTTGTTCGGAGCTCTTCAGGGATTCCAGTGCCTCTGCGTCGGCCAAATCTTTGGTTCTTCCGGACGCTCTCTTGTTCCGGATTAGGTCGGAGAGCGACGGAATATGAACTTCGATTCCCTCGATGTCCACCGACAGGGACCGTCCATACGCCTCCTCAAACAGAAGTCCGGATGCTGCAGTGATTATGTCGATTCGCCTCGGTGCAACTCCGATCTGGAAAATGGTTCCGTCCTGCTGAAGGTCTTCTTTGGTCACATTGTGTAGTGGAGCTCCAAAACGACGCAATGCCCGCAGGACGGCGTCAGCGTTCTGGGGGGACGGCATGACCCAAATGTCGATATCCATGGTCGCCCGGGGATAACCGTGGGCCGCCATTGCATAGGCACCGACGAGCAGGAATCTAACCTTCTCTTTGGAGAATGCGAGTAATATGTCTCTGTAGTCTTCGTTCAGCATCGTGTTTTTTGCTCAAGGATGTAATTTCTTGGGTCAGCGGCCAGACGAGGCCAATGCGCTCTGCAGGCGTGCCCGGAACGAAGTCATCGTTCCGACTGTCCGACATTCGGTAAATGGCTGTGTGCTTCCTGTTCATGATCTCAAGATACCATTGTTACTCTGCAACATCAATCTGATAGTCGCTCCATAACGAATAAGAGTTTTTGCGGCGCGTAGCCGACGCAAAAAATCGAGTTGCACTGAACGCTTCCCACGGGAGAGCTCAGAGTATTAAGAGACAATGCTATGGGGATCCAATAGTGATAAGGCAACTCTGTGGCTTGAGTATGGTGTAAAATGGCTCGAAATTCAAGGAAGGAATTGGCCGAGGGTGAGCAGTTTTGTGCTTTGAAGGTCAAGATGCACTGAGTCGAACAGGAGTGGATAGGTGCCTGGGCATGTTGTGGGAGGTGCATGGACGCAAGGATCCTCTGATGCCCAAGGCACTGAATGGATTTCTTGAAGAAAATCAGCGTCCATTTATGCCGAGGCTTTGTCATGGCGGACTTCTTCCTTTGCGAGGCACCGTACCGATGAAAATCAGAACGCCTTTTTCGCAGGAGAAACAGCGCCCCGGTTGATTGTGAATGCAGGGGGCATCAATTCGCTCAGGTTCATTGGAATCAAGCTCGTTGCCGGCTGAATCTTCGAGGAGTGTTTTCGCTTTGGCAAGGAGTCGTCGGTTGCAGGGGGCGAGGATCCCGTAGTAGCGCACTTTGTGAAAGCCCTGAGGCAGGACATGTTGGAAGAACCTTCGAATGAATTCGGATGCCGAGAGCGAGCTTCATGAGGGAATAGGCAGCTGCCTGGCAAAGGAGGGAGAGAAGCACTTTCTGGTGCATCCTTACGATTTCGCGCAGTTCCCGGGGCAAGGTGAAAACGATATGGAAGTGCCTGACGGGAAGAAGGTTCCCGCGGCATTTATCGAGCCAGCTTTGGGTGTTTTTGGCATCGCATTTAGGACAGTGCCGGTTGCGGCAGGAATGATAGGCGTAGTGGATCGCTGCGCAACGGTCGCACTCGAACACATGCCCTCCGTGCCTCTGTGGCTCTTATTTGGTTGTGGTCTATCGCCGCGCTGTGTTCTCGACACCCCCTACAGTGGAAAGAAAGGCCAAGTCTCCTACTGAAAAGCTACAAATATAAAGATTCGCGAAACCATCTGGAAGCCATTACGATGTTGAGGTTTATCGCGGAGGTTTTATCTTGACATCGTTGTTCCTGGTTGCAATAAGCGACCAATCAGTGAGCAAGGAGAGAACAATTGGAAGTTGGAGTTAACAAAGTGATGGGCCTGCCGGAGGCCATCGAGCGGTTTGTTAAGAACGGAAGCCATGTTTCAATCGGCGGATTCACGGTCAGCCGCAACCCCATGGCCGCGGTGTATGAAATCATCCGCCAGAAAATAAGAAATTTGCATCTTTATGCACATTCCAACGGCCAGGGCGTGGATGAGCTGATCGGCGGCGGATGCGTTTCCAAGCTGGAAATCGCCTACGGAGGCAGCGGCCGCTTCGCACCCACCTGCGTCCGTTTTCGAAAAGCCGTCGAGCGCGGCGACATTGTCGTTGAAGACTATACCAATTATCAAATGACGCTGCGATTTCTCGCAGGGGCCATGGGTATACCTTTTCTGCCGACCCGGTCGTCTCTTGGGACCGACATCGTCAAGCTATGGGGATTTGACGAAACGATGCGGACGGCAGACGAAAAAATTCCCGATAAGAAACTCGTCGAACTGGAAAACCCCTTCGGCAAGTGGGGGCGGACGGCGAAAGTGATTCTGGTGCCGGCCATCTACCCGGATGTGACCATCCTTCACGTGCAACAAGCGGACGAACAGGGAACAGCGCGGATCGAAGGCCTCAGCTTCGCCGATATCGAACAGGCCAAAGCCGCCCGGCATGTGATCCTCACCTGCGAAGAACTGGTTCCAAGCGCCGCTCTAAGAGAAGATCCGGGACTGAACCAGATTTCATTTCTCTACGTCGATGCGGTGGTTCCGGTGCCTTTTGGCGCCTATCCCACCGCCTGCTATCGCTGCTACGACTACGACACAGCCCATCTCAACGAATATCGCACATCGGCACAAAACGACAGCCGCTATGCGCAGTATCTGGAAAGCTGGATATTCGGCGTTAAAGACCACCAGGGACTGCTCGACCGGGTGGGGCGGGAACGGCTTGAGGGGATCAAGGCGGACTCGGTGAAGGGATACGCCGTGGGGTTGGATCGGCGTTGAGCCTTGACGGTCGGACGCTTGCTCAAAGAGACACGGAGATAGAGAGATGGGGGGCAGGAAGTTATTCGGTGCGTGTTGTCGAAGGAGGGATTTGTTTGTGGGTAAGGGTCGGATGATAACCAGGAGAGGATTGTAATGAACAATTTTACGGCACGGGAGATGATGGCCGTCGCGGCGGCACGGCAAATCAAAGACGGGGACATCGTTTTTTGCGGAACCGGCATTTCCTTACTGGCCGCCATGGCAGCCAAGCATATCAGCGCCCCCAAAAGCGTCATTTTTTTTGAAACCGGAGCCATCGATTCGAAACTGGAAGAAATTCCCCTCTCGGTGGCCGACTCGCGAATCATGTACCAGGTTTCGGTCAACGGCAGTTTGGCCGATGCGTTTGCCACCATGCAGAATCGACACACCGGACGGCAGGTGGTGGGAATTATCGGTGCCGCGCAAATCGATCCTTACGGTAATCTGAATTCAACGGTGATCGGCGACTATTTCGCCCCCAAAGTTCGACTTGCCGGAAGCGGCGGCGCCTGCGACGTCGCGTCTTTTGTGAATCGCACCATCATTTTCATGCAGCACGAAAAAAGAAAGTTCGTACCCAAGCTGGATTACCTGACCTCTCCAGGTTGGATCGACGGACCCAACGGCAGAGAACGCCTCGGGCTCTCCAGCGGGGGGCCGTCTGCCGTGATCACCAACATGGCCGTCATGCGCTTCGACGATGAAACCAGGCACATGTATCTTGACGGATACTTCGATGGAACAGCGCCAGAAGAGGTGCTCGATCATATGGGGTTTGAAGTCGATATATCCAGAGCACAGCCGGTTCCGGCTCCCACCGAAAGAGAGCTCACCATCCTCAAAGACCGGTGTGATCCCCAGCGCTTGATTCTGGGGTGAAGCAGGCAGATCTTTAACCACGAAGAGCTCGATGGATTGGACGCATGGCCAAGCGATCCACCACCTTAACTTGCCTAAAATTGCTCGCCGCGGTGGACGATTCGGCCGTCAAAAATCGTGAGGTCCACCTTTGTGTGAATGATTTCCATGGGATCTACAGCATAAATGTCTCGGTCCAGGACGATTAAATCCGCCTTTTTGCCGGGCGTGATGCTTCCGAGTTCGTCTTCCAACCCGTAGGCGTAGGCAGGTGCTATGGTGAGTGCCCGCACGGCTTCCTCAACGCCAATCCGATGTTCCGGATACCAGCCTCCCTCCGGGGATCCGTCTTCTCTTTGCCGCGTGACGGCGGCATGAATTGCCACCAGGGGGCTTGGACTGCAGACCGGACAATCCGAACTCAGGAGCACCCGTATCCCGGCGTCCAGCATGGCCCGGTAGGAGTAAGTCCACTTGCCCCTGGGTCCGACGCACTTATCGATCATATTGATGTCTAGAATCATGTTGTGGGGCTGCACGCACGCCACGACGTTCAAGCGTGCCAGTCGGGCCAGATCTTCCGGCCGAATCATCTGAACATGCTCGATACGGTGTGGCAACAGGGGCTTTGCCGTTTTTCTGTCTTTCTGAATCGACTTTTTACTTTGGAGTTCTTCGAAGAGCGTTATTAATTCACGATTGGCCCGTTCTCCAATGGCGTGGATCATGACCGCAAGCCCGGCCTGATCCGCTCGGTAGACCGCTTCCGCCAGTTCTGCCATAGGTGCCAGAGGCATTCCCAGACCGGCATCCAGATAGGGATCGATCATCCAGGCCGTGCGAGCTCCCATGCCGCCGTCGGCAAAGAATTTGATATGCCCTATGCGCAGGCGGTCGTCACCGAATCCGGTTCTCAGCCCCAAGGCGATGGCTTCATTCAACCGCTCACAGGGAATACTCGCCCAGCACCGCAGATCGAGTTTGCCCGCAGTCCTGATCCGCTGCCAGCCGCGAAAAGCCGGCACCCATTCAACTCCCCCCGGTATTCGAACGTCATTTAGACCCGTGAGGCCCATACCGTGCAAAACCGATATGCCTTCGCACATCGCTTCGACGGTTTCGTCCTCGCTCAGTTCGGTAATGACGGATTTGATCAAATTAGGCGCCAACTCGCGCAGGATTCCGTTGGGATATCCATTTTCGTCCCGCCCGATTACGCCTTCCGGCGGGTCGGGCGTTCCTTCATGAATGCCGGCCAGTTCAAGTGCCTTTGAATTGACCACTGCCAGATGCAAATCGCAGCGCCACAGCATGACCGGGTGATCCGGCGCTGCAGCATCCAGGTGCGTTTTGGTGGGGATTCGATTCTCTGGCCAGTCGGCTTCGTTCCAGCCCTGACCTAATATCCAACTGCCGGCAGGTTTATTTCGAACCGCAGCGGCGACCCGGTCGATCAGTTCGCCGAAGGATCTCACATCCGCCAAAACGAGATTGCGTCGGCCCAGCGCCCAGTCATAAAAATGGAAATGGGAATCGGTCATCCCGGGGAGTCCCAGCCGACCACCCAAATCCATGGATTCGGTTCCAGGACCTGCCAGAGATTTGATTTCATCATCACTGCCGACCGCGATAATGCGGCTTGCGGAGACGGCTACAGCCCGGACATTCGGTTTTATGGGGTCAAGGGTTCGAAAATCCCCATTCAAAAGAATCAGATCTGGGACATCTGCATTTTTTGTCATACTAGAAATCCTTGAGGAAAGGGGTCGTCGAGATCCAGCACAAACTCATGAATGCCTGTGATATGGGCCGAGCCGCAAACCTCGCCCACAATAGCGGGAAGCTCTCCCACTTTTGTTTCAAAAGCTATTCGGCCCTCGAAAGTCGGCCCCAATGGGTGGGCGTTGATGAAGGGTTGAGCGATCGCCAACTGCTTTCGATGATGAAGCAGGGTCATCTTAGCGGCAGTTCCGGTGCCGCAGGGCGATCGATCCATGTGTGCCTCTCCGTAAACGACGATGTTTTTGCCGCTCTTTTGTGCATGACCCGATGGATCGTAGAATTCAACAACATCGATGGTAGTCACTTCCGGCCGCATGGGATGGCGGACCTGCAACTGGTCGTTGGCGTTGTCTATAATGGCCATGCCCAGCTGAACCAGTTGCTTGGCATTTGCCAGAGTCAGCTCCATGCCGATTTGGTCGGCGGACACCATCACAAAAAACCCCCCCACGCACACAGTGTCCACCAATATCGTTCCGATGCCCGGGACCCGCAACGTTTGATCCGCGCCATAAACAAACGAAGGCACCATTTGGATTGCCACCGAATCCACCTTGTCTGCCTTGATTTGGGCTCGAGTTCGCATGGGCCCGGATGGCGTATCCACCGTTACCACTGCTTCCGCCCCCGTTGCGGGCAACGCTCCGGCTTCGATCAAGGTTGTCACCGCGCCGATGGTAGCGTGGCCGCACAGGAAAGGATAGCGCCGTGCGTCCATGTAGATCAAGCCAAAATCTGCGCCTTCGGTGGTGGGTTCCGTCACCGCCGCAGCCAGCATGTCCCGGTGGCCTCGCGGCTCGCTGGTTAACAGGAGCCGGACCGAGTCCAGATTTGCTCTGAAGTAGTCGAGTTTGGCCTGCATGGTTTTTCCGGGCAAAGGAGGGATGCCTCCAACGATCAGACGGGTCGGTTCCCCGGCCGTATGAGAATCGACGGTCAACACCCGGGAAGGGAATCGTTCGGCCAGCACCCCCTTCATCTTGGACCAATGCATCGATGAACCTCCGTAACTTCCATGCGGATTAGCCGCAGAATACAATAAGGGCTGGCTGGAAAGCCTGCCCCACATGCTAAGTTTATCCCCACCGGTTCTTCGGACGAGTACCCTTTAGTTCACCATCTCCCCATCTCCCCATCTCCGTGTCACCGCGTCCCCGGACCACACCATCCGGATGAAAAGAACCTACCTTCTTGGCAGCAGCCTGCAGTGTCTGGGAGCTACAAGCAGTGCCACGTCTTCTCCGCGCTTGAACGGACGGGTCCGAACCATACTCATGGCGTGCAAAACGGTCTTGTCCGACTGTTCCACAAAATAGCTGACTTCGCCTCCCATGTAACTTCGATCTACAATGCGGCCCAGGAAGGAGTTGGTATTCGGTGCCGGGACGTGTTCAGCATTGGAAACGATTTGGAATTTCTGTGCCCGCACCACTACTTCCACTTCTTCCTCCTGGTTCCATGCATGAGATGAGTCGGCCAACAATTCGTTGCCGTTATCCAGTCTCACCCTTGTGTGCCCAGCTTCCCGCCCGATTACCGTACCATTGAGAAAATTTGAGTGGCCGAGGAAGTCCGCTACAAAATGATTCGCCGATTCGTTGTAGACCTCCTCGGGGTTTCCTTCTTGCTGCTTACGGCCGTCTTTCATCACCACGATCTTGTCCGACATGGACAGGGCTTCGCGCTGGTCGTGAGTGACGAATATCGTCGTTACGCCGAGCATCTGCTGAAGGTTGTCGATTTCCCGGCGCATTTCTTCGCGGAGATTTTCATCCAGGGCCGACAGAGGTTCATCCATCAGGAGGACGTCAGGTTCGATCACGATGGCGCGGGCGAGAGCCACCCTCTGCTGCTGGCCGCCTGAAAGCTGGGCGGGCTTTCGGCTGCCGAAACCCGGCAGGCGCACCAATTCAAGCGCTCGCTCGACTTTCGCTCTGATCTCGCTCTTGGGGACTTTTCGGTACTTAAGCCCAAAGGCTACGTTGTCAAAAATCGTTTTGTGGGGGAAAAGAGCATAATTCTGGAAAATCATCCCCAGGTTGCGCTTGTGGATCGGCACGTTGTTGATCCGTTTGCCTTTGATAAAAATATCACCTTCGGTGGGCTGCTCCAAGCCAGCGACCATTCGCAGCAATGTGGTTTTGCCGCATCCTGAGGGACCAAGCAACGTAACAAATGATCCCCTGGGAATGTCAAGATCCATTTTCTCAACCGCCACCAGCTTGTCAAAGCGCTTGACCACTCCTTTGAATTGCACCATCGGGTGATTCGAGTCCTGATTCACTTAGGTTTGTTTCTCCTGTTTGTAGTGGATGTGGAGTGTTTTACTAAGACGCTGCCCAAGGATACAACCCGCACGTTACCCTGGTGAAGTGCAACCACCGGGGCAAACGGGGCAAATTCGGCTGGGAGTCCAGAAATCGGTATGATTCCTGGATTTCCACATGCGCAGGAATGGTGAAGTTCAGCGAAATGCCAGTCTTCGTACAAACCTCCTAGGGGAACCAGAATGCTATTTATACTCCCTCTCCCCTCAAGGGGAGAGGGAATCAGTGCAATGCAGCGATTTACCCCTCAGACTATCGCCCTCCCTTGTCTCCCACTCGCCCTTTCTCCGAGTCCCCGTATCTCCCCTTCCCCACGTTACCGAGGGCTACGCTCCGGACTTAACCCTGTCCCACTTTTCCGACCATTCCAGCTGATGCCCATTCCAGTATACCGGATCTGCAAACATGTATCCTTCCAGTTTGCCGGTGGGGTCAAACGCCGGCAGTTTCTGGATAGACTCTGGCATCGGAACTTTGGTGGGATCGAGACTGGGCGGATATTTCTGGCCTTCCGCCACGGCTATTGCGGCGCTCGGTTCCAGCATGAAATTGAGCAGCTTTTCGGCTGCGCTCAGATCGGTTCCCTTCAGAACGAAGATGCACTCCTGCCAGGAATAGCAGTTTTTCGGGGCCAGGAAACCGATCGGATGTCCCTGTTCCTGCAGATGGGCCACCCGGCCGGACCATGCCACTGTGGCATAAATTTCTTCATTTGCAAGCAGACTCATGAGCTCAGCACCGGAAGCCCAATATTTTTTGATCATTCCCTGCTGCGCCTTCAAAGCATCCCAAACCGCGTTCAAGTCCTGGATGTCGTTGGGGCTCTGATTCGTATAAAGGGCGCCATACCAGATATTGGTGCGCCAATCGCCCCAGCTCCCCAGTTTCTTGTCGAGATCCTTGTCCCAGAGCAGTCCGGCGCCCAATTTCTCAGCCTTTTCTTTGGGAATGTGCTTGGTGTTGTAAGCGATGCCTGTCTGCCCCAGATCATAAGGTACAGCCGACAGTTTGCCGTCTGTAATCGCCCGATAAGGCTTGGTCATGGCCACCATCACGTTTTGCAGATTGGGGATTTTACTCTCGTCAAGTACGGTGTTGTATCCGAGGCCTACATAGCGGGCATAATCGAAAACGCCGCTCAAATGGGCAAGATTGAATTCTCCGCCCGGTGGAAAAGAAGCTTTGACCCGTGTCAAGTAGGTGTCCATATCGCCGAATTCGCCGTCGATCACTTTGATGCCGGTGGCTTTTGTGAACGGGTCAAAAGCATATTTTCGGAAGGCCTCCGAAGTGGTTCCGCCCCACCCATCAAACCGGATGCTTTTGGTCTCTGCCCATGCGGAACGAGTCAGACGACCGAAAGGTCCACCCACCAGTCCGATAGATGCACCAGCGAGCGTGATGAATTTGACAAAACTGCGCCTGCTCAGTTCTCCTTTTTGGAAACGTTCGTGAGCGTCATCGAT
The DNA here is from genome assembly GCA_963781715.1 of uncultured delta proteobacterium. GTDB lineage: Bacteria > Desulfobacterota > Syntrophobacteria > Syntrophobacterales > Syntrophobacteraceae > Desulfoferrobacter. The sequence goes on from CAWAGW010000005.1 coordinate 121,868, forward strand.
TTTTTTGCTCCAGTCAATCTTCATAATTTCCTCCCTTCGTGGGTTAGTGATTAGCCATCTGGAAAACCCAGTAGCGCAGGGCTTTAGCCCTGCCAAACCAGGCAGCCCTGAAGGACTGCGCTACATCAAGAAAGAGCTTCCGGACGGACGCTAGTTAAAGGATCCTCCTCTGGCAAACCTTCGAATCAGATAGCCGGCAACCAGCGGCGTCGATATGGTCAGAACAATCATAACGGTCCCGAGCGCGTTGATTTCCGGGCTGATTGAATTTCGCAGCATTCCGAATATCTTTACCGGCACGGTTTGGTTTTGTGCGGTAGCCCAAAAAAGGGTAGCGGTCACATCGTCAAATGAAATAGTAAACGAGAACAGCATGCCGGCCAAAATGGCCGGGGCAAGAAGCGGTAAAGTGATCTCCTTGAATGTTTGCAGCGGATTGGCTCCCAGAGACATGGCAGCTTCTTCGTAAACTCTTTTTATGCCGACGAGGCGTGCCTGTACGACCAGGAGCACATATGGCAAAGTGATCACAACGTGTCCAATGAGCAGCAGAAAGAAGTTTTTCGGCTGCTGCAACCAGCGTATGAACAGCAGCAATGCAACACCGAGCACCACTTCGGGAATCATGATCGGGGTTAGAAGGAGCGTGTTTAGGCTGTTCTTGGCGGGAAAATCATAACGCACGAAAGCCATGGCGGCCGGAATCGCTACCGCGGTTACAACAATGGATGTGAGTGAGCCAAGTAAAAGTGAATTCTTGAATGCCGATAGAATAGCCTCGTTTTGGGCCAGCTTGACATACCACTTGAAGCTGAATCCCTCCATGGGAAATGACCCGAATTGTTGCGGGTTGAAGGAGAGGATGACCACCGCCACAATGGGCGCAAACATGAAAATGTATACGAGAATGGTGTAAAGTCGAATCAGCGACCAGCCGGAAATTTTGAACATTTTCGAAGCTCACTGCAAGCTTTTAAATATCTGGTTGATTCCCAGATAGCGATTGTAAGTGTAAATTATGATGACGAGCAATGTCAGCAAAACCACGCTGATGGCCGATCCGAACGGCCAGTCCAGGGTGCCGATGACTCGCTTGAAAATCAGGTTGGCGATCATTTCGTTGCGCGGACCACCCAAGATCATCGGTGGCAGATAAGTTCCGGAGGTCAACACAAACACCAGCAGGCATCCGGCGCTGACCCCGGGTAGACTGAGCGGCAGGGTCACTTCTTTAAACGCCTGCCATTCTGTGCAGCCAAGGCTGCGCGCCGCTTCCAACAGGCTTTTGTCGATGCCTTCCAAGCTCACGTATACGTTGAGAATCATGAACGGCAAAAGGTATTGGATCAAGCCCATCAGCACAGCCCCCTCGTTGTAGAGCATATTGAGAGGTTCAGAAATGATGTCCAGCTTGATGAGCACGTGGTTGATAAGACCGGTGTCGCCCAGGATGTTGATCCAGCTGAGCGTCCTGATGATAAAACTGATCCAGAAAGGAATCATGATGAGCAGGAGCAGGACGGACTTGTATCGGGTTTTGCTTCGATAGAAGAAATATGCGGGGATGTACCCCATGACCAGACAAAGAATAACCGTCTCGAGAGATACCCGAATCGTTCTCAGCAAAATTGACGGATAAAAGAAATCCGCAGCGAATTTTTTGTAGTTGCCAAATTGGAAGGCCGGAATGTCCGCTCCCGAAGGGGCACGCAACCAGAAACTATAAACCACGATAAAGCAAACCGGCACCACCAGCAGCAAGAAAACGGCGGTAAGCGAGGGTGAGAGTAAGGCCCAAGGGCGCCAGGATGATTTTTGCATAAGATTTAAGTAAATCCAGAGGCTTACTGATAAGTATATGAGTAAATTGACTTATTGACTATAACGTATTGATTTCTACTGAAAGTTTCTCGCAAAGTCAAGGGCAAATCCTAAAGCATGTTGGCAATCTTGCCGCGGGCCGGTTGACTCTGCAACCTTCATTTTAGTATTAATAAAAAATCGCAGGCAGTGAAGAAATGATTGCGGGGTGCAAGTGGACGACAGAGCGGAAGATTAGAGTCGTTTTTGGCCAGGTTCTCGTATAACTCTACTTGACACGAACCATGCTTTACCCTAGGTTTCACGCGTCAAATAATTGGGCTTGTAAACCGTATGCGCCTCGGTCTTAGAACCTGTCTGAAAGATGTCATTTCGAGCCGAGGGCGAGAAATCTTTTGGGCCAAGAGTGGCTTGCTTGAAAGATTTTTCATCACGCCAGGGCGTGATTCGAAATGACAAAAGGTCATTTTAGACAGCCTTTCAGTGACAGATGCGGGGCGAAGGAGTTTGGGATGGAATTTGGACAGACTGCTTACAAGGTGCGCTTCAAACACTCCGGAGAAGGCTCGGAGATTTCTCTTGCGACGCTCGGTGATGGCGTCATCGATTTTCTCGAACATTACGGGGAAGAATCTCTGGTAGGAAAGGAATTTTCCAATATTATCGGAAACGGCGGTGGAGAGATCAGGTTTTTGCGGTTGATCGAAGCAGCTGGTTGTCAGAATGACCCTCCAAGATTCTTCTCGATCCTCGTCGAGCAGTTGCAAGAAGCAAACGGCAACGGTAGCAAGCCGGTCGCGGTAAACGGAGTTGCCCTGCCTTATTTGCTGCTCGTATCCGTCCTGGAAAAAATGATTCCGAAAGATAGATTTTACACCGTCAAAGAGGTTGAGAAACTCGAAAAGTTGACCAATATCACTGTGCCCGAGCAAGACCGAGCACCCCTGCAAAAAGTTCTGGACACTTATCCCGTGCGCCTGTCTGCGCATACGATCAGACAAATGCGAGTCTCCCGAGCCGTTGCGTATCAATATCTTCCTTTTGTAGAGGAATTGGACCCGGTTGGGCATGTGAACACCTGGATCGGACAGTTCCACCAGGGATTGCTGGAGCAGATGTATCAGAACCGGGTCATTTTTCTCCTCAACATGACTTGTCCGGTTTATTGCAGATTTTGTTTCAGGAAACATAAAGAATCGCGCAATCAGAGCAATCCGAGCACTGCTGAAGTAGCAAGAGCGATCGAGCACGTAAAAAATTCTCCGAGCATCAAGGAAATTGTGGTCACCGGCGGCGATCCGTTCCTCAATCGAACCAACTTCGCCGCTACCATCGACGGGCTCAAGAAAATCCCCCATGTACAGACGCTGCGCCTGGCCACCCGCTCCATCGCCTATTACCCGCAGCTGTTCTACGCCGATAATTCCTCTTTGCTCAATTATGTGAAACAAAAAAACCTCGAGCTCCAGCAACTCGGGAAACGGATCGAAGTTGCCACCCATTTCATCCATCCGGATGAAATTTCGCCCCAAGCTCTTGACATTATCTCCGATCTGGTCAGGAACGGCATTGCTGTTTACGTACAGACTCCCTTCCTTAAAGACTGCAATGACGAAGGCCCTGAATTGACCAGATTGTTTAGTTTGTTGCGCGGCGCCGGTGCGGAACTTCACTATATCTATATTCCCTGCAGCCCGATTCATGGCAACAGTGTCTATTGGACACCGCTCTCCAAAGGAATCGAAACTGCCAATTATTTACGCGCGCATCTTTCCGACCGCGTGATTCCAAGGATTTGCACAGCCACTCCCATCGGCAAGATGGACTGGCACAGCAGCGGTTGGGCTGTCGAAAAGGACAAGGAAAACGAAAATTTTGTATGGATCAGGACTCCCTACACGCCGGAATATTTCAAGGCTTTTGCGCCGGTTGCCAACGAACTGGATACCGTTCGGCTGAATGAAGAAGGAACCATCGATGCCAAATATATGGCAAAGATCGGTGATGAAACTCTCTTCCTGGGTCCAAGACCGGCGAGGCCAGCCTCAAAAAGAGAATCCGACTTTGAAGCTCTAAAGGAATTGCAGGTCAGTGCATTGCAAGATCAACGGCTGGGGAGGACCATTGTCGCTACCGGATCCAAGTCGCTTTTCAGACTTCATGAAACTCGTGTGGAGCTGGATGCAACGGCCGGTTCCGAAGAGATCGAGTATATCCGGAGTGATTCCAGAATAACCGATGTGGTCGTATCGTCAAACAGAGACGCGATCGAGAACCTTTACCAGATCGGCGAAATAATTGAGAAGCTCCACAGCATCCATCACGTCAACGCTGTCCGGTTGAAGAGCTTAAAATTCAATTATACTCCCGAAAAATATACGCCTGCTGCCGTAGATAACTTGTCGAATTTAAATAAATTGAGCATCGTCAATCCACTCAGACTTGAAATTGAAACTCAATTTCTGCACCCCGGCGAATTTCGCCCGGAACATGCAAGACTTGCAAGCTCATTGCGCAACAAAGGAATAACAGTTTACAACAACACCCCTTTGTTGGGCGGTATTAATGACACGGCGGATATCATTCATCAGCTCGCTTATCGCTGTCGCGAAAACGGCATCGAGTTTCACCATCTCTATGTTGCCGGGTTGCCACTGCAAAAAAGGTGGAATGAAGGCCACCCCATAGACCTCTATGATGTGATCGACATTGCGACTCGGGTTCGAAGGGATGGCAGTGGAAGGGAGATTCCGCGATACATCGTTTTGACTGAGCTGGGAGAAGTCGATTATGGGCTTACCTCAGAAGTGATTGGGAAAAACGGAAAAGTTTCCTTAAAGCTGCTCCCCTATTCGCTTGAATACTTCAAGAACATGGAGCCGGGTTTCTCCTGGCCCGATGGAGTCCGGACAAGCGAGGATGGAAGACCGATTGTGGCTGTTCGGGGGATAGTGAAAAGTACCGATTTTGCGCTCTGCTAGCACTTTTCATCCGGGTACCGTGCCCCATACCCACTGTAGCGCAGAGGCCTTTAGCCCTGCTGCATAAGTCCGGTGTAATGAATTTACAATTGCGGGCGAAGATTCGCACCTCAGTCGCACGCGCGTTATCTCTTAATCACACTTAGAAACCCGTCCGGAGCCAAACTCGTTGCCAGCATCACCATATTGATATGGCGGTGTGCGGTCCAGCTATCCACTTGCCGGTTCCGGGGTTCAAGCCAAAACGTCTCAATGGCTTCACTCCAAGGACTATACCTCATCAGATCTGCAGTTTGTGAATGCAGTTCATTTCCCCTTTTCGGAATATGTAACTGTTTCTCAAACAAAACATGGAGCTTCTCGACACTCCGCAGACCGATGGCCAGTCCCAACTCCCGAAATGCGGGTCGGTATTGAGCCGTCAATTCAAAGGAATTGTTTCTCGAATAAACCTGAAGGCTCTGCAAGGAAGAATCCGACAAAGATTGAAACAGGTCGGTCAGCTCAGAGTTTTCCCCGGCTATCAATTGGCCTACTCTGCAAAGATCAAACAAAAGACCTCCGATACCAAGCGGGTCATCCGTAGCCCAGCTTTTCCATTTACAGATCTTGGCCATATCTGCAATTTCCGCGTCCAGATTGGGCTGCCTTTGTTTTTCAAAATTTCTAGCTGCAGTCGCTTGAAGCTCCAGGTATGTGACGTAGCCGTCGAGAGGATCATGGTGCCCCATAGATGGTACGAGAGGGCGGGCTAGGTCAATGCTCATTTTCCAGTGCATGCGCTTTTGACCTCCAAAGGTCGGAACATAAGTAAAGCTTGAGTGGGCCGCCTTCGCAAGTTCAATTGCCCATCGGTTGCAGGTTGAATCTGCGGTGGCTCGACTGACGCAATCGAGGGCGTGCATCCATTTGGTCAAATAGTGATAGTATTGTCCGTCGCGATCCCATTCCAACCGTTCATCAAAAGGGTCGCCCGGCTGCCTCTCATTCAATTCCTTACCGATTCTCAGGCCTCCCCGGGTGGGATGCTTTTGGCCCTCCTTCTCACCGAGACCGCTGATCCAACCGGTTCGCGAATCGTCCTCCCGATGACGACCGAGTACCGTATGAACCTGATCGACCAAAGACAGCGCGAGGTGTTTAAATTGTTCTTCTCCGGTTTGTCGATAAAGCTCCAAGAAGTTGCAAACGGCAAAAGCGTCCGTCCACAGATAACGCTTAGGAGGCCTATCCTCTATCAGGCCTGTCAACTCGGCAAATTCTGTCATGATTTCTCGGGCCGTGGATACGAATTGATTCGGGTACATCATTTCTCCAAGATAAAAAAGACCGCTGCGGCTTAGCAGTCGCGGCGGTCTTTCGCGGTCAGCTGCAGCCGGTGGTTCGCCTCAACGATATTTATCTTTTCTGTGACCGACTTTGATCACCCATACCGTAAGTTCGTTATCCTCTATTGAATAAACAATACGATATTTTCCTTGCCGGATGCGGTATAGCCCATGGACTGTAACTTTTTCACAACCTGTTGGCCGAGGATCATTTCCAAGCTGCTCAGCTCGGGAAAGGATTTTTTTTAGATCGTTTTTGGGGATTTTCTTGAGCTCTTTCCAAACAGATTCCTTGAAAAATATCTCATATTCATATTCGGCCATCTTTTTTCAGCCTTTTCAACATTTCGGAAAAACTGATCAGTGGCTCATTTGTCCTCTCTTCGAAGGCACCGATATCCTCTGCATCCTCTGCAAGCGCTTCTTTTACGGCCTCGTTCACGAGCCGTGAAATGGTTTTGGATGTTTCAATGGACTTTAATTTCAAAGCCCTATGTATATCGGGATCAAAATATACAGTCGCACGTTTTGCAGATGTTGCCATAATGTCATCTCCTATGATGTGATGACATCATAATGTTTAAACGTTTGGACGTCAAACGGTAAGGATGCCGAAAGCGACCAATAAAGCTCAGTTGCTCAATACGGCCATTTCCAATTTTCTATTTCCGGATTATCGAAGGCCGCGCCAAATGCATGGGTAATGCTGTAGCCCAGTTCACCTCCTTCGTGAATGGAGCCCGGAGTTTCAGGAGTGCAGTGGCTGCCGATACCGCCGGGAAATGAAAACTGCTTCATGAATTTACGCATTCCCTCCTCGTCTTGACCCTTGTCCGGGTAAACCTCGGCATAGGTTCCTTCCAGATATGCATTCGCTAGAACAGCCGGAGCACCGTGGCCGGGACAGGAGACGTAGATCATGTTCAGGTCTTTTTCCTTGATCAATCGATTCAAATGAATGTAGGTGAAACTTTGACCCGGATCGGAGCCCCAATGTCCCAAAAGGCGCTTTTTGATGTGCTCGATCTTCAATGGTTCCTTTCATAACGGATTGTCTCTCAGGTAAAGCATACCAACGCAGAGGTAAAGACTCGCGCGCCAGTACGCATCCATCCTATGTAGTTCCTCAGGGCTAAGAGGCTCTTCAGCGCGGTTTCTCTGTGTTTTTGGCATAATGAATTCCTTTCTTTAAGTGTGTTTTGGATATCCTGAGTGGATCTCTAATAATCGTTGAGGAAACGACGCTCCGAAAGCTCCTTTGTTTCCGCTTTCGCGGCAACGGTGAGTATGGCAACATTTCGTCATTCCAGCAAAATCCCGCAACAACAGCATCGAGCAGGAAGGAAGGCATTCAGGCGTTCCAGCGGCCCATTCACTTTATTTGCTTGACTTGTGCTGGTTAAAAAATAAGCGCCTAGATCAAGAAGCCAACGGTGGTGTTGTGACGCCACGGTCAGTCTCATACATAATGAATTCACCTAGATTCCGGATGTGCAGCACTGGAACTTCAAACATTGATGCTTATGGTAAAAAAATACCAAAGCTATAAGAAATAGCATTAATGAAAGTGTATGTTTGCTCATACAGTGTCGGCAACCGATGTCCATTGAGGTACGATCGCCGGCTTTCCATTCATTTGTGAGCCTTGACTTAAGGTCAACTCATTTTTGAGCTGTCGATTCTGGTGTCGGAAATTTCTTTGGGGAGGATATATGACGGTACATGCGTTATTTCGAGCCAGCGAAATTCTGGATATGGCCATCCAAATCGAACATGAGGGACTCAATTTTTATAAAGCCTGCCTGAAGGTCGAATCTGGACAAGAGGTAACAGAAGTATTTGAATTTATGCTTGGCCAAGAACAAAAACATATTGAAATTTTTACTGATATCAAAAGAGGGTTGGTCGAAGACTATATTCTTCCTGAAACCTATCCCGGAGAAATGCGTGACTATGTCAGAAGTTTTGTGAAGGGCAAAGTGTTTTACGAGCAGGGCGAGGTGTCGCAGCGCGTCGTTCAAATCGATGATATGTCAAAGGCAATTGAATTTGCCATCGAATTTGAGCAGCGGTCCATCAGTTTCTATTCCGGGATCAAAGACAAAGTGCGATCATCCGAGGCAGATGTGATCAGCGAGGTTATAGCTCAGGAACACGGTCATATCCATCGCCTCGAGGGCTTGCTTCGCAACGTGGAGAAATGAAATTACCTTCACACGTATGAGAAAAACTAAGAGTTGATTTGTGGGAATGACGCTTGTGCAATTCAGGGGATTGACATGCATCTAGAGGAAAGCAACAGGAGTTGAAATGCTTCACTGCGTGATTACGGCTGATGAGTTGCTTGATTTTTTCGGACGTTTGTTACAAAAACAGCCAGTGATGGGGCCCAGAGAAAGACCCGATCAACCCGGATTTTATTATTTTGACTGGTTGGAGAGAGCTGAAGATTTTGCCTTAGACTATATCGCCACCACTATCCCTCCCAAAAAGGCGTTCTTTCCACCAAATGAGACTCTGTTCACATTCAAGACGGGTAATCCACCGCAACTTGCGCCGGTTTTCGAGGAATTCCCGTTTGTGCTGGCCGGTGTTCATCCTTGTGATCTTTCGGGCATCGAGGCACTGGACGATGCTTATTCGCATCCTCCGGCTGAGCATCGTTGGCAGGCCAACCGCGAACGAGCGATTATCATCGGAATGGATTGCCGGCCTGACGAATACTGTTTTTGCACTCTGCTGGGGACTTCCGCGCACCGCAAGCCCTGTGACCTGTTCTTGACCCCGGTCGGGCGAGGCAATTTGATCGAAGTTCATAGTCAGGCGGGCGAATCGCTGTTGGAAGGGTGCTCGAGGCTGGACGCTTCCCGTCAAGATCTTGAAGAAGCCGAGCAGTGGCGCCTGAGAAAAACCGAACGTATCGTCCATACCTTACAGGCACCCGTAGACCGGTTTGCCGATATGCTGGATGCAGGAGGACTCACCAGAGTCTGGAAGGAAGTTGCGGAACGCTGTTACAGCTGCGGTTCGTGCAACACGACCTGCCCCACATGCTTTTGTTTCAATATCGACGACGAATTTGATCTGGCATTGGCTTCAGGAGTGCGAAAAAGGACTTGGGACTCCTGCCAACTTCTGGATTTTGCCCGTGTTGCAGGCGGACACAACTTCCGAGGAGATCGCTGGCAGCGGGTCAGACACCGCTGGCATCGCAAATTTCTGTATCTATATAAGCAATTCGGACGTCCCTACTGTACCGGCTGCGGCCGCTGTAGTCGAGCTTGCACTGCGGACATAAACATCGTGGATGTCATCAATCAGCTTATCGAGGCTGCCCAACAGGAGGCCGCAGATGCTTGAAGGCAGGCGGGATGAATCGGTTCCGGAAAATACGGTTTATTATCGGCCGGGACTGGCGGAAGTATTGCGAGTGGACAAGAAATCATGGGAAGTGCTCATCGAGTTAGAAATGGCCGGCGGTCCTCTTGCATACCAGCCGGGGCAATTTGTGCAGGTATCGGTGTTCGGCTACGGGGAAATTCCCATTTCCATTTGTTCGTCTCCAACTCGCAACAAAAGCTTCGAGATATGCGTTCGACCTGTGGGAAATGTGAGCCGGGCGCTTTATGAACTTTCTGTGGGTGACAGGATCGGAGTGAGGGGACCGTATGGACACGGGTTCCCCGTTGCTGAAATGAAAGACCGGGATGTTCTCGTGATCGCAGGGGGCATTGGGCTTGCACCGTTGAGATCCCTTATCCACTATGTGCAGGACAACCGGGCAGAGTACAGACGTCTTGCCGTCATCTATGGAGCTCGAACGCCTGCATACATCCTCTTCGAAAACGATGTGAAGAGGTGGTCGGAGGACCCGGGCATAGAGTATCTCGTAACCGTAAATGAAGCCGATGGAAGGTGGCGCGGCAGGACTGGGCAGGTAACCGAGCCGCTTCGGGAGCTGAAGCTCGACCACGACCAGACAATCGCTGCGGTGGTGGGACCGCCGGTTATGTACCGGTTTGTCGCTATGGAACTGTTCAACAAGGGAATGAGCGCAGAGCAAATCTATTTTTCTTTAGAGAGACATTTCAAATGCGGCATCGGCAAATGCGGGCACTGCCAATTGAACGATCTCTATGTTTGCCAGCACGGCCCCGTCTTTCCCTTGTCGGAATTGCTCGGGCGCACCGAAGCTATTGAAGCATGGGCTCCGGAAAAGGATCAGGATTAATTCCATTGAAAGGAGATTTAATGAACACGGCAAAGCGGCGCATCGCTTTCTTCGACTTTGCATGCTGCGAGGGATGTCAGTTGACCGTGCTGCAGATGGAAGAGAAGCTTCTACATATGCTGGAACACGTGGAGGTAGTGGCATGGCGCGAGGTGATGACCGGGGAAGAGGATAGCTACGAAATCGCCTTTTGTGAGGGCAGTATAACTCGGCGGCAAGATATAGATCGCATTAAACGAATTCGGAACAATGCGGATATTCTTGTGTCGCTTGGCGCCTGCGCCAGCATTGGCTGCCACAACGCATTGAAGAATAAGTGGAATATGGACGAGGTTTCAGAAATAGTTTATGGCAGTGGGGCAGCCTTTTTCGAAACGATTCCGGCACGTCCTATCAGCAGCGTGGTCGCGGTCGACTATCAGGTCCATGGATGCCCGGTGAGTCTATCCGAGTTTGAAACTGTCCTTAAGCATATCCTGACGGGGCAGACGTACGATCCTCCCAATCAGCCCGTGTGTGTTGAGTGCAAGCTGAACGATAATGTGTGCGTGTACGAGAAAGGTATTCTCTGCTTGGGACCCGTGACCCGCTGCGGCTGCAATGCCATTTGCACCGGATATGGAGATGCATGTCACGGATGCCGTGGCTTGATCGACGAAGCAAATCTGGGTGGCGCACGAAAGGTCCTCACCCGCGATCGGCTGCATCCGATCATGGCGGCAGTTGCCAAAGTAAACAGGCTGACGGATGAGGAAATTCTCAGCAAATTTTCAGTTTACAATAACTGGCCCGAACTAACGCGAGAGGAGATGCACGCTTATGGCAAGAAACGCGAACATTAATGTCCACCATATGACTCGCGTGGAAGGGCATGGTGACATTCTCGTTGAAATTCGTGAGGGGAAACTCGAACGAATAAGGTTTGCCGTAGTTGAGGCGCCGCGTTTTTTCGAAGCCTTTCTGAGGGGCCAGGGCTTTGATGAAGTCACCCATACGGCTTCTCGCATCTGTGGAATTTGCGCCGTGAGCCACAAGTGTGCTGCTCTGAAGGCTACGGAAGCCGCTCTGGGTGTTGAGGTCAGCGATCAGACGCAGCTTCTGCGGCGGCTCGCCTTTCATGGGGAGATTATAAGCAGCCACATTTTACATATTTATTTTCTGGCGGCCCCGGATTTTCTCGGAATTCCAAGCGCTTTCCCTTTGATTGAATCGAATCGCGAGTTGGTATTACAAGCGATGCGCTTGAAAAAGCTGGGATATGACTTGAGCGCAATGGTAGGAGGGCGGCACACCCACCCGATAGCGATGCAGGTCGGTGGTTTTAGCTTCGTTCATGCTGAAGATGCTCTGACGGCCATGAAAGATCGTTTGTTGCGGGCTATTGAGGATATCAAAGAGACAGTGCGGTTTTTCAAGTCGATAGAACTGCCGAAGCTTGAACAAGAAACGGACTATGTTTCGCTGAAACATCCGGATCATTATGCTTTTTATGACGGCGATATTTTTTCGAGCAAAGATGAAACGGTGCCCGTAATCCGGTATCGTGACGTCATCGAAGAACACGTTGTCCCTTACTCAACCGCCAAGCATGCAAGCTGGAAAGGTTCCCGGTACATGGTGGGAGCTTTGGCGCGCTTTAACAACAACTCCAATCGACTCATGCCGCTGGCCAAAGAAGCGGCCCGGGACTTGGGCCTCAATGTGCCGTGCTTTAACCCTTTCATGAATACCATGGCCCAAATTGTGGAATGCGCCCACTGCGTAGAGGATGGTATCGAAATTATCGAGCAAATTCTAAGTAGCGGCATCAAAGCCGATGCCGAGCGGGCGCAAGTAAAAGTGCGCTCCGGGGTTGGTGTCGGCGCTGTGGAAGCGCCTCGAGGTATCCTGTTCCACGAGTATGAATACGATCAAGCGGGGAAGTGCCTCACTGCAAACCACGTGATTCCCACCGCACAGAACCTGGCTAATCTAGAGGCGGATATGCGCGTCTTCGCTCCCCGGTTCATCGATGCAGAAGAGAAAGAAATTGCATATCAACTCGAGATGCTTGCCCGAGCCTATGATCCGTGTATCTCATGTTCAACCCACGTGGTCAGATTGTAATATTAGCCTGGATTTTCGACATCCTTACGGCGGAATATTCGTGGTCAAAGCCCAGTCTCAATGAGCAATTTCGCTCTCCAATATGCCTTCCTTACAGGCTTCACCAGCGATTGCCCTCACCGTGAAAAAGCTTCTTATTTTGAACGAAGCGGAGAACCACAAGCCCTTTCAATGGCGCGCAGCAAAGCGGTTTTGTGGACCTCGCCGGCAAAATGAACCGGGCTTTTGCCATAAAGTGGGTCCCAGCCGGCCGGATCTGCCGAACAGAAGTATTGAGTTTCCAAACCGAGCCGAGTTGCGGCCTCTTCTATCGGCCACCCCGTAATTTTCGCTGCAGCGTCCCAACTTGCACCGCATGGGGCTCCTCGAATGACCTCCACTCGAGCAATCTTGCCGCCGGAGATTTCCACCGCATATTCCGGGGCACCGAATTTATCTCCATAGATTCCCAAGCAGACCTGCCTGGAGAGGCCGCATCAAGTCGGAGGCGCGATGGCCCATTTGACTCTGTGTTTCTTGCCTGAAGCAACAATGGGGATATTTAGAGAGTGACAAAGTTTTGCCAAGTCATGTGAAAGATCCGGGTGTTTTAGGAAGTCCAGCACTAAATCAGCATCGAGACTCGCTGGCAGATAATCTTCCGTGTCATCGAGGATAGGTGGTAAGGGAGTATCGATGGATATAATCTCCAACTCAAACAGGCCGGCGCTGTATTTTTCCAGACCCTGGATTTTTTTTTCACCGCTTCCGTTTTGCTGGAAAACGATAATTTTTTGACCGACAGTATTCGTTTCGCTGTTGCCTGCGCTCGCATGCTCATCAACTTTACTGCAATTAAGCATATGAAATCCTTTAAGAGTTATGAATTATGCAATTTTCTTGATCCGAACAGTCTCATGCCATTCTTACCAAATTAACTCGGGGATATCAAAGAGACGATTTTCTCTGCTGTGCTTCTTTAACTACTGCGTACTTCAAATACACTAGATTCTCCCCGATCCTTTCCACTGCCTGTAATTTCAGATTCAGGGAAACCTCCTCGGAAAACAAAGAAATGCCGTGACCGAAAATTATGGGCGATATAGTAACAACGATCTCATCAATGAGATTTTCCTCTGCGAACAGAGAATTTACCAGAGAGCCTCCCGCCAAGATAACCTCTGAATAGCCTTCCTTTTCCAACATTCTAAGAACATCTGCGGGTTTTTTATGCGTAAAAATAAGATTATTTTGATGCGACTCTCTTTTTTTGTTGCGGGTCATGATGACATTCTTGCGGCCGGGCAAAGGAACTCCAAAGGTATCGAAGGTCTTCGAACCCATGATGACAACTCCTGCCTTCCTGCTAATTGCAGCAAAAAGCTTCTTATCTTCTCTGCCCGTCCAATCGGGAAAATGATCCGGGGCCTTGCCGATCTTTCCGTCCAGAGTCAGGGCCATCACTAGAGTCACTTTCATGTTCCACCTCGTCAAAGCTAAGTTGAGCGCAAGCATGCTCAATCCCACCTACCAACCAAGAGTCCCCGATTTGCTTCACCGGTTTTATTCAGTATAATGTATTTTCTGCATTGCCGACAGCAACAGCTGCTCCACGAATAATTTGGGCTAACTGCAGGATGGAGAAATTTATGGCTAGAATTATACTCTGGCCTAAAAATGAACACGGTCTGCACACACGCAAACCGAAAATCGAAGATGCTCATCTCCCTTTGAACTACATGTCCGATCATTCAGTGATCGGGCTTTTGGTTGATGACTTTCACAAGGCAATAGATATTTTGCGGAAGTGCGAGGCCGTAAAGATCAGACCAGCAATCCGCACAGAAGTTAGTATCCCCTTCCCCTGCTCTATTCATTTGCAGAAGATCTTTAATCTCCTCGAAAACCACGGAATCGATTTTGAACTCTCGGACATCGTAGACCAAGTCTACCAGGGGTAGATGAGCACAAATCCTGTCTGGAAGACAAGGCACCGTTTTCCCCGTGAGGTTCTTCACAAAAGTCGATGAATTCTAACATCATCTCGAATTTATATTTCAACATACGACACAGAAAGGATGCTCATTTACGTCATGTCAAACGCACAAAGTGACCAAAAAGAGATATCAACCGGCCCTCATCGTTTCCACATGGAGGAATGGATCAGCTGCGCACCGTTTGAGCGATTGTTGAACATTACAATTGAAGAGGCTCACGATGGCCGGGCTGTCCTAAGCATGCCCTTCCTCATCGATCTAGCTCAAGGCGCTGGACTGATGCATGGCGGAGCGTTGGTGAGTCTGGCAGATACCGCCGTCGTCATGGCGATCAAGAGTCTGATGCCTGCCGGAACTCATTTTGCCACAATTTCCATCCAAACAAAATTTCTGTATCCCGTTAAACAGGGAATTGTTAGGGCAAAGGCCGGCATCGTTGAGAAAGAGGGAAGAACCGTGAAAGGCGAAGCGATAGTTTACGATGATGAGCAAAGAGCCGTCCTGGAGTTTTCGTCCATATTCAAAGTGGCCAGGGATGCGAACATAAGAGGAATCACTCTCGGCGTAAAAGACGGGCAAGGAACCGGTGACTTGAGAGGTCAGTAGTTCGAAGCAATGCTGGAGCGAAATCAACAATTCCAGCAGTTCCAAACTTATGAAAATCTAAAGTTGAATCGCTAAGCTCAGGAAATACTAAGAGCTTTGGGCATTCTTTTCTTTCAGCAGCTTCAATAAATAGTCAAAGGAATGCCTTGACAGGATGTCACCGAACTGACTGCGGTAATTGTTCACTAAATCGATTCTATCGACTACGACGTCATAGGCTTTCCAGCTGCCGCCTTTACGATGGAGGCGGTAAATAATCGGGACATTCGTCCCATTATAGCCATGAACAACGGCTTTTACAGACGCAAAGTCACCCTTCACTTGCTGCGAGTCGGAGGTGATTTTTTCACCCGTATATTTTTCAATTTTGTCGATGTAAACATTAAACAAAAATTGACTGAATGACTCAACGAATTCCCTTTGCTTACCGGGGGCTGGCCGTTCCAAACAGGGCCGATAGATCGTTTGTCCATGTCATCGAAGTTAAAGTACTCATCCACTATCTTTGGAATTGCTTGCCTTCGCACCTCGGTATTTGTTTGGTGTTTTTCCAGAGCCTGCAGTACCTTTTGTGTTCCTGTCTCGACTACTTCGATGGGAGCAGGAGCCGCCAGAACTTGCGGAATCGAAACAACTAAGGTTAACAAAAGGATATGTATCTTTACGGCGTATGGCCCCAGCGCTTTCATCTTTTACTCTCTCCTTTCCAAATAAATCTCACGACCTAGCCGGCTCTCATCCGCAAACGCCGGATTCCTTTCCGCATTGAACTGTTAAACTGCTTTTAGGGATTCAATGCAGGAGAATAAATAGGGTGGATTCCCTATTTTTCCTGTGCGGATGGTGTATTTATTGAAACAACGTCGGAACGATACGACTGCAACGGCACGGTTTTACATTAGCGGGCATCTGCTATATTATCACGGCCTTGAATATGTACATTATGCCGGGTGCAACGCTTGTGTTGCGATTCATGAATCCAGGTGCGTTAAGATGAGAATCCTTGTCGTTGAAGACGAAAAAAAGGTCGCAAACTTTATCAAAAAGGGGTTGGAAGAAGAGGGTTACGCGGTGGATGTGGCGTCCGATGGCGAGATCGGTCTGCAGATGGCGCTGGATGGCATTCACGACCTGCTACTGCTCGATATCCATCTTCCCAAGAAGAACGGCCTGCAGGTGCTGCAGGAAATTCGCCGGCGAAAGATAGTTACTCCCGTGCTGCTCCTCACAGTCAGAGCAACCATCGAGGACAAAGTCCTGGGTCTGGATTCCGGAGCCGACGATTACTTGACCAAACCGTTTGCCTTCCAGGAACTTCTCGCCAGAGCCAGAGCGCTGCTCAGACGTCAGAGTGAAAGTAAGGAGACGCTGCTCAAGATCGCGGACCTCAGCGTGGACCCTGTTCATCGAGTGGTTAAGAGGGGCGCGGAGCAAATTGATTTGACGGCCAAGGAGTTCTCCCTGCTGCATTACTTCATACGGAATCCGGGGCGTGTTTTGACCAGGACCATGATCGCCGAGCACGTGTGGGACTATGATTTTGACTCCATGACAAATGTCATCGACGTCTATGTGAACTACCTTCGCAAGAAAATCGACTCCGGCCGCCAACCGAAACTGATCCACACGGTCCGCGGAGTCGGCTACGTTCTAAAAATGGAGTAGAGATTGCTTTTCAAGAGCATTAGAAATCGCCTTACGGCGTGGTATGTCGGGCTGCTCACCATTGCCTTCATCATCCTTGGAAGTGCGGCTTACGAGCTCCTCTCCTACAGCCTCAATCAGGAAATGGACAATACCCTGAGAAGCGTCGCCAAAGTCATGGTCGAGCGGGCGAGCGGAGAACCGGGAACTTTCTTTCCTTCGGAAGTGGATGAAATTTTTCGACGTTTTTTTGGCTTCTCGCCGATCCATCGATACTTCCGAATGCTCAGCCCTCTCGGAAACCGGGAGGCAGGCGAAGCCGGTCACGCCTCTGGAACATTGCCTCTCAGCAAAAGAGCCCTGGAAAATGCGGCACGGGGATTGTCCACCCTTGAGACCGTGCAAGGTCCCTACCAATACCCGGTGCGACTTTTAACCATGCCGATCATGAAGGCGAACCGACTGTCAAATATCATCCAGGTCGGAATACCGCTGGAAAGCCTACAGAAAACGTTGATTCGCTATCTTCTGGTGATGGCGGCGCTGCTTCCTGCGGTCCTGCTTGTAGCCGCATTCGGCGGATGGTTTCTGGTACGAAGAGCATTGCAACCGGTGGATCGCATGACAAAAGCTGCCGGTCGAATCAGCGCCGAACATCTTGCCGAGCGCGTGGAGGAAACGAACGCGGGCGACGAACTGGACCGTTTGGCAAAGACCTTTAATCGAATGCTCGCCAGATTGGATACGGCTTTCAACCAAGTCCGACAGTTCAGCGCAAACGCATCGCACGAGTTACAAACCCCTTTGACTATTCTTAGAGGGGAACTTGAAGTCGCTCTTCGATCGTCCAGGAGTCCCGAAGAGTATGAAGAAACTATAAAAAGTGCTCTGGAAGAGATTGATAAAATTTCGCAGTTAGTGGATGGGATGTTGATGCTGTCACGCGCAGAGGCAGGCGTCTTGAAATTCGACCGGCAATCAGTCGACCTTGGCCGGCTGGTTGAAGAGGTCTACTGGCGCCTGAAGGTATTAGCCGAAGCAAAGTCGGTCGATCTAACGCTGCGTCGGCTGGAGTCGGTGGTGGTCAACGGCGACCCGGAACGACTTCGGCAACTGCTGATCAACATCATTGAAAACGGTGTCAAGTATACAAGCGCCGGCGGCCATGTTACGGTCTCGTTGACGAAAGAAGACCACCATGCGGTTTTGGAGATCTCCGATACCGGGAGCGGAATTGCCGAACAAGAATACGAGAAGATCTTCCAGCCATTCTATCGCACCCACGAGGCTTTGCCGGAAAAAGGCGCGGGATTGGGCTTGTCGATTGCACGTTCTATCACTCTGGCTCATCATGGTCGAATCGAAATCGAAAGCTCACCAGGCCGCGGAAGCACTTTTCGAATCGTTTTGCCTGTTGAGCGCCCCAAGGTCAATGAGGCGATATCCTAGAATTTCGATGCCACGTAACGGGTGATGACAAACTGTTTCCTTATGCCACGGCGGCGTCTTCGCCCACGCATCCAGTGCGCTGATGTTCTATTCTTGTATGAAACTTCATTAGTTTCTCTACTTTTGTATTTTCCGTTTCCTAACCACGAGGCGCCCGAAGAAATCCCCCTGCCGACGATGTTCGCCGAAAGATCGGTCTTATCCGCTTTGCGGCGAATGAGAACCATGCCGTCATGACTGGGACCGGTGGTGATACCGCTAGTGCCAAATTGCAGGGCGCAATTCTACACTCTCGAAGTTTGAGGTTGCCGGTTTAACTTATTTTGGACCTACACCACAGCCATGCCACGGCAACAGCCGGCGAAATCAAGAGGACCGGGATGGCGGCATCCATAAGGTATCCGGCAAAAGAGAGTTTAAGGGTCTGGCCGCCGATATTGATCGCCATTGAAAAACATGGTTCGATCTTTACCGCTGCCAAAGAGATCGCGATGGGCTACCGCGCTATGCGGGGCAAGATCAAAGCTACTGAGGATCGACTGGGACAACCGCTTCCTACCAGACGAATCGGGGGCGGCGGTGGCGGAGGACCGGAGCTTACCCCATTCGCCA
This sequence comes from uncultured delta proteobacterium, assembly GCA_963781715.1. Lineage (GTDB taxonomy): Bacteria > Desulfobacterota > Syntrophobacteria > Syntrophobacterales > Syntrophobacteraceae > Desulfoferrobacter. The sequence continues at coordinate 140,622 of CAWAGW010000005.1, forward strand.
AATTGCTCATAAAGCGTTACCGACAACTGAACAACCTGATCAGGACGACCAACGCTTTTTCGGCGATCTAAGAGATACTTTTAGCACCCCAAGTTCGACACGCCAGATTGCAGCTGGTGGCGATCTGCTGGGCCCTGCGGAAATTGTGAAGATATGGTTGGGCAATATGGGCTCCGTTCGGCCAACCACGTCTAACGGATCCCATCGCAAGGATTTGGATTGCAGATCCATTATGCAAAAAAGCCTATTTTTTGGTTCCAAGCATTGCAAAAACCATTGAGTTCTAACTTTTCTCTTCAACCTTTTGCTTCATCTCGATTCCTATTGATGCTCACGTTCACCTGGTAGCAGCTTCAGCTAGCGAGCCAGGAGACTTGCGTCAGTTCTGTGCTCGAAAAATGCACACTGCTCAGATTTCAGACAGAACTCTGGATCTCTGGATCTCCAGCCATTGAAAAAGTTTAATTCTCTCAAGCAGTTGTTGTTCAACTGAGAGATCCAGGTTATAAACTTAATGATCGTGTTAAAAATTGAGACACCCTCGTATGGGGGATTTTATGCAAACGATTTTAAGCATTTTTTTAAATAAACCAAACATCTTTGTCCTCTTCTCAGTGTTCCTTCTGCTTTCATTCCAGGCATGCAGTCGTGACAATGACTCCAAGGTCATAGATTTCAATAAAAAGATCCCGGAGACGCAGCCACTTGTTCACAAGTCGAGCAACATTCCGCTGAAGTTTGCCGTCGGTGCCATGATTTCCCCTAAAGCGACATTTGTGCATTACCGTGAACTGCTCGATTATATTGGTAAGGAACTGGACCGGCCGGCTCAACTTGTGCAACGTAAAACCTACAGTGAAATCAATGAGCTTCTGGGTGGAGGTGAGATCGATCTGGCCTTCATCTGTTCGGGGCCGTATTTAGCGGGAAAAGATAAGCAGGGATTTTTAGCGGTGGCCACCCCGCTGATTCGAGGAAGCGACCGTTATCAATCCTATCTAATTGTCAACCGGAATTCCACCTTTCAAGAATTGAAAGATCTGAAAGGCGGAGTGTTCGCTTTTACCGATCCGGACTCCCTCACGGGAAAAATCATTCCGGCCGTATGGCTAGCGGAAATGGGGGAAACACCGGAGGCATTTTTCAGCAAAATAATTTACACCTACAGCCATGACAATTCGATATTGGCCGTTGCCAAAGGCCTTGTGGATGGAGCGGCTGTCGATAGCCTTGTCTGGGACTACTTTCAAGAAACAGACCCCAAATGGACGTATATGACGCGCATCATTAAGAAATCGGTTCCTTATGGTATACCCCCCTTGGTGGTCTCAAGAAACCTTCCCATCAAGTTAAAAGAACGCCTTGAACAGATCCTCTTTTCTATGCATCAAAACCCGGATGGAAAGAAGATTCTGACAGGGCTCATGATCGATCGCTTTACCGCGCCGAATGAGCAATGGTACGAGGCCATACGACAGATTGAAGACCAATCGAATCATTTGACAAGGCAGCGCCATGCGACCCAAGACGCTCAAAAGTAAATTGTTGATCGGGGTTATTGCCCTCGTTCTCTCCAGTGGTTTACTCATTTCAATTTTGGTTACACAACGCTACAGTCGGAGTCTTTCCGACGCAATAGCTGCCCAGGCTAAATATCTGAGTGATGCGGTTGCCCATCAAGCCGCCGACCTCATTTTGACCAACGATCTGGTTGCCTTGCAGAAAATGCTCGACCAGCAACTCTCAAGCAACCCCGCGCTGTCCTATCTATTCGTCATTAAGGATGGGCAGGTGCTGGCCCACACATTTAAAGGCGGCATACCCGCCGATCTTATCCCGGCAAACACGCCAGGTCCGGAGCTTGGATCGCATATGCAGCAGATCGCTTCAGAATCGGGAGATCATTATATCGACATAGCTCTTCCGATTTTTGAGGGCAAAGCGGGTACGTTGCGGCTGGGATTCTCTGAAGAACCATATCGACAACAAGTGAGCAGGCTGCGCATGCAAATGGCTCTGCTAACCGGCGTCGTGCTGTTATTGGCTTTGACCGGCTGTCTGCTTTTCGTGAAGCAGATTACCGGTCCACTGACCGAACTTTCTCGGGTTGTGGATAGCGTCGATCAAGGCGAGCTTGATGCGCGGGTAGAGGTGCGAGGAGAGGATGAAGTGGCCGTTTTGGCTGCTTCATTTAACCATATGGTGGGGCGCCTCCAAGTTTACACCACACGACTCGAAGACCAGACGATGGAACTGGAGCGCGCCCATAGTCAGACCCGCACTGTTTGCGGATTAGTGCAAGAAATTGGTGCATTGCAGACTTTGCAGGAAATCGGGACCTTTCTCGTCGAAAAACTGAGCTCCATCGTCTCTTGCCGCGACATGTCTCTCATTGTGCGCAACGACAGCAGCAACACAGCCTTTTTGTTGTCTAGAAATGACACCAAGATCCTAAACGATCCGGACATCATTAAGAATATTTCGAGTTTACTTGAGGAATCGGGTCCTAACGCTGAGCCAAAGTTCAGCGGCAAACCTGTTTTAAATGAGGTCTTCCTGCCAGAAAATGTTCAGGCTGCCAACCGACAGACTTTTCTCCCCCTTTTCCACCAGGGTCAGCCCTTTGGCGGACTCTTCATGAATTGCTCCGGCAATCCTTCCTGCAATGCTGATGAGCTTAAAATGGTTGCTGTGATGTTGAACCAGTCGGCACCGGTCATAAAGCGGGCCATTCTCCATGAGGAAAAGATTCGTGATCTGCAAAGCCGTCTTGAAACGTCCGCGGAATTCTATGGCATAGTTGCCAAAGACCCGAAGATGCAGGTGATCTTTCGACTGATCGAGGATATTGCGCCCACGGATGCGAATGTCCTGATTCAAGGAGAGAGCGGCACCGGCAAGGAACTGGTGGCCAGAGCCATCCATCAACTGAGCCCGCGACACAACAAGCCGTTTGTTGTCATCAACTGTTCCGCCTATCCATCAAGTTTGCTCGAAAGCGAGCTTTTTGGTCACGAAAAAGGTGCCTTTACCGGTGCCATTCGCCTGAAATCCGGCCGTTTTGAGCTGGCTGACGGGGGCACTGTTTTTTTGGATGAAGTCGGCGAAATTTCTTCGTCGGCTCAGATCAAGCTGCTTCGAGTGCTGCAGACCCAGGAGTTCGAACGGGTTGGAGGCGAAAAAACGATCACCGTGGATGTACGTATATTGGCCGCGACCAACAAAAATTTGCTGGATGAGGTCAAGAAGGGTGATTTCCGGGAAGATCTCTATTATCGCCTCAGCGTGATTCCTGTCTTTTTGCCCGCGCTGCGTGAACGCCGCAATGACATTCCACTTTTGGCCGGCCATTTTCTCCAACATTTTGCTGCCGCTCATGGCAAATGCATTGAATCGTTCACGACTGAAGCGATGAGGTTTTTGCTGGCCCACCCCTGGCCCGGCAATGTGCGGGAGCTGGAAAACACTATCGAGCACGCTGTGGCGCTCGCTAAAAATCCTCATATTGAACCGGCGGATTTGCCCGTAGCCTTGCGGTCTTCCTACTCCGATTCGGTGCTGGCAAACGAGAAGCCACCCACCATTGCCGAACATGAAAGCGACCTTCTAAAAAGGGTCCTGGACGAATGCGGCTGGAACAAGAAGGAAACCGCCCAGAGCCTCGGCATCAGTCGTAACACCCTCTATAACAAAATAAAAAAATACGGCATCAAGCAACCTTGAGTCGTGCTTCCAAGGTCGCTCCTCTTTTTGTACCGGCGAGCTCGCTTGCCCGGCACTGATCCATCCTTTCTCTATGCCCCTCACACCGCCCATTCGTCCTGCAGCGTGTCATCCCGACACTTATGTGTCCTAATATTTAACACAGATAAGTAGTTGCTATCATAAAGTAAAATTAAATAAGCCATAATCGTGTCCCTATTAATGACACCTTGGAGGGCGAATAACCGGCCAGCGATGTGATCCACCCCGCGGTTTTAGCGCGAAGTCAGCAACGGCACGCGAATTGCTCTTTCAATTGACCGGTAACTGCATATAGCGGCATGCCGGGGCAGGAGACTCGCGTGAAGAAAACATCGTTCGAACCTATCCTCGTTGCAAGTGGAAATCTTAAGGAATGCGGAGAACTTTGCAATGCTCTCAAGGATTCCAGCTATGAGACCGTTGCGGTGCACAAGGTGGAGCAGGTACAACAGAGCATTCGAGCGAACGGGGTGCGGGTGGTTTTCCTCGACCTCGATTCTCTTTCCGTCGACAACCGCTTTATAAAGACATTCAGGACGCGCAATCCGAATGTTTCTATTTTTGCGATTTCCAGTCGCTTGCTTCATCCCGAATTGCAGGAGTCAATCAGCACGGAGATTTCAGCATGCCTGCGCAAGCCGGTCGATTCGGAAGAAATGCTCTATCTGTTGCGCAGCATCTTCAAAAAAGAGCATGGTGCAAGGGATTCTCCCAAAAGGTGAGAAAAGACTGCTCGGGCTGGGATATCTGAAATCTTTGAACTGGAGGCTATATCGATGGAAAAATCCAGAAAATCTGTCAGTCGGCGCGAATTTTTCCGGAAATTCGGCAAGCAAGTCGGTGGCGTGGGGGTCAGTGCTTTTCTTGTACAAGCTGCGCATCCGTCGCTTGCAGCGTCGAACTCCACCAAGAAGTACGGGATGGTCATAGACACCAATCGCTGTATCGGCTGCCATGGCTGCACCATCGCCTGCATCAGCGAAAACAACGTACCCGACGGCTATTACCGAAGCTGGGTGAAGATCATGGAAAAAGGAAGCTACCCGGATGTGAGCACACATTTTCTGCCGCGTCTTTGCAACAACTGTGAAGATGCTCCTTGTTTGAATCTGTGTCCCACCGGCGCAACCTATCGCACCCAAGCAGATGGCGTGGTCCATGTTGATCGGCAGGTTTGCGTGGGGTGCCGTATTTGTGTAGTTGCCTGCCCTTACGGTTCACGTTTTCTAAATCCCATCACGCACACGGCGGATAAGTGCGATTTCTGCTACCACCGAATTACTCTCGGGCTACAACCGGCATGTGTGGATGCCTGTACAGGGAAAGCGCGCATCTTCGGCGACCTGAACGATCCTGCAAGCGATGTTTCCCGATACCTGGAGAATCACTCCACTCAGAGATTGCGCGCGGATTTGGATACTCGGCCGAAGGTCCATTACGTGAATGCCGACGAGTATATCATGGGGCCTGACTATTCAAGGCTCCTGGCGGGGAGGTCCTCATGAACGAAAATATTCAATATATCTACTTTATACAGCATGGCGTGGCCTTGGGCTATTTGATCGCCTGGTATCTCTGGTTAATCTCGCTGGCCGAGGGCACTCATATCGTTGCCCACTTGAGCTGGCTGTACTATCGCACTGAGGACTATCGTCCGTTGGAAAAGGTGGGAACTTTTCAACCCTTTATCATCTTAGCATTGGTGCCGCTCTTCCTGGTGGTGGATCTTGGGCATCCGGAGCGTTTTTACACCATGTTTTACAATTGGAATTGGACCTCCCCGGTTGCATATGGCGTCTACATTATCAGCCTGTGCATGATTTCCTATGCGATCCACTCCTATTACCTGTTTCGACCCGAATTGATCCATCGAGCCAGGCAGAAGGGGCCATTGCAGGGGCTCCACCAACTGGCGGTTTTCAATCAGGTGGAAAGCGGCGATATCCGAGAAATCAGGAAGAGCCAGGAGCGGCGCGAACGCTTCTGGGCAGGTGTGAGCCTGTTGTTCTCCTTTTTGGGCCTGATTTACCTGGGCATTCTTCTCTCCTCGTTCAAGGGGCGGGTGATGTGGCATTCTTCGGTGATGGTTTTCATCTTCTTCAGCTTTGGGGCCTGTTCGGGTTCGGCTTTCCTGATTCTGCTCACTCACCTGAAAAACGCTTTGGCTCACACGATGCCAAAGGCACTCGCCGAGCAGCAGCGGTATCTGTCCGAGTTCGGCATCATTCTCAAATACTCGCTGGTGGCCCAGGCTGGGGTTTTCTTTGTCTACTTTGTGCTGCTGCAATACACCGGCATAGGCGGAAAGCTGGCCAGTCAGGTTTTTTTTACAGGTCCTCGCGCCTTCCAATTCTGGTTCTTTCAGGTGGCCATCGGGCTCATCCTGCCCTTCGTCCTGGTGCTCTACAAAAAGATGCGGGAAAACGTGGTGGTTTCTTGCATCGCCGCCGTGGCCGCCATGGCCGGCACTTTGTTCGGGTGTGTGAACATATTCATCGGCGGCCAGATGCTTCCCATGACCAATTTCCGCTGGGAACATCTGCAGCCGGAGCCTGCAAAGATGACCTTCGGCATCATCACCATGGTGCTGATGTTTGTTGTCTTTTTGATCACATACAAAATTCTTCCTTATGAAAACATCGAAGCGCAGGAGGGAGCGTCCTCATGAGTGGAACTAACAGAAGGAATTTCATAAAAGGAGCCATGGCACTGTCCGGCCTCTTGATGACCGGGGGGTGCATGAGCGAGAGCCCAAAGCCGAAAAACTGGATCAGTGGCGCGCCCAATCCGGATGCGGCTGAAGGAGCAAAAGTTGTACGAACGGTCTGCCTCGGCTGTCACAGTGCCTGCGGCTTACAGGTCAAAGTAAAGGATGGGGTCACGATAAAAATTGACGGCAACCCTTACCATCCGAACACGCGCGAACCGCAACTGCCTTATTCCACCGGTCCCGAGGAAGCAGCAAAGATGAACGGCACGGTCTGCGGCAAAGGTGGCGCTACCTTGCAAACCATGTACAACCCGTACCGCGTCCAGCATCCGTTGAAGCGGGTCGGGCCGCGCGGCTCCGGCAAATGGAAGACCATCAGCTGGGAGCAAGCTTATAGTGAGATCATCAACGGTGGTGACCTGTTCGGGGAAGGTCACGTGGACGGACTCAAAGCGATTCGAAATTTTGACCCCATCGATCCCGCAGCGCCCGAGCTAGGCTCCAAAGCCAATCAGCTCAGCTTTATGGCGGGACGTATCGAGCACGGCCGCAAGGAATTCACCGACCGCTGGTTTGAAGACTGCTTCGGCACAGTGAATCGCCGCAACGACCACACCTCCATCTGCGAAACCTCGCATCACGTGGGATTGAGCCTCTGTTTCAAGGGCTCGTCCCATACCAAGCCGGACATCATGAGCACCGAATACATCATCTTTTTCGGCACCACTCCTTACGAGGCCAACTTCCCTATGCAGGCCCTGGCTCGAAAGCTGAATTTCTTTCGAGAGCGGGGAGGCACTTTGGTCATCGCAGACCCAAGATTTTCCAACTCGGCGGCCAAAGCTGCCCGTTGGGTACCCATACTGCCCGGGACGGATGCCGCTTTCGTATTGGGCATGATGCGCTGGATGATGGAGCACGACCGGGTGGACCTCCAGTACCTCTCCTATCCCAACGCCACTACCGCCAAAGAAGGCGCAGGGCACCTCACCTGGTCCAATGCAACCTACCTCGTGCGCGAAGACACCCGCAAGCTCCTGCGGGAGGGAGATGCTTTTCTGGTCATGCAGGGGGGAGCCCTGATGCCGGCAGAAAAGGCGAAAAGCGCCGACCTGCTGGTGGACACCACCGTCGACGGGGTAAGAGTTCAAAGCGTCTATAAGCTCCTCAAGGACCGGGTGATGGAGCGCACGGTCAAGGAATATGCCGCGATCTGCGGATTGAATTCCGCCATGATCGAACGGGAGGCGGATGACTTTTCTTCTCATTCCCGCAAGGCAGTGGCGGACTTTTACCGCGGCTCGGTTCAGCATACCAACGGCACTTATACGGCGCGCACTATAGCAAATCTTAACTTCCTCATCGGCAACGTCTCATGGAGAGGCGGCTGCGAAGCCCACGGCGGCAGCCACTGGCACGAAATGGGAGGAAAGCCGGGGAATCCTTATGATCTCGGCAAAAAGGAGGAGTTCGTCCCCGGCAAGGTTAAAGCGGTCGGTATACCCATCGAACGCCACAAGAAGCACTATGAAGAAACCACCGAATTCAAAAAGAAAGGCTATCCGGCCAAACGACCCTGGTTTCCTTTCGCCAACGATCACGTTTACCAGGAGGTCTTCCCCAGTATTGCCGCCCAGTATCCTTATCAAATTAAATGTCTGATCACTTACTGGAACAATGTGGTCTATTCTGCCCCCGCCGGCATTCACCAGATCGAGGCGGTCAAGGATCCGAAAGTTCTTCCTCTGTTCGTCGCCATCGACATCGTGATGGGCGAGACGTCATCATTGGCTGACTATATCCTGCCTTGCCGTCATTTTCTGGAAGATTATGCAACGCCGCATGTCGCCCCGACAATTCTCACTACTGCCAGCGGTCTGCGTCAGCCCGTTGCCGAGCCCGCTTTTAAAGACACCAGAATGCTGGAGCAAATCTTTATTGATATCGCTTTAAAAATGGGTTTGCCGGGCTTCGGCAAAGATGGACTCGGCTCAGGTCGAGACCTTGCTGAACCGTGGGATTGGTATAAGCTGCTGGTGGCCAATATCGCTTATGGGGACAAGGAAGGCGACTCAGTGCCGGGCGCCACGGAGGAGGAAAAGGTCCGCTACGTGGTCGAGCGCGGGGGCCGCTTTGAAAATTACCAAAACGCTTACAAAGGTCCTTACACCAATCATGCTTACAAAGGTCCATGCTTCATTTACAACGAGGACCTGGCTGCCACCAAGGACTCCATGACCGGCAAGTACTTCGACGGCCTTCCCTTCTATGAACCGATCAAGGACTGTCTGGGAAGGTCTCTGGACGTTAAGCCCTCCGAGTATCCTTTCCACATCATCACTTACCATCCCGTGCATCACGCTCAGGCGCGCACCGCTGCCAGCTCCTGGCTGATGGGGGTCACCCCCGAAGAAGTGATCCAGATCAACGCAGGTGATGCAAGGCGTCTTGGCGTCAAGCACGGAGACATGGTGCGCGTTTATTCCGGGAGCAACAAGGAAGGCGTGCGAGGCAAAGCCTGGGTGATGGAGGCGATACGGCCCGGCATTGTCTGCATCCCGCATTCGCTGGGGCATTGGCAATACAGCAGCAAGTCTTTCGATCTCGACGGCAAGCCGACCGAATCCGCCTCTTGGATAGGCCGCGGGTGTTCGGCCAATCCCGTATTGCTTCTCGACCCTCACCTCAAGGATGTCTGCTTGCAGGATCCGATCGGAGGCAGTGCCTCTTTCTACGATACCCGAGTTGCGTTGGAAAAAGTTTAAAGGAGGTTCGAGATGATGGACGTATTCGAAGAAGCCGCTGAAATTGAAAGAGCAAGAGCGCGGGTGTATGCTTTTTTTTCTGCTCTCCTGATCGAGTCGCCAACTGCGGAACGCTTGGACAGATTACTTACGCCTGACGGGGAAACGGCCCTGGAGATGCTTTTCCCCGGCCACCCTGCCGTTGAAGGTTTCAAACAGATCAGCCGGCGGCATCGCTCCAGCTGCCGGCAGGATCACGAATTCATGCTGGATTATGAAGCGCTGTTTCGAGTTCCGGGAGCGAGTTACGTGCACCCCTTTGAATCGGTTTATCGCCACGACGGCGCTGCTCAGAAAAAAGGAGTAAGAGCCTCTTTGTTGGGCGTTGAAACAAGAGAGGTGGCAAGAATCTATCAGGAAGAGGGCTTGCAGCCAAAACAGGACTTTGATGAGCTGCCCGATCATCTGGGAGCGGAGCTTGAGTTCGTGGCTTTTCTCAGTAACAAACGCGCCGCCTCGCTGGAGCGGGAAGAACTAGAGAAAGCCCAAAGTTTTTATGCGAAAAGGGCCTCCTTTCTGACAGAGCACTTGCTGCAGTGGAGCGGGAAATGCCTTGCCAAAGTCAGGCAAAATGCAAGCACGCTATTTTATGCCGCTCTGGCAACTCTGCTTGAGAATTTCTTGGAAAATGAGCAATCCCAGACTTTTGAAGCAGCAAACTTCTAAAGGGAAAATACGGGAGAACAATCCATGAAGGATTTTGAAACTCTTCTGGCAGAATCGGCGGCAGCTCACGGGCATCTCTGCCCCGGGCAGGTGGTCGGGGTGCGCATGGCCATGCTGGGCTGCCGGCTGATTGGGCTGGACGATCCATCCAGCAGGGAACAGATTAAGAAGTTTGTCGTGTACGTGGAAATGGACCGGTGCACGGCGGATGCCGTGGCGCACGTGACCGGAGCCAAACTGGGCAGACGCTCGCTCAAGTTCGTGGACTACGGCATCATGGCAACAACGTTCGTTCATCTCGAAACGGAAGAGGCTTACCGGGTCCTTTCCACAGAGGATGCCCGCGATCTTGCGCCTGTCTTTGCGCCGGAAATTGCAGGCAAGTATCCCCAGCAGCTGGAAGCCTACAAGCGCATGCCGGACAGCGTGCTTTTTAGGGTGCAGCAGGTGCGCGTCAATATGAGTGAACTGGACCTTCCCGGCCCCACTCGCAGAAAAGTCACTTGCGCAAAATGCGGACAGGTGGTTCGCGACGGCCGAGAAGTGATGGCGGGAGGTGTTCCTCTTTGCGTGCCTTGCGGCCGCGGAGCATATTTTGAGGCGGTTGGTGAAATCCCCCTGGCGAATAATGAAGAGCAGGCTCTGCCGGTGACATCATTCGACCAAAAACTGCAACCTCTGCAACTGTATTATGAAGTGAATGCTCGCCACTGAAGGAGGTAATCCCGTGTTGAAAATCATTCCATTGAAAGAGGCTGTCGGGAGCACCTTGGCCCATGACATCACCGAGATCCGTCCCGGGGTTTTTAAGGGAGCGGCGTTTCACAAGGGCCACCAGGTGTGCGATGAGGACATCTGCCGGCTGCAGAAACTGGGTAAGAATCATCTCTATGTGATCGATCTGGAAGAAGACGAAATTCACGAAAACGAGGCGGCGGCCATTCTTGCCAAGGCACTGGCCGGTGAGAACATTGTCTGGAAAAACGAGCCGCGCGAAGGCAAAATTTCTCTACTGGCGGGCATAGATGGGTTGCTTCGGGTCAACTCAGTTACTCTCGCCGCCTTCAACATGGTCGATGAGGTCATGTGCGCCACGCTGCACAACCACACCCTGGTTCGAAAGGGTGAGCTGGTTGCAGCCACCCGGGCCATACCCTTGGTCATGAAGCGAGCGCCTATCGAACGCGCTGCATCTATTGCCCGGAGCAACGGCCCGGTGCTCCAGGTTAAAGCTTTGCGGCAGGCGCGGGTGGGACTGGTGATTACTGGAAACGAGGTCTATCATGGACTCATTCAGGACCGGTTTGCACCGGTTCTAACCGAGAAAGTTAAGGAATTGGGGTCGGAAGTGCACGCCCTTGATTTTACCTCAGACAGTGCCGACCTGATCTCGCAGACCATCCGGTCGCAGCTCGACCAAGGCTGTGACCTTCTGCTGCTGACCGGCGGTATGAGCGTCGATCCGGACGATGTAACCCGCCATGGGATTAGGCAGGCGGGCACCAAAGAAATGCATTACGGTTCGGCAGTCTTGCCGGGAGCCATGTTCCTGGTCGCGTATCTGGATGCGGTCCCGCTTTTGGGCGTTCCAGCCTGTGCGCTGCACCATCGGGCGACGGTGTTGGATCTGGTGCTTCCGCGCATCCTCGCAGGTGAACACGTGGGCAAGGCTGAGCTGGCCTTCTACGGCCATGGCGGCTTGTGCCGCGATTGTCCCGACTGTTCCTTCCCACACTGCTCTTTCGGAAAGGGCATCTAGGGAGAAATAGATTGGATCGGCAAAATCGTCTACCTGACCCATATTTCAACCTTGAGATCATACCGTCGAGATCGAGACGGCAGGTGTCGTCTGTGTCGAGGCAATCACGCTACAATCTCTGTTACGCATGCGGTTCCTGCCTGACGGCCTGCCCCGTGAATTTGGCGACCAACCGGTTGCAGCCTCGTAAACTTGTGATGATGGCAAATTTCGGTCTGATCGAGGAATTGCTGCAACTTCCCGAGATCTGGTACTGCCTTTCCTGCAAACGCTGTGATCATGTCTGCCCCATGACCGTCAAACCGACGAGACTGATCGCTCATCTTCGCATCGAGGCGATTCGACGGTCTCTGGTCAAAGAGAACATGTTGACCGAGATTCAAGAGCTTCAGCGGCAACTGCAGCGGGTGCGCGCTCATGTGGTTGCAGCACTGTTTTCCGGTCGTGATCCGGCTCTTCTTCCAGACTGGCAGAAGCTTTCCGGTCTCCCGGTCGGTTATAGGGACCAGGATTTCGGTTCAAAAGAGATCCCAGTCGATGCTAGATCTGTTCGCAAGGCCTGCAGCACCTACCTTGGATATCCAACGAATTTGTCAGAGTGTTTCACCTGTAGCGAATGCCGCAACGCCTGCCCCGTGTGCCAGGAACCTGCGGTTTTCGATCCCATGTGGATGCTGCGCATGATGAATCTCGGCTTTGCAGGCGATCTACTCTCCTCCCCCATGATGTGGCTTTGCATCGACTGTGAAACATGTACGCAGGCTTGTATGCAGCGGGTTCGCGTGCATCTTTTCATCCGCCGCATACAACAGATCGCCCTGCAAGAAGGATACGTCTCCGTGGCTTTTATCCGATTTTGGAAGTTTGCACAGAAAACAATCTATTCCCGCTTCATTGAAGAAACTGATAGCCTGCTTTTGTTTCCGGCTGTTTCATCAACCAATTCCCAGCCAACCTTTTTGTGTTCCAGAGGTCGAAGAAAATAGCACAAGCCGGGTGTTATGGGGTGGGTAGTGACGAAAAGCGCATCAACTGCGGTATTCGGTAAAGCTGCCGAGCAACTGGCGAAATGAAGCGGGTTTGTATCGGCAGAAGTCTTCCTCGTCCACATAGACAAAACCATAGTGGAGATCCTGCTGGGCGAGGTTGACGTCTTCGCACCATTGCCGGAGGCGCTGCATCTTCAGCGGAACGTCCAAGTCTTCCCGCCCTTTGGTCTCAACAACATAAATTTCTTGTTCCGACACCTTGACCAGAAAATCCGGGTAGTAGCCGGCAATGTCTCCGTCGGTATTGACGTATTCCAGCCTGAAGTGTACGGCCAGATAGTTTTTGGCAAAAGAGAGCACAATCGCAACCGTCCAGGAACTGGGCGAACAGCAACTCAAAATGGCTGTCGCCGATGATTCTGTTGAACACGCTCTTTTTGGGGATAAGATAGCCTTGTTCCCTGGCCACAAACGGGCGGGTGTCAAGCAGTTTGGTTCGATCACAAATCACGGCGCCGCCCTTGTCCTGAATCGTCAGGGCGTTGATCGCCTGCTTGCACGCATCCATGAGCGTCTTTGTGGCTGAAAGCTCGGCGAGGTTGCGCAGGGTGTTGGCATCCTCCAGGTCCATACTCCGGTCGAACAGCCCGTCCCGCACGAACGCTTTGACTTTGCCGTAGAGCACGTCGTAGCCGCTCACCAGCCGCAGCTCTTGCATGAGGGTCTGCGCAAAGTAGCCGATCGCACTGCGATAGTCCGCCACCCCCGATGATTTCCTTTTGCATCACTGTGGAAACCCTGCGCAGGTTCAATAGATCGACCGCTTTGTGCAGTGCATCTTCAAGATCGAAACGGCATGGACTCAGGATGAGGTTGTTCTCCTTTTTCGCCTGTTCGGGCGGCAGCAACAACGCGATGTCCACATCGCTTTCCGGCCATTCGCTTTCCGATCCATGCGAGCCGAAAAGATAAATGCTCTGTACGGCGGGATAGTGGACCAGAACCTTTGGCTAATAATTGCAGCGGTCGTCTCGATCATGGCTCAGATGGTCACCTCCACAATCTTCATGGTGTCGTTGCCGAAGATGTCCACCACCTTAACGGCCAGCTTGCGCCGCCCCGGCAGGCATTCGTGGAAGATGCTCATGAGCTCAAGCGCTCGGTCCTTTTTGGTGCGAAAGCCTTCCACTCTTTCAGCCTGGTAAGCCCGCAGGATCAGATCGAGAAAGGCCGCCTCGCGTTCTTCCGGCTGCTTTTGCTGCTCCTCTTCCCGCAGGTTGGGGTTGACCCCGATGTAGTGCTGTCGCTCGTAGATCATGCTGATGAACGAATCGGCGCCCTTGCCCCAAGTGTCGCGGTAGGCGATTTCTTCCAGAATGTTGGGCTTTTTAGTGAAGGTGTCGTCGACGATCTCGATGTCCATGGAAAAATCCGCGCCCACATCGAACGGAGGATCGATGTAGATCAGCTTGACGCCGTCCTGGGTTTCGATCTCGTCGCGCATGGGGCCGTTTTTCAGGCTGGATAGAATCAGCTTGTTCTCGCCCCAGATGAGCTTGTTGGTCCAGCCCTTGAGCTGACGTCCCCGGTTGTCGCTGTTGAACAGATGCAACTGGAGAGAGGTGTCCTTTTCCGAGCGCGGCTCGTCCACCTGCTCGATCACCTAAAACGGCAGCACCAGGCTGCACACTTCGCTGGTCTTGCCGTTCCAGACCAGCTCCACTTCGCGTTTGTCAGCAAACAGCAGAAACCGGTACTTGTCCGGCAACGGCTTGGCCGCCTCCAGGTAGCGGATGATGTCCTGCTTTTCCTGTTCCGTCAGTCGAGCCATGGAGAGTCCTTTTGCAGTTCAACCCTTGTCGCCTACTACAGCGCGCTCAGTGCCAAGGAGCGGATTGAGTGGCTGCCCGAATTCCTGATTGATTGAGTTTTGCCAAAGAAAAGCGGGATGTCAAGGAAATTGCCTGAAAAAAGGACATGCCGTTGGATTGCAGGGGTGACAATGCGAAGTCTGCTTGCTCCTTGGGTACAAGGCGGTTTTTGAAGCTTAACAAAGATATGAAAATGCCATAGAATGGGACCCCGCGACATGAGCATGCCGCTTTTTTCATGCTTCGGTGCAACTGAAGGACCCAAACTGTCTGAAAGTACGCAAACATGCCGGCGGTAGAAAGGGAAACAGCAAAATGCGCCTTTTTATGGATAAATTCAAAGCTATTGTGGAAAAAGAAACCCGTGTGGTCAAAGTGTTTGAAAAAGAGGATCAATACTTGCTTCCACCCGATGAGTACGCTTTTGTCGAGTACTATTGCGATGAAGAGGATTGCGATTGCAGGCGGGTGATGATATCGGTTTTCGGCCACAAAGCGGCAAAATTCCTGGCGACCATCAGCCTTGGATTCGACTCCGAAGAAGATGATGCAGGGCCGCATCTTGAACCCTTGACCACCCAATCCGAGCATTCGCAGGGTCTGCTCAACCTCTTTGTCGACGTGATCAATGCGGACCCGCATTACCTGACCCGGTTGCAGCGGCATTATGTGATGTTCAAGGAGAAGATCGACGGGGAAAAATATGCGGGAAGACCTTTCGAAGCACCCGGCACAATCGAGCGGCAGGAAAATATCCCGTCATTTCCGTCTTTTTCAAATCCGAGCTCTGCTGCGGCAAAACCTGCCGCTCCAGGCCGGTCCAAGGTGGGACGTAATCAACCCTGCCCCTGCGGCTCCGGCAAGAAATACAAGAAATGCTGCATGATTTCACCCAAAGGAGATAAAGATGAAACGCCGGGAGCGCAGACCCCTCGGGCGCTTCGAAGGGCCGGTGGGCAGGAGCCGAAGGACGCCAGCGGGGGGATGATCCCAAAAGTGGGCATCAAGGAGGCCGAAGCTCTCGTGATGGCCGTTGCCAGCCTTATGGAGCGCAAATCGGAAGGAGAGATCGATCAGCCCACTTTGCAGTTTATCAAAGAAAATCCCCTCATTGCTGACCCATTACTTGAACTGCTGCTCGATGACTACGCACCGCGCGGGACCGAGCGCGAGGTGAGCCCAAGTTATCGAGCTTGCTTGGTGCTCCTGGAGTTTGCACTGACGGAGCTTCGTTATTCAATCGAAAGGAATCGATCGTGGGCTATCAATGCGGCCGAGCGCATTCAGCAGGAGATGGCGGCCAGGGCCTTCGAGATTGAAGTAGATGCGCGGGTGCAGACCGATCTGGTTCGGGCGTTGCACGATGCCGGACTGAAAATCCATCCCGAAATCAAGGCGAAGAGCGAAAAACTTGCCGAATACTACGGGCGCTTCATGGCACAAAAAGGGAAATCGAGTCTGGATCGACTGTTCCAAGACCTGGCGTCTTCCGGCGTGAAAGATCCTTTCGCGTTGATGGAGCCCATTATGGCCGAGCTCGACCTTCTGCCGGTGGAAGGGCAAGCGTTGGTCGTGGCTGAGATGGCTCGATCCCGCCAGCCGTTGATTCGCGATTTTGCGGTGCTGATGCTGCTCCATCCGAATCACGAAGTGTGTGTCCACGTGCCTTCAATGTTTGCCGAGGTGGTAGATGCGAAGAGTTTCAGTCCCGTGGCTTTGCGTCGTATGATCGGTCTTCGCAACTGGCTTCCTGAAGCCGAGCGGCCCGCCCTGGATCGGCTCATCATAAAGGTGCGTACGGCGCATGTGGAATGTGCTCCCCTGCCGCGGCCCCGGGAAGCCAAAACCTACGCTTCTCCTTTTGATGGTGCAGACGCCCAGGCTGTATGGAACATCTTCGGCAGGAAACGAAATCACCGGATGTTATCCGTTCTACTCAAGCAGGGGATCGGCATCCGCGAAATTATGGGATTGGAGCACATGAACAGGAAGGAAGCGGAGTCCCTCGTTGAGGACATGAGGCGGACGGCCATGTCTGAAACGATCGAGCTCTCGTACATGCATCGCGCGGCCTCCCATTTCATCTGGCTGGGCCGGCAACTGGGCAGTCCGCCGCCGGCCGGCTTGCTGCAAGTCGCCGAGGAAGTGGGAGGTCAATATTGGACGCCGCGACGTGTGGTGATCGAAGATGAGATCTCGGCGCTTGAGGAGGCAGTGGATTCTCGACTGTTCTCTTCCTCGAACGTTTCGAGGATCCTGCGGGAAAGCAGGGACTGGCCTGAGAAGATGCGATTCGCCGCATCTTGGTTTGAAGATGACGCTGCGGTAGATGAGGTCCTTGCAGGCATCCCCGGCCTCGCCTCAACACGCGGTATTGGAGCGCCGCGAAAGGCCGTCAACATGATCCTCGAGGAAGTCATTCGGGCAAAATACGATGTCTGGGCTGAGCGTCTGCTGTGGATGACGCTCTGGGTCAGGGCATGCATAAGCCGAAGCCCCCTTCCCTGGGAGGATTTCTTCATAGTGGCCAGGCAGTTTCAGCGGTCCGCTCCCCTCGAAGAAATCCCCCTGCTGATCGCGGTCGCCGAAAGATCGGTCTTATCCGCTTTGCGGCGAATGAGAATCATGCCGTCATGACTGGAACCGGTGGCGATACCGTTGGTGCCAAATTGCAGAAGACACTCCTACACTCTAGAAGTTTGAGAGGTTGCCGGTTTAACCTATTTTGGACCTACACCACAGCCATGCCGCGGCAACAGCCAGCGAAATCAAGGTGACCGGGATTCCTATTCGTGCATGGGCCGACCAGCTGATGCCAATATCAAGGCTTCGGGCTTGCTCGATGACGATGATGTCGGCAATGCTTCCGACAATAAACAGATTTCCCGCCAGAGTGCTGGCCAGAGCCGGAATGGGACCGGCGATCGTTTGCCAGCAGGGTCGAAAGAAAACCCGCACACACAATGAGGAGCGCCAGGAAGAGGGTGGGGGAAACCTCCATCGCTCCGAGACGGCGGGTCAGATGAGCGTAAAAACCGCCCAGGCGGAATTGGGCCGAAAGGACCATGTGGCCGAGCAGCAGGGTGCATTTTCCAGAGCGACCCTGGCATAGCCTGATTTAACGGCTTTTTTGATCTCTTCAGGTTTCACCTTAAACACCTCCTCAAATAATATTTCCTTGGATCTTCAAGGATTTGTAGAATTCAGGTTGGTTCAAGTTTCCGACTTGAACCATTTTGACAGTAAATATTTTCGAGTAAAATTTCCAACCGGTAAGGCTCTTTTTGAATCAAGCTAATGTCGTCCTTCGTAAGACTCTATTAGAATCTCGATGGGATGATATACTCGATAAGGAAGCAGTTGATTAAACTGAATTCGGCAGCTCAAGCAGTCGCTAACCAATCTTTCCGGGTCAATGGCTTTGATCTTTTCCATCAGACGTCGGCCCATCTCGGTTGAGGCTTCATGGAAATCCTGCTTGAACCCCATGATGCCGGCGATGCCGCAGCAATAGAAAGCCCCCTCGATGGTTTCCAACGCAGCCTCAGGGATGAACCTGAGCAGCTCGGCATAGGGCTGCCCGATCTTCTGCTCCCTCATATGGCAGGGTGGATAGTAGGCCAGACGCGCAGCGATCGGCCCAAAGCGGGTGTCAAGCGCACCTGCACGATGGAGGTTGAGCAGGTATTCTCCCAGGTCGTATGTATGGTCGCAATGTCAATTCTTTGGCGGGCGTTGATGGCGGCAAAATAGCCTTCATCTTTGAGCAGCCCTTCGATGGGCTTTTTGGCGGCAAAAGATGTGCCGGCTTCCACGTGAATGGCTGTGTTCGCCTGAGCTGAGGCAGCTTCGGGCCGGCCGGCGTACTCACCAGCTTCAGGAGAATTGGCAGCCCCTTCAGCCATCACGTGTTTCAACATATAACCGCAGGTCGGACAGGAGCACACAATGTCGTAGCCGGCTTGCACCGCCGCAATTAGATGTTCGGCGTTGAACTTCACAAATTCAAAGGTGAGATCCCGGTCACCTTCAAGCAGGCTCGGCATGCCGCAGCATTTTTGCTCCGGAACGTAAACTTCGATGCCGTTTTTGCGCAGCACTTCGACGGCCGCTTTGGGCACTTGAGGAAAAAGGTACTGGCCGGTGCAGCCGGCAAAAAAAGCGACCTTTCGCTCCCCTTTTGCCCGCATGACGTCTAGCCCCTGCTGTTTGACCCACGCCCGGAAGCTTTCTTGCGGGAACTCGGTTACCTTTCTTTGCGGGTGTATGCCTGCCAGCTTTTTCAACAACTCGCCGCTGCCTTTGCTCTGTAAAAGTCTGTTGGTGAGGCGTGGATAGGCGCCGCACACCCGGGCGACCCGCTCAACATTTTCCAGCAGACGAATCGAGGGCTTGAGCCCGTCGCGGCTGGCAAAGGCGTGTTTGGCCTGCATGATGTCCGAGCGAATATTGGGGCAAGGACACAAACCGCAGAAATTGCAAAGCTCGATTAAATGCTTCAACTCTTCGCCGGTGACTTTGCCGCTTGGGTCCATTTCTTTATCATACAGTCGATATAATTCCGGAAACACCAGACACGAGGTGTCTTCCATGAGATATCGGCAAATGTCGCAGTCGGCACAATCGTCCAAGAATTTGCGCGCCAGCTTTTCAGGATTGCTGTTCAGCATATTCTGTTACTCTATTTATTCTACACAGACTTCGTGTTTGCTGCCTCTTAGCTGACAAACCGGTCTTTCTGTTGAGGCCCATAACTGGCCTCGAATACCGGCACTCAATGAGGCTGCAGACATTTCTTGACCCGTTTGACAAGGCGCTCCTTAACTAAGTGGAGTGCGCGTGCGGCATCATCATCCAGATCGATGGCCAGGATGTCCTGTACATCGGCAATATCCAGTTCGATGTTAACTTTTTTCAATATCATTCAAATAAACCTCGGGATCAGGGGTCATTCAAGGTGGGATTTGAGTCCCTGGTTTTTCTGCTGTTCCAGCCGCTTCACCAGTTCTTTGAGGATGCGGAGCGCCTCTTCTTTGTCGAGGTCCATGGCAGCTATCTTCATGCGCGCAAATTCTTCATCGGAAATGTTTAGAACCATTTTTCTCTCCAGTGAGCAGTGAGCGGTGATCAGTGAACAGGTTAATTAAAGGATAATTGCTGAGGCCGTCCATCATGCTCTTTTGCCTCTCATGCGCCCATGAAGGGCCGGACAATGAAGTAAAGACCGAGAAGGCCGATGCCGACCCCGGCGCATTTGCGGAACCACAGCCCTCCTTCATGAAAAGAGCTGCTTTCTAAAAGCTTTCTCACTGTTGCAGTAGAGCTCCCCGCAACGGCAATGGGAATGGAATGGCCTATGCCGAACAGCACGATGAAGAAAACACCTGTGATCACCTTCTGTTGAATGGTGATAATGGCAAGGATCGGCGCAATAAAGCCAAAGGTGCAGGAGCCTGAAAGAACCCCGTACGCCAGACCCAGGGTAAAGGCGCCGAGCAATCCCTTAATTTTAATGCGCCCGAGCAGACTGCCGCCCATCGAGCATTTTGCAAATCCCATCATATCGAACGCCACCCAAACGAGTATGATCCCCACCAGAATAGTCCAGTATGACCCCACATCGCCCAGCATACGACCAAGCAGGGCGCAGACGATACCGACCAGAGCGATGGTGATGAACAGTCCAACCGTGAAGGCGATGGAATACTGCGCGGCTGACTTGGCGTTAAGGGCTTTTTCCTGCCCGGCCACGTAGCTCACAATGAGCGGGATAGAGGCCATATGACACGGGCTGAACACCACACTCACCATGCCCCACAGAAAGCAGCCCACGGCGGCCAGTACGGTCCCCGTCATCATCCACGAATTGATGGTCAAGAGAAACTGGTCAAACACAGTAGTTCACCCCGCGCATTGGGTCCATTTATTTCTCCACCCCGAGTTTTTGCAGCTTCGCAACAATGCTTTCTTTATTCATAAAGCCTTCGTGGCGATACACCTCTTCTCCGCTTTTTGCATAGAAGATCTGGGTGGGGATCGACCGAATGCCGTATTTGGGCGCTTCCTCACGATGTTCCCAGACATCAATGAATAGAATGGCCGCCTTGCCCTTGTATTCTTCCTTCAGTTCCTCGATGATAGGGGCCATCATCTTGCAGGGAATGCATTTATGTGCTCCGAGGTCCACCATGGTCACCATGCCTTTTACCGGTACTTCCGAAGGCAGGGGCGACTCCTCCGCTGCAAAAATCATTGCTCCCGATCCAAAAAGAAAAATAAAAATAGCCATCAACAATACGCACTTTTTCACTCGTAGCTCCTTTCAATTGTTCTCAGTTAGAAGTTGGACGTATAATCACTTCCCATAACAAATACCCCGCAAAAAGCAGGAATATTGAATCGCGAACGACGTACCATGTTGTTGTGGGTGTGCCTCCGGTGCCAGTGGTAAAACAGCCGCAGTGCACATTGAGGCCGCGCGCCATATTGAACAGCAGTGCACCGAAAAACGAGACCAGCAGCAGGTTGGCCAGCAGCACGGCGCCGGGCAGCCAGACTCCCAGGATGAGCAGCACACCCAGCACCAGTTCCACCCACGGTAGAACAATGGCGGTGAGGTTGATCCAGGTATCCGGTAAGATCTGATAGTTGTATATCGCCTGGGGAAAGGCAGCCGGATGGATGGCTTTGTCGAAACTGGCAAAGATAAACACTGCACCGAGGATCAAGCGTACCCAAAATGAAATGGGGTTGTTAAGTAGGGATCGTTTTTTCACCGAAGATACTTCAATCGCCTGCCCCGAGCCTTGCGGAGTTGCGCAGGACATTTCGCACAAAAGCCCGCTGTTGCCACAGGTGGCCGTCTCAAACTGCAGGATGGGATGATTGATGCCATAGTGATGCGCCAATTTGCGGCGGATCGACTCGGCCAGTTTTGCCGTCTGGCTTATGGGTTGATCGTCAACCACCACGTGGCAGGAAAAAGCGATGCTGGCAGAACTCACGTTCCAGGCATGCAGATAATGCACGTTGCAGATGCCGGGAAAGTCCTCCAGGAAAGTTCTAACTTTTTGAATATCCAATCCCTTCGGGGTGGCATTCATGAGAATCACGCCGGCTTCCTTGAGGATCGACCAGCAGTTTTTGAGGATGAACATGACGATGACCAATGAGAGCATCGGGTCCAGCCAGTACCATGGTTTGAAGACCAGGATCAAGCCGTTTACGAGCACCACAACCGATGTCAGCAGGTCACCAAGCATATGCAGGAAGGCGCCGCGGATGTTCAGGCTGTGCTTGGCATCGCGGTGCAGCAGAAGAGCGGAAAAGCCGTTGCCCACTACCCCGATCCCTGCGATCAGCATGACCAGCTTGCCGGAGACGGCTTCCGGGTGATGGAACCGGTGCAGAGCCTCGTAAATGATAAAACCTGCCGCCCCCATGAGGATGACTACGTTGAAGCAGGCGGCCAGCACTTCGGCACGCTGATAACCGAACGTATTGCGCGGGGAAGCCCCTTTGCGCCCAACCAGGTAAGCGAAGTAGGCTACCAGGATGGCGGTAAAGTCGCTGAAATTGTGGGTTGCATCGGAAATCAGCGCTACACTGCCGGCGTATATACCACCAACCACCTGGGCCACTGGAATAATGAAATTGAGCCCCATAGTGATCAACAGCCGAGACCCGCTGGTGCTTTCCACATCCACGTGATGATGAGTGCAGTGTGCGCTGTGAGCGTGCTCTTTACCATGATCCGGTATGAGGTCATGTTCGTGGCTCGCATGTTCCGCACAGCAGGAATGAGAAATTTCAGGATTATGCGTCATGGTATGCTCCTTTGCTACCTTTTAGACCAGCATTCCCAATGTGAGATAGATTTTTCCCATCACCATTGACAGTCCTTAATGCGGTCATCAGACAAATTTGCCGCTTCTGTTTACCACTAAAGGTGACTCTTCCGGCGCAAATCCATTCAAATGTGCACCAATACCAGCCAAGCAAAACATTTTGCCGAAACCTTCCTGAGTCAGCTCAATGGCTACCTGATTGGATAGCTGGCCGACGTTTGACGCGCCCGAGCAGGCCAAAATCATAGTATTTTCACCGAATGCACAGCAGCTTCCAGCCATTTTGGTTCCTCCGTATGATTATTCTTTCTGCACCTTGATGTGAAATCAACCTGGTTCGAATTAACATTTAATCCAGGCTTTGACCTCTTCCTTACTGGGGATCTTACCGACCGATTTCACTTCGCCATCGACCACAACTGCAGGCGTGCCAAATACGCCGAATTCGGCGATTTTAAGAATGTCGGTGACCTTCTCGATGTTTGCGTTTACCCCGCTTTCTGATACCGCCTCCTTGACTACATTTTCGGTTTGTTGACATTTGGGGCATCCGGGTCCTAAGACTTTGATGTCCATTAAATTCTCCTTTCTGCATTGTGTTTTGAGCACCAGCTTGACATCCTATGAATGATAGGTGTGTTAGCCAGGGAAAAAGCGACCGGAAGCCATCCCGCAGATGGTGGCCATAACAAGGACCAACGTCACGAATACAGCGGTTTTTTTGGCTCCCATCACACTCCGAATCACCAGCATGTTGGGCAAAGGGAGGGCCGGACCGGCCCAACAGCAGTCCCGCCGCCAGCACGCCGCTTGGGACACGAAGCATGAAATCGCTCCGGCGATGAAAAAAGCCGGCACCAGGCACAACAGCACGTGCTCCTGAGCATACCATTTGGCAAGCGAGAGCGATTCCATGACGGCGTTGGTAAACCGTTTGCTGTCCATAGGCAAGTAGAAACGCACCAGAAAGGTTCCTACGATCAACACCATGGGCTTCCAGATGGTTTTCCAATCGATGCGGTTTGGCTCCATTTCTTGCCGGCTTTCCGCCACATCGTCCCCTGATAGTTCCTTCTCGGCTACCTGTGCATTACTCATGATTGCCTCCCCGCACCGATCATCAGATCAGCATGTTGAACAAAAAGCCAACGAGAAGAATGCCGCAAGCAACTACGCCGATGAAGGTGGCAATGAGCCGGGGCTTGAGCACTTTTCTGAGAATAATCATCTCAGGCAAAGACAGAGCGATCACCGACATCATGAAAGCGAGTACCGTCCCAAGGGCCGCCCCTTTGCCAATGAGGGCCTGCACTATCGGGATAATACCTGCGGCATTGGAGTACATGGGAACACCGATCAAGACTGCCGCAGGCACCGACCACCATACGCCCTTACCCATGATGGATGCCATGAATCCTTGCGGAACATAGCCGTGGATGCCCGCCCCGACTGCGATGCCGAGCACCACATAAAGCCAGACCTTGCCGACGATGTCCCGCACGGCGTTAAACCCGTTTCGAATCCGGTCCGCCCAGGTTAGGTGCTCTTCCAGTTGCACCGCGTTGTCACCATTAATCTGATAGACCCATTCCTCAAGATGTTGTTCCATATGCAACCGGCCGATGGTCCAGCCGGCAACCATGGCAATGATGAGGCCGGTGCTGAGATAAATGGCCGCAACCTTCCAACCAAGCAATCCGTAAAGCAATACCAGGGCAATTTCATTGACCATGGGGGCAGAGATGAGAAAGGAAAAAGTAACTCCAAGCGGTACGCCGGTCGTCACGAAACCGATGAAAAGCGGCACTGCTGAACAGGAACAAAACGGCGTCACGATGCCCAGGATTGCAGCAAGTACATTGCCAATCGATTCGCGTCTGCCGGCTAGAATTTTGCGAGTGCGCTCCGGAGTGAAAAAAGAACGAATGATGCCCACGCCAAAGACCACCAACGTCAGCAGCATCAGGACTTTGGGTGTTTCAAAGACAAAAAACTGGACAGCACTGCTCAGGTGCCCTTCCAACGGCAGGTCCAACAGGCGGTAAGTAAACAGCCTCGAAAAGGCTGCAAGGTTGCTGTAGATCAGCCACCAAATTGCCAGCATAGGAAGGATGCAGAGAATATATTTGAGCGTCAAGGATCGAGCGCCGTCGGAAAGCGATTGAGTCGAACTCAAACACTCTTCACGGTCGGAGCAACAGCTCTTGTTATTGGTTGTTTTCATGACTTAACCTCTCTGTTACACTTTGGCTTCCATGAGCCATGTTGTTATCTTGTCTTTGGGCGGCACGTTTCCCTTGGCCACAACCTTGCCGTTAATCAGCAGGGACGGAGTCGACATGATGCGATATCTGGCGATCTCCTTCATGTCCCGCAGATGTTCAAGACCGGCCGGCAGATTCAGTTCAGTGAGCAACTCCATAATGGTTTTTTCAAGCTGGGCGCACTGAGGACATCCCGGACCGAGGATCTTAATTTCAAGTTCTCCCGAAGACTCCTCTTCATAGGGTTGGCCTATGAATCTGCAAAACTCGAGCAAAAAAGCCTGAGCATATTCTTCCTTTGCCCTGGGCGGTATGTAGTTGCTCTTCCCCGACTGCTCCAACATATGCTCCTGGACTTCCTTATTATCTTTATTGGCGAAGTCCTCAGCCATTTTCTCCATGAGTTCTTTGATGCCAGTGATGCCCACACCGAATCAGCCCACCTTGATTCTGACAACTTGCTTTTCAGTCATTTGGGACTCCAATTGCATTATTCAATATCGCTATATACCTATATGGCTTCCTGCAATGATTTCTTACAGATTTGTTCCCTGGATATATCGGGGAGGTTTTTAAAAAGTTGCATGATTTCAGGGTCCTCCTCCAGCCAGTGCCTCAGGTTTCCAAGCAAAGCTGCGGCATAAGGACTGCTTTCACCACCGGTGACGTAATAGTTGACCCATAAGCCATCTTTTTGATACCCGACCAGCCCTGCTTCTTGCAACACCTTAAGATGACTCGATACGGTCGGCTGTGAGACCCCAAGAGTCGACTGGATTTCGCAGACACAAAGAGATTTGCGTTGCAGCATCTTAACGATTTTGACCCGGTTGGAATCAGACAGCGCTTTCATTATCTTGATAAATTGTCTCACGATTGTGCCTCCTTATATTTATAGATAACTATATAACGATTAAACGTTGTTGGCAAGGTTTTTTCTTTCATTTATCAAGTTGTGGATTTAGAAGTGCGGCAGTGGATTTGAAAGGTCTTTAAAGGCAGATTAGATCACAAATAGATATCGATGTAAAAAAATATGTGAATGCTTCAAACTGAAGTCTACCGAAGCTGCTCAAAAGGCCTATGTATTGGTCCGGAAACACCCGCACGGGGAAAAGGCTGCAGAACGGCAACCGTCTCTCGATCTATTCTTCTTTATGATTTTGTGCCAATGGGATAGGCCGCGTCAACTTGCGGGGCGGGAACTCCGGCAATCAGTCACTCGGATGTGTAATCTTTAAGTCTTCCCTGAGAAGATTCCTCCTCCAATACCTCGTCAATGTTTAACGGATTGAGCGGCTTGCAGATGATCTCATGGACACGAAGCCTCTTAAGATGCTGGGAGGAGGCTGCCTGCAACACCAGAGCCGTATCCGACCCCCGCGCAGTCCCAGCTATGACGATCACCTTCTCTCCGCTTGCAACAAGGCCCGCGTCGGTTACCATAAGAACTATTTCGAAGCACACCTTCACCCCCTGGCTGAAACAGCGCAAAAGGTTTGCCATTAGAATAGGCGCACTGGATTCGTATAAACCATTGGTGTGGAAGAGTATCGTTGCAAAATGCACCTCATGCCCCGATTCTCTGAGAGACTTCACCAATTCAGGCGGAAAAGGATTCATTTTCCTGCGGAAATCGAACTGGTGCGGCACTACGATGAGCTTTACTCCTGAATCCCGGAAGAACTCTACGGCCTTCCTCGCAGTGGCACCGGTTGTTGAAGCAATCACCAGTTTCTTTATCCCTGAGTTGCTCAATCTCTCTTGTACAAGTTGGAAAGTAATGTCGGTGTTTTCCGGATCTCTCTTCTCGAAATAGATTATTCTGCTTTCCATCGCTATATTTCCTTTCGCGCTTCGGTAATGTGAAGGTAGACATCCGGATCGCGCTGTTTCCCTGGGCTGAGCGATCTACCTCCCTTTGCATCCGTTACCATGCCGCTGCGAGCGAGGTCTTCTTCCCGCGCACATTTCAAGAGCTAGACGAAACGGTCGTGATAGTCCGTACCAAGTTTCTTATCCATTTCATAGGTCGTCGCGTAGAGACTGTTGAGAGCCCCTGTACCGGCGCATCTGGCACCAATGCATGCGCCGTGGTGAGGAGTGAAAAATTGGCCGAGCTGGGCTCTTTCTATCACTTCCTCCTGTGACTGGCAGACATGGAGAAAACGATTCACCTTTCCGCCAAATGCATAAACTTCGGTTTGCATGCTCTTGAAGCTCCCGATGCAATCGGATGCTGTTTTCATTTCTCGTTCTGTCATTGGTGTTTGTTGCTCAGTTTGAAACCACGACAAGTTTGCGTGGACTTATCGTCAGGATCTCGTTTCTCTCGGGACCCAGCAGCACGCAATCCTCGATCTTCATTGCGACACCCGTTCGATTCACCAGGTGCAGCTGTGGGCCTGAGTTACAGTCAGTATGTCAAGCTCGGTACCAACCTTCTCTCCTGTCCCGGTACCCGGGAACATGATTTGTCCATTTTTTCGAGGCTTTTTTCTTCTATACTTCTTTCGGCGTCCAGATCCGATTCCTTAAGGCTGATGTTGTGGTAAAGCGGATTCATCTTAGCTCAACGTATAATTTTAACTCAATCATAATACTGCTTCAGCCATTTCTATAAGAAAACAGTGCATTAAGCCTCGAAAACGGCCATTTTGAGAACATAAACTGAGTCTGTTCGGTAAGATCGTGGTCTGGGCCATTACCTAACCACTGGATGTGGAAACAGCCCTTTGATGTTCTGTCCGGATAGTTCAGTCACCAGCGCCGAAATGGCCACCTTCTTGGTGAGGATATTCGGCCTGGAATAAAACCAACTGAGTGCACCGTTTCATAAATACGGCGTGATCGAGATCGATGGCAGGCGTATTTTTCAGGGATGTTTCGTTACTTGCTATTGCAATCAGTCATCCTCGTAACTACCCGTAGTTTAGATTGTGCAATTTACGTTTAAATTTTTTCTGCACACTCTTTAAAATTTGGAGGTTCAGTTATGCGAATGATCTTAAATGTAAAGTTTCCTCATGAGGAGTTTAATAAAGCAGTCAGGGACGGCAGCGTGGGCCATAAAGTGCGCCGTATTTTGGAGGACAGCAACCCAGAGGCGGTCTACTTCACCGAGCAGAACGGGCAGCGAGGAGCGATCATAATCGTCGACCTGGAGGATCCTTCAAAGGTCCCAGCATTTGCAGAACCCTGGTTTCTCGCCTTCAACGCTGATGTAGAGTTCCACATCGCAATGACGCCAGATGATCTCCAGAAGGCTGGCCTCGAAGATCTGGGGAAGAAGTGGTCCTAATTTAAAGCTCAACTCGCACTCTAGGAGGTCGTCCGAGAATTGTCATTCCGAGCGATGGCAAGGAACAAAAAAAGGGATTAGCAATTTGGGCTAATCCCTGGTTTTTTCTTTGGTAGTCCCAACGGGGTTCGAACCCGTGTCTTCGGCGTGAGAGGCCGATATCCTAGACCACTAGACGATGGGACCACATGTTGGCTGGGGGACAAGGATTCGAACCTTGGTAGACAGATCCAGAGTCTGCCGTCCTGCCGCTAGACGATCCCCCAACGAGTTTCGTAAGGATAATAGAGTTGATTTTGCAAGTCAAGAGGTTAGGCTGGCGTTATGCTTGTCTTTTGTCTGAATGGTATTCTATAATGAAAAGTGAGCGCAATGCGACGACCACCTGCAAAAAGTAGTTGTTCAGAAGGGATTAGTGGCATGAGGAATCTGATATTTGATATCCACTACGATCGAGGAGTCCGTGAATCTTCAAACTGCTGCCAATAAACTGCCTTTGTCTATTTCTCCTGCGGCAAGAGATCCCTACCTTTCCGATCCCGACCATTATCGGGTGAAAATGGCGCAGTACATTGATCAAGACAGAACTGAAAACGCAGTCTTTTTCAATGCGTTGCTTTTTGCCCATGAACTTCACGCCGGGCAAAAGAGAAAATCCGGAGCCCCTTATATAAGCCATCCTTTTGCCGTGGCTGAAATTCTAGCACGTGAATTAAAGTTGAAAGACCCTCACCTCCTTGCCGCTGCCCTTCTCCACGACGTTGTTGAAGATGTACCATCCATTCAATTGGAAGATATCCAAGAGCGTTTTGGAGAAGTAGTTGCCGAGTTGGTTGACGGCTGTACCAAATTAACGCGCCAGTATCTGGATAAAGCAATCCTCAAGGATTTGACTCACAGTAAAATCTTCCTCACTGCCAGCCGCAGATTAGGCGTCTTGATCATTAAGCTGGCAGATCGCCTCCACAATCTTCGCACCCTACACTATCTGCCCAAACCAAAGCGCCAACGCATTGCCCACGAGACTATCGAAGTCTACGCTCCAATAGCCGCCAAGCTCAATATCTTCCCACTGAAGCGAGAAGCTTTACCACCTGGCTCTGTCCTACCTCTACCCCAAAAAGAGCAAAAAGATTTTACAGTTTATTCGCGGATTTCGCAGCTCGCCGGAAGTTGTGGAATTTGAAAACGAACTGGAAAAAGCGTTTTCCACTTTTCCCATCGGCGGCGTAACAATCCGCTCCCGCGCCAAGGGTCTTGGATCATATTATGATCCTCTCAAAAGGACCTTGGACATCGGCAACAGTGAAAACCACATGGATTTTGTCGTTATCCTGGAGTCCGAGGATACCGTAGCGTGCTACTCGGCACTGGGAATAGTGAACTCCACTTTTCCCCCCATTCCCAGAACTCTCAGAGACTTTGTCTCAAATCCCAAAATGAACGGATACCGGAGCTTGCATGTGCGCGTTCACGTCGCCGGACAGAATTATCTGATCAAAATACGCACCCCCGAGATGGACGAATATGCAGCTTACGGAATACTGACTCGATGGAGCACGGAGAAACCTCTATCCGAGGAACACTGGCAAGAGATAAGTGAACTATTGCGCAGCATTGGTGAATACGGTGGAGCTGGACCTCAACGCAAGGCCCTCATCCGCCTCTCCGAAACCGAGGAAACTTTCGTCTACAGTCCCAAGGGAGACATATACTATTTACCTAAAGGCAGTGTGGTGCTGGACTTCGCCTATAAGATTCACTCAGAGCTTGGCGATCATTGCAAGGGGGCGAACATCAACAATGAGTGGGCCCCTCCCACACGGTCACTCAAGGACGGCGATGTGGTGGAGATCGTCACTTCGCCGGAACTTTATGAGGTTGACCCCGATTTAGAGGAATTATGCAAGACCCCCAAAGCTCGCACGGCGATAAATAAACATCTGCAGCAAAAGAGACTCGGTTATGCGCAGGACATCGGGCAACAAATACTATTACAGGAAATCAAGCGGCATGGGCTATCAGCAGAGATTCTGGAGAATGAGAATACCCAACTGATACTTGAATTTCATAACATTAAAAATCTCTCGGAACTTTTTATTCGAGTAGGCCAAGACCTGATCTCTCCCCACGTGGTCCTCTACTACTTCGTCAACCCGCAATCCAAGGAAAAAGAGCAGAGTCCATCGATCGGCAAACGCCTGATTAACCACGAGCGCAATGTCCTGACAGTTCCGGAACTGGATAGGGGTATCCATAAGTTTGCCCGTTGCTGCAATCCATTTCCAGGGCAGGCTGACGTATTGGCGGTCCTTAGCGAACGGGGCATTACTTTTCACCACAAAGATTGCTCCGATCTGATCGATCGCCATGATCTTCAACCACAGAGGCTTCTTGACGTACACTGGAACGAAAAATCAATCTGGCGCTACCCTCTGGTGTTTACCCTGCGGGTGTTTCAAGAGAGACTGCCATCGGTCATCCACTCATTGGCAAACCTCCGGAACACCGGTGCTCACATAGAAAACCTGAGCAGCAGCACAGACAAGCACAGTCAACCATTAGTTCTGATTAATGTTAAATTACGAAGCTTTAGTGAGGCTCAGGAATTTTTTCGATATTTGCCCACGGATCGAATCATGATCGACAACTATGGGCAAGAAGAAGGTCCAAAGACAAATCACTAGATAAGAACAGCTCAGCGTTAGTAACTACCCTGCTTGAGAAGATACCGGATACTGGATGCCTGATAAAGAATGCGTTGCTCTACACTGCGGCGACGCTAGCGCGATCCGGCATCCGAAATGTAGTATCCGGGATCGGTTACAAACTGGGAGGGATGTTCGCCACCATGTACCAGGCAAATTCGCTCAGAGGCATCAAAGGGTCAATGCAGAGGCTGTTTTTCCTGAATTTCTCGGAAAACTTTTCTGGCCAGGGCCTGCAGTTTGTCTTTTTTGACTCCCGCAATCTCCGTAAGTAAAAACTGTATCCAAATGCCGCAAAAAAAGGCTAACATGCTTTCGTCACCCGAAAATACTTCTCTTTTAACATCTTCGTCCTGAAAGGAATCCACTGCCAAATCCAGGATACCTGTTCTTAATTCACCCTCTCCAAAATTCTTCAAGGCCTGACGATACAGTTGTTTCATTTCCTGCGCGCGTGAGACGATCTCAACAGCTTTGTCACAACCCTCGATTAAATTCAACCGCTTGGCCAAATCCGCTAACCTCCCTTTGAGCTCTACCACGAGACTGCCCGCCTGCTGTCATTTCGAGCCGCAAGCGAGAAATCCTGCTCACATAAGCATTGGATTTACAAATTTCCCACCACGCCAGGGCTTCATTCGGAATGATAAAGCAAGCAATGTCGGACAGCCTCCTGGATCGCTTGATTTTTTACCCATTTTGTTTATGTTGTTTGCATAACAAATTTTTCATGATATTGGAAGTCGGCTGAATTTGTGAGTTTGGCCGAGAATTTTATGTATCCTGCTGGGTAGTGCAGCATTTTATGACTGCTAAATTCGGCAAACGATTCGAGATGGAAACCGCACTCTATCAATAGCGACCAGGGCATAGCAAACCGGAGATAGAAGCGTCCGGAATTGCATGCTATTTTAGAGACGTACGGTTTTCATGCAGAAGAAATCGCTGCTGACTTTCGAAAGGAGTCTAGATGAGAGTGAAGAATTCCGCTTCCACATTGACAAAATGGCATAAGATACTGGTAGTTGGGTGTGCATTGATGTTGCTTGCTGCCGCGCAAGTGATGCGGGTCGATCCAGCCCATAGTCAACAAGGTCCGCCTTCCTTTGCAGACTTGGCTGAACAGGTCAAACACGCGGTAGTCAATATCTCAACCACTCAGGTTATTAAAGAAAGTCCCATGAACAATCCCTTTATGAATCCAAATTCTCCTTTCCGGGAGTTTTTCGGAGATGAATTCTTTAAACGCTTTTTTGGTGATGCACCACGGGGTGAGATGAAGACTCACGCCCTCGGGTCGGGAGTTGTCATCGATGAAAGCGGCCTTATCCTGACGAACAACCATGTGGTGGAAAAAGCAAGTGAAATAAAGATTAAGCTGGAGAATGACAAAGAATATGATGCCAAAGTGGTTGGGCGTGACCCGAAGACAGATCTAGCACTCATCAAAGTAGAAGGGGTCAAAGATCTGCCTAAACCGGCCCGCCTTGGAGACTCGGACGCCATTCGAGTAGGCGATTGGGTTATCGCGGTGGGAAATCCATTTGGTTTGGGGCACACCGTAACTTCCGGCATCATCAGCGCTAAAGGGAGGGTCATTGGAGCCGGTCCCTACGATGATTTTCTGCAGACCGATGCCGCCATCAATCCCGGCAACAGCGGCGGCCCACTTTACAATATGAACGGTGAAGTGGTGGGCATCAACACTGCCATCGTCGCTCAAGGCCAAGGAATAGGCTTTGCCATTCCAATCAATGTGGCGAAGGAACTGCTGCCCCAGTTGAAGGCCGGGAAAGTTATTCGAGGCTGGCTTGGGATAATGATCCAGGACATCACCCCAGAGCTGGCAAAATCCTTTGACATGAAGGAGACCAAAGGCGCATTGGTTGCCGACGTGCTTAGCGACTCTCCGGCTCAAAAGGCGGGGTTGAAGCAGGGTGACATCGTTATCGGCATGAACGGCAAGCCAATCGATGACGCACACACTCTGTCGCGCATGGTGGCCGCTATATCTCCTAACACTAAAATCAGCCTTAAGATCATTCGCGACGGAAAAACTAAAGAGATCGACGTCACCATTGGAACGATGCCCGAGGAAGGGGCTGAAACTGCACCCGCCAAAAAGGAATCGGCCTGGGGGCTGACAGTCCAGAATCTCACGCCGGAACTAGCCAAACAGTTTGGATGGGAAGCTGATGAACGAGGCGTGATGATCTCGGATGTCGAACCTGACAGCTCCGCAGCAGAGGCAAGGCTGAGAGCCGGCGACTTGATCAAGGAAGTGAATCGACAGAAAATCCAGAATTTGAGAGACTATAAGCAAGCTGTCGAAAAAGCAAAGAAGGACCAAAGCCTGCTGTTGCTGATTAAGCGCGGAGAGAACACTTTCTACGTGGCCCTTAAACCAGCCCAAAAATAGTTGATCGCAACTCTCAAAAGGCGAGTACAGCTCGGCTAAAATATGTCCCCCCGTTAGAGTTTCCCCCCTTTTCCGAAAGGGGGGAGCGGGCGGTGACGTCAGCTTGATGCATATGGGGTTGGGGGAACATTGGATCGTCCCATAACTGGCGAGAAGCGTTCGCCCAACCGTACGAATAGTACAATGGAATTTCGTTCTAGAGTGTCATTTCTCGTCACGCCGTGGCGTGACGAGAAATCTTAGGTAATTATGGACATCCCTGAAGATTCCTCGCTTCGCTCGGAATGACGGCAAGCAAAGAGTGTCGATCTCTCGTTTCAGTACTAAACGGTTGATTCAATTGGAGGAAAAAGGTTATATAGTGTAAATGAAAGCTTTTGAAGCCAGTTTTGTCGTTACAATAGACTCCAAAACTGTTGAGCGCGAGAAAGCGAAGGCGAGGGCGCTGCGTAAGACTCAATGGTGGCAGAGACAAATTGCCAAGGGTGCATGCTACTACTGCCGGCAACCTGCCCAGCCCGAAGAATTGACGATGGATCATATTGTGCCGATCATCAGAGGTGGACGATCTACTCGAGGCAATCTGGTGCCGGCCTGCAAGACCTGCAACAATAAGAAAAAATATTTGCTTCCGCTGGAATGGCAGGAGTACTTGGCGGGTATTTAGAGATGTCTCATCGAGAGGAAATCTTTCTCTTACCTGTGAGTTACTGAAAGGCAATGATTATGGAAGAATGCA
The DNA here is from genome assembly GCA_963781715.1 of uncultured delta proteobacterium. Classification (GTDB taxonomy): domain Bacteria; phylum Desulfobacterota; class Syntrophobacteria; order Syntrophobacterales; family Syntrophobacteraceae; genus Desulfoferrobacter. The sequence goes on from CAWAGW010000005.1 coordinate 174,443, forward strand.
AGAAGTGTGAGTTAGCCATCTATTGTTTTTCGGAACCAAGCACATGGGTGTTCAGAACCAAGGCGGAGATGGAGCAAAAGCAAGCTACCATTTCCGACTGCTCTATTTATCAACAGACGCATGAAGATGAAGCACAGGTTTCACAGAACTGCACTTAGACAATATCTGAATAATCCTGTTCGCTCGTTTCCCTCGGCTTCATTCCGAAGATTCATTGTGAGCCCGGCCGCCCATGCTCCGGGCTCGTCTGTTTTGCACTCTATCTTAGGTAAACATATTGATTTTGCAATTTCGAGCGTGCTTGAGGTAATCTTCCGCTGTCTGGATTTCAACCCCCTCGATAAAATCTTCCTCGCTAAATTCCATCATATCTATAGTCATCTTGCACGCCACCAGTCTCACTCCCTCCAGTTGAGCAATTTCCAAAAGATCCTCCAAGCAGGGAATGTTGGCAGCCTCGATTTTATTTTTCATCATTTTGGTCGCCACCGTAGACATTCCGGGTATGGATCCCATCACACCGGGCGGCAGAAATTTACACTTCCCAACTCCATCCTTGCGAATCACATTGATGCCCATGAAAGTGTAAAAGATAGTGGTATCCATTCCTAACCTGTTCGCATTGATGGCCAAAATGAGTGAAGGATAGACTCCGTCAATCGTGTCTCTGCTGCAGATGAAAGTGCAGGATGTTTTTTCGGAACTTTGTGCATCGGCCATGGCAAATCCTCCTAAAGTTCAGATAAAGTGTCGTATTTTTGAAACGCAGTTGCCAGTTTAAAAAAATGTCCTCAGATAAGTGATTTTCGCAACCAATTTCCAATGATCGTCTTGTACAAAGGATCGGTTATCGCTGTGCGCATCCGGTCTCCCTCTCCTCGCATCATGCGTATCTGCTCCGCAGCCAGCCAGTTGACGCATTGGGCATAAACCTCATATTCCAACTCCAAACCTCTTCGGCGGATTTTTTCCACATCATCATCGTGCCAGATCGGATATACAGCCTGCGCGATAATTGGACCAGTATCTTCACCTTCATCCACAAAGTGAACGGTAATGCCGCCCCACTTACAGCCATACGCGAAGGTGTCTTCGTAACCATGCTGCCCCGGAAAGGCCGGAAGCAAAGCCGGGTGAATGTTCAACACGCGCATACGCTGTTCCTTATTGTAGTGAGAGAGGAAATAAGGGGTCACAAGCCTCATATAACCGGCAAGACAAATAAAATCGGGTTGATATGGGTCCAATACTTCGATCAAATCTTTCTCGGCCAGAACCAGACGGCCGAGTTGCCGTGTCCTCTTTTCGCGATTCGTTTGTCGCAGAATTTTCTGGGTACGATCTAGTTCTTTTAGATCAATTGGAAAAGTTTGCGCTAGAAGATCCTCGGAGCTGAGTTTGAGATAGGAACGGTAATCGACAACATGGGAAGGAATTCCAGCTTTTTGTGCGCGAACCAGCCCGTAAGCGTCGGCACGATCGCTCGCGACCACGACTATCTCGGCTAAGAGCTTTCCAGCCGCTGCTCGGTCGATGAGAGCCTGCAGGTTTGTGCCGCTGCCCGAAACCAAGACAGCAAGCCGCAACTTATTGTTTGGCTGTAACGTCATAAGATTTAAAGAACCCTGCCAGTTGGCCTCCTAGCCGAAGTAATTCACAAGATTTCGAAACATTTTTATGCCATCGCCTTCCTCTGGGAAAGGCTTTCCCTGCCGTCGTAATTCTTCTCTTTTATAAGTCCAATCAGGATGATTTGTCCAATGATTGAAGGCTTCCGGATGGGGCATAAGGCCGGCAATGCGTCCCGTGGGATCACAGATACCGGCAATATCATTAATCGATCCATTGGGATTGTAAGGAAATTCACCCTCGGCAGGTTTTCCATCTGCTTTAGAGTAGTGCAAAATCACCTGCTCCCCGCCGATAAGATCCGTCAAGACTTCGGTTTCGGCATAAAACTTACCTTCTCCATGGCGAACCGGCAGTTCGATGCCGTCAACTCCCCGGGTCAAAATGCAGGGCGATGCGGGATTGCTGCGCAAATGAACCCATTGATCTCTGAAAGTTCCGCACTCGTTGCCTATAATAGCGACATCGCGCTTCAGTTGCTGAGATTCAAAGCCCGGCAGCAGTCCGAGGTTCACGATGACCTGAAATCCATTGCAGATCCCGAGCACCAACCTACCGGCATGTACAAAATTTAAAATATCGTCCTGCATGCGATGCTTGAGTTGCATTGCCATAATAACACCAGCGCCGTGGTCATCTCCCCAGGAGAAGCCACCGCCGATGACGAATATTTGGAAATCCTGCAGACGACTGTCACCCGCGATCAAATGATTGAGGTGGATACGTTCCGCTTGAGCCCCCGCAACCTCAAGCGCGTGAGCAGTCTCCAGATCGCAGTTCAAGCCGAAACCGGTCAAAACTAGAGCTCTTATGAGACTCATGAAAAAACTCCCTATCCAATAAATTCCTTAAGCTGCAGGCATTCTTCTCCAAGCGGCTTTAAGTCGTGCAATGTCTTCATTCAATAAAATTCTTGCGCCGCTGCCTTTTATGAAAAGTTGGGGCTCTGCAGTGGTTTCGCCTATGCAAGCACAGGGGAGATTTTGGAAATGCGCTTCAAATTCATCGCGTTTCTCCGCAGGAATTGTTACGAGAAATCTGCCGCAGGATTCGCTGAACAGGATTTGATCGTCCCTAAGAAAGGGTCCCTCCGGATCTGGACCTTGTGAATGCAAAATCTTTATTGGAATCCGGGATAAATCAATAGTCATGCCCAACAGGCCCCCCATGGCCACCAAAGCAGCATGAACGCCCAATCCCCCGCGATAGATGCCATGGCAGGATGCAACCGATCCTGCCTGGACAGCGCGTTCCAGGGCCCGGTAGACAGGCAGATAGGCTTGTGGCTCGACCCTCGGAACATTGAGACCTACATAACCAAGCAGGTCGTAGTATTCTGAAGCGCCAAGCTCGTTGGCGGTTTCACCCAAAATATAGACCAGATCACCCGCCATCTTGCTTTCCAAAGTGAGCGCGTTGCTTATATCGGAAACCACACTGGTGGCCGTAAACTGCATCGTCGGGAGACCGCTGATTTTGTGTCGCTCACCGAATTCCCCGGCAAGATGCCCATCCACATACATGCTGTCTTTTCCCGATAAAAGCGGAATTCCGTAAGCAAGACACATGTCGCGCAACGCCCAGTTGGCTCGCACCAACTGGGCCGCTTTGTAGCGGCCGTCAGGATTCTGCACCGGATCGTACTGTATGCTCGGCCAGCAAAAATTGTCGACTCCACCGATTTCATCGAGCTTCGCCCCGACAGACAAAAGTCGCCGAACTGCCTCATCAATGCTGGCGGCCACCATATCGTACGTATCAATGAGCGAGTAGCTCGGATTTAAAGCCTGGGCAACAGCCAATCCACGCTTACTCTTTAGTATCGGTCTGAGCACGACCGAATCGTTTGGAATATCGCGTTCACGGCCAATCAAATATTTGATAACACTTCCGCCTTGAACCTCATGATCGTACTGGCGCTGTATCCATTCTCTGGAACAAACATTGGGGCTTGTGAGGACGGCATGGAAAATTTCTCCATAATTCTCCGGTTCGCTCAGAACGGGTTCTACCAGACCGCGAGCCTGCGGGGACCGCCAGTGTGCATCAAACTCCCACTGTGGAAAATCTTGACTGAAAAGGCTTAAATCCAAATACGCGCAGGGCTTGCTCCGGTAGGAGATATGCAGCTTGCCATTCGATTCATAGCGGCCGATGACCGTACTTTCCACGTCATGCTTGCGGGAAAGTTCCAAGAATCGTTCGATATTATCCGGATTGACCGCAATCGTCATGCGCTCCTGCGATTCCGAAACCCAAATCTCCCAAACGTCAAGACCTTCATACTTGAGGGGCACCTTATCGAGTTCCACGAAGGCGCCCCCTGAGAAACGAGCCGATTCGCCAACGGACGAAGACAGCCCCCCGCCCCCGTTGTCGGTTGTAAATGAAACCAGTCCTTCGTCGCGTGCTTCCAGCAGAAAATCGTGCATTTTCTTTTGAGTATACGGATCTCCGATTTGGACGTGGCCTGCAGGCGTGTGCTCGCTGTAGGTTTCGCTCGACGCGGTCACCCCGTGAATGCCGTCTTTACCCACACGTCCCCCGCTCATAACGATCAGATCCCCAGGCTGAGGGCACTTTTGGTCCGTAGGCTGATCGTTAATAAGTTTTGGCATAATTCCTAGAGATGCCACAAAAACCAGGCACTTGCCGAGGTAAGAAGGATGAAAAAACAGGTTGCCAAAAGGAGTGGGAACGCCGTGCTTGTTGCCTCCGTCTTTGACTCCTTCAATTACACCGTCCAAAAGTCGGCGGGGGTGCAGATGAGGCCTTAGAGGACCGGCATAGTCTCTGGGCCCCACACAATATCCATATAAGCCGGCGATCAAGCGGGCCCCTTTACCGGTTCCCATGATATCTCTATAAATACCCACAATTCCGGTTAGAGAGCCCCCGTATGCTTCCATGTTGGAAGGACTGTTGTGTGTCTCACCGGTAATTGCATAATGATGCTCTTCATCAAACCTGGCAACTCCCGCATTATCCCAGAGGACCGATATCACCCAGTCTTTTTCTTTCTGCAGCGCCAAAGTTGGGGCCTCTATGCAAGTTTTAAACAGGTTGTCAACCACTTTCACTTCATTGGTTTCTAAATCGAGGTAATTGAATTTCCCGCGAAAGGTGTTGTGGTTGCAGTGATCGCTTCTGGCCTGGGAAATGGCTTCCAGTTCTACGTCGGTAGGCAGCGACAGCCCCATTTGCTCGCGTGCCGAAAGGACCTCGGGCCGCAAAAAATACTCTCTAATGACGGGAATGTCCTGGGAATTTAGAGCAAGATTCCGCTCCTGGCTCAGTGTCATCAGAGCTTCATCCGATGGTATCGGCACCGTCGCAACAGCTGGGGTGTGCGCCAAAACAACCCGCGGAACGATTACTCCGATTCCGTTCACATCATCCCACTCAGCGCGAGAGTATACTCGCCATTGCTGGATAATGTCGTTCGCCAGCAGTTCACGAGCTATGGTCTCCACCTGACTACGATCCAACTGAGCATCCCGCAATAAATAGAGCTTTGAAGTGTAGGCCTCTTCAGCATGACCAAGCGATCTGCCCGCAAAATCCGAAATGGCTTCGATAGCGACACTTCCCGCAGTATCCCTGACGCCCGGGCGAAATCCAACCCACACAGCCCAGTCGAAGTCTTTCGCCAGTGAATGATATGCGGAAATCTGAGAGATTGGGTTGGTGAAGACCTCTGTTCGGACGGAATCCAGTTCCCGCTCCGACAGCCCGGTGTCGAGCGTCAAAATGTGAATGACCCTTGCTCCCCCAACATGCCAACCGAAATAATCTCTTATTCTCCGGCAAAGACCAGCCCCCTCCGGGTCGAAAAGATGGTCTTTGAGAATAATTTCCATTCTCTTAGCCATAACAACATTCCTTGTTCAGGCTGGGAATTGTTGACAAATTATCTTAAAGAATTGCACCAGAAGAATTGCACCAGTCCCCAACCCCCATATACATCGAGCTATGCTGATTTAAATGGAGCTGAAGCCAGTTCCTGAAGATCTTCCGTCGGTTATCCTCACGAGGCCTGTTCCGCTTTTCCACCCAGACGGACCAAGACTATACCAGCAGCCTCACCGCAATAGCCATAAGGATGATACCCCCGACCGTGCCCATTCGCCGACCAAACTTTTGCGACAGTTGATTGCCCAGTTTCATTGCGAGCCAAGTCATGGCGCAGGCCGTAACACCAATCCACATTGCCGTGACCAGCAGGCTCTCACCCAAAATGCCGAGACTGAAGCCAACACCGAGTGCATCGATGCTCGTCGCCAGGGACAACACGACAAGGCTGAAGCCCCGAGTCGGGTCCGGACATTGTTCCGGCTGCTCGGATTCTTCGGGGCGCAGGCTTTCGTAGCTCATTTTTGCACCGATAAAAAAAAGCAAGCCGAAGGCGATCCAAGGCGCCCAATGGCGGGCCATTCCGACCACGTTCTGCCCAACAAACCAGCCCACCAGCGGCATTAAGAATTGAAATAAACCGAAATGAAAGGAGAGGCGAAAAACTTGTCGAGGGGAACAAAACTGAGTTCCTACTCCAAGGCCTACGGCAAATGCGTCGCACCCCAGGGCTACCGCTACCAAAGCTGTCTCAATGGGTCTCAAGGTTGCTTTCTTCTTTACCCGCTTCCCGTGCGAAAGCAGGTTGTAGGAGCAATTGCCGAAAGAAGATTAATTATAGTAGCATTTGTAGATGTTGCCATGAGTTTCGTATCGAGAAGAGATCTGTGCCAGTAAACTTTCGGCTTTTCTATCGAGACTCAAAAACTTTACTCCCATTCCTCTAGGAGTAAACCCGTCTGCCGGGCCGTGCATATTAGTCCAAACGACAATACCCCGAACCTCAAGCGATTGCTCTATGCCGGGAAACTGCAGTACCAACTTCAGTCTTTTATTGAGCGAAGCCGGCTTATCACATCGAACCAGCATCCCGCGCTCATTGAAATGAACAGAAGTACCGTTGCCGACCAAATCATCGTCTAAGAAGAAAGTCACTCGGCACGGATTAAGTTTATCTTTAATGATAGATTTTTCCTGTTCTGCCACGGTCAAATTCTTCCAGGGTTAGAAATGCCTCTTCGCTGCAGTCATCGCAAACTTGCCTGAAATTTACCCAGCACCTTATCGACCAACCTCTGGTGGATATCGTTCACTTCCTCATCGGTCAGGTTTCTATCTGCTGCCCGGTAGACGAGCCGATACCCAATGCTCCTTTTTCCTTCGCCAAGCTGTTTACTTTTAAAAACATCAAATACTTCAACAAGTTCCAGCAACTGTTGGTTCTGCTCCAGAATATAATCAAGCGGTTCCTGCACGGTAACGGCCGAATCAACAACAATTGCCATATCTCTCGTTACAGATGGAAACTTCGGCAATGGTCGGAAAAGAGGATGCGGCGATCTCAGGTCGAAGACACGGTCGAAATCGAATTCAAAAATATAAGTGGGCTTTTTGAGATCAAAAGCCTCCAGTACTTCCGGATGGACTCTCCCTAAAGAACCCAGACATTGGCCTTCGCAATAGACCGATGCCGCCATTTTTGGATCTAGATAAGGGGTTGAATTGTCAACTTTAAAGGAAACACCGTCGAGATAAAACATGCTGAGGAAACTTTCTGCTATGCCTTTGACGTCCGAATAGCCGACTTCTTCTTTCCCCCCATACAAAGGATCAGGAATTTGCCTGCCGGCCATTGCTCCCACAAGATGATGTCGCTCTTCGGGCAGGTCTGCTTGCTCGATTGTAGAAAAGACCTTGCTGAGTTCGAAGATGCGCAGATCCTCATTGCCATGATCGAAATTATACCTCACACTCTCCAGCAACCCTGGAATCAGCAAAGTTCTCATGACGGCCTGTTCTTCACTTAGAGGGTTCATAAGGCGGACGGGATTGAGTTTCGGATCATTGGCCGGAAGATGCAGTTTCTTGATCGATTCCTCCGATATGAATGAATAATTCAGTACTTCAAAGAAGCCTGCACCCTGCAAGAGATATTTAACCTCCTGACGCGCTCGCAAATGAGGATCGAATGAAGCAGCTTCAACAGCAGCCTGAGGAGCTGTAACCGGCACTTTATCGTAGCCGACCAAACGCACGATTTCTTCTGCGAGATCCACTTCCCGGGTAATGTCGGGCCTGAATAAAGGCGGAACAACCTCTAAATGATTGCCGTCCAGTTCCTTGACCTGCATCTCTATCCGGCGAAGAACTTCCGCCATCTCGGAAGGCTTCAGCTGCGTCCCCAACAGCCGGTTCGTACGGTCCACACGCAACGTTAAGACAGGGGGTTCGATCGGGTTGGGATACACATCGATTCTGCCTTTGGCAATCTCTCCCCCTCCAACCTCGACCATCAGTTGAGCGGCTCGATCCAAAGCTCGAATAAGTCCTGCCGGATCTACGCCTCGCTCAAACCTGAAACTCGATTCGGTGCGCAGGCCAAGCTTCTTGCTGCTTCTGCGGATGCACTGCGGCTGAAAATATGCGCTCTCGATCAGCACTCTGGTCGTGTCCGTTTTGATTTCGGAATCCAACCCACCCATTATGCCGGCTATTGCAACCGGACTCCTGCCATCGCAGATCAGCAGAGTGTCTTCAAAAAGAATACGCTCGACCTCGTCCAGGGTCGTGAATCGTTCACCCTCTCTGGCCCGTCGCACAACTATGCGATTCTCTGCCAGCCGATCAAAATCAAAGGCGTGGAGGGGCTGCCCCATCTCCATCAATATGAAGTTGGTCACATCGACAATATTGTTTATCGAGCGGCTGCCGACCGCTTCAACCTTCTTTCGCAGCCATTCGGGTGACGGCCCTATCTCGACACCTTCAACAATCCGAGCAGCATAGCGGGGGCATCCAATGGGATCGTCCACAGTAACAGAGCTCAATGAGTTGACATCAACGTTATTTTCGGACGGTGAAATATCAGGATAACGCAATGGCGAACCGCAAATGGCAGAAACTTCCCTTGCGATTCCAAGAATGGATAGACAATCGCCGCGGTTTGGCGTGATTCCAATGTCGAGGAGCACATCGTGCTTTCCCATCACTTCGGAAATTGAAATTCCGACGGGCGTATCCGGAGCGAGGAGCCAAATGCCACCGGCATCATCTCCCACGCCCAATTCCTTTTGGGAGCACAACATGCCTTGCGAAATTTCACCTCTTATCTCGGCTTCTTCCAGGGTCGCACCGCCGGCCAACCGGGCCCCGGGAAGTGCGAGAGGAACGATACTCCCTATTTGCAGATTTGGTGCCCCGCAAACGACTCGGTAAATCCTGCGGTTATCCGAAACTTGACAAAGGTGCAGACGATCTGCCTGCGGATGCGGTTCAACTGATTCCAGTCTGGCCGTCACAACTTGCCCAAATTCGGCATTAGGCTTGAGCACCCCTTCGACTTCCAGTCCGACCATGGTCAATCGATGAGCCAATTCCTCGATCGATATAGAGACGTCCACATATTTCTGCAGCCATTTTAGACTAACAATCATTCTTACAATTCCTCTTCATCGTTTTCCGGTAAGGCGCCATCAGCAGGCAATCAGGATAGCAATGCCAGACTATAACTAATTAAGAATAGCGTGGTGCCCCTGGAAAAGAGTCAATCTCCTGGATTCCATGCTCGCAGCTGTCATCTTGGTGGAATTCCGCGGGAATGACAATATTCCCTTTGCCCGCTTTGTACGTCAATACCGCGGGCCTTGTCCCTGCAGTCCCGCCGTGGCAGGATTAAGCAGGCAGCGAATATCCAGAAAAACATGGAACACAGATGTGGTTTTTCGTCCGTATGAAGCGTACTTTGTATCCTAACCCGGCAAAGCCGGAACCAAAATTCGAAACCCGAATGTCGAAATCCGAAACAGTGCCAACGGATCGAAATCTCGAAGCGAAAGACATTGGAAAATAGCACGGGTCACTTTAGTTCATTTGCATTTTCCGCCTTTGAATTTGTTTGAAATTTCGCGTTTCCAGTTCCGGATTTTCTGCCACAAAATGCACGAATTTCATAATTAAGGCACTAAAGGATCGGAATCTTCTTTGCTGCTTGAATAATTCGGGAGTGGCTTATTCCGGAGTCGGTATTGCAGGGAGGTGCGCCGTTCGACTGATCCCCTTAGAATTGCCTCAGAAAGCGAAGGTCATTTTCGAAGAAAAGTCTCAGATCATCGATACCGAATTTCAGCATCGCAATGCGCTCAATTCCCATGCCAAACGCGAAACCGGTCACCTCTTCAGGGTCGTACCCAACCATCTTGAAGACTTCAGGATCAACCATTCCCGATCCTAAAATTTCGAGCCATCCAGTGTCGGAGCATACGCGGCATCCCCGGCCGGCGCACATTACACATTGTATGTCCACCTCGGCACTCGGCTCTGTGAAGGGGAAGAAGCTGGGTCGGAAGCGCAATCCCACATCGGGCCCAAACATCTGGTGCACGAAGATGGTAAGAATTCCTTTCAAATCCCCGAACGAAATGTTCTCTCCCACCATCAGGCCTTCTACCTGATGGAACATAGGAGTGTGAGTGACGTCGGAATCGCACCGGTAAGCCTTTCCCGGTGCAATGATGCGAATGGGTGGGCGGCGCTGTTCCATGGTACGAATCTGAAGAGGGGAAGTGTGTGTCCGCAGGACGACATCTTCTGAAACATAAAACGTGTCCTGCATGTCTCTGGCTGGGTGATCCTTAGGTATGTTGAGGGCTTCGAAATTATAATAGTCCAGCTCGACTTCGGGCCCTTCGACGGTCTCGAATCCCAGCCAGTTGAAAATTCGGCTGATCTCGAGTGCGGTTTGCGTGATGGGGTGCAAATGGCCCCTCAGGGGACTGCGACCGGGCACGGTCACGTCAAACTGCTCTTTACCGATGTGCTCTTGCTTTTTCGCCTGGTCGAGCGCCGCCGAAATGGAATTTTCCATTTGCAGCTTGGCTTCGTTTAATAATTAACCGAACCTGGGCCGATCGCCCTCATACACCGTAGCCACTTTTTTGAACAGCTGCGTCAGTTCTCCCTTCCTGCCAAGGAAACACACTCGGATTTGCTCCAGTGCTTTCACGTCTCGGTCGGACTCGGCTATTGCCTGACGAACTGCCCGCAGAAGTTCTCGAACGGATTCTTCCATGTCTACCTTAGGCGGCTTGTTTGGCAATGTCAGCGAGTCTAGCGAAAGCATCGGGATCGTTCACCGCTATACCAGCCAGGACTTTGCGATCCAATTCCACATTAGCTCTCTTCAGGCCGTCCATAAAACGCGAATAACTCAGACCATTCTGGCGAGCCGCCGCATTGATTCGCATAATCCAAAGGCTGCGGAAAGAACGCTTTCGTGCCCTTCGATCCCGGTAGGCGAACTTAAGGGCGCGGTCTACCGTCTCTGAGGCTGTTCTGAGAAGCTTTCCACGGCCCCCTCTATAACCTTTGGCGGCACTGAGTATCTTTTTACGGCGCTGCCGTGACTTCACACTCTTTTTCACTCTTGGCATGGATTTCGATTCTCCTTATAGATTTTCCTTCAGCGAAGGCTATAGGTACGGCAGCATGCGTTCCAGCGACCTGACATTGACGGCATCGACCACCACACTCTGGCGCAGGCGCCGTTTTCTTTTGCGCGTTTTTTTCGTCAATATATGACTCTTATTGGACTTAAAGCAGACAAACTTGCCGGTTCCGGTGCGTTTAAAACGTTTGGCTGCCCCTCTGTTAGTTTTTATTTTTGGCATTACATCCTCCCGGGCAAACTTTGCATTTATAACGAGCAACTCTCCATTAATCAAGTCGCTTCGATTTTCAATCCCATTCCGTCAAGGCTCTGGGCAAACCGATTGTACACAGGAATAATCATGGCCTTGCTGGTACAGTCGCACCGGTAAACAGGAGCATTTTGCTGTCTCCCAAGAGGGCCACGCAGAAAATTTGCGCGAATCCAGCAACCGGCTCGTTCTCCGGCGTCAAGGCGCAATTGAAGCGAGCAATGTATTGGGGTTCGTGAGGTGTGTCAAGTATTTTTTGAAATCGGGTTTTAAGACTTGGGGGCTAAAATCATGACCATGTTACGGCCTTCCATTTTTGCGTGTTGCTCTATAACCGCCTCGTCTTTGAGCTCCTCTTCGATCCGCTCCAAAATTTTCACCCCCTGATCCGTATAGGCAATCTCCCTGCCGCGAAAAACGATAGTCACCTTAGCCTTGTCTTTTTGTCCTAAAAAACGCTTGATATGGCGAATCTTAACCTGCAGGTCATGTTCGTCGGTCTTGGGACGTACCTTAACTTCCTTAACCTGAATAACAGTCTGCTTTTTCTTGGCTTCTTGCGACCTTTTGCTCTGCTGGTATTTAAACTTACCGTAGTCCATGATTTTGCAGACGGGCGGATTCGCGTTGGGAGCCACCTCTACCAGGTCCAAATGATCTTCGGCGGCTAAATCCAGGGCTTTCTTCAAAGGCACGATGCCAAGCTGAGAGCCATCCTGACCAATCACTCTTACTTCTTGGGCACGAATTCTTTCATTGACGTTAACTTGCTTGTCCAGAGTAATGTCCTCCTTTTCTCAATGGCAGTGGGTTCAAATTCCTATGTAATTAACATAACAAGCATTTGCAACCTTACATTAAAGCCTCATCGAATGACCATCTCTTTTAACCAAACCTTAAATTATACCCAGACCGATCCGTCCTTTGGTGGCATCACGGCATTCCTTTTCAATCAGAGCTACTACCTGATCCGGACTCATCAGGTCGAGCTGACTGCCATCGCGGAGTCTCGGACGAACTCCCCCGGCAGCAACTTCGCGATCACCTATAACCAGCATGTAAGGGATTTTTTGGACCTGGGCTTCGCGGATCTTATAGCCCAGCTTTTCACTCCGGTCATCGATTTCCACTCTGACTCCGGAATCCTTCAATTGTTGGTAGACCTTTCGAGCGAATTCGAGCTGTGAATCGGTAACTGTCATCACCACTGCCTGGACCGGTGCCAGCCAGGCTGGAAAAGCTCCTGCGTAGTGTTCAATCAAAACCCCGAGAAAGCGTTCGATCGCGCCCAGTATGACCCGATGAACCATAACCGGACGGTGGCGGTCTCCATCGGCTCCGATGTAAGTCAGATCAAACCGCTCCGGCAGCGTAAAATCGCACTGTATCGTTGCGCACTGCCAACGCCGATCCAGTGCGTCTTTGAGTTTGACATCGATTTTCGGGCCATAGAAAGCACCCTCTCCCTCGCACACACTGTAAGGGATGCCCTTGTCTTGCAGTGCACTCGCGAGAGCACTAGTCGCCCGCTCCCAGTCTTCTTGGGTACCGATGGACTTTTCGGGCCGGGTACTGATTTCCATTTCATAAGAAAATCCAAATATTCCCATCACCTCTATCACAAAATCGATGATGCTCTGGATCTCAGCGTGAAGCTGTTCCGGCATACAGAGTATGTGTGCATCATCCTGAGTGAATTGTCTGACTCGCAAAAGTCCATGCAAAACACCCGACTTTTCGTGGCGGTGCACCGTGCCCAGTTCGAAAAGGCGCAACGGCAAGTCCCGATAGCTGCGGATTTTGGACTTATATATAAGCATATGCGCCAGGCAATTCATTGGCTTGATGCCGTACGACTGATCTTCGATCTCAGTAAAATACATGTTCTCACGGTAATGATCGAAATGGCCAGAACGTTTCCATAATTCCGTCTTCAACAGGGTCGGACCAATAACCAACTGATAACCGCGACGCAGGTGCTCTCGCTTCTCGAAAGTTTCCAAAATGTGGCGAAGGACGGCTCCCTTGGGATGATAAATAACCATGCCCGCACCCACTTCATCACTAAAACTGAAAAGATCCAGCTCCTTGCCAAGGCGGCGGTGATCCCGTTTTTGTGCCTCCTCCAAAAAGTGCAGGTACTTTTTCAACGATGCACGGTCAGGGAAAGCTGTTCCATAGATCCTTTGCAGCATAGGGTTGTGTTCGTCGCCGCGCCAGTATGCACCTGCCAAGCTGGTCAGCTTATGCGCCTTGACGTATCCCGTATGTGGAATATGAGGACCCCGGCAGAGATCTACGAAGTCGCCTTGCTCATAAAGTGAAACCGAAGCATCCTCCAGTTCTTGCAGGAGCTCTACTTTGTATTTCTCACCTTGATCTCGAAAAAAACGAATCGCTTCGTCACGTGCCATTTCTTTTCGATTAAATTTCAGACGAGCGGAAATAATTTCGGCCATCTTTTTTTCTATATTCTCGAGATCCTCCTGAGTAAAAGGTCGCTCGACATCAAAATCATAATAGAAACCACTTTCAATGGCCGGACCAATGGCAAATTTTGCCTCTGGAAACAATTCCTTGACGGCCTGCGCCATAATATGGGAAGCACTGTGACGTAAAATATCGAGCCCCACTTTAGTATCCGCAGTGACCCCCTCGACTTCCGCATCTTGCTGGATTGGTCTGGAAAGATCTACGAGATTCCCATTGACTCGCGATGCAATCCAGCCATTGATCGATCGGCCCGTCGCCTTCAAAGCCTCAAGCACTGAGATACCTTTAGGGAAAACCTCTCTCCCCCCATCTTCAAATCTCACCTCGATGTTATTTGAACTCATGCTGCATCCAATCAGGTTAGCAGGCTGAAACCTGCACTCCGTACCTTTTTGTCCCGCCTCAAGCGGGATAATAGTCCGCGAAAATTGCAATTTCCCTATACTCTACCAAGAGCTTGTCCGGATAGATGTCCCGCTCGCCATTCCCGCATGGGGGGATTCAAATGTTCATGTTTGTGGGAATGACAAAAAATGACAACAAACATTTTCATGAACAACTTCCCAGTAATAATATGGGGCACTGCTTCATAGTACAAGAGGGTATAGAAGAAAAAGGCACTCTTCCTCATAAAGAGGGAGAATGCCTCCTATTAAACCGACACTCAAGTCTGCCCCTAGAAACTCTTTTCCCCCGATATATTGCGAATTCGAGTCAGCCAACAAGGCGCCCTATCTCAGTCTCTATTTGCCCCTATTATGTTATTCTCTACTGAACGAAAAGCGAGCAAAAATGGTAGGCACGGGCGGTTTCGAACCGCCGACTTCTACCGCGTCAAGGTAGCGCTCTCCCCCTGAGCTACGTGCCTCCGTAAGTTTCGTAGAATCTATAACGAGGTCGCCAATTCATGTCAAGCAAAATGACCGCAAAAGCAAATGACACATTTTCCAAAAATAGTGTTATTAACCGTCCATGCACTACTGATATTGATTGTTAGCACGTCTGGCATCAAGCAGTTGAAAGCCCTTGATGATATATTGCAGGCCGCTCGCTATTGAAAAAAGACCCGCTAGAAAAAACAAAACCACATACGCCCAGCGCGGAAAAGAAAGATAAGAGGAACTCAAAACCACCAATACTGTCAAAAGCTGAACCAGTGTCGTCAGTTTGCTGATGATGGAAGGCTTAATTTCCACCTTAACATTATGAAACATGAGCGTCATCATTCCCAGCAAAATGATTACGTCTCTGCTCACGATTATGACGGCAAGCCAAACCGGAACAAGATTGAGATATCCCAGCAGGATAAAGGAACTAACCAACAAGAGCTTGTCGGCCAAAGGATCGAGATACGCGCCAAGCTTGGTCTTTTGATGAAAAAGCCGCGCGATCAATCCGTCAAGTCCATCAGTCAATCCCGCGATAAAAAAGACAATCAGGGCATAATCAAGCCTGGAGGCGAGCAACAACCAAACTATCACAGGAGTGAGCAGGATACGAATCAGTGTAAGGGCGTTGGGAATGGTCATCTATGCTGTCATCCAGGAAAGCGGCTAGAATCTAACCGGACTCAACTCTACAGATCGATTTTCTGCTGAATAAGCGCCTAACTGCATACGTGTGCCGTCGCGCAGTTGTATCCCGTCCTGAAGCATATTGTAAAAGTCTGCTCCGAGGCCTTCCACCTGCACCTGAGCCACGTCCCGGCTCACTTGCAGTTTAGTGACCTGCATTGAGGTGAATCGATCTCTAAGGACTTGCTCCAACTCTTCCCAATAAAGGTACGGATAACTGGAGTGAATGAGTAGGGTCCATCCACCGCCCGACGCCTTATTAGGCGGCGTCAAAACCGCTGAAGAGCCTTCCCGGAGAAGACGATCCAACTGAGGAACCAATAGGTAGGCCATTTTCATGGCTCCTTCTTGGTAGGTAGAGCTGGCCATGGGCATTTCTTTGCGTATTTCTCCCTTGGATTGTCCGGAAGCGACATCTATAACTTGCAAAGATGCTTCTACCATCGGTTGTTCCCCTCCATCCTGACGGGAAAAGATGGTACCTACAATCAAGCTTTGGAATCCCGCCGACTTTGCTTGCGGTAGTATTTGCTCTCGGGACACGTTGCCGGATGGGTCGATAATGAGTGACGGCGATTGAGGGAAGTTCAGCGACCATGGATAATCTTGCGATTCTTGCAATACACTCATAAGGAAAAGGCACCGCGGGTCTCCGCTGTTTTCCGGCAATATCCAGTTGCCGTTCCATCTTTCCGCAACCGCCCATAAGACTCTTTGCTCCGGAGACGGCGCTGGTTCTATCCTTTCAGCCTGCTGGGGATTCTGCTCGGGCAGCGGTGGCACCGGCTCCAGTGATGCTGGGGGTTCTGCGAGCTGCCCGGTTTGCTCAGGAGTTGCAGGTGGGGTGGGGGCTGTCCCGGGTGTTTCTGAAAGAGTCAATCCCAGTTGATTGACGTCGTTTTTTAGTGTATCCATAGAAACATTAACCTGGCCGGTAATACGATACAAACTCCCTGCAGGACTCTCTGAAAAGATTTGGTACGATTCTATATAGCGTTCGGGCTGTTTCAGGATTTTAGACTGGATTGCAGGATAATTGCTGCCCATCTGCGAAGGGCTCAGAAGAGATGCCAGGGCCTGTGTCACGCCCTGCACCATGAGGTCCTGCAGTGCTTCCTGCTGGCTCTTTGCAAGATCCTGTGCATTGTAGACCGCTTGCCCCTGACTGAAGAAACCACCAGATTCACCCGCCGTTGTTTTTTGCGCACCCAAGAGCACGCCCACAAATATTACTAAAAAGCTTAACAACAAATTTCTCGTAATATTGGATATGAGCATTACTATCGTTCTCCTCTACCTAAATTCAACCAGATATCGTCCACAATTCCTCGCCGTGCCGGCGAGAATGAGCAGCCGGTGATTGCTGCTACTTTCCTGAATTCCTTCTCTAAGATGGCACGGCGGTATTTCTCGTTGAGGACGATTGCCGCTCCATAGAACCAGAATCGCTTGATTTAGGCTCTATTTTATTTCGCATATCTCTTTGTTTCAGAAGGTCTCTTTGGTATCATAGTCTCGTTTGAAACAAAAGGAGAAATGGATACTTATGATAACCGACAGTTGCACGATTAAACATTTTTTTGTTCGTCCCAGGGATATTTATTTTTTGCGTTTTATACTGGAAGGATACGACGGTTTGGCAGTAGTCACAACGCTGCAACCAGAAGCCGGACTCGTGCAGATAAATGTCGCCCCTGGATGCGAGGAGGAATTGGAGCAGATCCTGGCAGCCGAGAAGTCGAGGTTAGGGCTACGAGCAGTCGCCATCTGACTTGCATTTGTCAGATAAGTCTAATTTGCCTTGCAATGCTGACGGGAATTGACTAAGAAAGTAGCCGTCGGCACGACGCAGGTCCACAACGTAATTGTCCAAACATAAGAATAAAATACCGTTTTTCCCGAGATGAACTTACCGTAAATCTGTCCACCATCAGGACATGCGAACCTACCAGCGCAGGAAGAATCGAATGGATGAGACTCTAAACAAAGCTGATGAAAGAGACCAGAGTCATCATCGACTACAAGCTCTGCAAATCCGTACTTATACGGCCGGTAAGGAGATTGTTTTAGAGGGTGACGAGCCGCTCTGTTTCTTTGTGGTCTTGAACGGTCAGGTCCGCCTTAGCAGAAGAGGGAAGGTGATTTTTAACCTCGCCGATCAGGACATTTTCGGTCTGGAACACTTAGTGCTCAAACGCTCTTCTTTCTACACGGCTACGGCATTGACCGAATCCAGAATCGCAGCCTACGGGCCGGAGGCATTGGATCACTTCCTTCGGAGCAACCCGAGAATGACTCAAGCCATTCTGGCTTCGGTTTTGCGCCAACTAACGAGGCTTACGCGCGATTCATTGCAATCTGCCGATTCTTTCTCAATCGAAGATGTCGACGTCAAGTTTTTCCGCGATGGTGAAGTGATTATCAAGGAAGGAACCAAGAGCAGGGAGTTTTACAGATTAGTCTCGACTCAGGGTGGTTTAAGAGTTAGCATCAAGGACGAGGAGCTTGCTTCCATAACCACGCCCGGAGAGTTTTTCGGGGAAATTGCAGGGCTGCTGAATATTCCCCGGCAGGCAACCATAGCGAGCGTTGGCGATAGTGTTGTGGAGAGATATGACTTGGAGAGCATAGAATCGATCATCAGGGAGTACCCTGAAATAGCTGTCCAGATGATGCGCACACTGATATCTCGTTTAATAGAAGTTAATGTTAGATTGACCGATAAAGATATTTAGCAGAGGCAATGCAACAACCTTTCTTGAAAACTCTCGATCATACCCGCTACTTGTTCATTCAAACCTTTGGATGTCAAATGAACGAGTATGATTCCCTTCGTGTACAGAGAATGCTCGGCCTGCAGGGATATTTGCCGACATCAGACTTGAATACTGCTGATGTAATCTTTCTCAATACATGTTCAGTTCGAGAAAAGGCGGAGCAGAAAGTCCATTCATTTCTAGGACGGTTGCGGCGAGTTAAGGCGCGGAACCCGCAATTAAAGATCATCGTTGCAGGATGTGTAGCCCAACAGCTCGGCAAAAAGCTGTTGAAACGATTCGATTATTTGGATGTGGTGCTGGGAACCAGAGGCGTCAATTCTGTCGCGGAACTTCTGGAACAGGTCCAAAACGAAAATCGGCGGATTGCACATTTGCCTGACCAGGAAGACGAAGCTGGCTGGCAACAGCTCTTTCAGCAGTCTCCCTCCATTGAATGCGACGTAGTGGCCCCTGTGACCATCATGCAAGGGTGCAACAATTTCTGTACCTATTGTATTGTCCCGCATGTCAGAGGACGTGAGAGAAGCCGCCCCGTGGATGAAATTATTAGAGAGATCCAATTGTTGGCCGCCGGAGGAGCGCGAGAGATTCTGCTGCTGGGACAAAATGTAAATTCCTACGGAAAGGGTTTAGACGAAAAGACCTCTTTCGTAGATTTGCTTCACCGTATCGAGAATGAAACGGGAATATCCAGGCTGCGTTTCACTACTTCCCATCCCAAGGATCTGAGTAACGAACTTATAGCCTGCTTTGCAGATATGTCGATACTCTGCAAATACCTGCATTTGCCTGTTCAGTCCGGTTCAGATCGCATCCTACGGAGGATGAACAGGGGCTACGCGGCCTCCCGCTACCGCGAGCGAATCGACAAACTGCGGCAATTCTGCCCTGAAGTGGGTCTGTCATCAGATGTCATGGTCGGTTTTCCGGGAGAAACCGAAGAGGAGTTTGAAGATACGATGCAACTCCTCGATGACATCCAGTTTGACAATCTTTTTTCATTTCGTTACTCGGACCGTCCTTACGCGGCCTCATCCGGTTTCCCCGACAAGGTGACTGACGAAGTTAAAGCCCGGCGCCTAGCTGAATTGCAGGGTTTGCAAGCAGCAATAACTCTTCGCAAAAACCAAAACGAGGTGGGCTCTATGAGAGAAGTGTTGGTGGAAGGCCCGAGCAGGAACGGCGAGGGGCAGATCACCGGCAGAACTCAGCAAAATCGGATCGTGAATTTCACAGCTCCGAAACAATTATTCGGGCAAATCGTGCAGGTTAAGATTGTCGCTGCATTCACTCATTCTCTTAAGGGTGAGTTGGTGAGTGGGCTGAGTTAACTTAACAATCATTTGCCGAAGAGCTTGAAACAACAGAAAGATATTTTTGCTTTAGTGAACTGGTCTGCCGGCTGAGCACGAATTATTCCAGGCAGGTGGGCTGGAGTGGTTGCGAAGGAGGCGCCATGTTTAGAGAAATGAAAGTGTCCGGATTGGTCATGGACCCCCAGACTAACACTCCCATCCTGATTCTGAAGGACGTCCGGGACGACACCTCTCTTCCCATTTGGATCGGTCTGTTGGAAGCCACATCGATTGCCACCGAATTGGAAAAAATTCAATTTCCTCGCCCTATGACTCACGATCTGCTCAAAAATTGTTTCGATCATCTTAATGTACAAGTCGAACGAATAGAAGTGTGCGACTTGCGAAACAACACTTATTTTGCGCTCATCTACCTCAAGAACAATGATCAAATAAGCCCCATAGATGCCCGTCCAAGCGACGCGATCGCCATCGCTCTGCGCACAAACGCCCCGATTTATGTTAAGGAAGATGTGCTGACCAAATCGCAAAAAAACGATGCAACACCACGGCCGATTTTGGATAAGGAAAACAAGGAAAAATGGGCTGAGATTCTTGAGCAGTTAGACCCTGAAGATTTCAGTAAATATAAAATGTAGGGGGGACGGAAATTCGGGTATGAAATGGGACACTCAGAGTCTAACCAGATTCATTGAGGCGGCTCAGGGAAAACGTCCGGTGGATCTGTGCTTGCGCGGATGCCGATTGGTCAATGTGCTGTCAGGACAAATCGAAACGGTCGACCTAGCCGTTCAGGACGGGCTTATTGCAGGGTGGGGGAACTATGATGCTCAACAGTACATAGACTCTGACGGAATGTATGTTTGTCCGGGATTCATTGATGGGCATATCCACATCGAAAGTACGCTCCTGAGCCCAGCTCAGTTTTGCTCTGCCGTTCTTCCTCACGGAACGAGTGCAGTTGTGGCGGACCCTCACGAAATTGCAAATGTTTTAGGAATCGAAGGTATCCTCTATTTTCTGTCTGCAACAGAAAAGCTCCCGTTGGATTTCTATTTCAACCTGCCAAGTTGCGTACCGGCAACACCACTGGAAACATCGGGAGCACATCTCAGTGCCAGCGATCTGTGCTCTCTGCTGCCTCATCCCAGGCTGTTGGGACTTGCCGAGATGATGAACTTCCCCGGAGTGGTTGCAGGAGTTCCGGAAGTCTTGGACAAGCTTCTGCTTTTTCAACAGAGGGTACTGGACGGCCATTCTCCGCAATTGGCCGGATTAGAATTAAACGCCTATATTGGCGCAGGAATTGCCTCCGACCACGAATGTACAACCCAGCTGGAAGCTCGCGAAAAACTGGCCAAAGGCATGACCATAATGCTCAGAGAGGGTAGCCAATCCAAGGATCTGGAAGCTCTCTTACCAGTGGTGGACGATCAAAGCTGGCCGCATTGTATGTTGGTGAGTGATGATTGCCATCCTGACGATCTCTTGCGGCAAGGCCACATGAACTCCATTGTGAACCGTGCTGTAAAGCTGGGTATGGATCCGGTTCGAGCACTGACATTGGCTACATGGACTCCCGCTCGCTACTTCGGCCTGCGGCGAAGAGGGGCTATCGCTCCCGGCTATAGGGCCGATTTTACTCTCAGTACCACTTTAACCCCCTGGAACCCGGTTCGTGTGTTCAAAGACGGCATAGAAGTTGCCCAAGATGGCAAACTTTTGCTTGATTCATCATCCTGGCAATCGCCGGGGTTGCCGCCAAGCCCGATGAAAGTGGCTGAGATGGTTGCGGAAGATCTCTCGGTGCCGGTTCAGGAAGGGATGCTGCGAGTGATCAGCGTTCGGGAAGGGACTCTTCTGACGCGTAAAATTTTAGAATCGCCCCTTACCTCAAATGGCAGTGTTATAGCCGATGTAGACCGTGACATATTGAAGCTGGTTATTTATAATCGCTATTTGCCCGACCGACGACCCTCTGTTGGCTTTGTCAAAGGTATCGGTCTTAAAAAAGGAGCTATCGCCACCACAGTGGCGCATGATTCCCACAACCTCATCGCGGTTGGAACCAGTGATTCAGCAATTGTGGAAGTTGCTGACGCCGTTCGAAGAAAGGGAGGGGGTATGGCTGTCGGGAACGAACAGGCTGATGTTGAAGTCTTACCCTTACCAATAGCCGGCCTTATGTCTGACAGGCCGCTTGCCGAAGTCGTGGAGAGATTGGACAGCCTTAAGGCTACAGCCAGAACTTGGGGTTCCCCGCTCCACAACCCGTTTATGGCTCTTTCCTTTTTAGCGCTGCCCGTCATTCCGGAACTAAAGCTGACTGATTTGGGCCTCGTGGATGTATCCACATTCTCCTTTGTATCCTTGTTTGAATCAGCGTGAGTATCTGAAGGACTTGGATATCCATACCTTTGAAGGAAAGCGATCTTAAACCAATCTTGTACAGGAGGAAATCATGTCTACAGTTTCGTGCAGTTCAATGAATGATGTTGTCAAATTCGCTATTGAAAAAGAAGAAAAGGCAATGGATTTTTACCAAAAATGCGCCGATAGAGCGAAAAACCCCGGGATCAAAAAATTCTTTAAAGAAATGGTTGAGGAAGAGCAGAGGCATAAAAAACTGCTGCAGGATTTGGATCCTTCGGGATTGGAGGGCATGAAGCTGGACAAAGTAGAAGACCTCCGCATCAGCGACTATTTGGTTGATGTCCAATTCAAAGAGGACATCACCTACCAAGAGGCGTTGACTTTGGCGATGAAGAAAGAAGAGAAAGCCTACGAGTTCTACAGTGCATGGAAGGACAAATGCATGCAGGAAAAAACAGCTAAGTTGTTTGAAATGCTGGCGCAGGAGGAAATGAAACATAAACGGAAAATCGAAACCGTCTATGACGAAGAGATTCTCACTTGGGATTGATTCAGCAGAACCGGTCCACAGAGGACCCTCCGGGCTGGATTTGACGGTGAAGGGAGTGCGGATTTTAGCTCGCTGGTAGCTTCCGAATTGTATCAAACAAGAAATGTTAGCAAAGCCTGGTCGAAATTTCGCACCAGGTTTTTTTATTGTTCCCTGGCTTCTCGGGATCCTTGCGGATTAGCGTGAAGTAGGCCTACTGTTCATTGCAAAGAAACTTTTTTCTTTTCACGGCGCCGGGCAGATGAACGGAGCCTTGCCTTTGTTGCGCCGCAAAAGCACGTAAAAGGCTCCAGCACCACCGTCCCAGGAACGCGCGGAGGCAAACGCCAATACGAGGCGCTTGAGGGGGGCACGGGTGAGCCAAGTCACCAGGTTGTGCTTGAGGACAGGTTCCTTGTCTTTGGAGTTAAGACCTCGACCGCAGACGATTAAAATACAACGGAGCCTGCGTGCAAAACCTTCACTTACATATCCAGTTACCAACTCACTGGCTTGGTCACGATTGTAGCCATGGAGGTCCAAACAATCTTGATAACTGAATTCCCCATTGCGAAGTTTTTTGAGAATTTCAGGAGAAAGTCCGACCACTGCACCATCGACGTATTCATCCGAATAGGTCAATTCAAAAGGGCCTTCTCCAGTTACCAGATCCACCAAATGTGAATAGACTTCGAATTCCTCCTGAACCAAAAAACGCGGCAGGATTTTTGTCGGGCGCGCAGGCGGGATCCTCTCGCGCTGCAACTTGGTCAGAGGAATCACATCAGACATGGCATCGAGAAAAATCGCTTCTTCCTCTGGGACTTGGTGCTCGGCTTTGCTCTTTTTTTCTTCCTGGATAGAAGGGGCGGCAGGCGGTGATTTTCTTGCCAGGTGTTGATCTAACTGCTCAAAGGGGGTATAGAAAGCCTGCGCAGAATGGTTCCTTTTCGGCGAACGATGACTGGAATGTGCTGCTTTTCTTTTTTTGCCTGACATCGTGGTGCCTCATTTATTCAGGAGCTGTTCGGCGAACGAAAATTGAAATCACAATCCAATGACGTATATTGATATCACAGGTCAGGAGCCCGGGAAACCCTCTGATGAAACCCATTACATTTATCGATAACCCATTACAACTTCACGGCCTCGTAAACGAACTGTCACACACGGAACACATCGCTATCGATACCGAGTCAAACAGTTTTTATGCCTACTTTGAAAGAGTCTGTCTTATTCAAGTCTCCACAGTCAGTAATGACTACATCATCGACCCACTGCTCATGGAAGACATAGAACCGTTTGGAGAAATCCTTGCAGACCCGGCAGTTGAAAAGATTTTGCATGCCGCATCCAACGATATTCTCGGATTAAAGCGGGATTTCGATTTCCATATCAACAACCTTTTTGACACTGCAATAGCTTGCAAACTGCTCGGATTCAGACAGTTGGGGCTTGCTAGAATTCTGCAAGACCATTTCGGCGTTCAGCTCAATAAAAAGTGGCAGCGCTGCGATTGGGGCCGACGTCCTCTTCATGACGAACAGATTGATTATGCCAGGCTTGACACTCACTACCTTATTCCGCTGCGCCATAAGCTGGCCGCCGGGTTACATGCGAAAGGCTTATGGGAAGAAGCCAGGGAGGCCTTTGACAGGCAATGTGAGCAGGAAGCCCAAGAGAAACCCTTTCATCCGGACGGTTTCATCAATATCAAAGGAGCAAGGGCGCTGGATTCCACCGGCAAGCGCATTCTAAAGGCACTTTACGTCTATCGCGAGAATGAGGCCCAGCGACGCGACCTGGCTCCCTTTCGAATATTGTCGAATGAAACTTTGTTGCGATTGGCCCGAACGCGCCCTCACAGCCTGAGAGATTTCTCCCAAACCAAAGGTTTACCACGCAATTATCGAAAGGGTCAAAAAGCACAAAACTTGATCAGGTTGATCCAGAAAAATGAAGAATACTTCCAAGAAGTCGAAGCGAAAATGTAAAAGCCCACCTAAGCCCTTTTACTATATCAACATGTACCGGAGTAAGAATGAAGTCGAATATTTCTATTCAAGACTGCTATAAAACATATCGATACGATCAAGATAAAGCCCGACAGCCCGAGGACACAGTCCGTTGGGTAAAGGAACGGTTGGCGCCTTTAGATATTAAAATACTCAGCAAAACCGTGCGCATTGATACCGGCCGGCTTGACATTCCTGTCTACATAAGCCTCTGCGGAGAGGATGCAACCCGCTTTACCGGTACCAAGAAACAAATGGGTAAAGGCGCTACGCCGATACAATCCGAAGCAAGCGCAGTAATGGAACTGGTCGAACGCTTTAGCTTTTTCTCCTTCATCCATCAGGGCGAATTTCCGCTTTTATGCTACGAGGACGTTTCGGATCGCGCAATCCCGGTGAAAATGTTCCTGCAATCCGTGCATGACAGCAAAACATCCATACAGGCCGCCGAGAGATTCCTGCAAGATTTGCCCTTGCGCTGGGCGGTAGCTCACAACTTGACGCGCAAAGTTGACCAACTGGTCCCTATCGATTGGTCTTACCTTATCAACGAATATAATGGACCGGCAGCCGGTAATACTCTGGAAGAAGCAATTCTGCAAAGTCTTTGCGAAGTGGTGGAAAGACACGTGGGATCGATCATAAGCTTTGAGGACCGGTCCACTCCGGAGATTGATATGGATTCCCTCAAAGATCCGGCAGCAGTGGAGTTGGTGGATAAATTTCGGCGCAATGGGATACAGCTCTTTTTGCACGATTTCTCCCTCGACACGGGCATCCCGTCGGTCGGGGCACTGGCGTATGATCCGGCGACTTTTCCTCACAAAAGCGAAATCATCTTCACTGCCGGCACCACTTCCAACCCCGAAAAATCCCTATGTCGAGCTCTGACAGAGGTAGCACAGCTGGCCGGCGACTTTGAAAACCGAACTTCCTACCGCCCGACCCTGCCCAAATATGGCAGCCTGGAAGAGGCCGGCTATCTGATGGGAAACCATAACCAAAAGGTTCCGATTTCCAATCTCCCAAACCTGGAAGACGATAATTTGCGGGTCGAAATGGAGCGGTGTGTTGAAGCACTGCAGAAAATCGGACTGGAAGTATTGGTGATCGACGTCACTCATCCCCAACTGGGAATCCCCTCGGTCTATACAGTCATACCCGGGGCTCATTTCCTGGATCATACCCGTGATACCGATTTTGCTCAACATGCGGCACGAACTCTGTTGCGCGCCCTCCCCGCCGCTCAAGCCATGCCTCACATGCAAAAACTACTGCAACTATTCGGTCCCCGTTACGACCTGACTTTTTTCCTGGCCCATAGCATGGAACTCGAAGGGCACTGTGAGGCTGCTCTTTCCCTGTTCGAAAATGCTTTGCAGCAACAGCCCGATCCCAAGGAAATCGCCAGCATTTATGTCCACATGGCTTCCTGCCGCAAGGAAACGGAAAACTTTGAAGCAGCTCTGGAAGACCTCAGGGTTGCCGAACAGCACAATAATGAGCTGAAAGAAATCTATAATCTGCGCGGCTTCTGTCTTTTCAAACTCAAGAAGCACCACGAAGCCATTTCAGCTTTCGAGCGGGCCATTGAAATCGACCCCGGCTCGGCCATCGATTATGCCAATATCGGCTCCAACCTGCGCGAACTCGGCCATAAAGAAGAAGCCATAAAGTGCTATCGGATGGCCCTGGAGCTCGATCCCGATATCGAATTTGCCAGAGAAAATATAAAAAAGCTGGAGGAAGACACGGGGAGTAACAGCTAAGACATAAATCCTCCCATCTCTTATCTGTTCGGATCTTTTAAGTATCATGCTTCGCTGATATTTTCACGATTGACAGATAAGTGCCCATAGCGTATGGATTTCTATAGCTAAAACAGGAAATCGATCAACCAGCTACAGTTCAGAAACTCCCTATCGCAGGTTAGTCCCGTTGCGGACGGGACTAAAGTAGGCAGCCCCATGGGGCCCCGTGCGACGTTCGAAGAGGACTTTCCGGATGCAAACCAACTACGTTCACTAACAAACAGGAGGGGAAAATGTTTCAGGTGCTAAAAAGTGAAGGAAACGTGCTGGGCGTCGAAGTTAGCCAGGAATACACAAAAGTGGATGTTGAAGAATTCAAGAAAGCCTTTGAGAGCAAGCTCGTCGAGGGACATACCCGTATAAACGTCCTGATCAAAATGGATAACCTGGCTCTTACCAAAATAAAACTCAGTGCTTTCTTGGAGGATTCCTTCTATTCACTGAAGTACTTGGATAAACTGCGCCACATCGCAGTTGTGGGGGACAGCAAGTTGAAAAAAGCCATCATAGAACTCGACAACAAGCTGCTTGGAAACGAGAAAAAAGAGCTCATCGAAAAGTACTTCGATGTGTCCGAGATAGATAAGGCATGGGAGTTTGTCCAAAGTTAGGCACTGCTGCAAAGCCGGTCTTTATTTAGATGGGTGGACCGACTAGGAGGCTGTCCGAGAATTGTCATTTCGAGCGAAGCGAGAAATCTACAGATTTTTTGCTTCATCATCGTTCTCCACCCGTTTACCGAAATCAGAGAACTTAAGATTTGTTTCGGGATGCGTCCAAGTCCTACTCGGTTCACTCTATTATTTTTTGTTCCAGGAGGTGTCCCAAAGCCGCCAGGTGCGCCTTTTCCTCCTCGGATACCCGGACAAGAACATCTCTGGTCTCCTGCTGTTTGCTCGCTTCCGCCATTCGCAGGTAAAGATCCAGCGCTTGAGTTTCAATCATCATTGCCAGTTCCAGATACCCTGAAACGGTCTGCAGATACGACTCGTTTCTCTTCATGAATTCGTCCAAATCGATTCCCCCTTCCATCACACTGATATCGTCTAAGCCGGAAATCTGTCGCTCGAATTCCGTTCGGTCTTTGTCGGGGATAAGTCCCAACAGAGTTCGTTTGTGGCTTTCCTCCGCCTTGATGAGAGATGCCAGAAGATTTGCAAGCTCTCTGTCAGTCGTTCGATTCTTGACTGTTTCATGGAACTTCCTCAGACCCTCTTCAAAATTATAGCCCATCAAGATCATCTCTTGAGGAGACTCGTCACCGCGCATAAATTTCAAATGAAACGCAACGGGTCCGGAGGCAACAGGCTGGTCCCACGCTTCGACGCCCCCCATAAGATGGTACACATCATCAAAACCATGATTCATCAGTAATTGTGCGGCCATGCGGCTACGCCCACCCACAGCGCAATAGACAATGGTAGGTTCGGTCCTGTTGAGATTTTCCAAGGAATCAGCCAGTTCCGGCAGGGGAATCAGCCGAGCGCCCGGCAGATGACCTTTTTCATATTCGACGGGTTGGCGGACATCCAGCAGCAAATACGTTCCTTCTTTTTGTTCTCGCATGAAATCCTGAACATCGTCGGGAAACATCACCTTGAGTTGATCTTCCCTCTCCTTCTTTTCCGGCATCTGTCCTCTCCTCCAGCGCTGCCCATCGATTGTATCGGACTCCCGTCCCCTTCACTCAAAAGCCGTTTAAACCTCGCAAAAAGGCCAAAACATTTTGCCCTAGCACCTGCTGGTTGTACCCTCCCTCAAGCAGCGCGAAGCAG
Organism: uncultured delta proteobacterium; assembly: GCA_963781715.1. Lineage (GTDB taxonomy): Bacteria > Desulfobacterota > Syntrophobacteria > Syntrophobacterales > Syntrophobacteraceae > Desulfoferrobacter. Next base: position 202,505 of record CAWAGW010000005.1, read on the forward strand.
CCCACACCAAGTCGTTCGCAGGTTGCCCTAGCCATACCGCCGATGGTCCGATAGTCTTCTGTCTGAAGCACCCCGCCCCAGTCCTGCAGATGATTGTCAAATCCGGCTGAAATACCGATAATGTCAGCCTTGGCCGAGGAAAGATGGTCTCGCACTTGCTCCAGATAGCTCATGCGCTCTTCGGCACTGGGGTTGTGTATGGCCACGTAACCTTTGTCTTTCAGTATGGATACGGTTCCATCGCCGTAGTGCATGTCAAAATCGAGCACATGAGCGGTCTGAATCTGATTATTGCGTCTAAGATATTCCAGCGCGATTGCCATATTGTTAAAGTAACAGAAACCCCAGGCACTGTTTGCTGAAGCATGATGCCCCGGCGGGCGGACCAGAGCAAAACAAGGCTCTGATAACCCGGTGATAGCCGCTTCAATGGCCGTACCTGCGGCAAGCGCGGCAATGTTAAAAAGACCTTGACGACTAACTCTTTTGATATGGGACTCGGTATGAACCGCTGTCAGATCGTCCAATCCGGCAGGATAGCCCTCCTCCTGCCAGGGAAATTCTTGCCCAATTGCTTCCAAAATTACTTCAATTCTGCCCGGTACCGCAGCCGGATCGTGTGTATAGACCTGGCAGAAATCTTGGTGCGTTAAAACTCTCATGATCGGTTCTCTCTCGCCTCTAACCGATGGCAAACCAGCGCCGTATCCAGGACTGCCGGGATTTTATTTCTTCCAAATAGTCGCGCCAGCGGGCATTTTGCTTTCTGATTTCGCCAATGGCTAGGCCCATTTCCTTCCACTGTTTTGCCAGGCCATCCGAATCTGTCGACCATTCGCTTTTAATTTTTGTTAAGCTCAAAGGTTGCATCGCACTAATCCCGCATCAAAATGCTTCGTTAAAAGTCTTGTTTTTCTTTCTCCAGCGCTTATGGCAACTTAAATTTACCGATCCCCTTGATCACTTCCCGTCGTGCCGGCGAAGTACCGCCAAAATTAACTGCAAATAGCTTACTCTTTCATTCTCCTGGATGGCTACATGGAAGACGGATGCAGAAATCGTCCGTGCCACCACATCATAGTTCCCCCTGTAATGGCTTGAAAAATTAACATAACGACCGCCCAAATAATTGCTAGTGTTATGATAGCAGGAATGGATGCAATAACCCATTTCACCATGAAAAAAACCATCGACCAAAATTTCATCCTGATATCAACCACAACCACTTCTTTTGGATCTTGAGAATCCATACCACCTCCTTTTTCACTGAGTTGTCGAGTGCTTAATATTGCCTGACAGTTCTGCCGCCAGGGAAAAAGTTTCAAACCTTGAACAATGTGTTGTTTACCTGTAGAAAAAGTCCCGCTGAAACTAACTGAAACTGTAGCGCAATGATTCAAAAAAATATAGTTTGCCATTCTGCCTGGAGAAAAAAATGGAGGACATCAAAGAAGTGCTTGGGGAAATTGAAAAGCTGGCGAAAACGATGCTGCTTTGGCCTGAAGATGATCGCATTTCCCTATACAAAAAGCTGGATCTGCACTTACTGGAACTGGAGGGAGAATTTTGCCGAGCAGCTAATAAACATGCCGATGAAGTATTATCCGAACTCAAACTTCACCTGATCATGCTGGCGCACCTCTATGAACCGGATGAGCACACGGATGAGCAACATTATTCCCGGGCTCTGAACGCCTTGGATAAACTCCGCTGTCTCTAGTGCTGCCACGAGATCCGGGAACCCCAAGTTCCTCTCCCCCTTGAGACTGACAGTTAGACACACATGACCCCGCGGGTAGGACGCGGAGACAGCGAGACAAGGGGACGTGGAGAAATAGCCTCCACTTGCGTGAGCAAACCGCAATTTTGGAGGGCTCGAAAATGCTTCATGGCATCATCCGTCATATGCCGGGTTTTCTAGACTTGCACTAGTGTTTGCCCATCTTACTCGCTCCGTGTCGCCGCGTCTCCCCCCTCTCCGTGTCGCTTACACGGTGCCAAGTGTGTCCAACTAACAGCCCCCTCGAGAGGGGAGAGGCTAGGTGAGGGAGTGTGAATTCAAGGACTTTCCGGATGCAGACTATTCCAGACTCTGCACTTCCATTTACTTGATCTGACGCACGGCCAAAACAGATGGATTGGTGTTCGGCCCTTCATCGAAGCCGCTGCTATTCCGACTCTTACCTGAGCAAACGTTAAATATCAGCGCAGAATCTTCAACATGCTCCGAACTCCACAAACTCAGGGCACCATCGATCATGGCCGGGCCACTCCACGCGCACGCAATACCGGCGTCGTATAGAGTCTTGAGCTCATCGGCCGTTGGCATGCGCCAATCAGAGTACCCACCCAACGCCAACTTCCCGGTGTATCCTTCGGCCGCACCCCATGAGATGCTGTGACTTTTCACTTCAGCTTCCCACATCAAGCCGTTCTTCAAATCCGAAACAGTGCCGTCACCATTGTCGACATATTGTCCGCTTGCGGACGCCCATGCACTCTTGCCATCCTTGGCGCCCACCAGGATGCAGGGCAGCTTTATGACTCCCAAATCCCAGCCGTCGGGATATCGTTCACGTGTGACTCCTGGACTTTCAACTGCATTAATTCTACACCATTCAGGCAGGCCCGCAACTTTGAAGCCAAGACGAACATAGCCTTCTAGGAATGGCAGTCTAAAGGAACCGTCCGTCTTGGTTAGAGTTTTTTCTCCAGAATCCGCTACGGCAACTTCTACATCGGACAAAGGATTGCCGGCTCCGTCCTGGATGACACCCTTAATCCCGCGACTCAATATCAGCTTCAATCCGTGTCCGGTCATTACATATTCGTTTCCGACTTCTACTTTTTCACCTTCCCTGTCAGCCAAATAGGGAATCAATTCAAGACCATCCGTGGTCATGGCATATTCTTTCCCAACTTCCAAGGCCTGTCCATGCTTGTCGGTCAAGTGGGGAACCGGTTGCAGTCCTTCTTCGGTCATCAGATATTGCGTACCTACCTGTAATGAGTTGCCCTCATTGTCTTCAACCCCACCGCAAGCAAACAGCAAAGCTCCTGCCAACAGCAACAACGAAAGCTTAACGAAATTCCTCATGACACCCCCTCTCCATTCATTCCTCAGTCTTGTTTATGGTTAAAAAACGCTCATCAAAAGGCTCTTGTACGGATAGCATTCTGCAACACTCACTGCGTTGCCTACCTATGTCAGGAACATGAAATGAGTTACGCGCGAAAACGCCCAAGAGTTGATCCAAGAATACTGCCCGATTCCTGTGTCGCCTCCCTGAAAATGAAGCTTTCCCATGCTACACTGGGGCGAAACACCTGAGCCGTTCTTTCTCAAGATCATAGGCATTCGAATAGGTAATAAGGAAATGATGTTGCGGGTGTCAATCTTTTTCGAGAATTGAGCTTTATTCATTGCAAACCAATGCGGTCATTTTGAGCTTTCAAGATCCGGAGCGAACTGTTAAATTATTAATCGAAATAGATGTGACATGCCGGTGATCATTATCAATACCCGAGCGCATTTGTGACTGCACTTGGGCATTCTCGATCTGCGAGGATAGATGATGATTGGCGGTGCATTAAAGACCAAAGACTTCAGCACATATTTATTCTGCGCTTATACGCTATTCATTCAGTGCGTTCGAAGAATCACTCCCCAAGATGCGGCCGGTATTTGACAGCTACTGAAAATTTTGCTCTGAAGCCGTTAGCCTGGAGCCATATGTTCAGACCGCCTGCGAGAAAGGAGAAACACCATGACCGTTCAATTTGTAAGAACAGAGGTTTCACCTCACGGTATGGCCCCTTCAGATGAATCAGATGCGATCAAAATGATAGAGATCTGCGGTAGGACAGCGTATAAATCGGAAGACAAGATTACCGAAGATTCGGCAAAAGCTTTCGTGTTGATGCTCAAGAAGCACGGCCACCTGTCGGTGCTTGAACACAGCAACGCAGCCCTGAAGGTACTAACCGAAGACGATCTCGGAACGTCAGCCGAAGAGCGTTTGCGGGTGTTTCAGGAGAGCCTGGTAAGTTGTCTCAAAGAACGAAATGCCTATCATCGAATTCATCCCATATCCGGTTCGAACGCATTCGCCATTGCGGGAAACTTCCGAGGTTGGGTCGAGACACTTCGCTATTTACAGAGCTGCAATAATGGATACTATCGATTCTTAGCCGGTGGTTTGAATCGTCACTACCCAAATCTCTTTGACTTAAAGGAGGCGGAACCCACCGGTCTGAATTACCAAATTGAACTATTGGATAGTGAAGAGCAACTGGCCATTTTGAAGCATGACACTGCATCGGATTTGCCCGTTTTTATCTTCAAGATAGTGTGCGATCGGGGCATCACCCATGAAATCGTAAGGCATCGAGTACTTTCCTTCACACAGGAAAGCACCCGATATGTAAACTATAAAAACAAAGGTATGACTTTAATTGTTCCCGAAGAACTTGACCCTTACTATGATTCAGAGTCCGGCGAGCTAAAACCAGACGATCCTTTGGTGAAGACTTGGGAAGACAGGGCGGTGAGAATTTTTCAGTGGTATCAAGATGACGTCAGCCGAGGTCGGAGGCCGGAGATCGCCCGGGATATCCTACCCAATCTGTTGAAGAGCGAAATTTATGTGAGCGGTCGCTGGAGCGGCTGGAAGCACTTCATACAGCTCAGAGATTCCAAGCAAGCGCACCCCAGGATCCGCCTGATCGCACAACAGATAAGAAAATATTTTGAGTCTGTCGGGCTCAGTTGCGAATAAAGAGAGGTATACGTGTGGAACAGATCTTTGAACTTCAGTGGAAACTCAATACTTATACGCTGAAAAATATTGGGATCGACTACCGGACCAGTATAGAAGATCCGGATCAAAAGACGGTTTGGATAGAGAATTACAGGAAAGCGCTATCCGCAGAACTGGCCGAACTCATACGCGAGGTTAAAGAATTTGGCATCGGAACCGAGAACGGCAAAATTGAAATTGTCGACATGCTACATTTTCTGGTGAGCCTGTCTCACATCGTTGGTTTAGATGCCTCTAAGCTACCCAAGACAGCGGCATGGAAGGGCGCGGCCGCTGAGGACCAACCAATACTCAACCATGAGATTTCGTTCGGCGAAACTGCTATCAGGACTTTCTTGAACCTGGATGATTTGCAGAACAGCCTTAAATGGAAATGGTGGGCCAAAGGGGGCGGTTTTAATATCGAAAAAGCAACACGGGCTGTAATAGAGCTTTGGGTGCGCTTTTACGAGTTGTGCGCCCTTTTCAGGCTGGACCACGCAGCAGTTGAGAGGATCTACGTCGGCAAGAATGAAATCAACTTTAGACGCCAGAATGAAAGCTACAACGAGGACACCAAGACAGAGGAGGACAATGAAGCGCTAAAATCGGTCATCCGTTTACGGTGAGCTGGTAATGTCAGCTTGGAAAGTCTTGTCTGGTTTTCTAAAGGGAATGGGATGTGCTAGTGAAGCAGGATGCAAAGTTCATAAGTTTTGAGGGGATCGACGGGTGCGGCAAAAGCACCCTCTTGAATCAGTTTTGTACTTGGTTGGATGAGTCTCGAATTCCCTACGTTAAAACCAGGGAACCAGGCGGAACATTTCTCGGTGAGAGAATCCGCCACCTGCTCTTGGACCCGGCATACAAAATGATGGACGAGTGGGCCGAGGTTTTTCTGTACACTGCAAGCCGCGCTCAACTGGTGCGAGAATTGATCAAGCCGGCTTTACAGGGTGGTACATGGGTTGTGGTGGATCGTTTTATCGACGCGACGTTGGCTTACCAAGGCTATGGGAGACGGCTTGACCTGCAACGTTTGAGGCAGATTCAAGAATGGGCCGGCGAGGGTCTGTGGCCCCACTACACCGTTTTGCTCGATTGCGACGTGCAGATTGCTTTTGAACGTATGCGCGGTAGGATGGAAATCGCAGACCGAATGGAATTGCAGAAATTGTCGTTTCACCAACGTGTAAGAGGAGGATATCTCGAACTTGCCAAATCGGAACCTCAGCGGTTTGTGGTTCTAAACGGCGAAAAACCACTCAACGAAGTCGTAGAGGATTTGCTCAAATCGTTTTGGCATCCTTTTTGTCAACCACCTCGTCAAGCTGCTGCACGTTAACCGACTTTACCCATCAAGCTGCATGAATAGGCAGTTGTCAGTCTGCTCATTTTCCCAAATGCAGATGCTGCCTGGTTTTCTTTGTCAATCCAATCGAATAGCACGATTTGCCGTTTCCAGCTTCAGTCCGGCAAATCGATCCAAACACGTCGTGAAGCCAAAAAGCAAGCCTTTCATCTGGAGATACTCTCCTTATATACAGCGATGGCCTAACCGAAGCCACCAATTGAAAAGGCGAGCTTTTTGGACCGCACCGCTTAAAGAATGCTGCGGTAGCGCATCGTTCTCGCTCAGCACAGGATATCTGCAACGTCTTGACGGAAACCGTAATGGAATACCAGGGCGGAGCAGAACAAGATGATGACATGACTCTAGTTGCGGTACACGCCAACCAATCCACATGACTCCACCTGACCGTGATAACCGGAAGATTCCAATAACACTGAATCTATAGTCAACTCCAAAGAAGCATTTCGTCAACTCGGTTGCCATTTCCTTTGCTGTAAGTGCCTCCAATTCTCATCGCCGGAGGCTGCATTACCGACCTCGAGTCCTGCTGCACACCTCGAATCACGGAAGCATCGATAGCAAGGCACACTATTTGCCCTTTAAAATAGGCATGGAATCATACCTCGACTCGAAATAAGGAGGACGGTCATGAGCAGAATAAATGCAATTTTAGCGATCCAGACCCTGGCGCTTGCTGCTCTGCTCGTTTGGGCAGGCGGCTTGTCGCAAAAAGCGTTCTACGAAAACTGCATCGAACCAGAAGATCGAACACTGCCTTGAATTAGTCAGCTTGACTGAATCGGATAACTCAACCCAAGTTGATCGGGATGTTTTGGCGGAACTTCGCTTTTACCGAGACTATAAGGAAGAACTGATCGCAGACATGTCTCAGGAGCACGTTGCATTTGACGAAGAAAAGGTTGCGGCTTTTCTAAAAAACGCACGCAACAATTCTTATTATAAGCGCGATTACTATGCCAGTTACTGATTGCACGACAAGGTTGCACAGCCCAGACAAGAGCCTTATTTTGAGCTGACAAGAACTATATTTCTCGCGGCACGATCCGAACTCGATCCGGCCCGCAGCATAATTGTTTGGCGGGCTTGTTTTCTACTTCGCTTAAACACCAAAGTAAAACAGACTCCAGCGAGGAAAGCCATGTTAGCCAATCCGCTCAAACGATATTTTTCATCTTTTGGAATTAATCATTATGAAATTGACAGACCCTTCCAACAAATTCTCAAGTACGCTGAGTTGCCTCAAGAGTATGAAGATACACTGAATAAATTGGGAGAGTACGCTGGCACCGATCTATTGGAAGTCAGTGATTACATCGACAAGATTTCTCCTCCGCGACTGCAGATGTGGGACATCGATAGTCACAGGTTCGACTGGGTGCAACTTAATCCTGCACACCGCCAGTTACTCCATCACTTAATGAGTACCGGCATCGTGCACAGCACTTTTACTGAAAACACTCCCTGGCAGCTTCATTATGCGATGCAATACCTGCTTGCCGATCCCGGTATTATTTGCACAATCACGCTCACTAATCAGACTGCCTATGCTCTCCACAAGTACGGTGATCAGACCACAAAGGCGAGATTTCTTCCTCGGTATTTGGAAAGAGATGGCAAAAAGGCATGGTACGGCGCCACATTTTACACTGAAATTCAAGGCGGGAGTGATCTGGGAGCCAACCGCGCCATAGCAAAAAGGAACAACGAAGTTTGGACGATCTTTAGCGAGGATAAGTATTTCGCAAGCAATGCCGGTATCGCCGACGGAGCATTGGTAACCGCTCGGCCTGAGGGAAATCCGGCCGGTCCTAAAGGACTTGCCTTGTTTTTCGTTCCCGCATTGAGAAACGACGGCAGCGCCAATTTTACAATCCGCCGCTTGAAGGAGAAACTGGCGACAAGGGCAGTGCCCACCGGCGAGGTCATCTTGAACGATTCGGAAGCTTATCTCTTGGGAAATGTTGAAACAGGCATATATCAGGCCATGGAAATTTTGACCGTGGCGCGCCTGGCCAATGCAATGGGAGCTTTGGGAATTGCGCGCAAAGCCTACCTGGAAGCATTGCTCTATACGCAAAAACGCAGCGCATTCGGTAAACCGCTTATCCAGCATCCACTAATAAAAAAGGATTTGCTGGAAATGGAAATTGAATTGGAGGCCAACCTGGTACTTGGACTTAAAGCCGTGCAGTCATTTAATGAAGTTTGGCGGGAAAAACCTCCATACGGCAAAAAATATCATTATGCACGGTTGCTGGCGCATCTGGCGAAGAATCTGACCGCCGAGATGAGCGCAAAAACCACACAGACGGCAATGGAACTTCACGGGGGCATTGGGTTTCTGGAAGAATTTCCTATCGCCCGATGGCATCGCGAAGCACTTATTACTCCTATTTGGGAAGGCGGCAGCAACATTCAAGCCCTGGACATGCTGGAAACTATCCTGAACAAACGAGCACACGAGCAGTTGTTTGCTCATATTGCAAGAATAGTGGCATCCACCGATGACCGATACCTGAAGAAAGCTCTAACAGATCGGTTGGCGAAACTCCGAGAAGAAATTGAGAAGATGCCGACAGAGGAAATGTCTGTCGTTCAGTACTACGCCAAAGACCTATTGAGTGAAATCGGGCAGTGTGCCGCAGCTTCATTCTTGATTGAGGCCGCACAACAGATCCTCGAAGAAAATGCTCAGGACAGATTAATGAAGGTAGCCCACGCCTACATTTGTAAACACTTAAATCATGAACGCATTCCGGTCGACATCCTTAAAAGTTCAGATGACGTAATCCTTATTTTTGGCTAATACAGCTGGACACAAGTGAATCCCTAATTCCCCATAAGTGATTAGAGAATCCCTGCCGGCTGTAATAGATTTTGTTCTATTGCGTCACTTCGAGCGAAGCGAGAAATATTTGGTGAATATGGACAGCCCGGAAGATTCCTGGCTTCGATCAAAATGACGGGGAGCACAGCGCGGCAGAGCCGCAGCCAAAAGCTCAAAGGTCAAAGCTGAAAGCAATTGTTTGGCCAGCAAAAACCAACGTTTATGAAAGAATCTTCGCAAAAAAACAAGAAATTTGGTGTGAGTATCACAGGGTATCGATCTCCCGTTTTGGTACTAGACCTCAGCGATCGTTTCATTTCCCACGAAATAATTAGTCATTCCACTCTGCGAGTCTATTTTGCTATAATGTTGTTTGTTTGGTTCCGCTTTTCTTAAGGTATCGGACCCAAGAACAAACTGCCGAGATGGTGTTTCGAGTGGATCGCAAAAGCTTCGGACTGGCCGTTGCAGTGGCGACGACCGCAATTCGATGCCAGTTAAGTGCGTATAAGAAATCTGGAGTGAAATGGATAAAGCCGGACCTGCTAAACTCGCTTTAAATTCTTTTTGGCAAACTCTCACAATTCTGAGTTTAGCAGCAATTGTGGGGTTGGTTAGTAATCAGCTTCGCTCGGACCGGCTGCCATTAGCGGGAAACTGGGCGGCCCAGGATGAGGCGGCCGCGCTTTCAGGGAAGCCCGCGACAATTTCTCTAGACGATGCTGAAGTGTTATTTTTCACCGGTTCCGCAGTGTTTTTGGATGCTCGGTCACCGGATCTCTATGAACTTGGCCACATCCAGGGGGCGTACAACCTGCCCTGGGAAGATTTCCAAAGCCGCTTCGACCAAGTGATGGCCGGCATTCCACCGCAAACCACCATCATCACATACTGTGACGGCAACGGCTGCAGCCTAAGTAACGAACTCGCATTAGTACTGCTTGATAAAGGCTATCCGGACGTCAAGGTTCTGTTGAACGGGTGGACGCTTTGGCAACAAAACGATTTGCCCGTTGAATTTGGCGACAAAGACTCACCATAGTGTTTCTCCGAGTTCTTGCTCTCATGAACTGAGGTCTTGCTTTTGGCCTTTCCCTGCGTCTGCTTCCTGGCTGCCTCTTTCTTGAGTCGGTCGGACTTCTTCGCGACCGCTGTTTGTTTTGTCGTTTTTGCAGGTCCTCTCTTTTTTGACTTGCCAGCAAGTCGTTTGGTGTTGCCTCTCTTATTTGCCAGTTTTACCGAAGCTTTTTTCTTGTTTGCAACTGCGCGAGATTTTTTTATTTTTGTTTTGTTGCGTTTGCTGGTTTTTGCTGCAGCAGTGACCTTCGCGACGGACTTTCGATTGCTGTGCATGACTAACTTAACAGGAGTCAGTGGCACGCCCCCAAAGCCATATTCCAACAGTCGGGTCGTTTCCGATGTTCTCACGCGTGGGCTGGAAGCTCCCAAAACCACTGCAACAAGGCGTTTTCCTTCCCTCATCGCAGTTGCCGAGAGGTTGTAGCCGGAGGCATTAACAAAACCGGTCTTTAAGCCATCTACCCCTGGACAGACGCCCAGTAACTTATTTGCATTGCGTCGTGTGACATTCCTGTAAGTGTAGGCTTGAATGGAGTGAATTTCCAGAGCTTCCGGGAAGCGCCGAAGATAAGCCATAGAAAGCTTTGCCACATCTCGCGCAGTGGTTAGTTGGCCTCTAGCGGGTAGGCCGTTGGGATTCACAAAATGACTGTTCCACATCCCGAGTCTTTTGGCTTTCATGTTCATAAGCGTTACAAAGCTTCTTACGCTGCCGCCCAGGTACTCCGCTACAGCAATAGCAGCATCATTACCGGAGACAATCGCCATGCCTCGGATGAGCTCCCCCAGAGAAACCACATCCCCGGCTCTCAATCCCATTCTTACCGGCCTGGCATTCGCCGCTGTTCTACTGATATGCACCATATCGGTTAGATGAGCGCGACCTCCCTGTACAGCCTCGAAGGCAAGATAAAGTGTAAGAACCTTCGTTATGGATGCTGGTGGAATAGGATCATCGGCATTCTGTTCGAACAGTACCTGTCCATCCGACATATCGACCAGAATAGCGGAACGAGAATTTATTAACTTCGCAGCACCATTACTCGATTTAGCAAAGGCTAAAGTGATGGCGAGCGAACAAACTAAGACGATGCAAACCCATTTATTCAGGAATCGATTCATCGCCGCCTCCCCCCGCGCAGCGTTGGGTTATGGATTGCAATCGATCAGCGGGCCAGTCCCACATGAAGCTGGGCTGTGCGCTATGCGCCCACAGAGAACTCGGCCTAGTCCGCTAAACAGACCTCGTTATCGAAGGTAAATTATGCCGGAAGTTTTTCAGCCAGCCACTTGACCTTCCGGCCGCGCAACATACGGCAGTGCGTCTGATTCTTGAATGTATGAGGCTACGCAGCCCTGTTTGTCAACCGGAAATGAATCGCAGCCACTTTTTTCTGCCATAACGTATTAATCAAGGTACTCGTTGAGAGCTCCTCGAACAACCTTATGCCTGTTAAGAAGCCGTCCAATAATGACTATGCATTCTACTACCGACGCACAAGCTTATTGAACAGCAATTCTCATTTTGGTTAGGAGCTTGTCCGATAATTGGCCGAATGGTGTCTATTGTCATTCCGGCAAGCTTTAAGCCGGAATCCAGGCCCGCACCAAAAAAGGATTTCCGTATCATGGATTCCGGCTTAAAGACCGCCGAAATGACGGCGTCGTGAATTCTCGGGCAGGCTCCTAGGTTCATAGTACAGCAAAATGAGAATTGCTGCTTATTGAAGGAACGGATCGACGTTTTTGCATTAATAGTTTATATAGATTGGTTCGTTGAGTTTGCAAACAGACATAACCCATAGTGGTAATTGCGCATATCGAGTTCATCATTTTGAGGATAGTACAGTGGATAAACAACATCAGAAGGAAGTCGACCGACGTCGCACCTTCGGAATAATCAGCCATCCGGATGCCGGCAAAACTACCTTGACGGAAAAATTGCTGCTGTTCGGCGGCGCCATCCAGATGGCGGGAGCCGTTAAGGCTCGCAAATCTGCCATGCACGCACACAGTGACTGGATGGCCATTGAGCGGGAACGGGGTATTTCCGTCACTACTTCGGTAATGAAGTTCAACTATAATGATTTCGAGATCAATCTTCTCGATACGCCAGGACACCAGGATTTCTCTGAAGACACCTATCGTGTGCTCACTGCAGTGGACAGCGCTCTGATGGTAATCGACAGTGTCAAGGGGGTGGAGACGCAGACGCAAAAACTAATGGAAGTCTGCCGTATGCGCAACACTCCCATCATCACATTCATCAACAAGCTCGACCGCGAAGGAATAAATCCTCTGGATATCCTCAGCGAGATTGAAGATAAACTGCAAATAGAGTGTGCACCTTTATCCTGGCCGATCGGCATGGGCAAGGACTTCAAGGGAGTGTACGATCTATACCGCAAGGAACTGCATGTTTTTACGCCCGGCAGGGAAACTCGCAAGCAAGATGGTATTCTAATCAAAGACCTGTCGGAATCTATCGTAGACGAACTGTTGGGTGGATTGGCCGATAACTTGCGCCAGGATGTGGGGCTGCTGGAAGGAGCGGCCGATCCCTTCGAGCTCGACCACTTTTTGAGGGGAAATCAGACGCCGGTCTTCTTTGGTAGTGCCCTCAACAACTTCGGAGTCAGGGAACTGCTCGATGCCTTTGTTGAAATGGCCCCTGCCCCGGGACTTAGAACTACCGCGTCCAGGGAGGTTTCTCCCTATGAAGAGCCTTTTTCCGGGTTTGTGTTTAAAATTCAGGCGAACATGGACCCGGCGCACCGAGACCGAATTGCCTTTTTGAGGATCTGCTCAGGTAAATTCAAGCGCGGTATGAAAGTATTGCACCACCGGCTCGGAAAAGAAATTTCGCTTGCCAATGCCACCATTTTCATGGCTCAGGATAGGACCAACATCGAGGAAGCGTACCCTGGCGATATCATAGGCATTCACAACCACGGAACGATTAAAATTGGTGACGCGTTCACGGAGAGGGAGCCCTTAAAGTTCACGGGAATACCCAACTTTGCCCCTGAACATTTCCGCCAGGTGGTGCTAAAAAATCCGCTGAAAAGCAAGCAACTGCACAAAGGCCTGATCCAGCTGGCTGAAGAGGGCGCAGTGCAATTCTTTCGACCTCTGACGGGCAACGGCTATATTCTCGGAGCGGTAGGAGTGCTGCAGTTCGATGTCACAATGGCTCGACTAAAGGCCGAATACGGAGTGGATGCGGTGTATGAAGCCGCGGGTTTTGCTGCTGCTCGTTGGGTCGACTGCAAGGACAAGAAGAAACTGGAACAGTTTGAACGAAAACATCGTCCTAACATGGCTCATGACGCTGAAGGATACTTGACTTATTTGGCGCCCAACGAGTGGCGCCTCGGCTTTGTAATGGAGGATTGGCCCGATATCACCTTTCGAAAAGCTCGTGAACATAACTAAAGGAGGCTTGCAAATGGATTTAAAAGAATTGGAACATATTCCGCCGTGGGAATGGGAAGAAGGAACCGGCACGTATCTTCGCGAAGTCCTAGGCGACAGACGCGCCAAAGCATCAGACCGGATCCTTGCCGCTGAGTTTGCCGGAGAGTTTACGGTACTATCCGATGAACTTGCCGAGACCCTGCTAACTGTAGTCGAGAACAGCGACGAACCCGCTGAACTGAGATGTAGAGCCGTTATCTCGCTAGGGCCGGCGCTTGAATACTGCTACACAATGGAATTCGAAGACCCTGAAGAAGATCCCATCTCCGAACAAGTCTTCTTGAAAATCCAGCGCTCGCTTCGCAAGCTATACGAAGATGCGACTCTGCCGACAATGGTCAGGCGCAGGGTTTTGGAAGCGGCCGTGCGGGCCCCGGAAGAATGGCAACAGAAAACGGTACGTGCTGCATATTACAGTAAAGATAAAGATTGGCACCTTACTGCCGTGTTTTGCATGCGCTTTGTCCGTGGATTTGAAAAAGAAATCATCGAGTCTTTGCGCAGCAACGATCCGGATGTCCACTATCAAGCCGTTCACGCTGCAGGAGTCTGGGCGGTGGACGGCGCTTGGAACCACATCGCCAAACTGGCCGCGGAGGAACAAACTGAGAAGTCTCTGCGCCTGGCCGCAATAGAGGCAATTGCAATAATCCGGCCTGTAGAGGCGGTAACAATCCTGCATGAACTCATCGATTCCGAAGATGATGATATAGTTGAGACGGCCTATGAAGCTATGGGCTATGCAGAGGCAGCGGCTGAGCTGGATGACCTGGATGAGGAAGACGATTGGTAAAGGTCCTACCAGCAAAGCAAGAAGTCAAAAAAGCTCAAAAACAAAGGTCAGGAAAGAGCGGAATCGAGTAAGGCAAGCAATCCGGTTCAGAGGGTCCAAGCTGTAAAAGATAGACACATTCTTCTCGCCTTGACTTGTCCATCATCGATTTTGAAAGCTCTTTCCGTATCATGGCACTTCCTTGCAAGCTTTCTGAACAACTTGTCTTTTTCAAGATAGTCGAACAATTTCTGCTTCTAGGTACGGGCAAGGCTTACGGATTTTAAGTGCCGCACGCAAAACCAACTCTTGCCCCTCAACAGGCAGCAAACCGAGACGATAGCATTCAGAAAAAACATCGAGCGGGCTCCTCTTTCGATATGCTGCGGCCCCTGGCACATCAAAAATAGTCGCGGGAATTTGCATCGCCCGACTTCTGCAGCCGGGTCTCAGGCAGCTCGGAAGGCAGGAGAAATCGCAATGTGAATCGGCCAGATGAGCTCTTAATTCAAAATAGTCCCGAATTTTTTCCCCCTTTAATGCAGATCTTTCCCCTTTTCAAATCTGTGCCACAATATCAATGAGGCGTCTTTAATGGCCTCTAGAACAAGTCTGATAGACCGTGGAAGATCCTCTTCATTGGCACCTTTGGCAATCTGATAATCCACAAATTTGCTCTGGTAGATTTCCACAACGTCATTGATTTTGCTCAAGGCCATTTTGTCTTTGGTCAGGTCAATTCCACGGGAATATAGGAAATTAAAAAGGTCACCGCCATCGGAAACGAGGTACAAGTCCTCTCTCTCGCCGACCGTTCGGACGTGGATTTCTATGTGTTCCTCATTTGGCCAGCGCCAGTCGCTGGACAGCAGGAAGCCGTTGCCCGTCGGAGTTATGCTCCAGCCCTCAATAAAAACGACTGCCAATTTTTCTTCCAAGTTTCTCTCATCCATAATTCACTCGATTTCAAAAGCTTTCCTACATCTGTGGTTTTGCATTTTTCTTGTTATAGCGTATTTCACATGACTTGATATTACGATTTTTTCAAAAATCTTCTTCTTCGGCCAAGAGATTGATGTCGATACCTTGATTTTCATCAATCTGGCCATATTTGTCCAATCTTGTCTTCTTCAGCCACGGTCTTAGCAACTAGCTTTCGGCATGTTTCCGATGTGACTTGCGAAAAGGCCAACGGTAAATTATCGCGGAATTGTTGAAGAGTAAAATCACAATGCTGGGCCATGTAATTCTTTACGATTCCCCAACACATCTCAATAGGCTGAAGTTCAGGGTGGTATTGCGGTGTTCTCAAGATTGAATGCATGCGGCATCCGCTATCTTGTCGATTTTGTACTCTGGCTTTGGCTCATAAGATTTACACAGAGTATATGACTCTGCTTTCAATAAATCTTGTCCCCATGGTATTTGTTTGTCATCCAACCATTTCCTCAAATCTTCTTTAGTGGAGTTGGATTTTGGAAAAGACGTCTCTTCGGTTGCATTATGATAGCTGGCATTATCCATGATAATAATAGAATGTTCCGGGATATTCGGAATCAATTGCTCTTCAAACCATCTCGAAAAGTTACCATAATCCATTTGCCCATGATAATCGCCAGTCCTTTTCTTTGCCTCAAATATTAATCTTGCATTATCAACCCATCCTTTTACGGTGACTGCATTAACGACGATTAAACGCTCTCCCTTGCCCGCTGGCTTGTTTACTTCCGGACCATCCTCGTCGAAATACCAAGTGAACTGGTTTGAGTGGTTCTTGTTGATGAAGGTTTCATCAAGATAGACTTCAGGCCGTATAGGCGTTCCGGCAGGCTTCCTGTTCAAACGTTTCTGCCTGAGATACCGTCTTCTTGCAAGGATTACATAATCTCGTTCTTTCAATGCTGATCGGCGTTTTCCGGTTCCATAAGTGAAGCCCCATCTGCTTAGTGCTCTCCATAGCGTTGTGGCGGAAAAGGCATAATCGGGGTTAATCTTCGTTAAATGCTCGCGTACAAGCTCAACGGATACGTGCTGCCCTTTAAGATTCTGACCACGTATATATTGGCGAACAACAGGTTGCAGGTCATTTGGGATAGTGTATTCCGGCCGGCCTCGTGCTTTAGGCAAATTAGTCGGAACAGTCTGTTGGTTCTTGTTGTACTCGGCCATTATCCGGCGGACCGTGGCTTCGCCGATACCCAACGCCCTCGCTGTTTGCTGTATGCCCCATTCAGCTTTCAGATTGTTCTGATATCTTTCGATATCAAAGTATTGCTTCAAATTGACAACCAGCTGTTTCATTCCAAAAGTGAATACTTTTCCCTGGAATGCCATTGGCTCGACCCCAAATAGAATAAAGACAACAAACAACCCCATTCTACATGGAATCTTTGAATCATTGCAATATGGCTGTCAAGCGAAAAATATCAAGTCATATGAAAAATGCTATAGTCATATTACAACCACGAAAAACACGAAGACGAATTTATTTGACCATCAATCTTTTCTTCGTGCTTCTTCGTGCACTTCGTGGTTCGGAAACCGAAAGTGCAAAATACAGCCACACTAGATTGATCACGTTTTAAGCTATGGTAAGTTTGCCTTTTCCACGCTGCAATATTCTAAATCATTCCCACCCCGAAAGTCCTATCTGGATGTAGCGCCGCCTATGCCGGCAGGGCTGAAGCCCTGCGCTGCAGGGTTTCCCATAGAAGCTTAATAGTCCCCGTGCGGAAACCTGCATTTCCTTCAAATGAAGGCCAGATTACCAACGATAACCGAATACTAAAGCTGTATCAACAGCCCCGCAAGCTCTGATAGTCTCCCCCGCGGCACTGCTTCGCCATTGCTTCCATTCCTTTCCAACAGAATTTTTCGGTCCTCTCCATGTGGTGTCGAACGCCAACAAGTAGCCCTTGGAACCAGGCCACCGCCAGCTCCCTTTAATTCCCAGTTGCCAGAACAACTTGGACTACCTATTATCGATTAAATCATTGACTGTTGGGGATATGTTTCTATGATATGCGGGCTTTCCAATCTATGAATGCATTGAAGAAAGGACGGAAATGGATCACGATACACATAGCAAGGCCATAGGTTATATCCTGTGGCTGTTTGGATTCACCGGCTCGCATCGGTTTTATTTCGGACGACCAATATCGGGCACAATCTATTTTTTCACCTTTGGGCTTTTGCTCATAGGATGGATCGTAGACCTCTTTCTTATTCCATCATTAGATCGAGAGGCAAATTTAAGGTTCAGAGAGGGACGCATCCACTACAATCTTGCATGGATACTGCTCACCTTCCTGGGCATTTTCGGTGTTCACAGAATGTACATGGGCAAGTGGATCAGTGGCGTTCTATATTTTTTGACCGGTGGAGTGTTCCTCATAGGATATGTTTATGATTACTGGACTTTGAACGATCAAATAGCGAGTATAAATAGCCGCGGCTAGGACCAGCCGCTGCTTTGCGCTTTTCGCGCGGAGACGATGTGAAAGGGAGAAGTTACAATCAATACTCTGAGACAAGTATCACGGTCTTCTGCGAAAACTGGAAGTCTCCAAAAGCGCAGTGTTAATTAACAGCCGGCTCATCAGTGAAAGCATGGCCAGGCACAATCAGGGGGTGGCAGCACAATCTTTTACTTGGATGTTCATTCAGTGAAGGCTTATGCTGCTGTGTTTTCAAGCGGGAGAATAGTCCACTATTTCAGCGCCGATTCTTTGACAGATTTGCTCATGGCTTATCCCTTCCAAATCGAGAGTATTTGGACGAGGGGCCGACTCTAATCCGGTTAGTTCGCTGGGGTTCTGTCCATTGTCGACACCCAGTTAATGTCGGATTTCAGTACAATTTGATCATGATAATGCACTCTATTAACATTCCCTGGCAAATATAAGATATGGAGATTTGGGAAATACTTGCTGGCTGAATATCTTGCCAATATCGTGACCCCGAGATATGGGCTTTGCAGTACGGATATCGTCTGGAGATCCATAGCACTCGCTGGCTGGGCAAGCATTGGTATCTGCCCGGTAAATCTCTGCCATTTCTGAGAAGCTTGCAGAGCGCAGTGTATAGCAGTTTCTCTTTATCGAGGCGGGACCGGACTTGACGTTTCCGACTGCCAAACAGCACGGATGGTCGTGCCCTCTCCTGGAGTCGATTCGATAGAAAAAGATCCGCCAGTGAGTTCAGCCCGCTCCTTCATGCCGGTCAAACCGAGACTTTTTGCCTGCATGTGGGACATGCGAGTGTTTATCTCTAATCCTATTCCATCATCCTGAATGACAAGCTCAATGGTTCCATGCCCTTCCTCTAAGGATAAATTAACCAACTGCGCTTTGCTGTGTTTGGCAACATTACTCAGAGCCTCTTGAGCAATTCTAAAGAGCACAATCCTCAGATGCTCCGGGATCGTACCCTCTTGGGTGTTTGTCTGAAACTCAACACGAAGCTTCGGATAGAACTTTTGGAATTCCCTGCAGAACCCACTCAAGGCTGCAACTACCCCCAAAGTATCGAGCAGCGTCGGCCTCAGACCCTCATAGACAGTTCTAGCCTCTTCAATGGATCGTTTAAGGTTCGGAAGAAATTGCTCAAGGACCTCGAAAGCCTTTTCAGCATCCCCTGTCTCTCTGACGCTAAGAACTGTTTCCAGGCCATACTTCACTGCCGCAAGGGTTTGTCCAACCGAATCGTGGAGCTCACTGGCAATTCTGTCTCGCTCCTCCTCCTGAACAGACAATATCCTTGATGGAAATAAGCGAAGCGCCTCATTGGCCTTCTCCAACTCCGCCGTCCTTTCTTTAATGCGAAGCTCCAGTTCATCTCTTGCCTTGCGCAGATCCTCCTCCATCCGCCTTCGTTCGGTGATGTCCATGTTGACACCGACCATCCGCCACGGATCGCCTTTTTCGTCGCATATGACCTTCCCCCATGCGGCAATCCAGTGGATTGTATTGTCCGGCCATGTGATCCGAAATTTGGCATGAAACCCACTTCGGTCTGTTAGGGCTTGATAGATCAACGCATTAGTAGCAGGTAGATCATCGAGAAAGACCCGTTCTTCCCAAGCTTCGTATCTCCCGTCGAAACTGCCTTGCTCCAGGCCGTAGAGTCTTTCTAATTCTTTAGTCCATAAGGTCTCCTGTGTCTGGATATTCCAGTCAAATGTGCCAATACGCCCAGCTTCCTGAGCCAGTTGCAGACGCTCCTGGCTGCTCCGCAACCGCTGCTCGGCGTCCCTCCATTTCGTTTGGTCGAACATTGCCCCTACTACCCGCCAGGCCTCCCCGGTTGCCTCCCGCGCAATGTGGGCACGATCATAAATCTCAGCCCAGACGCCATCTGCCCGCATAAAACGGTATTCACAGGTCCAGGTTGTGTCTTGTCCAGTTATGGCTGTTTGCAGGCTGGCAACCACCCTTTGGCGGTCCTCTGGATGGATGCGATCCATCCACCATTGCCAGGAATCGGCAGTTTCTCCAGGCCTCCCAAAAATCGTTGTGTACACTTCATTCCAGTGTACTATGTTTTCCTTTAGATTGAGATCATAGATGGCATCGTTGGTAGCCTTTGTGGCCAGGCGATATCGCTCTTCACGTTGCTGCAAAATCTCTTCAGCCCGCTTTAACTCATCGATATCGGAATTCAACCCGAACCATTTAACAACCACGCCGTTGCTATCTTTGATTGGAACGGCTGAAGTTTTGAACCATCGATAAGTATCATCTGCACCTCTGATCCTAAACTGTATGTTAAAAGGTGAGAGATCTTTGATCGCATCATTCCATGTTGAAAATACGATGTCGCGATCATCCGGGTGCAGTTGCTGCAGCCAGCCGTAGCCGAGTTGTTGCTCCGCAAGAATGCCTGTGTATTCGATCCATTGACGATTGAAAAAATCACATTGCCCATCCGGCCGGCAAGTCCACATCATTTGCGGCAAGGATTCAGACACTTGCCGGAACCCTTCCTCGGATAAGATTAAATCATTCATGAACCACCCCACACTTTTGTATCTTTTCAAGAGCGAGGTTTAGCCTATCAAGTTTCAGTCCTTGCTTTCCCAATACCTGATACTCAGAGCCAAACCTTAAAAAAATAGATATGCTGATATATTAAGGAGTCGAGCGAGGTTTTGCCACCTCGGACGTATTCTGAGCTCAGTTTTTAACAGGCTGAATGCGTCCAATGGGTATCCGACGTGAAATAGATTGGCGCCAATAATGAAAAAGTATGGGGTTTGAAGTTGAATCAAGTCCTTTCATCCAGGACCTTGCGAACGATCATCGCCAGCAGTTTTCTATCAAGCGGTTTCAATGCATGTGCTCTGGCTCCAATTGTGCGTGCCGATTCCTCATCAACCCTTTCACTGTAGCCCGTGCATAAGATGGTTTTCATGTCAGGGCGAATTGTCAGAATCTCCTTTATCAGCTGGTCACCTGTCATCCTGGGCATGGTCGTGTCGGTTATGATCAGATCAAATCGTTCCGGATTGGAAGCGAAAAGCTCCAATGCTTTGCTGGGATTCGTTTCAGATTGGACTTGATAGCCCAGTTTCTCCAACATCAATTGTCCAAGTTTGGCTATGGATTGTTCATCATCTATGAAGAGAATCCTCTCAGTTCCGCTTGGAAGCTTCCCCTCCATCTCCACTGCTGAACTGCTTTCCTCTTTTGTTGCCGGGAAGAAGATCTTAAAAGTTGCCCCATCTCCTGGATTGCTCTCTACCTCAATGGAACCACCGTGCGCTTCAACGATACCATGAACCACGGAGAGTCCCATGCCGGTCCCTTTCCCGACTTCCTTGGTGGTGAAATAGGGATCAAAGATGCGATCCAGAATTTCAGCCGGAATACCACTACCCGTATCACTGACCTGAAGCATCACGTGTTCGCCTGGCTGCAATTTCGAATCAGAGCCGTGGCTTGTCTCATCCAGGGCGATGTCTTGCAAAGAAAATTCCAAAATCCCGCCCGTTTCTTCCATTGCATGAGCTGCGTTGGTGCTAAGATTCAATATCACCTGATGGATTTGTGTCGGGTCGGCGATGATCGTGTGACATCCTTCCGCTATGTTTTGCCGAATTTCGATGCTTGTCGGGATGGATGACCTCAAAAATCTTATGGCATCCTTGGTTAATGAAGCAAGATTGATTGGCTGCCGGTGTTCTTCTTTTTTGCGGCTGAAGGTCAGCAATTGCCGCACAACCTCTTTAGCTCGAAGGCTTGCAGCCTTGATTTCATCGAGATTGAACCTGGCAGGGTTCCACTCGGGGATATCATCCTTGGCGAGCTCTGCGTTGCCCAATATTATTCCAAGTACGTTGTTGAATTCGTGGGCTATACCACCGGCTAAAGCCCCTACCGCCTCCATCTTTTGCGCTTGGCGGAGCTGAGCTTCAAGCTTTTGCTTTTCTTCTTCCGCCCGCTTGCGCTCAGTGATGTCCTCAATGGTGGCCACGGTCCGCGTGGGTTGGTCGGAGATGTCGCGGATGACCGTCATGTTGAGGTTCACCCATATTATCGTACCGTCTTTGCGGACGTAGCGCTTCTCAATCCGGTAATTCTTCGCCTTACCGTTTACGACGTTTTGAAAAGCTGCCCAATCCTTTTCGCGATCTTTCGGGTGAGTGATTTCAGCGACACGCATTGTCAGCATTTCAGAGGAAGAGTAGCCGGTAATTTCACACATTTTCTGGTTCACACGCAGCCATTGACCCGTCTTTGGATCGGCTTGGGCCACACCGATGGAGGCCGTCTCGAACATGGCCTTGAAGTTTGCCTCGCTCCCATGCAGCGCCTCGTCGGCCTGACGTTGAGACAGGGCAATGGCCAGACTGTCGGCCATTTTTTCCAAATGGGCAATCAGGTCAGGGGTGAAACGGTTCGGTCGGCGGTCGTTGAATTGCAGCAATCCGAAAACCTGCTGACCGGTGCGCAGAGGGATCAGCGCCACCGATTCATACCCTTCGCCATTGCAGCGGTTGCGCGTGCGCGCCTGCCGGTCGGCTTCGGTGGTGCCGGCAAGCAGGGCGGTGGTGTTGTTGGACCAGAAACTTCCATGGGCGGTAAAGAACGGCTTGGTGGGATCGAATCGGCCGCGCAGAATGTTTCCGCACATGCATTCGAGCACGGGGTTGTCTACCTCATCACGCAGAATTTCGCCGTCCCGGTCGTACGTGCACAGGTGGTTTTCCATCTGAACAAACGCAGGCGGAAAGCCACGGGTTTCGTAATAAGGATAGTCGTCCCCGGCGCGCAGGCGAATGCCGACAGCCTCGCATCCCGACCAGTTCTGCAGGGAAGCGGTCAGGTCCACCATGCGTTCCCGGAAATCGCCCGGCGTAGAGACAAGCACAATCAAGCGCGCCGTCAGCTCACGCTCGTCCTCCTGGAACTTGTGCTCGGTGATATCGCTCAGCACGATCCGCTGCACGGGAGCCCCATCAGCCTCCTCTGCGGCGGTGGCCTCCAGGCGCACCCAGAAGGGTGCTCCTTGTTTTTTCACCATCCGCAGTTCGCACACCTGCGCCCCTTCGGCTTGCCCCGAGCTTGCCGCATGGGTTTTAAGCAGATGCTTGTGGTGCCGGTAGTAAATGTCCTGGTCCTCCTTAAGGATGAACCGGGTCAAGGGCTGCTTGCAGAGCTCGCTCCGGCTCACGCCCAGCAGGGTGGCAGCGGTGAGGTTGGCTTCCAGGATCAGCCCTTTTTCGCTCACGCTGAAATAGCCCACCGGCGCCAGGTCGTAGAGGTCGAAATAGCGCGCCCGGGAGGCGTCCAGTTCCGCCTGCACCCGGCGCAGCTCCTCGTTTTGCATCTCCAGCTCGATCTGATGCACCCGTAGTTCGTGCAGCGTCTGCCGTATTTGTTCCGGTGACAGGGTCTCCAGGTCATCCGGCGACTGCGTCGTCTTTTGCCGGGCGATCTGTTCGGCCTGCCTGCGCAGATCCTGCCCTGAGTCTTTCAGAGGAGAAGCCTCGCTGGATCGGCTATCCTTGCTGCTCATTGATGCTCTCCTTCATTATTGGTCTGCCCAATCTCCCGCGCTGTAGTCGCAATGGCATACACCTCGCCCGAATCATTCATCAGGGAGGTGGCAGTCACCCACGCCTCCACAATCCGCCCATCCTTGGCGATCCGTTGCATGCGATAAGGCTTCAGGACCTCCGCCCGGCTAAGCTCCTGTAACGCGGCCAACGCCTCATCGCGCCGGCTCTGCGGGAGCAGGTCGCGAATGTTCATGGTCAGCGCCTCGCCTTCGCTCCACCCGTACATCCTCTCCGCTGCCCGGTTCCAGGCCAAAATGCGGCCATCCAGGTTCTGTACTGCGATGGCATCGGAGGCATGCTGCACCATCATGGTCAGACGGCTGAGATCGTTGACTTTCCGCAGCGCCTCTCGCGCCCGCTTCATCTCCGTGATGTCAACGAAGGTGAGCACCACGCCTTCGATTACGTTATCAAGCGTGCGGTAGGGCTGGATGCGCATCGTATACCATTTACCCGCCGTGGTCTGCACTTCGATCTCTTTGGAGATCAGGGTGTCCAACACGGCCTGCGTGTCCGCCACCAGATCACTGTAGCCAGCCAGGTTGGAGACGATGTGGCCCACAGGCCTTCCGATGTCGCTTCGGATCAGGTTGATGATGTGAGTGGCGGTGGGGGTAAAGCTCAGTATGCGCAACTGAAGATCCACAAACACGATACCGATGCCGGTTCCGCTCAGCAGGTTGTACATGTCGTTATTGGCCCGCGACAGGTCCGTCACCTTGGTTTGTAGTTCGGCGTTGACCGTGGCCAGTTCCTCATTGACCGATTGCAATTCCTCCTTGGAGGTCTCCAGTTCCTCGTTGGTGGATTGCAATTCTTCGTTCACCGACTGCATCTCCTCATTGGAGGATTTGAGCTCCTCGTTGGAAGTCTCCAACTCCTCGAAGGCGGTCTGAAGGTATTCTTCCTTGGCCCGCAGTTCCTGCTTGAGCGCCGCGATGCGAGCATCTGCGTCGGTAACGGGACCCTCCGCGCTGCTTGTATGCAACCCGCCGACCTGCTGGGACTGTTGCTGGTCGAAGGTGGGCGCTTGCTCCAAGATAACCAGATACAGAGGCGCCTCAGACGTTGCGGCAGCGTCTGTCGCCAGCGGACGGACGGTCAGGTTGGCCATGATGAAGTCACCGTTGGTCTTGACGCGCAGGCCCGGGTGGCGCACGATCTCTTTTGTCCCCACCGCTTTGTGCAGGGCCGTTGCCAGATCGCGCCGCAGCCCTTCACGGGCCATTTTCAAGATGTTGTTGACGCCAACCTCGCCCGGGGTCGGCTCCAGGTATATCCCAGTGCGGCCGTGGAGGTAGAGAATATCTCCCTGGCCGTTAACCAGAGCGCCGGCAGGGGCGATCTGCTGCAACAGCGCCTGCTCTGTCAGCGCGCGCAGCGGCAGTTTCTTCGGACCGGCGGCCTTTGCGGGTGCTCGCGGGCCGAACTCTTCGGGCGGCGTCATGGGCACCCGAAAATAGCCCGTGGCCGCATGCCGGGCATCGTAAAAATCTTCTTTGCGCTGATACAACTTCAACTTGCGGTCGAGTGTGGAAAACAGATTATTATACTCGCCCACGGTCTCCG
This sequence comes from uncultured delta proteobacterium, assembly GCA_963781715.1. GTDB lineage: Bacteria > Desulfobacterota > Syntrophobacteria > Syntrophobacterales > Syntrophobacteraceae > Desulfoferrobacter. The sequence goes on from CAWAGW010000005.1 coordinate 227,465, forward strand.
AGGTGCCCAGAAAGAGAAAGCCGCCCGGGTTCAGAGCGTAGTGGAAGAGCGGGATGAGCTTCTTCTGCAAGTCCCCGCCCATATAGATCAGGAGGTTGCGGCAACTGATGAGGTCGAGCTTCGAGAAAGGCGGATCTTTGATCACGTTCTGCTCGGAAAAGACCAGCAGGTCGCGGATGCTTTTGTGAATGCGGTACGCTCCGCCGTCGGGTTCGACCTCAAAAAATCGAGCCAGCCGCTGCGACGAGATGTCGGCGGCGATGCTGGCCGGGTAGAGGCCGGCGCGGGCCGTGACAATGGCCTGACTATCAATGTCGGTGGCAAAGACCTCCAACCCGAAGCCATGCTTCAGGGTTTCCAGGTGCTCCTGCAGAAGGATGGCCAGGGAATAGGCTTCCTCTCCGCTGGAACATCCCGGCGACCAGACTCGGATCACCGCACCCGGGAGCTTGCCGATGAAGAGCTTGGGGATGACCTGTTCCTCGAGGGCCTTGAAGGCCTCCAGATCGCGGAAATAACTGGTCACGCCGATCAGGAGGTCACGAAACAGCGCTTCCACCTCCGCCGGCGTCTGCTGCAAATACTTGACGTAACCGTCCATCGTTTCGATTTGGTGGACGGCCATGCGGCGTTCGATGCGGCGGTTGATGGTGCTCGGCTTGTACTGGGAAAAGTCGTGGCCGGTCTGGGCGCGCAGCAAAATGAAGATCTTCTTCAGCGCATTTTCGGCCTTGGGCGTCGGGGCGGTCGCTGGCCGCGGGGGCTTGCCGAAGGCATGGGTCACATAGGCAATGAGCTGAGCGGGCATCTCAGCCGGTGGCAGCACGTAGTCCACCAGGCCGGTGCCGATGGCGCTTTGCGGCATGCCGTCGTACTCGGTGGATTCCGGGTTCTGAACCATGACCATGCCCCCCTCGCCCTTGATGGTCCGCACGCCCAGGGTGCCGTCGCTGCCGGTGCCTGAGAGCACGATGCAGATGGCCCGTTCGCGCTGGTCTTGAGCCAGCGTCCGGAAGAAGAAGTCGATGGGCAGGCGGCGGCCGCGGGGGGCGGATGGCTCCATCAGTTGAAGCGTGCCATCGATAAACGCCATATCGCGGTTGGGAGGTATGATGTAGGCGCAGTTGGGCTCAGCCCTCATCCCGTCTTCGACCTCGAAGACCTGCATCCTGGTATAGCGCCTGATGAGGTCGGTGAGGATGCTCTTGTGGTCCGGAGCCAGGTGCTGCACCAGGACAAAGGCCATGCCGGGATCGGTGTCGGCGGGCATGCCGGAAAAAAAGGCCTCGAACGCCGCCAGCCCCCCGGCGGATGCGCCAATGCCGACGATGGGGAAGCCCTCTTGAGGGGAAATGCTCGCGTCTCCCTCTGGATTGAGTCCCGCATGCATCGAGGTTTCATCTATTGGATGCGGTTGAACTTCTGCAGGTAGCTGATCCCCTTTGGATGATCTTGTCTTTCGTTTGGGATTGCTTTGCTTCTTTTCCCTCATCCCCTATCCCCCTTAACTTGTTTTTTCAGCCAAACCAGGCGCTCTTGCAAAAGGTCGAAAAAGGCCTCGACGGCAACCTGCCTCTCAAAGGTTATTTCTCTGGATATGGTGAACACAAAGTTCGATCGGTCCAACCGGGCCTTGGAACATCAATGCGTTGATTCGCATGCATTGGGAGGAGGCGACACGCAATGTATTACATGACTCCTCAAGGAAAATTCGCGCGAAGGGCAGAATCTGGATGCAGTAATGGATCGTCAAGTCAGCAGGAACTCAAGTTTCACTTTATGAGTATACTCCACCACATGAAGGTGAGACAAATGGATAAGGTTGCAAGATCCTTGCCTTATGTTGCCACGTCTGGACAGGGCGTGTCGCATAAAGGATCTCTTGCACTTCTTAACTGCCGAAACGGTCTGTTGCGGTGCATGTGAAAGGCAGACACCCCTGACAGTTAGACACACATAACCCCGTGCTTTTGAAAAGTATCTGTTTTCATTGGCATTACAATTTGCCACCAACAACAGGGAGTCAGCGATTTGGTCCCCCCCTTTTGCAAAGGGGGGTTAGGGGGGATTTTTCAACCTGCTGATTCTTATCTAAAATCCCCCTAAATCTCCCTTTGCGAAAGGGGGACTTTCAATACCCACGGGGGGCATGTGTGTCCAACTAACAGTGCCCAAGCCGGTGGCTTGGCGAGTGGGGGCGTCTCAAAAACGGTCGCCAAAGTTACAAGTTTTGCTCGCTCGATGCGGGGAGTCCTAACCAAATGACGAATTTAGAAGTGTCCGTCGCCGGCACCGTTTTCTTGCTCACGACTAAAGGAGCGGACTTGTTCCAATAGCAGAAGGAACGTCCATGAATCGAGATAGAGTATCAAACGGGTTGCTTTGTACCAGTAGGCTGCAACCAGGCGGTAGATGAAATTTAGATGAATTACGAGGATGGCTGTCAGAACCCCGAAACCAAGCCCAAGAATTCCTTTTATACTTTTTTTGTAGCATTTGGCACTTAATTGACTTAATATAATCAAAATAACATTTAAATTAGGTGATTTTCATTCAGATGAGGCTACACTCGTCATGTCTGCGGGAATCCAGAAAAGTTCATTCATCCACTGGATGTGGGCTTTCGCCGGCATAACGGGTAGTTACAGATAAAATCGCTAAACTTTAGGTGGTAGATTCAGCGTGACCCTCAAACGAGAAACTGTTGGAATGGGTTAGAATCAGCAAATTTAATCATCCGTCGTTTGCCGATGGCAAACCAACCGAAAGATTGGGGCGCAAAGCCACTGGCCTAAGTCCTGGGAATCGGTCCAAGGATATGGCAGCAGGGTTGCCAAGCGATTATCGGACAGAGGATTCAGCCTTGGGAACCGGACCGCCAGTCATCTGCGATTCACTGGGACGTTGCACATTCTTTTGTGACCTTCCGCTTTAACTCGCAAGACTGATACCTCGTTCACATTATTCCACTTTAAGCTTGATTGCATTGAAATAGACAAAACTGCCACAAACCCAAATTGTTTTCCTTGGGAGGCTCATGGACAGTACAACTACTGGTTCTGCTAGAACCTTGTATCACGTTCCTATCATACACACCCTGGCTGACATGGGGGATCTGGGCGATGCGGTTCGCCGAGCCAGTCTACAGCGGCTCACAGTCAAAGCCTGGCGGCACAAATTGAAGTCGATAGAAGAATTCTGGGACAAGGTGGAAAAGACGATAGAGGGTCTAAGTCTATGTTACGAGCACTTGAGGCTCTATCAGGACGGACTTCCGATATGCGGAAAAGAAACTGAAATTGTGACCACTTTGGCCGATCGGGGCAGTCGAAATCATAAGTTGCTGCTGAGCTTGATGCAAAGGGGCGCCGAACTGATGGGTACCGAATCATCAGAACTGCTTCTCAATGAGTATCAAACAATCAAGGCAAAGCTGGAATTTCCCGACAAAATCAATAAAGCAAATTCTGGAAGTGGGGGAAAAGAGAATTCAGACAGTCTTCTTGTGAAAAGAGACCAATTCATTGCCAGCCGCATAAACACCACTCTCCAGGCTGGAGAAACCGGTCTTCTTTTCTTAGGGGCGCTTCACTCAGCCGAACGCTTTCTGGAACCAGATATTTTGTTGAAGCATGTTCTCTGAGGGATGAAAAAATGAAGGATCCTAAAGGCAAGGTGTTGATCGTGGATGATGAACCAGTCATTTGCAAACTACTATCGCAGTTGACTCAAAAAGCAGGGTTCATTCCATTAACATCTCTTAATGCAACGGATGCATTGGAAAAAATTGCATCAGAGCAACCGGATGTGTTGCTAACCGATATAATGATGCCGGATGTCAGTGGGATCGAGTTGCTCATGCAGGCGAAAGAAATCAGCCCAGATATGCCTATCGTAATGATCACAGCGCACGCGCATATACCCGGAGCTGTCGAAGCGATCAAATTAGGCGCATATGACTATTTATCAAAGCCGTTTCAGAATAAGGAAGTGATCAGTGTGGTAAACCGTGCTTTAGAGGAGCGACAACTCAAAAGGGAGGCCAGACTTCTTTTTAGTAGCTTGACGATTGAAAATCCACTGAGGAGACTCATGGGTCCTAGTGAGGTTATGGGCCAGTTGATCTCCGAACTCAGTATGGTGGCTAAGTCAAATTTCAGCGTGATCCTTTTCGGGGAGACGGGAACAGGTAAAGAGTTGATCGCCAGGGCCATTCATGATGCCAGCGATCGTTCGGGAAAAGCTTTCATTGCGGTGGACTGTGGAGCCATTCCTGAAAGTTTGTTCGAAAGTGAACTTTTTGGCCATAAGAAAGGGTCATTTACTGGCGCCTCACAGTATAGAGTTGGAAAGTTTGAAGCCGCACATGAAGGGACGCTGTTTTTGGACGAAATCTCCAATATGCCCATTGGTTCTCAGGCCAAGTTATTGCGGGCGCTGCAGGAAAAAAGCGTTTGTCCTTTGGGGAGCAGCAAAAGCGTCAAGGTGAATGCGCGCATTGTTGCCGCCAGCAATCAAAACCTGAGGGAATTGGCGGCAACCGGTTCCTTCCGAGAAGATCTGTTTTTTCGGCTCAATGAATATGTCCTCCATATCCCTCCGTTGCGCGAGAGAAAAGCTGACATCCCATATTTGGCAGGGCTCTTCCTTGAAAGCACCAACCAGGAGTTATCGAAAAATGTGCCAGGTTTTACTGAGGAAGCAATGCAAGTTTTGCTCAGCTATGAATGGCCTGGCAATGTAAGAGAGTTTCGCAGCGTGGTGCGGCGTGCAGTGTTAATGGCCAATAAACTGATAACAAAGAAACAGCTGAACATAAAGAAAATACGCACTAAGAAAACAAAACTGGCACCAAAATCGCATGCTGGTACATGGGATTGGGATGGCGAGTCCTTGAAAAAATCGGTTCGAGAGCTCACCATTGATGCTGAGCGTGAAATCATCGAGAAGGTGCTTAGGCAAACCAAAGGCAACAAGGCTGAGGCCGCTCGGTTGCTCAAAATAGACTATAAGACCATATTTACCAAATTGAAAGCATACAACATAGTTCCCAATGGAGAACAAGATGGCCAAGAAAAAGAGCACGAGCAAGGATGAACAAAGCGGTGGTTTTGAAGGAATGCTCAAGGGGTTTTCTGACATATTGGAAAAATTGGGGGATCTGGCGGAGACCGGCGAGCGATTGGCCAAAACGGGTGAAGTGGAGTTCGGAAAGGACAATCAGTTCAAAGGAGTTTATGGCTTCTCAGTAAAGGTTGGAGCAGGCGGAGAAGGGGTTAAAGTTGAACCGTTTGGCAACATCAAAAAAGATAAAAAAACCGGAAAATCCGTGGTGCAGGAGATTCGCGAACCTCTGGCAGACGTTTTCGAAGAGTCGGATCATGTGTTGATCGTCGCAGAGATGCCGGGGATAGAAGCCGAGGACATCAAGATCGAAATCAGCGATGACATTTTGACGTTTTCAGCTGAGAAAAGAGATAAGAAATACCGCAAAGAGATACTACTTCCTGGAGTTTTCTCGCAAGATAAAATAAGCGTATCATGCAAAAATGGCGTAGCTGAAATCCGTTGCGGCAAATAGTGCCGGGTCTTTAATTGGGTTCCAATTATGGGCAGTATCATTGTGCTTGTTCGTGTTGCTAAGCGGGAATGAAAGAGGTTCATTTTATGGGAAAGACCAGCGAGCAGAGTCTAAAGCTGAAAGTGACCGAAGCTTTGAATAAAGATGTAGGCCGCGCCTTCGCACGCATGGGGCCTGAAGATCTAGAAAAACTGGATGTGGAGATTGGCGATATAGTTGAAGTGATTGGCAAGCGCGACACTGTTTGCAAGGCAATGCCGGCCTATAAAGAGCATCGTGGGCAATCACGAGTGCAATTGGATGGTATCACGCGGGAAAATGCTGGGGCTGGGATTGATGAATTTGTAACGGTTCGAAAAACCGCCTGCTCGCCCGCCAAAGAAGTGGTTCTAGCCCCTACGGGGATTGTTCCAGCCGACAGGGACCTCAAGTATATCGGGAGTCTTCTGGATGGACTCCCGGTTAAAACCGGAGACCGGATTCGGGCAACACTTTTTGGCAGCCGTTCTGCGGATTTCAAGGTCGAAAACACCAATCCCAGAGGACCGGTTCTGATCAATCCAACCACCGAGTTGACCATCGGCAAAGCGCGCGAAGAACAGCTCAGCGGTGCTTTGTCGTATGAGGACATCGGCGGCCTGCGCCATCAGCTCCAGCGAATCCGCGAAATGATTGAACTGCCTTTACGCTATCCGGAGGTTTTTCAGCGCCTGGGGATCGATGCTCCCAAAGGCGTTCTGCTGCATGGGCCGCCTGGATGCGGAAAGACGCTGATTGCGCGCACTATTGCCCGGGAAACCGAAGCCCAGTTCTTTTCGGTGAGCGGTCCTGAGGTGATCCATAAGTTCTATGGAGAGAGTGAGGCGCACCTTCGTAAAATCTTTGAGGAAGCTTCTCGAAAAGGCCCAAGTATAATTTTCATTGATGAAATCGATGCCATCGCCCCAAAGCGTGAGCAGGTTGTTGGAGATGTGGAAAAAAGAGTGGTGGCGCAACTATTGGCGCTCATGGATGGGCTCAATAGAAGACAGAATCTGATCGTGATCGCAGCCACCAATTTACCCAATGCTTTGGATCCAGCCTTGCGGCGTCCTGGAAGATTTGACCGGGAAATCACCATTCCCATTCCGGATCGCAAAGGCAGGCCTCGAGATCCTTGAGATCCACAGCCGCGGGATGCCTCTGGCCGAGAATGTTGAAATGGCCCACCTCTCTGAGATCACACATGGTTTCGTTGGGGCAGATTTAGAGGCTCTTTGCCGTGAAGCGGCCATGAGCTGTCTTCGTCGAATGATCCCCGAAATTGATTTTGGCCTGGCGAGCGTTCCTTACGAACAAATTGCCAGACTCGAAGTCGTCATGGACGATTTTTTGGCCGCCTTGCATGACGTGGAGCCGTCCGCCATTCGCGAGGTTTTCGTGGAAGTGCCTGACATTCACTGGCAGGATGTCGGCGGGTTGTCCCAAGTTAAAGAGCGTTTGATCGAAGCCGTGGAATGGCCCCTCAAGTATCCGCATGTTTTTGAGAAAGCGGGGGTGAAGCCGCCCAAAGGCATTTTGCTCAATGGTCCTCCGGGTTGCGGCAAAACGCTGATTGCAAAAGCCGTTGCCAACGAGAGCCAAGTCAATTTTATTTCCATCAAGGGACCAGCAGTGCTGTCGAAGTATGTGGGAGAATCGGAGCGGGCAGTGCGTGAAGTCTTCCAAAAGGGAAGGCAGGCTGCACCTTGCATTATTTTTTTTGATGAAATTGACGCTTTGGTTCCGGTGCGAAGCGGTGCCGGCTCGGATTCACATGTTGCCGAAAGGGTTCTCAGCCAATTCCTTGCTGAGTTTGACGGCATTGACGAACTAAAAGGAGTACTGGTCCTTGGCGCCACTAACAGAGTGGATATGCTCGATCCGGCTATCTTAAGGCCTGGACGCTTTGATGATATTGTGGAAATCGGAATCCCGAACCAGAAAGACCGTGAGGAAATCTTCAAGATTCACCTCCGCAACAAGCCACTGGACAAAGATATTGATGTGGCTCAGTTGGCGGCGAGAACCGAAGACTTCAGTGGAGCTGAAATCGCCTTAATCTGCAATAATGCAGCCCTGAGGGCGGTTCGAACAGCCATCGGCAAATGCCGGGAGGAGGTTCCCGAGGACTTGGAGCTCAATATTGCATGGCAGGATTTGGAGCAGTCGATAGCATTGGTTGATGCGAAATGAGCGCGGTAAAGCAAAACGAGTCCTCACCAGCTGGCGATGTGATGGCTGGCATGATCTATGTTTACTGCCTGGCTCGCGGCGAGCGCTTTGGGGTTATCGAGGGTCCCGCTGTTGACGGCAACAAGGATTTCATATTCCACCATCATGGGAACATTATGGCGGTGACCAGTGAAGTTTCAGCAGAGGAATTCTGCAGCTCGGCCGCTCAAGAGCGCATGGAGGAACTCGAATGGGTTGGCCCGAGAGCTTGCGCACACATGAAGGTGATCGAACAGGCTATGCAGTATTCACCCGTGCTGCCTTTTCCATTTGGGACCATTTTTTACACCTTTTATACATTGGATGATCGACTTTCCAGGAATGCGGAAATCATCGAGCAGTTTTTGAGCTACGTGGAAGAGAAAGAGGAGTGGGCAATCAAAGGACTCATGAGTGCTCAGGCTGCGCGTGAAGCAATTTATGCCGACCTGTGGGCTCAAGATATACAAAACGTTCCGGATTCACCCGGCAAGCGCTACTTCTATGAGAGAAAGCTCCGAGCCAATGCCGAAACCAAATTGCGCGAACTCACTCAAAGCCTTGCAAAATCTTTCGCTGCTGACATCAGTGATTTTGCGGCGGAGAAGCGGGTGCGAAAAATCCTGCCAAGCGCCGACGCGGAGAGTGATGAAGAAGTCTTTCTCAATCTGGCTGTTCTGGTCCCCGAAAAAAAAACTCCCGATTTGTTTTCGTGTCTAGATGAGGCCAACTCTGCTTTATTGGGCCGATCTATGCGGTTTCAGCTTTCTGGCCCATGGCCTCCATACAGTTTCACTCCCGCTCTGGAATAACTGCGACTCATGAATCGTCGGATGAAATATATCACATACTGTCTTTTGCGATCCAACCCATGGCCGGTAATTGGAGGTATCGAGGGTATTGGCTCCCAACCCATCGTTATTGTAGCGAAGGGAGATCTATGCGCAGCTGTGTCGACTGTTTGGGTGCCGCTGGACGACAATAATCTTTCCCAAATGGTGGCATATCAAAAGATTGTCGAGTATTTCCATCAGCATGGCTCAGTTGTGCCAATGCGATACGGATCCCTTTTCAACAGTGAAGAAGAGGTGTGCCAGTTCCTGCTGAAAAATTCTGTGCGCTTTTCTCTTCTTATCGAGGAATTGGATGGTTGCGTAGAGATGGGAATACGTTTGCAGCTTTTGGAAAAAAAAGCACCAGTGGGCATCAACTCCGGTAATGGTGGTCCATTGACGGGGAATGCAGCATTCACAGGGCCTGGTGTCAAGTATCTTGCCACACGCAAGTCAATCTTTGATGATCAGCTGTGGGAGATATCCAGGAAAAAAGAAATTATTGAAAGATGCCATAGGCTTTTTGCTGAATGCTGCGTTAAGTTCAAATCAGAAGATGATGCTTCAAGTTTTTTGAAAAGCCACTTCTCCCATCCGTTGGTTTCACTTTACTTTCTAATTCCAAAAACTGCCGTTGATGAATTTCGAGCTACATTCCATAAAACCCGTTGGGAATCCTCTATCAAGCCGCACTTGAGCGGGCCCTGGCCTCCTTATAATTTTGTCTAGCGGCAGTTCGCTCAAATAGAGTTGTCGGATATCGACAATTCCAGGACTTGGCATTCACTTCGCATACCAACTCAATGCTTTTTCCTGAATTCATTTTTTCAAAGGATTCGAAGGATTGGTCCATCAGGAACTCCGACCGATAGGAGGGTCCAAAATCAGGCAGAAATGAGCGAGTTGTGGCTGAAAGCCAGGGAGCGCTCAAGTAAGGGAAGGTTGCAAAAGGAGGAAGTCGAATGGAAGTAGCAGAATTCGAAGATATTGAGGCGCGCTCAGCGGACCGCTATCAGCAGCTATATAAAATGCTTCTAGACACTATACCCTGTTCGATTCTGTTCATTAATCGAGATATGCGAATCCTGTCTGCAAATCGAAACTTCCTTGAAAAGAGCCTCAGAACAGAAGCATCCACCATCGGTTATAAGTTAGAAGCCGTATTCCCTTCGACTATTTTGGAGCACATGGATATCTCCCGGCGGATCCGACTGGTCTTCGATGAAAACAAGCCGACTCAAGGCCAACGGCTGACCTATCGAGCCCCCGGAGTTCCCTTGCGGATCTATTATTACAGCATTCTGCCATTCTCCTGGGAAGGACAGGTAGAAAGCGCCATGCTGCTGATGGAGGACGTCACCGAGCAAGTACGCTTGAGTGAGGACTTTCGTCGGTTGGAACGCCACTTAGCAAGCATTGTTGAGTGTGCCAGCGACGTCATTGTTTCAACCGATACGCAAGGTAAAATAGTGACTTGGAATGCAGCGGCCGAGAAAATATCCGGTTTCAGTCATAATCAGGTACGTGGGAGATATTTTTATGAATTTTGCGTCCAGGAAGTTCACGATGAAGTCAAGGAAGTGTTTGCTAACATCGAAAGTCCGCAGAGTTCGATCATGGCGGAATGGGATCTCATCACCAAGAGCGGAGCTTTTGTGCCTGTATACTGGGTATGCTCGACTTTAAAAGAGAGTGCCTCTCGGGAAGTTGGAATTGTGGCGGTCGGAAGAGATCTTACTGAGCGGCGGAAATTGGAAATGCAACTGCTGCAGTCGCAAAAGTTGGCGGCTCTGGGTGTCATGGCTGGGGGCATTGCTCATGAAATCCGCAACCCGCTGGCGATTTGTTCTTCAGCGGCCCAGTTCCTTATGGAGGATGATGTCGTCGACGATTTTCGCAAAGAGTGTGCAGAAAAAATACATGTCGGCATCCAAAGGGCATCTGTAATCATTGAAAATCTTTTGAGATTCGCACGGCCCACAACAACAACAGAAGCAACCCGGACGGACCTTGTTCATATTATTAAAGAGAGCATAGCGTTAGTGGCCAATCAGGCGAAAATACAGAAGATTGACTTAGTCTCGGCATTTCCCCAAGAGCTGATCTTCGTCAGTGGGATTGAGGGACTGCTTCAGCAAGTGGTCATAAACATTCTGCTGAATGCAATCAATGCGATGCCGAAGGGAGGCAGTCTGGTCATAGATACTGAGGTACGTGGCAATGAGGTTCTGGTTCACATTGCAGATACCGGACATGGGATATCTCAAGCCAATATAGACAAGATTTTTGACCCTTTCTACACGACCTCGACAGTCGGAAAGGGAACTGGACTTGGTCTGTCGATTTGCTACTCCATCGTAAGGCATCATTTTGGTTCCATAGATGTGGAAAGTCGTGTGGGAGAGGGGAGTAAATTCACTTTGAAGTTACCCCTTCTGTAAAAAGCGGAAACGATAAATCATGAACGATGGCGAAACAAAAATACTCATTGTGGATGATGAACCCGATATGTGCTGGGTGTTGCAACATTTACTGAATGATCTCGGCATCCAATCCACAACAGCTTTTTCGGGTTTCGAAGCAGTGAATCTAATGAACGCGGACTTTTTTCAGGTGGCTTTTGTCGATGCCAAGCTACCGGACATGGAGGGACTTGAGGTAGCAGAAAGACTCCGCAAGCTTGATCCAAAGGTCCGTATCATAATGGTGTCTGGTTATTTTTATAAAGACGATACAGCCATCAAAAATGCCTTAAAACAGGGTATCATCAATGGCTTTGTGAGCAAACCATTCCTCCATCAGGAAATTTGTGAAATCGTTGAAAATTAGGACATCATGAGCCTTGGCAAGGGTATGGAATTTATTCCATAGGTATGGAATTTATTCCATAGAATGAATTCCATACCGTTTGAAAACTTGATTTCCCCTCACTGGGCCCGCCCCATGTTTTCCTTTTTCCAAGTCCCGTCCACCGTTTTTCGCCTCCATAGATTTGAGGAGGCTGTCAAATAAGTTCTCAAACAAATGTTTTTGCAAACAGCATCCACGGCTTAGCCAAGGGTGCGAACACCAAGAATTCAAGATCGAATGGTTTTTGGAGTCTTTACTGGCGCCTGATAGCTGAAGAAACTGCGGGCTGGTATTCTTTAGACCAAAGGCATATTGCAAAGCTGTCTGGCTGCGGAGGATTTGGCATGATTTGCGCAAAGACCAACTGCAGGCATGCCTGAAAGGAATTACCGGTACTGGCACTGACAATTCAATTTACAAAGGAGCACATTGTGGCAAAAGTCAATAAATCAACAGATTCTTCAAGTCTTGCGGAAGTTGTGGATCGAATTCTGGACAAAGGTATCGTGATCGACGCCTGGGTCAAGGTTTCTTTGGTTGGCATCGAGCTTTTGTCCATTGAAGCCCGCGTGGTCATCGCCTCGGTTGAAACTTACCTGAAGTACGCGGAAGCCATTGGCTTGACTGCCAGTGCGGCAACTCCTGCCTAAAAGAACCGGGCAGGCCAAAGGATTGGTAGTCAATCCTACCCGAGAGTAAGAAATGCAAGCCACTCCCGGGTAGGGCCCCTCATCAACCTGGATAATTGACAAGAGAAGGAGACATTATCATGGCAAAAGTCAATAAATCAACAGATTCTTCAAGTCTTGCGGAAGTTGTGGATCGAATCCTAGACAAAGGTATCGTGATCGACGCTTGGGTCAAGGTTTCTTTGGTTGGCATCGAGCTTTTGTCCATTGAAGCCCGCGTGGTCATCGCCTCAGTTGAAACTTATCTGAAGTATGCGGAAGCCATTGGCCTGACTGCCAGTGCTGCAACCCCTGCCTAATTAACAGGATAAGACGACGTCTTACCAGTCGAGTCGGAGCCCAATGGTGGCTCCGACCCGGCATAATGGTCCGCAGTCGCGGTCGCATAAATTAGGGAGGAGGAATGTCATGGCTGTTTTGACTGACGACATGACTCGCTTACGAGAAGGGATAGAAAATTTGCGCGAATTGCGTCATCAGCTAAAGGAAGATCTTCAGCAATATACCGAAGACCAAAAGGATGCAGTGGCATCAATGCTTGGAGATTTTCGTGCGGCGCACCAAACAATGGCGCAATCTGACAAAAAAAATCGGAATAGTTTCACTGCTGAAATCAAAACCGATATTGCAGGGATGAAGCAGAGTTTTCACCAGGAGTTTGCAGACAATCACCAGGCTCACTTAGCGATGGCAAAAGCGACGCGTAGTGGCCTGGCCGAATTTACGTCGCAACTGCAAAATCAGGTGAAAGGCATGCAGAGCAAATTTCGCAGCGAACATGCGAACATGGCGAAAATGGGCAAAGCCGATCGGGCTCGAGTGGTGAATGAAGTGCAATCCACCGTAGCTGGTCTGCGCACGGAATTTCAAAAAGACTTCGCGGAAGTCCGAACAGTTCACAAAGAAGCGATGAAAACTGCACTGGGTGAACGATTGGATTTTGTTTCGGGATTGACTCAAAGCGTGGCAGGCATGCGGGAAGCTTTTGCGGCGGATATCAGTGGCGCTCGCGAGGCCTGGCATAACACACCTTCGGTCAAAAAAAAAGCCAAGCTGGAAGCGGAGCGTCGCGCAAAAGAAGAAGCTCAGCTGAAAGCGAAACAAGAAGCTGAAAAGCGAGCAAAAGAAGAAGCTGAATTGAAAGCAAAACAACAGGCTGAGCTGAAAGCGAAGCAGGAAGCTGAAAAGCGAGCAAAAGAAGAAGCTGAACTGAAGGCGAAACAACAGGCTGATAAAGTTGCAAAAGAGCAGGCTGAGCTGAAAGCGAAGCAGGAAGCTGAACGTCGCGCGAAAGAAGAAGCCACCCGCCGTGCCAAGGAAGAGAAAAAAGGTCCAAAGGACAAGTAACCTGACAATCTTATTACATAACAATGTGTTATCGGCAACAGGTTGGAGAGATGGTGAAGCAACAGCGAAAATGGGTTAAGGTATCGTGCGCTTTCTGTGGCGGTAGTGGTAAGGACCCTTTCGGTATCATGTCTTATCAATCAACGTGTTGCGTTTGCGGCGGACGGGGCGTCGTTGAAGTAATGGCGCCCTACCTTCGCTGTGCCCATTGCCGCGGCACCGGCGCTGTGAAGACTTTGACCTGCACTGTATGCAAAGGTAGAGGCAAGGTGCCTGCGGCATTGGGCAAGACTTCTGTCTGTCCGGAATGCAGTGGCACTGGAGACGACAGGTGCGCGCCGGCAATGGCCTGTTTGTCCTGTCGAGGGCGCGGCTGGATTGCAACTACCACCGAATAGAGGATTTTTACTTAAATGAGGTTGTAGAGAAATGAATCAAGAAAATTTAGCAGCTTTGACCACGAACATGATGCGAGTCCAGACTGAAGGTGACAATATCTTACCGGAGCCTAGTTCGGGTTTCGTCTCTACGCCGCATGTCAGTCAGGTGACCGAGAGGGCATTGGCTTATCTTCAGGCAGGATACCCAATTCACTTCTCAGGACCGGCAGGGACCGGGAAAACAACTCTGGCTTTCCATGTGGCAGCCAAAATAGGTCGTCCTGTCAGCCTGATCCACGGCGATGATGAATTTGGCACCGCTGATTTGGTGGGCCGTGATGCAGGCTATCGTAAGTCAAAAGTCATTGACAACTACATTCACTCCGTTCTCAAGACTGAAGAAGAAACGAAAAGCTTTTGGATGGATAACCGGCTCACCAGCGCATGTCAGAGTGGGGACACGCTGATTTATGACGAATTCAATCGCTCCCGCCCCGAAGCTAACAACGCATTATTGAGTGTCTTGTCGGAAGGGATATTGAATCTGCCCAAACTGAGGCGTTCTGGAGAAGGTTATCTTGAAGTTCACCCGGAATTTCGCGCCATTTTTACTTCCAATCCGGAAGAATACGCGGGAGTTCACAAGACCCAGGATGCGCTCCTGGATCGACTGATCACTATAAACTTGGAACACTACGATCGAGAAAGCGAAGTGCTCATCACCATGAACAAATCCAACATTACTCGCTCGGATGCAGAGACGATCGTCGATATAGTAAGGGAACTGCGCACCTTCGGTGTCAATAATCACCGACCAACAATTCGCGCCTGTATTGCAACCGCACGAGTCATTGCCATGCGAGGTGCACATGCCAGTCTTGATGATCCCGTCTTCAGATGGGCTTGTCGCGATATTCTGAGCAATGATACGGCGAAAGTCACCCGCGGCGGCCAGCCAATCATGACGCAAAAGGTAGATGAAGTAGTGCAGTTGATTTGTGGCTCCAAAAAAAGGCGACTTCAACAGCATTAAAAAGTCAGCTGAGTTACAAGGAATATGAAAGGAGAGTGTCATGGCTATTCCACCAAGAACCATCCGCACCATGCAAGACGTTCGAACACACTCGGGACGAGCTTCTGAAAATTTTGTCCCCTATAAAGCGTATATGAGGATGAGTTGCCTGGAGATGGAAAAGTACCGGCGGGGTCAGGAAAGGGAGAAGTCGTTGATCCGCATAAAAAACATCGAACAGCGCTTTGAGGAAATTGAAACCGAGAAGGCTGTGCTAATGGCTAAGATTCAAGAGCAAAAAGAGAGTGAACCGGCTGCGGCGCAGACCACCAGGCAAAGATCCATTGTTTCCACCGACGCCAGTAGCCCAAAGCGCTTCAAGTACTAAATACAACAGGGGTGTCTCATGTTTAAGCCATACAACTCAAAGCACATTCGTACTCAACGCAACATAAAAAGCTTTCGGCATTGCAAGAGTCATACTGGTGAGCCTCTCCAGATTGCCGCCCACTGGCGACTGCAGCGCGAAGAAATGAAACTTGCCTCAAGGCTTTGGCATCATCGTCTCGACGGCTGTGTGGCGACCGAATGCCACCGTTGTCGTTCGGAAGCACGAACAAGAGCCCGGTGAGACGGCCAAGCGTATAAATCTGCTTTATAACTGCTCTAACAACCTATGGTAGGAGGAATTTTCCCATGAAAATCAACTGTATCTCCTGCGGCTTCAAGTTTGATCTGGACGACGCTTATGATGATTTCAACGGGCCCGTGACATGTTACACCTGCAAGGCTCCGTTAGAAATCCAAACGCAGCAGGGTAAGTTGAAGTCCATTATCGCTCGAGAGTGTGCATCAGCAGGCGGTCATCGCGGTCGTCGATCAACTCCATAGACCATAAACGGCGGCCTGAATGGCATCAGTCATGCCGAAGGATCAGGGATATCATGAACATAAAGGGCACATCACAAAAACCAATGTATGTTTATGCCATCATTCATGGACAGGCCAATCTTGAATACGGGCCAATGGGGATCAATGATGCCGCTGTCTACACTATATCAAGCAAGGGCGTTGCAGCGGTTGTGAGCGAGGCGCTGTTAAAAAAAATTCGCCCTGAAAGACGCAATCTTGCCGCCCATCAAGCCGTCCTGAAGAGAATCATGGAGCAGACTACACCGCTGCCTGTAGCATTCGGCATCATCGCCAATGATGCTGTGGCCGTTGAAAAAATGCTCACAGCGAACAAGCAGGTTTTCCTAAATCAACTGAAGCAGGTTGCCGGCAAAGTTGAAATGGGTTTACGCGTGGTTTGGGACATACCGAATATATTCGAATATTTTGTTCACATTCATCCTGAACTGAGAGCCGCTCGAGATGTTCTGCTGGGGAGCAATCGCGAACCCAGCCAGGAAAACAAAATTGAGATCGGCAGGTTGTTTGACCGGATTTTGAATGAAGATCGAGAAGAATACGCAGATCGAGTTGAGAACGTTTTAGCTCCCTGTTGCGCTGACATCAAAAAGAATGAGCCGCGCACTGAGCGGGAAGCACTCAACCTGGCATGCCTTGTCGGACGCGATCAGCAGTCTGAATTCGAAACCGCTGTTTTTGAAGCTGCAAGGCTTTTTGATAACAATTTCGCCTTCGACTACAGCGGACCTTGGGCGCCCCACAATTTTGTCAACATCGAGCTGCAACTGTAGTGTTTTGATCTTTCTCTTTGCGGTTGCAAGCCGGTTGTTTGCTGCTAACAGCTGAAAAGAAATTGAACAATCCTATTTTGGGAGATTCCAAGTGTTTCTGGTAGATGACGTCTTATTGTTTCCAATGACCAGCATTTTGTGGATCTTTCGTGAACTGCACAATGCAGTGCAGCAAGAGGTGGCTTCCGAATCACAAAACATCACTGCACAACTCAGCGAACTTTACATGATGTTGGAAACCGGGCAAATCACTGAGGAAGACTTTGATGCAAGAGAAAAGGTTCTCCTTGATCGGCTTGAAGAATTGAGCGAAGGAAGTGATGGAGAGGATCAGGATGATGCCTGGGAGTGATCGGCGAAACAAAGGCACATTGCCATAGAATCAATCGAAACAGGGCAGCTCAGAACAAAATGAGCAATTTCTTACCGAAACTTCTGGGGGTGTTGAGTCATTGTGTGGGCGGAATCAGTCAATGGAGTGCGACATTTGACTATACCATCCTTTTTACTCGATCATTCGTTGCAGCTGATCTTTTTCGGCGGCAAGGGAGGTGTTGGTAAAACCACCTGTGCGACAGCTTCAGCAATTGAGGTGGCGCGCAATCGCTCGGACGAATCCTTCCTTTTGGTCTCCACCGATCCGGCTCATTCCGTGGCAGACAGCCTGGCGGAATTCCATCCTCCGAATAATTTAACGGTCCTTGAAATGAATGCCGTTCAGTCCCTTGCGAGATTCAAGCAAGAACACATGGGAAAGATCCGCGAGATCGTCGCGCGTGGGACCTTTCTTGATGACGAAGATATCAATCAGCTGATCGACCTCTCATTGCCCGGCCTTGATGAGTTGATGGCTTTGCTGGAAATCAATGCGTGGATTGTGCAAAAACAATATCATTGCATTTTAGTAGATTCTGCACCCACCGGGCACACTTTGAGACTGTTGGAAACTCCAAAGTTTATCAGAAAGTGGCTGCAGGTATTGAATTTGTTGTCGGCCAAGCATCGTTATATGAAAAAAGTGTTTGGCAAGGGCAATGGGCCGGATGCTGCGGAGTCCTTTCTCCGCAACTTTGTCGTTTCACTGCAGTATATGGATCGGCTGCTGAAAGACTCCTTGCGCTGCCGATTTGTTCCGGTTGCAACAGCGGAAAAGCTGAGCGTTCTCGAAACAGTTTCACTCATCAAACAACTCCGGGAAAAGTCGATACCGGTTGCCGAAATCATCGTCAATAGACTCATTCCCTATGATGACTGCCCATGCTGCGCCGCCAGGCGCGAAAAACAGTTCAGAGAGCTCAGGACTCTTCTCAGGGATAAAAGTTTAGCGCAATATTCGTTTTGGGGAATTCCACTGTTTCCCATGGAAATGCGCGGCGAACAAGGTTTGTGTGCATTTTGGCGCAGCGTGTATGAACTTCCCTGTCATTATCGGCGGCCCAAAAATAGAGTGTCAGATCTGGAGTGCAGAGTAAACGGTGCGGCAGCATTTCCAATAGACGACATGAGGCTGATCGTTTTGGCTGGTAAAGGGGGCGTAGGCAAGACGACCTTAGCTTGTGCAACGGCCTTGGGATCAGCTCGAAGATATGTGGATAAGAACATTCTGCTTTTATCGGTCGACCCAGCTCATTCTCTAGGTGATTGCTTGAAGGTTTCGGTGTCCGAGGTGCCGTATAAGCTGCTTCCCAATCTAACCGTGATGGAAATAAATGCGCCGGCAGAATTTGAAGCATTAAGAGGGAGATACCAGCAGGAAATCGAGAAGTTTTTGACCGGTATCACCTCGAATTTTGATTTGACCTTTGACCGCCAAGTACTCGAGAGGATAATGGATTTGGCGCCGCCAGGGATTGACGAGATCATGGCTGTGACGCGGATATCCCGTTTGCTGAGAAACAATGATTACGACATGGTGATACTTGATTCGGCGCCCACCGGCCACCTGATTCGATTACTGGAATTGCCGGAAATTGTTGACCAATGGCTCAAGGCATTTTTCAGGGTAATCTTGAAGTATAAGCACATTTTTCAGTTCGCAAACCTTTCTCAAAAGCTTGTGCAGTTATCGAAGGACATTAAAGAATTTCGGAGTCTGCTGAACGATCATAACAAATGCACAGTATTTGCAGTCAGTATTCTAACTGAGATGGCCCTGTTGGAAACGACAGACCTTATTAGGGCATGCAAAAATATAGGCGCCAGTGTGACCAAATTATTCCTCAACATGGCTACGCGCAAACAAAACTGCTTCCTGTGCTCAGCCCTGGAGAAGCAAGAACAAAAAATTAAGCAAAAATACAGAAAGGAATTCCCTGATATTGAACAAACCATTGTGTACGTTCAGATTGAGCCGGTTGGATTGCCTCTGCTCTCGGATTTGGCCGAGGCTCTCTACGAAGATGCAGGTCTGGTGGCAAGAGCAAGGTGACAGTGCTGGTACACCGCGAATATAATGGGGCTTCTGCGGGTTATCCTATAGTGATCAGATTTGTCAGTGAAAAGGAGTCAAAGGGTGCTTGAGATATCTTCCTCGGAACAGCAACTGTCGGTTTGCGAACTACTGGATCGCCTGCTCAACAAAGGAGTTGTGGTCGCAGGCGAAGTGACTATTTCAGTCGCAAATATCGATTTGATCTACCTCGGTTTGCAGCTGGTGCTTACCTCGATAGAGACGGGCAGGAGCCTGCGAGACCTAGCATATGACGATATGCTTCAACAGTGAAGTGGAGTATGGATGTGGAAACCTCTCTCGACCGTGCAGATATAGCCCAACCAACTTTTTGCCAACAAACGGATAACTCAAGTGCTTTCCCGTTGCCTGAGCACAGAAGTGCCCTTTCGCGTCTGGGTCGCGGCCACCTCAATATCGATGAAGAAAACGCGAAATCTGGATTGGCGAAACTTGTTCTGACCTTGATTAGACTTCTTCATGAATTGCTTGAAAAGCAAGCAATAAGGCGCATTGAGGCTGGATCTTTGGATGAGGACGAAATCGAGCGATTGGGTCTCACTTTGATGAAACAGGCTGAAGAAATACAACGAATGTGCAAGCAGTTCAACCTCGAAGAAGATGACCTCAATCTTGATCTGGGACCGCTTGGAAACCTCATTTAGGAAGGGAATAATATGCCTATCCAGAGAAGCACGCAGCACAATATTCAAAGTGCGAATCTAGCAGACTTGCTGGAACGAGTATTGGACAAAGGAATCGTGATCGCGGGAGACATAAAAATCAAGCTGGTTGAGGTCGAACTGCTCACCCTGCAGATAAGACTGGTCATTTGTTCAGTTGATAAGGCCCAGGAGATGGGGATGGATTGGTGGGTCAATAATCCCATTTTCACGTCCAATAAATCTGACCCGGAAATGTCGAGAAATCTTGCCGGCATCGAAGAAAGGCTGGCAAAAATCGAGTCCTCATTGACCAGTGAGGCTAGAGTCTAAGCAGTCTGGAAGTAGAAGGAACGGAAGGGATCTCACCTCCCTGCGCACGGATTGATTGCCGGGAAATGGTCCTCTACGCATCCCTTTCGTTGGTTCAAGTCGGGACTTGAACCAACCGGAATCCCACTAATCCGCGATGAGCCAGCCTTTTTTAGGTTCTCGAACCCAAAAAGAATAAGAATTTAATTATCTCAGACATACTTTCTTTCGAGAACTGAGCATAACGGTCGAATGGGCTTCCTTCTTCATGTAAAACCCTCCATCCCGTTGTTTAAATAATATAGCTCCCAAGATAATGTTTTTGGTGTAGGTTGGGTTGAGTAGCGCGAAACCCAACGCCTATTTTGCTGGGTTTCGTACCTCAACCCAGCCTACTTGGAAACCAAAATCATTTTCTTAAACACTATAGCTAGAGATCTTCAATTGGACTACAAAAAAATCCTTCCATTTCAACCTGTTCAAGTAGTAGAGTAAAAACATCAAAGCGCAGCGCCAGTTCTTTTTCTTTCGACGATCCAAAGTTGCCATTCTGATTCTCCCTATTCCTCGCCGCGTAATCACTTTATCATCAATTACAACGCGCTCTGCTCTTTGGCATATTAAGGCAATTTGTGCACTCATCTTCGATGGAGTCTTAAATGAAGACCAAAGATCAAACCAAAAAGCAGCGTAAGAGCGAAGTGAGAGTATTGCGCGCGGGGGTTGCTGAATCGAAGAAGGTCAAGGGAGCATTAACTGATGCCAACGAGTTGCGCCGTTGTGCCGAGCAACAATTAAAAGCGAAAGATGCTGAAACTGACTATCCCCAAACGAAGCAAGAATTGGAGAGACTTGTCCATGAACTTCGGGTGCACCAGATCGAGATCGAGATGCAGAACGATGAGCTTCGCCGCACACAGGCTGAGCTTGAGAAGACGCGAAACAAGTACTCCCATCTCTATGATTTTTCACCAGTCGGTTACATCACGCTGAGCGAAAAAGGAAAGATTGAGGAAGCCAATCTCAGCGCAGCCATCATGCTGGGCGTAGAGCGAGGAAGGCTGCAGAAAAGGTTTCTCAGTCACTATGTTCACAGGAATGATCAAGATGTTTTCTATCTGCATCGAAAGCGTGTTTTAGAGACAGAGACTCCCCAATCCTGTGACTTGATGCTGGTGAAAAGCGATGGCAAAGAATTCCACGCACGTCTGGAATGTATCGTCGTCAGGGAAAATGAGGGCGATCGCAGACAGATCAGGCTTGCCATAAGCAATATCACCGAGCAAAAGCTCGCGCAGCAAGCTCTGTGGGAAACTGAAGAAAAATACCGATCGTTGGTCGAAAGCTCAACGGATGCAGTCCTTTTGGCGGCTGAGGACAGCCGAATAGTTGCTGCGAATCGGGCGGCCTGTGATCTGTTCCAAATGACGGAATCTGAGTTGATCGGAAGTGATAGAGATGCCCTGGTCGATCTCACCGATCCGTGGTTTCAAAAGGCTCCGGAAATGCGGTCTGAAACGGCAAATCTTATTGGCGAATTGAACTTCAAGAGGAAGGATGGAACCATCTTTCCTGGTGAAGTTTCATCTGCTGTCTTCAAAAATCGAGCGGGCAATATAAGAACAAGCATGTTTATTCGAGATGTTTCCGAAAGAAAGCGGATAGAAAAGGAGCTTAGGGAGAAAGACGAGCGTTTGGAAGAGATCGTTAATATTCGGACTGAGGCGCTGCGGAAGCGAAACAAAGAACTGAAATGTCTTTACGATATCTCGACCATGTTGGCGTCGCCGAACGTAACATTGGATGAAATATTGAAGAAAATCGTTATGCTCATTCCTTCGGCCTGGAAGTTTACCGAGGTCACCGCGGCCTGCATCGTGCTGGATGGACAGAGCTTCCAGACGGAAAACTTCCGGACAACGGCCTGGATGCAGACCGGCGAAATCATTGTGAATGGCAAGTCGGTCGGAAAGGTGGAGGTATGCTATCTGGAGGATCGGCCGGCGAGCAATGAAGGCTCGTTCCTGATCGAGGAGCGACATTTGCTCAGCGCCATAACCCAGCGTCTTGGCCACATCATCGAGCGCAAGCGGGCTGAAGAAAAGTTCAGACAACTCGCTGACCGGAACCAACTGATATTGAATTGTGCCGGTGATGGGATCTTTGGGGTGGATGTAGAAGGGAATATCATTTCAGCAAATCCGGCGGCGGCGAGCTTTACGGGATATGAAATAGATGAGTTGCTCGGAAAGTCCTTGCACTCGATCTTACACCACTCTTTCCCGGATGGCGCCCAATACCCATTGACGGAGTGCCCCATGCACATTTCCCTCAAGAATGGCAAGGCCAAACATAGTGAAGAAGTGCTATGGAAAAAAAGTGGGGCTGTTTTTTACGCATCATATTTAAGTACTCCAATCATAGAACGATTCCAGGTGGTTGGGGCAGTGGTTACCATCCGCGACCTCACCGAAAGCAAACAGGCTGAAGAGGAGAGAAAAAGGCTGGAGGCCCGGCTTACACAGGCTCATAAGATGGAGGCCATCGGCTCACTGGCCGGTGGTATTGCACATGATTTCAACAACATTTTAGCAGCTGCCCTTGGATATACCGAGCTTGCCCTCGAACAAGTAGAGGAAGGAATAGAGTTAGAAAAACATCTGTGGGAAATCTACAAGGCTGGCCTTCGAGCAAAAGAGTTGGTCAAACAAATACTTACCTTTGCTCGACAAAGGGAAGAAGAACTTGCGCCAATCCAGGTGAGCATCATAGTGAAAGAAGCTTTAAAGCTGCTAAGGTCGACAATACCCACATCCATTAAACTGAAGAGGAATATTAAAAGTCATGCTTTAACCATGGCAGACCCAACCCAGATTTACCAGATTGTCATGAACCTTTGCACCAACGCTTTCCATTCCATGGAAGATACTGGCGGCGTTTTGGAAGTGAGCCTGACAAGTGTTGAGCTCGATACAAACTTCACCATGTTTCATCCGGGCTTGGAACCAGGCGAATATTTGAAGCTGTCAGTATCTGATACGGGCACCGGGATTTCACCGGATATCATAGGATCTATCTTCGATCCCTATTTCACCACTAAAGAACCGGGTGAGGGAACAGGCTTAGGACTTTCGATGGTCCATGGTGTCGTGAAAGACTATGGTGGTGAGGTCACGGTCGAAAGCGAGGTGGGAAAGGGGACCGTTTTCACGGTGTATTTACCCATGACGGAGAAACGTGATGAAATAGAGCAGTACATTCTGGAAGACTTACCTAAAGGCACTGAACGAGTTTTGTTTATCGATGACGAATTGCCTATCGCTAACATGGGCACTGAGACGCTTAAGCGCCTCGGATATCGAGTCACAAGCCAGAACAGTAGCATGGAAGCGTTGGAGCTTTTTAGGTCGAAGCCTAATGATTTTGACATTATTATTTCCGATATAACGATGCCTCATATGTTCGGTGACAGACTTGCTAAGAAACTGTTAAGAATACGGAACGACATCCCCATAATCCTTTGCACCGGCTACAGCAAACGAATATCAAATGAACTAATTGTTGAATACAGAGTCAAAGCTCTACTTTCAAAACCTATCGCGAGAAAAGATCTGGCCATGACAGTTCGAAAAGTACTCGATGAAGCAAAAGGATGAACAGAGTCTTGGTGAACTTTCTGGCTACTCCAAATTGGAGAATACCATTTGGTGTGGAAAGCAAGACGTTCTGAGAAGGCGTTATTTCGGGCGAAATTCCGCTCATCCCCCAAACCCTTTTCAGTCAAGAGCTCACTGGAAAAAATGGCTGAGGTTTTGCACACCTGACTCGACAGTGAAGCAACAGAATCTGCAAAACATCGCCTGCCTTTATCCAAACATACTCTGCATGGCGAGAAACAAGAAGACTTCCGAATCAGACTCATTGCGAAGATTTAATAAATCCGGTGATAGCAATGCAATGTGCTAAGGCAATTTATAATTAGGTGGTATGTTTTACACATTCACAAAAGATTTTTGAGCGCGACTGCGTGTGCCATAGAAACACGCCGAGAAAGTGCAAACGTAGCTATACCTCGATGTTGTTGGCAAGCTTCTTGCTCCACTTCAAACAAGCACCATGGAATTTCCTTGCCCTTTCCCTCAGTAGCCCAGAGAGGAGAGAATACCTTTGAATGAGGAGTCTAATAAGAATCCGGCGATGATCAATCGAATCAGCAGGGAGAAACGCGTCGCCCAGTGCCTCAAAGAAACAGAAGAGCAACTTCAAGGGGCCTTAGTTCAATTGCACAATACATTTGAACAGACCATTCAAGTCCTCACTTCAGCCTTTGAAACGATGGATACGGTTACCGTTCGTCACCAAATTCGGGTGGCTGGTATTGCTTATGCTATAGCGCGGGAAATTGGCCTTTCTGAACAAATGGCCAAGGGGGTCAGAGTTGCCGGGCTCATTCATGACACAGGTAAAATCTGTGTGCCCAGCGAAATTCTTTTTAAACCATCCAAACTGGGAGAGGCGGAAAAGATTCTCATCAGACAACATCCGCAGAAGGGTTTCGAGATATTAAAAGGATTAGAGTTTCCATGGCCCCTTGCTCAAATCATAATGCAGCATCATGAAAGGATGGACGGCTCCGGCTACCCACAAGGCCTTCCCGGGAAAGATATCCTTCTGGAGGCGAGAATCGTTGCCGTAGCTGATGTTGTTGAGGCAATGAGTTCTCATCGACCTTACCGGGAGGCGCTTGTCCTGGGAAGGGCGTTAGAGGAGCTCAAACAAAATAGCGGCACTCTTTACGATTCAGAGGTAGTTTGTGCCTGTATAAAGCTTTTTATTGAAAGAGATTACAAGCTCGGCGAAGACCCCCAAATGACCAATTCAAATTGTCCTTCATTCCGATCAGCCGAGCCAGAGTAACATAACGATGGACACTAACGAAAAAACCGACCATCGCACAGGGGATGTAGTCAAAAACAAACTCTACAAAAGCGCTATTAAGAAGCACGGCACAGTCTTGGGTCTCACCGCGTTCTTGGCCCTTGCCGGGGCCGCGATTTTCTGGCTGGGCTGGCAGTTCTATGCCCTGCACGGAGAAATGGAAAATATCCGCAACCAAGACCAACGTGTACTGGTGCTGGCCGGGAAGATCGTCCATTTGGATGAGGTCCTGACCATGTCGGCGCGCATGGCCGCGTCTACCCTCGATCCTGCTTGGGAGGAACGCTATCGGCGTTTTGAGCCGCAGCTGGATGAAGCCATCAAAGAGAGTCTCCATCTCGATCCAAAGATTGTAGGCGAGTTCATCGCCCAGACCGATGCGGCCAACCAAAAGCTGGTGGAGATGGAGAAAGAAAGCTTCGAGCTTGTGCGTCAGAAAGACCAGCGTGCGGCCACCGCGGTCCTCTTCAGTCCCGAGTACGAGAAACAGAAGCAATTGTATGCCGATGGGATGCGTAAACTCACTGCCTTGCTGAGGGAACATGCCGACGCCGCAATAGATGCGCAGCAAAGACGAATTAATCACGTTTTTGTCACCCTGGTGATCGTGCTGGCGGTCCTGTTTCTATTCTGGCTGGCCCTTTTGCACGCGAGCAAACAGAGCATCAAGGCTGAGCGTAGAGCAGGACAGGCCACAGAGCGAGCCCGGGACGAGTTGGAGATACGGGTAGCCGAGGCCACGGCCGATCTCGCTGCGACCATTCACTTCCTGGAACAGGAGATGGAAGTGCGCCGGGAGTCCGAAGAAGCACTGCGGGAGAGTGAATCCAGGTTGAAGGCCATCACCGGCTCAGCCCAGAACGCCATCCTGATGATAGACCCTGAAGGCAAGGTGTCCTATTGGAATCCCGCAGCCGAAAGTATTCTAGGTTACACGAGCGCCGAGGCGATCGGCCGGAATCTGCATGAGCTCATCGCGCCGAAACGCTATCATGCAGCGCACCACGCTGCCTTCCCGGAGTTTCTGCGCACGGGCCGCGGGGCGGCCGTGGGTAAGAGGCTGGAACTGCATGCGCGCCGAAAAGACGGCCGAGAGATCGATGTGGAGTTGGCGCTGTCCTCCGTCCAGCTCAAAAGCGGCTGGTGTGCGGTGGGCATTCTGCGCGACATCACCGAGCGCAAGCAGGCGGAGTTGGCGCTGCGCGAGAGCGAGGAGCGGTTCCGGGTGCTCTTTGAAAACTCACGTGATGCCATGATGACCGTGGAGCCACCGTCCTGGAATTTCACATCTGGAAACCCGGCAACGCTTAACATGTTCAAGGTGAAGGACGTTGAAGAATTCATTTCCCGCGGGCTAAATAGCTTGTCTCCCGAACGTCAGCAAGATGGGCATGGTTCTGCTGAAAAGGCCAGGGAGATGATCGAGACAGCCATGCGCGAGGGGTCCCACTTGTTCGAGTGGACGCACGTGCGAACGGATGGAGAGCAGTTTCCCGCCACCGTATTGCTGACCAAGCTGGAGTACGCCGGAAAGGTAGTCATCCAGGGTACGATCAGGGATATCACCGAGCAGAAGAGAGCAGAGCATGATTTGCGCCGGGCGATGGAGGAACTGGAGCAGGCCAACGGCCGACTCGAAGCAGCCATCGAACTGGCTGAACAAATGGCCCTCGAAGCTCAGGCGGCCAACAGCGCCAAGAGCCAGTTTTTGGCCAACATGAGCCACGAAATTCGTACTCCGATGAATGGCATCATCGGTATGACTGATCTGGCTCTCGATACCAGCCTCACAGACGAGCAGAGAGAATACCTTGAAGCAATAAAAGACTCCGGCACGTCTCTAATGACATTAATCAATAACATCCTCGATTTCTCCAAGATTGAATCGAACAAACTCGACCTTGATCTGATCGAATTTAATCTACCGGATAGCCTTGCTGATATCCTAAAGACTCTGGCCGTGCGAGCCCATGAAAAGGGACTCGAACTTGCCTACCAGGTTCAGTCTGACGTTCCGGATGTGCTGGTTGGTGACCCCGGGCGTCTGCGTCAGATCCTCGTCAACCTGGTGGGCAATGCTATTAAGTTTACAGAACAAGGTGAGATTGTGCTCGAGGTGGAGAAGGAATCCGAAACCGAAGATAAGATATGCCTGCATTTCGCCCTGACCGATACCGGTGTTGGCATCCCTAAAGAAAAACAGGCAGATATCTTTGACCCCTTTGCACAGGCAGACAGTTCCACTACCCGCATGTATGGAGGTACCGGACTGGGATTGACTATCAGCCGGCATCTCGTGGAGATGATGGGAGGAGTGCTCGGAGTGGAGAGCCACTTGGGTGTTGGTTCCAAATTTGAATTTACAGCATCTTTTGGGCGGTCGAAAACCGGCGTCACAATAGCCTTTACAGCAGAGCCTGTTGACGTGCGGGATATGCCGGTTCTGGTAGTGGATGACAACGCAGCCAACCGTCGTATCCTCGATATGATGCTGCGCAACTGGAACATGAAACCGTTAGCAGTAGCCAGCGGAAAGGCCGCTCTAGAAGCTTTGGAGCAAGCCTCGCTACTGGGTGTTCCCTTTGTTCTGATCCTGTTAGATTTGCTGATGCCTGAAATGGATGGGTTTGAGACAGTAGCAGAGATGAGGAAACGTTTTGATTCTCCTGCATCTATCATCATGATGCTGACCTCTGCCGGTCAGAGGGGGGATGCCGCTCGCTGCAGGGAACTTGCCATTTCTGCCTATCTGACGAAACCGATCAAACAGTCTGATCTCTTTGATGCGATCATGACCGTGCTGGCTTTTCGCAACCAGAATTTGGATGGTAAACATTTAGTCACCCGTCATTCTTTACGCAAGCTCCCAACTTCTCGACGGCCGGATACTTCGAAACGTCTTCGAATTTTGCTGGTTGAGGACAATTTGGTGAATCAGAAAGTGGCTCTCAAGACGCTGGCAAATTGGGATCATGCCGTTGTGGTGGCCGCCAACGGCAGGGAGGCGGTAGAGGCCTTTGACAAGAATCATTTTGATCTGATCTTCATGGATGTTCAGATGCCGGAAATGGACGGTTTTGAGGCAACACAGATGATTCGGGAAAAAGAAAAGAAAGGCACAGGACACATCCCTATTGTGGCCATGACAGCCCATAACATGAAAGGAGACAGGGAAAACTGTCTTGCAGCAGGAATGGATGACTATATCTCTAAGCCGATTAATCGAGACGAACTTTCTAGGGTCATCGAAAAATTCGCAAAAGGCGTCGATGAAAGTCAGGATAGATCTGCTTGTTTATCAACGGATTGCGAGCCAACGGCAGAAGATGTTTTTGAGCTATCAAGAGCGCTAGAGATCGTGGGTGGGGATATCGCACTCTTTAAAGAAATCGCCGATATGCTCCTGGAGAACTTGCCCGACCATATCGCCAAGATCCGGGAAGCGATCAACCGGCAAGACGCCACTTCCATCGAGCATACCGCTCACACCCTGAAAGGTTCTGTGGCCAATTTCGGCGCCATGCGCGTCTATGATGCGGCCAACCAGCTTGAGCTCATTGGGAAGGAAGGAAGACTGACAGAAGCTGAAGAGTCTCTGGCAAAGTTGGTTAGGGAGCTGAATAGTTTAGAGTCTGCACTGAAGGCTGCTTTGTTGGAGGTATAAAGTGAGAGTGCTGATTGTCGAAGATGAGCCGGTATCGAGACGGCGACCAGAACAAACTAACGGTCTACCTAACTTGGGTCGCAGTCACCTCAATATCAATGAGGAGAATGTGAAATCTCTTATGAAATTTCATTTCAGTTTCTTTGGTTCCAACTTCACCATTGGTCATTCCCGCGCGTTCCCCGGCTAAAGCCTGCGGGGACAAGCTTTGGCGGGAATCCAGCCCTGCGCTCTGACATCATCAAGCAGGATGTGCTGTGCCCTACTGGTATATGTTGTTAATGTGTGCCTCGATCTTCAGGAGGGTCGGAATGATAGATGAAGACAAAACCCGAGAGCAAACCAAAAGCGAAATGAGAACATTGCGCAAGGGGATTGTTGAATCGAAGAAGCAAAAGGGAGGATTGACTGATGCCACCAAGTTGCGCCGTCGTGCCGAGCAACAATTAACAGCAAAACATGCCGAAACTGATGATTCCCAGACGAAGGAAGAAATGCAGAGGCTTCTCCGCGAACTGCAAGTCCACCAGATCGAGCTGGAGATGCAAAATGAGGAGCTTCGACGCACACAGCAAGAACTTGAAAAGTCACGGGACCAATATTCCCACCTTTATGATTTTGCCCCGGTTGGTTATCTGACTCTTAGCGATGAAAGGATCATCGAGGAGGCCAATCTCACTGCCGCGACCATGCTCGGAATAGAGCGAAAATCGCTCATCGGAAAGCCTTTTTCTCACTTTATCCTGAGAGCTGATCAGGACATTTTCTATCTTCATCAAAAACGGGTGTTAGAGACAGAGACGCCCCACTCCTGCGACCTGCGAGTCGTGAAAAGCGATGAACATGAATTTCATGCTCATCTGGAATGTATAGTCACCAAGGAGGAAAGCAGCGATTCCAGGCAGATCAGGGTTGCGATGACCGATATCAACGAGCTCAAGAGGGCGGAGGATGCACTGCGGGAATCAGAGTTTACGCTGACCATTCGGAACCGGCTCTTTAAGGTCTTCCTGACGTTTCCAGACGATGAGATGTATGGTGAAGCGCTGCAGGTTGTGTTGGAAACATTGGAGAGCCCTTTTGGGACTTTTGCATACATTAACGAGCAAGGAGATAGAGTTGTTGCTTCGATGACCAAAGATATCTGGGATCGGTGCGAGATTCCCGACAAGAGTTATGTGTTCCCTCGTGATAGTTGGCATGACACCCTATGGGCTAAATGTCTCATCGGGCAAAAGACCGTCTCTTCCGAAGGACCGTTTCATACGCCAGATGGTCATATTCCCATAACTAGGGCTTTGGCAGTTCCAATCCTTTATCAAGGGAAAGCTATCGGCAGCTTCATAGTGGGCAACAAAGCCACCGGATATAGCGACAGGGATAAAGGGTTGTTAGAATCCATAGCAGCCTACACAGCGCCGATTTTGAATGCCAGATTGCATAGGGAAAAAGAAGAACAAGAGCGGAAGCTCGCCGAGGAAGCGCTGAAGCTCAGTGAGACGCGTTTTTCGACCATCTTTCACGCAAGCCCTGTCAGTATTGCACTGGCGAGACTCAGCGACAGTAAGCTGATAGACGTCAATAATGAGTGGCTGAATGCTACGGGCCTCACCCGAGAAGAAGCCATCGGTCGCACTCCAATTGAATTGAATTTTTGGATTGATCCCGGCAAAAGAGACCAGCTCTTACACAGATTGCTGGAACAGAACACGCTAAATAACCTTGAAATTCGGCTCCGGCATAAATCTGGGGTTGTCTCTAATATGCTTGTGTCGGCGGAACTGATCGAATTGGGTGGAGAGAAATATGCACTCACTCTGGCTCAGGACGTCACCAAGCTCAAGCGCTCTCAGGAGGAACTGCATCAGAGCGAAGTGCGCTTTAGAGCCCTGGTAGAGGGAGCACCCGAAGCCATCTTCGTGCAGAGTGGCGGCCGGTTCATTTACCTAAACCCAGCTATGGTGAGCCTCTTAGGCGCATCAAAACCTGAAGAGTTTCTTGATAAGGATTGCATGGCACAGGTGGCTCCGGAATACCGCGAATCCGTTCGCGACCGCATCGCACTCCAGTGTGGGACCGGTAAGCCGGCACCGTTAATGGAACAGGAATACTTGCGCCTGGATGGTTCGCGCGTCCCGGTAGAGACCACGGCGGTGCCAATAAGATTCCAAGGCAGTGACGCCCACCTGGTCTTCCTTCGTAACATCACTGAGCGTAAGCACTCCGAGGAAGCCTTGCGGGAACGCGAAGAAGTCTACAGGGCAATTGTCGATCAGGCGGCTGAAGGGATTGTGCTCATCGATTCCAAAACGCTTAACTTCGTCGAATTCAACGATGCGGCATGCCATGGCCTGGGGTATTCACGGGAGGAATTCGCCCGTCTAACGCTATTGGATTTACAGGGGATTCTAACCCGGGAGGAGGTTACCGAGCGGGTCCGAGAATTGGTTAAAGCAGGTGTTGCAAATTTTGAGAACCAACAGCGCCACAAAGATGGAACGCTTCGTGACGTATTGATCAGTAACCGGTTAATCGGCGTTCGCGGTCGTGAGTACATAGTTGGGATCTGGCAAGACATCACAGAGCAAAAGCGCTTTCAAGCGGAACAGGTTGATGCTGAGGCTCAGCTGAGGGAGGCGCAGAAGATGGAACCGCTGGGCACTTTGGCTGGGGGAGTCGCCCACGATTTTAACAACATACTTGGGATCATCATCGGTTTCACAGAGCTTGCTCTCTTGAATTTGAGTGAAAAAGCTTCAATGGGGTCTGAGCTTCATGAGGTGCTCAAAGCAGCCAACCGGGCTAAAGACCTGGTGCGGCAGATCCTGGCTTTCAGCCGCCGTGGTGAGCAGGAAGAAAGACCGGTGCAGGTCGGATTGATTGTCAACGAGGTTTTAAAAATGCTACGATCCTCCCTGCCGTCAACCATTGAGATCAAACAGAATGTGGCTTCTAAAGCCTTTGTGATGGCCGATCCAACCCAAATTCATCAAATGCTGATGAATCTTTGCACCAATAGTGCGCATGCCATGCAAGAAGATGCTGGAGTGCTGCAAGTGGCCCTCACCGATGTTCGACTTGGGCCGGAATCCATTCCATCCCATTGGGAACTGCAGCCCGGCCCCCATGTGAAACTGACCGTTCAAGATACAGGGCATGGAATCGATCCCTCCATTCTCGATCGCATATTCGATCCATTTTTCACCACCAAAGGACCGGGAGTTGGGACCGGCTTGGGATTGTCCGTCGTTCACGGAATTGTGAAGAGCCATAAGGGAACTATCGTGGTGAAGAGCCTGCCCGGCCAAGGAACAACTTTTGAAGTGCTTTTCCCCGCGATAGAAGCTGCTGCGGAAGTTCCGGCTATGGCGGCGGTTCCTCTCCCCCACGGAAACGAGCGCATTCTGGTTGTTGATGATGAGCCTGCACTGGCAAGAGCAGCAAAACAGATGTTGGAACGACTTGGCTATCAGGTTGAATTTCGAACGAACGGCATCGGCGCATTGCAAGCAGTCCGTCAGCAGTCCAAAGAAAAGTCTTTCGATCTGGTGATAACCGACATGACCATGCCGCATCTTACGGGAGCTGGCCTCGCCAGGGAGCTTTTGAAGCTTCAACCGGATCTTGTCATTGTGCTTTGCACCGGGTTTAGTGAAACCATGGACAAGGAAAAAGCTAAGAGCCTGGGGATTCAGGGTTATCTCAAGAAGCCTGTGGTTTTTGGGGAACTTGCCGCGATGGTCCGCAAAGTGCTTGACGAAAAAGGAACAACTGCAGCGCTTGATGACAGGGTTGCAGATTTTGGCGAAATGAAAGATTAAGACTTGGCGGGCGAAGAACCTCCCTCAATAAGCATTTTGCCTGAGCCTTTTCTTCTACCGGTTCCTTGCCAGTATCGAAACCACGAGATGGAGGGTTTTGCATAATGGATCTCCAGGGAATATCCATAGCGCAAAGCTTTGATCACAGCGAAGCGAACTAAACAACCCGCGACAACGCCTGAACATGTCCCTCTTTGCCGCAGTCCGCTCGGCGTATGAAGATTTTGCATTACTCACGCATTAACCGCCAAGGCTTTCTTACCCCGCCTGTGAGGCTTTCCAACCAGCATCTCGTGTGCCAGGCGCGCTTCGGCGAGGGGCAGCACGTCTGCGTATTCATTCGAAGACTTGTTTAGCAAGGGCTTTGGCATTTTCGTCGGCGATCCCGATGCGAACATCAAGGTTGTGATTGAATTTCCCGAACATATGCAATGAAGCTGATTGCCTCTAGGAGCTTGTCCGATAATTGGCCGAATGGTGTCTATTGTCATTGCCGAATGTTGTCCATTGTCATTCCGGCAAGCTTTAAGCCGGAATCCAGGCCCGCACCAAACAAGGATTTCCGTATCATGGATTCCGGCTTAAAGACCGCCGGAATGACGGCGTCGTGAATTCTCGGACAGGCTCCTAGTTCCCGATACAAATTGAATCCCATTCAACTCGTGACATGCATCCACTTTGGTGGTAATGGAAAGTTGTGTGCAAGGAGGGGGCCAATCTCTAAACGAGAGCTCAATTTTCGGTGTTCGAATCGTTATCATTCCAACTCGCTTTGAGCTGTCACGTTAAGAAGATGGGCAGCGTGAAACCGCAGGAAAGAACTCATTAAAATATCGTCCCGTTATCGGGAGCTGCTGGCTGGTACATTCGGGATTATGAAAAACTTGAAATGATGGTACACAAATATAATGCCGATATTGTAGCAGGTTCCCTGTTGGTTCCGGAAAGCCGAAAGATTGCCCGGCTGCTGCTTGAACAAGCTGATGACGATGACTGGTATCGATCGATCATCGTAGACAATATCCTGCAAAAAAGAAGTCCGGCTTCAGCAAAACGGCAAACCCGGCTGATCCGCAATCGACTCGAACTGATGGCTCCGGGTCTCTGGCAACTGATTGTGGATGGAAGTTCCGGGGTTGCCGCCCAGGCTGTTTTGGCTGCCGCAATAAAGCAAAGCCGACTACTGGGAGATTTCATGGACCAGGTTATCAGAAACCATGTGAAAACGTTCGATCCTCAGCTTACGGCTAAAGACTGGTCCATGTTCATCGAAAATTGCGAACAAATTGACCCCAAGGTAACGACCTGGGCGGAATCCACCCGGAAGAAACTGAAACAGGTCATATTGAGAATCCTTGCCGAAGCCGGATATGTTGACAGCACCCGGTCACTCAAGATTACCCCGGTAACAGTAATCACCCAGGTTCGAACAGTCCTCACTGAGAATAGTGAAAATTATGTCTTGAAATGCATGGAAGTCACATCATGAACCAACAGCTTAAAGATCGTCTCAATCAGGTGCTCCCAAGGCTGCAGTCTGATGAACTTTTGCAAAATTCAGGGCTGGGCAATGAAATTGGATTCTATATCTTCGATTACCCAGCGGAGGATGAATTGGAAGTTCGCGAGTACATCCGGTTCATTTTGGAACAGCTCCCTAAACGCAAGCCCCACATTAGAGTTAAGCATATCAATCTATTCGCGTTGATTGTCAATCACCTGAAGGATCGTAATTTATTGGATCGAGCCATCAAACTCCAGAAGGAAAAGGGTGATGAAGCCCTTCGTAAGGCTTTGAAATATCCACTCCACGAAGAAAAGATCGCAAAAGCATTCATTGAAGAAGCTCAACCGAAAAATCATGATCTCATTTTAATGTCAGGGGTTGGCAGTGCTTATCCGGTGCTAAGGAGTCATACGCTGCTTAATAACCTTCATCCCCTGATGGAGGGGGTTCCATTGGTTGTCTTCTATCCCGGCATATACGACGGTCAAGGTCTGCGCCTGTTTGGCCGATTAGGGGAACGAAACTACTATCGAGCATTCCGGCTGGTGCCATAGCAGTGCAATTTTCCATAAGGTTTAACTAGTTTCCATCCGGAAACCCACAGTTCCTCTCCCCTTTCGAGGGGGAGAGGTTGGGTGAGGGGGTGTAATTTCAAACACTTACACCCTCACCCCAACCCTCTCCCTTGTAGGGCTGACAGTTAGACACACATGACCCCGTGCTTTTGAAAAGTATCTGTTTTCATTGGCATTACAATTTGCCACCAACAACAGGGAGTCAGCGATTTGGTCCCCCCCCTTTTGCAAAGGGGGGTAAGGGGGGGATTTTTCAACCTGCGGATTCTTATTTAAAATCCCCCTAAATCCCCCTTTGCGAAAGGGGGACTTTCAATACCACTGGGTCATGTGTGTCAAACTAACAGCTTGTAGGGAGAGGGAGTTTCCGGATGGTGACTGACTAAACGCTGAGGGTTCAGGAGTAACTAAAATGCTTATTGGGAACATCTTCGAAAAAGATCTATTTAGACCGATCAATGGTGTTGTAAAAGCGGATCAACAGGACGATGCCATTGTTTGGCAGGAACTGGATGAATACGTTGTCACCAAAGAACTGGACCAGCACTTTAGGAAATTCTTTGACACGTACCTGGCTGGGATTGACCGTCCCAGTGATCCAAATATCAGTGCCCGCATGGGAGTTTGGGTATCCGGTTTTTTCGGTTCCGGGAAGTCGCATTTCATCAAGATCCTCTCATATCTTCTAAATAATCGAGATGCTCATGATTCCAAACAGGATATAGAACGCCGGGCTATCGATTTTTTCAACTCCAAGATCACCGATGCCATGCTGCTCGCCGATATCAAAAGGGCAGTGGCAACGGATACCGATGTGATTCTGTTCAATATCGACAGCAAAGCTGATCCGAAAGAGGGTCGAGGCGCCATCCTTTCCGTGTTTATGCGGGTATTCAATGAAATGCAGGGTCTTTGCAAGGATGCCCCGCACATTGCCCAGATGGAAAGATATCTAGGTGGAAAAGGGAAATTTGAGCAGTTCTGCGATGCATTCCATGAGATCAATGGCGCGACCTGGCATGAGTCACGGGATGCTTTTTCATTCTTACGGGATGATGTTGTTGAAGCCCTCGGGAAATCTCTCAATATGACCCGGGAATCGGCTGCTGACTGGTTCGATAAAGCTGAAGACAACTACAAGCTTACCATTGAGAGTTTCGCCGACCATGTCAAAGAATACCTGGACCAGAAAAGCCCCAATCACAGGATCGTGTTCCTGGTGGATGAGGTCGGGCAATTTATCGGCAACGACGGGCATTTCATGCTCAGCCTGCAAACCATAGCGGAGGATTTGGGCAGGATCTGCGGTGGCCGGGCATGGGTGATCGTGACTTCGCAGGAAGATATCGATGCCGTTCTTGGGGATATTAAGGCGGCAAAGGCCAATGATTTTTCCAAGATCCAGGGAAGATTCTCCACCCGGCTGTCCCTATCGAGCTCCAATACGGATGAAGTCATACAGTGCCGTCTGTTGGAAAAAAAGCCTGATGCAGCATTCGTTTTGGATGAGCTATACGATAAGAAAGGAGACATCCTCAAGCACCAACTCAGTTTCACGGGCGACTGCGCGAACCTCAAACAGTACCGAGACGGCAAGGAATTTGCCGCTAACTACCCGTTTGCCCCCTACCATTTCCAGCTTCTGCAAAAAATCTTCGAATCCATCCGCAAGGCCGGCGCTACGGGGCTTCACCTTGCTGCAGGTGAACGATCCATGCTGGATGGGTTCCAGTCCGCTGCAAAGAGCATATCCGCTAAAGAAATCGGTGCTCTGGTGCCATTATTTGAGTTTTATCCGGCCATTGAAAGCTTTCTGGATACGAGCGTCAGGCGAACCATCGACCAGGCAAGAGAAAACTCGAAGCTTGAACAACCCTTCGATATTCAACTTCTACAGACCCTTTTTCTGATTCGATACGTAGACATTGTGAAACCGAATGCGGACAACCTGGTAACTCTTTGCATCGACCAGGTGGATGCGGATCGAATTGAGCTCAAACGAAAGATCGAGGATGGGTTGCAGCGACTGGAAAAAGAGACCCTCATCAACCGCAGCGGGGATCTGTATTTTTTCCTCACCAACGAAGAACGGGAAATCAAACGAAGAATCAAGGGAGTGAGCATATCCTCGACGGAAGAGACCCGGCGATTGGCTGAGTTGATTTTTGAAGAGGTGCTCAAAGGACAAACCAAATATCGTTACAAGGAGAACCGAAGGGACTATGGATTCAACCGTTTGTGTGACAGCCACCCGTTCGGTAAGGTGGACCACGAACTATCCCTTGAAATCATTTCCCCTCTCAATGAGGAATATCCATATTTCGTTCCCGGCAAATGCATCATGCGAAGTACGGAAGATGGGGGAAGGGTTATCATTCGACTCCCCGAAACGATAAAAGATGATCCAGCCTTAAATCCTGGGTTGGAATCGGAACTGCGGATGTATCTTCAAACACAAAACTTCATCAAAAACGAAAATGATGCATCCGCTTCCCGCAGCATTAAAGAGATTCTGAAACGACTTGCCGAAGAAAACCGGGAACGGAATGAACGGCTCATTTCGATGATGGATAAGCTGCTCCTCGAAGCCGACTATTTCGTGAAGGGGCAAACACTGAAACCCAAATCCAATACCGCTTCGGGGGTGGTGGAGGAGGCTCTCAATTACCTCATTCAAAACATTTATACCAAATTCAGCTACCTGACGACGCTTCGAGATGACCCGCAGAAAGAGATCAGAGCAACCCTACTGGCTGATGATGTGGCCATGCAGCAACTCAAAATGAGCCACCAGGAGATCAATCCCAACGCGGTCAAAGAGGTGATGGAATACATCAAACTGATGGTTGCTAAAAACCACCGGATTGCTCTCGATGAAATGGTTCAACGCTTTGCGTCACGCCCCTACGGTTGGCCGGAATGGGAGATTGTGTTGCTGGTGGCGCGGCTGTTTGCTGCTGGCAAGATAAAGATCATGCTGGAGGGGGGCGCCGTTCAGCCGAAGGACGCGGTGGAGCCTCTGAGCAAAACGGTTCGATGGAAACAGGTTACCATTCTCAAACGCAAGGTTATCGGGAAGGAAGAGATCGATAAAGCCAAAAACATCGCGCAACAGTTGTTCGGCAAAATCGGTTCGGATAATCAGGATAATCTCACCACTTTTCTCGCAGGGGAAATTGGAAACTGGCAAAAACAACTGCAGTCTTACAAACCGCTTGCAGATACCGGGGCTTATCCGGGGCAAAAGGGAATAAACGAGGGGCTGACAAGAATCAATGAGCTCACAACGATCAAAGACCCTTACGAATTCATCAACGCATTCAATACCAAGGGCGGTTGTCTCCAGGATTTAGCCGAAGATCTCCACGACTTGCGGGATTTTTATGACAACCAGAAACCTGCCTGGGAAAAACTGCGCAATGCACTCAATCTGTTCAGTCCCAACCGAAGTGTTCTGGAAAACGATACCAATGCGAAACAGGCGCTGGACAGGATGGAACTCATACTCTCAGCCGCCAGCCCTTACGGCATGATCAAAGAAGTGGATTCCCTGATCGCCAGGGTTGAGTCGGCGAATGAAAGATTGTTGGAAGAACGGAAGAATAAATCCGTTTCAATCGTAGATCAAAAAATCAGTGGGATTTCTGATTTGCTGGACGAGCACAAAGCCGCCTCCAGCTTAAGAAATGAAGCCCTCCTACCCATACAGAATCTAAAGAAAAGTATTCAAGGAGAACGAAGCATTCCCAATATCGCATTGGCTATGGAAAGACTTGAGGAAATTGCAGATCAAGCTTTCGACCTGGTTGTGCGCAGCAATGAGGCTAAAGAAAAAGAGGGCAAACTCGGAGGTGGGAAGATCAAGCCGCCAAAACCTTTTCAAACCATCAGACCTGCCCAAATCAAGTTTAAATCCTTCCTGGAAACGGAAAGTGATGTGGATGAATACCTAAAGAAGCTCCGGGAAAAGCTGATTGCCGCGGTTAAAGATAATATGAGAATCAAGATTGCCTGACGGGTGGCTTTCGTTTTCCGGGCGTTGAACACCGTTTTCGCCGTCTGCCGGTTGGGTTGAATGGAGCTGTAGATGCTATGAAGGGATCATTTGAACAACACGTCAAGTCCTGATAAGTCGTGAAAAACAAAGAACCATTTAACCAAAAACGACTTAACAAAGGAGGAAGACATGTCACGAGTTCAAATGATCCCAGTTCCTGATAGCATAAAAAATGATCGGTTGTACATGGCCTTGGAGCTCTCGAATAAGAATTGGAAGATTGCCTTCAGCAATGGGTTTAAGATTCGCATGAAAAACGTAGGGGCGCGGGATCTTAAACAATTTGAAGAGGAGGTTAAGAAGAGCAGACGCCACTTCGGGATGGGCGAAGAGGTTCCCCTGTACTGTTGCTACGAAGCGGGGCGGGACGGTTTTTGGATACATCGGTATCTGTTGCAGTGCGGGATCCACAATGTGGTGGTGGATTCATCCAGCATTGAGGTGAACCGGCGGTATCGTCGGACGAAAACGGATCGAGTCGATGCGAATAAACTGGTGACTATGTTGATCCGCTACCTGAATGGGGAAACCAAGTTATGGAGTGTTGTGCGCGTTCCAGAGGCCAAGGACGAAGATGCTCGGCGGCTGAATCGGGAAATCGAGCGGCTCAAGAAGGAGCGTAGCGCCCATACGAATCGAATCAAATCCTTATTGGCGCTTCATGGAATCGCAATGTCGGTTGGCAAGAGCTTTCGAGAGGACATAGCGAAGGCAATATTGTGGAATGGCGAACCTGTGCCGCCCAGGGTTAAGCAAGAGATGCTTCGGGAATATGATCGCAATGAGCTGATTAGGCAACAACTGGAGCAATTGGAGGCAGAGAAAGAGGCGGTACTGAGAGCAGAGAGTAAGTCATCCAAGAAAGTTCTGACTCTGCAAAAGCTCAAAGGGATTGGTCCCGTGAGCTCCTGGGTTTTGGTGTACGAGTTTTTGGGCTGGCGAGTGTTCAACAATGGGAAGGAAGTCGGAGCATCGGCAGGTCTGGCCCCCTCGCCTTACGCTAGTGGCGAGTCGCAAAGAGAGCAAGGGATCAGCAAGAGTGGAAACCGCCGGATACGAGCACTGATGATCGAGATAGCTTGGTATTGGCTGCGATACCAATCCGCAAGTAAGTTGAGCCTATGGTATATGGTCAAATACGGGGGTGGGAGCAAGCGGGTGCGACGTATCGGTATTGTGGCTTTAGCCCGCAAGCTTCTCATCGCTCTTTGGAGATATGTGGACCACGGAGTTGTCCCTGAAGGTGCGCAACTTAAGAGCCAAGAGCTGATTTGCGGTTAACAGCGAAAGGCAAGAAAAAAGCGGTTTTCTTTGAATGAGGTTTGCAGTGTTGGAGGTATAAGCGATCTTCGATTTGGTGGAACCTCCGTACCCAACCAGGACTTACAAGAGTCGTTTTGTAGATGGGAGGTTCCTTAAACAGGTTAGACCAAGCCTTAGGGCGCATGCTGTATCGGGTGATCGATCTTTGAATCGACACGGATAGAAGGTAGTAATAGGCTTTTGCTGCCAACGTCATCAAAACCGGCCATAACAAACCGTAAGTACCGCAATGATGTAAACCTGATAAAGGGAATTGGCGGAAAGGAGGAAACAAAGACTTACCGGGATATCATGAAGCCTGTCCAAGAATGAATAGAGGTACTATCCGCCCTGCACACTGCAGGATTATACGCCAAGTCCGTTTGACAACCGCCTAATCCCAGCAGGAACTAGTGTCTCTTTGAGTTTATCGCTTTAGGGGATTCAAGAAGGGCAGAGCCAACTGGTCCTGCCCCTCCGTCACCCCCCGGGTCGCTCTCCGGCCGGGCAGCGATAATTGTGCCCAAAATAGACCGAGGCCTCGAGACGGACAGACTCTGGCCAGACACAGCTTTATGTCGAGATAATGAAACGAGTTTTACCCAAATGGGGCTTGACGTCCCTCATCGTAGGTTGGGTTGAATGAAATGAAACCCAACGGATTTGATGCTTGACCATTGCATAAAACGGAGTTTGAAAGAAGCTAAACCGCTTTCTCTTGAAACAGATACTGGCCGTTTCCAAGAACCGATCCGTCCATGGGAGCAAACATTGCCTTGCTGATGGAAAAATAGTCATTCCAGTAGAGTACCCCTCCTTGGAGTGATTTAGGGTAGGGTTGAAATTCCACCGGTCTCGTTAGTTTATCGAGACGTTAATCACGAGGAATAGGATGCGAAAGACAAAAAAGCCTGCTTGAATACGTTCTCGTCTGCAGTGGATTTATACAGGCTGTGACCCAAAAAGAAGCGCTGGCAGGGGGAGATGTCTTGCAGAATTCCAGCTCCTTTGCTCAGGTGCGAACACAAGCGGCAGGAGCGGTGCATTTGCTGCAATAAAGGATAATCGCGATCAAGTGTTGGATTTGAATTAATTTGCTATGGTAAAAGAGGCTTGACGGGCAAACCCGCCAAGCCGAATTCATAGAGAGTGCGGATTTTCGAATGCGTCGAGTTTTAATAATTTTCCGTGTAGAGTTCAAAAAATGCCTGCGGGTGCTGGCAGGTAGGACATTTTGCCGGTGCTTCCGTTGATTCTACAACACGGCCGCAATTGATGCATTTCCAGTGGGCCTTTTCCTCTTTCTTAAAGACCCGATCCGCTTCAACGGCTTCTATGAGCTTATTGTAGCGCCTTTCATGCCATTTTTCGACTTCTGCGACTTGTTTGAAGACTTGTGCGGCTTCCTTAAAGCCTTCTTGTGCGGCAACATCCGCAAAACCCGTATACAGCGTGGTCCACTCCAGATTCTCTCCGGCCGCGGCGGACCTTAACTGGGTCAGCGTATCTCCACCTACCCCCGCCGGATAACCGGCAGTAATGGTGGCCTCCCCTCCTTCGAGTAGTTTGAAAAATAGTTTGGCATGTTCTTTTTCATTCTCGGCTGTCTCCAAAAAGATATTTCTAATTTGCTCAAAACCTTCTTTTTTCGCAATACCCGCGGCAAAAGTGTAACGATTTCGAGCTTGAGATTCACCCGCAAAGGCAGCCAAAAGATTTTTTTCCGTCTGAGATCCGTTCATACTCGGCATAGAATCACTCCTCTTCAAGTTGTTAATATTTGGCCTTTGTCAAACTATCTTGTCATACACTGGTGCACAAATCAAAAAGCATGATGCATGCCAAGAGATCCGTAAGCCGCTGATCGCAGCTCAATCCTGGCCAGGATGATTAGAAGCGGCATGGGTTGGAGACGCGCACCCTTCGCACTCTTAAAATTTCTCGCCTTCGGCTCGAAATGACAATTTTCGGACAGATTCTAATCTTGCCTGAGCGACAAAGGCAGTCTTTTTTCATGCCCGGAAATCCCAATGCTTGCCTCCGCATGTCTCTTGAGACACAACTGTGTCATGTAAGATTTGATACATATCTTCTACCTCGACTACATCACCCGGCAGCAGCACGGGTCACTTTTGCTCATTTGAATTTTCCCTGTTTGAATTTGTTTCGAAGTTCGTGTTTCGACTTTCGAATTTTCTGCCACCCAATGCAAGAACTTCATAATTAAGCCACCTAACCGGTCTGCCCCCAGTTGTCGGGCAGGCGGCATATTTCGCCCACCCCCTCGAACTTCTCGGGACCCGTGCGTATCCCACAGCCTGCATTACACGCTATATTTTTCAGCATTCCCTTAAACAGAAAATCATGAAATGGAGCCATGGCATGCCAGTACAACAATCCTGGCAATCCTCTGGAAAGGAAACGGGCTATTTGCACCAATTCACATCCACCCTCCACCGGATTTAGATTAAATATCAGCACAGCTTCACCCGGCAGCTTCATTTCGGCCAAAAGAATGAGTCTCATGTTCTCTTTGGCCAGAAGCACTCGCCAGAAATCCAGTGCATCACCGGTGCGGATCTCTTCTTGATTTCTCCGGCCGCGGCTCAAGCCCACTCCTCCCA
Source organism: uncultured delta proteobacterium (assembly GCA_963781715.1). GTDB lineage: Bacteria > Desulfobacterota > Syntrophobacteria > Syntrophobacterales > Syntrophobacteraceae > Desulfoferrobacter. Next base: position 270,003 of record CAWAGW010000005.1, read on the forward strand.
GAAGCCTGTCGATAAAGCCCCTGAGTTGCCACAGACTGTTGCCAAAATGCCACCCAGAGCGGCCCCCGCTTGTTTTTAGCAGGCGCCAAACCCTATCAGCCGGGCAGTCAAGCACCGCCCTATAATTGCATTCAAATATGTTTGCTGAACCAAACCGGGACTCGGTACATGCCAGCCACTCCGGCGCTCTCACCTTGCCCGCATCGCTCCAGCACGTTTCCACAAGTTCCTGCTTAATCTTTCGCAGGGCTTTTTGCATACCTTTGCGCACCGGCGTCGGCTCAATGGGAACAAGTGCTTTTATTCGATCGTCCTCTACTGTGAGATCTTCGAGCAATCCCTCTACTAGAGGCAACGCCAGATATCCGGGCACCGGTGTAACATGATTGATCCAGCAGGCGCTTAAGCGAGGCGCAGTTACTGGAATGGGGATGATTAGACGCTTGCGCAAACCAGCCTCTTCCGCATAAATGTCGAAAGCTTCACGGTAGCAAACCCTGTCGGGCCCGACGATGTTGAGCGTCCGCCCGGCAGTATCATCATTCTCCAGACACCCCACCAGCAAGAATATGACATCGCTTATGTCAACCGGCTGCGATATCACGTGCACCCAGCGAGGCGTGATCATCACCGGCAGCCTCTCCACCAGAGACCGCAAAATTTCGAAATACAGGCTGCCCGATCCCAAAATAGGTGCTGCCCTGAGCCACGTCAACGGCACTTGTCCCGAAGCTAGGATTCTCCCGGTCTCATATCGAGAGGCCAGGTACCTTGAACGTTTAGTTTCACTGTCATTGCCAAGACTACTTAAGTAGATTATCCGAGAAAGTCCCAGGCGTTCAGCAACGCGAACCATATTGGTTGCAGCCTTGCGCTCTGTTTCAGCAAATCTGCTTCCTCCCGCCTCCAAATGGTTCACCAGATAATAGGCAGTATGGCAATTCTTGAGTGCCTCGACCAGTTGCTTCTCGTCTAAAAGGTCGGCTTCTGCGATCTCAAGACGTTCGGATGCAGCGAAGGGCCGACAGCGCAATTTTTCAAAAGATCGAGCCACAGCTCGAACGTGATGTCCGTTTTTGAGCAACTCGGGCACAAGTCTGCCGCCAACGTAGCCGGTCGCTCCAATCACCGCTATTGTTCCAGTCTTTTCCACTCTGCAGCCGTGTAGATAGATCCTGCCACTTCATTTCACGGATGAAATGAAAGACTTAGTTCCCTCGCATTCAAGATACTGGGGGCCGCTCCTGGAGGCTCTTTTCCCAAAAATGGTAAGATATCGGTATTCGACCAAACGGGATATCCCTGCAACACAGCAGCAACGTTTGCGGCCGCAAGACTCGCCATACCTTCCCTGCTCCAGCTCGTTGCCGAGGCAATATGAGGTACTACAATCACATTATTAAGCTCTTTCAGCCCGGGCTCTATCGCCGGTTCATTCTCAAATACATCAAGAACTGCTGAAAAATCCGGATGGTTTCGGCAATGGTCTACCAAAGCCGATTCATCGATCAAGGGTCCGCGACCGGTGTTGACAAGAATCGCATGTTTCTTCATTAAAGCGAGGCGCTCCGCATTGATGAGGTGGTGCGTATCCGGATTTAAAACCGTGTGAAGGCTGATTACATCGGCCTCTTGCAAGACTTCTTCGACACTGTCTGCACGTTTGCATGTTACAGGCTCTTCGCCCTTTGCTCTTAAATACTCACCGAAAGATGCGATGGTATCCTCAAATGCCCGTTTCCGATGGCGGCTGTAATAAATCAAATTCATCTTGTGCCCTTCTACCATCATCCTGGCATATGCCGAACCAATTCGGCCAAGGCCGATCACTCCCAGAATCTTGCGCCACAGCAACTCACCCAGAAAAAGATCGGGCAGCCAGCCCTGAAAGCGACCTTGACGCACATACCTGTCCGCCTCGACAACCCTTCGCGCCGCAGCGAAAGTAAGAGCAACTGCCATCTCTGCAGTCGCCTCCGTCAACACACCAGGTGTATTGCCAACCGGTATTCCATGTTCAGTCGCCGCAGCAACATCAACGTTATCGAAACCAACGGCATAGTTGCTGTAAACTTTGCCGCCCGCCTTTTTCAGGGCAGCAAACAGTTCTTCTCCCCAATCTTCAGTCAACTGTCCAATGGCTCCTTCGCAACGATCCCCCATACCGGACTTAATCTCATTGACCGTCAGGAGATCCTTTGCCGTGCAAATATCTATTCTGCAGTCCGCCTCCTTGAGAATTTCTATCCAGTGCTCTCCGGGAAGTTGTTTTGTTACGATAACTCTATGACTCCCTTGGGGATTTCTAGTTATCCATTTCTTGCTACTCAAGGCACTTCTCCTGCTTCAGCGAAATTTTTTTTACACTCCGGACATCGACGATTAGCGAGGCAATAGTTTGGCCGGCTATTGTCTGCCGATCTAAGTACAGCTGGGCGAAAATAAGTTGCCCGTTAGAGTTCCCCCCTTTCGTCAATGCTGCTGAATTAGGGGGTCGGTTCCCCATATGCATCAAGCTAAGTGTTTCGCTTTCTTGTAGCCTAGGGCCTTGTGCCCGTTGTCCGTATCGCCAAAATGCTGTGGGATGGCGGGAACCAGCGCAACAGGGAATCCCGGGGCCGCTGCCTTAGCTTGATGCATATGGGTCAGTTCCCCCCCTTCGTAAAGGGGGGGTCAGGGGGGGATTTCTTAATGGGCTGAGTCTTCTCATAAAATCCCCCTTTTAATGTAGCGCAACCCTTTAGGGCTGCTCATTTCAGTCCCGCTTGTAGCGGGACAAAATTCCTGCGCTGCAGGGTTTCCGGATGGGGACTAAGCTAACTGATTTAACTCTGGGGAGCATGTCCAATCGGCTGCATTAACGGCCCGCCCCCTGGTCCACTCACGCAAATGCTGGATATCCTCTGCCCGCGTTACCGAAAGCGGGCGAGTGTATTTCACTTCATCGAGCAACAGCTCAGTGCTCAACACAACTTCTTGCGAGAGGGCGCTATAGAGTCCTGAAACAATAGCTTGCTCGATCTCGGCTCCGCTGAAACCCTCGGTGGCTTTTGCCAAAGCAGCCAGATCGAATATTTTTGGATCGCTGCCTCGGCGTTTCAGGTGAATTTCAAAAATCGCACCCCTTACCTCCGGATTCGGCAAATCAAGGAAAAAAATTTCGTCGAAGCGACCTTTCCGCAGAAACTCCGGAGGCAATTTCATCACATCGTTGGAAGTCGCCACGACAAAGACATTCTCTTTTCGGTCCTGCATCCATGTGAGGAACATCCCTAATACTCGCTGGGATACTCCTCCGTCTTCCTGATCGCCGGTAGCAAAAATTTTTTCCACCTCATCAATCCACAGTACAACGGGAGACATCTTTTCGGCAGCCTCCATCGCTCGCTTGAAATTCTTCTCGGTTTCTCCAATGTACTTGTTGTAAAGGTTCGAGGGATCCATTTTGAGCAGGGGCATTTTCCATTCCATGGCGACCGCTCTGGCACAAAGACTTTTACCGGAACCAGGCACCCCCAGTAGCAAAATTCCTTTCGGAAAGGACAGGCCGTAGCTCGATGCACGCGCAGGTTTTTCAATGACGCATTTACGCTTGCCAAGCCAGGTCTTCAACACGTTCAAGTCGGCAATTTCAGCCAGGGTCTCCTCAACCGGGAAATACTCCAGAAGACCCTCCCGCTCGATGATGTCTTTTTTTGCCAATAAGACGTAGCGAATATCATCAGCCATTAGGCTGGCCGTCCACGATGATGGCTTTGGTCAGAACCTTCTCGGCCTCAAGCAGGGTAAGTCCGCGCAAGTCGTCCAGGAGTCTGGCAAAATCGTGTTTACTGATCTGCAGCTTGACATCCATGCATTTGCTGAGATCGCGATAAATATAGTGCAGCAGCCCGGCATAGTCCTGTTTGGTTGGCTGCGGAAGCTTGGCGATCGCTGCATAGGCTCTCGCTGTTTCAGGGATTAAGACACCTGCACCTGTCAAAATGACCGCCCCTTTGGCCTTACTGAACCACCGGGCAATGTAGGAAAGTTTTGCCTTGATAACCGTCTCTTCCAGAAACAGCCCAAAACTCTGAAAGTGATATATCCCCGAGGCTTCCATTGACTGGACCTGATCGAGGGCCTTTTCAGCATCAACAGTCTGGTCCCAAACCTGCCCGGTCTCCGCACGCCGCAAACCGCGTGCTATGGTCCAGGTATAAAAGGGCAAATTGAGAGAATCGGCGAGGTGTTTAAGAAGACTTTCTGCGCGATCTTCTTCTATAGTGTCCAAATGGATAAGTCCGTAGCGCGAACGAATAAGTATCTGCAAATCTTTTAGGATATCTTCGTCTCTACAGGTCTTGTATTTCGAGCACTCATTCCCTGCGCGCCAACTTTCAGATGAAAAGGACCTACCCATGATTGATCCTTGTTATGAGAGAAACTCGTTGCAGCCCCATTTCCTATTTGTTAAACATGCAATCTTTTCCATCTGTCCGCAACAAGAAAAAATGGATGGTCCAAATCCCGCGTTTAATTTGCGCTTCGTCAATCGAGTCTTTACCGGCAGGGGCTCGCCTCGAGCTCAAAAAAATTGCCTCATCGCGAATCAGTGGGATTCCGGTTGGCTCAAGTCTCCGTCTTGAACCATTTTGACATTAAAACAACTCCGTTGTTACAGTTGCGTATAACAAGGCCAAATGGAGTTTTCACAAGCTTTTTAGCAACAGAGTTGCTGGAAGGTCAGGCAGGTTCAAGTCGGAGACTTGAACCAACGAAAGGGATGCGTAGAGGACCATTCCCCATTAATCCGCGAAGAGCCGAGATTTCCCGCAAATCCGCTATGAACAAACAAAATTACGTTTCATTAAGGGGAATCAGCACCCCTGATTTTTTCCCGAATTTTCGGCAGGCTTGAATGGAGGGAAGCAAAAGATCCACCTTCTTATGGTGTTTTTTCGGCATGGCGTCCAGGAAAACGACCTGGTATAATTTTTTATTGATCCACAGTTGAAACCGGTCCCCGAAATCATAAAGCTTTGCAATATCGCTGCTTAATGCAACCAACCTTTGGTAATGAGTCGGTTTGATCCGCACGGCTGAGGCCGTAACATTGGGGTTTCCTTTTCCGCACTTGGACACATTCGTGTAAGCAGTCACGGTGACTTTATGAAATTTCGGGGTCAGTCCAACCAACTGAGTTGGAACGTGAACAGTCGGCAGACTGTATATGGACAGGGCCAGTACGCTAAGCGTCGTCAATTTGACAATTTTTAACATCCGTGTCTGCTCCTACGTTTGGGAATTATCCTCGAACCCTCTTCAATCCTGAAAGAGAAGCGCCCTGGAACCTCGGAGTGGCACACAGCTAAAGGTCAAATTTAGAGCTATTATCAGTTTTCACAGAGTTTGACTTTTCCGTGCACACGCACCTTGTTACAAAATATGAACTGGAAAGTCAACAATTCAAGTTGACGGGATTCAATGGGATCCGTCCGAAAATTTCTGTTCGCATGCAGCGCAGCCCCTTTAGAAGACGACCCAAAGTCCCTCTTTGCAAAGGCGGGAACTGACCCGCTGATTCAGCAGCATTGCCCTTTTGGGAAAGGGGGACTGATGTTCCCCTTACGAAAGGGATGAACTCCAACGGGGGACTTGTTTTCGTCCAGGTGTACTAGATATGCCAGTGGGGACGTTTTTTCATGCGGTTGTGCACGGTTTCTCCGATCCATTCTTCTCTTTGCCGGTTGACATAAAACCGGGGAAAAAGAAGATTGTCCTCTCTGCTGATTATCCCTTCGCTCCTTGCTATCCGCGCAAGCAAGGTATGTGGATAAATTCTGATGCCCACCGTCACTTTCAAGGACTCCAAATCCAGTGAATCGGCAAAATCAAAACTTTCCTCAACGGTTTCCTTGGTCTCGCCCGGTCCCCCCAAAAGCAGAAATCCCATGCTGTGAATCCCGTACTTTTTCAGCAAGCCGGAAATACGCCCAACTTCCTCTGGCTCGAACCTTTTGTTCATCGCCTGCAAAATCTTTTTGGAACCGCTTTCAAAGCCAAGGCTCACCTCTTTACAACCGGCCTTTGCCATAAGCTCAATCAGCTTTTCACTGATCTTCCAAGGATAAAGAATTGCGCGCCAGGATATATTCAATTTTGCAGCTGTTATTTCTTCACAAAGCTCTCTCGCATAAGAAGGGGGGAGATTAAAAGTGTTGTCAACAAAGAAGAAGCGGTCAAAGCCTGCTTCAACATAGCGAATCATGGATTCGACTGCTAGCTTCGGGGTTCGCTTGCGAATTATTTTGCCTTCAATCGCTGCTGTCGAACAGTAACTACACTCCATGGGGCAACCTCTGCGGGTCTGAAAAGGAACCCAGATCTCTTCAGAGTTGCCCGAGCAGCCCAAAAGATGCGGAGGAGGAATCTCATAAGCATCCAGATTTCTAATGGGCTGCATCTTCTCGGAATTTCCAGCTTCACGAAGAACCAACCCGGGAATTTTTGAAAAATCGTGGCGGCTTCGAATCCTTTTTAGAAGATCCACAAACGAAGACTCTCCCTCACCCCGAATCCCCATATCGGCATTGAGGTAGGCCAAAACGCTGCGCGGGAAAATACTGTAACCTGCCCCGCCCAGTACTATGGGTACGCTGGTAAAATTTCTGCATTCGTTTACGACGTCTTTTGCAGAATCCAACAGAAACCTGGTTTCGGTCATCGATTGGTCATCTATATTCCTCACGGAGATTCCGATGAGCTCAGGAGAGAATCGATTCAAGGCTTCTCTTAGTGCACTGCCGCTGCCCTGAGCCGCCATTAAATTCAGCAGTTCTACTTCATGTCCTGCACGTTTAGTCGCTTCCGCCAGGCACGCAAGCCCCATCGGCAGAACAGGCATATTAATCTGTTCAGTGTTGGCAGATATCAAAAGCACTCTCATTAGTTTGCTCCTTCTGTTCAATTTTAGCACGTCAGGCAAGCTTAGCGCAGCATTAACAGCCGGCACGGACATACACTTGACTGAAGTCCGGTCAGTCAACGCCACAAACCCTGCAACTTTCCCTGCTCTATCCAACTTCCAGGCAGGACGAATGAATTTATGCAAAAAGGGCTTGTTAAGCACAAAGTTGAATTTAAGTTTAGACACAGGAAAATGGAAAATCGACTTGCTGAGAGAAAAGCAGAATTTACGGAGGCTATTATGAAACGTCTGGCAATGACCCTGTTGACATTTATGGCATTAACACCAACCGCATATTCAGAAATTTTTACGGAAAAGATTGCCTATAAGCACGGAGATGTCCCGCTGGAAGGCTTCCTCGCCTATGACGACTCTATAAAAGGGGAAAAGCCGGGTGTGCTGCTGGTCCACGAATGGTGGGGATTAAACGATTATGTTCGAGAACGAGCGAAGCAGATCGCCAGGTTGGGCTATGCGGCTTTCGCTCTGGACATGTACGGCAAAGGAAAAGTCACAAAGCATCCTGAACAAGCGAAGGAGTGGGCACAGCAACTGTACAACAATATGGAGATATGGCAGCAGCGCGCTCAAGCCGGACTCAAGGTTTTACAGGACAATCCGGCAGTAGACCGCAGTCGAGTCGCAGCGATCGGATACTGTTTTGGCGGCTCCACCGTCCAGATGCTTGCATATAGCGGTGCCGAAATCAAAGGTGTAGTGAGCTTTCACGGCTCTCTGATCCCGCCGCCCGCGCAACCGGCCATTCCGGTAAAAGCAAAGGTCCTCATCCTGCATGGTGCAGCAGATCCCCTCGTAGCGCAGGAAGCCATGATGAAATACATTGGCGATATGGAAAATTCCGGTATTGATTGGCAGATGATTATCTTCGGCGGCGCCAAGCACGGTTTTACCAATCCGGACGCAGACAAAGCGGGTATGCAGGTGGTTGGCTACAACAAAGAAGCTGACCTGCGTTCCTGGGAATATATGAAGGTTTTCTTCCAGGAGATCTTTGCGCCTGCACCAAAGGATTCTTAAATAAAATCAATGAGTTCAGCCGTATCTGCAGCAATTGACCCATTTCTAATTTTAGCGATTCCATCGTTGGCCCCTTCTAGTGCCGGCGGAGCTTGTCCCGCGGTGCCGCACAAATACAAGCGGGATTAGGCGGAGACCAGGACTGAAGAGCCGGACATCACAAAAACCAGATCGCTAAGATTAGGTGAGTCATAATTAGAAAGGAGATTACATGCATGGATCTATATTCATTACCGGCGCATCGTCAGGTTTCGGTGCAAGCTGTGCGCGGCGTTTCGGCAAAGAAGGCTGGCCTCTCATCCTTGTCGCTCGCCGCGTCGAAAAGTTGGAGCAACTGAAGAAGGAGCTGGACGGTCAAACCGCTGCATACATTCTCTCTTTGGACATTCGCGACCGCAACGCGGTGCAGAATGCCGTCGCCAACTTGCCTGAATCGTTCGCCGACATAGAAATCCTGCTCAACAATGCCGGGGTCGGCCTTGGAGTCGGTAAAGTGCAAGAGGGAAACCTCGATGATTGGGACGTAATGATCGACACCAACGTGAAAGGCCTTCTTTATTGCACACGTGCGATCCTTCCGGGTATGATTTCGCGCGATAGAGGGCACATCATCAACGTCGGTTCTATCGCCGGAAGCTGGCCTTACCCGGAAGGCAACATTTATGCGGCAACCAAAGCCTTCGTGAATCACTTTTCTCGTTTGCTGAAGGCGGACCTGTACGGCACAAAATTACGAGTAACAAACATCGAACCGGGACTGGCAGAGACAGAATTTGCCAAAGTGCGGTATAAAGGCGATGAGGAAAAGGCTGCCGAATTCTATGACGGCATACTGGAAACTCTAGCACCCGAGGATATCGCCGAAACCATTTACTGGGTCGCAAACATGCCTCAGCATGTCAACGTCGCCAACGTTGAGGTGATGCCGACGACTCAAAACTGGGGCGGGTTCAGGTTACAGAGAAAGTAATCTTTCTTTGTCCCTCATTGATTACCGTTTAAAAAGGCGGAAGATGCATGGAAGAAATGGAAATAACCGTATACGGGGCCCATTGGTGCCCGGACTGCCGGAATAGCAAACAATTCTTGGGTGAACACCAAATCCCGTATCAGTGGGTGGATATTGAGGAGGACAAGGAAGCCGAACAGTTTGTACTCCAAAAGAACAACGGCAAACGCATCATCCCGACGATCACTTTTTCCGACGGATCATTTCTGGTCGAACCAAGCAATGCCGAACTTGCAGCAAAGCTTGGGTTAAAAACTGAAGCAAGCAGACATCATTATGAATTGATAGTCCTTGGAGGCGGTCCGGCCGGCTTGACAGCCGCCCTTTACACCGGCCGGGAAGCCATCGACACTCTGGTGATCGAACGTGCCGCCTTTGGAGGACAGGCAGCAGTAACGGCTAAATTGGATAACATGCCGGGATTTCCCGAGGGTGTTTCCGGAATTGAATTCTCTCAGCGGCTCCGGCGCCAGGCCGAGCGATTTGGCGTCGAACTGCTGCACGCTCAGGAAGTCACTGAAGTCTACAGCCAGCATAATTACCGCTGTGTGAAGACCGCAGACGGCAGTCTTTACAGTGCTCAAGCCCTGCTTATTGCGACCGGAAGTCACTATAAGCGACTGAATGTTCCCGGTGAGAACGAATACCTGGGAGCCGGTGTGCACTTTTGCGCCACCTGCGACGGGCCATTTTATAAAGGCAAGCGAGTGGCGGTGATAGGCGGCGGAAACAGTGCCGCCCAGGAGAGCCTTCTGTTAACAAAGTTTGCCGACTCAGTAACCATTCTCGTTCGCGGCGGCCGCTTCAAGGCTACACAGATCATACAGGACAACGTGTTCGGCAATCCCAAAATTGATGTGCTCTGGCACACCGAGGTAAAAGAATTCATCGGCGAAAATTCAAAGCTGACAAAGCTTCGAATCATGAATAACCAGAACGGCAAGGAGGATGAATTCCCGGTGAACGGAGTGTTTATCTTCATCGGGCTGGAACCCAACACAAAATTTCTCAAGAACAGTGGAATTCTGCTAGACCAGTGGGGTTTCATCATCACCGGCCGCGAGCTCTTGAACCGCGGAATCCGGCCTCCCGAGTTTAAAGATCGCGATCCTTTCCTGCTGGAAACAAGTGTGCCGGGCATTTTTGCCGCCGGCGAGGTGCGCGATACGAGCACCAAGCAGGTGGTCAGCGCCGCCGGTGAAGGAAGCAGCGCTGCTTTAATGATTCGGGAGTACTTGAAGCACGCTTAGTACTCTGATTCATAAATTCTGTGACGTATGATGCAATGGTCCAACAACAAATCCGTAGGTTGGGTTGAGCGAAGCGAAACCCAACATCGGTTGCATGTGCGGCAGATCCCGTTGGGTTTCGTTCCACTCAACCCAACCTACAAAATCTCTTCACTGTTCACTCTTCACTGCTCACTCTTCGCCTCCAGAACTTCCCAACGCGCGTAGGCCTCGTCCAATTTATGCTCGATCAGTTCAAGTCTGGTTCTGGCGGAGGCAATCTCACTGCCGTTTTCTCGGTAGAATGATGGATCGGAAAGAGTTTGGTACAACATTTCCTGCTCGGTTTCGAGCATTTCAATTTGCTGCGGCAAGCCCTCCAGCTCGCGTTGATCCTTGTAGCTCAGCTTTTGATTTTGTTCCTTCCGAGGCTTTGGCTTTCCTTTGCCGGCGGAGGCTTTCTCCTCTTTGATTCGAGGTTCGATTTTTCGCTGAAGCAACCAGTCATCGTAGCCACCCACATACTCGCCAACCCGGCCCGCCCCTTCGAGAACCAGAGTACTGGTCACCACATTGTTGAGAAAAACACGGTCATGGCTGACCAGCAGCAAAGTACCCATATAGTCAAGGAGCAGTTCTTCCAGCAGTTCCAGAGTCTCGGTATCCAGGTCGTTGGTCGGCTCGTCCATGACAAGCACGTTGGAAGGTCTGGTGAAAAGTCTTGCCAGCAGCAGCCGGTTACGCTCCCCACCTGAAAGGATACGGGCAGGGGAACGGGCGCGTTCGGGCGAAAAGAGAAAATCCTGCAGATAACCGATGATGTGCCGAGGTCTACCGCTGAATAGGATAGTGTCGTTCCCTTCAGCGACATTTTCAACCACCGATTTATCCTCATCCAACTGCGCTCGAAGCTGGTCGAAATAAGAGACCTCCAGGTGAGATCCGTGCCGAACAGTTCCAGTTTGCGGCTGCAGGTCCCCTAGTAGAAGCCGCAGCAGCGTGGTCTTACCTGATCCGTTGGGACCAATGATTCCAACCTTGTCACCACGCATAATCAAAGTGGAAAAATCTCGAATCACCGGAGCGTCATTACCGTAACCGCAACTGATGCTGTCCGCCTCAATAACCAGTTTTCCCGTGCGAACTGCTTCCTGCGCGCGCATACGCACAGACCCCATACGTTCCCGCCGGCTGCGTCTAACCTCACGCATTTTTATCAGTTCCCGCACCCTGCCTTCGTTGCGTGTACGCCGGGCCTTAATCCCCTGGCGAATCCATACCTCTTCCCTGGCCAACTTCTTGTCGAACTGAATCCACTGTTCTTCCTCAGCCTCAAGGGCGGCATGCTTGCGTTTTCGGAAAGTTTCGTAGTCGCACGACCAGTCGAACAAGTTTCCTCTGTCCAATTCAACGATCCGGGTAGCAAGCCTTCGCAGAAACATCCGGTCATGAGTAACGAACACCAGTGTGCCGCTGAAGCGCAGCAGGAATTCTTCCATCCAGCCTATGGCCTCGATGTCGAGGTGGTTGGTGGGTTCATCCAAAAGCAGGACATCGGGATCTTTCACCAGACCCCTGGCAAGCAAAACTCGGCGCTTGAGCCCGGCTGAAAGAGTTTCGAACAAAGCTTGAGGATCTAAATTCATGAGCGACATGATCTTTTCGACCTGCAATTGCTCGCGCCATTCGGTCCCGTCATAGGAAGGGTCCAATCCACCATCGCCATTTTCCAGCCCGCTCGCAACAACTTCCGAGGTCGTGCCTTGGAGTTCCTGCGGCACTTCCTGAGGGAGCAGCGCTATTCTCGCACCTTGCCGGCGTATAATCGTCCCTTCGTCGGGAAGAACATCACCATCTATCAAGCGCATCAAGGTAGATTTGCCGACCCCGTTTCTGCCGACAAGGCCAATTCGTTCACCGCTTTCGATCTGCAGATTCACGCGATCGAGCAAGAGAGGCCCCCCAAAGCTTACGCTCACGTCCTGCATGCTTACCAAAGCCATTTCGAATCCACTCTCCCAAATTCTATAACCACCCGGTTCTTACACCTCGCCCCGTTGCGATAATTTTTACAGGCAAGCAATATTAAAACACAAGCGTTGACACACGAATAGTCTCGCCAACAACTATTGCAGCAACAACCGCAAAGAATTTAATACTACATGCTTTTCGCAGATTATCAGCACATGGTCCTTTGCTTACCTCCCTCAAGTTGGTTCACCGACTTGAATCCGCTTGGCTTTCCAGCAACTCAGTTGCTGCAAGCCTGCGAACACGGTATTGGCTCATGTTGGATCCAACTGCAGCGTTCCTGCCGGGCAGGAACAAACCTGCGGACGCCACACCCGCAGATTGTGGTAGCCTAGCCCCTTGTGGGCGAAGAGTGACTCATTTGAAGGATCTCCTAACAGGCAAGAGCTTGAATCAAGATGAGAAGAGAGAAATTTTCAGACAGTATCTAAGATGGTTCGCATCCGGAAAGTTGCTTTCCCGCGTAGCGCAGGGTGAACCTTTGCGCTGCAAGGTTTCGGGACGGCAATAAGTTAACGGCTGAGGGGGGTGATGTGTTCTGGCCGCAAACCCGGATTGGCTCCGGAGCAGATACCGGAATCGGGACGGATACTTTCGGACCCCGGCGAAATGACGCTAAGGCGTCATTTCGCCGGGGTGACGTCAGCAAGAGCGGCTATATTGAATAGTTGTTATTGCGCGGCTTCACATTATCGTCAACAAGGGAGACTTTCAAATCTTCTGACAACTTTTAAATGCGTATCATGTCATCCCCTTGCATGGGAACATAGGTACGGTTCATGCCCTGCTTGAATCCTACGTGGGGGCTTCGCATGTGCAGGCAAAAAAAACCGTCGGCTCAGAGCCCGCCTCGGATTTATACTGCTGAAATCCGAAACCGCCAAAGGAGGCGTTATTGATGGCGATAGAAACACCAAAAGGTCGATCCTCGTTGCCCAAGTCAAGGGTACCTATATAAACTTGAAAAATGCCCGGGATCGGCGGTGTCCCCCCTGGACACCAGCCACTAATAGCCCCAAACGTATTTACATAAATCTCGCCTGGGCTCAACTCAGCCAGCGGGACACATGCTATACCTTCATCTAAATTTCTCACTACAATATACGGATTGATCGCCTTCGTTGATATGTTGCTTATGATAATCACCGAATCCCAGCCATCGCCAACGTAGCCGTATGGAATCACCACATCCTGCCAGGCATTGGAAGGAGTCACGGCTGCAAAGCTCACGATCGCAATTGCAAGGCCGAAAATCAAAATCATTGAACGAATATACTTTTTCATATTTCCCTCCTATTGATTCGTAAATGGAGTCTAATGTCAGCATCTTATAATTCGCCATTGATGCGAATTGTCGGCAGAAAATGACTTTCCTTCGTCTAAATTGTCACAAATCTTGAACTGAGCAAGTCAATAAATGGTGGGCTGGAAATGAACTTCGACAAAGATTAATGGCGATCTTTAAGTGTTTTGTGGACTTGATTCGAAGGCACCCCCAAGGACGTCCACAACTCCCTTGGAGGCCCGCACCGGGATTTTCAGAGTACTTGAATTCATATCATCTCCCCCAATAAAATTAAGCCCTTAGTGATACTCATGAAACCATACACGAGCAAGCTCAGTCAATAACAAACAGCAATTCTCATTTTGGTCTGCTCCGCATCTGCGTTGGGCGGGAAGCGGGAATCCAGGAAATTCGATTCACCCACTGAATACTGCCCGATAGCGGATTAGCGTGACCTGTCTTGATGCTTCACTGCCAAACGCTGTTCGCACCGTCCGCCCATAATCGCCTATTTCAGCGGCCGGTTCTATTCTACTGAACAACCACAATGCCTGCCAGAGTTCCCTTGGGCATGTCCTCAGGTTTGGCTCCGCTGCCGATCGGAAAAATGTCCCAGCCTGCCTTGGCAACCATGTGATAGACATCAATCCCCACTGCTTCCATTGACGGCCTGGAAAGGAGCGAGAAGCGACATTTCTTGCCCTCCATGGCCTGGCAGGTTTCCTGCTGCCCGCAGAAAGTATGGCGGCAGGACCCCGCCGCAAACCCGAATGCTAGGTAATGACCGTCATAGAAGGCCATGGATTCGATTTCACTGACCATCTTATAGACATGCTGATAAGCGGCAACCCGCTCCTTGATGGTAGCTTTGTCTCGCACGATCACTTCAGGGGGCACGTCCTTAATAAAAAAGACGCTCCAACGAAAGCCCTTGAGAATCTCACGCAATTCGGTCGGCTTCAGGGTGTTGGGCGGACACTGAGCTCCGGCTCCATAGCCAAAACATCTGGGGATCTGGCACTTTAGAGTAATCCGCTCGTCCACCGGGATGTCCTCCACCGGAACGATCGCGGCCTTGGTTGCTCCGAGATCCAGCACCTTTTCGCAATACCTGCGAAGGTTTTGCTGAAGCGCGGCTTCATTTCGATCCGCTGTAATACGGCTCACTTTTTTCCCCATCGTTCATCTCCTGTATGGAGGGTTCTCAGAATTTTACGTTTCTGCTTCTGTTTCCAGCTTCATAGTAAAGGTAAAGGCCTAGCTGCTCCAAAAGTGACCAATCCGGAGATAAATGGCAACAGAAAATCGATCCCACTCCCTCGCTTTCAATTCCCTATAAGGTCCCAATCCTCCATAGCCTTTCAACCTGCCCTATTAACTAGAGGTAACTTCTCAATAACGGTAGGCACATGACGCTGAGTCGCCTGGAACAAGAGCTACTGAGTAATCACTGCATCCGGCATCAACCGTTAACCTCCTTCCACCATCGCATAGAACTCATGCTTCCACGGCCCGAAACCCATATCTTCGCTGAGTCCGAGATCTCGCAGCTTCTCGCTGAACTTTTCCCACTCGGGGCGCTGCGGGTGGTCGGAGGCCGCATATCTTTCCTTGAAATAAAGGAGTTGTTGTTTCTCGCTGTTTTGATGGTCAAAGATATCGATAGATTGGTTTCTTAGATCGATTTTTATCCGCTCGATGAGTTCCGGAAGCGGATTGTTTAAAAAATCATCGTATTTGAGCAGTGTGACTTTTCCGGATCGCTTGTGAATTTTGAGGATGTCCGCATTGCGCATATCACCATACAAGGCCTCGGCACAACCGACATAGATGCGCAGAATGGGATGCAGTTCCTGGATGAGACTTTGGTGGAGATACAGTGCCTGCCGATCGAGGTAGCCGAAACCCGTTTCGTCGCATAATCGTGTGATCTCCTGCGGATTTCCGATGGCAAAAAGCATCGACTCACTTTCGGCGAGCCCCTGCTTGTAGCTGCCCAAAAACGTCCTGATGTCGGTCCTAAGATCGTCCGGCAGATGCTTGAAGGGAACCTTTTTCTTAAAATTCGACAGCGCCAGATAAACCAGCAGATCGTTTCTCCTTTGATCGAATGCTTTGGTCAGGGTTTCTTCGCCGAATTTGCAAACAAATAATCGTCTGGCTTTGTTGGCGGAGCCCAAAGCGTTGCAGAGAGCATCGTAGCGGTCAAACTCCCCTTTTCTCGGCACCCGTCCGAGATCGAGCATTTTCGCCCAGAAGGCGTCCAGCAGCTCTTTGTGTTTCCGGTAGGCATCTTCTTTCGGCGGTCTCTTCGGTCTTTCTCTTGCGGGATAAAGTCTGCGGCTGATTTCCTCCCAGTTGATGGCCCTTTTGCTTCGATTGGAGAGGAACTGCTGCTGGTCGTTGGGAGAGCGAAAAACATAAAAGATGCCCGGTCCAACGGCAACTGCAGATGTGTTGAGCACATCCTCGATGTACTGCTGCAATTCATTCTGCTGAAAGTATTTCTGAAAAGTATTGCGGCTGGTCAGGATTCCGTCCTTATATGGGCGCCCCACGATCGGTGTCGAGGTACTTTCCATGAGAGTAGCAACAACCAGCAACTTTTTGCTCAGCTCATAGGCTTCGTGCAGAACTTCCGCACGTTCGACGGGATCTTCAATGACATTCAGCACAAACCCGAGATTAACAATATCTGCCGGCTTTTTGGGACTGTCTGGGTGGAACACGGGGTCCCATGCTGAAACCGAAAATCCCATCTCCCTGAGCCCATTGACGTCGTCTCCTCGCCCGCAGCCATAATCCAGAAGACTTTTGTCTTGATCAAGCAGACCATATTCAATAATGGTCTGTATAGGCTTGGAGAACTTGTAGCGGGTGATAGCCGTCTTATGCCTTTGGACCTCTATGGATAACTCTTCTCCCGGTGTGTCTGCTGCTTTGATCCTGATCAACTGGTGCCCCGAGTAGCCGAGGTTCTTTGCCGCCAGAAGAGATTCCCAGTTCAGTTTGAATCCGATAGTCTTTGGATTAGAGTATAGCCCCTCGGCCTCTTCGGCTTTTGTGAGCTCTTGGAATTCTTCTACCAGAGGATGATCCGGCGGCAGCAAGGCTTCTTTGCGGTGAAGTACGGGCGGATTAGCGGAATCTCGGTAGTCGTGCTTTCTTACCTTTCCCGAAGCAAGATCGACCGTATATGAAGAGCGCAGTTCAGGATGGGGTTTCTCGAAGAATTCCGGGTAACTGAGCAAGGATATTCTCGGTTCCAACAAATAAAATTTTATGACATTGCAGGCATGATCTGCATCCACCCGCTCTTTAATTGTTTCAATCAGTTCCCGAAGCTGGGGAGAGCAGTCCGACAAAAACTCCAGATGGATGTAGCGAGCATTCCTGAGCTTCTTCCCAAAGGGAAGCTCTAAGATCAGACTCTTGTAATCTTCAAACTTCATCGTCCCAATACGACATCTGGCATTCTCTTTGACCTAAATTCAACGATTACCGCTCACGCTGCCATTCCGAAGAGCCTGCAGGCGACCGGGAATCCTGCCGGCTTGTCATCGATCCCGGATATCAGATTCCGGATAACGACAGTGTCGCTGCAGTGCAGAGCAACCTATTCTTTATCAGGCATCTGGCATCCAGCATCCGGTATCTTCTCGAACCGGGTAGTTACTTCCGCCCAGCGGCACTAGGCGGTTAGACCAGAGTACCTCTTCTGCCATTTCAAACGAAGCGTAGAGGAGTGAGAAATCTGTTACATCAACTACTTGTGGAAGTCAGGTTTTTCGCAACAGATTTAGGGGCAACCTCCTAATGGCGATTGGTCAATTGCCGTCCATTCGCGGCAACTTCCGTTTTCGACTTTGAGACACTGACAGAGACACGAATTAACATCTGGAACATTTCCGTCCAGCAGTATGCATCCCAACGCTATAGGGGTTCCGGACAGGGCCCCCACGGGTATAATGGTTCCTTGATTTATCAAGGCTAAAGGGTTGTCGACACATTGATCCGTTTTTATCTCACCAGCACTACACATTTCACAATCCTCGGGGCGACAGCCGCCTACCTCTTTATTCCCACTAGCCTTCGGGTTATATCTGCCGGAAATTTGATATCCCTCATTTCCTCTGCTTGATTGACCGTCACAACTGGTTGAGATTGGACAGGCACAAATGATCTCTCTTGAGAGCAGATCATCAAAATAGGGGAAAGGTATGCTCTTGGCACCCCAATACCAGTGGTGATCTTTGCGCCCGCTATCCAATTGATCAAGACCGGGGAAAGTTGTGCTCGAGGCACTGGTAAAACAAATACCGCCGTCACATTGTCCGTAGGAACCAATTGCTGCGAACCCCGTACTGCCGGCGTTGGCTGCTCCAGGGCAGGTGTAAAGAGCCTTTTTCCCACCTGGATACACTGTATCTTCCGGAACGCTAAAAGTACTGACCATGAAGCCATGGCCCTTACCCTGTTCGTTCACATCACAGATATTTTGATTGTCGAATTCTAATGGGAGGCTGATGCTATCTCCAATCAAAACATCACAACCGCAGTAAAGCACTTGATTATACGTGAAGCAACTGGCTGTGGCACAGAGCGCATAACGCTGGTTTTCCAAGACCAGAAAAGAATCCTTTTCCACGCACGCTGCGGGTGTCTTGACTGGTGTAAAATTGCTCCAAGCTGATGTAAAATCGCTCCAAACTAAAGCCGCAAACGATACGAATAGGAAAGTCAAAATTATCTTTCGTTTACTCATGATATTCGCCTCCTATGATAAAAAATTGAAGTGATCAGGATGGATTAGTGTGTGACCGCGATTGTGATAGCAGCTGGCGACAAAGTCTTCAGTTTTCAAGATACGCTCATGAAAGTGAATAATCAATATGACCGCTGCTGTTTACAAACGCATTGGGAGCTAAAAAGATTCCTGTCATGTGTCGGATGATCGCGATCAAATAGAAACCAGGTACTTCCGCTGTCGTGGAAGAAACGCATAATTTTATGGGCGTCCCTCAGGAATTCCCCTTACCCGGACGAACCTACGGGATTTTCTGCTGGTCAATCCCTTCATTTTTTCCTGGAATTTCTCCATGTAGATATAAACAACCGGGGTTATGTAAAGCGTGAGCAGCTGCGAAAATATGAGGCCTCCCACCACCGCCAGCCCTAGCGGTTGCCTTGCCTCGGCACCGGCTCCGATTCCCAACGCAATGGGCAGAGTGCCCATCAGAGCAGCCATGGTTGTCATCATGATGGGACGAAAGCGGAGGATACACCCTTCGTAGATGGCTTGCACCGCGCCCTTGCCCTCATCGCGCTGGGCGCTCAGGGCGAAATCGATCATCATGATGGCGTTTTTCTTGACGATACCAATCAGCATGATAATGCCCACGAAGGCGTAGATGCTCAGGTCCGTACGAAAGATGAGCAGGGTCAAAAGGGCGCCGACCCCGGCGGATGGAAGTCCCGAGAGGATGGTGAGCGGATGGATGAAGCTTTCGTACAGGATGCCCAACACGATGTAGATCACTAGAATGGCAAGGATAAGCAACAGCCATAAGCCTCGCAGGGAGGCTTGAAACTGTTGCGCGGCTCCCTGAAAACTGGTGCTGATGGTAGCCGGCAGCCTGAGGCCGCGGACCGCTTGCTCGATCTGATTCACCGCCTCACCCAGCGCGACTCCCGGCTTGAGGTTGAAGGAAATGGTCACCGACGGCAGTTGGCCCGTGTGGTTCACCGTCATCGGGCCGGTACCGTGAATCAGCTTCGCCACACTGTCCAAGGGAACCATCGTGCCGTTGGGCGAACGCAGGTAAAGCAGGGAAAGCAGGGCTGAACCGATCTGATATTGGGGCTGCACTTCCAAAATGACCTGATATTCGTTGGTCGGGGTGTAAATGGTCGAGACCTCCCGGGAACCGTAGGCATTGTAGAGTGAGTTCTCTATCTGTTCGGGCGTAATGCCGTAGCTGTCAGCCTTGTCGCGATCGATATCGACCACCACCTGGGGGTTCATGACCTGCAAATCACTGTTCACATCCTGCAGCACCGGCAGATCGAGGAGCCTGGCCTCCACTTCCGCGGCGCGCTGGTAGAGGTCGGTCGTATCCGGCCCCTGGAGAGTATACTGGTAGAGACTCTTGGTCATGAGGCCGCCGATCCGAATCACCGGGGGATTTTGCAGGTAGGCTTTGATTCCCGGGATGGCAGCGAGTTTGGGACGTAGCTTCTGAATGATTTGATCGGCGCTCGCTTTGCGTTCGGAGCGTGGTTTGAGATGGATAATGAAGCGTCCGCCGTTGCCCGTAAGGATCGGCCCGCCCGCACCGGCAGATGACATGAAGCCCTCGATGTCGGGCTCCTCGCTGATGATTTGAGCCAAAGCCTGTTGGTGCTCCACCATGGATTTGAAGGAGATACCCTGGGCCGCTTCGGTGAAGCCCGAAATCTGGCCAGTGTCCTCGCTGGGGATAAAATCCTTGGGGATGATGACAAACAGGTAGACCGTGGCCGCGAGCAGACCGAAGGAAACGATGATTACCGCCGGCCGGTGGCGCAGCGCCAACTTGAGGCTCCGGTCATAAGCCCGCAGCATGCCATCGAAAAATCGCTCTGAGAGGGCGAACAGACGTCCGTGCCGCGCCTCTCCGGGGCTTGTCAGAAAGCGGCTGCAGAGCATGGGGGAGAGGGACAGTGAAACGAAGCCCGAAACCAGAATCGCCACCCCGATGGTGACCGCAAACTCGTGTAGCAGCCGGCCCATGATGCCGCCCATAAAAAGCAGCGGGATGAAAACCGCCGTCAGCGAAAGGGTCATGGAGAGGATGGTGAAACCGATTTCTTTCGATCCAGCGAGTGCCGCCTCGATCCTTCCCTTCCCCATTTCCATGTGGCGCACGATGTTTTCCAGCATCACGATGGCGTCATCTACCACGAAGCCGACGGAGAGTGTCAGCGCCATGAGGGAGAGGTTGTCCAGGCTGTAATCCAGGAGATACATGACCGCGAAAGTGGCAATGATGGACAAGGGCACCGCCAGGGCCGGGATAATGGTGGCCGAGAGGCTGCGCAGAAAGAGAAAAATCACCAGCACCACCAGGCAGATGCTGAGGTAGAGGGTAAATTTCACGTCGTTGATGGAGTCCCGGATGGACTCTGAACGATCGATCAGAGTATCGAGAGCGACGGACGCGGGCAGCTGCTCGCGGAACGAAGGCAGGAGCTGTTTGATGGAGTTTACCACTTCGACGGTATTGGTTCCCGGCTGACGCTGAATGGCCAGAATGATGGAGCGTCTGTTGTTGAACCAGCTTGCCGTCTTGTCATTTTCCACGCTGTCCAGCACCGATCCGAGTTCTTGCAGACGCACGGGAGACCCGTTGCGGTAGGCCACGATGAGGGGACGATAGGCGGCGGCGTTGGTGAGCTGGCCGGTGGCCTGTACGGTGAGGGCCTGATGTTCCCCGTAGAGTGTTCCCGTTGGCAGATTGACATTACGTCGGACAATGGCCGTCTCGACCTCATCGATGCCAATGCCTCTGATGGAGAGCGCTTTCGGATTGACCTGCACCCGCACCGCATACTTCTGCGCCCCGTAGACCTGTACCTGTGCCACGCCCTGCACCATCGAGATGCGCTGGGCCAGGAGGGTTTCGGCGTATTCATCGACGGCGTAGAGCGGGAGGATGGAGGAGCTCAAGGCAAGAATATAAATGGACTGATCGGCCGGGTTGACTTTCCTGCTGGTGGGTGGGCTGGGCATGTCGGGCGGAAGGAGTCGCTGCGCCCGGGAGATAGCCGTCTGCACATCGAGGGCGGCGCCGTCGAGGTCGCGCTCCAGGTTGAACTGGAGAGTGATCCGCGTGATGCCGAGACCGCTCGTCGAGGTCATGGAATCGAGGCCCGCTATGGTGGAAAATTGCTTTTCTAGCGGGGTGGCGACCGAAGATGCCATTGTATCGGGGTTGGCCCCCGGCAGGCTGGCCGACACCTGGATGGTGGGATAGTCCACGTTGGGCAGTTGGTTCACCGGCAGCAGAAAGTATCCCATGATGCCGAACAACAGAATGGCCAGCATGACAAGTGTGGTCATGACCGGTCGCCGGATAAAGACCTCTGAAAAATTCATGGATGATTTTCCCTGGATGACGGTCATGGATTTGAAGCACACATTCCTCCGCTGATGCCGGCTTATTCAACCTTTCCAGCAACTGGACCAGCAAATTATATTCCCGCCCCCCTTTCCTTTCAATCTGAAACATCGCGTCCTTGGATACCCTATGATAAAATGTGGACTCAATCACTCCTTTTTCCGAAATCCGCAATCCGAATTCTCCTCTCCACTGCCCTCTGCCCTCTGCCCTCTATAATGCCTAATCCTTAATCCTTTATTCCTTAATCCTCAATCCTCATCAAATGTGTTTTGACCTTCAATCCGCGTTCATCTGCGTCCATCTGCGGCTAATAACTCTTAACCTTTGAACCTTCTTTCCGAAATCCGAAATTCTTTATCGCTTTTGCCATTGCAGAAGAAACGCATAATTTCATGGACGTCCCGCTACCCACTAAATACACTAAAATAAGCTCCGGTTACATGGGCCAGCTCATCGAATGGCCTGAAGTGGTAAGCGAGGGTGACGACCTCGAAAATTGCCGGGCAATGCTTCGCGAGGGAGCCAACCACTCCAACTGACGGTTTTGGCTTATCCGCACATTTCAGTCAGCTTTTGTCTTTCACCTTTGAGCTTTCAGCTATAGTCTGTTCCGCAATTCGAATTTTTTCGGCTCTTCACTCCCCAAGGATTTATGCGGCCACATTCGGGAACTTGGGTCTTTATTGGGCTCATTGCCCCTTGGCTAAGTGTTATAGTGTTTGACAACAGAAACGGGTGTTGTTATCATCCCCAACATGAGTGCTGTACTGATGCTCAAAGAGCGCCACGCCGTCTCCGAAAATGCTTTCGTGGAACTGGTGGTATGGCGCCTGCGTTCGCCATTTAGGCCATGATCATCGTTTCGGCCAATTATTCAAGCCACGGCCAGAAACGGTCCCTGTCTACCTCTGGTTGTCGACCGCTTTTGTGCTGGTCTCCCGGGCAGGTCGAGGCGATCCAACAGATACTGGAACAAGTCTTTTGGCTTCGCTCCAAAGAGTCTTTCTGCTGGTGTTCTCTCCTGGCTGTCTTGAATGAAGAAGTTGTGAACGGTATTGAGAGCAGCCAGTTTCCTGTCACTGATACGATGCAATCCATGATGACGCAAAGAAAGGTAACCATTGCGCCCCTCCACACAAGAGCTTGATCGCTGGAAGAGCTGAGCACACTCCGTGGCAACGTCTTCGATAAACCCTTTTTGCTCCCTTGTGCAATCGCCAAGCGGACCGTTGTGGACCAAAAGGGGGGCGAGTAATTTTTCCGAGCGCTGGCGCAGAGCATTGCGCCGTTCGCTATTGCTGCTTTTCCTTGAAACACAACTCAGGTAGATACCCGGAATCAGGTGATGGTACGTGGCTCTTTCCTGTACGGGAGTCAAGCCAAGAGCCTCCACTCTTGCCCTTACCATGAGGTAGAAGAAGGCAATGGTTGCCACCATGCTGCCCATTACCCGCTTTGCTTTCTCTATCCTTTTGATGCTGTTTGCAGGAAGATTTGCCGCCGCCGCAATACACTCAATCTCCGAGAAACGCTTATTGAGTAATGTGGCTACCTGCTCGCTGGTCTTCTCTTCTCCGCTTTCAAGGTCATAGGGGTGATAATCCACGGCAATCCCCCGAATCGCCTCTTTTGCAGCGTCCTGGTGGTGCTGAGCCATTTCAAGGACCTTCTCGGCCTCGCTCAGTTTGTCATGTGCACTCTGAATCTGCTTGTCAAAGTCAGGGGACCGGCCTCGTCCACGCTTGCTTGTCAGGAAAAACTCCTTTGACTCTTGTTTGCGATTCAGTTCCGTGGCGGCCTCATCAACCTCTTTTTGCGCTCGTTTCTTGCGGTTCTTCAAAGCCACACTCGTACCTTTCACCAGTTCATGTTGAACATGGAAAAGATCGGGAGAGTGGTGTGCCCCAAGGTGTTCTTGGGTGTGGCGCACAATGCCCTTGCCTTCATCACTGGTAGACTGAATCACCTTCAATTTGAGGCCTTTTGTGGCTTCTGTCAGACAGGCCGTCCAGTGTTCAGCCGTCCTGTCAGCGCTATATTTCTCCAACAAAATAAAGTTTGAGACGGGCTCTATGCCTACAAGACAGGGATCCTGATGAAAGTTCTCATCTTCACATATCGTAATCTCCTTAGGCTCCATGCCGTCTGCCAAACGAGCCTTTTCCTCCTCCCCATACTTCACAATGGCCTCTTCCATAGCAGCCGAAACCTTCTGCTGAGAACCGTAGGAGCCGGCCACAAACTGATCAAGACCTGTCAACTTCAGGAACAGGCAGACCAAACGAATGCCGCAAGGCCCCGCCATTGTCATCACGAAATGAGCTGCCAGCACCAAACGATGCAAAAAGGCCGTACCGGTCGGCGATTCAAAAAACTCAACTACCTCGGGGGCGGCATCTATCGCACCCTTGCATTTGCGCCAATGATGTAGAGTCGACCTTGCTACGCCTATCGCCTCAGCTATCTGGCGAAAGCTCAGACCGGTGTCATCTTCAGCAACCAGCTTCCTAAATTCATCAGTCTTGGTCGCTCGTTCCTTACGTGGCCAGCGTTTTTTCCAAGATCATCACACCTCCATTTTGACGGTTTTTTAATCATTTGATTAGCAACTTTTGTCGCTTTTGTCCCGTCAAAAATAATCGTTGCAAAAATAATCTTCGACCACATATCCATAAAGTGGCCGAAACGATGATCGTGGCCGCCATTTACAGGCAGCCGACACCCATTCAAGTACCGGCTTGCTTTCGTAGTGAAGGGTCAATGTGTGTTGCGCTACGACAACGAGCAAGGCAAAGACGATCATAAGCATGTGGGCAAGATCGAAATACCGTACACGTTTACCTCGCCGCAAGCCCTGCTCGACGATTTCTGGAACGATGTGGACAATTGGAGGCCATAAAATGCGTACGGTTACTTTGGGATTATCTTCTCGCGAACAAACCAACCGGCGATTCCTCCGGGCATTTGATGGGGAGTCGCAAGGCGTCTACATCAGCTTCGAATCTCCTGCACTTCTTTTCAAAGTGCTCGCCGGCAAACGTTGGGAGTTGCTCAGGATGATGACCGGGGCAGGCCCGATGTCAATTCGGGAGGCAGCACGTCGGCTGGGAAGGGACGTAAAAGCAATCCATGGCGATGTACACGCGCTTTTGAATACCGGCATACTGGAAAAGACCGATAATGGTCTCATTGAGTTCCCGTTCGATGCCGTTCATGTTGATTTTACCCTGAAAGCCACCTGAGTCTTTTGACCTTCAATCCCCATCTTTTTCCACAATCCGCAATCCGAAATCCTCAGCCGTGTTCATCCGCGCTTGCCCTGTGAAATCTCATCATTTCACCGGGGTTCATCTGCGGCCAACGGGCCTCTTCACTCAGCCGCGGATTCACGCAGATAAACGCGGATGAAAACCTTATCTACCGATAGCAGAATTATTCACCACTTTTTTGATTTGAAAGTGCGGCACTTTGGATTTGGCTGTTTTGACGTCCTGATAGAAATGCACTTCGACAATATCTTGTAACCTCTTATCTTTCAAACGCGGTCCCCCCCGTTGAAACGATCACGTTTCTACCCAGATGCGCCAACCACATGCTCTCTCCTCTCGCATTCATGGGCACGTTTTTGAGGTTACGCACGCGGCCCCTTATTTCATCGCTTTCGATCAGGTCCAGGAAGGCGCCCAATATCTCTGATTCAATGTTTATTCTTTCGGCAACTTGTTCATAATTTGCACGGTTTATTCGGGATTTGAAAGAGATAACGTCGCGAATTCCATAGGCTCTTAACCGCTTCGTGTTTTCTTTGAGATGCAAGATGAAAAAGGCTTATGAAACAAAGTCGCACAACAGCCTTTCGCAATACCCAATGTTTTTACACACGTAGGACAAATCCGCATAGGCCAGATTCTGAACGTCTCCAATGCCTATTTCTTTGAACCGGTAGGTCACATAGTCTGTCATTCCCTGAATCAGATTGAGCGGTAGTTCCTCTCTCTCCTGATCCTTTTTCAAGTTGAAATAAGACATGGCTTTCTCTTCCATATATTGGAGGGCAGCTTGGGGGAAAAAACCAATTAGAAAGAAAATGGGTGGCGCCAAGTTGGTCCACCAGTCGTTCGCCTGAAAATGGGCAATGACAATACATAGCGAGGGCACGAATATGAAACGTATGGCATATGAATTGAGGGTTTTGGGATACAGGTCCGTCGTGTGAGCGCGATAGGTGATGTCTTTAAGCGTGTAGATGATGGTCCCCAAAAAACCAAAGGAAAAAGCGATAAGAAAAGGGATCTTGTGTACGGATTCATCGATCATAGTGGAAGCATCTATTTTTTTTACTTTTAATTCTTCCAAGAGCCTCTGAGGATGCGTTTTAGTTTCATCTTCACCGCCGCTGGCTTCACTATCATTGTTTTGCGTAGCCGAGTAGCTTTCGAGTTTCTTCACATTGATATAGCCACTTACGGACATTTCTTCCTTTTTATCGAACCAATTCTTGTACATCAGGCCGTACATGTAGGGATGAGTGTACATGAACTTTCGGAACGGATTGTTGTTCAACGTGATCCAGAAACCCAACACGATGAAAAGCTGAATCATCAAAGTAGGCAAAACCCATTCAACCATCCAGGCACGAATGTCGGGCTTCTGAGAGAACCATGAGGACTCCGGCACTCTGTGCCTTACGTCCACCTCTTTGAGGTAAGGTGTCAGTATGTTTTCGTAGCAATAATACATCGTGATCAAAACATAGACCGAGCCAATGATGAGACCGGCGATCGCCCAAATCTTCCCTTGATAACAGAACAATGCATTGAATCCGATTATCAGGATAAGATAAGAGATGAACACAGCTTTGAATTTTGTCTTTGCGCATACTTTATCCTCACTTCTGTCACTATACACGTCCAAAAGATATCTAAATTTGCTGGTCAAAGTGCTCATTTTATGTCTCCTTGTGTGGCATGACACCGTAAAGGTACTTCATGAAGGGCATGTCAAGGACAAGCAGCTTTTACTTTTTGATTAGCAAAGATGATGCCCGATTCACGAATGGATGCTCGTCACAAGTTGAGAGCCCCAGCAATGTGATATATTGAGTGACTAACTGGGATCAGTTTTGAATCCTGATAGGAATTTGGATGTTTTACTCAGCACCACAGCCCGCAAAAATGTCAACTCGGTTGACTAATAGGGTGACCTGTTGGCAATCTTGAAATGCAAATTGTCGTCCAGCAATTTGCCCGTTAAACTGAGCGTGCCCTTGCTAGAGTAACTCTCCACCCAAATCGAGGTTTCAGACATGGCTGCATTTTCCAATGCTGGCGGCAACACCCTTTCCCGAGACGCCTCTGCAAAGCTTCGGGAACGCGTGATGCGTGGAAAGCGGCACGAATCGTATCCGGCCGCGATCTGGCTTTGCTGATCGCCCAGCGACTTAACGATCCGAACTTCAACGTCGAAATGGAACCCCGCCGCATCTTTGTTTAAGCCGTGGCACGCATTCCATAAGCCAATCGATATCTTGATTTGGTCGGACCCCGTCCGAGCTCCGAGTCTAACCTTAGACAAAATGTCCCATGTCAAGGGCTGACCCCTTTCCTTGCGTTGATTGTTACCACTAGATTATCTGTTTACGTCATTGTTTATAGCAGATATATTTGGGTTGATCTTGAATGCTCAAGGAGAGAAAAAATGACGGTCGAACAGAAAGCAGAAACCGATAAAATAATGAAGAGTGTACCGATTGGTGAGCTCAAAGATGCTTTATTAAATGAATATCGACGGCGCATTATTCGCTACAAGCTGCTGGATGAATCGATGAAGAAGAAGTATGGGATGACCTTCAAAGATTTTGAATCCCGCAATATCGTCAAGGAGAGGGGCTTTTCCTGGCAGGTTGAATCCGACTCGATGGAATGGGAGCATGCCCTTGAAGGAATAAGATACGCGCAACAGAAACTTAAAGATCTCCAGCAGGTATGACAGGTTTCGTCGAACAAATTCTTGCTTCGGCCGAAAAGTATGGGCTTGATGTCATAAGCATAGATACCACTGATGTTACGCTCATTGCACGCGTAGAGATTCTTCCTACAACCTTCATTCAGGTTTATCGAAACTCGAAAAAGAACAAACTCAATCTGGCTCTAATCTTGGGAGTTAACAGGATCTACGGCTTCGACAGTGAAGGCGGAATGGCACACGAGCATCCCCCCCGAAGACCCACTGTCTCATATACCCTGTGAAAAGGTACCCGAAACGGAACAGTTCATAGTGGAATGCCTCAGTCTTTTAAAAGACCTAAGCCTTATTTAGCAGCAGAAATGATCAAGAAAGGGAGGCAATCTATGAAACTATCCAGCGGAGCCGCCCCATCTTTGGACAGGGTTTGAACGAAAATGAAACTATACTCAGTAGGGTTGAAAAGCTGCAATTTGGATCACCCCGACAACTGCTTTCCCGTCATTCCCGCATGCTTCTAGCGGGAATCCAGCCCTACGCCCCTTCATTCCACCTAATCCTTAATCCTTACTTCTTTCAGCCGTGAGCTTTGAGCCTCAATGGCATGTTTCCACAATCCGAAATCCGCAATTGGAAATTTCTTTCCACCGAGGGAAAATGAAGAAATTAGGACTCAAAGAAGATTCCGTGGCGGAAGCCGTCCGTTGGGCGATCTCTTCATTTCCTCACTCGAAGCCCCAGTAGATCTTCCATGGGGTCAAAATCACGGTCATTATGGAGCAGTTCAAAGCCGTTCGAGATGCAGAATGTCGCAATGATCACGTCAATTGTTTTGCGTATTGTTATTCCATTTTTTCGCAGTTTCCTAAAATTCTGAGCGGCTTGCAATGCAATCTCTTTTCCCACTAAGTCGTGGTATTCCAGACTTTCCATGATTTGCTTTGCTTTCTGATAGTCTTCTTCGCTACGAAAGCCTTGCAGGAATTCTGCAATGATGAGATCTCCGGTGACAATGCGGCTATGGTCTAGCTCGTAGTCAAGTAGGTTTGTGTGGGGGGCATCAATACCACCAACATAGTCAATCCAAACAGAGGTATCCGCGACAATCATTTGTCAGTTCTCATTTCCTCGAGATTGCCTTCCCAATTGAGTTTCCCCCGGTACTTCCGAATTCTTGCCTGATTTCTTTGAGCAATAAGCAGTCTGAGTCCTTCTTCGACCGTCTCCTTTTTTGTCTTATAGCCCGATACCTTGAGAGCTTCGTCCATCAACTTGTCATCAATAACTATATTCGTTCGCATGCTGGTTTCTCCCCTGATGTGTATTATTATAAGTAAGTATACACACTGTTCTGATAGGAGGCAAGTATTACCTTTCTTGTGTCCGGTTTAGTGTCCGGACTTTTGATGGTTGAAAATTTCTGGAATGAGTTGATACAATGTATCGACGAAGGTAAGGAGCAATTTAGTCTGATGCGAATGGAGGTCGTCATGCAAGGCAGAATTTGCAGATGGGGAAATAGTCTAGCTATTCGAATACCGGCAATGGTAGCGACGGAATTGGGAGTGGATGAAGATTCCCAGGTTGAGCTCGCGGTATCCGAAGGCCAGTTGACAATCAGACCCGTGCAAAAAAGACCCAAATACCGACTGGAAGAGCTCTTGGAAGATATCAGCGGAAACAACCTTCACGGAGAAATCTCAACGGGTTCGCCGATAGGTAGGGAGATCTGGTAGATGTCGGCAAGTGGCTACGTGCCAGACCGCGGGGATGTGGTGTGGAGTATCCGGAGTTATTCTTGCCGATCACGTGAAAAGCTTAGACTGGAAAGCCAGGGGAGCAGAGTATAAATGCAGGCTCCCGGAACAGACCACTGAAGAAGTTCTAGAAAAACTTTATACGTTAATATCCTGACCGAAGCCGACTTTGAGACCGGCTGTTTAATGGGGCTTCGTTGCATTTTTGTCCAGGCCGTAGACGCGGCACTGGAACTGGATATTGCCAAAAGAAAACTCCACTTGATAGAAACTGAAGCACTTAAGGGCGTCTCCTTTCCACTCTCCCTTCATCTGCGCTTGCCCTGTGAAATCTCATCATTTCACTGGGGTCCATCTGCGGCGAACAAGCCTCTTTACCCAGCCGCGGATACACGCCGATAAAAAAGTCATCTCT
Organism: uncultured delta proteobacterium; assembly: GCA_963781715.1. Lineage (GTDB taxonomy): Bacteria > Desulfobacterota > Syntrophobacteria > Syntrophobacterales > Syntrophobacteraceae > Desulfoferrobacter. Next base: position 299,842 of record CAWAGW010000005.1, read on the forward strand.
TTTTTCGAGAGTCACCAGATGCAACTGCTCCGAGAGATACTGAATCGAATTGTGTACGAAACCGATGCCGATGGGAATATCATCGCGCAAAGAGCCGCTTCTTCATCCATAAATCTTCCTACAATCGCCCAGCGGCTCAATGATCCGAACTTCAACGTCGAAATGGAACCCCGCCGCATCTTTGTTTAAGCCGTGGCACTGGGACGGGTTGGCACCAAAAGGTAATTCGACCTGGTAGAAACTGAAAAACTAAAGAGCGTCCTTTACCCTACACCAAGACCCTGACCTAAGGATCTGGACACAATGAGCCAAGAGCAAACCCCTTGTGATTCCATATTTTCAATATAGCAGGAGAGACAGTGAATATAAGGTGCATTGGAGTGCTGGTGTCATTTTTCTCGATTTTATCCATGCCTGTTGTATCAACCTTTGCCGCAGATATTGAGGGCAGCAAAGACCATCCAAAGTTCAAACGTTATGAAGGCTCGGAGATCATTAAATATGATTTTCGCGAATACGACAGTTACACCATTGCTCTCGGTAAGGACGCGAGCTCGCAAGAACTTGTCCAATCGAGAGAGATAGAGGGGGCAGTGACCCGCCTGACCTACAAAATACCAATAGGGCGTTCCCCCCTTGAGGTCATCCATAACTACCAGAATGGACTCAAGGAGAATGGTTTTCAACTCCTTTTTGAGGGCAGCAAGGAGGGTCTTGGCAGTTATTTTGCGGAAGCGGCCGGCTACAAAAAAATCACTTGGCCACCTAATATCCCGGCACTCACCTTGAACAGTGAGCAACAGAGATATCTGGCAGCTGAGAAAAAGAGTCCGGAAGTTACTATCGTTGTGACCCTGTATGCAGTTGAAAATCGGTTTTGGGCAAGCAATCTCAAAAAGGTTGAGAAGGGTCAAACCCTGCTTCAGGTGGATATTATTGAAAGCAAGCCCATGGAAGCGAAGATGGTCACTGTCGCTGCCGCAGAGATGGCAGAGCAGATTTCGGCATCCGGGAGTGTTGCTTTATATGGAATCTACTTTGATACTAACAAGGCGACAATAAAGCCGGAGTCAGCCGATACCTTGGAACAGATTGCTAAGTTACTGACCGCTAACAGCGCGTTAAAGCTCTTGGTGGTAGGACATACCGACAACGTAGGTTCATACGCCTACAATATGGAATTGTCCAAGAGCCGTGCCGAATCTGTAGTAAAGGAACTTACGGAGAAGTATGCTATCAAGAGTGATCGACTCACGCCCATCGGTGTTGCGTTCGCCTGTCCGGTTGGATCGAACAAAACCGAACAGGGTCTTACCAGGAACCGCCGGGTGGAACTGGTGGAAAATACACCTTGAAATAATAAGTATAGCCTGAATAATTGAGTCTTAAAGACAGATGCTCCCGGCCTCTTTGATCAACCCGTTAAGGAAGCTGAATTCCTGGAGGTTGCCTCGTCTCAGCAGTCTGAAGCCACCCAATTACGCGCGCCTGGAGCCTGCGCCGGCGACCACAGCATCACCATTTCAGAAAACAACCATACCCTGACACGCTCAACCGGGTTGCCCTGCAGCTTTAAGCCTTCCAGCTGTCCCCCCACATAGCTTAGGTAGCGTTCAACTAAATAGCCTGAACGGGTGGCGCGCAGATAACAATTGGTGGTTATTCGCAGGAATTGATCACTTGTCTTCGGCAAGGTGACCGATCCTTGATCTGAGTAGCTAGGAGCCTGTCCGAAAACAGGACCCCCGTCATTCCCGCGTGTTTCTGGCGGGAATCTGAAATTCAGCTCACTCTGGATATTCGATATAAGCGCCGAGCTGGCTCCGATCACAATTTAAAAAAATCAAAAAAAAATCTAAATAATTGTCCAACTTTTGATTTTCGCTTGCAGCCGAGCACCTCTCCCTAACACGGCCGTCAGGCACGCCCCGAGGCTCCCTATGGGATGTTGGTGACCCGATGCGAGTCCCCACCTATGTCTACTCGGAAAATGGCTGGAGAAGGCGATTTGAAAATTCTACTTTATTAGTAATATTAGTTACTTATAAAGACATCCCGTTTGACTTCCCATCCCTCCTGTGCTAACCATGTCCACATGGACTTGAAGAAACGAGCAGCCCAAAACATTGCCGAACGCCTCACCTGGTGCACCGCCTCAAGAGATCAGGCGGGGATCACCCAAGATCTCGCTGACGGCAAAGACATCTCCGAGGTTTACGGGCTCGGGGAAGCCGGTCTGTTCGACGAGTTCTTCTATTTCCTTGACCAGTTCGGGTTCATGGAGCTTTTCATGAAGCTCCATCCAGTCAAAAACAAGCGCATCAGCAACGTCCAGTTCCCCACCGTGATTCTCATCTATTTGATGCGCATCGTCTCCGGCCTCTCCTTCTTCTGGCATACCCATCCAGTGATCCTAAGGTCCCAACCCTTGATGCGGCTGGTGGGGTTCAACGGAAGAGAAATAAGAGAGGGCACCAGCAAGAGGGGCAAAAAATCGGGCTCCAAAAACGAGGGGAAGGAATCCGAAGGAAAAGAACCCACCCCCATCCGCGGGCCGATCTGTCCCGATTCTATTGCTGCCTACATCCAGGCCATTAGCGCCCTTGCCCTGGAGAGGCTGTTCAATGGGGCGATCCGCATTTTGGCGGCGCACAGCTTTTTCCCCAAGCGGGTGAAAGCGCTTTTGGACGCCTCCGACATCGAATCCACCGAAGCTTGCCAAGGCTGCGGCAAAGTCACCAAACAGAAGGCGCCGGAGTTGCGGCGACGAAAAAAACGCATCCAAAAAGTATTGGAAACCGTGTTTGGCTTCAAGATCTGGGTGGTATGGGACCCGAACAGCCGTATTCCCCTGGCCATGCGGTTTGCCACCATCGATGTGCACGACATCAATGAGGCGCAGGGGGTCGTCCAGCAGGCCATCGAGAATCTGGGGGCTCATGCTCGAATCACCTCCCTTGCCATTGATCGCGGATTCATGGACGGTCCCTTTCTTTGGTGGCTGAACCGGAAGGGAATCCTTTTCTATATCCCTGCCAAAACCAACATGAATGTCTATGGAGAAGCCCTTTCGCTGATAGGTGGGGGCATCCGAAAAACCAGAGAGAGAAAACGAGCCGTCGGTGGAGGAAAGAATAAAACCACAGTCTTGGATCACTGGGATGTTGCAGGGATCGAATCGCTCACCACGGCAGGATTTTATGGACCGCTTGGCAGCGGCTCTCATGAGAACAAAAAGGACTTTGTAGCCAATCCCCTCCATGCGGTGGTGGTTTTGCACGATCCTTACAAAGAAAAACATCCTCACTCCGACACCCTGGTCATCCTCACCAACGGCCCTGTCACAAACCCCTTGAGTGTCTATGACAGCTACGACGCCCGAAGCGAAATCGAAAACGGACTCTTTCGGGAAGCCAAACAAGCCTGGTTCATTGAACGGCCTGCCCGAAATACAGCCGCTGCCTTTCGATCCCACGTCTATCTCACCCTCATCACCATGGCCTTAACCAACGCCTTTAGGACCTGGATGGATCAACAAGATACATTGGAGCAGCAGGGAGAAGAAACCGGCATTCGCAAATTCCGCGAAAAAATCCGACAGGAAAATGGCAACAAACTCATCGTCTTTGACGAAGATCGCTACGCCATCTTCGACACCTATGAAGTGTTCATTCTCTGCGACCGAAATGTTCGTAAACCCACCGGGGTCCCACAGGTGGTCTCTAAACAAGACATCCTAAAAAAGTACGGCGCCCTCCTGGAATAGTCTGTCACCCCTATTTTCTGTTATCCCCCATTACCTCCCGCACAACAAGCAAGGCCCTCTTTTTTATCACCAAACTTGCCCTTCCTTTCCCGGACTTTCTCTTAATTGGCCTAAAATCGAACTTGCCGCTGAACCATACACTACCCACTTGTCGGTCAATTTGAGGCGCTTAAGGCAGCCAATAAAGCCCTCAGGCTCTGTGTTAGTCGGTCCTCGCTCTTGGACCCTTCCTTATCTCGAATATCCAGAGCTCACTATAGAACGTAGCCTTATATCGTTAACGAGTATAGAATCCGTCCGCCGGCAACTGCAAAGAGCCATTTGCGACATCAAATTGCTATATACGGAAACCGAAGACGGCACCAGCCAGGCAAAGGGAATTTGCACGTAAATCTTAAAACCTGGGAGCTTCTCTCTAAAGGTATCTCTCCGTGAGGTATTGAACGTATTCCCGATGCTCCGCCCGGAATTGACTTGCTAATGTGGCAATGAGACTTTGATAGGTAAGCGAATGAAACTTGATCCCGTCGTGTTTGGCGATGCGAGCAAATTCTTCAACTTCATTTCGGTGACGCAGACCCTGCTCGCCAAACACATCATACCAGAGGTAGAGAAGGCGGAACCCATTCTGCCCGAAATGGCGCTTCAAGCAGAGGATGTGCTTTACGAGTTGGGCCGGATGCAGGTGCTTAAAGTCGCGGTCGTCGGGTGAGATTCGCTCAGCGAGATTCCTCAGACTAGGGATGCCTTTCCAGATGTCTTCATATTCCAGATACTTTGGTTTCAGTCCGCCGTGCTTATGGGTGCCGTACGCCTCGGAAAATTTACACTCAACGGCAAATCGCCGGATCTTTGTCCTGGAATTGTTGTGGATTACCACGTCTATATTGTGGGGTGGTACCCAAAATCATCCTTGATTGGATACTTCTCCTCAAACCGAATATCAAAGGACACCTGCGACCCTCGCCTGCAAAGTCCGCAGGCAGAGGCAATAACAGGAACTTCAGATATTAATTTCCAGTACTGAAAGACGTTGACACCAAGGGCAGACGAGGAGTGAACCGCCTGCATCTTCCCAGGCAATCCAGGGGAGCCAAGTTCACCTCCATCCCCGCTTGCGAAGGACTCTCGAACCTCTGCCAATAATGGCTGAAAGAGGTTCTGATCTAGGTTGGGTGTATACGCCGGCCGGCCCCGAGAGCCCTTGCTGCCAATGAGAACAATCCCGCGGTTAGCCGCCCAGGCGGTCTGTTTCGCCAAAATGTATTCGTACCCGTTCATTGTTGCTTGCTCCAACCAAATCTATCAGATGTGTAAACCTCACCGCTGAGTTCTTCCTTGAATATTAATTGCTCAAATGTCAAATCCGAAAATGCATGTTCAAGGTCTATTCGTTACGAGAATCATTATAATGGGCCAAGGGCAGACTTGACCGTTGTTTTGTAATCCTTGATCCATAGTCCTTAATCCCTGCTTCCTTCATCGGCGTCCATCTGCGGCTAATAGCCATTAAGCTTGAGCCTGTTTCCGAAATCCGCAATCCGCAATTCGACCTGCCGCCCTATTCTTATCCACTTTTTGTAGCCAGTACGCTTTCACGGGACGCATCTTCCAAGCTGAAAGAACACGTCATGCAGGGAAAGGTGGCACGCGTCGTATCCGGCCGCGATCTGGCTTTGCTAATCGCCCAGCGGCTGAATGATCCGAACTTCCACGTCGAAATGGAACTTCGCCGCATCTTTGTTTAAGCCTAGTCACTGGGACTGGTTAATTCCAAAAAATAATCCAACCAATTAGAAACTGAAAAACTAAAGAGCGTGTCTCTTACCACATAAGCCATTGCTTGGGAAAAATGTCCCATGTCAAGGGCTGACCCCTTTCTTGCACGCAATACCTGCGAAGATCCCCCTGAAGCTCGGCTTCGTTTCTATCCGCCGTTATTCGGCCCACTTGTTTACCCATCATCATCTCCTGCATGGTAGGTTCATGGAAGTATACACTTCTGCTTCGATTTCTATAGCGTTAAAGAAAAAGATTTTGGTTTCCAAGTAGGCTGGGTTGAGGTACGAAACCCAGCAAAATAGGCGTTGGGCTTCGTCACGCGCAGCGCGAACGGAATTTTGGATGCAGATGGCCGAAACGATAATCATGGCCCCAAAAACATTATCTTGGAAGCTATAGCTTCCATCCGAGAGCCCACAACTCCTCTCCCCCTCACTCCGCCCCTGTGACTGAAGGAAGAGGAAGTATCCGGATGGCGTTTGATAAGGCCTCCAGTATGGTAAATTGACCTTTCCGGAACCAAATGACAACAGAAAATTGATGACCTTCCTGCCAAGATCCGGGTCTGCGGTCCCCGATCCTTGACAGTTGTCTTCAAGGGTTGCTATAAAATTACTTGTATGCTTCATGGCTGGTCTTTACGAAACGAGGCTTTACACCTGAACAGGAAGTCCAGCAGGCGATTTTGCCGGTCCCGAGCCCCTTCAGCATGGAAACAGGGTTTCAAAGCTTTCTTCATTTGTCAGAATTTTTCAGCGTGCTTAAATCGGCAAAGAACCCAGACTGTCCCGCGAGCTCTCTATCTACAGCGGATGGTGAACCCCCTTTTACTCGCCTTTCGATAAAAGACACACCCAGAGAACCAACCGCGTTGCATTGCCGCTCCATGTTCAGTAACGACGGATGCTTTTTACCGACCGCCCCAGTTGCAGCGAACGTCAACATTGACAAGGCGCTGAATATTTGAGTCGTGCAAACATGAGGTGGGTTTCGTCTGTTTAACGCTTGGCGAACAGCCGTGAATCGAAGGGAGGTGGTAGATTTTTGTGCCGGTGACGAGAAAGTCTCGGGTGAAGCGACTAGGCGCCCGCAGGCTTTTCTGAAGACTCGAAGCACACAACCAGGATCAATGGATCCGTTCCAAGGAGGATTAATGATGAAGCGCTGTTTATTAGGTGTCCTGTTGGTTTTACTGGTGGTCGGACTCGCTGTTGGTGTGGGGTCGGCTAAAGAACTGGCAAAGGAGCAGGTATTGACCATAGCTTTTGATGCCGGAGACGCCAAGACCTTCGACCCGCATCGGGCTGCAAGCACCGTCGACCGAAGCACCGTCGACCCTATTTTCAACGGCCTAGTCCGCTATCCGCCGGGCAACCAGGTCAAAGTAGAATCCGATCTGGCAGAATCATGGGAAGAATCCAAGGACGGAAAGACTTGGACATTCCATCTCCGTAAGGGAGTCTACTTTCATCCCTTTGCGGACCATCCCGAAGGCTATGAATTGACCTCCGAAGATGTGGTCTATTCTCTTGAGCGCGCGGCGAATCCCGATACTTCCTCCTATGCGGGAGAATACACCGGAATACAATTCAAGGCCGTCGATCCTTATACCGTCCAGATCACCATCGATAATCCCATCTCACCAACCCTGTTTCTGGCTAAATTCGCAAACTATGCGGGTGGCTTTATCGTCCCCAAGAAGGCCATCGAAGCAAAGGGCAACGAATGGTTCCAAACCCATCCCGTCGGAACCGGCCCCTTTATGTTTCAAGCCTACGAACCTCAGCAGAAAACCGTCTTGGCGGCTAATCCAAAGTACTTTCGCGGGGCGCCCATACTCAAAGAAGTGGTCATTCGCTACATGCCCAATGTCAGCTCTCGGGAGTTCGGTCTACGAACCGGAGAACTGCAGATCATCGAAGGCATGAACGAGGCCGAATGGGTGAAGAAGATCGCCACCTATCCTGAGGTCGAGGTACCAACCTTCGGTCCCTGCGAAGTGCAGTTCCTGCACTTCAACATCACAAAGAAACCCTTTGATGACATCAGAGTTCGCAAGGCCTTCGCTTATGCCGTCTCACGAGAAGGGGTGGCAGCTTTCATGGGCAAGAGCTTGGCAGTGCCCATTTACTCGGGCGCGTTGGCCCCTCCTGCTCCGGGAGCCCTCACCAAAGCCGAGGCGGAGAAAGCCAGCGTGGTTTTCGACAACAATTTAGACAAGGCTAAAGAACTGCTCAAAGAAGCCGGTCTTCCCGATGGGTTCTCCACCGAGGTCATCATTAGCGAATTGGCGACCAGTTATCAAAAACCCATGGTGATCATTCAGGGGCAGGTGAAAAAGGCAGGAATAAACATGAAACTCAAAGTGGTAGACCATGCCTCTTTTCACAGCCTCATACGCAAGGATGCCAGCCCCATCGTCTACTATGCGTGCTGGCGGCCCAATGTGGATGTGTTCCTGACGCGCTTTTTCGATTCCGCTTCAGTGGTTGTAAGCGGCAGCAAGCCGGATACGAACTTTTCCCATTATGGTGCGGTGGCTGATTTTGAGGACGGCAAAGTGCACAGCATCGACAAGCTCATAGAAGAAGCCCGCTGGACCCTGGATGCCAAAAAGCAGATTGAACTCTGGCAAAAAGTGCAGATTCAGATCCTCAAAGACGTTGCTGCGGTGCCCATCATCCGTTTGAAATACGTTTTCCCCATGAAGTCCTATGTGGATCTGGGCCATCCTCTGGAATGGAGCTGGGAGACTTATTCACCGCAGGTAACTGAAAAGACAAAAATTCTTGCTCACTGACGGATACTGCCCTGCCCATCGTCGGGTAGGACCGGTTACAACAAAGCTTGAAAAGTATCCATCCACAAAGACCGCGAACGGAAGCAAAACAGTAGAGATTTTCTTTGTAACCTTCGTGGTCTTCGTGGTTTGGAAGAATCATTTGAGACGAACAGAACCATGAGTATTTGCAGGTAACAGATAGGGTTAGGATCTCAGGAAGGCAACATGTTTCAATATTCTGTTCGAAGGATTCTGCAAAGCATCCCTATTCTATTCGTAGTGTTGACCCTCGTGTTCGTGGCGGTGCGTATTCTTCCCGGCGACCCCGCGGTGGCCGCCCTGGGAGACTATGCCTCCAAGCAGGCTGTGGAAGCCCTGCGGGAGAAGCTGGGGCTCAACGCACCACTGTATATGCAATACCTGCATTTCCTGCGCGATCTTCTGCGGGGGGATTTGGGCGTCTCGGCCATCACCGGCTATTCGGTCGCGTCCCAAGTGGTGAGGGTGCTTCCCCATACCCTGGAGTTGACCTTTGCCGGCATCATCTTCGGATATATCGTGGGGCTGCCGCTGGGAATCTCCGCTGCCGTTCACCGCAATTCTTTCATTGACTATTTCAACCGTATTTTTTCTCTGCTGGGGTTGTCCGTACCGGCTTTCTACCTGGGCATTTTGCTCATTCTGGCGTTTTCCATCACGTTTCCCTGGTTTCCAGTAGTAGGGGCGGGGGACTTCAGCAATCTCTCCTCCAACCTCTGGCACCTGTGTTTGCCTGCGCTGACTCTGGGCTTGCTGATGACCGCCTATGTCACCCGTATGACCCGTTCTTCGATCCTCAACGTGCTGCGCGAAGACTATGTTCGCACGGCCTATGCCAAAGGCTTGATGGATAGGGTTGTCCTCTACAAGCACGTCCTGCGCAACGCCCTCATCCCCATCGTGGCGCTGGGAGGGCTGTATGCCGTGGTGCTCATAGGATCTTCGGTCATGGTGGAAATTGTTTTTTCACGCCCCGGCTTGGGAAAACTGATGGTGGGAGCCATCAAACAGCGAGACTACACTACACTTCAGTCGGTAATGGTGATTTACGCAATTCTGGTGGTGCTGATCAACCTGGCAACGGATTTGATTTACGGGTTCATCGATCCGCGCATCAAATACCGCTGATTTGCGGCCGGATACGGCCATTGCTTGCGGGCAAGAGGATGTAATGCCGAATCAAATTACTCAAAGGCAGAAGATGTGGAAGGCTTTTCTGAGGAATAGAACCGCCCTTGTGGGCGGGATCATCGGCTGTCTGATCATCTTCATAGCCGTGTTCGCACCGCTCCTCTCGCCTTACGATCCATTGACTCAGGACCCTTATGTGCGTCTCGCCCCAAGCACCGCCAAGCATCTTTTGGGGACCGACGATTACGGGCGCGATGTGCTCTCCCGAATCATATGGGGCAGCCGCATTTCACTGATTATCGGCATCTCCTCGGTCACTCTGGGAATGATGGTCGGAACGCTTTTGGGCATGATCGCGGGCTTTTACCGCGGCAAGCTGGAAGGGCTCCTGATGAGAGGCGTGGACGTAATGATGTGCTTTCCCGATTTGATTCTGGCCATTGCGGTGACGGCCGTGATGGGGTCGAATCTCACCAACCTTATCCTGACCATCGCCATTGTCATGACACCAAGATTCGCCCGTCTTGCCCACGGCTCCCTTTTGACGATCAAAGAGCGGGATTACGTGGTAGCCGCTGAGGCCATTGGTGTGCGGGTTCCCAGAATCCTGCGCCGGCATATTTTGCCCAACATCTTCGGGGAGCTCCTGGTGGCCGGTACGCTTTGGGTTGGGGTGGCGATCCGGCTGGAAGCGAATCTGGCCTTTATCGGCCTTGGGGTGCAACCGCCCACCCCGACTTGGGGAAACATGATACGCCAAGGGGTGGATGTCCTCATGAACGCTCCGTGGATTTCGGTTTATTCTGGTTTGAGTATCCTCATCACCATATTGGCTTTCAATATGCTGGGCGATGGTGTCAGAGACATGACGGATCCAAAGCTCAGAGGGGAGTAGGTTGCGGATTTCGATATTCGGATTTCGAATTTTGATGCCGGCTGAGGGGTGGACAACGAGTGAGTGAAGTTCTGTTGGAGATCAAGAATCTCAAAACCTACTTCTATACCGAAGAAGGTGTAGCGCGCGCGGTAGACGGCATGGACCTGCTTGCTAGAAAGGGCCAGACCCTGGGGATCATCGGAGAATCCGGCTCCGGCAAGAGCGTTACGGCTTTGTCCATCCTTCAGTTGGTGCCGAGCCCACCGGGGCGGATTGTCGAAGGCGAAATCCTTTTCGAAGGCGAAAACCTCCTGCAAAAACAGCTAGCCGAGATTCGAAAAATACGGGGCAATGAGATCGCCATGATTTTTCAGGAGCCGATGACCTCCTTGAACCCGGTTTATACCATCGGCAACCAGATCATTGAGGCAATCACTTATCATCAGCACGCGACAAAACGGGAGGCTCGGCAAAAGGCAATAGAAATGCTGGGGCTGGTGGGTATCCCCGCCCCTGAAAAACGAGTGGACGATTATCCTCACCAGCTCAGCGGCGGGATGAGGCAACGGGCTATGATCGCCATGGCTCTTTCCTGTAAGCCCAAGCTCCTGATCGCCGATGAACCCACAACGGCGCTGGATGTAACCATTCAGGCCCAGATTCTGCGACTGCTGCGGCGGATAAGATATGAAATCGGCATGTCGATAATGATGATCACGCATGACCTGGGCGTGATTGCCGAAGTCTCCGACGATGTAGTGGTCGCCTACGCCGGCAAGGCTGTGGAATATGGAGATGTCAAGTCCATCTTTGCCCAGCCGGCCCATCCTTATACCCGGGCTCTTTACAAGTCCCTTCCGCGCATCACGGATGCCAGAAAGACCAGACTCGATGCCATTTCCGGCGCAGTTCCGAACCCTTTGGATTTTCCCACCGGGTGCCGGTTTCACCCCCGCTGTAAATACGCCCTGGACTTTTGTGCTGAAGAGGAGCCCCACATGCTGCAGGTACGCGGCGATCATAGAGCTCGCTGCTTTATTTACCACAAGGAAAAGGGCAAGTATTTTAACAAAGCGCTTGATTGAGGAGTGGATGTTTTGCTCGAAGCGAAAAGATTGAAAAAACACTTCCCCATCCACGGCGGTATCTTATCCAGAGTTGTCGCCCACGTGAGAGCCGTCGACGGGGTGAGCTTCAACATCAAGCGCGGAGAAATCCTCGGCTTGGTTGGCGAGTCAGGCTGTGGAAAAACAACGGTTGGCCGGCTGGTGCTGGGACTTTTGGAACCCACTGCAGGCCAAATCTTGTTCGAAGGCCGAGACATCCATCAGTTGAACCACAGGCAGTTTCGAGAGCTCAAGCGCTTCATGCAGATTATCTTCCAGGATCCATACGGCTCGCTCAATCCCCGCATGACGGTGGGCGAGATCGTCAGCGAGCCGATACTGGTTCACCACATCGCCAAAGGCCGCGAAAAAGACGATCGCGTGGCCCATCTGCTTCACACCGTCGGTCTGGACCCCAGCCATGCCGGCCGCTACCCTCACGAATTCAGCGGCGGGCAGCGGCAGCGTATCGGCATTGCGAGGGCTCTGGCCCTGCAACCCAAGCTGGTGGTCTGCGATGAGGCCGTCTCTGCCCTGGACGTTTCCATTCAGGCGCAAGTCATCAACCTGTTGGAAGACCTCAAGGAAGAGTTCGGACTCACGTATCTTTTCATCGCCCATGACCTGAGTGTGGTTAAGCACATCTCGGATCGAGTGGCGGTCATGTACCTGGGCCGAATCGTTGAATTGGCGGAGACGGATGAACTCTACAACAATCCGCTGCACCCTTACACGCGAGCCCTGCTGTCCGCTGTGCCCATCCCCGATCCCACCCGGGTTGACGAGGAAATCGTGCTCAAGGGCGACGTGCCAAGCCCGATCGACCCACCCTCGGGATGCCATTTTCGCACCCGTTGCCCACTGGGTCATAGGTTGTGCAGCCGGGAATCTCCGGCTCTAGTGGAGGTCCTGCCGGAACATTTTGTGGCATGTCATTTGGTGGCATGAACCTCCGGGATTCCTTCTTCACTCCTCACTCCCCGCTACCCCTCAAGTCCCCTCTATGCGCCGGCCTTATCTGACAATCAGCCGAGCGGCGCTGGTCCTTTAGACGCTTTCAGCTATAATCTTTTCCCAATTCGAAGTTCTGCTGCGTCCATCTGCGTCCATCCGCGGCTAACAAGTCTCTTTATTCAACCGCGGATACACGCAGATAAAAGCGGATATAAAAGGTAATTCTGCGGCCAGGAAACCGACCCGGGCCTAGGCGGTCGACACGGTAGCTTTTTGGCAGCCATCCGACTATATTAAGGTCTGCTCGCCGGATTCTTCCTTTTGCTGGAAACACCTCGCTATCACACGCGCTTTTCTCCGGATCTCAGCAGCACCTGGCAGAGCACAGTTCAAATTCTCGTAATTTCAACAAGCAATGGAAGGAGATATGGAGTTGATTGACAGGTCGCCCGCAAATCCCACGTACCACTGGCTGACCACAATCATCGTAATGTGCGGCTCTTTCATGGTGGTGCTCGATGCAACGGTTGTGATCATCGCGCTTCCGAAAATCATGGCCGACTTCGGGGTAAACATCAACAAAATCCAATGGATCATCACGGCCTACATGCTTACCATGGCCATAATGATGCCCTCGGTGGGATGGCTCAGCCAACGACTCGGAAACCGGGGCCTCTTCCTCGTTAGCCTTGCGATCTTCACGGCGGCTTCCGTCCTTTGCGGCACCGCTTGGAACATAAACGCTCTGATCCTTTTCCGTGTCCTGCAGGGCTTCGGCGCGGGATTGATAATGCCCATCGCGATGGCCATCATCTTCGAAGCCTTTCCAGTCGAACGGCGAGGAATGGCCATGGGGATTTACGGCCTTGGAGCGACTTTCGGACCGGTCATCGGTCCCACACTCGGAGGCTACCTTACCGAAAAGTTCTCATGGCACCTGATTTTCCTCATCAATATTCCCGTGGGGCTTGTTGCGATTGTCCTGGCCGCCTGGATTCTGCCCGGAGGAACAACCCGCAAGGGATTGCATTTCGATGTCTGGGGATTTGTAACCATGGCGGTCGGCCTGGGATGTCTACTCATGGGCCTGAGCCAGGGACGGCAGGAAGGGTGGACGTCGACCTACATTCTCGGACTGTTCGGAGTAGCTTTAGCTGCGCTTGCCGTCTTTCTTCGGGTCGAGCTCACCTCTTCCCATCCGTTCATAGATCTTCGGGTCTACAAAAATTTCACCTACACAATGGCAACCACAGTGTTCATCATTCAGGGGATCGGGCTTTTCGGCTCCACTTACCTAATTCCGCTTTTTTTCGAAACGATCCTCAAATACAGCCCGCTGGAAACCGGACTTCTAATGCTCCCCATGGCCGTGGTGGTCTCGATTACCCTGCCACTGTCCGGGCGTCTAACCGACCGGATTGACGTGAGGATTCCAATCGGGCTCGGCGTGACTTGCGCGGTCCTCTCCCTGTTTTGGCTCTCGTTTCTCAATATGGGGACATCGTCCGTCGATGGAATTGGAATGCTGATCATGCGAGGATTTGGAATAGGCTTCATTTTTCCGCCCATCATGAATTCGGCCCTGAGAAGCCTGCCCCAGGAAAAAGTGGCCATCGGCTCCGGGCTGATGAACGTTTCCAGGCAGCTGGGCGGCGCTTTCGGTGTGGCGTTTTTGGGCACGGTGCTGGAACACCGCCAATTTCAGTATGAGTCGATTTTTTTGAAAGCTCAGGGCTTGGCCTCCTATGCCGCGAACAGTGCTCTACCATCCGTGCAGACCTGGTCAAATTCGCCCGGCGCTGCCCATCAAGGCACGGCTACCCTGCATGCACTGGTCGCGCAAAAGGCAATGGTAGCCTCCTATGACGATACCTTCCTGCTGGCTGCCGGGATTTTTGCCCTGGCAATCCTTCCGACCATCCTGCTGCGAAGCAGAAGACTGAACAGCTCCCACTCGGGGAGTGATCAACCACCTGGCGCAACACCTTGACTTTGTAGGTATGCATGCTTCAAGCCTATCCGCTAAGGCAATGATTTTAATGAGCCAAGTGTAGACTTGAAGCGTTGTCTGCATTCAATGTGATTCCACTACGTGTAGAAAGATAACATTTGGCAAATGCTTTCCCCGAATTTCGAAAACAGATCATTGCTTTTGCCGGGGATAGAGCTTCCACCACCTAGTACATAGCGGCGAAAGTTCCTGACTGCTTGTAAACGATGCCAGATGCCGGAATCCAGTAACCATGAGCATCTCTCTTATGAAACTTTATTTCAGTTTCTTTGAGTCCAAGTTCGCTCTCGGTCATTCCCGCGCGTTTTTGGCGGGAATCCAGCCCCGCCCCCTTTATGGATTCCCGCCAGAAGCATGCGGGAATGACGGGAAGCTGTTATCTCTCCACAATCCGAATTTCAAATTTCTACCGCAGTCATCTCCTTTTTTGAGAGTCACCAGATGCAATTGTTCCGAGGAATATTGAATCGAATCGTTTACGAATCCGACGCCGATGGGAAAATCATTGCGCAAAGAGCCGCCGCTTCATCCATAAACCTTCCTGCCGTCGCCGAACAGCCCACCCGCCAACAAATGGCTTCGCTTATGCGAGAATTGCTCAAGGCATCTGACGCGGCATCTGTTCATCGGCAACTGCGAAGAGCGATTGGCGACATCAAGGCGCTCTTTGCCGAAACCCACGAAGGCTTCAGCCAGGCCAAAGGAATCCGCAGGCAAGACCAAATCAAGGTGTCGGACATGGTTGCTTTTTCTGTTGCAGCTGGCTACTGTTTGAGCCCCGTTTTTGTATAGCCTATCTTTGAGGATGCATGGTCATTCATGGGTGGCAAAGCCGCATGTTTCCAAATCCCTATTCCTTGCGTCATGTGCGTCCCCATACGCCCCGCCATCGATTCATTCAGCCCGAGTGACCGGAGCCTTTTCACCCCTACCGCACTGTGGGCTGATTCAGCTATTCTATAAACAGAAGGTAAGGGATCAGTGGCGCACCCGCATGGGATCGGTTGGGAGCCTTGATTAGACTGGCCGCACCACCGATCACGATGCGCCCGCCCTCGGTCCCGAGATTGGTCAATTGCAGTGCCAGGTGCTTGCCAGAGGGAATAACGAATGTGTTGTGGCTGGCAATGAGGACATAGAAGTGACCCGACCCGATGTCGACCATCCGGAGTACCGGTCCAGACACAAAATTTGCGCCGTTTTCATCACTATATCCCACAACCATCTGCAACTCCTCCGGTCTTGGCCAGGGCCGGGCAAAGGTGATCCATCCACTCCACCCTGACCCGTATAAGAGACTCTCGCTTTCTCCGGTCATGGTCCAGGTGAGCTCTTGGGGATCGGGATCCACGAACATAAGCACGCGCTGGCTGACCAGTTCCATGTAGCCCCCTTGAGCATCGAATATACCCTCCCGGAGCACCTCATCTCCCTCCGGACTGGTCCCCAGCATCCAGATCTTCGGATGGTAATTGCCTGGAATATCAATCAGCGGTTGCAGGTCCCGGTAATATACTTCGGCGGTGAACAGATTCCATATTTCATAGGGAGAATCCCCGACTCCATCACCATCAGCATCTGTTCCAAAATAATCAGCATACCTATTGCCGAGATAATTCGAGTGCTTTTCTCCGTCACGGAAATACACAAGGGGAAAAGCGGGAGAGGTTGAGTAGTCGAGGGAAGGAGAGGATACGTTCTTGGAACAAGTGAAATGATTGAGCAGTGCAAACACCAGGGGATAGTCGAGTGAAGATATATCAAACCCTACCGCACAATCATAAAAATCATTGTGCACAATCGTCTCCGGCCCTTGAGAAATAGATATAGTGGCATGCCAGGAGGAGAACATGTTGGAACTGACGACATTGGCCGAAGAATCGCTCATAAGGTGAATCCCTACCCCCGAGTCAGAGCCTTCGCCAATGATGATATTGTCGTTGATCAGGTTCCCCGAGCACGGATAGGCAACTGTTCCGCTCACAGAAATCCCTTTGTCATTGTTCCTGATATAGTTGCCGTCTATAATATTCCCTTGAGTTTGTGTGAGTTCGATTCCGTTTGCATTATATTCAACGTAGTTGTCGAGTAACGAGTTCGCTTCGCCGCCAACCAGAGCAATGCCTGTATGATTCGGCTTTTCTTCAATTCCGCAGAAGTTTCCGGATATAATACAATTTTTTACATTTTCCAGTAGAATGCCCGTTTCATTTTCCGCGCCGCAAACCTTCATATGGCTTATTTGTACCCCACTTGAAATGACCTGGAGGGCTGGTAGGTTCGGGTCGCTCGCTCTAAGCTGAGCACTGTAGCCTTGAATGTGCACGACCTTGTCAACAATCACATTTTCCACATAGTCGTCGCTGGTGGGAGTGCTATCGCCGTAGACCTGCAGAATGTCACCATCGCTCACCTCAGATTGGTCCAAAGCATAACCGATGGTTCTCCACGCCAGAGCCATGCTGCGCCCATCGCGCAGAGGGGAATCCACACCGGTGGTGGTCACATAGAATGTTTCTTGAGGAGGCGCGGCCAAAAGCGGGGCAGGAAAGCAGACTAACAGAACAACCAGTAAAAGCACTGCAGAGAAGCCTGGTTTCCAGGCGCCATGCGTCTGCATTAGAAATCCTCCTGGGCTTGGGTAATGGGTGGAATGGGGTGATGATAAATTGGAGTCTAGGGCTACTGGCTACCATCTGAATTGTATGTTGTCAAGACATTTGACAACAAACCTTTGATAACAGACGTTTGGTACTGTTCTTTTTGAACGAGGAAGTAAAACCGACGTTCATTCGTGTACATCTGCGGCTAATTTTTCAACCGCCGATACACGCCGATAAACGCGGATAAAAAGTCGTCTATTTTTTCGAGAATCACCAGCTGCAATTGTTCAGAGAAATTCTCAAGCGAATCGTTTATGAAATCGACGCCGATGGGAAAATCATTGCGCAAAGAGCCGCCGCTTCATCCATAAACCTTCCTGCCGTCGCCGAATAGCCCACCCGGCAACAAATGGCTTCGCTAATGGGAAAATTACTGAAAACGTCTGATGTGAAATCCGTTCATCGGCAACTGCGAGCCGCCATTTGCGACATCAAGGCGCTCTTTGCCGAAACCCACGAAGGCTTCAGCCAGGCCAAAGGAATCCGCAGGCAAGACCAAATCAAGGTGTCGGACATGGTTGCTTTTTCTGTTGCAGCTGGCTACTGTTTCGATTCCCTGCCGCCCATTTCACATTCAACCGGCTATCGAATCGCCATCGGGGGTATGGCGCCGGCGCGCCAGGATTGCGGCAAGAACCTTATCGGTTGGTATGGCTGGGACCGGACACGAGGTGATCGATCTCGGTGCGAACCTGAAGCTGCAATCACGGCTGAGAGCCTTTGAACAGTACAATTTGTCGGCTGTTGCAGTTTCATGTGTGAGGAATGAATGTGTAAACGGTCTGCAGGTTCTGCTGGCAACTTTGAACGAAACCTCACAGAATCTGGCCGTTGTCATCGGCGGAATTGCCGTTAATAAAGTGGCCGCTTCTAAACTTTCGCAGGAATTTGGAATTCCATAATTGAGACCGACACATCCACATAAAAGCCAAGGGCAGACTTGACCCATCTTTCACTTAATCCTTAATCCTTAATCCTCTAATCCCTTTCCCTGGACCCCTCTGCAAAGCTTCGGGAACGCGTAATGTACGGAAAAGTGACACGCCTGAGTTTTTGTCTTGACCAAAGTGCAATAGTTGCACTATGATCAACCCATGCCGACGATCAAAAGATTTCCAAATTCCCGCATCGAAATCAGACCGAGGGATCATATGCCGCCGCATTTCCATGTGGCGTTGGCCGATGGTCGCAGCTGCCTGGTGGAAATTGAAACTTTGGCCGTGCTCGGGCCGATCAGGGCGGATGAAATCGCGGCGGCACTCGAATGGGCTTCAGCTCATCAAAACAAACTCAAGGCGGAGTGGAGAAAATGGCACCCATAAAGAGAACTACCCCGAAGGCGTTGGAAATCACAGCGCTCGAACCCTATAAACTGCGCATCAAATGGGATACTGGCGAGACGCTCGACGTCGATGTCGAGGAGCAGCTTCGCAGCGTTCCCGAATACGCACCCATTCTTGACCCCGATGTTTTCAGACAAGTGCACATCGCCGAATGGGGCGGTAGTATCGAATGGTTTGATACCGAATTCGGTGACGACAACGTGTATGCATGGACTCGGGAGCAGATGGGCGAGGCCTCCCATGAAATGTTCTTTGACTGGATGCGCCGCAATAATCTGTCGCTCGATGCAGCGGCCGAGGCGCTGGGTATGTCCAGGCGCATGGTGGCTTACTACCGCACGGGACGAAAACCTATCCCCAAGTATGTGTGGCTTGCCTGCCTGGGTTGGGAACTTACGTGGCGTAAACGAAGCCGAGCAGGCCGGACCTCAACAAAGCGAGGCAAGGCTATATGAAGAGGCCTCTCTTCTCCTCTCCTCGATTGCCGCCTTCATCGTGCATGGCTTTGTCAAGGGACGCAATGGGACAATCCGGTGCATTATCCGCGCGGCTTACGGCTTAAAGAATTTCTCCATCTCTAGACTGCGGCTCTCAGCAGAGTAGGGTTTCCCCCCTATTCCGCGATGAGCCAAAAAGATTTATGCATTTACAAAAGACACGAACATGGTTCCACAACTTATCCATGAGCCGTTCGCTCTACCAATAATGGCGGGGAGAATTTCAACCTGGTAGAAACTGAAGAACTAAAGAGCGTCCCGGTTTCCCTCTGCGAATCAATTTTTCGCCTTCAATAAGTCCTTTCCATGAACCGGCGCTTCTCAAAAAGCCGTCATTCCCTTCAGATTCTTCTGGTTTGGCTGCTTTCGGCTTTCTTGCAGACTTTAAACGCTCAGCCAGCCTTTCAAGCATTATTGCATCATCTTCATCTAAGCCTCTGATATTGATTACATTAGTTGGCATTACCTACCTCCACTATCTTTTTGGTGAAGAACCACACACATTGATCGCGGTAAGTCGTCATCTTTACATAGAATTAGTGTATATCGGCAGGAATTGTCAAGAAGGGGGGTCAATTCACCTTCAAATATCCGTCCGCAATGCGATTTTGGTGCTGGAATAATGGCAACCATCCTTTGACGGCGCTCATCAATTCACTTAAAACTTAAAACCTTCTCAGTGTCATGGTGCCGGCGCGCCAGGATTGCGGCAAGTATGTCCATTTCAACTCTTCAACTATTCAACGGTTCAACTATCTTTAATGAGTTAAGAGCAGACTTGACCCGTCGCATTATTCCCAAGAATGCAACCTTTGGCTGTTCTTTCTTAAAATGACCCATTCAGGTAGTGAATGGCAATCTGAAATTAGGCAGCATTGAGCACAACTGTAAATTCTTGAAACATGGCTTTTTACCAGCTATATAATGTCAATGGTTACAAAATATTTTTTCTTACATATTCTTGTTCATAAGGACAAAGGGACCTAGATGGACAGAGAAAAACTACTTAAGCGTGTGAGCATTGATCCAAATATCTGTTTTGGAAAACCCTGTATCAAGGGCCACCGGATATGGGTTTCTCTAATACTGGATCTGTTGGCTAGCGGGATGACCATTCCTGAAATTCTCGATGACTATCCAGGCTTGGAAACAGACGACATATATGCGTGCATTGCCTACGGCGCTGAAATGGCTCGTGAACGTTATGTCGATATTCCCATGGCAGCGGAGAAATGAAACTCAAATTGGATGAGAATATTGGCTCTAGAGGAGTCAAATTTCTGCGTGCCGCCGGGCGCGATGTTACAACCGTCTTGGAGCAAAATCTTTGCTCGTCACCGGATAATGAGCTGATTTCAGTCTGCCGCAAGGAGCAGCGCTGCCTTGTGACGCTAGATCTAGATTTCGGCAATCCTCTAATGTTCAAGCCAGATGAGTACTCTGGAATTGCAGTCCTTCGTCTTCCGCCAAGACCCGGGCCTAAAGATCTCGACAACGCTGTCAAAACGCTGATTGCTGGACTGGCGCGAGAAAATATCGAGAAGAAGCTCTGGATCGTCCAACCAGGCCGGATACGGGAATATCAAAACTCTCAAGATGCAGGGCAATGTAGAGCTACATATCAAACCCAAAAAGATCAAATGATACGCGGGTCAACAAGTGTTTTTCCTTCCTTGACCGAAAGAGACCCCATGCAACTGTTCCGAGCAATACTGAATCGAATCGTGTATGAAACCGACGCCAGTTCAGAAATCCTTCCGCACCACTTAATCCATAATCCCAGTTACCCGCGAACAAATGGCTTCGCTTGTGCAAAGCTTGTTAAAGAAATCTGATGCGGAATCCGTTCGCCAGCAATTGCGAACCGCCATTTGCGATATAAAAGCACTCTATACCGAAACCCACGACGGTTTCAGTCAGGCCAAAGGAATCCGTAGACAGGATCGAATCAAGGTTTCGGACATGGTTGCATTTTCTCTTGCAGCTGGCTACTTATTCGAGTTTGTGCCCCTGGCGGTTGGACATAGAAGGAGCTTGAGGAGGCTCTAATATCCAAAGAGCCTAAAACATTATATTGGAAGGATTTGCCGTTATTGATTGACAAATCATAGGAATCTGCCAAATTTTAGATAAGCGGATAGAATTTCCAATAAGAGCGTTATCCAAATATTCCATAAAATCAAAAAGGACTTGGAGATGCCAGATAGTATAGACGTTCGGGAACTACCGGATGACCAGGTTCGGATGCTTGAAAAATGGGTAAGACACTTGAAAGCCCGCGCCAGAGAAAAAGAAGCTCATCAAGAAGAGGAGATTACTTTTGCCACTTGGCCGTTAGGGGCTAAAGGAAAAGTCACTAGAGAAGAAATTTATGACTACCTCTAATTCGGAAATTAGTCTGCTCGACACCAATGTTTTGGTCTATGCGGCTGATGAATTTTCCCCC
Organism: uncultured delta proteobacterium; assembly: GCA_963781715.1. Taxonomy (GTDB): domain Bacteria; phylum Desulfobacterota; class Syntrophobacteria; order Syntrophobacterales; family Syntrophobacteraceae; genus Desulfoferrobacter. The sequence continues at coordinate 321,239 of CAWAGW010000005.1, forward strand.
TTTTATAAGGCTTCCAAAAGCCTCAGAGACAAAGGCCTAAGAGGTGAGGTTTCCTTATGTATTTTCCCTCAAATTCTCTCTGAGTTTTTCGCGGTGATAACCGATTCAAAAAGAGTGGCCAGTCCCAGGAGCCAGCAGGAAGCGATTAGCGAAATAGAGAAGTATTTTAGCTGCAAGCGGATTGCAAAGTTTTCTCCGGGGCCGGATGTAATTGAGATCATGCTCGATCTTCTAAATCGCCACAATATCAAAAGACAGGAAATCTTTGACCTGCAACTGGTAGCCACCATGCTTTCCAACGACATAACGCGTATCTACACTTTCAACCGCGGGCATTTTGAAAAGTTTCAAGAGATTGAAGCGCTGGAACCCTAAAGAGTGCTCCACCTTCAACCCCCTTTGGAAGCAGGGCTGCAAGACTTCCATGAGGCCCATTTTTGTATAGCCTATGTTTGAGAATGCATGGTCATTCATGGGTGGCAAAGCCGCATTTTATCAATCCTTATTCCTTGCGTCTCCGTCCATCTGCGCTTGCCCTGTGAAATCTCATTATTTCATCGGGGTCCATCTGCGGCAGATAAATTTAACCGCCGATACACGCCGATTAACACCGATGGAGGTAATTTTTGCCAGCGTCTAATAGTGTTCATCTGTGGTTCTTTTTCCGAAATCCAAAATTCCAAACCCTTTCAGTCCCACCGCCTGATGTCTCGCTCAATCGTATTAGATGCCATTTCTATGCATTGTTCCTCGGACAAGGTCGGATCTTTTCTCCTCTCAGCCTCGATTAACCGCTGCGCCTTTCTTCGATCTCCGAGCACTTGGCTCAACATTACACCGTATAACTTGTCCCTCCGGGACTTTCGAGTCGAAGGGGCGACCGGAACTGCCTGTCGTTTTCCGGTTGAGCCAGCCCGGCCCCACAAAAGAAGGATGACGAGTAGCAAGCCCAAAATAATCAAGAAGGGTTCCATGCGATCTGATACTTTAAAAGGTAGGGCGCAATGGTAAATGAGTCAGGAGCAGACTTGACCGGTTGCCTGACCCGTTGCTCATACAGGTTCAGTTGCTGATCTACCATCTTTGCCGCAACAATGATGTTGTTTTTTCCAACAGAAGTTCACAGTCATCGAACTTTTGCTTAATTCTGCCGGTGTACTCTGTTGACTCCATTGTTATTGGCTTTCCGGCAAACTGTCGATTGAAAGTATCGGTCAGAGCGGCCGTCTCATTACAGGTCTCAAACACAGCTTTCCTGGACGTGTTAAATTCCTTAAATCCTTTTGGATTGTCGAACATTGTACCCATATTGTAGAGGCTAAAATTGTGCTTAGATGGTTCCACAACATACCCACCTGTTGTTTCCAGTGGTATCCATAAAGATGGAGACACCTCAGCCAAGACCCAAGCGTGGTTCATTCTGGACAGGTATTCCCTTATGGTGTATCCGGCTGCTATATCGGTCTCCACATTTCCGATCATTAATTTCGCTCTAATTCCGGCAGTGGTCAGCAGATTCCATACATCCATAGCCATATCGACACAAACAAAGAGATCGTTCCCCATGTAAGTGTGCTGAATTCGGTAATTGCGTAAAATAGATTGAATTTTAAGATAGTTATGGGCTTTCTTTAGCGACTCCCATCCATAGATAGGCACGTTATTATGGTACACGTAGAATTCAGTTAAGGGTTGCTCATATATCCGAGATATCCTAATGATTGTGTTGGAAAGCTCTATGTCCTTTTTGTGAACTGATGGGTCAGAAGGGTGGTTTGTTTTCACAGGACTAGGATATGCAGATTGTGGAGGTATGGTCTTTCTGCCTGGTAGTGATGATGACTTCTCCGGATAATTTGTGGCAAAGGAGCCGGTTGTTGGATTCTTCCAATTGAATAAACTACCCTTACCGGCTGTTTCGATATTATCTTTGAATTTGACCGCAAATGTAATAACAAAAACAATAATACACAAAATTGCCATATCTCGCGCAAACGGGGTTTTGGTGCGGTCTTTTCGTTCAAAAGCTATTTTCTCAGATTCATTCAACTTTCTCTGGCGTTCTGCGAACTTTTCATAAACGATTCCACACCTTGGGCATTCGTTTTTCGGTATAAAGTCATCATCCTTTGGCTGTCGTTCATAGCCGCATTTAGGGCAGAATATCATATGGTTAACCCTCATATCCAATCGAATAGAAAACGAGTGGGGGCCGGAAGCCTGCACGAACCTTTTATCGTTAACGAGTATAGACGCCGTTCGTCAGTAACTACATAAAGCCATTTGCGACTTCAAAGTGCTATATACGGAAACCGAAGACGGTATCAGCCAGGCAAAGGGGATTTGCACGTAAACCTTAAAACCTGGGAGCTTCTCTCTAAAGGTATCTCTCCGTGAGGTATTGAACGTATTCCTGATGCTCCGCCCGGAATTGACTTGCTAATGTGGCAATGAGACTTTGATAGGTAAGCGAATGAAACTTGATCCAGGGGAGCCAAGTTCACCTCCATCCCCGGTTGCGAAGGACTCTCGAACCTCTGCCAATAATGGCTGAAAGAGGTTCTGATCTAGGTTGGGTGTATACGCCGGCCGGCCCCGAGAGCCCTTGCTGCCAATGAGAACAATCCCGCGGTTAGCCGCCCAGGCGGTCTGTTTCGCCAAAATGTATTCGTACCCGTTCATTGTTGCTTGCTCCACTGCTCCCTTTCAACTTTCGCTTGAGCAACCGATTGACCAATGGCTGCAGAAAATCGGCAAAGTGAGCGCCGCATGTTTGCGCTCCCACGACTCGAAGCAAAAATCTGAAAATGGCACACTACAAAGCCCATCGTTCTAATGAGTTAAGAGCAGACTTGACCCGTCTCAGTCTTCTTGAAAAAAGCGCATGCCTAAACCTGGCAATTGATGATCATAGTAGCGTATAGCTTCGTCCAACTCCTTGCTGGCTGGGGAGAGAAATCGAAGTTTCAACCTTTATACCTTTTCTTTATGTCTTCCCAGTCTATAGCGTCGAGTTCTCCTCGTTTGTAGGCTTCATATCGAGCTTCGGATTCGGCAATCCAGCTCTGCTCAATGTCATGATCCGGTTTGTCCAAGCTGTATAATATTGCTTCGACCAATCGAATCCGTTCAACGGGTTCGAGCTTGATAGCTCTCTTAGCCAGCTGACTTACTGATTCCATCTCATTTATCCTCTTCTGTGCGTCAAATAGTCCTGAATACTGCTGCATAAAGTTGTGAAAGTTGTCGGTTTGATGTCTGAACCGATTTCTTCCCGCTTGCTTCGAGTACACAGAAAGGCAGGTGGCCTTCCTATTGAAAATTGCATATTCGACTAATTATATGCAACAATACCTCCTCAACTTTCAAGACCAGAAAATCAGCAATTTGGTTCATTGATTTTCTTTAATGCGTATTAGTGAATGTTCCTTTCTGTCAAGGCGCGCCAATGCGTTTGTTCCGAGAAATACTGAATCGAATCGTGTATGAAACCGACGTCAACGGGAAAATCATTACGCAAAGAGCCGCCGCTTCCTCTATAAACCTTCCTGCAATCGCTGAATAAGCCAGGCGCCAACATATGGTTGCGCTTATGGCTTTTTAGATGCACGCCGATTAACACTGATGTGACCCTACCAAGTTCTCTGCAACATGTCATCTCGTCGAAAGCGTTTCGCACTGGTTTGCCTGCTGTATACCGAAACTCACGACGGCTTCAGCCAGGCCAAAGGAATTCGTAGACAGGATCCGAATCAAAGTCTTGGACATGGTCGCATTTTCTGTTGCAGCCTGCTACTGCTTCAAGGCCTCAACCCTTCAACCCTTCAACCCTTCAACCCTTCAACCCTTCAACCCTTCAACCCTTCAACCCTTCAACTTTTCAACTTTTCAACCCTTCAACTTTTCAACTTTTCAACTTTTCAACTTTTCAACTTTTCAACTTTTCAACTTTTCAACTATATCGCCATCGGTGTCATGGCGCCGGCGCGTCAGGATTGCGGCAAGTATATCCATTTCAACTCTTCAACTATTCAACGGTTTAACTATCTTTAATGAGTCAAGAGCAGACTTGACCCGTCTCCGTCTCAGTTGACTTGAATCACAATAAAAAGATAAGATTACCAAGTATTTTTACTTTCGATATTTCAGAAAGGGAGGACATGCTCGTTAAACTCAGCCCCAAAAATCAAATAACAGTGCCCCGCAAAATCCTCGATCAGCTGCCGGACGCTCGATATTTCGAGGTCGAACTGAAAGATGGCGTGTTAGTCCTGAAACCCGTGCAGGTGGTTGAAACCAGCATGGAACAAATCCAGCACAAAATGAAGAAATTAGGGTTGAAGGAAGACTCCGTAACGGAAGCAATCCGTTGGGCGAGATCCAGGCAGTGAAAGTTGTCATCGATACCAATGTCCTCATTTCTGCGTTTCTTTTCGGCGGAATCCCCGGGCGTCTAATCTCGCTTTGGAAAGGGCAGCATATTCAGCCCTTAGCCTCCAAAGAAATCATCGATGAATATCTTCGTGTGCTGGCTTATCCAAAGTTCCAACTTTCTTCAGAAGAAATCAAGTACCTCTTGTTTCAAGAAATTCTCCCTTGGTTCGAAATCCTTGAGGTCTCAACCGGTCCCAAGTTTATTGCGGAAGATCCGTCAGATGACAAATTCATCTGGTGCGCCGAAGCCGGTGGCGCCAATTTCATCATTTCAGGCGACCAACATCTGCTGGCATGCCAAACCAAGAAGATCATAGTGTTGCGCCCAGTAGAGTTTCTAAGAAGACTATAAGCGGCCTTGCGCCAAGGCACCGTGGAGAAAAGTCATTATGCTATCCAGCCGGCAAGATTGTCCCAAAGGTTATCCCATTGCGCCAGGATCGTTCATAAGAAAGCCAGGAAAGTGCTATGTAGATGAAGCCTCTGCATCTCAATCGTTGTGAGAATTCTTGGGACGATGGGCAGGAGAACCGACAAGCATTCCCTGCACACTGATATCTTCATCTATGTCCAGCCAGTGAATGCCTTGTCCATCACCGATGATCTCGAAATTCTGACGCTGCTCAGGACTTGCTTCTGACAGTCGCCAAGACCATGCAAGAGGGACGCTGATAGTTCTGCCATCCAAAAGGTACGCAATGATCTCATCTTCGGTGACTTTGATGTCCAACAGCCTAGGTCCAATTTCATTTACCGCCATGCTTATACCACCCCTCCAAAAAACTATTCCGAGTGAGCTTTGATTCATTTAGATAGCTTTCGATACGCTTCTTATTCCAGGCTACTTTGGCTTTGAAAACCGCATCGTGCTTATTCCTCTGCATCATAACTCACCCCACAAAAATTCTCGCTTTTGACCCACTGAGAAAACCACGGGACACATCTGATGCGGAATCCGTCCATCAGCAACTGCGAAGTGCCATTTGTGGCATCAAGACTCTCTACGCCGAAACCCATGACGGTTTCAGCCAGGCAAAGGGAGTCCGTAGGGAGGATCGAATCAAGGTTTCAGACATGGTCGCATTTTCTGTTGCGGCAGGCTACTGCTTCGAGTCCTCAACTTTTCAACTCTTCAACTCTTCAACTCTTCAACCCTTCAACTCTTCAACTCTTCAACTCTTCAACTCTTCAACTCTTCAACCCTTCAACCCTTCAACCCTTCAACTGTTCAACTCTTCAACTCTTCAACTCTTCAACCCTTCAACCCTTCAACCCTTCAACTGTTCAACTGTTCAACTGTTCAACTGTTCAACTGTTCAACTGTTCAACTATATCGCCATCGGTGTCATGGCGCCGGCTCGCCAGGATTGCGGCGAGTATATCCATTTCAACTCTTCAACAATTCAACGGTTCAACTATCTTTAATGGGCCAAGGGCAGACTTGACCGTTGTTTTGTAATCCTTGATCCATAGTCCTTAATCCCTGCTTCCTTCATCGGCGTCCATCTGCGGCTAATAGCCCTTAAGCTTGAGCCTGTTTCCGCAATCCGCAATCCGCAATTCGACCTGCCACCCTATTCTTATCCACTATTTGTGGCCAATACCCTTTCACGGGACGCATCTTCCAAGCTGAAAGAACACGTCATGCAGGGAAAGGTGGCACGAGTCGTATCCGGTCGCGATCTGGCTTTGCTAATCGCCCAGCGGCTCAATGATCCGAACTTCAACGTCGAGATGGAGCTGCGCCGAATCTTTGTTTAAGCCGAGTCACTGCGGCTGGTTAATGCCAAAAAGAAATTCACCAAATACAAACTGAATAACTAAAAAGCGTATCTTGCCACATAAGTCATCGCTTAGGAAAAATGTCTCATGTCAAGGGCTGACCCCCTTTTCCTCTCGCGTGGCCGCCCGTCCGCTGGATGAAAAAGTTAGCTCCCTGCTCGACAGATGGGTGCTCATGTCGTTAAAGTTGCATTTTCATCCCCGAAAACGCACGCTTAAGACCAAAATGGGGTCTGATTTTGGCCCTTTTTGTAACCTAATCGATATGTTGGCTTGGTCCGACCCCGTGCGCGCGTGCGACGCGGAGCTTTTAATGGGTGACCCGTTGTTTGTGTTTGACCCGTTGTGAAACTTATAGCATTTTTCATATGACTTGATATTTTTCGCTTGACAGCCATATTGCAATGATTCAAAGATTCCATGTAGAATGGGGTTGTTTGTTGTCTTTATTCTATTTGGGGTCGAGCCAATGGCATTCCAGGGAAAAGTATTCACTTTTGGAATGAAACAGCTGGTTGTCAATTTGAAGCAATACTTTGATATCGAAAGATATCAGAACAATCTGAAAGCTGAATGGGGCATACAGCAAACAGCGAGGGCGTTGGGTATCGGCGAAGCCACGGTCCGCCGGATAATGGCCGAGTACAACAAGAACCAACAGACTGTTCCGACTAATTTGCCTAAAGCACGAGGCCGGCCGGAATACACTATCCCAAATGACCTGCAACCTGTTGTTCGCCAATATATACGTGGTCAGAATCTTAAAGGGCAGCACGTATCCGTTGAGCTTGTACGCGAGCATTTAACGAAGATTAACCCCGATTATGCCTTTTCCGCCACAACGCTATGGAGAGCACTAAGCAGATGGGGCTTCACTTATGGAACCGGAAAACGCCGATCAGCATTGAAAGAACGAGATTATGTAATCCTTGCAAGAAGACGGTATCTCAGGCAGAAACGTTTGAACAGGAAGCCTGCCGGAACGCCTATACGGCCTGAAGTCTATCTTGATGAAACCTTCATCAACAAGAACCACTCAAACCAGTTCACTTGGTATTTCGACGAGGATGGTCCGGAAGTAAACAAGCCAGCGGGCAAGGGAGAGCGTTTAATCGTCGTTAATGCAGTCACCGTAAAAGGATGGGTTGATAATGCAAGATTAATATTTGAGGCAAAGAAAAGGACTGGCGATTATCATGGGCAAATGGATTATGGTAACTTTTCGAGATGGTTTGAAGAGCAATTGATTCCGAATATCCCGGAACATTCTATTATTATCATGGATAATGCCAGCTATCATAATGCAACCGAAGAGACGTCTTTTCCAAAATCCAACTCCACTAAAGAAGATTTGAGGAAATGGTTGGATGACAAACAAATACCATGGGGACAAGATTTATTGAAAGCAGAGTTATATACTCTGTGTAAATCTTATGAGCCAAAGCCAGAGTACAAAATCGACAAGATAGCGGAAGCCGCAGGGCATTCAATCTTGAGAACACCGCAATACCACCCTGAACTTCAGCCTATTGAGATGTGTTGGGGAATCGTAAAGAATTACATGGCCCAGCATTGTGATTTTACTCTTCAACAATTCCGCGATAATTTACCGTTGGCCTTTTCGCAAGTCACATCGGAAACATGCCGAAAGCTAGTTGCTAAGACCGTGGCTGAAGAAGACAAGTATTGGGAAGAAGATGGCCAGATTGATGAAAATCAAGGTATCGACATCAATCTCTTGGCCGAAGAAGAAGATTTTTGAAAAAATCGTAATATCAAGTCATGTGAAATACGCTATAGTAACTTAAGGGCGTCCCACACACACACGTCTTCCTCGACAATCTGCCAAGCTTCAGGGAACATAAGGATTTCTTCGATGCCTCCTCAATGGCCCTAATGAAAGATTCGGCCAGTGGAGGACTAATTGCAGCGTAATAAGACACGGCACCCAAATACTCCTCAACCGCTTCGGGATGAAAAGAGTGCTTCATTTGTTTATGATTCCGCGCGCCAGCACTGAAGCTTCTTTGCCGTCAATAGGCTTCACTTGTCCCCTTTTGATTTCGTCTTTTCTCCGTTTCACAGTGTCGAGATGAACGCGTTCAAGTTCAGGGCCTACGTGAGTTTCCAAGTATTCCACAATGCGTTCCGCCAAAATGGCCTTGGATTCATTCGGAAGCCCCAAAGTTTCCTCGAAAATCTTTTCAACATTCATTGGCATCGTATTTTCTCCACTCTTGGAGTTCATGGGATCTTTAATATCATTAGGGCAATTTTTCCTCATAAGCACTAGAGCGCACCCAATTAATACAACCCTTGATGCTTGACAGCTACCTTGACTATTCACAAATATGGGCCTAGACGTCAAGCTACAAAAATTCAATGTTGCGCATTATTGAAAAGCGTTCTACTTCTTGCGGAAGAGATAAATTATGCAACTGTTCCGAGCAATACTGAATCGAGTCGTGTATGAAACCGACGCCAGTTCAGAAATCCTTCCGCACCACTTAATCCTTAATCCATAATCCCAGTTACCCGCGAACAAATGGCTTCGCTTGTGCAAAGCTTGTTAAAGAAATCTGATGCGGAATCCGTTCGCCAGCAATTGCGAACCGCCATTTGCGATATAAAAGCGCTCTATACCGAAACCCACGACGGTTTCAGCCAGGCAAAGGGAGTCCGTAGGGAGGACCGGATCAAGGTTTCAGACATGGCTGCATTTTCAATTGCGGCAGGCTACTGCTTCGAGACCTTGCCACCCGCTTCGCATTCAACCGGCTATAGAATCGCCATCATGTATGAAAAATGAATGTGTGAGTGGCCTTCACGCCCTGCTGGCAGACATGAAAGAAACCGCACTGAACTTACCCGTTGTCATCGGTGGGATTGCCGTCACAAAGCGGCCGTTTATGGGTCTTCTCACCAATATGGGTCTCCATAATTGAGATTGGGGCATCTAGAGAAAAGCCAAAAGCAGACCCCTCGCTAACCCCCATGACCGGGAAGCCGGTCACAACGAAGCATGAGAATCGCTTAAGTATATCGGATAATGGTTTGGTTTCATTCTGAATTCTGGCTCCTGGATACTGTATTCTCATATAAAAGTTTAAAAGTTGAGAACGCCCCCTGTCCCCATGAAGGTGCTATTGGATTATTGGAGTCCCAAGAGAGCGACCTGTTGAATTTATAACACTAAGTATTATAATCTATAGGTGTTGAGATTAGGAGGGGATGTGCGGGTATTCAAGACGAAATGGTTTGCTCGCTTTGCGCGCAAAGAGGATATCAGTGACAAAAGACTGATAGACTCCGTTCGAGAGATTGAAAAGGGCTTGAATGATGGCGACTTGGGCGGAGGCCTCCTTAAAAAGCGCTTGGCTCGTCCGGGGAAAGGCAAAAGAGGCGGCTACAGAACGATTATCGTCTTCCGCACAGGTGATCGGGCAGTGTTTGTATACGGTTTTCCAAAGAGTGCCAAAGCCAATCTCAATGGAGTGGAATTGGACGCCTTCCAAAGGTTGGCTCAAATATACTTGAATTTAGGTGCTGCAAGCATAACCAAAGCCCTGAGCGAAGGGGAATTGGAAGAGGTGAGCTACAATGGTGAAGAAATGTCAGAGTGACGCTTTGGAAGCGGCGCACGAAACAGCGCGAGGGTTGCATTGGATCGGGCTTATTGACACAAAAACAATGCGCGATTTCGATGCGTCGTGCCTCACAACTGTGGAAAAGCTTTCGGCCGAGGAGATTGCGGAAGTCAGGAAAAGGGAGGGAGTGAGTCAAGCGGTATTCGCAAAATACCTGAACGTAACAACCGGTTTGGTGAGCCAATGGGAGCGGGGGGAAAAGCAGCCACGCGGGCCTTCCCTCAAGCTGCTGTCACTGGTGCGGAAAAAAGGTTTGCAGGCTATCGCATAACAGCATTTTATTGCACCAAGCCAATCTTTTTGCTCAAGAACATTTCTATCTTGCTGAGCCGAATACCATATGCAATTATTCCGAAAGCTATTGAATAAAATTGTTTATCAAACTGATCGTGGCGGAAAGATTGTACAGCAGCGAGCAACTGCTTCATCCATAAACCTCCCCGTAATCGATGAACAATCCACCCGTCAGCAGATGGCTTCCCTTATGCAGCGTTTGCTGAAGACATCTGATGAAGAATCTGTTCGCCGGCAATTGCAGACCGCCATCTGCGATATAAAAGCACTCTATACCGAAACCCACGACGGTTTCAGCCAGGCCAAAGGAATCCGCAGGCAGGACCAAATCAAAGTCTTGGACATGGTCGCATTTTCTGTTGCACCCGGCTACTGCTTCAAGGCCTCAACTCTTCAACTCTTCAACTCCTCAACTCCTCAACTATATCGCCATCGGTGTCATGGCGCCGGTGCGCCAGGATTGCGGCAAAAACCTCATCAGGTTGGTTTGGCAGGGATGCGGATACGAGGTGATCGATCTCGGCGCGAACCTGAAACCGCAAGCCTGGCTGCGAGTCCCTGAGCAGCAAAATGTGTCCGCTCTCGCGGTTTCATGTATGAAAAATGAATGTGTGAGTGGCCTTCACGCCCTGCTGGCAGACATGAAAGAAACCGCACTGAACTTACCCGTTGTCATCGGTGGGATTGCCGTCACAAAGCGGCCGTTTATGGGTCTTCTCACCAATATGGGTCTCCATAATTGAGATTGGGGCATCTAGAGAAAAGCCAAAAGCAGACCCCTCGCTAAAGTTTAAAAGTTGAGAACGTCCCCTGTCCCCAGTGAATGTTCCTTTCTGTCAAGGCGCGCCAATGCGTTCGTTCCGAGAAATACTGAATCGAATCGTGTATGAAACCGACGTCAACGGGAAAATCATTACGCAAAGAGCCGCCGCTTCCTCTATAAACCTTCCTGCAATCGCTGAATAAGCCAGGCGCCAACATATGGTTGCGCTTATGGCTTTTTATCTGTGTCTATCTGCGCTTGCCCCGTGAAACCTTACTGTTTCACTGGGGTTCATCTGCGGCTAATTTTTTAACCACCGATGCACGCTGATAACACTGATGTGACCCTACCGAGCTCTCTGCAACATGTCATCTCGTCGAAAGCGTTTCGCACTGGTTTGCCTGCTGTATACCGAAATCCACGACGGCTTCGGCCAGGCCAAGGGAATTCGTAGACAGGATCGAATCAAAGTCTTGGACATGGTCGCATTTTCAATTGCAGCCGGCTACTGCTTCGAGACCTCAACTCTTCAACTCTTCAACGGTTCACTTCGGGAACACGTCATGCAGGGAAAGGTGGCACGAGTCGTATCCGGCCGCGATCTGGCTCTACTGATCGCTCAACGGCTGAACGATCCAAATTTCAACGTCGAGATGGAGCTGCGCCGAATCTTTGTTTAAGCCGCGTCACTGGGACTGATTAATGCCAAAAAGAAATTCACCAAATACAAACTGAATAACTAAAAAGCGTATCTTGCCACATAAGTCATCGCTTAGGAAAAATGTCTCATGTCAAGGGCTGACCCCCTTTTCCTCTCGCGTGGCCGCCCGTCCGCTGGATGAAAAAGTTAGCTCCCTGCTCGACAGATGGGTGCTCATGTCGTTAAAGTTACATTTTCATCCCCGAAAACGCACGCTTAAGACCAAAATGGGGTCTGACTTTGGCTTTTTTTGTAACCTAATCGATATGTTGGCTTGGTCCGACCCCGTGCGCGCGTGCGACGCGGAGCTTTTAATGGGTGACCCGTTGTGAAACTTAGTAACTTAAGGGCGTCCCCCACACACACAAAAGGCGTCCAGCAGGTCCTTGTGTTTCTCGTAGGGATCTTCTTTCGGTGGTCTCTTCGGCCTTTCTCTGGCAGGAAAAAGTCTGCGGCTGATTTCCTCCCAATTGATGGCCCTTCTGCTTCGATTGGAGAGAAACTGTTGGTGATCGCCGGTGGAGCGAAAAACGTAAAAGATGCCTGGACCGACGGCAACTGCGGAAGTGCCGAGCACGTCCTCGATGTAATGCTGCAATTCATTTTGCTGAAAGTATTTCTGAAAGGTATTGCGGCTGGTCAGGATTCCGTCCTTATAGGGGCGCCCCGGCATCGGAGTCGATGAGTTTGCTACGAGTGTTGAAACAACCAGCAAGTTGTTGCTCAGTTCATAGGCTTCGTGAAGGACATCGGCGCGTTCAACGGGATCTTCGATGACATTCAGCACGAACCCGAGGTTAACAATATCCGTCGGTTCTTTGTCGACATCCGGCGAGTAAACGGGGTCCCAACCCACAGCTGTAAAGCCCATCTCCTTCAATCCAATGACGTCATGGCCCTGCCCGCAGCCGTAGTCGAGAAGACTCGTGTTTTCGTTGAGCAGACCATACTCGATGACAGTCTGTATCGGCTTGGACAATTTATAGCGGGCAATAGCCGTCTTGTGCCTTTGGACCTCTACGGTTCTTTCTTCTTCCGCTACGGCTGATGTTTTGACCCTGATCAGCTCGTGCCCTGAGTAGCCGAGTCCCTTTGCCGCCAAAAGAGACTCCCAGTTCAGCTTGAATCCGATTGTCCTTGGATTGGCGTACAGTCCCTCGACCTCTTCTGCTTTTGTGAGTCCTTGGAATTTTTCTGCTAACTGATGATCCGGCGGCAGCAGGGTTTCCTTGCGGTGCAGTATCGGCGGATTAGCGGAATCCCGGTAATCATGCTTCCTCACTTTCCCCAAAGTGAGATTGACTGTGATCGATGATTGCAGCTCGGGATGGGGTGCCTCGAAAAAATCTGGATAACAGAGAAAGGATATTGTTGGCTCGAAGTGATGGAATTTTATGACATTGTAGGCACTATCGGCCCTTGCCAGCAGCCTGACTGTTTCAATCAGCTCTGCAAGGCCGGGGGAACACTCCGACAAAAACCCCAGGTGGACATATTGAGCGTTCCTGAGCTTTTTCCCGAAAGGAAGCTCCGAGATGAGGCGCTTGTAATCTTCAAACTTCATGGTTCCAATCTAACGTCTGCCTTAAGGTATTACGGACAGAAACTAGGTGCCTGTCCGAGAACTGTGATTTCGAGCCGAAGGCGAGAAATCTTGTACTTGCAACCTGTTGATGTTACAGATTTCTCTCTTTGCTGCGCTCCGTTCGAAATGACAAAAGAGGCATTCTCTGACAAACTCCTAGTTGTATTTTATAGCTCCCCACCTTTCACTTTTCACCTTTCACGCTGCGTGAGCCAAATGGCATAGTTATTTTTGGACGGCTCCCGAGGTGAGATGCGGTTCTATCAGTCTGTAAATTGATTGTGGTATGATTATCTGTCTTGCTGGTGAATTGCCGATCGAGAGCAAGGCCGCCTTTTGCCAGTAAAGGTTCGTGTCCTGCACATTGTTGATTTCGTGCCAGGGGATGAAGAATGGCGGTCTGGATTTACAAAAGATGAACTGTATCTGGAGGAAAAGCCCTTCGGGATTTACGTGCACCGTAACGCATCTCCGGTACCGTACTGCTCCGATCTGGACGTTTTGCTTGAGGAGCTTTGTTCCCTGCGGCTCCCGGTTTACCGAGTAACGTTTAGCGAAGTCATCCAATCCGCTTATCCTGCCGAAGAATCCTTTTATCATAGGGAGTGCTCCTCATTCATTCGCCATATTTCTGAGGGCGGTAATCCGGATCATTTCGATTGATAATGGTCAGCTTGCGCCATTCAGAGGGGTTTTCCACGGGCAGGGAACCATCGTCATAGTCTCTCAAAAAGTAGTCTCCGCGGCCGTTCGTCCAGGCATGATTATACGTGGGAAGCCACTCTTTTCGTCCCGATTCAGGATCATACGTCTCGATCTGTTCGGTGATGACCTTGTAAAATTCCTCCTGCATGTCGCTGCGCGCCTGGCTGTGGCTGCGATTGATCTCAGCATCTATCTGCTGCATTTCTCGAATGACCTCTCCATACTTCTGCCCCCGATAACGTTCGGCGGCAGCGGCACGTTGAACCCACTGGGGGTTCAATCGAAAAGAACGGATTGACAGTTCCATAGTCCGCGCATCCTGTTTCCATCGATCCATTGGCGCCACCCAGCCAAATGTTCCCACGGTAGTCCAGATGACGCCCTGAATTTCATAAATGATAGTGTAGATACGACCATATGAGGGCGTTCCGTTGATGCTGCACTCAAAATTCACGTAACCTGCCTGCGCTCGTGAAGCCGACTTGGGAATCCATGGATCGAGTTCCCGCGCGGGAACCGGGCTTCCTATAATACGAGGGTCCTGAAACTCCCGAGCAGCGAACTGACCGAACACGATGGTTTGAACGTATTGCGCGATGTCCATATACGGGTAAAGCCAACATCCGTTGAGTACCCCACCCACCTGAGGCTGCAGCACACCGCCGCTCGACCGGACATGCACCGACGGATCCTGAAAGTAGAAACGCGGATACCACCCGAAAAAAGATTTCCCGTCGGGACTCGTGGCCCGAAAGCTGATATTGTTCTCGACCAGATCGACCACATTCCATTGCGCCCCGCTCGGGATCATGCCACCCTCAGTCTTCCAACCCTTGGGGATGAGTATGTAAAATGCCTTTTGATAGGGTTCCTGGTAGAGGCTCAGTAGAGCGCCTTGGCCTCCATTGTTCTTGGAAGACCCTGCACTTTGATCTGCCTTGCCGATTCCACTTGCCACCCGGCCTGGTTCTGGTTCTCCTGCGCGCTTGCCGTAGCCCCCAGAACTGGCATCGGGATTCAAAGTTTCAGGCGGAGCCGACTCCTGACGGTCTTCTAAAGAGAGGGCAGTGGTTTCGCCATTGTCGGTCGGGATTTCTTGGTAAGATTTCAACCCGCCAAGCGCCGCAACAACAATTTCTGCGGGCTTGCATATCTGCAGAACGTCTCCTTCCCCCTCCACGCGATACTGAATGGCTCGTCCCTGTTCATCCCGGTCAACACCCTTCCCGGAAAGTTTCCCCGAGAACTTGATCATGAAAGGCACCCTGAGGGCTAAAGGCAGGTCGATCTCGACTTTAGCGTCGTAATTCAGTCTAATGGTCTCAAGATCGACGACGGTTTTAAGACGTCCTCTGATTTGTGCGGTGGGTAAACCCGTTGAGGGTTCATTTGCGATCCTTTCAACCTGCAAATTGATTTCACCACCTTTCGCCTCAAACAGCGCAATCCGGCGGGTGACCTCAAATCCTTTAAATGACCAGGTTTGCCCCTGGGATAGAGGGCCTTCTGGCCAGAGTTTGGAAATAATCGGCGAAGAGAAGTTTTCCATCATGGTCTCATCCCAGACCTCTTCACCGGTTGCGGCATCGAAAAGCGCGTTTTCTCCCGAGGAATGAACCACTTTAAACGATGTACCCGAGGGAACCAGTTCCGTTGGCACCATTTGCTCAGAATCAGTATCCAGATCGTTTTGCACAGCGCTCTTTATTTGTCTCCGTGCTTCGGAGATGACCTGGCCTTGGCTTTTTAGTATCTCTTCGGTGAATTCAATTTTCTGAAAAGACTGAAATTGGCCCTGTTCTCCCGTCGCATAAGATGCGATGCCCTTTATACCTCTGGAGCGGGTGACGAAAAATTGCCATCCGGGGCGGATCTCCATCGTGGCGGAGACACCCGGCTGACTCTCCCCCGAAGTCTTTGCCGGTTTTGATGGCTGCGTCACTCGGGATTCCCCCAAAGATGACGGTTCCTTGATGTTACCTCCAGCCTCTTGTGTGGACGTGGTAAAAACGATGGTGGTCACCGGCAGGGGTATCTGCTCTTCTGCAGTTTGGAATCCATTCCGCTTCTCACTATTGAGCTGGATCGCATACGTTGTATTGGGCTTCAGTCGTTCTACCTTGAGCTCAAAGGTGACAGGATCCACCCATGGCTCGTCCTGAGCGATCATGGGCGGGAAAACTCCTTTGGGGGAAGTGATGAGAGACCAGGAATTCATCTTCATGTTTCGATCAAACACGAAGATTACTTTCCCCACATCAATGGGCACCCCGGTTGTCCCGTCTGCAGGAATAGATTTCACCAGTTTGGGCGAATCCGCAAAGACGCAACCAACCCAGATGAGCATTGTGAGAGTCAGTAAAACAAAATGCCTTGCGCCTTTCATCTTTTCACCTCCCTCATTGGACAAACCAAATGTATGCCAGATACGTCACCTCCTTATAAAGGATGAGGCCGACGAGAAGTCAACAACAAATCCGCATTTATAAGCCCAACTCCATGATGGGCAATTTGAAATAGTGGCTCTTTAAGAAGCAGGAACAGCTTTCTTGATTGCGGATACGCTCCACCAGCAGACATGGACAAGTTGTGATCAATCTGACGCACAAACACTGATCAAATCTCGGGAATAGAAAGTCCACGACAAATTCTTTTGGCCAGCTTATCGGAGAGTTCTGTGAGGCAAGGGAGCAGATGAATTTCCGAACTCGAAAGACATCTTTCCTTCCACACATAGATGCCCCGGAGTGTAAATTGTAACTCTGCGTGAAAACGATTTTCGATCTTCTCTTGAAGCTGCCAATAGTTCTTCGGGAAAGGCTACATTCACGCTCATGATTATTGCCTCCATAGAAAGGCTCTTAAATACCTGCTGGGAGACGGACCTGCCACATCCTTGCACCTATCTAATAGCAAACCATTTCAGCAGCTTTCGTACACTCTGTCGCCTTAAGATATTCACAATTGCTCCTGTCGTCCCCTCTGCCTTCTGTCCTCTGCCCTCAGCCTTCTGCCCTCTGTCTTCTGTCTTCTGTCTTCATCCTTCCGCTTTCGCCTTTCCCGATTAACGATTAACGCCCAACACCCCTCCCGCTTCCCTCGCTTCATCCTTCATCCTTCATCCTTTATCCTTCAGCCTTATGTCGTCCTTCTGCCTTCTGCCTTCTGCCCTCTGCCCCCTTTTTCCTTTCAGCACAGTTGACCGGTTGCGGAATCAAAAGGTACAATTACCAAGAATTTTTACTTTCTTTATATCGGAAAGGAAGCACATGCTCGTTAAACTCAGCCCAAAGAACCAAATAACGGTGCCCCGCAAAATCCTCAACCAGTTGCCCGACACTCGATATTTCGAAGTCGAGCTGAAGGATGGGGTATTACTGTTGAAACCTGTGCAGGTGGTTCAAACCAGCTTGGAGCAAATTCGAGAGAAAATGAGGAAGTTAGAGTTAGACGAGGGTTCCGTGGCTGAAGCGGTCCGTTGGGCGAGATCCCAACAATGAAAGTCGTCATTGACACGAATGCTGTCATTTCTGCTCTTCTATTCGGTGGAGTTCCCGCGCGGCTGATTTCCCTTTGGAAGGAGCGCCGCATTCAGCCCTTAGCCTCCAAGGAAATCATTGACGAATACCTTCGAGTTTTGGCTTATCCAAAATTTCAGCTTTCTTCGGGAGAAATCGAGTACCTTTTGTTTCATGAAATTCTTCCCTGGTTTGAGATCATAGAAGTCCCGCCTGGGCAAAACTTTATTGTCGAAGATCCGTCAGATGACAAATTCATCTGGTGTGCCGAGGCCGGGGGGGCGATCATCATCTCAGGCGACCAGCACCTGCTCAACTTCCGACATCAGAAAATCAAAGTACTCAGTTCATCAGATTTTCTTAATCCGGATTAATGAATGTTCATTTCTGCCGACAGATAACCGATGCAACTGTTCCGCGAAATACTGAAGCGAATTGTTTACCAACGCGACGACAATGGGAAAATCATCGAACATAGAGCCGCCGCTTCATCCATAAACCTTCCTTCCATATCTGCGCAGCCCACCCGCGAACAAATGGCTTTGCTAATGGGAAAATTACTGAAGACATCTGGCGCGGAATCCGTTCATCAGAGATTGCGAAGCGCGATTTGCGACATAAAGACGCTCTATACCGAAACGGACGACGAGTTCAGCCAGGCCAAAGAAATCAGCAGGTAGGATCAAATAAAAGTAGCGGACATATATGCATTTTCTATGGCTGCCCGCTACTGTTTTGAATCTGTGCCGCCCGTTTCAAATTCAACCGGTTTTCGAGTCGCCATCGGCGTCAATGCGCCGGCGCGCCAGGATTGCGGCAAGAACCTTATCCGATTGACTTGGGAGGGATGTGGCTAAGAGGTGATCGATCTCGGCGCGAACCTGAAGCCGCAATCGCGGCTGAGAGCCTTTGAGCAGTACAATTTGTCGGCTGTTGCAGTTTCATGTGTGAGGAATGAATGTGTAGACGGTCTGCAGGCCCTTCTGGCAACTTTGAACGAAGCCTCACAGAACCTGGCCGTTGTCATCGGCGAAATTGTCGTTAATAAAGTGGCCGCTTCTAAACTTTTGTATGAAAGTCCTCCTCGTCATACCCGCGAAGGCGGGGAGCATGCGGGAATGACGGACGAGTGACTCAGCTGACTTTCATGTTTCGTTGTGACCATCAGGTCATGACCGTTCGCAGGGATTTGGAATTCCATAATTGAGATCGACACATCTACATAAAAGCCAAGGGCAGACTTGACCCCTCTTCAAGCGTTTGTAATCTTCAAACTTCAGGAATCGAAAGTCCACGACATATCTTTTTCGCCAGCTTATCCGAGAGTTCAGTGTGGCGCGGCACCGCTTCGACTTGTCCGTTTTTCGGATTGCACCACAGTGAATGAGAACTTCCCTCGCGTTTGAGGTAACAGCCGTGGCGACGAATATGCCTCAACAGCGCCTGCCGTTTCATCCCAGGGACACCACTTCCTGCAGGGCATCGGGCGGGATTCCGCGCAGAGCGTCTTCCCGTCGATCGGTGAGGATCAGTTCGATGGACTCCGCCAAATTCTCCAGGCACTCCTCCTTGGTTTTGCCCTGCCCGTTGGCCCCCGGGATCTCAGGGCAATAGGCTATCCACCATTCCCCGTCTTGTTCCAAAATGGCTGTGAATTCGTTGTGCATGCACGCTTCCCCTCTTTAGAATTCTAGCGGGCGCCAATTACATCATTGGCCGAGTAGAGAACGATGATGACTGCCTCCATAGAAAGGCTTTCAAATACCTGCTGGAAATGAGACCAGCTAACTCGCCTAGTGTTCAGTTATCTTAGCAACTTTCTCGCGTTTTGTCGCCTTACGTTATTTACATCTGCTTCCTCTGCCCTCTGCCCTCCGCCTTCTGCCTTCTGCCTTCCGCCTTCCGCCTTCCGCCTTCCGCCTTCCGCCTTCTCCTACCAAGATACCCTGTCCCGGGACGTCTCTGCAAAGCTTCGGGAACACATGATGCAGGGAAAAGCGGCACGAGTCGTATCCGGCCGCGATCTGGCTTCATTGATCGCCCAGCCACTCAACGGTCCGAGCTTCAACGTCGAAATGAATATCGCCGAATCTCTGCTTAAACCGTGGCGCCACGAGTTCCAGGTAACAGCAAGGAGAAGTTCAGCCTGGTAGAAACTGAAGAACTAAAGAGCGTCCCGGTTTCCCCTGCTGGTAGTCATGCTTTCGTATTTTCCCCCTGGTGAGATCGACCGTAATCGAAGAATGGAGCTCAGGATGGGGTATTTCGAAAAAATGTGGATAGTAGAGAAGGGATATTTTAGGCTCGAAAAAGTAGAATTTTATGACATTGCAGATACCATCTGTGTCTCCATGTTCTTTAAGCTCTTCAACTAACTCCTGGAGCTGAGGAGAGCAGTCCGATAAGAAATCCAGATGGAGGTATTTAGCATTTCTCAGCTTCTTTCCGAATGGGAGCTCTGAGATTAAATGTTTGTAGTCTTCGTGGTTCATCGCTCTACGATGACGCAAGGATAAAGGGATATCACATCATTCTATTCCCGTAATGCTCAGGATCTCTATGGAGATGAGCTACTGCGGTGTTCAAAATTTCATCTCGTTCCGCAACGTATTGAAGAGCGTAAGGAAAACCCTTTATTAGGCACCTTCTTGTTTCCTCTCCAATCTTGGTCCATGCTTCCGGCATAAACTTGATTCTGCCAATCGTAGCTTCTACTTCTTGATAAAAGCGCATGCCCAAACCTGGCAACTGGTGATCATAATAGCGTATAGCTTCTTCCAACTCCTTGCTGGCCGGGGAGAGGAATCGAGCTTTCAACGCTGATACCTTTTCTTTATGTCTTCCCAGTCTATGGCATCGAGTTCCCCTCGTTTGTAGGCCTCATATCTAGCTTCGGATTCGGCAATCCAACTCTGCTCAATGTCATGATCCGGTTTGTCAAGGCTGTATAATATTGCCTCGACCAAACGGATCCGTTCGACGGGATCGAGCTTGATAGCTTTCTTGACCAGCTGACTCACTGATTCCATGGCACTTATCCTTTTTTCCATTTGTCAAACAGTCCTGAACGTTGCCGCATCATGTTTGCGAAAGTTATCAGGTTCGATATCTAGACCGACTTCTTCCGTTTTGCCTGGCATGCAATGAGAAACAGGCGGCCTTGCTACCTTAAAATTGGATGCTTAACTGATTATATGTAACAATACCCCCTCAACTTTCAAGAACAGAAAATCAAGGTATTTGGTTCATCAGAATTTCTTTAATCTAGATTAATGAATGTTCTTTCTGTCGAAAGGCATCCCTTGCAGTTGTTCCGAGAAATACTCACGCGAATTGTTTATGAAATCGACGACAATGGGAAAATCATCGAGCAAAGAGCCGCCGCTTCATCCATAAACCTTCCTGCAATCGATGAACAAGCAACCCGCAAACTGGCTCCTGGCTCCTGGCTCCTGGCTCCTGCCTTCTGCCTTCCGCCCCACTTACCCGCTTAATCCTTAATCCCTAAGCCTTTCTACCAGACTCAGGCAACGCGTGATGCAGGGAAAAGAAAGACCAGCCGCATCCGGCCCTGAATGCCCAACAACTCAACGACCCGAATTTCAACGTCGAAATGGAACTTCGCCGCATCTTTGTATGAACCCCGGCGGCACCACTGGGTCGGTTAATAACAAAGGCAAAATCAACCTGGGAAAAGCTGAAGAACTGAAGGGAGTCTCAATCTCCCCGCACACGACAGAGTTGAGCCGCTTTTCCAAGAGACCGCAACATGACAGGAGGTATTGCGAGCTGAGCGATCCAAGTCCAATCCAATGAAAAAATCTTGAATCTATAAGGAAGACTATTTGCAGCAATCCGCGCAAAAACCAGATGCAAACTCAGAAGTAACATGTTACCTTTGAATAAAAGTTAACCCCTGGAGGCAACTATGGCAAGTGGAAGAACATCTCGACAGAAGATGCAGCGCTACAGAGAACGCCTGCGCGCAGCCGGACTGCGACCTGTGCAGATATGGGTCCCTGACACTACTGCCCCTGGGTTCGCAGATGAGGCTCGACGTCAGTCCATACTTGTAAGCCGCAGTCCTGAAGAGCAGGGAATTCTTGATTTCATCGAAGCCAGCGCAGATTTGGAGGAATGGCAATGAGGCGTGGGGACATCGTACTGGCTGCCGCTTCCGGCGACTACGGAAAACCCCGGCCTGCACTTGTCATTCAGTCCGACCTGTTCAATGAAACACACGCAAGCATTCTCTTGTGTCTGATGACGAGTCATTTAGTGGATGCACCGCTTTTCCGCGTTACGGTGTATCCCTCCGAGAGAAATGGTCTTCAGGTTCCGACGCAAATCATGGCCGATAAGATCGTGGCCATCAGACGTGAAAAGATACGCACCCACATTGGTGTTCTTGATGAGAAAACTATGCTGCGGGTAAATCGTTCCCTGATGCTTTTTCTGGGCCTCGCTTAGCAGGCATTGAAGACGATGCAGCTGTTCCGAGAAATACTGAATCGAATTGTCTACGAAACCGACGCTGATTTGAAAATCGTTTCACTAAGAGCCGCCGCTTCGTCCATAAACCTTCCTGCAATCAATGAACAGCCAACCCGCAAACCGACTCTTTTCATCCTTCATCCTTCCGCCTTCCGCGACCTTGCCTTACTGATCGCCCAACGCCTCAATGATCCGAGCTTCAACGGTGAAATGGAACTTCGCCGCATCTTTCTTTGACTGAAGTGCAATAGTTGCACTATGATCAACCCCTGCCGACGATCAAAAGATTTCCAAATTCCCGCATCGAAATCAGACCGAGGGATCATTTGCCGCCGCATTTCCATGTGGTGTTGGCCGATGGTCGCAGCTGCCTGGTGGAAATTTAAACTTTGGCCGTGCTCGGGCCGATCAGGGCGGATGAAATCGCGGCGCACTCGAATGGGCTTCAGCTCATCAAAACAAACTCAAGGCGGAGTGGAGAAAATGGCACCCATAAAGAGAACTCCCCGAAGGCGTTGGAAGTCACAGCGCTCGAACCCTATAAACTGCGCATCAAATGGGATACTGGCGAGACACTCGACGTCGATGTCGAGGAGCAGCTTCGCAGCGTTCCCGAATACGCGCCCATTCTTGACCCCGATGTTTTCAGACAAGTGCACATCGCCGAATGGGGCGGCAGTATCGAATGGTTTGATACCGAATTCGGTGACGACAACGTGTATGCCTGGACTCGAGAGCAGATGGGCGAGGCCTCCCATGAAATGTTTTTTGACTGGATGCGCCGGAATAACCTGTCGCTCGATGCAGCGGCCGAGGCGCTGGGTATGTCCAGGCGAATGGTGGCTTACTACCGCACGGGACGGAAACCTATCCCCAAGTATGTGTGGCTTGCCTGCCTGGGTTGGGAACTTACGTGGCGTAAACGAAGCCGGAGCGGGCCGGACCTCAACAAAGCGAGGCAAGGCTGTATGAAGAGGCCTCTCTTCTCCTCTCCTCGATTGCCGACTTCATCGTGCATGGCTTTGTCGAGGGACGCAATGGGACAATCCGG
>CAWAGW010000006.1:0-275533 GCA_963781715.1 uncultured delta proteobacterium
TATGTTGGCGCCGCTGGTTCAGGTTGGTCTTGCTTCAGAAAAAATGATGGAACTTATTCGTGAAAATAAAGAAGCGAAAAAAGAATTCGCTAAACCAACTCCGATTAAACGAATTGAAGTACAAGAACAAACAGAAGTTGCCATTCCTGAACGCTCATTACGAATGGATGTTACAAAGTCCAAAGTTTCTGTAGGTTTAAAAGCGAAGAAAACAAGTCTATCTGGACGTGACATGTTAAAACATGAACTTGCGATTAGTTTAACATTAGATATTTTATTTGGCCGATCTTCTGATTTCTATACAAAAGTGTATGAAGAGAGGACTAATCGATGAATCATATTCCTATGATTTTTCATTTAGAACAAGGATTTGGTTTTGCACTGATCGGCTCTGATACATATAAACCAGACTAACTAGTTCAAGCGGATTTAGTCCTAGGTCAATTAAAAAAGCAGAAAAGAAGATGGCCTTTAAAGAGGAAGAATTGAACGATAAAACGTCAAAGAATTGGATTTAATTTAAGAGCCTTAAACTCGATCGAAATTATTGCAAATCAATTTACCGTTATAAATTTAATGATATGAACCTATTCGATTCTGTTTCTGCAATCGAAGAGTTAACTGTAGCAGATATGAAAGAAGCTTTTAAAATTTCTACTAGGGGAGTCTCAGCAAACGGTATTTAAAATATTGCCATTAGAAGATTCTGCAAAATACGAAACGGCAAAAGAAGGTTAATCATCATTATGAAGAAATTTGCATTAGTCTTAGGCGCTTCCGGTTCAATCGGAAGTGCCATTTGTCATGAACTAGCAATGAACGGTTGGTCACTATATTTGCAATACAATCACAACATAAATAGCATACAAAGCTTGGTTCAAATTCTTACGAAAAAATACCCTGAACAAGAGTTTATGACGATACAGGCTGATCTAACAAGTGATCATGCTGCTAAAAAAATTTCCGAATCTATCTTTTCAATCGAATCTATTGTGATTGCAAGTGGTCAAGCATTATATAAACTTGTGGAAGATACGACTGTTGAAGAGATGAATACACTTTGGAAGGTACATGTTCAAACACCAATACAATTGATCGGCTTACTTACTCCAAAACTTCGTCAGCATCCTGTAAGCTATATTACAATCATTGGTTCAATCTGGGGTGAGACTGGTGGAGCTTACGAAACTTTATACTCAACTGTAAAAGGTGCAATACATGCATTTGTAAAAGCATATGCCAAAGAAGTCTCATACAATGGAATCCATGTAAATGCAGTCGCTCCAGGATTAATAGATACTAAGATGAATGGACATTTAAATGATGAAGAATGGTCTAATTTAATAGATGAAATTCCGTTAGAACGCGCTGGAAAGCCAGAGGAAGTGGCATACTTAGTAGCCTTTTTGCAATCTGGAAAGGCCAGTATATTACCGGACAAATACTAAGTATCAATGGTGGTTGGTACATATAATTTTAGCCTTGATACATACTTCAAATCATTAATGGGTACAGTAATAAGTAAGAAATATATTATTTAATACTTTGTATTGTCATTGATACTAATAAGTGGTGTGAATTCGGTTTTTTAGGGTCCTGGGGATGCCTTAATAGTGTTTAAACACACTTTTAAGAAATCCCTTTCCTTTTTTTCTTTTCTTCTATTGAAAAATCGGCTATTATGGAACATAGAAAATGTTTTAAGCGTCTTATAATAGAAGGGATCGTTGTATTGTGAGAGAATGGTATTTTGAATATGAAATTCAAATAAATCGCCAGGATATTGGGTGATATTTCTTCATTACTAGGTATGCTTCGCGGTAACATAGTTACCATTAATGGTGTAGATCAAGTACGTACAAGGAATGCTTATAAAAGCAGAAAAAGAGGAAAAAATCGAAGCGATTTGAAAATATTGCTTCGACAATGGAAATGATCCAAAGACGAAACAACAAACCTAAGCGAGAGATCGTTGGCGGTTCGACATGGACGCTATATTCAGCGGGAAGCAGACGAGAAAAAGACATTTAGATTTGTTCGAGATGAACTGGGAATATTAGTGGATTTTATGGCGAAATTTTCAAACAAGAAGGTCAAAATTATCGGAATAAGAGGTATGCCTCGTGTTGGTAAAACAGAATCGGTTGTTGCATCAAGTGTTTGTGCAAACAAAAGGTGGATATTCCTATCTTCGACAATGATTAAACAAACATTAGTAGTCGACTTATAGAGGATGAATTTAGATGATCGTAATATTTTCATCTTAGATGGTATAGTTACAAGTACGTTCATCGGACGAGGGACACCAACAATTTGGTCCGTGAGATTATGCAATTACCAACAATTGTATCGTGATTGAAGAACATGATATGTTCGTGCAAAATTCTGAATATACAATTGATGACTTCGATTATATTATCGAATTAAGACATCATCCAGATGAAGAAATTACATACGAGGTGCTAGAACGTAATAATAGTTTTCTACAAGATTCGGGTGGTTTCGGTGGTTTTGGAGGATTTAATTTTTAACAGGAAGGTGTTTACAATTGACAGAACTAGGAGCTCGTTTAAAGGAAGCGAGAGTTGTCAAAAGGTTATAGTCTGGATGATTTACAAGAAATTACTAAAATTCAAAAACGTTTATGTATCCGCTATTGAAGAGGGTAATTTTAGCATGATGCCTGGGACGTTATTTTATGTACGAGCATTTATCAAACAGTACGCAGAAGCAGTGGGTTTAGATTCAACCGAATTGTTGGAAACTTAAAGGTAAAGATCGAAAATATGATTGGATGCCCAAGATAATTGTTGCCTTATTTATCATCATTATTATTGCAGCGATTTGGTTTTTAAAACAACACAATTCAAGTAGCAGTGTTACAGATGAACCAAAACAACAAGACGTTCAGGTTGAAACAGACGTAAAAACCAATAGTAATAAGGATAAACAAGCTCAAGAAAATACTGCAGCAAAAGACGCAAATGTGTCTGATCAACAATCACAAAAAGATCAAGCGGCAAAAGATAAAGTGGTACAAAAAATATCTAATGGTACATTAGAAAATGATAATGAAACAACAACGTATACATTAACAGGTGCTAAAGACTTTAAAGTTAAAGTTGAAGTTACTGGTACTACATGGGTAGGTATACAAGACGAAAATGGTAACGAACTAACGGGTACAGCGCAAAAATGTATAATGCTGGTGAAAAAGTTGAAGTCGACGCAAAAGGAAAGAAAAGTGTTCGTGTTAGACTTGGCGCATCTGCAAATGGTACTGTATATGTAAATAATGAAAAAATTAAATTTGCAGCAACTCCTTCAGAACGTTATACTCAAAATATAACTACTTTATTAAATTCGAGTCAAGGAAAGTGGCTTATTATTAAGATGACTTTTTCCTTTGTTAAGAAAGGTGAAACAAATGAATATACCTAATAGGATCACGGTTTCTGGTATTTGTTTAATTCCTATTTTCTTAATTCTTATGCGTATTAGATTTTGGCTGTGGGGAAATGTTAATTTGGGGAGCGTTACTTTACAAGTAGAACATTTTATCGGGGCTTATATTTATATATCTTCAACAACTGATTGGATTGACAGTCATTATGCTAGTAAATATAATTTAGTGACTAATTTTAGGGAAATTTTTACATCCAATTAGCAGATGAATTATTAGTGTCATCTGCATTAATATGTATTGAGTTGATTTAGATTTAATGTATGGTCAGCATGGATTGTCATAATTATTATTAGTCGTGAATTTGCAGTTACAGGTTTGCGACTTAATATTTGCTGGAACTAGGTGAAGTCGTTGCTGCAACCATGCTAGGTAAAATAAAAACATGGGCACAAATTGTAGCCATTGAAGTCCTTATTACTTACAATATCCTTCCTTTTGAAATGTGGGGAATTCCTACATTTTGGTCATATTTTTCATCTATGGATAGCGTCTAATTCTTTACAATTTGGTCAGGTTTAGATTACTTTTGGTTAAATCGACGGATAAAGTCTGTTTGAATCAAATTAATGGCTAAGTTGAATGAAAAGAATAGAATTAAATAAATGTTAGGCTCATTTTACGAATTGATCATATATGATTGCTTGTAACCACAGATGTGGCGTTAGATGAATTAACTCTTAAACGAATGAGCCTTTTTTTATTATTGATAGGGGGAATTTAATGAATGCTGAAATTATTGCGGTAGGTTCTAAATTTATTATTAGGGCAAATTACTAATTAGAATAATAACGTTTTATCTCCAATCAGCTATGCTGAAATGGGGATTAATGTATTCTATAGTACAGTCGTTGGTGATAATGATACTGAGATTGTAAGCAAGCTCGTTGAAATAGCTGAATCGCGTTCTAATTTAATTATTTTTTCTGGCGGATTAGGACCAACAAAAGATGATTTAACGAAGGAAACTATTGCAAAAAATTTAGGAAACCGAAGCTTGTATTCGATGAAGTTCGCTATGGATTCAATTGAAGAGTTTTTTCGCTAAAAGAAATCGTATTATGACCGAGAATAATCGCAAACAAGCGCTTGTATTAAAAAGGCTGTAAATATTAGTCAATAAGCATGGAATGGCTCCTGGAATGATTTATGATTAATGAAGCTATCCCATTCCTCGCTTATGCAGGAATGCTGATCGGTGTTTTCATGGTCGCTAAAAGACGATCACATGCGGCCTGGTGGTTTGGAGTAATTGGATGGACAGGTATTATTGGCACCGTTTTTGCCTCAATGTTTCCATTTCTCATGCCTTCGGTGTCGCAACCTGCACACAGTCTGACTGTTTGGGATTCCTCTTCAAGCCCGCGGACGCTGACCTGGATGCTCGGGGCGGCGCTCATCTTCGTTCCAACGGTGATTGCTTACACCAGTTGGGCTTTTTGGGTAATGCGAGGCAAGGTCAAAGAAGTAGACTCGGAACATTCCTATTAGATCCTCCCACGCGGAAAATGAGGTTTTGCATATGAGCATTGTCCGATTCTTTACCTATTTTGTCATAGCCATGCTGATTCTTTTCCTTTCGATACTCCTTGGGGAACAGGCGCCGTGGTATTTTGCCTGGGTTCTAGGCACCGTAATGGCCATTCTTATCTCGGTGTGCGGGGCCGTGTTATTTGAGGGACAGGAAGAAGAGAGACGCGGAGACGCGGGGACGCGGTGAAGGGGAGACGCCAATGCTGATGAATTGGTGGTTTATCCCCCCCTTTTTCCAAAAGGGGGGTTAGGGGGGATTTTTCAACCTGCTGATTCTTATTTAAAATCCCCCTAAATCCCCCTTTGCGAAAGGGGGACTTTCAATACCCACGGGGGCATGTGTGTCCAACTAACAGTTTGTAAAGTAGTACTTTTTGAACCGTCCTTCTTTAATTCATCAGTATTGCCCTCAAGGGAGTTTCAAGTGGAGACTGCCTGGAGTTTCATAAGAGAAAAACGACGCTGGATAACCGCTTGCGCGGTGCGCGGGTATGACGAAAAGACTTGAATGCGAACGATAAAATCAAAAGTCTTGAAGGTGGGTATCTGCTGACACTTATTGAGAAGTTGCTGCGTTGTAGGCCAACATGCCGAAACCTTTGGACAAAGATGCAAAGAAGTCTTCCACGAACTGGCTGTGGAGGAATAAGGATCTCGCTCGGCATGCTATAGGTGCGGCGGTCGGGTTGGGGCTTCTCTCCGGATTTTTGTTGATCGGGCAGGCATGGCTGCTGGCCAGGGTCATGTATACGGTGGTAGTCGGGGGCAAGCCTTTGTCTTACGTAATGCCCTGGCTCTGGATGATGCTCGTCATATTCGGTCTGCGTGCAGCGTTGGCCTGGCTTTCCGAGCAGGCGGGTTTTCACGCAGCAGCAAAGCTTAAAGAAGATATTCGCGATCAATTATTCCGCCATTTGCAGGCTCTCGGCCCCGCTTACCTTTACACAAAACATAGCGGAGAATTAACGGCCACGTTGGTAGATGCCGTAGAAGCTTTGGATCCTTATTATTCCAAGTACTTACCGCAAACGGCATTGGCCGCCTTGATCCCATTGTCCATCCTGGCTTTTGTGCTCCCCGCCGACTGGCAGTCAGCGCTGGTTTTTTGCATTACCGCACCGTTAATCCCCTTTTTTATGGTGATCATCGGCAAAGGCGCCGAACGTCTCAATCAAAAGCAATGGCGTAAACTTTCCCGTATGAGTGCACATTTCCTCGATGTTCTGCAGGGTCTGACGACTCTAAAATTGTTCAATGTCAGTCGCCATGAAGCCAAGGTCATCGCGCAAATCTCAGACGAATACCGCCGTTCCGCCATGTCGGTTTTGCGCGTTGCGTTTCTTTCTTCAGCAAGTCTCGAATTCTTTTCCACCATCAGCATCGCCATTGTGGCGGTCTGGATGGGATTTCGGCTACTGTGGAGGGAAATGGATGCGCAACAAGCTTTCTTTATCCTGCTGCTTGCGCCCGAGTTTTTTCTGCCTTTGCGGAAACTGGGCGCCAGTTATCATGCCCGTCTGGAGGCAGTCGGCGCTGTCCAAGGGATCTTGAAGATACTGAATACACCGGTTCCCTCGAAGCAGGCGAAAGTGAAGAAGATTCAAGACACGACAAGTCTGAACGTCAAATTTGAAGGTGTTCGGTTCTCATACGATGGTGAAAAACCTGCGCTGGCCGGCGTTTGTTTTTCCATTTTGCCGGGACAAACAATCGCTCTTGTGGGAGCGAGCGGCGCCGGTAAATCAACTACGATAAATCTTCTGTTGGGTTTTATTCGTCCGCAGCAGGGCAGAATTGCAATAAATGGGATTTGCCTGGATGAGCTTCAAGATGAACACTGGTTGTCCAATGTGGCCTGGGTTCCACAGAGACCAACAATTTTTTATGGTACAGTGGCCGACAACATTCGTTTGGGAAAGCCTGAGGCCGATTTGGCACGTGTGATGGAAGCGGCAAAGATGGCCAACGCGGATGCTTTTATTCAGCAATTGCCGAGGAGTTATGAAACTGGGTTGGATGAAGGGGGGCGTCAATTGTCCGGTGGTCAGAGACAGCAGATAGCGATTGCCAGAGCGTTTCTAAAGGATGCCCCGCTGGTCGTGCTGGATGAAGCCACAGCCCATTTGGATCCGCAAACTCAGTCCCGGATTCAGACGGCTATGACTAAACTGGCCGAAGGCAGAAGTATGCTCATGATTGCGCACCGCCTTGCTACCGTTCGAGAAGCGGATCGCATCATTGTTTTGAATGAAGGGCGGGTCGTAGAGCAGGGATCTCACGATGAACTCCTTCAAAATAATGGGTTTTACGCGAAGATGGTAGCTTCGTCTCAAGGTGTGGCATGAAAGACCTCTTGCGTTTATTGGGGTTGTTTTCTTCTTATTGGAAACGCATTGCTGCCGCCATACTGATTTCACTGCTTACGTTTTTGTCTGACGTAGGGCTGCTTGCCGTATCGGGCTGGTTCGTTTTTGCTATGGCGATTGCAGGCATTTCCGGATCACCAATGAACTATTTCACGCCGGCAGCTGCCATCCGCGCATTTGCCATTTGTCGAACTGTGGGTCGCTACGCAGAGCGGCTCATAACACATGATAATGCTTTGCGTTTGTTGGCCAGGCTACGCGTCTGGCTCTACTCCAAATTGGAACCGTTGGCGCCGGCGCGCATCCTTGAGTTCCGCAGCGGTGATCTGCTGCAGCGGCTGAGCTCAGACATAGACGTCCTGGACAACTTTTATGTGCGCCTGCTCAGCCCACTTTTAGTAGCTGTTTTAGGCACTGCCATTTGTGTGTCATTTCTCGCCTGCTACCATTCCGGTGTAGCACTGGTGACTTTATTATTCCTGTCGATGGCGGGGATAGGTGTTCCTTTATTGGTAAAACAGCTTGGAGCAAAAACCGGTAATGCGATGGTGGACGCTTTTTCTCAACTGCGTTCGCAAGTGGTCGATGGACTCCAAGGTATGGGCGAGTTGCATGTGTATGGTGCTTCGGAGCGCCAGGCTCGATCTATCGAACAGGCTACCCGGGAGTTGTTGAATTATCAGTCCAGCTTGAGCAGGCTCAAAGGATTTTCAGAAGGTGTGGTGGGCCTGTTTGCCAATCTGGCTATGTGGTTCTCGGTTGTACTGCTGATTCCCCTCGTTTCGCACGGCGAATTATCGAGGCTCGATTTGCCGATGATCGCATTATTTACGTTGGTGGCCTTCGAAGCTGTAACACCGCTCTCGATTGCATTTCAGATGCTCGGCCAAACGTTCAATGCGGCCCGGCGTGTGTTTGCCATTGTCAATGCTGAGCCCAAGGTCGAGGAACCTGCAATGCCGGCACCGCTGCCGGAAACATTCGCATTGAGGTCCATTGATCTTTCCTTCAGGTATAACCCTCAATCATCATCCGCCCTCACCAAAATCAACCTGGAAATCCCCGCAGGGGGGAAACTGGCAATTGTCGGGGCAACCGGCGCGGGCAAATCCACCTTGATCAATTTGCTTTTGAGGTTCTGGGACTACAGTGAGGGTGAGATACTGCTTGGAGGTCAACCGTTGAAATCATTTCACTCGGAAGATATCCGTCGAGTATTCGCGGTGGTCTCACAGGACACCCACCTATTCAATACGACCATCCGAGAGAACATTTTAATAGCGAACCTCAATGCAACTGAAGAGCAAATGATGGAAGCGGGTGAAGCGGCTCAAATTCACGATTTCGTCATGTCGCTGCCGGATGGATACAACACGTATGTGGGTGAGGCTGGTGTGCGGCTCTCAGTCGGTCAATGCCGGCGGATTGCTATTGCCAGAGCCTTGCTGAAGCAGTCGCCCATATTGATTCTGGATGAACCCGGGGAAGGCCTCGATCCCGAAACGGAACATCAGCTCATGGAAACGATCCTGATGCTATCGACCGGCCGCACGCTGCTGCTCATAACCCACCGGCTGGTCGGTTTGGAGGCCATGGATGAAGTGGTCGTTCTGGATGCAGGTAGAATTGTCGAACGCGGCAGCCACCAGGAGCTAATAAGACGCAGCGCCGGCTACCGCTGCTATCACGATCTTTTGGATAGGCATAGCGCACTGAGCAATTGAGCCCGGGCGTAGATCTTCATATTGGACGGCATGAAATAATGTCCATGAGCTTCAACTTTTACTTGATTCGTTAGCGGCCTTTCTTGTATTAGATACCTGAGGGGGTTGTACTCGTCTCCTTCGGTTTTTTCGATTTCACAAGCTGCCATTCCCAATTCATCTGAAAAGCTTTGATACCCGCGATAATTGTCAAGACAATAGAGGTGGGCTATGAAGCTAAAATTCTTCCATTTTTTCGGCTGGATCGTTTATCTATGCTGCGCCGTTGTCTCGTTCTCAGACCCTGCCGATGCCAAGAGTTGTGAACAATGGGTTGCAAAAGCTGCATCCGTGCAGGGATATGTAGAGTCTCTCAGAATTGGTGAGTCTCAATGGCGGCCGGTTAAATTGGGTGACACGTTCTGCCCCGGGGACAAACTTCGCCTGCTGGAGAACAGTCGTGCGGCTCTTGTCTTGCGCAATCAGGCGGTGATGAGGCTCAATGAAAACAGTTCCTTAACGCTGGAGGCCCTGAGGGAACAAAAGACTTCGCTGATCGATCTAATAAAAGGGGCCGCCCACTTTTTCAGCCGCCAACCGAGCAGTCTTGAAGTTAAAACACCTTATACCATCGCAGGAGTGAGAGGAACCGAGTTTCTCATCCGCGTTGATGATGGCGGGACTTTTCTGTCGATCTTTGACGGTTCGGTTTTGACTCAGAACAAAGCAGGCAGCTTGGAGCTCACCAGCGGCCAATCGGCGATGGTCGAAGCGGGGAAGGCACCGGTGCTAAGATTTGTTGCCAGACCTCGCGATGCCGTCAATTGGGCATTGTATTACCCGCCCGTCGTCTATCCCGCGTCCGTGAAAACAGGCGTTCCAAAAACTCGGCGCGAAGCGCAATCCTATGTTCAAAGAACATCTCAGCTGCTCGCCGTGGGGCAAGTCGACAAAGCCGAAGCCGATATTGAGCTGGCCCTGAAATTATACCCCAACTTCGCTGACGCCTATGCTCTTAAAGCAATCATTGCCGTGGTCCAAAACGACAAACAAGGAGCGCTTGATCTCTCTGATAAGGCCGTGAGCTTAGACTCAAAATCGGCTGCCGCTCTGATTGCCAGATCTTATGCGCAGCAGGCGAATTTTGATCTCGAAGGCGCGCGCAAGAGTTTACAAGAGGCGGTCAAAATACGTCCCGAAGATGCACTGGCATGGGCAAAATTGGCCGAGGTCCAGTCGATGTTCGGCAATTTGGGAGAGAGCCTCAAAGCAGCTCAAAAAGCGGCGGCACTCGACCCAAATTTGGCCCTGACCCAGACCGTACTTGGATATGCTTACCTGATGCAGGTCAAGACAACGCAGGCGAAGCAGGCCTTTCAAAAAGCGATCGAACTCGACCAGGCCGCTCCCTTGCCCAGGTTGGGCTTGGGCCTTGCCCAAATCCGCGAAGGTTCCCTGCAGGAAGGGGGGAGAGAGATTGAGATTGCCGCGAGTCTCGACCCGAACAATTCTCTCATACGCAGTTACCTCGGCAAGTCATACTATGAAGAAAAGCGCACGCCTATTGCCGAGCGTGAGTACAGAATCGCCAAGGAACTCGACCCCCGGGATCCTACTCCGTGGTTTTACGATGCCGTTGCAAAGCAGACGACAAATCGACCAGTGGAAGCTTTGCACAACTACCAGAAATCCATCGAGTTGAATGACAACCTTGCGGTGTACCGTTCAAACTTGCTGCTCGATTCGGATCTGGCAGCGAGAGAAGCCGCTATCGGCAGGATTTACAGCGATCTGAATTTTCAGCAGCGGGCTCTGGTCGAAGGCTGGAAGTCCGTGAACACGGATCCTACCAACTTTTCAGCGCATCGGTTCCTGGCCGATTCATATTCGGCCTTACCCAGACATGAGATTGCAAGAGTGAGCGAGTTGCTCCAGTCGCAGTTGTTACAGCCTATCAACATCACACCGCTGCAACCCCTTCTGGCGGAAAGCAATCTATTCCTCATCAGTGCACAGGGTCCGTCAAGTCTGTCATACAATACATACAACCCTCTGTTCACTCAGAATCGAGCTGTAGTGCAAGCCAACGGTCTTGCAGGTGAAGAGTCAACCTACGCGGGAGAAGGCATTTTATCTGGTATCTACAACAAGTTCTCCTTCAGCGGAGGCTACACTCGCTTTCAAACGGACGGTTGGAGGGAAAACGCCGATCAGAACGACAACATTGGAAACGTGTTTGCACAATACGAGCTTACTTTCAATACGAGCATTCAAGCCGAATATAGACACAGAGATGCAGATACCGGCGACCTACGCTTAAGATTCTTTCCAGAGGACTTTCTACCGGAGGAGAGGAAATCGGAAGATACAGATACCTACCGTTTTGGAATACGGCATGCCTTTTCCCCGAATTCCATTGTCCTGGGTTCCTTCATGTATCAAGATGTGACTTATCGCACCACTGATAAGCCGTCGGATCCCGTGGTTAAAGAGGTTGATCTCAAAAGGCCGGAAGATGCATTTAGCGGGGAGGGCCAGTATCTGTTGCGCTCAAAATACGTCGACCTTGTGAGTGGCGTCGGTTACTTCGGCATAAACGGGCAGATTGATAGTACAGTCACCACTAGTTTGCCGCCTCCTTTTGATAAATTGAAAGGCGAACAAAGTAAGGATCTCAATCATACTAATCTTTATGCCTATTCCTACCTCAAGCCGGTGGATGGAGTGACCGTGACAATAGGCGCCAGCGGCGACTTTACGGAGGGGGACAGTCCGGATGTTGCCGGGAAAAATGAATTCAACCCGAAGTTCGGGATTCTGTGGAGCCCATTTTCAGGCACCTTATTACGCGCTGCCGCGTTCAGGGTGCTGAAAAGAACGCTGATCACGGATCAGACCCTTGAGCCGACTCAGGTAGCTGGATTCAATCAATTCTATGATGATGATAACGGAGCCGAAGCATGGAAATATGGCGCGGCCATTGATCAGAAGTTTTCGCAAAACATATTTGGAGGGGTAGAATTTTCTTATAGAGACCTTGAAACGCCATTGGATGAAGGTTCTGGTAATGTCTCCAGATACGACTGGGATGAATATTGGGCCCGTGCTTATCTTTACTGGACGCCCCATCCATGGGTGGCATTGAGGGCCGAATATCAATTTGAACGATTTAGGAGGGATTATGAATTTTCTGATGGTGTAAAGAATTTGAACACTAACCGCGTGCCACTGGGAGTAAATTTTTATCACCCTTCCGGATTGGGTGCTTCCTTGCAGGTGACCTACTACAATCAGAGTGGGGACTTCGAGAGGACGCGGAGAGTTTTCGAATCCGGAAGCGACGACTTTTGGTTGGTCGATACCGCAATTAATTACAGGCTGCCGAAGCGCTACGGATTCATTACTTTTGGAATAAAGAACCTGTTCGATCAAGAATTCAATTATTATGAATTAGATTATAATAATCCAACGATACAGCCTGATAGAGTTATCTACGGCAGAGTTACTCTAACGTTTCCATAAATGCAGGGAACAATCTTTTCGACCTGCAGTTCACTGAACGTGTCCGCTCAGATCGACGATCTACCCAACGGTTTTCATCCAGAGTTTGTTAACATGTTGAAGTCCGCATTTTTGTTCGAGCTGTATTCCTGTTGGAGTATGGCAGATTATAAAATCAGATATCCTATCCTTAGCAAGCATCACTAACTTGTGTCCGTCCTGAAGGGCTGTAGCGAAGGACTTCACGCTGCGCAATCGCCGGCGCTGCGAGTAGTCACGCCCGGGCGTGACTGAGTTTGGCAGCCCTAAAGGGCTGCGTTATATCAAAAGGGTAAGTTGGCACTTTTCCGGACTGACGCTAACCAGGGGAGGGGACTTATGTTGGTGCTGGGTCATCAGATAGAAGATTCCGAGAGATGCCGCCATCCACCGATACTTGCTTGAGCTCGTGCATCTTTCATCACAAGTCGTATTTATGCTCCTCCGTTTGAACGGAGTAAGAGGCAAAACCATTCTTATGAAATAGAACAGTATGGATACTGGTCAGCCCTGTGAAGATGGGCATTTTCCGTTTTTTGCTTTCGAATGTATAGGAGGTGAGGATATGGCAATCGGTGAAAAGAACCCAGAGAACTACATTATGTTTGAATTAGAAGATGATGGTGCGATCGCATGGGAGAAGGATAATAATGGCAAAAAGAGATATAAGATATCTGGTCAAACTAAGAGTAAGCCGCATCACGAGTGCAGAAGACTAACACCGGACGAACTTGAGGATTTTGAGCAAGCCTATGATGATCGTAAAGTCGAAATCATCGGAATGATATACCGTCGCAGGGTCAACTCATGGTGTTATGTTTACGAGATCGGTGGGACAAAATTTCAGGTGGGAGATTGCCCCAAGTAATCGTGGCTCAGATTATGGTGCGTCTCATTTATCCATAATCGTCCTTCGTCGTGTTTCTGTCCATTTAGATTAGTGTCACGTGATCCGAGGGACTAACGAGTATAGCATCTTAAAAGAGCTCTAGACTACTTCGTCAAATGCTCAAACACCCCGTCCCAATCTTGAGGGGGCGGAATTGCTACATAAATTCGGCAACGTTCTGCCATGACTCGGGAGGGGCCGTCTTCAGGCAGAATGAGAAGGCACCGCTCAAAATGCTTCAGTGCATCTTGCCATTTTTGTTGCCAATAGCATTCCAGCCCGGATGAATAGAAGTGCAATAGCCGTTCTTTCTCTTCAACCAGTGTGGAATCTGAGTTTTCCAAAAGCTCGAAGATCCGCACTGGTTGTTTCTTTCCCACGACACGTACCCGGTCGATTTCTCGAAGGATAAATGCTCCGTCCAGGAGTTGAGCGGTATTTTCTCCGATAAGAATTTCGGTTCGATACATCTTGTTGAGTCCCTCAATCCTCGATCCCAAATTCACTTGGTCACCCAGAGTTCCATAAGCAAAGCGGTATCGAGAACCAAGGTTTCCAACCAGCATGGGCCCCGAGTTGATTCCTGTTCGGGCTTTCAAATAAGGGCGGCCTGTAGCTGCCCATTCTAAACAGAGAGTTAGGAGCCGGTCGCGCATGGCCAGAGCGGCGGCACAAGCCCCTTGAGCATGATCGGAACGATGGAGGGGTGCACCAAACGCAGCTACCAGTTCATCGCCAACGTATTCTATCAGGGTTCCCTGGTGCGCAAAAATCTGCTCAGTCATTTTTTCATAATATTCGCTCAGAATGTCGATCATCTCATGTGGTTTGTAATGTTCCGAGTAGCTTGTGAAGCCTTGCAAGTCGCTGAAAAGTACCGTGAGGACTTTTTCTTCGCCACCCAGCTTCAGCCGATCAGGACTCCTGAGCATTTCTTCGATGACGATCGGTGAAACGTAATGCCTGAAAGTGTTTTTAATCTTTTTGCGTTCACGTTCTTCAGTAAAATAGCGGTAAACGGTTAAAGCGGTATAAGTCATAGAAAGGGCTAGAAGCGGATAAACCATATTGAGCCAAATGTGATAATTTATGAATAACAGGTTCGATAAAAAAATCTGCAGGGCGAATAGTCCTGTCAAGAACAAAAAGCCTGTGACAGCATTCAACCGTGGAAGAGCGAGGCCTGTTAAAGTTGCCAGCATTATTATGGCAAAAAGATCATAAACCTTTGACCAATTAGGTTTTGTGATGAAACTCCGGGTAAGAATGTTATCGATAACCGTCGCGTTTATTTCCACACCGGGATATAAAGGGCTGACGGGTGTGCTGCGCAAATCATGGGTCCCCATGGCGGTAGCTCCCACCAGTACAATCTTATCTTTGAAATTTTGCCGGGGGACTTTGCCTCTGAGAATATCGCTGATTGAGAAATGAGGAAACGTTTTCGGTGGTCCGAGGTAATTTATTAGAAGGTGCCCTTTTTCGTCAGTCGGAATGAGCCGCTCCCCCATCTTTATTCCTTCCACACCATAGTTTGCGACCATGACGGTTAGCTGTGGCTTATCCAGATAGAACCATGCGCAGGAGAGCGCCAGTGGGGGAAATATGTCTTTGCCGCACCGGATAATGAGCGGCATCGATCGGACAACGCCATCCTGATCGCTCTTTACGTTGTAGTAACCGGACGAGTCAGCGGCTTCTGAGAAGATTTCAAGACTTGCCTCAGGCGCATAAGCTTCAACAAATGGAAGATCTTCAGCGGATTGATTTTGATAGAAGATGAGTGGGTATCTGGAAGCGCTGATTCGTTTTAGTAGCTGATCAATTTGTGTCGGTTCCAGATGATAGTCGAGCTCGGCCTCGTTCATGTGGAAAAAATACCCCAGAACTATGTCGGCAGATGAATTCTTGATTGCACTTGCAAGCGCGAGGTCGTTGTCTGCAGACTTTTGCCTCTCGCTAATAAAGCGTGTTAAAATGTCATTTGTGATATGCAGGGAATAGATTTTCTTGCCCAACTGATCGATGAGCCGCAATTCTGAATTTTCGTCCGGCTCAAGAAACCCGATGTCAAAACCGATGACCTTGGTTCCTCCTTGTGAAAGTGTGTCCACGAGTCGGGCGATTTTAGATCTTGGCCAAGGCCAGCGTCCTTCCTCGTCAAGGCTCTTTTCATCGATCAGTGCCAATACGACTGCTGGAGATGGCTGCAAGCTGCCGCGAGACAAAA
This sequence comes from uncultured delta proteobacterium, assembly GCA_963781715.1. Lineage (GTDB taxonomy): Bacteria > Desulfobacterota > Syntrophobacteria > Syntrophobacterales > Syntrophobacteraceae > Desulfoferrobacter. The sequence goes on from CAWAGW010000006.1 coordinate 15,725, forward strand.
AGCGAAGGTCGTAGGTTTTGAGTTCGACCAGATCGAAAATGCGCGTGCCGCTTGAAAACAGGATTACAACCAACAGGATAGTACAGAATGTTATGGAAGTTGGATTGATCGAGAAAAGAGATTTTAGGGAAAGCTTCATAGGGCAGCACCCCTAAGAAAGAGAGTTTTCAGGTTTGCAAACACTCATTTGGCCATCTGCTGCAGCCATGTTCCGATCCGAAAACGTTTGCCTGCAAGTTTGCGATCCACTGTTTGCCGTCCTGAGTTACACGCAAATAGCGCAACGCTTCCTGAATATATTGGTTTACAACTTCCCAGTAGAATTTCGCATTATTCCTGCGAAGATCGCCGGGGGTCTGGTATCCTAATTTTTCATTGACTCCCAACTCCTGAAACTCATAAAAGAGACCCGTGCATTTTTGCGCATGATACGGGTCGCCAAGCTGGCCGATGTAGTCCGCTGCCCTTACCAAACCTGGATACCCAACTGTATCCCTGTAATAATCGCCTTCCGGCACAGGATAGCGGGTCATTTCTATGTAGGAAAGTATTACCTCGGCATCCACCAACCCCTCGCGGATCATCCCTGTGCCGAATCGCTCGCGCACAAACTGTTTGCTTCGATCGACGTGGTAAGGAGCAAGCGCGGCATCCGTGCCCCCCGGCTTTGTATTGACTATCTCATCACCGATGCCGGAGGATATTGAACCTTCGCTGTCAGTCCTGCAAACGCCCTTAACGTAGCCTATGTCATGAAACAAAAGCGCTATCATAAAATGAGCCCAGTCTTTGGGTGTTACTCCTCCTTCGGCTAGGTGCTTTCCTTCCAGAATAGCCTGACCGGCTAATGCCACCAACATCGTGTGTTCGACGTTATGATATAGTGCGTCTGTGTTGGCGATGTTTTCTAAAGCCAAATGTGCAGACCATACCAAAATATTTCCGAGTTCTCTTTCCATATCGTTATAGTTGCGCCGGTAAGCAAACCTAAGCTGGTTCATACAGTATTCGATCTTTATTTTTTCGAGATTCAGCATATTGTCACCTCCTCTTCCGAACCTTCCAAACGCCGGAATCTGAACACCAGCTTGCGGTAAATATTGGTTTTCAAACCTTATGAACTCATTCCCGGGAAATACCGATAATCGAATTCGAACACATGTGTATGCGGAGCTCTACCCGTGCTTCACGAGCGCTAAACTCCAAAACGGCGCAGCTAACTTAAAAAAACACGTCAACGGCTTCTCGATACTTCACACAGGGAGTCCACGATCCCAGAGGCGGCTTGCAACCTCTGCACGTGGCCAATCCTTGTCTTTGTTTGCAGTAGCTGTTAACAATGTATTCAAATATGGAAGCATTTCGAATCGCGAATGCAATTTCCTCTGCTATAGAAGAGAGAATAAGATGTTCTTCCGTATTAAAGGGTTTCCCTGCACTCTTGTTTAAAACCTCAAGTACACCTATTCGCTCCTCGCCAGCCGTGAGGGGAATTGCAATCATATTCCTTGTTTTTAATCCTGACCTAGAGTCAATCTTGCCGTAAAAGCTCGGCTCGGTTTGAACATCATTTATGATTTCCGGGTGTTGAGTACGCATCACCAGTCCGGCAATGCCCCTATCTGCAGGAAACCTTGCTCCTTTCAAGATCGGTTTGGAAGAACCTTCTACCTGGTAGAAGACAAAGTTTTTCTTGTCGTCATCAAGAAGAAGAATCGAGGCCTCTTCGGCAGAAGCGGCTTGAATGCATGCGTGCAAGATGGTCTCGAGCACTTCATTCAGACCGAGAGGCTGAGCGATCATGGTGCTTACAGTGAGGTAGGTTGTAAGGTGTGCAAGTTTACGCTCTGTTTTTGAGTGATCAGCAAGACGATTGATAGCATTTGCCAAGATAGCCATCAATTCATCCCGCATTTCATTGTACTTTGAAGCGTCATGTTCAAGCATCAACCCGAGCATTCCGATAATGGTTTCTTTGATTTTTAAGGGATAAAGAAAGGTAGCAATCTTTTCCCAGGGCTTCAAAGCAGATACGCTCAGTGAATGCATACCTGAATGCGTCAAAACCAGTTTGTATTGCTCATCGCACATACCCGCTATCTGGTTTTCGTCATACGGACCAAATCCATATTGAAGGATGACAGGAGAGGTCAGGCGCGAATCACTCACATACAGAAGAGCGGAAGGTGAACGGGCTATTTGAGCAACAACCGGGAGGGTGAGAGAGAATTCATCGAAAGACTGGGTAGTGTAAACCTGTTCAGCGAAATTTAATAACTGAATGACATCTTCAACTGACGAAGAGAGCAATGAATCCTTCATTGATACCCTTCCTCCTCCTCCTTCGAAAATCACTTTTGGAATGTTTCGCGTTGTAGAATCATTTGTCATAGTTCAGATTAGTTAGAAGTTTTTGGATGTCTCATGCACAATGATCGCTCGAGTTTGTCGACAACAGAAATTTGATGTCCAGTCACATACATCTGAGCAATGTTTATACCAGAATTTAAAAACCGTTGGTTAATTTATCATTTATGCTGTAAAGGTTGGAATTAAAATAGCATTTTTGTCTCAATGCTCAATCAGATCGTGGACTAGGGAAATGCTCTGTTGTGCACACGATGTCAACCTAGTTAGTGTACCTGCCTGAGGCAGCCGTATCGAGCACCTAAAACTTGCCCATTCGTCGCGAACAACTAAGAGGAAACCCCCATGATGTTTGGTGCATACCAAGTTGACAGATTTTCCGTTGTGAGCACTCTTAATTTGGCAGAGCCGGTTGATAACAATACGGTCATTGGCAATTATACTGATTGAGGTTGAAAATTGTGGCTTTATAAGCTCGCACGATCCAGCATCCGCCATTCCCGTATTCATTCCCTCTGAAGCCTGCAGGGGCAAGCTTCAGAGGGAATCCGGAAAAAGCATTTAGCAACGCTCGAGCTTGAAGCAATTCTAGTTGAGAAATCACCTCGTCTTATTCAACTATCTCTCAGGAGCTTCGGAGTCGTTTGATCGGATGGAGGAAGCATCTTTCCAACGCATGATTCAAGTCATCGTGTGTTGAGTGCTATTCAGTCTATATCTCTCGTACAAAAAATCAATATAAAAGAACACAGCGATCAGGCAGGGGGGAGATTGCTCAATGTTCTTATAACCTTTAACACGAATGTTCCCTTGACCTGAAATCGAAGTTTCAATAGTCTCTTGCCCGATAGACCCAGCGCGGATTTTCTCTTTTGGCTTGTGCTCTGTTTGTGGTATCTTTGCGGCTAATCGCTTTGTTTTCTCCAGTTACGGCTTTTTAAAATTGCCTTTTAGGAGAGGTATGGAAGGCCGGTCCTGACTTCAAGTTATCTTAGTTTGGTTTGAGAATGGGATATGACAGAAAAGATCCTGATTGCAGATGACAGTTTAACTAACCGCAGATTGCTCAGAGCAATCCTGAAAAAGGAAGGCTACGAACTCATCGAAGCCGAAGACGGGGAAGTCGCAATTGAAAAAGCTTTGCGGGAAAAACCAGACCTAATCCTCCTCGATATCATGATGCCGAAGAAAGACGGCTTTGAAGTTTGTAAGTTCCTAAAGTCCCAAAATAAAACAATCCCCATACCCATCATTTTTCTCTCTGCCATGAGTGAGAAATCGGACAAGGTTAAGGGGTTAAGCCTCGGGGCTGTTGATTATGTGACCAAACCTTTTAGTGCAGGGGAAGTTCTCGCTCGTGTTAGAACACAATTAAAGGTTTACGGCTTGACCAAAAGCCTCTTTGAGGCCAACCAAGAGCTGGAGGATAAACAAAGGATTCTAGCTCGAAAGAATGTGGAACTGGAGAAGCTTAACGAAGAGAAAAATAAATTCCTGGGCATGGCTGCTCATGACTTGCGCAATCCACTTATCGTCATCCGCGGCTTTAGCGAATTCCTCGTCGAGCAAAATTCACCGTTTGTGCCGGAAGATCTGCTGGAAATGTTGTCGTCTATCAAGAATTCCAGCGAATTTATGTTGTCGCTGGTCAATGACCTCCTTGATATCACGAAGATTGAATCAGGAACGTTGGAATTGAAACTCGTACCAACCGACCTGGTCTCCCTAATAGAGCGCAATGTAGCACTCAACCGTATCCTGGCCGAGAGAAAAGAAATCCAGATAGATTTTAATAGAGATGCGAATTCTTGCCAGTTGGCCCATAACGTTATGCTTGATCCGCAAAAGATCGAACAAGTTCTGAACAATCTCATTTCTAATGCGGTGAAATATTCTGATCCCAAAAGTTCTGTGACAGTGATTTTATCGTGTACCGATCGCGAATTGTTGGTGCGAGTTCAGGATCAAGGTCATGGAATCTCCCCAGATGAAATGAAGAAGCTTTTCCACCCATTTCAAACGACTCGAACTGTGAGTACGGATGGCGAAAAAAGTACCGGCCTGGGGCTGACGATAGTCCGCCGACTCGTTGAAGGTCATGGAGGAAAGGTTTGGGCAGAAAGCGAGTATGGTAAGGGTGCCACCTTCTGCTTTACACTTCCGATTCTCTAATTTCGCTTTTCTTAAGAAGCTTGCAATAGAACTTCAAAGCTCTATTTGGGACTCACCCGGAAACCCGGTAACACAGGGTTTTAGTTTCGCTGCAGGCGGGGCTGAGATGGGCGGCGCTAAAGGGCTGGATTACATGGCAAAAAGCCTTTCCGGACGGGCACTACTTAACCTGAAAATTGACTTGTGGCGTTTCCTGTGGAGTCACGTCCCCGGGCCGCCAGATCCTGGCTCGAGCGTAATGAGTGCCTGGTGATAGAGGCCACAAGAATTGGTTTTCTTTGGCGGCAGTGACTCCTGCGATCTCATTGTCAACTATCCATTCCACCTTTTGCGATTTAAGGTGTTTGGGGATCATAAAAGCAAAGGCCTCCATTTCGTCTGGGATGTGCGGATCCATAGCCAACTGCAGGTTTGGAGTCGGTTGCAGGAGAGCGACTGTTTGAATCGGCGTTTGGACCAATTCTCTTTCTGTAGCGGATTGATCATGAGATTCTCTAACATTGCAATATTGCTCAGGAATGGTCTTCGGCACAAACCATTCCTGCATGACCGGACAGCGGGGCGTAGCGCGTAAACCACTGTATCGACAAACGGCTACTGATATAAGCTTCGGGCTCAGGTAAAGAGGTTCCGGTTCATTATACCGATTAAGTTCTGCGAAGACGGCTCTCAGTGCCAGAGCTGGTCCGGACGTTCCCGTCACTCCGCTGGTTGGTTTTCTGTCCAGGTTCCCCATCCAAACACCTACCGCATATTGACTGGAGAAGCCCACCGTCCAGGCATCGCGGTGATCATTCGAGGTGCCGGTCTTGACTGCGGTCTGAAAGGGGAAACGCAAAAGATATCCTTCACCAAATTCCAGCCTGCGGGCCTGCGGATCGGATAGGATGTTGGCAATAAGCGATGCTGCCTCCGCGCTGAATACGCGGCGGCCGGCTGTCACAGGGCGAGGCGGGTGCATTAACATCCGCAACGGACGATATACTCCCCGGCGTGCCAGAACCGCATATGCCTGCACCAGCTCAAAAAGACTGATCTCCCCGTTTCCTAAGGCTATGCCTGCGCCGTAATAGTCCGCCGTTTCCCGGAGGTTCTTGACCCCGAGTTCTTTCAATACATCAAGAAAATGATCAATCCCGGCAAATTGGATTGTACGAACGGCGGGAATATTCAGAGAGTTTCCAAGGGCATCCCGCAAACGCAAAGGCCCGTAACATGTTCGACTATAGTTGTCGAAACGGTGGAGCCCGGTTCCTACAGCTTCCGCTAGAGGAGAGTCGTTAATGAGCGTGGCCGGAGTCCAACCCATCTCAAGCGCAACGGCATAAAGAAAGGGCTTAAGGGTCGAGCCCGGCTGCCGTGCTGTGGTCACTGCGTCAATCCAACCGCCGCTTTGTGTGCTTGACAGACCGCCTCCGTTAACCCATGCCAGCACCTCATCGGTTTGGTGATTGACCACCAGCACTGCGCCGTCGGACACATTGTCTTCGCTTAAATCCTTCAGTCGGGTGTCCAGAATGTGCTGGACCCGCGACTGCAATGAGGAATCAAGGGTTGTGAGTGCCTTGGCCGAACCAATCGTAGTGCCTCCGGTTGGTACAGTCATTCCAGCTTCATACATGTGTCTTACGAAGTGCCCTGCCTCCACGGGCAATCTAAATTCAGAAAATGCCCATGCATCGTCCTTAACGCTTTGATATTGGTAATTTGAAATCTTGCCTTTCGCCAACAAGGAAGCGGCAAGCCGGTTGACGGCTTGCTGGGCCCGCTGTGTTTCGCGCAGCAGATCCATGCCGGAGGGGGCCCTCACCAATACAACCAGCGCCAGTAATTCTTTGGTGGTTAGGGTGGTCAAGTCGCGATCGAAGTATAGAGTTGCAGCTTGGGCTGCTCCACGTCGTTGATAGGCGTAGGGGACTTGATTGAGGTAAAATTCAAGGATTTCTGCCTTGGAGAAGTGGTCCTCAAGACGGGCGGCTTCGATGCCTTCCAGCCATCGAGACCAGACGGTGCGCGGGCGAGGATGGAGCATCCGCACGACTTGTTCGGTGATCGTGCTGGCCCCGCGAACCGTCCTTAACGCTGCAAGATTCTGCAGGACTGCATGAAATCGAGCCGGCCAATCAAGACCATGGTGTTGATAAAAGCGCTGGTCCTCGGAGTCGATAAATGCTTGTTGAAGGAGGAGAGGCATTTCATGAAGGGGCAATTGATTATAAACGTTCCATTCGTTCTGGTAAGTGACGGAAAGCGGAACACCGCGGCGATCCAGTATCTGTACTTTGTGAAACCCAGAGCCTCCCGGACTCAAAATAGCCGGCAAAGGGCGCAGATCTTCCCGAGTTCTCCAGGTTATGAAACCTGATAACAGCAATGCCAGGGCGATGCCTGTTGAAAGGATTCGTCTCATCAATTTGCTTCACTTACACGAAACATTTCCGGTACTCCTTTGCCGAACACATCGGGTTCGTACATTTCTTCGGCATGCAGGGGCAGGGCGGCAAATTGTCCCGGTGCTATGGCTTGAGCTACATAAGACAAATGGTAGTTCCCAGGGGCAAGATATTCAGAGTAGAATCGTGCAGAGCCATGGCGGAGTTCTTTATGGTAAAAACTCCAGATGGAATTTTCTTCATTCTGCCATTCATCGGACTGATGCCAATACGATCCTGCGGGAAAATTCATTGAAGCTTTTTCGGCGTCAACGGTTGAGGCCGTCGCCAGTAGCTGGTTGACCGGTTCCAGACCACCTGGCACCGGATCATCCACGACTACGAAGTATCTGGCAGCGGGCAGCAATACGTACAAGTCCACCCTCACCAGTTCACCGGTTTTTACTTCTGCAGGATTCTGCAGCAATATCCAGGTACCGTCTCTCTCCGCGCTATATTCACGATGCACTTCGATCCCAGAGTTGATTGTTTGTTTATTCAACTGGGCAGGGGTATAAGTCAATGCCGTCGAGTAAAAAAGCGTGCCCTGGCCGTTCCGCTGAATTTTAACGGTAGCTCTTTTGCTCATATCAGCCGCCTGGACCGAGTAGTCAAACACCGCCGTCGGGTCCGTGACACTGTGAAAAGTTGCTTCGCCAAGGGACTCTGAATCGAGTGATGCTCGTACGGTCATGTCTGGCTTTTGAGACTCAAAAGATGTACTGAAATCCTCTAGGGCCTTAAGTGCAAACAGACTTTCCTGGGTAGACAACCAATGGTCCCGACCTTTGCGGCTCCGGCTGATGGTGCGAGCTAGTTGGAGGGGCATATTCCCCAATTCTGAATCTTGTGGATGGGCAGCTTGATATTTCAGTAGAGCACTCAGTATGGCGCAATTCGCCCTGATGGGAGATGTCAGCAGCGCCTTGTAGCGTAAATCCAGTGTTTCGTTGAAAGTGATTGTTCCGCTGGTTTGATCCGCATGCGCGAGAATAGCTTGAAGTACTGTCTTCTGTAGTTTTGAAGTTTCCGGAAAATGAATCAGCGCTTGGAGATACATGGCTTTGCCAAATAGGCTCATGTTCTGCACGTGTCCTGCAAACCTTTCAACGTCACTTCGGTTGGTCTTACCTGCATCGGTGAGGGCTGCCAAAATAACTGCACGCACCGTTGCGGTCATGCCTTTGGTGTAGGCATCAGGCACCGCATCGCGTCGCAGCAACGATTCGAGATATTCGTGCAATTTGTTTTCCATATGTTGTAGGGGAATGTAACCGTCCTTGCGCAGCCAGTTGAAGGCCAGAGCGGTGAAGGCGCTGAGATAAGGGTTAACGTATTCGTCTTGGGGCAGATAGAAGGTCATCCCGCCGTTGGGCGCCTGATAATCGACGGCGAGACTAAGTGTCTTGTTTGGCAATTCCGGGCTGTTTTCCCAAGAGAATTCACCCTTAAGGTAAGGCTTGAGTTTTTGATAGAGCGCTGCGGCCAATCCTTTGGTGAGTTTTTGTTCCCAGCAACCGTATGGATATTCACGCAAGAACTCAAAAGTTCCTTCGAGTCCGCCAATGATCGTCGGTGAGGCCGTTACGGCAAGCACTCCCGATTCAGGTTGAATATCTTCTGGGAACGTTATCGCCTCCTTGACTTCATCAGACGAGGTCGAACCGTAAACCGCCACTGTCTGCGGGGATTGCAATCGAGCAACCGAAAGCTTACTCGTTAGGCCATCCTGGTCCTTGTCATCTCCTGCTCGGACCATAAACGTGATTTCACCATGTCCTGTCCTTTTAACAGGTAAAAACACAGTAGTTCGTTCATATGGCTTCAATGTTACCTGTTGGGAACTTTTCACTACAGACTGCCCGGTTGCCGTTTGTGATTGTGCCGAACCGCCTGCCTGCAACGGTCCCTCAGCTTGCAGTGAGACCTCCAGAGTGCGCGTTTCCTCCATTCGATTCATGATGGAAAATCCAGCGTCAAAACTGTCTCCGGCCGTGACCTGATTGGGGAGTGCCGGACGGATTTCGGTGGACTGATTTACTTTAAAGACGGCGTCCCCGAGTCCCATCAAATCTTCCGGAGAGACCGCCAGAACCAGCACTCGCCACCCTGTCAGATTATCCGGTGCTTTGAATTTAATCTGGGTCTTGCCTTCGTCACCTAACGGGATGGACGGGTTCCAATAGCTTACGAACTTGAAAACCGAGCGCATGCTGAGATCGGGTCCGCCTCCGCCCCCCGGATTTGCCCCTTTCTTTTCAAGCTTTGCCCGCCCGACCAACTGCATAATGAGGTTGTAGTTGGCAACGTCTAATGCATCCAGGCTGTAAAATCCTGGATAAGGATCAAAGGTCGTTCTGCCAGCCATCAGCAAATCAAATACAGATTCATCCAGCACCGTTACGGCAAGTTCAATTGGGGGGTTAGGGCCGTTCTCAATGGTGTGCAGCGGCTGTGCCTGAATCTCGACAGTCACTTCGTCACCGGGCTTGTACGTCTCCTTTTGCGGCTTCACCCGGATGTCGATTTCCTTATACGGATCCTTCACGGGAACCTTAACGTAACCCATGACGAAAGTCGGTTTGCCCAGATCTTCGCTGTCTTCGTCCGCGAGCTTTTCTACTCGAGGCGACATCACCAGCACGGAAAGGTAAAATCCCGGCAAATAGTCGGGCAGTACAGGAATTTCAATGACTTCTGTGCTGTTCTGAAAAGTCTTGACCCAGCTTTGCAGCACTCCGAAACGTTCCACCGTAATCAGTGCCTTGGCCCCGGGAAATGGGTTCTGGGCCAGGAATCGAGCGGTTTCTCCGACCTGGTACGATTCCTTTTCCGGATAAACGTTCATCATGTTGCCGGGAGTCGTCTCCCATAACACCTGTCCGCTGCCGACGGCCCAACGTTGAATGCTGGTCGATTGAATGCGATTCAGAGTATCCTTAATTTCTGCGGTGATTTTGAAGGTTCCGGGTTGCTTGGGAGTAAACTCAAATTCAAACGGGTCGAGTCCGGATTGCAGTTCGAATTTTTGGACATCGACCCAATCCTGAACGTATTGAGTGATGTACGCATCACCAGCCTCTTTCACTCGCGAAGCTTTGGTTTCCTGCCGCTGAACATTGATGTTAACGGCTGTTTCCGCAACCGGTCGGCCATTTTGGTCTACTACCACTATACATACCTTGGCGGGGTTTCCCTGCTGCAGCACCCAGTCTTCCTGAAACAAGCCGACATAACGGTCCCTGCCAAGGTAGGATGCCGTTGCTCGATTGGCCACAAATTTGCCGCGATCATCCCGAACAGCGCTTTCCACTGTTATACGTCCATACAGCACCGGACTTTGGACTACCTTGAATTCAGTTTCGAACATCCCGTGTTGATTGAGTTTTCCTTCTGCCTGATAAATGGTCTGAGATGGCGGTGTTCTATTTTCCGAGGGTTCCAAAACGTCAAATTGATAACCTTTGATTTTAGGATTTTCGGGTATAAAGGGACGAGCATCCAGCGTGGCGGTCACGCGCACCGCTGCGTTGGCATAAGGCCCCCCAGCGTGAAGCGTTGCTTGAGCGGCAACTTTGACTATATCGTCGATGGTAAATTGTTTGCCGTTTAAATCCGTGGTTACTTTGAACGGTGAAGGGGTGAAATCGCTTACCAACACTCTCATCGGTTCCCAAGTTTCTTTGGTAAATGAAGCGGCAAGTTCAAATCGATACCATCCGACTGCACCGTTTTGGGAGATTGAAAAGTCGCCGTCACACGCACCGAACTCAGAGAGAGTAAATTCCTTCCGCTCGTAAATCACCCTATCCATCGGGTCGATGACCTTTAAGGTGTAATTGTCCGGTTGAGTCTCTTCGGTACCCGGCGGCAGCACAAACCGCCGGTTATTCTGATCGCGGACGTAGATCTTATATTGCACTGTATCACCGACCTTGTAGATTCCTTGTGCGGTCGTTCCCCAGGTGCGGATGTGACCGTAGCGAGGCCGTATCCAATCGGGAATGTATTCTCGGTTGGCGCCCTCGGCGTCCACTCTGAAGTCATAGGTCAGGGGCAATACTGCCAGATCACTGCCTTTTTGACAGCGGACAAAGAGGTGCGGTTCGTCAAGCTTATATGCCCAGAGAAGTTTCAACTCGGGATCGACTTTGTTCGTGCCGCCGACGGACGCGAGTCCTTCTTGGTCGGTTGTTCCTTCGGATAGGATTTGCTGATTGCCGGCGAACTCACTGAAGGTGTCTTTGCATATTTGAACAGTGACGTCAGGGACGGGTTGTCCGGATTGCAGATCGGTCACCCAGACCGTTGTATTATAGTGGCCCAGTTTAGCGTGGACTGCAAACGGTGTTACTTGGGCAAAAAACCAGCCTTCGGAAGGTTCTTTTCCAGCTACCGGGGGAGTCGGCGTTAATTCTCCTTCCACGATGCCCGATGCTTTTCCGAGCAGCTTACGTATTCCGAGAGGAACTCTGGTAGGAGTATCCAGGGCCTTCGGCAGAGCCAGGGTCTCGCTCTGTGAGGAGGTTTTACCCTCGCTCGTGATAACATCGTAGTTGACCTGCATCTTGTCGAGGTTCGTTATGGCCAGGGGCACCTCGCTGTCCAATCCTTTTTCCAATACCGCCATGCGCTTGAATAGAAAAAAATCGGGCGGCAGATGATCGGTTTTGAATGCGATATCCACTGGATCGCGGAGCGGTCGATTGAATTCGTCTTTAACAGAGCCGGCACCGGCTTTGAGGTGATATTCAGTGTATGGTTTTATGACATCGGGAAGCGGTACTGGATATGTTTCATTTTTCTTATGCGGCGCCGAAAGCCTTGAATAGGAATAAACATTTTCCCAAGGATTAAAGTTTTTTTCGGTGGAAGTCAGGCTTGGGTTGAATTCGACCCCCTGCTGAACTTCCTCTTTAAGGACAGGGCTGGAAAAGATAAGGGAAATTTCCCGTGTGGGATTGCATCTCGGTTGAGACGAGGTTGAAGAATTGAGCTGAATGGTTATTTTTTTGCCGGCATTGGTTTCACAGCTAATGCCGAGAAAAGAGAAATTAGGGAAAGTGTAGAAGGATTCCAGTGCACGTTTCTCTGCACTAGGTTCAGGTCCCTCAAGAGATACTACGCCCGGTTCGATATTGAGGGTTGATGCCCGGTTTTCAGGAAGTTCTTTCTGGGGGCTGACCAACCAGACGTAGCCTTTTTGGTAGTCGGAGGATTTCAGGTAGTCAGGATCCTCACTCACTGCTACAGCGAATCTCGGACCTTCTTTAACTTTGAAATAAAGGTGCTTGGCAATAGAGCTTTCCTGGACTTGTTGGTTAAAGCGCACTCCGATTTGCGGGGTTCCTGGGGATAGCCAGGTCCTGAACCAGCTGCTGGAGACTTGCGGACGCTGAGTAATGAAGCTGCGTTTGTACTCTTTGCCCAGGGTTGCGCCATCTTCGGCTTTTAAGCCGGGCTGCACAATGACCGTGTAGCGAGTCGAAGGCTTAAGGGCATCCTTTTCGTCCAACTGGCAAGCCAGAGCCGTGGGATTGAGCCAGCGCCACTGGCAATCTACGGCAGGTTCGATGGTGATGGGAATTTCTGAAGACTCGCGTTCCATAAGCCCGAGCGGAACGACCGGCTGACTGAATTCAAATACAATCTGTCTTCCCGGTGGGACGTCTTGGCCTGAAGGGTTGATTCGAATAATTCTTAATTGCCCACTCGGCTGAGGCGATTGTGAGGAGTTTGATTTTGCAAGGGAATTTTCAGCGCTCCCAAAAAATGCAGTGCAGATCAAGACTGCCAATGTAATGAAGCATATTCTCAGCGGGGGACTGCTGTCACTCATGCCCGGATAACGTCTGACTCTCATACAACCCTCCTTATATGAATCCAAGTTTTATAAGTCCGTGGTAGAGGAACTTCTGTTTCCTTGGGAATAGGCTCTCCGATTGGCCAAATCCAGCGCGAGGAATGCAAATGCAGCAAATGGCAGACTGCATAGCCTGCCTCAGAAAGATAGATACGAAACTAGGACTTAAAAACTTTAAACCGAATTTTGTCGTCGTTCCATATATTTTTTACTTCCGGGATATTCGACTAATCGATTCGAACCTCCTCTGCCAAAGGTCTTTGATTGCCAGCTTTTTTTCATGTCTTGACACATCAAGAGTGTGCGAGTATTTTTATTTCCAATTCGATAGCAATTTACATTGTTAATGTACCGAGGCTCGTGCTTTTAGATGCCGGGAGTACCTGGTAATGGGATCAATCATGCAAGAGTTTAGAAAAGCTATGATGCGCGACATCAACACTACCTGCATTTTTTCATCAGCTGGTTTGATTCCGGTAGGTGTATCGGTAGTCGTATGCGTTATTAACGCCGTCGCGCCATAGCGGGATCTGGTCAATCAATCTCAACCCCCCCGTCGGCGCGAGCCGGCGGGGGGTTCTTTTTTTCTTAGTTAAACTCACGTCGGACTCGAACCTGCAGCGGGGAGAATTAAAGGAGGTAAGTCCGATGATCAAAAAGAACGGTGCACAAATCATTATCCACTTATTGGAGCGGCAGAATGTTCACACTATTGCCGGAATACCCGGCGGGGCCAACCTGCCGCTATATGATGCTCTGGCCCAGAGCGGCAAGATCCGGCATGTGTTGACCCGGCATGAACAAGGAGCCGGATTTATCGCTCAGGGCATGGCGCGGGTTACGGGCCTTCCTGCCGTGTGTTTTGCCACATCCGGACCTGGAGCGACCAACATTTTGACATCTATTGCTGATGCCAAACTTGATTCGGTTCCGATTATCTGCATTACCGGCCAGGTTCCTTATTCGATGATAGGTACCGACGCCTTCCAAGAAGTCGATACCTACGGGTTAAGCATCCCCATCACCAAGCACAACTTTCTGGTTCGATCGGCAGCCGACCTGCTTCAGGTGATCCCGGAAGCATTTTGTATTGCTGCATCGGGACGGCCGGGACCGGTGTTGATTGATGTTCCGAAAGATGTGCAAGCGGAGCAGGTCGAGTTCGATGCCTGGCCGCAACCCGGCAGCCCTCAAGCCTTGCCGGATTGTGATTGGTCTCGGGTGAAACGTGCCGCGGATTTGATTAACGCATCTCGACGTCCCATCCTGTATCTTGGCGGCGGCGCCAACCAGTCGAGGTCTGCTGCACTGGCGGTTCAACTGGGTGAAAGAGCATCCATTCCCACCACGATGACTTTAATGGGACTTGGCACCCTACCGAAGGATCATCCGCTTGCCATAGGTATGCTGGGGATGCACGCTGCGCGCTACACGAACATGGTAATGGAAGAATGCGATCTGCTTATTGCGGCAGGCGTTCGTTTTGATGACCGTGCAACGGGCAAAGTTGCAGAGTTTTGCCCAAACGCAAAAATAATTCACATTGATATTGATTCCAGCGAACTCAACAAAATCAAGACCGCGCATGTTGAAGTCACGGGCGATGTTGGCGAGATGCTGCACGAATTACTGCCTCTGGTCGAGGCAAATCCTCGTTCAGACTGGCTCGCTTTGGTTGCCGAGTTCAAAGAAAAGTATCCCCCGTGCTTGCCTGGCGCAGATGATCCGCGCTCGCCCTACGGACTGATTGTTCAGTCGGCCGAATTGCTTGACGATGAAGCGATCATTGTAACTGATGTGGGGCAACACCAAATGAGAACAGCTCAGGCTTATCCATTCCGGCGTCCCCGCCAATGGCTGACTTCCGGGGGGCTCGGCACCATGGGTTTCGGGTTGCCTACCGCCATAGGAGCGTCTCTTGTATGCCCGGATCGAACAGTGGTTTGCTTCAGCGGCGATGGCAGCCTGCTCATGAACATCCAAGAATTGGCGACTGCCGTTGAACAAAATGCCAATGTCAAGATAGTGCTTATGAACAATAACTCTCTTGGTTTGGTGCATCAACAACAGGAACTTTTTTATGACAAAAGGATCTATGCCTCTGATTATCAATGGCAGGTCGACTTCATCAAGATTGCCGAAGGATTCGGTATGCCGGCCTGCGATCTGGATCATAGCAACGATCCGATGGGGATGCTGGAGAATGCCTTCCGGATGCGGGGACCTTGCTTAATCCACGCCAGCATCGATGTAAATGAAATGGTGTATCCGATGGTGCCTCCAGGTGCCGCCAACATATCAATGATTGGAGGTGGAATCCATGTCACAAATATTTGAGTTGCAAGAACAAGAAGTCGCCGAGCCTAGCAACGGACAAATCACACTGGAGCTTACCGTGAGAAATCATCCGGGAGTGATCTCACATGTTTGCGGGCTCTTTGCCAGGCGGGCCTACAACGTGGAGGGGATTCTCTGCATGCCCATCGGGCAAGGGGAACAGAGTCGAATCTGGCTCGTTGTGAAGCAGGACCAGCGGCTTGAGCAAATGCTCAGGCAGGTGCAGAAGCTGCAAGATGTGATCGATGTTCGATGCAAGAACGCCAATCGGGATACATTCGAGCAGCTGGAGAGGTTTTTTCGAACTGCAATTTAGGATCGAGGGCCATTTTCCTGGACAATACTGGATTTAACTGTATATTTATGCACTTAAAGAAATGAATGTTATCTAGTGCATGGAAGTGAGGGTCTCCGGCCTGCTATGGGACATCCAAAATCTCATTTTTTTGAAGGGGGGGTAGGGGGATTTTGATGGCAGCTTACTATCGGAATCCCCCCTAACCTCAACGAACACCTGGCGAAGAAGGAGGGGATATGCCACTGGATTTTGCTGCGGAATATCGCAGAAAGCTTACGACACCAGAGCATGCTGTCAGTCTTATCCCAAAGAGAGGGAATCTTTCTTTCGGGT
Source organism: uncultured delta proteobacterium (assembly GCA_963781715.1). Classification (GTDB taxonomy): domain Bacteria; phylum Desulfobacterota; class Syntrophobacteria; order Syntrophobacterales; family Syntrophobacteraceae; genus Desulfoferrobacter. The sequence goes on from CAWAGW010000006.1 coordinate 31,527, forward strand.
TGGGTGCGGGAGCTCCACCGGAGCTTTGCCGTGCATTGGCGGAGCGAACTCGCGCCCGGGAAATTGAGGACCTGAATCTCTACTATCAGCTCGCTATGGCTCCGGCAGCACCTCTCTTGCAGCTGGATTTGATGAATCGGCTGCATCCACGGCCCAACTTCCTCACTGCGCTCGACAGGGCCCTCATGAAAGCAGCGGAGCCTCGCATGGTGGTAGAATTTACTCCAAGCTACTTGTGGCAGCTTCCTCGCCTTTTTACCGAATTTGTGCACATGCACGTATTTATGATCACCGTTTCCCCAATGGATCGGCATGGCTACTTCAGCCTCGGTACGAACAATGACTACGCATCTTCGGTTGCCCGCGATTGTGATCTGCTGCTCGTAGAGGTTAATGAGAACATGCCGCGCGTTTTTGGCGACAGCCTGCTTCATATTTCCGAGGTTGACGCAATCGTGGAACATCACGCACCCCTTGTGGAACTTCCGGACCTCCCTGTTGGTGAGCTCGATGAGATCATCGGACAATCCATCGCTGAAAAAGTGGCTGATGGCACTACGCTGCAATTGGGCATTGGTGGAATCCCAAACGCGATGACCAGGTTTTTGACCGATCACAAAGATCTCGGGATTCATACCGAGATGTTAACCAGTGGCATTGTTGATCTCTATGAAGCGGGTGCCATCACCAATCGCCGCAAAAACATCCATCGAAACAAAACGGTCTTCACGCTCTGTTGCGGGAACCGTCGTCTGTATGATTTTATAGATGACAACCCGGCGGTTGAGAGTTACCCGGCCAGCCACATCAATGATCCTGCCGTCATTGCGACGAACGATAATGTCGTTTCGATCAATTCAGTTGTGGAGGTGGACCTTTTTGGACAGGTGAATTCCGAATATGCCGGCGGACATGAGTTCAGCGGAGTGGGAGGACAAAGGGATTTTATGAGTGGCGCATTTCGCTCCAAAGGAGGCCAGTCCTTTCTTGCTTTCTATTCCACAGCCAAACATGGGACCATCTCAAAAATAGTTCCCCGCATTGAGGGGCTGTTGTCGGAAACGCGTATGGAATCCATGTGGTTTGTAACTGAGTATGGTATGTGCAATCTCAAAGGGAAGTCCAGCCGCGAGCGAGCCCTCGCCATAATTGAGTTAGCTCACCCCAATTTTCGGGAAGGCCTGTTGCGGGAGGCGAAGAAGATGGAGCTCGTTCCTTAACAGTGGCAACCAACGATTCAATAAGTCTTTGAAAGAAAGGGTAATAGCCATGTCTCTGATTCTAAGCGAAATCGACGGGCAGCTGGGAGTGGTTACCTTAAATGACCAGGCAAAAAGGAATTGTTTGAGCGCTGCACTTATTAGGGAACTTTGTGCTGCACTGGACCGATTTGAACTCAACGGTGTAAGAGTCGTTATTTTGCGTGCGACCGCCGGCAGCAAAGTGTGGTCTTCCGGTCACGACATCAACGAACTCCCGAAACCTGGTCGGGATCCGCTTCCGTATGGCGATCCGTTTGAGACTCTTCTGCGTCGAGTGCAGGACTACTGCGATCCTATCATAGCCATGATCGAAGGCAGCGTTTGGGGGGGAGCATGCGATCTTGCGCTTACCTGTGACATTCTGATCGGTTGTGAGACGGCTTCTTTTGCAATAACTCCGGCAAAGATAGGCATCCCCTATAACCCATCCGGTCTCATTCACTTTATAAATATACTAGGCGTGAATAAAGCCAAGGAGATGTTTTTTACAGCAGCCCCAATCAGCGCTTCCGATGCCTTAAACGTGGGCATCCTCAATCATCTGGTGGCAGCGTCGGAACTGGAGGCCTTCACAAATGACTTGGCACGCAAAATTCTTGAAAATGCACCGCTTGCCATCCGGGCCATAAAAGAACAATGTCGGCTGCTTTCGAAAGGTTTTCCGCTCGATCCCGAAACTTTCGAAAAACTCCAGGCCATCCGCCGGATTGTTTACGACAGTGAAGACTACGCAGAAGGGCTTCGGGCCTTTCATGAAAAAAGGCGCCCGTGTTTCAGCTGCAAGTAAATCATGCGATTGTTGGCCTGAGTGGAACGCGCTATATTATCAACAGTGTCTGCCCTCAGTATCCGCAAAGAGCATGTTCGTCGAGCACTTTTTAGAGTTCACGAGGTTATTCATTTGACCGCAAAACGGCACATTTTTATACTGACTTCATTTTAGAGAGTTTGGTTATGGAAAAATCGTTGTTCACTGAGACCTGAGAGGAACTTGCATTAGAAATGGCAGAAGGAAAGAAAGAGTTTTTCAATCTCTACAACCATAATTTTATCCGTGCCTCAGTGGCGATCCCGGAAGTGCGGGTGGCCGACCCGGACTTCAATTCCACTCAGACCATCAGTTTGATGAAGCAGGCGGATGAGCAAAAATCCGCCCTGGTGATTTTCCCCGAATTGGGCCTTTCGGCCTATTCCTGTGAAGACTTATTCCAACAGCAGGCTCTGCTGGATGGCTGTCTTGCCAGCCTGACTCGAATCCTCGAAGCTTCCGGGCAGACGAATTCTATTACCATAGTCGGCTTGCCTCTCCAACTAAGGAATATGCTTTTCAACTGTGCGGTGGTGCTTTACAAAGGAAGAATACTCGGAGTTATGCCGAAGACCTATCTGCCCAATTACCGGGAGTTCTACGAACTGCGGCAATTCACACCGGGCGATTTCATAAGTGAGGAAACGATCGAGCTGTGCGGTCAGAGGGATGTCCCCTTTGGAATTCAGCTCCTATTTCAGGTCGAGGAACAGCCACTGCTGACTTTTTTTGTGGAAATATGTGAAGATCTTTGGGCGCCTATCCCTCCATCTTCTTATGCGGCAATGGCCGGCGCCACGATTCTCATCAACCAGTCCGCATCTCCGGTCACTATTGGCAAATTCCAATACCGGCGGCAGCTAGTTTCCGGGCAGTCGAGCAGATGTTTGGCCGCATATATCTATAGCGAAGCAGGATTTGGTGAATCAACCACCGACCTGGCCTGGGATGGGCAGGGAATGATCTACGAGAACGGGACCCTGTTGCGGGAGACAGAGCGTTATAAATACGGCTCACAACTCATCACCGCGGATATAGACCTCGACCGTCTGCGGCAGGATCGCATGCGTCAGAACAGTTTTGGTCAGGGGGTGACGCGCCATCGTGAAATTGTATCCCATTATCGAACGATCCGGTTTGCGGTGGATCTGCCCCTCGACTGCAAATTGCTGCTCCAGCGTAGTTATGAGCGGTTCCCATATGTCCCGAGCGATCCTGCAAATCGGGATGAACGCTGCCATGAGGTCTACGAAATTCAGGTGCAGGGTTTGGTTAAGAGGTTGCGCGCCATCAGTGCCGACAAAGTGGTCATCGGTGTATCCGGCGGGCTGGATTCTACACAGGCTCTCATTGTTTGTGCCCGTGCCATGGACGTTATGGGGCTGTCTCGACAAAATATCATCGCCTGCACACTGCCGGGGTTTGCCACAAGTGATCGCACGCTCAGTCAGGCTCGCCGTTTGATAAAAGCCATCGGATGTAACGAGTTCGAAATAGACATCCGTCCCAGCTGCCTGCTCATGCTTAAGGACATTGGTCATCCTTATGCCGAGGGCAAACCGGTATATGACATTGCGTTTGAAAATGTGCAGGCGGGTGAGAGGACAAGTCATTTGTTCAGGTTGGCCAATCTTCATCGTGCACCGGTGGTGGGAACCAGCGATTTAAGCGAGCTTGCCTTGGGATGGAGTACTTACGGTGTCGGCGACCATATGGCGCACTATCACGTGAATGCAAGTGTTCCAAAGACGTTGATTCAATACCTGATCAACTGGGTTGCCAATACGGAACAGCTGGGCAGTGAAGCGAGCGAAGTCTTGGTCGAGGTCCTGGAAACGGAAATCAGCCCTGAGCTCATACCGGGAGAGGGAGAAAACGAGCAGCCGGCACAGCGCTCGGAAGAGGTCGTGGGGCCTTACGAAATACAGGATTTTCATCTTTACTACACGTTGCGCTTCGGATATCTGCCTTCAAAAACAGCATTTCTTGCATGGCACGCCTGGCATGACAAAAAGGTTGGCAATTGGCCCGATATTCAAGAATTGAAACGAAAGCAATATGGCCTCAATGAAATTAAGAAATGGCTCCGAGTATTCCTCGAGCGATTCTTCAAACAAAGCCAGTACAAGCGCAGTGCCATTCCTAATGCGCCAAAGGTGGGCTCTGGCGGGTCCCTATCGCCGCGCGGGGATTATCGGGCTCCGAGCGACAGTGAGGCTACCGTTTGGCTTTCCCAATTGGAGCATGTTCCGGAAGATGATCCAACATAAGGTCTTGAACAGAATCTATGAAAAAAACACTTGTCCAGTTGTCAGGTCCTTATGATCTTGCACTGTCACTGAAAGCTGCTGCAGCCTTTTCACAAAGTCGTTCGGAGTTTGAGCCGGTTCTGAGAAAACCGGTGAAAATAAAGGGAACGACCTCGATTTTAGAGGTCCGCCAAGAGTCTCTGAAACCTGCCGTAATCGAAATTTCAGCAAAGCAAACAAATCATGCGGAACAAATCATTGAGCTTGCGCGATGGATGGTTCTCGCCGACCTGGACCTGTATGATTTTTATCAATTGGTTTCTGAAGATCCCGTATTAAGTCCAGTGGTGAAACAACTGCATGGTCTGAAACCGATGCGCCCGGCTTCGCTGTTCGAAATGGCGGTCATTGCTGTGACTGAACAGCAGATTTCAATGGTTGCGGCTGAAAGGATTCGATCTCGACTGGTCGAGCGGTTTGGAGAAAAAATTGAAGAGCTTTGGCTTTTTCCTAGTCCGCGAGCTTTGAGTCGGGCGTCATTAGAGGACCTTACCGATTGCGGTCTGTCGAAGCGCAAGTCCGAATATATTCTGGGTCTGGCACATCAGCTGATCGAAGGGTCGCTTGACCTGGAGAAACTGAAAGAGATGTCTGATGATGAGGTGCGCTCAGTTATCGGTAGAATTCGTGGCTTCGGCCGCTGGTCTGCGGACTATATCCTCATCCGCGGGTTGGGACGCCCAGATGTCGTTCCTGTAGATGATCTCGGAATTCGAACCTTTACCGGTGCTTATTTCGGCGATGGCAAGCGCATGAGTGCTGAGGAGGTTGGCAAGGCTTTCGAACCATATGCTCCGTTCAGGGGAATCGCAATGTTTTATCTGATGGTGCACAACAGGCTTGGGATAAAGGAGATGGAATGAAACAAGCTTTGATTTTAGTCGATATTCAGAACGATTACTTTGCAGGCGGAAAAATGCCTCTTGTTGGAATGGATAAAGCCTCACAAAATGCCGGGTTGCTGCTGCATAAGTTCAGACGAGAACAATTGCCTTTGGTGCACATCCAGCATATCTCGAACCGCCCTGGAGCAACGTTTTTCCTTGCGGATTCGGAAGGGGCGGAAATCCATGAATCCGTGGCTCCGCAGCCTGCTGAAACCGTTGTTCAAAAACACTTTCCCAACAGCTTTAGGGAAACGAATTTGCTGCAAATTTTGAAGAATGCGGAGGTGGGTGAGGTCGTCATTTGTGGTGCCATGAGTCACATGTGCATCGATGCGACTACGCGTGCTGCATTCGATTATGGCTTGAGCTGTATCGTTGTTGCAGATGCTTGTGCTACTCGGAATCTTGAATATGAAGGTGTGCTCGTTGAAGCGGATAAAGTTCATGCAGCATTTATGGCGGCGCTGGCCGTTCCTTACGCAAAAGTAGTGGCCGCCAGTGATTTTATACGCGAATGATGGAATCATTGTTGTTGCAGGCCGGGTACGAATTGGAAGTTCGACGACTATTGGCAGAAAGTGAGAGTGGCAGATATGGCTGAAATTCATTTTGAGCATTGCCAGCAGGTTGCGCGTTTTCATAATCCTCTGAAAGCCGGGGAACTCGATGAGCAGGAAATCGAAGTGCGCCTCGATCCGCTAACAGGCCATCAAAGCATTTTCAATTCAGCTCTGGCAGATAAGACTGCTATTTTGTTTCCTCCGACCGATAAGGAATATCTGGAAGAGCGGGCAGAGGAGACAAAAGCGCAGTGCTTTCTTTGCGACGGTAAATGGCAGCAGATGACGCCCCGTTACTCAGGAAAGGTTTTGCCTGAAGGACGTCTGATCAAAAATGATGTAGTGTTGTTCCCGAACTTGTTCCCTTTGGCGGCGTATCACGCAGTAGTGATGCTCGGAAACCGTCATTATCTCCACTTGAATGATTTTGCTGCAAGCATGCTCAAGGACGCATTTGCCGTATCTTTGGAATTTATAAGAAGGTGCCATGAATGCGATCCCGATACCGTGCATTTCACCATCAACGCAAATTACCTTTTCCCGGCAGGGTCCAGTGTTCTGCATCCTCATCTGCAGGTTCTTGGCGCCCCCTTTCCGGGAACTCAGGAGCGGTCGCTGTTGAAAAAGAGTCGCCGCTACTTTGAAGAGTATGGCTCTTGCTACTGGCTGGACCTTGCTGCAACGGAAAAGCGTTTGCAGGAGCGCTGGCTGGGCGACCTTGAGGGCTGCAGCTGGTTCACCGCGTACGCGCCCATGGGGGTGAACGAAGTCAATGCAATCACGCCGAGCGCGCGTCATTTCCTTGAGTGGAGTGACGCCGAGATCAACGGCATAGCAGAGGGCATAGCAAGAACGCTTACGGCCTATTTCGGGTTGGGTTTTTCGACTTTCAATTTTTCGTGTTTTAGCGCTCCGATCAACGGTGAAGGTCCCGAATTCTGCAGTTTTTTACGTCTGATCAATCGTCAGAACGCGGTTCCCCATTACCGTGCCGATGACTATTACTTTCAGAAGCTATTGGGAAATGAGATTATTATTTACACTCCCGAGCATTTGGCTGCAGTCATAAGAGAGGAATTCTAGGACGCCCGTGGCCACACCAGTAAACCCAGGCGAAATTCGGTCCCCGGTTCGAGAAGATACCGGATGCTCGATGCCAGAGGCTCGATAAGAACTACATTGTGCCGGGATGCAGCGACACTCTCATTATCCGGTATCCGGGATCGGTTACAAAACGGCAGCAGCAAGATGATCAAAAGGAAAAATCGAGGGGAATCTCAGTGCATGGTAAGGTGAAGTGTCGAGCAGGTTGCGGCGCTTGTTGTATAGCTGCGTCGATTTCATCACCAATTCCCGGGATGCCGCAAGGTAAGAATGCCGGGGTCCGCTGTGTGCAGTTAACAAAATACCACCTGTGCAGTTTGTACGGCAAATATGAACGCCCTGCGGTCTGCAACGGGTTGCAGCCGTCAGTAGAAATGTGCGGCCGGACGGTGCGTGAGGCTTATGAAAACCTGGATCGGCTTGAACGTATGACACGCACCAAGTAAAGATCCAACCCCACAGGGGCCGACTTTGGGTTAACCCGGGACGGGTTAATTTTTTCAGCCTACAAAACTCGCAATTACGAATATCGACATCCGAGGCAAATTCAAGATTTGAAATGTCATTTCCCAATGTTCGAGACAACTCCAACCCTCAACCGCCAAGTTCACTATTTTTTAGTCCAATTTAGAAACCCTGGCGTTGAGGACCAGATTTCCTATATCAAAATAAGCAGGGACGGGGGGCTTTTGTCCGCTTGTCCTTTGCGGATGGACAAAAGATAAACAAATACGGTATCTTCAGATTCCAGGAGGCCCTAATGAATGAAAGATCATATCTAGATACCGTTGCTTATCATGAGCACACTAAACACAATTACGGGCGTTTTGCAAAATCACTGGGTTACATGGATTGGAAGAATCAACCCAATCCTTTCCGTTATTATGAAGGATGCCCCTCAAATCCTTTGGTTTTTCTGAAAGAGGACCCTCCGGCGAGTTACTCGGATCTTTATAGAAGAGAAAACAATGAGTCCCAACCATTTTCGCTTGAAAATATCGCAGGTTTCCTGGAGTTGTCCTTAGGGTTGTCTGCCTGGAAGTCCATTGCCGGAAATCGATGGTCGCTTAGGATGAATCCTTCGAGCGGCAACCTTCACCCTACGGAATGCCATCTTATCTTGCCACCCACAGATTCCACGGGGGCCGGACTTTTTCATTATAATTCGTTTGCACATTCCCTGGAATTGCGGGCAGAAGTTCCACACGAGGTCTGGGAGATGATCACTCGGCATTTCGGGACCCACGGCTTCCTGACGGCTTTGAGCAGTATTTTCTGGCGCGAGTCCTGGAAATATGGAGAACGTGCCTTTCGCTACTGCAATCATGATGTAGGGCATGCTTTGGCATGCATGAGTCTTTCGGCCAACCTTCAGGGTTGGAAACTCAAGTACCTGAATGGCGTTTCTGATGAACAAATTGAGACTATTTTGGCATTTGATAAGGTAAGGTGGTTGGAATTTGAAGAAGAGTATCCGGAATTGCTGTGCTTCGTCTACAGCAGCGCAATCGATGACATCCCTCGAAGTCTCTCCGATGGGATCGTTGCAAATTTCTCAGGTTTGTTGATTACGGGAACGCCCAACGTTTTGAGCAAAGAAAGAGTGCACTGGCAGATCATTGATGAGGTTGCTAAGCTGACAAAAAAGCCGGCAACCGCCGGGACAGTTTTCAACTACGCTGAAACACCTCTGCGCAAGCAAGCGGTTCCATTTAGAACTGCTGCCGAAATTATCCGTCGGAGAAGGAGCGCAGTTGCTTTTGGTGGGGAAAGGTCCCTGGGTAGAGAGCAGTTTTTTGCGATTCTGGACAAAACCATCCCACGAAATTTACATGCACCTTTCGACGTGGAACTGAGCGGCCCGGCAGTACATTTATTGCTATTTGTTCACAATGTCGAAGACCTTGAGCAGGGCTTATACTTTTTTTTACGCGAGTCAGCCGATATCGACAACGTTAAAAGATTCTCTCGGGAGGAGTTCCTGTGGGAACAAATCGAACAGGGCTTTCCTCTCTATTTGTTGAAGATCGGCAACTTTAGGCGAATTGCGGCCAGGGTCAGCTGCGACCAGGAGATAGCCGGGTATGGGGTATTTTCATTGGGAATGATTGCAAAATTCAAGGAAACAATCCGCGAGGGACCATACAGGTACCGACATCTCTTTTGGGAAACCGGGATGATCGGCCAGGTTTTGTACCTGGAAGCGGAGGCTCATGGTTTGCGGGGAACGGGTATCGGCTGTTTCTACGATGATCCGGTACATGAGATTTTGGGAGTCGGCAATAATTTCTATCAGAGCTTATACCACTTTACAGTCGGCGATCCCATTGAGGATGCTCGATTGACGACTCATGCGCCTTACGTCCATTTGGAGGGGAGATAACAAGCGGGGGCAGGAACATGGTTAAAAACCCTACTCTTTATCGTGGTAATGTATCCAGCCGCATCTTTCATAAACCGGAGTGTAGATACTACCAATGCAGAAACTGCAAAGAACAATTCCACTCGTTAAAAGATGCTATGGAAGCCCGATATAAAGCTTGCCGGAAATGCGAACCGGATAAGATGAATGATCCCGGAAAGCATTAGCCGAAAGACTTCATACTACCGAGTGCATTTTTCTCCTTTAACCTTTAAGAAAACTTCTGCAAACTGCTGCATCAATTCGTTTAATATTTCTTTAATTGCTGTGGGAACGGTCCTCTTGGAACCGTGACCGAGGACTTCCTCTGACCAAATGGAGGGATTTTCAAAGCTCCCCGCATCGCAGCGAACGTGATAGGCCAGTGGAAAATCATCTCCTATGACCCAGACTCTGAATGTTATAATACCAATTTTTTTGTCCCGTTGCACAATTGCGGCAGCGAGCTTGGCGGGGTTCAGTGATAGATCTTCGTATTTGATGTTGCAGAAGTACTGCGCAAATTTTCCATCCAAATAATTTGTCAGCTGGCCTTCATCCAACCCGATTCGTTCCGCATCGCCAACCAACGCTAAGGATATGAGTCCAAAGCTGTCAACATCTTTGAATAATCCATATAGAAGATCAACTTCATCATCGGTTAAATCGGTGGAAATTTTACTTTGTCCCAGAGCAGGCGGCGAGAAGCAAAGCTGGAGAAGCAACAAACCTACTACCCAAGTGATCTTCATACAAATCCTCTAAAACATCAGTAAATTCTACCAAGGACTACGAATGGAAGCCTTTTATGGAAACCGTATCTGGAGGCTCAAATTCTTATTTTCAATATAGCATTAATCAATGTTAGAATAAATGATAGATTATTTAAAAAAATGAGCGGCTGACATTTGCGGCGTATCATCCAACAGCTTCTCGCTCGTGAGTAAATTCTCTTGACATTTATTTCGCCCTTACATTAGCTTACAACTTTGTGTTTTTCCTGGGTCAGCCATATTGATCGATTGCCAGCCCAGCGGCAATAGTAGCTATAATCAGCAGAAGTGCCAAATCCAGCTCGCAGGGCGCAGGGTTGGAGAGGGAATCCACTCAGAGATCTAAAACACAATACGGCACAATTGTACCATGACGATCAAGTGCCATTGAAAATCCTTTAGTGCCGAGCAACAACGCGAGAAAGGAAAAGAAATATGAAAGAGGACGTCGCAAAGGTTCGAACTTTTGCAATCATTTCTCATGGGGGTGCAGGTAAGACCTCGCTGGCCGAATGCATGCTATTCAATGCAGGAACGACAACTCGTCTTGGCAAAGTGGACGATGGCACCTCGATTCTGGATTACGAACCCGAGGAAGTGAAACGAAAAATCACCATAAGTACAGCCTTCAATACTTTTCCCTGGAAGAAATATAAATTGACTCTGATGGATACTCCGGGGGATTTTAATTTCATTTCCGAAACCAAAACTTCACTTCAAGGAGCCGATGGCGTCATCGCACTAGTCGATGCCATAGATGGAGTGCGGGTTCAAACTGAGAAGGTCTGGGAATTTGCCGACGAATTCGAACAGCCCCGTATCATATTTGTCAGCAAGATGGACAGGGAGCGTGCTGACTTTGAGAAAACCGTAGAGGACATCCAAGCTAATTTTGGAACGTCATGCGTGCCGGTTCAAATCCCTATCGGCGCAGCAGAAAACTTCAAGGGTGTTGTCGATGTGCTGACCCAAAAAGCCTACCTTTACACGACAGGTGAGAGCGGCCAGTTTGATGTAGAGGATGTGCCGGGAGATCTCCAAGATCAGCTCAGTCAGTTCCGAGAAAGTTTAATCGAGTATGTAGCTGAATCCGAAGATGAGTTGCTCGAAAAGTATCTCGAAGAAGGCGAGCTCAGTGCCGAAGAGGTAAAAGAGGGGTTTCGGCATGCCGTGATCAGTGGCAAGGTTGTTCCCATCGTCTGCGGCTCGGGAACGCTCAACGTGGGGATTCAGCTGCTTATGGATCTCATTGTGGAGTGTATGCCGTCTCCTTCTGATAGGGGAGCCAAAAAGGCGAAGGTGCCCGGCAAAGAGGCAGAAGTGCTGCGCGAACCTGATCCAAGCGCACCATTCAGCGCCCTGGTCATTAAAACAATCAGTGATCCTTATGCCGGTCGTCTTTCTGTAATGCGAGTTTTTTCTGGGAGTTTGGAAACGGATTCCACCGTTTATAACTCAACCAAGGAGACCAAGGAGCGCTTCGGGCAGTTGCTTCAACTCAAAGGGAAATCACAGGAAAGTATCGATAGCGCGGGTCCTGGCGACATTGTAGCTGTTGCTAAGCTGAAGGAGACGGTTACCGAGGATACCTTATGCGACGAAAAGGACCCGGTGATTTATCCGACGGTGGAACTGCCTCCCGCGATCTATTCGCTGGCTGTAGAGCCCAAAAGCAAGGGCGATGAAGAAAAGATATTTTCATCTCTGTCCCGCCTAATGGAAGAGGATTTGACACTCAAATTGGATCGCAATGAAGAAACCAAAGAGATGATCCTGTCCGGTATGGGAGAGATTCACATAGAGACGATCGTTGATAAACTGAAGAGAAAATTCGGAGTCGAGGTTAACTTGCGGATCCCCAAGGTTCCCTACAAGGAAACCATAAAAGGCAAGACGCGCTTACAAGGCAAATACAAAAAGCAATCCGGTGGTCGCGGTCAATACGGTGATTGCTGGATAGAAATGGAACCCCTGCAGCGAGGGGAGGGCTTCCAATTCGTTGATAGGATCGTTGGAGGTGTTATCCCCCGTCAATACATTCCGGCTGTTGAGAAAGGCATTGTTGAAGCTTCTTTGGAAGGTGGATTGGCTGGGTATCCGGTTGTCGACTTCAAGGTGGATCTGGTTGATGGATCCTATCATCCGGTTGATTCGTCGGAAATGGCTTTTAAAATCGCGGGATCAATGGCGTTTAAGAAGGCTGTGATGGAAGCCAAGCCCACATTGCTGGAACCGGTCATGCAATTGGAGATAACCGTTCCCGACGACTGCATGGGAGACGTCATAGGCGATCTTAACTCCCGACGCGGGCGAGTTTTGGGCATGGACACCAAGGGCAAGAAACAGATCATTCGAGCCAATGTGCCGCTAGCCGAAGTACTGAAATATGCTCCTGATTTGCGCTCGATGACTGCCGGGCGGGGTATGTACACCATGAAATTTTCTCATTACGAAGAAGTACCCGGGCAGCTGCAAGAAAAGATAATTGAAGCGGCCAAAGGTGAATCGGCCTAATGCCTCACGAATATTCTTCATCCTGGAGATTCGGTTTCATGTAACGTTAGCTTTGGGTGCGCTAATCAGTCTCAAATCAAGCGCGGCGGCGTCTTTGGGTGAAGACCCCTAAGTTGGAAACAAAGGGCGGGATTACTGATGACAGTCCCGCCCTTTTTGTTTATTTTCTATTGGCGATCTCGTACAAAATCCATTGATCAAATGGGGGCGTGAGCTAAGCGAAGCTTGCCCGCGTAAGACAGGTTGGAGTTCCCCCTGAATGCATCGTGTAAGGAGCCATGCGCGGGATTTATTGGGTCCGGTAAGTTGTGATGATGCTGTGAAGTTGAGCGGATTTGTTTCACAAGTGCTGGTTGTTACTAAATTAGTCGCAATTCTAGGGGAGCGAGGACCATAAATGGATCAAAAGGGACCGAAGGATCCAGAAGAGACCCTGTTCCAAAAGATTCAGAAAATGTCCACTGCCGAAAAAATTCGGATCGCTTCAAGATGCGATAAGGAAGTGCGTAATCTTTTGATCAGAGATGGGGAGCGATCGGTGCAGATGGCCGTGGCTAGCAACCCTCGGATAACCGACAGTGAAATAACTTCTATCGCAAATTCCAGGAACGTGCATGAGGAAGTGTTGCGAAAAATTGGAACCAGCAGAGAGTGGATCAAGCTCTATCCGGTAAGGGTGGCTCTGGTCCAAAATCCCAAAACTCCTATAACGATTGCTCTCAAGCTACTGCAAACACTTATGCTGAAGGATCTAAGAACCATTGCCAAAAGCAAGAACGTTCCCAACGCCATTGCTCATGCCGCTCTGCGATCCATAAGCAATAGGGAGTGACAATGACAGTTCCTGACGCAGAACCACGAGTCAGAAGCCAGACTTCCATTACATTTTCAAGATCGGTTGCAATCATTACAGTGAGTGACAAGGGTGCCAAAGGACAGAGACACGATGCTTCCGGCGAGATTCTGGCCGAACGTTTGGGCGTCGAAGGCTACGATGTTCGATATCGTGTCGTGGTGCCCGATGAAATTGATCAAATAGCCGAAAAGTTGCGTACATATGCAGACGAGGAGCAAGTTGCATTGATTGTGACAACCGGCGGAACCGGTGTAGCCCCTCGAGACGTCACCCCTGAAGCTACTCTTGAGGTAGTAGGTCGAACGGTACCGGGCATGGCTGAAGCCATGCGAACTGCCAGCATCAGCAAGACTCCCCACGCAATGCTTTCGCGGGCTGTTGTGGGAATTCGAGCCACCACACTCATCATTAATCTGCCTGGCAGCCCAAAAGGCGCACTAGAAAATTTGGAAGTATTGCTGCCTGCGATGCCGCATGCTTTGGACAAGATTCAAGGAGACCCTTCCGAATGCGCACTTCAATGAAAATTTCAACGGCTTTCTACGCATAAAAAGAGCCTCCATGTGGAGGCATCTTTTTTCTAATCAAGAAGTGTGTAATTTTATGAGAAACTCGAATAGTCGCCTATCGCCTTTGTTATGGATTACTCCGTGTCTTGAGATTGTTCAGAGTTCATTGCCGCTCTTTTGGATGAATACTTTTCTTTGATCTCTTCTTTTTTGTTCAAGTAGTTGTTCTGAACGTTTTCAATGGCTTCATCCACCTGGAAAACCTTGGATTCAGCTTCTTCAATTGTTTTAAGCTCTTGCTGCACTGCCGGCATGTTCTTCCAGTCGGATTCTTCTCCCTGCTTGTAGAGAGAATAGATTTCAGCACCCAAACCGCTGTAAGCTTTTTCCATTTTATTTTGGGCTCTAGTACGCTTCCTTTTTTGCAGCTGTATCTTGATCAGTTTAAGTCCCCAATGAATAATAGTGTACGCGTATTGCATACCAAGGTAGCCGAGTTTTTTTAGCATTGAAAAAACCTTTCCCAAGATTCCACTCATGTTTCGCCCTCCTTCTGTTGACATCCAATTCTAAAGAACCCATCCCAATACGTCGCTTAGCCGCTTCAACATGCGCCTTGGATGACTGCCCGGCCAATAGATTCTTTGGCAGTTCGGGCACCGGAAAAACGTGCTCTGCGTCTCGAAAACATAATCAGGCACTAATCCAAAAGCTTGATCACGCGAAAGCTGATCCAATAAGTCGTTGCACAAGGTACACCGTTTCAAAAACCGAACTTCATCGGGTGCTACCGATGTTCGCGATATCACCTCCTGCAGTTGTCGCATCGGATCATTGGCAATGACACATAAGACGCCGGGATGCTTGCACCAGCGTTGATTTCTGGTGACGACATAAAAGCCTTGTGCAAGGTAGAACTCCAATTGATCCTGCTGAGTTAAGTGTTCGGAACGTGTATCGAAACCAAGGACACGCAACCATTTTGCCATCTTTCCCAGCATGGTATCAACAACAAAACGCTTTTCAGAACTTGGTTTTTCTTGCATCTTCAGTAATCAAGATTCACTCTGCGAACGCCGTTCGGAAAGGGCATTTCAAACAGAGACGGTTGCCCCCCTCGCGTTGCCTCCATTTGAGAGATCTCTACTTCCATTTGCCAGTCAGATGACAAGAAACTGATCTTGGCCGGGGTACTCGTAAAATTTATGCCCACCGCGGGCGTGTACAAAATGCTGTAATCTGATTGCCATCCTTTTACACTAATTGCCTGCAAAGCCGGAGGCTGAGATAAGAACTGCCATACAAAACGTAAGCCCTTGCGGGGGAGGTTTGAGTCTGCGGACCAACCGGAGGGGGTGCGGCGTATTTCCAAGTCATCAAGTTCATCCGGCGGAACAGCTGCAGCCAAACTGTATCCGAAAAGCTGCAGCGGAATAGGCACTCCCAGAAAGTACCTGATCAGATTTTCCGCATTGTGGGCGACATAGACGACCTTTTCAGAAGGTATCCAAAGCCTTGAATCCTCTTTGTTCATGATGAGGACGCCTGCTGTTTGTCCCCAGATTGTGTATGCTTCCAGTCTGAACAAGTCTGGAAGTCGAGATACTAATACCGAACGAAAACGAAATTTGCCTTTAGGACTCTCGCCTTTTATCTGAAGTTTGGCTTGATAGTCTTTCCAACTGTCAGAGCGAAAACGAAGTTTTGACAGCATTTCTGCCGTCGAAATGGGGCCAGGCTTCTCTACTACTTCTGGACGGCGAGCGCAGCCGCCATTCCAAAGAGTTAAAATGACAACGATGCAAAGTAAACTGAATGGGGATCTCATTGAATGTTATTCAATTTTTTTCGGATTTCTTCCGGCTGTCTGTGATCGAATTTGAGGGCTTTTTGATAAGCATCTTTTGCTTTTTTCCTTTCACCCAACTGCAAGTAAATATCCCCAAGGTGTTCTTGGATTACAGGGTCCTGGGGTACCCTATCGACCGCTTTGAGCATTACTTCCAATGCCTTTTGAGGTTGCCCCATCTTGAAATAAACCCAAGCGAGACTGTCCATGATATAACCATCGTCCGGCTCAGCTTCCAATGCTTGCAGCACCAGATCTTTGGCTTCTGCGAGATTGGTTCCCATTTCTGCATAAGTATAGCCTATGTAATTAAGGGCGCTGGCATTTCTCGGCTCGATTTTCAAAACCTCCTGCATTTGTTCCATGGCGTCTTGTTTGCGATCCATTTTGTCCAGGATGATTCCTTTACGAAATAGAAGATCGACATCCTGGGGAGCTTTTGCAAGCCCTTGATCGACTGCTGTCATAGCTTTGTCGTACTCTTCTTGCTCTTCGTATATGATCGCCAAATAAAGATAGTAATCGGAGACTTCGGGTTGCTTTTCAATTGCCGCATGTAGGACTTCGATGCTGCTGGCATAGTCCTTCGCCCTGGCGAAGGCCAATGCCAGACGAATCTGCGCCGTGCTCCATAAAGGACTGTTGCGGGGAATAAGCCGGAAGTTCAGTATTGCCTGTTTCGTTTCTCCACGCTCTTCATAAGTCGATGCAAGATAATACAAGGCCTGATCATATTGCGGCTGTTCCTTTAGAAGATGAGTGAAGTCCTGAATAGCATCGTCATATTTCTGTTGCTGGAAATGGATGATGCCGATTTTAAGACGACTTTCCAGATCCTTCCTATTGACCTTGACGAGTTGTCCGAACTGTCCCAAAGCTTCGTCCAGTTTGCCCTGACGCATATATAGATTGCCCAATCGGGTATGCGCCTGAACACTGGAAGGATTAAAGGTCAATATTTCCAGATAGGCTTCCTCTGCCTCTTTTGTTCGGTCGGTCACTTCATAGATATAAGCGAGGTCGAGTAACGCGTTTTCAAATGCAGGGTCCAAATCGAGTGCTTCTTTGTAGACGGCTTCGGCCTGATCATAGTATTTCATGTCGAGAAACACACGTCCCTTGTAGTAGAGGGCCACGGGATTGTCAGGCAGGAGGTCTTGCAAACGGTCAAACATCTCTATCGCTTCCGTGAACTGCCCTTTTTGAGCATAAAGTGTTCCCAGCAGCAAGTAGACGTTTTCATTGGAGGGATTGAGTTGAATGACTCGTTTGTAGGAATCAATCGCTTTATCGTTCCGCCCGAGTTCTGCATAGAGCTGTCCCATAAGCATGTAGGCGGCTTCGTATTTAGCATTGAGGAGAGTAGCTCTCTCTACCAAACCCAGGGCCTGTTCGATCTTCCCCTGGCGGACGTATAGTGATGCCAACTCCGTTAAAAGTTGCGGTGAGTCGGGATCCTCCTTTAAAGCTCGGGTATATGCTTCGATGGCTTCCTCGATTTGGTTGACTCGCAAATAGTGTTGCGCTAACAAATATTCGTAATATACTTCAGCTCGGGGTATTGGTGGCGTAGCAATATTCAGCTTTACAGGGGTTTTTTCTGCTGTAGCACAGCTGCTCATGATCAACAGCAGGCAGAGTAGCGAGTACCGGAAGCTTTTGCAGCACATGGTCGTCCTTGTACACCACAAGGGGCAAAAAATGTTAAAAAAAATGACCGAATGTAGAATCTTGCTCAACTAGCATATTTGCTATGGTCAGTCAATGATTTCGCATTTTTCCGTATGTGTCTCAAACGCTATGTTTGAAGCAATTAGATGAAGATCTAAAATTCATAACGGGGGCTGCTTAACGAAATTTTTTCTTACCGTGCGGCGATTTCCAATACCTAAGTTTGGCGATTCCGTCGACAGACAAGTAAAGAACTTAAATGTAAATTTTCATCCCTGGCAATCATAGTAAAAGGGAAATCGCTATGGAGAGGAAGTTTCCGGTAAGCCTCGCTGAAAAGTTGGAGAGTTGGTTAAGTGATAGACTACCCTAAATTGCGTTATGGGCTCGAAGCATTCCCAGTGGACCACGAAGGGCAGAGGATGGTTTTGCTGAGGGATCGCATCGGCTTTTCTGAAGCTCCGATCCTGGTTTCGCCTATTGTGGCGGAGTTGCTGATGCGAATGGATGGAAAGAACTCCGTTCGCGATCTGCAGGCCCATTATATGCGCAGGACCGGCGAGCTTCTTTTTTCGGAGAAACTCGAAGCCATACTCGAAATGCTGGACGAGCACCTTTTTCTTGAAAATGAGAAATTCCTCAAACGGGCCGGCGAAGAAGTTGCTCGTTTCATGGCAGATCCAATACGTCGGATGCAGCATGCGGGGAAAAGTTATTCCGCAAATCCACAGGAGCTGTCGCAACAGTTGCAGAGCTTTTTTGATCCCGCCAGTGGAGGCCCGGGTGCTCCAAAAGTCGGATCGGATCACCGGAAAATAATCGGCTTGGTGGCCCCGCATATCGATCTGCAGGCCGGTGGCCCTTGTTTCGCCCATGCCTATAAGGCGTTGCAGGAATCGGAAACACCTCCAACGAGCTGGGTTATTTTAGGGACCGGACACGAACCTCTTGAAAATTTCTTTGCCCTGACCCCCAAGGATTTCGAGACGCCTCTCGGGGTAATGAAACACGATCAGGCTTTTTGCGAAGAACTGACAAAGCTTGCTCCGCGCGACCTCAGGGCCAGTGAATACAGTCATCACAGGGAACATACTATAGAATTTCAGGCCGTTTTTTTGGCCGTTAGCCAGCCGGAGGCGACCATCGTTCCTCTACTCTGTTCATTTTCTCTGGAAGATTTGGAATCGGATAAAGACTATATCCATGAAGTGGCGAAACTTTTATGCGACCTCGCGGGCTCGCAAGGCCGCCAAGTTGGATTCATTGCCAGTGTGGACCTTGCTCATATCGGGCCCCGTTATGGCGACAATTTTCGGCCTCATGAGGGAACGCTAGCTCAGCACTTAAGGGCCGATTCGGATCTTTTGGAGGCCCTGGAAGAATGCGATGCTCGACAATTCATTGGCATACTGCGACGTGAACGAAACGAAAGACGCATTTGTGGGCTGGCTCCGCTATATGTTCTGGCCAGGATTTTTGAGGGAAGTGCAGAAGGCAGGCTTTTGCATCACAGCCATGCAATCGTGGATCAAAATGACTCATTCGTTACTTTCGCGAGCATGGCATTTTACGCAAAGCAAGCCTGACCCCCAATCCGGGTAGTTACTTACGGCGAGCGGTACCAGTACTAGGCGGAGCCCTTGAATTTTTCCATCATCGTCTGTTGCATCTGCATCGTTACTTGTGACCGGTCATGACCCTCCCTGAGTCTTTGGCCAAGAAGCTTTCCGGCATTTGCGGCCGCCTGCATTGCTTCCGACTGTTTAGTCACATCTGGAATGACGTCTTCGGTGATTTGATAGCCCTCACCATGAAGGAAATAGGGAATGCCCACTTTGCAAGTTTCACCGTAGCCGCACGAATAACAAGAGGCGGCTCCTTGTCCCGAGACCTTTGCGACAGTTTCGATAAAATTATAGAAGAGGAATTTTTCAATATCGTCCGCTGGAAAGTGGCCCACGGTACCTCCGACGCCAACCGCAACGCCGAGTTTGCCCCACAGCAAGTTGCCTTCCTGGTGGCGGAACTGAAAAAAGCGTTCCAGCAATGCATGGGTTGTAGCGTTCAGTGTCGAATAATAGTTGGGAGCGCCGATCACATAGGCGTCCGCTTCTACAATCTTGTCACGGAGTGGCATCAGGTCGTCCTCGACCACGCAGACATTGTCCTTCACACAGCCCAGGCAGGCGATGCAGCCGGATATTTTTTTCCCCCGGAGGGACACCAGATCATAATCGCATTCCGTTGCGTCCAATACGGTTTGAACCATTTTGTAGACCCCGGAAACATCTTCCTTCCTGGGGCTGCCGGAAATTCCGAGTATTTTCATGTTACTCCTTCCTTCATGATAAAAATCTTCTCTATTTGCGCGCAGCATTCGACATCTTCAGCGTTCTTCTATCTCGTCTCCATCGGGAAACTCCCTCTCCCTCGAGCTGTTAGTTGGACACACATGACCCCTTGGGTATTGAAAGTCCCCCTTTCGCAAAGGGGGATTTAGGGGGATTTTAAATAAGAATCAGCAGGTTGAAAAATCCCCCCTAACCCCCCTTTGCAAAAGGGGGGGACCAAATCGCTGACTCCCTGTTGTTGGTGGCAAATTGTAATGCCAATGAAAACAGATACTTTTCAAAAGCACGGGGTCATGTGTGTCTAACTGTCAGCCCTCGAGGGAGACGGTCGGGGTGGGGGGGATGTCCTTGAATTTACACCCCCTCACCTAACCTCTCCCCCCAATGCCGGTGAAATAAGGAAAATCGTGCCGATACATGCCGTCACCCGGCGCAAGCCAGGGTCCAGAAGCGCCTGAAAACACGGGATTCCCGCCTATATTCGCGGGAACTCGAGAGATTGGCCTGATTTCAAGGTTCAACATTCCATCCTTAACATGTGCAGATTTTAATCTTAACAACTGCTGGCTTTAAGCTTGTATAAAATCGGCATAAAGCGAGCCAATCGAAATGCCGGCGACGATTTTTCCCCGGTATCTCTCCTGCAAATTATTTACGGCTTCTTCGAGTTGTCTGGAACTGATGCCGGAATTAGCCGACACATAGGCTTCCAGGTAGGCTGCGAGGTCATCTGCCAGGCGGATATATTCTCCATCGATGGGATTGAAGTGATCAAAGTTGAAGTTGTTGTTAATGTCATCACTGACCAGTTTCTTGATCTCTCCGTCTAATTGCACTTTGCTTTTGAATTCGTCCTTCGTGAAATATCTGATCTCGTCTATCCAGCTTTCCTCCAGCAGAGGGAAAATTTCCTCTTCGGCGAGCTCTTCTTCTATTTTGCTGATGACTTCGGGCATTCCCTGGACGGAACGCTTAATGGGAGAGAGGATATCTCTAGTGACCACTTCCGGCAAGTCGTGGAAAAGAGCTCCAAAAAAATTGTTGTAAACGCGTTTCGGGCAGGGCTCGACCTCTTGGGAAAACATATAAGTGAAAATCGCGACCAGCAGCATGTGTCCGAGAACCGACGTTCTGGGCACGCGCGGTATTTGCCCCCAGCGTATCTGAAATCTCAATTGTCCGCATAGATCGATGAAGTCGGAGACCTTTTCCTTGCAGATGATACGGCGCATTCCAGCGAGATCCAAATAGGGTTCCATGCTGTTGTGCATGCTCTTATCGATCTCTTTCACCTGATATCCGTTAGGATGGGCTTCGCGCAGAATTTGGAATTCCCAGAAGCTTGAAAATATGTGAGATGCTTCGAGAATCTTTTTGGTGAGGTCGACATTTTCTTCGGCATGGAATAAGTAATTCCTCAAGTTTTCCTTAAACGGCGCAGCTAAATCCTCAACAAATGTAAGAAGCTGGTTATAGACCCAAGTGTTGAATTCGTTGAACACTTCCGGGTGGGAGAGTCTTATTTTTCGATATACGGGCGACTTGATGTCGGAAGTGATAACTCTTCTAAGAAGCTCGAAAATACCACCTTCGATGAGCTTTTCCCAATCGACGTGTTTTCCCTGACTCTCTTCGTATTTTCCAAGACAATAAGCGATGATCATTTTATGAGCATGCTTGTCCATCTCTGTCAATTCTACAGGCCGAAGCTTGTCGTTCCATCTTTGGATTGAAAAAGCTTCAAAAATTTTTAGGGCCAGTGATTTGCGAAGCATCAATCAAGTAACCTTTCATCTCAGTTTGCTGCCTATTGAGTTATGGATCACATTGAGCGTTTATAGAGCAATTTCTATACTTGTTAAGCTAAAATGTTTCGATTCACTCAGCGCGACCTTCGAAGGCTGCGCGATACAGACAACGATATTTCGCAACGTTAACGAGTATAATCAAGCCGCTCTGCGGCAATCAAGCAAGCTCCGGTGGGAAAGCCACCACGTGATCCAGCTGGTTGGCTCCGGATAGCATCATGACTAAACGGTCAACTCCCAGAGCAATGCCTGCGCAGGATGGAAGAAACTCGAGGCTCTCAAGGAACTTCTCGGGGAGAGGATACACGGATTTCCCGTCTCGGTGTCGCATATCCAATGCTTCTAGAAACCGACTCCGCTGTTCTTGGGGATCGTTTAGCTCGCTGAATCCATTAGCCAATTCGATCCCTGCCCAGTAAAGTTCGAACCGCTCGGCTATTGCCGGGTCTCCTGGTTTGGATCTGGCCAGGGCCGCCTGGTAGATGGGATAGTCGGAGAGAATGCAAGGCCTCGGAAAGCCGAGTCGAGGTTCGACCTTGTCAACCAAGTCTACATCAAACCGATCAGGATCATAATTCATTACTGGGTCCCAACCCGCAAAACGGAGAAAGGCTTCACGGACAGTAAGGTGCTGCCAGTACCCTTCAACGGTCAAAAAGTGATTCTGATTTGCTATATTCGCAGAGCGGTCAATGACCCTGCAAACATGTGTCAAAAGGTTTCGACAATCCTGCTTAAGGACCTCGTAATCGCTTTCGAGTCGATACCATTCCAACATTATGAATTCAGGGTGATGCAGCTTGCCGTGCTCTCCACGGCGAAAAGCGGGAGCAATCTGAAAGATTCGTTCATATCCGGATGCAAGCAAACGCTTCATGTAGAGTTCCGGACTAGTGCTAAGAAACCAACCGTCTGCTGGAACTGCTTCGACGTGTTGCTCGGGTGCGGGAGTCGGTGTAAGCACTGGAGTCTGGATTTCAATAAAATCCTCGCCCAGGAAAAAAGTACGAATCGCCTGCAGGACGTTACTGCGCAGAACTAAGAAAGGCTTCTTGGAAGCCAGGGCTTCGCGTTCTGTCATCAGAGGAACTATTTGACCCTTTCCACGTATGAGCCTGTGCGAGTATCGACCTTGAGCAGTTCACCCTCTTCGATGAAAAGTGGTACCTGGATCACAAAGCCGGTTTCCAGGGTTACTGGTTTGGTGGCGCCTGCCGCAGTGTCTCCCTTGATCCCGGGATCAGCCTGGACCACCTTCAATTCAACAAAATTTGGCAAACTGATGCCGATGGGCCTTCCTTCAAAAAGCAGCATATCGACGACTAAATTTTCAGTGAGATAATTTATGGCATCGCCGACTTGCTCTTCGGTAAGTTCAATCTGTTCATAGCTGCTGGTGTTCATGAAAGTGTAGCGACTGCCGTCTTTATACAGAAATTCCATTGACTGCTCTTCGAGATCCGCGGCGTTGAATTTATCTCCTGAACGGTAAGTACGATCGAATTGTGACCCAGTTATCATGTTTTTGAGCCGGCACCGGTATAACGCCTGTCCCTTACCCGGCTTAGAGAACTGGAAATCCACCACCATGTAGGGTTCCCCGTCAATTTCCAGCTTCAAACCTTTCCGTAAATCACTTGCTGTCAACACCGCTCCCATGCTCTATCCTTTCTTTCGGATTGATTAACCAAACTAAAAATCCTATTGTAATGAAATCGACGGCAAACGGTCAACATACTTCCGCCCTCTAAGGGCAAGCTCTATGATTTCAGGTGATTGGAATGGCAAAAACTCTATTTTAGGAAACCTTATTTAATTGAAGTTGGAAAAGGAGGCAAGATAAATGAGCGAGATCATTTCAGTGCGTGCCAGGGAGGTTTTGGATTCGAGAGGCAATCCGACTGTGGAAGCGGACTTATATTTAGACACCGGGTTCAAAGGCAGTGCCATAGTGCCGTCAGGAGCTTCTACCGGTTCCAGGGAGGCGCTTGAGCTGCGGGATGGGGACCCCAAACGTTATATGGGTAAAGGTGTGCTGCAGGCCGTCAGCAATATCAATGATGAAATTGCCCCCAAGATCCTGGGTTTTGACGTCCGAGAGCAAGTGGCTCTAGATCGATTTCTCATTCGTTTGGATGGCACGGATAACAAGGCACGACTGGGCGCTAATGCTATTCTTGCAGTGAGCATGGCTGCTGCCAAGGCTGCTGCAATCGAAGCAGACCTGCCCCTATACCGCTACCTCGGAGGCGTTGCGGCGTGCATTTTGCCGGTCCCAATGATGAATGTTTTGAATGGAGGAGCCCATGCCGATAACAATGTCGATATTCAGGAATTCATGATTGTTCCGGCTGGCGCCGTCTCCTTTAAAGAAGCATTGAGGATGGGCGCCGAAACATTTCATCATTTGAAGAAAGTCCTGAAATCAAAAGGCCACAGCACTTCGGTTGGTGACGAAGGTGGATTCGCACCCAATCTCGGTTCCAATGAAGAAGCCATGCAAGCGCTGATGCAAGGCATCGAGGCGGCGGGATATAAGCCGGGCGAGGACATCTATATAGCATTGGATGCTGCCGCCAGTGAGTTTTTCAGTGATGGCGTTTACAACCTAGGCGCCGAGGAGAAACCAAAAAAGAGCCCCGAAGAGCTAATCGACTTTTATGAGTCATGGGCTTCTCGTTATCCGTTGATTATGCTTGAGGACGGAATGGCTGAAGACGACTGGGACGGGTGGAAAGTCTTGACTCAGCGACTGGGGAAAAAGCTGGAAATTGTAGGCGATGACGTGTTTGTGACCAATACCAAAATTTTCGCTGAAGGAATTGCTAAAGGGGTTGCTAATAGCATTCTCATCAAACTCAATCAAATCGGAACCGTTACTGAGACCATGGAGGCCATCAATATGGCCTTCAAAGCAGGGTATACCGCAGTCGTTTCACACCGCTCCGGAGAAACCGAGGATACGACCATTGCAGATCTGGCAGTAGCGGCCGGAACGGGACAAATCAAGACGGGTTCGTTGTCCAGAACGGACCGGGTTGCAAAATACAATCAATTGCTGCGGATCGAGGAAGAACTCGGTGAGTCAGCGCAGTATGCCGGCCTAAAGGCATTCAAAAGAGGCCTGTGACGGGCAGGAGCAGGAGACCAAGAGGCTGGAATTTTGAATCATTGAGATTTGCCTTGTGCGGAGCACGCGGAACAAAAACAGATGGGTTACCGCGGACTGAGCAATGAGTTGCGAACCTGCTCGCGGTAGTTCGCGAAGAACCAGACAAATTTCAGGGGGTATACATGAAGGAATTGGAAAGGCTTATCGATCGCATCATCGACCGAGTCAACATCAATCTTCGAGAGCCGGCCTTTGACGTCGGTCCCTATGTAAGGAACCTCATTCCACCCCAACAATTTGCGAAGTTCTATGCATTCTACGGGCTTACGCTTCATCATCCTCTGCACTTTCACTTCAAACACTCCAGTTTGGCGGGCAGTTATTTTCTTGGAAAATGCCTTGTAGACCACTCGGTCCTCTATAAAAGCGATATTCGTGGCGACGAATTGAAGGCGCAAGGTGAGATCTTTCCCTATCAAGGACTGGAGATTCCCCTCCACGATGATGAGGTGATTCGGATAAAGGACAGCATACTGGTCAAAAACCTCGTGCACAATAATTCGCATGACCCGGAAAGCCCGGAGGAATTCTTAATTCAAAATGTGGTTTCGATGCACTATGCTAACATCCATGGATCGCCTGTCGAGGGGAGCTTTCTGGGTCCTTTCTGTACGATCGATCTCACCACCCTGCATGATTGTGTGATTGGTGCTTACGCCTACGTCCAGGTTGGCGAACTGGCTCATCACTTTATCGAGCCTGGTCGGATCTGGATTCGTTCAGGAGATTCTTTTGATTTTAGCTACCAGTTCCCAGCTGAGGTGTTGAAAACTTATCTGAATGTAAAGGTTGGTACAAAACCTGCGGGAATCTTTATGGATTTCGTAGAGGGGCGTAAGGGTGATTTTGAAAGAGTATTTGAAGTGGTCCAGTCCAAGCCCCCCATCGAGGTGTCTCAGGGAGCTTCCCTCAGTAGATACGCTGTTGTGAAGGGAGATACCAAAGTGAGTGAAAATGTGCTCGTTGCCCAGAGAGCCTACCTTGAAGACGCTTTTTTGGGGAAGGGTTCCAACGCCCAGGAAAACTGTTACATCGTCACGTCGCGTTTGGAGGGAAAAAACATAACTGCGCATGGCGGTAAGGTCATCCATGCCTGCTTGGGCGAGAAGGTGTTTGTCGGATTCAACTCATTTTTGCGTGGAAACTCTAGTTGCGAGTTGAAGATCGGCAGAGAGAGCGTTGTTATGCCTCACACCATCGTTGATCTGGAAGAGCCTCTGGAGATACCGGCAGGCCATCTAATATGGGGATACATTCGCAACAGGGCGGATCTGGCCGAGCACAGCGTCTCGTTGGACAAGCTTTCCCGATCTGAAGGTGAGTTGCAAATTGGAGCCATGCATTTTGAGGGGAGTGGCTCGGAATTTGTGCATGCCTTTCAGCACCGACTGGGCCATATCCTGGAGGCAAACGGCGCTTGTTTTGACGGTGATAAGCATAAGGGGCATGCACAAAAAGGGCAGAATATTTCTTTCAATATCATTCAGCCGCATCCCGAGGGTTCACTCAAAGGGATTTACCCCACCATCGATATTTCGCCGTAGGAGTGATCGGAATAAAAGGAAGCCGGAGTTGCAGGATAGGGCTCAAACCGGCTTCGTGTTGGAAGAATAGGGGACGTGCTGTAACTGAAATCCCTCTTGCTTCGCCGATTGCCAAAGCAGGCGACTCTCCTGGCGCTTTTCCTGGTCATCCAGGGGAACAAAATGTACCACCATGCGGTATCTTTTCATAGAGCTCAGGTCGACCGGACCATCTGCCAGGAGAACATCATATTTTTCGAGTTGCAGATCCGCTGTGGTTATGACGACAGGTTCCGTAATGTCTTTTGGTGGTGGTGGAGAAATGATTCTGTGAGGCACAAAGCTCCCCTGGGAGAACTTCCAGAGGAGCTCGTCCAAGTGCTGGGCTGCCATCGTCGAATCGGTCAATATTTGAACTTTATTTCCCTTTTCGTAAAAACGTTCCGCCCATCTGCAGAGCAAGGCGCGTTTTTCTTCGGTGCGGGTTTCTACGAATATGATCTTATTGGCAGACATTGGTCCAAACATTTCCAGCCTGACCGATCAACTCCTGCGACCGCCAAACAACCTTAGCAGCATCAAGAAAAGGTTAATAAAGTCGAGATAAAGTCGCAGTGCTCCAATGACTGCTCCCTTGTGTTCCATTTCTGAATCACTGAAGCCCCGGTTGGCCATTTCCTTGATTCTCTGAGTGTCGTAAGCTGTCAACCCCACGAAAACGATCACTCCAACGATGGTGACGACCCAATAGATAGACTCACTGTGTAAAAACAAATTAACCAGAGAGGCGATGATTACCCCGATCAGCCCCATGAATAGAAAACTTCCCCACGAGGTTAGGTCGCGCTTTGTCGTATACCCGTAAATACTCATCGCAGCAAAGGTTCCGGCGGTGACGAAAAAGGTACTCGCAATTGAAGCCTGCGTGTAGGCAAGGAATATCGCGGAGAGTGTCAGCCCATTCAGAGCTGAATAAATGAAAAACATAAGAGCAGCGGTAGAGGCGCGAAGTCGATTGATGGCGGCGCTCAGGGCTATCACCAGTCCCAGTTCAGCAATGATGAGGCCGAAAAAAACCATTGGTGTTCCAAAGATGAGTTTCAGCATGGTCTGGCTGGAGGCTGTGAACAGCGCAACAACGGCGGTTGTAGCAAGCCCGATACCCATCCAGTTATAGACGCGACGTATGAATTCACTTTGAACTTCAGCGGCACGCTCTCTTT
The DNA here is from genome assembly GCA_963781715.1 of uncultured delta proteobacterium. Taxonomy (GTDB): domain Bacteria; phylum Desulfobacterota; class Syntrophobacteria; order Syntrophobacterales; family Syntrophobacteraceae; genus Desulfoferrobacter. The sequence continues at coordinate 59,107 of CAWAGW010000006.1, forward strand.
GGTAATAAACTTCGTTATCCATTTTCATCATCCTTTCTCACGTTTGGACAATTCATGTAAGCTTCTTCCAAGCGGAATATATACAACTGAGACGCCTGAGGTCAACTGCGAGCGGTCTAAATTTAGATCATCCATATCTTATAAGCTCTTTTCACGGCATTCATTCTCGAACCCGAGAGTCCGTTTTAGAACTGTCATTTCGAACTGAAGGCGATGGATCTTCAGGGCTGTCCGTACTCACCAAAGATTTTTCGCTTCACTCGAAATAACGCCGTAAAACGAATCTCGTTGCACCGCTGGGGGGGATGTCCAAAAAAAAATTCTGTAGCGCGGGGGCTTCAGTCCCCCTTTAAGCGGGTCCTGGACAAGCAACTCTGAAAAACTGGTACGAGAAGGGTGAATTCCCGGACAAGCCCCCAGAAGTTTCTGGATTGAGCTAGCAAGTCAAATGAAATGCTCCCGCAACATGCTTCCCCTCGTCATAAAGGCGATTAAAGGTTTGCAGGGCACTTGCAGTGGGCTCCTCAATCAGCCTTATATTGGCTTGTTCCATGGCCGATCGAAGCGAATTCTCGACCTGCATTCGTCCCGGCTTTCCCATGCCCACTACCACCACTTCCGGCTTGGCTTCAAGAATGTCGCCTACATCAGCTTCCCCGACGCTGTGCCCCTCTTTTCTCCACCAATCCGCGACAACTCGACCTTTTATGATTTTAAGATCGTTCTTGTATCTCTTCCCGTCTATCTTCATGCTACCGAATTGGTAATCCTCGATCATCCTTGTTGATCTCCTTAACATTATGCTTGATATGATAAAATAATCATAAGATCTTTCCGCAAGCATATATATAGCTTCCAAGATAATGTTTTTGGTGTAGGTTGGTTTGAGTAGTGCGAAACCCAACGCCTATTTTGCTGGGTTTCGTACCTCAACCCAGCCTTGGAAACCAAAATCATTTTCTTAAACACTATAGTCTATTAAGTTTTAGTATGCCGATTTGCAATGATTTGTCGGGGTAACGGGCGAAGGCTCTCCGCAAGTACGATTTGTGGGGGTGGAGCGGGCCTTCCAGCCTGCTTGAGATCTGACAGGCAGAAAACTCTCTATCTTGAGTGCACGCAACACAAGCGCTGGACGAAATGTAACATCAAGGATCAGCTTGCCCGACCGGCGTTAGCCTGATCTAATGTGAACAAGCTTTGTGGACCGCTTCAACCGAATTGGCGCCGAAATGCTGGCTCATTTCCTGAAAAAACGCTGGGGTCGGGTTTACTTGCAACTTGGGATTCAGCGCAATTACTGCTTCAGCCTTTCCCTTCACACTCAGGTGCAAAAAAGTCTTACACTCGCCAGAGTGGCTTATCAGAAGATGTCGGAGTCGAGTCAGGCCGTCACGATCCAAGCCTTCCGCGTCCAAGTGTATCCGCAGAGCCTCTACCGCATGGATTTGGGCGTCGTCGACCGTGCTGATCTGATCGGCAATGATCTTTGTTCCTTTTTCATCATGCTGAACTTTGCCGATGACGACGCGTGGCTCGTCTCCTTCAAGCAAAGGTCTGGCTTGCATAAAAACGTTGGCAAAAGCCACCACCTCGACGATTCCCTGTTTATCCTCGAGAGACAGGAACGCCATCCGATCGCCCTTCTTGGTCGTAATTTCCTTTATGACGCCCAACATACCGCACAGCACTATTTCCGTTCCTTCACTCTTTTCCTTGATCGTTAGAGTATCCGCTGTGCACAGGGTTGCAAGCTGGTTTTGGTAAAAGTCAAGCGGATGCCCTGAAATGTAGAATCCCAACGCCTCTTTTTCGAACTGCAAAGTAGTGCGGCTATCCCAATCGGGAACTTGGGGGAGGGTAGGGGAGGGCATCTTCTTTTGCGACCGCAGAAGGTCAAACATGTTCATTTGTCCTGATTGGCGATCCCGCTGGACCATTTGAGCTTTTTCCAAGGCATCATCCAAGGCCGCCAAAACCTGAGCCCGATTGGCGTGGATCGAATCGAAAGCGCCGCATTTTATGAGCTGTTCGAGCACTCTGCGATTCACCTTTCCGGTGTCCACCCCACGGCAAAATCCGTAAATCGATTGGAAGTTGCCCTGATCCTCCCGAGTATTGAGAATCACTTCGATGGCAGCCTCTCCCACATTCTTGACGGCTCCCATGCCGAACCTGATTTTGCCTCCGACTACGGTAAAGTCTTTGCTGCTGGCATTGACATCCGGAGGCAAAATCTCAATTTCTTTTTCGCGGCACTGGTTAATGAGTTTAACGACCTGATCGGTGTTGTTGAGAAAACTGTTGAGCAAGGCGGCCATAAATTCGACCGGATAGTGTGCCTTGAGGTAGGCGGTCTGGTAGGCAATCAGTGCATAGGCGGCACTGTGTGATTTGTTGAAGCCGTAACCGGCGAATTTTTCCATTAAATCAAAAATGTGGTTGGCTTTGGCCAGATCGATCTTGTTTTCTTTAGCCCCGGAGAGAAAACGGTCTCTTTGCTGCGCCATGACTTCAGCGATTTTCTTCCCCATGGCGCGGCGCAAAATATCTGCTTCCCCCAGAGTGTAATTGGCAAGCACACTGGCAATTTTCATCACCTGCTCTTGATAGAGAATGACTCCATATGTAGGTGCAAGAATTGGTTTTAACTCCTGCAAATCAAAGGTGACCTCGATTTGCCCGTGCTTGCCCTGAATGTAGTTTTCCACCATCCCGCTTTCCAGAGGGCCGGGCCTGTACAAAGCTACTAAGGCAACGATGTCTGCAAAATTTTCCGGGCGCAGTCGCACCAGAATATCTCTCATGCCCGAGCTCTCCAACTGGAACACTCCGGTGGTGTCCGCACGACTGAGCAAGGCGTACGTGTCGGGATCATCCAGTGGAATTTCTTCGATGGTAATGTCGACCCCGTGATTCTTGCGGATAAGTTGAACCGCATTGTTAATGACCGTCAGATTCCGCAGTCCCAGGAAATCAAATTTTATGAGACCGGCTTTTTCCACATATTTCATCGAATACTGGGTGACAACTTCGCCGTCCTGACCTCGATAAAGCGGCATATAATCCACAATCGGTTTGTCTCCGATCACGACGCCTGCAGCATGGGTGGAGGCATGGCGCGTCAGGCCTTCCAGGGCGAAAGCGATTTCAAACAGTTCCTTGATCTGGGGGTCTTCGCGCTGCTGTTCGGATAGTCTCGGTTCCACTTGAAACGCTTTTTGCAGCGTCATGCCCGGCGCGGATGGGATCAGCTTGGCTATGCGGTCGACTTCATTGTAAGGCATTGCCAGACCCCGACCAACATCGCGGATCACCGCTCTGGCCTGCATCGTCCCGAATGTGGCGATTTGCGCAACTCGATCTTTGCCATATTTCTCTGCCACGTAGCGCAGAACTTCCTCCCGCCCATGAACGCAGAAATCGACGTCGATATCAGGTAAACTGACTCGCTCTAGATTGAGGAAGCGCTCAAAGATCAGTCCATGTTCAATGGGATCTAAATCGGTTATACCCATTGCGTAGGCGACTAAGCTGCCCGCTGCAGAACCACGCCCCGGCCCGACTGGTATGCCTTTGTTTTTCCCGTAATTGATAAAATCGGCAACAATCAGGAAATAGGCCGCGAAGCCCATTTGTCGAATAACTTTGATTTCGTAGCGAAGCCTCTCTTCGTATTCCGTTTCCTGATCGAATCCGGGCCTTCTTCTGCAAATCTGTTCCAGTCTTTTGGCAAATCCGTCACGGGCGGTTTTCTCGAATGTCTCTTCCACGTCCTCGCCCGGTGCCAGAGGAAAAATGGGGAAATGATTTTTTCCGATCTCCAGTTCGAGTTGGCAGCGGTCGGCGATGGCACACGAGTTTTGCAGTGCCTCCGGTACGTGTGAGAATTCTTTTGCCATTTCGTCAGGTGACTTGAAATAAAGCTGATCCGTTTGGAACTTCATACGCTTTGCATCCAGAACGGTTTTGCCGGTTTGGATGCAAAGCAGGATTTCGTGAGCTCTGGAATCGCTTCGGCGCAGGTAGTGGCAGTCGTTGGTAGCAACAATGGGAAGGTCTAGTTCTTGCCCCATTCGTATAAGGCCCTCATTTACCACGGCCTGTTCAGGGATACCATTTGCCTGGATCTCGAGATAAAAATTATTCGGTCCAAAAATTTGCGCGTAATCGAGTGCAACCTTTTTGGCAGCTTCTTCCTGATTGCGTAGCAGCAATGTGCAGATTTCGCCTTTGAGGCAACTGGAAAGCCCTATCAGTCCCTCCCGGTATTGCTTCAATATCTCCTTGTCAATCCGGGGCTTATAATAAAAGCCTTCCAAATAGGCCAGGGTTACAAGTTTCAGAAGGTTTTTATAGCCTGTCAGGTTCTCAGCCAGCAGCAGCAGGTGATAGTTGCGATCTTCCTCGGCGTTCCCACCGTTTTCTGCTCTGCTTTGTCGATCGAAGCGACTTTTAGGAGCAAGGTAGACTTCACAGCCTATGATAGGTTTGATGCCAGTTTTTTTTGCTTTTTCATAAAATTCCAGGGCACCGAACATGGTTCCATGGTCTGTCATGGCTACGGCCGGCATGTGGTAACTGCGAGTCGTATCGAGCAGGTCCTGCAATCTTATGGCGCCATCCAGCAGGCTGTATTGGGTATGGACGTGCAAGTGTACAAAAGGGGTCATCGTTTTACCTCTGCTTTGCTTTTCGGTACCGGTTGCCTGTCGAAGTTAAAGACCGAATATGGGCGATCGGCTCTCATCCGCTTGAAGCCGCTCAAAATTTGTTCGAAGTTATGGGATTGATCACTCGGGCCGTCGCTTAAGTCCAGCATAAAATTATGAAACCCGTAGGCGCGGAGTATTGAGACTTTTTCCATCCAGTTGATCGGGCTTTCCGGGTAAATAAAAGAAAATTCCGAGCTCTTTCGATAAAAGTAACTTTCTTTGCGAGGTGTGGAGAAAGCTTTACCCTCCAGCAACTTTGGGATGAGCCTCGAAGAAAAAACAGGAGGCCAGGCATAGACGGTTACAATCGGCAAGACACCCGTCTTTTCACGGCCCAGATTCTGAAGCTCTTCACGGGTAATTTCAAGTGACAATACAGCCTGATTACATCCCGCCTCGAACATCTCCGCCAAGGCAGCCACGTTCCTTAAGTTAAACTGATGCCCGGCAATCAATCGCACCCTTTGGTTGCTGCGAAAAAAGTCAAAATGCCCCCAGTTGTTCATTTCCCAGTTCAAAAAGCCTTTGCTCAGATACCATTCGATGGCCGCGCGATAATAATCAATTTCTCTTTCGGCTATTAGCGGTGGCAGAGACCAGACCAGGCGTTTTTTTTGCGCCGGAATAAGTCTTTTTCGGGCAAGCTTTTCCAGATTGAGACGGGTAGCGGTGTAAAGCACCCAATCGGCGGGGGACTGAAATGCTTTCGTCAAATCGCCCGCACGATCGACTTTTACTAGCAAAGTATCAACAGCGGGAAGCTTTGTGGAAGGGGTTGGAAACTCCTCCCAGACCGTTTCGATTTGGGAGAATTTATTGCGAAAGGAGGTGGCGCCGTCGACTGTTTTTTTTATTTCAGACCAGCCTTTCACTGTTGATAACTGCTTCGTGCCGACCCGAAAAAGGCGCTCGCGGGGTTGATAGTTTCCTTTTCCGGAAAAAAGAACAATATTCCCAGCCTGCCCCCGTGTCAGCGTCTGCCCTTTGGCTGAAAAAATCTCAGAAACAGTGAAAGCCGATTTTTCCTTACCTTCTGAAGATTCCGGCCTTAGGCGATCTCCGACTTGAACATCATAGCGCAAGCTCACAACCATTTTACCATTCTGCACCGCTTTTACGGTGCCGACCCAAAGACCACTAGAGCCGGAGCGATGCGGTGTCAGGATTTCCTCGCTGTTGTTTTTCTGTAAAAAACCTGAAGTTAGTCGTCTGGCCGGTGATTGGGCCAATAATTCCTGCGCTTCGGCAACTGCTTCGGTTTCTTTGTCGGGCGACGCGTCCAAAACCAGCCGGTAAGCCTTTACAACTTGGGCTATGTAGGCAGCCGGTTTCATGCGCCCCTCAATTTTGAACGCGGCAAGTCGCATTTTTTTCAGTTGAGGAATCAAAGGGAGGGCGCATAGGTCGTTGCATGAAAGGAAGAACCCTTCTTTGCGACCTTGTCTGAAGCGAAGGCGGCAGGGTTGGACACACCGACCCTGCAACCCGCTGTGCCCGCCTCTAAAACTGCTGGCCAGGCACAGTCCGGAAAATGAATAGCAGAGGGCGCCGTGCACGAAGATCTCCAGCTCTACTTGAGTTTTTGAGGCAATCTGTTTGATTTCGTCTAAGTTGAGTTCGCGGGCAAGGACGACGCGCTTGGCACCCATTTTTTGAAGCTGGTTGACCCCGGCTTGATTATGGATAGTCGTCAGAGTGCTGGCGTGAATTCGCAATTCGGGAAAACAATGCCTTTTCAGGTAGAATATGCCTGGATCCTGCACGATCACTGCATCGACCTGAAGGTCCACCAGGGCTTGCAGCAAATCTAAAGTTGCCGGGACTTCGCCGGCGGTGACTAAACTGTTCAAAGCTACATGCACTTTCATCCGATGCTTATGTGCATAGGGTATGAGTGAAGCAAGTTCCGATAAGCTAAAATTGGTGGCGGAAGCCCTGGCGCTCAAATGCTTTAGTCCGAGGTAAACGGCATTGGCGCCGTTTTCCTTGGCTGCGAAAAAACTTTCTATATGGCCGACCGGGGCCAGAAGTTCGATGTTCATGATCTGATTATTTTCCAGTCTGTAGATATTAGAGGTCCGATTTCGGATATCGATTGAGCGCAGAAGGGTAGAGCAATAAGCTCATTGGATAGCAATTTCCACGTTTGCGGGCTTACTCAATAAAAAGCTCGATTTGGGACTCTCTTATTACTCTGTCTCAAACACCCTTTTAAAAATGCTGTCCACATGCTTCAGATGATAGTTTAGATCAAAGATGGCCTCAATTTCTGCAGCACTTAGATATTGAGTCACTTCTTCGTCCTGCTTTAGCCTGTCCTGCAGCCGTCCACCCTCTTGCCAGACCCCCATGGCGTTTCTTTGGACCAGCCGGTAGGCTTCTTCCCTTGAGATGCCTTTACGAGTCAACGTTAACATGACCTGTTGAGAGAAGAAAAGACCTCCAGTCAGCTCAAGATTCCTGTGCATGTTTTCAGGATATACAGTGAGCTTATCAAGCACTCGAATCAACCGGGTAAGCATATAGTCGAGAAGAATGGTTGAATCCGGTCCGATAATGCGCTCCACTGACGAATGACTGATGTCTCGTTCATGCCATAAAGCTACATTTTCCATGGCTGCCAAAGCGTTCCCACGAAGAACACGCGCCAGACCGGATAGGTTCTCCGATGCGATAGGATTGCGCTTGTGCGGCATGGCCGAAGAACCCTTCTGACCCGCCGCGAAGTACTCTTCAGCTTCTCTCACTTCCGTTCTCTGCAGGTGCCGGATTTCAATCGCGATCTTCTCAATGGTACACCCAATCAGTGCTATCGTGTTAAAGAACTCTGCATAGCGATCTCTCTGGATGATCTGATTGCTGATCGGAGCCGGTTTGAGAGCGAGTTTTTCACACACTTGTTCTTCAATGGTTGGGTCTATATTGGCATAGGTACCGACGGCTCCGGAAATTTTTCCGACTCGCACCGATTCTTTGGCGTGCCGCAGTCTTTCCAGGTTGCGGCGCATCTCGGCATGCCAGTTGGCAAATTTTAGACCAAACGTAATCGGCTCGGCATGGATACCGTGGGAACGACCGATCATGACCGTATCCTTAAATTCATAGGCACGTCTCCTGAGTACTTGCAGAAGCTTTTCGATATCTTCCAGCAGAATATCCGATGCTTGTGCCAACAAAAGAGCCATGGCCGTGTCAAGCATATCGGAAGAAGTCATACCTTGATGGATGTGGCGGGCAGCAGGACCTACATATTCACCGACGTTGGTGAGAAACGCGATAACATCATGATGGGTTACCTGTTCTATTTCAGTAATCCGCTCCACGTTGAAGTTCGCTCTCGACTTGATTTCTGTAAGGTCTTGGGATGGAATTATTCCGCGTTCCGCCAGCACTTCACATACCGCGATTTCAACATCAAGCCATTTGCGGTAACGGTTTTCCAAAGTCCAGATTAGCCCCATTTCCGGGCGAGTGTAACGCTCAATCATGGTGTATTCCTCAATTCAGGTTCGCAAGGATATTCAGTGGCCTGTCCATCGACATCCGTATTAAAAGGTTTAAGCTCTATTCGTTAAATTCCTCGGAGAGTTTTTCCATGGATTGATTGGTTCCCAACAAAATCAGGACATGCTTTTCCGTGATTTTGAAATCTGCTTTAGGGATAAAGATAAAAGCATTGTTTTGCTGGTTTTTAATGGCAATGATTTGGAGATTGAATTGGTTGGTCAGATCCAGTTCACGCAGCGTTTTGTTGAGGAAACCTTTAGGCGGAACCAGTTCAAAAATGCCATGGTCTCCAATGGAAGGAAGGTATTCGAGCATGTTAGGATTCTCTATATGTCGGGCCAGGCTGATAGCCAGATCTTTTTCCGGAAAGAGAATCTCATCCGCGCCCATGCGGCTCAGTATTTGGCCGTGTTCCTCACTCAGGGCTTTCGCGTACACTCGATCGACTCCCAGCTGTTTGAGGTGAAACGTGACCAGTATACTTGCCAGCATATTGGTTCCTATGGTTACTACCGCCATATCCACGTGCTCGATGCCCAGTGCCAGTAGAGTGTCTTTGTCGGTTGCATCTGCGATCACTGCCTCGCTCAGTTCGTTTTTGACTTTCTGAACGATTTCTTGCTGAACATCCAAACCGATGACGTCATATCCCTTGGAGTAAAGCTCCCTCGCCAAGTAATAGCCGAAATTACCCAGTCCTATGACTGCAATCTGGCGCATTGTTAAATCCTTATCCGATCATCAAGCGCTCTTCAGCGTAAAGGAATTTGGCCTTAGTGGGAGCCGGCTGAATGGCCATGGCGATCACCAAAGGTCCCAATCGACCTGTATACATAATGAGAACGAGTATGAATTTGCCCCATGAAGATAGGCTTGGTGTCACTCCCATACTTAAACCAACCGTGCCGAATGCAGAGGTTGTTTCAAAAAGCATTTCCAAAAACATCCCCCTGCTCGCTTTGAAGGGGGTGTCTCCAGCTTCAGTGATGAGCAGGCAGGCTGTTCCGACGAGAACAATGACCACCGAAATGACAAAAATGGCGAAAGCTCGATTGATGGTTCCCGAAGATATGGCTCTCTTGAAGGCATGCACATGACCGGAACCCGTTATGCGGGCTCTGCTCAGCGCCAGCAGTACTCCCAGGCTGCTGGTTTTGATACCGCCGCCTGTCGAACCCGGCGATGCACCGATAAACATTAACATCATTGTGCCCAAAAGAGTGATATTGTTCATGGCGCTGAAATCAAGAGTATTGAATCCGGCTGTTCGGGGAGTCACCGATTGAAAAAAGGAAGCAAGCAGTTTTTCATCCAATGGAAGGCCGTTGAGAGTATCAGACCATTCACTCGCCATGAAAAAAACGGTGCCGCCGATTAAGAGAATCGTTGTGACAAAGGTAACAATCTTTGAATGCAGCGATATCTGATTCCAGAACTGCCTCATTGTCGATGGCTTGCTGGTAGCCCGAGCGATTTCGTGAAGCACCATAAACCCGATTCCACCCGCTATGATTAAAGTAATCAGGGTGAGGTTAACCAGTACATCGCCCCGGTAATGCATAAAGGAGTCGGGGAAGAGCGCGAAGCCCGCATTACAGAATGCACTGATAGAGTGGAACAGTGCGTAATAGAGTGCAGTTGGGGCATCGAATTGGTGCACAAAACGGATAAAAAGAAGCCCGGTGGCCACCGCTTCAAAACTGAAGGTAAACAGCAGCACATGTCGCAGCAAGGTGTGGAAATCGGCTTGGGGGCTATGGGTGAAGACATCTTGTATGACAAAACGGGACCGAAAGGAGATCGATCTTCCAAAAAGCAAAATAAGCACAGTCGAGAAAGTCATAATGCCGAGCCCGCCCAACTGAATTAAGGTCAGAATAGTAAGCTGGCCCCAGGTGGAAAACTGTGTTCCAATATCTATTACCGACAATCCGGTCACGCAAGTGGCCGAGGTTGCCATGAACAAAGCATCAATGGGGGAGATGTGCGAGCCGTTTTTGGTCGGGAATATCAATAGCAGGGCGGCCCCCGATAGGATCAAAAACAAGAAGCTTAGAACCGGGTAAAACGATGGTGAAATCTTTTGTAGTTGACGCATGGGCATTTATATCCACGAAAGTATTTGACTTGCTCTCAAATTGCGAGCGACAAATTCTAGCAAAAAAGAAGATGCAATAAAAGGAAACTTGTTAGGGAGGAATTATGCCGTTGCTGGGTGCCCATATGTCGATTGCGGGGGGGCTGCATCTTGCCTTCGATAGATTGCAGGAAGTGAAGGGCGAGGCTCTCCAGATTTTTACCAAAAACGAGAGGCAATGGAAGGCCTCGGATATAAACGAAGCCGACCTAAAACTTTTCGCCGACAAATGGAACGCTGCCGGACACCCACCCGTTGCAGCCCATGACAGCTACCTGATCAATTTAGCTGCGGTTGATCCAATGAAGCTGGAAAAATCAGTTGCTGCTTTTTCGGAAGAGTTGCAGCGTACAGAGTTGCTCGGGATTCCTTTTCTCATTACCCACCCTGGTTCCCACCTTGGAGAAGGCATCGAAGCGGGTCTAAAAACTTTTGTAACCAACTTGGATCGGGCCGTCAAACTTTCCAAAACCTCCAGGGTCTCCATCCTGATTGAAACTACGGCGGGGCAGGGCACAAATCTCGGTTCAACCTTCAACGAAATTGCTTACATATTGCAGGAATCTCGCAATGGTGAACGTCTCGCAGTTTGTTACGACACCTGCCACACTTTTGCTGCCGGCTACGATCTGAGAACTACTAAAGAATACCAAAAAACTTTCTCCGAATTCGATGAAATCGTTGGTTTGGAGCATCTGAAGTTCTTCCATTTGAATGACAGCAAGAAGGGCCTGGCATCACGTGTGGATCGTCACGAACACATTGGCGGTGGCTTTATCGGATTAGAAGGATTTAGATTGCTGTTGAACGATCCGAGGTTCCGACGGCATCCGATGGTTTTGGAAACACCGAAAGGAAAGGATCTCGAAGAGGATAAAGAGAATTTGAGAACCTTGCGTTCCCTGATCCTCGATGATTATGATTCCCGCGACAAGGAGGATAAAAAGCATGAGAAAAAAATGGATACTCAGGTTTGACGATGAGACGCCCGGCAAAGATTCCTTCGGGCTCTATCTGGGAGTGCAAGAGGCAAAATCAGATAAGTCCATTGATCTGATCGGGCCTTGCGAGACGCTTGATGATTTCCAGAAAGAAATTTCCTACCTTATTCATGAGCTGAATGAATTGTCGGCGGAAGCGCGGCAAAAAATAGAAACCTTCGGGCAACAGAGGGGGGAGGGGCAAAAAATAGACGTTGCGCAGATATGGAGAGAGTTGGAAGCCTGTGGAACGGATGGCGAAATGTTCGAACTTTACAATTCCTATGGCCAAACACAAAGACAAGAGGTTGCCGAATATGTGTTCACCCGGGTGAATATGTTCAAAGGGCGGGGTCCGGTATTCTCAGAACACTATGATTCGGCCTCGCATCTATTGGAGTAGAAAACTTGCGGTATCTGCTGCCCGCGTTTGGGGGAAACCGCTTGACAACCCTTGCTTAACCATTAGAATGATCCAGATAATTTTACGAAGTAAGCAAACCGGGGAAGTCTCTCAATTGCATAGAACTGATAGGAGAAGCGGAAATGGGAAGGGTTGCTGAGAAGATCAAGGAACTGCGCGAGCGCGAAGCGAAAATCAAGGAAATGGGTGGCGCCAAAGGGGTGGCTACGCAGCACGAACGTGGGAAAATGACAGCCCGGGAGCGGTTGGACCACTTTTTTGACCCTGGTAGTTTTCGTGAACTGGACATGTTTGTGAAACACCGAGGGATTCTGTTTGGGCTGGACAAGATAGATATTCCGGCTGATGGAGTTATCACCGGTTATGGGACTGTAAATGGCCGCCAAGTTTTTGCCTTCTCTCAGGATTTCACAGCACGTGCCGGAACGCTGGGGGAACAGCATGCCAAAAAGATCTGCAAAGTTATGGACCTTGCCCTCAAAGCGGGCAAACCTTTTGTAGGTTTTAATGATTCCGGCGGCGCACGCATCCAGGAGGGTGTCGACGCGCTGTCCGGTTACGGACAGGTTTTCTATCGAAATGCCATTTCATCAGGGGTGATCCCTCAGATATCGGCCATTTTAGGACCCTGTGCCGGCGGTGCGGTTTATTCCCCGGCGATGACCGATTTTGTCCTCATGGTCAAGAACACCAGTTACATGTTTATCACTGGACCTGATGTCATTAAGTCGGTGCTGGGCGAGGTGGTCACCCAGGAAGACCTCGGTGGCGCTATGACTCATGCTTCAAAAAGCGGTGTCGCCCATTTTGCATGCGAAAACGATGCAGATGCCATTGAACATGTGAAGCGGCTGCTAAGCTTCCTGCCGGACAATAACATGGAAGATCCTCCCATCGTTCTCGCCAATGATGATCCGAAGCGGATGGATGCTGCTTTAGATACCATCATTCCGGACAATCCGATGGGACCCTATGATATAAAGGACATCATTCGATCCATTGCTGACCAGGGCGATTTTTTCGAGGTTCATGCAAACTATGCAATGAACATGGTGGTCGGCTTCATGCGGCTAAATGGAAGAAGCATAGGGATCATTGCCAACCAGCCCAAGGTTCTGGCGGGGTGCCTTGATACCGATTCATCCGATAAAGCGACGCGTTTTATTCGCTTTTGTGATGCGTTTAATGTTCCTATGCTGACCATTGCCGATGTGCCCGGCTATCTTCCAGGCAAGCAGCAGGAGTGGGGCGGCATCATTCGGCACGGTGCCAAACTGTTGTGGTGTTATTCGGAAGCGACGGTACCCAAAGTGACTCTTGTTGTCCGCAAGGATTACGGTGGTTCTTATCTGGCTATGTGTTCCTCCGACCTGGGGGCGGATTTGACCCTGGCCTGGCCAACCGCTGAAATTGCGGTCATGGGAGCTGAAGGTGCTGCCAACATTATTTTCCGCAAAGATATCAAAGAGGCTGATGATCCCGTCGCTAAGCGGAAAGAGAAAATCGACGAATATCGGGATCTGCTCTACAATCCTTACATAGCCGCATCTCGGGGTTACATCGATGGGGTCATTGTTCCCAGCGAAACTCGTCCCCGGCTGATTGAAGCATTCGAAATACTGGCTAGCAAACGTATGGCCCTGCCGCCGAAGAAGCATGGCAATATCCCCATGTAGCTGGTGGGTTAAGCGAATATTCAAAATGGCCCGGCCTCATCGGATGAGAGTTCGGGCTTTTTTTTGGGGCAGTTGGAGGAGCGAATGGTGGGTACGAAACTAACCCCTTTTCACGATTGGCTGGTCGAGCTTCGGCGACGCTTTCACGAATACCCGGAGCTCGCCTATCAAGAGCAGAAAACAGCGGCGAAAATTGTGGAAGTCCTGGACAGTCTTAATGTCAGCTATACGAGAGAAGTCGGCAAAACAGGGGTGGTCGCTTCCATAGCTGCGAAGCAGCCGGGCCCTACTCTCGCATTGCGCGGAGATATGGATGCATTGCCTCTTACGGAGGCCAACAATGTACCATACAAGTCGAAGGTTCCTGGACTGATGCATGCCTGTGGGCACGATGCTCACATTACCATGTTGCTGGGCACAATACGCTGGTTGATTGAAAACAACTGGCCTGAGACGGGTCAAGGCAAAATTATTTTCTTGTTCCAACCTGCAGAAGAGGGTGGAGCAGGTGCGAAGGCTATGCTTGAATCGGGCATTCTGGATTCAGAGGATATCCGTGCAATTTTCGCTGCTCATATGCATCCTGAACTTCCAATGGGGCAGATTGGATTAGCCCGTGGAGTGAGTAATGCTGCTTCTGCAAGCGTGCGGATAAGGTTGGTTGGCAGAGGAGGGCATGGCGCCCACCCGCATCTCTGTGCAGATCCTATTGTGGCGGGAGCCTGCTTGGTTACGGAAATGCAGAGCATTATAAGCCGCAACATCTCTCCCTTAGATAGTGCAGTTCTTACCATCGGTCGCTTTCAGGCCGGGACTGCTTCGAATATCATTCCCCAGGAAGCTTTGCTGGAAGGAACGTTGCGTACTCTGAGCGAGGGCGTTTATGGAATCGTTGAAAAGCGGCTCCAAGAGATGGTTGCCGCCCTCGAATCCACTCATGGGGTGTCAGGCGAACTGACCTTAACGCCAGGCTATCCCCTGCTGGTCAATGATGAGAGTGTTTTTGAATTTTGCATGAAACAGTCAAGCGATTTTTTAGGCGAATCCGAAGTGAAGATCGAAACTCCAAGAATGGGCGCCGAGGACTTTGCTTTTTTTCTGCAAAAATATCCGGGTGCGATGATTCGTTTGGGATGTCACGACCCACAGGCGGGTTATCGGTATGGTTTGCATTCGCCCCATTTTGACTTTGATGAAAGAGCCTTGGACATTGGCGTACAATTGTTCGTAAAATTTCTGACCGCTTGGGGCCGAGGGTGACGTTTGCAGAGTGAAAATCACCTGCCCTCGACCGGCACAGTAGCAGCCTGGCCGAACCATAGCGGTTTAGCGACCATCTCACGTTAGGGGACAATGAGCTTCCGCCGGGCGCGGACTAATCCTCGGATCTGACGGGGTAGCGGCGGCTGTCGATGATGAAATAAAAGCTGCCCCCCCTATCGTCAGTCTGCAGATATTGGGTTAGCTCGTAATAGGCTACCTTGCCGAAACGAGCTTTGAGTCGGCGGCGCGCTGCAAGGCAATACAGCGCCTGATTTCCCCGAACCGTAAGAGTCTCCGCAGCCAGCGGCTCTAGGCGACCGTCTTCCAGCTCAATCTCGACTTCGATCAGATTTCCGGCGGTATCCTTCTTTATATGCACGTACCGAATCCAGAGTGGAGCATCTTCAACTCGAACAGGGTGTATTTCTCCCTCACAGCGAATGAAATACCGTTTATCCTCTTGATGCAAGGACCTGCTGAGTAAACGAAAGAGCTGTCGGTCAGCTACCGGATTTCCCTCGCAGAACCAATTTCCCTGTGCATCGATATAATAGTCATAAACGTGTTTTTGTTCTGACTCAGCCGTCATAATCAGAAGCCGTATAAAATGGACTTAGGGGTTTTTCAGGAACTGTCACGTCAGGTAATCGACAGCCAGAATGCTGTCAACCAGCTTTTTTACTTTTTCCAACACCACCAAGTGATCAGGGTGAACCTGATAGCGTTTCATCGTTTCTAAACTCTCAAAAGCAGAAACCAAGGCGAAGTCGTAGGACCTTTCAGATTTCACAATGTCTCGCCCGAACTCGTAGCCTTTAATTTCCGGAATCGCGGCTGGAAGAGCCCCCAGAGACTTTTCCAAATCCAGAATATCTGTGTCGGTTGCGGTTGGTTTGAATTTCATGAACACTACATGTTTCAGCATGAGCATCTCCTTCGTATCAAAATATAGAATTCAGAATTCAGGAGCCGGAATCCAGCGGCACCGCCCCTTGTTTTGTTTAATGCTTGTGGGCAGTCGGCTGCATTTTCTTACTCCGTTGTGAACTATAGCCTTCATTTGCTTTTTCTGAGATGTCAAAGTGCGTGTCTTACAAGTAAGCAGCGCTTCGGTCCCATTATGCGGCTCTGGTATCCCTCAAACGACGCACATCCCCTACTCGTACAGTCACCTTCTGACTGTCGAAATATTCCAGTAGTGGAATTGTATACTTCCGACTTGCCTGAGTTATTTCTTTGAACTGGGGAGCCGAGAGTTCCTCGTTCTCCTTAAAAAAATCGATCAGGCGTTGTTTAAGATTTTCGAGCGCGGCCTTATGAAAATAAAGGTCTTCTTTGACCTTTACCAGTATCCCTTGGGAAAACATCCACTCGAGTACATCCTGATGCTGTCGCGCAGTGCCCGGCAGTTTGGCGGCAACTTCTTTGAAAAAAGGAGGCTGCAAGTCGGCCTGCAAATAGCTCTTTTCAATTCTTTCCCTGATAATCTCCTCATCTTTGGTTAAATCAATCTTGTGAGCCGTCAGTCGCACCCATTCCATTTCTTGAGCGATCCGGTCGTCTTCCGCAAGCTGGCGCAAAATGAAGTTGTATAGCTTGACGTCCACCGGTTTGGGAAGCTGCGCTGCCAGTTCTTCTTTGGGCATGCCGGTTTTCAAGGGAAATCGCTTATGATAATCAGCCAGGCTCTCTAAAATCATTCCCTGCAACTTGCCCATTACCTCAGGGTGAATCAGCCGTCGATTCTCCTTATCGTATAAAATTGCCTTCTTCTGGCTGATAAACTGCTGCAGGGTCTTGTCAAATAGTTTTGCAGCAACATTCGCCCTGATTCGCAGTTCTTGTTCGCTCACTCCTCCCCATCCTGCATCCAGAACGTGCCACAGGATGATGCTTGGATCGTCCCCTTCAAGAAGGGTTTCTAGAGACTTCGCGGCCTCCCGCTTATCGTGCCCCTTATGTTTGTGGGGCAGTGGGTGCAGGATGCTCCCGCCGCCGATTGTCAGCACTGGAGAATATGAGCGTATAACAAATCGGTCCGCCCGCAAAACCGCCGCCGGTTCGTCAAGCCTAATCTGGGCGAAGGCTTTTTCTCCCGGTTTGAGTTCGTCTTCATTCAGAAGCACGACAGTTGCCAGATTTTCAGACGTGCCGGTATGAAAGCGAATCTTAGCCCGATTCTTGAGAACCCTCGGAGCACTCGGCAGCAGTTCCAGGTAGACATCGACCATGTGGCTCGGGACCAATGCGCCGGGTGTGGCTATAACATTTCCTCGCTGTATCAGGGCTCGCTCGGTACTCTGCAGATTAATGGCGGTGCGCTGGCCCGGCAATACTTCTTCCACGTCCTCATTGTGCACCTGAATGCCGCGCACTTTCGTTTTGTGTCCCGATGGGTAGACTATAACCGGAGCGCCAATTTGAAGCCTCCCGGAGATGCTGGTGCCGGTTACTACGGTGCCGAATCCCCGCATACTGAAAACCCGGTCGACGGATAGGCGAAAGGGGCCGTCAGAACTCCGCGGTTCAGCCTCTTCAACCAACCGGGTTAAGACTTTCTTGAACTCTTCAATGCCCTCTCCGGTCGCTGCGGATAAGGGGACTATCGGGGCGTTTTCCAGAAACGTGCCCACCAAAAATTCCGCCACGTCCTCTTTGACCATTTCGATCCATTCGGGATCATCCACCAGATCGATTTTGGTCAGGGCCACCAACCCTTTTTTGACACGCAGGAGTTGACAGATTTCCATGTGTTCCCGAGTCTGTGGCATAACCCCTTCATCGGCGGCTATGATCAAAGCCACCATATCAATGCCGGTAGCACCAGCCACCATGTGCCGAACGAATCGCTCATGGCCCGGTACATCGACTATACCCAGTCGATCGCCGTTGGGAAGGTCGGCATATGCGAAACCCAATTCAATGGTGATGCCCCTTAGTTTTTCTTCCTTTAGACGATCCGTGTCGATTCCCGTCATGGCCCTGATAAGGGAGGTTTTTCCATGATCGATGTGCCCGGCTGTACCCAAAATTACCTGTTTCATCAGCTTGCTTTCTCCGTGCGCAGTAGTGTGTTGATCTGCGGCCATTAAGATTAGGCAGCTTAGCAGAACGAACCCCTATTATTCAAGCGTATCCTCGCATTGCGGACAACCTTCTTTTGCACCCCGAACCGGGATCCCTCCAGAACTACTTGACCAACTTTATTGCACCAATTGGAAAACTTGCCTATACTGTAAACTCTTCTACTCGGTTTTCCATGACCCAAAAGTAGGGTATCCAGATCCCGTTAGCAAATCAAAGGGGAATCATGAGCGAAGTCATTGACCTCAAACAGGAATTTATCACGGCAAAGTCGAAGGAAAGCATAGTGGCATTTGCCGGCTTTCGCTTCAATTTCGCAGCCACCGGCCAATGGTGTGATGGGCTTCTTGCCGTATCGTCTCGCGAACGCAACGACGGTTCAGGCTACATCTCCCTGACGTTCATGATTGATTCAGAACGCGATTCAGCCGCCCATCAACTCATAGCTGACGCTTTTCGAGATCTTAAAAAGAGGGGGTATAGCAGCAGTTTCGGGACTGAATTCCAGACCATGATCGAAACCGGCGTTGATTTCGAGCAAAGCCAAAACTGGTTCATGGATTCGTTTACGTTTTATTTCGACCGATTGAAAGAAATTAAGAAATATCACCTCGAAGGAAAGCTGGTCCCGACCTTCGAGAGGTTGTTGCCGGTCAAAATAGACCCTGTTGAATGGCTCCCCGAGGGTGCTTCCGTTCCGGTCACAGACAAGCAGAAAATTGCTGGAGAAAAAACCGTTAGCGGACTTAGAGGATTCCTCCAGAGTTTATTCGGCGCTTGATCGCAGCAAGACAACCATCGACCGAGTTCTGCACCCCAGAACACGCCGAGATCAGGGCAATTTCCTTCAGGAAAATTCATTTGGAGAGCATGCGAAATCAACATGATCTTTTGTAATCTCTCGTTCTCGCAACGTCCTATTGAATTAGCGTGGGTTGTTTTTGTTTTGAAGCCGGTGGGCAAATTAAAGCTTACCTGCACATTTGCTACGGGGAAATAGAGCAATTGGTCTCTTCCAATTCACTCAATAACTTTAGTACATTAGCCAATGATGATGTAATTTCTCAATTTCGGTGGGTTACGGCGCAAAAAGACGCGCCTAACCAACCCTACAGTTCGCCAAGGCCCACAGTTCCGTAGGTTGGGTTGAGTTCCGTAGAAGGTTGGGTTGAGCGGAGCGAAACCCAACAAGTACAATTCGCTAAGCCCCACAGTTATTGAGAAGTTACATGAGGATCGACAATGAATTGACTTAGGTCAAAGAATTGCAGTATATTTTGCCTTAGCTTGTTTCAGACTCGATAAATTGGTGTGGGAACAAGCATCCACATGGGTAATGTACTCTTTTTCCAACGGTCCGATCTTTAGCTATAAAGAAAAAGATTTAGGGTAGCAGAGTTGCCATAGAGGTTCCATAACCCAAGGTCTTGACTTAAAAGTTAAATCCTAAAACTCAAAACCTGTATCATTCGTCGATCCTTCGCCGCGCCATCTCTCGTCCGGTTACCGCTTCTGATGTTGCCCATCAGGCAGTTCAAGTCTTCGCTCAACAGTCGCTCTTGGATAAGCTCCTAGTACAGCTGGGCGAAAATGTGTCCCCGGTTAGAGTTCCCCCCTTTCGTAAAGGGGGGTTAGGGGGGATTCTTACAAGCGAGTTACCATCAAAATCCCCCTAAATCCCCCTTTGGAAAAGGGGGACTTTCTATCGCCCCATAACTGGTTAGAAACTTGCGCCCACCTCTACTAGGCAATTGTCGGCTTCCGGGCCGCTCAAAATAATTCAAACAATCATTCCAAACTCTTGGACTCTGGGTGGAGTAGACGCAATGAGAAGATATCTTTATGCGGCGATACTAGTGGTGGTCGGGATCATTATTGCCTTTCCATTGTTCAGTATGACTTATTACACGATGGTAAGAACATCGACTCCACACTTCTGCGCCAGCTGCCACGAGATTCAACCCGCCTACAATGACTGGAAGGTCTCTACGCATACCAACAATACCCGAGGGGTGGTCGCTGACTGCATGGACTGTCATTTGCCTGCGCCGCACGATACTTTCAACTTCTTTTTTGCCAAGACCTGGCACGGAGCCAAAGACGTTTTTGCTCATTTTACGGAGGGGCCGGAGGGCTACAACCGCACTAGGAACAGGGCGGAGGCCTACAAGAACATCAGGAATGCCCAGTGCCAGAAGTGCCATCGGAATATCCTCTATATTCCGGATAAGCGAGGCGCAATGCTGGCGCATCGGAGCGTGCTCTATCCAAGACCCGGCTACGAAAAGCATTGCACCGATTGCCACCGCAATTTGGTGCACGTGAAAAGACCGTATTACAGCTATTTAAAGTGTTCAGAATAGTCGAGATTTCCCAAAACAGGAGGTGCTGGATGAGAGAGTCTTATGGTCAATGTCTGGCGGCAATTGGGGCGGTGTTGATGGTTCTTTGCTGTAGCTGCGCCGTTCTGGCCCAGGACGAGAAAAAAGCGGAGTCGCAAGGGAGGGTGGAAAGCAACTTCGCAAAGACTAAAGAATTTCGAATAGAGCGGGGCATGAGCCCGCAGGCGCAAGCCTGTATAGAGTGCCACAAGATCGAATCGCCCGGGATTTTTACCGACTGGGCAATGAGCCGACATGCTTCGGCCAACATTACCTGCTTGGACTGCCACAAGGCAGAGGACTTCGATCCGGATGTGAGCAAGAAGCACTACAAGCAATATGAACGTTCGGACAACAAATGGGGCACGGCGGAGTATCGTGTTCCGGTGGCCGGCGTGGTTACTCCTAAAGACTGTTCTCGCTGTCATCCGGACGAAGCGAAACAGTTCAGCAAGAGCAAGCATGCCAACACCATTCAAATCATCTGGACCATCGATCCCTGGTTGAATCAGGGACTGAACAATGGCATCGAGCGCACCACGGGCTGCTTCAAATGCCATGGTACGGTTCTCAAGATGAACGATCAGGGTGAATTTGACCCGTCCGTCTGGCCTAATGTCGGAATTGGCCGCGTCAACATGGACGGCAGCCTGGGAAGCTGCACCAGTTGTCACACCAGGCATCGTTTTTCCATCATGGATGCACGCAAACCCGAAGCCTGCGGTCAGTGCCACCTTGGACCCGACCACCCGCAAATTGAAATCTATAAGGAATCAAAACACGGCGACATCTACGATGCCTTTGGCGATCAGTACAACTGGAATGTGGCTCCGGGTCTTTGGACGCCAGGAGTCGACTATCGCGGCCCTACCTGCGCTTCCTGTCACATGTCCGGAGCAGGGCCCGTCCTCGGCACGCACGATGTGACCGAGCGACTGTCCTGGGAAACCCAGGCGCCGCTGACCGTGCATCCACAGGATTTTAAACCCTTTCCGGCCGACACCAACTGGGAGGTGGAGCGCAAGAAGATGCAGGCCATCTGCAATCAGTGCCACAGCGACACGTGGACGCAGGACCACTATGCAAACCTGGATGCAGCGGTCAAAAATTACAACGACGTCTACTTCAAACCCGCCAAGGAGACCCTGGATGAGCTCTACGAAAAGAAGCTGCTTGCTCCCAAGCCTTTCTTCGATGAAAAGCTGGAGTGGGAGTTCTACGAACTGTGGCACCATGAAGGCCGCCGGGCGCGCATGGGTGTCGCCATGATGGCTCCGGATTATGCCTGGTGGCACGGCTTCTTCGAGTGCAAAAAGCGGTTCGTGGAATACATGGAAGGGGCTCATCAATTGCTGGAAGCCAACAAACCGGCTTATAAGTACCCGAACTTTCCGGGAACCGGCGGTAATACCACCAAGCCCGAACAAATATTCGGCAAGCCTAAGGAGTAAAGGAGTAGCAGTAAAGTAAACTAAAGGCAGGATTACAGTATAGTTGGGGCGGCGCTGCTGGATTCCGGATAAACAATGCATCGAGCCACAGTGGGATTCTGCCTGTCGGGCATCCGGAATTTGGCTTTCAGCATAGGCTGCAAACCGACAAGAACTTTTGTTGCCACTTATTCGTGGGTGGTGCCTTTGGCTTGAATTCTGCGGTTATTTATCCACGGCGCTTCCGACCGCCGGCACAAATCATGTCCGGGCCCGGGTAGCCTTTGCATATCCAGGGGCGCACGGGGTAGATCTTGCACGCCGCGTTTCCGTTATCGTAGGTCAAGAAAGGGCAGGGCGTTACACCGAATTCCGGATGTTCGATCTCACCGGAGTATGTATTCACAGTAAAGCCGTGAGCTTGGAGGAAATCGTCAAGTTCTACCCCCAAGCGCTCTGCGGCTAATACCGGGTCCAATTCGGACCAGGGAATTCCAATTCGTTTGCAGCAGCGCCCGCATCTTTGGCAGTTAAAAAGACTCATAGGATGACCTTAAACTCACGCTCATCAATATTGTACTTATCAAGAATTGAAGCTTCCATATTATGAGTTTTTCTGGATTCCCGCTAGAAGCATGCGGGAATGACAAAGGGGCTCCCGAGTTGATTGTAGCAGGAGACTTGAACCAACCAAAGGTTTATTAGAGGACCATGTCCCGGCAATCCGCGAAGAGCCATAACCTTAAACTCATGCTCAAAACATCAACGCATTACCAGGAGCTGTTTCAGTGACTTTAGATGTTCGCGCTCTTCGGAGAGGATTTTGTTCACATGCTCGATGGTTTCCGGATCGTCGATGAAGGAAAGCAGAATTTCATAAAATTGAATGCTGTCTTCTTCCAGCCCGAGTCCTATTTGAATTAATTCTTGCTCATCGTGGATTGAACTGAATTGGACTTCTTCCAGGGAAAATCCCCGGTCTTTGACCAAACCCTGCAGAATCTCTTCCCCCATTTGTGCCGACCAATGATAATCGTGTGCCTCACTTAAGGAAAACTTGATTTCAAGAAAAATGTTTTTGTGCCGCGTCTCTTCCTCGGCCAACCAGTGCCAAAGTTCTCTCAACTCCAACCTGGGAGCATTTTCCGATGCTTGCCGATAGAATCGCTGACCATTTTCTTCAATCTGCACAGCCATTCCAAGTATTTCACCCGCTGTAAACATAGATTATGCCCTTCCTTCTGTCTTTTGCACACCTCATCATAGTCCTGTGGTGTGAACTATTTTTTGTCCGAAGCGCTGACCAGCAGAGCGACGGGAAACTTTTTCAGGGCTTCACCCACTGGAATTACACCGTGAGGAGCCACGATGTCACAGGATGTTATGGCTTCCTTCCAGTTCACGGGAGATTCCTCGGGTAAAACGACGTGGGTCTCTTTCCAGATTCCGTTGCCGATCGGGTACTCGCCTTTTTCTACCAGATAGGTGAAAAAGCGAGGAGCTACGGTCAGTGCCCAGGAAGAGCCTTCATTGCGGGCGAAAGCAATGACATGTTCTTTGAACTCTCCTTCAACCTGCAAAGGAATGTAGGCGCCCTTTTCAAAAATCGAGGAGAGTTGCCCGCGCAACTTTAAGGCTTTGTAGGTCAGGAACATCTTGATTCTCCCATCCTGCGGGGAGTCTTTGATCTTTTCGATGTAGTGCTGATTTGCTTCATTCCGCCGCACTTGTTCAAGTCGGGTTTTGCGCTTTTTGAAATCTACCGGCTGACGATTGTCTGGATCGACAAGGGTCAGTGACCATAATTCAGTTCCCTGGTAAAAGTCGGGAATGCCGGGCATAGTGATTTTCAAAATGGTCTGCGACAGCGAATTGAGCATGCCGTAGTGGGCCACTTTTTGCTGAAAGGGCAGGAAGTCCGTCAAGAAATCATTTTCTTTGGCGGGTCCCAGCACTCTATCGATAAAGCTCAAGTAGGCGTGTTCGTAATCCGTGTCGGGTTTCAGCCAACCCGTGTGGACTTTGGCTTCACGGATGGCCTTTATAGTGTAATCTTTGATTCTTTGCACAAATGCTGAATGGTCTTGCGAATCAAAGGGATAGGCCCCGATCACGGTCTGATAAAAGAAGTACTCGTCGTTGCTGTCAGGCACAGCCCGCCTTTTGATTCTTTTCTTTTTACCCCTATTCATCGAACGCCAGGTTTTGAGCCGAGCTTCCCACTCCTTGGGGATTTCAGAGAGCACGTTGATGCGCGTTCTGACGTCTTCGCTCCTTTTCGTGTCGTGTGTCGAGGTGGCGGTCATAGTGTGAGGCCAGTATTCGATTCGCCGCAGATTGAACTGGTGAAACCGATCGAGGGAAATTCCAAAATCAAACGGTTCACCACCAACTTCATTCAGCGAAACGAGGCGGTTATAGACATACAAGGTTGTGTCCTCAAATCCTTTCGCCATCAACGGGCCGGAGAATTGTTGAAAGCGCATTACGAAGTTCAGCCTGTCTTTTTGTTGCTCGGCATCCAGGTGATCTCGAAATTGCAGTAGTAAAAATTTTTGAAGATAGTCCAACTCAATGACCAAATCGGGGTTTCTCAGCTTGGCGCGCGTCACGCTTTCCGTAATATGCTCGCGATCAGCATCTGTGAAAGATTCGGGACTGACGTATGTTCGATAGACGGGAAAATGGGCGAGCACTTCTCTAATGGCGCGTTTCAGTCCGTACAACGTAATGTCCCACCCTTCGCGATCTCTGCTGGAAATCCGTTTCATAAGATGGGCCAGATTATCTACATCGCCCGTCATGTAGCGTTCGATGATGAGTTGTTTTTTGTCGTAGAGCAGGTCCTCGTACTCGATTTTGGCTCCAGTGAAAGCGGCGTAAATCTTCTCCAAATCCCTTTGGTGCTGTGTTCTGCAAAAGACCCCATTGAGATAATTGATCGAATCGTAGCCGGATGTACCTTCTGCCTGCCAGTTTAAGGGCAGTTCTTCGTCGAGAGCCAAAATCTTTTCCACTGTGACATAGGTGCCATCTGTTTTTTCCTGGAGGCGCTGCAAATACTGCACGGGGTCGTAGAGTCCGTCAATGTGGTCAATGCGCAGTCCCGTAAAAATGCCGTCTTTAACGAATCGCAAAATCAGTTTATGGCATTCGTGAAATACATTCTCATCTTCGACCCGAACGGATATGAGTTCATTGATGTTGAAAAACCGACGGTAATTGATCTCCTCGCTGGCTACTTTCCAGAACGAAAGCCGAAAGAACTGATCGAACAGCAACTCGTCCAACAGGTTCGGTGCCTTTGACTCTCTTTTGCCGTTCAATTCATCCAGATTTCTGTCAATGAATCGCTTGATTTCTCGATCCCCCTCATAGAGTTCCCACAACATGCGCTTGGCAAATTTTCTCTGGTCGTAACGTTCGCTTGGCAGTTCCTGTCCCGGAAAGGCGCGGAGTACGTAAAGCATTCCCATGAATTTGATGGTGTTCGGGTGGTTGCTGCCGAGCCTTTTTTTGAGCAGATCGAGGTTGAGGGAGAATATTTTGGCGTAAGACTCCATCCTGAGGGGGAATTTCCATCCATAATAGTGAACGATAAAACCGGCGTCGCTGTATCTTACCTGGATTTCCCGATCCCGAATGCTTTCTCCGTAGGATTTTCCAAGAAAGGGAGCGAGCAATCTTCCTTGCATGCTTTCATACGTATGTTCCCAGTCGATATCGAAAAAGGTGTAGTACGTTGAGGCTTCCCCGATTTCCAGCACGTCCATGAGCATCCCGTTGTCATGGTCAAAGGCCATGTGATTGGGGATGACGTCCTGCAACCAACCCATTTTGTTCTTTCTCACTTCCTGTGCCAAAGCGAAAAAATCCGCTTCGCTCCCGAGCTCCGGGTTCAGCCTGGTTGGATCGACAACGTCATAACCATGCATGCTCCCCCGGCGCGCCTTAAAGATCGGAGAAGCATAAACGTCGGAGATTCCAAGCTCGGATAAATACTTGATCATCCCTTGAGCGTCTCGAAACCGAAATTTTGGATTGAACTGTAGTCGATAGGTAGAGCAGGGAATTCTCATTTTACATGGCCTCGATTGATATGAAATTTGCCTTTTTGTGGGCTAAATCGGCTTGTCTTGGTGCATGTGGGAATTCCAAACCGGTTTTACGCGCTTCTGCTACGGGGTTATTAGCCAGGATCATCCAAGATCGATTGAGCGCCAGATATGGCTAAACATTTGGTTGAAAGCCGCCTTTTTTCTATCTTATTGGGAACGTGTTGAGGCATCCAGAATCGTTATTCCAACGAGTTCTTCCCCTCTATAACGCAGCAAGATGCCGTCTTCTGTCATCTCCGTATCAGTTGCCTGTTGGGGACGGCGGAAGCTTATGTAGAGCACGTCAGCCTCCGCGTCATAGTCCACCCAGAATCGTCGTTCCGGAAATTTCAGCAACAAGGGGACGGCTTGTGTTATCGACTCCACCATCTGGGAAGCTATGCCTTTTTCCATATAGCCTTCTTTCGATTGACTTTACTACCGAAATAAGCCGTGATAATAAACCCATCTTCACGACTGAGTTGGCGATAGATCGCGAATAAAAAACGTCGCCGTCCATAGTTGCGAACCGCAATCAATGAACCACCATATCCAGGTAGCACGATATCCGGATCGGCAACTGTTTCCAGGACATCGTCGTAATGGCCGGCCATGTCGTTGTGGTTTTCTACAATATGAAACCACCGTTCTTGGGTTAGCCTGATCGGAATGCCGTCAACTGATACAATTCTATCCATGCCCTTGCCTACTTTCGATTATGGCATCATCGATCTTCAAAGCCCAACCTCTATTATACACAATAAGTAACTTAAATATCCTCCTCTTGTTTGCCGTATATCGCAGCGCTCTGAGCCCTTAGCGTTATCGTATCGTCTGAGTTGAATCGATCCGGAAGCAGAGTGCCCGGTCCGTGCCAAAATTCTTCAGAGGAATCAAGCAGTTTCTGCCAGATACCTGCAGGCAGTTCATGCGGTCTGAGTCGAATCTCTTGGGGTGCGAAATTGAAAAGGCAAATCATGTCGCTTTCTCCCCACCACCGCCGCATGAACAAGACCTCCTTATTTTCTATAACGCGCACTTCCATATGACTTCTCTCGGTGGCGGTAAAAGCGGGCAGTTCCTTGCGCATCTGCAGCAAAACCTTATGAAAGTCGAGTAAAACTTTGTGCTTTCCCTCAGTTCGCTTGTGCCAATTCAGTTTTGATCTGAGAAAGGTTTTTTCGTCCGCGGGGTCGGGCGGTTCGGCACCCCAACCGAAGGCCTTGAATTCCTCCTTGCGGCCCTGCCTCACAGCTTCGCTAAGGCTGGGGTCTTGGTGGCTGACAAAATAAAGAAAAGGAGCCTCTTCGCCGTATTCCTGGCCCATGAACAACAAAGGAACATAGGGTGAAAGAAGAAGGGCTGCTGCAGCAAGTTTTTGTGCTTCAAAAGAAACCAAAGCCGAGAGCCGTTCGCCCAACATTCGGTTGCCAACCTGGTCATGATTCTGGGATGAAACCACAAACTGTTCTGTGGGAACGTCCAGCGATCGATTTCCATGACACCTCTTCCGGTGGGGTGAAAACTGACCGGAGTATACGTATCCTTCGACAAGAGCTTTCACCAGCTGTTGCAGTTTGCCGAAGTCTTCATAATAGCCGTCGTTTTCCCCTGTAAGCAGAGTGTGCAGAGAGTGATGAAAATCATCACACCACTGAGCATCCAGGCCGTAACCGAAGACTTCGCGAGGGCGGATCAGGCGGCTGTCGTTCAAATCGCTTTCGGCAATAAGGTACCGCTGCCAGTTGTCGTTTGTCCAAAATGCTTCTACTGTCTCTGCCAGTTCCTGCAAAAAGGGCACTGCACTTTGGTCATAAATGGCGTGGACGGCGTCGAGTCGCAAAGCGTCGATATGATATTTTTCAAACCAGTAGACCGCATTCTGAATGAAATAGTTCCGGACTTCATCGCTGTATTCACCATCGAAGTTTAGAGCCTCACCCCATGGAGTTTGGTATTTTGCAGTGAAATAGGGCCCAAAGTCTCTAAGGTAATTTCCCTCCGGTCCAAAATGATTGTAAACGACATCGAGAACTACCGCGATGCCGAGCTTGTGGCACTCATTTATCAGTCGCTTGAAGGCTTCCGGCCCCCCGTACGAATTTTGCACGGCAAAGGGGTGGACGCCGTCGTAACCCCAATTTCGATTGCCTGGGAACTGTGCAACCGGCATGATTTCGATGGCGTTGATGCCGCTCTCTTTGAGCTCTGTAAGTCGGGGGATTACAGTATCAAAGGTTCCCTCCGATGTGAACGTGCCGACGTGCAGTTCGTAGATCACATAGTCGCAGAGGGGAATGCCGGACCAATGCTCATCCTCCCAAGGAAAACTGTGGTCTACAACGGCAGATGCCTTATGAACCCCTTCCGGTTGGAAGTAAGAAGCCGGATCGGGCCGTTCCTTTTCTCCATCGAGGCGGTAGGTGTAAGTGCTGCCGGACGAAATGCCTTCCACCACAGCTGAATGATAAGCAAAATCCTCTTTATAGAGTGGTATCCGCCTCGACTCGCTTGTTCCAAGAGAAGAGATTTGTACCTCAACGCTTTGAGCGTATGGTGCCCACACCCGAAACCGACACTGTTCTTTTTCCGAATAAATGGCTCCAAGATCGATCTTGGGGTTCATCATTATCCTTTCCTACGCGTTTTAGATGCAATATTTAGAAGGCATCCAGAAACCCTGCAGCGCACGGCTCCTAGTCTTCCTCTTCTTCTTCGGCGTGCCTGAACCGGAAAAGCACGATAGAGCGTGACACCAATTCGTATTTTTCCTCGATCGAAAGGATATGGTACTTCCTTTTGCCTGTTGAGGAGCGTGTATCCAACACCAATTCCCATTGACCTTCGTTACCAAAATAGGCAGGTAAAGTGAACGTGACAGGTTCATAATGGGCATTCAGCAGCAAGAGCAAAGTATCGTCGGAAATTTGGTTACCCCGCTCGTCCACCTCATCTATGGATTCCGCATCCCCAGCCAGTAGCATTGTCAAACAGTGCGCATGTGGGTTGTTCCAATCCTCTTCAGTCATTTCGTTTCCGTCCGGCCGCAGCCAGCGCACGTCTTTAAATTTTCCGCCACGCATGAGACGTCCGCGAAAAAAATTTCGGCGGCGCAGCACCGGATGCTCTCGGCGCAGTTGAATCACGAATTTAGTGAACTCGAGGAGTTTTCTGCGCGATCGATTGAGATCCCAATTCAACCAGGAAAGTTCGTTATCCTGACAGTACGTGTTGTTGTTCCCCTCTTTTGTGTGTCCGAACTCGTCTCCGGAATGCAGCATGGGAACACCTTGAGAAAAGAAGAGAGTGGCGAGGAAGTTTCGCTGCTGACGTGCTCGCAGTGTCAGCACTTTAGGGTCGTCTGTAGGCCCTTCAACACCGCAGTTCCAGCTTAAATTGTTGTCCGAACCGTCCCGGTTTTCCTCTTGATTGGCCTCGTTGTGCTTTTCGCTGTAGCTCACGAGATCCTCTAACGTGAACCCATCGTGGCAGGTGACGAAGTTTATGCTTGCGTAGGGGCGCCGGCCGGTGCGCTCATAAAGATCGCTGCTTCCGGTAAGACGATGTGCCACATTTCCTATTTGCCCGTCGTCTCCCTTCCAATAGGATCTCATGGTATCGCGGTACTCACCATTCCACTCAGTCCAAAGAACCGGGAAATTGCCTACCTGATATCCGCCTTCCCCCAGGTCCCAGGGTTCGGCAATCAACTTTACCTGCGAGAGCAGCGGGTCCTGATGGATAATATCAAAAAAAGCGCCCAGCCGGTCCACTTCATGAAGCTCGCGAGCCAATGTAGCTGCCAGATCGAAGCGGAACCCGTCCACGTGCATTTCCGAAACCCAGTAGCGAAGACTGTCCATAATGAGCTGGAGAACGCGCGGATGAGTCATGTCCAGGGTGTTGCCGGTGCCGGTATAGTCCATGTAATGGTGGAGGTCGCCCTCGATGAGCCTATAGTAGGAGACGTTGTCAATTCCTCGAAAGCAAAGTGTGGGACCCAGGTGGTTGCCTTCGCCGGTATGGTTATAGACGACATCAAGGATAACCTCGATCCCTTCACGGTGAAGGGTCCTAACCATGATCTTGAATTCATCCAATTGCTCTCCCCGGTCGCCGGTGCTGGAATACTCACCATGCGGGGCGAAAAATCCTATTGAATTGTAGCCCCAAAAGTTCTGCAGTCCTTTTTCTAAAAGATGCCGATCGTGAATAAAGTGGTGAACCGGCATCAGTTCCACGGCGGTAATACCCAGTGACAGAAGGTATTCGATCACTTGCGGGCTGGCCAGGCCGGAATAAGTTCCGCGAAGTTCGTTTGGAATTAAAGTGTGAAGTTTGGTGAACCCTTTTACGTGCAGCTCGTAAATTATGGTACGGTCCCATGGAATTTTAGGGGGAGTATCCACTGCCCAACTGAAAGCAGGATCGACCACGACGCATTTGGGAGCGTATTTAGCACTGTCACGGTCGTCTTTGGATAGGTCCCCATCGGAATGGCCGATGGTGTATCCAAAAAGAGCGTCGTGCCATTTTGGCATTCCGCTGATTGCTTTGGCGTAGGGATCACGCAAAAGTTTTGCGGGGTTGAAACGATGTCCCTCTCGCGGCGCGTACGGCCCATAGACTCTGTATCCATACAGTTGGCCGGGACGAGCTTCCGGTAAGTAGACATGCCAGACCATGTCGGTCTGGTCTTTCAGAGCAATGCGGGTCTCCCTTGTTTCATCCGGGCCGTCGAAAAGGCATAACTCCACACCCGTTGCATTTTCTGAAAACAGAGCGAAATTTACCCCCGAACCATCCCATGTGGCTCCAAGTGGGTAAGGCTCACCCGGCCATATTTTCATGTTTAGCTCCTCTCATTCAAGCGCTTGCTTTCATTACCAAGCTTTAATATTCTGTCACCCGTGCGAGTATGTCAACTGCTCGCTGCAAAACTCGACTCGCCTTCGGAACAGCCGGCAAATTTTTTGGGGATTTTAAAAGTACCTGAATTTGGCGATTCTCGTTAGGCAAAGCCACAAACGTTATTGCGGCGAAAGCCGGAATCCAGAAGCCCACCGCCACCCACTGGATGCCGACTTTCGTCGGCATGACGAAGGGTTACGGATGGAATCGTTAAATTTAGGAAGCAGAAAACTCACCGGCAGCAGGTTTTAGGATGCTCGATTCTCACATCACTGTAGCCAGTTACAACGTACATAGATGTATCGGCACCGATCGCCGTCTCGACCTCCATCGAACTGCCGCCGTGATCAAAAGCCTTGATGCGGATGTCATCGGAATTCAGGAAGTGAATTCAAGTAATCTTGGTGACGGGGAAAGAGATCAGCTGGAATATTTGTCGAACATGAGCGGTCTCGAGTCCATTATGGGGCCTACCATCCATAAGGGCCGCGCTCAATACGGAAATGCAATACTGACCAATCTCAAGGTCGCAGCCGTGCGACGCATCGATCTCAGCGTCCGCGACAGAGAGCCGCGCGGGGCTCTTGATGTCGATCTGCAAATTGATGGGAGAACGGTAAGAATTATCGTCACTCATTTGGGCCTGAGTACTGTCGAGCGTAAGTGGCAATTCCGAAAATTGCGAAGCTTGCTTGATACTGATGGAAGTGACGTGCAGATTGTAATGGGTGACTTCAATGAATGGTATCCGTTTAGTCGTCCCATCGCCTGGTTAAACAGGCATTTTGGCAGGTCGCCTGCCAAGCTTACCTTTCCTTCCACTTTTCCATTATTTCCGTTGGATCGAATCTGGGTAAAGCCGAGCGAGACTATGTTGCGGATGAAGGTCCATGCCACTCCCTTAAGCCGTATAGCCTCGGATCATTTGCCGATTATAGCCACGCTGGCACTGACACACCGGTAATCCAGCTCACTCGGGCACTTCCGGCATGTACCCGCAGAGTGATTCGCGACTTTTCTTGCAGGCAGGTTTATGGCCAGATTGCCAAGATAATCCAGAGAAAGAAGCGAGCGTAACAGCCGGCTCCCACATCGTCCAGCACTACCCAAATTCCACCGGGGGTTTCTTTGTTGAGTCGATTGACCGGCCAGGGTTTGAAGATATCGAATAGACGGAATAAGAGCAGACCAATTAGCAGAGACTTCCAGCCCAATGGAAAGCCGGCCACCGTGACCAGATAGCCAAGCAGTTCATCGATCACGATTTCTTTGGGATCGATGCGGTCGACCTGCCGTTCGGTTATCTCGGACACGTAACAAGCTGTGAGGAAGAGACAGAACAATATGACGACAACCCAAATCAGAGGCACAAAGGACAAAAGATAGGCGGCTGGGATACCGGCAAGTATAGTCGCTGCAGTGCCTGGTGCAAAAGGACTTTTGCCAATGCCGCCCAACTCCGCCAGCCAAATGGAAAATGTTATGCGAGACATCAAAAATCACTCCAACTTGTGAAAAACATGATTATCATTCAATTGCTGAAAAGTGTAAGTCTTTGATGCTGTGGCCTCTGCGCCGAACCAGACCGTGAACGGCCATAAACAGTACAGGGTTATCGAGGGAATCGCAAGACGTTGGCTATTGCCGTGATGCTAACTTCGAGTTTCTTGCCGGAACCGGGATGATCTGTTTTGGACGTTTGATTATTTGGATTCCGATGTTCGAATTTGGATGCGGCCCAAGGGCCGCGCTGTGCTAGATGCGATAAGTCATGAGGCTTGAAGTAAATGAAGAAGGTGAATCGGTATGAATGAGAATCGAAAAAACGTCGGCAGCGGAATGCTGGGTAGGTTCCTCCACACAATTGGGAGAATTCCTTACGCCTATTTAGCAATGGGACAAGGGGGTTATTATTTCTTGAGTGGGTTATGGCCCTTATTCAGCATCGTTTCCTTTCAGTCGGTAACAGGGCCAAAAACCGATCTGTGGCTGGTCAGGACCGTGGCTTTGTTGCTGATGGTCATAGGAACGGCACTGTTTACGGCAGGAATAAGATGGCGGGTAACGCTTGAAATATTCTTGCTCGGGACAGGGAGCGCCGCCGC
The DNA here is from genome assembly GCA_963781715.1 of uncultured delta proteobacterium. GTDB lineage: Bacteria > Desulfobacterota > Syntrophobacteria > Syntrophobacterales > Syntrophobacteraceae > Desulfoferrobacter. The sequence continues at coordinate 91,817 of CAWAGW010000006.1, forward strand.
ATTGGCCATGATTGAAATCGTCTATGTAATAAATGGTCAAATCTCACCCATATACCTTCTTGATTCGCTGCTTGAAATTGCGATTGTTGCCTGGTGGTTGTCCCTCTATGTCCGTGGTTTTTCCAGTCCCGAGGTTTGCTCGTTATTCGATCCAACTTTTCCCAGAGCAGCGGACCACGGCGAGCAGGAGTAAGGCGAGGGGCCGGATGCTGCACGCCGTCTTAAAGGACGCCGCGATAATATGCTAGCCTTCTCGCATACGGTTGAAAAATTTCTGTCAAGCTGCTTCTTTCCTGATCGCTCAACGGCTCGGAAATACGTCCTGCGTCTGCAAGAACTTGAACATGTTGCGGGCTTGAGCATCCCACAATGGCGACGGATATGGGATAGGAAAGAGCAAACCTGATGAGCGATTGTGCGGTGACTCCGGCTTGTGGTGAAAGGTATTGCGACGCTCCCAAAACCTTCATGCCTATAACTGCAACTCCTTTTTCAATCGCGGCCGGTAAGGTGGAATCGAGAAACCCGCCCAAAGCCGCCTCTACCGGATTGACAGGCATCATCACGGCGTCCACCGGCAACTCGCGGACGGCCCGTGTTATAACTTCCGGGTCGTGATGGCCGGTAACGCCCAGGAACCTTATTTTCCCCCTGGACTTGGCGGCCAGGAATGCTTCCAGTGCGCCCCCGGGCGAGGCAATAACGTCAATTTCCTGATGACTCCGCACGTCATGGATTTGCCACAGATCGATATGATTCACTCCCATTGTGCTCAAAGTATTATCTAAATCCTTGATTGCACTTGAACGATTTCTTTGAGCCGATTTGCTGGCTTGAAATATCTTAGCCCGAATATCAGGCTGCTTTGGCCAGACCAATCCGTAGTATCCTTCGCTGCCGGCATAAGCATTGGCTGAATCAAAATAGTTTATGCCCTGGTGGATGGCTTCATTAATGACCATCTGGGCAGCTTTTTCCTGTCCAAAGGTCCTTAAAATGCCTTCGCCTCCCAACCCAACGCAAGTAACATCGATCCCTGTCCGGCCGAATTTTCTTTTATTTATGTTCGGTTGATCCATAGGTGGCTCCTCATCTTCATCTGATTCATCTGAATCTCGACATTGATATTGATTTTACTTTGCCAGATTAACGAAAACCATCTGATTGGCTGTGACAACTGCTTGCACAACGGACTCCCCACTGTCATTCCCGCCAGAAGCATGCGGGAATGACCATGTGAGGCTAATGTAACAAATTAGAATCAATTGAGATATGTTCAATATCCCAATGAGTACACTCGGTTACCATATAGCGCTTAAGAAAATGATTTGGGGGCAATGAGAGCCGCTACCAGGCTTCCATGGCCAAAGGCTCCAAGCTAAAACTTAAGACCTAAAACTCGAATCATATAGCATATGCTTGTACATTCTTATGCTTCGGATTTCGAATTATAGATTTTCGTGATAGACTTGAGTGGATTTTTGCACATTCTATTGCGCTAAAGTAGCCATGCCAAGGTAAGAAAAATTGGATCATCGCGGGTTAGCAGGGAGACCCATTTTGTCATTCCGAGGCCGAAGGACGAGGAATCTTTATTCTTCGAGGTAGTGGCACAAGATTTCTCGTTTCACTCGAAATGACGACACATTTGAATCCGATGCAATTGCCCGTAAGTCCGCGAAGAGCCGAAAAATTCATTTGCAAAAGGCTGACTTAGATAAACCGGACGCGAAGAGGCTGCGGTTTTTTGGAGGATGGATGGAAGACGAACTGGATTTATTCATGGATTATCTTGCAGTCGAGAGGGGTCTGAGCACCAATACTCTCACAGCCTACAGCAGCGATCTTAGCGAATTAACTAAGTTTTTGCTAAAACAAAATATTGCAGCATGGAGAGATGTTTCCACAGAACATATTCATCGTTATCTAGAGTCGTTGGGGACGAGTTTGAGTCACCGCAGCAAAGCTCGGCGGTTGGCGGCGATGCGTTCTTTTTTCAAGTATCTGGAGCGAAGCGGCAGGATCGAGCGCAATCCTTCTTCGGGTATTCGCTTCCCCAAGTTCCATGCTGCTCTGCCTCATGTGCTTTCCACTCTGGAGGTGGAAAATTTACTTGCTGGTCCAAACTCGAAAACCCCTCTCGGCCAAAGAGACAAGGCTATGTTCGAGCTGCTCTATGCTACGGGCCTGCGTGTCAGCGAATTAGTCAATCTTCAGTTGCAGCAGGTGCACCTCGATCCAGGATATCTTGTGGTTCGGGGGAAGGGTGATAAAGAGCGACTTGTGCCGATGGGGGAGTGGGCCGCGGAGGCTTTGAAGGTCTATCTAGATGACGGCAGGAGGAAGCTCATTCGGAAGAGCATTCAGATGGCGGAGGTTTTTCTCAATAGCCGCGGCGGTAAATTGAGTCGCCAGGGAATTTGGAAAATTATCAAACATTATGCGAAGCTTTCGAGGGTCAAACAGAACCTGACTCCTCATATGTTGCGCCATTCGTTTGCGACTCACCTGCTTGAAAACGGCGTCGATCTGCGATCTCTGCAGGCCATGCTGGGCCATGCCGACATTTCTACGACTCAGATTTACACCCATGTTGCGCGCAGCAGGCTTAAAGAGATTCATAAAAAGTACCACCCTCGGCCGTGAGTTGGTGCACGACGCGCAGAAGCGGAGAAGGGGAGACCGTTCCACATTCCAGCTGCTGGATTCTGTTTTTTAGGACTTAGATATGGAAGTAATTACAACGCACGTCAACGCGGATTTTGACGCGATGGCCTCGATGATAGCGGCCAAAAAACTCTACCCGGATGCGGTTTTGGTCTTTCCCGGGTCTCAGGAACGAACGCTCAGGGAATTCTTTGTTAAATCAGCTACATACATATATGATTTCAGGCGCCTCCGCGACGTGGACCTCAGTCAGATAAACAAGCTGATTTTGGTCGATACGCGACAGGTTTCACGCATCGGCAAATTCGAGGAAGTTGTCCAGCGGCCGGGAGTGGAGATCCACGTTTATGATCACCACCCTTCTGCGGAAGATGACATTGAAGGAGACATCGTTATCATTGAACCGGTAGGCGCAACGGTTACGATCCTATCCCGATACATCCGGGAGCGGGGTCTGGAACTTACTGCAGAGGAAGCCACCATAATGTGCCTGGGCCTTTACGAAGATACCGGTTCGTTTACTTTTAATTCCACAACACCCGAAGATTTCGAGGCCGCTGCCTACCTGCGACGCGCCGGTGCTGACTTGAATGTGGTGGCCGACATGATGACACAGGAACTAACGGCTGAACAGGTTGGCCTTTTGAATGATCTGATCCACTCCGCCCGAACTTACAATGTTCACGGAATCGACGTGTGTGTGGCTACCGTATCGGTGGACAAATACGTCGGAGAGTTCGCCGTTCTTGTGCACAAGCTTAAAGACATTGAAAATTTGGATGTGATTTTCGCTCTCGGAAGAATGGACGATCGAATCTATCTGGTTGCCAGAAGTCGCATCCCGGAGGTCAACGTAGCTGTGGTAGCTTCGTATTTTGGCGGCGGCGGTCATTCCACAGCTGCCTCGGCGACGATTCGCGATTTGACGCTGATCCAGGCCGAAGATCGTTTAATTGAAGTACTGAAGAGCTACGTTCGGCCATTCCCCACAGCTGCGGATTTGATGAACAGTCCCGTCATTATCACTGAGGCGGACGACGATATTGGGGAATCAGCCAGTACCATGGTCAAATACAACATCAACGCCATGCCGGTTATGCAAGATGGTTCGCTGGTTGGTCTTATCAACCGGCAGGTAGTCGAAAAGGCGGTTTTTCATGGTTTGGAAGAACACAAAGTCCGCGAATTTATGAATTCGGATTTCGGTACCGTCGGTCCGGACGCGACGCTGCTCGAAATTCAGACTTACCTGGTCGAAAATCAACAGCGCATTCTGCCTGTTATGGACAATGGCAGGGTGAAGGGAGTTATCACTCGCAGAGACTTGCTCAATTATCTCGTTTCGGATCATTCAAACACACCAACCGCCCTTTATGATGATCTCGATGAAAATCACTGGCCGAAGCGAAAGAACATCGTTGCAGTGATTCATGAGCAACTGCCGTCGGAAATCATCAAAATATTGAAAAACTGCGGAAAATTAGCCGAGCGACTTGGGTACAAAGCATATGCGGTGGGGGGATTCGTAAGGGATCTCTTACTGCGCAGACCCAATTTGGACATTGACATCGTGGTGGAGGGGGACGGGATTGGATTCGCCAAGTTGTTTGCTGAAGAATATGGAGTTCGAGGGCGTTTCCATAAAAAATTCAATACTGCGGTTCTCATCTTTCCGGACGGTCTGCGAGTGGACGTAGCCTCGGCCCGTTTCGAATATTACCAGTATCCGGCGGCGCTGCCCATTGTGGAATTCGGTTCACTTAAAATGGATCTCTATCGCCGCGATTTCACAATCAATACTCTCGCCATATCCCTCAACACCAATGAATTCGGTCACTTGATTGATTTCTTCGGCGGCCAGCGGGATATAAAAGAGAGAGTCGTACGGGTGTTGCATAACTTGAGTTTTGTGGAGGATCCGACTCGAATCCTCAGAGCTATTCGGTTCGAGCAGCGGTTCGGATTCCGCATAGGAAAACAGACCGCTTCGCTGATTCGCAGTGCAGTTCAAATGGGCTTGATTGAAAAGCTTTGGGGACACCGCTTCTTTCATGAAATCCAGCTCATTTTAATGGAGGACGATCCTCTTCCGGCCATTCGCAGGATGGCTGAATTTGGTGTGTTGCCGATCCTTTCATCAAAAATGCATTTTGTTCAGAAAACCGAAGAGTTTTTTACGCTGCAGAGGGAAGTGATATCTTGGTATGAACTAAGTTTTCTGGATGAACCTTTGGATCGCTGGTGGGTCTACCTGTTGGGACTGCTTTCAGGCCTTTCGCCGAATCGCCTGGAGGAAGTCTGGGATCGCCTGGAACTCACCAATGGTCAGCAAGCTCGCATTTTGTGGACCTACGAACAGGTAGAAGCAGTATTGTACAGGTTTTTGCAGTTGCCTGATTTAAAACCTAGTGATATCTATCGGGCACTTCAGCCTTTTAAGCCTGAAGAACTTTTATTCATGATGGCAAAAACCCAGAAGGACGAAGTGCGCAAGGTCGTCAGCCATTATCTGCACCGCTATCGGCACGTGGCAACCGAGCTGAGAGGAAAGGATCTGAAGGCAATGGGCATACCGCCGGGACCCATTTACCGAGAGATCCTCGATAACCTGCTGGATGCACGTTTGGATGGGAAGGTTAAAGATAGACAGGATGAACTGGCTTTCTTGAAAAAGAATTTTGCCCAGCTTTTCGAAAAACCGGAGCAGGTAGGCCCTGAATCGTGCTCGGGACATTAGGAACTGTATGCCGGATTTCGGATACCGGGTGTTGGATAGATGACAAAAAACTGTAAAGAGGTTTTCCCTGTAGTGCAGGGCTTTAGCCCTGCCAGGCACGGCTCGCAGCGCAGGCGCGTGCGCAGCGTGAAGTCGTGTGCCATGCGTTATATACAAGCTATTAGAACTGCAGCTACTTATCAGGTATCCTGCATCTGGCATCCGGAATCTTTTGGAAGGAGTCTGTAATCGAGAATTTCATTCTAAACGCAAGCCTTTATGCAGTCCCGTTGCTGCTTGGAGTCGTTATCCACGAGGTGGCGCATGGCTGGGTGGCAGAAAAGTTTGGAGATCCGACCGCCCGCTTGATGGGGCGTATCACTCTCAACCCGATAGTGCACGTCGATCCGATTGGAACGGTCGTTCTTCCATTGATTTTGCTCATTACCAAAGCGCCGTTTCTGTTTGGCTGGGCAAAACCGGTTCCGGTTAATTTCAGCAATCTGCGGGGCGGGCGTCAGAGCATGGCGTGGGTTGCCATGGCAGGTCCCATGACGAATTTCCTTATGGCTGCGGCCAGCGCCGGGATTTACCATGCCATATTTTTCGGTTTTAAAAGCGGCTGGATTCCAACCAACAGCATAATGGCTTCGATCGCGGAACCGCTGTTTTTGATGGCCGGTATTTCAGTGCAGTTCAATCTGGTTTTGATGGTTATTAACCTATTGCCGATTCCGCCCCTGGACGGCGGACGGATTGCGGTGGGACTGCTGCCGGCACCCATGGCAATGCAGCTGGAGCGTTTGGAACGGTTTGGCATTCTCATCGTTTTACTGCTGATTGCCACTGGTGCTTGGGGGTATATCGTGAGACCCGTATTGGCGGTGTTTATGCGATTGTTGTTGGGTTAGAGGATGTCCGACGATGCAGCGCAGGGATGTAGCCCTGCCAAAAGGGGCAGCCCTAACAGGCTTGCACTATAGGAAAAAGAGAGTTTTCGAACAAGCCTTAGAGGTCAAGGAGATTTGAACAGCATGATGGAAAAGAAGCGGATTCTGAGTGGGATGCGCCCCACTGGTCGACTTCACCTGGGAAACCTGCATGGCGCGCTGGAAAACTGGATTCAACTACAGCAGCAATACGATTGTTTTTTCTTTGTCGCAGACTGGCATGCCCTAACCACCGATTACGCCAGTCCGGGTGATATTCACAATAACATTTGGGAAATGATACTTGATTGGCTCAGTGCGGGTCTCGACCCCGAACAGTGCACATTATTTATCCAATCGGAAGTCAAGGAGCATGCGGAACTTTATCTGCTATTGGGGATGATTACGCCTCTCCCCTGGCTCGAGAGAAATCCGACCTATAAAGAACAGCAGCAGCAAATCGAACAGAAAGACCTTGGAAATTACGGCTTTTTAGGCTACCCGGTGCTGCAGGCGGCTGATATCATCATGTATAAAGCCAACGGAGTTCCGGTGGGGAAGGATCAATTGCCGCACGTCGAATTGACCCGGGAAATCGCCCGTCGCTTTAACTTTTTGTACGAACGCGAAGTCTTTCCGGTCCCGGATGCCCTGCTGACGGAAGTCCCGGTATTGCCCGGCACCGATGGCAGAAAAATGAGCAAGAGTTACGGCAATTGCCTTTACATCACCGAACCCGAGGAGGTCATCCGGGAGAAAATATTGAGGATGATGACCGATCCGGCCCGTGTGCGGCGGCATGATCCAGGAACTCCCGAGTTGTCTCCGGTGTTTGCTTACCACAAGATTTATTCTTCACCTGAAGAAGTTGCCGAGGTTGCAGAAGGATGTCGAACGGCGGCCATTGGATGCATTGACTGCAAAAAGATCCTCATAAAGAATGTGCTGGCCAGGCTTCAACCTATAAGAGAGAAAAGGCTCGAATTGGAACAGAACATGGCCAAAGTGGTGCAGGTTCTGCGGGATGAAACAGACAAGGCAAGATCTGTGGCCGTTCAAACCATGGCGGAAGTAAGGGACACGATTGGTTTGAATGTTTTTCGTTGATATGGCGGGCATTAGATTGCAAAAGGTGATCGCCCAGGCCGGATTGGCATCCAGGCGAGCAGCCGAAGAAATGATCCGGCAGGGCAGAGTGCAGGTCAACGGGGATGTCGTAACAGAACTCGGGGTTCGGGTAGATCCGGACAAGGATGAGATCTCAGTCGACCGGCAGCCGATTGCCGTTATTCCCAAAAAGGTATATTTGTTATTTTACAAACCGAAGAATTGTATGACAACGCTCAAAGATCCACAGGGGCGAAAGACAATAATGGATTTTATTTCTGATATTAGGATTCGCGTCTTTCCGGTGGGCCGTCTCGACTACGATGCAGAGGGTCTGATGGTTTTGACGAATGACGGGGTTTTGGGGCATCGCCTGCAGCATCCTCGCTTTGGAGTACCAAAAACCTATGAAGTTAAGGTAGAGGGTCATCCCGATGACAAGGCCCTGAATAAACTTCGGTCCGGCATCCACTTGGATGAGGGAAAGACTGCACCAGCGGAGGTGAAGGTCCTTCGCCTTTTACCCAAGAAAGCTTGGATCGAGATAGTATTGCATCAGGGATGGTATCGGCAGATCAAACGAATGTGCGAGTCCGTCGGTCATTCTGTTTTGAAGATCAGGCGAACCCGATACGGACCGCTCCAGGTTGAACAATTGAAACCTGGAAGCTATCGGCCTCTGAGTAAATCCGAGATTAAAGAACTGTTTCGAATGGTTCAGCTTGATCAGGAGTAAGCTGAGAAACTATGGCTAGAAGAGGGCGCGGCTATAACTACAGGCTGGATAACTCGCTGATATTCAGCAGGAAGAAAAAAAAGCGAGGTATCGGTCGCTACCTTCTGCCCCTAATTCTTTTGCTCGCAGGTGGAGCCGCGTACTTCTACTTTTCCGGCGTCAGACCCACATTCAACGTAAGCTATATCTCCTCATACCTGCCGTTGCCCAGAAAGCTGGAGTCTGTCACTTTCCTCCTCAATGGCAGAGAGGTGAAGGTCGAGCCGAACACCGAATTGACTCTCAATCCCGCCGACTCGTTGGAGCTTCTCAAGGTTCAAACCGACGGCTGGATTTCCTGGGGGGTAAAGGCGGTTTCATCTGATTTTGATGCAAATGTATTGAATGATAAGCAGATCACAATAAAGGAAATCTGGCCGGATGAGTCCTTTGAAACTCCAAAACAAGTCAAAGTCCAGTTTGTGCGATGGAAGATGCCAATCGGCGAGGTGACTTTGTTGATTCGCCTGGCTGCTCGAGACTGGCTGCGCAAGGCCAATTCGGCTTCTGACCCGGAGCTCAAAGTAAAATATCTGGAAAATGCGCTAAAAGAAAATCCCGGCAATATCCTTGTAAAAACCCAACTTGCGAATCTTTACCTGGAAAATAAAACCTATGCGAAGGCCGCTAAGCTTTATGAGGATGTTGCAAAATCTGGGAAATCGAAATCGATTCTGGAGCATCAGCTGATTGCCTATAAATCCCAGAACAAGGTTGATGACGCATTGCAAATCTATTTGGAGCTGTTGAGGCTTTCTCAGGATCCGCAAGACTTTAAGGCATTATTGGGATATCTCCAGCAGCATAAGTCCGCTCAGGAAACCGCAAACTTTCTGCAGAAGCATCAAGGAGAAATCCCCAAGAAATTCGATAACTCGTTGCTGCTTTACGTGGCGGACCTGCGGACCCAGACCAAGAACTGGTCCGATGCGGCCACGGCATATGAAAAGGCTATAAAGGCGGGAGCTAAAGATCCGGATATCTATTATAACCTCGCGGTCCTCTACGAAAAGAATAACGAATTGGATCGTGCGATAGATACCATGGGAAAATACCTGCAAAAGAATCCGAATGATCTGAAAAGTTGGATGCACTTGGCGGAACTCCAGGAAAAAAAGGGTTCCATATCGCAGGCTCAAGCGACCTACGAGAAGATCCTCCAGAAGAGTCCGAAGCAAAAAGAAGCAATCGTTCGCCTGGTATCGCTTGCTGAACAATCTAAAGATAAAAAGGCGTTGCAAAGCGCCTATGAAAAACTGGCGGATTTGCAGCCCAACAATAAGACCGTTCAGTTTAATCTGGGTGTGCTGTATTATGAAGCCAAAGATTGGGGAAAAGCCGGCAAGGCTTTTGGAAATGTTGCCTCCATTGATGCCAAGGATGTGGAATCTCGCAAGTACCTATTAGACATCTATCGAAAACAGAACAACCAAAAGAAAGAAGTGGAAATGCTGAGAGAACTAGCTCAGCTGGATTCCAACAATGCAAGTTACTATGATGCGCTTTTCAAGATCTATGATGACAATAAAGATTACAAAGAGATTGTTGAACTCTTTCAAAAAGCCAGTGAAAAGAATCCTGACAACGCTACGTTTCACCGCTACCTTCTCTATGCCTACCTGAAGCTGAACAATACCAAGGGTGCTTTAAAAGAATTGGAAGCGCTCATTCGGCTGAAGCCGAAAGAGCGTAAATATTTGCGCCAGGCCGCCAATCTGTATGAAAAATCCGAACAGTACAAAGATGCTTTGCAAAAGCTCGACCAACTCCTGAAACTCGACCCCAATGACCAAGAAAGTAAACAGGACTACCTGCGCCTGCGCATGAAGGTCCTGTAAGAACGCTCGTCGTCCGACAAATCATTCAATACCGGGCTAGCTCCCAAAATCCTGTAGCGCAGGACTTTAGTCCTGCCAAATCGGCACGGTCCGAAAGACTTTGTTGCATCAAAAGTTATGTTCCGGCGGGCAACTATGTAGCAGCAATCCAGCCCTCAGTCAGTCGAGATCATTTAATGTTGCGCACAGTATCTGAATGGTATATAAAGCCAATCAAACGGGCGGGTAACTCAGCGGTGAGAGTGCCATCCTCACACGGTGGAAGCCGAGGGTTCAAATCCCTCCCCGCCCACCATTTTTTACTCAACAAATTCTATAAGCTCCAGCAAGAATCCTTAAATCGCCACTTGCAGGTCTATTAAGGCACTCGATTAATGAAGAATTTCTCGACAGGTGCTGCGCTGCAGCAATTCTCATTTTGCTGTACTATGAACCTAGGAGTCTGCCCGAGAATTCGCGACGCCGTCATTCCGGCGGTCTTTAAGCCGGAATCCATGATACGGAAATCCTTTTTTGGTGCGGGCCTGGATTCCGGCTTAAAGCTTGCCGGAATAACAATAGACACCATTCGGCCAATTATCGGACAAGCTCGTAACCAAAATGAGAATTGCTGGCTGCGCTGCCAGAAGGTTGAGCATTCGGTTGCTGGCTTCCTCCCTACACTCCAAATTCCACATCCATGAAATATGCAGTTGATGCTATAAGGGCTGAATCAATGGAGGAAGAGCAAGGGAAATGCCTTCTAACGACTCATAACTCAAATTGGTAAGCCACTGGTTCGACCAGTGAGACTTGCAAAGCTTTGAGCGTTCCAGGAGTAGAATTCTCCTCCGGTGGTTTGATGAGCTTGAATACCAGAGGAGAATTCCATGACAGAACCTTACCAAAGCTTGTCCCATTCAAAGTGGAATTGCAAGTATCATGTTGTTTTCGTTCCCAAACGCCGGAGAAAGACGGTGTTTGGACAAATTCGCAGAAATCTTGGCCCCATATTTCATGAACTGGCACGCCAGAAGGAATGCCAGATTCTTGAAGGGCATCTGATGACAGATCATGTCCACATGTGTATCGCAATTCCGCCGAAACATTCGGTAGCCTCCGTGATAGGCTTTCTCAAAGGGAAAAGTGCCATTGCGATTGCCAGACAATTTGGAGGAAGACAGCGCAACTTTACAGGCGAACATTTCTGGGCAAGAGGCTATGCTGTTTCGACGGTTGGTTTCGGACTCGAACAGGTTCGCACTTACATACGGGAGCAAGAATCCGGTGATGATGGTCGGTTTTAGGCTGTTCATACTTGAAAGAACTCCCTACACGTAACCACTGAACTTGGAACTAGGGCGACCGTCTTTGAGACGGCCCCGCTCATCAAGCCACCGGCTTCGCCGGGGGTGTCTGACATAACAAACTTATAGCATTCTTTCACCTGATTTTCACTTTGGCCGAGGATAAAGATCGGCTGAAACGTATATGGGCCCCTTACCAACAGGCGAACATAATGGATTTGGAGATCCGTTATGCAAAAACCCGCATCTGGTGCTTTCGATATCAGCTATCAAGCAGGATCTGAAAGAGGTCAACGTGCTGGAGATTGAGGAGAACTGGAAGTGGCTGTCAGCCAGAGAGTTTGTCGAGACCGGTGGCAAGATAGCTAATGCGGTAGGTGCAGTGTTCCCGGCCGTAATCGCACCAAGGACATAGAAAGTTAGACGGGATCTTGCGGCCAGAACTTCTTCACACGTGTTTTGCGGACCCAGAACCGCCGTTGATTGACAAAGCTCATGCAACTCTTACGTTTACATTGAAAGTTGGGTTAAAGGTAACTTGGTACACATACTTTCTCTGATATTCTTAGCTTCCAATGTTTTCAGATCAGCAAAATCCATCCGAGGAGGACAGCATGAAGTGTAACGACTGCTTATACTGGCAACAAAGCTCCAAGGAAAGAGAACACGGCGCATGTCGGCGCAATGCTCCAAGACCTAAACATGTAGAGCGAGACTGGTCGGAAGATGCTTTATGCGGGATCGCATGGCCTCGTGCGAAAGCTTCTGACTGGTGTGGAGAGTTTAAGAAAAGGGACCGCGGCCAAAAAGCCGTCTATTAGATAACCCGTCACGGCGTGCTGCATAGAAAGCTCAAGGTGGTTCATGCGGCCAGCAATGCTAAGTGGGTGGCTGCCCAAAAATGACCTTTGCGCTTTTACCTGCAAAAAGATGAGGCAAACGTCATTCCGGCGAAATAATGCCAAGGGGTCATCTTCGATCCGTATCCGGGTTTTTTCTCCCGCGGCGGGATGAACCCCGGCGCCTGCCCATGACCCCGATCCGGGGTTCTCGGAGTGACGATTGGCCGAAAGCCTAAAGTGGAAAAGTTATTTTGCGGCGCTCTCTAGTCCGAAACATCAATATGGTGCATGGCAGCAATAAAATATTTTCTCAGCTGAATTGTTGTGCTGATTTTGTATCAATTCCTCGACAATTCACCATCCGCCTCGAACAATATATACTTTTCGCATATCTTCCGATAGTGGTGGCCATAGATTGCAAGGGTCACAGCCAGTGGCACCAGCTTTGGCTTGCTGAGCAGTGTCCAGAAAAGTAAATGCCAGTAGTGGAAACGTTCCTTACCCCAAATGCCGAGCCAAAAACCGGAGCGGAAGAACGCCAGGAAGCGATCAAAATTCATGGGGCTTCTGATTTCAGGCGTTTTGAGTTCTGTCAGAAAAGTTCTGACCCGCCGGTAGAAGTTGTTGGGAGAATAGATCTGTTTCATAACCGATCGATAGCCTTGTAAAAGCCTTTCCAGACCCATTTGCGGGATGATATTTGTCGTTCCATCAACGTTGTCTCCGGAAAATGTACTGACCACTCGGCTTTCCCGCTGCAGCCGATCAAACAGCCGGGTCCCCGGAGGGGCCTGAAGCATTCCAACCATAGCGGTCACAATTCCGCTTTTTTGGATGAAATCGATCTGCCGCTGAAAGGTGGACTGCGTATCGCTGTCGAAGCCGACAATAAAACCGCCCATCACCTGCAAACCGGCACGATGGATTGTTTTGACGCTTTGCAGGAGATTCCGGTTTTTGTTCTGGGTTTTATGACATTCCGTCAGGCTGGCCTCATCGGGCGACTCAATGCCGATAAAAACGGTATCGAAGCCGGCTTCGACCATCATATCCAAAAGCTCCCGATCATCGGCCAGATTGATCGATGCCTCCGTGAAGAACACACATCCTTTTTTATCTTTTCGCCATTCGATCAAGGCAGGCAGCAACTGTGTTTTAAGGTAGCCCTTATTCCCGATAAAATTGTCGTCGACAAAAAAAATACTGCTGCGCCAACCCGCATCATAAATACGATCCAGTTCTGCGATGACCTGTTGAGACGTTTTAAGGCGCGGTCGATGACCGAAAAGAACCGTCACATTGCAGAATTCGCAGTTGAACGGACATCCCCTGGAGAACTGAATGCTCATGGACGCATATCGTTTCATTCGCACCAAATCCCATGAGGGGATGGGAGTGTGATGCAGATCACAGAAACCGGAAGACCGGTAGATCTTTTTGGGACAACCGTTTTGCAGGTCTTCGAGAAAAGCCGGTAACGTAAGTTCTGCTTCGTCCAGAACAAGATGATCCACCTCCTCAAACTCGTCCGGCTCCGCGGTAAAAAGCGGTCCACCCGCGATGACTTTCAAGCCCTTCGCCCTGCAGCGGGCGATGATTTGCTTCGCCGATTTGCGCTGCACCGCCATGCCGCCGATAAAGGCCATATCCGCCCATGCGAGGTCGCTATTCGTTAGGTCGTCTACATTGACGTCCACCAGTCGCCTGGACCATTTCTCCGGCAACAGGGCTGCGACGGTCAGCAGGCCAAGAGGCGGGAAGGCCGCTTTCTTTCCGATGAAACTTAAGGCGTACCTGAAAGACCAAAACGTATCAGGAAATTTCGGGTAAATGAGAAGAACGTTCATATCACGAGACTCCTTGATCGCGCACAATCAAACCAACTGGCTACTTTGCGTTCTGCTGACTTTCGATGGACGTTGTGGTCTGCGCTGGAGCGGCAGTTCTCTGAGCTCTTCGTTGCTGAGCAAATACACCCCACGAAACAATCACAATGACAAACAAGATTACGTAAAATGCTCTTCTCATGACTTTCTCCTTCTTTGGTCGGGAAGGATTTCACCTTCCGACGCGGGCAACACCATGATGCGCTTTCATGCAATGGCCTCTGCAGTTCTTGATTTCCCAATTGCCTCGCCGTCGGCATCGGACGCCATTTTGTCGGCTTCACCCCGGGCCTGTCGCCGTTTAGGCTTGTATTCTTCCAGTGCCGCGACGGCTATCTTCAGACCGTCCGTGCGCTGGGGGGGGGCGGAACCCTCATCCTCTGCGCGCTTCATTTGCTGTAATGCTTTGTTTACGGAATTAAGCAGTCCTTCCTGTCTTAGTGGTTTGACTAGGTAGTCAACAGCGTGCAGGCGAAAACTGTCTCGAGCTGCTTCTGTACTGGGATATGTCGTCATGATGATCACTCGAGTTTTAAGGTTTCTCTGATCTACCTCCCGTAAAACATCTATCCCCCATCCATCATTGAGAAAAGTGTCTACGAGTATCAGGTCAAATTTCATTTTATCAATTCTCGCCAGAGCTTCAAAGTAACTTTTGGCAGTGATCACATTGTATCCCTCGGCTGCGAGGAATCTGTGAAAGCTGAATCGGATGCTTTCTTCAGCATCGATCAAGAGAATATTCACCTTCACCCATTCTCCATAATGAGAGGTCTCCCTGTTTCGAAAAAATCCGGCAGTACTCCTGTCTTCTTCGGAAACGGCAACCGCCTCCGCTCATCTATCAGCCACGTTTGTGAAAAGATGAGAAATGTGCAAATGAAATCCGTCGTAATCAAACAAATATCAAGATCTGTGCCGAACCGGCAGGTGATAGCACTAATTCAATATTGTGATGGTATAATAAAAACTTAAAGCTGAGTCGTGAGAGTTTCCGTCTATAGCCTGCAGGGAAAAAGTATGTTGCACGCAACGCAAACGTTGCATGATTTCTGGGCCATTTGCAACGGTTCAACATTGGGGATGTTTTCGCATAAAAATGCAGAATCCAGGAGCCAGAATCCAGGAGCCAGCGGCGCCGCCCCCTTTACAACTGACAGTTAGACACACATGACCCCGTGCTTTTGAAAAGTATCTGTTTTCATTGGCATTACAATTTGCCACCAACAACAGGGAGTCAGCGATTTGGTCCCCCCTTTTGCAAAGGGGGACTTTCAATACCCACGGGGTTATGTGTGTCCAACTAACAGCCTTTACGAAAGGGGGGGGAACTCTAATCAGGGACACATTTTCGCCCAGCTGTACTAGGAGGCCGTCCGAAAATTGTCATTTCGAGCCGAAGGCGAGCAATCTTACTCCAACAAGTACTTGATATAACAGATTTCTCACTCCGCTACACTTCGTTCGAAATGACAAGAAGGGCATTCTCGGACAGCCGCCTAGGGCAACATCCAGATATTCAAATGTTGCATGCGATATGGAAGTGATGCAACGATTGTGTTGCACGCAACACATTTTTCACGTAAATCCACCACCATCGGAGCGCCTCACCCTGGCATAAGAGTCTGTAGTAATTAGCTAAATTTGAAATGAGTCGGCTCTCCATCCAGCGGGCATGGAACTTGCTCAAATGGGATGATGTATGGATCATCGGGCTTTCATCCTGGTTCTCTCCCGTGACTTCGCATTTGGTGTGGGACGACAGCCTTTTTACCCACCTGTGAGGTAGCAAACGCGGATACTGCCTTGTCTTTTGGGAATGCGGAGGCCGTTACGCCATGTAAAAGTGCTAGTCAATAACGGTCAAAAAGCAATTTTTTGTCACCTTAATCTCAACCACTAAAAGGAGCAAGTTATGAAGAAAAGCGGGTCGATGATGATTATGGGTTTGATGTTGACGTTGTTCGTTACCATGACGGCGGGGCGTGCAAATGCGGTTGAATATTGTCCCGACAATTTCATTTTCCTGATTGACCAATCGGGTTCCATGTACATGCATTTTGGGGACCCCCAGTTGAAAATGGCTGTTGCCAAGAACGTAGCGCTGCGTATCAATAATCTAATTCCCCAGCCAAACTACAGAGGGGAGAACTACATGGCGGCCTTGGAGCTGTTCGCTCCCGTGCAAGAACTTTATGCGCCTTCCCCTTATGACCGCGTCGCAATGGGCGCAGCTTTGGCGAGCATCGAAAATCGCCAGGAGATTTACGGCCGTCGAACGCCCATGGGACCGGGGATTTTGTCTCTGGATCCGGTTTTGGCCAAAATGAACGGTAATACGGCCGTGATTCTGATAAGCGACGGCATGGCCAATCAGGGTAGCGATCCGGTGGCCGAAGCCAGGGCAATTTACAGCAAGTATCCTAATACATGTATCCATATTATCTCTGTTGCTGACGACAACGACAAAAAGGGCAAAGCAATTCTTACCGCCATCAATGCAATGAGCGATTGCAGCATCATGGTTGAAGGTCTGACTTTGGATGCAGATCCGGCGGCTCTGCAAAAGTTTGTGGACGACGTGTTTTGCTCCCCACAGGAAAAAGAAGAAGTAATAGTGCTGCGTGGCATCAATTTCGACTTCGATAAGTCCAACATTAAACCGGAATGGGCAGGGGTCCTGGATGAAGCTGCACTGATTATGAAGGACTACCCCAACATGAAGGTCATGATCGAAGGGCACACCGATAGCAAGGGTACTGAGCCATACAACCAGAAGTTGTCTGAACGCCGTGCCCGGGCCGTGTTTGACTACCTAGCTAACAAGGGCATCAGCCCGTCCCGTATGCAAACCATTGGCTATGGTGAGACAAGACCGATAGCCAGCAACACCAATCCCGATGGATCGGACAATCCGGAAGGTCGCGCCCTCAACCGTCGGGTGGAACTTAGCGTCATGAAGTAGCGGCGCCAATTGTCAGGTCAGGTGAATAGGTGGGAGAACCATGAGGCCTCTCGCAGTGAGGCCTCATGGCTCCCACTTGCAACTGCCTGAAGTTACTCACACTTACCCCGTATGTATCTCCAGGAGCCGGCACTGCTTTTATAGGACCCCGATGCTCGAGCACAAGCTCATTAAGCCACCTTCCTGATATTTAAATGTTGCATGCGATATGGAAGTGATGCAACGATTGTGTTGCACGCAACACATTTTCCACGTAAATCCACCACCATCGGAGCGCCTCACCCTGGCATAAGAGTCTATAGTCATTAGCTAAATTTGAAATGAGTCGGCTCTCCATATAGCGGGCATGGAACTTGCTCAAATAGGATGATGTATGGATCATCGGGCCTTCATCCTGGAACACACGCCGAGCTTACGGCAGAAAGGAAAGAGAAAATGCTAGGGACGATTCTTCTTATTTTACTGGTTATTCTGCTCATTGGCGCACTCCCTACATGGCCGCATAGCAGGGCGTGGGGATACTATCCCAGCGGTGGTTTGGGACTGATCCTTCTGATCGTAGTATTGCTTCTGTTATTTGGTCGTATCTAAACCGAGTAAGATCATTGAAAGGGGGAAACGTTGACATTAAGGTTAAGGTTGGAAACGATGGCTCTGACTTTGGTCAGAATTAGCTGGTCAGTGGGCTTTGGGCATGAAAGGAGAAAAATATGCCGTTGATCAATTTAGTTATCATTCTGGTTGTGGTTGGAGTAATCCTTTGGCTGATTAACAATTACATACCGATGGATCGTAAAATCAAGAGCATCCTGAATATAGTCGTGGTGATTGTGGTGGTCATATGGCTATTGAGTGTCTTCGGTGTCATCGGTTCGATTTCGGGACTTCGGGTCGGGAAGTAAGGTTCACCCCGGTCCAATAAGAATGCCGGCGTTTGTGGCCGGTCCTTTCATTACAAACCGACAAAAAAGGAATAACCGCTATGAAAAAGGCAAATATCATCATTCGCTATTTTATGGCTCTTATGTTGATAGCCACCTTTGTGGCCTGCGCCTCGACATCCAAGCATGAAGGCACGGGCGAATATGTTGACAATTCGGTCATCACGGCCAAAGTAAAATCTTTGCTGGCCGCTGATGATTTTCTCAAGTCCTTCCAAATCGGTGTCGAAAGCTACAAAGGCACGGTGCAACTGAGTGGCTTCGTTGATTCGCAGCAGGCCGTCAATAGAGCGGGTGAAATCGCCAGGAGCGTAGAAGGGGTAGAATCCGTAAAAAACAATCTGCGAGTGAAGAAGGAATAGGAGACCCTACGGAGGTGACAGGATGAGCGCAGTCAAGATCATGGCAATCGTGCTGATTGTGGCTGGTATCGTGGGGTTGCTGTATGGCAAGTTCAGCTACACCAAGGAGACTCACGACATCAAGCTGGGCCCGTTAGAGATGTCGGTTGCGGAAAAACAGACGGTCAACGTCCCTCTCTGGGCCGGCCTGGGGGCAGCAGTGGCTGGTAGTGTGTTGCTGCTTTATGCGAGCAGGAAGAGCTAGCGCCGAAATTAGTTCCTCCTAAAGGGCCTGACAATTACCCACATATGACCCAGAGGGTAGGACGCGGTGACACGGCGACAGGGTGACGCGGAGAGATTCCAGCCACTTGCGTGGGCAAACCGCAACGATGAGTGATGATGGGGGAGTGAAGCATTTAAAACTTAACGAGTATATCTCCGTGTCGCCGCGTCTCCCCCCTCCGTGTCACAACCACGGGGCCAAGTGTGTCCAACTATTAGCTAGAGGGCAGTAAAGCTCTCGATGCAAATGCAATCAGAGTGCGATGAAAGAGCCTTAACGAGTGTTCGTCAGGAAACCCTGATTGCTGGGCTATTGTTCGTAGGGGCGGGATTTGTTCCCGCCCGCAACCCGTTGAAAGTGCATACTTTCTCTCGCGGTGATAAACCCCGCCACTACAGCAAGATTGAGTTTCCAGATGGATACTAACGAGGAAAATTTTATAGAAACGCTAGAGTCGAGATGTTCAACGGGGAACGATTATGAACCTGCAACGACGATATCCCATCGGCGCCGAGTTGCAGCCGAGCGGAGGCACGCATTTTCGCGTCTGGGCGCCTCGCCCGAAGAAAGTGGAAGTGTTGCTGGAGGCCGGCCCTGGAGCGCCGGCGACCGTACAACTGAAACAGCATGCGGACGGATACTTTGCGGGCCTGGTCCCACAAGCCGCCGAGGGAACTCGCTATCGCTTCCGGCTGGATGAGGCCGGTTGCTTTCCTGACCCGGTGTCGCGGTATCAGCCGGACGGGCCTCTCGGAGCGTCTCAGGTGGTGGATCATTCGGGTTTTGAGTGGAACGACAGCGGGTGGCAGGGCATTGGTCTCGATGGCCAGGTCATTTACGAAATACACATCGGCACCTTCACGCGAGAAGGGACATGGCAAGCCGCTCAGAGGGAACTGGCAGAGCTGGTTGACTGCGGAATCACCGTGCTCGAAGTGATGCCGGTGGCTGATTTTCCCGGCCGCTTTGGATGGGGCTACGATGGAGTTGGGCAGTTCGCTCCGGTTCGGCTGTATGGCGAACCGGACGATTTCCGCCGGTTCGTGGACGAGGCTCATCGCGTCGGCTTGGGGGTGATTCTCGATGTAGTTTACAACCATTTCGGCCCGGACGGGAATTATTTGAAGGAGTTTTCGCCCGACTACTTCACCGACAAGTACGAGAGCGATTGGGGTGAGCCCATGAACTTCGATGGCGAGAAGGCAGGTCCGGTGCGCGAATTCTTCCTCACCAACGCCGCTTACTGGATCGAGGAGTTCCACCTCGACGGACTGCGGCTGGACGCCACGCAGCAGATCTTCGACGTCTCGTCGGAAAACATCATGGCAGCCATCGGAAAACGCGTGCGGGAAGCGGCGCGCGGGCGGAAAACGATCATCGTGGCGGAGAACGAGCCTCAGCTCACCAAGCTGGTGCATCCGATCGAGAGCGGCGGTTACGGGCTGGACGCTCTATGGAATGACGACTTCCATCACAGCGCCATGGTCGCGATGACCGGGCGCAGCGAAGCCTACTACACCGACTATCAGGGCAAGCCGCAGGAGTTCATATCGATGGTGAAGTACGGTTATCTCTACCAAGGACAGCGGTACAAGTGGCAGAAGCAGCGCCGCGGCACGCCCGACCTGAGGCTGCCTCCAGCGAAATTCGTGACGTATATTCAGAATCACGACCAAATCGCCAATTCCGGCCGTGGCGAACGTGTGCAGTTCATGACCAGCCCCGGGCGGCTGAGGGCGATGACCGCGCTTATGCTGCTCGCTCCTGGAACCCCCATGTTGTTTCAGGGGCAAGAGTTCGCGTCGTCAAGTCCGTTCTATTATTTTGCGGATCACAAGCCTGATCTCGCCAAGCTGGTGGGGCAAGGGCGTGCGAAGTTTCTGAAGCAGTTCCGCAGTCTTGCCACGAGCGAGATGCTGCCGTACCTGATCGATCCGGCGAATCCCGCTACATTCGAGCGGTGCAAGCTTGATTTCACCGAGCGCGAACGCAACCGGCGAACCTACGATCTGCACAGGGACCTGCTGCGTTTGCGCCGCGAGGATCCCGTCTTTAGTGCGCAAACTCCGGGCGGTGTGGATGGGGCCGTGCTCGCCGAAGAGTGCCTGTTGCTGCGTTTTTTCGGCGAGGAGGGTGATGACCGCCTGTTGCTGGTGAACTTTGGAGCGGATCTGCATCTGGACCTTGCGCCGGAGCCGCTGCTTGCGCCACCGGCTGGAATGACATGGAAGACCTTATGGTCGAGCGAAGACCCCCGGTACGGTGGAACAGGGACGTCACAGCTCGATTCCAAAGACAACTGGCGCATCCCGGGGCATGCCGCGGTGGCATTGCGTCCAAAAATAACAAGATCTGAGCAGAAGACGCATGGCTGAACTGATTCGAGTTCTTCGCAAGCACCAATTAAGCGATCCGGGATCGGACCCCCACATGCTGGAAGAGTGGCTGGTCACCAACGGGCTCGGCGGATACGCGTCGGGAACCGTGACCGGCGCCATCACACGACGCTATCACGGGCTTTTGATCGCCGCTTTGCCCAATCCGCTGGGCCGCATGATGATGCTGAACGGACTCTCCGAGCGCCTGCGCCTGCCGGACCGCCACGTGGTGTACACGGGTGCGGAGGAGCTGGCGGGCATCTCACCGGAGGCGACTCTTGCCCTCAGTGAGTTTCGACTGGAAGCCGGACTGCCGGTGTGGCGCTACGAGGTGGATGGGTTCGTTCTCGAAAAACGACTTTTTCTTCCGTACCGGCAGAACACCGTGCACGTGACGTATCTTTTGCTCTCGGGAAAAGGCAAGCTGCGGTTGGGGCTCCGGCCGGCGATGCATTTCCGTTCGCACGATGCGCCTGTCAGCCAGCCGCGCTCGACGTATTACAGCTTATCCGTGTGGGAGGACCAGTTCGAAATCACAGGAGCTGTGGACTTGCCCGTGCTCCGGCTCATCGTTCACGGTCCGTCGACGGCATTTACCTTCGACAGCAAGGAAACCTCCCTGATTCCCTATCGCACCGAGCGCGACCGCGGATACGAGTGGCAGGGGTCACTTTGGAGTCCCGGTTACTTCCGCGCTGATCTGGGCAAGGGCGACCGGACGACGCTCGTGGCATCGACCGAGGAGTGGGACGTCATTCGGGCGCTGTCACCGGAGAAAGCTTTCCGTGCCGAGCTGGATCGCCGCAAGCTGCTGCTGGACGCCGCTCCGCCGCAAGCACGGACGGGACCGGCCGCGGAACTGGTGCTCGCCGCCGATCAGTTCCTCATCTCGCCCGTCGGCCGCTTGGAAGACGCACGGGTGCTCGCCTCCGGCGAGGAGATGCGGACCGTTATCGCGGGCTACCCCTGGTTCACGGACTGGGGCCGCGACACCATGATCAGTCTGGAAGGACTCACGCTCATGACCGGCCGTAGGAACGAGGCGGACCATATACTGCGAACATTTGTCCATTACGTGCGCGATGGGCTGATCCCCAATATGTTCCCCGAAGGCGAGAAAGACGGCCTCTATCATACCGCCGACGCTACGCTGTGGTTTCTCCATGCCATCCACAGGTACGTGCAGATGACGAACGACCGCACGACGCTGAAGCTGATGCTGCCCAAGCTGATAGAAATCATCGAGCATCACATGAACGGAACGCGGTTCGGCATCGGTATGGACCCGAAGGACGCTTTGCTGCGCCAGGGGCAGCAGGGATATCAACTCACCTGGATGGACGCCAAGGTGGGAGACTGGGTGGTGACGCCGCGGCGGGGCAAAGCGGTGGAGATCAACGCGCTCTGGTACAACGCGCTGCGGTTGATGGAGGAGTGGCTCCAGGAAGAGAACCAGGAGTCCGCCATGCGCCGCATGAAGGAGACGGCCGATCGTGTGCGAGAATCTTTCAACCAGCGGTTCTGGTATGAACAGGGGGGTTATCTCTACGACGTGGTGGACGCAGAGAACGGCGGCAGCGACGACGCGTGCCGTCCGAACCAGGTTTTCGCGATCTCGCTCGATCACCCGGTGCTCGACCAAGCTCGATGGAAATCCGTAATGGAGGTGGTGACGGATCGCCTCCTCACGCCCGTCGGGTTGCGTTCTCTCGCACCCGGACATCCGGATTACAGAGCGAGATACTACGGTGACTTGCGCTCTCGCGATGCAGCATATCATCAGGGCACAGTGTGGGCATGGCTCATCGGGCCCTATATAGATGCCTGGCTCAAGCAGAATCCGGGCAAAAAGACAGAGGCCCGGCGATTCCTGGCAGGCTTACTGACACATCTGGATGACGCCTGCATCGGTTCGGTCAGCGAGGTCTTCGATGCTGAAGCGCCATACACACCACGCGGTTGTGTGGCGCAGGCGTGGAGTGTAGCGGAGGTGCTGCGCTGCTGGGTGAATACGGCATGATATTGCAAAAAGGAGTCTAAATGATGGACCGATTTATTTGTATTCATGGGCATTTTTATCAACCCCCCCGGGAAAGTCCGTGGCTGGAGGCCATTGAGATCCAGGATTCTGCGTTCCCTTACCACGACTGGAACGAGCGGATTTCCGCCGAATGCTACGCGGCCAACGCCGTGTCGAGAATCTGGGATACGGAAGGACGAATCGTCGAACTGGTGAACAATTATGCCAGCATAAGCTTCAACTTCGGTCCGACTGTCTTGCTGTGGATGCAGAATTATGCCACCGAAGCTTATGATGCCATTCTGGAGGCTGACCGGCAGAGCGTGGAGAAATTCTCCGGTCATGGAAATGCTTTGGCCCAGGCCTACAATCACATGATCCTACCGCTAGCCAACAGCCGCGACAAGATTACCCAGATTATCTGGGGGATAAAGGATTTTGAGCATCGCTTTGGACGCAAGCCGGAAGGGTTGTGGCTGCCGGAGACAGCGGTAGATCTTGAAAGTCTGGATCTCATGGCACAACATGACATCGTATTTGCCATACTTTCCCCCAGTCAGGCACGGCAGGTGCGGCCCCTTGGCGGTGGTGAATGGCAAGATGTGAGTAACGGGAGAATCGACCCAGGCATGGCTTATCGGCTGACGCTGCCGTCAGACCGCGTCATGAACCTGTTCTTTTACGACGGTCCCATTGCACAGGCTTTGGCATTTGAAGGACTGCTCGACAACGGAGAGGCTTTCGCCAACAGGTTGTTGGGCGCGTTCCCCGACGACCATTCTGCTCCTCGCCTGGTCCACATCGCAACGGATGGCGAAAGTTACGGGCATCACCATCGCGGGGGCGACATGGCCCTTGCGCACGCGCTCCATTACATCGAATCCAATGGGCTTGCGCAGTTGACCAATTATGGCCAATACCTGGAGGATCATCCCCCGACGCACGAAGTGGAGATCTTTGAGAACAGCTCGTGGAGTTGCGCTCACGGCATAGAACGTTGGCGGTCGGATTGCGGGTGCAACAGCGGCGGTCATTCGGGTTGGAACCAGGGTTGGCGAGCCCCTCTGCGTGCGGCCCTGGACTGGCTGCGCGATGCCGTTAACCCGGCTTTTGAACAAAAGGCTAAAGAGTTTCTGACCGATCCGTGGGCAGCCCGGGACGACTACATCGACATCATCGTGGACCGATCGCCCGATCGCATCAGTGCGTTTCTGATCCGCCACGCGACCCGCCAATTGAGTTCCGAGGACGAGATCACGGTTCTGAATCTCTTGGAACTCCAACGCCACGCCATGCTCATGTACACAAGTTGTGGTTGGTTTTTTGACGAGCTCTCCGGCATTGAGACGGTTCAGGTCATACAATATGCCGGCCGAGTACTTCAGTTGGCCGGCCAGCTTTTTAGCGAGGCCTTCGAACCCGGCTTTCTCGAACATCTTGAACTTGCCCGGAGCAACATCCCTGAACACCGTGACGGTCGCAGAATTTATGAGAAATTCGTCAGGCCTGCCATGCTCGATATGAAAGATGTGGGCGCCCACTATGCCTTAAGCTCGTTGTTTCAGGATATCGGTGAACGCAGCTCGATCTATGCGTATTCCGCCACCCGGGAGGACTACCGTAGCTTTCAGGTAGGAGGCTCAAGGCTGGTAATCGGTCGGGCCACGGTCACTTCAGAGGTTACCCGCATATCGTCCAGCTTGTGTTTTGGCGTTCTGCATCTTGGTGATCATAGTATCGCCTGCGGCACCGGTGATTATCAGGGAGCGGAGAAATATGAAGCCCTCATCAAAGAGGTTTCAGATGCTTTCGCCGGAGCTGATTTCCCGAAAACCATACTCTTGCTGGGCAAGTACTTCGGGAAGTCCACCTACTCTCTGAACTCGCTTTTTGCCGATGAGCGGAGAAAAGTCTTGAACATCATCATGGAACCGACTCTGAGAGAGGCTGAAGCTGCATATCGCGCGATTTATGAGCACCATGCTCCCCTGATTCGCTTTCTGACCGGGTCCGGCACGCCACGGCCCCAGGTCCTGTCGGTTGCCGCGGACTTGTGCTTGAATGCCAAGCTTCGCAGGCTGCTTCAAGGAGATGGGCTTGACCCCGAAGTCGTGAGACCTCTTCTGGAAGAAGCTCGTTTGGCCGGCGCGACTCTGGATGCGACTGCTCTGGGATTGTTGCTGGCAGCTAACATCGAAGATCTGGCCGAACAACTGCTCGAACAACCCGACGACCTTTCTCGCCTGGAGAATTTGAATAAGGCTGCGCAACTGGTCCGGACCTTGCCGTTCGAGGTCAATCTCTGGAAAACCCAAAACATCTGCTACAAGATTTTTCGCACAAACTGGTCCGATTTCAAGGATAAGGCCGGCCTGGGCGACAACAACGCGCAAGAATGGATACGCAACTGTTCTGTATTGGCAGAGAATTTTTGGATTCGGGTGCCTTAAGAGGCTCCCACAAACTATGAATTTGCAATTAGCAGTGTCCATTCGGAAACCCTGGTTTTTGGGCTATTGTTTTTAAGGGTGGGATTTATTCTTACATGCATCAAGAAAAACGCATATCCGAGAATTCGCCTTTCCTGTAGCGCAGCCCTTCAAGGCTGCTTGTCTAGGCAGGGCTAAAGCCATGCGCTGCGTATTCATTCTCGGGCATCCTCCTAGCGGGTTTCCGGTTCATGGAATGGCTGGCTGCTGGTTGCCTAGTAGCCTAGGGCCTTGTGCCCGTTTCCAGGACGCCCACAAGGGGCTAGGCTACGGCGATATCCGATTGGCTTGATGCATATGGGGTTCACCCGCCGTGCCAGTGCCCGTCGCGGCAGGTCCCTGCCCGGCAGTGAATTTATGCCACTCACGGCGGTAATTGTGTCTAGCTGGCAGCTCTGACTTGGAGGGGTTGGATGCTGCCGGGCTGGGGTCACCCATCATAAGGACAGTTGTCAAGGCCCATAAGGGACGGGTGAAACATTGCAAAATTATGAATAATGGTCTATTTTCGCAGTATTAGTTTCTGCTGGACGGCCCGAAACGGAACTTTGCACCGCCAGGCACATTTATCAGTTTTCCCCGCTCCGGATCTTTGCGGCAAGATAAGGGCCAGAGACGAATCAGACAATGGCGAGGCACGCAAAGGACTCATCAAGATGAAAAAGAAGAAAGCCGATCCACAACCGTCATCGGGCGACAACGAGCACACGGCATCACCCCCTGTTGTGGCTCTTGGCGCATCAGCGGGAGGGCTGGACCCGTTGCAGGAATTCTTTCGTCACATGCCGGGAGGCACCGGGATGGCGTTTATGGTCATTCAGCATTTGAGCTCCCAGGGCAAAAGCATGCTTGGCGATCTGCTGCAGAAGCACACGCCGATGAAGGTCGCAACGGTTGAAGACGCCATGAAAGTGGAACCAAACCGCGTCTATCTCAATCCAGCGGACAAGCATGTGTCAATCTTCAATGGCGCCTTTCACCTGACAGAGCCGGTAAAAATTCCCGGAACCAGCTTCCCCATCGACCATTTTTTCCGCTCCCTTGCCGACGATCTATCTGAAAGGGCCATATGCATTATCCTCTCGGGAACCGGAACCGACGGCACTCTTGGGCTCAAAGCCGTTAAGGAAGGCGGAGGGATGGCCATCGTCCAGCAACCGCAGCAGGCAAAATTCGACGGCATGCCGCAAAGTGCCATATCGACGGGCCTGGTGGACCATGTTTTGCCCGTGGAGCAGATGGCTCGGGAAGTCATAAGCTATGCTGGGCAGCCTTACCTGAAAGTACAGAAAAAGGATGAGCCTGAAGACAAAAAGTTCAAGAGTTACATGCAGAAAATACTTCTGCTGATTCGGTCTGTTACGGGGAGCGATTTTACTCAATACAAACAAAGCACCATCCACCGCAGGGTGAAGCGGCGCATGGCCCTCCACAAGATTGAAGCCATTGCCGATTATCACCGCTACCTTCAGGAAAACACGACCGAGGTTCAGCACCTTTTTAAAGATCTGCTCATCCTTGTGACCAGCTTCTTCAGAGATCCGGATGTTTTTGAGATCCTGGCGGAGAAAGTCATACCGGATATCTTGGCCCATAACGATGACAATCAGCCGGTCCGCGTATGGGTCCCGGGCTGCGGCACGGGAGAGGAAGCGGTCTCTTTGGCCATGCTTTTTGTGGAAGGCAGCGAGAGGCTGAAGAAACAGCTCAACTTGCAGATCTTCGCCACCGACATCGACCCTGAAGCGGTGCAGCGCGCCAGGGCGGCCGAGTATCCCGAAGCGATCGGCGCAGAAGTTTCCGCGGAGCGGTTGAAGCGATTTTTCATTAAACAGGATCGCTCGTACAAACTCAAGGGCGAGATTCGTGACATGATTGTCTTTGCGGTGCAAGACATCGTCACCGACGCGCCCTTTTCCAATCTCCACCTCGTCAGTTGCAGGAATCTGCTCATCTACCTGGATACCACCCTGCAGGGAAAGGTTCTCTCCCTTTTTCACTATACCTTGAATCCAAACGGGTACATGCTGCTGGGCACTTCGGAAAGCATCGGGGAGTATTCCGACCTGTTTGCGCCGGTGGATGTCAAATCCAAAATCTTCAGGGCAAAGAAGGTACTTTCCCCTCGAGCGGCCGTTGATCTGCCGATTGGCGATGTCGCCGGCGGCAGCACACTGGATCGGGAAAGAGGTATGCACAAAGTCATGGACGTCAGAGGGATCGTGGAAAAGGCCTTACTGAATGAGTATGCTCCGGGTTGCGTGCTCATCGATGAGAATTACGATATTCTCTATTTCCAGGGACAGACCGACAAGTACTTGTCGTCCCCCCGGGGAGCGCCGACCTTCAATCTCTTGAAAATCGTCTCCGAGAGTCTGCGCCAGAGGCTGCCTGCCGCACTCCATAAGGCATTCCAGCAGGGAGACTCCACTACTCTCCACGACGTGCGAATCAAACAGGATGAGGGCGGTGGAACTGTGGACGTTGCTGTGCGGCCTCTACAGAAATCGCCTGAAGGTCCAAAACTGGCCATGATTGTCTTCGAGGATAAACCCTCACCCGACCCTTCCCGCAAGGAAAAGAAGAAAACGGTGGCGGAGAAGGGACAGGGGGACGATCCCCGCATCACGGTTCTGGAAAAGGAGCTTCGAAACACGCGGGAGAACCTTCAAGCCACCATCGAGCAGTTGGAGGGGGCCAACGAAGAGCTTAAATCCATGAACGAAGAACTGCAGTCCACCAATGAAGAACTGCAAAGCATGAACGAAGAGATGATGACGGCCAAGGAAGAGCAGCAGTCAGCCAACGAAGAATTGGCGACCGTCAACGCGGAGCTGCAGAGTAGAGTGAACGAATTGACGCAGGTCAATGACGATATCACCAACCTGTTTGCCAGTACCGACATCGGGACGATCTTCATGGATTCCAATCTCCTGATCCGGCGTTTCACGCCTTCCATGACAAGATTTTTCAACCTGATTCCAGCCGATGTCGGGAGATCCATCATGGATATCCGCTCCAAGGTTGCTTATGACAATCTGCATAAGGATGCGCATGCAGTACTTGCGACCTTGCAGTCCAAGGGGCGAGAGCTGCAGGCGGAGGACGGGAAGTGGTTTTCCATGCATATTCTGCCTTACCGGACCAGAGAAAACAGGATCGACGGAGTGGTTGCCACTTTTGTCGACATCACAGAGCGGAAGCTGGCGGAGCAGCGGATGTCGGAAGCCAGGCACTTTGCAGAAAGCATCATAGATACGGTCCGCGAATCCCTGCTGGTTCTGGATTCCGACCTCAGAGTGGTCTCCGCCAATCGGTCTTTCTATCGGCGGTTTCAGACCACGCGCGAAGAGACTGAAAACAAGAGTATCTACAATCTCGGAAACGGCCGGTGGAATATCCCGCGGCTCAGGGAATTGTTGGAAAAGATCGTTGACGAAAACACCTCGTTCGAGGATTTCGAAATCGAGCAAGACTTCCCGTCCATCGGTCCCGTGAAATTGCTTCTCAACGCTCGTCGGCTGCCCGGGGGGGACCATCAGCCGGAGCGGGTGCTTCTTGCTATCGAAGATGTCACGCGCTAGGTGCGAGGCAAGAAAAGTTGTATGAGAGCTTGACTAATAAGCCTTTGGAAAACCATCTTGGTCATTCCGGCGAATCCCGGATCGAAGTCCGGGACAGGCTCCGGAATCCAGGTTTTCCAAGACTTTCTGGATCCCGGCTTTCGTATGAAAGTCCTTCTCGTCATACCCGCGAAGGCGGGTATCCAGACTGCTCTTTATGGATTCCCGCTAAAAGCACGCGGGAATGACGGACGAATGACTTAACGGACTTTCATGTTTCGTTGTGACCATCAAGTCATGACCGTTCGCCGGGGTGACGGGTCTGATGGACTTATTGGACACGCTTTAAGGTCATCCAAGAGTTTCAGAAGCAGCCGTAGCAGATGAAGCAAGGCGAGCCGTGCCAAGGGTTGAGACCATGGCGGGTTTGTGCAGTCGCAAGGAGATGAGCTCATGAAGAACCGAAAGGGCGGAAGCGTCGGCGATCTTCGCAACAGAGCGGAGGAAAGACTCGATCTCGAACAGGCGGAATCCCTGAAACTTTCCGCTGAAGACGCCGCCGAGATAATCCATGAACTGCGAGTGCATCAGGTTGAGCTGGAGCTGCAGAACGAGGAGCTCCGCAACGCCCAGGCGCAGATCGAGGAATCCCGCGCCAGGTATTCCGACCTTTACGACTTTGCCCCTATAGGTTACCTCACTCTTGATGAAAAAGGACTCATTCGGCAAGCTAACCTTACCGCCGCAAAACAGCTGGGGATTGAGCGAAGTCACCTGATACAACAACCATTTCATGTTCATGTTGCTGCGGAAGATCGAGAGGCATTCTATCTGCACCTGAGAAATGTTTTGAAAAGCAAGGAGCGGCACACCTGTGAGGTGAAACTGGTCAACCACACCGGGGTTGGATTTTATGTCCAGATTGACGGCATATCCGTGCAAGATTCAAGCGAAACCACTGTGTGCAACCTTGCAGTGACGGATATCTCCGAGCGCAAACGCGTCGAGGAAGAACTTCTAAAGGTCAAGAAGCTTGAGGCGACGGGAATCCTTGCTGGGGGAATCGCTCATGATTTTAATAACCTTCTTGGGGTGATGCTGGGCAACATCAACCTGGCGGAGACTGAGCTCCTAAACTTGGCAGGGATCGAGCCCGACTCAGTTGAGCGTGGTTTGGCAGCGTTGTCTAGTGCAAGGAAGGCCGTTTTTCATGCAAGGGACTTGACGAAGAGATTCATGACTTTTTCTTCGGGAGGAGAACCTTGCACGGTATCTACACCCGTCCAGCATTTGGTACGGGACTCCTCCGCTCTGGCCCTCAGCGGCTCCAATATCTTATGCGAGTATTCTTTGGCGGATGATATCGAGGAGGTAGACGGGGATCCGAACCAGTTGCAGCAGGCCCTTTGTGATGTGATTTTGAATGCGAGAGAAGCCATGCCCGGGGGCGGGACCATATGGATTCTAGCCGAAAACTCAAGGGCCGGCTCAATCGGCAGCCAGAGCACCGTTTCCATGAATATCGAAAACAGGTATGTCAGAATCTCCATAAGAGATGAAGGGGTGGGTATTCCAGACAAAAACCTGCCAAAGATCTTTGACCCGTATTTTTCTACCAAGGATCGAGGCAGCCAGAAAGGAATGGGGTTGGGGCTTACAACCGCTCATTCCATCATCAAGAGATACAATGGACGCGTTCATGTCGAATCCGAAGTCGGTATCGGGACGACCTTCGATATTTACCTTCCTGCATCGGAAAAGAGGGGTGCGGCGAAACGAGAGACAGAAAAACGGTCCGTTGAAAAGAAGGGAAAGGTGCTCTTGAAGGGCTGCTGACTGAGTTAGGAGAGAGCTTCCATGGTCAAGGAAAAGACAGGCGAGTCAACCGAGCTTCGCAAGAAGGCCGAGAAAAAATTGAAGGTTCAGACGGAGCCATTTGTTGAGACTTCTGTTGATGATACCCGAAAGCTGTTGCATGAACTGCGAGTGCATCAGGTTGAGCTGGAGCTGCAGAACGAGGAGCTCCGCAATGCCCAGGCGCAGATCGAGGAATCCCGCGCCAGGTATTCCGACCTCTACGACTTTGCTCCCGTCGGTTACCTCACTCTGAATGATCAGGGCTTGATAATTGAAGCCAATCTCACCGGTGCCCGGCAATTGGGCATTGAAAGGGGGCGCCTGGTCGATACCCCGCTTGTTATATACATTGCCGTGCAAGACAGGCAGAAATTCCTCTCGTTCTTAAAGTCGATCTGCGCGACACAGAAACAGCAGAACTGTGTAATCAAAGTAAAGCCGAAGGTTGGTGATGCATTTTTCGCGTTGGTGGACGGGATATTCGTGCAAGGTTCCGACAATCAATTCTGTAGAATTTCAATCAGCGACATTTCTGATCGCAAAGAGGCAGGGGAGGCACTGCGGATTTCTCTGGCGGAATCCCGGCAGCGTGAAAAGGAGATTTCCGCCCTGCTGGAAGGCTCCCGCACCGTCCTGCAATGTCACGATTTCGCAGACGCAGCCCGAGCCATCTTTGACGTATGTAAGACCTTGATCGGCGCCGGTGGCGGCTATGTTTCCCTGGTGAACGAGGGAGGGACGGAAAATATCGCTCTTTTTGTGAATTCCGGCGACCAATCCTGTACGGTCGATCCCGATCTGCCCATGCCTCTCCGGGGGATTCGAGAGGTTGTTCGGCGTGCGGGGAAGGCCATGATGCATAACGATTTTGCTCAGAGCGAATTCGTCGTGCTTCTACCGGAAGGTCACAGCGCCTTGGATAACGTGTTGTTCGCCCCCATGATCATCAATGGGAAAACGGTGGGGTTGCTGTGTCTTGCAAACAAACCGGGCGGGTTTACGGAAAATGACGTCCATTTAGCTTCAGGCTTTACCGAGCTTGCAGCCATTGCTTTGGTGAACGCTCGGGCGGAGCAAAAGCTTCAACACGCTCATGCCACACTGGAGCAACTGGTTGATGAGCGGACCGCCCAACTGGTAACAGCAAACAGGCAACTGAAAAGGGAAATACAAAAGCATAAACAGACACACGAAAAGCTGCTCGATAGCGAGGAGCTGTATCGCCAAACGGCTGAGAATATCCGAGGATTTCTCTGGATGGCTGATGGTGCGCTAAACGAAATACTCTATGTAAACCCTGCTTACGAAGAAATATGGGGCCGCACACGCGACAGCCTGTATGCCGATCCCAAATCCTGGCTGCACGCAGCTCATCCAGAGGACCTCGATCGGGTCCTCTGCGCTGCAGCGCAAAAAGGCGTCAAGGAATTGGATGTGGAATTTCGGATTCTACTTCCCGACGGATCCGTGCGGTGGATATGGAGTCGAAGCTTTCCTGTTCGCGATCAGTCCGGAAAGGTTTATCGTGTGGCAGGAATTGCGGAAGACATCACGGCGAGAAAGCAAACAGAGGAATCGTTGAGAGAATCCGAGCAAAGGCTTCGATCGCTCTCGTCGAGACTCTTGACCGCTCAGGAAGATGAAAGAAAAAGAATTGCCCACGAGCTTCATGATAGCATCGGTTCATCTTTGAGTGCCGTCAAACTCGGACTCGATAGTATTTTCAAAGACATTGCGCAAGGTATTGCCACAATCGATGCGGGCAGCACTCTCATCTCAATCACACAATATGCCATCGACGAAGTGCGAAGAATCATGATGGATTTACGTCCATCGATTCTTGACGACTTTGGCCTTGTGACGACCATCGGTTGGCTTTGCCGCCGGTTTCAATCCGTCCATTCGGACATTGACATCGAAAACGAGATCGCCATAGGCGAAGAGGACGTACCTGACTCTTTGAAAATCGTTGTCTTCAGAATCATGCAGGAAGCTTTGAACAACATTGCCAAATATAGCAAGGCAGACCGGATAAGCCTGTCTTTTATAAAATCGGACAGCTCCATAGAGCTGACGATAGAAGATAATGGCACAGGGTTTGATTTGAGCTCCGTTCTTGCCGGCAAGAGCCATAAGCGAGGGCTCGGACTCACCAGCATGCAAGAGAGAACCGAGCTTTCGGGCGGGCGGATTTCCATCGACTCCACCATTGGAGTCGGGACCACAATTAGGGCCATATGGCCTGCACAGCCTCAATCCAAGCTTGAACCTTCTTGAACACCCCGGGGGAAAAGGAGCTGAAAATGCAGGTTTTGATTAAACACGACATCTACAGCAAACTGATCGGTTTCTCCGAGCAAGACCTGAGTGTCATCGCCGGTTTCATCGATTCAATGCGGTAGAAAAAGCAGCTTGAAAGCAAGAAACTGCTCAAATTGGAGCGGATCCTGAAAGGTTACGATATCGATTTCTCTGAGCTAAAGGAGTTGAAAGAACAAACCTGGCAGCACGTGAAGCAGTAATCCGGCAATGGATAGTTTTGTTACCGCCACTCAGGCCCTGATCAAATTCATAAAACTACAAGTTTGAACCCACTGAGCCCGGAGATTATGGCCAAGATTATCGTGGGCAATCTCGTGTGCCAACACCCCTCGTAAATGACCGTCGTTGGCTTTTTGCAGCAGACCGGTGGTCACTTGAAACTCGCCGCCTCCCGCATTGGCGGCGTTGATGTTTGGATCGTCAATCACCCGCACTCTCACCTCGCTTAAACAGCTGTTAGTTGGACACACATGCCTCCGTGGGTATTGAAAGTCCCCCTTTCGCAAAGGGGGATTTAGGGGGATTTTAAATAAGAATCAGCAGGTTGAAAACTCCTCCCTAACCCCCCTTTGCAAAAGGGGGGGACCAAATCGCTGACTCCCTGTTGTTGGTGGCAAATTGTAATGCCAATGAAAACAGATACTTTTCAAAAGCACGGGGTCATGTGTGTCTAACTGTAAGCTTAAACAGCGCGGGTTATTCATCGCGCGAAGAGTGGCGTCATGACCTGCTGCACTCGTTCCGTCTGCCGCGCACCGAGAGCTGGCTGGTCGAGGAGGGCGGTGTTTACTGTGGGGCTGGCCTGAAGGATGAACCGGCCTCCAGCGCGCAACCCGATATCACTCCGGCAAGAATCAAAACTGCTATCGTTCGAAGGAATCCGATCGCCTCTCCGTCATCGGCTCAAACAATGCCGCAGGTAAAGCTGCTAGCGATTGTTCCAGAGGAAGTTCTCCAACTCAAAGCGGTCCCGATCGAGGAATCTCCCCTCGACCCTGACGTAATCGCCAACCCGAAGCGCCCGAAAACGATCCACATCTGATCGCTGAGCGTTCGACGGGAGAGAAACGAAAATCCTCTCTCCCGACTGGCCGCTTATTTCGAAGGAGCTGCGCTGGAAGTCCAGCTGTTCCACCCTCCCATCGAGCGTCTGGATCCCCGTTCCCGGCCTGGTGGTAATACCGCCCCGATCCCGGACACTTTCTTGGATGCGGATCGAATCCGTATAGAAGTTGCCACGAGAGTCCTTTTTCAGGTCCACGGTCACGATATCCCCGGCCTCTAGTTGGTTGACTGAATATTCACGCTCACGATAAATTACCCGGGTATTGGTATCATAACGTACCACACTGCTGCGACCATTGCTCTCTCGTATGCGAATCTCCCAAGGCGAAGTATCTACCCGCTCCACCTGCCCATCGAGCGTTCTGGATCCCGGTTCCTGGCCTGGTGGTAATACCGCCCCGATCCCGGACACTTTCTTGGATGCGGATCAAATTCGCATAAGATCCGTCCAAAAGGCCCCGCTTCATTTCCACGGCTACGATATCCCCAGGCTCTAGTTGGTTGACTGAATATTCACGCTCACGATAAATTACCCGGGTACTGGTATCATAACGTACCACACTGCTGCGACCATTATTGTCTCGTAAATGGATCTCCCGAGGCGAAGTATCTACCCGCTCCACCTCGGCCACGAGATCATGTTGGTCAGGTTGCCCTGTGGCCAAATCTTGCCAGAGTGCATTGGTGCATCCCCATTGACCCATAGCCATGGTCACCATTAACGCCAATATTAATTTTCTCATCTCTACCTCCTTTGGTTGGACCGGTTAAAGTTTAGGTCAGGCTTGCTTGAAGAATTTCAAGTATCCTCAGGAGTGAAACTCTATGCCTTAAATTGCTTTAACCGCGGTCCGTGGATTTCGATTTGTTTGATCATGGCATGCTCTTGACCTTTGGTAAGGATCTTTGCGACCAGATATAATGTCACTTATCAATGACCTCCCTTGCTATCGGCATTCGAAAAGGTCACTCTCGAGTCAGAAAAGATCGCTTTTAAAAAACGACTGGGATGTTGATCTGGCCACCTGTGAAGACTTTGATTCTGTTCGAATTACAACTCGTTCCGGCGGCAACTCATTTTCCAGAAAAGCTGCGTAAACCGCCTTGGGATCGCTAGAACGCGCACGAGCACCGGTCGAATTGTTAATCTTTACGAAAACAACTCCGGGGGGGATCGGAAAGGTCTCAATAGGCTTGTCCTTTAACCATTTTTCCATGAAATAAACCCATATGGGGCAGGCTGCATGTCCACCGGTTTCTTTCCTACCCAAAGACAGATTATGATCGTCGCGCCCTGCCCATACGCCGGCTAAAATGGACGGGGTATACCCGATAAACCACGCATCTTTTAAGTCGTTTGTGGTGCCTGTTTTACCGGCGGCGGGTCGCCCCAAACTTTTGGCTCTCACACCCGTACCCTGCTGAATCACATCCTCCAGCAAATGAGTCATTACATAGGCTGTTTGCGGGGAAATCACAGGTTCACTTTGCACTTGATGCTGTTCCAGAATATGGCCGTTACGATCGAGAATTTTGCTGATCATGTAGGGAGCGACTCGCTGCCCTTGATTGGCAAAGCTGGAATAGGCGCCAATGAGCTCCCACAGTGAAACTTCAGACGCTCCCAGTGCCAGTGAGAGAGTCGGGGTCAGCGGGGTAGTGATGCCCAATCGTCTTGCATAATCGATGGCATAGTCGATACCAATGGCATCCAGCAACTTGACTGTGACGACATTTCGGGAATGGATCAAAGCATTTCTCAGCAAGATTGGACCCCAGAACTTACGGTCATAGTTTGCCGGCTTCCAGGGACCCTGAAGGCTGGGATCCTCTCTGGAGATTGGGGAGTCAATCAAGATAGAGGATTCTGTATATCCTTTATCAATGGCAGCAGAATAGATGATCGGTTTGAAGGCTGAACCCGGCTGGCGAATTGCTTGAATGACCCGATTGAACTGACTTTTCTCAAATTCTCTCCCTCCTACCATGCAAAGCACTTCACCGGTCTGCGCAGCGATGGCAAGGAAAGCTCCCTGTAAGTTCGGTTCCTGTTCAAGGGCTGCCAACCACACGCCGTTGTCTTGTTGCTTCTCAACTCGGACTGAGATGATGTCACCCGGCTGAAACATTTTCGCCGCCCGGCGGCCCGACATCCCGATCCATTCCCACCCCGACGAGGATAGCTCGGCTCGGCCGGAGCCAAGCCCCAACCGATAAGTCTTAGTCTTAGGCAGGTACTCCATAACAAGCGCTTCCTGAACTTTGCCTGCAACCAGTTGGTCATCTCTGTCCTTGAGCTCTTTCAGAAAACTCTCCCACTTTTCACCAGGCAGGTGGCGGCGCGTTTTACGATATCCATGCCGCTTGTCGATTTCTCGTAACCCGCGATCCAAAGCAAGCTCGGCATATTCCTGTGCTTTGGGGTCCAAGGTGGTGTAGATCTGCAAACCTTCCGTATACAGACCTTCTTTGCCATAGCGTTGCTCTACCTGCCGCCGCACTTCTTCTGAAAATGAATTGAGAGTCTTCAGTGTCCAGTGTCGAGGTTCACTCAATTGTAGCGGTTCTGAAAATACTTCTTCAGCTGTCTTCTGTGATATGAAACCAACTTTGAC
The DNA here is from genome assembly GCA_963781715.1 of uncultured delta proteobacterium. GTDB lineage: Bacteria > Desulfobacterota > Syntrophobacteria > Syntrophobacterales > Syntrophobacteraceae > Desulfoferrobacter. The sequence continues at coordinate 128,705 of CAWAGW010000006.1, forward strand.
CATTCTTTGCAGCACATGCTTCTGCCGTTCCCGAGCTGCTGACAGATCCTGGAAAGGAGAATAGCGGCTGGGAGCTTTTGGCAAGCCTGCCAGAAGCGTCGCTTCAGACATCGTGAGCTCCGAGGCGTGTTTGCCGAAATAAGTCTGCGCCGCCGCCTCCACCCCGTAAGCTCCAGATCCGAAATATATCTGATTCAGGTACATTTCCAGGATCTGGTCCTTGCTCAATGACTGGTCGATGCGATATGCGAGTAGCGCCTCCTTGAGCTTGCGCACCCAGGTTTTTTCCGGCGTCAAGAGCAACGACTTCACCACCTGTTGAGTGATGGTGCTCGCCCCTTGAACGATTTCTCCCGCCTGCCAGTTTCTGTAAAAAGCACGGATGATCCCTTGCAGATCAATCCCGCCATGCTCGTAAAAACGAACATCTTCAGCGGCCAAAAAGGCCTTGATGAGGTGAGGAGACATCTGTTGGAGGGGAACAAGAAATCTTCGCTCCGTATAAAACTCACCAATAAGTGAGCCATCTCTGGCATATATACTGGAGACCAGCGGTGGATAATAATTCTTAAGGGACTGGGTGCTGGGCAGAGAACGATTGATTTGGGTATAAAACGCAAACAGCGCAACCCCGGCTAATAAGAAGAAGCAAAATGATATTCCCGCAGCTCCTAATAGCAACCATCTGGCGATACTCGACTTGGAGGCCCTGTTGTTAGAACTTAGGTGAAGCATCCACATTACCTCCTAATTTTTTCCATCCGGGCAGCACAATCGACAAAGGCATCCACGGCATGCCTCCTCAAAGGAAAACTCACAACATGCACGTCACATCAATTCTCGGGTACTTCATCACTTTATGAGCAAGTTTTATGCCTAACACATGAAGCGTTGCGGCATTTCATTGTTTGACAGTATCCTCAGACACTTAGGACGTATCGTGAGCGCCTTGAAGATCATAGTTTGAATTGAAAGAGCGTTGCGTGCAACACAAGTGTTGCACGCAACAGTTCTCAAATCCAGGTCGATACGCTTCGATGCGCCATGTCATTCCATAAGTATTTATATATATTTGTAAAAATTAGTGGAGACGTTTCTTAATCTGCATGGCATAAAACTTGCTCAGTTGAAATGTTACTCAGTTCATTGGTAAGCAAATACGCTTTCGCCTGTTGTCTCTTTCAAAAGGAACAACAGCCCCCTGCGAGGTGAAAGTTGCTGGCGGAGATGCCAAGTGCGGGAATCAGTAGCCAGTTTGTAATAACTGCAGGTGTGGTCAGGGGCAATCTGCTTTCCAGTCAAACCTTGAGAGGTGGTGATGATATGGAAACTGTTCGGCACAGATCTTGATATTCCAAACTACGAAGGACGAATGGCCACTTTGCGCCTTTCTCGCCTGTCAGGGCTGACAGGTTGGCGGTGGTTGACGTTCCAAAGAAGACACGAGTAGTGCCGAGTCCCCTCTGAAATACGTGACCTCTCACAAGGACAATGCATGAAGGCAAATATGCTCGTGATCGATGATGGGAAAAGCTTACTGAGAAAGGAGGATCAAACATGAATCGGTTCTGTAATAGACGTCATTATCCTCGTTCGCCCCTGGCCGTGTCGGCGTGCGAAGAAAGGGAAGAAAGAGCTCTGCCGAAGGTGAGTTCGGAAGGCTTGAAGGGGGAGGCCAAAGAGGCGATTGGCGCGGTAGTCGAGTATTCAAAACAGAACAGGAACGAGCTTGTCAACGAGGCGCACAAAGATGTGGGTGAGCTCTACAATGGTCAATAATCGACCACAGAAAAATACTTAAGAAGGCGGTCGAAAAAAGATTATTCCTGGCATTGGTTCAGTTTAATAGTATATCGATGCCGATGATTGCCTCATGTCTTCCACATCGGCTGGTCGAAGCCGGCGCATCAACAAGGAGGAAAAATGAAGCATTTTAAGCTGGTTGTGCTGGTCGGATGGGTGACTCTGTTTTTCATTGCAGGTATTGCATTTGCACAGGGTGGCGGCGCATGTGATGCTCCCAAAATGGGATGCCCGCAGCTATTTGATGCCATGGACAGCAACCAGGACGGACAGGTGAGCAAAGCTGAATTCCTGGCGGCTCCACATGAATGGGGTAATACCGAACAGAAGTACCAGGCAATGGATGTCAAAGGGCATGGCTACCTGACAAAAGGTGAGTTCTGCTCAAGCAAAGGGATGGGGAAAGGCATGGCTCAGGGAATGGGCAAATGATACGGGAGCATACTCATGATTGTTCCAACCAAGGCTTTCTTGACTAAAGGCGCCGGTTTCCACAAAAATGAGCTTCAGTCCTACGAATTGGCTTTACGGGATGCCAGGATCGAGAAGCAGAATATTGTGAGTGTGTCGAGTATATTTCCGCCGAACTGTGAGATCGTCGGCCTGGAGGATGGGTTGAATCTCCTTATGCCGGGACAGATAACCTTCTGTGTGATGGCAAGACTGAGTTCGAATGAGTACGGCAGGATCTTGGGATCCTCTGTTGGAATTGCATTTCCTACCGACAGAAATCAGTATGGCTATATCAGTGAGTACCATGCCTACGGAAAAGAAGAGATGGAGGTCGGTGATTTCGCAGAAGACCTGGCCTCCACCATGCTTGCAACGACGTTGGGAGTCGAATTCGATCCCGATAAAGACTATGACGAGCGCAGAGAGATCTATCAGATGAGCGGAAAAGTGGTTGAATCCCTCTCTTTCCCCTGTGTCGCCAAAGGCAAAAAAGGCGGCTATATGACCGTGATCTCCTGTGTCGTATTCATAGAATGAAAAATGCGGGACTCACTTGATTCCGAGGAGGAATGTTAGATGAAGAAACGTTTTATCACGAGTCTTAAACTCCTGATTTGTCTCTTGTGCACTTTACCGTGCTATAGCGTTTACGCTTCCCAAAGCCAGCCGTATCTTGCAGGATCACAGCTTTCCCAGTTTACTCTGCCAGCGCCGGACTCGCAGCAAATACTGAGTTATCTTGGCCTGAAAACGATGGACCCTTTCGCCATCTCCCAGATAGGTACAAAACTTGTCCTTATCGAGTTCGTGAACGCTTTATGTCCTCACTGCCACGCGAATGCACCTATAGTCAACAGGCTCTACCAGGTGATCGAGAAGGACCCTGCTTTGGCCAAAGACGTGAGGATCATTGCTATAAGCGTCGGAAACGACAAAACTCAAACAGGTGCTTTCAAAAAGAGCTTCAAGGTGCCTTTTCCAGTATTTCCCGACCAAAATTTGGTCATTGCCCAAGCCGTGAAATTGCAGAAAACGCCGACCATGGTCCTCGTAACGCGCAGTGGCAAGGTCCTTTGGAGCCTCAGCGGGGAGATCAAGGATTTCGACGGGGTGCTGAAAGATCTGAGAGAAAACTACGAGAAGCAATAGAAATCAATGATTGAGAACGATACCAACCTGAACATCCTGACGAAAAGCCCAGCCTTTCGGGATTTGCCGAAGGAAGCACTGAGTGCAATCACCCGGGCGGCTCAAGATCTGGTAGTGCCAAAACATACTATCATCTGCAAGCAGGGCGATCCGGGAGATAGCCTCTATATCATCAGCTCAGGCAAAGTGAGGATCTTTGGAAGAAACGGAAGAGGCGTGGAGATCGATCTTTCCATCCAGGGGCCCGGTGACACTTTTGGCGAAATGGCGCTGCTCACGGGAGAACCGATTTCCGCCGATGCAGAGGCCTTGGAAGAGACCCGCTTGATGATCCTCTCAAAAGATCAGTTTGATTCTATATTGAGAGACTTTCCTGAAATCTCTAAAGCGTTCGTGAAAGAGATGAGGCGCTGGCTTCTCAGGAACGACGAGCGGCTTGAGATGGAAGCCGGCAGAGCCTACAGAGCTTCCCGGAGGGTCTGGGTTGATTTTTTTCTGGTCATCGTAATCAGCATTGTTCTTGCGGTGATTTTCAACACCACCAATCCCAACGGGATACCTCTTTTCCCTGAATTCCCGGACCGAAGCTCCATTCCTATGGTCAGTCCTTCTGCTGTTATGCAAGAGATTCAGCAAGGTGAAACGCTCATTTTAGATGCCATGCCAACCAACTTCTATCAACAACGCCATATCGAGGGAGCTGTCAACATCCCTCTGGGGCTGTTCGACATTGTTTACCTGATGACCTTCGCCGAACAAGACAAGGAAAAGAAGATCGTCGTGTACGGGGGAACGTTCAGTAAACCCTATGATATTGAAGTGGCCAATAAACTGCTTCTCCGTGGCTACAAGCATGTAAGGATTTTGGAGGGGGGATTAACGGCCTGGGAAGGCAGAGGGTATCCGGTGGAGGAGAAGGCAAGGGAATGATCTGGTCCCATCTCAGACGAATCGTTACGAGCAAGTATATGGCTTTTGTGCTCAGGATAGGCGTCGGCTGCTTTTTCCTCTACGCGAGTATGAGCAAGATTCCATACCCGGCTCAGTTCGCCGAGGCAACGGCGAACTACCGACTCGTGCCCTACTGGTTCCTCAATCTGGGAGCAGTCGTTTTGCCGTGGGTCGAGTTTGTCTGCGGGCTATTCCTTGTCATTGGTTTCATGTCTAGAGCCTCCGCAATCCTCATTGGATTCATGATTATTCTGTTCAATAGCATGATCCTGATCAACATGTACTGGGGTGCACCCATAACTTGTGGGTGCTACGATACGGTGGGTGAACCGATTGGCTGGAAAAAAATCATTGAAAATGCCGTTATGCTGATCTTCATCATCCAGATCTATTATTTCGATCGACTTTTCGTCCTCCGCAGGGGAGGAGTGGAAGATCCTGCAAGAATCAGGGTTATTCCTCCTGCTGCGCGATAGGTTGTACCATGCCGATGCAATCAAGACCTGATAATCGAATGCGGCTGCTTCCACTATGCCTGCTGTTGATCCTCATGATTTCATGCGGATCGAAAGACCAGTTTATCGGAGCTTACCAGGCACAGGTAAAAGACTCGCCAAAGCAGGCTGAAACCGTCTTGGAGCTCAAAGGTGATGGAGATGGCATCTGGAGAGTGGGTGACGAAGAAGTTTCTTTTTCATGGTACATCAAGGGCGGTGAGCTCAGAATTAACACTAAAGCAGGGGGAGTGATCGTGGGCGCCATTGAAAATGACGCCATTCACATGACCCTTCCAGGCTCCAAAACAATGTCTTTCAAGAAAATTCAATAGTCGTAGGCTTCTATTTACCCAAATGCGAACCTGATGAAAGATTCCGATCTCGTTTCATGCTTGACATTCACCTTTTATTCACCTAAGGTTAGGCTAACTTGCCAAAAAACGCAACGTCTGAGCTTAACAAACACGGTTCAGAAGTTTTTTCTTGACGCAAAGCCCTGCTCTTGAGTATGTGATTTCTATCATGGCGGGGCCTTCCTTGTTTTTTCCAGACGGGAGGTGAGGCATGGTGAATTCCTGCTTACCCGGCAATTGTAAACAGAGACAACCGAGGCTTCTCGATCAGGTTCGGTCGGCCATCAGACTGCGCCACTACAGCATACGAACGGAAGAAGCCTACATTCAATGGATCAAGCGGTACATCTTGTTTCACGGCAAACGGCATCCCCTGGAAATGGGAGGTGTTGAAATCAATCGGTTTCTTTCTCATCTTGCGCTGCAGAAGGTAGCTTCTTCGACCCAGAATCAGGCTCTATGCGCCATAATCTTTCTCTACAAGAGGGTGCTGCACAAAGATCCCGGTGACCTGGGACATTTAGTTTGGGCAAAGAAGCCGAAGAAGCTTCCGGTCGTACTGACACGTGAAGAGGTCAAAGCCGTGCTCACTCGTTTGGAGGATGAGAGATGGATTATGGGGAATCTTCTCTACGGGGCCGGCTTGCGCCTGATGGAGTGTCTTCGCTTGCGAGTGAAGGATATTGATTTCGGTTATCGACAAATCGTGGTCAGAGACGGCAAAGGCGAAAAGGACCGCGTGACAATGCTTCCCGAGCGCCTGATACATTCCTTGCCGGAACATCTTGTAAAGGTGCGACGGCTTCATGAAGAAGATCTCCAGGCTGGATTAGGAAGCGTATATCTCCCCTACGCCTTGGAAAGGAAGTATCCCAATGCACATCGCGAATGGGGATGGCAGTACATATTTCCTGCTCACAAGCATTCCGTCGATCCACGAACAGGTATGGAAAGACGGCATCATGCCAGCGAGGCGATTTTGCAACGGGCCATCAAGGCAGCGGCAAGAAAGATACCCATTCACAAGCCCATGGGTCCACACACGCTACGCCATTCATTTGCGACTCATCTTCTCGAAGCCGGCTACGACATTAGAACCGTTCAGGAGCTCCTGGGCCACCAAGACGTCAGGACCACTATGGTTTACACTCATGTTCTCAACAGAGGAGGCAGGGGAGTTCAAAGCCCTGCCGATCAGTTGTAATTAGGCGGTATATGCGACTGCATCGAGTCGTGTAAACCCGGCGACACAAACCCTGGCTGCCATCTTAACTGGTTATTATTGTTGGCACTTATTTTGATGATGTAATCCAAACGAGATGCGGCATATGCGACTCGATCAGTCGTATTTTCCCATCCGGTTTAGGTCGCTGAATCACTGCTGTCCGGTTAATTATTTAATCAATTCAATATCTTGACGGCGTATACTTGTTCCAAAGTGTGACTATGGCATAGAAATATAGCTTTTTTTTGATGATCGCTTCACCTCGTTGGTTGGGTAACACACTCAAACATCGAACAATCTCAGCTGCTTATACGCAGACTCCTCTTTGGGCTGGGTCCTTGCGTTTGGCTGAAAGATTGAAATCAAGGGTTTTTGCTCAAAAAGATTGACCTCCAAAAAGTGTAATAATTGGGAGAGGCTTTGCTCCAACTGATACCGTTGTTTCAAGATTGCGAGCGTGAGGTACACGGTCATGGCGACCCAAATTTGGGTCTTCACCGCATTTGGCGAAGTGCCGTAGAAAGCCTTCACTCTCAGATTTTGCTTGATCCACTTGAAAAACAGTTCGATTTCCCAGCGCGCCTTGTACAGTGCGGCGATGGTCTCGGGCTTCAAGGTGAAATTGTTGGTCAGAAACACAAGAGTGCGCTCCTGAGTCTCATCACGGAAGCTGACCCGGCGCAATCGGTTGGGATAGAGCCCTTGCAGACGTTTGCTGGACAGCAGGATTTCCTGATCACAACGGAGTCCCAGAGATTTATCGACGGGGTGGGAGATGACACGGGTCCATTTTATGGACGTTTTCAGTCTGGTGACGAAGAATGCGTGCGCTTGTTGGATGGACCATAGCCATGAAAAGTCTACATAGCCCCGATCCACCACATAAATGCCTTCGGGTTCGATGGGGACCAGGGGTGCGGCTTTGACATCGTGGACTTTTCCATCCGTGATGGTCAGAAATGCAGGGATATTCCCCCGCAGATCCACCATGGCGTGCAGTTTTATGGCTCCCTTCGCCTTGCGGAACTTCGCCCAAGGAAACAAGGATAGGGTCAAATCGACGGTGGAGGCATCCAGTGCATAGACGGCGTTGTCGACATCAATGGCCAATTCGGTGTTGGCGTACTCTCTCCGCGCACGTTGCATCATCGCCTTGGTGAACTCCTCGAAGATGCGGTAGTCACGCCTTTCGTTGGCATCCGCAAGGGTCGATTTGGGGCACTGCTGGATCCCGATGTGGTAAAGCTTTGCGGCGTGCGCATTCAGTGCACGGTCGATGTCGCGCAAACTGCTTTCCTGACGGATGTGGGCGAAAATCATGCAAGCAAGCTGGTCCCAGCATTTGAAATGCTTGCTGTGGTAGTCTCCTTTGAATTTGTTGACAATGCGCTGGAACTCGTATCGCGGCAGCAATCTGAGGAATTGGGCGATAACGAAGGGATGGCGCGCCATTGGACTCGTCTGACCACCTTGAATGGATTGTCATTATGCTGTCCGGGGAAAATCCGAATATCAAGGGACAAGACATATCAGGCCGCCTGTGATTTTGGAAGGTCAAAAATTTAATCCCAAAAAGAATCTAGCCATTTTTTAAACGTAAAAACGCTATGTTGTGACGATTCGTCAAGAGTTATCCGGACAGCAGTGTCGCTGAATATTATTGTTAGGCCCATGAATAACAACCATATTTTCAACGTAATCACAGAAGGAATGCCATGAAATCCATTGTTCTCATTCAATGCCGATCTTCGTCCAGTCGTTTACCGGGCAAAGCGTTACTGCCAGTGAGGGGCATAGCAGCATCCGTCCTCTGTGCTAGAAGGGCCGCGAACACTGGACTCGATGTCAAAATTGTTACGTCCGAAGACCCTAGCGATGATGAATTGTGTGAAATACTCAAAGCAGGACAAATTTCCTATTTCAGAGGTGAGCTTAAGAATGTTTTGGGGCGTTTCAAAGCCGCACTAAATGGAGTCGCTGGTGACACACCGGTAGTTCGATTGACCGCGGATAATCTCTTTGTTGATGGTGCATTGATTGAAGAAGCGCTATTTGCATTTGAGGAACAAGGGAAGGGCTACCTGACCCTTCACCCGTCAGCACTTACTGGCACACCTTATGGCCTTAGTGTAGAAGTGTTTTCAGCCAGTGCTATAAGATCTGCCCATTCCGAAGTCCTTGATGACTATGATTGCGAGCACGTAACGCCATGGATTATTCGCAAGTATGGCCTCAATACCTATCGGCCAATAGATTTGAAGTCGGATCAAGCGCATCTCCGCTGTACTATGGACTCATGGGCTGATTACCAAAGAGTGCTAGACGTATTTAGATCAGTATCTGATCCTATCACAGCCACATGGCAGGAGCTTTGCGATCAACTGCACATCATTGGTCCAATACATGGCATTCCGCAGCGTTTTACAAGCGAGGGGAATATTGCTGAACTCGCCCTCGGAACTGTTCAGCTTGGCCTTCCATATGGTATTGCCAATACCGAGGGTCAACCCACATTCGAGATGGCGAAAAGGCTTGTGCAACGGGCCATAGCCCATGGTGTGACACATTTGGATTGTGCGGCTGCTTATGGCGTAGCGGAAGCGCGGCTCGGGCAGATTATTAATAGAGACTATCAATCCCAGGTCACAATCGTCACCAAGCTATCGCCGCTAACTCAACTTTCTGAAAATGCCAAAGACCCAGATATAAAAGGCCATGTTGAAGCGAGTGTCTATAAATCCTGCGTTTTGCTAAACATGCGGGTGTTGCCGTATTTGTTGCTTCATCGTTGGCAACATAGGACAAGTCACGATGGTCGCATATGGGCAATGGTCAAGCAGCTTCAGCAGGAAGGTGTCATCAGGAGGCTTGGGGCCTCCGTACAGAATCCAGAAGAAGCTTTGCAGGCCATTGCCGACCCTGATATACAATTTATTCAATTGCCTTTCAATCTGTTAGATCGACGCTTCCAGCGATCCGGATTCTCAAAAGAAGCCGAAGCAAGAGGAGACGTCGTAGTCCAAGCTCGTAGCGTGTTTTTGCAGGGATTGTTGATATCACCCGTAAAAGTATGGCCGGACATTTCTGGCATTAATGCCGCGGGCATAGTCGGGCAATTATCAGTCCTTACGAAGAAGTTCAGCCGGGAGGGTATCGCTGATTTATGTATTGCGTATGTTCGTTCCCAAAGCTGGATTGACTGCCTGGTTGTGGGCATGGAGAATATAAATCAGTTTGACCAAAACGTTGCACTTTTCCAAAACCCACGACTAAATGTGAACGAGTGTATTGAAATAGAAAAGGCTTTTTCAAATCTCCCCGAGGAAATTTTGAACCCAGCTTTATGGAAAATTAAGGAGGAAAACAAATGAGATCTTTCACATTGGAAAACAAAATAATTCTCATTACTGGAGCAGCAGGGCACCTTGGCAAGGCGATTTGCCACCAATTGGCCGGAGCCAGTGCACATGTGCTCATTAATGGCCGTTCGGCGGAAAAGCTTCAGGTTTTAGCCGAAGCCATCAAGAATGGTGGTGGCAAGGCAACACCGTTGAGTGGTGATATAACGAACGAAGCTGATCAACAGAATATAGTTGGGTGCAGATCTTTTGAAACGACATCCAGGATAACAGTCCGAGTTCAGGAAGCGGCAGCATAGCGACAAGAGTGGTTACGTTGAAGCTCTTCTTCGCGATGGAATCTCCAGTAGGCATTGAAATCACCACTGGATCGAAGCGAACGAATGCGGATTATCGCTTCGGCACTCTTCATGCGCCAGCGAGCCCCGGTACGATCCAGCCGATCTTTTATCAGATGACGGCAGGCGCCCTCAATCACTCCTGATGCAATGGGGAGCCCATCGGAGAGGAAGGAGTCATATTCAAGCATGGGGCTATATTTTTCCAAATAGCCAGCGCACTTATCCACGGGCCGCCGCTTGTTTTGGCTGAGTTGTTTGCGGGTGGCATCACGTCGCAGGTCAACAGCCACAGCCTCGGCCGCTCCATGCAAGACCTGCAAAGCTTTCTCTCTTACCCATTCTTCAGCCTGCTTGCTTCCAACGGGGTGGAAACAATGGGCCGCTTTCCAAAGGTATTCCAGAACATGGATGAGATCCAAAACCAGAGTGATCTTGGCTTGGTAGGTTTCGACCATATCAAGTATGTCGAGGAGCTGTTGCTCCCCTCCGTCCACCACGACTACCCAGTGACGACTCTGCGTAGGATCTCTTTTCAATGCCTCTTCAAAGGCAGCTTCTATCACACTCCGGCTATCGTGCTCGATACTGGCCCATACCCGCTTGTTTTTAGCCCGTACGGGAGCAGGCTTATTTTCTTTAGGTCCCATGATCTGCTCGGGTGTGCGCTCCTGAGCCTGGAGGCTGTAGACAGCTGCCACAGTGGCCATGCGTTTGCGGTTGAGTTTTTCGCCCGGCGCCAAACGCGCTCCATGAGAATCTTTTTGTTTCTCGGCAGCCTTGCGTGTGGCGGGCCGGAGATCTTCTTCACGCATCACAATCCCTTTGCCATCCGCGGTGATGACCAACAGATCCGAGGTCTTCTCCGGCTCTCCCGGGAGGTCATAGAAGGCATCGAAATCTTGCGATATCTTGACCGTCTGCGCAATAATCTGGCGCTTGGGAACTTTCCCGCCCGTCGTCCTGCGGATGCTCTCTACGACCTCGTCAAAGGAAGAATCGGCCACCTCTTGAGCTACCAGACGACACAGCTCCGAAGAGTACTTATCGTCTGGAAGGTTGAGCTCCGCGTCCAAAGGAAACAAACTCTCGACTCCCTTCGCACTGTAGCCTTTCCTTCTGACCACCACCTGTCCAAACTCAGTCATGAGGTTTCTCTCACAGTTTTCACGACACCGGGTGCGGTCGACTCCATCGGCCCCCTGAACCGCTTGTTTGTGTTGCTCATCCTTGCAACGCTCGTTCAGATGTCCTTGAAGCAGAAGCCGCATCAGCTCCGTTCCTTGTTTTTTAATCAGAGTCTCAACTTGGTCATGTTCCAATTGAGCTGTTGCATTGCTACGGAGTTGATCCATTATTGCCTGAAACTGGTCGCAGGCCGAACGAAATGCTTCATTCAGACTGTCTATGTCGGGCACTTGGTCCATCAGGGCATCTCCTTAGGTTGTAGGTCAGCAACCTACCATGCCCTAAGGCAGAGCTGATGTCCAGTGCTATGACATTATTGACAAAAATAATGTGGAACGACTCCTTTAGGGTTTCGTTTCAAAAGATCTGCACCCAATATAGTTGAGCAAATCTTACGAACATTCGGCAGACTGGATGGCTTAGTTAACAATGCTTATGCTGGGGCGGTGGGCACCATTGAAAGCGCCACTACAGATCAAATGCGTAAAAGTCTGGAAATGAATCTTGTCGCGCCGTTCAGCCTCATCCAAACGCTTCTACCTTTGCTGTGGAAATCTGAAGCGGCAAGCATCGTCAATGTGGGTTCCATGTATGGAATGGTCAGCCCAGATGGGCGCATTTACGGCGATAGCGGACACAATAATCCGCCATTTTACGGGGCGGGTAAAGCCGGGCTGATCCAACTCACTCGCTATTTGGCGTGCCACTTGGCGACAAAGAACATTCGCGTCAACGCAATCAGCCCCGGACCTTTTCCGCCGCAGAGTATCAAACTCGACGACCCGGAATTTCACGCCAAACTCGCTGCAAAGGTACCAATGGAGAGAATTGGTTTAGCTGATGAAGTAGGTGGGGCAGTTCAGTTTTTCCTTTCTGATGCTGCGTCCTATATCACTGGCGTGAATATTCCAATTGATGGAGGATGGACGGCTGGAAGCAATTGATGTGTATTGCTGACAAGTTTTCTGGCGACTACGCAAGAAAGGGCCTAACACTTATAAGGCCTCACGCTGTCAATAGGCAAATCTTCTCCACCACGAAAAAATCATTCTTTTTTTTCGTGAGTATCGCGTCTGGTTGGCAGACACTTCCGAACGGGAAAACGCTTTTGGTTTTTCCGTTCGGCCATCTTGCTCGTTGGCAGTCGCTCTGACTTGGGTTTCTAAATGGGTGCCAGGGAAAAAAGTCCTGCACCAAACACTTATTGAGGTTCTGTGCACCCTTGGAGGAGGGGATTGCAAGAGGGTGGTTGCGCCCTTTTCAAAGGATGTGACCTAGAAACTATGTGGTTCCCTCATGCCGTCCCAATCAAAAGACGGGGTACTGTGTCCCCAGTTAGGCGCGGGCTCGGGTAGGGGGCAGAACCTGACCAACATTGAGCAGCTATGGTATTTTTAGGAGCGAGACGGATCGCCAATCAAAGCCTGGGCTGCCGGGTATTAATCATCGGGCACATCCTTTGTCCAGCACTCTTTTGTGTGCAAGGATGATCTAATCCTTTATGGATCAAGGTGAATGCGTGCTCCATTCCCATGTGGCTCCAGCTCATAGAGCATGACCATGGCAAGGATTTTTCCGACCCCGGGGATGGTTTTGAGAATGTTGTAAGAGAGTGCATCATGTTCATTGGCAGTTTTTATGATCTCCCTCTCCAGCCGCACGAGGATGCGGTCATAGGCTTCGATCATCTCCAGATCCACAGCGATGCTCCTTTGGACGCTGGGCTGGTCGAATCGGTCCACGAGTCCCTCCCGGTTTTGGGGCTTGGCAATGCGTCCAAGCGGGTCGGGAAGATTGTACTGACTTCGAGTGTTCTGGATGTGGCTGAACAGCTCTGCTCTTTTCCTCACCAGATGATTGCGGCGCCTCAAAAGATCTCTTGTGGCCCTCATCTTGGCGGGATAGACATAGGCTTGAGCAAGCGTGCCGCCCCGTAGGAGCACGGCAATTTTATGGGAGTCGATCTTGTCGTTCTTACTTTTGCCGCCATGAATTGCTTTCATGTAGAGTGCGTGTCCCAGCACGAAGGGAATCCCTTCCCTGGCACAAAGGTCGGCCACCCAGTACCAGGTGAACATGCATTCTGCGGCAACCACGATGTCCTCCCTGAAGGGAGCGATGAATTCCAGGAAAGCTCGGGAATCGGCATTCAGGTTTCGGTGCGCCACAATTTCTCCGATGCCGTTGAGTATGCACACATACATCTTCTTGGTGTGCAGGTCGATTCCGCAGTAATACTTGTGCTGTTTGGTGTAGAATCTCATTTGGCTTCCTCCTTCGTTGGGGTTTGTGGTTGGCACTACAAACATACCATCGATTCGAGGAGGCCTTACATAGTATCAAGGCGCTGCACCGGACGGCAATTCCGCTGCGCTCCATTGCCGCCGGTGAGCTTTGTCGTGTGTGCCCGGCATGGCACAGAACTGACGAGGTGAAAGTCCTCGTGCCAGGTTTTCGCAGAGCCGAAGGCTAGGAGAAGGGCAAGGGCGTCATCGCGAGGTGGGGTCTGAAGGAAGCCCAATCCAAAAGCGCGGGGCGACGAACAGGAACCGGATATGAGGTGTGGTACACTCGGGACGAGCGGGCACGTGACTGCGAAGTCCTCCATCTGCGATTGGGGTGTGCTTTATAAATCCGGCGCTTACGCGCGGAAAGCTCTGTGTCTTACCCGGGGAGGCCTGTACGGTGTCTACGGGACTGATAGGGTATGCGTCTAGTGAGTCCATCAAGTGAGGGGAAACCCTGAACCCGGGTATGACGAACCCTAAGTCACCCCGCTGGACTGAGGGTGGAGCAATCCACCCTGACCGCCGTGCAGGAGTCAGCAGAGGGCATAGTAGGTTTGCTGGCAGGCAAAGCTAGTGAGGCACTCCGGAAGCCGAAAGGCGGAGTAAACAGATAGGCCGAGCCGGAAACCAGGAGACTGAAGGCCCGAACGGTATGAGGGGACTTTACGGAGCAAGTATCGGATGAGCTGTAAGCCGGCAATTCAATTGTGGCTGCCCTTCGGAAAGAGGGGCGAACAGGTTCGTGCTGAAATTGTGGCCGGGAGTCCGTCGGAGGAAGTGCAGCTAATGGAGCGTGTTGTCGACTACGACAACATGGTCAAGGCGTACAAAAAGGTCAAGAGCAATGGCGGGAGTCCCGGCGTAGACGGGATGACCGTTCAGGAACTGGGACCGTATCTTCGGGAGCACTGGCCCGAAGTCCGGGAGACGTTGCTTGCCGGCACATACGAGCCTCAACCGGTCAAACGGGTGAATATCCCAAAGCCCGGAGGAGGAACAAGAAAGCTGGGTGTGCCGACTGCTTTGGATCGCCTGATCCAGCAAGCGGTTCTACAGGTATTGCAACCCCAGTGGGACCCGACGTTTTCGAAGTGGAGCTTTGGTTTTCGACCAGGTCGGAGTGCCCGCCAGGCGCTCCGGTGTGCACAGAAGCATCTGCGAAGCGGGTACAGGCATGTCGTGGACATGGATCTCGAGAAATTTTTCGATCGAGTGAACCACGACAAGCTCATGGGTGAGATAGCCAAGCGGGTGAGTGACAAACGCCTTCTCGCGCTGATCCGAAGGTTCCTGAAAGCAGGAGCACTGGATCACGATGCACTGCATGAGACGGTTGAAGGTACTCCGCAGGGCGGCCCACTTTCACCGCTACTCAGTAATCTACTCCTGGATGGTTTAGACCGGGAGTTGGAGAGGCGGGGACACCGATTCGCAAGATATGCCGACGATTGTAACATTTACGTGCGCAGCCTACGAGCGGGGCAGAGGGTATTGGCAAGTATATCCCGGTACCTCTCTACCAAGCTTAAACTCAAGGTCAATGAAGCCAAGAGCGCGGTCGGAAGACCGTGGGAGAGGAAGTTTCTTGGTTTCAGCTTCACTCGTCGTGGGTTCAAGCTCTGCGTCAGCGAAGCAGCCGAAAAGCGGTTCAAGGCAAAGATCCGGGAGATCACGGGACGTACCCGTGGACGGAGCATCCGGCAGGTCGTGCGGGAATTGCGCGAGTACCTGCTGGGCTGGAAAGGCTACTTTGGCCTATGCGAGGTTAGCTCAAGGTTCAAGGAACTGGACTCCTGGATTCGGCGTCGTCTCCGCTGCTACCATTGGAAACAATGGGGGCGCCGAGGGTATAAAGAGCTTCGCAAGCGTGGAGTCAGCCGACAATTGGCCTGGAATACGGCCAAATCGGCCCACGGACCGTGGCGGCTGAGCCGTAGCCCCGCACTCGCTTTTGCTCTGACCGGACGCTACTTTGACCGCCTCGGCGTACCCAGGCTGTACATCAAACGATCATCTCGACCGAACCGCCTTGGTACGTGATCCGTATGCCAGGTGGTGTGGGAGGAGAGGGGTCGCGAGGCCTCTCCCTATCCCGATTGGGTTTCTGTTGCAAACGCTATAATCGAAATCAGACTGAAAAAAGTATCTAACGGGATATGCTTATGCATCATTTTAGGGACATCTTGGAGTTGCGGGATTTTTTGCATAAGACGGATCGCCGAAGCTATTTATCCGCTCTATGGAGCCAATTGTATCCGGGGTGGTATATATGGGTCAATTCATCAAGAGCGCAAGGGAAAGCTGGTAGAATTATCCCTCTTGATTTAGGGGCTTACCTTTACAGAGGCCAAATCGAACGACACAGTCCTTGCCTACCAAGCATGTTTAGAAATAAGAAGTCCTCGTTTGATGAGTTAGTGTCACTTCTAAAATTGTCAGAGTTTCGCTTGCTCTGTCTTACACATCCTGGCGTTCAGCGTTGTATTGAATTCGGACTCGATATAGATTTTATAGGCTTAGCTCAGCATTATGGCTTGGATACTAATTACTTGGACTTTACACAGGATATAGATATAGCGTGTTTTTTTGCTTCATGTGCGCTCAGCCCTGACGGAGATTATGTACCTTTCAATGGCAAAGGCCGAGGAGTAATTTATCGCATTTCTCACACACATCCTGAGGTTCGTACGCGCGTTGTTGTTATTGGCAAGCAACCTTTTCGCCGGCCAGAAAAGCAAAAAGCATGGGCTCTGGAAATGTATGAATTTGAAGACCTTGAGAAGTTTAAAGCAACAGAGATCTTTACTTTTGAACATTCAAGTGATGCGTCTCAAAGCATTTGGCAACTATTTGAGGACCAACTTTATCCCTGTGATGTAGTTGCAGAGAAGGTTAATAAGATCGCCAATTCTCTGACAATTTATGATGGGATCTTTAATCCACAATTTGAACTTTTTATTCGGGAGAAATCGAAGGAGGTAATGTCTATACAGCATTTCTATGGATTGATTTATCGTCAAGAAATATACAAATTGTCCAATAGGCCCACTGCCGCTTTTACATCTGAAGAATTGCGGGTTTTGTCTTTGGAATGGGACAAATATGGTGAGGTCTTTCTCCAGAAAGTTGGAGCAATAGGGCGGTCTGATGGAACCCGATCTAACTAAATGAACCCAACCAGTCACTCAAGCGGACGCGGTAAACACTGGCGAGTTTCTTTGGAAGCACATGGGCCGCGCCGCTTAGTTAATCGTTGGGTTCCTCAAATGAATATGAAAGACATCGTCCAATTATTCCTACCAACCAGATGGTCAAAATTGATAGGGGCCATGACATGTACGTTAAGTATCATGCTATTCTGGCTTCCAGAGACAATTCAAAAACTGACAGATACCAAATTGGAATTACGGACAGCACTAGAAATCCGGATAGGAGTTGAATTAACCCTATTATTACTCGGCACATTTATTATCCTCATCCTGGTATTAGTTCATTGCCACAATCTTGAAAAAAAGCTTAACGTACCACAGGAACCCATTAAACCAGCCTACGGAAGCCTTGACCCACCTCCTGGACACTCAATAACCGGCAGAAGGAGACTATTGTAATCATGGATGAAATATTTATAAAAAATTGGCTTGATTCCCTTGAAAGACATAAAGAATCAGAGAAAAAAGGTATTATTTCTGGCGTAATAATATCAAAGCCAGCCCCGTGGAAACATGCTTCAACAATTATCGAATTAAAAGAAAGCGGCCTAGAGCTTAAAGCAATAGCAAAGAAAACAGGATTTTCCATTCCAACAGTAAAAAGGGCGATAGAAACAAAAGGAGAAGATCCCCGGACTGGCCCGCAATGCGAGAAATATGCGGACAGAGTTTTTTCAATTGCTGAGGCAATTCGTGAAATGCCGCTACCTTGTGGTGATAATTGCATTTGCATGTGGATGCCTGTTTTCAAAGAATAAATAATACAAAAGGCAAAACCCAACAAAGGCATTAAGCAGACCGCGAGAACGCTGGCGAATTTATTTGCACCTTCATTGGCGCGGTCTGCTTATGCCTGCGGTTAGCCTGACTTGGGGATCAGTGAAGAGAATGGATTGGAAACAGTTTATAATTGGCATTATTTCCAACCTTGCATGGCCTGCAATTGCGCTCACCTTTTTGATCATGTTTAGAACCGAACTTGCAAAAGTTGTTCGGCGAATAGCACATCTGAAGTACAAAAACTTGGAACTTGATTTTGAAAAGGTGAAGCAGCAAGCTGAGAAACTTCATCTCGAATTGGCACAAGAAAAGCCGATATTGGAAAGTCCGGTTTTTACATCCCTTGAAGACCAAATTTTGGATGCGGTTGAGCGCGCTCCTTCCGCAGCAATTCTTCTTGCTTGGTCCGGATTAGAAACTGCAATTGCATCGGCAGTTTCACGTTTGGCAATTTCGCCAGATTCGCCATCATATAGATCTCCGATGCACAATATTGAAATGTTGGCGAGGAACGGTCGTTTATCTAAAAGCCATGAAAGGCTCCTTCATGAAATGCGGAATTTGAGAAACAAAGTAGCACATGAACAAGATGCAATGTTATCGATTTCGCAAGATCAGGCGATGAATTATGCAACTACGGCATTGGATTTAATCAAGCATTTTGAAAGGTACCAGCGTATGGGCTAACCATTCACTGGTGCTGACCGGCCCAAAAGCAGCCGGGCGGCCGGTTCGATCGTTAGGGTGCACTTCTGAGCAGGAGGTCCAGGCTTATGTCAGAACGTGACGTATTCCTTTGTCATGCGGGTGCAGATAAGGATACTTACGTCCGCCCTTTCGCAGCGGCTCTGCTGGAGAATGGGATCACATACTGGCTCGACGAGGCTGAGATCGGCTGGGGTGATCACATCATCGAAAAGATCAATGGAGGTTTGGCTCAATCTCATGTCGTCGTCGTGTTCCTCAGCGAGACCTTCCTTAAGCGGCGCTGGCCTCAGACAGAACTCGGCAGTGCGCTCAATCTTGAAGCATCAACCGGCCAAGTACTGGTTCTTCCACTTCTTCTGGCACGAGATACTGTTGTCTTCGAACAGTACCCGCTCCTCCGGAACAAACACTTCCAAAGGTGGGAGTCTGGAATTCCGGTTCTCGTCGCGGCACTTCAGAATCGACTGGGGCTCGCCTATGAGTCTGCGTGGAATTACTGCCATCCCGCTGCGTACTCAGGCAAGGTCTGGATCCAAGCGGTTCCGCGTCCAGAGAATCGGCTGATCCCGCACGAATATTCTGTGCGGTGGGGACTGTGGCAGTATGACGGGACCTTTGAATTGGCCAGCATGAAGAGCGTATGCCTGTGGCACATGAAGGGTGACGACGGTCAATCTGTCCCGATCTTCTTCTCCGTATCACCTGAATGCTATGTAGTGTTCGGGCAGGGCGATCCCCCGTTTGCGCCTGCCCATGATATCAACTACGGGTGGGTAAAAGTGCAGGGTGCCTAACTTCCGCTCTCAGTTCGCAGTTAGCCGCTTTACCCAGGTCGAAGATTTCTTCATTTTGCACAAAACCCAAATAAGAGGAGGTAGGAACACGTAGTCATGAAAGTTGCACCAGATTTGGATGTGATGATTCTCTTCGTCGTCCTTGTGTTCCCCGGCTTGGTGTCGATGCACGTCTACCGAATATTGATGCCAGCAAGGGACATCGAGTGGAAAAATTCGCTAATAGAAGGACTGTTCTATAGCACTGTAAACTTCGGGCTTTTTCTGCCACTTCTTCTCTTGTTTCACAGAGAGGGTTTTGTGGACCAACACCCACTATTCTACACGGTTGGAATGATGTTTGTAATTCTTGTCGGACCGATAATGTGGCCGTATTTAGGTGGGCCATGGGGACGCCCTTAATTTTTTAACTTTAACGCCTTGGCGAAGATTTTTTAGGCTGTGAAAATAGTATGTTAGTTAATTAAGTTAACAAGTTAAGGACGTCCCCATTCCCCCCGTCCCCATTCCCCCGTCCCCATGAAGGGAGGCAGCAAAGACAAATCGAAGCAAGAAACTTAAAAAGAGAGTTTTATAATCGCTTTCTTGAGGTTCTTAGCAAGAAAATGGCAGCGAATAGTCCATCTTCGGGTGAAGATTACGAAGAAAACCAAAATTTTTGTATTGAATAAACAGGCTTCCACTATATGCATCTCAGGAAGTCGTGGAGCTTGTAAATAACATTGCATCTGGTAGAGCTGCCGCCCCCGGTGAAGCGGATTTCAATAGGCTCTTTGCTCAAATACGAAAAGATCTTTGCAGCGATGACTATAGCGAATTTAAAGATTTGCAAACTATTCATTTTCAAATACCAAACAAAGTTCAACAAGGGCGCAACTAACAATAATGGAAACTTGGGGACGCCCTTAACTTATTAATTTCCCGCTTTGGCTTTTCAGCTTTGTGGCCATGGGGACGCCCTTAATTTTTTAACTTTAACGCCTTGGCGAAGATTTTTTAGGCTGTGAAAATAGTATGTTAGTTAATTAAGTTAACAAGTTAAGGACGTCCCCATTCCCCACTCCCCTTGAACTTGAGTCCACCCGTAGCGTACGGTTGGTTGATCACCACAAGTCATTCCTCGCAAGGCACGACGGGATTCGTCCCCAACGGTGGGACTCGCTGCACAGCGCAATCTCCGAGAAGGAGTTGGAACCATATCGGGACCGATGGGACATAATCGAAGAGAACCTGAGATGACAGAGGAGGCTCCAACAAACGAATGGACCCGACAAGCAATCACGGGGCCGGTTCAACGGTTCCCTTCGAAAGCTCCCCGGCCGTGGTTGCTTGCCGCTTATCCGTTGGGCGACAGACGACAGAGAGTACAATGGGCGAAACAGAAGAGAGGATCAGGAGAGAAAGACTAAAGAGAGCGATCAAGATAGTCCCCTTAGCGCAAAGGCTAATCATGGGCGGTCTCGATGAAATGGACGACTTCAGTGACTTCATGAAGTCTGCCATTAGGAGAGAGCAGGAACTAACCTCCAAGCGTCTTGAGGAGGGTGCAAGCGGATTAGAAGGAGGGCAACTCGAAGAATATTGGAGTTATTTCGCTGAGGACTACCAGAAGATTGATGCCGTCTTTGAAAAGCTTGCTCTTGATTCGTTTGTCGTAATGCTCTATTCCCGCGTGGAGACCGGAATGGCATCATTGTGTGATGCTCTGCGTCGAGATAAGCAGAACAAGGAAGGCGAAACCATTGCCTTACGGTACACTGACCTCAAAGGGAAAGGCTATCTGGACCAAACGAGGCTCTACATGGAAAAAGTCCTTGGCGTTGATCTCGACCTTGGAAACAATCGCGAATGGCCCGAAATAGTTGCGCTGAGGGCGCTTAGAAACGGGATCGTCCACAAGAACGGTTGGATCTGTACCAAGAATGAAATATTGAAGATGCATATAAAGCAAGGGTTGCTCGAACTCCGGAACCGAGAAGAAGAGAACGGACAGATCTCCGGGTATGTCGTACTATCCACTGAATATACCGATTTTATTCTACCGTTGATCCGAGCGTTCTTTCAGAAGATCAAGATCTGACAACGGCTCTTGCGTAATTTAAGTATGAGAAACAAGAACTTTACCCAACCAAGGCCTGGAGCCGACGCGGAACCACGTGGGAGGTTTATTTAGCAGGTCTCCGGCCGCGCGGCTCAGGCCTGTCGTTATGGTGCGACACGAAGTCGCATAGTTTGAGTGTACTCAGGTACTTACCTGGAGTACCCGGCATGTTCCTGCCGGTCCCTACGCAGGCGTGCTACCGTCGCGCTGATGACGGGGTGCGAAGCCCTGCGGACAATGTACCGAATCGGGTTCGGATGGTGACGCGAGAACCCCTCCGGGAATCCTCCCCGGTTAAGGGCTAGGGACGGATGATAGGGTGAAAGTAGATGAATGTCTGTAAGCGTCGTCACAGGGCAACGGGCCTACGAGGATTAATAGGTCTTAGGCCGCTTCCCAGTGTTTGCGGCAAGGGGTCGGGTTGCAGGTCTCCTAACTGCCTGTACGGAACCGCAGCACCCTCGGCGTAGAGGACGCACCTAAGTCATCCATGGGATCAACTGTGTGGAACGTGGTAACCCCGTCCTTCGCCCGGAGCAATTCCAGGCAAGCGAACCGCAAGGCACGCCGATGGAGAGACGGGAAAGAGAGGTTGGAAGAAGCCAATGCTTTCGGGAAAGCCGAAAGATAGAGCATGAAACATGGCTCAACGCCAAAACCGGAGAGCTTTCAGCACCGGCGAAAGAGCGTGCAGACGTCCAACTGGTGTCTCATTGCGAGAGAGCTTGGAGAACCTTTGAAGAAGAGAAAGCAGATGACGGCTCAAAAGGCTGGTGCACTCGGAGACTCCGCGGGATGGTGGAATTCCATTGACTGGAAGAAAGCCCAACGGGAAGTCAGAAGGCTGCAAGTGCGTATCGCAAAGGCTGTGAAGGAAAACAGATGGAACAGGGTTCGATCATTGCAACATCTGGTTACCCATTCGTTCTACGCCAAGCTACTGGCTGTGAAGCGAGTGACCTCCAATAAGGGGAAAAAGGCCCCTGGCGTTGACGGCGTTCTGTGGCGAGGCGTCCGAGCCAAATGGCGGGCTGCATGCAGCCTGCGCAGACGTGGTTATCATCCTCAGCCCTTGAGGAGGATCTACATTGAAAAGAAGAACGGCAAGTTAAGGCCCCTATCGATACCCACCATGCACGACAGGGCACAACAAGCGCTCTACAAGCTGGGGCTTTCGCCCGTAGCCGAAACGAGAGCCGATAAGAATTCTTATGGTTTTCGGGAAGGCAGATCATGTGCGGACGCTGTGGCCTGCGCTTTCAACGCTCTGTCAAAGCCCAATTCGGCGCCATGGGTACTCGAAGGGGACATCAAGGGTTGTTTCGACAGCATCTCGTTTGACTGGATGATGAAAAACATTCCGATGGACAAAGTCGTGCTTCATAAATGGTTAAGGGCGGGATATGTGGAAAACGGTATCCGCTATCCCACGCGCAAGGGAGTTCCACAAGGCGGGATTATCAGTCCCACCATTTCGAATATGGTGCTTGACGGGATAGAGGAAACCGTCCGCTGTGCAGTCCCCCGAAGGTGCCGTATCAACTTCATCCGTTACGCCGATGACTTCATCATCACAGGAAAATCAAGAACCATCCTGGGAGAAGCCATCCAGCCGGTGGTTGAAGGCTTCCTTCGCGAGCGTGGTCTTGAGCTCTCACCTGAGAAGACCCTGATCACGCGCATCAAAGACGGATTTACGTTCCTCGGGCAAACCTTTCGCAAGCATGGCAGGGTGCTGCACATCAAGCCTGCACCTGAGGGAGTCCACGCCCTCATGGAAAAGGTGGGAACCGTAATTCGGCAACACGTCGACGCGCCGATGCCGGCCTTAATCAAGGAGCTTAACGCAATTCTTCGTGGTTGGGCCAACTACCACCGCCATGTGGTGGCCTCGGAAGCCTTTAAACGTATCGACACCTATGTCTTCGAAGAACTCCGGCGGATGGTACGCCGACGGCACTCCAACAAATCCGTGAAATGGCGGATCAATCGTTATTGGTCAGCCGCCGGAAGGAATGTATTCGCCGTATGGGCTAAAACCGCTAGGTCTGGTAAGAAACTCTACCAGGTTCTGCGACTAAGCTCTCTCGGAATTCGAAGATATGTGAAGATCAAAGCAGATGCCAATCCTTACTTGCCTGAATATGCCGGGTACTTCTGGCGTCGTCGGAATAAGAAGGACAGCAAGCTGCTTCCAGCCATGTCCGCCCGGGAATTTCGGGCCATGGCTCAAACTTGAGAGGTAACATAGGCCGGGCCGCCCCATAAGGGTTGCCTTTTGAGATGCTTGAGCCGTGTGACGGGAAACTGTCATGCACGGTTCTTAGGGGGGAAAGAGGTCGAGAGACCTCTGACCTACCCGATCCTCCCACATAGGCCTGATAGTCGATGTAGTCGAATAGCGTTCTGATTTTCGGTTCGATGAAATATAATGGAGATATTATGCACACTATCTACGAACTCACGACCCTCTCTTGCCCGCTCTTATCCTTGTCTAAGGCGTGGGTCGGCGCGCGTGCTTTCATAGGCGAGGACGATGCGGCAGGCGAGCTTCTCGGTAGCTGGCGAACCGAGATCGGTCAACTCGGGCGGCTGTTGCTGTTGCGCGGCTTTGAGACCGCAGAAGAGTTGGCAGCCGAGCGTCTCCGTGCGCTCTTGAGCGTCGATCCATTCCACGCGGGTGGCGTTGTAACCGCGTTGAGCATGGAAAGTTATGCTCCCTTCCCCTTCCTGCCTCCCGTTCAACCCAGGCCCATGGGCGGCATCTATGAGTTCCGCACCTACCATCTGAAACCGGGCGGCTTGCCGCCAACCCTTGCCGGTTGGAAAAAGGCAATCAAGCCAGCCCGTGAGTACACCAGTCATCTCGTTATTAACATGTACGCGCTGGACGGGCCGCCACGGATTACCCATATTTGGGGCTTCGAGAGTCTGGAACAACGCGCGGCGCTCCGCGCGAAGTTTTATGCTGCTGGGCTCTGGCCGCCTCAGGGAGGCCCAGAACAGATCGCGGAAGCAACTTCGACTATTGCCTTGCCGGAGGACTCGTCTCCGCTTCGTTGACGCTCCTAATTGGGGGTGTAAACCACGATCCGCAACAATGAAAGAAAACTCTGCGCGGTGGTTACCAAGATCCAATTAATTCTGGATACGGTTTCTACAGAAACAGCATAACAAGGCGCCAATAAACCGGACCGGAAATAACCGCGTTCTTAAAAGGTGGGTAGTCCCTCTGCCGGCCGGTTATCGCACCGTTGAGCAGGAAGGCACCGTCAGTAGTGATATCTAAGCTGAGCAAGATGGAGGGCGTCCCTTTCAACTTTGTACACAATACGGTGTTCATCGGTTATGCGACGGGACCAATATCCGGATAGACCATGCCTCAGGGGCTCGGGCTTACCAGTACCCTCATAGGGGGATCGTTGCATTTCCTTGATCAGTTTGTTGATGCGCTCAAGGATCTTTCGGTCGGTCCGTTGCCAATTGAGGTAATCATCCCAGGCATGTTCGGAGAAAATGATCTTCACTCGATCAACTCCCGTTCGGCGCCACCTGTGGATTCGAGTTCAGCAATGGACTCAAGGAGCCTTCGGGCGTTTTTCGGGCTTCTTAGAAGGTAAGCCGTCTCTTCGAGGGCTTGGTAATCCTCAAGGGAGATCATCACGACCGAACGCTGGCTTTTTCGTGTAATGATGATCGGAGAGTGGTCGTCACAGACCTTGTCCATGGTTTTGGCAAGGTTGCCTCGAGCTTGTGAGTAGGTTACGGCGTTCATCGCTGGTCCTCCTGAAAGAGTGATTTGTACCACTTATTGTACAACATAGTGTGGCTCATAACAAGCGGTTCGAGGCGGACACCAAACCACGCGGTGCAAATCTGTGGGCGTCCTTTCACGTTCCTTGGCCGCGTGGTTTGGCGCCGCTCAACCTCAGCGTGTGTGCCCGGCATGGCACAGAACTGACGAGGTGAAAGTCCTCGTGCCAGGTTTTCGCAGAGCCGAAGGCTAGGAGAAGGGCAAGGGCGTCATCGCGAGGTGGGGTCTGAAGGAAGCCCAATCCAAAAGCGCGGGGCGACGAACAGGAACCGGATATGAGGTGTGGTACACTCGGGACGAGCGGGCACGTGACTGCGAAGTCCTCCATCTGCGATTGGGGTGTGCTTTATAAATCCGGCGCTTACGCGCGGAAAGCTCTGTGTCTTACCCGGGGAGGCCTGTACGGTGTCTACGGGACTGATAGGGTATGTGTCTAGTGAGTCCATCAAGTGAGGGGAAACCCTGAACCCGGGTATGACGAACCCTAAGTCACCCCGCTGGACTGTGTGGAAACTTGGGGACGCCCTTAACTTATTAATTTCCCGCTTTGGCTTTTCAGCTTTGCTTTTTGACCCAACAAAAACATGCTGCGGGCAAGCCGCAGATGTTCACGATTGGGCGGCTGTAACGGGCGGAGATGATGACCTTTTTATTGGGGTAGTGCATCAGTCCTTGGACTGAGGTACTTTGGCTGCGATCAGGAGAATTGAATGAGCAATCCCCTGGATTATGTTTTCGGAGAACATCGAATAAATTTTCTTAAACTGCATAAAACGTTGCAAGACGAAAAACCTATTCTTCTATTCGATGTTCAGGAGCAACGGATATATGCTTATCCGTACCACGAGTTTAAAGCGGAAATGTCTTCAAGGAGCCAGGCAGTTTTGGAGGAGCAGTATCGTCATGTCCTTGCGGGAACACATATTATCGCTTTTGCACGCGATAATGAACAGAGGCGACTTGTATCCTGGTTAATTGAAATCGACCCGGATGAGTTTCAACGAATCGATATAAACGAAATCGTTCAAATGCCGCTGAACAATACGGGGCTGAAAATCGATAACTATCTGCAGGTCACGGAACTGATCAACAAAATGAAAGCGGCTCTTCCCATACCGGCATCTCCAACTCCTGACACAAAAATATCTCTGAGTAAGCAGGGTTTGAGAAATATGGGACAAAGCTTGCAAATTAGCGATGTAGTTTATATGGGCGATGAAGCAGGAATTAGTTGTCAAATCGAATCGTCGGGAAAGAGTGCAAGTGTCTTCATCATATCACTCACGCACTTAATAGTCGATCCTCTCCATCCATTGGCGGAAGAGATCAAGACTTATCAAATCACACGAAGGAAAAAACTGTCGCAATCAAACCAAGGCAAAAAGACGGGCTCGTTTACGATTCGGCCTCGGAAAAACAGGAACAGGAACAAAAGGACAACAAAAAGACAGCGGTAGAATGAAGAATACGAAAAACGCACACCAGGGACGAGTAAATTCTCCACTGCATATAGAGGTCGAGTTCGTGAGTTCGGTTCTGAGTTCGAGTTCGGGGTCGGACCAAGCTAATATGCAGAATAAATAATCAGATAAAAAGTTTCAGGATAAGCCGATTTTGTGGCTTAATTGACCCTTTTGGGGAGAAAAAGATGACTTTAACTCACCAAGACAATCGCCCAACAATAAAATTCAGGCGATGGGTTAAAGCGCCCCGGCGCTGACGCGGCAAGTCTCTTGGCCCGCGCCTGGGGGAAATATGGGACGCCCTTAACTTATTAACTTGACACAATGGTTTCCCCTGAGTATTGTTTTTCGCATGCCCAGACAATCACGCATCGACACGACGGGAGCACTGCACCACATCATTGCGCGAGGCATTGAGCGGCGTAAAATATTCGAGGATGACCAAGACCGCTATGATTTTCTAAAAAACCTGGGTTTGATCCTAGAACAAACGGAAACGGGGTGTTTTGCCTGGTCGTTGATGTCCAATCATTTTCATCTCTTGTTGAGAACCGGCTTGGTTCCAATTGCTACGGTGATGCGGCGGCTACTGACCGGCCACGCCATCCGGTATAACCGACGACATCAGAGACACGGTCACCTGTTCCAGAACCGTTACAAATCGATTCTATGTCAGGAAGACTGCTACCTTTTGGAGCTGGTTAGATATATTCACTTGAATCCTTTGCGGGCCAAGCTGGTGGCGGATTTGGATCAACTGGATCAATACCGCTTTTCCGGTCATGGAGTCATCATCGGTAAATACGAACAACCCTGGCAGAACAGCGAAAAGATCCTGCTGCATTTCGGAAAACGGGTCAACTTCGCGAGGCGGAAATACCGGGAATTTGTTGCCGGAGGAATAGCTGAAGGCCGCAGGGACGATCTGACAGGCGGCGGTCTGATCCGGAGTGCAGGGGGTTGGTCAGCGGTCAAGGAACTGAAACGATCCAAAATTCATATGAAAAGTGACGAGCGCATCTTAGGAGACGGTGATTTTGTCTCTGAAATCTTGGCCAAGTCCGAGGAATCCTTCGAGCGACGTTATGCGTTGAAAGCCAGCGGGATTGATATAGATTTTGTTGCGAGAAGAGTGTCGACTCTGTTGAATATTCGGGAGGGAGACATCTGGCGTGAAGGTAAAGTAAAGGAGCTTGTGCGGGCTCGAAGCTTATTGTGTTTCTGGGCTGTACGCGAACTGGGCGTAAGCATGGCAGCCATGGCGCGCCGATTGAATATTTCAACCGTAGCTGTGAGCAAGTCGGTCGCCCGAGGAGCCGAGATCGCAAAAAAGGATGGACTGGAGCTGGCTTAAGTTAATAAGTTAAGGGCGTCCCTAAATCATACTGCAACAATGCAAGAGGGACAACTGTCATACCAGAGATGGTTTTTGATCAAATCGACGCTTACGATACAGTAGAGGAGTCCGGACATATCTATGGCGCAATCATATCCTCCCTGAGAAACTACATCGAAAAGAAGAAAGAGGGAAAATACGGCGAGTATCACATAGCATTTTGCGCCCACTATGTTGGTGATTTATCCATGCCACTTCACAACACCGCCTACGATGATTTCAACAAGAAGCACCATGCTGAGATTGACGGCATCATAAACGATGAGGTGTTGGGCAACATAGACAAAATCAGAGTGTATCCGATAACCATCAATTCTGAGCAGGACCTTGCCGAACAGGTGGCAAGGATAGCCAATCTTTCAATGGAACTCGGGTATAAATTGGAAGATGAGAATCGGCTCATTACAAAGGAAGAGGCATACACCCAGATCGGTCACAGTGCCTCGCTCGTTAAGGCGATTTTGGCCTATTCGGAAAAACAGATGAGCAAGCAATGATTAAGACATCAATGGACCTTTTGTTGAAAGGTTTTTAGTTGCTTGCCAATGCGCTAGACAAGAATTTCTTAGTGTCTTCAATCGATTTCTTGGTAGCCTCTGGATTATAGGCGGCTGTATAGCCTTTTTTAAGCATTTTTTGAGGAGCTTTCCCAACTCCCTCCTTATCGCTGATTGGTCTACTTTCGCTTGGGTCTGCAGCATTACCGTCATCAAGGAACTCGACATAGCAGTTTGCCGTGTTCACTGATTCTATGGTGCGTTTGCCCTCCTTGATATCCCATCCCCAGTAAGCGTTCGGGTAAATGATTACCTCGGCGTCTACGCCTGTCTTCCTGATTCGTTCAGCATACGTGGTGCAGAGGCTGGCCCGGGCATGAAGAACCCATCATTGTTTACCACTAGGCTTCGGCACTACGGAAACTTCCCACATGCCGTCACAGGAGCAGTTTGCCCGCGTGCCCTCCACACAAAGAAGCCACCCTCGCGAACGACTTGCCCCATTCTTGCCACAACCTTGTCAGAAAATCGAGACAAAAATGTGCTTGACCCACCTCACCATACCTGTTACACAAAAACCGTCAGAAAGCAAATTCTTATCACCCGCCGGGTGCAGTTAAAAGTGTTGGTTGATCTTAAAGCGCTTTGTGATTGCCATACGCGCAATAGATGTTCCTGGCTGCGAAAGCATAGTCTACGACGCACCGTCCCGCTTCTTTTGAATCGCCAAGAGTTACTTTAAAAACTGGCTGCTTCGTTTTACCAACACTTTTAACTGCACCCTCACCCACCTTCCCGTGGAATGACAGTTCACGATCGGGTGGAATATGCGCTACAAAGTGTTGCCAAATGGATTGTCTTGTAGTAGGTTTTGCCGCAATGGGGAAAAAGTGGTATTGAAACGCCTCATTCCATCATGGTGCTTTCATCCCACATCTGGACTGTTAACAGGAAAGGAAAGTAAACATGAAACTATCCATAGCCCTCCTCATCGTGGCGCTGGTCTGGCCTCAGACAACATGGGCATTTGTGCCGACTAATAGCCATAAGGATTCCCTTACTCGCTCTCCGATTCGCCACCTCATTGTCGTGTCCGGAGAGAACCGGGGATTCGACCATATTTTTGCGACCTATACGCCACCTAATCGGAGACAGAAAATCTGGAACCTGCTTTCGCGAGGCATCGTAACCGCAGACGGAAATCCAGGACCGAATTTTCAGCGCGCCCAGCAACAGCAGGCTCAGAGTTTCGATACCTTCGAGCTGAGCCCAGTGAAGACCGGGCCTTTCGATGTTCTGCCACAACCCAATACCACACTGGACGCCCTCCCGGCCGGGCCATGCATTTTGGCGGACTTTCTTTATACCAGCGATATCTTTTGCAGCGATCCTGGGATCGATCCTGTGTCATACCCCCTGCTGAAAATCGGTGGGACCGGGCAGTCGTTCTATTATCCTCCATTTGGCTACACGCCCGTCCCGGATTGCCGTTACCCGTCGGATTTGCCGAATGGCCCCTATTCAATTGTCGATGCATCGGAACTGAACGAGTGCGGCACGCCCCTGTTTGTGGACCAGATTACGCCCGTTGAGTTCAGCAGCCACACCGGCGACCCCGTGCATCGGTTCTACCAGATGTGGCAGCAATCGGATTGTTCGGTCGAGCACATCACGTTTTGCAATCCCAGTGGCTGCAAGGGCGACCTGCATACCTGGGTTGCCACTTCCGTAGGCTGGGACATCACCGTGCCTCCAGTGACGGACCAAGATACGTATCAAGGCGGTGTCGCCATGGGATACTACAACATGGCACAAGGCGACTACCCCTATTTCCGGGAGCTGGCTGAGAAATATGCCATCAGCGACAACTATCATCAGCCCGTCATGGGCGGTACGGGCGCTAATTCGCAGTTCATGTATACCGGCGACGTCTACTTCTACACCGATGCAACTGGCCACCCCGCCAAGCCGGCTGACGATCTAATCGAAAATCCCGATCCGGTTGTAGGCACCAACAATTTCTATACCAACGATGCTTTTGGCGAGGTGGATTCAGGGAGTACCGGCGTTGGTTTCACCAACTGCTCGGATACCACGCAACCGGGCGTGAAGGCGATCAAGGACTATCTGTATTCGTTGCCCTATAAGCCCTTCAACGGCGGCAACTGTGCACCGGGGACGTGGTATCAGGTTAATAACAACTACCCCTACTACAACACCAAGGGGGAGGTCATCAGTGACGCCGACAAGAATGAGTTTCCGGGTGGGCCTACCTATGCCATCGGTCCTCAGACGATCCCCACGATTGGCGATGCACTTTCGCGCCGCAGGGTGTCGTGGAAGTATTACGGGGAAGGTATAAGCGTCGCTGATCAAGATGAGCCGGAAAACACGCTTTACTGTGCCATATGCAACGGCTTCCAGTATTCAAGATCGATCATGACCTCCCAATTGCGGAACAATCTGGTCGACCTCGATCAGCTATACGACGATATTGCCGCGAACACGCTTCCGGCAGTTTCCTTCGTCAAGCCCAACGTGTTGACTGACAGCCATCCCGGCACCTCGACGCCGCCGCTGTTCGAGGCCTTTGTGCGGAAACTGGTGGAGGCCGTCCAGACAAACAATCGGCTTTGGGAGGATACGGCCATCCTGATCACCTTCGATGAAGGAGGCGGGTATTACGATTCGGGATTTATCCAGCCAATCGATTTCTTCGGCGACGGACCGCGTACAATCATGATCGCGGTTTCCCGTTTCGCGAAGCGTGGACATGTTGACCACACCTACGCGGATCATGCTTCGATTCTGAAGTTTATCGAGTGGAACTGGTTCCTGGAGCCGCTTTCCAAGCGTAGCCGCGACAATTTGCCCAACCCCATTACTCTGCCTTTCGCCCCGTACTTCCCTCTCAATAGTCCGGCGATCGGAGACCTTCGGACCATGTTCGACTTTCGGATGTTCGACTTTCGGATGTTCGACTTTCGGATGTTCGACTTTCTGCGGAGGGTCAACCTGTAACAGTGGGTGCCTTGACGGATGGGATGTCAGAGGTAACGGTGGCGTGATGTTGTTGCGGCTGGCGGACAGACGCCTGGAACAGCCCTAGGCGGTGTCGGAACGAGTGGGTGCTCCCTGCTCGCCCGCCCCTATTGGGGGTAGACTCAACACTCGTGTTACCAGCCGCCATTTCGATCACAGTGTCTGGCCGCAAGTTGATGTTGATCTGTCGGAAAACAAGTGTTTTCCGACAGCCACCCAACGGGCGCTCGAAATGGACGCACCGCAGCCGGGATGGTAGCAAAGCTGTGGATCTAATTGCGGCTTTGACGGATACGAGTTGTGAGCGGCGATGGATCACCGGTAGGATTATTCTTTTTTGTTGATTGTTTTTCGAGATCGACATGACAACCTGTTCTGAGTGTGGCGGCCGCTTGACGATGATCGTCGCCATCGTAGATCCCGCGGTGATTCCCGATTCAACAAGTTTCTCAATGTACTGATAAGCCCAATGAGTTCTCTGTACATCTACGAACGACGATCCTAAACTATAGCGCTGCGCTACGTTCCATGTTCCAGAATTCGTGTATGTTCCGCTAGAATAATAATAATTTCCAGAGCCCTTGGGGTTGACGGGATCAAAGGTTCCAGTAACATGGGTTCCGTCAAGCAAGTATCCGTCTATTTTGTTATTAGGGCTCAAGTTGATAAATCCTCCAGTCACTACCCACGCATACACTGCTCCGCCGACATTAAGAGAGCCCATGAGCAGAGAAAAGCTTTTTCCCGTAGCGTCAACAAGAACTCGAAGATAGCCGTAGAATTGACCAGCCACAGAACCATAGGTGAAATTTCCCTGAGCAGACCCTGTGTAGAACCCGGAAACATTGACGAAGTTTCCTTCGCTGCTCGATTTAGCAGCCGAAAATGACCCAGCATGCCCAAGGTAGTCAACGTAAGTCCCGGAAACCTGAGATGTACTAAAATTCCCAGCAAACGAATTCCCAAAATTATCGGTAAAGCTGAAGGAACCGTCTGGATCGATCATCACGTTTTCTTCATATATGCCTACGACATTTTTCTTTTCATAAGCCATCCAGGTAACTGAATTGTCGAAACGGGTCAAGTCGGCTCTTGACTCATTTAGAAATGCGGGATGAACGCAAGTGTGCGGATCAACCCTTGACATGAGGCATTTTTCCTGACGTCGAGCCCGACACGGCGCTGACTACGTCAAGCGCCGCGATTATGCGTAATGAAGGCGATTCATGACCTCCAGGATGCTGACCTTTTATGTGCCAGACGACCAGCGACTCCTTGCAGCGCTTGGCCAAGTAGCGCTGCGGCACGAGCATCTCAATCACATCCTGAAGATGACAATAAAGTCTCTTGCGAACTTGACCGTTCAGGAAGCGATAGATGCTGCGCAGTACGAAGGATCAAGAACATTACGGAACCGAGTCCGAAAGCTTGCACGGAAAAGGCTTGGGGAAAGTGAAGCTCTGCTGAAGCTGCAGGCGTTGTTGACACAAACAGGCAGCCTTACGGAGCGAAGAAATGACCTTACGCACGGGCTGTGGGTGAAGGAACTCGATGGTGATCCCAGTGTTATGGGTGGGCCGGCGAATTGCGTCCGCTGCCCTCGGCAGAGGAATTAGAGGCCCTGGCGGCAGAAATCTGGGTTCTAACTCAAGAGTTGAATAGAGCCAGACTCGAAGGATTTCTTAAGGTTGCTCTGGAACAGAAGAAAGTGTGAACTCCCAACGGAGTGCATGCATAACAACGCGTTCGAGGCCGACGCGCCTCGTCGGCGCGCGGCTCAACGCGGACGTGTGTGCCCGGCATGGCACAGAACTGACGAGGTGAAAGTCCTCGTGCCAGGTTTTCGCAGAGCCGAAGGCTAGGAGAAGGGCAAGGGCGTCATCGCGAGGTGGGGTCTGAAGGAAGCCCAATCCAAAAGCGCGGGGCGACGAACAGGAACCGGATATGAGGTGTGGTACACTCGGGACGAGCGGGCACGTGACTGCGAAGTCCTCCATCTGCGATTGGGGTGTGCTTTATAAATCCGGCGCTTACGCGCGGAAAGCTCTGTGTCTTACCCGGGGAGGCCTGTACGGTGTCTACGGGACTGATAGGGTATGCGTCTAGTGAGTCCATCAAGTGAGGGGAAACCCTGAACCCGGGTATGACGAACCCTAAGTCACCCCGCTGGACTGAGGGTGGAGCAATCCACCCTGACCGCCGTGCAGGAGTCAGCAGAGGGCATAGTAGGTTTGCTGGCAGGCAAAGCTAGTGAGGCACTCCGGAAGCCGAAAGGCGGAGTAAACAGATAGGCCGAGCCGGAAACCAGGAGACTGAAGGCCCGAACGGTATGAGGGGACTTTACGGAGCAAGTATCGGATGAGCTGTAAGCCGGCAATTCAATTGTGGCTGCCCTTCGGAAAGAGGGGCGAACAGGTTCGTGCTGAAATTGTGGCCGGGAGTCCGTCGGAGGAAGTGCAGCTAATGGAGCGTGTTGTCGACTACGACAACATGGTCAAGGCGTACAAAAAGGTCAAGAGCAATGGCGGGAGTCCCGGCGTAGACGGGATGACCGTTCAGGAACTGGGACCGTATCTTCGGGAGCACTGGCCCGAAGTCCGGGAGACGTTGCTTGCCGGCACATACGAGCCTCAACCGGTCAAACGGGTGAATATCCCAAAGCCCGGAGGAGGAACAAGAAAGCTGGGTGTGCCGACTGCTTTGGATCGCCTGATCCAGCAAGCGGTTCTACAGGTATTGCAACCCCAGTGGGACCCGACGTTTTCGAAGTGGAGCTTTGGTTTTCGACCAGGTCGGAGTGCCCGCCAGGCGCTCCGGTGTGCACAGAAGCATCTGCGAAGCGGGTACAGGCATGTCGTGGACATGGATCTCGAGAAATTTTTCGATCGAGTGAACCACGACAAGCTCATGGGTGAGATAGCCAAGCGGGTGAGTGACAAACGCCTTCTCGCGCTGATCCGAAGGTTCCTGAAAGCAGGAGCACTGGATCACGATGCACTGCATGAGACGGTTGAAGGTACTCCGCAGGGCGGCCCACTTTCACCGCTACTCAGTAATCTACTCCTGGATGGTTTAGACCGGGAGTTGGAGAGGCGGGGACACCGATTCGCAAGATATGCCGACGATTGTAACATTTACGTGCGCAGCCTACGAGCGGGGCAGAGGGTATTGGCAAGTATATCCCGGTACCTCTCTACCAAGCTTAAACTCAAGGTCAATGAAGCCAAGAGCGCGGTCGGAAGACCGTGGGAGAGGAAGTTTCTTGGTTTCAGCTTCACTCGTCGTGGGTTCAAGCTCTGCGTCAGCGAAGCAGCCGAAAAGCGGTTCAAGGCAAAGATCCGGGAGATCACGGGACGTACCCGTGGACGGAGCATCCGGCAGGTCGTGCGGGAATTGCGCGAGTACCTGCTGGGCTGGAAAGGCTACTTTGGCCTATGCGAGGTTAGCTCAAGGTTCAAGGAACTGGACTCCTGGATTCGGCGTCGTCTCCGCTGCTACCATTGGAAACAATGGGGGCGCCGAGGGTATAAAGAGCTTCGCAAGCGTGGAGTCAGCCGACAATTGGCCTGGAATACGGCCAAATCGGCCCACGGACCGTGGCGGCTGAGCCGTAGCCCCGCACTCGCTTTTGCTCTGACCGGACGCTACTTTGACCGCCTCGGCGTACCCAGGCTGTACATCAAACGATCATCTCGACCGAACCGCCTTGGTACGTGATCCGTATGCCAGGTGGTGTGGGAGGAGAGGGGTCGCGAGGCCTCTCCCTATCCCGATTGGCACAAAGCAAGCATAATCAAGGATCACAAAATGACCCCAAAGCAGTTTTTTGACTGGCAGACCGCAGGTGGCACAGACGATGTCATGCGCTTGGTCGATTGTCTCGAGCGAGCAGATCTTGCATGGTGTGCAGTCGGAGGTGTTGCTGTTAACCACTGGGCGGCGGAAGCCATGGTCACTCAAGGTGTTGATTTTGTTGTTGCGGCAGAATCAGTGGACCTTGCAACGAAGCTTCTCGCGGAAGCTGGATTCAGATTCGAACGTTTCCCATGGTCCATCAATTTTCGAGGCCGCTCCAAAGTCAGTATTCAATTGAGCACGGAAGACTTCTACAAAGACTTCCCGAGCAGGTCCGTCCCAGCAGATATACACGGAATTCTCATGCGGGTTGCGTCTCTGGAAGACACATTGCGCGGAAAGATCAAAGCGTGGCGTGATACGGAAAGAAGACAAAGCAAGAAACTCAAAGACCTTGGCGACATTGCCCGCTTGGTAGAAAGCCACCCGCACCTATGGAATATGCTTGACCAGGATCTAAAAGAGATCATAGAAGAGCCATGATTGTAGCTGAAAAGCCGAACTTTCGCTGGAACCGACGTCCAAAAAGCCCCTTACGACCCCTTACAATTACATACCGATGGATCGTAAAATCAAGAGCATCCTAAATATAGTCGTGGTGATTGTCGTGATCATATGGCTATTGAGTGTGTTCCGGGTCATCGGTTCGCTTTCGGGAATTCGTGTTGCGAAGTAGGGTTCGTTCCGATCCGGCAAAAAACCCCGGCGGGTGAGGCCGGGGTTTTTTACTTCTCATATCATCCCATCAGGCTCCGTCAGATAATGCCCTGCTCTCTTCCCACCTTATCGAAAGCGGCCAGGACCTGATCCAACTGGTCCTCGCTATGGGTGGCCATGTAACTGGTCCTGAGCAGTTCTCTTCCAGGAGGCACTCCAGGGCTGGCGACCGGATTGACAAAGACGCCGTTTTCGAAAAGCAGCTTGCACATCTGGTACGTTTTGATGGTGTCTTTAATCATGATAGGAATGATCGGAGTTTCGCTCGTTCCTGTATCATACCCAAGCGATTTGAATCCTTTCAGCATCTTGTGCGCATTTCTCCAAAGCATGGTTCTTAATTCGGGATGTTCTTCGATGATGTCCAAAGCGGTACTCACCGCTCCCACCTGAGCAGGGGGCAGGCTGGCGCTGAACATCAGCGAGCGACCAAGGTGCTTGACCCAACTGATCACCTCTGCCGGACCTGCGATAAAGCCGCCGACTGCGGCAAGCGACTTACTAAAGGTTCCCATGATAAGATCTACTTCGTCTTCCAGGCCAAAATGCTCGGCCGTTCCCCGTCCTCCATTTCCAAGAACGCCGATCGCGTGGGCGTCGTCTACCATGATCCTTGCTCCGTAGGCCTTCGCCAGTCGCACAATAGCTGGGAGATCAGCAATATCGCCTTCCATGCTGAAGACGCCGTCGACGATGATCAATTGAGCTTTTCCCCTGGTTCCATCAAGAGCTCTTTCGAGGTCGCCCATATCGTTATGGTGGAACTTTTGAACCTTGCCAAAGGAGAGGCGACAGCCGTCAATGATGCTGGCATGGTCGTACCTATCGATAATGACGGCATCGTTCCGGTCCACAAGGGCAGAGATTGTTCCCAAATTGGTTTGGTAACCGGTTGCGAAGACCAGTGCTGCTTCCTTGCGAAAGAACCTGGCCAACTTCTTTTCCAGTTCTTCGTGGATCTCAAGGTTCCCATTTAGAAATCGTGAACCCGAACAGCCGCTGCCGTATTTTTCAACGGCATCGATCGCTGCTTCCTTCACCCGGGGGTGGTTGGCGAGCCCAAGATAATCGTTGGAACCGATCATGATCACTCGCTTTCCGTTGACCACCACCTCGGGACTCTGCGGGGATTCGAGTTGCCGGAAGAAGAAATAGTGGCCACTTTCCCTCAATCCGGATTCATACTCCGTAGCCTTGACGCACTTTTCAAAGATATCCACGAACAACCTCTTGTTTGATAATCAACGGTTTTCTTTAGCAATTCGTAATTTCTCAATAACTATAGCATATGATGCCAGCTTGCCCAACCGTCATGCATGCTTCTAGCGGGAATCCAGAGAAACCACTCTGGATACCCGCCTGCACGGGTATGACAAAAAGACTTCAATACGAACGATGCAGTCAAGAGCCTTCAAACTGACTATCTGTCCATATTTATTGAGAAGTTACCCTCTTGTTTGATAATCAACGGTTTTCATTCCACTATATGGCTAATAATCCCTCAAGCTGGTATAAGTATTTTCCATTTGCCGGCTTTTTCACATATGATATCTATTGCTTTCCCGTTGAGTTAAAGGTCCCTGCAAACGGCTGTGGATTCTCCAGGCCCTTCAAATAGCGCTGACGGGTCGCGAGATTGACTCCAACGTATGCCTGGCAACCGAGCAGAGAACGTTTCCATGGGCTCATCCCAAAGAATCGCTTCAGCATTGCGCTGACAGAATAGACTTGTCTGTTAAAGCGGGCGTAGCCGCTAATCAGCTCGTCAGCAGTCATCCCCTTTGGTTGAAAAAGAAGTGTATCAGGAGGATATCCACGCAGCCACCAGTCATGCACAAGCAACCTGTCTTCGTTTAAGAGACGCTTATATAAACGTGTTCCCGGATAGGGAGTGAGTATCCTCAGTTGAACAACATCCATACGACATTTCATGATAAACTCAAGGGTCTGATCGAACACATCCTTGTTTTCGTAGTCAAATCCAAAAACAAAAGAGCCCAGTATTCCGAAGCCTTCGCCGTGGAATCGACGCATTGCCTCATGAAAATCGACCCTTAAGCTCTTTATTTTTTTCACTTCATTCTGTGTTCCTTTCTGTACCGATTCGAATCCGATCAGAAGACCCAGGCACCCCGAACGTTGCATCAATCTGAGCAGCTCCGGGTCCTCGGCTAACGACACGGTTCCTTGCGCCAGCCATCGCCGCCGAAGAGGTATCAGCTCGGTAAAAAGCTGCTTTGCAACATTGCGGTTCAGTCCAAGGGCGTCATCGCAGAAAAAAAGGTGAGGGGAGTCAATAGCCTCTATCTCGGCAATCACCTCTTGAACCGGCCTGACTCTATATTGGTGCCCCAAAGTCTGACCAATGCAACAGAATTCGCAATCGTACGGACATCCTCGGGATGTCTCGACACCGACGGGGATCCGGGTACCACCCTGATATTTGGAACTGGATAAGAGATCTCGCCGTGGTTTCGGCAGGCCTTTGAGATCTGTCATTCTGTCGGAACGATATATTCTTTGCATCTGTCCCGTCGCGGCATCGGATACAAGTCGCGGCCAGATCCCCTCCGCTTCCCCCACCACGACCGCGTCTGAATGCTCTAAAGCTTCGTCAGGCAACACCGTGGGATGTATTCCTCCCATCACCACTTGCACGCCCTTTCGACGATACGCGTCAGCGATACGATAGGCTCTCAACGCCAGTTCAGTCAACACGGTGATGCCCACTAAATCCACATCTTGATTGATGTCATCGGGCGCAAGAGCTTCCTCGACAATGGTCACCGTGTGGCCTGGCGGGGTAAGCGCTGCCAGCAGAGGAAGGTTTACCCGCTCAAACTTAAATGGGCTGGATATAGTGTCTTCACGTTGTTCATGGGGCGCGATAAATTTTATCTTCATATCCTAACCTCTGCAATATTTATTTTTGAAAGACCTGCCCACTAGTCCTCTTCCCATTTCGTAACCATTATGCCCAAAATGAAGACAACAGCGGCAAAAGCACCTATTATCCCAGAGTATTCCAGTGCGGCCCAGTTGTCGCCAGCCACCATGGAAGCCCGGAGCCCCTCGTTCACGTAATATAGAGGCAGAAACCTGGCGAACGTTTGCAAAAAGCTCGGCATCATCTCGATGGGGAAAAAGCTGCCCGACAGGAACATCATCGGGAACATGATGGCGTTTGTAGCAGCAGCGGCGCTCTGCGCTCCCTTCACGAAGCGGAAGAGTATCATCCCGATGCCGACGAACGCGAAGACGTCAAGCACAATGAACAAAGGGATCCAGGCGTTTATCTCCAGGTTGACTTTAAACACGGCGTAGCTGACCAGCAGCATGGCAACCGTGGATATGACCGCGAGGATGAACTGGTAGATGATGTTCGACAGAATCCAGTCGGTGCGGGTGATGGGCGTGGTGTATAGCTTCCTGATGATACCCTTCTGCTGCAGCTCGGTGTTCACGTTCACCGTGCCGGCCAGGCTCGCAGTCATCACCGCCATAGCGATGATGCCCGGGATGAAGAAGTCGATGAACCGGTATTTCCTGGTGAGGATCGAGGCCTCGGCCGTCCTGATGAACGGCGGCTTGCCGGTCAACCCCTGGTTCAACTTGGCGAACACCGCGTTAAGAATTTCCATCTTCATGTCCACTGAAGCAGAGCTGGGGTCGTATACATACGTGAGTGTTACGAATGCATTGGGGTTGTCGTACTTCAGATATTGTATGTAGGCCTTTTCATAGCCTTGGGGAATGATGAGCACAAGGTTCAGTTTGTTGTTTCTGGCATACTGCGCAGCGTCGATGGCGGGGTCGACCCGGGTGATCTTGAATTTCCCGGTGAGACCGAGCATCCTGGCGATCTCCGCCGAGGTTTCGGTCTGGTCGAGGTCCTGCACGTAAAGGTTGAAGCTTACCTTCTCCTGGTCCAGGAAAATGGTGCCGAACACCAGTATCAGGAGTATCGGAAATGCAATCGTGAAGAACATGGCGGTCTTCTCGCGGTAGAAGCTCTTCATGCTGACGGCGAGATTTGCGCCGACGACGCGAAGCTTCATTCCTCCCTCCTTTCCCCAGCGGGACCTTCGCGGAGCGCATCGCCGGTAAGCTTAAGGAAGACCTCTTCAAGGTTGGGTTTGCGGACGTCCAGGGTGAGGTACGATGCCCCGACGTCCTTGATGGCGTCCAGTATATTCCGCACGTCGTCCGTGTGCTCCGTCCTGACCTTGATGTTTTTGTGGTTGTCATGGACCGGCTCGAAGCCCATTTTGCGGACGATTTCAAACGCTTTTTCATCGGGGGACTGTAACGTGAGAACCAGATAATTCGCGTTGCTTTCTATGAGCTCGAGCGGAGAGCCCGTCGCGATTATCTTCCCCTTCGAGACTATGGCGACAGTGTCTGCTAGAAGTTCCGCTTCCTCCATGTAGTGCGTGGTGAGAAATACCGTCTTCCCCTTCTTCTTCAGGCCTAGCAGAACGTCCCATACCTCGCGCCTGGCGCGGGGGTCGAGCCCTGTCGTCGGTTCGTCGAGGAACACGACCTCGGGGTCGTTCACGAGCGAAATCGCGATTCCAAGGCGCTGCTTCAAGCCTCCGGAGAGGTTTTTGTACTGCTCTTTGGCCTTGTCCTTGAGATTCACGAGCTCTATCAGCCCGTCGATATCGGGGTCGATGCAGCAAAAAAGCCGTGAGTAGTACTGCAAGGTCTCTCTGACCGTTATCCTGTCAAACGAGCTGAACCCCTGCGGAAGGACACCGATGCGGGGGACTATGTCATGCTTCTTCTTCGTGACGTCCATGCCAAGAAGGGTTATTTTCCCAGACGTGGGTTTGCGGATGGTATCGATGATCTCCACGGTAGTGGTCTTGCCGGCGCCGTTCGGGCCCAGCAGGGCGAAAACCTCGCCTCTCCTGACGTTGAACGATATGTCGTTGACCGCCAGCAAATTCCCGTAGCGCATCGTCAGTTTCTCGACTTCGATGGCGTATTCAGCTTCCTTCGTCATGAACCGACCCTCTGCCTCCTCAGAGCACTGGTATGGAAATCTCGGCCATCGCCTCATCGCGACTGGCAATTCAAGAGTGCAATGGAAAGCCACATCTTCGCCTGGGGAAACGAACGTACCCATATGGACCGGCCGGAGCCTATGGCAGACCGCACCAGGGCCTTCCTCGATAAGCATACTTGAAAAGTATACCCCCCGTCCCCTCCTATCGATGGATAGACGTGGACTTGCCGCGGGGCCACCAGGTGGAACGCGCATCCCAGGGCCTTGACAGCCGCTTCCTTGATGGACCATAGCAGGGCTGATGCCTTTTCCAAATCTCCCCCCGTCAACCTCAATGCATGTTGCAGTTCCTGGTCATGAAACACCCGATGTGAGGGGTAGTCTCCCTGGAATTCATCGGTTGCTGCTGCATCGATGCCGATATCGGAATCGTCCCCACAAAGAGCCGCCCAGACTTTCCCTCCACCCTCGCTGAAGGAGACGGCCGGGCCCCGATGTTCTCCCAACAGGAGATAGGGCCTGCCGAGAGGGCCGCGCACCAGGTGAATTGGGAAAGCATCTCTGCCGAACGTATAGCGGCGTCTCCACGGGGGGCTTTCCATCGCCGCAACGTGATCCAACAGGATGGAGACCAGGTGATTCTTGTCTCCTGTCCCGTTCGCCCTGCATCCTTTGAGGGTTTCGCCATCACCCGGCAAGGATGCAAAGAATGCCGGACCCACTCGATGATCGAAATTCACGGCATGGACGATTATGTCTCGGCAATCCTTCGTCACGTCCCCTCCCATCTTTCCTGTGCTGCCTTGTTAACCTTCAATTACTTGAAATTTTATCAAGATTTTTATCTTCAGTTGTTGTTTTCTCGGCACTACTGCTAGTAGTTACGTGGAGCGAGCGAAACGCGACAAATTGTTCTGATAGAAAATCCTTGGGGCGCAGACTTCATTAAACTGCGCAAAGATGTACTTCACATTGAGCCACCTGCGGACTCCTGCATGGGTTTTCTTGCGGACTTGACGTTGTATAGAGCTTGATCCTCGGATACTTCTAGCTGACCAGATTCATCCTGGCTCAAAACTTCGAAGGACAGATGAGCATTGTAGAATAAGTTCATATTTGCTGTCTCGGCCTTCAAAAACCGTGCAGCTGAGCGGCAGTATTCCCTGTCTATCTCTATGCCTATGCTGTTGCGTCCAGTCCTTAACGACGCAACTAGCGTTGTCCCAGTGCCGCAAAAAGGATCTAGTACCGTATCTTCAACAAACGAGAACATCTTAACCAGTCGACTGGCAAGTTCGAGAGGGAATGGAGCAGGATGGTTCTTCGTGGAAGCACCCGGAATGGTCCAAATCTGTCTGAACCAATTATTGAATTCTTTCTTTTTAATTCTGCTGAATTCCCGTTGACGTTCAGTTGGCTTTCTGTATCCACCTGGTTTTCTTTGCATGAGGATAAACTCAATATCATTTTTTATTATAGCATTTGGTTCATAGGGTTTGCCGAGAAACTTGGTGCCATTCGCAACTTCAAAGGTGGCATTTGAAATTTTGTGCCAAATAATGGGATTGAGATTATCAAAACCGATTTTTCTGCACGTTACACTAATGTCCGAATGCAGTGGGAATACCAGATGACGCCCATATTTGCGGCGAGATACGCATACGTCCCCCACAACACAAACCATGCGCCCACCGGGTACCAGCAGTCGGTATAAATGGCGCCAGACTCTTTCGAGTTCAGATAGAAACAATTCGTAATCGTCGATGTGCCCCAACTGATCTGGACTCTCGTTGTAGCGCTTGAGGTTCCAGTAGGGTGGGGACGTGATGACCAGGTGAATCGATTCGTCTGCAAGAAAAGATAGATCTCTTGCATCCCCATTAATCAGTCGATGGTGTGTTTCAATCCTTTGATTCATATGGTAAATGCTCCAACATGGGACACGATAGATTTGGCGAAATTAGCAAAAGTGAGGTCTTGAGCTGGTTCCCCGTACTCGCCATCGAGTCCACTGTCGCTTTCAGAGGTAATGAAGCATGCGGAGGTGTAATGGCGCTCCAAAATCAGTTTTCTGCAGAGCAATTCATATCTTTTCTTGTAGGAAGCCCCGATGAATTCTGGAAATACTTTAAAGTGAGGCTCTTTGACCTTTACCGGCCTATTTGATCCTGGACAATCTTCAAGCATAAAGAAATAACCCAAAAATGGCTGCATTCCAGCGTTGAAAGCCCCTTCCCGAAAAGCCGTCCACAAGTCCAGTGCACTTCCGATGGCCTCTTCAGTTCTGTTGTTAAAATTGTTGCCAAATGAAGGCCCGACCTGCGACTTGGCCTCTATTGCTGCGATCAGATAACCGTTTTTGACAACAATGAGGTCCCACTCTTTAGTCGGCCGGAAGTAGCCCGGCAATTCTAGACAGGTCTTGCGGAAAATGAACTCTTCGTCAATACCCGCTTCCAATACGAGCTTTTTGAACAAGTCGATAAAGCCATCCATCTGAGCCCCGCCAGTGACAGCACTTCTCAACCCGGCATCCGTAACTCCACGTGACTTTTGTCTTTCTCTTTGTGTTACTCTTGTACCCCAGTAGTGGGCAACAGCCGCTGCCAAATTTACTTCGAGGTGTCCCAAAACTTTATGCAATATTCTATTCCTTTCTCCGATGTCATGAGAACTTATGCCATAAGCTGACATGGTTTTTGTACGGCGACATTCCGAGTATAAAAAATATACTGGCAAAACCGTAGCTAAAGGACTGTAAACTACCTTCGATTGTTTTGGCTGCGGCCTCCGGCTGCGCTTTGTTCTCTGCGGTGAGCCGATGCGTTCTTTCCGAGCCCTGCAGGCTCAGTGTGAAACCCAGCGCATCCGTATGCCGCTGACCTGCATGATGGTGCGGCCTTGATCGTCAAGTCCTCTGGCGTCCCAGGCGAAGCCTTCCTCGTCCTGGGCACGCATGCGGCCCTCCAGGGTTATCGGTTCCCCCGCCAGGCATTTTCGAAAAAACCTCACCTCCCCGATCTCCATGGGAATCATCAATCGTCGCTCCGATGGATCCGTTAGAACGATGTAGAAGTGAACCAACTGCAACAGGGCCTCGAAAAGATAGGGAGAATATTGATACCGAGCGTTTCGCAGATTTGCAAAATCATTTGTCTCATGGTGGATAGTTCGGCCCCGAACCACCCCTGGACCCGCACCGTCAAGGAACTCTAGCACGCGATACCGGCCTTTGAGGCCACTGCGTTTTTTGTACCATTTGAGCACCTTCTTTTGCTCCAGGGGCCGTGTCCGCAGTTCATCCAGCCGGACGGGAAAATCCGCGAACCCATTGCCTGGATATTCTCCCGCGCCACCGAGGATCACCTGGCCCTTGCAGTGCAAGGCAAAGCGGTCTGTCAATCTTCCTGTGGGGGAGAGCTCCTGAGTTTCGATAGAAACTTCGCACAATATCTCCGCAAGGCCGGCGCCGACGCGGCGACAGGAAATCTTAGAAGAGCGCGGGACCCCGGTAGGACATTGGATCATGTCCATGAATCGCACCTGGCGAGCTCCTCGCACCTGCAAGTGGGGATACAGAATCCGGGCGGCTTCCATGAATGTTTCCAGAAACATGTTCGCTGAGACCAGTGGATGCTTGACGGACTTGAAGGGGCGGTGGTCTGCAATCCAAAGGTCCTTTGCCGTGGAAAAAGACCGGAACGCCTCC
The DNA here is from genome assembly GCA_963781715.1 of uncultured delta proteobacterium. Classification (GTDB taxonomy): domain Bacteria; phylum Desulfobacterota; class Syntrophobacteria; order Syntrophobacterales; family Syntrophobacteraceae; genus Desulfoferrobacter. Next base: position 173,405 of record CAWAGW010000006.1, read on the forward strand.
AGTTTTTCGCTGCGCATGTCCAAGGAGAGGATCCCTTCGATCATGGGAAAGTCCTCGGGGCTAAAGGCGACGGTGCCTCCCTCCATTTCTCCATTGAGGGAAGGCGGCATGAGATCATTGAGGAGCACCGTTCGCACGGGTAGCAGCGTTTTCATGAACATCACCCAATCGTCGTTGGCCGGGGCTACGGAGAGCTCCCGGCAGAAAAGGCCGGCAAGCTCATTTACATGGATATACCCCGCGCCCTTGCGCCTCATCATCTCCCGGATCTCAGGATCGTCGGCCATGCCCGCCCCTTCGACCGGGGCAAGCATCAAAGCCTTGAACCGGACGGCGTCGTTCTTCCGGCGGAGAGCCCTGAGCAACTCGGACATCATCCGATTGGCTGCAGCGTAGTTGGCCTGGCCTGGGTTTCCCTGGATCGAAGCCGCCGAGGAAAGGCCCACGAAAAACCGCAGCCCGGCTTTCTGTGCAGCCGAGAATAGATTCCATGCCCCGAGGAATTTGACGTCCGTCACCATGGAGAAATCATCCGGGGTCATTTGGCTTAAGGGACCGTCCTTGATGATTCCGGCGCTGTGAATGATCCCGTCGATTTTGCCGTAACGTCTTGCCACCTCGCCCATGACAGCACGGACCGCCTCGGGATCGGTTACGTCGCAGGTATGGTACGTTGCCTCGATCCCTGCGGAGTGCAAGTCCGCTAAGGTCCGAGTGATTTCCAATGCTCGGTATTCGTGAGTGAGCGACTCACAGACAGTCTGACACCTAAGTTCTTGCGCAGTTTCCGGCGGAGAAATCCCCCCCGACCCCCCTTTCGTAAAGGGGGGAGCTGTATGTCTCCCTTTCGCAAAGGGAGGAACTGAGAGTATCCCTTTGATCAAAGGCAAAGCTGGCATTATCTGCTTGATAGTGGGAGGAACTGAGAGTATCCCTTTGATAAACGGGGTAGATGGAAGCATCTCCTTGATGATGGGAGGAACTGAGAGTATCCCTTTGATAATGGGAGCAGCTGAAAGTCCCCCTTTTGTAAAAGGGGATTTAGGGGGATTTTCAGACAACCTCTGAAAAGGCGAATGCTCAGGGTGCGGCTTTACGGAATTGATGCCCGGATCGATAGACGTCCTTCCCAGAAAAACGAGCCGGGGCTTGAAAGGTGCAAGGCTGCGGGCCAGGTGGGCGCCGATCCCGGCGGCACCCCCAGACATGACGATAACGTCTCCAGGGTTAAGATTCGGACTTGAGTGATTGCTGAAGACCGAAGGGGCCTGGCGCCCTTCCGAGGTGAAAACCTTTCCCTCACGATGAATCATCTCCACCACCGTGCAGCCTCTGTCCAGAGCACTGCGTACGGCTGCGCGAAGGTTGGTGTCACGGTCGACTTCCAAGCTGCGAAACTGGACCGATGGGTATTCCTGCGCTGCGCTCAGTAACAGTCCGAGCATCCCCTCGGCCGGCAGCCGAGCAAAAAAATCGGCCTCTTCCCTGGAATGGATCAGCACAACGAATTTCTTAGCCGGTGATTCGAGAAATGTTTTCAAAACCAGGAAGAGCCCCCTGAGAAGCCGCGAAACATCCTCCATGCCCGTTAACTTTTCCGCCACCCCTGCAGGTAAGGTGATGACCATCCCGGCGAGAGACGTCATGTCCGCAATTCGATTTGCTGCCATGAGCGCCCCTTCATCACTTCGAATATCGTGGCCCTCTTCGCCAGGACCCAAATTCCCTTGCATGAAGAACATTGGAAATGTGTCCAGCCCGCAATCCAGTGGAAAGATCTCCCCCGCACTTGCGGCAATTTCGTCATCCCTGTCAGGGGAAAGGAGGAGCACCTTCTCGCCCGGGCTGAATTCCATGGGAACAGAAGTCGACAGCTCCACCGGTGCGTGGCCGAATACAAGCCGCTTTAGACTCGCCTGTTCCCCGCTTGCCCGCTCCTCGGTCGGCCGCGGGCAGGCGCCTTCCTGCCTGGCGATTATCTCCGAGATCCTCTGGCCGATGTCCTGCACGGTGCGGACATGGATAAAATCCTCCAATTCGATAGTGATTCCGAACCGGCGTTCTGCAGCATCCATGATTATCGGGAGCCGGCTCGAGCGGATGGAGAGATCTCTCCTGAGATCCATCTCGGGCCGAATCTCTTCCCTGAGGAATCCCGTAGCATCCATGATGATTCGAATGAGCGGCTCCATGTGATCCTGGCACGCGGGCGCCTCACCACGCTCAAGCTCCAATGGTCGCAAGGTGGCTGCCGGAGCGCTTCGGTGAGATTCGGGAGCCTTCCCGAGTTCAGGGAAGGAAATGAACCTCGGTTGTCCTTGGATCTTTAAATGCCCTTGGATGAAAAGCTGCGCAAGGGCGGTCCTGTAGGTGAGGCCCTCTGCGGAGGGAAGACAGGTCTGGATGCATGCCGGATCGGGGAGCGTGTCGGCGATGAGATTGCTCAATATTTCGGCGGGGCCCGCCTCCACGAAGAGCCTGACTCCGTAGACGTCCCAGAGGGTCTTGACGTTATTCATCCAATGGACGGGAGATTCCAGATGAGCCATCAGAATTCGTTTGATCTCGCTGGGCTCTGATGGATACGGAGCCATGGTCGTGTTGGAGATGACGGGAATTTGCGGAGAATGAAACGGGATGGGAGCAATGTACTCCTCGAGCTCATCGCGGATGACTCTCATGATAGGAGAGTGGAAGGCCATGCTGACTCGCAAAAGGGTGGCCCGGTATCCCATCTCCTTGAGTCGGTTGGCAAAATTTTTCACTGCCTCGGTGCTGCCGCTCAGGACGACCTGGCTCGGTGAATTGATATTGCTGATGTGCACATTATCGTCCCCGCGGGTCAACTCCTGCAGCAGATCCAGGGGCGCGTCCACGGCCACCATGACGCCGGGGTCGATGTTCATGGCCGCAGCCTTGTCCATGCAGCGGGCTCTCATGTTCACGATACGGAACCCGTCCTCCAGCGAATAGACATCGGCCAGGCACAGGGCGGTCAGTTCGCCCAAACTGTGGCCGGCCATAGCCGTGGGGCGGATGCCAAACGAGATGAGGCATCGAGCTATGGCATATTCCAAGGCGAACAGGGCCGGTTGCTGCCACCTGGTCTTCTGAAGGTCTTCCTCGCGATCATGAAACAATAAGTGAAGGAGGTCGAATTCGGCTGCAGCCGCAGCCCGATCCATCCACTCCTGAATGACGGGAAAGGACTCGTAGAGGTCCCGCCCCATTCCCCCGTAGTGGGAGCCTTGCCCGGGAAACACAAAGGCAAGCGGGGGCGCCGGCTGGTCTTCAAAGCCAATGAGGACGCCTTGCTGCGCCAGGGACTTCAACGCCCCGGGTGCAACGATTCCGCCCTCCATAAGCGGATGATTACCCACACTGGACCCGGAGGGTCGAGACGCAAAGCCTGATCTTGCCATGACAGTGAGCGCTTCTGCTTCAGATTCCGCCACAACGGCCATGCGACAACTACGGCCGCCTACCTCGGTGCGGAACAAAGAAATGCCGTGGAGTAAAGGCGGGCCGTCATTCTCATCGTCTACGCAATTGGTCTCTCCCCCCGACGAAACCAGGATCGTATCCACGTCATCCATGGCCTCCTCCAACTGCACGACGTAGTTGGAACCTCCAAACCCGAAGGCGTTGACTTGAAACCTTCTTGGCCGGCCGGCCCGGCACTCCCAGTCAAGCGGCTCCCGGGCGATGAAAAGACCCGATCCCTGCAAATCGATTTCCGGGTCTGAATCCATATAATTGAGGGTAGGGGGTAAAATCCCCGCCTTCATGGCCATGATTCCTCGAATGAGATTGTTGATGCCCGACGCGCCCAGTGTGTGTCCGATCTGGGATTTGAATGAGGTAATCGCGGTGCGCCTGGACGAATTGAAGAGAGCCTTCAGGGCGCGGACCTCCTCTACGTCGCCCTGCCGAGTGCTGGTGGCATGGCATTCCACCAGGTCCACCGCCTCGGGCCCATAAGGTAAACCCTGGAAAGACGCGCGCATGGCGATCTCCTGGGTGACACTGGAAGATTCCACCATCCCCAGATGGTTGTTGCTCGCTCCCATGCCGGTGATTACGCCGTGGACAACCGCCCCTCTTGCACGGGCCAGGCTTTCCCGTTCGATGACGATCAGTCCTCCGCCTTCGCCGAGAACCATCCCGTCTCTTTGCGCATCGAAGGGGCGGGAGGTCTCGTGAGCGGGTCTTTCCTGTCCGGATAGCCCGAAAAGTGCCCCCAGGGCGGAGAATTCCAGAAAATGTATAGGATTGAGATTCTCCTCACTTCCTCCGACGATAGCCGCATCGATGATGCCGCTTCGGATCATCTGGACGGCGCTGTGAAGTGCCACCAGTGAGGTCGCGCAAGCTGCGGATACGGCATAGCTCGGCCCCATGAACCCATACCGGTTGCAGATGAAGCCTGCGGCTGCGCAGTTGAGTCTGCCCAAAAGCGTGGTGTCGTCTGGAACCAGAAGTCCGGACTTGATCTCGCGTTCAATGGCGCTCTCCTGATCCGGCGTCAGATGAACGATCCTTTTGACGGCGGCGAGCATGTCATAAACGTTCTCTCTGATGTGGATATCGGTAAGGGTCGCCGCCGATTCTCCCGAGTTCTGCGAGATAAGGATGGCGATTCGCTCGCGCGGGATGTCCGATTCCAAAATGCCGGCTGCCTGGATGGCTCTGTCCGCCAGCCACATGGTCATTCTTGTGGAGCCGGTCATGGTCCGGAAATCATGGGGGGGAATCCCGAGCTCATTGCGGGAGAGTTGAAAGTCGAGGAAGGCCCCCACCTTGCAGTAGGTCTTGTCGGGAACGTACGGTCGGGGATCATAAAAACGTTCGTGATCCCAGCGGGAAGGTGGAATCAATGTAATCCCGCTCTTCATCGCCAGGCTCTCAGCCCACACTTCCTCCGGACTTTTCCCCAGGGCATTGAGAACGCTCATGCCGGTGATGGCAACCCTTACATGACCGTTTCCCCGGGAGTCCGCCCGTCTCACTCCAATGCCAACAGCAGAGGATGGAACCGGAAATCCCGCTTGGCACGAAGTTGGACCGGAAAGCTCGGCTTTCTTAAAGGAGGACTTAGAGGAATTCTTGGACGACACGGCAAAAGGCTGATGCAGCAAAAGATGGCCTTCGGCAAGCTCGCGGTGAAAGGACGACAGCTTCCGGACCTCGCTGATGAGGCCGGCGCAGGCCCCACTCATGAATTGTCCGCGCTCCAGGCAGGCCCGCTCATCCAGCGGCGCCCCGCCATGCCTGTCCATGCCTCGGGCTGCGACGAACAGGCTCCCCGCGGTCATCTCCTCCATTCTCGTGCGGAACGAAGGCTCGTCTTTGTGGCCGGCAGCAAACTCCCTTTCCAGGCATAAAACCGCAGCCGCTCGCGGAGTCCTCAAGGATCGCACCCGAAGTCCGGTATCCCGGCCTGAAACGACGGTCCCCCCCGGAGGCGATTCCAGAATCATGCGCTGATAAAGCGCCGTCAGGGCCCGCGTTTCAACGATCTCCCGGGTGGCCAGATAGGCGGTGCCCATCTGGATGGCGTCCGCACCGAGCATTGCGGCTATAAATGCGCTCTCCCGGTTGAAGATTCCCCCGGCAAGGATCACACGGCAATTTTGGAACAGGGATGGCTTGCGCCGTTTCAGATCCAACACCGCTTGCGCAAAGGTGAGCGTGCTGTGGCGCCCCACGTGGCCGCCCGCCTCATACCCCTCGCAGACCACGTAGCGGACGCCGGCTTCAAGGGCGAGCGTCAACAGGGCCTCATCAGGGGCGATATATATGACCTCCATGCCGGATTCCAGCAACTCTCTTAAGGCGGAAAGATCGCCTCCTGCGACCACGACAAAACGGGGCTTGTGTTTCTTGAGCCAAACCAGATGAGTATCCCGGAATGGGTTCTCTGCCAAAGCAACAACATTCACTGCAAAAGAACGCCCTCCCATGATCTCCGGCAGACGTCCCAGCCTTTGGTCAAGGACCTCGACGTTCATCAGGCCAAGGGCTATGGTGGGCAATCCACCTGCATTGGCAACCGTTGAGGCAAACTCCGGGACATCCGTGATAGAGGTCATGGCGCCCTGGATAAAGGGGTATTTGGTTCCCATCTCTCCGGCTACCGGACTGTTTAAAAAACAAGCCTTTTTCGCCTCAGCCACCTCGCATAAGTTGCGAATCTCATTTATAAAGGCTTTCACGGCTTTCTCTGTGCCGGTTCCGAAACGCTCGACGAACGACGCAGCGAAGGTGGCCTCCACCCCCAAAGGAATGACTTCAGCCGGGGTGAAATGGCTCTCCAGAGGATGGATGGCTCTAGCATGCACCTGGCTTGCGAAGGATCGGCGGCTTTGCTCCGTGCTCTCTCCTCCGCACAGTGAGCCCTCAAACGCCCTGATCTCCTTGAATGCGAGGGAGTTTCCCTTGTTGAAAAGACGACAAGGGACCTGCAAGTCCAGACCAACCAGATCGGTAGAATCCAGACGGAGATTCGAGAGCAGCTCGCGTTGGAGATCGTCAAGGGCAACCAGGTCTGTCAGCCAATGGACGCTCTCAAAGACAAGCCCGGCAGCCCCGGTGGACAGGAATGCCGCGGCCGCCTCGGGAGAGGAGACGCCTCCCCAGAGAAGAATTTCTAAAGACTTCGATAAGGTACGCAGCCTTTCCTTGACCGTCGAATATAGCGCCAGGGTCGTCTCTCCGCTCACGAAACCGGAAGCCTCGCATCCTTTCAGGACGATGCGCCCGATTCCCGAGCTATCTGTCAGAATCGCTGCAAGCACATCCAAATCCCCGATGATAGGGAAGCAGTTGTGGTTTTCCGACAATTCCCTCAATCTTTTTAGAATGGTGGGAGCGTCCTGTCGGCAGAACTGGGAGTGGCATTCTACCCAGAGATCTCGAACCCCGGTTTCCTTCAATAAATATCCCAAAGAGGGATCAAACAAGGTGGGGGCAGAAATTTTGATATCCCTAACGTGGTTGGCAGGGTCAGCCTTTCTTAAGAATGATCGCAGCGCTTCCGCCCCCATCGTGGAAAAATCGAAGATGGTCCTGCTCCCTGTTCGCTGCGCCATTTGCGTCACAGCTGGAATGATATCCTCAGGCCGCCAGACGAAGGCGATGATGGGAACCCGATGCTCAGCCAATATGTTCTGACCTCCGTTTCAACGCGATATGTTCAGTTCTTTAAAATCACAAAGACTTCCTGAATATCCGATATTTCTTATATATCTTTGCGCCGGCTTCTTCTACCAGGAAATTGATCGACTCGTTGTCCTCCAGGGTCCACCCCATTTCCAGATGTTGATATTTCCCTTTTTTCCTCACCACCTCATATACGTAGTGGAAGGCTAACATGGGGAGCCCGAGTTGTCGGTATTCCTCCTTGAAGCCGAAGATCAAACCCCGTAATCCCTTGATCTCCCGCCGGTAAATGAGGATCTTCAGCAAACCCGAAAGACCGATCCTCCCGTTGAGACGCTTGAGCAAAGGATTGATGTCAGGAAAGATCACGCAGACCCCGGCGGGCTCATCCTCATGATAGATGAAAAAAGCCAGGTCGTGGTCCGCGAATTTCATCACGTTCTTTTGAATGTCATGTATCTCATTATCGCTCAGGGGGGCGAACCCCCAGCCACCAGACCAGGAGGCGTTGTATATCTCCTTGACCAGGGCAAACTCGGAGTCCAGGTCCTTGAGACGAAAGCGCCTGATGTGGATGCCTCTTTTTTGGGCGATCCTGCCGGCAAGACGATCAATCCACTCGGGAAGCTGGTAAGCCCCATCCACCAGGAAGGACAACAGGTCCTTCTCTTTGCTGAAACCGCACGATTCGACCAACCCCGGGTAGTAAGGGGGGTTGTATGTCATCATCAAAGCAGGTGGATATTCAAAGCCTTCAATGAGCAAGCCCGTCTCGTAATTGGTGGATGGGTTGAGCGGGCCTCTCATGAATGTCATCCCCTTTTTGCGTACCCACGTTTCCGCGGAAGAGAAGAGGGCTGCCGCGGCCTCCGGGTCGTCAGCGCATTCGAAGAATCCCCAGATGCCCATTTTTTCGTCGTGGAACAGGTTATAACGGCGATCTATTATGGCCGCGATCCTTCCCACCGCCTCCGAGCCACGTCGGGCCAGAAAAAGGCTGCGCTCGGAAAATTCCCAGAAAGGGTGTTTGCCGGGGGTCAGCAACCGGCGAACCTCCTTCTTGAGAGGAGGGACCCATCTGGGGTGGTTGGCATAGATCTCCCATGGCAGGTCAATGAAGTCCTTCAGTTCCGATTTCCTTTCCACGCTAATGATCTCGATGCCGGCCATGATTGTTCTCTTCAAAAGGTTATCACCGTAGCAACAATATTACTATATCGCAGCTTCCTACGATATCAAGCGGTCTGAAGGCGGTCAAACGCATGGCGTGCGTAACTGCTCAATAACAGGAGGCATATGATTCTGAGTAGCCCGACCGTCATTCCCGCATTCTTTTAGCGGGAATCCAGAGCTTTTAAACTGGATGCCTGCCCCATAGTTGTTGAGAAGTCACTCTTTCGCTAGCCAATGAATGGTTGTAATTCGTCATTTGGAACTTGAAATTTGAAATAAAGCCGGTTGCCAAGGGGAATAAGCATAGCCGCCGTCAGCACCCCGGCAGCAACGTCCACCACGTAATGGTAGCGGCCATAGACGGTGGCGATGCAAAGCAGGGTTGCCATCGCCAGATGTACCCAGCGGATGGGCCGCAGGTACAGAAACGAAAAATAAACCGTGCACAACGCGATTGCAACGTGACTGCTGGGGAAGGCTGCGCCCGGCGTTTCGAAGCGCTCATAAATCCAGACCATGATCTGAAAGAAGATGCCCTTGTGCACCGCTGCCGGTGTGGTGACCGGCGAGGCAGGCGTAACATCGGCTGGAAGAGGCCGGGCCACGATGCCATGTTCCAGAATGCGCGGTCCAACCACCGGCATGAAGATGTAGATCAGGTAGCAGACATAGAACACGAGTGAAACGACCGAGATGAAGTGGGCGAATTGGCGACGATCACGAAGCAGCAGTGCCAGGGCCACCCCGACGACCATCAGATAATAAGAGAAGTAGGCCGCATAGAGAACCTCGCTCAGCCCACGCGAGGGGAAACGCCCCATCAGCTCAAGGCCTGGCTGCCAGCCGAACATCCAGTGTTCGAGGCGCAAAAAATATGGGTCGAGGTAGCCGCTATAGAGCATTTGGTTGAGCAGGCCGGTTTCCTCGTAGAGCACGGAGTAGAGGAGGATCGGATAGCAATGTCGTAGAAAGTATAGGCCACGGTTGGCGGGGTACCGGCTGTGAAGCTGGATGAGGAGGTGAACGAGAACGAGGCCGGCGGCGTGCGTCAGCAGCAGGAACGGCCAGAGCGGTACTCGCGGGCTGTGCAGCAGAAGGGTAATCAGGCCCACCACGGCAATATAGGCCTGCGTAGCGTAGTCAACGAAGGTGTAGCGCCGAAATGAAGAGCGAAAAGTCGAGAATGAAGATTGAGCCGGCCTCCCGGCGTGCTTCGATGCCTCGGATTCAGAACATTGGACGTGCTTCGTCATAGGTTCAAAGCCATCCTTGCTGTCGATACCATGCCAGCGTCTCGGCGATTCCCTTGTGCAGATTCATCGAGCACTCGATGCCCAGCTCCCGCAGCAGCCTCGACGGGTCACAGATCCAGGCAGGGGAGCGCAATTCTACATATTTGTCAAGGTTCAGCACGCTGGCTTTGCCCGTTAGCCGCGACAGCAGTTCCTGGATAGCGCAGACCGACCACAGAATTGCGGAGGGGAGAGGCAGCGGCAAAGTCCGGACGTTCATCTGTGCTGCGATTTGTTCGGCCAGGCCGCGTGCGGTGACGATTTCCGGCGAGGCCACAAAGAAAGTCTTGCCACCCGCCGCTGGATGCGTGAGCGAAGTCACGATCGCCTCCGCCAGGTCTTTCACAAAGACCAAGCTCAGTGCCTGCCTGCCGCCGTTGAATGTCGGCAGAAGTTGAAACCTCACCGCTTTGAAAAGACTAAGGAATTGGTCGTCCCGTGGCCCATAGACCGCCGGAGGCCGCAGCACCACGAAACCGGTCCGGCAGTTCTCGCGGACCTCGCGTTCGCCGGCCAGCTTGCTTTTGCCGTATTCGGAGACCGGCTGTGGCGGGTCATTCTCGCGTGCCGGTTTTTCCGGCGGCGCGGGTCCTGCCACGGCGAGGCTGGAGATGTGGACGAGGCGCTGGATGTGATCGCACCGCTGGTTGACGGTTTCGACCACGTTGCGGGCGCCCACGTGGTTCGCCTCGTAGAATTCCGTAACCCGCAGCGCTTTGGTGCAGCCGGCACAATGAATGACGTGAGTCGCATCGTGCATCGCCTCGCGCAGGCTCGACAGATCGTTGATGGAGCCGAGGCGAACCTCGATTTGCGACAGGTGTTGCTCGATAAATCGCCTGTTACTCGTTGACCTTAGCAGGACTGCTGTGGCGATGCCTCTTGCCAGAAGTGAATCAAGAATGTGGCTGCCGACGAAGCCGCTGGCGCCCGTGAGTAAAACCTTCATGGGTTTCGCAATCCGAAGTAAGACTGTAGCTCGCCCCTCCTCCGCACATCGAGGGTCGCGCAGTGGAAGGAGCCTCCGAACGGGGCAAAGTTGGCGAACGAGCACGGGATTGGATCGAAGCCCCAATGCTTGAGTTTCTTGATGAGAGACTCCTGCAGCCGCTCCACAATGACTCGCTTCTCGTCAAGCATCAACACATTGATGCTGAGCCAGCGGCTGCACAGCGAGGGGATGCGCCACGGCACGGGGTTCGGTTCGGGGGCGATAAGGATGTCCCATGAGGCGAACATCGGCGGGAGCCTGCTCGGATCGATGTAGTCCGGATTGACGAGCAGCTTCCCAGGTGCGAGCGGCATGAGACTCGAGTCGATGTGCATCGGCTGGCGGCAGCGGGTCTCGATCAGGGTGATGTGGAATCCTTCACCCAGGTGAGTCCGAAGCCAGTGAATGCCGGACTCGTTGGTCACATTGCTGCGGATGCCGAACAGGTCCCGACCGCAACGGAGGAAGTCTGCGGCATCGAAGACGGGCTCGTAATCGTTCACGACAAAGGGGATCGGGTCTCCCTCCCCGGGCGGACGATAGGCATGGTTGTAAAGGTCATCGACCAACTCGGGCCGCGGAGCCGCGATCCACTTCGCCCCTTTCGCCGAGTATTCCTTGAGAAGAGGGCGGTAGGCCTGCGTCTCGAAGTAACGAGACCGCCAGGCCATCGGCGTCTCGATGATCTCGTCACCCACGACGAGCAGCCCGTCTCTTGGGCAGGCCACGCAGAAGCCCTTTGATTTCCAGTGTGGCGTCTTGTACCTGACGGAAAAGTCCGTCACCGCAGGTCGGCGCACCGTGATGCCCTCCGCCTGCAGGATGTGAATAAATTCGTCCAGTTCGCGCTGCGCGGCGCGCACGAGAAACTCGGGATAGCGACGGCCGGAGAGCAACTTTACGATTTTCTTTACCCTCTGCGGCATGTTGAAGGTAACCGCGAGATGGTTGGACGGGATCGTCGCTCCCTCAAGCCGCCCGACCACGACCTCCTCGAGAGGGTCCCATTCGTTATAGGAACAGACCGGCGAGCGCGTCACGACTCGCTCCGCCGCCGGCCATTCGCTAAGCCCCGCCACTCATCTCTCCCTGAAACACGATTTTCAACATGAGCCATTTTCTTTTTCCCGAATAATGAGAACTTCCTACCTGCCAGGATATTCATAGCATTCGCACGGGTGGCTGTCAAAGAGGTAGACTGATAGGAAATTGCCGTTTGCGGGTTTGGGGATGGCATCTATCTGCTCAACGGGTTATTCTTCAGGCCTGTTCAGGGATATGGGGTGAATGTGATGCTTCCATCGCATCAACGTGTGCAGTCATTCAATGAAGAACTTGCCAATGGCGTCAGCCACGGCATAGCTCTTGTTATGTGTCTTCTCGCAACACCTTTTCTTATCAGTACGGCCATTCGGTCTGGCATCTCTTTGTCGTTCTGGGTACCACCTGTCACTTCTTCGCCGTACTGTGGTACTCGGTCTAGGAGCTTGTCATTTACTCTGCCCGCTGCTTTAGTGCTTCCACGTCTTGGGCCGACTTCTCTCGTCTTCGGATGTCATCGCTCTTGCTTGGGTCACGATCGACCGTACCTTTTGCGGGTTCATCCCCGGTATTTTCTTTAACCCGTGCTCTTCCGCAGCTGCAACCTTGGCTATTGTGTTATAGCTGGCCTCGATTAAGCGCCGCGCCAGGACTTTTCCTATCCCTTTAAGTTCCTGAAGTTCTTTCATTTCTTTGTTCATAGCATGCTCCCTCAATGATTTTCGGGTGGCCAGGTCTTGCCATCCTTCCGGCCAGCACAAACGACAAAGACATCCGCGGCGTGCCTCTTAAAAGGAATGCTTCTTTGACGATCGGACTATTCTCTGTCGAATTGTGCGGCATGAAACGAGACAGACAAGCCCACCCATACGAGAACGCCAAAAATCGGCAGAAGGCTATTCGTTGAAAACCTCCTTGATTTTGCCAATTGTCTTCCGCGCCGTGCCTTTCACCTGATCGCCCTTTCCCTCTACTTCGAGGTCGCGGTTGCCTGTAAGTTTTCCGAGACCTTCTTTGACCTTTCCTTTGATCTCGTCTTTCTCGCCTGTGATTTTATCTTTCGTACTTGACTTCATAATGATTCCTCCAATCAAAGAGATTCACTTAAATGGACAAGCCCAGTATCCCGCTCTTTTTATTTGTTCGGACGACATACACGTCAGCCCGATTAGCGGGCACACCATCAAATTTTAGCAAGTTTTATGCCCAACATATGGAGAATTGCTGGATTTCATTTTTTGATAATACTGGCGGACAGTTAAGACGCGTCGTGAGCACCATTGATGATTTTGATTTGAATTGAAAGGGTGTTGCGTGCAACAGAAGTGTTGCACGCAACACCCTTTCTCTTTAAGTCCACAACCTTCGATGGGTCTAATCCTGCCATAAGTGCCTAGAGATACAAACTTAATGCACAATACGAGGTCTCTCGATCTGTCTGGCATAGACTATGCAAAAGGATTGAGTAGGACACGAAGCCTGCCGACGATGATTGCCATGCGAAGCGAAAACCGCTGAGGCTGTCGGTGGCAGGATCGAACATAATGAGTCAAACAAAAGGAGTAACGTATGAAGGAAACAGGTGAAAAGTCAGTGGCAATGTACGGTGTCGTTCCGGCATCAAAGATCATCGGCGAAACGGTGGTCAATCACCAAGGTGAGAAAGTTGGCAAGATCGACGAATTGGTGATCGACGCTGCAAAGAACTGCGTGGCCTACGTGGTTCTCTCCTTTGGCGGCTTCATGGGCAGGGGCGACAAGCTGTTCGCCATGCCTTGGGAAGCCTTCGAGTTCTCCACCACCGAGAACAAGCTCATCCTCAACGTGGACAAGGAGAAACTTAAGGCTGCTCCCGGGTTTGAAAAGGGCGATAAGTGGCCCGATTTCTCGGACAAAATCTGGGGAGAGAGCATCTACAACTACTACAACTATGTTCCCCCGTGGAAGTCGTAGAATCGACAATCGGTTTCCACAAACATGAGTTTTAGTGCTGTACAGTCCAATTTAGAGAGGAGGTGATGATATGTCGACAATCCTGATAATAGTCGTATTGGTTTTGCTGTTCGGCGGTGGCGGAGGATACTACTGGACGAGGCGCGGACGTTAGGCGCCCGGATCCGGGGCGGTGGTCAATCGGCAAAATGAGAATCAGGGCAACATTCACGAACTGATGCTCGTTGCCGAAGATTCCCGCCTGGTTTGCACATCGGCCGGTCGAAACATTGAATCGAGAAGGAGGAAAAATGAAGTATCTTAAGCTGGTTGTGCTGGTTGGTTTGGTGACGGTGTTTTTCATTGCAGGCATTGCATTTGCGCAGGGTAGCGGTCAGGGTAGCGGTCAGGGTGCTGCTTCAATAACGGGATGCCAGCAACGATTTGATGCCATGGATACCAACCAGGACGGACAGGTCAGCAAGGATGAATTCCTGGCGGCTCCGCATCAAAGGGATAATCCCGAACAGATGTTCCAGGCAATGGATGTCAATGAACATGGTTACCTGACAAAAGATGAGTTCTGCTCAGGCAAAGGAATGGGGATGGGTAAAGGCATGGGCATGGGTAAAGGCATGGGTAAAGGCATGGGGCAAGGTATGGGCCAGGGAATGGGCAAAGGTATGGGACAAGGTCAAGGCACAGGAACAAATCAGTAGGAGATCAAATCAGGTGGAGGGTGTAACCATCTAATCGCCCTCCGCTGAGGAAATCTTCACACCGATTTATTTAACCATTCGTTTTTGCTTCGTCTTTCCTCGTGATCTTCGTGGTTTGGCAACAAAAATCAGAAAGGTTGGAATTTCCAATAGCCTATGTCAACTCTCCGCAACGATAAAGGAAAAGCTATCCTGGAGCGCATCGCACGCCGGGTGATGACGGAACGCGGTTTTCTGGTCGATTTTTCAGAGGCTGCCCTAAACGAGGTGGAAAAGATTGCGCAGCTCGATTGGGGGGAGAAATCTCCCCGGAAGGATCTGCGCCACTTGCTCTGGGCATCGATTGACAACGATGATTCCTTAGACCTGGACCAGCTGACAGTGGCAGAGATCCTGCCGGATAAGACGGTAAAGATTCTTGTGGCTGTCGCCGACGTGGACGCCCGCGTAAAGAAGAACTCCGCTATTGATGAGCACGCCCGGCAGAACACGACTTCGGTCTACACGGCCGGCAAGATCTTTTCCATGCTCCCGGAGAAACTCTCCACGGATCTCACCTCGCTTAATTACCATGAAGACCGTCCGGTCATTGTCATCGAGGCGGTGATCAGCGCTGTGGGGGAGATGCAAAGCTCGGATATCTATCGTGCCTTAGTGCGTAACCACGCCAAACTGGCCTACAATAGTGTGGCAGCCTGGCTGGAGGGCAAAGGACCCATGCCGGAGGCCGTTGCGGCCGTCCCGGGCCTTGCGGAGAATCTTCGTATCCAGGATAGGGTGGCGCAGCAATTGAAAGACTTGCGGCATGAGCATGGCGCCTTGGATTTACAGACGCTGGAGGCTCGCCCGATCTTTGCCGGAGAAGATATTCAGGATCTGCGGGTGGATGAGAGGAACCGGGCCAAAGAGCTTATCGAGGACTTTATGATTGCGGCCAACGGCGCGACCGCGCGTTTTCTGCACCGGAAGAAGGTCCCCTCCCTGAGGCGCATGGTCCGTTCACCCAGGCGCTGGGACCGGATCGTAGAGATCGCGGCCCAGCACAATTCGCAGCTTCCACCAGTGCCGGATTCGAGGGCTCTCGCGAATTTCCTGGCTGCGCAGAAGGCAGCCGACCCACTCCGTTTTCCCGATCTCTCTCTATCTGTCATCAAACTGCTCGGCCCGGGTGAATATGTTGTCGAATTCCCGGAAGAAACGGCGCCCGGCCACTTTGGCCTTGCCGTTAAAGATTACACTCACTCAACGGCTCCCAACCGGCGGTTTCCGGATCTCACCACTCAGCGCATCTTGAAGGCGGCCCTGGACGGCGCGCCCTTGTCCTACAGCCGGGACGAACTGGTGGAACTGGCCCGGCACTGCACGGACAAGGAAAATGATGCCAACAAGGTAGAGCGGCTCGTTGCCAAATCGGCCGCGGCCATGCTGCTTTCCTCAAAGATTGGAGATCAGTTTGACGCCATGTGCACGGGTGCCGCCGACAAAGGGACGTGGGTGCGCATCTTTCAGCCACCCATTGAAGGTCGATTACTCTACGGGTATCAAGGCGTCGATGTGGGCAACCGGCTTAGGGTGCAGCTCATCCACACCGATGTGGAGAAGGGGTATATCGATTTCAAAAAGATCCGCTAGATGTTTGCCGGTGGGTCCCCTCCCGGCCTCAGTTTTTTCCGATTTTCGCTTGCGCGTGATGAAAGGTGCCTCAACACCTGAGCAGAAACGGCACGAGCGAGTATAGAAGCCGCTCTGAGCGTGGAAACATTTGAGATTATAACCCCCTTGGGAAGAAGCAATCCCGTCAAGGGGTCATACACTCAAACAGCGCGACGATTTATACTCGTTAAGGATGGGATGTGTGTGTTCGTGATGAGCCCTATCGCATGGGTTCCCGGCGGCGCTTGACGGGAAATCAGGAAAGATAGCTTGCCAATCCCTTCATGGCCTTCACAATATCCTCTATCGCCTCGTGCACTCCTTCGCCAGGGGAAGTGCTTTCTGGAGCTCCTTCCTTCCCGATCTTGTCCTGAACCTCGGACTTGAGTTTTTTCAATCTTTGAGCATGTTCTTCAAGTTGGAGTCGTCGCTCTTCTTCCATATATTCGATGATCTCGGGATCGGTTTGCTTGAGGAGATCATCGGCATCAGCCAGTATCTTTTCGATATCTTCGTGTTTGAAGGTCTTTTTCATGATGATTCCTTTCTGCCGGATTTTCCCGGCTCTCATTACCTAATAATATAAGCATCGCAGGTTCATAAAACAGCTCTATTACAAGGTTTAACGCGGTTAATGTCGAAAGCCTCAGGCCCAAGTTTATTGTAATCAAAAACGATTCTATAAACAGTTGCTTCGGATAGACCCATGTGCATAGCGATTTGCGACAGAGGTCTTGGGTGCACAATGAAGTTATAGATCACAAGCCACTTTTGCATCGTTAGAAACCCTGGCCTTGTTTGCATCTGTATCCTTATCTCGTCCAATGACAGATGATCTTCCAGAGTGATTGTTTCGAATTCCTTCCCTCGGCTCTCCATATCCATCTCCTCTCGGCTCGAATCGACTTATCGCTCAGTTTAAAAGTCCATCTACATGCGTTCTTAATGAGCAGTTCCGCTATTCCCGGAAGGAACAGCAGCAGTCGGATATTAATTCTGGTGGTGAAAAAGCTTGCGCGAGGGTCCTAAAACTTCCAGCGTGCATTTACTTCAAAGAACCCATCCAAAGTAAATTTGACCGGTAGCCTGCCAACGCTAACGGTCCTTGCTTTATCAAGGTCAAAAGGAAAGGCAGAAGAATTATCACTCTCGGCGTTCCAGTTGAGCAGGACGGTATGAGCTACACCGATTTTTGAGCGGTCTGATATGTTATATTCGAAAAAAGACTGTATAGCCGTCGTCTGAATGGCGCCGAAGTGATCTCCATCGGCCGTCAATGACCACCGATGCTGGGAGATAACCCCGAACAACCAATTATCCCCCAAATAAAGACCCGCAACGGCAGGTCCTGCCTGCCACCTGCCCCCACCGTAATCAACGGATGTTGCAGTTGGCAGAGTCAATACCGAACCCACTCCCCAGATAAAGTCACCATCAGATGAAGCCGGGGAAAGCAGCGTCATAAGCGTCACGTCACCGATTCCGTAATTGTCATCCGCCCCTTTTAAACGATCAACTAAGAGGCCGCTTGAGACTATCGGAACAATGGGAAGAGCGAGGATATCCCAACTCTTACTCAAAGATACGGGAACCATCGCTCCAAAGTTCAGTCTTTGTTGGTCGTCTATTCTTTGCGCAGCAGTCTCATCAAAAAAGTTGCCGAATAGCTGCAGAGACAGACTGAAGCTATCGTTCGCCAGGTTATTGAACTCGCCGGCTGCGCCGAATGCGCCGGAATCCCGGAAGAATTCTGAACCATATCGCTCGAAACGATCGGACCGAAACGCGGAAACCTTGTCTGCCGCAGACAGCGTAAAAACGAAACCCAACAATATCCATATCAGGCGCCTGTTTTTCATGTTTCGGCCCCCCGCGACAAGCTCGATTGATGAGTGAATTCGATTCTTACAAGTTCAGCCTGAGAGATTATCTCTCACAATGTAAGAATGTGAGAGGTATTTGAGGCAGTAGGAGCAAGCTTGCTCGCGAACTATAAGCTGTAAGGGTTATTCTGTGCCGGAACCTTATTGTTGTAATGCCTTTTTCACAGAACTGAGCAGTTCTTCCTGTCGTAGCGGTTTAACGAGGTAATCAAAAGCGTGCAGGCGAAAACTATCTTGAGCTGTTTCTGCGCTGGGACATGCTGACATGATGATCACCCGAGTTTTAAGGTTCCTTTGATCTACCTCCCTTAAAATATCTATCCCCCATCCATCATTGAGAAAGGTATCTGCGAGTATCAGGTCAAATTCTGTTTCATCCATTCTTGCCAAAGCTTCCCGGTAGCCTTCGGCAGTGATCACGCTATGTCCCTCGGCTGAGAGAAACCTGTGAAAGCTGAACCTGATGCTCTCTTCGTTATCGATCACGAGAATATTCACATTCATCCATTCTCTACATAAGAGGTTTCCCTCTTTCAGAAGCAATCCTACATCCGCCGGTTCTGCTTCAGAACCTCCAGCCACCGCTTACCTGTCAGGGCTCACAGGCGAAAAAATGTTAGGAATGGGTATTGATTCTAGTTTGGATTATCAAGATCTGTGCCGAACCTGCAAATGCTGGCAGTCATCCAATATTGTAAAGGTATAACGAGTGCTTAAGGCTGAGCAATCAGAGTGCCGGCCGATAGCCGGCAGGAAAAGATGTATTGCATGCAACGCAAGCGTTGCATGATTTCTGTGCTATGTGCAACACTTCGATATCAAAGCGCATGCTTTTGTCTTGAAAAACGAGAGAAAAATTTAAAAGTGTAGCATAGCTCCCGTGAACAAAAATCTCGGCTTCCCGGAGGCTTCTTATTCGAGCCCAAAGGTCCTAACCAGAAATGCGGACATTTGAGCGCGAGTCACCGGGTCATCGGGGCAAAAGCGCAAAGGATTATCGCTACAGCCAGTAGTGATACCTTCTAGTTTAAGCTCCTCGATCCAGGCTGCTGCCCAATAATCGGTCGGGACATCCGTGAATATCCCCGTCGCTTGCGGAGGAGAATAACCGCTTCCATTCTTGGCGCGCAGCAATAGCACGGCCATTTCGGCTCTCGTCAACGACTGCTCAGGGCAGTAGTTCAGAGGGTTAGAGCTACAACCATTGGTTATGCCATCCTGATAAAACTGCTCGATCCAAGCGGCAGCCCAAAAGTTAGTGGAGACATCGTCAAAGATGCCGGTGGCTGTAGGCGGCATATACGAGCCTCCGTTGATAGCCCTTTCAATGAAAACAGCCATTTGAGCTCGGGTAACGAGATCTTCGGGGCAGTAAAAACCGTTGCCGCACCCGGTAGTAATAGCTGAGTTCTTTATCTTTTGAATATCGTCGTAAGCCCAGTAGAAAGTAAAAACATCGCCGAAGCCACCATTGAGGGTCAGATAGATCTCTTGTTCGAGAAGTGAGTGTGTGTGTGCCGAGGGGTGGATTTGATCCCAAAATACATATGCATTGGGATCAGCACAGACATTGCCCCCTCCCGTAAAGTTGTCGTCTCCAGTGTAGCAGGCCGAGGAAACGTTTGAAAAACCGAGGGTCGTCGCATTGGCGATAGCCTGTTCCAGTAAATCATAGGTTTGAAAGCGAATGATGTTAATGTCGGAAAAGGAATCTAGCATCTCGTCCAGGGCTTGATTGAAAGCTAAACTGGCAGCTGTTGCGATACTGAAAGTGCCCGGAGATGAAGTTTCCTTTTGAACATACCTGGGAGTTCTTGCTAAATTTGGCAGGTAGGGGACCAGGATATTGAAGGCATCCTCATCCTTAAGCTCGTTCAGACCGTCGCGAATATTGCCGACTATCTCACTGACACCATTCTGAATAATGGTTGATTGATTGTCTGGATTGTCCAGGGCATCGGCGACAATTCCCAACATATCATTTGCTCCGATGAAAACAACAATGAGTGCGTCCTTATCCGGTTTGTCTCTTATCTGAAGAAATATTTCATTTTTGAATATCCCAACCTGCGCTAGAAAATCGTAGGGGAGTCCACCCGGAAAGTCCGGCGTCTTGGCTCCACCAACCGCATAATTGGGTCCCCCAGTTAAAAAAGGCTGAGAGCTCAATCCAGTAGCTGAGGCAAGAAGATCCACATAATTGGGCCCATTTGTGAAACGTCCATCATAATAGGGCGACGCTGGAATCTGGTTGCCTGTTGCATTATACACATTTCCCGAATCGGATAGGCTGTCCCCAAAAACAATCATTTCACTGTAAGAGTGTGCAGAAGATGTCCACACAGCCATCAAGAACAAGACAAAAACGCTATGGATAATAATTTTGAAGGTTCTACTGTTTATCAGAACTGACCTGGACATCGCATTGCTCCTTATGTTGTAAGTTGATTAGTGAGTCGCCCGTCCGTCATTTCCGCATGCTTCTAGCGGGAATCCAGAAAAACCAGTCTGGATACCCGCTTGCGCGGGTATGACGAAAGGACTTCAATACGGACGATGCAGTCAAGAGCTCTCAAACTGACTATCTGCCCATACTTATTGAGAAGTTACCCATCGCAATCACGGTCTTCAATTCAGCCATCAGCCCGGGAAGAATGTGTTTTGTATAATCAAGATCTGTGCCGAACTCGCATATGATTCCACTCATCCCATATTGTGATGGTATAACGTAGGCTTAAAACTAAGCGATGGGGGTTTTGGGCTATAGCCGGCAGGAAAATAAATGTTGCATGCAACTGAACCGTTGCATGATTTCTGTGTCATGTGCAACATGCTAAGGTAGGAGGTATCTTCCTCGTCGCCGCTTTTGGTGGGCTACCGCGATGACACGTATGTGGTCACCGCGTCACCGCGTTCTATGCGCGGGCTCATGGGGGTTGGTGAGGTTGTATCTTTTGATTTTCCGGTACAGGGTCACGCGATCTATTCCCAGTAATCGGGCTGCTTTTGCTTTGTTCCAGGCGGTCTTGCCCAGGGCCTCAAGAATTGCGTGAGAATCGACCTCCCGTGCACCATCGGGAGAGTGGTGCTTGATTCCTGGAGCGCTCAAGAAGTCGGGCGGCAGATGATCTAAGGTGACGATGTTTTGGCTGCACAGGACGAAGGCATGCTCCATGGTGTGCTCGAGTTCCCGCACATTGCCCGGCCAGGGATACTTGAGAAAAGCTTTCAGGACATCAGAAGAAATCGCTTCAATGGTTTTCTTGAATTTGGCGTTGAACTTGTTACGAAAGTGTTCAACCAGAAGAGAGATGTCTTCGCGCCTGTCCCTTAAGGGCGGCAACCGGATCTCAACCACCTTCAGCCGGTAGTAGAGGTCTTCCCGCAATTCGCCAAGGCTGACTTTTTCGTGGAGATTTTTGTTTGTGGCAGCGATCAGCCGAACATCTACCTTTACTGGAGTAGAATTTCCGACTCGCTCGAATTCCCTCTCTTCAAGGACTCGCAAGAGCTTCAGTTGTATCTTTGGCGAGATGTCGCCAATCTCATCGAAGAAGATGGTGCCGCCATCCGCTCTGTGGAATCGCCCCATGTTTTCCCTAATGGCCCCTGTGAATGCCCCTTTCACATGGCCGAAGAGCTCGCTTTCAAGGAGAGTTTCAGGCAACGCCGAGCAGTTCACCTTGACCAGCGGTTTGTGGCTGCGTTCTCCGGCACGATGCAGCGCTTCGGCTACCAATTCTTTGCCCGTCCCACTTTCTCCCGTGATGAGAACCGTCGTTTGCACACCGGCCAAAGCTTTTATGAGGGAGTAAACCTTCTGCATCGGCTCGCTTCTGCCTACAATGTTGTGGAACTGCCGGTGCTCTCTGAGCTCCCTTTCGAGGTCGGCTATATACGTGTCATCCCTCAACACCATAACGACACCTGCGGGCAGATTCTGTAAGCCAACTAAAGGATATGTCCTTACGCTGATGACCCTTCTTGTACGATTGAGGAGTTGGCACTCGATATGGTCTACCGCGACAGGCTCTCTACTTTCGATCGCTTCCCCAAGAATCTCCACACATCTCCCATTGCACACCTTGGCTAGGGAGCTAAAGGATTTTCCTATGTCATCCCGAGAATACCCACACATGTTCATGGCCGCCTCGTTGAGCTCGATCACAACCGATTCATTGTCTACGGTGATGATGGCGTCCTTGACACTCCCGAAGATAGCCTCCAGGTTTGTACGGTACCGTTCCTTTTCTTCGTTTACAGCCTTATACTTCAGAGCCGTTCGGGTAGCATGCAGCAACGATTCCTGGTTGATGGGCTTGGGGATGTAATCGAACGCACCCAGACGAATGGCGTCGCCGGCTGTTTCAACATTCGGATCTCCCGTGATCATGATGACCGGGCAGCTCAGCCCTCTTGCTTTGATCTCGCGCAAGATATCGATTCCCGTCCCAGTCCCCAAAATGATGTCTGCAAATACCAAATCGAAGCTCGTCTCGTTTATCCGGGCCACAGCTTCGCTGCAGCTTTCAGCAGTCGCTACGATATGCCCCGCAGCTTTGAGGAACCTTTCGAAGGTAAACCTGATCGATTCCTCATCATCGATTACAAGAATTCTCGCACTCATTGTCCATCCCTTCACCGCTTCGATCAAATGCTGCGCGGGTTCTTTTCGAGTCTCACGCGGAGACGCTAAGATGCAAAGGAGGAAACCCAATCTTTTGCTTCGCGTCTTAGCGTCTTCGCATGAGAAAAGTCTAAGTTTCCACCTCACCCCAAGGTATGGTGGGCAAATCAATTATGACCCTGGTAAATTCCCCTTGGGTACTCTCAAAGCTGAGATGCCCGCCATGATCCGTGATGATTTTTTCAGTGATGTTCAACCCCAGGCCGGTCCCTTTTCCGAACGGCTTTGTGGAAAAGAAAGGTTTCGTCAGCATGGAGAGCACGTGGGCAGGAATTCCCACCCCTTGATCGTAAAATACGATTCGCACATACGGGCGTTCGCTGATAGTCACTCGCTCGCCGGTGATCTCGAGGCGTTTATCTTTATGCCTTCCAGGATACTTCTCGTTCAACGCATAGCGCGCGTTGTTTATGATATTTATAAACCCCTGCTGGATCTGCTGAAAGTTAGCATCCACTTCAGGAAGGTCGTCGGGAAGGTCTATCTCTAAATCGATGCCCTCGTTCTGGATTTGCGCCTGGGTTAAAATAATGGATTCTTCAAGAATGGCGGGGACCCGAGTGGGGCTTTTATCTTCTCGCCCATCGCGTGCATAGGAAAGTAGGGTCTTTACGATGCAGCCGATACGCTCACCTTCCTTCACAATGCGCTCTCCAATGTCCTTTTCCATGCTCGCAGGGCTGCACTCATTGATCAGTATTTGACCATAGTTTATGATGCCGGTAATTGGATTGTTGATTTCATGAGCAACTCCGGCGGCCAACTCCCCCAGTGAGGCCAAATGACCCAGGTACATCGCTTCTGCCTGCAGCGCCATCTTTTCGGTGATATCACTCACCAGCAGGAGCACGCTGCTGACCCTCCCAGCCTCATTGATCGGAAAAACTCTTATGTCCAGCACGGCGCCATTGTGGGTTATCACCGAAGTCTCTACTTTCCCGGAAGTGAAACATTTTGTTACCGGAGAATCCTCAGCTAAAACAGACAGAACATGCAATAATTCGTGACGGTAGTGGCTTAGGGCACTGGAGGCCGCCGCATTCACCTTCAAAGCATCTTCACCGTTTGTCCACAATACCTCCATTTGGGGAGAGAGCAAAATCAAGGTATCGCTGATAGCATTGAGAAGAGTCTGAAATTCCTGTGAGAGTTTTCTAAACTCAGTTTCTCTCTCACTGAGCTCGGACGTGCGTTCCTCCACCCTTTTTTGCAGATTGTCCCGGATGTTGGTGAGCTCCTGTTCGGCCTCTCTCCTGATAAATACATCTGTCGCCGAAGTCCTGCATAACTCGGCGCCTTCGCCATTCAGCACGCAGATACTATCTAATTGTACATAGATTTTCGGGCCGCTCTGATTTTGCAGCAGCAGTTCACGGGTTTGCCGCTGTTTGGATTTGAAAACCTGCTCAAGGTGCGACCGAAACTTGCCTCGGTCCGCCGCTGCTGCGTAAAGCCAAAGAGGGGTGTTGATCAGGCGCCCTCTTTCGATACCAAGCTGACCGGCAAAGGTGAGGTTTGCTTCCAGGATGAGACCCTCTCTATTCGAGGTGACGTAGCCGACCGGCGCAAAGTCATAGAGATCGGAGTATTTTGCCAGCGATCGGCCGAGCTGCTCCTGGGCTTTACGGAGTTCTTCGTTTTGCATTTCCAACTCGATCTGATGAACTTGCAACTCGTGTACCAGCCGCTGGTAATCTTGCTCGGTCATTGTTCGATCGATTTGGGTTGCACTTTCTCTGCTGCGCTCCTCCGCAAGGCGGCGCAACCTGGCAGCATGATCCTCTGCGGATTTATGTTCAGTCATACTTGCACCCTCGGTTTCATCCCCTTTCTGGCTTTGTTCTAACGATCAGTGCACAACCGGCCTCATTGCAGAGGTGGATTCTCAGGATACCGTCGGGCATGTCGCATGCTCTCCTTGTTCGAATGGGGCCATTCTCCAGTTCTGAACGACCGACCTGAGAAATCACAGGTCCATGAAATCTGGCAATGCATCCGGCTTGCCAAGGCAAGGCCCTTGTTAGAGCCGCTGTATCCACCGTAATGGCAAGCTCCCCAACAGGGATTGAAGTGTAACATGGGGCTTGAAAAGAACGCAACGTTTCTGTTGTATGCAACACTGTTTCCAGACCCTGTCGCATCCCAGGATGGTACTCAACGAGTAATAAGTAGCTATACTCATTAGCTAAAAATAAAATTTGGCGGATTTCGCTCTGAGGGCATAAAAGTTGATTAAAGAGTCGAGGGATGGGAAATCGAGATCTTCTCAATCAGAATTTCTTGGACAGGCTCTCAGACTTCTTGAAGAGAAAGGGAGCATACTCTGTGGGGTCAAAAAGATTTGGGAAGATCTGGTACAGGGTTTTGAGATGTGAGCCAATCGAGATTTTTTCCGTTAGACCAAGACCAAAGGAGGCAAGCAAAATGCCGAGAGGAGATGGAACAGGGCCGAGAGGCCAGGGAGCAGGCACAGGTAGAGGCGGCGGCGGTGGCCAGGGCCGAAAAGGTGGGGGACAAGGGCGAGGAGGTGGTTTTGCGGCGGCCCCGGGAGGATCTTGCGTTTGCTCCAACTGTGGTGAGAGAGCAAGCCATCCGTTGGGGAGCTCCTGTTCTGACCAGAAATGCCCCAAGTGCGGAACGGCCATGACACGGGAGTAGGACCGGTTTCCCCTTGGGTGCCTAAAAAGGTGAAAAACGGTGGGGCCATTGCCGAAAAGCAATCCCAATACTTTCCAGTGCGCTCTTCTCGTGCTTGAGAATCCAAAGGGCTTTCCCGGCTTGAGGACACGGACTATTTCGCGCAGAGCCCGCTTCTGTACTTCTCCTTTTAGCTCGTAGAAGGCATGGGAGCATGTCACCGCATCAAAGCTGCCTCCAGCGAAAGGAAGGTGCACCGCATCAGCTTCTTCAAGGCTGATGTTATTGAATGCCTTGGTTGGGCAATAGATTTTGATGAAACATTCTGGCGCCTTCCGGACTCTGGCCCCGACTCTTGTACCGGAAGCAGGGGGCATCTCGACCTTGAGCGATAGACTATTGAGTTGCCGCAAGGTAACAAATATGTTGCGTTGGAAACGTTATGAGCTGGACGATCACATATTACAGCGAAAAGGTGCAGCAAGAGATCATGTCCCTGCCTGCAGGGATTCAAGCTAGTATATCCATTGCACAAAACGGATGTTGAGGCATGCTCCCAACCTCGGCATGCCTCATTCGAGGGCAATAGGTGACGGGCTTTTTGAGCTTCGAATGAAGTCGTCTGAGGGAATAGGCCGAGTCTTTTACTGTGCCCTCATCGAACAAACAATCGTCATGCTCCACACTTTTGTCAACAAGACTCAAAAGACTCCGGCAAGAGAACTGGCTATTGCCAGGAGAAGGATGAAGGAGGTAAGAGCCGATGCTCACCCATGAAGAAATGGTAGGCAAGATGTTGAAAGACCCTGAGGTTAAGGCTGAATACGATGCTCTTAAGCCAGAGTTTGAGCTTCTGGACGAATTATTGAAGGCGAGGGACGAAGCGGGGCTCACCCAGGAAGAGGTCGCGAGGCGCATGGGCACATCCCGACCAGCGGTGGCCCGTATAGAGGCAGGAGGAGGAAGTAAGGGGCATTCGCCATCCATAGCGACGCTACGCAAGTATGCAGAGGCGGTTGGATGCAAGCTGGAGGTGAAGCTTGTTCGTAGATAATGCCGGAAATCCGAAATGAACATCATTTGCATCATCCCCTGAAAAGGCTATGGCCCAGCGGGAGTTCCGGATAGCACGGCCGAACAGCAGCATAACCCGCAACGACAGTGGCCAGTGGACCTTCATTCTTGCCAAGAAACTTGCTCTGCGGTCGTTGTCGGGTTGATGCATTGGTTAGGAAATTGGGAAATTCGGTGCCCACTGGGTGATACTCTGCTCCGTAACCTACCTTTGTGCAGCGTGGTCCCTTGAGCGGGTTCCACTGTCGGCTTTACTTTCACTGTTTATTCACCTATCCTTGCTTCATCGGTGCCGACTTGTCGACACCTTAACGATCCAACGGACTCACTGTAAAACGCGCAGTAGCTCAGGCGATGGCTGGACGCGTTACGCATCATGCATCGGCGTTGCGAAACAGTGAGTTCCTTCGCTGTGCCAAGGGTTTGTTATGCCTGCCCATATGCCAGTCTACCACCCCAGACAGCCCATGGATTCTCCCTTGTGGAAGATATTGCACAATCACTACGAAGATTTCAAGGCTGGCTATGACGAGCATTGTGATAAACAGTATGGGTTCTTCCGGCCGGTGGTGGATCAGGTGGTTGAGGAATACTTGAGATGCGGTGACTTGCACGAAGGATTTGCCAGGGTGCGCTGCACCAACCCCGAATGCAAACATGAATACCTTTTGGCTTTTTCCTGCAAAGGCCGCTGGTTCTGCCCTAGTTGCCATTCGAAAAAGACGATTCAGTTTGGCGAGGACGTCACCAATAACATCCTCTATCCCGTCCCGCACCGACAGTTTGTATTTAGTATCCCCATCATGCTGCGCATTTATTTCAAATACGACCGCAAGCTGCTGACGAAACTCTGCCACTGCGCCAAGGAGAGCCTTGAGATCTTCTTTTGAACCGTGCTGGGCCTCGATGACGGCATCTTGGGCATGATTATGGTCATCCATACCTTCGGGGATTATGCCAGGTTTCATCCACACCTCCATGCCATTGTCGCCTACGGGCTGTTTCGCCCAAACGGAACCTTCTATTGCCTCCCTAAAAAGGATCTGAAAGAACTGGAGGAGATCTTCCGCTCCAAGGTCCTGGCCATGCTCAAACGTGAGGGCAAAATAAAGGACGAGCTCATTGAAAAACTGATGAACTGGCCTCCGGCTCGTAGAGCCTACGGCTCGGAGAGCTGGTATTCGAGCAGAAGTAGAGGCGACAGAATCAAAGCAGGCCTTTTAAGGCCCGGGGATGAGCCGCCGCACGGCGGGAACACTAACGAAGTGATTGTGCTTGATGTATCAGACTACCAGCCCCCGCGCATCCCCTCAAAAACCTGGCGAGAGCTCATCAAGAAGATCTGGGAAGTAGACCCTCTCAGTTGCCCCCGCTGCGCTCATGAGATGAAAATCATCAGCCTGATTCACGAACCCGCCGTGATAGAACGTATCCTCCGCCATCTCGGGTTGTGGAACCACCACCCGGCCTCTCATGAGGGAAAAACCAAAACACCTGTCGATGGATCAGTCGTCCTCGATGATTTTGACGATGGCCTCCGGCTCCGCTTCCAGCCCGTAGGGTAGAGCCTACGCCTCGGAGAGTTGGCCCCGATATGAAGAGCCCGCCTTCGTCTACCACTAAACCAGGGCGCTGGAGAAATCCCCCACCGGCTACCACCGGAGTAGTCTGCTCTCAAACGCGGTCTAATACCCTCTTGCAAGTCCTTCGCAAACAGAAAACGTGCGCGAAACTCGATGTGTGTCGATATGCTGAACTTTGCGACCACCACGGCGCCACACCGTGGTGGTGCTTGTCATTGCTCACTATGAAATCCGCACAAAAATGGCCTTCACAGTACCGACAACACCTGCTATCGAAAAACCTCGAAAAAGCGATTTCCTATCACTCAGTGCATTGCTCGGTTGGGATTGGCTGCAATATTTCTTACGAACCTGCACAGAAATCTTTACTCCTTGATCGGGTCGGTGTAGTATTCGTTTGATGGCTGGCATACTAGCGGTATTTCCTTATCACATCACCCCTTCCAACACAGAGTTGCTATGAATCTTGATATTTATCGCGAGTTGAAGAATAGAATCCTTTTTCTGGAATATAAACCGGCACAGATCCTGAATGAAAAGACTCTCGCCGATGAATTTGGTGTCAGCCGCACGCCTTTGCGGGAGGTACTGAACCGGCTGGAATGGGACCTGCTGGTCAGGGTTCTGCCACGCAGCGGCACGATGGTGACCGAGATCGAGTTTCAAAAAATGATGTACACCTATCAGGTCCGATTCGAAATCGAGGAACTGGTGGGCAGACTGGCGTTGGAGCAGATGACCGGCGAACATATTGCTCAGATCGAGGCGTTGGAAGAAAAGTGCAATCGGCTTTACGCCCGCAGAGCGCGCAGGGAGCTTGTCGATATCGATATCGAATTCCGCGATATCTTGTTTGACGCCGCCCACAATCCGGTCCTGAGGGACATCTCCAACCAATTGTACAGCCTGACCCTGCGACTCTGGTACACCACCCTGGAGCGAGGCAACTGGTCGGAAGAAGTGCAAGCCATGTGCGATGAAATCGTGGCCACCAAGACCGCATGGAAAAACAATAATCCCAAAAAAGCCGGCATGATGCGCAGAAAAACCCTGATCCGACATTTTGAACGAATTCGCGAAAAATTCCTGGGAATGCCACCTCCCTCGCCGGAGTAGCCGCCGCGACGACCGACCGCATCGGCTTGCGGGTTGAAGGTCGGTTAAAAAACAGCAGACAGGCGGTCCAATCGATTTGCCACCAGCGGCCATGACGGGGTTATCCTAAAACCCAGCCAAAGTCCTCGGTCGGTGATCTGTCCATTCTCTGCCAACTCTGAAGCCAAGCAGTGCCCGCAGCATGTTGATGACGGATGGAAAAAATTGTTGACATCATTTTTTGACCAGTGGTATACAACCAGTATTAAATCTCAATAATGCTTGTATATTAGTAGCACTAAAAGCTGGGCGCCCTGGGGTGCCCGAGTAAATCGAGTTGCTCGACAGACAAAGCGAGGCGGGAGGTCAAGATGCTTTATCGGGTGGCACGCAAATCCCAATCCTGGTACGGAGAAACCATCGGAATTTTGATTTTGAACGCCGCATATCCCTGTATTCCAGGAAATGTGGGCAATGCCACAACGTTCCCCTTCCCGGTCCGCTATGAAGAGGTCCCAGGGGCCACCATCGACCGTCTGCTCAACCAGCAGGATCCGAACCTGGCTGAACCGTTCGTGCGAGCCGCTAAGAACCTGCGCGAGCAGGGAGTACGGGCCATCACCGGAGCTTGCGGTTTCATGGCTCTCTTCCAAAAGGAAGTCGCCGCAGCTCTCGACGTCCCGGTTTTTCTCTCCAGCTTAATGCAGATTCCGTTCATTCATCAAATTACCGGTAAACCGATCGGGATCATTACCGCCGATGCTTCCCGTCTGACTCGAAAACATTTTGAAAATTCCGGTATATCGGAAGAACTTCCGGTGGTGGTTGCAGGCATGGAATCTCAACAAGAGTTTAGGGAGGCGGTCCTTGAAGAAAAAGGCACACTGAATTCGCCCCACATAGAGCAGGAAGTAGTGGGTGTTGCCGGCAAACTGGTGGAGGCAAACCCTGAGTTGGGGGCTATTTTGCTCGAATGCAGTGACCTGCCGCCTTATGCCCATGCTGTACAGGTCGCCACCGGGTTGCCGGTTTTCGATTTTGTAACCATGATCGAATACGTGCACCGCTCACTGGTGCGGATGCCATATAACGGTTTTATGTGACAGGCGATGTAACTCGCACAGGAGAGAGTCAATGTTTTGGAACGTTTTGATGGTTGGCGTGACGGTGGGAGCCATATACACCCTGGTCACCATCGGCTACAGCATGGTCTACGGCATGTTGAAACTGATGAATTTCGCCCATGGTGACGTTTACATTTTCGGCACTCTGCTGACTTATACCTTACTGGCCAGCTACCATTTCTCTCCTGTCTGGGCTGTTCTGCTGGCAGTCATTGCCGGCGGCGTTCTGGCAGCACTGGTGGAAGTGGTCGCCTATCGCAGACTGCGCTCCGCCCAGCACCGCATGATCTCAATGATTACTGCCCTTGGAGCAGCGTATGTGATTCAAAATCTCTCTGAATTGGGCTGGGGTGACCAGGTTCTGCCATTTCCCTCACTTTTCCCGTCCCATCAGTTCACCGTCCTGGGACATGCCGTCTCCCTGACCAACATCGTAACGCTTTGTATCGCCATCGGCGTTATCGTCAGCTTCAATCTTTTCCTGAAATATCACAAAATGGGCAAGGCGATTCTGTGCGTCTCCGAAGACATTGCCACCTCCAGTCTGATGGGCATTCCCATCAACCGCACGATTTCCATCGTCTACTTTCTGGGCGGTGTTCTCGGCGTGATCGGCGGCATACTCTATTCCACTTCTTATAACGCCATTTCTCTGGGTATGGGATTTCGAGGTACGATTATCGCTTTTACCGCTTCTGTGATCGGCGGCATAGGCAGCCTCGGTGGAGCCATGATCGGCGGGATGATCCTGGGCATATCGGAAAACTTTGTCGGTGTATATGTCTCAAGTGCCTTCCGGGACCCGATCACCTTTCTACTTTTAATTCTCATTCTGCTTGTCAAACCCACCGGCATTATGGGCAAAGTGGAACAAAAGAAGGTATAGCAGAGCAATCATGAGCAGCCACACGTCAAAACAATCATCAGCTCTCATTCGTCTCGTGGAGCACATCACCCACCGACGACCAATCAATGGTAAGATCAGAGCGGCAGGCTATGCGTTGATCGCTGCGGTTGCCCTCTTTTTGCCATATATGTTGACCAATCCATACCACCTCGGATTGGTCAACTATATGATTATCTTCTCCATTCTGTGCATGGGGCTCAATTTAATTTTGGGCTACACGGGTCTCTTATCCCTGGGACAAGCGGCGTTTTACGGCATTGGCGCCTACACTACCGCTATTCTCATGACGCGGCACCATTGGGGGTTCCTACCGGCACTCGTGGCATCGGGTTTGGTCACGATGATCGCGGCGTTGCTACTGGGAATCCCGACCCGCAAGGTCCGGGGCGATTACTTCTGTCTATTGACCATTGCTTTCGGTGAAATCTTTCGCCTGGTGGCACAGGCATGGATCGGTTTCACGGGAGGCGCCATGGGAATCGTAGGCATTCCCATCCCAAAACTATTTGGCTGGGTAATCCGCACTGAGGTCGATTACTACTATCTTGGGCTAATCCTACTGGCCTTTACTTTTGTCACCATGGTCGTGCTCGTTAATTCAAGACTGGGGCGGGCACTGGTGGCGATTCGCGAAGATGAACTGGCGGCACAGGCCATGGGCATCAACTCACCGGTTTACATGATCATGGCTTTCAGCATTGGTTCGCTTTATGCCGGTCTCGCCGGAAGCCTGCTGGCCGTCTACCAGACGACGGTGACTCCTTCCAATTTCAGGCTCGAAGAATCTTGCCTGATGATCATTATGGTCATCGTCGGCGGCATGGGCAGACTCTGGGCGCCATTGGCCGGAGTCTTCGTCATGACGCTGGCGACCGAGGTCTTTCGTCCCCTGGCTGAATACCGCATGCTAATCATCGGCGCCTTGATGATCCTGGTGCTCTTGTTCCGGCCCCAAGGAATGTTCGGCACTTCCGCCTTCAAAGACTAGCAGTCATCGAACAGTAATCAGAAACCGCTGATTACCGACATAGACAAGGGAGCCCGTTATGGCCCTACTGGAAACCCAAAACCTAGTGAAATGCTTTGGCGGCGTTATCGCGGTCAATGAAGTCTCTCTGAATATCCAACCGGGAGAAATCCTCGGCATGATTGGACCGAACGGTTCGGGTAAGTCGACTTTCATCAACCTCCTGACTGGAATATATCGGCCCGATAGCGGCAACATAACGTTTATGGACGAAAGAATCGGCGGACTTCCCGCCTACCGGGTGACTGACAAAGGCATCGCCAGGACGTTTCAGAACCTGAGGGTATTCTCGAATGTATCGGTCCTTTACAACGTGTTGATCGGACGGCACTGCAGGATCGACAATTCGCTCTGGAGCATTTATCTACAGCCTTTTGCTTCCTGGCGCAGAGAAAAGGCCGCCGTCGCCAGAGCCATGGAAATTCTCGAATTGGCAAACCTGGCCGACCGCTGCAACGAACTGGCAAAGAATCTTCCTTATGGCGAACAACGCTTGCTCGAAATCTGCCGGGCACTCTCTTCAGACCCTCGTTTGCTCCTTTTAGACGAGCCATGCGCCGGCATGAACCCCGTGGAAATGGACACCCTGGCACGGTTTTTGACTTTCTTGCAAGGCCAGGGGAACACCATCTTTATCGTTGAGCACAACATGCGATTCATCATGTCGGTAGCCGAGCGGATAGTTGTGCTTAACACCGGGCAAAAATTCAGAGAAGGAGCTCCGGCTGAGATTCAGGCCGATGCCGAGGTTCAGAGAATTTATTTGGGAGAAGAGGACGATCTCTGATGCTGGAAGTAAATGGACTGTGCGCCGGATACGGCAAGATCAACGTACTGCATGAAGTTTCCGTGCAGATCAACGAAGGTGAAATCGTAGCGGTCATCGGCGCTAATGGTGCGGGCAAAACCACTTTGCTCAAAGCCATCTCAGGGTTGGCGCGACCTTCTCGGGGCAGCGTGACCTTTGACGGGCATCCGATCCACAGACTGGCTCCGGAGAAAATTGTTGCCTGTGGCATCGCCCACGTGCCTGAAGGAAGAAGAGTTTTCGCCCAGGCCACGGTAACGACCAACCTGGAGATGGGGGCATTTTTGCGCAAGGATAAAGCCGAAGTGAAAAACGACATCTCGCGCTACTTCGAGCTTTTCCCCATCCTCGGCGAACGTTGCAACCAGTTGGCCGGCACCTTGAGCGGCGGGGAACAACAAATGCTCGCCATTGCCCGCGGGCTCATGGCTCGACCGCGGCTGTTGCTGCTGGATGAACCTTCGATGGGGCTGGCGCCATTTCTGGTCAATGAAATCATGAGAATCATCCTGGGTCTGCACCGAGAGGGCATCGCCATTCTGCTCATCGAGCAGAATGTGAAAAAGGCGTTGAAGATTACTCAACGCGCATATGTGATGGAGTTGGGACGAATTCCCCATGAGGGGCCCTCCAGAGATCTGCTGCAGTCGGATTTGATCCGCAAGAGCTATCTGGGAGAGGATTAACAACAACAAGGGAGACGGCAAGATGATGAAAAAATTCGGAATCATGGCGATGAGCATGGTATTGGGATTGGCACTGGCAGTCACGGTCTATGCCAAAGAGGGAATAGATCCCGACAAGAAGATTGTTAACCTGGCTGGCTACGACGCGTGTACCGGCAAGTACGGCGATTATGGGCTGGGCGATAAGCAGGGGCAGGAAGTGGCGGTGGCAGAGATCAATCGCAACGGAGGCATACAGGCGGGGCCCTTGAAAGGCTATAAACTGCACCTCACCTTCTTCGACGATCGTGGCGATCCCAAAGAGTCGGCCAATATCGCCAAGCAAATCTCCGCCGGCGATTATCTGGTGGCACTGGGGCCCACCATGAGCTCATGCGCATTGGCGGCTACTCCCGTTTACTATCGCAATGGCGTACCCAACATCCTCACTTACTCCAACGCCAATACCATCACCGAACAAGGTTTTGACAATATTGCCCGGCTCACCTACACCACCAAGAGCATCGCGCAGTATATGGCAACCGAGGTCAAAGACAAATTCAACAAAGACAGTGTCGCTGTCATCAGCGAGAACCAGGACTACGGCCAGCAGTTGCTGAGCGGATTCAAGGCCAAAGCCAAGGAATTGGGCATCAAGGTCTCTTCTGAAAGCGTCATTACCCCCGGACAGGACGTGGACTTCAATGCCGTACTGATGAAGGCCAAAGCCGAAAATCCGGGCATGCTGATTCTCTTTGTCACCTATAACGAAGCCGGCATGCTTGTGAAGCAAACCCGCCAGCTCGGCTGGAATCTGCCGATATACGTGCCTGACGCCATGACCGAACCGAAATTTTTTGCCCTGGCCGGTGACTTGAAAGATGTTTACATGCAACTTTCGCCCACCGTGGACATTAAGCGACCGGCGGCCAAAATGCTGAAAGAGGAATGGAATAAGAAACACGAGGGTTTTCCACCGCTGGCAGCCATCTATGGATACGACGCAGTTAAGGTGGCCAAGGCGGTGATTGAAAGCGGCGGCATCGATCGCAAAGACTTCATTGCGAAGCTTAAAACCGTGAAGGTCGAAGGGGTCGGCAATCCGCTCTATACCTTTGATAAGACCGGTGAGGGATCAGCTCCGGAATTCGTGACCGTACCTGCTGAGCAATATTACAAGGAAAACATCAAAAAATAGCAAGAAAACGCCGGCTGCGCGAGTTGAACTCTCTAGAACCTGACGTGATCTGAAAGTTTGGAGTCGAGAATGGAAGATAGAACAGCTAATTTTGGACTGTGGGCGGCCACGGCACCTCCGCCGCCGGCGTTAACGCCTTTTGAAGGTGATCAAACCACCGACGTAGCAGTGATCGGTGGTGGCTTTACAGGGGTTTCTGCGGCGCTTCACCTGGCAGAAGCTGGCACCGATGTGGTTCTGTTAGAAGCCAAAGAAATCGGTTATGGCGGGTCGGGACGTAACGTTGGACTGGCCAACGCAGGCCTCTGGGTTCTCCCGGAGGATATCGTAAAAGAACTCGGGCCGGATTATGGCGAACGTCTCAACACGGTGCTCGGAGCTTCTCCCGATCTGGTCTACAAACTTATTGAAAAGCATGGTATCCAGTGCGAAGCGATCCGCAATGGAACCTTGCACTGTGCACATTCACCATCAGGATACCGTTACCTGCAGGAACGCGAGGTACAATGGGGTCGGCGCGGTGCTCCGGTGAAACTTTTGAGCCGTCAGGATGCCGCAGCGAAAATCGGCAGCGACGCCTTTTACGGGGCGCTACTGGATCTTCGTGCGGGCACCGTTCAGCCCCTGGCCTATGTCTACGGATTGGCCCATGCAGCTGTGCGTGCAGGAGCACGACTGCACATTAAGTCACCGGCCATAAGTCTGCAGCGAAAGGACAATCGCTGGCATTTGCGGACGCCGTCCGGTACCCTGCAAGCCAGAGCGGTCATTATGGGCACAAACGGCTATCTCGACCATGTGTTCGGAGAACTGCAGGACACCTTCATACCGTTTAATTACTTTCAGTTCTCTACACCGCCGCTGCCGGAGAAGGTTCGCCAGTCCGTCCTGCCGGACCGCAACG
Source organism: uncultured delta proteobacterium (assembly GCA_963781715.1). GTDB lineage: Bacteria > Desulfobacterota > Syntrophobacteria > Syntrophobacterales > Syntrophobacteraceae > Desulfoferrobacter. Next base: position 208,959 of record CAWAGW010000006.1, read on the forward strand.
GCACATGGGATACGGCCACAGTACTGACATCCTATCGCCTCGACGAGGCCGGCCGCCTGATCGTTGGTAGTGTCGGACAAGCTCAAGGGTTCGCACGGGGATTGCACCGGAACTGGGCGGAACGAACAATAAGGAAAGTCTTTCCCCAAATCGGCCGGGTACAGATGGAATACGGCTGGCATGGCGTGATTGCGATGACCGTCAATCACATTCCGCGGTTTCACATTCTGGGCCCGGATCTTGCCATGGTAACTGGCTACAATGGCCGTGGAATCGGCCCGGGAACAGCGTTCGGCAAATTGCTGGCCGAGCTGGTTTCGGGTGCCTCCGAAAAGGATATGCCGTTGCCCGTCTTGAAGCCGCAACCGATATTCTTACGGAAATTGCGAGAGTTATTCTACGAAACCGGAGCGCGATTGTATCACACTGTGCAGAGGCGCTTCTTATTCTAGCCCAGTGTGGATTATTGCTGAGTCACTCCGATCTGAGACAAAAGGAGCCCTGGTTTTAAGCTTTTCCAGGGCTCTAGCTTTCTAGAAATGACTTAATATTCTGCGGAAGTGGAAGAATCGTTCAGTGCGATTTGTTTGAAAACGGGTTTATTCTCGGAGGATTGAAATTTTATGTCGATTAAAGTTTGTCTCGCTGGAGCAACCGGTTGGGCGGGCTCGGAGCTTGCCCGCGCAATCCCTGGGTCAGTCGACCTCGATCTCGTTTCAGCAATCTCGCGAAAGCACGCCGGCAACATTTTGGGAAATGTCTTAGGCGATGCACGGCTGACCTGTCCTGTTTTTGCTTCAGCGCCTGAGGCGCTGGCCGAACCATGTGATGTATTCGTCGAATACACCAGCCCCGAAAGCGCAGTGCACAACGTCTTGACGGCGATTGAGCGTGGCGCTCACGTCGTCATTGGAACCTCGGGTCTTACCGACGACGATTTTGCTAAAATTCATACAGCCGCACTTCGACTCAAGAGAGGCGTATTGGCCTGCGGGAATTTTGCTTTGACCGTTGTGCTGCTGCAGCGCTTCGCCGAGACAGCCGCGAAGTATATTCCCCAGTGGGAAATCATCGAGTACGCCCACGCTGACAAGAAGGACTCGCCCAGCGGCACGGTCAGGGAGCTTGCCTACCGGCTGTCCAAGGTCCGCAGTCCGCAACAGACAATCCCGTTGGAGGAAATCATCGGACCCGCGGAGAGCCGGGGAGCAACACTGTCAGGGTCGCAGGTTCACTCCATTCGACTACCCGGATATGTCATCTCTGCAGAGATTATCTTCGGCATGCCGGATCAAAAACTGACCATACGCCACGATGCGGGCAACAGCGCACGTCCTTATGTGGACGGAGCACTGCTCGCCATTCGCAAGGTCTCCAATCTGGTGGGAGTCCATCGAGGGCTTGATTCTGTCCTTGATCTCGGTGACTGACAAAGGAATTGCCATGAAAATTCTGGTTGGATACGATGAATCCAAATCGGCTCGAGCAGCGTTGAAGGTTGCCATTGATCACGCCAAAGCTTTTGCTGCTCACGTTACTTTGCTCACTTCCCTGACTGGTGGCACCACAACTACCAGCGATGACATCAAAAAAGCTCAGGCTCGCCTGGAATCGGCCCGAGCTGATCTGGAAAATGCCGGGGTCTCATGCGATACCCATCTGCTCATAAAGGGTCTGACACCGGGTGAAGATATTGTCAATTTTGCCAATAAAAACGACATAAGCGAGATCATTATCGGTATTAAGAAAATGTCGAAAGTTGGCAAGTTGGTATTTGGGTCAACCGCACAATATGTGATCCTTGAAGCCTCCTGCCCTGTTCTCTCCGTGAAATGAGCAGGTAACCGCAAGCAGGCGCAAATGGGGGTTGGGCGGGCTCCGTTCAATGGTAAATCGACACGTATCAAAACTGAAAAGAATGAGCATGAAGAATGTCTAGCCATTCAATGAAAACAAAAGGAAGGTAAAGCCATGAGGCTATCGAAAGTTCTTGAGACGTTGGGCGTGGAAGAGCGCAATTTTGGCTCCAGCACCGGCGCCAACTGGGGAAATACCAATAATCAGGGGGAAATTCAAAGCGTATCGCCAGCCAATGCCGAAGTTCTCGCATCTTTATATCAGGCTTCGGTGGAGGATTACGAGCGAGTCATCCGCACCGCTACCGAAGCTTTTGATCATTGGCGCAGAATACCTGCGCCGAAACGTGGTCAAATCGTTTTGGCCATCGGCCAGAAACTGAGAGAGTATAAAGACCCTCTCGGGCGACTGGTGACCCATGAAATGGGAAAATCTCTGCAGGAGGGGTGGGGCGAAGTGCAGGAAATGATCGACATCGCGGACTTCGCGGTCGGCCTCTCCCGCCAGCTCTATGGGATGACCACCCATTCGGAACGGCCCAGCCATCGCATGTACGACCAGTACCACCCCCTTGGCCCGGTAGGAGTGGTCACGGCCTTCAATTTCCCGGTCGCCGTTTGGTCCTGGAATGCGCTGATCGCCGCAGTGTGCGGCGATGTGATCATCTGGAAGCCGGCCTCCAAAGTACCGCTCACCGGTATTGCAGTGCAGAAAATTGTTGCTGAAGTCTTGAAGGAGCACGACCTGCCCGAGGGAATCTTCAATCTGGTGATCGGCAGCGGCGCTGAGATTGGCGAACGGATGCTGCAAGACCCCCGCGTGCCTCTCGTTTCACTGACCGGGTCGACTCGAGTGGGAAAACATGCCGCCGGGGTAATTGCCGGCCGCCTCGGCAAATACATTATGGAACTGGGCGGCAATAATGCCATTATTCTCAGCGAACACGCCAACTTACAACTGGGGGTTCCGGCCATCGTTTTCGGCGCGGTGGGCACAGCCGGGCAACGATGCACCACAACACGCCGGCTGATTGTCCACGAATCCATTTTTGATCGAGTCAAAGCGACACTGGTCAAGGCTTATGGCAGCCTGCGCATAGGCGACCCGTTGGATGAATCCAACCATGTCGGTCCACTGATCGACCGGAAGGCGGTCGACCAGTTTGTCGCCGCTTTGGACCAGGTCCGAACAGGAAGGTGGTGAACTGGTTTACGGAGGAGAGGTGTTGCAGGGTGCGGGCTACGAATCCGGATGCTATGTACGCCCGGCGTTGGTAGTGGCCGAGAATCATTATAAAATCGTTCAGGAAGAAACCTTTGCTCCGATTCTCTACCTGATCCGCTATTCCGGCACGGTGGAAAACGCCATAGCCATTCACAACGACGTCCCGCAGGGGCTTTCCTCGGCCATCTTCACGGATAACCTGCAGCAGTCCGAGGCATTCCTTGCTCATTGGGGATCGGACTGTGGGATCGCTAACGTCAATATCGGCACTTCCGGAGCCGAGATCGGCGGCGCCTTTGGCGGTGAGAAAGATACCGGCGGCGGGCGCGAATCGGGCTCGGACGCATGGAAAGCTTATATGCGACGGCAAACCAATACCATCAATTTCGGTAAAGATCTGCCTCTCGCTCAGGGGATCAAGTTCGAATTGTAAAATTTCATTGGAAGGAATCTAAAATGTCTTTGTGCCTCATGGATGGCAATGAAGCAATAGCACGGGCAGCCGTGTCTGCCGGATGCCGCTTTTTCGCCGGGTACCCGATTACTCCGGCGACTTCCATATTCAGCGCGATGCTCACCCTTTTACCGCCTGCCGGAGGGATCTGTCTGCAAGGTGAAGACGAAATTGCTTCCATCGGCTTCTGTTTAGGCGCGTCCATGGCGGGAATGAAGACCATGACCGCCACCTCCGGTCCGGGAATCAGCCTGTACAGCGAACAGATATCTTTCGCCATCGGCAGCGAAATTCCCATAGTGATTGTAGACGTACAGCGCCTGGGACCATCGACCGGTTCCGCTACCAAGGGGGCCGACGGTGATATTCAGTTTCTGCAATGGGGCAACAGCGGGGGCCTCCCCATTATCGTACTGGCGCCTACCGATGTGAAGGATTGCACGGTATTGACCATGCACGCCTTTAACCTGGCTGAGGAATATCGTTGCCCGGTATTCCTCGCATCCAACAAAGAAATTTCTATGACGCGCGAGACGGTAGACCTGGATAAGCTGGATCTGCCTGAGGTCAAAGAGCGCCGTCTGGCCGCTGCGGGCGAACCCTACCTGCCTTTCCAGGCGGTCGGGAATGATCTCACACCCGCCTTTCTGCCCATCGGCGGCGATCGCCTGGTGCGCCAGACATCATCGACACATGGCCCGGACGGATACATCACCACCGATTCGGAACAAATTGCCGCCATGCAGGATCGACTGTGCAAGAAAATTGAAACCGCCGTTGATCACTTTACTTTTTTTGACGAACTGTCCGCACCCGGTGCGGAAACTCTGGTGATTACCTACGGGGTCACGGCTCGCGCTGCAAAAGTGGCTGTGCAAGCAGCCGCAGCGGTCGGAAAACCGGCTTCCCTGCTGGGCCTCAAAACGCTATGGCCGGTGCCTGAACGGTTGATAATCGATAAAGCTGCTCATTACCGCCGTATTGTGGTGGTTGAGATGAACCTTGGCCAATATGTCCGGGAAATCAGAAGGCTGCTCCCCGACAAAGAAATTCTCTTCCTGGGCCAAATGAACGGTGATTTGATCAAACCGGCCCAGATTCAGGAGGTGCTCACTAATGACTAGTCTTTTGAACAGCAGCCGCCCGCCGGTGTTTTGTCCAGGGTGCGCGCACGATCGAATCGTGCAGGTTGTGGACCAGGTCCTGCAAAAGATGGGACTGAGCGGGGAACAGGTCGCCGTCGTGACCGATATTGGATGTTCGGGACTCTTTGATACCTTTTTCAACACTCACGCAATGCATGGACTGCACGGCCGGGCGCTCACCTACGCCACCGGAATCAAGCTGGCTCGCCCGGATCTTAAGGTGATCGTCACCATGGGAGACGGGGGACTTGGCATCGGGGGAGCTCACGTGCTGAGCACATGCCGGCGCAATGTCGATCTGACGCTCTTGGTTTTGAATAATTTCAATTACGGCATGACCGGAGGGCAGTGCTCTTCAACCACTCCCCAGGATGCTCAGGTGGGGTCGGGCTTTCTCAATCGCCTTGAAAAGCCCATGGACGTTTGCCAGGTGACCGGCGCAGCCGGGGCTGGCTTCGTTACTCGAGCCTCGACTTACGAAAAGGGATTGGCGGAAAAAATCGAGGCGGCTATGCGCTTCGAAGGATTCTCGGTGCTGGATATCTGGGGAATATGCCCCGGACGTTTCACCAAGGGCAACAAGGTAACCCCTCAGTCCCTCGAAGAAAGCATCCAGCAACTTCCATCTTACGACAGCTTTGCCGCAACCAATGCACGCAAGGAATACGGCCGCGCCTATCGGGAGGAAGCTGCCCGCGCGAAACCGGCTCCACAACCGATCCGTATCGAAACGTCGCATGAAGCACCTCAGCAAGGACGTTTCGAGGCGGTCATACTGGGGAGTGCGGGACAGCGTATTCTCACTGCCGGCGAAATCCTGTGTTTGGCGGGAGCTACGGCCGGATTACATGCTTCTCAGAAGAATGATTACCCCATTACGGTGATGCGCGGCCATTCGATCACGGAAATCATCCTGAACGAATCAGAGATAGGCTATACCGGTATTGACCTTCCCACAGTCGTTATTGCCCTGGCCCAGGAAGGGGTGAACCGGCGGAAGGCATTATTCGCTAGGCTTCCCGAAGATGTGCTCGTCCTTAAGGCCAAAGAAATCGATTTGCCGACCTGCGCAGCATCTGTGGTGGAAATTGATTTTAAAGCTTTTTATATCAAATCTCAAGACTGGGCACTGGCCGCGTTGGCCTGGTTGGGCACACATAACCGGGGAATTAGCGGGCAAATGCTGCGCTCGGCCCTCGCGGTTCGGTTCAAAGGCAAGGTACTGGAAAGTGCAACTGCCATGGTGGACGTCGTTGCTGCCTGGGACGAAGGCGCTTGCTGATGGCCTGGCCGGCACTTTCTCAAGGAGAAGATAAGATGATGGAATTGCTCTCCACCCGGGCCAGAACCATTCAGCCCTCCATAACACTTACCATATCCGCAAAAGCCAAGGCGATGAAAGCTGCAGGGCTTGCGGTGCTCGATTTCTCCATAGGCGAACCGGACTTTCATACTCCGGAACCCGTTAAACAGGCGGCTATGACGGCTATCCGCGAGGGCTTCACCAGGTACACCGCCGCTGGTGGAATTCCGGAGCTGAAAGCCGCTATAAGCAAAAAATACGAAGCCGAACTCAATATGGTCTTCGAGCCTTCTCGGATTCTTGTCTCCAACGGCGGCAAGCACGCTCTGCACAGTGTGCTGCAGGCGCTGCTCGACCCGGGCGACGAGGTGGTGATCCCGGCCCCCTATTGGCTCTCCTATCCGGACATGGTGCGCCTCTCGGGCGGCAAACCGACCATCCTTAATACCTGCATGGAAGATGGCTACAAGATCACCCCCGATGGTCTGAAGAACGTACTCACTAGCAAAACCAAGGCGTTTATTCTGAACTCACCGTCCAACCCCACCGGAGTCGTCTATACCGCAGCTGAGCTCAGAGCCATCGCCGCTGTCGTCGAACCGTTGGGCATTGTGATCATTTCCGATGATGTGTACGAAAAGTTCGTCTATGACGGTCGATCTTTCGTCAATATTCTCTCGGTCGCGCCGCAACTCCGTGAACGCGTTGTGATCATCAATAGTGCTTCCAAAACCTATGCCATGCCCGGATGGAGAATCGGGTATGCCATAGGACCAGAGCCCGTCATCGCAGCGGCCACTCGCATTCAGGGGCAGGCCACCTCCTGTGCGGGATCGATTTCTCAGAAAGCCCTGACGTTCGCGCTTCAAACGGACCCGACGATCGTCGAACAGTTTCGCCATTCTTTTGAAGAGCGTAGAAATCTTATGCTTGATGGGCTGGAGAGCAACGGTGGGATTCGTGTCCATCGTCCGGAAGGAGCATTCTACTTATTCGCCGATGTCAGCCGCATGATGGATAGCATGGATGGGGTCAGCGGTTCAGTCGATTTTTGCGACTATCTCCTGGAGCATTGCCGGCTGGCCTGTGTTCCCGGAAAAGCCTTTGGCGACGATCGGTGCATCCGTTTTTCATTCGTGGCCGATGAAAACGCTATCCGCGAGGGCATTGAGCGGTTGAAGACAATCTGAAAGATCTAAGCGATTTGAAAGAATAAAGGGAGAAATACACCATGATTTTTGACCTTAGCGAAGAACAGCGCATTGTAGTGGAGCAGGCCAGGCGTTTTGCTGAAAACGAGATCAGACCTACCATGGAGGAGGATGAGAAAAATCACGTTTTCCGGCCTGAAAGAGTCCGACAGATGGGCGAACTCGGCTTTTTCGGTTGCGCCATCCCCGAGGAATACGGCGGCAACGGCATGGGTTTCGTGGAATCGGTGCTCATTGCCGAACAGATAGCCAAAGTGTCACCATCCTGGAGGCTTCCCTTCAACATGCAGAACCTCGGTCCTGCCGTTACAGTGAACCACTTCGGTACCGAGGAGCAAAAGCAGAAATACATCCCCGGCTGGGTTTCAGGCGAAAAAATCGGCTTCTTCGCCATTACCGAGCCCAACTCCGGTTCCGATGTGGTCAGCATGAAGACCACCGCAAAAGACCAGGGAGATCACTGGGAGCTTAACGGCCAGAAGATGTGGATAAGCAACGCCAGCGTTGGCGACACGGGGCTTGTTTATGCCGTAACCGACAGAGAGAAAAAATATAAGGGACTCACCTGCTTTATCGTAAACTTGAAGGAGACTCCCGGGATCACCACCAAAGCCATCGAAACGAAGCTCGGGCTTCACTGTGCACCGACCGGCGAGATCGTCTTCGAAGGAGCCAAGATCCCCAAGGATTCCGTTCTGGGCAGTGTCGGAGAAGGCTTTGCCATCTGCATGTGGATGCTCAATAATACCCGTCTCGGCTGCTCGGCGGGAGCGTTGGGGGTGGCGGGAGCCAGTGTCGGCCTGGCTATTTCCTATGCCAATGAAAGAACCCAATTCGGCCAGCCCATCTCGAAATTCCAGATGATCCAGGCTCAGATAGCGGAGATGGTGGCCGAGCACGAAGCGTCCCAACTTTTAGTGTACCGGGCTGCTTACCTGAAAGACCAGGGAAAACCCAATCAACAGCAAACCTCTATGGCCAAGCTTTATGCATCTGAAGCTGCCGTCCACGCTGCCAATGAAGCCATGAAAATCTTTGGCTCTTACGGCTTCTCGACCGAGTACCCGATCGAGCGCTTCTATCGGGACGCCAAATCCCTGCAGGTGGTAGAGGGGACATCGAATGTGCAGAAGATGATCATCGCGGGGATTGCCTGCGGACACCAGGCAAACCGGTAGTCGTTCGGATCGCGGGTTTTTGGATCACTGTTTCTTATCTGCTAACTATATTGTCTAGTGCAAAGAGGAATCAATGGACTACAAAGAGATATTGTTTGAGAAGAAAGAACGCATCGCAATTCTTACCTTAAATCGACCGGACATTCGTAACGCCATAACCGACCAGGCGATTATAGATGAGATCATAGATGCCCTGCACAAAGTTCAGAAGGATCAGAACACCAGCGTTTTAATTCTCACCGGGGAAGGCTCTGCCTTTTCCGCCGGCGGGAATGTCAAGGACATGTACAATAAACAGGGGATGTTTTCGGGCGATCCCGACACGGTGCGGGAAAACTATCGCAATGGTATCCAGCGCATTCCCATGGCGTTCCACCGCCTGGATGTGCCAACCATCGCCGCCGTAAACGGCCCTGCCATCGGAGCCGGCTGCGATCTCACGTGCATGTGCGACATCCGCATCGCGGGGGAAAAGGCGCGCTTTGGGGAGACATTCGTATCCGTGGGGCTCATTCCGGGAGATGGCGGTGCTTTTTTCCTGCCGCGCGCCGTTGGATTCTCAAAGGCCCTGGAACTGGCCCTCACAGCCAGGGTAATCGATGCCAATGAAGCACTGCGTATCGGTCTGGTGAGCGAGGTTGTGCCGCAAGAGCAGCTCATGGCCCGGAGTATGGAAGTCGCCGCCGAGATTGCCCGGCACCCCGCAAGGATTCTCAGGCTGGCCAAGCGCCTTTTCTACCTGTCACAAAATAAGACCCTGGAAGAAACACTCGAGCTATCCGCCTCCTATCAGGCGCTCTGCCACCACTCGCCAGAACACATGGCGGCGCTGGAAGCCTTTTTCGCTAAACAGCAGAGCCGAAAGGGGTGAGAAAAAAGGAGTGTCTTAATGCAGGTTTTTGACAGAGAACAAACTGCCGCGATGCTTCCTTACAGGGAGTTGGCCGAGAGTATCCGCACCGTTTTGGAGATGAAAAAGGCAGGCTTGACAGCCGCTCCCGATCGGATGGTGGTCGACCTTGCCAAAGGCCGTGCTTTGCTGATTATGCCGGCCTCGGACGGCAAAATGGCCGTGATCAAAACGGTCACCGTTCATCCCGACAACAGCACCGGAAATATGTTCACCATCCAGGCGGACGTCCTGGTGCTCGATGCAACCAACGGCAGGCGGCTGGGGCTGCTGGAAGGAAATATTGTCACGGCGCGCAGGACAGCCGCTCTCAGTTTGCTTGCCGCATCGCACCTGGCGCCGAACAAACAGGGCCCGTTGCTGATAATCGGCGCGGGAGTCCAGGCAAGGGCTCATCTGGAAGCCTTTGTGGAAGGACTCGGGGTAAAGCAGGTCTATGTGCACTCAAAAACCCGGCTCCATGCAGAGCAACTGGCAGCTCACTCCAAATCCCTGGGCTGCGACGCGCGAGTCGTTGATGATCTTGAAGGGATGTTGCAGGAAGTCTCTCTCATTGTCACTGCTACCAGCAGCCACGTACCTGTCATGCCGGACGGAGTCCGAGATGATGCTTTCATCGCCGCCATTGGCGCGTATAATCCGCAAATGGCTGAACTGCCGCCGGCTTTGGTCGTCAGATCGAAAGCTTATGTGGACACGCTGGAAGGAGCCAGGTCTGAGGCCGGTGACCTTATCCAGGCGGGCATAAACTGGGATAAAGTTATTCCGCTGGAAGACGCCTTGGACGAGCGACCTGAGGGAAGCGGCCCCATCATCTTCAAAAGCGTCGGCCATGCCCTTTTTGATCTAGCCGCAGCCAGGCTCGCATTCCCAGCTTTTGTATGAGAGGACAGAATCCAGAAGTCAGAATTCAGAATGAAAGCCAATCATTATGTCGTATATCCCAAGGATTCTCATTCTTCGTTGTAACTTACCAAGTCATGGCGATTAGTAAGCGAGCATCGCCAGCAGCGGCCAAAGCATCGACCTGCTGCTCGGCAAGCGAAGAACTATTCCAAAATTAGCATAAACGGCGGCGCCGGCCTGAAAGGCCGATATACCCCAGTTGCTGCCGCAGTCTGATCGGCGAGAATGGTCACCGTTCTAGTGCGAGGCCTTATCCATCTTCGAATCTCTTTGAACTCCAGAGTGTGCACACCAATGGCCAGGTTCGACAGGTTATCACCTCTGTTATGCCAATGGCCACTGCCGAGACGCCATTGTGCTCCTGCACTAACTGCCGGTGGAGGAGCAATGTTCACCGTGAGAAGTTCCCGGTGCCGTCCCGTAAGCTTCACTCATATGAGCGGAAGGTGCCGACAGCAGCTTTGACAAATTGGGTGAAATAATCTGCATTAAGACGGTTCAGCAGATCTCCCGAACTGTGGTAGTAAGGGTTAAAGTCGGCCTCATCTTCGATTCCCAGGATAGCGCTGTAACCATATTGCCAGAAAGAATAATGGTCGCTGTCTGCCCTCTTACTGGACCTGACCTGCGGGACTAATTCCAGATTATAGGTCGCCACAACTGCCGCAAAAAGATTTGCCAACTCCATACTCCCGGGGATGCTCGTATTGCCGATAAGATCAATGTCCGGGCTGCTTTGGGGTGTGTTCCAGGCGATCATGTCCAGGTTAAGCACACCCAGAACATTCTCCCCCTCGCCCGAGATGACCGCGACGGACAGTAGGCGATGGCGGAATATATCCTCCGAAACGCCTTTTCGGAACAGAGGATCACCTACCTGGAGGACACGGGCAAAGTCCTTTACCGGTCGGCCATGACTCATGGGAGCAACAAGAAAAACTTCGAGATCTTCACTGCCGCGGAATTCATCGCCGCCATCACTCAGCATATTCCAGGTAAGCATTCTCAGATGGTCAGATACTATGGCCTCCGGCTCGTAGAGCCTACGGCTCGGAGAGCTGGTATTCGAGCAGAAGTAGAGGCGACAGAATCAAAGCAGGCCTTTTAAGGCCCGGGGATGAGCCGCCGCAGGGCGGGAACACTAACGAAGTGATTGTGCTTGATGTATCAGACTACCAGCCCCCGCGCATCCCCTCAAAAACCTGGCGAGAGCTCATCAAGAAGATCTGGGAAGTAGACCCTCTCGGTTGCCCCCGCTGCGCTCATGAGATGAAAATCATCAGCCTGATTCACGAACCCGCCGTGATAGAACGTATCCTCCGCCATCTCGGGTTGTGGAACCACCACCCGGCCTCTCATGAGGGAAAAACCAAAACACCTGTCGATGGATCAGTCGTCCTCGATGATTTTGACGATGGCCTCCGGCTCCGCTTCCAGCCCGTAGGGTAGAGCCTACGCCTCGGAGAGTTGGCCCCGATATGAAGAGCCCGCCTTCGTCTACCACTAAACCAGGGCGCTGGAGAAATCCCCCACCGGCTACCACCGGAGTAGTCTGCTCTCAAACGCGGTCTAATAACCTCTTTCAAGTCCTTCGCAAACAGAAAACGTGCGCGAAACTCGATGTGTGTCGATATGCTGAACTTTGCGACCACCACGGCGCCACACCGTGGTGGTGCTTGTCATTGCTCACTATGAAATCCGCACAAAAATGGCCTTCACAGTACCGACAACACCTGCTATCGAAAAACCTCGAAAAAGCGATTTCCTATCACTTATCTCCTAAGTAAACATAATCATTAATCAAAATTAAAACGCGACGATCTCACACCGGCGGGCATGGAAGTTGCCAAAAAGAAGGCGTACGGGAGCGCAAGATTTTCCCGAGGGAAGTTTTTGGGTCGGAGTCTTATATTTCTTTAACAGCAAAGGAGCAATTCATGAACTGGGATGAGGTCGCAGGGAACTGGAAGCAGTTCAAAGACAACGTCAGAGAGAAGTGGGGTGGACTGACCGGCAATGATCTCCACATCCTTGCCGGCAGGCGCGATCAACTCCTCGGCGAAATACAGGTATGTTGCGGCATCAAACCCGAAGAGGCGGAAGAGGAGCTCAAAGATTGGGGAATTTTATAGTAGTCGAAGCTTGCTCATCCATTGAAAAAAATTCCTTTCTCGAATGCTCTTCACACCCCCCACGACTAAATCAATGCTTACATTATTGACCGAACCTATCTGATCGAGATGGAGGTCGTTCGCGCCGTGGAGATCAGCATGGGAGTCCATCTGCCTGGCAGTGCCGGGCTTTGCTGCTGGGGGGGATCATCTGCGCTGCATCATCGAGGAAGCACAGACGATCGTCGGCGATGCTTGGCTGACGTCCCCGCCGCAGCCGGGGATTCCGTCCGAACCAAAACTGAAGGAGAAACCATGAGCAAACAAACCCGTGCCAGTCATCCCATATACAATGTTCTGCCGACGGAAATCGAGGGGTTCGATTCGTTGGCCGAGCTGGCCCTGGATATGCGCTGGTCGTGGAATCATGCTACCGACGCAGTGTGGCGGCGGCTCGATCCCGAACTGTGGGAAATCACGCATAACCCTTGGGTTGTCCTGCAGACCGTCGCACGCGACCGCATCCAAAGCGTGCTGGCCGATCCCGTTTTTAAGGAAAACGTTGCCGGTCTGGTGGAAACCAGGCGGCAAGCGTCGGAGGCGCCCGCGTGGTTTCAGCGGAATCATTCGCAAGATTCCCTGTCCTGCGTTGCTTATTTCAGCATGGAGTTTATGTTGAGCGAAGCCTTGCCCATCTACTCGGGCGGGCTTGGCAATGTCGCAGGCGATCAGCTCAAAGCCGCCAGCGATCTGGGCGTTCCGGTAGTCGGAGTAGGGCTGCTCTATCAACAAGGCTATTTTCGCCAGGTGATCGACAAGGACGGAGCCCAACAGGCCCTGTTCCCGTATAACGACCCCGGACAGCTGCCCATCACGCCTTTGCGCCAGGCGAACGGCGAGTGGCTGCGGTTGGAGATCGCCTTACCCGGTTACTCGGTCTGGCTGCGCGCCTGGCAGGCCCGGGTCGGCAGAGTGAAGCTTTACCTGCTGGACAGCAATGACGCGGCGAACTTCCCCGCTCATCGAGGGATTACCAGCGAGCTGTATGGCGGCGGGCCGGAGCTGCGTCTCAAGCAGGAACTGCTCCTCGGGATCGGCGGATGGCGATTGCTTGGTGCGCTTGGCATCCAGCCGGAAGTCTGTCATCTCAATGAAGGGCATGCGGCTTTTGCCGTGTTGGAGCGCGCCCGTAGTTTCATGCAAGAGACCGGGCAGCCCTTCGACGTCGCGCTGACCGTCACCCGAGCGGGCAACCTTTTCACCACCCACACGGCAGTGGCCGCCGGTTTTGACCGTTTCACCCCGGCCCTCGTCCAGCAATACCTCGGCCGTTATGCCGAACAGAAGCTCGGCATATCACTCCACGATCTGCTGGCCCTGGGCCGCCGGACCCCGGACGATTCATCGGAGAGCTTCAACATGGCCTATCTGGCAATTCGGGGGAGCGGGGCGGTGAATGGTGTGAGTCGCTTGCACGGGGAGGTGAGCCGGCAGCTATTTGAGCCGCTCTTTCCACACTGGCCGGCGGACGAAGTGCCCGTGGGACACGTGACCAACGGAGTTCACATGCCGAGCTGGGACTCGGCGGCAGCGGACGATCTTTGGACGGGTGCCTGTGGCAAGGACCGCTGGCTGGGGCCGACGGAAGCCCTCGAGCAGGATGTTCGCTGCGTTTCCGACGCCGGGCTCTGGCAATTTCGCATCGCCGCCGGCAAGTCTCTAGTTGAATACGCCCGCGAGCGATTATCCGGACAACTGGCCGCCTCCGGCGCGTCGCCCGAGGCGATTGACGAAGCGAAACTGTTGTTTGATCCCAAGATATTGACGCTGGGATTTGCGCGGCGCTTCGCGACCTACAAGAGGCCGAACCTGCTGCTGCACGACCCAAATCGACTGCTTCGTCTATTGACCAATCCCGACCGGCCGGTGCAGCTCATCATCGCCGGCAAGGCCCATCCGGCAGACCGGGCGGGGCAGGCGCTGATTCAAGAATGGACCCATTTCATTCGGCGGCCCGAGGCCCGCCCTCATGTGATCTTCCTCAGTGACTACGACATGCTTTTGACCGAGCACCTGGTGCAGGGGGTAGACGTCTGGATCAACACGCCACGGCGGCCCTGGGAGGCGTGTGGAACGAGCGGCATGAAGGTGCTCGTCAATGGAGGCGTCAATCTGTCGGAATTGGACGGCTGGTGGGCGGAAGCATACACGCCTGAAGTGGGGTGGGCGTTGGGTGACGGCCAGGAGCATGGCGATGATCCCGCTTGGGACGCCGTCGAAGCCGACGCGCTCTACGGCCTGCTGGAACGTGAGGTGATTCCGGAATTTTACACCCGGGACGAGAACGGCATTCCCATCGCCTGGGTCAAGCGAATGCGGGAAAGCATGGCGCGTTTGACACCGCGCTTCTCCGCCAACCGCACGGTGCGTGAATACACCGAGCAACACTACCTCCAGGCTGCAGCCGCCTACCGTGAACGTGCTGCCGATAAAGGCGCAGTGGGCAGGCAGATGGTTAATTGGCGCCAGGCGCTGGAGCAGAAATGGGCCACACTGCGCTTCGGCAAAGTGAAGGTTGAGACCAAAGGCGAGCAGCACGTCTTTGAGGTTCAGGTCGATCTCAATGACCTCGACCCGAACGCGGTTCGGGTGGAGCTTTATGCCGACGGAATCAACGGCGGCGCACCGGTGCGACAGCAGATGAATCCCGCCTCCTCGGGACAACCGGCCGGCGCGGCGGACGGCACTATTTACAGTGCGGCTGTGTCTGCCGCCCGTTCACCTGCGGACTATACCGCGCGAATCATACCGCACTGCGACGGCGTTGCGATCCCACTGGAAGACGCCAGAATCTTGTGGCAGCGATGATCCGATGAACGGAACAAAAGAAGATGTTGAATGCGACAATGACAAAGGAGAATCATCCATGCGACCGGCTAACGCACGCATCCTGATGATTGAAAATGAGTATGCTACGAAAATTGTGCAGCGCTTTGGAATATTGTGGACAGCGATCAAAAGGCCATGGTGCCCTGGCTCCCACTGGAGTCCAGTGAGTAATTATCAGCGGAAGGGAGGCAGCCATGAGGAAGTACTCCTTGCTATGCTGAGTGCGAAATTTACTAATGTAGGGAGACAAATTAGGGCAACGCATTTTTCGCCTGAATAAGAATTTATTTTTTCCATTAGGGCTGTTATCTGGACGGGGAAATATCTCATATTTGCCCGTCCAGATGGTCTTTCAATGTTAGAAGTAAGAAGGAAAATTCCTGGTTGATAATTAGATTGATAATTAGTATTGATTTGACTTTAATGCCCAAAAAAACTCCCTTGCTATCAATGAACTGTCACGCAGAAAATTGTGGGAAATTTTATCCAGTGAGAGATAGGTGTTATGGACAAATCTGAAACCTCCAGGCACCCTTCCCCGCCAAAGAAACAGACGCCTGCCCAACCCGTAAAATCCGAAAGCAATTGTGACAGCCTGCTAGAGGCGGTGTTCGACAGTGTTCCCGGCCTGCTTCATCTCTATACCGAAGACGGGCGACTCATCCGCTGGAACAAACAGCATGAGCTGATGACCGGATACTCCTCGGAGGAACTCATGAATTTCCGAGCCGTGGCCTGGTATGACGAAGAGGATCTCACCACCTTGGCCGAGGAATGGTCCACGGTTTTTTCCGATGGATATACTTCTACAGAAATGCACCTCCGATTCAAGGACGGCAGGCGGGTACCATTCTACCTGACCGGGGTGCGGGTGGAAATTGAAGGCAAGCCGCATTTAGTCGGGATCGGCATCGACATCACTAAACAGAGACAACGGGAAGCGGCCCAGCGGAGATCGAAAAATCTTCTCAAGCGGGCTGAGGAAATTGCTCTTATCGGCGGCTGGCAATTTAATCTGATAACGCAGGAACAGTTCTGGACGAGCCAGGCCTACCGCATCTTTGGGCTGCCGGAGGGATATCCTCTGACGGATGAGAAACTTTTGGAGATCGTCCATCCGGATGACCGCTCTTTTGTCGAGGCATCCAGGAAGGCGGCTTTGCTCAATGGCAGCCTCGAAATTGAATATCGAATAGTTGTTGATGGCAGAGTGAAATGGGTCCAGGCTAAGGCAAATGTTTTATTCGGCCAGGATGGAAAACCTATTGAATTTATTGGTGTAGTTTGTGATGTTTCTGACAGGAAAAGAATTGAAGAGGAAAAAGAAAGGGCATTTACAGAGATTAAGCACCTCAAGGAGCTATTACAAACGGAAAATATCTATCTGAAGAAGGAGATTCAAGATTTGCAGGAATCTGAGGAGATCATCGGTCAGAGTGATGCGATGCATTATGTTCTCTTCAGAGCACAACAGGTTGCGCAGACAGATTCAACAGTTCTTCTCCTTGGCGAGACCGGTACCGGAAAAGGCATGTTCGCTTGCTTGATTCACCGGGTAGGCCCCAGGAAAGATAAACCTTTGGTGACAGTGAACTGTGCCGGACTTCCCGCAAACCTGATCGAGAGTGAACTGTTTGGAAGAGAGAAAGGGGCATTCACCAGTGCCGCTTCAAAACAGATCGGCCGATTTGAGCTGGCGAACGGCGGCACCATTTTTCTCGATGATATTGGCGAACTGCCAGTTGAGTTGCAGGTGAAGTTGCTCAGAGTAATTGATGACGGAGAATTCGAACGTCTTGGAAGTCCTCATCCTATAAAGCTGGACGTCCGAATTATCGCTGCAACGAACAGAAATCTTTCACAAGAGATCAGTAAAGGCAATTTCCGTGAAGATCTGTTTTACCGTTTGAATATATTCCCGATCAGTATTCCTCCTCTCAGGCAGCATAAAGAAGATATCCCGTTACTGGTGGACTTTTTTTTAAAGAAATTCAACAAACGGTTTGGCTGCCACATAACCGATATTCCGGAAGCGCCGCTGCAATCCCTTAAGGCGCAGGAATGGCCCGGAAACATCAGGGAACTGATGGGGGTCATCGAGAGGACGGTGATTACCTCCAGTGGCAAAACCCTGCATATTCCAGAGGAATTCATATCGGGGAAGGCGCATGAAGCTCGTCAGCAAACCTCATCGTATTAAAGAGGAATGATTCATGTACCAACTGACAGAACTGCTGATGTTCCTGTTATTGATTCTGCCTGCTACCTATGCCTGGTCAGAGATTCCGCAAGGCATTGAATGGCCACAGGAAGTGAGTTTCGCGGAAGGTAAAATTATCATCTACCAGCCGCAACCGAAAGAGCTTAAAGGCAATACCTAGACTGGTCGTGCCGCCATGTCCCTGGAGCTGGTCGCGCAGAAGGAGCCGATTTTCGGCGCGCTCTGGTTTACGGCCAAGATTGATACCGACAGGGAAACGGACCTTGCAACCATCCGTGATCTGCAGATCACCCGGGTCGGCTGGCCTGAATCCAAAGAGGCTGACGAACAGAGATTTACCACGCTTGTCGAGAGCGCCGTTCCCCAGGCCGGTTTTGAAATCTTCCTGGAGCGCCTGTCAGCCAGTTTTGCTGTTTCCCAGCTAGAGTTGGACAGTCCTGCCGAGCTAAAAAACGAACCGCCCAAGATCATATTTTCTGATCAGCTTGCCGTGTTGCTACTCTTTGACGGCCCACCGAAATTTTCTCCTATTGAAAAAAGCGATTACGAGCGTGCCGTCAATACTCCCTTTGCGGTCGCTCGTTTTTTGGAAACGTCACCCACCCCTCAACTCTCAGGCACGTAGTGAACAGATGAGAAATGTGCGCGATGACATCCGTCACGGTTTGCACTGTCAACATCTGTGCCGAACGGTCAGATGATACTACTCATTCAATATTGTGGGGATATATACAGAATCTTAATACTAAGCGACGCGACTGCCGGCCTGCAACCGACAAGAAAATGAAGTGTTGCATGCAACATAACCGTTGCATGATTTCTGTGGCATGTTAGACATGTTTCTACTTAAACCCACAATATTGGGTGCGCCTCACCATGGCATAACTATTTATACATATTATTTAAATTCAAACTTAGATGGTCTTCGATCCAGCCGGCACGGAACTTGCCTAAAATGTCATGATGCGTGGATCATTTTATTTTCAGACTTCCATCCTGGCTCACCATTTGTCGCAGCTGGTGACATTCTAGTGATTGAAAATGAGTGTGGTAAGAAAATGATTGGTCACTATGTAAGGTCCACCAGAAATCTATGATCGCCATGAATTCTGTGGGCGCAAAGGAGGTAAACTATGTCCAAATGGAATCAATTTCCAGGGGGATCACAGCAGTCCTTGGATGACATCCTGGAGCAAATTCAACAGCAGTTTAAAAGATTTAAAGGCGCTCCGGTCCTAATCCTCGCCGCCGTTGTGGTGGTCGTATTTATCTTGTGGACCGCCTGGTTCACCGTCCAGCCGGAAGAGACGGGGATTGTGCAGCGCTTTGGAAAAGTCATACGCACGGCCGGCCCGGGACTGCATTTCAAATTGCCTTTCGGTGTCGAAACGGTTCGTCTGGTGCCCACGGCCCGCGTACTCAAAGAGGAGTTCGGCTTCCGCACTCTGGCCACCGTGCCCGGTGAGAAGACGCGCTATGATCCGGGCGGTGCTTATAAGGATGAATCGTTGATGTTGACCGGAGATCTAAACGTTATCGATGTTCAGTGGGTTATCCAGTACCGCATCGAAGATCCGATCCGCTACCTGTTCCAGGTGCGCGACACACCGAAAACGATCCGCGATACCACCGAGGCGATCATGCGCCGAGCGGTCGGCAACCGCCTTGGCAGCGATGTGCTGACAACCGGTCGGGTGGCGGTGGCCAGTGAAGCAAAAAATGAGATCCAGAAAGTCCTGACGGCCTATGATTCCGGGGTGCGTCTGGTTACCGTGGAACTTCAGGATGTAACTCCGCCGGATAGCGTGAAACCGGCTTTCAATGAAGTCAACGAGTCGCGGCAGGACAAAGAACGAACGATCAATAAGGCCCAGGAGCAAGCCAACCGGGAAATTCCCAAGGCTCGGGGAGTGGCCACGCAGAGTATCAGCGAGGCCGAGGGATACGCCCTTGAGCGCGTGAACCGGGCCGAAGGCGAGGCGACCCGTTTTGAGGCCATTTTGGGCGAGTACCAAGGGGCGCCGCAGGTCACGCGCCGGCGTCTGTATCTGGAGGCCATGACGGGTTTGCTGGCGGATATGAAGGGGCTCTATATCGTGGACAGGGATCAAAAGGCCATGGTGCCCTGGCTCCCACTGGAGTCCAGTGGGCAAGTATCAGCGGAAGGGAGGCAGCCATGAAGTTTGCTTTGAAAGCAACGATCATCGGCCTATCGGTGGTTATCGTTATCGTGCTCTATAGCGCGCTTTACACTTTGGAAGAAGGCCGGCAGGCGATCATCTTGCAGTTCGGCCGACCCGTGGGGGAAACGGTCACCGAGGCTGGACTGCATTTTAAACTGCCCTTTGTGCAAGAAGTCCGGCGATTCGAAAAGCGTCTGCTCGTCTGGGATGGTGATCCGAATCAGATTCCCACCAAGGGGAGAGAGTTCATCTGGGTGGACACCACCGCCCGATGGCGGATTGCCGACGCGAAAAAATTCCTTGAAAATGTGGCCAGCGAAGAGGGGGCTCAGAACCGCTTAAACGATATTCTCGATTCAGTGGTGCGCGACCAGGTGTCGAGCAGCGAACTGGTGGAGCTTGTCCGCAGCGCATCATGGGAAGTCCCCGAAGGCGATGTGCTGAAGGAAGTCCCAAAGGAACGGGAAGAAGAGCTCAAAAGAGAGATTGCTCGTGGGAGGGAGGAAATCACCCGAACGATACTGACAGAAGCACGCAGGATCATCCCTCAGTATGGCATCGAGCTGGTGGATGTGCGTATCAAGCGCCTCGATTACGTGGAAAGCGTTCGTGAGAAGGTATATGAGCGCATGATCTCCGAACGCAAACGCATCGCCGCTCAGTTCCGTTCAGAGGGAGAAGGCCGCAGTGCGGAGATCCTCGGGACAATGGAGAAAGAGCTGCGCCACATCCGTTCCACGGCCTACCGCCGAGTACAGGAGATCCAAGGCAAGGCCGACGCCGATGCCACGCGCATTTACGGCAGAGCGTACAATCGAAATCCTGAATTCTATGCCTTTTTGCGCACACTTGAAAGCTACAAAGAAAAAACGAATAAGAATTCCGTGATGATCCTCACCACGGACAGCGACTTCTATCAATACATCAAAAAAGCGATTCCAGTCGAAGCGCAGAACCTATCGGCTCCGGCTTCACAAGAGACTACGCCATAGACTGGAAAACCTTGGACGTTAACGCGGTCTCCGGGAGGTCCACGCCCGGATCTGCGATGGGCTGGGATTCCTTGGAATCGAACTCGAAGAAAAGCCAAACGCGGCGAATGCGGGCGTGATTTCCGCAGCGTCCTGTCGGGTTGCGGTTCGCGTCAATCGCACCGACGAAGAGCGCATGATAGCCAGGACGGTTTGCCGCGCTCTCGGCCTTGGCGGGAGAAGGCGTGTGCCTCAATTAACCTGACGATGGATCAGAGAGCGCGAATATGGAGAACAAAACCAGTGCTTCAAACCTTGGTGCGGTGGTCTCGGTGCGCGGCAGTGTCGTAGATATACGGTTCGATGCATACTTGCCGCCCATCTACTCGTTGCTGCACGCGAAGGGGGGTGAAATTGCCATCGAGGTTTTAACTCAACTCGACGCGCATCGCGTGCGTGGAATCGCGTTGACCCCCACCCAGGGTCTTGCGCGCGGCAACGCGGTGGAAGACACGGGTGGGCCGTTGAAGGCGCCGGTCGGCAAGGGAATTCTCTCCCGCATGTTCGATGTTTTCGGCAATGCCATCGACCGCCAGCCGGCGCCGACAGAGGTCCAATGGCGCACGGTTCATCGAGCCCCGCCGACGTTGGCACGGCGTTCCACCCAATCCGAGATCTTCGAGACGGGGATCAAGGCCATCGATGTGCTGGTACCGCTGGAGCGCGGTGGCAAAGCGGGCCTGTTCGGCGGGGCGGGCGTGGGCAAGACGGTTTTGCTCACTGAAATGATCCATAACATGATAGGACATCAGGAGGGCGTAAGCATTTTTTGCGGCATCGGTGAACGATGCCGCGAAGGTGAGGAGCTTTACCGCGAAATGAAGGAAGCAGGCGTGTTGCCGAACATGGTGATGATCTTCGGCCAGATGAACGAGCCGCCGGGCAGCCGGTTCCGCGTGGGCCACGCCGCGCTCACGATGGCCGAGTATTTCCGGGACGACGAGCACCGCGACGTGCTGCTGCTGATCGATAATATTTTCCGGTTCATCCAGGCTGGCATGGAGGTGTCCGGCTTGATGGGGCAAATGCCGTCGAGGCTAGGCTATCAGCCAACGCTGGGCACCGAATTGTCGCGGCTGGAGGAGCGCATCGCCAACACCGATACCGGCGCCATCACCTCGATCCAGGCGGTGTATGTGCCGGCGGACGATTTGACCGACCCCGCGGCGGTGCACACGTTTTCGCATCTCTCGGCATCCATCGTGCTTTCGCGCAAGCGGGCGAGCGAAGGACTTTACCCGGCTATCGATCTGCTGCAATCCAGCTCCAAAATGGCCACCCCCGGCATCGTCGGGGAACGACATTATCTCGTGGCACAGGAAATCAGGCGGACGCTCGCGCAGTACGAAGATCTCAAGGACATCATCGCCATGCTCGGCTTGGAACAACTGGCGCCGGACGACCGCAACGTGGTCGCCCGCGCCAGACGGCTGGAGCGATTCCTCACGCAGCCGTTTTTCGCTACCGAGCAGTTTAGCGGCATCAAGGGAAAACTCGTCAGCCTCAAAGACTCGATCGAGGGCTGCGAACGAATCCTGCGCGATGAATTCAAAGACACCCCGGAGAGCGCCCTTTACATGATCGGGGCGATTGACGAAGCGAAGGGAAAAGCGAAATGAATCTTAAGGTTCTCCTGCCGTTCGGGATCTTCGCCGAGAAAACCGGCGTTGCGCGCATCGTTGCGGAGACCCGCGAGGGCTCGTTCGGACTCTTGCCGCACCGACTCGACTGCGTTGCGGCGCTCGCGCCCGGGATTCTGATCTTTGAGACCGAAGCGGAGGGCGAGGTTTACGTGGCCGTCGATGAAGGGGTGCTGGTCAAGACCGGCCTGGACGTGCTCGTCTCCGTGCGCAACGCCATTGGCGGAACCGACCTCGGCCGGCTGCGCGAAGCGGTGGAGCGGGAGTTTCTGAACCTGAACGAACGGGAGCAGAGTGTCCGCTCGGTGATGGCAAAAATGGAGAGCGGTTTCATCCGCCGCTTAGCGGAGTTTCATCGTGAGTGAAAAGCCGGAAATCAAGAAGGCGAAAGACCGGACTGAATTCGGTCGGGAGGTCGGCGCGAAGGCGGCGCGCAAGCTCAAGGCACAGCGCAACTCCACGCAGGGCGTCTGGTTCGGCCTGGGCATGATGGGGCTTATCGGCTGGTCGGTGGTGGTGCCTACGCTGCTCGGCACGGCGCTCGGTATCTGGATCGACAATCGCCATCCGGGAAGCCATTCCTGGACGCTGATGCTGCTGATCATCGGCTTGGGTCTCGGCTGTTTGAATGCCTGGCGATGGGTCGCCAAGGAAGAGAAGGCAATGCGGGATGAACAGGAGAATAATGATGAATGAAACCCTGACGCTGGTGACGGCTTTGGTGGCCGGGGGGGTACTCGGTGCGATGTTCTTCGGCGGCCTTTGGTGGACGGTTCGCCAAAACCTTTCGTCCAAACGGCCGGCGCTTTGGTTCTTCGGCAGCCTGCTGCTGCGAACGAGCATTGCCCTGGCTGGTTTCTATTTTATCGCGCGCGGTCATTGGGAGCGGTTGCTGCTGTGTCTCCTTGGATTTGTCATGGCACGCCTTATCGTGACGCGGCTCACCCGGGATGCGGGAAGACCGACTCACCCGGCACAGGAGACCGGCCATGCGCCTCAGTCCCGATGAGATCATCTTCTGGCGACACGGCTTTCTCAAACTCAACGCCACCATTGTGTTCACGTGGGGACTGATGCTCGTGCTGGCCGTCGGCTCAAAAATCATTACGCGCAAACTTTCCGAAGGTCTGGAACGCTCCCACTGGCAGAACCTTCTCGAAATCGTCGTCACCGGCATCGAGAAACAAATTGAAGAGGTGGGGCTGAGTCAGCCGCGGAAATATCTCGGCTTTCTGGGCACCCTCTTCCTGTTTGTCGCCGCAGCTAGTCTCGGCACCGTCATTCCCGGCTATGAGCCGCCGACCGGCTCGCTCTCGACCACGGCTGGACTCGCGCTGTGCGTGTTTGTGGCCGTGCCGTTGTTCGGCATCAAGGATCAAGGGGTGGGCGACTACCTCAAGTCTTATATGCAGCCTACGTTCATCATGCTGCCGTTCAACATCATCAGCGAGCTTTCGCGCACGCTGGCCCTGGCCGTCCGTTTGTTCGGCAACATGATGAGCGGAGCGATGATTATCGCTATACTGCTCTCTATCACGCCCCTGGTCTTTCCAATCGTCATGACGGTGCTCGGTCTGCTCACCGGCATGGTGCAGGCCTACATCTTCAGCATTCTGACGGCGGTTTACATTGCGGCCGCCACGCAAGTTCGTAGGCCCAAGCCTGAACCCGATGCAAAAGATTGAAGCATGAACCACGACAACAATTAAGGAGACACTATGGACAGCATGACTATCATCGCGGTGGCATCCATCGTCATCGCCGGCATCACCACCGGTTTCGGCACTATGGGACCTGCGCTGGCGGAAGGGAGGGCAGTCGCGACGGCACTGAGCTCGCTGGCCCAGCAGCCTGATGCCTCCGCTACCATCACCCGGACTTTGTTCGTGGGGTTGGCGATGATCGAGTCCACCGCCATCTACTGCTTCGTGGTCTCGATGATTCTCATCTTCGCCAACCCGTTTTGGAACCACGTCATCGCCCAAGCCACAGGAAAGTAAACCTATGTTAATCGATTGGTTCACGGTCGGAGCACAGGTGATCAACTTTCTCATCCTGGTGTGGTTGCTGAAGCGCTTTCTTTACAAGCCCATCCTCCACGCCATCGACGCGCGGGAGAAGCGGATCGCCACGGAGCTCGCCGACGCCGACGCGAAAAAGGCCGAAGCCCGAACGGAGCGCGACGAGTTCCAGCACAAGAACGAGGAGTTCGACCAGCAGCGCACCGCGCTCATGAGCAAAGCGACAGACGAGGCGCAGGCCGAACGTCAGCGGCTCCTCGAGGAAGCGCGGAAGGCGGCCGACGCCTTGAGCTCAAAGCGGCAGGAAACGTTGAGAAACGAAGCACATAATTTACGTCAAGAATTAGCCGCAGGACACAGCAGGAAGTGTTTGCCATCGCGCGCAAGGCTCTGACGGATCTCGCCGGAACGAGTTTGGAAGAGCGTATGGTTGACGTCTTTGTCCGCCGGTTGCGCGAGTCGACCGAAGAGGAAAAGGGACTGCTGATCTCGGCGCTCAATGCGTCGCCCGGCGCTGTGATCGTTCGCACGACGTTTGAGCTTCCACCGGAACAGTGTGCCTCAACGGAAGGTGCGATCAAAGAAACCCTTGGCGCCGAGACTCAAGTCCGGTTCGAGACCGCGCCGGACCTGATCGGCGGCATTGAGCTCATCACGAATGGACAAAAGGTGGCGTGGAGCATCGAGGATTATCTGGCGTCGCTGGAAGAGGGCGTCGACGAGCTTCTGAAAGAAAAGGACAAACCCCAAGTTAAGGTCGAGCCTGAACCTGAAGTATCCAAGCCCGAAGCAAGGAGCCAATGAGCGTGGAACTTGAGAGCCTCCGGAACGTTTTCGATAGCGCGTTTGCCGGCATAAGCCAGGTGCGGGAAGCATTCAAGCCGCAACTGACGCCACGGGAGGTGGGCACGGTCACCAGTGTCGCAACCGGCATCGCCAAGGTGTCGGGTCTACCCAACGTGGGCTTTGATGAATTGGTGATGTTTCCAGGCGATGTGCCCGGCATTGCGTTCAACGTGGACGCGGACGAAATCGGCGTCGTTCTGCTCGGCGAATACTGGAATCTCCATGCGGGAGATGAAGTCCGGCGCACGGGCCGGGTCATGGACGTGGCCGTGGGCGATGGATTGCTGGGGCGCGTCATCGACCCGCTCGGTCGTCCACTCGATGGCAACGGGCCGGTGGCCGCAAGCGGGCGCCTGCCCGTCGAACGCCCCGCCGCACCCATCATGGATCGCGCGCCCGTCACGGTGCCCCTGCAGACCGGCCTCAAGGTCATCGATGCGCTCATTCCTGTTGGGCGCGGCCAGCGCGAGTTGATTCTCGGCGACCGCCAGACGGGCAAGACCGCCATTGCCATCGACACTATCCTCAACCAGCGCGACCAGGATGTGCTGTGCGTTTATTGTGCCATCGGTCAGCGCGCGTCCGCCGTCGCCAAGGCCGTGGCAACCTTGCGGGAAAAGGGCGCCATGGATTACACCGTCCTCGTCGTGACCGAGGGCAACGACCCGCCGGGTCTCGCTTACATCGCTCCTTACGCCGCGACCAGCATCGCGGAGTCTTTCATGGAAGCGGGCCGAGATGTGCTGATCGTTTACGACGACCTTACCCATCATGCGCGCGCCTACCGCGAGCTCTCTCTCCTGCTGCGCCGTCCGCCCGGTCGCGAAGCGTTTCCCGGCGACATCTTTTATATCCATTCGCGGCTGCTCGAACGTGCGACGCATCTGCGCGAGGAACGCGGGGGCGGCTCGCTCACCGCCCTGCCCATCATCGAGACCGAAGCGCAGGACATTTCCGCGTACATTCCGACCAATCTGATTTCCATTACGGATGGGCAGATCTACCTCTCGCCGTCGCTGTTCGAATTGGGCGTGCTGCCCGCGGTGGATGTCGGCAAATCCGTTTCGCGCGTCGGCGGCAAGGCGCAACGGGCCGCCTACCGCGCGGTGACCGGTAGACCTCAAGCTCGCCTACGCGCAGTTCGAGGAGCTCGAGACCTTTGCCCGGTTCGGCGCCCGCCTGGATGAAGACACCCGCAAGATCATCGAGCACGGACGGCGAATCCGCGCCTGCCTCAAGCAGCCGGAATTCGCCCCGGTGACCGTGCCCGCACAAATCGCCGTGCTGCTGGCGCTGAGCGCGGAGCTCTTCGACGACGTGCCCCTTGATCGGATGACGGACGCCGAGCACGCCCTGCGCGAAGCAGCGGCGGACATCCCGGCGGAGGTGAGCGAGCGATTGGATACCGCCGACAAGTTGAGCGACGAGGATCGCGAAACGATCCTCGACATCGCCCGCAAAGTGCTCGCACCTTTCCATCCCAAGCCGGAGGCCAAATCGGAGTCCAAGCTGGAGCTCCAAACGGAGGCCAACCCCAAGCCCAAGCCTACGCCCGAGGAAGAGTCATGAGCGACACCACCGCGAGCCTGCGCCGAAAGATCAGCAGTGCCGGAGATCTCCAATCCGTCGTCCGCACCATGAAGGCCCTGGCCGCCTCGAGTATCGGCCAGTACGAGCAATCGGTGCGTGCGTTGGCCGACTACTATCGGACGGTGGAGCTGGGGTTGGGCGCATGTTTCCGGGAAAACGGGTCGGCGCCCTTGATTGCAGAACGGAAAAGACAAACCGTTGCGGGTGCGATCGGCGCAGTCGTGTTCGGTTCAGACCAGGGACTGGTGGGCCAGTTTAATGATGTGGTGGCCGATTATGCGGTCAAGACGCTGGCGGCCCTGCCGGCCAAACCCGAGGTCTGGGCCGTCGGTGAGCGCGTTCATGCGCGCCTGGCGGACGCGGGCCTGCCGCTGAAGGGACTCTTCATCGTACCAAGCTCCGTCAAGGCCATCACCCCGCTCGTCGGGCAGATTCTCGTGGAGAGCGAGACGCGCCACAGCCAGGGGGAAATCACCGAGCTCCACCTCTTCTACAACCGACCCGCGTCCGGGGCGGTTTATGCGCCCGTCAGCCAGCGACTGCTTCCCCTGGACGAAAACTGGCGACGCAAGCTGGCCGAGCTCCCCTGGCCGACGGAAAACTTGCCCGAGGTCATGGGTGGCGGCACCGCGACCTTGCGGGCGCTCATCCGCGAATATCTTTTTGTCTCGCTCTTCCGGGCGTGCGCCGAATCCTTGGCGAGCGAGAACGCGAGCCGCCTGGCGGCGATGCAACGCGCCGACAAAAACATCGACGAACTGCTGGAGGATTTCAACGGGACATTCCATCGTTTGCGCCAGAGTGGGATCGACGAGGAGCTGTTCGACGTCATCTCCGGCTTCGAGGCGCTGGGGGGTGAGGAGAAATGATGCGCATTGGCATATCTGTAGAGAGTAGAAACGAACGATGAGCATAGCTGCTACAACAATTCTTGATCCAGCGCAGTTGGATCGACTGTCAGTCGATACCATCCGTTTCCTGTCGGTCGACGCCGTGCAAAAGGCGAATAGCGGCCACCCCGGCCTCCCGCTGGGGGCGGCACCGATGGCCTATGTGCTGTGGACACGATTCCTCCGGCATAATCCGGCCAATCCGCAATGGTCCAATCGAGATCGGTTCGTCCTGTCGGCCGGTCATGGTTCGATGCTGCTGTACAGCTTGCTGCATCTCAGCGGCTATGATCTGCCGCTCGACCAAATCAAACAATTCCGCCAATGGGGCAGCATCACGCCCGGTCATCCCGAGCGTGGTTTGACGCCGGGTGTGGAAACAACCACAGGCCCGCTCGGTCAGGGATTCGGCAACGGTGTGGGCATGGCGATTGCCGAAGCACATCTTGCCGCGCGGTACAATCGGCCGGGGTTTGAGATCGTCAATCATTTCACCTATGGGCTGGTCAGCGATGGCGACCTCATGGAGGGCGTGGCTTCCGAAGCAGCCTCACTCGCCGGGCAATTGGAGCTCGGCAAGCTGATTTACCTCTTCGATAACAACCACGTGACGCTCTCCGCCGCTACGAACATGACCTTTAACGAAGACTGCGCGCAGCGCTTCGAGGCATATGGCTGGCACACGCAATCGGTGGAGCAAGGGAACGATTTGGACGCGATCGACCATGCCCTGAGCGTGGCGCGGAGCGAAACGAGGCGTCCTTCGCTGATTCTCGTCCGCACTCACCTCGGCTACGGTTCCCCGAATAAACAGGACACGTTCGAAGCGCACGGCTCACCTCTGGGTGCGGAAGAGGTCAAGCTGACGAAGCAGAACCTGGGTTGGCCCGTCGAGCCGCTCTTCCATATCCCGCCCCGGGCGCTCGCCCATTTTCGCAAGGCCCTCGAGCGCGGTCGGGATGCGGAGACCGAATGGCAGGATCTGTTTTCCGACTACGCCCGGAAACATCCCGACCTGGCCAGGGAATTTCAACAAAGGATGCGCGGTGATCTGCCGGCCGGATGGGATACCGACATTCCCGTTTTTCCGGCGGACCCGAAGGGAATGAAAACACGCGTGGCTTCAGGAAAAGTGATGAGCGCGATCGCGCCGAAGCTCCCGTCCCTCATGGGCGGCTCGGCGGATTTGGATCCCTCGACGCACACTGTACTGAAGGACGCGGGCGATTTTGAATCTCCGGATCGAGCCTTGGGAGACACTCAAGGCTCGAGCGGCGGCGGTTGGAATTATGCCGGCCGCAACCTGCACTTTGGCGTTCGCGAACACGGGATGGGCGCTATTCTGAACGGATTGGCCGTACACGGGGGTGTCATTCCCTACGGTGCAACGTTTTTCATTTTCTCCGATTACATGCGGCCCCCGATGCGCCTGGCGGCGATGATGGAACAGCGCGTGATCTATGTCTTCACCCACGACACCATTGGAGTGGGAGAAGACGGGGCCACTCATCAACCGGTTGAACAACTCGCCAGTTTGCGCGCCATTCCGCGCCTGATCGTGATCCGGCCCGGTGATGCCAACGAAACCGCTTGTTCATGGCGCGTGGCGATTGAAACACGGGATCGGCCGGTCGCGCTGGTCCTGACCCGACAGGACGTGCCGACCCTGGACCGTAATTGCTACGCCTCCGCTGAGGGATTGAGACGCGGGGCCTACATCCTGGCCGAAGCGGCAAACGGCCGGCCCGAAGTCATTCTGACGGCGACGGGATCGGAAGTGAGCTTGATCGTCGAGGCACGGCAGCACCTTCAGAAACAGGGTGTTCAAACGCGCCTGGTATCCATGCCCAGTTGGGAGTTGTTCGATGCCCAAACGGAGGAATACCGCCGCTCGGTGTTTCCTCCATCCGTCCGCACACGGCTCGCCGTGGAAGCAGGTGCGACCCAGGGGTTGCATCGCTATATTGGAGATTTGGGCGACGTGATCGGCCTCGACCATTTCGGCGCCTCCGCACCCGGACCGGAGTTGATGCGTGAATTCGGCTTTACGGCGGAAAACGTCATCAAACGAGCACTGGCCTTGATCGAGAAGAACCATGCGTGAATTTCAAACAGTGCTAGTCAAGAATGATCCTTTGTGTGTCTTAGCGTCCTTTGAGTCTTTGCGGCGAACGGTCACTGTCCGGCCAAATTCGCGGGACTGGAAAACGAGAAGGAAAGAACATGAAAAACAATCCGTTGAAACAATTGGGTACGCTCGGCCAATCCATCTCGCTGGACTACATCCGGCGAGATCTAATGGCTGGTGGCGGGCTCCGGCATCTGATCGAGGAGGATGGACTGCCGGGGATGACCTCGAATCCATCGATCTTTGAGAAAGAAAATTCAACAAACCGTTCGACAAGCTGATGGAGACCGTGGCCCGAAGGTCAACACGACATTTGCCGAAAGAGTCATGAGAGTGTTTTCAACAGCAAAGGAGACACCCCTTGAAAGATGTCAATCGGATTCTGGTCGTGAGCCGATCAACGAAACATTGTCAAAATGCTGTTGTATACGGAGTTTTGCTTGCTCAAAAATACGGAGCAGAGCTCTTCGTGGTTCATGTCAGGCATAATCCTTTCAGGCTGGAGGGCTGGAACCTTGGGATTCCTTCTTTGCAGATGGAGTATGAAAAATTGCAGCAAACATTCAGGGAAGACATTGATCACATCATTGCTGCTGAAGAAACACAGGGGCTCACTATCAAAGCAGTCATGAAAGAAGGGGACACATCTGATGAGATCATAAAGATGGTCAAGGAAGAAAATATCGACTTGCTCATCATGTCGGCCCACGAGGAAGGGCATATCGAGCACTTTCTATTTGGCCGTGACAATGAGGATTTGATACGCAAGATGCCCTGTTCCATCATGCTGGTCAAAAAAGAACCTGACAAGGCAGTCTAGGAGCTTGTTCGAGAATGGGATCTTTGCTTTTTTGGTCATTCCTGCGAAAGCCGGAATGACTGTAAGGTAGCATTCTCGGACAGCCTCCTAGTGCAGAGCTTCGCGGCGAAATGTGGTGCATCCGAATCGAATTCTCGGACAGCTTTCCGGGTGTAACCAAGGGGTGAAGGCGCGCAAGCTGGAAATGAGCAAGAATGTTGAATCGACAAGCCGTGCTGCGGGAAAGGGGGAATCCCTCGTGAGCTGCGGTGCCGGATCACACGTTGGCAATGTCTTCCCATAATCTTCAGCGGGGTCAACACCCCATAGCGCCCTAGGGAGGCGAAGCAGGGTCATGCTCGATCACTTGATTGATTTTGTAGGCCACCTCGGTCATTGGGGTTACCTGGTCATTTTTATTGTCGTGGCGTTGGAATGCCAGGCGTTGTTGGGCTTGTTCATGCCGGGCGAGAGCCTGGTGCTGGTGGGAGGATTCTTTGCGGAACAAGGGTTGCTCGATCTGAGGGTCCTCATCTTTGTGATCTCCAGCGCCGCTATTCTCGGTGACAGCATCGGCTACGAACTGGGGCGGCATCTGGGACGAGGATGGTTGCTGATACATGGGAGACGGTTTGGGCTGCGTCAGGAGCATTTGGATCGCGTGGATGGTTTTTTCGTGCGTCATGGCGGCAAGGCCGTTTTCGGCAGTCATTTCCTGCATCTGTTGCGGGCGCTGATGCCCTTTGTCGCTGGAGCCCGCCGTATGCGCTACGTGAAGTTCCTTCTCTTCAATGCAGTGGGCTGCATCGTCTGGGCGACCGTGTTCGCCTCGCTTGGTTATTTAACAGGGGAGACTTGGCGTGTGGCTGCAAAATGGATTGGCGCCGCCAGCGAAATCGTCGGAGGCGCCCTGCTGCTCGCCATCGCCTTGGGCTGGCTTTGGCGCTGGCTGGGGCGGCATGAGGCCGATGTCAAGCGGCGGTGGCAGGCGCTGGCGGAACATCCGCGCGTGGTAGCCTTGCGTCGACGGTTTGCTCCCCAACTGGAATTCCTTCTCGATCGTCTCTCGCCGAGCGGCTATCTGGGACTTCATCTGACGATTGGTGTCTTGCTCCTCATCGGCGCGTCCTGGCTGTTCGGTGGCATCGCCCAAGACGTGGTGACCGGCGACCCACTGACGGTCATCGACAAGTACGTCGCGGAGTGGTTCCATGAGCGTCGGACTCCCGGACTGACGACGACTATGCAACTCGTCACCGGCCTCGCCTCGCCCGCTTGGGTGACGGGCGTTGCGATGGTTACCGCGTTGGTCTTGTGGTGGAAGCGGTGCTGGTTTCGGTTGCTGACCTTGGTACTCGTCGTACCCGGTGGCATGGTCCTGGACTTTCTGCTGAAAATTCTCTTCCATCGTCACCGTCCCAGTTTCGCAGAATCGTTTTTGATCTTCTACGGCTATAGTTTCCCGAGCGGCCACACGATGGCGGCCACGTTGCTGTATGGCGTGCTGGCCGTTTTTGCGGTGATCGCACTCGAAGCCTGGCGCTGGCGAGTGGCGGCAGTTCTCGGCGCATTTGTCATGGTTCTGCTGGTCGGCTTTAGCCGTGTGTACTTGGGTGCTCATTATCTGAGTGATGTGCTGGGTGCTGCCGCGGCGGGTTTGGCCTGGCTGGCGTTGTGTCTCACTGCGGTGGACACCTTGCGCCGAAGCCACGGTCGCCAGGTTTAAGCATTGGAAACGCGCATTTTCCGGGTACGGTTGAAGTGTCTTAGCCATGAGGGGGTACCCCATGAAACTTATGACGTGTTCTGGCGCTAAGCCTGCACAGTTAAGGAGGAGCAACAATGGCCGCTCTAAAAGCCGCTGCCAAGAGATACTTGGAAAGCCTTTTCGGGACCCGTGTCTGATTGGACCGCATGGAGCGCACGCTCTATGGACACGATACTGCGGAGATCCCCAGCCTGATCAAGCCGGAGCCAAGCATGGAGGCTGCTGTCGAAAAATAATGATAACAGGATAGTTACGGCTGGAACCATCTGGATAGCCGGGTGGTGGGCTGGTCGCAGCACAACGAAAGGAACTTTTATGATGAATCATACAGATGGATCGATGGGTGGCTGGATGAATGGCTGGATGGGTGGAGGGTTTGGCGGAGGGATGTGGGTCTGGACGGTGATCGGGGTACTGGTGGTGGTCCTGCTGGTCGTCGTGATCATCAAGCTGTCCAGGAAATAATCGTGCGCAGGTTCCGCCTGTGAAGTGAACTGTTAAATATTTAAATATGAAAGGAAACCTATGCTGGTCAAATTATCCACCGACAAAACCGTGAGTGAGGCTGCGGCTGCCTTGCAGGCTGCCGTCCAAGCCAACCATTTTGGCGTGATGCAGGTTCACAACCTCAAAGAAACAATGGCCAAGAAGGGCGTGGATCTCGCCCGCGAATGCATGATTTTTGAAGTCTGCCAGCCGCAACAGGCCAAGCAAGTTCTCGATCACAACATGAGCCTCTCCACCGCACTGCCATGCCGGATCTCCATTTACGAGGAGGGCGGTAAAACCATTCTGGCGACGTTGAAGCCGACCACTCTTCTGGCGATGTTCAACGTGCCGCAACTTGAAGCGGTGGCGCAGGAAGTGGAGGACACGATTGTTAAAATCATGAAGGAGACGGCATCGTGAACGCACGAAGCGACCGAGGATATTGTGAAGGCCATGAAGGGCTTGGCGAGCTATCTTTCCTGAATTTCGCCAAGCGCCGTTGAATGAAAAAATGGAGGCCGTCAATGCCGCCACGGATATCCTGACTCATAAGAGATAGATTCTACAGCAAAGAAGACAGCCCGTGAAAGATATCAATCGGATTCTGGTCGTGAGCAGATCAACGAAACATTGTCAAAAAGCCTTACACTACGGAGTAGTGCTTGCTCAAAAATACGGAGCAGAGCTCTTTGTGGTTCATGTCATGCATAATCCTTTCGGGCTGGAGGGTTGGAACCTTGGGATTCCTTCTTTGCAGATGGAGTATGAAAGATTGTAGCAAACATTCAGGGAAGACATTGATCACATCATTGCTGCTGAAGAAACACAGGGGCTCGCTGTCAAAGCAGTCATGAAAGAAGGGGACACATCTGATGAGATCATAAAGATGGTCAAGGAAGAAAATATCGACTTGCTCATCATGTTGGCCCACGAGGAAGGGCATATCGAGCACTTTCTATTCGGCCGTGACAATGAGGATTTGATACGCAAGATGCCCTGTTCCATCATGCTGGTCAAAAAAGAACCTCACAAGGTGGACTAGTGCAGAGCTTCGCGCGGCATCATGGTGAAATTGCGCTTCGACACTTTACTGCCACTCTATACGAAAAATACATACTTTACCCCATGCACATTGGATGCGGTCGTCCTTAACTGGTAATTGGATTGCAAGGCGTTGCTCCAACGGGGAGCAGCAGTCTTTGCTTTTGAATAGAAAAGACCGACTAACGGTAATGCTTTGCAAGGAATACAAAATGAAAAAGAATTTGATAATCATCCTTTTGGCCATTGTCGGTCTACTTCTTGGGACGAATGGCTATACTCAAGAGAAAAAAGGGCCGGTGGTAAGAGGTATGGCTAGCAAGACAGCAGAAAGTCAGGGAATTAATGTTTTTATGGTGAAAAAAATCATAGGCTCCAAGGTGATTAATGTGAAAGGGGAGACGTTAGGAAACATTGAGGATTTAGTCGTCGATATCGATACGGGAAGAATTGTGTACGCAGTCCTTGAATCCGATGGTTTTTTGGGCATCGGTGATAAGCTCTTTCCCATCCCCTGGGCATCCCTTGCAGCGCTTCCATCAGAAGGCATATTCTTCCTCAATCAATCCAAAGAACAAATGGCAAAGGCACCTGCTTTTGAAAAGAACAATTTGCCAAACATGGGGGATATGCATTGGGGGGAGGGCATTTTTAAGTATTATGATGTTCCCGGGTATGAACAACAGGGACCAATGAACTACGATTCTGGTTATGGTTATCGTGGGTATGTCGGTTATTACAGTTACCCGATGCATCCTGGTTCAGGGATAGACGACCAATACAAAAAAATCTTTAATTCTAAAACAATTAAAACCATCTCAGGACAAGTAATAAAAGTAGACCAAGTTCCCGAACCGAGATTCGGCATGGAAATGCGATTGGCTGTCTTTACTGACAAGAAAGAGGTACTGCCGGTTTACCTGGGTCCTACCATCTACATTGTAGGCTCTGAGCCAGCAAAAAATTTTAAAATAGGCGATAAGGTCACCGTGACCGGCTCACAGGTCACAGTTCGTGGTGAACCGTTCATGATTGCCACAACTGTGAAGCGAGGAAATGAAGTATTGCGATTGAGAGACAAGGAAGGGACTCCAGAATGGGTTGGATGGAAAAAAACGACTGATTGATCGTTACAAAGTCCGATAGATTCTTACGTACAACCGCGGGCGACGAATGCGGGCGTGATTCCCGCAGCGTCCTGCCGGGTTGCAGTTCACATCATTTGCATGGGCGAAGAACGCATGATAGCCGATATGGTTTGCCGCGTTCTCGACCTCGCCTGAAAAAAGGAGAATTGAACCATGCAGACAAAAACTCTTTCCCCGGAGCTGCTCCACAAGATGGATGCCTACTGGCGCGCCGCCAACTATCTGTCGGTCGGCCAGATTTATCTCTACGACAATCCGCTGCTGAAGCGGCCGCTGACGCTTGCGGATGTGAAGCACATGCTGCTGGGACACTGGGGCACGACCCCGGGGCAGAACTTCATTTACGTGCATTTGAATCGGGTCATCAAAAAATACGACCTCGACATGATTTATGTCTCCGGCCCCGGGCACGGCGGCCCGGCCGTCGTGGGCAACACTTACCTGGAGGGCACTTACAGCGAGATCTATCCCAATATCAGCCAGGATGAGGCCGGACTGCGGAAGCTCTTCGTTCAGTTTTCGTTTCCCGGAGGCATTCCCAGCCACGCGTCGCCGGAGTGCCCGGGCTCGATCCACGAGGGCGGCGAGCTGGGCTATTCGCTCAGCCATTCATTCGGGGCGGTATTCGACAATCCCGATCTGGTCGTCGCCTGCGTCGTGGGCGACGGCGAGGCGGAGACGGGTCCGCTGGCCACTGCATGGCATTCCAATAAGTTCCTCGATCCGGCAACCGACGGCGCGGTGCTGCCGATCCTGCATCTAAACGGCTACAAGATTTCCAATCCGACCGTCCTGGCCCGCATCGAGCATGAGGAATTGGAACAGTTGCTGCGCGGCTACGGGTGGACACCCTACTTCGTCGAAGGTCACGAGCCCGGGCTGATGCATGAGGCCATGGCCGCGACGCTCGACACGGCGGTGGAGCACATCAAACAAATCCAGCAGGAGGCACGCGTCCACGGCAACCTCACACGCCCGCGCTGGCCGATGATCGTGCTCAAATCGCCCAAAGGTTGGACGGGGCCGAAAGTAGTCGATGGTCTGCAAGTAGAGGGCACCTTCCGGGCACACCAGGTGCCGCTTTCCGACCCTGGGACCCATCCCGAGCACCTCCAGCTGCTGGAAGACTGGCTGAGGAGCTACCGGCCGGAGGAGCTCTTCGATGAGCAGGGCCGCCTGAAACCGGAACTGGCTGAGCTTGCGCCCAAGGGTGAACGACGCATGGGTGCGAATCCCCACGCCAACGGCGGAATACTGCTGCGCGACCTGCGCATGCCGGATTTCCGGGACTATGCAGCTGACGTACCCGCGCCGGGGGCAAGCGGCATCGGCGACACGCATGTGCTCGGGCCTTTCCTGCGCGATGTGGCGAAGTTGAACAACGAGCAGCGGAATTTCCGGGT
Organism: uncultured delta proteobacterium; assembly: GCA_963781715.1. Classification (GTDB taxonomy): domain Bacteria; phylum Desulfobacterota; class Syntrophobacteria; order Syntrophobacterales; family Syntrophobacteraceae; genus Desulfoferrobacter. The sequence goes on from CAWAGW010000006.1 coordinate 245,345, forward strand.
CTTTGGCCCAGACGAGACGCTCTCCAACGGCCTTGAAGCCCTCTTTGAAGTGACCCAACGTCAATGGGACGCCGCGACCGTGCCCAACGACGAATTTCTCGCACCGACCGGGCGCGTCATGGAAATGCTCAGCGAGCACCAATGCGAGGGCTGGCTGGAGGGGTATCTCCTCACCGGGCGCCATGGGCTTTTCAACTGCTACGAGGCGTTCATTCATATCATCGATTCGATGTTCAACCAGCACGCCAAGTGGCTGAAGGTCACGGCGCACCTGCCGTGGCGGCGGAAGATCGCCTCGTTGAACTACCTGCTGGCCTCGCATGTCTGGCGCCAGGATCACAACGGCTTTACCCACCAGGATCCGGGTTTCATCGACCACGTCGTGAACAAGAAGGCCGAGGTCGTGCGGGTTTATCTTCCGCCGGATGCCAACTGCCTACTGTCGGTAATGGACCACTGCCTGAAGAGCCGCCATTACGTCAACGTCGTGATCGCGGGCAAACATCCGGCGCCGCAGTGGCTGACCATGGACGCCGCCGTCAAGCACTGCACCGAGGGCATCGGCATCTGGCCGTGGGCCAGTAACGACCAAGGCGTTGCGCCCGACGTGGTCATGGCCTGCTGCGGCGATGTACCCACGCTGGAGACGCTCGCTGCCGTCTCCATTATGCGCGAGCATCTGCCCGAGCTGAAAATCCGAGTGGTCAACGTCGTCGACCTGATGAGGCTGCAGCCTCAAACCGAGCACCCGCACGGATTGAGCGACATGGATTTCGACGAGCTTTTCACCAAGGACAAGCCGGTCATCTTCGCCTTCCATGCCTACCCGTGGCTGATCCACCGGCTGACCTACCGCCGCACCAACCACGACAACATTCACGTCCGTGGCTACAAGGAAGAAGGCACCATCACCACGCCCTTCGATATGACGGTGCTGAACGATCTGGACCGCTTCCACCTGGTGATGGACACCATCGATCGCCTGCCGCAGACCGGCGACAAGGGCATCTACCTGAAACAGCAGCTCAAGGACAAGCTCATCGAGCACAAGCAATACATCGACAAACACGGCCAGGACATGCCGGAAATCCGCAACTGGAAGTGGACACCATCGATTTGAAAACTGTTTGCGAAGGTGTAGAGGGGAGAAACCAACCATGAGCATAGCAGCCACAACAGGTCTTAATCCAGCACAGTTGGATCAACTGTCGCTATATCGGCGAACGGGGCGACGTGATTGGCATCGACCATTTCGGTGCCTCCGCACCCGGACCGGTATTAATGCGCGAATTCGGATTTACTGCGGAGAACGTCTGCAAACGAGCACTGGCCCTGCTGGAAAAGAACAATGCCTGATCAAATGATCGTGCTGACAAGGACGCCGAAAGGCTCTGTTGCAACAGAGCCGCTTTTTACACTGCATATTTTTCGCGATTGTAGATTCAACCACTCCGCTTGACACACATTGAGGTGTTCCTTAAAAATATTTTAAATTGATTCATATGTTAAAAACCTTCTTTGTTTCTCTTTCGGCGAAATCTTAAGAATCGATTGGAGGGAGAAATGTCTTCAGATCCGACAACACCCAAAGGGCCGCCAAAGAGGCGGCCAGAACCACAGGCAGAAAGCTCCTCAGCGCAACCACCAGTGGCGGCAGATGAGGAAGAATACAGCGCCTTTTACATCATTCTGCTGGCTGCCATCGCCGCCGTAGGCGGTTTTCTGTTCGGCTATGACACTGGGGTTATTTCTGGTGCACTGTTGTTTTTAAAAGATGAATTTCATTTGACTCCCGCCATGATCGGAGGGGTGACGGCCGCGGTGCTGGGCGGGGCAACCGTCGCAGCGGGTGCCAGCGGTTCGCTTGCGGATTTTTTCGGTCGTCGAGCGATGTTGTTCCTGGCGGCTGTGCTGTTTTCTGCCGGAGCAGTGGTCACGGCTTTTGCTCAAGCCGTATGGTGGCTCATTGTGGGGCGAGTCATCGTCGGATTCGGCATCGGCATCGCTTCCTACACAAGTCCTCTCTACATTTCCGAATCGGCACCGGCAAAGGTCAGAGGAGCCCTCGTCACCACCAACCAACTCATGATCACAGTCGGAATCGTTATATCCTACTTGGTCAATTTTGCTTTCGCGCATCAAGGCGGATGGCGCTGGATGTTCGGACTCGCCATTATCCCGGGGATCGTACTCGGTCTGGGGATGATCGTGCTTCCGGACAGTCCGCGCTCTCTGCTGAATCGTGGCTATCGGGAAGAAGCCAAGCGAGTTCTCATCAAGATCGCTGGTAAAAAGGAACAACAACGACGGATGGGAGAAATCGAAAAGAATCTGGCGCGCGAGGACGCCAGTTGGAGGGAACTCATCAAACCCTCCATGCGGCTGCCGCTGATTGTCGGTATCGGTCTCGCAGTGTTCCAGCAGTTTATCGGCATCAATACCGTGATCTATTACGCGCCGACGATTTTCAAGGCGGCTGGCTACGGCAGCAACGCAGTGGACATCCTGGCCACCGTCGGAGTGGGATTGGTCAACGTCATCATGACCATTGTCGCTATGATTCTACTGGATCGCGCGGGGCGCCGGCCGCTGCTCCTGATTGGAGAAGTGGGCATGATTGCGGCTCTGGCCGTGCTGGGCATTGACTTCATGTTTTCCGGCGGGGCAAAGGGCTGGATCGCCATCGCTTGTCTGATGGCTTATGTGGGATGCTTTGCGTTCAGTTTGGGCCCCATCTTCTGGCTCATGATATCGGAGATCTATCCGTTGGGGGTGCGGGGCCGGGCCATGAGCATTGCGACTGTTAGCAATTGGGGCTCCAATCTGCTCATCACCTTCACCTTTCCGCTGCTGATTGCGGCCGTTGGGAACAGCATCACCTTTTGGGTCTATGCGGTACTGGGAGTTGTAGCGTTGATCTTCTCCTCTATCCTGGTGCCAGAAACCAAAGGAAGGACACTGGAGGAAATAGAACAACAGTGGCTCAGAGAGGACGTTGAAGAACCGTTGATCGGTTAGTGCATCTCATGAAAGGATTTGGAGTTTCGTGAAAGAGCGCTCACCCTTCTTTATCCTGCCGATGGTTTTGGGTGCCGGTCTGTTTTTGAACCTGGTATTGCAGATTCATCCAGCTATGGCTCAAGAAGCTTCGAACAACATCCAGAACATCATCGCAGGTGCCAAAATCAGCGGGCACCTCCGCCTTTACAACTACACCCGCCGCAATGATGAAGGCACTCCAGTGGATAACAACGCGCTCGCCTTCGGCGGCGACGTGACCTTCAAAACCGGCTCATTCGAAGGCTTCAGCGCCGCAGTCGGCTTCTATTCAGCCAACAATATTCCGATCCCGGAGGAAACCGTCAATAAGGTCCTGGTTGGGCCGAACAATTATCTGGAGGCATTGCCCGTAGCCTATCTACAGTTTGATCGATACCATATTCTGGCGCGCGGCGGCAGGCAGCTCATCAACACCCCGTGGGCTCGCGGTGACATGTTCACCATGCTGCCCAGAGCCTTCAATGGCATTGCAGCAACCATCCACCCGCTGAGCTGGTTTCGCGAAATCGCGGAATCCGGCGAAGCGGAAAGTTATGAGGTCGACCATGTGGAAATCAACCCTTCCACAGCGCAAGACTCAAATTCGGTACCGGGGCCCTACGCACCGCATTTTTCCATCTTTATTGCCCGCATGTTCAACTATGAGAGCCGTTTCAACGATCACTTCACCTCCGGCAATCGGTACACGAAAGAGCATACCGATGGCTTTGTCACGACCGGTTTTAAATATCATCAACGCTTCGGCAGCAACAGCTTTCACGTGCAAGGCTGGTATTATAACTTTTATGACTTTGCCATGCTCGGCTACATGGAAGGAAATTACCGCTACGACGGTGATCTACCGGTATCGCCCCTGTTCGGAGCCCAACTCGTCCTGGAAGGGAACTCGGGTGAACAGAGACTGGGTCCCGTTGATGTGCAGGTTTATGGACTGAAGGCCGGCATTGGTTTTTCTCATGGTTCCATCACCCTGGTCAGCAACTGGTCTCCCACGCATGCTGGAACCTTTCGCCAGGGGGGGATGGTTCATCCCTACAACGATCTCAGCGGGACCTTCTATACCGATACCATGAATAACGGTATGGGGGACATCGGTCCCGGCTATGCCTACGGAATCAAACTGAAGTTCAACTTTTTCAAAAAGGCTGTAGATTGCTACGCCAGTTATGTGCGCTATCTGGCCAGATACGGCTACGGCGGTGCGGTCTACCCCACTGACGGGCTGTATGGTTATCCAGAGAGCAAGCCAGTCAAGAACCAAAAACAGTGGGCGCTCGACCTGGGCGCCGCCTACCACTTTAAAGGAGCTTTAAAGGGGCTGGAAATTCATGACCACATCGGCATAAGAGATGCCTATGACTGGTCGGTGGCAGCCTTTATCGATAACCGCCTGGCCATGGTCTATGCCTTTTCCTTCTGAATGGTCACCGGAGAAAGAGTAATGTAGCCAGGATGGAAAAAAGACGATGTTCCTTTTTCCCGCCCGCGTGGCAGGGTGGCGGCATCTGGCCGTGGGCCAGTAACGACCAGGGGGTTGCACCCGACGTGGTCATGGCCTGCTGCGGCGACGTGCCCACGCTGGAGACGCTCGCCGCCGTCTCGATTATGCGCGAGCATCTGCCCGAGCTGAAAATCAGGGTGGTCAACGTCGTCGACCTCATGAAGCTGCAGCCGCAAACCGAGCACCCACACGGATTGAGCGACATGGATTTCGACGAGCTTTTCACCAAAGACAAACCCGTCATTTTCGCCTTCCATGCCTACCCGTGGCTGATCCACCGGCTGACCTACCGCCGCACCAATCACGACAACATTCACGTCCGTGACTACAAGGAAGAGGCACCATCACCACGCCCTTCGATATGACGGTATTAAACGATCTGGACCGCTTCCACCTGGTGATGGACACCATCGATTTGAAAACTGCTTGAGAAGGTGTAGAGGGGAAAAACCAACGATGAGCATAGCAGCCACAACAACTCTTAATCCGGCGAAGTTGAGTGTTCCCGTGCAGCGATCTGCATTCCGCTGCTATAAATTGCTTCTGCAGGCAATATTGCTCGTTGCTGTTTACAGCATGCTGACCGCGACGGTCATGGCACAGCAACCAGTCGACAAAGCCGGTGAACCACAGAAACTGACCACCCCCGCCAAAGAAGAGCTCTCCCCGGCACCCGCAAAGGTGGATGTAAACCCCGTCGCGCGCGATGAAGAGATCCTCAAGCGACTCCAGAGTGTCCTGGATGCCACCGACTGGTTCACCGACCCACAAGTCCGGGTCGAGGAAGGAGTCGTCTTTCTCAACGGTCAGGTGGAGTCCGAAGAGCTCAAGAAATGGGCGGGTGATCTGGCGCGCAATACCCAGGACGTTGTCGCCGTGGCCAACCGGATGGAGGTACTCGATCCGCCGGTATGGGATTTCCGTCCGGCATCGAGCGGTCTGTTGATATTATGGCGCGACTTCATCCGCTCGCTTCCCTTTATCATGTTTGGGCTGCTCATCCTGGCGCTGTCTGTGGGCGCCGGCATGCTGGTAACAAAAGGGGCCCGGGCGTTCCTTCGCCGACGAATCCGGCCGAAACTCCTGCAAAATGTGATCGCTCGTGGGGCGGGCGGGCTCGTTTTGCTCTGCGGCGCCTATCTCATTCTGAGAGTCTCTGGCCTCACTCAACTGGCTTTGACGGTGGTCGGCGGCACCGGCCTGATCGGTCTGGTCGTTGGTATCGCATTCCGCGAAATCACCGAGAACTTCCTGGCCAGCATCTTCCTCAGCATGCAGCGGCCGTTCGAGACCGGCGACTTGGTCGAGGTGTGCAGCGAGACCGGCTACGTGCAACAGTTGAACATGCGCACGACGATCTTGATGACCCTCGATGGGAACCTCCTGCAGATCCCAAACGCCGGCGTTTACAAGAGCAACCTCCGCAACTTCACGACCACCTCCAACCGGCGGGAGGACTTCGTCGTTGGCATCGGGTACGACGATGCGATCAACGAGGCCCAGGAGATTGCACGGAAAGTGCTGGCGGACCACCCGGCCGTTCAGAACGACCCCGAGCCCTCGGTACTGGTGGACAGCTTGGGGATGTCTACAGTTAACCTGCGCGTCTACTTTTGGCTCAACGGCCGCGAATACAGTTGGTTGAAGGTGCGGTCTTCGGTGATCCGGCTGGTGAAGCGCGCCTTTCAGAAACATGGCATCTCGATGCCCGACGAGGCCCGCGAGGTTGTTTTCCCTCAAGGCGTCCCCGTCACTGTGATCGAGGGGAAACCGGCAGAGGTGCACGGCGCTATGCCGGGAAAGCGGCCTGCGGCTGAATCACTGCACGAAGAGCTCGATGCGGTGTCTACGAAAGCGGAAGCCGGCTTATACAGCGAGGCCGTCGTCATCGAGGAACAGGCACGGCAGGCACAACCATTGAAGGACGGGGAGAATCTCTTGCCGGTTGCTTCCGTCATTCCTATCTTTGAGAAACAGGCGAAAGAACAAAAACCATAACGGAGACGTAACGAATAATGATAACGAAACTTCACCATTGGTGGCAAGAAAAACGGTCGAGCTTCTGGTTCATCCCCGCACTGATGGTTCTGGACGCCGTAGTGCTCGCCACCCTCCTGATCATTGTGGACGCGACCGTCGATCTGCATGTTGTCGAGCGCTGGCCGCTGCTCTTCGGCGCCGGTGCGGCCGGTGCCCGCGGCCTGCTTATTGCCGTTGCCAGCTCGATGATCACGGTGGCCGGGGTGGTGTTCTCAATCACCCTCGTTGCCCTCTCTCTGACGTCCAGTCAGTACACGTCGCGGGTCATTCGCAATTTTATGCGTGACCGCGTCAACCAGGTGGTGCTCGGCGTGTTCGTCGGCATATTCGCGTACTGCCTGGTGGTGCTCCGGACCATCCGGGGGGGTGACGAGGGGGCATTCGTCCCTTCCCTGGCGGTGCTGGCCGGCTTGATCCTGGCGTTCGTCGGGATCGCGTTTCTGATCTACTTCATTCACTACATCTCGAAGTCCATCCAGGCTTCGAGCATTATCGCCGGGGCCGCATGGGAGACCATCGCAGCCGTGGATCACCTGTTTCCCGAAGCGCTGGACGAAGACGGTGCCGAAGACCGGAACGGCAAGCTCTGGACTCTTCTTGCGGATCAGCCTTGGTCTGCCGTCCCGGCCGGCAAAACCGGTTACATTGAGAGTATCGACGCGGACGCGCTCCTGGATGTGGCCCGGAAACACGGGACCATCCTGCGAATGGAACGCGGCATCGGGGAATTTGTCGTCGAGGGCACACCGCTGGTCTCGGTGGCCGACCCGGGCGTTCTTGAGGACGAGACGACGGCCGAGCTGAACGCGGTCTACGTCATCAGCCGTCAGCGCACGGTGGAACAGGATGCCGCGTACGGGATCCGGCAGATCGTGGACATTGCCATGAAAGCACTGTCGCCCGGCATCAACGACACCACGACCGCGGTGATGTGCGTGGATTACCTGACGGCGATCCTGGTGAGGCTTGCGATCCGCCGGATTGCGGCCTCCCACCGCCTGGATCAGGGGGAGCTGCGGGTGGTTGCCCGAGGCCCGAGCTTCGAGAGCCTGTTAGCCGAAGCCTTCGATCAGATCCGGCAGAATGCCGCAGGCAATGTCGCTATCATGTTGCGGATGCTCAATGCGATGCAAACCATCGCCAGTCTGACAGTCAACCCAAGCCGGAGACGGGCGATCCGTGAAAAAGTGCAATGGATCGCTGAGCTGGCCGAACGCACCATCAAGTCTCCGTACGACCGGGCAAGGTTTGAGAGCCGACTGGTACGTGTGCGCGAATCACTAGAAGATGAAAATTGATTCAAACCAACGTGCTAGTCAAGGATGATTCTTTGTGTGTCTTAGCGTCCTTTGCGTCTTTGCGGCGAACGGTCACCGTCCGGCCTCTCTACGACAGCACTGACGGCAAAGATGGTTATGTCAGCCTGGAGGTCAATCCCCATTTGGCGCACGACACCAATGGGTCGAGCGGGAAACCCGCCGGTTGTGGAACGCCGTGAAGCGGCCCAACCTTTTCATCAAGGTCCGCGCGAAAGCTGAAAAACTGCCCGCCATCAAGCAACTCATCAGCAAAGGAACCGACATCAACGTCACGTTGCTCTTTGGATTGCCGCGTTACCGGCAGGTGGCGGAAGCATCGATGCCGGTGAACCTACCCTGACTCGCCACAGCCATCTATCAGGAGGTCCGATGATAGTCGTTATCACACTCTCCCCGCGGGACTACGACGCGGTTCTGTTCGACCTTGACGGGGTGTTGACCAAGACGGCAAGCGTGCATGCCGCGGCCTGGAAAAAGCTGTTCGACAGTTTTCTCGAGCAGCGTGTCACCCAGGCAGGTGAGCCGTTCGTCCCCTTTGACATCGACACCGACTACCCGCGCTACGTCGACGGCAAGCCGCGTTACGACGGCGTGGCGGCCTTCCTCGCGTCACGCGGGATCGAATTGCCGTTGGGTGCGCCCGAAGATGGTCCCGACGCGCAAAGCGTGCACGCGTTGGGCAATCTGAAGGACCGCTATTTCCTGCAACACCTGGAGCAGCACGGCGTCGAGCCCTATGATGCGGCGATCATGCTGGTGAGAACACTGCGAGCGCAGCAGATCAAGACAGCCGTCGTGTCCTCCAGCAACAACTGCGCGGCGGTGCTCGATGCAGCGGGTATTGCGCAGCTGTTCGACGCGCGAGTGGACGGGATAGACATTACCCGCCTCGAGCTCAAAGGCAAGCCGGCGCCGGATGCTTTTCTGGAGGCGGCACGACGCGTCGGGGCGGCGCCTTCGCGCGCCGTTGTCGTGGAGGACGCGATCGTCGGCGTCAAGGCCGGGCGCGCAGGCCGATTCGGTTGCGTCATCGGCGTGGATCGCAGAGGGCATGCCAAGGCGCTGCGCGATGCCGGTGCCGATGTCGTGGTGACCGATCTGGCGCAAGTCCGGGTGGCAGTAGATCCGCCTTCTGAGTGGTCACTGGTGTTTGAGGGCTTCGACCCGGCAAAAGAGGGTATCCGCGAAGCCTTGTGCACCCTGGGGAATGGCTATTTCGCAACGCGCGGCGCCGCCGTCGGGGCCGTAGCGGATGACATTCACTATCCGGGGACCTATCTCGCCGGCGGCTACAATCGGTTGCGCACCGACATCGCCGGCCGAGTGGTCGAGAACGAGGATCTTGTGAATTTCCCCAACTGGCTCGCGCTCGGGTTTCGTATAGGCGAGCAGGACTGGTTCGATGCGCGAACGGCCAACCTCCTGTCGTATCGCCAAGAACTCGATCTGCGGCGCGGCATGCTGTTGCGGAGCATAAGCTTCGAGGACAACCAGGGGCGGCGCAGTACGCTCGAGGAGCGACGTCTGGTCTCGATGGGCTCCATGCATCTGGGCGCGATGGAACTGACGCTGACCGCCGACAACTGGTCGGCAGGCGTTACGGTGCGTTCGGCCATCGATGGGCGCGTCGTCAACGCGGGCGCGAAGCTGTACCGCAAGTTCAACAACAAACACCTGGAGCCGCCGGTGAGCGCGGTCTTCGGCGAGGATACCCTGTATCTGACGGTGCGCACCTGCCAGTCGAATATTCATGTCGCGCAGGTGGCGCGAACGCGAGCGTTCCTGGACGGACAGCTTATCCAGGTCCGGCGCCGAGTCATCGAAGAACCGGGATACATCGGGCAGGAGCTCAAAGTCGACCTCAAGGAAGGCGAGACGTTGGTGCTGGAGAAGCTGGCCTCATTCTACACCTCGCGCGATCAGGCCATTTCGGAATGCGGGCTGGAGGCGCGCAAAGAAATCGTGCGCGCGGGTCGCTTCGATGTTGTGATGGCGGACCATGTGCTTGCCTGGGAGCACCTGTGGCACCGCTTCGATGTGCATATCAAGCCGGCCGATTCCGGGTTCAAGCTGAACGTCCCGATGCTGCTTCGGTTGAACATGTTTCACCTGCTGCAGGCCGTATCGCCCAACTCCATCGGACTCGATATCGGTGTGCCCGCGCGGGGCTGGACCGGGGAAGCGTATCAGGGCCATATATTCTGGGATGAACTGTTCATCTTCCCGTTTTTCAATTATCGCATGCCTGAAATCACCCGATCGCTTCTGATGTACCGCTACCGGCGCCTGGGCGAGGCGCGCGCTTCCGCCGCGGCTGCCGGGTATAAGGGAGCGATGTTCCCCTGGCAGAGCGGAAGCGATGGTCAGGAGGAGACCCAGGCACTCAACCTGAACCCTCGCTCGCAGCGCTGGGTGCCCGACAACTCCTACTTGCAGCGCCACGTGGGCAGCGCCATCGCCTTTAACGTCTGGCAGTACTTCCAGGTCACTCGCGATGTCGAGTTTCTTCATTCCTACGGCGCGGAGCTGATTCTCGATATCGCCCGCTTCTGGTCGAGCATCGCGAGCTACAACGACGAGCGCGGGCGCTACGAGATCCGCGGCGTGCTGGGTCCCGACGAATTTCACGACGGCTATCCCGATTCAGCAACGCCCGGCCTCAACAACAACGCCTATACCAACATCATGGCCGTGTGGGTGCTTTGCCGGGCGCTGGAGGTGCTCGATCTGCTGTCCGAGGTGCGTCGTGCCGAGCTCACGACGCGGCTTGGATTGTCGGCGGAGGAGATCGCGCGCTGGAGCGATATCAGTCGCAGGATGCTTGTACCGTTCCATGACGACGGGATCATCAGCCAGTTCGAGGGCTACGAAATATTGCGTGACCTCGATTGGGAGAACTACCGGACCCGGTACGGCAATATTCAGCGTCTCGATCTTATCCTCGAGATGGAGAACGACAACGCCAACCGTTACAAGCTCTCAAAACAGGCGGACGTGCTGATGTTGTTCTACCTGTTTTCCGCCGAAGAGCTCGGCGAATTGTTCGAGCGGCTGGGTTATCCGTTCGAAGCTGCGACCATTCCTCGAAACATCACCTACTACGCCGACCGCTCGTCCCACGGTTCCACACTGAGCCGTGTGGTGGATGCCTGGGTCCTGGCGCGTTCGCGATCGGCAGCGCGCGATGGACTTTTTTGCTGAAGCGCTGCAAAGCGACGTGAGCGATGTTCAGCAGGGTGCCACCGAGGAGGGCATCCATCTCGGCGCAATGGCGGGAACTGTCGATCAGGTGCAGCGCGTATCGACGGGTATCGAAGTTAGAGGCGATGTCCTGCGACTCAATCCGGAATTGCCGCGGGAGATGGAGCGTCTCAACATGCGCATCCGCTACCGCGGGCATTCACTCGATCTGAGGCTGACGCGCGACTCGCTCACGATCCGCGGCCGTGACGGCGCGGCGCCGCAGATTTCCTTGTGCGTCGACGGTAAGGTCCGCGAATTCGTCAGCGGCACTACCCGCGTGTTCCGATTGAACGAGGAGGCAGCGGATGGAGAAAATGCTCTCGGTTAACTCCCCGGCTTTCCCGTGGGACTGCCGGTGTTTGACATTTCCGGGGCCATGCTTTCCTTAATCCCGGAGGCCTGCGATCAGAAAATGTCGCATAAAGCAAAGCGAGATACCGGTTAGTCTGACTCTTTGAAAACACAAAAGGAGAAATGAAATGAGCAACCAGAACGCAGTCGTTGGAATCTACAAGACCCACACCGAGGCCGAAGCCGCAGTCAAAGAGCTCCAGAAATCGGGCTTTGACATGAAAAAGCTCTCAGTGGTGGGGAAGGACTACCACACCGAGGAGAATGTCGTCGGGTTCTACAACGCAGGAGACCGGATGAAATTCTGGGGGAAGCTCGGAGCCTTCTGGGGAGGCTTGTGGGGGATTCTGTTCGGCTCGGCCTTCTTCGTCATCCCCGGGCTGGGCCAACTGGTAGTGCTGGGTCCCCTGGCCATGATGATCGTGGGTGCTCTGGAAGGCGCTGCTGTGACCGGAGGGCTGAGCGCTCTGGGCGCTGGACTGTATAGCCTTGGAATCCCCAAGGACAGCATCGTCAAGTACGAGACGGCCCTCAAGTCGGATAAATTCCTGGTCATGGCCCACGGATCCGCCGACGACGTCGCCAAGGCCAAATCGATCCTGGAGTCCACGGACCAGGAAGATCTCGTGGTGCACCAGTAGTCACCGCGAGACCCACGCCGCGGCCGAAGGGCCGCGGATATGCAGACTCATGAGAGATAGATTTCACCACAAAGGAGATAGGCCCTATGGGAGATATCAATCGGATTCTGGTCGTGAGCCGATCAACGAAACATTGTCAAAAAGCCGTTCTATACGGAGTTTCGCTTGCTCAAAAATACGGAGCAGAGCTCTTCGTGGTTCATGTCAGGCATAGTCCTTTCAGGCTGGAGGGTTGGAACCTTGGGATTCCATCTTTGCAGATGGAATATGAAAGATTGCAGCAAACATTCAGGGAAGACATTGATCACATCCTTGAAGCCGAAGAAGCACAGGGTCTCGCTGTCAAAGCAGTTATAAAAGAAGGGCGCGCAGTTGACGAGATCATAAACATGGTTAAGGAAGAAAATATCGACTTACTCATCATGTCGGCCCACGAGGAAGGGCATATCGAGCACTTTCTATTTGGCCGTGACAATGAGGAGTTCTTACGCAAGATGCCCTGTCCCATCCTGCTGGTCAAAAAGGAAGCTCAAGAGGGTACGGCTACAGAATGACGAAGGAGTCATCAATGAAACCAGCCAACCCACGCATCCTGACGATCAATGGCGGCTCGTCGAACATCAAGTTCGCGCTGTTCGAGGCAGGCGATTCGCTCGGGAGGATTCTGCAGGGGTTGATTTCAGCGAATGCCAGCCGGGTTGCAGTGCGCATCATTCATACGGACGAGGAATGGATGATCGCCAAGACGGTTTGCCGCGTGCTCAGACTTGGCATATCCAGTGAAAAAGTCCTGGTTTCACCGCAATGGATCGAGCACAAACCTTACATTGATCAACACGGCCAGGACATGCCCGAAATCCGCAACTGGAAGTGGCGCAACCCTAAATGACAACAAAGTATCCCGCAACTTACGAAACCTGCGGCATAGCAAAGACAGGAGGATACCCATTATGGAACCCAATGCCGAGCAGCCCAAGGCGCCCGAATCGAAGTCGGGATCGCCCAATGCGAAGGACGATCTGAAATCCCTCCCCATGCCGGAACTGCAGGCAAAGTTGGGGTCGTCGCCGGACGGCCTCAGTCAAGCCGAGGCACAGAAACGGCTGACCCAATATGGGCCTAACGAGATTGAAGAAAAAGAAACCAATCCCTTCCTGAAATTTCTCACCTATTTTTGGGGCCCGATTCCGTGGATGATCGAAGCGGCCGTTATCCTTTTGGGCGTAGCCCGGCATTGGCCGGACTTTGCCATCATCCTCCTTTTGCTTGTGGCCAACGCCGTGGTCGGGTTCTGGGAAGAACACCAGGCGGGCAACGCCATCGCCGCACTGAAGGCCAAGCTTGCGATCAATGCCCGGGTGCGCCGCGATGGCAAGTGGACTACTCCGGAGGCGCGTGATCTGGTGCCGGGCGATGTCATCCGCCTGCGTCTTGGCGACATCGTGCCGGCGGATGCGCGCTTCCTCGAGGGTGATCCCATAGAAGTGGATCAGTCCACACTGACGGGAGAGTCGTTGCCCGCCCAGCGCAAATCCGGCGAGGCGGTGTTTTTGGGGTCGATCATCCGCCAGGGCGAAATCGGCGCGATGGTTTACGCCACCGGTACGAAAACCTACTTCGGCAAGACAGCGCAACTGGTGCAGCAGGCGCGCACCATCAGCCATTTCCAGCGTGCGGTGTTAAAGATCGGCAATTACCTGATCCTCCTGGCGGTGGCTCTGGTGACATTGGTTATTGCCGTCGCGCTGTTCCGCGGCGACCCGATGCTCACCACGCTTCAGTTCGCCTTGGTGTTGACGGTGGCCGCGATTCCTGTGGCGATGCCCACGGTGCTGTCGGTCACCATGGCGGTCGGCGCTCGCCTGCTGGCCACAAAAGAGGCGATTGTGACCCGCTTGGCGGCCATCGAGGAATTGGCGGGCGTGGATATACTGTGCGCGGACAAGACCGGCACCCTGACCCAGAATAAGCTGACGCTGGGCGCTGTTCGTTTGGGGTTATGCGCTGGTCTGGTTCCTGGTGAATGACCGCGTGAAACTTGTCGCCTATCGGGTGTTCGATCCAACCGCCGCACCCCTGTTGGTCAACAAATCTGTCGATCTTACACCGCAGATCGCCACCCGAGCCTATGAGCTCTACGAGCAGAGAGACCGCCGCGATGGCCAGGCAGATCGAGACTGGCTTGAGGCGGAAAGCGAGATTCGGCAGGATGAGCTACCCAAATAAACCCACGCGAACCGCGCCGTGAGCCGCCACGATCGTTTAAATAGGATGCGGTCTCGATCGGCTATCACGGGGCAGTGGTTCACGGTTGTTTCATTACTGATAAAAATTGCGGAGGTATCCAAGATGAATTCACAAGAGATTATAGCCACTGCCAACGCGATGGTCGTTGAGGGCAAAGGTCTTCTGGCCATGGATGAGAGTACCCCCACCTGTAACAAACGTTTTGAAAAACTGGGGATTCCTCAAACTGAAGAAACTCGCCGCTCTTACCGGGAATTGATTGTGACCACTCCCGGGCTGGGTGAGTTTATCAGTGGGGTCATTCTTTATGATGAGACCATCCGTCAGTCGAGGAAAGATGGCACTCCCTTGGTTAAAGTCATCACCGATGCGGGAATCATTCCCGGCATCAAAGTTGACACCGGCGCGCAAGATATGGCGGCTCACCCCGGGGAGATAATAACCGAAGGACTGGACGGTTTGCGCGACCGCCTGGCTGAATACTCTCAAATGGGCGCCCGTTTTGCCAAGTGGCGTGCGGTGATTACCATCTCCGCCGGCATTCCCAGCCGGGGTTGCATCGAAGCCAATGCGCATGCGCTGGCTCGCTACGCTGCCATATGTCAGGAAGCCGGTTTGGTCCCTATCGTCGAGCCGGAAGTCCTTATGAGCGGCGAGCACACCCTGGAGCGTTGCCGCGAGGTAACGGCGGAAGTCCTGCAAACGGTTTTCAATCAGCTCTACACTCAACGGGTGGCTCTGGAGGGTATGATCCTGAAGCCGAATATGGTGCTTCCCGGGTTGACCTGCCCTCAGCAGGGAACTGCGGACGAGGTGGCCGATACCACGATGAGGTGTCTCTTGCGAGCCGTCCCTGCGGCCTTGCCAGGGATCGCCTTTCTGTCGGGGGGACAACCCTATGAATTGGCCTCCGTCCGCCTCAATGCTATGAATCTCAGATTTAAGACGAGAATGCCATGGGCCCTGACTTTCTCTTTCTCCCGAGCGATCCAGCAACCCGCGCTGGAAATATGGAAGGGCCGGCAGGCAAATGCAGCCGCGGCGCAGCAGGCTCTGGTTCATCGGGCCAGGTGCAACAGTGCCGCACGCCTTGGCCGGTACAGGACCGAGATGGAAAACAATTTAAAATCGCCGGTAAGCTAAGCAAAGGTCGCTGGCTGATTGGGTCGGATCTGCTGCGATTAAAAATAAGGAAGGATTAATTTATGAGTTTAATCATTTACTTTCTGCGACATGGGGAAACAACTGCCAGCCAGACTGGTGGTTACTGCGGCACCCTTGACCCGGAATTAACCCCGGAAGGCTATCAGATGGCAGAGGATTTTGCCGATTTTTATAAATCTCTTCCATGGGCCGCTGTCTTTTCCAGTCCGCTGCGCCGCGCCGTTGCCACGGCCAAACCTCTTTGCGAGGCGGCAGGAATACGAATGCAACCCAAAGAAGGACTGAGGGAAATTGCTTATGGTCAATGGGAAGGGAAAACCCCTGAAGAGGTGAATCGCGAGTTTCATGACGCCTATGTTCGCTGGTTGGCCGATCCGGGGTGGAATGCTCCCACTGGAGGGGAAAGAGGTATCGATATTGCCCGGCGCAGTTCGCTTGTGATTGAGGAGATTGAACAAACCTGCAGTGCAGGAAATGTCCTCGTCGTCTCTCATAAAGCTACGACCCGGATTATGCTTTGTTCCCTGATAGGCATTGATGTGGGGCGTTTCCGCGATCGCATCAGTATGCCTGTGGCTTCGATCAGCATCGTGGAAATGGCGGTGCACGGTCCTTTGTTACATATGATGGGCGACCGGTCCTATCTGCGCGAGCAACTGCGCAAACGAGTGGGTACCTAAGCCGTGGAAACAGAAACCATTTTAATTCTGCTCTTCGTTGTGGCCACAGCCGTGGCGATCGCGGTGCAACGTCTGGCCGTTCCATACACGGTGGCCTTGGTCTTCACCGGCCTCGGGTTGGGGCTGCTGCATGCCTTTCAGGCACCCCATCTGACCAAGGCGCTGCTGTTCAACGTCTTCCTGCCGGGGCTGCTCTTCGAGGCCGCATTCCACATCGAATTTAAACAATTCTGGCGGAACCGCCTCACAATTCATTCGCTGGCCCTGCCCGGCGTGGTGGCGGCGATCGCGCTGACCGCGCTGATTTTGACACCGGTCGCCAACGGGCTGCATTTCGTAGAAAATTTCACCTGGAAACACGCGCTGGTGTTTGGCGCTATCATCTCCGCCAGCGACCCCATCGCCGTCGTCGCGATCTTCAAGAACCTGGGTGTTCCGAAACGTCTATCTGTGCTGCTCGAAGGCGAAAGCCTATTAAACGATGGGGTCGCAATCGTATTCTTTACGCTCAGTCTCGCGCTCGTGGCAGGGACGGTGGTGACGGCCGGTGGATTGGTCTTCGATTTCATCAAGATCGTCGGCATTGGCGCGCTCATTGGGGCGGGAGTCGGTCTGGTCGTTTCGCAAGTCATCAGACAGGTGGATGATCCGATGATCGAGATCACGCTGACAACGATTGCGGCCTACGCTTCGTTCCTGGCCGCCGAGCACTTTCATTACTCGGGAGTGATTGCCACGGTATCGGCGGGTATGCTCTGCGGAAACTATGGCGCCCGTGTCGGCATGTCGCCATCGACCCGGATCGCTGTCGAGTCATTTTGGGAATACGTCGCCTTCGCTCTCAACTCCATCGTCTTCCTTCTGATTGGCCTCGAAGTGGACTTCCAGGGATTGCTGGCCACCTGGCAGGCTATCCTGGTCGCCTATCTTGTGGTCACAGGAGGCAGGGCGCTGGTCATCTTCGGTGCGTCGTCGCTGCTGCGCAGAACGCGGGAACGAATCCCCTGGGCGTGGAGCGTGATCCTGACCTGGGGAGGGCTACGCGGAGGGTTGCCCATGGTGCTCGTACTCAGTCTCCCAAAGGATTTTCCGCATCGGGAATTGCTGGTCTCGATGACCTTCGGGGTCGTTATTGTTTCGATCCTTGTCCACGGCTTGACGATGTCTCCCCTGCTGTGGTGGCTGGGCATTGTGCGCGGGCGCCAGGAACGCGCCGCTTACGAACTGACGCGCGGCAAGTTGCATGCAGCCCATGCCGCGTTGGAGGAGATCGACCGAATGTCGCACGTCCATTTCACCAATCCTGAGGTGCTGGCCAGTCTACGCCGGGACTATGAGCAAAAAGTTGAGCGCGATAGTGCAGCGTTGAATGAGCTGCATATCGAGAGACAGCAGCTTCAGGCCGAGGAATTACAATGGGCGCGGCGACATTTGCTGCTGGTGGAAAAACGCGTGGTGACCGATGCCTTTCACCAGGGGCTTCTAAGTCAGGCTGTCCACGAGAAGTTGCTCGCGGATATCGACGCGCAACTGCTGCGTCTCGAATCGGGAGAATCGGAAGAGTCCAACGAGCAAAAACAGGTTCCGGGCCGCGCCGTTGCGAATAACCCGACGACATCGGCGGGCGTGAAAACGATTGATCGCGATAACGTCACCACGACATTTAAGGAGAGAAAGCCATGAAAGTGAGCCCTTTTGCAGGAAAGCCTGCTGAGCCATCGATGCTCGTCAACGTCCCCAAACTCGTCACGGCGTATTACACTGAGATTCCTGACCCTTCCGTGCCGGAGCAACGGGTTGACTTCGGCACCTCAGGACATCGAGGCTCCGCATTCGAAAAGGCTTTCAACGAATGGCATATTCTCGCCATCAGTCAGGCCATTTGCCTGTACCGCAGGCAGCAGAAGATCGATGGCCCGCTGTTCCTCGGCATGGACACACACGCGCTTTCGGTTCCGGCTCTTGCCAGCGCGCTGGAGGTGCTGGCGGCCAACGGGGTGGAAGTCATGATCGCCGAGGGGGATGAATATACGCCGACGCCCGTCATCTCCCACGCGATTCTCACGTACAACCGCGGGCGCAAGACAGGACTGGCTGATGGCATTGTCATCACGCCTTCGCATAATCCGCCCCATGACGGCGGCTTCAAGTACAACCCGCCAAACGGCGGGCCGGCGGAACGCGCCGTCACCGATTGGATCGAAGCGAAGGCAAACACGTTTCTTGAAACTGATCTGCGAGGAGTGAAAAGGATTCCTTTCGAGAAGGCTCTTCGCGCCACCACGACGCACCGGCACGACTATCTCAATGCTTACATCAGCGATCTCGGCAATGTGATCGACATGGACGCCATTCGCGGCGCGAAGATCAGCCTGGGGGTGGATCCGCTCGGCGGCGCCGGGGTTCATTACTGGGCGCCAATTGCGGAGCGCTACGGATTGAACCTCACCGTCGTCAACGAGGCCGTCGATCCGACCTTCCGATTTATGACGGTCGATTGGGACGGCCAGATCCGCATGGATCCCTCATCACCCTATGCGATGCAGCGGTTGATCGATCTTAAGGATCGTTTCGAGATCGCCTTCGCCTGCGACACCGACCACGACCGGCATGGAATTGTTACCCGGAGTGCGGGGCTTCTTCCGCCCAATCACTACCTTTCAGTCGCCAGTCTACTACCTGTTCCAACACCGTCCAAAGTGGCGCACGGATGCGGCTGTGGGAAAGACCGTGGTGAGCAGCCAGATGATCGATCGCATCACCGCAAAGCTGGGGCGGAAGCTCTACGAAGTGCCGGTAGGCTTCAAGTGGTTTGTGGATGGTCTGCTTGACGGCTCGCTTGGCTTTGGTGGAGAGGAGAGCGCGGGAGCGTCGTTTGTCCGTCTGGATGGCAGCGTCTGGACGACGGACAAGGACGGAATCGTCCCGGCTTTGCTCGCCGCGGAGATCACCGCCCGGATGGGCCGCGATCCCGGCGAAATCTACCGCGAACTCACACGCGATTTCGGTGAGCCGGTTTACGACCGCGTTGAGGCGCCGGCCACCCCGGAGCAAAAGGAACTGTTGGCGAAGCTCTCACCCCAACAGGTACATCTCACCGAGCTGGCGGGCGAAAAAATCCAGACTGTCCTCACCCAAGCGCCGGGCAACGGCGCTCCCATCGGCGGGTTGAAGGTAGTGGCCGAGAACGGCTGGTTCGCGGCGCGTCCGTCCGGGACGGAAGACATCTACAAGATTTATGCGGAGAGCTTCCGGGGAGAGGATCATCTGCGGCGCATCCTGGAGGAAGCGCAGACCATCGTCAGCGATGCTCTGGCAGCGTCTCCGCAGCAACCGAGGATTCCGTCCGAGACAAACATGCAGGAGAAACCATGAGCAGCACGGAACTAACCCCTGAGGCTGAGTTGGAAATGCTTCAGCACGAATCATTCAGCTACTTTCTGCATGAGACGAATCCGGACAACGGGCTGGTGATCGACAAGACCGCAGCGGATTGGCCTGCCAGTATTGCCGCTACCGGCCTCGCGTTGGCGGCTTACCCGGTGGCTGTCGAGCGCGGATTTATGCCGCGTGCCGCGGCGGTAGAACGAACGCTGACCACGCTGCGTTTTTTCTGGAACAGCCCGCAAGGCCCCGAACCCGACGCCACCGGCTACCAGGGCTTTTATTATCATTTTCTCGACATGCAGACCGGCCGGCGCGCCTGGCAATGCGAACTGTCAACGATAGATAGCGCTTTTCTGCTGGCGGGTGCGTTGACGGCGGGAGTTTATTTTGACGCGGATACGGCCGACGAGCATGAAATCCGCACCCTCGCCGACACGCTCTATCGCCGCGCGGATTGGCAATGGGCGCAAAACCGTGGCGCAATGGTTACGCACGGCTGGAAGCCCGAAAGCGGATTTCTCAAATACCGTTGGGAAGGCTACGATGAGGCGATGCTGCTGTATATCCTGGGGCTGGGCTCGCCCGCTCATCCGCTGCCCGAGAGCAGCTACGCCGCGTGGACTTCGACTTACCGGTGGGAACACTGTTACGGATATGAATATCTTTACGCCGGGCCGTTGTTCACACACCAGCTCTCGCATGTCTGGATCGATTTTCGCGGCATTCAGGACGCGTTCATGCGCGTCAAGGGCATCGACTATTTCGAGAACAGCCGTCGCGCGACTTATGTGCAACAACAGTACGCGATGGACAATCCGCTCAAGTTCGCGGGCTATGGCCCGTGTTGCTGGGGAATTACCGCGAGCGACGGCCCCGGCCCCGACACGATCAAAGTGAGCGGCATCGAGCGCCAATTCTTCGATTACCTGGGACGCGGCGTGCCGTACGGGCCCGACGACGGCACCATCGCGCCGTGGGCGGTGGTGACGTCGCTGCCGTTCGCGCCCGAGATCGTGCTGCCCGCGATCGACTATTATATTCACCAGGTTAAATTAACAGAGCACAACCCCTACGGCTTCAAAGCGACTTTTAATCCGACCTACCCGGTAAAATCCGGCAATCCCTTTGGCTGGGTATCGCCGTGGCATTACGGGCTCAATCAAGGGCCGATTATTTTGATGATCGAAAACTATCGGACCGGCTTATTGTGGCGATTGATGCGAAACTGCCCATACATCGCCAGCGGCTTGCGGCGAGCGGGTTTTGGCGGGGGTTGGTTATGAACCCGGTACTTTTGTACCGGTTGAAAATGCCGGATGAATCAACAATAAAAAAGGAAGAGAACCATGCATGATGACCCTGATTTTGACGAATTTTTCGGTCCGCATACGAATGGCAGCCCTCTAAAAGCACCGGTGCGCGTTTTCAGCGGCGCCGCCACGCCGATACCGGCAGTGCAGTTGCTGTCGAACGGCCGATACCACGCGATGATCACGAACGCGGGAGGCGGCTACAGTCGCTGGAAGGACATCGCGCTCACGCGCTGGCGCGAGGATAGTACCCGCGACAATTGGGGCACGTTCTGCTATCTGCGCGATGTGGCGAACGGTGCGTTCTGGTCAACCACCTATCAACCGACACTCAACCCATCGGCGGTCTATCAAGCGAATTTTTCCGAGGCCTGCGCGGCCTTCCGGTGTTCTGAACAGGGCATCGATGCGCTCACGGAGATTGCCGTTTCGGCCGAGGATGACATCGAGGTACGGCGAATCGGCATCAGGAACCGCTCGGAGGGGCGCAAGGTAATCGACCTGACGAGTTATGCAGAAGTGGTTCTCGCATTGGCTGCCGCCGACGCTGCGCATCCCGCTTTCAGCAATCTTTTTGTGCAGACCGAGATCATCCGTGAGCAGCAGGCGATCCTGTGCAATCGCCGGTCCGGCGCTGCCGGCCATGCGGCACTATGGATGTTTCATTTGATTGTCCCCGATGAGTCGGTTTTGGGCGACATGTCCTATGAAACGGACCGAATGCGTTTCATAGGCCGCGGAAATACACTCGTCAATCCACAGGCGATGCGTGAGGTCGCGGCGCTGTCGGGCAGCGAGGGTTCCGTGCTTGATCCGATTGTCGCTATCCGATGCCGGATAACACTGGATCCGGAACAATCGGCAACGGTCGCTATCGTTTCCGGCATCGGTGAGACCCGCGACGCATGTCTGACGCTCATCAAGAAATACCGGGATCGGGATTTTACCAATCGCGTCTTCGACTTGGCCGGTGCGCGCAGCCAGTCGGTCCTGCAACAGCTCAATGCGACCCGGGCCGACGTGGAACTCTATGGCCGCCTTGCCGACTCTATTGTTTACGCCAATGCTTCGCTGCGCGCCGATCCCGGCATTCTCATCAAGAACCGCCGCGGGCAATCCGGTTTATGGGGCAATTCAATTTCCGGGGATTTACCGATCGTGCTGTTGCAGATCGGGGAACCGGCCAATATCGATTTGGTTCGCCGGCTATTGCAGGCCCACGCGTACTGGCGTTTAAAGGGACTGACAGTCGATCTGGTGATCTGCAACGCAGAGGGTGCAGGCAGCCGGCAACCTCTCCATGATCAGATCATGACGCTGATCGCCGCAGGCACCGAAGCCAATCTAAGCGATCAGCCGGGGGGGATATTCGTGAGACTTGCGCAACCTTTGTCAAGCGAGGATCGCATTCTGCTTCAATCGGTCGCCCGCGTGGTCCTCGACGACAGGGGGGGCTCGCTTGCGGAGCAGATCAACCGGTGCAGCCTTGCTGAAGCCGTTGTTCCGCCTTTTACACCCGCTCTAGCGCTACACGTAAAACCAGCGGCTGACGAATCTTCGCGTGGCGAGCTGATATTTTTCAACGGGTTTGGTGGATTCACCCCTGATGGACGCGAGTACGTCGTTACCATGGCACCCGGCCAGGTGACGCCGGCACCGTGGGTGAACGTAATCGCAAACCCGACATTTGGCACCATCGTCTCGGAAAGCGGCTGCGCCAACACATGGAGCGAGAACGCGCACGAGTATCTCCTCACGCCATGGTCGAACGACCCCGTAAGCGACTCCGCCGGCGAAGCCTTTTACCTCCGGGATGAACAAACCGGACACTTCTGGTCGCCCACGCCCTGGCCCAGCCGCGGACAAGGGCATTACGTTTGTCGGCACGGATTCGGCTACAGTGTGTTCACCCATACGGAGGATGGTATCGACTCCGAACTGTGGGTTTATGTGGCACTGGATGCACCGATCAAGTTCGCGGTGTTGAAAGTCCGCAACACCTCAGGCCGGTTGCGCCGCCTCTCTGTCACCGGATATATCGAATGGGTGCTGGGAGACCTGCGGCCGAAATCAATGATGCATGTGATCACGGAGATGGATCCCAGCATCGGAGTGCTGTTGGCCCGTAACGCATACAACGAGGAGTTCGGCGAACGGGTTGCCTTTCTCGATGTGGACGATGCGACGCGAAGTTTCAGTGGCGACAGGACCGAATTCATAGGTCGCAACGGAACGCCGACGAATCCGGCCGCCATGTCGTTGCCGCAACTTTCCGGCCGAGTAGGCGCGGCGCTCGATCCATGCGCCGCGATCCGGGTGCCGTTCGAGCTGGCGGCTGGGCAGGAACACGAGATCATTTTCAGGCTTGGGGCGGCTCGAAGCGGCGATGAGGCGCGCCAGGTGGTGCAACGTTTTCGAGGACCCGCCGCCGCGCGCGGCGCGCTCGAAGTCGTCACGAACTACTGGAACCACGCCCTCGGCGCGGTATATGTGGAAACGCCCGACCCATCCATCAACGTGCCGGCCAATGGCTGGCTGGTCTATCAAACCATGGCTTGCCGACTGTGGGGACGGAGCGCATTTTACCAGTCATCGGGCGCTTTTGGTTTTCGCGATCAACTGCAGGACGTGATGGCCCTCGTTCACACCGAGCCGGAGCTTGTGCGCGCACATTTGCTCCTCTGTGCCTCCCGCCAGTTCAAGGAAGGCGATGTTCAGCATTGGTGGCATCCTCCGCTGGGCCGGGGTGTCCGTACCCATATCTCGGATGATTTCCTTTGGCTGCCATTGGCGACGTGCCGCTATGTTTCGACTACCGGTGATATCGGCGTGCTGGATGAGCCCGTCCATTTTCTGGAAGGCCGGCCGCTCAAGCCGGATGAAGAATCGTATTACGAGCTACCCGGCCGGTCTGACGAAACTGCCACGCTGTACGAGCATTGTGTGCGGGCAGTTCAAAGGGGCCTCCGCTTCGGCGGACACGGCCTGCCGCTCATGGGCGCCGGCGACTGGAACGACGGAATGAACAAAGTGGGCGCGCAGGGTAGAGGCGAAAGCATTTGGTTGGGGTTTTTCCTCCACGACGTGCTCATGCAATTCGCAAACATTGCAAAGGTCCATGGTGATCCAGCTTTTGTCGAGCTTTGCCGGAAGGAAGCGGCACAGCTTCGCCGGAACATCGAGCAGCATGGCTGGGATGGCGAATGGTACCGCCGCGCTTACTTTGACGACGGTACCCCGCTTGGATCGGCAAGTAACCCCGAATGCCGGATTGATTCGATTGCGCAAAGCTGGTCTGTTTTATCCGGGGCGGCTGATGCCGAGCGCGCGCGCATGGCCATGGACGCGCTTGAAAAGCACCTTGTGCACCGTGATGATGCAGTGATCCAATTGCTGACGCCGCCATTCGACAAATCAACTCCGGACCCGGGCTATATAAAGGCATATGTTCCCGGTGTCAGAGAAAATGGCGCCCAATACACCCATGCGGCCGTCTGGGCTGTGATGGCATTCGCCGCCTTAAGGGACAACCGTCGCGCATGGGAACTGTTGTCGATCATCAATCCGGTGAACCACGCAGGGAGCGCCGAGTCGATTGCAATTTACAAAGTGGAACCGTATGTCGTCGCATCCGATGTGTATGCGCTGCCGCCCCATACCGGCCGCGGTGGCTGGACCTGGTACTCCGGTTCAGCGGGCTGGATGTATCAGTTGATCGTGGAATCCATCCTGGGACTGCGGCTCGAGGCGGACAAGCTGCATATCGAACCCTGCATCCCTGCACACTGGGCGTCGTTCAAGATGAGCTATCGGTATCGGGAGACAATCTACCGCATCACGGTAAGCCAAACGCGGGCAGCCGATGGCGTGACGATGTTGAGCGTCGACGACGTCGAGCGCCACGACCTTGTCATCCCTTTAGTTGACGATCGACAGAAACACGAAGTCGATCTGCGCATTCACATTGCACACACCTAACGGAGCACACCGAGTGGTCTACGGCATGAAACACACCACTCAGATATCCAAAGGCCGAAGGGATCGGCTTTAAGCATACTGACGGCCTACATGTGAATTCATCGTCAAATGCCTAACCTTTTCTTATGAAATACAGTCTTCACAGTATGGAGAGAATTAATGAAAAGAGTTTGAATTGTGGCAGGTCGCTATTGAAATAATGCAGCGTTTATGGCTCCACAAGTAGCAAGGGCAAGGAAAGGAGATGGAAAAGATGGCGCAAGATCCGGTTTGCGGCATGGAAGTGGATGAGAAGAAGGCGCCGGCCAAGTTTCGGCATATGGAGGGATAAGAGACAAAAAGTTCTTCATGCCGAAATTCGATGTGGGCTTGGGCGGGTGGAATTGCAGGTCAAGGCTGTCGTTGATCTAATAAGAAAAAACTAAAAAGGAGATACAAAATGAGAAAGCATCTGATAATCGTTCTTTTGGCTATGGTCGGTCTATTTCTTGGGACGAATGGCTTTACTCAAGAGAAAAAAGTGCCGGGGGCAGAAGGTCAGCAAATTAATGCCTTTATGGTGGACAAAGTCATAGGCTCCAAGGTGATTAATATGAAAGGGGAGCCGTTAGGAAAGATTGAGAATTTAGTCGTCGATATCGATACGGGAACAATTCTTTACGCTGTCCTTGATTCCGGTGGTTTTTTGGGCATCGGTGATAAGCTCTTTCCCGTCCCTTGGGCATCCCTTGCAGCGCTTCCATCAGAAGGCACATTCTTCCTCAATCAATCGAAAGAACAAATGGAAAAAGCACCTGCTTTTGACAAGGACAAGCTGCCAAACATGGCGGATGTGAAATGGGGAGAGGACATTTTCAAGCATTATGGTGTCCCCGAACGTGAATATCGGGAACGAGTGGGCTACGGTTACGGTTATGGCGGTTACGGTTATGGCGGTTATGGTTATGGCGGTTATTACGGTCCCTCGATGCATCCTGCTGCAGGGAGAGAAGCATCTTACAAAAAAATCTTTGACTCTAAAACAATTAAAACCATCTCAGGACGAGTAATAAAAGTAGACCAAGTTCCCGAACCGGGATTGGGTATGGAAATGCGATTGACTGTCTTTATTGACAAAAAAGAGGTACTGCCAGTTTACCTGGGTCCTGCCTTTTACATTGTAGGCTCTGAGGAAGCAAAACATTTTAAAATAGGCGATCAGGTCACCGTGACCGGCTCCCAGGTCACCGTTCGTGATGAGTCTTTCATGCTTGCCACAACTGTAAAGCGAGGAAATGAAGTCTTGCGATTGAGAGACAAGGACGGAAATCCGGAATGGATTGGATGGAAAAAAAGCGAGTGAGTGATCGCGGTGATCGTTGTCATGACCTACGTTGGTTCGTTCGCGGTGGGAATGGGGCCGATTTTCTGGCTGTTGATTTCGGAGATGTATCCGTTGCGCATCCGGGGCCGGGCAATGAGCGTCGCGACGGTCGCCAATTGGGGCGCTAACTTGATCGTGGCATTGACGTTTTTGACAATCACGCAAGTCCTCGGCAAAGCGGCTACGTTCTGGTTGTACGGAGCTATTAGTATCGGGACGTGGATCTTTTCATTTTTCCTGGTGCCGGAAACCAAGGGCAAAAGCCTCGAACAGATTGAAGCGCACTGGCGGGCGGGAAATCCTGCACGGGCATTATGAAAGCACAGCAAATTGAAACCACACATACCCTTTTGGCTCTTCGCGGATTAGCGTGTTTTAGGTGCCTCGTTCGTGCTGAGGTATCGAAGCACGAGTGGATGGGGCGCCCTTCGATACCTCAGGGCGAACGGCTGAGCAGCAGCAACATCACGGAAAACCGCGCCGTCCTGCACGTGGCCCTGCGCGCGCCGAAAGGCGCAACCATCGTCGTGGATGGAAAAATGTCGTGCCTGCGGTCCATGCCGTGCTCGACAAGATGGCTGATTTCTCCGACCGCATCCGGAGCGGCGAGTCGAAGGGCCATACCGGCAAACGCATCAAGAACGTCATCAACATCGGCATCGGCGGTTCCGACCTCGGTCCCGTGATGGCCTATGAGGCGCTCAAACACGACAGCTCGACAAACAACCTGATCTGCCGTTATCGACAATTGAAGGGGGCGAAGTGAAAGGAGGACAATTATGCTAAGCAAAGCCAAAACACTACAGGGTTACAAATTGGAAAGCCGCGACGGTGAAATAGGGAAGGTCAATGAATTCTACTTCGATGACCGGCACTGGGCAATTCGCTATCTGGTCGCCGACACGGGAAAGTGGCTTACGGGCAGGCAGGTGCTGATTTCCCCGTATGCGCTGGTCGCCGTGAATAAAGAAGAGCAGCACATCACCATCGATTTGACCAAAAAGCAGATCGAGGCCAGTCCATCCTTGTACAGTGACAAGCCCGTCTCGCGACAATTCGAGCAGGCCTACTACGGGTATTATGGATATCCGATGTATTGGGGCGGCCCATACATGTGGGGACCTTATCCCTACCTGGTGCGTGACCGTGAAAAATGGAACAAACTCGCCCGGGCTGAGAAAGCGTCGTGGGATCCCCATTTGCGCAGCACTCACGATGTGAGTGGCCATCACATTCAAGCCGCAGACGGCGAGATTGGCCACGTCGAGGATTTCATCATCGATGACGATACGTGGGCGATTCGTTATCTAATCATCGATACCCACAACTGGTGGCCGGGGAAAAAGGTGCTGGTTTCACCGCAATGGATCGAGCGCGTTAGTTGGAGCGAGTCGAAAGTCTTCGTCAATATTCCCCGAAAGACCGTCAAGCAGTCACCGGAATACACGGAGGAGTCTCTGCTGACTCGGGACTATGAGACCGGACTGCATCGACATTACAATCGCCAGGGATACTGGGTCGATGAAAAGGAACATGATCCTGAAAGCAAAAAAAATGTCTGAAAGGAGTATTGTCATGAAGGTAAAAAATGGGGTTAAAGAAACCAGCGCCGTGGAAACGGAGAAAATGAACAAAACGGACAAACCGTTGTCGGCCGATTTGCTGCGAAAGATGAACGCGTATTGGCGTGCCGCGAACTACCTCTCGGTCGGCCAGATTTATCTCTACGACAATCCTTTGCTTCGAGAGCCGTTGAAGCTGTCGCACGTGAAGCCGCTGGTGGTCGGACACTGGGGCACGACGCCGGGCCAGAACTTCATCTATGTGCATCTGAACCGGATCATCAAGAAGTATGACCTGGATATGTTCTACATCGCCCGTCCCGGTCACGGCGGCCCGGCAATTGTGGGCAACGTCTACCTCGAAGGCACCTGGAGTGAAGTTTATCCGAACGTCACCCAGGACGAAGAGGGGCTGAAAAAGCTGTTCAAGCAATTCTCATTTCCCGGCGGGATTTCCAGCCATGTTGCGCCGACCACGCCGGGGTCGATTCACGAGGGCGGCGAGTTGGGGTACTCGCTCAGCCATGCCTTCGGGGCGGCCTTCGACAATCCGGAACTCGTCGTCGCCTGCGTCATCGGCGACGGTGAAGCGGAAACGGCTTCCCTGGCGACCTCTTGGCAGTCCAGTAAGTTTCTCGATCCGGTTACCGACGGCGCCGTGCTGCCGATCCTGCACCTCAATGGCTATAAGATCTCTAACCCGACCGTGCTGGCCCGCATCGAGCATGAGGAGTTGGAGCAATTCTTGCGTGGCAACGGATGGACGCCCTACTTCGTGGAAGGCGATGAGCCGGAAGCGATGCATCAACTCATGGCCGGCACCCTCGAAAAGGCCATCGAGGACATCCGGAAAATCCAGGAGAATGCACGCAAGCAGAACGACTCCTCTCGGCCGCGCTGGCCAATGATCGTCCTGAGGTCGCCCAAGGGCTGGACGGGCCCGGAGGTCGTCGACGGGTTGCAAGTGGAGGGCACGTTCCGAGCGCACCAGGTGCCGATCCTGGTAAATTCCGAGCATCCCGATCATGTGAAGCAGCTTGAGAGCTGGATGAAAAGCTACAAGGCCGAGGAGCTGTTCGATGAGAAGGGGCGCCTCATGCCGGAATTGGCCGAGCTGGCGCCGAAGGGCGACCGGCGGATGGGCGCCAATCCCCATGCCAACGGTGGTATTCTGCTGCGCGATCTGCGCATGCCGGATTTTCACCTTCACGCGGTGAATGTACCTTCGCCGGGCGCCGTTGACGGCCAGGATACGCTCGTGCTGGGCAAGTTCCTGCGTGACGTAGCCAAGCTGAATCAGGATCAGCGCAATTTCCGAATCTTCGGCCCCGATGAGACGCTTTCGAATCTCCTGGGTGCGGTCTTTGAAGCAACCAATCGTCAGTGGGACGCCCGGGCAGTAAAGAATGATGAGTTCCTCGCACCCTCAGGACGCGTGCTGGACTCGATGCTCAGCGAGAACCAGTGCGAGGGTTGGTTGGAAGGATATCTGCTGACCGGGCGGCACGGGCTGTTCAACAGCTATGAGGCCTTTATTCGCATTATCGACTCGATGTTCAGCCAACACGCCAAGTGGCTGAAGGTCACGTTGGAACTGCCCTGGCGCCGGAAGATCGCGTCGCTGAACTATCTGCTCGCTTCCCACGTCTGGCAGCAGGATCACAACGGCTTCACGCACCAGGATCCCGGTTTCCTCGATCACGTTATCAACAAGAAGGCCGATATCGTGCGCGTTTACCTTCCGCCCGATGCCAATTGCCTGTTGTCGGTCTTTGATCACTGCCTGCGCAGCCGCCATTACGTCAACGTGGTGGTGGCCGGCAAACACGCACTGCCCCAATGGCTGACCATGGACGCCGCGGTCGTGCATTGCACCGAAGGGATTGGCATCTGGCAATGGGCCAGTAACGACCAGGACGCCGAGCCTGACGTGGTGATGGCCTGCTGCGGCGACACACCCACGCTGGAGATCCTGGCGGCCGTTTCCATTCTGCGCAAACATCTGCCCGATCTGAAAATCCGGGTGATCAATGTCGTCGATCTGATGAAGCTGCAACCCAAGAGCGAGCACCCGCACGGGCTGAGCGACAGGGATTACGACTCGCTCTTCACGAAAGACAAGCACATCATTTTTGGCTTTCATGGATACCCCTGGCTGGTCCACCGATTGACCTACCGCCGGACCAACCGCAACCTGCACGTCCGCGGCTACAAGGAAGAGGGCACGATCACGACGGCCTTTGACATGAGGGTGCAGAATGACCTGGACCGCTTTCATCTGGTGCAAGACGTGGTCGATCGACTGCCCCATTTGGGTTCCAAGGGGGCCTACCTGAAGCAGAT
>CAWAGW010000007.1:0-9363 GCA_963781715.1 uncultured delta proteobacterium
ATGAATACCGATCGAAATCATCAGCAAGGTTATTTTGAGGCATGCCAATCTTTCAACTACACAAAGGTATCTTGGAAAAATCAGTGACGAAGAGGCAACGCATTGGATTGAGCAGCTTTACAGATAAGTTGCTGCGGGTGAAGTCGTTTGGGCTTCACCCCTCACTCTTTTTACTGATCATCTTGTGGGTTTGTAGAGGTTGGTTTCAGTTAAAATGACTTTCACAGACGTCAAGGATCATAACGCATCGGTGATGAATTACGTTGCCCAGCGGTGGCTTGCCGACCTCAAGATACAAAAACCATATTCGTACTATTCTTCTGAACCTTTACAGATCGATATGAAAGCAGATGCCATTAGCGAATGCCCCCTAATTGGCCCAGATCACTCGCACAGCTGTTCCTTCTCCTGGAATAGACTCAATCAGAAAGCTTCCTCCAGTAAGCTCTGCCCTTTCCTTCATGCCGGTCAGACCAAGGCTTTTGGCGGTGCTTGTTTGGAGAATGTAATCCAAATCCATCCCGACTCCATCATCAGAAATGGTGAGTTCAATGCTTTTGCCATTCCTGAGCAGGGATAAATCCACCCATTCTGCTTTGCTGTGTTTGGCAATGTTACTCAGCGCTTCCTGAACGATTCGGAACAAGACAATCTTTAAATCCTCTGGGATATCCGCCTCATCTATATTAAGCTCCGGCTCGATATGAGGGTTAGGATAAAGTTTTCGAAATTCTCTGATAAACCAATCGAGGGTGGCAAGAAGGCCCATTTCTTCAAGAATTTTAGGCCTGAGTCCCATATAGATAGATCGGGTTTCATCAATCGAACGTTGTAAAGTGGGAACAAATTGCTCCAATACAACCATAGCCTCTTCCATATCTCCTTGATTTCTTCGGCTAAGGGCTGTTTCCACCCCAAACTTGAGCGCCGCCAAAGTTTGTCCGATGGAGTCGTGGAGTTCAGCGGCAAGCCTTTTCCTCTCCTCTCCTTGTGCTGAAATGAGTCTGGAGGGAACTTGCCGCAATTCCTCATTAGCACTACTTAGCTCCATAGTTCGCTCCTGAATTCGAAACTCCAGTTCATCCTGTGATCGTTGCAATTCTTTTATGAGCTTTATTCGCTCCATGGCAATGGCAACCTGGTCGGCCACCGTTTTCATGAGATCGAGGTTATCAGGGGCGAAGTGAGCCCGATTCTTCGCACCAAAAGAAAGTGTACCAATGACTCGCCCTTGAGCCAGAAGCGGATGACACGCCCACGCCTGAATTCCATAACCCTTAACCAGTTCGATCCGAGGATCTGGCGCGTTTAAAATATCTTCGGCGATAATGCGCTCTCCGCCGCTGACCACGCAACCGCAAATGGCGTCGCCGTAGTCGAGCCACTCGATCCTTCGAACCTCATCTTCAGGTATGCCGGTACAGGTGTTTAGATGGAGCTTACCGGTCTGCTCATCTGTCAGGAAGTTGAAAAAGACATCACATTCCAGATGTTCCATGACCTGCCGGCACAAGTCACTCACAATTGACTGCGGTTCCGGTGAAGCCAAAAGCTGGCCTGCTGTTTGGGACAGCAGTCTAAAGCGCTCTTGGCTGTTTCTTAGCGCTTGCTCGCGGAGCCCCACCTCCTCGGCCATTTTGTTGAAGGCTTCTTCCAGTTCTTGAAATTCTGAGACATGGCCGATCAATAGTGGTTCGACGTACTTCCCGCGTCCGAGGGCCATTGCATGTGAGCGCAGGGATAGGACATGTTTGGTAATTTTCCGGGAATCGAACAAAGCGATAAGGAATGCAGCAATCGAGACTAGGAGAAAAAGAAAAATGCCTTTAGTCATGTCCGCCACAATGGGGCCGGTTACCTCTTCCTCTCTTCGACCGGCCCCGGCTACCCACCCAATGGAGCTAATGGGGGTGTCGGAATACAGGCGCTTCTTTCCGTCATAAGCCACGACGGTCATGTCAGAAACTTCCTTCCCTCCGACTGCTTCCCGAACTGCAGCATATTGCCGGAACCAGTCGCGATCCTCCCAGGAAGGATTAAGGTGAGGGAACCTGTAGACGAGTCTTCCTTTGGAATCCATGAGGGCAATGGCCCCCTGGTTCGGACGCTCGAAGGCAAGGACATTATCCAACCCGTCCGGTGAAATTGCGGCGAGAACTATCCCAAGGAGCTTTCCTTCATCGCTGCGGATGCCGCGGCAGATGGCGAATACTGGATCTTTAGTAACTTTTGAAATAAAGAGATCTCCCACGACCCAATCAGCGCCTGAAGCTATTTTTTCAAGGTAGGGCCTGTCCGACACATCGACGCCGACAACATTTGGGTTGCTTGATGCAAGAACACGCCCGTCGGGACTGAGCCAGTTGAAGTTCCGGACAGACGGGTTGCTCTTCGCACTGGCTTCAAGCAGTCTTTGCAAGCTGTTTGAGAACAAAGAGGGATAGCTAGTAGCACCAATACCAATCGCAAGCTCAGTGTGCAGAACATCCTTTACAAAGGCATCAAAAGCTCTTCCTACGGCACGTGCAACCTCCATGTTCGTCTGAAGCTCTTGAGCGCGCCTGTGCTGAAACATTTGGTGATGAAGAAAACCCTGGATCACCAGAATTGGAAGAAGAATACAAAGGAGCAGTAGAATTAATCTACTTTGAATGCTTCTTCCTTTCCTTTTTTGCAACGACGTATTGTGTGCTTTTGCTTTCGCCCCATCGCTTGCAGAAGATGCGGTAGAAACGTCGGCACCCTGCAGACTGCTTTTAAACAGCTTTTCGGCTTGTCTTCTTAACGGTTCAAAAATGGAGGCGGTATCTTTTAACTCTCTCATATCTTGTCATTTTTGCAATGAGAAAAATCAAAGTCGGCCAAGTGTGTAATGAAGGGATTAATGGCAGGATAAGACCGCGCACGATCTGCCATTATCAAATTCAGTTGCAAACCATTCCTGTTGTTTCTTAAGACTTATTTTAGTCAAGAGCAAGTGGATACTCGAATGAAAAAAATACAGCAGGAGCAACGGTGTGGAGCAAAGAAAAGCGTTTGCGAGCAGGGTTGGAGGCGACAGGATGATTGGTCGACAGTCCTTGTTATCTGCAGAGCATATCCGTTATGCAAAGCGTTCCATCCAATTTCAATATTTGTTTCAGCTGTATGCACTTCGGCACCTGTGAAATACGGTATTCGTAGCACGCGTTGTTTGCCGAGTTCCGGTTAAATAGTATTCAGCAGCCCCGCCACGTAGACGGGACCATCATTGGCTTCGCCTCATAAACCTCCTGTTTCGCGCTTGACAAGTAGTTCTTTCGATGATTTTTTGAAAGCAATCCATAGATGGAATGTCATATTCCTTGTAAGCCATTTTGATGAAAAGAGAAACTATTGGAGCGTAACTGCATGTCGCACCCACTGTCCCGAAGGAAATTCCTGCAAGTGCTCGCCGGCACTGCGGCAGTCGGGATGACAGCCAGTTTCCCAGTGCGGGCACTGGCCGCCCCTTCGCTTGAGCACAAGGTTAACATCTATATTAAAAGACTGCGCAGGGCAGGCCATATCTCGCCAGATGAACGGTCCGCCTGGTCGGTCTACGACTTCAGCGCCCACAAGAAGCTGATATCAATCAGCGAGAATAAACCGCTTCAGGCTGCCAGCATGATTAAACCCTTCTTGGCGCAAGCCTACTTCTTTCGCCACAAGGAGGACAGCCGTCAGTATCCATACAACAAACACATCCGCGAAAAGATGGAGGCTATGATCCGGCACAGCGACAACAAAGCGGCAAACTTCTTTATCAACAGGGTTGGCGCCAGTCGCCCGGTCAACCGGCGTCCTCGGGAAGTCGAGCGCGTGCTGAAACGCTATGCTGGCGGCATCTTCCGGCAGACTTCCATAGTCGAATTCATCCCATGCAACGGCCGCACTTACCGCAACAAGGCTTCGGCCCGCGATTACAGCCGTTTTCTTTTTGCCATGCAAAAGGACCGCCTGCCGTACGCCGACGAGATCAAGCATTACATGGGCTTGCCAAATCGCGACCGGATCGAGGACGGAGCTGATGTGCCGCGCTGTGTCGATCTCTATCACAAGACCGGCACCACCGCCCACGTCTGCGGCGATATGGGCCTGCTCATCGCCAAAGGCCGCGACGGCAAACACTATCCGTATATTTTTGTCGGTATCATCCAAAAAGACGGCCTGGCAAGGAATTACGGCAGCTGGATGCGAAGCCGCGGCAATGTCATCCGCGAGGTATCAGGCATGGTTTATAAGTACATGCGTGATTGCCACAACCTGGTGGGCTGAATGGCAACAGGAAAACGGATTGTTCAAAAGGATATTCTTAGCAAGCTTCGGCAGAGTCAAGGTTTCCAAACCATATCCGTTATGAAAATCGCTGCGACCAATTGGAAGATACGTGTCAGGAACATTGACTGGCCGAAGCAGGGAAGGTACTACGGATACCATTAGTATATGGGCCGTTCTCAGCTCTACAACACAAACTGGATTTTCATCGAAGATAAAGCGAAAGGCAGCCTTCGGGGTCATTCACGTAACTCGAGGCCCAACACCGCCAGAATTTCCAGTTGACTCTTTCGAGTATTTTCTGCCTCGTCCAGTCTTCGAGCCAAGTCTGCTCTTGACTCATTAGAATAATTTGTGAAGCAACGCTAGGAGCTTGTCTGAGAACTAAAGTTTTCAAAATTTTTTGTTCAAAAAGTGGTAATTTGCAATCCATTTTGACCAAAAAACGATACACAAAATGCTTACTGAATGCCAATTTACCGGGTCTTAGCGGGAATTTGGAACCACCATTTTCATTCTCGGACAGGCTCCTAGCACCATGGCAGAAAGATTCGAGGCCCGGATACATTTGGGCCTAACCTTTGCGTGTAGCGGTGATGAGGTTCGATAGCCATAATGAGTCAGGAGCAGACTTTACCCGCTGACCACATTGTGATTGATGACGTGTCTCAGAGCGGGATCGTCTGAATTCTTATGCTTCTCGTAAAATTTCGCCAAGTGATTTCTGATTGACCGAACATGATCGAGGTACCGGTCTCGAACGCCGCGCACATAGTTAGTCACCAGCGCTAGCGACAACGCGGATGTGATGCCGAATACCACTGCAACTGACTGGAGTGCTCGGATGCAATTCTTTCGGAAGGCGAACGATAGGACATCGCCCCCTGCCCATGTTCCGACCATCGCAAGCGTGATAGCGGCGACCGCCAACCGGAACCAAGGGCGTCTAAGAAACACGGTAGTATTCATCTGGTTCTTTCAGCCGAACGACCAGCTTGAGGGGCGCGTGTGGAGCGGCAGCGTAACACGCGTCCCTCGCAAAGCTGTCGTTGGGCTATTGCGATGGTGTAGAAATTTTACTGAATTGGTACGTCTCCTTCATCTCTCAGAGTGAGAAGATTCCATTAAAGATCTGGCCAGTTCATGCTCACCAATATCATTCAACTGCTCGGGTAACTCTGGACGAGATTTCGGGTAGATCCCCTTAGAAAGCAATCGTGCTCGTGCTTCATGGGTGAGTTTACTCAGCAACTGCTCCCGTGCTGCATCCATATCACCCATCTCTCGCATTTTGTGGTACATCGCATCTGCTTTTCGTGCCCGTTTCTCTGCAACTTCCGGATCAGGAAGAGGCAGCTTCTCCAGCCATTCCCTGCACAAAGAAGTCCAATAAAGATCCTGTTCACAGATCAAATGGCCGAAACGGAGAGCCCACCCAAGAAGATCGTTCCCTTTAGCCAATAACGAACGAACATCTGCTTGTGAATACGCCCTGAGGTCAATGTCGATCGTTCGCCCCGGGCACTTAACGGCTCTATCTTTGTAGATGTAAAGGACATCCACGTCATTGACCTGTTTAACAGGACGGACAGCGGAACCTAGGAGCACAACAGCAGCCAAAGACGAGTCTGAACATGCAGCATCAACAAAGGTTTCTACCCACTGTTTAGCCTTCAAACTTGGCCAACGACTGACAAAATCAAGTCTCCGGGCTGGGCGGTTGTGTAATGGCACACTCACAACACAACGGTTAGATGATTCAGTCTGCAATGAAATCCTCCACGGCTCTCACGTATTTTTCAATAGCCTCAGCAACGGTTTCAGCATCCAGTTCGGGACGGTCAATATCACCGTACGCCGCAGCTTTTCGTGCATCGTTCAGGTCAACGAGCAGTTCTGAAACATCGGGAAACCCGAACTCTGCAGTCAGCCTTTCGGCTGCGGCCACTTTCCCGCGATGAGACCTTGCAAAACTGATTCTCGCATGTGTAGCGGCTGCGCACACAGCATTCTCCAAACAGTAGAAACCGTACAATGATAAATCATCCCAGTCTACTGGATCAAACCATGCGGCTTGCACTCTCTCAAGATGGCTCTTGGCAAGGGCAGACCACGTTCTCCATATACCAATATATCAATACCCGTGCCCTAACCCCTCAATCCTTAAGGGTTAGCCGATAGCTTCTATTTCTTGAGCTACATCAAAAACATGCTGAGATCAGTCCCCTTGTACGCCCTTGGCTATGCGCTCGCCGATCTCCTTATCGATGTTGCGCCAGTATTCGAACGCACGCTCCAGGACCGGTTCGGACACGCCCCCCTTCAAGTGCCCCACCACGTTGGACACCAGCCGGGCGCGCTGGGCATCATCCATCACTTCACGCACCAATGTGCCGGCCTGGCCAAAATCGTCATCGTCTTTGCGCAGGGTATAGGCGGCACGCATGAACTCGCCGCTGGCACTCCAAATAGCCTGTTCAGGATAGCGCTCGGGGTCGGCCTTGGGGCCGCCCTTGGAGTTCGGCTTATACACGGGATCGGAGACGTTCTCCATCCGCATCGCACCGCCTTTGCTGTAGCTGTGCACAGGAGATTTCGGCCGGTTGACCGGGATCTGTTTGTAGTTGACGCCCAGGCGTGCCCGATGGGTATCGGAGTAAGAAATCAGGCGGGCGAGCAACATCCTGTCGGGGCTGGGGCCGATACCCGGAACAAGGTTGTTCGGCTCGAAGGCCGCCTGCTCGATTTCCGTGTGGAAGTCGCTGGGGTTGCGAGTGAGCGTCAACCGCCCCACCTCTTGGACCGGGTAGTCGCTATGGGGCCAGACCTTGGTCAAGTCGAAGGGATTGTAGCGATAGTTCTCGGCCTCGGCAAAGGGCATGACCTGAACCTTTAGCGTCCAGCTGGGGTAAATCACCCCGCTTGATCGCATCGGCAAGATCATGGCGGTGGTAATCAGCGTCCTCGCCGGCGATACGGTCAACCTCCTCCTGGGTGAGGAACTCGATGCCCTGGTCGGTCTTGAAATGGTACTTGACCCAGAAACGTTCGCCTTTGGCGTTGACCCACATGTAAGTATGGCTCGTATAGCCGTTCATGTGCCGATAGCTTTTGGGGACGCCACGATCGCTCATCAGGATGGTGACCTGATGGGCGGATTCAGGACACAAGGTCCAGAAGTCCCACTGCATGTCGTTGTCACGCAGTCCGTTATCCGCACGGCGCTTCTGCGAATGAATGAAATCTTGAAACTTCATGGGATCGCGGATGAAGAAGACTGGAGTGTTGTTCCCCACCATGTCGTAGTTGCCCTCGGTGGTGTAAAACTTGAGCGCAAAGCCGCGCACGTCCCGCCATGTGTCGGGACTGCCGCTCTCACCGGCCACCTGGGAAAACCGTGCCAGCACGTCGGTCTTCGTGCCGGGTTGGAACACGGCAGCCTTTGTGTAGGCGCTGACGTCCCGGGCCACCTCGAAGTGTCCGAAAGCCCCCGAGCCCTTGGCATGGGGCTGGCGGTCCGGAATCATCTCCCGGTTGAAATTGGCCATCTGCTCGACGAGGTAGTGATCCTGAAGCAAAATGGGACCGTCCGGCCCGACAGTTAGAGAAAACTCGTCGCTGGATACAGGGATTCCCGCATCATTGGTTGTGGGTTTACGATCGTTGTCTTTCATAACAATACCTCCTTTTCATTATTGGACTGTGGATAATTGCGCTTTTCAATGTGACTCTCAAGCCTAACGTAATTGGATAGTTTCTGCTTATCTCCCCTGTTCGGATGATAAACGACAGTGTGGCAAATTCATTAGGCCACGTGGCCGACGTAGGCTTTTGTCCTCTGGTCTTTAGGTTCTGGAAGAAGATGTGCGAGTTCGTCAGCAGGATATCAGTTCCGTGTGCAGAACGACAGCATGCAATCAGCGCGATCTGAGACCAAGATAGCTATCAAAACCAACAGGATGAGGGGATAATAGAGGAAATTTACGTGCAATGCCAATACATTTTACATTTCTGAAGTTGTTCCTCGAAGTGGTTGCATAGGATTTTTCGCTTCGCTCGAAATGGTGATATATTTCACTTCGATGCGACTTTCCGTTCATCCGCGCTGAGCAATCTCTTCTTCAGGTTCGGTGCAAAGGCGAAGTTGAGGTTGAGTTTGAGGTTTTGTTCGGTGAGTCCGAAGGCGAGGCCCATGAGCTGCGGCAGGTAGAGGACCGAGACGGCGAGGCTTTGCCCGTTCATGCGGGAGATCTTGGCCTGGTAGCTCTCGAGGTTCATCTGGCACATGGGGCAAACCGTTGCGATGCAGTCGGCGCCTTTGGCCGCCTGAAGGAGCTCGCTCACCCGCTCGAGGGCGGCGGCTTTCTTGGTGGTCATCAGCCCCGCCCCGCAGCACTTGGCGCCCATCTCCCACGGGTGCACTTGGGCCCCGAGGGCCTCGATCAGGGGCTCCATGGATTCGGGTTGCTGCGGATCGTCAAATTCTGCGTAGGGGCGAAGACACTGGCAGCCGTAATAGGGAGCGACCCGAAGACCGGTCAGATTGCGCACTACCCTGGCCTCGACGGCGTCGGCTCCGATGTCCCGGGAGAGCACATCGAGCAAATGGCGGACTTTGATGCCCTTATGGTAGCTTAAGCCGTCTTCTGCCAGCACCTGATTGATAGTCTCTAAAAGCTTGTCATCTCGCCGGGTGTGGTCTTCCACTTTTTTTAGATTGAGATAGCAGGCGCTGCAGGGAACCAGCATGTCGGCGTCGATTGCGGTGCGCTCGGCCAAAGCCAGGTTCCTTGCAGGCAGCACCATGGATAACAGATAGCTTACGGCATCGCCCGCGCTGGCCCCGCAGCAGGTCCAGTCCTCGATTTGCAAAAGCTCTGCCCCCAGAGCCCGCATCACGGCTTGCGTGGAAGCATCGTATTCTTGCGCGGTCCCCTCAAGCGAGCATCCGGGATAATAGAAATATTTCATGAGCGGCCCTCCAGTTCCCGCACCTTGCGATAGATGGCATCCATCTTGCCGACGGAAAAAAGGTTTGGCGGTTGCAAAGATATCTTTCCTTTGACC
>CAWAGW010000008.1:0-108243 GCA_963781715.1 uncultured delta proteobacterium
ACGATTCCAATGCGAGAATTTTGAAGGCGAGCTCGCGAGAAGCATTCAACCCGGCGGAATCTGGCTTCAATACATGCGCCGCCCTGCCGTGAATCGTCAGGTAAAAAGAGCCAATACCCCAACGGCGCACCGCGATGGAGTCGAGTTTCGAGCAGGGCTCCATGACCAGTACGTGGGTGGACTGGCGGGCCAAATCTTCAATGTGGGGCCGCCCCAGAACGCTGCCGACTTCTTCATCCGCCGTCAGGAAAACGGATAAAGTTGGAGTGTTTCGCTTGAAGTGGCGTAAGGCCTTGAGAGCATATATCGTTTGCACGATGCCCCCTTTCATGTCGCCGACTCCCGGACCGAAGGCCAGATTGTCGTCTCTTCGAAAAGGATGTGCCTTTGCAGTTCCTCGAGTAAATACGGTATCCAGGTGTGCAGATATGAACACGTTACTACTGCCCGATCCTGATCTTTTCGCACGTATATGGTTACCAAAGTCCTTTTCTTCTATGGTTTCTGTGTTGAAATCCAATTTTTCCAGCTCCCGGGCAATGATCCGCCCGCACTCATTTACTCCTTGTTTGCAGCAAGTGCCACTGTCTATGTTTACCAGGTGCTCGATTAGGGTCAGCATTTCTTGTTCTCTATCCTGCAGAAACATCAACATGTTCTCCATACATTATCCCCCTTTTCCGGTGGAGACTTTCATCCGTTAGACTGCTTAACGGTAATGCACAATTCAGCACCCCTGAATGGGAAATCATTAACTTCGCTAGGTTGACTGGTTTTCGAGGTTGTTCGTCAACCCGCTTTCTTAATAACCATGTTAATTCATAAAAGGTGCTTGGAAAGGCGCGCAATGCAAAAAGATGATTCCGAGAGAATTATTGGGTTTGCAGGTTTTGTATTTCAAAATGGCGGATATTGGTTGCCGCCACGCGGTTAGAGAGGTAATTTTAGAAACCGTTAGAACTTGAAAGGAGGCGAAAGAAGATCAATATGATCGGCAAACTATTCAGGAATGCGCGTATTTTTACCCCGATTGACGACGGTACACCACTTGCCGGAAACAATCAGGGCAAGTTGGTCTGCTTTCAGAAGGGTGCAGTCTATGTGCAAGACGGTGTGATCGAGTCCGTCGGTGAGGAACAAGAAGTGCTGGCTTCGATCAAGCTGGGCGAACTTGACCTGGAAGTGGATTGTCGGGGGCTTTGCTTGATTCCGGGTTTTGTGGATTGCCACACCCACATTTGCTTCGCCGCATTGAGAGAAACAGAATTCGAGCTCCGTCTGGCTGGAACGGATTACCTGGAAATCCTACGCCGGGGCGGGGGAATCCTGTCATCGGTTCGGGCCGTGAGACAGGCCTCGGAGGAAGAGCTTTTTGTCAAGACCAGGAGGCGCGCTGTTGGAGCGCTTGAATTCGGAACTACAACCATCGAGATCAAGAGCGGGTATGGACTCGATACGGAAACGGAGCTCAAAATGCTCCGGGTTATCGAGCGCATTAGGAAAGAAACCGCTTTGGATGTGGTCCCTACTTTCATGGGGGCTCACGCAGTGCCTGAGGAGTATGCGGGCAAGCCGGATGAATACGTGCAATTGGTCATTCGAGAAATGATACCCCAAGTGGGACAGCAGGGAATCGCCCGTTTTTGCGATGTATTTTGCGAAACCGGCGTTTTTTCGATAGATCAAAGCCGGCAAGTTTTGCTTGCAGCACGAGATCATGGCTTGGAACTCAAGGTCCATGCGGATGAAGTGAATGACCTGGGTGGTGCCGGCCTGGCGGCTGAAATGCGGGCGGTCTCAGCGGAACATCTGCTGGCTGCAAGCGATGACGGGTTTCAAGCAATGGCTGCAGCAGGTGTAATCGGGGTTTTGCTTCCAGGTACTGCGTACAGCTTGCGCAAAAGGTTCGCGTCAGCAACTCGAATGCGGGATCTAGGTGTTCCTCTTGCCATTGCCACCGATTGCAACCCGGGAACCTGTTATACGGAATCCATGCCTTTCGTATTCGGTCTGTCGGTCATGAATATGAAGCTTACAGTTCCGGAAGCGCTTGTAGCCACCACGTTGAACGCTGCTTATGCCATTGGGAAGGCAAGGCAAACGGGAAGTTTGCAGAAGGGGAAGAACGCTGACTTTTTGTTGCTGAAAGGCCGCAGTCCAGCTATTTTGGCTTACCACGCCGGGGTCTCTCCAGTGGTCGAAGTGTACAAACGAGGAGAGATGGTGGCTCGCACAGACAGATTGGCCTTGCGTACCGAACGGTGATTTAATATGGAGAGTCGGGACTGAAAAGTGATCTTCTGACCGGCAGCCAAATTAATGAGGGCCTTCAGTGCCCAAAGTTGATGCACGATGCTTGAGGTTTACATTATGCAGGAAAAAATAACCCTTGGAGTGGCAGGGCTGACGCTGGAAGACCTGGTACAGATAGCCAGAAAGAATACCGGAGTGGAGCTTGCGGAGGAATCCAAGAGGCGTATTGTCTCGGCGAGGAGGCTCGTTAATCAATGGGTGCAGGAGGGCAAAGTCATATACGGCGTCACTACAGGCTTTGGTGCACTCAGTGGAATCACCATATCGGGCAAGGACACACGCAAACTCCAGGTCAATATCCTCAAAAGTCATGCGGCGGGCGTTGG
Source organism: uncultured delta proteobacterium (assembly GCA_963781715.1). Lineage (GTDB taxonomy): Bacteria > Desulfobacterota > Syntrophobacteria > Syntrophobacterales > Syntrophobacteraceae > Desulfoferrobacter. The sequence continues at coordinate 2,640 of CAWAGW010000008.1, forward strand.
GAAAGCTTTGGATGAACAGACCGTGCGAGCGGTATTGGCTCTGCGAATAAAAGACTTGGCCAGAGGCAATGCAGGGATTCGTCTGGAAACCGTCAATCAACTCATCGAAGTCCTCAACAGAGGAGTTTATCCCGTAGTGCCCGAAAAGGGATCGGTTGGAGCGAGTGGAGATTTGGCCCCTTTGGCTCATCTGGCTTTAGTGCTGATAGGACTGGGTGAAGCCATCTACAGAGGGGAGAAAACCTCCGGTGTGGAGGCGCTGCGGAGATCCGGGCTGGAGCCGCTCCAGCTGGAAGCGGGGGAAGGCCTTGCGCTTGTAAACGGAACACAGGTTACGGCTGCCATCGGTGGGCTTGCCCTCTACGATGCAATAAGACTTTCGAAGCTGGCAGACATTGCCGCCGCCATGAGCCTGGAAGTTCTCATGGGAAGCAAAACAGAATTCGACCCGAGAATCCATGAATTGCGGCCTTACCCGGGGCAGGCTGCGGCGGCCGACAACATGTTCAGGATTGTTGCGAACAGCGAAATCATTTCCTCGCACAAGGACTGCAGCCGTGTGCAGGATGCCTACACTTTGAGGTGCTCTCCTCAGGTGCACGGGGCTACCAAGGATGCTTTGTCATACGCCAAAGGGGTTTTGGAGACCGAGATCAATTCATCGACCAATAATCCTCTCTTTATTGCAGAGACCGAAGAATTTTTGCTGGGAGGAAATTTTCATGGGCAGCCTCTCGCTCTGGCAGCAGACTTCGCCTGCATGGCGGTTTCTGAACTGGCCAATATTTCAGAACGGCGCATTGAACGCTTGGTCAATCCACAGCTGAGCGGACTACCTGCTTTTTTGGTCAGTGACGGAGGGCTCAATTCAGGCTTTATGATCGCCCAGTACACAGCTGCATCCCTCGTATCAGAAAACAAGATTCTGTCTCATCCTGCCTGCGTGGATTCAATACCGACCTCAGCAAATAAGGAGGATCACGTGTCGATGAGCACGATTTCCGCCCGTAAACTGAGAGATGTTACGTGCAACGCGGAAGTCGTCATTGCTATCGAGCTCTTATGCGCTGCTCAAGCCATGGATCTTTTTACCAACCTGAGACCGGGAGAGGGCTCTTTGGTTGCCTATAATGTCATTCGCAGAGTGATCTCAAGCCTCGAAGAAGATCGAGTATTGGCCAATGACATCAGTGCAATTGTGCAGCTTATGAGAGATGGTACGATTCTCGAGTCGGTGGAGCAGACAGTCGGCGATCTGCACTGACGATCATTTCGAAATGACAACCTTGAAGGCTATGAAGTCAGGTGTTTTAAGCCATTGTTGACTCTTCAAATCCTTTGGATTCAGCTTCTTGCCGTCCAGAATGGCGGCGTGGCAGGCTTCCCAAAAAGCAGGCCCGCGGCTCTCCAAGAAGGCCTTAAGATGCTTTTCTTCCAAAAATACACCGTGTGCCAGGAATTCGGGTCCCAACTCGTCGGCCATGACATTGAAAAGTTTCAGCGTTATCATCCCTTCTTCGTTTTGCATTTGCTGGTCACTCTGTTGGTAGGCAATGTTGCGGCGAAGGGACGAATAGTGGCCGCCTCTGCGCATGGTTGCTCCAACAAGGCCAGGCATGGCGGCGGAGAGAGCCAGAGTAGAGCCATCTCTCAGTTTGGCGACCTCGATATCATCAACCGGTTTACCATCCAGAAAAATGGTGCTGATACGGCTTTCCACATAAGCTGGATCTAGCTTCAGTTGCTCGCACAGCAGATTCTTAATGGAAACCCCCACTTGCGCGGAGACCTTAAAGCCCCCCTGGAAGATATGGCAAAAGTTTGGAAGTTCGGTAAACTCCAGAGTGAGGCTTTGATATTTGTGGTTTAATGAGTCGTTGCGTTGCATAATATTCTCGATTCTATATTTCGTTTCTAAAAACCGGTCAGTTTTTTATCTCTCCCCCAAGGGAGAGGGATTTTCGGACGGACACTCATTCGGATAATCCGGATAGTAGTCATTTGTCAAACCTTGATGCGCATAATGCTTTCGCACTGTCCGCAATCTCCTTTAGAGGCACATTTTGTTCGAAAGCTGCCTTTTTGCAGTCCTCATACTCTGGCGATACATTGACGACCCGCTCACCGGAAGTTGCGACTTTGCATCGGATCATTCCATAAGGTGTCCGCACCTCAATCAGTTTTCGCTGTGCTTTGATACGGTTTTCCAGTCGCCATCTCAATCCGATAGTTGTTGTTTCTCGCAAAATGGTTTCTGCAAAGTCTGTTACACTCTCTGGTTTACAAATTACAGAGAGTAAGTTTCCCGGACGGTTTTTTTTCATCTGCACGGGCTTGAGCAAAACATCGAAGGCTCCCATTTTCAGTATTTTTTCTATGACGTAATCGTAAATCTGGGGGTTCATGTCATCGATTCCCGTCTCAATGACGGCAACAGTTTCCGTCTCGTAATCGACGCTTTCCGCAATGTCTCCTATAAAAACTCGCAAAAGATTTGGAAGCGGCAGCTCGGCCTTCCCGGCACCATAGCCTGTACACTGGGGGATCATTGCCGGCATGCATCCAAAATCAGAAGTGAGAGTGGAGAGGATCGCGGCTCCGGTCGGTGTTAACAGTTCCCCGACTACTCCGGTGGAATATATGGGCTTCCCCTTTATCAGTTCGACCGTAGCCGGGGCGGGTACCGGCAGAGTTCCATGTTGGCAGTTCACCGTTCCGGCGCCAACATGAATTGGTGAACAATACACTTTCGTAACTCCGAGCAGCGACAATCCGGCTACTGCGCCGACCACATCCAATATAGCATCAACCGCTCCCACTTCGTGAAAGTGGATATTTCCGACATCGGTCATGTGAACTGCGGCCTCTGCTTTGGCGAGTCGTTGAAAAACTTCGGTGGCCATTTGTTTCACGGATTTTTGCAGCTTGCTTTCATCGATGATCATTTCAATATCGTGCAAATGACGCGGATGATCACGGTGGTATGTCTCATCTATAAGGATTTCTACTTGTGTACCCGCGATTCCGTTCTTGAGCACTTTTTTTGCCTTAAGTTGATAATGAGACAGATTTAGCTTGAAAAGCGCTTCCTCAAGCTGATGCAGGCTCAAGCCGGCATCTAGCAGGGCTCCCAAAATCATGTCGCCGCTCGCTCCTGAAAAACAATCGAAATATGCAATCCGCATGGACCGGTCTCCCAAATAGTGTGCGTCCGGAAGCCCCGATTCTCTCCGTCAAGGGAGGGAGTTTCCGGATGGCCGCCAGGATAGTATGCTCCTTCGTTGACAGCACCTGTTGTGGGTTAAAATCTTAGCAGCTATTTACTAATTTTTCGAGAAACTCTAGACTATTCTCTACTCAATTTACTTAGCACTACTAAATGCGCAAGCCGAGAGTCAGAAATCAGAATGCAGTATGTTCAATGGCTCTGCTTCATGTTTTTTGTCTCCGGACGGTATGTCGCATGGTCACGATTCGTTGTGATTGATTCAGACCAGGAGGGTTTTATAGCTAATTCGTTTCCATCTGCAAACCCACAATTCCTTCCGCTCTTGAGGGCGAGAGGGCAGGCGAGGGGCAAGGAATTTCAGTAACTCACACCCTCACTCCGGTCCGTGGATTGCCGCAGCCTAGCCCCTTGCGGACGATGAGTGCAACGGGCAGAAGTCCCTAGGCTACTCGGTTAGCTTGATGCATGTTGGGCTGAAGACTCAGAGTTGAAAAGAAATTCCGGGAATAAAATACTAAGATAGGAGATTAACTAAGATGACAGTAGAAGGCGATCTGGTGCTGGTCTACATGCAAGGCGAACCGGCCTTCTTTGCGCGCATTGAAGCTATAGACGCAGATGTTAAGCCGGAATGGTTTCAGGTTAAGATGCTTGTCCTGCAGATCCCTCTGGTTGTTATCACCTGGATTCTGAGAGAAGCTTACATAAATGGCGAAGAGTTCACAATGGGCGGCCGTCCCATCAGAATGACCAAAGTGGTAGCGCCTGAAGAGAGCGCTATGGAGTCCGAATCTGAACCGGCCTCTCGCCCAGTTAAGACTGCAAAGGCATCGGCCGAAACTCCGGGCGGTGAGAAGGTCGTCTCATTGGCAGATCGACGTAAAAAGAGTCAGGATTCTTGATTGTGTTGCCACCAATGGTCATTCCCTTCGAACCACCAGGACGAAGAATCTGTTTCCAGAATTTCTGCCGCCAATTTTTGGCCGATTTCTGTTTTCAACCTTTTGAGTGCAAAATGAATCCACTGAGAGGCATAGCTGTTTCCCAAATCCTGCTGCTCTTTGAGTTCTAGAATAAGATCTAACTGATCTGCATCATGAGCCAGCTTTGCTGCTACTGACTGACCATGTCTGTACTCTTCCCACAGTGCCTCAAGATCGGCACCAAAAGGCAACGAGCGTGCAAGGTCTTGCAGCGCGCTTTTTTCATCCACCTGAACATACTGCTTATTGACGTAATTGAGGTCACCCGTCCTGGCTTCGGGGACGTCGTGAAAGAGGCATAAGCAAACGACTCTGAACGGATCAGAATGTTGAACTAAATTGCTGAGTGTGTAGCCGATCATTGCCACCCGAAAGGAGTGGGCGGCTACTGATTGGCGACCGGAACCGAGGAACTGGAATCCTGAACGCGGAGTTTTCTTGAGCATTCCCAGTTCAAAAAAGAAATTCGCTATGTTCTTGTGAGAGTCGGTGGGCTGTCGATCTTTATCTTCGCGATAGTTTATCGAATCCATTTTCACTTCGAATAACAACCTCATTCTTAATTTGAATCTAGTTTATAAAGAGTCAATCTTGCCCGACAGATTGTGCTGTCTTGCAGGTTGAAACGGCACGTAGGAGCAGAGATCGCTAGTTATTGTGCAGAGTTATCTATGCCCTGATCAACTTGTGGCAAATATTGTAACAGAGGTTGCCGGATTGTCAAATTAATGAAATGGTGACGGCAAGGAGTGAAAAATCGCGGATTTGCTTTTATTGCATTGACAGTTCAGTCCAATGTTAGATAAATTAAAAAGTCTATCTAATGAGAATTGTTAAAAATTAACTATGTTAACTGGTCGCAAACCAAGGGCCGGGATTCCTTTGCCGGTCTTTAAACTTTGGAACATTGAGGTTTTCTATGAAACTCAAGGGCGCACAAATCTTTTTTGAATGTCTCAAAAAGGAAGGGGTTGATGTCGTTTTTGGTTTTCCCGGTGGTGCCGTAATCGACATTTATCATGAACTACCCAAGTATGACATTCGGCATATCCTGGTTCGTCACGAACAAGGTGCGGCGCATATGGCAGACGGTTATGCCCGGGCTACCGGCAAAGTCGGTGTGTGCCTGGTCACTTCCGGTCCTGGGGCGACAAACACCGTCACCGGCATAGCGACTGCTTACATGGATTCGGTCCCAATGGTCATATTCACGGGTCAGGTGCCAACCGCACTGATTGGCAACGATGCCTTTCAGGAAGTTGATATTGTAGGCATTTCCCGTCCATGTACCAAACATAATTATTTGGTGAAGGACGTGAATGACTTGGCGACTGTCATCAAAGAAGCCTTTTTCCTGGCGCGGACAGGTCGCCCCGGTCCGGTTTTGGTTGATTTACCCAAGGACGTTGTAGCCGCTCAGGCCGAGTTCCGGTATCCTAAAAAGGTGGAACTCAAGGGCTATCGCCCGACCCTGGATGCTCATGTAGGACAAATCAAACGTGCTCACCAGCTCATCAAGAAATCCAAACGGCCGGTCATTTACGCCGGCGGAGGCGTCATCAGCTCGGGTGCCAGTAAAGAACTGACACGCTTTGCCGAGTTGATACAGGCACCGGTTACAACGACTTTGATGGGCCTCGGAAGTTTTCCTGCCATACTTGAAGGTCCTTCCGGCAAAAAAGAACTAAATCCAGGATGGCTTGGAATGCTCGGCATGCACGGAACGTTTCGCGCGAATATGGCTATTTCGAATGCAGATCTGCTGATTGCTGTGGGTGCTCGATTTGACGACAGGGTGACGGGCAAAATAAGTGGGTTTGCCCCTAAGGCGAAAATCATACACGTTGATGTCGATCCTACGAGTATCAGTAAGAACGTAGTGGTGGACATTCCTATTGTAGGAGACTGCAAGAACGCCCTGCAGAAACTCATCCAAATATGTGAGAAAGAACCTCTGGAAGATGTCGATCAATACCGATCTTCTTGGTTTGAGCAGATACTGGAGTGGAGAGAAACCTATCCCCTCGCTTACAACCATGAGGGAGATATCATCAAGCCCCAGTACGTGGTTGAGAAACTCTACGAATTGTGCAACGGCAACGCCATTATCACCACCGAAGTAGGACAGAACCAAATGTGGGCGGCGCAGTATTTCCATTTTAATGAGCCCCGCACGTTATTGACGTCCGGAGGGCTGGGCACTATGGGCTACGGGTTGCCGGCCGCCATTGGAGCACAGGTTGCTTTCCCGGACCGTTTGGTGATTGATATTGCGGGAGATGGAAGCATTCAAATGAATATTCAGGAACTCATTACCGCTGTGTGCAATTGCCTGCCGGTCAAGGTAGCAATTTTAAACAACAAATACCTTGGCATGGTGCGGCAGTGGCAAGAACTTTTCTATGAGAAAAATTACTGCGCTACTTGTCTGGACGCTGCTCCCGACTTCGTAAAACTGGCGGAAGCCTATGGTGCTGTGGGCCTCAGAGCTACAAAACCCGAGGAAGTGGAACCGGTCATTCAGGAGGCCTTTTCCATTAAAAAGCCGGTTCTCATGGAGTTTTTGGTTGCAGAAGAGGAGGGGGTCTACCCCATGGTGCCTGCAGGGAAAAACATTTCAGAAATGCTATTGGTGTAACTTATGGAAAAGTACAGCAACGGACAAAAGCATACCATTGGAGTTTTGGTTGAAAACCGTCCGGGAGTGCTCTCTCGGGTGGCAGGGCTTTTTAGCGGGCGAGGGTTTAATATTGAATGTTTGACAGTAGCTGAGACCACCGAGCCCGGGCTGTCTCGCATGACCCTGGTGACATCCGGGGATCAGCAGGTTCTCGAGCAGATTGTTAAGCAGCTCAATAAACTTATTAACATCATCAAGGTAATCGATTTTCGGGAGACCGAATTCGTCAATCGTGAGATGGCGTTGATTAAGGTGCGGGCGGATCAACAGACCCGGGCAGAGATTTTGAGAATTGTAGATATCTTCCGAGCTAAGGTAGTCGACGTGAGTCCTCACTTTTACACCATTGAGGTGACTGGTGATGACGGGAAAATTGCTGCCATTTTGGAACTGCTGGGGCAACTCGGAGTAACTGAAGTAGCCCGGACTGGGAAGGTGGCCATGGCTCGAGCTAAAAAGCACTAGTGGTTGCAGCGCTCCGGGTCTTGCTTGGCAATCTCTCTCACCGGCAGTGCATGCCTTCTGGAGTGCCTGTTTGGGTTCCGCTGTTGGTGGCATCGAAGCACTGCGCCACGAATTTCAGCAAGCTTATAAATTTGTCGGACTTGTTCTGGACGATCCAGTTTCAGAATTGGTCTCGGGAAGATTCCAAGCGAAAATGACATCTGTGTGTGTGGGACAGCATAGGTTTTGCGGGCAGACAATGCCCGCAGTGTTTTTTTGATGGCAATTCATTAATCGTTGGTTTCCATCCGAAAGCCCTGTGAAATAAGGCAGCTCTAAAGGACTGAGCCACGTGGGAAAGAGAGTGCCCGGATTGAAACTGGTTAGGATTTGGACGACTTGCACTATTTTCTAATTGCCTGTTGCGAGATGCTCGGGCACGGTAGGAATAAGGCGGAGTCAACCAGAGAAATGCTGATTTGAGTCTATTTCAGATGGAGGATGTAATGCGGATTTACTATGAAGCCGATGCTGATTTGAATGTACTGAGCGGCAAGAAAGTTGCTGTGATCGGATATGGAAGCCAAGGCCATGCCAGGCCCAGAACCTGCGAGAAAGCGGTGTGAATGTAATCGTGGGGCAGCGACCGGGTTCTGCAAATTACGAGAAAGCTGTTGAGGATGGATTCAAGCCGGTGTCCGCCAGTGAGGCCGCCGGCCGAGGCCGATGTTATTCAGATCCTGACCCATGATCATGTTCAGGCTCGCCTCTATCGCGAAGATGTGGCGCCTTCCATGAAAGCAGGCAAGACCTTGCTCTTTTCGCACGGTTTTAATATCCACTATGGTCAAATCGTCCCTCCGCCTGAGGTGGATGCCGTTATGGTTGCTCCCAAGGGTCCGGAACATCTCGTTCGAAGTGAATATGTCCGGGGCGCCGGGGTTCCGAGCCCACTTGCCATTCATCAGGATGCCAGCGGCCAGGCTCGACAAACAGCCTTAGCCTACGGCAAGGGCATTGGGGCGACTCGTGCGGGTTTGATTGAAACCACTTTCAAGGAAGAAACCGAGACTGATCTTTTTGGAGAACAAAGTGTTCTTTGCGGTGGTGCTGCAGAACTGGTAAAAGCGGGCTTCGATACCTTGGTGGAGGCCGGCTATCAGCCAGAAATTGCTTACTTCGAATGCATGCATGAGCTCAAACTGATAGTAGATTTGCTGTACCAGGGAGGGCTTGCTTACATGCACTATTCCATTAGTGATACTGCCGAGCACGGAGACCTGACGCGCGGCAAAAGAATTGTGACCGACGAGACAAGAGCGGCCATGAAGAAAATACTGGGAGAGATACAGTCGGGTGCCTTTGCCCGGGAATGGATTTTGGAAAATCAAGCCGGCCGCCCGATGTTTAGAGCATTACGAAATCGAGAGAAAACACATCTGATCGAGCAAGTGGGTAAAAAGCTCAGGGCAATGATGCCCTTTTTGGATGCAAAGGTAATGAAGGATTAATAGATCGCAGCCGACCAGAATGCTTCCATTGTCTATCCGGGGCATTTCGGGGGCACTGAGGGTGCGTCGAAAAATGACTGTGTCACTTTGGTCCTTCAGTCAATCGTCACCCCGGCGAAAGCGGGGGGCAGGAAATATCGAAAAACCCTGGATTCCAGGTCGAAGATGCCGCCTTAGTGGTACTTCGCCGGAATGACGTTTACAGAATCTTGTTGGAGGTTAAAGCTCAAGGCTATTTTGGGACGGCTTCTAACGGTGAAGGAACGGCAGTGAACTCAGAAGACTTTCGTAATAAGTCGCGACATATTCCGTTTGCACGGGAGGGTATTCCATACGTTGCCGCAGCGGCTTTCGTAACGGTGATTACGGCGATACTCGGCCAATCGGTCCTGGCCTGGCTGTTTATGCTGGTCACGCTGTTTATCGGACATTTCTTTCGTGATCCGCAGCGAGTTTTACCCACTGGAGATCGGGATGTCGTAGCGCCGGCCGATGGCAAGATAGTTGCGATTGAGGAGGTGCATGAAGGCCGCTTTATTAACAAACATGCCCTTAAGATCAGCATTTTTCTGTCAGTTTTTGACGTGCACATCAATCGAATCCCTTATTCGGGAGTGGTTCAGGATACTTGCTATCAGAAAGGAAAGTATTTGGCCGCCAACCTGGCGAGGGCGAGCAGAGAAAACGAGCAAAGTTGGTTGTGGATTAAAGCCGATTCGGAAGAAAATATTGTGGTAACCCAGGTGGCCGGTCTGATTGCGAGACGTATTGTCTGCTGGCCTTCTCTGGGAGATCGAGTTGTTCGAGGGGAACGCTACGGAATGATTCGTTTCGGTTCCCGGACGGATCTTTACGTGCCGCTTGACGGTGATGTACTAGTATCCAAAGGCGACCGTGTTTACGGGGGAGAAACCGTAATATGTCGGCTGAAATGAAAAGAAAGCGCCCGCGCAAAAAAAGGTGGAGGCGCCCGGAAGACGGGGAGATACCGAGAAGCACCTACATCGTCCCGAACCTTTTTACTACTGCCAACTTATTCGCAGGTTTCTTTGGAATCGTCAATTCCATCAACGGGAATTTTCAGATGGCAGCGGTAGCCATATTGATATCGTGCGTATTTGATATCCTCGATGGCAAAGTGGCTCGCTTCACGGGTGCGACGAGTCGTTTCGGAGTCGAGTACGATTCCCTGGCAGATTTGGTGGCGTTTGGGGTTGGACCGGGCATACTGATGTATTTATGGGCACTGAAACCCTTCGGCAGGCTCGGTTGGCTGGCGGCTTTCGTGTTCGTTGCTTGTGGAGCACTCCGGCTGGCTCGCTTTAATGTACAAGTGGATACCGTAGGCAAGAGTTATTTTGTCGGATTGCCAATCCCCGGCGCTGCGAGCATGGTGGCAACCACTGTACTCTTTCTGCATCCCTGGAAGGTCAGTTCTTCAACCGCCTCGACACTGCCTCTTCTACTTACCACCTATGTTTTGGGATTTCTAATGGTCAGTACCGTACCCTACTACAGCTTCAAAGACCTTGAGGTGATCAAAGGAAAGGTTCTGCCCACCCTCTTTTTGGTGATTGTATTCGTGAGTATCATTGCCATAAAACCCGGAATGATGCTTTTTCTGCTGCTACTCATCTACTTGATTTCGGGGCCGGTGGTCTATCTAATGCGGCGCTGGAAAAGGGACAATTCGATACCCGAACCGCTCGATGAACCGGAATTGTTACCCGAACAAACCACAACTGATACGGATGAAGATCAATCGCCGTTATAGCTGCTTGGTCCTTTTGACGGGCTCCTTCATATGATAAGTTGGTTGAAACGATAATCTAAGTGGGAAAGCTAATATGACATCCAAGACTATTTCCGAAAAAATTCTGGCAAAGCATGCCGGTCAATCGAGCGTTCGACCCGATGACCTGATTGAAGCCAATGTCGACTTCGCTCTTGGCAATGATATTACGGCCCCTATTGCGATTGAAGCGTTCCGGCGATCAGGGGCAAAGCGAGTCTTTGATCCGGAACGAGTTGCATTGATTCCGGATCACTTTGCGCCCAACAAAGACATCGCGTCGGCGATGCAGATTAAGGTATTGCGAGAGTTTTCGAGGGAACAGCATCTCTTGCATTTTTATGAAGTGGGTCGAATGGGTGTCGAGCACGCTCTTCTGCCGGAACAGGGCCTTGTGCTGCCGGGAGATGTGGTGGTCGGCGCAGACAGCCATACGTGTACCTATGGAGCTTTGGGAGCATTCGCTACGGGGGTCGGGAGCACCGATCTGGCGGCGGCCATGATCACCGGTAAAATCTGGTTTAAAGTGCCCTCCAGCATTAAGTTTGTATTTCGAGGCAAAAGAAGGCCTTGGGTGGGGGGCAAGGACCTGATTCTTTATACAATCGGCCGGATTGGTGTGGATGGAGCTCGCTATAAGGCAATGGAGTTTGTTGGGGAAGTCATCGAAGCACTACCAATGGCAGACAGGTTTACAATGTCCAACATGGCTATAGAGGCCGGCGCCAAGGTGGGAATCATTGCTCCGGATGGCATAACCGAACAATATGTGCAAGAGCGAGCCAAACGTCCGTATGAATTTTACCACAGCGATAAAGACGCCGTTTATGAGTCGATTTATGATTGGGACGTATCCGAGCTCGAACCCATGGTGGCCTTGCCTCATTCACCTCAAAATGTAAAGCCGGTGACAGAGCTGCCGGAAATCGAAATCGATCAGGTGGTGGTGGGTTCCTGCACCAACGGCCGGCTTGAAGATTTGCGGCAGGCCGCTGAGGTGTTGAAAGGCAAAAAAGTTGCTCCAAATGTTCGCTGCCTGATTATCCCGGCCACCCAGTGGATCTATCAGCAGGCGATGCGAGAGGGACTTTTCGAAATTTTTCTGAACGCTGAAGCTGCTGTGAGCACCCCCACTTGCGGCCCCTGTTTAGGTGGGCATATGGGGATTCTGGCGGCAGGTGAAAGGGCCGTTGCAACGACCAATCGTAATTTTGTCGGTCGTATGGGACATGTCGAAAGCGAAGTGTACCTGAGCAACCCGGCAGTGGCCGCAGCATCAGCTATAGTGGGCCGGATCGCACATCCGGATGAAGTCATGTGATTAAGCGGGAGCACAAGTAATGAAAATCGAAGGACAAGCCTGGAAATTCGGAGACGACATCGACACAGACGCTATCATCCCGGCACGCTACCTCAATACGACTGACCCGGCCCTCCTGGCAGCCCATTGCATGGAAGACGCCGATCCTTTGTTCTCAACTGAAGTAAAACCAGGTGATATTATAGTTGCCGGCAAGAACTTCGGGTGCGGTTCTTCTCGCGAGCATGCCCCCATTGCAATCAAGGGAACTGGCGTAGGATGTGTGATCGCCCAAAGTTTTGCTCGTATCTTTTATCGCAACGCGTTCAATATGGGACTTCCCATACTGGAATGCCCTGAGGCGGCCGAGACCATACAGACGGGCGACCGAGTGGAAGTTGATTTGGACCGAGGCACTATTGTCAATCATTCGCGGCAGCAAGAGTATCAAGCACATCCGGTCCCACCTTTTATGCAGGAGCTGATTAAGGCGGGAGGACTGATGGCTTACGTGGGTGAACAGCTGAGAAAAACGGGAGAGCGGCCGACAGACTAGGAGGCAATCCGAGAATTCAGCTTTCCTGCAGCGCACTACTTTAGGGACGCCCTTTCAGGCAGGGCTAAAGCCCAGCACTACGTATTCTCGGACAAGCTTTTAACATTACAGTTCGGCTGAATCAAATCCCCCGCTTGGAGTTCCCCCCTTTTGCAAAAGGTGGGGTAGGGGGGATTCTTAAAAGCGAGCATGGGTGTTGAAATTCAAATTCAAAGAGGTAGATGGGGAAATTCATGGGAGAAAATCGTAGCTATCGTATCGCAGTGATTCCTGGAGATGGTACCGGTCCTGAAGCAGTTCGTGAAGCACTGAAGGCCTTGCAAGCCGTGGCCGCTAAAGAAAATTTTAAAGTGGACGAAGTTCATTATGATCTTGGAGGGGAACGCTACCTTCGGACTAAAGAAACCCTTCCTCCGACCGTAGTTGAAGAACTCAGAGGATTTGACAACATACTTTTGGGTGCCATCGGACATCCCGATGTGAAACCTGGAATTCTTGAGAAGGGCCTGCTCTTGGAGCTTCGTTTCCAGCTGGATCAGTACATAAACCTCCGGCCGGTGATCCTCTACCCGGGAGTGGAGACTCCTTTAAAAGACAAAAAAGCGGAAGATATCGACTTTGTTGTGGTTCGGGAAAATACAGAGGGGCTGTATGCCGGATCGGGCGGTTTCCTGCGCAAGGGAACACCCCATGAGGTTGCTATACAGGAATCGATCAATACCAGAATGGGGGTTGAGCGCTGCATCCGGTTCGCGTTCGACTTTTGCCGCCGGCGCGGAAAGCGCAATAAACTCACTTTATGCGGCAAAACCAACGTCTTGACTTACGCTTTTGACCTTTGGGACAGAACATTCCATGAAGTGGCCAAAGAATATCCCGACATTGAAATGGATTATGCCCACGTAGATGCCACTTGCATGTGGATGATTAAAAATCCCGAATGGTTCGACGTCATAGTGACGGATAACATGTTTGGAGATATCATCACCGATCTTGGTGCAATGATCCAGGGTGGGATGGGGATAGCAGCCGGCGGTAATTTGAACCCGGAAGGTGTTTCAATGTTTGAACCGATTGGGGGTTCGGCCCCCAAATACACCGGTAAGAATGTCATTAACCCGCTAGCGGCTATTGCCGCGGTACAAATGATGCTGGAGGAGTTGCAGGAGGATTCTGCAGGCCAAAGAATCGAGAATGCCATACGAAAAGTAGTATCCGAAGACATCAAGAGCCTTTCCGCCGGGCATATGGGTTATAGCACCAGTGAGATTGGCGACCTGGTAGCGGATCACATTGCAAGTCAGTAAATCAATACCGCATTGCCTGATTCAATGGAGTCATCAAATATGCAAAACAAAGCATTCGATGTAGCAGTCGTGGGGGCGACCGGAGCAGTTGGCAACATGATGATCCGAGTTCTTGAAGAGAGGTCTTTCCCGGTCAGGAAACTGAAACTCCTGGCTTCGGCTCGCTCAATAGGGAAGGTATTGCCGTTTCGCGGGAATGATATACCGGTTGAGGAACTGCGAGAGGATTCTTTTGTCGGCTTGCAGTTGGCATTGTTTTCTGCCGGAGCGAGTGTGAGCAGAAAGTTTGCTCCTATCGCAGCGCAAAATGGCTGCGTCGTCGTGGATAATTCCAGCGCTTTCCGGATGGACCCCAAAATTCCGCTTATTGTTCCGGAGGTCAATCCTGAGGCAATCGACGTGAAATCCGGGATTATTGCCAATCCCAACTGCTCCACCATTCAGATGGTCGTGGCGCTCAAGCCGATTTACGACGCAGCAGGTATCAAGAGGATTGTGGTGACTACCTTCCAGGCTGTATCGGGGACCGGCCAAAAGGCTATCGAGGAGCTAGGCAAGCAAGTGAAGGCACTGAACGGCGGTCAGAAACCGAGCTGGGAAGTTTACCCTCATCAGATTGCGTTTAACTGCCTTCCTCACATAGGGGCATTCCTGGACAATGGATACACCGAAGAAGAAATGAAGATGGTCAACGAGACGCGGAAAATTTTCAACGACTATGATATTGGAGTGGCTGCGACTACAGTCAGGGTACCTGTCTATTATGGCCATTCGGAATCGGTAAATGTCGAGACCAAAAGACCCGTCACGGTTGAAAAAGTCCGCGAACTGCTCTCTTCCGCTCCAGGTGTGAAAGTGGTAGATATTCCCGCCGAGAAGCTTTATCCGATGCCGATTGATTCCACCGGGAAAGATGAAACCCTGGTGGGACGTATTCGAAACGACCCATCTGTGGAAAACGGATTGTGCATGTGGGTGGTGGCAGATAATATCAGGAAGGGGGCGGCGACCAATGCTGTCCAAATTGCTGAAGTTTTGGCGGAACGGAATTTAATATAAGAAACAATGCGGATTGTGGCCGGCGAATTTCGTGGCAGGAAACTACATCCCCCGAAAGGTATGAATATTCGTCCTACGGGCGATCGAGTACGGGAGGCGATTTTTAACATTATCGGACCGCGCTTACCGAAAGCTAGGGTGTTGGATTTATTCGCCGGTACAGGCGCCTTAGGCTTGGAAGCCCTCAGCAGAGGTGCCGCCCAAGCCGTTTTTGTTGATGAAAACGCTGAAGCCATTCGCCTGATCTCAATCAATATCAAAAATTGCGGTGCGCAGGACAGAACAGTAGTCATTCAGGGACCTGTCAAGGGGGTGCTTCGCCGACTTGCTAAAAACGAGGAGTCGTCTGAGAAATTTCAATTCTTTTTTTTAGATCCTCCTTATGGCAAGGGTTATGTGGAAAAGACCCTTGGCGTTTTGGCGGAATTGGCTGCCCCGAATGCTCTGGTTGTTGCAGAACATCATGCTAAGGACGTTTTCTCTGCGCGGCTGGGTGAATGGTTGCTGACTCAAGAACGCAAATATGGTGATACCAAGGTGTCTTTTTTCGTGAGGGATATCCCCGAACCGTCATGAAAATCAGAGGCACATGAAACTGAAAAGGAGCGGTTATGGATAAGGTGGCGGTCTATCCCGGTTCGTTTGATCCAATTACGAATGGTCATCTGGATCTGCTTGATCGCGGTCTGAAAATATTCGATCGAATCATCGTTGCTATCGCAAAAAACCCTGCGAAACAACCCGTCTTTACCTTTGAGGAACGACTCCGCATGATCGAGGAATCGCTTGCGGACCATCCTCTTAATCATCGACTGAAAGTGGATGCTTTTCAGGGGCTTCTGGTCGATTATGTCAGCCGGGCTGACGCAAAGGCTATCTTGCGGGGGCTGCGCGCCATAAGTGATTTCGAATATGAATTCCAGATGGCCCTGATGAACCGAAAGCTGAGCAATGAAATAGAAACCCTGTATTTAATGACCGGCATGCGCTGGATTTATATAAGTTCCAGGATCATTAAAGAAGTGGTCATGTCAGGCGGTTGCGTTACCGGACTGGTGCCGGAACCGGTGGAAAAAATGCTGGTAGAGCGTCTGGGCCCTCCCGGCAACGTCGGTACGGCTTTATAGGGCAGTAAACGCTAGTTCTCTCGCTGCAGCCGATCGGCTATTCCAAGGATGGTGTCGACATACGGGCGGCTATGGTTATAGGCGTAGATGACTTTTTCCTTTTCTGCTCGGTTTCCGGCGCTCCTCCAACCATAGGCGGAAAGGTAGCTGGCAACGCTGACGATGGCATCTGTTGGCTCAAATAGATCCACCTGGCCGTCTCCATTGCCGTCAGCTCCGTGCTGAACTAGGCTTGAAGGCAGGAATTGCGGCCAGCCAATGGCGCCCATTAATGATCCTTTGAATGTTTTTATTTTGGAAGGCCTCCCGTCTGCCCACGTAAGGAGCGCACAGAGTTCCTGGTATGCCCATTTGGAGCGTTTCAGAAGCTTCTCGTCAAAGGCTTCACGCCCCCATCGTTTCCGATCTTTTGAAGGTAGAAGGCGCCACACGACATCCCGATAACTTTTCCGGTCCATAATTGCGAAAGTCGATAGGATATCCAAGGTAGGGGTATAGCCTGTGTAGTTGCCAAACCGCGTTTCAACGGACAGGATTGCAACAATAACGTATTTATCCACGCCATAGGCTTTTTCAGCATCACTGAGTGTGCTGTTGTATCCAAGCACAAATTGTTTTGCTCTAGCTATTGCCGAAGGTTGCAGAAATTGCTTGTAGTTGAGTTTGCTTTCTCGGATTCGTAGAGTGCCCGCGACCGTTTCAAATAAAGGGACGGGATTCGATTGATAGACCTGCTTAATAAAGTTCGGCGCGAAGCCGTCTTTAATAAGTCGCTGTTGGAGAGGGCCGAAGAATCCCTGAGCGGAATGAACCGTCGAAAAAAAGCCGGCGGTCCATGAAAAAACCAGAAACAATACCAACACCTTGCGACACAGACTGAGGTCAGTTTCGCCTGTTAAGTTTGGGGCTGTCATCAATAACCTACCTCCATAAGGCCAGTGGGTAAGTGTTTTGCTGCACGAAATGGTTGCTCGGGCATGGCCCAAAACAGTTCGATTTAGACTTAGCATAACTCTTGATCCATGTGCAAATGTCTTTGCAGGGGATACATTCGGATGGGTCTGGTTTTGAACTATTTTTCACTAGACAGTGCCCATCAGGAAACCATTAGTTCCTCTCCCCTTTCGCTGCCAGTTAGACACACATGACCCCGTGCTTTTGAAAAGTATCTGTTTTCATTGGTATTACAATTTGCCACCAACAACAGGGAGTCAGCGATTTGGCCCCCCCCTTTGCGAAAGGGGGACTTTCAATACCCACGGGGTCATGTGTGTCCAACTAACAGCCCCCGTCGAGGGGGAGAGGTCAGGTGAGGTGGTTGTAGATTCAAGGGCTTACACCCTCATCCCGATCAAGGCAAAGAGGGTTTCCGGACGCAGACCCGATAATTACTTTAGTCTGGAAACTGGATGGCATACAGCAGGCGAAGCCCGCCGGTGGCTTGTTTTGATCGGATAAGTACTTTCAGGTTAGGTGTAATATTATGAATCTGCAAGGAGTACTTTAAAAGAAGTCGAGTTTAATAAAAAAATATTTCACAAAGACACAAAGACGTGCTACAAGGTACCGGTCTTTTTGGTTAGGCGAAATCTTACCATGAGCGATGATTTTAAAAAGAGGCGTGATTTTGTAGAACATCTCGCTTTGGTCAGTCAAGTCGGACTGACGATGGCGGGGTCGATTGTTTTTTGCTTCATGATTGGATACTTTCTGGACAAATGGATGAACACTCGCGGAATACTTCTCGTAATCTTCATTTTGTTGGGAATCGTGGGCGGGGCAATCACAGTCTACCGGCAAATCACTCACTTACCTAAGGACTAGAATGACAGACAACTCCCAGCAAGATATGACAGCGTTGCACAGGTTCCAGAGGCAGCTTGCCCGCAAGGCATTTGGAGCATCGGTCGTGATTGCTGCAATCCTTTTTGCCGTCGGATTTAAGCCTGAGGCGAGAGGTCTGCTGCTGGGCTCGTTGTTCAGCGTTTTTAATTTCGTGATTATGGCACATGCTTTACCGCGCCAGGTCGGGTACGCTCGCCGTAAAGCTACAGTGTTTGCCTTCGGTTCCATCTTTGTGCGCTTTGGCTTGTTGGCGCTGCCACTCATTGTTGCTTTCGAGTTCGATATGTTTAATTGGATAGCTGCTGCCGCCGGTCTTTTCGCTGTGCCGCTGGCTATCTTGATAGACCAAGTGATTCTACAGCGTTTTTACCCAAAAAGAGTGCATCCTTAGCAGAGGGAAGCCATGGAGGAATTAGGTAAGATTTCGGTATGGTCCACAGATGTAGCAGGTTTGCATCTGGTCTTTAACTTAACCACTATCTATATGACCCTTTCGGTCATGGGAATCCTCATCATTTTTGCCTTTCTGGCGACGCGCAACAAGGGTTTGGTTCCCAATTCCTTTCAGGTTGTTGCGGAAATCTTTGTCGACATATTTTGGAAATTGACCAGGGATGCCCTCGACGAGGATATGGCAAAGACTTATTTCCCGATGATTTGCGCAATGTTCATGTTCTTGCTGCTGTGTAATTGGATCGGCATATTACCCTTCATGGATGAACCTACTAAAGACTTGAATACGACCCTGGGTCTGGGCTTCATGGGCTTTTGTATTGCGCATTACGCGGGCATCCGCACTAAGGGGCTCAAGGGTTATGTCAAGGAATACTTTCAGCCAATCTTCTTTATGATGCCGCTAAACCTGATCGGCGAAATCGCCAAGGTGGTCTCCATCTCTTTCCGTCTTTACGGAAATATAATGGGTGGCTCCATAATAATTCTAGTGGTGTCGTATCTTGTTTACGGTCTGATCATCCCACCTTTCTTATACGCATTCTTTGGTTTATTCGTCGGAACGGTGCAGGCATTTGTCTTTACAATGTTAACCTTGGTTTATATCTCGGTGCAGGTAAAATAGTATGGCATGGGAGCAAATTGAGTGGGTTAAAGCGGCTTCTGGGCTGGGTGCTGGGCTGTCGGTCGGCTTTGCCGCAATAGGGGCGGCCATTGGGGAAGGCTATGCAGCTGGTAGAGCGAACGAAACGCTCTCTTATCGCCCTGGCGTTGCGGGGGACATCCTGAAAACCATGTTGGTCGGCCAAGCTGTTGCCGAGACTGCGGGAATCTTCGGTCTGGTGATCGCGATGCTGATGCTGTTCAGTCCATCTGTGGGCAAGCCTCTACTAACGGGCTGGGCCTATTTGGGAGCAGGTTTGTCCATGGGGTTGTCCGCCATTGGTTGCGGAATCGGCGCTGGACTGCCTGCCGGCAGTGCGTGCCTTGGTATAGGGCGACAGCCCAAGGCCAGCGGGCAGTTAACGACTTTGATGCTGATTGGGGCTGGCGTCGCACAATCGACGGCTATATATGGTTTTCTGATCGCTTTGTTGTTGCTGTTCAAATCGCTACCAGAGGCAATGAACTGGGTGGCGGCCTGTACGCTTTTGGGAGCCGGCTTCGCCATGGGCTTTGGTGGTATCGGACCTGGAATAGGTGAAGGGATCGCTGCAGAAAATGCTGTGGCAAGTGTTGCCCGCAACCCTGAGAATACGGGACTGATGACACGTACGATGCTGGTTGGCCAGGCAGTGGCGGAATCGACCGGCATATATTCGCTGGTAATTGCTTTGTTGTTGGTATTGAGCACTTAAGTGGTAACTGTTATGAGGTGCAACAAATAACTTATAAGGAGGATCTTTAGGTATGGAAATCACGGGTGCCGATTTTGTTCGTGGATTAGCGTTGTTGGGTGCTGGCATTGCCATGGGTTTGGGCGCCATCGGACCGGGAGTAGGAGAAGGCTATGCGGCGGGCAAAGCATGCGAAGCCATTGGGCGGAAGCCGGAAGAGGCCGGACTTCTTACTCGTACCATGCTGGTTGGTCAGGCGGTCAGTGAGTCAACGGGTATTTACTCTCTGGTTGTCGCTTTGCTGCTGATGTTTGTTGTCAAATAGAATAATAGAAACAGTGGAAAGAACCGATGATCAGCTTAAATGCAACGCTATTCGTCCAGGTCGCTTTGTTCTTGATCCTGCTTTTCATTTTGAATCGCGTTATGATCCAGCCTCTGCATCGGCTGATACTTGAGCGTGAGGAGCATTTTAGGGAAAAGCGGGAGCAGTTGGTTGCCGTACAAGATGAAATTAGCCGATTAGCCGAAGATTACGAAGCGCGATTGCGGGTGGCTGAGCTGGAAGCTCGCGAAAGTCAGCTGGCTTTGCGCAAAACGGTGGGCGATGAGGCTCGAGGGTTGGTGACCAGTGCTCAGGAGCAGGTTGCAGCCATACATGAAAAGGTGCGTTCAGAGGTGGCTGAAGAACTCGCAAGAGCTCGGCTGGCGATTGCGGAGCAGGCTGAGTTGCTGTCGCTGAGCGTTACGCAAAAGGTTCTGGGCCGAGAGGTTTAGAGGATACGGGAGAGCGCCATGTTGCTTTTCAGGAAGGCTCATGTAGGGCTGGGAACTGCGGTTGCTTGCATTTTATTGGCAATTCCATGTTTTGCCGCCGAAGGAGGGGGAATCGATCGGCCGACGTGGGACCTTACTATGCGGATCGTGAACTTTGCGATCGTGGCTTTTGTTATCTATAAATTTGGTAAGGATCCTTTGGTCAAATTTCTTGCCGGTAAACGTGCGAGTGTGGTTCTTTCCCTTGAAGAGCTTGAGAAAGAAAAAGAATATTTAGCCCAGCAACACGATGAACAGGCTGGTTCGCTTGCTAATATAGACGAGAAGATCGACAGCATCCGCGACTATTATCATCAGCTTGGGCAAGACGAAAAACGAAAAATAATGGAGCGGGCTGAGCTACACAGGGACCAGATGTTAGAGGACGCTCAGTTGCGGGCAGACAGGGAATTAGAAAAGGCGAAGGCCAAGTTCCGCGCTGAAGTAGTGGAACTGGCATTGCAGCTTGCCGAGAGTCGCATCCGTCAAAATATCACGGTTTCAGACGATCGAAGCCTTGTGGAGGATTACATTGCACAACTCGCGTCCTTGAGAGGGCATTCGTCGCAAAATGGGAGTGCCGGTTAGTTGCTGGAGCAGTTGCGTTTGACAGTAAGAAGGCCCTTTGGTCGGTGGATCGAAGGGCCTTTTCTTATTTCGATATTGAAAACCTCGCCCTCAGGGCCAGATTAGAGACGAAAGGCTCTGCCGCAAATCTGTTGAATGAAATTCGACGCTCTAAATCCGAAATGCGAAACAACACCAAATGACCCCAATGAAATGACTATGCAATTTCATGGGGCAGGCAAAAATTCAAATGACCAAAAAACAATGAACTTTGCAGTTAATGGTTGCTCTTTACTCCATAGGACTGGGAAAAACGAGACGGACTCATTGATTCAGGTTCTTGTTGACATAGTCCAAAATTATTCTGAGCGCTTCGGCCTCCTTTATCCTGCTCAGATTGAGAAGCATATGGTAAAGGTGCGGATCGTTCACAGAGCGATTGAAATAATGTTCGATATAGCCTGCTTTTTCTCTATCTTCTCGTTCAACGTACTCCTGAGCTGCGCGGTCGTCGAGCTTCGGGTGATTCTCTTTGGTGAAAGCAACGCGTTCTTGAGCGTTCTTAACAATGCGCAAATGAAGAGTATTGGGGTGGCGTTCCAAAATGCACTGTCCACCCCATCCCAGTATGATCACATTACCTTCCGCAGCGACTTGCAGGACCAGTTTAGTCGTTACATCGTAGTAGGATCGATCGTCGAGACGTCCGTATGAGCGATCGACTACTTTTTTTACGGTGTGGGAAGTGTACCTGTCCAAAAAGCGCAAGAGCTTTGAACCACGGTTCTTCTCAAACAATGCCGCTTCGCTTTTTGAAATATTCAGATCCTCTGCCACCTGAGCAACCAGTTCTTTTTCCAGGACTGAATAACCAAGCTGTTCTGCGAGCTTCTGCGCAAAGATCCTGCCACCGCAGGCGAACTCTCTACTGATCGTGATGACTGCCATCATTTGTCTCCTTGTCGGTTGAACGTGACCGTAGCCCATGGTGAATCAATGACGAAGTTAATAAATTGGCAAATGAGAAAAAATCTGTTAGCTATTTTAGTCGGTACTTACCCTTTCTTGAGCTGGGAATTTAAGCTATATACCATGCAAGATTGCGGCTTGGAATGACAAAATTGCGATAACTACACAAGTTTGGTGGACGCTATGTTTGAAAATCTTTCCGATAAGTTTCAGCGTATTTTTAAGCACCTTCGAGGACAGGGCAAGCTGACTGAAGAGAATATTCGTGAAGCTCTTCGTGAGGTCCGCATGGCGCTCTTGGAAGCGGATGTGCATTTCAAGGTTGCCAAAGAATTCGTGGCAGGTATTGCGGACCGCGCCGTTGGCCAGGAAGTCATGAGAAGCCTGACTCCGGGCCAGCAGGTCATAAAGATCGTGAATGAGGCGCTCACTGAATTGATGGGGGGACAGGCGGAAACGCTTAAGCTTACCGGCAGAGTGCCTGCTACCATAATGTTGGTAGGACTGCAGGGTTCCGGTAAAACAACTACGGCGGCAAAGCTGGCCAGAAAACTTACTCAAGAAAAGCGACGGCCTTGTCTCGTGCCCGCTGATGTTTATCGTCCGGCAGCAATCGACCAATTACTTACCCTGGCCGGACAGTTAAAAATACCAGCATATCCTGCCAAAGTGGATCAACGACCTGAAGAAATCGCCCGACAGGCAATCGTTTATGCGCGTCAGGAAAACTGCGATACCTTGGTGGTGGACACCGCTGGGCGTCTGCATGTGGACTCGGAATTGATGGCCGAATTGGAACGGCTCAAAGTGATTTTGGAGCCGGCTGAGACGTTGTTGGTGGCGGATGCAATGACAGGTCAGGATGCCGTTCAAGTAGCCGCAGCTTTCAATGAGTCCCTGACCATCTCAGGCGTCGTTTTAACTAAGCTGGACGGCGATGCACGTGGTGGCGCAGCTCTTTCCATTCGCGCGGTTACGGGTTCTCCTATAAAGTTTGTCGGTGTGGGTGAGAAATTGGATGCGCTGGAAGTTTTTCATCCGGACCGAATGAGTTCAAGAATTCTCGGCATGGGTGACGTTCTTTCCGTCATCGAAAAGGCTCAAGAGACGTTCGATGAGAAAGAAGCCATGCAGCTGGCGCAAAAATTCAAGGAGAACACTTTTTCTCTAGAAGATTTTCGCAATCAACTGCGGCAGATCAAAAAACTGGGATCTTTGGAGCAGATCTTGGGCATGTTGCCGGGCATGGGCATGATGAAAGAGCTAAAAAAAATGAAAGTGGACGAAAGGGAGTTCGTCCGTATGGAAGCGATTATCAACTCTATGACTGTCGGCGAAAGGATAAATGCTGATATGATCAACGCCAGTCGCCGTCGCCGAATAGCCAATGGCAGCGGCACCACGGTGCAGGACGTCAATCGATTGCTTAAAAGCTACGAGGAATCGCGCAAAATGATGCGCCAGATGATGGGTGCGGGTGGCACAAAGAAGAAGAAGGGAAAGGGTCGGCGCAAGAGAGCATTTTTCCCTTTTTAATTTGTGTTAAATAAGGTATATAAAACAATTCAGAAATTAGCCTACGGAACCTTCGAGTATGACTTTTTTTAGTAGAATCGATTAATTGGGTATGCCGTGAGTGGTTTTTAGTTGGTAATTTACGTCGATAAAATTTGGTATTATGAATTTTTTGCTGTGTTAACAAGTTACTATGAATCTTAGGACTGCTACATTTCAGGAGGTACAACGCAGATCATGCCAGTACGTATTCGGTTAGCTCGTCGCGGAAGAAAGAAAAGGCCGTTTTACAAAATTGTGATTGCGCATTCGGAGTCGCCCCGAGATGGACGTTTTATCGAAAGCATTGGAAGCTATAATCCACTGACGGAGCCAGAAAAGGTCGATATCGACGCCAACCGGCTTCAGTATTGGATGGAGCAGGGCGCCGAACCTACAGACACAGTACGCAGCCTGTTGCGGAAACACGGTTCGAGGGACGTCACTCAGGCTTCCTAAGTAGTAAATCCCATGCGGCGCAGAAATCGGGAGGTCACCATGTTGAAGGAATTGATCGAATTTATGGCACGGGCTTTGGTAGATAATCCCGAAAGGGTGAATGTTTCAGAAATAGCGGGTGAACAAACCTCAGTGATCGAACTTCGCGTAGCTAAAGAGGATTTGGGCAAAGTCATCGGCAAACAGGGACGTACGGCACGAGCGATGCGGACCATCTTGAGCGCTGCGTCTACCAAACTCAGAAAACGAGCTGTTCTGGAAATCATTGAATAAATAGATGACAAAGTCTCGTCTGGTTGCGATAGGTAAGATCAGTCGAGTCCACGGAGTTCGCGGCGCGCTCAAAATCTACCCGTATGGAGAAAGCCTGGGGGAACAAAAAGCCGGTAATAAACTTTACCTGAAAGGGGATGCTCGAAGCGGCACGGAAACCGTGTTGACTGTCGTTGAGCTCCGCCGGCAGAATAGATTGTTCATTGGACGATTCCAAGAGATAGCCGACATGGGGGATGCGGAGAAGATTGTTGGTGAGGATGTCTTCTTGCCGGAAGATCGCCTTTCTCCAACATCCAACGGGGAATATTACTATTTTCAACTCATTGGTCTGAAAGTCGAGACTAAGGCTGGCAGGCCGCTCGGAGATGTCACCGGCATTATAGAAACCGGTGGCAATGATGTTTATGTGGTGCGGGGAAAGGGTGATGAAATATTCATTCCTGCCTTGCAAGATGTGGTTTTAGAGGTCAACCTGGAACTGGGACTAATGATCGTCGACCCGCCGGAAGGTTTGATCGATGATCTTTGACATATTGACGCTTTTCCCGCGGATGTTTGCTGCTCCATTGGGGGAAAGTATTGTCGGTAAAGCTGCAGAACGGGGCTTGATCGAGGTTCGGACTCATAATATCCGGGATTATGCCAAGGGTAAGCATCAGGTCACCGATGATCGCCCGTTTGGCGGTGGCGAAGGCATGGTTATGAAGCCCGAGCCCATCATGAGGGCTCTCGATAAGCTTAGAGCGGAAGATCCCCAACCCTGGGTGGTACTGTTGAGCCCCCAGGGGAATTTGTTTAAGCAGGAAACGGCTTGGAAGCTCAGTCTCCTACCACGGTTAGTCCTTATTTGTGGACGTTATGAAGGGGTGGACGAACGAATCGCAAAGTATGCGGCGGATGAAGAGATCTCCATTGGCGACTATGTTCTTTCTGGGGGCGAGTTTGCGGCGATGGTTGTGATTGATGCCATTACCCGCTTGATCCCCGGCGTGCTGGGAAATGCCGCATCTGTTCAGACTGAAACTTTTTCCGAATCCGTTTTAGAGTTTCCGCAGTATACTCGCCCACAAGAACATCGAGGTAACAAAGTTCCTGATGTGCTGCTTTCCGGAAATCATCGAGCGATCAAGGACTGGAGGCGTGGCCAGGCATTACTTAGGACCAAATTGCGCCGCCCCGATCTTTTTGGGCGATTACAATTGAGCCCTGACGATCTTAGGTTTTTGCGGATTGCGGAAAAACACTTGGAAGAGGTGACAGAGGAAATAAACTGTATCGATGATTGATGAGAGTTTTCCGCTTTATGTCGCTTTGGTGCATTACCCCGTTCTGAATCGAAAGGGTGATACGATAGCTTCAGCTGTCACTAACCTTGATCTCCACGACTTGGGGCGTCTGGTTTGTACATTTGGGATACCCACGTGCTATATCGTCACTCCTTTGATTGATCAGCAGGTTCTTGCTGAGAGAATTTTGAGCCATTGGCTCGTTGGCATTGGCAAGGAGTTGCATCCGGATCGAGAGCGCGCCTTAAGGTGCCTGCGGGTAGTTGAAAACATAGAATCGGCGCGGGATGATATTAGTTCGCGATGGGGGATGAAACCTCGAATTTGGGCGACGAGCGCTAAATGCCAGGATACCTGTTTGACAATTTGCCAGGCTCGTCACCTTTTGAGTCAATGTTCCGAGCCTTACCTGCTGTTGCTCGGGACCGGCTGGGGTTTGGCTCCCTCGGTTTTGGAGGGGGCAGATGGGGTTTTGGAAACGATTCGAGGAATGAACGGATACAATCATTTATCGGTGCGATGCGCGGCGGCCATTTTATTGGATCGGCTGCTTGTCAAAGATAGATAGCAAGATTGAGCCGGAATTGCTGAAAAGGCCTTTTTCCGGACACTGAAAACGGAGGTTGAAAATGGCCAAGGGATTAGTTGAAAGCATCGAACGGGATTATATGCGCACGGATATTCCTGCCTTTCGGGTTGGTGATAGCGTGAAAGTGCACGTGAAAATACGAGAGGGGGAAAAAGAGCGTATACAGGTGTTTGAGGGAGTGGTGATTCGGCATCACCGGGGCAAAGTAGGTGCCAGCTTTACTGTTCGCAAGGTTTCCTACGGGGTCGGCGTAGAGAGGATTTTTCCTTTGCACTCTCCTCGTATTGATAAAATTGAATTACTTCGCCGCGGCCGTGTAAGGCGATCCAGGTTGTATTACTTGCGTGATCGCATTGGCAAGGCTGCTCGCATCAAAGAGAAGCGCTGGTAGTATTCGATCCGATGGAATAGAGCTGAGGGAGGGTGAGGTCGATGGAGAAATGCTTTGCCCTCCTTCTATTCGGTTAGGTGGATTCCCTGAACATCCTTGGATTGGGAAAGCTGCCGCCTCTTCCGGATGGCAACTTTTGGGCTTCCTGCCACGTTCGCTAAAGCAGTTTCAGCCATTCGACTCCGCCTATCAGCTTGTTCAGTTGATTAATCAGAACATGTTGATGTTCAAGGCACTTTTCGCAAAGGTCCAGGTGATCCAAAAAAGCGGTGATGTTCAATCCCTCGTGCAGTTGGATGCCGAGTTGGACAAGGTCTTGGCCGCAAATAAGTTCTATCATGAAGCTTTTTCCCTTTGTTTTCTGCAGTTTTCACAATCCAATACTCGTTCACTTATGATGCCACCAAGTTCTTTGTTGATACCTTCGGAAAGCTGCCTCATGAACCGTTCAGCCTCGCGGACGGTCTTGTTTCGCTGATAAAGAAAGACCTTGTCCAGCCAAAAATTCAGATCTTCGATAAATAAGGCAGCATCCCTGTTGATGCGTTTTTTGCCGAAATAGTCGATTCTTCCTCCCCGCATAAACTTTGGCAGTCGAGGCATCGGCCCTCCTTGTTCAGAGGTTCTAAAAATGGTTTAAAATGTTATGGCTATCAATCGGATAAATTTGAGAGAGAAGCTACCACAGCGAGTTTCAGAATGCAAAAATGGTAGGCGGGAAGCTCGGATGGTTTTGGAGGAAAATATGCTGATGAAGTCTTTTTTTTACAGTTTTTTGGAGTTTTGGATTTCCAGATGAAAGGTGCAAATGAATCGGAGTTTATGTGCGCAAGACGATGAGTTCAAACATATATGAATGAGCCAACATCGGACCAGGGGATGAACCGATTGGCAACTCGCCAAAAGAAAGGCAAGCAGGGGGAACTGCTTGCGGCGGAGTTCCTTGAAAGTAAAGGATTGCGCATAGCCGCTCGCAATTTTCGCTGCTCGATCGGGGAAATCGATCTGGTCGGATGGGACGGCAAAACGATTGTTTTCATCGAGGTAAAGTCTCGCTATTCGAAAAATTTCGGCCTGCCTCAGGAGGCCGTTTCGTTGAGTAAACAAAAGAAGTTAACGCGCCTCGGACAATGGTATATCAAGCAGAATCGGCTGCAAGGGCGACCAGCCCGATTTGACGTGATTGCCATCGATTGGCAGAGTGGAACGCCCGAGCTTACCTGGATTGTCAACGCCTTTGAGGCATGTGAATGAAAAGCTGAAGAAAATTGAGAGGCGAGATCGGTCATCTATGAGTTCGGGATCACTATACATCGTCGCAACCCCTATCGGCAATCTGGCGGATATCAGTTTTCGGGCGCTGGATACTCTGCGCTGGGTCGATCGAATCGCCGCCGAGGATACCCGCCACACCAGAAAATTGCTTTCGCACTATGATATTCATAAGCCCTTGGTGAGTTATCACAGTCAAAACATACACAAGCGGGGTCCGCAATTGCTCCAAAAAGTGCAGTCGGGTGAAACTATCGCCCTCGTTACGGATGCCGGGACGCCGGGAATTTCCGATCCAGGTTCATTGCTGATTCGCCAGGCTTTAGACATGGATATTCTGGTCGTCAACGTGCCCGGTCCTGCTGCATTGATAACGGCTTTGGTAATTTCCGGTCTTCCCACTCAACCTTTTGCCTTTCTGGGTTTTCCACCCAGTCGTGGTGCTGGGCGTACACGTTTTTTCCAATCATATTCGACTCTTCCAATGACTCTCATCCTCTATGAATCTCCGCAACGGTTGCACCGTACGTTGAATGACCTGCATCAATTTTGGGGCGATCGGCAAATTGCAGTGGCCCGGGAACTCACCAAGAGATACGAGGAAGTTTACCGGGGAAGAGTATTAGGGGCCCACACGCATTTTCCCCAGCAAGTGAGGGGTGAGATTACCCTAGTCATTGCGGGTGCTGAAGGAGAGGCTGCTGAGGCCGGTGAATCCGAACAATGGCTTGCGGAACTTGATGGTTTGATCAACAACCAGGGCATGACTGTAAAAGAAGCAACCAATACGGTGGCAGCCAAACACGTCATATCCCGCCGTACTGTCTACCAAGAAGCACTCAGGCTTAAACGGGCCGAATAAAGCATTTATTGAAAACTCTGACGATCATTTCAAGAACGTGAATTTTCTTTTCAGTCCGTTTTCCCAACTCCCCCAGTCAGTGCTATTTTCATAGCTTCTTCGACACTCAAATCCGTTTCTTTGACTTGCGAGGGAGAAACATACACAGTGAAGCCACCCAACTGATAACTCATGGGTAGATAGACCGGGATTGTTTCCTCTTCCTCGAACGAATGGCTGAGTCGCTCAGCCACCTTGCCCGTGACCAAACCGATAAGCCGCATATCGTTGAAAGTGAGCAGCACCACTTTGTGTTGCGCTTTTTCTCCCTCTTTGGCTGTGGAAAAGAATTGCATTAGGTCTTTCAGGCTACTGTAAAGTGATTTGACAAATGGTATCTTCTCAAAAAGACTTTCCGCATATGTATAGATTTTCTGAAAAACGCCAACCCGGTCTAGCAGCATTCCAGCGACATACAATAGAATGATGCCAACCAAAATTCCCATGCCCGGAAAATAGATGGAGCCTAGAAGGAAGAATTTCAAAAATCCACCTATCAGCAATTCCATAGTCGAGACGATCCAATAAATGACGTACAACGTAATTAATGCCGGTAAAACTGCCGCCAGTCCCTGCAACATGGTTTTCCAAATGGATTTCATACCTTGCCTCCTCGTTTTCAGTTGATTCTCGGATTCATAGGGCGGCTAGTCCCTTGATGCCACTAAAACATATGATAAAAATTGCTGAATTATCTGTAAGCATTGTTTGATCGTTGCACAAGCAATTTAGGTTCGCTTTTAGGCGCTGAAGTGAATTCATATCCCCATGAACTTAGTCATTCCAGTGATAAGCCCCCCCTGGATCGGACCCGGGGTAGGAGGGCGTGCGAGAATTCTCAACGTCTATGTTACGTTAACAAGATTTCTCCCTTCGGTGGAGATGACGTAGAAATAAGAAAACGATCTACTCGCCGTGTCCGCGGTAAAAAAGCAACAATGGCTGTGGAACATCTCTACCATATAAAGTATATTTCTACTCTTTAGACAATTCAGGAACCTAAATTTGTCGATTCTTATTCAGGTGAATCTGCGCTCGTGATTCCCACGAAGCTTGTGCCTGCAGTCTCGCCGGGGCGGAAGTAAGCCGGGAGCGGGAATCCAGGGAAATCGATTCACCCACTGCATGCCCCATCAAAGATGCCGCCGTGTTAGTTCGGCGACATTGCGACGTGTTACCGCTGGAATCGGCAAATTTAGGTCCATTAAAACTCGATGCTTCGCCCTTCTTAGATCGAGCCTGCCGAGGACGATATATGCAAAGGAACGACTTACGGTAACCCTATGGTAGGGAAATTTCCCATATGCCCCTAGGGTTGAGTAATTAGATTAAAACTGTTGCCAAGCTTTCGAACGAGCGTCATGAATTTGGCCGGCAACGGAGCGTCACGATCAATGACGAGGATTCCCTGCTGCTTTGCCTGAGTAAGGATGTGCGAACTATCGATGCCTTCCTGATAATCGCACAGGAACTGGACGCGCAAAGCATCGGTGAGTGGAATGCGCATTTCCGGAAAATTGGAAGTCATGTTTTTCAGCTCTAACTTAATGAAAAATTTGTTTTCCAGCGCGAAACCGGCGAACGGTTCGGCCGGGTTCTGGCTGCCGAAAAGTTCATTGATCACGGCTCCGGCCAGATAGTTTATGTAGGTACTGTCCATATGTGGATATTTTTCAGGAAGGTGCGTTTTCAGCTTTTTAAAACAAATCATTTTAATCACGTCTACGCCTTCCCTCAAAACAGGAATCAGCTTGCTCTCATACTGCATCAAATCCTCCTGGTAGAGCGTTAAGTATATGTGCGAGCAATAATCTCCGTTTCAGGCGTTCAATTTGCCCGTCTAATAGTATACAAAAATATTCTTCCAGCAGCAGGACCATTATGCAACTTTTTTACCCCTAAGTTCCAACTATTCATCCGAGTTGCGAGCCACTTTTTCTTCAAGAACTCCTCGTTACGCATACATCTTCTGAAGGGAATTGAAATTTAATATAAAAATACCGTGTTTTATTTTCCAAATAGGTAGTTCACCGTATTTATCAATACCCCACCTTTCTAGTATTCGTATTCCGAAAGAAGAGGAACAGGATGAAGGTAAAGGAGATTTCCAAAGTACGATGATTCTCAGAAAGGCTAGCGTCCTCTATGACATTTTGAGTCTCCGCTAAGAAACATGTGGCTAAAGAGAGGAAGGTAGACTATGGAAAATAGTTATTCGCTTGAAAATCTGATTCATCACAACGGGCTTTCCATGGAAACAAACAGGGTGGGATCAAATCCCATTAACGTGCAAGAAGACGAACTTAATGAAACGAAACACTACAAGTGCCGTCTATACCGGCCTGGACAACATGTGGATGTGTACCTGTCCGTCGAAGCAGGCGATGAGGCACCGGCGTTGCCGGATGTATTGCTGATGCTGGCGATGGACGCTTCCGGATGTGAAATGCTGGAGGGCTTTGAAGAGTCCAGGAACGAATGGCCTGTTATATTTGGCGGTTCTGATGGAAACTTGAAAGAAATTGAGGGTTTCTGGCAAGAATATCAGGGTCGTTGCGAGCAGACAGAACAATTTAGGGATTTTTTGGGACAACCCGTTTACGAAGAATTGCTTCGATACTTTGGCACTGAAAATCCTCTGGTAGATTATGCCTCCGCATTGTCCGAGCAGTTCGTGTAGCCGGAAGTAAGCTATTCACCGCAGAGCGCACCGAGGCTGTGGGGAGAAACAAGCAGTTGAGTTAAAATTGAAAAAATCGCGTACATGTATGATACATGTACGCGATTTTTGTTCTTTGCAGGTTGATTTACCACTAGGTACCGCACAGTAATTTTTGGGGAATTTCACCCAAAAAACGGCTGGGACGAGCCATTTCTCCGCGCCGCGTCATGGCCCAGGTGAGATGCAAATGGTCCGAGGCTCTGGTCATGGCAACATACATGAGCCTGCGTTCCTCTTCGATGCCTTCTTCATTTTCCTCGTCATCGCCTTCTATCATGACCGAACGATGATGAGGCAGAATCCCTTCCTCTAAGGTGACTACAAAGACGACTTTAAATTCCAGGCCCTTGGCCGCGTGAATGGTTGAAAGCCTCACACCGTAGAGGCTGTCATCGTTGTCTTGATCCTCCCTGATCAGTGCGGCATCTTCCAAGTAGTCGGCAATGGTTCGTTTTTGTGAGGCGGAAAAGACCAGCTGCTCGATATTTTCCTTACGACTTATATAGTCTTCTTTGTTTTCAGAAAAAGACTTCACATACTCATCGTATTCCATCTCATGAAGAACCCGGCGGATAGCATGATCGGGATGCGTATTTGCCAGAGAAGGGAGAAAGTCCATTAATTTCTGCAAGGCCGATGCAGCTTTCTTCGGAAGCAGATTCTTGCCGATGGCTTGAATGCATACCTGCTGCAAGGACATGTCGGCTTTTCTGGCAGCCAAGATCTTGCCGAACGCTGCAGGTCCGATCCCCCGTCTGGGGACATTGATGATGCGCTCCAAGGAGACATCATCCTGAGGGTTGACCGCACTGATAAGGTAGGCGTTGATGTCCTGCACTTCGCGTCTTTGAAAAAACCCCTGAGCTCCCACCATTGTGTAAGGGATTCGACCTGAACGCAGGGCTCGTTCAAAGGACAAAGAGGTAAATTTAGTGCGGTAGAGGATCGCTATTTGTTCAACCGGAATCTTCTGGTAGTTGATGTATTCCCAGCACTTTTCAGCCACCCATGCAGCTTCTTCCGCTTCGTCATAGGATTGCTTGTGCTGGATAAGATCTCCCTTCCGATCGCTGAAGCATTGCTTTTCAATTCTTTGAGCGTTGTTGGCGATGACGGCGTCTGCAGCGGCTACAATTTGAGCGGTCGAACGATAGTTCTTCTCCAGTTTGAAGATCTGGGCGTCCTGATAGACTTGCGCAAAATTTATGAAATGCGCCGGGTCTGCTCCGCGGAACTTGTAGATGCTTTGATAGTCATCGCCGACCACCGTCAAGTTGCCATTTCTGATCAGGAGATTGATGATCTTATTTTGAATGGTATTCGAATCCTGAAATTCATCCACCAGAATGTAGTCGAACTCTTGCTGGTACTGCAGTCTGACTTCGGGAAACTTGGTGAAAAGGTCTCGGGTGAGCAGCAAAATGTCATCGAAGTCCACGGAATTACTTTGCTCGAGCAATTCGTTGTATCGCCTGTAGACTTCCGATTTTCTCGGGACTTTTCCGGAAGAATTCAAGTAGG
Organism: uncultured delta proteobacterium; assembly: GCA_963781715.1. Classification (GTDB taxonomy): domain Bacteria; phylum Desulfobacterota; class Syntrophobacteria; order Syntrophobacterales; family Syntrophobacteraceae; genus Desulfoferrobacter. The sequence goes on from CAWAGW010000008.1 coordinate 35,586, forward strand.
CGAGGGGATGGCCCGAATTCTTCGCCTTGGAGATCATCCCGGCGGAGGCGTAAAGGTATTTTTTGTCCAAATTGAGTTCGGCCAGCACCTTTTTCAGGTGCGCCTTCTGCTGATTCTCCGCGTGTATCATCAAGGGCTTACGATAGCCCAGCAGTTCGCAATGTATCTTGAGGATTTTGAAACAAGCGCTGTGAAACGTCCGCACCCAGGGGAAATCTTTAACCGGCCTGCCGGTGATCTGCACCAGCCTCTGCTTCATTTCGTCTGCGGCTTTATTGGTAAACGTGATGGCAAGAATTTTTGCCGGATCGTAGCCAAGGTTGTTGACAAGGAAGGCAATTTTACTGGTAAGCGTTCTGGTCTTGCCGCTTCCGGCGCCTGCAGTAACAATAGCGGGAGAGGAAACGTATGAGACGGCTGACTGCTGGGCCGCTGACAGTTTGTGTTCATCCATGGAAAAATTGGCTCCTTTTTTTCGTTAAGCTTCTCTGGGCAAGCTTTTTTCGTTCCGTTCTTTGCAGCGATATGCCTGTGCTACGCTACAGCTAGGCGAAAATGAGTTCTCCGTTAGAGTTCCCTTCTTTCGTAAAGGGGACACCAGTTCCCCCCGTTCGTAAGAAGGGGGACTCTCGATCGCTCCTAAGTTGTTGGCAACTTCCACACGGCTGACCTAGTGAGCCCGTGCGAGGCGAAGCATAAGGTTTACGCGAAACATTAGCAAGATCTCGTTTGTGAACTTGAACTCCAAAATAAGTAATTTGCAGGAGTCCACCTTAGCAATTTCGAGGAACGCATTAATCTGCTTAATCATACCGTGAGAAGATTATGCCATGGATGTTTCCTGAGCCCGGAAACCCTTGATCGCTCTCCCCCTCGAGGGGGAGAGGTTAGATGAGGGGGGGTGGAATTTTCAGCACATGCAATCTGACCCCACCTGCGGGTCCGGCCGATCACTAACTGGAGGCTTATTTCGTCCAGTTGCGGCTAGTCCGCGGGGGGCGGGTCGGGATGCGGGTGCGGCGTGCCGAGGTATGGGAAACCCGCGAGTAGGTCAGTGTGCGGTCTCAGCCCGTCAGGCGGGATCTTGCCCTTGGAGAGCAAGGCTAGGCGGTGTGCGACGATGTGGTCGGTAAGCAGACGGCCGTTGGGGTACCCGCCGGGCTTGCTTGGGTTGAAGCTCAGCATGTCGGGCAGCAGCCCTTCGGCATCGATCGTGGCCCTGGCCTCTTCACTCGTGTACTCTCCGACGTGCTCCAACACGTGGATGAACTGATCGAGGAAGCGCTCCCGGTCATGGGCAGGCTCACTCCGGTTGAATTTCGGTTTCATCTCGTCGGTGAAGAAGAAATTCGCGAGCGTCGGATGGCCGGAGCGGTCCACGGGAACGAGTTCGCCGCCACGGCGGATGCTCACCCGCCCCCAGATGCGCACCGCCGGGTTGGCTCCCAGAAGGCGCGTAGGCAGCTCAAACGCCATGCTGAACACGTTAAAGTTCGAAAAAAGATCTTTGCCTGTCCACCGGCTCGGATCCGGGGCTCCCTCAAGGCCGGTGAAGTTTTTCCCTCCCTTGTGGTCGAACATATTCAGGATTCCTTCGAAGTCGATGAAGAAAGCATCGCTGCGGAGTCCGACGAAGAATGTGTAAGTGCCCGATGTGGTGACGTTTGGCTCGGGACCGAACGACACCTCGACGTCCTTAAAGATTTGCTCTCCGGTTGGCTCAGCCTTGCGAGCCTCCGGACCTGTTGCCAGATAGACGGTCGCAAGCTGCCGACCGTCTCGGGGTTCCGAGAACACCAGGCTGAGTGCGACGTCAGTCTCGGCGTCGCCGTTATTGTCAATGTTGATCCGGTACACGGCCTCAGGGTGGAAGGCCGCTGCCTTGGCGAACGAGTTGCAGTTGAGGATCAGCACGGTCTTCGTCGCGTCCGTCGGTACTTGGAAGGTGTATAGATCGGTGAGGTCGAGTCGGGTGTCCCCTTCGGGGGGACCCAAGTTTAGGCCGGTGAAGTGATTCGACATGGTATTCTCCTTGTGAGAAAGTGATACGTTAGCGTTCTTTAGAACCATTGATAATGATGGGCGTTTCGGCTGTCAAGCGTGCTGCGGAGAAACGAATGGATGAGTGAATAAGGGACAGAAAGTTCTGCATGAGGCAAGTGGGCGCCTATACTTGTAAGCCAGGTAAGTACTTCTGTACACTCAACTATGCGACTTCGTGTCGCAACCGAAGAAGCGCTTGAGCTGTGAGCAACTGCGCCGCCAATATCCTACAGAGAGCGGAAAAGATGTGAACCGCGTGGTTGCACGTCCGACTTGAAGCGAAACTTAGAAAAGATGTCTTATGTTAAGGGCTGACCCCTTTTTTCCATTACTCGATGAACTGTTGAAGGCCAGGGAAGAAGCAGGACTCACCCAGGAGGAAGTCGCAAAACGAATGGGCACATCCCGACCTGCAGTAGCCCGAATTGAGGCAGGAGGAGGCGGGAGGAGGCAGCAGAAAGCATTCACCATCCATAGCCACACTTCGCAAGTATGCAGAAGGCCGTTGGCTGCAAGCTGCAGGTTAAGCTTGTTCGTAAATAGTGCTGGAAGGATGGAATGCGCTTCAATCGTATCATTCCCAAAGGGTGCGTTGCTGTTAGGTGTCGCTGAGTGTGCGGACCAATAACAGCAGCATAACCCGCAACGACCGTCGCCGGCGGACCTTCATAACAGTGAGCCCCTCCGCTGTGCCAAGGGTTTATTAACCCTGTCCATGCGCCAGTCTACCACCCAAGAGAGCCCACCGATTCTGCCTTGTGGAAGATATTGCACAATCACTATGAAGATCTCAAGGCCGGCTATGACGAGCATTGTGAGAAACGGTATAAGTTCTTCCGGTCGGTGGTGGATGAGGTGGTCGAGGAATATTTACGATGTGGGGACTTGCACGAAGGATTTGCCAGGGTGCGCTGCACCAACCCCGAGTGCAAAAATGAGTACATTTTGGCGTTCTCCTGTAAAGGACGCTGGTTTTGCCCAAGTTGCCATTCCAAGAAAGTGGTCCAGTTTGGTGAAGATATCCCCAATAATATTGTCTACCCAGTGCCCCACCGTCAGGTTGTATTCAGTATCCCCATATTACTCCGGGTTTATTTCAAATACGACCGCAAGCTGTTGACGAAACTCTGCCACTGTGCCAAGGAAAGCCTGGAGGTCTTTTTCCGCATCCCGCCGCGGGACTGGGCCTCGATGACGGTATCGTGGGGATGATCATGGTCATCCACATCTTCCGGGATTACGCCAGGTTCCACCCCCATCTCCACGCTATCGTTGCCGACGGTCTCTTCCGACCGAACGGGACATTCTACTGTCTTCCCAAAAGCATGTCCTGAGTCTGTCGAAGGGAGACATGAAAGAACTGGAAGAGATCTTCCGCTCCAAAGTCCTGGCCATACTGAAGGGCGAGGGCAAAATAAACGACGAGCTGATCGAAAAACTGATGAACTGGCCTCCGGCTCGTAGAGCCTACGCCTCGGAGAGCTGGCCCGGGTATGAAGAGCCCGTCTTCGTCTACCACTAAACCAGGGCGCTGGAGAAATCCCCCACCAGCTACCACAGGAGCAGTCTGCCCTCAAATCCGGTCAAATATCCTCTTTCAACTCTGCCGCAAACAAGAAAACCTGCGCGAAGTTCAATGGACGTCGATATGCTGATCATTGCGACCACCACGGTGTCACACCGTGGTGGTCCTTGTCATTGCTCACCATGAAATCGTCACAAAAGTGGCCTTGACAGTATCGACAACACCTGCTACCGAAAAACCTGAAAAAGCAATTTCTTATCACCCTATCACCTTTTGGAAATGGTACTTGACCATGCATCATAACCTCCACTATCCACATGAAAGCCGTTTGGCCAAGTTTGGAAAAAACGGCGAGAAAGTTTGGTAGTGACATGCCAAGCCTTCAAACATGAAACACATCGAGTGGCCAGAGGGGATACAAGCGATTGGAAAAGCAACCAGATGTAGCTGATTCAGGTAGAGTGCTTCCAATGTCGAAACGGCTGTACTCGACACTGCGTGCCCACGAATCGAGTATTCTAATCAGGGTAAATATACTTCTTTCGTTGATGGCAGTTGTGTGGCTCGGGTACGAATTCTATCGGTTTCTCTGGCAACCTGAGTACATTGGTGCGTTGCATGTCCATCCAGGAGCCATCGACCTCAAACTTCGCCATTATGAGATACACCAATGGTTTAAATCTGAGCAGTTGGATCGTGGGCTTTATCCCCCGGCCAGCTATGCTATTTTATGGCCATTACTGGGGTGGCTGAGTATTGCGCCGGCCTTATATCTCTGGGCTTCAGTTTACATACTTTGCTTAGCATGCTCGAGTTTTATACTGATTAAGGAAAGTGGTGCGACTGGAAATGTGCAAAAGACATTTATCGGATTGCTGCCTCTTGCTATCTACCCTACGGGTGCAGCCGTAGGAAATGGACAACTGATCCCAATACTACTGCCAGCAATGATCATGGCCCTTGTGCTGATGAAGAAAAGAGACATGACTACTGGCCCTGAGCTGTTGTCTTCAGGTCTCATAATAATCACTCTTGCCAAACCGAGCCTTTTCGCTCCATTCTTTTGGATAATCTTGTTTATTCCAAAAACTATTAGAAGTGCCCTTTATGTGATAATCGGGTATCTCGCTCTTACCTTTGTGGCATGCTACTATCAGGAAAATGGCTTAGTGGAGCTCATCACAAATTGGATTGCAGCAAGTTCAGACATTGCCGCAAACCCCTCTAAAGGAAATAGCAATGTTCACTTGCTGCTGGCTAAAATACACATGGATCACTGGATAATCGGAGCATCCCTACTGATGTGTCTCGGACTTGGAATTTGGGTATATTTCAACCGACATGCAGATATTTGGACTTTGGCCGGCGTTACAGCCATAATCTCTCGATTATGGGTGTATCATCGGTGGTACGACGATTTGCTTATTCTGTTGCCAATGGTTGCATTGTTTAAAGTTTTAAAGGATGAGTCTGTTTCAAAGAGAGTAGACCTTTTAGCCCTATTGCTCTTGACGTTCAATCTTCTCCTTCTAATACCTCCGGGAGGTTTGTATCTGTTACCATCAGGTTTTAAAGAGGCTTACTTGGTACTGCAAATAACCGGCTGGCTCGCAACTCTTATTTTTCTGGTTTGGAAGGCGTGGATGGAAGAGTCTTTAACGACTGAGGGCTTACACGGGGATGCTCGCCAGGAGCACGTCTAAGAACTTTTTGTGGCGGTCACGAGCGTGCCAAATGTTACTTTTGCACGAATTTTGGGGCAGTTCCATAATAAAAGGAAGGATGTTTTTTATGAATATTATGGCATTTAACGGCAGTCCTCGAAAAAAGAACTGGAATACTGTTACATTGCTGAACAATGTATTGGAAGAGGCAGTCTCGGCAGGTGCGGATACCGAACTTATTCATCTTTATGACCTGCATTTTCCGGTTGCATAAGCTGTTTTTCATGCAAAAAAATCGGTCGGAAAAAAGACGGTGTCCGTGTGGTACGGGATGATCTGACTTCTGTACTTGAGCGTGTTAGAGAGCCGATGCCCTGATAATAGGAACACCGGTGTATTACGGAGCGGAATCCGCTTCCGCCCGTGCTTTGATAGAGCGTCTCTGCTTCCCATACAATAAGTACTCCAAAGACGGAAAATCTCTTTGTCCGAGGCGGATCAGAAGGCTTTGGTCTATACCATGAATGCCAGCGAGGAACTGATCGGGACATTGGGTTATGATCACCATTTCAATATTACAAAAACGGCTCTTGAGAAGTATTTCGGCACATGCGAACTGCTGTTATCCACAGATGCTCTCCAATCCAGCGATTATGACAGATATGAATCGGAAATATTTGACAGGGATGCGAAAATCAGACGTCATGCCGAGGTTTTTCCGGAAGATTGCAGGCGTGCTTTTGAATTGGGTGTCCGTATGGCATCTCCCGTGTAACATACGAAATAAAATGCAATGTCGGCTTTCTTCAGTCAGACACCCCCGGCGAAGCCGGTGGCTTGATGAGCGGGGCCGTCTCAAAGACGGTCGCCCTAGTTCCAAGTTCAGTGGTTACGTGTAGGGAGTTCTTTCAAGTATGAACAGCCTAAAACCGACCATCATCTCCGGATTCTTGCTCCCGTATGTAAGTGCGAACCTGTTCGAGTTCGAAACCAACCGTCGAAACAGCATAGCCTCTTGCCCAGAAATGTTCGCCTGTAAAGTTGCGCTGTCTTCCTCCAAATTGTCTGGCAATCGCAATGGCACTTTTCCCTTTGAGAAAGCCTATCACGGAGGCTACCGAATGTTTCGGCGGAATTGCGATACACATGTGGACATGATCTGTCATCAGATGCCCTTCAAGAATCTGGCATTCCTTCTGGCGTGCCAGTTCATGAAATATGGGGCCAAGATTTCTGCGAATTTGTCCAAACACCGTCTTTCTCCGGCGTTTGGGAACGAAAACAACATGATACTTGCAATTCCACTTTGAATGGGACAAGCTTTGGTAAGGTTCTGTCATGGAATTCTCCTCTGGTATTCAAGCTCATCAAACCACCGGAGGAGAATTCTACTCCTGGAACGCTCAAAGCTTTGCAAGTCTCACTGGTCGAACCAGTGGCTTACCAATTTGAGTTAGAGAAGAGAATTTATGCGACTTAAGTCTGAAACTTTTATGGTGATTGAGTTTTTCGGCTCTATCGCGCTTATGCTTGGATTTTTCACCAGGTTGGCAGCCTTCGGGATAGAAAGTTCAATCGCTGTTTGCGCTTATCTGTATCATGTGCAGAATGGCTTTTTCATGAACTGGTTCGGCAACCAGAAGGGTGAAGGGATTGAATATCATATCTTAGTCTTGGCAATTTGCCTGTCCTTGCTCATACAGGGAGGCGGCTATTTTTCGTCCAGTTCCGGCTAGTCCGCTGGGGGCGGGTCGGGATGCGGGTGCGGTGTGCCGAGGTATGGGAAACCCGTGAGTAGGTCAGTGTGCGGTCTTAGCCCGTCGGGCGGTATCTTGCCCTTGGAGAGCAAGGCTAGGTCTGCCCTTTACCCATAAAACATGTCAGACAAACTTAACCTCCCCTCAGGGCAAATCCTTCACACATGAGCCGTAGCCCAGAATAGCCCTGCCACATCAGCTGGTGCCCTGGGGGTGGGTCACTGCGACGCCCGAGATAACCTCCTATGCGCGCTACCAGGCGTACCGCGTCTCCCAAGTGGTTCGGTGGGTCAATGCGTTTTTTTTTGCGCAGGCTTTCAGTACCTCGATTTCAAGATCCGAGAACAATACTTCGGCCGGGAGCTCCGGAGTCTCTCTACCCAAAAGCGTCATCAGCATAATACGCCAAGCAATGACCAAATTGATTGCGATAGAGCGTTTCAGACGCTCAGCTGTCTTATGAGCGGCGTCTTCAATGCGACAGCCGGATTTGAGCACACGGTGCCAGTCTTCAATTCTCCAACGCAGGCAGTACCAACGCAGGCATTCTTTAGCATCTTCCACACATTGGATTTTCACCGTTGTCAGCAGGAACCACTCTATACGTTCCACACCTTCAGGTGGACTATCCTCAACCACATGAATAATATTTATAGAAATAGGGTCCTTATCCTTATGGTAAACCGGCGGAGATAACTCAATCGGCATATAACGAAGCGATACTTCCGCCATACGTTCATCACGTTTCGCACGGGCCTTCCGTTTGCTCTTCTTCGATCTGGCACTCTGCCGCTTCACGTGGATGCGAAACTGACCGCGCACTTCCGACTGCTTGACCGCATCAAAGAGTTTGAGGTCCCCGGTGGTACAGCGATTGTATTGGGCACGCACCAGCAGATCCACACAACGATTCTGACGGTGCTCATCGAAAAGCTCAAAGAAGTCCGCCTCCCGATCCATAACACTGATCACCTTCGTTTCCGGCATCTGCTTGGCAATCTCCATGCAGTCGCGCAGGCCAAGAATCCAGGTGAAACTTTCCTTTTCTTCAATAGGAATGGAGCCGGTAGGCTTTGTTTCAGCCGCGGATTTCAAACCGGGAGCATAGCACTGGGCCTTCAACACCCCTAATGGCAATCCATCGGTCGTTACGGCCAGTGTTGAATGCAAATGCAGTCCCCTGCTTTTAGCCCCCGTTTGATTGGAGCCTATAATACCGAGGCCTTCGCAATCATCCAGGTTGGAATAATCCAGATCACTGCCATCCTGGATGCACAGCACCCTCTTCTGGCCTCTCATGCGTTGTATCGTACGCTCACGGTGGGGCAAAAGAATGCCTTCCATATTCACGGCTGATTCGTCCGGATGGTCTATCAGGCGATAATATCCCTTGACCGCCGGCCAGTCTCCTTTAGCCACACCACTGAAGGCTCGATCCGGTTTCTCCGCCTTTGATTTAGCACAAGCCACAAGTCTCCTGCTCAATCTAGTGTCGCCCAATGGTGCTCCTCCAAATTCCTTTTCCGCCCATTGATCCGCACCCAGGCTGTCGGCGACCTCCACAGAACATGGACCGCTCTCTTCCGGAACACCCAGCTTGATGCGAAAGTCTTTCTCCAAAGGGTAAAGGTAAATGTCTTTGACTGTTTCGACCAGTTCATCCCGCGGACCCTGACGTCCTCGACCTTGACTGCACCCCACCCGCACCCAATTGGCCGCCTTATAACAGGTACCCAAAAAACGGCTCGTGTCCACAAAACTTTCCACCAGCCACGGGCGAAAACCATAGCGCTTCTCAAAATCGTTGGGAAGTTTGCGCATGACGAGCCCCAAGAGGCGTGATGCTAGATTTTGGCAACGTACAGCCGGGCGGATCAGAAACCGGCTCAAACCAACTATTCGATGCAATTGAGCTCGGCGCATCTCATAGTCCCAGCCGATCCATCTATCCCGATCCTTAAGATGCAAGGCCGGCGCTCCGAAGCCCATGGCCCCCAGCCAACCGTGCTCCGAGCCCACCAGATAGCGAAGCTGGCGCCCCACAAGCGGTCCCGCACCCCTTGGGTGCTCGCGGATCATCATCTCGTTCCAGATCCGCATTTGCTCCACCGACTCCACGATGATAAGCTCCATTCCGAGCACTTTACCGGCCTTCGAAGGAACACCCGCCAGCACTGCAACCGCTTCCGAAAGGCGTCTTGGACGCGGCGCACTATGCTGTACAACAGGCGCGGGCAAATGGATGTGGCCCTTATCCTCCAAGTCCCGGAGCGCCCTCAGACATGTGCTCCTCTGAAGACGACCCAGGCCATCAATAAATCCATAATGCTCGCATAATCGATCCGCGAGTTGCGTTCGGTTAAGACCCTCCTCGCCATCAAGCACTGATCGAATATGTGCGATAGCTTCTCCCCTCGCCAGTGTCCGTCTAACTTGGTTTTGCGTCTCCATGCCGATAGCGTATCCGGCATGATTCCCTTTGTTCTAGTATTTTCTACGGGTAAAGGGCAGGGCTAGGCGGTGCGCGACGATGTGGTCGGTGAGCAGAACGGCCGTTGGGGTACCCGCCGGGCTTGCTGCACACGAACAGAAGCTCTGGAAGGGGATCACCGTTGATGAACACATTCCAAGCGAAGCACTCGATCAATTGGATGAAATAGAAGAAATTGAACTGCGGGCATCGTGTGAGGGTTCTGGACCGGAACGTCCGACATTTCTCATTGTTCGATTTCGAGGTGAAGAAGATCTTACGAAAATAGAGAATTCTGTTACGGCCATGAATGCCTTTGAAGATGTTGCCTGCGGAGCCGGCAGAGGCGCGATGGGCCGTGTTCGAATCGGCATGACAGCGGCCCCGTGGTATGAAAAGAACCGACGGCGATTCGAGTAGTGGTGGCTTGGCTTGTCCACTAAGATTCGTGTTGCCCTGGCGGTGATTGAAAGTCTCTCCCTTTAATGCAGTACATTTTCAAGGATTATTGGGACAAGCCCCCACTAGGTTGGTCTCCGACTTGAACCATTATTGACATTTAGATAATTCCCCGGTGAAGGTTACATCCAACATAGGGCGATGCCGTGTTTTCAGGCCTTGCAACAAATGAGTCAGACACCCCCGGCGAAGCCGGTGGCTTGATGAGCGGGGCCGTCTCAAAGACGGTCGCCCTAGTTCCAAGTTCAGTGGTTACGTGTAGGGAGTTCTTTCAAGTATGAACAGCCTAAAACCGACCATCATCTCCGGATTCTTGCTCCCGTATGTAAGTGCGAACCTGTTCGAGTTCGAAACCAACCGTCGAAACAGCATAGCCTCTTGCCCAGAAATGTTCGCCTGTAAAGTTGCGCTGTCTTCCTCCAAATTGTCTGGCAATCGCAATGGCACTTTTCCCTTTGAGAAAGCCTATCACGGAGGCTACCGAATGTTTCGGCGGAATTGCGATACACATGTGGACATGATCTGTCATCAGATGCCCTTCAAGAATCTGGCATTCCTTCTGGCGTGCCAGTTCATGAAATATGGGGCCAAGATTTCTGCGAATTTGTCCAAACACCGTCTTTCTCCGGCGTTTGGGAACGAAAACAACATGATACTTGCAATTCCACTTTGAATGGGACAAGCTTTGGTAAGGTTCTGTCATGGAATTCTCCTCTGGTATTCAAGCTCATCAAACCACCGGAGGAGAATTCTACTCCTGGAACGCTCAAAGCTTTGCAAGTCTCACTGGTCGAACCAGTGGCTTACCAATTTGAGTTATGGAAAGTCATTGGGTTAAAATTGATTTTGGCGCAGGAGCTACCAGTCTTCCGCTGCCTCCCGGATTAGCTGCTTCCATTTTGGCGGGGCCTTGTCGACTAACTCATCCGAGATGAGGCGCTTGGTAGATTTAAGAGGAGGTTCCATAATCGTGATGCCCTCATTTTCTCCCTCAAGTCGAAGCACACGAGTCACTTGCCGGGGAACAACGACCTGTCCGATCGGTTTGGCAGAGTAGATATTCGGTGCCGAGACCGCCTGTAAATCGCTCCAGGGGAGGAATTTTCGTTTAAATAGGCCGTTTGAAGCAATGCCTTCTTGAGTAATGGTCAGGCTCTGAGTTGCGGTTGCAGAGATATAAAGCGACAGGAGAGGGACCGTTACAAGGACAAAGAAGGTTCCCATGAGATGAAAATCATTATCCCAAAAAGGTTCCGTGCCCAAGTATTCGACAAAACCAAACTCAACGACAGCATGGATGAAGAATCCGCAAAACACGATGACGATCAGATCCCAGAGTACAATCACGCCGGGACGGGCTACCTGAATTCCTTTCTTTGCTCGATAGAGTCTTGTCAGGAGCAGGACTCCTGCCAGGAGAAATAGGGCTCCGGCGATGCGCCTGCCAGTGTCCAAGCCGGGGATTTCGTGGCTGACATACGCCTCATCATATCTAACCTGCCCATGAAACAGGAGTCCCTAGTATCGGAAAGACACCTGCTCTGCTCTGCTGTTAAGGAGGCTTCCAGTGAAACTTTTCCACTCGTCGACTCCGATATCTGCCGGTTCTCTCCGCCAGACGCTCTGGCTTGTCCTGACTGCAAGATTGTGGTATACGTTGCGTCTGCCATTGAACCACACGGCGTGTTCGTCCATGATTTCCCGCAGTCGGGGAAAGGGATCAAGCCCCTCTCGGGTCAATACCACCATATTGGAATTTACAGATGCTTCGGAATCGGCATATTCAGCCGTTAGATACACATAGTGCTGCTTCACGAATTCCCGACGATAGGTGTTAAGCGCTGCAAACAGGAGTACAATGCCTACCGGGACCAGGATGTATACAAGACAGCGTTTTACAAAGATGAACATGCTCCTCCTAACCTTCTCCGCTGCGTAGGCTCATCGGCCGCAAAATAGACATTATCTGAGCAACACCCGCTCGTATTTTATGTTCAAGCCCCTGTATACTTAATATATCTTAACTTATTGTTACAGCTACACATCCCAACCGATGTCCTGCCTTGATCCCCCTTAGTTTGGAAGCTATATAAACTGCGCTGCCCCTTAACTACCGCTAAGCCAATGGCATATTTGCCCCTTTACAACGGATTTATTGTGGGGGCACTGTCGTGTCTGTCTTCATGGAGTATATTCGAAACAGGTTCAAATCAATAATGCCTTCCCATTGAGGCAGTCGTGTCCTCGGCCCTTCAATCCTGACCAGCGGTGGTTCGCGATTGGCCAATGCGTTAATTTTCTCCCAAAGTGTGATATTGCCCCAAAATTGTGGCGGCGTCTCTCTGGCAGATACGAATGAGAAAATGCTTGCCGGAGTTTTGCAGCCAGATGTAATTGCTTCCAAGGCAAATTGCTCAAGCCGACCCAATCCCGTTGTTTCATCCGGTTGTTCCGCTATCCAACGCGTCACCGCAGCCGGTACCCAGGGCAAAGGAGCTTCCTTATAACCGGACAGCTCTTTGAAGGTATCCCGGTTCTGCAGTGCAAACGCTTGATCGACGCGTTCTGCAAAAAGGAATTGTGCCCCTGTTAATGCCCTACGAGATTCATACATGGATGCCAACTGGTCGGGAGAGAGCTGCCCGAGCCCATGATACGGCTCTATTCCTGGAAAATCATCGATACAGAGAAGATCGGCCGTCTCTATTTTGAGAGACCGGATACACATAAGAATGTGACAAAGCATTGACTGGTCGAAAAGACATGCATCAAACCATAGGACAACCCTGGTATAATTCCTTGCTGTTTTAAGCTTGGCATACTGGGCTTTTAAGGTTTTGAACACGTACTCTCTATTGAGTCCCTCTCCGGTCTTTTCCGCAAGGAAATTTGCTCGGGCATGCAAAATGTCGTCATCCGGCCAACCCGGTTTCCTGGGGCCATCATATAGGATATCATGCCAGACGAATACCTCGCCGGGAATTCCGCTTTTGGTCAGCTTGTCTCCCGCGATATCACCGCTTGTGATATGAAGCATTGATTTCATAAATCTTCTCGCCCCGAACGTGAGTCCATCGTCAGCAGCTGCTGGATGACGGGTGTTCCCCGGGCCGCATGCCAGGCTTTTTTCACCTTCTGGTGGAAAATAACCTTGCCTTCGTCAAGTTCATGAAGCCCCGTGTGTTCACCTGAAAACTCCTCAACCGTCGGTATTGTGCGACATAAACGAGGTACTGTGTTGTTGGTTTTGGCGAATATTATGCGGGTTCCCGCCTGCCCAAACGGCGGGGCAGGGGGGAGGACTTCGCAGCGGTCAGCTGCCGCTTACACCCTTAGCGATACGGTCGCCGATTTCCTTGTCAATGTTGCGCCAGTATTCGAACGCCCGCTGCAGGACGGGTTCGGAAACGCCTTTCTTCAGGTGTCCGACGACGTTGGACACCAACCGGTCGCGTTGTGCGTCGTCCATGACCTTGCGCACCAGGGTGCCGGCCTGGACGTAATCGTCGTCGTCCTTACGCCGGGTGTAGGCGGCGCGGATGAATTCGCCGCTGGCCTTCCAGACCTCTGCCTCGCGATAGCGCTCACTGTCGGCCTTCGGACCGTCCTTCGAGTTCGGTGCGTACACGGGATCGGAGACGTTCTCGACCCGCATCAGCCCGTCTTTGCTGTAACTGTGCACCGGCACCTTTGGCCGGTTGACCGGGATCAGCTTGTAGTTGACCCCCAGGCGCGCACGGTGGGCATCGGCGTAGGAGAACAGGCGGGCGAGCAGCATCTTGTCGGGGCTGGGACCGATCCCCGGCACCAGGTTGTTCGGTTCGAACGCCGCCTGTTCGATCTCGGTGTGAAAGTCGGTAGGGTTGCGGGTCAGCGTCAGCCGGCCGACTTCGTGCAGCGGATAGTTGCTGTGCGGCCACACCTTGGTCAGGTCGAAGGGGTTGAATCGGTAGGTCTCGGCTTCGTCGAAGGGCATGATTTGAATCTTCAGCGTCCAACTGGGATAATCACCCCGCTTGATCGTTTCGAACAGGTCGCGCCGGTGATAGTCGGCATCCTCGCCGGCAATCCGGTCGGCCTCCTCCTGCGTGAGGCATTCGATGCCCTGGTCGGTCTTAAAATGGTACTTCACCCAGAAGCGTTTGCCCTCGGCATTGACCCACATGTAGGTGTGGCTCGAGTAGCCGTTCATGTGCCGCCAGTTCTTCGGGATGCCGCGGTCACCCATCAGCCACGTGACCTGGTGGGCCGACTCGGGTGACAGGGTCCAAAAATCCCACTGCATGTCGTTGTCGCGCAGGCCGTTGTCCGCACGGCGCTTCTGGGAGCGGATGAAGTGCTGGAACTTCATAGGGTCACGTACGAAAAAGACCGGCGTGTTGTTGCCCACCATGTCGTAGTTTCCTTCGGTGGTGTAAAATTTCAGCGCGAAGCCGCGAGGGTCGCGCCAGGTGTCCGGGCTGCCGCGCTCGCCAGCCACTGTCGAGAACCGGATCAATGTGTCGGTCTTGGCACCCGGTTGGAACACCGCAGCCTTGGTGTAGGCGCTGACATCTTTGGTCACCTCAAAGTGTCCGAAAGCGCCGGAACCCTTTGCGTGGGGCTGGCGCTCCGGGATCCGTTCCCGATTGAAGTTGGCCATCTGCTCGATAAGGTAGTGATCCTGCAGCAGAATAGGTCCATCGGGACCCACGGTGAGCGAGTACTCGTCGCTGGCGACGGGGATCCCGGCATCGGTCGTTGTGGGTTTGCGGTCGTCATTTTTCATGGAAGTGTCTCCTTTGTATGGTGGTTGGCAATTGCCATTGCCACGTTTGGCGATCAAGTGAGAAACAGCCCGCTCGTGACCCGACTTTGAACATCTTTGCCATGGACTCATACCATTCGTTTAGATCCCCCATTCAGGAACCGGCCTTGTCCAGATAGTCGGTAGAAGGACCTTATCTAAAGAATCTAAACACCATGGCTAATAGGTCAAGGCGTTCGCACTGCCCATGGGAATGGGCAGGGGGTAGCAAACACAATTTGCAGGCAGGGAGTTTTTGTACGTTTGGTAAGCTTTTCCTGGGCGCTCCTTAGCGCGTTGCCTCCATGTGGTTATTGTGGTTTTAGATGGTAGTAGTAGCTGCGTATTCGGCATAGAGGCCAGGAAGTGGAGGTTCTGAGTGCACATTTCCTGACCTCTCTTGTTCTCACAAGCTGAGAGGCGAGCATTTTGTTAATGTTAGGAAAAGTTTGCGAAACATTAAGGGGGGTCACCCATTTTTTGATCTGATTCAAAAGCAGACCCCTTACTCTCTGACAACAATGCTGAATCACCCGCCTTTCGATGCCACCTGACTGAAAGCACTTTGCCGATCGTGATCAGACGGCTGGTTTGTTAACATCCCTACTTCACACCAGATACGCAGCAGTTGTGTGGTTTGGCTGGTGGCACGGCATGCTTGAGCCAGCACCTTGGCCTGGGCCCCTGTATGGTATTTGGCTTGACATAAGTCCAGGCCTTGCATTTTGGATTTGCGACGCATCTATCGCGGCAAAGCTCGGGCTTCGCTGCTGGCAGGTCGAAATTGGTGAAATCCGACCCCGGCCGATCTACGTTCCACTCCATCGCAGTCGCGCTTGATTGCAAACCGAAGATAGCGAAAATAATTGATATTACCAAAATTGGTTTTCTGATCATGCTCCCCTCCTTTTTGTTTTCTTAGTCAGTTGGAAGATGATTATGGAAAGCACTTTTGGTTAATATTGGACAATAGCCTGCACGACGATATACGGAGACTACACAGTTACGGAAGAAGCCGGCAAATGTCAACCCATGGAGAGCTTATAATGATATTGGCCATGCAAGGGAATCGCCAAGTTTAGGTCTCAAGTGCTTGAATCCGGTCTCTACCTCTATTCTTGCTTTGATAAAGCGCCTTATCGGCAAGAGGGATAATCCTATCCGGTCCATCATGGTGTTGATTGGGAATCATGGTTGCAACGCTGAAGCTCGCGAATATACATACACGGTTCTTCTCCGTGTGGAGCACAATGCTGATTTGAAAAGGCGGGTGCCCCGCTGATTCATCAGCATGGCGGCCGAGCATAGCCAGGGCGAGGGTAACTAAATTCACGGGCCTGCGCGGCTTTGCTTGTGGGCCTGGTGCAATGCTGAGGGTGGGCGTTTCATAAGTGACTGATTGTTCTGGAAAATAGGTTGAGAACCACCACGTCGGCAACAATGAGAAGCAGACCTATAATTGCTGGAATATCCAGAGATTGTCCGAAGAAGAGCCATCCGATCAGTGCAATGAGGGCAACTCCAACGCCCGACCAAATGGCATACGCTACTCCGACCGGTACCGTTTTGAGGGTGAGCGACAGAAAGCAAAACGCCACCGTGTACCCGACGACTGCGATGAGCGTTGGGCAGAAGCGAGAAAAGCCGCCTGATGCATTCAGTGCAGAGGTTGCAACGACCTCGCTGACAATAGCGGCTAAAAGAAAAAACCATTGCTGGATTCGTAGGTTCCTTTGTAGTGAAACGGCCAGCAAGAAGCCATAATCGTTAGGTTTGCAATGAATTGTTTTGACCACAAAGTTCGCAGAGGCTTTTATCTATTATTTTTCTCCGCGTTCTCGGCGTCCTCTGCGGTTAATGGAGATGAAAGATCTCACCCCAATCAGGTCTAAATATCTGCATCCAATCCCAGGAGACGATGAGGACTACTCCGCTCCAATACTAAGATACATTGTACTCAGAATTTCTCTCCCAGAGTTGGTTTTAAAGTATTTGTTTTTAATACTCTCAATAGCTTTGATTTGCATGTCATCTTCAAAGATATTTACCAGAAAGTCGGCTTCGACAAGAATTTGAAAATCAGTGTCATCTATTTTGGAGTAGCTATGGTGATTTCCAATGACATAGCATACGCGATCGATAATCTCCTGTGAGACCATTCGTATCATGAGCATCTGGCGAGCAATTGGCGGTCCTTCAATTTCTTGATAGTTTCCTGCGGTTGAATGGTGTTTTTTCTCAGCCTCGTGAATGCCAATATCGTGTAGGATGGCAGCAAATTCAATAATCTCTCGTTTCATCCCATTCACATTTTCAGAACAGCAGATGGTGTGAGCAAAGCTATAGACTTTCAAGGCATGATTGATTCGTTTTGCATCACCTTGAAAATATCGGATCATATCTAACCCTTAAGCTTACATTCCGCAGTTACCACTCATTAACTAAATGAATTAGTTTTGCATAGACACTGGACATTAAGATTGCACTCCTGTATGAATGCGATTGGAAGTCTGCATTCGACTATTCAACCGCAGAGGAGACAGGATGATCGAACCCCAGGAGATCGAAGTCTATGATGTTTACCACCTTCCTATCATCAAAGCCTATGCCGATCGGATCGACTTAGTGGGCACGATCAACCGGCTGGTGCCAACCAAAATGGATATCGATCCGGGAACTCTGGTATTGGCCATGGTGCTGGATGCCGTTTCGGGCCGACACCCGCTTTACCGCATAGACAGCTTCTACAGGAACAAGGATATTGAACTGCTTCTAGGCCGCTCTGTTGATATTGAAAAGCTCACAGACGACAATTTCGGCCGAGGTCTGGAACAACTGTACAAGGCCAACACCTCCCGCCTCTTTTCAGCGATTGTGATAAATGCCTTGCGCTCCTTTGATGTTCCCTCGCAGCACATTCACTTCGATACCACCAGTATGAATGTCTTCGGGCAATACAACTCGATGACTCCGGACGTACCCAGTACCATCAAGATCACTAAGGGACACAGCAAGGATCACCGGCCGGATCTCAACCAGTTTGTGGTTTCACTGCTTTGCACGGGCGGTAACGTTCCCATTTTCTCCAAACTCGAAGACGGCAATGCTTCAGACAAGAAGCTCAACAATGGTTTGCTCACCGAAATCTCCAAAAAACTAGCCGACGTAGGTATTGACCCGGCTGGTTCCATCTACATTGCTGACAGCGCTCTCGTTACTGAAGAAAATCTGCGCCTGATGGGAGATGAAACCCGTTTTATCTCGCGCCTGCCGGCCACCTTTGGCGAACATCAACGCTTGATCGAGCACGCCGTTGAAAGCCAGTCCTGGCAGGACTACGGCATTCTTGCCGCAACCGCACCCACCCGAAACCGTCCCGGCGTCCATTACCGCGGCTTTGAGACCAGCGTGACCCTCTACGGGCAAACTTACCGAGCCGTCGTGGTACATTCCAGCGCTCACGACCGACGCAGACAAAAACGACTCAATCGTGAGGTCCAAACAGAGTACGCCTCATGGTCTAAAAAACTCGCACAGGTCGAAAAGACCTTCTATTTCTGCATGGCGGACACCCAGGCAGCAATGGCCAGACTTCAAAAGGAAACCCCTCGTTTCCATAACGTCCAGCTTACCGTAGAAGAGAAGCCTCTCTATGCCAGAGGAAGGCCAAAGGCCGATGGCACACGAACCGTGAAACAAATGCGCTATGCCATCACTGGTAACGTTACGCAAAAGCCTGAAGCCGTCGACACGATACGCGAACAGGCTGGATGTTTTGTCCTGATTACCAATGTCCCGGTCGAGGGACCGCCCAACAGCGACATCCCTTACGACGGGAAAAAGATCCTTCAGGTTTACAAGGATCAGAACGGCATCGAGCACAACTTCAGTTTCCTCAAAGATCCCGTAGTCATCAACTCGGTCTTCCTCAAAAAACCCGAGCGCATCGAAGCCCTGGGGCTGATCCTCGTGATCTCCCTCCTGCTCTGGCGCCTCATAGAGTTCAACATGCGCACCCATCTGGAAAAACAACAGACGACCATCCCCGGCTGGGACAACAAACCCACAGAACGGCCAACCACCTTCATGATGACAACAAAGTTCGACAACATTCGCGTCATAAAGATTCGACGCCAAAGGACTCTCAACGGACGTCTTTCACAGGTCCAGGAGAAATACCTTCTGGCACTGGGGGTGACCAGCACCATTTTCACTCAACCTGCTCGCTCTCATATATCGACAGGATAACGATGACGCCCTTCAGAGAAACATGCCTGGCTCAATTCATAATTACCCATTCATCACCGGCACAACTGCGGAATGTAAGCTTAAGGATTGAGAGGAGCAGGAAAGGCGAAGTTTTTTCCAGCCTTTCCTGCTCCTCTCAATCCATTGTTCAAGAAGCCCGAAACGGCAGGAAAGCATGATCAATTTGGCACGATCATTGTAATATATTTAGGGTATTGCTTCTGAGTGCTATACAGGAACTGTGCCAATGTTGCTATTATGGTGGCGCATAAGCCCTGTCCTAAAGGCTACCACACGAACGTCTAAAATGGGAAGCACGTTATCGGCTCCATGCGCACGATCTCTGCCGCGTAGCGGCTTACTTGAACAATATGGTATGCGTCATGTTCAACCTCTCCATTGGATTTCTAGCTTGTCACCTTCAAGAAACTCCATCTCCCATCTAAAGGCAATGATGATGAATTAGCACGGGGCGTTTCCCCCTTTTTTAGAACTCACAGTTACCCACACATACCCCCGCAGGTAAGATGCGGAGACAGGGAGACGCGGAGAAATAGCCGCCGCTTGCGTGGACAATCTGAAATTCTAGAGGGCCGAATATTCTCCATAACAACATTTGGCATATACTGGGTTTTGCAGCCTCGCACGAGAGCTTGCTCGTCTCCCTCTCTCCGTGTCGCCGCGTCTCCCCTCTGCACATCGCCCGCACGGGGCCAGTGTGTCCAACTGGCGGTCTTCAAAAAGGGGTCAGGGAGGATTCTACAACATGTCATGGCGCGGCGATTATTTCTCTTTTATGAGGTCCATGGATCTCAATAATTTTTCCACAGTCTCTCCATTTTCGACCGTAAACCCGATTTTAACCCACTGATTCGTCAAGGTTGCGAAGAATATTCTGTCGCGTTTAGGACGTCTGTAGTCCTCGGGAAACCATACTTCGAAATTTCCGGTTCCATGAAGCCGCCACTTGCCATTCCATATGGTTGGTTTCTCGACGGAAATACTTTTGATATTTTCTCTTTTCACAACCTTTGATTTTCTCATAGGAAAGTAATATTTATGAAAAATGATATGATCATTCCTTATTGTAACGAGTTTGCCTGCGTAAATTATCTCTGTTGCCATGTTCTATCACCGAACGCCAAGCTTAACCTGTGTATGGCCAAAGAGCCACAGGAAGTACCTCGCTATTCACCCCATGCTTCAGGTTGAAGCTTCGTTGGGCTTAGCGTCTACTCCAGGTATCTGTCGATTTCGAGAGCACCGTGGAACACACCGAGCATATCGACCCGGTCTTGCCCGCTTGTCAGGTAAGCAATTCGGTAATGGCCATTTGGATAGGGGACGTTGGTTCTAAAACAACTTTCCTTTATAGCGCTCAATCTCCGGTAGTTCTTCCTGGCACACCAGACGGTTAACAGCAGAAGTTGAAACATTGAGATAGCGAGCAACCTCCGCACCGGTATGACCCATCTTCCGCACCGCGATCTGACTCATCAATTTCTCGCCTGTACCACTGCCCTTTCCCTGATCATGGAACGGATTGATGAAACGGCTATCCCTTCCTTTTTCGCAATTTTTGCCAGAAGTGTCGGTAAGTCGCACTTACTGGAAACGAACCGCAGCGTCTCTTTTTCCTTTTCCTTCGCCTCAGTTAACATACTGTCAACAAAGTCGCTCCCGCCCAATGTCCGGGCATCGGGACTGATAGTTGCACCTCTACGCCGCATTGACACAACCGAGAACCAGTCTCCAAGACTACGGACGAGACCGCCGCCAACCAGTTCGGGATGTCTTCCCAGTAAAACTCCTTCTTCTACAAAAACCCTCATAGCCTTTTCTCGCCTTTGAGATTCCCGCTCCGAAATAGTCCAGAATCGTCTTCTGGTCCTGCCATTCTTTAAGCACTGTTCCCATCAACGCTGAATGACCCGACCAAGGATATTTATTCAGCCCTGACAGTCACTAGCGTCCCCTTTCCCGCACATGTGAGAAACGTGATAGGCACTTTCCCCGTGATGTAGTAGTGTCCACTCGGAAGCTGCTTCTTGCGATAGCGGGAATACCCCGACGTGTGAACTTCCGGATGAAAAATTAACTCCCAGGAGTTGATTATGAAGAAATATATCCTGGCTATCGACCAGGGGACCACAAATTCCCGCGCGATTATTTTCGACCATAGCGGGGCTATCAAGTCGGTTGCCCAGAGAGAGTTGAAACAGCACTATCCCGAGCCCGGCTGGGTAGAGCATGATGCCAGTGAGATCTGGTCAACTCAAGCGGCGGTCATCACCAAAGCATTTGCTGACGCGGAAGTGGAAGCTAGGGATATCGCCGCTCTGGGAATCACGAATCAGCGCGAAACCACCGTTGTCTGGGATAGAGCGACCGGGAAGCCGATTCATCGTGCTATTGTATGGCAGGACCGCAGGACCTCGGACCTTTGCGATGAATTGAAGGAGCAGGGTTTGGAATCCAAAATCCAGCAAAAAACCGGCCTGCGCATCGATGCATACTTTTCCGCGACCAAGCTCAAGTGGCTGCTAGATAACGTTGGGGGTTTGCGCGAGCAGGCAAAGCAGGGCAGGATCGCTTTCGGCACCATTGACAGTTGGTTGGTATGGAAGCTCACTCAAGGTAAGGTACACATCACCGATGTCACCAATGCCTGTCGCACCATGTTGTATAACATTCACCAAAATGAATGGGATGGAGAGATCCTCGATATCCTGGATATACCTAAGAGTATCCTGCCGGAAGTTCGTTCCTGCAGCGAAGTCTACGGAGAAACTGGTCCCACGTTGTTCGCGTCGAGGATTCCCATAGCTGGAATTGCCGGTGACCAGCAGGCTGCTCTGTTCGGGCAGATGTGCACCACGCCGGGCATGCTCAAACATACTTACGGAACGGGTGGTTTCATGGTTTTGAATACCGGTAGCACGCCTGTCAAATCGAAGAATAATCTTCTCACCACCATCGCTTGGCAAATAAACAGCGGGCTCACTTATGCTCTCGAAGGGAGCATTTTTATTGCCGGTGCTGTGGTGCAATGGTTACGAGACGGACTGGGTCTGATCCGGACATCGGAAGATGTAGAGCGACTGGCCAGAACCGAACCGGACAACGGGGGCGTCTATCTGGTGCCGGCATTTTCCGGCTTGGGTGCCCCTCATTGGGATCAATTTGCACGCGGTGTCATCGTTGGGCTCACCCGCGGCACCACTGCAGGCCATGTGGCCCGAGCGGCGCTCGAGAGCATCGCATTTCAGACTATGGATGTTTTGCAGGCCATGCGGGCGGACTCCGATATTGAAGTCGAGGAACTGCGAGTGGATGGAGGGGCCGCGGTGGACGACATTTTGATGCAGTTTCAAGCCGATATTCTAGGGATTCCGATCATCCGGCCTAAAATTCTGGAAACTACTGCGCTTGGTGCTGCCTACCTCGCTGGGCTGGCTGTTGGGTACTGGGACGATTTCGAGGAAATCAAAAGCCAGTGGCACATTGATAAAACCTACGAGCCAAAGATGCACTCAACTCTGGTGAAAGAGTTGAGTGCAAGTTGGGAAGCGGCGGTAGAGAGGTCGAAGGGCTGGATCAAACCTCACTGAATCCGGCTGTTGACATTGAGGGAGAGCAAGGTGAACCGGAATAAAATGTTTGAAGCTTTGGAAGGCATGCAAGGATTTTGGGATGTTGTAGTGGTGGGCGGCGGAGCAAGTGGGCTGGGGGCGGCCGTTGAGTCTGCGTCTCGCGGATACAAAACATTGCTGCTCGAACAGCACGATTTTGCCAAGGCAACTTCCAGTCGCAGCACCAAGCTGGTCCATGGGGGCGTGCGTTATCTGCAGCAGGGGAATATTGCTCTGGTTCTTGAAGCGCTGAATGAGCGTGGTCTAATGCTCCAAAATGCGCCTCATCTGGTGCAGAATCAGGCATTCATTGTTCCCAATTATGCCTGGTGGAGCGGCCCCTTCTATGGGGCGGGTCTCAAGGTCTATGACCTGTTGGCGGGCAGACTGGGGTTCGGCCCGTCCAAACTCCTGTCGAGAGAGGAGACGATGGCGCTTATTCCCACCTTGGAACCAAAAGATCTGCATGGAGGTGTCATCTACTACGACGGTCAGTTCGATGATTCCAGGTTGGCTGTCAATCTGGCACAAACCGTTGCCGATTTGGGTGGAACGGTCATCAACTACATGCCGGTCTTAGCGCTTATGAAGGCTAATCAGATGGTCTGCGGGGTGACCGCGAAAGATCTGGAAAGTAAAAAAGAGTACGAAATCCACAGCCATGTGGTGATTAATGCAACGGGAATCTTCACCGATTCGGTTCTGCACATGGACGATCCTCAAGCCGAGGGAATCATGTCGCTCAGTCAGGGCGTGCACTTGGTGTTGGATCGAGAGTTTTTGCCGGGAGATTCCGCCATCATGGTCCCCCAGACCGAAGACGGTCGGGTATTGTTTGCGGTTCCCTGGCATCGCAAAGTGGTGGTTGGAACTACGGATACACCGGTCGAGCAGCCCACTCTGGAACCGCGACCCCTGCAAGAAGAAATTGAATTTATCCTGCACCATGCCGCCAAATATTTAAGTAAAGATCCGAGCCGCGCCGATGTTCTGAGCGTCTTCGCCGGCATCCGGCCGCTGGTCAGCCTCAGTCACCGCAAAGACACGGCCGGCATTTCCCGTGATCATCATGTGATTGTTTCCGAATCCGGCTTGGTGACCATAGCAGGCGGTAAATGGACGACTTACCGCAAAATGGCCGAGGACACCATCAACCAGGCGGCATTGGTCGGCGGACTCGATACCATGGAGAGCAAGACCCGCGATCTCCGCATTCACGGCTGGTTGGAAAGCATCGATCCATCCGATCCTTTCTACTTCTACGGGTCCGATGCTTTGTCGGTGAGAAGGTTGATCGAACAAGATTCGAGCCTGGGAGCGAAGCTCCACGATCAGTTGCCGTATACAGGCGCTGAGGTGGTTTGGGCGGTCCGCCACGAAATGGCGTGTTCCGTTGAAGATGTTTTGGCACGGCGGACGCGAGCTTTGCTGTTGAACGCCAAAGCGAGTCAGGAAACGGCATCCGAAGTCGCGCGAATCATGGCCCGGGAACTGTGCTGTGACGAAAAATGGCAAAAGCATCAGATCGCGGATTACATCGAACTTGCTGCCGGCTACCAGCTCGTTTGATGGCACGGCTTCGTCTTCTTCACCAACCCCTTTGCGGGTTCACCGTCCCAGCCAACTTTTAGGTCATTATAATCTTTATAGAAACTGAACCTCTTCCCTATGCCACAGTGCTCACATAAGAATACCTCAGAATCTTACTGTCGGAAGTGATGAGCGGAGAGTCGTACAGCCTTGCAGTCGCTACCATGATTTGATCATCTCAGAGCTTCCCAATCCTCTTCGGCAACACCGCCAAATGGGTCAGTGTATCGAATGGGTTTTCCACGCAGAGGATAGCAAGCACCCTTGCTCCCTCCATGCTTCTGGCCGCGGATAATTTTACCTCGACTTTGTCCCCAGCCCGAAAGGGCAGGCCGTTTTGGTGAGAGATCCATCGATCGAGACCCTCGTTTCCACTCTATAGGCTTGCATATTTGACCTCGCTTTTTCCTCTAAACTACGCATGCAGCGATAGAGGGTCAACACGTATCGATTGGTGCCAGGGAGGGAGGGTGAGAAAATCTTCCCGGTCTACCCGGTTGCGAAATATCTTTGTCCGCTCGATTCCCCTACCCATGACATGGCGTAGAGTACCCCGCGCATCCATCGTTGCTATGGTCCCAATATTCAGTTGGATTTCACCTTCCCTACTGGGAGAGCCACCCACTTCATGACGTAAGTGTTCAAAATTCTTGCTTTTGATAAAGTAATGCATGATCTTCATAATATTCGGTTGGATGCAATACTTTATCAAATAGGAGGCTGATTGACATAGGCACCATAGTGACTTGCAACTCAGGAAGAATTCCATACATTCCTTTTCCATTCGGTATGTTACGCGCATGGCTTACCCCCCGGACAGATGAAGCCACATTGTGAAGCAGCCCGAAAATGGTGATTAAGTATGGCATCTTAAACCTTGTAAACCGTTGGCATGCAATAATCTAACTGAATTTTGTTTTCATAGCATCGTTGGTTTCCTAGGCACAAATCCACACTAAACCCCACAGAGACAAAAGCAAGTTGTTTTAGAACCAGCGTCCCCTTTTCCACAGCGTCCCCTTTTCCATCCAGCTACAATCAAAGGCCAGCCCCGGGGCCTTTTAATGGCTGTCCCCCTTACTGATCACCTAAAGCATTTGCCCCGTCTCACTTTTCTTCAAGGCTGAGGGCATTGACCGCTGTAACAAGAGCCGGTGTCCCACCAAACAAATAAGCTACCTCGATCGCTTCATTGATCTCAGCCTCGGAAGCTCCCGCTGAACGCGCGCGGTTGGCAATAGCAGCACAACCTTGTGGATGGGCCATGACGGCATCGACGATCATTGTCATTAGGATCTTATATTTGGCCGGTATGGCCCCGTCTTTCAAGATTCTCTCACTCATGCTCTTGAGCATTTCGGCAAACTCGGGGTTGTGTTGCTGCAGTTTTTTCATCCATTTGGGTGGTGTATTTTGAGTCATGATTTCCTCCTGTAGAGCTTAAGGATCATTTGCGTGTAACCCGCGGCACATCCCTTAAGGATCTAAACAGCTCCATTAAGCAACGACATTGGGAGACCTTTGCCATTATCCTTTTCCCCTTGTACTCAGGAACTTAAAACCTTAAGAGCGTGACGCTTTTCCACCTCATTTTGAATTTTAAAAGAGCGTCCCTCTCCCTTTACTTATGTAACGCTCAAGTTCACCCGACGCAAACCACACGCGGTGAGCGGCCGAGTGGAGCACGTGATCAGGCGTTTTCAGCGTGCCATGTACTCATGGATTGTGCGGGTATCATCTCCACCCTCGACGGTTGTCGTTTCAGTGACTGTCTTTGTGGTAGTGGTCGGGTAGAGATACAAAGCGAAAACGAGGATAATACCCCCGATGATCGTCAACACGACACCCTGGCCAACTTTGCTGAATTTGAATGTACCTCCGCCGGGAATCTCTATGGATACTTCTGCTGGTGAAGTCACACCGCGGAACGCAAGGATGATCCCCAGCAATGCGATAATACCCCCTATAAAGGCGATAAAAATGAAGAGGTAAGACGCACCCTCTGCTGATTCCGTTGTGACTACGGCCCATGCAGGATTTGAAGTGACAAAGAAGATATAGACTGATGCGGCCGGTATTATTCTGATTGCACACATGCTTAATCCTCCATATACCTTACTTTCACCAATCGACCGGTTGGGTCAGCGGCCTTGCGGCCCCTTTACCCTCTATGACACCAACACCAAGTTGCTTGTTTTTTTGTGCGAATATTCTTTCATAAGCGTTTGTTTTTGCTAACCAAAAAATTGCTTTCAGCTTTGACCTTTGAGCTTTTGACTGCGGCTGTGCCGGGCTGTGAATTGTGTGTGACAGTTTCCCGTCACCCGGCTCAAGCATCTCAAAGGCCAGCCCCGGAGGGGCTGTCCGCCGGATGGATGCTCACCAAACGCCATGCCATACCATGCAGTGTGATGCTGATCCACCAGGCGTTTTTGCGGATCACCTGGCTGGTCCCGGCCTTGAAATAGGAATAAGACCCGTGTCCTTCCGGTTCAGCTGCGATCTGCCGGCCCAGCTGTAAGAGTTCGGGAAAGGGCTGGTAGTTCGGGTCCGTGAAGAGCATCCGGCCCGCCTCGTCGGGGTTGGCGTCATAGATGATGCTCCCGTCGGGCTGCATGGCCCAGATTTCCACCGGCATGCCCGCAACCATGTCGCGCACCCACTTCCCGATCAACTCCCACGGCTGGAAGATTGCGCTCACCGAACCGCGGTATTTGCCGTCCGGGCCGATCACGGGATATTCTAAATCCACCGCCTCCACTCCCTCCACCGTTCGAAAGACTCGGCTCATCACTGGTTGCCGGGTGCGCAGTAAGGTCTTGATCTGTTCCTGGCCGCTGATATCCTTACCCTCGAAGGAACGGTAACGCGGCGGTTCTACCAGCAACATCACTCCCTGGGGGCTGATCGTGCAGGCATCGATTACGTTGTCCGCATGCCGCACCTGGACTTGCCGGATGACAGTCCGCGCAGCATTCTGCTTCAGGTCGAGAGTGGCAAGCCGGCGGGCGGCCTCGGCCAGGTCCCGGTCGAGGGCATTAAGTTGATTCTCGACCGCCTCGGCCGCGCTCTTCAGAATGAACGGAGTCTCCTCCGGGAAATGCTGCCGAACGGGGCCCTCCGTCTCAGAACAAAGAGCGGGCCGGGGTTGGAAAACCTGGCCCATACTCAATGCCATTAAAAGCACAAGCCATCGATGCATGTTTCCCCCAGGATTTGATATGGCGTGACGAACGGTTTCCTTCATAGCTACAACGGCGGTCTCTCAAACTCAGTCACTTCTTTTGACTTTCGCCTGACCTTTTTCATTGGGCTACTCTCATTGTATGAATTATCTTCAATGGTAAGGTTTCATCCAGCTCTGTTGCCCGAGCAGAGCAAATTGAATCCTGACGACCTAGCATTTACTTTAGTTGACTATCTTTGCTGCCTCTTCGATTGTAGAGTCCACCTGCCTTCAGCCTTTTTTCGCGTTCTGATTGACATCTGACACAGGATCGAACTCCGGGCATTGCTCTGCGACGCGCTTCAGGAATTTCAGCCCCGCATGTCTCACAATGAGTTAAACTTTCGCCATCCGGTAGTCTGCTCTTGGCCAACTGGACAGCGGATTCCACTGTGGCATCTATTTGTTCCTGCACAGCCTCATCGCGGGACCAACCGACTGCCATAACTTATTCCTTTCTATTCCAAATAACTGATTGCAAGTGTATAGGGTTTCTAAAATTGCCTAATGTGTGCCTCGATGGGCGCGGAAACAGCTGGCGAAGTCCGAGGTTGGAGCGTCCCTCTCGATGCGCGGCTTAGAAGAAATGTCTTGTTTTAAGGGCTGTCCCAAAATTTGCAAGGCCGCCATCCGACAACAGAAGAGCCAAAGGCAGATTTGACCCGTTTTCAACTTCCGAATGTCTCATGTCAAGGGCTGACCCCAACTTCTGCGAAGTGGCGAAGGAATTGAGTTCCTTCTTTCTTTTTGGGCATAGTGACCTCTTTTTCTCCTTCCAGTCAGGCGAACGATGGGCTAAGTGGACCGAACCACGTCGCCAATGAGCCACAGAGAAAGCGATGCAATGAGCCAGGCGTGGTTCGGTTCCGCTTGAGCCCATTGTTGGACGAAGCCGCTATGCGGCGGGAAAAAGTCTCAACTCATTATAAATCATTGTATAACTCCCAGCGTGACCCAATTCCGGGCACCATCAATACAAAGGGAGGTATACCATGAACCAAGCTGAAACGAATCGATTTAATGAACTTTATCAACGTCATCTGCGTTTGCTCAAGCTCCAGGGGAAAAGTCAAAAAACCATTGATGCTTACGGGCGCGCTGTGCGTCGGATCACTGAATGGTTTGATTGTTGCCCCAATGAGTTGACTCTGGAACAACGGGAACAGTATTTTTCCGACCTGGTGAAGTCCCATTCCTGGAGTACCGTCAAAATTGACCGTAATGGTCTGCAGTTTTTCTGGAAACATGTCCTTAAACAAGACTGGCAGTGGGTAAATATCGTCAAAGCTCCCAAAGTCCATTCACTGCCGGATATTCTCACCGTCACCGAAATTGAACAATTGATCGGTGCCACACGCAAACTGCGCTACCGGGTTTTCCTCTTGGCAACCTATTCCATGGGCTTGCGCCTTGCAGAAACCCTGTCCCTGCAGGTGGGCGATATCGATGGTAAGCGTAAACTGGTTCATATCCGCCGCGGCAAGGGGCACAAGGATCGTTTCGTCCCGTTGCCCGATCTCACCTACCACAAGCATTGCGCGCTTTGTGGTTGAAACATCACAATCCCTGCTGGTTATTCCCCAGTGCCGCGGGTTCACCCGAGGATATTCGCAGTGCCACCACCCACATGGATCGCGGCGGTACCCAAGCTGCGATGAAAGCCGTGGTGGAGCAGTGCGGCATTAAAAAAAAGTCTCGATTCACTCGCTTCGCCACGCCTTTGCAACCCATCTGCTTGAAAAGGGTTTGAGCCTTCGTCATATCCAGGCACTCCTCGGCCACAGCAACCCCACCACCACAGCACGCTACGCTCATTTGACAGACATTGCCGAACAGAATGCATTTGCCACCATTAACGGTCTGATCAATACCCTCCATGTCGATTTAAGGAGGATCTGATCATGCAACTCGCCTCTATCCTTGATCAATATCACGATGCCTTTCAGGCCAAATACGGCTCACGGCTTCTACCCGGTCATCTGCGCGCCATCGCGGCCATCAGTCGATGCCGGACACCGGAATCTGGTCAATTGCTCGTGCAATGCACCGACTGCGCTCATGCGATGGTGCGACCACTTTCCTGCGGGCATCGCAGCTGTCCCCAATGTCAGAATCATGAAACCTCCCTTTGGCTGGATCGCCAGCAAAAAAAGCTCCTGCCCGTCGACTACTTCATGGCAACCTTTACGCTTCCCTATGAGCTTAGATTCCTGGCATGGGACAACCAGACCCTCGTTTATAATCTCCTTTTTGCCTGCGCTTCCAGCACACTGAAAGACTTTGGCTTAAATCCCAAAAATCTTGGCGCCGACATCGGTATGACCGCGGTCCTCCATACTCATAACCGACGTCTCGATTATCACCCCCATGTCCATGTCGTGGTCCCGGGAGGCGGCGTGGATAAAGCCAGGAAACAATGGAAAAAGAAGAAGAGTAAGTATCTATTCAATGAATTCGCACTGGCCAAAGTGTTTCGTGCTCGATTTCTGGAGGCATTGAGCAAAGCCGGGCTCAGTGTCCCCGGCTCAACGCCCCGGAAATGGGTGTCCGCTCTAAAATACTTGTCCCGGTACCTATACCGGGGCGTCATCGCTGAAAGCAATATCGTCTCCAATCAAGATGGCACTATAACTTTTAGGTACATCGAAAGCCGCACCGGCAAAACTCTTTACCGGACCCTCAGAGCCGAAGACTTCTTATGGCTCGTCCTGCAGCATGTTCTACCCAAAGGGTTTCGTCGGGCTAGAGACTATGGCTTTCTGCACGGCAATGCCAAAAGGCTCTTGTCCTTGATTCAGTTGGTTTTGCAGGTTTTGATACAAGCCTGTACACCACGGTCCCGGCCGACCTTTGTGTGTCCCATCTGTCACGCGCCTATGCAAATCCTGGCTGTCGCGCGTCCGGCTTCACCAGCGGGATAGCAGCCCAAAACGGCTAAAACCCGGCATTGACTCGATCAAAGGAGGAATTGCCCATCTCTATGACATAGATATCTCCCTTGTTAGCTTCTCGGTAAGCTAGACGCTCTCGCTCGCCCTAAAAAAATATTCGGCCAATCCGGGCTGAAACTGCCTCTCGTTCCCCAAAAAGATATTTGCATATATAATGAGACCGACCAGTACCCGACGGGCTCGTCCAACGACGGGATAAGATCGTGGATCGCTTCGCTCTCACGATCTATCCTTATTCGTTAGGGCTTTCCTGGAGTTAAGACGTCAGACTTTGTGCGGCGAGCAATGCGTGCTCCACTTCCACAGGAAACTCGACCAGTACGAAATGGCTCTTATGGTAGAGGTAATCTTCTCCACTCTCATCGACGATTCTTAACAGGTCGTCTTTAGCACCCAGTTCATCTGGGATGATCTCATAGATCTTTCTCAAGATCAGAGACGCTTCATAATCAGAATTGTCGACACAAATGGCAAAATGTTTCTTGTCCTCACTCATTGTATCATTCCAAATATCGTTTAATTTTAATGTCTTTGCGACCAATCCCATGAGCTTCGTACCAGTGTAACTCAACTAACCTGATGTTTCCATTCGGCAGCCTGACGTGGGCTTTGCCCTTCAGCTTTCTCCACCGCCCCCCTCCATAGGTCTTTTCAAGATACCCCAAATCACGGATGCTGGTTCCGACAGCGATCACTTCGATCCCTTCGATTTGATCAAGGATTTCAAATCTCACAGTCTACTCGTTCCTCTTGGCGACCTCACCCATACGCTTCACTATAGTCGTGCATTCATTTCGCTGCCAGCTATGAATCCCGACTCTCTCACACGCGCTAACGTTTAAATTAGACATCCTAAAAAAACGGATAAATGCATCACACTCAGAAGCCTAAATCAGATTGGCCACTTGATTCAAATCTGAAAAATAGTAGCTAAAACAAGTAATTATACTGTATTTTGACATAATCAAGTATCAATTTAGACTTCAAATAGTGATATCTAAATCTATCACCTACAAAAGATCCGCCGGGCTGTGCACGCCTCGGCCCCCGCGGTTCAAAACATGCGTGCAGATCATGGTGATGTTCACATCACTTTGCCCCAGGAGCTCCTGCACAGTGCGGATATCATAACCGCTTTCCAGCAAATAGGTTGCAAACGAACGAAAGGCGTGGCAGTTCACCTGTTTCGTGAGCCGGGCTTTACGCGCGGCCGCTTTGACTGCTCTTTGGAGCACCAAAGGAGTGAGATGATGCCTCCTCCTGGCACCACTTCGCGGATCCAACGAAAGGCTGCCGGCGGGAAATACATATTGCCATCCCCATTCGGACGCCGCATTTGGGTACTTCTGTTCTAAGGGGAATGGCAGGTAAACCCGCC
This sequence comes from uncultured delta proteobacterium, assembly GCA_963781715.1. Classification (GTDB taxonomy): domain Bacteria; phylum Desulfobacterota; class Syntrophobacteria; order Syntrophobacterales; family Syntrophobacteraceae; genus Desulfoferrobacter. Next base: position 67,315 of record CAWAGW010000008.1, read on the forward strand.
CGTATCCTTCAGAAAGATCTTTTTGATGCTGTTCAAGGACCGCAGCCACTTCACCCTTGGTCAGAACCACCGGCAATTTTTTCGGCTTTTTGGCTCTGACCCGATCTTCAATCCGGCCCGGATCTTTATTGAGGACTTGCTTATACAAAAACAAAATTGCGCAAAGTGCCTGGTTCTGCGTTGACGCAGATACCCGCCTGGCAGTGGCGAAATGGGTGAGGTAGGAATGCCTGGTCCGAATGGCCTGCCTGAGCTGATCCAGCAGCTTTGGCTTCTGCTGATCGCATGTCCCGAAAGGGTTTGGCTTCATCCTGAATGACCTTATACTTCTTGAGGTGAAGAAATGGCTAAATTTATTAGATAATAAGATTACCTACGGCAAACGGCGGGGTTCGTCAAGCAGGAATTTTGGTTGCGACGTAATTTGGCGCTGTCTGTAGGCCCTTTATAAGACAAGATCTGGAGAAAGTCAGGGTGACGCGAAAACGCGAAGAGGAGGAGACACGGTGAGACGGGGATGGGGAGAAGGGGGGATACGGAGAAGATGCCAGTTGTGCTGGTGAGCAAGAGTTTCTTGTTTTCTTGCGAAGATTATCTTTGCGACCTATTGGCATGATTGAAGTTTTACTATCATTTCCTTCGTGCCATTCGTGTCCTTCGTGGTTATACCCGTTAAGGATGAAAGGCTTCATTTCTGTTCACAGTTTTTCTGGATTCCCGCCAGAAGCATGCGGGAATGACCTGCGGGCGATGCAGCTTCATATGCTTACACTTATTGAGAAGTTACTATCCTTCTTTGTGCTCTTCGTGTCCTTCGTGGTGAAAAAATTACAGAGCGACGAGAAAATGCAGACCTCAGTTATTAATGTATGCAGGATTGTGGAAATTTGCGTGAATTGAAAAAGAGATTTGAATAGATGATGCCGCCGAACACCTCATTGCCAACATTGAAAAGATGTCGTCGGTATCGGATCTCATTCATGAGGGCATCAGCCCGGAAGAATTACTGCAGCGCATTTTTCCAGGCATTTCCATTCGGATTCTCGAGGAAAGGGAGCTCGCTTTTCGCTGCAAATGCAGCAAACAAAGAGTCGAGCGGGCTCTGCTTGCTTTGGGTCGGGATGAGATCGGCGAACTTGCTGCGAGCGAAAAGACCACCGAAATCACCTGTGAATTTTGTCAGCAGAAATACGTTTTTGGAAGAGAAGAACTGGAGCGGATGATCTCCGTCATTCATTGATCGCGATGCTCGAGCCGACTTAGAGCTTATGAAGACTTCTGAGGAAAACAGCAGCCTGGAATCCGAAACCAGCCCGGAGGAAAGGATCAACCTTTCCCGTTTCCGGTGGGTTTTGGGGGCGCCGTATTTTGTGGAAGGGACCACCAGCCTCACCGAAATCCCCATTCTTTATTTCATCAAATTCACTCTGGGAATGGGAGGCGCCGGCGGGCAGCTTTTCGATTCTCTCCGGCAAATCGGATGGTTCATCAAGCCGGTTTGGGGATACATTTCCGATAAGGTGCCTCTTTTCGGCTATCACCGGAAGTCCTGGTATGTGCTGATGGCGATTCTTGCCTGCGTCTTCTGGGTGATCAATGCATTGCTCTCTTTCATTGGGCTCAAGGTACCATCGGTTTACCTGCTGACGTTCAACCTCGCCTTCGCGACTTATGCTTTTGTCGATGTGGTTTGCGACGCACTGATGGTGACATACGGCCGCAGGGAAGGGAAGGTGGGCGCTTTCGTCAACTTCCAATGGATGATTCTGGCCATTGCCAATGCCGGCTCCGTCTATCTCGGCGGCTGGTTTGAAACAAGAATCCAAGAGGGGATAGACCACCCCTGGCTGGTCTTTCTCCTGACCGGTTTACCGCCGTTGCTTACTGCAATTGTGGGTATTGTATTTATAGATGAAATTCGCGTAGAAAAGCAGAAAAAGAAAAGAGGCTCCTTCCAGGACTTTCGAGGCTGGGTCGGGAAGGCCCTTCATTGGCTGCGCACCGCGCCTACAGCATTTCGCGAATTCCGGCGGAACAATCGACCCATGTGGCTCATGATGCTCTTCATATTTTTCTGGAAGTTCAGCCCATCCATCGGCTTCATCGAGCGCAGCTACCTGATTGACGTCCGCAGTTTTACAGCTGGAGCCTTTGGCATAATCCTCTCGGCAGGCGGCATTACCTTTTTGGTATCGGTTCTTGTTTACTCGTGGGTCGTCAAAAGAATCCCCTCCATTCACTGGTACCACTATTTGTATGCCATGGTTGCGCTGGGCGTGATCACCTTTCCCTTGAGTTTTTATCTCTATCTCAACCCGAACCATCCCTGGTGGAAGTTCATCTATTTTCGCATGCCCCATTGGCTCAATCCATTGCCCAGCTGGAACCGCTACGAATGGTTCCGGCTGATTGTGCAGGTCACGCTCGGCTTTGCCACCATCCCGGCCTTCATGATTCCTCTCACCATTGCCGGCGAGACCGTGAACCTGGCCTATGCAGGGATGGGCTATGCTTTCTTGATGTCTCTCTCAAATGTGACCAACATGTTCGAGGGGGTGGTGGGAGCAGGGCTTTACGACCTATTCTCAAAACCCTCCATGCGCGGGCTGCTGGATGTTTTCCAGGCAAGCTTTTTGAATATTGCCGGAACCTCCGACACCAGGACGCTCATCCTGGAAATGTTTGTCTATATCAGCATTTTCTTTACCCTGCTGACCATTCCCTTCATCGAACTCTTGCGGCGGGAGTTGGACAGGCGAGGGATCGAGGTCCATTTGGGCGGCAGCAAAGGCGCATAGGATGGTTACTAAAAGTTCCCCCCTTTACGAACTGTTAGTTGGACACACATGACCCCGTGGGTATTGAAAGTCCCCCTTTCGCAAAGGGGGATCTTAAATAAGAATCAGTAGGTTGAAAAATCCCCCCTAACCCCCCTTTGCAAAAGGGGGGGGACCAAATCGCAGACTCCCTGTTGTTGGTGGCAAATTGTAATGCCAATGAAAACAGATACTTTTCAAAAGCACGGGGTCATGTGTGTCTAGCTGTCAGCCTTTCGGGAGAGGGGGCAATGCTGATGAGTTAGCATGGGGTATTTCCCCCCCTTTTCAAAAGGGGGCTTTAATCACCCATGTCCAGAAAAAAACACCTTTGCATCAAAATTGGTCTTGACAACTTTACAAATCGTGATGCATGGTAAGCTCCACGAACTTCCAGTGGAGAAATAAAAAAACATGCTCAATCCGAATTCGCCGGTTCCCCTCTATCACCAATTGGCCGATGTACTGCTCGGCAAAATTCGCGCGGGAGAATACCCGCTCGGCTGCAGAATTCCCTCCGAACACAAACTTGCCCAGACCTACGGGATAGGCCGGCCGACCGTGCGGCAGGCAACCGATCTTCTGGTTCGAAAGCGCGTTTTGATAAGAAAAAGAGGGGCGGGGACTTTCGTTCGAGTCGATGAGGATGAGGTGGATCTTTTTTCTCTGGCCGGCACCATTTCCTCGTTTCACAAACGGGGAATATCCGTGGATACCCATATTCTGCTGAAAACAGAACTGAAAAAGATCAGCCACGATCCGGAAAACCCTTTTTCCGGCGGCAAAGCCTATTTCCTTTCACGACTCAGTTGTGTCGGTGAAACCCCGGTTTTGTTGGAAGACATCTACCTGCACCCGGAAATCTTTTCCGGAATCGATGCGGTGGATCTTTCCGGTCAGTCTCTTTCCCGGGTGGTTAACGAAAGCTATTACATGCGGCCGACCGGCGGCAAGCAGAACTTTAGGATTGGCTATCTGAATGGGGAAAAGGTGAAGCACCTTGCCGTTACATCCACCACCCCCATTTTGCTGGTGAAGCGTTTTCTCCATTTTAGTCAAGCGGAGAACGCTGTTTTTTCAGAACTGTACTGTCGAACGGACCAATTTGTTTTCTCTCAAACCATCAGAGGAATTGCAGATGATTGATCGAGGCTATTACGCCGGGTTCGGAGGGGCTTACCTTCCCGAGATCCTGGTAGCCACTTTTGACGAACTGGTCGAAACCTTCAACGAGGCCAAAAGCGATCCCGCTTTCTGGCAGCAGTATGCTGAAGTGATGTCGACCTATTCCTGCAGGCCGACTCCGCTCACTTTTACCGAAAATCTCACCGAATACTTTGGTGGGGCGCGCATCTACATCAAGCGAGAGGACCTGAACCATACCGGGGCGCACAAAGCCAACAATGTGATGGGGCAGGGGCTTTTGGTCAAACGCATGGGGAAGACGCGCGTTATTGCGGAAACCGGCGCCGGCCAGCATGGCGTAGCCACTGCGACCATGGCCGCCAAGTTCGGATTCGACTGCACCATCTACATGGGTGAGGTGGATGTTGAGCGGCAGCGCCCCAACGTTTTCTGGATGGAAAGGCTGGGGGCGGAGGTGGTCCCCGTGCGGGAGGGAACCAGAATACTGAAGGATGCCATCAACGAAGCCTTCCGAGACTGGGTGTCCAACATGGATTCCACTCACTACGTGCTGGGCACCGCCTGTGGGCCGCATCCTTTTCCGGAAATGGTTTCATACTTTCAGTCCATCATCGGCAAAGAGGCCCGCGGCCAGATACTGGAACGCGAAGGGAAGCTTCCTACCCGCATCTACGCGTGCGTGGGAGGCGGATCGAATGCCATGGGGATTTTCAGCGGATTTATGGACGATCCGGTGGAACTGGTCGGCGTTGAAGCCGGGGGCAAAGGCCTCAATTCCGGCCACCACGCATCCAGGCTATGTTCCCAAGACGCAAGTATGGGAGTGGCCCAAGGGTATAAAACCTATTTCCTGCAGGATGCCGACGGACAGATGCGCGAGACCCACAGCGTCGCCGCAGGCTTGGATTATGTCGGCGTTTCCCCCATCCTGTCGAACCTCAAGGAAAATGGTCGCGTGCGGTTTGAAGCGGCAACGGACCGGGAAGTCGTCGATGCACTTGCACTCACCATTCGCAAGGAAGGGTTGATACCGGCGCTGGAGTCCGCTCATGCCTTTGTCCAGGCATTTAAGGAGGCGCCGCAACTGTCCAAGGACGACGTCCTCATCATCAATCAATCCGGAAGAGGGGACAAGGACATTTTTACCGTTGCCGACGCGTTCGGAGATCCCAAGTGGCAAGAATTTATCAAACAGAAAGCGGAGAAATACCGTGCTTGAGTCATACTTGCGCAACCGACTGAAAGAACAAGAGATTCTCCTCATGACCCACATTGTGTTGGGGTACCCTTCATTTGAGGATTCTTACGGAATGGTCGAAGCGATGGTGGGGGCGGGCGTAGATCTCATGGAGCTGCAGATCCCCTTCTCCGAACCCATCGCCGACGGACCCGTGATCCTGCACGCCAACCAGAAGGCTCTGGCGGCTGGAGCAACGGTGCAAAAGTGTTTTAATTTCGGCGAAAAAGTGGCCCGTGACTTCGATATCCCGTTCCTCTTCATGACCTACTACAACATTCTCTATAAGTATGGAGTAAACCGATTTGCTTCGGATATGGCTGAGAGGGGATTGCGAGGCGCGATCGTGCCCGATCTTCCGCCGGAAGAAGGAGAGGAGTATCTTCACTCCATGAAGGGACAAGGTCTTGCACCCATTTTCATTTTTTCTCCCACTACTTCGAATGAGCGTATGAACTATCTGGCATCCTTTGCCAAGGGTTTCGTCTATTGTGTGGCCAGGAAAGGGGTGACGGGCGCCGATACGAGTTTTTCCGATCAATTGCAAGGCTACGTGGCCCGCTGCCGGCAGGCCACCGATCTGCCGCTGGCGCTCGGTTTTGGAGTCAAAGAAAAGGCCGATATCGACTATCTGCGAGGCAAAGCGGACATTGCCGTGATCGGCACACAGACCATTCGGGTGATGGAACAGGAGGGGGTCGGAGCGGTCGGGAATTTTATCATGGGGTTGAGGTAGCGGGGGGCAGAAGGCAGAGGGCAGAAGGCAGAAGACAGAGGGCAGAAGGCAGAAGACAGGAAAGATATAAAACTTTGGTCGAGTTCGGATCGGTCGGTTTTTTGAGTCAACTAAAATTTAACTTCTGGAGGGCTGAGGCATGAGCAAACGGTTAATTATGTTGGTCGCTGGTTTGTTTTTGGTATGGGGGAGTTCCGCTTACGGTGCCGAACAACTCAAAGTCGGGTATATGGCCACCATGTCGGGACCCGCTGCGAGTCTTGGTACGGACATTCTCGACGGGTTCAAGCTGGGCATCAAACACTGCGGTGACAAATTGGGCGATCTGCCGGTCGAGCTGGTGGTGGGAGACGATCAACTCAAGCCCGATGTGGGCGTCCAGGTAGCCAGCCGAATGATCGAAAAAGACAAAGTTGATATTGTCACCGGAATCGTCTTCTCCAACGTTATGATGGCAGTGGCTAAACCCATCACCGATGCCGGTATTTTCCTCATCAGCGGCAACGCCGGCCCGTCTCCACTGGCCGGTAAAGGATGTCTCCCCAACTTTTTCGCGGTTTCCTGGCAAAACGATCAAACCCATGAAGCCATGGGTAAATACCTTCAGGACCAGGGAGTGAAAACTCTGTACCTGATGGCGCCCAACTATCAGGCCGGCAAGGATGGTTTGGCCGGGGTGAAGCGTTATTTCAAGGGCGAAATTGTGGGCGAGGTGTATACCAAAATCAACCAGCCGGATTATGCCGCCGAACTGGCACAATTGCGCGCAGCCAAGCCGGAAGCCGTTTTTGTGTTCTATCCGGGCGGCATGGGCATCAATTTTGTCAAGCAGTATGCCCAATCGGGGCTGAAAGAGGAAATCCCTCTGTACACCACGGCTTTCACTTTGGACCAGTCGGTTTTGCAGGCAATGGGCGATGCCGCACTGGGCCTCAAGAATTCGAGTTTCTGGAGTCCGGATCTAAAGAATCCGGCCAACGAAAAATTTGTTGCAGATTTCAAGGCAACCTACAATCGCATTCCGTCTTTGTTCGCGGCACAGGGATACGACGCTGCCCTGCTCATTGACAGCGCTGTTCGCGCCGTGGATGGGGACCTGAGCGACCAGGACAAGCTGCGCGAAGCATTCAAGAAAGCAGACTTCAAATCGGTGCGCGGCGATTTCAAATTCAACAACAACCACTTTCCAATTCAGGACTTCTACATTCGTGAAGTGGTCAAAAATGACGATGGCGTCCTGACCAATAAGTTGCTTGGGATCGCGTTTAAGGACCACGCGGATGCTTATGCCACGCAATGCGAAATGAAGTAGCGGAGTTCGGGTGGATCCCCTGCTAATTTTCATCCAGGGCCTGAATGGGCTGCAGTTGGGTGTTATGCTCTTCTTGATGGCCGCCGGGCTGACTCTGGTGTTCGGGGTGATGAATCTGATCAATCTCGCACACGGGTCGCTGTATATGATGGGTGCTTACCTGGCTGCGACCATCCAACAGCACACCGGTTCGTTTCTGCTGGCGGTGCTGCTCGCCATCCCTTTGACCACGATGATAGGCATGCTGGTAGAAGTCGTGGCGTTGCGCAAACTCTACAGACGGGATCATCTGGATCAAGTGCTTGCCACCTTTGCGCTTATTTTGTTTTTCAATGAACTGGTGCGCATCATCTGGGGACCGCAAGCCTATTTTATGGCGGTCCCCGGGCTGCTTTCGGGATATATCACCATTCTGCCCGGCGTCACTTATCCGGTCTTCAGACTCGTTATTATCGGAGTCGGTCTGGCCGTGGCCCTGTTGCTCTACTTCATAATCGCCCGGACTCGTCTGGGCATGCTGATCCGGGCCGGGGCGACCAACCGGGAAATGGTTGGTGCCCTGGGCGTCAACATTAAACTGCTTTACACGATCGTCTTCGGATTGGGGGCCGCCCTGGCAGGGCTTGCCGGAATGATGGCCGGGCCGATCCTGTCGGTTGAAGTCGGGATGGGTGAATCCATTATCATCCTGACATTTGTGGTGATCGTAATCGGAGGTATCGGTTCGATCCGCGGAGCCTTAATTGCTTCGATGCTGGTCGGAGTCGCCGACACGTTCGGCCGGGTGCTGCTCCCTCCGGCTCTGGCGTCAATGGTCATTTATATTCTTATGGCGACGGTGCTCTACTGGCGTCCTCAAGGTTTGTTTCCGGCCCATGGTTAAACTTAGATTGCCCCGCTTGCGGCAAGTTATTCTGCTCATCGTCCTCGCATCCCTGATCCTTGTTCCTCTTTTCAGCGACTTGTTCTATACGCGCCTTTTTACCCGCATCATGATTTACGGTATTGTAGCACTGAGCCTCGATATTATTCTCGGCTATGGAGGAATGGTCAGCTTCGGTCATGCCGCCTTTTTCGGACTCGGTGCATATACGGTGGGAATCCTCGCGCAGCATGGCGTGGAAAGCGCCTTCCTGGCATGGCCGGCGGCTATACTCGTGAGTATGCTGCTGGCGACTGTCATCGGCGCCATCAGCCTCCGAACCAGCGGTGTCTATTTCATAATGATCACCCTCGCCTTCGCGCAGATGCTCTATTACTTTTTCTTCAGCCTCGAAGACTATGGAGGGAGCGACGGTATGCCCATGATCTCCCGCAATACTTTTGCGGGGCTGATGGATATCAACCAGCACACGACTTTCTACTATCTGGTGCTTGCCATTATGCTGCTCGTCCTGTTTGTCAGTTTGCGGCTGGTGCAGTCGCGTTTCGGTATGGTGATCCAGGGGGTTCGAGAGAACGAGCGTCGCATGCGTTCGCTGGGGTTTGCCACATTTCGCTACAAGCTGGTCTGCTTTATCATTGCTGCTGCCATAGCCGGGCTGGCCGGCGCTCTTATTGCCAATCAGACGCTCTATATCAGTCCTTCTTTCATGCATTGGACGCGTTCCGGCGATATTCTGGTCATGGTCATCCTGGGAGGCATGGGAAGCTTGTTTGGACCGGTGCTGGGTGCTCTCTCATTGTTGCTGGCCGAAGAGGTCCTCTCAACTTACACCGAGCACTGGATGATTTTATTGGGACCGCTGCTGATTCTGGTGGTGCTGTTTGCCCGGCGCGGCATCTACGGTCTGCTTACGGGGGCGAAGAACGGTGGCTGAGCCGATCCTGGAAGCCCGACAACTGGTGAAGTCCTATGGAGCGATGATGATCAGTGCGCAAATCGATCTTTCCATCATGCCGGGGGAAATCCACGCTCTCATAGGTCCGAACGGTGCCGGCAAAACCACGCTGATCTCGCAATTGGCAGGCGATTTGATGCCCGACTCCGGATCGATAAACTACCAGGGCAGAGACATCACGCACCTGCCGATTCACAAACGGTCAAAAATGGGCATAGCAAGGTCTTTTCAGATCACCAGTATTTTTCAGGGATTCTCCGCCTTGGACAATGTGGCGCTGGCCCTGCAAGCCAATAACGGGCACAATTTCCATTTTTGGCGAAATGCTGCGATGTATCCAACCATTCGCCAATCGGCTTTGCATATTCTGGAGCGGGTAGGCCTTGAAAACCGTGCCGGCAGTATAGCCGGGAATCTTTCTCATGGCGAACAGCGGCAGCTGGAGATTGCAATGGCCCTTGGGACCCGGCCGAAGCTTCTACTGCTGGATGAGCCCATGGCCGGGATGGGGGCAGAGGAGTCCGAACGGATGGTTGCAACCCTGCGCGCTCTGAAAGGCCAACACAGTTTGCTTTTGGTGGAGCACGATATGGACGCGGTTTTTGCCCTCGCCGACCGGGTCACGGTTTTGGTTTACGGTCGAGTCATCGCCACTGGGAGCGTTGCTGAAATTCGTTTCAACCCGGAGGTTCGCAGGGCTTATCTGGGCGATGAAGAGGCAATACTGATCTGATGTTGAAAATAGCTGAAATTGAAACTTTCTACGGCAGAAGCCAGATACTCTTCGGCATGAGCCTTGCCGTCGGGAAGGGAGAGATGGTCGCTCTACTTGGGCGCAACGGTATGGGAAAGACCACCACCGTTCGTTCCATAACGGGACTGACCCCGCCTCGATCCGGATCGGTAAAATACAATGACTTGGAAGTCAGCGCTTTTCCAGCTTACCGTATTGCACAATTGGGACTCGGATTGGTTCCAGAGGATCGCCAGGTTTTTCCCACTCTGACGGTGCATGAAAATCTTCTTGCCACAGCTGCCAATCGGTGCGGCAGGACCGATCCATGGACCGCTGATAAAGTTTTCGGGCTGTTTCCCGTTCTTGCGGAGCAAAGCATCATCTCGGTTGTCAACTGTCGGGCGGCGAACAACAGATGGTCGCCATCGGCCGGGCCTTGATGACCAACCCCAGCCTGCTGATCCTGGATGAGGCAACGGAGGGCCTGGCACCTCTGGTTCGAGCCGAAATATGGCGGTGCCTCAAAAACTTGAAGGATGCGGGACTGTCCATTTTGGTCATCGATAAGAGTGTGGGGGTGTTGATGCAGATTGCGGATAGACATTATATCATCGAGAAGGGCAGGGTGGTGTGGAGCGGGAGCTCTCAGGAGCTTAACGCCGATCCCGAGGTGCGCCGCAGGTTTCTGGGAGTGTGACGATTTATTAAGGTCAGGTTAGTCCTACTTTATCACTTTTGCCTCACAGGTCATTCCCGCAATCTTAAGGCGGGAATCCAAGGGACTTCACAGGGCTGGATTCCCGCCAAAAGCAAGCGGGAATGACGGTTTAGACTCTGTCCTAAACGCAGCTGAAACTTTTAAGCAGATGGTTTTCTTCAATGTGACAAAGTAGATTTAGTGTTTGATAATTGGATATACTTGGTCCCGCGGCCTGACACGGAGAAAGCGAGACACGGCGATGCGGAGAGGGACTAATAACGCATGGTAGAGGGAAGAAGCTAGCTTCAGGCATATGGGGTTACCCCCGCCCGCAAGCCATTGGAATCATTGACGCCCGTTGGGAGGGAATAAGCCCGGTCTCACGAAGGAGCGGTTTCATGATGGCGACAGTCTACAAACATTACGATCAAGAGGGCCTCGACAAACAATACAATGCTCGCGCGACGGTGCCGGATTTTTCTAAAATTTTGAAATCCTGGCAGCAACGGAGTGAAACATTCAGACAGCAAGTTCGTATGGAACACGACCTGTGTTACGGTTCCGGCGAACGCCGGTCAATCGACGTTATGCCTGCTGTCGACTCCGGTTCTCCGTTGCTGGTGTTCTTCCATGGCGGCTATTGGCAGGGCCTGGGCAAGGAGATATTTCATTTCGTTGCGGAAAGTTTTATCGAACAGGGTATTGCGGTGGCGCTGGTGAATTACCCGTTGGCGCCTGAGGCGGCCATGGATGAAATTGTTGTATCTTGCCGAGAGTCGATTGTTTACCTGTATCGCCATGCTGTCGATTACAATTGCAGTGAAAGTCGGATTTTTGTGTGTGGGCATTCTGCCGGCGGTCATATTGCTGCCATGCTGCTTGCGACCGAGTGGACCCGGATTGCCGCTGATCTGCCTCCGGATCTCATCAAGGGAGGGTGTGCTTTGAGCGGTCTGTTCGACCTGGAACCCATTCGACTTTCGTATTTGAACAAAACGCTCGGTATGGACGAGCCAATGGCGCGCCGCAACAGTCCCTTGCATCTAACGCCGGGAAGCAAGAATCCTTTTATTGTCAGCGTGGGCGCGATGGAACCCGAGGAGTTCCATGGGCAGAGCGAAAGTCTCAAGGAAGAATGGATGAGCCAAGGGGTTCCCGTCAAAATGTTGGTTGTTGATGGAGCCAATCATTTTACAATGCTCGATCATCTGTCGGATAAAAAATCTCAATTGCATCAAGAGATCGTGAATATGGTAAGCAGGAATGGTGAAGGTCTACTTTAGTTCTCATCCGCAAACTCCCTCTCCCTTGAGGGAGAGGGTCTGGGTGAGCGATTATTTTCATTTTGTAGCTGGCTTCCCCAGCGATGCTTCCCGGACCGCATTGATGAGATCGACCGACGTGGGATTTGAAACGTTGTGTATGATAAGGATATCGGTAGGTGTAGTAGGCTTTCCATAGTATGCCTGGTTCCAACCGTTGCGGGTCGCGATTACGGCCCCCTCCAGGGAAATGCCGGCGAACAAGCCTTTCGATCGAGCGTAACTGACGATATCGGCACTTAGATTGGCCGTTGCAGCTTCAGCTCCTATACCCACAGGCCCTGCAGCAATACCGGCATCTACACCGAGTTTGAAACTGTTTGCCAGGAAGGCCTTGACACCCCGATCGGTCATTGCCAAAAGGACAACTTCCGACGCCTTCCCACCGGCCTGGAGGCCAAAGCTTAATTCGCCCATAGTGTAAAAAGCAGGATCGCTCCATTGGCCGGTTTTTGAATCGAAGGCCAGAAATACACCGCTGCCGCCGGACGCCCCCACCAGGAAGGCTCCTTTGAGGACCTGAGGCGAAATAAAGACTCCCCTGGCACTCTTCATTAGGTTCCGAAAGGCCTCCATGTCGGGGGATGACATAAAGTTCTGCAAAGTCAGGCGCGCTTTTTGAACCAGCTGAGCCGCTTCCGTGGCGTCATCTGCAATTGCTGTTACACTCGTAAGTGTGCCGATCAAGGTAAATAAGGAAACGATGAGAATAAGAAATGTTTTGGATGCATGTTGTTTTTTCGCCTTCACTGTCTCTCCCTCCTAGAGCGTGTCCGATACTAGCAAGCCGCAACGCAGGCACAACCGAATCCGAAGCATCGGGAACGGGCCTGTAAACCACTATTAATCTATGCCGTCATTGAGAGCTACAGGTCAAGCACAAATAGTAAATGTTGTGAATTTTGATGCACCAGGGGTCCGAGGAACGCTTTGATACCCACACTCATGCATCCGTTGTTTTCTTCTCGGCCCCTCCCGAAAGCCGGTAAGTCCTCCAGGAGATGCTGTCGCAAACCTCACAGCGGGGCAGTTGTTCCCCCTCATCCTTACACTCATGTTTGTTGGCGCAAGCGTTACACCGATATATACCCGCCTTGACCTCGGTTCCGGCTGCAATATGCTCTTTTGCCATAAGTATTTCCTTTTACGTTCATCCATCGTTGATTCGAGCATCTAATCTTCTGCTGTTGATCCTGGCCCACGGACCGGTCGAAACATTTTTTTGCTCGCCCCACATACGGGGCACTTCCATCCGTCAGGTAATTCGTCGAAATCTGTTCCCTTGGGTACCTTGCCTCTCCGGTCACCCCGTTCGGGATCATACAAGCATCCGCAATTTGTTGTTTGACACTGATAGATATCCTCTGGTCTTGCCATTGCCTTTACTCCTTAACATAGTTTGTTGTCTTTCATTACTCAGTTCAATTTCAAATAGAGACAAAATCTGTGCCATAAAAAACTTACTCACAAAATCAATCTAATACAGAATATACAGGAATCAATACCAGATAAACGAGTGACGGAGTAAACATAATCTTGAGACACTTTTACGGAATGAAGCAAAAAAATGACAGATGGTGCCTGCATGAGTAGCTACTCATCTGATGGAATCGCCAAATTTAGGTGAGAACAAAAATAATGATTGCAGGAATTTTGTTGAAGCCAGTCAATTAATGCAACGTGTGAGAGGGTTATGTTTCGAATTAAATCGTGGGGCAGGAGTGTCTCTTGAGACACTCTTCGGATGAAGTCCACATAAATTTGTTGATGGATCTTTGCCTCTGACGATCACGCAACTTAAGTTTTGAAGAGATCGGTGGGCCAGTCGATGCATCGATCGATTTTAATTGCGCAGCCAGGCTGCAGTTTGAAGCTGGTGCCAGTTACATCAATTGCTAACAACTTTGTCATTTGCAAAGGAGCTGAACATGATTGAGCAGATTCCTCTCATCGAAAGGGCAGAATGGACAGCACTGCAGCAGCATTATGAGGAGACGAAGAGCATTCACCTTAGAGATTATTTTGCGGGAGATCCGCAGCGTGGAGAAAAAATGTCTTTGGAAGCTTGTGGTCTCTACCTGGACTATTCCAAAAACAGGATCAACGACGAGACGTTGAAGCTACTGGTAAAGCTCGGCAATGCGGTAAACCTGCGAAAGCAGATTCAGGATATGTTCGCCGGCAAGAAAATCAATATCACAGAGAAACGTGCTGTTTTGCACGTAGCCCTGCGCGCGCCGAAGAATGCGAGAATTGAAGTCGATGGGAAGAACGTGGTGCCCGAGGTCCATCATGTGCTTGAAAAGATGCGCAGCTTTTCGACGCGGGTTCGATCGGGCGAATGGAAAGGCTTCACGGGCAAGAGAATACGAAATGTGATCAATGTGGGTATTGGCGGCTCTGACCTGGGACCGGCCATGGCTTATCAGGCCCTGAAATCCTTCAGTCACAAGGAAATAGAGTGCCGGTTTGTTTCAAACATCGATGCCACTGCGCTTGTGGAGGCTGTAAAAGACTGCGATCCTGAGGAAACATTGTTCATTATATGTTCGAAAACTTTTACTACCCTGGAGACCCTGACCAATGCGCGCTCCGCCCGCAGTTGGCTGGTGGATGCTTTGGGTGATGAGGCGGCGGTATCCAGGCACTTTGTTGCTGTGTCCACGAACGAATCGGAAGTCGAAAAATTCGGCATCGATAAAGACAACATGTTCGAATTCTGGGATTGGGTGGGCGGCCGATATTCTTATGATGCCGCCATTGGATTGGCGTTGATGATTGCCATCGGTGCTGACCGTTTTGACGAGATGCTGGCAGGTTTTCGATCGATGGATGAACACTTCCTGACGGCGCCGTTCGAGCGGAATGTTCCTGTCCTGTTGGGTCTGATAGGAATCTGGTACAACAACTTCTATGGTGCACAGACTCATGCGGTGCTGCCTTACAATGAATATCTATCGCGTCTTCCGGCTTATCTGCAGCAGTTGGATATGGAAAGCAACGGCAAGTCCGTGGATCGAAACGGGAAACGTATAGACGACTATCAAACAGGTCCGGTCATCTGGGGGGAGCCCGGAACGAACGGTCAACACGCTTTTTATCAGCTTATTCATCAGGGAACAAAGCTCATTCCTTGTGATTTCATAGGGTTCGTGGAGCCCAACAACCCCTTGGGAAATCACCACAACTTATTGATGTCCAACTATTTCGCCCAAACCGAGGCGCTCGCCTCCGGTAAAACCCGTCAAGAGGTGGAAGCTGAAGGCGGGCCGGAATTTCAGGTGCCGCATCGCGTTATGCAAGGCAACCATCCCACCAACTCCATTTTGACGCGGAAACTCACCCCGAAGGTTCTCGGACAGCTCATAGCGCTCTACGAGCATAAAGTTTTTACCCAGGGGGCCATTTGGAATATCAACTCTTTCGATCAGTGGGGAGTTGAATTGGGGAAGGTGCTGGCCAAACGGATCGTGCCGGAACTCGATGCCGAGCAAGCCCCGCAACTGAAACACGACAGTTCCACTAATGCTTTAATTCGCAGATATAGAAGCTTGCAGGGGAGGGAAGCCTAGTAGCTAGCGGCGAAAGTTCCTGCCTGCTTGTAAACGATACCGGATGCCGGATAACGATATTGCCGCCACAGTTCAGAGAAACGGATTCTTTATCAGGCATCTGGCATCCAGCATCCGGGATCTTCTCAAACCGGGTAGTTACTTCCGCCGAGCAGTACTCGTAGGTGTTCAGCTCTTTGCCTTGGCCTTCACTTCTTCGATGGCCTTTTCCAGCTTTTCTTCATCTTCGGGCGCAAGGGTTGTCCTGAATATTTTTCCCTCGTATTTCTGAACGTCTTCCAAAACCTTATCGACTTGCTCTTTCACCAAAATGCACAGAGCAGAAGTGCCGGGTTGCAAGTGATTTGCCAGATCATTCATAAAATCTTCATCGAGACCGAGATGCTCCATCGATCCGGAGACTGCCCCTATTGCAGTTCCGGCGATCAGGCCCAACGCCAGGAAAACCGGATTCAATAGGATTACTCCCAATATCGATCCGATAAAACCGCCACCCACTGCGCCGCTGAGGGTCAGATGTGTAGCATGGTGGAGCTTCACCTTGCCTTTCTTGTTCCGGACGACTACGACCGCATCTTCGATATCCACAAGATGCTTGCGATCCATTTTCAACAATTCGAGTCGGACCTCTTCCGCTCTGTACTGATCGCCAAATGCAACCACAACCAGTTCACTCATGACTGTACCCCCCTCTCAATTGATCCGTTCACTTCGTGTCCAGTTTCCATCCGCAAACTCCCTCTCCCTCGAGGGAGAGGCTCGGGGTGAGGGTGAAAGTCCTCGAATTCACACCCCCTCACCTAACCCTGACAGTTAGACACACATGACCCCATGCTTTTGAAAAGTATCTGTTTTCATTGGCATTACAATTTGCCACCAACAACAGGGAGTCAGCGATTTGGTCCCCTCCTTTTGCAAAGGGGGGGTAGGGGGGATTTTTCAACCTGCTGATTCTTATTTAAAATCCCCCTAAGTCCCCCTTTGCGAAAGGGGGACTTTCAATACCCACGGGGTCATGTGTGTCCAACTAACAGCACCTACCCCGGGGTTTCCGAGCGGAGACTAATCAAATTTTCGATCCGGTGAACCAAAAAACCTAGGAGGTTGTCCGAGAATGCTTTTTTTGTCGTTTCGAATCACGCCTTGGCGTGATGAAAAATCTGTCAAATCAACTACGTGTGGGAGTAAGATTTCTCGCCTTCGGCTCGAAATGAAAATTCTCTGGCAGCCTCCTAAAAGATTAAGCCGATCCATCCACAATTCGAATGATTAAATCGGTTTTAATTTTATTACAACAAAAAATTCTGCCGCAAATCGCTGGAAGCCAGCCTGGCAGGCCTCAATAGTTGCGGCATCTATCAAAGAACTTCCGAGCTGTTGGGAGGTTGTCCGAGAATGCCTTTATTCGAAGACCTTCAATTCTGCCGCAGCGGTATCTGTTGCCAACTTCTCTAATACTTCATAAGGCTGCGCACCGACTACCCTTTGAGACCCTGCCAGAAAGGTCGGTACAGCCGTTATACCGCAGGAACGAGAATAAGCCCAATCGCGCTCCACCTCAGCGGCGAAAGAGCCATTCATCAGCACTTTCTCCGCCTCCCTACCGTCGAGCCCCAATGATTGAGACAATTCCACAAGGATGGGAAGCTTTGCGATGTTTGATCCATCGACAAAATAAGCACGAAAAACCGCTTGATGAAACTCCTCTCCCACCCCCATAGAGTCGGCCCATTTGCCAAGTTCCTGAGCCCGACGGCTGTTAAAAGTCATGGTACGTTGACCGAATGGCAGCCCGCAATCTGCAGCAGCCTGCTTTAGGCGCTGCATGACCTCTGGAATATTGACGCTGCGGCCTGCAAACAAATCCTGCAAGGACATGCCATCTTCCGGGATTTCAGGATGAAGGGGAAATGCGATCCATCTCACCTGCACGAGGTGCTCTTGAACAAGTCTTTCAATACGCCCGGTAATGAAATAACACCAGGGTCAGATATAATCGGAAAATACTTCCAGGGTGATTTCCTTTTGCATAAGTCCTCCCTCGTAATAGTGCCCGCTGTTAGATGTTTCGTATCTATTAAATAAAACAAAGCGACTGCAATTTCCAGCAGGTTATGGCGCGAGGATAGCTTACAAGGTGCTTTATTGGTTGACAGACAGCCCACCGTCTGCAAACATAGGGACCCGTAAATATTGTCCCGCCGTAGAGATGCGACATCCTTCAGTTTGAGCAAAAATACAGGGTACGCTTATAATTATGAGCCTGACGCAGCATACTACGCGCAATAATTCATTTCGACCATGCAACTGTGCTGTCCTCAAACATTTTCTATTCTATCAATGCGCGTTCTGGCTGGTACTCGCAGCGGCGAATAGCGGTTTTGCGCAAGAAAACGCTCAGAACTCTGAAGTTTCGGTCAACTATGCGTACGCAGCACAATTGGGATTAGGGGGCTATGACGTTGGCGGGCTTACTGTCAATGTCTATAATCTGCCGTTCGGCTGGACATTCCCCGTTTGCGTAACCGAGCAGCCATGGGAACTAAGAGTGAAGTTGCCTCTGGGTTATGGGCATTTTAATTTCGAAGGCAGGGCTGCTGATGGAACCAAGCTTTCTGCTGATCTGGATGTCTTCAGTTTGGGAGCCGGCCTAGAATTAAGAATTCCAATCACTCACTACTGGTCATTAAAACCGTTTGGAACTTTTGGAATCATAAAGGAAATATTCAGCGACGTGTCGTCTGAACTGTTGCACGTAAGCTTTCCATTCAGCTACTATTATACAACCGGCCTGAAGAGTTTGTTTGAATACAAGTGGCAAGATTTCACGTTTGGTTTCGGCAATGCTTTGGTGTACGCCGAGAATGCCGCTTTCGACGGTTCCGGAAATGAAACGTATGCGGCTTTTGAGACAGGTATCGACGTGCGTCATCCTCTTGGGTTCAATATTGGGAGTTATGAGCCTGATGCGGACCTTTTCTTTATCTATTACCATTTTCTTTCGCCAGTTACATTTTCCCGCTTTTTACAGCAACCACTGGAGATCAAAAATCAATACGAATTCGGCTTTACTCTAGGATTTGCCAAACCTTCAAAAATCTGGTTTCTGGAAGATCCACGCATAGGCGCCAGCTACCTTTTTGATTCTGATGGAGAGCTAAACGCTTTTCGTATCAACTTCGGATTCCCGTTCTAGCGCCGGTCGACTTTAATCAATTTCTCGCCCAGCTTGAGCCGCGCAAGGAGCTTGACCGGCGATGCTTGCGGCGTCATTCGAGTGGAAGCGTCGTGACAAGCTTTGCTCCATAAACCCTTTCCATTCTTTTCAGCGAAAAGTCATGAAATTCCTGATCGAAGTCGGCGACGGCGTCAACTGGAATCACAGCGTTGTAGTCGCGATTGCGCAGGTCGCCGGTGGTGTCCATTACGCATATCGAAGTACATACTCCCGATACCCAAACCTCGTCGGGGTTTGAAGCCTCCAGGATCTCTGCCAGATTGTTGCCGAAAAACGCACTGAAGCGGGTTTTATCAACGACCATTGCACCTTCCGGGGGGCTTAGTTCAGGGATGATCTCGGATCCCCAGGTGCCCTTGACCGCATGCGGGTCAAACAGCTCGAATTCTTTATCATTGGGTGCATGAGCATCTCTCAAGTAGATAATCTGCTGTTGTTCAGCAGCAAATTTATCCACTATCGACCGTATAACCGGAATGATCCTTCTTGCCTCATCTCCACAGTATAGAGCCCCTTTAGGGTGCATAAAATCGTTGAGCATATCAATGACCAACAAAGCCTTCTTTGCCATGGTAAACTCCTCTGGCTAACCATCTCGGCCGTTTTCCGAAAGCGTTTCCTTGGAAGCTGTCCGAGAGTTGTCATTTCGAGCCGGAGGCGAGAAATCTTAGTCTCGCAATTGGTTGGTTTGACAGATTTCCCATCACGCTAAGGCGTGAATCGAAATGACCCAAAAAGGGCAGTCTCGGGCAACCCCTTGGGCAGCTGTATAAGTAATCCAACATAAGACTTAAAAACTGTAATCAGCAAGCGGGTGTGGAGCAAGTTCGGCGGATGGCTTTCACGGATGAATGACCATATATTTCAAGTAGCTAACTAGAAAATCCCTTTTTGAAAACGGTGACTTTTGTAGCTAAAAACGGCCCCTTCCGGGGTGATCTCTTCAAGCTTTAAACCGGGAGCCACTTCTTGCCCCTCACGCTTCATTTGGCCGTTTATACTGACCATTCTATCCTGCGGTTTGTCGGAAAAGACTAGAAAAGAGAGTTTCAAGTCCGGTATTTCTTTCTGAATTTCGATTGGCAGGCTTTTTAAACCCGGCACTTTGGGTTTTTCTGGGACGGGTTTAGGGGGGGGACTCTCACGTTCAGCCGGCGCCTGCCTGGTCATTAAAGCTCTGTCGAGCACTTTGGAGTTAAGTTCGGCCAGTTTTTCAACCGAAAGTGAATCGACTGCCTTGAGTTCCTCTGAACCTTTGTCGTTTTCCGGTTTGGCTGGCGGTGGCGGCTTTGCTTTTTGAGCCGCAACGGGATGTTCGACTTTTTTGGCAGCGGCGGGGTTGGGAGCAGGTTCGGGGACTGAGGGGGGAGTGTCGGACGTTTTTTCATAGTCTTCCACTGGGATCTGTTTCTTTTCAATGGCTTGCTTTGCCGCTGCTGAGGAAGCCGTTGCCTTCTTAACAGTTTGATTTTGCGTAGATTTGGCGACTACCTTTTTAGCCGTCGGGGAAGGGTCTTTCCGGCTTAGGTCTGCTTTGGGCGGATGCGCTCTGCCCGCTGTTTCTTTGGCACCTTGAGGGAGCGATTCCGATTTTGCTGACGGGGTAACGGGTGTGTCTAGCTTATCTGACGCATTGTTTTCGGCAATCACTAGCTTCCGACTATCAGGTGCCGTTTGTTCGGGAGCGGCACGGAGGTCAGATTTTGTCGCGGTCCATGGCTGCAGCCAGTAAAGAATCAGGCCGGCATTCAAAAGTAGTGCAAATACCAGCAGATAAATCCACCAATGGCGTTTCCTCGGTGCCGGCGCCGGCATTGCCTGAATGGTCTGCAAACCGGGAGTCGTGCCGCGGTTGCGTTCTCGATCCGACTTTTTAAGTGCTTCCAGAATGTAGGACATGGCTAATCATCCTTTTGGTCACGATACAGTATTGGTGAAGGGGAATTCACCGCCGTGTTTAAAAGGATTAATGTCTGCGGACCAACCATTCCATCCGGTTGTAGACCACTGCTCAGCTGGAACTTTTTCACCTCGTTTTCCATCGTTTGGTCAAACATGGCATCGGTTTCGTTCCATTTATTCTTGCCCTGGAGTTTGGAAAGCTGTTGTTGCAGCCATTGAACGGCAGGTCCTTGATCCCCGATCTTTATGAAGCCCTGGTAACCGGGCGGCACCTGCCACAACAGGGTATAGTCTCCCATCCAGTGAAGGGCAACTTCGTCGACCGAAACGACAAGCTGTTTGGAAGCGACTAAGAATTCAGCCTGTTTTCCATTGAGCGCTGTCAGCGTAGCGTAAAATTCTCGCCCTTGTCCATCGTATAACTTCAAAATAGCCGGCCGGTTGAATTTGCGCAGGTCGTCAAGGCCGCCTTTGTCTGAAAGGCATTGCAAACCTTGCGCTTCAGCCTGGCTGCATGGCGAGTTACTTGGCCCTGCCGCATAGCTTGCACCCCATTTGCCGAACAGATCTTTATAAGCAAAAGACCCGCTTTCCAGGTTGGGTTTGTCGGTAGGCCATATTAACTTAGCCGTTGGCGAGGGCGATTTGACCTGCTTAACAACCTTTCCTTTCTGCTCCGTTGCCAGAGTTTCCCCGTGAGCCTGAATTGCATTGTCACTGCCGGGTGGAGGGCTCTTCATTACGCGCTCGGGAGGATCTGACTCATTGCTTGCCTTGGGCGCACTCTGTTTGGCAGAAATATCACTCCCGGCAATCTGCGATGGTTTTGCACCTTGTCCGACAGCGCTTTGACTTCCCGAGAGTACAGGCTTCAGGGGCTCCTCGACCGGGATTTCCTTTTTCACAGCAGAGCCAGAAGGAGCAGCGGGGTTTGTTTTGGTTCCATCAGCGGCGACCTTGCCGGTCTTGGCCGTTTGCGGTCCAAATTGGTAGTATGCAGCCCCGAACAACGCCGCACCGGCCACACTCAAGACTGCGAACAGCGACCAAAGAGCCACTTGTCTATAAGCTCCTTTCTTTTCTTTCGCATCACCAAAAACTTCCCGTGCCGCTTTTTTCAGGGTCGATTTGTCAACTTTTTCTTTTCCTTCCACGTAGCACCCGAGCAGGGCGCGATCGCACAAAACGTTGATCAGTCGTGGGATTCCACCGCTGAGGCGATAGAGCTGACTGAGAGTTGCGGTTGTAAAGATCGGGCGACGTGATCCTGCAACCGTGAGCCGATGGTTTACGTAGGCTGTCACCTCATGGCTGTCCAAGGGTCCCAAATGGTGACGGGCGATGATACGCTGAGAGAGTTGTCGTAGTTCGGGGCGAGTCAATTTGTCCCGCAGTTCCGGCTGACCGAGCAATATGATTTGCAGGAGCTTGCGCTGGTTGGTTTCAAGGTTGGTGAGCAGCCGTATTTGTTCCAGCACATCGCTGTTAAGATTTTGCGCCTCGTCGATGATGAGCACGGCCTTGCGATTGTTGGCATGAGAATCCAACAAATAGGTGTTGAGGAGATCCACAAAAACCTTGATGCTGGTGGTTCCGGCAGGATATTCTATACGGAATTCATCACAAATTGTTGAAAGCAGCTCTTCGACGGTGAGTTTCGGATTGAAGATGAATGCCACGTTACAATTTTCCGGGATTTGTTCCAGCAAGCAGCGGCAGATTGTCGTTTTACCGGTACCCACTTCTCCCGTGAGCATTACAAAGCCGCCTTCGCTTTCTATTCCGTAGAGCAGATGGGCCAGTGCCTCGCGATGCTGGTCGCTCAAATACATGTAGCGGGGATCGGGAGCGATCGAAAAGGGATTCTCAGTGAGACCAAAATAATCATTATACATGGACATTTATATTCGGATGCCTCATTCCTGGTGATCTCTCAAGGTTCCACTTCCATACGTCCGGAATCCAAAAATACGTCCGCACCACCCGATTGATCGCAGGGATGCTGAATAAGCATCCCGACAATTGACGACTTAGCCTTAATGTAGTTCTCATAAAACTTTACAAGTGTATCACCAAAGGTTGCAGCTTGTTCCCATTGTTCCCGTCCAAATAACACCCTTGATAATATTTGCCAAGATGGTGGGTTGCAACAAACATTTGCCTAACCGCTACCTTCTCCGCAGCTCAGGTGGGGGACAGCAAGTTATTTCCACTGGTTTTCCGGTGGCGGGGTGCTTCAGGCAAAGTTTATGAGCGTGAAGAAAGTAGCCGATGTTGCCTGGAAGTGCCAGTTCATCCTGTTTGAAAACTCCCTCCAAGGTGTAAAGGGGGTCGCCAACCAGAGGATATCCTGCGGCCGCCAAATGAATTCGGATTTGATGCGGCCTGCCGGTTGCGATCCTGACCTCCCACAGGGAAGAGCTTTCCCGTCTCTGTAAAACTTTCGCATGGCTGACGGACTGCCGGCCGGTTGCACAAGCAGCATGGACCATCCCCAATCGAGCATGCGGAACCGGGCCGATAGGTACATCGATTGTTAAAGTGTCGTGTTTCGGACGACCGCTGGCCAGAGCCCGATAGATCTTTACGGCTTCGTTTTCTCGAAACGCTCGGTGGAGTTTTTTGCGTGCATCGGTGGTGCGGGCAAACAGCACTATCCCAGAAGTCCCCCTCCCCAGGCGATGCACAGGAGTAGCTTCGGGGTAACTTGATTGCACCAGAGTCAGCAGCGTGTGCATCAAAAAGCCGCCTGCGGGAAGAGTGGGGAGCCCGTTCGGTTTGGCCACGGCCAGAAGCGTTGGATCAAGGTGCAGAACGGCATAGGAGAGTGGTACATCCGGTTCGTCCCAAGGAGGTCTGCGCCACACCAACAACTGGCCCGCCTGCAGTAAAGAATTAGCAGAGGTTGGTGCTCCATCCAGCAGAACCAAACCACTATCCAGCCTCTGGCGCCAGTCATCTTCAGAGGAGTGGCGGTAGCGTCGACTCAAGTAGGCTACTACGGCCAAACCGGCCGACCGTGAGTCAACCCTTTCTCTGTATTCAAATCCTTGGTTAAGAGTCATCTTCCGTTCAACCAGGTTTAAAGCAACACTCGCATCACGTGGTGATGGTGCTTTTTTTGACAATAACATAATTCGATCGTAACAAAAGCGCTTCGTTTTGCTGTATTGATGAATCCAGCAGCCATTTATGCCGTCTTGTTTATAGATGACCGGGGGCTTGTCGAAGAAAAATTGCTAACACAAAAATTGGATTTTACACATTTTTCATCACTTCCAGGCGTGATTCGAAATAACAAAAGTCGCATTCTC
Source organism: uncultured delta proteobacterium (assembly GCA_963781715.1). GTDB lineage: Bacteria > Desulfobacterota > Syntrophobacteria > Syntrophobacterales > Syntrophobacteraceae > Desulfoferrobacter. The sequence goes on from CAWAGW010000008.1 coordinate 91,187, forward strand.
GGACAGGCTCCTAGACAACACCAAGACAGGTAATTATGCTAAAAACGTAACAAGGGCCTGACCGATACGCATTTAGCGATAATAGAATAATGAATCGCTGGTTTGCAATTGAACTAAGCTTTGAAATTACCGGCCTAAGCCGATCGAGATTGAATATTTAAGGAGACACTACTTATGACAAATGTGAGCGCACAAGCGGTCAAGCTACCGGAAGAACTACCTGAACGGCTTCCCATTATGCCTTTACGGAACATGGTGCTGTATCCGGAGCTTACCGTACCACTCAATGTGGAGAGGGAAAGTACTAGAAAGCTTGTGGATGATATACAGGCGGCCAAACAGTTGATGGTGGTGGTGGCCCAAAGAGATAAAAAAGTCGAGAAGCCGCAACCGCAGGATTTGTATGATGTCGGCACAATAGGCAGTATCATGAGGGTGAATAAACAACCCGATGGTTCCTACCAAATTCTGGTTCGTGCTGCTCGCAAGGGACGGTTGCGCGATTTTCAGAAAACCGGGGTTTACTGGACTGCTGCTGTTGAAATCTTGTCTGAGGACGACGAAACAAGTCCTGAAATTGAAGCCATGGTTATGAACCTTCGGGGCCAATTTCAAAAGTTGGTTGAATTGGCGAGCCTACCCAACGAGTTGTCCACGTTGGTGTTGAATGTGGACCACCCACGGCAGCTGGTCTATGTGGTCGCCTCTAATCTGACATTAAGCGTGGGAGAGCGGCAGACGCTGCTTGAAATTCCGGATAACCACACTGTTCTTGAGCGGATAACATTTTACTTGACAAGGCAACTGGAAAGACTGGAACTCGGCCAGCAAATTCAAGACAAAATCAAAGCGGGGATGGATAAACGGCAGCGGGAATATTTTCTGCGCGAACAAATGCGTGCCATCCAGCGAGAACTCGGGGAAGGCGAGGAGAGAAATCCGGAAATCGTTGAATTGTCAATGAAGCTGGATGATTTGGAGATGCCGCAGGAGGCTCGGCAGGCGGCCGAAAAAGAGGTCGAACGACTGGCTCGCATGTCGCCGGCGTCCGCAGAATACAATGTATCGCGTAATTACTTGGATTGGCTGTTGGACATGCCTTGGAGCAATCACACCGAGGACAGTTTGGATGTGCGCATGGCCTCAGAGATACTCGATAAGGACCACTTTGATTTGGAAAAAGTCAAGCGGCGCATCCTCGAATATCTCGCCGTACTGCAATTGAAAAAAGACATAAAGGGTCCGATTCTCTGCTTTGTGGGTCCTCCCGGGGTCGGCAAGACTTCTTTGGGTCAGTCAATCGCTCGCAGCCTTGGTCGCAAGTTCTTGCGAGTTTCGTTGGGCGGTTTAAGGGATGAGGCGGAAATCCGCGGACACCGCCGTACGTACGTTGGGGCTCTTCCCGGACGCGTCATACAAGGTCTGCGACGCGTCGGAGTGAAGAACCCGGTCTTTATGCTGGATGAGATCGACAAGCTAGGGATGGATTTTCGCGGCGATCCGTCATCGGCTCTCTTAGAGGTGCTGGACCCGGAGCAGAACTTCGCTTTCTCCGATCACTACCTGGGGGTTCCTTTTGATCTCTCATCAGTGATCTTCATAGCTACCGCCAACGTCTTGGACCCTATTCCGCCGGCGCTGAAAGACCGTATGGAAGTTATCGAAATTCCAGGCTATACAGAAGAAGAAAAACTGGAGATCGCGCGCGATCATTTGCTTGTGCCGCAAATTGAGAATCACGGTTTGACCACCGACCAAGTCACTATAACAGACGAAGCTATTCTGGAAGTCATTCGTTCGCATACCCGCGAAGCAGGTGTTCGCAATCTGGAGCGCAACCTTGCCAGCATCTGTCGTGCAATAGCCAGAGAAGTTGCCGAAGGCAAGACCGAGCAGGTTGTCATTCGGCCACAAGATGTTTCGACAATTCTTGGCCCACCCAAGTTCCTTCCTGAATTGTCGACTCGCTCATGGGGTCCAGGAATAGCCACGGGCTTGGCATGGACGCCAAGTGGCGGCGATCTCATCTTTATAGAGGCGCTGCGTGCCCACGGCAGCGGCAAACTGATTCTTACCGGCCACCTTGGTGACGTGATGAAGGAGTCTGCAACAGCTGCACTGACCTATATCAGAGCGCATGCGGCAGACTTGGGCATAGCCGAGGAAAGTTTTGACCAGAGCGACATTCACGTTCATGTACCTGCCGGAGGGATTCCCAAGGATGGTCCTTCTGCCGGCGTAGCTTTGGTGGTAGCGCTGGTATCGCTCATGAGCAACCGTGAAATTCGACGCGATGTGGCCATGACTGGCGAAATAACGTTGCGTGGCGACATATTGCCGGTGGGCGGTATTAAGGAAAAAGTACTTGCGGCCCGCCGTGCCGGAATTCGGGAAGTGCTGATTCCTCAACACAACGCCAAAGATCTTATAGACATAGCGCCGCATTTGCGGGAAAATGTAGCCTTTCGCGAGATACAGTTGATCTCCGAGGCACTCGAGTTGGCTCTGCAGCCTGCTTGAAAGGTCTTGGAGCCTGTCTGGAAATTCTCATTTCGAGCCGAAGGCGAGAAGTCCTGTACGCACCAAATAGCTGGTTCTAAAGATTTCTCATCATGCCAAGGCGTGATTCGAAATGACAGAAAGCGACTTTTAGGGCAACTTCGAAGGCCCGGTGCTGAGAATCAAGCTTTTGAGATAATCTCTGAAACAAACAAGGGGGTTAACCCTGGCGGGACAGGTCCGAGATCCTATGGAGGAAATGGAAAAGGAACTGGCCGAGCTTCGCCAAACTAAGGTGGAGTTCGAAGTTTTGACGAGGGCTGCGCTTCTCATCGAGCGAAGCCTTGAGGAGAGTGAGGAGCAATATCGGTCGGTGACCGAGACGTCCATTGACGCTGTGATAACAGCCGATGATTCGGGTAGGATCGTCACCTGGAACAAGGGAGCGAGCCAAATATTCGGCCATGGTCAGGAAATCATCGGAGAGCCAATAACCACAATTATCCCTGAGTCGTTGAGGGATACTCACAATGCTGGGTTCGCCCGATTTCTTGAAACCGACGAAAGACGGATAATCGGCAGCAGGGTTGAGCTCGATGGCCTTAATAAGAATGGTGATATCTTTCCCATTGAGCTTTCTCTGTCAACCTGGGTGACATATCGTGGCAGGTGCTTTGGAGCAATTATCCGAGATATTACTGAGCGCAAAAGGATCGAACGTCTTCGAGAGGATGTACAACGAATCTTGCGGCATGATCTCAAGTCCCCATTGGTCGGTATAGCGGGGTTTGCCGGCTTGCTTTTAAAGTCCGCGAATTTGGATGAAAGACAGGTAAAGTTGCTTAAGACAATCCGCGAGTTAAGCGAACGCATGTATTGCTCCGTAAACCGGTCGATGGATTTGTTCAAGATGGAGCAGGGTACTTATGAGCTCAAATCTGTTCCCGTAAACCTTCTCAAAGTCTTTGACAGGCTGTGGCAATTGTTCGAAACGTATGCCCGAAAGAAATCGGTCAGCCTCTCCTTTTTCCAATTCGACCAACCCCTGGACCTAAACCAAATGCCGGAAACGGAATACATTGTTTTGGGTGATGAGTCATTGCTTGAAATCGCCTTTGAAAACCTCACCAAAAATGCCATCGAGGCTTCACCCGAGCATGCTGAAGTTAGAATTAGCCTCGAATCTGATGGTGATTTCCATATTATCGACATTCACAACTACGGGGTGATCCCAAGTGAAATCCGAGGCAGATTTTTTGAGCCCTATGTGACATGCGGCAAAAAAAGTGGGACAGGGCTTGGGACCCACAGCGCTCGATTGGTAGCCTGCACCCATAGCGGCGATATAAGTTTCACCACTTCCGAAGCTGAAGGAACCCATATCATAGTAAAGCTCCCGAGCCCAATCGGGAATCCAAAGTAGCTCGGGCATACCTGAAATTTGCTCTGCTTCAGCGCTATGCGGCAATTCGAAAAACCTCGTAGCGCAGGCGTTCAGCCCTGCCAAAAGCAACGCTGCACCAACATCAAATCCATGGATAACCGCCATTCCCGGCGAGAAGCGTTTCAGCTAGAGTCGGAATAAAAGGGAGTTGTCGACGATCCTGTCGACAGCTGTTTCGGCAATGTTTTGAGGCAACTGATCATTGAAGAAATACTGGGCATTGCCCTGCAAGAATACCGTGAAGTCGCAGCCTTCATATTTTAATGAAAAGGCTTTCCCTCTACAGGATTCATCGTGACATGTTTGGATACGATAATCATCTTCCAATATCATCTTGGTCGTGCAGATGCGGCCCACAGTTATATATCCGTAGGGCATGCACAGAGAGACCTTCAACTCGGCGTTCTTGCCGATGTTTATGCCATGCAGAAGATTGTCTACTTCTGCACGGTGGATGGCGTTTTTGAGCAGATAGCCAGAGAAGCGTTCCGTATTAATGTTTGAGCTTTCGTAATATTCGACAACTTTCGGTGGAAGATTGAGGATGTTGGTCACAACACGAGTCTCTGCCCCCTCTGAAGTGATTGTCACGTTTTTGTCTCTTTCAATTAACGGGATAAGTCTCGGATCTTTTTTCTGTTTCGTCAGAAGTCTTCCAAGGATTAAGCTGAAGGAGGAATATTCTCTCCTCAACAGATTGAAGACACCCCAGTCGTTGAATACGACTTCTACATTATTATGTCCTTTGAGCAGCTCAAAGTGCTCTTTCAGCTTTGCAAGGTATGAATCGGTTACCCATGGGGTTACATAGGTGAAGGCCAGACCGCGCGACCTGGCATTATTGATTACTTCCTCGAGGGTTTCCACCCCGGGGATTCTATACTGGCAGAATTCAGCTCCGAAATATATCCGGCTGTGGTGCGGTCCTCTGCTTGCCAAATGGTCAGGCTCAAATATGTGTAAAGCGTATTCCATGGGTCTTTGGCCAGTTCAGCTCGGATAGTAACAATTTATCTTCGAACACCGTTTTTCATAGTACTTTGCGTAGAGTTTCTTTGCCTCAGAGACATATTCGGCCTTGCTCAATTTCGGCACGAGTTGAATACACGCTTTTATGAATTTCACGTCTTTTTCTTTGTACATAAGTGGAGCGCTTCTCTCCACGATTTTCAAATGCTTGATTCCAAGCGCGGCAAAATCGTAAATATCACAGGCACCGCACGGCTTATCAAAAGATTTGATGTTGTGCGAACCTTTCGTACCCTGCAGTTTGGATAATCCTGAAAGGGCGGTAAATTCAAAGTTTCGGCCGCACATATGAGGACGACAGTTGGCGTCATAGGTGGTCATAACGATGTGTCTATCTGGTTCCTCCAGCACTCGTGCCTCTTTCAAGAAACCGTGATACCAGTTGCACAAGCCGTCTACCTGACGGCATTTTGTGTTGAGTACAAACGCCTCCAACTCCACCCCGGAGTCATGCCCGGAGAGTGCAGCGAGTTCTCTTTTGGTGAAATCTCGAGGAAGAATGATGCGGTTGGCTCCAAAGTTTTTGAAAAATTCAATGGATTCCCCATTGAATACATTACAGCCGCAGCTGATATGAATGTCGCCCTCATATCCCAGATCTTGCAGCAAACCAAGGAAACCGATTTCCGTCACGATCACTCCGTCTGCATTGGTGCCTGTGATATCGTTCAGCAACCTTTCGAGCAGTTCATACTGGTGGTTCAGAAAATACAAACCGTTAAGGGCTATATAAACCGGTGTCCGACTGTTGTGGGCCTGGCGCACAGTTTCTTTGAGCGATTCCAGTGAGGTAAACTGTGAATTGAGTCCTTCTCGCCGGTTTAAGAGGCCAAACTCACCGTAATGCTCGCGCCAGTAAGATGGCAAAACACCGCAGTAAAATTCATCTGCTCCCGCCGCAATCAGCGGAGTCACTTCATAAACGTCGGACAGAGGGCAAATGATTTTCACGACTAAACGCCTTCAAGGATTCCTTGTTGTTCGATCCATACATTATTGTTTGAAATAATGTAACATAGCGACCGTCGAACAGAGAAGCAGGTACCAGAGAATATCTAGGAGACAGCTGCTGGTGGCCGATCTGCAACCGTGGCAATAGTGTGGAAATCATAGGCGGCCATGGCAGGTAAAAGATACTGGCTGCTGCCTGATTCACCGACTCAAACACCGCTTGATCGTTTTCATAAAATCTCTTTGTCTGATACTCAGACAGGATTGTGATTCCTTGTTGAATCAATGGAAAAATTAGGTTATTTTGCTAGGTTATGATGAAGGGACACGCATTTAGGAATATTATGCAGGATAAGTTCAAAGCATATTACGGTTTTTGTAGGAATTTCCTTTGGCAGGCGAGGGAGGACAATATTACCGGCCTGGCCGCCCAACTGGCCTATTATTTTCTGCTGTCCATTTTTCCGTTTTTGATTTTCATGATCACCTTAATCGGGTACACGCCGCTTAAGACGGAAGATGTTTTGGGACTCATCAAGCAATATGCGCCCGGTGTAAATCTGCAGATCATTACACAAAACATCCGAAGCGTCTTGGAGCAGCGTAACACGGGTCTGTTATCGTTCGGTATTATTGCGGCCGTATGGTCCGCTTCAAATGCTTTAAGTGCGATGATGAATGCGTTGGATCGAGCATACAAGGTCGAGGGGAAACGGTCTTTCTTAAAGGCCAGATCTGTTGCCGTTGGTCTCACGTTCATCATGATGTTTGTAATTCTGGTGGCGCTCCTGCTGCCCGTTTTCGGTCACTGGATCGGCATGCTCATTTTCTCACTGCTTGAGATCTCAGCAACATTTCTGGTCTTTTGGGAATTTTTCAGATGGTTCGTCAGTTTTTGCGTCATAATCCTGGTTTTTATGATCATCTACTACTTCGCTCCGAATAAGCGCTTAAAGATAAAGGAAGTAACGGTGGGGGCCATATTCACCACCGTTGGGTGGCAGGCGGTTTCCTATGCCTTTTCCTATTACGTCAACAACTTCGGAAATTTTTCTGCCACCTACGGCAGCCTGGGTGGCATCATTATTCTGATGGTGTGGTTTTATCTGACGGCTCTCATTATAATTTTAGGAGGTGAGCTTAACGCCGCACTGCATAAATCCGGCGAGAAGAAGCTGGATCAGTGAACTGAATCATACCTGACAAGGACACCCAATCCTGCCCGTGCCGTCCCTCCCGCCATGCCGGCGAAGTCGAAAAATCCCACACAGGAGTCATTCGTCATCTGCCCGGCTTTGCAGCCTTTTCTCAGCGCTTGCCCGTCTTCCTCTCTTTGTGTCAGGGCGTCTCCCCCACTCCGTATCGTACCCACGGGGTCGAGTGTGCTCAACTGCCAGTCCTCAAGGAAGAGGGAGTTCTCCGATGGCGACTGGTTGGTTATTGCGTTGCCGCCTTGAATTGGGAGATCAACTGCTGGACTGTTGCTTTGGCGTCCCCGAACAGCATGCGCGCGTTCTCCTTGGTAAACAGAGAGTTTTCGATGCCGGCGAAACCGGGGGCCATGGAACGCTTCAGCACGATGACAGTCGTGGCCTTGTCTGCGTTAATGATCGGCATGCCGTAAATCGAGCTTGACGGATTTTCCCTCGCCGCCGGGTTTACGACGTCATTCGCCCCGATCACCAAGCATACGTCTACAGTTTCCATGCCCGGATTGACGTCGTCCATTTCTGCAAGCTGCTCATACATCACATCGGCTTCCGCCAGCAGCACATTCATGTGACCGGGCATGCGGCCGGCTACTGGGTGGATGGCATAGCGCACCTCGGCGCCGTTGTTTTCCAGAATCTCACCCAATTCTCGAACTGCATGTTGAGCCTGGGCCACTGCCATACCATAACCGGGGACGATGACCACTGAGCGCGCGGCCTCAAGGACATAATAGGCGTCTTCCGGGCTGATAGGTTTGACCGAGCCAGTAACTTCTGTTTCCCCCAAGCTTGTGCCGCCAACCTGCAGACCGCCGAAGAGCACGTTGGGCAGAGACCTATTCATCGCTTTGCACATAATACCGGTAAGAATGATCCCGCTCACGCCGACCAATGCACCGGCGACGATGAGCACGTTGTTCAAGATGACGAAACCGACGGCGCACCCGGCAAGCCCCGAGTAGCTGTTGAGAAGGGCGATAACCACGGGCATATCGGCCCCCCCGATGGGGATGACGCCACAAACCCCCAAAGCTAGAGATAGTAGAATGATCAAGATGAACAGGGGGTAAGCGTAAAAAGCGCCCGGATTAGTCGAAAACAAAGTCCCGAAGATCAGGATCGAGGCGATGATCGCTGAAATTCACAACTTTCTGTCTGGCGAATCGGATCGGTTTGCCGGGGATCCGCTCGCTCAACTTAGCGTAGGCGACCATACTGCCGGAGAAGGTAACTCCGCCGATAAACACCGCGAGAAAAAGCGCTACGGTTACAAAAGTCGTGCTCATGGGATCGTTGTGATAGTTTTCCCAGCCCACCAGAAGACTTGCAATTCCACCGAAGCCGTTCAATACGGCCACCATCTGGGGCATGGCCGTCATCCGAACCGCTCGCGCAGCCACAACGCCGATAGCCGTGCCGATGATCAGCCCTGGGATGATCCAGGTAAAGCTGATGCAACACTCGAACATCGAGGCGACCAGGGCGACCAGCATGCCCAGGGCCGAGAGCAAATTCCCTCGACGTGCCCGCTCGGGCCTTGCCAGCATCTTGATGCCGAGGATAAACAGAACGGATGCGACAATGTAGGCGAACTCGATGGGAAGACCGATATTAGCCGTCATTTGCGTTCTTCCTTGTCCTTGCGCTTGAACATGGCAAGCATACGATCGGTGACGAGATACCCGCTGACCACATTGATTGTGGCAAAGATCAAGGCCAGCGTGCCTAATATGGATGCCATGAGATCGGCTCCTGAGCCGGCCGCCGTCAACGCTCCGACGATAGTGATGCCGGAGATTGCATTGGTGCCGGACATCAAAGGCGTGTGCAGTTGAGACGGAACTTTGGAAATCAGCTCGACGCCCAGAAAAATGGCCAGAACAAATACGAACAGCAACAGGCCGATTAACATGACTTTGTACTCCTTTGCCTCACTATCTGGTTGTGATTACTCAACTCGGACCAAGATGCCAGGCGCCCTCTTCAGTTCCAGCGGATTCTTAGGTTCAGACCGGCCGTTCGGTGCATCCGGTGAATCAATCAACTTGAGTAATGCTTCGAGATTGTCTCATTAACGATTTTACCCTGGTGAGTGATCACGCAGCCGGCAATGATTTCGTCGTCGAAATCGAGCCGAAACCGACTTCTCTCAGGGTCCCAAAAGTCGCTGATCAGATTGAACATGTTGGCAGAAAACATCTGGCTGGCATGCAGGGCCACCCGCCCGGGCAAATTGGCCAGTCCGATGATGCGCACTCCTGCCGCATCCACTTCCTCATCCAGTCGCGAGCCGGCCACGTTGCCGCCGCTTTCAACCGCCAGATCGACAATGACCGATCCCTTGGCCATGCTCCGGACCATCGCTTCAGTGATGATGAGCGGAGCCCTGCGGCCAAAAACCTTCGCCGTCGTGATCACCACGTCCGAGGCAGCACAGATCCTGGTCATGCCCTCCCGTTGTCTGGCCAACTGCTCCTCGGTCAAAGCCTTCGCGTAACCTTCTTGAGTTTGTCCGGTCTCTCCCAAGTCAATCTTCACAAATCGCGCACCCAGGGATTTGACCTGTTCCTCTACCACCGCCCGGGTGTCGAACGCCTCCACGCGTGCTCCCAGGCGTTTTGCCGTAGCAATGGCTTGGAGGCCGGCCACACCGGCGCCGATAATGAACACCCGGGCCGGCGAAATGGTGCCGGCCGGAGTCATCATCATCGGGAAAATTTTGTTAAGCCGTTCGGCAGCCAAAATCACAGCCACGTATCCGGCCAGGTTGGCCTGTGAACTCAGCACGTCCATTTTCTGGGCTCGGGTGGTGCGCGGGATCATCTCAAGGCTGATGGCGGAAACGTTCTGATCGCGCAACGCCTCAATCAGCGCTTTCTCGTGGAACGGATCCAGCAGACTTACGCTGATGGCGTCTCGCTTCAACCTGTCAACATCTTCTCGGGACGGGCCGCGAATACTGAGTACGAGGTCGGCATCCGATAACAGACTCTGCCGGTCTGCAGCAACTTTTGCCCCTACCACAGAGTAAGCCTCGTCGGGCATATTGACAAAGTGACCGATGCCGGATTCGACTTGGATTTCGGCTCCGGCTTTGACAAGTTTGGCAACGTGGTCGGGTATGAGCGCAACCCGACTCTCGCGCGGGTGAATTTCTTTAAGAATTCCGATGATCATGATGTCCCTTTTCTGCAGCGTTGCTGTGCCAAAGCACTACTTCATGCAAAAAGATAATAATTCCAGGCTGACTGGCAATGTTTATTGCAACCTACAATACGAGATCAAAACGATGTTCTTGTAGTTTGTTTGGCCTTGGACCTGCCTACACAATAGGTAACTGCGGCCACCATAGCGGCCAGCAGAATAATACAGGCAGCAACTCGATAAGTCAGTTCGATCCCATCTACTAAAGCGGCAGGGGAAGCATTGGACACGTCGACTTGTGCTTTGGGGAGCTTAGAGGCGGCTATCAGTTGTGTTGTGAATAATGTACTCAAAAGCGGCACTCCAGATGCCATCCCCAGATTTCTGGACAGCGACAGAAGGCCTGAAGCAACTCCCAGCCGTTCACCGGGAACGGCTCCCATGACGGCGCTGTTATTAGGTGACTGAAAAAAGCCCAAGCCGATGCCGAAGGGCGCAATGCGAATGATATAGCCCATTACCGTCGTATTTTCATGCAGAGTGCTTACCAAAAAACACCCCACCAGCATTATGCAAAGGCCGATCAGACTAATCCCGCGCGGACCGTATTGATCCGACAACGCTCCCGCCCACGGCGCCACCAGACCCATGCTCAGCGGAATGGTCATCATGAGAAAGCCTGTAACCTGGGTTGAATAGCCTTTAACATTTTCCAAATAAAAGGGCAGAACCACCATGCCTGCCAAAGTGATGAAGACCAGCAATCCCATCAAAACATTGAGGCTTAGCAAGACGTTGCCAAACATGCGCGGATCGACCATCGGCTGTCTGAGTTTCCATTCCACGGCTACGAAAACCAGCAGGCCCGCTATCACTGAACTCAAGAGTGACAAAACCAGTGGATCGTCGAAGCCGATGCGTTGTCCCATGGTCATGCCCAGAGAATAGCAAAGGAGAGTAATCAGAAGAATAAAGGCGCCTGCAAGATCGAAGCGCTCGCCGCGCTGCAAATGTTCTGAGGGAGGGAGGAAGAGGGCAACGACTATGCCCGCAATTACTCCAAGAGGAACATTGATCAGAAAAATAGATTCCCAGCCGGCGTAGCCAATGAGTATACCGCCGAGAGCTGGACCAACAGCCAATCCGAACGAAACGATACCGCCGATAATTCCAAGAGCTTTGCCCCGTTCTGAGGATGGGAAAATTTCGGTAACGATCGCCGCTCCCATGGCTTGCATCATCACAGCCCCCAACCCTTGAAATGTTCTGAACCCAATCAACCAATCGATACTGGGAGAGATCCCGCACAGAAGAGAGCCCAGTGAAAATATCAAAAGTCCTGCAACGTAAATCCTTTTTCTCCCGAACAGATCCCCCAAACGGGCTACGCCCATCATGAGTGAGGTGACCACCAGAGCGTAGCTGAGAATTACCCACTGCACCGTGGCAAGATCTGTGTTCAGCTCCTTGACCAGTGTAGGCAGTGAGATATTCACGATGCTGAAATCAATCGTTGACATCAACACTCCCAATCCTACTCCTATCAAGGCCACCCAGCGATTGGTGGAAGCATTGCGCGGTTGTCCCGTTTTTGTTGAACTATGTTTGTCGGTGCCTGTTTCGTTTTTTTTCGAATGCATATTATTTCAGGCTTTCCTCAACTCGATCGGATAAACAGATCTCGATCAGGTCATTTTACTTATTCTCTTGAATATGAGAAATGAAAGGTCAAACGCAAGCGGATCGTTCTGTTTCTGGCTGATGATTTACAACGTGCAAAGAAACTTGACAGTTACTCGAATTCGGTGCGTGTGCGGCGAAGCTTGTTGAGTTACCGAATCCCCTGAGATCTCTCCCGATATGTTTGCAGCTCCCAACTGGCACTGTAATTGCTTCTGGTTCGTCGCGGATTAATGGGAAATTGCATCGAAATGAAATGCCTCCTCATTTCGAGCGAAGCGAGAAATCTTGTGCTACTACCTCGAAGCACAAAAACTTTTCGACTTTCGGCCTCGGAAGGAGAAGATGGATTTTCGCACTAATTTGTGGTGACTCTTGCTTTTTTGTGATTCGCGATGCGCCTGATCACTCCAAGTGATTCGAAATTGGGTTAGAGTTTCTGCAAGGAGTGCGGCCAAGAGAGTCTCTATTGCTGGTCCCTTCAATCAACTTCCACAGGAGTTCGAAGCTATTATCGAGACAGCCAGGATGGAAAAAGGAACCTTTCGCATTGAACATGACCTTTTGGGGCCGCGGCATGTTCCCCGGGATGCATATCCCACAACAACCCAATGATCAAGAAGATCTACTCTGAATTGTTGGGAGAACCGTTGTCCCATCGGTCCCACGAACTGCTGCACACCCAGTACCAGGATCGGAAAAGAATCATTAAGCATACCATGAAGGAAATATGGAAAGAGATAGAGGATCGCAGCTAGATCTTTTAGCCGGGCGCGTACACGATGATCACATGTGACTTAAAATTTTGCTGAAAATCCGAATGCATGCTTCGCTTGCATGCAAACAACCGAACGAATGATTCAACTTGGTACATACGATGCTCAAAGTGCAACCTCATCCGGAATATCCTCCTGAAGAGGGTAGATACAGCAGAGGAAACGATCGCTCCTGTGTTGCTGTGACCGTTGTTTTGAACGCGCGCGCCGAAGCTATACCCGCCGAACTGCAAAGACTTGTCGAAGCGGGCATCGATGGCGGCGCAGCGCTCGCAGGAACGGTCCAAACCGAGAACACAGGAGTGATGATGAGATGTTTAGCAGTGTTCATCCGGAAACCCGCAGCGCAGGGCTTTAGCCCTGCTGAAATAAGCAGCCCTAAAGGGCTGCGCTACATGAAAAGAGGCTTTTCGGATGCAAACTAGCTACAAGAATGAACATGTGCCGAATGACAGGCTGGATAGCCCGCCCCACAAAAGCATCTCTGTCATTTTAACGAGTGTTGCCACTCACTAATCAGTGGGTTGGATATTCAATCGCTGTATTTTACGCCTCAATGTATTCTTGTCGATGCCAAGTTCCCGCGCCGTCGACATGCGCCGCCAGTGATTTCGCTCTAGTGCCTCCCATATGGCGCGTCTTTCAATGTCCTGTAAAGTCATTCCATCAAAGTCCGGAAGCTTGCAGCCATGGATCTGCAAATGTTCGGGAAGGGACTTGGGTTCGATCAGCCCTCCTCTGCAAAGGATAAAGGCGTGCTCTATTGCGTTTTCCAACTCCCGGATATTGCCGGGCCAGTCGTGTCGCATGAATATCGCCAGTGCTTTGTGGCCCAGTCCTAACACGTTTTTATCTTTGAGTTTATTGAACTTCGCAATGAAATGGTCGGCGAGCAAGGGAATGTCTTCTTTTCTCTCTGCAAGTTTCGGCAATTCCAGCTTGACGACATTGATCCGGTAGTAAAGGTCTTTCCTAAAGGTACCTTCATCCACAAGTTGAGCCAGGTCTTTGTTGGTTGCGGTGACAATTCTAACGTCCGCTTTTACGGTTTTAGACGATCCCAAAGGCTCGTAGCATCGTTCCTCAAGCACTCGCAACAATCTAACCTGGAGGGCAGGGGAGATGTCGCCGATCTCATCCAGTAGAAGAGTCCCGCCTTCCGCCATGGCGAAGCGCCCATTTCTATTTTTCTTGGCGTCAGTAAATGCTCCCGCCACGTGTCCAAATAACTCTGATTCGAGCAGAGTATCGGGAAGAGCCCCGCAGTTGACTGCTACAAATGGACCCTTGCTGCGAGCGCTCAAGTTATGAAGAGCACGGCTGATAAGTTCCTTACCGGTACCACTCTCACCCTGAATGAGCACCGTGCTTTCACTTTGCGCTACCTCGGGAAGAATAGAGAGTAGCTTTTGCATTGCTGGAGATTTAGAGATAATGTCCCCGAAGCGATACTGCCGGTCGATTTCTTTGCGCAGGGTCTCCACCAGGCTGAGATCCCGAAAGGTTTCTACTCCTCCCATGATCTCTCCGGACTCGTCCCTCAACAGCGCTGTACTGACGCTGATGGGAATCTCCTTACCGTCGGCTCGAAGAATGACTATGGGCTTGTTGATCACGGGCGTTCCGGTTTGCAGAGTGTGCCGAAGAACGCATGTAGTTTCACAAACATTGGCACGAAAGACTTCGCAGCAGTGCCGACCAAGAGCCTCTGCTGCCGGCACGCCTGTGATCTCCTCGGCTGCCGTATTAAAAGATGTGATTTGCCATTCAAGATCTACTGTAAAAACCCCGTCGGCTATGCTGTTTAAGATGATCTCTGTTTGTGGAGACAACGCTGGCTGGTTAACAACTGGATTGACAGCTTCTTCCTGCAATATGAGTTTTCGGTTTACCTGAGTGCTTGGCATCGTTTTTGAGTTGCCTATCTTCGTTTATGACTCTTTGAGCTTGTCCGGGCGAAATCATTCGCCGCTCCCGCAGATCAAAGAGGGAAATTAATTTCCATCTATTGCACCTACTGATGGAACCTTTGTCTATGCCGCGATAGCTATGCATGATCGATAGCCAGCAATTTTAAGACAATTCATTAAAGCAGGTCCAGCCAATATCGTCAATGTGAGTTGCGCATTTTGCCGGTCGAAACCTCCCTTCATTTCAGCATCCAGTCATGAATGGCCGCTTGCAGCGTTTCTGCCGCCAGATAGGCACAGTGTGACTCGTTTTCGGGCACTTCCTTGAATGCCGTCAAAATCGTATCGCCGCCAATCTGTGCGGCTTCGTCAATGGTCCTACACTTTGCCAGTTGAGTTGCCAGGTAACCGCATAGGATGCTGAAATCGCATCCATCGGTGACAAAACTTGCATCGGTAATGCGCTCCACATCTACCTTGAGATATATTTCCATGGTCTCTCCACACCCCCCCGTGACTTTTGCAAAGCAGGAAGCATCCGCCATTTTTTTCATAAGTTGCTGCCCATTGTGCGAAGGGAGATGAGGCTCAACCGTATTCTCGCCATAGCCCTTGCCGATTCGTCGGTAAATCGATTCCATGAAGTCGTGCATAGAGTTGCTCATAAAGTTCACCTCTTATTCAAGTGATGATAACTCGATGGATTTAAAGACCGCACTTGCCGTTGCGACATGTGTTCACTCGAGAAATTCATTGAGAATCAATAGGCTTATAGTCATCTGGGAACGTGGCTTTGTGGATCACTGCTTTTGGGATCAGTATCCATTCAAGCAAGCAACTCGTCGGGGATTTATGCACTCTTTGGCAGGGCTAAAGCGCTGCGCTAGGTTTTAAAACAGTTTCCGGATGGAGACTGCTTATGATTCTGAAAATGCGTTGGTCGCCCGAAGGTTGATACATCAAAACAATCCAGGGGACGAAATAAACCCGTCCGACCATGCGTGCAACTTACGCTTAACTTGTTCCGGTCGGTGCGGCTTTCCGCCCGCGGGAACGGGAATTCTTATGCGGTTGAATCGGCTTGCAACAGTGCCAGGCCGCATTTAGAGCATGCCATCTCTGAGCAGGAAATCCCTGGCGTGCGAACGACTTTGGTTCCGCATTGAGGACACACACAATTCATTTGTCTTTGAAGACCGTGCTTTTCAGGTTTTGAATATATTTGCTCCATGCCGACTGCGGCTCCAAAGTCGTTTTCACAGCGGTCGAATTTGACGGGTGTCGTCACCGATCCAGCAGAGCCAACAGCAACATTGTTGCGAAGCCTCTTTCTGCGCTGTTTTTGCCGGCCATGGCAACCGGGCAGGCGAAAACGGGGATGGTTGAGTTCTTTGGTGCAATAGGCTTTCAAAACTTCGCAAACTTCTCCTGAGATGCCATTAATGATGAGCAGTCCCAGAAGTTCTCCATAATCTAAAAGATCAGGGCTGAGCGCCCCGCAGATCAATGTGTGAACTCGCTCGTGCTGAAGGACTTTCAGTCGGTCAAACCCATTGATATTATGCACGATGATCTCGTGGCAAGGCCTGAAGTCAGTTGTGTCTTCCAAGAAAATTTGCATTTTTGAACACCAGTTAAATACTGGCGCCACGCGTGAGCGAAGGACCGGTATTGCAAGCCTGGATGCATGCTTATCCATAGTTTCTCCCGTTACGCTTGGATTGCCGAAGGAACCGTGATGCCAGAGTTATTCTTGCTGAGGCTCGATCTGATTTAGCAGGCAAAATTCTTGGCAATTCGCTTTCCCTTGTAATCATTGCGTTCAAATTTCCAGCGCGTGTTTGAAAAGATAGGTAAGGCAATTTTCAAAAAGCAGGCCATCATCCAGCGATGACACCTTTTGGTCATGATTGCCGGCCTGTTGCTTCATCACCGTGGGCTGTTAAGCTTATATAATAGTTATTGTTCAGCAAGTGGGTTTAATTTGTTTCCTGCAGAAACTGTTAGAGGAGGTGTTTTGTTCCCGGATTTTGCTGTCATGTTGCCTGTTCCCGAAGAGGCAACCATGGATTTTTTAGTTTTGGTTGCTAGCACTCATCCGAAAACTCCTCTCCAATGTAGCGCAGGGCTTTAGCCCTGCCAACGAAAGTGCGAAATTACAATGAGCTGGGAGTCTAAAAAAACTGATCCCAAAAGGAGATCGAGAAAGTTAGAGTTTCCGGGCGGAAGCAAGTTAATTTCTGTAATACAAATAGTGGCATATTCATTGTATTCTGCAGGCGGGGGATGTTCTGGTTGAATCTTATATCTCTTACCACGAAGAACTTGAAGGCTATCAACAAGGTCTTCCTCTTTGTCCTTCGTGGTCGGTTTTTTCTGAAGTCAGTTCGAAAGGAAAGCTATGTCCAGTAGA
>CAWAGW010000009.1:0-646974 GCA_963781715.1 uncultured delta proteobacterium
ATGGATGGTGCGGAAAATAATCTCGTCAATGATCTCCTTATCCAAAATATCCGAATGGATAGGTTTACCAGGCCTGAAGAGTTTCCTTAACATTGGCGCGTCGCACGGGTTCTGCAAAGTGGTGTCAAGGTTCTGTCGGATAAAGTTATAAAAGCATTTGATCTGTGAATAACGAGTGTTTTTGGTGGATTGTTTTGTCCCTTCGGTCAGTTCAGTAAGGAAAGAGAGAATTTCTTCTGAAGTAATGGAATCAATTTCCCTGTTCTGAAAACGATTCTTAAATTGTCGGAGTGTAACCTGGTAGGTCTTCACAGAATTTTTTTTGAATTGAGCACGTGGTACTCCCTAAAAAGTTCAATCGCTTTTACTGTCTGCATGATGCACCTCCCTGTGAAAAGGTTTGTCGGAAACGGTCCGAAATGTCCCTTAAAATAAATGCATTTTGGCCTTGGAGCAAATTAGATAGAGCGCTGATCAAGAATGTACCCGATCAATGAAAACTTGCAACTGTCCTGCCCATGGATTTGGGCTTCTGAGTGCCTTTGCGTGCCTAAAGCTGAAACGTATCTTGATCTCTAGCCGAGCACTTTGCGCTACAGATTTGATCAGCGATTCCGTTATGCGGGGTTTGCCGCCAATGGTGCGCGAAGCTGAAACGTATCTTGATTTTGAAGTAAGCGCGTTGAAGTACGGATTTGATCAGCAGATATCAAAAGAGTTCCAAATCGCGTGTTTCGGCTGAACACTTCACGCGGATCACGGTACACACGCACAAGCACTGAACATTGATGGGGTATCGACTGATTCGGACTTATACTGCTGAAATCCAAAACCTCCAAAGGAAGCATTATTTATAGCTATTGCAACGCCAAAAGGGGGATCTGAATTATCCAACTCAGCAGCACCAACATAGACCTCAAAAATCCCCGGAATAGGCGGCGCTGCGGCAAAACACCAGCCCGTAATAGCCCCAAATGGGTTCGTGTAGATTTCGCCTGGCTCTAGGGGGGGAGAGGTAAACAGGCTACATTACTGCCATTTCGGACCAAAAGTAAGGGATTGATGGTCTTGGTTGAGGTGTTGCTGATTAGTATCACCGAATCCCAGCCATCGCCGACGTATGCATATGGAATCACCACTTGTTGCCAAGATAGGCCCGATACTCGAAACGCCAAATTACTATATGATTGTAACACAAACTTGGAGGCAGGAGGATAATCATGGTTCACGGTAGTCTCTTGCACGGGGAAATAATAGGGACTAGTCGGATCGTTCGCATAATACGATCCCAGATACTTTGTTTGGGGTGTCTCTATTACCTCCAGCGTGCTTCCAGTTGCGAGACGCCACGATTCATGATGTCCGCCTGCTTCTGTTTTGGCAAGCACAAGGTAGTATTCCCCTGGCTCAAGTGTTACCCCCATAAAAAGGATAGTAAGACCAGAACTATTTGCATTAGTATAGATGGTCTCAGCCACTTGATGCTCTTCTCTCGAAGTTCCTGGACCGATTCTAGTCGTGAGGTACGCGTGGGATGGAGATTGCATAACGTAGGTACCACTTGGGTAAATGTCCGCTTCAACTACTATGCTGGAAACTTTAGTCTTCAGCGAAAATCGGACTGCGCGAACCTCTAGATAGCCATAGTCTGTAGCATGAACTGGGAAGGCATCGCGCACCTCGACTAGCACGGAAGCTTGTGCCGCGGGTGATAAGGCAAGCCCACACAATAACAGGCTAAAAACAAAAAATAGCTTCTTCATCTTCACAACCTCCTGTAGATACCCGTTATTCCCTCACTTTGACTAATCTTTGGCAAAATCCATTTACAACGCTTCGTTTCACCTCCAAGCTTCTTGAGCTTAAGAACGCCTGGAGCCAAACGACTGTTCTAACCAGGAACTACTGCAACATTAATTTGGAATCATCCGACTACCTGCAGGGCGTTGGCCCTACGATTAGAGTTGGGCATCCAAGGTAAGCCAATGTCACTCCCCACTTCTGATATTTCCAAATTAAGGCTTTATATTGGTATAGCAGGCAATATCCATGTTCCTGCACTACGTTTGTTCGAACATCTACGGTGAAGGCGCTTCGCAAGTACAGGATATGAAGACCGCTGGTTCTGAAGCTGATTCGGACTTATACTGCTGAAATCCAAAGCCGCCGAAGGAGGCGTTATTTATCGCTATTGCAACACCGAAAGGTTCATCCTCATTATCCAACTCGAGAGCACCGACGTAGACCTGAAAAATACCAGGAATTGGCGGTGTTCCCCCTGGGCACCACCCGGTGATAGCACCAAAGGTACTCACATATATCTGCCCAGCGGTCAATTCACCGACAGGAAAACAAGCCACACCACCGCCTGGATTGAAATTTCGAACAACAATGGAAGGATTGATGGTCTTGTTGGAGATGTTACTCACAACAATCACCGAGTCCCAACCGTCGCCAACATAGCCATATGGAATCACAACATGTTGCCAAGCACTTGAAGGTGTCGCTGCTGCAAGGCTCCCAACCAAAAGAGTAAGACCAAGGATAAGAATTATTTTATAGTTATTCTTTTTCATTACTCCCTCCTTTTCTTTGCAAGATGAATATCATGGCGTACCAGTAGACTGGCCCATTGGATGCCTTCTGATAAAGATGTGAACCTCTTCGCAACTGAGGCATTGCAATTTCAAGGCAGGAAAAAAACTAAATCGCGAACGTAGAATGCTTTTTAAATGTGATAGATAGAATTTTGGTTATGAACCTAACTCAAATGTGCCCCCCAAAAAGGCCAACATCCTCGTTAGAGGCCAACCAAAGGCTCTTTTAGGATACCCCGCTTGATAATATCCTCATTTTATTCACCCTTAGTTAATCTATAAAATCACAAGCAGGTGGGCTAGGTCAATAATATATATCTCACCTTCGTAGATTGGCGTTGGAATTTACTATGACCTGCACAAGCGCTGCTGAAGGGTGAAAGATATGGGTTCCGAATCTTGACCCCTGTTGATCTCCACGTGCTATGAATACCATCACCCTGTACCTACTGAGAACCCTTCAAGCAGGAGTCCATATAAGGTCAAAGCAGAGCCTACCATTCTTAAGCCGGATTAGAGAAATGATGCGACCGAAGGCCGGCGCTTTAGGAGAAGGCTAACTGGAAGGAAAACAGATGGACAGAAATGGGGCGGGAATGAATCCCGCCCCTAGCTCACGGACCGAATGACGTAGCGTTTAAGCGATGCCATTTCGAGAATGAGTTTCTACTTTTCCGGCTCGGTGTGAGTCACAACCAGTTCATCATTTTGCACATTCACATGAATGGTTGAGCCATCCGGAACAGATCCGGAGATTATGGCGCGACCGATGCGACTCTCCAGCTGATGCTGGAGGTAGCGCTTCAATGGCCTGGCACCGTAAACCGGATCATAGCCGGCTTTCGCGATGAACTCCCGAGCAGCATCGCTTATGTCCAGCTTGATACGCCGATCCTTGAGACGCCTTGCCAGATCCTGCGCCAGTAACCCAACAATTTGTTTAACTTCATCTAAAGTGAGTGGTTTAAAGAGAACGATATCGTCCACCCGATTCAAAAACTCCGGTCTAAAATGCCGCCTGAGCTCCTTCATCACATTGTCGCGCGCCTCCGGAGTGATTTCTCCCGCGTCCGTCACTCCCTCCAGCAGATAGTGCGAACCGATGTTGCTGGTCATGATGATGACGGTATTTTTGAAATCAACTGTGCGCCCCTGAGCATCCGTCGCCCGCCCGTCATCCAGAATTTGCAGCAGTACATTGAAAACGTCCTGATGCGCCTTTTCGATCTCGTCGAATAGAAGGACACTATAGGGTTTTCGCCGCACCGCTTCGGTCAACTGGCCCCCTTCCTCGTATCCGACATATCCCGGAGGAGCTCCAATCAGGCGCGATACGGTATGTCTTTCCTGGTATTCGCTCATATCGATGCGAACGACATTGTCCTCCGAATCGAACAGAGCCTCTGCCAGTGTCTTTCCCAATTCCGTCTTCCCCACCCCGGTTGGGCCGAGGAAGATAAATGATCCAATGGGTCGTCTGGGGTCCTTGATGCCGGATCTGGCTCGCAACACGGCATCTGCCACCAACTGGACCGCTTCGTCCTGGCCGATCACACGCTCGTGCAGAATTTCATCCAGCCGCAACAGTTTTTCACGCTCGCCCTCAACCAACTTGCTTACGGGGATGCCGGTCCAGCGGGAGACGATATCTGCAATCTCCTCTTCAGTTACTTCTTCTCGCAGCAGACGATTGCCGCTCTGCTTGCTGGCCAGACGTTCTTCCTCGCTTTTCAGGCGCCGCTCCAGTTCCGGCAGTTTGCCGTGCCTCAGCTCCGCCACCTGATTCAGATCCATAGTGTAATCCCGTTCAGCCACTTCAACCTGGTGCCGAACCTTCTCGATTTCCTCCCGCAAAGCCTGCACTTTTTTAATGGCCTGCTTTTCAGTTTCCCATTGCGCCTTCATCGCATCGGCTTTGGCACGTATTTCGGCAAGCTCCTTGCGAAGTGCTTCGAGACGTTCCTGACTCGCCTTGTCACGCTCTTTTTTAAGGGCTGCTTCCTCGATCTCGAGTTGCATGACGCGTCTTGTCGCCTCATCCAGGTCTGCAGGCATCGAGTCAATTTCGGTTCGAATCATGGCACACGCTTCATCGACCAAATCAATCGCTTTATCCGGCAAAAAACGATCCGTGATGTAGCGGCTGGACAGAATCGCAGCGTTCACCAGAGCGCTGTCCTGGATCTTGACTCCATGATGAACCTCGAATCGTTCCTTGAGCCCGCGCAAAATCGAGATAGTGTCCTCGACGCTTGGCTGATCCACCAGCACCGGCTGGAAACGCCTTTCCAGAGCGGCATCTTTTTCTATGTATTTACGATACTCGTTCAAAGTAGTAGCACCGATGCAGTGCAGTTCGCCTCGAGCAAGCATCGGCTTCAGCATGTTTCCCGCATCGATAGCGCCTTCAGCCTTTCCGGCCCCGACAATGGTGTGCAGTTCGTCGATGAAAAGAATGATCTGCCCTTCGGATTCTTTAATTTCCTGCAGGACCGCTTTGAGCCTCTCCTCAAACTCACCTCGATACTTTGCACCAGCAACCAGGGAACCCATGTCCAGGGCAAACAGAGTTCTGTTTTTGAGCCCTTCGGGAACATCCCCGCGCACGATCCGATGTGCCAGTCCCTCGACGATCGCCGTCTTTCCAACTCCGGGATCACCGATCAGTACCGGGTTGTTCTTGGTCTTACGGCTAAGGATGCGGATCACCCTTCGAATTTCCGAATCACGCCCGATTACTGGATCAAGTTTATTTGTCCGGGCCTCTTGGACAAGGTCCCTGCCGTATTTTTGCAGAGCTTCATACGTTGTCTCCGGTGAAGCGCTGGTCACCCTTTGGTGCCCACGCACCGAGGTCAGCGTTTTCAGCACTAGATCGCGAGTGATCCCAAATTGTTGCAGGATCCGCCCGGTCGCCGGACCACCGCCCTCATCCAGAAAGGCAAGCAGCAGATGTTCCACCGAGACATACTCATCCTTTAGACGCTCTG
This sequence comes from uncultured delta proteobacterium, assembly GCA_963781715.1. Taxonomy (GTDB): domain Bacteria; phylum Desulfobacterota; class Syntrophobacteria; order Syntrophobacterales; family Syntrophobacteraceae; genus Desulfoferrobacter. Next base: position 5,588 of record CAWAGW010000009.1, read on the forward strand.
CTTCGTCCTGCGCTTTGGCAAGCAATTTGTTCAATCTTTGAGTTATATAGACTTTGCCGGGCTCAACTCCCGGACCGCTTATTCGCGGCTTCCTCTCGAGCTCCTCTTCCAGTCGCTGTCGAAAATCATCAACAGGGACTTCCATTCTTTTAAGAAGACTTGGCACCAGTCCGTCAGCCTGCTCGAGCAGAGCCAACATTAGGTGTTCGCCATCCACTTCTATATGTCCGTATCGGATGGCTTTGGTCTGCGCCTGTTGTAGCGCTTCTTGTGATTTGATGGTAAATTTATTTAAATCCATAGTTACGGATATACCTCCTCAAGTGTATTGAATTCCCCCCTCCATAAATCCATAGTTACGGATATACCTCCTCAAGTGTATTGAATTCCCCCCTCCATGTACTGAGTTCAACCCTCGATGTCTCAATGGCCTTTTCCAGCACCCGCAGTGCATTAAAGGCACCCGAGGGAATCACTGATGAGGAACCGATCACACGATCATCGTTCTTCCATCAATCTCTGCAACCTGTTCTCCAACTCCTCGATTCGCGTCATCAATTCCAGCACAAGCCCTATGCCGGCGTAATTAATTCCCAGGTGATTGCGCAGTCTGATGATCTTTCTAACCAGAGGCACCACCTCGAACCTGAACATAAATTCCCCTTCAGTTTGTCCGCTGGGATCGATGAGGCCAAGATTTACAAAACGCTCTATTAGTTCCGGGTGTATCCCGCAATGTGATGCCACCTCTGTTGTGGTCAGATAAGTAGAAAACCCGGCGGTCCTCCTGAATCGAACCGTGAGATATTGCCGTTTTTCAACCATGGGGACCCATCCTCCTCTAAACTAACGCCTCGGGTTGAATTCCGAAGTCTTACCGAGCTCTTCAAACAATTCCTGCTCACGCTGGGAAGGTTTCGTGGGAACAACAATGGTCACAACCGCATAGAGGTTCCCCGCACTTCCCTTAGAGCTGGGCATTCCTTTTCCGCGAAAGCGAAGCTTTTTGCCGTTTTGAGTGCCCGGCGGCACCTTCAAAGTAAGCGGACCCGAAAGCGTCGAAAGTTGCACTTCGGTGCCAAGTACGGCCTCCCACGGCGTTATGGGGAGATCCATATATACGTCTTTACCTTCCAATCGATAGATGGGATGAGGTTCTATTTCGACTTTAAGATATAGGTCCCCTCTTCGACCGCCTCCCGAGCCTTCTCCTCCCTGACCGCCAAGGCGAATCTTCTGGCCGGGTAGAATACCCGCGGGTATCTTGACTTCATAGCTTTTTTCCTGAACGGAAACCCTTCCATCCGGGGTTAGGCTCTGCATTTGCAGGGTTATGGGTTTGGTCGCTCCGTGATAGGCATCTTCCAGCGATATTCTCACGGTAGCCTCTCGGTCCACCCCATCCTGTCGCCATACAGGGCCTTGTCTTGGACCTCCACGGCGGGCCTGCTGGAATCCTCCGGCTCCGCCGAACAAGGTCTCAAAAAAGTCGCTGAAACCTCCGGCTTCCGACCATTCAAATCCACCCTGGCCTGCTCCTGCACCTCTGCCAAAATGCGTCTCCCACCCCGGTGGTGGCCTGAAGTCCTGACCGTCTTTCCAGTGGGCGCCAAGCTGATCATATTTCTGGCGTTTTTCCGGATCCTTCAAGACCTCGTAGGCTTCCCCCAACTCCTTGAACTTCTCCTCTGCATCGGCTGCTTTGTTCACATCCGGATGGAGTTTTCTGGCAAGCTTGCGGTAAGCCCGTTGGATTTCTTCCTGGGTCGCGGTTCGAGGCACTCCTAGAATTTCATAATAATCTCTAAATTTAACCGCCATAATTCTCCGCTAAGACCTCTTGTGGTTGTTTTGCTGAGAACCTACCATCAATCGTCCGCATATTCTGTAAACATCAAATCTCATCCAGCTCCAGCCAGGTGGCTGTCCGAGAATGAGAAAGTCCTCTCCCCCCTAGAGGGGAATAGGTTAGGTGACGAGGTGTAACTTCAAACATACACCCCTCATCCCCGGTCCTCTCCCTCAATGGAGAGGGAGTTTTCGGATAGACGTTAGCTATGAAACGTTGCAGTTAAAAAGTCAAGGCTAAGGCCGAACAACAAATTTCAGCATCGAGCCCCGTTCCAGCTTTTCACAGGCCGGTTCTCAGACCTCAGTGTCCTTACTTCTCAGTATACTCCGCATCGATAACGTCTTCATCCTCTTTGGGTTTCTGTTGACCGGATTGATGACCACCGCCACCAGCAGCACCGGCCTGCTGGTACGCTGCCGATGCTGTCATTTGAAGCGCCTGCTGCAGATCGCTTGCCAGCTGCTGGTAACGCTCTTTCCCTACGCTTTCATCCTTTACAGCCTTACGAGTCTCTTCGATAAGCTGCTCAGAGCGGGCCTTTTCATGGGTGGCAACTTTGTCGCCCAGGTCACTAATCGTACGTTCCAGCTGATAAGCCAGACTATCCGCATGGTTTCTGGCTTCAACAGTCTCCCGCCGGGTTTTGTCTTCAGTGGCGTGCGACTGCGCATCGTCTACCATTCGCTCCACTTCATCCTTAGGCAAGTTGGTCGACTCGGATATGGTGACTTTTTGCTCTTTACCGGTCTCTTGGTCACGCGCAGTAACATTCAAAATACCATTCGCGTCAATATCAAAGGTCACTTTGACCTGCGGAATTCCCCGTGGCCCAGGTCGAATGCCCTCCAGTCGAAAGCGGCCCAGCACTCGGTTATCTTTCGCCATTTCCCGCTCACCCTGGAGAACGACAATATCGACCGCGGTTTGATTGTCTTCCGCGGTGGAAAAGATTTCTTCGCGCCGTGCCGGAATAGTAGTATTCCTCTCAATCAGCTTGGTCATAACCCCACCCAGCGTTTCCACTCCAAGAGACAAAGGCGTAACGTCCAACAGTACTACATCCTCGACTTCTCCTTTGAGTACAGCCGCTTGAACCGCAGCACCAACAGCCACCACCTCGTCCGGGTTCACACTCATGTTGGGTTGCTTTCCGCCGGTAAGCTTTCTGACCAGTTCCTGAACCGCAGGAATCCTGGTGGAGCCGCCCACCAGTATGACTTCATCTATGTCTTTGGCGGTCAATCTGGCATCCGCCAAAGCCTGTTCCACCGGTTTCATACAGCGTTGCACCAAATCATGGGTTAAGTCCTCAAACTTAGCTCGCGTCAACTTCATCACCAGGTGTTTCGGACCGGTTGCATCAGCGGTAATAAAGGGCAAATTGACTTGCGTCTCGGTTGCACTGGAAAGCTCTACCTTCGCTTTTTCAGCAGCCTCATAAAGTCGTTGCAGCCCTTGCCTGTCCTCTCGGATATCGATTCCGGTGTCTTTCTTGAACTCATCGGCCAGCCAATCGACGACTTTTTTATCAAAATCGTCGCCGCCCAGATGAGTGTCGCCCGAAGTGGAGCGGACTTCGCAGACACCTTCGCCGACATCTAGGATAGACACGTCGAACGTGCCTCCACCAAGGTCAAAAACCAGGATGGTTTCGTTTGTCTTTTTCTCCAGTCCATAGGCCAGTGCCGCAGCGGTCGGCTCGTTAATGATGCGCAGCACCTTCAGCCCGGCAATCTCCCCGGCGTCTTTGGTGGCTTGCCTCTGAGCATCATTAAAATAGGCAGGCACTGTAATGACCGCCTCTTTAACCTTTTCTCCAAGGTATTTGGAAGCGTCGTCGACCAGTTTACGCAGCACCTGTGCTGAAGACTCTTCCGGAGCGATCTGCTTGCCTCGAATATCGAAGCGCACGGCATCGTTGGGTCCGCGAACCACCTTGTAAGAGACAATCTTTGACTCTTCGTCAACTTCACCCCATTTGCGACCGACGAATCGTTTTGCAGAATAAACGGTGGCGGTCGGGTTGAGGATCGCCTGTCGCCTGGCCACTTGTCCCACCAGTCGCTGTCCATCCTCAGTGTAAGCCACCACCGAAGGAGTAGTACGCGATCCTTCGGCATTAGGAATCACGGTGGCCGTTCCATTTTCCCAGATGGCCACCACCGAATTGGTCGTTCCTAAATCTATACCCACAGCTTTTGCCATATTTTTAAGCCTCCTCTTAGTCTGTTACTCAAGAATGAATTTCGAAATTTTGAATGGTGCGTAAAGTCATGAAATTGAGTAATCATGCCCGCATCAAATTTCAATTGATAAATTAATCATCTTTTCATTCTTTTCCAGGGTATTTGGCACACTTTTTGATAATAACGACTTAAAAATATATAAAATGCCATTTTTTGCTTTGTTATCATAATGTTGATCAGAAGCACCTATTATTTCAACAGAAATTTATTTTTGACACCTTCCTCATTTCCCCTATCATGAGGACTCATTGGAAGAGCTTGGTGGCGTCCGCTATTTTTCTATAAGTCTTTGTTTTGCATCAAAAAAGGATATAATCATTATGACTGATGCCGGTCAATCCGTTTTGTCTCAGGGAAGCGATACGAGTGGAGAAATTAGTATGTCTGCAAAGAGGTCCATGGCTGTAGTCAAACATCCACCATTACATTTGAGTGAAAATTCTTTGGTGGTTCTTGCCAAACGCTACCTCAAAAAGAATGAAAATGGCGAGCCCATCGAGACCCCGGAGGAATTGTTTTGGAGGGTGGCAAGGGCTATCGCCGAAGCCGATTCCAATTACGGTGAGGCGGAAAAAGTAGAAGAGACCGCCTACAAATTTTACGGGCTAATGGGATCTTTGGATTTTGTTCCCAACTCGCCTACTTTAATGAATGCCGGAAGACGCCTGGGTCAGCTTTCCGCTTGTTTTGTATTGCCGGTAGAGGATTCCATCGACAGCATTTTTGAAGCCATCAAGCACGCCGCCATGATCCACAAAAGCGGCGGAGGGACGGGGTTTTCCTTTTCTCGAATTCGCCCTGAGAGCGACAAGGTTTTGTCCACCCAGGGGGTTGCCAGCGGCCCCGTGTCTTTTATGACGGTCTTTGATACAGCCACGGAGACAATCAAGCAAGGGGGGACTCGGCGGGGCGCGAATATGGGAATATTGCGGGTGGACCATCCCGACATAGAGAACTTCATCACCTGCAAAACCGACAACGAGCGATTGAACAATTTCAACATTTCCGTGACCATAACCGACACATTCATGAAGGCGGTTGAAAAGGATGGCGATTATGATTTGGTCAATCCACGCACCGGCGAGCGCGCGGGCAGCCTCTCAGCACGCAGGGTGTTTGACCAGATTGTCCAATCTGCATGGAAGAACGGGGAACCCGGGGTTATTTTCCTGGACAGCATTAATCGTAACAACCCCACTCCCCACGTTGGGGAAATCGAAAGCACCAACCCATGCGGCGAACAGCCGCTGCTTCCATATGAATCCTGCAACCTGGGCTCGATCAACCTCTCCCATATGGTCAGAGACGGTGAAATTGACTACGATCATCTGGCCGAAGTCGTCAGGAACGTCGTTCATTTTCTGGACAACGTGATCGATGTCAACAAATACCCACTTCCCAAAATAGAAGAGATGACCTTAGCCAACCGCAAAATCGGCTTGGGAGTCATGGGATTTGCCGACATGTTGATCGCATTGGGACTTCCGTACAATTCGGAACAGGCGATTGAAACCGCCGAGCAGGTGATGCAATTCATTCAAAAAGAATCCAAGGCAGGGTCCGCCGCTCTTGCAGAAAAGCGAGGGAATTTCCCCAATTATCCCGACTCGATTTACGATCATCCGGACACGCCTTACATGCGCAATGCAACTACTACGACGATCGCTCCCACCGGCACCATAAGTATCATTGCAAACTGCTCCAGTGGTATAGAGCCGGTATTTGCCATCAGCTTTATACGCAAGGTTTTAGATGGTCAGGAATTGCTCGAAATCCATCCTCTCTTTCAGCAGGTCGCAAAAGAACGCGGTTTCTATTCCGATGAATTGATGAAACGCATTGCCGAACGAGGAAGCCTCAAGAACTTTATGGAAATCCCCGAAGATGTACGACAGGTATTTGTGGTCGCTCATGACGTCAGCCCAGAATGGCATATCCGGATCCAGGCAGCCTTTCAAAAACATACGGACAATGCGGTCAGCAAGACGATCAATTTTCCTTTTAAGGCAACTCCGGAGGATGTTCGAAACGCCTACCTGTCGGCTTATAACTTAGGTTGTAAGGGTTTGACCATCTACCGGGACGGAAGCCGGGAAGTGCAGGTGCTCAATATTCAACGCAAAACCCAGTATCCTCAGGTGGAACCCCGCCCGAGACCGGATAAGACGGTAGGTGTAACAGAACGGATTAACACCGGCTGCGGAAAGCTCTACGTGACCATCAACACCGACGAATATGGGTTCTGTGAAGTGTTCGCCCAGATGGGTAAAGCCGGCGGATGCGCATATTCCCAGATTGAAGCAACCAGTCGCTTGATTTCCTTGGCGCTCCGTTCCGGAGTGAAAGCTGAATCCATCATCAAACAGCTCATGGGAATTAGATGCCCGTCACCCGTTTGGCGCAATGGAGAACAGGTCGTCTCCTGCTCGGATGCCATCGCTAAGGTATTGAATCATCAAGCACAGACCAACATTGCCTCAGTTCTGGATGAGATGGGCGCATGCCCTGATTGCGGTGCTTCGGTAGAACACGAAGGCGGCTGCATCGTCTGTCGATCTTGCGGCTTTTCCCGCTGCAGCTAAAGAAAGCAGATAATGCCCTGTCCTCATGACTGGAACGTGACTCCCAAGGAAGCTGTGAAACTCCAGCGGGATCTCGCGGAACAAATAGAATTCAGACCCATTCCCAAAGATTTCGAAGTGCTGGGGGCATCCGACATTAGCTACTTGAAGTCGGTGGATCGACTGGTGGTCGTGATATTGACATTCCACTGGCCATCTTTGGAACGACTCGAGACCGTTCATGCGATCTCACCCATCGGTTTTCCCTATGTCCCGGGATTGCTCTCTTTTCGTGAGATACCGCCGTTGCTGGAGGCACATCGCCTGCTCCAAAGGCTTCCTGAGGTCTTTTTGTGCGACGGCCAGGGCATTGCCCATCCCCGAAGACTGGGACTGGCCTCACACGTGGGGCTGTGTCTAGATATTCCAACAGTCGGTTGCGCCAAAAGCAGGCTCTGTGGAAAACACGATCCACTTGAGCTCCAACGTGGCAACTACACACCCCTTTCATTGGATGACGATATCGTGGGGTACGTTTTCTGTTCCCGCAACCGAGTCAAACCCATTTATATCTCCCCAGGGCATCTGGCCGATTTGGAAAGCTCCAGAAAGCTGGTAGAGCGCTGCTTAGGACGTTTTCGCATTCCGGAACCGCTGCGGCAGGCCCACCAGACGGCCACCCAGCTCCGCAAGAACATACGCATGGACTAAAGACGGGACGTAAGGCACCTCAGTTGCCATCATGGCGACCAATCAATCTCTAGCTGGCCATGATACAAGGATCTTTGTTCCTGCACCTATGGCAGATTCTATGGAAAATGCCCCTCCGGAAAGTTCTGCTCTCTCCTTTATGCTGGCCAGCCCCATACCAAAACTCTTGACGTCCTTGGGACCAGCCGCCATATCAAATCCAATGCCATTGTCCCGGACGTTTAAATATATCCGCCCGCTTTTCTTTGAAAGAGCTAGTTCGACCAGCGTGGCACGGCTGTGTTTAACTACATTATTCAACGCCTCTTGAATAATTCGGAAGATTATAATCTTTATAGTTTCAGGCACGTCGCCCTCTTCAATATCCATTTCGACCCGTATATTCTGATCTGGGTGCACCTCCCGTAAAATCTCCGTAAGCCAGTGGATCGTCGGGATGATCCCAAGATTGTCCAACACGGTAGGTCTCAGTCCCGTGCAAATCGAGCGTGTTTCTTCAATGGCTTTTCGTATTTCCGGTATTAGTTGCATCAAGAGATCAGAAGCATCCTGCGTCCTACCTTTGCTCATATCCTTAAGAGCATTGCGCAGCCCTACTTTCAAGGTCACCAGGGTCTGGCCTATGCTATCATGAAGTTCCGCCGCAATCCTCTTTCGTTCTTCCTCCTGTGCTGATAGAAGTCGTGATGAAAGATATCGCAGTTCCTCTCTCGATTTTCTGATAGCTTCTTCAGACTTCTTGCGCTCTGTAATGTCTGTCCCGTAGCCGGCCATCTCCACAGGTTCTCCACGCTCATTTTTTATCATTGCCAGTGACAGAAGAACATCTCTAACCTCTCCAGATTTCTTGCACACCTTAACTTCAACTGTATGACTTCCCTTTTTCTTAAGGGGATTGAGAACATTCTCTTCCAAGAACGGGCCCCTCTGTTCTGCGGCATAAATTAACGATACATGCCTGCCCAGAACCTCTTCTGCACTATATCCGTACAGTCTCTCCGCACCTTGATTCCAACTCTTTATACATCCGTCGAGATCCGTCGATATGACCGAATCATGAGTCTGGTCTATGATCTGAGCCCTTTTGTATATTTCCTCATCGACTCGCTTTCTCTCGGTGATGTTGTGAACAATGGCAACCACCCCGGCGATCTCTCCAGTGATATCTCGATGCGGACTGTAGGTCGCTGTTACCCAACCCGATTTTCCGTTGGCTTCGACCACATACCGTATATCTCCAGAGAATACTGTCTCTCCCCGCTTGGCTCGTTCAAGTAAATGGAGGACCCGCTCGTCGCGTAAATGGGGGAACAGGTCGAGTGCATTTTTCCCCAGCACTGCTTCCTTGGGCATTCCTGTCAGACTCTCCATAAACCTATTCCAAAGTAGATAGCGAAATTCCCGGTCATACACAACGACGCCCTCATGGACGCTTGAAATGATGGTTTTGAGGAAATGCTCTGAATGCTGCAGGGCCTGGTTTACTCTTTTTTGTTCGGTAATGTCTCTGCCCACGGCTTGAAGCTCAACAACCTGTCCTTCCTCATTCAGTATGGCACGGTCGGTCCACTGCACCCAGCGGGCTTCACCCTGAGGGAGCAAAACCGCATGTTCGATGGTTGCCACGGGATTCTCATTGCCCATCTTTGACAAATGCTGCTTGAATCTTTCCTGATCCCGTTGCGGAAGATGATGCCAGAACTTGTGACCGATTAACTCCTCACGACTCTCGCTGAAATAACTGCAATACGCCTCATTAACAAAAGTAAGCGTTCCATCTTGGAGGAACCTCGAGACGAGTTCGGTCTGATCTTCAAGAATGGCACGGTAGCGAGCCTCACTTACCCTGAGGGCCTTCTCGGCGCGCTTGCGTTCGGCGATCTCAGCATGCAGCGCCTTATTGGCGGAGACCAACTGGGCAGTGCGTTCCCCAACAAGGATCTCTAGCTCATCCTGAATTTTCTTCAGTCGCATCTCGGTCTGCCTCAGCTCAAGTTGTTGCTGTTGCTTGATTTGAGACAGTTCCTCTCGCACTCGCGCCAATGCATCAATGGGTTGCTCTGTTGGTTGATCTTGGTCACGCATCCGCAATCCTTAATTGTCCTGATCTCATGGATTTTGAAGGCACTCCAACGCATAGAATGGACAAAATAAGCGTTTTTGGCACCGGGAAAAACCTTTTTTAGAGGAGGTCCAAGAACTGTCATTTCGAACTGAAGGCCAGAAATGCTGCCCACATAAGCACTTGATTTGCGGGTTTCTTGCCACGCCAAGGCGTGATTTAAAACGACCAGGGAAACATTATCGGGAAGCTTCCCAGCCCTTCCCCGCACGACTCAATTCCTTGGAAGCAGCAGGTAACTCCAGAACCAGCCCATACATTTCATTCAGCGAATAACTTATTTTCCTAAAATAGGCACATAATTGTAGATATCAACGGCACCTTGGTTTGGGAAGAGCGACTTTAGTTTGCATAAGGCTTCTGGAAAGAATAGTTTTGAAAATGTTGAGATACTCGACAAACAAAACCCAAGGAGTCGTCTATGAAGATTCTAGTTATCAATGCCGGAAGTTCGTCGGTCAAATTCACGTTGTTCGATATAGAGGACTACAAAGTTCTGGCGACAGGTATAGTTGAGCGTATTGGTCTGGCCGGTACCGGATTGAAATACAAAAGGTCTGATCAGGCGACAGTTGAAAAGGAAGTGCAGGTTAAGGATACAAGAGCCGCTGTCGGATTAATCACGAAGCACCTTATTGATGACCGGCATGGTGTGATTGGGGACGTCCATGAAATCGGGGCTGTCGGTCACAGAGTAGTACACGGCGGCGAAAAGATCACCCAACCGGTCATCATTAATGACGAGGTGAAAGAGGTCATCACAGAATGTTTCGAACTGGCGCCTCTGCACAATCCTCCTAATCTTAAAGGGATAGAGGCATGTGAAGAGCATTTTCCCGACGCACCGCAAGTGGCGGTTTTCGACACTGCTTTTCATGCAACCATTCCTGAACACGCATATCTTTATGGACTTCCGTATAAGCTTTATCGGGAGAACAAAATAAGGCGATACGGTTTTCATGGAGTCAGCCACAAGTATGTGAGCACCGAGGCTGCCAAATTTCTGCGAAGGTCTTTGCCCGACACGAAAATCATCACGTGTCATCTCGGCAACGGATGCAGTGTAACAGCCGTGGACGGAGGGAAAAGTATCGATACCAGCATGGGTTTCACACCTTTGGAAGGCCTCATCATGGGAACCCGCTGCGGTGACCTCGATCCCGCAATTGTCTTCTATTTAATGGAATACATGAATCTCAATCATGATCAGATCAACAGATTGCTCAACACGCAAAGTGGGCTTCTGGGCCTAGCGGAGATCGGAAGTAGCGATTTGCGGGATATTCTGCACGCTATGGAAAACGGAAATGAACGCGCCAAATCGGCCGTACTCGCTTTTGTCTATCGCATCAAAAAATACATCGGCGCTTACGCAGCCGTTTTGGGTTCAGTTGATGCCGTAGTCTTTACGGGTGGAATCGGCGAAAATTCCCCCTTGGTGCGACAACTTGCCTTCCAAGGATTAGAGAGCGGCAAAATATTTGGCGCCCTAGTAGATCCCATCAAAAATGCAAGCGCTAACGGTAAAATCTGCGAAATCCAGACCATCGACAGCCGCATTCATATTTTGCTTGTGCCCACCAACGAAGAACTGGAAATTGCCAGGCAGACCTGGCAGGTGCTGAATACCTGAGGAGGTGGAACCTCAAAAATCATAACATTGGGAACTGCGGTTTTCTGGATTTTTCACCCTGAGATGTTTCATCGCCACTCAAGGTTTTCTCAACGCCTTCTTTCCAATCATCGAGGAAGGTATCGAAAGATTCTTTGAACTCGCCGTCGATTTCTACGCGGCTTATCGTGCAGTGGATCACCACCTTGTTCGGCGCCGGTGGATAGCCGGTAGTGACCGTCCAGGCGAGGGCATTGGGGCATCCGGGCATGGTGAAACGCACCCCACCGTTTATGAGCTCCCTGCGGACATCAAATTGCCCCCACAAACAGAAAATCTTTCCCTCATTTCCCGAACATTCCAGGATTGATGGTATCGAATCGCATAAATCCGGCATGTTTTCGATGTTCACCTTTTGTTGCAGCCCTTCCTCGGAGGTTTCAACGTCTGCTATTCTGAAAAATTCCATAAGATTATGTTTTCATCCTTCCTGAAATAGTCTTTGCGCGGAACACTCGTCTTGATTTAGCGTATGTCGAAAAAACAGAGCCAAGGACTCGCATTACCTCCGTTGTCGTCAAGCAATCATTCCTCCGCGTTGTTTTTTGGCCAACTCCTGGTTTTTGGATTCAAATTTACCTTCAATAATGCGATTATAACCACATGGTCAATAACGTCGAGGTTTGAAGTTCACCCCGCTTGATTGCGGGCCTGCGGAAACAAATTTGACTATCCAGCTTAGCTGCTGATTCGATAGGAACCTGGGATGAACAGTCGCGAACGATTTCGACAAACGATGTGTTATGGATCACCGGACCGGGTGCCTTATTTCGAAGAGGGCATACGAGACGAAGTACTGCGGGCATGGTACAGGCAAGGCTTGCCGCGCGGTTCTGACCTTTCTCAAATGTTTCATTGCGACCGCATGGAGGAGATTGAGCCGGATCTGGACCCTAAGCCAAGGCCCAGAAATTGGCCCGCTTCCAAATCCCAATTGGACAAGCTTCGAAAACGGCTCAAGCCTTATGATTCAGGAAGACTGCCGACAGATTGGTCGGAACACCTGCGCGCTGGGCGCGAGCGTGATTATGTACTCATGCTGCGCGTTCATCGAGGCTTTTTTCTCAGCCTTGGGGTTTATGACTGGAGCAGGTTCACAGAGGTGATGCTGCTGCTTGTGGAAGATCCCCAGTTTGTGCATGAATCAATGACCATTCAAGGCGACTTTGCGGCTGCACTCGCTGATCGCTTATTACAGCACGTTGAGGTTGATGCCGCCATTTTCAGCGAACCCATCGGGGGAAATGACCGACCCCTCGTATCGCCAAAAATGTATGAAGAGTTCGCCCTGAAACATTATCAACCTCTTCTGGATGTGCTCAAGCAACAGGGAGTTGAGACGATAATTTTTCGGACTTACGCCAATGCAAGACTGCTCATCCCGAGCATACTCAAATGGGGCTTCAATTGCCTGTGGGCTTGCGAGGTAAACATTGAAGCGATGGATTATCGCGATCTGCGCACCGAGTTTGGTCGCGACTTACGCTTGATTGGCGGCATCGACCTTGATGCGCTGCGGCTGGGAAAAGATGCGATAAGGCGTGAGGTTGAGGAAAAAGTACCGCCCTTGATTGCAGACGGCGGTTATGTTCCATTAGCCGACGGCAGGGTGCGCGAGGACGTGGCATTCGAAGATTACGCCTACTACCGCCGTCTGCTGGAAAAGGTTACCCAAAAGTGACTTTCGTGCACCCTTTGATAGCCGATTTGTTGAGTGCCATGAAGGATCGAAATTAGAAAGTTTCTGATAACTTAAGGGCCGATATATGAGACGCGGACGAAAATTTCGCCATAGTAATTCTTTGCTTGAGATAGTTCTCCATACATTTTTGCTTGCCATCCTGGCTTGTTACTTTGTTGGGTGCGCCAGCCAAGGTGGAATGAGTGGAATGAGCTTAGAGCAGCAAAATTATGCCGATGTTCAGTTCGTTTACATTGATCATAACGCTCGAAGTGTCTGCTTGGCAGGGAACTTCAACGGCTGGTCCAAGAATTCCAGCTGTATGAAAAAAAACGGAAAAACCTGGTCTGTTCAGATAGAGTTAACGCCGGGGCGCTATCAGTATTTGTTTCTGGTAGACGGCCAGAAGTGGCACCAAGATCCGGGCGCACTTTTACATGAATCGAATGGGTTTGGAGGAGAAAATAGCATTCTGATTGTTGACTAATGCTGCAGCAACTAAACCCGCTATGGTCGCATCTTTTGCAGAGTAAGATTAGCGGAAGGTACCATCTAGAATCATTTTTGTGCCAAGCATGTGACGAAATTGCTCTGAACCGTGTATATGTAGATGAAAAGAAAACGGGAGAATCGAACAAGTTAATGAATCATCTTGACGACCAAAGTTGCATTTCTGCCGTTCTGGCTGGAGATGTCAATGCTTACAGCACCTTAGTCAAACGCTATGAGAAGCCGATCTTCAATCTGATGTATCGCATGACCGGTTCTCATGCAGACGCATTGGACCTGGCCCAAGATGCATTCATCAAGGCATACCAACAATTGGATCGTTTTCAATCAGACAAAAAATTCTTTCCATGGCTTTATACGATTGCCAGGAACCTGGCCAGGAATCTTTTTAGAGACAATAAAAAAGCAGCGCAAAGCTCCTACATTGATGAATGGGAGGGATGTTCCGGGCTCGACTACCCTCAGCAGCAAGAAGAACTCATGTGTTCTCGTCTGGATTCTAATGTGCTTCCTGAAGCATTACTGCAGCTTCCGGTGGATCATCGAGAAGCGATCATACTGCGGTACCGCGAAGAACTATCAATGGAAGAGGTAGCCGGTGCTCTTGAAATTTCAATCAGCGGAGCGAAGATGCGTGTCCACAGAGGTCTTAACAAACTGCGGGAGATTTTGACCGCGGCGGAAAATCAAAATAAAAAAGTTTATCCTATCCGGGGATGTTATGGAAAAAACGCATGACAAAGATTTAAAGGGCATTACAACCAGCTTCAGCGAAACAGACGACCTTCTTTTGGACGACGAACTGCAGGAGATGGTCTGTGCGATCAAAGAATTGCCCGACCTGGAAGTTCCTGCAAGCCTGCTGTCTTCGGTAATGGGCGCGATCCAGAAAGCAAATCTCCCCTGGTATCAGCGTTTCTACAACTGGGCAAGGGCACCCCGCTCGATCACTTTTAGTCCGTTGCAAATCGCTGTTTCTGCGGCGCTGCTGGTCTTGTGCACAACATTGATGTTGACCCATTTGCCGGGGAGGCAGCAATCCCAGTTGGCGCAATCTCAAGACCATCGCGTGCCGGTTGTTTTCACCTTGACCCTGCCCAGCGCCCAATCGGTTGCTGTTGTCGGTTCGTTTAATCAATGGCGCCCGCAGGGTTTCGAAATGCATGACGCCGAACACCATAGATGGACCATCACTCTGGAACTTCCGGAGGGACGTTACGAATACGCTTTTCTTGTGGATGATAAGGAGATTATTCCCGACCCTCACGCAAGTCTTTATCAAAACGACGGTTTCGGCAACCGGAATGCCGTATTGATTTTGGGGACAAAAAATGACCAGGCTATCTAAAATATTGCTTTTCGCAGCGCTCGTTATGAGTGTCGCGTTTATCGCTGAAAATGTTTGGGCCGCGAACACCGTGGGAAGCCTGAAAAGCGCGGTTCACAATGCGCAGACTGCCGGTGTACCAGAGGGCGAGATAAATCGGATTGTGACGATGGCCTACGAAAAACAGATTGATCCGGCAGAAACAGCCAACTACCTGCATGTGATGACTCAAGCAAAACAGGAGCAACTCCCCATCGAACCGTTTGTGAGTAAAATAGAAGAGGGGTTGGCCAAGAATGTGCCCGGCCCTCGGATTGAGCAAGTTTTGGAAAGAAAATTGGATGATTACCGCTTCGCCAAGTCGGTTGCCCGGAATTTAAGAGAAAGAAATCGAGTAGCCCCATACTCTGATGAATATATGGTCCGATTGACCGAAACCTTAAACTGCGGCCTTTCTAGAAAAAACCTGGAAACCCTGGCGCATGAAGCCCCCAATCTCTCTTTGCCCGAAGTCACGCGTGCGGCAGAAGTAATGGCGGCACTAGACCAATTGCAATTCGATCCTGCCATGGCCGGTCAAATCGCCACGACAGGTTTGAAGCAAAGCTATTTTTCCGCGGAAAAAAACGATTTCGTGCGATCGATTGCCGCAGCCAAAGCTAAAGGCGTTCCCGAGGGGAAAATTGCAACCGCTGCCGTGAGAACCATGGAGCGCAATGAGTCTCAGAATCAGTTCAGGGCGCGTTTGGGCATAACTGATGAGGACCTAACGGGATTCGGTCCCAGACAGACCAGGAGTCAGACACAGATTGGTCAGGGACGAAGCGGCAAGAGTTCCCAGGCGGGGCAAAGAGGAGGTATGGGCAACAGCGGCGACCATGGTGGTCCTGGAGCATCGGGCGGCAGTGGCGGCGGACCTGGCGGTTCCGGAGGGGGATCTGGAGGCAGCGGCGGTTCCGGAGGTGGATCTGGAGGCAGCGGTGCTGGTGGCGGCTCCGACGGAGGTGGTGGCTCTGGTGGTGGTTCCGGTGGTGACGGTGGTGGTTCCGGTGGTGACGGTGGTGGTTCCGGTGGTGACGGCGGCGGCTCCGGTGGAGGAGGTGGAGGTGGTGGCGGCTCCGGTGGAGGCGGCGGTGGAGGCCGCGGTTAAATTTTGAAGCAACAATGAAAGACAAAGTCATTGCGCAGATACGTTGCGTTAAGTTGAGCGAAACGCAACGATCCATGACTGAAGTAAGCCAGGCGGGATTTCCCTCCTGGCTTTTTGTTTTGGCCGCTGTCACACCACCTACACGACATGAGACCTCATGGGCTGGATCTTGGATTTTTGGCGTAGTACCTCGGCACACAAAAGAGTATACGACTATCATCGGTCATGTCTGCGAAAAAGCCGGAATCCAGCGGGGCCGCCCCTTCTTTGGACAGGGTTTAGACGAAAATGAAACTGATGAGGTCTTGTGTTTTTCTCGTAACTTTTTGATTTTATTACAACCACGAAGTGCACGAAGCAACACGAAGAAAAGAAGGATTAAATAGATTCCCCTTCGTGATCTTCGTGGTCTTCGTGGTTTAGAAACAGAAAGTGCAAAAGCACAGAATCTAACGAAGTTTCATACAAGGTTTTCACACTGGATTTTCGCCGGAAGCATGCGGGAATGACCTCTTGGGATGATGGTCGATTTATTGCGTGAAGCTGCGCTTACTCGAAAAAAATGAAATAAAGCAAAATTCTTTGTGACCTTTTGCTCTCCTGGTGTGTACTACAAGTATAAACGTTCTCAGTTGAAGCTTTACTGAAGGGCAAACTATCCGAAAGGATGGGACGCAAAGCCACCGGTCCTATTAATAGGACAGCGGGGTTGCCAGGTGAGGCAATGTATTGTTGCGCACTGCGTCCGCTCCCGTTTCGGAAGCGGATTTTTTTTGGCCCTGACCGAAAACCTTATTGAAGCTTCAATGAGTCGATTAAATCGAACAGGAGGGGGGTGATTTTGGGCAGTTGTTCTTTGGTTTTGTAGAAGAGTTTATCCGTACAGTGCAAAACTTATTAATGACACACTAAATTTGAGAGGAGAATTTCCTATGAAGCAAATGTTGAAGTCCGTTCTGATGATTTTGGTCGTTTTGGTATGTACAACTTCCTTGGCTTTTGCAGGGGGCGATAAAACCCGGAAGAGAAACGAGAGTCAAACGAAGAAGAGAAGTGGTGAATCCTACCAAATGAACCTGGACGGCAAATTATTCTTGTCTGCGGATCAGAAAAGAGACCGTAAGAGAACCCTAAGCCGAGACGGATCATGTCAGGATGAAAAGATCAATTTGGATGGCAAATTACTACTAGCTGGGCAGGGAAATGGTCCTGGTGATGGGACTGGAAATGACGGTGAAGGTCCAGGTGATGGCACCGGCAATGGCCCTGGAGATTGCTCAGCACATTTTGACGGCAAACTATTCCTGGCGGGAAGCGGGAATGGCAACGGTGGAACTGGGAACAATGGAGGTAATGGCCCTGGTGATGGAACTGGAAATGGTGGTGAAGGTCCAGGTGATGGCACCGGCAACGGTCCCGGAGATTGCGCGTAAAAATTGATTTTCAACTATCAGAGAAAGCAGCGGGGGGATTTATTCTCGCGCTGCTTTTTATTGAAATGATAATCATCTCTCAACTTGCAACAGGCAGAATTCTTCCAAATTCCTCCCATCTCACAACCAGAAATCCCTATCGATCAAAACAACATCTATCCTTCCTTTCGGAAAAGACTTCTCAGTTATCATCCAGGAGTTGCGGCTGCGGTTTTGCCCTCATCCGGCAACCTGTAGCGAATGGTTTCACGCTGCTAAAGTACCTACGCTGCGATCTGCCACTAAGGACACGAATCGCTGGGAGAAGCTACTGCCTTCTAACGGGATATTCCCAGAAGTCCGTTTCCACCCCATCATCCCCAAACCGACGCCGGCCAAAAGAACCACCGCCCTCAGTCGCTCTGCCGGTATAGGCAAAAGCCATAAGACTGGCTCCAGGAGGCAAGCTGAATGAGTCGCTGAAGCGGAGTTCGACGTCGGTTCCTCGAAAACTGGCTCCTGCAATGTTTTTGGTGGCTAAAATGACGCCGTCTGCATCCGCCAGAAGCAGTTGGAGATTGAAGTAACGGACAATCGTGAAGTTCAATTGGATATGGCTGGCGAATCGAATATTGCCTCCGATTTGCATGGCATCACTGGTTCGATGATACTGATAGTAAACCAATAGATCCCGGCTCGTATAGTAACCGTTTTGCTCGGACCCCTGAACAATCGAGATCTCATAGCCCGGAAGGATTTTGGCGCCCTTAGGATTCAAAGCCAGCGTGCTGCAACCGCAAAATAAGTTTGCGAAAAGAAATGCGAAAAGGGCTGCAAATACAAACCGAAAGCGGCCGGCCGCATGGACTAGCTGTGCCTCCACCCCATTTAGATTTGTCCGAAAATATTTCACTGCGATCATTCACATCTTTCAAGGAATTGTCGTTGATTCCCGATTAGTATAACCAAAAATTAGCGATTTCATCAGTAACCCTGCGTCATGTCGGCGAAGCACCGTCGGGGCGGCATCTTCAACCCGGCATCCAGTGGGTGAGGATTTCTGGATCCCTGCTTTCGCAGGAATGACGATTTTAGCTTTGCCTAACAAGAATCGCCAAATTTAGGTACGATTTTGATTGAATGCGCATTGTCTTGTTAACTCAAGTTTCAAACTTGAGTGTTCCTCGTGAATCGTTGTCTATGTCGAAACCACTATGCAGTCTATTGAAATGCGCATACCATAGCCTGGCGGTTCATGAAAAGGACAAACCGCAAGGAGAACCAACCAGTCAAGAAGAACCCGCGCAGAACGCGCAACTCGTTTTTTCGAGTCACTAATATCAGGGAAAGACATGCTTAAACTCAAAGTTGCCGGAACCTCGATGATTTCTGGCATACTCATTCCACTATTAATTGCAGGGTGCTCGGGCGGCGAAAAACTCTACCGAGATACTCGCCCTTTGATGGGAACCATTGTGGAAATTTCCATCTGCCACACGGAAGAACCACAGGCCCTGATTGTTTTGCAAAAAGCCTTCGAGGAGATGGCAAGAATTGAAAACATGATGAGCCAGTACCGGGAAGGCAGCGAGATCTCCAGGATCAACGCGCAAGCTTTTGGTCATCCGGTCAAGGTATCCGATGAACTGTTTGATCTCCTGCAAGAATCGGTAAAGTACAATAAAATAACTCACGGCGCCTTTGACATTAGCGTGGGACCTCTCATGAAGCTGTGGCCCTTCTACAAAGAAGGGATCATACTACCGACCCGGCAAGAAATCACCGCCGCACTTAGGTCGGTGGGAACAGATAAGATCAGGCTCGACGCAAAGGAGAAAACGGTTGAATTCAGTCAGCCGAACATGGCTTTGGATCTAGGGGGGATTGCCAAGGGTTACGCCGTCGACCGGGCTATTCGAATAATCAAAGCGGCCGGTGTGAAATGTGCCCTGGTCAATGCCGGCGGGGATCTCTATGCATTGGGGAAGAAACCGGACGGAACAAAGTGGCGCATGGGAGTTCAACATCCACGTGAGCTCGATCGGCTGGTTTGCGCATTCGACATCGAAAACGAAGCCATTGCCACATCGGGAGACTATGAACGTTTTTTCATAAAAGACGGCAGGAGATACTGCCACATCCTCGATCCGACAACCGGAATGCCCGCCACAGGATCCGTAAGCGTTACCATCCAGGCAAACAACGCCACGCAGGCAGACGCTCTGGCTACCGGGGTGTTCGTGTTGGGACCGGAAAGAGGTCTGGACTTAGTTGAAAGCTTACCCGGAGTAGAAGGGGCAGTCATTTTTCAGGGCGGCGATGGCAAATTACAGGTTTCGATTTCCAGCGGTTTCAAAAAGCGCTTCATTGTTCATAACAAGGATTTGTGAGACCGAAGCTGCGCGCTTGCGTTTGCAGCGAAAAAACATCAACCCCACCACTCGGTATCATCTACCGTTGTCTTAAAATCCGCTTCGATCACGCGCGGCAGCATGTGATCCGCAACGGCTTCCAGATCTCTGTGGGACGGCTTGCCCATCAAAACAAGCCCTTTTTTGGGACACTTCTTCACTGCTTTGGCAAGCTCATCCATGAAATCGCCGCAGTAGTTGTCATAGTCGATGGCAGGAAGATTTTCTTCCATATGAAACAAGCTGCAGAACCGGGAGCAGGCTCTGCAGCCGATGCATCCAACTTTACAGACAATCTTGACTTCGTCACCAACGTCTTTATTGGAACACGTTACCGCGAGCATCCGCTCGTATTTAAACGGGATCATGGTGATGATGTTCCTGGGGCACGCCTTAGCACAAGCGCCGCAACCAACGCATTTCTCATAATCCACAGTTGCCAGCCCGTCCATGACATGGATTGCATCAAACTCACAGGCGCGCTCGCAATCTCCGAAACCAAGGCAACCATAGGTACATCCTTGAACACCCGCCACCAGATTGGCAGCAGAACACTTTAGCTCACCGCGGTATTCGGAACGATCCAGCCGATCGTCATAGTGCGCACCGCAATGCACAATGGGACGGTAAGGCCAGGACTGAGCGATTTCCACACCCATGATGTCAGCCAGGGCGGCAGCGCAACTATCTCCACCTACCTTACATTTATTGACCGGTGCATTTCCGGCTACAACCGCTTCCGCATAATCGCTGCAGCCGACAAAACCGCACCCGCCGCAATTCGCACCGGGAAGTGCATCGATAACCGCTTCCACCCGATTATCGACTTCCACATAAAAGGCACGATTGGCCCAGCCCAAGACATATGTCATCGCCACTGCCATCCCAACCATTGTTCCGGCAGCAAGACTCACAGTGACCCAAATCAAAACGATACCTCCATATCCTCAGCGAATTAGTATTAAATTATAACTCTCTCGCATCGAACATAAACCCCTCCGTCCTTTATGAGCGTTGGCCGGGCAGTTGAATCTACGCCTTTTCAAAAAGCCAGGATGGAGCGGCATTATTTTCGGGCGCCTTGTTCAGTTTGAACTGGAGCAGGCGTTAGAGCTTTTTTCAGACCCGAGTCAACTCCGGTAAACCCCATGAAAGCCATAGCCAGCACGCTCGCTACAATTAAAGTGATTGCTGCCCCCCTGAGGGGTTTTGGAATATCGCACAATTCAAGTTCTTCACGAATGCCGGCCATAATGGTAATGGCGATGGTAAAGCCTATCCCGCCAAACACAGCCAAGGTGAGAGATTTACCTAAATCCCAAGCGTCTGCCGGGTTATCTACCCCCACAATTTGGCTGAAGATGATCAAACATGCAAAAAGGATAGCGCAGTTCGTCGTAATAAGAGGCAAGAAGACCCCGAACGACCTATACAGCGACGGATAGAACTTGCGCACATACATTTCAACAAACTGAACCGATGAGGCAATAGCGAATATGTAAACGACGTAGCTCAGGATGGTCAGATCGACTTTAGCCGCAGCTTCCGCAGGCATGAACAAACCTGCTATATATTTTGAGACCGGGGCCCCGGGCATCAAGATAAAAGTTGTGATCGTCCAACTAAGAAGCGCTGCGATGGATATCACAAACGTTACAGCAAAACCCATGCCGACGGCCATGTCTATCCGTCGGGAAACACCGATAAAAGGGCAAATGCCGACAAAATAATAGAGCACAAAGTTATTGACCAGGGCGGCCCCGAGAGCAATCAGTATGATATCCGTCAAATAATGCATGACCTTTTAACCTCTTTTACTGTTGGCTTTCTCGGATCGGCGCTGCTCGAACCAATTGACGGTTCCCAAGAGCAGACCCAGAGTCATGAAAGCACCGGGAGGCAGGATCATAATGACCCAATTGGGCCAGGCCGCCGGCAGGACCTGCATTCCGAACAGCATTCCAGTACCGAGGATCTCTCGCACGGACGCGATGCTGGCAAGGGCCAGAGCATAGCCCGTAGCCTGTCCTAGGGCATCGGCCCCGGCTGCAAATACCGATTGCCGTGAAGCGCAGACTTCGCAGCGACAAATGATGATGCAATTTACAATGATCAGGGGGATGTAAGGTCCCAAGCGTTTGCTCATGTCATACATGTAGGCAGCCAAAAAGCGATCGGTTATCGTCACGAAGGTGGCGATGATCAAGGTAAAGATCACTATGCGCAAATGCGGTTTGAGCAGATGCCGAATCATGCTGGTGACGATATTGGCGCAGAACAGCACAAAAGCGACCGCTCCTGCCATGGTCATGGCAGCTTTTAGGCCGTTGGTCACCGCCAGAGTCGGACAGAGTCCGAGCAACTGCCGATAAACCGGGTTTTCAGGCAAAATACCTTGGATGAATCGTTCTGCAGGTGTGGGTGCAACAGCCATTTATTTTCCCTTCACATTCGCCGCCATGGAGGTCAGAGGGCCACGCAGGTCATTGACTGTAGTATTTACAATCCGAGTCACACTTCTCGATGAGATAGTCGCGCCGGTTATAGCGTCGATTTGGTTCGGGTCTTTGGCACCGGTTTTGGTCACTTGTATTGGCTGAACCGTCTTGATGTTGCTGAACTGTTGGCGCCAGTCCACGGTGATGATTTTATTGCCGAGACCGGGTGTCTCTTTCTGGTCCAGGATAAAGATCCCCGTGATGGTCTCGATAGAAGGGCTGAAACCAACCAGGAGCTCGATCTTGTCTGCATAGCCTTGCCCTGAAGATTTGGCAACCCAACCTGCCAGCTTTCCATCCGGATATTTGGCCTCATAAATGGTGTAAAAAACTTTGCGCCTGTCTTTTTCCACTGAGACCGTATGAGGCTCTACGACTAAAGATTTTCCTTCCTTACTTAGTTCCTCGGTTTGTGCCGACCCTAAAATGAGTTCAGGAATCCTTTCTCGAGTTTCGTTGATCTTGTTCTGTTCAATCCTTGGTCCGAGTTTCAGGTGCACTCCGGCCAGGGAAGCGCCGAAAAACAGGGCCAGCATCAGCACCAGCCAGGCCTGGAAAATATAGTTGTGCTTCAGCCGTTCCAGCGTGCTGGGCGCCATTGGTTCCAGGGGGGGTAGTGGCTTCATGGTCAAAACTGCTGAACTCCCGGTCTAAGTGTTCACTTTCGGCAATCTGTCGTAGAAGGCTTTCGACTTCAATGGATCGCCCCCAGCGGGCGCGGGATGGTCCAATGATTGATCAAAGGCGTCACCCCATTCATGAGGAGGACGGCAAACATCACGCCTTCCGGGTATCCACTGAATAACCTCAGAACCATTATAAAAAAACCGACCCCAATCCCGAAAATAAACTTGCCTTTCGGGGTGAGCGGGCTGGTGACGGGGTCGGTGGCAATGAAAAACGCTCCGAACAGCAGGGAGCCGCCCAGCAGATGGTGAAGGACGGTCCATTGAGATTCGGGGTTCATCAGGTTGGCAATCCCGGCAAGAGCTAAAGTCGCGGAAATAACACCTGCTGGAATTTCCCACGAGGCAGTGCGTCTTATGCACAGATACAGCCCTCCTAAAATACATGCTATTGCGCTGGTTTCGCCCAAGGATCCGTTGGTCAAACCCCAGAAAAGAGGATCGAGAGAAGCCACCGCTCCGGTCTGCTTAAAGGCATCCATGGGGGTAGCCCGAGTGATCACATCTACGGTCGCATGAATGTTCTCATAGCCCGATGCTCCCATGGCGCCGGCAAAGGCGATCATGACGAAAGCTCGCCCCACCATGGCAGGATTAAAGATGTTCATCCCAATGCCGCCGAAAACAACTTTCCCGATTCCTATGGCTATAACAGATGCGATGACTCCTATGTACCAGGGAGCTGTACCGGGAAGAGACAGAGCCAGGATGATTCCGGTAACCGCTGCGGAATAGTCATTGAGGGTCGGAGCTCTGCTGCGCATTTTCATAAATAAAGTCTCAGCCGCAAGGCAGCCCATCAAGCAGATCGCCAACTGCTTTACGGCATACCAATGAAAAACGTAAACCGCCATGAAAACCACCGGGCTGAGTCCCAGAAGCACATCACGCATCATCTTGCGTGTCGTCAAGTCCGTGCTGGATAAATGGGGTGCCGGAGAGACGTGAATGACCGGAGTATCTTGAGTTCGTTCCGCTTCCATTACTTTCCTAATGTAGGGTTTGTGAAAGAATCTGAACCGTTTTTATTATCTGCTGCTGGAAAGTGTAATGCTGCTATTTCTTGTCGGCCAAAAACATGGTCTTGCCGGTGCGAACAAGCTGCACCAAAGGTATGTTTGCAGGGCAAATATAAGCACAACATCCGCATTCAAAACAAGCCATCACACTGTACTTGCGAATCAAGTCCAGATTCTTGTGCCTGGCTGCAAGGGCCAACCGAGTCGGAACCAATTTCATCGGGCAAACATCGACACAGCGCCCACAACGAATGCAAGTCGTTTCCTGCTCACGTCGAACCTCATCCCGTGTGAGGATGGTCAAGCCGCTCGTCCCCTTGGTTACAGGTGTGGCAAGGTCGTGAAAAGCAAATCCCATCATGGGGCCGCCTGCGATCATCCTGGCCGCATTTGCCGTCACCCCACCGCAATAATCGATCAACTCGCCCAGGCTGATCCCAATTGGCACCAGGAGGTTTTTGGGGTGGGCGATTCCCTCACCTGTGACGCTTACCACGCGGTGAGTCAGAGCTTTGCCTTTGATCACGGCTCGGGCTACGGCGGCCGCAGTTGCAACATTGCTCACAACAACCCCGACGTCCAACGGCAGGCCTCCAAGCGGCACAATTCGCTGCAGGACCGCCTGAATCAACTGCTTTTCGCTTCCTTGAGGATATTTGGTTTTCACAACAGCGATTCTAATGCCGGTCCCCGCCGCCGCTCTTTTTATGGCTTCGACGGCCCTAGGCTTGTTGTCCTCAATGCCAATAATAATATCTTTAGCGCCCGTCGCGCGCGCCTCAAGAAGGGCTCCGGTAATGACGGGTTCGGGAGCCTCCAGCATGAGCCTATAGTCCGGGGTGAGATACGGTTCGCATTCGCAGCCATTGATCATGATTGTGTCAACAGGTTTCTTTTCGTTGGGCATGATTTTGACATGCGTCGGGAATGCCGCTCCCCCAAGTCCCACAATGCCCGAGCGTAGAATTGCTTCTGCAATATCTTTGGGATCAAATTTTTCTAAGCCTTCTTTCGGCCATTCCCCGCCAAAAATTTCGTCCCACAGATCTTGACCTTGCAGTTGCTCTCCTTCCGCCTTAATAGCAAGGGCTCTGACATGCCGACCGTTGGGTAATGTGGTCACAACGGTTTTTTGCACGATTCCCGATATTGGCGCATGCAGGGGAGCAGAGACAAAACCTCCCGCTTCTGCAACCAGCTCGCCAAAGGCGACCTCCTGTTTCGGTTTGACTATGGGTGCACACGGAGCTCCGGCGCTTTGCAGCAGAGGCAGTATGACTCTTTGCGGAGGCGGCATTACTTCAATGGGCACATCCGCAGCCAGTTCTTTTTTTTCCGGCGGATGCACGCCATGAGCAAAACTTCCCTTGCCTGCAAAGTCCTTTAACTTGGATCTCAAATTTGCTCCTCGCAGACGACTCCAACCGTCCGCATATATGTTTTAAGAACACAAGATAGAAGTGTGTCCTGCCGCCTTGGCAAGAATTCCTACTTGAATAGTAAGGTTTTTTTTAAACCTAAACCCCCATCTGAATCAAGAAGTAATTGAAGACCAAAATAGTGACGTTGACTTCCACTTCAACCCGAATTCCTTACTAAAACAGTACTCATTTCTAAGCACAAGATTTATTTAATAACATTTCCTTTCAGGTTCAAGTGCTTGACTTCTTCATGACTATTCATCGTTGCATTGCGTTTCGTTCCACTCAACGCAGCCGACGAGATGATGCGGCCCTAAAACTCCGATATAAGGTTACTAGCATTTATTATTAGATGTAGATTAGTTATAGATAAGATTTTGCAATAATTAACTAAAATAGTTCTGGACATTGTTATGATTTCTCTGCACAATAGAGTGGATACGTGTGTAAACCATCCGGGCAATGTTACGCCGTCCTGTTTGAGGTTTCGCCATGACCACTCGACAACAACTGCAACAGACCGTGCTGCAAAGGCTCTTTTGGCACACCGCAGAGCGAGACGAGGCGAAGGTGGCAGACCACCTGTTTCGTCGCAAGGAAATGGATTCCGTCTTCACGCTGGATGAAGCCACCCTGTTTGACTTTTTCTTCCATTACTTACGGGAGATTCAAGTTTTTCCTTTTCTCCAAGAGATAACCCCCAAGGAGCAGCAAAGAGAGCATATTCCTTTCATTCAGTTCATCTTGGTCTTTCTGATGAAAGTCATCGGTTCCATTGCCAAGATGGAGCAGACACAAGATCTGCTTTTAACCGATGAACTCCTCATGGGCCTATGTGGCTTCAATGCCTATGAGGTGCGAAACGGCAGTTGCAAAAGGGGCCTCAAGCTTCGCAACACGCCAGTCCCCGAGGTCAGGGGAGCCATTTGCGTCGACACTGTGGCCAAGCAGATCGTTCAAATCACTCCGAGGCGCATAGAAAACTTTTTCAATCAGTGCATTAAGCAGTTGGCCCGATTCAACGTGTTTCCCAAGTTCATCCATGCGGCTTGCGATGCCACAGACTTCGAGACCACCAAACAGTTCCAGGGCTGTGGCGCCGTAACGCGCGAATGCAAGGTCAAGGCACGAGGCCGCCGCAAAAACGGTGAACTCAAGACCGTCAAGGTGACGGTTTACGGCTGGAAAGTCTGGGCCGTCTATGAACTCAATAGCGGCATCCCTTTGGCAATTAAGATCGATACCATAGAAAAACCCGACAATCTGCATGTGCTTGCCGCATTAGAACAGGCCAAGGAAAATGTGGGACCTAAGAGCACGATCCGCTCCCTGGTGGTCGATCGGGGATTCCTCGATGGCAAGGTGCTCTTCGCCATTGACCAACAAGGCATCGAGTTCGTTATCCCCCTCAAAAGCAACATGACAGCCACTGCCGATGCCCGCCAACTCGCCCTGCTAGCCGATGACTCCTATCAGGCTTGCCGGCAGGTGGAAGTCACTCACGGCTACGGCAAGAAAAAATACGTGGAGAGCGTCCGCACAGAACTGATCGGGGTACCCGGTCTTTTGACCTGTGATTGGTTCAACCCCGAAGGGTCTGAAGCCAAAACCACCAAAAAGGATTACCAGCCAATTCCACTCAATGCGGTCGTGGTCAAAACATGGGACAACAACACTCCTCCCGTCGATAAACAAGTCGTGTTGGTAACCAATGGGGATGTGCAAGATCCCTTCATCGCTTTTGACCGCTATGATGACCGCAGCCTCATTGAAAACAATTTGTTCCGGGAGACCAAGCAAAACTGGTGTCTGCAACATCCTCCCAAAAAGAGCAAGGAAGGTGTATGGGTCCAGGTCTATGTCGTGATGGCGATGAAAGCACTCTCTACTGCTTTCCTCATGTGGCAGCAGGAACAAGCCCGCCGCCACCAAGCAGGCGAACAGACTTCAGGGAACATGTATCGGCGAAAACTCAAAGCGTTCAATCGTAATAAGCTCATCGTCTTTATCGGCAACTCTTTCGGTATCTTCTTCTCCCATGAAGTCTTCATGCTGGCAGGGATTCCCGTGCACGACGCCGAAAAAGAACTCAAGCTCGCGCGCGCTCAGATTTACACTCACTACACTGGCCTTAAGCCGCCAGACTCCTCCTGAGGCTCATCGCTCTCTCCTCCCGGGTGAACTACCCCCTGCGCAATTTCTTATATCGGAGTTTCAGTGCGGCCCCCCAAAGTATGCTTTTCAACCTCAATGGGTATAAACTGCAATTACCTACGAGTAGAAGGGAAATTCACGGATCTCGGCGGCCTTTCAGAAAAGCGCCATCCTTTGACAGTGGAATGAAGAACGGTTGATGATTAGTATTCTTTCATCGACCCTAAGGCAGGGGTCCGCACAAAGCAAAATCAATCTGAAAAGGAGGTCACATGGCCCTGTATCTAGTCCAACACGGCAAAAATCTTCCCAAGGAACAAGATCCTGATAAAGGTCTATCGCCGGAAGGCAGATCCGAAGTTGAGCGTATCGCGAACGTTGCGAAAGGCTATAGCGTAGAGGTTGCAGCCATCAAACACAGCGGCAAAAAAAGGGCTTTGGAAACCGCTAAGATATTCGCTGATGCCTTACGGCCTGTAGATGGTGTGCAGGAAACCAGCGGCATCGCCCCGCTGGATAACGTTACCAAGCTTCAGCTAAACACCAACGACAATCTGATGTTTGTAGGGCACCTGCCCTTCATGGAAAAGCTGACGTCTTATCTTACTGCGGGCCCAACGGACAAAACAGTCTTCAAATTTCAAAACGGCGGGATTGTATGTCTGGATCAGGAGCCTGAAAAACAATCCTGGCATATCAAATGGACGTTGATGCCCAACATCGGCTAGATACAGCTGGTCGAAAGTTTCTAACCAGTTATGGGGCGATAGAAAGTCCCCCTTTTACAAAGGGGGATTTAGGGGGATTTTGATGGTAACTCGCTTGTAAGAATCCCCCCTGCCCCCCCTTTACGAAAGGGGGGAATTCTAACCGGGGACACATTTTCGCCCAGCTGTACTAGTCCATTCGACGAGTTGATTATTTTCTTTATCGCGTCGCATAGCAGAAAAGTGGTTTTTGCCTCGCCCGCCGTAATGCTCTGAATTTCAGCGACTGAACCTGGACCGAGTTCTTTTTCCAGTTCGGGGCAAAGATAGTCCACACAAAGCATATTTCGGACGCGCAGCGTACATCCCTGGCAGCCAAGAAAATAGCAGCTTTCTTGCCGGATATGAGTCCGGGGGAGGCTAATTCCGAGGAATAGATTCGCGACTAAAAGGCTTACATCGTACTTGTTCTCAAGCCCTCGACTGCAGCAGCTGCCCTGTGGGGCTGTTGAGTCACACTGTGCACATCTGCTGCCTATTCCATAATCGATCATGCATTTCCAAGACAATCGAAGATCATCCTGCAATTGAGAGATAAGCCCATTGATTCGATGGTCACGAATTAATTTCTGCTCCTGATCGGCGAATATTTGATGAGCCAACGCTATCTTTTGCTTAATGGACAAAGCTGAATTAATCCAGCAACTTCTATTAAATTTGTAGCTCATGCGTCTCCCAGTGACGGTCATTCCTAAATGTTATTGAGCTGTTGGCAAGTCCCTCTTGGGGATCTTCGCTGAACTCACAAACGAATAAGCAATTAACCATATCATGCATGATTGACGCAACATCATCGCGCGGTTATTCTGCAAAAATTGAAAGATCATGTTTAATTTCTGCTGGAAAAGTAAAATCAATGATTGAGGGACTGCATGACCCCGAAGGGAATTTCGATGATACTTGTCAGCCTTTTGATGCTGGCAAGTTGTACAGGAAATGCAAATATGGAATTTGGAGTTAAAAATGGCAGTCTTTCTCCTTGCCCCCATTCGCCGAACTGTGTTTCTAGCCAAAGTTCGGATGAGAACCATTACTTTGAACCAATAAAATACAGCGGAACACCGGCCCAGGCGAGAGAAAAGCTCATTTCGGTCATTCGCTCGATGAAACGGAGCAGGATAGTCGAAAGTCACGACGATTATATCCATGCCGAATTTACTTCGGTTTTGTTCCGCTTCGTGGACGATGCGGAATTCTACTTTCCACCAGGCGATCCGATAATTCAAGCGAGGTCGGCGTCACGTATCGGGTACTACGATTTTGGAGTTAACCGAAGAAGGATGGAGAGGATTCGCCACGAATTCGAAAAATAGATTCTACCTTAAATACCAACCCTGGATGACTCAGCTTGACCGATTCTCTGATAAGTACCGCAAAAAACGACACCCAAGCCAGTAATTCGTTTTCGTCTTTAACAAAGCTTGGTCCGCTGTTTTTTCTCACCACTATTTTTTTTACAAACTTCTTTGCTCGCATCGTTTCATCTCCCTTGATGCCTTCAATAGAAGCCGATCTAGGCCTGAACCACTCGCAAGCCGGATCGCTTTTTCTGTTCATTGCAGCCGGATACTTTGTAACATTGATGGGATCGGGCTTCATCTCTTCGCGCATCACTCACAGAAGAACCATAATTTTATCTGCGACTATTGTGGGGCTGGCGTTTGTGGGGACTTCTCTGAGCCATAGCCTTGCTGGAATGCGCATCGGTTTGCTGGTGGTCGGCATGGCAACCGGCCTTTATCTGCCTTCCGGCATTGCGACTCTCACTTCGCTGATTTCCTCGCAGCATTGGGGCAAAGCCATAGCGGTCCACGAACTCGCTCCCAACCTGGCCTTCGTCCTTGCCCCTCTCGTTGCAGAGCTTTTTCTACACTGGTTTTCATGGCGCGCGGTGCTGGCATGGGTCGGCACAAGCTCTTTTTGTATTGGCTCAGCATATGCCTTATTCGGTCGGGGGGGTGATTTTTTCGGGGAAGCTCCGTCGCTGAACTCTTTACGATCGCTTTTCCGTGACCGGAAGTTTTGGATCATGATAGTCTTGTTCAGCCTTGGTATCGGCGGCTCGGTGGGCGTGTATGCGATGCTGCCTCTCTACCTGGTGGACGGACGAGGGATGGACCCATCCTGGACGAATACCGTGGTGGCGACGTCGCGCATCATTCCGCTGGCCATGTCGCTTTTGAGCGGGTGGGCGGCCGACCGATTCGGAAAAACCCGAACCATAGCATTTGTCCTTTTGTTCACCGGGCTACTGACCGTACTCTTAGGGATTGTCCCGCTTTCTTGGGTAGTGATTGTCGTTTTTCTCCAACCGATGCTATCCGTCTGCTTTTTCCCTGCCGCATTGGCTGCGCTTTCTTCCATCGGCCCTTCGAGTGCGCGTAACGTGGTCGTATCCTTTACCATCCCAATGTCTTTTCTGCTTGGAGCAGGTGCAATACCAAGTTTAATAGGATTCCTCGGGAACATGGGATCTTTCGCGTTGGGCATAGTTGCAGCGGGAAGCCTCATGATGATGGGAGCATTGCTGACCCGCTACCTCGAGCCACAGACGAAGAGATAGCCCGATTGGCAACCTTGTTATCTCTTTATAGAATGGATTTCATTCATTGCTCTTTCAGCATAAGTAATCGATCCGAATCAGAAAATAGGTATTTTTGCCTATTGACAGAGCAATTATAGTTTGTATGCTTGCAAAGATTTTTTCAATATCATCAAAAGATTTGCGGATCTACAGAAAGAGCGGTCACGAGTTTTTCTTCAGCAGAGGCCTCATTGGCGCATTCCACAAGCCTTTCGACCAACGGATGTGATAGACTCGATGTCTAAGTGCCATAGACGATTGGAGATTTTGGTGGGAGAGCCACTTGCGGATAGTGTAATACAGAAAATCAAGGAAACTGCTCAGCTTTACCATCGGCTCGTGTTGATAGTGGCTCCGGCTGGCAGCGGTAAAACATCTGCTCTGCTTGAAGTGAGCTCAAGGTTGAATGCACCAATAGTAAACATCAACTTAGAGCTGTCCCAGAGAATGCTCGATCTTACAGAGCGTCAGCGCACACTGCAACTCCCGAGATTGCTTAAGGATATTGTTGACAACGCAGAGGGTGATGTAGTGCTGCTTGACAATATTGAGATGCTTTTCGATCCGGCACTCAAGCAAGATCCACTGAGACTTCTGCAGGGTTTGTCGCGCAACAAAACCGTGGTTGCCGCCTGGAGCGGACAGATCAGGACTGAGGGAACAGGACCGAGGACTGAGTCGACCACAAACGACTCATCACTCTCCCTGGTTTACGCAATGCCGGACCATGCGGAATACAGACGTTATCCCGTACGAGATTTCCTGATAATAGATGGAAACCGCGAATAAACGCGAATGCAGACGAATGCTATACACAAAATTTGCGTTTATTCGCGTCCATTAGCGGTTAGAGGAGATTGAATGAAATACGGAGACCTGATCCAGTTCGAGCCCATTGAGTCCGTGGTCCAGTTGCGGGACGCCGACGAGGCCACCGCCGCCCGGCAACTTGTCCAGACCTATGTCATCTCCGAGGAGATGGCCGAGAAGCTGGTCAATCTCGTCGTTCCTCAGCTTCAGTTCGACCAGCCCATGGACAACAAGGGGCTGCTGGTCGTCGGCAATTACGGCACCGGTAAGTCTCACCTCATGTCCGTGATCTCTGCCCTGGCCGAGAACGAGCGACCTTGCCGCGCAGTCTGAACGACAAGAGCGTGGCGGCTGCCGCGGGCAAGATCGGCGGGCGCTTCAAGGTGGTCCGAACCGAGATCGGCGCAACCACCATGTCCCTGCGCGACATCCTCGTGGCCGAACTGGAGGAGCATCTGGCCGCGATGGGCGTGTCCTATTCCTTCCCGCCCGCGGACAAGGTCACCAACAACAAGCGCGCCTTCGAAGAGATGATGGCCGCCTTCCACCAGGAGTATCCCGACCACGGTCTGCTCCTCGTGGTGGACGAGCTGCTCGACTATCTGCGCACCCGCAAGGACCAGGAGCTGATCCTCGACCTCAACTTTCTGCGCGAGATCGGCGAGGTCTGCAAGGACCTGCGTTTCCGCTTCATCGCCGGCGTCCAGGAAGCCATCTTCGACAGCCCGCGCTTCTCCTTTGTGGCCGACAGCATCCGCCGGGTGAAGGACCGCTTCGAGCAGATCCTCATCGCCCGCAAGGACGTCAAGTTCGTCGTGGCCGAGCGTCTGCTCAAGAAGACCGCCGACCAGCAGGTGAAAATCCGGGAGTACCTGACCCCCTTCGCCAAGTTCTACGGCCGCATGAACGAGCGCATGGACGAGTTCGTGCGCCTCTTCCCCGTGCATCCGGACTACATCGACACCTTCGAACGGGTCACCGCGGTGGAAAAGCGCGAGGTGCTCAAGACCCTGTCGCTGGCCATGAAGAAGCTGCTGGGCCAGGACGTGCCCGACGACCGGCCCGGGCGTCATCGCCTACGACGGCTACTGGACGACCCTGCGAGAGAACCCGTCCTTCCGCGCCGTTCCGGACATCAAGGCGGTCATCGATTGCAGCCAGGTGCTCGAATCCCGCATCCAGCAGGCCTTCACCCGCCCGGCCTACAAACCCATGGCCTTGCGGCTCATCCACGCGCTGTCGGTCCACCGCCTCACCACCGGCGACATCTACGCCCCCCTGGGCGCGACGGCGGAGGAACTGCGCGACGGCTTCTGCCTCTTCCAGCCGGGGATCGAGGAACTGGGCGGCGATCCGGCCGACGACCTGCTCTCCCAGGTGGAAACCGTCCTGCGGGAAATCCACAAGACGGTCAGCGGTCAGTTCATCTCCTCCAATCCGGACAATCGCCAGTTCTACCTGGACCTCAAGAAGACCGACGACTTCGACGCCCTGATCGAGAAACGGGCCGAGAGCCTCGATTCCTCACAGCTCGACCGCTACTACTACGAGGCGCTCCGGCGGGTCATGGAATGCACCGACCAGACCTATGTGACGGGCTACAAGATCTGGCAGCACGAGCTCGAATGGCTGGAGCGCAAGGCCGCGCGCCAGGGTTACCTCTTCTTCGGCGCGCCCAACGAGCGCTCCACGGCGGTGCCGCCGCGGGACTTCTACCTCTACTTTATCCAGCCCTTCGACCCGCCGCACTTCAAGGACGAGAAGAAACCCGACGAGCTGTTCCTGCGCCTGACGAACACGGACGAGGAATTCCGCACCGCGCTTCGAAGTTACGCCGCGGCCCTGGACCTCGCATCCACCGCCTCGGGCCACGCCAAATCCACCTACGAATCCAAGGCGTCCAACTTCCTGCGCGACCTCGTGCAGTGGCTCCAGAAGAACATGACCACGGCCTTCGAGGTCACCTACCAGGGACGCACCAAGTCGCTGACCGAGTGGGCCAAGGGCAAGTCCATCCGCGAGCTTTCCGGCATCGGCTCCCACGAGCGCATCAACTTCCGCGACCTGGTGAACACCATCGCGGGCATCTGTCTTGGAGCGAAATTCCAGGACCAGGCTCCCGAATACCCGTTCTTCTCGGTGCTCATCACCGGAGCGAACCGGGCCCAGGCCGCTCAGGACGCCCTGCGCGCCATCGCCGGGCAGAACCGCACCAAGCAGGCCACCGCGGTGCTGGATG
Source organism: uncultured delta proteobacterium (assembly GCA_963781715.1). Lineage (GTDB taxonomy): Bacteria > Desulfobacterota > Syntrophobacteria > Syntrophobacterales > Syntrophobacteraceae > Desulfoferrobacter. Next base: position 39,421 of record CAWAGW010000009.1, read on the forward strand.
CCCTGGAGCTGCTCGACGGCGAACGGCTCGACCCCTACCGGTCCAAGTACGCCAAGTACATCCTCGGCATCGCCAAGAAGAAGGGCCACGGCCAGGTGGTCAACCGCTCCGAGCTGATCCAGGAAGACCACGGCGTGGAGTACCTCGCACCGCAATCGCTCCGGCTCGAACCCGAATGGGCCGTGGTGGTGCTGGCCGCGCTGGTCTATGCCGGCGAGGTGGTGCTTGCCATCCCGGGCAAGAAGTTCGATGCCACCGGGCTGCCGCAACTGGCCGGCGACCGGCATCGACGAACTTGGTCCAGTTCAAACACATCGAACGGCCCAAGGACTGGAACCTGCCGGCGCTCAAGGCGCTGTTCGAGCTGCTCGGCCTCACGCCGGGCATGGCCCAACTGGTCACCCAGGGCAAGGACGAGCCGGTTCAGGAGCTGCAGAAGGCCGTCACCAACGCCGTGGAGCGGCTGGTGCTCGTGCAGCAGAGCCTGCAGACCGGCCTGTTCTTCTGGGGCCGCAGCCTGCTGGCCGAGGATGAAGTCACAGAAGGCTGCGCGCCAAACTGGACGAGACCAAGACCTTCCTCGAATCCCTGCAGGCCTACACCACGACCGGCAAGCTCAAGAATTTCCGCTACGACGCCTCGGAAGTGACCGCCCATCGGGCCGGGCTCGAAGCCCTTGCCGAGATCAAATCGCTCGAGGAACTGGTGGCCGACCTCGGGTCCACGGCCTCGTACCTCTCCACCGCCGAGGCGGTCCTGCCCACCGGCCACGAGTGGATCGACAAGATGAAGGCGGCGCGGGACGAGGTCCTCGCCCAGATCAGCGATCCCGGCCAAGCGGAGCGCGGCCAGCTTCCGCCAGCAGACCCAGCGCAAGCTCAGCGACCTCAAGAAGGCCTATCTGCTGGCCTACCTCTCCATGCACACCAAAGCGCGCCTGGGCGTGAACGAGGACAAGCGCAAGGCCCAGCTCATGGGCGACGAGCGGCTCAAGGACCTGCAGAAGCTTTCCACCATCGACCTGATGCCGCGCCAGCACCTGTCGGACTTCCAGAACCGGCTTGGCGGGCTGAAGAGCTGCTTCGCGCTCACCGAGCAGGAACTGGAGGCGTCGCCGGTCTGCCCGCACTGCAACTTCAAGCCGGGCGCGGAATCCGCCCAGGCGAGCTCCCGCGGCGACCATGCTGGATGCCCTGGACGGCGAGCTCGACAAGCTGGTCGAGAACTGGACCCAGACGCTGCTCGCCAACCTCGAAGACCCGACCACCAAGGGGAACCTGAGCCTGCTCAAGCCCGAACCGCGCAAGCTGGTGGACGGCTTCATCAAGAAGCGGGCTCTGCCGGACGACCTGGACCAGGACTTCATCCACGCCTTGCAGGAGGTGCTCTCCGGGCTCACCAAGGTCTCGGTCAAGATCGGCGACCTGCGCGACGCCCTGCTCGCAGGCGGCTCACCGGCCACCCCGGCGGAGATGAGGAAGCGGTTCGAGGAATACCTGGACGAACTGACCAAGGGCAAGGAACTAAATAAGGTAAGGATAATCTTGGAGTGAAACCGCTAATGGACGCGAATAAACACCAATGGAATTTTGAAAAGCTTGTCGGGACAATTCGGCAGGTGCATGAAGAAATGGCGGCACAGGCCAGAAAGGCGGTGAACCTCAGCCTGACGCTGCGCAACTGGTTAATTGGGTTTTACATTACCGTCTATGAGCAAAACGGAGCGGATCGAGCGGAATACGGAGCCCGGCTCTTGGAAAACCTTTCTTCCAGGCTCTCTGAAGGCGGTATGGATGGAATTTCGTCTCGGTCATTACGTCAATACAGGCAATTCTATCTGGTTTATCCGGAAATTTGGCAGACTCCGTCTTCCAAAACACTTGAGGGTTTGATTCCAACTTCAATTTGGCAGACACTGTCCGCCAAATCACAGACCTCAATGCTCATCCAGAAGCAACCGGCCATTCAAGTGTTAGAGCTTATCCAGAAACTCTCCTTCAGCCACTTTGCGGAATTGATCGCAATTTCTGATGAAACCAAGCGCCTTTTCTACGAAATCGAGTGCATTCGGGGCAACTGGTCCGTCCGGGAGCTCAAACGGCAGATCGGCAGCCTTTATTATGAGCGGTCCGGCTTATCCAAGGACAAGAAAAAGCTGGCGGAACTGGCACAAAAAGGCGCGAATACCGCTGACCCCAAGCTGGCAATACGAGATCCCTATGTCTTTGAATTCCTTGGACTGAAACCCAGGGAGGTCATGAGTGAATCTCATCTGGAGGACCAACTCCTGGATAAACTTCAGGATTTCTTGCTGGAACTGGGGTACGGGTTCTGTTTTGAAGCCCGCCAGAAGCGAATTTTGATTGGTGATACCCACAACTACGTAGATCTCGTCTTTTATCACCGGGTACTCAAATGCCACGTGCTAGTGGAACTGAAACTCGAACAGTTCAGCCATGAAAATATCGGCCAGCTCAACACCTACGTGAGCTGGTACAAGAAAAACATGATGTCGGAGGGGGACAATCCACCCATCGGCATCCTCCTGTGCACGGGGCGCGACCATACACTGGTGGAATATGCGCTGGCCGGAATGGACAACGGCCTTTTTGTTTCCAAGTACCAGCTCGAATTGCCGAAAAAGGAGGATATGCAGCGGTTTATCGAGGAACAGGTCCGGGAAGCGAGGTCATGACGGCATTAACGGGATCATCAACGGTAATTTTCCACCCGGAACTGACCAAGTCAGTGAGGAAGTCAGGTGAGACTGCAAGCGAACTTGGTCAGTGGGCAAGTGACCAAGTTATCTGGTCCCTGTACTTATAAGGCGACAAATGGGGGCGGAAATAAGTCGCTCCCATTTCGCATTATTTAGTAACGGAGTGATAAATGGACGATCAACAACAGCCTTATCAACAAACGATGTTTGATTCGAAACGACTCACGCCCCGCGACTCAGGGCCCGTGACCTGCCTGGGGATGACCTTCCCGAATGACGAGGAGCGACGCAACCATTTCCTCGGCATTCTGCGGGAGAAGCTGAAGGACCCAGAGTTCCGCAAAATCGAGGGATTCCCCATCGGCGAGGATGAGGACATCCTGGCCCTATCCGACCCGCCATATTACACTGCTTGCCCGAATCCTTTCATTGACGATTTTATCAAGCATTACGGCAAGCCCTACGATCCGAACGAACCATACAGCCGCGAGCCTTTCGCAGTGGACGTAAGCGAGGGGAAAACAGACCCCATCTATAAGGCGCATTCATACCATACCAAGGTGCCCCATTTGGCTATCGTACCGTCCATTCTCCATTATACCGAGCAAGGTGATGTGGTGCTCGATGGATTTTGCGGATCAGGCATGACGGGGGTGGCGGCCCAGTGGTGCGGCACGGCGCCGGAAGACTATCGGCGGAAAATCGAACAGGAGTTTAAGCAGCAGGGACTCGCAAAACCCAAATGGGGCCCGCGCCGAGTCATGCTCAATGATTTGTCACCCGCTGCCACCTTCATTGCCGCTAATTACAATCTTCCCTTCGACGTAAAGGAATTTGCCGGAGCAGGACGGCAAATCTTGGACGAGGTTGATGCGGAACTGGGATGGATGTACCAAACCCTCCATGTGGAGCCTGCTTCCAGCAGGCTGATTGCAGCTGTCAACTTTGAACCCTGTGACCCATTTCAGGCAACGGCAGCAACTTATCACAGAGACCACCTGCCCCACATTCAAGTTGCAGGGGCAACTTACTTCATCACTTTCCGAACAGAAAAGTTCAGGACTCTATCACCGGAAGCAAGAAGCATTGTTCTCAATGCCCTACTCCATTGGGACGGACAGCGGTGGAATGTAATGTCTGCGGTGGTCATGCCCGACCATGTGCATGTCATTGCTAAGCCTTTGCCTAAGGAAAGCCTGCAGGATGCAGGCTCCACCTGGGAATTGGCGGATATTTTGCATAGTGCCAAAAGCTTCAGCGCCAATGAAATCAATAAGCTGGAAGGGAAGCAAGGAGTTCAGGTTTGGCAGACTGAAAGATATGATCGGATTATCAGGGATGAAAGGGAACTTGTCTGTGAATTGGCCTACATGAACCATAACCCTGTTAAGGCTGGGCTGGTGGCCAGGGTGGAAGAGTATCAGTGGAGGTATGTTTCACCTGAGATGGAGAAAGCCGGCTGGAAGCCGGCTCCACTTGGCAAGATTGAATATACTGTTTGGAGCGAGGTTTTTACCTGCCCGGATTGTGCGGGGGAAGTGGTCTTCCTTGATGAAGCGCTCGATCAGCAGACTAAACGCGTAAAGGATGCTTTTCCGTGCCCGCATTGCGGCTCCGAGTTGAGCAAGCAACGGCTTGACCGCTGTTATGAGGCGGGTTTCGACAATGTTCTTGGAAGAACCGTTCAAACGCCTAAACGCAGGCCATCGCTCATCTCGTACAAGGTGGGAAAACAACGGTATGAGAAGACACCAGATAACTATGATCTGCAGACCATTGAACGAATTCAGCAGTTGCCATGCCCCCAAAAGGTACCCACCGACAGGATGATGCATGCGCCTGAAAACGAAGACTGTTGGGGCGACAAGTGGCGCTCAGGTACAGCCTCATTTTCTCACGTTCATCATTTGTTTTTGCCGCGCGCCGCTCACGCGCTAGCCGCGCTCTGGCACAAAGCCAATGGGCACTCAGACGCTCGCATTCGGCACAAGCTATTGTTCTTTGTAGAGCAGACCATTTGGGGTATGTCAATTCTTGCTCGATATACTCCTTCGCACTTTTCACAGGTTAACCAATATCTGAGTGGCGTGTACTATGTGGCGGCTCAGCATGCTGAATGCAGCCCTTGGTATATCCTCGATGGAAAACTCTCCCGTCTGAGCAAAGCATTCCGAAATGATATCACCCAGAAAGGAAATGCCGCAATCACCACAGGCACCGCTACACGGCTAGAACTTCCCAAAGATTACATCGACTACATTTTCACTGACCCCCCATTCGGAGACAACCTCGCCTACGCTGAGCTGAATTTCGTAGTGGAAGCCTTTCACAAATGTTTCACAAACATCAAGCCAGAAGCCATAGTGAGTCCATATCAAAAAAAAGGGCTCTCTGAATACCAGCACCTTATGTGCCTATGCTTCTCGGAATATTACCGTGTACTCAAACCGGGCCGATGGATGACTGTTGTGTTCCACAACTCCCGCAATGCCGTCTGGACAGCTATTCAAGAATCTTTGCAGATTGCCGGTTTTGTTGTGGCCGATGTGCGGGTTCTTGATAAACGACAGGGCTCCTTCAATCAAGCTGTCGCAGTTGGGTCCGTCAAACAAGACCTGGTAATTTCTGCATATAAGCCGAATGGTGGCCTTGAGGAACGCTTCAAGATTGTCGCCGGAACCGAACACGGCGTCTGGGACTTCATTCGAACCCACCTAAAGCAACTCCCGATCTTCGTAACAAAAAGTGGGGCCGGCTTCCAGCCGGCCAGTAGAACTGCCAGCAGCATACAAAGCCAGCAAGATGCTGGTTCCACTATGGAAGTCATTGCAGAACGGCAGAATTACCTACTTTTCGACCGCATGGTGGCCTTCCATGTTCAACGCGGAGTAATGGTTCCCTTATCTGCTGCAGAGTTTTATGCCGGGCTGGTCCAGCGCTTTTCCGAGCGCGATGGCATGTACTATCTTCCCGAACAGGTAGCCGAATACGACAAAAAACGAATGACCGTCCGTGAAGTTCTGCAACTTCAACTTTTTGTCACTGATGAATCATCTGCCATTCAATGGCTAAAACAGCAGCTCATCAAGAAACCTCAGACCTTTCAAGAAATCCACCCGCAGTTCCTCAAAGAGATCGGCGGCTGGCAGAAGCATGAGAGACCCTTGGAGCTATCCGAGCTGCTGGAGCAAAGTTTCCTCCGCTACGACGGCAAGGGCGAGGTGCCGAACCAGATACACAGCTATCTTTCAACAAACTTTAAGGACCTGCGCAACCTGCCTAAAGACGACGCGAGCCTGCGCGCCAAGGGCAAAGATCGTTGGTACGTGCCCGACCCGAACAAGGCCGGCGACCTGGAGAAACTCCGCGAACGTTCGCTACTCAAGGAGTTCGAAGAATATCGGACCTCCAGTCAGAAGCGCCTGAAAGTGTTCCGCCTCGAGGCGGTGCGCGCAGGCTTCAAAAAGGCTTGGCAGGAGCGGGACTACACCACGATCATCTCCGTAGCCCGCAAGATACCTGAAAACGTCCTCCAGGAAGATCCGAAGATCCTCATGTGGTACGACCAGGCAGTTACCCGCACCGAAGCATTGTGAAAGCAAAGATGGATACGGCTTCCGAACTGTTTGAAATCATTCACAGGAGGTCCTAATGGCGAAGATAGATGGCATCAGGATACGGAACTTTCGAGTCCTGCAGGATGTTACTCTAGGGAAGCTATGGAATCTACAACAAGTCGAATCACTGACGCCAATGACCGCCGTCATCGGAAAGAATGGAGTCGGAAAGAGCACGCTGTTTGATGCTTTCGGTTTTCTGGCGGATTGCCTGAAAAATGGTGTTGAGGAGGCATGCGATCTGCACGGGCGTGGCGGTTTTAGCCGTATCAAGTCTCAAGGAGCAAATGGGCCTATCGAGTTCGAGCTTTACTACAAAGAAGAGGGCAATGCTCGACCCATTACCTATGAGCTTTCTATTGAAGTTGATGATACTGGACGCCCTTACGTTCAAAAGGAACGACTCAGGCAAAGGCGCAAAGGTCAGAAGCGTGGCTGGCCGTTTTCATTCCTTGTGCTAAATGATGGTAAAGGGGTTGCGTGGAAAGGAGAAAAAGAGGGCCGTCAAATTGACGAGAAAAAGCAAAAGCTCGACGTGGCAGGATTAATTGAGTCTATCCAGACCGGGGAACGCATGGAGGAAAGCAGGGAAACTGAGATTGTCGAGCTTGAAGATAGACGGAAGCTTGGCATTGCAACGCTTGGTGCACTCAAACAACATCCACGAATTTCGGCTTTCCGCCGTTTTATAGAGGGATGGTACCTTAGCTACTTTACACCAGATGCGGCTCGCAGCCTCCCGCTGGCTGGTCCGCAAAAACATTTGAATATCCACGGTGACAATCTGGGCAATGTGGTCCAGTTCATGGAACGAGAACATCCGAAACGATTGCGTGTGATATTGGACAGGATTGCGTCCAAGATCCCCGGTATCGACAAGATAGACACTGATCAGACCCAGGATGGAAGATTGCTGCTCCGGTTCAATGACAAAGGTTTCCAGGATCCCTTCTATGCTCAACAGATGTCCGATGGGACACTAAAAGTCTTTGCCTACCTTTTGCTGCTCGAAGATCCTTCTCCGCCGCCGTTCCTATGTATCGAGGAACCGGAAAATGGATTGTATCATAAGCTCCTTGAAACTCTCGCACGTGAATTCCGCGAGCATGCCACAGGGAAAAAAGGGAGCTCGCAAGTATTTATAACAACACATCAACCCTATTTTGTAGATGCTTTAGAACCGAACGAAGTCTGGGTCCTGGTAAAGGGTAACGATGGATTCGCGTCTATCAGAAGGGCAAGTGATGACCCGATCATAACAAATATGGTGGCTGAAGGACTTCCGCTTGGCGGGCTTTGGTACAGCGATTACCTGGATGCGAGGTGAGCCGATGCATTTCGAGATACTCGTCGAAGACCAGTCCGGCAAGAAAGCCCTGGAGGTTCTGGTTCCTAAGATCATCGGCAGCGAGCATACATTCAGCATCCATTCTTACAAAGGCGTGGGGCGGATTCCAAAGCACATGAAGGATGTTGATGATGCCAGCAAGCGCATCTTACTCGAGAACTTACCCAAGCTATTGAAGGGATATGGGAGAACCTTCGCTGGATATCCGGGAACCTATGCAGCAGCGGTGATCCTGGTTTGCGATCTTGATGACAAGTGTCTGAAGGAATTTCGCAACAGTCTCCTTGAGATTCTAAATGCTTGTAGTCCGAGACCCACCACAGGCCTCTGTATTGCGATTGAGGAAGGTGAAGCCTGGTTTCTCGGGGATAGGAGTGCAATCAAAAGGGCTTATCCCAAAGCTAAAGAGGCAGTTCTCAGTTCGTATGTGAATGACAGCATTTGCGGTACTTGGGAAAAACTGGCCGACGCTATCTATCCAGGTGGGGCTCAGCGGTTGGCAAAACAAGGCTGGCAAACAGTCGGCAGGGAAAAATCAAAATGGGCGGAAGAAATATCACTACACATGGACGTGCGGAACAATAAATCGGCAAGTTTCTGCTACTTTCGAGATAAGCTTCTGCAGTTCATTGGAGTGTCTTAGTGGATCAAAGGTGGTACTACAGCTCCGACCACGGGCAACTCTGTCAGGTTATAGAAACCCAGACGCTCTGGGGCGAGACGACTTGCCGGGTCTGGCTGCCCGGACGCGACCCCGTGGTTCGCGTCCCGGCATCCCGGCTAAAGCCTCTGGAGAGCGCCGGCAGCAGCTCGCCGGATAATATCGCCTATGTCGCGGCTGGTGCGCGGGTAGCCGACGCTCTGACCCAGGATGTTTTGCTCGCGCCCATTGAGTCCACCGTCATCCCGCTTCCACACCAGATCCGGGCCCTGTCCCGCGCCATCGCCAACGACCGGATACGCTACCTCCTGGCCGATGAGGTCGGCCTTGGCAAAACCATCGAGGCCGGTCTCATTCTGCGGGAGGTGAAGTTGCGCGGCCTGGTCAAACGGACTGCCGTGATTGCCCCGAAAGGGTTGGTGAGTCAATGGGTGGCGGAAATGCGCCTGCACTTCAATGAATATTTCCAGCTTGTCCTGCCGGACGACATCAAAACGCTCACCCGCATTTCTGCCATTGATGATTTTAGATTGGACGATTTGCGATTTGAAAAGCAGTCCAGACCAATCATCAATCAACAATCAAAAATCTCAAATCCATGGACTATGTTCTCGCAGGTAGTCGTGCCCATGGATTCGGTCAAGCCCCTGGACAAGCGCCGCGGCTGGAGCGCAGCTCAGGTGGGCGAATATAACCGCGAGCGGTTCGAGGATTTGATTTCTGCCGGCTGGGACTTGGTTATTGTGGACGAGGCTCACCGGCTGGGGGGCAGCACCGACCAAGTGGCACGTTTTAAGCTGGGTCAGGGTCTCGCCGAGGCTGCTCCTTATTTCCTGCTGCTCTCGGCCACTCCGCACCAGGGGAAGACCGACGCCTTTCACCGACTGGTCTCTTTGATCGACGCCCAGGAATTTCCTGATATCAGCAGTGTGACTCGAGAGCGGGTCCAGCCGTATGTAATCCGCACCGAGAAACGTCGCGCTATAGACGCCGAGGGGAAATCGCTCTTCCAGCCACGGCGCACTCAGTTTGCTCCGGTCTCCTGGGAGGATCGCCACCACAATCAGCAACTTCTCTATGAGGCGGTCACCGAATATGTGCGCGAAGGTTACAACCAAGCGATGCGGGAGAAGCGAAGCACTATCGGCTTCCTGATGATCCTGATGCAGCGTTTGGTGGTTTCCAGCACAAGCGCCATCCGCACCACGCTTAAAAGGCGGTTGGAAATTCTTAAAGGAACCGCGAATGAACGCGAATTAACGCTAATGGAAGAAGAGAAAGAAATGCCATTCGTGTCCATTGACGTCCATTCGCGGTTTTCTCCTGATGAATGGGTCGACCTGGATGGACAGGAGCAAGTTGACGTGCTGCTCAGCACAAGGCTCAAGGCGCTCAAGAACGAGCGTGCCGAAGTCAAGCTGCTGTTGGAAGCCGCGAACCGCTGTGAGCGGGCCGGGCCGGATGCCAAGGCCGAGGCGCTGCTCGACTGGCTTTACCGCCTTCAGTCGGAAGAGGGGGACCCGGAACTCAAGGCGCTAGTATTCACCGAATTCGTGCCCACCCAGGAGATGCTGCGTCGATTCCTGACGGAGCGGGGATTCTCGGTAGTTTGCCTGAATGGCTCCATGGACATGGAAGAACGCAAACGAGTCCAGGAAGCATTCGCCAGGGATGCCCGCATCCTCATCTCCACCGATGCCGGCGGTGAGGGTTTGAACCTGCAGTTCTGCCACGTGGTGATCAACTACGATATTCCCTGGAACCCTATGCGCCTGGAGCAGCGGATCGGCCGGGTGGATCGTATCGGGCAGTCCCATATTGTCCGCGCGGTCAATTTTGTGTTCGAGGATTCCGTCGAGCACCGGGTCAGGGAGGTGCTGGAGCAAAAACTCGCAGTCATTTTCGAGGAGTTCGGCATCGATAAGACCGGCGACGTGCTCGACTCTGCCCAGGCTGGGCAACTATTCGACGAGATGTATGTCGAAGCGCTCCTGAATCCCGAGAAGGTAGAGACGTCCGTGGAGAGTGTTGTCGCCCGCCTGCAGGAGCAGGCCTGCGAGGCGCGAACCACGGCATCTGTTCTCGGTGCAACCGAGGACCTCGAACCCGGCGAAGCCCAACGATTGATGACCCACCCTTTGCCCCACTGGGTCGAGCGCATGACCGTGAGCTATCTCAAAGCGCATGGAGGCAAGGCCGAAAGGAAAAGCCGGAGCTGGAATTTCACCTGGCCTGACGGGGAGACCTACGAGAATGTTGTCTTCACCGGCAAGGAGGCCGAGAGGCTCCCCACCGCACGGCACCTGACCCTGGAGGAACCGAAGGTACGAAATCTGGCCATGCGGCTTCCCCGTTTCGCGCCGGGCCAACCGGTTCCGGTGGTGTCGATCCCCGGAATCTCAGGTGAAATTCAAGGCTTCTGGTCGTTGTGGCGAATTGCCATTGCCACTCTGGAGTGGAATCGCCGCAGGATCATGCCTCTTTTCCTGGCTGACAACGACATGGTCTACCTGCCGACGGCCAGGCACGTGTGGGATCAGCTGCTTGCAGCAAGCACGCAAGTCCGTTCTGTGCTCGATACCGCGGTTTCGCAAAAAGCCTTCGAGAAGTTGCAGCGCGCCGCGGAGGAACACGGAAGGCCCATCTACGAATCGCTGGTGCAGGAGCACCGGTCTCGCATTGCTCGTGAACGTGAAAAAGCCGACTATGCCTTTGCCGCGCGCCGCAGGACTACCGAGCGGATCGGTCTGCCCCAAGTCCGCAATTACCGCCTGAATCTCCTGGCCCAAGAGGAGCGACGCTTCCTGGAGCAGCTTGACCAGAAGGCCCATGCCATGCCCGAGCTTTCACCGCTGCTTGTTATTCGCGTGGAGGGAAACCGCGAATGAACGCGAATTAATAGAAAAAGACCTAACTTTCAGGGTGGTCGGATGCGCCATGACCGTGCTTAATGAGCTTGGGCACGGTTTGCGTGAAAAGACATATGAACGGGCTTTGTGTGTAGAATTCAAACATCAGGGGATATCCTTTCAGCAGCAGAGTTCTTACCCAGTTTTTTACCGAGGCGAACAGATAGATGATTATATACCCGATTTGGAAGTCGAGGGTCGATTGATCGTTGAGATTAAGACGGTTGATAAGATTATTGATGAACACATCGGTCAGGTGCTGAACTATTTGAAAATCACCGGTCTGGTTGTCGGCGTAATTTTGAATTTTAAAAAGCCAAAGCTGGAATGGAAGAAGGTTGTGTTGGAGGATGCCCGGTGCAAATGATCTTAAGCATCTGCCGATTCTGTCCTCCATCTATTAGCGTTTATTCGCGTCCATTCGCGGTTGGAGTTTCTCATGAGTAGCTGGCGAGATCAGATCCTAAAGGAGTTCACCCCCAAGGTTGCCCACCTCACCCTGGTGGCTGACCCGGACGGGCTTCTACTCGAAGAGGGAATTCTCGAAGCTATCCGCGAACGGGGCTTCGAGCTGATCCCCTTTGAAGACCACATCGCGTTTCGCTATGCCTACGAATCGAAGTTTCGATCCCGCTGGGACCGGGGCGAGCACACCGACCTCGTGGTTGTATTGCGTTCCCAAGCGAGTGATCTCGGAGCATTGCCCTTCGATTTGCTTCAGGCAGGTCGAAAACTTTCGTTCAATCTCGGCGACATCTTCCCGAACCTCAGTTATCCGGTCGTGACCGCGCTGGATCGCGGTGACCTCGATGCTTTGTATGAGGCTCAGAGAAGGCATGCACCGGGGCAGTTGGGCGACAACGCCACCAAGGAGTTCGTTCTCCGGCATGTCTTCGAGATTGCGCCCGAACTGATCAAACAACCATCGGACCTATTGCGGGTGCTGCTCCGCCGGCACTACCGCGGTCAGCGCATCCCGGCGGCGCTTGATGAGCGGTTCGTCCAACTCCTGCGACAGAGCAATCATTTTAATGAGTGGCCGCTGGAGAGATTGGTGTCAGATCGAGAGGCTTTCTTCACCTTCCTCCAGGAACGATGGCCGATTTTCCTCGACCGCGCAGCAGCCAAGGGAACATCCGGCCTGCCTGCCAAAGACTCGGTGCAGGTAGGCCTTCATGAGGGCGGTAAGCCATACGGTCCCCTGACCATGGAGGGACCTGTCGATCTTCCCTTTGACCACCATGACATTCGCGTGTACATCGATAATCTGTTCGTTGAGGGATTGCTGAATTCCATCCCACATGACCAAGCGGAAGCCTTGTCCAAAACCTGGGTCGGCATCGGCATTCAGACCGCTCCAGGCGAGGACAGATTTCGTCGGCTGGGAAAGCTTATGGATAGCTTACAGTCATCCATTCCGGCCGACGATGCAAAGCATATGGAATGGTTCCGCTTTGCCCGTGGCTGGGCGGAGCTCAAAGTAATGAGTCATGAGGACTGGGGACTGAGTGAAGAACATGAAATCCGTATCGATGAACGATTTTGGGCCTGGATTCAAAGACGTTTCGCCGGACTGATCCAGTTGCCGCCAGATCCCCCGGTGATGCTGCATCACATACCCCGCTTCCTTGCCAACTCATTACTCAGTCCTCATCACTCATCACTGCCATCACCGGCAAAGCTCGCTTTATTGGTGATTGATGGTCTAGCGATGGACCAGTGGTTGATAATCCGTGATGCGCTTGCGTCAAATAATCCCGGCTTCCGGTTCCGCGACCAGGCTGTTTTTGCCTGGATTCCTTCACTCACCTCTGTTTCCCGCCAAGCCGCCTTTGCCGGCAAGGCTCCCATCTTTTTCCCGAACAGCATCCAGATGACGGATAAGGAACCAATGCTCTGGTCACAGTTTTGGGCGGATCACGGCTATGCAGCCAATCAGGTAGTGTACATCAAGGGGTTGGGGGACGGTAATTTGGAATCCGTTTCGGAGGCGATCTCTCACCCGCAGGCAAAGATCGCCGGGCTGGTAGTCGACAAGGTCGACAAGATCATGCACGGGATGGAAATGGGCACTGCCGGGATGCACAACCAGGTGGGCCAGTGGGCAAAACAGCCGTATCTCAGCGCTCTCCTTAATCTGCTCCTGGATCATGGATTCACGGTCTATCTGACCTCCGATCATGGCAACATTGAGGCCAAAGGTTGCGGTCGTCCTGCTGAAGGTGCTGTTGCCGACCTGCGTGGGGAACGCGTCCGCGTCTATCCGGACGCATCCCTTCGCAGCAAGGTCAAAGAACGGTTCCCAACCGGGCTCGAATGGGGCTCGATTGGTCTTCCCGAGGATTACCTTGCCCTTCTGGCGCCTCCCCGTCGCGCTTTTGTCCAAGCTAAGCAGCGCACCGTCAGTCACGGTGGCGTCTCTATCGAAGAACTCATTGTCCCTCTGGTCCGGATCGAGAGGAGAGGTTAGTGACAAGAAGAATGGAACAGATCGGATTCAGTCAGCGGGTACGCCTGGAATGGCTTGAAAGAACAGCCAATCTGGTTCTGGCTGGTAATGACAAAGCCGCAATCAATGATGCTCTGCAGGAAGTTCTGAAGGACAAGGTGTCCGTGGGAGGGCAGGCAAAGCGCGGCAATCGTGAAAAGATCATCACGATTCTTCTGAAGACGTGGCTGACAGTTCCGAGCGAGCTCGAGGCCTTACGCGATGATGGATTGGATCTGCTCAAGCGTGTTCCTGGATCCGATCACCTGGCCATCCATTGGGGAATGGTGACTGCTGCTTATCCGTTCTGGTCGGGCGTGGCGACCCAGGCCGGCCGGCTTTTGAGGCTTCAAGGTTCTGCTGCTGCGGCCCACGTTCAGCGTCGAGTCCGTGAGCAATATGGTGAGCGAGAAACCGTCTCCCGGGCAGCCCGGCGCGTGCTGCGCTCGTTTCTGGACTGGGGGGTACTAATAGAGTCAGGCGAGAAGGGCGTTTACGAGCAAGGCCCGGTACTGCCAGTTGACGATCCAAAACTCATTGCATGGCTTGTCGAGGCAGGTTTATACGCGAAGCCCGGGGGCTCAGCATCACTCGCTGAAACTGTTCAAAGTACAAGCTTCTTCCCATTCCGAGTTGGGCGCCTGCCGGCAGAACACCTTGTTGCCGCATCTGGAAGACTCGATTTGCTCAAGCACGGATTGGATCAGGATCTCATCATGCTGAAAAAACAGCCACGAAGCAAAATATAGTGAGCGTTCGATGTTTGACTTGGATGATATAAAAAGATACCTCCGCGACCTGCCTTTGATTGTACTGGTTATTTTGTTTGCCGGCGTCGTGGCTGCCTTCATTAATGGCATCCTGAACTATCCATTAGGCTGGTTGGTGCTCATCGTCCTCATCTATTTGCGGATCGCACATATCCAAAGGCAAAAGAAAGGAAACAAAGACGGACTATGAATCAAGAAGATCGAGAAAAGATCTCCGCCGCGCTGGAAGTTCTGCAGAGCATCGCCACAAAAATAAGAACGCTTGAGGCGGAGGCTCAAAAGGCATTATTTGAACGCAACGATAATGCCGCATATGGAAGAAAACTGCGGGAAAAAACATTGCTCCTGTTGGATCTGCCCGAAACCTTGCATCCTTTGTTGGAGGGAGCAAAAACCGATGCAGCAGATAAGATACGTTCCAGAATAGCTGGTTTCTCCCGCAAAGCGGAGCCCGCATTGGAGCTTTCCAGCACCTTTTACATGTCGGCGCTGCTGTATCCGGAGAATTATAAGCCGGGGGAGATGAACGATTTGGAAAAACTCATCGAGGACATTCGAAAGAAATACGCCTATCGGGATTAATTTTCGATGAACCGGGTGACGGCTCTTGCTTGAGCGGTAGCAAGTTCTGCCGGGAATAAAATGGGCTCGGGTCCCCCTCTTTTCCTGGCTCAGGAAAACACCCAAAAATACGATTGCTACGGCTCCATACTGCATGCCGCTGAATCTTTCGCCAAGGACGATCCAGCCTAGGATAATGGTAAAGACAGGAATCAGGTTGACGAAGGCGGTAGCTTGACTGGCAGGAATGCGGCTCACTCCATAATTATACAACCCATAAGCAGCAAGAGTTATGAAAACGCCGAGGTACAGTATGCTCAGAGCCGGGACCAAATCGAAATGGGTCGGCAAGCCCGATGGACTTAACACAAGGTACGGCAAAAAGAATAATGTTCCAATAAACGCCTGTAGGGCGGTAAGAAAGAGCGGCTGATAACGGGCACTCAGTCTTTTTAGAGTAACCGTGTAGCCGGTGGCAAATACCATTGCCATAAATTCAAGAAAGTTGCCAAGCATTGGGTTTGGAGCATCGGTTGCCGGTTGACTGCCAAAGCTCAGCAGGCAGACACCTGCAATTGCAATAAGAAAACCGGAAAAAGTCTTTTTTGTGATAATCTCTTTCAAAAAAATGCGGGCGCCGACTGCAACCATAAGCGGCAGCATGGCGACGATCATACCGGCCTGAGAGGCGGTCGTGTTCTGGATAGCTTTGGCCTCGAAGATGAAGTAAAGACAGGGCTCGCACAAAGCCATAAAAAGGATGTATTTCAAATCGCCTTTTTGGTAAGTATTCCCCCTGAATCTCCTGATGAAGAAAGAAAAGCAGACACTGGCGACAATCATACGACCGAAAATCACAAAAAACGGATCGTAACCTCTGATAGCCAGCTTCAGGGCCACAAAGGAACTGGCCCAAAGTACCATGGCCACAATCAAACTGAATATAGGCAGCCACTCAGATTTTGCTCGAATCGTCAAACCTCAACTCCATGGGTTATGTATCCGGTAAAGATGAAATGTTTATTGCTCCAACCTTGATTTAGCGATTTCATCGGCAACCCTGCGTCATGCCGGCGAAAACCGGCATCCAGTCGGTGGAGATTTCCGGGTCTGTGCTTTCGCAGGCATGACGATTTTAGGTTTGACTAACAACAATCGCCAAATTTAATTCAAGATGGTTGATTGCCATGTAATGCTTAGATGCGTTCAGTGGCAGGAAATAGCATTCTTTGAAACGAATGGAAATGAGAAACCGAGTGATTCCTCCAAATGACAGCAAGGAAAATCGCCTGATTCAAATTACCCTTGGAATTGGGATGAGACGCCCCCAAGCACAATATGAAAGGAATTTGCGCAAATGAGCACGGAACCGAACAAAGTTATTTATTCCATGATTGGAGTCAGCAAATATCACGATAAGAAGCCGATTTTGAAGGACATTTACCTGTCTTATTTTTACGGGGCCAAAATTGGCGTTATCGGATTGAATGGATCGGGGAAAAGTTCTCTGTTGCGAATCCTGGCCGGCGTGGACAAGGATTTCAATGGAAAAACAGTTCTCTCCCCGGGTCATTCGGTGGGTTTCCTGGAGCAGGAACCCCAATTGGATGAAAACAAGACCGTTCGAGAAATTGTTGAAGAAGCGGTGCAAGAAACCGTAGATCTGCTGCAAGAATTCAATCAAATCAATGAAAAATTCGCAGAACCCATGAGCGATGATCAGATGAATAATCTCATCGAGCGCCAGGGCGAGGTTCAAGAAAAGCTTGATGCCCTAGATGCTTGGGACCTGGACTCGCGACTCGAGATGGCGATGGACGCGCTTCGATGTCCCCCCGGCGACACACCGGTGACCATCCTGTCCGGCGGTGAAAAGAGACGCGTTGCTCTGTGCAGACTATTGCTGCAAAAACCCGATATTCTGCTGCTTGACGAACCGACCAACCACCTTGACGCCGAAACCGTCGCATGGCTCGAACATCATCTGCAGCGCTACGAAGGCACTATCATCGCCGTCACTCACGACCGCTATTTCCTCGATAATGTCGCCGGCTGGATTCTGGAGTTGGACCGCGGTCAGGGGATTCCCTGGCAGGGAAATTACAGTTCCTGGCTGGAACAAAAACAGAACCGGCTCAAACATGAAGAAAAGGCGGAAAGCGAGCGGCAAAAAACTCTGCAACGCGAACTGGAATGGATCAGGATGTCGCCTCGAGGGAGGCACGCCAAATCGAAGGCTAGGATTAGTTCTTATGAATCAATGCTGGCTCAAGAGAGTGAAAAGCATGCTAAAGATCTTGAAATCTACATTCCTCCGGGACCTCGCCTTGGGAAGGTTGTGATTGAAGCGGATAATGTCAATAAGGGCTATGGAGACAGACTGTTGGTCGATGGCATGTCGTTTGCCATTCCTCCCGGCGGCATTGTAGGCGTCATCGGACCCAACGGTGCCGGTAAAACCACGCTATTCAGAATGATAACCGGCATGGAAAGCCCGGAGTCGGGTACTTTCCGAATCGGAGAAAGTGTTGAACTGGCTTATGTAGAGCAGGACCGGGACGCGCTTGATCCTGACAAAACAATATGGGATGTGATTTCCGAAGGTCAGGACAAAATTCGAGCTGGGCAATCGAGAGGTCAATTCTCGGGCATACGTTGCGCGCTTCAACTTTTCCGGCACAGACCAGCAAAAGAAAGTCGGTATCTTGTCCGGAGGAGAAAGAAATCGTGTTCACCTGGCGCGCATGCTTAAAAAAGGAGCGAATGTGCTACTGCTCGACGAACCCACCAACGATCTGGATGTCAACACCATGCGCGCTTTGGAAGATGCATTATTGAATTTTGCCGGCTGCGCAGTTGTGATTAGTCACGATCGGTGGTTCCTGGATCGCATTGCAACTCATATCCTGGCTTTTGAGGGAGACAGCAACGTAGTCTGGTTTGACGGCAACTACACGGAATATGAAGAGGATAAAAAGGCTCGCCTCGGCGCCGCCGCCGATCAGCCGCACCGGATCAAATACCGCAGATTGACCAGGGCTTGACGGTCGGCAAGCCGCTCGTATCAGTTCTACTGATCTGACTATGCTCAGCAACATGGGACAGACTCTCCAACCTGCTGGATCTTCCTGGCAGGCTGGAAAGCCCGCCCCACATGCAAATTAGGCCATAGCGGCAGGTGATATTTCGGGATGACGCCGCATGAACTCGACCAGGTTTCGGGCATAGGAGCTAAACGGCGGACACGCGATGTCCGTTCCTTTCAGGTCGTGCAGCATATGATCACATGAATAGCGGGTGGGATGAACGAAGTATTCAATGGCTTCAGGCTCTATACGCATGAGCCTGTAAACTCCGGGCACATACTTCAGGGCTCCTTTTGCTATGAGTTTGGGCAGCGGCACTCTCACTAATTTCCTTTCGGTGGCATCCTCCAGGATAGCGAGCAATTCGCTCACGGTCGGTGGATCTGGGCTACACAACTGATAGATTTTGTCTCGGGACAGATCTAGACTGCTGAGGTACGAGATGGCATCGATCAAAAAATTGCTCGGAATCAGGTTCACTTTGTAGCGATTTGTATCACCTATGATTGGAACAATTGCGCAGGTCGGCTGGCGCAGAATCCACTGAATTATGAAATACGGCCCATCATATTTCTGAGTCGCACCTGTCCTGCTGTTCCCAACGACAATACTCGGCCGGTAAACAGTGGTGGGAAGCCCAGAAGCCATGCACCTCTGCACCTCGAGCTCGGCCAGGTATTTGGTTTCCTCGTAGAAGTTATTGAAAGTCTGGCCTTTCTGTAGATCGTTTTCAGAGAATTCACCAGCATATCGTCCGCTCACGTAGCAGGTGCTCACATAATGGAAACGGTTCAAACTGCTGCAATTTTCAGCAAACCGCAGCATGTGCCGAGTTCCCTTAACATTGGCCAGCATTCCTATTCGCTTCTTTACTGCCAGGTCGTAAACAGCAGCCAGGTGATAAATCTCCAAGGTTTTGCCCGTCAGCGCTGCATAATCTTTCCCTAATCCCAAATCGGGTAGCGTGATGTCACCTTCATACAATCGTATCCGCCCTGACCACTGAACGTTTCGCCGTTCAATTGCTGCAGCACGTTGTTTCGCCAATTCTTTGAACTTGCTTTGGATAAGGCACGCGACGGTGGTGTCCAAAGGACAACGTTGCAACAGTCGTTCTACAAGTTCAGATCCCAAAAATCCCGGAAATCCTGTCAAAAGTATCGTGGCCATAACTTGCCCATCCCTTCTGCGACAACCATACTCGTTTGGGTATGTTAAAATGTCTCTTTTAGCCGGAATCAGGAATCATTAGGTTTTGCTACCCACAGTACGGCCCACGAGGATATCCGAGAATGCCTTCTTTGTCATTTCGAATCACGCCTTGGCGTGATGATCAACCTGTCAAATCAACTACTTGTGGGAGTGGAGCAACATATCTCACCTTCGGCTCGATATGACAATTCTCGTACAGCCTCCCAGGCGATAGTGCATCCTGGAAAAGCAAACTAACTTTGACAAGTATATCACTCATACGGTCTCAGCGAAGACCCGGAATATGCCGCAGCAATTGCAGGGCTGCAGTCATGGTGCGAGCATAAAATTCGCCGCTCGTGAAAGGCCAAGGCCCCACCGGAATGAGGTTCTGCACCGCGACAGTCTGCGCTTCCGTGAATTTGGAAAATCCCTCGATACCGTGCCTCCGACCGAGACCAGACAATTTCATACCCCCCATCGGCGCATCTACCGATCCCCAGGTCGCCGCATATGACTCGTTAATGTTTACCGTACCGCACCGGATACGTGCTGCCATCTTTCGGCCGCAAATCACGTCTCGAGTCCAGATGCTCGCATTCAACCCGAACGACGAATCGTTTGCCATCCGTATCGCTTCTTCCCGATCATCAAAGCCATACACAGCTACTACAGGACCAAAGGTCTCCTCCTGCGAAAGCTTCATGTCCTTTGTCACTTCGGTAAGGATAGTTGGTTCGTAGAAGAAGGGACCCAAGTCAGGACGCGCCTTTCCACCTGTAAGAATTCTGGCGCCCTTCTGTACAGCATCCCGCACGTGGTCTTCGACTTTGGTAAGCTGCTCTTTGGAGATCAAAGAACCCATTTCCACGTCAAAATTCTTTTCCCCACCAATCCTCAAGCTGTTTGTTTTCTTTACGAATTCATGGATAAATTCGGCATAGATCTCATTCTGCAGTAAAAGTCGTTCAAAGGAAATACAAAGCTGCCCGGAATTGGCGAAGCAGCCCCGGATTGCCCCGTTGACAGCTCCTTTAAGATCCGCGTCACCCATCACCAGCATCGGATTCTTCCCGCCCAACTCGAGCGAACACCTTACCAGGTTCTCTCCGGCCTGACGGGCAATTGTGCGACCCGTCGCCGTACTGCCGGTAAAACAGATGTAGTCCACACCCGCGATCAGCGGTTTTCCCAAACTTGCACCAGAGCCGGTCACAATTTGAAAAACTTCGGCCGGCAACCCCGCCTCGCGCAACCATTGCAATCCTAATAGTGCAGTAAGGGGTGTCCGGCTGTCGGGTTTGAGAATAACTGTGTTACCCGCCAGAATCGCCGGAACTGCATCCGATATGGTCAGAGTCAGTGGGTAGTTCCAGGGAGATATGAACCCGACCACACCAATCGGATGACGGAGTTCCCAAGCGCGAGTCAGAACCGGCAAAACCCCTTTACGCCATCTCGGCTTCAGATAGGACTTTGCTCGGAAAGCATAATGACGGCAGACAAGCGCTACATCCAAGACTTCTTCCAATGCATCGCGACGGGCTTTTCCGGTTTCAATCTGCAGCAGGTCGAGTATCGATTCTTGGCGCTTCAGAATAATGTCATGAAAGCGCAATATTATTTCTTTGCGCCGTTCAACCGATTGATACGCCCACTCCTCTTGGGCCTTCCGAGCACGTTCCTGTGCCAGGTTAACGTCATCCCCGGTGCAGGCGGGAACATTGACGATAGGCTCATCTGCAGTCGGAGATCGAACAACCATCGATTCGCGTTGTTCGCCTGGTACCCTGGTGATCATCCCTACCAGGTTTTCCAGAAGCTCGAGTTGAATCGCTCCTGTCCACAGCTTCTCCGTCCCCTCAGCGACTGATTGGGCAAGTTTTGAATCCATACTTCACGGCTCCCATGCAATCAATTGTTCACAATGAAAAGCATTTCTCGTTGCCAATGCTCCATGCGCCACACCAAACAAGGTGTGATTAGAGCGATTCAGCCCACAGCCCAGATTCGACATCTTCAGCAAGGACCTTTGTTGGAGGTCTATTCTCACCACTCATATTTGGCCGTATTTGAGAAAAATAGCATAGTGAAGGCGTCGTCAAGCACAAAAATTGCCCACCGCAGATGCAAATCGTCCAGCGTTGTTTTATCCGCCAAATAAGAGGCTTGCTTTTTACTATGCTCGAAATTATTTAAGATTATATGATGATTGACTAGTTTCCAGGCGGAAAGCCCTTTTCTAACGTAGCGAAGTCCTTTAGGGCTGCCGATTTCAGCAGGGCTCAACCCCTACGCTACGGGATTTCCGGGAGGTGGCTAACCACTATCAACGAACAGGTTTAAAGAATGAAATCCAACGAAAGCCATGAGTTGGCGCAGGTTCTTCTACAAGTTGTGGACAATCAGCTAAAAGCTCTCGATCCACCTGAAACCAATGAGACTTACACACGGCTCATTTCAGAGGGTTATTCGCAGAAGCAAGCCCGCAACTTTCTTGCTGCAGCAGTTAGGATGGAAATAAACGAAATGATGAAGAATCTGGAGCCCTTCAACCGCGAAAGATTCGTTACCATACTGCACGGACTGCCGAACTTTCCTGCAGCAGATAACACTATCTAGGCCCAGCCTTTACCAGAGCCGCCTGGCATTGACCGATGGAAAACCGAGACGCATAATTTTCTCCACTGTGCTGGCGATATCGTAAGGAATAAATTTCACCTCAATTTCACGCGAGACAGTGTCCCAGACAACATACTTGGCGTTGTTGTTCCCATCCCTGGGTTGCCCTACACTTCCCACATTTACGATGTATTTTCTATCTTCCGGCAATGTGAAAATTCCCTCGGATAAAGCCACTGAAGTAGAGTCTTCTTCGTTCATTTGGATCAATTCCAAATCATGCGTGTGTCCGACGAAGCACACCTCTTCTTTCATTGTTTTTGATAGTTGAAGCAGCTGCAAACGACTCAACTCGAACAAATAATTGGTAATCGAGGCGGGCGGGGTGCCGTGCACACACAGGCATCCTTGTTTCACCATGGAAGCACTTAACCCACGCATGTATTCCAGCGTTTCCGAAGAAATGAGATGGCCTGTAATCAGAAGAGATTTCCGTGCTACAGGATTAAACCAGTCCAAATACAGGGGATCGACAATTCCCAACTCGTGGTTTCCCATCACGCAAGGGATTTTTCTTTCACGAATGATTTCGACCACCCGTTCCGGATCAGGACCGTAGCCTATGTTGTCGCCAAGGCAGAGTATTTCATCGACGCCGGAAACATCTATATCATTAAGAACCTGAGTGAATGCTTCTAAATTTCCATGGATATCGGAGATGATCGCCAGCCTCATCGTGCCAAGTCCTTCACTTTTCAGCAGCAGTGTTCTCGGAATGAGAGGCAAATATTTCATGGTCCCCGTATGCAGCAGCAAATGCTTGCTTTGCCCTTGACACAAAAGCCTCCAGAAGCATTCGGTCTTTCCTGCCATCCGCACCCTCGACACCGGTATGAGCATCTACCCCGGCCGGCCTGACATGAAGTATGGCCTTCTTAACATTTCGAGGATTGAGTCCTCCGGCTAAGATCACCGGACGTATGGATGCCTCAACGAGCATACGGCTGACATCCCAGTCGTGGACTTTTCCGGTAGCACCGCAAGCCCCTGTTGACGGATCATAAGTATCCGTAATGAAAGCATCTACAAAAGGTGAATAATGATCCAAAAGATTCAACGGCTCACTTGGGTTGTCTCCACGAACGATCATGCTTTTCATAACGAAGATATGCAGATTGTGGCTTCTCAGTCTTTCGATTTGTTCAATGGGCAGTTCGCCGTGCAACTGTACCTTTCTCGCACCAATTCTCCGGCAGAGTCTACGAATTTGGTCAGCGTCTTCCAGATAGGTGATTAAAACCGCTGATTCTCCAAGGTGCAGGTCTGCTATGATTCTCGCGGCCTGTTCATCTGAAATGTCTTCGGAATGAACTGAAAGTCTTAGTGGGAAACCAATCCGGTCGGCACCGGCAGATTTAATAGTCATGGCATCTGCTCGGTCTTTCACGCCGGCAATTTGAATCAGCCCTTTCATTTCAACCTACGCATTCTGCCTCAAAACGACCTGCAGCACTCTATCAATCCGGGCCACCGTCTGACCAATCCTTTTTGAGTCTTCGTCGGTAAGCTCGCCCTTCCTTTTGACGGCAACCAGTTCAGTCAATGACTGAAAAAGATTATCAAAGGCCAACCTGACATTCAGGTCATCGTTCATGCCATTTTCAAACCCCTGCTGTAGTTCTTTCAGCAGCTTTTCTGCGATCTTACTGTGGCCGACTGAAGAATTGGGTTGGGTGGTCACTTCGTCCAGCATTTCCCTGAAGGAGTTTAACTTTTGACTCGTCTCCTTCAAATGCTCGTGGGTCAAGTTCAATTCTTCCCGGTGGTGGCCATAAATCAAATAAAGACGGACTTGGCTCGGCCTATAGCCATCCTTCAAAAGATCGTCAGGATAAATGATATTTCCTCTGCTTTTGGACATCTTCTTCCCATCCACCAGAAGATGCTCTCCGTGTATCCAGTAGCGGGCAAATTCCTGACCCGACACGCCTTCAATTACAGCGATATTGTAATCATGGTGCCGGTAGAGGTTGTCCACCCCGCCGCAGGCTATATCTATTTGATAGCCAAGGTGCTTTGTTATCATCGCAGGATCCTGAACATTCCAGGCGGGTCTGCCTTTGCCAATTTCGGTATCCCAGTACAAAGAATCCCCGTCTTTGTAGCCATGCCACAATATAAAGTCGCCAAGATTCCATCTCCGGCCAGGATAAGTATCCCTGCGAAAACGTTTTTTTTGTTTGGGCCAGCGTGTCATATCGAGGCGAAAAAGCTTACCAAAATCCTCAAATTTAAGCGGATCGTAAAAGACATCTTTGCCATGCCGGTAAGCATATCCTTTTGCCAGTAAAATTTTGATGATATGCACAGCTTGATCGACCGATGTCGAAGATCGCGGAATGAAGTCCGGCAGCTTTATTTTCAGCAACTCAGCATCCTTAAAAAACTGCCGTGCTATGGAATCCGTAATTTCTTTAACCGTTCCACTTTCCTTTTCAGCTTCGGCTATCGCCTTGTCTTCTACATCGGTAAAGTTAATAACCCGTTCTACCTGATAACCCTGAAACTCAAGATACCTCAGCAGCACGTCTTCCCACAAAAAGCTGCGATAGTTGCCGACATGGGGTCTTCTGTAGATAGAAGGCCCGCAGGTAAACATTTTTACAGTTTTGGCGCTGCGCGGCTTGAAAGGTTCTATTTTTCTGGACATGGTGTTGTAGAGGTTCAACATACGATTTCTATCCTTTCCTCTGAGAATGAATTTGTTCTATCCGTCAATCTTTCAACCGCGACTCAATGATTGTTTCCGACTCCAGGGTTCGATGAACCGGACATTTATTGGCGATTGCCAAAAGCTTGTTACGCTGCTCGTCGTCAAGCTCTCCCAAAAGTTCAATCTCTCGTTCTATGTGATCGATTTTCCCATCTTTCTCCGCCTCGCACTGCCGACAATCGGAGGCGTGAATTTTCTCATGTTGCAGCCTCACCACTATTGCTTCCACTGGCCATTTTTTCCGATCGGCATACATTCGCAGAGTCATAGAAGTGCAGGCGCCCAAAGCCGCGACCAATAGACCATATGGCGTTGGGCCGGTATTCGCTCCCCCCACTGCAATTGGCTCATCTGCTATCAAGCTATGCTCATTGACTCGGATTTCGGTCTGATAACCCTTTTTGCCGGTGCGAGCCATAATTCTATTGTCGGCCGGATCTCTCCGCTGCTTTTCTTCTTTCGACAGCCCAATATACTTGTGAGCCCAGGCGGCCATTACGGAACCAACATAAAGGGAGTCTTCCCGCTCCGAAAGCAAGTGATCAGCTTTATCCAGGGAGATAAAGCTTTTGGGATGGCGTGCCGTTTCGAATATTTTTCTGGCATTTTCTATATCGACAATATCATCTTCAGGTGAGTGAAATAGGAGCAAAGGCCTTCCAAGGTTACTGATCGTATCCTCCATTTGCACTTGCTCAAGATCATCGAGGAACTGTTTCTTGAGTTTAAATTTCCTTCCTGCCAGAGTTATATCCGCCTCGCCTTTCTTCTCTATTTCTTCTGTCGTATCCCCCAGGTAGCGAGTCACACTCGATGGGTCGGCAGGAGCAGCTATGGTGGCTACCGCTGCAGATGATTCGATACGCCCGGCCGCCTGCAACACCGCGGCACCCCCCAGGGAATGGCCTATCAACAGTTTTGGAGCCTCAAAATTGTCTTTCAAAAAGTCGGCCGCTGCCACCAGATCTGTCACGTTGGATGAGAAATTGGTCTCGGCAAACTCTCCCTGGCTTTCACCCAGCCCTGTAAAATCAAACCGCAGCACGCCGATGCCCTCTCTAGCCAGCGCCCTATTTATGTTGACCACCGCATTCAAATTCTTAGTACAAGTGAAGCAATGCGCAAAAATAGCATAAGCCGAAGGTTTTTCGTCAAGCGGCAAATCCAGCCGACCGGCCAGTTCGTGTCCCTCCTGATTCCTGAAAACTATTTTCTGGAATTGCATTTCTTCCTCCGGTCCATGATTTCAATCCAAACCATCCAATTCTCAGTTATCAGCTTCCCGCAGGGCTGCTCGCTTTCTCTTCAACCGGCTCCGCAATTTTTTTTCCCTTATCCGAGCCTCTTTTGCGGCCCTTGGAATGCCAGTTTTCTTGCGAGGGTTTTTGCGCTTCAAAGCCTTGCACAGAAGTTCTTTAAAATTTTCAATCACTGCATTACGATTGGCCAACTGGGTGCGATGTTGCTGAGAATCTATCTGTAAGACGCCCTCTTTATTAATCCGCGATGCCAATCGGTTCAAAACAAGCTGTTTTTGACTGTCCGACAGGCTCGTTGAGTTGAGAACATCAAACCAAAGTGTGACCCGCGTGTTGACTTTGTTAACGTTTTGCCCTCCGGGTCCGCTGCTTCGGGATGTCGTGAACTTCAATTCGTGCTCTCGAATGACAATTTTCTCATTGACATCAATCATCATTGCCAACCATGTGTATCTGCCTTGTTCATTACATGAGATCAGATCATGAAAATTGTACTCACGGATGCCCCAAGTATTTCCTTGCAACAACAACTCTGGAATCCACTACAAGTAGAATTCTAAACCGTTTTCTTTCAATATGCTAAGATGGGTTCTTCAATCTTTTGCAACTTTAGTTAGCTTTTTTCTTGACATAATTAGTATGTCTGCTATGAGGAAAAGAACATATTAAATTTCCTTTTTGTAAAGGAGAAGTTGAACGCACCAAACAGATTAATCGACCAAGGGCGAACAGAGAGGGCCAGGAAATCCGCACAGCCTGCAGACACCCGAATCTGATTTCCCAACTTCTCTCTTTTTCTCCATTGGGGACGAGTCTCGGACAGAACTTAGAGGGGCTAACCGAGGCTCCTCCCCATGTTTTTTTATTTTTTTTCAGAACTTTCCTCGTTTCTTTCGATTTCAGCTCCGACTAATTCTCTTTGGATTTCTTTAGCCAGACGTCCGACAGTCTCCTCGCGCAGGATTCCTTTTCTTAAACCTTCATCCAATGCGGCAAGACGAGTTCTTGCAAGATCGCGATCCAATTTATCGATATGCAGATCCCTTAGCTCGGGATGTTCACTAAAAATAGTTTGCAGAGATTCCTCTAAATCCTCCCTTCGTTGTTCCAAAGGCTCCTTTTTCTTCGAGTATAGACTTAGTGGCAGTATTCCTTCATTCTGAGCTCTCTCCAGAGCATGAATTGCCGCGTTGGTTCCCATCAAGTGAGCAAAAAGTTCTTCCAGCCTGGTCTCTTGTTCCGTTGGACTGTCGATTTTCAACTTTTGCAGCAAGCCCTTAAACGTGAGGCCTTGAAACAACAAAGAAAGAAGCACCACGCCAAAGATGATGGTGATCAGATCCTGGCGATGGGGGAATGCTGCGGGCAGACCCAGAGTCAAAGCGATCGGAATTGATCCTCGAAGGCCCCCCCAGACTATCGCCATCTTCCATGACTTAGACCAGCCCACTATTCGCGCGAAACCATGGACGAGGGCAAAACGGATCAGCATCATAAAAACAAACACTGCCAATATGATTTTGGCATGATGGAACAGGCTGGGTGACTCCAGATCGATGCCGATAAGCAGAAACAGTAGAGAGTTAATCACAAAAGCTATTACTTCCCAAAAGTGAGCCAAGGCGAGGCGAGTTCCAGCCGACATGGAAAAGATTTGACCGTAGCTTCCTATTATGATACCGGCCACTACCACCGCAATAATTCCGGATGCATTAAATCGGTCCGCTATCACATACGAACCAAAAGCCAAGAGTATTGAAACGGTAACTTCCACCAAATGGTCGTCTATGGTACCCAAAAGACGATGACACAGGTAGCCTAAAGCAAATCCCACTGCCGCCCCGACCAGCACTTCCCAGATAAACAACTGTGCGACATGGGCGGGCTCGATACCCCCACCCTGGGCAGCGTGCAGCAATATCAGGTACAAAACGACTCCCAACCCATCATTGAAAACGCTCTCACCTTCGACGATTATGGAAAGATTTCTGTCAACTCCTTGTTCTCGGAATAGAGCCAGAACACTGACAGGATCTGTTGGGGACAAAATCGCACCAAACAAAAGAGCCACCGCCCAACCCAACCCCATCAGATAGTGAGCGAACACGCCAAGCAACAGAGCCGAGAGGATTGTCCCCAAAAAAGCCAACAGAAAGACCCCCAAAGCATTGTTTCGAAGAATGGCAAGATCCATATTCAGGGCGCCTTCAAAGAGCAACGGAGGAACAAAGAACAACAGAATCAACTCCTTTGACAGATGAAGACTCCCCAGCGATATGTGTATGGATTCGAAAAGATGCGTAAATCCAATAACTAACCCCACCAGCACCAAAGCTACCGTGTAGGGAATACGAATGAAATTGCGTGTCACGACAGCTACCGTAGAAGCTACCAAAAGAAGACTCAAAATGACGGACAGCGATTCCACATGCATAATCTGACTTACCTATAAAGGGCTACTTAATAGAAATTGTCGGACCGGTAAAAGGACTAGAAATAGAAGCATTGATTTGAAAGAGGATATTTGATCGAAAAAATGTCACCTTTATTCACAATTCAGTCAAATTTAAACCCGTTTTCTTTAAACACCTTTAGACAGGCACTGACCACTTCGGCTTCATAGAGAACCCCTCGATTTCCCGAAATGTGGTCCAAGGCATTATCGATTCCAAGGCCCGGCCGATATGGCCGATGCGAGGCCATCGCTTCCACCACATCGGCCACAGCCAAAATTTTCGCTTCGGGCAGAATCTGATCTCCCATCAAACCTTGGGGATACCCCGAACCGTCCAGCCTCTCGTGGTGCTGGAGCACGGTTGTGGCGATCGGCCAAGGGAATTGTATGTTTTTGAGTATGTCATAGCCTACTTGTGGATGTGTTTTGATGAGCGAATATTCTAGTTCTTTGATCCTGCCGGGTTTACTCAGAATTTCTGCGGGTACGGCTATTTTGCCGACATCATGGATAACTCCGGCCATCCTGATTCCGTCCTTCTGTTGCTCGGACAGCCCCATTTCATCAGCAATGGCACGAACCAATTCGACAACTCGGCGCTGGTGCCCAGCAGTATAGGGATCTCGCATCTCCACGGTCAATGCCATTGCTTCGACGATTCCCTCCATCGCCTGTCGGTAATCCGCCAAGGTCTTTTCCAAAACCGATTCGCGTTCACGCAATTGTCGTTCTTTTTTTTCAAGTCTATGAACCGTTTCGCGAAGCTCCGTTGTGCGTCTCTGGACAATCTGTTCCAAATTCTCTCGGTGAATTCTGTTGTCAATTTCCAACTGACGTCGCCTTAACGCATTTGCTACGTTGATTAATACCTCGTTGGTCTCAAACGGTTTAATGATGTAACCATATACGCCTATATCCAGTGCTGTCCTGGCAACTTCCGGATCGTCTATAGCAGTTACGGTTATAGCAGCAGTGTCCCTATGCTCATTGAGAATAAACTGCAACAATTGCAAACCCGACTCACCGGGCATGTTTAAGTCGCAAAGGATCAATTCAAATTGTTCATTTTTAATAAGTTGGCGTGCCTCCAATGCGTCAGCGGCAAGATCGCAATCATACCCCTTCATTTCAAGCAAATGCCCGAGCAAGCGGCGAATAGGCTCCTCATCATCAACGATCAGTATCTTAGGCATGCGCTTTGTCATCTCCCCAAAATTCTAGCCAACCACGGTGGCTGGCAAACAAAACCCTTTCCTCGATCTCTATGTCAGCTTTTAGTTGCACTTTTAGTTGCAATACCTTCATCTTATCAATAAAGAGAATTACTATGCATAAAACTCTATTTCGCATTCCCACCTCGGATCATTTTCTGGGGCCGATCATCTCAATCTGGTTATCACACAATTCAACTCAATGCCCCATGTTAAACGGTTTTTAAATTAGCACTGAATAGCGTTTGATTCTGTCTGTTAATCGACAATTTGTCAAAGCAATTGACGGACACCTCCCACCCTCACCATTGTTAGAGGATACTCTCCCGGGAAATATATGTGCGCACACATGGAAGCGCAAACGACATAATCCGTAAAATTGGGTGGCCCCTCAAAGTGCGGTGATTGAATATTGAATCGAGCACGCATTACAATTCTTAGTACTACAACGACAGATCGAAACTCTTTGCTCCTCGTCATTCCGAGCAGAGCAAGTAATCTTTAAGGCTGTCGATACTCACCAAAGATTTCTCGCTTCGCTCGAACTGATACGACAGAACAAAATCTTGCTGCAGTACTCAGAATACTTAGCCATCAAGTTTTGTTGAAGATTCTTTGAGAATTCTTAATTTAATTCTAGAGGCTCGGGATCGATACAGACTGCGTGCGATCTAATTTGATTCATTTCTGCTGAGAAGAAAGCCTAACTGCTCTGATCCTGAGACCAATTATTTTAGAAGGAGGATTAAACATGGGTGAACGAGAGGAACTAAATCAATATCTCTACGACTTGGTCGGCAAAGAGGGATGTGGTGTATCTTGTGATAATGCCGAGATCCTATATGATCAAGAAGGCTGGAAACTGATGATGGAAGGCTTTATGGAACCCTGGAAGCTTGGCAAAACCATCAACGAGGCCAAAACCAGTTTGAAAGAATATGCCTCACAGGGTTTTGGAATCGCCTGAACGACAACCAACAAAAGGAGAAGAGGATTATGGCGGAAAAAAAATTTGAGTGTGCAGGCTGTGGAAAGGAATTCGACCGAGAAATGGCTGTTGGAGAGTGCCGCATGTGCCACCGCAGCTACTGTGATGAATGCATAAGTTCGGAGGGCATATGCGTTCCATGCCAGGACAAGGAAAAGCAATGATTGGTCTATGCTGCTGATTGCGGGATGGAAAACCAATCTATTCGGGCCCTGCCACGGTTAGGGGCAGGGCTTTGCATCCTAGAGAATGCTAATACCGCCAATCTCCAACGCCTTGTCTGCTCACGAAAGCAGAAACTTCATTTTTCGATCTTTTTTTTTCACATTAAATGCTTGACATTGAATTTTAGCCTAGTTATATAGTTCACACTATGAACGAAAAAACTAGGGAACCGAACGATCAGTTGCTCAGTTATCAGACCCAAAGGTTTCAAGACCTCATGGAGGAAACCTTGCAGTGTTGCCAGGCTCGAACCACTTTCCTATCGCACAAATTTGATCTCCCCCAAGCTGAGCTTCGTTGCCTTATGCTTTTCCTTGGCGAACGATACCTCACCGTGAAGAGCATTGCCCAGAAACTCGATGTGGCAAAGAGCCGGGTGACAAAGATAATCGATGGTTTGATGCGGAAGAAGTTGGTTGAGCGGATAGAAGACCCGCGGGATGGCAGAGTTAAGTTGATCACCCTCACTCCTGAAGGGCATAAAAAATCCAAGGAAATAGGCGAATTCATCCGCGATCTGCACGAAAAAATCATGCTTGAACTTTTGCCCGATGAACGAAAAGTTGTCCTTTCGTCTCTGGAAATGTTGCGTTCCAGTATGGAAGCAATAAAGAAGCAACTTTATTGATATTTTTTAACTTATTAGTTAACTGTATTAACCAATACTAAGATTTAGGGGGTCAAGATGGCGGAACAACTAGCACAAATTGAAAGTCAAATTGCCGAGATGAAGCAACAGTTGGACGCTCTGTCCGGCAGAATGCCATCCAACAAACTCTCCATGGTCGTGTTTAGTGGCGATCTCGACAAGATCCTGGCGTCGTTCGTTATCGCTACGGGGGCCGCCGCCATGGGAATGGAAGTTGTCATGTTCTTTACCTTCTGGGGAACTCCGGTACTGAGAGATAAAAACAAAGGAGAAGGCCAGAAGGATCTGATGGGAAAAATGTTTGGCCAGATGCTGCCTAAGGGCGCGTGCGCAGTCAAGTTATCCAAGATGAACATGGCGGGGTTAGGCACAGCCATGATGAAATCTCTTATGAAGAAAAAGAACGTAGCCTCGCTCGATCAAATGATGGAATTGGCAGCGGAGTTGGATATAAAGATTTATGTGTGTGAGATGTCAATGGATTTAATGGGATTCAAACGGGAGGAAATGATCAATTACCCCGATTTGACCTACTGCGGTGTGGCGAAATTCTTGGAAGAAGCCATGGATAGCCGAGTACAACTATTCATTTAATAAGGAGGAATACCAATGAGTGAAGCAATCAAAGCTGACAAGGTAATGGATTTAAAGGGTTTGCCCTGCCCGATGCCGGTCGTCAAGATAAGCAAAGGGATCAAGGACGTGCAAGTGGGTCAGGTGATAGAAGTTCTCACAACCGATCCGGGATCGCTCACCGATTTTCCTGCCTGGGCCAGGACAAGCGGCAACGAAATTTTGGAAACCGAGCAGGGAAACGGACTCATCAAAATCTACGTAAAGCGCAAAGTTTAACCACTGTTTGCCCCCCGCCCGGGGGGCAAAATTTCCGTTTGATCCGATGTCATAGGGAGGAATCCGTGGCTACCATATACTACATCATCCTGGTTCCTATGGTGTACATTGCACTTGCAGTGTTTTTAATAGGCACTGTTGTAAGGCTTGTGAAGCTGTTTACACAACCGAAAAACCCCAGCACCTTGCAGATTTTTCCTGAAAAACGACCGAAGTGGCTTTGGGCATTGCATGACTCTTTTCTTCTGCCGACAGTTCGGAAACACAATCCCTTACTGTGGGTATTTTTGATGGTTTTCCATATTTGCTTTCTATTGCTTATTATTGGCCACATCGAGTTGTTTGAATCTTTTGCTGTTTTTCAGATCGTTCCTCATGAGATTTTTTTGGGTAAAGGTTTCTTGGGATTGCTACTGTGTATCGCACTGCTGTTTTTCCTATTTAGACGTCTCATTTCCCCTTACCGAGAACTATCCGTACCCGAAGATTACTACCTCTTGATATTGCTGTTTTTGACCGTGCTATTCGGGAGCCAAATGGATTGGGCGAGAACCTGGTATTCCTATGGCGAATTGGGAGTAGAAGATTACCGCGAGTATCTGCTGAGTCTTTTATACTTGAAGCCGGACATACCGGCTAACATATTGTTCGCAGGCCATTCATTCATGCTGGTTGTGCATGTCTTTTTTGCTAATTTATTTCTAATGTTTTTTCCTTTCAGCCAGATCATGCACTCATTCTTAGCATTGCCAATAAATAAACTGCGAAGAGGTTAACAAGATGGACCAAAATACAAGAGATGAGCTGCTGAAACTCTTCCAGGGAAAACTCAATCAGGCAATGAGGTTATACCTGGAAACATGTACTCGTTGTGGGGTTTGCACCAAAGCTTGTCATGTGCACGAATCCATGCCTCACGTCAAATACATTGCCGCATATCGAGCTGAGATCGTCCGCAGGATCTACAAAAAGTACTTCAAAGCTCAAGGGAAACTGTGGTCTTCCGTCGGACAGTCCAAAGAACTGACTGAGATGGCTCTTGAGGAGCTTTACGAAGCGGCCTATTCATGCACCGGATGCAGAAGGTGCATGGTTTATTGCCCGTTTGGGATCGACACCCAGATGATCATGTCTATAGCCAAAATTCTTTTGGTCGGTGCGCATGCAGAGCCCGAAATGCTTTCTATGCTTGCGGATATGTCTATCGAAAAAGGCAAGTCGATCGACATCTTTAAGGAAGGTTTTCTCACCGGTATAAAAAATTTGGAATCGGAAGTTGTCAAAAAGTGGAAAATGGAGGCAGCCGATACGGCGATACCTGTTGATGTTGAGGGGGCCGATCTTCTTTATGTTGCCCTTGCCGGAGCCCATTCTATTATTCCGGCGGCTGCAGTGTTCAATGCTGCAGGCGAAAACTGGACCCTGAGCTTTTTTGAGGCGGTCAACTTCGGCGCGTTCGTTGGTGATCCATCACGGACCAAGCTCATTCTGGAACGCATAGTAAACGAGGCCAAACGGCTCAAAGTAAAGGAAGTATGCATCTGCGAGTGCGGCACAGCTTATAGAGTTATGAAGCAACTTTCCGGAAAGCAACCTTTTGAAGTCTCATCCGTCACCGAAGTCCACGCTCGATACATCAGGGAAGGCCGAATTAAATTGGATAAATCCACATTCCAGGGAGCCATTACTTACCATGATCCCTGTCAGATCGCTCGAAATGGGGGCATCATGGATGATCCTCGTTATATCTTGCATCATCTGACTGATGACTACCGCGAGATGGCTCCCGATCCCAGGTACAATTGGTGTTGTGGTGGTGGTGGCGGCCTGGTCGCGTTGGGCGATGAAACATTGGATTTTCGCATGAAATCATCCAAAGTGAAGGCTGAGCAAGTTCAGGGTACGGGGGCGGCCATTTTGGCCACAGCATGTGAGAACTGCCACACGCAGCTCGACAATTTAAACGAGCACTACCATCTCGGAATGGACGTCATGTTCCTGACTTCTATGGTAGCAGATGCTTTGGTTCAAAACTGACTCGGCTAAATGCACTCAGACTGCAGCTGCCCAAATCAGCATCTATAAACGGGATATCCGGACGTTTCAGAAGCGAATGGATATCCCGCCTCCATCCCACTTTTTTTGCTGTTTTTTTGCTTGACGATTACATGAGGATTGATCAAACTAGCAGCCGTCGATTTCCAGTCAAGTCGGGGGCTTTCTCACAATTACGTATTTTTTCATAACTGAAAACTGACATTAATCCTGTTCGATAACAAAGCGAGCGTCGGTACATCTTCTGCCTCGCTTCCCTCAACCTGATGAATAGAAAACTCTTGCTCTGTAATTGTGTCGCATGCCTGACTGGATCAGATAATAACCTCCGTTGTGAAATGCAGATTATTTCGACATATGGCGGCCATCCAATGCCCGCATACTTACAGAGAAGGACATTGCCTACCTAGGCGGTCTGCTTCCGGAAACTCCCTCTCCCTTTAGGGGGAGAGAAACTTGCGGTTTCCGGATGGACACTATTTAGGTAGGGCATTTTGTGCACTATTTGTAGGTGATCTACTTCAATTATGGCCCATTTGCCGAAGTGGGGCATGAATAGACTTTAATCCAGAGGGTACGCCGCTCTTGTTTGCGCCGGCGCATATGGAATAGATACCTGGAACACGACTTGACTCATGATGCGAGCACAGAAGTAAAACTTGAGGAATTGAAGGGGGTGAGACCAAGAAACTAACGAAGATGTCGGGCTTGTTTTGTTTATTTGTTTAACATGGAGGAAGGAGTTTAATATGAAAATGCTGGTTAAGATCGCAATAGTCTTATCATTAGTCGTAATGCTCTCACCTTCTGCTAATGCGACCAATGGAGATAATTTGATCGCCGTCGGTCCAATTTCCAGATCAATGGGAGGCGCCGCAATTGCCGCTCCACAGGATGCCATAAGTGCCGTATTTGCCAACCCGGCAGCAATGTGCTTTGGTCCCTACTGTCCTGCTTCGCAGGTTGACTTTGCCGGAACGCTTTTTATTCCGTCTCCCAGCGCAAAAGTCACTTACGGCGACCAAACCATTTCAGCTAACAGTGAACGCAAGGTGTACGCTATTCCAGCGTTCGGCCTTTCTGTGCCGATCACCTCGAAGCCGCCTTTCTGGCGCTTTGGTCTGTCGGCATATGGAATAACCGGGTTAGGTGTTGACTATAAGGGATCCGCACTGGACGGAGCTACCATTCCCCCTCCAGCTCCACCAAATGGTGCTGGAGGTTTTCCTCTGGTTGCCGGTGAATATACTCAGTTGCAGATCATGAAATTCTCTCCGGCAATCGGCTTCCAACCTTTTGAGAAGATGTCGTTCGGAGCCGCACTTCAGATCGACTATTCGACACTCGATCTGCGCGAAGGAACCGCGCAAAATTACGGAATCGGTGTACAACTGGGTACCATTTACAAAATTACGGACGCCCTGTCGTTCGGCCTGAGTTTTGTGACGCCGCAAAACATCAGTTATGACGACGTTGTAGATTTCGACCAGGACGGCATACTCGATAATCTAAGTTTGGAATCCCCATGGCAGGTTGGGATAGGATTAGCCTACCACTTCCTTGATAACAAGCTTCTGGTGGAAGGTGATGTAAAGTGGTTGAACTGGTCAGGTGCCAAAGGCTATGACGATTTCGATTGGAATGACCAGTGGGTATTTGCACTCGGTGCACAATACAAGCCGATGCCGAAACTCGCGCTCAGGCTTGGGTACAATTATGGAACAAATCCTGTAGATGAGCACAATGGCTGGAATGGGGCTGCACCCGTCCAAGTGCAGGGCAAGACAATGCCGACCTACTACTATGAATCTTTCCGCGTCCTGGGCTTTCCAGCCATCGTGGAGCACCACATTACGGTTGGGCTCGGCTACGAACTTTCGCCAAAATTCGGACTGCAAGCAGGATACATGCATGCCTTTAAGAATACTTTAACAGAAGAAGGCTATGGTCTTGACGGCAGACCAGCCAGTTTTGAATCCAGTCTTTACGAAGACAGCGTCGATGTTGCCTTCACCTGGAGATTCTAACGAGTCTGCCGAAATAAAAATCCAGAGCATGATCGATTCGAAACATCACTGCCTTGCGTTCATGCTCTGGAATCCATCCAGTCCTTCCAAACCAATCACGCCTTCGTTGTCGTGAGAGTTCACTTCGACCAGTTCGCCTAAATAAAAAAAGCCAATCGGCGGGGCTAACCGGTTGGCTTCAAAGAGGAGGAAAGAGTTTGTTTTCGTGACTTATTTTTATTTGCAATTACAATGCCACAAGGACGAACCACTGGCAAAAGAGCTACTGGCAACATTCTCGCCAATCACCACTAAAATTGTACACGCCAAAATCTCGCCATCAACCCATAAATTGCGCCATTATCAAGACAAATCACGCCACGTTACTCGGCCAATACCTGCAAGAAGGCGCAATAAAGTCATATGGCAACCGCCATGTACCTTCCGCATACTAATTTAGGACCGCCGCATCAAGGTGAGATATATTCTGCTCTGTGCACAGCATTAATCAAAAGGGGTCAAACTCTCAACTCCGTCTTGCGTAACCACAACAGTTTGCTCGAACTGAGCCGACAGAGAACCATCCCTGGTTACCACCGTCCACCCGTCGTCCAAAATCAACAATTCTCTTCCTCCAAGATTGATCATGGGCTCGATTGTGAAAACCATGCTCGGCACGAGTCGGACGCCCTCTCCCCTTCTACCGTAATGGGGAACCTGGGGCGGTTCGTGAAAATCGAAACCTACTCCATGGCCCAGAAATTCTCTGACCACCGAACATCCTTCTTCCTCGGCATATTTTTGGATCGCCCATCCGATATCTCCAATGGTATTCCCGGGGCGCACCATCGAAATTCCGATCTTGAGACTCTCATGGGCTACACCGACAATTTTTCGGGCTTGTGGGTTAGAGTCCCCCACAAAAAAGGTTTTGTTGGCATCGGCATAATATCCGTTGAGAATTGAGGTGACATCCACATTCACGATGTCGCCTTCCAGCAAAATCCGCTCACCAGGGATGCCATGGCAGATTACCTCATTTACTGAAACACAAACACTTTTGGGGAATCCCCGATAATTTAATGGAGCCGGCACGGCTCCATTTTTGATCGTAAATTCGTGCACCAAAGTATTTATATAGTCGGTGGTTATCCCGGGTCTTATCTCCCTCTCCACACTATCAAGGGTAGTCGTGACCAGCTTACCCGCCTGTCGAATCGCACCGATATCAGACTTTCTTTTCAGTCGAATCTTATATTTTCGATAGTAGAAATCCCTCATGTCGTTTGCCACTTCCCTTCTGATCGACCCACCACCGGTAAGGCAGCATCTCTTATATTTAAGACCGCTCCCACAAGGACAGGGAGCATTTCGGCCAAGTTTTAGATTGCTTGATTTCTGCACCATCTCCAAAAACCTCGTCCTTTACAGCCGATTCAGCCATGCAACTATACTCACAGCGACAATGCGAAGCAGTATTGTAACAAGAAATGTTGTACTGGTTTAGGTTGAAAAGTGTCATTTTATGGCTTGCACGATCTACCATCCGTCATTCCCGCATTCTTTTTATATGAAAATGGTGATCGATCTTAATGATTCAAAATACTTGTAGATTATACGTTTTCATGCTTTGTTGTGACAGCCCCTGTCATGGCCGTTAGCGGGAAGCAGGAAAAAGCATTCAGAAGGCGCATGTGCGAGGGTATCGGCGGAAAAGTAAAGAACTTAAACGCAAATTTTTATTCTTAACAAGCATAGCATAAGATTGATAGCGCAATACCGAGGCTGTTGGCAACTTACCGCTCAAAATTCAGTTCGGCTCTGCTTTCGGCAAAACCACCAAACACTTTGTCCCTTTCCCGGAGACAGGCTCTATAGTGACGTTACCTAGATTTTTGCGGGCAATCATCCTCGCAATGGGGAGACCAAAACCGGTACCCGTGGGTTTTGAAGAATAGAAAGGAGTATATATATTGTTGAGCTCCTCTCTATTCGGGGGAACACCGGTATTGAAGATCTCGACATTTACGAATCGCTCGTTTGAATCTCCTCGCGAGGAGATTTTCAGATATGGATTACTCAAGTCCAGAGCCTCAAAGCTATTTTCCAGGAGATATCGAAACATCACTTCCAGATCTCTCGGATCAGCCTCGACCAGTGAGAATTCAGGATCAAGATCCAGTGCAACGCTCACATTCTCAATTCCCTTTTCGATTTCAAGCTTTTCGATCGTTTTAGATACAATTTCCTTCAACGAACTCACGGTGAACCGCGGATCTTCTCTAAAAATCTCGTTATACACACCTATGTTGGTCACCATTCTTTCCAATCGTCTCGTCTCGGATATGATCGATTCGAGCATTTGACTGTCCGCGTCGCTCGATTCAATTTTCCTCTGCAGGCGCATGATATTGCCACCAATGACAGTTATCGGATTTCTCACCTGATGAGCGACTCCTTTAATCACCTCCAAGTCGCACCTGGTGGTTGCCGTCACATAGGCATCCGTTGCTACCAGAACACAAAAATCCAGCATTTTGTCCACGGTCGTCGTGATTTTCTGTCTCGACTCAAGAGGCACTTCCGACTCGATAATCCCGTGGCAGAATTGTCGAGCAGCGGAATA
Source organism: uncultured delta proteobacterium (assembly GCA_963781715.1). Lineage (GTDB taxonomy): Bacteria > Desulfobacterota > Syntrophobacteria > Syntrophobacterales > Syntrophobacteraceae > Desulfoferrobacter. The sequence continues at coordinate 78,492 of CAWAGW010000009.1, forward strand.
GCCGAGATTTACATATCTTTGATCGACATTGACATCCACATGCGTTACGCCACTCCTCCAGAGGAAGCTCAAGAACTTTTTGTCCAATTGTTCTTTGAACAGGGATTCAAACCAGCTGGACAAGGTTTTGGCGAGACGTCTCGGAGGCCTATCATGATCTATAATAATCTTGGTTCTCGGGATGGCGTAGAAATAGTCATAGAAATATTTGCCAAATTCGTCCTTCTTGTTGACGAATTTATCACGATGAGGAGATAAGAATTCGAGTTCTTCATCGCTTATGTCAAGCTCTGTTAAAAAAAAGGACAGCCGATCATATGGCACTGGAATGTTTAACATATTCTTTTACCCCTTCATCCTTTTTCATTTTGGCACGAATAATAACATCAAAAACGTGAATGACAATGCATCAAATGTCCGATGAAACCCGCCTTGAATTGAGCATTCATGTTGACAACTCGCGAAATCTCATCAAAAATTAATCTCTATCGATTCTCTATACCATCATAGAATCCTGGTTCAGCCATTCAGCCGAAAAGGAGCCTGACATGATTCGAACGATCATTCGAGGCATCGGGAGCTATGTGCCGCCGAAAGTAGTGAAAAACGATGATCTCGCCCAATTGTTTACCACCAGCAATGAATGGATACAAACTCGAACCGGCATTGAGGAACGCCATTTCGCAGAAGAGGGAACGTCCTGTTCAGACCTTGCGCTGGAAGCCGCCAAAAGAGCTCTGGAAGATGCTGGAATGAGTGCGGCGGACCTTGACTTCATTATTTTTGCCACCCTCAGCCCGGATCATCATTTTCCAGGAACCGGCTGCTACCTGCAAAAAAAGTTGGGGACACCACACATAGGCTGTCTGGACGTGCGCAATCAATGCACCGGTTTTCTTTACTCTATGGCGGTTGCAGATGCCTTTATCCGCACCGGCACTTACCAGAACATTCTGGTGATAGGCTCAGAAATCCATTCGGGCGCGCTCGATTTCTCAGATCGAGGGCGCGATGTGGCAGTTCTCTTTGGAGACGGCGCCGGCGCAGCCATTTTTTCCGCCTCCGATGCGGATGATCGAGGGGTACTTTATACGGAACTTCACGCCGACGGCGAATTTGCCAGGGCGCTGCACATGGACATATGGGATATTTCAAAAAAACCTTTTCTAAACCAGCAATCAATCGAAATGGAAAACATTTCTCCCCAAATGGATGGTCGGACAGTCTTCAAGCATGCCGTCACAAGACTTGTGGAGGTGGTTCTCAATACCCTGAAAAAAAACGGACTCAGGCCCGATGAAATCAAATATGTCATCCCCCACCAGGCGAACCTCAGGATCAATCAAATGGTGGCCGAAAGGCTGAAGATGCCCAAAGAGAAATTTCTCAACAATATTCAAAAATATGGCAACACCACGGCAGCCTCTATTCCTTTGCTGCTGGACGAGAATTATCGATCCGGAAAATTACAGAGGGGTGACCTGCTCATGCTCATCGCTTTTGGTTCGGGTTTCACCTGGGGTTCGGCTTTACTTAGATGGTAGCGAACCTGGCTGCTTTTTCAGGAAAGCCACATAATAGAGTTGCTTCATTGAATCGATGAACCGATGTCTATCGGAGCTATTCATAAGCCCGAGCACATCTTGAATCCGCCATTTCTTATATTCATAGCCGCATTGTTTCATCTGATAGCCAAGATCCTGCAATTCTTTTCTGTAACTCTCGGAAACGATGATTGCCGGGTACTCTTCCAGCTGCGTCTTGGCAACCTCAACCGGGAGTTCTGCAACCCAGACCTCCCCGTCCGAGAACAAAGTCAGTTGATGTTGATACTCGTGGGGCAAGTCGATAGACCCCACCTTGATAGGCTTTGCCTCTGTTACAGGGTCAAGGCATTGGACCAAAGTGGATACGGGTGAAACGGAAAAAACCGGCTTCACGAAAGTGAAAAATGTGGAATAAAGCAGCACCAGAAACACACCCATGGCCGTTAATCCACCCATGACGGTTTTATTGATCAGGATTAAATACAGGAATAAAGTGAAAACAAATAAAATAGTTCCACCTGCCACCAGTCTGGCGTCGACAATTGCACCCACCACTGCAACCAACAAAGCGGCAATGAGGCCTATCAAGAGCAGGATTTTTTCAAATTTGCGAATGATATCATAAGATTTGGTTCGATGCGTCGCTTCTACCAACAGTGCTGAAAACAACACGGCAAGTAATGGATAGGAAGGGAACAGGTAGCGACTCCGTGTTAAATTGCCCAGGATAAAAACCAAGTAAAGAATCCCACACCAAGCCCCTATGAATAGGCACAGGTCTTTGTGTTCCCTAATAAAATCTTTGATCGCACTGTTTTTTTTCAGGAACACCACGAGTAGCAAGACAGACCAAGGGAAGAAATGGCGTAAGACGGCGTAGAGATATTCAGCTGCGTTTCGTAAGATATAGAACTTGCTGCCATCGAGGCGTTCCGTGACTTGATCGCCCAAAAAACCATTGATTGCGGAACCGCCGTGCTTAACAAAGATCAGGACAAACCAAAAAAGAGCGATCACAGCAGCAAACGCCATAACCGGCACGTTGATCAGATCTTTAGGCTTGGCCAGTCTTTTCTTAGCAATAAAACTTATAAGGAACGAGTACAATACAGGAAAAATTCCTAACAGTCCTTTCGTGGCAACGGTCAACGCAGATCCGAAGTAGGCATGGCCATAGTCGAGGAGTGCCTTGGATCGATTAAACAAAATGTTGGCAAAGCCGCAGAGGCTGGCTGCTATAAAAAGGGTTTGCAGAATATCCGGGGTGGATCGTGTAGAAAGAACGAATAGCTGTTCGTTGGAAAATATCACAATTGCCGCCAATAGAGCCTCTTGTTCACGCTGCAGCAACGACAGAGACGTTTTATAGGTGAACCATATCACCAGGCACCCCGCAAGTAAAAAAGGAATGCGCGATGCAAATAAACTGATACCAAAAACCTTATAGCTTGCCGCTATCACCCAATAGGTGAGTATCGGCTTTCTGAAGCGGAGCAATCCCACTAGAATAGTAAGGAGTAATGTAATCTCCCGTCTGGATCATGCGTATCGCACCGTCGGTGTAAAATCTTTCATCCCCGTGATACATTACTGGACTAAACATGCTTGGTAAGTAACGCCAGAAAAAAAAAGGCGATAAGTATCCAGTGGGCATTCGGCCAGAACCATTTCAATTTGGGTAAAGCACGCTCGACGCCAACCGTGGAATCCGACATGTTCATTACTCGCTAAGACACTGAAATCTAGGTTATATTGCTAATTGCAGAGTAGTAATCCAGCAGCTTGTCCTGTACAGGGAATCGCACGGAAGGGCTACCATATGTGTTCCAAAAGTCTATCCAGTCTCTATTCCGGAACATTACCAAACGGATTTTTGCGTGTGTCGCTCGGGGTATTTCCAAAGGGATTTCTGTTCAAATCCTGCGGAATGCCACCAAATGGATTCTGCCCAGGTTTTTCGGAGCGCTCGACGGGAATCACAGGAACACTCGGTTGCCACTTTTCAAAAGAACCCGATCCCGAATCCCTTGGAAATAATCGAAATTCTGTATTCTCAGGGGTTACCGTTTTTGGACTTTTGAGATCCTTCGGAGATATTTCCAAATGGACTGCTACGAGTCGCTGGAGGCTCGCCCTCCACCTCCAAATTTGCCGTTATGCTGCTGGAGGTGCCATCGGTTGACTTGGCCACCTTGCCGGCAGGCACTTTCCCTTGATTATCCTGCGCTATAACTGGAACGAAAATGATCAGCACACCCCCCACCAAAATGAGATAAGAGAGTAAAAATCTTGTAATGATCTTCAATCCCTTCAATTGAAATTGCCTTGAGTTCATTTCGGACTCTTTCACTCGCATTGCGTAAGCTTTCATCAAGCGTGCGCACGCCTGCTCAAACCTCATCATAAGCCTTGTGAACAAAATGTTAAACACCTTTTTGTTTGCCTTTGCGGCACATAGCTTTAATCGGACTCCATTAGGCATTGATTTTTCGTTATAATCAATTTGATCGAATTTCTCAGATTGTTTGAATTTAGAAAGGAATTCTGCAATGCCCGAACTGCCCGAGGTAGAAACCATACGCCGCTGCATCGCACCTGAAATTGTGGGCCAAACAGTCACCAACGTTATTGTTAGAAATGCATCGCTGCGATGGCCGGTGCCAATTGACCTTGCCCGATGCTTGCCAACGCAAAAGATCATTTCGGTAGAAAGGCGCGCAAAGTACCTTTTGCTCCGAACTGACGCGGGCAGTGCCATTATTCATTTGGGTATGTCCGGGAAACTTCTCGTCTGCCGGCAAAACAAGGCGATTGAAAAACACGACCATTTTGACCTGGTTTTTGCCAACGGGAAGATATTAAGATTTAACGATCCACGCCGTTTCGGATGTGCACTCTGGACTTCTGATGATCCCATTCAACACCCACTCCTTGCAACTCTCGGAAAAGAACCTTTGGAAGATGGCTTAACAGCGGAATACCTCTTTCATCAGTCGCGGGGAAGGTCACTTAAGATCAAGGAATTCTTGATGAACAGCCGAATTATTGTAGGTATCGGCAACATTTATGCTAACGAGTCACTCTTTGCAGCGGGAATCCACCCCGGTCGAGCGGCCGGACATATCTCGCTGAAGCGCTATGAGCGGCTCAAAGCCGCTATCAAGGAGGTTTTGACGAACGCCTTGCGGCAGGGTGGAACGACGCTGCGTGACTTTTGCGATGCAGCTGGCAATCCAGGGTATTTTCAGCTACAGCTCATGGTCTACAACCGTGCCGGCGAACCATGCCGTTCATGCGGTTCGCTTATTCAGCAAATTCGCATAGGGCAACGGTCAACATATTTCTGCAAGAATTGTCAACGATGACAGGAATGGTAAAGGATTTAGCAGAGTTCAAACTTTTCACAAAACCCGGAGGAGGAATTTGGGATGAGTAAATTCATGGAAATCGAGATTAAGCTTATACCGATCTACGGCTCGGCAGGTTTTGCAGGGAGATTTCCAAAGCTAGCAAGCTTTTTACGAGAAATGGGGATACGAAAGGATTGTTGATGAGCAACCGAGCTTATACCAACTTGTAGAGGTCCTGACTCGGCTGCGAAATGACCCTGCAATCCCAGATAATGCAAAAAGGTCTATTATCCGGCTGTATGACAAAATCCAAATGGTCCGCGATGAAGCTCGAGAAAATTTCTTGGCACGTCACCTCAACGAACTAGATCAAAATCTGTATCATTTGGAAGACCTTTACGAGGACCTGGAGAAAGAATTCTCCTGGTAGTTCGGTCCGAGGGAACAAGTCTCGCCGACCGAGAGTCAAAGGAGCTTCAATAGCCCGCCTACAGGCATATTTGGACAAATAGCTGGTCAAAGGGCTGCCCGTCTTCAAATCATCATGAAATATGCATGAAAAATCTCTGCAATTTCTCGATGCTAGCTTTTATCTTGGGTCTTTTCGGTTAAGAAAAAAGTCGGCCTTTCTTCTAAGTTGTCTTGGCTCAGTTCCGCGCGGAACTTTGGAAGGCTCTCCGGGTAGTTTTTTTGAATAAAAATGATCAGTCTTTCACGTACTTCACAACGAAGATTCCACGCTGCTGAGGCATTTGCCGCGCTCACGATAGCCCTCAATTCAATAGTTCTTTGTTTGGCATCGGTAACCTGCAGCGCCCAAGCTTTGCCGTCCCAAAGCTCGGAGTCTTTCACTATCCCATACAATTCCTGGCGAACTTCCTCGACTGGAATTGAATAATCAGCATAAAGATAGACCGTGCCAATTAGATCCGCAGAAGTTCTGGTCCAGTTCTGGAATGGTTTTTCAGTGAAATAAGTAATGGGCAAGATGAGACGCCGTAAATCCCAAATTCTTACTACAACGTAAGTAGAAGTGATCTCTTCGATCTGGCCCCATTCATTTTCAACGATCACAACGTCGTCCACTCTGATGGGCTGAGTGATGGCAATTTGGATGCCAACCAACAAGTTCGCAATGGAGCGTTGGGCCGCCAAGCCGGCCACAATACCCATAACACCCGCAGAAGCTAAAATGCTGGCTCCAAACTGCCGAACCTTTTGAAAAAGCATCAGCATAGATGCCAAGGCGACTACAAAAACCGTGATCACGATCACTCTTTTTAAGAAACGGATCTGAGTGTGTATTTTGCGCGCTTCCAAATTATCTTGAACGTCAATTCGATAGCGGGACAAAACAAGGTCTTCCAGTATGTCGGTAGTCCGAATGATTAACCAGGCGATCGCGCCGATGAGAGCCACTGCAAAGCCATATTTAACTAAAATAATTAATAGTCCAGGACCACCAAACAAGGGGACTGCCAACCTCACCCAGACTATGAGAAACAAAATTTTCAGCGGCCGACGCCAACTGCTCATGAGTGTAGATAGAATTCTGTCCGGAGTATGACCCGTACTTTCCGCTCTTTTCCTCAGTGCGTCGTCCAAAAGTCCAATGAAGCGGAATATGAACCAGAATGGAAGGGCACTGCCGGCCACATTGGTGATCCGATGGGCAACTTCTTGTATCAAATTGGTTCCGTCCGGCCTCCGAAAATACTGGAAAAGTGGAGTCAGTGCCGCGTAAAGTCCGTATGCCCATATGAAAAGCGATATGGGTCTGGCAAGAGCCGCAAGTATCAGCTCCGGTAGGCTGACATCTTCCTTTTCGCCGCTTATTCTTTGCATCAGCTTGCGATTCAGCGCGCGCAGTAAACGCTCAATAACAAGCACGGAAATGATCAATAGCGCACATGCAATGAGTGTAAACCACGTGATGCCAAAGGAAGCCGTAGCGTTCACCCAATTGCCCAGGTAGGAGGTAAATTTTTCATCTACAAATGCGGTTATCTTATGGCCCAAGCCATCGATTTCATGATTCAACTGCGTTCCGATCTTATCGATTTCTTCTGTTTTGTCAGGAGATGGCAACCCCGTTTCTTCAGACATATTTTTATTTTTTGCCGATGGGGATTGTGCTTTAATTTGCTGAGCATTTAACGAGAGGCAAAGAGGCAAAGATAGAAAAAATAAAACTATCGCTACAAACTTGAAAAAGCTAAAATGTCTCATAGGATCCTGAATCTGTAATGTTTTAAGTCACATATTGCGCGACAGTGCTGTCAACTCGGATCGAGGTAGGAAAACACAACTTTTTGAAGTATTTCTCAAAAAAGCAAATCTTTAGACCGATATTGAATCGCAGAAATAGCATCGTTTTTCGTTGGATTGGTAGGAAAACCATATGAGGAAAGCTCATATCTGCGGTTTTCCTACAGGAACTGCAACAAAAAGAGGGTTTTCATCAGCCAATTTTTTGAAAACCCCTCTTGGTTATTGAAGCATAAACAAAGGGAGGGCCAACCTCCTCTTGCGATTCGCCTAACTTTTCCATGGCTCCTCTTATCTCATCTGAAATGACATCCAACGAAGTATTTTCTCTGCATAGTAGGTTCAGTTTGTATTCCAGACCCATCCTTCGAGGTATGGTGTAGGCATTCGTGATCTCGTCACCATCCAATTGTGGAATCTTCTTCTTAGTCCAGATCAGATACAAGCGAAGCGGATCACCTTCCCTGCCCGTGTACCCACCCAATACAAAATAAATGTTATGAATGGGGTCCAGAGGTGGCACTTCACATTCCTTCCGCATGAACTTTTCGTATTCCGAGCTCAAAAAAGGCAAGGCAGCATTGTATATTTCATCAACATTCAGGAGTCCTTCTTCCTGAATAAACCGCTTTAAAGCGGCGCACATATTTATCCCTTCTGCGGTCCCGCCTGCAAGTATACCCGCATTCTGACTTAGTTGCAGGAGTCGCTCGACCTTCAGTTCTTGCATCTTGCCGTCAGGCTGAAAACCCCATGACTTGCTGTCTCCCGCCAAAACGATTCCATTCGCGCTTTTACACACAATAATTTGTGACATTGAAAATCCTCCTTATTAATAGCCTGAGCCTCTCGTCCCGGCCCAGTTCCCATTTATTTTGCCTAAATATTTAAGATGACTACCACAGTTCGCCTGACAATCGGTAGCGCCAAACCGAGAAACCAGAACTACTCCATCGACCTTCTTGTTTAGTTCACATTCGGAATCTGCAAAAAGCTCGACACAAGTAATCCGGGTAGCTTCATGATGAAGCAAGTAGTCAATATGCCATCTCATTTTCTTGGTTTGCGCAAGGTGGCGCATCACTCTTGCCCCTATATTCCTCTTGGCGCTACCGGTATAGATATACAGCCCGCCAGGAAACCGAATCACTCCGAGGTTTCCCACCGCAATCCTTACATCCCGGTCGACCAGGATATGCAACTGATAGCAGCTGGCCTCTTCCCAATTGTACATAACCGATTTATCTGTCTCCCTTCATCGTCTAAAACAACAGTTGCCGCGAGACACGATAAAATTCCACCCTACCGGATGCCCGAAGACGGCCAGGCTAGAGGCGGAAACTTTCCGACGCGCGCCTCGCAACTTCCAGTATTTCCGGTATTTATATATAAATTTTAGTAAGCAAGATTCCATTTGCAACCTTCAAGCGAAAATTACTAGAAATATCAAATGCTAGTTGAGTCCAAGGGCAGGATGTTGTTATGATTATTGTGCCACAGGACGAAACGGAATCATTACGGCGATAAGCAGTATTCGGTGACATTAATAGCTTGGAGAGGACATGCAATATAGAGAAGGAAGCATAGGACGAGTCTTTACACTGAGACTGGACGAAGGCGAACGATTGCCCGATGTCATTGAAGAGTTCGCCGCCGAGCATGAAATCCAGACAGGTATGGTTCTCATTCTCGGCGGAGCCGACGATAAGAGTCGCCTTATCGTTGGTCCTGAAGAAGGGCGCGGTGACAAGATAATTCCCATAACTTACATCCTTTCGGGCGTTCATGAAATCATGGGTGTTGGAACGCTGTTTCCCAATGAATCGGGTAACCCGGTTCTGCATATGCATGTGGCAGCTGGTCGGGAAGGAAATGCTTCGGTCGGTTGCTCTCGCGCCGGGGTTGAAATATGGCTGATCGGAGAGGTTATAATTCTAGAAATCAACGGCGTGCACGGGGAAAGAAAGCTAGATCGCAAAAGCGGTTTTGGACTTTTACATTTTCCGCCTACTCAAGAGTGACCGCCATCGCAGTCATTCATGAGTACCTTCTAGTTTTACCGGCAACAGGAAAGAGGGACCCGAAAGGCTGCCCTTCAGCTTTCCCTGTAGAGCCGGACCGCAGCCTTGTCTGCGCATGAAGAGCCAAGGCACTGCGCCATGAGTACGACTTAAATGTTTTTTCCGAGTGCCTGAAACCTCGTTCTCCAGGATCTCTAAAACACCAGATTGTTATCGAGAGGTACATTTCAGCAAATGCCATATGTACTTTTGGTAGAAGATGATGAGGCTTTACGTATCACACAGAGCCTCTACTTAGAGCAAGAAGGACTAAACATCGTTGCCGTTGCCAACCGCACTCAGGCTCGACAAGAACTTGCACGACACAGATTCGAGGTGGTGGTCACCGATCTGCGGCTTGGTGAGGAAAACGGTTTGGATGTTCTCCGAGATGTGCGACAAATCCAGCCCACAGCCGAAATTTTAGTCATTACCGGCTATGGATCTGTTGATACGGCTGTCACGGCGATGAAAGAAGGCGCCTACGATTATCTCACTAAACCGGTAGACCCCGAATACCTGGTGCGTGCCATCAATAAGGCCTGCGAGCATCGGGAGCTCCGCCAACATGTAGGACACCTGCAAGACAGGTTTATTAGGGAAGTCGGGCTCGATAAAATTGTCGCCGTGAGCCCCTCCATGCAACGGATCATTCAGACGATTCAGGATGTAGCTGAAACAGAGGCCACGGTGCTCATTGAGGGAGAAAGCGGAACCGGCAAAGAACTAATGGCCAAATTGATCCACGAACACAGCAAACGCTCGGCAGGACCTTTTCTGGCTGTCAATTGCGGTGCTATGCCTGAAGATTTGCTTGAAAGTGAACTGTTCGGACATATGCGAGGATCTTTCACTGGCGCCCATAAGAACCATAAGGGTCTGTTCGAAGCCGCAGACGGGGGAACTCTCTTTCTTGATGAAATTGCCGAGACTTCTCAGAACTTCCAGGTCAAGCTTTTACGTACTCTGCAAGAGCGCAGCATCAGGCGTTTGGGGAACACTCAGGAAGTGCCCGTGGATGTTAGAATGATTGCCGCCACCAACCAAGACCTTATAAAGTTGGTTCGAGATGGTCGCTTTCGTCAGGACCTTTTTTTCCGGGTCAAGGTCGTTCCAATCTATATACCTCCGCTGAGGGAGCGTCGCGAGGACATATTGCCGCTAGCCGAAAACTTCCTGGTCCATCTCAGCAACCGAATGGGAAGGCGGCGCCCTCCGAAGTTGACTGACGCGGCTCAAATAAGGTTGACCGAGCATTCGTGGCCGGGAAATGTACGCGAATTGGAAAACAGTTTGGAACGTGCCCTCATTGTCAATAAAACCGAGGAAATCGGCACCGAGGATCTTTTTCTAGAAGATTGCTTGCCATTACAGGAAAGAGTTTCAAACGAAGTGGATTCACGGGAGATGTCAATGGCTGAAATGGAGAAACGCCACATACTGAATGTTCTTTCAAATTGCCGACAGAATAAAGTTAGGGCAGCTGAAATCCTTGGAATCGGCTACAACACACTGTGGCGGAAATTGAAAAAATACGGAGTCGACCGCAACAAGGATTCACTCAAAGAAAATGGCAAAACGAGCTAGACTCAACAACGAAAGCCTGGTCGAGGCTGGGAGCGAGTATCTTAAGACCATCCTCGATAGTATGGAAGATGGCATATACATTGTCGGGCGAGATTACCGCATAGAGTTTATGAACTCTGCGCTGCAGAGTATGCACGGTAATGGCGAAGGGCTTCTTTGCTATGAGTTTTTTGGGCACCATCCCTCAAGCTGCGAACACTGTCAGCACCAAATCGGCTCTTTCGGCCCTGAACTCCGCCACGAATGGTACTGGCAAGAGGCGGGAAGAAGCTATGAAATAATCGTCTCTCCCATCCACTCACCCAGCGGTAAGATTTCAAGACTGCACATTCTTCGGGATATTACAGAGAGGAAAAAACTTGAAACGCAACTCCAACAGTACTCTCGCCAATTAGAAGCCAAGTTGGCCGAGCAAGCGGAAGAACTTATACAAAAGGAGCGGCTTGCCTTGTTGGGAGAAATTTCGGCCGGCTTGGCTCATGAGATCAGGACACCTTTGGGCGCAATCATCACGGGCATTAAGCTTCTTGAAAAGAGCCATGAACGGCGTCAGAATTCCGACATGATCTTCTCCCTCTTGAAGCGCGAAACCAACCGCTTGAACCGCAAGGTGGAGGAATTTTTAAGTTATGCAAGACCTCGCCTGCCGCAAATAAGTCAAACTCGCATTGCAAAATTGTTTACTGAGATTGAAGATATTCTCTCAACCGATCGGGAACTCATTGGTAATGTGGATATCATTACCGAGATTAAGCCTCCTCAACTGATATGGCCTTTGGATGCAGACCGCATGAAGGAGGCTCTTCTCAACATTTGCGTAAATGCGCTGCAGGCTCTTCAAGGCAAGGGCACACTGCGTCTGGAAGCCAAAAGTTATTATGAGGGAATTTTGGAAATACTGATTAGGGATACTGGGCCAGGTATACCTCATGACGCTCTACCTCACCTTTTCAAGCCTTTTTTCAGCAGACGATCTGAAGGCACTGGACTCGGACTCGCCATAAGCAAGGACATTATTGAGTATCACCGTGGGCATATCGCAGTGACCAGTATTCCCAATTTGCACACCACGTTCAGAATAACCTTGCGCAAATCAACTGATTGAGCAGTATCTCCTTAAAAGCTCTGCAATTCAGCTCTAATTTTGTTGAGGAGCCGAATTCATTTAAGTAAGATCACAATGGCACTAAAGGAAAACTTTGCAGCTTGCGGCGCAGCAAGGCCGTCACTAAAAAATATCTCCTCTTGAAAAGGATTAAGGTAATGACAGAAAAGCCCACTGGTGCCGGGAAGAGCAGTTTTGACCTATTGGATACGAAGAAATTATTTTCGGAACTGCAACTTAAAGAAAATACCACCTTTCTTGATTTAGCCTGCGGTAAGGGAGCTTATTCTATTGCTGCATCGGAGTATATTGGGCAGAATGGATATATCTATGCCGTTGATTTATGGAAAGAGGGAATCGATCATTTACGGATGGAAATCGAGTCCAGAAAAATCCACAACATCTATCCAAATGTCGCTGATGTCAGTCAGAGAATCCCGGTGGAAGATCATTGCATTGATGTATGCCTCATGGCGACAGTTTTACATGATCTCATTCAGGATCATAAGCATAAAGGGTCCCTGGATGAAGTGAAGAGAGTCATCAAACATGGAGGAACACTTGCAGTCGTTGAGTTCAAGAAAATTGAAGGCCCACCCGGACCTCCCGTTAAGGTCAGAATTTCTGTAGAAGAAGTCGAGCAGCATCTCCGGCCTTATGCTTTGGTTCTCCGCAAGGCGGCTGAGATCGGGCCTTACAATTATTTGGCTATTTTTACAAATCAAGACAGCGCAGACTCCGACAAAGAGAAGTTCTGAGCGAGTAGGTCAGGTTGAGAGAGGTGACATGGCAGAGGACAGAGTGACGCAGATCAGGTTGGGTGATTCTCTGGATAAACAGATTGATGAGGCCTTGGATCTTTTCAATAAAAGAAATCCTGAAATTTCCTGGGACAGGGACCAGCTCATCCGTTTAGCCGTCGTACACGGCTTAAACCAGCTATTCAGACAGTATGTCCGCAAGGATACAAATATGCCGGGCGTCTACCAAAAGCTCACTCCCGAAGGGATAGTTGGAAATGAAATTTTAGTTGAAAATCTTTCCCTTGGCGGGATTGGATTTACGACTCGAGACAGTGCTTTCATGCGAGAGGGTGAAATAATCGATCTGGAATTCATATTGGACAATCCGGACAGTTCCGTAATTTCCAAAACCGCAGTGATAAGAAAGGTCGAAGGGGACTATATAGGCGCGGAGTTTGTAGAAGCATCCGATGCCACCGGTAGAGACCATGAATTCGAGAAATATCTGCAGGAGGTCTGAGGCGCAACAATTTCCCGTGACACCCTAAATCCTTACGCTGGAGTCAACGAAGAAAGGTTTAATCTACTCTATGAAAGTTGTGGGCATTATCCCCTCCAGATACGAATCCAGCCGCTTCCCAGGTAAACCCTTGGTTGATATCCGTGGGAAACCGATGATTCAACACGTTTATGAGCGAGCTTGCAAGTGCCAAAATCTTGACGGACTGCTGGTGGCGACCGACGATCAACGCATTGTTCGGGCCGTAGAGGCCTTTGGCGGGAAGAGTGTGCTCACCAGAAACGATCACGAGAGCGGTACCGATCGGATTTTTGAAGCATCGGAGGCGCTCGGGTTGATGGACTCTGATATCGTCGTCAATATACAGGGCGATGAACCGTTGTTAATGCCTGAAATGATAGAGCACTTAGTGGATACCCTGCAGGTATCTTTCGACCGTAAAATGGCAACTCTTGCATTTGTTAGCCATGACCGGGAAGAATACCTTAATCCAAACGTCGTTAAACTGGTAACGGACTCCAATGGATGCGCGCTTTATTTTTCCAGGTCCCCCCTGCCCTATTTTAGAAATGACCGCAATAACTTGAGCTTCTTGAAGCATTTGGGTTTTTATGCTTATCGTCAGTCTTTTTTGCGACTATTTACCGGGCTGCCTCAAGGCCGTCTGGAAAAAGCGGAGAAGTTGGAACAGCTCCGTGCCATGGAACACGGCCACACTATACACGTCGCTTTGTCGTCCATCGAAACTCACGGGATAGACACGCCGGAGGACCTGGAAAAGATCTTGAAAACCAATCGGCAAGACTGGTAAAGACTCCCTGCATTCTGAATCGACAACCGCTTGCTAAAGATTCATAATGCTTCCCTGATCATCATGTTTCCATTATAATATTTGGTTGGTTTGAACGGCGAATTGTAATCCGTTCACGGCCTATGCGCGACAATGGCGGGCAAAGTGCCGACCTTGCCGAATGCGGCAGGGCTAAAACTTTGCACTGCAAATGTGAGTGGGATATTTGTTGTTTTGAGTTCCCCATCACGTCTTGCAAAATAAATCGTTCGATTTGAGTTCTCATAAGTGTGGTTAAAAGGAAGATTTATGCCATCACCATGGAAAAAAAATAAAGCACTGCTCGTGCTCGAAGACGGAACAGTTTTTATGGGATACACTTTTGCCGGGCGTGGCCGCGCTTTGGGTGAAGTGGTCTTTAATACTAGCATGACCGGTTATCAAGAAGTGCTGACTGATCCGTCTTATAAAGGCCAGATAGTGGCCATGACTTATCCGCTTACCGGAACTTACGGTATTAACGACGACGACATGGAATCTGCTGCTATTCAGGTGGAAGCTTTCATCGTTAAGGAATATCAAGACTTTGCAAGCAACTGGCGAAGCAATCGAACTCTGGCCGATTTTTTGAAAGAATACGGGAAAATCGGTATAGAGGGCATCGACACGAGGGCATTGACACGACATATCCGCCTGGCCGGAGCAATGCGGGGGGTCGTCGCTACCGACACCGACAATATCTCCGAACTGATGGAACAAGTGCAGGCCTATCCCGGCCTCACCGGTATAGATTTGGTGCAGCACGTGACCTGTCAGAAGCCGTACCGTTGGCACAAAGGACCGGAGCATGGATCATCAAAGCCAACTTGGCTTGAAAATCATGGGGGATTCCGCGTGGCCGCCCTGGACTGCGGAGTGAAATACAATATCCTGCGAAAACTCGAGGAGGAGGGCTGTCAAGTCATCGTATTTCCCGCCCACACGCCGGCGGAAGAGATCCTTTCCACAAATCCTGATGGGGTTTTCCTCTCCAATGGACCGGGCGATCCGGCGGCTCTCGACTATGTCACCCATACTGTCCGGAAACTGGTGGAAAAGAAGCCCGTATTCGGAATATGCCTGGGGCACCAGGTGATGGGTTTGGCTTTTGGCGGCCGCACCTTCAAGCTCAAATTCGGGCACCGGGGTGCCAACCAGCCCGTCAAAGATCTGACCACGGGAAAAGTGGAAATCACTTCCCAGAATCACGGTTTTTGTGTCGATCCGGAATCCATGCGAAAGAAACCGGTACAGCTGACCCACATCAATCTCAACGACAATACCTTGGAAGGAATGGAGCATCTTGAACTGCCGGCTTTCAGCGTGCAGTACCATCCCGAAGCTTCCCCCGGACCACACGATGCAGCCTACCTCTTTCAACGCTTCACACGGCTCATGCAAAAAGCTGGAAGCAAATAATGGCATAGACGACTTGGCAATGTAGCCATGATGAGCATCGCACTCGTGCATTTTCAAGCAGACTAAAGATACCGAAAGGAACGACAGTTAATGCCGAAACGAACAGACATTCGGAAAATCCTCATCATTGGTTCAGGTCCGATCATCATCAGTCAGGCGTGCGAATTTGATTATTCAGGTACCCAGGCCTGCAAAGCCTTCGCGAAGAAGGCTATGAGATTGTTCTCATCAACAGCAATCCGGCCACCATCATGACCGATCCGGAAACCGCTCATCGCACCTACATTGAACCAATCACACCGGAAGCAGTGGTAAAAGATTATCGAAAGGGATCGCCCCGATGCCCTGCTGCCGACCCTGGGAGGTCAGACTGCACTCAACATGGCCGTCAAGGTCGCTGAAACGGGAATCCTGGAAAAATACGATGTGGAAATGATCGGGGCTCGAGTCGATGTCATCAAGAAGGCGGAAGACCGCGAAATATTCCGGGAAGCGATGAAACGACATCAGCCTGCGCGTTCCAGCCAGCGGCATAGCTCACACCATGAGCGAAGTGGAGGCAATATCCCGATGAAATCGGTTTCCCCATTATCGTCAGGCCTTCTTTCACGCTCGGGGGCACGGGCGGAGGGGTCGCCTTCAATCGCGAGGAGCTGCTCGAACTTTCGCAGAGTGGACTGGATGCCAGTATGATCCGCACGGTGATGCTGGAAGAATCGGTTCTGGGCTGGAAGGAATATCGAACTCGAAGTGATGCGCGATTTGATGGACAATGTGGTCATCATCTGCTCCATCGAAAATATGGATCCCATGGGTGTCCATACCGGCGACTCCATCACCGTGGCTCCGGCTCAAACGCTTACCGATCAAGAATATCAGCAAATGAGAGATGCCTCCATAGCCATTCTCAGGGAAATCGGAGTGGAAACGGGCGGCTCCAATGTGCAATTTGCCATCAACCCGGAAAACGGCGAGATGGTAGTGATTGAGATGAATCCCCGCGTGTCACGCTCTTCAGCCCTTGCTTCCAAAGCAACCGGATTCCCCATCGCCAAAATTGCAGCGAAACTGGCGGTAGGCTATACCCTGGACGAAATCGCCAATGATATCACTCGCGAAACCAAGGCCTCTTTCGAACCGACCATTGACTACTGTGTGGTCAAAGTGCCGCGATTCACTTTTGAAAAGTTCCCCAAAACCGATGACCTGCTCACCACCGCCATGAAATCGGTGGGTGAAACCATGGCCATCGGCAGAACTTTCAAGGAAGCTTTGCAGAAAGCCATTCGTTCCTTGGAAATTGGTCGATACGGTTTCATAGACGCACCGGCGGAAACGAACGGCGAGTATATCGATGCACTCAAACAGAAACTGCGACGCCCCAGTTCGCAGCGCCTTTTTGAGATCGGAGTAGCCCTGAAACTAGGCCTGACCGTCGATGAAATCTATCGATTGACCTACATAGATCGATGGTTCCTTCATCACATCGAGCAAATCCTCCAGATGGAGTATGCCATAAGGCAATCGGACGATTCACAGGGATTTCTCGATGACCCGGAGCTGCTCTTTCAGGCCAAGTCGTGGGGATTTTCCGATGTCCGATTGGCTGAACTGGTCGGCACAGACGAAGAAACCGTTCGCCAGAAACGTCTGCAGCACTCCATCAGACCTGTCTATAAACTGGTCGATACATGCGCAGCAGAATTTGAAGCGTATACTCCATACTACTATTCAACTTACGAAACGGAAGACGAAGCCAGACCTTCCACCAAACCCAAAGTGGTCATTCTCGGGGGTGGGCCCAACCGAATCGGCCAGGGAATCGAATTCGACTACTGTTGTGTTCATGCCTCTTTTGCTTTGAAGGAAATAGATCATGAATCGATCATGGTCAATTCCAATCCGGAAACCGTTTCAACAGATTATGATACGTCCGACAAGCTTTATTTTGAACCTTTGACGCGTGAAGATGTGCTGCATATCCTGGACACGGAAAAACCCAAGGGCATGATCGTCCAATTCGGCGGCCAAACGCCGCTAAACCTGGCGGTTCCCCTGGAAAAAGTGGGGGCTCGGATTTTGGGAACCTCTCCGGACGCCATCGACCTGGCTGAAGACCGGAAGCGTTTCCAACAGCTACTCCACAAGCTAGGATTGAAACAACCCAAGAATGCAATTGCCTTTACCGCGCAAGAAGCTCTAAAAGCCGCCAAAGACATCGGCTATCCGGTAGTGGTCCGACCTTCTTACGTGTTGGGCGGCAGAGCCATGGAAATCGTATACGATGAGACCATGCTGTGCCAATTCATGGAAACCGCCGTGCATGTCTCTCCGGGTCACCCGATACTGATCGACGACTTTCTCGAAGACGCAACCGAGCTGGACGTCGATGCAATCAGTGACGGTAAAATCACGGTGGTCGGAGGCATCATGGAACATATCGAGCAGGCCGGCATCCATTCAGGTGATAGCTCGTGCGTGCTGCCCCCCATTGGGATCTCCAAAGGTTTGCAGGAAGAAATAAAGAGGCAAACCAAACTGATGGCGCGCGAACTGGGCGTCGTGGGACTGATGAATGTGCAGTTCGCTCTGCAAAGAGGCCAGATTTATATCCTTGAGGTCAACCCGAGAGCCTCGCGCACGGTTCCTTTCGTGAGCAAAGCCATCGGTGTGCCCTTGGCAAAACTTGCCACCAAAGTTATGCTGGGGATGTCGTTGAAAGAATTAGGTTTTGAGAAAGAAATAGAACCGAATCACGTGTCGGTAAAAGAATCGGTTTTCCCATTTTCCAGATTCCCCAAGGTGGACATCCTGCTGGGGCCGGAGATGAAATCAACGGGTGAAGTCATGGGTATCGGAGAAAATTTCGGAATCGCCTTTGCCAAAGCTCAATCGGCGGCTGGCTATGGGCTCCCCACCCAAGGAACGGTCTTTATAAGTGTACATAACCGGGACAAGCCCGCAGTACTGCCCGTTGCCCTTAAACTTCAGGATTTGGGGTTTCGATTGATCGCCACTAGCGGAACCGCTAACTTCCTAAGAGATCACGGCATTAAGACCCGAACGGTATTCAAACTCAAGGAAGGCCGACCGCACGTGGTCGATCATATAAAAAACAATGAAATACAGCTGGTAATCAATACCAGCTTGGGCAAAAGAACTTTTTCAGACTCATATGAGATACGTCGGGCGACGTTGCTTTACAACATAACGTATACCACGACCATCGCCGGAGCCAAAGCAATGGCTGAAGCGGTGGAAGAATTGCAGAAGGGTGACTGGGATGTGAAAACCATCCAAGAATATCATGCCAACGGATCTTCCTGGGAAGCTGTCCGAGAATAGGCTATGGGCCGTTTTTCGACTCTTCCGCATGCTTTGAGCGGTAATCCGGAAAAGCAGCTCGGAGACTCGCTCTAAGGTACCGGCTATATTTTGGCGAGGCTGTACATGGTGATTGTTCGCAGTAATGCTGCGTATACCAAGTACTGTCCGGCGACATCCCGACAGAATATTGAATACAGGAAATAACTGATGAGATTAAATTCTATACCCACTGATTTTCAACCATACATCCCTAGTAAGCGTGAAGAGTGCGGTATCTTTGGGGTATTTGGGAATTCTGATGCAGCCAAACTGACTTATTTTGGACTATATGCTCTCCAGCATCGCGGCCAGGAAAGTGCCGGGATAGCCGTGTCAGACGGCAACCAACTGAGGGAATCCAGGCATATGGGTCTGGTCTATGAGGTCTTCCGCGAAGAGACGCTGCAAGAGCTCAAGGGGCATTTAGCTATAGGACATGTTCGCTACTCCACCACAGGTTCCTCTCTGCTGGCGAATGCTCAGCCCTTCGTGGTGGTTCACGGAAACGAGTATTATAGCATCGCTCATAACGGCAATCTGGTCAACGCAATCCAGCTGCGCCGCGATTTAGAAGATCAAGGAGCCATTTTTCAATCGACCATGGACACGGAAGTCATCATGCACCTCATGGCCAGAAACCTGAAGCTCGGCCTGGAAGAAGCCTTGGTTGAAGCTCTGAGGCAAATCAAAGGCGCTTACTCTTTGGTCATGTGCACCCGCGACAAGCTTATCGGCATCCGCGACCCAAAAGGCTTTCGGCCCCTGTGTCTGGGCGAACTCAACGGCAGTTATGTCCTTGCTTCCGAAACATGTGCACTGGATCTGATCGACGCCACTTACCTGCGCGATGTAGAACCGGGTGAAATCATCATTATCGACCACAACGGTCTGCAATCGCTCCATCCATTTCCCAAAATGCAGCCGGCCTACTGCATTTTTGAATTCGTCTATTTTGCGAGACCCGATAGCAATATCTTCGGCCAGAATGTGTATCTCTGCCGAAAGCGCCTCGGCCATCTAATGAAAGAGGAAAACAAATCTATAACAGCCGACTTTATCATGCCTTTTCCGGACTCCGGCAACTACGCAGCGCTCGGTTTTGCAGAGGCCTCCAAGATTCCGCTGGAAATGGGCGTCATTCGGAATCATTATGTGGGACGCACTTTTATTCAGCCGAGTCAAGCCATGCGCGACTTTGGGGTTCGAGTCAAATTGAATCCGGTGCGTGAATTGCTGCGCGGCAAAAAAGTGCTGCTGATTGAAGATTCGATTATTCGAGGCACAACTACGCGAACTCGTATAAAAGCTTTGCGAACCGCAGGAGCAAAAGAAGTACATATGGTGGTGAGTTGTCCCCCACACCGCTACCCGTGCCCCTATGGAATCGATTTCTCGACCAAGGGCGAACTCATCGCGGCATCGCACACTGTGGATCAGATTAGGGATTTTATCGGCCTCGATTCGCTGAACTACCTAAGCTTGGATGGACTGCTTGCAGGCGCCAACGCGAACTCCAACGATCATCCTTTCTGTCTGGCCTGTTTCAATGGCGACTACGCAGTAGAATGTGAAGAGCAGGTACGCAAGGACTGTTTCGAGACCCATCGCGCAGTAGCAAGCAAAGTATAGACTTTATTGACTATAGAAGAGAGGGAAATTCATTGAGTGGAAAAAGCCACTTGGCATTCCGAAAAGAAGTTGAGCCAGAAACCGTAACCGATCGAAGTGATGCGGTGGATCCCAAATCCTCAGTCCGCGAGCTGCAATGTCCACCTTCCAAGTCGGCGAGTATCACTCAGAACAGCCTTCAGATCTTAGAAATAGCTAGGGATGTGTTGATGATTGAAGCTGAGGGGATTATGCATCTGCTGGATCACCTCGACGAATCTTTTGCTACCGCGGTGCAATGGATTTACCAAGCCAGCGGTAGAATCATAGTCTCCGGGATCGGCAAATCCGGTATAGTTGGGCGAAAGATTGTCGCTACATTGAGCAGCACTGGAACCCCGGCACTTTTCATGCACCCCGTCGAAGCCATGCATGGCGATCTCGGTATGGTGCGCAAAGAGGATCTGGTGCTTGCCCTTTCCAACAGCGGTGAAACTGAAGAGCTCAATATCATATTTCCCAGTTTACGAAACATTGGAACCAGAACTATCGCATTGACCGGAAATCTTAATTCAACCCTTGCCAAATTCAGCGACTTGGCGATCTACACCGGTGTCCCGCGGGAGGCATGTCCTTTCGGTCTGGCGCCCACCGCAAGCACCACGGCAATGCTGGCAGTGGGAGACGCTCTGGCTGTAGCTCTTATCAAAATGCGCAACTTTCAGGCGCAAGATTTCCGTCGCTATCATCCCGGAGGACACATGGGCGAACGCCTGCAAATTCCGATTCGTGAAGTGATGCGCCGTGACGAGGCAATCCCAGTGGTAGCCGAGGAAACACAGGTTCAAGAAGCATTGGAAGAAATGAACCGGAAAGGAATGGGGGCAACGCTCATCACTGGGGATAATGGGAAGCTTTTGGGGATATTTACAGACGGTGACCTCAGGCGCGCCATAAAGAAATTCGCCGATCTCTCCACAAGAGGAATTGCTGAGGTAATGACTCCCGACCCTTGCACCATTATGACCAACCGCTCAGTTGCGGAAGCCTTGGAGATCATGGAACAGCATCTGATAACGGTCCTGCCCGTGGTAGACGAGCATTGTGCATTGAGGGGAATCTTGCACCTGCACGACCTGTTGGGGAAGGGAAAGATTCAATTTACGCGCTGATACTATCGCCTAAATTCAGCGATTATCCGCGCTTTTCATTCCGAGGAGTCACGCTGTCAGCGTGACGACGAAGCAATCTTAATTGATGCGCACCAACTCCCAAACAGATGACTATCAGATATTGCAAATACTAGAATCTATAGGCGACATTGACTGGTGACACAGAAACAATTGGTCTGCTATTTTCCACGTGAATTACGGCTTCAAATCCTACCATGTACAGCCAACTGATCTATCTTCTGGTCGTCTTGGTGCTGTTTACGCTCCAGCAGCCGGGCGCTCAGCCTTTACTTTCGCCTTTGGAAACATTGCTGCTCGCCTTGTTGCTGTTATTCGTCTTTGGGCTGGCCTGCCATTTATCCCTGCGACGTTTAAGTCGTGCAACTTGGTATGTTCCTCAGTCAGTTCTTACCCGTCAGTACCATCGCATTGAAAACCGCCTGACGATTCTGGCTGTGGGATTTGTTGCAGTCGATATTTACATTCTGAATATCAAATTTTACCTCCAGATCATTCCCGGGTTTGATCAGTCCCTGACTCTTTCAGGGATCACGGGGATCGGCCTGTTTCTGCTCCACGTCTTTATGATTTGGCTTTGGAGCCACCCAGTCTACAGAAATATCTACCACTCCGACATAACGCTGCCGGCTTTCCTCAAAAGCCAACTCGCTTTTATCTCTGCGATTCTTATTCCTTGGTTTCTGATCTCGCTTGCCAGTGATCTTTTGCAGATCATAGAACTGCCACCGCTCCTCAGCAGCGAGCTCGGTCAGTTCCTGCTGCTTGCTATTCTGCTATTGATCTTCGTTCTTTTCGCTCCGTGGTTGGTCGTCCGTTTATGGGGATGCAAGCCTCTCCCCGCAGGGAACATACAAGGAGAGCTCGAAAGGTTTTGTAACAAGAACAACTTTGGGTTGGGAGGCTTCATGCTGTGGCCGCTGTTTGGCAACGAGATGCTTACGGCCGGGATAATCGGGATCCTTCCAAAATGGCGCTACATTCTAATAACCAAAGGACTTCTATCGGTTTTGGACATAGATGAGTTAAGAGCTGTGGTCGCTCATGAAATGGGGCATGTTCGACGTTTCCATATTGTAATTTATCTCATTTTCTTTATTGGCTATTCCATACTGGCCTACTCGTTCCATGATGTCATTTTTCTATTTCTTTTGAAAAATGACGTATTCCTTAACTGGGCTATGGCCCACGATTCCTTGAGCCTCACGCTCTTTTCCATCGCGTATGCCATTCCAATACTACTCCTACTCGTCCTTTATTTTCGCTACATATTCGGCTTTTTCATGCGCAACAGTGAAAGGCAGGCCGATTTGTATGCGCTGCGTCTAATAGGCAACCCACATGCTTTAATATCTTCCTTGCAGAAAATTGCTTTCCATAGCGGTCGTATTGAAGATTTACCAAGCTGGCATCACTTCAGCATTCGCCAGCGCATTGACTTCCTGGTTGATTCCTATCGCAACCCTGCCCTGATCCGCAAACACGACCGTAAACTTTACGGCTCGATTATAGTCTTCCTGGCGCTGTTGATCGGCTTGAGCTTTTCAGGCAACCAATTGCAAGAAACTAAAGCCATCCAGCGCTGGAGAACCCAGGTCCAGGCACAAGTAATCGAGAAGCAAATCCAGGGCAAGGCTGCCGACCCGGAGCTCCTGGCGGCATACGGAGGATTAATGTTGGACTTAGGGCGTTACCAGACGGCATTGTCATTCCTAAAAAAAGCATTGGCCCTGGCTCCCCGCAATCCAACCATTCTAAACAACCTTGCCTGGCTTTACGCCACCTCACCACAGCCCTACTTCCACCCCGATGAGGCGCTCAAACTGGCTCTTCAGGCGGCGTCCAACCACTCCGAGCCCTACATACTGGACACTTTGGCAGAGGCTTACTACGCAAATGGTCTTTATCGCAAAGCATTGGAGACCATCAAGCAAGCCTTGGCAGAAAATCCGGAAAACAGGGGCTATTATTTGGAGCAAATGGAAAAGTTTGACAAGGCTGCCAATAGCAGTAAGGAGAAAGCGGAAGGAGTTAAATCAAGGCCTTGAAAATCCATTGCATCAGGTAAAGCTGGAAGAAGATGCCTCATTCACCCTCTCCCAGCTCCCCCGAACTTATAACTGACTTAGGACAACCAGCAAGTGCGCGACCTCACTCAACGGTGCATTCAGGTTGGCCCTGTGATTGGCAAAAAAGCTGTTCGGACCCGAATCCAGCACCAGCCATGGATCCAACTGTTCCGTACGATAAAGCTCATGCAGTACTTCATCCATTATAGCTACCGCATCCAAGGTTTGGGCCAGCTGACTTTCAAAACCCACGCGAACCACCTTCAGGATTTCAAAGTAGACGTGGGCAACCCCTTTGGCATAGTAGAAGTAGTCGTCGCTTTCAAACCAGCCAACATTTTCTCTGATTAAATTTCTGTTCACATTGCCCATCAGGTCTCTGTAAGTGGAAACCAACAGGAGCAGGTTGTCACTC
The DNA here is from genome assembly GCA_963781715.1 of uncultured delta proteobacterium. Lineage (GTDB taxonomy): Bacteria > Desulfobacterota > Syntrophobacteria > Syntrophobacterales > Syntrophobacteraceae > Desulfoferrobacter. The sequence continues at coordinate 102,568 of CAWAGW010000009.1, forward strand.
CTGTAATAGAAGTGGCGTTGTCCTTTCTCCAGTTTTACCAGGAATTGTTTCAAGTGGTCCACAGCTTCACGGTAGGAATTCTCAGCAGAAGGAAACCAAAAAAGCGTCGCCCTGTTCATCAAAAGGTTTAGTGCCGCCTCCAAATCGGGATCATAGGTATCTGCATCACCCATTCTAGTGAGGCTGTCTTTGAGACGGAGGGTGGTGAAACGGAGTGCTTCCAGAACACCTAACTGATAGTTGTTTATGTTATCGGTAAATCTTCCGATAATAATATCGTTGGGACGCCATCCAAGGGTTCGACCGCTCAGTTCGTGCTCCATCAGGTTGATCATGGTCTGGACAAAAGTAACTCCCGGGGTTGGCGAGATCTTGGGCAACACAACACCATGTTCAGCATGAGCTTCCGCCTCTTCGCCATGTTCTGGAAGCCCTTCCGCAGGTACGGGCACTCCCTGTTCTCCTTCACCTGCCGGTAATGGCGTGGCCACGCGCCCTTCAGCAGATGGCTCATGAGCCGCACCAGTAGGAAGACTTAAGGTAGGAGCAGGTGTTTGGTGTGAAGTTGGCTCCTGAGCATGTTCGGAAGCCACGGCGGGTGGGCTGGGAGCAGGTTCGTGGGCCGGTGGGGGTGAGGCTTCCTTTGTTGTATGCGAAGGCGTCTCCTCGTGTGCCGCCGATTGGTTGCTCATGCCGACTTCGGGCTGTCCCATTGTTGTTTCGGGCAGCAGCGTATGCCGCTGCAAAGCCCAGCTTGTATTGCCATACAGCACTACGAGAACAACCGAAGACAATAACAAAAGGCACTTAAGGCTACTGATAATAAACGAACTCGCTCTCAAGTCCTTAGCCCGCACGTTACGCAATCTCATTGTTCTCGCTCCTTTTTAGGCCCGGCCGTTTCGTTCGCCGTAACCATCATCATACATGAAGGTTGCACAAGCATCATTCGATTCCCAAGCTGTCACCCTATATAACCATAGATCGTCGCTGTTTAATTTGTCTGACAGTCGCTCAAACAAGAAGCGGGCGATATTTTCCGAGGATGGATTGTGTTCCTTGAAGAAAGGCAGGTCGTTTAAGTAGTTGTGATCTAATTCGGCAAGAAGCTCGCGGGTGGCTTGTTTTAATTCGGCAAAATCCAGCAAAATCCCGCTTTCGTTAAGCTGACGGCCACGCAGTACAACCTCTATAGTCCAGTTGTGGCCATGTAGATTTTCACACTTGCCGCGAAAATTTCTCAAATTGTGCGCCGCGGCAAAATCACTTACGATCTTAACTTCATAAAGCGGCTGATTTCTCAAAACGGGCTCTCCTTGAAGTGTAATCTTGGCGCCGGGCAGTTACTTGCAGTCGATCTCATATTGATATGCATGAATTTGATTCAGGGGTTATTATTTCCAGACTATACCTAACCACCTCAAAAAACAGAAAAAAAATTTACATGGAACGGTTCATCACATTTAACTGAAACACCTTTTTTTGTCAATCGCAATCCCGGGCAAGAACGGTCGCCGGGTGCTTCAAGTCTCCAAATAGAGCCATCAGCAAAGGACTATTAAGCCCAATTTAGGGTTGACTATGGCGATGTTTTACTATAGATTTCCGTGTGCTTTTGGCGGTGTAGCTCAGTAGGTCAGAGCATGCGGCTCATATCCGCAGTGTCCGGGGTTCAAGTCCCTGCACCGCCACCATCGGAATATTGCCAGGGGTTCCAAATTCGCATGGAGCCCCTATTTTTTTGTTGAAAAACAGTAAATTATCCTTTAATTAGCTAGAAGATCGACGTCATTATGAAAATTGGGCGGCAACATTTCGTTTGCTTTTCACCGGCAGGTAATACTGAGAAAAAGGAGAGTTTGCATGACGTTAACTAAGGCGCACATTGTAGAAAACTTGTTTGCAAAAAATATTTTCACCAAGACCGAGTCTGCTCATATCATCGAGACACTTTTTGAAATTGTCAAACAGTCCTTGGAGCAGGGTGAAGACGTTTTGATCAGTGGATTCGGCAAATTTAGCGTCAAAAACAAGAATCAAAGGCGTGGCCGCAATCCTCAAACGGGCGATCCAATTATGCTTTCTCCTCGGAAAGTCATCACCTTTAAATGTTCGGGAGTGTTGAGAGAAAAAATCAATCAGGAATAGTGAGCAGAGTGGATTTTCTACAGCCGCGATGGCCGGTAGCGATAGAGGAGCGATTCGGGTAAAGGTTTTCTTGTTTCCCTCTGAGACGATTCACTTGACGAGCGATTTATTTGCTCGAAAGGCAACTGGTTTCCAGTCGGCGGCTGATATAGTCAACTTGACGCTTCAGTTTGCTGTTCCTGTCGACCATTTCTTTATTTAATCCGTTAACCGCATACACCACCGAACTGTGGCTTCGCTTAAAGGATTTGCCAATATTCACCAGGGACTCTGAAGTGTATTGGCGGCAGAGATACATAGCAACCTTACGAGCTAGAGCCAGTTGTTTTCGGCGGGAAGCCGACTTCAAGTCCTCTATAGAGATCTGATAACTTTCACACACCACTTGTTGGACGTGAGTTACCGTGATTTTTGGCAGACGGTCCAACATCGTATGCGTGATATCCTGGGCAAGACCGAGCGAAATGGGTACTCCCATGATGTTCGTTTTGGCAATCAATCCCACCAGGCAACTTTCCAGTTGCCGAACATCGCTGGTAATTCGATCTGCCAGAAATTCGACTACATCCGTCGGAAGTTTGACATTCTCGTTTTGCGCTTTTCGATTGATAATCTCCATTCGGGTCGTGAAATCAGGACGTTCTATGGGCGCCAGCATCAGGCCACCCAGCCTCGATTTTAATTCACTGCTCAATTTAGGAATATCTTTGGGGTAGGAACTGCCTGTGCAAAGTACCTTCTTGCCCCGGTCTAAGAGTTCGTCCAAAGTATAAATCAACTCATTTTGGATTTTTTCTTTGCCGCTTAAGAATTCAATCCGCTCCAGAAGTAACACGTCGCACCCGGAACGGAATTTGTTTTTAAATGCCTCGATTGTGTCATTTCTGAGAGCATAGATCATCTCATTGGCAAACTGCTCGGTAGTCAGGTACTGTACTCGGAGATCCGGCTTTTGACAGAGCAAGTGATTGCCGATGGCATGGGATAGATGACTCTTTCCGAGTCCCGTCTCAGAGAGCAGATAAACCGACTGATTATAGAACTGCTGACTGCTCGCCATGGCCATCGAAGCGGCATAAGCAAACTGGTTGCATTGCCCCACGACAAAATGATCAAAAGTAAATTTGGGATTTAATCTCGGCCCCGAGCGGCGGATCAGATCATTAAAACTCACCTGCATTGGAGTATCGAATTCTTGATTTACCGCAAAATCTTTCAACTCATCAATCGAGGCAATCCGATATTCCAGCTTTTTTATCCGGGGAAAGTATTGGCGCGATACAGCTAACAGTTTTGGTTCAAGCTTTTCACGCAGCCATTCGATGTGAAATTTATTGCGACAGCCTAAAATCAAACGATCTTCGCTTTGCCCGACGAAATCTACCGTGGATACCCACAGATCGTACTGTCCTTTTGAAAGGCTCTTCTTCAATTCATTCTTAACGTGTTGCCATTCCTCACCCATAGCACGCCCCCCTCCTGCAACCGTGAACGCGTTCAGTTTAAAACTGATTCTCTCAATTGATAAGCTACCGATCAGCGACTACCGCCAGCAGGAGCTACAAAATGCCGATAAAAGTAAACTAACATAACTGGAACTTACTGATGTGAATGAGAAAAACAACGACAAGATTCGATTTGAATATCCCTCAGCCCCCTTGTTGGTAGGCACATTTCTAGATCACGACCGCCGAAACCGTCAAAATGAATCTGAGCTTGTTTGAGCTAGAAAGTCAGATTCGATTGCTACGTGGAAATTTGTCGATATGAATTGATGTTAGCTTCCATGCAAAGATAACATATTGACAATAATGCAATTATTAATAAACAGTTGTTTCTGAAGTATTTCATAACGTTGTTCTCTATCAACAGTTTGGTTCTCCGAAACGAGATAGATCGATCTTTGATTATCTCGACTTTTCATAGAAATTCATTTTTAAAAAAGGCCATACAACTGTGGACCACATGAACGACCTCAGATGAAGGCTCTTATGTGGCCGCAAATAATGATGATAGATTCCCCGGGGGGGATCTGAATCCAAAAGGACTGCATCATGCTAAGAGCTGTTTCATGCTAATGGGATAAATGCTGAGTTCCACCGAACCGAGCCTTGCGGGCTTACAATTTTTCAAAAAATGATATATTTAATGATCTTAATAACCGATCCAAAGGATTTACGTAGATTATGGCCGTACCAACACGCAGTGAATGCTTAAAATTGATGAGAAAAACTCAGATGCCGCCGCATATTCAGAAACACAGTTTGTTGGTGGCGGAGATTGCGCTATACCTGACGAGACTTTTGAACCAAAACAGTGTCAAATTAAACTTGGCAATCGTTGAGGCCGGTGCTCTCTTGCACGATATTGCAAAAGCTCAAAGCATATCCACGGGAGTGCGACACGAAAGTATGGGCGCTCAACTGCTTCACGAATGGGGTTATCTGCAACTGGCCGCGATCGTCCATGACCACGTAAACTTGGATCTCATTAGGCTGAACGGACCAATAACCGAATCTTTGGTAGTCAATTACGCTGATAAACGAGTAAAACATGACGAAATCGTTTCACTCCAAAATCGTTTTTATGACCTTATTGAGCGTTATGCGAAAACATCGGAACATGAGCAGCGACTGCTGCAAAAACTTCAATTATATATCATCTTAGAGCAAAGGATTTTTGGCCATCTGGCTATAGAGCCAAATGCCATAGAACATATGTAGCATCATCAATGGACCATTGCACCAGACGGAGGAGGGGAAACACCATGAGGAAGGACAAATTAACGGTTGCCTTACTTTCGGGTGGGAAGTCTGCGGAACGGGAAGTATCGTTGAAAAGCGGCAACCAAGTCTATCAGGCACTAGACAAAGAGCGGTACCAGGTTTTGCGCTACGATCCTCGGGACGACCTGCCTCGACTGGCTCGGGAAGCCGATAGTATCGATGTCGCACTGATCATTCTTCATGGGCGTCTTGGTGAGGACGGAACCGTGCAGGGATTTCTCGATCTGCTTGATATTCCCTACCAGGGCAGCGGAGTTCTTGGAAGTGCCGTTGCCATGAACAAAATTCTTAGCAAAAAGCTCTATGTTCAGGCGGGACTGCCTATAGCCCCCTACGCCGTAATGGATAGATCCGGATTTCAAGACGGACGGGCAGCTGTGAAAGAGCTTGGTCTCCCGCTGGTTGTCAAACCCGAACACGAGGGTTCCAGCATAGGCCTTAGTATAGTGCACGACGAAAAGCAGTTGACTAAAGCACTTAAGGATGCATGGCTCTATGATCGGCTATGCCTTTTGGAGAAGTATCTGGATGGAATAGAAATCACCGGGGCGGTCCTTGGCAACGATTCACTGATGGCGCTCCCTCTCATCGAAATCATTCCCGGAAAAGATTATGAATTCTTTGACTACGATGCAAAGTACTTGCCGGGGGCAACTCAAGAAATTTGTCCGGCCCGCATTTCTCCCGAACTCACGGCAAAAGCGCAAGAATATGCCAAGCGTGCACATCAAGTCCTGCATTGCCGCGGTTACAGCCGAACCGACATGATTGTCTCGGGCAATGAGATTTCCATTTTGGAAACCAACACGATACCTGGCATGACCCAGACAAGTCTCTTCCCACAAGCGGCTGCCGCTGCCGGCATCTCATTTTCTCGGTTGCTGGATCGCCTGATTGATTTAGCCCTCGAAAAATGATTTTTGGTGGAAGGTTATATTACGGGTAACAAAACGAGTAATTCAGTTTAGGAGCGATTAAATGGCGAATTCTGTTTCCAAACTTCCCGAAGGAACGATAGCACTCGATGGGGTTCAGCGCGCCTTAAGAGCGAATGGTTTATACTCTAAGATCTGTGAGGAGAATGGTTTGAAAATTGTCTCGTGGCAAAGTTTTGAAGCTTGGAAGGAATATGTAGACGGGAAAATAGATGAATCTCAACTTAATAGTAGAGCCAAGGTCGAACTTGAGGAGCTTGCAAGAACTTTTGGAAAGTATGTTGTCGCAGACAAAGATGATGAACATAAGCACCTGCAGAAAGAGAACGAAAAATTAGAGCGAGCTAAGCAGGCCAATAAGATCTATAGAAGGGTATGCGCTGAGACCGGGATGGAGGTTGCTTTTTTTCAGGACTTCAACAGTTGGAGCGATTTTGTTGAAGGCAAAATCACCGAAACTGAATTCTACCAGAGGGCACGCTCTGAAGTGGAGAAAATGTTGACTGAGATAAAGTCAGGAATCACCTCAAATTAATGCTTGCCTGGAAAATAAACCCATTAGAGGTAGAAGCTAACTTTTTCAAGCGACTAGACCTTTCAGATTTCCGCGTGCTCCCTGCCTAAAGCTGGCAGGAACAAGATTTGGCAGGGATTTAGCCCGGCGCCCATTTCTGGATTCCCGCCGGAAAATTGCGGGAATGACTGGGAACGGAGGAGACTGCAGTTTCAAAACTAAAGAAAAAGGCTAACCTCACTGGTTAGCCTTTGAGAAAGAATCTATTTTAGCTGCTTTGCTCGGACATTGCCGACCGCAACCCGCGGTCCCCCGGGCAGCAGATCCAATCGGTAATCCACATCCCGCAGGGATGCAAATTTTCGCTACCCCCGGTTTATCGATTTACTATTCTTTACCCTCCAGCTGTGCAAGCCGCTCTTCGAGAGCCTCCATCCTGTTCATCAACATTCGGAAAGCTCTTTTCCAGTCCAAACCCTCAAATAACGTTTCCTTAGGTTGCACCTCTCCACCACAATAAGTACACTGACTTTCCGGAATCATCGGATCTGCAAAGTCATGGCCGCATTCTACACAAACGTTCTGCATGATTGTTCCTCCTGTCACTCGTCGAGATATTTCTCGGTTGGTTAAAATTCTAACTGATTAATAATGTGGGAACTCCAGCAGCCTTTGTCCACCCTGAAGACCGAAAATAAAGATAAACTTGAGCAGAGAAACGAATCGGCACCCGAGCAAATCTTTTTTGAAGAGCTGACACCTGTGCATGAAAGCCCACCCCGTGACATTAACAGACATCTGGATCGAAGCGCCAGGCAGCCGGACACCGTTAGTATGAGGGGAAGCAAGCTAGATCAGAGTATAAAAAAGGATGCTGACATCGGTTGGCGGGATCGCAATATTACCTGATGTCAGCACCCCTTTAAGAAAAAGTAGAAATAGATGAGAAACCTTCTATGGCATTATAAAGACACGGTAGCCAAATTATTTCAATCCGTAAAACTACCCATTTTGACATAGGCAAAAGTACCTATTCGATACTGTTACCCACAAGATTTCATAATCAACTTGTGCATAAATTGGCGCCCACTACGAATAATCGCATCCATCGACCCATCAAAACAACCGGCAAACCAGCGGCGCACCCATCCCTGCTCTCCAATCATTAACTCAGTTGCTCTGATAGACTCCACAATCCAAGTGCCAGGGGGCTGTTCGAAAATGCTCTTTTTGTCATTTCGAACCAAGCGGATATGAGTGAAAAACCATTTAAAACAAAAACTTGTGAGAGTAAGATTTCCCGCCTTAGGATCGAGATGACAATGCTCGGACAGCCTCCTAGACTTTCAATAATGCAAAAGCTGCACCTGCACTTGTGACGCACAAAGCTATCATGGTCGTGACAACACCGTAGACTGGAACCATATAGAGCGACACGGCCAAGGCCCCCACAGAGGCGCCGATCAAGTCGATGGCGTAGAGACGACCGGCAACAGCCGCTGCCACAGCATCGATGCCTGAAAAGGTCCTTAACGCGAGAGCAAAATGAAGTCCCCCCAGTATGCCGGATACCGCAGCAAGCAATGCAAAAATGGCAGATCCCGGCACAATTTCAAACCAGTTGCTTGAAGACTCATGCATGACGAATAGAATCTTCAAAGCAACCAGAACGTAAAGTCCAAAGGTGAGCTGAACGGCAGCGAACCAACGCTTGGCGGAGCTGATTTTTGATTCCAGAAAAGATTGAATCGCAGCTCCTAGCCCCACACCCGCCATAAACAGAGTCACGATCAAAACCAGTTGCTTGTAAACAAATCCTTGCATGATCTGGAAACTCAGTAACAATAGGATTTCTAGAATCAATTGAGCCGCACCCATTATCATCACGCTTATCTCGCAAGTTGCCGCAAAACTCAAAAGTCCACTCCAGGAAAACATAATAAAACCAACCAGGACGGTTGCCAGCCCAATCCAAAACCACTTCTGCTTGACATTGGAGAGACCGATCAAAAATTTTTCCAGTCCAGGATGAAGCTGAGAGGCCCACAGAAGCAGGTTGTTGAAATAGCACGTTGGCGAGAAGTCTTTGTTCAAACCCCGTGGGGGGCTTTGCCTCAGAACACTGTTAAGGTAATTCAGTCGCATCGGGTTTAGATAATCAAAAATGTAGTAGTCTCGCACGTACTGGAGGCGCAAGCCTCGCTCTTTGATGCGAGTTACCAACTCCTGCGGATCGGTCAGCAATACCCCCTTTTGGTTGGATGCAAAAAATCTCGCGGAATCCACAAGATAGACAATAACTTCTGGAAAAACCGCACGTACTGTATCGTAAAATGAGCGCAGAAAACGGACCTGAACCGGACCGAGATAATCCGAAGCTGATACGGCAAAAGAAAGCAAACCTCCGGGATTAAGTCTCCGGCTGAGTTTTTGGAAAAACTCCAGCGTGTAGAATCGATTCAGCTCTGCGTTCATCGGATCACCCACATTCAATAGGATTACGTCGTATCTGTCATGAGAATGCTGGATGAATGAAACGGCATCCTCATAATGAAGATCTACTTTTTGATTTCTGATGGGGCTGATGAATTGTGCGGGTACATGCTGCTGCAATAGATTGATAATCCCCGGATCAGGTTCCACGACATCCAATCCGTTCAAGCTTGGATGCTTCAAAATTTCCCTGACCAGCTCTACAGAACCGCCACCCACCAGCAGGACTTTCTGCGGCTGTGGATGTTGGAGCAAGGCCAGATGAACGGAAAATTCCGAAGTTTTTGAATCTGGGATGGAAAAAAACCACAAGCCGGTTCCGAACAGGCTATATTGGTTTGTATCCTCTACGAGAGCCAAGTTGTTATAGGGAGTATCCCGCACGGCAACCAGGCCCGGTCCCCACTGCCAGCGATGGCTGATATCATCCAAGCGGCTTGATTTGACGGCAATGAGTACCACCAGTGCGCTCATGGCCATTCCGATGATCAAAATGACTGGTCGGCTTCTCCAGCTGTCTCTCCAAGGTCTTATGAGCAGGAAAACCATTCCCAAAAGTGTCAACGACGTAAGACATGCTGCTTTAAGATTGGACGCATAAGGAAGCAGTACAAAGTAGAAAAAGAGTCCTCCGCCAGCGGTGCCGAGAGCTTCGCCAAGGTAGATCATGATGGGACGGGGTGCATTGGGTTCAAGCATTGATGTCGAAACATAGCTGTGCCAGCACCAGGCGAACATAAATCCTGAAATAAGGCAAAACGCACAACTCGCCGATAAGGAAACAGCGAGCATCAGTCCCGGAGCTGTCAACTCACCCAGAGGAATCGACCACACTAAACGTGCCGATCTGATCCAAAGCAACGTTAGAGGAATCAGCAACGCTAGAAGCAGAAGTCCCAAACATTGGGTCGCTCGTTCTGCAGGGAAACGGTGGCTGATCTTACCGCCGATACTGCTTCCAACCGCAGTCCATAGAAGCCACGCAGCCAAAATTAAGCCGGTCGATAATTCATTGCCATAGAAAAGAATCAGCAACTCTCTGAGAATCAGAACTTGCCCTATTCCGGCAGCGAAACCGGCCAGGACCACGGCAATGAGCGAATAATGACGCATTGTTCTTCGATAGGTAAGCCATAAAGGGGATGCTTATTTTTTCAAAACCATCAGCGCTCCACCGGAATATAGAAGAAGCTGGTGGTGCCCGCTTCATCATCCCCGGTACCCCGTGCTTCTCCCGTGTAGCCGAAGGCCATGGCAGCGGTTCCGGCGGGCAGGGTCATTGTCTTAGTGAAGCTCAGCGACGCTCGCGAGTTCGCAAAATTAGAGCTGGTTGCCAGGCCGGCAGTTTGCAGCACGGTCCCCTGGTCATTCAGCAAAAATATTTGGAGGTTAAAGAAAACAATGTTATCGAAACTAAGACCGAGCCAGTCTGCGAATTTCACATCACCGGAAATATTCAATTGGTTGGATTTCTTTAAGTAAGTGTAATTGACTCGCAAGTCCCTTGTGGGCCAATAAGCCGAATGCTCGCCGTCAAGCAGTATGATGCTCTCGCCCGGGGGCACGTTGCCTCCCTTGTAAGTCAACAGATTGCCCTGGCAACCTGCCATCAGGCAGCAAAGTACAACCACTGCAAACGGTGCCGATAAAGAATTGGCAGCCATTCGCGAGTAACGCAGTCTTGACCATACCCTCATCTTCCCCCCTCCCTGTGTTTGTACACTTCTTACTCTATCTCACCCCTTTTCATAGTCGCAACAGAGAGCCGCAATTTAATTATCCCCACTATCCAGCATCCGGGATCATATATAGAGTATAGGCCAAAGTCAGCAAATGACTTTACTTCCAGGAGGCTGTCCGAAAATGCTTCCCTTGTCATTTCAAATCACGCCTTGACGTGATGAGAAATCTGTAAAATCAAATGGTTATCCGAGCAGGATTTCTCGCCCATGGCTAGAAATGGCAGTTCTCAGGCAGCCTCCCACATATTGTTTTCAGTGAATCGCGTACTTATTGATGAACGACCTCAACCCATTCATGTAAGATTCGCCCGACATGAGAAAACCACTGTTGTGGTCGCCCGCAATCTCGAGAAATTCTTTGGGCTCATTGGCCGCTCGGTAAACTTTAACGCCCAGACCGTAAGGGACAATGTCATCTTCGAGACTGTGTACCACCAAAACGGGGCAGTGTACTCGGCGGACAAAATCGACGACGCTATAATTGAATCGAGACAGCAACCTGACAGGAAAGAATGGATAAAGACCCGCCCCCAGATCGGGGATGGAAGTAAAGGTGGATTCCAGAATGAGCGCTGACGGTTGTTGTGTCATCGCAAGATGTGCTGCAACCGCACCACCCAGGGATCTGCCAAAAATGATGATCTCATCCTGCTTGAACCCTTTTTCACGCACCAAAAAATTCCACGCCCCTTCAGCATCGCGATAAGTACCCTGTTCGGTGGTTTTCCCGGCACTCTCGCCATATCCTCGATAATCAAAAATAAACGTGTTCAATCCAAGCTTGTGGAAAACCTGCAACGAATCCAATCGATCCGATATATTTCCGGCATTGCCGTGGCAAAACAAAACAACTATCTCAGAACTCGCCGGTATAAACCACCCACTGAGTTCGACTCCGTCCGTAGCTTTGAAACTGACAGCATCGTAGTTCAAACCAATTTCGTGAGGCGTAGAAATTATCTGGTTATCAGGGAAATAGATGAGACTGGACTGAAGCACAAAGAGAAACAGCATTAAAAAAATATATAAACCTGCTCCAATAGCTAAAACGTATATTAAAATGTTCATGGAATTGGATTTTAGCATCGCACACTTAGAAATTCATCAGGATATCGCTCGACAATCGACATTACCATCTACCCTACTTCACAAGCCCCCACAACGCTAGCTTAATTAGTGGCCATCCGTAAAGTTCAATATTCTCTTAATGCGGCACGGCCCTTTAGGGCTGCCCGATTCAGTCTTGCTTGCAGCGGGACTAAAGCCCTGGGCTACAAGGTTTTCGGATGCGGACTAGCTAAGTTCTGCATACTCCGTTATTGTGTCAAGAATCGCGGATTCGATCGCGAGCAGGCTGCGTTGAGAGGCGCTCCGGCATGCCACAAGAACATATATTGAGAGGAGACAGCATAATGTGTCAATTCTGCCATAAGCATGGCGAAGGTAAGAAATGGTATTTACAGGCTAAAAACTATTCCGACCAACTCCTTTCAGACATGAACAGACGCCGCTACATCCTAGATTTTATATCGGATATCGGCAACGGCCACGTTTCGAAACTGGAAAGCACTTTCCGTCAGGCACTAAAAGCACCGGCTTGGCTGCGCCATTTGTTATACAGCTTCTATGAAAAGCGTTACCAGAGAGATCATTTCGGCCAGGTGGTTCCGATGGAAGATCTCGAGAAGGTGTTGGATCTTGCCAACTCCGTCGTTCTTATGCCGTGCATCTGCCGAAAAAATACCACGGGAAAAAACGACGCGACCTACTGCATCGGTCTCGGAATCGATCCGGAAAAACTATTGGACGTCAAAGAAGCTTTCCTGGAGACTTTCCGACCCGGCCCCGATGTGAAGGTTTTCCAGAAATTGACCAAAAGCGAGGCGCTTTCCATCCACAAAAAATTTGAAAAAGAAGGTCTTATTCACACTCTCTGGACCTTTAAGACACCTTTTATCGGCGCCATCTGCAATTGTGATAGGGCCGACTGTCTGGCTATGCTGAGCTACCAGTATGAATTTCGACTGTTTTTTAGAAGTGAATATGTTGGTCAGGTGCACGAGGAGTCCTGTATCGGCTGTAAAGCTTGTCTGGCGATGTGCCAGTTCGGTGCCATTGGCTTTTCGGTGAATCGCCGCAAAGCTTTTATTGATCCCGTGCGCTGCTATGGTTGTGGCATCTGTCGGACCCTGTGCGAACAACAGGCGATTGAGCTCTCTTCCCGCAATGGGCACCCGATTGCCCATAAGCTATGGTAGTCAAAGCGATCGGCCAAGCAGTCCCCCCCCTTTTCAAACAAAAAGGGGGGTTAGGGAGGATTATGGGGTTCAGGGTATAGGAGCAGCGTTAGCTGTTGCGCTTTACGAACTGCTCTCGCATCGCTCTCTTATTGAGTTTGCCAACGCTGGTCTTGGCCAGGCTATCCACAAAGATTGTCTGATCGGGAACTCCCCACTTAGAGATTGCCCCCTTTTCGACATGCCCCATGAAAAAACTCTTTATGTCGTCGCCCGAAACCTTGTCTTTGTATTCATCTTTCAAGGTCACCAGCGCCAGAGGCCGCTCACCCCACTTTTCATCGGGCACCGCGATTACAGCCGCCTCGCTGACACCTTCATGCTGGGTAAGAATATCTTCCAATTCCAGTGAAGAGATCCACTCGCCCCCGGTCTTGATCACGTCTTTAATACGGTCGGTCACCTGCAGATATCCTTCGCTGTCGATATATCCAATGTCGGAGGTATGCAGCCAACCGTCTACCCAAAGATCCTCCGATTTTTCCGGCTCTTTGAAATACCCCTGAGTGAGCCAGGGCGACCTCACGACCACTTCGCCCGTACTGACCCATCGTGCGGCAAAGTTTTCCCCTGTGGATCCGCCACCTGGAGATCGACCAAAGGAATAGGTGCGCCGGTTCGGCACCGGACGGTGATCTGCTCGTCCGTATCCCAGTCGAACATGTGCGGCTTTAATTTCCCCAGAGTCAAAATTGGGCAGGTCTCAGACATGCCATAGCCGGTGAACACATTGATCCCTTTTTCCAAAGCCCGTTTGCACATTGCCTTGGAAAGGGCCGAACCTCCAATGATAAGGGTCCAATTGGAAAGATCGACTGTTTGAGCGGATGGGCTGTTGAGCAGCATGTGCAAAATGGTCGGCACACAATGCGAGAAGGTAACCTTTTCTTTTTCCACCAACTTTAGGATTGTCTCGGGCTCATAGCGGCCCGGATAAACCTGCTTGGCACCTATTAATGTAGCAGCATAGGGCAATCCCCAGGCGTGCACGTGAAACATTGGGGTCAAAGGCATGTAAACGTCACCAGAGTCGAATGAGGCCTGCGACCTGAAACTGCCCAAAGCAGTCAGAACCCCAAAAGTGTGCAGCACCAACTGGCGATGGCTGAAATAGACCCCCTTGGGGGCGCCCGTGGTACCTGTGGTATAAAAGGTTGTCGCTTTGGTATTCTCATCGAAATCGGGGAAATCAAAATCGTCTTGGGACCTGCCCAACAACTCTTCATATTCACCGGCGGTTTCGAGCTTGGTTTCGAGAGTAGTCTCGGCGTCGATCATTACGATGATTTTCTTCACCGTTTTCAGCTCGTCCCTGATTCCCTCCAAAACGGGCACAAAATCGGCATTGACCAGAATGACGTCGTCTTCCGCATGATTAATGGTATAGGCGATTTGCTCAGGCGACAATCGAATATTTACCATGTGAAGGACGGCGCCCATCATGGGTACGGCGAAAAAGCACTCCAGGTACCTGTAGCTGTCCCAATCCATTACGCCGATGGTATCGCCGGCGCGCACACCCAGATCTTTCAGGGTATTAGCCAGCTGCCCGATCCTTTCGATCAATGTCACGTAATCATAACGCTTGAGATCTCTATAGACGATTTCCTGATGTGGCGAGTAGACCAGAGGGGTCTGTAAAAGTTGTTTGATTGTCAACTGATAGTTGTACGCTGACGGAGTCCGATCGATTAACTGTGCCGACATAGTCTTTTCCTCCCGAGGTTAATTCTCTTCTCACCCAGACACTCCCAATCCGACCAAAATCTGCCCTGGAAACCTGCCGGACCACTCCCGTTCGACCTCAGGAGAAGCCGGACCGCGGCTGCACGGCAAGGATCAATCTCGGGCGACAATGGTCGTCATACCCATGCCGCCTCCGACACAAAGGGTTGCAAGGCCGACATCCAGGTTGCGCCGTGCTATTTCAAAAACCAGAGAGATCACAATGCGAAGTCCTGTGCATCCAACGGGATGCCCCAAGCCTATTCCACTGCCGTTAACGTTGGTAATGGACCTGTCCAAACCAAGACCGCGTTCACAAGCAAGATATTGAGCGGCAAAAGCCTCATTGACTTCAACCAGCTGGATATCTTTGAGGCCCAGTCCCGCTTTTTGAAGAGCCTTCTGCGTCGACGGCACCGGACCATACCCCATCAGATGGGGCTCTACTCCTGCAACAGCATGAGTCACAATTCTTGCCATTGGAGTCAGGCCAAGTTCCTGAGCTCTTTTGCGAGTCATCAGAATGGCCGCAGCCGCGGCATCATTCAATCCTGAAGAATTTCCCGCAGTAACGGTGCCGTCTTTTTTGAAGACCGGTTTCAGCTTTGCCAGATCATCCATTGTCAACCCGAAGCGGGGATGCTCATCCTGCTCGAATACCACCTTTTGGCCTTTCCTGGCCGGCACCTCAAATGGGACGATTTCATCTTTAAACCGACCCGTCTTGATTGCGGCCTCGGCTTTGTTGTGGCTTTCCAGTGCCACCTGGTCCTGGTCGGCACGCGAGATATTGTATTTTTCAGCAAGGTTTTCCGCGGTAACTCCCATTATCATTGGATCCCCAAGCAGGCGACTTCCAGAATGCAGCATCTCCCAAACCGCGTCCGTTGTCTCGTGGTTCATCAACCTCATCCCCCAGCGCGCATTGGCCAGGTAATATGGGGCAGAGCTCATGGACTCAACCCCGGCCACAAGGACTATGTCCGAATCCCCACAGCGGATTTGCTGAACTCCCGAATTGAGGGCCTGCATGGAAGATGAACATTGTCGCTGCACGGTGAAAGCCGGCACGTGGTCAGGAATATTCGCCATCAGCGCCGCCGTCCGCGCCGTATTGGCCTCATCGAAACACTGCACGCAGTCCCCGGCTATGATGTCACTGATGTTGTTTGCATCCAAATTATTTGCTCGCCGCAAGGCCTCTTTCATCACATGAGCGGCCAGCTGCGAGGCTCTAATATCCTTGAGGGCCCCTCCAAATTTGCCTATTGCTGTTCGTACCGCCGAAACCATAACAACGTCGTTATCTCTACTCACGTTCGTTCTCCCGTTATTTTAATTGTATGGGAACTGCCATGACCAACCGGCCATAACGAACCACAAAAATGCCACCAACCGCCCGGAGGCACAACGCAAAATGGGCAGTCGATTCACCTCCTGAATTTCAACCGCTGGATTCAGCATCCTGCATCTTCATGGAGGCTTAAAAGTAAGTAATGCTTAAAGAGTCTTGGCTATGACCATCCGCTGTATTTCGTTGGTTCCTTCATAAATTTGCGTGATCTTGGCATCTCGCATCATCCGTTCGACCGGGTATTCCTTAATGTAGCCGTAGCCACCCAACACCTGCACAGCCTCGGTTGACACCCACATGGCCACATCC
Organism: uncultured delta proteobacterium; assembly: GCA_963781715.1. Lineage (GTDB taxonomy): Bacteria > Desulfobacterota > Syntrophobacteria > Syntrophobacterales > Syntrophobacteraceae > Desulfoferrobacter. The sequence goes on from CAWAGW010000009.1 coordinate 118,871, forward strand.
CCGCAAACACATTTAGACATGGAACTCATGCGGATCACTTCCGGACTTATGCGGCTCAGGTCCTTGGGAAGCTCCTGCATCATTGCGCACGTTTTGTACAGAAGCTGCCGGGCAGCCTCTGTCCTCATGACCATGTCCGCCAGTTTGAAACCGATTCCCTGGTGCTCGATGATCGGCTTGCCGAAACTCTCCCTCTCTTTGGCATAACCAATGGAATATTCCAGAGCACCGGCAGCAATGCCTAAAGCCTGAGCTGCAACACCGGGGCGGGAAAAGTCAAGAGTTTTCATCATGACATGAAAACCCTCTCCCGCCTGGCCCAGCATATTTTCAGCCGGGATACGGCAATCTTCAAAAATGAGCTCAACCGTATCGGACCAGCGAATTCCCATTTTGTTTTCTTTTTTGCCAACGGTAAAACCCGGGGTCCCCTTTTCCACAACAAACACCGCCGCATTCTTATGGGTCGGTTTCTCCGGCTCGGTTACCGCATAAACCGTAACGATATCGGCCACCCCGCCATTGGTAATGAAGTTCTTGGTGCCATTGAGGATGTACGAATCGCCATCCTTTTTGGCCCGGCAGCGCAGTCTGGCTACGTCGGAACCGGCAGCGGGCTCGGTCAACGCAAAGGCCGCCAGTTGTTCTCCGCTGGCAAGTTTCGGCAGGAAGCGTTTTCTCTGCTCTTCATTGGCAGCCAGCAGAATGGGTAGCGAACCCAACTCATGATCGGCGACAAGCAGGCCGCAGGCAGCGTCGGCTTTGGACAGTTCCTCGACAGTAATGGCGAGTGCCAGCAGACCTGCACCGGACCCCCCGTAAGCCTCTGGAAAATCGATCCCGTAAAGGCCGTTCTCGCGCATCAACTCTACCATCTCCCAATCGAACTTGCCGTCTTCATCGCGTTTTCCAGCCCCCGGAGCGACCTTTTCCTTGGCCAGCCGACGTACCATGTTCTGTAACAGTATTTGTTCTTCCGTCAATTCGTACTGCATGGTCGTTCCCTTCCTTTTCTCTGTAAGTTAAATTCATGCGAAAATAATGTCTCCAGTGCTTCCCAGCATTTCCCGAGGCCTGGCTCGTGGCTGCTGACTGTCAGCTCCTGACTTCTGGATTCTTCTTCAAATCTATTTGCTGTAATCGTAGAAGCCCTTACCGCTCTTGCGACCGAAATATCCCGCCCGTACCATTTTTCTCAATAGCGGTGCAGGCCGGTACTTATCTTCACCCAATTCCTTCTGCAGCCCGTCCAACACGTGCAGCAAGGTATCAAGGCCGACCATATCCGCCAGAGCCAGCGGACCGATCGGATGATTGGCACCCAAAACCATCGCCCTGTCAATGTCTTCAGCGGAAGCAATGTTTTCAGAGTAAACGAAGATGGCCTCATTAATCATGGGGCAAAGGATTCGGTTGACGGCAAAACCCGGAGCTTCCTGCACTTCGATGGGGATTTTTCCTATCTTCTCGGTAAATACCTTGGCGGTAGAAAAAGTGGCATCGGACGTTATGAAGCCCTTGGTGAGTTCCACCAGCTTCATAACCGGAACGGGGTTAAAGAAGTGCATTCCGATCACCTTATCCGGACGACCGGTCATAGCGGCCATTTCAGTAATGGAGAGGCCGGAGGTATTGGAGGCAAGAATTGTATCCGAACCGCACAGACCATCGAGTTCTTTGTAGACATTCTTTTTCAGTTCCATGACTTCGATGACGGCTTCGATAACCAGGTTCGCTCCGCTGACCGCTTGCTTCATATCTACGGTGCCATGAATCCGTTCCATAACAGCATCCGCCGCAGCGACTTGCAGTTTTCCTTTGGAAACAGCACGCTCCAGATTCTTTTTGATCGTGCTCAGACCTCTCTGAACAAAGCGGTCTTCGATGTCCCGTATGGCTACATCAAAACCAGCCTCCGCCGTAACCTGGGCGATCCCTGCTCCCATGATCCCGGCCCCAAGCACACAAACTTTTTTGATTTCCATTTGTACCTCCTTTTCTCATTGTCTCATTATGTGATCCAGTCAGCCTAACATCAAAATTCAAAAATCCGGCACCAGGAAACGGTCCCAAAAACCACAAAAAAACCGGCCAGCATCCAGGGGCGCCGTCTCGTCTATGGACAAAATTTGAACGAGAATGAAACGAATGAAGTTTCATAAGAGCATCTTCTCGGACCGGCAACTGATTTTCGCCGAGCGGTAATAGGTTATTCTACCAATCCGTCATCAGTTCAAACAATCCCTCCGCCAACCCGTCAATAGACTCCTCCCGCTCTCTCAACAAACCCTGAATGGCAACGCCCTGTACGGCTCCCACAAAAGCGATGGCGGCGGCCCTTGGGTTGTGAACTTGGGGATGGTTTCTCAGCAACCGGGAAAATGCGTTAACAAAAACTTCATAAGTCTCTTTCAGGCGACTTTCCATGGACAGGTTGCTGCCGGCAAATTCCGTGGCAAGAGCCGCCAAGCAAATGGTGGCTTCGGGATTACGTTTGAAATGGTCGCACATGATTACCAAAATCTGTTGGACGGCTTGTGTGGAACCGGATTCGGCCTGTTCGGCGAAATCAGAATAGACCTTCATCCCTCGGGCCAGCCATTCGACCACCGCTTCGAGCAGCATTTCTTTCGACGAAAAATGGTGGAAAATGGCTCCCGAAGTCAAATTGATGGCCTGAGCCAAGTCGGCAATCGTGGTTTTGTGATACCCCTGGCGCGCGAACAACCTGACTGCCGCTTTGAGGATCTTGTTCTGCGTCTGTTTGGCTTGCGCCTCTTTTGTTGCGTTTTTTCCTCTGGCCATAGCAAAAATACATAGTACATAGTATCTAGTATGTCAAATTAAAAAATGTCTCTCTTTTATTAGCGACCCCCTTTGAGGTTTCAGCCCGAGACTGCCGCCCGCTGCAGAAGCCCGCATTACTGATCTAATTTGTAGCCCTGCTTGGAGTACAGTCTGCAGGCTGCCAGTGGGAAAGCCCTGCGCTACGAGGTTTTCTGACGGACGCTAATTAAAAATGGAGCTTGCGGCAAACTTTGCGGATAGGGTAGCCGTGTTTATGATGGAAGGCACTAAGCGGGGGTCGCCATCGAATTCTGAGCACGAGACAATTGGTTCCCCATTTAGTAATGGTACACATAACTTTCCCCCTTTTCCAAAGCTGACAGTTAGACACACATGACCCCGTGCTTTTGAAAAGTATCTGTTTTCATTGGCATTACAATTTGCCACCAACAACAGGGAGTCAGCGATTTGGTCCCCCCCTTGTGCAAAGGGGGGTTAGGGGAGATTTTTCAACCTGCTGATTCTTATTTAAAATCCCCCTAAATCCCCCTTTGCGAAAGGGGGACTTTCAATACCCACGGGGGCATGTGTGTCCAACTAACAGTTTCCAAAGGGGGGCCAAGGGGGAATTCGGCTTCAAATTATTCGCTGGAATCAAACCATACAGCAAGACGTTCAAGCAGCTCTTTTCTTCCTTGGTTACTGACGGCGGAAAAAAGAATAAGCTCCTCTGCAGAGACCGTCAGGCTCTGAGTGGCATGCAACAGACTTTCCTTTTGTTTTCCGCGGGGCAGCTTATCGACTTTCGTCAGGACTCCCAGCGAGGCAATGCGATTGACGCGAAGCCAGTTCCATAATTGCAGGTCGTCGCCGGTCGGCGGTCTTCTGGCATCCATAATTTGAACAACACCCCGCAAAGACCGCCTTTTGCTGAGATAAGTCTCCACCATGGGACCCCACTGGGCCCGCACACTCGCCGGTACCTTGGCAAACCCGTATCCGGGAAGGTCTACAAAATAGAAGGCACCGTTTATAACGAAAAAGTTGATGGTCTGGGTTCTTCCTGGGGTACGACTGGTTCGAACCAGTTTTTTGCGTCTTGCCAAGCAGTTGATGAGGGACGACTTGCCAACGTTCGACCTTCCGGCAAAGGCCACTTCCGGGAAATTTTCGGGAGGATATTGGCCCGGTTTGACAGCCGAGGTCACAAACTCCGCCGATTTGATAATCAGATCGCCGTTCATACTTTTATCGGTTCGAGCGAACCAAGATAGTGTTCGATGCGTTGCAGGCCTTCGGCTATGTTTTCCATGGAATTCGCATAACTGAACCGAACATAGCCCTCTCCGTTGCTGCCGAAATCGACACCGGGCGTAATGCCGACTTTGGCTTTTTCCAGAACATCGAAGGCGAAGGCGTAGGAATCGTCGGTGAATTTGCCGGCATTGGCAAAAACATAGAACGCACCGGTCGGTTCAACGGTGATTCCAAAACCCATTTCCCGTAGTCGCCGAATCATGAACCGGCGACGCTTGTCAAAAGTCAACCGCATCCGCTCGACGTCTTCTTTCACGCTCGGGTCCGCAAGAGCAACACAACCGGCCGCTTGTGCCACTGAATTTGCCGAAATAAAGAAATTTTGCAGCATTTTCTGCATAGGTCGCACCATGTGGTTTGGAACGATCAGGTACCCCAACCTCCAGCCGGTCATGGCGAACAGCTTGGAAAAGCCGTTAAAAACGATGCATTTATCGGTAAATTCCAGCATCGACCGCGCCCGCCCTTCATAGACCAGGCCATGATAGATCTCATCACTCAACACCCATTTCCCCAAATCGGCAATTTCTGCCATGCGCTGAGGTTCCAACTGGTTGCCGGTAGGGTTGGCCGGCGAGTTGACCAATATTGCCTTGGTCTGCGGAGTTAAAGCTGCTTTAATGGCTTCCGGCCGATATTGAAATGCGTCTTCTTCGTATACGGGAACCGTTTTCGGAATCCCCTCAAGAAAGGTTATGAAATTAGGATAGCAGGCATAGTGGGGATTCGACAGGATCACCTCCTCACCGCATTCGAGCAATGTACTCATGGCGACCAAAAAGGCGGGAGAGGTGCCCGAGGTGATCAGCACTTGGTCTGGCTCCAGGTGGTCAATTCCATAAGTCTCGGAGTAATAGGCGCAGACCGCTTCCCTCAATTTGGCGCTTCCCAAGCTGTGGGTGTAGCGTGTTTCTCCGCGACGCAGCGCTTCAATTGCAGCAGACTTAATTGCTTCGGGGGTCTCGAAATCGGGCTCACCGATCTCCAGATGAATGATCGACTCACCCGCTCGTTCCATTTTTTGAGCTTGCTCTAAAACGTCCATTACAATGAAGGGCTTGATCCCCTCAATTCTTCTACAGATCAATCTTTTCTCCCTTTGTGCCGATCAATCAAGATCCGCCTCCGGCAGGCAATTTGTTCAAATATTTTCTGGCTTCCGCCGCAGAGTCCGAGTCAGGATTCATCCTTACAACCCTAGCCAAGGAGTCATAGGCCTTTTCGAACTCTCCTTCCCGGTAGCTCAGCAGGCCGATATGCAGAAGGGCTTCGGCCATACTGGGATTATATTGCAGGGCTTTTTCGTAGTTTTGCATTGCACTGGGCAAATCTCCTAATTTCTCATCGAGCATTCCTATCTGCAAGTACGCCGGAGCGTAAGCCGGCTGTATCCGTATGGCTTGTTGATACTTTTCCAGCGCAGCGGGGAGTTCGCCGCGTTTTTCGTAAATTTGACCGAGGTTGTATAAAACATAATAAGGAGTTTGGTAAAACGGGTTGGCCAACGCCTTATTGAAGGCTGCTTCGGCTTCGGTGTATTGACCTTTTTCTGCATACAGGACGCCTAAGGCATTCGATGCCTCGGCGTAGTCGGGGTTCAAAACAAGAGACTTCTTGAAGTGCTCCAGCGCTAGATCAGGTAGGCCTCTCGCCCCATAAGCCAGGCCAAGATCATAATGAATGACCGGATCGTTAGGCTTCAACTTTTCGGCTCGGGTAAGGTACTGCAAAGCCAAACCCGTGTCACCGGCTGAAAGATAATTCTCACCGATTTTCTGCAGCTTGTCTACGCTGAGCTTTTGCCCCTTGTTCCCCCCAGTGCTGGCGCACGCCGAAACCATCAAGAGGCATACGACCAACACCCTCAGGTTGCGTATCTTCGACATCAAATCACCTTATTGAGAGAATATTCAATAATCCCCTCCGCCCCCCTCTTGATCAAGTTGGGAATAAGCTCTCTGACCACCTTTTTTGCGACCACGGTTTCTACCGACAGCCACTTGCTCTGATACAGATGAGCTATTGTTGGAGCATTTAAGCTGGGAAGAAGTTCGATGACTCCATTGATGTTGGCTTCCGACACGTTCATCTTGAGGCAGACTAAATCATCAGCACGCAAGGCTCCCTGCAAAAGCAATGAAACTTGTTCGATTTTTTCTCTCTTCCAGGGATCCTCCCAGGCCCGTTTGTTGGCAATCAATTGGGTGTTGGACTGCATCAACTCCTTGACAATCCGAAGCCCATTGGCACGCATGGTAGATCCGGTTTCCGTGACTTCCACAATGGCATCGCACAGTCCCGAAATCACCTTGGCCTCGGTAGCCCCCCATGAAAATTCAACGTTCACTTCGATTCCCGCCTCCGCGAAATAGCGGTTGGTGAAATTCACCAGCTCTGTGGAAATCTTTTTCCCGGCCAGATCCTTTAGGTCTTGTACAGGGGAATCGAACGGCACCGCCAAAACCCATCTTGCCGGCCGCTGGCTTACCTTGGAGTAGATCAAATCGGTTACGAGCATAACATCCGAGTCATTTTCCATGATCCAGTCTTTGCCGGTCAGTCCGACGTCAAAGGTTCCAGTTTCGACGTAGCGGGACATTTCCTGGGCCCTGCATATGGCACAATTGATTTCGGGGTCATTGATTTCCGGAAAATAATTCCGGTCGGAAAGGGATATCCGCCAGCCCGACTGGCGAAACAATCTAATGGTAGATTCCTGCAGGCTTCCTTTCGGGATGCCCAGTGTGAGCTGATTCACTTCTTGTAGACCTCCTTGGGATCGAATACTCGTTCTCCTACAGTTTCAATTTCTCCATGCGAATAGCGTTGATAAAAACAGCTTTGATAGCCTGTGTGGCAAGCCGCACCACCAACTTGTTCCACTCTGAGGAGAATGGTATCAAGATCGCAGTCCAAATAGATCTCCCGAACCTTTTGCACGTGCCCGGATTCTTCCCCTTTTAGCCACAACTTCTGTCTGGACCGACTCCAGTAATGAGCTTCCCCGGTTTCAACGGTTTTATCCCACGCCAGTTCATTCATATACGCCAGCATCAAAACCTTGCCGCTGCCAGCATCCTGCACGATGGCCGGAAGCAAGCCGTTTTGCTTACTAAAATCAGGTTTCACTGTCAACTCTCCCGTGTCGCTATTATCTCTTCAGCTTGATTCGCTCAACCTATACCAATATCCTGCCGATCTGTCATGCTGATTATTCAAGTCCAGAGCTGGAATGCGCGGCAACATTACGGCGAATCGTCCGAAAATATCTCCCCGCCACACGAAGTACTCTGGTTCATAAATTCTGTGAGGTATTAGCCAAGCAACAAATCCGTAGGTTGGGTTGAGTGAAACGAAACCCATCATTGAGTTAGCCAGCGATAGATCCTACAAGTCTGAACGCAGGCGGGAATGACCATGCAGGGTTGTATGAGCGCTTCGCAAGTCAATTCAACGATTAAAAATCATAAAATGTTCGTGAAAGCCACAAAATGAAACGTTTCAGGCTAAATCAGTATAAAACTCTTTGAATCGGCTTGCTTACGCTTTGGCTGTCCGGCAATATTGGGCTGCGAGCTGCCCGCACGCGGCACGGATGTCCGAACCTCTGCTTTGCCGAATGAGGGTGTTGATCCGGGCATTCTGCAATATTTCCTGAAAATCTAAAATGCGTTGTTCAGGGGGCTGGAAGTAAGGAATGTCCGGGTGAGGATTGAAAGGAATCAAATTCACCTTGGCGCGCACACCGTGAAGCAACGTGATGAGCTTGCGCGCATGCGTCGGCTCGTCGTTGATCCCATCCATTAAGACATACTCGAATGTGATGCGCTTCCTTGCAGGAAGCGGATATTCTCGGCAGGCTTCCATGAGCTGTGCGAGCGGATATTTTGTATTGATGGGCATCAGTTGAGTACGCAGCTCGTCATCCGATGCATGCAGACTTATAGCCAGATTTACGGGACTCTCCTTGCCCAGGCGGCGCAGTTGTGGAATCAATCCGGCCGTGGAGACGGTAATGCGACGATGAGAGAAAGCCATTCCGTTTGGATCCAGCATGATCTGCATGGCCTTTTGAACTGAATCATAATTGGCCAACGGTTCTCCCATTCCCATGAACACCAGGTTGGTTATACGCGCGTGTTCCCGTTGCACCTGGCAGATCTGATCGACAATTTCGGCAACGTTGAGATTGCGTTTGAATCCCAGACTGCCCGTCACGCAGAACTTGCAGCCCAAGGCGCAGCCGACCTGACTGGATATACAAAGAGTCTGCCGCGGCGGATCGGGAATCAGGACCGACTCGATGGAATGACCGTCGTACAGTTCAAACAAGTATTTCTTGGTGCCATCTTCGGCTTCTCGTTTTTCGATCAACGTCAGGGCATCGAGCTGAGTTCCGAATTCCAGCTGCACTCGAAACATCTTCGACAGATCGCTGCATTCCTGCCAGGAACGCACGCGCCGGGCATAGATGTGGCGAAATAACTGGCGGGCGCGAAAGCGTCTTCTCGCCTATGCTCTCGACCCAATTTTCCAATTCTGGCAGAGTGAGGTTTTTGACGAAAACAGTTTGCATCGTTTTAAATAGTCTGCCTAGCCTTTCTTGGCGATATAATGATTCTGGGTGCGATCCTGCAAAAAGACTCTGTCGAACGCTCCCACATCCGCCGCATCATACCATTCATAGCCCAAATTCTGGCAGTTTTTACAGGCCTTGCGAGGGATATGTACGGCATAGATATGGTATCCGCTGTCTGTCGTGGAATCAATAGCCAGCGCTCCTGGGCAATCGGAACACACCCGCAGTTTTTCTCTCTGGGTCTCCAGGATGTTGTCGGTGTCATAGAATATGGAGCGCTCCCGTTCCGCAAACTCTTTGTTTGCCCTGGCCCGTTCCCCCAGATGCGAGCGATTCTGCCAGTACTCCATGGTCTGATCGACAACCTTTTCTATGTAGCGGCTGGTGTCTTTGGACTGACGGATTTTTTCCGGCCGGTAATCCGGTTCTTTAACTTTGCTGAAGTCCAGGCCGGCCAGAGCCATGATGATGCCCAAATTGGTGTAAGGCAGCGCACCCTCGATTGCGTAGCCTCCTTCCAGCACTGCAATGTCGGGTTTCAGCAGATGGGTGAGCTGCGCGTAGCCCTGGGCAGAAAAATTCATGGAAGTGATAGGGTCGGTATAATGATTGTCCTGCCCCGCAGAATTGATAATGATGTCTGGTTTGAATTCTTCCAGGATGGGCAGAATACCGTGCTCTAGAGCGTATAAAAAACCCTCTTCGGAGGTGCGCGGCGGCAGCGGGATGTTAATGGTGGTTCCATAGGCGGTGGGGCCTCCGAGCTCGTACTGAAAGCCCGTGCCGGGATATAAAGTGCGTCCATCCTGGTGCATTGAAATAAACAGCGTGTCCGGATCATGCCAGTAGATATCCTGGGTGCCGTCTCCATGATGGCAATCGGTGTCTACGATAGCTACCCGCTCTATGCCGTAAACTTCCCGCATGAACTCCACCATGACCGCTTCGATGTTGATGTTGCAGAAGCCTCGGCAGCCATGCACCACCCGCATGGCATGATGACCGGGCGGCCGAACCAGGGCGAATCCGCGCTTGATTCTCTTCTGCATCACTTCACTGGCGATTTTTTTGGCGCCCCCCGCACTGATGAGATGAGATTCCGTGACCACGCTCGGCTCTTCGGGCGCGCAGAAGTGCACACGTCTTATGTCTTGATATGTGGCCAGGTCGGGCTTGTATTCCACGATCCCTTCGACATCCAGAATCCCTTCCTCAAAAACCTGATCCTGAGTGTAAAGCAGTCGTTCCTCGCGTTCCGGATGGGTCGGACTGATGGCCCAGTCGAAAGCGGGGAAAAAAACCAGGCCCGTTTTGATGGGTGCTCGCAGCATAGTCGGCTCCTGTATAATCTGGTGTTTGCGACGCCTGATGCCTTGTGTGAAAGGATTAAACCCCTTTTCTCCGCATTTGGTTCGCTATGAGGGCAGTGGACAATAATTGAAAAGAGTCTGTGCTATGTCTTTATACTCAGGTATCAGCCCGGGCTTCACTTGCACCTTTATGCGGATATTTTTGCCGATCGGTATGAAATCCCCGCACCATATTGAATTGGAGCTCCTCCAAGATCTCCATTTCCATTTCTTCCTCGCCCGCCCCTTCCGCTAGACACTTTTTCCGCAGCAGGTCGAATGCCAGCTCCAGGGCTGCTTCTTTGCTGTAGTCGCGTTTCACCGACTCGCTGAAGTTTTCTTCCGGGGCTATCACAACTCCTCGTTCCGTATCTGCGAATACAGTCACTTCGCAGGTATTTCTTGCCAACGCGGCACCCACCGCATTGGCGACCTGCCACTGAGGAACCACGTGCACCTCAAAATCGGTGAGCATAGAAAGACGAAAAGCAAAATGGGGCGCCGGTCCACCCAGGACCAAAATTTCTTTGGGCTGCACCTGATAGCCCTCCAGCAGTTCATGAACCGTATAGACGGGCTTGCTGTTGATATCCGAGATCATCTTGGCGGCTTCGTTCAATATATTGAAGCAAGCTTCATCGAAAACCCGTGCGGCCATTTCCTCCACGCCCACATCAAGCTTTTCGGCCAGGCCCTGCAATCCTCGGCGGGCAGCCTCAACGTCTCCATCGGAGGTTTTGCCTAATACAAATAGTGCATCCGTCGGCGTGGGTGCAGGTCCGCCATAGGCCATGGCCGGTCCTTGTCGATCCGGCCCGATCGTTATCCGTTCTCCCAAAAGTCGCACAACGCTGTCTCCACCAACCGGCACTGATTTGGTCCTCAGTGCACGAATGAGGGTCTTGAAGCCACCCAGCTCAATCCCCACGGGGTCGAGCAGCGGAACCTGACGGAGCAGGATGGCCATATCGGTGGTGGTTCCGCCGATGTCCAGCACCAGGGTTTCTTCATCTTCTGCGGCGAACGGCAGCGACCCCATCACACTGGCTGCGGGACCCGAAAGAATGGTTTGTCCCGGCGAATCCAGCGAAGCCTCAAGGCTCATCGTTCCACCGTCCGCTTTTAAAATGTAGATCGGTACGAACAGCCCTTCTTTCTTGAGAGAATCCTTAACGGCATCAAAAAACCTTTTGTGGAGGGGGTACACCGCCGCATTAAGATATGTGGTGGCGATACGCCGTGGGAAATTGAGGTTGCCGGACAGTCGGTGTCCAAGCAGCACATGGTCGAAGCTATCGCTCAAGATTTCCCTGATTTCAATTTCATGTTCAGGATTTCTCACTGAGAACTTTCCCACCACACCAACCTGCCGAATTCCTTCCGAACGTAGCTTGGACGCGATGGCTTCGATCTCCATCCGATCAATCGGCTGAACTTCCCGGCCACGGTGATCGATCGATCCGGAAACATGGTAATAGTGATCGTTGGTTTGAAAACATTCGGGATCGACCCCGGGGCCGCTGCAAACAATCATGCCGGTGGGAATAAGCTTTTTCTCCGCGATAGCATTGGTGGTGAGCGTGGTGCTCAAGACCGCTCTGCGGATATCTTGAGGTCGAACATCTTTGGTAACCGTTTCAAGTCCGGTCCAAACGCTGTCGAGAAGATTTTGAGGATCGGTCGGTACTTTGACCTGGCGAAGAATGCAATCTTGACCAATGAGAACCACGTCTGTGTGGGTACCACCCACATCAAGGCCTATGATCATTTCCACTCATCCCTTTTCGAGAGTTCCAGTCTCATGCAAGATTCAGCCACAAACGAAGAATAGAAAATGCTAACGGAAACGCCCGATTCTGTCAATTTAACTATTGCTGCGGAAATGATATTTACGCGTTCAGATGATACCTGCGTACAACGCGGATTTCCGTTTTATTCCTCGCACTCTAGGCGACCTTCCATAGTTTTTGCTTGAAGTTTAAAAACGAGCGTGTTAGTTGATATTTCGTCAAACTGTGGTGGGTGTAGCTCAATAGGTTAGAGCACTGGGTTGTGGCCCCAGAGGCTGTCGGTTCAAGTCCGATCACTCACCCCAAGGGAAAAAAGAAGGGAATCAGGGAGTTGTAAGTTTTGCTTCTTGGTTCTTTTTTCATTTTATGGCCTCTTGGTCAATGGTTTGGTCAATGTTTCGCAAAAATACCCCATAACGATTAATTGCTTCACGCCGGTCATCATGATCGATTGTGTTGTATCGGTCAAACATTTCCCGCGTTGAATGCCCTGTTATTTCCATGATGACTGATTCTGGTACGCCGGCCTTTCGCATGTAGGTATTGAAAGTATGGCGAAGGTCATGAAAAACGAAACCGCGTTTTACAAATCTTCCATAGTCTAGCTTTGCATCTTTACAAGCTCTTATAAGCCCTGTCTTGATTGATTTAACTGGCTTGCCCTCGTATAAAAAAACATGGTTGTCATGTAAAGCTCGCGGAATACCTCTCAAAACTTCAAGCAATTCATTACATATAGGAATAGTCCGCGGTTCTCTGTCCTTCGTGTCGCCCGCCTCAAGGTGAATAATTCGCTTTTCAAGATCCACCTTTTCCCAAGTGAGAGAAAGAATTTCACCCCGCCGCATGCCAGTGTAAAATGCTGTTGACAGTACCCATCGGATATGTGGTGAAGAGTGTTGCAGCAGGTTGTTAAACTCGTCAATGGTCAATATTCTATCTCTTGCGTTAGATCCTCGCTTCAAAAGCTTTCTTGCTCTTTTGAATGCCTTGACGGTTTCACCGCTCACAAGGTCATTGTCGAAAGCCTTGTTGATGACGGTCTTGGCTGCCCCTACTTCATGGTCGATGTAATTATCCGAGTACCCGGCCTTTTTTCTTTTCGCCTGATAGTTCTCGATATCTGACAACTTGATTTGACTTACTATGTAGTTTCCCAATTCTGCGTTGAAGTTGTTCAAATTGATACAAAGGGTCGGATAATAAGCAAGAGCCTTAACTTTCTCTTGTCCCAAGTACCAGTCGGTAAGCTGCTGAAAAGTCATCCTTTCTTCAGGAGCCCTTTGAAGGATTCGAGGGGTTTCCCGCTTCTGAGCTCTTCGCTTGCCTTCCGCGGCCCTAGCCTCTTCAATCGAATAAGCTGCAGGGTCATCCGCGCTGGCTACTGGCTCCCTTCTCTGTTTGCCATTTGGTAACAGGTAATTAATCCAGTAACGAACCTTTTTTGATTTTTTCGCCCTGTCCAAATCTTGACCACATTTGCAGAGCTTGTTCTTGACTCTCTGCTTTTTGTGGCAAAGTGGACACTCTGCTAAGATCGCCATCACTTCCCCCTTTCTTGTGCCTCCTTGGCTTGAGCGAGAATTTCTAGGATAACACTGTTCATGGAAACGCGTACTTTACGGTTGATAGTCTCCATTGCAGCTTTGTCCCTAATCCAGTCTAGTAATTCATCCGGCATTCTCAGAACTAAAGATTTCATAATGGTCCTATGTTTTTTATCCATCAGTCATATTAGAATCAATAGTATTGATAGTATCAAATGAAATAGAAGTCAAGCACGAAATACCGAATGTAGAGCAAAAATCTAGATTTCATTCTGGATGTTTTTTTCTTTTAATATCCTGGAAGAGACAGAGAGTAAAAGCAATAAAAGGTAGTAGTGAGGCAAAGAGTGGCGAAAATCTAATGCTAACCCAATCGGTCTATTGTGCCGCTGTCATTTACAAGATCGGCCAGTTCGTCTTGGGTTAATAAATCTTCATGACCATATTGCATTCCGATTATTGCGCTATGGCATTTGTTTCGGGTGTGTGCTTCGACGACGTCAAGATGACGATTGTTTTGATGAACCCTTCTGATGTCTCCAACATTCAAAACTGCAATGAATTGTGGCCTAAGTCCAGCGCTCTTAAGACGTGATTTTGATCCTTCAACATTTTGGTTTTCATGGGCAACGTACTCACACTCTACCCAGTCTACAGAAAGTTTGCCGTTGTCCTTGGGGCGCAACTCAAAGGCAGCACCTGTTACTATCCCGTTATCAACACCTCGATCACCACAGCAACGAGTGACATGGTGTTCGGCTGGCAAAGGATCACCGTTAGCCACTAAACCCACTCCGGAATTTGAAACGGTGAGTGTTCACTCAGCAAATCCCTGACTAACACTTCTTGTGATTTGCGGACAGATGGTGTCCGAACAGCTACCCACGCTTTGCCATCAGGGAAAAAGCGAATCGAGAAACGGTTGACTTTGTCGGGGCGCCAATCCGCTTGGATCAGACCACTAGGTGTTGCGGAGAGAATCGGCCTACCTTCGATACCTCTTTTCAGACAATACAACAAAAAATACCTGATTGATTCACGATTTAGAGGTTCTTCTTCTTCTTCAGGGTCATAGGGCTGGCTGTGCAGTTCAGAAAGCCTTACTGCTATTTCTGTTGACAAAGCTTGCCCCGCGATTGCGATTAACTCTTCAAATCTTATACTGTTTCGGATGATATCTTCAGTAGCCTTCAAGCTTTTTAATGACTCTTTAATTGATTCTACTCCCCCTTGTATTTGAAGGAGTTCACAGAGGACTTTGGAAGCGCAGGAAAATTTGTTCACATCATTTCCCATTCCTGCGAAAAAACGACTCCCAGATTCAAATAACTTAAATGATCCCGCGGATGTCATTTCTAGAGATAAAACACCGGTATTCATTATTCAACTACTCCCGAGTAAACGCGTCAGTTGGTTTGTAACAAATTCTTGTTTGCTCTTCCATTGGGCTATACTGCTATTTATGGTTCGAGCAGTGGTCTTGTTTTCGTGATGAAAATTGCAGTTCAATTCAATCCGATTTCCCTTGAGCGATTCAGGTTTTTCAATAAAAGTAGGCGCCAATTTCAAATTGCAAACAGAATCGTTTTTTTTGTAAGAGAAAGTAACTTCTGTCCTTACAAGCTCTGGCTCACCTTCAGTCCATTCCCCATCTTTCAAAAATCGCGATGTAATCCAAGGTCCGGGATTCTCACATTTCTTGGTAATCAGCCAATTGAAACCTAAAGAAATATAGTTTACGTGCTCTAGTAGAGCGACGTACTTCGAAGCTATCTGATAAATCGGGGAAGTATCAGGAAATCCTGCCTCTATTACTTGAAGGACCTCAAACCGTTGTTCATCAACTGATACTCGTATATTTTTGTCATACTGCACAAACGAAACTGGTCGAGTCGTCAACACTTCCGATGGCTTCCAATCGTGCGGGACTATCTCATGGATTCTCAGAAAATCTGGATTCAATATCGAGGGATTGTGAAATCTTGCCACCACGACCACGTTAGCCCAATGGACTAAGTACTCATCTGTATTCATCAGGTCTTATTCCCTTCGATTCCGTTTACCCTCAAGTTCAATCCGTCCACACTTTTTATCGGCACTTCAAACACTTTCTTCAAGCCTTTGTATCAAATTTCTCGAACATATGTAAATCTTTTTGAGTTATCGTTCGGCCGCACTCATTGACCAAGCGTTGACTAGGCGACCATAACCATCTGGAAACACTATCATACTAAATGAAGCACTGGAGTATAAGTCTAATAGTTGCTTTCATCTCTGCCTGTTTTCGGAAAAGTGTCATCACTTTTGTCGTCACTATAAAAACACCCCTCAAAGCATTGACTGATAAGGCTTTGCGGCTCTATACCCTTACATACAAATAAAAAAACCCCTCTCCCCCCCATATAATGCTGTAAACGCTTTCCACTGCGTGAGTTACAGCGTTTTTTGTAGTGACGACACTTTTTAGAGAGAAACATATTTTTTATTTTCTTTGCTCCACCTAATTTCCCGAGCTGCCATCAAGTTTCGCTTGGCTTTCTCATAAAGCCATAAACCGGCTCTTGAAGCGTTGCTGTGTCGTTTCAAGTCCCGGTCGGAAAGAGCTCCCCGGCTTGCCATGACCCGCCGGATCTTCTCTTCCATTTTGGCAATGGCGTTGTCCGCGTCGATAGGGTCGTGCTGCTTCCTGACTTCGAGCTGCCAATTACAAAGGCGCATAACCTTATTGACGGTTTCGAGGTCTATTGATTGCTTGCCATCATTCACGGCCAGCAATGGCATAAAACGCAAAGCATAGGTGTCCAATCGTTTAGTATGGATCGAGCTTTCCGTGTTCATATACCAACTATGGAAAGCCTCTTGCGCGTCCGATTCAATTCGGAGCTCTGCCTTTGTTGGGACTTGTTGCAGGATTCCCCTCAACGCGTACATAAGACGGTTGCGGTTCTCGATTGACACTTTAGGCGGGATGGAAAAGCGCCGCTTACCACTGCCAGTGACAAGGAAAAGCCGGTTATTGAAGCCTATGTCTGTAAATTGAGAGGTCCACGTGTTTTCGTACGTCTGAACTGTTGAAGCTGCCAGAACGCTTAAATGGACCCCCTCAAGACATATTTCGGAAGACTTGGTTCTTGACTCATAGCGGTTGCTTTCGAAAAGACTTGTCACGCACGGGAGCAAAACGCTTGCTTCAATCTTGCATTTGCTCACGAACTGCTTGAACTCGTCAAAGCAGAGAATAAGCCGGTTGCACTTTTCTAAGCGTTTTTGCAGCCCTTCCGCACTCCCCACTCCGTGACATACGTTAAAGCTGTTCTGCTCGACTATTTGACCGAAAAATTTAACCGTCTGGTCAATCGCGGTTGATTTCCGATCATCTGCGCTTTCCCCCAGGAGCAAAGTGAATAGTCTCGGCTGCGGTGAGATTTGACTTTCAATGGTGAGTCGGTCAGCTAAGATATTCCCCAAGCATGTTAGGTAAGAGACATAGTAAAATTGGATAGGAGCCTCTGTGCATGAACTGTAGATCCTGGCAAATTCATCGGCCGCGCCTGACATAACATCAACCGGGAATTGCAAAGGCCCGCTGTCGGCTGTCTGCTTTGGGGGGTCTTTCGGCTGTGCTGTGGACTGTTCCCGCGGCCTAAATCCCATGCGGTCAAGATATTCTTTGCGCTGTCTTTCGAGGTCCTCAAACGCAATCGGATTCCCTTTGCCATGCTGAATGCTGTCATCAATCGCGTCATAAGCCGTTTTAAAGTTCCTGACAGTCGGCTTGACCTCGATTGCTTTCCTCAATACTGCCTTAGCTTCTGATTCTGCGAGCATCCCGCCGGCAACATATCCCCCAAGCAAGTTCCCAGCCTTCAAAAGATCATTGAGCTTCTCACCGTCTTTGCTCTGCTCGATCATCTTCCGGGCGGTATCAAGGGCTCGTTCCCCATGTCGCCTTTGAGCATCGGAGATATTAAGCGGATCTTGTGTTTCCCGGCTCTCTGTATGTTGCGGTCTGGCTCCGTTGCCGTTTTGGATAACAGGAAAGATTTTTGCTTCTGGATTGACAAAAACATCTGGATCGTAAGACGCAAAAAGTAACCTCGGGACTTCTTTCACCTTGGGATCTATTTTTTGTCCGTATTGCTTGAGATAATAAGCCGCTGCTGAATCCCAACTTTCGTCATGCCGAGTAGGATTAATCCGAACGCCTACTTTAAGGCCATCCCCCCCAGGAGAAATAAAACTGAAAGCGGTGTACTGATCGGCATCAATCCTTTGCCGGAAGGCCTGCAGGTCTTCAAGTTTGTCAACGTCGATCTGGATTAAACCGCTGTGAGCAATAAGCTTGTCGCAGAGGTCAACGTCCTTTTTCCGCGTGGTTAGCTGCGCGGAAAGCGTAACGCCGGCTAGTTTCTTCTTTGCTTCATCATAGGCGGTAGGATCAGCTTTCAATGCCCTGAGAGATTCAATCTGTTGGCGGTACTTGCCCTGCTTCACCGCCTTGAGAAAAGCTTCAACGGTGATTTCTGCAGGGTTGTCATTGTGGAAGACATTTTGAAAAAGTGAAACCGTGCGGGTGAGGAAGGTTTGATTTTGGGGACTATCTACCATGCAGCCTCCGAATCTTCATCGCCGCCGCCAAGCTTGCGGGTTTTGCTTTGTTCGCGGAAATCCAAGAGCCATTTGGTTACTTCGCCGGCTTCTGCTGAACCGCCGTTCCGGTCGGGATGACACGCAAAAATCAGGAACTTGATGTGGTTCCCCATTTGTTGCTCGAATTGAGAATTTACTTGCGCCGGTGGTGGTGAGCAGTAGCGTAGCCTAAAGTTCTCCTGCTGCAGCTCTCTGATCTGATCTTCGAGCTCTTCAATCTTGTCCTTGCCGTTCTGTTGGGCTATCCAGCAACCAAGACACAGTTTCTTCCATTTCTCGCTTGCGTCCCGATGGAAGTATTCACCACATTTCACACAAAAAGCCATGAATCACCTTCATTCCTTGACTAACTATTGACTGAGCCATTGTAAGGCAATGATTTTGCTGTAATTTATCCAACTCAAAACAACGGAGGTCCTCATGGTTCAAAAGCATCTCATCTGTCGAGAACGCGTGCGCCTGATACCCAATCAGTTCAGTTGGGTAGACCAGCGCCTGGTGCGTGATCGTCACATTGAATCCTGCTCTCATCCAGCGGCTGCGCTCTATCTGTTTTTGGTCACGGTAGGCGATCAGCAGGGTCTCAGCTACTATTCCGACTCATCTCTTAGGAAATAGGGGACGCCCTTAATTTATTAACTTTACGCACGTGACTGTGAGCACGTCGGTCGCCCGAGGAGCAGAGATCTCAAGAATGGATGAACTGGACTTGGCGTAAGTTAATAACTTAAGGGCGTCCCCGCTTGCATTACAGGGATATGGCTATCTATTTGGTGCGCCGTCACAGCAGGGGAAGTCTTGGAGAGGTCGGAAAGCATTTCGGGTTACGCAACTGCAGCAAAGTGAGCAGTGCAGCGGAGCGGATAAAAGCGCGAAATAGCAAGAGCGTTTTGTATGCACTCGGCTCGAAAAACTAAAAGTAAGACTGGGCAAAAGTCAAAAGCAGACCCCTTTTCTGCTTTATGGTTCCGGGCTGGGACGGAAATATCGTAAATACGGGGGACGTCCTTAACTTATTGGCTTTACACTCGTGGCTTTGAGCACGTCGGTCGCCACAGGAGCAGAGATCTCAAGAATGGATGGGCTGGACCTGGCTTAAGTTAATGGGAAATAGGGACGCCCTTAACTTATTAACTTGACACAATAGTCTCCCCTGAGTATTGTTTTTTGCATGCCCAGACAATCACGCATCGACACAACGGGAGCGCTGCACCACATCATTGCGCGAGGCATTGAGCGCCGTAAAATATTCGAGGATGCCCAAGACCGCTATGAGTTTCTAAAGAACCTGGGTTTGATCCTGGAACAAACGGAGACGGAGTGTTTTGCTTGGTCATTGATGTCCAATCATTTTCATCTCTTGTTGAGAACCGGCGTGGTTTCAATTGCTACGGTGATGCGGCGGCTACTGACAGGCCACGCCATCCGGTATAACCGACGTCATCAGAGACACGGTCACCTGTTCCAGAACCGTTACAAATCGATTCTATGTCAGTAAGCGTTTGGGCAACTACACTTGAGGCGTAGAGATCATCAATTGTTGTGGAGTGAGCCTCTGGGGGAGCAAAGCCTCATAGTCCTCTATGCTTCGGGCATGCGGAATCTTTTCGAACAGAAAGCGCAGGTATGCATATGGTTCCAGGCTGCAGGCTTTGGCCGTTTCGATGAGGCTAAAAAGGGTAGCGCTGGCATGTGCTCCATTGGGATGGCCCGCAAATAACCAGTTCTTTCTGTTATGCAAAGCTTTGCATAACAGAAAGAACTGGGAAATAGGGGACGGGTATTCATTTATTGATTGACATGAGCGGATGATACGGATAGTCACGCTGGTATGCCAAGAAAGCGAGGATTGACGGGCCGGGAGCGCTTCACCACATTATCGCGCGAGGAATTGAGCGGCACCTGACCTTTCGGGACAACGCGGATCGGGATTCCTTCGTCACGCGGCTTGTCTGAGTTTTGAAGCGAGGCGAAAAGATCGTAAAGGAAAGGGGCTCAAGCTGGCGGCTGATTTATCTCAATAAACCAATACCCGTCCCCTATTTCCTTCATACGATCACAGAATCGCGGCAGGAACTCACTTCCAGAGAGCCTAAAGGAAATGGGTGGAGATCTTTTAAAACGAAACGCCAAAGGAGTCGTTCCATATTATTTTTTCTCAATAAAGTCAAGAGACTGGACACCTGCTCTCCCTTGAGACATGGTAGGTTGCCAACCTACATCCCAAGGAGATCCGTATATGAAGCAAGCATGCGATATCGAGATGGTCGAGGAAGCATTTCGTTTGGCCCGTGCGCAGTTGGAGACAACGATCTATCAGCTCCACAGCGATGCAGCGGCTCACATGGAACATGATCAGGTGGAGGCTCTGATTAAGAAGCAGGGAACGGAGCTGATGCGGCTCCTGCTTCAAGGCCATCTTGATGTACGGTGCAAGCGTGAGCAACGGATGGAATCGGTTCAGGGGGCCGACGGGGTCGCGCGCACCCACCATCGTGAAAACTGTGAGAGAAACCTCATGACTGAGTTTGGACAGGTAGTCGTCAGAAGGAAAGGCTACGGCGCCAAAGGAGTTAAGAGTTTGTTTGCGTTGGACGCGGAGCTCAATCTTCCAGAAGACAAGTACTCTTCGGAGCTGTGTCGCCTGGTGGTTCAAGAAGTAGCTGACTCTTCCTTTGACGAGGGTGTAGAGAGCATCCGCAGGACGACAGGGGGGGAAGGTTCCCAAACGCCAGTTCATTGAGCAGTCGGTCAAAATGTCGCAAGATTTCGATGCCTTTTACAACCTTCCGGGAGAGCCGGAGAACACATCGGATCTGTTGGTCATCACCGTGGATGGCAAGGGGATCGTGATGCGTGAAGAAGACCTTCGGCCCGCTACACGCAAGGCTGCGGAAAAGCAAAAGGATTCCCACGGAGCGCGTCTGGTACCCGGTGAAAAGCTCAACCGCAAGCGCATGGCCACTGCGCATGCAAGTGGGGTCAGCCCTTGACATGAGACATTTTTCCTAACTTCGGCTTCCACCGGATCGCGCGGGACCGGTGAAGCTTATGCTGGGCGGCGTAAAGTTGTCAGAAATCGGCAGCTATCAAGGAATCCCTCATCAAAACAATGACAAGAAAATACGAGAACTCAGCCATGAGCACATTCAGAAAGCGCTTTCTCCACCCACTGATTCAGGCTCATGCCGGATGCCTCGGCAGCAGACACAATATCGGCATGCAAGTCAGGGGAAATTCTGACATTAAATCTCCCGGAGAAGCGCTTGTAAGGACTGATCCCTCGTTCCTCACAGGCTTGCAGGTAGACCTTGAGAGAAGTCCTTCCTTCCCGCAGCAAGCCTTCAACATCGGCGGCATAAAAGTCTGCGCCACCGGAAAGCCCCAGAAATTCCCCGCGGAACCTACGAAGATCGGGGTCGAAGGTAATAACAGCTTTATGCCCATCAATTTCCATTATGTTTTTCATGGCCTTACTCCATGTTGTTCCAACCACTTACGGATACTGGCCACAGCTCCCTTATCGGTATCCGGCCTTGGATGGGGTCTATGGTATACCCGAACCTGTCCGAACAAAAACACTTCTACACGCGAGCCCTCTCGTTCCTTGATCTCTGCCCCCAACTCGCGGAAAAGTGATACGATGTCGTCCCAGCGGATGTTACCGGAAATAGGACGAGCAAAGATCAACTCAAGAGTGCGCTTGTGTTTTACTTTCATAAACTGTATGGTACCACCATATAGTACCATAGCCAAGCTTTTTTACTTTTCACATCGCCGCCCAACGTTTGTTTGCAGCGGACGGCGGTATGCAGGACAGCCATTCGAGTTCAGACTCCTTTGCCGCCGCCGCTGAAACTCTTATTCCCCGTACTTATAATATATGATTATTACCAATTTCAATGGAGTCACTGGAGCCGAGCATGCCTGAGATCAGTCGGTTTTATGGTATAATTTTGTTGCCATGTTCTTCGATGATCACAATCCGCCCCATTTTCATGCTCGATATGGCGGGGAGAAAGTAGCGATAGAAATAGAATCACTCCGGATTATGGAAGGCCATATTTCTCCACGTGCGTTGGGGCTGGTGATTGAATGGGCTGCGCAGCATAAGGACGAACTTTTCAATAACTGGGAATTACCGAAAAACAATCAAACTCCTAATAAAATTGAACCGTTGAAATAAGGGAGGTGAAGTCATGCTTAAAGATGTAATATCCGCAAATTATAAGGGCGGATATAAAATTGAAGTGACATTCGAGGATGGTGCCACAGGAGTCGTAGATTTTTCAAAATATCTCTCTAGAGGTAGTGTATTCGAAAGATTCAAGGATATAGAATTTTTCAAAAACTTCAAAATCAATGAGGAACTTGGAGTGCTTACATGGGAAGATGCAGTAGATATTGCACCTGAAACACTCTATGCTGAAGCAACGAATTCCCCTCTACCTGATTGGATGGATTCAAAAGAGGATTTTCCGGCAAACATGCCGCTTCAGCCGACCTCGTAAACTCGGCGGCCGATCCTACCCTTCAGGGAACCAAGCATGCACATGAAATCCGAGACAACAATTGCACTTATGACGGACTTCTAATTAGGTCCGTACGCCTAACTGCAAGATGCCGCAAATGAATCCCTTAATGTCGGGATAAACATTGCCAAAGCTAAAAACGGGGATGGCCGGGCCGAGCGGGATCGAACCCGGCTAAGCTATTAATTCAGAAATGAAGTGTCTTTAAATGGAGGACTATATTGGCGGCTGCACTACGGAGCATAGGTCAAGAGCATGTCCGAGGTGGC
Source organism: uncultured delta proteobacterium (assembly GCA_963781715.1). Classification (GTDB taxonomy): domain Bacteria; phylum Desulfobacterota; class Syntrophobacteria; order Syntrophobacterales; family Syntrophobacteraceae; genus Desulfoferrobacter. Next base: position 141,691 of record CAWAGW010000009.1, read on the forward strand.
GGGCACCGTGAAGTCGATGGACATCATGATACTGAGGGCAAATATGCTCAGAATGGAGAAGACAAAAATCTTTTTGGCCCAGAGCCGCTCATCGGATGTCCTGTAGCCTGTCCAGACCATGTACAGCCACAAGAGACCCAACACCGCCGCCACCGCGAAATAACGATAGCCGGTGTAGCCGCCGAAGGTCAGCGTCAGCGTGGCTGCTACAAAAGCCAACAGGTAGCCGGCGATATGTTTTTTTGCAGCGGGCAGTCCCCGCTCAACCGGCAGAACCGGGATTTCCGCGGCAGCGTAGTCATCGAATCGAAAGATGGAGATGGCGTAGCAGTGGGGCATCTGCCATAGGCTGAAGATCGACAGTAATATCATCGCTCCCAGGTCGAAGCGGTTACTAACGGCGCAATATCCCGCGAGGGGGGGTGCGGCCCCCGCCAGGCTGCCAACCAACGCACCGTATACGGATTTGCGTTTCAGATAGAGGCTGTACACGCCCACATAGATCGCAAAACCGGTCAGTGTGATGGCAAAGGAGAGCAGGTTCGTTGTCGCCCAGAGCAGCGCCATACCGGCCATGCACAGCAAAAATGCGTAACAGACGGCGGCCTTTAGTGACATGAGACCTTTAGCCAGGACTCGGTTGCGTGTGCGTGTCATTTTCCGGTCCATGTTTCTATCAATACAGTTGTTGAAGACGCAACCCGAAGCGACCACAAGGGATATACCGAGCACGGACGAAAGTAGAAGGGTGAGATCAACGCGCCCCCTGGAGGCAAGGAAGAAGCCTGCTGCTGCGCAGATCAGGTTGCCGATTATGATCCCCGGCTTGGCAACGAGCAAATAGTTTTTTATCACCTTGATCGCCTCGGGCATTCTCACCCCATCCGAAATTGCAGGTTGTACATGATCCAGAGGGTCCCTCCTACAAAGAGGGCCAAGATCAGCAAAGTAAACAGTGCAGCCATCAAGTTCCAGCGGGCCGCCGAGGAGGTGTCCAGGTGCAGAAAGTAGTGCAGATGCACCAGAATCTGCACAATTGCAGCGCTGAAAATACCGGCCAGTGTAGCTGCGGGCGATACCACGCCGCCCATCACCAATGCAAACGGAATAAGGGTTAAAACAATCGCGAGAATAAATCCGGTAAGGTAAGACTTGAGACTTCCCGTGCTCGCACCCGCGGACTCGATTCTTGCCTGATTCATTTATATGACCCCCATCATGTAGACAATGGTGAATATGCCGATCCATACGACATCCAGAAAGTGCCAGAACATACTCAGGCGCATTAAGCGAGATCGGACGGGCGTGGTCAGTCCTTTAAAAATGACCTGACCGATCATGACCGCCATCCAAATCAGGCCGAAGGTCACGTGGGTGCCGTGCGTGCCCACCAGGGTGAAAAAGGCTGAAAGGAAGGCGCTACGTTGTGGTCCACTGCCCTCGAGGACCATACCGTGGAACTCATTGATCTCCATCAAGACAAACCCAAGCCCCAGCAGAAACGTAATGGCGAGCCACACCAGGGCCAGTTTCTTCCTGTCACCATGCACGGCCAGCATGGTAAAGCCGCAGGCTGCGCTGCTGAAGAGTAGAAACATGGTTTCACCGAACAGGTAGCGCAGATCGAACAGTTCCTTCGGCGTGGGGCCTCCGGCATAGTTGTTGCGCACGACTGCAAAGGTTGCGAAGAGCGCCGAAAACAAAATGAGGTCGCTCATGAGATAAATCCAGAAACCGAATATCTGGATTTCCACGGCATCGTGGTGTTCGAATTCTTCGGTAGGAACGGAGTCGATGGCGGAAACTTCTGTGGTCATCTTTTATACCTCCGGCACCAGTCCTGGAAAGGGTTCTTCGCCCGCCGGGCGCCTCTGTGCGGCGGATGCCAACTGTTCGTAGCGCTCATTTTCGATCCGCTCCACTTCCTCGGCGGATATGATGTGATGCGTGTCGTCATCGAGGGAACGGGCGATCACCGTGGCGATCACGCTCAGGAAGCTGAGGATGGCCAACCACCAGATGTACCAGACCAAAGCAAATCCTAACACAAAGGACAGAAGACCGATGATAAACCCATGGGGGGCATTCTTCGGCATCTCAATGTCTTCGTATCGATCCGGCCGCTGATAGGCGGTGCCTTTTTCCTTCATATCCGTGAACGCGTCGATGGCATGCACGACAGGGATTTTCGCGAAGTTATATTCAGCCGGCGGAGATGCTGTCGCCCACTCCAGAGTGCGGCCGTCCCAAGGGTCGCCGGTCAAGTCGCGCAGGCTATCGCGTTCTTTAATGCTCACCACTAACTGAACCCCCTGCAGGATGATTCCGAGTAGAATCACGGCGGTGCCTCCGGCGGCGATGATCAGGTAGGGCTGCCAGTCCGGGTTGGCGTAGTGCTCCATGCGGCGTGGCATGCCCATGAAGCCAAGCACATACAGGGGAATGAAGGCAAGGTAGAAACCAATCATCCAGCACCAGAAGGCGAGCTTGCCCCAACTCTCCTTCAAACGAAAGCCGGTTGCTTTTGGGAACCAGTAGTAATAGCCGGCGAAAAAGCCGAACAGCGCGCCGGGGATCAGCACGTTGTGGAAGTGGGCGATAAGAAACAGGCTATTGTGGAGCACGAAGTCAGCCGGGGGCAGGGAGAGTAGCACCCCCGTAGCACCGCCGATGGAGAAGGCCGTGATAAATCCCAAAGTCCAGTACATCGGTGTGGTGAATCTTATGCGGCCGCGGTACATAGTAAAAAGCCAGTTGAAGATCTTCACCCCGGTAGGAATGGCGATCAACATGGTCGCAATGCTGAAAAAGAGATTGACACTCGGGCTGGCACCCATGGTGAAGAAATGATGCAGCCAGACGGAGAAGGACAGAATCATAATCACAGCTGTGGCAAGGACCAGTGATGTATAGCCGAACAACCGTTTTCCGGAAAAAGTGGCGACGACCTCCGAGTAGATTCCAAAAGCCGGCAGGATCAAAATATAGACTTCAGGATGCCCCCAGATCCAGAACAGGTTGACATACATAATCATATCGCCACCCATGGAATTGGTGAAGAAGTGCATGCCCAGGTAGCGATCAAGCGCGAGCAGACCAGTCGCGACTGTGATGACCGGGAACGCCCAAATCATGAGCACGTTGGTGAACAAGGTGGTCCAGACAAACAGCGGCATCCGCATGAATTTCATTCCGGGAGCGCGCATCTTAATGATCGTGGTCAGAAAGTTGATGCCGGTCATCAGCGAAGCGGCTCCGGCGATCTGAAAAGCCCAGATCCAATAGTCCACCCCTGTCCCGGGGCTGAATTGTTTTTCGGAAAGGGGAGCATAACCGGACCAACCGGCCTTGGAAAACTCGCCCACACCCAGCGATATCATCACCAATAGGGCGGCGGCGGTGGTCATCCAGAGGCTGACCGCATTCATGAAAGGAAATGCTACGTCGCGCGCACCAATCTGCTGCGGCATGGCGATATTCATCAAGCCGACCAGAAACGGCATGGCCATGAATATAATCATAATAGTGCCATGAGCGCTGAATATCTGGTCGAAGTGCCCGGGAGGCAGATAACCGTGCGCGGCGCCCAGAATCCCGGGCATGGTGTCCACGGCAAGGGACTGCTGAGAACGCATCAGGATGGCATCGGAGAACCCGCGCAGCAGCATAACCAGTGCCAGGATAATATACATGATACCGATCCGTTTATGGTCCAGACTGGTCAGCCACTCCTTATAAAGATAGGTCCACTTTCTGTAGTAAGTAATCAGACCCAGGATCACCAATGCCAGCAGAGTGGCTCCGCTCACGGCAGTAATAACGATCGGCTTGTCGTAAGGTATTGCTGAAAGGCTTAACTTTCCCAACACATTAAAGTCCATCCGAAACTCCGGTTTCAAGGTGAGCAGAAACGGCCTTCTTATCTGACTGACCGGGACTCTTACCCCAGCCCGGATTGTATTTGCGTATGATGTGGTCGAACAGATCGGGTTCTACCGAAGAAAAGTAAGTCACGGGATAGCCGGCGCTCGGCTTTGCAAGCTTTTCATATTGGTCCGAATCGAGTTTTTCCGGTGATTGCTTGGCTTTTTGCACCCACGCCTGGAATTCCTCCGGGGAAGTGGCAATTGCCTTGAAATGCATGTCGGCATAACCGTTCCCGCTAAACTGCTGATTGTGGCCGGCGTAGGTGCCCGGTTCGTCGGCCAGCAGGTGCAACCGTGTCTGCCTTCCTGCCATGGCGTAAATCTGGCTGCCCAATTGCGGGATGAAAAATGAGGTCATTACCGTATCCGACGTGAGCCTGAAGCTGAGCGGAACATTGGTGGGGAATACAAGTTGATTGACAGCGGCTATGTTGTGATCCGTATAGACAAAGAGATATTTCCAATCCAGGGCAACGACTTCGACGTTCACCGCCTTTGCCTGCGAAGGGATGGGCTTATAGGGGTCCAGTTGGTGGGTCCGGGTCCAAGCCAGATATGCGAGGACCATCACGATGGCAATGGGAACTGCCCACATAAAGAAATCGATCTTGCCGGAGTAGCTCCATTTTGGCATATAGATCGCCTTGGCATTGGAAGCCCTGTACTTCAGGGGAAACCAGAAGGCCATGATGAAGACGGGAACAACGACGATCAGCATGAGCAGGATTGCCGCAATAATGACAAACCGATTGCCATCGCCGATGGGTCCCTTGGGATAAAACAGGACTATATCACTGCAACCTCCCAGGAAGGTCGCGGCGCACAGTGACGCCAATCCGACAAAGATGAAATAGATTTTTCTTTTCATTTATCCACCCCAATGGCTCAAGGGTCTTACGATTTAGGAGAGGTGATACAACGATCAGGCGTATCTAATCGCCTGAATGAATACCGTCATCGCTGAAAGGAGCCTGGCGAGTCTAATCCGTGCATATTCTTTCAGACACACCATACTTTGGTTCGTAGCACCGACTAAGATCATATCGGCTTGAAATCAGTCTAAAAACAGCCAGTATCCTATCGCAAAATGTGTTTCGAACATTCCAAACACAATTTGTGGCCTTTAAGAAGTAGTCTCCCGGACCGTAGCCGGGATTATCCTTAGGATCAAAGGTAAGATCTATGGGCGGTTGTTGCAAGGCATTCGCCGGTGTTTATGGACCAGCTATCAAAACGCTTTGGAATGTAACATTTTTCCCAACAGCCACTTTTTGCAATGAGCAATAAGCAAGGATGGACTATTTACGGTTTCTGTTTAATTTATAGCCGTTGGCGCAAGATCTTTCATTTAATCCGACCAAGGCTGGTAAAGTCCTCACTTGTTGAGACCTGAACCGGGTTTGGAACAGGCTTTTTATTTCTGAATGAAACGCAGTCCGGCTTCATAACAAATAATTAATTAATATAAAATAATAACTTATGCATAGGATGAGGATCGATGTTTGGCAAAACCGTTAAAATATCGTTGCTAATAGTGCTTCTAAAAGCAACGTTGCCCACTCCCACTCCAGCAGCACCCAAACCCGAACTCTGGGCCAGATGGGAGGCCTACGATCCAGCAAGCGACATACGAATTGACCATAGTGCTTGGGGTCGATTTCTCGGCAAATATCTGGTTACGGATGATCCATCCGGGGTGAACTTGATGCGATATGCAGACGTCAGCCCACAGGACAAAAAACTGCTTGAGGATTATCTGAAAAAACTTCAAGAAGCTGAGGTTCCAAAGTTAAACCGTGCAGAACAAAAAGCTTTTTGGATCAACCTGTACAACGCTCTTACCGTAAAAGTTATCTTGGATCACTATCCGGTCAAAAGTATACGTAATATAGATATCTCCCCGGGTTGGTTCAGTATCGGCCCGTGGGGTGCCAAATTGCTGACCATCGAAGGAGAACAGGTCAGCCTCGATGATATCGAGCATCGGATTCTTCGCCCCATATGGAAGGACAATCGCGTTCACTACGGTGTGAATTGCGCCAGCATAGGATGTCCGAATTTGCAGCCGGAACCTTTCACAGCAGATAATACTGATAAGCTCCTTGAAAAAGGAGCCCGCGAGTATGTGAACAGTCCGAGAGGCGCCAGAATGCAAGGCAACAAGCTTACCCTCTCTTCTATATACAACTGGTTTCAGGCCGATTTTGGAGGCTCCGAGCAGGGAGTAATCCAGCACTTAATGAAATACGCTGCCCCCTCCTTAGCGAAACAGCTGAAGAACTTCAATGGGAGAATAAGCTACCAATATGATTGGAATCTGAACGATTACACCAGAACAAACTGAACGGTTTCAATTCAAACCCCGAATAGCGGACTCGGACAAAATAGAACATCTCATTGCTGCGGTTGCGACCGGCTGCCGCATTGTACCTCTATGCTAAAATCAAGTATTCCAACTTTGACCTTAAATTTGCCACTAGTTCGGCACTGTCATCCCGAGGAACGTGTCCGAAAACACCTCTTTTGTCATTTCGAACGGAGTGCAGCGGAGAGATAAATATGTTGAATCAACTACTTGCGGAAGTAAGATTTCTCGCCTTCGGCTCGAAATGACAGTTCTCGGACAGCCTCCCAGTAGTCACGCTGTTAGCGTGACGACGAGGAATCTGAGTTGGAGCGGATACTCAAAGAATACCTCCTCATTCGGTTGAATCGATAAATTAAGGTTTGAAATATATGCCCGATTAGGGTGGATTTGCTCATCGAACGTGCACTGCAAGCCAGCGCGAAAAAGCATCGAGGAGTCTATTGTTTTGTTCAGGCAGGCGGATTGCAAAACGGACGTAGCGGGCACTCAAGCCCTCGAAAGAACTACAGTCCCTTATTAGAATCCGGTCCGAAGAGAGGAGATCCTGCTGCAGCTTTGAGGCATCTGGCAGGTCCGAATCAAGCTCGATCAATATATAATTGGCTCTGCCCGGAAAAACCCGGCATCCCTTCAAGCCATCGAGACGGGTCAACATCCGGGCACGTTCCTGTTCCATAAAAGATAGAGATCTAGCCCGGTATTGCTTTTGTTCCAAACAGTATTCACCCGCAATTTGAGCAAGGGTGTTGACAGACCATGGCGGAAGGTGCGCACGAATTCTTTCCGCCAGGGTTTCTGAAGTCAAAAGGTAGCCGAGCCTGAGCCCAGGTATACCGTAAAATTTGGTCATCGACCGAATAATGACCAAGTTACTTGAGTCATTTAGAAACCCTTTTAAGGATTTTTCTTCACAAAAATCGACAAAAACTTCATCAACCAGGCAGTAGGTATCACTCTGAGCACTCTTGGCCGCCAGCCACTCGCGCACCGACGGGGGAAGCACGGATCCGGCCGGGCTTCCCGGGTGAGTGACAAGGATTGCCTCCGGCTGAATCTCTTCAAAAGCGGATTCAAGTTGTTCTACGGTGGGCTGAAAATGGGTCTCCCCTGTTGTAATGAGCTTGGTGAGATCTATCCGCTGAAAAGCAAAGGCCCTTCCGTATTCACTGAAAGTAGGAAGTACAATCAGTGCTGTACGCAAACCAAGTGCTCTTGGCAAAACATAAATCAACTCGGTTGAACCATTGCCGACCACAATCCGTTCTGACGGCACTTCATGAAAATGGGCGATAGCATCGACTAGAGAACGGCTGTGGATGTCCGGATAATGCTGCAGACGATGATAGTACTTATTGAACGCGTCCAAAAGACCAATCGGCGGCCCTTGCGGGTTTATGCTGGCGCTGAAATCTAAAATAGAATCAGGTGATATTCCCATGTGCTCGGCAACTTCGTATACATTGCCGCCATGAACAATAGACATGTAAAATCTCCCTCTAACAATATCGAAAGCCGACCAACCAGGTCAAATCCGCAGCTGCCAATTCAGCTTCTGCAAAGCAAATATCTGATTCCGAAAGCCACCAAAAAAACCAGCACTGAACATAGGTACAACAGTCGAATCATTGACTTGTATGTTGCATAGGTCAACTCCGTGCCCGGGTTTCCGAGAATGGGTTTGGTCACAGGGTGTCCAAAATACCAGTTGGTTCCGCCCAATTGTATGCCCAAGGCTCCCGCCGCCGAAGATTCCGGGTATCCTGCATTAGGGCTTTGCATCTTGCGAGCATCCCGCCGCATGACATACCATGCGCGTCTCCAGTCCAATTTCAAGAGTCTTGCCGCAATTACCAGGAGGACTCCGGTCAGCCTCGCCGGCACCCAGTTGACCACATCGTCCGCCTTGGCGGCAAACCATCCAAAATACCTGTAGCGATCATTCAAATACCCGACCATGGAATCCATGGTATTGACTGCTTTGTAGATTATGCCGCCCAACAGGCCACCCAATGATAAATAGACAAGGGGGGCCACTATCCCGTCGGATATGTTTTCAGCCACCGTTTCAATTACGGCTCGAATGATTTCCTTTTCGTCCAGTTGCTCCGTGTCCCGGCTTACAATGCGAGCTAAGCGCTGTCTCGCTAGATCCAGCATGCCCTTATTGAGAGCATTCATGACGCACTGCGATTCACGATGCAAACTGCGGACGGCCAAGGTGGAATAGGCCAACCAGATTATGACCAAATCCGCCAGCAATGAAGAGATATGGGATGCGAGCCCGGTAATGAACAGGGTCGCACTTATGACTCCCACCATAACAGCGATCCAAAAAACAAATCCCCCCAGACGCTGCTGGTTTTTAGAGGCTTTACCATCCAGGAAGATACTCTCGGTCCAGGAAATCAGTCGACCTATCCACCTGACGGGGTGAGGCATCTTTGGCGGATCGCCAAGCACAAGATCGAGCAGGAAAGCTGAGGCCAAATGCCACGGAAGTAGAAACAATGTTTAACAGACCCCCAGAATGAACAGACTGCCAGGAAGCCGTCCGAAAATACCCTCTCTGTCATTTCGAACGGAGCGAGAAATATATTAAATCAACTACTTGTTGAAGTATGATTTCTCGCCTTCGGCTCGAAATGACAACTCTCGGAAAGGCTCCCAATGTACCTCGGCGAAAGTCAATTGCTGGTTTGGAACCGATACTGCCACCCGGCAGCCAGCACCTTGCCGAACCGCGAAGCTAATTACACCTAGTACAGGTGGGCGCAAGTTTCTAACCAGTTATGGGGCGATAGAAAGTCCCCCTTTTACAAAGGGGGATTTTGATGGTAACTCGCTTGTAAGAATCCCCCCTGCCCCCCCTTTACGAAAGGGGGGAACTCTAACCGGGGACACATTTTCGCCCAGCTGTACTAGTTGCATTCGCAAAGTAAAAAAAACCGCTACAGTCTCAATGCCTTATAAATGCGTGAAACATCTGTATGAGTTCGAACATGGTCCGCCAGCAGGTCGTACTGTTGATCTTTCCAGTGCTGGTAGGCGAATCCCCCCGAAAATGAGACACCACTTTTGCCCGATCGGATGAGCAGCCCCTCCAGGAAATTCTTACGGAACCCATCATTGTCGAAAATGCCGTGGATGTATGTCCCCCATACCCTACCATCCATTCCGATCAACCCGTCCGTCACCTGCACCGTTTGACCTTCTCGCCGCTTGATTTGAAAGAGCGGCCGGCAGGACCCTTTAGCAATGCTTTGACCCATGTGGATTTCATAACCGCACAGGCTTCGTCCTTCATTTTCATCCGCAATATGGAGTTCCATAGCAACAACAGACTGATGTTCAGCACGAGCGGTAAAAAAGGATTCGGACTGCTTCAAGAGAGAAGCCTCTACCTGGGAGGTGACTTTGTCTGAAAACATCTCGGTCTCCATTTCCAGAAGGCCAAGACCCGGCACTTCCCGTAGCTTGCTTTCAACGCCGAAGGGGTCCCTTACCGCAAGACCGAGCATCTGGTAGCCGCCGCAAATTCCGATCACGGTTCCACCAGATTTGTAGAAAGCGACAATTGCATCAGCCAGCCCGCTGCGTCGCAGGAAATCGAGATCCTCCAATGTGTTCTTGCTGCCTGGCAGAATTACCGCATCAAATTCGAAGACGCGACGCGGCTTATCGAAATAGCTCAGGTCAACTTCCGGTTCCTGCTCGAAGCAGTCGAAATCCGTGTAATTGGAGATAAAAGGCAAACGAACTATCCCGATTGCCGGTTTGTCGCGTTCGGTCGACCGAAGATTCTGCCGCATCCTTCGACCCAGCGCCACGCTGTCTTCTTCGGGAACCGCAATATGATCGAAATGAGGAATCACCCCTAAAACAGGCCTCCCGGATCTCAACTCGATGATCTCCGTGCCGTTCGAGAACAGCTTCGGGTCGCCTCTGAGCTTGTTGACCATGAAACCCAGGATTCGTGCCTGTTCTCGTGCATCAAGCAGCATGAAGCTGCCGAGCAGCGCCGCGAAAATGCCTCCTCTGTCAATATCGCCGACCAGAATGCAGCGGGCATCAGCCATTTCAGCCATCGCCATGTTCACCAGGTCATGCTCTTTCAAGTTCAACTCGACGGCGCTTCCCGCACCTTCAAGAACAATGACATCATAGTTTTGAGCCAGTCGCTGGTACGAATCGCGCACGATCGGCAGCAGCTTCTTCTTATACTGGTAGTAATCCATGGCGGAAAAGTTGCCGACGGCTTTGCCCAGAACAATCACCTGCGACCCCATTTGCGAAGTGGGCTTTAACAGGATAGGGTTCATATCCACGTGCGGATCGATGCCGGCCGCCTCAGCTTGCACCACTTGCGCCCGGCCCATTTCACCACCTTCTCGAGTGATAAAAGAGTTGAGCGCCATGTTTTGGGCTTTGAAAGGGGCTACCCGATAGCCATCTCTTTTTAGAATTCTGCAAAAAGCCGCCGTCAGAACACTTTTACCAACATCGGAACCGGTTCCCAAAAACATCAGGGACTTGGTTCTTTGATTCATCTATGACCGTCCTTTATATTCCTCGCAGCGTCTCACAAAGTTGGAAGCAGCTTGCGGGGCACTCCCCCAATGGAGATGAATATAGCTGGCAAGCACCGACCGATGCATGTATCCCTCAAGACGGGTCTCGCCTTGTTTACGTTTATGGAGTTCGTAGGCGTAATTTAGTCCTTCACCCTCCTCGAATTGCACGATTTCCGAATAGTGAAACTCATGCCCTCTTATGCGCAATCCCGGCTCGCCGAGCAGACATGAGCGGCACAATTCAACCTCCGTGTAGCCAAGCGCCTTCCGCCTGCCGAGCATGCGAGTTCCGAAGGGAAGAAGGCCCGCCATGGCATAGGATTTTCCATCTCCAGTTTCAATAAACCTGCTCAAAGTCATCAAGCCACCACACTCTGCGTACACAGGCATTCCTCTCTCCACTGCCGAGTGGATATCCTGGAAGAATCTGCTTTGACTCGAAAGTTGCCCCGCAAATAGCTCGGGGTACCCTCCGCCGAGGTAAAGGCCGGCAGTTTCAGGGGGAAGCGTTTCACCTGCGAGCGGCGAGAAGTAGTGGATTTTGGCACCGGCCTGGCGGAGCATTTCAAAATTGTCAGGATAGTAGAAACAAAATGCAGCGTCTCTTGCAACTGCTATAGTAGGCGCAGAGGATAATTCGGACAGCGCACGTTCACCGGCCGATAAGGGTGATACAAATTGCACCTTCGGCAGGAGAAGGTCCATATCGAGGTATCGCTCTACGAGCCCTACGAGCTTATCCTGCTGTACCCGATTTAGTTTAAATTCATCTGCCGTCACCAAGCCCAAATGCCGCTCAGGAATAGCGATCGCTTCTTCCCTGGGGATTCCGCCCAATACGTCAATGTCCGGCAAATTGGCCGACATGGCCTGTTTGAGGTAAGATAGATGTCCTTCTCCAGCAATTCGGTTAAAAATGACCCCGGCAAATCTGAGATTCGAGTCGAAGTTTTTAAAACCGTACACGAGAGCGGCCGCACTCCGGGCCATACTGCGCGCATCTACAACAAGCACCACCGGGAGATCGAGCCATTTTGCCATTTCAGCACTGCTGCCTGATTCGTCGATCCCATCGTAGCCGTCGTAGAGCCCCATCACCCCTTCGACAATGGCAACGTCAGCCTCGCACAGAAGGTTTTGAAAGAGGTTCAGATTATAATTGCGGCTGAGCATCCAACCATCGAGGTTGCGAGATTCTCGGCCGCTTATTTGAGTATGCAGGCCCGAATCGATAAAGTCGGGACCTATTTTGAAAGGCTGCACTTCCAGCCCTCGAGCCTTAAGGGCAGCCATCAGCGCCAGGGAAAGTGTGGTTTTACCGCAACCACTTTGAGTTCCTGCGATCACCAGAGCATATTTTTGGGGCGATTTATTCACACAAGACCTCGACGCCGGATCAACTTTCAGGATTTTGTTCTGCTGCGGTGATCCGCTTGTAAAGTTCTTTAGCCTCTTCAGATTCCGGCATAGCCTGAGAGGCTTTAGCCACGCACTGGCGAGCATCTTCAAACAATCCCGCATTCAGCAAGTCTTGCCCCATGGCAATCCAGGCTTTTTCAGGGCCTCCTTCATGAAGACTCTGATAGAGTGTAAACAAAGAAATCTTTATCTGATCTCCCCCCTTATGAAACACGGGCGCGCCGTGTCCCGGGAAGAGATGGCGTACGGGAATCTTCAGCAGTTTCCTCAAGCCATTCAGTTTATCTTCCATACGCCCGCCGCAAACTTCATCGGGTTTCGAAAGGACTCCGGATAAGTGTTCTTTTTGAGGTAATATGGTATCCCCCGAAAAGAGAGCGCCGGAGGATTCATCATAAAAACAAAGATCGCCTGCGGTATGCCCGGGAGTATGGATGGCTCTCAGGGAGGGGGTACCCTCAATTATGTCGCCGTCATATATGAGTTTGATCTTATTTTCTTTAGCCAGGGCATCAAAAAAACTGGGGAACGGTTCGCGGTGCAGACGCAGATATTCTCTGGCCAATGGATGCACGTAAATATCCGGACTCGCCACCTGATAAATTTCCTCAACGCCGCCCACATGGTCGAAGTGGCTGTGAGTAAGCAAAATACGCTCGATCCGATCGAGCGGCCCCAAATCCTGGAGCTCATCGATGAGGCCGTACATATTGCCGGCATCGATCAGAGTTCTCCCCCCTCCAGAGCATAAACTCCGGAGCACGCTCCCGCATCCTGTACCCAGTACATTCCAGTAAGAGATTGATCTTCTTCAAAAAGAGCCTTCATTCACTTCCTTCCATGGCGCCTCATGGTGATGAACTGCCAAGTTATTATCTCAGAGTCTAAGTAGTGCGGGGCTTCATCCCTGCAAATCCGCAGCGGAAAATACTGCACTGCGATCAAAAGTCTCGAATTAGCGGTTTCTGAGATGCTACTTGGTCACGGTCAACAATTCTACACCGGCTGCATCCAGTTCGAACAGAATTCCATCCCTTTCTTCCTGACTACTGCCCAGACGATCCAGATCGTAAACCACCACTCGCTTGATGCGCTGGCGCTCAACGTCCATCAGCATGTGGCTTAGATTCTTGTAGACTTCCACCCGCTCTTCGGGCTGAATGTCTTTGTTTTCTGCTAGGTACTGCAGGCATGTTTTCTTCTGCCTGGCTAACGGTTCTTCGAAAGACTTGCCATCTTCCGGCTTGAGTTCGTCCAGACGAACCATCACGTATACCGCTGTGAACTTATCTTCCATACCGATTCGACTCCCTGGTCATGAGAATAGGCAATTTTTGCTCCGGTGACGATGCGCAATATATCGATTTTTCGCGACAAAGACAACAAACACCGACAGCGACTTAAAATTCTGGCGATCCGCAATTTAATCTGTCATCATTTTTAGGTATGATGCTCGATAGTTGGAAACAAACGAATGTATGGTTAGAAAATGAGTAACCTAGGAAAAAGAAGATGATGTTTGAGCAAGGTCCGATCCGACCACCCAGCGAAGCAGGAAGCCTCCTTTTGCGATTTACCCGCAATTGTCCCTGGAACAACTGTACATTTTGTCCAATCTACAAAGGCACAAAGTTCAGCAGGAGAACCCTCGCCGAGATTAAGCAAGATGTAGACATGGTCGCGAAGATGATTCAAGAATCGCAGGCTGTGTCCGAGACAATGGGATACAGTGGTCGAGTGAACCAACAAGTTCTGAATTCCGTGCTGACAAATCCGTCTTATGATGCCTGCTTTCGCCATGTGGCTATGTGGTCCCATTACGGCAAAGGAACCGTTTTCATTCAAGACGCCAACAGCCTGGTGCTGTCCACAGGTACTCTGGTTGAGGCCTTTAGCTATCTTAAAAACAAAATCCCGGGTGTTAAAAGAATTACATCCTATGCGCGCAGCAGCACTCTTGCCCGCAAGAGTCTCGATGAACTAATGCAAATCCGGACTGCCGGGCTCGATCGAATTCATATCGGCCTGGAGAGCGGTTCAGACCAGGTACTTCAATTCATAAAAAAAGGCGTGACAGCGAAGGAGCACATTGCAGCAGGACAAAAAGTCGTTGAAGCCGGGATGAGTCTTTCAGAATACATCATGCCCGGATTGGGCGGGAAAACCTGGTCCAGAGAACATGCCGTTGAGACAGCCAAAGTCTTGAACGCAATCGACCCTCATTTCATCAGGCTGCGTAGTCTTCGCATCCCACCCAATGCCCCTCTCTACCAGGACAAAGTAAAGGGTGAGTTCGTCCCTTTACACGATGATGAAATCGTTGCAGAAATCAGGCTTTTTATAGAGCACCTCGAAGGGATTCACAGCACGCTCACATCGGACCACATTATGAATTTGCTGGAGGAAGTGGGTGGTACATTTCCTGATGATAAACAATCCATATTGGATGTTATCGATCGTTATCTGGCACTTCCGGATGAAGACAGATTACTTTTTCGGTTGGGGCGAAGAGGCGGAGCAGTGCGATCTTTGGCTGACCTGCAAAATGCTTCGTTGAAAGAACGTTTGGTGCAGGCAAGTCGAGATTTGATGAGGCAAGCGCATGATGGCGACCTTGAGAGGATAATTACTGAACTTGGAGACCAATATATTTGAAAGGCATCGAATCCATGATTGAGCATCGAGGCTGCTTCAATTGGTATTTCCAAATTTTACTTCCACAGCCCTAAAGAATCTGGCTTAAAAAAAGTTTAGTTCTCTCATGCGTTGGATTTTTGAAGAAATGCTCCGGGGTTCCCTGTTCCACAACAGCACCGTGATCCATAAAGATTACCCGATCTGCCACCTCCCGTGCGAATCCCATTTCGTGTGTGACAACGACCATCGTCATGCCTTCCAGCGCCAGGTTTTTCATGACATCCAGCACTTCACCTATCATTTCCGGATCGAGTGCAGAGGTCGGTTCGTCGAACAGCATTATCTTGGGATTCATCGCCAGGGCGCGCGCGATAGCAACACGCTGCTGCTGCCCGCCGGAAAGCTGGGCAGGGTAAGCGTCTGCCTTTTCTCCAATATTGACTTTTTTCAATAGACGCAGTGCGTTGCTCTCGGCCTCTTCCCGTGAGATTTTTTTCAACTTGATGGGCGCCATAGAAAGGTTTTGGAGAGCAGTTTTGTGCGGAAAGAGATTGAAATTCTGAAAGACCATTCCCACTTCCATGCGTACCTTATTGATGTCCGTAGTCCGGTCCATAATGTCCATGCCGTCGACTACGATTCGGCCGCTGGTGATCTCCTCCAGGCGGTTTATGGTCCTCAGCAGGGTACTTTTGCCGGAACCGCTCGGTCCGATGATCACTACTTTCTCACCGGTCCTGATAGCCAACGAAACATTATCTACGGCTTTCAAATGGCCGAAGCGTTTGGTAACGTTTTCAATGCGGATAATCGGTTCATTGTTTGCCATAGTAGTTCAATCTATCTTCCATGATGCTGACAAATTTGGAAAGAAGCAATGTTATCAAAAGATAAATCAATGCAATAATTGTGTATGTCTCAAAATAGGCAAAACTCTCTGCGGCGAATTCCCTGCCGCGTCTCAGCAGGTCCGCGACGGCCAGAATGGAAACCAACGACGTATCTTTCAGCAGAGCAATAAATTCATTGCCCACCGGTGGGAGGATGGTGCGCCAGGCCTGGGGCAAGATGACATAAAACATAGTCTGAGTCCGATTGAACCCGAGAGATCGGGCCGCTTCCGTCTGGCCTTTGTCAATGGACTCGATACCCGCACGAAATACTTCTCCCATATAAGCGCCGTAGCACACAGACATTGCGATGACCGCCGCAACCATGTCCGGAACTCTGACAAACCTCCCTAAAGCGTAATAAATGTAGAAAAGCTGCACCAAAAGAGGAATCCCGCGGATTACCTCAATGTAGGTTGAAGCAATGGCATTGGCTATCTTGTTCCGGGAGATTCGACCAAGGCCCGTGATCAGACCGATCATCAATGCTAAGCCGATTGAGAAAAAGGTAACCTGGAAAGTAACGATTATGCCGTCCGGAAGAAATTTGACAATTCTTAGATACGGATTGGGCTTGAATACAACCAAATAAATGAGGATTATGATTGCACCGAAGAAGGATATCCTCCAGGCCGAGAAAAGGCCTCTATCCTTTTTACTGGGGATTGCGGCACCATCACCGACTTCGATGATTGTTTTTTCCTGGCTCATGATCTGTAGACCTTTGGCTGAATGATCATATTATAAACCTTCAAGGTGCAATCTCTGTTAATTTAGCTCGCCCCTGTTCCATAAATCTTCATGCTTCGGTGTGAGCACCATTAGACTTTGATGCGATCAAGGAAGCGGCAAGCGGCTGTACTCCATGAAAAAGATGGCGCGACCCGAGTTAGCAACTTTTCCGTTTAAACCAGCCGATCGTTGCTCTTGAGCAAACTCAGGTCAGCAAGCCCAAGCCATTTTTGAGCGGAACATAAAAAAGTGGGAGGCCGAGGTTGTCTCGCTCGGCCTCAGTATACGGGAGATCTATCCATTATACGCTGTGGCTACTGGCCTATCCATTTGGCTCGCAATTCTTTAGCAATGCCCTTTTCTTCGACGGCCTTGATTCCCTTGTTGATCAAATCCAGGACTTCCGTGTTGCCTTTTTTCACTGCCACACCGTAGTATTCATCACCGGTATCCAGCACCGCAGCAATCTTCAATTTAGCCTTATAATCTTCTCTTTGCAGTGCATATTGAGCGGCAACCGGGTCGTCGCAGACGACGCCGTCAATCCGGCCATTGAAAAGGTCCTCCATAGCCAATCCGATTTCATCATAGGATTTGGCTTCAATCCCTTTCACCTTTTTGATTGCAAAGTACCCGGTGGTGCCAATCTGTGCTCCGACCGTTTTGCCTTTCAAGTCATCGAGAGTCTTTGCCGTTGAAGTTTTTGGCACCACCAGAGCTTGTCGCACCTTAAAATAAGGGATGGAAAAATCCATGCTCTTCTTGCGCTCGTCGGTAATGGTCACCGAGGAACAAATTGCATCGTATTTGCCTGCCTCTAAACCACCAAAAATTCCATCCCAGGCCACGTTTTTGAACTCCACATCGTAGCCGCCTTCCTTTGCCGCAGCTTTCATGTAATCAATGTCAAAGCCGACTATCTCTTTGTCCGCATTGACAAATTCCATGGGAGGCCAGGTCGCATCCGTAGCAATAACAATGGTGCGAGCCCAACAAGGATTTGCAATTAACAAGATGCCTACTAATAAAAACAAGAATCTTTTCATGATCTGTCCTCTCTCCTTAGTTAGCGGTTAAGTGATAGATTGTATGGAGTCATGAGAGCTAAAACCCGAGCCCAATACAGCAGAACATTAGGTTCCTGTCAATTCTCTCTACAAGCCTGGTGCTTTTCCCAATCCTTTGGTGAAGAAACTTTGGTGTGACTTTTAAGAAGCTTATTCAAAAAAATATATAGTAAAAGCTCAACATTGATGTCAAGAATGAATAGGATCGAGCGGTATTTGTAAGCATATAGTGTGGCTGCACGATAAACCTGAGGGTGGTTTGGAATTGAAAAGGCCGCAGAGTGCGGCCTTTTTTGTTAATTTGAGCTGGAATTAGATGACTCCTTTTCCCTTCAAGTCATTCAACTGTTTTTCTCCCCATCCCAACTTCAAGTTGTAAACATACTCGTTGTCGGCACCTACGGGACGACAGATCCACTTAACTCGAGGGGGCGATTCCGTCATCTTCCAAGCCTGATTGACCATCATCAGCTCTTTATAGTAAGGATCATTAATTTTTTCGAAGGCTTCCCTCACCCACCAGTTTTCCGCCTTCATTGTATCCATGGGTGCGGAGATGCGCCCTGGAACAACGATGCCTTCTCCGATATTTTTGTTATAATCCATGACCGCATCGTAGATTTCGTCGTAGTTATGAGCCAAGGTCCATTTTTCGATCTCCTTGTACATGACTTTCATGTTATCCAAATCGAGTCGATCGAAAATGGTAGGAAATTGGTCTCTCAAATCAGGTCGATTGATGATGGTCGTCAGAGCTTTCCAGTTGATGTCGGAAAATCCTGACAGAAAGGCGTAACCATCTTTGCACTCGAAATAAGTGTAGGGGAAAACTCCCACATCGTAGTTGCCGACACGCGGAATCGTGTTGTCAAAACCCTGATAATAGGTCAAACCGTAATTTATACAACGACCGAACGCCTCAGCCGGTGAGACATCAATGAATTGACCTTTCCCTGTTAGGGTTCTGTAGTGAAGGGCGGCCATGGACGACACTGCTGCCCATGCACCTCCAGCATACCATCCCATCCAGTTGCCTTGCTTGGTGGGAACTTCAGAGGGTTTAGGATTGTTTGGATCTTCCGGTGGCTCGCCGGTGACTGAGGTTATCCCGGAGTAGGCTTGGTCGGCCACATCCACATCAGCCTTACCACAATTGGCCTTCGGCCCGAACTGACCATAAGTATAGATTGCACAGTAGATCAATCCTGGGTTTTCAGCGCTCAACTGTCGATAACCGATGCCCATCTCATCCATAACTCCCGGCAGAGAGGTTTCGATCACAACGTCGGCACGTTTCGCCAGTTTTTTGAAAATCTCTTGCCCTTCAGCTTTTTCAAGATCGAGGGTAATGTGAAATTTGTTCCGACCTTCATTGAGATAGCCAAGCCCGGTATCCATGTGCATATATCCCCACGGCGAAAAATTTCGGGCCGGATCACCAGTAGGAGGCTCAATGCGAATGACTTCGGCGCCGAACTCGCCAAAGATGGAACTCGCGAAGCAGCCGGCAATATTTGCATAGCTGCAGTCTAGAACACTGATGTGCTCCATAGCCTCCGGTTTTGTTCTAGCCATTGCCGGGTCATCCAGTGCGCGTATCCAATCCCCCCAGCTCATTTCTTTATCCTTATCATGGTGAGCCATGAATCATCCTCCTTAACAAAAATCATTTTGTTTAATCTTCCAAACCTTAGAATATGATGGTACCACGTTTTCCGTCCCAACCTTCAGGGGGTCTGCGTCCAGGAGGCTGATCCACCCACTTGCCGATGATGTTGCGCTCCTTGAGCCCTTTGATTGTATCGGTTTTCATGCCCAGGAAACGTTTTAGGACGTACTCATTATCAAAGCCGACAGGTTTTCCGGCCCATTTTATGCGACCGGGAGTCTCCGACATTTTAGGAACAATTCCCTCTTCGACAACATCTCCATAGATCGGATCATGAACCGTGTAGGTGAAATTGCGTTTAATCAGGTGTTCATCCTCAAAATGATCTTTGCCATTGCAGATATTGCTGGCTGCAAAGCCATATTTACAGGCCAACTGGTCTATATCCTCATAAGCTTTTTCTGCTGCCCACTTACTGACGATATCCAATAGTGCTGTAGCGTGGTCTTCCTTGAGCCGGCTCAGCTGAGTTGCAAAACGCTCATCAGTCGCCAAATCAGCCTTGCCCATCGCCTCGCATAAGCCCTTGAATTGCTGGTCGGTCGCTGCCGCGATTGCGACCAACTGATCCTTTGCATGAAAGATATCGGATGGACAAATGGCGACGTCGCGATTGCCGTAACGCTCCCTGCCCTTGCCGGTAAAATGCTGATAAAGCCATGTCCAATCAAGCACTCGCATGAGATTTTCGGCCTGTGAATATTCTATAAATTGGCCTTTCCCGGTCCTATCCCTAAAAGCAAGCGCGCCCAATACGCCCGCTGCGCCCACCAACCCGCCAAAATAATCGGCAAGCCAAATGCCTGATTTGAGCGGTAATTTGTCCGGAAATCCAGTAATCCAAGCCATACCCGACTCGGACTGGGCAATGGCGTCATAGGAGGGTCTCTCCAGATATGGCCCCCACTGACCGAACCCATTAAGTGCAATGTAGATGATTCTCGGGTTGATTTCACTCAACTGCCGGTAGCCAATCCCCCAACGGTCCATAGTGCCGGCGCGAAGATTCTCCACAACGACATCTGAAATCTTAACCAGATCACGGAACAGCTCCTTGCCTTCTTGGACCCGCACATCGATTGCCAAGTGGTATTTGTTGCGCGCCTCCTTCAACCAACCCATCGCGCAGCCGCGAAAGAATTTAGCGAATGGAGTCAAGGACCGCATAGTATCCCCAGCTCCAGGCAGCTCAACTTTGAAGACGGTCGCACCGAGCTCCGACAAATAACTGGGCAGCGAAGGGCCCAATATTAGCGTACAAAGTTCGACAATCTTAATATCAGCAAGGGCTTCCGGCTTTTCGAAAGTCTTAGCCGGATCCAGCAGAGACTCTGCCCATTTAAAGTATTCCTCTCTTGCCATTTAATTTCTCCTCGTTCTCTCAGTTCACCTTGCTAATCCATCAAACAAGATGATGGCTCATGTAGAAAAACCCATGAGCCATCTTCCCAGGCATTTCAGCAACGATCAAACAACAAAATCATCCACCGACAGCAACTCATCAGTGATGATCATGCACATAGAAGGGCCACTTGTGGAAGAACCATTCGTTCCAAAGCAGCGGAATAATCCACCAGAAGTTCCAAATCAGGGATTCGCCATGTGGGAATCTGTGGATCAGCTCTGCCATATGATGATTGCCCAGTCCCCAGTGTCCGAAATTAACATAATAGAAGAAGATATAATTCAGGGCGCACAGCACCAGGACTCCAATGGTCCTGAACCAGAAGCCTCCCCATGAATCAAGATCCGAAACCGGGGACATATCATCAAAATAATGGTGCCAAATAAGAAAAGGAATAAGGGTAAAGCCGGCAATTTCTGCGGCGTGGTACCATAAGAAACGGAGCAGTTCGGCATCATTGGGTTTTGCTTCCGCCAACTCATGCAGCATCTCGGTCGGCAGCCAGGCGGGTGCAATTTTAACGCAGATCCAGGCAAGAATGTAGCCAAGGATCACATTGAAAATAAAAGATATCAGCCCCTTCCATGGCTGGGGTGCGGGTATCAGCGACCACGGCTTCATGCGCCACACATTGGGAGTCATGAAAAGCACAATAATCATCCACTCCCACCAGCCGAACACCCAATGGACATGATTGATGCCGGCGATGCCGTCCCACCAGGGTATGTTCATACCGAATGAATTGCCGAGAACCTTAGTATAAACGAGGCCCCAGAATGGTACGATCAGAACGGTGAAGAAGAACAAAGTGAGCATTGTACACCAGCCAATTTCCGCCCAACCGGCTTGCGGCTGTGACATGTCGCTGGGACGGATCGGCCACTTAGCAAAAAGAATAGTCACAAAGGGATAGCTAAAAAATCCTATCAAGACATAACAGACCACGGCACTCTCGGCAAAGTGCTTCGCCTGCATGGCGTCCAGGGTAAGCGACTTGGCTTCAGGCAAAATAGCCTTGCCGGCTGCTAATGAATCGGTGATCACCTTCTGTATGGCATCGGCCGAAAGCGGCAGAACCGCTTTGCCGGCTGCGGCCAGTTCGTTCAGGTTGCTTTGACTCAAGAAGTTAAAACCAAGCCCTAATATTCTGTAGAAAACCACATGGATGACAAACCAGACAACAATTAGATTCACGATAGTTTCAATTATACCTCGGCCGGGTTGAGGTATATCCTGAAACGGCCAATCACCCAAAAACATGTGCTGCCAAAGTCCCACCAGGATCATCATGGCCAGGTACATAACAAAAGGATATGGAAATGCACCCACAGGCCCACGGGGATCACTGAAAATATACCAGGTAATCCAGGCAATCAGAAAAAATGCGATAAAGGAAACAATACCTGTGACGGGTTGTCCCCATCGAGGTCGAAGTTGTCCTGCCATACTCTTCTCCTCTCTCTTTGTTGCAAACTAGTGTTTTTTTGCGAGCTACTCCATCCATCTCCGAATTTCATTCGCTTTTGCATCGTGCCTCTCCAACCGGGCAAACCTCGGATATTAAAAGGCTCTCACCTCCTTTCCAGAAAGACTGCATGAAGTTAGGTTATCTTCTCCATCATCGCCATGATGAATCTATCTACGACTTATTATGTATGAAAAACTAGCCAAAAATATTTGAAATTTATTGATCTACAGAATTCAGAATTCAGAATTCAGGAGCCAGGAGTCAGAATAAAAGCACGACTCACATCATTTTCGAAACAATGAGAGCTATTCGGCAACCAGGCCTCCGTGTTTTTTTCATTCTGTATTCTGACTCCTGCATCCTAGTTCAATCCAATCAATAATGTTCAATACTTATGTGTTGTGAGAGATAATCTCTCAGACTGGAGTTGTAAGAATCTAAACAAAATCCTAGACGGTAGGTTTAAAGCGAAACAAGAGAAATGCCGGCATGGATAACGATCCAGTCTGCATGTTGCGCTGCCGGCTTGGTTTCTCCTCACACAAGAGCTGCCAACCCGACCCCCCTCTTCGCAAGTCGGTACCCCCCCGACATCCTTAAGTTCATCTCCTCTCGCAGGTGGAAAGGCTACGTGAAGGGGTGCAAGTTCAAGACTTTTCACCCTCTCCCGCACGAGGGAGGAAGTTTCCGGATGGATACTAGTTTAACCGGACCGTCCCGTTGTCTGCCATCGGCAGGTTCGAGGAAATGACTTAGATTGGAGAGTGTGAAACATGAGCCGCACCACCTAATCTTGAATTTCTCCTCGTAAGGGACAGGATTTTCCCAACGGTTCCGTTCCGAATTATCGTTCGTAACATTACACTTGATATGATCGTAGGCCAGCTAGTTAGATCAGGAAATACCGTGTCATCAGCGGCAGTTACAAAATCTAAAGTTCAGCGCGCAGTGTAAATCCAGTTCGATTAAGCCCGTCATCTACTATCGCATGTATCCAGGTTCGGTCAAGAAAAATTTGTTTGACAATAGACAACTCTGTGATTTAAGTGTGGTCCAACCTTCAGGTTGATTATACTAATTTAAATTCCGCAGACATTTATTAATTTGTTAAATAAGAATCAGACCACAGTTCTTTGAAATATTTACTTGATTCTAGCGTTGCTCTCCACTGTTTCTGGAGTGACACTCTCAGGATAAACGATACAATGACTATTGAATGCGTACTGTGCTGAAATCGCCATAGATGCAAGCATTTCGCTGGAAGCTCAGGAGGTACAAAAGATGGGAAACAAATTGTTTTCAGAATCCGCACTGGAAAGAATGGAAAAAGAGCACAAGGAGTGGCTGGCTGAATATCAGAAAGCTTTAAAAAAAGTTCCCGAACGACTTGATAGATTTTCCACGGTTTCGGACCTGGAAGTCAAACAGCTGTATACACCACTTGATATTAAAGAGAAGGACTACTCGGACGAAATTGGTTTCCCGGGAATGTATCCGTTCACGCGCGGGGTTCAAAGTACCATGTACCGCGCGCGCCACTGGACCATGCGGATGTTTGCCGGGCTCGGCGGGGCGGAAGATACGAACGAACGTTTTCATTATTTGATTAATCACGGTGAAACGGGACTGAGCACCGCATTCGATTTCCCTACCCTGATGGGCTATGATACGGAATCGCCTTTGGCGCGTGGCGAGTGCGGCAAGTGCGGAGTGGCAATCGACACCATCGATGATATCCAGCGACTGTTTGCCAATATAAACCTGGAAGATGTAACTACCTCCATGACCATCAACCCGCCCGCCTCCATTCTCTGGGCAATGTACATCGCCAATGCAGAAAACGAGGGCTATGACCGAAAAAAACTGGGCGGCACCATTCAGAATGACTGCTTCAAAGAGTTTATCGCTCAAAAGACTCTGATGCTCCCGCCTGAACCCAGTTTGCGCCTGGTTACCGACACGGTTGAATTCGGCACCAGAGAAGTGCCGCGCTGGAATACCATCAGCATCAGCGGCTATCACATACGCGAAGCAGGCTCCACCGCGGTTCAGGAGCTTGCCTTTACGGTTTACGACGGTATAGCCTACGTTGAGGAGTGCATTAAGCGAGGCCTCAACGTGGACGATTTTGCGGTAAGGCTTTCATTTTTCTGGAATTCGCATATCGATTTCTTCGAGGAAATAGCCAAAATGCGGGCTGGGCGCAGAATGTGGGCTCGCATCATGAAAGACCGTTTCAAGGCTAAGAATCCTCGCTCGATGTTGATGCGGTTTCATACACAAACGGCCGGTTGTTCGCTTACAGCACAGGAACCTTACAACAATGTCATTCGCACGACCACAGAGGCCCTGGCGGCTATCTTTGGCGGCACTCAATCCCTGCATACCAATTCCCTCGATGAAGTTTATATGATTCCCAGTGAGCATGCCGTCTTGATCGCTCTTAGAACTCAACAGATCTTGGCCGAAGAGGTCGGAGTTACCAATGTCATTGACCCACTGGCGGGCTCCTACTTTGTCGAAGCACTCACAGACAAGATGGAAGAAGAAGCCACCGCTTACATTCGCAAGCTGGATGAAATGGGTGGCATGGTCGCTGCCATCGAGAAAGACTACCCCCAGATGGAGATCGCCGATGCAGCCTATCATTTCCAACAGCAGGTCGAAAAAGGCGAGAAAATAATCATTGGAGTCAACAAGTACCCGTCAGCCAGGCCTGAGCTGGAGTTTGTTTTGAAAATCGACCCTGAATTGGAACGCCGTCAGATCGAGCGCACTCAGCAATTCAAAGAAAAGCGTGACAAAGTGAAGTTTCAAAAGGCGATGGATGAATTGCGCAAACGCTGCGAAGGTCCAGCGGGTTGGGAAAACAATGTTATGCCTGCGCTGATTGATGCCGTGCGGGCCGGTGCAACCGAACAAGAGTGTTGCGATCTTTACCGCGATGTATTTGGCATTTACACGGATCCTGGCACTTTTTGATGGTGTGACGATTCACCGCAGAGCACGCAGAGATCGCGGAGATTTTTTGAAGTTTTTCTCTGCGACCTCTACAGTTAGATAAAGTTCAACAATGATATGAGGAGGTAAGGTTCCATGAACAAGAGCAGGAATCTGCGGATATTGATTGCAAAACCCGGCCTGGATGGTCACGATCGCGGCGCTCGTGTTATCGCAAGAGCTTTTCGCGATGCAGGCTTCGAAGTTGTATATACCGGTTGCCATCAGACACCGGAACAGATCGTTAGTACCGCCATTCAGGAAGACGTCGATCTGATCGGTCTGAGCATCCTGTCGGGGGCTCACACGTATTCTTTCCCAAGGGTCATTGAGCTTCTCAAGGAAAATAACGCAGAGGATATTGCCGTTATAGGCGGTGGGATTTTCCCCCTCGAAGATATTCCAATATTAAAAGCGGCTGGTATAAAAGAAGTTTTCGAGCCCGGAACCAAACTTCAGGAAATTTGCGCCTGGGTTGGACAAAACATAAAACCGCGGGAAGCATTGGTAGCCTGACTTTTGGCAGCAGGGTGCGCATCTGACCAAATTTAAAGCCGTATCCAACCAAGGAGTGGATAATAGAGTAAGTGCCTTGGTTTATCGCCTTAAGCAGCAAGCTAACGCAGAGTATCGTGTAGCTTAGCCCCTTTTGGGCGTTTATGGGACGGGCACAAGGCCCTAGACTACACGGCGCCACCAGCCATTCCATGAACTGGTAACCCATTATTGATGCATATGGGGTTTATCCCCGCCTGCACTGGTTGCTGACCGAAATTTGAACTTAACTGAAAATAACTGACTCACTACGTATAAAGGTTTAGACAATGGGCATTGTGGATCAAATTCTTGCCGGTGATGTGCGAGCTACAGCTCGTGTACTTCGAGACATCGATGATCAGGTTCCAACGATTCATCTGATTCTTAAAGAACTTTACCCGCATACCGGGAAAGCCTTCATCATTGGCTTTACCGGATCCCCTGGCGTCGGCAAAAGCACCGTGGTGGATCAATTGACCATCCACTATCGAAAACAGGGTCTAACGGTCGGCGTACTTGCCGTTGATCCTACCAGCCCTTTTACCGGCGGTGCGATCCTTGGCGACCGCATCCGCATGCAGAGGCATTTCCTGGACCCAGGTGTCTTTATACGAAGTCTTGCTACCCGAGGGCATTTTGGAGGCTTGACCAAATCGACTAACGATATGATCAATGTGCTGGACGCCATGGGCAAGGATATTATTCTCGTTGAAACCGTTGGTGTCGGCCAGGATGAAGTGGAGATTGCAAATAGTGCCCATACCACTGTTCTTGTGACCATTCCGGGCATGGGTGATGAAATCCAGGCGATCAAAGCCGGCATCATGGAAATCGGCAACGTTTTTGTGATCAATAAGGCCGACCGGGAAGGTTCCCGGAAAACCGCTCGCGAGTTGAGGAACCTTATCGAACTGGGTTTGAGGCGCCAGGGCCAAGATGCGTGGGAGCCTCCCATCATTCAAACTGAAGCTCTCAAATCGCGCGGCATAGAAGAACTGGGAGAGGCCATTCAGAAACACCGTGAATTTCTGCTGGGCAGCGACAAATCTCATCTTCGAGATGTTTTGGTTAAACGGGCCAGAACCCAACTGCTTGAGATCCTGAGAGAAGAGGCTCTAAGAGCCTTAATGAATCGCATCGAAGCGCGTGGTGTTAGCCTGGATGATTTGGTCGATCAGATTGTCGAAAAAACCTCGGACCCCTACTCCATCGTAACAGATTTGCTCGAAAAAGAACTTCAATAGCTTTTTTCCCAGCCTTCTCAATAAGTTTAAGTTCATTGCATGCTAATTTCGATTATGCGGGCCCAGTGCGGGCGGGGATGAACCCCGCCCCTACGCGTCATTACACATCGCCGGCAGTCCTTCACCTTTGTCGGGGCGGGGTTCATCTCTGCCCGGAACCGAGTTCCCAAATTTCAGTTACTTAACTCGAAGCAAGCTTTCATAAGCATCAGTCATGCGGATGAATTCTTCGTGGTCCCCACCGCTGTCCGGATGCAGCTTTTTGGCCTGACGTCG
Source organism: uncultured delta proteobacterium (assembly GCA_963781715.1). Taxonomy (GTDB): domain Bacteria; phylum Desulfobacterota; class Syntrophobacteria; order Syntrophobacterales; family Syntrophobacteraceae; genus Desulfoferrobacter. The sequence continues at coordinate 168,900 of CAWAGW010000009.1, forward strand.
GTAATATCGGGTCAGTTCATTGCGATTCATTTCCTCAAATTCACTTGGACAAATCCCTAAACACTTGCAGGCTTCGTCCCTCGCCATCCAGGATTTCCGCCGACCCCTCGGGTGGAATTGACGACGCCATTCGAATTCTCTTGCATAATCAGCCCAAGTGCTCGGTCTCTCAAAATCATGGTCGAAATACAGGATGACATACTTCACGAGGTACGTGTGGAGGCTCTGCCGGCTTGCTCGGTCGACTCCCACAAAAAACTTTGAATCATCGTTGAGCCGGCATAGCTCGGAAAGAAACACCTCATCGACTTTATCCGCATCCAGAGCTGCAGGATGATTTTTGATAATGCGGTTTGCAAAATAACACTGCAGATGCAGAGCAGTGTATAAATAGGACCTAAATTCTTGCGGGCGTAGCTGCTGTTCCATCGATCCGATGATGTGTTCTATCTCATCTCGACTTTTGTTGAGCAAAACGTTCAGAAATTTCCACGGACGTCCATCCAATGCTCCTATGTCAATCCGCCCGCATCTTAAAAAATGAAGGCGGCGTTTATCAAAAGAATGCAGCTCTTTTTGCAGATCCAAAAGCTCCGACGCTGAAAACCTACTCCAGCGGTTCGCTGAGCTATTTTTTCGCCTGAAGCCTTCCACAAGCCTGCGAATTTCGGGCTTCAGAAACGGCATGAAGACATCTTCCAGATCATCCGGAGAATACTCGACACTTTCTTTCTGGAGAACTTCCTCTAAGTCAGCACTAAAGTAAAAACCGTTCCCGCCGGGATAATGAATGAAACTTCCAGGATCACTTCCGAGGTCCAACAAATCATGGTGCCTCCAACAGCCCTCCTCCCACCTCGATTCTCGCAAAATATAACGAAAACCGCCTCTCATTCTCATCCGTCTCAGATACAACTTGAACCTCCAGTGCACAAAAAACATGTTCCAGAGGTCGCAAACCGACCCACTTCGAAGCATAACATCGAATGGGAAAAAACCAAAAGGCGCGGCCAGAGGGAACAATTCAATCTAAGAGACTGCGGATAAAAAACACTCAAATCGCCGATGATTCGTGTGAACATGCGTTGCTTCAAATCTTCGACTTGACCCTGCCTCCCATCGAGGCTACTCAGTCTCAACTACTGACACTCCAGAATGATTCCTTGCCAGCCACTGGCATCTTTCGCAACGAGGTTATATTAACGTCAAAATGGTCAAGTCGGAGACTCGAACCGACTGAGCGATGCGTGATGAACCTGATCAGGCTAATTTAGGAAGAGCATAACAATCCAAGGTCTTAATCGATAAATTTTGGCAGATCGCGAAGGGCTGGACTTTTCTGCAGAGGTAAAAAAAGCCCGGATGAGAATCATCCGGGCTCAAAACTTGCTACTAATTGCTAGCTTTTGGTATCAGCCGCTAGTCTTAGAAGGACCATTGCAGGCGGGCACCCAGTTCCCACGGATTGGGATCATCATCATAGATGGTGTAGGCGTCATTTGCAATCATGTATGCGCCGACCAGGCGAAGCATAAGGCCGTCAACAACTTTCTGGTCCAGATAGACGTCAAATTCGTGACCGAGGCTGTTGCTGGTCTGGTTGATCACGTATAGGCCGTTTGCATTGACAAACCCGTTTGAAGCTACAGCATTATACGTTCCAACATAGTAGTAGTTGAACGTCAGCTTGGTCGTTTCCAGAGCCTGCCAAGCGGCTCCAGCGGTAACCGTCCAAACGTTGCTGGGACCGTCACCGACTTGATATGCACCGGTGTTGTGCTGGTTCGGCTGATCGCCCGTTCCGGGGAAGCCGGTTACATTTTCAAGAGTACCAAGGCCCAAAATTTCTGACCAGTAATGGGACCTTCCCTGCGGCAACACAAAACCACCGTAGGAATGTCTGGCTTCAGAAGCCGTTAGGTAGTCTGCATTGCCGTCACCTGACGTGACAAATCCACCAAGGTTGAAGGTAAACGGACCATAGAAGAGATTGGCGCCAGCTTCAACCATGAAGCCGTTGTAGTCTTCGCTCTCACCGTTAGGTTTATCGAAGCTTCCTAAGTTTTGAACGTAATTCAGGAAAAGGTTCATCCAATCCATCTTATAGCCCAAGTTAATACCAAGATCGAACAAGTTGTCGCTGGCATACTGAGGTGAGTCTCCAACTCCTGTGTAACTTCCGCCACCGGTTTCACCGTTGTTGTGGCCGTCCTGGTAAAAGCCCACAAGACCCGCGGTAAAAGGCCCTTGCGCATAGTTGACGCTTAAATACCAGTCATCAACCCTGTCACTCCACTGGGTGACGTCGTTGTTGACTTCGGACAAATAACCCGCTGTTACGGTAACCGCGTCAAACGTTGCTGCCACATTGGCTCCCGTGAAATCTTCGTCGATAATCCAGCCCTGCATAAAAGCAACCGGCTGAAGACCGACTTTGGCACGAACCGGAGTGCAAGGGATCATGAAATCGAGATAGGCATGTTTCAACTCGGCATCGATGGCGTCGCGATGACCGAAGCGGATCTTGCTGATGTTACCGCCCCACAAAGTATCCCACTCCAAGCCGGTGACCAACTTCAAATTTTCACTGGCGATAAACTGGAAGAAGATCCTTAGGCGCTGATCTACATAGTTTTGGTTGTCGTTATCCTGTGTTGCGGTAAGGTTGTTATTTGCCTGATAGCGGGTGCGGAACAATCCACCGTATTTTACTTCAAACGCAAAAGACGGCAATGCGATTGCTACCGCTGCCAGCACAACCACCATTGTTACTAGAACTTTTTTCATCTCTTTCCTCCTCAAAAGCTAACCAATTTGCTTAGCGTTACGCTACATTTTAGCCCCAAAACATTTCGCCCAATTAACGCTTTCCTCACCTCCTTCCGCTAAAGTGATAGTAATAGTAAATGAATATCGGCATCTTGCCCCTAAATACTTAGCCTACGGAATGCACATACAATAAAAAGAAATGAAGTGTCAAGTCAAAACTCAATTATTGTCAATCTTTTTGAATATTGTTTGGTTGTTCTCGCCCCTTCCCGCCCGGTTTGCGTTTTTACCCGCTTGGCCGTTGTTATTTTGCCATTTGCAACCGGAAGCAAATTTAGTATGCTTGGGTACCATACTGAAACTAGTTTTTATTTGCAACAAAAACTTCACCTAAGAAGGTGAGGATTGAGGGAGAAAGTCCTAATGAGTAAACCACACTTTATTAAGAGATTTTTTAAGCTTGCCGTGGCCGCTGTTGCGTTTATCTTTGTCCTGCCTAATTTCAGCGGCGCCGAGGCACCTGTAAAGATTGCCATACTCCCTTTCAGCATGCATGCCCCTGCGGACTTGAACTACCTGCAGGACGGTATCCGCGACATGCTCGCATCGAGACTTGCTCAACAAGGCAAAGTTCAGGTTATCGACAAGACTTCGACGCAGCAGGCCATCAGAGGAACAAAGGGAGACTTATCTGCAGGTGAAGCTGCAAGCATTGGTAAATCCTTGGGTGCTGATTACGTTCTGTTTGGCAGCCTGACGGCCATCGGGCAAAACGTCAGCATCGATGCCAAGATGACGCCGCTTGATCAAAAAGCCGAACCAATGACTTTTGCTACGCAAACAAACCTCGATGGCGTTATTCCTCAGATCAATATGTTTGCTCAGCAAATCAACCAGAAAGTATTCGGGCGCTCAACAGAATACGCTCAGGCACCTGCCGGCAATGAGGTCTCTTCGACCAGCAATCCCGAATTGCTGGTACCCAACAGCATGATAAAGAACGATCGAATTTCCTACCTCAACCCCAATTTCATTGAAGTCACTCCGGAAGATTCTCTTCACAATAGCGGATTATGGAGGAGCCAAACTTTCAGAGAGGGCATTGTTGGTATGGATGTCGGCGACGTGGATGGAGACGGCCGTCAGGAAATCGTGACCGCAAGCTACAGCCGCGTGTCCGTTCAGCGGAGGGAAGGACAGGCTCTTAGAACTATTGCATCCTACAACGCAACGAATATGGATAGGTTCATTTGGCTGACATTGGCTGATACCAACAGAGATGGAAGGGATGAGATTTACGTCACCAAGCTGCTGAGACGAAACAATCCCAAAGGGAATACCAGCAGCCGCGTATCCTATGGACGGGATGTCGTTTGGGTGCCCGTTTCTCTGGGCTTGACGATGACCGGCAGCAAGCTGCAGGTGCTTTTCAATGAAGAACCCTACCTGTTGAATGCGGTGAATTTCCCTAAGAGAGGAAAGGTGCTCCTCGGGCAGCGTACGGGTGAAAACGTGCCGAACTCCTTGACAGTTCAGACTTCCAAAACCCTCGACCCCGACATATACGAGATGCAGCTGAAAGGGGGGAGACTTGCCACCGCCGGACGTGCATCACTTCCCAAGCGCTGCAATGTGTTCAATTTTGCCGTAGCCGACATCAACAATGACAAATCGGAAGAATATATGGTCGTCGACCAGGATAACCGTTTTTACGTCTTGGACTCGGGTGGAAATCAGATGTGGAAAAGCAGGCAGCGATTTGCCGCCACCAGCAACGGCTTTGCCGGACAAGTGACCGACATCAGCTTCAATCAGATAGACTATTTCTATCTTCCATCGCCAATTGTCGTTATGGACCTCAATCGAGACAACATCCCAGAGATTGTTGTGAACAGAAGTCCCGATTACGGAAAGTTTCTGCCTTCCGGACTCAAGTTTTATGAAAGTGGAGAAATAGTATCCTTTTCATGGGATCAAATGGGTATGGTGGAGAACTGGAAGACCCGGGAACTCGGAGGGATGGTGACCTCTATTCGCGAAGGCGATCTGAACGGAGACGGAACACCTGAGCTGATCGCATCTGTGATCATGGCCAAAGATTTTATGAAACTTTGGGAATCAAAAAGCATGATTTTCAGCTACGACTTGAATGTGGCAACACCAAAGACCGCAAAGGCACAGTGACCCAAGCAGTGACAAACAACAAGAATTCTGTCAACCGGTTGATGGAATCGTTTTTAGTACTTTGGGGAGGATTGCCTCCCCATTTTTTTCGCTGGGCAGCGAGATGGGGTGGAAAGCTGTGGTACAAACTTGATCACAGACACCGCAGAGTTGCGGAATCAAATATACGCCTCGCACTTGGCTATACTTCGGACCAAAAGGTCAGAGCATTGGCCGAAGCGAACTTCATTCACCTCACAACAGTCTTTCTGGAAACACTCTGCGTAGCGCGAATGAACGGCGAGAGCTCCCATGATCGTGTATCGGTCAAAGGATTAGAACTGATCGAAGAGTCCTTTGCCAAAAAGCGGGGTCTTTTCATGCTCACAGCTCATTACGGGAATTGGGAATGGATGGCTTACTTAGCACCCTTTTATATCAGCAATCGGTTCAACATCATCGTTCGCCCTTTGAATTCGCCCTGGCTGAACAAACTCCTCGTATATCTGCGCGAGCGGTCGGGCAACCGGATCATAGACAAAAAAAGAGCGACCAAAGCCGTCTTTAAGGCTCTGCGAAACAACCAAATGGTCGGCATCCTGCTCGATCAGGTATCCAGTCGGGGAGAAGGTGTTTATGCACCGTTTTTTGGAGTCTATGTTTTGACCAATAGAGCTCTAGCTTCTCTCGCTATAAAAACCGGCTCTCCTGTCCACCCAGCTTTCATACGGCGACAGACTGATGGTAAATACGCCGTTGAGATTGAACCAGCCATACCGATCCCGAAGACGGGTTCCTTAAAGGGTCGCATTTTCCAATCGACCGCTCTGTTCAACCGTTCCATCGAACAGCAAATCCGCCGCGACCCCTCTCAATGGTATTGGATTCATCGGCGGTTTAAGAGATATGTACGCAACCTCGGCGAACTCGCTGAAGCCGGACGTCAGACAGGATTTGATCCTTAACAAGGATACCTTTGTGATGCTCTTTGATATTAACGCTGAGTTTCTTGTTTTTTGCGAAGATTCTCAAATTCGACCTGTGGCCGCGCTGTGAAAGATTCTGTGAAATAGGCTTCAACCGGGCTGGATTTATTAGGCGTGATTTGATAGGGGCGGGGTTTAACCCCGCCCGCAGGCATTCAATTACTCTTGCAGCTGATTAAAGCTCGTAGTCACCGCTTATTTCAAGAATATATTCTCTGTCCCTGTCGCCTGATTTAACGGTAAATTCTCCACTTCCCTTGAGCGAACTCAGTTTTCCCATACCTTTGTAGACTTTCCAGGTGCCCTTGGTCAATTTGCTCGCTCCGTCACGGTGCCCTTCAAATTTGCTACAGATGGCGCCATCTTGAAAGGTCGTGATTGCATAACCTTCCATTTTGCCGGAGCCTTTGAGGCGGTCATGATAGGTTACGCTCCGGCGGGACACAAACTCACCCGCAACCCCGGCCTGATATTCAATGGGCTCTCCTTCCATTTCAACCAACATCTGAGAATGGTCGAATTCATCGTGTACGTAGAGCATTTCCCGACGGGTAACCATCAAACGATAACTTGCTTTGCGCTTCATCTTTGCCTCCTTTTGTGAGAATTGATTCGAAGTTTGCTGGTGTTCTCAGTTTATACCACAGCGATCTTGTCAGTCGCTACAAGATTCTAAGAAGCTCTAACGTTTTTAACCATCCGAATCTTCTATCCGGCACCTAAATTGAGCGATTTCATCGGTAACTCTGCGTCCTGCCGGCGAACTGCCGCTGTATGGGCGGCATCTTCGACCAGGCATCCAGTGAGCGGGTAGGGATTTCCGGATCCCTGCTTTGGCAGGAATGACGATTTCAGCTTTGCTTAACAAGAATGACCAAATTTAGGTTGTAAATTATCAGCAAGTCAAAATGAGTATGCAAAACATATCATTCGATGGAAAAGTTAAGTTTATTGTGCTTTAGCGTATTGAAAGCTTCCAAAATCCACTCGAACTCAGATTGAAACTTTTGGTAATCCGAGGCTTGAACGTAGCGGCTTGCTCCGCTACTGCCCAGTGGTACAATATCTTCGCGCCAATCATATCCCCATTCAGTGAAGAATCCTTTCAAGAGTGAATTTAACTTGCTGCTGGAATTGTCACTTCCGGAATTATTTATAAACCATTGCCGAGGTCTGAATTGCTGCCTTTTCTCCAAGGTGAAAGCAATCGCTTTCGGCAGATCCTTCTCAAGCACTGCCATCCCCGTATCCCCATTGAAAATAGCTGGATTCATTCCACCCATGGACGATGGAATAACGCACGGCAAATCAGAGCGTATAAACTCGTATATACTGCGGCAGGCGTTTTCATACAGTGATAAATGGACGCCCATCCTGCAGGAAGCAATCTGTGCCGGAATTTCGGCGCGCAGCAAATTGGCCTTTATTGCCACTCTGGACGCAAGACCCGATTCATTCACCCGGCGAGTGAACTCACTCACGTGTGATTCCTCTCCCCTCCCGAGAAAAAGAGCTCGCGTGTTCCGCAAAAGCGGGTGGTGCAGCAAATTCAGCATCTCATTATGCCTTTTGCGCGGCATATCATCAAAAGTTGCATTAAAAACAATGTCATAATCCTTGTCCAGCTCACCGTGAGCACTCGCTTGCCACTCTAAGTCGTCCATATAATCCCCGTGAGCCAGTGGCACAACCACTACCCCATGCTGAGTTTCGAAGAAACTTCGGTCCTCTTGTGAACCGACTCCCATTATGCAAGGATCTTCCAGCTCAGAAAAATAGCGCCACCAAGCATGACGGAAAACAACTCCCATGGGCGGTTCCACATATAATACATGCCTTTTGCTCAGTCGTTTAAGCAGTTGCGTCTGAAAGACAAACAGATACGGAAGGGAGAATATTCGAAGTACTCCCTTTGTGTTCAGTCCCGGCTTTTTTAGGACCTGGCAAAAATGGCGAAGTTTGTAGGTGCGCTGAGGTTTTTTCTCTATCTTTCTCAATACTTCACATCTCTCTTTGGCCAGAAATGCTTCAATCTCAGGATCGTTGCAAAATAGTTGTTCAGCTTTTAGCAACCACTTCCATTGTTCCGGAAATGGAAGCAGTGCCAGAAACAACAATGCTTGTTTTCGTTCGAAATTATTGGAAGATTCTTCTGCAGAGTCACGGAAAAAAGAATACCGCTTTCTCAGCTGAAGGTAAGGCCAGTGGATCCCTTTTAAAGCTTCGAGCCGGGGTCTCTGCCAAACCAAAAGGTGGACAAGTGACGAACGCAGATCTTTCCGAACGTTTCGACAGGATCCCATATCTTGCGAGTGGAAGATCTCGCCGGAATCGACCATAGCAAAAAAACTTTCTAGAATTCTCAAGGACCTTATAAATGAAGTCACAATTTCTTCCCGAGTACCGGTACCTTGCTCTGAAAATGCGGAATTCATGAGCCAGAATCGAGCGGTGTCTCTCCGTCTTTGGACGGGTTTTGAACGAAAATAGAACTAATGTAGTTTCATAAGAGAATCCAGAATAACAACTGGCTTTTCTTCATGTCTTCTGTCTCTGGGCGATACATCGCATTTTCATGGTTTGTTGTGATCAACCAACAATGTAGGGTTCCTAAATGGACCCGTTGGTTATAGAACGAATCCCCAGACAAATCATTATCCCGGCGAGCAGAGATTAACCTGAAGTTATACCTGCATTGCAGGCGCAATTTGCAGGAACGCAGGTTAGGGTAGACATTCAATGTCTTAATTTGCATTGACAGTTTTTGCCGAGTTGGTTAACCTCCCCATCTAATTGAGGTTAACCAACTCGTCCTCATGGTTGCAGAACAGGAATCTTACAATGCCGATTAAACAACTGCAATATATGGTATATGCATCACTGATGGCAGCTCTAATTGCCATGGGCGCCTATGTCCACATCCCGTTGGGCCCGGTCCCGATTGTATTACAGAACCTGTTTGTGCTGCTTGCCGCACTTTTGCTGGGAAGCCGCTGGAGTATGATAAGCGTTGCAATCTATCTATTCGCAGGCGCCATAGGAATTCCTGTCTTTGCCGGAGCCAAGGGCGGGATTGTCCATTTTTTGGGCCCGACAGGTGGCTATCTACTGGGATTTCTGCTGGCCGCTTTCCTCACCGGCAGCATCGCAGAACATTCCGGAAAACGGCTAACCGCACAAATATTGGCGGTCACACTCGGATCCTTAGCCATTTATGCTGTTGGAGTCCCATGGTTAAAATTTGTAACCGGATTGACCTGGGGCAAAGCACTGTTAGTCGGCATGGTTCCCTTTTTAATCGGCGACGCTTTCAAAGCAAGCGCAGCAGTATTGCTGGCAAGAGCATTGAGACCGATCTTTGCCCGCCAACTCATGCCCGTCTCCTCATGATAGAAATCCGCAAACTTCACTGCAGATACCCTGATGGAACAGTTGCCATCAAGGGTTTAGACCTTACCATTCCGGATGGAGAATTCCTACTTATTTGTGGTCCAAATGGGAGCGGAAAGACAACACTCATCCGACACATCAACGGTCTCATAAAGCCATTTGCCGGCACCATTCACGTCGCTGGGTTGAATGTGGCCGAAGCCGAAGATGAAGTGCGCAAACGGGTCGGCATGGTATTTCAGGATGCCGACAGCCAAATTATCGGGGAAACGGTTCGAGAAGATGTCGCTTTTGGTCCGCAAAACCTGGGGCTGCCTGAGGTCGAAATCAACGAACGAGTGGAGTGGGCCTTAAACACTGTCGCACTGCTGCAATTGGCCGACAAACCCTGCCACTTGCTTTCCGGAGGAGAAAAAAGGCGGCTTGCTATTGCCGGAGTACTGGCAATGCAACCTCAAGTTCTGATTTTCGACGAACCCTTTGCAAACCTGGACTACAGTGGCGTTCGACAAACCCTCCAACAAATCATCTCCTTTCACCAGAAGGGCTGCACCATCATCGTCACTACTCACGATGTAGAAAAGGTCATAGCTCATGTCAGCCGTGCGGCAATACTGTATGGAGGAGAACTCAAGGCTGACGGCCCACCGGAGTCGATTGTCAAGGATTTGTCAAAATACCAGATCCGGCCCCCCTGCTACAGCCTGCTCGGAGGAAAACCCATCTCATGGCTCGCCGCTTAATGTTGCACTATCTTCCCGGCAGCAGTCCTCTTCACCGATGGGATACGCGCTGCAAGTTCCTGGGCCTAATGATCGTCACAATCTCATTGCTGCATATGACCGCAATCGCACTCACTCTATTTTCCGGCTTGTTCCTCACTGCATTCATCGTTGCCCGATTGCCTGGAAGGCCGCTGTTGCTGAGTGCGAAACCTTGGCTGTTATTTCTGACCGTCATATTTATTGTTCAAGTTTTTTCTCACCAACCGTCACTATGGGCTCTAGACAATATAACCATGGCTGCCATCACATGTTGGCGACTGGCTTTGATGCTAGCCTATGCTATTTTATTCACTTCAGTCACTAAACCGCGCGAGATGCAAGATGCCATCACCTGGTTTTTGAAACCTTTACCTTTTCTTCCAGCACGCCGCATCGCAACGATGGTAAGCCTCACTGTTAAATTTCTGCCGCTGATACTCGATCAATTCGATGAAGTTCAACTCGCTTTAAAAGCGCGCATCGGGGGCCAATCCCGAAAATCAGTTGGTCGTCTCAAATATTCACTTTTGCCGCTATTTAGACGTTCTTTGATCCGTTCCGATGAAATAGCATTCGCTTTGGCGGCAAGAGGCTATCGCGAGGATTTGCCCCTCACTTTGCCTAAAGTACCCCTTGTTCACTTATTAGCTCTGATTTTAGTGGCGTTGGTTGCTTTGGCTAGCGCACTGATAAACTCGAATGGACCGCTTATTTGAAACTGGCTTGACCTTACAAGTAAATGTACCCGTTAGGTTGAGATTTGAGTTCGCAGCTCCCAATTCCGTACTTGTTAACCAGCAGACCATGAAGTCGAGGCACGAGTTTCGCACTCCAAAAAGGCCTTCCCAGCCTTGTTCGAAACAACTAGGAACTTGTCCGAGAACTCGATTCTTGAAAAATTTGTCACTCTAGAGTGGATATTGAACTACTATCTTCACGCTTGTTTGCATCTTTGCCATTCCAAAATTGCTCAATTTGTAGCTGAAAGTGGGCATCTGAAACAGTAGTTTTAGTTCTCGGACAGGCTCCTAGCGTTACGTTTACATGACTCTCTGTGTTTGCTCCCGACCATCGAAGTCCTATGGGAATGCACAGCGTCCGATTAACGAACGGACCTTCGTTCGGCTCGCTCGTGAAAGGAGCCCTTGGGTTTGTGTGTTTTTATGTTCCGTTGAGCAGGCGTTTCATTCAGGCGTGGAGGGGCTGACGCTTATGGTCAGCCCATGCCCATAGTATGTTGACTCGTTTGACAAGCCCAATGTCACTTACCAAGAATTCTGCCATCTGATAGCGGACAAGAAGGCCGTTCGCATCGCAATTCCTTAAAGACTGTGACACGAATATGCTCAATAAGTTGCTATTGCGTTGTTGTCCTCACTGGATGTATAAGAATCAGTCAATGTGGGAAAAGCAACTGGCTTCAGAAGACAAGGAAGGTTCAATCGTGTATCCTCCGATGCCATGCGCCTTGACGTTTTTCGTTTTAAGCTGGCTGAAAAGGTGAGTCCCGTGCGATTTTGCTCAGACCCGATGGAAGTTTAAACAGCTGTCTGAGCCCCTTCTTCAATGCCAAAAAGAAGGGCAAAAATTAACGTTTTAGATACGTCCCTTGCCAAGGCCTTTAACGATTTATGAGAGACAAGATAATATGGAACATTTTATCATAGCGCTAAATGACACGCCGGGCTCCCTCAAAAGTATTCATTACATAAACAGGACCTTGAAAGGCGTGAAACACATAAAATTGACTCTCTTCCATGTCTTGGACACGGCATCTCCCAATTTACTCAAAAAGGAGGAGGTGCGCCGCATCGAAAGGATCCATGAGGAGCAGCCCCATCTGAGTGGATACTTCTGGACAGTGGAAAATGAACAAAAGATGCTCGACACCTTCCATCAGGCCAAGCTTTTGTTGTTGGAGGGAGGATTTCCCGAAGAACAAATAAGAACACACTACAGTGTGCAGTCTGCCGAAGTAGCGCAGGTTATTTTAAACGAAGCCAAGGCTCTCAAATGTTCCACAATTGTAATGGGTCGACGCGGACTTGGACGGGTAAAGGAATTTTTTTTAGGAAGCGTTTCTAATACCGTCACCAAACTCGCGCGAAACATGACCGTTTGGGTGGTGGATGACTGAGAGCGGAGTCTCAGTATTTCTGAGTTGAACAGAACACTTCAGTATTTAACTCAAAGGGGGGTTTTCATGGCGAACCACATTTTTAAGAATATCGCTTTCTGTACCGACTTTTCAGAAAATGCAGACGAAGCATTTAACGTCGCCAAAGACCTCGCATGGCACTATGGAGCAACCCTTCATGTCGTGCATGTGATGGTGGACTTTGCTCTTTCTCCTCCTATTCACTCGACATACATGCCGATCGAGTATCAACCGGAGTTTGTTGAACAAATTACTGAAGCCTCGCGAGAGTCCATTCAAAGCCGCTATGTAAATCAGCTTAAAGAAAAGCAAGCCTATGAAATCCAGTTGCTTTCCGGCTATGCCTCAACTGAAATCATCCGATTGATCAAAGAAAAAGCAATCGATCTGATCGTTATGGGCTCCCACGGGCTAACCGGATTAGCCCACGTCTTGTTTGGAAGTACGGCGGATCGAGTAGTGCGCAAATCCCCCTGTTCAGTGCTAACAGTGAGGCTTAAAGGCAAAGAGGAATAAGCTTCGCAAATTCTTGTTGATCGCAAAATCATGGTGCCAGGACATCTCCCAAATGAATAGTGAAAAAACGGTGCTAGTTACCGGTTCTGCCGGCTTCATCGGCTACCATTTGTCTTTGGAGTTGCTTAAACGCGGGAAAGCCGTGACCGGACTGGATAACATCAACGATTATTACGATACTAACCTTAAAATGGATCGTTTGAAGCAGCTTGAACAATTCCCCCAGTTTCAATTTCAGCGATTGAGCCTTGAAGATCGCCCGGGAATGAAATCACTGTTCAGACAGGGTGAGTTCGATGTAGTGGTCCATCTTGCAGCACAAGCCGGCGTCAGATACTCACTCACCCATCCTCACTCTTATGTCGACAGCAACCTGGTAGGTTTCGTCAACATCATCGAAGGGTGCCGGCATTCGTCAGTAGAGCACCTGGTTTTTGCATCTTCAAGTTCAGTGTATGGCGCCAACACGGCAATGCCTTTCTCAGTGCATCAGAATGTGGACCACCCCGTTTCACTTTATGCGGCAACGAAAAAAGCAAATGAGCTCATGGCCCACACCTATGCCCACCTCTACGGACTCGCTTGTACAGGGCTGCGTTTTTTCACTGTCTATGGTCCCTGGGGAAGGCCTGATATGGCGTTATTTTTATTCACTCGTGCCATCTTGGAGGGAAAACCCATACAGATTTTTAATCACGGCAAAATGCGCCGGGATTTTACCTATATCGACGATATCGTCGAGGGCGTGATTCGGGTGATGGAGAACCCTCCAAAGCCGAACCCCGATTGGCGCTCCGAGGATCCTGATCCAGGTACAAGCTATGCACCCTACCACATTTATAATATAGGCAATAATCAGCCTGTGGAACTGATGGAATTTGTCAAGGTCATCGAAGAGACCCTCGGAATTGAAGCCAAGAAGGAGTACCTACCCATGCAGCCCGGCGATGTGCCGGCAACGTATGCCGATATCGATGATCTGACCCAGGATTTAGGGTTTCACCCTCAAACCGGCATACGAGAAGGCATTCGAAGCTTCATGGCCTGGTATAAAAAATATTATGGCGTTTGAGGTGTGGATCGAACCGGAGACTTTAATTATCTTTCCAGGGATAGAAAAGTTCTCGGCCGTTAAGTACTTCACAGCCATTCCGAGTGACTCGAACCATATTTTCCAACCGGACACCACCGAAGCCGGGCAGATAAATGCCAGGTTCCACAGTGACGACCATATTTTCCTCGAGCAACACACCTCTTTTTTTCCTTAACCTCGGCCGTTCGTGGACTGCAAGACCGACCCCATGCCCCAATCCGTGCCCGAAGTATTCGCCGTAACCCGCTTGATCGATGACTCTTCTGGCGACAGCGTCGACTTGACCGGCGTCTTCACCTGCCCTGATGACATCCTGGGCAGCAAGCTGGGCCTCTCGAACGACGTGGTAAATTTCCTGCAGTTTTTGCTCAGGAACTCCCGCAGTCCAGGTTCTGGTCATATCAGAACAATAGCGGCGCAGTTTAGAGCCCAAATCGAGGATCACCGGATCTTTGGCCTGAATTCTTCGATCGGTTGGCACCGCGTGCGGTAAGGCAGCGTTGGGGCCACTGGCAACAATGGGAGGAAAAGAAACAGCTTCGCCGCCACCTTCACGGATGAGCACTTCGATTTTCCAGGCGACTTCTTTTTCTGACAACCCGGGCTTTAATATATCCCAAACTCCAGCCAGGGTTTTTTCCGTCAGCGCCAGAGAATCTTTGATTCTGTCGACTTCTTCCGGTTCTTTTACCACTCGAAGCCCTTCGACCAGCCCCTCGAAGGAGATCGTCATTGCTGTCGGGACAGCTTCCTTGAGAGCCTCCTCGACATCCTGGTACAGACTATGGGTGCAATAGTGCCCTTCCACTCCAAGTCTTTCCACTTTGAGACTGGTGAACAGTTCCGGCAGCACCTGCCGAAGTCCCTCTTTGTAGATGACCAGTTCAAACTCCGGCGATTCTTGTTTAGCTTCTTCTTGATAACGGAAATCAGTCAAGAGAAGTTGCCTTGCTTCGCTAATCAGCAAGTACCCCGAACTTTCAACCAAATTCATATCTTCGGCCTGATAGCCGCTCAGATAATAACGGTTTTCAGGAACCGCTACCAAAAAGGCATCCAGTTTATCCGCCCTCATCAATCCACGAAACTTTTGCAACCTGGCAGCAACGGCATTATTCATTGGATTTTAGCTCCTCTCTTCAATACGACTATCGCACGATGGCAACCCAACATAGTTTTGCCCAGGATGGCATATTGCACTAACAAAATCTCGGCAAATGCTCGAAAAATCCACTTTGCCCAACAAACCGGTCTTAACTTAAGCCCTTGTCCGACATACTGCGAGATGCGGACAAGAAAAAATACAATGTTATCCATAAAAAAATCATCATAAAAGGTTGGGAATTTGAATCGCAAAGTGTTATTTTTGATAGGTTTAAATATTTCCCATTAGAAGCTTAAGGAGCGTCAAGCATGCTCGCGAGAATGCTGGTTCTGCGGTTTTCCAGAGAAATCGTGGACAAACCGATAATAACTAATCTGGTACGAAATTATAATCTGACTTTCAATATTTTGAAGGCGCAGATTTATCCTCGAAAAGAAGGCATGGTAGTGCTCGAACTTCGCGGCAACCGGGATGACTTTCACGCAGGAGTTCAATATCTGAAAGACATCGGTGTGATTGTTGAGTCCATAGCTCAGGCCATCCGAAGAGACGAGGAAAAATGTTACCAATGCGGTGCCTGTACTGCCATTTGCCCTACTGGAGCCCTGCACATTCAACGGCCGGAAATGTGTGTTCTTTTTGAATCCGAACGCTGCAGTGCGTGTGAATTGTGCGTAAAGGCATGCCCATCCAGAGCGATGATAGTGACTTTTGACAAAAACATTGCCATGGAATGAAAGCGTAAGCTTGCCAAACTAAAGTTATTTACAAATTTTTGACCAAAGATCGGCAAGGAGCGGAGGAATGAATTACAGTGACAAGGTTCTGGATCATTTCATGAATCCCAGAAATGTAGGGGAACTGGAAGATCCGGACGGTGTAGGACAAGTTGGAAATATCAATTGCGGCGACATCATGCGAATGACGATCAAGGTTGTCGACAATCGTATTTCCGCCATCAGATTCAAGACTTTTGGCTGCGGAGCGGCTATCGCAGTCAGTTCGATGGTCACCGAAATGGTAACGGGCAAAACTCTTGAAGAATCGGTAACAGTGAATCGAGACGATGTAGCAAAAGCCCTGGACGGTTTGCCCGAAAAAAAACTTCACTGCTCAAACCTTGGAACTGATGCCTTGAAAGCGGCCATCAACGACTACTGGCGCCGGACCGGTCATCCTGAAAAAATTGTACGTCTTGAAGATGAACATTTGGAACACCAAGCGGAAGAAGAAAACAGTGCGTGTTGCGGTAGCAATGAGCGGGGGTGTCGACAGTCTTCGGACGGCGGCGCTGCTGAAAGAGCAGGGGAATGATGTTTTCGGCATTCACATGCAGCTTTTCCCTGACACGAGGTCCGGAGGATGGAGCAACGAAGCCGGCCTCCAAAATCGAGACTCAAACCTAAAATCACTGGCTGACAAGCTCGAGATTCCTTTAACTACCGTTGACTTTCGGGACCTATTCAGAGACGAGGTCATCCTGCCCTTTATTCAAGCTTACCAGAACGGCTTGACGCCGAATCCCTGCGTCATTTGTAATCCAACCATCAAATTCGGCCATCTCCTCCAAGAGGCCCAACAGCGTGGTGCTGAATATTTGGCAACCGGCCATTATGCCAGGCTGAAGCCGCCCGCAGACAACTCGGAGCGCTTTAAACTCTACCGGGGGCGGGACTCCAGAAAAGACCAATCCTACTTTCTGTACGGTTTGAGTCAGCAACAACTATCCTCTGCTCTGTTTCCGCTCGGTGATTTCAGTAAGGATAAGGTTCTGCAATGGGCCCACAATCAAGGTTTTCCATCGGATCTTGCAATAGAAAGCCAAGAGCTTTGTTTCATTCCTTCCGGCAATTATCAGGAATTTCTCTTGCAGAAGTCGCAATCGGTGCCAAAAGCCGGCCCTATCGTCGATATGGAAGGCAATTATCTAGCTCAACACAAAGGGGTTTTTGCCTACACCATCGGACAACGTCGCGGATTAGGCATTGCGTCCTCCTCACCCTATTACGTCATAGACCTTGATGCCGCAACCGACACCGTGAGGGTCGGCCGTGAGCATGATCTAAATTGTTCCGAATTTGAAGTCGAAAAGGTCAACTGGCTATCCATAGCCCCGCCGCATAAACCGGTGCACGCTCAAGTTCGCATAAGAAACCAGCATCAACCTTCCCCTGCGTGGATAGTTCCAGGCCAAGGGGAGGCGGAAAATGTAATACGTTTCGATGACCCGCAACGCGCGGTTACTCCGGGGCAGGCGGCCGTCTTTTATCAAGGCGACCTGGTTCTGGGCGGTGGGACTATTAAGAAGAAGGTCAAATCATGAGTCTCACAATCGCCCTGGAAACCTTGGGATGTAAAGTCAATCAATACGAATCTTCATATTTGTCGGAATTACTGACAGGGGCCGGTTATAAGTTGGTACCCTTTCGTCAGCCCGCAGATATTTATATCGTTCACAGTTGCGCCGTCACATCCAAAGCTGCTTTTCAAACCAGGCAGCTGTTGCGTCGGGCCAAGAGGAATAATGCTGACGCCCAGGTTATGGTACTCGGATGCGATGCTCAGTTGGAGTCAACCAGGATCGCGAAAGAAAAGCTGGCCACGCATATCCTCGGGGCTTCCGAAAAACTTGACTTGCTGCATTGGATGGATGCCGCGGGAAGCTTTACAAGTCCCTGTCTGGCGGTTGGCGATGCACGACTTGCCGCCACCATGCAACCCCTGCCGACAACTCGTATGTATTCCGGGCGTGCAAGGGCTTTTCTAAAAGTACAGGACGGCTGTGATTCTTTCTGCTCCTACTGTATCGTTCCGTACACCCGAGGTAAGAGCAGGAGCTTGGCAAGCCAACACGTCCGTTCTCAACTGGATCGATACCTCGACTACGGCTACCAAGAGGTCGTATTTACGGGCATCCATTTAGGGCAGTGGGGCAGAGACCTGGATCCTCCTCAAGACTTAGCAGCTCTCCTGAAATTCCTTGCCAGAGGCCCGCTTCCTGCACGGATTCGGCTCAGTTCTTTAGAATCCGTGGAATGGAGTGACGACCTCTTATACTACCTCAGTTCAAATGCGTCCATCTGCCCCCACTTCCATGTTCCTCTGCAAAGCGGCAGTAGTGAGGTTCTCAAAGCCATGCGTCGCCCTTATACTCCTCGGCAATACATCGAGCTTATACTCGAAATTAACCGCAAGTTCCCGCGCGCAGGCGTCGGCGCCGATGTCATGGTTGGCTTTCCGGGTGAAACGGATCATCATTTTCAAGAGACAGTTGAGCTCATTGACCGACTGCCTCTAACTTATTTACACGTCTTTCCTTTTTCACCGCGCCCTGGGACGTATGCAGCAGAGCTCAGCGGCCGCGTTACCGGCAGCACCCTAAAGCAGAGAGCAAAATTCTTGAGAAATCTGGACACTAATAAAAGAATGGAGTTTCGTCAGTCTAATATCGGACAGACAGCAGAGGTCTTGGTCGAAACTGAAATCGACTCCGGAGTGTGGCGCGGAACATCAGACAATTACCTCCAGGTTATGTTCCACTCCACCAATCATTCGGTTCTTCCCGGTTCCTTGGTGAAAGTTAGGCTGAAAAAGCTACACAGAACGGGTATCGTCTCAGGCGAACCTTTGTCTACTCCTTAAACAGGAAAAACTTCACCAGGCTTGCATCGGGCGGATTTGCAGAGTTGAAGGGAGCCATCTCTTCCTCATATTCTTTTAAGAGGGGGGACAAGTAGGCTTCCATGCGAATGGCATCCGATTCCCCTAGAGAATGCTCTATCCATTGGCGAATGGTTTGGTGTATTTTTTGGGCTCCCAACAAAGGAAATATTCCGGTCCAAGATTTCACCGAAATCGGCTCAACCCTCCATTTAGCTTCTGATAAAAAGCGCGCTGAGGCGGTCAAGAGCATATTTCCGACAGTCACGTCCGCTAAATCCCTTATTTGGCCTTGTTGCCACAGCACTAACTGCAGATATTCGGGTTTTGGCGCGAGCAGATCAAAGACTTTGCCCAGTACCCCGATGGTTTCCACAAAAAACTCAGCCCGGCGAAGATCCTCAGTGCTCCTGAAGAAGTCCTCCCGCGGCATTTGCTTAGGAATAGCCTCTCTTATGATTCTCGGAGTTCTTTCAAGCAGCAATTCTGCCGATTCCATCCATGGCTGATCGAGACAATTTAGCTTTTTTGGCCATCTTGATATCCAGCCTTGTCTGCAGATAAGCTGCAGCTTCTGTTTAAGTCCGGCGATTGAAGCTTGTGCCAGTCTGAACAGATATTCCAGAAAAAGTTCCCGAACATTTTTCACGGCAATCTCTGGTGAATCTCCACCGGTCAGATGCAACCCAAGGTTGACATAGGCGGCAGCTTTATCTACCGCTAAGTGCAAAGCTTCAGTATTATCAGGAGCAATTTGATCCGCCACGACTACCTTGTTCGCCAATGACGCAAGTTCCAGCTGCAGCGAACTTATCAGCGACGACTCCGTTATCAATTCAAGCGCCCGCCCGAGTAAATTCGTTTCCGGTACTACAGCCAAAGCAAAAGTAGGGGCTGGGCTGGAACTCTCCGAGCTAAAGATAGGTTTTGTGCTTGCGATTTCATCAGGCAGGATCTGTCGATAAATATAAAGAGCATCATAAAAGTCGGGAATCGCTAAATCTTCCAGACGACCGATGTGGAAACGATAAGCATCTTCTTCGAGTTCTGAATCGATAGACAAGATAATATGATTCATGAGCTCTTTGTAAAACCCATAATGAACCTCGAAAATCACACCCAGCAATTGTTTGAAGAAATCCTCGTATTGCGGGTATAAAGGTTCCCAAAAGTACTGGTCATCCAGAGTATTCTTCGGCAATTGATCGATCGATTCGATTAAATCAACATCCTCAGGTGCATCGACGACTCGAAGCCACCTTTTGAAAAGGGTCACCAGCAACTCAAAATCTGCGTGATATAGCCATTCGAGCAACTTATCTTCATTTGCCCTGGCCAGTCGGCCCAGCCAATCAACTGCTTTGGTCGCCTGCAGTTGATCTTTGTGCCACCACTCCAAGTCAAAAATATGATTAAGCTGTTCTACACGCGCCATACCTAAAAGCGCCAGAGCATCTTCAGGCCCAATCTCTTTAACCGAAAAATAGAAATCCTGCTCTGCAAGGGCCGCCACAACCTGTTCGGCATCTTCGCGCTGCAGGATCATCTCCAACCTCTTTTTGGCGGGCAGACGCATTAAGTGATGGCTCAGTTCACTCGGAGCGAGCCTTTCCAGCCATTTTTCTTCAAAATCGATAACCGTTCTGGGCATAAGCAATTACCTGTTTTATCCTCCATTTTTAGCTTTTGTCTGTTATATTCCTCTTAATTGAAGCGAAGTCAAGATGTGGTAACTTTGTTGTTCGAACCAGATGTCGCTGTCCAATCATCACGCGTAACTCTTTGAATTAAGCTTGCGTTAGCGCAGTGCACACATTATAAGTAAGCCTAGCGGAAATGAGAAATGCCGCCAAGGCGGTGTTTGTTAGAAGAGTAAAATCGTTTGTCCACCAAATATATGGATGTAAATCACATCTGGTGATGTGAGAGACCTTTGACAGGAGAAGCAAAATGCTGCTCATTGAGGATTTGCAGGTAGAACTTGCAGAAAAGACCATACTCAAGCACATCGACCTGGAAATTAAACCGGGTGAGACCCACGTGCTGTTTGGACCTAATGGCTCGGGCAAAACTTCATTGTTGATGACCATCATGGGCTATCCCCAATACAAAGTCACGGGTGGCAAGATCGTATTCAAGGGGGTCGACATTACCCATAGTCCGATTAACGAACGGGCCAAACTGGGTATAGGGATCTCCTATCAGAGGCCTCCCACTATCCACGGATTGAAAACGAGACAAATGGTTCAGATATGTGCCACAGCACGCGGAAAAAAAGAGGTCGACGTAGAGGATCTGGCGCGCAGGGTATATTTTTCAGATTTTTTGGAGAGAGATGTAAATGCAGGTTTTTCAGGTGGTGAAATCAAACGCTCGGAACTGCTCCAACTGATGGCGCAAGACCCGGACTTTATGCTTTTTGATGAGCCCGAGTCCGGCGTTGATTTGGAAAATATTGCTGTGGTTGGAAATACTATCGCTGCTCTTCTCCAAAAAGAATGCGCACCTTCAAAAAACAAAAGCATGTTGCAGATGAAACGTGAGCGAACCAAAATGGGCCTGATCATAACCCATACGGGCCATATCCTCGATTACGTGACAGTAGATAAAGGACAGGTGCTTTACGACGGAGTGCTGAGCTGCAGCACCAACCCTCGTGAAATCTTGAGATGCATCAGCGAAATGGGATATGAGGAATGTGTGCGATGTACGATAGAGAACAACTAAAAGAAAAGGCAAAGAAGGCGGTGTCCAAGGCGGCCGTCATCGGGCCGGATATTAATCTCGACGAATTTCAGAAGTCTCCGGTTGATCACAAATATCTCGATGATGATGAGATGCGCTCGTTGCCTGTAGCCGAACAGCAGCGCTTGATCATGGCGGGATTGGATTTGACCGAAAAGGAGAGAGGTGGCACTTACTTCCAAAAGGATACGGCCGTAATCCATTGTAAAAGCAAACAGGAAGGTGTAGAAGTGATTCCCATCAGGAAGGCGCTGGAAGAGCTTGATTGGATTCATGATTATTACTGGAAGCTTGTCTCAGTCGATACCGACAAATACACTGCTGCCGCGGAGTTGGAGCTACATGATGGGTATGTCATTCGTTCCTTACCAGGCGTAAAGTCCGTCTATCCTATCCAGGCTTGCCTGTATCTGGATAAAGAAGGACTTCAACAGAATGTGCACAACATCATTATTGCTGAGGAAGATTCGGAGCTTCATATCATAACTGGATGCTCGACCTCACCTCACCTCAAAAAGGCTGCGCACGTTGGTATATCCGAATTCTATGTGAAGAAGAACGCGAAACTCAGCTTCACCATGATTCACAATTGGGCTGAAGACATGCAGGTCCGACCTCGCTCGGTAGCTCAAGTTGAAGAGGGGGGGCTGTTTTTGAACAACTACATTTGCATGAAACCGGTCAAATCGCTGCAAATGTACCCAACAACGCATTTGATCGGCGACGATGCCGTTGCCAGGTTTTATAGCATTATAGTTGGGAGCCCGGGCTCTGAATATGATGTGGGAGGCCGAATCTTTCTTAAAAAACCTGGCAATCGCGCGGAAATTGTGGCGCGTACCATCAGCAATGGTGGTAAAATTATTGCTCGTGGGGACTTGATAGGGGAAGTGCCGGGCATCAAAGCTCACCTCGAATGTAGAGGATTGATCCTGAATGGAGGAGTCATTCATGCTATCCCGGAACTCAGGGGCTATGCCGACGGCGTTGAAATGTCGCATGAGGCGGCAGTCGGGAAAATTGCACAGGAGGAAATCACCTATCTGATGTCGCGCGGACTGAGCGAAGATGAGGCCACTTCGACTATCGTGCGCGGTTTTCTCAGCGTTGATATCCCCGGACTTCCCGCTCAGCTAAAAAGCGAAATCGATCGAGCCATTGCAGCTAGTGATGAAACGGTAATGTAGATATTGTAACTTTTGTCTTTAAATGAAGGAGGGAATAACTGATGAAAAGATTTACAGTTTGCGGCATTGCAGCGTTATTCCTGATTATTTCCCTCGTGTTGCCGGCCCAAGCTCAGCAGGGTTGTTCCGATTACACGGCGAACTATTCATCCAATTATGTATCCCCTTACGCTTCCTCATATTCCATGGAGGCGGAGTATGAGGTTGAACCGCCGGGTGAACTGATTTTAGCGGATGTTCTGATTCTGCGCCCATTGGGAATCGCTTCTCAAATTGTGGGTTTGGCAGGAAGTATCGTGTCGTTGCCCTGGGCCGCATCTTCTTGCAGTGGTTGCCTGGTCCAAAAGAAGCTCATCGAAGAGCCTTTCGATTACACATGGTGTCGTCGTTTGGGTGACGTAGATTATTAATACTCTGCTCCGATTTTTTTGGAGGTGAGGGAGGCCGCCTCGAAAGACGCAAGCTCCGAGAACGCATTATAAAAAGCAATGAATGTCGCGACCAGGTAAACTCAATCTTGCACCCTTACGTTATGCAAGCAATGGAGCAAGAGAGGCAACAGAGAGTGCGGAGCGACACTCAAAACTTGATAATATTCGATATACCGCTGCTTTTTGAGGCAGCCTCCGCCCACCGCTTCGATGTTGTGATCCTCGTGTATGCGCCGCGAGGAACCCAAATCCAGAGGTTGCAGAATCGCGACGACATTTCCCGCCAACAGGCAGAAAGCACGCTCGCTATGCAACTGCCTATCGAAGTGAAGAAAGAAATGGCTCACATCATCATCGACAACACCTTCAGCCGTGAGCACACAAAAAGGCAGGTTCTTAAAATTTGGAAAGAACTTCAAAAAAGAACCAAGAAATCTGATTTCGAAAAGCCAAGTACAGCAGGGCGGAAATAAGTCCCCGGTCAGATTTTCCCTCTTTCGGGAAGGATCCAGTTTGTTATTTAACTCCGGCAATGGGGGCAATTTGTTCCCCCCTTTCGAAAAGGGGGGTTAGGGGGGATTTTAAAAGTGGGCTTGCCATCAGAATCCCCATAAATCCCCCTGTGGGAAAGGCGGTCTTTTCAGGGCGAGATGGCTTTCTTCTTTTTCTGCGGCCGTCAGGTCACACTCTAGAGTTCCTTGAACATTTCTATGTCCGCTTTGCTTCGCTGCTGTTCGAGCCACGCCTGCCAGAGTTGATTCTGCTTTTCCTTCTGCAGCCTCTGCTCGATTTGCGACCGGTTTTTCTGTAGCTCTCCTTCCGGTGGAGCTTTTTTCCCGATCAGTTGATAGACCATAAAAAATTGCCCGTTGACGTCAAGCGGTGCTTCTGGGAAAGGATTCGTTTCCTCCAGTTGGAACATTTTATTCAAGGAATCGCCCCCTACCCTGAGACTCCGGTCGGGTTCCGCGCGCGAAAACCAAGCGCTATCCTTAACATCAAGCTTCCTTTCCTTAGCGGCCTGTTCAAGGCTTTTCGCTTTCTTTGCCTCAGCTAAAAGATCTGCTGCAGCTTTTTGGGCAAGCTTACCGGCTTCCTGAGCCTTATAGTCCACTTCAACCCGCACTTTAACTTGATCATAAGGCGGCACTTCCGGAGCTTTCAAAGCTTCAACCTGGGCAATTAGAAAACCCTCCGGGATTTCCAGCGCGCTGCTGATTCCGTTCTGGGGCAACCCGAACAGGTCTTTCATAATCGGAGGTGGAACTTGAACTTCGGGGAGTGGACCCGATTGAGCAACCCATTCTTTGGTCTCTGTCACCTGCAATTTTCCGGATTGAGCAGCTTTCTTGAGATTTCCTGCGGCATATGCCAGGTCGGCGAAGTCGCGTGCCTTGTCGAATGCGATGTCTCTGGCTCTTTCTCGTTTGAGCGTCAGTTCGATCTGTGAGCGAGCCTCTTCCAAGGGAATGGTCCTCGCCGGGCGAGCGGCCTCCACCTTGATGATATGGAAACCGTAAGGCGTGCGGACCAGTCCGCTTATTTCACCCGGTTTGAGTGCAAATGCAGCTTCAGCAAAAGAAGGCACCATCTGGGCGCGGGTAAAATAACCCAGATCTCCTCCTTTTGGTGCGGTCGGTCCCTGCGAATATTTTTTTGCCAGTTCGGCAAAATCAGTCCCTTTCTTTTTAGCCTCATCGAGGACTTTTTGGGCTTCCGCCTTGACTTTTGCTACTTCCGCTTCCGGTGCATCCTCGCCAAGCCTGAAGAGAATGTGACTGGCTTTGACCTCTGCCTCCTTATGATATTTATCTTTGTTTTCATTATAATATTCTTTAATCTCGTCATTCGAAACCTGGACATCATTCAAAAAAGAATCGGTCTTGAAAAGAACCATTGAGAATTTTCTCTTTTCAGGCTCCTTATAGGCGTCTTTGTGCTTCTCGTAATATTCCTTCAATCCCTTATCCGTTGCTTTAACTTGATCCATAAATGACTTGGGGTCTAGTTCAGCATAACTAATTTGGATAGGACTTCGACTGAAACGATACTCTGCAGCAATCTCTTCATCGGTCACAACACTTTGACGCTTGATAAAGCTTTCCACATTCTTGATGCTCAGATCCTCGCGCAACTGCTGCTCGAACATTTCCGGGGACATGTGATTTTGCTGCAAAACGAGCACATAGCGCTGCCGATCAAATGCCCCATCCTTTTGAAATACGGGGTATTCCAGGATTTGCTGCTGGACCTCTTGGGCAGATGCGGTCAACCCAAGATCCTTTGCTGCTTCGCTAACGAGGTATCTTTGAATCAACATATTCATTGCCTGTTGCTTGAGGTTGAGTTGGCGCAGCATGTCATCTGAGAGGGCATCGCCAAACTGGCGTTTATACATTTCTACCAAGTTATTGTAGGATTGATCAAATTCGGAAGTAGTAATGAACTTGTCATTCACCCTTGCCAATCGGCTTGCATCTCTGGATGTATACGAATAGCCACCCCAAAAGATAAAAACGATCACTATCAGGAAAAGGGCAACCTTTATCAGCCAGGATGTTGCATGTTTTCTGAAGACGTTAAGCATAACCGGGAACTGCCTCCTTGCTACGAATTTAGGTTTTCTCCAGCGGTTTTGTGTGCCGCCGCACGAACAAAATATAGACCATGCCACCCACAAAAGGCAAAGTTGCAACTAAAAAAAACCATAACATCTTTTTTTTATGAGTGGCAAAACGACGTTTGGGTATATCCACTATGGACCAGAAAGTGGGAATGAGAGGAGTCCCAAAAATGACAACCAGTATCAAAATCTTCAGGGGCATAACCTACTTTCCCGGCCTTCCTTCATGAAGGACTGCAATAGTTGACATCCGCGTATTCAGTTCTTGGTCGTAATCCTTCAGTTGTTGAATAATGGAATCCAGTTCCGTTTCCCAAACCCGGGTAAGTTCGGATTTGAGTGACTCTATAAACTTTTGCGTATGTCGCTGCAAGAGTTTCTTGAAACGGGCGTAAAAACGAAAAGCGAAAAACAGATTGAGCAGAATGTAACTCCCCAGAGCTGCCAGGCCGGTAGGACTGAATAAATGTTGCACAATGGCGGACATAACAATGGTTAAGCCGGACCAGCCCGGATTTGTCAAAAAGTTGCGCCATGAGGATTCCCCCCCCAGCGCCAGGACTAACAGCACAAGCAATAATCCGTAGGCCATATACTGCACGCTGCCAAATCCGAACGAAGAAGGCGCCTGGGCTCTTGCGAACCACATCTCGACAAAATGATTCAGTTTGTTTTTTAGGTCTTCCCACTGGTTTTTCGGGTCCAAAACAGTTTCCAGCTGTTTTTGAAAGACTGGAGGCAATCCACGACTCAAAAGTCTATGTGCCATGCGATCTTCCAATCTCTCCAACTGGCGCTGCAGCATTTCCGCCGTCCTGCCTTCAAGCAGCAGGTAAGAAACGGAACGTTCAGGCTCTTTTTTAATCCACCGGCTCCAGTCACGGATCAGTGTCAGCAAAATGCGCCCAGGTCCAACTAGAATATTCGAAAAATCAACCCAATAGAAAATATCTTTCCTTAGATGACTCTCAAGCCACACCTCAAGCGCTTGGTCTCCTATGGCAACCCAGTCGGCTCGGGCATCTTGCATCTCTTCAAGGAACTTCCCCAGCACCTGCCTCACTGCAGCAATATTCATGGCCTCTTTGTCCAAAATTGACAACAGTTGCTGTACTTCAACGTCTATATTAGCGGCCTTGATGGCCATGATCTCTTTAACGTCTCGATGCTGGAAAATTTGCTGGCGAAAGCTCGCGAATTGATTCCAAGGAGCTACCGGGCGAGCCCCCAAAATTTGGCTGGCGGAAAGCACATAGATCAGAGGGTGAGAGACTCCATTGTCTATCAGATATTCTTGAAAATTAGCTGTCACCTTTGACAATCTCTCATAGCCTTCCTCTTTGCCTTGACCATCAAAAAGAAGATCCGCTTTGTTCAAGACAAAATAGAAATTTTGTTTGGCCTTGGGGACATGTCGCAAAAAGTCGTAAAAACGCTCATCTGCGTATTTTTCCGGCGAGGTGATCCACACCAGTACATCCAGATGTTCCAGAAACCCCATGACATGCTCTCGATGCAAACTGGCCAGGCTGTCGAAATCGGGCAGATCGCAAAGCAGGATTTGTCGGATAGAATCCGCCTGATGCTTTATATCACGCCAAGGAACGGCCGCTTGCTGTAAATGGGAGGGCAGAAAACTTGTTTCATGATGGTAGATTAAAACCTGATTTGTATGCGGGCGGCGATAACTGGTGGAGGCGATTTCAGACCCTGCCAACGCGTTCATTATGCTGGACTTTCCAACTCCGGTCCCGCCAAGAAGCCCTATGGTCAAAAAACCTTCGGCAAGGCTTTCAAGTTTGTGCAGATATTTTTCTGACTCGGCGAGCAGAGAATCCTTTTCCTCCGCCGAAAAGGTAAAGAATATTCCTTCACCCAGTAAAGCTTGGAATTGGGTGAGGTCATTCCGCAGCTCCACAACAGAATGTTTCACGGAACCTCTCTTCCTCGAAATCGATATCTAATATCCAACTCCACAGTAAAACTTCGACTCTTTGAGTTTTCATCTCATTCAGGGATATCCGCATCCCTCAAACATCTGCCAGCGAACGCCGCAATGCCTCCAGTTCATCTATTGTTCTTTTTGGAGTTGTGAGAGACTTAAGGCCTTCAGTGTAACGATCACGCTGTTCGTGGAGCACGGAAAGCACTCCTTCCCGATATCTTTTTGTCAGTTCGCGCGCAATTTTCTGTAGCTCTTGATAGGCAAACAGCTCGACGGCTCCTTTAGTCACAAATGGAGCCAGGGCTGAATCCAGCGCGGCTTCCAGAAAAGTAATTCCGCCGCCGATAGCGGTTTCAAAAGAAAGGATCAATGCTCCCCATAAAATCGAAGTGGAATAGATACCCCACTCCTTGCTCTTGGGAATGCCTCGGGCCAATTTCTTGAAAGTATCTTCCAGCCAAACAGCGAGTTTTTCTTGTTCATCCCAAACCTTTGCTTTTATTTCATCATCACTCAACCTCATCTCTGACTTTCGCAAAATTCGATAAAGAGGAGCGTTCTCTTCCGAAGGAGACAGGTTTTCCAAAACGGATCTATTGAATTTTTCCACAGCAGCCATAATTGGCTCAAGATTGAGTTTTTTGCGAATTCTTAACAATGCGTCATCATGGGATTCCTGCCGTCTTTCAGTCTGCAATCCGAGCAATTTCAATGGACTCAAAATGATTCTGGATACAAAGCGGCGCGGCTTTCTCAGTACGTCGTACTTACTGAATAATGTCCGAACCTCTTCCTGCAGGTAATCGCGGCTCTCTTCGTCAAAATGTTTTTGTTGCTGTTCGAGCAGCTTGGCACAAACTGACCTGTGAAGCACCTCTAAACTCTCCAGCCAATTTCTTACTTCGCCCTGCTCCCTCTTCAAAAGATCTATAAGCTCGCGAATTTGCTCCTCTAGTATTCGGGTGCGTCTCTGCCGCTCCCGTTCAAGAACGTCCGGCATCCTGCTCTTGGCAAGTTCTGCGAAGAAGACAGTGAGAAACCCTTTAAACTCTTCCTTTTCACGAAGTTCTTCGGAAGGATTAGAAGGGATATAAGGAAAAATCCAAAGGAAATATTTTGCCAGGTTGATACCTTGCTCTTTAAATGAAGCGTTCAGCTCTTCCCGCTTCAATAACTCTTCGGCTTTGTTCAGTAGAACAAAACAAATTTTCCCGTCCCGGTTTATGCGCTGCAAAAACTGAAAAGGAACCTCATCAGCGTATTTTTCCTGGCTGGTCACGAACACGATCACGTCCGCCAGAAGATACAAGTCTTCCACTATTGCCCGGTTTCTCACTTCCAGGCTGTCCAGGTCCGGAGTATCTACAATGGCAACATGAGCAAGCTCTTCACGACAGTGTTCAATTATTAAGAGATCTCCGGGAGCCCCGGATCGAGGAGTTGACATTTCGTCATCAGCGGATTGAGATTTTATGGCAACCGATTTGAACGGGAAATCACCTTCAATGGGCGCATCGCGGTGGGCATAGATGATGGGCCCGAATGTTTTCGGCCTTTCCACACCCGTTTCACTTAAACGCTTACCGCAGATTGCGTTAAATATGGTGGATTTTCCCGTTCCGGTGCCACCCACGAATACAACCCAAAGCAACTCCCTGGCGTGCTTATAGGAATAGACCTCCCAACGTTTTGGCAGGTGCTGCAATATACCGTTGATTGTTTTTGCACCGGCCGTAAGTCCCGGACATCTGATAGTTTTCCACGCAAGTGGACTCTGTTGGCTTGGTATAAAAGTGGTGGAGCGCTTCAGATCACAAGGGTTTTTCATCGAGCTCATCTTTTGGTGTCAAGTCGGCAGGAAGAGTGGTAGAAAGAGGTTGGTAAAGCTGCAATAGCCAGTCTCCGCTGCTCGTCCGCAGCATCCACTTGGCCAACAACACTCCTGGATAGCTTTTATGCTGTTGAACCTCTGTCAAAGGAAGAACCTTTTCCTGCAGGCGAAACCATCGACGATAAAGGAAGTGGATGGCTTTCGAACTGATGACTACCCGCAATGGGCTAAACTTTGAGATACCTGGCACTTTTACCGAATGTGCCCGACCTGTCCAGCTTATTTTTTCGTCAGCTTCTTTGTGATGATCATAAAACCTATCATAGTCAAGGGGAAGCGATCGCGACTCCATCCAGGCCGCCTCTTTTTGAAAAAAACACTTTATTTTGAAAAAGAGTGCACCGAAAAGCATGCGCACTGTTCTGAGAATGAGCGGAAAAACCATAACAAAAACGGATAAACACACCAAAGTCAGAAAAAATGTGATCTTGGGGTAAGCCAGGCTTAAATACGTGTATGCTACGGTCACCAAATCTTCACCAGTGCTCAAGACTACATTGGAAATGGGTTCAGGACTGGCATTGACGATAAGACGTGTTCCCGCTTTTGTTATGTGCGCTACCGAAGCGAGGCTGGCGCCAAGCATAAAAACAATTACTTCCATGGCCGGAGAAGCTTCCCCTACTTGCATCAGAGCCAACATTGCTCCCCCCAGAGGGCGAATCAGCGTATGGATGGAATCCCACAACGTGTTCCAGCCCTGGTACCTTATCCATAAAAAACTCAATCAGATAGAGGAACATGGCCACAAAAATAACCGCATCGTTGGCCAGCACATGAAACTCAGGCGGAAGCCCCTGCACCAGCTGAAATTTGGTGCAGATACCAACCACCGCAACCGTGGCGTACAGGTTTATCCCTGCGATAAAAGATAACCCGAGTAATGAACCGAGCTTGGCAATCACTTCCATAACAAACCATCCTAAATTTCGATTTACCGAATTATCTTAGGAAATTTTGTCCGTCATGGCAAGAAAGAGAAATCCAAGCACAGAATTTTAAGGTTCCAGAGGCTGGTGACAAAGCACATCATATATGATAGAAATAGGGACTTAGTTGAACAGGAAATGTGACGCCAATACTTGCATGGAAGCCGCGTACTATTCCCGGAAATAAAAAATGTTGACGAGCTGAAAGCGACCGTGGTAAATAACTCGCTTTGCGATTATTTTGGCTCCTTGCTCCAGACCGTAAATCGGCAGGGGCTACTAACCCGAAAGGAGGAACAAAGATGCGGAAGTATGAGACATTTTTCATCGTCGATCCCGACCTGCCCGATGATGTAACCTCAAGTGTAGACGAAAAATTTAAGAGTATCATTAGTTCTCAGGGGGGGATTGTTCTAAACTATGCTCCCTGGGGCAAAAAAAAGCTGGCCTACCCTGTCAAGAAGCGCTCGCGAGGTCTCTACGTCTTGACAGAATATTCGGGAGGTCCCGAATTGGTCGCTGAACTTGAACGCAACATGCGATTGGATGAACGCGTTCTCAAGTTCATTACCGTCAAGCTCGAAGATCGTTTCGACCCTGAGAAAGAACTCCCCCGCGATTCTAAAGCCCGTCCGGTCTACGATGAAGACGACGAAGCTCTGGTCCGAGCCGCTGAAGCATCTGACGAGGAAGAAGGCGAAGACTACGATGAGGCAGAATACGAAGAACAGGAAGAAGAATAAATCTACATATAATATTTAGATCTAGATCGGAGCAAATTATGGCTTTCAGACGCAGACGACGGACGTTTCATCGACGCAAGGTATGCCGTTTTTGTGTAGACAGTGAATTAAGGATCGATTACAAGGATCCGAAGACGTTACGCTACTTCGTCACGGAACGGGGTAAAATCGTTCCCAGACGCATTTCCGGAAATTGTGCAAAGCACCAGCGTGAATTGACTCTGTCCATTAAACGGGCTCGCCAAGTGGCTTTATTGCCGTTTACCACAATCCATACTATCTAGGTTCCATCCGGAGACTTGTAGGTAGCGTAGGGCTTTAGCCTGCTAAATTGTGCAGCCCTAAAGGGCTGCGCTACATGCAAAGGTAGTTTCCGGATGGACACTATCTAGATCCAATGGATTAAGGTTCGGTATGATGATCGATGTATTTAAATAGTGAAAAAACTGCGCCATTGCGTAACAGCATTGTTGTTAGAGAGCTTGCCGTAGGAATTGCGGCAACGCTCATATTCTTTACCTCTGTGTTGTTAATCCCGATGATGGGGATTTTTGTGGGTGTCTTTACACCCCTGCCTACCTTGCTCAGCTATTACCGGTGGGGCTATCCGTTAGGGCTTTTGGTTCCGGGCGGAGCTCTCCTCGGGGGGTGGTTGCTTTTCTCCTATCTGAGCATAACTCAGAGCATGCCCTATCTTCTGGAAATGTTGCTGTTGGGACTTGTACTTGCAACAGGCATGCGGCGAAAATGGCCGCTGGAAAAAACCATCGGTACCGCCGGCCTTCTCGTTTTCGTAACCGGGTCACTGATCTTCCTGCAAACCCAAAGCTTCGATACTGGAGGAATCTTCAAAACTCTTGAGGAGGGTCTGCGGAAAACTGTCGATCTCACTTTGCAGCAATATGCGGGGGTTACGCCTGAAACACGAATGTTTGAGGAATCTCTTGCGGGAATAATACCGGTAGTCGTGAGAATCCTCCCGGGTGCATCTCTGGCCTCCGCCTTTGTTATGTCGTGGCTCAACCTTCTATTGGCAAAACGATTTTGTGAAGTCCGCCACATTCCCCTCCCGCCTTGGGGCAGGTGGATCAAGTGGAAGGCCTCTGAAGCGTTGGTATGGGTTGTAATTATAACCGGTTTCTCACTGCTTCTTCCGATTCAACCGGTGAAGATCATTGCATTGAATGTATTGATAGTGCTGGGAACCGTTTACCTTTTTCAGGGATTAGCCATTATTTCATTTTACTTCGAACGCTGGAAGCTGCCGAAGATACTTCGAGCCATCTTCTACGGCTTCCTGCTGTTGCAGCAATTCGCCTCGCTCGGCGCAGTGTTATTGGGATTCTTCGATGTTTGGTTCGACTTTCGGCGCTTGTCGAAAGAATCGGCATCGAGTGCTTGACGCTTATCAAGACGGTAAATCGATTAACAATATTTGTTTCTAGGGAGATGATCATGAAGATAATCCTGACCGAGAACATTGCCTCTCTCGGTGAAATCGGCCAAATTGTCAATGTAGCGCCCGGCTATGCCCGCAACTACCTTCTTCCGCAGGGTTTGGCACTCAAAGCTACCGGTGAAAACGTCCGTGAATTAGAGCATCGCAAAAGAATCCTGGCCCAGAAAAGAAAAAAAGTACGGCAAGAGATGCTTTCAGTGGCGGAAAAGCTCAATCAAGTCAAAATCGTGTTGAATCGGAAGGTCGCGGAAGAAGACAAGCTTTACGGCTCTGTAAACGTGGTGGATGTTGCCAAGGCACTTGAAGAGCAAGGATTTGATGTAGACCGAAAAAGCATTCATCTTGAGCAACCCATAAAACAATTGGGTGATTACTCCGTGCCTATCCGAATGAGCTCGGATGTTAGTGCCAATGTAAAACTGGTCATAGAAAAAGAAGAATAAGGCTCATGGAGAGTGTTGTTGACGAGCTCAAAAGAATCCCACCCCATCAAATTGAAGCAGAACAGTCTCTGCTTGGCGGGATTCTTATTGACAATGAGGGCTTGCCTTCGGCACTGGAAGTCCTCAGGGGCGATGAGTTCTATCGAGATACTCACAGAACCATATTTCGAGCTATTCAGGCACTGTTTGAGCGCAACGAACCCATCGACCTCGTCACCGTTGCCGATTATCTGGCCGAGAAAAATCAGCTGGAAACTATAGGTGGAGCCACCTATCTCGCCTCCCTGGCGGAAATGGTTCCCTCGGCAACCAATGTCCAGACTTACGCAAAAATCGTTAACGAGAAGGCGCTGCTCCGGCGACTGATTCAAGCAGCCCATGAAATTATGTCATGGTGCTACGGCGGAGGTAAGAGTGTAGAAGAAATTCTCGATGTCACCGAGGCAGCAGTTTTCAACATTACTGAAAACCGACTTCGATCCAGCTATTTCGCTTTAAAGGATGTTGTCAAAAAGAGCATAGAGGTCATCGAAAGTTTCCAGGAAAACCGTGAAATGGTGACCGGTGTGCCGACCCATTTTGGCGATTTGGACAAACTCACTGCCGGTCTTCAACCATCTGAACTCATTATAATCGCTGGCCGCCCCAGTATGGGCAAGACAGCTCTGGCTCTAAATATTGCTCGCAATGCCGCATTGAAGAGCGGAGTTTCAGTAGGTTTTTTTTCCTTGGAAATGAGCAAAGAACAACTCGCCATGCGTCTGTTATGTTCTGAAGCAAGGGTTGACTCGCACAAGATCCGAACAGGATTTCTGAGCAGACAGGAATGCGCAAAAATGCTGACAGCAGCCGGCTATTTCATGGACGTTCCTCTTTACATCGACGACACCCCGGCGATATCTTCCCTGGAATTGCGAGCCAAAGCGCGCCGAATGAAGGCTGACCGTGGATTGGGATTGATCGTTGTTGACTATCTGCAGCTTATGCGCAGCCGCGACGGGGCCGAACGTCGGGAACAGGAAATTTCTGAAATTTCAAGATCGTTGAAAGCCTTGGCCAAGGAGCTGAACGTTCCGGTCGTCGCGCTTTCACAGCTCAACAGGAAGGTCGAAGAACGTCACGACAAAAGGCCGCAGTTGAGCGATCTGAGAGAGTCAGGCGCAATCGAACAGGATGCCGACGTGATTGCTTTTATTTATCGAGACGAAGTCTATAATCCCACGACCACTGAAAAAAATATCGCGGAAGTAATCATCGGTAAACAAAGAAATGGACCCACTGGAAACATCAAGTTGCAGTACATGAATTCTTATACCCGTTTTGAAAACCTGGCCTCTGGTCTCTAGCTTGTGAATCGCCGAGAAAATTTGCCATGAAAAATAAGTACTGGGACGAATCCGTAGAGTCACTGTCACGATCAGAGCTGGGTGCTCTGCAACTGCACCGTTTACGGCAAATGGTTGAGCGCGTTGCGAAGCACTCCTTTTATAAAAAGAGGTTCTCCGAAAATCATATCAGTGCCTCTCTGATAAGCAGTCTCAAGGACATCCGAAAACTGCCTTTTACCACCAAGCAGGATTTGCGGGATCACTACCCTTACGGCTTTTTGTGCGTGCCAAAAGAACAACTGGTGCGTTTGCATGTTTCCTCCGGCACTAGCGGGCAGGCAACCGCTATATTCTATTCCCGTACGGATGTGGAAAACTGGGCCGAGCTGATGGCGCGGTGCATGTATATGACAGGCGCACGCGCCGAGGATACCTTTCAAAACTTGACCGGCTACGGTCTTTTTACCGGCGGACTCGGTTTTCATTACGGAGCCGAGCGGTTGGGATTGCTGACCATTCCTGCCGGGGCCGGAAACAGCAAGCGCCAAATTCAGCTAATGAAGGACTTTGGCACCAATGTCATGCATATCATCCCGAGTTATGCTTTGCGCCTGCAGGACATTATGAAAGAGTCGGGTATAGATCCCAAAGAGTACCTCCAGCTTAGAATCGCGTACCTTGGAGCAGAACCTTATTCTGAAGAAGTACGTCGCAGAATTGAAGATTTCTACGGAGTGCGTGCGTACAACAGCTATGGTTTATCGGAAATGAATGGACCTGGAGTCGCTTTCGAATGCACTCACCAGCTTGGTATGCACATTTGGGAAGATGCC
This sequence comes from uncultured delta proteobacterium, assembly GCA_963781715.1. Lineage (GTDB taxonomy): Bacteria > Desulfobacterota > Syntrophobacteria > Syntrophobacterales > Syntrophobacteraceae > Desulfoferrobacter. The sequence goes on from CAWAGW010000009.1 coordinate 204,061, forward strand.
TATTTTGCGGAAATCCTCGATCCTACAACCCTGGAACCGGTTCCGGACGGAACCATCGGGGAGCTTGTTTTAACGACTCTGCACCGGGAAGCCATGCCTCTTATCCGCTATCGGACCAAGGATCTGACCCGTTTTGTGGCCGGGGATTGTCCTTGCGGCCGCGCTCACCGGCGAATCGATCGGATTCAAGGACGCTCAGATGATATGTTCATCATCAAAGGGGTGAATATCTTCCCAATTCAGATAGAACAGGTTCTAATGAACATACCCGAAGTGGGCAACAATTACGTGATCGTCCTGGAGCGGGAAAATAACATTGATTCCATGACCGTCCGTGTTGAAGTGAATGACAAAATTTTTGTGGAAAACATGCGCCAGCTGCAGCGAATCCAGAAGAAAATCACCCACGATTTGCGCAGTGAATTGCTGCTCACACCACAGGTGGAACTGGTCGAACCCCATAGCCTTCCCAAGAGTGACGGCAAAGCGGTGAGATTGATTGATCAGCGGACGTTGTAGTGAGTTTCATCCGTTTGAATTTCGGCCATTCGGATTTGTTTCGAATTTCGAGATTTGGATTTCGGATTAAGAAAGTAGAAAGAGAAATTCACTATTATCCAGTGGATGCCGACCGACGTCTGCGCCGCATCCCGATCCGGCGTTCGTCGGCATGACGCAGGGTTAGTCAGGGATGGAATCGCTAAATTTGAGTAGAGAAAGTAGGATGGGTAGAGCGGAGCGAAACCCATCACAATTTGTGCTCAACAAAATAAAGGATTTCATCCCTCAAAATTATAGCAAGACAGAGGAGGGTTACACCTATTAAAAAAGTTCACGGTAACACAGCCGGCTTAAAGGGCAGCATTCTGCAGCGCATTCAAAATCTGCATCGTCGCAAAGTCCCAACCAGGCAAATAGCTTCCCCCGATTTATCCCGTGATATCGCTCGGCTGTCATTCGAAAGCGGACGCCAGTTGGGCCTGCTCATCTCTCGTGACGGAGCGGTCGAAATGGTGCTCGTTGGCGGCCCACGCTCCCTTTACATCCCTGATTTGCCGAAAAGCCGCGGAGGACGATGGCGGCTGAGAGGGCTTCGTCTTGTGCACACCCATTTGCAGCAAGAACCACTTTCCCAAGATGACCTTATGGACCTGGTGTTTCTTCGACTCGATTGCGTTGCTTCAGTACGGGTTGATCACCACGGCGGGGCGACCCAGCTTGAGGTTGCTCACATCCTGCCCAATGGCGGCGGCCATCAGCAGGGATGGGAAATTCTCCCCTTGATACCGTGTTACGATCCCGACCTTGACTTTGTGGAACTTGTTCAATCGCTTGAGGAAGAACTTGAGAGGAATCGCCTGGCTATGCCGGCAGCCACCCAACAGGATCGAGCCATTCTGGTGAGCGTTTTCTCCAAAGGGGACAGCACGGATAGAGAGACGGTAAAAGCCTCGATGAACGAACTCATCGAACTCGCTCACGCCAGCGGAATCGAAACGGTGGAAACTATTGTGCAGAAGCAGCGTCAAGTCAATCCCAAGTATTTGATCGGCAAAGGCAAACTGAGTGAAATTGTTCTTCGAGCCTTGCAACTTGGTGTGGATCTGCTGATCTTCGACCAAGACCTTAATCCGTCTCAAGTTCGCTCAATTACCGATACCACAGAGCTTCGCGTCATCGACCGCACTCAGCTCATTTTGGATATCTTTGCACAGCGAGCCAAAAGCCGGGAAGGTAAAATTCAAGTGGAAATGGCGCAGCTCAAATACCTACTGCCCCGTTTGGGGATGAAGGACGATGCCTTATCGCGTCTTACCGGTGGAATCGGAGCCAGGGGACCCGGTGAGACCAAATTGGAGATCAATCGACGCCGGATCAAGGACCGAATATCCAATTTGGAAAACGAACTGCGCACCATTCGCAAGAACCGCGGTCAACGCCGCTCAAAGCGTTTGCGTAAAGAATTACCCATAATTTCGATTGTGGGTTACACCAACGCCGGAAAATCGACGCTGTTGAACACTCTGACCCACAGCTCCGTTTACGTGGAGGACAAGTTCTTTGCAACTCTTGACCCAACCACCAGAAGATTGCGCTTCCCGCGTGACATGGAGGTCATAATCACCGATACGGTAGGTTTTATTCGAGATCTTCCCAAAGACCTACTCGATGCCTTCGGGGCCACTCTCGAGGAACTGGATGATGCGGACTTGCTGCTCCACGTTGTGGACATCAGCAATCCACAATTTGAGGATCAGATGGCTGCAGTGGAGAGAATTCTCACTGCGTTGGATTTGCACCGGAAGCCTAAAATTCTGGTATTTAATAAAGCGGATCTGGTTAGCGAGGAGCTTGTGGAGCAAAAATTGAGGCGTCATGGCGGCGTAGCTGTTTCTGCCCTTTCAACCCGAACTCTGCAAGCCCTCATTGCTGCGATGGAAAACCAGGTAGAGCAGTTGGTTGAGCAATTCGCTCCTGCGCCGCCCATGCAATCATCGGAAGAGTCTCAACAACCCCCTCTCTCCTCGTTGAATTAGTTACCGTCCGGTCCGTATCCGGAAACCTTGGCGCAGGGCTTCAGCTCATTCATCGCTTTCAGCCGTCGCCAGGACCTGTTTTGCTTTTTGAACATCTTTTTGAATCTGAACTGCCAGTTCTTCCGGTCCGGAGAAGCGTTTTTCATCTCTCAAGCGATCGACAAATTGAACCGCAATCTCCTTCCCATAAAGATTTTCGCTGAAGTCGAAAATATGCACTTCCAAAGAAAGTTCCGTATCACCAAAGGTGGGATTGTAACCCAGGTTGGCTGCGCCACCGTATATCTTCCCGTCGATTTCAACTCGAACAACATAAACACCGGTTTTAGGAGGCGCCTGACACGAAATGGGGATATTTGCAGTGGGGAATCCGAGAACCCGCCCCCCTCTGTCTCTTCCCTTCACCACCATTCCGGAAATTTCATAAGGGCGACCCAAAAGGACATTGGCTTCTCTGAGCTGACCTTCCTTAATAAATTGACGGATTGCGGTGCTGCTCACAACTTTACCATCCATCTTTATCCCTGTGACGGCTTCCACATCAAAGTTATATCTTCTGCCCAGATTCTTGAGAAAATCGATATCTCCTTCGCGGCCGTAGCCGAACTTGTAATCGTATCCAACCACTAGAGCTTTGACCCCGATCTTATCCACCAGGATATGTTTAACGAATTCTTGAGCACTCATCCGGGCAAATTCCTGACTGAATGGAATGACGATAGCGATATCAATTCCGCAGGATTCAATGAGCCTGAGCTTACGTGCGTGTTCTGTTATGAAAACCGGCCCGTTCCCCGGAGAAAGGACCTCTAAGGGATGTGGATGGAATGTCATTACGACCGATTCACCATTGAGGCTTCTTGCTCTATGTTTGACCTTATCGAAAAGCGTCTGATGACCCAAGTGAACTCCATCGAAATTTCCGATGGTCAATACTGGATTCTTGAGGGGTCGATTTATCTTGTCAATTCCGAAGAAAACTTCCATAAATGGATCATTACCTCCAGCACTTGATCGCAGTTTCATTAGATATCCAGCCTGAGCGTGAAAGTGAGTTTTATACAACTAAGAGCTCTCATCCGATTCTACAATTTCAATCATAACCATTGGAAGCGCTCAAAAAAATACACGAAAATACGCCTTGACAGCATAAGCTTTTTATAATACGGTACCGGCGTTTTCTTTGCAACGGTTTTATTTGCCGAAGTGGCGGAACTGGTAGACGCGCTAGGTTCAGGGTCTAGTGGGCGTACGCCTGTCGGGGTTCGAGTCCCCGCTTCGGCACCACGAACAAAATCAATGGGTTAGCTCAAGTCGAGTTAACCCATTTTTTGTTAAAAAACGGCTTTTGGGTAACGCTTTGGGTAACACTTGCATTTTTACCGCTCCACTGCACCCAAACTCAACAAAATCCTTATTTCATTTTATCCCAGTTCTACTCCCTGAAGAGGTTGCACCATCCAGTCCAAAATCGTGGAGCTCAGTTTAGGTTTTTAATCAGCATGGGAGCAATTTTATCCACGGTGAAGCTGAAGAAGGGACTCGTTTAACCTCCGCTTTAAATGCGAGCAAATTGGGAAAACGTCCTAGAAAAATAAAAGGGGCTTTTTGAACAAACTGTTCTGCGCATGTGAAACTATGCATCTAACGCTTTTCTCAATTTGGGCATAGTAACTCATGAGAATGAAATGCTAAACGTCAGCGGGACACTGCTTTGCTGGAACCGGCAACACCTTTCACTACGAGAATCCGTTGGAGATCGGTTGTGCTAAGGCCCCCGTTTGGTGGTGCGAACAAATTGAAGCAAATAGGGACTTTTTGTTGGAGGCTTTACACTACGGATATGGTATTCATTCCACACGAGCATTTTACCTCCGTCAATATAGCTAAAGGCTATCTGTAATGATTTTACGGAGCAACGCATACCGCTTATGGATTAACGAAATCCGTAGCGCATGGTCAGTCGGTGGGGGTCAATGTTCGCAGAAGAGATCTTTACAATCCTCATGCACCTCTGAAATTGCCAGGCCAACAGCGCAGCGATGGCAAGAATCCCTCCACTTCACGCAGCCCTTCTCAACCATTCTTTGCTCTGACCTGTCATCACAACAATTCTTGAACGGTCATTCCGACCCCCCGCCCAATGCCGCATAGAGCTGCAGCCGATTGACGATCTTGTTCAGGTGGATGGCGATGAACCCCTGCTGGGCGCCATATAGCGAGCGCTGAGCATCGAGTACGCTTAGGAACGTGTCAACCCCTTTATCATAGCGGGCGTAGGCGAGTCGATAGCTAGCAGCAGTTGCATCGACCAGGGATTGCTGCGCGTCCAGTTGAGCTCCCACTGTCCCCCTGGTAGCAAGGGCATCGGAAACATCCCGGAATGCGGCTTGGATCGCCCCCTCGTATTGGGTTAGAGCGATCTCCCCTTGAACCTTGGTTACCTTCACGGCCGACCATAACCGGGGATCGAAAATGGGCATAACGATCTGCGGAGCATAATTCCATGCGAGTGAACCGGACTTGAAAAGGCCCGAAAGGTCACCACTGGCGGTCCCGACAGCGCTGGTAAGCGAGATGCGGGGAAAGAGCGTCGCGCGCGCGGCGCCGATATCTGCATTGGCGGCCTTGAGTAGGTTTTCCGCCTGAAGGATATCCGGGCGGTGCAGGAGCACATCAGAGGAGATGCCGGGTGAGACTTTCGGCAGTGCTTTGATGTCCATCAGTCCCTCCGGCAGCAGATCGGGTGGCACCGGCGCTCCTACTAGAAATTCCAGGGCGTTTTGGTCTTGAGCTACCAGTCCGGTATATAATGCGAGGTCAACCCGTGCTGCCTCTACCCTCTGTTGTACCTGGCGAAGATCGAGTTCAGGCGCAATCCCCACTTCAACGCGCCTTCGAATCAAATTGTAGGAAGCCTGCTGGGACTCGAGAGTGGACCGGGCTAGCCGCAGGTTGTCCCGATCCGCGGCAAAAGTCATGTAGGCACTGGCAACTTCTGACAGGAGCAGAATCTGCGCACTGCGGCGGGCGTGTTCTGTGGCAAAGTATTCCTCCAATGCCCGTTTCTCCAGGCTTCGGATGCGACCGAAAAAGTCGATCTCCCAGGAGGCCATACCAAGGCTAACGTCGTATTGCTCCACAGTCGGCGAACGCTCGGTGCCTGAAATTTCGGCTGGTATGCGTTCTTTTATGCCGCTTGCACTCGCATTGATCCTCGGCAAAAGTTCGGCGCGTTGGATGTGGTATAAGGCTCGCGCTCTCGCAACGTTCAAAGCCGCCACCCGCAGATCACGGTTGTTTTGCAGGGCGGTCTCGATGACCCTTCGAAGCCGTTTATCGGTGAAGAACTGTTGCCACCGCAGGTCTGTAGCAAGCAAAGCACCCTCTTTGGAGTCTATATCCTTGTATGCCGGACCACTCGGCCAGTGTTCGGGGACCGGCGCTGCGGGCCGGGTGTATTTCGGGATCATGGTACAGCCGGTGCTAAGAACGCAGACCAATGTCAACAGTACCAAGGTCTTCCATGCCATGTCAGCGCGCCTCCGAAGGTTTCGCAATGTCCTCTGCGGGTTCTTCCGTTGGGACGTTCTTCTTCCTGCCGAACAACTGCACCACTCCTACAAAGAAAAGGGGAATGAAGAAGATTGCCAGAAAAGTGGCGGTAATCATTCCCCCCAGGACCCCGGTGCCGATGGCCGTTTGCGCGCCGGCGCCGGCGCCGTTGGCCATGGCCAAGGGGAGGACGCCGAAGCCGAAGGCCATGGAGGTCATGACGATCGGACGAAACCTCAACTTCGCCCCCTCCAGGGTGGCCTCGATCAACCCCTCGCCCTCGTCCACCTTGGCCATGGCGAATTGAACGATCAGGATGGCATTCTTGGTGGTGAGTCCCAACACTGTGAGGAGCCCGATCTGGAAGTACACGTCGTTGGGCAGTCCCCGGAACGATGACGCCAGCACCCCGCCAATGACCCCGAGCGGCAATGCCAGCAGGATTGCAATGGGAACGGTCCAGCTTTCGTAAAGGGCCGCCAGGCAGAGGAAAATGACGATCAAGGAAAATGCGTAGAGCATTGGGGCCTGCAATTTTGCCATCCGTTCCTGGTAGGAGAGGCCGGTCCAGTCGAATCCGATGCCCTTGGGCAGCTTTGATGCGATCTCTTCCATGGCCTGCATCGCCTCACCCGAACTACGGCCGGGCTGCGGCTCACCCCAGATATTCAACGACGGGAAGGCGTTGAACCGCTCCAGCTTAGGCGCACCCTGGAACCAGTGGCCGGTGGCAAAGGACGCGAAAGGGGTCATGGTCCCCGCGTTGTTGCGGACGTAGAGCCGCTCCAGATCTTGCGGCAGCATCCGATACGGGGCATCTGCCTGGACATAAACCCGCTTTACCCGCCCGCCTTGAATAAAATCGTTCACATAGGCACCGCCAAACGCCGCCGAGATAGTGGTGTCGATGGAGTTTATGGGAACCCCCAGGGCGCCGGCCTTTTGCCAATCTACATCGATGCGGAATTGGGCCACATCTTCCAGGCCGTTGGGGCGGACCCGGATCAGCCTGGGATCTTTCCCGGCCATGCCGAGCAGCTGGTTGCGAGCTGCCATCAGAGCCTGGTGGCCAAGTCCACTGCGGTCCTGCAATTGAAAGTCGAACCCGCCCGCCTGCCCCAGTTCCAGGACCGCCGGCGGTGGAAACGCGAACACCCTGGCGTTGCGAATCCTGGAGAACTTCGCCATGGCGCGCCCTACCAAAGCGTTTACCTTCAAATCCGCCCGATGGCGCAAATCCCAGTCTTTAAGCTTCACAAATGCCAGCCCGACATTCTGTCCGGTGCCGGAAAAGCTCCTGCCGGCCAGTGTAAAGATGGATGCCACCGCTTCCTTTTCATCCACCAGAAAGTGGTTTCGGACCTGGGCCATTACCTGGTCGGTCTGTTCCAGGGTGGAGCCCGCCGGCAGCATCGCCTGGATGAACATGATGCCCTGATCTTCATTGGGGAGATAGGCGGTGGGCATGCGCTGGAATAGGAATCCCAGGACCGCCACCAGCAGAAGGTAAATGAAGAGGTAGCGGAGCTTCCGCGAGAAGAATACCGCCGACCATGGCCCGGTACCGGTCCCGGGTCCAGAGGAATACCCGGTCGAACAACCGGAAAAACGGGCGGAACAGGAAAAAACTCCCCGCTGCGCCCCCGTGCCCTGGTGCCATAGGTTTGAGCAGCGACGCACACAGAACCGGGGTCAGAATCAGGGCAACTACCACCGACAGCAGCATGGCGGCGATGACGGTCACGGAAAACTGGCGGTAGATGACCCCGGTGGAGCCGCCGAAGAAGGCCATGGGTCCAAATACCGCCGCGAGCACCAAGCCGATTCCGATCAACGCGCTGGTGATTTCTCCCATAGACTTGCGCGTCGCTTCCTTGGGCGGGAGCCCTTCTTCGGCCATGACCCGCTCCACGTTTTCCACCACCACGATGGCGTCGTCCACCAGAAGGCCGATCGCCAGCACCATCGCGAACATGGTCAGCATGTTGATGGAAAAGCCGAACAATCCCAGTACGGCGAAGGTCCCCAGGATGACCACCGGCACCGCCAAGGTCGGAATCAGGGTGGCCCGGATATTGCCCAGGAACAGATACATGACCAGGAAGACCAGGAATATTGCTTCGAACAGGGTCTTGATCACCTCGTCTATGGCCACCTTCACGAACGGTGTCGTGTCATAAGGGTAGATGACCTTCATGCCTGGGGGGAAGTACCGCGAGAGCTCCGCCATTTTGGCCTTGACGGCATCAGCGGTATCCAGTGCATTGGCTCCGGGCGCCTGACGTACGGCCAGGGCGGCCGCGGGTTGGCCGTTATACAGGGTGTTGCTGCCGTAGCGTTCGGTGCCCAGTTCCGTTCGTCCCACATCCCGCACCCGCACGATGGAGCCGTCCGGGTCGGTGCGCAGAGGGATGGCGGCGAATTCTTCCGGAGTCTTGAGCAGGTTCTGCACGATGATGGAGGCATTCAGCCGCTGGCCGTCCACCGCTGGCGCGCCGCCGAACTGGCCGGCCGAGATCTCGACGTTGTAGGCCTGCAGCGCCCGGATGACATCTTCCACGGTCAGCCGGTAGTTGGTCAATTTGTCGGGATTGAGCCACACCCGCATGGCGTACTGGGAGCCAAAAACTTCTACTTCACCGACCCCCGGGACCCTTGCCAGCACCTGTTGGATACTGGATTGGGCGTAGTCCGATAGGTCGTAATCGTCCATGCGGCCGTCTTCCGAGGTCAGACCCACAATGATAAGCCAGTTTCGGGTGGACTTGCTCACCTTAACCCCCTGGCGCTGAACCACGTCGGGCAAGCTCGCCATGGCCAGCTGCAATTTATTCTGCACCTGGGCCCAGGCCAAGTCCGGGTCGGTGCCGGGCGCAAAGGTGAGTTCGATTCGGCCGGCACCGGACGCATCACTGACGGCGGACATGTACAACAACTTGTCAAACCCGGTCATCTTCTGTTCGATGATCTGCACCACGCTGTTCTCAACGGTTTCAGCCGAGGCGCCGGGATAAAAAGCGTCGATGGCAATAGAGGGAGGAGCGATGGGCGGATACTGGGAGATGGGTAAATTGTAGATCGCCAGACCGCCCACCAGCATCATGATGATGGCGATGACCCAGGCAAAGACCGGGCGGTCTAGAAAGAAATTCGACAGCATCAGGATCCTCCGCTAGCTCGATGGTGCAGGTGAACGTTGGGTGTTAGGGGTTTCCGCGCCGGTCTGTGGGTTATCCAGGGAAACGGCCTTCACGGAGACACCCGGTCGGATGTTCAGCATCCCCTCGACGATGACTCTTTCTCCGCCCGACAGGCCGGAAGTGACCAGCCATTGGTCCTTGATGGCGCGATTGAGAGTAAGCATTCGCTGCTGGACAACCCCGGCCTCATCCACGATCAACGCGAACGGCTCCCCTTTGGGATTGCGGTTTACCCCCTGCTGAGGCACCATGATGGCCTGATCCACGATCCCCTCCTGCACCACGGCTCTTACAAACATCCCCGGCAGCAGCAAATGCTGCGGGTTGGGGACGACGATCCGCAGGGTGAAAGAGCCGGTTGCAGGGTCCACCGTGACGTCGCGGAATTGCAGCATGCCCTCCAGCGGATACAGGGTACCGTCTTCCAGGAGAATCTGGACTTTTGTCCCGTTTTCTCCATCGGTGGTGAGCTGGCCGGTTTCCAGGCTTCGCCTCAAGCGAAGCAGTTCAGCGGAGGACTGGGTCACATCCACGTAGATCGGATCCAGTTGCTGGATGGTCGCCAGGGAGGTCGGCTGATAGGCTGTCACTAGGGCGCCATCCGTTACGCTGGATCTGCCGATGCGGCCGGAAATTGGCGCGGTGACCCGGGTATAGCCCAAATTGATACGGGCTGCCTCCACCTCGGTTTTCCGGTATTCGATCTCGGCCTTGGACTGCCCCACGGCAGCTATGGCGTCATCATAGTCCTGACGGCTGACCGCTCGGTCCACCAGCAGCTCCTTGTGGCGTTCGGCCCTAGAGCGGATCGACGGCAGATTGGCCTGGGCCTTGCCGAGTGATGCCTTGGCGGCATCATAGGCCACCTGAAAGGGAGCGGGATTGATCTGGTACAGGAGATCGCCGGCCTTGACATCGGATCCTTCCTTAAACAACCGCTTCTGGATGATGCCATTGACCTGCGGGCGGATTTCCGCAACAAGGTAGGGGGACGTACGTCCCGGCAACTCGGTGGTCAGCTCCACTCGCTGCGGCTCGATGGTCACCGTGGCCACCTCCGGAACAGGGGGTGGCCCTGCTTGCTGCCCATGCCCATTATCGCAGCCCCCCAAAAAGAGAAGGCCCGCCAAAGCCGCCAAAGCCACCGTCCCTCTCAATGATTCACAACCGTTTTTGCTCCGTTGCATCAAAGACCTCCAAAGTATTAGTGAGGAGCGCATTCAGCCAAAAACCCCATGCACGAAGTCAAGGCTCAATCAATCCTTTGAAGAAAACATCCAAAATGGTATCCGGATCCTCCGGATAAGGATGGCGCTCGGGTTCGTCGAGCCAGAGAAGCAGGAAAGCATCGAGCGTGCTGTCCAGGGCAACGGCCAGATCAAAAGGGTCGGCGATTTCTTTGAACCGCTTGTTTTCAATACCTTTCTCGAAGATTGCGGCGAGTCTTTCCAGAAAATTGTAAACTCGTTTTCGCAACTCTTCATCTAGCCCTGCCTTGATATTGAAGCTCGCCCCTTTGCTTTCCGCAAGAAAGAGACGGACAAATGGAAGATTGTCGCGAAACCTTTCGCCTTTGGTCCGGACGTAATTTCGCAGTTTTTCAACCACGTCATCAGGCTCTTCGATCGCTTGCGCAAGTGCATCTTCGAATTTGTCGCATTGATCCAGCACCAGGGCCTTGTATAGGTCCTCCTTGTTCTCGAAGAACCTGTAAAGGGTCCCGATGGCGAACTCAGCCTCCCCGGCGATCTCGTGCATGGATACATTGTGGTATCCTTTTTCGGAAAAAAGGCCGAGGGCCGCCGCGAGCATTTCCTGGCGTTGCCTTAATTTCTCTCTTTCCCGCCTTGTGAGCTTCTTGTTTTTCATCGCCTTCTCTCTTGCACGGTTTTGCATTGCAATGAATATGACGTCATAAAATAGAATATGACGTCACAATATTCAAGATAAATCTCATCCAATTCTTAACTGGCGTCTGCACCATACCCCCAAGCAGTCCCCATTGCTTCACGGTATATGACCACACCAGATTGACATGAAACGGTGTTACGGCTCACAGATTCGGAAATTCAGATATTCAATGGGATTATGAGTGGACCTCAGACATTCTTTTCGAGAAAAGTGCCTTGCAGGCGTAGCTGTCTAATTCATAATCGTATTCTAAATAAATACGATACATTGTGTCTATTGTTTTCGACATCGGCCTGTGAGAAATTGTGTAAAGCGGCCCCGGATAACATCATCCATTAAGCGGCATGGATCTTTTCTGTCTGTTCTGAACCGGGAACCTCTTATAATCACAATCCACAACGGCCCTATAGACATATGAGGAGGATTATAAACGAGTTGTTTTGTGTGTAGTCGGTCGCTATTATTGGAGTTTTCGATCCCAAGAAACAATCCCGGCAGGAATATTTTGGCAAGCTTCCCGCTTTCGTAAAGGTAGGGAAGAGGGGATTCTAAAAGCGAGCTGCCATCGAAATCTCCCTTTACCTGGTTGAATCGTGCGAGGCAGAGGCGCAAGCGGCATTCAACTGGGTGAATCCCGCACAGCAAAGGGGGCTTTTTTGTTTGTTCCCCCGTTGATTCAACAGCATTCCAATCCGGGGTGCTGAAATGGTTAGGAACTAAAGCCCCCAAATCGAAGGGGTTGTGATTGCAGTAAAGCCAGGCAAAAATAAGTTCCGCGTCAGAGTTCCCCTTTTTCGATCGTTCTATAAGTGGTTAGAGATTTTCGCCAAGCTATCTAGGGATTAGGCATCAGTAAGCTGGTCACCATGGGAACCAAGCTAAGCCTCGACGGAGCGGACTACCTGCCTTATGATAAGGAGAATCCCGACACTGCCGTCATATACCTTACCTGGAAGAATGCTGTAGTCGAAAGAGACATCATGAGACCACGCTGGCCGCAGGTCCATACCATAACGATTCCTTTTCCTTTCAAATTGAAGGCGGTGAACCTCTATCTCTTGAAGGATGTATACCGGGCACATCCTGATCGACGCCGGAGTGAACACTGCTGAAGCACTGAATGGAACCCTCTGGCCTATCCTTCGTGATCAAAGATATAGCCTATGGACCGAAGGCTTTTAAAGAACACAGGTTCGCGGGCATTATCCTCGAAGTACTTGCGAAACCGCATCACGAAGTTGTCCACGGTTCGGGTTGGCGTGTTCCCCGTGTATCCCCACCCCACCTCAAGGATCTCACGGCGTGTTAGAGGCTTCCCCCGGTTGGCGACAAACAGCTTCAGGAGTTTCACTTCCTGCTCGGTCAGAGTGATTTCCCCTTCGCGGCAGATTGCCTTGAAACGATCGAAGTCAATGAGATTGCCGCCGAAAGCATATGTGCCGTGCGCCTCTTCACCCTCCCTGTCCCGATCTCTTGCCGCCCGTGACAGGAGCCTTTCCACACGCAGCAGAAATTCATCAAGATTGAAGGGTTTAGCCAGGTAGTCGTCCGCGCCGAGTGCAAGGCCTTCGACACGCTGCTCCGGTTCTCCGCGAGCAGAAAGGATGAGGATGGGCAGCCTCTCGTTTTCCAACCGGATATTGCGTAAAACAGTCAGGCCATCGATTCGGGGCAGCATGATGTCCAGGACGATTAGATCCGGTTTCCACTCCTTCCAAAGGCGAAGGGCGGTGACGCCGTCCAGAGCGATCTGCGGTTCATACCCTTTTAGTGCAAGGTTGAGCCTCAACCCTTCGGCGATGTGCCGGTCATCCTCGACTAAGAGTATCCGCTTGTTCTCCGAATTCTTCATGATGACTCGCTCCGGGCCCAGTCGACACCCTTCGGCCGGGGCAGGCGTATGATAAAGACGGACCCTTTTGAGGGCCCATCGCTTTCTGCGTAGATCCGGGCCTTGTGAAGCCGGGCGATCTGCTTGACGAGGTAAAGTCCGACGCCACTTCCCCGCGCCGTCATGTCATCGGGTCTGCCTGCCCGGTAAAATTTTCTGAAGATCTTACCCAGTTCCTTTTGTTCGATCCCGACGCCGTTGTCTTGGAAGCGGATGTCAAGCCCGTCAGGACGTGGCACAAAGCGAATGTCGAGCCGGGGCTGTGGTGAGTTATTGTAGCGCATGGCGTTGGTGAAGAGATTCATGAGGAGGACGTCGAAGAGTTGAACGTTCAGGGCGAACGGGAACGGACGCTTCGCCGGATTTTCGATCGTAATAATGCTATTGGGGAAGAGATCCGCATTCGCATCTCTAAAACGTTTTACCGATTCCACCAGATCTGACTCGACAAAGTCTCTGGCATAGTTCCCGCTTTCGATCCTGGCCAGTTGCAGAATGCGGTTGATGTTGTCCAGCAGACGGTCCACGTCGTTGAGCATGAAACCGATGTACTTGAGCTGGTCCTGGCGCGGGAGCTCGTGGCGGCGGAATGTCTCCAGGTAGAGCTTCAATGAAGCCACGGGCGTCTTGAGCTCGTGGGTGAAGCTGTCGATGAAATTACGCTGCAAACGGTAAAGCCGCCATGTTTTCTGGTAGTAGACGAAGATGATGAACACCCCTACAACGATGAGTCCCACCAGAATGGAAAGCACCAGGATGACGACCCATGTTTTGAACTCGAAGAACCCTTCCTGGTCGAGTTTGTAGGCCACGACGATGCGCTGCAGACCCGTGCTGACTTTCAAGTACCAGTAGATGTAGAGCACCAGGGACGTGGCCAGGGCTACGACGGAAAGAATAAAAACCAGGATGGGGTGAATGAACCATCTCACGCTGCTCGTCATAATCATGATTGCTACACTGGGGGCATTTGTTTTGTCAACCTCAATTGCTGTCATGCCTGATTGGGCTGTCTCGGTCATTGTAAAACTATTGTAAAACCTTGTTATTCTTCTTCCTTTCCCGCCTATTTTCGCTTACCAAAGAGATGTGCCGTGCATCAACCAACTCGAAAGGAACCTATTGAATGAATAATCCCGCAATTGCCCGCCACCCGATGGGAGCGAAGGCCAGAATCCTCCTGAGCAGCGTCTTCGGGCCTTTCGCCCGCGACGACGAGTTCGGAAGCCGCCGCGTTAACCCCATGGAGCTTTATCACAACCAGGTCACCCGTCTGCAGGGTGGATTCTCGTTACGGATGTTTCACCGCTCCTTCGGCCTGCTCATGCTGCAGGCCAATATCGAAGCCCCCTGCACGGTCTTGGACTTTCCCACGCTCGAGTCGTTCACCAATGAGATCCGCAAGACCGCCTACGATATCGTGGGGATCGGTGCTATCGGGCCCAATGTGGAAAAAGTCAAGGCAATGTGCGCGATCATCCGCCATGAAAGGCCGGGAGCGACCATCGTCGTGGGGGGCCACGTGGCATCGAGGCAGGAACTGCCTGAAATCATCGATGCCGACCATATTGTTCGTGGGGACGGCATCGCCTGGTTTCAGAGCTTCCTCGGCCAAGACACAAAGGCGCCCGTCCGGCATCCCGCGGTTCTCTCAGGGTTCGGATCACGCATCATGGGCATCAACCTGCCGAAGAGGAAAGGCCATACCGCCGCTATCCTCATCCCCTCTGTCGGGTGCCCCGTCGGGTGCAACTTCTGCTCCACTTCAGCGCTATTCGGAGGCAAGGGAAACTTCGTGAACTTTTTCGAAACAGGCGACGACCTCTTCTCCGTCATGTGCCAAATCGAAGAAAAGCTTGCCGTGAATTCCTTTTTTGTCCTGGATGAGAATTTCCTCCTGCACAGACAGCGTGCTTTGCGCCTGCTCGAGTTGATGCAGGCAGCGGGAAAGAGCTGGGCACTCTATGTCTTCAGCTCTGCCCGGGTCATTTCCTCTTATTCCATGGAGCAACTCATTGGGCTGGGCATCGGCTGGGTGTGGCTGGGACTCGAGGGAGAAAACAGCCGTTACCGCAAGCTCAATGGCGTAAATACCCATGAACTGGTGAGGGAACTGCAGTCCAATGGGATCCGGGTGCTCGGATCGACCATCATTGGACTGGAAGAGCACACACCGGAAAACATCGGTGCGGCGATCGATTACGCCGTGAGCCACGACACCGTATTTCACCAGTTCATGCTCTATACTCCGAACCCGGGGACTCCATTGCACCAGCAGCACCGGCAGGCGGGAACTCTGCTGCCCGAATCCGAAATGCCCCCGGCTGACAGCCACGGTCAGTACCGCTTCAACTACCGGCACCCTCATATCCACGACGGAAGGGAAGAACAGTTTCTTCTCGAAGCCTTCCGCAGGGACTTCGATCTCAACGGGCCAAGCCTCTACCGCATCATCCGAACCATGCTGGAAGGTTGGAAGGCTCACGGCCAACACCCCGACCGCCGCATCCGGAAACGGTACGAATGGGATGCAGCCCGCCTGCGATCGGCCTATGCGGGGGCCATATGGGCCATGAAGAAATGGTATCGCGGAAACGAGCGGATGCAGAAAGAAATGGGGGATCTTCTGAACGACCTCTATGAGACATTCGGCTGGAAGACGAGGCTGATAGCTCCTCTGTTCGGTCGATATGCCCTGGCCTGCCTGTCCCACGAGGAGAAGATGCTGAACCGGGGATGGGCGTACGAACCTGCCACCATCCTGGAAAGAAACGCTGCAGCCGTCGCCTTGGACAAAGCTGAAGGCAGTATGAAATCGCTTAAGAATTTTTGGGCCGGCACCTGCCGTGGAATGTGTCAAGGGAGTTTGCGGCCCGATTTCCTGGTATGTGAAGACAAAAGCCATTTTGATGTGATCCCGTGATGAGTGACGAAGCTTAAACGTGCAAGATGGCAGGATCTTGCTATCCCCGATCAGCCATTGTCAAAATCCTAGAAAACCACTGACCTGGGACCAGAGCACTTTGGTTCTTTCATATGAGGGTCCACGCTCCGATTCCATAATCCCGAGTGGTGAGGCTGCTATTCCGATTGCTCGGACATGGAATGCTGACTTAGGAGAACTATCTATGATCCCTAATGGATATCCGAACTGCAAGAAAAGCAGCCACTCCGATAGCTCATTTAGTAAACGGCACTATTAAGAGCCGTTTTGCTGGAGTTGACAGGTCCTATCCTCAGCAAAATCTATACTCCAACCTCCGATATCGATTCCCCTCATCCTGGAACGGGTAACAGCGCATTGTCCGACCGGAGAAAAAAAGTGAGCGGACTTGACGGTCCCCCAGGCCTGTAGTATATTTCGCCTCGGTCGGCAGTTCACCAAGGCGTCGCCGCCCCTCAAGGGGTGCTAAACCTGCTTCAACTCCCATTCGACTGACAACTTATCCTGTGCCGAGTCGGAAGACGGCGACCACCGATACTATCCCACCGGATCGGCACACCTTGCGAGGATAAGCGATGTCCAAAACGCTCTTGCCCTTCCATTCGGATGACATTTCCGCCCTGGCACGGTCCCTCAAAGGCCAACTCGCCAGTTGCGAGCCTCAGCCAAGCCATCTCGAACTTTTGAACATGCTGGTGCGGGCCAACGGCTACCGGAATTTTCAACATTACCGAGCACAACTTGTCGCCCAGGACTGGCTGAAAAACCGCCCGCCCGCGATGGAATACGAGCCTGTCGACTTCGTCCGCGTAAAGCGCCTGCTGCGGATGTTCGACTCGGCGGGGAAGCTCGCGCGCTGGCCCTCAAAGCGCAGCCAGCAGGAACTCTGCTTGTGGGTCATCTGGTCTAAACTGCCTGCCCGGCAGGTTTTCAATGAAAAAGATGTCAACCTGCTGCTAAACAACAATCACCTTTTCGGCGACCATGCTCTGTTGCGGAGGTGGCTCTGCGATTACGGCATGATGAGCAGGACCAGGGACGGCCGTGAATACCGGCGGGTCGAGAAGCGCCCACCCGCCGAGGCACTCGAACTGATCCGCCAACTTCGGTCCGCTCAAGCTGGATAGGATCGGAATAAGTTCGCATCGAAGAGAGTGGAGCAGCCTAGTCGCAATAAGTTAATTTCTGACTTCTTACCACGAGGAGCACGAAGGCGACACGAGGGGGTGCGAAGAAAATCCTGGAAAGGTATGCCGCCGGATTTTCGTGATGTTCGTGCCTTCGTGGCTCATAGTTTTAGCCTCAATGTTCATCAAGGGATGCAGGAATTGAAGCTATTAAAGTACTCGTGGAAAAGAGAGCATGCGTATCGGTCCGAATCCCTTATTCCCTTACTGTTGGCAGCATTGAAGTTTCCACTAAGCATTCAAAGCCGTTTTCTTATATGTTGACTCCCAATTTGCAGGCCAAATTCAGACCGCGCGAGGTCCCTGGCTTTTGCTCCTCCAAGCTCGCCAAAGGCTTGCGCAGGAGACTGAACAACGACGGGCAGGATTAAAGCCGGCCCTTCGTCCAAATGCTTCCGCTGTAGAACGGATCGGCCATAAGTGCATGATGCAGTGTCCACTGAGTGACTGGTTCGGGCAAGTCTGCTAACGAATTGGCGCCGTAAAAATGGACTATCGTCCCGCTGGAAAACACGGCAGCGTACACCTGCCCAGAGTATACATCCATGCAGAATATTGCGCTGTCTTTGCCTTTATCTTTATAGTTCCGGGCAATGCCTTCACTGATAAGCCAGCCATTCATTAATACTGTTTGATGTGATACTTCCAGGTTCTGCAGGAAAGTCTGATAATTGTCTCCAAGGATTGATCTGAATTTTTCCCTTACGCAAGTGTCTTCATGCAGAATTTCTAATGGGTGCCTTCCCGCGTATCTCTCGTACCCAGCTTCACAGAGGGACAAATTAAGCATGAATAAAGGTATCATTAGAGTGATGGAAAATGCCAGCCAAACAAGATTAAGGCCCCAGCGCATAGTTCCCTCCTGATTCTAAGTTATGGGTGATTTGGGTCGATTAAGGATAACCTACAGGAAGGGGGATCGTCGGTCAATGCGATCAACGTCTATTTCAAATGGGTGAGATTAAACCAACTATACTCGTAAACCTAAGAGCCGGCTTATCTCTATGCCATTTGAGTGGACTTTCCCTTATCCAACACTTGGCGCACTATCGTAATCAGGCTTTTTCTGTCCAAGGGCTTCAATGCGTAAGCTTCTACGCCTATGCTTTTTGCCCTCTCTTCATCTATCCTTTCGCTGAAACCAGTGCATAGAATCGTGGGCATGCCAGCGCGGATTTTGAGTATTTCTTGTTTAAGCTTGTCACCGGTCATGCTCGGCATGGTCATATCGGTTATGGCTAAATCAAACTCCGCCGGATTAGAGCGGAACAGTTCTAATGCTCTGTTAGGATCTGTTTCCACGCTTACCTGATACCCATAACTTTCAAGCACCGAGCCGCCAAGTTTGGCTATGGCTTCTTCATCGTCCACAAAGAGAATTCGCTCGTTTCCACTTGAAAGTTGCTCTTCAAGCTCTGCCAAAGGGCTTATTCCGCCCCCGCTGCTTATCGCGGGAAAGAGGATCCTAAACGTTGTACCTCTTCCTCGACTTTGGCCATTTCCGAGTCGGGGATATCTGGATGCCCCAACTCTCAAAAAAGTTGTGTGATACGGTGAAAAACAAAATGTTTAAGCTGGACAGGCACTTACAAATCTATTACGGTATTGGTCTATTTTACCGCCAACACCGTGAGGATTTGTATGTTTGCCATGCCCACTCCAGTCCAGGAAGTCTTGGTGCTCTTCGCACCTGTGTTCAGTCGTCCTGTTTGGAATCATGCTCAGCTTCTGATGTTGGGTGCCATCCTGGCTCGTGGAAAGCGGACCGTGACTGCGGCCTTGCGCGCCATGGGCCTCACCTGGGAGCGACACTTCACCAACTACCACCGAGTACTCAACCGTGCAGTGTGGCATGCATGGTTTGCCTCCAAGATCTTGCTCGGTTTATTGGTGGCCCTGTTGCCAAAAGAAGCGCCGTTGCTGGTGCTTGTGGACGAGACCATCGAACGGCGCAAGGGCGACAAGATCAAGACCAAAGGCGCCTTTCGCGACGCTGTTCGCTCCTCTCGCAACAAAGTTGTGCACTGCTACGGCCTCCGTTGGGTGGCGATGATGTTGCTGGTGCAACTGCCTTGGTCCAAACGACCATGGGCGCTGCCCTTCTACACAGTGCAAGCTCCTTCCCAGAAGACCTGTCAAAAGATTGGAAAACGACACAGAAGCGTCATCGATCTGGTTTGTTCCGCACTACGGCTCATACGCCGCTGGCATTCCCATCGCGCCATGGTTGTCATTGGCGATGGCGCCTATGCCGCGGTGGAGTTGATTCAGTGCTGCCGCTCCTTTGCCAATCCCGTTACACTGGTTGCGCGCTTCCGCTGGAATGCCAAACTCTACGATCCGCCTCCCGAGCCGATACCAGGCAAACGCGGACGCAAGCCCAAGAAGGGAAAACGCCAACCATCCCTCAAACAACGCCTCACCGATCCAGCAACGGTTTGGGAGAAGCTGTCGGTGCGCTGGTACAATGGAACGATTCCACCAAATCGAAGATCGCTTATACCTCCAACACTGCAAACCTCATTCAAAGAAAACCGCTTTTTTCTTGCCTTTCGCTGTTAACCGCAAATCAGCTCTTGGCTCTTAAGTTGCGCACCTTCAGGGACAACTCCGTGGTCCACATATCTCCAAAGAGCGATGAGAAGCTTGCGGGCTAAAGCCACAATACCGATACGTCGCACCCGCTTGCTCCCACCCCCGTATTTGACCATATACCATAGGCTCAACTTACTTGCGGATTGGTATCGCAGCCAATACCAAGCTATCTCGATCATCAGTGCTCGTATCCGGCGGTTTCCACTCTTGCTGATCCCTTGCTCTCTTTGCGACTCGCCACTAGCGTAAGGCGAGGGGGCCAGACCTGCCGATGCTCCGACTTCCTTCCCATTGTTGAACACTCGCCAGCCCAAAAACTCGTACACCAAAACCCAGGAGCTCACGGGACCAATCCCTTTGAGCTTTTGCAGAGTCAGAACTTTCTTGGATGACTTACTCTCTGCTCTCAGTACCGCCTCTTTCTCTGCCTCCAATTGCTCCAGTTGTTGCCTAATCAGCTCATTGCGATCATATTCCCGAAGCATCTCTTGCTTAACCCTGGGTGGCACAGGTTCGCCATTCCACAATATTGCCTTCGCTATGTCCTCTCGAAAGCTCTTGCCAACCGACATTGCGATTCCATGAAGCGCCAATAAGGATTTGATTCGATTCGTATGGGCGGTACGCTCCTTCTTGAGCCGCTCGATTTCCCGATTCAGCCGCCGAGCATCTTCGTCCTTGGCCTCTGGAACGCGCACAACACTCCATAACTTGGTTTCCCCATTCAGGTAGCGGATCAACATAGTCACCAGTTTATTCGCATCGACTCGATCCGTTTTCGTCCGACGATACCGCCGGTTCACCTCAATGCTGGATGAATCCACCACCACATTGTGGATCCCGCACTGCAACAGATACCGATGTATCCAAAAACCGTCCCGCCCCGCTTCGTAGCAACAGTACAGGGGAACCTCTTCGCCCATCCCGAAGTGGCGTCTGCTCTTCTTAACCTCCTCTTCAAATTGTTTAAGATCCCGCGCCCCTACGTTTTTCATGCGAATCTTAAACCCATTGCTGAAGGCAATCTTCCAATTCTTATTCGAGAGCTCCAAGGCCATGTACAACCGATCATTTTTTATGCTATCAGGAACTGGGATCATTTGAACTCGTGACATGTCTTCCTCCTTTGTTAAGTCGTTTTTGGTTAAATGGTTCTTTGTTTTTCACGACTTATCAGGACTTGACGTGTTGTTCAAATGATCCCTTCATAGCATCTACTCAGGTATTGGATAACGGCCCATGTCCGGGCTTCTTGAACGATGGATTGAAACGACTTTAAAGACGTCGTCTCAATCCTAATTGGTTGAGATGTAGGTTGGGTTGAATGAAATGAAACCCAACAATAATGGCAAGCACGGCAATACCTTCGGTTTTGCTGGGTTTCGTACCTCAACCCAGCCTACTTGGAGTCACTTTCTTCAAGGCCAAGGGCATGTTGACCTGATTTGTTTTTACGCATATAATATGCGTAAAAGTCAAACATGAGGTTCTCAAATGAAAACGGCAACTGTTGGAGAAATTCAGAAAAACTTTGCGCAGGTCCTCAAGGAAATCAAGGCAGGGGAAGAAATTGTGGTCACCAAGCGAGGCCAGCCAGTGGCTAAGCTAATCGCAATGGACCCCGAAAAAAGCATCGATTGGCCTGATTTCTATGTAGAGGCTATCGAGGTGAAGGGGAAGCCGCTGAGCGAAATCGTCATTGAAGAGAGAAGAGGAAAGACTGTGAATGATCTATGTGGATACCAGCGCCATCGTTAAGCTTTACGTCAGGGAGGACCGGTCCAGCGAAGCTTCAGCCTGGCTCAGGAAAAGAAATCAAGCGATCCCTTTTACTGCGCTCCATCAACTGGAGCTCACTAATGCCGTTAAATTGAAGCAGTTCAGAGCGGAAATCTCCAAAGAAGAAGCCTCAATGATTCTCAAAAGGCTCGATGAGCATGAGGCAAAAGGGGTTTTCTATCGACCGAGATTGGATTGGGCTGCAGCTTATGCTCTAGCCATCGACCTGTCAAAAAAGCACACGGGGAAAATCGCAGCCGGATCATTGGACGCCCTTCATGTTGCCTGCGCCCTTTCGATAGGGGCAGCTATCCTGCTCACCTTTGATGAGAGACAAACAAAACTGGCTGTTGCTGCGGGCCTCGAGCCTGCGGATCCGATGAGGCCTTAGTGGGTAGGTTTTGATGTGAGCACTGGATCCGCAAACTATTTTTGGATTGTGCTTCAATCCTTCATGAAGTTGTGTGTTATAAGGATCAAAAGGCGCGAGTGGTGGCGCGAACTTAAGGGAAATTGCTGTCAAGCTCTAGGATAGCCCAGAGAGGATCAAAGCATGGAACATATAGTAGTTCAAGTAAGGGACAAAGAAAAAGCGAAAGTGCTGCTGGAACTGCTAGCCGCATTGGATTTTGTCGAGTCGGTTCGAACCAGTGAGACAGAAGAGATTGGGGCAGGTTCAACAACCCTCGAAGAAGCTTTTGATTTCTTCTCGTTAGCCGGTCTGTGGCAGGATCGAGAAGTGAGTGTGGAGTCGATCCGCCAAAGAGCATGGCCCAGGCAATGTTTATAATTCTCTGCGATACGAATATCCTGATAGAGTTCTGCAAAAACAATCCGCAGGTCGTAGAAGAGTTGCGACGAATAGGGCAGAACCGACTGGCAGTCAGCCCTATCACCCAAGCGGAACTCTACTTCGGAGCGCTCAATAAGGCGGAGTTAAGGAAAATCAAACAACACCTTTCTTTGCTGTCCCAATTTCCTTTGGATGTTTCTCTATCGAAGGTCTTCCTGGAGCTTATGGAAACCTACGCGCCAAGTCACAAATTGAGTTTACCCGATGCCCTGATTGCCGCAACGGCGCTGGTTCATAATGTGAAACTTTACACCCTCAATGGAAAAGATTTTCAGTTCATTTCCAACCTGAGGCTCTATCAGCCAGTAAGTTATTGAAACCCGCGCCCGCTCATTAGGGCGGTGCAGGCAACTACGCATTGACCGATCCAGTGGGCCTTACTGAATTAAGGACCTTTTGTTGGGTTTCGCCACGCGAAGCGCGTGACTCAACTCAACCTACATTAAAAACCTAGTCTTGGAGTCTATAGATGAATAACCAACGGCCAAGAGAACTCTCGCTTCTGTGCCAACAGCACCAGGTTTAAGCCCTTTATGCGTTCGGCAGCAGGTCGAAGGAAGTTTTAGCCTGGGTTGGGGGCGGCACAGCAGAGCTTTCCCAGGGGATCTCTGATGTGGATATTGGCATTAAGACCGGTTTTGATCAAAAATGGGATGTAAAGCAGAAAGTTCTTTTCGCAATTGCGTTGGAAGACTTTTTCAATTGTTCCAGGGTGGATCTGGTTGTGCTGGAGGATGCCGATCCATTCCTTGCGGCTGAAATCATCAAAGGGGAAAGGCTGTTCGCCAGAGATGAGTATGAAGCCGATGAATACGATCTATTTGTATTGAGGCGCGCGGGGGACCTCATTCCTTTTGAGAGAGAACGTCTGAATTTGATCCTGAGAGGTGGGGAGTGACGTCTGATCCAAAACAAAGTTTATGCGAAGATTCGGATAGGAGGATATGATGCCCGGAATGTTTATTCGATGGTTGATTCTTACGGCTTCAATAATTATTGCATCATATGTTATTGGCGGGATTTATGTGGAAAGTTTCTTTTCGGCATTTTTCGCAGCCGCCATTTTGGGAGTCCTGAATGCTTTCTTCCGCCCCATCCTGTTGGTCCTTACGTTGCCCATCAATATCCTGACGTTAGGTCTTTTTACTTTCGTGATAAACGCATTGATGCTGAAAATGGCCTCCGGCGTGATCCCGGGGTTTCACGTCTATGGATTCTGGGCCGCGGTGTTTGGAGCTCTCATCATAAGCATCGTTAACTGGTTGTTGACTTCGTTCATCAGCGATCGGGGGAGGGTCGAATACATCGATTTGCAGCGAAAGGACGATGACCGGTGGGAGTAGGGCGGGAAGTAGGCTGGGTTGAGGCACGAAACCCAGCAAAAGTGATGTTGGGTTTCGTCACGAAAAGCGCGTGACTCAACCCAACCTTCAATTGCTGCAATTACATTATGCTCATCGCCCATCTTCGCAGCGCAGTCACGCCCCAGGCGTGTTGGGCGCGCTGGAAACGGGCACAAGGCCCTAGGCTACGACGCAAAAAGCGACCATTCACTAAACAACATTCCTCGGACAAGCTCCTAGTGCAGCTAGGCGAAAATAAGTTCCCCGTTAGAGTTCCCCCCTTTCCTAAAGGGGGGTCAGGGGGGATTCTAAAAATGAGCTGCCGTCAAAATCCCCCTTTAATAATAAAAGGGGGACTTTCGATCATTCCATAAGTGGTTAGAGATTTTTGCCAAGCTGTACTAAATGCTGAAAAAGACCTTCTGCAGAACTTTTGGGGTGATCCCAACCAAGTCGAGGTACATGGTTATCCCGCCCATGAAAAACGGCCAGCCGGCGCCCATAATCATGGCAAGGTCCACATCTCTGGAACTCGCCACTACTCTCTCCTGCAGGATTGAATCGATTTCGCGCGCCAGATTACTCAAAACCCTTTGTTGAATCTCTTCGGGATGAAATTCCTTCTGATCCGCTTTTACCCAAAATTTTTCCAGTTCGGGATCTACGCGCCTGGTTTTGCTGTTTGGAACGTAAACCGAATGTTTCTTGGCTTCTACCATCTTGGCGAAATTTTCGCTCAGTGGGAAGCGTTTGGAACCGAATGCATGATTCAAAGTCTCATTGACGTGCAGAGCAACGGGTGGGCCTACCAAAGCCAACAGATCGAAGGGCGCCATCGGCAGTCCCAGAGCAAGCAGCGCATCATCCACCTGCTGAAATGTCGCGCCTTTATCAACCAAACTCACGCAGTCCACCATCATGCGGGTGAGTACTCTATTTACCAGGAAGGCCGGCGCATCTTTAACCAGGATGCCGGTTTTTTTGAGCTTCCGGGCCAGTCGGAAGGCAGTGGCAAGAGCTGCCTGATTGGTTTTTTCCGCTTTGATGATCTCGACCAAGGGCAGCACCGCGACCGGGTTGAAGAAATGGAAGCCGACCACCCGCTCCGGGTTCTTTAAGCCGGCAGCCATCTTGGAGACACTCAAAGAAGAAGTGTTCGTCGCCAGGATGGCGTTGGGTTTGATGAAAGCCTCTGCCTCAGCAAACACTTGCTTCTTGATCTTCATCTCTTCGAATACGGCTTCGATCACAAAATCGCAGTCGGCGAAGTCTTTATAGTCCAGAGTCCCTTTCAGCAGGCTGGTCAAATAACGTTTCTGTGCTTCGGAGAGCCTTCCTTTTTCCACCATTTTTTGGAATTCTTGACCAACATAGGCGCAGCCTTTGTCCAAGAATTCCTGTTTGATGTCTTTCATGACGACCGGCACTCCAAGCCGATAAATGAACAGTTGTGCCAGTTGCGACGCCATGAGACCCGCACCGATGATGCCGACTTTGTTGATAGCTTGGGGTTTTGCTTCCGGCATACCCTTCGGCTTTTTGGCGTAACGATTGACCAGATCAAATGAATAGATGGAAGCCTTGCATTCCCGTGTTTTGATCAGGTCGCCAAGAGCCTTATTCTCTTCCTCGAAGCCTTGCTCGAACTCCCACTTGCAGGCGCCTTCTATCAGCTCCAGAGCCCTATATGGAGCGGGCGCAGCGCCATGCACTTTGCTGTCGACAAAACCTTTGGCTTTGGTAATGGCGCTTTTGACATTGCTGCCTGAAACTGCCGGGCGATCCACCTTGACTTTGCCGGCGATGATATCGACCAGGAACTGCAGTGATTCGTCGAGAAACTCCGCGCCATCGAACAATCGGTCTGCAAGCCCCAATTGAAATGCCCGCGGACCGTTGATCATGCGATTCTGATTTAAAGCGTTAAAGATTATCAGCTCAAGTGCCTTCTCGGGCCCTAGGAGCTTTGTGCCGAGGGTGCAGCCTCCCCAACCGGGGATTATTCCCAGAAAACATTCGGGAAAGCCGATTCCCTGCGCACTTTTGGCCACGGTGCGATACTGGCAGTACAGGGCAATCTCCAGGCCCCCGCCCAGCGCGACACCGTTTATGGCCGCCAAGGTTGGAAAAGGCAGGTCCATGATGCGTTTCATGCTGAGGTGCCCGAACTGCCCGATCTGATAGCCCTGCTCGAAGGTGGTGATGAAAGGCACTTCGGTCAGATCTGCTCCGGCGGCAAAAATGTAAGGTTTCCCCGTGAGCATCATGCCTTTTACTCCAGCGTCTTTGAGGATCTCGTCAAGCGCTTTATTAAGAGAGCGCAAGGCGGATTCGCTGAAGGTGTTGGGCTTCTTATAATCGTGGCCGTTATCCATGGTCACGATAGCGATTTTACCCACGGGTGATTCGTAAAAGCGATTATAGAAACGGGTTACCGGTTCAGCCATGGTTTACCCCCTTTGTTATTCTTTTTTGGTTTTTTTTGGTTTGTTTTGCAGATTTTCCCAAATTGCGGATGCTCCCTGGCCAAGCCCCACGCACAAAGTGGTCAGCCCATAGCGCGCTTCGGGATGTTCGGCGAAAAGGTTTGCAAGATGGGTCACAAGTCGAGGTCCGGATGCCGCCAGAGGATGCCCGAACGCGATTGCTCCGCCCCATGGATTGAGTCTGGGATCGTCGGGGAATTTCAAACCGAATTCTCGCATGAACACAATGCACTGAACGGCAAAGGCTTCGTTCATTTCGATGAAAGCCATGTCATCGATGGTGAGACCTGTGTGTGCAAAAACTTTTTTGGTTGCAGGCACCGGTCCGTAACCCATGATTTCCGGTTTTACTCCCGCGTAGGCGTATCCGACCAGACGCATTTGGGGGGCAAGGTTGAGCTCTTTGGCCTTGTCGGCCGACATCAGCAGCACCCCGCAGGCACCGTCATTAAGCCCGGAAGCGTTGCCGGCTGTAACTTTGCCTTGCACTCGGAAGGGGGTCTTCAGAGCCCGCAAACCTTCCATAGTGGTTTCAGGACGCGGTTGTTGATCCCGATCTGCGACAACCCAGCCTTCTTTGGTATAAACCGTCATGGGCGCGATCATCTTTTGGATTTTGCCTTCTTCATAACCCCTGGCGGTTTTCATTTGTGAATGGTAGGCGTATTCGTCGGCCATCTCTTTGGTGATTTCGGGGAACATATCGTGTAGGTTTTCGGCCGTCTTGCCCATCACCAAAGCATCCTCGGAGACCAATTTTTCAGTCAGGAAGCGTGGATTGGGATCGGCAGTTGCGCCCATGGGGTGATGCCCCAGGTGTTCGACCCCACCGGCTATGGCTACATCGCAGACCCCGAGAGCGATTTCAGAAGCCGCGCTGGTAACGGCGGTGAGCCCACCGGCACACATGCGGTCTACCGAGAATCCTGCACACGATTCTGGAAGACCTGCCAGAATTGCTGAAGTGCGTCCCAAGGTCAGTCCCTGGTCCCCTTCCTGAGTGGTCGCTCCCCAAACGTTTTCTTCTACCATCTCGGGTTTTACCTGTGGGTTGCGTCGCAATAGTTCGCGAATTACCCTGACCACCATGTCATCGGCTCTCGTCAGCCAGAAAAAGCCTTTTTCCCCGGCTCTTCCAAAGGCTGTTCTAACGCCGTCAACTACAACCACATCTCTCGCTTTCATGAGAGTTACCTCCTTCGCAAAGTTTAACCTAGAACAAATCCATCCACCGGGACTTCGAGTGGTGACTTGTCGTTATTCATAATGCCTCTGGCTTTTCCGCCCGCCTGGGTGAGAACCTGGTTCATGAAGAACTGAGCCGAGGCGATTTTGCCAAAGTAAAATGCAGCGCTCCGATTTTCCTCAATGAGTTTTTTCTGCGCCCTCTCATCTTTCGCATTGTGGTCGCGATAGATTTCCTGCAGCCTACGGTCCGCGATGTGAGCCTGCCAGAGCAGCATAAAGCCCATCACCACATCGCCAAAAAGATCCAGGTAGGGCTTGGCATAAAGAACGGGAACATGAAACTCATCGGTCATACTTTTGAGGGCAAAGAACTTGGTTACCTGGACCAGATTTTCCTCGGCTTCCTCATAGATTTGCACCATATCCCGCAGGCGGAAATTCTTCCGGAATTTGATGAGCATTTCCTGGGTCGTCTTGAGTGCGTTCTTGATCAGTTGACCCCTCTTCATGGCCAATTTGCGGCCGATCAGGTCAAGCGCCTGGATGCCGTTGGTGCCTTCATAGAGTGACGCGATCTTACAGTCTCTCAAAAATTGTTCGACCGGATAATCACTGATGAAACCATAGCCGCCGTACACTTGAATGGCCGTTTCACACACCCGGAACCCGAGGTCGCTCCCGACTGACTTACAGATGGGGATCAATAGATCGACATGTCCCTGAAACAGCTTCTCGCTCTTCGTCGGTTTCTGCAACGCGTTCGCGGTCTATGCAGTAGGCTGCCAGGTGCAGCATTGCCCGCATGGCTTCGGTGCTGCTCTTCATAAACATCAGCATGCGCCTTACATCAGGGTGATCGATGATCGGAACGCGCGGCGCCTCGGCGTTTTTCATCTTTTCTACCGGGGCTCCCTGCAACCGTTCTTTAGCGTACTGCAAAGCATGAAGGTAAGCGGCGCTGCCATGCCCAAGCCCCTGCATTCCGACGAACAGGCGAGCCTCATTCATCATATCGAACATGATCGACATGCCCTTGTTTTCCCGGCCCATGAGGTGGCCCACACAGTCACCGTTTTCGCCAAAATTGAGAGAACACGTTGCAGAACCATGAATCCCCATTTTATGTTCGATTCCTGCGCAAACTACGTCGTTTTCCACCAGATTTCCGTTCTCGTCCACCCGGAGGCGAGGCACCAGAAAAATCGAGATGCCCCGGGTTCCCTTGGGGGCACCTTCGATTCTCGCCAATACCATGTGGACAATATTCTCGGTCAAGTCATGCATGCCGGATGAGATGAAAATCTTTTGCCCCTGGATTTTGAATGTACCATCGGGATTGCGAGTGGCCCTGGTTCGGAGATTGCCCACATCGCTGCCGGCACTGGGTTCAGTGAGGCACATGGTGCCGGCCCATTCCCCGGAGAACATTTTGTACATGTAAATATCCTGCAGCTCCGGGGTGCCGTACTTTTGTAGGAGGCGGGCTGCGCCGTGGGTTAGACCGGGATACATTATGAGTGACCAATTGGCAGCGCTGAAGAATTCCAAAGCTGCATTAGCCAAGACAAACGGCAGGCCCTGCCCGCCCACTTCCGGCGGATCGCTGATGGCCACCCAACCACCCTCGCAATACAGTCGGTATGCTTTGTGAAAAGCTTCGGGAACTCTTACCATCCCGTTTTCAAAATGGCATCCCTCCTGATCCCCAATTTTGTTTGCGGGATAAAGCTCCTTCTCGGCCAATTTTTCCGCCTGATCGATCACCATATCGAACAGTTCTTCGGAAAACTCGGAGTACTTTGAATACTTACACAATTCCTCTACGTGCAGTTGCTCGTAGAGTACAAATTTTAGGTCTCGTTGATCTGCTAGCAATTTCATGTGATGGCCTCCTATTGTCAGTCTCTCAAGCACTACGTTGAAGCGCGCACTCCGAACATTCCGGGAGCGTGGGCTTCAGCCCGCTAAGTGCAAATCCTTTAAAATCCATTCATCCACGATCCCGGTTAAGTTGAATGCCGCGCAAAAAAAGGTCCATACTCGGATCCACCAGCGATTCGAGGTTGTAGCGTCTTCCTGCCAGTACCCAGGTAGAAACGATTTCGTCCAGCGTCCCGAAAATGAAACGTTTTATCAGTCCTGCGGGGAGTTCTTTTCGGAACAGCTGCTCCTTTTGTCCTTGTTCGACGATTTCTCCGATAAGATCCAAGTAGCGTTTCAATTCTATTTTTTCGGAATCATGCATGAATCGGCTGCTTTGACGCAATTCGACTTGGAACACGGCTGCCAGGTCCGGATTTGCCTGAAATTCCGCCAGATGCATGCGGATCAGGCATTTGAGCTTTGAAACCGCATCGCTTTGTTCGGTTATGGCGGCGCGAAAGCGGGCGATGACATCCTGCATTTTGATTTCAAAAATCGAGATGAGCAGATCGTCTTTATTTTTGAAGTAGAGATATATTGTTCCGTCAGCGACTCCGGCCTCTTTGGCAATTTCCGAAACTTTGGATTGAAAAAATCCTTTTTGCGCGAATACCTTCACAGCTGCATCCATGATCCGTTCGTATTTGTCTGAACTCTTATTTCGCATAGGTCT
This sequence comes from uncultured delta proteobacterium, assembly GCA_963781715.1. GTDB lineage: Bacteria > Desulfobacterota > Syntrophobacteria > Syntrophobacterales > Syntrophobacteraceae > Desulfoferrobacter. The sequence goes on from CAWAGW010000009.1 coordinate 234,126, forward strand.
CTGCTTCCTAACTGCAGTAGGTTCCTTTTACTGAATGAATAATCATTCATTTACGAACTATTTCTTTTCTTGTCAAGTAAAATTCGCTGTGAAAATATATTTTTTGGGTTTGGGAAAGCTTTCTGGCAAAATGGCAGGATGGATTATGGAAAAACAAACACTGCACGCATATTCGTAGCGCAGGGCTTTAGCCCTGCAAGGTCGTATAGAAAAGGATGTGTCGAAAAACAACTTTGTCGGGCTAGCCCTGCCCTTTACCCGTAGAAAATACTAGACAAAGGGAATCATGCCGGATACGCTATCGGCATGGAGACGCAAAACCAAGTTAGACGGACACTGGCGAGGGGAGAAGCTATCGCACATATTCGATCAGTGCTTGATGGCGAGGAGGGTCTTAACCGAACGCAACTTGCGGATCGATTATGCGAGCATTATGGATTTATTGATGGCCTGGGTCGTCTTCAGAGAAGCACATGTCTGAGGGCGCTCCGGGAATTGGAGGATAAGGGCCACATCCATTTGCCCGCGCCTGTTGTACAGCATAGTGCGCCGCGTCCAAGACGCCTTGCGGAAGCGGTTGCAGTGCTGGCGGGTGTTCCTTCGAAGGCCGGAAAAGTGCTCGGAATGGAGCTTATCATCGTGGAGTCGGTGGAGCAAATGCGGATCTGGAACGAGATGATGATCCGCGAGCACCCAAGGGGTGCGGGACCGCTTGTGGGGCGCCAGCTTCGCTATCTGGTGGGCTCGGAGCACGGTTGGCTGGGGGCCATGGGTTTCGGAGCGCCGGCCTTGCATCTTAAGGATCGGGATAGATGGATCGGCTGGGACTATGAGATGCGCCGAGCTCAATTGCATCGAATAGTTGGTTTGAGCCGGTTTCTGATCCGCCCGGCTGTACGTTGCCAAAATCTAGCATCACGCCTCTTGGGGCTCGTCATGCGCAAACTTCCCGACGATTTTGAGAAGCGCTATGGTTTTCGCCCATGGCTGGTGGAAAGTTTTGTGGATACGAGCCGTTTTTTGGGTACCTGTTATAAGGCGGCCAATTGGGTGCGGGTGGGGTGCAGTCAAGGTCGAGGACGTCAGGGTCCGCGGGATGAACTGGTCGAAACAGTCAAAGACATTTACCTTTACCCTCTCGAGAAAGACTTTCGCATCAAGCTGGGTGTTCCGGAAGAGAGCGGTCCATGTTCTCTGGAGGTCGCCGACAGCCTGGGTGCGGATCAATGGGCGGAAAAGGAATTTGGAGGAGCACCATTGGGCGACACTAGATTGAGCAGGAGACTTGTGGCTTGTGCTAAATCAAAGGCGAAGAAACCGGATCGAGCCTTCAGTGGTGTGGCTAAAGGAGACTGGCCGGCGGTCAAGGGATATTACCGCCTGATAGACCATCCGGACGAATCAGCCGTGAATATGGAAGACATTCTTTTGCCCCACCGTGAGCGTACGATACAGCGCATGAGAGGCCAGCAGACGGTGCTGTGCATCCAGGATGGCAGTGATCTGGATTATTCCAACCTGGATGATTGCGAGGGCCTCGGTATTATAGGCTCCAATCAAACGGGGGCTAAAAGCAGGGGACTGCATTTGCATTCAACCCTGGCCGTAACGACCGATGGATTGCCATTAGGGGTGTTGAAGGCCCAGTGCTATGCTCCCGGTTTGAGATCCGCGGCTGAAACAAAGCCTACCGGCTCCATTCCTATTGAAGAAAAGGAAAGTTTCACCTGGATTCTTGGTCTGCGCGACTGCATGGAGATTGCCAAGCAGATGCCGGAAACGAGGGTGATCAGTGTTATGGATCGGGAGGCGGACTTCTTTGAGCTGTTCGATGAGCACCGTCAGAATCGTTGTGTGGATCTGCTGGTGCGTGCCCAATACAATCGCTGTACCACTGGGGACCTCAAACTCTTTGATGCGGTCAAGCAGTCGGAAGTGCGCGGTCAGTTTCGCATCCACGTGAAGCGGCAGAGTGCCAGATCGAAGAAGAGCAAACGGAAGGCCCGTGCGAAACGTGATGAACGTATGGCGGAAGTATCGCTTCGTTATATGCCGATTGAGTTATCTCCGCCGGTTTACCATAAGGATAAGGACCCTATTTCTATAAATATTATTCATGTGGTTGAGGATAGTCCACCTGAAGGTGTGGAACGTATAGAGTGGTTCCTGCTGACAACGGTGAAAATCCAATGTGTGGAAGATGCTAAAGAATGCCTGCGTTGGTACTGCCTGCGTTGGAGAATTGAAGACTGGCACCGTGTGCTCAAATCCGGCTGTCGCATTGAAGACGCCGCTCATAAGACAGCTGAGCGTCTGAAACGCTCTATCGCAATCAATTTGGTCATTGCTTGGCGTATTATGCTGATGACGCTTTTGGGTAGAGAGACTCCGGAGCTCCCGGCCGAAGTATTGTTCTCGGATCTTGAAATCGAGGTACTGAAAGCCTGCGCAAAAAAAAACGCATTGACCCACCGAACCACTTGGGAGACGCGGTACGCCTGGTAGCGCGCATAGGAGGTTATCTCGGGCGTCGCAGTGACCCACCCCCAGGGCACCAGCTGATGTGGCAGGGCTATTCTGGGCTACGGCTCATGTGTGAAGGATTTGCCCTGAGGGGAGGTTAAGTTTGTCTGACATGTTTTATGGGTAAAGGGCAGGGCTAGCCCTTCAGTCAATTGTTGCCCCGGCGAAGCTTGCCTACCCAGGCTTTAAGCGGGGAGCCGGGAGGGACTTTGTGAGGGTTGCGGAGGACAATGAATTCTTAAATCCTCCCCAACCCCCCTTCCCAGCGGCGCCGCCCCATTTAGGACGGGGTTTGAACGATAACGAAACTATTCTAAGTCGGGGTGAAAAGCTGCAATTTGGATCACCCCGATAACAGCTTTCCCGTCAGTCCCGCATGCTTCTGGCGGGAATCCATAAAGGGGGCAGAGCTGGATTCCCGCCAAAGCTTGTCCCCGCAGGCTTTAGGCGGGGAACGCGCGGGAATGACCGGGGGTGAAGTTGGAATTAATCAAACTGAAATGAAGTTTCATAAGAGGAAAGTAGATTCACCTACTGGATGCCGAGGGATTCGCTAAGTTTAGGAAACAATCAAATCGAGAGGGGGAAGAATGCAAATCACCTGCTTGGGAGCGGCTGGATGCGTTACGGGGTCATGCTTTCTAGTCGATAACGGACACAAGTATCTGGTCGACTGCGGACTTTTTCAAGGCGGCAAGCATATGGAAGAAATGAACCGGCAGCCCTGGGGTTTTGACCCCGGCGATATCTCCGCTTTGTTCTTGACTCATGCGCATATCGACCACAGCGGACGCATTCCTAAACTCGTTAGAGATGGCTTTCGCGGGAAAATATACACCACGCTGCCGTCTGCAGAGCTGTGCAAGATACTGCTGCTCGATTCCGCACACATTCAGGAGGCCGAGGCAGAGTGGCAAAGCCGCAAGAACCGCAGACGGGGGGAACCCGAGATTGAACCCCTCTACGTCGAAGCAGATGCAGAAGCTTGCTTTCCTCTTTTCGAAGTCATTGCCAACAACCAAGTCGTCAATGTTGACTCTCACTTGAAAGTGCGCTTCCGCAATGCGGGTCACATCTTGGGTTCTTCCATTCTCGAGTTCTGGAGCGAATCGCCCGGGAGCCCATGCAAAGTCGTGTTTTCCGGGGATCTAGGACAAAAGGATCAACTCATCGTGCGTGATCCTTATTCAATTTTCGATGCGGATGCGCTTTTCATTGAATCCACCTATGGCAATCGCAACCACAGGTCGTTTGAAGAGAGCAAAAATGAACTCCTGGGCGCAATTCATTACAGCTATCAACATAATGAAAAAGTCCTGATTCCGGCCTTTGCCGTGGAGCGGACCCAGGAAATACTCTATGTTCTCGGGGAGTTTTTCCGAGATAAACTGATTCCTTCAATGCCCGTTTATCTTGATAGTCCCCTTGCTATTGCTGCCACCGAGATATTTCGGCAAATGAAAACATTTTATGATGAAGATGCCATTGCCATTGTGAATGAAGGTCATGATCCTTTTGACTTTCCGCAATTGGTTTTGTCTCGCACCTCGGATGATTCCATTGCGATTAATCAAACTCGCGGACCGGCCATTGTTGTCGCCGGGAATGGCATGTGCACGGCTGGACGAATTAAACATCATCTCAAGCACAACCTCTGGCGGCAGGGGGCCTCGCTGGTAGTGGTGGGCTTTCAGGCAAACGGCAGTATCGGGCGGAGAATAATTGAAGGGGCTAAATCGGTTAAAATATTCGGTGAAAAAGTAGTTGTGCGTGCCAAGGTTTTTACCATCGGGGGGTTTTCGGCGCACGCAGGACAATCGGATTTACTGAATTGGATCGGTCACTTCAGGAACCCGGCTATGCAAGTCTATGTCACGCACGGGGAGCGCAATGTCAGCGGAGAATTTGCGGAACTAGTCAATGAGAGATTCCAGCTTTCCACTTATGTACCCGAAATTGGCGATAGTATTCTTATCACCCCTGGTGCGCTGAAAGTTGCTGAAAAGGCGGATAGATCCAAATGGCAACTGGATGTTGCAAAGCTTGTCGAGACTGCCGAAGCCATCAGGAAATTTCAAGAAGAGTCACCCGAAGCCATGCCGATTGAGGCGGTGCAAGATGTTGAAGAGGAGCTATCGAGAGCACAAGAGCGGTTGACGGAAATTTTGCGTCAGGCACGCACAAAAAAGAAGTGAGCGCAGTTTTGCGCCTGCAGGTCCCGGACATCATGCAATTTATGCCGAGCCCCTCGGCGGAAGTTGTTTCCCATTGGAGAAGACTGCAGATGCTATAGCTTCCAAGATAATGTTTTTGGTGTAGGTTGGGTTGAGGGACGAAACCCAACGCCTATTTTGCTGGGTTTCGTCCCTCAACCCAGCCTACTTGGGACTCGATGTTAGATGCCCGTTAAAGAATGCTTGGTGTGCAGCGGCACTATCTTTATCCGGCATCGGTGAACGGCTGGCAGGAACTTACGCCACCACGTACTAAAGCCTCTGCAGATACATTTGTATGTTTGAGTGAGCATTCTCCGGGGCGGCAAGAAGGTGTTCTCCTATTTTTTGACCGTCCAGGTAATCGTTCAAGAAAAAGTCGGATCCATCGAGTTTACATATTTTACCGCCGGCAGCCTTGAGAATTATTTGTGCTGCCGCGAGATCCTGATAGGAGACATTGGCGACCAGAGCAGCTTCGGCTCGGCCGTGGGCCACATAGCAAAGATGTGCGGCCGTACAGCCAAGGTTTCGAATTTTTCCGGGAAAAGTTGACCGGTATTGGTTGTGAAATCTGGAATAAGTCAGAAGAACGCTCTCATTGCTGATTTCATCGGATTCGGGAACGTGGATCTGGGTTTGACCAAAATGCGCCCTATGTCCCGCTTGCGCGTAGTAGGAGTCACCGGTCACCGGCATATAAAACATGCCAAAAATGGGCCAAAAATTTTCATACAGGGCCAGGGATGTTCCCCAGATCGGAATGCCGGCCTGGAAATTAGCCACACCATCCAGCGAATCGTAAATCCAGAGATATCCTTCTTCACCGTGTGTGTATTTCTGGGCAGGCATTCCGTCACCGAAAATTTTGTGTTCCGGGAAGGCCGCATTCAATTGGCTCCTGAACAGGTCTGCGAGGCGCAGTTCAGCTTCAGTGACCAGATCGGTATCAAATCTGACGGCAGTATCCCCCTTTCCGTAGAACTTAAGAGCCTCATCTCCAACCCGCCGCAGAACCTCCATTGCGAACTGCGCCAGATCCTCAAAATTGGGACTCCCTGAATGCTCCATTTTCCCTCCTTTGTTGATTTAAGAGTTTAATATGACACGCATTGTTGCCCATGTTATTAGACAAATCGAAAGAGTGCACGAACAGTCCGCATTGCTAGATCTCAACCATTTTTTCTTAAAGGAATCGCATCATTTTTACAATTATTCTTTTCTTTTCTGCCTAAGCCTATACAATTTTATAGTTCAAAATTCAGAGGTGGTTTCTAGGAGCGGGTCCGAAAATGCTTTTTTGTCATTTCGGGCCGAAGGCCAGAAATCTTTTGGGCGAAGAGTGGCTCGTTAAGAAGATTTCTCACCACGCGAAGGAATGATTCGAAATGACAAAAGAGTATTTTTCAGACAGCCTCTAAGTTTGTGTTTACCTCTGTAAAATTCTGCAAGGAGATTCGTATCCGATGGGGAAGATTTTGGCTGTTTACGGAAGTCCGAGGCGTACAGGAAATACGGCTTTGCTGCTGGGGCAATCGGTTGCTGGTGCACTTGAGGCGGGAGTTGAGGTAGAGGAAATAGTGCTGCGCGATCTGAAGATATCGCCTTGCCTTGAACTTTATGGCTGTAAGGAAGATGGCCGTTGTGTCATCCGAGATGACTTCCAAAAAGTATACGACCAATTGTTGTCTTGCCGAGGTTTGATGCTGGCATCGCCAATGTTCTTTTACACGGTCAGTGCCCACACCAAAATCCTTATGGATAGGTGCCAGTCTCTGTGGGTCAAGAAATATTGGATCGACCAGGTACCTTACGGGCAGTGGGAGACCAAGCGCCTTGGATTATTCATATCGGTTGGAGCGACCAGGGGGAAAAAACTATTCGACGGGGCGCTTCGAACCGTTCGCTATTTTTTTGATGTTTTGGATATGCAGCTATGGCGGAGCCTGCTTTACAGGGGACTGGATTTTGAAGGCGATGTGCTCAAACACCCCGAGTACCTGCAGGAAGCCCACCAGGCGGGAAAAGACCTGGCCCGGGCTGTCGCTGATTTACAGCGTATGTAAGGTGACTCGATGAAAAGAAATTCTGCAGCCGACTCGGCGTCCAATTCCTCCGGTGGCATTCATCCGCAGGATACCAGCCCCTGGGCGGCAGTCGGTGTCATTTTGCCCTATCTGAAGCGCTACGCGACCAGAATAATTGTGGGTTTCCTGGCACTCATTTCGGTCGATTTTCTGCAGCTTTGGATTCCACGAATTATAAAAAATGCGGTTGATGATCTGCAAATGGGGGTTGCCACATCGAATAGACTCTTGGTCTACGGTGGGTACATTATTGCCATCGCCTTGGCAATTGCGGCTCTGCGCTTCATCTGGCGGAAATTGCTGCTGGGGTTTTCGCGATTGCTCGAAATGCATCTAAGAAACCACATGATTTCGCACATCTTAACGTTGGATAAGACTTTTTTCCAACGCATGACAACGGGCGAGATCATGGCATTGGCAACAAACGATCTCTCCTCCGTGCAATTGGCTACCGGCATGGGTATGGTGGCCGCAGTCGATGCGCTTTTTATGGGGATGGCGGCGATAGGTTTCATGGCTTTCATCGATTTACGTTTGACCTTGATAGCTGTGGCGCCCATGCCGTTCCTTGCCATTCTTACCCGGTTTCTTTCCTCCCGACTGCACCACCGATTTAAAAGAGTTCAAGAACAATTCTCAACGCTGACGGAGTACGTAAGATCAACTTTCAGTTCCATTAGGCTGATCAAGGCCTATAATCAGGAAAAAGAGCAGGCCGAAAGATTTAACAATTTGGGTGAGACCTACGTCCGCAACAATCTGCGACTTGCAGCAATTTACGGTACTCTGTTCCCTTTATCTGGTTTAATCGGTAACTTAAGCCTTTTTTTAGTGCTTTTCTTCGGTGGTCGAATGGCTATCAACGGTACGATTACTGCCGGCGACTTCGTCGCTTTCATTACGTACCTGTTTATAATGACGTGGCCGATGATGGCTTTGGGCTGGGTTTCGGATCTTTTTCAGCGGGGTGTAACATCACTCGATCGAATTAATGCCTTGCTGGAAGAGCGACCGACTCTCAAAGCTCCCGAAAATGTGAAGTTCTCCTCACCCGTCAGGGGTACTATAACAATAAAGAATTTGTCATTTAACTACCCGAATCAACAGCGACCGATTTTGAGAAATATTTCGTTGAACATACGGCAAGGTCTTTTTCTGGGTATCGTCGGCCGTACGGGGGCCGGGAAAAGTACTCTATGCAGTCTTTTGGCAAGACTTTATCCGGTGCCCGCCGGTCGAATCTTATTCGACGATATGGATGTAAACCGGCTTTCTCTGGAAGCAATACGCGGCGCCATTGCCTATGTGCCTCAGGAAGTTGTTTTGTTTTCGGAAAGTGTTGGATTCAATATCTCCATGGGGAGAAAAGACGCGACTCAGGAAGAGATAGAAGAAGTGGCGCGGGCGGCCGCCATTCACGATGAAATCTTAGCCATGAACAACGGCTATCAGACTAGGATCGGTGAACGTGGTGTAAAGCTGTCCGGCGGACAACGCCAGAGATTGGCAATCGCCAGGGCTTTGCTGCTGGATCGGCCCATTATCATCATCGACGACGGACTTTCTGCCGTGGATATGGAGACCGAACACGCCATAATTGAGTCCATCGCTTCCTATCTGAAGGGGCATACATGCATCATCGTTTCCCACCGACTGGCACCATTGGCCGATGCAGATGAAATAGTAGTAATGGAAGAAGGGCGCATCGCAGAACGTGGGACTCATTCTCAGCTTTTAGAGAAGAGCGGTTTTTATGCAACCATCTATCGTCAGCAAACGAGCACTTTGGGCTCTTTTAAAATAGCGAGTCGGGCTGATGCAACATAGCTACGGATATTTTGAGGAAGATCAACTTGGCCAGTTCGGCAACGTGAGGCTTTGGCGGCGCCTCTTCGGATTTATCGTGCCGTATTGGAAGTGGGTGTCGCTGGCGGTTTTTCTTTCCTTGATCGTTACAGCGGCCAGCCTTGCTCTACCGCGACTCATACAGTTGGCGATGGACGACTATATTCTGAAGGCGCAGCTGTCCCTGGAACAACGAACATCCGGTCTTCTTTACTTAGGTTTGATTTTCTGCGGGATCATCCTGATCGGTTTTGTCACTAACTTTCTGCAAGTAATTGTGCTCGAATGGGCGGGGCAGAGAATCATGCATTCCATGAGGCAGAACCTTTTTGTCCATCTGCAGTGGCTTAATTTGTCTTTTTTTAATGCCCACCCTGTCGGAAAACTGGTCACGCGCCTCACCAATGACATCCAGAATATGTATGAGATGTTTACTTCGGTCATCGTTACTTTATTCAACGATGGCTTGAAGCTGATCGGCATCATGGCCATTCTTTTCTGGATGAACTGGCGTTTGACCTTAATTCTGAGCATCATGCTTCCGGTCATGCTCATCGTCACCCTTTGGTTTGGACGACTGGCCAGGGATGCCTTTCGAGAAATCCGTACCAACCTCGCCCGGATTAACGCCTTTATCCAAGAGGCAGTTTCGGGCATCTCTATTATACAGCTGTTTCTGCGGGAGAAGGATACGCATGACAAATTTATCGATTTAAACCGGATTTATTACCGCTCAACTATCTACCAAATACACATTTTCGGTTTTTTCATCCCGTTGATCGAGGTGATGAGCTCGATTTCAATGGCGCTCATTATCTGGTACGGAGGGCGCGAGATCATTCAGGATCATATGACTCTGGGAATTCTTACAGCCTTCATTTCCTACATGAGGCTTTTCTTCCAGCCCATACGAGAGCTCTCGCAGAAGTATTCGATTGTCCAATCGGCCATGGCTTCTGCCGAAAGAATCTTTCAGCTCCTTGAGACTCGAGACATGCTGCTGGTTCAATCGAATCCTATTGTATTGGAGGAACTCGAAGGGACAATCGAATTCAATAACGTTGATTTTGAATATGAACCCGATCATCCTGTTATAAGGGATCTCTCTTTCCGGGTAGACCCTGGCGAGACCCTCGCTCTGGTGGGTGCGACTGGTTCCGGGAAAACTACGATCATCAATCTGCTGGAAAGATTTTATGATCCCGATGAAGGTGAGATCAGACTGGACGGGATTAACCTCACACACTTTGATCCTCAGTGGTTGAGGGACCAATTAGGGCTCGTGATGCAGGATGTTTTTATCGTGCCGGGTACCATGAAAGATAACATCCTGCTCGACTTGCAGGTTGATGACGAACAACTTGACAGGCTTGTGCGATTATCTCAGCTGTCCGGGCTGGTCAATAATCTCCCCGATGGGCTTGAAACAAGGATTGGCGAAGGTGGGATGGATCTTTCCGCAGGGCAGAAGCAGCTTTTGGCGTTTGCTCGGGTGTTGGCGAGGAACCCGTCCATCTTAGTTTTGGATGAGGCCACCGCTAATGTGGACAGCGAAACGGAAATGCTCATAGAGCAAGCTATTCAAGCCGCCCTGGCCAATAGAACCAGCATCGTGATTGCCCATCGCCTGTCAACCATCAAAAGGGCAGACCGAATTCTGGTGATGGAGCATGGCGCAATTGTTGAGCAGGGAACCCACGAACACCTCATGTCACAGGAAGGTTTGTACTACCACCTGCAAACTCTGCAAAACGATGTGCACCGCAATGGAATTGATATGTCGGAAACTTCCTAAACCGGCAAAGCCGAAACCAAAATTCGAAATCCGATCCGACACTCATAAATAGGCGCCAATATGTTTCCAGCTGGCAATTTGAGTGCCGGATCAAGTTTCGGATTTTCTGCCCCAAAAGGCATCAAGCAAGCTGGGTTAGGGGACAAAACCCAGCAAAATAGCCTGCCGCTTTGTGACCGATGCCGGCAAAAGAACCGTTGGGTTTCGTCACGAAAAGCGGGTGACTCAACCCAACCTTCTCTTATTACTTTCTTCCCTGCTGCTGACAACGGGTCCGCCGGAAGCAATCCAGGCCAGCATCCCCCACACCAGATAAGATACATTCTTGAAGCCCCGTTTGTTGAGGAGGTAAGCAGCGACAGCGGATCGATGTCCCGACATGCAAATGATAACAACCGGCTTGTCCAAATCATCGGCGGGTAATTGTTCAGGGTTGTACAGAAGGGAAGGGTAATTTTTTGATCCTTCGATGCGAAAGAATTTGTATTCAAATCCAGTTCGCACATCTACCAGTAAAGGCGGGTCGCCCTGCTCAGGATTTAAATTCTCCTTCAGGCGAGCGGGGAAAAGAGGTTTGACGCCTGTCAGCCACCATGCCAAATCCCACACCAGAATAAGGGCCACTATCAAAGTCAGGACTAAATACATTGGCTCATACCTTTCCCTGGCGTCAGGTCCATGTGTTCTGTACGGATCAGAATTCCCCTGAGCGTGCACGAAAATGTCGTTTTGGTCATTTCGAATCACGCCTTGGCATAGTGAGAAAACTGTTGAGAACTTCTTGCTACAAAAAGGATTTCACTATTGGGATAAGCATAATGATCAACGGCGCGATGGCAAGTGCGGGCAGAAAATTGGCCAATCGAATTTCCTTCAAGTTGAGCAGTTTAAGCCCTATGCCGACGATGATAAGTCCTCCGGTGGCGGTCATTTCGACAATCATGGGCTTGGTGAGGATTTTGTCAAACATTCCTGCGAACAAAGTGATGCTGCCCTGGTAGAGGAGGATTGAGAAAGCTGAAAAGGAGACTCCCCACCGAGACTCGCGGAAAAAGCGATGGAGGCAAAGCCATCCAACATGGATTTCACGGTGAGAAGCGAATAATCCCCGGACAGTCCATCCTGGATAGAGCCGAGGATCGCCATGGGGCCGACACAGAAAACCAAACTGGCTGTAATGAAAGCTTCGCTGAACTTACTGGCCTGTCCTTTTGACAGCTTGGACTGCAGGAAATAGCCCAGTTTATCAATGCCATCGTTGATATGCAGAATCTCACCGACCAACCCCCCGCAAAGCATCGCGGCCAGAAGTACCAGAATATTTTTAGTTTGCAGAGCCATCTGCAGACCGATGAGGCTGGTAACAAGACCCAATCCATGTACTACAGTATTGCGCAGGTTTTCCGACAACCTTGAACCGACTGAAATCCCAAGCAAGCTTCCCGCAAGTATAGCTGCAACGTTAATGAGTGTCCCGATCATGTGCTTTGTGCTTTCCTATCAAACGGCGCGTGACGCGTCTGCACTGGCCTCCAGGGCGGCAACTCTTTCAACCAAAGGCGGGTGCGAGTAGTTGAATTTGACGTAGAGAGGATGCGGAGTAAGATTGGATAAATTGTCGGCCGCCATTCGCTTAAGAGCGGTCGCGAGCCATTGTGGATTCTTCATCATCTGTGCGGCGCAAGAGTCCGCCTGACGTTCGAAACGTCTTGAGATATTCATGTAGAAAGGCTTCAGAAAGTAACCTGCCTTTTGCCAGAGAATAGCGACGAAAAATAAACCGATATAGGGTTCCTGAGTTTCAAAACCAAAGGTTGAGTATAGCAGTGGCCAACGCATTAGTTGGTAGGTTATGAAGAAACCTATCAGCATGGAGCCGGCGAACAAAAGAAGTTGCTTAAGGATATGTCGTTTTTTGTAATGACCCGCTTCATGAGCTAGTACCGCAAGAACCTCGTTGTGCGGGTGAGACTCGATCAATGTGTTCGAACAGTACAATTTGCTTGGTTTTGCCGAGGCCGGTGAAATAGGCATTCGTGTGACGGCTTCGAAAGGTTGCGTTCATCTGCAAGACCTTCTTCACTCTGATGCCGTTTTCCTCCATCAGTCTTGTGATTTTTTCGGCTAATAGTTCGTCTTCCAAAGGAGTAAATTTGTTGAAGAGGGGCGCGATGGCAATAGGATAAAGCACGGCGATGATTATCTGCACTAAACTAACGAGGAGAAATCCCCATACCCACCAGTATCTTGGCGAGCTTTTTATGGTCCAAAGAATCAGAATCAGCACCAAGGATGATAAAACCAGCGATAATAATCCGGACTTGACATGATCAAGCAGCCAGATCTTAAGTGTTGATTGGTTGAATCCGAATTTTTCCTCAAGCACAAAAGTATGATAGTAATCAAAGGGTAGGTCAACAATATAAAGAACCATGCCAGGCACCAAAAAAAACAGTAACCCCGACAGCATAAATGGGACGGACTGTACTGCCAGGAGCCATGCTAATGCCGGCATGGCTCCCGACAGTATCACTACCAGCAAGAGAAGGTCCGAGGTGAGTGACCTGTCTGTGCTCAGACGACTCTGCAGAAAAGTGTAAGCATTGATCTTAGACAGTCTGGATGCATCTATAAAACCATCAAACGAAGGTGGCACTTGATTCCTTCGTTGGGCCAAATATTTCAAATTCATCTTTTCGAGACCGAGATCAAAAAAAGTCTGAAAAAGATAGACTGCCAGAAAAAAAATTAGAAACAGGTTCATTGCAATCATTATCGGCTTGGAAGACTCCGTGGTTTTGTGCATTTGAATGCGATGATATTTCGAGTCGTTGCTTTCTATAGATGCATTGCTGGAATAATTCAAGCCTATTCGGGCGGGAAATGGAGATCCGGATAGCATAAGGAGATTGAAAACTGATGGGCTGACATTGATTTCCATTCCCCTCGAAGGTATATTGAATAGTTATAAAAACATGATGAAAACCGTGAATAACCGATGTGAAAGGAGTAAAAAAATGGCCGTATGGAAATGCAACAACTGCGGTAACACCATCGACGTTGCATCACCACCCGAAACATGTCCTTCATGCAAAGAAAGATGCGAATTCGTGGACGTATCCTGCTACATTCCGGACTGCGGAGGGCCAGAGGCGGGAACAGTTAATCCTCAGGTCTATGAAGAAAGCTACAAATCCGACAAAAAGTAATTGTGCTGCAGCGTCATCAATTGAACCATTCCTGAAATTCCTATCCGATTCACAGAGATCGCTGTTTCAAAAACCGGCGTTCTCTGTGAGCCTCAATATGCTTTCCCATCCCCGTCCGTTGTTCCAGCATGCTCCTCGCCTAGAACCTGAGGGGGACAAGCGTTTAAGAAAAAGATTTTGGATTCTACGTAGGCTGGGTTGAGGTACGAAGCCCAGTAAAGTAGGCGTTGGATTTTGTCACGCGAAGCGCGTGACTTAACTCAACCTACATTAACAACATAATCTTGGAAACTATAGAGAAAATGTCAGAGAGTACGCAGCGCCGGGCTTTAGACCCGCTATAAGCTGGAGCTGGTTAAGCAGCCCTAAAGGGCTGAGCTACAGAGAGGGTTAATGCTCTGACAAACTCCTAGGTCCGCGACGACTCAGTTTAATTGACAGTACTTCAAAATCGCTGTCTCACCTCGCTTGTCACTACTCGCTTCCATGCTTAAACATTGTAAATAGATGATTATCAAATTCTATCTGAAGGGAGGTTGAAGCAATGAAAGACAAACGCAGTTTGCATCTGAAGGTACAAGAGCTGTGCGACTGTTTTGCTACATCGGATCCGCTAAGAGAGATGTCTCTGGTGGAAAAGGAGGTAGATAAAGCAGAAGGTGCTCTAAAATGGGTAGCTTTGGCGGTCCTGCACGGGATCAATGACAATGCCAAGAAGATTACCGTAACCAAAACGAAGGACGGCAAAGTAAAGGTAGAAGGTAAATATTACGTATCCGAGCTGCCCTCTCCAGGTAACGAAGTCGGCAATGAGATTTTCGAGGTGGTTAAGGTCGTCACTCACATGGAAGGTGAAGGGGGCAAAATGCCTTTAGCTTTGGGAGTCAGAGACAGCAGTATTCAAGTGGAGATAAAAGTGGGAAACGATGGTGACGGAGAATCTGTAAGCATCAAATTCCCAAAGACCAAGTAAACCAGGTGAGTAACTGGATATTCGAGATAAGGAAGGGTCCAAGAGCGAGGACCGACTAACACAGAGCCTGAGGGCTTTATTGGCTGCCTTAAGCGCCTCAAATTGACCGACAAGTGGGTAGTGTATGGTTCAGCGGCAAGTTCGATTTTAGGCCAATTAAGAGAAAGTCCGGGAAAGGAAGGGCAAGTTTGGTGATAAAAAAGAGGGCCTTGCTTGTTGTGCGGGAGGTAATGGGGGATAACAGAAAATAGGGGTGACAGACTATTCCAGGAGGGCGCCGTACTTTTTTAGGATGTCTTGTTTAGAGACCACCTGTGGGACCCCGGTGGGTTTACGAACATTTCGGTCGCAGAGAATGAACACTTCATAGGTGTCGAAGATGGCGTAGCGATCTTCGTCAAAGACGATGAGTTTGTTGCCATTTTCCTGTCGGATTTTTTCGCGGAATTTGCGAATGCCGGTTTCTTCTCCCTGCTGCTCCAATGTATCTTGTTGATCCATCCAGGTCCTAAAGGCGTTGGTTAAGGCCATGGTGATGAGGGTGAGATAGACGTGGGATCGAAAGGCAGCGGCTGTATTTCGGGCAGGCCGTTCAATGAACCAGGCTTGTTTGGCTTCCCGAAAGAGTCCGTTTTCGATTTCGCTTCGGGCGTCGTAGCTGTCATAGACACTCAAGGGGTTTGTGACAGGGCCGTTGGTGAGGATGACCAGGGTGTCGGAGTGAGGATGTTTTTCTTTGTAAGGATCGTGCAAAACCACCACCGCATGGAGGGGATTGGCTACAAAGTCCTTTTTGTTCTCATGAGAGCCGCTGCCAAGCGGTCCATAAAATCCTGCCGTGGTGAGCGATTCGATCCCTGCAACATCCCAGTGATCCAAGACTGTGGTTTTATTCTTTCCTCCACCGACGGCTCGTTTTCTCTCTCTGGTTTTTCGGATGCCCCCACCTATCAGCGAAAGGGCTTCTCCATAGACATTCATGTTGGTTTTGGCAGGGATATAGAAAAGGATTCCCTTCCGGTTCAGCCACCAAAGAAAGGGACCGTCCATGAATCCGCGATCAATGGCAAGGGAGGTGATTCGAGCATGAGCCCCCAGATTCTCGATGGCCTGCTGGACGACCCCCTGCGCCTCATTGATGTCGTGCACATCGATGGTGGCAAACCGCATGGCCAGGGGAATACGGCTGTTCGGGTCCCATACCACCCAGATCTTGAAGCCAAACACGGTTTCCAATACTTTTTGGATGCGTTTTTTTCGTCGCCGCAACTCCGGCGCCTTCTGTTTGGTGACTTTGCCGCAGCCTTGGCAAGCTTCGGTGGATTCGATGTCGGAGGCGTCCAAAAGCGCTTTCACCCGCTTGGGGAAAAAGCTGTGCGCCGCCAAAATGCGGATCGCCCCATTGAACAGCCTCTCCAGGGCAAGGGCGCTAATGGCCTGGATGTAGGCAGCAATAGAATCGGGACAGATCGGCCCGCGGATGGGGGTGGGTTCTTTTCCTTCGGATTCCTTCCCCTCGTTTTTGGAGCCCGATTTTTTGCCCCTCTTGCTGGTGCCCTCTCTTATTTCTCTTCCGTTGAACCCCACCAGCCGCATCAAGGGTTGGGACCTTAGGATCACTGGATGGGTATGCCAGAAGAAGGAGAGGCCGGAGACGATGCGCATCAAATAGATGAGAATCACGGTGGGGAACTGGACGTTGCTGATGCGCTTGTTTTTGACTGGATGGAGCTTCATGAAAAGCTCCATGAACCCGAACTGGTCAAGGAAATAGAAGAACTCGTCGAACAGACCGGCTTCCCCGAGCCCGTAAACCTCGGAGATGTCTTTGCCGTCAGCGAGATCTTGGGTGATCCCCGCCTGATCTCTTGAGGCGGTGCACCAGGTGAGGCGTTCGGCAATGTTTTGGGCTGCTCGTTTCTTCAAGTCCATGTGGACATGGTTAGCACAGGAGGGATGGGAAGTCAAACGGGATGTCTTTATAAGTAACTAATATTACTAATAAAGTAGAATTTTCAAATCGCCTTCTCCAGCCATTTTCCGAGTAGACATAGGTGGGGACTCGCATCGGGTCACCAACATCCCATAGGGAGCCTCGGGGCGTGCCTGACGGCCGTGTTAGGGAGAGGTGCTCGGCTGCAAGCGAAAATCAAAAGTTGGACAATTATTTAGATTTTTTTTTGATTTTTTTAAATTGTGATCGGAGCCAGCTCGGCGCTTATATCGAATATCCAGAGGTGAGTATCATTAGGCTTGATAATTCATGGGAATCTGCTAAGTTGAAGTACCGATAGGCGAAAAGAATGATACGTTTTGGGCCGATTCGTCCCAAAATATGCCATTAAAAATTGGACGAGTCGGCTGTTATTAATTGGAAAATACGAGATGCCTATGAGAAGAGCTGTTTATCTTTCGCTGATTGCGTTTGTGGCCATGATTGTCGCGGTGCCGGTTTTTGCTTATGCGGAGGTTGAGGCGCCGCATGAAATTGCCGGTTTCAGGTTGCAGGATAACATCGATTTGTATCGAGACAGGATTGAGAAGAATACTGCTGCTGCAATCCGAGATATGGAATACTTGGGAGAAGTGGACGTAATCCCTCCAGCCGGCTTTAAGAGCGGTTACTTGGTGTTTGGAAAATGCGCGCATCCGGGGCGTGTAGTAAGAATCAGCATGAAATATGCGGATTCCAGCAAAGAATTATTCGATAAATTACTTGCCCGTTTCAAAGAAGAGTATGGCGAACCCGCAGAGTGGCGAGGGGACCCGTTCCACGTATATGTTGCTTGGAAATGGTCGTTGGTGGATAAGGATAACAACAGAATCAGCATGATTTTACAGCACTATAGCGGTGACGAAGATGTCTACAAGAATGGCAACTCGGTGAAGCTTTCCATGTTTGAACTCGTAGAGCAAGAAGAGAAATGTTACGACAAGAAGCACCCACAAGCTCAAGAGACGACCCGCGAGAAATCTGAAAAGCAAACCCAGATAGACTTTAACAAACTGATTCCGGGCCCTTGATTCCAGGGCTCTTCACGGATAGTTAGATTAGCTGTGCGGTAGCAGTCATCCATATCCTCCGCAGGTTATGCCAAGCGCAACGCAATGTGATCAAACGCAGAATAGCGGTGCATGGTTGGAAGTAAATAATGGAGGTTCCCTCCTCAAAATAGAGGAAATGGCCGGGTGCCTTCTGAATTCTTTATCCAGGTATTGTCTAACCAGTCCTCTGTGCCAGCCTTTTGGATGAACGAAGCCTGTGTAGAGCGAAAGATCACCCTCGTATAGCAATTCAGTGTCGAGTCCTTTTGTGTCGGGACCGTAAACGGGCAGGTTGAATATGGCAAGGTTCAAAAAAT
Organism: uncultured delta proteobacterium; assembly: GCA_963781715.1. GTDB lineage: Bacteria > Desulfobacterota > Syntrophobacteria > Syntrophobacterales > Syntrophobacteraceae > Desulfoferrobacter. Next base: position 252,133 of record CAWAGW010000009.1, read on the forward strand.
CGATCTGTTCAGTGTGTGCGACGGCAAACTGAAGAGTCTTTCTTGCTGCGTCCAGTGTTTCGGAGGGCGTTCCGAAAAGTAAGTATGCATAAGTCGCAATTCCCGCCGCTTTTAACGTTCTAAGGGCTTTGGAGGCGGTTTCAAGATTCACTCCCTTTTGCTCGCAATCAAGCACTCCCTGGTCTCCTGATTCCAACCCCAGTTTCAGCATAACGCAACCCGATCGCCTGAGTGCTTCACAAAAATCTCGATTTGTTAAGTGGCTGGTAATCCTGGTAAAGCCATACCAGGGCACTCCCGTGGGATTTTGAGACATGGCTCTCATAAGCGTAGGACTGATAGCGTTATCCAGCAGGTGAATCAGTACCGGCCTGGTTTGGGCTGACAGTACCCGGAGGTCATGGATTACTTCATCGGCGGGAACAGATGAATAAGGATTTTTTTCAGCCTGTTCCGGGCAGAACGAGCATTTGTTCCAGTAGCATCCGCTTGACGCGCTGTAAGGTAAAATGGCGCCGGGAGAGAAATAATCGCAGATGGGCAGGAGGGTGTAGTCAGGCCAAAAATTATTTTCCCTTCCTGGTTCCAGACCCAGAAAAGATAGCAAGGGATCCTCGCCCGGCCCTGCTATCATATGATCGATCAAACCGTCAAAGGGATTGACCCAGCCAGGTTTACGCATCCAGGAAGTGATAAGTCCACCACCGGCGATCAGCGTAAGGTCTGGAAAACGCTGCTTCAAAAATCCAATCATGGCAAAGGTGCATAAAGCCTGGCTCAGAAAATTCAAAGAAAATCCAACAACCTTCTTTGGCTTATCCTCCAGAAGTTCAATCAGCCTCCGACTGAAATATGGAAAAAAAGGGTTCTCCTCAGGTTTTTCGGCGGCCTCCAAAAGATCAGTGCTGCGCAGTGGGGAAAGCCTTTGGTGCTGATAGTTGGTCAGACTTACACGAACCGTCATGGATGGCGAGGACATCTCCAGTACACGATTCAGATCAAGCACTGTACGTTTGTAGCGATCGAGATTCCGATAGGTTTGTCCATCCTTCAAAGAAACCAGATTTCTATGGGTATTGCGATAGGCACGCGCAGTCCATCGATCCGAGGCTTCTCCAGGTTTTTTTATTAGATAAAGGAGACCTTCAAGGTTTGCATCGAGCAGGTCGCATTCCACTCCATAGTTCCTCAACATTCCCGCAAGCCTGGCTATCCCCGCCGGAGGTTCACTCGGTTTTGTCACTGGGGGGTGTATAAAAAGCATGAGTCCTCAGATTTTCAACGAAGGCTTAGTAATAGTTGTAACAAAGGGGCAGTGAATATAATTTACAGTTCATCCAGGTAATTATTCCCTCCCAGTTGATGCATTTGCCGAAGTATCCAACGCTGTCGATAGCGTACATAGCCGGAAGGTTTGGTGACAGAATACCTTTCCGGGTTGGGCAGAACGGCGGCGAGAAGTGCGGCTTGCTGGCGACTTAGTCGACTGGCCGGAACATGAAAGTAGATTTCAGAGGCTGCTCCCACACCAAATATCCATTCGCCCATCTGTGCGATATTTAAATATACTTCTAATATTCGCTGCTTACTCCAGATCATTTCAATCAAAATAGTAAAATAGGCTTCCAAGGCCTTTCTGAAGTAGCTCCTTCCAGACCATAAAAACAAATTCTTGGCTACTTGCTGGCTGATCGTGCTGGCACCCCGTAGCCGTTTGCCTTTTTTGCTCTGATTCCAGGCCTTCTCGATGGCTTGAAAATCGAATCCGGAATGGTTCGGAAAATTTTGATCTTCCCCGGCTACCACAGCAATTTTTGCATAGGACGAGATCTCGTCGTAATCTATCCATTGATAATGGACTTGTTTGTCTGATCCGGACGACAGCATACCAGCCAGCATTTTCTGAATCATGAAAGAGGAAGTCGGAGGTGCGACCCATCTCAATAGAAGAACGAAAGCAAGAGATGCAAAGAACGCTGTAAGGAAAAACTTGACTCCAAACTTTAGGACCCAAGTCAGTCGTGCTTGTACTGTTTGACTATCCTGCTTTTTATGCGTCTGTAAGTTATTGTTTTCTGTTTTCCTCCAGTCTTCCTCGCTCCCGCTTACCAAAGTTGGTCCTCTCTCAGGTACGGTAAGATTCCCCGTTACTTAAGTTCAATATGCTTTTCTTCGCCGAAATTGAAAGTTAGGTAGTCCCCATAACCTTGATTCAACGCCACTGATACGGGCATCTGTTTGCTTGTCGGTCCCCAATGTTGGATTGGACCGGGACTACTGAATAAATCTGCAGTAGCCCATTCCTCGCGGTTCTGGGCAAACACTTTAAATGCCGGCGAAGAGGTGTCCACCAGATCTTTGGCTATGACTAATTCTTCTTTCCCTTTGCGTGTTTCACAGGCGATCAGACCGGATATAGGGAGAGCCAAGACTCTACCGCCTTTGTCGAAATCCGTTACTGACGCCATGTAACCGGTTTTTTCAGCCAGCACAAGTGATCCTGCAGCCAACCCTAAATTGAATGTAAAAGCGGCATCGAATGCGGTCGGTTTTGCACTGCGCCCCTCATAACCGAAAAAATGGGACTGAGTCGAGAAGCTTGCGGCTTTGAATTTTTCGAGTTGCGCGGTGGTAGCAGCGATTTTTCCTTCGCCTTCTCCAAAGAACCTGTCCGTATGGCGCTTAAGCTGCGACATCCTGTATCTGATTTTTTCGATTAGGAGCTTTTCCGTTTCAATTTGGGATACCTTGACATTGCCGTGGTCATCTCTATCCAAAATGAGCATTTCCTCAATCTCATCGGGAAGAGAGGCCATTAGCTGTGCCGACTGCGGTGTCAACAGAGGGTAAATATACTCCTGCTTGTTTTTGAGGGTGGGAAGATCCCTAATGTCTCTCTCATATTCGGCAAGAACAAAGTTGAGCTCCTGGATAAGGGTCCTCATTTCCGGAAGGAACTCAATCAGCCCTTCCGGAACGAGCACGACACCGTGGTTGATGCCTCTTATTCTACGTTTGACAATGAGATCCGAAACATATTCCACGACATCTTCAAGGGACATATTCTTTTCAGCCATCTCCTCGGAGATGAGAGTAACGGCCGGCTTGGTCTGCAATGCGACCTCGAGTGTGATCTTGCTGGCGGTTCGTCCCATCAATTTGACAAAGTGATAATACTTGACCGCCGAAGCGGCGTCTTGCGTCAAATTTCCGGCAAGTTCCGAGTAAACTTTGGTAGCGGTATCAAAACCGAATGAAATGGGGAGATATTTTCCCACTGCCATATCTCCGTCGATGGTTTTGGGAATGCCGACAACACTGCAGTTAACTTCCTCACGCAAAAAGTATTCCGCAATGTAGGCTGCGTTGGTATTTGAATCGTCACCTCCAATGATGATCAATCCGTCCAGCTTATTTTTCAGGGCGGTTTCTTTGACTTTTGCGAACTGTTCGGACGTCTTCACTTTGGTCCTGTCCGTCCCGAGAAAATCGAAGCCGCCGGTATTGATGATCTCTCCGATCTGTTCATTGCTGATTTCAAAGAGATCACCGTTTATCAGGCCTTTAGGCCCTTTCTTTACCCCCAGCAAAGTATTGCCAGAACCCAAAACCGCCATCAAACCGGCTAGTACATTGTGGCCTCCAGCTGCCGGTCCACCGGAAAACAGCACTGCGACTCTCTTGCCGTTTACACGTTGAGAACTATCGGTTGGAGTGGCCTGCAAAACGATATCCTTACTTTTTTCGATGGATCGCGTAAATTCTTTGGATGTCCGACCATGGTCTTCGCACTGAAATATCATATCGGTTTCTTTGAAGGTTGCTGGCATAATGCTTCCGTCCCCTCCGATAAAAACCGAACAGACGGGGATAGGCAATTTTCTGATCTCGTCTTCGAAGATGGAGTGCTTCCCCGCCGTATTATGAAATTGAATTAATGAGTTGGAAGAAACGTTGGATCGATCAGATGCCATCTTGAAGCTCCTTATTATTCTGGGATATTGAAAAGTTGGCGGTTACCTAACTGTATGTCACCCTCAAACCTGAATGCCCCGTCCGCTAGGAAGATGCAGCAAAGGCTTATAAATCTCACAACAAACTTTGGAAGCAAGGATAAGCCCCGACTCACCGGGAGTTCGCCTCCAGCTATCGATTTTTGAAATATATATTGTGACAATACATTAGTTATGTTTCAAGAAAATATGAAGAGTTTTCAATATTACCCCAAAAAGCAGCGGGGCTCCTGCCTGTCAGGAATTTTTCGAGAGTGCATCGTTGGTGATAAAATAGAAATGGTCCGGTTCGAGACTGAACCAGACCATTTCCGACTTGCGACGGAACGTTCTTATTTGATTTCTACAGGGGGAGTGCCCGCTCCAATCAGAGGCAATGCCTCATCCACCTTAAAAAAGACTAAGAACAAAGGCCCTCGCTGTGACTCGCTGTCCGACGGATATTCTTTGCGGCGTAATGAGTAGAGCAGTTCTGTATCCTGTTCTTCCCGCAGCTTAGTCAAGAAAAGCCGAACACCTTTGTATCCTCCACCTTCCTCAATGAAAAGGTAGGCCGCCCGTGGATTGGACTGAAGGTTATGGTGGGTCAAACGATCTCTCATTATAAACGCTACCGTATTATCTTCCATAACATGGGGGGTCGCATAAATGGCAATATCAACTTTGCCGGCAGCATCAGCGCTTGCCATTACCCCATGTCCTCTTTTATCCGCAAAAAACTCGCCAATATTCATCGAAACTCCTCCTTATTGTTCTCCTCAAAATGAATTCAACTTCCCATTCTTTCCGAATCGAGCATATTGCAACTTAAACTTAATTTTAGCGATTTCATCGGCTGCGTAGCTGCTCATGCAGGCGCCATCTGTCATTCCGAGCGGTAGAGAGGAATCTTTTGGGTACACTTATCAAGTAAGATTCCTTGTCGTCACGCTAACAGCGTGACTCCTAGGGATGACAGTGCGCGGATAATCGCTGAATTTAGGTTAAGTTAATCACTGTTCATGAAAATGGGAGAAGCCCGCTGTGATTTATGCTGCTCGCTCCTGGTTCAAAAGAACCATCGGCAGCTCCGGCTGACACGCGCGTTTCCGATTGGTGGTGAGTTAGTTCCCCTCCGGAAACTCCCTCTCCCTAGAGGGAGAGGTGCGGGATGAGGGTGAAAACCTTGAAAATACAGATCCTTGCCCAACCTATCCCCCTTGAGGAGGAGAGGCGCCCGGAGTTTACGGATGAAGACGGGCTAGCTTCGTTTGTAGAAAAATTCTCCTTTTTCAGCCATTTCAATAAGGATTGCTGCGGGCTTAAAACGACCACCTTTCCTGTCGACCCATTTTTCAAGATCGGCAACGATCTGTTTGATCCCTGTCTTATCCATGTGACGAAAAGGTCCGCCCAGAAAAGGTGGGAATCCAAGTCCCAAAACGGCTCCGACGTCGCCGTCCCTTGGACTGTCGATGATTCCATCCTGAAAGCAGTGAGCAGCCTCATTCATCATGATCAAAGAAAGGCGCTCTTCTATTTCCGTCTCATCTACTTTTTCTCGATTTCTTCCCCCGAAGAAACGATATATCTCCTTGTTCACCGGCTTCGACAATCGAATACCGGGCAGACGTCTCAGCTCCTGCCGCCAGGTCGATGAATACTGATAGAAGCCGCGTCCGTTCTTTCGCCCGTGGTAGTCTTCCTTAAGCAGCAACTGCAATCGATTGTCATTAGGGAAACCGCGGTCACTAAAAAATTCTCGAAGATCTTCCGAAACGTGAGCGGCTACTTCGATTCCCACCTCGTCCAAGAGTTTGAGGGGGCCAACCGGAAATCCAAACTTGCGCATCACTTCATCTATCTGATCTATCTCAGCCCTCTCATGCAATAACATCATTGCTTCCTGTATATAGGGAGACAGAATTCGGCTGGTGTAAAAGCCCGGTCCATCTTTTACCACGATCACGGTCTTGCCCTGCTTTTGGCCAACTGAAATTGCGGTCGCTTTGACCCAATCGGGGGTATCCTCTTTCACTACGATTTCCAGCAGAGGCATGCGCGGTACGGGTGAGAAGTAGTGCATCCCGACGACCATCTCCGGGCGACTTGAAGCAGAAGCAATTCTGCTGATGGGAATAGCGGAAGTGTTGGAGGCAAAAATAGATTCGGGATCGGCATGTTCTTCGACTTCCTGCAAAACGCGATGCTTTATATCCAAGTCCTCGAAAACGGCTTCAATAAACAAATCCATCTTGGTGAACGACTCATAATCTGTCGAGGGAAAAACTCTGGAGTGAGCCTGGTCGCGATCAACCGGGCGCCATTTGTGTTTTTTTACTCGACCGTCAAATTCGTTCCAAATTTCCTTCATTCCTTGGGCTAGATGCGCCCAGGAAACATCTTTTAAGATCACTCTCAGACCGTTTTTGGCACTCACTGAGGTGATCCCGCTACCCATTAGTCCGGCTCCCAAAACTCCTACCTTGCGAACCGGTTTTGCTTGGTCTGCAAGAGGATTCTTTTTGAGTGCGTTAGTGGCGAAAAACAGTTGTCGAAGCGCCTTCGATTGAGGAGAGTGAACCAGTTGTTCGAAAGCCTCTGCTTCTGCTTCGAATCCTGCTGATAATCCTTGTGAAATTCCCGTTTTAACGCAATCCAGAAGAAGTTCCGGTGCGGGGTAATTGCCGCGGGTTTTGCTCAAAACTCTATTGCGCGCAATGCTAAAAAAGATCCATCGGACGGGTTTGATAAACTTCAGCATCCAATCCAATGAGGGGAATTTAGGGTAGGCGTTCTCTTTTGGTAATTTTCCCTGCGAACGAGAAACGGACTGCTTCGCGATTTCCAAAAGATTGTGAGGATAAACCTTGAGGTCAACCGCTCCCAAAGACTTTGCATGTGATGTGCTGAAGGTCTTTCCTTCCAGCACTAGAGGCAATGCCTTACTGACACCGAGCAGTCGAGTCAGCCGCTGGCAGCCGCCTCCTGCGGGGATCAAACCCAACTTGACTTCGGGCAGCCCCAACCGGGTTTTCGGATGTTCCGTAGCGATTCTATAGTGGCAGGCCAAAGAGAGTTCCATCCCACCGCCGAGGCAGTGACCATGAATTGCTGCTACAACGGGAAAAGGCATCTGTTCGATTCTACTGAAAATAGCATGGGCTCGATGGATCATGTCACGAGCGGCGCCGGGTTCAGTGACCTTGGCCATTTCTTTCAAATCAGCGCCAGCCAGGAAAGTGTTTTCTTTATCGCTGATAAACACCAACCCCTGAGTCCCTGAATTGTTCTCAATCTCCTGCAAACAGGCTTCCAATTCCGTCAGCATATCTCTAGAAAGCTTGTTGACCTTATCTTCCCTGTCATTCAAATGAATGACGGCAATTCCTTCGTCATGATATTCCAAGTCCAAGTAATCCATGGCGTCTCCCCTATGAAAGTCGTTCCAGGATAAGAGCGTGCCCCAGACCTCCAGCTGCACAACTGGCTATAATCCCAAAGCTTGAATCCTCTCTTTGCATCCGTTTGCAGCAAGTGACGAGCAGTCGAATTCCGGTGGCGCCAAACGGGTGCCCCAAGGAGAGTGAGCCGCCCAGAGTATTTAAGCGATCCAGGGGGATTTCTCCGACTTTGTGATTCCAGCCAAGATTTTCGCGACTGAAGCGCTCGTCATCCAGGGCTCTGAGGTTCACCAGGATTTGACCGGCAAATGCTTCATGAAGTTCAAAGACCTCTATATCTGTCAAGGCAAGACCGGTCTCATCTAGAACCCGCGGTACGGCGTAAGCCGGGCCGAGTAGAAGTTCTTCCAGCGGATCGCACCCCACGTAAGTGTAGGAGATCAGCCTGGCTAAAGGAGTATATCCGAGTTCTGCGGCGCGTTTTTTCGACATGAGTAAAACAGCTGCAGCCCCATCACTCAGGAAGGAGGAACTGCCTGCCGTAATTGTTCCGTATTTGGGATAGAAAGCCGGGGCTAGTTTCTGCAGCTTCTGCAACGAAGTATCAGGTCGAATACCATTGTCCTTATCCACGACTTGGAAACGGGGTGGGACCATGGTGGGAAGAATTTCATCCTGCAGGATACCTTTTTGTGTGGCTTCTGCCGCCGTTTGGTGCGACCTTAAAGCATACCGGTCCTGCTCCTCGCGGCTGACTCCCCAACGAGCCGCCATTCTATCGGCGCTCTGGCCCATGGTCAGACCGGTGGAAAATTCCGCTATTTCCGGAATTTCAGGCAAAAAGTGAGTGGGTCGAAGATCGGTTACCCAGCGCAGGTAATCCAGAGGTGTCCTGATTTTTTTGAGCTCGGTTAGTTTTTGTCGAAGCGGCCGCTTGAGCAAAATAGGAATATCGCTCAGGCATTCCGTTCCACCGGCGACAACAACCTCTGCCTGTCCCCTTGCAATCAACTCGGCAGCCTGGGTAATTGCTTGATTTCCTGAGATGCAGGCCATGGTGACAGTATGCCCTGGAATTGAGACTGGTAAATCCGCCCCGATCATGGCTTCCCGTGCGACATTGGTGGTTTTGGGCTGAGTAAGAACACAGCCAAAGATGCCATGTTGAATCGCCCTCCTGTCGATTTGGGTCCGATCCAACAATCCTTGCAGGGCGAGCCGAGCTAGATCGTACGCCATCAAATGTTTATAAACCGTACCGGATCGAACAAAGGGTGTACGATAACCTGCAACGACTACCGGCGCTCTGTCATCATCAGCGAATAGTGTCATAAAGGACTCCTGTAGGTTTTTTGGTCGACTGCACACCAACTGCTGAGTGTGGGCGATGATAGTTGCGCCGCGTTGGGCAGCTAGCGTCCAATGAACTCCAGGGCACGCCGCTCAGACCAGTATTCTCCTGCTTCATTAAAGTCGACAAATCCTACATGTCCGCCTGATGCCGGCGTTTCAAGGTACAGGTAAGGATTGTTATCGGCCTCTTCCAAAGGAAAGCAGGAGAAGCTTAAAAAAGGGTCGTTTTGGGCATTGACCAAGAGTGACGGGATTGAAATATTCGTGAGAAATTGTTTGCAGCTTGCTCTGCTGTAGTAATCCTGTGCGTCTTGAAAACCATGAAGAGGGGCGGTATAGCGATCGTCAAACTGCTTGAAAGTCTTTATTTTCCAGTATCCGACATCATCGATTTGGTTGGGCATCAAACGCATTTTCCCTCGGATTTTTTCATGTAGAGACCTCAGAAAACGGATCATATAAATGGAGTTGGAAAATTCGGCCATTTTTACGGCCCCCGATTGAAGGTCGCAGGGCACTGAGAAAGCTACCGCCGCTTGAAGAGATGCAAAATGGTTTGATCTTTCACCAAGATATTTCAAAATTAAATTTCCACCCATACTAAAACCTATGAGAACGATTGTTTCATAGCTCCTGTGTCTCTCTACATGCGATACAACTGTGTGCAGGTCCTCGGTGGCCCCGCTGTGATAAAAACGCACGGTGCGGTTAGGCTCTCCGCTGCAACCGCGGAAGTTCCACGCTAGCGCATCCCAACCTCTGCGATTGAGTGCTCGGACCATGCCAACAATATAGGATCTACTTGAGTCGCCTTCCAGCCCATGAGAGAGAATTGCCAGTTTCTTTGCTCCAACGATCGACCAGTCCAAATCAAGGAAATCATCGTCCGGAGTGTTTATCCGCTCCCTTTGGTAGCTAATACCGGGTACTTTCCTGAAAAGAGTCGGAAAGATGGTCTGAACATGTCCGTTGAAAAAAAAGCGCGGAGGTGAGTAGCCAGATGATAAAATGGAAGGCATAGTTTGATCGAACCGCTCAAAGATGATCTTTATCAACGTGCAGGTTATGCATGAAAATGACCTAAAGCCTAAATTTGGCGATTCTTATTCGGGTGAAGCTAAAATCGTCATTCCTGCGAAAACAGGAATTCAGGATAGTAGATTCACTAGCTGGATGCCGACTTTCGCCGGCATGACGGTGGGTTACCGATGGAATCGCTAAGTTTGGGTACCGGAAAACAGAATCGAAGCTAAAATAAATCTAGAATTTCTGAAGGTTCTTTAACCAGCACCTTTGCGCCGTTTTTAAGAAGTTCGTCGGCTTGCCGGAATCCCCAAAGGACTCCAACCGCAAACATTCCCGCTGCATTTGCCGTTTGCATGTCGGTATTGGTGTCACCAGCATAAAGCAGGGCCGAAACTGGAATCCCGATGGTTCGACTGATTTTCAAAGGTATAGTCGGATCGGGCTTTCTTGGAACAGATGGGCGGGCACCCACGACAACTTCAAACCTCCATTTCGACAAGAACCCGTTTACCGTGACTTGAGTGAACTCATCTTGTTTATTTGAAAATATCGCCATCTTAATGCCGCGCGCGGACAGTCGATCCAAGAGCCCTGGAATGCCGGGATATGGATGCGTCTTTTCCATCCATCTCCTGCCGTACTCTTCTCTCATTGCTGCAACATATTCTGACAATAGCGTTTCATCTCTCTTGTCTTCCGGCACTGCCCTGCGGACAAGGTTTTCAACCCCATCCCCAACAAAATATTTGTAGGATTCCAGCGGGTGTTGTGGAAAATCGTGACTTTCGAGAACAGCATTCATTGAATTGGCAAGATCCTCGAGTGTGTCCAACAGTGTGCCATCCAGGTCGAAAACAATTCCTTGATATCGCAACCTAACATTTCTCCTTTGATGAGTTTGTAAGCTCGATCTTGTGGGCTAAAGCCCGCACTCCGGAAAATTTGGAATCAGCCTTTGGGCGGCTGGCTTTAGTTCATACTTGCCGGACGTCAGACTTAGAATCTTAGAATCCAAAATATTTTTCTTGAAACCTATAGCTTGAGCTCCTTGGTGTTGGACTTTAGAGACTTTTAATTTTTTCTTTGAGCAAGTTCTGTCCGCCTTCGGGCATATCGCAAAATTCTATGCCAACGGTAAAAAGTTGCTCTCCCTCCTGTCGATTATACCATCGAATGATGATATTGGATCGAACAGTGCCTTCAGGCAGATGGATGACCAACTCCAATTCATCGGGATTATTGTTAACCATGAGATGATATGTTCGCAAATGCATCCGCCCCAGAAGTATTCTCGCTCCGTGTAAGGAGATCTCGGTCACCTGGGCTTGGAGGTGTTCCGTCTGGCCAACAGGAGAACAATGCACGTCCGCCTCCCACAATACCGCCTTACGTTTACGACGACGTCGCTCGGTGAAAAGCCACATTGGAATGAAGTTCTCCTGTTTGGAAAGTGAGCACAACCTAATCGATTAAAATCTGTTGTTGCAGTCGCTTTAACTTCTAATTGGCAGCTCTTCAACAACTGAAGGCATATGTTAGTGAGTCGCCCAAACGTCATTCCCGCGTTCTTTTAGCGGGAATCCAGAGCTTTCAACGTGCGTGTCTGCTCATAATTATTGAGAAATTACGGTGATTGTAAAGTGATCAATCGCTTTTATCGGATGATTCACCTTTTTTCATCTTGACAGATACCTCCGGCGTTATTGTGCGAATATGAATGTCCCGCTGCGGAAAGGAGATTTCAATGTTTCTTTCACGAAAGAGCCTGTCGATCTCAAATCGAATTTCCGTCTCGGCTGCAAAAAAGTCATTTAAATTGGACCAGAAGCGCAGATTAAAAACCAGGGCGCTGTCACCAAAATCTGAAAACAACACATCGTATTTAGGATACTTAAGAACCTTGGGATGGTTGCCGGCTATTTCGAGTAGGGTTTCTTTTACGAGTTCAACGTCCGAGCCGTAAGCCACCCCAACCGCAACAGTGCGTCGCAACCTTGGATCCTTAAAGCTCCAATTGGTAACCTGAGTGCTTATGAAATCTGAATTGGGAATAATGAGGGAAGCATTGTCGTAGGTTTGGACAACGGTTGAACGAAAATTGATTTTGCTTACCATGCCCCATTTGCCGCCGATTTCAACCACTTCACCAACTTGAATGGGCCTTTCAAAAAGTAAGATTATTCCGCTGATGAAATTATTGAAGATGTTTTGCAGTCCGAAGCCGAGACCGATGCCCAAAGCGCCAAAGGCAACCGCTAACGAAGTCGTGCCGACCCCCAGCGCGTGTAGTGCGGCCAGAATACCGAACGTCCACAGCACGTAAACCGAGATGGTCGCTACGGACTCCTGCAAACCTTCTTCCAGCCCGCTGTCCGTAAGGATTCTTTCTTTGAGAAACAGACGCCAGAATCGAGTTGCGGCCAACGTAAAAGCCAGTATGAGAAAGGCATAGGCGATGCCGAGCAGGTTGAATCGCATTTCGCCCAGTCGAATGGACTGGTTGAGGATACGGAAAAAACCCAAGACCATCGCCCTCTTAGCTCCCCAGGCTAGCATCAGAAAGGCGGCTAGTGCCCCGAGCCATGCGACCCCAAGAAGGCGGACCAGCAGCCATCTAATATGGTGAGTCTCTTTTCTATCGGAAACGGGGACCGATGTAATTGAGCGGTCCCATTCGCGCAGGACAAAGAAGAGCAAAGTTCCCCAAATCACTACAGCAACAGAACGACCCCAAGAAGCATACCAGTAGAGCGCCAATTGCCCGTAGCCGACCAGTTCCAGTATGAGCCCCCCGAAGGCCGCGCTATAGCCCCAACCGATGGTGCCGATTCTCAGCGATGAAAGCTCTCGAGATGATGTTAAGTGCGACTCTGCCGAAGACTGTCGAAACAATTTCCAAAAGTTCAGGCTCCAGACGATGAGGTAGATCTCAAAAGCTATGCGCGCAAGCAGAAGAAAGCTGCTGGAGCTGCCTAGATTCCACTGCAGAACCAGGTAGGGTATGGCAAAAAAGAGAATGATCAGCACAAGACAATGTATCCGCGCCAGCAATTCTCGATGAACCTGGAAACGATTTGATCTCTTGATTAATTTAACAAGATCCAACACCCATCGGGTGAGCAACCAGGTAAGCAAAACGTTGATAATCACGGACATAAAAGGGAAGCTGGAGCTTAGACCCTGCAACTGCGCATACGCATAGAGAAACAGTACAGTGCCGGAAAGCGGCAGGGATCGGCGAAAGAGGTCGAGTGTGAGACAAAGCCAGGGTTTTTGATCTTGCAGCCGCTCTTTCAGATGGGAGCAGAATTTGCGCAGCCGCAGGATGAGAAATTGAACGATGGCGAACAACAGCAGAGCCTTAATGAGTAAAAATCCGCCGGCTTTCCATAAATTCCGAAACTGCTTCGTCCAGAAGTCTCTGGAATAGACATGGTGAGCCTCGTCGGTAAGTTTTTGTAGATCTGCCGAGATTTCCTTCCAATTTATAGATACTAAAAAGTTTACTTTTCTGCTGAAAAGGGCCTGCTTCTGACTTTCTTCAATCTGTTGATCATAGCTCTTCGCCAGGCTGACAGACGATTCTTTTACCTCGTTCAGTTGGTTAATGCTTTTGACATAAATATCTTCGATATTTGAAGTGACTTGAAGCTGTTCGGAAATTGTCTTGTTGAGACCCTTTAGCTGATCAAGGATGGCTCTGCCTTCCCGAATGTTGGAAGCAGTGCTCGTAATTTCTGCCAGTTGTTGATTGTTAAAATCATATTGCTGTTTTTCCTCCTCGTGCAGCTTGCGGATCTGTTCCAGACTGTCGTTAAGATTTTGCAGCCGTTTGGTAATATCCTGAATGGCAGCTTCCAGTTCGGCTCTGACTTTCTTCAGTTTCTCGACAGGCGTTTCCTGATGCAACAGATTGCTGTATGCGGATGCTTGCACTTTGTATGCGCTGATTTCGGTGTCTAAGGTTTTTGTAGAATCTTGCAACTTGTCCAGTTGCTCTTTCAACTGGGCGAGTTCCTGTGTCTCTAACGTGCAAGTTTGGGTGAGGGTCTTGCTAAGATCCTCCGACTGTTGCAGTTGATCCGGGGTCTTTTCAGGGTTGCTTTGTTGAGCATAAGCCGGTCCCATGAAAAATATCAGCAGGCAAAACAGGAGCCAGGGCTTGAGCCCTAAACTCGAAAATCGCTTCACTCTGTCAAAATAGTTATGCATAGAAGGGTACTCGCTCCTACCTTTATGACTGTCAAAAATTTTCCCTGGTGCTTTCAAAACTACATTTATAGCTCATTTATGATCGGTTTTGAACCCTCTATGATTTGCGCGCCCCGTGAACCGGTTTATCATGGATTCACGGGAAGTTGCATCGAAGTGGAATGTGTCGTCATTTCTGCGAGAGCAGAAATCGAGGTAAAGTCGATTTACCCCATCGATGCCGGATCGAAGATGCCGCCGCCTTTGAACACTCTAATCTTCAGATTCGGCATGATTGTCTCCTCCTTTTGTTCCTTTCTGAAAAGTGAATAGTAACACTCAGGCCGTGCTGAACTATACGATTAGGGTGGACTCTCAGGTCCCCAAAAGCTGCTTAACTCAATTCGAAAATCCAATTATTGCCGACTGATGGTAACGGCAAACACTCCAGAGCAGTTTCCACTGACCCAGATCCAGTTGCCTCTGTAGCCCCAGGAGTTGGCACTCTGGCAGGATGCACCGGTCTCGGATGCATCAGTTTGCAGGCGGGCGCTTACAATTTGTCCACCTGCAAAACAACGAGTCATGCCAGTTCCGGGGGTGCCGTAACAAGAAATTTGGGTCTCAAACGTTCCGGCACCGGATCCGCTGCCCGCGGCAGCGCCGCTGAATCCGCTTTGCTCTGTTGAATTCATCCCCGCGCAGCCAAGGAGCAATGCCGCCAGGAAAAGAAGGATAGATAATCTGTTCGTGAATATTCCTATATTTCTGTTCATACTGGACCTCCAACCCGTTTTCTCAAGCACCAAAACAGCAAATCCAAATGAAGCGGTCATTACTCATTCAGTTTCATCGGACGGACAAACGTTTATTTCCGTTCTATAGATTAAACAAGCGATATTATTCGCACTCCGAAAATAAACGGACAAGTTTGCAAGGTCAGCCCAGAAATTTCAGGAGTGTTTGGTTAAACGGACCATTGGTTTCGATGTTGGTAAGATGCAGGGCCTTGGGCATCACAACTAATTCTGCGCCCTTGATGCGCCGTTTGATATCCTCCGCTACACTTACCGACGTAGATTCGTCCCTTTCACCGACTATAATCAAAGTGGGTGCAGTCACTTTTGGCAGTTTTTTTGCCACATCGAAGCTGCTGATGGCCCGGCAGCACCCCACATAACCCGGAACCGGCGTGTGGACGATCATATCCCTTATACGTTCTGTCATTTCCGGTTGAGCTTGACGATACTCTTCACTGAGCCACCGTTCCAGAGTTTGCTGTGCCAAAGCAGCCATGCCTTCTGCTTCCGCTTTGCGGATGCGGTCTTCCCAGTCCGGGCCGGCTTCCGGGGGGACCCGGCTGGTGGTATCGCACAAAACCAGCTTATCGACTCGTTCCGGGTGAGTAACAGCGAGTACCTGCCCAATCATTCCTCCCATGGAAATTCCCACAAAATGTGTCTTCTCAATCCCTAGATGGTCGAGCAAACTGACTGCGTCTTCGCAAAGCATCTGCATGGTATACGACCCTGAAGGAGCTGAAGAATTGCCGTGTCCGCGGGTGTCGAATCGCAAGACTCGATACGAATCGCGTAATTCGGACAGCTGCAATTCCCACAATTTCAGATTGGCAGACAACGAATGGCTGAAAGCAACCACAGGAGCGTTTGCCGGGCCTTCTATTTCGTAATTAATCGAGATGTTGTTGAGACTAGCCTGCATTTTTTCCTCCTTTGTTCATTGCGAATCCCATGAATCCTTGTTGTGTTCACAAGCTATTCATTGTCTTGTGAACAAAAAAGGTTAACCTGACAAGATCGGTCAAGGAAAAATGGTTTGATAATTTCATATTGTTGTGCTTTTTTCTTCGGGTACGGACAAAAGCATTCAAACTTTAACCCGGAGCAAGGAGGAACGTATGCAAGTTAGACGAGTTGCCAAATCGTTTGGTTTCATTTACAGGGGGTTTTTTATAGCCTCCGTGCTTGTAATTTCAGCTTTGCTGCTTTCTGTTTATCCCGTCGGCAATTCCTTGGCGGCAGATACCATAAAGATCGGCGTGCCGCTTCCCTTCTCACCTCCGGGCTCCGTCAGCCAGGGCAGTGAAGCCAAAGCCGGAATCGAAGTTGCCGTAAAGATGCTCAACGAGAAAGGTTGGATCCTTGGCCGCAAGGTGGAAGTGATTTACGCAGACACCGAGGGTATTCCGGAAAAGGGTAGGTCTGGGGCCAAAAGCTGATCACCAAGGACAAGGTGGCGGCGATTGTCGGCAACAGCCACAGTTCTGTTGGCATGGCGGTAGCCGAAGTTGTGCACCAATACGGCGTGCCTTTTATGAATGTGAACTGCTGGGCGGATGCGATCCGCGAGAAAGGCTACCCGGAAGTCTTCAATACCGCGGTCTATAATTCCAGGATGGCAATGGCGGGCGCTGAATTGATCAAGTCCCTTGGCTTGAAGAATGTGGTTGCATTCGCCGAAAACACCGATTTTGGCATCGGACTCGCGAAGAATCTGGAGACTTACGTCAAGAAATACTCACCTGAAACCAAGTACAAATATGAAGTGCTCGACCGGGAAGCCAAGGACTATGCGCCGGCAATTCTGCCGCTCAAGGCAGATCCTCCGGAGATGATTGTCACCATCTTAGATCCGCCTGCCGGCTATGTGGTGATCAACCAGCTCTACGAACTGGGCGTTGCTCCCAGCTCTAAGACATGGCTGCTGGATGTGGATGCTCTGGCGGAACTGCCCGATTTCTGGGACAATGTCAGCGATGCTGGACAGATGATGCTCGGAGTCGCTCTTTTCCATCCCAAGATGAAGATCACAGAGTTGGGAAAACAAGTCCGCGAGATGCATAAGAAAGAGACGGATAGAGAGGCCAGCCGCGTTGTCTTTCAAGGGTTTGATGCCCTTTGGACCATGGCCGACGGCATCAAAAGAGCCGGATCGACAGACCCGAAGGCGATCATGGCGGCTTTAAGAGAAACCAAGCTCGAAGGTACGCGCGGCACCATCTCGTTTGATTTAGAACCCGGGGCTACCTTCCAGCAGTGGATTGATGTGCCTTATGCCATCATTCAGTTTACCAAAGTAAAACAGCCGCTGGCCGATTCGGCCATCGTGCTTCCGGAAAGTATCGCAACGGCTAAGCCGCAGCACCCGAAATAATCTGCCGGCTCCCGGTTGCAGAAATTGTTCTGCAATCAAGAACTTGATTTTTTGCATCCTTCCCAAGTGCCCTCCTAAGTGCACCGTTTTATAAATACGGCGTCATCTCGATCACGCCATTGGCGTGATCGAGATCTTGCGGGTGAAAGGGAGTCTAAGATTTCTCGCTGAACTCGAAATGACACAATAGGATACCGTATTTATGACACACAGGACTAAGGCCCCGGCCGTGAGAGTCCGGCCGCAATTATCCGGATGGAAACTCATTTATTGTTCGGTTCATAACGCATGCTCATATTTGATATTATTATTACCGGTTTGATGATGGGAGCGTTCTACAGCCTTATGGCTGTGGGGCTCTCACTTATTTTCGGCATCCTCAAGGTCGTCAACTTCGCCCATGGCGAATTCTTTATGGTGGGCGCCTACACTTATACTCTGCTCTCTCTGAATTTGGGCATTCCGCTCTGGCTGGCTCTACCTTGCTCGTTCTTGTTGGGGGCTGTGGTCGGCTGGCTGACCGAGCGGCTCTTGATGCGCCCCCTCTACGATAAGTATACGACCTGGTCGGTGATGAGGGACGAATACGCCATCATCGTAACGTTCGGCCTGTCGCTGTTTCTGATCAATCTCGCCAATCAAATCATTGGCCCGTACCCTTATCGTGGCCCCCAACTGGTTGACTGGAGCCGGATCGAAATCGGGCCGCTGATGATCAGCGGGCACCGTTTCGTGGCTTCGTTGTTGGCTTCAGCAATGCTCGCTGCCATTTACCTGTTCGTTCGATATTCCAGGTGGGGCAAGGAAATTCAAGCCGTTGCTCAAAATCGTCTGGGCGCTTCCATATCGGGCATCAACTCAACTCGAGTGAGTTCCATAGTGTTCTCGTTATGCGGGGGCATTGTCGCCTTTTCGGGAGGATTGTTGGCGCCGTTGTTTCACGCCTATCCGGCAGTCGGCATTTTCCCGGCGTTGAAATCATACGTCGTTGTGGTTATCGGCGGTATGGGTTCGGTTGTGGGCAGTATCGCCGGCGGTCTATTGCTGGGATTACTGGAGAGCTTCGGGGCGGTATATATTTCCTACGCCTACCGGGATACCTTCGGTTTCATCATCCTTATGATCGTATTGCTGATTCGGCCCCACGGTCTGTTTGGCGAGAAGGTGCGTGAAGTATGAGAGGCGGGTCTAGAATAAGGACGGTGAGAGAACTGCGAGTCTCAATTCTGTTTCTGGCGATAGTCGCGGTGCTTCCTTACTTTGTGGTTGTGCCTTACTGGCGGGGCGTTCTCATCGTTGCCATGTATTTTGCTCTGGTCTCAGCAGCTTGGAACCTGCTGGCTGGATACACCGGCCAATTTTCACTGGCGCCCGCGGCGTTTGCAATGATAGGAGGCTATGGCTCCGGCCTGCTGTGTTATCACTTTGGAATCTCCCCTTGGATCGGCATTCCCTGCGGCACTCTGGCAGCCACTGTTATCGGGCTGATGCTTGGCAGGATTGTGCTGCGTCTCCGCGGCCCTTATCTGGCTCTGACAACCCTTGCCTTTGCGGAAATCGTTCGACTGGTTATCAGCAATGAATACGAGATCACGCGTGGAGACCTCGGTTTGAGCGTGACCCCTCTGTTTGAACACCAACTGAATTATTATTATTTGTTTTTGTTTCTTTTGGTGGTTGTACAAGTCGGGCTTTATTATCTGGTCCGTTCTCGGGCAGGGCTGTATTTACAGGCCATACGTGACGATGACTTGGCTGCGTCGGGGCGCGGCGTCAATGTCGTGCTGTGGAAGACGGTCTCCTTTGCTGTGAGTAGCGGAATTTGCGGTTTGGCCGGCGCTTTCTATGTGCATTTCATTAGACTGGCTAGCCCCGAGCTGGGTTTGATTCTGCAAACCGGTCTGGTCATAGCCATGGTTGTTATCGGGGGAATGGGCACTCTCATCGGTCCGCTTATCGGAGCCTTTCTCGTGCAATTGAGTTCCGAGGCGCTGCGTGAGGTCGGTTTGAGCCACATGTTGTTTTTTGCTCTGACTGTGATTCTTTTCGGGCGTTTCTTCCGTTCCGGAATTTGGGGAGGGATCGATTTTTTGAGAGACAAGTGGGAGTCACGATCGGAGTCCAAAGAAATCATGGAAGCGGGTGGATCTGAGTGAGCTTTTTCCAAATAAAAGATGTTACCAAGAGTTTTGGCGGCCTCCAGGCAGTAGCGGGTGTTTCGTTTTCCCTCGAAAGAGGCGAGCTCGTGGGTTTGATCGGCCCCAACGGCTCCGGCAAAACCACGCTGCTGAATCTATTGAGTGGGTATTACCCGCCGGAAAGCGGAAGCATTCTCATTGAAGAGGAGCCCGTGCAGGGGCTTCCGCCAAATAGCGTCTTCCACCGCGGCATCGTGCGCATGTTCCAGCAAACGCGAGTCTTCAGCAGAATCAGTGTGGCGGACAATCTGCTCGTTTCGGGTTACGCAGCAGGTCTGGATGTTCACGAGTCATCCAGAAGAGCCAAGGTGATCATGGAAAAACTCGAACTCCTCAGGCTGGCGGATGAAGATGCCGGTCACCTTTCAGGAGGCCAGCAGAAACTGCTCGAATTTGGCTGCTGCTTTATCGGCGACCCAAAGCTTGTTTTGCTGGACGAGCCTTTTGCGGCGATTCATCCGTCGATGAAAGAAATCATCGCTCGATACATCGTTGAACGGCACGCCCAAGGCCAGACGTTTATCATCGTGAGCCATGACATACCCGCCGTGCTGGAGCTCTGCCCTCGCTCGGTGGTGATGAACGCGGGAATGGTTATAGCCGATGACCCGACGGATCAGGTGCTGCAAGATGAGAATGTGATAGAAGCCTACCTCGGGGAGAAATATCTGTGACGGCTTTGCTTGAACTCCAAGGTTTAACTGCGGGATACACTGAAGACATCATCATCTTGCACGATATTTCGGTGCAAGTTGATGAAAACAAAATTGTTGGTCTTATCGGCTTGAACGGAGCGGGCAAGTCCACCTTGATGAAGTCGATTTACGGTTTTATCCGGCCGCGCCGCGGAAAGGTCATTTTTGATGGAACCGACATTACCGGCAGTGTTCCGCACAGTATGATCGATAAGAAAGTATGGTATGTTCCACAGGAATCGAGTCTGTTCCCCTATCTTTCCGTCGAAGACAATCTGCGGGTGCTCGGAAGGCGACTCAAGATGAACGGTCGAGGGCTTTCCAAAAGCGACTTGGCGGCGCGCATCGAATCTGCTCTGGATGAATTTCCGCCATTAAGAGAAAAGCGCCGCAGCCAAGCGGGAGATTTAAGCGGCGGGCTGCAGAAAATGCTGGAGTTCTCCAAAGCTCTTCTTGCTGAACCGCGCTTGTGCCTCATCGATGAGCCGACGGTGGGTTTGGCGCCTCGGATCGCACTGGAAATATATGCTTGGATTGAGAAGTTCGCGGCTGAAAGGACAACAATATTTCTGATCGACCACAATGTACGGAGGGTCGCTGAAATTTCCGACTACATTTATGTTCTCAGTCTGGGAAGGATCACCAGTCAAGGGCCTGCGACGCATTTCCAAAGCGATCTGCATGAACAAGTGAAACAGTGGCTCGGGATCAATCTCTGATAGGGAGAAGATAAGAATCCAGGAGCCAGAAGATGAAATGGCTCCTCACTCTGCTTTATGCCTGCGGGGAGTCGGCTGTTTTTTCAGATTTCCTTACCATCTCTTTGGCTGCCAGCCGGGTAACGTCGACCAGGGTCTTATCCGGCATGTGCACGGGCAACAGAGGAAGTTCGGTGCAGGCAAGCAGGACGGTGTTTGCTGTCAAGGAATTCAGAAGAGATTGAAAGCGCATGATCAGGGGTGGATGATTGCCGCCGTATTTTTTGATGTCTTCAATGAGTTCATGCCACTCGTCCAGATTTCCAACTTTTTCAAAATTCATGTCTTCGGCAAGGTGTCTGTAAGGAGACCATTTGCCCAATGCCGCCACCGGCCGAGCTCCTAATAGAGCCGTAGTTTGGCCTTTATTCGCTGGAGAGTGCAAGTAGCTGCTCACCACTTCGCTGAAAGAAACGAACTCGGCGGAAAGATCCAGGGAATTTATTTTGTCCCGAAAATAGTTCAATGTATTGCAAGCGATGCAAAAGAAATCCACTTCTTTAGATATTTCGTGGATGGTTGCTTCAAGAATATTCCATACTCTTTTTTCGTAGCGCTCCATCTCCATGGAAAGCCCCAAACCCGGAACCGAATGGATAACGACGTGGGGGGCGTCAAGATCTCCACCAAAGTCGGAGCCCAGCGCCAGGCGGTTTTCTTCCAAAATTTTCTTCCATAGATCAAGCCCGGCTTCAGGTCCCGACCCGGAAATGATTCCCAGTTTCGCGCGCTTCGCCAATCTGACGTCTTCCATTACTGAAATTTCCTCCCACCTAAAATCAGCGATTACTTCCACTCTGTCATTCCGGGGAGTCTGCCGGCGACGAAGAATCTGAACTGGAGCAGATACCCAAAAGATTCCGGGTCTTCGCGGATTTGCGTGACAGATCATTTCGTAGCATAGGGCCTTGTGCCCGTCTTGAACGCCCACAAGGGGCTATGCTACAGGGCGACGGACTGTGGCGCCATATGACTCGGGCGGTTTCACGCTAATCCGCGATGAGCCAAGATTCCTCGCTAACGCTCGGAATGACACACGGCATCTGCATGAGTAGCGACTCACCTGGTAGAATTGCCAAATTTGGGCCTCACTAAGAGCCGTTTTTAGGTTTTGTGAGCATTGCATATTGTTCAGGTCTACGATCGTCGAAAAGATGATTTCTTGCCGTGATGTTTTTGTCTCTGGCCAATCCCACATCAACCTGCACAATCCCCACTTCCTCCTCGTTTTGAGATGCCTGAAGGAGTATCTCACCCCTCGGATCGGCTACCGTTGACATGCCGGTAAAGGTGAGATTCCTTTCTTGTCCTATCCGGTTTGCCGTAATCACGCAGGTGCGGTTTATTAGAGCATGGATGGGTACAGCCCTCTGCGCGAGGCCGGGCAGAACGAGATTCGAGGGATGACAGATTATGTCGGCGCCTTGCAGGGCCAGTATTCGCCACACTTCCGGGAAAACCCAGTCAAAGCAGACGAGCATGCCGATTCGGCAGACACCAAGATCGAAAACGGGCAACCCAACATCGCCGGGCGCAAAAAAATCTTTTTCGTGCATGAAAAGGTGAAGCTTTCTGTATTTTCCGATGTATCCTTTGGGACCGACAAGGATCGCCGAGTTATACAGAACATTGCCATCCCTTTCGTTGAAGCCTGAAACAATGTACAGATCATGGCGCGATGCCTTGGAAATTAAGAATTCAACGAAGGTGCTCTTGCCAGTGCTTTCAGATGATTCAAATGCCATGGTGAAATCGGGGAAGTTGTATCCGGAATTGCATAGTTCCGGCAGCACAACCAAATCGGCTGACGATGCTGAATCGAATCAAACGATTGAGGGATTGAACCGTCCCGGAAAGATCCCCTAAGGAAGGTTTGAATTGAATAAACCCAACTCTCATCCTTCCAACTCTCTTTCTTCGTTTTCTATGTCCTCAAGAGTTTTAAAGACATACCTCGCAGGCCAATCTGCAACAGAACCGCACAAAGCTACTGCGACGGCGGTAGCCTCCAATATTTCCTGACGACTTGCTCCTAAGCCAACAGCACTGCTGACATGATATTCGATTCAGCCATAACACGTGCTCGCGATACTAATTCCCAAGGCAATAAGTTCTTTGTACTTTTGCGCAAGAGCACCATCTTCGAGAGCTTCCGATTCAATTCTGTCCATGTCTCGAAACGTCTTAATACCGCTCTTTTGCATCTGTAAGTAGTACTTCTCCCGCAATTTTCTAATTTCGTCCGTGTCCATGAACATGATTGCCTCCTTTTGTCGTGGATGCAGTTAGGCTAACCAAGCTTCCATAGCATTATTGAAACCTGGTGTCACGTTTCTTCGTCGTTGCTGCTGCTCGTGGCTGCTCCGGGAGCGTGTGTGTGGGAATTCCGTTTTTGTCATTTCAAATCACGCCTTGGCATGATGAGAAATGCATTTTGGTTTCGGCTTTGTCGGGTTAGGCCTGCCCTTTACCCGTAGAAAATACTAGACAAATGGTATCATGCCGTATACGCTATCGGCATGGAGAAGCAAAACCAAGTTAGACGGACATTGGCGAGGGGTGAAGCTATCGCACATATTCGCTCAGTGCTTGATGGCGAGGAGGGTCTCAACCGAACGCGGCTCGCGGATCGATTGTGCGAGCATTATGGATTTATTGATGGCCGGGGTCGTCTTCAGAGGAGCACCTGTCTGAGGGCGCTACGGGAATTGGAGGATAAGGGCCACATCCATTTGCCTGCCCCTGTTGTACAGCATGGTCCGCCGAGTCCAAGGCGTCTTGCGGGGCCAGTTCCAGCGCCGGTGGATGTTCCTTTGAAGGCCGGTGAAGTGCTCGGAATGGAGCTTATCATGGTGGATTCGGTGGAGCACATGCGGATCTGGAATGAGATGATGATCCGTGAGCACCCAAGGGGTGCGGGACCGCTTGTGGGTCGTCAGCTTCGCTATCTGGTGGGCTCGGAGCACGGTTGGCTGGGTGCCATGGGTTTCGGGGCGCCGGCCTTGCATCTTAAGGATCGAGATAGATGGATCGGCTGGGACTATGAGATGCGCCGAGCTCAATTGCATCGAATAATTGGTTTGAGCCGGTTTCTGATCCGCCCGGGGGTGCGTTGCCAAAATCTAGCTTCGCGCCTTTTGGGACTCGCCATGCGGAAACTTCCCGACGATTTTGAGAAGCGGTACGGTTTTCGCCCGTGGCTGGTGGAAAGTTTTGTGGACACGAGCCGTTTTTTGGGCACTTGTTATAAGGCGGCCAATTGGGTGCGGGTGGGGTGCAGTCAAGGTCGAGGGCGGCAGGGTCCGCCAGATGAATTGCCTGAAACAGTCAAAGACATTTATCTTTATCCTTTGGAGAAGGATTTTCGCATCCAGCTGGGTGTTGCGCAAGAGAGGGGACCAGGTTCTCTGGAGGTCGCCGACAGCCTGGGTGCGGATCAATGGGCGGAAAAGGAATTCGGAGGAGCGCCATTGGGCGACACTAGATTGAGTAAGAGACTGGTGGCTTGTGCTGAATCCAAGGCGGAGAAACCGGACCGCGCTTTCAGTGGTGTGGTTAAAGGAGACTGGCCAGCGGTCAAGGGATATTACCGGTTGATAGATCATCCGGACGAATCGGCCGTGAGCATGGAAAATATACTTTTGCCCCACCGTGAGCGTACGATACAGCGCATGAGAGGCCAGAAGACAGTGCTGTGCATCCAGGATGGCAGTGATCTGGATTATAATAACCTGGATGATTGTGAGGGTCTCGGTATTATTGGCTCCAATCAAACGGCGGCTAAAAGCAAGGGACTGCATCTGCATTCAACCCTGGCGGTGACAACCGATGGATTGCCATTAGGGGTGTTGAAGGCCCAGTGCTATGCGCCCGGTTTGAGATCCGAGGCTGACACAAGGCCACCCCACTCCATTCCTATTGAAGAGAAGGAAAGCTTCGCCTGGATTCTCGGTCTGCGCGACTGTATGGAGGTTGCCAGGCAGATGCCGGAAACTAAGGTCATCAGCGTTATGGATCGGGAGGCGGACTTCTTTGAGTTGTTCGATGAGCACGGTCAGAATCGCTGTGTGGACCTGCTGGTGCGGGCCCAATATAATCGGTGTACCACCGGAGACCTCAAACTCTTTGATGCGGTCAGGCAGTCGGAAGTGCGCGCTCAGTTTCGCATCCACGTAAAGCGGCAGAGCGCCAGATCGAAGAAGAGCAAACAGAAGGCCCGTGCGAAACGTGATGAACGTATGGCGGAAGTATCGCTTCGTTATATGTCAATTGAGCTGTCCGCGCCAGCTTACCATAGGGATAAGAACCCTATACCAATAGAGATTACTCATGTGGTTGAGGATAATCCACCTCAAGGTGTGGAGCGTATAGAGTGGCTCCTGCTGACAACGGTGGCAATCAAGTGCGTGGAAGATGCCAGAGAATGCCTGCGTTGGTATTGCCTGCGTTGGAGAATTGAGGACTGGCATCGTGTACTCAAATCCGGCTGTCGCATTGAAGACGCCGCTCATAAGACAGCTGAGCGTCTGAAACGCTCTATCGCAATCAACTTGGTGATTGCCTGGCGGATTATGCTGATGACACTGTTGGGTAGGGAGACTCCGCGGCTCCCTGCCGAGATATTGTTCTCAGATCTTGAAATCGAGGTCCTGAAAGCTTATGCAAAAAAAACCGTATCGCCCCGCCGGACCAACTAGGAGACGCGATACGCCTGGTAGCGCGAATGGGAGGTTATCTCGGTCGTCGCAGTGACCCGCCTCCCGGGCACCAGTTGATGTGGCAGGGCTATTCAGTGTTGCGACTCATGTGTGAAGGTTTTGCCCTGCGGGGAGGTTAATCTTGTTTAACACGTTTTATGGGTAAAGGGCAGGGTTAGGCTACTGGAAAAGAATCGTGGAGGAGTTCAGATAAACCCACGAAAGTGGTTTCACAAGGCGAGATTCACCGAACAATTTTGGCTCATCGCGGATTACCTGGGCGCATGTTGGTTCAGGTCGGAGACTTGAACCAACGAAAGGCTCTGTAGACGACCATGCCTCGTTAATTCGCGATGGCCCACAATTTCTTGAAAAGGCCGCATACGGGTGACGCGGCCGTGAAGGAGGATCGGTTCTGCAGTATTGGCTGTTTAGGTATATCCATGCCTAGATTTTGCCTTCGGAAAACCTTTTAGCATAATCGATGTAGTGCTTGAGCAGCCACATCTTCTCCAGAAATTCCGGCCATCCACAGTTGGGCTTAAAGCCTTTTTCTGCCTCTGGCAGGATTAAGTACGCATCGGTCACCGTTCCCCTCATTTCTTTCCACATTTCATTCCAGGTATCCAGAGCATCGTCCAAGACGGTTGCCGTAACGTTCTGGAAATGTCTCATTTTCTCTTCTTGCGAAATGATGCGGTGCCCTGTCTCCTGCTGCCTGCTTCCGGAGATAACTCTAAATTCTCTTGACATGGCTCATTCCTCCTTATCCGAAGGTCCAAAAATCGACACCTATCTTCCTTCGACCTGATCTTAG
This sequence comes from uncultured delta proteobacterium, assembly GCA_963781715.1. Lineage (GTDB taxonomy): Bacteria > Desulfobacterota > Syntrophobacteria > Syntrophobacterales > Syntrophobacteraceae > Desulfoferrobacter. Next base: position 278,438 of record CAWAGW010000009.1, read on the forward strand.
CGATTCCTTTCACGCTTGCATTCCGAGGAGCCTGCGGACGACGATCAATCTTAATCGGAGCGGATAGCCACAGAATCATCCATCGTTGCGTTCCATTCCATGCAACCACCTGGGCGAAGGTGCGACGCAGAAAGCGGTGTTTTCCAACCTTGACGAGTATAAATTGACTCGGGCTTCGTTTTTATGAACGAGCACAGCATGCCTGGTCGAGTGACAGACCGGCAAAATTTTTACGCATGTATCCTAATTGTGGGCGACTTTGCCCAAACAACCACGTTAGCTGGCAAAGATGCATTGAACGAGTGAAAAAGAAGATGTTTATTCTGAAGCTTTCCCGGTGGATTTTTACCCTCGCCGTTGAGGGCGCTGCTTTTTGCTTGAGATCTATAAGATTCGACCACTTTACGGTATCAATATACGAACGAATTCCTCCAAGGTCCAGGTTTTTTATACAGCAATTCTCATTTTGGTCTGCTCTGCATGGAAGGGTGCGCTGTGCCACATGTGCATCAAGCTAAGCGAAGCACCATATCGCGGTAATCCGTGAAGAGCCTAAAAAGAGCGTTGCTAAGAGGGCTCGGCGCCTGGTGCGTTACATGCGAAAATAATAGCATGCATCGGCATTTCTGTTATGATCGTATGTGACATCAAGTCGGTCGGAATGAGCGCCTCGAATAGAATCAACCGGCTATCACAATAATGCACGAGCACAGTTTAATTAAAAAAGTGAATAATGAACGAAATCGACCGAATATGCGCATCATCGCAGTACCTTGCCACTCTTCTTCGACGTCGTCCAGACCATCTGGATTGGCTGATAAGCTCAAAGAATATTTATCGACGCTATCCGCTGACGGAAATCTACCAGGACCTGCAGCGCGCGGCTGAAGGTGCGGAGTCTTTTGCAAATCTACTAACCTGCTTCAGGGATTTTAAGCAGCGTCATTTTCTAAGGATAGGCGGCCGGGACCTTTTGGGAATGGCGAGTCTTGGTGAGACCACTTCTCAACTGAGTGATGTCGCGAGTGTTGCGTTGCAGGTCGGGCTCAATATCCTCAATAATCGCCCCGAATGGTGTTTTGGAGATGCCCGCAAGGATGCCTGGCACCGAATAAGAAAGAGTCACGATTTGGTAGTCATGGGCTTGGGCAAACTAGGTGGTCAGGAACTCAACTACGTATCGGATATAGACGTCCTCTTCCTGCGCTCCCCCAAAAACGACAGGGCCGCTGATTTGGCCGATTATCTCGTATTATTGAACCGCTTCTGCCAGTGCCTTTCAGGTCTTTTGGCGGACAAAGTTGATGGAGACCGCGTCTTTGAAGTGGATCACCGACTCCGACCCCTTGGAAAAGACGGGCCGCTGGTGCCATCCGTTGCAGCTGCGGTTGACCACTACCTTCATAGAGGGCAGCCATGGGAGCGCCAGATGCTTCTTAAGGCTCGCCCGGTAGCTGGAGATCGTCATTTAGGGAGCGCTTTCATACAAGAGGTTCGTCCCTTTGTGTTTCGACGGTTTCTTGATTTTCAAGCTCTCGACGAACTCCGCGCCATGCGGGATAAGATACTGGCAAGTGCCGTTCATCCCGGTCCCGGCTGGCAACATTTCGATGTGAAATTGGGCTTGGGAGGAATTAGAGAAATTGAATTTCTTGTTCAATCTTTACAACTTATCTATGGCGGCAGACATCCTCAGCTGGATGAACCCAACACGCTGCATTGCCTTGACCGACTGCACAGTCTGGGATTGATGCATGGTGAGGCGTCGCAGGAATTGAAACAGGCCTATGCCTTTTTGAGGCGGGTGGAACATTGGGTTCAGCTGGATCAGAATCGGCAGACGCAGAAAATTCCCCAATCGCCCGAAGCTCGTGCACGCCTGACATTCGCTCTCGGCTTTGAAGAAAGCGAGAAGCATTTTTATCGGCAAGCTTGAAGCATGTTGCAGAACAGTGCATCAACATTTTATGGCCCTGTTTCAGACCAGCGATTCTGAGGCAGTGAGTGCCGGCTCGAAAGTCGATGCAAAATCGGCTCTGATGGAGAAATACCCGCCAGACCTTTTGGCCGGCGTTCAAAGCAACATAAAAATCTTCCCTGAGTTTTTGAATAAGACTGTCACCGAAGTGCTCCTGGAATTTGTTTCAGCAGGAGATCCCGATCTCCTGGGAAAAGTGCTCATCAGGCTAGATCGCTACTTTGGTCAGGTAAAAAAACGCCCCGGCCTTGTAAAGGTATTTCGTACTTCAGACCCGTGGCTTGCAGACTTCATCCGTGGACTGGTGCAAAGCGAGTTGCTGGCCGACCTCCTGGCCCATCATCCGGCTTTGGTTGAGGGTATTGCCACCCTCGCCGGAAAGTATGTTGATGCGGCATCCTGGCAAGATACCAGCCTGCGTTTACTAAGCAGGCACAAGGATTACGAAGAGTCACTTGAATGGATCAGGCGGTTGAAAAATGAGCGGCTTTTGGAGTTGGCGATGGCTGATTTGAAAGGCCTTATCAATCCCCGGGAACTGGAAGAACAACTGAGCCTCCTGGCCGATTTTGTCATTAGGAATACCTACGAAAAGGTATCTGAAAGTCGCGGCCTTGGTGACGATACACCTCTTGCGATCCTTGCTCTGGGTAAACTTGGAAGCCGTGAAATGGGCTACCTGTCAGACCTGGATTTGGTCTTTGTGTATGAACCTCACAGCGGGCAGGCAGAAGATCAGATTCCTGGCGAGATTGTCAGTCTGATCCAGCGATTCATGCGGATGCTGAGTACACCTCTGCAGGAAGGCCCGGGATATGCCGTCGATGCTCGTCTAAGACCGACCGGCAACTACGGGCCGCTGATCGTAACGCGCCGAGCCTGGCAGGACTACTACAGAGAACAGGCCGATCTCTGGGAGATCCAAGCTCTGCTGAGAATGCGCTGTGTTGCGGGAGACCCTGAGCTGGCAGCCTGGATCGAGGATGAGGCAGAGAAAATCTGTTATCAAAAGCGGGAACCGTCCGCTGTATGGCAGCGCCTTTGTCACCTGCGTCAGCGGATGGAGCGGGAAAGAACGGAAGAGAAAGCCGGTAGCATAGACATCAAACTTGGAATGGGTGGATTGGCTGACCTGGAATTCCTAGTGCAAGGTTACCTGCTGGTTGAAGGATATAAAGACCCGTCGCTGAAGGTGGGTTCCGTGCGTTTAGCGCTGCACCGAGTGCTGGACAGGCTCGCAACGCAGGATTTGTCTTTACGTGAGGTCTACAAGGCTTTTGAAGCATTACGCTCCCTCGAACATCGTCTAGTCCTTTTTAGCAATATGTCCGCTTCTCGCCTGAAACCCGGCCAGTTCGAATCTCTCAAGGCAATAGGCCTTTGGCCACCCTCTCGAGGCGACAGTTCTGTTGATTCATGGCAAGATTTGCTTCGCTTGCGGAGGCGGGTCAGAAGCCTGCTGCAGAACTGGTGCCCGGATCTTTAGAATTCCAGCCACACTTTCGAAAGTTGGTTATTAGGTCTGCACTGCGTTAGATATGAAGTAAAGTCTCGGGATTCTCACTCAATAGGGCCCGCCTATATTTTACAGAAAAGAAATGTGAAAAAAACTTGACATACATTGTAAGTAGTTCTAATAGAGTCTTTACTTTATAAGCAATGGTAACAAATCGTACAACGGTGTACGGCACGCAATGACTGCAGACGGACAAGGGTGTCCTAATCCGATAAAGGATGGTGGCGCCCTTTTTTTGTTGTCTTTTATTCGAACTGAAACCAGTTAACCGGGCTACAAAGAAGTACCCATTGAGGACAAATGCGTCCACTTGCTCTGTGAGGGCAGTGGACTTTTTTTATTCCATCAATCTATTTACGAAGGAGTAAAGCTTATGAACTTATGTAAACCCAATGCAAATGACGCAACCTTGTCGTTCAACCGTTCCAAGAGTGTGGTGCCCATGAGTGGTATCTGTTCGCGCTGTATTGACGGATGCCGGGGTAATTGTGAAATTTTCAGATCCACTTTCAGGGGGCGTGAAGTTATCTATCCGGGTCCATTTGGAAAGGTGACTGCGGGTGCCGACAAAGACTATCCTGTAGATTATTCGCATCTCAACATTCAAGGCTATGCGTTGGGTGCCAACGGTCTTCCCGAAGGTGTGGAAGCAGGACCGGACACGGCAGTTTTCCCAGCCGTCAATACTGAAACCGGGTATGGTTGGGAGAGCAAAACCAAGTTGAGTGTTCCTATTTTCACTGGTGCGCTGGGCTCGACAGAAATTGCGCGCAAAAACTGGGAACATTTTGCAGTGGGTGCAGCTTTGAGTGGAGTGACTCTGGTTTGCGGCGAAAACGTGTGTGGCATAGACCCCGGATTGGAACTTAATAATGGCAGCAAGATCGTGAAGTCCCCTGAGTTGGATCGCCGTCTTGAAGTCTATAAACGCTACCATAACGGCTACGGCGAAATCCTGGTGCAAATGAACGTAGAGGACACTCGGCTGGGAGTGGCCGAGTACGTCATGGACAAGCATGGCCTTGATACTATTGAGCTTAAATGGGGGCAGGGCGCAAAATGCATCGGCGGCGAAATCAAAGTGGACAGTATCGAACGAGCGCTTGAACTGCAAAGACGGGGTTATATCGTTACTCCCGATCCGTCCAGACGTTCAATCGAAGCCGCTTACAGGGATGGTGCCATCAAAGAATTCGAACGTCACAGTCGCTTGGGTTTTGTGAGCGAAGAAGGTTTCATGGCCGAAGTCGAACGTTTGAGAAAACTGGGTTTCAAGAGAATAACCCTGAAAACCGGAGCGTACAGTCTAAGGGAACTGGCTATGGCGATCAAGTGGGGCGCCAGGGCCAAAATCGATTTGCTCACAATCGATGGTGCGCCCGGCGGAACCGGAATGAGCCCGTGGCGTATGATGCAGGAGTGGGGTATTCCCAGCATTTATCTGCATTCAAAAGCTTGTGAATATTGTGAAAAGCTTGCTGCCAGGGGCGAGAGAGTTCCGGATATCGCTCTTGCCGGCGGTTTCTCCAGCGAAGATGGAGTATTTAAGGCCCTTGCTCTGGGTTCTCCTTATGTGAAGGCGGTATGCATGGGACGAGCGTTGATGATTCCGGGAATGGTCGGGAAGAATATCAGCGAATGGATGAGCAAAGCGGATCTCCCCAAAACCGTCAGCCAGTACGGAACGAGCCCGGAAGAGATATTCGTTAACTATGAAGCCATTAAAGACTTGGTGGGCAGTGACGATATAAATAATATACCTCTGGGTGCAATCGGGATTTATAGTTATGCAGACAAAATCAAGGTGGGCCTGCAACAGCTCATGGCTGGTGCGAGATGCTTCAGTGTTCGATCCATCACTCGAAAAGAGTTGATGTCTTTGACTCAAGAATGTGCCTCAGTGACAGGAATTCCTTATGTCATGGATGCATATGATGACGAAGCGGAAGCCATTTTGAATAGTTAGCAGCGGCCAGTTTTGAAAGGAGCAGTGTCAATGAACTGATGCATCACTGACTTCCAGTCCAAGATGTTTCTTTATTATCTTAAGGCTCCCCGGTGTCGCCCCGGTGGAGCCTTCCAATTTAGATTTGACGATTCCCTCCTAAAATCTCCGTCTGTCTCTTTGTTTAAACAATGCTTAAATTTTTAGTACAATTAATGTGGTAAGCTTGGTTCGTTCACTTCGAGGGTTTGATGACTGGTGAATGTCTGATGTGAACGAAAAGCAGGCAGGTGAGAAAGGAGAGCATCTATGAATCCAGAGTTCAGAGAAGAATTAAAGGAACTTGTCCAAAAACAAGGCGGACCCTGCGTGTCTATCTTCATGCCCACTCATCGGGTAGGCGCTGAGGTCCAGCAAAATCCTATCCGACTGAAAAATCTTCTTCGGGAATCGGAACAACAACTGGTTGCTTTAGGTACACGTCAAGCGGATGCCAGAGAATTGCTGAGTACGGCTCAGGGTTTGCTTGCAGACGGATATTTTTGGCGTCAGCAGGCGGATGGTCTGGCGGTGTTCATCGCCTCGGATGTATTCCGAACATACAGTCTACCAATTCACTTTGATGAGTTGTCGGTGGTAACCGACCGATTCCACCTTAAGCCTCTTCTCAGGGTTCTAGCGGAAGACGACAGGTTTTTTGTGTTGGCGTTGAGTCAAAAGGAGTTGCGTGTGTTTGAATGCACTCGTTTCGGGGTGAGCCTCGTTGAGCTTGAAAGCGTACCCAAAAGTATAGATGAAGCTCTGAAATATGACGATCCGCAAAGACAGTTGCAGTTTCATACAGGAACTCAAGGCCGTGGGGGTGGTAAACGCGCTGCCATGTTTCATGGCCAGGGCGTTGGGGTTGACGACAATAAATCGAATATTTGGCGTTATTGCCTGATGATTAACGACGGTCTGCATAAACTCTTGCGGGATGAACATGCTCCGCTTGTTTTGGCGGGGGTTGACTACTTGCTCCCCATATACAGGGAGGCAAACGGCTATCCTCATCTTTTAGAGACTTGTATTACGGGCAATCCCGACGTTTTGAGCGCCGATGAATTGCATTCTAAGGCATGGGAGATCGTACTTCCCCACTTTAAGCAGGAGCAGGAGGAGGCAATGGCGAAATATTTGCGTCTTGCCGGGACGGGGTTGGCGTCAGGCGATCTGAGAGAGATCGTACCGGCCGCTTATTTCGGGCGGGTGGAGTCGGTATTTCTGCCCGTTGGAAAACCAATTTGGGGCAGCTTCGATCCACAAAAAAGTGAAATTGACTTGCATGCAGAGGCTCAACCGGGTGACCAGGACTTGCTCGATTTGGTCGCGATCCAGACTTTCACAAACGGCGGGGCCGTTTATGTGGTAGAACCTGGCCAAATAGCCAACAAACAGTTGGCCGCTGCAGTATTTCGCTATTAATGATAGATGATCGAAAAGGGCCCGCATCCTTCGGGCCCTTCAAAATTCAAAGAAAAAGATTTCCGCAATTATAATCTAAAATAATCAAATTGTTATTTTATTAGCTCCACTTATTTGCGCCTATTTGACTTTAATCCACAGCAGTCTAGCGATTCCAGGTCCCGGGTTCTTCCATTGTGAAGGCATCTCCGAAGTCAGGTAGACTGTGTCGCCGGTGCGCAGAGTGTAAGAACTCTTATTTATTTTAACCTGCAGCTTTCCGGAAATCAGATAGCCGATCTCTTCTCCTTTGTGCACGAAAAAGTGCGATGAAATTGTTCTATTCGGTTGGATTTCTATAACATAAGGTTCTGCTTTAGAATCGAAATCAACCGGTGTTAAAAGTCTTGCCTGGATGCTGTCCTCCGGCAACTCCGCAATTTTCACCTCGATTGCTTCATTAGCGGGGAAAATGACACGTTTTTTCACCTCGGGTTTTTCCTGGAAAAAAGAACTGATATCGACTGCCAGAACCTCCGCCATCTTCAAAAGCCCGGGAAGAGAAGGATAGATAAGGTTGCTTTCTACCTGTGAAATGGAGCTTGGTGTGACTCCTACTAGTTTGGCGAGCTCCGTTTGAGAAAGCCCTCTCTTGGTGCGCAGCTCTTTGATTCGCAAACCAAGATCTATCCCGCCTGTGGTGCGTTTCTCTTCGTCAAAGCCTATAGTCCGGTCCTTAGTCCAGTAGCTGTAAGGTTTATGCAGGTTTTCCAAATCCCGATTTTCAGCTTTATAAACAGTAAGGGAAGTAGTGCCCCTTTTGATGGAGAGATCTATTACGACTTGCGCAATTTGGCTGATTTGAGCTCTGAGCCGTGGCGAGTGCGCCTTCTTTTCCATGATCCAATAGGCGATTGTGTTGAGTTCATAAAGACGGGGGCAAGAGTGAGAGTAAAAGGAGATGATAGCTTCCTCACCTCCCCAGAGTTCCTGCATGCCGGTGACGCTCTCGAAAATAAATCGAACGTCTCCCTCCATGTCGGCATGCAAGCCATAAAGGGTGTCCATTACAAGGTTGCTCTTTCGAGGTTCCTCTACCCTGATTATGTTGCAGGGCCGGTTGGCCTGCAACTCAGCATACGATTTCAGGAAAACAGCGGAGCTGTTCCCCTTGCCGGAGGTAAAGCAATCGAGGATAGTCAATGAGGGATTATCGGCAAGGTGCCCAAGCTTCTCCAATAGGTTTTTAAGCGATCGATCAAAACTGACGTAGATGAGGGGCTTATTCTGAGCCTGAGACGCTTGAATGAAATTAAGGCAAAAGGCGTAGGCGAGGCTGCCGGAATCGTCTAACCACACAACGTTGTCTCCAATAAAGAGCCCGCCGAGCAAACGGTCCAGCTGGTTCACCCCTGAAGTTACCCGATATCTTTCAGATACAGTCATGGCACATTCCTCGAAGTCTGATAGGAGGGAATCGATTGATAAATACCAGCTTCATTGAGCATCTGTTTTCCTTATTATGATACCTTCTGCCTAGATTCCGAGGTTAGTGAATAATAGAGCCCAGGCCGTTTTTGTCATTTCAAACGAAGTGTGGCGGAGTGAGAAATCTGTTAAGTTAGCGACTTGTGGAAGTAAGATTTCTCGCCTTCGGCTCGAAATGACAGTCCTCAGACAACCTCCTAGTGCAACCGGCTATGCTGCTGGCAGCAGAGCTCAAAGTCATTCTAGCAAGTTGATGCTTGGCCTGGCAACTCAACAATAGCACTCGCATTTGGATCGTTGCGGATTAGCGTATTGTTGGTTCAAGTCTCCGACTTGAATGAATTCAGACGCGAAGCCATTGGGCACATCAGGCTAATCCTCGAAGAGCCGTGGATCTGATACCAGTGACTGAGATTTTGAGTCTGTTTTTGCGTTCATCGTTCGCGCTGACGATATAAATGATATATTCGCTAAGGTTCAGATGTTTCACTTTCCATCGCCGACAGCGTTGCGTTTCGCTCCACTCAACGCAATCTACGCAATGACACGTTGCAGAAAATTACACTTGCCAACCTTAACGAATAAAATACGCAGGAGGGCACCGCCGGGCCTCGCAAGATAGATTCGTGGATCGCAATTTTGACGTGCCGAGCGATTATCGGGTTGATGTTTTCCCGAGGCGAAAAGAAGTATGCCAAGAAAATTGGTATGCCCCCAAGCTCTCCGAAGAATCCAGTGAATTTGCGGAGAGCTTGGCGGGTAAAGCTGCCGATATTTGTTCGATGGTGAATCTAAAGGTTTGCCGCCTGCAATATGTCAGGTACGACGGCCTCTTTACCTATGGCCATGATGTGGACGCCGTGGGCCATTCCTTCTTCCTTGATCTTGCGGATCATCCGACCGGCAATTTCGATTCCCTTCTGCAAAGCTGCGCCTTTGGGAGCACCGGCCATTTCGGCGACCAAGTTCTCGGGCACAAAAATACCCGCCACGTGTTGGTTCATGTAAGTCGCCATGCGTGCCGAGACCAAAAGCACAATGCCCGCCAGAATCTTGACATCGAATTTACTGGCATAATCCATGAACCGTTTAAAGCTATCCAGGTCATAAACGGCCTGAGTCTGAAAGAATTCCGCGCCCGCTCGAACTTTCTTTTCGAATTTCAGTAACTGAGGTTCAATGGGATCGGCTTCAGGAGTCACCACCGCCCCGGCGCAGAATTGGGGCGCACCTTTCAATGGATTGCCTCCCAAGTCCTTGCCCGATTCCAGCATCCTGATGGCTTTTAAAATCTGAACCGATTCCAAGTCATGAACCGGTTTTGCATCCTTGTGGTCTCCCATAGTGATGTGATCGCCGGTCAGGCACAACACCGTGTCGATTCCCAGAACACTGGCGCTGATCAAATCCGATTGAAGCGCCATGCGGTTGCGGTCTCGTCCGGTCATTTGCAGGATAGGGATCCCTCCCATTTCCTTGATGATATGGCAACCTACCAGAGAGGACAAGCGCATCACAGAACTCTGGTTGTCCGTCATGTTCAAGCCGTGAACCTTGTCTTTCAGCAGCGCGATGTGCTGTTTCATTTCCTCAATGTCGGTTCCTTTGGGTGGCCCAACTTCCGCCGTAACGATAAATTCACCTGATTTTAGCGTGTCTTTGAACGAACCAGCCATCAATCATTCTCCTTTGTATACTTCGTGCACCTGTTTGGCCGGATTGGTCTGGGCCTGGTGGTTGCGGGGCGGGAAGTCCTTCTTGATGTTATCCAATTTGCCCATCTTATCGAGGCGTTGATAGATCAGCGTCCAGGCGCAGTCTTTTTCCTTGTCCACTTCGCATTTGCCGTGATCGGTGCCGCCGCACGGGCCGTTCAAGATGCCCTTGGCGCACACCGTCACCGGGCAGATGCCTCCGGTTTCACCCAGCACACAATCACCGCAGGCCCGGCAGCGCTCCTCCCATGTGCCGTCACGCGGCGTCATTCCGATGAAGCGCGTGTTTACTCCGGGAAGGATCTGCAGGGGTTCACACAGGTCCGCCAACAGCTGCACACCCGCTCCACAGGCCATGGACATCACTACGTCATAGTCCTGCAGCTTGTTCAGTACCAGTTCCATGTATTCACGGTTGCACTGACGCTCAGCGGTGTCTTCATCGATTTGGATATCCTTGCCGTCCTTCTTGAAACTCATGCGCAACTGAGAAGCAAGCATTCCGACTTCCTTCTTGCCCCCAGCCATGCAAACGCTCACGCAGGTGTCGCAGCCCAGAATAAATATCTTCTGGTAACCGGCGAGCATTGCCTTGATTTCATCAAATGGTTTTCGTTCTGCTACGATCATTTCAATACCTCGCGTGGGAAGTGCCTAAAATGTGCAAAATGATAAGCCAATCACCAGTCTACCGCCATGTCCAATGCCGGATCGGATTTCTTCTGCACTCCGGTGAGGACTGCGAGTTCCACTGCCTTGACTTTGCGGTAGACCTCAGACGGCATTAATTTCTTGCCATCAACGGTGAGCAGGTCCTTTTCTATCGAGATGCCAAAGAGCCGCTCGTTTTCTTCCAGGTACGGCAAAATCAGGTTCCAGTCTGCGTCGGTAAATTCCGCGAATTCGCCGCCATTGAGTTGGTCCTCATTCAATTTGCCATGAGGATCGCGAGCGAAAATGGCGCCGCCGGAAGCCAGCGAAAACAAGTTAGAGCCCGGATAAGGCGTCGGCAGTGCCGTCAACCTTGCCTGATCGTCGAAAGTCATGCCGTTCAACACCACAAACCCGCCTCCTGCGTGCGGATCTCCCGCCATGAAAGATTCTGCCAGGTAGTCGAGGGCAGTGCCGTTGATCACCACGCGCGGATGACCGACGGCATTGATGAGCGGCCTGCCGGCGGCATTGCCCATGATATAAACTGTTCCGCCTTTGGCGCCGTACATGAAAGTCTGGCCGACATCGCCGAAGACTGTCAGCTTGCCGTCCTTCATGATCTGGCCCAGTTGGTCCTGAGCATTGCCGTGCACGATAGATTTCCATGCCATCGATCCCGGAGGCCAGATAGTCCCCGGAACTCCCGTAGACATCGATCCGCACATCGCTGGTGTCGGGGCCAAAGCCGTTGCCGGTGAAGCGTTGGCCTCGATAGCCGTACACGATGAAGCGCTTCCAACCCTTGAAATGGGCTTCGCAAAGCAATCTCGCATCGCAGTCATCGCCTTCGGGTTCGAACTCCCGAGCATAAACCACCAGGATTTCTTCGCCGGTCTGAGGACCGCGCAGTAGGTGCCTTGTTTTGAAGTCGACGTAGCGATAACGCCCGCCCGCCGCTTGATCGAATCCCGGTGTGGCACTGAAGATCTGGCGCAGACTGCTCCTGATGAACCACACCAGCCAGCTGCGTTTCATATGCCCGGTCGCATAGCGGCGGTCATTGAGCAGCGTCATGGTTTCTATTACGGTCGCTTTAGCGGCGTCGCCGGCGGCTGCCCCTTTCACTAACTCCCGGCAGGTCCAGCGGAACGTATTGTAGTCCCAGTCCGGAATACTGGTCTTGAGGTATTCGAAAAGTTCCATCGCCTGAGACTGACTCAAGTGCTGATTCAGCACCCGGCTAATCTCACTTTCTTGCCCAGGCGCCGTGACAACTGCAGTCGCATCACAGGGTTTCTGATCCCTGGCTGCCGTTTGCACTCGACCGAATTTGTCGGTGCAGGTCAGTCGCATGCCGCCGTTTTCCGGTTTGACCGTGAAGATGAAAGCCCCGCCGTCGGTGTGACTGCCACCGCGTGCATTCCAATATTTGTCGGCCTGCGGGCAGAAGCGCGGGTCTTCTTTAGCCAGGCTGTCAAGGGTGGCGTCGATGGCCTGTTTTTCCGAACAAACCAGCCCGATCTGTACCTCCCCGTCCTGCAGCGCAAACACCTGAGGCCTCAGCATGGCTGTGTCGGTGATGCCGATCAATTGGAAAAAGTTCTGGTAGGGTTCATTGCGCGCAATGATGAAAAACCACGGGCCGTCCGGTGATCCGTGAATGTGCGCTGCCTGGATCGCTCGATAAAGCTTCTGCTTGTCCTCCGGGAGCTGATCGAAGTCGGCTTCTGTGGTGGGCGCCATTGCCTCGATGATGTGTTCCAAGGGGTATTCGTACACCCGGTTGAGCAGGTCGAGCAACAGGATGGATGCTTCAGTGTCCGTATGAAACAAGGGATAGAATTTGCGCTGCTTCAAATATTCGCACACCGAATGATAGTTGGCGAAATCGCCATTATGAACTAGAGCTTCATCCAGACCGCTGAAGGGATGCGCTCCGCCTGGATGCCACACACGCCCCTTGGTGGGATAGCGCTGATGGGCGATCCAGATGTGCGACTTGAACTCCTCCAACTTGTAGTAGCTGGCCACCAGTTCTGCATAGCCGACAATCTTGAGGATCATCATGTTACGCCCATGGGACATAACGAAGGCTTTCTTATCGCCCAGCGTTGAATAGAACGTGGTGTTGATCTTAAAGGCATTTTGACTCATGAATTCGTCTTCAGCGCGCCCTGCCTTCAGGTTCTCGAAATGATTGTTGGCCGTGAAATCGCGCAACACGTCCTTTTTCACCCGCACGAAATAGCGCATCACGTCCGGCGGTTGTACGTCGAGACCGGGAATGTCGCGGTAATCATCGACGGTTGGAATTTTTTCCGCCTTAGCAACGTCCAGGTAGGGACGGATGAACTGATCTTCGACCGCCTTGGCGGCCCCCTGGTCCTCTGGATCGATCAGCGCTATCTGCAACATGTAGTGGGTGTCGAGTATTTCCTGCGATACCCCGAGGGCTTCGGGAACGAAGCCAACGGCCGCGATGCCTCCCCCTTTGCCGTTGCCGCGATTGTGCATCTGCTTGGAGGGCTCGAAAATGTGCTTGCCGCCCACTGGAATGGAACAGGCAAAACCGGTTACCCCGCAACCCCCTTCTTCCTCGACCTTGCTGTTGGCGATGGGCGGATAATCGTGGAGAAGCCGCCCCCGGGAAGACAGGATGCTTTCAGCAGCAGAAAGTTCTTTATTGTATGTCCTCATTCTACCGATATCTCCAATTCTCTTTTGTCGGTCCACATTGTGATCAGGCAGTGACCTAATTATAATCCAGGTGGCGCAGACAATCCGTTCTACCGACCATCTCTCGAATGCTGCGCATACCGAACTGTTGCAGGATGTTCACCATCTGTTTGCGCCAGGAAGCGTACAGGTTGTAGATCCGCTGTGCACCCCAATCCACTTTGACAAACTCGGCCAGTTCCGGGTCGGTGGTGGCTATGCCGCGCGGGCAGCCACGGCCGCTTTCGCAGGAACTGCAGCGGGTGCATTCCAGCGCCACCAAGCCCGCGGTTCCTTCCACCACGCCGTCGGCCCCAAGAGCGATGGCTTTCATGATGTCGTGCGCCGTGCGGATTCCGCCGCTCGCGATCAGTGTCACCTTGTCACGCACCCCTTCCTCCAGCAGGAATTGATGCACTTTGGGGATGGCGTATTCAATGGGCATAGCGATGTTTTTCTTGGCAATATCGGGCGCCGCCCCGGTGCCGCCATAGCTGCCGTCAAGATGAACGATGTGGGCCCCGGCGTAGTAGCTGCCGATGGCCACCATGTCCACGTCCGCGGGTGTGGAGACCTTGACCGACACCAGTGCTTTGGGGTTCATGGCCTTGATCCAGTCCACGTGCTTCTTGTGATCTTCCACCGAATAGACACTGTGGAATGGAAACGGGGAAAAGAGAGCACTGCCCTTGACCGCCTCGCGCATCTTGGCGACCGCTTCGGTCACTTTGTCCCCCAGCAGATGGCCTCCCAGGCCGGGTTTGGCTCCCTGGGCATATTTGAATTCAATGATCCGAACCCGCTGAATGGTTTCTTCCTTAACGCCAAAAAGTCCAGTGGCCACCTGCGTGATCATGAAGTCATCGTAAGGATAGAGAAATTCGGGGTAGCCTCCTTCACCGGTACAGCCGAAGGTGCCCCATCGCTTGGCGGCTGCTGCGCGGGAGACCATGGTGCTGTTGCTCACCGACCCGAACGACATTCCACCCTGATAGACCGGAATCGGAATGGTGATGCGATGGGCATTGTCGCCACGCTTATTGAGTTCGATGCTTGTATCGATCTCATCGGCAGGGATCTCGCGTTCGAGCTTCTCAAGGAACCGGAAGCGCATCTTATCAAAGCCACCCCCGGAATTGCCCACTCGGTATTCCATATCCACAGTGGGAAGCTCGCCTGTTTCCGCCTGATGCCAGGTGCTCATGAGCAGTTCCGCGGTCCAGCGGAAATCCCCCAGAGCCTTTATCTGTGGATTCAACGCCACGCTCAGAGCCTGGTTGGGGCATTTTTCAACGCAGAAGGTGCCCTTGCTTTGGCAGACGTCCGGACCGACGCACAGATAATCCTTGGGCATTCCCATGCGCGTGCCCGCCTTGAAATGCACTCCGTATGGGCAGGTCACCACGCAGCCGGCGCAGCTCTTACACTGCGTTCCGCGCAGCACCTTGTATTTGCCGATGGTATGACGAAATCGTGAAGCTGTTCTTTTGATCTCTGCCTTCACGGTCTGAGTACTCCTCTCTTTTGAGTCGCTATTGATACTGCCGAGCATATTGGCATTGCAGCGGTCAAGCGGAATCAACCGCCCGCTGCTATTGCTGTCCGCCGAAAATGGCGCCGAAGGTGTCTCTTTCAAGGTCTTCGAAGAACATGGCCCGGCCCGCTTCACCGCGCACCCGACGCACGTCGCGGATGCCCATGGCGCCCATCATCTCGATAAGCTGACTCCACCAACTGCACATCAAATTTACCAGGCGCTGGCGGCCATATTCGGGATCGAGGTTGTTGAGCTCCACCGGGCAGGATTTCCCTGCCACGCAGCGTTTGCAGACGCGGCATTCCAGCGCAATGAGGAGCGGAAGGTCGATGGCCGCACCATCCGCGCCGCAGATGAGGGCTTTGGGGAGATGCTCTGCCAGCGCAATCCCGCCGCTGGTCAGCAGAGTGACTTCATCGCGGATGGCTTCATCCACCAGATGGGTGTGAATGTCACGCATGACATCCTTTACGAAGCGCGGGCTATCGCCATCCACAAATTCATTGCCCCGGTAGTCGGCAAAAAGGTGAATCGCTTCCGCGCCGGCGCGCGCCAAATCTGCTGTGATGGTTTTGGCTTCCGGGTTCAAGGGGATGCGCACGGAAACCACCAGCTGTGGATGGCGTTCTTTCAACTGTTGCACTCGCTCCCATACATTTGGGGCATAGAACAGTTCGACCATCTTCACGCCCTTTAAGATATCCGCCTCCAGATCGAGCTGCTCGGCGGGCAGCAGGGGTATCAGCTGCGCCTTGAAAGGTTTCAGGGTTTCGTCGTAGGTTTGCGGCGTAACATACATGAGGGTGCCGATTCGCCGTGCGGCGCCGGCCATGGACAGGGTGATCCCTTTTCCCAGGTTGCCGAACGGAAGCACGTTGAAGATCACCGGAATGGGAATTTCCACTAAAGGGAACATCTCGAGGCGTGCGGCGCCGGTTTCGTCGAATTCCAGATGGTGCTGCTTTCGGCCGACATCGATGCCAGTGCTGATGTATTCGCGGCCGTGAATGCCGTCCCGGGTGGGGCGCACGATTTCCGACATGTCCGTCCACATGGCGTCAAAACCGGGACCGCTGAAGGGGCCGCGATAGCCTGCACCGGATACCGGGATCTTGCCGGTTTCTGCCTGAAACCAGGTGCCGTGAATAATATCCGGTTTCCAATAGGCATCGCCCATCTTGAGGAATTCGGGGTTAATGGTCTTGGAAAGCACTCCGCGCGGGCAATTTTGGATGCAGCTGAAACAATTCTTGCACTGGTGATCAATGGAATCCACCATTGTTCGGGAATCGTACGACCGGTTCTTATAGACGTCGTAAAGGCAGCGCTTTTTAACACAAGTGGTGCATTTCAGGCAGTCCTCTTCCCAGTCAATGATTCCTGATCGCCCGACGGGAATAAAGCGGGGTGCTGCGGGTGTTGCTTTAATGTGGTATTTCTTGGGCATCGATCTTCTACCTCTTGTTAATGCAAACTTGTTTTGGATGTGCCATCACGGCAAGCCCCATCAGGGTTTGCATATGAATTTAACTACAAGCTCATGAGACTTTGGTGTTTAACCACGGGCCGATTTCGCGCGCCTTCGCGACTGTTTCCCGGAGCGCCACAAAGAGAGCCTGCTCATCGCTGGGATTGATGTTGTACATGCGCACCCGCTCATTGCCCAACCCTGCCTCAGCCAGCAAACGGTTGGCATAGCGCACCCGCATTTTGGCCCGCAAATTTCCTTCTAAAAATTGGCACTGACCCTCGGGGCAGCCTACCACCATTGCCATTGTTGCACCTGACTCGATGGCTCGAAGAATGTAGAGAACATCCGTTCGCCCGGAACAGGGCAGGCGCGAAATCTTAAACGTGGCTTGATCCTCCGGGACCAGTTGTTCCACATCTTCTTCGGGAACCACCGTGGAATTCGCACAGCAGTAAATCACAATCTGAGGTTTCATCTAAACTCCTTAACATTGAGCAGGAACTTTATGCCCTGGCGTTTGCCTCAGGCTGGAGCTTGATTCCATGCGCATCAACCAGGCACAGGCTCAAAACAGCTGACGTCGAACCCGACAACCAAGGTAGTTGGCGTTCAGACCTTTAAACGCAATCTAATACCATAATGGCAACATGGTCATTTCGTATGGCTGATTAGCCCTCGCAATGTTTCCTGTGCACTGGCGGAAGGCTGTAAGTCTCCCGAATCAAATCAGGGCAAAGCCACGTGCCAATAAGCATTTCCGGTGTTTTGCGCCACAAAAGGGAGCTGAGGCAGGAACGACGTTGGTCCAACGATCCGGTTTGGTCTGGGGTTCCTCGATATGGTCAAAAGATGGGCCATTGAGGGGGTGGTTGGGGCAAACCTTCTATGACACACTCGGGCATTTGCCCTATAAACCCGCTGCATCTCTTCTTCGAGACGTTGACCACATTGCAGCTGAAGTCGGCTTTGACTCCACAGATCTCTATACAGAACAAAATTGTAAAAGGCAAGAAATATAACAACGTTTCTTGAAATTCCTAACAGATTTTATTATCTGTCCTCAGTGTGCATGCCGGAAGCCGCCTCACTCGCGATGACCGAGACGGGATTTTTGAAAACGCTGCTGTTGCGCCGTATTGGCAGTTCGATTTATGCGGGACTGCGGACGGCAGAGAAGATGCTCGCTTCCTGGGAGACCCTGGATGTAAGTGAAGACGATGTGGAAACGGCTTTCGATGAAGAAAAGTATGCGGATACCGTTGGGTTATCGAGGACCTTGACGCCTCGCGAGCGATCGATACTCGAACGGTTTGTTGCTGCTCTTGCGGCCAATCAAGAACGCGATCCCAAACACCAGGTTGTGCTTAATTGCCTGCTGAAGAGGAGATGGTTGGATGTTGGTTGTATCGTTTTCAGCCAATATCGGGATTCGATCCAGTGGCTTGCCGAACAGTTGACGGAGGAATTGCCTCAAGTGCCGATAGCCATCTATTCCGGGTCCAGTTCATCCGGGATTAGCAGTCGCAGTTGGATGGACTAAAGACGCAGTTCGAGTAAGCTTCGCAGTCTGATTACGTCACAGGCCTTTCCAACCGCCGTGCAATGTATGAACAACTCGGAATCGAACTGAGCCCACCATATACCATGCCAGGCAGGTTTGCACTGGCCATTATGCACTTTGATCATTTCAAGCAGGTCAACGACTCCTATGCGCATGAAATCGAGGACCGGATACTGGTGGCAGATGCTTGCATAGTGAATTAAAATCTGCGAAAAGAAGATACCTGTGCTCGTTGGGGGGAGGAGAGGAATCTCTGCTGCTCTTTGCGGAAACGAATGGGGAATGTGCGATTAAGATAGCGAAACGACTACGGAAGTTGATCGCGTGAATTTCCCCATTGATGCTTCCGGGACGACGGTGCGAACCACCGCAAGTCTTGGTGTCGCCCTCTGCCAACTGAGCGAAACCGCCAGTGACTGCATAGATAGAGCGGATGGGACTCTTTACCAGGCCAAAAATGCCGACCGGAACCGGTCGGCCCTGCTTGGCCAGCTAATTTCTATCCGGGAGCTGGGCTTCAGTCCGCCTTTGGATGGAAGCAGCAGCCTTTGCAGATAAAACTCGCTTGGAGTTTGTTTGCCACCTACGAATATTTGATCCGCGCTCTATCCGAAAAGCAGCGGGGCCACGGCCCTGGAGATGCGACGAAACGTCATCCGCGCGCCCCCAAGGTGGAGGTGTAAGATGTCCAGGCTGGCTGCAGTCAATGGAGGACTAACGCATCCCATGCACGCTGATGCAAAAAATAGCGGTACTTAGAGCCAGATACAAAGTTGATAATAATAGGCCAGCAATGAACAGAGTTGCGGCCAGAAGGTAGGTCACCGGTATCACGTTCACCCGGCCTGCGCAAGTATTATGACACCATACTGCGCACGGGTACCCTTTGTTTCATTCTCTGTAGGAGCAGCTTGCAACTGCGATGTGGCACTTTATCGACCATCTTAAGGAAAGGGTGATTTGAAAATATGAAAATTAAACGGAATGCTCAATGCCCCTGTGGAAGCGGCAAAAAGTACAAAAAGTGCTGCATGATCAAGGAAAGCATTAGTCACGACGAGCTCCACTATAGGCGGCTTCGCGAAGTTCAAGATAAGCTGGTGGAACGGATTTTGACACACGGCAAACGCTTATTGGGCGAAGAGGCATTGGACGAAGCTTTTCATGAATTCTTGCTGTGGCCCGATCCGCAGGACACAGAGATCGAGGGAGAGAGCTTCAAGCGGCATATGTCGCTTTTCTGGCCATGGTTTGTTTTCAACTGGGAATACGAGGACTTTGACGGAGAAGTTGAACCAGAGGGACTGGTGGAACTGACTATGGCGGAGCTCTATGCCCAAGAGCGCGGTCCAAAACTCGAGGCTTTAGAGCGGACGTTCATCGAGGCCTTAAACCGCAAGCCTTATACCTTCTATGAAGTTGTTGCTGTCGAGTCGGGCAAGGGAATTTTTTTGCAGGATGTTTTTACCGGCAGTAAAATAACAGTTCAAGAGCGCTCAGGCTCCCAGCATGTGAGACCCGCAGACATCGTGTTTGGTCGAGCGGTCATTGTCGATGGGATTGGCATGATTGTAGGGCTTAGTTCCTACGCTATTCCGCCGGGCCACAAGCCTATGCTCATCGATCTGCGGGAGGAAATAAAATCAGAAGAGTCCAACATCACCGACGAGGTTCTCTATGACTGGGATATGGAAATCAGAGAGCTCTACCTGGATATCGACGAAGTGCTGTTCACCGCTCCCAAAGTCTGCAATACCGACGGTGATCCGCTGCAATTCCACAAAGTCGTTTACGCCATCGATTCAGCTGAGAAAGCTTTTGTTAAGCTTGCTTCCCTGTGTGTCACCGAGACAGCGGATGAACTTCGTAAAACGGCTGAAGTGGACGCCGATGGATGCATTCAGCGAATAGAATTCAGCTGGACCCGCAAGGGACACAAAGGCAGCCCCGGCATGTCCAATACTATATTAGGCCGTATTGTCATCCACGACCATCGTTTGAAGGCCGAGGTCAACTCGGCGCAGAGGGCCGAAATAATCAGACGTGAGATTGAAGATCGGCTCGGCTCAAGCGCCAGTTTTAGAATCGACCAAATCCAAAGTCTTGATGCAATGTTGGACGATGAGGAGCTTAAGAAATCCGCTGTGAATCACTCCGCCGAACACAATGCCCTAATGCAGAATCCCGAGGTGCGTCAGCAGATGGCCGACCTGATTCGGAATCATTGGCAAGGTTGGATGGATATGGAACTACCGGTTCTGGGCGGCAAGACGCCCCGTGCGGCAGCGAAAACCGCGGCTGGCCGTGAGGCCGTCGAGGCCCTGCTTAAGCAAGCCGAACGGTCCGGATCAGAAGACCCTGAACTGATCGCCATGAACCGCGAAGGAGCCCAACTCGTTAGAGAACAGCTTGGGTTGGCAAAGTCTTTCCCGCTGGCCGAATAGTAAGCTTGCAGCTATGACTGGGGTCCAACCAAATGCGATTTCGGCAGATAGCCTCCAGCCCGCAACCCAGTGGCTCCTGTGAACATTTCCGCGCCTTCCCGCAGCGAGCTCATCGACCGTTCACCTTGAATTTCTGAGTCTCTTTGATCAGCAAGCCTCCCATCACGGCGCTAGCCATCACCATCATGGTGTTCACCAAAAGCGCGGGTCAGCAGTACCGGGCAACAGGCTCGGGGGACGATGGTTATATCCCAGTGGTGGTTATCGGAGCCGGCAACGTAGGCTGCGATGCCGCCGCCGAAGTGCATCGGCTGGGGGCGGAAGAGATCACGTTGATCGATATTCAGGAGCCGCTCTCTTTTGGCAAGGAGCGAGAAGAAGCCGAAGCAGTAGGAGCCAAATTCCGCTGGCCGTTTTCAGCAAAGCCATTACCGACGAGGGCCTAGAGCTGACAACGGGTGAAGTGATCCCTGCCGATACGGTTATCATCTCCATCGGCGGCTTGCCCGATCTCGACTTTCTGCCCGAAAGTGTGGCGACGGATCGAGGCTTCATTCAGGTCAATGAAATGTTCCAAACCACCGATCCGAAGATATTTGCTGTCGGCGATGCCGTAAAACTAGGCCTTCTGACGGACGCTATCGGTGCCGGGCGTAAAGCAGCTCAGGCGATTGATGACATCCTTCAGGGCAAGCGGCCCCGGGGAGATGTCCGCAAACGCATCGGTTATTCAAGGATCAAGCTGGAATACTTCGATCCGCGGCTGCAGAAATTCGACGGCATTGAGCAATGCGCCTCGCAGTGTTCATCCTGCGGTTCCTGCCGAGACTGCGGAATTTGCATCACCATGTGTCCGCAAGCCGCCATTTCAAAGAAGGAGAACGGAGGCGACTTTGAAATGGTGGTCGATAAAGACCGCTGCATCGGCTGCGGCTTTTGCGCCGGCGTGTGTCCCTGCGGCATCTGGGACCTGGTAGAAAACGACCCGATCGGCTGATTGATACCACAACTCGAACACCACTTTCGAAATCTTTTTCATTATCGGCAGGGTTCAGCCTCTTTCCAATATGTATCATTCCGTGTAGCCTAGGGCCTTGGGGGCGTTTTTTTGACGGGCACAAGGCCCTAGGCTACACGGCACCAGCAGTCATTTCGTGAGCTGGTAACCCATTAGCTTGATGCATATGAGGTCTCTCCCCGCCGCAATCAGACAGATCAAAGGCCACCCGTCCTAATTACCGTCTAGGGCAGCTGCATTTATAGTCGACAGGTAGCCTAATGCTCGTGCCGTTTGACATCGCACACGCCCACAAGGGGCTAGACTACAAGTTATCAGCAAGAGGTCGTGGTTGTTCACGCCACAAATATCACCATCGGATTTCGCACCGTCCACCGGGGGGCCAGGCCACCAATGTCAGGATCTTCCGGAAAATGAGTACCCGAAGTTGAAAAAAGAAAATGGACATGGCAAGAACTCCAGTTATTTGACTGCAATCGAACAACGGGAGGGGAAATCAAGCCATGTCCACATCTATACTCTACCATGCTTTTGGTCTGAAAGGTATCCACTATGAGTCCAGCCATTTCTCTGGAGACTGCATCTACATCAATGCCCGAATGACGGATCAGTATGTGAGGTGCCCAGAATGCACAAATCGACAAGCCAGTTTCAAAGGGCAAAAAAGAAGACTTCTGCGTATGAGTCCCATTGGAAGGAAAAGGTGTTTCTTGGACCTTTTGCTCCACCGACTCAAATGCCTGAGGTGTGGACATCTTTGGTGGCCCACTCTGCCCTTTATGGATGGTAAACACCGTTATGTAAGGTCTTTCGCACTCACAGCTTTGGATCTTTTGAAGTTTGGCACCATCCGTTCGGTCGCGGAGTACCTCGCAGTGAGCTGGGATCTTGTCAAACAGATCCACAAAGAGCGGCTCTCTTTGCTCTACAGGTCGGTTCCCTTGCATAAAGTCAAATACCTTGGAATTGATGAGTTCAGCTTGAGAAAGGGCCATGAATACATGACCATTTTTGTCGATATCGAGAATGGAAGAATCCTGCATGCCGTTGAAGGCAGGAGTAAAGAAAAGATCCAGCCCTTCATCGAAAAGCTCTCCAAGAAGGCAAAGAAACTCAATGCGATCGCCATGGACATGAGCGGAAGTTATTATTCTGCTATTCGTGGGTGGCTGCCCCATGTTGATATTGTCTTTGACCGCTACCACGTCTCGGCTCTCATGAACCAAGCCATTGATGAAATCCGAAGAGGCCAGCAAAGAGAGTTGGACGAACTCGGACAAAAATCCCTCAAAGGGAATCGTTTCCTGCTCTTGAGAAACTACGACTCCCTTGACCCTGATCGCAAAGCCCGACTCGATGCCCTCCTTAAGGCCAATCACCCCCTTTTCATTGCTCATTCCATGAAAGAGCAGCTGCGACTCTTCTGGGACAATGAGGAGTTTGACAGTGCAAAGAGCTTCCTTGAAGTGTGGATTAAGGATGCTATGCAATCTGGAATCAGCCCTCTTGCCAGGGTAGCCAAAACTTTGGCTGGCTACAAAACGGGGCTTCTCAACTATTTCAAATATTCCATCACCAGTGCCGTTGTCGAAGGAACCAACAACAAAATCAAAACCCTTAAAAGACAGGCGTATGGGTTCCGAGATATGGTCTACTTTAAATTGCGACTCTATCATCTCCACACCCAGAGGTACTCATTAGCCGGATGAACCCAATGTCACAACTGGATGGTAGCCTAGGGCCTTGTGCCCGTCCCAAGTTGTCCACAAATAGCTAGCGGCAGCCTCAAGTGCGATGAAAAAACCACATTTAAATACCCCGCTTTGTCAAACAAGTTTGATGTTTGATGGCGTTTGTTCTATCATGCTTTTCAACTGGTTAGCTTCTGGTTTGTGGCCTTGTGACGGCTCGACTTAATACTGCCAGCACATTTTCAATAACAGTCTGAAAGAGGCCGACTGCATGATGAAACCACTCAAACAACTTTGTACCCCGCGTGAAAGTGTTTTTGATCCGCAAAAGCGAGATACGGTTCTCGATCTTTTGGATCTCGTAGAGAAGCGCATCGACGCTGATGACTTTTTCTTGGAGAATTACATCACCGAAGGCATGAAGGCCTTGCTCGAACAGGCCTTCCGGCGGCTTGAAGGCAAATCAGCGCAAGGTGTTTTTAAACTCAAACAGGCCATGGGGGGTGGTAAGACCCACAATTTGCTGGCCTTGGGTCTTCTGGCGAGACATCCTGAATTGCGCGGCAAGGTGATAGGAAAGTTCTGCAATGCTGACCCGAGTCTGGGATCGGTTGATGTCATAGGCTTTTCAGGGCGGGAATCGGATGCGCCGCTGGGTATCTGGGGAGCACTGGCAGAACAGCTTGGCAACCGGGACCACTTCAAGGATTGTTACTCACCTTTGCAGGCGCCGGGGCAAAAAGCATGGGAAAATCTTTTTGCGGGCAAGACCGTTCTCATTCTGCTTGACGAGCTGTCCCCCTATTTTGAAAACGCTTGTTCAAAAGCCATTGGAAACTCTGACCTCGCTCAGGTCACGGCAACGGCCCTTTCTAATCTCCTGGTTGCTGTCGGGAAGGAATCCTGCTCGAGAGTCTGTTTGGTCATCAGCGACCTGGCCGCCGCTTATGAAAAAGGAAGTGCGCAAATTGCCTCGGTCCTGGCCGACTTCGAAAAAGAAACTCACCGCGTCGCCATGACATTGGAACCCGTCAGGCTCAACTCGGATGAGTTGTATTACATACTTCGGACCCGCATCTTTGAAAAGCTGCCAGGCTCAGCTGAGGTCAATGAAGTGGCCCAAGCCTATGCCCATGCCATTCGAAGCGCCAAACAGATGGCCATCACCAGCGAATCTCCAGAGGAGTTTGCTCAGCGGGTTCTTTCTTCCTACCCCTTCCATCCGGGCATCCGCGACCTTTACGCCCGGTTTCGAGAAAATCCCGGTTTCCAACAAACCAGGGGTCTTATTCGGCTGATGCGGATTGTGACCTCTCGCCTTTGGAATAGAGGGCTCGCGGAAAAGAAGGTGCTCATCGCAGCACAAGATCTAGACTTCAATGATCAAGAAACACGGGCCGAAATCGGGCAGATCAACAACTCCCTGGACAACGCCATCGCTCACGACATCGCCTCCGACGGTTCGGCGGTGGCAGAGTTGATGGACAGCAACTTTGGCACTTCGGATGCTTCCGATGCCTGCCGCCTTTTAATGATGTCCTCTCTGGCCAACGTTCCCAACGCGGTGCTCGGGCTTTCCATTCCCGAACTGGTTGCATATCTCTGCGAGCCGGGACGAGATGTTTCCAGACTGAAATTGGAAGTGCTTGAAAAATTGGCTACAGCCGCCTGGTATCTTCATAGTACCCGGGATGGTAAGCTTTACTTCAGAAATGTGCAGAATTTGAACGCCAAGCTGGAATCGCTGGTCAAGACATTTCTGCCGGAACAGGCCATAAAGGAGTTGCGAGAGCGCCTGGAGGAATTGTTTAAAGCAACTTATGGGTGGTGCTATCAGAAGATCCAGGTGCTGCCCGCTGTGGATGAGATCGAATTAGAGCAGGACCGTGTGACCCTTGTGGTCACCGAACCTTATGCCGGATCGGGACTCCGGCCTGAACTTCGTAACTTCTATCACCAGGCTACGTGGAAGAATCGAGTCGCTTTCCTGACCGGCTCGAAAAACACCTACGATCAGCTTATTGATGCGGGAAAACGGCTCAAAGCCATTCAACACATTCTGGGCGAACTTGAACAGGAGAGGGTTCCGAGTAACGACCCGCAATTTCTGCAGGCCCGAGAGCTTTCCGATCGCATACAGCAGAACTTTTATTCGGCGGTGCGCGAGACCTTCACAATGCTTTGGTACCCCACCGAATCGGAACTGATGAAGGCCGATTTTCTGATGAAGTTTGAAGGGAATGTCTATAAAGGTGAACAGCAGGTCATAGATCTTGCCAGGGAAAAGATGAAGTTCACGGAGGACGTTTCCGGTGAAACCTTCCGTAAGAAATGCGAAAAGCGGCTTTTCACGCAACAATCCATGCCCTGGAACGAAGTCAAGAAAAGAGCCGCAGCCAATCCAAAATGGCAATGGCACCGGCCTGATGCACTGGACCGCTTGAAGGACGAATATTTGCATAAGGACATTTGGCGTGAAGACGGCGGGTTCATCGACAAGGGTCCCTTTCCTCAACCGGAAACAACGGTCTCCATCCAGGAACTTTCCCGAAACGACGACACCGGTGAGGTGACTCTCCGCATCATGCCCATTCATGGGGATAGTGTTTATTGGGAAGTGGGTGCACCGGCCACTAGCGCTTCGGCCAGGCTTGAGGGCCAAACGCTAAATACAGGTGAATTGCATCTCTGGATATTCGATATAAGCGCCGAGCTGGCTCCGATCACAATTTAAAAAAATCAAAAAAAAATCTAAATAATTGTCCAACTTTTGATTTTCGCTTGCAGCCGAGCACCTCTCCCTAACACGGCCGTCAGGCACGCCCCGAGGCTCCCTATGGGATGTTGGTGACCCGATGCGAGTCCCCACCTATGTCTACTCGAAAAATGGCTGGAGAAGGCGATTTGAAAATTCTACTTTATTAGTAATATTAGTTACTTATAAAGACATCCCGTTTGACTTCCCATCCCTCCTGTGCTAACCATGTCCACATGGACTTGAAGAAACGAGCAGCCCAAAACATTGCCGAACGCCTCACCTGGTGCACCGCCTCAAGAGATCAGGCGGGGATCACCCAAGATCTCGCTGACGGCAAAGACATCTCCGAGGTTTACGGGCTCGGGGAAGCCGGTCTGTTCGACGAGTTCTTCTATTTCCTTGACCAGTTCGGGTTCATGGAGCTTTTCATGAAGCTCCATCCAGTCAAAAACAAGCGCATCAGCAACGTCCAGTTCCCCACCGTGATTCTCATCTATTTGATGCGCATCGTCTCCGGCCTCTCCTTCTTCTGGCATACCCATCCAGTGATCCTAAGGTCCCAACCCTTGATGCGGCTGGTGGGGTTCAACGGAAGAGAAATAAGAGAGGGCACCAGCAAGAGGGGCAAAAAATCGGGCTCCAAAAACGAGGGGAAGGAATCCGAAGGAAAAGAACCCACCCCCATCCGCGGGCCGATCTGTCCCGATTCTATTGCTGCCTACATCCAGGCCATTAGCGCCCTTGCCCTGGAGAGGCTGTTCAATGGGGCGATCCGCATTTTGGCGGCGCACAGCTTTTTCCCCAAGCGGGTGAAAGCGCTTTTGGACGCCTCCGACATCGAATCCACCGAAGCTTGCCAAGGCTGCGGCAAAGTCACCAAACAGAAGGCGCCGGAGTTGCGGCGACGAAAAAAACGCATCCAAAAAGTATTGGAAACCGTGTTTGGCTTCAAGATCTGGGTGGTATGGGACCCGAACAGCCGTATTCCCCTGGCCATGCGGTTTGCCACCATCGATGTGCACGACATCAATGAGGCGCAGGGGGTCGTCCAGCAGGCCATCGAGAATCTGGGGGCTCATGCTCGAATCACCTCCCTTGCCATTGATCGCGGATTCATGGACGGTCCCTTTCTTTGGTGGCTGAACCGGAAGGGAATCCTTTTCTATATCCCTGCCAAAACCAACATGAATGTCTATGGAGAAGCCCTTTCGCTGATAGGTGGGGGCATCCGAAAAACCAGAGAGAGAAAACGAGCCGTCGGTGGAGGAAAGAATAAAACCACAGTCTTGGATCACTGGGATGTTGCAGGGATCGAATCGCTCACCACGGCAGGATTTTATGGACCGCTTGGCAGCGGCTCTCATGAGAACAAAAAGGACTTTGTAGCCAATCCCCTCCATGCGGTGGTGGTTTTGCACGATCCTTACAAAGAAAAACATCCTCACTCCGACACCCTGGTCATCCTCACCAACGGCCCTGTCACAAACCCCTTGAGTGTCTATGACAGCTACGACGCCCGAAGCGAAATCGAAAACGGACTCTTTCGGGAAGCCAAACAAGCCTGGTTCATTGAACGGCCTGCCCGAAATACAGCCGCTGCCTTTCGATCCCACGTCTATCTCACCCTCATCACCATGGCCTTAACCAACGCCTTTAGGACCTGGATGGATCAACAAGATACATTGGAGCAGCAGGGAGAAGAAACCGGCATTCGCAAATTCCGCGAAAAAATCCGACAGGAAAATGGCAACAAACTCATCGTCTTTGACGAAGATCGCTACGCCATCTTCGACACCTATGAAGTGTTCATTCTCTGCGACCGAAATGTTCGTAAACCCACCGGGGTCCCACAGGTGGTCTCTAAACAAGACATCCTAAAAAAGTACGGCGCCCTCCTGGAATAGTCTGTCACCCCTATTTTCTGTTATCCCCCATTACCTCCCGCACAACAAGCAAGGCCCTCTTTTTTATCACCAAACTTGCCCTTCCTTTCCCGGACTTTCTCTTAATTGGCCTAAAATCGAACTTGCCGCTGAACCATACACTACCCACTTGTCGGTCAATTTGAGGCGCTTAAGGCAGCCAATAAAGCCCTCAGGCTCTGTGTTAGTCGGTCCTCGCTCTTGGACCCTTCCTTATCTCGAATATCCAGTGCATCTTTGTTTTCTTGCGGTCGATTCAACCGGCGTGCATGATATGGGCAAGCCGGTGACCTGGACCAATCGTCTCACCCTGAAACACCGCCTGTTTCAAAGTGGATCTGACAATAAGATGGAGCTCAAGGCAGGACCTCCGGCAGAGATTCGCTACACAACAAACGGCTCCGACCCCAAGGTTGCCGGTGCTCTGTATGATTCTCCCTTCGTCATCCCGCAGCAGACAGCGTTCGTTCTCGCCTGTGCCGAACGCGACGGTGTTTGGTCTCAAGTGGAGCAAATTCCGATTCCACAGAAGGGGAGAGAAGTTGAAGTCGATCCGAATCGACCGGCTACCTGGTTGAGACACCAGTCATGCGAGACCACCCAGGTTTCTTATGCTTTTCTTGAGAAACTCAAGAAACACTCGGTTCAACTGGAGGGGCCAAGTTTAATCATTGGAGGGGATCATGGCGTCGTGGAGTGGGTGGAGTTGACAACCTACGGCGGAAAACGGATTGCTCCGGAACTTGTTGAACAATGCCTGGACGTGCTTCGTAAGGTACAAGGGGACGGACAGGTTAAGTTGGAAACCAGAGCCCTTTATTTTGATTCGGGCTACGATCTTTTGCAGTGGGTGGAAGAAGCTAAAACAACATTGGAGGAAGGCGAGGTTAAGCAGTAGCATGTGAGAAACGTGCATCTTCAACAACCGCAGTCCGTCATCAAAAACCGTAGCCTAGCCCCTTGTGAGCGTCAACAACAGCCCAGTGCTGCTAACGGTAATGTAGCCTAGGGCCTTTTGCCCGCATATAAACGCCCACAAGGGGCTCTAGACTACGATGGATGGAAAATGAGCCATGCCGTGGGAGAAGCCGTATCGCCCCGCATCAAATCAAAAACTCGATTCTCAGCTGTATACCTGCGCCAACCGAGTGTACTTCATCACCGTTCGATCCTACAGAAACCAGGCCCCATTCGTGCTGGATGGATTGAACCAACTGATACTGGATGTCTTGAGAGAGGAACAGAAGCGACAGAAGTGCACGGTTTTCATCTATTGCCTGATGCCCGATCATCTCCATTATCTGGTGAGCCCCAAAATAGACGGCATTTCAGTTCTCAAGTTTACCGATCAATACAAAGGCAAGGCGACCAACCGAAGCTGGACGGCCGGTTGGAGCGGCAAACTCTTCCAGCCCCGCTGTTACGATCACATTGTTCGTGAGCAGGAAGACTTGTACAAAATAGCTGAATATATTCTGAACAACCCGGTTCGTAAGGAGTTGGTCACACGCCCTGAGGATTGGCCGTGGAGCGGACACATGAATCCATTGCCGTGAGCCTCGCACAACGGCTAAAATTTGATTTTACTATCTGTAGCCTAGCCCCTTGTGGGCGTTTCCGACAGCCTCCATTATTATTGTCAACGCCCACAAGGGGCTAGGCTACAAGTGATTGATTGGGTGCCGACGGGATTGATCGATTGGGGATCAACCATATTGATTGACGGGTGCTGCAAAATTGACTTGCAGATATCGGCAGAGTCGATTAGCTGGAATCCATCAATTCATTCACTGGCATCCTTAGCGTTCAGTAATGAGCACTGAATCAAGGCCCGACTGATCATGACAGGAAAAAGTTCCGACACACTCGCAGCCCTTGCGCGCTCCTTCGGGTTTGACCCTAAAGAGACAAGCCACCATTTTGTGGTCAATATTCCCCGCGGCAACACCAAAGAAATCACAATAAGTGAACATTTCACCTGGACGCAGGATTCCGGCTCGAGCGAAATATGTCTGGAGATGAAAGCCGACGGGCAGATTCGCGTGATGCTCCCTCGCCTCAAGTGGGACGCTGTAGCGGATGCCGTCAGGGCCGAATTCAATCAGCGGCTGCGGAAGGCGGGCAAACGAGCCGGCGCGTGGCGCATCGGGCATAACGCTGTGCGGAGCGAACTGGGGAAAGAACTGGTGCTTCTGGCATGGGCCATCGAAGATGCAGATCCCGGTGTGATTCCAACTGCTGTGGCCAACTGGAAAGGGCTGGTTCCCGAGGAGCGTTGGTGGCTCTATACCCAGACGGCCGCCGCGACCGGCCACGGCATTCACGATCGAAACAAAGGGTGGCGTAAAGCGGTGCGCTATGCGTTGACAGAAAATCCCATCACCAATCGGGCGCCCGATCAACCGACAGTCCCTGAATTCTTTCGAGTGGCCCGACAGCTCACCCTGTTTGACAACCCGAAAGCTCAGGCTGCAAGAGAGGAAGAATCCGAATGACATTAACCCAAGCCGAAGTCAGCTGGCAGCTCCAAGATTTGCCTTTGGCGAATGCCCCTTGTTTCATCGAACACCAGTTCCCGGTGGCAAAGATTTCCATGGAAAGCTACAAGGAACGAAAAGCCAATTACAGTCAAACCCTCACCGGTCTTGGCAAGTGGTGGGGCAGAAAGCCGTTGGTGCTCGTAAGGGCCGCCTTGCTTGGGCTGCTTCTTCCAGACTCGGACGATCCGCTGCGGGACCGGGAAATCTTCCTCAAGCTGATGACCATGGATGAAGAAGGCATTTGGCGGCGAAAAGACAAGTCGATTCCACAAAAGAGGCTGCTGCAGGAACTGCAGGACATGCCTGCAAGCATTCGCAAGCGCTATGTTGAACCGGAAAGTGTCGGCGATTCACTAACGCTTAAATCGAACCTGACCCGGGAGGATCGGTTGGACCTTCAGCGGGTGGTGTTTGAGCGCATGCCTTATTCGGAAAAGCTCACCTATTGCCTCCGGCCCGAACAAATGGAAGGGCCGAGTTCGGAAGATTGGGTCGAAATCAACGAGCACCTTGCCACTGATGCGCGGAACCTTTCGGATCTGGTGGATGAGCTGGGGAAGAGACGGTTCGGGCATCGGCCTCGAGTGGGAGATTCGTTTTGCGGGGCGGGATCGGTCCCATTTGAAGCGGCCCGGTTGGGCTGCGACGTTTATGGATCGGACCTGAGCCCGGTTGCGGCTTTGCTCTCTTGGGCGGCCCTGAATATCGTCGGAGGAGGCGAAAAGGTGGTCCGCGAGGTTCAGCAGGTGCAGGCGGAAATATTTGAAGCAGTGGATCGGCAGGTCACCGAATGGGGAATTGAACACAACGAGCTTGGCTGGCGGGCAGATGCTTATTTATACTGCGTTGAAGTGCGCGATCCCGAATCGGGTTGGACTGTGCCCCTTGCCCCTTCCTGGGTGATCGGTGAAAAGACCAGGACAGTGGCCGAACTGGTTCCTGATTTGGAGAACAAACGCTACCTGATCGAAATCCACCAGGGGGTGACGGACAAAGAGATGAAGGCCGCTCGCAACAGCGGAACGGTCAAAAGTTCAAGGCTGATTCCCCCCGGCGGCGGTCCCTCGACTCCTATTGAAGTGATCCGCCGCAACTTGCGCCTGTGGCAAAATGAAGACCTCGCTTCCCGGCCGGAGGATGTCTTCCAGGAGCGCCTGTACTGTATCCGTTGGGTGGAAACCTACTACGAATTACAGGAGGGAAAAAGAAAGAAGGAGCTCAGCAAACAGGAAGCAGAAAGACGTCCAGACTTCGAAGGACTTCTAGAGGCAGGTACTCTCAAACAGAAAACCCGGCGATACTATCGAGCCCCAACAGATGCCGACTTAAATCGAGAAGCAAAAGTCTTGGAACTTCTGCGGGAACGCTTTCACGAATGGCAAGAAAAGGGCTACATTCCCAGTCGGCGCATCGAGCCGGGAGCCAAAACGGACGAGCCTATTCGTACACGTGGCTGGATTAATTGGCATCATTTGTTCACGCCGAGGCAGTTGTTGGTGCATGGGATGCTTTATTCTCAAATGTTCAAAGAATCGCAAAGTAAGGTGGGCAGAGTAGCAAGTCTCTTAGGTAAGAGTCGATGTTGTGATTGGAACTCAAGACTTTGTCGATGGCACCCACATGGCGCAAACGAGAAGACAGAGCAGACATTCAGTAATCAAGCATTAAATACCCTATTCAATTATGGATTGCGAGGAACCTGCAGCCTCGCGAATGCGTGGAATATTCACTATGGACCTTTATCTGTAGGGACAGAATCCTACATAGTCTCGGCTGACGCACGCAGAATTCGTTCAGTTTGTGATGTGTGGGTCACGGACCCACCTTATGCTGATGCGATAAACTACCATGAGCTTTCTGAATACTTTTTGGCGTGGCACGAAAAACACCTCCTGGGACTTTTCCCCAACTGGTACACTGACTCCAAACGAGCCCTTGCAGTCAAGGGAAACGACCAATCGTTTCGCCAATCGATGATGGAGTGTTACCGGCAACTGACCGAACACATGCCGGATAATGGCTTGCAGATCGTTATGTTCACCCACCAGGATGCGGCCGTTTGGGCGGATTTGACCATGATTCTGTGGGCCGCCGGACTGCGCGTCACCGCTGCCTGGTGTATTGCCACCGAAACCGATTCGGCGCTCAAGCAAGGAAATTATGTGCAGGGGACGGTGTTGCTCGTCCTGCGCAAGCGCACAGAGCAGGAGGCCGTGTTTCTGGATGAGATCGCCCATCGGATGGAAGGTGAGGTGAGACAACAATTGGATTCCATGCTGGCCCTGGATGATCACAGCGACCCGAACTTCGGCGATGCGGATCTGCAGCTGGCAGCTTACGCGGCGGCTCTGCGGGTGCTCACCGAGCGGCCCATCGAAGAAATCGATCCGGCCAAAGAAATTTTGCGAGAACGCCCGAGGGGAGAGATCGGTCCGGTTGAACAGCTCATTCGAGACGCTGTGAAGATTGCCTGCGATCACCTGGTGCCCCGCGGAATTCAATCGGAACTGTGGAAGACTCTGTCGCCGATGGAGCGCTTTTACCTCAAGGGTCTGGAAGTTGAAAGCCACGGCGAGTATCGCAACGGCGTCTATCAGGAACTGGCTCGCGGCTTTGGGGCTGCCGACTACACCGACCTCTTGGCCAGCATTCGGGCCAATGAGACCAGGCTCAAAACGGCCTCCGAATTTGCCAGGCGGATGCTCTCAGGGGATGGCTTTGACCGGTCGGTGACCCGCAATACACTTTTTGCCGTTCACCAGGTTGCCAAAAACGATTCGGTAGCCGTAGGGCTCAACTGGCTTAGAACCGAGCTCCCTGATTATTGGCTGGCTCGCGACAAAGTCATTCATATTGCAGAGTTTCTGGCAAACTTTCACCTCGTTTCCGGCATGGCCCATTGGCAAAAGGACGCCAAGGCTGCTGCGCTGCTGGCCGGAGCCGTGCGCAACGATCATATATGAACGAGGTGGAAATATATGAAACCGCCAAGCCCGTAATTGGTAGCCTAGGGCCTTGTGCCCGTTTGCTGTCGCACACAGGAGGCCAACAACGCCCACAAGGGGCTATGCTACGGTCATTAGTATTGGTTATTGTTTCTAACGCCCACAAGGGGCTAGACTACAGCAGCATTATTTCCGCCTCACAATAGGTAGCCTAGGGCCTTTTGCCCGTTGGTTTTCCGGATTCTGAAAGTGCCTAAGTGGATTTGCAGAGAGAGAATTCTCCTATGTTTTAAAGGAGAACCCGAAAATCATTATGGATTACAGATAAGCATCCTGGGAGGTTCGCACAAAACTCTCCTGTTTGACAGGTATCTGCCGTGACTGGAAAGACTCAAGATTTCATCCCTATCCGCCGTTTTTCATCCAGAAGAAAACCTCTCTCTCGATCTTTTCTCGTAGAACGCCTGATGCAGGCCAGAGCTTACGACCGTATTGCCGGCTATTTCACTTCTTCCATTCTGGAGATTGCCGGAGAAGCCCTGGATCGTCTCGAAGGCCCTGTGCGAGTCGTGTGCAATTCCGACCTCGATCCTCTGGATGTTCAAACCGCAAAGGCGGCACAGCAGGCTATCCGCCGTTCTTGGTGCGCCTCACAGCCGCAACGATTTGTTGAAGGGCTTGCCGAAGGTCGAGCGCGAGAACGTTTTCAACGCCTTTACGATTTTCTTAGAGTCGGCAAAATGCAGGTTCGGGTGCTCCCGGATGCAGCGTTCGGGCTGGTTCACGGAAAAGCCGGTGTGATCACATTGAAAGATGGCTCGAAGCTTGCCTTTCTTGGTAGCGCCAACGAATCCCGAGCTGCTTTCGAGATGAACTACGAGCTCATCTGGGAGGACGCATCGCCTGAAGGGGTTGCTTGGGTCCAAGATGAATTCGATGCATTATGGCAGTCTCCCTATGCTGTGCCCCTTGCTGATTTCGTGATTGAGGATGTTGGCCGCCTTGCCGAACGTAAGCGGATTTATAGCCTGGAAGAGTGGGCAGCAGAAAAAAAAGACGACTATTCGCCGGACCCGGCGCCTATTTTGATTGAAACCCCGGTTTATCGCAAGGAAGTCGGTCTCTGGGAACATCAAAAGCACTTTGTTAAACTGGTTTTTGAGGCTCATCAAGGGCCAATGGGGAAGGCTCGTTTTATTCTGGCCGACCAGGTTGGACTTGGGAAAACGCTGCAGCTGGCTATGTCGGCGCTACTAATAGCGCTAATCGGAGAACGGCCGATTTTGGTGATTTGCCCGAAAACGCTTGTTTGGCAATGGCAGGGAGAAATGCTCGAATTGCTCGATATGCCTTCCGCCGTCTGGAACGGTCGCCAGTGGGTGGATGAACAGGGGATCGAGTATCCGCTGATCGGCCCTGAAGGAATCCAAAAGTGCCCGCGGCGCGTGGGAATCGTTTCTTCAGGATTGATCACTCGGCGCTCTGAAGCATCGAATTATCTCCTTGCCCGCTACTATGATTGCGTGATTCTGGATGAAGCTCATCGGGCTAGAAGACGCAACCTTGGCGAGGGCCGTGACGATGAAAGTCCCGATCCGAACAATCTCCTCAGATTCATGCTTGACTTGGCGGAGCGCACCAGAAGTTTGCTCCTCGCCACTGCAACCCCGGTTCAGCTGCGCCCGGTGGAAGCCTGGGACCTGCTCAACATACTCGCTCGAGGAGACGAGTCGGTAATGGGAAACGTGCACAGTAAGTGGCGCAGAGCCGGCAGAGCTCTCGGCCTTATCATGGGCAGAAACTTATTGCCGGAAGATGAGACAGAGAAGTGGGAATGGGTTCGAAATCCTTTGCCTCCCTCCGGCGAGCACAGAGATTTTGCTGTTCTGCGAGATCGGCTGGAAATCGCGAAGACGGAATCCGTCGCACAGGGAGATGCTATCACACGCTTGTTGCCTCCGGATCGGGCGCGTCTGGAAAGACTTTTCCCGCGTTTTGTACAAGAACATAACCCTTTCATCCGGCGTATTGTCCGAAGAACCAGGGACCAGCTCGAGACGCAAATTGATCCGGAAACCAACGAATCTTTCCTTAATCCAATCGAAGTCGAACTTTACGGGGAAGGTGATCGGGATGCGATTCTTTTGCCGGCTTATCTCAGGGAAGCCTACGACCTTGCTGAAGAGTTCTGCAGCCAACTGTCGGAGCGCATGACCGGCGCGGGTTTTTTGAAGACTCTCTTGCTGCGGCGTGTTGGCAGTTCGATTTATGCGGGGCTGCGGACGGCAGAGAAGATGCTCGCTTCCTGGGAGACTGTGGATATAAGCGAAGATGATGTGGAGACGGTTTTCGATGAAGCCGAGTATGCGGAGACGGTTGAGTTATCGAGGACCCTGACGCCTCGAGAGCGATCGATACTTGAACGGTTTGTCGCTGCTCTCGCGGCCAATCAAGAACGCGATCCCAAACGCCAGGTTGTGTTGGATTGTCTGGTGAAAAGGAGATGGTTGGATGTCGGCTGTATCGTTTTCAGTCAATATCGGGATTCGATCCAGTGGCTTGCCGAACAGTTGACGGAAGAATTGCCTCAAGTGCCGATAGCGGTGTATTCCGGGTCCAGTTCATCCGGGATTATGCAGGGAGCAAAGTGGACACCCAAGAGGCGGAACGATTTGAAACAATTGGTGATGCGAGGAGAGTTGCGACTCCTCTTGGGCACTGACGCCGCGTCGGAAGGTTTGAACCTCCAGCGTCTGGCCACTTTGATCAACCTGGACCTACCCTGGAATCCCACCCGATTGGAGCAGCGCAAAGGACGGATTCAGCGAATAGGGCAGATTCACGACAGCGTCAAGATTTACAACATGCGCTACAAGGATTCGGTGGAAGATCGTGTTCATGAACTGCTCTCCTCTCGCCTGCAAGAAATTTACACTCTTTTCGGCCAAATTCCTGACGTGTTGGAAGATGCCTGGGTTGCAGTGGCTCTTGGCGAGAAGGAACGAGCCAAGAAAATCATCGATGAAGTGCCGAAATCCCATCCCTTTGAAATTCGCTACACCAAAGTGCAGAAAATAGACTGGGAATCCTGCCGAGAGGTATTTGAAGCAGCAGAAAAGGCAAGAATCCTCAAACAAAGCTGGTAGGATTTTGACAAAAGAGTCCACTGGTGTTGTGTAGTCCAGGGCCTTGTGCCCATAACAAAACAGGTGGTGGCTTAAGGCCTTGTGCCCGTCCCAGAAACGCCCACAAGGGGCTATGCTACAGGGCATTTTCTTTGATTGTGGTGAACCCAAGCATGTGCAAGTTCAAAGGAACAAAATTTTGGTCGAGCAGGATTCAAGAAGCGAAGTTATGTGCTTGTATAAACAGAATAAACTTATCTTTTCCACAATTATATCGAGAATATTCTGGATAGGATTCTGGGTAACTTGGAACCCCATGCCCGGGTTGCCGATTGATGAAATGGCAACTGGTGTCGTGTAGTCTAGGGCCTTGTGTCCATAATAGAACAGGTGGTAGCTTAGGGCCTTGTGCCCGTCCCAGAAACGCCAACAAGGGGCTATGCTGCAGGGCATTCTCTTTGATTGTGGTGAACCCAAGCATATAAACGTTCAGAGAGATAAGTTTGCCTGTAAGTTCCGGCTCGAGCCAGTTGCCCTCAGCAGAAATTTTGGTTTTTCTTCAGGAGAGCTGAACGAATTTCATAGAATTATAAGATCCAAAATAGATAAAATCCTGGCCGACGACGGGTTGCCGAAATGCAGGTAGCGAGAACTTGGATGGGAGTGAAATACTTTACAGTAATGGTACTATAGCTTCCAAGATAATGTTTTTGGTGTAGCTGGAGACTGTCATGGAAATAAGTATTGATGAGGACAAGCTCAAAGGATTGATGAAGGAGGCCTTGGCTGAAGTGTTCGATGATCGTAAAGAAATGATCTACGCTATGCTATCTGAAGTGATAGAGGATATCGCACTGGCTCGTGCCATCAAAGAGGGCGAGTCGACTGAATCGATTGATAAGCAAGAGATATTCAGTATTCTAACTGGACAAAGATGAACATTGTCTTCAAAACAAGCTTTGCCAGGGACTTGAAACGATTCAGGGATAGAGAGCTATACTGGCGTGCGCCGGCATTGCGTTTGGGCCTACCAAATATTTTGATAACTTTCAATTTTTGTAGTGATGCGTTCCTTTACTCATGGACGTTTGGCGGAACTGCAAGAAGTCGAATTCTTAAAGTTTTGCAACATTATAAACTTTCAATCGAGCGAAATAGACTGTGAGGAGATAACGGTATGTTTGTTTTGACCGAGGAATTTATCCGGAACGAGGTGGCCGATTCGAATATCATCTATCGCCGCGGAGAAAGCCTCTATCATCTCGGGGCATACAGTTGTATCGAGGTGGATCGGGATTCTGGAGAGTATGTCTACGAAGTGGATGGAAACTACGGCGATTACCTGATTACCGTCGACTTCAATAACGGTGGAATTGACTACTCGTGTGACTGTCCCTATCCGGGTGAAGGCTGCAAACACGCAGTGGCGGTTTTGCTTGACATTATGGATCGGAAGAATTTTCGAGATCTCCAGGCGTTGGTGCCGGAGCCGCCGGACGGACAACCTTTGGACGTCTGTTTAACTGCAGAGGAAATCAGGAACCAGGCCATCGAGGATCGGAAGAAGAGGGCGAAAACCGAGGAGCTGACGGCAATCTTGGGGGATATGTACAAAGGCGAGCACTTGGTCGAGACGACAAGAGGTCTTCAATACAAGGTGACTCTGCACGATCCCGCAAATGGTCTGGGGCACTGCAGCTGCCCGGATTTTTTGACGAATCGGCTCGGCACCTGCAAGCATTTGATTTATGTAAATGAACACATCAAAAAGAAAAAAAATCTGCAGGAGAGGCTCGACGCAGAGAGATTTCCCTTTGTAGATATTTATTGGGACTCGAGTCACAGTAAGCCGAGAATGTTTTGTGAACGGCCGCAAGATGAAATTCAAGATATTCAGCCTTTATTCGATGAACATTTTGCTCAAGACGGCCTTTTCGTAAACGACGATTTTGCCGGTTTTCTGCCGCTCTTTTTTCAACTGCAGGGGAACAAGCGGGTAAGGGTGCAGGAACCCGTCTTGAATCGGCTCGATGAGTACCTCAGTGAACGCCAATTGCAGGAATTGGCCCGGAGTGAGTTCCCCGCACTGGATAAAATGAAGGCGCCCCTTTATCCCTATCAGGTTAAGGGGGTTGAGTTCGGTTTGTATAAAAAAGCGGTACTGATCGGTGATGAGATGGGTTTGGGGAAAACCCTGCAGGCCATCGCTCTTAGCATCTTGAAAAAGGAAGTTTTCGGATTTCGACGTGTGTTGATCGTCACCCTTGCATCTTTAAAAGAACAATGGAAACGCGAGATCGAAAGGTTCACTCACGAGCGGGCCGACATTGTGGCAGGATCGCAGCAACAGCGTAAGGCGATCTATGATGATGTGGAAAGCCTTTTTAAGATCACTAATTATGAGGCTGTTCTGAGGGATGTGACCGTAATCGCGCGCTTTAAGCCGGACGTGGTTATCCTGGATGAAGCGCAGCGCATCAAGAACTTTACCACCAAAACCGCCGAGGCGGTCAAGAGCATTCCCCGCAAACATGCTGTGGTTCTTACCGGCACCCCGCTGGAAAACAAGCTGGAAGACGTTTACTCGATCGTGCAGTTTCTCGACCCTTATATGCTGTCCCCGCTTTGGCAATTCGCCGCCGATCATTTTATGCTCAGCCGCGAAAAGAAGGGGAAGATACTCGGCTACCGGAATCTCGACGCCCTCAGCGAGCGGCTGAAAAGCATCGTTATCCGAAGGCGCAAGGAAGAAGTTCTGTCGGAGTTGCCCGAAGAGATTGTGAATAACTATTATCTGGAGCTTACCGCTAAGCAGGCGGAAATTCATAATGGGTATCTGTCGTCGTTGCTGCCCCTGATCAATAAAAAATTCCTCACCCCAATGGACATAAGGCGAATGCAGGAACTGCTGCTGAAAATGCGAATGGTCTGCAACTCGACCTATTTGATCGATCGTCACACCAACGTCTCTCCCAAGCTCAAAGAACTGGAGGGAATCCTTGACGAATTGGTGCTGCAGAATCAGCGCAAGGTAGTCATTTTCAGCG
Source organism: uncultured delta proteobacterium (assembly GCA_963781715.1). Lineage (GTDB taxonomy): Bacteria > Desulfobacterota > Syntrophobacteria > Syntrophobacterales > Syntrophobacteraceae > Desulfoferrobacter. The sequence continues at coordinate 317,951 of CAWAGW010000009.1, forward strand.
AGTGGACTACCATGACTTTTCTTATCGGCAAGCACCTCTCACAGGCCGGCATCCCCTTCGTAGAGCTATCCGGCAAAGTTCCGGTTAAAAAGCGACAGTGTTTAATCGATGAATTCACCTCAAATCCTCAGTGCAAGGTGTTTCTTTCAACCGATGCGGGTGGGACCGGCCTGAACCTCCAGGCTGCGGACTGCGTCGTCAACTTTGAGTTGCCATGGAATCCGGCCAAATTGAATCAGCGGGTCGGCCGCGTCAGTCGCATCGGGCAGAAGAGTAATTGTGTCAACGTGGTGAATCTGATTGCGAAAAACAGCATCGAAGAAAAAATAATGGCGGGTCTACAGCTCAAGAGAGATTTGTTCGACGGTGTATTCGACGAGGGTCCGGATACGGTGGAATTCTCGCACGAAAAGAGGACGGAGATTCTCAACAAACTGCGTGAAATGATGGGGGACGAGCCGATCGTTCCGATGCCGGAGAGCAAGCCCGCAGAAGAACTGCCGGAGGACACGCCTTACTATCTGAATCCGCAGGTACTGCAGGAGGAGAGCGAACAAGTCGCCTTCGAGGCCGAAGAACCCGATACGCAAGCCGAACTTGCGGTAGCTGAGGAGCAGCAGGAGAAGTCGGATGCTCAAGCTGCCGGCTTTAGTCTTGCCGCTCAACCGCCGGAGAAACTCGAGCAGGTGCTCAATTCGGGTATGCAGTTCATCAGCGGCCTTCTGGAAATGGCAACTGGTCAAAAGCTAGGAAAAGTGGAAGACCAGCAATCGGATCAGAGGATGATCCAAATCAACAAGGAAACAGGTGAGGTGACCATGAAATTCAAGCTGCCGGGGTTTTAAGGGCAGAGGGCAGAGGGCAGAGGGCAGAGGGCAGAGGATAGAGGATAGAAGATAGAAGGCGGATAAGGAACGTGGTCTCGGCTATACACAGGAATAAAAGGTGAGAAGGCAAGAAAAGCGGAGGGTTAGTAGCGGGCAGGGCTAAAGCCCTGCCGGGATAGCTGCCCTAAAAGATGTGCGTTATCGTGTAATGTCATCACCTCAGAACCAGGACCGAACTGTGGCAGGAGTTGACGAAACGGCCTACCCAGTCGCGAGGGAAAAAGCGGTCCAGCAGCGATTTTTTGCCCAACCAGAGCGCGAACAGGTCGCCCACGGGTTCGGCTGCGACGAATTTTTCGAACTCGGAAATCTCGGTCAGGTGGGTTTTTGCCTCGATCCCGCGATCGCTGTAATAGTCGCCCACCTGCATCAGCCTGGAGTAAGTATCCGAATGCACGCCGCCGCCTTTGGTGAGACCAACGAGTTCCAGATCCGCATTGTGGATCGTTACCATCTGATTGATCATCTCCAGAGATTCCTGGCTGACCGCATTTTGATCGATGCATGCGGTTATTTTCTTCACCGGCAGATCCTCCTTAACCAACAGTACCGAGCAAGTGGCGTTGGTGACGACCTTTTGCGGCACGGTGGTGTTTTTCGCCCAAGAACACTGTGCACCGCCGCTGCACCCGATCACAATAAGATCGCTCCCGCCTTCGGCCGCCTCCGCCAGAATTTCGTTGGCAGTCGAACTGGTTCTCAGTCGCGTTCTAAGTTCTTTCCTGCTGCTCTGACAGACTCGTACCTGTTCCCAAAGTCCGTTTTTGAGAGGCATCCACCGGTATTCATAAGAATCGGCTGTGTAAGGTGATTCGATGCCGTCCCAGGCCGCCAGGAATTCTCCCCGATAGTCGTTCAATGCTTTGGCTGTGGAACCTTGGGGGCCGTCGGGCAAATCGGGGCCTGCGCCGCTGCCGGCTGCAGAGTCGCCGGATAGAGCCAACAACGTTACATCGGCCCACGTGTTCATCGCCAGGCTGACCACCTTTTTCAACGCGAAGGCACTATAGGTGTGCTCATCTCCCGCGAAAAGTATTCTCATAGTGTGTCTCCTTCTATGAATGATCCGAATAGAACGACTTCAACAAGCGCTTGAGCTTGTTCTAAAAGCGGCCCGCACTTCACTCTACTTCCAAAAAAATAAGAAAGGGCATGACATTTGCCCCAAATATTCCAGCTGAATATTCGGGTGGCCTTTATGTCTTTCCACCCTGGTCGTTAACAGGTCGCAATCCTTAATCTGTTCTTTCCAAGTATCAATTTCTTTGGGTACCTGATAAATTTCTCGTACTTTCCAGCCGTAATCTTTTGCCATCTTATTGAGCATGGATTCTTCGGGGAGAGGTCGGCCGGGGCTTGTGGTAAACGCCAGCTCTATCTCCAGCTCCATCCCTTCGAGAAGATGCGCCACGGAACTGAACAGGGAGGAAGATTCACGGTCACTTTCCATCAGAAAAGTGATGTGCTTCAATGGATACAGGTTCTGTACGAACAGGACTGGTACCTCTAAGTGCTGGTAAAGATGGCTTCTGAGATGTTTTACGAGATCTTTCCCCGAAGAATGCAGCGGCGCGCCCTCAACAAAGAGATCGTACTTGCCCTTTTGCAGTTCCTTGAGAATCTCCTGGCCTCGATCGCCGGGCACAATGATGGGTTGATTCAAGACCGGACAAAAACCACTTTCTGCAATGAGAAGTCGAGAAATGTCTTTTTTGCTTTGATCGATGAGTTCCTTTTCATAGGTTCTTCGCACCCAGCCTGTTCCCATGCCAAGTCCACCAGGGCCCGAGGAATCAGGTTCTTGAACGTGTATGGTCTGGATTTCAACCGGCCTGTTTTTTGCCAGCAGGCATGTGTATCGAAGGGCGATACTCGATGAAAGGTCGGCGTCAATGGAGACAAGTGTTTTAATCATGGTTTCATCCTTACTGGTTAGGTGGGCCGGCTATTTCGCAGCGTGGGCCTGATTGCGCTTTTCTTCCGCCTTTTTTACCACTTGTTGGATCTCACCCACTTTGAATGGTTTGGCTACAAAATCGAAAACTCCCTTTTGATAAGATTCTTTGGCCGTTTCCATGGTGGCAAAGCCGGTGATGACAATTACCTCTGTGTTTGGCGCCCGTTTCTTGACTTCGGTCAGGAATGCCATTCCGTCCAACCCTTCCATCTTGAGGTCGGTGATGACAATGTCGAATTCCTTTGCTTCAATGCGTGACATTGCTTCCTTACTGGTGATGAACGTTTCCACTTCATAACCCGATTTTTCCAGAGCGGGTTTAAGACGTTTGCAAACTATCGGTTCATCGTCCAGTATCAAAATTTGTGTTTTGTGATTCGTGTCCATAGAGTCTCCTTTGCAAATTCATGCTGTTCGGCTTGGGCATTTTTTCGGTGAATTCCTGGAGGAATTGATCCACTTGTTCGTCATTATCCAGGCGAATATCGAGCTGCCGGGTATATGAAACCAGACCGCCCAACATCCACAGTTTTTCTTCCATGTTTGCCCGTTCCAATTTCTTGATTCTTCCCACCACCAGATCTCCTCGTAATTCAACCCGAAAATTAAGACGCTCTAAGATGGCGGCTATCAATCTGGCCCGTCTCGACCTGCGGACAATATCGGTGACTCCTCCAATGAAGCGAAAATAAGCATAATTATCATTCGGACTATCTGAAATATAAGCATCGATAATGTTGAAGTGATAGCCCAGCCGAAGGCTGAGATCGAGATATTCCCGGGATATGACGGCAAGATTCTGACCAACGAGTTCGGGGCTGGCAAGGGAGGAGGAGAAGGTTCTGGTGAGGCTGGACATGAAGCTGCCGAAATCAACCGATACTGGGTCGGTATCCCACATACCCGGTTCCATGAGCCCGACCAAAAATGCGCGCATCGGAATGGAGTTGATTTCCGTGAAACCGATTGCGTCATCGCTGTTGGGTGACTGAATGCCTCCTCCGATATCGATCACGGTGAGACCCAAGGGAATTTCGAAATCCAGCCTTCTGGCGGCTCCATGGAGTTCTCGCCGGCGCACGTGTTCAAGGTTGATAAGTTCCTTAACCGCTTTTTCATGAATGAACCGGATGATGTCATGATAGGTTTTGCATTTCGCCGGCTTAAAGTCCTTGTCATGCGGGTCGACCAGGTTTAACGGACTGATTTCCCTAAGTATCCTGCGTAGCAGGCGATACTCGTAGGAGTCTTCAAACACATCCTCCACGGTGAATTCATAATAGCTCAGTTCTTTTACCTTCCCGCCGTACACCACGCCCTGAGTAGCATCCAGCGTTATCTCATCGCCGTTATGGAAGATTTGAGTTGCAATCCTTGTGTTGACTATGGTCGGCAGCCTAAATTCGCGCGCAATAGTGGCCATGTGGCCGGTCGGCGAGCCCACGTCGGTGATGATGCCATGCACCTTGCGCATGATTCCGGCCAAACGCGGAGATGTGTGCTTTGCAACCAGGATAGAGCCGAATGGAACCTTATTCAGATCCTCGTCTTGTTCCACCAGAAATACGTTTCCGGTAGCAATGCCTCTCTGTACGATGGTCCCTTCTCCCTTGAACAGCACGGGATAATTTGAAGAAATTTCTGAGATGTCCGTTACCAGATCGTTTTTCCCATTCTTAATGTTCAACGCGCGCGCTTGAAGAATGACCAGATTTCCGTCTCTATCCAAAGCCCATTCTATATCCTGAGGTCTCTTGAAATAACGTTCGATCAACAAGCCCATTTCGACCAGCTTGCTTAAATGTTCAGGGTTCAAGCACGGTCTGCTTTGAAGTTCATCCGGCACCGCCCGGTGCTCGGTGTCGCCGCCTTTTCGGGAAGCGAGCATGTCGGGCTTGCGCACTATTTTTAGTGCCTGGAGGTTATGTGGAGGATCGCGGCTGACCACATACTGGTCGCTCTGAACGCGTCCTTCTACCAACGGAGTTCCCAGACCCCACACGGCGGTGACCAGTGCCGTTTCCTTTTCTGGAGAGGACGGATCCAGCGTGTACAGAACTCCGCTGGTTTCGACATCGATCATGAGCTGGCAGCCAACCGCCATGGCAATCTCGTTAGCGAGGAAACCTTTCTGACTGCTATATGCCAAAGCATTTGGAAAATAGGCACTGGCTAGTATCATTTTGTAGTGCTCGAGGAGCTGGTTCTGGGGAACGTTCAAACTGGTCTTGTATTGGCCCGCGAAACTGTGTTCGCCATCTTCGCCAATCGCACTGCTCCGAACCGCGAAGAAATTACCCTCAGGTTTGGGGTAATCCGCACTTATCCGTTCCAGCGCGTGGGTAATTTGCTGGATCAGGCTGGGCGGAACGCGGGCATCGAGGATCAGCTTTCGAATGGCTGCCGATGTTTCTTCTGTGGATTGTTGGGACTCATGTTCCCATGAATTGAGAGCTTTAAGAATGGGCTCAGTGAGCTTGTTCCATTCCAGAAACATCTTGAAAGCGCTGGCGGTTATAGTGAAGCCGTCGGGAACCGGCAACTCCAGCACGTTGCGTATCTCCGCCAAGGTCGCATTCTTGTTTCCCACTTCCTCGTTCAAGCCGATGTCCAAATTGGAATAAGCGATAACGGTGTCGCCTTCGGGCAAGATCCAATTGCCTTCGAGTTGCGCTTGAATCCTGACACGGATCCTCTCAAAAGAATTGAGCAGGTCTAAATATTTATTCGGCGCAAGTGTGTTAAGATCGTAAATCAACAGGTAGACCAGCTCGGTTAATTGTTCGGTGATCGACAGAATGTATTGGCGATCAAATACGTAGTCGCCGCCCAATTTGTCACCCATGTCGGCAATGAGTTCCAGGGCTTGATTGTTTTTGTCCAGAATGCTGCGGAACTTGTTGAAGAGCGTGGCAAAGGAATAGGGCGAGTCCGCTCGGCGGAATCTTCCTGAAAGAATATTTTTGAGGGTGCGAATCAGTGTCATGATTTGTCCTATTCACCCTATTCCACGCAGGGTCGTCAATGACCCGCTTTGGCTCCGCTGAAAAAGAATCCCATCAACAGTCCTGCAAACAATGCAACAAGCGTGGCAAGTATTCCGTAAAGTGCTCCATGTTGAAACGCCAGCGAAGAGAGCATAGCGGGGAATCCTACTAGCTTGACGGGCAGATCCAGGCTCTTTCTCGCCGTGATTTGCCCGTCTTTGACTGCGTAGAGATCCAGGGTGTATTCTCCCGGTTTGATGCGGGAAGGAATTATGAGGTCTGCTTCAAAGGACTTGACGCCGTCGTTTGTGTCGGAATAATGGATGCTGTCCTTGTGTACTGCATAGAGCCCTTCGCTTTTTTTAAGTTTTAAGAACTCGGCGTAGAGTTGATCCTTGTTCCCTGACTCGGGGGAAATTTGAATCTGCTTTTCAAGCGAAGCCAGGGTGAGCTGTGAAACGGGATCGATTGCAGAGTTGGATTGAAGCATCTCTTCAAAAGTGCCCGGAACGTAGAGGAGGTAGACGCTCGGGACGTTTTCAAAGGTCAGCGTATTGAGATTCATCCACAGCAATCCCAAAGCCTTGCCTTTCTGCTTTAGATGCAAATCTCCACTATACCCCGTTATGCGAATAATTGCCTGACTGTCGGCAGGGATGAGCCCTTCAGCTTTTACGTGGGTGCCGTCATAAAATGCACCGATTGAAATGGCTTGCGGGGTTATCGTCGTTTTCATCGGTTGTTCAGCCCGCCCTGCAGAAGCGACCAGCGTTAGGCAAGCGAGCAGAACAAACATTTGCACAATCTTGCAGTATCTGGATTTAACAGCTCGGGATCTTTTTAACATTAGTGTCCTCCTACATAGGCCAGAAGAATATTGGGAGTGAGCAGCAGATCGAAGAGCATCTTGACCATGACTACCAGCACCAAAGTAGCCAGTAAAATCTTCAACTGGTCCGCTTTCAGTTTTTTGCTGAGTTTGGCACCGAACTGAGCACCTAAAGTGGAGCCTAGTAGAAGAATCAGAGCGAGAATGAAATCTACCGTATGGTTGGTGTAGGATTGCAAGATGGTCACGTTTATGCAGGTGAAAAGAATCTGAAACAAGCTGGTTCCGACCACCACGTGCATGGGCATGCGGAGTAGATAAACCATAACAGGGACCATGATGAAGCCGCCCCCAACACCCATTATGGCTGCCAAAATGCCGACGAAAACCCCGAGTATCAAAGGCATGAGCAGCGAGAGTCTGACTCCCGACTTTTCGAAGTAGATCTGCATGGGCAGTTTCTGTAACAGCTTTCCATATCGAGAAGGCTTCGAGGCGGACGCTTTTTCTTCGGCGGGTTTGTTCTTCTTAAGCAACCCCTGCAGACTCTCCTGGAACATGTAGAAACCGATGAACCCTAACATCAGCACGTAAGTGACCGTGATAAGGAAATTTGCATTACCCATGCTGCGCAGAATTTTGATGACCTGAACTCCAACCGCTCCTCCCAGGACGCCACCCACCAGCAGCAATGAACCCATCTTGATGTCGACGTTGCCTAGCCGGAAGTGAGCCATGGTCCCGGAAGTGGAAGCCCCCACGATTTGGTTGGAATCGGAGGCTGCAGCAACCGTCGGAGGAATGCCGATCATGATCAGCAAGGGCGTCATGAGGAAGCCACCGCCAACCCCGAAAATTCCTGATAAAAGCCCAACGATGCCACCCAATCCGAAAACCAGAAGGACGTTTACGCTGTTGCCCGCAATTGGTAAGTACAGATGCCATGGGATACTCATTTTACTACCTCTCGGATGGCTAGATTTTGAATTAAAAAAATTTCTACTCCATTATCTGCTATTTGTTTCATGCGCTTTCCCGTTCACGAACAACGGGACCTTCTGATGAACCAGCTCTACAGGGCATTTGACCTGTTTGATGATTTCATCCAACATGGAAAGCGCTAAGCCTTGTGAGGTATCGGACTCCTTTTCGGGGAACCCGAGTACCAATAGTGTTATGTTTTTTTGTTTAACGAATCCCACCAACTCCTCCATGTAATCTCCTCGCGTGAGATAACGATTAACCGTTACTCCTTCAGAGCGAGCCATCTCGATCATCGAATCCAAAATTTCGCCGGTTTTAGTGTTCGATGCATTGCCGGCTGCTTCGGTGAAGGATCTATCCGAAGGTGCAATCTCTAGTATGCATATGGTTGCTTTGATGCGGATGGCCAAATGAATTGCTCGATAAACAGCTCCCAGCGAGTTTCCCTGACCATCTATGCTCACAAGAATTCGTTCCATAGGTTCACTCCGTACTTCGGCAATAAACAAAATTAATGCCATGGTTGCTTTTGATTGCATAAGATTTGGTTTTTGCTAGATAAAAATTTATTTCAAGTCGGTGCGTTGGGTTATTCTGAAATTAGGTTGGAAACACAGAGTCAACAAGGTGTTTCAATTTGAAATGGAGAAGGCGGAGTAGCGTGAAAAAGGTAAGGTTAGAGCGGATTCCTGCAATGTTTCAAAATGAAAATCCCGGGTACCAGATTCTGGATACCGGATAACGAACACTAAGGAATGGGGAGTCAACAGCAATAAAGCTCGGGGATGTCTTTGCCGCATGGGCCTTAATCAGAAAGACCGTATCTTTTCATTTTGCGCCAGAGGGTTGTGCGCGGGAGATCCAGGATTTTTGCGGCAAGGTTTTTATTATAACCGGTTTCTTCAAGCACTTTTACAATGTGGCGCTTTTCCATTTCTTCCAGGCTGTCCAAATGCTTGAGAGGCAAGGTTTGAAGTTGCAGTTTGCGAATGTCCGGAGGCAGGTCGCAGTGTCTGATCCGATCTCTTTCGCAGAGTGCTACAGCCCGCTCGATGATGTTTTCAAGCTCTCTGACGTTGCCGGGAAAATCGTAGCCGAGCAGCAGACCAAGAGCGCCGGTGTCTATCCCTTTTGCCTTTTTACCGAAGGATTTGTTGTACTTGTCAATGAAATGAGAAATCAGCAAAGGTATGTCGTCTTTTCGTTCGACAAGTGTTGGAAGCTGTAAGCTCACGACATTAAGCCGAAAAAAGAGATCTTCGCGAAACTCCCCTTTTTCCACTTCCTCCTTGAGATCCCGGTTGGTGGCCGCGATAAACCGAATATCCAAGCTAATGGGTTTAATGCCCCCGACCCTAAAGATGCGTTTTTCCTGGATGACATGGAGCAGCTTTACCTGCATGGACAATGGCATTTCTCCGATTTCATCTAAAAAAACGGTTCCTTTCGACGCTGATTCCAGGAGTCCGATTTTGGTTGCGGCAGCTCCGGTGAATGCTCCTTTTTCGTATCCGAAAAGTTCGCTGCTGATGAGTTCTTCGGTAAAGCCACCGCAGTTGAACGAAACAAACGGGAAATCTTTGCGCGGACTAAAGGCATGTATTGCTCTTGCAACCAACTCTTTTCCTGTGCCGCTTCGCCCCTGAAGCAGCACGTTGCAGTCAACCGTTGCCACTTTCTTGATCATCTCAAAAATATTCTGCATGGCCTGGCTTGTGCCGACGATATTTTGCACAGAATCTTTTTTTGCTAAAGCCTCGCGGAGCCGCTTGTTTTCGTTTCGCAGATGGATGCTTTCCAAAACACGGTTGACCATCAAACGGATTTCTTCAAGTTTCAGCGGCTTCGTTACGTAATGGTAGGCCCCGGCTTTGATGGCTTCGATGGCCGAATCGATGGTTCCATATCCTGTTATGAGGATCACCTCGGTTTCTGCGCTCTGTTCTTTAATGTGTTTCAGAATGGAAATACCGTCGGTATCGGGAAGTCTCAGGTCGGTGAAAACGAGATGAAAAAAGTCCTGAGGAAAACTTTCAATAAAACTGCGGCCGGACAAAAAAGTCTCAACTGCATGGCCTTGTTTTTCGAAAGCTCGTCTGAGTCGATCGCAGACTATGGCCTCGTCATCGATGACTGCTATACGTATTTGCATCTTTTATCGTTACCTGCTTACTGATACCACAAGCACAAAATGAAACTCTCGCTGCAGTTATACCGTTTTATGATGAAAACCTTCATTTTGGGCTCGATACCCTATTCGTCATTCCCGCAGGTTTTAAGCGGGAATCCAGAAAAACTGTGAACAGAAATGAAGCCTTTCATCCTTAACGGGTATAATTCCCGTCCGGAAACCCTTTAGCGCCGGGCTTTAGTCCCGCTATAAGCGGGATTGAAATGAGCTGCCCTAAAGGGCTGCGCTACGTCAGGAATAGAGGAACCCGAGTTTTCCGGACGGAGTCTAGTTATATGAGATTCGAAAAAATCAACTGTTCCTATTTCAATGCAGTTCAGGGTTGGAGCCCTGAGCTGCGGTTGTTTGCTCCTCGCCACCTAAACATATGTCATATTAGTAACCTACTTCAATTGTTTTTCCAATAACTTGACAGATTTCTCGCTCCGCTGCACGTCGTTAGAAATGACGAAAGCAGCATTTTCTGACAGCCGCCTACGCTTGACTCGCAGATGCCGCCTCGTCACGCTGCACAGGCAAAAAGATGGAAAAAGTGGTTCCCTTATCAACTTCACTTTGGACTTCTATGTAGCCTCCATGTTTCTTTATTAGAGCATAGCTTACTGCGAGCCCTAGACCCGTGCCGCGCCCTACTTGCTTGGTGGTATAAAATGGTTCAAAGATACGCTGAAGCTGATCGGGTTGCATACCGATCCCGGTATCGCTGACGTCTACTTTTACGAAATGATTCTGCTCGCGAACATCGACTATGATTTTACCTCCACCCGGCATGGCTTGAATGGCGTTCAGAAATAAGTTCAAAAAGACCTGTTCGAGGTTGCGAAGGTTGCCGTTAATAGAAGGAGTAGGCTCCTGTAACTTTAGCTCTGTGTTGATTCCCGCAAGCATGACCTGATTCTTTACCAGCTTGAGGGTTTTTTGAATAACGTCTTTGATATTGAGCTCTGAAAAGGATGGCATCTCGCTTCGCGAAAAGTCCAACAGGTTCTTTACGATATCTCCGGCTCTCTCCGACTGATTGAGAACGTCCAGGATGAGCTCTTTGCACTCTGGTGGACTCATGCTTTGATGATCTTCCAAAAGTGTTTCCGCGGTCAGATAAATGTTGTTGATAGGATTGTTCAATTCATGGGCGATGCCGGCAGTGAATGTACCGATGGCCGCGATTTTGCGGGATTGAACCAGCTGTTCCTGTTTTGTATCCAACTCGATTGCCATACGATTGAACGCCTCGATGAGCTTTGAAATCTCATCCCGACTGCCACTGTCATAAGGAATAGGGCTGAAGTCTCCTTCGGCAGCGCGGCCTATGGTTGCATGGATCAGGGCCAAAGGCTTGAGTACTTTACTTTGCAACAGATTCACCACCAGCACTAAAAGAAGCACGAACACGCCCAGAAAGATAAACGGAAGAACAGCGGTAGAAGTAAGTGCCTGGTGTATTCGAGCGCGTTTTAAGCGAAGCAGGTTGACCGCGAAATCGACAATGGCTTTTCCGGTCAAACGGACATCTTCATGCTGAATCTCTGTCTGCACATTTTTCTTACCCGGCAGAAAAGACTCCATCTTGGAATTGTAATAGTTCAAGTTTTCAACGAACTCAAGGTAGGAGCCATGTCCGGCGACGGTAGAGATCTCTTTGAACGCTTCATCGGTAATATCCAACACTTTGCGGACGTAAACCAGATTTTCATTGAGGCTTTCTTTGTCATGATAAAAAAAGAAATTCTTTTCATAACGACGTGCCTCCAGAATATTGTTCAGTAAGTCCTCGAATTTTTCAATAACAAACAGTCTTTCCCGAATTGAAGCGACACTCCACCAATAAAAAATTGTGAGGGCGGCGACGAATACAAAAAATGCACAAAAGGTAACAATGATCCTTCCTCGGATTGTTGAAAACATATTTCTCCTTTCATCCTGGTTTATTAGGGTTGGAGCTCCGCAGGATCCTGTTTGTAATAGAGTTTCAACTCTTCATATAATTCCGGGTGTTTTCGCTTCATTTCCTTTGATTTCTCAAAAAAGCATTCGGTGGCGACCGCAAAGAATTCAGCCGGATCGGTGGCGCCATACTGATCGAGCACGGTTGCATGATGTTGACCAATTGCTTCCCGGAGGCTTTGATATTCCCTTCCCAGAATGCGCGCCCAGGCAATATACATCGATCTGCGCTGCAAGATGGGCGCGCCGTCCGCTCTACCGTCTTCAGTGTCCAGTTGATGGGCAAATTCATGGAAGACAACATTGTGTCCATCATGGATGTCGGCTGCTCCCGCCTTGACCATGTCCCAAGCGAGCACCAACGCACCTTGCTTCCACGACTCTCCGAGATGGATTTGATCCGTTTCCACAAAATATCCCGGCGCCAATTCCTGATAACCTTTTGCAATAAATGCACTGGGGTAGACCAATACTGAATAGAGGCCGGGGTAGTATCTCGTCTCCCTGTGCAATAGGAGAATACAAGCCTGCGCCGCAATTGTGACTTTTATTTCATCAGTCATTTCGAGGCCGCCGCAGCCCTCGAAGTTCTTTTCGTCGAGGAACACAAGGATGTGTCCTAAAAGTTCTTCCCGGTCTTCTTCGGGAAGTCGCTGGTAGAATGCAACGTTCTTTTCTATGATCTTCAGCCATCGAACCGGAAATGGTCGGGCGCGTATTTTTTCTCTCCTGTGTTTTTTAATCCCAAGCATTGTGTGAGACTCCGATTTCAGTAAATGGTTGTGGTGAGGTTGTATGCAAATTGAGCACCAATTATAATGGCTTTAGTGGTGCTTCGGTGCACTTTTTGCGGACTCTAGATCGGAAAGTGTGGAGATTAGAAATGCTAAGAGTTTCCTGCAGCACTGCAGGGCGGGAGGCTTTCGTGGGGCAGGCTTTCCAGCCTGCCCATTGTCCGACCATGAGAGATAAAGATGCTTGAAAAGGCAGATTGGAACTCCTGCCCTGATTTACTAGGGATTGTTCTGCTCTTCTAAGATATTTTGTGCCGCGGCCTTCAGGTTTCTGCAGATCACATTGATCAGCGCCCAGATGCTGTCCAGAGCTTCAAGCTGACTATTGATGGTAGAGTTGAAGCGGATGTGCAGCGCAGGCTCAAATTCCTCATCCCCTTTCCAAAAAACAAAAAGTAGGGGAATCCGAGGGAAAGCCCAGAGTCTGTAACCCAAATCTCCCATCTCTACTTGAGAGCCACCCAATGATTCCACGGCGGCCTGAAAAATTTCGGGCCTGTCACCGAAAAGTTCCAATAAAGGTTCTGTCGGAAATTTGTGCGGCCCGCGAAAGAACAGCTGACCGCCAGGAATGTCCTTCTCGCTGATCCATTTGGCTGACAGTGGGACGTTTTGGGCCTCCAGCAAGTAATGAAGCACGACCAGGTAGAATTCAAAATTGAGCTTCTGGTGAGGCAGCGGATGCAGTACCTCTATTGTTTGTTTGTGGGGAACACACAGAAACTTGCCGTTGAGCAAAGAAAAAATGTAGCCTTTTGCCTCTGAGTCACAGCGAATCTGAGCATTTACGCATATTTTTTCGGGATCTGCTTCCTGAAGATTCTCCCAAAGGAGCGGATCTATTTCGGCAGGATCCGAATAGAGTTTCGTTTTTTGGAGGTCCTGAATCAAAGGGTTAATCGCCTCCCTGGCTTTGAGGACATTCTCCTCTGCTACTAGAATCAGCCCCCAGCCTCTTTGCGACACAAATAGCCCGTCATAAGGAGTTTCTTCGAATGTCCTCAATATTGCGTGAATGTCTTCTTTTTGCAGCGCGTCCATTACGAGATCCGCTTCGAAGCGGTCGGCGACCGTGTGAATGGAAATAAATTGTGGAATTTGCTGTGTCATATCTGATATCCGTTGATTTGAAGTTCCTGGAACAAATCCTGATACTTTTCCCTTTGCCGCGTTAGAGGTGTGCAAGCAGTAATAATCGCTTCCCGCCTAAAAACCCCGGCAGCAAACGCCGTACAGGAGGGAGCCCCGCACTCTCCGCAATTTGTTTTAGGCAGTGCCCGCAGGATGTCAAGTACACTGAGCGAAGGGCGCTTATCAAAAACCGGCTGAATGTCAGTGGAGTTGGCTTTTACTTCCTGTATTTTTCCAAAATATTTACGGCAGTATTCTTCCGCTTCGTCATGCGTTTTTAAATCTGTGATGGTCATGTAGGTGGGATAAATAGCAACAATATGCCCTCTTTGCATGAAATTAATCACTCCGGCACCGTGCGTATACGTACAGCCCGGAAATGACGCCGCCAAATAGGGAAGCAATTCTTCTATGGATTCCTCCAAGTCCATAATTACATTATAGCTGTCAGAATTCGGCAGGCATTCGATATTGACTAGACGAAATTGGTATCCTGCTCTCTTTGTAGCATCGTGTTCCATGGCCTTTAACTCTCTATCAAGCTGCTTTACCTTTTCTCTGCAATTGCTCATACGCCCATTGAATTTCTTGAAATTTTTCTTTCGCCAGAGTCTGGAACTCTTCTCCCAGGTGTGCAACTTTGTCGGGATGGTAGCGATTTGCTTGCAGTCGATATGCTCGCTTAATTTCAATTGGTGTTGCCGCTTGTTGAATACCTAAAATTTTATAAGGATCTTTAAATTCTGATCGGTATTGATGTTTATCATTGCTGTGATATTGACTTCCCGAACTCGCTCTCGACTGTTTCTGTTGGTACTTAAATCGGTCCGCGTCATCTGTTGAATAGGCCTGCTGTTTCTTGCGCCACATCCAGTAGATCCCAGCGAGAATCAGGAAATCTTCTATCCAGCCGATCCCGGGTATAAAATCCGGAATCAGATCAAACGGAAAAATGAAGTATATGAGCCAAAGGATCAATAGCCACAGTGGAGGCATTCGAATTATTCCCTGATCATTTCTTTAAATAAAATATTCGAACTCTTGCTTGTTTTAAGATCGAAACTATTTTGCTTGTGTGTTTCTTGGTTGCCATCATCATCTGAAATATATCGATATGACGGGTAAAAACAAGGTTTAAAGTGAACAATGAATTTAGCGCCGCTTAGAAATTCAGCTGATCTGTCGTCCGGAAGTGAAATTGGAAATAGAAAATTACAGCCCATGCGATTGCATTAGATTTGACTTTCCATTCTTAAGTCTTCGTGTTAGAGAGCCAGTCAATCTGCTTCTTTAAATGGCTCTTCGCGGATTTGCGGGACAGATCATTTCGTAGCATAGGGCCTTGTGCCCGTCTTGAACGCCCACAAGGGGCTATGCTACAGGGCGACGGACTGTGGCGCCAAATGACTCGGACGGTTTCACGCTAATCCGCGATGAGCCCTTTAAATTGTATTCATACTTCTGGGAGGCACTAGTGAATATCCTTGTTACCGGCGGTGCAGGCTACATTGGTTCTCATACCGCGAAGCTCCTGAAAAAAGAAGGTCACGTACCGATCGCCTTTGACAATCTTTCCAATGGTTGGGCAGAATGGGTGCGTTTTGGGCCGTTCGTGTTTGGCGACATCAGAAGTGAAGAGAGTCTTTACCAGGCCTTGCGTGGTTTTAAGGTGGATGCCGTAATTCATTTTGCGGCAAAAGCTTATGTAGAAGAATCCACCAGGCTTCCCGAAGAGTACTTTGACAACAATGTAGCAGGTACGATCGCACTCCTTAAAGCCATGAAAAGGGCTGGAACCAAACGGCTTGTTTTTTCCAGTTCCTGTGCGGTTTATGGTGATGCTCAAACTACTACCATTGGCGAAGATCACCCCAAGGACCCGAAAAACCCTTACGGCCTTTCCAAGTGGCAGTGCGAACAAGTAATCAACCAAGTCGCTCCGGTTGTAGGGATTCGTTTTGCGGCATTGCGCTACTTTAATGTGGTGGGAAACGACCCGGAGGGTGAAATATACGAAAAACACGAACCGGAAACGCACGTGCTGCCGAATCTGATGGAAGCCGCCAGATCCGGTGGTTCGTTTACGCTGTTCGGAACGGACCACGATACGGAAGATGGCACTGCCATTCGCGATTATGTTTACGTCATGGATTTGGCGAAGGCGCACATCCGAGCGTTGGATATCATCCAGTCCCGCCCGAAGCACATTTCCAATGTAGGCAAAGGAGAAGGGGTATCGGTTCGGGAATTGGTCGGTATAGTGGAAGATGCAGTCGGTAAAAATCTTAATGTTCGGGAGTATCCCATACGTCCCGGTGATCCACCCAGGCTGGTGGCCGATAACCGCTACCTGAAGACCTGGTTCGAATATGATTTTAGAAGCTTGCGAGAAGTGGTCAAAGGCCTCGCAGGTTTTAAGATCGAAGGTGGTTAGAACCGTCCTGAAGCTTTCTGTGAGTCTGCCTGAGAATACGTTTGTTGCGGCTATCCTGACCAGTGAGACAAGAAAGATATTCTCGGTCAAGCCTGTAGTCCTCGGCAAGTGCTGCGGGAAACAGAAATTCTGGACGGAACAAGTCTGAGTCTATCAGGGTTTAACAAATTACAACTCTTGAAGCAGAACAAGGAGAATCAAAGTGAAGCGGACAAAAAGCATTTTGGTCGGAGTGATGTCGTTAATTCTAGCTGTACTGTGGATGGTCCCCTCTATTTCGACAGCGGCCCAGAAGTGCCCATCGCCGGAAAAAGTTTCGGAAGCCTTTTCAAAGGTTTTTAAACGCGAAGGCGAGGTGATTAAGGTTCAGGAGAGTGTCGTGCCGGGACTCTGCGAAGTGGATATGATGGTGAATAATAGAAAGGGAATTCTGTATGTGGATCCGGATGTCAAATACTTCTTCGCCGGCCAGTTACTGGACGTTGAGGGAGGACGCAACCTGACTCAGGATGCAATGGCCGAGCTCAACCGGTTAAATGCAGAAGAGATGAAAAAGCTGGATTCTCTCACTGCTTTCTCAATCGGTAAATCAGGTAAGACCCTTTTCTACGTAACAGATCCGCAATGCCCTTACTGCAAAAAGGGAGAAGAAACCCTGAAAAAGTTGGCGGACGAAGGAAAGATCACCGTCAAATTCCTCTTTTTTCCACTGCCTATGCATAAAGGAGCCGAGCAGGAATGTATTTCCATTATCTGCGATAATAAAGGACTTGAAGGGCTGGAGAAAAATTACAAATCCGACAATCAATGCCCGGAAGGGGTGAAGAAAGTTAAAGATACCGTAGAATTCTTAAAGCAAAAAGGAGTCAGCGGAACCCCCGTTTACATATTTGCTGATGGCGCATACCATCCTGGCCTGCTTCAGGAAGCCAAGCTTCTTGAACAACTTGGAATTGCTCCGGAACCAGCAGCCCCTAAAGGAGAAGCTGCAAAGCCCGCCGAGCCGGCTCCAAAAGAGAAAAAGCAATAATTTGAGCCAAACGAAGTGAACGGTGTGTCAGACAAATTATCATCATTTGCTGGAGTGAGCGTCCTCATTGTTGGTGATGTCATGCTCGACTATTACCAATGGTGTGAAGTGACCCGTATATCTCCCGAGGCTCCAGTGCCCGTTGTGAGGGTAAAAGAAAAAACTTCCGTGCTGGGGGGGGCTGCGAATGTAGCGGCCAATCTTGCAGGACTTGGCTGCAAGGCAGTTCTCCTGGGTACGAAAGGTGATGACGAGGCTGGCAGGGTACTGTCCAATCATCTTCGTCTAGCCGGAATCGAAGATAATTTGCTGGCTGAAGAACACAGACCCACCACGACCAAAACTCGCGTACTTGCTCAGGGTCAGCAGCTTATCCGGCTCGATGAAGAGGAGGTCGGGGCGCTGTCAGGTCCGGTGGCCAAGGAGCTATTTTCCAGATACAAAGTTCTATTACCCGGTAATCAAGCTGTTATTCTATCTGATTACGGCAAGGGAGTGCTTTCGGGAGAACTCTGCCGAGAGATGATTTCCTTCGCTAGGGAAAACAATGTTCCCGTCCTCGTGGATCCAAAAGGCAAAGACTGGGACCGATACCAAAATGCAACCTGCATTACTCCCAATGAGGTCGAACTGGAATCCGTGATGAACGGGAACATAGCCTGCGAACAGGACCTCTTGCAAGGGGCACGCAAGATACATGATAAATTCAGCCTGGACTACCTGCTTGTTACCAGGGGAGCAAAAGGCATGATACTGGTTGAGCGCGAGACAGAGCCAATTTTACTCGCCGCAAAACCCAAGGAAGTCTTTGATGTATCCGGTGCAGGAGATACCGTTATTGCTGTACTCGCGGCCGGTGTGGCGGCTGGACTCAATTGGGTAAATGCCGCCAGATTGGCAAATGCTGCGGCCGGGGTTGTGGTCGGCAAAGTTGGAACGCACGCCATCGGCATGGACGAGTTGATCGTCGCTTTGCGTCTGGATGAAATTGGGTCCTTTCATAAGATTTTCAATCTTGACGACGCCAAAATGCAGGTGGATTCATGGCGAGTGCCGGGTGAACGGGTCGTTTTTACAAACGGTTGCTTTGACTTGCTGCACGTCGGTCATATCAAGCTGCTCCATGCGGCCGCCAAGGAAGGCAGTAAGCTGGTAGTAGGATTGAATTCAGATGCGTCAGTCCGTCGCTTCAAGGGAAACGGCCGACCGATTTTAAATCAACAGGATCGTGCCTCAATATTAGCTGCTCTAGAATGTGTGGATATGGTCGTCATATTCGATGAAGATACGCCTTTAAATCTGATTGAAGTCCTGCGCCCCGACGTACTGGTAAAAGGTGCCGACTATACACGAGAAAATGTCGTAGGCCATCAACTGGTGGAAAGCTGGGGCGGAGAAGTGGTGTTGGTGCCTCTTGCTGCTGGCTCGAGCACAACGAATATAGTCCAACTGATTAAAAAGAACTCCTAATTCTAGAACACATCCCGTTACTTCACCTGGTTTTATTCCTTTCACTTGCCCTCTTTGGATCCATTCAAATTATCTCTTAACAGTTCGATATAGCGTTTGAGAGTCGGCAGATTTTTGCAGAATCGGTTATTGTCCAATTCCTGGTGGAGCCTCTGCAGCGGGTACGGCAGGCGAAAAAGAGTAATTGTCGCTTCATCGGTATCCAACAACGCCGAGTTGCACACAACGACGCCGTCACGGTAAGGGCCCCCAACGCTTCCCGCTTTAATCCAATATCTGGAGTGCGGTTTCAGCCTGACAGTCAGGGGGCCGATCTTTTGAGATTGATGGATGATGACATCTTCAAATCTTGGCAAATGATCTGCTTCCGGCAATTCATACACCGCAGGAATGTGGTCGTGACCGCTTAGAATGATTCTCTTTGGATAATTTCGCCAACTCTCCAGGCTCTCAACAATGGCTGCCTTGTCCAAATAGTTGAATGATTCAATGTTGATTGCACGCCCCTGCCGAGGAAGATGAAAAGGACTGTGGTGTGTCAGCGTGAAGCGTTCTTCTTGGATCAGTAAAGGAAGCCCCAGCAAATAATCGCCTGCCCCGGGAATGGTTGAAAGCAGACCTGCATTGTAAGCGCTTGCCTGCATGCGATCCAGCTGCTGAGGATGATCGGGGAAAAGACCGGCAACCAGTAAATCATGATTTCCGGCTACCGTCGGAACGTTGAGCGACTTGATCCGCTTGAGAGTGCGATCTCCAAAGGGCAGCCAACCGACGATGTCGCCAAGGCAATAAACTCCATCAGCACGGAGCTCTTTCAGGTGATTGAGGCACCGCTCCAATGCATATTCGTTTCCGTGGATATCACCGAAAAAGTAATAGCGCATGAGATCCTCAATTCGAATATCCGTCAATGTTCCAGAGCAAACCGTTGGAGGAAGCTTTAATTGCTCCATGAACATCTGTTCTATGAATGATTATGCCGCGCCTGTTGCATTCCTGCAGTATTGCTGCTGCCGGCAAACCAAACCAATTATCAAATCCGCAGGAAAAAACTATATCCTTCGGACGGAGTCGATCGAACAATAGTTTACTGTTGGAACTTGCGCTGCCATGGTGCGGAGAAATGAGCAGCAAGTTATCGCAAGGGGAATAGTGTCCGAATACCACTTTTTCGACCGATGAATCGATGTCACCCGGAATTATGGCACATGTCTTTTTGAATTTAATCTGCAGCACCAAGGACGCATTATTTAGATCGTTATTCCAATGTCTGCTGAGATATGCGGGTGTGGGATGAAGGATTTCGAGTTCACACTCCCCAATATTCTTCGGGACCAGAATGTCAGGAAAGTGCCTTAGCGGCAAGTTGCGCTTGAGAGCAATGTTTCTCAGTTCATTTGTGCTTTTGCTCCTATTCTCGTCAACTACCCCCGTTTCCGCAAAACATCCTACATCGAAATGATTGAGTATAAATTGGAGGCCATTTCGATGATCCGGATGATCGTGCGATAGGATCACATAGTCCAGCTTATGAATGCCGGAGTGCCAGAGGAACGGAGCTACTACATAGCGCCCGACATCAAAGGAATCATCAAAGAATCCGCCGCCATCCACCAGCATGCTTTCGCCGTTGGGAAAACGTACCAGGGTGGAACTTCCCTGACCCACATCAATGGCTGTGACTTCCAGCAATCGGTCTTTGTCCCCATGAGCTGAAGAGATTCTGTTTGAGAACGTGTAACCACACACGAACAGAACCACTAGCACTAACGCTGCCGACTTTTTCTGCCATCCCCACGAACATAATATTAAGGCAAGACTTGCATAGAACCCGAGCAGCCAGATTGCCGGTACGACGCCTACCCAGATGAAACTCCATGATAAATTGCTAAACCACAGAATGACGTGCTGGCACAGGTCCACCAGCCAGCCACCGACTTTAAGCAAATATATCGCAAGAGTCTCGTTCAGTGCAAAGAGGACGAGGCTCATGAGCCCAATTGGCAGGACCAGGAAGCCGATCACAGGAACTAATAGAGTGTTGGCGAACAATGCTGCCACTGAAATTCCGTTAAAGTGGTGTGCTATGATGGGCGCGACAGTGATTGTTACTGCTGCTGAAAGGAGTAAAGAATTCAAGAAGGGCTTGGAGATGCTTGTCAGACGAAAAGAGTGATCATAATCGAGTGGGAATAGATGCTTCTCTATTTTATGAAATCGAGGAAAAAACAAAAAGATGCCGATCATTGCTGCGAATGATAGTTGAAACGAAACTTGCTGCAGAAAATTGGGGGAGATCAGGAGAATGAACAGAGCTGCGGCTGCCAGGAGTGTAGCTGGATCGGGGGGGCGATAAAAATAAATGGCGCAGCAAATTAGCAAAAGCATAATAGCCGCCCGCCAGGTGGGCAGAGCGAGACCCCCCACGAAAGCGTACATGAGTGCGAACAGGAATGCCATCCACAGGGCTATGCGTCGATCGCTCGTTGTTTGCAGGACCGATGGAGCAAGCAAACGGATAAATTGACTGGTCAGCCAAAAAACGGCCAGGCTGACCATTCCCAAGTGGAGGCCGGAGATGGCCAAGAGGTGGGTAACCCCGGCACGGTTCAGGTGTTCTCGCCACTGGTCTGTCAACTGATGACGATATCCAAGCAATAAAGCTGAGTAGAAAGCAGCAACATCGGAGGACTCATTAGCCTTTAACCACATGAGGGCTTCCTGGCGGAACCGATCAAGAGGTTTTGTGAAGTAACTGAATATCGACGATAAATTGCGGAGTGGAGCTAATTTTAACAAAAGACCATCATAGGGAACGTAGGCCCGGCCATAAAAACCCCGCTCTGCTTGACTTCGAACATAATCATAACTGCCCGGATTATTAAAATTGTGAAATGGCTTTAAATGGAACTCGAGCCAGCAACCTGTCGCCTGTAAGCCAGGTTCCAGGTTTTAAGTCAGCCCTGCCAAGAGTGACGATGATGCTTCCTCGGACCGGGAAACTTTCTTCCTTCGTTATGACTTGTTGCAGTCGGACCGGAAGTAAAATCTTGTCAGGGTAATAATCGGGTGGCCGAATCACTTCGGCCATCACTAAGATGTCAGGCTTATTAAGGAAAGCTTGAAGGCTTATTGGTGCTGGAAGGGCAGGCTGTGCGAGTTGACCGGCCAGGAGGCCAAGGTACGTGAAAGCGACAATCCCGGCTGCAAGATGGAAGGCATGGCTGTTTGGGCGAATTGCGGCTATGAGGCAGGCAATTAAAACAAAACCTATCAGCGGAAAAAAGCCTGCTGGAAGATCGAGAGAAGAACCACTTTGCCCCGGCAATCCCTACCGCGAAAGCAATCGCAATCACACAAAGCGGGCGACCTCTCATGCTCTTCCTCATTGGTGGTTCAAGTCAGAAAAGATCTGGGTAGTGAACTCTTTTCAGGTCATTATTTGCCTATTCCTGATCCTTCTCCCGCCAAATTCTGGCACCCACGGCTTCGAGCTTCTGTTCGATGGTCTCATAACCCCTATCTAAATGGTAGATGCGGCTTATCTCGGTCACTCCATCAGCGGCTAGACCGGCAAGCACCAAAGAAGCAGACGCACGCAAATCGGTAGCCATAACGGGGGCTCCGGAAAGAGAGCTTACGCCGTGGACTACTGCGTTTCTTCCATCCAGGTTGATATCCGCCCCCATTCTCTTCAGCTCCAAAACGTGCATGAAACGGTTTTCAAATATTTGCTCTGTAATGAGGCTAACCCCATTTCCCAATGTCATTAAAAACATGAATTGGGCCTGCATATCGGTCGGGAATCCTGGGAACGGCCAGGTTTTCATGTCAATACTTCGGATGTCAGAAGCCGCCTGGACATCCAGTATACCGTCTCCAACTTTAATGGCGGCTCCTGCCGCTTCAAGTTTACTGGTCACCGCCTCAAGGTGTTCGGGGCAACACGGGGAGAGAGTGAGATGGCCTCCTGTGATGGCTGCAGCTATCATGTAAGTGCCTGTCTCGATGCGATCGGGAATAACGGTATAGCTGCTGGGTTTGAGATCGGACACACCTTCAATCGTGATTTGCGGAGTGCCGGCACCGCGAATACGAGCGCCCATTAGGCCAAGATATTCGGCGAGGGCGAGCACTTCCGGCTCGCGTGCTGCGTTTTCAAGTACTGTAACACCGTCAGCCAGGCACGCAGCCATCATCAGATTTTCCGTACCGGTTACCGTGACTTGATCGAAAGTGATAGTTGCTCCCTGCAAGCGCTTGGCTTCAGCGATAACATAACCATGCTCCAATTGTATTTCAGCACCCATCCGCTCCAATCCTTTTAGATGGAGGTTAATGGGACGGGCTCCGATGGCGCAGCCACCCGGCAGTGACACCCTGGCTCGTTGATATCTTGCCAACAGAGGGCCAAGGACAAGCACTGAGGCACGCATCGTTTTAACAAGCTCGTATGGTGCTTCCGGCCTATGGATATGGCTCGTGTCGATATGAAATCGATCGTCGTGTTCACTTTCTGCTCCCATGTGGCCCAAAAGTCGTTGCATCGTTCGGATATCTCGCAGACGGGGTACATTGGCAAGAGTATGCTTGCCTGATGCAATAAGAGAAGCGGCCATGAGGGGCAGAGCTGCATTTTTAGCCCCACTGATGGAGATATGGCCTGTTAGCGGGACACCGCCTTCAATCATCAGTTTATCCATTATTCACCCTTTCAGCTCTACATAGATGCAGGATTCTTGGTATCCCGGAATAATCTTTCGTTATGTGAAGGTCCTGGAAATTTCGGTTTTGCTTTAATTCTCTTTGCAGGATTTCTGCTTGCCCCTGCCCAATTTCCAATAGAATTGTTCCGCCCGGCCGCAGGTATAATGGAGCAGCCTCCAGAATATTTCGGATAGTGTTCAATCCTTCGGGTCCTCCGCCTCTCAATGCCGCATGTGGTTCATATTTCTCTATTTCCGGTGCCAGATTGTCGAACTCCTCCTCTCCAATATAGGGGGGATTGCTTACAATCAGATCGAAGACAGATCGCAGCGGGGAAAAACAATCGAATAGGTTGGTCGCGACAAACCAAATACGATCCAGGACATGATAGCGTAAAGCGTTGCGCTTGGCTACTTGTAGGGCCTCATATGAAACGTCGACAGCCAATATCTCAGCGACTGGACGCTCCCGTGCAATGGATACAGCAATAGCGCCCGAGCCTGTTCCCAAATCAAGTACCCTCCGCCGGTCATGGTCCAACAGATCAATGGCCATTTCGACGATCAGCTCAGTCTCCGGTCTCGGGATCAAGACCGATGGATTGACTTCAAATTCAAGCGACCAGAATTCCTGTTTCTGAGTAATGTACTGGGTTGGTTCGCGTGCGGCTCGTCTTTGGATTGCCTGCCGATAGAGGGCTAGTTCGGTTCCGTTGAGAGGTTGGTCGTAATGCAGGTACAGTTCGATTCGATCTTTTCCGAGCACATGGGCCAGCAGGACTTCAGCACTTGCACGGGGTTGATCAACATCGTAGCGGCTAAAATACTCCGTTGTCCAGTGGAGCACTTTGAGGATGGTCCAAATTTCTTCCATCCTTCGTCCTTATCTTATTATTGTTCCTCACTGTTTAGAGCTTCCGCCCGAAAGTGAGTGATCAAGGGATCGACTATTTCATCAATCGATCCGCTGAGAATTGCATCAAGTTTATACAGGGTAAGATTAATTCGATGGTCGGAGACCCGGTTTTGAGGAAAGTTGTAGGTGCGAATTCGCTCGCTTCGATCGCCCGTTCCCACCTGGCTTTTACGCTCCTGCGCTATTTTGGCTTCCTGCTCGCTTTGCATTTGGTCAAACAGCCGGGCCCGCAGCACTTTCATCGCTTTAGCTTTGTTCTTGTGCTGCGATTTCTCATCCTGGCAAGTGACCACCAATCCCGTGGGCAAGTGTGTGATGCGGACGGCTGAATCAGTGGTGTTGACGCTTTGTCCGCCAGGGCCGGAGGATCGGAAAACATCCACCCTAATTTCGTTGGGGTCGATGTAGATATCGACTTCTTCTGCTTCCGGAAGTACGGCGACGGTAACCGCCGACGTGTGTATCCTCCCCTGACTTTCTGTGACCGGCACCCGTTGCACCCGGTGCACTCCGCTTTCATATTTTAATCGGCTGTAAACACCTCGCCCGTTAATGGCGGCAATGATTTCCTTGAATCCGCCAATGCCTGTTGGGTGACTGTCGAGTATTTCCACATTCCAGTGTTGGAATTCGGCGTACCGGGAATACATACGGAAGAGGTCTGCGGCAAAGAGTGCGGCTTCATCTCCGCCCGTGCCCGCACGAATTTCCAGGATCACATTCTTTTCATCATTAGGATCCTTTGGTGCAAGCATCATCTTGAGCTCATCTTCAGAAGTATCGACCGCCTTTTTGAGGGTCGTCACCTCCTGCCTGATGAGCTCTCGCATTTCAGGATCCTCCTCGTTCTCGAGCAGTTCCTGATTTTCGGTAAGCTGGAGTTTTGCTTTGGTGTAGCTCTTATAAGTCTCCACAATAGGCGCAAGCTCAGCGTGCTCTTTGGCAACTTTCTGGTATTCCTTAAGGTTGGCCAAAAGATCCGGGTTGCTGAGATCCTCTTCCAATTTTCGGATTTTTTCTTCTATGGTGTCTAATCGCTCAAACATATTTGCGGTTGCCTATTGGGTAACTCCATGCTCCGACGACAGTATTATTCCCCTTCGGGTTGTTTTTGCTTGTCAGCTTGGAATTTCTCGTATTTCTTTCTGAAACGTTCGATGCGGCCGGCGGAATCGACTAATTTCTGCTTTCCAGTGTAGAACGGATGGCATTTAGAACAAATTTCCACACGTATGTCTTGCTTCGTGGAACCGGTTGGAATTTCACTGCCGCAAGCACAGCGAATGACAGTTTCATGGTATGTTGGGTGAATATTCTCTTTCATTAAAGCTTCCTCCTTAGCAGTCATTAGAATTTGTCGAAGAACTATATATCATAACCCCAAAATGTCTAATTTTCAATTCAAAATTGAGCTTTCCACAATCATTAACAGCGCCTCCTGTCCTCCTCGCCGACGCCTTGTAACCATTGCCAGATCCAGCGTTCGGGCATTGCCGCTTCTGCGGACCGAAGCCTTCCAACCAAAGGATACAGAATGTTCTCCTTCGGGCATGGCTAAAAGCTTGGTTCGCCTCTAAGTCTAATATTTGATAACATACTCTATGAGTTCAAGGGTGGCGAGCATAGTTCAAAGTAACTCTTTTCTCAAGACTCAGGTAAGGTTAACCAGGAGCTTGTCCGAGAATTCGCGGACTTTCACCTTCACCCCGACCCTCTCCCTAAAGAATGATGGTGTTACGGATGGACACGCTCTGCTTATCAGATATCCGGCATCGGCTGAAAGCCGGCAGGAACTTTCGCCGCCGTGCACCAGTTATTGGATTGCCGCTCTAAACCATAAAATCATGACAAGGTCTCAAAATGGTCCGGTACTTTGTTTCATTTTATCCACGCATTCCCCTTGATGAGAATTTATCAATTTTCGAGCCCTTGCATGACAGCAATGTGCAGCTACTGCTAACGCAAGCTGCCGGAGTTTTGTTGCCTCCGTATATCCCTCCATGGCGCTACCATGATATTACGCGACTGGCAAAAGAGTGGTTCCCCAGGCTTGGGGCTCGCTTTATTTATCAAGGCAAGATTAAGCAAATTGACCTCTTCCGCCGACTTGGCGTCAGCTACCCAGAAACACGGACCTTCAACAATCCTTCTCACCTCATGGACCATTTACAAAGATTTGGATCACCGTGGGAATACCCTCTCGTCCTAAAAGGAGACAAGGGAGGTGGCGGCAGCACTGTTTATCCTATCTACTGCTCGAGCGACATTTCCAGGCATCTGGTGAAGCTTCCCACTCACGAACCGGTGTTGCTGCAAAAATGGGTGGAGCACGGTGGGAGGGATCTTCGCGTGGTGATATACGGCACCCAGGCAATAAGTTACTTCCGAGTAGGAGATGGTCATTTCTACAATAACGTTTGTCGTGGTGGCCGCATCGATCACGAACTGTGTCCCGAGCAACGAAGAACCGGTATGCAAGCCGTTCTAGAATTCTGCCAACGTGCCTACATCGATATCGCCGGCTTTGATTTGATGTTTCCTGATAACAGTCAACCTGTATTCATAGAGATCAATTTCCATTTTGGCCGGAAAGGTTTAGGGGGCTTCTCCGGACATCAAAAGAAAGTTCAGCAGGCTGTGAAACATTGGCGGGCAACTGTTCTTGGAAATAGCTAAATATGCGCTCGGTTATTTTTGACTCCTTCCTTGTAAAGCTAGAATAACTGAAATTTTTCTTCGGGATCAATGACGCGACAGATGACTAGCATCTAGCGGTTCATAGAGGCTAGGAAATCTGCATTGTTCTTGGTTCCCTGCATTTTGTCGAGCAAGAACTCCATGGCGTCGACTGGGTTGAGAGGCGACAGCAGTTTTCGCAAGATCCAAATACGATTGAGATCATCCGCGGGTAAGAGGAGCTCTTCTTTGCGAGTTCCAGACTTATTGATGTCGATGGCAGGAAAGATGCGCCGATCTGCAAGTTTGCGCTCAAGTACAATTTCCAAGTTGCCGGTTCCTTTGAATTCTTCAAAGATGACTTCATCCATGCGGCTGCCGGTATCAATCAGAGCCGTGGCAATAATGGTTAGACTTCCACCCTGTTCGACATTGCGTGCGGCTCCAAAGAATCGCTTAGGGCGATGCAAGGCATTTGAATCCAGACCGCCCGAGAGAATTTTCCCACTCGGGGGAACAACGGTGTTGTAAGCGCGTGCAAGTCGCGTGATGCTGTCAAGCAGAATCACCACATCTCTTTTGTGCTCGACCAGGCGTTTCGCTTTCTCGATCACCATCTCAGCGACCTGAACATGACGTTGCGGCGGTTCGTCAAAAGTGGAGCTAACGACCTCGGCTCGGACACCGCGTTGCATGTCGGTTACTTCTTCAGGACGTTCATCTATTAGCAGAACGATTAGGTAAGAGTCTCGGTGGTTGATCGTAATGGCATTGGCGATGTTTTGAAGCAGCATGGTCTTACCCGTGCGTGGTTGGGCAACAATAAGACCGCGTTGTCCGAATCCAATCGGCGTTAAAAGATCCATCACCCGTGTCGAGAAGTTATCCGAGGCCGCTTCGAGGTGGATTCTTCGGTCGGGATAAAGGGGCGTCAAATTGTCGAATAAAATCTTATCCCTGGCGACCTCAGGATCTTCATAATTGACTCCCTCGACCTTCAACAAAGCGAAATAGCGTTCATTGTCTTTAGGGGGACGAATTTGTCCCGAAATGCTGTCCCCGGTGCGTAGACCGAAACGTCGAATCTGGGAAGGGGACACATAAATATCGTCAGGCCCTGGCAAATAATTGTAGTTCTGGCTTCTTAGAAAACCAAATCCATCGGGCAGAATTTCAAGAACACCATCCCCATAAATCAGGCCGCTCAGTTCCGCCTGCGCCTGTAAAATTGCAAATATCAGTTCTTGTTTGCGCATGGAGCTGGCGCCCTCAATATTCAGGGCTTTGGCCATGCTCATCAGCTCCCTGATGTTTTTATTCTTGAGTTCCACCAGGTTCATCATCTCATCTTGCAGACCGACACCCTCTCGATCTTTATCGTCCGCGCCAGCCTTCGATTGATTTTTTGCAGATTCTGCCATGATTGCTATTCTCCTTTAAATTGATAGAGTCTTTGTGTTCTATTTTAATATTCTTTAATTGTCCTATTATCTTGAATCTTGGTCACAGGGATTGGATTTGTTGCTGGGAATCAGGATAATTTCAAGGGAGTTGCTTTGATGCAAAGAAATGGGTCCGTAGTCCAGCTTGCATAACCCGTAAGAAAAATTGTCGCGTTTTCCTCCGAAGGGGTAAAAGGGCAATAGGTGAGATGATTAGTGGTTAGAATCCTAAGCGCGTCCACACGCTTGGTTTAGCTTCTTCCTGATCTACGTGTTTTTGGCATTCAGCGAGCATTGTTTCAACGCGCTCCTGATACCCGAGCTCTTTTACAGCCTCAGGATAATTATTGGATATGTTGACTAGCCGATCTTGAGCCGGCTTATATTTAGCCTGATTGTAATAGAATTCGCCCACATAGAATTCATGAGCGACAATTCGTTTCTGGCATTCGAAGAGCTGCTTTTTTGCCCTGCGACCATATTCGGAGTTTGGATACGCTTGAATTACTCGCTGAAAACTCTCCATAGCGAGCCGCGTCTCTTCTTGATCCCGGTCTATGGTACTAAATGACAGAAAATGGCACATGCCGATTTGGTACAGGACGTAAGGGACCACCTCATTCCGTGGATGCAGGCGCACAAACTCCTCATAGGCGATTGCGGCGTCTGTGTATTTTTTGTCGAAATAGTATGCATCTCCCAGTTTGAGGTCTGCCAAAATTGCATATTTGCTGTATGGATAACGTTCCTTTAACTGCTGAAAATCCTTTACTGCATCTCCGTAGTCCTTATCTTTCATCTTCTGCATGCCATCAAAGGCCAATTGCTGTGCATTCTTTTCGGTTTCTGAGCCTCCGCCACCAAACAAATCACCAAAATAGAAATTCACGAGATAAGAGTTACAGCCGGAAGTCCCAACGAGGATGCAAACAAGGAGTATGCAATATATAAATTGAAGGATCTTCTTCAAGTTCTTGAAGTTCTTCAAACAAACCAACATTTAAAATCCTGTAATTGGAGCACGCTGAAAGTCGCTAAGCCAGCCCTCCTTCTTCCTATGTGAACTTAACATGTCCGACTTCGATATCATGCCTTCTTTCCATTCCGCGGTCAAACACATTTGCAAAAAATCTTTGCAAGTATAAACTCATAGTCCCAAACTTTCGACTCCTGCAGTGAGAATTTATTTGTTCGACTTTAACATTTAGCGTTTGAATTTTAAAATTCGGAGTTTGAGTTTGATCGAGCCCTTGATAGCCTTTCAAGGAGACAATGTCAATGAAAGTGATTTTCGACGCAACCAGCAACGTTGGAAGCTGCCATTGCTCCTTCGTGCTTCTTCCTATAGCAACCTTTTAATCCGCCGCTGGATTCCAGCTTTTCAAGCAAAACTTCTTTGGGCGAACTAGAGCAACGTAGAAACCGGCTGCAAGCCCAGCCGGTCCGCCTCCGATAATCACAATATCATAAAGGTCAGTCATGAGCTTGATTGAAAATATACTCTCGGACGAGATAAGGTGATTCTGCCTTGGTGTCTTTGTGGCGACCCGTTAAGGGTATTCCCGAAAAATCAAAGATCTTAACTGACAACTTTATCGATGGCTGCAGCTATTTGGGATTTCGCCACTGCTCCGGTTATTTGCTCGCTTACGTTGCCTCCCTTAAAAATAATAAGTGTTGGAATGGCACGGATGCCGTAGCGGGATGGCGTCTTTGGGTTATCATCCACGTTGCATTTAGCCATCTTTACCTTACCGGCATATTCGGTATCCAGCTCTTCAATGACCGGGGCGATAGCACGGCACGGCCCGCACCACGGTGCCCAAAAATCTACTAACACAGGCACATCGGACTGCAATACTTCCTGTTCGAAAGTGCCATCGCTAATTTCTACAATATTTGCTCCTGCCATTACAAATGCTCCTCTCATTCAGCGCAAGTGAGAACGTAAAAGAACCTACTGTATCCTGATTCTATGCTTTAAGAGAACGACTGGTTATGTCATATAAACTAAAGATAAGGTCTTTGTCAATCTAACAATAATCGACTTAAAGCTATGAATCGGTTGCGTTAGTAGTTAATATAAGTCTCTTGCTGGGTGCCTGCCAGGCAGGTTAAATTTCAAAAAAATGCCATCTGAAAGAACGTCTTCCTGACCCCCTCTCATCGGTGAGCCGATAAATAACGATGAGTTTCTAGCTTGGGTGAGCCTGTATGAACGATCGAAAAAGTGTTTATCGTTGTCAACAATGTGGCTATGTGAGCCCTAAATGGATGGGGCGTTGTCCTGATTGTCAGCATTGGCACGGCCTTCTGGAAGAGGCCTCCCACAAGGCTAACCACAGATCAGCCAGTCTCTCGCGATGCCAGACTCGTCCCATGTCTTTGTCTGAAGTTCCGGAGTTGAAAGAAAATCGCATTATGACCGGTGTCAAAGAATGGGATAGGGTTTTAGGAGGCGGATTGATTCCGGGGACTCTCGTGCTGTTGGCCGGGGATCCCGGTATCGGCAAGTCTACATTGCTCTTGCAGAGTTTGGCACGCATTGCTCAACAGGAACAGATTCTTTACGTTTCAGGCGAGGAGAGCCCGCAACAATTGAAGATGAGAGCTGCCCGGCTAAAAGCCGAGGTTGCCAACCTGTTCATATATGCAGAAACTCAGCTGGAAAACATAATCGACGTCATTCTGCATAACCCTCCGGCAATCCTGGCAATCGATTCTATCCAAACTATCTACTCCAGTGCGCTCGATGTGTCCCCGGGATCTATAAGTCAGGTCAGAGAATGTGCGTCAAAGTTGATGAGAGTGGCGAAAGATAAGAACATCAGCATTTTTCTTGTCGGTCACGTCACTAAGGAGGGTTCTATTGCAGGTCCGCGGGCGCTTGAGCACCTGGTGGACACTGTGCTCTATTTGGAAGGGGATCGAACACATACTTTTCGTGTTTTGCGTGCCATAAAGAACCGCTATGGGTCCTGCAATGAGATAGGAGTGTTCGAAATGAAGGAAACCGGTATGGAAGAAGTTCCAAATCCTTCGCAGCTGCTGCTGTCGGAGAGGCCAACCGGTGTGTCCGGTTCGGTGGTGGTTTGTTCAATGGAGGGTACTCGACCGCTGCTGGTGGAACTACAGGCTCTTGTGTCGGCTACCGGTTGGATGCAGCCGCGTCGAACTTCTATGGGAGTGGATAGCAACCGGTTGTCTCTTTTGTTGGCTGTCTTGGAAAAGAAAGCGGGTTTC
Organism: uncultured delta proteobacterium; assembly: GCA_963781715.1. Taxonomy (GTDB): domain Bacteria; phylum Desulfobacterota; class Syntrophobacteria; order Syntrophobacterales; family Syntrophobacteraceae; genus Desulfoferrobacter. The sequence goes on from CAWAGW010000009.1 coordinate 349,572, forward strand.
AACTTTGCCCAACAAGATGTTTTTGTAAACGTGGCAGGTGGAGTTCGTCTTTCGGAACCGGCTGCCGACCTGGCACTGATTACTGCTTTGATGAGCACCTATCTGGATCGCGCTGTACCTGCCGATTATGTGGTTTGGGGTGAAGTTGGATTGGCAGGAGAAGTGAGAGGGGTTGGACACGCAGCCGCAAGAGTGGGTGAGGCCCAAAAACTCGGTTTTTCCAGGCATCTGATTCCAAAAAGCAATGCCGACCGTCTCTCGCAAGAACTGAACGTAGAATGTGTCGGGGTAAGATCCTTGCGAGATTTGCTCGAAGCCGTGTTCGACGACAGCCAGTCAAGTGTCGGGATCGCCCCCTGACGCCATGACCTGACGGTTACCCTGAAACATGAATAACTGGGCCGCTTCTCCGAAAGAGTAAATTGTTGCTGCTTCAGATCTCCTCCGCAGGTAAGATTAAGTTTCCAATGCCTTACGAATTGCTCTTCTATAAGGCCTTCTTAGAATTCCAACTTCTGTAATAATTCCAGTAAGGTATTTACTTGGAGTTACATCGAAGGCGGGATTTAGTGCTGGAATTCCTTTGGGTGCCACATTTCGTCCGCCTATATGCGTAACTTCGGAGGGACTCCTCTCTTCAATGGGGATGCCACTTCCGTCGGCGATACTCGGGTCAATGGTAGAACGTGGAGCTGCCACATAGAACGGAATATTGTGAGTGTTAGCCAGGACTGCGACAGTGTAGGTGCCGATCTTATTGGCCGTATCTCCATTGGCGGCTATGCGGTCGGCCCCAACGACCACCACATCAACTCTTTGTTGCTGCATGATGCTTCCCACGGCATTGTCTGTGAGCACTGTCACTGGTATGTTACTGCGCATTAACTCATAGGCAGTGAGCCGACTGCCTTGAAGGAAAGGACGTGTTTCACATGCCAAGACCTGAATGGAAGGGTCTGCAGCATGTGCTGCGCGAATAACCCCCAATGCTGTACCATAGTCTGCGGTGGCCAGGGCTCCGGCGTTGCAATATGTGAGGATTCTTGCGCCAGCTGGGATGATGCTTTTTCCCCAAGCCCCGATCGACTTGTTGCCTGCTATATCCTCCGCGAGGATCTCATCCGCTTTCTGCCTTATCAGTTGCTGTAGCTCTGAAACTTTGGATCGTGGATTCTCTACCACCACGGAATAAATCCTCTCAACAGCCCAACTCAAATTATTGCCGGTGGGGCGTGCTTTCTTGACCTGCTGACAAAGCTGCTCGAATTTTCTCTTGAAGATTTTTGCATCGCTTGCTTCGATACGGCGCGCTCCCACCGCCAGGGCCATAGCGCCTGCCACCCCGACGGCCGGCGCGCCTCGAATGGTCATGTTCTTTATTGCCTTGATTATTTGCTGAGGAGTGGTGAACTTGAGTATCTTCTCGTGTTTGGGAAGTACCCTTTGATCGATCATAGCCACTTCTTCTCCCTCCCAATAGATGGGAGGTAAATATTGTTCCGACATGGGTTGCTTGCCTCCTAGTTTTTGTCAGAGTTTCTTGCGAAGGATTTCGTTTACCAGCTTAGGATTTGCTTTTCCTTTTGTTTTTTTCATGACCTGCCCGACAAAAAAGCCGAACAGTTTTTCTCTGCCACCTCTGTAAAGTTCTACTTCTTGCGCATTTTCAGCGAGTACCTCATCAATCACCGACTCGATAGCCCCCTCGTCTTTAACCTGTTTGAGGCCCTTTTCTTCTACAATCCCGGAGGCATTCTTGCCCGTCACATACATCTCTTGAAATACGGATTTTGCGATCTTACCGCTGATCATGTCGCTGTCGATCAATTCAAGCAATTCCCCCAATTGTTGTGGGGCTACCTTGCAGCCTTCTATGTCTTTTTCATCCTTTTTCAGTTCCCTTAACAACTCGGACATAATCCAGTTGCTGACAACTTTGGGTTGATTAAATCGTTGCAATACGGCCTCAAAGTAGTCCGCCAGTGCCTTTGAAGAAGTGAGTACCTGCGCATCGTATGAGGGCAGTTCGTAATCACGCAAGAACCTTTGCCTCTTAGCCTCGGGCAACTCTGGAAGAGATGCGCTCACTCTTTCAATCCACTGCTCATCAATGACTATAGCGAACCAAATCTGGGTCTGGAAAATAGCGGTAATCGTGCGCTTCCTCTTTCCCTCGCATACTGGCCGTGGTGTTTCGATTTACGTCCCACAACCGCGTTTCCTGAATGACCGATTCGCCGTTTTCCAGCAAAGCTGTCTGCCGTCTTATTTCAAAGTCCAATGCCCGTTGCACGTTGCGGAATGAATTCATGTTCTTGAGTTCAGTCTTGACCCCGAGCTTTTCTGTGCCGATCGGTCGAAGAGAAATGTTGGCGTCACAGCGCAAGCTTCCTTCCTCCATGTTGCCGTCGCAGATTTCCAGATAGCGTAAGATTTCCCTGAGCATCCTGAGATAAGAAGCAGCGTCTTCAGGTGATTGCAAATCCGGCTCGCTGACAATCTCGATAAGGGGCACGCCAGTTCGGTTGAAATCTACGTGGCTTACGGGTTGAAAATCGTCATGAATGAGCTTGCCCGCATCCTCTTCCATGTGAATTCGGTGTATTCTGATCTTTTCCAGACCCTTTTTCGTTTCTATTTCTATCCATCCGTTTTCGGCGAGAGGGAGTTCATATTGGGAAATTTGATAACCCTTTGGAAGGTCGGGATAGAAGTAGTTCTTCCGTGCAAATTGGCTAGCCGGTGCAATTCGGCAGTGAGTCGCCAGGGCCATCTTCATGGTGAATTCTACTACTTTTTGGTTCAAGACCGGCAAGGACCCGGGCATGCCAAGACAAACCGGGCAGGTATGGGTGTTAGGCAGCGCTCCGAAGGTGGTAGAGCAACTACAGAATATTTTGCTTCGAGTCAGCAGTTGAGCGTGTACTTCCAGGCCAATAACCGGTTCATATTTCATCATGGCTCCAATGTTTATCAAGACACATATCGGCTCGGCGTAAAGCCTGCTAAGCAGTGTAATACAATATTTTAGTGCCGCAAATTTTGAATCAAAATCTGCAACATTTCTTGCCGAATAATGAGCGCCAGCACTAGGCGGGTACGGTAAATCCGAGGTGGTGGAGTACCGGGTTCCACCTCCCATCTTATAGCACCAACCTGAACAGGGAGCAACTTCCATACTACATCGGGTGAAGGCAATGGAGTTGACAACAATGAGTCCCTCAAAATACATATTCTTACGGTAGCTTAAGGCTACATGGTGGGCGCAAATGCACCGCCCGCCGCTCTCATCAACATATAATCTTTTGCTCGCTAAACAACATTTGACATTGTGAGATTTTTCATTTAGGTGTAATAAGATCTTGAAAAAGCCATTTTTTACATGAGTGTTCTCAGCGGCAAGTCTAATTCCTACAGAAATCAATTGATAAGGCGAGCGAGGAGAAAAATGAAAATTCACGAGTACCAGGCGAAAGAGCTTTTTCAAAAATACGGAGTCCCTATTCCTCGTGGAAGGGTGGCCTTCAATGTTGAGGAAGCCAAATCCGCGGCAGCAGAGTTGGGAACGTACCCGGTAGTGATTAAAGCTCAAATTCATGCCGGCGGGCGCGGTAAGGGTGGAGGCGTCAAGCTGGCAAAGACTTCTTCCGAGGCAGAAGAAGTGGCAGGGGCGATCCTTGGCATGACTTTGGTCACCCACCAGACTGGACCGGAAGGAAGGCTCGTACGAAAGGTCCTGGTGGAAGAAGGATTGGAGATAGAAAAAGAGCTGTATTTGGGTATGCTTCCGGATCGGTCCACTGCCAAAGTAACCATAATGGTTAGTGAAGCCGGCGGCATGGATATCGAAGAGGTTGCGGCAAGCACACCCGAGAAAATAATCAAAGTTCAAGTCGATCCACTGCTGGGACTTGAAGCTTTTCATGCGCGCAAACTAGCCTATGGTTTGAACCTCGAGCCTGATCTGGTCAAGCTCTTTGTGCCTATGGTGACAAAGCTTTACAAGCTTTTCGGCGACTATGACTGTTCCATGGTTGAAATCAATCCATTAATCATAACCAAGGACAGAAATATTCTGGCCCTGGATGCCAAAGTCAATTTTGATGACAATGCTCTTTTCCGGCACAAAGACATTCTGAGCTATCGCGATCTGGATGAGGAGGATCCTTCCGAAGTCGAAGCTTCCAAATACAACCTCAACTACATCAAAATGGATGGGAACATCGGAAACATGGTGAATGGCGCGGGATTGGCCATGGCTACCATGGATATCATCAAGTTGGCCGGTGCGGACCCAGCCAATTTCCTCGATGTCGGCGGTGGCGCCAGTGAGGAAATGGTTGAGAACGGCTTTCGTATCATCCTAAGTGACCCAACTGTCAAGGGAGTGTTCATCAACATCTTCGGAGGAATACTCCGCTGCGATATACTTGCCCAGGGTGTTGTGGAAGCTGCCAAGAAAGTCGATGTGCGGGTGCCGGTTGTCATTCGTATGGAAGGGACCAATGTGGAAAAAGGCCGGCAAATTCTTGAAGCATCCGGAATGAACTTAACTGTAGCGTCAGATCTGACCGATGCCGCCCAAAAGGTCGCGACAATCGCTAAAGGTTAAAGGGGGAATTACATGAGCATTTGGGTGGATCAAAATACTCGTTTATTGGTTCAAGGAATCACCGGCCGCGAGGGTCAGTTCCATGCGTTACAATGCCTTTCGTATGGAACCAAAGTGGTGGCAGGAGTCACTCCCGGCAAGGGCGGGCAGAGTGTGGAAGGCATTCCGGTTTTTAACACGGTAGAAAACGCTGTGCGCGAAACAAAGGCCAACTGCGCCATGATATTTGTACCTCCTGCGTTTGCCGCAGATGCCATTCTGGAAGCCGCTGAAGCTGGAGTGCCTCTAATAGTAGCCATCACCGAAGGCATTCCCGTTTTGGATATGATGAAGGTTAAGACTTATTTGAAAAGCTCACCGTCGCGTCTTATCGGCCCTAATTGCCCGGGCATTATAACCCCGGGGCAGTGTAAAGTGGGGATCATGCCCGGTCCTATACACAAACCTGGACCTGTCGGTGTTGTATCCCGCTCCGGGACTTTAACTTATGAAGTAGTCCATCAATTGACCCGGCAGGGTATAGGGCAAAGTACCTGTATCGGCATTGGTGGAGACCCGGTAAACGGCACGAATTTTATTGACTGTTTGACCGCTTTTGAGAAGGATTCGGATACCAAAGCTGTGGTTATGGTTGGTGAAATTGGTGGATCGGCAGAGGAAGAAGCGTCCGAGTTCATTGCCAAGAATTTAACCAAGCCGGTAGTTGGTTTTATTGCAGGCCTGACCGCTCCTCCGGGTCGTCGTATGGGGCACGCTGGTGCTATCATCAGCGGTTCCAGCGGCACTGCTCAGGCAAAAATGGAAGCCATGCGCAAAGCGGGAATCAGCGTGGTCGAGAACCTGGGCAAACTGGGTGAAACATGCAAGAAGGTGTTCTAGAGAGCCTCTTTGCTGAATAGATCTTGAAAGATGCTGTCCGCCTGTTGTTCAGTCAACTTCTGAAGTTGGCGAAAGCGTTCAACGAGAGCTCTGCCCAAGGGGGTAAGTTCTGAGCCGCCCCCTTGGGCGCCCCCCACTCGGCGGCTTAACAAAGGTTGCCCCAACCGTTCCTCGGTGGCCTTAATTTTCCCCCACACTGCGCGATAACTCATGTGCAGTTCTTTGGATGCCGCAAGAATTGAGCCTTGTTCTTCGATGGCAGTCAGAATGCGCAGACGACCCGAGCCGAAGACCATATCGCTGTCCTCATCTTCAATCCAGATCTTAGATTTGATAACCAGTTTTTTGGGTTTTGTTGGCATTGTTTCAGTTCCTTCTCAATGTCGATAAATGGCGGTAGCCGGGGGGCGGGTTAGCATGGCGATCAATTTTGTTTACCACCGTACCCGCCAGACAAAAAACCGCAATGACTGGTTTATACTTACACATTCATATTTTGACGTCAATGCGCTGTTTGTTTGAAGTTTTTTAATGCTTACAGTAGGATATGATGATTATTGGATGGGCCGCAGTGTCACTGCGAAATTAACAGCGCCCAAATTTGGCGATCCCGTCGGTAACTCTCCACGATGCCGACGAAGTATCGCCGCGGCGGCATCTTCGACTTGGTATCCAGTGGGTAAATCGGCTTTCTTGGGAATTTGCTTGCGCAGGAACGACCATTTTAGCTTCACTGATTAAGAAGAGCCAAATTTAGGTAGTAAAATGTGAGAGAAAGGAGATCATGTCTCAGTTCCTCAAAGTAAAAACTGCAGATGAAGTTTTAAGTATCATCAAAAAAATCGAACCGCTTTCCAGTGAGTCGATTGCATTGGAAACTTCGCACGCGCGGGTGCTTGCTTCTGCCGTAGCAGCACCGGAGTCGCTGCCTCATTTCAACCGGGCTACAATGGATGGCTTCGCAGTGCGGGCCAGAGACACGTTTGGGGCAACGGAAAGCCTGCCGGCAATGCTTGAGGTTGTAGGCGAGGTCGCAATGGGCGAATCCGTGTCTCTAAGTCTGGAAGCAGGAAAAGCCATTGCTGTCCCTACGGGCGGGATGCTCCCAGCCAATGCGGACTCGGTTGTAATGGTGGAGTACACCTACAATCTGGATGAAAAGACCATCGAGGTGATAAAGCCGGTCGCACCTGGAGATAATGTATTAAGAGTTGGAGAAGACATAGAAAATCACCAAAATCTATTTCCGGCCGGTTGGCGGCTGCGCCCGCAGGACATGGGTTTACTTGCTGCGTTGGGAATTTCAAAAGTGCAGGTCCATTGTCGTCCGCGGGTTGCGGTCATTTCGACGGGCGATGAGATTGTACCAATAACGGGTGATCAACCTCCGCCCGGAAAAGTGAGGGACATAAACAGCATCACCTTAGCTGCAGAATTGGAGGAAGCCGGGGCTACTATTACAATTAAGCAAGTGGTCGTTGATGATCTGGATGCACTTGTTACAGCCGCAAAATCCGCACTTGTTGAAAACGATATGCTGCTTCTATCAGGCGGCAGTTCGGTCGGCGCCAGGGATTATACCTTACGGATTCTTAAGCACTTCGAAAATGCCGAACTGCTGGTGCATGGAGTTGCTATTCGGCCCGGTAAGCCGACAATACTTGCCCGAGTAGGAAGGAAAATATTCTGGGGGCTGCCTGGTCAGCCAGTTTCGGCCCTGATGATCTACAGAGCTTTTGTCCTCGCCTCATTAGCGAGATTGGAAGGCCAAGCGGATATTTCCAAGTTGGGCGGTACCCCGGTTAGAGCTACCCTGAAGCGCCAGTTGCCTTCGGTGCAGGGTCGAACCGATTATGTGCCGGTCATTAATTCCCGGGAAGAGGGGGAGGTATGGGCGTCTCCCATATTTGGTAAATCGGCCATGATTGGAATATTGGCAAGAGCCGACGGGTTCGTTATTGTTCCGGAGCATGTTGAAGGCTTGGAACAGGGAAGTGAGGTTGAGGTTCACCTTTTTTCTCGCTAGCTTCCCGTATTTAATGAACTCTTTTTGAAAAAAAAGCCTTCATGACTTAACCAGGGATCTCCAGTCGCTAATTCAAAATTTGAAATTATAGCTGCCTGTGCTTATTAGTTCGGAGATCCTGGCAGCAGCTCTACGTCCTCTATATCCAATTCTACAGCAACGGATTTTTGAATGATGTCGATGCTGACAACCAATCTTCCCCTTTTGGGGTTTTGCCGCAATAAAATGCCCACGCACCCGGTTAAGTGCCCGCGCATGACCCTGACCCAGTCTCCTTCCTGCAGATAACGATGGAGGCTCAAGTTGACATCCGAATCCAAGATCGTTTGGATGCTTTCAATTTGATGGTCGGGGATCGGTAGAGGCCCTTCGGAATTTTTCAAAATGGTCAGTGCACCGGGCGTCTTTAAAATGTTGACGTTCGTGTAGTTGTCGAGCACCGTACTGATAAAAACGTAGCCAGGGAATAGAGGGACACTGATCTTCTTCCTACGATCTTTGCGTTTGCTCCAAGACTCCATGAGAGGCAAAAAGCAGTCAATCGATTTTTGCTTCAAACGCTTGGTCACTTCTTTTTCGTGGTTAACCTGGACATAGAGTGCAAACCAGGCTTTTTCCTGACCAGCCAAGCGCGGGTATATTAGACGGCCCTCAGGTAAAGCGCCGTTTCTACTCGTTGATGATATCTTTATTTCCTCGACCATGCACCTTCCGTTTCCTCGTTTGTTGAAGAATAACCCTTCGAAAGAACCTGGTTGTTTATCGTAAACGGATATTAGAAAGGGCCTTGGCTTTTATTGTTTCAGTACGCTGTTATTCTGCCGCCACCGATTGTGGGCAGGAACTATGCCAGTCTCTTCACGTCATGGGTTTCCCAAGGCACCACTTTCTAAAATGGTACACTACCTCATTTTACATCATTTTGCAACTATTCGACCATTTATCAAAGCCAAATGAATCTTAGAATAATCTTTAATTTCAAACTATTGTGCTGATTTGACATTCTCTACACAATGAGTACTTATTTCCTCAACAAAAGAATTTCCTCTAGATTCCATTCGGTTGGAATCCTTAGAAGTTGGTCTTGTTTATTTTTGTACAATAAATAACCTTTTTCCAGTCCATGATAAAAGAGGTCCCTTGTTAGCACGACATCATCTTTGCAGTAGTCAACTACCAGGTCCAATTTTCCTTCCCGCAGCCACTGGACGGCCTGAATCCCGTCGCCGGATTTGCATCTGCCCAGGCAATGTGTTGCGAGGTGATCCAGGCTGAGCCTGAAACCAAGTTGCTGATGGATTTCTTTCAGCAGGTCGAAGGTAGCGAGCTTGCTGAGATCGACGGATGTGTAGGCCTTGAGCACTTCGTAGTCGAATCCCAGGATATTAAATCCTACGATGAGGTCCAGCTCCTGCAAATGCTTTATGAGTCGAGGCACATCCTCTTCCAGATAGACATTGAAAGTTTCGGCTGGTGTTTCGTAGAGAACCGCGACCGAGACCCGCATCAGGTGCTTGTTCTGCCAACCGCCCACTTCGTTGGCAAGACGTTGTGTTTCGAGATCAAAAAAACCGATGCGTGGTCCGCATTGGGTGGACTCTTGGGAAATAGCCGGGGATATAAAATTTGGGTCGTCTTCCTGATTTATGATTACCTGTGGGGATTCCGCCAGATCCCATTTCCCGGTGAGGTAGTTCAGAATGGAGAGTGCCGCATGTTTGTCGAGGGGTTTGTTTCCCGCGCCGCACTTGGGTGAATGGATGCATGCCGGACAGCCTTCTGAGCAAGAGCAGGATGACACCAACTCAAGTGTTTTTTCAAGCAAAGGCAGCACGATCTCATATCCTCTTGTGGTCAAACCGATGCCGCCGGGGAAACCATCGTAAATAAAGATCGCACTCTTTCCAACCTGTGGATGATGGGGTGAGGCAATACCACCGATATCATTTCTGTCGCACAGGGCAAACAAAGGAAACATGCTTATCATCGCGTGCTCAATTGCATGGATACCGCCCATGAAATGTAATTTGTCCTGTCGTATACGCTCGCCAATAAGAGGTTCGATTTCAAGCCACATTCCGATCGTTTCGAAGACCTGCTCAGGCAGATCGAGTGTATTGAAACCCAGGAGTTCCTGAGTAAAAAATCGCCTTTTTTCATACCCGGTAATTTTTTCAGTTACGCGAAGTCGGCCCAGGCGGACGATAAAATTTGCCACCGGCTTTGACGCCAGCGTTTCCAGAATCTCAGTCTCTTTTTCGCTTTTGACTCTTGTCAAATATGGCACCTGCTTTGCCGTTACTTCAATTAACCGGTTCTTCAGATCCAAGCTCTCAACCTGATAAGGCACACCCCGATGCAGATAGACGGCACCAGGATGGCATTCTTTGAAAGCCCGAATTCCATCACTCTTGCCCAACGGTATTTTTTTGCCTTGGTCAGTGGCTTTAACGATCGCAAATGAACTGCCAATGGAGCGGATATCAACATCTCTGTGCGGACGCGGGCTCCTCGACAGCCATCGATTACCTTCTGCGGTTTGCAGGAGTTTCCCCGCCCTGGTCAGGTCTGCTACAATTTTTGTAACAAATTCGTTTTCTTGCTCTACCTCTTTTCTTTCTAACGGGAGCTCCGCGGCTGCGCAAGGCAGGTGGGCTTTTAAGATTTCTTCATTGAAGGGGTTGGTGACCGCCAATTCATATTGGCTTTGCAGAAACTGATCCGGGTGTTGAACTATATATTGATCCAGAGCGTCTAATTGAGGAAGCAGAACAATTGCCGATTCCTGCCCTCCCCGCCCGACGCGGCCCCCTCTTTGCCAGGTGTTCATAACAGTCCCGGGATACCCAACCAAAATGCACAGGTCCAACCCGCCGATGTCGATTCCCATTTCCAGCGCGCTTGTGGAAATAACCGCGGAAAGCGAGCCATTTGCCAGTTTTTGCTCGATGTTTCGCCTTTCTTCCGGGAGAAAACCTGCACGGTAGGAGCTCACCCGCTTTGCCAGGTCGGGAGCCGTCCGGATTAAACTTAAATGCAATAATTCGGTCAGTTTTCTGGACTGAGTGAAGGCGATGGTTTTAAGTCCGGCTTTTGCTGCCAGCACCAATAATCGAGCAGCCAGACCAGGGATGTAGCTGCCTTGGGCTTCCTCGGGTTGGAGAAAGACAAAATGGCGTTTCGTTTGGGGAGTACCATGGTCGTGGATGACGGTTATGTCATCGCCGGAAGAACCGATCAGTTGTCTTGCCAATTCCTCCGGATTAGAGATGGTAGCCGAAAGTAAAATGAATTGTGGATTGCTTCCATAAAAACGGCAGATCCTTTTGAAACGACGAAAGATTTGAGCAACATGGCTGCCAAAGATACCTCGATAAGTATGCATTTCATCGATAACCACAAAGCGCAGCTTCTTCCAGAAACCTTCCCATTTACTATGGTAAGGAAGTAGCGCATAATGCAGCATATCTGGATTAGTCAGAAGAATATGGGGATGATGTTGGCGTATCTTCGTGCGCTGATAAGGCGATGTATCACCATCATATACAGCCGGAATTAGCTGATGTTGAACTTCTAGGGCAGCCAAAAAGCTTTCTAAGGTTCCCAGCTGGTCTCTACTGAGGGCCTTGATCGGGAACAGGTAAAGAGATCTTTGCTCGGAGTCGGCGAGGAGCCTTTCGGTGACCGCAAGATTGTAAATAAGGGATTTTCCGCTGGCAGTGGGGGTGGCAACCACAACGTTTTTGCCTGCACGAATCTGTTCAAGCGCCTGGGCCTGATGACTGTAAAGGCGATAAATACCCATCTTGTCAAGGGCCGCAGTGAGAGCGCTTGGCAGCGGGGGTGGTGGAAGGTCGACGTAATCACCTTCCCGGTCCGGCAAAACGGCATGATGAATGACTCTGGTTCCCCGCCAGCTTTTGGTAAGCAAAATATTGAGAAAATTATGAATCACAGGCATACTTCCCGCAATTTCTTGGGTTTGTGAGATGCTGATTCACTCAGAGCGCACGCGGATTGCCATGCAGAACTTGACAGTATTCACTATAAGTTGTTATCCGGAGATAGGTTACCCAATTGGAATGCCAGCGGCAAGTGTTCCCTTTTAAAAAGGAGGCGACGATGATTCCGGAAGAAATTATGAGCAAGGTCCACTGGCTTGGGCATGACGGTATAAGGATTGAAGGCAGTCAGGTGGTTTACTTCGATCCCTATCAAATATCCACGACTCGATCCGCCGATCTTATTTTCGTCAGTCATGAGCATTTTGACCATTGTTCGGTAGAAGACGTGAGCAAAATTCAAAAAGCAGACACTCTGATCATTACGGATGCAGCTTCCGCAAAAAAACTTAAAGGAGACGTCAAAATAGTCGCTCCGGGAGATCGTTTGCAGGTCAAAGGAGTGAATATTGAAGTTTGGCCTGCATACAATACCAACAAAGACTTTCATCCCAAGAAGGCGGGGATGCTTTCTTTTGTTGTGACTCTTGATGGTGTCCGATACTTTCACGCAGGCGACACCGACTTTATTCCGGAAATGCGAGAAATTCGGACCGACATAGCGTTTTTACCAGTTTCCGGAACCTACGTTATGACTGCTGAGGAAGCTGTACAGGCTGCCAAAACCATTAAGCCCAATCTGGCTGCCGTTCCCATGCATTACGGAGCCATCGTTGGAAGTGATGAGGATGCGCAAAAGTTTAAAAAGGCCCTTGAAGGAGAGGTCGAGGTGGTCATTCTGGCCAAGGAGGATGTCTGAGAAGGAATGCGCATCTAGCTCTCGCGTTTGCAGCGCAGGGCTTTAGCCCTGTCAGTTTATGCGCGACTGGTTCCTGCAATCTTGCAGCAGCCCGGATCAGCCCGCCGATTTAACTCACGTAAGGAGGAGGTCAATGCCGGCCGCGTATCTTGAGACATACCAAAATGGCCGGTTGCAACGAAGTGTTGAGCGAAGTCTTCGTTGGATGGCCAAATGCACGTTATGCCCAAGATTTTGTCGCGTTAATCGAATAGAGGGAGAGCTGGGCTTTTGCCGAACTGGGCGACTGGCTGTTGTGGCCAGCTTTGGGCCGCACTTTGGTGAAGAATCACCTTTGGTCGGCAGCAATGGCTCAGGAACCATATTTTTTTCGCACTGCAATCTGCTGTGCATCTTTTGTCAGAACTACGAAATCAGCCACGGCGGTGAAGGCGTTCCGGTTACGCCAGGACAATTGGCCAATATAATGGTCGATCTTCAAAACAAGGGGTGCCACAATATCAACTTCGTTACCCCATCTCATGTGATTCCTCAGATTCTCGAAGCGTTGCCCGAGGCTATTGAAAAAGGGTTGAGGGTACCTTTGGTGTACAATTGCGGTGGGTATGATCGGGTTTCGGCTCTTAGATTGTTGGACGGGATTGTGGACATTTATATGCCGGATTTCAAGTTTTGGGATTCGCAAGTGGCAGACCAGATGTGCGGGACTCCAGATTACCCTGAAAGAGCACGCAAGGCCTTCCGTGAGATGCATCGCCAGGTTGGAGATTTACAGATGGATTCAAAGGGGATTGCCGCCTGCGGTCTGTTGGTTCGGCATCTGGTTATGCCCGAAGGGCTGGCGGGGACAAATGCGGTACTAAAATTTCTTGCCAATGAGATGGGCAAGAATACTTACGTCAATATAATGGATCAATATAGACCCTGCGGCGATGCCATAGGAAAACCTCACATTGGCAGGCGAATCACGCATAATGAATACGTTGAGGTGCTGCAGATGGCTCAGGACTTGGGTCTCACACGACTTGACAAAAGACTGAGGAGCTGGCTGTTCTTGTAACGCAATTGAACTGAAAGGGTTGTTCCATGGCTAGGATTGATGCCTTCTTCAAACTGATGCATGAACAAAAAGCCTCCGACCTCCATCTCGTTTCGGGGCAGGCACCGGTGCTTAGAATTCGGGGCGATTTGGAAAGGATCAAATTCAAGGTACTGGACGATGACGAATTGCGGTCCATGCTCTATGAGATTACCCCCGAAGACAAGATCAAGGTTTTTGAAGAAACGGGGGATCTGGACTTTTCCTACGAGATCGCCGCATTGGCTCGCTATCGCGCCAATTATTTTATGCAAAAAAACGGCATAGGGGCCGTATTCCGTGAAATCCCCAACGACATTATGACCGTTGAGGAACTGGGGCTGCCACCCGTGATCAGTAGACTCGCGTTGCTCCCGCGCGGCCTGGTGCTGGTTACAGGGCCCACCGGCAGCGGTAAATCCACAACGCTTGCAGCCATCGTCGATGAATGCAACCGCAAGCGAAAAGATCATATCATTACCATCGAAGATCCCATTGAATTTGTGCATACCAGCAAGAACTGTGTGATAAATCACCGGGAAGTTAATACGCACACTAATTCTTTTAGCACTGCTTTGAGAGCGTCTCTCCGCGAAGATCCTGACATTATTCTGGTGGGCGAAATGAGAGATCTGGAAACCATACGCTTGGCTATCGAAGCGGCTGCTACCGGACATCTCGTATTTTCAACTCTCCACACTACGGGTGCGGCCAAGACCGTTGATCGAATTATAGAAGTGTTCCCTACCGGGGAGCAGCCACAGATCCGTTCGACCCTGGCAGATGGTCTGCGCGCAGTCATTTCGCAGACTCTTTTTAAGCGCATAGACGTCAAAGGTCGCATCGCCGTTCTGGAAATTATGGTTGCCACGCACGGGGTTCGAGCCATGATCCGCGAGGCAAAAACTCACCAGCTTCCGTCCGCCCTCCAGACCGGCAAGAAGTACGGTATGCAAACGCTTGACGATGGCATCATGACTCATCTTAAAGCGGGACGAATTGATGCGAATGAGGCCTACATGAAATGCGTGGACAAAGAAAAATTCAAGCCTTATTTGACCGAGACTCCTGCAGATTTCACTGAAGTTTGATCATTCCCCCGGGAATGCAGTAGTGTTTGCCCAGATTTTTTAAGAAATTTTAAATTTCTTAATTGAGGAAAACTCAGTGACACGAAAAGAATTCGACTTCATCCTTGGCCGCATGCTCGATGAAAACCCTCGGCTTTCAGACATTAATTTTACTGTGGGTAAGCCCTTGCAAGCGGAGATCGACGGTCTTTTGAGGCCTGTTTGTGAGGATCTCGGCATAGATAAACTCACTCCATTTCACACAGAAATGATGATGTTGAACCTTGCCGGCAAGGATCGGCGCAACATTCAACATCTTCTGACGCAGGGGTCCTGTGACCTCTCCTATTATTTACCAGGGAGAGCCCGTTTCAGGGTGAACATTTTTTCTCAGCGCGGCAATTATTCAATCGTTATGCGGCAGCTTCCGACCAAAGTTCCGACATCGCAGGATTTGAATTTGCCTGCGGTGCTAAACAAAGTGGCCCAGGAAAAAAATGGCATCGCGCTCGTTACGGGTGCGACCGGCAGCGGCAAGTCCACGACTTTAGCTGCTGTTCTCGATATCATCAATCGAGAAAAAGCGGTTCATGTGGTGACCTTGGAAGATCCTGTGGAATTTGTTCACCAACCTCTGAAAGCCACTTTTAATCAAAGGGAGCTTGGTCTCGATTACGATACTTTTGCCAACGGACTTCGAGCTGCTCTCAGGCAGGCGCCAAAAGTGATTCTGGTCGGGGAGATGAGAGACCGTGAAACGGTTGAAATTGCCCTGAGCGCAGCGGAAACAGGCCATTTGGTGCTGAGCACTCTGCACACGGTTGATGCCGGTCAGACTATTCATCGAATTATCGGTATGTTCGAGCTTGAAGAAGAACGCTTGATACGCATTCGTTTGGCCGACAGCCTCCGCTGGATTGTATCGCAGAGGCTTCTCCCCACAGCAAAAGGAAAGGGTCGTGTGGCCGCTTTTGAAATCATGGGAACGAATCTGCGAGTCAGAGAGGCGATTATTAACGGTGAGTCGGAGGGCAAGACCTTTTATGAAATGACCCAGCAAGCCAAGCCATATGGTTGGGTTACTTTTGACGA
Source organism: uncultured delta proteobacterium (assembly GCA_963781715.1). Classification (GTDB taxonomy): domain Bacteria; phylum Desulfobacterota; class Syntrophobacteria; order Syntrophobacterales; family Syntrophobacteraceae; genus Desulfoferrobacter. The sequence continues at coordinate 365,090 of CAWAGW010000009.1, forward strand.
TTACATCGCTGACCTCTATCAACAGGGGATCATTACTGAGGAGACTGCCTTGGCATATGCTTCTAAAAGGGCTGTGGTCAGCCGGGGTATTGACCAAATCAAAGCGGCCAGAGGAGAGAAAACCACTGATATTGAAGGGCTGCAAATCGACAAAGGATACTCTGAACGAATTGGTCAGCCCAAAGCGTTTCCCGAGGAGTAAACCTCATGATAAGAGTTCAAGGGTTCGATTGGTCATTATATTTGGTGACAGATCCTCGTTTGTCGGAAAGGAGCTCTCTTCCGCTTACGGTAGAGGCAGCCATAAAGGGTGGTGCCGGAATTGTGCAGTATCGGGACAAAGAGGCCGGTACTCGGAAGATGGTGGAGACTGCCAAGGAATTGTGTGACGTTTGTCACCAGCTGGGGGCTTGCTTTTTAGTCAACGACCGGGTGGATGTAGCACTTGCTGTAGGAGCAGATGGAGTGCATGTCGGTCAGGACGATATGCCCGTCGATATTGCCAGAAAACTGTTGGGAAAGGACAAATTGATTGGGGTCACCGTGCACAATGCCGAAGAAATTATGAAAGCCGAGAAGGAAGAGGCGGATTATCTTTCTTTGGCGCCCGTTTATGCCACTCCGACCAAACTTGACCATCAAACTCCTCTTGGGCCCGAAGGAGTCAGAACATTGTCGGCACAGGCGCACATACCGGTGGTGGCCATCGGCGGCATCGATCATTCAAATGTGGCCGAAGTGGTTCGCAGCGGCGTTCAAGGCATTTGTGTAGTTTCGGCGATCCTATCCGCAGAAGATCAACTTTCGGCGGCCCGCGAGCTGTACAATCTAGTTAAGGCGGCAAAAAACAGAGAATAGTTTATGCCCGCCACAGCCATTTTTATCCTATGCTGATTGTTGGGCGAGGGGGTTTGATGCGGATAAGTGACCTCGGGGAGTTTGGTTTAATCGATAGAATAGCGCGTTTTCTACCTCCCGGCTCCCCTGATGTAATTCTTGGAATCGGTGATGATGTGGCGGTCTTGCGGACTGGTGGCCATGAATACTTGCTCGCTACCTGTGATATCCAAATTGAAGGGGTGCATTTCCTGCCCGAGAAAATCACGCCTTATCAGTTAGGTCGAAAAATTGTTGCCATCAATGTTAGTGACATTGCAGCCATGGGGGGGTATCCGGCTTGGGCTCTCGCTTCGCTTGCGCTGCCCCCAAGCAAGGATGTCAGTTTTGTCGATGAACTGTACCAGGGAATGTATGAACAAATTGAGGCTGCCGATGCAACTATCGTTGGAGGTAATATAAGCAAGAATGATTACGGGGTCTTGGTTGATCTTTTCCTTATGGGGAAAGCGGAGCCGCGATGCTTGGTATACCGGAATGGTGCCAGGCATGGAGACTTGATTCTTGTGACCGGTACGCTTGGAGATTCCAGAGCGGGTTTCGAGGCGATTCGCGATCCTCGCATCAAGGTTTCCGAAAAGGCTCAAAAACAAGCCGTTGAAAGACATCTCACACCTCAGCCGCGACTAAAGGAAGGTCAGTTGTTGGGACGTTGTGGCAAAGTGAACGCAATGGTCGACGTCAGTGATGGCTTGCTGGCCGATCTCGAGCATATTAGCAAGGCGAGTGCGGTAGGAGCCGAAATATGGGCTAAAGATGTGCCGGTCGGTGCGGCTTGCCTAGAAGTGGCCTCAGCAGCAGGAGTCGAAGGATTAGATTGGGCCCTGTCCGGCGGAGAAGATTATGAACTGTTGTTTACTGCTCCACCTGATGAGGTTCGTGAAATTGGGATGTTGCTTCTGAATGAGACAGGAACATCCTGTCAGATAATCGGGAGAATAACGTCGGCCGAGGATGACATTCAAGTAGTATTTCCTGATGGCAGTAAATCCTCGAGTTTAGTCGAGCGAAAAGGTTGGGATCACTTTGCGCAGTCGTGAGCCTCAAGGGATTAACACTCGAGGTGTGTATTCCGGGCAATGATTTCTAACGATTGGGAGTGGTCCTACAAAGAAAAGGGGGCGTTGCTTTGGCAACAAGATCCAGTGCTATAAGAGATTAAAATAATAGGGATTGATAACATGCGAATTCCTCGAGCGCTTACTATTGCAGGCTCAGATTCCGGTGGCGGGGCGGGCATACAGGCCGATCTTAAGACATTTGCCGCGCTGGGTGTATACGGCATGAGTGCTATCACTGCACTCACGGCTCAAAACACTGTGGGAGTGCAGGCTGTTGTCGAGCTGGATCCGGATTTTATTTCTATGCAGATCCAATCCGTGGTTACCGATATCGGTGTTGATGCAGTGAAGACCGGCATGCTTTCCAGTGCCTCGATCATTTCAAGGGTGGCTGCCGACGTAGAAAAATTCGAGATCCGGAACTTGGTGGTGGATCCAGTGATGATTGCCAAAAGTGGAGATCGATTGCTCCGCGAAGAGGCCGTCAATACAATGATCAATCGACTGTTTCCTTTGGCAATGGTGGTCACGCCGAACCTGCATGAGGCATCGGCGCTGACAGGAATTGCTGTGGATGAGGCGGAGGGCATGAAAGAAGCGGCTCGGATTATTAAGGGCTTTGGCTCTCGCTATGTGATCATCAAGGGTGGGCATTTGGAAGGCACCCCCATGGACATTTTATATGACGGAGAGAACTTTAGAAAATTCACCAACGTGCGCCATAATACGCCTCACACTCACGGCACCGGTTGCACCTTTGCCTCCGCGATAGCTGCAGGGCTGGCACGCGGCTTCACTATTGAAAGAGCCGCAGAGTTGGCGAAAGAATACATAACGGGCGCAATTGAAAAAGGACTTGCCATCGGCAAAGGTCGAGGACCTGTCCATCATTTCTTTGAGCTTTATAAACTGGCAGGGTGGAACTACGATTGATGTTAATAAAATATCAAAGGCCGCCGCCAGCTGGGTCTGCGTGCCGGGTGGAACGAACCATCAAATGTCAGGATGCGCCTTAGTATTCGCTTTCTTTTGATGCGGCCGATGTTCTTCCGAACTACTCTGTGACCGGCCTTAATGCAGTTTTCCGTTCGGGTAAAATCCCCCCAATAAAGATGCCCGAGGGCCGGAATAAGCTGAACGTCCGAGCAAGCCCTTGTTTGCTGGCTTAAGTGAATTCGGGTGATATCATTGCACCTGTGAAGCGTGTCCAAAGCAGAGTTGGGGAATGGACCAAGTTCGCCAATTTGTGCGGATGCGTCAACGCTTATCACCAGATGGGCTCCCATGGCAATGGCGGGTGCAGCCGGTACGTTATCAATCCATCCACCGTCAACCAGACAACGCCCATCGTACTGTACGCCGGGCAGAATACCCGGTATGGCTACACTGGCGGAGACTGCCTTGCGCAGGCTGCCGCTTCGCAAAACTATTTCCTCGCCATTGACAATGTCCAAGGCTACAGCAGCAAAGGGCAGTGGCAGTTCTTCAATAGGATCATCGGGAATTAGCTGACTCATCACCTCTAAATAGGCTTCTTCAGAGACAAGCGTCAGCGCACAATGGAGTGAGTGTAGTAGATTCCTTTTCTGAAAAGTGCCAAAAACCGGTTAATAAGGTTTTCGGATTCTTCTTCGGCTTCATTCTCCGTGGCCTGAGAGAGGGTCTTGATGAATAGTTCACTCTGTAGAAAGCCACTCAATTTTTCGGACACCGTGGATAAATCCTGATAATAGGCATACAGGCCTCCGATAATGGCCCCCATACTGGTGCCCGTAACTAGATCCACCTGAATTTTGTGCTTGATGATTTCATCCAATATGCCCAAGTGAGCTAAAGCTCTCGAACCTCCCCCACTCAGTACCAGCGCGGTTTTAAATGATTTTCTCTTCATAAATAAATCCTGCAAAAAACTTGGGTTGTTAGCGTCGGATTGAACAATCATCCTGCCAGTGCTATTGTTTTACCATTAGATTTAATGCAAATTTTGATCAAATGCCAGAGGATAGAGATGTCTGAAGTCAATGTGATGATAGAAACCGGTGAAAACGTTTTGGAAGGTCTGCTCGAAAGAGGGGAGAATCCGGCAATAGCAGCAATTATATGTCATCCTCATCCGTTGTATGGCGGCAATATGGATAACGGAGTGGTAGTAACCGTACAGAGAGTGTTGCGAAGTTGGAGTTGGAGCACATTAAGGTTTAATTTTCGCGGAGTAGGCCGCAGCAGTGGGTCCTATGCAGATGGAGAAGGGGAGGCCGAGGACGTTAGAGCGGTCGCCTCATATCTTTTTCAGCAAGGTTTTGAAGCGCTTCATGTAGGAGCATATTCTTTTGGAGCATGGGTTGCGTTAAAGGCACTCGGATCAAGCTTCCAACCGGCTTCTATGATCCTCGTGTCACCCCCGGTGGACTTTCTGGACTTCACGGACTTGGTGTTGCCCTCAAGACCGTGTCTCATTACACTAGGTGATCGAGATGATTTCTGCAGCTTGGCTTCTATTCAAAAATGGATCGGCAAACAACCAGTCGCTGAGACATCGATAGATGTCGAAATTTTTCCCCGTTGCGATCACTTTTATTGGGGTAGCGAAGCGATCTTGTCTGCAAAAATTTCTGAATTTCTCAAGACGCATCTTTCGAAATGAGCTGTTTGCGGAACTTTTTAATATCGCTTCGGTGCATGCCGGAGGGCATTCCAAAATTCGCTCAATTCGGGGGTTTGATCTTACAACTCTGGTGCAAAATTTAGGGTTCGTTCTCCGAATCTCCGCCCGAACTGCGATTCTCAGAAAGCCCGTGCTACATTTTTACCTGCCGGAGAGTTTAAAGCGCCAGTGTCTCTATTCAGCTTTATTGGATCACAGTCGAAGGAAGGCATCGGACTCGAGATTTTCAGTCATTTCGCGGCGTCGGCCCGAAAATCCTGCCAGGGGGTCCATTATGCAAGGGTGCAGAAAACAGATAATTCCCCAAGGACCTCAAATCTGCTGATTAAAAAAATTCAGGCTCAGCTGATTCAATTGGTCCGCACATTCCGCATGAATCGCGTGGCCGGCACCGGAAAATTTAACCAATTTGGAAGTTGAGATACGCTCTGCAAGTATGTCGGCATTTTGGGGGGGAACCAGGACATCCTCGGTGCCCGTGAATATCAATGTTGGAATTTGTATCTGAGGCAGACGTTCACAACAACCAAAGTTGCCGATGGCCTGAAGCTGCGCGTGAAAAGCGTGTCCCGGCTGCAGTGGCGCCTCTACTTGTACCTTGCGATAGGCCTCGACCACGTGAGGGCGGTTTTTTCTACAGTCGTTGCTGAAAAACAAAGGCAGGTTCTTGTCAATTATTTGCGCCTGATCCAGACCTTCATTGTTCATTAGAGTTCCCAATACTTGCTGGGATGGCGGCACTCGGAGACTGCTGCCACAGTGAGTACATCCCAGAACCATGGCTTGAATTCGATCAGGTTTCAGTAGGGCTAACTCTTGGGCGATCATCCCTCCCATTGAGAGGCCAAGCAGGAATATCTCGTGCACCTTGAGATGATCAAGCAGGCACGCAGCATCGATTGCCAATTGTTTAATGGAATAGGGGCCAGCGGGCATGCTGGTGAGGCCCGCTCCTCGATTGTCGAAGATAATGGTCTGAAAGTGTTTTTCGAAAAAAGGGACTTGCTTGTACCACGACCAGGTTCCACCGCTTAGGCCGCTGACAAGCAAGAGCGTCCGCCCCTCGCCTTTGATTTCATAATGGATGTCAATATCTTTACAAATACACAGAGGCATTTCCCCTCCTCACAAATATGCTCGCAAAACTCGCCGGTTTCTAAATACAGACCCGCTCGAAAAAGATTCGGCATGGTAAATTATGGTCCTTACCGCGTCAAGATCAAAGCTGAGAAGATAAATTGACAACCCGATTCATTTTCGCTTTCGTTTAGAAAGCCTTTTGTGATAAAAAAGTCAACTTGTCGGAAATGGACGTGGTGGCCGTTGAAAACTTCCAATATGGACGTTAATTCGTTCATCTAGAATCCGGCGTCCGATCCTTTAAGTCCGTTCAAGCCTACAGTAATCGCCGTTTGAAGTGAAGGAGATGTCATGAACGAACGTTTCGTGTTGCAGGGAAACCTCATCGTCTTAGACCAAGAAACGGGCCTAATGTGGCAGCGCGCAGCATCCGAAGATCGTATGGTTTGGAAAGATGGTTTCGCTTATGTGGATCAGCTTAATGAGAAAGAATTTTCCGGATATAGTGATTGGCACTATCCTTCAAAGGATGAATTGCAAACACTCATCCTTCCGGAAGAAGACCGTCGGAGCGGGTTATACATTGCATCCGAGTTCGGAAATCAAAGGAATTGCTGGAGTTCTACAACGGCAGAACATCATCGCGCTTGTTATGCCGACTTTTACTATGGCGATATCTATCTGGTAGAAGAAAAATATGCCAACCATTTTGTCCGAGCCGTTCGTAAAAAATAATGAGCAGATGCGCAATTGCGATAAAGTAAGGACAGAGTCTGATTTTCATCAGCCGAATTTTAGAGTGATCCTATTCCAGCCTGAGATCCCTCAGAATACAGGAAATATTGCCAGAACATGTGCAGCGACCCATGTCCCCCTTCATCTTGTCGAACCCCTTGGTTTTCAGCTGAGTGACAGCCACCTGAAGAGGGCAGGACTGGATTATTGGCCGTATGTTGATTTAACGGTTCATCCAAGCTTAGAATCTTTGCGAGAGGAATTTCCACAGAGCCGATGGGTTTATTTTTCTAGCCACGCCCAACGATCGTATTTTGATTTTTCTTTTCAAACTGGCGATTGCCTTGTGTTTGGTTCTGAAACCCGCGGACTACCTGCCCAGATGCTGGCTAGTGGGCACGAACAAGTCCTGCAGATTCCGGTTGATAGGACTCGAGTTAGAAGTTTGAATCTCTCTTCGGCTGTAGGGATCGTGTTATTTGAAGCTCTGCGCCAATCTGCTTTGCAGGATAAAGGATCGATTTGGTACCATACTGAGTAAGTTTTTCTGAGTCGTTAATTTGCAGGCAGCCACCAATCGAAGAGGTGAAGCCACATGAGCGGTCAGGATAAGGATGGTCTAAAGGCAAAATTGTATGAGCTCTGTCCTGAGATCGATCAACTGGGTCTCTATCCTATAGTAATTGGCAAAGGGACTCGTTACTGAGTGGTTTTCTTTGAGAGCAAGGATTGCTCTCGAAAGAATGCCCCTTTGAGTTCCTTCAAAATCAAACATAATCATGGAGTGGCTGATGTGTTTTCGAGCGTGCCCCCCTGGGAAGAGGACTTGCGTCGTGCGGTGACGGAAGCGGGAGCCAAATTGAAGACGACTGCGGTGCCCAAAAAGCCTCTGGCGAGAAAATCACACTCTACCAAATTTCATAAAAGACATAGTGGGGTTGGAAAAATTGGCGGACATCGAATGGAAAGGCATCATTTGGAGCGCTGCCTATGGTGACCTTTCGGTTAAGGAATTGTTAACGATTTTGAAAGGCTTCGGTCCAATGGAAACCCTGGAGTTTGAGAAACCAGGGGCGTTTCGTGGACAGTTGAGCCTGTCTCTTTCCGAAAACGGCGCGAAGGAGATCACCCTTTATTACCTGGAAGTTACGGGGCCGAAAAGGAGAGGTAGCGGTCGGGAAGCGCTGAGATATCTGAAAAAAATTTTCAAAGGAGAGCTTTATGTAGAAGACCCCGGCATCATTAGGGTCAAGAACGCCAACGAAGAGAGCATCCCCTTTTGGGTTAAGATGTTTCAGGAAGGTTACATAGATGCTCTGGATAGCGAAGAGTGCAGTCTGACTCACCAGATGAGTGAGGCTGAAATTAATAAAGTAGAAGATGACATTAGATCGGCTCACAAGGAATGATGTTGAGCTTGATATGTGTTTCAAAGGAGTACTTATTTGAGCGCCAAAAAGATCAAAGGATCAAAAAAACGTTTTGAAACTACTGAGGAAATCATAGGCTTGTCCCAACGTGCAACCGATTATGCCAGAGAAAATCCTTACATGATTATAGCGGCAGTCGCGGGGATTCTCTTGCTTCTGGGGATTTTTTGGGGAGTCAGCAGTTACCGGCAGGCTAACGAAAGGCGGGCTCGCGCCGAATACTCCAAAATCGTGCAGGGATGGCCTGCAAACGACTTTGCCGGCTACAAGGATTGGGATAAAGTGGTACCCAAACTGCAGGACTTCATCAAACAGCATCAAGGTACACAGCCTGCCTTGAACGCACAGCTGGATTTGGCTCAGGCCTATTTCTGGATGAAACGCTACGATGATTCGGTTAAGGTCGCTAATACACTGCTGAACGAAACGTCAGCTGAGAATCCGTTGCGACCGCTGGTTCGCTATCATTTGGCTTTGACCTATGAGGAAATGAATAAAATCGATGATGCGATAACCCAGTGGAAGGACCTGTCCAAAGCGGGTGTAAAGGGATTGGAGCGGGAAATTAGTTGGCATTTAGCAAGACTCTATGCCGACAAGAAAGAATACACAAAAGCGGTCGAGCAGTATGAGAATGCCTTGAAAAGTAGCGGTGGTTATCCGAGTACTCAGCAAATTCAGCAAGAGCTGGAAATGGCGAAGCTGAAGACGGCGCCTGTTTCGAATGGTTCAAAGAAGGGGTCCGCACAACCGAATTCACAAGGCTAGGCAAGGATTCGGCAATCCGGCTGGGATGAGGTGGTTTTTTGGAATCGTTTATGTTTTCCCTTGACAGAACGCCGCAACTTGGCTAACAAAAATCACGCTATTTCTATTATAGGGGAAATATGGACAGAAGGTCTTTCTACTTTAGCTGCTTTCAGTATTTTTTGGGCTTCTTTTTTAGGAAGTCTACCTGTGGGCGTGCTAAGTAGTCGGTACCGCACCTGATATTGAAGGAAACCACGGGTAGACTCAACAGCGAAACCCGTGGCGATGTTATTTTAAGAGCCGTGGGTTAAACTGCCCACGGTTTTTTTTTGCGTGGAATAAGACTGGAATGAAAGGGGGATTGAGTAAGGATGATCTATAATATCGAATTTGAAACACTGCCGCGGGAGGCCCTCGAGGCAATCCAGTTCCGCCGCTTGCAAACTGTATTGGAGAGGGTTTATGCGATGGTTCCGTTTTATCGGAGGAAGTTTCAGGAAGCGGGAATAACTCCGGCCGATATTAAGACTCTCAGCGACATAAAGCGACTGCCCTTCACTAGCAAGCAGGATCTGCGGGACAATTATCCGTTTGGAATGTTTGCGGTGCCGATGGACAATGTAGTGCGCATCCATGCTTCCTCGGGAACCACCGGGCAGCCTACTGTGGTCGGATATACGGCGAGGGACATTACCTTCTGGTCCGAGCTTATGGCCCGAGCGCTTTCGGCAGGAGGCGCGGCGCGTGGCGATATAATACATAATGCTTACGGATATGGACTGTTTACCGGAGGTCTTGGAATTCATTACGGGGCAGAACGTCTGGGAGCCTCGGTCATACCCATTTCCGGGGGAAACACCCGTCGGCAAGTTCTGATTATGAAAGATTTCGGCCCGACCATTCTTACCTGCACGCCTTCCTATGCGCTTCATCTTGCAGAGGTTGCGCAGGAGGCGGGAGTTGATTTCAAGGAGCTTCGTTTCAGGGCCGGGATATTTGGCGCTGAGCCATGGTCTGAAAGAATGCGTGAAGAAATTGAGCGCAAGCTTCAACTCAGTGCCGTCGATATATATGGTTTGAGTGAAGTGATGGGACCCGGTGTATCGGTTGAATGCCAGGAGGCCAAAAAAGGTCTTCACGTTTTTGAGGATCACTTCATCCCCGAGATAATTAACCCTGAGACTGGGGAAGCGTTGCCGTATGGTGAAACAGGCGAACTCGTATTTACTAGCATTACCAAGGAAGCATTTCCGGTTATCCGCTATCGTACCAGGGACATCTCCTCGCTGAATCCGGAACCCTGTGTTTGCGGGCGAACCCACGTGCGAATGAACCGAATCAGCGGCCGTACGGATGACATGCTTATCATCCGAGGTGTTAATGTATTCCCCTCGCAAATCGAAAGCGTACTGATGGAAATAGAGGAAGTTGAGCCGCATTATCAGTTGATTGTGGATCGGATGGGGAATTTGGATAGCCTAACGGTACTGGTGGAAGTGGGTGAGCACGCATTCTCTGACGAAGTGAGAATCTTGCAGGATCTGGAAAAGAAAATTGCAAAGAATATCAAGGAATTTTTAGGGGTATCTGCTAAGGTGAAATTGGTGGAACCGAAGACGATTGCCCGCAGTGAAGGTAAGGCCCAAAGAGTTATCGATAATCGCAAACTATAAAACGACACAGGAGACTCAAAAGTGCGAGTAGAGCAAATTTCGGTCTTTCTTGAAAATAAGGCAGGCAGGTTGGCTGAGGTAACCCGAATCTTGTCTGAAGCGGAAGTCAACATACGGGCTTTGTCGCTGGCGGATACTTCGGATTTTGGTATTTTGCGCCTGATCGTTGATGACAACAACAAAGCCAAAGAAGCGTTGAAGCAAAACGGATTCACTGTGGGTAAAACGGATGTGGTGGCTGTCGAAGTAGAGGATCGACCGGGCGGTTTGCACAAAATACTAAACAGCCTCTTTAGCGCCAATGTCAATGTCGAATACATGTATGCTTTCGTACAACAAAGCGGCAGTAACGCTGTAATTATTTTCCGCTTTGATAATCTCGACGAAGCCGTAAGAGTGTTACAGGCCAACGGCGTCACGGTGATTGAAGCAGAAAAACTCTATTCCATTTAGTTTCATCTCCCATATGAATTTCACATTGGATATGGGGGAGTCTGCTGCCGCTGGTCTCAGAAGTCAATCGCGCCCGGCGTGATTGACCATGGCAGTGGCTTATGCCCGAAGATTTCCTTGCGGCCACGGTGACGACCAAGGAAGTTATTGGGAAGTGAAGGTGCTTCTCTGAGTGCATCACGTAGACAGAGTTCTATGGAATTGATCACTTATAGCGAGGGAGAGAGGCCGTACGTGTAGCAATAAAACTTACTGACAATTGGAAAGGAGGAAATTATGAGGTATGGGAGATCTGTTTTGATGACAGCATGTGTTGCCCTGGCACTGATAGTTTCGGGAATTTCGGTGCCGACTTGCTGGTCCGAGGAACCCTACAAGATTGGGGGAATTTTTTCGATCACCGGGCGCACATCCTTCCTGGGAGATCCTGAAAAGAGAAGCCTTGAGATGGTTGTTGATGACATCAACAAAAAAGGAGGGATCGATGGACACAAACTCGAGGCGGTGATCTATGATTCCGAGGGTGATCCTACCAAGGCCGTTCTGGCAGCGAATAAACTGATCAGCAAGGACGGCGTTCTCGCCGTAATCGGGCCGAGTCTGACTCCCACGACACTCGCGATCGTTCCAATTTTCGAAAAGGCCAAGATTCCTTTGATAAGTTGTGCTGCTGGTATCAAGATAACGGAGCCTGTCAAACCATACGTTTTCAAGACGGCCCAAAGCGATGTGCTGGCGGTAAAAACCGTCTATAACTATATGAAATCAAAAAATATCAAGAAAGTGGGCATCCTGAGTGTGGAAAACGCATTTGGGGAGAGTGGTAAAGAACAACTCCTCAAACAGGCGCCGGATTTTGGAATTGAAGTGGTGCAGTCAGAAACATTTGGAGCCAAAGATACTGACATGACTCCTCAGCTGACCAAGATTCGTTCTGTTAAGCCGGATGCCATTGTCTGTTGGGGAACCAATCCGGGTCCGGCGGTTGTGGCGAAGAATGTGAAACAAATGAATTTGGATATTCCCCTGTATCAAAGCCATGGCGTTGCTTCTCCGAAATTTATCGAGCTGGCTGGAGAGGCGGCTAACGGAAACCTGATACCTACCGGTAAAATACTGGTGGCCCAGCAGCTGCCGGATAGCGACCCGCAGAAGCAAGTGCTTCTCGATTATATAAGTCAGTTTGAAAAACTTAATGATATGCCCGTTTCCGGTTTTGGCGGCTACGCCTATGATGCCATGCACATTCTGGCGAAAGCCTTGGAAGGCAGTGGGGGGGATCGCGAGAAGATCCGGGAAGGAATAGAAAAGGTAAGTGGTTATACCGGAGTAACAGGTACGTTCAATTTCACACCGGAAGACCATAATGGGTTGGGTTCCGACGCATTCGTAATGGTTGAGATTGAAAATGGTAAATGGAAGCTCTTAGGCGAATAATCAAAAAAATCCAAGGCACAGGCGAAGGTCGCCTTTGCCTTGGTTCTTCTCGGATTGCGGCCTCGCGAAAATCATGCAGGAACTTCTTCAGTACTTTTTTTCCGGAATAACGAATGGTGCAATTTACGCGATAATTGCACTTGGGTTCAGCATGCTGTATAGCGCCACGGGATTGATTAATTTTGCTCAGGGCGAGTTTGTCATGCTTGGAGCTTTGGGGCTGATCACTTTTTGGCGCGGTTTGCAGCTTCCTCTCCCCATTGCTTTTATCTGCTCCGTTGGGGGGGTTTCAATCGTAGGACTGCTGTTGGAAAGATTGGCGATCCGTAGTGTCCGGAAACCACATCCCATTGTGCTGATCATAATCACGGTCGGGGCATCTATCCTGCTCAGAGGTGTGGGCATGCTTGAGTGGGGAAAGGATGCTTACAGTGCTCCTTCTTTTTCCAGACATTCTTCTTTTGAACTGGTCGGGGCGACTTTATTGCCCCAGACTTTATGGATATTGGGAAGTCTCCTGTTGATTGTAATCGGCCTCCAATTTTTTTACAAACGGACCTTAACCGGTAAGGCCATGCAAGCGTGCGCCATCAGTAAAAGAGCCGCTTCGCTGCTAGGCATTCCCAGTGAGCGCATGGTTATGCTTGCTTTTGCCTTAAGTGCGGCAATGGGTGGTGTAGGGGGAATCCTGATTGCTCCAATCACAATGAGCAGCTACGACATGGGAACAATGCTGGGATTAAAAGGATTTTGTGCAGCCATGCTCGGCGGGCTTGGAAGTTCTTGGGGATCTATAGTGGGCGGGCTTGTATTGGGTATCTTGGAAGCTTTCGGGGTGGGCTTTGTGTCATCGAGTCTAAAGGACGCTATCGCTTTTGTACTGTTGCTCCTGATCCTTTACGTGCGTCCTGCAGGCATTTTCGGTGTAAAAGCTGTTCAGCGCTTTTAATTCTTACTTTGAAATGAATGCTCTGAGTATGAAACTCTAAAAATCCAAAGTTCTGCATTGAAGAGCGCCGGATTTGTTCCACAATCGTTCTCTTCCCGCCAGACCGCATCGCATGCAGCAGCTTTCGCCTTACACGTCGCTTGTGGGCTCACACGTCGTGAGCGGTGCGCGCAGCGTGCTCTGCAAAAACGAAAAGCTTAAGTGAAGACCGTCGTGGTACCTAACAAGTATAATTCAGGGATTGGAGAATCGAAATAGCTATATGAAGTACGCCCTTTTTTCCTTGTTTATTGCCGTTACTGGATGGTGGGTGTCAAATCCGTACTATTTACAACTTCTGACCTTTATAGGTATTTACACGATCCTGGCTCTCGGTCTCAATATGCTAATGGGATATGCGGGACAAATCTCGCTCGGCCATGCGGCATTTTATGGTCTTGGAGCCTACACCAGTGCGGTCGTTACGGTCCACTGGAACTACTCGCCGTGGTTGGGCCTTCTTCTGGCCCTGGTGCTAACGGCTGTTGTTGCTTTTCTGATTGCTCTGCCGATGTTGAAGCTGACAGGCTATTACTTGGGGATGGGAACCCTTGGATTTGGGATGATTTTCTACGTTCTGTTTCGTGAGTGGAGGACACTCACCGGGGGTGCATCCGGTTTAGTCGGCATTCCATCACTTTCTCTGGGTTCACTCACTCTGGATACGGGGAACGGTTATTTTTATCTGGTTTGGGGAACCGTGGTAGTCTGTTTTGTGATATGCGAGCGCATTGTGAATTCGAGAGTGGGTCGCGCATTGCGAGCCATTCATGACAGTGAACGTGCTGCGGCAGCGATGGGTGTGGATACCAGCAGACTTAAGGTTTGGGTTTTTGTTTTGAGCGCGGTGTTTGCTTCGCTGGCGGGGTTTCTATATGCTCATCTAGTCACTTTTATCAGTCCGGATTCTTTTGATTTCATAGTTTCAATACGGATCGTGACGATGGTTGTGATAGGAGGTATGGCCAGTATTTGGGGTTCACTGCTGGGCGCATCCTTGTTGACTTTCCTTCCGGACTGGCTGCATGTTTTCTCGGACTACGAAATGCTCGTTTACGGACTCATTTTGATGGTGGTGATGATTTTCCTTCCCCAGGGATTCACCCGAGGACTGTTGGATTTATATGAACGCTCTAGAGCCAAGTACAAACGTCCCACAACCTCTCCTCAAGGTTGAGGCCGTTTCCAAATCTTTTGGCGGCATACAGGCCCTATACAACGTCTCCTTCGAGGTGACGTCCGGTCACATCTACGCGGTGATCGGGCCTAACGGAGCCGGCAAAACCACTCTTTTCAATATAATTACCGGGATTTATACGCCCGAGGAGGGCGGCATCTTTTATGATCGGCAGGAGATCCGAGGCAAAAGAGTATACCAGCTTGTCCGACGAGGTATTGCGAGGACGTTTCAGAATGTCGAGTTGTTTGACAGTATGACGGTGCTCGAGAATGTGCTGGTGGGGCAGCACGTCAGAACTCGATGTGGGTTTTGGGGTGCCATCTGCCATTGGCCATGGGTAAAAAAAGAAGAAAAAGAGGCACACCGGAGAGCTATGGAGCTGTTGCAGTTTGTGGGGCTTGAAGGTGTAGCTCAGAATCGGAGTTCGGATTTGCCTTTCGGCTGGCAACGATTTCTCGAAATTGCCCGAGCCTTGGCAGCCGAGCCGCGCCTGCTACTATTGGATGAACCCGCGTCCGGGCTCAATGCAGTGGAGACCGAACAGCTTGCGACACTTTTGCAACAAATCCGTGAAAGAGGGGTTACGCTTGTTTTGGTGGAGCATGATATGAGTCTTACTATGAGTATTTCGGATAGGATTTTAGTCCTCAACCAAGGCAAAAAATTGGCTGAAGGGACGCCGAGAGAAATTCAAGCCGACGAGGCGGTCATCGATGCGTATCTTGGGCGAGAGTAAAGAAAATGCTGCGTGTTCGAAATCTCAAGTGCTACTATGGAAAAATCCGCGCCATCAATGGGGTAAGCTTATCGGTCCGGAAACAGGAACTGATTGCACTTATCGGAGCCAACGGAGCCGGCAAGAGTACCCTTTTACAGACCATCTGCGGCCTATTGCCCGCTTGGGAGGGGGAAATCCAATTTGAGAAAAATTCACTGCAAGGACTGAAGCCTCCGCAGATTGTAAAAAAAGGTATCTCTCTGGTTCCCGAAGGAAGATTGCTTTTTCCGCCCATGAGCGTAATCGACAATTTAAAGCTCGGTGCTTACCTGAGGTACCGTCAGCGCGATCACGAGAATATCGGTAATGATCTTGAGGAAGTATTAGAGTTGTTTCCGGTTCTGCGTGAGCGGTCCAGGCAGGCGGCAGGGACGCTTTCCGGCGGCGAGCAGCAAATGCTTGCTATAGGTAGAGCGCTTATGGCGCGACCTCGTCTTCTTTTACTTGATGAACCTTCAATGGGCCTCGCCCCTTTTCTGGTACGACTCATTCTGGATATCCTGTTAAAGTTAAAAGAACAAGGAATAACAGTACTGCTGGTGGAACAGAATGCAAGGGCGGCCTTGCAAATTGCAGACCGGGGTTATGTTTTGGAAAATGGTCGAATAGTTCTTGATGGATTGTCTGCCGATTTACTTGCCGACCAGGACGTTAAACGAGCTTATCTGGGTAAGGATTATCGGGAATTTTACGACGGGAGGGCGTGACCATGTCCATTTGGAACAGCAGGGAAGAGTGCCTGGATTTGGAAGAACGTGCTCAACAACAATTGGAACGTCTCCAAAGTACTCTCAATCGGGCTTTCAAAAACGTTCCTTTCTATCGCAACCAGCTTGAGTCCAACCGAGTAGATCCATCGCAGATTGAGGCTCTCAGCGATTTGAGCCGAATTCCGTTCACAGAGCGCGAGTTTTTGAGCGTAAATTATCCATATGGGCTATTTGCTGTGCCGCTGCGGGATGTGGTTCGTATTCATACCGCTCCCGGAACGACTTTAAAGCCCATGGTGAGCGGCTATACCAGGCAGGACCTGCAGGTTTGGCGAGAGATGGTAGCACGGGCGTTTACCTCTGCTGGAGTGTCCAGTTCCGATATTTTGCAGATTGTGCTTGATCCCGGCTTGGCGAATTGGGGGCGAGACTATAAGGATGGTGCGGAAGCAATAGAAGCGAGTGTGATTCCGCTGACCGTCCTTCCGTCCGAAAAGAACCTGATGGTCATGCACGATTACAAAACCTCGGTACTCATCGCCAGTTCTTCAGCCGCTTCACACTTGATGAATCTGTTGTTTCACCTTAATCTCAATCCAAATGCATTAGCGCTACGCACTCTTATCCTAGTGGGTGGAGCACCCGACCCTGACGTTCGAAATCAACTGGAAGAGCAACTTCATGTCGAAACATGGGTACATTACGGTTTGAGTGAAATTCCCGGTCCGGCAATCGGATTTGAATGCGAGCATCGTCGCGGACTGCATATCAATGAAGATCATTTTTTCCCGGAGGTAGTCGATTCCGCGTCGGGGGATATTGTTGCTGAAGGTGAAGAGGGTGAACTGGTCCTCACTACACTGACGACTCGGGCGTTTCCCCTCATCAGGTTCAGAACTGGCGACCGAGTGCGCTTCATAGCTGATCCGTGTTCTTGCGGCAGAACTCTTAAGAAAATAGAATGGATTCCGGGGCGCACTGATAAGCTCATGGTTGTGCGTGGGGTGAAAGTCCATCACCAACAAATATTGCTTCTGCTTGAACGGGCTTTGGGCTATATCCCTAAGTCTTTCCGTATCCTTATTAAACGTCAGGAGTATCGTGATTTTATTGAGGTGTGGCTGGGTTTGGAAGATCGGCTGTTCTCGGATGAAATAAAGGAAATGGAGAAAATTATACAAAATCTCAACACAGAATTGACCCAAGAATTGGGAATTCCTGTGATAATCCGTCTTAAAGAAAAGCGATCTCTTGAGACTTATGCCGAATCCTCAATGGAGGACTTGCGCTGACTGACTCGGTGTGCAGCCCAATCTGTTAACTTGCTTATTTTCTTAGTAATTTCTAACAATCCTCGTGCTACAATAGCAACCAGACGAGCCCGCTGGCTCGATCCGTGTCAGTGCCCGAAGTGATTTTCCCCATTTTGTATGGAAACAAAGTGTGATAATAAGAATGGGCTTCGGTCGAGGCTGACTTTTCAAGTTCTACGTTTGGGGCGCGCTTGCTGGAGTTTCATCTGCTTGCCTCGATCCTCCGTACAAAAAAACGATAAAAATTGATGGAGTATACTGTTGCTCAGCTATCAAGAATCCCTTAAATACCTGTATGGGCTGCAGAAGCACGGCATTAAGTTCGGTTTGAACAGCACAGAGAATATTCTGAACCGAGTGGGCAATCCTCATCAAAAATTACGCTGTATTCATATTGCTGGGACCAACGGTAAAGGATCTGCCGCAGCTATGCTTTCAAGCATCCTAAGAGAGCATGGGTTTCGTGTAGGTCTATACACGTCGCCCCACTTGGTGAGATTCACAGAACGATTTCGGATAAATGATGAAGAAGTGCCGGTGGCTCGCATCTTAGATGTATTTAATAGGATTCGAACGACATTGAACGGTCGAGAACCGCCAACCTTCTTCGAGATGGTCACTGCAATGGGTTTTTTGTACTTTGCAGAAGAAGAAGTTGATTGGGCTGTTATAGAAGTGGGTATGGGAGGGCGACTTGATGCAACTAATGTCATTTGTCCCAAGGTGAGCATTGTCACGAACATCTCCATGGATCATCAGGAGTACTTGGGGAATACCCTGAGCGCCATTGCTCGGGAAAAGGCGGGTATTATCAAACGAGGGGTTCCGGTGGTCACAGGTGCCGCCCAACCGTCGGTCAAAGGAATACTGAAGGCCACATGCTTCCAGCATAAGGTACCGCTTTACTTACTGAAGACCGATTTTAGAGTGCGCCGCGGTCCCAATGGCTCGTTTCATTATCGGGGCTTACGGCTGCAACTGCCTTCGTTGCGCCTCAGTCTTAGAGGAGTGCATCAGATCAATAACGCAGCCGTTGCACTTGCCGCCCTTGAGGTGCTGGAAATGAATAGGCACCTGTCTCTAAACCCGAAAGCAATTAAAGCTGGCTTGACCAGTGTTTTATGGCCGGCCAGGCTTGAAATTTTGCAGGAAAATCCACTGATTTTGTTGGATGGAGCACATAATCCCCTTGGTGCGGAATCATTAAGGGAAGCCCTGAAACAGTCTTTTTCTTATAAACGGCTTCATCTTGTGCTGGGAATCATGGGAGACAAGGACATAAGAGGTATTTTCCGCAGATTACTGCCGCTGGCGGAGTCTGTAATTTTTACTCAACCCAAATATGTCCGTGCTGCAAAGGCCGAGACGCTTAGGCGCCTTGCTAGACCTTACATCCAAAAACAATACGTTATTCCAGATCCGGCTTCCGCCATCGAACAAGCCAAGCTTCATGCGGAACCGGATGACTTGATTTGCATTACGGGCTCCCTTTATTTTGCCGGCGAAGTTAAAGAGATTTTTGGTGAACGGACTCTTGTTTCACTCCAGGGAGAACCTTGAAAGCCGAATGTGAGTTTGTGGGAAAATGCCTCAAAAGAGTTTATCGGTGCATCCTAGAATAGTTGCCAAATTCTTCCTTGCTTTATGGGTCTTGTGCTTGTTCATCGCCTTGCGAGCAGATGATGTTCTATCAAAGAGCCTTATGAATAACGGCTTGAACCAAAAGTCATTTGTGAGCGAGACCAAAGGAACTTGGCAGATTAGTGCGAAGCGCATCAGCTACGACAAAAAGAATCATGTATATGAGGCGGAAGGAAATGTTCGGATCACTTCAGGGGACAGATTAATAGAGGCAGCCTGGGCACGTCTGGATGCTGACAATCATGCAGCTGATCTAAAAGGCAATGTTTATTTGAAATATGATAACGACTGGTTGAGGGGAGAGCATGTTGTTTGGAACTTGGAAAAAGAGACGGGCAAAGTGGATGGAGGCTTGATCTACTTTGCCGAAAATCATTTTTACGTGCGAGGGAAGGAGATCTCTAAAACCGGTCCGACTCAGTACGAACTTAAAGATGGATTTGTTACGACCTGCGATCCCCAAAATCCAGATTGGAAAGTCAGGTACAAAGAAATGAAGGTGGATACGGGTGGGATCGCCTGGGCTAAGCACACTTCATTTTGGGCCCGCAACATTCCGCTTTTGTATACACCGATCATTGCCATTCCCGTCGATAAAGACAGACAATCAGGCTTTTTGATCCCTTGGGCAGGAAGCTCAAGTTTAAACGGTCTGCAGGCAGAGGTTCCCTATTTCTGGGCGATTCGCCAGGACATGGATATGACATTCTACGGGCGATACATGCAGGAGCGCGGATGGATGAGCGGCTTGGAGTATCGCATTGCCAATCAGACCTGGGGAGAAGGAATCTGGCTTGGCAACTATCTGCGCGATCAGGCAAGCAAGGAGCATTTGGCAGACTATGGATATCCATATGTCAAAAGTGATCGCTACTGGATTCGTGCGCGGCATTCTCTCGAATTGCCTTACGACATTGAGGGCAAACTGGATCTCGATATTGTAAGTGATAAAAATTACCTCAAAGAGTTCAAGAACGGCTCGACTTCTTATGCCTTCACGGATGATTTATTCCGCAAAATGACCGGCCGGGGAGTGCTCAACGATGAAACGATCCTCGCTCGAGAAAATATTCTTTATCTGAACCGACGCGGCGATTCCTCGCTGCTTTTCATGGATGCAATTTACTGGGATCAATTGGATCGGTCTATCGACCAGTTCACTCTGCAGCGTCTTCCAGAGTTATCATTTAATGTCATCCCGGCCTGGATTGATGGTTTACCTTTGTACTATAGCCTTGCGACATCAGGGATTGACTACTGGCGTCAGGAAGGGGATACAGGTTACCGTTTGGACGTGTATCCGCGTGTCAACTATCCCTTGCATTGGAAGACATATTTGGATGTCGAACCTTCGGTAGGGTTGCGATCGACAAGCTATGCCGTGAATTGGGAAGAAAACTCACGCGATACTTGGCAACAGAGGACATTGCCGGACGTCAAATTGGAATTGACCAGTCGTCTTAATCGTGTCTACCCGTTTAAGGTGTGGAATTATGTTGCTTTGCAGCATGGAATTCGTCCCGAGATCGTCTATGAATACCAGCCCAAAGTCAAACAAAACGATTTGCCGCAATTCGACGGCCTTGATGATATCGAAGAACGTCATGGAATCACTTATGGGTTTTCTAATTTCCTGATGGCCAAAGGGGTTCACCTTGATGCGCAGGGCAATCAGGTGTCAAGCTATCGGGAATTAGCGCGACTTCAAATTTTTCAGACGCTGAACATCAGAGAGGCAAGTACATCCGAATCTAACTTCTCAAATCTAAATGTTGATAACCTAAACATTGATAATCTAAATGTTAGTGACGTAGAAGATGATGGAGTGGATAGTTCTGAACTTGAAAAGAAACGTTTTTCTCCAGTGAACTTGTTGCTGGATGTTTTCCCGGGGCGATACCTCACGTTGACATATGACACTCAGTTTTCTCCTGATGAAGGCGCCATCAACAGACATGACTTGTATGCTACTCTAGACAGCGGCACGGGCTACTATGTGAGAGCCGGCTACCAGTTTTATAAGGATACGGTTGTTGACGAAGTCATTATGGAAGCAGGGGTCAAGGTGCTATCAAATATCTTTTTGACTACTTATCATGACTATTCATTCGATAAAGAAGAGCTTTTTAAGCAAGCTTACGGTGTCAGATATCAACACGGTTGCTGGGGGTTAGGCTTGACTTACCAAAAGGAAGGTGAAGATAACCGCTTCGCTTTCTCGATAGATTTGCTCGGTCTAGGACATTTTGGTGCAGGTCAATAACACGGAATAAACGTCGAGGCCAAACATCAATATAACTTGCTTCAGGCGGTCTCTCCTTCTTCGACCAGCGGCTCGGATGATAGTGGTTCAAGTTCCCTTTGCTTGATCTCTAAACGTTTCCATCTACCCTTGTCGTTGATCACGCGTTCCATTTCACGACGTACTTCCCCCTGATTGATGAGTTCAGAGAGCAGAATTCTTTTGTAGCTAATGTGCCTAAGGTCATTTTCCAGGAATTCATCTCTTTCCTGCTTCAGTTTTAGATTTTGCAGGAAGAGTTTTTCTTCCAACGTTTCGTTTTCGATTAGAAGAGATATGAACATATCGCTCAGTTTACTCTTGCGCAATCCCATCATGCCAATGCCGGCAGCTTTTCTGCGGTATTGTGCAAGCCTTCCCTCAAGGAAATCAATGCGACGTTGCAACTCAACCTTTTCTTCTTCGAGTCTTTGCTTTTCATGATCCCAAAACTGCTTTAATGCTCTTTCAATGGTTAGCATTTCTTCGCGGTCGTGGACGCTCTGTACCTGATATTTTCGAGAGCTTTTGCGGTACCCCAGATAGAAACCAGCCATGAAAACAAATATAATGGCAGAGCTACCGGCAAAGATCTGATAAATGAGTTCTGAATCCATGAGTTGGTGCACTCCTTCCAGAATACCTTCAGTTAGTTCCGAGTTCAACCGAGCTCTCTGTTGAAAAATCAACGCAAAAGAACACCCGGCTGTTTTCACAGAACATAAGAATGCTCGTTTGAAAAGATGAAAACTTCAACTTTTGTCAGATAGTATCCCACTGAAGTCGCCTACATGAATTTTTCGTAGTAGAGTGTGCTGCTAAAGGTCAGTGCCGTACCGATAGTCATATATATGATGCTCAAAATAACCCGAGGCAATGAAGAATGCCGGAGAGTGAAGCCCAGGATCATCATCACCAGAATGAGCACATAGCTTCGCCACGCTTGAAATGCAAATAAACAGACTTTGCTCGGCAGCTGGAAAATGCGGTTGATATTCTTTCTTGCGATCCGGGAAAAACCGAAACGATAGATGCAAATACCCAAAATGAATCCAATGGCTGATGCGAATATGTTTTCCGGCCAGATCGTATCCGACAGCCAATGGGCCGCCATCACGCAAAGCACAATGCCGACAACGGACCACAGCATTCCGGAAAAAAGCCATAGCCAGTGGCGTTGCACAGAAGGGGTGAGTTTTTGCCACATTTTGTAATTTCCAATTTAAAGTAATCAAAAATCAGTTGAATTCAGCACACATGACGGATTTGACGTCCCAATGAATGAATTCAGTCTCTCGTCACATTCAATGGTGGATTAAAATATCCCAAACGAACCTGGGGGAATTCAGTCTTCAATGTTTCAATGATTTTCCTTACACCGATTTGTTTGCCATGGGGCTGAAAGTTGAGTCGACTTAAATACCATTCCGGATCAATATTCAGGTTTCGCAGTTGAATAAGATCTAGCTTCGTTTCATCGATCAAACTCCGAAGAGTGTCCCATTCGGTTTGGTCATCCGTAAACCCCGGCAGTACAAAATAGTTAATCGAAACGAATCCTCCCATCGCTTTCATTATCTTAATCGACTGTATTACGTCGTTAAAAGTATAACCTTTAGGTTGGTAATAAGCTTCATAAAATTGAGGTTGGCAGCTATTCAGACTCACCCGCATGCTGTCTAATCCGGCTATACGAAGCATTTCCACCGCATTGGGCAGGCTGGCATTCGAGTTGAGGTTGATGGTGCCGCGTTCCGTCGTTTCTCTCATCAGGACAATGGATTGTTGTAATGTTTTAGCCTGCAGGAGCGGTTCTCCTTCACACCCCTGACCGAAGCTGACTACCGCGTTAGAGGCATTTTTCAGATGCGGGCCGGCGATTGCGAGTATCTCCTCCGGAGTCGGTACGAAAGCGATACGGTCTTGAGTGGCGCATATGTCCGGATGATCTTGTTGGCTTATACAGCCCAGGCAACTTGCGTTACATACGGGTGAAGTCGGTAGTGGAGCTTCCCAGCGATCCATAAAGAGGTTTCTGGCAGCAGGGCAGCTAAAGGCGAGGGCACATTTTCCAAGATGCTGTATAAGCCTATTGCGGGGTTCTTGCGCCATTCGCCTGCGAGCGTTCTTTTCGATTTTTTGCAGGTCAAAATGGTGAAAGTCCTGCCGCTCATCAGAGTCTACTCGATAACCCGCTACGACAAAGCGATCATTGTGCCAACCCACTGCCGTGTAAGCAAACAGCGGCAGAACTTTTGCTCCCGGCAATGTCTGATAGGCAGCAGAGAAGATCTGAGTGTGAGCGGGTGCCATGAAGGCTGCTACCGCTTGCACTTGACTGGTCGACTCGTATGGGTCTTGTGTGAGGACTTTGAAGACTTTGTTCCCGGGGTGATAGCCAACAGGAAGACGCTTGGGGAGGAGAAAGAGCTCACTCCCCTCCGGCAAAGGTATCCAGTCCTTGGGACTTAGGCGATGCCAGTTTCCCCCGTTGCTCCCTGCCATCTCAAGTTCCGGGAAGTCGAAAATGTTCCCTTTCGCATCAGCATAAACCAGGACAGGTCTGCTACTCATTTTCCTTTTCTAAGATCTCCTGAAAACCCAGAAGGCTAACATGCTCAGCTTTTTTTAGTAAATCCAATAAGACATCAAGGAACTGATAGGCAAAAGCGGTCATTCGTTGATGATGAATCACTATTCCCGCAGGCTCTTTGCGCCCCAATAAAGTCGTTAACTCGGCCAGTAGGTCCTCAAAGTCTTTAGCTCCGTCCTTTGCTTTTCTAGTGTGAAGGTCCAGCGGCACCCTCAAATTAATTAATCCTATCGGATTCTTTTGACTTTTGGGAAGCGGTTTCGTTATTGAGACGGCTTTGAAATCCAGTTGATGAAGTATCTTAAGAGTACATCCGGATAGCCGGTTCCAGGGAGGAGTGAAAACCGGCAGCAATTGTTCTCCGAAAATGCTAAGCATCTTCTGACGCCCTTGCCAAATGTCGCGCCACTGCTTTTCGAAGGGTCGATGATCGCCAAACTCTGATTTCTTGCCGGAGCGTTGCCAGTTTACGTGTCGCCAACCATGTTGATGCCAACCCCAAAGAGGTTCTTCGAGAGGAGCACATTCAAAGAGCTGGCGCTCGCGGATAGTGCTTAGCCACGCCGGAACCACGCTCATGCCAAGCGGAACATTGTGGCGGCGAAAAAGCTGACAAAGAGCTTCGAATGCGCGTCCTCCTGCACCGATGTCATCTCCTCGAAAAAAAACATCAACGGTATGATTTGCAGATGTTTGATGGATGGTTTGAATGAGCCTTTCGCGCCAATCCGTTAGAGGAGAGTGCCAAATAGCTGAGTATTGACGTGGCCGATATTGCTCCGGTAGGTTAAAATCTTTCAATTTAGGAATGCAATCGTGTTTCAAAACATAGTACTCCCTTCCAGGATGTATGGGGAATTGCAAATCTGATTTTGAATTCAATGTAGCAGGAGTAGGGAGAGCACAATAACTATACGTAGCTGAGCCCCATCGCGATGACCAATATTAAGACTGACCGAAGTTATTCGTCAAGCACCGATTCACGCAAAATCATAACGTCTTGACAAGTAAGCTAAAAATGTTTTTCATAAAACGATCGAAACTAGCGGCCCTCTTGCAGCAGCTTTTTGGCATTGTTTGGGTGCACCCCGGATTCAGTCTTGAAGTCCCCCCATCGGCTTCATCTACCTGGATTAAGGGAATTAACAGCAATTCTCATTTTGCTGTACTATGAACCTAGGAGCCTGTCCGAGAATTCACGACGCCGTCATTCCGGCGGTCTTTAAGCCGGAATCCATGATACGGAAATCCTTTTTTGGTGCGGGCCTGGATTCCGGCTTAAAGCTTGCCGGAAAGACAATAGACACCATTCGGCCAATTATCGGACAAGCGCCTAGCCAAAATGAGAATTGCTGGGGAATTAAGGATTTCTGCAAGAGCCTCTCCAGGATGTTTTTTTGGAAAAGTGCGATGAGTTTTAATTCGAAATAGAAAGAACTAGGAACTGATGCAAACCGCTGCTGTTAGGGAAACCAAGGCTTTTGGGCGGCATATTAAGCGCCACGTGCTAGCTACCGAACTTCGCATTGCGGCAATCACTCCACCAGAATTTGTTCATCTGTGTGAGAAAGAACTGCGGGATGCCGGCTTTAAAGAACTCTCCATAACTGACGCAGGGATAGAATTTTCGGAAAAACTAACTGCATGTTATCTCTGCAACCTCTGGCTTCGAACTGCAAGTCGTATTTTGTGCCGTGTTGACTATTTTCGGAGTGGTGCGGTTGAGCAGCTTTTTAACAAAGTGAGCACTTTTCGCTGGGAATTGTGGCTGAATTCCAAAATCAGACCGCAAATTGAAGTGCATGTAAAACGTTCGAGGGTTCAGCATGAAGGCCTGATCGAAAAAACTGTTCTGGAGGGAATACAAAAGCGTTTTACGGACGTGCGGCTAGTGCCGCCTGCTCAATGTGAATTGCAGCATGAAGAGGCAAGTTATCAGTCTAAAGTTGTTCAAAGAATAATAGTGCGAATAATCAGTAACCATTGTGAAATCAGCTTAGATACCAGCGGTGCTCATCTCCATCAGAGAGGTTATCGGCTTGTGCACGCCGGTGCTCCGCTTCGTGAAACTTTAGCGGCGGCAATCTTGATGAAGGCCGGATGGCATGGGGATCGTCCAATTATAGATGGGATGAGCGGATCAGGTACGGTGCCGATCGAAGCATCTTTGCTGGCAAGACGCCTACCGCCTGGCTTCATGCGAAGCTTTCTGTTTGAAGAATGGCCGGCTTTTCAAGAAAAGACCTGGCGTTATTTATTGCGTAAAGCCAGCGACAGCGCATTATCAAAATCTCCTGTTCCCATTATTGCCATCGAAGAAGATCCGGGAGCAGTAGCGGTATCCAAGCAAAATGCCAAACAGGCAGGAGTCAGTGGAGACATTTTGTGGCATCAAGCGGATTTCTTTTCCATCCAACCGCAAACGTTGAATCTGGCACCGGGGTTGCTCTTCTTGAACCCGCCGTACGGGAAACGCCTGGAACAAAAAGAAGATCTATACGGGCGTCTGGGTGCTCACTTGAGGCGGTTTTATAAAGGGTGGCAGGTGGTGATAATGGCGCCCGACAGAACGCGGGCAACCCGTTTGAAATTTGATAGGGCGCGCTACTGGCATGTCAAACACGGCGGCATACCCATAATGGTAGTTTTCGCCCTCTTATGATTGAGCTGCCTCGCAGTGTGTGCCGCTATGGATTCCACAATACATTCCTGTATTTTTACATTGTCAAATGCGGCTGCGGCCTTGTATTCTAAAAAATGAAACGATTCGAGAGTCAGCGCTAATCTTTGCCAGACTGTGGAGTCTACAGTGAAATTCAGTTGCCCTGGATGCCGTGCGGTTTTCACAATAGCAGATGAGAAAATTCCGCAAACGAAAGACTTGAAGATCTCCTGCCCGAAGTGCCGAACTGCAATTGAATTGAATATGGAGAATGTATTTCTCGCCAATACAGTGAGTTCCGATCCGGAGCAAACGAATTCATTTGAAACAGACGACTTTGGGGAAGATATACCTCCTTTGGAAATTGTCGAGGAGGGGCTTAAGAGTTCACTAATATGCATACCACCGGAAGCGCTTTCAAAGAAAATAACAGAAACCTTGCGCGAACTGGATTTCCATGTATCTGAGGCTGCAAATCCACAGGCGGCGATCAATAGGCTTCGCCACAACCCGTATGATTTGGTTGTACTGGATGGTGCCTCTCAGATGGCTGCCCCCCCTGAGAATTTCCTTTTGCAACAGATCAATCTTTTGCCGATACATGTGCGAAGGAGATTTTTTTTGTGCGTGCTCGATGAAACCATTTCGACTTTCGATCAACTGCAGGCATTCAGAATAGGGGCAAACTTGGTTCTCAACATTCGAGACCTGGACAAGGCGAGAACTATATTGAGTCAGGCTATGAAGGTGCATGAGAATTCATATCGAATATTCTGGGAGGAGCTTACGAAAAAGGGGCAATTGTAATCCTTATAGAGCCGAATTGATGATTTTTAAACGTTTACGCCAAAAGCACAGCACCGGGCATCTTCGCATGCGAATAGAAAGCTGCGTCAATATAGTGCTGGATTTGAACAAATCCCTTGGGGAGGGTAAAATCAAACCGGAAATCGTGCAACAATTTGAACGATTAAAGGAATCACTTCAGCATGTTACAGTCGATCAGGTAGACGAAGACGACATCAATCGCATCGAGCATGCAACGAATGAACTTCTCGCGGAAATTAGGATTGCCTACGAAGGAAAACCCTTTAACAATCTATATAAAGGTCAAACTCATTGAATACCTGTGCGGAAGAATAGAGTTCTAATCATTTGCCTTTGCAGGTGGAGCTTTCCTTTCTAAATGGTATGTTGATTTTGGGGAGGCTCTGTTTTGTTTTGTGCTTGGCCTAACTTGATATTCATACAAGAATGGATTACAAGGCAAGTCCTAACTAAAATATAATAGGAAGGAGCCATGGAGTGAGAGCTTTTACATTTTCCAAAAGGGGGGACCAGGGAGAGACCAGCCTATTGACAGGCGAACGAGTTTCCAAAGCGAGTTTGCGGCCTGAGGCTTATGGAACCCTCGATGAAGCCAGCTCTGCACTCGGACTTGCCAAAGTTTTTACCCGAAATGAGAAAATCCAGCAAATGATCGGCGCCGTTCAAGAAGATCTGGTCATAATAGGCGCAGAACTCTCCTGTGAAGGTTCAGCGGATGATAAGTATCTAATCGGACAAGAAAAAACAGGCAGGCTTGAACAATGGATAGAAGAACTGCAGCGCGACGTTCCTTTGCCGCGGTGTTTCGTATATCCTGGTTGTAATACCTGCAGCGCTGCGCTGGATCTATCGCGCACCATTGTCCGCAGAGCCGAGCGCAATGTGGTTGCTCTCAGAGAGGCAACTAGCACGATTCGCCCCGAAGTGCAGGCGTATCTCAACCGCTTAGCGGATTTTCTCTTCACTATGGCCAGGTACGCAGAAAAAGAAGGATAACAACGACCACCATTTCAAGTCTGATTTTACCCGCCTTAAAAGTCCTCAAGCTGGTAAGACTTCTGTAAACAAGCTTTTCTGCTTGCATTTCTTCCCGCTATCTTTGCAGACAACACCGGTATTCGACCTGAGGCTGGGAGGCTGTCGGAAAATTGTCATTTCGAGTCACGCCCTGGCGTGACTCGAAATATCTTACTTCCACAAAGCTCTCCAGCTTAATTTTGCTTCAGTAGCGGTAAAAAGTGGATGCTGTATTGACCGGTTCGAAATAAAAAGTTCATTTTACGTTTCGTATTTTTTATCCGTGGATTCAAGAAGGGAATACTGTCAGTGACAAATATTGTGGAAAATAGAAATTTAAGAAATATAGCAATCATAGCGCACGTGGATCATGGTAAGACGACCTTGGTGGATGCCATGTTCAAGCAAAGCGGACTGTTCAGAGTTGGCAAAGAGGTCGATGATAGACTCATGGACAGCATGGATCTTGAACGGGAGCGAGGAATCACCATCGCAGCAAAAAACTGTTCAGTGGTTTGGAAAAACACCAAAATCAACATCATTGACACTCCTGGTCACGCCGATTTTGGTGGTGAAGTGGAACGTGCCTTGGCAATGGCCGATGGTGCATTACTGCTGGTGGATGCATCTGAGGGGCCCTTGCCGCAAACCCGTTTTGTTTTGAAAAAGGCTCTCGACGCAGGGCTAAAAATTATCGTCGTGATAAACAAGATCGATCGCAAGGATGCTCGGCCCGGTGAAGTCCTGGATGAGATCTATGATCTTTTTATTGATCTCGATGCCAATGACGAGCAGCTTGAATTTGCCATTGTTTATGCCGTCGGAAGAGAAGGGATCGCCCAGCGTACCTTGGAAGAGAAGGGTGAGGAGTTGCTCCTTTTGTTCGACACCATTTTGGAACAAATTCCGCCGCCTTTCTATGATCCCAAAGAACCTTTCCAGATGCTGGTTGCGGATCTTGGGTACTCGGACTATCTAGGTCGTCTGGCCATAGGAAAGGTTATTAACGGAACGGTCAAGTGCAACGACAGCCTCGTGTGCCTGAATGAGCAAAAAGAGCAGATTCCTTTGAAGATTTCCAAGCTTCAGGTTTACGAAGGAATGACCCTGAAAGAGGTGGACCGGGCTGAGCCGGGGGACATCATTGTGTTATCAGGTATAGAGGAGGTAAAAATTGGTGACACCATCTGCACAAAGGATTCACCTAAACCCCTAAAACGAATTCGGGTAGACGAACCGACCGTCTCCATGAGCTTTACCATTAATAATTCACCTTTCGCAGGAAAAGAAGGCCGATTCGTGCAGTCCAGCAAAATCCGAGAGCGACTGCTCAAAGAGACTCTGCGAAATGTGGCAATCCGCGTGGAAGAAACAGAAGAGAGAGAAAGTTTTATCGTGAAAGGCCGTGGTGAATTTCAGATGGCCATCCTTGTCGAGACGATGCGGCGTGAAGGTTTTGAGCTTTGCGTTGGACGGCCCGAGGTCATCTACAGGTTTTCCAATGGTGACCGACTCGAGCCCATTGAACACCTCTTCGTCGATTGTCACGAGAGCTTCCTGGGGATAGTGACAGAGAAATTGTCCGTTCGGCGCGGCAAGATGCTCAATCTTGTCAACAAAGGGACCGGTAGAATTCGTATTGAATTCAGTGTGCCGTCTCGCGGTTTGATCGGCTACCGGGACGAGTTCCTCACAGACACCAAGGGAACGGGCATTCTGAACTCCTATTTTGCCGGCTATGAGGAATACCGCGGCGATTTTCCCACCCGTTTTACCGGGTCCATAGTCTCCGATCGGCAAGGACAAGCCGTGGCATACGCTCTCTTTAATCTTGAGCCCAGAGGGCAACTGTTCATCGTTCCGAATGATCCTGTTTACGAAGGTATGATCGTTGGTGAGCACAATCGTGACACTGATATAAACGTCAATCCATGCAAAGAAAAAAAGCTCACCAACATGAGGGCGGCCGGAAAGGATGAAAATGTCATCATCACGCCGGTGACTCCCATGACCCTGGAGCGCGCAATCCATTTCATCCGAGAGGACGAAATGGTCGAAGTCACACCCAAATCATTGCGTTTGCGGAAAAGCGTGCTGTCGGCGCAGCAAAGGCACAACCAAAAAGCGTCTAAAAAACGAGAGGGCAACGGCCACGCTTAGGAGGGTTCTCGGACAGCCTCCTAGCGTTATAAAAGGGGAAAAGGTCTTTCGGATCAAATTACCAGAGGCTCGGGCTCAAGATTCACACCGAAGCGCTCGGCCACAGTTTGGCGAATTCGCTCAGCGAGTGCCCAGATTTGTGCGCCATCGGCGGTGCCGTGATTGACCAGAACCAGAGCATGCGTTTCTGAGATGCCGGCATCGCCTTCGCGTGCTCCTTTGAAACCACACGTCTCAATGAGCCAGGCGGCCGAGAGTTTGCACGTGCTGTTACCATGCGGATAATATGGCAGATCCGGATGTGAACGCTGCAGAATTTCAAGATGTTCGCTCATCACCATTGGGTTTTTGAAGAAGCTGCCCGCATTGCCGATTACTTCGGGGTCCGGCAGCTTGCGCCGACGAAGGCGCTCGACGGCCATGCTGAGGTCCAATGGCGTTGGTTGGCTGATTTCCATCATTGCAAGTTCTTGCCGCAGGCCGGAATAGTCCATTTGCAGAGGACTCTGGTGCGGCAAGCGAAATTCGACCGAGGTGACAATGTAGCGTTGAGGCCGCCGTTTGAAGAGCGAATCGCGGTAGGCGAAATTGCAGGCCGCATTGTCCAGCCTGACTACTCGATGGTCAATTAGATCGAAGGTCTCAACCTCTTCCACGAATTGGCTTACCTCGATGCCGTAGGCGCCGATATTTTGAATCGGAGCGGCCCCGACGGTTCCTGGAATTAAGATCAGATTTTCAAAACCCCTGAAGCCGCATGCCAGAGACCAGCGCACGAACTTGTCCCAGTTTTCACCGGCTGCCGCACGAATTCTTACTTCGTTTCCGTCGTTTGCTAAAACCTCGATACCACGAGTGGCAAGGTGAATGATCAGCCCTTGGTAATCGCGCGTGAACAGGACATTGCTCCCGTCGCCAAGCAGAAGTAGCGGGCCCTCTTTTGCTTCCGGCATGCTTAACAATTCCTGCAGCACGGAACTATCCCACACTTCCGCTAACCACGCGGCACAAGCCGGCACCCGAAAGGTAGTGCGCTGATCGAGATGCGCGTTTTTGAATAGTCTAAACCGTTCCAATGTATTGTTGACCTTTGATCATCCGGGGACTTGCCGGTACTCGAATAGCATCAATTCAGTTTGGCTGTTTCTCAATCTATGAATCGCCTGGTCAGTTCCTCATACTCATCAATGCGCCTGTCCCTGAAGAAAGGCCAAATCCTTCTGACTTTTTCGACATGGTCCAAGTTGATGTCCACGACCTTTTGCACCTCTTCGTCGGCGGATGCCCGGTAGATAATTTCACCTTGCGGACCCGCTACAAAACTGTTTCCCCAGAAGTGAATGCCGCCGGTTTGCCCCGATGGATCGCGTTCATGTCCGGTGCGGTTAACGGCAATGACCGGCAACCCGTTGGCTATGGCGTGACCTCTTTGGGAAATAATCCAAGCATCGAGCTGCCTCTGTTTGGCACTCTCATGATCGGAAACTTCCCAGCCTATGGCCGTAGGGTAGATGAGGAGCTCTGTACCTTTGAGTGCCATTAAGCGGGCAGCTTCAGGAAACCATTGATCCCAGCATATGAGTACCCCTAATTTGGCGATGGATGTGCTAATCGGTTCGAATCCCAGATCGCCCGGAGTGAAGTAGAATTTTTCATAATAAGTCGGATCGTCGGGGATATGCATTTTGCGGTATTTGCCCGCTATGGTTCCGTCTCTTTCAATGACAACGGCCGTATTATGGTAAATTCCAGGTGCCCTCTTTTCAAAAAGAGATGCAACCAGAACAATTCCCAGATCGGCTGCCAGTTGGGAAAACGTGTGTGTAGAAGGACCCGGAATCGGCTCTGCCAGATCGAAATTGGAGGTATCTTCTGTCTGGCAAAAATAGAGACTGTTGTGGAGTTCCTGCAAAATGACGATCTGCGCGCCTTCAGCAGCACACTTTTTGATGTTTGTTAGAAGCTTCTCTACATTCGCATCCATACTGGGGCCGTTAGCCTGTTGCACGAGTCCCACCCTTATATCAGCATTTCCCACTAGATGACTCCTTGAGGATATTGCATGGCCATGCAATGCAGCGATCCGTGTTCTTTAATTAAAGCTCGGCAATCGATGCCGATGATGCTTCTTTCCTTAAATAAAGGTTGGAGTATTCTCGAGACCAACTCATCCTTCTCCGACCCGTAAAAAGGGACAAGAACTGCCCCATTTATGATAAGAAAATTAGCATAGGTTGCAGGAAGCCTGTTGCCTCGATCGTCGAACACGGGATCGGCCATGGGCAGAGGAATCAGTTTATAGGCCGCTCCTTTGCGTGTTTTAAACGACATGAGCTCTCGTTCCATATTTTTTAGGCCATGATAATGTTCATCTGTGGGATCGTCGCATTTGACATAGACGATGGTATCGGGCGAGCAGAACCTCGCCAGAGTGTCGATATGACCGTCGGTGTCGTCTCCCGCAAGCTGACCGTTTTCCAGCCACAGGAATCTATCGGCATGAAGGTACCTTTTTAAATAGCTCTCAATCTCACTTTTTGTATGACCACCGTTTCTGTTGGGCGAGAGTCGACAGGAGGCTGTCGTCAACACCGTTCCTTGTCCGTCCGATTCAATGCTTCCACCCTCGAGAACGAAATTGAGATGATTCCGGTATTCAATTGCGTTGTTAAGTATCCCGGATGCGCAAATCCTTGCGGTGATCTGATTATCAAAATTCGCAGGATACTTGAGCCCCCATCCATTGAACTTAAAATCCAATACCACAGGTTGTGCGCCACAGAGGGCTATCATGGGGCCGTAATCGCGAGCCCAGGTGTCGTTTAGCGGTGCTTCAACGAATTTGATATGACGACTGTTGCCGCAGGCGTCTGCAATCTGCCGCTCCGTTTTTTTTGAATTTCGACAAACAACGATCAATACCTGCCTCTCTGTAATTTCTCGAACGATTCTTTTGTAGCACTCTATGACTTCGTCCAGGTGGTTCACCCAGTCGGTTTGTTCATCGGGCCAACTGATTTGAACGGCGCTCTGCGGATGCCACTCGGCAGGCCAAAAGCAGTGCTCACGATTCATACAGGGATTGCCTTCATTCGGTCACCATCTCATCCATGCTTTGATTTCATTTAGCCGGGTCCGTTCAATCATATCAGATTCGTTGCGCTTGGGTAGGGTTCAAACACAACCACGGCGATTATTAATTGCGGCCCGCCATCACACCTCCATCGACATCCCAGATCGCACCGGTTACCCAACTGGCCTTATCGGAGAGTAGGAACAAAATCACGCTAGCCACATCTCGGGGAGTGCCGATGCGTCCAATGGGGTGAAAATCGTTGAAATTCTGAAGCTCCTCATGAATCTTTTCGGGTTTGATGAAGGCGCCGTAAATGGGTGTTTCGACCACCGCGGGTGCTACGGCGTTGACACGGATTCCGTTTCCGGCAAGTTCCATCGCCAAGTGCTGGGTCAAGCTGTGGAGGCCGGCTTTAGCCATCGAATAGGCCGATGAAGGTGTTGCCTTGATGGCCTGATGCGCCCACATGGAGCCGATATTGACGATTGCCCCGCCGCCGTTGGTGATCATGTTCTTAACAACCTGCTGGGTAACGAAAAACATTCCCCGGTTGATTTCCATGTAGGCATCGTAGTCCTCATTCGTGTGTTCCAGAAAGGGTTTGGGCGAAAACACACCCGCCGCATTGACGAGGTACTTAACCTCTTTCATTTTGTCTGCCACAAAATGAATCAATTGGTCCACGTCCTGCTTGTTTGTGAGGTCGCATGAAAAAGTTTTTACTTTGGTCGAGTCTCCTAAACTCTCTTTTGCCTCCTCCAGTTTCTTTTGACCACGGCCGATCAACGTTACGGATGCTCCCTCCGCAAGCAGCAGTTTGGCCGTTTCCAGCCCTATCCCGCTGCTGCCCCCAACAATCATTGCCTGTTTATTCATGAAGCTCATGTTTTCCCCTTTCGCTCAGAATGTGCCTTGTGCAGTATCCTCTTCCAGGTGGGAAGTCAGAATCCTCTCACCCGAAGAGTGCAGATACTCTTAAGATCGCCTGCAAGCCAATGATAATCTTGGCCTTGACGACAGAAAAACTATAACCATCCAAAAGAGGAAGCACCAATGAAGTGCATTATCGGCGAGGGCTGCCCCCGCAAGGCCGGAGCCAAATTTATAATCCGATCCGGCGCTCAAAGAAGTTGGTGCATGCCATGGAATGGGGTAGAAGGGATTAAAAAGTTGACTTGTCAAGCGTTGACAAATATATCAACATTGAGTGCGTGAGAAATACGCGACCGCCTGAAGCGATTGAAGGAGGTTTTACAATGAACGACGATTTTGAACTTATGCGCGGCAGCGGTAATGTATTCCGCGACTTTGGCCGGAAGAACGCCAGCATTGAACAGGCCCGCGCTATACTTGCCGCAAAAATTATACGTACCCTTGACGAGCGTGGCTTATCGACCCGTGAAGCTGAAAAGTTAACTGGCGTAGCGCATTCGGAATTTTCACGTATCCGCAACGCGCGGCTTGGACGCTTCACTCTTGATCGTATGATTACCATTCTCGGAAGACTTGACGAAGATGTTGAAGTGAATATCACCTTCCAGACTCGGGACTCCAATTTGCAGGATGGGTTACATGCCTGAAAATATAAAAGGCATCATGGCTACCAAAAAACCTTTACACTCCGGCCTTCTCGTTAAGGAAACCCTTGACGACTTGCACATGAGTTTTGCAGAGGCCGCGAAGGGGCTGAGCATTACGCGCCAGCAGCTTCACACTGTCATTGCCGGGCGCAGCAACGTAACGCCGGAAAGGCCGTCCCCGGCTTCAGGTTTCATCCTCTCAAATTGACCTTGGAGGGGTTCTGGAGTGTCACAGTTAGAGCGAATTGGCGTATCATTTTCAGATTTGAAGACGGCGACGTTACCGACGTTGATTTGATCGACTACCATTAACGGAGGACAAATATATGATGACGATGAAGAACCCCCCGCACCCGGGCGAGACTGTCCGCTATGATTGCCTTGAAGCTTTGGGATTGACCGTAACCGAAGGCGCAAAAGTGCTTGGTGTGACGCGGCAGGCGCTTAACAATCTTGTGAATGGAAAAAGCGGAATTTCGCCGGAAATGGCGATCCGGCTCTCTAAAGCCTTCGGCAGTAGTCCGGAAACCTGGCTCAAAATGCAACTTGATTATGATCTTGCCCAAGCGAGAAAACGGGAAGTCGAAATTCATGTTAATCGGGTGCAGCGGCCGCAGGAACAACCTCGTTTGTAGATGGTGAAGCTAACGCGTGAATAGCCGCAAATGTCTCATGGCCACTGAAATGGACAAGCCCATCTGCCCAGGGAAACACCTAGCCGACAAATTGAAGGTGCTCGGCATGAGTGCGAACGAGCTCGCCAAATAATTGGGGGTGCCGACAAACCGCCTGACGCAGATCATTAACGGCAATCACGGCGTTTCGGGCGACTCGGCAAATGGTTCGGCGAGATGGAATGAACTTGCAAAGAATTACGAATTGCGGCGCAGGAAATCGACGCAGGTGCTCACCACTGTCGATCAGATCAATCAGTTTATTGCTTGTGAGAAGGACACTCCTTGTTCTTTCAGCCGTTCCCTCAAATACCGCAGGGAAAGGCTGAAAACCATCGAAGCGTACATCCGGTCACGGGATTTGAAAGCACGCAAGGCGGTCACCTTGGCCCAGGTTGCAGGAAACCAGGGACGTCAGGATCACCTCAAGCTCGTGGCATGGATGGATGTAGTTGTTTGAGGTGACATCGAAAGTGGACGTTCAGTAATGAACAAGAATCTAAAATGAAGAAATCGAACGCCAACCAGTATCGCATTTTCATCAGCAGCGTTCAAAAAGAATTGGCTGAAGAACGTCGAACTGTAAAGGACTTTATTACCCATGATCCCCTGTTGAGCCGCTAAGATCGGGACTACTGGAAAAGGTGTTTACTACCGATTATCGAAAGGGGCACCAAAGGGGCAAAAGGGGCATTAAAGATGGCATGTCGAAATGATTTCATAAAAGTTAAATGCAGCATAAGCACCTAAAATATATAGCAAACGATTCATCCTGGAACCAGATATAGACCCGGCAACCCCAACATCCGGGAGTTAGCAAATGGCTCATAGATGAACCAAAGGGCTCAAGACAGAAGGTTGATTAGGCCACAAAGGGCTAAAGGGGCTATGAAACTTATAAAGAGGTGTATGAAGGCGCGGGGTGAACTCATTGTATTTGGAATGAGACATTTATCGGACATATGAGACATGCGGTTATGCCTCATTGATGCCTGGCTGGTGCGGTTACTGCGCGAACGGGGCCATCGCGTGTCGCTGCTTTCAAATTCTGACCAATACACCATATTTATTGATGTTCTCAAACGGGTTCAGCGGGGACAGGGCTTGAATGCCCCTTGTGATGAAGCTTTGTCCACATAGGCCGCTTGCACGGAACCGGCCAGGAAGCTGCAAATAGTGTTTGCCGTGAAAGAGGTGGCTAACCAAAAGGTCGGGCTCAGGGATCGCAGCGCACCAGGAAGAGGGGTAAGGGTCAACAAGGGCGTACCGACCCACAAGCGGGTATGAAGACGAAAAGTGAAAAAAAGCTTGACAGGAGGAGTATTTGAACTGCAAGGGGCTTGCAATAAGATGCTGGACGTATAACGTATAATTTGATAAGGTTCTGCATGATCATCAGTTTCCGCGACAAGCTGACGCGGGCCTTTTTTGAGGGCGAGCGGGTGAAAGCGTTTCAAGGATTCGAGCGGCAAGCTATGCTGCGGCTGGACCGTCTTGATGCCGCCGACGGCCTAATGGCCCTCAACACGCCGGGCAACCGGTTGAAAGAGCTCAAAGGGGATCGCAGAGGCCAATACAGCATCCGCATCAACGGCCAATGGCGGATTTGTTTTGAGTGGCCGGACGGCTCCCCGGGGCCGCTGAACGTGGAGATTGTGGACTATCATTAACAGGAGGTAATCATGGCACGACTTCTCATACACCCAGGGGAACACCTGGCCGACGAATTGAAGGCGCTCGGCATGAGTGCGAATGAGCTCGCCAAAGAATTGGGGGTGCCGACAAACCGTCTGACGCAGATCATTGCCGGCAAGCGCGGCATTTCGGGCGACACAGCTTTGCGTCTCGGCAAGTGGTTCGGTACCGGGGCGGATATCTGGATGAACTTACAAAAGAATTACGAATTACGACTTGCGGCGCAGCAAATCGGCGACGCCTTGAAAAAGATACCGGAGCATCGCAGCAAGGTGAAGGCAGGCAAGGAACTGCACGCGTAGTTTTGGAATCATTGATAAAGTGCAACCACTCTTTGCATAAATTGGTCGGCCACATCTTTCAGAGGTGTAAGGATATACTCCAAATCATTGGTTGGAGAAAGCAGCTGAGCTGCGGGAAAACAAGGGCGCGTTGGCAGAGGGACAGCAAGCTGCGACAATAGGAAAAAGAAAAGAAGGGTGTGTAATAGCTCCAGAAGCCTTGAAGGGTAAGGAAGATTTTGAAATCTATCCCTTTCTAGATGATGCACCGAGGCAGTGTTTTGCCAAAAAGCCGATAAATGATTAAAATAGTTGGTAGATATTTGATTTTGAATTAAAAAATTATTCAGAATGTCGTATCTTGACAATAAAGGAATGAGGCATGAGAACGGCAAGCTTGGAATCGCGCATGGTAAAACGGATCGACCGCAAACGCGGTGACGTATTTTTGCGCTCTGATTTCAAAGACCTTGGAGGGTATGACCAGATTGGTCGTGTGCTTTGCGAGTTGGTGCGCAAAGGCCGGCTCTTGAAAATCGGGCAGGGCCTTTACACGCGGGCGGAGGCCTCACCTTTCGATGGCAGGCCGGCACCGGTCAAAGGACTTCGGGCCCTGGCTGCAGAAGCTCTTAAGCGTCTTGGCATCAAAACTTCTCCAACGGAACTTGAAAAAGCCTATAAAGCCGGAAAGACGACCCAGGTACCTGCGGGCAGGGTGATCGCGGTCAGAAAGCGCGTGCGCCGGAAAATTGGATATAACGGAACCTATGTGAGCTTTGAGCGTGCAAGCCCAGCCCCTCAGAATGACTAGAAAGTTGACTCTTGTACTGATAATCAGTACTCTATGACTGAAGATGATTTTGAATGGAACGACACCAAAGCCGCAACGAACTGGAAAGTTCACGGTGTCACTTTCCAGCAAGCCACCAAAGCATTTAGCGACCACTTTGCCGTTGAATGGATTGACGACCGTGAAGACTATGGCGAAGAGCGCATTAATCGGCTTGGCATGTGTGATGGGGTTATCCTGCAAGTGACTTACACAGAGCGCGGCGAGCGTTTTCGAATTATCTCGGCAAGGCGAGCGGAAAAACATGAGCAAGAATACTATTATCGCGAAAATGCGTTCTGATGGCACAGTTGTCGAGGTACTGGAAAATGGCGAGGAACGTCCTTTTCCCGATGTACCTATGCGACCGATGACAGAAGAAGAAATTCATGCTGCGGCCATGGTCGATCATGACGCGCGGCCTATGACACCCGAAGAATTACGGAGAGCACGACGTGTGCCCCGCATAAAAACCTTGCGCCGTTCCCTTCATCTCACACAGCAAGAATTCGCGGCACGCTATCACATTCCCCTCGGTACGCTCCGAGATTGGGAACAGGGACGTGCGGAACCGGATCAACCAGCCAAAGCTTATCTCACAGTAATTGCACGCGACCCCGAAGGTGTACGGCGTGCTTTACAGGCACACCCAACATAATCCGCGGCATAATCACGGAACGGACAAGGTGACAACTCCGAACGAACAACCTGCATGTCGACAGGACGGGCAATTGTCGTCCGCTGACATGCCTGCTGCACTGCGACAATGCTAGCGGTGTGTTGAGAGAAATGAATACCGCCGTGCATTGTATGGAAAAGGCAAATGATTTTTCTAAGCCATACACATGCCGACATTGATATCGTTGAGTATGCGCTGCGGGAATCGAACAAGCCGATTGGGTATCGCAATACCAGATCGTTTAAAGCTTGCCGGCCGATTTGAAGGGCCATCTTCCCGATCCGGAGCAACTAGCGGGGGCTACTGGAAAGTCTATAAGGGTCTGATGAGTTCATGAAAAACAGCAATGAAGCCTTCTCGTGGGTCGTGATAGACGGCCCAGCTTGCCGATCATGGCTGGAATACGCAAGACCCTCATAGTGTCGGCTATGAATACATGCTGCCGGACGGTACGCGACCGGATCGATGCACTAGCGCCAAAAAACATTTGGGGATTAAGCTAGAACGAAATGCATACTTGCCCACCACCTAAATCCGCACTTAATGCTTGGCTGGTTGGATACCTATCTACAAATGGTAGGTATGGACATCTGTTGCTGGAGCAAAAAGACAGATGGGATCAATCGCTAATCGATGCGTTGTGCCTCTACTTTGAATCAGCACACCTTGACGCTCGTGAGTATTTCCACGCAGCGATTGGCATTGATCTCCACCCTGATGCTGAAGAAGAGGGTGCTCATGCTCAATACCCTATCGGTCTGCCCTCTACGGCTCGCCGCGGGCTGTTCGGGGAAGTGATGGCGGGTCTTATTACGGAAAGCTTCGAATTTATAGGTGGGCACAAATGGTCAATTCCAGTCTTTTTGTTCCGTTATCATTATGATGTCGAGAAGTATCTCTTTGATCTCGCGCGCGATCCCACTCGAACACGCTCTGTTTGGGGTCGTTTGGGTTCCGATTTTCTGGGGCTATCTTTAGGCAAAGATGGATCAGTTGTGCGCTTCATCGCTGGAGAAGCTAAGTGGAGGCAGAGACTCCAAAAGTCGGTGATTGACTCGTTGCTTTTAGGTGAATGGATCGAAAATTCGGATGGCGAACGTGTCAGGTCCGGTAAGGGTATCTGGTATGAACTAAACAATGATACACCCGTTCCCCATGGTGTACGCCAACTCCAGCGATTGCTTCTGGAGTGTGCCCCAGAGCAATATTCTGCTGCGATACTTTCAATGGACAAGGCCCTAGTTGTGAGGAACGCGGTGCCGATACCGCGTACAGACCTTGTTCTTATCGCAGGAAACGATGTTCCGAGTCGGGAAAAGGCCATCTCACTTATACCTTGCCAGGATCCGCCGCCGGAATATACTGCTGGGAATGACCTGCAAGTTGTAGAATTAATTCTGAATGATGGAGAAAAACTGATCGACGCTATCTATGATAGCCTCTGGACTGAGCAGGTTGAGAATGCCTCCGCATGACAAAGAAAGGCTAGAAATCGCTAATGCGATACTCAAATTGATTGCAATTGAAAATACCTTAACTCCGGTACAAGCTCGCTCCTTCGTCCGCTGTTTGCAGACCTCCTGGCAGGTCCAACCCATTAAATGGGGAGAGGATGAATCTTTAAAACAATTGGATGATGCTCGACGACTTATTCATTCTGCGGGGATTTTTCACCAAATCGAAGGACCGTCATCTCCGGGGGCAAAGCTATGTTATAGGCGCGCAGCGGAGCTTCTAGAGTGGTTGTCACGCGCCAAAGATCCACTTCGTTTCATGGTACCTATTGAGCTCTTCGCTGCTGGAGCTTACCAACTGGGTGGCCTATCTGCGATGGCATCAGGTCTTCTAAGCCAAGTGGAACTGCAGGATAGGGGATCTAGGTTATATGCGAGATTTTTGCGGGGTGACTTCGATGGTGTTTTGCTTTTGGTCAGCGCATTTTGGCGACAGCACTCCGAGTTGACTCACTATACTGCTTCCGAACAGTTAGTCGCCGAGGATAGCGATGAGAAGATTTCTTGGTACATTACCGTCGAACTTGTTCGTAGTCTTGGACTGATCGCCGATTCATTGCGGCGCGGCAATAAGGGGCGATTTGAACGGGGATTGTTAAAACTTGATGCTCTTGATAGGCTTGCGGTGCGAACATTTAGCAACGATGCTTCCCTACTCATTTCTATAATGTGCGCCGTTGCCAGAACATTTAACGAGTCAAGCATTTACAAACCAATTCTTCAGCTTGCTAAACTCAACCCGGGTCGCGAGCCACGCCTCCTAGCATTCGCACGCGGGCAGTTCAGCCGTGGCCGCGGGATTCTCTGGCCATCACAACGCCAGGGTCTTGACCGACTCCTCAGTGAGCCCTCCTTTGCTCTCTGTACGCCAACTGGTTCCGGTAAGACGCTTGTTGCAACCCTCGCCTTGGTCAAGGAATTACTTCTTCGCAAAAACGAAAGCCTTGCCCCCCTAGCCCTGTACCTAGTTCCTTCCCGAGCACTTGCGGGAGAAGTTGAAGTTAAGCTTACGAGCGAACTTGGGCAGGACCTGATAGTTACAGGGCTTTATGGCGGAACAGACTGGGGGCTCACTGACTATTGGTTGACTGCCGACAGCCCTACCGTTCTTATTGCAACTGTCGAAAAAGCGGATGCTCTTATGCGCTATCTTGGTCCTGTCTTGGTTGCCCGCCTGCGCTTGCTCATCGCCGACGAAGCTCACCAAGTTGTACCAGAGGATAATGATAATACGAAAATTGCATTTGCTGACCATAGCAGTCGGTCAATTCGACTGGAGGGATTTATTACAAGACTACTGACACAGTCGCCAAATATTGTAAGGATTGCACTGACAGCGGTTGCCGGTGGAGCCGCCACGCCGGTTGCCCGTTGGATAGAAGGACAAGAAAAGGCGACAGCTGTTGGAACTCGGTATCGCAGCACGCGACAGATCGTAGGATTGTTTGAGACTGCGCCAGGTACTCCTGGGCGAATGCTTCTTGATTTGATGAATGGCGAATCGCTGTATGTTCGTGGCCGGGATGAGGCTGTGTATATTCGCCTTCGAACCCCCGCAATGCCTCAACTCCCAGCTGTTATGCGAAACAGCCTTTACCGCTTTAATGAGTTGAGTGTCTTATGGACGGCCCTGCACCTCGTTGATGACGAACGACGCATCCTTATTTCGGTTGCCCAAGAACCCGAGCAGACGATGGGCTGGTATAAGCAGGCTTTAGAGTTGGACACTTGGCAGAACGTTGTACGTTTCGAACTGCCCGAAGAGGAAGGTCTCCTCGCTAGATTCCTGGAGACTCGTGCAGCCTGTGTAGATTATTGTGGGGAAAATTCTTACGAAACCGCTCTTCTTGACAGAGGCATTGCTACGAGTCACGGGCAAATGCCCCAGCGGCTTCGCCGACTAATGACGGACTTAGTTGATCGACATATTTGCCCGATAACCGTAGCGACAGCGACATTAACCGAAGGTGTTAATCTTCCTTTTGATCTGATCTTTGTCACGGCACTTAAGCGCACATCATTCGATCCCAACACCCAGAAATTGGTTATAAAACCACTTAGCACATCGGAATTCAATAACCTCGCGGGCAGAGCAGGGCGGCCTGGAGCCACGAAAGGCATGGAGGGTATGACGTTGGTGGCTGTGCCACAACGTCCATCAACAACGGCTCCAAGACAGAAAGAAACTCAGCGACAGCAAATCAGAATCCTCAAAAGTGACTACGAAGATTTAAGGAAGAATTTATTGACAGAAAAAATGGATAGTGAGGACGTAAACAGCCCTCTTGCCCTT
Source organism: uncultured delta proteobacterium (assembly GCA_963781715.1). Classification (GTDB taxonomy): domain Bacteria; phylum Desulfobacterota; class Syntrophobacteria; order Syntrophobacterales; family Syntrophobacteraceae; genus Desulfoferrobacter. The sequence goes on from CAWAGW010000009.1 coordinate 408,043, forward strand.
CTGTTAAACAGCATTGCATCCCGTGCCAAAGAACTCTTCAGAATTCAAGGTGCTGAGTTCCTTGGTTGGCTGGAGGCGGCGATTCCTGTTGAAATAAGCCAAAATGCAGGTAAAGCTATGAGTTCGGCACGCGCCCGGCTCGCGGACAGCATCGACGAACTGGATAGTATTCTACTTAGTGCACTGGAAGAATTCAGCCAGATCGAGAATCGAGCTCTGGAAGGAGCGGAAGCCGAAACCTTCTTAATTAACCTTTGGCAAAACACCTTCACACGCATTGCAGCATTGCAAGAGGCTTGGCTTGAACAGGCCTTCGTCCGGCGAGGACGTGCCGTGATTGAGAATATCTATCCTGATGCTGACGAAAGAAAACGTCTCTATCGGTACGGTTTCCCCCCCTATGTTGGCCGCCGGTTTGAGCATGTTGCACCAAGAATACATGACATAATCAAAGCTGCTACTGCATACGGAACCGCTTCTACTGAAGACCGTTTAGCTGTTTTCGTTTCTCTGGGTAGTCTCCTTGAAAACGACCGTGGTTTTGGTTTTCGCATCCGCAATACCGTAACTGGACAGAGCCTTCTGGCGAACTGGAAGAATGTGCTCGCTTGGTGGATGCAGGGAAACGAGGATGAAAGCCCAGAGCCCACCGAACTACGTGCCTGGCAGCGTTTTGTTACCGATAATTTTGAGTTTCGGTTGGGTGTCGCTATTGGTGCTGTTGTTGCCCAAGCTTGGTCTGACGGTACCAACAACCCAATGGAAGTTCCAACACTCACGGCGTGGAGGGAAACGACCGGCCTACCTTGGTTTGGTTTTTGGGCAAGAGAACTCCTACGCTGGGGGACACTTGATCCGTTTATCGCTTTCTCTTTGGCACAAGGGCTCGCACGCACGCGCAGTGAAGCGGCAGGGCGTCACCCCGAGTTCACAGCTTGGCTGCGTGAAAAGGAAGGAGAACTGGAAGTTGATGAGATGATCTCTCCTCAGTTATTCCTTGAATGGCAACGTAGTCTTGCGCATCGAACCGGTACACGACCGGTAAATGGTCTTATTAAAGCCCAGCTCACGGGAACTACCGGCCAGCGGCGGATCTACCATGTCATTCCAATGAAAGAAAAAACGAGCGTTAAGTGGCTCGATCCATCCGGCTACGAGCTTGCCATTTCTCAACTTCAAATAAGCCAAATTAAGAGTAAGAACATTCATGACGATTACGAGTTGCTTATAGATAATCAAGTTGCTGTGGTGCAGCGAAGTTTCGTGGCCGTTGCATCTCATTAGTCTGGATATCCATTTCTGAAACGTTCTCATATTGTCGACCTAGTTACATTAAAATAGATTTCTCCTATCATATAAGAGAAAGGACGTTATCATATCTCAAATCAGTAGAGCGGCCAGGAGTGCTGGGTTTGCCGTCATTAGCGACAATAGAAAAGAATAGTGAGGAAGGGTTGCCGGTGTTCTGTGCTACGGATGTGTAAGCGGCCGAATGGACAGGCACTCTTTTGTGTGCTGATGTGCCTAATAGGAGATAGCGCCGTGGTTATGGCTGCACTTGAAGCGCTCTGAGATCTTCGTAAATTTTGCTCGTGTTCTGCACGAATCGATCAAAGAGTTCGAAAAGCTTCTTGTATTGTTCGGTGGCATCATCGTTTGGCAGGTATATTTTGCCTCCGATTATCCACTCTGCGGTCAGCTCATCCAGCGGCCTCGAGTTATCCACGGCGGCACGGCAGAAAAGGGCTGTGCCCAGGAGGGTGGCTTCAGCAACCGGCAGTCTGTTCACCTCAAGGCCCAGCACGTCCGCCCGTATCTGGTTCCAGACGTCCATTCTGGTGCACCCCCCTACCACATTGAGAGCTGTGGGTGAAAGGTCATTGTCCCGCATAATTTCAAGAAGTTTCAATAACCTGAACGCTGTTCCCTCCATCACGGCCCGGAAAATGTGCTCGGCACGATGCTCCATCGTTAACCCGATCACGCCGCCGGTAAAAGCATCTTTCCAATAGGGTGCTCGCTCTCCGGATAACCCGGGGAAAAATAGCAGTCCCTTCGAGCCCGGTTGTAAATCTTCTATCGCTTCCTCAAGATCCTCCATCGGTGTTCGCAGCAGCTTTTCCATTTGCTTTACCGTCCCTCCGGCCAACCCGAGGGCGCCTCCAGTCAGAAAGCTGCCGGAAACCATACCCGTGTTTACACTCAGGGCATGAGTTGGGTCGTAGGGCGGATTTGGTGTGCTCATCATCATGACATCGGTGGTGCCGGAGACAAGCACGGCCCTACCGTCTTGCAGAACTCCCCCGCCGTACATGGCGGTAGTGCCGTCAGAGCTGCCCACGATAACGGGCGTCCCGGATTTTAAGCCAGTCGCTCTCGACGCCTCATTGCTGATGGTTCCGGCAAGCTCGCAGGCTAATCGCGGATAAGGGAACATCGATGGCGCAATCCCGAGTGCATCGAGCAGAACCGAATCGAGGCTGTCTGCTTCAATATTGTAGAAAAGGCTGTAGTTCAGGTGAGCTACGTCTGTTTGCACATTCCCTGTCAGCTTCCGAACAATATCATCTTTGAGTCCGATGACTTTGACAATGCGGCTGAAAACCTCGGGCCGATTCCTCGACAGCCACAACAGCTTGGGCGCCAGGAGCTCCGGGGTCAACCGCCTGCGAGTTCGGCGGTAGAGCTCTCCCTCGCTGATGCGATTCAGTATCTCTGCTGCTTCCTTGCCGGCTCGGTTGTCCATCCAGATCATTGCCGGTATCAGGGGCTCGTTATTTTTGCCCAAAAAGACGTAGCCCAGCATGGCGCTGACACCGACGGCTTCAAATGCAACGCCCGGATGTTTTTGCACCTCCTCGCGAATGACGGAGCAGACCTGATGCCAGATATGAACGGTATCCACCTCGGCAAAGGAACCGGGGCGCAAATCGATGCAAACGGTCGCCCGACTCTGCGAAACTATCTCGCCCTGTTGTGAAACAACTGCGGCTCGGCACTGCGAGGTGCCGTTATCGATGACGAGAAAGCTCATTCAGTAACATTCTACGCGACACCCAAATAGGCTTTTTGCATGAGTGGATTGTGCAAAAGATTTTCCGCCGTATCGGCGAGTACGATCTCCCCGGTTTGCAGGACGTAGCCTCGATTGGCGATGGAGAGAGCCATGTTTGCGTTCTGTTCCACCAGCAAAATTGCTACTCCCTCCTTCTGGTTGATTTCCTGGATGATCTCGAAAACCTTGTCTACGAACTTGGGCGACAGTCCCATAGATGGTTCATCCATGATGAGAAGTTTGGGGCGGGCCATGAGTGCTCGCGCGATGGCCACCATTTGCTGTTGCCCGCCGCTCAGCGTCGAGGCGACCTGTTTGCTGCGCTCTCTGACGACCGGGAACAGGTCGTGCATACGTTCGATGTCGTCCTTTATAGCTTTGCTGTCGCTGCGCGTGTAAGCCCCCATCAGCAGATTTTCATGCACCGTCAGATAGGGGAAGAGGCGTCTTCCTTCAAGAACCGGGGAGATGCCGGCCTTGACGATGACTGATGGCGGCTGCCGGTCGATCCTTTGCCCTAAAAACTCAATGGTTCCTTTCCGCGGCTTGACCAATCCCAGAATGGTCTTCATGGTGGTCGATTTCCCGCAGGCGTTCCCCCCAAGCAGAGAAACGATTTCGCCGGTTTCCACAGTCAGGGAAACCTGTTTGAGGGCCTGGATAGAGCCGTAGAAAGTGTCGATATCAGCCAGCCTGAGCACGTCTGCGACCTCCCATGTAAGCCTGGATGACATCCTCGTTTTCGGCGATCGCATCGGGTGTATCCTCGGCGATCTTAACGCCATGATCGAGCACAATGATGCGATCCGAAAGCGTCATCACCACCTTCATTTTGTGCTCGATGACCAGCACAGTGTGGCCCCGCTCGCGAATAAGTCTGATAAGATCGATTATGCCTTGGGTCTCATGGGGGTTCATACCGGCGGTCGGTTCATCCAGCAGGAGCAGCCTGGGATTGGAGACCAAAGCTCGGGCGATTTCCAGACGCCTGCGGTTGGCATAGGAAAGCATGTTCGCCTTCTGGTCCAAGCGAGGCAAAAGTCTCTCGCCGAAAAGGCTGAGCACCTCCAGGCACCTTTCCCGCGCGGCCCTCTCCTCGCGCCCGACTCGCGGCGGCCGCAGCAGAGCGCCGACGATTCCGGTACTGCCGGTATGATCGTTTCCTACCAGCACGTTATCCAGAACGCTCATCTGGCTGAACAGCCGGATATGCTGAAAGGTGCGGGTGATTCCTTTTCTCGCCACGTGGTGAGGCTTCATGCCGACCATTTCTTCACCCTGAAACCGTATCGATCCAGAATTTGGGGGCATGGTTCCCGTGACGCAGTTGAAAAGAGTTGTTTTGCCCGCTCCGTTGGGGCCGATCAGACTGACGATTTCACCTTCATCGATCCGAGTGGAAACGTGGCTGAGTGCCTCGAGTCCCCCAAAGTCTTTCGTGACGTCATCTATTTCGAGCAAAGCCATGGCCTGAGCTTCTTGTCTCTCAGTTGCTAGCATTTATTCACCACGAAGGACACGAAGTGCACGAAGAGAAACTATATTTAAGCCAATTTTTCTCTTCGTGGTTAGAATTAATACTCATGTATCCTCAATCTGCCCTCAAATGGCGCCTGCCTATCAAAGCGCAGAACACCACCGTTGATCAGTCGGGGAGAAATTTGTCTCCTCGGGCAAAGACTTTCTTTTCCGGTTCGTCAAACCAGCGGAGTCTAAGGCTGTATTTCTTTCCTCCCAGGAGCCCTTGCCGACGCACCAGCATCATGATGACCAACACGCTGCCGTAGACAATCATGCGATATTCCATGAGGCCGCGGAAAATTTCCGGCAGCAGAATCAATGCGGCGGCCCCGACAACGGGCCCGATCAAATTCCCTTGTCCCCCGAAGGCCAGCATGGCCAGCAGGATGAAAGATTCATAGATGTAGAAACTGTCCGGACTGATGAATCCGATGAAGTGGGCGTAGAAGCTGCCCGCAACTCCAGCGTAAAAAGCGGCCAGCACGAACGCCTGGACTTTGTAGCGCGTGGTGTTCACACCCATGGCTTCTGCGGCCAGTTCGTCTTCGCGAATTGCGATCAGAGCCCGGCCGAATCTGCAGCCAATCAGGCGGTGCATGCTTGCGAGGGTCAGCAACACAAGAACGAGAATGAGATAGTAGTAGCCGGTGCGTGAGCTTATGTGGTAGCCGAAGATGACCGGCTCGGGGATGTCCATGATTCCGAGCGGTCCGTTGGTGAAGCTCATCCAGTTTTGCAGAACCAGAAACAGGATGATGTTGAAGCCAAGCGTGACCAGGGTCATGTAGATGCCCGACAGTCGCAGGGTGACTTTTGCGATCAGGTAACCGAAGACACTCGCTACGAAGCCGGCTCCCAGCATGGAAAGCAGAAAAGGGACCCCCACGCCCATCATTAATTTCGCCGAAGCATAGGCGCCGATGCCGTAAAATGCGGCATGGCCGATGGAGAGCAATCCGACGTAGCCGTTGAGCAGATTGAGACTGAGGGTCAGGATAACGTAGATACCGATGAAAACCGCTACCTGGATGTAATAATCATTGGGTGCGATAGCGGGCACCAGCGACAGCACAACAAGAATACCAATGTAGGGTGTATTCGCGAGGATGGATCTCAATATCCGTGGCATCAGTCACCCCTGGCGTGGGTGAGCTCTTTCCCGCCAAACAGGCCCCCGGGGCGCAAAACGAGAATGAGAATCATAAACAGGAAAGAAATCATGTGACGCAGACTGGAAGCACCGAATTGCACCGAAAAAGTTTCGACCACGCCGATCAGCAGTCCTGACACTACCGCCCCCGGGAGACTGGTCAGGCCGCCCACAACACTGGCGCTGAATGCCTTGAGGCCGTATAGCTGGCCCATAGTCGGATAGAACAAATTGTAGTAGATACCTACCAGAACTCCCGCCACTCCGCCGAGCATCGAGCCGATGGCGTAGGCTGCGGCAAAAACTCTGTTGACGTTCACGCCCATGGCATAAGCTGCTTCATAGTCCTGTGCCGTGGCCCGGATCACCATGCCAAGCTTTGTCTTGTTGATGAGAAGATAGAGAAGCAGCATCAGCAGCACCGTTACGCCCAGCACCGCCATCTGCAAAAAGCTGATGTACACACCGGCCAGCTGTATTTCGCCGTAGTCCAGCTTGTCCAGGATGGAATAGGGCAGGGATTGAGTTTCGGGACCCCAAACCAGCTGCGCCACGTTGATCAGCAAAATGGATAGGCCTATGGTGACAAGCAACGATGTGACATGCGGCGCGTCCCGCAAAAAATGGAATGCAAGCAGCTCTATGAGCAGCCCAAGCAGAGCTGTCGCTACCAGCGCCGCGATGAGGGCGAGGACAAAACTTGGATACAGCAGCCGGACGAGTTCAAAGCCCACGTAAGCGCCCACCATGTAGACTTCGCCGTGGGCGAAGGTGACCATCCGCAGCGTACCGAAAATCATCGTAAAACCCAGGGCCAAAAGAGCGTAAACGCTGCCCTGGGTGAGCCCATTTATCAGTTGTTCGAACACCGGATGTCCAATCTATCGGTTCAGTTCCAGGTGTGCCTAAATGTGCGGGCTTGCCCGGCGAACCCAGAAAATGTAACCGACTTCCCCCTCGGTCATTCCCGCGCGTTTTTAGCGGGAATCCAGCCCTGCGCCCCTTTATGAATTCCCGCCAGAAGCATGCGGGAATGACGGGAGAGCAGTTATCGGGATGATCCAAATTGCAGTTTTTCATCCCTACTGAGTATAGTTTCGTGTTCGTTCTAACCCCGCCCTAGATCTCACAGTTACCCCCCCACATTTCCCCGTGGGTGGGACGCGGAGACAGAGAGACTGGGAGACGCGGAGAAATAGCCGCTGCTTATGCGGCTAATCTGAAATTCTAGAGGGCCGAATATGCTCCAGAACAACACTGGCATATACTGAGTTTTGCAGTCTCGCACGAGTGCTTGCTCCTCTCCCTCTCTCCGTGTCGCCGCGTCTCCCCCTCCGCACATCGCTCGCACGGGGTCAAGTGTGTCCATCTAGCAGCTCAAAGGGGAGAAGAAAAAGGGGCGGCGCCGCTGGATTCTGGCTCCTGGCTCCTGAATTCTTCATTTCCAATCCCTCAGGGCTGATACAGTACCCATTCACCGTTTTTTATTGTAATTCGAACCAGCTGCTTTTCAGGATCATGAGTCTTGGCGTATGAAATGGGTCCCGTCGCGCCTTCAAAGCCCTCCAGAGATTCCAGCCCTTCCTTCACCTTGGCCCTGTCATCCACTCCAACTTTATTCAGAGCTGCGATCATCAGTTTTGCCGCATCATAAGCGAGGGCCGCGAACTGGTTGGGCTCCATGCCGTATTTCTCTTTATATTCCTTGGTGAATTCCTGAGCAGCGGGCCTTGGATCGGTGCTGAAGTAGTTGGCCGGTATAAGGATTCCCTCAACGGCCTCACCGCCCAATTCGATCGTTTTTTCTGAAAAGAGTGAACTGTTGGCCAAGATGATCGGTTTAAAACGCATCCGTTTGGCCTGATTCAAAATGGCGGCGGCGTCGGCGTAAAAAGTCGGCAAATAAATCAGATCCGGATTTAATCCTTTGAGTTTCGTCAGAATGGCCGCGAAGTCTTTTTCCCCTGGCGTGAAGGCTTCCTGGGCTACGATGTCGGCACCCAGTTTGCGGGCTTCCTCTACGAAGTATTTGTTTGCGTCCACCCCCCAATCATTGTTGATATAAATGGTGGCGATCTTTTTGGCGCCCAGATCCTTCACTGCCCATCTGGCGTTATAGGGGCCTTCATAGCCTTGGGTGGCCACCACCCGAAACATATAGTCGCCCTTTTTGGTGAAGTCCATATGAGAGGCAGTGGGGGAAAGCTGGACCATGTGGGCCTTCTCGTAAACCGGCGCAGCCGCCATGCAGCAAGAACTGCTGAAATCGCCTATTTCTGCAATGATGTCTGGATTGGCCACGAATTTTTCGGCAATTAAAACGGCTTCTTTGGGATCTCCCCGGCTGTCGGCAATGACCAGTTCCACTTGGTGGCCTTGTACACCGCCCGCTTTATTGGTCTGGTCTATGACCATCTCGACGCTCCGCTTGAAATCATTGCCGTATTCGGCCCAGTCACCGGTCAGTGGAGCCGATAGGCCGATTTTGACCACCTTTTCTGCTGCTGAGGCTGTATCCAAATGGACAAACGCTCCCATTAGAGCCAATGACAAAACTGCTATCAAACCCAGCGACAAAACGAACCCTCTTCTCATAGTGTTCTCCTCTTGTTGATGGTATAGAATCTGTTTTTCATAGATCCCTCATAACCGAGAGGGTCACCGCGACCCCTCTTCTTATTTCTTAGGGCGCACGCGCATATGACAACATCCTTCTTTTCCGGGTTGCCAAGTTTCCGCCGAAAAGGCAAAACCGGCTCCCTCAAAGGTGCCATAATCCACCTGAGCGGCAATGCTGAGCATGGTCGCCATTTCATCTTCACTGAGGCCCGCTTCCCGGTAGGCGTCCTTGAGGGGGCACAGGTGCAGCTTGATTTCGAGTTCTTCCTGGTTGCAGTGCAGAACTTCAGGGGCAAACATCTTGTCGTCATCTGGCACAACACGAGTGATAAACGCGTTCTTCAGTCCTTCCAGATCGTCCGGTGCATACTGGGCGAGCATCTTGCCGACATCGAGGCCGCGCTTGTAAATAGCGCGCTTCATGATTTGTACTGCTCGTTCCTGGCCGAATTCCTCTCGCAATTCTTTGAAAATGTAGTAGTACATCATTGCCCGATTTTTGATCTGGCCATAAAGTAGTTCGCGCAGTTTTTCTTCAGCCATCTGTGTTCCTCCGACTCGTGGTCACTGGTTTCTATTCAGAACAGAACTTTCTTGATTCTTTCGATGAAGTATTGGACATGTTCTTCCATGTGAATTCGGGCCGCGTCGGAATTGCCTTCTTGCAGGGCCACATATACGTTTCTCATCTGATCGAGGATTTCCTCATCGGGCACTACATCACTTAGAGCCGAACTCCAAAGGCGTGCACAGCGGTAGTGGAGATTGTCCAGCATTTCCTGCAGGATTAAATTTTGCGTGGCCTGTCGAACAATTTCGTGAAAACGGCCCTCAATCTCAATGAGGCGATGGTGCCTCTGGCTTCCTCCATCTCTCAGCAACATGGCCGCCTGTGTAATAACCACATCCAATTCTTCCAATTTGTCGGGTTTGATTCGCTCTGCCGCCAATTTACCGGCAAGGCCTTCCAATTCTATCTTGACCTCGAAAGAACACCGTATCTCGTTGATATCAACCGGTGTGACCGTGGTGCCGAAACGGGGTATCACCGTCACGAGTTTCATGTCCTGCAGTTTTAGGAATGCTTCTCTTAAGGGCGTTCGGCTGACATTGAACTCCTCGCAAAGCTCTTTTTCCGGAAGGCTTGTTCCCGGAGCATAATGCCCGTACACGATACGGTCTCTAACTTTTTGGAATATTGTGCAATAGAGGGGTTTGATTTTGGAGCTCATCACATCCTCGACAAATCTTGCTCAAGAGTAGTAAATTTTGAAAAGATTCTTATAAATATTTCATTAAAATGTCAAAGAAAAATTCAACGGATTCCAGACCCTGTGGTAAAGGCCATTGCTTGCGAGATGCCTGCGGACAAGGCCAGCTTGCTTGGGAACGACTCGGAGAAGAAACAAGATCAAAAGAGCAAGACGCAAGTCGCTAGGACATGGCGACGAAAGTCCCTGCCGGTTTGTGATCGATCCCGGATACCAGATAACGGCAGTGTCGCCGCAGTGCAGTGCAACCTATTCTTTATCAGGCATCTGACATCCAGCATCTTCTCGAACCGGGTAGTTACTTCCGCCGAGCGGTACTAGGTGGAGTGGCGTGAGCCAGCCAGGCTCATGAGACTGGATGAAATAGGACGCCGGCTTTAAGAAGAGCCTCGGCGAGTTCATCGTCCGGCGGGCAGTCGCCGACCACAATGTCGATAGCTTGCAGTGGGCAGACCACCTCCAGCAGGGCAAGGTGGTACTTCCTATGGTCCACCAAAACTATGGTCCGATCGGAGCGGTCGATCATGGTCCGTTTGATCCAGGCTGCCTCTGAGTCGACGTCCGTGAGTCCGTTTTTGGTCAACCCGCCGATTCCAATGACTGTAGTGGTTGAGTGGAAGCGTTTTAGGAAGGCGATGGTTTCGGGACCATGGACGCACAGTTCGGACTTGCTGAAGTTGCCCGGGCACAGGATGACGCGTACATCTTTTTCAATGCTGAGCGACTCCGCTATGGCGGGGCGATTGGTCAAGATTGTGAGCGGAATGGTCCTCTCAGAAAGCCTGCGTGCAAAATGCGTGGTGGTGGACCCGGAATCGATCATGACCACCTCTCCGGGCTGTATGAGTCCCGCAGCCTTTTCCCCGATGCGACTCCGTTCGCCGACCATCGTGCGCTCGCGCTCTCTAATACCCGGCTCGTAGGCCTTGGAAAGAGCGACCACACCCCCATAAGTACGATGGACGAACCCTCTTTCTGCCAGTTCATCCAGGTCGCGGCGGATGGTTTCACTGGTCACCTGAAATTTATCAGCCAGGTCGGAAGCACGTGCTGTGGGATAGATCCTCAGTTCGGCAAGTATGCGCTGATGCCGATCGGATTTACGCAATCGCTTTACCATTCAGGTCTCCAACAGGGCTCCAGCCAACTCGGCGAACCCTTCCCCGCCCTCCCGGGAAGTAACCCAGGCCGGTCGATTCTCAAGTACATCTTCAAAGTTTCGAACGTTCGCCACACCGACCGCATTGGGGAAAAAGGCAAACATGGGCGAGTCATTGGGGGAGTCGCCCACGAACACCACCTGTTCCCTTATCCGGTGCAGGTCCTCCCCGAACACTTCCAAGAACAGGTGCTTGCTCATCGTCAGTTTGTCATAATCGCCAAACCAGCCATTGACATGGATAGAACTGATCTTGGCCCTGGCTCCGGCTTGTTTGAAAATGGCGGCGATCATTTGGACCTGATGAAATGGCAGAGCAGGCACGTCCTCACAAAAATCGATGGCCAGATCCGCCACGCGGTATGACTGATCTGAAGCCACGGCGGCACCCGGCACCCGTTGCAATATAATTTCGGCGAGTGCGTCGAGTTTCTCGCGGTCTCCACGACGCTCAGCGTCGCTTCTGGAGTAGCGGCGGATCATCCTACGTTCGGCACGATCATAGTAAAAGTAAAAGGCTCCGTTCTCTCCCACCAGACCATCCACGGGCCACATGCGGGCGATATGGTCACACCAGCCGGCCGGCCGGCCGGTGATGGGCACTACCCGTCGTCCGCTTTGCTGCAGCTTTTCCAGAGAGCAATAGGCGACTCCCGGCAGCTTGCCTGCGGACGTCAGAGTGTCGTCGATGTCCGTCAGAATGTAGCGCACGGCTTTTCTAGACGCCAAGGGAAACTCGCAAAGGGGTCGCATGACTTCTTGTTCCTTATCCAGTGAAATCGATTGACTTCAGCAGGCCCGCATCTCCTGCCAGGTCCAGGAATGTGTAACGGTTCCTGATCTCGCGGCTGTGGACCACGGCGTCCCGGTAAAAAGGTTCGGGCCACCCCAGATCGGACGGTCGCAACGGGCAGCCCGCCTGCTCTAGAGCCGTCCGCAATTCGGCGCTAGGGCGGCATACGCTATTCAGTTGGCGTCGCACTTCATCCCACCGAGCATCGATGGTTCTCTGCAAATCACCGGCGCTATGAGCATCCATTCTTTTGGCTTTAAACTCCTGCCAGCAGGCTTCCCCCAAGGACGTGCCAAAATGGGATTTGATGTCGTCCTCGCTGACAGCTGTAGGTTCCACCCGAAGGTTATCCGTGGCCAGGATTCGCTCCTGCAGCGCAGCCATGGTCAGAGTCGTTACGCCGATCTGTTCTCCGTGGAAAGACTCGGGCAAGCCCTCCATTGGCATCATCTCGACATAATGGCTGATGAGATGCTCTCCTTGGCTCGCCGGATAGCTTCCGCCACAGATGGTCATGCCGAAACCGGACATCACCAGAGTGCACGCAAGAAGTCTCATGGTTGCAAGGTCTCCCCGCAGTAGACTGGCAGCATGTCGGAGCAAGTTGTCTTCATAGGGGGCAAGCAACTGGAACGGTGCGGTGCGATAAGAAGTGCCGAGCAGCAGGTGCGACAATAGCCAATCCGCTTGGGCGGTCGATCGGCAAATGCTGTCACCGAGGCCGGAGCGGATCATGCGTTTGGGGGAATTGGCCAGAACACCCAGGTCTATAAACACGCCACGGGGCATAACGGCGGCCAGAGATTTTTTATGACCGTCGATGGTGATGGCCGCGTTGGCGGAAGTGTAACCATTCATGGAAGGAGCCGTGGGGAAGACGGCATAGGATTTGCCGTCCAGTGCGGAGGCATACTTGCATAGATCATTGATTGTGCCCGAGCCCACCGCTACAAAAGCGTCTGCCTCCCGGCTCAATTGGCGCAGTTTGTCAATGGTTTCCCGATCGGCATGGGGTCGCCCGGAGAGCACAACCAATAGGGTTTTGAAGCTGGATGCAATGCTTTGCTGAAGCCTGCTTCCCAGTGCGTCCCGAGTGTTTTCATCCATAACCAGGGCGAGGGTGTTGCCTAACCCGAGCGACCCAATCAATTCGGCCTCTGCTCCGGCTAAAGAATCGTTTATGATCACAGCCTTACAATCGACGTCGAGGTTCGGACCTCCGTCCGGATCTGGATAGCGTCCTTCAAGAAGCTGTGCGATGGTCTGCTCAAACATGAAAAATCTCCTTGGGTTGTCGCATGAGCTATAGGTACATAGGGCGTAAGCATTCAAATAACTTGAGCTGGCGGGCATGCGCAGCTTCGTAAAGAATGTGGTTTTTCAAAGAGGGTTCGATACTTTGTTCTTCGTCCGAAACAAACTCGGCACATTTTTCCAAGGTCGGCTGAAGCCCTCCGGCGACCGCCAGCCAGCATGGCGGCTCCCACCGGAGAAGTGTCCACGCGTGACGGGACGGTTGCAAGCAGTCCGCTCATGTCGGAGCGGATTTTAGCCCAGGTGAGGCTTTTCGCGCCTCCCCCCAACAAAAGGATGGATTCTACTGAAACATCCATGGACTTCAGACGCTGCAGCACATCCAGCATGGCAAAAGCACAACCTTCGAGTACCGCACGGGCCATGTGAGCGGAGCTATGAGCGGCCGTCAAGCCGTAAAAACAGCCCCTCGCCGATTCGATCCATTCCGGAGCCATAGCACCGGACAGACTGGGCAAAAAAAGCACACCGTCGCTGCCCAGCGGGGCCGTCTCGGCCAAGCGGTTCATCTCTTCTACCCCAGTCAGCCGCCAGGTCTTTACGAACCATTCCACCGCCCCCCCCGACAACCAGCCCGGATTTTCTATGAAAAAGCAATCCCCGAAATATCTGTGAGTTTCCAACAAGCCGCTGCGATCGATTTTGGGTGTAAAGTCCAGCGCACCGACCACTTCGGCCGTACCCAGCACCGAAACAAATCGTCCGGGCCTGACCAGTCCGGCACCAAGAGGTGTAGAATAATCATCTCCCGTGCCTACAGTTACTGGAATGCCGGCAGGCAATCCGCACAAGGCGGACCCCGCTTCAGTAAGGGTGCCGGCCACATCCCAGGCGGGGGCGATGTCCGGAAGAAATTCTCGGTCAATCTTGAATACCTTAAGCAATTCCGGATCGTAATCGGAATCCTTCAGCGAATACAGCATCGATGTGGAGGCCACGGCGTGATCCAGAACATGCCGCCCGGTCAGTCGCATGACGAGATATGATACCGGCTGATGGAACCGATGAATATCCCTGGCATTATCCAGATGGAGTAACAGCCAGCGCATTTTCGCTGCCATGTGGCTGGCATCCAACACAATGCCCGTCCTGCTGCGCACTAATTCTGCCATTCTGGAGGGCACTTCGTTGACCGCTCGGCGATCCATCCAGATCAGGCAAGGCGCCAGAGGAAATCCATCCCGGTCCACAGCAACGCAGCCGTCCAGCTGCCCGGCGATGCCCAGAACCTTCACGTCCGAAGGCTCGCATCTCGCCTGTCGCAAGCCTTCAGATACGGCCCGCCGAAGACCGCTCTCCCACAGCAAGGGGTTTTGCTCTGCCCAGCCTGGCTGCGGAAAGGAAGGTTCGTATCTCACCGAAGCCTCGCCCTTCACCAACAAGTCGTCCGCAGTGATTACCGCCTTGAGGCTTTGCGTTCCGATATCAATGCCCACAATCATTACACATCCCCAGAACCTAAGGCACCTTCAAAGGTATGCCATTAAGCCGAAATAGGTTGGGACTAATGTTCCGCGTCGGCCAGAACGTCCCCGATCTGAGAGAGAATATGACCTTTGCGCGGAGAATAGGAACCGTTGAATACCGCTGTGCCAATGGTGAAGGCATGAGCTCCGGCTTGACTCAGGGCGCGAATTCGTTCCCTTGAGTCTACGCTTCCCGCACAAATGATGTAGCCTCCGGAAAAGCCCCGCACAGCAGCTCTGGTCAATTCTACGGGGTCGGCTTCGGTGGCCCGGTAAGCCAAAAGGTCGACTCCCGCGCAGCCAAGTTCTCTAAAGCGCCGGCATTGCTCTTCCACCAGTTGCGGAGTACCGCCAAGTTTGGTCGGATGCCCCACCGGTATACCCGGAAAAGGGAAATATTCTATGGAGCTTCCTTTAAGGATGTCCAGGATTTTCTCTGCGCAGGTGCCGCCCATCAATCTGTCTACCCCCACCTCCAAAGCGGTGCCGGCGGACCGCAGAGTGTCCTCTTCAGTCTCGCTGACCACCTCAAGGTAGGTCGTCATGCCGGCAGCTTTCATGCGCGAGTTGAGCTCTTTGAGGGTAGTGATGGGGACTCCGATGTCTTTGAATCCCACGTGCTTGAGACCGGAGTTTTTGATGGTTTCGAAGACTTCAAGGCAATCCTCGATGGTCATGTCCCCCCGGGTCAGCATGAAGATGAAATCCATAAAGTTCTCCTTAAATGAACAAGAAGGTAAATAAATGTGGAAAGTCACAACAATTTTGTAGATTATACTTTGATTGACCACAAAATAAACAATATTTTTTTGGATTTGCAAATAAAATGTTGTCAATATGGAAATAATGTGCATAAGTGTTTGCTGTGCTGGAGAATTGAAAGTAAACGTATTCCAGCACGGAGTGGGCGGTTACGCCAGGAATTCTGCAACCGATCGCAACCTGCTCAGAACTCTCAGGGCTTTGTAGGTTTTGGTCTTTCCATTATCCCCTGTCAGGAAGGAGGAATCACATGAGAGGACATGAAAGCGTACATGCGAGGCACAAGGCAAGTCGAATTTGGTTGTCTCTGACATTGGCGTTGTTAATCCTTGCCGGAGCGCAACAGGCTTTATGTTGGAGCCTGAAGGATGCGGCCGAACCTTATCGCGGGGTAACCATAAGAACCATTGGCGAAGCATTACCGCCACTCGAAGCCTTGGACAAGCTCAAAGACAAGTTCACCAAGGAAACGGGCATCGAAGTTATCATTGAGCAGTATGCGCATGAAGAGGCCGTCGACAAGGTGATGTTGGACCTTAACTCGCGAACCGGCCGCTATGATTTCATCATTCAGCCTCACCGGGAGCTCGGGCGCTTTGTGGAAAACAACCATGTCGTTCCCATTACACAGTTCGTCGAGAATCCGAAACTCAAGGATCCGAATTTCCATCCTGAAAAGGAGCTCTACACAAATCTCTGGAAAGAAATCTCCTGGTACAAAGGTAAACCCTACGGCTATCCTTTCACCGCCATTACCATGTTTCTTTGGTACCGACAGGATATGGTGAATGATCCTAAGGAGAAAGAGGGGTTCAAAGCCAAATACGGCTACGAGCTCAAGGAACCGGAAAACTGGCAACAATATCATGACATGGCCGAATGGTTTACGCGTCCGGACAAGGGGTTTTTCGGCACCGCTATCCAGGGAAAGCGCCATGTGGCGTTGTGGTATGAATGGCTCAACTTCCTCTACAGCTTCGGTGGGGATGTGTTCGAGACGAACAAGGGATATGAGTACGGTCCGATCATCGTAAACAGTCCGGAGGCCGTAGCGTCTCTAGATTATTATAAAGGTTTGATTAAATATTCTCCGTCCGACACTCTAAATTACGATTGGGATGGTGTTATGGCCGCCATGCAGCAGGCCAGAATTTTCGAGTGTATTATGTGGAATGATGCCACCTATGCAGTGGAAGATCCCAAACAGAGCACCGTTGCCGGCAAGATGGGGTTCGGCATGGTGCCTCAAGGCAAGGGCGGCAAGGTAGGACAGGTCGAAGGTTGGTCCTACCTTATCCCAACAGGTTCCAAACAAAAGGAGGCCGCTTTCCTGTTCATGCAATGGGCTTTGCAGTACGATCAGCAACTGTTTCAACAACTCAATGGCGGCGCTTCGCCGAGACCCGATGTTTATGCCAATCCGGAAGTGCAGAAGCTGGCTTATACCAAAGCGGCCTTGCAGACAATGGAAGTGGCAAAACCAAAGGCAACTTTTCCTGAATCTCCCCAGGTAACCGACATATTAGTGCTGGCCTTGAGTGACGCCCTGTCGGGACAGAAATCCTCCAAAGAATCATTGGACTGGGCTGCCGTTGAGATTCACAAGCTTCTTGGGGACAGGGCGCCCATGAAATATCCCGTTAAATGATTGGCGATTGCATGTTGCCGGAGATACGAAGAAACAAGAGCTTCGATCATTAACAATTAGAACGTTGCGAGACTGGAGTCGGGCGAGTGATCACTGGCTGGAGGCGGATTTTGCTGGATAAGGGAGTAGGGCCGCTTTTCCTGACTCCCTCTCTTATCCTCCTGCTTGCTCTCCTGGTTGGACCCTTTGTGTATATGGTGGTTGTCTCTTTCACCGACTTGAGTTTCGCCATACCAAATCACACCGGCAACTTCGTCGGGTTTGACAACTATCGCAAACTCATGCGGGACGACCCGCTTTTTTGGGAGAGTTTTTGGACCACGATCAGATTTGTTACCGCAGCGTTAAGCATTGAATTCCTTATTGGTTTGAGCCTTGCTTTGTTATTGTTTCACAGCATCGAAAGGCACCGGATAATTCTGACTCTCATTCTACTCCCCATGATGCTGGCTCCGGTAGCCGTCGGACTGATGTGGAAGCTGATGTTGCAGGGTGAATTCGGAATGTTGACTCATTACCTGCGCAAGGTCGGTATCTTTGGTGCGCAGACGGCGCCGCTTTCCAGCTACCCTCTTGTACTTCCGACCATGATTTTCATCGATGTGTGGGAATGGACACCCTTTGTCACGCTGGTTCTGCTGGCCGGATTGTTGAGCTTGCCGCGGGAACCTTATGAAGCGGCAATCATCGATGGGGCTGGACCGATTCGCGTGTTTTTCGACGTCACACTGCCGCTGCTGCGACCGATCATCGCATTGGTGCTGCTGTTGCGCGGCATTGACGCGTTTAAAGAGTTCGACAAAGTATGGATTCTTACGGGAGGTGGACCGGGCAGTGCCACTGAATTGCTATCCATCTACACCTGGCGCATTAACTTCCGCAACTGGGATTTCGGCTACGGGGCGGTTGTGGCTCTAATGGTCTACCTTGTGGTTCTGATTCTTTGTTCCTTGTTCTATAAAGCTATGAACCTGCAGCAGGGTAAGGCGCAATGAGCAGAGCCTGGAGGAATTTCGCTTTTGGTGTGATCATAGTGGTGATAGTGATAGCCCTGACACCTTATTTGTGGATGTTTCTGACTTCCATCAAAACCAGAGCTGAAGCCCTTGCCGGCAGCCCCCTGTGGTTTTTTAGACCCACCTGGGAACATTATCCCGAAGTGTTCATCCACAAGCATTACCTGCCGTTGGTCAAAAACAGCGTCGTGGTGGCTCTGTCGACCACGTTGCTCTCCCTGGTGGCGGGGGCGCCGGCGGCATACGTATTTGCCAGGCAGCAGTTCGCCGGGAAGGAGGACCTCTTTTTCTTCTTCCTGACGACGCGTATGGCACCTGCTATCTCTGTGGTGGTGCCCATGTTTCTTCTGTTCGGCAAGCTGGGGTTGCTTGACTCTCTGTACGCGGTCATTCTGGCACATTCTTCCTTCAACCTCAGTCTTGTGGTTTGGATGATGCGCGGCTTCTTCGAGGAAATTCCGCCGGAAGTGGACGAAGCGGCCCAGATAGACGGCAACACGCGGGCGGGCACCTTCGTGCGAGTACTGCTGCCTATGGCGGCGCCCGGAATTGCCGCTACCGCCGTACTGTGCTTTATCCTTTCCTGGAATGAGCTCCTGTATGCCATGATTCTGACGGCGTTTGAGTCCCGGACACTGACGGTGGGCATCCCGGGTCTGGTGACTCCGCACGGTACCCTTTGGGGGCAGGTAGCTGCTGTGGCGATGGTCGCCACGCTGCCGATCGTCATTTTTACCTTTTTTGTCCAAAAGCATCTCGTGCGCGGCCTGACCTTTGGAGCTGTTAAAGGATAGTTTGTCCCGGGCCGAGGGCACACTGCAACCAGGATACAAAGCATGAGTGTGATTTTTGACAAGGTGAGCAAACAATTTCCGGCTGGCACGCTGGCTCTGGACAATCTGGATCTTGAATTTGCCAAAGGAGAATTTGTTATTTTCCTGGGACCTTCGGGAAGCGGTAAGACGACGGCCTGCCGTTGCCTTGCAGGCCTTGAAGAGATCACCTCCGGTCAAATCCTGGTGGATGGGGTAGACGTCTCGCCGCTACCTCCCCGCAAACGCAACATGAGCATGGTGTTTCAGAACTATGCATTGTATTCTCACAAAAGCGTTTTTGAAAACATCGCCTATCCGTTGCGGGTTCGCAAGCTGGCAAAAGGGCGAATTGCGGAGGAGGTGCGCAGGGTAGCCGCATTGCTGCAAATTGAGGAGTATCTCGACCGACGTCCGCGCCAGCTTTCCGGTGGTCAGGCCCAGCGTGTTGCGGTCGACTCGAGCGCTGGTCTGGAAACCGGATATCTGTCTGATGGACGAACCGCTTTCCAACCTGGACGCCCTGCTGAGACTACAGACGCGTACCGAGCTCAAGCGCCTGCACCGCGAATTGGGGAGTACCTTCGTTTTCGTGACACACGATCAGGAAGAAGCCATGACTTTGGGGACGCGCATTGCCGTGCTATGTGACGGCAGGCTGGTTCAATTTGATGTGCCCCGAAAGATTTACCACGAACCGGCCACCCGATTTGTAGCCGAGTTCATAGGGAGGCCTGCCATGAACACTCTGGAAGGAGTCCTGACGGCGGGAATATTTCACGCAGACGAGGTCAGGATTCCAGCACCTTCGCCGATCGATATCATGAATGAAATTGTACTTGGCATCCGGCCGGAAAAGATCGTTCTCCACAGACAGCCTGGTCCCAACCTGGTCCCTTTTGCCCTGGATGTCGCGGAGCTTGTGGAGCCGGATACCTTGCTTTTTTTGAAGTCAGGGAAAAACAGTCTGGTGGTTCGTGTCGCCGAGGACTGTAGCGACCTTCTTCCCGGCGACACGGTATATCTCGAGTTCCCACCCGATGCCCTGCATTTCTTCGAGCCCACAACGGGGAAAAGGTTGTCGTGAGCTGGCTGCTGAGTATTGTGCCTCTTGGCATCGCCGCTTTGGCTTGGTGGGGGTTGGCGCAAATCAACCGTCGAGCTAGATTATTGCGCATCGGCGAGCTCATATTCTGGGATGGCATTGTTCTGGTGCTCATCTATCTCGTTTGGCTCCGCTGGTTTTGAAAAAATTCGACTTGACTCCCAACAAAGAGAAATCCACCTGCTGCGAGCAGAAGTGAGGTCTTACATGGATGTGCAAGTTTTGATCATTGGCGGTGGGGCTACCGGGGCTGGTCTGGCCCGCGACTTGACCCTGCGCGGGGTGCAATGCACTCTGCTCGAACAGGCTGATGTGAATTCAGGCGCTTCGGGAGCCAATCACGGGCTGCTGCACAGCGGAGCTCGTTATGTTTACACGGATCCGACGACGGCAAAGGAATGCCGGGAAGAGGCGCAACTTCTTAAGCGGCTGGCGCCTCACTGTGTGGAAGAAACGGGAGGACTGTTCGTTGCAGTGGCAGGTGATGACGAGAAGTATATCTCAGAATTCCCGTCCCTCTGCACTCAGAGTGGCATCCCCGTCCACCCGGTGGATGTTGAAGAAGCGCTCCAGTTGGAGCCTTCACTTTCTGATAAAACAATTGCTGTCTACAAAGTGGAAGATGCCACCGTCGACCCATTCAAGCTTACCCTGGAAAACATCGCACAGGCCGAAAAACTGGGGTGCAATCTGCTTCGGTACACAAAAGTGGTTGGTTTCGATATTAGCGGTCGGCGCATCCGCTCCGCCCGGTTGCTTGACACCCGTACGGGTGAAGAAACTAGAGTGGAACCGGACATCGTGGTCAGCACTGCAGGAGCTTGGACGAAGGAAGTGGCCGCGTTGGCCGGCATTCTCCTATGCACGCTTTATTGTAAAGGCAGCATGCTGGTGACTAGCAAGAGGATGTCCCGGCACGTCATCAACCGCCTTCGTCCGCCTTCGGACGGAGACATTCTGGTGCCTGGCGGAACCGTTTCCATTCTGGGAACCACGTCGCTGCGCATGAGCTCACTGGATCGCATCTTCCCGACTGTAGAGGAAGTTGACCTGATGATTGCAGAGGGAACATCCATGATACCCGCCCTTGCAACGACGCGCTATGTTCGAGCATATGCGGGAGTGCGCCCTCTAGTTGGCTCCCATACAGATGCCAGAGATCAAGATGTCAGCCGAGGATTTGCGATCATGGACCATCGCTTGGACGGGATAGACAACTTCGTTTCAGTCACCGGCGGCAAGCTGACCACCTATCGTTTGATGGCGGAAAAAGCAGCCGATCTGGTGTGTGACCGTCTGAGAATCTCTGCCCCTTGTCTGACTCGAACCGACTCGCTTCCTGATACTTTAGCCGGCCGTTGGACAGAGCCCGGCAGGACGGCCAAAGAATGGGTTAGAAATCACGAACCGGATGATACCCTGTTGTGCGACTGTGAAATGGTGCCTGAGAGTTCCATCGACAGCATTGTAGATGCGATCCGAAACCGCGAAGGAAAACTTGACCTTATGCAAATCGGCCAGCGCAGTCGTCTAGGTAAAGGTCCCTGTCAAGGAACGTTTTGCGCCTTGCGGTTGGCAAACCGTATGGTGGACTTTGAGGATTTGGATGGTGAATCGTGTTTGGAAGCAATTAAAGCTTTCCAGCAAGAACGATGGAAAGGGCAGCACCCCATTTTGTGGGGAAAACAAATTGCGCCGGCGGAACTGAAAGAAGGATTGTATTGCGGCTTGCTTGGAATGGAGTTGTAGTCGGGCAGGCAGGGCATCTTTTTGACTCTGATTTTTGATGGTTTTTAATCGCTAACTGGATGAAAATGGGGAAGCAGACTACCATAATGTCCGAGGGGTCCACTTCGGCACGTTCGGGATATCAACTGCTGGTCATAGGCACCGGCATGGCGGGGATGGCCGCAGCTTTTTTTGCAGCTCAACGGGGGATTTCCGTCGTTCAGGTGGGGAGGACGGGAGGCATTGTGTTCGCCAGCGGTCTCTTGGACTTGATGCTCGTGCATCCCATAGAAGAACGGATCCTGTGGGAGAATCCCTGGACTGCCATTGATGCGGTTGTCCACGATATTCCTCGGCATCCGTATTCGAAGCTCGGCAGACAAGATGTTCGCGACGCTATTGACGAGTTTCTCACTTTTTTGCGCAGTGCCGGACTCCCCTACCGCTTTTCCGAGAACCGGAATTCCTCTGTCATGACACCTCTAGGAACTGTCAAAAACACATACGGTGTGCCTGAAACCATGTGGGGCGGGGTTGAAACCTTCCGCAGCAAGCCCCCCTGTCTATTAGTCGATTTTCATGGTCTGAAGGATTTTAGCGCCAGGCAAATCACCTCCGTTTTGTCGGGACACTGGCAGGGACTCAGATCGGCGCGCATTCCCTTCCCGGATCCGGCCTACCGACATGAAGTCTCGACTGGGGAGATAACCGCTCGTTCTCTCGCAATTTCTGAAAATATGGAGAGGCTGGCTGCGAGTATCAAGCCCCATCTCGGCGATGCCCGGGCAGTTGGTCTGCCGGCCATTTGCGGTATGGAGAGGTCCCACCAAGTTGTCGCTGAACTGAGTGTCCTCATCGGGGTGCCGGTTTTCGAGATTCCGACCTTACCTGTTTCGGTACCGGGACTGCGGCTAATGCAAACCTTTGAGCGAGAACTGCCCAGAAAAGGCGGGCGGCATTTGTTCGACAGCAATGTTTTGAAGGTGAGTAGCAAAACAAAGGGAGACTTTTTGGCGGACATTGGCAATGATTCTCCGCAGCAGAGCATAGGAGCCAAAGGGATTATCTTGGCCACCGGACGATTTCTGAGCAGAGGACTTTACGCGGACAGGAATCGTATTCGAGAAACTCTGTTCGATCTACCGGTGCACCAACCGGAGGCAAGAGCTAGCTGGCATCGCCATGAGTTTTTCGATCCGAGGGGCCATCTCGCAAATAGAGCCGGACTGGAAGTCGACGATGCCTTCCGGCCTGTCGATCGCTCCGGCCGACCCGCTCATAAATACCTTTTTGCTGCCGGGTCGATCCTCGCTCACCAGGATTGGATGCGCATGAAGTGCGGTTCGGGATTGGCCATTGCAACGGCTTATGGTGCAGTAAAGGCATTTGCAGATTTGAATAAATGACCCCCGCTTTCCCCAACAGCAGAGATATACGACCAGAATACTCTCCTTGATATGCTAGCCTTGTGTGGCCTGACTGAACGCTTTGGCGAACTTCGGTAGGGCCTGATCGATCATGTCATCGCTTGCAGTCAGGGAGAGGCGGAAATGCCCCGGGAAATCCATGAGTGTGCCCGGAATGCAGAATACGTCGTAACTGTTGAGGAGGTCGACAAATCTTGCATCCTCACCGCAAGGAGTTCGAACCATAACGTAAAATGTTCCTTCGGGCCTGTACACCTGATAGCCTTGCCCCTGCAATGCATCTACCAATCGATCGCGCTTTTGCTGAAGGTGTTCCATGTCTACGCAAATTTGCTCCAGATCTCCTAATGCGTGTTGCAACAGTGCGTTCGGAAAAGACCAGCCCTTTATCATCTGGACGGCCTGCATTGCCTTCCCGAGGTGTTCAGCTTCGGGCATATGCGGCGGTAGCGCAGCATAGCCGATCCTCTGGCCCGGCGCGAGCAGAACTTTACCGTAGGTATAAACGACAAAAGTATGCGGGTACAGTGTCGCCGGACTTAGGTACTTCCTCCCGTCAAAAATAATACGACGGTAGGCTTCATCAGAGATCAAATAGACCCTCCGTCCATTTCGAATTGATGTCGAATCCATTATTCTCGAAAGTTCCTGCAAAGTTGCTTTCGGATAGATTCTTCCCGTCGGATTGTGAGGCGAGTTTACAATAACCGCGCGAGTTTTAAGATTTATTGCAGACGCGATCGCTTCAAGGTCCAAATCGAAGGTATTCGGATCCATCTTAACCTTGACGGGCCTGCCGCCTGCGTTCAAGATCATAGCTTCGTAGAGAAACCAGGGTGGGCTTATGAAAATCACCTCATCTCCCGGGTCGAGAATCGTATCGAAAACAACGGCAAGGGCAGCGATAGAACCGTTGGTCAGAAAAATATTCTCCGGCCTGAACGGCAGGTCATGTGATTTTGTCAAGGATGCTGCAACCACCTCCCGCGCATTTGCCTCATTCATTTTGTAGGAATACCAGTACTTGTTTTGGGGCAGAGTCCAGCGTTGCATCGCTTCTGTGAAGGCGGTCATGGGGGTGTCGTGGGGGTTGCCGATTGTGAAGTCGCAGATACCTGGCTCCCCAAAACGCTTTGCCCAAGGCGAGTCGAAAAAGAAGTGCTGAAGAGGCTCAACTATTTGATAGACTAAATTTGTTCGTTCAGAAATTGTATTTCCTCCAGGTCTCATTTGCCAGCTTTCTTGTCTTGGGTGGTTGCCAGTAAGTCTAAGCTCTTGAGACAATTTCCCCCGTATTGGGAAAGACCCACCCCATTGTACAACATTCCAGGAGAATTGATTTCTTTTTTGCCGCCGGACTTCATTTTTGGAATGTAGAAGCTGAGTCCGCAGTTATTATCGCGCTGTCAGTGCGATTTTGAGGATTGTAAATTGGAGCGGATAACCGACAAATTATTGATCATACGGTTATCGGCATCTGGAATGGGTTTTCGAAAGCTGCGGAACATGCTGCGCGGATGACCATCTCCTGCTAATCTGCTATAAACCATAAGAGTAAAAGGGTTGGCGCAGTGCATCCGGTTCGTTGATTGCAACTGGTTCAAGTTATCGCAGTTCGACAACCCCTCTTTCGCGGTCCGTTACGAAGCCGATTATTGCGGATGAACCCACGCCTGCTGAGTGGAGGGCTTCCAGCGCCTTACAGGCGACATCGGTCGGCAGGCTGACCAGCAGGCCGCCCGATGTCTGGGCATCGGCAACAACATCCAATAAGATGGGATCAATGCTGCCGATCTCCCGCACGCTGGATGCGCAGTAATTCCTGTTGGCATAACTTCCCGCCGGCACAAGTCCCATGGCGGCATGATCGAGGACTTCGGCTATGATCGGAACCTTTTGAACCTCAATGGTCAAGGTTACCTTGCTGGCTTGGGCCATCTCGAGAGCGTGGCCCAGCAAGCCGAATCCCGTGACGTCGGTGCAGCCATGGATGGCGTAGGTTGAAATGGCTTCAGCTGCGTATTTGTTAAGGGTTGCCATCAGTTCGATGGCCTGTGCTTCGGCTTCGGTGGAAGCCAGGCCTGCTTTGATGGCGGTTGCCAGTATCCCGGTCCCGAGAGATTTGGTCAAAATCAACGCGTCCCCAGGCCTTGCACCCGAGTTTGTCCAGACGTGCTGCGGATCTACAAGCCCTGTTACGGAGAGTCCGTATTTGAGCTCCAGGTCGTCGACGCTGTGACCTCCGACAAGGACAGCCCCTGATTCGTGGATCTTCTCGAGGCCGCCCCGCAGGATTTCCCTTAAAATGGACTTGTCCATTTTACCGATGGGAAAGCAGACAATGTTCATGGCCGTGACGGGACGTCCGCCCATGGCGTACACATCGCTCAAGGCGTTGGCGGCGGCGATCCGACCGAAATCAAACGGATCATTGACGATAGGGGTGAAAAAATCTACGGTCTGAATCAGCGCCAGATCGTCGGTTATTCGGTAAACTCCTGCATCTTCGGAATTTTCCAGTCCGACGATCAAATTCGGGTCCGTCTGGGGCGGCAGTCCCTGTAGAATTTCAGCCAGGTCCCCTGGGCTGATTTTGGCCGCTCAACCAGCAGCACGAACATTTTTTGCAAGTTCGGCTTTGATCTTTTCCATGAATCGTTCTCACGCAATTTCTGGCCGAGAGGCTGACCAAATATGCTATTTCGCCATTTTGATTCAGGCCTTGGCATGATCAGAAATCTATTAAATCGACACGTTGCGACAGTTAGATTTCTCGCCTTCGGCTCGAAACGGCAATGCTTGGGCATTCTCCCGAGATAGTCAGATTTGAAACCATCCTATTCCGGCTACGTCAGGCTGATCACCCTGTCTGCCAGTTGCATGGAGGTTACGATATCCAGCATGTTGGTCGTTTCACCGACTCTTTTTTGTTCTATCAGTTCAAAGTGGCTGAGGCAGGTACCGCACACGAGGATGCTGACTCCCTCTTTTTCCAGCTCCTGCAGTGGTTGCAACAGGGCAGAACCTTCTATGGCAAGTTTTACGCCGGCATTGACCATCAGGATACGCCACAGGCTGGGCCCCATCTCTTTCAATGTCCCGACGAAATTGATCATCAGTTTCCTGCCGAGCTCGTCATCCCCTCTGCCCATGCGGTCCGTTCCCAGCAACACGAGTATCTTTTGCTCGCTTTCGCCGCCCGGTTCAGGCATAAACACTTCACAGACGGCTTCTTGGGACCGACAACCGGTAACCGCAAACTCGCCTTCGCCCTCTTGGACCTGCACTTCATAGCCGCTGCGGGCCAGGAAACGGCTCACGTTCTCCTTTGCCGCCTCATTGTCCACCACAACGGTCAAGTGTTCCACGTCCCCCCGGTCAATCAGTTCCTTGGTTTTGAGAACGGGACTAGGGCATGCAAGTCCTCTGCAATCCAATTTTTCTTCCGTCATAATGCCTGTCCATTCGCTTACGTTTGAGGACTCGAAAAAAAAACGAACCTACCGGATTTATTTCAAAATAGTAAACTTGATTCTCGAGTCAAGGTGAGAAACAAAAGGCTCTGTCACAAATGGTCCAATCGAAGTAGTAAAAACCAAATATGAAACTACCATGCTAAATGGTTCGCGATGAGAAGAATTCAAACAGACTGATAGAGCAAGAGCCCGAAACCGGTTGAAAATATGCTCCGGGATAATAGGTGCCGGGTCTACTCTTAGAATATTTCAAAAAATCCGTCCCTCAATGCGATACCTCCGTTCCAGATACATCGATATTTGAGAAGCAATGAATGTCATCATAAAATAAAGCGCACCAACTGCCAGGTACACTTCGAAAGCTCTGAATGTTCGAGTATAAATGAGTTGGCTGACTCGGGTGAGCTCGGTGATAGCCAGAACCGAAACAAGTGACGATTCTTTGAGGAGTGCGGAAAATGAGTTGACCAAAGGAGGAATAGCGGCCGGGAGTGCCTGTGGTACGATTACAAAGGCCATGGTTTCAAACCAAGAAAAACCAAGTGCATAGGCTGCGTCTTGTTGTCCTTTTTCTACCGAATAAAGTGCACCTCTTATGATTTCTGAAATATAAGCCCCGCCATTGAGCGCAAGCCCAACAACGGCTGCAGTGTAGTTTTGCACCGTCAAACCGAGAGATGGTAGCCCATAATAAATAAAGAAAAGCTGAATGAGGAGTGGCGTACCTCGAAAGATTTCCACATAGGGCGATAGCAATTTGTTTAAGGCTTGTGACTTCGATCGAAGCACCCCTACGACTACACCTATTACAAGCGCGAGTAGGAAGGAGGCAAATGAAATTTTGCCCGTCGCCAGCAGGCCCTCCAGTAGCAAGGGCCTCGCCTTGACCAAAACCTCAAACTTAAATGTGTCCATTGAGTGACAATAAGCAGCGAGTGTCGGCCATAACTCTCTAGATCTCATCCCGGTCGAGAGATGGAGCAGGCCGGGAGTGTGTGGAAAATGAACAGCCGGTACTTGAGCGGATGCCCGCTAATCAATTTTAAGCCAACGGTCCTTTATGGTTTGGTAAGTGCCGGCTTTCTTAATTTCCGCTAGAGCCATGTTCACCTTGTTGGTTAGATCATCAGCTCCTTTGGGTAGTACCATGACAATTTCTGCTTCCGCCAATGGTTCGCCCACGACTTTGTATGATGGATCCGCTTTAATCTGATTAACCGCGTACGCATAGCCGACTATAACGGCGTCGATACGCCCGAATTTCAGATCTGTAAATGCTTCCGGATTGTAGTTGTAACGCTTGATCTCCTTGAACATATCTTTCATTTTATCGGCAAGTTGCTCGCTCCCGGAACCCAGTTGCACTCCCACGGTTCTGCCCTTCAGATCGGCTTTGCCCTTTATCGTGGACTCGTCCTTGCGCACGACGATGACGTCTGGCAATTCATAATAGACATTGCTGAAGTTGATGTTCTCCGCTCTCGTCTCGGATTTGGACATGCAGGTTAGCAACATGTCATAGTCACCCTTTTTGAGACCAGCCAGCAGCCCCTGCCACTCGGCATCGACAAATTTCGCCTTTACGCCCAACTGCTCGGCAAGCGCCCGGCCCAAATCCACATCAAAGCCTTCAAATTCCCCGGTCGTTTCGTTTTTTGACTCGAATGGCGGATACTGGGCGCAAAATCCGATGATGATTTCTTTCTTTTTCTTAACGTCTTGCCATGACGAATCGGCCATCACAGTCGACTGCAGGATAAAAATGCTGATGATCACACTGACAAAAGTGAAGAGTTTCTTGTTCATGAGTGTCCTGGTCCTTTCATTCATGATCGTTATGTACAGTCAGAAGGTCCTTTCTCATCCATCGCATAAAAGTGCGTATTGATGTTCCGGTCGAGCAGCAATTGCACCAAGATTTCCATGAAAACACCTCTTCCAGGAACGGATCTCAATCCTCTCGCCTGGCCTGATATGTCGCTTTGAGAACAGATTTCCCCCCCTGAAAAGCCGATACAGGTCTTGTTGATGCCACAGTTAGGGCTACCATCCATTCCAAAGACTCCAACAATTTCATATCCGGCTTGGGTGAAGGCTTCGATCTGGTCCATGGACGGTCTTAAAATATCCAGACAATGTCTGCGGAAATTCGGATGGTCGTACTGCTCCTTGGTCATCCCCCACCGATTGAGTCCAAGATAGGAAACTTCCGGACAAGGCAACTGCATCAGCCCGACTCCGGCTTTAATGAAAGATTCCAGTTCTGCTGCGTACACTCGATGGTCGTCCGCAAGCGGATACACCTTGGCATTAGGATTCAGCAGGCAATGGCAGACCATTAAAATTTTGCGCGTTCTTTTCAGGTTTGTGCTCTCTTTCCGTCTGGCCGGTTGCTATGCGCCGACTAGGGCTAGTTGCGCACATGGCAGATGTATGGTTGCAGACGAGCTGCCACTACAACGTATCATAGGCGAAAATCCCCGTTAAAGCACATTTTGTCAATTTGATAATATCTATTGATCTCAGCCTTTCGATTGGCCATGCCGATAGAACTATGACAATCGAGAAGTTTTAGAGCCCCCAGTCCGGTGATGTGTCCAATCAGGTTGGAGGCCAAGCTGTCGGGCGGCGCAGCAACAACCGTACACGGGAGATAAGCCTCAAGAATGGAATCTCAGCAAAAAAGCATAAGGTGGGCTCTGGACAACGCAAATTGAAGGCAAAAAAAAGAAATCGGGCCGCCGACCTCGGCCCGATTTCTAAATTGGTGGAACATTATATGAAGTTGACAGTGAACTTTCTACTTCAAGTTGCCGGTTATGTCAAGAGTGACATATCGTCCTGATGAAAAAATATTAAAGTCCGACGAAAGTAACTTTTACCGGGTCAGAAACTCGCTTTGGTAGTTGCCATTGGTGACAGCTAGGTGGAACTCGTCGCCAAGTCGCTGAAAAGTTCCATCATCAAAATTGCACAAGTTTGAGGACACGAATTCTTTGTCACGCTCCCCGGCAACCCGAAGTCTTTCGCCCAAACTCATATCGTCCGGCAAATGCCAGGCGGCAAGCAGTGCAATGACAGATGCAATTGTTTTCATTCGTTCGGCGGAAAACTCCAGATAATCCCTGCGAACACATCCTGAATTCTCGATCAATCCGTACAAGAGAGGCAAAAGAGGCTGTTCTTTGACTTCCAGCAAGCATTCCGTTGCGAGCCATTCCAGTGTCTCCTCTGTGGTCTTTCCCGCACGTGAAAACTGCTCGCTCAGAGCCCCATGTCTTCTTTTCCAGGCTGGCTGGGCAGATTGCCGTGAGTGAATCAGGATCGATCGAGGGTTTACGAGGAGGTCTCCTGCAGCCTGGAATTCCCCGCAGTCGGCATAATTTCCGGCGCACAGCAAAGCAAGCTCGTTCAACCGTGCAATCGTCAGCCAGTAAGGCTTTTCCGAGGTGGGGGGGATTTGTCTGATGTGTTCCAGCTGACTTTCGAGGTAATGTTCGTTGAGAGTAAAAGGAGTAGAGTTTTGGTCTAGGGAGGTGTTTATATCGATCAGAGCCCTGTTGAATGCGGACCGGTGCTGTCCGGATGGGGGAAAAAGGCTGACGCGGCACATGTCAGGGATAGTGTCAAATAAAGGTTCCATAATATTGCTTTCGAGTTTCAAAGTGTTCTAGGGATAATGGATTGGATTTTTTGCCCCGAATACGTTATGTCAATGGTGACATAATACCAATTAGCATTCAGTTGAAAATGTTGCAACGAAAATTCTGGACAGAAAACGTAACTTCAATTGGCTGGTGTTTTCTATATAGTTTGACAGTTGTTAGGAGATCAAGATGGCGAGTAACAAGGTCTACAGCATTTGTGGCATGTGTACGGTGCGCTGCCCCATTGAGGCGCATGTGGAAAACGGTGTTTGCTCTTTTGTTCAGGGAAATCCGCATGCGGCCGGGATTGATGGGGCCGTTTGCGCGCGTGGAGCGGCTGGTTTAGCTTTGATCAACGATAACGAACGCCCCCAGTTTCCAATGATCCGAGCCGGAGAAAGGGGTGAAGGAAAATGGCGGGAAGTCTCCTGGGAGGAAGCGTTGGATTACACCGCCGGCCGTCTCAAGGAAGTCATGGAACAATACGGCAGCCGCAGCGTTCTGTTCTCCGACCGGGGAGGGCCTTTCCGCGATTTGCACCAGGCTTTCGTGCGTGGTCTTGGGTCGCCTAATTATTCCAACCACGATGCATCGTGCGCTCGGAATGTTCAGCATGCGGCGTTATCGGTCTTTGGTTTCGGCCGCAAAGGTGTTGGTTACGATCTCAAGAACTCTCGGCATGTCGTATTGCAGACGAGAAACATATTCGAGGCGATCAATGTAAAGGAAGTCAACGATCTGACCGCCGCCATAGAGAACGGCTGTAAGCTTACGGTGATCGACATACGGGCCACTATCTCCTCCAGTAAGGCAAATAACTTTTTCATGGTTCGACCGGGTTCCGACTACGCTTTTAACCTGGCAGTTATCCATGTGCTGCTCAACAATAACCTCTACGATGAACAGTTTGCCAGACTGTGGATAAAGGACCTGAACAAGCTGCAAGAGTTCATTCGACCCTATACCCCCAAATGGGCAGAGCAGGAGACGGGGATTCCCGCGGATGACCTGGTGAATTTTGTGAAGGAGTTGGCCAATGCGCGACCGGCTGTCCTTTGGCACCCGGGTTGGATGACTGCGCGCTACAAGGATTCCTTTTATGTTTCCCGCTCCATCTACATCATCAATGCTCTGTTGGGTTCTATCGGGGCCAAAGGAGGCCTTCCCATCGCGAATAGTCCTGGAGATGTCGGCCGCAAGGGACTTAAGAAGTTGGCTGATTTGTTCCCCAAGCCGGACGAAAAAAGAGCCGACGGGGTTGGGTGGCGCTACAAGCATTTCGACACCGGGCCGGGACTGTTGCATCTGGCCTTCAAGGCAATCGATACTGAAGATCCTTATCCCCTCAAAGCTTATATTGCCTACCGGCATGATCCTCTGACGGGCTTTCCCGAGCCGGAGGTTCTCAAGAATATTTTTCGGAAGCTGGACTTCCTGGTCTCGGTTACCTTCAGCTGGTCGGACACCGCGTGGTTCTCAGACGTGGTGCTGCCTCTATCCCCTTACCTGGAGAGGGAAAGCATTCTAGCGTCCAAAAACGGTCTTAAACCTTATTTTTTCCTGCGCCAGAGAGCGCAAGAGCCCCGATTTGACTCACGAGCCGATTGGGAAATACTCTGCGGATTGGCCAAAAGACTTGGTCTGGAGCCGCTTGCCTTTGAATCCATTGAAGACATCTGGAAGTATCAACTGGCAGGCACCGGCGTGAGTATGGATGATTTTGCAGCGACCGGGATGGTCTCCTTGGCAGATCAGCCCCTCTACCGAAAACTGGAGGAGCTTAAGTTCAAGACACCAAGCGGTAAAGTTGAGATCATCTCCGACAAGCTCGAAAATAGCGGATTGGTTTCCTTGAAACCATATGAAGCCCCAGCGGCACCGGCGGAAGGGAGTTTTCGAATTGCTTTCGGCCGCTGTCCGGTGCACACCCAGGGCCACACCGCAAACAACCGACTGCTCAGCGAACAAATGGCGGAGAATGTATTGTGGCTGAACAAGGCGGTCGGGGGAAATATGAAAATAGCCGATGGTGAGGTGGTGCAAATTGCCAGCAGCGGGCATGTCGGAAGAATAAAGGTGATGCTCACCGAATTTATCCATCCGGAAGCGGTTTTCATGGTGCATGGATTCGGGCACACTTTGTCGATCGAGAGCCGTGCTTTCGGGAAAGGTGTGGCAGACAACTGCCTGATGCCGGGAGGGCTGGAACTTTGGGACCCGGCAGGCGGAGCAGTTGCCATGCAGGAACACTTCGTAACCGTTAAGAAACTCTCGTAAAGACGACCAGGAAGCCAGGAGCCATTCAGGCGAGGCCGCTCTTGACATTTGTCGTCACGACCGGGGTTGATGGAAGATCTGCAGAAGAAGAGGTGCCTGACGGTTTTCTATAGCGTTTCGTGCCCGGAATCCGAAGGGAGTTCTTTAAAGCAGGTCAGGAGGGGAAATTTATGGAGTACAAACTGTTTATAAATGGCAAATGGGTGGATGGCGGCGAAGAAATCGAAGTTCGATCCAAATACTCCGGCGAAGTGATCGGGGTGTTGCGCGGCGCCAGAGACGAGGATGTGGATGCGGCGCTGGCAGCGGCCAATGATGCGGCGCCGGTGATGGCTGCCATGCCCGCCCACAAGCGAAGCACGATACTTGCGCGCACCGCCGATCTTATCAATGAACGCCGGGAAGATCTGGCCCGAACCATCGCAGCGGAGGCGGGTAAGGCATTGAAATATGCACGACTTGAAGTGGATCGAGCCGTCAATACGTTCGTCGTCGCTGCCGAGGAAGCGAAAAGGATTCATGGCGAAACCGTGCCTCTCGACGCCGCCAGTTCGGGTGAGGGGTATTTTGGATTCTATGTTCGTCGCCCTATGGGCGTTGTAGCTGCCATCAGTCCCTTCAATTTCCCCCTCAACCTGGTTGCTCACAAAGTGGCGCCGGCGCTGGCAGCCGGCAACAGCGTCGTACTCAAGCCGGCGACCTCAACCCCTCTGACAGCTGTTGAGCTGTGCAGGATTTTGGCGGATGCCGGCTTGCCGCCGGGGGCGGTCAATCTTGTTGTTGGCTCCGGGAGTACTGTTGGGGAAATGTTGGTATCGGACCCGCGGGTAGCCAAGGTGACTTTCACGGGAAGTCCACCTGTCGGGAAACGCATTACGGAAATTGCCGGGATAAAGAAGGTTACTCTCGAGCTTGGCAACAATTCGCCGGTCGTGCTGGGCCCGGATGCTGACCTTGATTATGTCGCAAAACGCTGCGCACTTGGTGCTTACTACAATTCCGGCCAAGTCTGCATTTCAGTGCAGAGGATCTATAGCCAAAAGGCTGCATACGAACCTTTCCTGGAGAAGTTTGTGAAGGCCAGTGAAGCTATGGTGGTTGGTGATCCATTGGACGAGCGCGTGGACGTGGGACCGATGATCGACATCGCCGAAGCGGAGCGTGTTGATGGCTGGGTTTCGGAGGCTCAAGCCGGCGGAGCGCATGTCGTGACGGGAGGGAAACGCGAGGGAGGCGTTTACTGGCCGACAGTTCTGACCAGCGTACGGCCTGAAATGAAAGTTGTGGCCGAGGAGATTTTTGGACCTGTGGCGTCGGTCATTCAGTGCGGAGACTTTGAGGAAGCATTGCAGCAGGCGGATGAAACGGAATACGGGCTACAGGTGGGAGTTTTCACTCGCGACATCAATCGAATGTTTGAATCTGTGCGAAAACTGAACTTCGGAGGTATCATTATCAACGATACCCCGGTTTTTCGCGCCGATCATATGCCGTACGGGGGGAACCGGAAGAGCGGAGTCGGCCGGGAGGGCGTGCGCTTTGCCATGGAGGATATGACAAATATCCAAATGGTTGCTATCCGTCTGGAGAGCTAACCGCTCGTCCACCGTCCAAGACCCTCCTAGCGCAGGGCTTCACACGGCGTCAGCACCCGTCCGCCTTGCGGGTAGCCCTGCTGGAATGGGCAGCTTAGAAGGGCTGCGCTAAATTCGACTGTAAACTTCCGGATGGATACTGAGTGAGTGCCCATCCGGAAACCATCCAAATCTCGAGCTACTTGCCGACCCTGAAGTTCAGTTGATCCGCCCGAAGAACAATATCGCCATAGCTTAGCACGTTTAAGCAGCCATAATCTTGTCGGATTTCGAATAGCTCCCACAGTGACTTGCCAAGAGCCTCGCACAACAAAATGCGATTGATCCCTGCGTGGCCCACTATTAGAATGTCTCCGGTTGTCGCGTGAAGAATTTCAAGAAAGGTGGCAGCGATTCTGACAGCGCAGTCCAGGAAACTCTCTCCTCCGGGTGGGCGGTAATGAACGATGTCGGAACCTCTCTCCTCAAAATCGTTCGGAAATCGCTGTTGGATTTCTTTGAAAGGCAACCCTTCCCAAAGGCCCAAAGCAATCTCGCGTAGGGCGACTCTCGATTCGACCTCGATTCGATGGGGTTCGGCGATAATTCGCGCCGTCTCAAAAGACCGCTTAAGATCGCTGCAGAAAACGGCCGTAAGGTTAGCCTGCCTGAGTTCTTCGCGCAGGCTTTGCGCCTGCAGAATCCCGCGCTCGGACAGGGGGAGATCCAGCTGGCCGATATATCGCTTACCGTTTCCCTCGATTTGGATTTCTCCGTGGCGCACCAGGAAAATGTTCCTTTGATCTTGAATGGAAGCGGTTCGAATGCTCTTCTCGTATTTTTGGATGATACTTTCCAGGGATTGCTGAAGAGCCTTCTCGATGCCGTCTTTGATTATTTCTGCATGCTTGAAACGGCGGTTCACATTCCTTGAAACTTCAGGGTTTGCGCCAAATCGTTCCCTTGCGACTTTGAATCGTTCTTCCAGAGAAACCAGTTTACTACCTTTCAAAAGTTTATCTGCCAGATAGATGAGTTCGGTTTCTCCCGGAGATCCGTTTGGCTGCAAGAGATCCATGTGGCATTCCACAACCTCTCCTGTGCGGGCGTAACCCAGCTTTTTCAGCAGTTCGGCTGCGGCTTTGGCATGGTTTGGCTGTCCCTTGGCGACGTCGTGCAGAAAGCCTGCGGCGGCCACCAGATCGAGGTCGATACGGAAACCGGCTCGATTGAGCTCGACCGCAAGCGCACGCGCGAGTTCGGCTACTGTGCGACAATGGGCGACGGTTGCCTCGGGCACCTTGTGAGCTTCCCAAATAGCGCTGCATTCCATTTTGGTGGGGATGTCCCGTGTCAGAAAGCGTTTGCGAATCCTCTGGTAGTCGAGCGGGGTGTCGCAATCCATGAGAATTCCCTCATCGATTACGTCGACCTCCACGGCATGTTCTTCAAAGCGGCCAAGAAAAGCTCTCAATCCGCCGGGATAATCCCACGCCGGTTTTTCATCCATACACGCAAGTGATATCAGAGGAGGGTGGCCGCGATGTCCTTGCATGCGCGGGTAGACAACCATAGAGCGGTTTTTTTGAAATTCTTCAATCAAAAGTCTGATGGTTTCAGGCTTCACCAGAGGAATGTCTGCCGGGAGAACAAAGAAAGCTTCCACCGCCTCGTCGAACCCCTGCATCCCTGCCAGGATAGATGAGAGCATTCCCCGCTCATAGTTGGAATTCAAGACCCATTCAACGCCCGATCGAACAAGGACGGGGATTATCTCCTCGGCTTTGTGTCCCACCACCACCCGAACGTCCCCGATTCCAGCCGCCAGGAATCCTTGCACCGTCTGTTCCACCAGGGTGGATTGCCCGAGAGGGAGCAGAGCTTTCATGGTCCCCATTCTCGCCGATGACCCCGCAGCCAGTATAAGCGCGGCAATTTTCGGTTCTTTTTTCATGGGTTGCTTCGGGCTCTTTCCTGGATAAGCTCTGCTACAATGCTGACCGCGATCTCCTGCGGAGTTTCGGCGCCAATGGACAATCCGATGGGCGAATGGACTTGGTCCAGATCCTGCTGTTTGAATCCTTGTGAAATGAGAGCCTCGTAAATAGCATCACGCTTTTTTCTGCTCCCTATCATGCCGATGTACCGGGCAGGAGTTTGCAATGCGTGAGCTAACACCGTTTTGTCGTAAGCATGTCCGCGAGTGACAATCACGAGATAACTTTCTTCTGCTATTTCCAGTCCTGCCATCGGTTGTTGCCAGGAATCCAGAACAATGAGACGGTCTGCTGCTGGAAACCTCGCTTCATTGCAGAAATCACTGCGATCATCCAAAACGGTCGTGCCAAAGTCGACCAGTTTCGTTAAAGGCGCCAGCTGCTGGGAAATGTGTCCCGCGCCGAATATATAGACTTCACCAGCATGGCATAAGGGCTCTATCAGGAATCGCCCTTCTCCCGCATCGATCAAGATCGGTTGATTTGCGTGTGCTCTTGAGATTAGATCGAAAGCGCCTTCGCAATTGGCTTCGGGAATCACTGAACAGTCCGCTTTGACCAAACACTGAATCAAGCCGCAATCTTGCTGATTCGTTTTCGGGACTTGAGTGATGAGCCATGCTTTTTCCCGGGATTTCAGCGCAGGTATAAGTTCGCGGTAGAGCTTTTTGAAGGAGTCGTTGGAACTCTCCAGCGGCTGGACGAGAACTTCCACCTGGCCTCCGCAAATCATTCCCAAACGGCCGGCATCTTCGTTCCTGAGTACGAATTCTTCAACCCGTGGCTTCCTCTCTTTCAGCACTTCGCCTGCCAACTGCTGTGTTTGAGCTTCAAATATCCCGCCGCCGATCGTGCCGATGATGGAGCCATCCGATCGTACGATCATTCTCGTACCTGCCATGCGCGGTGCAGATCCTGAGCGAGAAAGAATAGTTGCCAGAGCAAAGTCTTCACCCTGTTCGAGTAGTTCGAGTA
This sequence comes from uncultured delta proteobacterium, assembly GCA_963781715.1. Taxonomy (GTDB): domain Bacteria; phylum Desulfobacterota; class Syntrophobacteria; order Syntrophobacterales; family Syntrophobacteraceae; genus Desulfoferrobacter. The sequence goes on from CAWAGW010000009.1 coordinate 444,835, forward strand.
CTTCCTTGAGAATGTTCACTGGCCAACTCCTGGGCTGCGTTCATCAATCAGTTTTCTTTTGGCGGGCGTCGGTTTGGTTTGCCCGGTCCCTTTTCGGGTTTTTATTGAAATAGTCAGCAGCTCGTGCTGAATTGCTTGCCTGATGCTGTGGTTGCAGAGCAACGCCCGGTGCATATCCAAAATGGTTTCGGCTCCCCGGTCCTCATTGATGATTGCCGCTATTCTCAGACAATCTTTATTTTTTCGGCGGGTTAAACGAGCTTTGAAATCGACAATTTCGCTGACCCCAAAGATCGCTTCATCCAGATCGGCCAAAGTGATCCATCCGCCTTTGAAGAGCTCGATCTTCCCTGAGATCCGGTGTTTGACAGGTTCCATAGTTTTCAGGACTGTCCGGCAGGTGCATTGCTGAGGAAGAAATCGCGTCACGTCCCCCGTTCGATAGCGGATCAGTGGCATTCCGCGGCGCGTGAGCGTGGTGAAGACTACCTCTCCCGTCTCCCCATCCGGTAAAGGTTCGCCGGATTCGGAATCTACAATCTCAAAGAAGAGATCTGCCTCGCGCATATGATATCCGCAGTAGGCCAAGCACTCAACTCCGCCCCCGTAGCCCATTTCCGTCATGCCGTAGTGTGCGTATGCACTGCAGTGCCAGATGCGCTTGAGTTCGCGCACGATTGCGGAAGGCACATAGTCGGTGCTCAGCAGTGCGCCTTTGGGTGCTGCACGACCTTTGCTGAAGCGTGCCAGAGCAAGCACTTGAGTGGGAATCCCCACCAGGATATCGACCTCCTCCCGTGCCATGACTTGTAGGGTTCGATGGGTATCGCTCACCAGCCCGTGGCAGATTCCACGGGCCTCCAGCCTCTTCAAACCCCTGGTGAGTAAGTCACCAACGCTGCCCGGTCGCTCTCCCGGAAGCAAGATGAGGACTCGATCTCCAGGATTCGTAAAGGTAGACATTCCGAAATGAAAAAAATCGATGGTCGATTCCTGATCTTCTTGGGTGAAGTAAATGCGTTTGGGCTGTCCCGAAGTTCCGGAGCTTTGCAAGGTTACAACGCGGCTGATCTTGTCCTGAGAAGTGCAGAGAAAAGACAGCGGGCTCTGGCGAAGGTCTTCTGCAGAGGTGAAAGGGAACCGGGTCAGACAGTCGAGATCGTCCAGATTATTTGTTGGCACCCCAGCCAGATGTATCCGGTAAAATGGGCTCCTGGCGCCTGCCCAAGCGATGGTTTCTCGGAGCTTCTGCAGTTGATACCTTTGGATGGCCTCCCTTGTCAGCGGCTGGCTGTCACAGCCGATTTTCGCTGCAATCCACGGTTCCAGGGGGGTTGTCTTCATGCGGGGCCCCACAAATGCTGCTCTTTCATGGAAGTACAATTTAACTACCTCATTGTCCTTCTCTTATGAAACTTCGTTAGGTTCTGTGCCTTTTAGCTTTCTATTTCTAAACCACGAAGTGCACGAAGCAATACGAAGAAAAAAGGTTAGATAAATTCCTCTTCGAGGCCTTCGTGTTCTTCGTGGTTGAATTGACATCAATAAATTACGAGAAAAATACGAAGCATAAGAAGTTTCATTATCGTTCAAGCTCGGTCCTAAATGGGACGGTGCCGCTGGATTCTGGCTCATGGTTCTGTATTCATCGATAAAAAGAATCTCCGGCTCGGTTTGTCAAATTGAACGCGCAAAACGGAATGATTCTGCCATCCGGGTGGACGACGTGAATGCAGCAGTCCCTCAGGCGTTCCAAGTCAAGATTCCATGCGTCTTGAAAAGCCATGCCGGAAATACACAGCGAATGGGTTCGTGTGCGTTCAATCAATGTTTCCCAATCGCCAAGGCTTGGTCCTTTCAACTTCTGCATAACAGTTCCCGGCGGAGGCGACCAGAATTGCGTGACAAAGCCGCGGGCTTTCGCCGCCCCCTCTTCGGCTCGCTCGGCCTTGCAGCTGCACCGAGCGGGATCATGATGGGTCCACGAATGATAATTCCCATCCGGCATAACCACAAAATTACCGTGAAATGAGCAGTACGCATTTTCACACCCGGGCGGTTTGAAGTTGCTGGCCTTCATTCTCCCGCCGGTTTGCTTTTCGATTTCTCGGAGGATTTCCGGTGTCGTGATTCGGTCCTCGTCCGAGGGGGTGTTCGGGTAACGTCCGAAGTAGCTGACCGGCTGAAAATGGACGCCCCTGGTCACTGGAATATGCTTGGAAGCGAATTCGATGATCTTGCCGATTTGATCGATATTGATTCCGGGTACTAGAGTCGGCACCAGTACTACCGCAAGGTTGTGGCTGGCACAGTTATCTATGGCTTTTCGCTTGATGGCAGATAAGGAACGTCCTCTCAGTTTCTGGTGCACCTCGCTATCCACGCCGTCGAATTGGAGAAAGACTGAAGACAAACCGGCCGATTTCAATTCTTTCACATAGCGAGGATCTTCTCCGAGGCGCAGTCCGTTAGTGTTGATCTGGATGAAATCAAACCCCAGAGAACGGCCGAGTTGTATGATCTCCGGCAAGTCGCTGCGAACCGTGGGTTCCCCGCCTGAAAGCTGAATGTTGTAGGGCCCTCCTGCGTCCAGGAGTCGTTGAAACCAGCCAGTGATGGTGTTTAGGTCCGGATCGACCGGAACATGCTTTCCCGTATCGGCAAAACAAAAGGCGCACCCAAGATTGCACCGCTGTGTGATCTCCAATAAGGCAGTACAGGTGTGCTGCCGATGATCCGGGCAAAGCCCGCAATCCCAAGGACATCCTCGCTCGATTTCGGTAAAGGGGTTGCTGGGATGAGACGCAATCTTGGGTCTGTTCCAAGATTCATAGCGGGGCTCTCCCCGCCATATGACGGTCTCAAAGATGCCGTGAGCGGGGCAGGTTTTCCTGAATATGACATCATTTTTGTGAGCGACTTTGATAGCCGTTATAACGGCCGCACATTCGGGACAAACACTTTGTGTCGATCCAATGACAACTTCATCGTTCATGGATTCTTCCCGTCGAGATCAAATCCATTTTCGAGCAGCAGGGCCTTCACTTTTTCATAAGTACCGAGCACTAGCGAGGGGCATCTTCTGGTACGGTTGCCGGAGTCGTCTCCCAAAATGATCTCGCAACGAATGCCGCCGAACTGTTCCCCATATTCTCCGGTGAACCATTCAACCAGTTCGCTGATCATAACATTGAGCCGAGGGTTTTCCTCTTCTTCAGGGGCGCCCCGCCCTGCGTACAGGCCGAGCAAACAAGCGCCGCCGGTCAGGGCTCCGCAGGTGTCTCCGGAAAATCCTAAACCTCCCGCCAATGCCGACATGGTTCGGATAAGATCGGGATTGTGTTTGCCCTGAGCCTCAAGGCCCAACGAGAGGAGTATCTGACTGCAATAAAAACCCTGCTGTGCCAGCTCCATCATGCGAAGCATTGCGTCGTTCATAATTTCAATTCCTCAATTCCAGTGCTCTTCGTTCCTGTAGTAGGTAGCGGCCCTTTAAAAGATCTTAACTTTGGCGATTCCATCTAATGAAGGCGCCATCTGTTATTCCGAGTCACGCTAAGGCGTGACAAGAAATCATTTTAACATCCGCATGACTTGAGACTCCTCGTCGTCATGCTAGCGGCGTGACTCCTCGGCATGACGGCGCGCGGGTAATCGCCAAATTCAGAAAGATCTAATTGCCATAGCATTGTTTTGAAAGAACCGCCTTCAATTGTCTTTTCCTATCATGGGAGCGAAGCGTGCAGACCGAAATGGCAGCAAGGGATTCATGTGGATCTTTTGGTTGCTCACTTCCTTTTTCGTGCAATAAGCAAAAAATACCCCGGTTTTGCCGTTGCTATCGCCTCATTCAGCTGGCCGACATCGAGCGCTGCAGGTCCCGTCTGGCGCCAGAACTGCTGTAGGGAGCCGCAAGAAAGAATGAGCTGCGTTGCAAAATGCTTCAGCGCGTGGGAATGATCCTCCCAAAAAAGCAGTGAAAAACCGACGGCTGTCAGCTCCGAAGTTAACTCCTCACGGGAAAAAGCGCCTGTCAGGCAGCAGATCATGGGCAGACGGCGAAGGCCGCTCAAACCTTCCGGTACCCGGGCGTATAAGTCGGTGACGACCAGCCAACCCTTTCTTTTGAGTACGCGATGGAAATCCTTGATCGCGTTGCTTGGGTTGGCCATTACCGACAGACTGCATTCCGCAAGAATTCCGTCAAAAGTCCGCGGCGGAAAAGGCAGATGCTCTCCGGAAGCTCTTAGCAACGGCAGATCCCCGTTCTTGGCAATCCCCGCGCCCAACAGAGCTGATGAAAGGTCTACACCGAACGTTTTCAGGCCGTGTTTCTCCCTTACATATTTAACGGTTACGCCTCTGCCGCAGCCCACATCGAGCAAAGTTGCTTCCGGGGAAAAACCGCAGTGGGATAATGCCCTTTCCGTCAACTGCAGTCCGCCGGGCCGAATGGGATCGTCGTCCATCCCGTTTTGCGCGATACGTTCGTAAATCCGGCATTGCTGCCCATTTTCGAGCGCCCCCGAAACGATCACTTGTCCTCCAGCAACTTTTCTACCTGGGCCATTTTGCCCAAGGCTAAATCCTCGGGGATAAAGACCTGCTTGCAATTCGGGCATCTCATCAGATCCACGGGATACATGCTGCCGAGATATGAGATATTCACCTTGCCTGTTTCCAGGGGAACATTGCACTTTGCGCAAATGAGTGCTCGTTCTTCATTTGGCTTATCGTCTGGGTTCACTATCTGGCATCCTCGTCTATTTCCATCCTATGGCTGTAAGCATTGTGGACCAAGAAGCGGTTCTCCTGAACGGAGTATTCAACCCAATAAGTGACGCTGGTGGGCTTAAAATGGGCGAAAAAATGACCTGTTTTGCCGTCCACCAACTTGTTGCCGGTTTTTTCTGCAAAATCGATGACCTGCTGAAGGTCCTCAACGAGAATCAACCTGTCTTCCATGACTTGGCGAATCTCGTCGGACACAACCAGTTCGATCTTCTCATATCCTTCTTTATCGGCCACGCTTTCTCCCCATAGTTCCCTCAGTAAAGCATTTTTGAGGTGTACGCGATTGTCATGCCTTTGCGAATAGCCGGGTCCACGTCTTGCGTTCGGGAGCTCGTTTTCGGTACCGAACAGGAGATCCAGCAGGTGCACCGTCCGCTTGCCCCTGGAAGCTAAATAGTCGCGGCACATAGCACAATAGACAACGTAGTCCAGCGGGCTCTCCTCAATTCGCCTCAAAATGGCTTGTTTCGTCAATTCCGGATTGGCGAAAAACATCAATCCGCCGTATCCGCAGCATTCCGTTTTGTCGCGACTGAGCGAAAGCTCCTCGATCTGAATCCCTAATCGGTGCAAGATATTTCGCACACTTTGCTGGATGCGGTTTTCGTGTCGGGTTGTACATGCATCGTGAATGGCGACGACGGCAGGTGTTCCCTTTCGCTTTCCGGCAGGAATTCCCAGCTCATCCAACAATTCGTAAAGAGTCAGGATCGAGGCATCGGCAAGGTGCGTTTTGAAAACTTCATAACAGGTGGAGCAGGCCATGATGAGCTTGGACTTGCCCATCTCTTGCCATTGCTCCGAAAACAACTGCAAGCTGTTCCCGAAAAGCTCCATTCTTCCCGACCAGTCGGCAGGCGCGCCACAGCACCGGAGCATGAGACCTACCCCGCCGGAGAGCTCTTGCATCAAAGTCGAATATACATTCTTGACCAGTTGAGGAGCCGAAGCGCTTAGCTGACATCCCGGGAAGAAGACATACTCACTGCTTTTAGTGCCTGGCTGGTGACGGGTGAGGGTGCATTTTTCACTGTTGCTGAAAAGCATGTCGCGAATCGGGAAATCATGCGCGGAAGGCGGCATTTTCCCCGTCTTGACCATTTCTTCCCGAGCTTGCTTGCAGACCATGCCCATATGCAGATCATGCGGGCAGACTTCCTTGCAAAGGCCGCACAGGCTGCATGAATTGATAAGCTTGTTGGCATGCCTCTGCCCCATAACGATGGAAAGATTATTGTAAATCTCCCGAACATATTTCTTGGGATAGCTGCCGAAGCTGTTCAGATATTCGCATACTTTGACGCACTCAAGACATTGACACTGGATGCATCTCTTAGCTTCCCGCACCGCCGCTTCACGGGAATAACCTTGTGCTGCATCGGTCACTTGGACTGCAGACCGAGGCTCTATTCCCTCGGTGCTGGTAAAAAGGCGCGTTTCGAAAGATCCTTCGTTGATGCGACCGCCCGTCAACGACACCTTCTGCAGATAGCGATCGATAGAGATGGCCGCTCGCCTTCCATCGGAGATGGATTGGATGTGAGATCTGTTTCCAGCCTTTTGGCGTAGAGCTCCTCCCGCAAAAACTCCATCCAGGCTGGTCGTGAAGGCGGCAGGATTAATTTCAATCCTGCCGCCTTCATCCAACTGCAGTCCGAAAGTCTCATCAGAGCCTTGGCCGGGGGCTAAATAAACTGCGTCAAAAGTTTGGCGAAGTTCATCCAGGCTCAAATCTTTTTCGATGCGTGTCCCTGAATGTATCTCCACGCCGACTTGCTCAAGTGCTCGTAAGTCTTTTTCGACCACTTCGCGAGGAAGCTTCTCTTCGGAAAAATTCCATAAGTCTCCACCCAAGTGTCTTTTTTTTTCATAAACAACAGCTGTGTAGCCTTTCTTAGCCACATCGAAGGCAGCGGTAAGGCCGCTCAGTCCACCTCCGACGATGGCCACTCGTTTTTCCTTTTTGGGGAGAATGGGGATTTTTTCCCGATAATCTTCGGACCAATCCAGGCAAGATCGTTCGAGAGCAGCTATGGAAATGGCATCGCCGGCTTCCTGGCGCCTGCAGGCCTTTTGGCACGGCTGATCGCAGACTCGGCTTATGATGCCGGGGAAGGGCAGCGTCTTTGTCAGAATTTTGGCCGCGGCGGTGAAGTCGCCTCTGCTGATTTCCACCGCCATTGCCCGAGCATCTACATGAATGGGGCAAGCCGCGTTGCAAGCAGGCGGCTGTTCCTGAATACAGCGCTCTTCAAGCTCCCGCAGTTCTTTTTGTTCCATTATGTCACCCAACAACGAAGAGCATGAAGAGGTGCGACGGGGAAGTAGTTCTTAACAGAATCACTCTTCGCGACCTTCATGCTCTTCGTGTTTCCCAAAAAATCAAAAGTCAGTCTGCCGGCCTACAGCGCCGCCAGCACTTTTTCGGGTAAAGCCGGGAGAACTGTGATACGCGCTCCGCAGGCGTTGTAGATTGCGTTGGCAATGGCTGCATGCGGTGATGTCAGAGGAAGCTCTCCAACCCCTGCAGCCCCGAACGGTCCGTTTGGTCTTGGCGTTTCGACGTAATAAATATCGATGGCATCGGGAGCGTCCTTGATGTAAGGCAACCCGCATGCGGCCAAAGTCGTATGTTTTTTGAGGTCTTCGAAATCCTCGGTGAGGGCCAGACCGATCCCCTGAACGATCCCTCCATACATCTGGCCGTCTACCACCAACTGGTTGGCGATCTTACCAACATCGGCCACGCAGGTCATTTTTTGCACCTGAGTCTTGCCGGTTTTGGTGTCGACTTCCACTTCAGCCATGAAAACGCCATACATGTAAGCAGGGAAAGGGTTGCCCTGGCCGTTCTCGTCACATGCCGAACAGGCTGAAGCCGCCCATTTGCCCGCATAGCGAAGCGGGATGTTTTCCTCTACCATCTCATCATAACCGCGAAACGTTCCATCAGAATTTCTTCATCGCATTGACCAGCATTTCGCAGCCGACTCGGATCGCCTGCCCGGTCACAACCTGTGAACGGCTTCCTCCAGCCGGGCCGCTGTTGGGTGTGATGGCGGTGTCGTTCATAATCAGTTTGATCTTCTCCGGCCCGATTCCCAGCGGTCGGAGCCCTTCATGAGCGGTGGCCAGACAGCCCATATCGGCGCCCTGTCCGTGATCTTCCCAAGAGCTGTAAAGCGTCACTCCGTCGGGTGTCAATTCGACCGCGACTTCCGACGCATCAGGGCCGTCCAGGCCGCAGCCATAAACTCCAATGGAAATGCCCACGCCCCGTTTCTTGTCTGGCGCGGATTCTTTTTTGGCCTTTCCCACGGCTTCTTTGTAGAGCGGGCGAAGCTTGTCGATCATTTCCTCCAGGCTGTAGACATCGGCAGGGCAGCCACTGGGGATGGTGTCTCCGGGCCGGTAGACATTCTTATAGCGCAGTTCGAGAGGATCAACGCCCATTTTTTCCGCCAGTTCATCCATCAGCACTTCAGATGCGAACTCGCTTTGCGGCGATCCATAGGCACGGAAAGCCGATCCCCAGGCGTGATTGGTGCAAACGGTTCGGCCGACCCCGCGAATGTTTGGAATGCCGTATCCGGCGCCGATGAACTGGGCACCGCGCAGAGTCAAAAGGTCCCCGAATTCTGAATAGGGACCGTGATCCACGGACCAGTCGCTCTCCATTGCCCTGATTTTGCCGTCTTTATCGGCGCCATATTTTAACTTCACGAAGAAGGGCGAGCGCTTGCCGGTGTAGGTGATCTGCTGAAAATAGTCGAAATTGAGGAAAACGGGTTTTTCGGTAGCCATGCAGGCCACTCCCAAGAGGGCCTCGATGGTCGGGCTGAACTTGTAGCCGAAGGTTCCGCCGGCCGGATTCTGCACCAGTCGAAGCTTTTCCGGCTCAACGCCGAGTCCCGGGCAGATCATGGCGTGATGCAGGTGGATGCCGATGCTTTTGGAGTGGATGGTCAGGCGACCCTCTTCATCATAATAGGCGAAGCCGACATCCGGTTCCATGGGAAGGTGAGGCTGACGCCCGACAAAAAACTCATCTTCTACGACAAACGCGGCCTGCTCCATGATGGGCTTGGTGTCGTCTCCCTTGGCGATTTTTTGTTCGAAATAGATATTGGGAGTGCCCGGATGAATTTCGATGGCGTCATCGGCCATTGCCGCGGGGGCGCTCATGTAAGCGGGCAGCTCCTCCAGTTCGACTTTGACCTTGTCCACAGCGGCCTTAGCATGTTCTATGGTGTCCGCGCAGACGATCGCGATGGCATCTCCAAACTGATAGACTTTGCTGTCGCATAAAATGGGCCGGTCCCAACCGTCGCCCTTGTTACTCGGAAAAGTAATAAGCCCGGTGATGCGATTTTTTCCTTTAACATCTTTGTGGGTCACGACTTTATAGACCCCGGGCATCTTCTCGGCCTCAGAGGTATCCATGGAGAGGATATTAGCATGGGACACCTTGGCCTGAACCAGCGCCAGCTGCAGCGTATCGGGCGGCAGCTTCAATCCGAGGTCCGCACCGTAATCGCACGTGCCGGTCACCTTGGCAACGGCACTGGGCCGCGGATACTTGCCGCCCCAGACTTTCCCGTCCGCAGGAAGTTTGTAGGCGAGCTCTTCCTTGGTTATCTCCCCTCGCATTACACGAGCTGCATCCATAACGGCATCGACCAGCGGTTTATAGCCTGTGCAGCGGCAAGCGTTGCGATGCTTCTGAAACCAGTCGCGCACATCCTCGCGGGAAGGATTGGGATTCTGATCCAGCAGGCCTTTGCTGGAAACGATAAAGCCGGGGCTGCAGAAGCCGCACTGAGCGCCGCCGTGCACCATCCAAGCCAGCTGAATGGGATGAAGCTCTTGCGGAGTGCCGACGCCTTCAATAGTTATTATGTCGGCGCCTTCTTCCACCTTTTTCATTTTGGTGACGCACGATCGGATGACCTTTCCATCCATGATGACCGAGCAGGCACCGCATTGCGCCATTCCGCAACCTATCTTGGTGCCTGTCATCCCCAGCTGCTGACGCAAGACCTCGGCCAGGGAGGTTTCCGGTCCAGCGATAACCGTTCGCGGTGAGCCGTTGATGCTGATAACCTTTTTTTGCATAACCTTATCTCCTTTTCTAATCATTACAGAAGCCGCTCTAGGCTCCCTTGCCAAAACTGCAATCGGGAAACCTGCATGTTTCACAATGAACACAGAGCCCGCCGTGGGCCAGGCGAACAATGTCTTTCCTGGTTAACTTCTCGTTGGCGAGGATTCTGGGCAGGACAAGATCGAAAATGCTGGTCTGATGGTACATCACGCATCCTGGAAGTCCCAGAACCGGAATGCCATAAATGTAGGCCAGCATGAACATGGCCCCCGGAAGCACGGGGGCGCCGTAAGTCACTACCTTGCCTCCGGCCGCCTTGATGCCCGCAGGGGTTACGTCGTCCGGATCGACGGACATCCCCCCGGTAATGGCGATCATCTCGGCTCCCTGATCCAAAAACGCCCGGATCGCTTCGACAATCATCTCCACCCGATCGGATACAAAGCTTTGCCCGAGAACGCGGCATCCGAATTTCTCGAGCTTTCGAATGACCACCGGCCCGAATTGATCCTTGATCCGACCATGATAGACTTCGCTGCCGGTGGTTATAACCGCTGCTGCAAGGCTTCGGAGTCGTTTGATTTCGATCACGGGTGAAGACCGGCAACATATCTCTATGCTGCGTGCTATCTTCTCGACATCTATGACCAGAGGAATGACGCGGGTGCCGGCGACTATTTTGCCGGCGGGAACTACGTGATTGGAATGAATGGTTGCAAAAACTATTTCCTCGTCGAAGTTGATTTCAAATAGAGCGTCCGTGTTGATCTTGAGAAGCCCATCATACTCCGCGATCAATTCCACTTTGCCTTCACACGGCAGGCTCAACCGCAATCCCCGACCTGCTGCTGCGTGGGCGATACGATTGGCGGCGTCGCTTTCATGCAGCATCCCATTGTCGATCTCCCAAACGTACAGATGCTCTTTGCCCATATCCAACAATTGCGGAATGTCTTCCTGGGCGACGATATGGCCCTTTCTGAAAGCCGGGCCTTTCGAACGGCCCGGAATAATCCGGGTCACGTCGTGGCACAGCGCCATTCCCAACGCTTCCTGTACCATGACCTTGCGCATGGGTTGTCAACCTCCCGATTGGGTAGCCTTAGAGAGACTGGAAGTCATCATACTAGAGGCCTAGATTATGTCAATATTGGCATAGCGTCGAACCAAAAAAACACCTTTCCCGCCGAGCAAGTAAAAACCTGGGCTGCTCGTGGTCCGGTTGAGTACGAGGTATATGCAGAGAGCAAAGATCGGACCAGCGGCCCTCCCCGGGCAGTTTACAGCAGGCGGGCTGTTGCAATCCAAATAGCCGAATTTCACCGCCCTGGGCGGCTTTGGGCGATGATGGATGCGCACTGTTTTCTTTTTGGGTTGAAGTTGGGGCATGGGTGTAGCCGTTCATGGAGTGTTTGTCTTTGTGGCAAAATGTCTCAACGGAGTCGCCACATTGCCGATCCATTGGTTAATTATCTAGAGTGATCAAGTGGTTAAGCGGTGTGAGAAAAATGCTCCAGGAAGTTGCGATAGGTCAAAAATGGCACATCGGTTTGGAGTCGGTTCCAGGGAACGGCAGTATTGTTAGAATAGCTAGTGCTCATCCGGCAAGCCACTAGCTGCGACCTTAAACGTAGCGCAGGGCTTTAGCCCTGCTAGCACAGGCAGCCTCAAAGGCCTGCGCTACAAAAGAAATGGGGTTTCCGGAGGCGGACTAGCTAGTCATACGTATCTGAAATTTCATCATTTAGATAATCCAGAATCCAGGAGCGGGGACGTGTTGCTGGCAGGGTATGAACTAGAATGAGACTACCGTCAGGAGGGACGAAAAGCTTCAGCCTGGATCACCCCCGATAACTGCTCATCCGCAATTCTCGCGCGTTTCTGAATTCTGACTCCTGAATTCTGTTTTATTGTACCAGGTTCCACGGCGTTTGCGCCAATGGGTGATAACCTTTCTCCGAAGCCCATGCATTGAGGTGGACTATGCTGACCGCAGCAATGTCCATCGGCAGTCGGTGCATGCTTTCACGCAGGTCGATGCACGGCAGGTACGCCTTACAGTTGCGACAAACGTCAACCCGCTCCGATGGTTCCTTGTCCAGTTGAAAATAAATCTGCAATTCTTTGTCTTCAGTCTCGCAGGCCGGGCACTTGTTGCGCAGGAAGCGCCAGTCGTGACCGCACAGTGAGCAATGCAGGTATCGTTGGCCGCCTCCGCCTTTGAGAAATTCCGATCCCAAGTCGCCTGCTTCAGCCAAATAGCTTATGGAAGGCATGGAACCGCACACGGGGCAGTAGCCTCTATACCACTGCATCTCGTTGACATGGCCTGCCAAGGCCGGCCGCAGTGCCTTGAGCACCGTGGAGAGCGTACAGTCCACCACCAATGCCAGCATCCCCTCGGATACTTTGGTCGATTCGGCCGCAGATCGGAGGACCGCGATCTCGCCGTCCAAATATGCTTGCGACAATCGACTCAAATCCAATTGTCCGTGCCTTTGATGGGTTTCCATTGAAGAAAAATCGGCGGCAAGATGGCCGAAGGTTGTCTTGAGCACGGCCAGGTTCTCAAAAAAGGATCGGTTCAGTTGTTCGGATAAGACATCCAACGGTGCTCCAGCAAGCAACGGGATGCCCTGCAGCAAACGGGCCGGATTTATTTCAGGATGAGCCGGAGCCGCTTCCAACTCTTGAGCTATCCGGCTTTGTTCTTGAAGGATTGTTGCAAAGGACCGAATAATCGGCTCCAGCATGGGCCGCTTTTGAATTATCGTCTCCATTGCCAGGGAGATGTTGTTCTTGGATTCATTATTTACGATTTGCATCGCTATCTTTCTTGCTCCTTCATTGGTGGGGCAGGCTGGAAAGCTTGCCCCACCTGAAATGCATTGTTTTCCCAGGAGTAGCCTTTAGGCTTGCACCGTCCGTTGAATCGGTCTTCTCAACGGTCCCAATATGCTGGTCAGGAACTGTTTGCGGTTCAAACCGCCCGATAGGGTTGCCACTGCATGCGTGTGGTATTTTGCAGGGTTATCCATAAGCAGAAAAATAGTATTGACACTCTCAGCGTCGGCCAGCGCAGCATTTGGATAGGTTTTTTTTGCTTCTGCCAGCCTTTTTTGAGCCAGTTCCAGCATATCGGCCCGTTCGCCAAAATTCATGGTTCCCGTCGGGCAAACCTTAACACAGGCCGGGAGCATTCCGTTGCTTACGCGGTCAATGCACATGGTGCATTTGGTCAGCTGCCCGCTTTCCTCATTCCTGCGGGGAATGTCATACGGACAGGCTTCGCGCACCGCTTTGCAGGCTTCCGGTGACAGTTTCGCCGTTAGTTCGGTAAACAGCACGGCACCCGTCTTGGCGTCCTGAATGATGGCGCCGTCCATGTATCCTTCCGCCTCGTTTTTGCACGGCGGTTCGATGCAGTGCCGGCACTGATCCGCAAAAAAATACCAGTTGACCTTGCCATTTTCCAGGTTCTCGCTGAACCGGACCAGTTTATAGTTGTAAGGATTCAGGTCGGGCGGGTTTTGGTGACTGCCCCGCTGCTTTGTCTTGTTGGCGGGCAGTTCATGCCACTCCTTGCATGCGATTTGACAGCCGCGGCAGGCTGTACATCGTGATGTGTCGATCAAAAATGACTTCGGCATGGCTTACTCCTTATCATTATCCTGGCCCAGCGGGATCATATGCCCCGCCAGGCTTTTTATTATGAGAGTTCCGTCAATTTATCGACTTTCTTAACGTTGACCAGACAGGCCTTGAACTCGGGGATTGAAGTATTCGGATCGCCCACCGATGGGGTCAGGCGATTGGTTGAATCTCCGCTGCCCGGTGTCGTCCAGCCAAAGCAGAAGGGCATGCCGATCTCGTGGACAATCTTGCCCTGGACCTTCAACGGGCGCATCCGCACGGTGACCATGGCAATGGCTTCCGCTTTACCTCGCGCACTCTCGATAATGACGCCGTCGCCGTTTTTGATTCCCTTCTCCTCCGCCAACTCGGGACTCATCTCCACATAAAGCTGCGGTTCGGCTTCCAGCAGGTTGGGGACGTTGCGGGTTTCGCCGCCACCGCACCAATGTTCGGTGACATTGTAGGTGGTTAGAACGATGGGGTAATTCGGATCGGCCGGGGCGGCCAATACGTCCATATCGCTGCTGACGAATTTGTAGCAGGGGTTATGGAGCTGCTTGGAAAAGGGATGCATCTTCACCGGTGTTTCGACGGGTTCATAGTGCTCGGGTAAAGGCCCGTCCACGCGGCCCGGGCCGTATGCCTGACCGAATCCGTGCACGGTCATGATGAAAGGATACTTGCCCTTGCCGGTTGCAAGCGGGGGCCAGCCGCCATCGGGGACATCGCCGACCCATTTGCCGTCCTGCCACTCGATGACTGCCTTATCAGGAGCATAGGGCTTACCTTCAAGATTCACCGAGGCCCGATTGTAGAGGATGCGACGATTCACTGGCCAACACCACGACCAGTTGGGATACAGGCCGATCGCTGCCTGCATCGGCGTCTGAGTGGGGTCGCGTCGTTTGGTCTTGTTGCCGTCTTCTTCCGTGTAGCTGCCGGTATAGAGCCAGTTAAGACTACTCGTGGAGCCGTCATCGGCAAGAGCCACAAAGCTCGGAACCAATTGCCCTTTTTTGTATTGCTTGTCTTTGACTTTGACATCCGTCGTGAAAAACCCGTTGATCCGCTTCGCCATATCATCCGGATCGTATTTGGCCGGCCAGTCGATCTTTAAGATGGGATCGGGGTAGGCTCCGGATTGCTCTTTGTATTGCTTCCTTACCCCGTTCATGAGTTCCACCAGCATGTCGCCGAAAGTACGAGCCTCGCCCGGCGGTTTAATGGCGGTGTAGTGCCATAGCTGCCAGCGGCCGCTGTTGGTCACGGTGCCGTCTTTTTCCAGGCGGTGCGCGGAGGGCAATAAGAACACTTCTGTTTTTACGGTTTTGGGATCGACGCCGGGCCGGTGCCAGTTGTCCGTTGTTTCCGTGTTGTGTACGTCAACGGTCACGAGCCAGTCGAGATTATCTAATGCTTTTCGTATCTTGTTGGAGTTGGGTACGCTGTTGGTCGGATTCAGCCCGAAAATGAATCCACCTTTGATTTCGCCCCGGTACATGCGATCGAAAAGGAACAGGTAAGAATAGTCCTCGCCCTTTTCGATTTTTGGAAGCATCCCGTAGCCGAAATCGCTCTCTTTGGTGGCATTCTCCCCGAACCAGCCTTTGAGCAGGCTGTTGAAATACTTTGGTTTGTTCTGCCACCAGTTGGCGCTTTGCGGATCGTTACTGACCGGTGTGTTGGCTTTGTTGTAATCCGCCAGGGTCTGCCAATCGGCTATGGGCATGGCCATGTATCCGGGCACCAGGTGGTAGAGCAGGGTATGGTCGGTAGAACCCTGCACGTTGGGTTCCCCGCGCAAGGCGTTGATTCCGCCGCCGGCGACACCGATGTTCCCCAAAAGGAACTGCAGAATTGCCGCCGAACGGATGTTTTGAACGCCCACCGTGTGCTGCGTCCAGCCGAGAGCGTACAGGATGGTCCCCGATTTGTCGGCCGCGCCGGTCGTTGTATATGCTTGGTAGACTTTCAGGAGGTCCTCTTTGGATACGCCGGTGATGTCCGAAACCTTGTCCAGAGTGTAACGCGAATAATGCTTTTTCATGAGCTGAAAGACGCAACGAGGGTTTTTGAGGCTTTTATCCTTTTTAGGAACTTTATTTTCATCCAACTGGTAGGCCCATTTGGCTCGGTCGTACTTGCGGGTTTTGGGATCGTAGCCGGTAAACAGGCCATCTTCGAACCCGTACGCCTCGCCGACCAGAAACGATGCGTTGGTGTAATTAGCTACGTAATCTTTGAAGTATTTGTTGTTTTCGATGATGTAGTTGATCATGCCGCCCAGAAAGGCGATATCGGTTCCCGAACGGAGAGGGACATGGAAATTGGAGCGAGCTGAAGTGCGGGAAAATTTTGGATCGACGTGCATGACCACCGCACCTCTGGACTTGGCGTCCAGGACCCATTTGAATGATATGGGGTGGTGCTCGGCGGCATTGCTGCCCATGATGAGAATGGCGTCTGCATTTTTGATGTCAATCCAGTGGTTGGTCATTGCGCCGCGTCCGAACGACTCTCCCAGAGCCGCAACCGTGGCGCTGTGTCAGATGCGTGCCTGATGGTCCATGTGGACTACGCCGAGGGCTCTCATGGCCTGATGCACCAGAGCACACTCTTCGTTGTCCATATGAGAGGTACCGAGTGCGAACATGTGGTCGAGCCGGTTGACGCTCTGGCCCTTGTCATTGGTCAATTTGAGGTGCTGATCCCGGGTTTCCTTGACGCGGGTGGCGATGCGGTCGAGCATCCAGCCCCAGTCTTTTTCTTCCCACTTGTCACTGTTTGGGGCGCGGTACAAGGGCTTGAAAACCCGATGGGGGTTTCGGGTAAGGGACAGCATGGCAGCACCCTTGGCGCAGAGAGCTCCCTGGTTGATGGGGTAGTCCGGGTCTCCTTCGGTGTTCACCAGTTGTCCGTCCTTAACATGGGCGATGATGTGGCAACTCACGGAACAAAACGGGCAGACGCTTATGACCTCTTTGGCGCCCTGGATTTTGAGCTCGGCCGCGTAGGCCTTCAAAGGCTTCAAATCGAAGCCGAGTTGTGACAGAGAAAGACAGGCAATGCCGGCCCCCGTCACTTTGATGAAATCCCGTCGGTTCAACTGCATTGCAGGCTCCTTTCCTGCCGGCAAAAACCGGCACCAAACCACATGTTTTGATTGGCGATGAAGATTTTATGGTGGTTATATCATAAGTGGCATAACAACTACCGGCGAGTCAAGGTAAAATATAATGATTTTGATATGTTATATTAAGCATATATGGTTGATTGAACGGTAAGAGGCAACCAATTTATGCTTGCATTGACATAATGAATGTCAAAAATTTTTTGCCGCAGAATGCCGGGTAATGATTCTCTCCGGGTGCGTGTAGATGGTCAAACTTTGGTTGCGCAAAAACCCGATCAATGTGATGTTCAGGTCGTCGGCCATGGAAACGGCCATGCTGGTAGGGGCGGATAAGCCGGATATGATCTGCAGTCCTGCCCGGCCGGCTTTTTGCACCATCTCAAAACTCAGGCGTGAAGAGACGATTGCCAGGTAGGCCTCTGGCAATTTGTCTTCCCGAAGCAGCCTGCCGATTGCTTTATCGAGCGCATTATGCCTGCCGATGTCTTCCGCAAAGGCGAGCACATTTTGGCTCCGATCGAAAATCGATGCAGAATGCGTTGCCCCAGTGATCTTGAACAACTCCTGCTTGCGCTCGTAGGCGGATTTCAACAGCCAGATATCACTGAGATAAATGCGATCCTGTGCGGGTACGGGCCGCATGTCCATAAATACATCGATCGAGCGTTCCTTGCCGCATAGGCCGCAACTGGATTTGCTGACATACGTTTTGTTGCTGGTACCTGGTTCCGTATGGGATGGTCGACCATTCTTGAGGCGAACAATTACCCGACTTTGATTTTCCGCCGACGGGCAATGTTCGATCGAGAGAAAATCGCTCCAGCTATCGACGATACCTTCGCTGAAACAGAACCCGGCAGCCAGATTGAAATCATCCCCGGGAGACCGCATGGTGACGGCATAGGGACTATCATCGAGGTAGATCTTCAAGAGTTCCTCTACTGCCAGAGCATATTCGGCTGCGAACAGATTTTCATTTCTGAATGTTGATGATTGATGTCTGAGGAACCGCATGCTGCTCAAGGCCTGGATGCAAGCAACAAAGGGTTGGAAGCACCTTCGTCGTAACTCTCTACCGGCCAGGGAAAAAGTTCCCGAGCCCTCGAAAGAGCCATGTCTTCTATTTCATTGAACCAGCTATTGAAATTATCCAGCAGAGTTCGGCCGAACTCCGTCAACTCGTAGCCGTCCCTTTTGTTGCCGCTGCGCACGATAAGCTTCGCTCCAACCACCGTTTCGGTCTTTTTGATTTTCCCCCAAGCTGCCCGGTACGACATGCCCAAGTCATCCGCAGCTTTCTTAAGAGATCCATGCTGGTCTACTTTGGCGAGAAGTTGGGCACGTCCCATCCCAAAAAACAAGCCGTCAACGGTTTCCAGCCAGAGGTGTAGCCTCATTGTAGGCCCCTGCTTGATTGCTGCGCTTTTTTTTCGGTCCAAAATATCCTCTCAATCGTTGGTTCTATTTTCCCAGATCACGTAATGGACGCCTTTCAGTTCCTTGAATGGCAGGCCGGTCAGAACTCCTTGCTTCACCAGGTTGCGGTTTTCCACAATGCTTCCGGCAAGAACGTCTATTCCACATCTGAAAAGTGACGGGGAAAGGGGAGTGCTCGGGCCGAGCATGATTTTTATGGCAGCCGCAGAGCACAAGTCCAATATTTCTGCAAGCGTGCCGTTGGCAACGGTAGTGGCGGATATCGCGACTACGTCGGCAGCGGGAAGAATAGAAGGTGCTTCCTGCGCATGAATGTCTCCCGGTCTGGGGCTCTTTTCCAGTACCCAAAAGTTGCTGAATTCTTCTCCTATTCTTGCAACGAAGGGAAAATGTCCGATGACGGCCACCTTCTTGCCTCTTCCATAGCGCAAAATTAAATCCTGTGCTTTGATATTCTGCAGTTCCTGCAAGGGCGGAGAAGGCAGCATCGAATTCAGACAGGCGAGGCCAACGGTGGCTTCCATGGGATTTCCGCTGAGAAGGCTCTGAGCGAGTTCCTTGGCCGATTCACAAGCCTCGGGAAGAAGCAACTCCTCATGGGGCACAGGACGATGCAATGCCCAGGAGGCAATACCCATACCGGCGCTCTCGACGGCAACCAAATGCCCGAGGTCGCCGGTAATGATTTCATGCACTTTATGATCCGGGACCTTGTCAAGTTCCTGGAGGAGGTCTCGAAGCAGTTCTCTTTGATTCTTTTGCATTCGCTTCTTAATCAGTCGATTGTATTTGAACCACGAAGAGCACGAAGGTCACGAAAACACCCTCTGAAACATTCCTCAGCCTGCCACGGCAAAAGCCTCCTCTGCCGGTGCCAATTTTTCAATTCGCACGGAGCACGCCTTATATTCGGCCGTCTTGCTGACGGGATCGAAAACCGGATTGGTCAACCAGTTGGCGCAGCCTTCACGGAAATGGAAAGCCATCCACACCAGACCTCTGGGGACTTGTGGGGTAATCCTGGCGGTCACTTCAACCTCGCCTCGTCTGGACTTGACCTTGATGCGCTCGCCTTGTTCGATTCCCAGCTGTTCTGCATCGGCAGCCGAGATATCGGCCGTTTCCTCAGGCAGCAGGTTGTTGAGGCCTTCGCAACGTCCCGTTTGGGTGCGTGTATGATAGTGGTACAGCCGCCGTCCCGTACTGAGGGTTAACGGATATTCCTCATCGGGTGTTTCCGCCGGAGGAGTCCATTCTATGGCATGAAATTTTCCAAGACCGCACACGAAACAGCCGTCCTTGTGTAAGAAAGCCGTGCCGGGATGATCCAGATCCGGCACGGGCCACTGGAGACCGTCCCGTTCGATGCGCTGATACTTGATGCCGACCATCTGGGGGGCCACCACGCTGACTTCATCGTCCCAGATTTCTTGTGCGCTGCCGGAACTCCATTGGTGCCCGAAACGCTTAGCCAACTCTTTGAAGATCCACCAATTGGGCATGGCCATGCCGGGCGCTTTGCCGGCTGTGCGCACCCGACTGACGCGCCGTTCGCTGTTGGTAAAGGTCCCATCGTTTTCACTCCAAGCCGCCGCAGGCAGTATAACATGCGCGAACCGGGTTGTCTCGGTGGGAAAAATATCCTGGCAAACCAGGAATTCGGCGGATTGAAGGCAATGTTCCACGTGCCGAATATCCGGTTCGGTGTTGGCAAGGTTTTCACCGAATACATAGAATGCTTTGACCTTGCCGTCAGTCAGCCCTTCCATCATGGCGGGAATGGTCAGCCCCATTTTAGGGGAAAGCTTCACTCCCCAGAATTTTTCGAATTTCTCCTGAGCATTGGGGTCGTCAACTTTCTGGTAGCCGGGGTAGACATTGGGCAGGGCGGCCATGTCGCAGGCGCCCTGGACGTTGTTCTGCCCGCGCAGAGGGTTGACGCCGCCGCACTCGAAGCCGACGTTGCCGAGCAGCATCTGCAGATTGGCGCAGCTCAGGACGTTGTTTACCCCGCAGGTGTGTTCGGTGATGCCGAGCGTATAAATGAGCATGGCCGGTTTGATGGAGGCCAGTTTGCGGGCCACCTCCCGAATGGTTTGCGGGCTGATTCCAGAAATCTCAGCTGCGCGCTCGGGAGGGTACTCCTTCACTTTTTCCGCCAGGGTGTCGAACCCCATCGTGCAGCTCTCTACGTATTGCTTCTCGTACAAATCCTCTTCGATCAGCACATGCATGATGCCGTTGAGCAGGGCTATATCCGAACCCACCTTGAGTGGGATGTGCAGATTGGCATATTCCGCGATACCGCTTCGCCGCGGGTCCATAACAATCATCTCGGCGCCTTGGGCCAGCGCCTGCTTGATGAAGGTGGCCGCCACCGGATGTGCCTCGGTGGTGTTGGAACCGATTACCAAGAAGAGTTTCGCCTTTGCAAAGTGCGCAAAGGAATTGGTCATTGCCCCGGAACCGAATGCTGCCGCCAGACCGGCGACGGTGGGGGCGTGTCAGGTACGTGCGCAGTGATCGATGTTGTTGGTGCCGATCACCGCGCGAAAAAGCTTTTGCATTTGATAGGAATCTTCGTTGAGACTGCGGGCGCAGCTCACTCCAGCTATGGCGTCGGGACCGTCCCGCTGGATAATCTCTTTGAATTTATCCGCTACCAGATCGAGGGCTTCTTCCCATGAGGCTTCGCGGAACCCTCCATTCTCTCTTATCAGGGGCGTCTTTAGCCGCTCGTCCGAGTAGATGAATTCATAGCCGAAACGGCCTTTCACGCACAGCCTGCCCTGGTTGGGTTGAGCCCCTTCGACACCGGTGACTTTGATGATCTTTCCATCTTTGACATGCAGCCACTGCTGACACCCCACTCCGCAATAGGGGCAGGTTGTACGGATCTTTTTGATCTCCCACGGTCGGGATAGGCCGAAAGCCTTCTTCTCGAAAAGTGCTCCGACGGGGCAAGCCTGAACGCATTCCCCACAATGGACGCAACGATCGTAGTCGGCATCCGGGTATGAGGCGGGCTCAGATTCACTTCCTTCTTCCGGACGCTCTAAAGGAGGAATCGCCAGGTTCACCTGAATCTCACTACATGCCTTGATGCAACGGCCACACCGGATGCAGCGCGAAAAATCGCGAACAAACATCGGATGGGAATCATCCACGGGGTAATCCATCTTTTGCGGGGTGCATTTATCGAGTTTGATCCCGTAGGCGATCGCAAGATCTTGCAGTTTGCACGCCCCGTAGGCAGGGCAGAGGGTGTCATGCCACGGCCTTTTGATCGCATCCATCTGGAAATCGGTCCAGTGGCTAAGATCAAAATCGCTGACCAGGCAGTTGTGCTGCCCCGACATCAGAAGTTTTTCCAATGCGGCTTTCCTGGCCTCATGCACTCTTTTACCGTCCGTCCGCACTTCCATGTCGAACTCGACCAGGGTGGCGCAGGCGGGCTGCAGTTCTTCCATCCCCTTCACTTCGACGACACAAACACCGCACACGCTGGTGGGGCCGGTACCTGGCAGATGGCACAGAGTAGGAATCTTTACCTGATGAGCTGCCGCCGCTTCCAGAATCGTCTGACTTGGCTCGAATGAAACCGTTGCACCATTGAGTTTGAATGTGCTCTCCATCGTTCACTCTCTCCGAATTGATTTACGAAGCACTCGTGAGAAGATCCAATTTCCTGTGATTTGCTTTTTGCTCGTAACCTGCTGACTTTATGCGAACCACGAAGAACACAAAGGCGGATTAATTTGGTTGTTTCTTGTTCCTGCTGCCTCGTGTGTTTCGTGTTCGATCAACAAAATCGCTCAGTCCAGATTTATATATGTCAAACATGACATATGTCAGGATTGACATAATAGACAAGGTAAATTTCATGTCAAGCAATTTCCGAGAGGCGATAAACAGTGATGCGACCTGCTTCTTAGAGCTGCGGAGCCCGTTGTTCCAGGTCTGCGGAATCGTCATTTTTGAAGATTCAGAAGCGAATAAACAGCCTCTTAGCGGATTGACGTGAAATTGCATCGAAGCGGAATTCTCTACCAGGGTTCATTGCGAGCCTCCGCAGATACTGATTTTAATTAAGTCCTTTCGCCGGAGTGATCCGGAGCATATCGATATTGATTTTCAGAGGGGCATAATCGATGAGGATTGACATGACTCCTGCTGTTACGATACGTCTGAGACAACCGGCTCAACTTAGACTTGCTTATCTTGCACTGGCCGAATGGAGCACGAGTCTTGAGAATCAAAAAAGGCACTCTGCCAACAAGTCAGTGCAGCGGACCTCGCTTGCACTTGGCCGTTGGCCTGGGTTGTATGAAGGCCTACCGCTGTCACAGCGGCGAACCCCGGACCGGGGTTCAGGGCAGGCATCGGTATTCATTCTGGTTCCTGTCGACAACTTGAATCGAAGGGGGATTCAATCATGCCGAAAAATAGCGACACACTGCGCGTCAATGGAAACCGCCTCAAAGAAAGTCTGGAAGAAATGGCTAAAATCGGGGCAACACCTGGGGCAGGTGTGCACCGTCTTGCCCTGAGCGATGAAGACCGGCGGGCAAGAAATCTATTCCTCTCATGGCTGCGGGAGCTCGATCTAGAAATAAGCATAGATGAAATGGGCAACATCTTCGGCAAGCTTTGCGGCAAGAATAACGATCTCGCTCCGGTGCTGACCGGTTCTCATCTGGATTCGCAGCCGCACGGCGGGAGATTCGATGGTGCACTTGGAGTTCTCGGCGCGTTGGAGGTGGTGAGGACCCTTAGGGAAAACCGGATTGAAAGCGAGCGTCCGGTCGTAATCGTTAACTGGACAAATGAAGAGGGATGCCGATTTGCTCCGGCCATGGTCGGCTCCGGAGTTTGGGCCGGGATTCTCGACAGGGACTGGGTTTACAATCGAACCGATCCATCCGGAAAACTCTTCGGCGATGAATTGAAACGCATTGGCTTTTTTGGTGAGGCTCCTGCCAGAAAGTGGCCGATCCACGCACATTACGAATATCACATCGAACAGGGTCCGCAGCTCGAAAAACAAGGAAAGTTGATCGGCGTTCCAGAGGGAATCGTCGGGCTTTATTGGTTCGATATCTATGTAGATGGAGAGTCCAACCAGGTGGGACCGACGCCCATGGAAGGGAGGCGAGACGCGCTTTGCGCCGCTGCCGAAATGATATTGCGGGTAAACGGTCTGCCGGCGAAGATGGGCGGCAATATGGTTGCCACTGTGGGTGAAATCCGCAATCATCCGAATTCCAGAAACATTATTCCTGGTTCAGTCCACTTCACTGTCGATATAAGGTCGTGGGACGACGAACTGGCGAAGCTGTCCTGGATGGAACTGCTGGCGGAATTCAAAATGATAGCCGCAAGACGTCGATGCCCGCTTCGAGTTGAAGAAACCTGGCGGGTCCAACATACACCATTTGACCCTCGATTAGTGAAAAGGGTGAAGGAAGCGGCAGAGCTCCTCGGTTATCCCGCCCTGGAGATGGTCAGCGGGGCCGGCCACGACACCAGCTATGTGAGCCAGGTGGCTCCCGCCGCCATGATCTTTGTCCCGAGCATCGGCGGGCGCAGCCATGTAGAAGTCGAAAACAGCAAATGGGAGGACTGTGAAGCCGGCGCCAATGTGTTGCTGCAATGCGTCCTGCACTCCGCAAACGAAATCTGAAGCACCGGAGTGACTTTCATCCTTATAGTCAACAACGCTTCGAATCGTTCTTTGAGGCCCTGAGGCAGTGGCAGCATGTTATCCTGATCTCTTTATTTTGCTGTAAGGAATAATAAACCGTTGGATAAATTCCAATATTTTGTCAAAAATTCGTTGGCAAGAGATTTTGTTTCTGCTAGTTGAGTATCTTCAAGTACCTAGGCGCTGAATACCCAGGCTGGCCCTTTTGACGCCAGCCAACAGATAATCATATTTCCTTGCTGCTCTGCCAAATGCGACCGCGGCTAAAATGACTACGATTGCTCCTTTTCAGCGCCATTTCCCGTTCAAGCGCTTTCATTACAGCAGGTACTGGCTGGAAGAAAAACGGGGGTCGACCGTCTGGAATTCTACGGCCCCGCCTACCACCTTCAGCAGACTTCCGAGGTGGGATGATAAACAGAAAAACTGTAGAATAACTTGTTGATTCAGGACATCCCGGAGGGGGGTGGACAATTGTCAAGAAATCTGGTATCTGCGGAGCAGGCTTTGCATTGCCGCACAACATTCGTAGGAGCGGACAGCAAAACCTGCTCCGCAGCTCCCTTTAAAGGTGAATTGTCCACCCCCCTCCGGGCGCCTATCAACCAAAAGATTCACATTGACTCGCTACGCTCGCAAGTGATCTTCGCGTTAGACAGAATGAAGGGGAGTGTATGTGTACCGCATGTAATGAATGGGTTTGTGAGTGGTGTGAGCCATCTGGTTACGTTGATGAGTTACAGGGGCACTGTAGGATACTGTACTGTCAGAAGCACAAAGCAAAGACATGGCATTGGCCTCGATCTAACCATCAAAATGCAGCGGACCCGCCAGTCAGCGGGGCTGCGGAAGTTGGTGATGACAGTAGCGAGTCCGTATCGTCTCGGGCGGGCCGCTGAGCTCAGCGTGTGTGCCCGGCATGGCACAGAACTGACGAGGTGAAAGTCCTCGTGCCAGGTTTTCGCAGAGCCGAAGGCTAGGAGAAGGGCAAGGGCGTCATCGCGAGGTGGGGTCTGAAGGAAGCCCAATCCAAAAGCGCGGGGCGACGAACAGGAACCGGATATGAGGTGTGGTACACTCGGGACGAGCGGGCACGTGACTGCGAAGTCCTCCATCTGCGATTGGGGTGTGCTTTATAAATCCGGCGCTTACGCGCGGAAAGCTCTGTGTCTTACCCGGGGAGGCCTGTACGGTGTCTACGGGACTGATAGGGTATGCGTCTAGTGAGTCCATCAAGTGAGGGGAAACCCTGAACCCGGGTATGACGAACCCTAAGTCACCCCGCTGGACTGAGGGTGGAGCAATCCACCCTGACCGCCGTGCAGGAGTCAGCAGAGGGCATAGTAGGTTTGCTGGCAGGCAAAGCTAGTGAGGCACTCCGGAAGCCGAAAGGCGGAGTAAACAGATAGGCCGAGCCGGAAACCAGGAGACTGAAGGCCCGAACGGTATGAGGGGACTTTACGGAGCAAGTATCGGATGAGCTGTAAGCCGGCAATTCAATTGTGGCTGCCCTTCGGAAAGAGGGGCGAACAGGTTCGTGCTGAAATTGTGGCCGGGAGTCCGTCGGAGGAAGTGCAGCTAATGGAGCGTGTTGTCGACTACGACAACATGGTCAAGGCGTACAAAAAGGTCAAGAGCAATGGCGGGAGTCCCGGCGTAGACGGGATGACCGTTCAGGAACTGGGACCGTATCTTCGGGAGCACTGGCCCGAAGTCCGGGAGACGTTGCTTGCCGGCACATACGAGCCTCAACCGGTCAAACGGGTGAATATCCCAAAGCCCGGAGGAGGAACAAGAAAGCTGGGTGTGCCGACTGCTTTGGATCGCCTGATCCAGCAAGCGGTTCTACAGGTATTGCAACCCCAGTGGGACCCGACGTTTTCGAAGTGGAGCTTTGGTTTTCGACCAGGTCGGAGTGCCCGCCAGGCGCTCCGGTGTGCACAGAAGCATCTGCGAAGCGGGTACAGGCATGTCGTGGACATGGATCTCGATAAATTTTTCGATCGAGTGAACCACGACAAGCTCATGGGTGAGATAGCCAAGCGGGTGAGTGACAAACGCCTTCTCGCGCTGATCCGAAGGTTCCTGAAAGCAGGAGCACTGGATCACGATGCACTGCATGAGACGGTTGAAGGTACTCCGCAGGGCGGCCCACTTTCACCGCTACTCAGTAATCTACTCCTGGATGGTTTAGACCGGGAGTTGGAGAGGCGGGGACACCGATTCGCAAGATATGCCGACGATTGTAACATTTACGTGCGCAGCCTACGAGCGGGGCAGAGGGTATTGGCAAGTATATCCCGGTACCTCTCTACCAAGCTTAAACTCAAGGTCAATGAAGCCAAGAGCGCGGTCGGAAGACCGTGGGAGAGGAAGTTTCTTGGTTTCAGCTTCACTCGTCGTGGGTTCAAGCTCTGCGTCAGCGAAGCAGCCGAAAAGCGGTTCAAGGCAAAGATCCGGGAGATCACGGGACGTACCCGTGGACGGAGCATCCGGCAGGTCGTGCGGGAATTGCGCGAGTACCTGCTGGGCTGGAAAGGCTACTTTGGCCTATGCGAGGTTAGCTCAAGGTTCAAGGAACTGGACTCCTGGATTCGGCGTCGTCTCCGCTGCTACCATTGGAAACAATGGGGGCGCCGAGGGTATAAAGAGCTTCGCAAGCGTGGAGTCAGCCGACAATTGGCCTGGAATACGGCCAAATCGGCCCACGGACCGTGGCGGCTGAGCCGTAGCCCCGCACTCGCTTTTGCTCTGACCGGACGCTACTTTGACCGCCTCGGCGTACCCAGGCTGTACATCAAACGATCATCTCGACCGAACCGCCTTGGTACGTGATCCGTATGCCAGGTGGTGTGGGAGGAGAGGGGTCGCGAGGCCTCTCCCTATCCCGATTAGAGGCCGTCGAAGGGTTGAGAATCATGGACACATGGAAGTTCTACGACATCACTCACCGTGAACATGTGGTATGCAATCCCACGAGCGAGGAAAAACTGACTCGTCTGGTGGAACTTCTGCGCCTCCCGACTAACGCGCAGGTGGTTGACATTGCGTGTGGTAAGGGCGAGTTCCTGATTCGCTTGGCCGAAGCCTATGGCGTTCGTGGCATGGGCATCGACATTTCTCCTTTCTTCATCGCCGATGCAGAGAGAAGGCTCAAGACGCGGGCACCGAGTGCTGGCATCACCTTCACTCAGATGAATGGTGCGGATTTCAAGCCAGACGAGCCGCACAGCTTAGATCTGGCGTCATGTATCGGTGCCAGTTGGGTCTTCGGGGGGCATGCTAATACTCTCGAAGCTCTGATCAGCATGGTGAGGCCCGGCGGTTGGGTGATCGTGGGTGAGCCATACTGGCAGCAGGAGCCGTCAGGGGATTACCTGGAGGCATCCGGGTGCGCGCGCGAGGACTTCGGGAGCCATTCCTCGAATGCAAAAGCCGGAGAGCAGCGAGGAACGGAGCTCGTTCACACCATCGTGAGCAGCAAGGACGACTGGGACAGGTATGAGGGCCTGCAATGGTTCGCGACAGCCGAGTACGCTCGCACCCATCCGGATGATCCGGACTTGGCGGAGGTGGTTGAGCGCGTGAGCAAGGCGAAGGCGGCATACCTGCGTTGGGGACGCGACACGCTTGGTTGGGCGATTTACATGTTCAGATCGCGCTCTGCGGCCTAACGGATGAATGCGAGCCGGAACAGGCCGGCCGGCTCGCTTCGCTCGGTCACGTTTACTGCCGGCCGCGTTATCCGAGACGTTCGGCGTGCCAAATACATTGCTTCTATCCTCCAAACCCCGTATGGGCATAAGTGAGGGAACAGAGCATGGGTAGCAAAGATACTAAGGTTCTAGGATACATAGCTGTGCAGCCGGGTACAATCAACGTACTCTGCGACGGTGATTCTTGCATAATCGCGGGATCAGAGAGGCAGATGATCGAATACATAAGAGCATTTGCCGCTAATCCCAAGGCGGTATACCATATCAGCAAAGCTCGTTATGGTCATGTACTTCAAGCCATGAAAATGGGTGGAGCATACTCCTTCGATCGGGAATCATTCTCAAGATTCAGTCCACTTGCTCACGAGGATGGTATTGAAATTGTGGATTTCACCCCAGACATCCAGCACAGACCAGACGGTCCGGCCATTTCTCTCATGCGTGTGCAATGGACATGGGGATAGGAGCGGAACAACGGGGCCAGATCTCAACATTTGACAAATTGCTCTCGAAATGGACCGGCTGAGCTATCATTTCGAGCATTTTTTTCTAACGAATATTTCGAGCGGACGCGGAACCACGTGCGAGGTATTCCCCGGAATCCGTTGGCCGCGCCGCTCAAATTGTTGTTATGAATGCTGGATAATCGATGCGAAGAACACACACGAGATGAGACTATGAATTATCGCCATGATGCGCAAAGATACCTGAGACGAGCCGAGGAAGAGCTTGGAACAGGTGAGGATGAACGTCTGAAATATGCCGCCCTTGAGCTGCGCATGGCTATGGAGGCTCTTACCTACGACCGCGCTCTTGCGTACAAAGACGAGTTTCCGCCGACGGAATATGAGGCATGGCAACCGCGCAAAGTGATGTCCGTACTCCTCGATATCGATCCCACTGCGGACAAAGACAGCTCACTCGCCATTGGCACAGAGGAAGAGTACGGCGTTCCTCCCTCGGTGATGACGTCGCTGGGTTCAGAGACAGTCCTCAGCATGATAACACTCAGGCAGCATTATGATGCGTTGGGCAGCTATCTCCATGTTCAATCGATGAAACAAAACCGCACCGGGAAAACACTGGATTATACCAAGATACGTTCAAGGTGTAAGGAAATTGCCTCGTTCATTACTGCAGTCCTGTCGACTTCCGTATTCCATGTCACATTGGGTAGTTTTGCTACTATGAATTGCATGGAGCGCGGGAAACCCATTCGTAAGCGTATACCCCACGGAGCAGGAGCTGTGCGTGCCGAATGCTACGAGTGCCGAGCCTCATACAATATAATCGACAAAGGAAATGGCCAGGTAGAATTGCTACCGCAGCAACATGAAATTGAATGTGCTAACGGTGATTGCAAACAGAAAATATTCGTATAGCATCACGAGATGGAAATTGGCAGATGCTGGATATGCTCAAACTGTAACGGTCGGAACACTTTTGCTCTTGGAATCCGATATAAGGCAACGCAATAGGGAGAGCTTTCTCATTCAGTATATTCGCTCATATTGCATAACGAGGCCATCCAATCGGACCCGAACCACGCCGGGCACACTTCGTCGGTACTCTCTGCACGCTTATTGGCGGTGTGGCTGGGGCCGGTAATGGTCAGCGTCATATGAAAGGGCAAAGAACGCAATATCGGGAGGTTGATATGCTTGAAATACACAAAAGCATCGTCTTTGATGAGAATCAGAAACCGATAGCTGTTCAGATTCCCATTGAGGAATTCGAACGTATGGAGGAGGTCATTGAGAACTACGGCTTAGCTAAACTGATGGATGAGGTGGCCGATGAAGAACAGCTTTCTGTGCAGGAGGCTAAACGCTTCTATGAGTCGTTGAAACAAGATGTGGAAAGTTGAATACAAAAAGCGCTTCTTGAAGGAGCTTTCACGATAGTGGGGGACGTCCTTAACTTATTAACTTTATGCACGTGGCTGTAAGCATGTGGGGCAATATGGGGACGTCCTTAACTTATTAAGTTTACGCACGTGGCTGTAAGCATGTCGGTCGCCCGAGGGGCCGAGATCGCAAAAGAAAATGGTCTGGATCCGGCTTAAGTTAATAAGTTCTTCGCTTGTGTCATTCTTCCCTGATCAACTTGATCAGCTCCTCCGGGGATATTTTGCCGCTGAGGTCGCCCCCGGCAAGGAGGCTTCCGGCGAGGTCCCTCTTTTCCTGGTGGAGTTTTACAATCTTTTCTTCGATGGTGTTCCTGGTCACCAGCCGGTAGATGGTCACGGGGTGCTCTTGACCGATGCGGTGAGCGCGGTCCGAGGCCTGATCCTCGACAGCCGGATTCCACCAGGGGTCCATGTGGATGACGTAATCGGCGGCAGTGAGGTTGAGTCCCAGTCCTCCGGCTTTGAGACTGATGAGAAAAAGGTCCCCGTCCCCCGATTGAAAGGCTTCCACCTCTTTAGTGCGCACTTTGGGCGGCGTGCTTCCATCCAGGTAACGATAGCGAATGCTTCGGTCATCCAGATATTCGCGGATGAGGTTCAGATGGCCGACGAACTGACTGAAAACCAGTGCTTTGTGACGTCCTTCCAATAGTTCTGATATGATGTCGCCAAAAAGTTCCAGCTTGGAGCTCGAAAGAGGGGTTTCGGGAATGACCAGTCGCGGATTGCAGGCTGCTTGTCGGAGCCTGGTGATTTCGGCCAGGATCTTCAGATGCGTCTGACCGGCCGGGGCGTTATCCGCATCGATCCTTGCCAGAGCCTGCTGCCGCAGGGCTTCATAGAATGCGGCTTCCTCCACATCCATCTCCACCTGCAGCACCACTTCAGTCCGGGGAGGCAGCTCTTCCAGGACCTGCGATTTCATTCGGCGCAGCACAAAAGGCTGAATCAGCCTCTGCAAACGATTCCTCGCGTCTCGATTGTGGAATTTTTCGATGGGTAAGGCAAAGCGTTCATTGAATCGCTGCATCGATCCCAGAAGACCCGGATTGATGAAACTGAAAAGTGTCCAGAGCTCGCCGAGATGATTCTCGATGGGCGTGCCCGTTGTAATCATCTTGAAGCCTCCTTTGAGCGCCATGGCTGCCCGGGACCGTCTGGTCGCAACGTTTTTGATCGCCTGCGATTCATCCAGCACAATGGTGTTCCATTCAACAGATGATAGCAACTCTTCCTCCTGAACCAGCAGGCCATAACTGGTGACGAGCACATCGTGTTGCTTGAGGCTCTTGACCAGCGCCTCCCGGTTGCTACTGCCGAACTGGAAGACGTTCAGCGTGGGTGCGAAGCGGTTGGCTTCAGCCATCCAGTTCCAGCAAACCGACGTGGGCGCCACCACCAGGCTGGGCCCCTCAACGGCCCGATGCAGCAGGATGGCGAGCGCCTGAAGGGTCTTTCCTAGCCCCATGTCATCGGCCAGACAGGCGCCGATTCCCATGTAAGCCAGGCGCGCCAGCCAGGTGTAGCCTTGCAACTGGTAGTCACGCAGTTCGGCTTTGAGAGTCGACGGCACCTCCGGGTTGAGAACATGACCGGACTGAATCTGCTCGATCCGCTTCTTCCATCCCCTGTCCATTTCCAGGTGGGGAATCGATTCCGTCAAATCTTGCATAACCAAGGCGGCCAGAGGATGCAGCCGAATTGCCTTGCCTTTCCTTTCGGTGTAAGCAGACAACTCGTCGAGCTTCCTCCGGAACTCGCGGGTGAGGACCAAGAACTGACCGTCTTCCAGTGGGATGAAGCGTGTGCTCGTTGTTTCGAGCAATTCGAGGAGGCGCTTCATATCGACCAGCAGATTGTTATCCACGTACAGTTCGCCGTTCACTTCAAACCAGTCCCGCTTGCCGCGAATCTTCATCCGGAACTGATCGACGGAGAGTTCGCGAGTGACCTTCAGTTTTTCCCCTTCCGGCCATTCCACGATAACCTGCCCCTGGTCCTGCAAGGCTTTGAGGTCCAGCAGCACCTGCAGGCAATCTTCCGGATCTTCGAGCTGCCATTGCCGGTCCGCATCGGCCAGCCCGGCAAGCGTGGGAGACACTTCGTCCACGGCGTCTGCCATTTTCTCTTCAGCTTTGAGGTCCCTTCGGGCCTGCATCCGTTTTCCGCCCACATCGGCGATGACGTTTGCCGCTCCCACCGCCGGCTTCAAATACGGGCTGCCTTCCTCTTTGAAAGGCTTCACGAAGACTTCCAGGCGGAACCCGCCACCGGCCGGCATGAGGTGCACGTGCGGGGTCGGATCGGCTGCGACTTCCTCCGCCTCTTTGGACTTGCCGCCGATGTCCGAATGTACGAGCGCGTGGCTGGAAAGCGCCGCAATTGCGCTCAGGACTTCCTGTTCGGCCGAAGCCGGCACCATGAGGCCGCGAGTGCCTAGTACTTGGGCGATACGCCGATGCTTTTCGGTGAGCTCAATCACTTTGAAACGGGTGGGTGTTTCCTGAATCACCATGACTCGTTTGTCAGTAGGCTCCACGGCGAATCTGATGTTGAGCGTCGAACGAGACTTGGATACCTTTATCTCGGGCTCGCCTTGGACGAATTCCACCGGCACCGATGGCGATTTTGCGAGGAAGAGCAGAGGATGGCCGACCAGCGCTGGCAGTAGGCTATTCATATCAAAGTAGTAGTTATCACCGGTGTAATAGTAGCATTCATGCTTGATAGCGGCACAGATGGAATGATCCTGCGGGGTGATGTAATCGAGCTTGGTGCGATTGAAAAGACGGCTCATGGCCACCGGGCGACCTTTGCTCCATACGCCTTTGGCGGTGAATTTCTGCTCGATGGGCTGCAGGGACACCTCACCGTCGTGGTAGCCGACCAGCCAGCTCAACCTTGTGTCGGCGCTGGTTTTCCCTACAGCAGGTGCGTCGGACTCGCCGGCAATCTGAATGATGGCACGCAGCCCCTTTTGCCATGGCTCTTCGATTTGAATTATCGAAACCACCGGCTGCATTCCGCTCCGGGTCATGACTTCATTGAGGAACCCTTGATGGAGAATAGCGGATTCCTTGTCGACACGGCGGAGCAACGCCGCACATTCCATTGACATCCAGTCCATCTCTATTTCCCTGGAACGTTGCAGAACTCGCTTGATTCGCTCGACCATTTCCTTGGAAAGATTCCCGTTCACCCAATAGGCCGCGATGGCGTTGAACAAAGTGGAAATCGGGGCATGGTCTGTCGATTCTCCGGAGATAATCGCTTTGGCATCTTCCACCTCGTGCTTCCGCGCCTTGACGATCCCCTTGAGGGACCTGAATGCCGACGCCTTGAAATTTGATTGACCGATTGAAGAGAGCGACCAGCCAATCAATTGCTCGGCTCTCTTCAACAGCTTTTCATCTTCCGTTTTAAGAAGAGCCAAAATGTAGAAAAGCCCGGTGATGCCAATAAAATTGATATTTCTTTTCCCGAGCCGACGTCGCAGCTCCTTCAGATCGGCTTCAAACAACTCGACGGCTGCTTCGTTTTGCCCCTGCACAAAACGGAGCCATGCCATCAGACCGCCGGTGTAGTCAGGTCCCTCAATTACGGGTATGATCTTCTGCGCTCGCTTGAGCCTGCCGCCCATGATGAGTCGCGCTGCCAGATGATAGAGCAAGGTGCGCCGTTCTGATTGGGGTTCTGTTTTGGACAGCAGGTTCTCCTTTAGGGCAAATGCGAGAAGCGTCGGTATCGGATTCCAAACGAGTCACGGCCTGTAGGAAGATATCGGCAAGCGCACGCATTTGAATCCCCGCCGGAAGGGTTGCAAACCACCCCGCATCAAAGGGGCAATTCCATATCTGGAGCAGCGAGCTTGCATACTCCGGTTGTTTGCCGCAGACGGAGGTTAGCTCTTGCAAACGTTTGTGGAAGTACTCTTTGCTTCGTGTATAGATACCGATACGCACCTCTCGCACCAGCCGAGGACACGGTGTCGAGCCGTACGAATAGGTTGAGCCGTATGAATGGGAGTGGCCGCGGCTGACAGGGAGCTCGTCTTGGATCGCTCGGAAGATTGGACCAAAGCGAACAGGGGGTTTGATGTCGATCTGAGGAAGTCTGTACATATCAGCACGAAGAGGATAAAAAAAACTCGCGGAATTTTTTGATTTCCTGGCCGCAAGCGAGCGCTGCGCCATTGCTCTCACGGTCGAATCCTGGTCCTTGCTTAATTTTTCAATGATCTCCCAAGCACCGTCGAAAGTACGCCGCCCCAGCAAGAGAGACATCAACCGTCGGCGTACTTCCGGATTTGAGTGGTCGGATGCCTCTTTGAGTATAGCCTGTACTTCAGGTTTTTCCGGTGCGATGTAGCCAATGGCCAACACCGCGTTGGCGTAAAATTGCCATGGCTCTTTCTGAACCGTTTCAAGCAGAATGGGGAGTATCCTGTAACCATTCTTGCTGCATGCCACGAGTGTCGCCTGCCGCACGGCAGAAGCCAAAGGATGGGGGTGCAGATAGCCGAGGTTTGGCACGAGCAGCCGGTAGAACTCATCTGAGCTCCCAGTGCTGTACGTGCTCATGCCCCATCCCTTGTCTTCATACATCCAGATAGCCGTCAGCCTGCTTCTTATGTCTCCGCCGGGAGAAAGTGCTGCCAGCGTTCGTTTTGCGGGCCAATCATTCAGATCTTCATCAGCCACAAGCCCTCTCAGCTCCGAAACAGCGCATGCAACACAAAGGGGCCCGTGGGGAGAAACAAACACCTTGCCCGCAACGCCTTTGGTACAGGAAATACATCTGCTGCCGGCCGGGAGCTCATCTGCCCACGTATCTTCGGCTTCGATCCCCCTGA
The DNA here is from genome assembly GCA_963781715.1 of uncultured delta proteobacterium. Taxonomy (GTDB): domain Bacteria; phylum Desulfobacterota; class Syntrophobacteria; order Syntrophobacterales; family Syntrophobacteraceae; genus Desulfoferrobacter. The sequence goes on from CAWAGW010000009.1 coordinate 479,120, forward strand.
AGAAGTCATCCCCATGGAAAATCTTGCCGGCTGCGACCGCCCGTCGGGTGAGAATCTCGACAATCTGTCGTGGAACCTGATGATTGTCATCGAGAAGTTTGAACCCCTTAAGCCTGGCAAGATGAGGTTCCAGGGCCTTGGCCGAAGTGATCTTTTCTCCGGGGAAGCCGAGGCCGGTCTTGCGGAATATTTTGTACAAAGCAGTTTTGTTGACCGATTCATAGATCAGCGAACAGAGCTGCATCAGGTCCTGATCCGCTGGAGACAGGCTCTCGTAGACTTTGATGAGCTCACTGCGGATCTTTTCTACTGCTGGCATTACCATCCTTTCCGGCATTGCCGCGTCCTGTTCGGACGACGCTTTGGAGTAACTTCTCGAACATCATGGATTCTCACGGGGCGCAGACGTCGCCCATTTCTCCGTAAGTCAAGCGTTCGATGAAGCATCATTGTATTCTCAACACTGCGAGAAAGATTATTCATACTCCGGGGAGAACTTCAATCCAAAATATGGATGGATGATTTCTGATGCTGATTACGCTTAAGAGCCGGGCTCAACAAGGCAAGCCTCAAGCACGGATGGCTTTCCAGAGGTTGGTGCGGCGTTTGTGCTCTGCCTGCCATTTTGCAACGACGGCCTGGTAGTCTGTGGGATTGATTTCTCTGAGCAGATGGAGCCACCGGGCATGAACGGTGTAATCTGATTTGGAGGCTGTCGAAGGGTCCGGAACCAGGTGTGTGGTGCTTTTTTTCCACCATTCCATAACAGGGTCAATGAGGGGCTCCGCATGACTTCTCTCAAGCCAGGTGCGCCGGCTTTGAGTCTGCTGCTGCTCCTCATAGCGGGATCTCTCTTGACAAATCTCACCAATGAATTTGGAAGAATATCGTTTGATCCCGTAGAGCTCGTTCAGATCGCATGTCAGAAGAGCGACCAGATCATAATGCGCCTTGATCTCGTCCGCTGAATTTTCAGCCAATGTCTGGAGCCACAGCCGGATCTTATCGAGAAACCAGACGTTATTTTTGGTAGGGTCGCAAACCGCTTCGATCAACCAGACAACCCAAGATTCACCGGTCTGTTGATTCTTGTAAAAGCTGAAACCGGTGTATCTCCTCGTAACAAAATCGATCCACTGCCAGAGGAGTCTCGCCGCTGTTTTGCCAAAAGAGGCCTGTTCGATCTCTCGATAAGCTGCCAGGACGACGTCCCAATCGTACGCATGTTCATGGGTAGCCAGTTGGAACTTCAGCGAGACAACCCTTTCTTTCATTCCCAGCTTTTCGGCGGCAACAGCCCAATCCCCGAGGACTGTGGCGATTCCGCCCGGAGGGGACCCCATATTAAACCGATACTCAGAACGGCCGATCAAAAGTGACGATTCGGGCATCCATTCCACCCCATCCGCTGGACGCAGGAAGCTCATAACCGTTTGACGGGCGGTCTCATCGGCGTCAGTAAAATCTTCTTTCGAGATTAGGTATTCGACGACGGGAATTCCGTACTCCCAGTTGGTGGACAACAACCTGCGGCAGTCTTCCAAGTAACCTTCGAAATCGAAGTCGCCACGCCATGCATGATAGATTTTATGCCACCTGGAACGCACATTCTCCAGTCTGCTTTGCCAAAACGGCTCGTTCCGGTTCTCGGACAAGTAATCATAAAGGGTCTTCCGCACCTCTTCGGGCAATGCGGCAAGAAAATCGATGAACTGTCCACGGTCCAGCTCAACCTGACGAACGCTTTCTTCGATGCGGCGTAAGCTCCGTATAAAGGCTATCGGGGACTCGGCGCAGAGCCACTCCCAACTGAGAACGCATCTGGTGGTAACGACTTCCAAAACGCATGGGTCGCCGTCCAGTGCTCCCATCCAATCAGGGTATAGCTGAAGCCCCCGGTGAATGTCTCTGAGTGCTTTTTCGAACAAATCATCCGATTCGATGCCGAATTGATGGATCTCGTCCAACAGGGGCAGCATCCTCTCGGCTACCCTTTCCAGATCCGCCGCAAATGCATATGATTCGAAATAGGGAGCTTCCCAGTCATAGTCCCGAGCGGCGTACTCTCCCCCTTCATCTCCCAGTTCCTCAAGAACTTCACCCCACTCAGCCCACAGCCCGTTCCATTGTTCGCCAAGCTTTTCGTCGGAGATAATCGATCCTTCGGCAACGGTCTCGGTTTGCATCAACTGTGAGAAGAGTCTTTTGAATATCTTCATCCAAAGTCGAAAGCAGACGTTGCACGTGTTCTACGTCTGAAATCTGAAAAAAACAATTCAGCAAATGAATCAATTGGTTACCGGTGAACGCTTCCACAATCTTTTCACCCAGCGACTGTACCATGCTTTCTCCCTATGCTTGCCCTTGACTCACAAAGCCAGATCCAACACTCCACATTAATAGCACATCGCCTCGGAATCGTATATGTCAAGGTTCCGGAGCATTCTTTAATCCTTATCTCTCTGAATACGCCAGTCATTTAAGAGACACAAGGCTCAAATACCAACTTTTTCATTTGTGCTATAGCCGCCGGAAACAAGCTTTCAATATTTACTACAGACAGAGAGATCGGAGCGCAATGATGGGACGTCCTTAAGTTTCTAAGTTTCTTGAATATGGCGACAGAATAAGCGGGAAGATGTACCCAGGATAGCGCGATTCGATGCTCCAGGTGTTAAGCATCATATAATGATCAGGGGAATTGAGCGCGGAAACAAATTTAAACATGCCCATAATAGTCGCGGTGTACCACCACTGAATATGCATAATCCAAAAGTGTGCCCCAACTGAAGATGGGCAGGTCGATTTTCCGTTGTACGGTCCGCGCAAACGGCTGCATACCGGTGCACTCCATCATCAGTGCGCCAATGCTTGGATTGTCATCCCGGAACTGGACGCAGATCCTCACCATATCTTCTTGCGCTTTGTCATAATGGGCTTCCGGACTTTCCGGTCGTTTTTCGGGGTCCCATAGGTTGTCGAACTCCGGACAGCCATATTCGTCCTGCGCCCCGCCAATCACGAAATTGCTGTTCAAGTCGATACCGACATTCTGCAAGTGGGTGTCCGTCAAAAATCTCTTTTGCGTGCATAGGATGCCCACCGCCTTCTCCGGGCCGATGACCTGTTGAATCAAGGGCACCTGGAGTAAACTTGACATGAAAATCGGCACATCCACATAACCGGCGATGTCCTTCTGGAAATAGGCGAAATAACCGCATTCGGCCGCTATCGTCCGGCACCCCCAGGATGCACTTATCGGAGTAGGTCACGGCAGCATAAAGCATGACGAGATGACTCTTTTCAGGGTCGATGTCGCACGGTTGGGCCAGTATACCGCCATTGATATTGAAGTGGCCGCTTTGATGAACGAGCTTCGCAAAAGTCACATAGTCTTGTAAAACTGCATCTCTGCGGTGCCCGTCCGCTTCAATGATGGCCGAACAGCCATACCCTGCTGCACATTCGATGTGATTTCCGCCGATGACAATGTTGTATTTGGGATTCCTGGCATACAAGGTGAATTCTGTGGGTGCTTTGTTGACCCACTCCTTAACCTGGTTCGGCTGAAAGAAAGCCGTGTCCCCTTTGATCTCTATCCCCTTTTGTCGGACGATATCCAATACTTCAGGGTGATAAAGTTTGATGCCGATTTCTCTTAATATTCGAATAGATGCATCATGTATTCGCTTTAGTTTGTCCATCTCCTCTTTCCGTTAAAGCAGCTTGCAATGTAGAGACCACGAGATGGAATTCCCTGCATGCGGATCCACGAAAGATGCCAGGTGGTGGTATTGGTTGGAGACCGGGACGGGTCGTGAAGCGCCATGAAAAAAGCATGAGGGTCAAATCGATGTGCCCTCTGAGTTGAACCGTCACGAACGTTTGGGCTTTTTAAGCAGCCTGACCAGAAAAAGACCTCCTATGAGAAAAATGAAGCCGACGTTGACATGTGAAGGCATATGCTCAAAATCCGATCTGGTCAGCCCGTTTGCGAGATCAAAAGACATAAAAGAAAACCTGATCCGTCTATAGTTTCTCTCGTCGATGGAACTGCCGCCAGTCTGCGCAATTGATCCTGTTCCATACGCCTCTGCAACCTGCTGAGGTCCCGGTCTGTGATGCTTAAAAACTTTTTGTCCGGCAACAAATCCAATCACAAACAGCAGGACCATACCCAAGCAGAATATCAGCGCTTGCTTCATGACAAGCTCCATATCAAAAGATTTTCATCATACACCTCAAATAATAATTACGAAGACATCGCAATGCCTGCTCTCAGCACTAAATTTCAGTCATTTTTCCTTCAGTATTGATCCTGAAGCATACTCTTGAAGATCGACAGCGGTCTCCATCCGGAAATTCCCTCTCCCCCAAAGGGTGGAGAGGGAGGCAGGGTGGCTACTCCTGCCAAGACCATTGTGAAACGATTGGCGTTTGTTTGTTACAGCCCGTACTGCTCTCTCACCAGGCCGGCCAGGCCCAACTCCTCCAGCCTGGCCAGAGGGACCAGCATTGTCACAGTAACCACGCCCGGCAAACGGCCGATCTCGACCGCTCCGGTGATCGTTACGCGGTTCATCACTTCTTCGTTGGGAAGGTTTACAAGCGTTGCCAGGCGGGCCACGCCATTGTCGACGGCATCATTTAAAGTGGCTCCGGAACCCACCATCTGGATGGGAGCCGAATCCTCCAGGAACTGTTGCCCGAATTGGTCGGCCAGCCGCCGTGCTGCGGACTTTTCTTCAGCGCTGAAAGGTTTGGCCAGATGCGGCAGATCATCGAGGCGAGGCAGCAGGACCGGACCGCCTATATTCAAGCCCTTCAGCACGCTTACCCGCAGTGTCACTTCGGCCGAGACATCGGTGGTGTGACCGGCCAGTTCGCCGTCGCCCTGCATGGCGTGCGCGTCCCCCAGATAGACGCCGCCACCGGCCACTTTCACCGGGCAAATCAGAATCGCTCCCTCGCGCACCGAGTCGATGTCCATGTGCCCATCGGTGCGGGCTTCATCGAGCTGCTCAGCGGTGATCCCGTATTTGTGAGGCGCCCCGACCAGAAACTGGCCGAAGTCTCCGGCATTGTGAGAATCGGGCATGTCGATACCGGGCGTGGTTCCGATGTTGCCGATGAAGGGACGCAGGCGGGTGACTACACCGCGAATATCCGCAGGACACAGTGCAACAATCGGATTTTGGGCGGACTCCACCGGCAGTGCCATCACTTCACAGGCCGTGCCGGCCAGTTTTTCGGCAACCGCGGGGTCAACTGTGACGGCCATGGACCGTTGATCATCAAAGACAATGGTATACCCGTTTGTCAGCAGAAACGGGTTGACCTCCGCGCCGCATTTCGCACAGCGGATCGCCTTTGGCCCGATTCCCTCCATGCGCGTGACCGGGTTTGCCGTTTGGCATTCCGGGCAATGCCGGGCAACAAAGGGATCGCCGGTATAGCGCCCGTCGACGAAAGCCATGGTGCCCGAGGAAGTTGCCTTCGAAGTGACTCGAATCTTTTCGATGTGGATGGCGATGGCATCCCCCGGCTGGGCTCCTTCCACCGCTACGGGGACGGTCACTTCGTGGCCGCCCTGGAAACTGGGAGTGATCATAGGCCCCCAACAACCGGGCGGTGTTCCTGCAATGATCGTACCGCCATCGGCAACCGGCCCCAGCATCGCGATGCTTGGACCTAGCAAGCCCCCGGTGAATTTTGAAACACGAATTGTACCTTGCGCCTTCTCTGCCATGGTTATCTCCTTGCTTTGTTGTCAATTCTTGAACCAGTACCTTCGCCAGAAAAGTCTTTCACAAAACATCTTATCGAAAAAAGCTTTCATACACGCGCTCGGCCTCGATCTTGAGAGCGGCGTTCATCATCTCAAACGCCTTTTGCCCCTGCTCCCTGAGCCAACCCCACATCATCGACACAAGCAGCCCGCTGTACTCCTCTCTTTGAACAAAACGGACTTTAGTGTTTCCGAGAGGTTCCAGCATGAATAAATGTTCTCCATCCAGCAGGCCTGGTAAAATTAGACTTCCCAGCCACTTGATTCTTGCTTCGTCCCCGACTTCCAGGATCGTCGGCCACACGATCATCGGTATTCCACAGGGCAGCCGGGCAACGACTTTCAAACGCTCTCCGATGATCAGCTCTCCTTCGATATGCCTGATAAACGGGTTCCATGAAGCATAGCGGGGAAAATTCGTCACAACCTTCCAAACAACGGCAGCGGGAGAATGGATTTCGATCTCTGTTGCTATCCATCGCTTGCGAGACATAGACTCGACTCCAGGCTATTCATTTCAGCAGATTGAGCAAGGAAGGTAAAACCAATTTCAGTCTAAAGCATAGGAAGTTGCAGGGAATAATGCAACCTATCTATTGCCGTTTCCATTCCCGTTGACATCCCGGCATTCGATTTCTATAAACTTATTGAACCAATCCAATAGAATGCATTGAAACGAGCAGAAACTAGTTTGCAGAGTGCCAATTGGAGGGCATTTGGATATGCATGAGAGTACCAGATATGTCGAGGAGACCATAAGAAAACTTTTCCAGATCCAGAAACTTGCCGTACTGTCCACCCAGAACTCCGGGCAGCCTTATGCCAGCCTGGTAGCCTTTGTCGCCGGCGAAGATCTTGCGCACCTGTATTTCGCAACCGCTCGGACCACGAGGAAGTATCATAATCTGGAGACCGATCCTCGGGTCGCAATGCTCATGGATAGTCGATCGAACTTGGATTCGGACATTCATGAGGCAGTGGCCGTGACGGCTGTAGGGACCGCCTCTGAAATCAGGGGACAGGACAAAATCCATGGCATACACCTCTATTTGTCAAAGCATCCCTATCTTCAGGACTTCGTCCGGGCTGAAAGCTGCGCTCTGATAAGGATGGCGGCTAAGACCTATTACCTGGTGAGCCGTTTTCAGCAAGTCATGGAGTTGCACATATCGTGATGAAATGGATCGTTTCCATTGTAGACATGCCTGAGCAGACCCATCGGACCGTCGGCGGGAAGGGGTCCGCGCTGGCATTTCTTGCTAAAAGCGGCTTTGCCATCCCCAAAACTCTGTGCGTCATTGCCGATAGCTATGATTATTTCATAACGCGCACCGGCCTTCGCGAGCGCATCCTACTGGAATTGAGCAGGAAGGATTTCAATGAAATGCGCTGGGAGGAGATCTGGGATGCGTCCCTCAGAATTCGCAACATGTTCCTTACGGAACAGGTCCCGGAGGACCTCTCTATTCAATTGCACCAAGCACTATCTTACTGGCTCTCGAATGAGGCTGTGGTGGTGCGATCTTCCGCATCTGATGAAGATGCTTCCGCAACCTCTTTTGCCGGTCTCCATGAATCCTATGTGAACATCCGCGGGGTCGAATCCATCATCGAGCACGTTAAACTCGTGTGGGCCTCGCTTTGGTCCGATGCGGCTTTCCTCTACCGCCAGGAAATCGGGCTGGATGCGGACAGGAGTCGCATGGCGGTCATCGTTCAGGAGCTGATCAGCGGGCAGAGCTCAGGTGTGGTGTTCAGCACCAATCCCACCGATCCCTCGCAATTAGTAATGGAGTCCATCTACGGACTCAATCAGGCTTTGGTGGATGGATTATTGGAGCCAGACCGGTGGCTCGTCGATCGAGCCAGCCTGAAGATTCTGTCTCACACGGAGGCCCATAGAGAAAAAATGCTGGTTCCTGCCGAGCTGGGGACCAAGGTGGAACCCCTATCGAAGGAAAAGACACATGAGCCTCCGCTCTCCCGCGAGGACGTCCTCAAGGTTGCAGCTTTGGCCATGCGGGCCGAAGAGGTCTTCGGCCAACCTCAGGATATGGAATGGACGATTAAGGATGGAAAACTGATCGTGCTGCAGTCACGGCCCGTCACCATGCTTGAGTCGAGCCGGGACGAAGACAAAAGAACGTGGTATTTGAGTCTTCGAAGGAGCTTCGAGAACCTGAAGAACCTTCGCAGGAAAATCGAGCATGACCTCATTCCCGCTATGGTCAGAGAAGCTGAACAAATGGCCGGCCAGAACCTGAAGACGCTGTCGAATGAGGAGCTGAGCAAGGAAATCGGCCGGCGCAAGGCCATTGAGAGCAAGTGGAATACGATCTACTGGGAAGAATACATCCCATTCGCTCATGGGGTGCGTCTGTTTGGCCAATTCTATAATGATACCGTACGTCCCGCCGACCCATACGAATTTGTAAGACTCCTCGGCGCCACCGAAATGGAGAGCCTTGCCAGGAACCGGATGCTGGAAGAGATGGCCTCGATGGTTCGGTCCAATCGGCAACTCCAGGAGCAGATCGTCAACGGCGAATATCTCAGCGCCGACCAGTCATTCTTGAATCTGTTCCAGCAGTTTGTTGAACAGTTCGGCGATCTTTCCTGCGCCGTTACCGGTTTCATGCAATGCAGTCAGGGCCCGGAAGGGCTTCTCAGGCTGGTCCTTGAGATGGCTGCACACCCTGCGCCGCAAGCCTCTAAAAACTCCAAAGAAATTGAATCTCTCAAAGCCGGTTTTTTGAATCGCTTTTCAGATGAAAAACGGCTGCTCGCCGATGAACTCCTCGATCTTGCGCGAGCCAGCTACCGCTTGCGTGATGACGACAACATCAAACTGGCTCGGATTGAAGCACAGAAGTTGGCCGCTATCCAGGAGGCTGAAAGCAGAATCAAGGAGAAAGGTTTGGATAAAGTTGCCCCGGGACTTGCCGATGAGATATCTGCATCGGGTCGTACTGCTTTCTCCTCTCCGATCGCGCCCACTCTCGAGGCCGGCACGTCCGATGAAAAGGTCAGACCGAGGCAGCTTAGAGGGCAGCCTGCCGGGCCTGGGATAGCCAGGGGGGCGGCACGCATTACCCAGGATGCAGCCGATCTTTTGGCGTTCAAATATGGTGAAGTCTTGGTTTGTGATGCCGTCGATCCGAACATGACCTTTGTTGTGCCATTGGCCGCGGCGATTATCGAGCGAAGAGGTGGTATGCTCATCCACGGCGCGATCATAGCCCGCGAGTACGGCCTCCCGTGTGTGACCGGCTTAAGCGGCGTTATAGATCTCATCAAAACCGGCGACCTGGTCACAGTGGATGGATTCCTGGGAATAGTGACGGTCGGATCAGCGGAGCTCTAATAAACGTCCGCCTCCCGCTGCCAAAGTGACTTGCCGTGTGTTCCTTATCGACCGAAATGCTCTGTTCCGCAGAAAACCCGGTGTGTATTTCGCTCATCGCTCATTCCTCGTCCCATCTTTGACAGTATGATCTATATTTTTATTTGATAACAATAACATATGAACGCAATATCAGACCTTGGCACTACCTCTAGCTGTTTTTTGCTGCGAATCGATGCCGATTACAATCCTCGGAGACTGCTTAGCGGGGAATTATTCCCACAAACCCTGAGAGGTGATTGTCAAAAGGTCTCGTGAGGTGCATATTCAGAGTAATGCTGTCGCTTTTGACGTGCAGGGGTCGAAGGTGAGCATCGGATCCGAAAACTTGTTTTGTGAGTTTGCCTTGCATGGCTCCTATTTTATTTGACTTACAGGGCCGCTTGACGTTTAATCAAAAACACGGTCGAAGGTTATTGAAGATCTTCGATTTTTGCTGACAAATACACAAAAACCAGGTTGGTCGAAAATGGACACCGAATTGAGTCCTCTCAATAACTTCTTTCAAAGACTTCTCCCACCCCCGCCTCTCGCCTAGCCCTACCTAAATAAGCACATCTATTTGACAGGCATATTTTCGGGACCTTAAAGCCTTTTGTTTACTCGCTAAACAGAGAGCGGGAACAATGCATTGTTCCAATGGCCTCGTCCCGGATCTACAGGACTATTTTGCCCACTGAACTTCCATAGGAACGTCTGGAAGATCCTCTGTGGGCTGATGGGAGGCACTCTTATGCTTAGAGATAAGTCTATTATCGGCGTGTGCTGTTCAGCGTTTTTCATGATGCTTGGCGTTGGAATGATCGTAGCGATCCTGCCTCAAAGGGTTATCGAGCTTACCGGGTCTGTTTCGCCAACGGCTTACCTTGCTTCGCTCTTTGCCATCCCTTACCTGCTTCTGCAGATTCCTTGCGGCAGGTTGTCGGACAGAATGGGATTTAAGCCGTTTATCATTGCAGGATATGGGCTCTGCGCGCTGGCAGGATTCATTTTCTATTTTTCCAGCGATACGAGATCGCTCTTTCTTGGAAGGATGCTTCAGGGTGCCGGTGAAGCCCCGATTTGGTCTCTGGCTCCAGCTCTGCTTTCTTTGCAGAATCCAACCGCTCGGGGAAGAGTGATGGGCTCATACAATGCCTCCATCCACTTGGGCCTGACCGCAGGTCCAGCCCTGGGAATTGCTGTCTCGGAGGTGTGGCAGGGAAATCAAGCCTTCCTGATCTATGCGGGTTTATGCCTGAGCGGTGCAGCGGCCGTGTTCAAGTTGGTCAAGGATATGAAACATCCCGGCAGCAACGATCAACCTCAATTGTGCTCTCAGAACCTAATTTCATTTGCTGCAAATCCGGAGCGCTTTTTCGTACTCGTTGCCATCACGCTCTATGGTGCAGGCTATGGGCTGTTTTTGACCATTGTTCCCGGTTATCTGATCGCGCAAAAGAGGTTTGGACGCATTGAGGTCGGTCTTTTCTTTACCCTTTTCTATCTTGCGATCAGTTTATCTCAGCTCTTTACGGGGGTATTGGTCGACAGAAAGGGAGAGAGGATATTAATGATTTGCGGGCTTCTGCTGGCGGTTGTCGGGGTAGGGCTCTTCACCACGGTCGAACAGCCATGGATCATTGGTTTGCTCACCCTGGCGAGTGCCGGGCTTGGAGTATTTTCCCTCTCTTCCATGACCTACCTGAACGGGTGTATTTCCGATTCGATGAAAGGAACCGTTTCGGGAGCCTTTTACCTATTCTGGGGCGTGGGTTATTTTGCCGGACCGCTTGCAGTCGGAGACTTGGGCAAGCTGGCGGGTTTTCCCATGTGCTTCGTTGGGCTGTCTTTTTTGTTTGCAGCAAATGCCCTGGCCATCATATTCTCGCCAGGCAGGCGCACTGGTTGAATCGGAGGGGCATTGTTATGGGTGTCCAGGTTGTGCAGACTTACGTATATTGACCGGACCAAAGTGGTTGTGAACAGATTTCATGTTTGCAGCGCAACCAGTCAATTTTTCTGAACCACGAAGAAACACAAAGGGAAACAGAAGATTAAAGACATCGTTCTTCCTGACCTTCGTGGTTGATATATTTTCATGTTTTGTTGTGACCGCCGCAGTTATGGCGGTTAGCGGACAGAAGCTTCATGGCCTTAACCCATTAGTATAGAAATGATGGAGGGAATCGTCTGGTCCGATGCTGCCCCGATGCAGTCATTCACTTCCCAAAAGGACATTTTGGAAATGTGCAAGATTTGCATTCCAGACACAGGGCTCCATGTCCAAGCCTGGCAAGGTCGCGGCGGGTAATGGGAACGCCTGCGAGCAGCCGCGGCAAAAGAAGGTCCAGACTGGTGGTCTTGAAGTACAGGGCGCAGGCAGGAACTCCAATCACCTGCACACTACCGATGCGGGCGAGCAGAATCATTGCTCCGGGCAGAACCGGGGCACCGTACAGCATATCTGTTGCGCCCGCATCTGCTAAGCCGTGCCGGGTAACGTCGTCCGGATCGACGGATAATCCAGCGGTTGTAACGATCAGATCCGCTCCCGCCGCCAAAAGTTCAGCGATGCCGCGGCTGATTGCCGAACGATCATCAGGAACGATCTCGCTGCACACAACTTCGCCGGCAAACCTTTCAACTTTTGAGGTGACAATGGGAACGAATTTATCCTGGATCAAACCCTGAAATACTTCGGTGCCGGTGACCAGAATGCCGACTCGGGGGCGGCGCAGAGGCAGCACGCGAAAGAGCGGTTTGCCGTCGAGGACTGCCATGGCCATTTCAAATCCCGTTCTACGGAGAAAGAGCGGAATGGAACGCGTCCCAGCCAATGTTTTGCCGCAGTCCACCACTGAATAATCCTGGCGACATGCACACATCACTCCCGGCACCAGGTTGAATTCTTCCAGCCGATCCTCTTCAACCACGAACAATCCGTCCCGTTCGGCAACCAGGTTGATTTTGCCTTCTCTGGCAGGTCCTTTGAAGGCGATCCCTTCGCCGGCCATTGCTTCAGCAAATGCGATCGCCGCTTCGTTTTCATGCACCCATTCTGATGACGTCGGCTCCCTACCGGCCACATAGATGGAATGCCGCCCCATTTGCTGCAGGCGACACAGGTCTCCAGCAGTGATCGTTTGCCCATGAGCGATAGCAGGCGCTTTTACGATATCCGGAATGATTTGGGTCATGTCATGCAGGGCAATATGCCCCACCGCCTGCTGCAAAGGGATCGCCTGCAGAGGAGGAATCGGCAGGAATTCGACATTGTTCTCGGATTCTGCAGTCTCGTATGGCGACTCGCCCTGACACCCCCGGCAGAGTGCTCCGTCTCTGGCGGGATATGCTTCTCCACATAAAGGGCACTCTGCTATCCGCCCCCTGCTCTTTCGTTCCAGATATTTTGCCTGCAGCTGGACGGATTCTCTCCCGTAAAGGCTTGTACCGGCCTGCTCGATCTGGTCCAGAAGCAACTGAGTGTCTTGCTTGGCTTTGGGCCTTAATTTGAGCAGCCAGGCCCGTATCTCTCCCCATTTTTTGAGCTCATCTGAATCGATGAATACGCGGACTCCATTCCCCTGGTATTTGTCATAAACGGTCAAAGCCAAGCGGCCGAGGTTGACGATTTTGAGCCAGCCGTTTCCCGTGGTGCAAGGGGTCAGCAGCTGAATGGAGTCGGGCAGGCACTTGGGTGTTTCGCAGATGGCGTCATATAGAATTCCTTTGGCAATCGACTGCCGGGCCATTTCTACCATGCACCCGCCGATGACAACGCCAGGTGCGGTATATCCATGGAATGTTTTTACTACCTGCAAAAACTCCCCGTATGAATAGGGTCCAATTTTCATGAGTATCCTTTCGACTTTCGTTGTGCTTGCGTTGACATATCGAATACCGGAGTTTATGGTCCGGAGTCAATCAAAAACAGGGGGTGCCGATCAAAAAATCGCTCTTAAGGAACTGGCAGTCACCCAAACTTGACCGCCTTCCTCCCTCCATGTCGCCCCCCACAGGGCTAAATGTGCGCAATTGTCAACTTTAAGAAGGGGGGGAACTCACTCGCTCATTCAGTAACATTGATGGGAACCGTGGGCACAGCAGGAACCGCATGTGGGAAAATTCTTTGCATATTCCCAATGGATTTCAGGGAAGGGATGATGTGACCACAACAACTAACACTTAACACTTTTGTAAGATCATGTAACAAACAGGTAACAAACCTAGTGTCTGGGACAGACAGTCTCAGGCTACTGAGCTTCGGCTGTCAAGTCCACGTCCGGCAGGTTCAATGCTTTGAAAACCATGAGTGTTCAATGTCGGGTTGGCTGTGGACCGTTCGAATCGGCAGGGTGGTGCGAACGATTAGGAGGATGCACGAAAATGTGCTTTTTGTCATTTCGAATCACACCTCGGCATGATGAGACATCTGCTAAGTCAACTACTTGTGGGAGTAAGACTTCTCGCTTTCGGCTCGAAATGACAACTCTCAGACAGCCTCTTGGATCATATGGAACGAGTTTCGCTGCAGATCATCGCGAATGTTTTCTGGAAACGGCATCTGTGGTTTAACCAAGGGTGCGAACAAAGGGAGCTATGAACTCAAAACTATTATGTAAGACGATGCCATTCAACCTAAAGAGTATAAACTGCGGAGGCTGATTATGAGGGCAATGTGGTTAAAGCGGGAAATTACTTTGATGGTGGCGTGCACATTGATTCTGGTTGTTGGATTGGCTGCACGATCGCGGGCGGAGCAATCAAATTCGGTCATTGTTTTTTCAGCTGCATCGACCACCAATGCTGTCAGCGACATTGGGAAATTGTTTGCGGGTCAAAAAATGGGTGAGGTCCTTCCATCTTTTGCATCCTCTTCGACCCTGGCAAAACAGATTGAGAACGGGGCACCGGCGAATGTATACATTTCAGCCAACAAGAAATGGATGGATTACCTGGAAGAGAAAAAGATGATTGATGCAAACAGTCGCTTCGACCTTTTGGGCAACCGGATTGTGCTGATTGCGCCGGCCGACAGTGAAATCGATAAAGTTGCTATCGGAGCAGGTATTGATCTGGCTGGCTTGTTGAGAGACGGCAGATTGGCCATGGGTGACCCTGATCACGTGCCGGCCGGAATATATGGTAAACAAGCTTTGGAGAAATTGAATGCGTGGGAGAGCATCAAAGATAAAGTTGCCAGGGCCAAAGATGTGCGCGCCGCTCTGGCTCTGGTCGAGCGCGGGGAGGCACTTCTCGGTGTGGTGTATGCCACGGATGCGGCCATTACCGATAAAGTCAAAGTCGTAGGCGTCTTTCCCGAAGATTCCCATCCCCCGATTGTCTACCCGGCAGCGTTGGTTGCAGGCGGCGAAACGCCCGCTGCCAAAACGTTTTTGGATTTTCTGAAAACTCCGGAAGCAAAAAACGTTTTCGAAAAATACGGTTTTACGGTGCACTGATGCATTTTCTTACTTTGACGTCGCTCGAACTAGAAGCCTTGCGTTTGAGTTTATGGGTTTCAAGTTGGGCCGTGCTGGGCAGTTTACCTCTGGGAATTTTGGCGGCCTGGGCTTTGGCGCGACTAAGATTCCCCGGCAAAAATCTGCTGGACGGGCTGATTCACCTCCCTTTGGTTCTGCCCCCCCGTCGTGATCGGATATCTCTTACTGGTTTTTCTGGGTTGCAGAGGAGTCATTGGTGCGTGGCTCCATGAAATGCTGGGTATTACCTTTGCTTTCAATTGGAAAGGGGCTGCTGTCGCCGCAGGAGTCATGGCTTTTCCTCTCATGGTGCGTGCCGTAAGGCTCTCTCTGGAGGGGGTCGATCAGGGTCTGGAAGCAGCCACAAGGACCCTTGGTTCCGGACCCTTTCGAGTGTTCTTTACGGTGACTTTGCCTCTGATTGTTCCCGGCATCATCACCGGAATGATCCTCGCTTTTGCGCGCAGCCTGGGCGAATTCGGAGCCACCATTACATTAGTCTCCAATATCCAGGGAGAAACGCAGATCCTGCCTCTTGCCCTTTACACTCTGACGCAGGTGCCCGGCGGGGAGACGGGTGCAATGAAACTATGCATCATAGCCATCCGGATAGCGATGATCGCACTGGTGGCTTTCGAAATGCTGGCGAGGCGCTTTGCCGCCCGCATGACTGGGTGAGTTGTGCTCGATATCTGCATCAGTCGGAAACAGGGAAGCTTTGCGGTCGATACGTCCTTCACTTCGGCCGGAGTTGGCGTTACAGCTCTGTTTGGCAGTTCAGGCGCCGGCAAAACCTCCAACATCAACATGGTGGCCGGTCTTGTCCGGCCCGATGAAGGACGCATTTCCATAAACCGGCACCAATTATTTGATTCCGCCAAAGGAATCAATCTTCCTCCCGAGAAAAGGCGTATTGGCTATGTCTTTCAGGACGGCCGTCTTTTCCCGCATCTCTCGGTACGTTCGAACCTCCTCTACGGTATGCACCGCAGAAGCTCTGTGAAGCGCTATATCGGTTTCGATCAAGTGGTGCAGCTCCTGGGTATCGAACATCTTTTGATACGCCGGCCGGCAAGGCTTTCAGGCGGAGAAAAACAGCGGGGCGCTATCGGTCGGGCGCTGCTCACGAGTCCATCTCTTTTGCTCATGGATGAACCGCTCGCTTCCCTGGATGGTGCACGCAAAGCAGAAGTGCTGCCTTTTATTGCTCGTTTGTCGCGCGAGTTTTCCATTCCTATTCTGTATGTCAGCCATTCGCTGGAAGAAATTCTAAATCTTGCCGATGCCATGGTGTTTATCGATTCCGGCCGCGCAGTAGCGGTGGGGAGCATCGAAGACTTGATGAGTCACCGTGATCTGCAGCGTTTGACGGGTTATACCGACTGTGGTGCGGTGATATCGACCGTGGTGGAATTACAGGATAAAGCAGTCGGTCTCACTCAGCTGCGCTTTCCAGGTGGCCTTTTGAAGGTGCCTCAATTCGATTCACCCATGGGAGCCAAAGTGCGGGTGCGTATCGAGGCGAGAAATGTGGCTATTGCTCTGGTTCCTCCGGAGCAGATCAGCGTGCAGAATATTTTACCCGGAACGGTTGAAGAAATTGTAGCCGGAAACGGATCTTTAGTGGACGTTCGGCTGAACGTCGGCTGTTCGCTGCTGGCCAGAATCACTCCGCAAGCATGGAAAGATCTGGATTTGAAGCCTGGACAGCGGGTTTTTGCCTTGATCAAGAGCGTCGCAGTTTCGCGCGGGACTCGAGTTTAGCTCCCGTCCAAAAACCCCTGTCAGAACCCAATTCGCGTGATTCGCTGATGCTTTTTTCCAGAAGCCCACCCCAAACTGAGCCCTTTGGATTTCAGCACCGCCGACATACATCTGTGTGGGCTGGGCCCGCACTCCTGATTAAATTTGTAATTCCGGTTGGAGTGCGACCTTCCGGCTGCTACTGAGGGTGAGCACGCGAAACACACGCCTACTCGAATTGAACGGAGCTTATAATACCCCACATCTCTTTGTGAACCTGCTCGCAGCTCGAATCTGGGCAGGTTGCAGTAAAGACCAATATTTCATTGGGTGATTTCTGGACTTCATACTGAAAAGACTTGTTGCCGTCAGCATATGCATCTGCTGCTATGAATAATGCGCTCGAATCAGCTACCGATCCCGCCTGACAGTTATAAACTTGGATCGGTTTGCCGGCGAGTTTGGAGAGCTCTGCGGGCAGAGACTCGCATACACTAATAATTTCAGCATCGGTCTTCGGCAGTTTACCCTGTGTTTCATTTACTGAGATAATGGAATCAGGATACCGAGAGTTTGTGAAGTATTCAATTCTTCCTGAATTCAGCATTTGCCGGACGTATCCAGTCAAGTTCTTATCTGCGGTTTTCCATGGCCCCTTGTCCGCATTTGCAACTGCAGTTTCCAGTAGTTTCGGGTCGGTTTGCATTTTCTGTAAATCCAATGCTTGCCAGCCTACCGGAAGATTTACTTGGTAACCCAAGGCATCACATTTATGCACATCGGCGTATGACGATCCCGCCCACATCATCATTACAGCCAGAGCCAAGACGGTTGCGTACTTACTCATTTGCCACCTCCAATTCTTTCGGGACCCCAAAAGACGTCTCTCCAATGTCATATTTAACGAAACTGCTGCAGGAGATATCCTCCGAGTGCGCCAGCGGCTCCTCCTACTGCTGCTCCAACTCCCGGAGATCCTCCGGCAATTGCCCCGATCGCACCTCCTGATCCTGCCCCAATCGCACCGCCGCTCAGGACTCTCTGCTCCGTTGGACTCATATGCGCACATCCTCCCAGAAGAAGCATCACCGCCATCAAGCCAATGACTCTTTTGATTCTTTTCATAAACACACCTCCAATGTTTAGCCCTGAAAAGTGAACATGCTTTCTCTTTCTTTCTGTCTGGATGAGAAATGTTATGATTTCTTTAAGAACTAGCGAACCGACATCACATCAGGCAAAAACAGTATCTTGCTTGCTGTTGCACAGTATTTCTTTCACCAGTCTCTGGTTGGCAACTCGAACCTTTGGTAATTGTGTGGAGGAGCTGGACTCAGAAAGAAGACGCAAGGCTCGTTCCTTTCGTGAGTATTGTGAAGAGCAGTTTATCTTTTAAAAAATCTGCGCAAAATTATGAGTCAAAACAAAGAGCGAACACTTGCGGAAAGTTCCTGGAATGTGCAATGTAGCCATAATCTAAAATGGACACGATGAAAGAGATATCTATTGCAGGGACCTTGCCTGAACAGTCCTTTTCTGTTTCACTATCGGATACGACAGAAGCACTTGAATAAAGTGAGGCTGCCCGGCAAAATGATGGTTTCCATCGACGGGATGCGGCACCAGAGAGAGGCAGAATCTGTAAATAGGAGATATCGTAGCGAATGAAGATCGGTCCATACACCTACCGGGAATACTTGAAAATCGTTGAGTCTTTTCATGGATATGAAGCGCCGGGAGTAATTATTGGCGGATTTATGGTGGAATTGGCCCGACAGAATGTCCCGGAAGGAATTCTGTTTGACGCAATCTGTGAAACCTCAAAGTGCTTGCCGGATGCCATCCAGCTCCTCACTCCATGCACAATCGGCAACGGCTGGCTTAAAGTCGTCAACCTGGGCCGTTTTGCTCTCAGTCTTTATGATAAATACGATGGCAGCGGAGTTCGGATTTTTATCGACTCGAGGAGGCTCGACAACTGGTCGGAAATTAAAACATGGCTTCTCAAGCTCAAGCCGAAGGCCGAGCAAGATAAACAATTGCTTCTGGACCAGATCGAGCAGGCAGGACCAAACCTCTACGGGATAAAATCCATACAGGTCCAGACCCCGTATTTGGATCGTAAGAGTAGAGGCGTCATTGCCCAATGCCCGGCCTGTGGAGAGGCCTACCCAGCTAAAGATGGAGCCATTTGCAGGGGTTGCCAGGGAGAGGCCCCCTATGAAATGCACGAGTTGGTCCATAACAATGAATTGGTTGAATTTCCTCCGCTGGAGGCGGTTCCTCTGCAACAGGCTGTAGGCAAGGTTGCCCAGCACGATATGACACAAATCATTCCCGGCCTTAGCAAAGGACCCGCCATAAAACACGGACAGAAAATATCTGCCGGAGATTTATGCCGTTTGCAGCAAATGGGCCGAAACCAAATCTATATCCGTGGGGAAGAACAGCCTCCGTCCTGGTGGGTGCACGAGGATGAGGCCGCACTCGCCTTTGCCGAAGCCATGGCAGGTGAGGGAGTCGGCTGGACAGGGCCGCCACAAGAGGGCAAGATTAACTTCATAGCAGAGCGAGACGGGTTGTTCATGGTCGATGAAAGGAGACTGGAACAGTTCAATTTAGTTCCCGGCGTAATGTGCGCTACCCGTCAGAATTATTCGGTGATGGAACATGGAAAAACCTTGGCCGGCACCCGCGCCATTCCCCTTTTCCTGCCAAGAGCGGAGTTTGCGAATGCATTGAAAGTTCTCGAGGAGGGTCATCTTTTCAAGATCCTGCCCATGCGAAGCGCCAAAGTGGGCATTCTGGTCACCGGTACCGAGGTCTTTCAAGGGCTGATCGAGGACAAATTCGTTCCTATCATCACTTCAAAAGTTGAAAAGCTTGGATCCAAAGTTGTGCATTCGTTGATCGTCCCCGATGATCGTTCGGCAATCGAGCGGGGAGTGAACGATATTCTGGCAACAGGGGCCGACCTGCTGATCACCACCGCAGGCCTATCGGTAGACCCGGACGATGTCACTCGCCAGGGGCTGCTCGATGCGGGTGCAACAGATATGCTTTACGGCTCTCCGGTTCTGCCCGGGGCAATGACGCTGCTTGCCGGCATCGGCAGTGTACAGGTCATCGGAGTTCCCGCCTGCGCCCTTTATTTCAAAACGACCAGCCTGGATCTGCTGCTGCCTCGCCTGCTTGCGGGACTATCCATCTGTCGTCAGGATTTGGCAAAACTCGGGCACGGCGGCCTCTGCCTGGAGTGCAAATCCTGCACTTTCCCCAAGTGTCCTTTTGGCAAGTGATCTCTTTTTTCAAGCACCTTGACTTTATCCGCACCCTCCCCCTATCATCTACTAGGTTTTTTGTTTTGCAGTGCTGCTTTCAGCTCTATTTGATGCGGCTTGATGAACGGCTCATTTCAGGAAGGATAGACAACAAATGGCAAAGCTAATCAAGGAAGAAATTGAGAAAGGGCGTCTCCACATCGACTCACCGCTCATGGGCGAATCCCTGGTGAGTAAAGAGTTTCTCAAACGAACAGAAGCAAAAGAATACTTTCGCATGCAGCCCGAAATCAACGTGATCAAAATAGGAGGTCAAAGCATCATTGATCGTGGTGGTAAGGTTGTGCTGCCCATACTGGATGTACTCATTCAAGCAAAGGAGAAGTACAAAATTCTCCTCATGACCGGAGGCGGCACACGCGCCAGGCATGTCTATAATATCGGCATCGATCTAGGCATGCCGACCGGCGTGTTGTCTAAATTGGGCGATAAGGTCTCCTGGCAAAATGCGGAGATGCTGAGTGTTCTGCTGTCAAAGCACGGCGGGGTAAAAATTGGGCACGGTGACAACCTGGAGCAGCTCACCATGTTTTGTCAGCTTGGCTTTCTACCGATCACGTACGGAGTCCCCCCTTACGGTTTTTTCGAGCACCCGGCGGAATACGGCTCGATCCCCCCGCATCGCACCGATTGCGGAGCTTTTCTCCTGGCCGAAAATATCGGCGCCAGATCCCTTATCTTTCTCAAAGACGAAAAGGGATTATTTGATCAGGATCCCAAGAAGGCAAAATCATCAGACAATCTTAAGTTCTTTGGCCGAGTTTCGGCCAAAGAACTCCTTGAAATGGATCTGGATGACTTGATAATCGAACGTCCCATTTTGACCTTGCTGCAGAGGGCGAAGTGCCTCAAAGAGTTGCAAATCATTGATGCTCTGCACCACCCGGAGCACATCCTGGCGGCATTGGAAGGCAAACAAGTGGGCACAATCATCTATAAGGCCGAATAAGCCATCAGACAACGCGAGTGCTCACCATGCTCTGCATGGGCCGCTCAGTGGGATTCTTCTTTTTCCTGCTTGCCTCCCTGAAGGATCACGACTCTAGCTCCCGTAGCCTCGGCCAGTTGATCCAGTTCGCGTTTGCGGATATGCTCCACATAGATTTTGAGATCGGTACCGTGGACCCCGACAATGCGGAAACGGGGCTTCTTTTCGCCTTTTTCGACTTTGCGTCTTTCGCGGACAAAAATGGTTGTCATGGCTCGCTCCTTTCTCTGGTTCGACAAAGCATAAACAAATGAATGTTAAAAGTATATATATCCTTTAAGGATATAGTCAAGGGGAATAATGGCAATCGCTAAAAAGAGAAGACAACCTAATCCAGGGCAGGGAAAGCGTGAACGCTACATCCAGCCGTCTGTCCTGATGGTGCTGTACCGAAAACCATCTTACGGCTATGAATTGATCCAAAGCATTCAGAAATTTGGTTTTGTGGAAGGTCAAGCGCCGCCGGGCATGATTTACCGGCATCTGCATCAGTTGGAAGAGGACGGATTGGTTGTTTCGGAGTGGGAAACGGAAGGGTCAGGTCCGGCCAAGCGTATGTATCGCCTGACCGCGGATGGCAGGGATATGCTGGCTGTTTGGATCGAATATATGGAGAGGCAAGCCGACAATCTCAATAGTTTCATCAAGCAGTACGAGGAAACCCGACGGCTAGAAGTCCCCGAGCTTGACCGGTCATCGGATTCCTGAGCTTCTTGCTCTTCCATTTCCGTTGCCGTTTCCATTCCCCGCCCGCTTCTCGCCAAGAGATTCCCAGACTCCCTTTTCTATGGGAATCACCGGAAGAGTCGCACGCTGTCCCCAAAGTCGAGGGCGTAACCATCCTTTGGTCAGGACAAGATCTTCCGGTGCCGGAACTCGACAGTTGCGATCCAACGAAACAACCATGATGTTCAGCTTTTCCAATTGGGACACCGTGATCCTGTCAGGCGAGTCGCGGAGCTGACCAAATTCGATAAATCGACCGCTCCAGCCGCTAGCCGTCAATCCAACCGCCGCCGCCGCCCCGATGATGCCGTCATTGGTCCCGCCATGACCCGAAAGATGCCCGGTTGCCACCGCTTTCATTGCATCCTTTTGGGTAACAACTCTCCGGGTACACTGCTGGCCGAATTCCAGCAACCTTGGCAAGCCAGGGTCGTTCTCGCCTATAATGCAGAGCCCCGGATCGCTGCCGGCCAGTGAATAATATTCAAGGTGTTCCACAGCCCTGGGAATAAGGTCATCCACCATGCAGGGATCGGCTATTTCTGCCACAACGCAGGCGCTGCTGTTATGGGAAGTGTAGGGGATGTCGTCGTGGACCAAAAGTTGTTGGCGAACAACTCCCCAGAGGCTGCAATTTCCCGGCAATTTCTCCTGAAACCAGCGGGCAAGCTTACCCGTTCCACGCTCCGCATGAGCATGATCAGTATCATCAAAGCCAATAAAAACGCGCATATATGTTCTCTGTTCTCCTCCAAACTTCGAATGAATTTTGAACTCTTTCATTGTATCGACAATGACATAGCGACCTATAGCATTCCAAGTCTTCAAGGTCAATGAAAGGGTTGCTCGAAAAAAAATACCTGCTCAGCGCAAGTTTTTACTTTTTCAGTTGTTTAACAGAATAAAAGTGCATGACTTTTGTCACGGAAAGCAGCAAATAAGAGGAGAAAGAACATGAGTCAGGGTGTCGAGATTGCAGAAAGCAAAGAATGGGCTGGAGTGGCAGGCGTGAAATACAAGTTTGATCGGTTGGAGTTTGCCGGCTCGCTGGGCGATCTGGGAGTGCTTTTGCCGCTTGGCATAGGTATGATCCTCATCAATGGATTGAGCCCGGCCGGTCTGTTCCTCTCCATAGGGCTTTTCTACTTGCTCTCAGGCGTGTACTACGGCGTTACTGTGCCCGTTCAACCCATGAAAGTGATTGGCGCCTACGCCGTTGCAACAGCCATGGGCCCTTCCCAGATAGTTGCTTCCGGCGCTTTGATCGGGATCGTACTGCTGCTCATCGGGGCAACAGGCGCAATGACCCTGATCGGGAGATACACTCCCAAACCTGTGATCCGAGGAGTGCAGCTTTCGACCGGCATCCTGTTGATGGTAGAGGGGGTGAGATTCATGCTGGGAACTTCCAAGTTGCAGATACTGCAGAAAGCGGCTGAACCGTACTTAGCCGTCCAAAGCTTGGGACCTGTTCCGATTGGAATTCTGCTGGGTACAATCGGTGGCATCCTTACCCTCCTATTGATTGACAACAAAAAACTCCCGGCGGGACTCCTGGTGGTATTCGGAGGAATGGCGGTGGGTTTGGCTGTCGGCACCCATGAAGGTTTTGGGCAGCTCCAACTCGGCTTTTATGTGCCGCAGATCCTGCCATTCGGATTTCCATCCGGAACCGATTTTACATTGGCTCTGCTGCTGCTGGTCCTTCCGCAAGTACCCATGACTTTGGGCAATGCGGTCATAGCCAATGCCGACCTATCCGCCCAGTACTTCGGAGAAGCTTCAAAAAAAGTCACCTACAAAAGCCTCTGCATCAGCATGGCCCTGGCCAACTTCGTCAGTTTCCTGCTCGGTGGCATGCCACTTTGCCATGGCGCCGGGGGACTGGCAGCCCACTATCGATTCGGTGCCCGTGCGGCTGGATCCAACGTCATGATTGGCGGATTGTTTATCGTGCTGGCACTCTTTTTGGGCAATCATACTCTCTCGATTTTTTATCTCATGCCCATGTCCATTCTCGGGATACTATTGGTGTTCGCCGGGAATCAGCTTGCAATGACAATCCTTGATGTGAAAGATAAAAAAGACTTGTTCGTGACCTTAATCATGCCAGGAATTACCATTGCATCGAATCTGGCGGTTGGTTTCGTTGTGGGCATTGCACTCGCTTATGCATTAAAATGGGACAAGCTCGCAATTTAACCAAATCTAGGAGCTTTTGTTTGTGGGGCAGGCTTTCCAGCCCGCAAACAAAGTATGCAACTGTCGCTGCAGTGCTAGACGCACCACTTTTTAATAACTGGATAAGACTCAATTTTGATGGTCGATGCCGATTTTGCTTTAATTGAAGCTATTGCAAAGGGCGATCACTGCGCCTTCGAGAAGCTCATAAAACGCTATCAGGATCCTGTTCTGAACTTTATCGCCAGATATTTGGGCGATCGCTGCATGGCGGAGGATTTAACCCAGGAGGTGTTTTTGCGAGTTTACCAGGCGGCTCCTCGATTCAATCCAAGGGCAAGGGTTGTGTCATGGATTTTTAAAATTGCCTATAACCTCTCCATAAATGAGATCAGACGCCGAAGTCGTCTGGCAAAACATGCAGCGAGCATGAAGCTGACAACAAAGGAGATGGACAGCGAGGGATCTGCAGAATTCGCAGTCCGCTACGAACTTGAAGAGGAAATCGCCATCGGCCTAAAGTCGCTGCCTGAAAACCAAAGAGCTGCATTACTTCTGAAAGTTAATGAAGGACTATCTTATCTGGAGATCAGCGAAGCATTGGAAGTATCCGTTGCGAGCGTTGAATCACTTTTGTTTCGGGCGCGCAAAAATCTGAAGAAATTGCTGAGCGAGACCCTAACAAGAGAAAAGGAGTAACGAGGTGAAATGTCAGGAAGTCGTCTCGAGAATGGCCGCATACGTTGACGAAGAACTTGAACCAACCCTGGCTGAAAAAATATCAGCTCACATTAGTCGCTGCCCTTCGTGCAAAGAGGAGCTGCGAGCGTTTTCCGGTATTGACACGATGCTCAGAAATTTGCCCCGGGACAGTCTGCCGGCGGCTGTCGCGGCAAGGGTTCTTGGCGCAGCCGGAGGCACCGAATATCATAGGGCTCCATCGGGCTTTTTTCGTACAGTGTGGTCAACCATCTTCGACAGGCTGGAACAGCTTTTCGATTTGCTGCAGACAGAATCGGCACCGAGAACCAAATCACTCGAGGAATTCAATGACGTTCCTTCATCATTCATCGGCCACGCTTATTTTAGAATCATCGGCTGCTGAATCAAGTCAGTCTCCGTCCGCAAACCCCGGGTTCCTCTCCCCCCGGGGAGAGGTTGCTTGGGCACAAGTTAGGATTAACAATGGATCTAACAGCTTTCGTGTATGGCTTTTTGACTGCTCTTGTTTTCGTCTTTATACTCCTGAGCGCGGTTTATGTTTATCTTAAACGGCTTCGAGAGAATAAGGCCGACATGAAGGGGTACCTGGACCTTATTCCTGACCTGAGCGAACCGCAAAAAGTCCAGCTTCAGGAGATAAGACGGGTGTTTCTGCCGAAAGTGGAGAGGATCAGACAGGACATGCGTCGCAACCGTGCTGAACTGGCTGAATTACTGTTTGACGAACCCGCGGAGCGTGACAAAATCTATGCGGTGTCCGGAGAAATCCTCGGACATCAGGCCGCACTCGAGCATGAAGTCATCGAGCATATACTTGAAGAAAAGGAATTCCTTACAGCATCCCAGAAGAGAAAATTCTATGAGATCATCGTTGAACAATTCTCGACGGGCGGGTTGGGCGTCCACGACGTCAAAAAGGATAAAAACTCCGATGCGGCATCGAAGAAACTCCGCGGGAAAGGAGCGATTTCATGATTTTTGACCTGAATGAAGAACAGCGAATTGTTCAGGAACAAGCAAGGCGTTTTGCCGAAAAAGAAATACTGCCGACAGTTGAAGAAGACGAAAAGAATCATAAATTTCAGCCAGATCGCGTGCGGCAAATGGGGGATTGGGGTTCTTCGGCTGCTCTATCCCTGAAATTTATGGCGGCAACGGGATGGGTCTTTTGGAATCCGTTCTCATGGCCGAACAGATTGCCAAAGTTTCCCCATCATGGCGATTGCCGTTCAATATGCAAAATCTTGGGCCTGCCCTCACCGTCAATCAATTCGGGACTGAAGAACAGAAAAGCGGCTTCATTTCCGGTTGGGTCTCGGGAGAAAACCTGGGGTTTTTCGCCATAACTGAACCCGATGCGGGATCTGACGTCTCCGGCATGAAAACCACGGCGAAAGATGTGGGCGACCATTGGCAATTGAACGGTCAGAAAATGTGGATCAGCAATGCTTCAGTTGGAGATACCGGGCTCGTTTACGCCTATACGGATAAAGAAAAGAAATATCAGGGAATGACGTGTTTCATCGTCGACCTCAAGAACACTCGCGGAGTTAGCACACAAGCCATTGAGACAAAACTAGGTCTGCACTGCGCTCCCACTGGCGAAATTACGTTCGATGGAGCAAAAATCCCAAAAGATGCGGTGCTTGGAAAAGTGGGAGACGGCTTCAAAATATGCATGTGGATGCTCAACAACACCAGGCTGGGATGCGCGGCCGGAGCCCTGGGAGTTGGGGGCGCATGCATCGACTTAGCGATCAAGTACGCCAACGAAAGAACCCAATTCGGGCAGCCCATATCAAGGTTCCAAATGGTGCAGGCGCAGATTGCAGAGATGGTTGCGGAGCACGAAGCGGCGCAGTTGCTCGTCTACCGTGCAGCCTACCTGAAGGATCAGGGAAAGCCCAATCAAATGCAAACTTCGGTCGCCAAACTCTTTGCCAGCGAAGCTGCGGTTCATGCCGCCAACGAAGCCATGAAGATCTTTGGTACCTACGGTTTTTCCACCGAGTATCCCATCGAGCGCTACTTTCGAGATGCCAAATCATTGCAGATCGTAGAGGGAACGTCCAACATTCAAAAGCTGATTATAGCCGGCATTGCCTGCGGCCATCAGCCAAATCGCTGATTTGAAGCACTTACGCACTTGCCCCTGTGGGTCTGACTCGCAGAGGGGGAACCCGGTGACACGGAGATAAGAAGACGGGCGAGCACTACACATTTCCCAGCGTCTCCCTGTCACCGCGTTCTACCACGGCAGCAAGGGTGGTAACCGCCAACTCAAGGGAGAGGGGGCGTTCAAAAAGTTCCGTGGGAGACAATCATGAGAGTGGTATCCATTCAGATGGCTGTGATAGACGGGGATAAGCCCAAAACAATCGAAAAGGCTGCAGGCCTTGTTCGGCAATGCAAAGGTTCCGACCTGATCGTTCTGCCGGAAATCTGGAATATCGGCTTCATGAGCTTTGAGCGTTACATCAGCGAGGCCGAAGGCAAGAATGGCCCTACCTTGAACACAATGCGGGAATTGGCTGCGGAAGTAAAAGCATATGTCCACAGCGGCAGCTTTGTCGAGAAAGACGGAGACCACTATTACAACTCCAGCTACTTGATTTCTCCCGAAGGTGAAATCCTTGGAAACTATCGAAAGGTTCATTTGTTTGGATACAATTCCAAGGAAACTGAAATCCTTACTCCTGGAAATAAGGTCTCCGTCATCGACACTCCGCTTGGAAAAATCGCCATGGCCACCTGCTACGACCTCCGCTTCCCCGAGTTTTTCCGCCGCATGATCGATCTTGGAGCCGAAATATTCACTGTCTGCTCGGCATGGCCTCATGCACGACTGGAACACTGGCTGCTGCTCAACCGGGTCCGCGCTTTGGAAAATCAAGGTTTTCTCATTTCGGCCAATTTGGCTGGCCTCAACCAGGGGATCCTTCTGGCGGGTCACAGCATGATGGTCGATCCATGGGGAATTGCCATTGCGAGTGCTGGAGATAACGAAGCTATTCTCAGATCAGAATTCGATCTTGCTGAATTGAAATCAGCCCGCTCGCAATTTCCAGCTCTAAGGGACCGTGTTGCCTGGCTCAATCCGCCATTCGGAGAAGAAGATGAAACTCGGGCTCTGTGATGGCAACGAGGCTTTAGCAAGGGCCGCCTTCGAGGCCGGCTGCCGCTTTTTTACAGGATATCCAATCACCCCTGCAATATCCATCTTTAACACTATGCTGAATATCTTGCCGCCCGCCGGAGGCGTCGTTTTGCAGGCCGAAGACGAGATCGCCGCCATGGGATATTGCATCGGGGCGTCCATGTGCGGCCTGAAAGCTATGACCGCGACGTCCGGACCGGGCATCAGTCTCTACTCCGAGCAGATTTCATTTGCCATAGGATCTGAAGTCCCTCTGGTTATTGTAGATGTTCAGCGGCTCGGTCCATCGACCGGGTCGGCCACAAAGGGTGCTGACGGCGACATTCAGTTTCTGCGCTGGGGCAACTCGGGAGGCCTGCCGGTAATTGTGCTCGCTCCGGTGGATGTGAGAGATCGTTTCGCTCTGACAATGCACGCCTTCAATTTAGCTGAAGAATACCGCTGTCCGGTTTTTCTTGCTTCCAATAAAGAAGTCGCACTGACCAGCGAGAGTATCGATTGGGCCGGCATCGAGCGCCCGGAAATTATCGATCGCTTTCCTCCCCCTTCGCACGAGTCATTTTTGCCTTTCCGGCCGCTTGCCGACAGCGACGTGCCCGGCTTCCTCGCCATTGGGGATACCACACTGGTTCGACAGACATCCTCGACCCATGGCGTGGACGGATACATCACCACCGATCCGGCCGCAATTTCAGCCGCCAATGAACGCATCAGTCGCAAAATCAAGAACCGAGTCGATCGATTCAGCTATGCGGAAGCCGCTATCGAACCGGAGGCCAAAACCATGATCGTGACTTATGGCGTCACCGGTCGGGCGGCGCGGGATGCATGTCGAGAGCTCAAAGCCGCAGGAAAACCCACTTCTCTCCTGATTCTCAAGACACTTTGGCTGGTTCCGGAAAATCTCATTCGACAGCAGGCTGAAACTGCTGGACGAGTGATAGTGGTCGAGATGAATTTGGGACAGTACGAAAGAGAGGTGAGGCGAGTGCTCAAAGACAAATCGGTTGAATTTCTGGGACAAATGAACGGCAAATTGATTACTCCCGGCCAGATCAAAGAGGCGGTCATTGGCTAGTCTGCTCAACAAGAATCGGCCTCCGGTGTTTTGCCCCGGGTGTTCGCACGATACCGTGCTTCACTCTTTGGACAGAGCTTTTCAGAACATGGGGTTGCAAGGAAATCAGATCGTGATGGTGAGCGATATCGGCTGTTCCGGGTTGTTTGACACCTTCTTTAACACTCACGCCCTGCACGGACTGCACGGTCGCGCTCTGACCTACGCCGCCGGAATCAAGCTGGCTCGCCCGGGCCTGCATGTGGTGGTGACCATGGGGGATGGGGGACTCGGCATCGGGGCCGCTCACCTGCTCGCGGCGTGCCGGAGAAATCTGGATCTCACTTTACTGCTTCTTAACAACTTCAACTTCGGAATGACCGGCGGGCAGTTTTCTGCCACAACCCCTCCCGTTGCCTCTATCGGTTCGGGTTTCTTGAACAGCCTCGAGCAGCCAATGGATGCCGGCAAGGTCGTAAAAGCAGCGGGCGCGCCTTTCGTTGCCCGCGCTTCTGCTCACAGCAAAGAGCTTCCGCAGTTACTGGAGCGTGCCCTGCGTTATGAAGCTTTAAGTTTCGTCGATGTCTGGGGCATCTGTCCGGGGCGTTATCTGAGACGTAACGAGTTGACGCCTGAAATGATAAATGAAAACTTGATGAAATTGGATTCGTTGGACGGTTCGATAGCAGAAAATGAACGACCGGAATACCTGGAAAATTATAAGAAAATTGCTGCGCAGCTAAAACCGGCAAAATCTTTCCCTCAAATCGAAGCAACCTGGAGCCCGCCCGAGTTCTGTCGCCAGGAGATCGTTCTGCGCGGCGCAGCCGGGCAGCGCATCCAGACAGCCGGCGAAACCCTGTGCATTGCCGGCTCAACTGCCGGGCTAAACGTCACACAAAAAAACGACTATGGAATTACGGTGATGACCGGTCCCTCGGTTAGTGAGATTGTTCTTTCACCGGAATCAATTCATTTCACCGGGATCACAAATCCGACGATTATCATTGCCCTGGCCGAGGAAGGGGTCAATCGCCAGCGAGACATTTTCGCTCGGCTGGATTCCAAAGCTCTGGTCATTCAGGCTGCTGGAGTACAAATTCCCGCTAGCGACGATCGAGTGATTTCGCTCGACTTCAAGGGTCTGCAAATCAAAAAAGTTGCCTGGGCACTGGCTTCTCTGGCGGTGCTGGCCGCAATGAACAAGGTAGTCAGCCGCGAAATGCTGGATGCTGCGGTGAATTTGCAATTCAAAGCGGGAGTACTTGAAGCTGCTAAAGCTCTCATCAACAAAACGATTGCGAATTCGAAGGACCTAAGACTATGACGTTTGGCACTGAGCTGGTTTTATTTGAACTGCGCAAAAGTGTTTATTTAGCCAATTGTTTTTCCTTCGTACTTCTTCGTGCTCTTCATGGTTTGACAAAAAAACTTGCATTGCACAGTCAATCAAACTGGGGGGCAAGGCTTCTACGACAAAACTCAATGGCTTCTTCGGAGAGATCGGGAACTTCGAGCAATCCGAACAGGCGCTGTCGGGTCAAGCCGATCAACAGCCCCCGCAGAATAAAGGCGGTCTTCTCGGCGGGGACGTCCTGGATGGAGCCGTCCGATTGGCCGCGCTCGATAGCTTCCGTTAGAAGCCTGAAAACCCTCGTGACGTGGTCATGAACCATCTTTCGTTGAGGCAGATCGGGCTTAAGGAAGTGAGCGGGAAGATCCCGGAATATGACCAGAAATTCCAGCGTGTGTTCATTGATGAAGCGAAAATGAAGGCGGATCATCCGTTCGACCGCATCCAAGCCGCTGATCGCCTTT
This sequence comes from uncultured delta proteobacterium, assembly GCA_963781715.1. Lineage (GTDB taxonomy): Bacteria > Desulfobacterota > Syntrophobacteria > Syntrophobacterales > Syntrophobacteraceae > Desulfoferrobacter. Next base: position 509,510 of record CAWAGW010000009.1, read on the forward strand.
CTGGCTTCCGCGCACACTTCTTTGTAGTAAAGGTTCATCATCCTGCGAATGATATGGATGAGAACTCCATCCTTGGTCTTAAAGTGATGAAAGATCGTGCCCTCGGATACGCCGGCAACCTTAGCCACCTCAGCGGTGGGCGTAGCCTCGAATCCCTTTGCGGCAAACAATTGAGTGGCCGCATCCAGAATGCATTCTTTCCGGTTCACGTTGTCTATTCTCCTTTGTCCGCCGAAGAGTGATGCATCCGCCGAGAACGCAGAGTCCAACCTAAATATTTTAGACTCTTTGCTTTACTCCGCGATCTCCGCGCCCTCTGCGGTCAACGATTACTCCACGTCAGCGCTGAACCGATTCTGCCAGCGATGGTTGTGGCGATGACAGGGCTCGGGTAAATAAGGGAAACCCGCCGCGAAAATAGAATCGAACCCAGAATACTGAGCATTCCACCTATTGCGAGCGGCCGACACTTTCATGATTCCTCTTCCCAGCCACCCCCGAGAGCCTTGTAGAGGGAAATCAGGTCGGTAGCCAGGTTGCCGGTACTCACGGCCAGCTCGTTTTCGGTGGCATAGAGTGCGTTCTGGGCTGCGAGCACGTTCAAAAAGTCCGTTTTTCCCACAACATAGAGCTGCGTCGCGAGATCGACCGCCTTGCGGTTGTTAATCACGGCATCCTCCAGGGCAATTCGGTGCTGCTGTTCTTTGGCGTAGGCGACCAGTGCAGTTTCCACATCCTTTAGGGCGTTGAGCACCGTGCTTCGATAGGTTAACAGCGTCTGGTCCTCGATCGCTTTCTGCACCTCTATGTTCGAACGGATTTTTCCGGCAGTGAAAACCGGCCAAGCCACGCTCGGACCTATTGAATACAAGCGACTGCCCCAATTGATGAAAGTAGCCAGGTCACTGCTTGAAAACCCTAAGGAACCTGTTAGAAAAAACTTCGGAAACAGGTCGGCCGTGGCGGCACCGATGCGCGCAGTAGCTGCATGAATCTGAGCTTCCGCCCTGCGGATGTCCGGACGGCGGCGCAGCAAGTCCGATGGGAGACCGACCGGCACTTCAGGCGGAATCGGAGGAATAGGCCCCTGAGTCGACAACTCTGCGGTCAAGGCAGTTGGGTCGAGCCCCAGAAGTACACTGATGGTATAAATCGTAGCTTGCTCCGCGGATTCCAGCACTGGAATTTGGGACTTGGTCGTGGCCACCTGAGCGCTGGCGTTGGCCACATCCAGCCTGCTCACAAAACCGGCTTCGTAGCGCTTGCGGGTGATTTCGGCTGTGTGCTCCTGGGCTTTCAGGTTATTTCTTGCAATGGCAATCTGTTCCTGAATTCCGCGCAGGCTCACATAGTTGCTGCCTACCTCCGCCACCAGGCTTACCAACACATCGCGAAGATCATCAACGGACGCCACGATGTCGGCGTTGGCTGCCTCGACGTTGCGCCTTACACCGCCAAAAATATCAATCTCCCAGGTAGCATCGAGCCCGGTCTCGAACAGGTCGCGTTCAACGGCGCCGCCGCCCGAAACGGAGGTCAGGCCTCCTTGGGAGCCACCCACCACGGTTCCGCCGGAAGAGCCCGAACCGCTGTGTCGGTAATCTGCACTGGCATTCACCTGAGGCCAGTAATCTGCGGCTACGATCCCTCGTGCAGCCCGCGCCTGGCGGACACGCGCGATGGCCTGCTTCAAGTCCAGGTTTGATTGGATCGCGCGCTGAACAAGGGACGTAAGCACCGGATCGCTGAAATGCTTCCACCAATCGGCGAGTTCTGCCGGCTGCGATGTGGTCACACTGGCATCCGAAGTTTCAGCAGTGCTCACTCCCCTCCACGCCTCCGGGACAGCCGTCACAGGCAAGTGATAGTCGGGACCGACCGTGCAGCCCTGCAAAATAACCAGACCCATTCCAAGCACGCATAAAGCTGCAAGTGATTCGACTTTCCGACTTCGGCGGCATCGAAGGACTGGATCCTGCTCAAATGACATGTTTCCCTCCCGGATCATACCTTACGGATGCAAATGAGAACTCTGGCGCATACAAGACCACATCTTCAGACTTCCTTTCAGCTTTTAGCTTTCAACTTTCGCCCCGCCTATTCATAGCGAAGTGCAATGATGGGGTCCAGGCGCGAAGCTTTCCAGGCCGGGTAATAGCCGAAAACAATGCCCACCGTAGCAGAAACCACGAATGCGGCAACGATGGCGTCCAACGAGAGTTGTGTCGGCCATTTCAGAAGAATTCTGACGAGATACGAAATACCGCGACCCACCAGGATACCGACTGCACCCCCGAAGAAACAGAGGATCACCGATTCGGCCAGGAACTGCCGAAGGATCGCTCGGCCCTGCGCACCCACGGCCATCCGCAAGCCAATTTCACGCGTTCGCTCGGTGACCGATACCAGCATGATATTCATGATCCCGACGCCGCCGACCACAAGAGAGATCAGGGCCACGACCAGCAGCAGTTTCGTCATCATGTCCGCGGTTGAAGTGAGTGTTTTGGTCATCTCGGCCATATTCCGAATATTGAAATCATCCGCTTCACCTGCGCGAATCCGGTGCCTTTCGCGCAAAACGCGGGTGATCTCACTGATCGCCGCGGGGATCTGCTCGGTGGAGCGGGCTGCCGTCATGATTTGATCGACATTGGTAAAGCGCACCGGTAGAGGCGTGTCGGCGGCCTGGGTGGCCGATGGCACCGGGTAGATCTCCTGCCCGCCGGGATAAATATCGCTCAAGGTATTGACCGAGGTGGAAGAACCCGAATCGGCCGAGGGTCGGGCACTCTGGTTTGCGTTTGCCAAGGAAGATCCGGCCACGCGATACTTGATGGTGGTCCATGGCGCGATCAGAACATCGTCCTGGTCCATGCCCATCATATTTGCCCCTTTGGTACTCAAGACTCCGATCACTTTAAAGGGGACATTGTTGACCCGCACCTCTTTGCCGATGGGAGATTCGCCCAAAAAAAGCTCTCGGACAATGCTTTTCCCTAACAGACACACTTTGTTGCCGTTGCGTACATCGCGCTCTGTAAAAGGTTCGCCCTCTGCCACTGTCCAATCCCGAACATCAAGGAACGCCGGCGTGGTTCCATAGATGTAGTTAGGCACCCAGTTGCGGTTGCCATAAACCAATTGGGTGCGAGCCCTCACCACAGGGGCTGCAGCGCGCACCGCCGGGCATTCGTTTAGAATGGCCTCCGCGTCCTGGGGAGTCAGGGTCATGACACTCCCGGCGCCGAAAGTCACGCCGCTGCTGGCCGCCGTACCCGGCATGATCAGCAGGTTGTTGGCTCCCATGCTGGCAATGCTGTGCTGAATGGCAGCGGACGAACCGCGTCCGATTTCCATCATGACAATCACCGAAGCCACTCCGATGATGATGCCAAGAGTTGTAAGGGCCGCCCGCATGACATTTCTGCGAAGACCTTTCAAGGCGGTACGCAGCACCCGATGAGCAAAGAAAAAAGACCTCCCGCCTTGGTGTTTCTTCTTTTTGTTCGGTTTTTCGGGCACCTGCTCTGCATTCAATAGCCCGGAGCTCTCTTCGGTGGCGACCGATCCGTCCTGAATCCGAATAACACGTTTGGCAAAGCGGGCTACGTCTTCATCGTGGGTGACGAGGATGACGGTCACCCCTTCCTCTTCGTTAAGACGTTTGAAAATTTGCAGCACCTCCTCGCTGGTGCGCGAATCGAGATTGCCGGTGGGTTCATCGGCGAGCAGGAGGGGCGGGTGATTGATGAGAGATCGCGCAATCGCCACGCGCTGCTGCTGACCGCCGGAGAGCTGCGATGGTTCGTGATCGAAGCGATCGCCAAGCCCCACAAGCTGCAGCAACTCCTGCGCTCGTCCCTTCTCGTCCCGATCGGACAGGGACTGCACCGTGTATGAAAGCGGCATTACGACGTTATCGAGGGCGCTGGTGCGAGGGAGCAGGTTGAAATTCTGAAACACGAAGCCGATTTTTTCATTCCGCAGCACCGCCCGTTCGTCGGTAGAAAGCCCGCAGATTTCCTCGCCTTCCAGAAAGTAGCGACCCGACGTTGGGCGATCGAGACAGCCCAGAATATTCATCAGGGTCGTCTTCCCCGAGCCCGAAGTCCCCATCAAGGCCACGAATTCACCCTTGGCGATAGTGAGTGAGACACCCCGCAGGACCGGCACCTCAATTTCCCCAATATGGTAAGTCTTGCAAATATCGCGCAATTTAATCAATTCCATGCGATTTCTCTCGCGCCCAACCTCTCCTCCTCGAGGGGGAGAGGAACCCAAGGGTTTTCGGAAATCCCGTCACTGCCGTGAAGAACCTCCTCGACCTCCGCGGAATTGCGGGATAAAGGGACTACCGCCGGAGGAAGGATTGGTCTCTCCCGCACGCTCTTCTCCGACAACCACCAGAGTGCCTTCCTTGAGCTGATCGCTTTGCACCTCCGTCATGGTTCCGTCACTAATTCCAAACACCACTTGGACCGGGCGCAGAAGAGAACCGTCGGGTACCCATAAGGTGCCGCGCGGAGGGCCGACTTTTTCAACTTTATGGGATTTCCCTGACTTCCCTGCTGTCGCAGGCGAGCTGCTGTTGCCCTGGCTTGCGACGGCTGCGCGACTGTCGGGAACGATCTGATTGGGCGCCGGGTTAAAGCGTAGAGCAGAATTTGGAACCATCAGTACGTTCTCCTTCTGACTCACAACGAACCTGGCATTGGCGGTAAGATATGGCAGCAGTTTTCCGCTTGAGTTGTCGGTCGTGACCTCAACCGTGTAGGTCACGACATTTTGAGTCATAGATGCGTTGAGCCGGACTTTGCCGACTTCACCCTGGAATGTATCGCCGGGATAAGCATCCACTGTGAAGCTCACCTTCTGCCCCGGTCGGATACTGCCGATATCCGCCTCGTTCACCGACACCCAGACTTGCATCCGGCGCAGGTCCTTGGCAATCAGGAAGAGGCTCGGCGCATTCAGGCTGGAAACGACCGTCTGGCCTATATTCACCCTGCGATCAATGATCACCCCCTTGACCGGTGATTTGATAGTGCAGTAGTCCAGATTCCGCTGGGCCCTCCGCAGGTTCGCTTCGGCTTGTTCCACATTGTTTTGTGCCTGCACGATGGCCGCTTTGCCCACGTCCACGTTAGCCTTGGCAACTTCGTATGCCGATTGCGCTGCATCAAAATCGCTTTGGGATAAGGCATCAGAAGGACCCAACTTTTGTGCCCGCTTCCAGTCCCGCTGAGCCTGATAGAGCTTGGCCTGCAACTGCCCGAGATCCGCTTGTGCCCGAATAACTCCGGCTTTCGCCAGATCGAGCTGAGCCTTGAATTGCGCAACATCGGCTGCGTAAAGCGAGTCGTCTATCTGAGCAAGGACAGTACCCTTCTCGACAGTTGACCCGTAGTCGATTGTCTTGCCGGATTCGTCCTTCCCAAACGAGACGATCTGCCCGGCAACCTGAGCACCGACGTCCACAACCTCTTCCGGCTCGACCGTGCCGGTGGCGCTGATGAACATCACCAGGTCGCCGTGCTTCACTGGCGTAGTGAGAAACGAAGTCGATCCGCTGCTGTCGCTCCGCAAAACCCATGCGGTTCCAGCTCCGATCAAAGCGACCAGAATGATCACTAAAACAATTCGCTTGCCAAAGCGATTCATACGAGCTCCCGTACCTTTACAAGTGAAAGCAATCGCGTAGTGCCGACTTACCGCAGAGCACGCAGAGCTGAATGAAAGAACTATTGATTATTCGCCTTCTCTGCGGTCTTTGTGCCCTCTGCGGATAACGGCCTCAAATAAACACCGTCAGCCACTCACTGTTCCGTGGAAGTTTCTAGACTCAGCAGCTTCGGCCCCTGCTTGATGCGAAATTTTCCTTCCACCGTCTCCCAAATCCATCCCGAGTAGCCGTAGCCTCCGACAGGCTTTACGATAAACGCCCCGCGCCAGGATTCAGAGCGCATTTCATTGTGGGCAACCGTCCCGAACTTGCCGAAGGTGTAGTCGGAAACAGGATGGCAATAATCCTCTCCCTTCAGGGCTTGCACCACTTGATCGGCCTCAGAGCCCCCGAAGACCGCCGCCCGCAGCCCGTACTTATGATTTCGCGACCGCGCGAGGACTTCTTCCATGCTGCCAAAGGGCGACGTGAACGCCACCGGTCCGAAAACCTCCTCCTGCATTCCCAACATGTCATCGGTTGAGTTCTTCACCACTGTGGGAGAGACCAGATTGCCCTCTATGGCTCCGCCAACCACAATCTGAGCACCTTTGCGCCGGGCGTCCTGCAGCTGCACCCCGATTCTTTGCACGGCGAGGTCACTGGCCACCGGCGATATGTCGGTGTTGGCATCCATCGGGTCTCCTACTACCAGGCGTTTTACTCTGGCAGTAAACTCCTCCAAAAATTCATCATAGATTGCGCTATGGATGAAGATCCGCTTGGGCGCCGTGCACGTCTGCCCCGAATACATGAATTTTGCCTGCATGAGATCGCGTAAGGCGAGCTCCTGGTCGGCATCGGGAAAGACGATGAAGGGGTCCTGTCCGGGTCCTTCGAAGACCAGCTTTTTACCCGTACTTTTGAAAGCCTCGTCATAGGGCATGATGTTTTCGTCAAACCCGAACACAACTACCGCCGAAACTTCGGGATCCTTCAGTGACTGCTCGATGAATGAGCGTCCGCTTCCCTTATAAAAAGTGATATCTTCGCCAAAGATCGGGCGGTACATTTGTTCGGTAAGGGCCATCACATCCTTTCCCTTGGATGAGAACTTCACGCTCACCCGGTTGCCCACCATATAGATGGAAGTGATGGCGCTATTGATCCAGGCGCTGCCGTTGTAGGAAAGCATAAGCGAAACGCGCGAATCGGGTCCCGCCAGGGGTCTTCGGTTCTGAAGAAGAGCCCTGGCCTGTTCGTACATTCTGAGTCTTTCCACGGCAAGATCAACCTCGATCGTACAGTCCCTTACAGTAAAGCGCAGATCTTTTACGGCCATGTCTACCAAGGTTTGCCGGTTCTGCTTCAGGACCTGCGAGAGGTCCATCACTTTCTGAAACCGCTCCTCAAAACTCACTTTGTTACTCCTCCCTGCCCACAAAACCGCCGCGGGCTCTCCCAAAACTTGCTTAAACGTAACGGCCGAATCGCATTTCTGCGCACTCGGCAATTCCGACAATCCCATTTGGTGTCCGTCCGGAAACCCCGTGTTCCTCTTCCCCTGAGAGAAGCTAGGTGAGGGGGGGTGTGAAGTCGAGGGCTTACGCCCGATTGACACCATATTTTGCGGATTCCCGATTGTGGCTGCAAACTGTACCTCTAAACATGCTCCACCCTCTACTGAGTGAGTACTCACTTAATTTATCAAATTAATACCCGCCAGACAACTCCAGATCGCAGTGGTATACTGGTTTAGACTGGCAAGTGTCATTGTCTGTGAAGCGCCTGGGGACAAGCCTTAGCGGAAATCCAGGAAAAGCATTGTGGCGACCCATGTGCGCGAGTGTCGGTAGGCAAGTAAAGAATTTAAATGCAAGATTTCATCCTAAACAATTATAAAATGTGCGCCGTAATTTTTATAATTTTTAAGAAACTGATTTTGGGGTAATGGCAGTTGCAGGCTGGCTTCCATGGCCAAAGAGTCCCGCTTGAACCTATTGTTTGAAGACAGGAGGATAAGCATGAAAGTGGTTTCTATTTTCGGTGGTCCCAGGAAAAAAGGCAATACCGCTACCGTTCTCAGCTGGGTGGAAGAGCAGTTGACGAATCTCGGGCACGAGGTCGAGCGGATCGACGTGGCTGATAAGAACATTGGAGGTTGTATCGGCTGCATGAACTGCCAGGAATTTCCCGATGAACCCGGCTGCGTTCAAGAAGACGACGCTCTGCGTATTTTTGAAAAGATGATCCACTCCGAGGCCGTTCTTTATTCTTGCCCCCTATATTGCTGGAGCTTTCCAGCGCAGTTGAAGCCCCTGATCGACCGGCATTTCTGTTTGGTTACCGGCTACAACCTCGGGCAGCCTAAATCGTTGATCCAAGGACATCGCACCGCCCTGTTGGTTACCTGCGCCGGACCCGTGGAGAACAATGCCGACCTGATTACCGAGAACTTCCACCGGTTTTCCAACTACCTTCTGGCCAATCCGATAGGCGAACTCATCGTGCCTTTCTGTACGGCCCCCGAAGCCTTGGGTGAAGATATCCGGGGCCAGGCCTCAGAGCTTGCCAGAAAAATCACCACGGAGTGAACTAACCTCTAAGAGCGTGTCAAGAAGATGTCATCACGAGCCACAGGCGAGAAATCTTGTATCCACCAGATACCGGTTCTAACGATTTCGACGATGCCTTCTTGCGTTATGGTCTTCAAGGTTCGGGAAAGATTGCTATGATCACGGATTCCACAGCGCGTCGCGCAGCCCGGACATACGCTCGATTCGGCGGGATACGGCGATCTTGAAAATTTGTTCGCTTCCCCATATTTCGATCCGATCTTTAGCCCGTGTGATCGCAGTGTAGATGAGCTCACGGGTCAGCACCGGAACGTCTCTGTCCGGTAGGATCAACAGCACATCGTTGAATTCTGAACCCTGGCTCTTGTGCACTGTCATGGCAAAGACCGTCTCGTGGTCCGGGAGTCTCAGTGGATGAAACTTCCTGAAGGTTCCGTCCGCAGCTGGGAAATAGACTCGCAACGAATCCTTGGAATCGCGGTCCGGCAGAGTTATGCCAACATCCCCATTGAACAGACCGAGGTTGTAATTGTTGGTCTTTATCAAAACGGGCCGTCCCGCATACCAGATCTTTTTGGGCTCGATCAGCTTCTGCTCTGCAAGGGTCTTTTCTACCAGCTCATTTAAAGCGCTTACGCCAAATGGACCTTCTCTGACGGCGCAGAGAATCCTCAGCCGGTCGAACGATCTGAAAACTTCAAGTGGATCCCGGCAGCCGAGGTAGCCTCGAAAACCCGCGACAATAGTGTTCCTGATTAGACCGGACAACGCATGCGGAGGTGGTAGTTTTTTCCAGTTGATGCCGGCGTGTTTGCCGCTTTTCAGAAGAATAACAGCCGATTCCCCATCACCGACATTTACCGCCCGGCTCAAGACACCTATTCCGCTGCCAATTTGAAAGCGGTAGCTCTTTTGCAGTTGAACGATGCAGTCCGCTATCGCGCTTTCAGTCTCATTGCTTGAACAAGCATTAAGCTCATAACCCGCAGCCATTTTCAACTGATCGGTTAAACTCTGCGAATAGCGATGGGATTGCCCCGTATCGCAGATATCACCTAGAATTGCACCGGCTTCCACCGAAGCGAGTTGGTCCTTGTCGCCCAAAAGAATCAGCCTTGCTTTGGGAGAAAGCGCCTGAGCGAGCTTGGACATCAGCGCCAGATCGACCATGGATGCTTCGTCAACCACCACCACATCAACCGGCAGTAGGTTTTTTTCATTATGGCGAAAATATGGAGAGCCCGGCATGGCTCCAAGCAACCGGTGAATGGTTGAAGCCTCTTCTGGAATGACCTGTTTGAGATTCTCTGCACAATTCAGCTGCTCTTTTGCGTTCTTGATGGCTTCCTGCAACCGGGCAGCCGCTTTACCGGTAGGAGCCGTAAGGGCTATGCGCGGCCTCTTGCCGGTTTCCGTCAGTTCCAGAAGCAATGCCAGGATCTTTGCTATGGTCGTGGTTTTCCCGGTTCCAGGACCGCCCGAAATAACGGCAAATTTCTTTCTAGCGGCGACAAAAGCTGCAACTTTCTGCCAGTCCGGCTCCGTGGTTTTGTCTTCGGGAAAAAGCTCGTCAAGCTTTTTTTTGAGCAGATCCGTTTGAAATGGACCGGGTTTCTCGCAAATGCGCTCCTTGAGCAAACGAACCAGCTTGTCCTGGTAATCCCAATAGCGGTAAAGATAGAGCCGCGACCGGTCGTCAAGGATCAGCGGCCGGTAATCTCCCGGCTTTCCCATTACCGTCGATTCGCACAACCTCTCACGCCACTCGCCAAGACTCGGGCACCGAACGGCTTCGGCGCCATCCCCGGTCTGCAGCAAGATCTTTCCGGCCACCTGCGAAAGCTCAAGACAAATATGACCCTGCCTGGTGGCGGCGCTTGCCAGGGCGGCGGCTAGCAATAAGCCGGGATTGTTCGAGCCATCGAGTGCCCCCATCTGATTTGCGAAATGAACGTCCAGATAGGAGAGAACTTCACTATTTACCAGTTTGTAAAGAATTTCTCGGTTCACTTTTTATGCTCGATTAATCTTTGACTGAGGCTCTCCAGCAATTCCAGGGGCGGCCGGTCTCGATAAATTCCATATGCCGGGCCCCGCTCCACGGCGACTCCGCGCAGAAAGATGTAGTAGACGCCTCCGAAGTGGCTGAGGTAATCATATCCGGCCACCCGCAGCTTAAGATATCGATGCAGCGCCAGCGAGTAAATGTGGTACTGCAGGATGTACATTTCATTGATCATTACAGCATTAAGAGAAACCTCGTCATAGTTCTCGATTCTATCTCCCAAGAAATTGGATTTCCAATCCACCAGATAGAAACGTCCGTCGAACTGGAAAACAAGATCGATGAACCCCTTCATAAATCCTTTTGCCGGAGCGAAATTCAATTGTCCGATCATTTCCGGGAAACTGCCGAGATGCGATATTTCGGTATAGAGGCTGAAAATCTTCCTTAATTCTTTTTTCGAGATTCGGTTCAGGGGAAAGTAGAATTCCAGTTCGTTCAATCGATCATGCTGTTCGATGCGACGAAGTTCGAGTTGTGGGAAATCCGGATCGAGAGGCGTGCAGAGCACCTCCCGAACCATTTTAGATAGAACGTCTCGCCACTTTTGCTCAAAACCGTGTTCTTGTAATTTTCCAGCAACGAGCTCTTCCAGTGAGGAATCCTCCGATCCGGTAAAATCCAACTCCTCGAATATTTCATGCAGCAATGTTCCGGCTGCAGCTCCTCTTGGAAACGTGAATATATTCAAAGGCAATTCTTCACTACGAGGCTCTTCCGGAACTGGCTCGGCATAGCCTTCCGGCAGAACAAGCTCGTCATGGTCGGCTAGATCGGCACGGTTCGGCTGATCCGACACAAGCGAGGAAAAGCTTGAAATGCGCCATTCCCGATCGATTCTCCCGGCGAACCTCCGGCAGGATAGTTGTCCGCTGTCGGCCCTTATTGGATCGTATGTCTCGCCCGGTTGCTCCGGCATAGGAGAGAGCTCTATGGCGTCCTGCGCTGTTTCTTCTATCTCTTTAAGTTCAGCAACCAAGTCGGCTTCGGTCAAACCGGAAAATTTCTCGGCTATCGCAGCAACAGGGTTCAGCCCGTCAACCGGGTCAGGTGGATGCAGGATATAGGCCGGAGCCGACGTCTCAGCCTGATTGAACCTTCCCCAGACCAGGTAGCAGCGGTTTTTGGCACGAGTCAGTGCCACATACAGAAGCCGAACATTTTCGGCCAGCAGCTCCTTCTCGGCCAGCTGTCGATTTGAGTCTGCTTCCGGCGATCCGAGATCCAGCGTCAAAGTCATCCGGTCGGCTTCATCGTGAAACAGCAGTGGCCCGTCGGCGTTCCTGATTTTCGATCCACTCCAGGTGTATGGGCAAAAAACGATCGGGTATTCGAGCCCCTTGCTCTTGTGCATGGTAACGAGCTTTACTGCATTTTCATCGCTTTCCAGGCGAAGCTGATGTTCTTCCAATCGCAATGCCTCGGGGTCTCTTTGCTCCGAGAACCATTTCAGCAATCCGGCCATGTTCAGCTTCTTTTCCATGGCTGATTGATGCAGCACTTCCGCAAGATGCAAAACATTGGTTATGCGGCGCTCCCCCTGGGGCAATGTCATCAACTGGGTGAGAAGATTCTGCTCGGTCAGCAAGCGTCGAAACATCCGAATGAATCCGCCGGCAGCCCAAAGATCGTGATAGTTTTTGAAAGCGATCAGCCACTGCTCCCATTCGCCTTCACCCCCGATTTGCAGTTGCTCCAGCTGCTCGCCATGGAAGCCCATCATTTCAGTAGCCAATGCGGCCTTAAGGAGTCGTTCGTTGTCCGGTTCGACAAGCGCCGCCAAAATCCTCCCCATCTCCACCGCTTCAAACGAATCAAAGATATTTTCGGTGCTGTACAGTACCGAAGGAATTCTGAGGGCTGTGAGGGCCTTTTGCAGGAGCCCGGCTTCCGAATTTATTCGGACGAGAACGGCGATTTGACCGGCTTCCAGAGGCTTCCCGGCAATGGTCGCTTGGGCATCTTTGGAAAGAATCAGGAGTCGGACAATTTCAGACGCAACCGCATTTGCAATATTTTCTTGGGCTTCCGCCTTGGGGATGGGCTTGTCCGGGTTTTCGAATCTGTCCGCGGGCAAGAACCACAACTGCAAGGGTGGTTCGAACTTTTCGGCAACTTCCAGAGTATCGCGATCGTCTCTCGATTTTCCTGGAGCAACAGGCTGAAAAGGAATCTCGTTATAGACGAAGGGGCAGTTGGCTTTCGAGAACACAGCGTTGACCGCAGCTATCAGGCGCGGGTCGGAACGCCAATTTTTACCGAGTGTGAATCGATGATCGAGATTCCTGGCGGCCTCCATGTACGCAAAGATATCCGCGCCACGGAATGCGTATATCGCCTGCTTGGGATCGCCGATCAGAAAAAGGGTGGAATCCTTATGATCGAATATCTTTTTGAAAATAGCGTATTGAACGGGATCGGTATCCTGAAACTCATCGATCAAAGCAGCCGGGAATTTTGCTCGGATGAAACCGGCAAGTTCGTCACCCCCGTCATGCTCCAGAGCCGAGTGAAGGTTCAGCAAGAGATCATCGAAGGATAGAACATTGGCTTCCTGCTTCCTCTTTGCAAGCTCTTTCCCGGCAAAGCCGAACAGGGCGGCTTTGAGTCCCAGCAGGCGACGTTCAAAAGCATTGATGAGCTCTTTTTGAACGCTCATAAAGTGTTCGCAGCGGTCGAAAAAGTCGTGCTTGAGCGGTGCATGACCCTTCTTTGTCGCCCCCTGGATTTTGCTCGCCGTAAATTTCTCAAATTCCTTGAAAGGCTGTGGATCATTTCCATTGGATGACAGGTAGCTTTCCATCGCCGCCAGCCAACGGGCAATATTGTCAATCTTGTATTGGGAGCGGTTGAGGCCCGCGCAGTTTGACAGCAGGTCTTCAACTTCGTGCCGGACCTTTGTCCACGTGCCTGCCAGATCGGCAAAACAATTTTGAAACCTTATTTCCAGATCGGCCGTGTCGGGAATTTCAGCAGTGGGGATGATTTTAAGAAATGGCTGTTCCGCTCTGTTTCCAAGCAGGGAAAGCAGCTTCCCCAGGTTGAGATTCCTGGCGACTGTGAAATTAAAAAAGAGTGGTGATGCCTGGTAGAAGTGCTTTCTCCAGAAATCTTCAACAATTTGTCGTTTTAATTGCTGTTGATCCGCGACCAATTCGGTATCGAAATAGCTGCCGCTCTCAAAGGCACTCTCATGCAGAACCCTGTGGCAGAAACCGTGTATGGTGAATATGGCGGCCTGGTCGAAATCCCTAAGCGCCGCCTGCAGCTGTCGGCAAGCCAGCACCGGATCGGCATGCCGGGCCGCAAGCGAGTTCAGGAATGCATCATCGTTTTTCTGCCCCGAGAATACTTCACTGGCCGCCCTGATTCTGCTGCGTATTCTGTCGCGCAATTCCCCCGTCGCCGCCTCGGTAAAAGTCACCACCAGAATTTGATTGGCGGAAAGGTTTCTTTCCAGGATCAGTCTAAGGTAAAGAGCAACAATCGTATAGGTTTTCCCCGTCCCGGCACTGGCTTCGATGAGATTTGCACCGGCAAGAGGACTTTTTAGAAGGTCGAATTCCAAACTCATCCCTTCAGCTCTCTTTGATGTTCGAAAAGCAACTCGAATACTTTCTCTGCAGTGCGTTGGAATTCTTCATCAATGGGGTTTGTGTAGCGAAAACATAGGTCATAATACGGGTCTTTGGATTCGCCCTGATTGTTATAGTCATTCCCTTCCCATTCGGTGACGGCCTTCTTGATGGCATCTTCTTCGGATTTTCCCTTTTGCAGCAAAACCTTCGCATATTGCCAGGCTGTTTTGGGGAAAAAATGAACAGGCCTCACCAGACCCTGCCAATAGATGTCCAAGAGTGCTTCAAGCACTTCACGGGCTTCGGCTACCGGAGCGTATTCAAAAGCTACCCATTGAGGCTCTTTGCTGTCGGGAGACAAGCCGATGACAAGGCTCGGTTTGAAATCATGCGGTGCCACCAGACACAGAATCAAGTGTTGAATCCAGAGCCTCAGATGATCGGTCGCTTTGAGTTTGGTGTAACGGTAGTGAACGAGTCTGTCCGCATAAATCGATTCGATTTTACCTGTCAGCTTGAAACCCACTGCATCGAGCTCGATATTCAGCGGTTCGAGGATCCTGTTCTGCAGATAAACTTCCGTTTTGTCAGCAAAGTTATTGACAGCATGGGAAAGATCATCGTAGGCGCATGTTCCCGGAGTGCCATGGGGCAATGATCCCATAGCTTTTTGGACGGGGAGCAAGCTTTTCAAATCGTGCCCGTCCAATTTGAGCTGGACCAGTTCCTGGGCCAGTGAATACTTTTCCAGCCCATCCATGGCAAAAGATTCCGATCCGGAGATGATCGGCGACTCATCGTCGAAATAAATCCCAAGGCGTTTGTTCAATAAGAACCGGGCTGGGTTGCCAAAAAAACGACAAAGGTCTTGCAAACCGACGTCCTTCCATTGTTCTTCAGGAGTCGTCAGGCCTTTGCTGATAAACGGAGCGGGCGGTTCATCGGATTTGAGCATCTGCTCCGCTGCCGCACAGTTCTCTTCGGAATAGCTGAACAGCTTTTTGTCATCACTTTTAAAATATTCCAGACTGAACGCCTGTAATCGATGCTTGGTGACAATGTTATCGAGAATGTTTTCGCCCCGTATGGCGAATCCACTTTCGATGTAGTCCATCAACTCGCTGACAAGCACCGATGGCGGCATGGTTGAATTATCCTGGATGCTCTGCCCTGCATAGCTGATATAGAGCTTTCCCCGGGCCGAAAGGATGGCTTCGAGAAAAAGGTAGCGGTCGTCACTGCGGCGCGAACGGTCGCCCTTTTGCGGATGTTTAGCCATGAGATCGAAGCCGAGTGCTTTGGTTTGCCTTGGATAAGCGTCATTGTCCATCCCAAGCAGGCAAATCACTTTGCTGGGTATGCTGCGCATGGGCAACATGGCACAAAAAGTGACCCCGCCGGTGATGAAGCCAAACCCGAATGTCTCTTTTTCAAGCCTTCGCCGTAGGCTGTTCTTCAGAACTTTTAGATCGATCTCTTCATCGAAACCTGCCAGTTCTGCAACTTCGGCAAGCTCTTTGAGCGTCAGTCGGATGGTTTGCAGCTCATTCTGAGCCGACTCATCCGGTCTGAAAAGAGATTCAAGGACTTCCGTTAGACTCGCAGTCCAAGCCTTCAGGGCGCGCGGCTGATCGAGTGAAGATACCAGGCTGAAAAGCTTGTCCAGGAATTCGACAAATCGCCCCAGCACCCGGGCATCGGTTCCTTCGATGTTGTCATATGGAACAACTCCATGAAAAAGCTGCTGATCTTTCATGGGCATGGCATAACCGAGCAACAGCCTTTCAATGCCCGACTTCCAGGTGTTTTCCGCAAAAGCGGGCAAGTCCATTCTGCTTCGATCGTCCGCGTCGATACCCCACCTTATCCGGGTGTCTCTGACCCATTTTCTAATCAGATCGAGGTCCGCCTCAGCCAGGTCAAACCTTTGCTGCACTGCTGCTGATTGAAGTATATCGAGGACTTCGGAAGCTGCAAACCGTCCCGCGCAAAGCTCCAGGATCGCCAGGAAAGTATCAATGACATGGCTTTCCTTTCTCATGCTCTGGTCGGCTATGCTATATGGGATTCTTGTGTTTTCATCTGCGGGCGTATCGAAAACGGTCTCGATGTAAGGCGCATAGGCCTCTATGTCAGGCACCATGACCAGGATGTCTCTTGGCGTGAGGCTCGGATCGTTGTTGAACATATCAAGGAGCCTGTCATAGAGAATTTCCATCTCACGCATGGGGCTGTGGCAGGAATGAATTTGAATCGATGCATCTTCCAGAGAAATAAATTGCACCTCCTTTTGTTCGCTTCGGTCCCGCAGATTGAGGATATCAGACTGGATGAAGGAGAGCAGATGATTTCCGTCAGGCTCCTGAAATGATTCATTTTCAAGAACCTGAAATTCATTTATCGAATCCCAAAAGTCTCTGCCCAGCAGCCCCATGGAAGAAAGCAAACCGTTCCCCCTCTCGAGGTAAACATCCTCGGGCAAAACGAGCCGGTCCGAGACTGCACGTCCAATCTCCCGCTCCGATGCGATATCACCCCAGTACAGTTGACAGGGATTCATGAGAAACAGATTCACCTCGGTGACCTTGGCTATGCCGGAGATCACTTGGAGGTGGAAGCGAGGCAGGGCTGAAATGCCGAAAATGGATACCCGTTCGGGCAATCCGGCGAGATCATAAGGGGAATGGTTTATTTTTTCCAGAAACTGCTTGGCAAGGGCAGCACGATGCTGCGTTTCGCAGCCGTCTACGAGTGACCTCCAGAGAACGGCTTGCCAGTGGTCTTCTTGCCCATCTTGCCATCTCAGTATCATTTCGGGGCGAAACAACAGGTACTGATCGAACAGATCCGCGATCCGTTCTGCCAGCTGGAAGCACTTCAGACCGCTCGCATCGTTATCCAGGTAATTCCGGATGATCTCGAATCCGGGCTGCAAAACCATTTCGGCGAGCAGTTTCACGATCTTCCAGGTCATGACTGTCGGTTCGAAAGGCGATCGTTCCGGAAGATCTGTAAACACTTTTCTGAAAGTTTCGTAGACGAAAGCATTGGGGAACGGAAACCGGTAATTGGCGCAAATGCCGTGATGCCGGGCGAGCTGCATGGATACCCAGCGCTCCATTCCCCTGCTCTGAACAACGATGACTTCCTGCTCCAAAGATGAAGAAAGGGGCGTACTCAGTTCGTCTGCCAGTGTTTCGGCCAAAATCTCCAATCGATTGCTGCTGTATAGTCGTATTCCGCTCATGGAAAAGTTCTACCCATTTTCGTAGTGGCCCCTGGGTCAAAGTACAAATTTCAAGCGCAAGCCGAAATTCCAGCTTTCAATCGTGTGCCTTTCAGATCAGGCGTCACCATTATACGATAAAAGGATGGATTTTTGCAGACCAATGGGCGATAAAGACAGGCTTCTTTATCTGTCGCCCGGCCGGCTTCAGCTTCCTTACAAAGCAATCTCCGGCCAGGCAAGTCTTCCTAACAACAACCCAAAACAGCTGCAGATCACTCAACGATACTTTCTTTGAGCGCATCCAGGCTGGGAATGGGAACCGGCATGCAACGGTCCCTTATGGGATCATACATCAGTCTATAGGATAAGCCTCGGTTCCCCTGCTTATTCATGGCCTCCCAACCGCGCATCAAATAAGGGCAGGTATCATTGAAGCAGATGTACATGAATTCATTGTCCCAGGTCGTAAAAGGGGTATTCGGCACTGCCCATTTGCGCATGATTTCACCGCAGTGCGGGCACCGCAGAGTGTCTTTGATCGCACCTATTCTTTGTTGCAAAGTTTCTGCCGGGAGCGGGCTCCCATGTTGGGATGACATTTCGGGTCTACTCTTATGGCTGCCTCCTGCCCCTATCCGGTCAGCATAGACCGCGTAAATGGGATCGCTTGGTATTCCAAGATGAGCATATTTATCATCATGGGGCCGCGGCATGCCTTTAGAAACAAACACCTTTGGCACCTCAAACATTTCAGAATATCTGAAAAATTCCTCAACCAAAATGATTCGTTCATTCTCCCCGGCTTGACGCCAAACCTGAGTCGCTTTCTGGGGAAACATGCGACTCGAAAAAATGACCAGGAAGAGGCCACCAGGCTTCAGGATTCTGCCCACTTCCCGAAAAGTCTCAATGGGCTTGGTCATGTAGTCGACTGAAACAACGTTTATGACGGCGTCAAAAGAGGCGTCGGGAAAAGGCAACGATGAATTTTTGTTAAGGTCATGGAGCACATATTCAGTAAGTGATGAATTTTGCTCCAATTCATTTTTGTTCAAGCCCAGCCCCACTACTCTTGACGGCTTTATCTCAGCAGGGATATGGGAATCCCAGCCGGCCATCAAATCGAGTATCGAAGCATTTTGTTCGACTACCAACTGTCCGATCAATTTCTCCACCGTGCCGAGGGCTGTCGAATCCAGGTGTGACACAAAACGGTCGCGGGCGTAAAATGTTCCATCTTCCGTTTCATCCAGTCTGAAAAAAGCGTTCTTACCGAAAAGATCATCAATAGATAATGTCTCTTCCAACTTCCGTGCTGCATCCATAGCATCCTCCTTAAATTAGCAGCCTAAAGGCTGCACTCCGCATCTGCTGGTGCGCGGGCTGCGGCTCGCTGGAATAGGGAGCCGCCTTCAACGAAATTAAAAAAGCCGGGTTACTCACGTAAACCCGGCTCGTGGCCCCATCAAAGGGCGGGCTCATTGTCTATAATTATTCAGTCACTTATGCTTGATCAGAATTTTAATATCGAACAATATTTTGTCAATATCTATACTTGATCATCAAACTTTATATAGACTTCTCCCAGATTAGTGAGAAATTCATCACGGCTCGGCTCTAAAGATCTTCTGTCCCTGTCAATGTTGAATTCAAAGAGAATATTTCAACAGATTGTGATCTCGTGGAAGCCGACCCTACTCAAATTCATCAGATCATACTCAATCTGGGCACGAATGCGGTTCACGCCATGGAAGAGCATGGCGGTATTCTGGAGTTCTCTTTGAAAAATGTCACACTGGATGGCACGAGTCCTACCAAAGTTTCAGGATTGGCTTTCGGCAAATATGTGATGCTTCAGGTTAGCGATACCGGTTGCGGCATTCCGGAAAGAGATATTGCTCGTATTTATGGTCCGTATTTCACAACAAAAGCAGTAGGCAAGGGAACAGGGATGGGGTTAGCGGTTGTCCATGGCATTGTCGAAGACTATGCGACATCGATTCATGTTGAGAGCGAGTTGGGAAGACTCGACTTTGGCCAAATCAGACAGCCTCCGAGAGCAGGCCAAGCAATTGATCGACCACATCGGGGTTGAATTGGGTAGAGTGTGGTGTCGATACTGAGTCGACAAAATACTTTGCAGCCCACAATCTGCGGCGCACAAAGGCCAGGACGTCGGAAAAGGTTGCTTGCTCTTTTCGATACCAGGCTGTTTGCGCGACAGGGAGCTGACCATCGGCTACCAGGCGCAGTGCCATGAGGGCAACCAGTGAGAAGAGACCAAGCAAGCAAGGGGTAGTGCGGCCGATGGCGCGATCGGACCACTGTCTCTGGGTTTCTACGCCAAGATGTGCCCGTACTTCTTCGAATGTGACTTCGATGTTCCATCGGGTTACGAACCATTCGATAATTTGCTCAGCCGATGCTTCCAAGTCGGTGCAGAGGATGGGGGTGTCCTCGAACTCGCCGGCTGGGTCTCTTACCACAACCCAGCGGATGGAGGCCGGCGATTGTCCCGAAGTGTGCCAGAGGCTGGTCCCAGAGAAAGCGAGGACTTCCTTGAACCTCCGTACCCAACCAGGACTTACAAGAGTCGTTTTGTAGATGGGAGGTTCCTTAAACAGGTTAGACCAAGCCTTAGGGCGCATGCTGTATCGGGTGATCGATCTTTGAATCGACACGGATAGAAGGTAGTAATAGGCTTTTGCTGCCAACGTCATCAAAACCGGCCATAACAAACCGTAAGTACCGCAATGATGTAAACCTGATAAAGGGAATTGGCGGAAAGGAGGAAACAAAGACTTACCGGGATATCATGAAGCCTGTCCAAGAATGAATAGAGGTACTATCCGCCCTGCACACTGCAGGATTATACGCCAAGTCCGTTTGACAACCGCCTAATCCCAGCAGGAACTAGTGTCTCTTTGAGTTTATCGCATTAGTGTCTTAACATCAGAGTTGATGCTTTTTCTGGCAAGAAATGTAGTTTCTCATGCCAGGTTAATGTGTCCGGAAAGGTGTGGAATGACGACGAGCTCTTTAAGTTTCAAGCCCATTGTGACCACCTGAGTGCCGAATTTTGTAAGATAATATTTGTATGTGCGGCCGACTTTTCTGATGAGACCATGAACATGAAGTCGTTTGATCGTGCGGGAGATCTGAGAGGTGGTCCTTCCTCCAAGCTTGGATCTCAGATGCTTGTTCTGAAAGCCACTGATGGTGAACTCTCCGCTTGCTATGGATTCGAAGAGCAACTGGTCGTCATCATCAAAGAGATTAAAGCCTTTGTAGGAGCGGTTATTTTTGACAACTGTTCTGGAGATTTTTTCCAGTTTCTTTGTTCCGGCGCTTGGATCGTCGATAGCCGAGATAAACTCAATGTACCTGCGGTTGGCGGCGACGAGAAGACTGGAGAGGGCCGGGAGGGAGTAGATTCCTTTCTTCATCTGGGCAAGTTTCATTGACTCGCTGCCATCGCGATGTTCTACCATGCGGTAGTGTTTGAAGAAGGAGACGTCATTGACGGTGGTCTCGATTCTAAGAATGAGACCGAACTTATCGTACATTTTAATGGAAACGGGACCCATGCTGTGTTTGATCCGGGTTCCCTCGATTCGTGTGTTGAAGTTATTGCCCATCTCACCTTCATATTTATCGTGAAGCTTTCTTCCGAGGAAGGTTGCGATGTTGTCAGGCTTGACGGTGTGGATGGCGGTGCGGGTCAGATGCCCATAGATGGATTGGAGATCTTCTCGGTGCTTGAAGACGATATCGGTTGCATACTCAGCCTGCATAATGCTCCAGTGATAACGCAGATCGAAGTCTTTGATGATAGGGCAGAATCGTTCTGCAAAAAGATCGAGCCTTGTGTGAAGCAGATCGACCTTGAAGGAATCGCTGAGGCTCTGAGCTTGACTGAAATCCGATATCTCGGCGAAGGCGTTATCCAAGATACCATGATGGATACCTGATTTGGTGAGTCGCAGCTGCAACCAGCTATGCGCGTTAAAATAGACCTGAAGGCGAAAAGGACACCAAGTGGGGACGCGCACATAGACAAGGCCAAGCTCCTCATCGATAAGGTAGAAATAGTAGTGTAGGCATTTGCCGTTATCAGGCTTGAGGAAGGTTTTGTGGGTTTGCTTGTCGTGCCATGGCTTGTAGGTCTGACAAGGCTCCATAGCTGAGAAGATGTGAACGAGCCCGGGGTGGTTGCCTCTCTGTTCAAGGATATGCTGTATGCGCTTTTCTTTTCGGAAGTTCTTCTTGCGGATGAACTCGATCTCAAGACCATTTTCCGAAGCAACCCGTTCGGCATTCTTCCGGAGCTCATCGCGAAAGGGTTCTGCAAAACGTGGGTAGTCGAAGATGCGAATATGCTTATAGCTCAAGTAGCCAGCCATCCCTTGAGCATAACAGAATGTGGGCAAAGTCCCCTGGATCACTACACGATCGAAACAGGAGAGGGTTCCCAAGATCTTCTCAGCGTAACGGTCTATCAGAAGTTCCATCGGTATCCACCTCCTTAACTTTATCAGACACTTGAAGTGGATATAAGATAATACCCGATCATTGACTGTGACCTTTTTGGTTCCGGCTTTGCCGGGTTAGGGGATTCAAGAAGGGCAGGGAAAAAGAAAGGCAGAGCCAACTGGTCCTGCCCCTCCGTCACCCCCCGGGTCGCTCTCCGGCCGGGCAGCGATAATTGTGCCCAAAATAGACCGAGGCCTCGAGACGGACAGACTCTGGCCAGACACAGCTTTATGTCGAGATAATGAAACGAGTTTTACCCAAATGGGGCTTGACGTCCCTCATAGAAGGTTGGGTTGAGTGGAACGAAACCCAACGAAAAGCTCTGAACTGGGTCAAAGCTTTCCCGACCTTAAAATGGAGACAATGAGCCAGATGCCCAGAATAGTTGCGATCGTATAGCCCACAATACCCAATAGAGCGGTAATGGACACATCTTGGGCTCCCAGAAAATTGAACGAAAATTCCAGAACTTTCTGAGAAGAGTTTAAAATCAATGCCGCCGCGATGATGGAGGCAGCGATGACAAGTCCGACCGTCAGCCGGTTGACTCCTTTTTCGAAATGGGCATTCAACTGCTCAAAGCCGCCGTGCCAGAGTTCTATGCGCTGCTTTCCTCCCGCCGTCTGGCGCAAGATATCATGGAAATACTTTGGCATCATCTTCATGTAGCCGGCCATGGTGCGAGCATCTCTGCCTAGATTTTTGTACAGCTTTCTGGCGTCATAGCCCTGCTGCAGCAACTTTTTCGCATAGGGTTTGGTGACTTCCAGGATGCTGGCATCGCTGCCCAAAATCTTGCCCAGGGCTTCCGTTTGTATGAAAGTTTTGAGCAGCAGCAAAAGGTTTCGCGGCAGCCGAATATGGTATTTCAAGACCAACTGCATCACCTGGTCGTAGACATCCCTGACCGAGATATTCTGCAGCGACCGGCCATAGAACGATTCACTGACATCTTTCAGATCTGTGCGGAAACTTTGCAGATCCATCCTCTGCTCGTCGATCAGTCCGGCTTCCCAAAGAGCCTCCATCACCATATCGTAGTCGTGTTCGGCATAACCCAGGAAGAGATTGGCGATTTGGCGCATCATTTCGTCGTCAAGGTAGCCCGTAATTCCGAAATCGACCAGGCTGACGCGGCCGTCGTGCATGACTATAGTGTTGCCCGGATGCGGATCGGCGTGAAAGAAGCCAAATTCCATCAACTGGCGTGAAAAGGAACGCAGGCCGATCATGGCGATTTCTTTGGGATCGATTCCCATGGCAGCGATGGCATCTACCTGGTCCATTTTGATGCCGTCAATTTGCTCCATCACCAAAATCGATTTAGTCGTATAATCCCAGTAGACCTTCGGAATATAAATCTCATCAATGTCTTCAAAATTCAGCGCGAATTTTTCGATGCTCCCCGCCTCAACAAACATGTCCAACTCTTTGAAGATGGTCTTTTCAAATTCTTTCACCAAATTGGTCGCGCCGACAATCCGACCGATCTCAAAGGCTTTTTCGATCTTATCGGCGAGGATATACATCAGACCCACATCTTCACGGATTTTCTTGTCAATACCGGGGCGTATGACTTTTACCGCGACCTTTTCGCCGGTGAACAGTCTGGCCAGATGCACTTGGGCGACGGAGGCTGCCGCAATGGATTCTTTGCTGAAGTCTGCAAAGACTTTTGCAAGCGGCTTTCTCAGTTCCAGCTCGATGACCGCCTTGATATTTTTGTAAGGGATCGGTGGAACGCTGTCTTGTAGCTTTTTGAACTCTTCTATGTATTCCGGGGGGAAAATATCGGCCCGGGTGCTCATCAACTGACCCAACTTGATGAAACTGGGACCGAGCTCTTCCAGAACCAGGCGAATGCGGCGCGGGGAGGGGAAACCGGAGCGCAACAGTAATTCTTTGTCTTTCAATTCCTTGGGTCGTTCAGTGGACCTACCGAAAATTCTTTCAACCACATCCCCGAATCCGTGCTTCAGCAGCACACGGGTGATGGTCCCGAACCGTCTTAAGCCGGCCACACTGTACTGGCGTTTAGAAAATCTCATTGAATCGCACCCCTGGTTCCACTTTGTCACATTAGCGCCACACGGTCATTCCCGAAATCTTCAAGCGGGAATTCAGGAATGGCGCTGGGCTGGATTCCCGCTAAAAACATGCGGGAATGATGGTGTGGAGTCTGTTTCGCATACAGTTGTCTCTTCCCATCAAATTGTCCAAGAATATCTCTCAGCCCTCTGGTCCACAACCCTCTTAAATTAGATGTAGAAGGTTGGGTTGTGCTGCACGAAACCCAACGCCTCTTTTACTGGGTTTCGTACCTCAACCCAGCCTACTTGGAATCGCATAAACTCGCAGCCTAACGGCTGCACTCCTGCCATTCCGGGAGTGCGGGCTTCAAGCCGCAAAAATGCAAATTTCTATGCGATTTAATTGGCAGTTTCCGGATGGGTACTAATTAGCGTCCTTCGGCCGAGCCTCAATATTTCTCTAAGCTTTTTTAGCTTTAGGCCACCTCTCTGCGATTTCTTTGAGCTTGGCAGCATCCGCCACGTAACTCTCGACATAGCCGCAACCAGTGCACACATAATTATCTAATGCAGCAATCGACAGCAACGTGATTGGAATCGAATTGCTGCCGAAAGGACCACTCTTGGCACTAACACCAGCCCCCGAATAGACTCCCTCCGACCCGCACTTTGGGCATTTTCCCTGTTTCACTTTGGCACCTCCCATCAGCAGTTTGTTAGTTGCTGTTGCATGTAAAAGAGACGGACCGCAACCCTACAAAACCTATTGGTGGACTTACTAAAACGCCCCAGTTATTGACTGGGACTCGACATTCACGGTTAGCATGATAATTTTCACATTCTTAGCAAAATTACTCCCTTGTATAAAACTTGTAAAGGAGACTTTGACCGGTTTATAGAGGGAGAGACGTGTGGCTATCGTTTCTAATCATGGATAGGAATCACATTCGGGTTATTGTATGGCGGCCATCCAAAGAAAATCAGAGGACCTATAAACTTCGATGTCGACAATCATCAACAGCATCTTCCCCGTATTCATTGTCATTGCCATGGGAAGCCTGCTTAGGCGGCTAAACTTCGTTGAACAACCCTTTTTCAAGGTTTCGGACCGTTTGGTGTATTTCATCTTTTTTCCAACCATGCTGTTTTGGAAAATTGGCAACCCAGCATCAGCGGCCCACATAAACTGGAATCTTAACCTGGCCGTCCTGTCATCCATTTTCGTTATCTACGTAATAAGTTTGGCTGTCGTCAAGTTATCCGGTATGTCCGCTTACCAGGTAGGTTCCTTTTCTCAGTGTTGTTATCGTTTCAACACCTATATTGGAATGGCGCTTGTTATAGGAATCTACAGTGAACAGGAAGTCAGGATTTTTGGACTAATCATTGCCTTTGCGATTCCCTTCATCAATCTTCTCGCTGTATCGACTCTTATATGGTTTTCCAAAGAGAGTTATGCCCTCGATCAAAAATCACGGTTCATGTTGCGGGCAGTGTTGTCTAACCCATTGATCATCGCATGTCTCGTCGGTTTGGCTTATTCCAAACTAGGATGGGGATTTCCATTGTTCTTGAACAACACCTTTGCGCTGCTCTCATCGGTCACACTGCCTCTGGCACTTCTTTCTATCGGCAACTCGCTGACCTTTTCGGGTCTTAGGGGAAACCTGACCCCGGCCGTGCTGGCCGCATCCTGTAAGTTGCTCACCCTGCCTCTCGTGGGCTACTTTTTCATGCATGCTTTCGATGTTACGGGGATCTACTGGAAAGTGGCAATGATATATTTCCTTCTGCCCACGTCTACAGCTATATACATTCTGTCGGCCCAGCTGGATAGCGATATTGAACTCGCGTCGGCGGGGATTCTGCTATCTACCCTGCTTTCCATGTTTTCCCTGCCCATAGGATTGCTGCTGGTGAACTCCTGATTGCAGAAGGTGAGCTTTTTATTTATTCGGATTTCGGTTATGAAGAGGGGCAAGGAGGAACTTGACCCAAATGACAACATCGCCCTCTTCGCCTCGCTGGGGATACTTCTATGTAGTTTTGGCCGCAGTGCTTTGGGCTGTTTCCGGCTCGTCCGGCAAATTTTTGTTTCAACAGGGAGTGACACCTCTCCAGCTAGTACAAATTCGGGTGACTCTGGCCAGCGGTTTTCTTTTCCTGTGGCTTTTACTGCGACGGCGCTCGTTACTGTCCATATCGCCCAAAGACATCATTTATTTCATTGTACTGGGTGTTCTTGGTATGGCTATGGTGCAATTCACTTACTTTTACGCAATCAGTAAAATAAAAGTTGCAGCGGCCATCCTCCTTCAGTACCTGGCGCCCGCTTTGATCGCGGTCTATTCAGTTGTATTTGCTCGCGAGAAACTTACTCGGCTCACTCTCACTGCGATTCTCGGCGCCACCGTAGGTTGCTATCTGGTAGTGGGCGCCTATAACTTCGATTTGTTTCAACTCAATAAAATGGGTGTTTTGGGCGGTTTGTGTGCAGCTTTCGCATTTGCCTTTTATTCCGTTTACGGCGAAAGGGGTATGCAGCGCTATAATCCATGGACGGTTCTCTTCTATGCCTTGCTGGCTTCTGCTGTTTTTTGGAATATAGGTCATTTTTTCTGGAGCGGCGCCCCCGCCCCGTTTGCGTCTCTTCGGCAAGCCTACAGCCCCATTGAGTGGTTCTGGATCATTTACATAGTGGTATTTGGCACCGTGGTTCCCTTTGGACTTTACTTTGAAGGGATCAGCCTGATTCGGTCGACTCGTGCCAGCATAACGGCAACTCTGGAACCCATCACGGCAGGCGTGGTGGCATATTTGTTTCTGGGTGAAACAATGCAGCCACTGCAACTGCTTGGGGGCCTGCTGGTCATTGCTTCTGTAATCATCCTCCAGTTGCGGCAAGAATATGACGATAGAGCGCCAAGCGTCATACGGGCTCGCAATCAGATGGAACAAACCACCATCATGGCACAATATGGCACCGATCATCACCCTATTGACTGACTTCGGCATTGAAGATGGATACGTTGCCAGCATGAAAGGAGTGATCCTCGGAATTTGTCCGGGAGCCTCACTGGTGGATATATCTCACATGATTCCACCGCAGGATGTGCGCGCCGGAGCATACGTAATTTTCACCGCCTACAAGTATTTTCCAGCCGGAACCGTTCATCTGGCCGTAGTCGACCCCGGGGTTGGAACCGGACGTCGCGCCCTGGCCCTGAAAGCAGGCGGCCAATATTTTGTCGGGCCAGACAATGGCTTATTTTCACTTGTTTTGAAAGCGTGCCCGGATTGGTCTGCTCGAAGCCTTGAGAATTCAGCTTATTGGCGATCGGAAATCAGCAATACTTTTCACGGCCGTGACATTTTTGCACCTGCAGCTGCACATTTGGCAAGAGGCCTGCCCATCGAGCCGCTGGGTCCACCTTCCGGCGTAGTGACGCCGCCATGGGGCTCGATCATTCGAAGTGGAAACAGCTTGCAAGGCCAAGTGATGCACATCGATCATTTCGGCAACATCATCAGCAATGTGAATAGGGCTGAAATAGAGCGTTTTGCCGCTGCAGAACGATTGAGCATCACTCTCGGCTCACACAGCGTGAATCGATTCGCGAACACTTACGGAGAGGTGGAAGCCGGCAAACTGCTGTTTCTGTTTGGCAGCAGTGGATATTTAGAGGTTGCCATGAATCAGGGCGATGCCGCTGAGGCTCTTGGAGTCCGCACCGGCGATCCTGCTGTTGTGCATTTTCATGGAAGCTCTTAGGCTTTCTTTTTGCGCTCCCGCCTCACGGTTTCGAGAATCGAAAAAATACGTTATCAAAATAAATCTCGCACTTTACTTTAAAGACAAGTGTGATTATTGTACGTCTACTGCGAAAAAAAGCGATGCAAGGAGGAGATTAACGTGAAATCCTATGAAAATATTGAATTCAGTGCAGAGTGGTTTAAAGGGCATGATCTTGCCAACAGGACAATAGAGGGTCCAAACAGCGCTGAAGAAAGTTTGGTTTCTCAGGTCAACACAACGTTTAATTCCGAAAGAGCAGATCATGATATTGCATCTGACGAGCGAGAAGCGAAGCTGGAACTGTGGATGGAGGACGTGAAAGCGTTCATTCGCAATATCGATGTGAATAACCTGTAACCGGGGAATCCCTGAATCTGAACATTTCAAAACACCACCTACCCCTTTCTGAATGAGAGGGGTTTTTTTATGCGTTCGCAATAAGTTCAGGTCCCCAGATTGACCTTGTCGATCAAAACCGCATGTGATAGAAGCATCCACCAATTGATAGATTGAAGCTCGCAGGCTAACGCGGGGTGGACTCGATCCTTTCGTTTGGGCTTCAAATCGGGAAGATGGGAATTCAGCAGCGTGCACTTCAGGCTGACTTCACTCATTCACCGCGCAGGAAGCGAGGGTTGCAAAGTCATCCAGAATAAATGATGACGAATTTCTTTCTATATTAGACGTATCCCGAAATGTGAAAATTACCTTTGTTGGGCAGAAAGCTTTCCCGGGTTGCTGATGACTCTTATAACTGCTTTTATACTTGGAATTGTGCAAGGGGTAACAGAGTTCCTGCCGGTCAGCAGTTCGGGCCATTTGGTCATTGCACAACATCTTCTGGGGTGGAAGGACCCCGCTATTTTTTTCGACGTCAGCCTCCATGTTGGCACCTTTCTGGCCGTTTTAGCCGTGTTTCACAAAGACATCCGTGACCTGATAGAAGGTGGGATTCGTTTGATATTGCAGCGGCCCTTTGGAAGCTCGAAGGCCGGCAAACTGGACAATCAAGAGAGGATATTCCTACTCGTGCTTGTGGGAACACTGCCTACTGTTATCGCGGGACTCTTTGCACGACACGCACTTGAAAACGCTTTCGCATCCGTCGCGGCTGTATCCGTCAACTTTCTGATTACCGGAACCTTTTTGTGGCTGACACGCTATGCTAAGCCTCTGGTGCGAAAACCTCCATCGCTTACCCGCGGCAAACACGCGCTGTGGATAGGACTTTCCCAGGCACTGGCTCTGGCCCCCGGCATATCGAGATCGGGAGCCACAATATCGGCAGGGCTTTTTCTCGGTCTTGAGCGGGATTGGGCAGGGCGGTATTCTTTTCTTCTTTTCGTTCCGGCGGTTATCGGCGCTTTGATTTTAGAAGGGTCACATATTAAAATACAAAACGTCGAGCTGGCACCAACCATCTTGGGAATACTGACTGCCGCGATAGCGGGGTATATTGCTTTGCGCATACTCCTGAAAGTGGTGCGTAAAGGAAACTTTTTCGTATTCGCGCCTTACTGCTGGTTGCTGGGCGCACTTGGTTTAATTTGGACGCTTTTGTTCAAAGGATGAATTAGTCCGTAAGAAAAAAGATTTTGGATTCCAAGTAGGCTGGGTTGAGGTACGAAACCCAGCAAAATAGTCGTTGGGTTTCGCCACGCGAGGCGCGTGACTCAACCCAACCTACGTCTGGATGGTGATTAAATAGATGCTGGAAAGTTTGCACGCACTTAGTAATTGGGTAATCTCGTGGGCATATACGCCATATGGAGGAATGGCACTGGCGATGCTGGCTTTTGCCGAGTCTTCTTTTTTTCCGATTCCTCCGGACGTTTTGCTGATAGCCCTTTGCCTAATCAATCCCAAAGGATCGCCGATTTACGCAGCGATTTGCTCCATCGCTTCAGTCTTGGGGGGCGGTTTCGGCTATGGTCTGGGACGCTACGGTGGAAGGCCCCTGCTGCGGAGAATGTTTTCTGAAGCCAAGACACAACTGGTGGAGAGTTACTACCAACGCTATGACGTGTGGGCTGTTGGAATTGCCGCCTTCACCCCCATTCCTTACAAAGTCTTCACGATCGCAGCGGGAGTCTTCCTGCTCGACCTGAAACGCTTCATGCTGGCATCGTTCATTGGTAGAAGCGGCCGCTTTTTTATGGTCGCCATGCTCTTTTTCTTTTTTGGAAAACCGATTGCGGCTTTCATTCGGTCCTACCTTAATATTCTGTCCGTCCTGTTCGTCATAGCGCTTGTCGGCGGCTTCGCTCTTATCCACTATTGGTCGCGCAGGAAGATGAATAAAAGTGCCGTCCCCGCGGTCATTGAAAGAACGGAGCAAAAGGCAATCGAGGATGCATAATTTGGTGAAATCGAGCCGGTGTTTATTGCTGGGAGTACTAGTTTTACTCCCCGTGTTTTGTAGCTCTTGCACCGAATCCAAGAATACCGCATCCGTAAACAAGGACTGGTTGATCACCCATCTAAGCGCTGAACCAGCAACTCTCAACCCCATAACTTCAACGGATGCCTACGCATCCAACATAAACGACTACATCTATGAGTCTCTCCTGAAACGAGACGAAAAGAGCATGCAGTTGGTGCCGGTGTTGGCAGATTCATGGGAGATTTCAGCGGATCACCTGACCTATACTTTTCATCTAAAAAAGAATATCCAATGGCAGGATGGTCAGCCTTTCACGGCAAAAGATATCCTTTTTTCGTTTGATCGAATCCGCGACCCGAAAGTGGATTCGGCTCACCTGCGCAACTATTACCAGGACATTGATAAACTTGAAGTCATCGACGATTACACTGTCCGCTACCACTACCGGATTCCATATTTCCGGGCACTTGAATTCTGTGGTGGTATCCCGATAGTTCCGGCCCATCTTTTTTCCAAAACAGAAGATTTCAACCAGAGCGCCATTGGACGCAGTCCCGTCGGAACCGGTCCTTTTCGGTTTTTGCGATGGGATACGGGCAAGGAAATCGTTTTGGTTCGGAACGAACAGTACTGGGGCGAGAAACCTAAACTAGAGCGGGTGGTGTTCAAGGTGATCACCGATTCCACCGTTGCATTGCAGGTTTTGAAGAAAGGTGGCCTGGACCTGATGAGCCTGCGCCCCATCCAGTGGGTCAAACAAACCAACAATGAGCGTTTTCTGAACACCTACCAAAAAATAAAATATTATCTTCCGAGTTACAGTTACATAGGCTGGAATCTGCGCAAACCAATGTTCAGCGACCGCAGAGTGCGGCAGGCCATGACAATGCTCCTTAACCGAGAGAGTATTCTGAAAGAGTTGCTGTTCAATCTCGGGACAATCGTCACGGGAAACTTTTACATCAACAGCCCTGCTTATAATCATGACATCAAACCATATCCTTACGACCCGCAGGGTGCGGTTGCTTTACTCAAGAGTGCCGGATGGGAAGACCACGACGGCGATGGAATTCTGGACAAGAATGGTGCTCCTTTTGTCTTTGAATTTCTAATTTCCGCCGGTTCCAAGTTCGCCGAGCAATTGGCCACCATTCTGCAGGAGAATTTGAAGCAGGTGGGCATTCAGATGAGTATTCGAAAACTTGAATGGGCCGTTTTCATTCAGGATATTCAGCAGCACCAATTCGACGCGTGTACGCTTGCCTGGAGTCTTTCCTGGGAATCAGACCCCTTTCAACTGTGGCACTCCTCTCAGGCCGACAAGGGCTCGAATTTCGTCGGCTTCAAGAATGCGGAGGCAGATCAAATCATCGAAACCGCCCGCAAAGAATTTAACTCTGAAAAGCGCAATGAGCTTTACCGCCGTTTCCATGAAATCATTCATGAGGAGCAGCCTTACACCTTTTTGTTCACCACGGAGGCGTTGGTCGCCGTAGCCCGTCGTTTCCAGAATGTGCAGGTATATCCAATGGGTTTGGCACCTCGTGAATGGTGGGCAACCGAACAAGAATCGGAATGAAGGGGACCACTGCGGATGGCGACCTATATCATCAAGCGGCTCCTGCAGGTCATACCTACCCTGCTCGGAATTACATTGATTACCTTTTTGATTATTCAGCTTGCGCCAGGCAACCCAGCCACTCTCAAACTGCAGATGGCCGGCCAGGGCGAAATGGGCGAAAGCGCCATAGCCAAACAGATTATCGAACAAACCAAGAAACTTTATGGTCTCGATAAGCCTTTAACAGTGCAATATTTGTTGTGGGTCAAAAGGGTCTTCACCCTGGACTTTGGAAATTCCTTCAAGGACCACCGGCCCGTCTTGGAAAAGATAGCCGAAAGGCTCCCAATCACGATTCAATTGAATGCCATATCCATATTTCTGGTTTACCTGATAGCCATCCCGTTTGGAGTCTTTTCGGCTACCCATGCGGATACATTAACAGACAGAGTGCTGACTTTGTTTTTTTTCTTCCTCTACTCTCTGCCCAGTTTCTGGGTCGCAGTTTTGCTCATTATGTTTTTCGGAGGAGGAGACTTCCTGGATATTTTTCCTGTCTACGGAATTTCTTCCATTGGAGCGGGCTCCTGGTCGCTTTTTCATTGGTTAACCGACCGTCTTTGGCATTTAGTCCTGCCGGTCACTTGCTTGACATACGGCGGGCTTGCATACCTTTCGCGACTCACCCGAGCAGAGATGCTGGAAGTGATTCGCGAGGACTACATTCGAACTGCCCGTGCCAAAGGATTGAGCGAACGGATAGTGATCTTCAAACATGCCCTGCGCAATGCTCTTCTTCCCATTATCACCTTGCTTGCCTTTCTGCTTCCGGCAATGTTTGGCGGTAGTGTCATTATTGAAAGCATATTCTCGATACCTGGCATGGGGCAGCTCGGATTTGAATCTGTGTTGAGCAGAGACTATCCGGTCATCATGGCCATTACCACCATTTCCGCTCTGCTTACGCTGGCTGGACTGTTGATTTCCGATATCTTGTACGCAACGCTGGATCCGAGAATCAAACTGGAATGACCTTACTGCTTTTTTACATCTTTCGATGTGGTCGTCGATGATTGAGAACAAACATAAAGAAGCTCCTTATTCCTACTGGCAGATGGTTTGGCAACACTTTCGCAAAAAGCGTCTTGCCGTTGCCGGGCTGGGGATTACTTTCTTTTTTTTCGCCGTGGCTATTTTTGCTCCGGTTCTTGCCAATGACAGGCCGATTTTAGTTCGATATTCCGGGCAATGGTATTGGCCTATATTTTCAGGTCTCGAAAAAGTAGGGCCATACGACTGGCAGGAGGTCAAAAGGAAGAATCATCCTTTCATCTTTCAGGGTAATTTAGAAAAGCCCGGCGATTTCGCCATCTGGCCTTTAGTGCCTTATTCAGCCACTGAATACAATTTACTTGCGAGTCTCGCTCCACCCACTTTTAAACACTGGCTCGGAACTGACGATCGTGGCAGAGATGTTCTCAGCAGAATGATTTACGGCGCCCGCATTTCTCTCTCCGTCGGGTTTGTAGCAGTAGGCATCGCAGTCGTTATCGGTATTTTTCTGGGCTCGTTGGCCGGGTATTTTGGAGGCTGGGCGGATCAGTTAATCAGCCGATTGATAGAAATTTTACTCACAATTCCTACTTTTTTCCTGATCATCGCTATCATCGCTTTTCTCCCGCCCAGCATTTACAACATCATGGTTGTCATCGGGCTGACCGGTTGGACCGGCGTTGCACGTTTTGTAAGGGCTGAATTCTTCAAACTTAAACAACTTGACTTTGTGCTGGCCTCACGCGCCTTGGGGGCGTCCAATGCCCGTTTGATCTTTGTCCACATGCTGCCCAACGCTATGGCTCCCGTGCTCGTTTCGGCTGTGTTCGGCATTGCGGGAGCCATACTGACCGAATCCAGTCTGAGTTTTTTGGGGTTTGGCGTGCCCCCACCGACACCAAGTTGGGGCGATATTTTATCGCAAAGCCGGGACTATATCGAATTTGCCTGGTGGCTGACAATTTTTCCGGGCATCGCTATTTTTCTCAGCATCACCGCCTATAATTTGGTAGGGGAAGGGCTTCGCGATGCAATGGACCCAAAATTATTCCGCTAGCAGGCTCAACTCGGAACATCCTTGTTTCTGGGATGCACACTTGAGCTTTGGTTTTTAATTTGAAAGATTATGAGTTTCTTTCCGTAGAGCCTTATGTAAAAATATTTAATTGCGGAACATCGCCGGAGTGTTTTCGCAACTATAGTGTTTAAGAAAATGATTTTGGTTTCCAAGTAGGCTGGGTTGAGGTACGAAACCCAGCGAAATAGGCGTTGGGTTTCGCGCTACTCAACCCAACCTACACCAAAAACATTATCTTGGAAGCTATAGCCACGAAATGTCGTCATAGGTCTGAAAATATCAGGTGGTATGAAAGAGTCCAAAGGCAGAACCGCGCTGTATCCCATCCTCGATGAAACCCGAGTTTTCACGGTAAGCTATCTGAATGCTCAGATCAAAGCCCTGCTCGAATCAAACTATCGCTGCATATGGGTAAGGGGCGAAATCTCCAACCTCAGGATACCCGCATCCGGCCACTGCTATTTCACCCTGAAAGATGAAGAAAGTCAGCTCAGAACGGTCTTGTTTCGTTCTCACCAGCGTACTCTGCGGTTCACCCCCGAAGACGGCCTGGAAGTTCTTTGTCAGGGACGTATCAGCGTTTATGAACCGCGCGGAGAGTATCAACTTATTGTTGAAACCATGGAACCTAAAGGCCTGGGAGCTTTACAGCTGGCCTTCGAGCAATTGAAGAAGAAGCTCCAGGCGGAAGGGCTTTTCGATCCGGCTTTAAAAACCCCTCTGCCCGTATGCCCACAAAGAATTGCAATTGTCACATCTGCAACAGGAGCCGCGATCCAGGATATCTTGAAGGTTCTGCAGCGAAGTCCTTACCCTCTTCAGGTTTCTCTGCTGCCGGTCAGGGTGCAAGGTCAGGGCGCAGCCGCTGAGATTGCGGCAGCCTTAGAGGCGGCCGGCCATTTAAAAGAACGTTTTGCATGGGACCTGCTGATTGTCGGTCGGGGCGGCGGCAGCATCGAAGATCTTTGGCCGTTCAATGAAGAGGTCGTAGCTCGATCCATTGTCGCGTGCCCGATCCCGATCATCTCGGCAGTAGGACACGAAATCGATTTAACTATCAGTGATCTGGTTGCTGATTTCAGAGCACCTACTCCTACGGCTGCGGCCGAGTGGGTCATTGCCCAATTGGACAATTTTCAGCGCGAAATATGCAAGCATTTAGAAAATCTTCAGCAAAGAATCTCACGGAAGATCGAAACGCATAGACAGATGCTCGATCATTATTCCAAACGCCTGGTTGACCCGCGGAAGCGTCTGGATGATTTGCACCTTTACGTCGACGATCGCCTTGAGCGATTGCAATTGTCATTCAGCCGAAAATTTGAAAGGTTGCAGATCAGCCACAAACACCTCGCAGAAAAGCTACACATCTATAACCCCAAAAAAGCTATTCGGCAGAACCTATTAATACTTGAGCAACGCTTCAATAGCCTCAAACTACATCAGCAGAACATTCTCGATAAGAATCGATTTGCATTGCAGAAATCATCTCTGCAGCTCGAATCTTTAAGCCCGCTGGGGGTTCTGGCCAGGGGTTACTCTATTACTTATCGTTTACTTGACAATCAAGTATTGCGAGAGGCTAAGGAAGTGCAGAGCGGACAGCGGGTTCGAGTGCAACTTTTCCGCGGGGCCTTGGAAGCTACTGTCGAAAAAGTCGAGCAAGATACTTCCGGTCATCGACAAAGAGAGGTACAAAATGGCAAAGAAGAAAAGTGAACAGTTCGAGGATGCACTTAACAATCTCGAAAAAATAGTTGAAAAGCTGGAGCGGGGAGATTTACCTTTGGAGGACTCGCTGGCAGCATTCACGGAAGGAATTCGGCTCGTACAACTATGTCACAAAAAGCTCGAAGAGGCAGAGAACAAGGTCCAAACTCTACTAAAAAATCAGCAGGGAGATTGGAGCGCTGTTCCTTTTGAACCTTCCACGACCAACGGTACGAAAGAATGAGGAGAAACATTTAAAACAAGTTATCAGAGCGAGCGAAGTTTGAGCAGCGTTAAAGTGTGCCTCACTGGACATATTCGCTGTCAATGTCTAAAACATAAAATAATAGCAACATGTTCGTATGCGTGCTAAAAAGGTGCGCATTGCAAACTAGATTAAGAGATCGATATGAATGCGTTTGATCTGAAGGCATACCTGGCTGAACGTAAGGAGTTGGTTGACAAAGCCCTGGAAGGATATTTACCTTCGCCCGTCGGCCTCGAAAAGAGTGTGTTAGAGGCCGCCCGCTACAGCCTTTTTGCAGGTGGAAAAAGGTTAAGGCCCATTTTATGTATTCAGGCCGCGGAAGTTGTGGGCGGAACGGTTGACATGGTCATGCCGGTGGCATGCGCCATGGAAATGATCCACACCTACTCACTGATTCATGATGACCTGCCGGCCATGGATAACGATGATTTCAGGCGGGGCGTTCCAACAAATCACAAAGTATTTGGCGAAGCGATAGCGATTCTTGCAGGTGATGCCCTATTGACAGAAGCGTTCGGACTCATCACCGCCACCCACAGTGACGGCCGGGTAGCTGCAGAAAAAATCCTTCAAGCCGTCAATATAGTGACCAAAGCTTCCGGCTACAGGGGCATGATCGGAGGTCAAGTGATCGACTTGGAATGCGAAAAGCTTGAAGTCGACTTAGCCACCGTCGAATATATGCATGTCCATAAGACGGGCGCGATATTATCTGCGTGTTTAGAACTGGGAGCTTTGCTGGGAGGGGGCACCGAACAACAAATTGGCTCACTGGTGAAATACGGACAGCATTTCGGTCTTGCTTTCCAGATCACCGACGACCTTCTTGATGTCGAAGGCGATGTAACGCTCATGGGTAAGAAACCCGGCTCTGATCTTGCGAAGAATAAAAAGACGTATCCGGCACTTCTGGGCGTCTCGAAATCCAAAGAATCTGCCAAACTCCATGTAGAGGAAGCACTGAAGGCAGTTGCATCATTCGGAGAAGCGGCAGAACCGCTACGGGCTATCGCTCGTTATCTACTGGTTCGAAAAGCTTAAACCAGATCGGGATAAAATGATGATAACCGTCAAAGTTGGTTGCGGTTGGAATTGACTAGACATTCTGCTCCATTAACGGGAGGGGATAACATTGGAAGAAAAAGACAGCAAGGCTCTGCTTTCCATGATTGATAGCCCGGCACAGCTTAAGCAACTTTCGGTTGCTGAGCTTCCTCAATTGGCCCAGGAAATTCGCGATCTTATTATTTGTACCGTGTCCCAAAACGGGGGCCATCTCGCCCCTAACCTGGGGGTCGTCGAATTGACCCTGGCATTGCATTACGTTTTCGACACGCCGCAGGATCGAATCATCTGGGATGTGGGCCACCAGGCTTATGCACACAAAATACTTACCGGCCGCAGAGAACAATTTGGGACCATACGCAAATACAACGGTATCAGTGGATTTCCCAAAAGATCCGAGAGCAAATATGATGCGTTCGGAGCCGGACACGCAAGCACGTCCATTTCAGCAGCCCTGGGTATGGCCGTCGCCAGTTCCTTCAAGGCCAGCCCCAACAAAGTCATTGCTGTAATTGGTGACGGCAGCATGACCGGAGGAATGGCATTCGAAGCACTCAATCACGCCGGTGATTTGGACAAGAACCTTATCGTCATTTTGAATGACAATGAAATGTCCATCTCCCCGAACGTCGGAGCGTTGTCGTCTTTTCTCAGCCGTAAGCTTTCTCACAAGACGATTCTCTACCTCAAGCGGGAAATGGAAAACATACTTAAATCGATACCCGGTGTCGGTCCTAACATTTTGCAGATCATCAAGCGGAGCGAAAGTTCCTTCTTCTCCTTTTTTACACCGGGAATGCTGTTCCATGCACTCAAGTTTCATTATATCGGGCCCATCAAAGGACACCGAATTGATCGTCTCATAGAAACCCTGCAAGCTACCAAGCATATTGACGGGCCGGTTTTGGTCCATGTGATGACGCAAAAAGGCAGAGGATATGAACCTGCCGAATGCGATCCGACCAGCTTTCACGGAGTTGGATCATTTGACATTGAAACAGGGGAAAGTTGCAAGGTTTCGTCTGACGGCCATTGTCCGCCATCTTACACAAAGGTTTTCGGCGAAACGATGGTACGCCTTGCAGAACAGGATCCCAGGTTAATAGCCATCACTGCCGCAATGCCACAGGGTACCGGACTGGAGTCGTTCTCCCAACAATTCCCGGAACGCTTTTTCGATGTGGGGATAGCCGAACAACACGCTGTCACTTTTGCCGCCGGACTTGCAGCCGAGGGCTACAAGCCGGTTGTTGCGATTTACTCTACCTTCCTACAGCGGGCTTTCGACCAAATCATTCATGATGTATGCCTCCAAAATTTACCCGTCATTTTTGCCATGGACCGTGGAGGGATCGTGGGAGATGACGGGCCAACGCATCATGGTGTTTTTGACCTATCTTTCCTGCGGAGCATCCCCAACATGGTGTTGATGACGCCAAAGGACGAAAATGAATTACAAAACATGCTAAAAACCGCTCTAAATCATTCCGGTCCAATTGCACTGCGTTATCCTCGAGGAAACGGAACAGGAGTAACCCTTGACGAAGATCTGCACTGCCTGCCCATCGGCAAGGGGGAGATTGTGCGCGAAGGAAACGATATTCTTTTGGTGGCTGCGGGTACTGCAGTACAAGACGCACTTGAAGCTGCCAAACGTCTGGAACAGAAGGATATCCATGCAACTGTATTGAACGCCCGATTCATAAAGCCTTTGGATCAGGAACTCATAATGAGTTGGGCGAAAAGGATCGGTCGAATTATCACGATTGAGGAAAATGTCCTTCAAGGTGGCTTTGGAAGCGCAGTGCTGGAAATGTTCCAGGAGGCATCCTACTTTCCACGGGCATTTGTACGAATTGGATTGCCTGACACCTTTGTTCAGCATGGCAGTCAGAGCATTCTCCGAAATCTCTATGGCATCGATGTGGATGCGATTGAGCGCGCCGCAGAGGAATTGTTAAAGAAACACCATGGGCAAGTCCTACGTGCGATTGGACAAGCTGCTCGTCGATAGGGGACTGGTCCCTAGCCGTGAGCGAGCACAAGGGTTGATCCTTGCAGCAAAGGTACTGGTTGACGGTCGGAAGATGACCAAGGCAGGTCAAAAAGTCCTTTCGCATTGTGAGGTAGAATTACTGAACGAAGACCTTCCTTATGCCAGCAGAGGGGGGTTTAAACTCAATCATGCCATTGAATTTTTCGAATTGAACCTCGCCGGCACCGCAGCCATGGACGTTGGCGCTTCAACGGGCGGTTTCACTGACTGCCTGTTACAGCATGGTGTCAAACGAGTCTATGCGATAGACGTCGGGTATGGGCAATTGGCCTGGAAGTTGCGTCAGGACTCTCGAGTTATAGTTTTGGAGCGACAAAACATTCGCTACCTGCCGCGCGATTTTATTCCTGAACCTATTCAGACCGCCACCATTGATGCTTCTTTTATTTCTTTGAGACTTGTAATCCCGGCTGTAATTCCCTTTTTGGATATCCCGGCGACTCTTATCGCTCTGATAAAACCCCAATTTGAAGTGGGTAAAGGTCAGGTGGGGAAAAAAGGGGTGGTTCGCGATCCACAACTCCACCAACATGTCTGCCAGTCCATAACAGAATTCGTCACTGCTCAAGGGCTAAAAG
Organism: uncultured delta proteobacterium; assembly: GCA_963781715.1. Taxonomy (GTDB): domain Bacteria; phylum Desulfobacterota; class Syntrophobacteria; order Syntrophobacterales; family Syntrophobacteraceae; genus Desulfoferrobacter. Next base: position 548,734 of record CAWAGW010000009.1, read on the forward strand.
TGATCGGCTTGACCGACTCTCCGATTCTTGGCCCCAAAGGAAATCGAGAATTCTTAATCGCAGCGGTTAAGAACTGATTGCCTTCCTGTTTGAATAATGCGACTTCACTTGGTCTTTGTAGGAAAGACGAGTTTTCCAGAAATTGATGCGGGAATTAACCGCTATGTGGAACGGTTGCGCCATTATGCCCCCACTCGAATTCACATCGTCCGAGCCGAAAAGATAGGCAAAAAAGCATCTGAAGACAAGATACGGGAAATCGAGGGGGAGCGAATCCTTAAACTCGTTGGTGCGAGCGGACATCTCCTCGTTTGGGACCAGCGGGGCAGGCAACTCGATTCGATCGGTTTTGCCCGCTTTCTGGAGAAAATAAGAAATCAGGGGATGCCGGATTTGTGGATGGTTATTGGAGGGCCTCTAGGTACAGCACCCGCTTTACTGGAACGGGCGAACTCGGTACTTTCTCTTTCCCGCTTGACGTTCCCGCATGACTTAGCGCGGCTGGTCATCGCGGAACAACTTTACAGAGGTTTTTGCATCCTGGATGGGACACCGTATCACAAGTAATTGGCTCATCGCTGGTTGGAGCGAAAGACAATCTCTTTAAGTTGGTCCAAGCCTCCGATTTGAAGCAAGCTGAACCCACGGCAACTCTGTTGCCATAAAGCAGACGGTCGGGCGATGTACCTTGACCGTATTGCATTGGTGTCAACCTGATTCAATTAGGCAACATGAACCATCTTGGGCAAGGGTGCGATAGGTCAGATGCGGGTAGCCCGCCGTTTGCCCAACGTATCCCTTTGTGAAGAAATCCGTCGACTAGACTGCGACAACTTCCGATACTTCGGGCACTTCCTGCTTGACGATTTTCTCAATTCCCGCTTTGAGAGTCATCTGGCTCATGGGGCAACCATGGCAAGCGCCTGTCAATCGAACTTTTACTATTGTACCTTCCAGATCCACCAGCTCAACACTGCCACCATCACGTTGAAGCATCGGTCTGATTTTTTCCAATGCCTTTTCAACCTTCTCACGCATTTGTACGCTCCTCTTTTATTGAATTTTAGACCTTATAACTGTTTATCACTGTTTAATCAACGCAAACATACGGGGATATATGGCTGGCAATGGATAGATAAATTGTTTGCAAATTTACCAGTTCTGCTGAGAACAATAACTTGGCATTCCCGCCGAACGGTTGAGGGCACAATCCGCTCGGATGACAAAACATAAGGTCTCATTTGTATCTGTAGCACATGGCTTCGACCCGCCCAACGGCTTATGCAAAGCTGACCCCTCTCCTCCATATTTAAGGACCCAAATTTGCCGATAAAATCTCTAACCTTACGTCTCGCCGACGAACGTCGGCATCCATTGGGTGGTCGTGGATATCTCTTATGAAACTTCATTAGTTTCATTCTCGTTCAAACCCCGTCCAAAGATGGGGCGGCACCAGTGGATTCCGGCGTTCGCAGGGATGACGATTGTGGCTTTGCCTGTGCAAGAATCGCTAAATTTGGGAAGGAATGAGGACTTGACTTCATGAAGATGCAATTTCAATATCACGTTGCCAAAATAGAATATTAATAGTTCTAGGCATTTAAAGAGAATCTTGATTGACCTTTCTGATAATTTTCGTTAGAGTGGCAAAATCTCCTAGATTTTGGTTCTCATTGACTGACGGGGGGTTCTGGAGGAAGAATATGCAAAACTACCAGCTGACACCTCTAATTTCACCGGAGGATCTGCAACGGCACCTGGACGAGATGGCAGACGTCATCAATAATGACTACAAAGGCAAGTCCCTCTTACTAATCGGGATCTTGAAAGGTTCCTTCATATTCCTTGCTGATTTGGCCAGGCGTCTTATGATTCCCGTTGAAATTGATTTTGTGCGGCTGGCAAGCTATGGTGCAAACACTGAAACGAGCGGCAAGATCCAGATTACCAAAGACATTGAACTTCCCGTTGAAGGCCGAGATGTTCTTCTAGTGGAAGACATCGTCGACACCGGAACAACTTTGGCCTGGTATCTCGATAAGTTGCAAAGCCGTTCACCAGCATCCATCAAGATATGCGCTCTAATTGACAAGTATGAGCGCAGGAGCGTAAACGTGCCAATTGACTATGTTTGCATTCCACTTGAGAAGGGATTTGTAGTAGGATACGGGCTGGATTTTTCAGAAAGACACAGAAATCTTCCAGGTATTTACGAAGTGCAATTCACTTAACTAAGCTTTCTCTCAGTTGGATCGCAGAACGAGTCGACCTCTGATGGGCAAGATAGTTCTATCCAGCATCACCTTCCGAACCACAAGGAATCATTGATGATTGTTACCTGCGAGTCCTGCCAAACCAAATTTAGATTGGATCCCGGGCGATTAAAAAGTAACCAGAGCAAAGTCCGATGTTCGCGCTGTGGATATACCTTCTCCGTTTCTAGACCACAGGAGGAATTGTTACCAAAGGTGGAACCACCGGAACAAGAATTAAACTTCGAGGAAGATTTCCCCCAGGCTCCTCCCATCCCAGGACCGGCAAACCTCTATTTGGCGAAAAAGAAAAGTAGATCCAGGCGATTGCTCGGTCTGGTGGTTCTGCTGCTCATCATTGGGGGCGGTGTTGTTTTGCTTGGCACCTACTACAGTTCCCTGTTTTCATCAAAACCTGGCACGAACAATCAGGCAGCGTCAACCGCAGAAGAAAAACCGACTGTAACTATCATGGATACAACTCAGGCTTACTTCTCTGAGAACTCCAATGCAGGGCAGATTTTTGTCATTGAAGGCGAAGTGGCCAACGAATCAACAAAACCCGTGAGCTTTATCCTGCTTGAAGGAAAGCTATACAACACAGACAACCGGGTAGCCCAAACACAAAGATGCTTTTGCGGAAATCCTGTCACTCGAGAAGAACTAACGAAACTCTCCATTACCGAAATCCAAGACAGGATGATGAATCGCGAGGGGAAAAATCTCTCCAACGTGCACATCCTGCCAGGCAACCGAGTTCCATTCATGCTGGTTTTCCACAACTTGCCGGAACTCGATGCTCTCAGTGATTACAGTATAGAAGTTATCAGCGCCAAACTTGACTAATGCCATCTGCCGTCGAGGCTCCAACGCGGAATTTTTCTCACGAACCGGGAACTCTAATCTTAAAGGTAAGCCAACCTATTGAACTATCAAAACGAATTGACAAGGCTGAGTGTTGAGTGTTAAGAAACAGGCATCGTTGAGCTGTTAAAAGCTGTTAAAAAACATAGGCTTGCAAGTCGCTCTCTGAAACAGAAGGGAATTTATGCTGGATCTCAAATACGTCCGTGACAACATCGACCTTATCCAAAAAATGCTTCGGGATCGCAACTTGGAGATGGATTTAACTCCACTCGTCGAACTGGATGCCAATCGACGTCGTATTTTACGGGAAGTTGAAGAACTGAAACGCCAACGGAACGTCGCCTCGGAGGAAATTGCTCTTGCCAAGAGAGAAAAACGAGATGCCTCTCAACTCATTGAAGACATGAAAGATGTAGCTCAACGTATCAAAGCCATGGACCAAGAACTGGCTGTCGTCGAAGAAAGGATGAACGACACCCTTCTGCTAATACCCAATATGCCTCATGAGTCCGTAGCCATCGGAAGTGACGAGCGGGACAACCCTGTGATCAGGACTTGGGGCAGTCCTCCCACCTTCGATTTTGAGCCCAAAAATCACTGGGACATCGGGGAATCGCTGGGCATTCTGGACTTCGAACGAGCGGCTAAAATGACCGGAGCAAGATTTGCTCTCTACTGGGGGCTGGGAGCGGCACTCGAGCGAGCATTGATCAACTTCATGCTCAACACACACGTCCAGGATCATGGTTATGTTGAGGTGTTGCCCCCTTTTATGGTCAACAGCACCAGTCTCATCGGAACCGGTCAGTTGCCTAAATTCAAGGAAGACCTGTTTAAGCTGGAAGGGCGAGATTATTATCTTATTCCAACAGCTGAAGTACCCGTCACCAATATCCATATGAACGAGGTGCTTGAAGAAGAAGATCTGCCGAAGTATTACACGGCCTATACCCCGTGTTTTCGATCGGAGGCAGGATCTTACGGTAAAGACACGAGGGGGCTGATCCGCCAGCACCAGTTCAACAAAGTAGAGCTGGTTAAAATAGTTAAGCCCGAGACATCCTACCAGGAATTAGAGAGCCTTCTCCTCAATGCCGAAACCATCCTGCAAAAGCTGAACATACACTATCGAGTGGTGAGTCTATGTACGGGCGATCTCGGATTTTCAGCAGCAAAGACTTACGACATTGAGGTTTGGCTGCCCGGTCAGAATACCTACAGGGAAATCTCTTCCTGCAGTAATTTTGAAGATTTTCAGGCACGACGCGCCAACATTCGTTTTCGACCCAAGGGCAAGTCAAAGACCGACCTCGCTCATACCATTAATGGATCAGGTTTGGCCGTCGGGCGAACGCTGGTGGCTATTTTGGAGAACTTCCAGCAAAGAGACGGTAGTGTATTGATTCCACCGATTTTGCAGCCTTATTTGGGAAATATTCAAACAATTGAGACCATTCATTGAAATTGTATGACGCACCAAGGAGCTGAAAAAATGACCAAGAGCCAACTCATAGAAGCTTTAGCCAAGGCCGAAGGGATTACTTTGAAAGCCGCAGAAACTGCAGTCAACGTTGCCTTTAACAGCATGGAGCATGCCCTGATTCGCAGCGATCGACTTGAAATTCGCGGATTCGGGAGCTTTAAAGTCAAAGATTATGACGGCTACAAGGGAAGAAATCCTAAGACCGGTGAACTCATTGAAGTGAAGTCTAAAAAACTCCCTTTTTTCAAGGTGGGTAAAGAGCTTAAAGAGAGGGTAAACGGTGGAGAGGTCAAAACCACAAAGTAACCGGTGCTTCGCTCCCAATCTGCCGACCGAATAGTGTTCGCCAGGTGGTAATCAGCTTCTCACGAAGAAGAAGTAGAGATTCACAGCAACCAGCGCAACGCTGCCTCCTATGAAGGTGAGGATTTTGTTCAGGGGGATGGGTTGGCCTGCAGGAGGAAGCGTGTTCAACACCAAAGCAACAAAGAGGACCAGAGAGAAGATCAGCAGTAAAGTGTGAAAACGCCTTTTCCATAGCAAATAACCTAGAACCGGCACGAAAATCAGCCAGAACAGAGGCTTGTGCAGCAGCTCATCCCAGTTAAGTTGGCGGAATGTTTCAGTGATCTTCTGGCTATCGTATTCCGCCAAGAAATGTACGAACTTTTCCCACACCGCTTGCAGCTTTTTCATCTTCGGTACCGAACTTCAAATTCTATTAGGTCTTCCAGGTATTCTTCCTCCTGTACTTCTAAATCGGCTACCCGGGCAAAGGAGCTTCCGCTTCTGCACCAGTTGAGCATATCTTCCACCCGATCATCGTCTCCTTCGAAAACAGCCTCCACGCGCCCGTCGGGGAGATTTTTTACCCACCCACCGACCCCTCTTTGAACTGCAGCATCTTGAGTACTGTTGCGAAAAAATACTCCTTGTACTCTTCCACTGATCCAAACATGAACGCGTCTTTTACTCATCCTACCCCCTCTTGCCACTTCCCTTGCTAAATGCCTTTGTTTAGCGTTTTCATGTGAGATAGATTTCAGCCCTTTTCAAGGCCGCAACCGATCTCGACAATCAATTCTGCAAGCATTTGCCTGGTCCGATTGAACTCACGATTCTTAAAACCGTGAATCCACTTCAGGCTGTGCAGCTCATCAGATACTGCCAGAACCGCAGCCAGGCGGACCTCACGAAAATGAGCCACCGTAAAGAGTGCCGAAACTTCCATTTCCACAGCCAAGATTCCCTCGTTCTGAAATTTAACAACCTTGCTCACCATTTCTCGAAAGGGAGCATCGGTAGTCCACACAACACCTTCATGTACGTTAAGGTTTGTCTTTTTCAGACCTTCTCGCAACGGAGCTTGAATTTCCGGCGCGGGGCCAGGCTGTGTTGCATTCACTGGATAATGCCGAGAAGTTCCTTCTTCCGATAAAGCTCCGCTAGGCATTATGACGTCACCTATGACAACATTGGATTGCAGCGATCCACACCATCCGAACGCTAAAAAATTTTTCACACCAAGAGCAACGAGTTTTTCAAGAAGCAATATTGTCTGGGGGGCTCCAAGCGAAGGGCCCGCAACAGCAATTTCCCTGTTCTTGTGGACTCCCACATAGACTTTTGCCAGATAAAGTCTGTGAGAAAGTTTCGGCTGATTAACAAAACTGCCGATAACCAGATCAAGATCGTGAGGCGTGAACACCAGCAGGCCCGTTGTGGGTAGAGGTTCTTCCCTCCTCCCCCTTTTCGGCTCAATAACAGCTACGTCCCCTTCTTTGACAGTTCCGCCAATCATCTTATTGAATCTTTTTATTTTTTTCCGGCCCTGAATTCACTGCCGTTGTAGGAGTACCGGTTCAACTCTCGCAATGTTTTTCGCATGTCCGTTGGGTTATCATTTATGAACCTAAATTCAGCGACCACCCGCGCGCCACCATCCCGGGGAGTCTGCAGGCAACGAGGAATGACAAATGGCCCCTGCATGACCAGCAACTCATCTGGTAGAATCGCCGAAGCCAAGATGAATAAAAAGCAAGGGTCAGGCCGCATTGCGCAAAACAGGTTGGGTGCCGACCCCTGATAAAGTATACTTATCACTCAGTACATAGCAAGCACCAAATTGATGCAGTGATCGGCTGAAGATAAAGGTGTTTGGCGATTTTTTTTTTGACCTTAAAACGTCGTTTGTGCTAGTAGCCAACCCAATGAAGGGTTTAGCATCGATCAGACCGGCGTCCCGAAACTTAACCTCAACCTCTCGGAAAAGGGGTCGTGGCTGGGGGAGGTTGATGTGCGTGTGCGTTGTTGCCGGAGCTATGGCCATACTCTGGAAAAACGTGCTGTCTCCTCCCCAGACTTTGCCACCAGTTCCCAAGATCATCTTCGACTACCCGGACTCGTTTGCTCTGGGGGAAGAGTATCTTAAGCTTTTTTCAATCAAACACTATACAATTAAACCTAACGACACCCTTCACCAAGTGCTGCAAAGGTTCAACCTACCGATAGAATGCGCTGCTCAATGGCAGGAATCATGTCAACAATATTGTAAGCTCAGTGACCTGCGTCCCGATGATGAACTGATCCTGCATGTGCGTCGAGAGGGTCAACAAGTCGTGAAATTTGTATATTCCACCATTGATGGATCCACCTACACGTTCCGCAAAATCGGCAACGATTGGAAATGCCAGAAAGACAGAATCCCTCCGATTCCAGTGGTAGAAACGGTTAGAGGCACCATCACGGACAATCTATACGATTCATGCATCAGGGCAGGGTTGCCCGTCGCTTCGATCATGGATTTGGCGGATCTATTTGCCTACGATATCGATTTCGTCACAGATCTCAGAGAAGGTGACACTTTTGCAGTCCATTTCAGGGAAGAGGTGAAGGATGGCAAGAGGGTTAGAGTAGGTCCTATCCTTGCCGCTGAGATGTCGGTCGGGGGAAAAAGCTATCGAGCATTTTATTATAAGCTTGGCGATGGGTACGAAGGTTACTTTGATGCCAAAGGCAGGTCTTTGCGCAAGCTCTTTCTTAAAGCGCCTCTAAGCTACAGCCGCATTAGCTCCACCTTTACGTACAAGCGTTTGCACCCCATTTTGAAGATCTATCGTCCTCACTTAGGAATCGATTACGCTGCGCCTTACGGCACTCCCGTTAGCAGCCTGGGTTACGGCACCATTACTTACCTCGGTCGAAAAGGCGGATTCGGCAACTACATTGAGATTCGCCACAATCAACATTATAAAACCACTTATGGTCACCTGGCGCGGTTCGTCAAAGGTTTGCGAGTGGGGAGCAAGGTGAAACAGGGTGATGTGATTGGTTACGTAGGCTCGTCAGGCTTAGCGACAGGACCTCATTTGGATTTTCGCTTTTACAAAAATAAAAAACCCATCAATTTTCTCAAAACCGACTTCCCCAACGCTCGCTCAATCACCGAATCCCAAGTTCCTGATTTCAAAAGAAAACGCGAAGCTTACTTGGGCGCTCTCCATTCAGAACGCAGCGCTCGTTTCACCCAAATCCAAAATACAGCTCAGGGAGGCGAATGATTAATCCAAGTGGCAAACCTTTTCGCCGAAATCACAGTTTTTAATGCTCTCGATAAAACCCTGCATTACCAGATCCCTCCCGAATTGTGCGGCGAAGTCAAGACAGGAAAACGGGTTATCGTTCCACTCGGACGGCGAGAATCGCTTGGGTTGATTCTGAGAGTCGATGAGTTGCTACCCCGTCTGGAGAAGAACATCTCTCTTCGCCCCATTCTGGCTGTGGTCGATTCCCACCCGGTAGTCCCGTTGGAACTGCTCAAGCTGTGTCAATGGGTTTCCGAGTATTATTTCTATCCTCTAGGTGAAGTACTCAAGACGGCTCTGCCCTCGGGTATCCAAAGCACATCTTCGAGCCATTTTCGACTGACCGATAAAGGGAAACATGCGGCCCAATCGGATGACGCCTCAGATCTTCTGAGACTGCTCTCACGCGAAAGTCAACTCAGTCTCTCCAAACTTAAAGAAAGTTCGGCTGTAGCTTTTAGAGCTGCCAGAAAAGAACTCCGACGGCACGAACAAACGGGTTTGGTAGAACGTTGTTTTGAATGGCACCCCCCGCAGTTGAGCCCTAAAATGATTCGAGCGGTGCGGCTGATCGATTCCAAAAACAGCGAAGAGCTCGGCAGCAACCCCAACCTTGTGATGTTGGTTGACCTTTTAAAGCATTCTGAAGGCAAACCCGTCGCGCTGAAAGATTTGCGTAAAAGAACCAAAAACCTTGACTACTGGCTGAAGAAGTTGAGCGCGAAAGGCCTCGTAGCAATAGATGATGTTGAAGAACTTCGGGAGTCGAACCTCGCCCAAATTCTACCCCAAAGCCCACCCTTCCATCTCACACCCGAACAGGAATGGGTTTTTGAGGAGGTTTCACCCCATATCAAACATTCCAGCTTTCGGCCTTTCCTCCTTCACGGAGTCACCGGGAGCGGCAAAACGGAAATCTATATTCGACTGATCGAAGCAGCATTGAAATTAAAGAAGGGAGCACTTGTCCTGGTGCCGGAAATCGCTCTCAGCACACAGTTGGAAGCCCTCTTCAAGCAGCGCTTTGGAACCTTGTTGGCTGTTTGGCACAGTGCTCTTGGAGGCGGAGCCCGATACGATCAATGGAGAGAAATTCTAGCCGGTAATCGAAAAATCATTCTCGGTGCAAGATCGGCCGTTTTTATGCCGGTTGAGAACCTTGGCTTGATCATAGTGGATGAGGAACATGATTCCTCTTACAAACAGGAGGACCGCCTGCGCTATCATGCTCGAGATGTTGCGCTAGTGCGATCCAGGATGCTGGGAATACCAATCGTACTCGGCTCCGCCACCCCCTCCTTGCAGTCTTATTACCATGCCCAAAAAGGGCGCTATAAAGGACTCCATCTCAGCAAAAGAATTCTGGAGCGGCCTCTGCCAGAGCTAAATGTTGTGGATATGCGCAGGCAGGGCACTCAATCAGGAATATTATCGGCACCCCTGCAGCAAGCACTGACCGAAACCATCAAGCAGGGGGAACAGGCGCTGATCTTTTTAAATCGCAGAGGTTTTGCTACTTTCTTGCTGTGCCATTTGTGTGGCCATGTGTTGCAGTGTTCTCATTGCAGCGTTAGTCTGACATATCATCAAAAAGAGCGCCATCTGCGCTGTCATTATTGCGGCTGGGTGCGGGCAATACCGCAAGAGTGCCCGGTCTGTGCGAATGCAAACATGATTTTTCGTGGGTTCGGTACCGAGCGTGTGGAGGAAGAGATAAGAAAGCTTTTACCAACAGCCGGCATTGTTCGCATTGACCGAGATACGATAACTCGGCCCGAACATTTGGTGAAATCTCTAAATGCGGTAAGGAACCGTTGCGTTGATGTTCTTATCGGAACCCAAATGGTTGCTAAGGGCCATGATTTTCCAAATATAACTCTGGTTGGCATCATTAATGCGGACACAGCTCTGCAGATCGCCGACTTCCGCGCCGGCGAATCTACAGTACAGATTCTGATGCAGGTAGCCGGCCGCACAGGCCGTGGAGAAAAGTTGGGACGCGTGATCCTGCAGACCTACAACCCGGGTCACTATACCATAGAGGCCGTGATACAGATGGAATACGGTCTTTTCTGTGCAAAAGAACTCGCCTCCAGAGAAGAACTTCAATACCCGCCCTTTACAAGAATGGCTAAGTTCTTGGTTACAGCCCCTTTGGAGGATGCCACAAAGAACGCAGCCGAAGAGCTCGCTTTTTTATGTCGCAAGGTCGCTCAGGAATTTCGTCTGCTCGAACGGCCAGTGGCTATCCTTGGACCAACGCCAGCACCTCTCACAAAACTGAACCGCCGTTTTCGCTGGCAACTTTTCGTCAAAGCATGGACGAATCAGGACCTGCAGGACTTCATCGCGAGAGTTTTAGAACGGACCAAAAATGCGAAACAATTCGGTCGGGCTCAACTGAATATCGACAGAGATCCGATGACAACCTTATAGGCATGCCGCTTTGCTCTGACTTGTCCTATGACGATTCCGAAAGATGAATTTCTGCTTGCATCTTGTTTCGAGAAAGTTTAGAAGAGAGCACTCGAAGCTGGCGTAGCTCAACGGTAGAGCAGCTGATTTGTAATCAGCAGGTTGGGGGTTCAAGTCCCTTCGCCAGCTCCAAAGAAAAAAATTGTTGCCTTACGCTTTTTATTGTGGTAGTCATAAAAGCTTGCTTGGCCTAACAAGGTAATAGGATTTCTGGAGAGGTTCCCGAGCGGCCAAAGGGAGCAGACTGTAAATCTGCCGGCGAAGCCTTCGGAGGTTCGAATCCTCCCCTCTCCACCACCCATAGGACTCATGTAGGAGTTAGCGGCATCAGGCCAACGTCCAGACTGCATGCAGTGAATGGGGGCAGTACAGTTGAGGGCGAGCTTTGTTATTGAACTCAGAGCTTCAGGCTACCATGTCAAGCCCATCTCTTTCTAACTGCCTAGACTACCCTCTGTCGGGCCCACGTAGCTCAGTAGGTAGAGCACTTCCTTGGTAAGGAAGAGGTTCACCGGTTCGAGCCCGGTCGTGGGCTCCATTTTTGTTTGCGCAGAAGAGGGCAGCCCAGCCACCATGCTTCCTTAGGAACGGCCGCAATATTTGCATAAAATCTACTTTCTTTATGAGATGCGCTTTATCGTCAAATGACAACAATGTTTTGAGGAGGAAGTACGATGGCGAAGAAGAAGTATGAGCGGACGAAGCCTCATGTGAATGTAGGGACCATTGGTCATATCGATCATGGCAAGACGACGTTGACGGCGGCGGTGACGAAGCAACTGGCCAAGCGGGGACGGGCGGAGTATGTACCGTTTGATGCGATAGACAAGGCTCCGGAGGAGCGCGAGCGAGGCATCACGATTGCTACGGCGCACGTGGAGTATGAGACGGACACGCGTCATTATGCACATGTGGACTGTCCTGGTCACGCGGACTATATTAAGAACATGATCACCGGTGCGGCTCAGATGGACGGAGCGATTTTGGTGGTGGCAGCCGATGACGGTCCGATGCCCCAGACGCGCGAGCATATACTTCTATCCCGCCAGGTAGGGGTTCCCTACATTGTTGTTTTTCTGAACAAGGTGGACATGGTGGATGATCCGGAGCTGATCGAGTTGGTGGAGTTGGAGCTTCGGGAGCTTTTGAGCAAGTACGGTTTTCCCGGCGACGACATCCCCATCGTAAAGGGCTCGGCGCTTAAGGCGTTGGAATCGGATGATCCGGACAGTGCCGAGGCGGCCTGCGTATTTGATTTGATGGAGGCGATAGACAGTTATATTCCGGAGCCGGTTCGAGATATCGACAAGCCGTTTCTGATGCCGATTGAAGATGTATTTTCCATCAGCGGGCGCGGCACCGTGGTAACGGGCCGGGCGGAGCGTGGTTTGATCAAGGTGGGCGAGGAAGTGGAGATTGTCGGGTTCAAGCCGACCTTCAAGACGGTTTGCACGGGCGTGGAAATGTTCCGCAAGACCCTTGATCAAGGGCAGGCTGGGGATAACATTGGAGTTTTATTGCGCGGTATCAAGCGAGACGAAGTGGAGCGCGGTCAGGTTGTAGCCAAGCCGGGCAGCATCACTCCACACACCAAGTTCAAAGCCGAAGTGTACGTCTTGAAGAAGGAAGAAGGGGGCCGCCATACGCCTTTCTTTCCGGGATACCGGCCGCAGTTTTATTTTCGCACCACGGATGTGACCGGCGTTATGACTCTGCCCGAGGGGGTGGAGATGGTGATGCCGGGGGACAACATTGCAACCGAAGTGCACTTGATCACCCCGGTTGCCTTGGAAAAGGAGCTGCGCTTTGCTATCCGCGAAGGCGGCCGCACGGTGGGCGCCGGCGTTATCACTGAAATTATCGAATGATTGTTTGATTGTTTGACAGAATAGGGTGAATGATTATGCGAGTCCTTGTGACTTTGGCTTGCTCGGAATGTAAGCGACGTAATTACACAACCACAAAAAATAAGCGAACGACCCCGGAAAAGCTCAGCTTTCGGAAATACTGCAGGTTTTGCAATTCGCATACCGAGCATAAGGAAACCAAGTAGCTTTGCAGCTCTGCTCGGTTGGAGACTGCTTTTTCCGGGATCAGATTACTTAGAATACTTCAGCTCAAAAGAGATTAAGCCATAATGAATATGTCCAAGCTGTTCCGTATCGGCAAAGACGATAGCGAGCAGCAGTTCAGTAAAGCTCAAAAGGCCGAATCTTTAAAGAAAAGTACTGGTAAGCCTGCCAAGCCGAAAAAGTCAGAAACTGCCAGGAAAACTTCGAAGAAATCGGAGGGGGGGCATCTCGCCTGGTGGACTCAGTTCCGCCAATATTTGAGAGAGGTTGTATACGAACTGCGCAAGGTTGTTTGGCCGTCACGAAAAGAAACCATCGGCACTACCGCCGTCGTTTTGGTCATCGTACTCATTTCCGGCGTGTTCCTCGGGATAGTCGATTTTATATTGAGCCATTTCATACGATTGCTCATCGGATGAGCTCAATTTGTTACATTTTGACGAGCGTATATACGGGGTAATTCAGTGGCGAAGCTTTGGTACATTGTGCATACCTATTCGGGATTTGAGCACAAGGTTAAAACGGCCTTGGAAGAACGCATTAAAAATGAAGGCAAAGAAACCTATTTCGGGCAGATCCTTGTGCCAACCGAGAAAGTCATTGAACTCGTAAAAGGACAACGCAAAGCTTCGTCTCGTAAATTTTATCCCGGCTACATCCTGGTCCAAATGGAGTTGAGCGACGAGACATGGCATCTGGTGCGGCACACTCCCAAGGTAACCGGCTTTATCGGAAGTCAGGACCGCCCTATTCCACTCTCCGACGATGAAGCGCAAACCATTATTCAACAAATGGAGGAAGGCGCACAAACCCCTCGCCCCAAATATCGATTTGAACGGGGCGATGAGGTACGGGTAGTGGATGGTCCGTTCGCCGGCTTTAGCGGCATGGTCGACGAGGTCATGCCTGACAAGGGCAAGGTGCGCGTGCTTGTAAGTATATTTGGTAGATCAACACCGGTGGAACTTGATTTGGTTCAAGTGAACCGCATCTGATTTCATCACTTGTTAACAGATCGTGAGTAAGGAGTTAGAATAGCAAATGGCTAAGAAAGTTGTCGCGAATATCAAACTGCAGGTTCCCGCCGGACAAGCAAATCCTTCACCCCCGATAGGCCCTGCTCTCGGTCAGCACGGCGTAAACATCATGGAGTTTTGTAAAGCTTTCAATGCCAAGACCCAAGGGCAGGAGGGAATGATAATTCCGGTGGTCATTACCGTTTTTGCGGATCGGTCTTTCACCTTCATCACCAAAACCCCGCCGGCTGCGATACTCCTCAAAAAGTCGGCACAGATTGCTAAAGGTTCCAGCGAACCGAATCGCAACAAGGTCGCCAAGGTCACAAAAGCGCAGGTGGAAGAAATCGCTAAACTGAAAATGCCTGACCTTAACGCTCGGGATATAGACGCAGCCATCCGTACTATTGCGGGTACTGCTCGCAGTATGGGAATTGAAGTAGAGTGAGCCTAGCCCATCGCTACACTATCGGAGAATGAAAGAATGCCAAAACATGGAAAAAAATTCAGAGCTGCTAGTGAAAAGGTCGACCCCATTGCACGATACAGCTTTCAGGACGCCTTGAAATTAGCAACGGAATGTTCATATGCCCGCTTCGATGAAACCCTGGACATAGCGGTTCGACTTGGAGTCGACCCTCGCCACGCCGATCAGATGGTTCGTGGAACGGTTGTCCTGCCCAATGGTCTCGGCAAAGAAGTCCGAGTGTTGGTTTTTGCCAAGGGTGAAAAGGTCAAAGAGGCTTTGGATTCGGGGGCCGATCATGCCGGTGGAGATGAATTCATCGACCAGATTAAAGAAGGTTGGTTGGAATTTGATAAGACCATTGCCACGCCAGACATGATGGGCTCGGTTGGCAAGATTGGTAAAATTCTGGGACCTCGCGGGCTGATGCCAAATGCCAAACTTGGAACCGTCACCTTCGATGTACAGAAGGTGGTGCGCGAAATCAAAGCCGGTAAGGTGGATTTTCGCGTAGAAAAAACCGGAATCGTTCATGCTCCAATGGGCAAGGTCTCATTCGGCGAGGAAAAGCTAGGCCAAAACATTGCTGCTTTTATGGAAACATTGATGCGGCTAAAGCCTACCGCCGCAAAAGGAACGTATTTAAAGGGAATAGCAATTGCCACCACCATGGGGCCTGGCATCCAGATCGATCCCCTGGCGGTGAAGGCAATCTTACCTTGATTTGGCTGATGCACTTGAAGCAAGCATCAGCCACTGGTTAAATTAGTAATTGTTTATCTGCCGTTTGGTGCTTTTAATCATCGGAGACGCTAGGTACACCGAGGAAGTGTTTAAATCCCGGCCGAAATCAATCGGCACAGAGAGCGGGAAACCTACCGAGGTGAATGAAGCGACAAACCGGCCTGAAGGATAATTGGACTATATTTGGTAAGTCGATTAATCGACTCCAGTCTCCGTAAGGTGAAAGCACGCAGGCAGAAGAAGGGAGGGAAAGTAACCATTGGATCGAGCCAAAAAGGAACAAGTGGTTGTAGAATTGCACGACAAATTGAAACGTGCTAGTGCGGCCATCCTGACCGACTTCAAAGGAATGACTGTCGCTGAGATGGTCGATTTGCGTGATGCTTTGGCGGCCGAGCAAGTGGAATATCAGGTGGTTAAAAATACGTTGATGCGCCTGGCAAGTAAAGAAACCAGCGCAACCGTATTGGAGCCCTTGTTTAAGGATACTTGCGCCGTGGCCATCGGTTATGCTGATCCGAGCATTCCTGCCAAGGTCCTAAAAAAATTCAGTAAATCGAATGATAAACTGAAAATTAAAGGAGGTGCTTTAGGAACGCGACTTCTGGACCTGAATCAGGTTTCCGCTCTGGCCGAACTGCCGTCTCGCGAAGAGCTCCTTGCCAAGTTGTTGGGCACGCTCAATGCAGTGCCTACCGCACTGGTAACGGTGCTGAGCGGCTTGCCCAGAGCTCTCGTAACCGCACTTACAGCTATTCAAGAGAAAAAAGAAGCAGCTTAAACCTTATGGAGGAATTCAAGAATGTCCGGTATTAGTAAACAAGATGTTATTAGCTTCATTGAAAACATGACAGTCTTAGAACTGAGTGAACTCGTAAAGGAATTGGAAGACCGTTTCGGAGTGAGCGCAGCAGCCCCGATGGCAATGGCGGCCATGCCCGGCGCAGGACCGAGCGAAGCCGCACCAGCGGAAGAACAGACCGAATTCTCAGTGGTCATTACCGCAGTTGGGGACAAGAAAATCCAGGTTATCAAAGAAGTACGGGCAATCACCAGCCTGGGCCTGAAGGAGGCTAAAGAACTGGTAGAAAAGGTTCCTGGAACAGTCAAAGAAAGCATCCCCAAAGAAGAAGCAGAAGCCATTGCTAAGCAGTTGACGGAAGCAGGCGCCACTGTCGAAATTAAGTAGCTTTTCTCCCTGACCTGAATATCGGAAACCGGCTGGCTTGAAGTTTATCAGTTGGTTTCCGATTTTCGGTTTTTTAATGCCAGGGTTTTTGGTGTTTTAGCAGATTCCAATACGGGTTGAATTCATAATCTAGTTTAGTTGCAGGAGTGAACATGGCAACGGCTTTAATCCATGAATATCGGGTACGGAAGAATTTTGGTAAAATCCGCAACATTATCGATATTCCTAATTTGATCCAGATGCAAAAGGAAAGCTATAGCAGCTTTCTGCAGCTGGATGTTCCTCCGGAAGCAAGAGAAACTAAAGGGCTTCAGGAGGTTTTCAAGAGCGTATTTCCCATCGAGGACTTCAGCGGCACCGCCTCTCTGGAATTTGTGCAGTACAGTTTTGGACAGGTCAAGTATGATGTCGAAGAATGTCTCGCGCGCGGCATGACATATGAAGCCCCCGTTAAAATAGTCGTGCGTCTGGTAGTCTATGACGCGGACAAGGATACGGGTGTAAGGTCCATTCGAGATATCAAGGAACAGGAAATCTATTTCGGTACACTCCCGCTCATGACCGATCATGGGACCTTCATTGTCAATGGCACCGAACGCGTCGTTGTTAGCCAGTTGCATCGATCCCCAGGTATATTTTTCGATCACGACCGGGGGAAAACCCACTCCAGTGGAAAGATACTTTACTCTGCTCGCGTTATTCCTTTGCGCGGTTCCTGGCTCGACCTCGAATTCGATCCGAAGGATATTCTATATGTACGGATCGATAGGCGGCGTAAATTTCCCGCCACAGTTCTTTTAAGGGCTCTCGGATTCACGGCCGAAGAACTTCTCAACTACTTCTATCCCAGTGAAAAGCTCTTCCTGGTCGATGAAAATCTATCGGAAAAGGAACTGAACCCGGACATCCTTGTGGGAAGCAGAGCCCCGGAGGACATCACCCATCCTGAAACAGGTGAAGTAATCATCAAGAGGAACAGAAAACTCGGCAAGCAAACTCTCAAACGCCTCCAAGAACTTGGAGTTCAGCGTCTTCCCATGAAAACATCAGGGGTGATTGATCAGGTGCTCGCTCAAGACATCATCGATTACAGCACCGGAGAAATCATAGCTGAGTGTAATGATGCTGTTACCGAAGATTTAGTGAAGGAGCTTTTAGAGCGCAGCGTCAACACCATTGAAGTGCTTCATCTGGAAGGTCAGGATGTCAGCCCGTCGTTTCGCAACACTCTTCTACTGGATAAAGTAAACTCTCAAGAAGATGCTCTGATAGAGATTTATCGGCGTTTACGTCCGAGTAACCCGCCGACATTGGAAGTAGCAACAGATTTTTTCAACAATTTGTTCTTCAGCCCCGATCATTACGATCTGTCCGAAGTGGGGCGACTAAAGCTCAATTTGCAAATGGGCCTGGACGTGTCGCTCGACCAACGCACGCTGCGTCGCGAAGACATTCTGGTAGCGGTCCGACATCTCATCCGTTTGAAGGATTCTCAAGGGCCGGTTGATGACATCGACAATTTGGGCAACAGGCGAGTGCGCGCAGTTGGCGAATTACTGGAAAATCAGTACCGCATCGGCTTGGTGAGAATGGAGCGGGCCATCAAAGAGCGCATGACGCTGCAAGAAGTAGAAGCACTGATGCCTCACGATTTGATAAATGCAAAGCCCGTTTCTGCTGTCGTCAAAGAATTTTTCGGCACAAGTCAGCTCTCCCAATTCATGGACCAAACAAACCCGTTGTCGGAAATAACCCACAAACGACGTTTGAGTGCTTTAGGCCCAGGCGGATTAACACGGGAACGCGCTGGTTTTGAAGTACGAGACGTCCATCCGACTCACTACGGCCGTATATGTCCGATAGAAACACCGGAAGGGCCTAACATCGGATTAATTGTATCTCTTTCGACTTACGCTCGAGTAAATCCATACGGATTCATCGAAACGCCTTATCGCAAAGTCGGCGACTCAGCCGCAAGCATGGAAGTGAGCTATCTCACCGCTATGGATGAAAAAGATTATCCCATAGCTCAGGCCAACGCTCCCTTAGATGAAACAGGCCATTATGTCAGAGATCAGGTTTCCGCCCGCAAGGCCGGAGAGTTTGTTATGGTGCCACCAGAAGAGATAACTTTTATGGACGTCTCCCCCAATCAGTTGGTGAGCGTCTCCGCCTCTTTGATTCCGTTTTTGGAGCATGACGATGCGAACCGCGCACTGATGGGTTCGAACATGCAACGTCAAGCTGTGCCCCTCATCAGCACTCGGGCACCCCTGGTTGGCACGGGGATTGAGAGAATTGTGGCCAAGGACAGCGGTGTCACGATAATCGCCAAAAGAGCGGGTGTGGTCGAATACGTGGACGCAACTAGGATCGTCATCAGGGCAACGGATGAAGAATTCGAGCTGGGAAGCGCCGTAGATATTTACAAGCTGACCAAGTTTCAACGTTCGAATCAGAATACCTGCATCAACCAGAAACCTCTCGTACAACAAGGGAACGAAGTTCGTAAAGGCCAAATCATAGCTGACGGCCCTTCCACCGATCATGGGGAACTAGCTCTTGGTCGAAATGTAATGGTGGCCTTCATGAGTTGGGGCGGCTACAACTTCGAAGACTCTATCCTGGTGAGCGAGCGGATTGTAAAAGAGGACGTTTTCACTTCCATTCATGTGGAAGAATTTGAAGTTCTTGCTCGCGACACCAAGCTGGGTAAAGAAGACATCACCCGCGACATACCCAATGTTGGCGAAGAGGCGCTCAAAAACCTGGACGACAGCGGAATCATCCGTATCGGAGCTTACATTAAGCCTAACGATATATTGGTTGGAAAGGTCACACCAAAAGGGGAGTCGCAGCTGACCCCCGAAGAGAAGCTCCTGCGTGCCATATTCGGAGAGAAAGCAAGCGATGTAAAAGACACCTCATTACGCGTGCCTCCAGGGGTTGAAGGAATTATCATCGACGCCAAGGTCTTTTCTCGCAAAGGCACAGAAAAAGACGACCGCACGCGCATGATTGAAGATGATGAAATTGCAAGAGTTCTCAAAGACCAGCGCGATGAATTGGATATCATAAGGAAAAGCGCCGTCCGGCACTTGAGCAATCTCCTGGGCGGCAAGGCTGCCGAGAATGTTATCAAGGATGGTAAAAAAGTATATATCAAAAAAGGCGAGGCTTTCAGCGAAGAATCGCTCATGAATCTTCCCAGTGCTTTCTGGCCTCAGATAAGCGCTGCAAAAGACCCGGCATTGTCCATGGAAGTACAGACGATCACGGATAACTACCGAGAACAGGTCGACCTCGTCAAGTCTCTGTTTGAGGAGAAAATCAATAAACTCAAACGGGGCGACGAACTGCCGCCGGGCGTCATTAAAATGGTGAAGGTCTACGTTGCGGTGAAGCGTAAACTGCAGGTTGGCGACAAAATGGCGGGACGTCATGGGAACAAAGGCGTCGTATCCCGAATCCTGCCGATTGAGGACATGCCTTACTTTGAAGACGGCACGCCAATCGATATCGTACTAAATCCTTTAGGCGTCCCTTCTCGTATGAACGTCGGACAGGTTCTTGAAACACACCTGGGATGGGCGGCCAAGGGATTGGGGCAGCAAATAGCTCAGATGTTGGAAGAATATAGGGAAAAGGAAACGATTCAAGAGAAACTCAAACGAATCTACAATCAGTTTGAGTTCGACAACTACTTCAAGGATGTCTCGGATGAGACTCTGAAGAAATTGGTAGATGATTTCAACGAAGGCATACACGTTGCCTCCCCCGTTTTTGATGGGGCGGAAGAAGAAGAAATTCGTGATTTCCTCGAAGAGGCAGGAGCTTCCAAGACCGGCCAAGCAGTTCTCTATGACGGACGTACGGGAGAAAGATTCGATCAATCGATTACCGTCGGCATCATGTACATACTGAAATTGCATCACTTAGTTGACGATAAGATTCACGCTCGATCTATCGGCCCTTATTCTTTGGTCACTCAGCAGCCTCTTGGAGGAAAAGCGCAGTTTGGCGGACAGCGGCTAGGTGAAATGGAGGTCTGGACCATGGAAGCCTACGGAGCGGCCCACGCCCTGCAGGAATTCCTCACCGTAAAATCCGATGATGTAGCCGGCCGCACGCGCATGTATGAGAAAATCGTAAAAGGCGATAATACTTTGGAAGCCGGGTTGCCGGAATCATTCAACGTTTTGGTCAAAGAACTGCAAGCCCTTGCTCTTGACGTCAGGTTACTGGAAGAAGAGGAAGGCAATTAATACACTACTGGCACTGTCAAACGAACAGTGACGAGGAGGTTCTTTTGAAAGAGCTTTACACTCTTTTTTCTAAGCCTAAGGACCCATTGAATTTTAACGCAGTTAAAATAATGATTTCCTCACCGGAGAGGATCCGCAATTGGTCCTATGGGGAAGTCAAAAAGCCGGAAACAATCAACTACAGGACTTTCAAGCCCGAACGAGACGGGCTTTTTTGCGCTCGAATCTTTGGACCGATCAAGGACTACGAATGCAATTGCGGAAAATACAAAAGGATGAAGCACCGCGGAGTGGTGTGCGAGAAATGCGGTGTTGAGGTCATCCAGTCGAAGGTGCGACGGGAGCGAATGGGTCATATCGAGCTGGCTGCACCCGTTGCTCATATTTGGTTTCTTCGCAGTCTGCCCAGCAAAATCGGCAACCTGCTGGACTTAACTCTCAGAGAGTTGGAAAAGGTTCTCTATTTTGACTCCTTCATTGTTCTTGACCCCGGTGAAACACCTCTCACTTTAGGGGAACTTTTGACTGAGGAAAAGTACCGGCAAATGGTGCAGGAGTATGGCAGCGGCTTTGTTGCCGGCATTGGCGCCGAGGCCATCAAGCAACTGCTCACAAACCTGAATCTGGAAAAGCTTGCCACAGAACTTCGCGAGGAAATGGTCAAGACCAACTCTATGGCAAAGCGTAAGAAACTGGCCAAGCGTTTAAAAATTATTGATGCCTTCCGCGAATCCGAAAATCGTCCCGAGTGGATGATTATGGATGTTATTCCGGTCCTGCCACCCGACCTGCGTCCCCTGGTTCCTCTGGATGGAGGGCGATTTGCCACCAGCGATTTGAACGATCTTTACCGGCGGGTGATCAACCGGAACAACCGTCTCAAAAGGTTGATGGAGCTCAACGCACCGGACATCATCATACGCAACGAGAAACGAATGCTGCAGGAAGCGGTAGACGTTCTCTTCGATAACGGTAGGCGAGGCAAAACAATCACAGGTGCCAGCAAACGCCCTTTAAAATCGCTCAGTGATATGCTTAAGGGTAAACAAGGACGTTTCAGGCAGAATCTTCTGGGAAAACGTGTCGACTATTCCGGCCGTACGGTCATCGTGATCGGCCCAAATCTGAGACTCCACCAATGCGGCCTGCCCAAGAAAATGGCTTTGGAGCTTTTCAAACCTTTTATCTACAACAAGCTCGAAGAGAAAGGATACGTCACAACCATCAAGGCCGCCAAAAAGATGGTCGAGAAAGAGCCACCCGAAGTTTGGGATACTCTGGATGAGGTCGTGAGGGAGTTTCCCGTTATGCTTAACCGGGCCCCTACCCTTCACCGACTTGGTATTCAGGCTTTCGAGCCAATCTTGATTGAGGGAAAGGCGATCCAGCTCCATCCACTGGTCTGCACGGCTTTCAACGCGGACTTCGACGGCGATCAGATGGCGGTGCACGTGCCTCTATCCATCGAGGCACAAGCTGAAGCCCGAATCCTCATGATGTCGACGAACAATATCCTGAGCCCTGCACACGGTGATCCCATCATCGTGCCCTCGCAAGACATTGTTCTTGGAATATACTATATGACTCGGGCAAAGCCCTTTGCGAAGGGTGAAACCCCCTTACTCTCCGGTCCTGAAGAAATAGGGAAAGCTATCGCAGAAGGCAAATACCCCATCTACAATGGCCCACAGGAAGTTCGCAAAAGATACGATGCGCGGGAGGCTGACTTACATGCAAGCATAGCGGTTCGTTTCAAGATCTTTGCCAAGAAAAGCGGCGAGGTCAAAGAGATAAACGAATCAGAAATCATTGTCGGCGGCGCTGAAGGCAATGCACATAGAGAGCACTACGACTTGAACGGCAAGAGTTGCGAACGGCAAAAGGTTTTCGTCCAAGTCGACGATCAAATTGAGCAAGGGCAATTTCTTGCGGAAGAGATTGTGAGGACAACAGTAGGACGCGTCCTGCTTGCGGAAATTATACCTGAAGGCATACCCTTTTCGTCTATCAACCGGGTTATGAACAAAAAAGTTTTGGCCCAACTGATTGACCTATGCTACCGCACTGCAGGAGTTAAGGCCACTGTTCTGTTGGCGGATCGCTTAAAAGATTTAGGATATCAGTTTGCTACCCTTTCAGGAATTTCCATATCCATCAATGACATGGTAATTCCTTCCAGCAAACAGGATATCCTTGATCAGGCATTTGACTTGGTGAAAGAAATCGATCGCCAATACAACGAGGGTCTAATTACTGAGGGGGAAAAGTACAACAAAGCCGTCGACATCTGGGCCAAGGCTACAGAAGACGTCGCCGCCGAAATGATGAAGGAAATCGCGTCCACTGAAATTAGAAATACCGAGGGCAAAGTCAGCGAAATCGAAGCCTTCAACTCAATATACATGATGGCGGATTCAGGCGCCCGCGGCAGCAAGGACCAGATGCGGCAATTGGCTGGTATGCGCGGCTTGATGGCGAAACCGTCCGGCGAAATTATCGAGACCCCAATTACGGCAAACTTTCGAGAGGGACTCACCGTTTTACAGTACTTTATTTCAACTCACGGCGCCCGCAAGGGTTTGGCCGATACGGCTCTGAAGACAGCAAATTCCGGGTATCTCACGCGGCGCCTGGTTGATGTCTCCCAGGATATGATTATTTCCGAACATGACTGCGGCACAATAGACGGCATTGAGGTCGAAGCGTTGCTTGAGGCCGGCGAGATCATTCAACGGTTGAGTGAACGTATTCTTGGGCGAATCGCGCATGAAGACATCATGGATCCGGTCACAGCAGAAGTTCTCGTTCCGGCCGGGACGGAAATTGACGAGCAACGAATCGTAATCTTAGAGGATGCGGGAGTCGAGAAGGTATTTATTCGGTCTGCTCTGACCTGCCGGAGCGAACGCGGTGTATGCGCGATGTGCTACGGGCGAGATCTTGCCCAAGGACAGCTGGCTCAAATCGGCGAAGCCATCGGGATCATTGCTGCCCAGTCCATCGGTGAACCGGGTACCCAGTTGACCATGCGCACCTTCCACATTGGTGGAACAGCCAGCAAGAGCATTGAGAGGACTTCGGTTACCAACCGCTATCCGGGCACGGTCCGTTTTGTCAATCTGCACACCGTCCGCAACCGTGAAGGGGATTTGGTCGCCATGAACCGCAACGGCGAGATCTCCATCGTTAGCGAGACAGGTCGTGAACGTGAACGATACGTGATCATTTACGGTGCAAAGCTTAAAGTACAAGACGAACAACAAGTTGAAGCCGGGCAGCTTCTTGCAGAATGGGATCCATTTACAACGCCCATCCTGACCGAAGTTTCAGGGGCGGTCAAATTCGGCGATATCGTTGAAGGCCAAACTATGCAGGAAAAGCTTGACCCGGTCACCGGAAAATCAAGCAAGGTGGTCGTGGAATACCGCGATTCCGATGTGCGCCCCCGTATCTCCATCAAAGATCCAAAAGGAAAGACCGCCAGAGTCGGTGATGGCGCACATGCCCGATATTTCATGCCGCTTGGTGCCATTATCATGGTCAACGAAGGCGATCAGGTTTTTCCCGGCGACGTTCTGGCAAGAATTCCCAGGGAAACCACCAAAACTAAAGATATCACCGGGGGCTTGCCGCGCGTGGCAGAGCTTTTCGAGGTGCGAAAACCCAAAGAGAACGCTGTCATCACCGAGATTGACGGGATCGTGAGTTTCGGCAAGGATACTAAAGGCAAGAGGAAGGTTACAGTCACTCCTGAAGTGGGTGATCCTCGAGACTATTTGATTCCCAAAGGAAAGCACATCAGCGTTCACGAAGGCGACTATGTGCGAGCCGGCGAAGCCCTGATGGATGGCTCTCCAAATCCTCACGACATACTCACGGTCTTGGGAGAGAAGGAAGTCGCGAAGTATCTCGTGGACGAAGTTCAGCAAGTCTATCGCTTACAGGGAGTTAAGATCAACGATAAGCATATCGAAGTTATTGTTCGCCAGATGCTGAAACGGGTGCGCATCACCGATCCGGGCGATTCCGAATTCCTGATGGGTGAGCACGTTGAAAAGCCCATCTTTGAACAGATCAATGAGAAGCTGATCGAGCAGGACCTGCGACCCGCTGCCGCGGAACCTCTGCTGCTGGGGATCACCAAAGCTTCCCTCAGCACCCAAAGTTTCATTTCGGCGGCGTCCTTCCAGGAAACCACGAAGGTGTTGACCGATGCGGCAACGGCCGGCAAGGTGGACTACCTGCTTGGCCTCAAAGAAAATGTCATCATGGGCCGACTAATCCCCGCCGGAACCGGCCTCAGGGATTATCGCGAGCTGCGTCGATAAGACTAGAGCATTGCACGATTTTACCGAAAAGGTCTTGACAAAGATTCTTAATCGGATTAAAAAGAGCGGATTTGGAAGCTACGGAGCAAGATAGCTAACACCCTTTAATAAGGTATTATGAAGCAAGTGGAGAAAAACTAAAATGCCCACTATTAACCAGTTGGTTCGAAAAGGGAGACAAGAAATCAGCAAAAAGTCGAGTACGCCTGCTCTCCAAAGTTGCCCGCAAAAGCGGGGAGTATGCGTAAGAGTCTACACGACGACTCCCAAAAAGCCTAACTCGGCGTTGCGCAAGATTGCCCGTGTTCGTTTAACAAACGGCATAGAGGTCACTTCCTATATACCCGGAATTGGCCATAACTTGCAGGAACACTCCGTCGTCCTTATTCGCGGCGGTCGAGTGAAAGATTTACCGGGTGTGCGCTACCATATCATACGCGGCACCTTGGATGCTTTGGGTGTAGCTAATCGCAAACAGGGTCGTTCTAAATACGGCGCTAAGAAACCGAAATAGTGACGGTTACATACGTCTTCGGGGCCATGGCCTGAAGAGCTGGGTCGTGGCCTCTCTTTTGTTCTTTTTTGATCCAATAGGTTGAGGGACCGGATGCCGAGAAGAAGAGAAGTTCCAAAACGTGAAGTTCTGCCAGATCCGAAATACAATAGTAGGCTGGCTACCAAATTCGTAAACAATCTCATGCGCCGAGGCAAGAAAAGTCTTGCAGAGCAGATTTTTTACGGGGCACTTGACCTGATCGAACAGCGCAGCAAGCAGGACCCGCTTGATATGTTCCACAAGGCCCTCGATAACGTGAGACCCATAGTGGAGGTTAAATCCAGACGGGTCGGTGGCGCCACCTACCAGGTACCGGTGGAAGTTCGCTCTGAGCGGAGAGATGCCCTCGCCATGCGTTGGATCATCGGTTATTCTAAAGGAAGGTCCGAAAAGACTATGGTCCAGAAGCTCGCTGGCGAACTCCAAGATGCAGCTCAAAACCGTGGTGGCTCTGTCAAAAAGCGTGAGGATACGCATCGTATGGCTGAAGCGAATAAGGCCTTTGCCCACTACCGGTGGTGATCTGGCAAATGAATGAGCAGGTTGGGAGAGCCATGGGATGGCACGAATCGGGACGAGGATGCCAGTTTCCTCCTTTAATTCGACGGACCCGCCTTTCTCAACGGTAACTCGCTAATAAGACATTTAACACAATGATTATAAGTTGTGGGCGCTGCACAAGGAAAGTTTCCACGAGCTTTAAGTTTTAGTCAGGAGGAAGTACGATGGCGAAGAAGAAGTATGAGCGGACGAAGCCTCATGTGAATGTAGGGACCATTGGTCATATCGATCATGGCAAGACGACGTTGACGGCGGCGGTGACGAAGCAACTGGCCAAGCGGGGACGGGCGGAGTATGTACCGTTTGATGCGATAGACAAGGCTCCGGAGGAGCGCGAGCGAGGCATCACGATTGCTACGGCGCACGTGGAGTATGAGACGGACACGCGTCATTATGCACATGTGGACTGTCCTGGTCACGCGGACTATATTAAGAACATGATCACCGGTGCGGCTCAGATGGACGGAGCGATTTTGGTGGTGGCAGCCGATGACGGTCCGATGCCCCAGACGCGCGAGCATATACTTCTATCCCGCCAGGTAGGGGTTCCCTACATTGTTGTTTTTCTGAACAAGGTGGACATGGTGGATGATCCGGAGCTGATCGAGTTGGTGGAGTTGGAGCTTCGGGAGCTTTTGAGCAAGTACGGTTTTCCCGGCGACGACATCCCCATCGTAAAGGGCTCGGCGCTTAAGGCGTTGGAATCGGATGATCCGGACAGTGCCGAGGCGGCCTGCGTATTTGATTTGATGGAGGCGATAGACAGTTATATTCCGGAGCCGGTTCGAGATATCGACAAGCCGTTTCTGATGCCGATTGAAGATGTATTTTCCATCAGCGGGCGCGGCACCGTGGTAACGGGCCGGGCGGAGCGTGGTTTGATCAAGGTGGGCGAGGAAGTGGAGATTGTCGGGTTCAAGCCGACCTTCAAGACGGTTTGCACGGGCGTGGAAATGTTCCGCAAGACCCTTGATCAAGGGCAGGCTGGGGATAACATTGGAGTTTTATTGCGCGGTATCAAGCGAGACGAAGTGGAGCGCGGTCAGGTTGTAGCCAAGCCGGGCAGCATCACTCCACACACCAAGTTCAAAGCCGAAGTGTACGTCTTGAAGAAGGAAGAAGGGGGCCGCCATACGCCTTTCTTTCCGGGATACCGGCCGCAGTTTTATTTTCGCACCACGGATGTGACCGGCGTTATGACTCTGCCCGAGGGGGTGGAGATGGTGATGCCGGGGGACAACATTGCAACCGAAGTGCACTTGATCACCCCGGTTGCCTTGGAAAAGGAGCTGCGCTTTGCTATCCGCGAAGGCGGCCGCACGGTGGGCGCCGGCGTTATCACTGAAATTATCGAATGATTGTTTGACAGAATTGATCGACCATAGAGTTAAGAAGACTCGCTCTTCGAGAATAGGAACGGCACACTATGATGACGAATCAGAGAATTCGCATCCGCTTGAAAGCATACGACCATAAGCTGTTGGACCAGTCTACCAGTGAGATCGTTGCAACGGCAAAAAAGACCGGCGCACGGGTAGCGGGCCCGATTCCACTACCGACCAAGATCCGAAAATTCACGGTTCTCCGATCGCCACATGTTGACAAAAAGTCCCGGGAACAGTTCGAAATTCGCGTCCATAAACGCCTGATCGATATCCTGGACCCTACTCAACAGACCGTTGACTCTCTGATGAAACTCGATCTCTCCGCCGGTGTCAACGTCGAGATCAAGCTTTAAGCATTTAAGCGGATGTCCTTTGCTGTGAAAGAGAGCAAATAACCATGAAAGCAATTATTGGGCGCAAACTGGGTATGACTCAGATCTTTGCAGAAGATGGCAGTGCGGTTCCGGTCACCATTGTGGAAGCTGGGCCCTGTACTATCACCCAGATTAAGACTCCCGAAAGAGACGGCTATTCAGCACTGCAAATCGGTTTCGGTACGCGCAAGGCCAAGAATGTCAATAAACCTATGCGTGGACACATGGAAAAGGCAGGCAAAGGCTATTTTCAAGTCCTGCAAGAAGTGCGCGTTGATGAATCGGGAGACTACCAGATTGGTCAGGCGTTATCTACCGATGTTTTCGAAGTTGGCGAGCGTATCGACGTTATTGGCACGAGCAAGGGCAAGGGTTTTGCCGGCACAATTAAACGCTGGGGATTTAAGCGCGGCCCTTCCACACACGGTTGCAAGAACGTTCGTGACCCCGGTTCGACAGGAATGGCGACATTTCCAGGCCGCGTACTCAAAGGCAAGAGAATGGCCGGGCAAAAAGGTAACAAACGCATTACGACCATGAATTTAAAAATAGTGGACATTCGTCCCGAACAAAATTTGATGTTGGTCAAAGGTGCTATTCCTGGTTCCTGCAATGGAATAGTATTTATTCGCAAGACCAATCGCGGCAAGTAAGCGGCCGTATGGATAATATTTCTGGAGAATTCGAGGATCACCATGCCAACTGTGGATCTTTACAATACCAACCATGAAGTCGTGGGGCAGCTGAACCTGAAGGACGAAGTTTTCGCCGTTCCCGTTAACACTCACGTTCTCCATCAGGTGGTGCTCTATCAACTGGCCAAGCGTCGAGCTGGAACTGCCAAGGTCAAGGGACGCAGTGAGGTTGCTGGCGGTGGACGCAAACCATGGCGGCAAAAAGGCTCCGGTCGAGCCCGAGCAGGTACTTCTCGCTCCCCCATCTGGCGCGGTGGTGGAACAATCCATGGCCCTCAACCCCGTTCCTACGAAATGAAGCTACCCAAGAAAGTCCGCAAGCTGGCATTAAAGATGGCTCTTACCCAAAAGCTTATGGATCAAGAGCTAAAGGTGCTTGACCAGCTCGAACTGGAAAGAATCAAAACGAAGGATTTTGCTGCCATCCTCGACCGAATGCAACTTGAAAAGACACTTGTGGTTATCCACAAACATGACGAGAACGTGGAAAAATCAGCTCGCAATCTACCTCGGGTGAAGGTTTTACGGTCTGAAGGTTTGAATGTCTACGATCTCCTGAATTACCATGACGTGCTTCTGACCCAGGAGACCATTGGCAAGATAGAGGAGGCATTAGGATCATGAGTGACACAATCTACAAAGTTCTTAAACGCCCCTTGATTACCGAGAAGAGCACCACCGAAAAGGATATGCACAACAAGCTGTTTTTCGAAGTGCAGCGTTCGGCCAATAAGATCGAGATCAAGCATGCGGTCGAACGGATCTTCAAGGTTGATGTTCTTGGGGTTCGCACCGTAAACATGAAGGGGAAGACCAAGCGAGTTGGGCGTTACATGACAAAACAGCCTGATTGGAAAAAAGCGGTCGTGACCATTAAGCCCGGCCAGCGGGTCGAGTTTTTCGAAGGCGTGTGATGAGCGATCCCTTTTAGTCGTACTGAGAGGACACACATGGGTATTAAAAAAGTCAATCCGAGATCACCTGGTCGTCGATTTCAAACTTACTCAACGTTCCAGGAAATTACACATAGTGAACCGGAAAAGAGTCTAGTCAAGCCTCTTAAAAAGACCGGCGGTCGCAACAGCTACGGGCGTATAACAGCCTGGCACAGGGGCGGTGGCCATAAACGGCGATATCGGACCGTTGACTTCAAACGAGATAAGGAAAACATCCCGGCAAAGGTAGCCAGTATCGAATACGATCCTAATCGTTCTGCCAATATTGCCTTGTTGCATTACGTAGACGGGGAAAAGAGATACATTCTAGCACCTGTCGGGCTCTCCGTTGGTGATACAGTGATCACCAGCGCTGACGCGGACATCAAACCTGGCAATTGTTTGCGTTTGCTGAATATGCCGCTGGGTACGGTAGTTCACAACGTGGAAATGAAACCTGGCAAGGGAGGTCAGTTGGCTCGTTCTGCTGGTGTTGGGACACAACTTATCGCGAAAGAAGGCAAGCACGCAATCCTGCGCATGCCTTCCACCGAAATGCGCATGGTCCCCATAGAATGTAAGGCAACTGTCGGTCAGGTGGGCAATATCGACCACGAGAATTTATCCCTGGGCAAGGCAGGGCGTAAGCGTTGGCTCGGTCGCCGACCCCATGTTCGCGGTGTTGCCATGAACCCCGTTGACCATCCGATGGGCGGCGGCGAAGGGAGAAGCTCTGGCGGACGTCACCCGTGCACACCCTGGGGCATTCCCACCAAGGGTTATCGTACCCGCAAGAACAAGCATAGCGATAAACTGATCATCCGCCGTCGTAAAAGAAAATAATGGCTAGGAGGAGAAAAAGGTGCCTCGTTCAGTAAAAAAAGGACCATTTGTTGATGATCACCTAATGGATAAGGTAGTCAGGGCCAGAAATACAGGTGATAGAAAGGTTATCAAGACTTGGTCAAGAAGGTCCACTATTGTACCTGAATTCGTTGGAGTTACCCTCGCGGTGCATAACGGCAAGAAGTTCATCCCGGTTTTCATCAGTGAGAATATGGTGGGGCACAAGCTTGGTGAATTTGCGCCGACCAGAACTTTTTACGGGCACGCTGGAGATAAAAAGTCCAGGGTGAAGGGGAAGAAATAATGGAAGTTAGATCCGTTAGCAAATTTCTGCGAGTTTCTCCGCACAAGGCGCGTTTGGTTGCAGATCTGGTTCGTGGTAAAGCCGTTGACGACGCACTGACCATATTGAAGTTCACTCCTAAAAAGAGTGCCAGGCTCGTCAACAAAACACTGCGCTCCGCCATTGCTAACGCAGAAAACACACAGGTGATGGACGTTGATAACCTTTTCGTCAAGACCATTCTGGTGGATGAAGGTCCGCGCCTGAAGCGATGGCGCCCCCGGGCAATGGGCCGGGCAACACGGATTTTGAAGCGAACATCGCATGTGACTGTCGTTTTAGCGGAGAAGTAACGTCATCCAGTTGTTATGCGGCCCTATGCACATAACATGATAAATATTTTGTTGCCGGAACAATCCGGTCAATCGACCCTAATCAGTCAGCCAAAACGTGGAGGTGAAGTTTGGGACAAAAGGTAAATCCAATCGGATTCCGTTTGGGCGTTATTAATACTTGGGATTCAAAGTGGTTTGCCACCAAGGATTATGCGAAGCTGGTCCTGGAAGACCGCAGGATTCGCGATTACGTCAAGCAGCGCCTATTTCATGCTGGAATTGCACGCACCGAAATCGAGCGGGCTGCAAACAAAGTAAAAATTCGCATTTACACGGCACGCCCGGGTATCGTAATCGGAAAAAAAGGTGCTGAAATAGACGCCTTACGCAAAGACCTTGAGCGGAAGTTCAGACGCGAGATTCTCATAGACATTCAAGAAGTTCGACGTCCCGAATTGGATGCCACCTTGGTTAGTGAAAACATTGCCTTGCAGCTTGTCCGCCGAGTAGCCTTCAGACGCGCGATGAAAAGAGCCGTCAGTTCAGCTCTCAAATTCGGTTCCAAAGGAATTCGTGTGGCTTGCGCCGGCAGATTGGGCGGGGCGGAAATGGCCAGAAGAGAGTGGTACAGGGAAGGCAGGGTTCCATTGCATACCTTGCGCGCAGACATTGATTACGGGACAGCACTTGCCAGAACCACATACGGGATCATCGGTGTAAAAGTTTGGATTTTCAAGGGAGAGGTTCTGCCCTAGTCAAAGGCTCCACCCGGTAGCTTTTGGCTTTCAGCCGAGCAAGTTGCGGCAGATGGAAGCAGCCCAAAGGAACGTGCTTTTCAGTAACAGATGCGCCATCTAAGCGACCGGTCGATAGTTATCGGGATAGATAGGAGAAGTTTCAATGCTAGCACCTAAACGAGTCAAATATCGAAAGCAGCAAAAGGGCCGCATGAGGGGAGCTGCGTATCGCGGTAGCAGCGTAAGCTTTGGCGATTTCGGCCTCAAGGCTGTCGAATGCGGCAGGATCACCTCCAGACAGATTGAAGCCGCACGTATTGCAATCACACGTTATGTGAAACGCGGTGGCAAAGTCTGGATACGAATCTTTCCAGACAAGCCCATCACCAAGAAACCGGCTGAAACCCGCATGGGTAAAGGTAAAGGCTCACCCGAAGCGTGGGTTGCCGTCATCAAACCCGGTCGAGTCCTTTATGAGATCAAGGGAGTCCCCGAGGCTACTGCCAGAGAGGCCCTGCGACTCGCATCCCATAAGCTTCCGGTTTCAACGCGTTTCGTATCGAGGCAGGACGTACTATGAAAGCGAGTGCACTTCGCGAGATGACTAAAGAGGAACTGCTTCAGAAGTTGAAAGAGCTTCAAGAGGCACAGTTTAATCTAAACTTTCAGCACGCCACGGGACAGCTGGAGAATACAGCTCAATTGGGAAAAACCCGCAAAGATATTGCGCGTGCTTTGACTGCCTTGCGTGATATGGATCGCGGCTCAGCGACATGAGGTCTACGACTATGGAACAGCAGAAATCGAACAAAAAAACACGCTTTGGCACGGTGGTGAGCAACAAGATGGACAAGACTGTGGTCGTAACCATCGAACGACTCGTCCCTCACCCCATGTACCGTAAATTCATGCGCCGGCGCTCCAAGTTCAAGGCTCACGACGCCGAAAACAGCTGTCAAATCGGAGACCGCGTGCTTATTGAAGAAAGTCGGCCGCTGAGCAAGACCAAGCGCTGGACGGTCGTGAAGATTGTAGAGCGGGCGGCTATATAGGTTCCTGTCGCATCGTCCAGCTGCACGCCAGGCAGCGTGCTTGACGGCTAAACACGGTTACGGAGTAAAACATGATTCAAACGGAAACCCAACTCAACGCCGCGGATAACTCCGGAGCAAAACGACTATATTGCATTAAAGTCCTCGGCGGGACTCGCAGGCGCTATGCGACGGTCGGAGACATAATCGTAGTCTCCGTTAAAGAGGCCATCCCCAATGCCAAAGTGAAAAAAGGCGACGTAGTCAAAGCTGTTGTAGTGCGTACCAAGAAAGAAGTTCGTAGGCCTGACGGGTCTTACATTAAATTCGACGACAATTCGGCTGTCTTGATCAATGCGGCCCGGGAGCCCATCGGAACACGTATATTTGGCCCTGTGGCCAGAGAATTGCGCGCCAAACAATTTATGAAAATCATCTCACTGGCTCCCGAAGTGCTATAGCGGGATTAGGGAGTGACTGCTCAATGAAAAGTCAAAAGAAATACCATATTAAAAAGAACGATACGGTTCTGGTCATCGCTGGAAAAGAAAAGGGGAAAAGCGGGAAAGTTCTCAAAATCGTTCCCAAGAAAGATCGGGCCATAGTGGAAAAGCTCAATATGGTCAAACGCCACATGCGCCCGGGCGCCTACAGCCGACAAGGCGGCATACTCGAGCGGGAGGCCCCCATTCACGTTTCCAACCTTATGTTATTGTGTTCTAAATGTACCGACCCGACCCGGGTGGGCTATAAAATTCTCGAAGACAACCGCAAGGTTCGTTTTTGCAAGAAGTGTAGCGAAGTCATCGACGAATAACGTCCATCAAGAAGGCGGGTAGTGGAGGCAGTTCATGGCACGGTTGCAGGAACTCTATCAACAAGAAGTAGCTCCCGGGCTGGCAGAAAAGTTCGAATACAAAAGCCCAATGCAAATTCCTAAATTGAGCAAAATCATCCTCAATATGGGATTAGGTGAAGCCATACAGAATATAAAGATTCTAGACTCGGCTGCCGCGGAACTCGCTCAAATCAGCGGCCAAAAGCCGGTGGTCACGCGCGCACGACAAAGCATCGCAGCTTTTAAGCTGCGCAAAGGAATGCCGATTGGATGTATGGTTACTCTCAGAGGAAACCGGATGTACGAGTTCTTTGATAAACTGGTGAATGTTGCCTTACCCCGTGTTAGGGACTTTCGAGGAGTATCGCCGAAAGCTCTCGACGGACGAGGCAATTACACGCTGGGCATTAAGGAGCAAATCATCTTCCCTGAAGTTGACTACGATAAAATCGACAAGATCAAAGGGATGAATATCACCATCGTAACGACGGCCGAAACCGATGAGGAAGCACGAGAGCTTCTCGCTCGGATGGGAATGCCATTTCGCTAAAAACTTCTGAAGGAGGCAGTTTTGGCAAAAAAGTCGCTCATCGCAAAAGCACAGCGCCCCCCTAAATTCAAGGTCAGAGCCTACAATCGCTGCCCGCTTTGTGGCAGGCCGCGAGCGTTTCTGCGCAAATTTGGAATTTGCCGCATTTGCTTTCGTAGTATGGCTTTGAATGCTGAGCTTCCTGGCGTTATTAAATCAAGCTGGTAATCGAAGGGGAATCAAAAGGAGTAAGTTCAGATGGTCATGACGGATCCAATTGCTGATTTTTTGACCCGCATTAGAAACGCGCAAAAAGCCCGTTTTGACAAATTAGACATCCCTGCATCAAAAATGAAGGCCAGCTTGGCACGTATCCTCAAGGAAGAGGGCTACATCAAGAACTTCAAATTGATCAGGGACACCAGGCAGGGCATTATTCGGATTCACCTTAAGTACGGTGAAAGTCGAGAAAATATCATATCGGGCATTAAACGAGTGAGCAGACCCGGATGCCGCGTCTACGTGGGTCATGACGAAATTCCGCGAATTTTAAACGGCATGGGGATTAACATTCTGTCCACGTCTAAAGGCATTATGACGGATCGCCAGGCCCGCAAGGAACATGTAGGTGGCGAACTGCTTTGCTCCGTATGGTAAGGCTCAGAATCTAAACAAATATTCTCGACATCACCAGCGTAACTTAAGTAGCCGTGATTCGTTGTAGAGGAGTAGAAGCATGTCACGTGTGGGAAAGCTGCCCGTAAATATACCGAAAGGAGTTACTGTCTCCTGTAGTGAAAATCTTTTGACGGTAAAAGGGCCAAAAGGAATCCTCACTCGGAACCTGTCATCCCTCGTTGATGTAGAAATCGGGGAGCAGGCCATTCAAGTCAAACGCAAGGACGATACCCAGAAGTCGCGTGCTCTCCATGGTCTCACCAGAGCGCTGGTGTACAACATGGTCCACGGCGTCAGCCAGGGTTTCTCCAGAGTGCTTGAGATTCAAGGCACTGGTTACCGAGCCGATGTACAAAACGATGTGCTAAACCTCAGTCTCGGTTATGCGCATCCGGTGAGGTACGAGTTACCCCAGGGAGTGGCCGCATCCGTTGATCGGCAAACCGTGATTCGCCTGGAGGGCATCGATAAAGAATTGATCGGACAATCAGCCGCCAACATTCGCGCGCTTCGCCCGGTCGAGCCCTATAAGGGCAAAGGTATTCGTTACAGCGACGAACGTGTCCATCGCAAGGCCGGTAAGGCTGGATCGAAGAAATAGTATCAGGGATAGGGGAAAAAATGGCCTTAAAAACAAATCCGCGTCAACTGGCAAGAGCAAAGCGCAAAAAGCGGATCCGCAAGAAACTCGAAGGCACTGCCGAGCGCCCGCGCTTGTCGGTTTTCCGCAGCGAGAAGCATATTTACGCGCAGGTCATCGATGATGCTCAGGGTATTACGCTGGCCGCCGCATCAACGCAGTCGCCTGAATACAGAGAACTCGAGCCTCCAAAAGGTAAGGTAGGAGCCGCTGAGCGTGTCGGGGAGCTCGTCGCGAAAAAAGCTCAAGCCAAGGGTGTTTCCAAGGTGGTTTTCGATCGCAACGGGTTCATCTACCATGGGCGTGTTCGAGCACTAGCCGACGCTGCAAGAAAAGCCGGCCTGGATTTTTAACCTGCCTGCCCTCACATATTTCAAGGAGACATTGTTTTGGTAACAGTTGAATCGAGCCAACTTCAGTTAATTGACAAGGTCGTT
Organism: uncultured delta proteobacterium; assembly: GCA_963781715.1. Taxonomy (GTDB): domain Bacteria; phylum Desulfobacterota; class Syntrophobacteria; order Syntrophobacterales; family Syntrophobacteraceae; genus Desulfoferrobacter. The sequence goes on from CAWAGW010000009.1 coordinate 584,335, forward strand.
CACATCAGCCGAGTCGCTAAAGTAGTTAAAGGCGGACGCCGCTTCTCCTTTAGCGCTATTGTAGTTGTGGGCGATGGCAATGGCCGCGTAGGTTTCAGTCTCGGTAAAGCGAATGAGGTTCCCGAGGCCATCCGAAAGGGACTTGAATCCGCCAAACGCGGCATGTTCGAAGTACCAATCGTAAACGGCACGATACCGCATGAAATTTTAGGACGCTTTGGAGCAGCCAGCGTAGTGCTCAAACCGGCCTCGCCCGGTACCGGTGTGATCGCTGGAGGTGCTGTTCGCGCCATCATGGAAGCCGCTGGTATCCACAACATATTGACAAAATGCATCGGCTCCCGTAATCCACACAATGTGGTCAAAGCGACTCTCCAGGGCCTCGCGAGACTTCGCAGTATCGAACAGGTCGCAAGAACTCGTGGTCGAGAAGTCCAGGAACTGCAAGCTTAGAAGGCTTGCGGTTCATTGGCCGTGAATCATACGCCGATACTTTATTGCTATCTGAGCCGTATTAAGGATACAGACATGTCAAAGCCTATTCAAGTGACGTTGGTTCGAAGTTCGATCGGTCGTCCTGAAAAGCATCGAAAGGTTCTTCAGGCTTTAGGACTGACACGCCTCAACAAAACCGTGAACCTTTACGGGACCCCACCCATTGTTGGTGCTATCCGCAAAGTGATTCACCTGGTAGAGGTAAAAGAGCTATAGACTACTAAATTTTCATCTGACAGGATGGTTTTTAATGAGACTTGAAGACCTCGCTCCTGCTCCTGGAGCAAAGAAAACAAAAAAGCGCGTGGGAAGGGGCTGCGGTTCGGGCCTCGGCAAGACCGCTGGGCGTGGAACAAAAGGCCAAAACTCGCGTTCCGGTGGGGGCGTGCCTCCGTGGTTTGAAGGCGGCCAGATGCCTTTGCAAAGACGTGTGCCCAAAAGGGGGTTCACCAATATATTCAAGAAGCATTACAGCTTGGTCAACATTGGTGACCTTGATCGTTTACAGGAACACAGTGAGATTGGTCCGGAACAATTCATCAGGTCTGGTCTAGTCGGCAAACTACGCGACGGGATCAAACTTCTCGGTGAGGGAGAAATCACGCGTCCGGTGACCGTTCAGGTTCATAAGGCGAGCGCCGCAGCCATCAAGAAAATCGAGGCAGCAGGGGGGCGCGTCGAACTCATTTCTTCCGAGAAAAAGGAATAGACCGTGCTATCGGGTTTCCAAAACATTGCCAAAATACCTGAGCTGAAGCGCCGCATCGGGATCACACTGCTGCTTTTGGCAGTTTACCGCATTGGAGCGCACGTTCCCACTCCAGGCATCAACTCTGAAGCCCTGTCAGCGTTTTTCAGCGCAGCCCAGGGTACTCTTTTAGGACTCTTTGACATGTTCTCCGGAGGCGCTCTGCGTCAACTGTCGGTATTTGCCCTGGGGATCATGCCGTACATTAGTGCCAGCATTATTTTGCAGCTTCTCACAGTTGTTATTCCTCATCTCGAAAGATTGAGTAAAGAGGGAGAGTCGGGACGTCGCAAAATAACTCAATATACCCGCTACGGAACCGTTGCGCTGAGCATAATTCAAGGCTTTGGCATCGCTTTTGGGCTCGAGGGGATGACGGGGCCCGGCGGTGAGATGGTCGTGCTTAATCCCGGCTGGACATTCCGTTTGATTACGGTCATTACCCTCACGGCCGGAACGGCGTTCATCATGTGGTTGGGCGAGCAGATTACCGAGCGCGGGATCGGAAACGGTATCTCTCTGATCATTTACGCCGGCATTGTGGCAGGTTTACCAAACGCCACCATCAACAGTTTTCGACTGCTGAACACGGGCGAAATGAACCTTTTCCTGTTGCTGCTCCTGGTAATCATGATGATTCTGGTAGTTGGCTTCATCATTTATATGGAGCGCGGGCAGAGGAGGATTCCTGTCCAATATGCCAAGCGGGTTGTGGGGAGACGTGTTTACGGAGGGCAAAATACTCACATCCCGCTTAAAATTAACACTTCGGGGGTTATCCCCCCAATTTTTGCATCCTCAATCATCATGTTCCCCGCAACAGTGGCCAACTTTTTTGATGTTCCATGGGTAAAAACCATTGCAGGAATGCTCACCCCCGGTCACTGGCTTTATAATCTTCTCTATGTAGGATTCATCATATTCTTCTGCTATTTCTACACCGCCATTGTCTTCAATCCAGTGGATGTTGCCGACAACATGAAAAAGTACGGCGGCTTTATTCCCGGCATGCGGCCGGGCAAACCAACCGCCGAATACATCGATAAGGTTTTAAGCCGCATCACTTTGGGCGGAGCGATTTATGTCTCGGTGGTTTGCGTCTTGCCAACCATACTTATTCGAAAGTTTAATGTTCCCTTTTATTTTGGCGGAACCGCCTTGCTAATTGTTGTCGGAGTGGCCATGGATACGCTTGCACAAATAGAAGCGCACATGCTTTCCCGCCACTACGAGGGTTTTCTTAAAAAGGGTAGTATGAAGGGAAGGCGATAATTTTGGCCGACCTTTCCCTGGAAATGCCAAGAAACAAACTTCCAGCAGACTTGGTGTCGGGATAGAACTTTGACTACGCTGAACTCTGGCGCTGAAAAAGGAGGAGAGGAAAAATGAACATCATTTTGTTAGGTCCACCGGGAGCCGGCAAGGGAACTCAAGCTAAGCGACTTATCGATAAGTATGGAATTCCACAGATTTCTACCGGCGACATGCTCAGAGCAGCTCTCAAGGAAGGAACTCCCCTGGGGCTTGAAGCAAAGAAATACATGGACAAGGGCGCGTTAGTGCCTGACACCGTTGTGATTGGTTTAGTTAAAGAACGCATCCAGCAGAAAGACTGCGCAAAAGGCTATATGCTGGACGGGTTTCCCAGAAACGTCAGCCAGGCCGAGGCGCTGGATAAAATGCTAACCGAACTTGGTCAGAAGATCGATGCCGTGGTCTGCATTGAGGTGCCGAATGATGAGTTGGTGGCAAGGTTAACCGGTCGTCGCACATGCCGCGATTGTGGTGCCGGCTATCACGTAATGTTTGACCCGCCCAAAAAGGAAGGCGTTTGCGATAAATGCGGGGGCGAACTCTATCAGCGCGATGATGACAACGAAACCACAGTAAAATCAAGACTTGAAGTGTATGCGAATCAAACCGAGCCTCTCATTGACCATTACGATAAACAGGGCAAGCTTCGTCGTATCAATGGCGTCGGCGACATGGAAGTGATATTTGGGCGCATCACATCTGTTTTGGGCTAGAGGGCCATGCGTTGATCATCCTCAAGTCTCCGCTGGAAATCGAGAAGATAAGAAGATCTTGTCTGATCGTAGCTGAAATACTGCAAAGTCTGAAAGAGCACATTCAGCCCGATATCAGCACCTTGGACCTGGATGTGCTCAGCGAGGGACTTGCGAAGAAATATCATGCAAAACCGGCCTTCAAGGGCTATCAAGGATTTCCCTATGCGCTCTGTGCTTCTGTTAATGAAGAGGTAGTACACGGAATGCCGTCCAAACACCGCCGCCTTAGGGAGGGCGACATTATAAGCCTTGATTTTGGCGTGGTGGTGGATGGCTATTACGGCGATGCGGCCGTAACCGTTCCAGTTGGGGAGATCAGCCGGGAGGCCGAAAAGCTCTGCCAAGTCACTGAAAATGCACTCTACGAAGGGATAAAGCACGTTGTGGTCGGCCATCGCCTATCGGATATCTCTAGCGCGATTCAAGAATACGTCGAAGCCAATGGCTTTTCGGTCGTAAGAGAATTTGTAGGTCATGGCATTGGTAAACACCTGCATGAAAGCCCTCAAATTCCAAATTTCGGACCTCCAGGAAAGGGGGTCAAACTAAAGCCCGGTATGGTTTTTGCCATCGAACCCATGATCAATCAGGGCGACCCGGATATCGAGATTTTGGCAGATCAGTGGACAGCGGTCACTCTGGATCGGCGGCTTTCAGCTCATTTCGAGCATACGGTGGCGGTGACCGACAATGGACCGGATATATTGTCGAGGGCATAAGAAATTTTTATCTTTACCAAGTAAAGATAAAATAGTATTATTTAAAGTTCCAAATTTGTTGCCCCCCTGGGGCTGTATAAGGAGAGAAATTTTACATGGCTAAAGAAGATACCATAGAAGTGGAAGGTACTGTGGTTGAAACCCTTCCTAATGCCATGTTTCGCGTAGAATTGCCGAACGGCCATCGGGTCCTGGCTCATATTTCGGGCAAGATGCGGATGCATTTCATCCGTATTCTACCCGGCGACAAGGTCACGGTAGAGCTTTCACCCTACGACCTGAGCCGTGGCCGCATCACTTACCGATCGAAGTCCTAATCTTTCAGCCTGGATATGTAGAGGGAGAAGATGGCATGAAAGTGCGAGCATCAGTTAAACGCATCTGTCGAAAGTGTAAAATCATACGCCGTCATGGAACGGTCCGCGTCATTTGTGAAAACCCAAGACACAAGCAAAAACAAGGCTAACGGGAGGAATAGGGTTTGGCACGCATCGCAGGCATTGACTTACCTAAGAATAAACGCATAGAGATCGCTCTGACCTATATTTACGGTATCGGCCGGACGACGTCTCAGAAGATTCTGCAACAGGCGAGTATCGACTTTGATACCAAGAGCGATGCTCTCACGGAATCCCAGATCAACGCCATCAGACAAGTCATCGACTCCCATTATAAAGTCGAAGGCGATCTGCGCACCGAAATTTCCATGAACATCAAGCGCTTGATGGATCTCGGATGCTACCGTGGGCTGCGCCATCGCAGGGGTCTGCCTGTTCGCGGACAACGCACACACACCAACGCCCGCACTCGTAAGGGACCTCGCAGGTCCGTCATCGGCAAGCGCAAAAAGTAACCGGGAGGAGTCATGGCAAGGGATAGAAGCGCGTCTAGGAAAAAGAAGGAGCGCAAGAATATTTTGAATGGGATCGCTCACATCAGATCTACCTTCAACAACACCATAGTAACCATTACGGACACCAGCGGTAACGCAATTGCATGGTCGAGCGCCGGCAGTCACGGTTTCAAAGGGTCCCGGAAAAGCACGCCTTTTGCCGCCCAGGTGGCTGCGGAGAATGCGGCAAAAAAAGCAATGGAACATGGTTTGCAAAATATTGAAGTCTACGTGAAAGGTCCCGGTTCAGGGCGGGAAGCAGCTTTGCGGGCACTTCAGGCAGCCGGTTTCAACATTACAATCATTAAGGATGTTACGCCTATTCCCCACAATGGATGTCGCCCCCCCAAAAGACGGCGCGTGTGACCATTGTCTCAACGGGAAACTAAACTATAGGAGGAACTAATCTTGGCGCGATATACGGGTTCAGTATGCCGGCTTTGCAGACGCGAGACCATGAAGCTTTATCTGAAAGGTGACCGCTGTTATTCGGACAAGTGTGCTGTCGAACGACGCAACTATCCACCCGGGCAGCATGGCCAGAGGCGCAGCAAATTCTCTGACTACGGGTTGCAGCTTAGAGAAAAGCAAAAGATCAAACGAATGTACGGACTTGTCGAGAAGCAATTCAAAACCTATTTTAAGGAAGCAGACCGGCAAAAAGGCGTTACCGGCACCAACTTTCTAATCGTTTTAGAGCGTCGCCTGGATAACACAGTTTATCGTTTAGGATTCTCCAACTCTCGTTCGCAAGCTCGACAGCTTGTTCGGCACAACCATTTTATGGTCAACGGCAAAAAGGTCAATATTCCTTCTTTCTTGCTTCGCCCCGGAGATGTCGTATCAGTCCGAGAAAACAGTCGCCAATTGGCGTCTGTCAATGATGCTCTTGAGGCTATGCCTCGGCGCGGTGTTCCTGCCTGGCTGGAGCTCGACAAGGCAAAGTACGAAGGAGTCTTTAAGACAATTCCTACCCGCGAAGAGATGAACCTGCCGGTACAGGAACAACTGGTTGTCGAATTCTACTCCAAGTAGGATCTAGAATTGCATCGAGAGAGAGGCATTCTAGACGACACATCTCTTGATGAGGGAAAAATATGCAGAAGAACTGGCGCGAACTGATTAAGCCTAAGCGCTTAGAAATCGAAAACAAAGGCCGACCCGACCTTTACGGTAAATTTGTCTGTGAACCGTTGGAACGCGGCTTCGGGATTACTCTAGGCAACTCTTTGCGGAGAGTACTGTTATCTTCCTTGCAGGGTTCTGCCATTACCCACGTAAAGATTGATGGGGTGTTGCACGAGTTTTCAACCGTCCCCGGCGTATTGGAGGATGTTACCGACATCATTTTGAACTTGAAGGAAGTTCGCCTCAAAATGCATGGCGGAGAGGAGCCTCGGCAGCTCACCATAGAGAAGCAGGGGGCTGGTGAAGTCGCTGCACGAGATATCAAGAGCGATGGTCATGTCGATGTACTGAATCCTGATCAACACATCTGCACCTTGGCAAAAGATGCTAATCTGCGCATGGAGCTTACCATAAAACACGGCAAAGGCTATGTTCCGGCAGACCGAAATTTCGATGAGAATCAGCCCATTGGTACGGTACCGATCGACGCGATCTTTTCCCCCATCCGTAAAGTCAACTACAACGTCACGCAGGCTCGTGTAGGACAAATAACAGATTACGACAAACTGACTATGGAAATTTGGACGGACGGGAGCCTTAAGCCGGAAGACGCCCTTGCCTATGCAGCTAAAATTTTGAAGGATCAACTCACAATCTTTATAAATTTTGAAGAAGAAGTTGAGCTTTCCGAAGAAGAGATCCGGGAAGAACCAGCGTTCAACGAAAATCTTTTTCGTAGCGTCGATGAACTTGAATTATCGGTAAGATCGGCCAACTGCCTCAAGAACGCCGATATTCGCTATATTGGCGAACTCGTCCAAAGAACTGAAGCTGAGATGCTGAAGACAAAGAACTTTGGCCGCAAGTCCCTGAATGAAATCAAGGAAATTCTCGCGGAGATGGGGCTCTCGCTGGGAATGAAAGTAGAAGATTTCCCAAGCCGCGATGAGATTGAAGAACGAAGAAAGGAACAGGAATAACCATGCGCCATGGAAAATCCGGCAGAAAATTGAATCGCTCGACTAGCCATCGGGTGGCTATGTTCCGCAATATGGTGACTTCCTTGCTGCAACATGAGCGAATTTTTACAACCGTTCCAAAAGCCAAAGAGCTGCGTCGATGGGCCGACTGGATGATCACCCTTGGTAAACGTGGAGATCTGCATGCCCGCCGCCAGGCGCTTGCGGTTATCCGCGAAAAGCAGGTCGTGCACAAAGTGTTTGAGGAACTTGGACCACGTTATCAAAACAGATCGGGCGGCTATACGCGGATGGTCAAAGTCGGCTTCCGGCGGGGGGATGCATCGCCCATGTGCATCCTGGAACTCACAACCGAATTACAAGCCGCTCCCAAAAAGGTAAAACAGGCACCTAAGACCGAGGTGGAGAAAACCCTTAGCGTGAAAGCTGACCAATCGCCAGACGAGAAGAAACCCGCTGAACCACAATCACCGGAAGCGAACGCTTCACCTGAAGAATGAGATCCTTGCAAAACGGCGATTAGCTCTGAGAACCCAATAACCCGCTCCCATAGGGCGGGTTATTTTTTATTTATTTCTACCCTATCAAAACCAGTAGTGTGCCGGAGAGATCAAGCTTCTTCATCCTTCTGGTAGAAATGGCTGCATTCTTTACACGTAAAGCCGCTCCACATCCCTTTGGCGGCCTTTTCTAAACAAATGTCGTAGTGTAAACAAGCAAAGTTTCGTTCTCCCCTCCCCTCTTTACACATCATGGGATTCGGCGTATTCTTGTCGCCAAACTGTAATAGTGCTGAATGTGTACAATGAGCCTTTTCCCTTGCCATATCCGGGTTCTCCTCATAAGTCGCTTTAACTCTTGCCGAAGCACTGTCCGGGCAGCATAAACTGCGTCTAAGTTATTAATTATATCCATTAACTTTCATAGTTTCCACCCCATTGCCATGATTTTTGCCTGCTTTATCTTTTGGATCAAACCCTATAAATTTTAAGTTTTAGGTTCCAGCTTTGAGGCGAGATTTTTTGGTCATGTAAGCAGGGTTGCAGCCGTCATTACCCCAAAATCATTTTCTTAAGAGCTGTAGATTTGCTTAGATGCCATCTCACCACATTTTCCCCCTTTCCGAGCTCCTCTCGGTAGTGTTATGTGAGGATTGCGCCTTCATTAAAGTTGACCTGATTTCACCATGGCGCCTACCAACCTGCAATAAGAGAAGGCTGAATTGAACTCAAAAGAAAACCTTGCCGCAATTATTACTCTGGGGTGTGCAAAAAATCTCGTGGATAGCGAAACACTCGCGCCTCAACTGATAGATTGTGGATACCACCTAACATCAGATCCCTCTCGGGCTTCACTCATAATCGTCAACACGTGTGGGTTTCTCCAGAGCGCTGTAGAGGAGGGAATTCAATCCATTCTTCAGTTGGCAGCCTTTAAATCCAGTGGGGCATGCCGTGACTTAATCGTTGTTGGATGCCTAGTCCAGCGTTACGGTAGAAAGTTGCTGGATCTCTTACCTGAGGTGGATTTTTTCCTGGGCACATCGCACTTCCTTGAACTCGGAAGTATAATCCAAGAGCGCAACAAGGGTCGTGCTGGAAGACTATGGATTGCTGCCCCCAAAGCACTCCCTACCAGCGAAACGCCGCGCTTGCGCTCGACTGGACAGTACTCAGCATACATCAAAATCGCCGAAGGATGCAGCAATCGCTGTACTTTTTGTAAAATCCCGCAACTGAGAGGGGCCTATAGAAGCCGCACCGTTGAGGATGTCTTCCAAGAAGCCCAGCGGTTAGCTTCGGAAGGGGTCAAGGAAATAAACCTGATTGCCCAAGACAGTACTGCTTTTGGCAGTGATCGCGGAGTGCGTTGGGCTCTAGCGGATCTGCTCGAGTCGCTGGATGAATTGCCTGAACTCGAGTGGATTCGCTTGCTTTACGCTTATCCTGACCGCATGAGCCGGGAGTTACTGAAGATTATCGCGCAATCCAAGAGAATAGTGCATTATTTGGACATACCACTGCAGCATTGTGTTCCGCACATTCTGCGGAAAATGCGGCGAACTAGTGAGGCAACCGATATGCTGGCTTTGATAGATATGATCAGGTCCGAAGTCCCGGATATTTCCCTGCGAACTTCTCTGATGGTTGGATTCCCGGGAGAAACTGAGTCTGACTTTAAGCAGCTGTTACGTTTTGCGGAAGCTATCGAATTCGATCATTTGGGAGTTTTCTGTTTCTCACCGGAAGAAGGCACTTTCGCAGCCCGACTACCTTTCCAGATTGATCCTCAAGTCAAGGAGGAAAGACGCCACATGTTGCTTGACCTTCAGAAAGGCATTTCCCACCGTCGCCTCAAACGCTTGGTTGGCCGGGTATTGCCCGTGTTAGTGGAGGGATTTCACCCTGATACGGAGCTTCTCCTTACCGGTCGACTCGCAAGCCAAGCACCGGAGGTGGATGGTTCCGTAATTATAACAAAAGGGGCAGGGCAAACGGGCTCGATCTCACTGGCGCGCGTGACGTGCGCTCATGATTATGACGTTGAGGCTGAATTGCTTCCGGAATCTGACTACACTGATTGTTTTGCAGGCGTTTAAGCTTTTCAAAGCCGATGAGGCGAAACATTTTGACATATAATGAGATTTTGGCTATGAATCGGTTGTTTAGAAGTTGCAGTGACCACGTCACTATTTGTGAATTCCAAAGACACCCACTAAAAAGCTTGAATGGATGAATAAACTCAGCACCTCAGCGCTAGAATCCCTTGCTCCCTGCAGCCTTTTCCAGTCAGAAGCTGATGCGATTAAAGAGCGGATCTATGTTCAAATTAAACCTGATCTGGAGCGAATCGAGTCCGAAATCAAGGGTCAATTGACTAGCAGCGTGCCCCTGATTTCTAAAGTAGGGCAATACATCTTGGGAAGTGGCGGAAAAAGGCTCAGGCCCTTACTCATGATTTTATCGGCTCGCCTCTGCGGGTACCAAGGAAATAACGATACTCCCCTGGCTGTTGTTTTTGAATTCGTTCATGCAGCCAGTCTATTGCATGATGATGTGGTAGACCATGCTGAGTTTCGTCGTAACCAACCCGCGGCAAAAACCATTTGGGGAAATCCGGCAGTCGTTCTGGTGGGCGATTTCTTGTATTCGAAGTCGATCCTGATGGCCGTTGAATATTCCGAAATCAGGATATTAGAGGTACTGTCCGACGCCACCACAAAAATGGCTGAAGGTGAAGTTTTGCAATTGATTCATGCAGACAACTTAGAGATCGACGAGCAGGAGTACTTGCAGGTTATTACTCGAAAGACTGCCGTTCTGATCAGCGCGGCCTGTCATATAGGAGCTATATATGGCGGTGGCGAGACAGCTCAGCAAGAAGCTCTCAGAACCTACGGCCACAGCTTGGGAATCGCGTTTCAGTTGATCGACGACACTCTCGATTATACAGGAGACGTCGAGGAGCTTGGCAAACCTGTGGGAAATGATATCCAGGAAGGTAAAGCCACTTTGCCGCTCATTTACGCTTTTCGACACCAGGGTAAAAACGAAAAAAAAAGGCTGCGCAAAATCTTCAGCGCCGATGAAATCCTGCCCGAGGAGTTTCATGAGGTCAGAGATATTGTAGCCCGTTCAGGCGGGATTGAATATACGCAGCGACTTGCCGCTCAACATGTCCACCAAGCCAAGGAAGCCATTAATATATTTCCATCCCACCCGACTCGACGGCTCCTCGAAGACATCGCAGATTATGTGATCTGTCGAAGAGTCTGAGCCCACCGTTATCTCCCTCCGCTTTGGCCGAGAGAAGCTCCATTTTAGAGTACAAGCTATTATGAATGCCGCCTGCTTGTTTGACTATGCAGTTCATGTTACATTACCACTTAATTATTCTTGATAATTCAGCTATCACAGGCGATCATCATTAGAATGGTTTTGCAATGAAAACTGAAATGAAAACATCACCCGGCAGCTCTTACTACCCCATATTTGTGTCCTTGACTGGGAAAGTATGTTTGGTAGTGGGTGGAGGCACGGTAGCCGAGAGGAAAATCAGAGGCCTTCTTCGATATGCAGCCGATGTTAGAGTAATAGCGCAGGAGCTGTCTATTTGGCTTCGGGCTCAATGCGAGCATGGCAGATTGCAATTCGTGGATGAAAAGTATCAGGAAGAACATTTGGATCATGTAGACCTTGTATTTGCAGCGACCAGCAATCTGGACCTTAACCGCGCGATTGCCGACCATGCCAGGAAAAGAAGAATTTGGTGCAATATGGCCACGGAGCCGGAGCTGGGATCTTTTTTTGTGCCCGCTATTATGCGGCAAGGTCCATTGAGTGTCGCCGTCAGTACTTCGGGTTTAAGTCCTGCTCTGGCGAGCAAGATTCGCGACAAAATTAGCCGGGAATTCGGCCCGGAATGGGCATCACTCCTGAAAATGCTTGGATTGCTTCGCTATGCTATTCAGTCCAAGGATCTATCCACATTCGAAAATCAGGGCATCTTCAGGGAAATCGCGGAGCTTCCTCTCGCCCAATGGATTGCAGCAAAACAACAGGGTCAAATCTTGGAAACTATTCACGAAATCTGCCGGCCATGGCTAAGCAGACAAGAATTGGAACGGGTTTTGGGACAAATATGGTAACTGTTTTCTCTGTGGTCGCTACCGTTTGTTACTGTGTCGGCGCCGTCGGCTATCTCATTTACCTGTTCCGCGATTGGGAATCGATTCATCGAGCCGCCCTGGGAGCTCTAATTGTAGGGGCCGTATCGCAGACGGTGGCTATCATCGCACAGTCTTACACTGTCGGACACTTGGCCGTTACCAACAGTCATGAAGCTCTGGCTTTCTTCGCGTGGATCCTGGTAATCACTTATCTCGTTGTCCAAATTCATATCAATCTTCGAATACTCGGTTCCTTCGTGTCGCCTCTCGCAGTAGTTTTCATGCTGACCTCGTCTCTACTGCCGGAAAAGATAGTCCCCACCACTACCATTTTTCAAAGCATATGGATGGTGCTTCACGTGGTTACCTTGTTTTTGGCCAATGCGCTCTTCGCCCTTGCCTTCAGCGCAGGCATCATGTACCTGTTGCAGGAGAGGCATATCAAGCGCAAGAATTTCGGGTTTCTCTACCCACGACTTCCATCCCTGGAACGCCTTGACAAGATAAATTATTTCTGTCTGATAGTAGGATTTCCCCTCATGACAGTCGGCCTTGTAGCCGGATTCGCATATGCCGGCACTGTCTGGCGCTCTCCTTGGAATTGGGATCCCAAAGAGATTTTTGCTTTGATCACCTGGCTTATATACGCCATCCTATTACATGAACGATTAGCCGTGGGATGGCGTGGACGGAGGGCCGCCTGGTTGGCTATCTTTGGATTTTCTGCGGTATTAGTGACTTTTTTGGGTGTCAATCTGTTTTTTCAAGGCCACCACACTGTTTTTGTCAGGTGAACTCACGTATGGGCCATATCGTACTTCTGGGAATGAACCATAAGACTGCACCTGTTGAACTTCGCGAACAGCTTGCGGTATCTTGCGCCAACCAGGCAAATCCCTTGCAGCTCTTTCCATATCTGAAGCACGTTGAAGAACTTTTTTTCCTGTCGACGTGCAATCGAGTAGAAATTTTGTTCACCTGTTTGTCTCTAGACCAAGCCACCCAGGAAGTTAAGGCTCTCCTTCGAACTCATTTGGGGAGCCCGACAATCTCTGCTGCGGAGCTCGAGGCCAGCTTCTATATACATCGAGACCAAGAGGCAGTCAGGCACCTTTTCAGAGTCAGCGCGAGTTTGGACTCCATGGTCGTCGGAGAACCTCAAATACTTGGACAGATAAAATCAGCTTACAGGGAAGCACTCACCTATCGAACCGTCCGGGTTGTTTTGAATCGTCTATTGCACAAAGCATTTTCAGTTGCCAAACGAGTTCGCACGGATACGCTGATCGGCTCTTACGCTGTATCTGTAAGTTATGCTGCGGTAGAGCTGGCTCGAAAGATCTTCGGTGAACTCGAAGATAAAAAGGTGCTGGTCATTGGTGCAGGCGAAATGGCGGAATTGGCGGCGGAACATTTTCTGGCCCAAGGGGTTCGTCATATGGCCGTGGCCAACAGAACACTTGAACGAGCCGTTGAGTTGTCGCAAAGATTCAGAGCCGAAACAGTCCCCTATGACCACATATTGGATGTATTCAAAGACATGGACATAGTGCTCACTTCCACGGGGTCGCCGATTCCTCTCATAAGATATCAGGATATCAAGTCCAGAATGCGTCAGCGCCGCAATAAGCCGTTATTTTTCATAGACATCGCAGTTCCGCGAGATATCGAACAGCAAGTGAACGAAATCGACAATGTGTACCTCTATGACATCGATGACCTGCAGGGGGTGGTGGAACTCAACCGAACGGAACGTCAGAAGGAGGCTGAACGAGCCGAACATATAATTTCAGAGGAAACCCTCAAATTCCAGGACTGGCTGCGCACCCTGGATGTTGTTCCAACCATTATCGCCCTCCGCGAAAAAGCCGAAACCATTCGTCAGAACGAAATTCGCAAAACATTGGCTCAGCTTCCCAGCTTGGCAGACAAGGAACGCCAAGCCATTGAAGTGCTCACATCATCAATCGTAAGCAAGCTGCTTCATGACCCCATCTTGTTTCTCAAAAAGAAAGCAAGTAGAGACAGCAAGCAGCTCTTCGTCGATCACACTCAACAGCTCTTTAACCTCACAGATGGAAACAGGCCTCACTCATCCGCCTTGACGGAGGTATTTGCGAATGTTAAGAAGAAAAGCGAACATTCAAAAAAATAGGCGGAAACTCTGATGGCAGATGTCATAGAATTCGGGAAAAAAGCGCAGGGTCTGAGGGCATTACAGGACACCAGCCTACGCCAGCGTAAGATCGAAGCTCTCAGAAAAATCTTCCAATGCACGCGTTGTATGCTGAAGTGTGCCAAATGCGGCGTCCAACTTGAATCGGAAAAACAGGAAACCACGCGATACGTCTCTCCATACCCGTTTTGCATCAACTGCCAGGAGGAGTATGAAGAATATCGGGAAAGGACTGAAGGCAATCAGAAAACTCCCAAATACTATTGGCATAACAAAACCTGGATGAAAGTCTGGGAAATATGGCTTGAACACCAAAAAATTCTTGATGAGTATAGAAAATCAAAAGAATTTCTTCAACTTTTAGAGGAAGTTGAAGATCTGATGAAAAAATAGCCGGCAGGCTTTCTAAAGGAGCATCAGTATGATCGGCGGAATTGGCATGCCAGAACTATTGGTAATTTTGGTAATCGTTCTCATTATTTTCGGAGCCGGCAAGCTGCCTGAAATTGGGGCCGGTTTGGGAAAAGGCATCCGCAATTTTAAGAAGGCAACCAACGACCCCCTGGAGTCTTCGGAAGACGTTGAAAAGTTAGAAAACAACAAAGGGGCCGAAGAGAAGTAACTCCGGTGGCGGTGAACGAATTGCTTTTAAGGGCGGGTTGTTAGCTTTCGCAACCCGCCTTTGATATTTGCCTAAGAAAGCTACCCATCAAAATGGAATATCCTCTTCCGGAGCATTGGGGGACTGAGGAGGAAGATCTTCCGTTGCTGATCGGCCCGGCGTGCTCGGGCTTTTCCCTTCGGCTCTCATTTCATATTGATTGCTCTGGGCTTGCTGTGATCGGTCTCCTCCGCCCGCCAGAAATTGGATTTCACGAGCAACGATCTCTGTGGTATATCGCTTGACACCTTGAGCATCCTCCCATTGGCGAGTCTGTAGCCTGCCTTCTACATAGATCGGACTGCCCTTGCTCAGGTAGTTGCCGCAGTTTTCAGCCGTCTTTCCAAAAGCTACCACCCGGTGCCATTCGGTTCGCTCTTCCCAGTTCCCCTCTCCAGCCGGAACCCGTTCGTTAGTGGCTAAACTTAACTGGGTAACAGCTGTGCCATTGGCCGTGTACCGCACTTCCGGGTCGGCCCCCAGGCGCCCGATAAGAATTACTTTGTTCACTGTGCCTCGTGCCATGTCTCCCCCTACTCTGCAGTGACTTAAAGGTTTGATAAAAGTTTAAATTACCATATTTCTTTCCTACAGCATAGGTTTATGGAATGCAACAAGCTCTTTTAAATTGAACTGAAATGCTTGGTTGACTCACTTTATGAAAAAGTTTACATTTGAGTGGCTAGTAGCAAGTTATTGTTTTTTTATCATAATTTGGAAAAAGAAGTTCCCGCGAATGGGTAGGAGCTCGCAAAGTAACTCGCTCGCATGCTCCGACCATATGAGCTACAGAAAGCCAATGGCAAGGTAAACTATGAAACTATTTCGGTCGCTTATCTTTTACGTCTGCCTTTTCTTGTCCACTCTTTTTCTGGGGACATCGGCGGTTATAGTTGCCTACATCAGCAAAAAAGAAGGGCTTGCCCACTTGGTGGGAAGACTATGGGGCAACGTAAACCTCTGGACAGCGGGAGTAAGCGTCGAGATCTCAGGGCTTGAAAATATCGATTCAAGAGATTCATACGTGTACGCTGCAAATCATCAGAGCTGGTTCGATATTTTCGCAATCCTTGGGAGGTTGCCAGTGCAATTCCGTTGGCTGGCCAAACAGGAATTATTCAAGATCCCTGTTTTGGGTCAAGCCATGGCTTCCATTGGGTATATACCCATCAACCGCAACGATCGCCGAAAAGCATTCGAAAGCATAAATGAGGCAGCCAATCGAGTTAAGAATGGAACCTCCGTTGTTATTTTTCCTGAAGGAACCCGCAGTACCGACGGAGTGTTGCAGGCCTTTAAAAAGGGCGGTTTCATCCTTGCCATCCAATCGCAACAACCTATAGTTCCTATCAGCATCAGTGGTTCGCACCATATCCTTTCCAAGAGAGGTGACTGGAAAATTCAGCCGGGTACTATTCATATGACCATCGGTAAACCGATCCCTACATCCGGCCTTGATACCAAGCACCGTGACGAGTTGATTACAGCTGTGCGAAACGGCATCCGTGCAAATCTTACTCGAAGCGAAGGCGGTCTACTACCAAACGACAAACTCTAGATTTATTTGAGTTCCGACAATAAAGGGAGGGGTTTATTCAAGTATGCAGGACAGTATGATTTTACATTCTCATGTGAAGGTTATCCCCCTTGGCGGGCTGGGAGAAATCGGACTCAATATGATGGCCATCGAGTGCGGCGAAGATATCATCGTGGTCGATGCAGGCTTGATGTTTCCTGAAGATGATATGCTGGGCATTGACATTGTCATCCCGGACTTCACATATTTGCGAAACAATCGTCATCGTCTGAGAGCACTCATTGTTACCCATGGTCACGAAGATCACATTGGAGCAATCCCTTTTTTCTTGCGAGAATTTAGTGTCCCGATTTATGCCACTTCACTCACGGTAGCTTTGATTCGAGAGAAACTCAAAGAGCACGGTCTCTTAGAACGATCTCAATTGATCCAGATTGCAGCAAGGCAAAGCATTACCGTTGGAGTATATAAAATAGAGTTTATCCAGATCTGCCACAGCATCCCTGACTGTGTCGGGCTTGCCGTCCGCACGCCTATTGGAATTCTAGTTCATTCGGGAGACTTCAAGATCGATCACACACCCGTCGATGGCAAACAGCTTGATATGGCCAGGTTCGGTGCCTACGGCGAAGAGGGTGTGTTGGCACTCTTTTCGGACTCGACCAATGTCGAAAGAGAAGGTTATACAGTTTCTGAAAAGGATGTTGGAAACACCTTGAGACAGATTTTTCAGGAGCGCTCCGGCCGCATAATCGTTGCAGTTTTCGCAAGCAATCTGCATCGCATTCAGCAGGTCATCCAACTGGCCAGAAAATTCGACCGCAAGGTGCTTCTAAACGGGAAATCCATGCTCATCAATGTTCGTATAGCCAGGGAACTGGGTTATCTGGATTTCCCAGCCGAGGAAGAAATTAGTTTTCAGGATCTCCCTCGACTCCCGGATTCCCAGGTTTTGATGCTCACTACGGGCAGTCAAGGCGAGCCAATGAGCGCCCTCACTCGCATGGCCTTCAACGACCATCGAAAACTTAAGGTTAAGCCGGGCGATGCCATTATTCTCTCTTCCAAATTTATTCCCGGAAATGAGAGAACCATCCAAAAAATAATAAATCATTTGTACCGCCTGGGAGCTGAAGTCATCCACGAACAGGTTCGTGATATTCATGTCTCAGGACATGCCTATCGCGAGGAACTCAAAGCGATGATCAATGTTGTTCGTCCCCGTTACTTCATTCCTGTTCATGGAGAGTATCGCCATCTGGTCAAGCACCGGCAACTGGCGATAACTATGGGAATACCTCCCGCAAACTGCTTGCTGCCGGTAAACGGTGATGTTGTGACGTTTTCGGACACCGGCGTTACGATTGAAGAGAGAGTAGAAACAGGCCGAGTCTTTGTAGATGGGAAAGGGGTCGGCGACGTTGGCGGTTTGGTTCTGCGGGACCGGAAGCATCTTGCCGAGGACGGTTTGGTTGTTACCTCCCTGGTGATCGACAAAGAAACAAAAGAGATCCTGAGCGGGCCCGACATCTTCAGTAGAGGATTCATCCTTGAAGATATCAAGCCGGAAATCCTCGATGAAGCAAAGTGTATTGTGTTGGAGGTTTTTGACAAGCTGCTCGAGCAAGATTTTGAATTAGATCCTGCGGACCTCCAAACCGATATTCGACGTGAGCTAAAACGTTTCTTCAACAGAGTCCTCGAGCGTCGTCCATTTATCTATCCGATTGTGATCGACGTCTAGTAGGATGTGCGAGAACGCTTTTTTGTCATTTCGAACGAAGCGAGAAACCTCAGGTGAGTATCGACAGCCTTGAAGATTCCTCGCTCTGCTCAGAATGACGAGGGACAAAGAGTCTCGCTCTCTCGTTGTAGTACTAGGAGCATACCCTGGAATAGGTAACGCAGGGCTTTAGCTCTGTCTCGGCAAGGAGCCTCAAAGGGCTGCGCTACTGGAAAAGTTAAATCTTGAACATCTAGGCCGTAATTAGAAATATTGGAACAGGAGGAGTTTTTCGGTGGACCAGAAGAAGCACGAGATATGGGCCGTTTGTGTGTTGATACCCACATTGCTGGTCTTCTTCAGTCTGCTCTCTTTTAATTCTTCGGATCTAACCCTTTTCAACGCATCTACCACGCAGCAACCTACCGCAAATTGGGTCGGTTTCCCGGGAGCCAACCTGGCGTGGTTCCTATACTTCTTGTTGGGTATTGGCGCCTACGGAGTACCGCTCGTCGGTTTTTGCTTCAGCTGGTCGTTATTTCGAGGATATACAGCGCCAAACTACGGGCGTTTGCAATTACTAGGCGCCGTGCTTCTGATTCTTAGCGGTGTCTCTCTGGCATCACTGCACTATCCAAGAACTCACATTTTCGACCAAGAAATCCTGACAGGAGGTCAGATCGGATTTTTGATCTCCAAATTCATGGTCTCAAAACTCCACGAGGTGGGCGCCCATGTTCTTCTTCTTGGAGCTTTCCTCATATCCCTGCTCCTGGCAACCCCATTTTCTCTGCAGGCGGCTTTGAACTGGGTAACTAAAGGTCTGCTTGGTATCAAGCGCAGCCTTGCCCAAGCTGCTCAAAAGCTTCTGCTGCGCGCAAATTCCTGGAAAGCCGAAGCGCCAATGACAACTTCCCCGACTTTGAAGAGGCTTACCCATGTAAAGCAAGAATCTCCTCCTGCCGAAGTGGTTCATGCGCCCGTTCTACGTTCTCCCAAGAAAGTCGAGAAAGGGGCCGTTTTGGCTCCGAAGGCAAAAGAAACCGGACATTATTCGTTGCCCCCGTTAGACCTCTTGGATACATATCAAATTGAAAATCAAAAGCCTGACTGGAAGAAGCTTGAAGAAAACTCCCGAATTTTGGAGCAGAAACTGGCAGATTTCGGTGTTCAAGGAAGAGTCACCGGAATTCGCCCCGGACCCGTAATCACCATGTACGAATACACCCCGGCGCCGGGAATTAAAATCAGCCGAATCGTAGGCCTGTCCGACGACCTTTCCATGGCACTCAAGGCGATTAGTATCCGAGTAGTGGCGCCTATTCCGGGTAAGGCAGCTATAGGCATTGAGCTCCCCAACCAGCGGAGGGAATTGGTCTCGATTCGTGCGGTTCTTGAGTCAGAAGTGTTCTCCTCCTCCACGGCTCCTCTAACTATGGCCTTGGGGCAGGATACCACGGGCCAACCGGTAGCAGCCAATTTAGCCAAAATGCCTCATTTACTCATCGCCGGGGCAACCGGGACGGGCAAGAGTGTCGGCATCAACACCATACTGAGCAGCCTGCTTTACCGCAATACGCCCGACGACGTGCGGCTGCTGCTTATCGATCCCAAGCGCATTGAACTCAATAGCTATGAAGGCATCCCGCACCTCATCCACCCGGTCGTAACCGATGCTAAATTGGCCACAAAAGCGCTGCGTTGGGCAGTTCAGGAGATGGAGCTCCGCTACAAGCTGCTTGCAGATAAAAATGTGCGCAACATCGAAAGCTACAACAAAGTTTTTGCCAAAGAAAACGATAAGGCTCCAAAGGAAAGCGAGAAAGCCGATGATCAGGATAACGGTCTGGAGCATCATCATCTTCCATACACCGTAATTGTTATAGACGAGTTGGCAGACCTTATGATGGTAGCTTCCCGGGAAGTCGAGGAATCGATCATTCGGCTTGCTCAAATGGCACGAGCAGCTGGAATCCACCTGATTCTCGCGACACAGCGTCCGTCTGTTGACGTCCTGACCGGGACCATTAAAGCCAACGTTCCAACTAGAATTTCTTTCCAGGTTTCCTCGCGCATCGATTCGAGAACCATCCTGGATAACTCTGGTGCTGAAAGTTTGCTGGGCTCGGGTGATATGCTGTTCCTGCCACCAGGCACCGCCAAGCTGCAGCGCATTCACGGAGCATTTGTTTCCGAAGCCGAAGTCCAGCGTCTTACAAAATTCTGGCAGGCCCAGCAGATTAAAGAGGATCCTTTGCGTGACAGGGTGAACTTCAAGGAACAATCCTCGATAGATGAATTGAACGAGGACGATCTGGATGAAAAATACGATGAAGCGGTCCACCTGGTACTTGAAACCCGTCAGGCTTCAATATCCATGCTGCAAAGGAGGCTCCGTGTGGGCTACAACCGAGCTGCCCGTATGATCGAGATAATGGAGCAGCAAGGCATTGTTGGACCGTCCGATGGCGTCAAGCCTCGAGAAGTCTTGACCGGCAGAACTTCCTGATTCCTAATTTTAGCGATTCCATGGATGAACAGCTACTCATGCATGCGCCATCTGTCATTCCGAGCGGTAGCGAGGAATCTATTGGGTATAACCATCAATTAAGATTCCTCGTCGTCACGCTGACAGCGTGACTCCTCGGAATGACAGTGCACGGGTAATCTCTGAATTTAGGTAATATTAACTATGGCGAGTAGATTAAAGATGAAAAAGCAAATTGCATTCTGGATATTGACGGCATTTTTGACCTGTATGTTTGCACTACCTCATGAACGAACGGCATGTGCCGATTCGGTCCTGTCAATGAGGGAAATACTCAAAAGGACCGAATCTCACTATCAGGAACTCAAGGCCTTTACCGCTGATTTTTTGCAGCTTACCACCTCTGCAGCAACCAACACCATCACAACTGAAGCATCTGGGATACTCTACTATCAAAAACCCAGACAGATGCGGTGGGAATACAAAAGTCCCGAGCCTCAGATCTTTGTAGCCAATGACGGCCTGGCATGGCTTTATGTGCCATCTGAACGCCAAATTTCGCTCTTTGATTCCAACACCTTTTTTAGCTCGCCGTTGGCCCAAACTTTTTTTGACGGCGTCAGCGGGCTGCAAAAACATTTTGAGGTCAGTTTGGATCCTACTCAATCGAGCTTGGCGACAGCTGCACTAAAACTTATCCCGAAAAAAGAAGATCCCAACATAAAACGACTGCGCCTATGGATAGACCTAAAATCCTATCAGATCGACAGAGTCGAAACTCAAGACGCTCTGGCAAATACGAATTTAATTGTGCTGAAATCTCAAAAGCCGACGTCTGACCTCAAATCCGATTTGTTCCAACTGAACATCCCACCTTCAACATTGGTCGTTGGCACTGACGGGCAGGAGTTGTCACAATCAGAAATAAAGAAGCTCAAAGCCAGGCTTCTTTCAAAGTAGAGAGGGTAATTACAACAATGAATATCAAGGACCGCGTTCTCAAACTAAAGGAAGAAAAACACGCGATCATCCTGGCCCATAATTATCAACCCCCCGAGATCCAGGATATCGCTGATCTGACCGGTGATTCTCTTGAGCTGAGCCGACAGGCTGCTTCCACCAAGGCCCAAGTGATCGTTTTTTGTGGTGTGGCATTCATGGCTGAAACAGCCGCCATCCTGAACCCCGATAAAATAGTCATCCTGCCCCGGTTGGATGCCGGCTGCCCGATGGCTGATATGATCACGCCTGAAGACGTGATCTCCATAAAGCACGAGCATCCTGGCTTGCCAATTATCACTTATGTGAATTCGACTGCCGCAGTCAAGGCAGAAAGCACTGTCTGCTGCACCTCCGCCAATTCGATTCGGGTCGTGAAATCATTTGCAAAAGCCGATTCCGTTTATATGGCACCAGACCAAAACCTAGCGAAATACACAGCTCGCCACACCCAAAAGAAAGTGCTCTACTGGCACGGCTACTGCCCCATTCATCACGATCTAACCGAGCAGCAGGTTCAGCTGCGAAAGGCCCAGTATCCTGACGCCATGTTTCTCGCTCATCCTGAGTGCCGCCCGGAAGTGCTGGATCTTGCCGATGTCGTCCAGAGCACTTCAGGAATGCTTCGATATGTAACCGAATCCCCTCGTAACTCTTTTATCGTTGGAACGGAAGAGGGCATCCTGTATCCAATGCGCCGGCAAAATCCCGAGAAAAACTTTTACCCCGCCTCGGACAAGTTGATTTGTAGCAATATGAAAAAAACCTCGCTGGATGATGTCATTCGTTCGCTTGAGACCCTACAGCCTAGAATTACTGTACCCGAGGAGATTAGAGTAAAGGCTTTGGATGCGGTGGAAAGAATGCTCGCCGCGAGCTAGTTCCTATCCGGAAACTCCTACTTCCTAGAGGGCTGTTAGTTGGACACACATGATTCCGTGAGTATTGAAAGTCCCCCTTTCGCAAAGGGGGGGACCAAATCGCTGACTCCCTGTTGTTGGTGGCAAATTGTAATGCCAATGAAAACAGATACTTTTCAAAAGCACGGGGGCATGTGAGTCTAACTGTCAGCCTTGAGGGAGGGGGACCCGGGGCTTCCGGACGGAGACGAGCTAGCGAATCGTAAATTGAGTCGAACAATGATCGGCGAATGAATCGACCGATTGTAGCCTTCACCATGGGAGATCCGGCCTGAGATTCTGGTTAAGGCCATACTGCTGGAAGATCCTGCTGCGAATCTTACTCCGTTGATCACCTACTTGATCAACTTTTTGAGGCTCATCGCGGATTACCTTGATGCATGCGGGTTCAAGTCAGAGACTTGAACCCGCAAAAAACTGCTTAGGCCACCTTGTCCCGCTAATCCGTGATGAGCTCTTTTTGATCGACAAACATGGACGAAATAGTCATTCGCGGTGCTCGTCAGCACAACCTCAAAAACGTTAACCTGTCCATCCCTCGCAACCGGTTCGTCGTCGTTACCGGAGTGAGTGGATCGGGCAAGTCGTCCCTAGCTTTTGATACGCTCTTCGCTGAAGGTCAGAGGCGCTACGTAGAGGCCCTCTCCACTTTTGCGAGACAGTCGTTGCGGCGATTGGACCCGCCCGATGTCGATGAAATACAAGGCTTGAGCCCCGCTGTTGCTATCGAACAAAAGGGGCTGCCTCGCAACCCCAGGTCAACAGTCGGTACCCTCACCGAAATCTATGATTATCTCCGCCTCCTGTACGTCCGTTTGGGTAGGCTTTATTGTCCGCGCTGTGGAAAGCCTATCGAAGCATATACCATCCCGCGCATGATAGAGGAGATCAAAGGCTGGCCCGTTGGAAGTCGTCTGCTCATCCTTGCTCCCCTGGGGGTGTTTAAGGAATCGGAGCTCATAAAAAAACTCAAGAAACTGCGGCGCGAAGGCTTTGTCCGTATCCGCTTGGATGGTCAGGTCCTGGAACTCGATCCCCTGCCAATGATCGCGCGGCGCCCTGCCTACCAAATCGATCTTGTGGTGGACAGGCTGATCCTTGATAATTCGAGGGTGCAACGTCTCTCAGGTTCTTTGGAAGTTGCTTTGAATATGGGGGGGAGAACAGCGCTAGTCGCGCGCCTTGGCGGAGATGAAAAACAATTCAGTGAGGTATTCCGATGTGTCACCTGCGGAGTGGAATTTTCCGAGCTCACACTGGGTCTATTCTCATTCCAACACCCGGCTGGAATGTGCGGTTTCTGCAAAGGCTTGGGATACCTGCAACCGAACCTTAATGACTCCCCGAAGAGCGGCCCCAAAAAACAGTCAAAAAGAGCACGTAAACCTGTCGATTCGGATTCGGACAAGGGATCGGAGCATTTCGAACATGATCAGGGCGATAGTGTAACCTGCCCGCAGTGCCAGGGGAGCCGCCTCAATGAGACGGCTCGTTCGGTTCGGTTAGGTGGGAAAAACATCTATGAAGTCTCTCAACTTGCTATTCCAGACATCAAATGCTGGCTGGCAAATTTGAGTTTCACACCATCCCAGGAACAAGTTGCCGCCAGACCCATTCAGGAGATGACTAATCGTCTTAATGTCTTGGAGCAACTCGGTCTGCCCTATCTCTCGCTCGATCGCTCCGCTCCAACTTTATCCGGAGGCGAAGCTCAGCGCATACGATTAGCCAATCAGATAGGCTATCGCCTATCCGGGGTACTCTATGTCCTGGATGAACCGAGCATCGGACTTCACCCAAGGGATCATAACAAGCTGCTCGAGATTCTCCTGCAACTCCGGGATAGAGGGAACTCTCTTGTCGTTGTCGAGCATGACAGGCAGACCATTCTTCAGGCGGACTATGTGGTGGACATGGGGCCCGGAGCCGGAGATCAGGGCGGCGAGGTGATATATTGCGGGCCGCCTGAGGGGCTGGTGCGGGATACTGATTCTTTGACCGGATTGTATCTCTCTGGTCGTGAAAAGATCTCCATACCTTCCAGACGTGAACCTTTCAGCCACGGTGCCCTGTTATTAAAGGGCGCAAGCGGACATAATCTGCACACTATATCCGCCGCTTTCCCCCTGGAATGCCTGACCTGCGTGACCGGAGTCTCCGGCTCCGGAAAGAGTACGCTTGTGTTTGATACACTCTACAAGTCTCTTGCCCAAAAGCTCTATCGCAGCAAATCTCCTCCAGCCCCTTTGCAGTCCCTTGACGGAATCGAACAGATTAATAAAGTCATCCTCATCGACCAGTTACCCATAGGCAGGACACCCCGCTCCACTCCGGCGACGTATACTGGGCTCTTTTCTCTAATTCGACAGCTCTTTGCCAGGCTTCCAGAGTCCAGAGCACGAGGCTACAGTGCCGGGCGTTTCTCTTTTAATGCTCGGGGAGGTCGATGCGAGGCCTGCAAGGGAGAAGGATTTCAGGCCATAGAGATGTTCTTTTTGCCGGATGTTTATGTAACCTGTCCGGTGTGCGAAGGGGCTCGTTTCAATCGAGAAACGCTCGATATTCTCTTTAAGGGATCCTCCATAGCCGACGTCTTGAACATGACTGTGCAGGAGGCGGCCAACCTTTTCGAAAACATTCCGGCAATTCGTCGCAAACTTGCCACGATGCAGGAAGTGGGCTTGGGTTATCTGCGACTCGGTCAACCTGCCACTACTCTCTCCGGTGGCGAAGCCCAAAGAGTCAAACTCGCCGGCGAGCTGTCCCTCAAAGCACCCGGCAAGACGCTCTATATTCTTGATGAGCCCACCACCGGGCTTCATTTCGACGACATACGAAAACTGCTCCATGTATTGCAGAGACTTGTCGATAAAGGGCACACCGTAATCGTTATAGAACACCATTTGGATGTGATTAAGACGGCCGATCACATTATCGATCTTGGTCCGGAAGGGGGTGAGGGGGGCGGACAAATTGTCGCTTCGGGAACGCCGGAAGAAGTCGCACAGCAAAAGGCTTCCATCACCGGTCAATATTTACGGCAGGAGTTGAACTCGAGTGACCATACCTAGTCCTCCCCATGCGGAAACCCTATAACACAAGCCTCCAGCCCTGCTAAAACAGGCAGCGGCTGTGCTACACTTAAAAGGGCTTTCTGGTCGAAGACTTCTTAGCATCTGCCTTTATCCCCCTGAGGACAGGTGGTACGCAATGCAGTCCAACTTAATGGTGAAATCAACATTTTCCACGTGACAACAATCCGGGACCTGTATCTGAACTGGCGCAAAGTTCAAAATCCCATTGATGCCCCCAAGCACCAGCTGATTCGCAACACTCTGGGCAGCGCCGGCGGGAGTCGCTATGATCCCGATGTGCGCGTCGCGCTCTTTCACGATTTCTTCCAGCTCATCTACATGATTTATGATGAGTCCGTTCGGCAACCGTTTGCCGACCTTTTGCGGATCGACGTCAAATGCCGATGTAAAAATATAGCCGTGTTTTATGAAATTTCCATGTCGGATCATGGCCGATCCCAAGTTCCCGAGACCAACCATGGCAAGATTCCAATTACGATTCAGACCGAGAATTTCCTTGATCTGGTTGATCAAATCGCTCACTCGATAACCGACGCCACGTACCCCAAATTCCCCAAAGTATGCCAGATCCTTGCGAATTTGCGCCGGGTTTACGCCGCATTGCTTGGCTAATCGCTCGGATGAGATCACATCCATCTCTTCCTCGAGCAGATCCTGCAAAGTCCGCATGTAGATGGACAGCCGGTTAATCGTGGCCATAGGAATTTTGGCAAATTTCATCGCATTGCCCTCAAGCGTGCGCTTCCTGCTGGTCGGTACACAAAAGGTATTTGCTCTTTAATAGGACCGTTAACAATGTGATATTATTCACATTAACAGACCAAAAAGAGGCCCAGCCGGAACTCTTGCCTCGCTAGTTCGGCAGGAGCGCGGGATGGTCCCGCACCCCTGCCGTTTGCTGCCAGCTAAGCCAAGTAGTTCTTAATGAGCGGCTAGACCAACAAACCCTTGGATCAATGTAGATACAGGGTTGGCGTAGATAAGGATCAGAGCGACAACCAAAGCGTAAATACAAAGAGATTCGATCATCGCCAGACCGATCAGCATGGTAACGGTTACTTTACCGGAAGCCTCGGGGTTACGAGCAATACCTTCTACCGAGCTCTTTACAGCGATGCCCTGGCCGATACCGCAGCCAAATGCAGCAATCGCAATGCCGAAACCGGCTGCCATAGCGGAGTACATGAAAAAGCGAAGTCCTTCCACTTTTTCGGCAGCACCGGCGCCTTCTTGAGCGAGAGCTACAGTCGCGAGACCCAGCAGCAACAGCGTTGTCAGTAACCCAACTTTCTTAGACATAAAACTTCCTCCTTGTGAATGTTAATTGAAAATTAAAGTTGAAAAGATATATTCGCGGCCTTCCTTCGACCCTTTACCGCCTCTATTAATGAGCCTCCTCGATAGCTCCTGCAAAATACATCATAGAAAGCAGACAGAAGATAAAAGCTTGGATGAAACCGGTGAACAGACCGAGAAACATCATTGGCAGAGGCGCCAGATAGAGTCCGGCCAGGAAAAATAGAATTGCCAATACCAGTTCCTCGCCCATGATATTGCCGAAAAGACGTATCGAGAGGCTAAGTACACGAGCAAAATGGCCAATCAGCTCGATTGGCATAATCAGCGGGGTAAGCCACCAAATCGGACCCATAAAGTGCTTGATGTACTTGACTCCGTGGAACTTGACACCGATGACATGTGTAAAAACGACAACAATCAAAGCACATGCCAAAGTCGTATTGATGCTTGCCGTCGGCGCAAAAAAGCCCGGAATCATCCCCATATAGTTACTTATCAGGATGAAGAATCCCAGCGTCGCAATGAGCGGAAAGGCGAATCGTCCTTCCTCTCCAGTGATATCGATCATGAAATTCTCGATCCCGACAATGACTGTCTCAAAAAAGTTCTGCCCCCCTTTGGGGATCATCTCAAGCCGCTTTGATGCCAGAGCACCAAGGACGAACAGCAGTATCATCACTACCCAGGTATATGTCACGTGAGGCAGCAGCAGGAATTGCGTAAACGACTTTGCCTGAGCCGCACTGGCTACCACCGGTAAACCCAACTTTTCAAACAGCAAATTCAAAAACAGTATCGGGTGCTCCATACGCTACCTTCCCCCTTTTCTCACCTGCATCAGGAAAAACTCATGCACCCCAACCGCCGCAATACTCAAAACCACCAGAGATAAACCCACAAGCAAGGCGATGGGGTTGACCCAACCATAGTAAATGACTGTAAAAACCACAAAAAGTGTTATCAAAAAGCGCAGATAGTAACTAATGAACAGTCCCCCTTTGCGGGGAATCTTTCCTGCACTTTGAAAAGCCCTTCTCAGTTGCCACTTCAATATTTGGAAACTTACGGTGGCAATCGCTCCACCCAGGAAAACCCCGAATGCGATTCTATAAGAGAAGAAAATCCAAGCCCCAAGAGTCGAAACGATCAGCAACCCGATATTTGTCCATTCAATGTGCCGAAGGAGCCTTTCGTCCGTGAATATTTTCAATAAGCGCTATCACCTTCTAATCTTCTCTTTGCTGCTTCCTGATAAAACGGTAATAGTTTAAAAAACCTGCAACTATTCCGAATATCATGAAAACAAGAGCCAGCCATGGAAAGGTACCAAACCGAGAGTCCAGCCATACTCCAATTCCCAAGCCGATAAAGATGGCAAAGGCAACCTGCAATCCCAGTGTGCTGGCAACACCTAATTGCTTGATCAGCTTTTTGGTATCATTTTTCATGTTTCATGGCAGACTTCGTGTAAATGTTCACAGACCTCCTAGCATAGCCCTACCCGCAAGTCAACGTTTTTTTCTAGCCGGCCGCCTCGCAATGCTGCTTTACCCGCTTAAACGCATCTTCCGCTACCTCAATGGTCCGGTCCAGGTCTACCCGCTCATGTGCCGTGCTTATGAAAAAAGCCTCAAACTGCGATGGAGCCAGATAAACACCTCGCTTGAGCATCTCCTGGAAAAATATGGTGTATGCTTCTGTATTGGCTTTCATTGCACTCGCAAAATCATGCACCGCTGCATCCGTGAAAAAACTGCACCCCATTGAACCGACTAGATTCATGGAGGTCGCAACACCTGCCGCCGCAGCAGCTTTTCGGAGACCTTCGGCCAGATAGCCGGCTTTTTCTGCCAGTTCTACGTACACGCTGGCATCGCTGAGCAATTCAAGAGTGGCCAGCCCGGCGCTCATGGCCAGGGGATTGCCGGAGAGGGTGCCTGCTTGATAAACTTTCCCCAAAGGTGCCATCTGTCCCATTATTTCCTTTTTGCCGCCGTAGGCTCCAACCGGAAGACCTCCCCCTATGATTTTGCCAAGGCAAGTCAAATCCGGCACGACCCCGTACAACCCTTGCGCTCCACCGGCAGACAGTCGGAAACCGGTGATGACCTCGTCGAAAATCAAAACGGTCCCGTACCGATCGCATAAGCTGCGCAGACCATCGAGATATCCCTCGGAGGGAGGCACCACACCCATGTTGCCGGCCACCGGCTCCAGAATGACGGCGGCGACTTCGTTGCCAAACTGAGCCATTGCCTTCTTGACTTCTTCCAGATCATTGTATGGCAGTGAATGGGTGTGCTGCACGATTTCATCAGGCACTCCAGGACAGCCGGGAATACCAAAAGTGGCAAGTCCAGAGCCGGATTGAACCAACAGGCAATCCCAGTGCCCGTGGTAGCAGCCATTGAATTTTATGATCTTCTTTCTACCGGTATAGCCTCGGGCCAGCCGAATGGCGCTCATGGTTGCCTCCGTGCCGGAGTTAACCATCCGCACCATCTCGATGGACGGCACCATCTCGACCACTTTTCGGGCCATCTCGTTTTCCACTTTGGTGGGAATTCCGTAGGAGGTCCCATTGTTCGCAGCTTTTTTTATGGCCTCCACCACTTTGGGATGAGCGTGACCCGCAATCAGAGGCCCCCAGGAACAGACGTAGTCGATATAGCTGTTGCCATCCTCGTCGACTATCTTGCAGCCTTTTGCTTCCTTAACGAAAATAGGCGTCATCCCCACAGCCCGGGCGGATCGCACCGGACTGTTTACTCCCCCTGGTATCCACTGGCAGGCTTCATCGTAGAGTTGTTTAGAGCGTTCCCAATTCATTCCTTTTTCCTCTTTCTATGGTCGTTTTAGTGTTGCCTCACTCTTCTTTTAGCCTGAGAATTTCACGATGGTATGCAGCCATTAGTTCGCTGAGCCGCAGCAAGCCCTTGAGACCGGCTTCTTCATCCACAATGGGCACACGGCCGTATCCCGATTGCAGAAACTTCACCAAAGCATCATAGAGACTCTCATCCAATCCCACACTGACGGGGGGTGTCGCCAATTCCCCAACAACCAAAAGGTCCGATAGATGATCCTCAAACAGGATCGCATGCAGATTGGGCAGTGACAGGATGCCGCGTAAATGAAACTGATCGTCCACAACCGGGAAAAATGATTCTTCCGAGCGAGTCAACATGCGCTTCAGGGTAGCAAAAGTCATGTCTTCAGGCAGGCTGGTCACGGGTGCATCCTCCCGGTAAACATCTCTCACCGTCATTGTCTGCAGGATGTTGATGACCGCATCATTGCGATGGGCAGGCGATTGAAATTTGTTGTGCACCTGCTTCTCATACAAAGACCAACGATGAGAAAGCAGAAGCGCCACCACCGAGGTGAACATCAGAGGCACAACGACAGCATAGCCCCCTGTCATTTCGGCGACCATCAAAAGTGCTCCAATGGGAGCCTTGGCTACGCCGGCGAAAAATGCACCCATCCCTACCAGAGCGAACGCTCCCGGGTCGGTCACAATATTGGGGTACCAGGCATGACTGATTTGCCCAATCACTCCGCCCAACATGGCACCGATAAAAAGAGAAGGTCCGAATACGCCGCCGCTTCCGCCGGAAGAGATAGTAAACGAAGTAGCAATGATTTTTAGAAACGCCAGGTTGATCATCAGCACAATCGGCAAATTCCCGATGAGCGCCTCTTGAATAACGCCGTAGCCACCGCTCAGAACCTCGGGACGCCAGAGGCCTATGAGGCCCACGCCTATCCCGCCCAAACCTGGAATCAGAACCCTTTTCAGCCGCAGTTTTCGAAAAAACTGATCGCGCAACCCGTAAAATGCTTTTACATAGATATAGCCGAAAGGAACGCAGACAAGACCCAAAATTCCGTAGAATATCAGTTCCAGAGGATTCCCAAATCTAATGGCAGGGATCGCAAATATCGATTGGTTGCCGAATATGTAGGTGAAGATCGAGTTGGCCACAACCGAAGAGACGATGCAGAGAACAATTCCCTCTGTTTCGAAATCCTCACTGTATAAAACTTCAACCGACGTGAGGGCCCCGCCCAGAGGGGCTCGAAAAATAGCTCCCAACCCGCCCGCACAGCCGGCCAAAAGCAACAGACGTCTATCACGTGAGCTCAAGCGCAACGTACGCCCCAGCCAGGAACCAAAACCAGCTCCTATCTGTGCGATCGGACCTTCGCGACCGGCACTGCCCCCTGTCCCCAGAGTGATCAGGGAAGCGAGGGCTTTGATATAAGGAACGCGCGTGCGAATCAAACCCTGTTTGTTGTGAAAAGCATCAATCAGAGCATCCGTACCGTGCCCTTCGGCTTCCGGAGCCCATGTATACACCAGAAATCCGGACAACAATCCGCCTATGATGGGAAGAAGGAAAAGAACCCAGGGTTTGAAAGAAGTTGTAGATGTGATTTCTACCAGTTGTTCTCCGGCGGGTTTAAGGTGATTGTATCCAGCCAGATATTCGAAAGTGAAATACTTCATCCATTCGAGGCAGAAAAAAAACGCGCTTGCACCCAACCCGCTCACTATCCCGATCAATGCACTGTACAGCGCCCAACGCAGCAATTGGTGCCTTTGCATGTAATCATGAATAGAAAAAGCTCTGTTCACTGTATCGCTGTGGCCTCTTTCATTTTCTGTCCGTCACAGTAATGTCATACTGTTCCAGATGGAAATTTGTTTCTCCCTTCACCAATATCCGGGCATGCAACCGTTCTTCAACCTGTTCCAGATAAATTCTTTCTTCATCACAAAAGCGTGCAGCCACTTCAGGATGTGCCAGAATCATGATATTCTGTCCTAACAGCTCTTTCCTTTCCCTTTCCAACTCCCGCAGTATCTCGTAACTGACCGTCTGCTTGGACTTAAGGTAAGCTTCTCCATCGCAGTAAAAGCAAGGCTCGCATAGAACCCTTCCAATACTCTCTTTGGTCCGCTTTCGAGTCATTTCGATCAGCCCCAAATCGGACATGCGCAGTATGTTGGTCTTGCTTTTGTCCTTGCGCATAGCATCTTTCAGGGCATTGAAGATTTTTTCTCGATTGCTCTCTTTTTCCATATCAATAAAATCGATGATGATGATGCCGCCGATATTTCGCAGCCGAAGTTGACAGGCAATTTCCTTGACCGCTTCCAGATTGGTCTTGAGGATGGTTTCCTCCAGATTGCGTTTCCCGACATAGCGGCCGGTGTTGATATCGATGGCAGTCAATGCCTCGGTCATCTCGATGACGATGTAGCCGCCCGATTTGAGCCAGATTTTTTTGCTCAACGCCCGCTGAATTTCCATTTCGATGCCGTACGCATCGAATACCGGTTCATCCCCTTCATAAAGCTCAACAGCGTTTTGCAGCGACGGCGTAAAGGTTTCGATGAAATTCAGAACCTTTCGATACTCGCTTTCAGAATCTATTATCAGCCGGTCTACTTCCTTGGTAAAAAGATCTCGTACGGCGCGCAGCGTGATATCCAATTCCTGATATACCAGAGATGGCACTGGAGCATGTTCAGAACGTCGTTGGATGTTCTGCCAGAGCTTCAAAAGAAAATCCATTTCAGCATGGAGCTTCTCCGCCTCTTCCCCCTCTGCGGCCGTGCGCACTATAAATCCGCAATGCGGGGGCTTGATAGCACAGGTTAACTCGCGCAGGCGCTTTCTCTCCTTCTCATTGTCGATCCGCCTTGACACGCCCACATGATCCATCATCGGCATCAACACCAAATGCCGTCCAGGCAAAGTGATGTGCGTCGTAATCCTGGCCCCTTTGTGCCCGATCGGCTCTTTAGCCACCTGCACCAGTATTTCTTGCCCTTCTTGCAGCCGGTCCTCAATGGGAACATCGCAATGCTCGGGACGGAGATCCAGAACCTCCTTGATTTCGTCATCCAGCGATTCTTCGAGCTCCTCGGCTTCTTCCTGTTCATTTCCCACCACACAGGAATTCAAGAAGAGCTGCTCTAGATCGTCCATTGGATGATGCACGTCGTTGACATAAAGAAAAGCGGCCTTCTCGAGAGCAATATCCACAAAAGCAGCCTGCATCCCTGGCAGAACCCTTACCACGCGCCCCTTGTATATATTGCTGCCAATCCCCCTATCCGAATTGCGCTCCACATAGAGTTCCGCAATTTGTCCGTTTTCTACCAGAGCAACACGAGTTTCATAGGAATTAGCATTGATGATGAGCTCGATGGACATCCTCGTTTTCCTCCAGTCTCGCAAAGCGGCTACGACCGACTTTGCAAATACGGCAGCCTGATATGATATCTGTAGATTCTCCCAAGAGGCGCTCCAAGATCATAGTTGGTCTAAAACACTGCTGTGACCCTTCATACAGATCCATCTCCAGAGAGGATTCGTCCAATTGCCTTAAATCCATTAGGATTTCACCCAGTCGAGCGGTGATCTCCCGCTTCTTCGTTTTCTTGCTGATAATCTCCTCCAGTCGTCTCGGCCAATTTTGCAGTATAATGCGAAGGCTCCAGGGAATCAAATCGGAAACCCGATAAGTGACCTTCTGGCTGGTGGGCACCGGCAGACGTCGATCGACTTTTTGCACCTGTTCGACCCTGATGCCCTCCGGCAAGCTGGCATTAAGGAGTGCTGTGATGTTTGGGCAATCTCTTTCCTTCGTGAGAGTAAGATAGGCCTCCTCGATCAGACTTTCCAACCCGAGCGGCAAAGCCTGTCCGAACGAGAGTTTGATGTGCGGATGAAAACCCTTGCTGTAGGCAGCCGGCAGACCGGCGCGACGGACAGCCCGTGCAAAAGCTTGCGCTACCTCCAGCTGACCGAAAAAACGGACTTCTCCCAGTTTGGCATATTGAAGCCAATACATATGAGTTTCATCATCTTGCCCGGTGAGGTCGCTCCGCCTGCTAGTCGAGATTGCCTGGCTTTGTTCCGACTGGTATAGCACTGGCTTAATATTCTTGTGGTCGCACACCCCGCATCCGACACAGCCATGCCAGCGACAATCGTTCGTGAACTCCTCACTCAAAGCTCTTTTGTACTCCTGCCACAGATACTCTTTATAGACCCCCGACGACAGGTGATCCCAGGGCAGTATTTCATCGAAACTGCGCTCTCTGTGGGCGTAGAACGCCGGATCGAGTCCACAGTCGCTAAACGCACGCCGCCAGATGTCCTCTCGCAGCATTTCCGTCCACCCGTCGAATCGCGCTCCCAACTCCCAGGCCCGTATCAGCACCTTTCCCAGCCGGCGATCTCCTCTGGCAAAAACAGCTTCCAGCAGGCTATGCCCAGGATGATGCCATTTGAGGCGCAACCCCGGCCGCCTAAATCTTTTTTGCAGGTTTTCCAGACGTTCTTCCACTGCATCGCGGGGAATCTGAGGAACCCATTGAAAGGGAGTCTGCGGCTTGGGAACAAATGTTGAAACCGAAACATTGATGGATGCCCTGGTAGGTTTTGCCAATTCCCACACCCGGTAGCAGAGTCTCACCAACGCATCCACATCCTCCTCGGTCTCGGTCGGCAAGCCGGTCATGAAGTACAGTTTCAAAATGCGCCAACCCAACTTGAAAGCTGTGTCTGCCGCGGAGAGTAGATCCTCGTCAAGGATTTCCTTGTTGATCACCCGCCGCAGCCTTTCACTTCCGGCCTCGGGAGCCAAAGTAAATCCGGTCTTTCTGACTTGGCGAACCAATTCCATGAGCTCGGGTGTAAGCGTCCCTACCCGCATGGAAGGAAACGAGACAGCAACCTTCTCGTCGGCCAGACGATCCACCAGCGCTGCCAGCAACCCTTGAATCTGACAATAATCGCCGCTGCTCAGAGAAAGCAGGGAAAGTTCCTCGAAACCGCTGTTTTTCAGAGCCTGTTCCGCCCGTTCCAATATCAGCCGAGGATTCCGCTCGCGCACGGGGCGATAGATGAATCCCGCCTGGCAAAACCGGCAACTCCTGGTGCAGCCCCTGGCAATCTCAACTCCGAGCCTGTTATGAACGATTTCCAACAGGGGCACCAACGGCTTCTCCGGGATCGGCGAATCTTGATCGAGATTCATCACCAGGCGTTTTTCGACCCGGGTATAGTCTGAATAGAGGGGCTCGCGGGCCGCGATTGTGCCGCTGGAATGATAGGAAAAGCTGAAAAAAGACGGAATGTAGATGCCGGGAATCTTGCGGATCTCCGCCAGGAATTCCTGTCTCGAAGCACTTCGCCCCGATGACCTCCACTCCCTAAACGACTTGATCAGGTCGGGGAGTACCAGTTCGGCTTCACCCAGGACAATTAAGTCAAAGATATCGGCCAGTGGCTCAGGATTGAATGCGCATGGGCCGCCGGCAATCACCCAAGGATGCCGAGCACTTCGGTCTCGGCTTCGTAAGGGAACCCGCCCCAGATCCAAAATAGTGAGTATATTCGTGTAGCTCAGTTCGTATTGGAGGCTGACGCCCAAGAAATCAAATTCGTCGAGAACCCGCTTGCTTTCTATGCCACATAGAGGTTCTCCGACCTCCCTGAGTCTTTGTTCAAAATCAAACCACGGTGCGTAAACTCGATCGGCCATGACACTTTGCATGGCATTCAATTGGTGATAAAGCAAGCGTAGTCCCAAATGACTCAAACCCACTTCATAAGTATCAGGGAAGGCCAAGACAAAGCGAACATCGGCCTCATCGAATCCTTTTCTGCAAGCGTTGATTTCACTCCCTACATATCGTCCAGGCTTTTCTATCCCATTTAATAATTGTTCCAGCATAAACAATAATATTCCCTAACAGCTGTGCACCTGACATGGCAGGAGCATAAGTATGAAAGTGCGAAGTACTCGTAATTGTTAAAGATGAAAACTGCTTTTAAGTTAAGAGATTTTCCGGCTTCCTACCAAGAGCGTTCGGGAACGACGCTCGAAGGGCTCATTCCCTGTCCTCTGTCTTCTGTCCTCTGGTTATCCCCTGCGTTGCCCGTACAAAGGCGACATGGCCCTTAGCATGGTCACAACTTGCGAAAGCGTATCTATCGAGCTGAGTACTTCTTCTTCCGTATTCTCTTCACCCAACGTGAAAAGAAGAGTGCCGATTGCTCCATCGCCGAGAGCTCCCATGGCCTCCAGCACATGCGATGCCTTGGCGGTGATGGACATACATGCCGAAGCTCCGGCAACGCTGATCCCGCGCATATCCATATGAAGCAGCAGAGCTTCTCCTTCGACATAGCTTATGGACACGTTCACCAATCCCGGCAGATGATTTTTCGGATCGCCGTTGAACTTGACTTCATCAATCCGATCTGAAATCTCTTTGTCCAGCAGTTCCTCTAATCTTCGACAGACTTTGACGCGTTCCGGCAGCGCCGCCATGGTCAGTTCAGCTGCCATGCCCATGCCGACAATACCGGCAACATTTTCCGTTCCCGTCCGGCGCCCGTCTTCCTGACCTCCCCCGTGGAACAAAGGCCAGATTTGCACCCCTTTTCTACAAAAGAGGGCAGCCGCACCCTTGGGCCCCCCGAACTGATTCGCCGAGAGGCTGAGCAAATCGACTCCCAATTCCTGGACATTCACCGGAATGCGCCCCGCTGCTGCAATGGCATCGGTGTGCAGAGGGATACCGCGCTCCCGAGTGTATCTAGCAATTTCGGCTAGAGGTTGAATGGTGCCCACTTCATTGTTAGCAAGCATAACGGAAACCAGGACGGTGTCGGACCGTATGGCCTTGCGCACATTTTCAGGATCCACCCGACCTAAGGCGTCGACCGGTACAAAACTAACATCAAAACCGAATTTTTCCAAAGCCTTGGCAGCATATAAGACGGAGTAATGTTCTATAGAAGATACTATAAGGTGCTTTCCATTATGGAATTCATTGAAAGCTATTCCCTTAACGGCAAGATTATTGGATTCCGTACCACATGAAGTGAAAATGATTTCTTCTTTTTCGGCCCCAATCAAACGCGCTATCTGTTCTCGGCTGCCAAAAAGGGCGTCCTGAGGAAGCTCGCCATGATGATGGATGCTCGCCGGATTTCCGAAATGATCCTGCAGGAAGGGCGACATCGCCTGCAAGACTTCAGGCGCGACAGGGGTGCCGGCGATATGATCCATATAAATCCGTTGTTTTTTCATCAAAAAAAATCCTCCAGTCAACATCAAGCTTCTGATTTATAAATCAGATCAAACAACAATCGCGAATAGCGGAAAAACTTGGAACTGGTTTTTATACTTTCCATCTACCATCGGAGTCAACAGAAAAGACTTTGACAACTCGCATGGTTCGCCATGTTCCCGGTATCCGGTTTGAAATTCCCCTTGCAATCTTCAAAGGGCCATGCTAAGAAGTATGCGAATTTTTTCTCTTGCTACACTCTCGTCTTATTACGCAGATAACGGGAGAATAAATATATATACATGTAGATGGGTATAATCGTACTCAAATCGCCAATCTGGACAAGGAGGAAAGGTCATGAAGGTGTTTATTGGTGGAATTGCAGCGGCATTCTTGGGAATCATCGGAATCTTCGTCTTTTTCGGTCCCTTTCTGTATCTGCTCGCGGGTGCTGTACCTTTGATGTTATTGCTCGGCGGTGCTATGGCAGCCTATCTGGGATACGATGAAGTTAAAGATAAGCTTCCTCTCAAGAAGAAAGACGTCGAGGAAGCTGCCAGCCAGGCCGAAAGCAAGCTGAAAGAAGAAGCTGAAAAGTACAAACAAGAAGTAGACAAATTAAAAGCCGAGCTGGAAAAAGCCAAATCAGAGCCTAAAAAAGAAGAATAACCTCACACGGCTCTGCTTTAAAGGAAATACGAAAAGCCGCCTCAATGGGGCGGCTTTTTTTGTTCTTCGTTCTTGATTCACCGGTTCCGATTCCCGATTCCTCTTATGAAACTTCATTTCAGTTTGATTAATTCCAACTTCACCCCCGGTCATTCCCGCGCGTTCTTGGCGGGAATCCAGCCCTGCGCCCCTTTGTGGATTCCCGCTAGAAGCATGCGGGAATGACGGGAAAGCAGTTGTCGGGGTGATCCAAATTGCAGCTTTTCAACCCTACTGAGTATAGTTTCATTTTCGTTCAAACCCTGTCCAAAGGCGGGGCGGCTCCGCTGGATTCTGGCTCCTGGATTCTGGCTCCTGGATTCTGGCTCCTGGATTCTGGCTCTTTGCCCCTGCCCTTAAAAATGCGCCTCCGCCCAGTTTTTCCCCCAACCCATTTCAACGGTGAGCGGCACGGAGAGCGGCCAGACATTCTCCATCCTAACGCTGACCAACTCTCGAGCGTCATCCAGCTCCGCCAGAGGAACTTCGAACAGCAATTCGTCGTGAACCTGCAGCAGCATCGCCGTCTTCAGCTTCGCTTCCCTTAAACCGCGCTCTACGTCGATCATCGCCTTTTTTATGAGATCGGCCGCAGTGCCCTGAATGGGGGTATTGATCGCCAGCCGCTCTCCTTGCTGCCGCACGTTGCGATTGCGGCTCTGCAATTCCGGAACGGCCCGCTTTCTGCCAAGCAAAGTCTCCGTGTACCCGGCTTCGCGGGCGGTCTCGATGGAGACATCGATGAACCTCCTCACGCCTTGATACCTCTCGAAATAGCGGTCAATGGCGGCTTTTGCCATGGTGTTGCTGATGTAGAGCCGCTGCGCCAGTCCGAAGGCGCCCATGCCGTAGATTATGCCGAAGTTGATGGTCTTGGCCTGTCGGCGCATCTCCGGGGTAACCTCGAGAGGCGGAATGCCGAACATTTCTGCAGCCGTTCGCCGGTGCACATCGGCATTTTCACGGAATGCCTCCACAAGGTGCTCGTCCTGGCTGTAATGAGCCAGAATCCGCAGTTCGATCTGAGAATAATCCACTGAGAGAAGGCAACAGTTGGGCGAGGCAATGAAGGCTTCGCGGATTCTCTTGCCCTCTTCCGAACGGATCGGAATGTTTTGCAGGTTCGGGTCCGAGCTGCTGAGGCGCCCCGTTGCAGTGACGGTTTGATTGAAAGAGGTATGAATCCTCCCGGTTTCGGGATGAATCAGTTTGAATAGAGCGTCGGCATAAGTTCCTTTCAACTTGGCAAGGCTTCTGTAGGCCAGCACGTGTTCCGCAATGGGGTGCTCCGCCGCCAATTGCTCCAGAACGTTGACATCGGTGGAAGGGCCGGTTTTGGTTTTTTTCACCACCCGCAGCCCCAGCTTGTCGAATAAGATGGTCGCCAGCTGTTTTGGCGATTGAATATTGAATTCTTCTTTGGCGAGTTCGTAAATCAGGGCCGTCTTCTGGTCCATCGATTTTTCCAGCTCGATGGAGAGGGACTCCAATTTGTTGGGGTCAACCAGAATTCCACGGTACTCCATGCCCGCAAGGATTTCGATAAGCGGCAGCTCCAGAGTCTCATAGAGCGTCTCGAGGCCGGATTCGGCCAGCTTTCGCTTTAAAACGGGCATCAAGCGCCAGGCGGTATTGGCATCTCCGCACGCATAATCGGCTGCCTGATGGACATCGACTTGCTGGAACCCGATTTGGCTTTTGCCCTTGCCGGTCAGGTCCGTGTAGGAGAGCATCTCTTCGCCCAGATGTTCTGCAACTATGCGATCGAGGCGATGGGACCGCTTCTCAGGATCCAGAAGATAACTTGCGACCATCGTGTCGAAGGCGATTCCAGCAAAGTCGATGCCACACTGCTTGAAAACCACCCATTCGTATTTTGCGTTCTGCCCGACTTTTCCGGGTTTTGCCTGCGACAACAGGGGTTCCAGCGCCTTGAGCACTCTTTCGCGAGTAAGCTGCTGTTCACTGTTGGGACCTTCGTGGGCAACCGGCACATAATATGCCGCACCTTCCTCCCAGCACAAAGCTACCCCCACTATTTTCGCCCGCATGGAGTCCTGGGAAGTGGTTTCAAGATCGATGGAAAACTCTTTCAGCTTCCTCAGCTGCTCGATCAGTCCATCAAAATCTTTCTCTCTCACCACGATGCAGCTCTCGATCTCCGGTTTGGCCATCTCCTCGGCCACTTGACCAATGTCGCCATGTTCCTGGCGCAGGGCATCGATCAGGGTTTTGAAATCGAGCTCGCTGTAGAGTTTGGCAAGATCTGCGACAGACGCTTTTTCTTTCGCGAAATCAGGCAGCCCTCGCGCTATGCTAACATCCTTCTTGAACGAAACGAGTTTACGCGACAGGTAAGCATCCCCTCGATGTTCCTGTAGCTTTTTCTGCACCGAAGCCGGCGTGACGTCCTCGATGTGCGCGTAGATTTCATCCAGGGAACCCCACTCCTCCAGGAGCTTCTTTGCAGTCTTTTCTCCGACCCCCTTCACACCCGGGATGTTGTCCGAGCTGTCTCCCATCAGAGCGAGAAAATCCTTCATTTGCTGCGCGGTCACCCCGTAGCGCTTGACCACTTCCTGCTCGCGAAACACCTTATCTTTTTGCGGGTCCCATTGCCGCACGTGAGGGTCTTCGACCAGCTGCATCAGGTCCTTATCCGCCGAAACGATCACCACGTCCAGGTCCTGGTCTCGACACCACTTCGTCAGAGTAGCAATCAAATCGTCCGCTTCGTAGCCTTCCAGCTCTATTTGGGGAATGCCGTGATGGCGCACCAGATCTTTGATAAAAGGGATCTGTACCGAAAGATCTTCAGGCATCTTCTGACGGTTTGCCTTGTAATCCTCGAAAATCTCACTGCGGAAAGTCGGGCCCGGAGCATCAAATACCACGCACACATAATCCGGGTCCTCATCGCGCAACACCTTGAGGATCATTTGATTGAAACCGTAGACCGCCTGGGTGGGCATGCCCTTGGAGTTGGTCAGCCGGCTTATGGCGTAGAAAGCCCGGTAGATGTAGGAGCTGCCGTCAATGAGATAGAATGTCTTTTGCTGGCCCATGGGTGTCGTCTCTTGTCGATTCGATCAAATCCTTTGAATCGTTCATGGATGTTTTGATTGAGGGTGGAAGGTAGTCCAGATTCACATGACTCATGGCATGAAAGATGTTGCCGCGCACCTTGGAATTGCCGCGATACAAGTCGGACAAAAGGGATCGGATTTGCTCGCGCTTATTGTTTTTCATCGACGGGCAGCAATTGAAGATAATCGGCAACTCCAGCCGTCTGCGAAGACGTTCCACTTTTGCTGCCGGCACCAATGCCAGCGGTCGGACCACGGTGATCTCACCTCCAAAGAAAAACTGTTTCGGCATCATAGACGCCACCTGACCACCATAGCAGATATTTATCAAAAAAGTTTCAATGAAATCGTCCTGATTGTGTCCAAGGGCTATTTTTCCGCATCCCAGTTCCTTGGCCTTGCGAAAAAGAGAGGTCCTGCGCAGGCGAGCGCATAAAAAGCAGGGGTTTTCACGATTTTCCTTGCTGTGAGCCCTAACCCCATGATCCGTTCGAATGATTTCATAGGCAAACTTTTCCTTTTGCAGGAAAGCCTCGAGGCGCTCCGCGGATTCGCTATCAAAGCCGGGGTCGACGTGGACTGCCACTAGTTGGTAGTCAATGGGAACCCGTCTCAGCCGTTCGCGAAGCAACCAGAGCAGCAGCATGCTGTCTTTCCCGCCCGAAACCGCAACCGCGATCCTGTCCCCATGTTCAATCAGTTGGTAGTGGTGCAAGGCTTTGCCGAGCAGGCGGCGAATTTCCTGATCAATGAATCCCATAAATCCACTTACCCATACCTGAATTTGGAGATTACGCGCGCATTTTCATTCCGAGGAGTCACGCTGCAAGCGTGACGACGAGGAATCTTAACTCATACCTATACCCAAAATCACGCCTTGGCGTGACTCGCTATCGCTTGGAATGACAGATGGGGCCTATGTTAGTGGTTAGTCTCCTGATTGAATCGCCAAACCTGGGCCTTAAAACGCCGACTCGCCCCCCCACAGAGCAAGCAAAGCGTGCAGAGTTGACCTCACTCCTCCTCACTGCCGGTCGAAATCCTGCCCCTGCAAGTTCAAATAGCCCACGGCGTTTTTGATGCCGGCAAGGGTCAGGTCCTCCATGGGAAAAATGCGCTGTACGTGATGAATGCTGACGCTTTCTCGAGTCCAGCGATGCTTGGGGATGGGATTCAGCCAGATGCTGACCGGGTAGGCAGTGCGAAGTTCCTGCAGCCATTCAAAGCCGGCCTTGCGCACGCTGGTCACGATATCCAGCGAGCCGTGGGCAGCCATGAGCTCAGAGGGAGCCATATTGGCGTCGCCGATGATGACCAATCGAGTGGCCTGCCCACGGCTTGTCAGC
The DNA here is from genome assembly GCA_963781715.1 of uncultured delta proteobacterium. Classification (GTDB taxonomy): domain Bacteria; phylum Desulfobacterota; class Syntrophobacteria; order Syntrophobacterales; family Syntrophobacteraceae; genus Desulfoferrobacter. Next base: position 626,178 of record CAWAGW010000009.1, read on the forward strand.
TTTTCCCATTTTACGGCCTGGCTCCGGCGGGCATCTTCGTATACCGCGCCGTAGACACAGTTATGAAAATAGTAATAGCTCACATCATCGAACAGATCCCGAATCTTATTGAACACGGTTTTGACCAGATCGACGTAAGGCGACATGGAATAGCCGCCATTGTCCAAAAGCACGATCAGCTTCAGCCGGTTGCGCAGCTCGCGCCCGAATACCAGCTCGATTTCTCCTCCATTTTTGGCCGTGCGGGCAATGGTCTCGTCGATGTCCAGCTCGGTTTCAGGGCCGGCGGGACGCAGGCTTTTGAGCGAAGTCAGAACTTGCCGAAGGTTTTCTGTGGCAAGCGTCTGCTTTTCGCTGTAATTAATGTAGCGTCTTTCGCCTATCACCTTCTGCGCGGTCCCATGCAGACTTTCCCCGTAGACCCGAATGCCGCCTCCCTCAAGGCCGCTGTGGCCGTATGCCGACCTTCCCCGGGTTCCCACCCAGGTGTGTCCGCCTTCGTGCCGCCCTTGCTGCGCCATGATAGTTTCATAAAAACGGGCAAGCAATTCTTCGTTGTCCAATTGCCGGATTTCTTCTGCTGAGAGCTGACCGGTCTCGATCTGCTGCCGCAGCCATTCCTGAAACGGTTTGCCGGCCAGCAGTTCCTCCCAGTCGGTAATCCGCTGGGCCGGATCTGCCCCCATGAAGTAGGCGGCAAAAACCTGCTCGAAGGTATCGTAGTATTCCACTCGTTTAACGAAGATCAGCCGGGCGAGCAAAAACAACCGATCCAAATCGGGCGCCAAACCTCTTCTAAGAGCCCGATAAAGCTCCAGAACATATTGCACACTCACCGGAATCCCGGCATCTTTCAGCTGGTAAACAAACCCAATCATATAAACCTTCAGTTCACGTTCTATGGCGGTTAAGGTTGAAAAGTATCATTTTTATTATGACTTGCACGATCCACCATCCGTCATTCCCTCATGTTTTTAGCGGGAATCCAGAAAAAGTGTTCTAGAGACGCATGTGGGAGGCTGTTCACCTTATCCATCTCCCTATCTCCGTGTCCCCCCCATCTCCCCATCCCCGCGCCACCGTGTCTCCGTGTCCCCCCATCTCCGCGTCCCTCTGTCCCGCATCAGCGCGTCTCCCTCAAAACCTCCCCGTCTTCGGACTTCCCTTAAACTTCAAAAGATCCTGAGTGCGCTTCAGCAGGCTGCCGATATACGGGATGTCTCTCCCTGCACCGGGGCTGCGCAGGCCGGCTTCGCGCAGTGAACCGATCCAGTCGAGCAGTTCGGCGGTCGCCGGCGGCTTCTCAAAAGCCTGGTCGCGCAGTCGATAAAAGGTGGTCAGGCAAGTTTCCACGAAATGTTCGGGGAGATCCGGGTAGTGCAGCCCAACGATCATCACCATTTCTTCCGGGGAGGGGAATGGGATGTAGTGGCAAAAGCAGCGCCGCAGAAAAGGGTCGGATAGTTCCCGTTTGGCATTGCTTGTGATGATAATGATCGGTTTCTTTATCGCCGTGACCTTGTGATTGATCTCCCGGATGATGAAGGAACCGTCTTCTAGAACATCCAGGAGATTGTCCTGGGTATCGGAGTCGGTCTTATCGATTTCATCCAGCAAAAGGACTCTTCTATCGTCTGACAGGAAGGCTCGGCCGATGGGGCCAAAACGTAGATAGTCCCAGATCTCATTGACGTTGCGGCCGGTGTCGCCGCAGCCAAAGCGCGAATCATTGAGGCGCAGAACCGTATCGTAAACGTAGCAGAGCTCTTCGCCTTTGAAGGTCGATTTGCAGCGCGCCTCCTCCATTTGCAGACCAAGGGCTTTGGAAATTTCAAAGGCGAGCTGGGTCTTGCCCGTTCCCGCTTCACCTGACAACAGCAAAGGCTTTTCCATCGCGATGGCAATATTGACGATTTCACCCAACTCAGGAGTGAGATAGTAACGATCCGTTCCTTCAAACAACATCAGTCTCTCCATTTTCAGCACTTAAGTATCATCCAAACCAGACCAACGGCTGATTATAACAATCCATTATGATACGCACCCACTTGCTTTATGCCGTAGGCTTCGAACTCCATTCATTGATAAGTTACCAAACCGCACAGTAACTTGTTGTTTATGATAGTCAAATTAGCCCTTTTTGGCAACGCAAAGGCCGCCGGCCAAAAAGCCCTTGACAGTGCAGCGGCCTTTGTTATAAGTAACAGTCTTTCTTCGATCCGAAAGGTTATGCGCCCGTAGCTCAGTTGGATAGAGCGTCGGACTTCGAATCCGCAGGTCGCAGGTTCGAATCCTGCCGGGCGTACCAGAGATCCAGCCGATAATGGGCCGTTAGCTCAATTGGTAGAGCAGCTGACTCTTAATCAGGAGGTTCGGGGTTCGAGTCCCTGACGGCCCACCAAGAAAATCAAGGGGTTAGCGAGAATGGTCGTTAGCCCTTTTTTATTGGGTGTGCACATAGTGTGCAGAAATCAATCTTACAATGTATTTTCCATTCCTAGAGATATTTAAACAGAGATATATAATAAAAAACTGTTAAACATATTGACTGGCACTTTTTCTGCTCGAAACTTTCACTTTTTAATTGACAAAAGAGAAAATCTTTGGTTTTTGGAATTAATTTAGTCTCCTAGGATAATTCTCTCTTAGATATTAACTGGGTAGTTGAGTAGTGGATTTTGGAAATTGTGAGAATTCATTTATCGCAGGATGGTGAGATTTGATAACTGCAAAGTTCCTCTTGCGTTTCGTCCACTCAATTGCTGCAAGAAATCTTTGTTACTCTGCATCTCCAGAAGGCTTGAAATTGAGTCACGGATTATTATAAAAGTATCAAATAAGTAATCTAGTAATTTTAGTTAGTATTTTTGATTAACATGGGGGCGATAGGATGAAAAACGAAAAGGTTTTTTGGGAACTGAAGGAGAGGAACCTTCTATACCGTATCCCAGCACACGAATTAGAGGAGCTATTGGGCATAAAAACAGATGATTTTGATGCAAGAAAACGTAGGCATGGATATCCAGATTCCATTCTTTACAGAAATTTTGATTGTGAACAAGCAGGCAAGGAGAAGATGCTTACGGACCGACTGGTAACAAGCGGACTTGAAAAGACTTTCCCGTTTTGGCGTGTTGTTCTACCAGAAGGTCATTTTATAACCTTCTGGGTTCTTCTGCTTCTGTCTTTATTCGGTCTGATGGGAACTTTTATCTCCGTAGCATACAGCTCTCTAATTGGTGTCTTCTACGGTCTTTTCGCAATCGCCGGATCCTTCTCGCTGCTTTGGTTTCTCAAGAAATTAAGGTTCTTTGGTACCGACCCCAAAGAATATTATGAGTCATCAAGGAAGAAGAACTTCTCAGAGCCCACACTATTACACGAAAGAATTCTCAAATTCTCCCCCAATAACTGAGAGAGGGCAGTTAAACCCTCTCTCTGCCCACCAAGTTTTAATGCCGAGATTAGCGAACTCTATAATGGAAAACCCTCAACAAATTATGGTACTTGTTTTTGCCATTCTGCTGGTGATCATTTTCTTTTTTATTTATTGGCTTGCCCACAAGACACATCATTATTTTTTCCACTTCATTGAAAAGATTGAAGTACCTTATGCTCACAAATTGGGATGTTATCTTTTTCTTTGTTCATCGATTACTTGTGCTCTGGTTTATGAAGTTTCTGAAATTCTTCATTATTTCTTCTTGCTTTTTCCCTCAAAGCAACCCGGAAATGAAACTCATAGCGCCCCTAAATTCAGCGAGTTTATGATAGCTCCTGTTGCCTTTGGCATCTTCATATTTCTTATGATCGTAATCACTTCTAGAAAAGGAAAAAAATGATAAGACGGTACAGGAGAGGTTGGCTTTGAAAGAAGAACATAAAAAAAAGATCATGGATAGCATTTCGGATTTATTGGAGAATTACTATCCACTTGCAAAAAAAAGCCTCCTAGACTTAGAGGCACGTGAGCGGATCAAGGCATTGGGGGCATTTACTGATCTGAGGGATGTCTTTGATCATTTCTACCTTGCGCTGGAATACGCAAAGAATGGGAATATTTCAGAGACAGAGCGCGAGGAGCTCGTTCGCCACAATATAACTTCTGCGTATGAGCATCTGAGAAGAGCTGCTATTGAGCCGCTCGAAACAGCTGTTGAAGATTTGTTAGCGAAAATTATAGAGAAAGCCAAATACAATTTTCTATTGTATCCTTTAAAAATCTCTAATGTTAAAAACGAGAAAATCAAGGCCATACTCACTGAATCGATAGATAATCTTAGTAAGATACGACAAAATAAAGGAAAGATGGAACAATTGAACACTACTCTTGCGATTTTGGAGCTAGAATACCAAAAATTAATTGATTTAGAAAAGGATCTTCCAACGAAAATTACTACAAAGCTTCTTTTGATCATGTTTGGAATCTTTTTGATTGGGGTTATGTTTGGTATGGTTTTTGTCTAAAAAAGATATTCATTGCTGCGACTGATGGGGTGATGCCCTCTTGAAAACTCTTTCCTAAATTACTGGTGTCGTTCAGATCGTTGGGTGCTGGCGATTCATAAAACACAGGAAATTTCTTACGGCGGGTACCCTGCCCATACATGTGACACCCCCGTCCTGAGTTAGACCGAGGGGTACCCCGCTGCTTGCTGCTGCTCTCACTGATCATCTCTCGATGAATCAACGAACAGTTCCCCGCCCCCTTGCTCACGATAGAAGCGACCCAAATCAATCTTAGAGATTCGATAATCACGCCCGATCTTGCTCGCTTTCAGCTTCCCCGACTTTATCGCCCGTCTTATCGTGATCTCATGACACTGCAGCAGCTCAGCAGCTTGCTTTGACGTGTAGACTTCAATCGATGCTTTCTTGAGCGATTTCACGAACTGCTCGACAATTTCAGGGTGGTCGCTCAGTATGCTGACTAAATCTTTAAGCGCTTTCTTCGATTTGTCTTTCGCTTCTTTCATCACGTGACCATCCTTTTCACCTGAGTAGCGTGAAACTCTCTTCCTGTTCTCGATCTGAACCCCCGTTTTGTGAGTTCCTTAGCAATACTGTGCAAGCTCTTCGATTTCCTGTAAAGATCTCTCGCAGCATTAATTACTTGCTGCTCTTCGGGATTCTCGATGAGAGTCTTACCGTCCTCATCGACCCTGTAGCCGTATCTAATCCCTCCAGTCCGTTCCCCGTTCTGCTGCTTATACTTCAGAGCTGCTTTCGTTCTCTCAACGATCTGATCCCGTTCAAACTCGTTCAATACAGCAAGCATCCGAAACAGCATTTTCCCCGCAGCTGATGACGTGTCCAGCTGTTCACTTATGCTGACCAGATCCGCGCCCTTTTGATTCAGCATATCAGCAATTTCCAGAGTAGTTTTTGTTGATCTCGTCAATCTGCTGAGCGAATACACGACGAAAGCGTCACCCTTTTTAATAGAATCGAGCGCTGTCTTCAGCCCTTCCCGATTATCAACTTGACTCCCGCTGATTCCAGCATCAGTGAAGATAGTAGGACAGTCGTAATCGTTGAGCTCTGCCCAAGACCTGATTTTCGACTGTTGTGCATCCAGACTCACCCCGTCGTTCACCTGCCCCTGCGTGCTCACTCGAATATAACCGACGACTTTCATGCTGCTGCCTCCTTTTTAGAGAACTATAGCGAACTGGGAGGCTAGGGCAACCATAATGTGTAACTTTACAGATCTTTATGGTCCTAGGTGTGACAAGATGGACGTCTTGTCACGGATTCAACTGAAGAACATCGGACCCAAAGATTTCGGATAGAGTCTCTCTATCCATGCTTCATAAAACCGATTTAATCCTGTAATTCTATTGACATGCGTTTCTGTGGGTGTATAAGGTAGCTTATTATGGGGCTTATTCGTTCTACTAATGAAAGAATATACTTACAGACTCTGAAAAGGAGCAGTTGTGAAGCGAGCCCTTCCGTGTATTATGATATTGCTCATCGCTTACCAAGCAAATGCATTCGACACTGAAGAATATTGCCGTCAAGTTTCTGAAGCGGTAGGCGGAAGCTACCAAATCGAAAAAACTTGTCGCGAACAAGAGTACGAAGCAAAACGAAAAATCGAAAGCATGGACGTACCAGAAAGAATAGAGAAATATTGCAGAGAAGTTGCTCAGGCAGTGGGCGGAAGCTATCAGATCATGGAAACCTGTATTCAACAGGAACTAGAGGCTAAAAAGAGCCTTTATGGTGGCTGATAATGTTAGCTGGATCCTTCTATGCGTGCTGTACGTGTCAACCTATTTCCAGTGACAGGCTTCTTGAAGAGGTTTAATCGCGTTCTCCAAACCCTCCAGATCGAATACTGCAGTGACGGGATTTTCATTGTACGGCGTCACTTGAGCAATTAACTGATTTGCTTTCATCAACTTTCTAATGAAGGAGATTGTCTTCCCTTGATAAAATGAAGATTTGTGATCGGTAGATACACCCCATGTTTTTCTGACTGCATTTTCCTTATCGATTCTTGTGAGAACAGTCGGTCCGCTTCCTAGATATTCATTCCAATTGATGTAAAGTTCAGTTTTGTTGCTTTGACACCTGATGATCAAGTCGACCCGTTCACCCGTTCTCGATTCGCCCTGGTCTGCAAGTAAAAGCAGGGTTACTGTCTTAGTGTCACCGACGATCTGAATATGTGGTGAAGTGGCCGACTTGATTTTGTTGTTTTATTCCCTGCTTTTTCTTGCCAAGAATTTCCTCACAAAATCTTATTCTCCTCCCCTTTTATTCCCGTTTTCATATTGATCATTTCGTTCTGGAATTGGTCCATTGACCCGCGGAGGTTAGTGGTCAATGGCAAAACGAATCAGAAAGCGTAAATGCAAGAGTTGCGGTGTTTTCTTCACCCCCGACTACCGCAGCTGGCAGCGCCAGAAATATTGTTCCAAGCCCGAATGCCGCAAAGCCGGCAAAGCCGCAAGCCAAAAGCGTTGGCTTCAAAAACCCGAGAACAGAAACTACTTTCGTGGGCCTGACAATGTGGGTCGCGTACAAGAGTGGCGCAAAGCCCACCCGGGATATTCCCGAAAAAAGAGGGAAGCGTTACAAGATCTCTTCTCTTCCCAAGCTTCTGTTTTAATTGGCTTAATCTCTCATTTAACCGGCTCTGCGTTACAAGATGATATCGCTTCGAGTGCCCGTCGTCTGCAACAATTGGGAAACGACATTTTAAATGGTCCAACTCAAAACAACGGAGGTACTCATGGTTCAAAAACATCTCATCTGTCGGGAACGCGTGCGCCTGATACCCCAGCAGTTCAGTTGGGTGGATCAGCGCCTGGTGCGTGACCGCCACATCGAATCCTGCTCTCATCCAGCAGCTGCACTCTATCTCTTTTTGGTCACAGTAGCCGATCAGCAGGGTCTTAGCTACTACTCCGACTCCTCTCTTATGAGCCGACTTTCCATGGATTTACAGACTCTGGATTCGGCCAGGCAAAATCTCATCCAGATTGGCCTCATTGCTTTTGAGAGCCCCCTGTACCAGGTGCTGTCATTGGAACCCTTTGCCCCACCCGAGCGTATGCTGCGCATGGCCCCGTGCTCACTGGAAACAAGGGAGCAGCCCGTCCACCTGGGCCACATCTTAAAGCACATGATGGAGGAGGACTCATGATCGACTTTGACCAGTTTAGCAGAATCAAAAACTACCACGAGCAAAGGGGGCTGAATGCCGCCCAGATTGCAGCAGAACTTGGACTTGACCCGCGAACCGTCGCCTACTGGTTATCTCAAAAAAGCTTTCGACCAAGAAAACTGGTACACCGAAAAAGCAAGCTCGATCCCTTCAAGGACTCCATCATTAGAATGCTCGAAACTCACCCTTACAGTGCAGCACAAATCTTTCACAGTATCCGGGAGGAAGGCTTCGATGGGGGATACACCATCCTGACCGATTATATCCGCAAGGTTCGCCCCAAGCGGACACCCGCTTTCCTAAAACTCGCCTTTGCACCGGGAGAATGTGCCCAGGTGGATTGGGGCTCCCATGGCTCCATCCGGGTCGGTGAAACCCAAAGAAGGCTCAGCTTTTTTGTCATGGTCCTTTGCTACAGCCGCATGATGTACCTTGAGTTTACCGTCTCCCAGACCATGGAGCACTGGCTTTCCTGCCACCAGAATGCCTTTGCCGCTTTTGGCGCCGTTCCCAAGAGGGTCATGGTCGACAATCTTAAGGCCGCTGTGCTCAAACGGATTGTGGGAGCAGCCCCGGTGTTTAACCCGAAATATCTCGATTTTGCCAACCACCACGGGTTTACCATCACTCCTTGTGGCGTAGGGAAGGGAAACGAAAAGGGACGTGTGGAAAACGGGGTCGGCTATGTAAAGAAAAACCTTCTTGCCGGTCTCGATCTACCCGATTTCCATGCCATGGCTCTCGCAGCCAAACAGTGGCTCGATACGGTTGCCAATGTCCGCACCCACGGGGAAACCAGGAGGAAACCCATCGAGATGTTTCAGGAAGAAAGAACATCCCTTCTGCCCCTTCCATCCCATCTCTATGACGTCGGCACCATATCGCAAGTGCGCGCTTCCTCGCAGTTTCGAGTCAGCCTTGATTCAAACCGTTATTCCGTTCCGGCCGAATATGCCGGCTCACACCTTACACTCAAAACCTATCCGGACAGGATCTGCATCTATCATGGGGACAAGCTCATTGCCCGCCATACAAGGTCCTATGACAAAAACAAGGACTTTGAAGATCCCGATCATCCCAAGGAGTTGCTCGCTCAACGAAAGAAAGCCCGCAACCAAAAGATCTTCATGCGTTTTCTCTCACTGAATCCCAACGCGCAGGACTACTACCGTGAGCTCGAAAAGCGGCGCATGAACCCACGCCACCACGTACAAAAAATCGTTGCCTTATCTGAAATCTATGGTGTGGAGCCGGTTTCCAGGGCCATGGAGGATGCCTTCTTCCTGCAGGCCTTCGCCTGTGAGTACATCGCAAATCTTCTGGAACAGCGCACACGCAAGTTGCCGGAGCCCGCAGCACTGCACCTGACCCGAAGATCCGACCTCCTGGATCTGGAAGTTAAGCCCCCGGATCTATCCATCTACCAAAAAGACAAAAAGGATTAAACCCCATGGCAAACCACAAAAACTCCGACCAAACACCAATCGACCCCAGCTTGATAGCCCATCTGGAGTTCCTCAAACTTTCTTTTATGCAAGCCAATTATGATGCTTTAGCTAACCTCGCAGCTCAAAAAAACTGGACTCACGTGGACTATCTCGCCGCCCTTGCCGAGGGGGAAGCAGGGTTGCGACGTGAACGCTCTATCCAGAGGCGAATCCGGCTGGCACGCTTTCCGGTCATAAAAACTCTTGAACACTATGGTCCCAATATTCAGTTGGATTTCACCTTCCCTACTGGGAGAGCCACCCACTTCATGACGTAAGTGTTCAAAATTCTTGCTTTTGATAAAGTAATGCATGATCTTCATAATATTCGGTTGGATGCAATACTTTATCAAATAGGAGGCTGATTGACATAGGCACCATAGTGACTTGCAACTCAGGAAGAATTCCATACATTCCTTTTCCATTCGGTATGTTACGCGCATGGCTTACCCCCCGGACAGATGAAGCCACATTGTGAAGCAGCCCGAAAATGGTGATTAAGTATGGCATCTTAAACCTTGTAAACCGTTGGCATGCAATAATCTAACTGAATTTTGTTTTCATAGCTTGAACAGTTCAAATGGAGCTGGCCGACCACAATCAATCGTGCCGCCCTGCAAAACCTCTTCCGCCTTAAGTTCATAGAGGATAAAACCAATGTCATCTTCCTTGGCGGAGTCGGCCTCGGCAAAACACATCTCGCCACCGCCCTTGGCTATGCCGCATGTCTTAAAGGAAAATCCGTGCTTTTCACCACAGCCATCGATGCCATCAATACCTTGTCGGCAGCGCAGGCGGCAAATCGCTTAAAGGCCGAACTCAAAAAGTATCTCGTCCCATCCCTGCTCTGTTTGGATGAGCTCGGCTTTTTGCCGATTGACAAGCATGGCGCCGATCTGCTCTTCCAGATCATCAGTTTGCGCTACGAGCAAGGCTCGATTGTCATCACCTCGAACCGATCGTTCAGAGAATGGCCGAAGATCTTCAACAACGACTCGACCCTTACCTCAGCCATACTTGACCGCCTTCTTCACCATTCCGAGACTATCCTCATCGAGGGCAAAAGCTATCGTATGAAAGGCGAAGTCGAATCCTGATCCATTCAACACCACTTCCGCCGGTATCGATCAGCCTCTTCGACCCGGCGGTATCCAATCCCCCACTCACGAACATTTTCAAACCGTTACTTTTGCTACAGTTTCACGCCGGCGCTAACACTTAGTGTCATCTATAGGATTGATCGACTTGTCCACCACCCATTTACCAGTTTCATCACTTGTATCTGTTAAGTCTTCGGATTTGCTTAAACTTGCGCCACTAGCCTTGAGCAATTCAATTACCTCGGCATGACCCTTCTTTGTGGCTATATAAAGTGCTGTCCTCCCCTTAGTGTCTTTGTAGTTGGGGGCGGCACCTTTTTCTAAGAGCAATTTCAATATATCCGTATGCCCATCTGAGGCAGCAATATAGAGTGGGGTTAACCCCGATGTGGCTTTTTTTACATTCGGGTCAGCACCTTTCTCTAACAGCAATTTCACTATTTCGGTGTGTCCTTTCGCGGTAGCAATCAGCAATGGAGCTACACTATTCGGGTCGCTCTGCACACTCGGGTCAGCACCTTTCTCTAACAGCAATTTCACTATTTCGGTGTGTCCTTTTGAGGCAGCACAATACAATGGAGTTAATCCGGATGTGGCTTCCTTTACATTTGGATCAGCACCTTTCTCCAAGAGTATACGCACTACATCCGTGTGACCTCTTAAGGCAGCAGCGTACAACGGGACACCCCCTGGCGTTTTAGAGTTAGTGTCAGCGCCTTTCTCCAAGAGTATGAGCACTATTCCGGTGTGTCCTTTAAAAGAAGCAAAATACAATGGGGTTAACTTCGATGTGGCTTCTTTTACATTGGGGTCAGCACCTTTCTCCAAGAGTATACGCACTACATCCGTGTGACCTCTTAAGGCAGCAGCGTACAACGGGGTTTTATTTCCATCAGTCTTTATATTAGGACTTATTCCTTCTTTGAGGTATTGTTTTACTTTGCCGGTGTCTCCTTTATCTGCTGCGTCAAAGATATCCGCATGGCAAATGGAACAACATATCGCCATCAAAAATATGGTCGATAAAAATATTCGTGCTTTAGCCATTATGCCCCCCTCTTTAAATCAAAAACAGATTTCCTTAGTTTCGATCAAGGCTCATGTTTCCAACTTTTGCAATGCGCATATTCATGTTTCACAGACTAGAAAGAGATCCATCATGTTTGCAGCATAAAAAATTTCAAAGTTCATTCACCATCCCTCAAGTCCACTTCCCCAACTTCCCTATGCTGTTTGTCGAAGACTCGCCCGTCTTCAGTGTTAATTCGGTATTTCTCACGGTACAGGTCATCGTAGATGATAATTTCATTCGTGCTCTTATTCTCCCGCCAGTGCCCGATTTCTCTGTGCTGTTTGTCATAGATGTTTCCGCTTTTGGGTTTGCGGTGGTCTTTAGCTGCAGAAGGGAGAGGGACAAAGATTAGAGCAATCAGTAAAAGAGAGTACAGAAGCTTTCTTAATCGTAATTGCCACATTTGATATGCTCCTTTGGACAATTAGAGACAAAGCAGCAATTGCAGCATTTTTGATAACTGGGTAAAAAGCATAACCTATTAATGACCGCAGAGTTTCACATAATCTGCAAGCAGAGGAATTAGCTGGTTTCTCAGCTTTAAAACCTCTCTCAACTTGTGACTGTCATAAGCACATTTCTGCTCGGCAGTGCCGAGCCAGTTTAGGGCAATTTCTATACCGTTAGCCGCACCACATGGATCACCCGCTTGAACAGAACGGGCAGCGTCTTCAGCCGCTACTACCGCATTACCATATGACTGCGTACACGCTTGGTTTTCTGCGTGGCAATTTTGATCAGGACAAACTCCTACAAGATGAATCGACGCAATGAATAAGGTGAATGGCATAAACTAAACATCCGATACTATATCGGAGATGGGCTGATATCGACAAACCAGTCTTCGAGTCCCGGCTTTCGGTTGATGACCTTTTCGTAGGCAGCCATGGCCTTCCTTGTCAATTTGACTCCCGTTTCGTATATCTGTGTCACCAGGGTCACAACTGGATGTTTGCCCTTCCATGTCATGTTCTTGGCAATCTTGATGGTGGTTTGCGCATCGGTGAGTAACATCCCATTCCAATATTGTTCGAGAGCTCCATGGGTCCGTTCGACGGGGTTGTACTTGCTGTGGTAAGGAGGGTAGTAGGCAAGCCTGATGCTCACCCTGTGCTGGTTTGCGAAGTCCACGGCCCTCTTGATGAACTGCGTGCGCCTGCTGCTGTTTTCGGGACCATTGTCTTGGTTTATCACCAGTGTCGAAGGACAATACTTTGATTGCCATTCGGACCACTGCTCCACTATGCGATCCCACATATAGTCGCTCGTTATTTTCGACTCCGCAAAGGAGATTAATAGGTTATCGTGTTGCGGCAACAGAATACTGAAGGGCGTAAGAGAGCCCTTATCCCCAAAGTCGTGATCGGCTGCCTCTACCTCGACCCTACTCTGACCGCTTCGGGAGAAGGGACCAAGCTTCACCGAGGCTTTGGCATCCATCGACAGACGCAGGACTCCCTCTGTCTCGTCGGCTTCACGGTTGACCTTGCGAAGTTGGTCAAAAATAGCGTCCGTTTCCGGGATTTTCTTCAACGGTTTGTTTTTTTTACCTTTCGCAGCCGGTAACCCAGCTTATTAAGAATCGTGCTTATAGTGCGCCGTGGCGGAAGATCTTCATCTTTGTAGTTCTTTTGTTCGATCAGTTCCGTTCGCACCCGGCGTGCTGTCAATTTGATGTACAGGCGGGGCGTACGCAACGTCGCATCCACTTGAGCATTGGAGTCGACTATATCACGGATATCGTCGAGCAAATTGGGCAAGTGCTTCTCGGAGCGTTTGCGTCCCCGCAGGCAGAAAGCGTCCATGCATTCAACGCCGGTAGCGAGTTCGTGCATCCCTTTGCGGATGGTCCCACGGTTCCAACCGAGTTCTCGCTCTGCCAAAGCCTGCCCACCGGGTCCGAGCTCTCGAACAGTCTCGGCCAAGAACTGGCGACGCGCACTGCCCTTCAGTTTGGCTGCAGCGCTCTTGAACAAAAACTTGATGCCTTCTGTAAAATACCTTCCCAGGCTACATTGGGACGATGATTGAGCCCGCTCACTGGCATTTCGCATGGAAACCTCCTTGGATCAGAGTTGTGTTCCCATGTCATACACGCTTTCTTTCTGTTTGTCCCGCACTTTCTAAACAAGCCAAGCACCGAAAAATTGCTTGAAATAACGATGTCCCCAGTATACGGAGTATATTGATCCATCGTCCTTTTTGGGCGTTTTAATATTGCCATTCACCTTATGCGGAGGATGCTGGTGGATATGAGACTTGCAAGCCATCAACACGAGCCCATGGAGTGAGCACATTCTTTTGCCAGTGCATTATGTTAAAAATGTGTTTAACGTCTATCCCTCGCACCATAAGCGCATCGGCAATCAACGTACGATGGCATCTCCACGGCAGTGTCTCGGCACACATGAGTGCGACACGCTCCCGAAGTGCCGTTTCAATAAGCTCATTTAATGCTGCGCTAAAACCTGGCGTTTGCATGTAGTCCGCGTAACTGCGAAAGCTTGCATTTCTCCATCCGGCATTGGGAGAATTCTTCAAACTGGAACGGCGTAGACCACCAAGCCCTGCCATGTGCTCATATGCAATGCCTGCTCCCCTCAGTGCAGCGGGCAGCGCATCTCGGTTAAACTGTGGATTATGGCGGGAGCGCGGGACAGTGCGCACGTCGCGAGCAAAGTAACATCAAGGGCCTGCAAGATACGGATGAACTCAACCAATGTCCGTGTTGAATGACCAATCGTCATAAGCTCGCCGCGTCCCATGTGCTCTTTCTCATGACTGATGCTATATGCCAGTGCCTATCCAAACCCACAAAAAAAATAACCCGCTCTCATATTTTAGTCACGGCCGGATCGAAAATAGAAAAACGTCTGGAGTTCGCTCAATCCACTGGCAGAGGAAAATCTCCCAACCGGACAATGACCTCAGTGTGATTGTGATATCTCGTCCGGGCAACTAATTCAGTTCGCCATGACGGTCGTCACCCCTCAAACTTACATTTCGCGCTCTGAGAAAATATTTTTGGAATATTCAGGCAACATCCGCTGATGAACCTATCAGGTTGGCTTGAACTGCCACCAACCATCCTGTTGGAATCGATATACAGACTCGGGAATTTCTAATAAGCGGTTGATCTGTTTATGCAAGCCTTTGAGCCCTTGCACCACTGCCTGGATGCATATCCCGTCCCGGATTATCTGCGAGAAGTGGATATTGCGATAGAAGTATCGAAGGTTGTTCCAGGTCGGTTTTTTGGTATTCATTCCTTGCGGCAAGATGGGCAACTTGTCGATGTTTTCCTTCGCCATGTTCATGCGGATCTTCCGTTCGATCAGCGACACGATCATCAAGGCCACAAAACAGAGGAACAGCATGGCTTCAATGCGGTGTTCCTTCTTCAGGAAAACCGGAGCTACTTCCAAAACAGTTTTCTGAGTATACATGCGTTTCTCAAGAAACGGCTGGCTCTTATATTTCTTCAACACCTCACTGGCTTCCAGCGACGTATTGGTGATCAAGGGAAAGATTCCATCGGTCTTTGATACCCTGGCGAGAGCTTGTTCGTTTAGTTGCCACTGAATGCTGTGCGTAAATTTCCATTTGTAGTTGTAGACGCTTTTCGTTGGGGAAGGTCTGCCGGGAGAGGCTTTCACTTTAACCTGCTTACGGTCCGTTACTATTTTAACATCGATGAACTCTTTGACATCCTTGCAAATTTTGTCAACGGCCGTCTTGATCTCCTGTTTGGTTTTTAGATCTGGATATTCGATATAAGCGCCGAGCTGGCTCCGATCACAATTTAAAAAAATCAAAAAAAAATCTAAATAATTGTCCAACTTTTGATTTTCGCTTGCAGCCGAGCACCTCTCCCTAACACGGCCGTCAGGCACGCCCCGAGGCTCCCTATGGGATGTTGGTGACCCGATGCGAGTCCCCACCTATGTCTACTCGAAAAATGGCTGGAGAAGGCGATTTGAAAATTCTACTTTATTAGTAATATTAGTTACTTATAAAGACATCCCGTTTGACTTCCCATCCCTCCTGTGCTAACCATGTCCACATGGACTTGAAGAAACGAGCAGCCCAAAACATTGCCGAACGCCTCACCTGGTGCACCGCCTCAAGAGATCAGGCGGGGATCACCCAAGATCTCGCTGACGGCAAAGACATCTCCGAGGTTTACGGGCTCGGGGAAGCCGGTCTGTTCGACGAGTTCTTCTATTTCCTTGACCAGTTCGGGTTCATGGAGCTTTTCATGAAGCTCCATCCAGTCAAAAACAAGCGCATCAGCAACGTCCAGTTCCCCACCGTGATTCTCATCTATTTGATGCGCATCGTCTCCGGCCTCTCCTTCTTCTGGCATACCCATCCAGTGATCCTAAGGTCCCAACCCTTGATGCGGCTGGTGGGGTTCAACGGAAGAGAAATAAGAGAGGGCACCAGCAAGAGGGGCAAAAAATCGGGCTCCAAAAACGAGGGGAAGGAATCCGAAGGAAAAGAACCCACCCCCATCCGCGGGCCGATCTGTCCCGATTCTATTGCTGCCTACATCCAGGCCATTAGCGCCCTTGCCCTGGAGAGGCTGTTCAATGGGGCGATCCGCATTTTGGCGGCGCACAGCTTTTTCCCCAAGCGGGTGAAAGCGCTTTTGGACGCCTCCGACATCGAATCCACCGAAGCTTGCCAAGGCTGCGGCAAAGTCACCAAACAGAAGGCGCCGGAGTTGCGGCGACGAAAAAAACGCATCCAAAAAGTATTGGAAACCGTGTTTGGCTTCAAGATCTGGGTGGTATGGGACCCGAACAGCCGTATTCCCCTGGCCATGCGGTTTGCCACCATCGATGTGCACGACATCAATGAGGCGCAGGGGGTCGTCCAGCAGGCCATCGAGAATCTGGGGGCTCATGCTCGAATCACCTCCCTTGCCATTGATCGCGGATTCATGGACGGTCCCTTTCTTTGGTGGCTGAACCGGAAGGGAATCCTTTTCTATATCCCTGCCAAAACCAACATGAATGTCTATGGAGAAGCCCTTTCGCTGATAGGTGGGGGCATCCGAAAAACCAGAGAGAGAAAACGAGCCGTCGGTGGAGGAAAGAATAAAACCACAGTCTTGGATCACTGGGATGTTGCAGGGATCGAATCGCTCACCACGGCAGGATTTTATGGACCGCTTGGCAGCGGCTCTCATGAGAACAAAAAGGACTTTGTAGCCAATCCCCTCCATGCGGTGGTGGTTTTGCACGATCCTTACAAAGAAAAACATCCTCACTCCGACACCCTGGTCATCCTCACCAACGGCCCTGTCACAAACCCCTTGAGTGTCTATGACAGCTACGACGCCCGAAGCGAAATCGAAAACGGACTCTTTCGGGAAGCCAAACAAGCCTGGTTCATTGAACGGCCTGCCCGAAATACAGCCGCTGCCTTTCGATCCCACGTCTATCTCACCCTCATCACCATGGCCTTAACCAACGCCTTTAGGACCTGGATGGATCAACAAGATACATTGGAGCAGCAGGGAGAAGAAACCGGCATTCGCAAATTCCGCGAAAAAATCCGACAGGAAAATGGCAACAAACTCATCGTCTTTGACGAAGATCGCTACGCCATCTTCGACACCTATGAAGTGTTCATTCTCTGCGACCGAAATGTTCGTAAACCCACCGGGGTCCCACAGGTGGTCTCGAAACAAGACATCCTAAAAAAGTACGGCGCCCTCCTGGAATAGTCTGTCACCCCTATTTTCTGTTATCCCCCATTACCTCCCGCACAACAAGCAAGGCCCTCTTTTTTATCACCAAACTTGCCCTTCCTTTCCCGGACTTTCTCTTAATTGGCCTAAAATCGAACTTGCCGCTGAACCATACACTACCCACTTGTCGGTCAATTTGAGGCGCTTAAGGCAGCCAATAAAGCCCTCAGGCTCTGTGTTAGTCGGTCCTCGCTCTTGGACCCTTCCTTATCTCGAATATCCAGTTTTAGATGGTAAGCATTGAGTTTCGGTGACAGTTCTTCTAATTTGGCAATCGCCGTCTCTATTTTTTTCCGTCTTCGCGTTTCATCGTCTTTGTGTTTGCTGCTGCTATGAACAAAAATGATTCGAAAGCCTTGTTTTGTCCGTTCGGCCTCATGGGTCCTATAGACGTTCACCTCAGCCTTTTTTCGCGAGTTTTCCACGCTAAAGGCGTCTTTCCATGTCACCCCATTTTTTTCTAGATGCTTTATGAACCGTTTGACTTCCTTCCGATCCTTCGGGACCACAGTGATAAAGGAACCGCCATTTGCCGCAATATGGGTTAAGTTGCTTTGGTTGCACAACTTGCAATCGGCCACGTAAATGAAATCTTCTTTTTCCAATAAGGCACGCAGACCGTTCCAGTTCGGAATATGGGTGACATCATCAGTGGTATTGCCGTCAAAAAGCTTGTAGCTGAGCGGCACATGACCATCTGCCGTGATATTGAGGCCGAATACGACCTGCTTGCAGTCTGGCCTGAAATCCTTGTTGTGACCATGTTTGAGCTTGACCGCTTCCGGATCGGGGGTATTGTATTTGCCAATAAATGTCACCGAGGTACTGTCATTGTGAATTTCATCGGTGAGCAATTTGTGCACCGAAATGGCATTAGAGGAAACCTCAGTCATTAGCGAATGCCGGTCTGAGCGAAACAGCGCCGAAACGTCTCTGGCGAGCCGGTCATCATTAAAAAGGCGCGCATTAACCGGGTCTATCCCAAGACCATCAGAATACTGACACAACCATTCCTGAACCTTGTACAGTGGCTTGTTGTCACAGATGATATTTGCCGTTAACAGGCATAGGCATTCGCAGCATCGGCGATATTGCCTCGGCTCATCGTCAGGCGCTGGTGAGTGAATTCGGTGCCTCCCACGGTAACTATCTCTACGAGGCATCCCGAGGCATCGATGAGCGTCCGCTCGTAACAAACTGGGTTCCCAAATCTAGCAGCAGAGAGATCACTTTCGACCAGGATA
This sequence comes from uncultured delta proteobacterium, assembly GCA_963781715.1. Taxonomy (GTDB): domain Bacteria; phylum Desulfobacterota; class Syntrophobacteria; order Syntrophobacterales; family Syntrophobacteraceae; genus Desulfoferrobacter. The sequence goes on from CAWAGW010000009.1 coordinate 644,517, forward strand.
CTGCAAACCGACAGATCTTGACGACGACGCTCCTTGCTCTCACGGATGAGGCAATCGAAGAGATCCGAAAGGGAGGTTTCAAGTCGAGGACGGTTACCGTCAAAATACGCTTCAGCGACTTTGAGACTCATACCCGGGGAAAAACCTTGACTGAAGCAACGGACGATGCCCGGATTATCAGGGGGACGGCTATAAGCTGCTTTGAAAGATTCCAATTCAAGAAACGGGTGAGATTGATCGGCATCAGGTTGAGCGGGCTTAGGAGGGAGACGAAACGTCGGCTCGGGAATAATTCCATGAAGTTCATGTAATCTTGACAGTCAAAAGTTTTTAGGCGGTTACGCTGCCATTTGCATAGATGGATTGTTTTTTTGACGGCGCTTTCCCTGAATTATTCGATATATCGCTGTATGCTTGAATCTTCGAAAATTATGGTAGAACTCATGTTGGATAACGGTCTTCACCATTTCCTCCGACGGGACGTCAATTGGATAGGTGCGCATCCACCAGTTGTGGAGGCTTCTGACCCGCTCTGCATGCTCGAGTGCAATGATTTGCAGCAGGCCGGTTGCAATCAAGGCGATGTTCACAAACGATTCAATCGCATTCATCGCCCCGGCGATCAACCGCTTGCTTCTCTCATCCATACTCTCCAACTGCTCCAAGTTCAGAGATTTGCCTTTGGGCTCGCGCCAGACCGTGGTCCAGAAGTGATAGCAAAGTCCTCCCACGACATGCTTGAACATCTTGAAGGTGACCTCGATTTTGAACCTGCTCGCATACAGTTCGATAATTTCCTCAGGGGCCATCGTCAAATCGGAGCAGATCAAAATGAATGTGTTCATGCCGTCTTTTACCAGCACGAACCGCAGTTTCTCTTTGATCGGTTTCCAGATGAGGTCCAGACAAAGGACATCGAGGGCCTTCACCTCGCCGTAGACGCATACTTGCAGGGGCAAAAAGTCCTTTGCACGGGAAGAAAAAAGCTCCCGTAGCTTCAGTCTCTTACCGTGTTTAGGTCGGCGGCCCCGGCCGCAGTAAGCTTTGGGCTTTTCCTCATAGGCGACAACACTATCCTTGGCGCGGGTGACGATGTGGAGCAGTCGTTGCCCTTCATCCCCGATCAACGTTTTTGCGGATTGGAATGTTGGGCCTACAGCAAAGTAGGCATCCAACACCGCAACACAGGGTTGAGGCAGTTTCTCTGCGACGCTTTTGAGAAGATCGGTCATCAAGCTGACGACGGTGACCTTTCCCTCTTCTTCATCAAGGGTGTCTTTTTGCTGCAATTTTCGCAACGCCACGGCACCCTCGTGAAGCTCTGCAACCAAAGGAATGCAAAAAGCCTTGTGCATGTTGCGCGCCAGCATGCCAACGACGCCAAAATGGTGGCCAAGAATCCATGGGGCCTTTCCGGAGTTTTCAGATTCTTGATGCAGCCTTTTCACCCCGGGCATGCACTCAGCTTCCTTGGCGGCTTTGATGCCGTCGGCGAGCAACACATACGCTCCGTTGCGGGTCCGCGCTGCACCGTGCCTGGAGACCAAGGTCAGCCAGTGAGCAAGGACGACTTCCATTCTCTCGGCGCCAGCCCGAAAAAAGGCCAGGAAGCATTCGTAACAGCCCGGCAAAAGCCGAAGCCAGCGAATGCTCGAAGACACGCCATGCTGGTCCAAGCGGACGATAAAACCAAAGACAGCCACGACAAACCATTGGAAGGTAGCTTGTCTGCTAAAGGCTCCACGAAAAGTCATCAACAGAATACAAAACTGGCTGATCATATCCCCCCGAACGAAATTTGAGTAGACAAGGTTTGCTAAACAGAGTCTGTAAAACCTTTTCCTACGTCTCCTGCAATCCGAAGGTGTTGGGGGCAACGCGAACGAACCGTTTCTTTTTCTGGATTTGCTTGCCAATGGCCGAAGACAAGGAGTCCCGATCCAGCCGCACTCCAAATTCCTTTTCAATGGCAGCAATGATTTTAGAGACATGCAGGGGCTTGACTGCATCTAGCAGTACTTTTTCGGCCATTTCCAAATTAGATGTACGTTTTCTTTCTGATTTTTCAAAGGCCGAGGCCTTCTTGGTCAAGCGCCGGATAAGATCCAGCTTAAACTCCGCAACCTCCTTCTCATACTTCAAAAACAGATCATCCTTTTTCATGGAACACTCCCCGGCAAAAGCATGTAATTATCATTTCCCGGGAGGATAACAGCAGTTTTCAATTACGTCAACTAAAATGAACGTAACAATCAGCAAAATTCAAAACCTGTTATTCTGATAAATATATGCATATTTTTAATTAGTTAGAAATTTCATAGTTGGCAAAATAACGTACGTAATCTATGAAAACTTTTGACTGTCAAGATGTATTGCAACGAGGGTGATTCATTGAATGAGAATATTCGTCAATGGCCACAGAGCCAATCCCTCTATCGGCATACCAAAGGTCATTGTT
>CAWAGW010000010.1:0-2618114 GCA_963781715.1 uncultured delta proteobacterium
GACATTGTCGCCGGATTGGCCTCGACGTCATTACTATTAATCAAAGCTTAACCCCTGCGTCCTGAAGTCGATGAAAGAACATCATCGCGGATGGAACTCTTTTCCTTTCGTCCTCCGTCATTCCCGCAGTTGGCTGCCAAGAGCTTGTGGAGAAGAATTTTTGTATCTTTAATTTGGAGATTCTCGACTTTGGCCAAATCAGACAGCCTCCGAGAGCAGGCCAAGCAATTGATCGACCACATCGGGGTTGAATTGGGTAGAGTGTGGTGTCGATACTGAGTCGACAAAATACTTTGCAGCCCACAATCTGCGGCGCACAAAGGCCAGGACGTCGGAAAAGGTTGCTTGCTCTTTTCGATACCAGGCTGTTTGCGCGACAGGGAGCTGACCATCGGCTACCAGGCGCAGTGCCATGAGGGCAACCAGTGAGAAGAGACCAAGCAAGCAAGGGGTAGTGCGGCCGATGGCGCGATCGGACCACTGTCTCTGGGTTTCTACGCCAAGATGTGCCCGTACTTCTTCGAATGTGACTTCGATGTTCCATCGGGTTACGAACCATTCGATAATTTGCTCAGCCGATGCTTCCAAGTCGGTGCAGAGGATGGGGGTGTCCTCGAACTCGCCGGCTGGGTCTCTTACCACAACCCAGCGGATGGAGGCCGGCGATTGTCCCGAAGTGTGCCAGAGGCTGGTCCCAGAGAAAGCGAGGACTTCCTTGATCGTTCCATTGTACCAGCGCACCGACAGCTTCTCCCAAACCGTTGCTGGATCGGTGAGGCGTTGTTTGAGGGATGGTTGGCGTTTTCCCTTCTTGGGCTTGCGTCCGCGTTTGCCTGGTATCGGCTCGGGAGGCGGATCGTAGAGTTTGGCATTCCAGCGGAAGCGCGCAACCAGTGTAACGGGATTGGCAAAGGAGCGGCAGCACTGAATCAACTCCACCGCGGCATAGGCGCCATCGCCAATGACAACCATGGCGCGATGGGAATGCCAGCGGCGTATGAGCCGTAGTGCGGAACAAACCAGATCGATGACGCTTCTGTGTCGTTTTCCAATCTTTTGACAGGTCTTCTGGGAAGGAGCTTGCACTGTGTAGAAGGGCAGCGCCCATGGTCGTTTGGACCAAGGCAGTTGCACCAGCAACATCATCGCCACCCAACGGAGGCCGTAGCAGTGCACAACTTTGTTGCGAGAGGAGCGAACAGCGTCGCGAAAGGCGCCTTTGGTCTTGATCTTGTCGCCCTTGCGCCGTTCGATGGTCTCGTCCACAAGCACCAGCAACGGCGCTTCTTTTGGCAACAGGGCCACCAATAAACCGAGCAAGATCTTGGAGGCAAACCATGCATGCCACACTGCACGGTTGAGTACTCGGTGGTAGTTGGTGAAGTGTCGCTCCCAGGTGAGGCCCATGGCGCGCAAGGCCGCAGTCACGGTCCGCTTTCCACGAGCCAGGATGGCACCCAACATCAGAAGCTGAGCATGATTCCAAACAGGACGACTGAACACAGGTGCGAAGAGCACCAAGACTTCCTGGACTGGAGTGGGCATGGCAAACATACAAATCCTCACGGTGTTGGCGGTAAAATAGACCAATACCGTAATAGATTTGTAAGTGCCTGTCCGGCTTAAACATTTTGTTTTTCACCGTATCACACAACTTTTTTGAGAGTTGGGGCATCCAGATATCCCCGACTCGGAAATGGCCAAAGTCGAGAGATTACGATGCGCTGTAATTCCGAGGAGTCACGCTATTAGTGTGATGACGCGAAATCTTGATTGACGGCCATGCCCAAAAGATTCCTCGTCAAGCCACGGTGTGACTCGGAATGACAAATAGCGCATGCATGAATTACTATTTACTACCTCCAACTATTTTTCGTCACCTACCCAGTGAGTTGGTTTGACGCGAGGTGTCAGATGACGGACAGTCAACCGACCCTGCCGACAGTCACTCATTCTTCCCAGGAAATACATTCGCTGGGACATGACGCTATGGCTTCCTCTATACACTCCTCGCTGCCTCCTTCGACAAGAATGACATGCGCCTTTTCCGTCTCCTCATCCATCTCGAACACATCCGGGCAGAGCTCTGCACAACTGCCGCAGCCCACACAACATTCCTCATCAAGAACAACCCTGCATGCCATGTCTCTCTCCTTCTTTTTGCTCGACATCCTGATCTCTCTTCTAAAGCCAAAACTCCGGACGTCTCCGGTTTTGGGGATACGGTTTACCAGGAGCGCCACCAGCACTATGGCCGCTCTCGCGCCTACGGGCACAAGGCATATAAGTACTCGAGACGGTGAATCTTCGCCCCGCCTACGACTGCAATGAAGACCGTGCCGCCGCCGAGTGGGTAGAGCGTTTTGGTTGCGTGGATGAAAACTATGGCCGTATCACTCACGACTTGCCAAATTATGCATCCATTTTCTCGAATTCACTTTTTGGGGCGCCACAAGGAGGACACACCCAGTCCTCAGGCAAATCTTCAAACCTGGTCCCCGGGGCAATTACGTTTTCCGGATCTCCTTGAGAGGGATCATATAACCAGCCACAGATGGTGCAAATGTACTTTTCCATTTCACATCCTTTCCTTAAAGATTTTCAGTGCGAGCTTTCTTTGTCACCATTAGAAATAGTACGTTCCGCCCTGAAGCTCCTTGACACAAATCAATTTCGTTCAACGTCAGGCATAATTTCCTATTCCGGTCAGTTCCACAGTGCGGCATAGCAACGGCATTCGACCACTGTTACAGCCTAGACTGTGTCGCTTTCGCCGGCAGTGCCGGCGATTACCTCGCCGATGGAGATGCCAACGACACTGATAAACTCTATGTCCTCAAGGTGGCCCGCCATTGCAACGAAGAACCTTACTGCCTGGAAGTGGCGAGGGCACAGAACTCGATGACGAGATGCTTGTCGGTTTCCGGGCGTATATAGATCCCAACACCAACACCGGCCCTGCCTCTACCGAGCTGCCATTTGATCGGGTGATCCATTTTACGGCACCTCCCCCTTCCCTGGAGTTGCCTTCCAAGACCGTTGAGACTGATTATCCTGAACCCGCAACCGTTTCCTTTGATGTCTCCGCCACGACACCTGGCGATGTTAGCTGGGAAGCAAAGATCGAGTACCCGGACGACATCAGCGGTGCGACAATAGAGCCGAACCAGGGGGTCATTTCCGGTGGCAACGGGCCGGGTTCATTCGAATTCACGGGAGATCACCCGGGTTCCTACTCTCTAGAGATCACCGTAAAAGACCAACAGAGCCGATTTGCGACCACCGAAGTGAAGGTTCTGATGAAATAATCCCCAACATGGTACTGCGTGCGCCGAGATAGTTCATGATATCGCCCCTGATGCTCAACTGTGCTTGGCCAAGTTTTCAACGCTCTTGGATTTTACTTAAGAGGCGAATTGGTTGGTTAATGTGTAAAAAGTGGATGTTATTTCAACCTCTATTGCCTGGTTCAATTTAAGCCCAGGGGATGGAACGGGGACCCTGTCGGATTTGGCAAAGGATGCACGAGATGCAAAGACATTTTGGGAAACTGCTGTTGGTAATTATATCGAGCGGCATTGGGAATTCAGGTAGTGGCGCAGAAGCAGCAGATGGATGAAGCCGCCTTTAAGTGCAATACCGTTTTGGAATGATTCATCGTCTATCCAGAGCTTCCATATTTTCCTTCTTGAACTTGTTGAGCCATGCCTCGCCTTGCTGAGCCAAATTGCCGACCGACTGTTGCATATAAGTGCGGGCTGTCATCTCAAGCTCATTACGGGCGGATACATATACGGTGAAGGATGCAACACTGATAGCACAAATGATGACGAGCCATAAGCTCGCCAGTAGTTTGAATCGCAGACCGATGAGCATTGTCCCCCCTTCTGGTCCACCGAGGAAAATATATTCGCGATCAAACGGATATGTTGTTTTTGGAAATAGTAAAGACAGCTTCAAAGTATCAAGTTCTTGCTGGATCATCATGAGTTCAGTGCCTTCCATTACATAAAGCAAAAGACGGCAGCCGTGCTCAATCGTGAGATCAAAGATGAAAGAGTATCCTAGAGGATCTTTCGGGTGTTACCTCTTAAGCCGAAAGCTTTGTAAAATTGCGGGGGCTCTGCTGACGGTAAGGCGCGGATATGTCGCGATTATGGCGGTAATTATTTGCGCGATAGTAATTTATTAAGCGGGCAGAAACCAGTCATTTCGACCATATAAAAACTATTCTCGGACATGGCATATGTCTTGCTTATATAATTTTCACACAAGAGAAACCAACTCTTTCCTCCTCTAAAGCTAACCGGTCCTAGCCCCTCCGGTTAGCTTTTTCATTTATGCCCGATTGACAAAGCAGCCAAACAGAACGCTGCCCTTGCACTAAAACTACCGAAATCGAGACTACGATTCTATTGTTTCATAATGCAATGAGCGCTATATGATCACTAGAATCATGTATCGCGGCCTGGGTTTGACAGCCTGGGCTGGAATTCTTCTTACCGGCACTCATAGAGGAGACAGATGAGAAATAAGACATACGAAGATGCCCAGGAGATAAGGATATGCAAGGGGGACATCGATTATCAAGGCATCGTGGAACACATTAACGAAGGCGTTGTCATAATCAGGGAGGGCAAAATTGTCCTCGCGAACAACGCGTTCTTCGAAATCTCGGGGAGAAGACAGGATCAAGTTCTGAAATCGGACTTTTCAGACTTCCTGTCCACCGCTGACCGGGACAAAGTGTCAAGGTACTTTACCGAGCGCCTGTTCACCGAAGGCATGCCGGACAGGATCGAGTTTATTATGCCAAGAACAGTTAGCGAAGCCATCATCGAGATGAAAGTAAGCGTCGTGGAGTGCGGCGGGGTTCCGGCAATACTCGGTGCATTGACGGATATTACGGAGCGACGCAAGGCCCGCATCGAGTTGGAACGAACCAAGGAGCGGCTGGAGAGCATACTTCATTCCATGAATGAAGTGGTCGTCTCTATGTCCGCAACCGGCTACTGGATACTTGCGATCAATCCTTCAGCTGAAGCTCTCTACGGAGTCCCCGTTCGAGATTTCACCAGCGGAGAGAACCACATTTTGAGTTTTGTCCACCCCGATGACCTCGGCAAGGTGAAGCAATTTTACGATAATCTGCCCGAAGCCGAGTTTAGTGAAGAGCAATATAGAATCATCAGCAGCAACAACATGGTTAAATGGGTTCTCGACGAAGGGCACGTCGTTTATTCAAGTCGGGGGACGATAAGAAGGATCGACCATGTGATCCGAGACATCACCGAAGAAAAAAAGGCCATTGATGCACTGAAACAGAGCGAAGCCAAGTACAAGGATTTCTTCGACTCAACAAGCGATATGGCTTTTACTTTAACACCGGAGGGGATCTTTCTCGATATCAACGATGCCGGCATGAAGCTGCTCGGTTTTTCGAGTAAGACGGAAGCACTGACAAGCAACGTAGAGGACTTCTATGTCGATCTTGCAGAAAGGCAGGAACTCCTCCTGGAGATATACGCAACGGGTCATGTCGAAGGTAGGGTGCGACACGAAGTCGCATAGTTGAGTGTATTAAGTAAGTTAGAATACCCGGCATGTTCCTGCCGGACCCTACGCAGGCGTGCTACCGTTGCGCTGATGACGGGGTGCGAAGCCCTGCGGACAATGTACCGAATCGGGTTTGAACGGCGACGGGAGAACCCCTCCGGGAATCCTCTCCGGTTAAGGGCTAGGGTCGGATGATATGGTGAAAGTAGATGAATGTCTGTAAGCGTCGTCACAGGGCAACGGGCCTACGAGGATTAACACACGCCGAAAGCGTGTATCAGGTCTAAGGCCGCTTCCCAGAGTTTGCGGCGAGGGGACGGGATGCAGGTCTCCTAACTGCCTGCACGGAACCTTGGCACCCCCGGCGTAGAGGACGCACCTAAGTCATCCATGGGATCAACTGTGTGGAACGTGGTAACCCCGTCCTTCGCCCGGAGCAATTCCAGGCAAGCGAACCGCAAGGCACGCCGATGGAGAGACAGGAAAGAGAGGTTGGAAGAAGCCAATGCTTTCGGGAAAGCCGAAAGATAGAGCATGAAACATGGCTCAACGCCAAAACCGGAGAGCTTTCAGCACCGGCGAAAGAGCGTGCAGACGTCCAACTGGTGTCTCATTGCGAGAGAGCTTGGAGAACCTTTGAAGAAGAGAAAGCAGATGACGGCTCAAAAGGCTGGTGCACTCGGAGACTCCGCGGGATGGTGGAATTCCATTGACTGGAAGAAAGCCCAACGGGAAGTCAGAAGGCTGCAAGTGCGTATCGCAAAGGCTGTGAAGGAAAACAGATGGAACAGGGTTCGATCATTGCAACATCTGGTTACCCATTCGTTCTACGCCAAGCTACTGGCTGTGAAGCGAGTGACCTCCAATAAGGGGAAAAAGTCCCCTGGCGTTGACGGCGTTCTGTGGCGAGGCGTCCGAGCCAAATGGCGGGCTGCCTGCAGCCTGCGCAGACGTGGTTATCATCCTCAGCCCTTGAGGAGGATCTACATTGAAAAGAAGAACGGCAAGTTAAGGCCCCTATCGATACCCACCATGCACGACAGGGCACAACAAGCGCTCTACAAGCTGGGGCTTTCGCCCGTAGCCGAAACGAGAGCCGATAAGAATTCTTATGGTTTTCGGGAAGGCAGATCATGTGCGGACGCTGTGGCCTGCGCTTTCAACGCTCTGTCAAAGCCCAATTCGGCGCCATGGGTACTCGAAGGGGACATCAAGGGTTGTTTCGACAGCATCTCGTTTGACTGGATGATGAAAAACATTCCGATGGACAAAGTCGTGCTTCATAAATGGTTAAGGGCGGGATATGTGGAAAACGGTATCCGCTATCCCACGCGCAAGGGAGTTCCACAAGGCGGGATTATCAGTCCCACCATTTCGAATATGGTGCTTGACGGGATAGAGGAAACCGTCCGCTGTGCAGTCCCCCGAAGGTGCCGTATCAACTTCATCCGTTACGCCGATGACTTCATCATCACAGGAAAATCAAGAACCATCCTGGGGGAAGCCATCCAGCCGGTGGTTGAAGGCTTCCTTCGCGAGCGTGGTCTTGAGCTCTCACCTGAGAAGACCCTGATCACGCGCATCAAAGACGGATTTACGTTCCTCGGGCAAACCTTTCGCAAGCATGGCAGGGTGCTGCACATCAAGCCTGCACCTGAGGGAGTCCACGCCCTCATGGAAAAGGTGGGAACCGTAATTCGGCAACACGTCGGCGCGCCGATGCCGGCCTTAATCAAGGAGCTTAACGCAATTCTTCGTGGTTGGGCCAACTACCACCGCCATGTGGTGGCCTCGGAAGCCTTTAAACGTATCGACACCTATGTCTTCGAAGAACTCCGGCGGATGGTACGCCGACGGCACTCCAACAACTCCGTGAAATGGCGGATCAATCGTTATTGGTCAGCCGCCGGAAGGAATGTATTCGCCGTATGGGCTAAAACCGCTAGGTCTGGTAAGAAACTCTACCAGGTTCTGCGACTAAGCTCTCTCGGAATTCGAAGATATGTGAAGATCAAAGCAGATGCCAATCCTTACTTGCCTGAATATGCCGGGTACTTCTGGCGTCGTCGGAATAAGAAGGACAGCAAGCTGCTTCCAGCCATGTCCGCCCGGGAATTTCGGGCCATGGCTCAAACTTGAGAGGTAACATAGGCCGGGCCGCCCCATAAGGGTTGCCTTTTGAGATGCTTGAGCCGTGTGACGGGAAACTGTCATGCACGGTTCTTAGAGGGGAAAGAGGTCGAGAGACCTCTGACCTACCCGATCACGTGAAGTTTAGGAACAAAGCAGGAGAAGTCATCGAAGTCGCCATCACCACGCGGGCAAAAATTGATGATTTCGGGCGCGTGCTCTATCATGAGGGCATTGCACACAATATCACAAAGGCTCTTGAGGATCAGAGGAACAGGGTTTTGCGCAATGCTGCGGGAAGCATGTGTCATTACCTCAATACGCACCTCATGCACCTGCTGACCGCTAAGGATGCCATCCGAGAAGAGATGGCAGAGTTGGATTCTCTTTTCGGCGAGATCGCCCGAAGCTTTGTACCCCGTGAGACTGCGCACAGGATCAAGGGCATCATGGAAAACATACACGATTATTGTAGAGGAGTTGGAAAGGCATATGAGAGAATCTCGGAAGTAACAAAAGCGCTCAACAAAGCGTTCCATTATGAAGAAGAATCCTATGTGGCAGGCACCATCCTTGATATATTCAAATCCTATGGATATGAGGGTGATGACTAGTGTCAATGAACTTCCAGCAACTCAGTTGCTACAAAGCGTGCGACCACCCTTTTCGCCCCTGTTGGATGCAACTGTCACAGGGGTTATTTTAATCCTGAATTTGGCGATTTCATCCATAAGCATCCGTCATGCCGACGAAAGTCGGCATCCAGTGGGTGACGGTGGTTTTCTGGATTCCAGGTCGAAGATGCCGCTCAAGCAGAACTTTCGCCGGACTGACGATTGTGGCTTCACCTGAACAAAAATCTCAAGATTTAGGTTAATGTCATCTGGTTAAAGGCGGAAGCTTGAACCAACCTAAGGGACTTTGTTTTTGTCGGTGCCAGCAATTTCAGCTGTCACTTCTTTGCTCGAATTCTATGTCGCCATCGGTGCCATCAAGCGCACTGATACCCGATCCATCATATAGCAGACCTATTCGACGTGCTGGGGCGCAGGCGTTCTGCGTCTTCTTTCGATTTCCTCCCTCTCTTCGATGAGATGTTCGAGCAGTTTGCTGAACGGCCACTCGATCGAATGTTCGGTTACAACAGCGTGTATCGGGCGCGGTAGATTCGTCTCCTTGAACATATTGATGAGAAATGAAACACCTTTCTGGGGTATATTGTAAAAAAGAAGGACTTTCTCATCAGAGTTAAGTTCCTCCTCGGAGAAAGCATCCGTATGGATGATCTCTCTAAGAGCAAGGTGCCCTTGATTTCTGTTTATCGAAACTGCAGAGGGAGCCTGGGTTTTCTCTAACAGCAGATCCAAATTCTTTTTTTCATCAACCGTATAATTCCAAACCAGCAGTCTAGCTTCTTTGTCCATCTGATGATTTCTCCCATTTTAAAAAAACGGCTGGAACGCAAAAAATAACGTGCTGTAAAGACAAGATAATCATCTCTTGCCCGCATTGCGATTTTAGCAAAATAACGCCGGCCTGTACCATCGCTCATCTTTATAAGCCTGTTCGGCAAGATGCAAGTGCGGGCAAGTACTCAGCATTGTTTTTGAAAAGAGAACTCACTACAGAAAGCTTACCTGTCTCAAGGGCAGTTATATCAAACACCCGCCGAGTGAATGCTCAGGCGATATCGCTGTTGAAGACCTGTCCAGAACCGGTTTGAAACTAAGAACCCTTGGGATGGAATCCACCAAAGTCGGCGACATTCTCACCGCCATATTCACTCTTGACGATGCCGCAGGCTCGACTATCCAAACCAATGCAACTGCCCAAAGCGTAAAATAAAAGGGCATGTAGGTGCTGAGTTTAGTAGATCAGATGAGCGCACCAATAAACTTAAGGGATTCTATTTGATGGCTTAGTGGAATCGAATTGCACATATTGTGGTTTTGGCTATCGGCTATGAATCCGATAAAAGGCTGTAGTTTGGTCCGCATGGGCAATCGCTGTCACTGACCCTTTTCGTTGAATACCGAGCGGGGGAAGTCACGGCGTAAATGTGACGTGATTATGGCGAACATAACTCGGTGTTCGAAAGGCTCTCGCGATCAATAGAAATTAAAACATTTTAAGACCATAGAACACCAACCATAATTCTGGCATGTATTTTGCTCACTAACTGTCGAACCTAACATCCTTGCAACAGCCAACCGACTCTTACAAGAGTCGGTTGGCTTCTAATATATAGCCCGCAAGCCAGTCCTGCCAAAGGTAAACGAAATGCGCTCCGAACTCCATACCCCTTGCGTTTCATGGCAAGTAGGTGCATGCGCGAACCCCTCCGATTCACTTACACTCTGTCGAAGTTTGTGCTATGGAAGGTTGATCACACTTTTTTCATGGCCCTTATAATTTCGGTACTAACCTCATTTATATGGGAGATATTGAATGAGCAGATCGCAGCCTTTTTCTGTCCCCTTTGTCGAGTCTGTCCTCCATCCGACTGATTTTTCGCAAGAAAGCGAAAAGGCTTTTCTGCATGCACTGATTACCGCTCGAGAGATTGGATTTGATCGTAAAGCAAGGTTTACCATTCTCCACGTTGGGGAAGAGTATCCAGGCGAGCGTGACTGGATGAAGTTTCCTCCGGTACGTGCTAGGCTGGAACAGTGGGGATTCCTCGAAGGCGGCGCGCCCCGCTCTGCAGTCTTTGAACAACTCAGAATCGGGGTTAAGAAAATTAACCTGCCAAATGATGATCCATTGCCCGCTATTCTGCAATACCTCGACCATCATCCTACGGATTTGATAGTGCTGGCCACCGAAGGGCGGAAGGGATTGCCTCGGTGGTTTCGTCCGTCATTTGCGGAGCGTTTGGCCCAAAAATCAAAAACGATGACTCTTTTCGTACCGAAGGAGGCTAAAGGTTTCGTGTCCGAGCAAGATGGTCACATATCCCTGCAACGTATACTGGTTCCTGTTGACCATGAACCGAGTCCCCAAAGGGCGGTCGAATATGCCGTACAGGGCGCTACCATGACAGACGAAACCGAGGCGGAAATCATAATCCTGCACATTGGCGACTCTGCTGAGTTACCCACAATAGATTTTCCGGATGTCCCACACTGCACTTGGAAAAAGATCGTAAGAAAGGGAGATGCCGTTGATGAGATAATCCGCACGGCCAGTGAATACGATGTCGATTTGATTTCGATGGCAACGCAGGGTCACGAAGGCATTTTGGATGCATTCAGAGGAAGTGTGACCGAGCAAGTTTTGAGGCGGGCACCGTGCCCCGTACTTGCCGTACCGTCCTTCCGCGAACGGACTTACAGATGACTGTACTTTTGCACTTTTTGTTGCCGAAACACGTAGAAAAAACAGAAGGTTAAACAAATTCGTCTTTATGATCCCGCGCCGTGCTCGCACCCGCATGTGCGGCCGGCAATCTTTTCTCATTGTCAGCCATGACATTATTTACAAAATTCGCTTAAAATTATACTCTAAAATTGAAGTGATTTTAGAAACGAACCTTCTTGAAAACTTTGGGGCTCATTCTGGTTACCGAACCGAGATTAAGATGGAGGAGAACAAATGAAGAAGCTATTGACGGTTGCCCTGTTCGTACTGTTCACGCTTGGATGTGCCTCATCAAGCAGGATGAACAATGTAAACATTGGAATGACGAAGCAGGAAGTCATTACAGCCGCGGGCAAGCCCACCAGTACCAGTGCCAAAGGTGACGTCGAATACCTCAATTACAGACTCTACAGAGGCGGGCTGATGACGGAGGATTATTACGTCAGGCTTAAAGAAGGCAAGGTCAACGCGTTCGGGCGAGCAGGAGATTTTGGACTCGGCTACTGAGGACAGCCGAACTGCACTATTCTCTTAGCGGCGTTTTTGATGACAAAATGCGTTGTGACATAATCAGCCAGTCAGCTTATAATCATGTTGTCGAACAAAGAATATCGAAACGCATTCAGAATTGGTGTGGGGAAGGTTTCAAAATGAAGAGAAAATCACTGCAGTATTTTTTCCTGCTAGTCTTGCTGCCGGTTTTTGTGTCGGCTTGCGCAACCGCTCCCGGCAGCTATGAGCGTGTAGCCACAACTTCCTTCGGTCTGGGTGCACTGGGCACAGCAATGGGCTATGCGATCAGCGGCAACCCCATGGGTGCCGCACTTGGCGGCTTGTCGGGACTATCCGCCGGCTACCTGGTGGGCACCGCCATAGAAAATTCCAGACCACCCTATGCCGAAGAATATCCACCTCCGCCTCCACCCGCATCTTCGCAGTATTACACACCTCCGCCTCCTCCCTCCAATTACGATTCCTACGGCTATGACCGACAGCGCTGCAGGACGGTGCGCACTATCGTTCGTGAATATGGTCAAGTAGTGGCCGATTATGAGAGGGAAGTGTGCGATCCGCCTTACTAAGAGGGTGTCCGTGACCTGTCATTTCGAGCGAAGCGAGAAATCTTTGGTGAGTATCGAAAGCCTTGAGGATTCCTCGTCACGCCGTGACGTGACGAGGAATGACAAGCAACAAAGAGTCTCGGTCTCTCGTTGTAGTACTGGTGCAGTTGGGCACAAATGGGTATCCGGCTCGTCTATTGTGGCTCTCCTCCCTCGGTGGGAGAGGGAGGAACGGGTATGAACAGTCATCTCTTATCAATCGGCTGGTACACACATCCGACGGGACCGCAATAATCGCCCACATACTCTGCCTGCGGCCGATACAGTGCTGGTTTGCCTTGAGCTTCAGCAAACTTTTCTTCAATAATGTGAGCACACCAACCCGTTGAAAGGGCCATGGCAAACAAGGGAGTCATGAGGTCCAGCGGAACACCCATTAATGAGTAAACCAATCCGCTATAAAAATCGACATTGGCTTTGATTCCTCTCTTCCCTCTTCTCTCGAATTCTTTGACGGCTTCCTCCTCTATTCTCGCCAGCATCTTATATCGGTTCTCATTTGCTGCTTTGGCTGCGAGTCTCTCTGCTATTTTCTTTAAGATTTCAGCCCTTGGATCGAACGTTTTATAGACCGGGTGCCCCATGCCCATGATTCTCTCGCCGCTGTCGATTTGCTGTCTGACCCATGCAGCCATATCCTTTTCGGACTTACCTTTCTCCTCCAAATGCAGAAGCAGTTCCATCACCCTTGCATTTGCCCCGCCATGCAGGCTTCCCGACAAAGCCCCGACACCGGCAGCCACTCCCGCGTACATGTGTGCTCTTGTGGACACCACTTCCCGGCAGGCGAACGTCGATGCATTGAAGGTGTGCTCAGCCTGGAGGATAAGCGAAACATCCAGATCATGCGCCATTTCGGAATCGGGTTGTTGCCCGGTCAGTTGCCACAGGAAATTAGCAGCATGCGGCAAATCTTCCTTTGGCGGCAGAGGCTCGTGATCCTGTCTGATTCTTTGCCATGCGGCTATGACCGACGGGATTCGTGCGAGTAGGCGGATGGCTTTGCGCACATTGGCATCACGGGTTTCGTTGCCGAGTTCAGGATCGGCCATTGCCAGCAGTGGGATGGAAGCTTGTAGAATATCCATTGAATCGGCATGCTTGGGCCACCCTTTGAGACTGTCATGGATGAAGCCGGGTAGCTGCCTGCCGGCCAACATCTCGTTACTGAAGGCTCGCAGATCTTTTGCCTTGGGAAGCGATCCATTCAAAAGAAGATAGGCCGTCTCTATAAAAGATGACTTTGCAACCAGTTCCTCGATGCGAAAACCTCGATAGAGGAGTATGCCTTTCTGACCCTCGATATAGCTGATCTTCGTATCCGCTACCGATACACCTCGCAAGCCAATATTTTTTAAACGCGCACTCGACACCATTGAGGACTCCTGCAATGTAATTTCTCGTTTCATTTCAGAATATAGTGGCTCTAAATGAGTTTGTGTAACAACGCAGTTCATTATAATCTTTGCAACCTGCGGAAATTCGGCCGCGTTATTATTCTTTATTTTTCAAGCAATTGAAGTTTATGTGAAATAGAATGGTTATCATGTGGTTTTTGTTCGTAGCCTAGATTGAGGGAAGGTGAGATAATAAGCAGGGAATCCTTTATGTTTGTTTTGAAAGCTAACAGCAGAGAACCTTTTGAAAAAAGCTAAAGGGCATTATCGACCGAGGATAGCTCAAATCGAGCTGCTCCGGGCCATTGCTATGGGCGGGATTTTTGCCTTTCATCTTTGGTCTGTCGACCCGCAACTGAACCACAGCGGTCTGGCCGGAAGGATAATGGGAACCGCTGCCAGCTATGGATATTTGGGTGTAATGATTTTCAATTTCATCACCGGCTTTGTACTGGCGCTACCCCACTTGGGGCCGCAACATAAACAGTCTCTGCCTTACAGTCATTTTTTGCGCCGCCGCTTCTTTCGCATATGTCCCAAATACTATATTGCTCTTTCTGTCTGGACGCTGGTATTGCTGTTTTCAGCCAGGCAAAACGCAAAAAACTTGCTGCTTTCCTACTTGGCGCATTTGACTTTTCTCCACTCGATCTTTCCCTCAACCCTTTTTTCGATCGTTCCGGCTTTCTGGTGGCTTGGCCTGCTGGCTCAATTTTACTTGGTCTTCCCGCTAATACTTGCCGGTTTTATCAGAATTGGGCCGGCCAGAGCATGCTTTCTCACCTGCCTGGTCTGCTGGGGTTCCTGGATAATTCTCGATCATTTCTCGCATCCGGGCAATTCATGGGCTTTAATCAATTACATGTACTACTACAACCTGCCCGCCCGGCTACCCGAATTCGCGATGGGAATGTGGCTGGCTGCCGCCTGGCGCAGAGAGACCGATAGCGCAACAGAGGGCTTTTCGCGTTCTAAGCTCACCCCCGCTTACCTGGCATTTTTTAGTTTGGCATTGTTATTCGCTTTGTCCGGGAGCACATTCCTATCACTTAAAGAACTGCCGCTCCGACACATCCACTTGGTCTCATGGTGTCTTGTAGGTACCGTGGCGCTGTTGCTGCCGGTGCTGAGCACCAAGGCCGGCCAAATCCCGGTAGTGGTCAAAATCGCCGCGGCATCTTACAGCATCTATCTGTTGCATCAGCCTTTGCTGGGATACGCCAACCGTTTGGTGGGTGCCTCCCTACAGCCAATGACTGAGTTTTTTCTGCTCTCTTTTGTCATTGGATCGATCTCTTTTGCTCTAGCTTTAGCCCTCGATAAACTGGTGGCTTAATGTTTGCCCGCACCCGCAGCTAAAACAACTGCTTCGGCAAAACCCAGAGATCAAAACTGAAATATCGGTCCGTCGCCAGAAAGCTTGGAGTTGGGAACTTGTCAAAGTTACGATAGCTAATAGTTCCGGCAGTACGCGATGGACCAGCAGTCATTATTATCTGCTGAACAGATCTATACCTTAACCGGGGCAGGATGCAGATCGCCATCAATAGCAGTACTCGTCAGCAATGTTTAGCGAGAAAAAAGTTGTTTTTCATAGAAGTGTTGAGTTTTTTTGCGAATATAGCCAAGACCTTGATAAAAAGGGTGCGACTCCGATCTAGTGATGTTTGAGCGGACACAGATCGACGACAGGCCCTGTTTTGCGGCCCATTGTTCTACAGCCGAAACGAGTGCCTTACCAACACCGGTACGTCTCGCACAAGGACATACGACAAGGCCGGTAAGCTCGGCTTTGTCGCCCGACTCCAGCAAGAGGCGGTGCTCAACTAGAGCCCAGCCCAAAAGCTGTGAGCCCTGCCCAGCAGCCACTGCTACAAAGTGATTGACGGAGGAGAGAAGAGTCGGAAGCCTTGAGCTAATTTCCTCGATTGAAACCGGGTAGCCAAGCTCAATGGTAAGACGCGCAATCTCTGTGGCATCAGTCAATTGTGCAGCTCGGATCTGATGCGATTCACCCATTTGCCTCCAGTATGTATATTTTCACATCACCAGCAGAAAGAAGCGGAGGAGGAACGAGCGGCGCCTTTTCCGTCTCTTCATCCATTTCGAACACATCCGAGCAGAGCTCTGCACAACTGGCACACCCTACACGGCATTCCTCATCGAGCACGACCCTTCGGCCCATGTTTCTCTCCTTTCAATGCTCATGCTGGAGAATCTCTGTCAAGGCGCGAATGAGTGATACCAATGGATAACTCTTCTGTTTACTGCTGGAGAGTCTCATTCTTTAGTCTCCAAGGCTTCAATACGATCCCTAAGTTCTTTTTGCGTTTGCCATCGGGCGGTAACATCACGAATGATCGCGGCAGAACCTAATACCTCTCCACTAGGGGAGCGGATAAGAACGATGCTGAACTCAATGGAAATGCGTGTTCCGTCTTTCCGCATTGCCGGTACTGCCAGTAATTCCCCGCCGTAACGGGTCGAGCCGGTCGTCATGACCTTATGGTAGCCCTCCCAATGCCGAGTCTTTAGTTTCTCCGGGATAATGATATCCAAGCTTTGGCCTGTTGCTTCCTCTGCGCTATATCCAAAAATGGATTCCGCCCCCGCATTCCAAAGCTCGATCCGACCATCACGATTTGCGAAGATGATCGCCTCTTGAGCTCCATCCACAATCTGCCGGTACAACCATTCTTTCTTGTAATCCTGCATTGGTCCACTCCAGGGTCTTTCAGCTTCAATACCTATCTTTGTCATTCAGAGTATCATATTGAGTCTAATGCTGTTGCGCAAGGTAACACCACCTTCTTCTTGAGTCAGAAAACAAAACAGCCCCTTTGATTAATTATTTAATGATTCCCGGCTTGAGATTTACAGCTGCTACGTCTCAGAATACTTGACTCTGGAAGTCTCAGATTAATTGGACGTGTTTGCCCCCAAGGAGTAAGACTATTGGGGGCAAAGATGGGTAATAAGCTCATCGATTCTGGAGTCCATCGATCAATTTGACGGCGTCGCGGAAGTTGCAGCATCTGACGGCCATGACCATATCGATGGGGTTGAAGTTTTTCTGACATCTGAAACATCTGGCCAGGTTGGTTTTGGGGTTGGTGGCTGTGTTGAATTCGGAGCACAAGGGACAGAGAAAGCGGAAGTAGCCTTCGGAGACCTTGCAGGGAAGGCGAAGGAAGTCGGAGATGAGTGGTGCGATGGGGATGTCGTTTCGCAGCATTCTGAGTTTGTCCTTGGAATAGTGGCGTGTCATAAGTTCCTCCTATGGAAGCTGGAATTCGGTCATGGTATCGGTGACAAGTGCATCGTTGATCTTTTTGAGATTTCGAGATGCGGCATTGAGCAAGCAAGCTGTCGAGATGTTATTGATTTGTCGAGGGACCCCGCTTGAGTAGTCATGGATGAGGGATTTGGCTTCGACCTCGAAGATCTTTTCATTGCTTCCTGCCGAGCCCATCCTGGCATCGATGTAGGCTGAGGTTTGATCTTTGGTGAGGGGAAAGAGGCGGCAACGCACGGAGACTCTGTGGACCAGGTCCGTGAGGGAACTGCGAGAGAGGAGTCGAGCCAGGGGGTCTTGTCCGGCGAGGAGGATCTTGAGTGGGAGATTGGTATCGACGGCGGAGCTCACCAGGAGGCGCAGATCGGTGAGGGCGACGGGATCGATGAGGTGGGCTTCGTCGATGAGGAGAACGGTTGTGAGATCATCTTTTGTGCAACGTTCCAGTATTTGAAGAAAGAGACTGTCTTTTCCGCGTTTAGGGACTTCTCCGAGTTCTGTGACGATGAGGCGAAGCAAGGCGCTGGAGCTGACTCCCGTGAAATGAAGATAGAGCGGGCGGTATCGGCTCTTGGAAAGGGTTTCAATGAAGAGTCTGAGGACAGTGGATTTGCCGACACCGGTCTGGCCGATCAAGAGGGCAAGGGCGCCCTGGGCTGAGAAGTAATCGAGTCTTGCCAGGCACTGGGAGATGCGAATGTCTCTTAAGATCCAGTCCATGGGAGGGCGTTCTTGGAAGGGATGGTCGCTCATTTTGAAGTGATTGAGGAACATGGGATTACTCCTTTTTGCGAAGAATTTGTTTGAGTTCATGGATAAGATAGGGAAAGGACTTGTTATAGGTTCGGGCAAAGGCCTCTTTGAGCATGGGCTCGCTGAGGGCCGGGTTCTGGTTGTAGAATTTCTTTAGAATTTCGAGCTGTTCGGCGGAGAAAGCGGAGAGGCCTTCTTTATAACCCAAGAGCTGAGCAAGGGATTTTACAAAGGCATAAAACGGCCATGGCCGCTGGGAGATAACCTTGCGGTAATCGATGCCTTGGGTGTTTGCGGCAAGCTTTTTTTGGTGCTCTCGAACGAGGAGATCGAGGAGATTGTGTTTCGGCTTTCCCTCGGGTTGTGCGAGAATTGGAGTGTGTGCGCTTTGCCGATGGTGGAGGACCCCCGACCCAAGATATTCTCTTTTCATGGAGTAGATCTGGACGGTATCGGTGGAGGAAAAAGGATCGAAATGGACCCAGACCTTGTCTCCTCTTAAAGTTTGATCGACTCTGTAGAAGCGGTTGTCGAGGCGGATATCGGAAAAATCCTTGTGCACCGAGCGGGTGAGCTTTCGCATGAAAGAGGAGAGGATCAGGTCCATTTGCACGTGGCGGATGACGGTAAGTCCCGTATGGTAGCGGTCCCTCGGGGTCTGGCCGGTCTCTGAATGGATGCTATCGTGATAGTCCACGGCAAGCCATGCACTGAACGCTCGATTGAGGTTCTCGGGGCTCAGGGCGTCTTGTGCGCGCACTTCGGATTCGAACTGATCCTGGGCCGTGGCAAAAAAGCGCTCAATGAGGCCTCCCGGGGAAGGATCTCCCGGAGGCCGGTGGATAAGGCGGGTATGAGTGCGATAGCAGGCGGCTTTGAGACCATTTGAGTGGTAGACTTTGGCATTATCGAGGTAGAGCTCCAAAGGCGCTCCGTGTTTGGCCAGTCCACGAAGGAGTGAGTCGATGAGGATGTCGAGGCTTTGGCGCAAGTAGTAACGTGCCTCCACAACATATCGGCTATGGCAATCGATGAAGGCGGAAAGATAGGTGGGAAGAATCTCCTGGCCGCAGAGTACATAAGGGCCTTCTTCGAAATCGCCCACCCAGAGGTTATGGGTATGGTCCCTGGACCATCGTTTCCTCACCTTCTTTGTCACAACGCCGAGCTTCAAACGGGTTGCGCCCGCCTCCTTAAGATGCCGGTAAAGGGTGGAACGGGGAAGAGTTACGCCATAAAGGTCTTTCAGGAAACGGTTGATGGTCTTATGCGAGCGCTTGGGTTGCTCCTTTTTGAGCTCGATTGCTTTTGAGATGATCTCGTCCGGGGCATTTCGGGGATGGCCCCGATCTTGCCGATCCTTTCTTGCCAGAGCGTCGAATCCTCCGGCCCGATACCGGTTCAACCTTCGCCTGAGGGTGGAGAGCGACGGCCTGCCCATGCGGCCGTCGGGGAAGACGATCTCCTTTTTCGAGAGCCCTTTTAAGAAGTCGTGGGTCTGCTCCGGTTCCACCTCGTCAAAGAGGACGGGGCGAAGGAGATCACACCAAAAAAGTGCCCATTTTTCATCTTTTTGCTTCAAACGCCTCCTCCGTTATTAAGGTTGGAGGCGATCGTAGATCATCCCCAGGCACAGCGCGTTGCAAAGAAGGGGAATATTGAAGCACTAAAAGCGGCCCGGAACTTCACCTCCAAATGGAGGATCTGTCGGCAGCGTGTGAGGATCGATTTTCGAGCGGCTTTGACGTACTTTTTGGGACAGACTTCGATGGCGGCCAACTCACGGCAAACAGAAGAGAGCGGGTTGTTCTGCACAATCAGATCTTGGGCGCAACGCAAGATTTCCTTGAATCCGCCAAGGGTTGTGATCCATCGGTAGGGAGTCGAATGAGCAAGACTTCTATAATCGATACTCTCTTCGCTGGTCGTGGAAGCATGGAAGATGGGCATACCTTGTTCCAAAACCACCTTCCTATAGGTTGATGCTGCCTCTTCCAGATAGAATTCGGTGAAATGGAGTATGGTCTCTCGAACGTAGCGCTTACGGGGAAACGCAAACGGAGGTTGTTGAGTGAAGGTTTTCTTGCAGCCAGGACATCGCCATCGAATCACAAGACAAAAAACCACCTGAACCAGCAAGTCGCATAGAATGTAAAATCTGCGAGGACGGGCTTGATGGCGTGTGAACCCAGTCGGCGGTGTATAGCATACGGGGCAGGAAGGGAGATCACAGCGGATCTTGTTTCGCAACACGTCGTTGGCATAGGATTCGACCTTGGTGCGGGTAACCGAACTTGACATAGTACTCCTTCATTTTGCAGTGGATTTTGGGGATGGAAACCATTCGGGGCTATATAACGGCGAGATGGTTGTGCATGCAAGGCCAGGTCTGGCAGAATGTGCAAACACCTCCCAACAGATAGGCCGGGTAAGCGGGGTACAATGAAGATACAAAAGGCGGGATATCGCGGGGTATGCAGGATCAGTCTATGAGACTGTCTGTGTCAAATACTGTAGGACGTAGGACCATCCAGACAAGAAACCGTCTGATGCTGGAACTGATGGCCAAGGGAGGTATGCGTATCGGCGAAATTCTCAATCTTGTAGCCTCTGATGTTGGCAATCAGAAAGTGACCATACGCGATCCTAAAAGCGGCAAAGACCATGAAACGGTGTTCATACCCAAAAGGTTGGCTGAACGAATCCATTCGTTTATCGACCACACTGGCATTGAACCTTCTCAAAGAATCTTTCCTCTCAGTTATGCAGGCGCCAGAGTCATTGTCCGAAAAGCCGGCGCATTAGTCGGCGTGCACTTGAGGCCACACGATTTAAGGCGGCATGCTGCGACTTATGCCTCACGGTCCGGAATCCCGATCGAGATCATCAGCAAGGTTATCTTGAGACACTCCAATCTATCAACCACGCAAAGGTATCTTGGAAAAATAAGCGGCGAAGAGGCCACGCATTGGATTGAACAGCTGTACAGATGAGTTTTCTGGGGTGAAGCCATTTGGGCTTCACCCATCATTCATTTTTAGCGGTCATTTTGTGAGTTTGTAGCGGCTGGTTTCAGCTCCAATGACGTTCACAGACACCAAGGATCATAACGCATCAGGTGATGCTGTACATAGTGCCTTGTCATTCGACAGCGATTCATGTCTTCAAACCATATTCTGATTTTTTCAGGAGAGAGGATGTAAATCCGAATATAGTAGATTTATTGCCAGTGAGGCCCCAACTATAGGAGCACAAAGCTTATTCATCAGCCCAATGTGATAGAGTACATCCTCCTGGAACCGGGATTCTGGAAATAGCATCCTGAAGGAAAAAACGAGAAAGGCTGCTCTTGGGCTCGTCCTATTCGATAAGTCAAGAGCTGACCCCTGAGCTTTGACTCCGAGCCTTGTTTCGTTCCTCAACAGAAGCAGTCTGTGCCTGTTGCCCGGACTCTGACTCTTTCAAATAAATCTGGTTTGCTCTCAGCAGTTCACAAACACAGATACGGCTGCGGCGGCCTGTCGTTGCTGCGCTTGAGACTGCCGCTTCTGTTTCACGTGATTATTTTTTAGTTGACCAGAAAAAAATACGGCGTATTTTATTGCCGAGTGGCAAATAATAGTTGCAATTCTTCTTCTGAATCAACCACTTCTGTTGACCATCATCACCGGTGTGTAATCTCCTCCGTTATTTCCGGAGAAGCTGTGCGAAGAGAACTACTTAAAATGCCGATATAGCACCTCCAAGGGGTTATTCTACCCCTTTGGGAGAGACCTTATACTGCAGCATCTAAGAGTTGCAAAGAAAGCTTTGCAAAGAAATCGCTTGAATCGTACTATCCGGAGCCAGAACGCCCGATTTGTGGCTTCCCCACCGCGATTTCTGAAACATCTGTAAGGCAGGGCCAGCTGCCTTTGACCTGGCTCAGAGGGCCAGAGCTTCTATGACTCACTAAATTGCGGAGGAGAAACAATGAATCGCAGCTGTCGAGTAGTAGTGGTGTTCCTTTTTGCTTCTATCGTGCTGGCGCACAGCTATTGCCTGGCCGCTTCCGAGGGTTTCGCGGATGTCCCCTCGGACCACTGGGCTTATAACTATATTGAAGAAATTCAGGAACAGGGCATTACCACCGGATGCGGAAATGACTGCTACTGCCCGGATGAGCTCGCTACTCGAGCACAGGTGGCTGTTCTCATTGAAAGGGCCGTTAATGGGGTCTCGTATGCGCCGCCTGCAGCTACCGGGATTTTTGCTGATGTTCCTACCAGTCACTGGGCCGCCGACTGGATCGAGCAGGCTTATGCGGATGGCTTAACCAAAGGCTGCAGCACCGATCCCCTGCAGTTCTGTCCGGATCAGTATGTAACACGTGCAGACCTGGCGGTCTTTCTCCTACGCCAAAAGCACGGGAGCTCGTATACCCCGCCTACGGCTACCGGGATTTTTGCCGATGTTCCCACCAGCTACTGGGCTGCCGACTGGATCGAAGAACTTTATGCTGAAGGCATCACAACCGGATGCGATAACGCTTCATTGAGCTATTGCCCGGATGAGCTTGTAAGTCGCGCCGAACTGGCCGCCTTTCTTGTTAGGAACCTTGGCTTAGGAGATGGAGGATACCTCACTATCGTTAACATGACGCCTCACTTTTTCAGGCAACAGAGTATTCACTCGTACCAGATGAACACTTGGTCGTTCCCACAGACGATTCCTCCCGGTACGACCAGGGTCTATATAGAGTGGAACAAAGGCTTCACTAAGTGTTGGTGCGATGATGCAGCTGATGCATACTACCAAATTGACGGGACGGACTATGTTTTCGACATATATGCAACTGGTCAGTGCGGCTCCTGCGGGGAGCCTAACTGGGACCTGCAGATGAGGGAGAAGGTTTCCCCCTATAATGTATATGACATCGGGTGGAGATGGAACGGCTGGGACATCAAAGGTGGCGTCACTCTCGTGATTATGGGCAGCTATGACCCGCCCTATCACATAATGACCTATACAGTCGGCGGCTCTGATTGGATGGGTGCTATTGAGGACAGCAGATTGCTTTCCACCCTTACCATCCCGGGTACTCACGATAGCGCCACATATAATTATACCGGCGATTTTGGCGATGAAGTGAAATGTCAAGACGTTGATTTTTCGGAGCAACTGGCAGCAGGTAATCGTTTTTTTGATATGAGATGTACTAGTGTTAATAATGAATTAGAACTCTATCACAGCACCTACGATCTGGGCATAAGCCTTCTTGATGTGCTCGATAATCAAATTAAGCCGTTCTTAGAGGCACATTCAGGCGAAACGGTTCTTATGTCCATAAAGGAGGAAGATTCACCGCATGGTGATTCTGCCCCGCTCGACAAGCTCGTTAACGACTATGTAATGGACAATCCCAGCCTGTGGTATGTTACTGACAGTATTCCCAGCTTAGGCGAGGTAAGGGGCAAGATTGTCCTCCTGCGCCGTTACAGCACCAGCGACTACCCACTGGGTATAGATCTGAACAACTGGCCCGACAACCAAATGTTTACCCTCACAAACAGTGCTGGCATAACCTACAGCGTACAGGACCGCTACGCCACCGACGGCGGGGATACAGGGACTTGGCCCGGTGATAAGGAAGCAGACATCAATGATCAATTCAATGCAGCGAAGGTTGACACCCCACAAACCCTCTGCATCAATTTTACAAGCAGCTACTATTATGGCGCGTATGATGGCTTGGTCTATGCTTTAAATCCTAAGATGTATGCCTCCTATGATATAAACCCGTGGCTGTTTACAAACCTTGAATGGGGATTCGCCAATAATACAGTTCCGTTCCGCACACGGCTCGGCATAGTGCCTCTGAATTATTTTCAGTTTATTTCACACACCTTTTCTGACATCCATAATGCCATCCCACTGCTTCTGATCGCCTACAACGACTTCAGCACGTTGCAGGGCAGTATAAATCAGTCACTGATACCGAACCAGTACATCCTTTCCAAGAATGGGGAATATGGATTGATCTACCAGTATGACGGAAATTTAGTGCTCTACCATCACCTGGGGCAATCCGATCAGAAAGCCATATGGGCCAGCGGTGAGTACTCGCACACCCCGGGGTGGGCCATTATGCAGCCCGACGGGAATCTCGTAACTTATGACGACAGCAACAATCCCTATTGGGCATCAGGTACGAACAACAATCCTGGCAGCTGGCTCCAGCTGGGCGACGACGGCACTCTGAAGATCATAAACAACAATGGAGATGTAATCTGGCCAAAGAACTAGGCTATGGTCACCTTTTCACAGGGGCTCGGAGATACCGCTCCGGGCCTCATCCCTGCTCTGACCTGGAGGCGCTGATAGCAGATTGGCAGAAAAAAGCAATTTCCAATAGATAGTGCGCAAAAATTCTAATTGCAAAAGCAAAACTGTGTGTCAGCAAAACTGCGATGTTTAAAATCTGCAGAATGGGAGATTTTAGACGATAGCAATGAATTTTAGGTGTAATATGACATTATCTCACCGGCCGCTCTCCCAGAGCGACAATTACGGATTCAATACTTTCTGCGAGGAAGCTCGGCCACCGTTGCCCTGAATTTGCTTCTACGATCACCAGACAAAAATCCGTCGGAATGAAAACTATCGTGACAATCGCCTCTTTTGCCGATTGTCGCCGCAGACCTCAAAAAGCTTTTCGTACCTAAATCTAGCGATTTGAAGGTTTAGTAGTTCTACCGTTTTTGGTATGTTGTTGAATCAAATAAGGATTTTCCAGGTCGTTTAGTTGATTCAACGCAACCCAAAGGGTAGGGGGTCATTATGGCGCGAAACAAAGATGTATGCAAACGTAAGATGGATCACTCCTGACATCCTATCTGACGCATCGGCCTTAGAGTGTCTATCTTGAATTCTAACAATCAGATTGATGTCAGTATAAGAGGGTCCTGGCTAAGAATGTTTTGCCGCTAACATTCTTTGAGACTGTAATCCAAAAATACCATGAAAAATTTGAATCCTGCATAGTGGATTGGCGAACCAAATCCATACTACAGATCATTCGGTCCAGAGTCTCTATTGGGTGCAGATCTTTTGAAACGACATCCAGGATAACAGTCCGAGTTCAGGAAGCGGCAGCATAGCGACAAGAGTGGTTACGTTGAAGCTCTTCTTCGCGATGGAATCTCCAGTAGGCATTGAAATCACCACTGGATCGAAGCGAACGAATGCGGATTATCGCTTCGGCACTCTTCATGCGCCAGCGAGCCCCGGTACGATCCAGCCGATCTTTTATCAGATGACGGCAGGCGCCCTCAATCACTCCTGATGCAATGGGGAGCCCATCGGAGAGGAAGGAGTCATATTCAAGCATGGGGCTATATTTTTCCAAATAGCCAGCGCACTTATCCACGGGCCGCCGCTTGTTTTGGCTGAGTTGTTTGCGGGTGGCATCACGTCGCAGGTCAACAGCCACAGCCTCGGCCGCTCCATGCAAGACCTGCAAAGCTTTCTCTCTTACCCATTCTTCAGCCTGCTTGCTTCCAACGGGGTGGAAACAATGGGCCGCTTTCCAAAGGTATTCCAGAACATGGATGAGATCCAAAACCAGAGTGATCTTGGCTTGGTAGGTTTCGACCATATCAAGTATGTCGAGGAGCTGTTGCTCCCCTCCGTCCACCACGACTACCCAGTGACGACTCTGCGTAGGATCTCTTTTCAATGCCTCTTCAAAGGCAGCTTCTATCACACTCCGGCTATCGTGCTCGATACTGGCCCATACCCGCTTGTTTTTAGCCCGTACGGGAGCAGGCTTATTTTCTTTAGGTCCCATGATCTGCTCGGGTGTGCGCTCCTGAGCCTGGAGGCTGTAGACAGCTGCCACAGTGGCCATGCGTTTGCGGTTGAGTTTTTCGCCCGGCGCCAAACGCGCTCCATGAGAATCTTTTTGTTTCTCGGCAGCCTTGCGTGTGGCGGGCCGGAGATCTTCTTCACGCATCACAATCCCTTTGCCATCCGCGGTGATGACCAACAGATCCGAGGTCTTCTCCGGCTCTCCCGGGAGGTCATAGAAGGCATCGAAATCTTGCGATATCTTGACCGTCTGCGCAATAATCTGGCGCTTGGGAACTTTCCCGCCCGTCGTCCTGCGGATGCTCTCTACGACCTCGTCAAAGGAAGAATCGGCCACCTCTTGAGCTACCAGACGACACAGCTCCGAAGAGTACTTATCGTCTGGAAGGTTGAGCTCCGCGTCCAAAGGAAACAAACTCTCGACTCCCTTCGCACTGTAGCCTTTCCTTCTGACCACCACCTGTCCAAACTCAGTCATGAGGTTTCTCTCACAGTTTTCACGACACCGGGTGCGGTCGACTCCATCGGCCCCCTGAACCGCTTGTTTGTGTTGCTCATCCTTGCAACGCTCGTTCAGATGTCCTTGAAGCAGAAGCCGCATCAGCTCCGTTCCTTGTTTTTTAATCAGAGTCTCAACTTGGTCATGTTCCAATTGAGCTGTTGCATTGCTACGGAGTTGATCCATTATTGCCTGAAACTGGTCGCAGGCCGAACGAAATGCTTCATTCAGACTGTCTATGTCGGGCACTTGGTCCATCAGGGCATCTCCTTAGGTTGTAGGTCAGCAACCTACCATGCCCTAAGGCAGAGCTGATGTCCAGTGCTATGACATTATTGACAAAAATAATGTGGAACGACTCCTTTAGGGTTTCGTTTCAAAAGATCTGCACCCGTCTCTATTTGTTCCAGCTATACGAACTCCTCACGGTGAAGCTGGCATTACGTATATGATAAGTATGTCTGCACTCTTATATTAACCCCTGCAAAGGAACCGAATAGCGCATGAACGACGTGCGGGCAAACATCCGGCCCAGAAGCCATCTAATCTGCTAAATTCACCACGAAAAACGAAATATGAAACTGTGCCCAGTTTGTGCCTGATAAGATCAATTTTAACCAATTCAAGCCAACTCTAAATGAAAGTACAACCTAACATCCTTAACTATTCCAACTGCTTTGAATCTCGATAAAAACACGCCGTGTTCTGGTTCGGACTGAAAATCTTCGTGTCCTCAGCTGGATTCTGACCCGTCACCACCTTCAAATCAATTAAGACGGGAACTTACAGCATTGAAGAAATTGCAGCTATCAGAGTCGGTCAGTAGGTTGTTTGCAGAGACCACATTACAGACGATGACTTGACCCGGATAAAATAAGGCGACATCGTCATGTTTGAACAACTCGAGGACGAAATCCTTATTTTTCTAGGTCAAAAATTGTTCTATCCCCAGTTCCTTGGCCCGCCTTTTTACCCTATCGATTACTTCCTGATCCATTACGATATCATCCGGCCAAGTCCGATGATGATCGTCTTCGCGGCCCTTTTTGGTGGCGTCAATGACGACCCGGCGATCCTTTTTCACGATATCGCGCTTTGGATCTACATTGTTGAAGGCTTTCCAGAGCACCAGCGAGGTATCCTTAAGATCTATGTTATCGTCGCATAGGACAATGATGGAGAAAGCCGCAAGATCTGAATGATTGAAAAGCTTGCCGGCCAATTGTCTTCCCGTGGTTTTGCCGTCTTTGTGGAAATTCAGCAAGAGTATGCGATTACGCGTTTGGAGATTTGGAGCGTAACAGGCTGTCAACAGATTAGAGACTTCCTTAACGGAACGTTCGATTACGTCCGTTGCGGGCACAGCTGAGGACTGTGGATGCTCCTCACGACCCCTTTCGCCGGCCAGTCGACGAGTTGCATCAATCCCCAGCTTCCCGCCGAACATCGGTTCCGGAGCGCTATGATCGAGAACATCCAAGACTCCTTCCGTAATATACAGATCGGTTTCCAGATCAAGCTCGTTTAAGATGGTCATGAAAACCTGGTCTGGGCGGCTCAGATCAACGTCCCCATCAACGAGAACGGCGACCTTGCAGAAACTCATCTGTCCCTGGCCCCAGATGGCACTCATGACACGCCTGGCATGACCTGGATATTCCTTATCGATAGCAATCACCGTAACGTTATGAAAAACGCCTTCCCAAGGCATCCAAAAATCGTGAATTTCGGGCAGAATCGTTTTCAAAAGAGGAAGAAAAATTCGCTCAGAGGCTTTGGCAAGATAGCAGTCTTCCATAGGGGGCCGACCGACAACGGTTGCAGGATATACAGCATCGTGCCGATGAGTCAGCGCAGTGACATGGAAAACCGGATAATCATCTACCAGAGAATAATATCCGGTATGATCCCCGAAAGGTCCTTCAAGCCTCAGTTCATTGGGTTCCACATAACCTTCTAGAACAAATTCAGCCTCTGCCGGAACTTCCAGATCAACCGTAAGGCATCGAGCCATGGGGACCGGCTTACGCCTGATGAAGCCGGCAAACATGATCTCATCCAGGCCGCGAGGTAAAGGCGCCGTGGCGGCATAAGTAGTGGCAGGATCCGTACCAATCGCCACAGCGACAGGCATGCGTTTGTGTGATCTACGGTATTCCTGATAATAGTGAGATCCGTCTTTGTGAATGTGCCAGTGCATTCCCGTTGTGTCACTGTCGAACACCTGCATTCTGTACATCCCCGCATTGCGTTTTCCAGTTGAGGGGCTGCGTGTGATGACAACCGGAAGTGTTATGAAAGGCCCTCCGTCCTGGGGCCAACAGGTCAGGATCGGAAGACGGGAAAGATCGACCTCGGCACCGCGATATACAATTTCCTGACAGGGGGCCTGCTTTTTTAGCTTTCGCGGTAAGATGTTCAAAACATCCAATCCCATGGGCAATAGCCGAAAAGCGTCGCTGAAGGATTTAGGCGGTTCCATCTGGACAAACTTCTGCAAACGCCCCGCCAGTGCATCAAGGCTCGCTATGCCCAAGGCCATGCAGATCCGCCGGTTGCTGCCGAATGCATTAGTTAAGACCGGAAATTGGGATTCCTGGACGTTTTCAAACAGAAGTGCCTTGCCTCCACCAGGACTCTTGGATACCAAATCGGTGATCTGGGTAATTTCAAGATAACTGGAAACAGGGGCTTTAATTCGAAGCAATTCTCCGGCTTGTTGGAGAGCCTGGATGAATTCTCCAAGGTTTTGATACGATGTTCCCATCTCAAGAGATCCAAATGTTGGTGAACACTGCAAAAAAGAGCAGCACGGATATGGCGCTGTTTAGGTGAAAAAAAGCAATGTCGATTTTGTCCAGATGGTTAGGCTGGACCAGTTTGTGTTCCAAAATCAGCAGCAAGCTGATCAGGCTCAAAAAAGCGAGGTAGATTGAACCCAGGTTGAAGGCAAAATAGATCGATAGTAGCGATATGAATGTGAGAGTGTGCAGAATGGAGGAAATCCTGAGCGCTGAATCGATGCCCCAGCGGGCTGGAATTGAAAACAGCTCGGCCTCCCGATCGAAATCCACATCCTGACAAGCATAGAGAATATCAAAGCCCGCAATATAAGTCATAAGGGCGGTCGTCAAAAGCAGTATGCGCGCGTCTATTGCGCCGGTTATGGCGATCCAGGCTCCAAGAGGAGCCAGCCCTATGGCGAACCCCAGAAACAAATGACAGTAGGCAGTGAATCTTTTGGTAAAAGAATAAAAGAAAAGAATAAGGAGAAGGGGTACGGAAAGAATCAAACAAAGCCTACCCAGCATGCCAGCGCTGATGATCAATACCGCGGATGAAAGAGATATGAAAAGGATTAGAGATGGTTTGCCGATCTCCCCTGTGGCGTGAGGCCGATTGGATGTTCTTGGATTGATCTTGTCATATTTGTAATCGGCCAGTCGGTTGAAGCCCATGGCTGCTGAACGTGCGCCGGCCATGGCTAATATAATCCAAAACAAGCCGGACCAGGTGACGGGGTATTGCCGATGAGCCAGAAGAACCGCGGCCAGAGCAAAAGGCAAGGCAAATATGGTATGGCTGAATTTGATCAAATGTCCGTATGTACGAATCTGATTCAACCACATTGATGCCTCGTTAACAGCCAAAATGAATAAATGAGATGAAATTGCGAGCTCCCAGCCACACCAAAGTCAGTATATCAGCGGAGTGGAATATTAATCCCAAAGACTGACCTTCGAGCAGTTTATTAGCATAGCCGACCCGCAAAGAAAAGGTTAGAAGTGGTCAACAAATGAGAGAGTGAGCGGGGGGGCTTTTCGAAAAAGCAAAAAAAGCGTATTAATATCACTTTCCTTATAATCTCAAAGACGAGTGCTTATTGATGATCCAGGCAATACGAAAAGGGACCGAGTTAGAATTATCGGTTCAAAAGCTGGCTTTCGGCGGCAAAGCGATGGGATATGTGGATGGTTTTGTGGTATTCGTCGAACATGCGCTGCCCGGCCAACGCGTTAAGGTGCGCATCACCCGCAAGAAACGCCAATATGCGGAAGGTCATGTGGTTGATTTGATTTCCCAATCACCTTCATACACCGAACCGTTTTGTCCCCATTTCAACTACTGTGGAGGGTGTAAATGGCAGGATTTGCCTTACGGAGAGCAGATTCGCTGGAAGAGACTTCATGTTGAGGAATGTCTTACGCACCTGGCGGGGAACACGGGGTGTCCGGTAGAAGTGGAGACGACTTTCCCGGCTCCTGAGACCGTCCATTATCGAAACAAGATGGAGTATACTTTCGCCAGTCGCCGCTGGCTTCTGCCGGAAGAAATTGCTCAAAAAAATATTCAATATAGCAAATCCTTCGCTCTGGGTCTTCATGTGGAGAGAAGCTTCAATAAGGTCTTTAATGTCGAAACGTGTTTTCTGGAATCACCCGAAAGCGTTGAGATTTTAAGGGAGGTTCGGGATTGGTGCCTGACAAGCGGACTACCAGCCTACAGCACGGAAAATCATCAAGGATTCTGGCGCTTTTTGGTAATCCGCGAGGGCAAGCGCACCCAACAGACCCTCGTTCATATTTTGACTGCACCCCATAAAGATGAGGAAAAAATTGTTGATGGACTGGCGGAGCATTTAGTCGCACGATTTCCGCAAATAACCACTATTGTTCACTCCGTGAGTCAAAAAAAAGCGCAGGTGGCGGTCGGGGATAGAAGTCGAGTGTTGTTGGGACCAGGATTCATAGAGGAGCGGTTAGGAGATTTGCGGTTTCAGATTTCTGCGCATTCGTTTTTCCAAACTAATCCGGTGGCTGCCGAAAAGCTCTATGAAGCCGTGCTTGCTTTAGGCTCATTTTCGGGGACGGAGACTGTATGGGATCTCTACTGCGGTACGGGCAGCATCGCTCTTTTCATTGCATCGCAAGTGGGTAGAGTAGTAGGATTCGAGGTGGTGGAAGAAGCAGTCGAGGATGCATACAAAAATTGCCAGCTGAATGGAATAGAGAATTGTACCTTTCGAGTTGGTGATCTGAAGGATGTGATAAGGGATGTTCGCAGTTCAGTGCAAACCGGTGGGGAACCCGATGTTGTGATTACGGATCCTCCCAGAGCGGGTATGCACCCAAAGGTTGTCCAGGTGCTGCAAGAAGTAGCCCCGAAGCGGATTATCAGTGTTTCCTGCAATCCCTCGACTCTTGCCAGAGACCTTGGGATGCTGTTGGATCAATATGAAATTCAAAGTGTTCAACCATTTGACCTATTCCCCCATACACCCCATATCGAGTGTGTCGTTAGATTAGACAAAAGGTAGCATGAACACTGGAGTAGCGCTCGATTAAGGTAGTGATTCTTCATAATGACAAAAAAAAAGAAACAGAAAAGAACAAAAAGCTATTTCTGGTGGAAATTCTTCGTTCTGGCGGTATTAATCGTTAGTGTTCTGGTGGGGGGCTACTTCTTTTACCTCTACATGGAAGTACAAAACCGTTTTGCAACGCGAAAGTGGAGCGTACCATCCAGAGTATTTTCGGCGACGCTTCCAATCTATCCGGGGCAGGCTTTGCCCCTTTCCGAATTGAAGGCAATGCTGGATTTACGTCGCTACCAGGACGCCTACAAGGAGCCATTGCAAGCAGGGGAATATAAGGTCGGTCAGAACAATCTATTGGTCCGCCTCCGCGAGTTCCATTTTCCTGGTCGCACATTACCCCAGCAGCAGGTCAGATTTGTGTTTGCCAATGATAAACTGGCCCGCATTGAAGGCGACCGGGGCAACATCGCCATCCTCGAATTGGAACCGACAGAAATTGCAAGACTTTTCGGCCCCGAGCGGGAAAGCCGTTTGCTCATAAATATCAAGCAGGTACCACCTGATCTGACCGAAGCTATTGTGGCCATAGAAGATCATCGTTTCTACGAGCACCCGGGGATAGATTGGAGGGGCATTTCCCGTGCTTTATGGGCTGATCTGGTAGCCGGTCGGGTCGTGCAGGGGGGCTCCACCATCACTCAACAGCTGGTCAAAAACTACTTCCTCGAGCCCGAGAAGAGTATTAAGCGAAAAATTCTTGAAGCCAGTATGGCTCTGGTCATAGAAGTCCTTTACCAGAAAGATGAAATACTTGAAATGTATATGAATGAAATCTATCTGGGACAAAGAGGAAGTGTGGCCATACACGGCATGGGAGAGGCGGCACGCTATTATTTCGGCCGCAATGTTCAGGACTTGTCTTTGGCGGAAGCTGCTACTTTGGCCGGAATGATTCGTGCTCCGAATTATTATTCGCCCATAAAAAACCCGGGAACCACCAAGGAACGTCGCAATGTTGTGCTAAAGCGAATGCTGGATTTGCGTATGATCTCTCCAAATGAATTCAGACTGGCGTTTAGCCAGCCCTTGAGGATCGCCAAATCCAATCTTCCGCTGAAGTCCGCCCCCTATTTTGTCGACTATGTCCGTCAGCAGCTGCAGGAGCTCTATTCCCCTACTGTGCTTGAGACAACAGGGCTCAATATCTACACGACCTTAATGCCGGGAATTTCACTTGCTGCGGAAAAAGCCGTGAGTGAAGGCTTGGCTGAGCTTGAGAAAGCTCATCCCAAATTGAAAACCAGTTCGCCCAAGGAGGCTCTGCAGGCCGCGCTTATCGCCGTCCAGCCAAAAACCGGGGCAGTTTTAGCGTTAGTGGGAGGGCGAGACTATGGGGAGAGCAGCTTCAACCGGGCTCTTTATGCACATCGGCAGCCTGGTTCCGCCATTAAACCTTTTGTTTACTTGCGTGCTCTGGATGAGTTTACACCTGTGAGCTGGCTGCCCGATGAGTTGAAGACCTACTCAATCGGAGGAACCGCCTGGTCCCCAAGAAACTACAATGGCCGCTATCGTGGGAGAGTCATGTTTCGCACGGCGCTGGAACACTCGCTGAATGCGGCTACCGTCAGCCTGGCAATGGCAACGGGCCTGGATAATATAGTCGACACCCTCCACAGTCTGGGTATTGAATCGCCCTTGGAACCCTATCCTTCATTGGCCTTAGGTGCTTTCGAGGTTACACCACTGGAACTGGCCGAAGCCTATGCGACTCTGGACAATGACGGACAAAAACCACACCTTCTGACGTTGAGAGAAGTCGTAAGTGAATCCGGCGAGATCCAGCAGCGTAGAAACGTTGACCTGGTCTCTGTGACGACCCCGGCTCGATGTTTCATCATTACGGACATACTGGAAGGCGTGGTGCAAGAGGGTACTGCGACCATCCTGAAGCGTCTCGGGGTGGATTTTCCCTGTGCCGGCAAAACAGGGACCACAAGTGACTACAGAGACTCCTGGTTCGCCGGTTACACATCGGATTTACTGGTCCTGGTTTGGGTCGGTTTCGATAATAATCAGTCTACTCACTTGAGCGGCGCACAAGGCGCTGCCAGAATTTGGGCAAAATTCGTGAACGAAATTCGTCCCTGGATCCACGGTCAGCCATTCCGCGTCCCTCCAGGGGTTGTGGAGAGATATATTTGCACCGAGAGTGGAATGTTGGCTACTAGAGCCTGTCCGGACAAAAGGCTGGAATATTTTCTGGCCGATCAAGTTCCAAACATTTACTGTACCTCGCATGGCGAATATTGACAGATCCAGCACATTCTCTCAAGTTCCGATTCAATGGGTACAGCACCGGCCCATCCTTAATCGACTCGCAGGGGTTGCTGTTTGGTTTCTAGCCGTGCTCCCGGAGCGCAGGACTTTAGTCCACTGCGAGTGGGGATGGAATAAGCATTTCTAAAGGGCTGCGCTGCATGTGAGAGGGAGTTTTCGGATGGGCACCATTCATGACTATATGTACTAGGTCTCTGGATTTTTTTTGGGATACAATGCACAGCAATAAAGGATGGAATTGGATGAGACAAATTCTTCGGAATCCGCATCACAACGGTTCATATTTGAAATCGTTCTCGCTGCTGTTTATGGCGGGCTGGCTTGCTGCATGTGCACCCTCAAAAGCCGTCTACATTCCTCCCGATTGGCAAACCTCCCCCCCGAAAACCGAGGTTTCTGAGCAGCCGAAAGAACAATTGGCCCGACCCGTCCCGCCGCAACAGCCCATTCTTAAAGCTCCGGCTCAAATCAAAGAAATGGATGTATCGCAGAGCTCCAATGAGGCAACTTCGGCTTCTTCCGGATCATCACCTGCCAGCCCGGCCAAAGTCTCCGACGATCCGCAGTACTTGGCTTCCATGCATTTAGTCGATCAGGCCAAGGCCTCTCTTGCCCGGGGAGATGCCGACAATGCCATTGCTCCATTAGAGCAAGCGATCCAAGTTGATGTTTATAATGGTGAAGCTTTTTTCGGACTTGCCCGTGCGTGGAAAATGAAAGGCTCCCAGGGCGAAGCGCTGGAATTTGCCAGCAAGGCTGAAATTCTTTTTCAAGACAACCCGAAGAAGCTGAAGGAAGTCTATCTTTTGAAAGCCGACCTATACAAAGAGTTACAGGACCCCTCCAAAGCGGAATACTATCTGAACAAAGCGGCTAGGCTGGAGTGAGCGGCTAATTTGAATGTGATTTGCTGTGCAATTCACCGCTGAAGATACAAAAATGGGCAGATCCAAAGAACCACCTTGTAACACTGCGCGAAGAACACATGCAAGCGAATTTCCAGGGTGACGAAAGGACCGGCCCGGCGAAACTCAAACTGGAGGGGGTGAGGTATGACCGGATCGAAAGATCGCTGTGACAATTCTGCCAACACCGGGCATCGTCCTTTCCTGCTGGTTCTATTAATTTTCTCCCTATTTTTAGCTTACCTCACTCTCCGCCCCTTCCTGGAGACGATTATTTTTGCGGTAGTTTTCGCTTCACTGCTATATCCATTGCAGCTTCGGCTCGTTGGCCTTTATCGCGGCCGCAAGAATCTGGCGGCCTTGACCGTTGTTTTTGTGCTCACCTTCTTAATTGCAATTCCCATCTTTTTTTTCATTTCGGCCCTGGTCAATCAGGGCTTCGAAGCAATGAGTCGATTAAATGCCTGGATAAGTGAAGGCAATCTGGACAAACTTCTGCAAAAAATGGATGTACCCCAGGTCGAAGAATGGGCAATGAAGCATCTTTCGTTCTTAGATTTGCAGAACATTGATTTGTCATCCAGTCTACTCGCTTTCACGCGGGATTTCGGTCAATTTGCGTTAAAGAATGCGGCAGGTATTTTGGAAAATGTTGCGAGCAAAATTTCACACTTTTTCGTCATGATTTTTGTGGTCTTCTATTTGGTGCGAGATGGGAAGGGAATGATTGAGACAATAAAGTATCTTTCCCCTTTGAGAGAAGATCAGGAAGATAGAATTTTCGAAGGTATAAGGTTAGTGGCGCGGTCTGTCTTGCTGGGGAGTTTCTTCACCGCTCTTTGCCAAGGTCTGGCAGGAGGAATCGGGCTGACTATTGTGGGGATGCCGGGTCTTTTCTGGGGTACAGTGATGGGTTTCTCATCACTGATTCCTGTAATAGGAACTGCCTTGGTTTGGGGACCTGCGGTGATTTATCTACTCCTGTTCGGAAAATGGAAAGCGGGAGTTTTTTTGCTTGTTTGGTCGGTAGTCCTGGTCGGCTCCATAGACAATTTCCTCAGGCCATTTCTTATGCGGGGTGAAAACAATCTGTCACCTTTCTACATCTTTCTCGCAATCATAGGCGGGGTACAGTATTTCGGCTTGGCAGGGATACTGTATGGACCGTTGATCTTAACCTTTGCCATGGTAATGCTTTATATCTACGGTGTCGAATATCAGGATTTCTTGAACGATATGAAGCACAGGCCCGTGCCTCTCATTTCTGAGAATTTGGAGGAATAGCGAGGAAGATCTTTAATCCCTGTTTGGTGCGCATGGTGGGACTTCCTTCCCTGTGCGAGCTGAAAACCTCCTGAATTTTTCAAGCGGTTGGCGCAATCGAGGGTATCGATCCTCAATCCAACAGAGCAGTTTCGCAAACAGAGGAATGTCGGCAGCCAAAAGCATAAATCCTAGCCCAAGGAATAGCCAGCCTTGCAATATAGGCAGCACCAAGCCGGCCAATCCGAGCAGTATAAATAAAGATCCTAATGAAATTCGTAACAGACTTGTCATCTCAAGATCATAAGCAAGCCCGGGTCAGATTGCAAGCCGTTCTTGAAATCGGCTCGGGCTGCCCTGAGTTTTCGGAGCAAGTTCGCTCCCCCCTCTAATTTAATGCTTTGCAGAGGTAGGAGCGATCTTGACCGTGGGTCGAAATCTTTTAATATTTTGTTGTGACCATCAAGTCACGGCCGCTAGTGAGAATTAGCGAAGAATCGGTTGAAGGCGTTCAGATACGCACGGGCACTGGCCTCGATAACGTCTGGGCTGGTGCCGATGCCTGAATATAGCACTCCTTCAATTTCTACTCTCACCATCGCTTCACCCAAGGCGTCCCGTCCCATGGTTACGGCTTTGAGATCGTAATCGCGCAGCTTCCCTTGCTGTTCCAGTATTCGCTCGATGCAGTTAAACACTGCGTCAACAGGTCCATTTCCAGCAGCAGCATCGGTCAAATCTTTACCATCCCTGGCCAACGTCACCGAAGCCAGTGGAACCATAGTGTTTCCGCTCATAATTTGCAGGCTCTGGAATGAGAAAGTCTCGGGAACCTTGGTGAGTTCTATCTCAACGATGCTGGTCAGATCCTCACCGGCAATTTCTTTCTTGCGATCTGCGACATTGATGAAGCGATTGTAGACCCTTTCAAATTTATCCTTATCCAGCTCGAATCCCAGTTCAGTAAGTTTATGGCGCAGGGCAGCGCGGCCGGAGCGGGCGGTCAACACCAATTCGTGTTTGCGTATACCGACGTCTTCGGGCCTCATGATTTCATAGGTGCTTCTATCCTTCAGAATGCCGTCCTGGTGAACTCCTGAAGAGTGAGCAAAAGCGTTAGAGCCGATGATGGCTTTATTGGGTTGAACCGGTATATTCATGAGTCTGCTGACCATTCGGCTGGTGCGATAAATTTCTACCGTGTTCAAATCCGTATGTGCATTGAACGAAGCCTGCCTGGTTTTCAGTACCATCGCAATCTCTTCTAGGGATGCATTGCCGGCTCTTTCACCGACCCCATTAATGGTGCATTCTACCTGATCGGCGCCATTCCTGATTGCGGCCAGGCTATTGGAGACCGCCAGTCCCAAATCG
This sequence comes from uncultured delta proteobacterium, assembly GCA_963781715.1. Lineage (GTDB taxonomy): Bacteria > Desulfobacterota > Syntrophobacteria > Syntrophobacterales > Syntrophobacteraceae > Desulfoferrobacter. Next base: position 37,159 of record CAWAGW010000010.1, read on the forward strand.
TTGTGGCAATGCACGCTGAGGATAACCTTGTCCAGTGCCGGAACCTTCTCGCGCAATTTTCTTATGGTTTCTCCATACTCCTCAGGAATTGCATAGCCGACCGTATCGGGTACATTGATTACAGTTGCACCGGCCTGAATGGCCGCCTCAATGACACGGCAGAGATATTCGAAATCGGTGCGGGAGGCATCTTCAGTTGAATACTCGACATCCTCACAATATTTTTTGGCATACCTCACCGAATCGACGCACATCTGCAGGCCGGTATCCCGATCCCGCCGCAGTTTCTTCTGCAGGTGTATGTCGGATGAACCAAGAAAAACATGAATTCTTGGGCGCTCAGCGAATTGCAGAGCCTCCCATGCGATATCAATGTCCTGTTGGACCGCTCTGGCTAAGCCGGCGATGATGGGACCTTTTGTTTGTTCGGATACCGCCTTGACAGCTTGCATGTCCTCCGGTGACGAACACGGGAATCCGGCTTCAATCACGTCCACCTTCAATTTCGCCAGCTGCTGAGCGATTTCTAGCTTCTGCCGTTTGTTCAGCTTGGCCCCGGGAACCTGCTCTCCATCCCGTAACGTGGTATCAAAGATATGTATTTTTCGACTCATTTCTTCATCCTCTCTTGTTTTCTGATTCATTTTGCTTTGATTAAAAGCGTTTAAGCCGGCTAATTCTGATGGATTTTTCCTATTAGATAAATCCGCTGGACCATCTAACCCCATGTCCATCACCTCCTTTCTTTGCAAAAGTCGTGGTCCAAAAAACAAAAAGGCCATGGGCGGGAACCCATGGCCTTTGCATCATCGCTGTACTGTGTTCTTTATGGCGCTCGCTTACTTAAGGCATGAGTTCCCCGCACCTGGCCGGCCAAGCTAAGAAGTAATAATAGGAGGAGATTTATCATGCCCATACTCTATCTAAAAAATATTTGTTTTGAAATTGATTACGTTGACGTCTAAATTTACAGGAACTTAAGGGCAATCCAGAAACAAAGAATAATTTCAGCAGTGAAAATAGACGCGTAAAGTATGTATTTTTGAGTGGGGAAGTCCTCAATGATTCGATTCGCTTCTTCCATTACGGGCGTGGCCTGGCTATGTTCCATTTTAACCCCCTCGTGCAGTGTATTGGGAAGTATGCTAACTTCCTTCAATCAAAACTCGAGTTTGATTATATAGCCGAGCTCAAAAAGATCAAGCCTAAAGTGGGCAACAGGTCGTTTTTTCAATTTGGACGTCGGCGCAAAAAGTGAACGAATGGTGAACGAAAAACAGAGTACGATTGTAATTCCATTAGATGTGCAGACGCTGTTAGAAGGCATCCACCATGCCGGTTTCAGGGTATGGGTGGTCGGTGGGGCTGTTCGCGACTTCTTGCTGGGATTGTCGCCAAAAGACTGGGACTTGGCAACGAATGCTTCGCCGCAGGATGTTATTGAACTGTTCGAGAAGGTGATCCCGGTTGGCATTCGCCACGGCACTGTACAAGTGCTTACTGCACAGCGCACTGTTGAAGTGACGTCATACATCGGTGCAGGGTGGGAGGGAATTCTTGTCGATCTCGAACGGCGTGATTTTACCGTGAACGCGATTGCCCTGGCTTATCCGAGCTTGAAATTGTTCGATCCATTCTATGGGCAGCGAGACATAGAAGCCGGCGTATTAAGAGGGGTTCGGGATGCAAGGGCCCGATTCAGAGAGGACCCGGTACGCACACTCAGGGCGGGTCGTTTTGTAAGCGTTTATGGGTTTTCGGTTGAGAAGAACACTCTTGCCGCTTTAAAAGATGAAGTGCATGGCCTCAAATCAGTAGCCGTTGAACGAATCCGTGAAGAAATATTCAAACTCCTGCTAGGTGATTATTTTCCGGAAGCCTTTGAATTGATGAGGCGGGGCGGAGTCATCGATATCGTTATGCCGGAAATTCTGAAGGGTTCACCACAGAATTCTAATAATACTACTCGGCAAGGGATTTATGAACATCTTATTCGATCCGTGCAATTTAGCCAAAAACGTCTCAGGCTGAGACTGGCAGCTCTATTTCACGATATTGCAAAACTTGAAATGCAAACAGACAGGTCAAGCAGCAGTCATTCCCCAGGTCATCGATCATTGAGCGCTCAGATTGCCTTCGAAATCTTGATGCGATGGAGATCGCCTCGAAAGACGGCTCTGGCAGTGAGCAAGTTGGTTGAGTACCATATTTCTACAGATGTGCATGAGTGGAGTGACGGGCAGATAAGGCGGGTGATGTCTGGATTGGGCATCGAACTTATGACTGATCTATTGGATCTTGCCTATGCTGATCGTTCCTCCAAAGGGTTTTCCTCAGCCAGTCTGAAGGAAATAGAGTCTTTGCGCCATCGCGTGTATTTGCAAATGGAGGCCGAACCTGTTCTGCAAATAGCCGATCTTGCGGTTGACGGCCATGATTTGATTCAGGAGTTGGGAGTGGCGCCAGGACCGCTTGTGGGGAAAATCTTGCGTGAGCTCCATAGGGCTGTGCTTGATGAGCCCAGCCTGAACGACCGTCGGATTTTAATCGAGTACACACAAAAACGAATTCGAAATAACAAACTGTAGTTCCGAGCTGCTCGTGTCGATGCGCTGGTCGTGAAACCTATAGTGTTACCATCCGGAAACTCTGTAGCGCAGGGCTTTAGCCCTGCTAAGTCGGCAGCCCTAGAGGACTGCGCTGCATTAGAAGGTAGTTTCCTGACGAACACTGCTAAATTGGCTGGTTGCCGATGCCGCACTGGCAACTGCTTTGCTTGTGGTATCTGTGAAACAGCTATAAACTGAGCATGTTGATGGCATTCGAAACAAAGCCACGGTTGCTGCGGAATTTTCCGACATGTTCTTGGAATTCTGTTAGAATGACCTGGAATATTAGCGCTTAAAGTGGCGGATGCTATTTGCCTTTTGTAATAATAGGATTTTCATAGTTTGAGGATCAAGTAGTTAGATGAAGTAGCCGGCAGTCTGCAGGTATTTACCGTGAATCAAAATGCCGATTAAGGATTGATTACTCAGGTCAGAAATCAGGTTTTTGAAAACTAAACAGGAGGAGGATAGAAGATGCTGGTCAAAAACTGGATGAGTAAAAAAGTTGTTACGATCGATGTGGATGATTCGATGTCACGTGCCATAAGCCTGCTAAAGGAACACAAGGTCCGGATGCTTCCTGTCATGAAGAAGGGGAAACTCGTCGGAGTTGTTTCGGATACAGATATAAAAAGGTCTTCTGCCTCGGACGCCACCACTCTGGATGTGCATGAATTGCTTTACCTGATTTCAAAAGTGAAGATAAAGGATATCATGTCCAAAGACCCCGTTACGGTTCCGCCTGATTACACCGTAGAGGAGACCGCCGAAGTGCTTATGAAAAACAAGATTTCGGGCGTTCCAGTGGTAGACAAAGGAGGGGAAATCGTGGGAATAATCACTCGCGATGACCTGTTCAACGTTTTAATCGCTTTGAGTGGCTTGGGCAAAAAGGGCATCCAGTTTGCTTTCAAGTTGGAAGATAAACCGGGATCCATCAAAGAACTTACCGACATCATCCGCAACCACGGTGGTCGCATCGCCAGCATACTGGGCAGCTACGATCGCGTTCCAGCTGGGTTCAGGGTTGTCTATATAAGAGCGTACGATCTTAAGCGAGAAGAACTGCAGGCGATATTAGAGGAGCTCAGCGGCAAGGCATTGATTCTTTACATGGTAGACCATCGTGACGACAAACGGCAGATTTTCCATGATCTTGGGGAATAACAAACCGAAGCGTGATCATATAGGGTAGTCCGACTGATTTTGGGTCGACAGCAGAGCAGCCACATAAGGTTTGCTTTGCTGTCCAGTCGATAAGTGTTGACAAGGGAGGATTCTTAGATTCCCAAAAAAGCCTGTTTTACCTCCTCGTTTTCAAGGAGTTCGCGCCCCTTCCCTTCCATTATGATTCTTCCGTTTTCCAGAACATATGCACGGTCGCAGATTGCCAGGGTTTGCTTTACATTTTGCTCAACCATCAAAATCGTCACGCCTTCCTGGTGAATCTTTCTGACCAGGCGAAATATATCCTGGGTTAAAAGGGGAGACAGGCCCAGCGACGGTTCATCAAAAAGCATTAATTTGGGTCGCAGCATCAACCCACGGGCGATTGCGCACATTTGTTGCTCGCCACCAGACATTGTCCCGGCCATTTGTTTGCGGCGCTCCTTCAAGCGTGGGAAAAGTTCCATAACCCAGTCCAATGATTCTTGCCTGTGCGCTTTTGCTGCTGCGGGCAGTGAACCAATGATCAGGTTTTCCAGTACTGTCATTTCGGGAAAGAGTTGCCTGCCTTCGGGAACGTGGGCGATGCCCAAGTTACTGATGCGATAGGGCGCGACCTCATCCAGCCGTTTGTCTTCAAACCAGATTTCACCTTGTGTGGGTTGGATGAGGCTTGAGATGGCTTTCATGATGGTGCTCTTGCCGGCGCCATTAGCGCCCACCAGGACCACAAATTCATTCTTATCGACATGAAACGAAACGTCCCAAAGTACCTGAACGTCTCCGTAACCCGCGTCAACATGCTCCAACCGCAACATGCTCTATTCCTTCCCAAGGTATGCTTCGATCACATCCTGATTGTTGGCGACTTTCACCGGAAGCCCGCTTGCGATCTCTTGTCCGTAGTTGATGCAAAGAATTCGGTCACAGATGTTCATGATGACATGCATGATGTGTTCGACGATGATGATCGTCACTCCGGCATCGCGAATCTTGCGGATCAGTTCCACACCCTCAGCCTGTTCCTGAGGGGTAAGCCCTGCCATGGTCTCGTCCAGTAGCAACAGAGTCGGCCTGGTAGCCAATGCGCGGGCGATTTCGAGGCGTTTCCGATCGCCGATCGTGAGGTCTTTGGCGGGATAATCCTTTTTCTTGACAAGTTCACAAAACTCCAGCACTTCGAGCGCCTTATCCTTCGCTTCATCGAGTGATCCGGTATGGTTGAAAGCGGAAGTCAAAACATTTTCCAGCACCGTCATGCGTCGGAGCGGCTTAACGACCTGGAATGTTCTGCCTACTCCCAATTTGCAGATTTTCCAGGTAGCCAGACCATTCAGACTATGATCCTTGAACTGAATAGTACCAGCGCTGATTGGATAAAACCCTGTAATCAGATTAAACACAGTCGTTTTGCCCGACCCGTTCGGACCGATCAGTCCGAATATTTCACCCTGCTTGACCTGGAAGCTCAGAGCGTTAACGGCCGTGAGGCCGCCAAAATTCTTGGTGAGTTGCTGTGTTTCGAAAAAACTCATGGTCAGTTCCCGCTGCTTGAGTACGAAAGTGGTTTCTTTCTAAACCAGTGCCCAACTATTTTCGACCAGTCTCCCACAATTCCGTTGGCCATGTAGCGAATTACAAAAATGACCAGCAATCCGAACACCAACACATGAGCTTCGCTCACCCATTGGGGCAATAATCCAAAAAAGGCGCTGCGGAAAATCTCCTGCAGCCAAACCATGATAAATGCTCCTACAGCCGGACCCCATAGGGTCCCTACGCCGCCGATGATGGCCACCAGAATGGCCATAATGGAAATATCGTGCAGGGAAAAGACCACGTGCGGATCAATGAACGCCATATAGTTCATGTAGAAAGCGCCGGCCATGCCGGTAAAATACGAGCTGATCATAAGTGACAGGCTCTTGTAGCGAAACGAGCTTATTCCGATAGCTTCGGCCACATCCTGATCTTCCCGGATGGCCACAAAGTAGTATCCCCATTTGGAGTTAAGCACCAGATAAACGGCGAATACACAGGCTGCCGCCAGTGCCAGGGCCAAATAATAATAAGGAAGCTTACTGCGAAAGGTCTGAATAATGAGGATGCCTTCCATGCCCTCGGTCAGGGTTCGCCAGTCGATGGCGACCAGCCTGAAAATTTCGCCGACGGCGATGGTGGCAAGGGCAAAGTAAGGACCTCTAAGGCGAAAGCAAATCCAGCCAATGATGAGGCCCACCAGCAAAGCCACCGGTCCTCCCAGCAGCATGCCCCACCAGGCTGAAATACCGAGCTTGGTCACGCACAGGCCGGCTGTATAGGCGCCGGTTCCGAAAAAGATGGCATGACCGAAAGAAACCTGCCCGGTGTATCCGGCCAAGAGGTTCCAGGCAGACCCGATAACAACCCACATGAGCGATATGATGAAAATGTGCCGATAGTAGTCGGATTTGATCACCACTGGAAACAGCAGAAGCAACGCGATGATGAGGATCGTTTGCCAGCTGATACGTTTCATAGCGAAACCTTTACTATATTTTGGTCAATGTCTTCAAACCGCCTGGTAGAAAAATGAGAACCAGCAAGAAAATGACCATCGCCACCGCGTCTTTCAGTGCCATGGAAATGTAGGTGGCTCCCAGCGATTCGGCCACACCCAGAACAATACCTCCAAGAATGGCTCCAACCGTGCTCCCCATACCACCCAGCATGGTGATGACGAAAGCTTTAAGGGTAAACGGCCCCCCGATATCCGGAAACAGATAATAGATCGGTAGCAGCAAAGTACCGGCGGCAGCGGCTAAAGCCGAGCCCAATCCGTAAGTAAGGATGGTGATCCATTCGGCGTTGATGCCCATCAAAAGTGCCGCATCCTTGTTTTGCGCGGTGGCTCGAACAGACTTGCCGACATCCGTCTTCAGCAGGAAGAAAAAAAGTCCTACGGTCAGCAGCACCGCAATTCCAAAAGCAATAATCAGCGCGATGCTGAAAGAAATACCCCCAACGTAAAAGGTCGCTGTACTATAGCTGGTTCTAACCGATTTGTAATCGGAGTGGAAAATGAAGCGAATGATTTCGGTTAACACCATTGCGATGCCCACCGTCATCAGCACTTGGTTTTCCGGTAAGATGGAATCAACCTTCAGGAGGGGATTCAATAGATATTTTTGCAGCAAAGCCCCAAGGACGAACAGGCTTGGCATGGCCACCAGCAGTGCAAAGTACGGATCCAAATGAAACTGCTCAAAGAGAACGTAAGTGATGTACATGGCGACCATCATCAGTTGACCATGGGCAAGATTAATAATTTTCATCACGCCCATGATAAGCGTCATGCCAATGCCTATGACAGCATAAATTCCACCGATGAGTATTCCGGCTACAAACGTCTGGATAAAGACATCCATGGATCAACGTCCTGTGCGAATGGTTGGTTGGAGAAAGTGAGTTTTCTGTGTCCGCCCGGAAACGCACCTGTTTCTCTGATTTCTTGCAGGGACGAATGCAGGACGGACACTAATTAGTAAATTCTTGCGTTACTTCCAAACTTTTTCCCAGTCAATCGGGTAAACGTAAGGTTTGCTTGCCACGTCCTTGGGCCAGACGAGTTCCAGTTTACCGTCGATCCATTGCACCAGATAGGTGGACAGTTTGTTTTGATTGATTTTCTTGTCGTAGGAAATGAACTTGACCGGACCGAACACGGTCACCATATCGGTTTCCGACAGGGCTGTCTTTACGTCTTGGCGGGAGAAGGATTTAGTCCGTTTGAGCGCATCGGCAATCACCTGGCAGGCAGCATAGGCTTCCGCGCCATGGTACTCGGTGGGGTTGCCGTATTTTTTTACATACTCATTAAAGTATTCGGCAGCGCCCGGGTAAGGAAGTGTCTCATACCAGAGAGTCGCCGAAAAGACCAGGTTGGCTGCCTTGCCTGCGTTTTTGACAAATTCGGGCATGGTAAAACCGGCGGCGCCGCCCACGAAAAGCTTGGGCATAACCCGCAATTCCATGGACTGGGTCATCAGCAGAGAGGCATCCATTATATAAGAGATCATGTAAATAAGATCGGGATTAGCCTGCTTGACATTAACGAGGAGCGGTTTAAAATCCACGCCGCCTTTGGAGTAGCCTTCCATCATGTCAACCTTCATGCCCAGGCGTTCGGCGAGCTCGGAAAATTTCTTGGAGCCGCTGGTGCCAAAAGCGCTGTCTTCATAAAGAATTGCACAAGACTTGGGTTTTACCACTTCCGTGAGAAAGCTTTCCAGTCCCTCGGGATAAGCGCTGACCGGCGGGTTCAAGCGGAATATGTAGTCCCAGCCTTGCTCGGTGATCTTATCGGCAGAGCCGGTGTTGACCAGAAAGGGAATGCCATTCTGCTGGGCCACCCCTGCCACGGCGAATGTTTCTGAACTTCCGTAGCCGCCGCCAAGCATAACGACTTTGTCTTTACTGATAAGCTTCTCTGCGGCCGATCTGGCCACCTCCGGCTTTCCCGTATCATCCTCGAACAGCAGCTCCAGCTTCTTGCCGTTGATGCCGCCGTCGGCGTTGACTTTTGCCGCGGCCATTTCAAAGGAATTTTTCTCAATCTCCCCGAAAGCTGCTTGTCCTCCCGTGAGAGGGAGGATGACGCCCACCTTGACGGTTTCCTCAGACCATGCCGGTGGTGTCGAAAAAATAACGGCAAACGCTAAGATCAGGGTCAACAGCACTGCAAGTTTCCTCATGTTTGCTCCTCCTTTTTGATAAGTCGCGGTTGTTAAACTTTAGGTACCATTTTGCTCAAATGCGCTACTCCTGGGTCGATTACAAAGAACGGTTGTAGCGAGGGGCGGCCCACAAACTGGAAACAGCACGAGGCACCGAATCCAATTGTACTTCAAATTGAACTTGAGCAACTAGGAGAGCATCATCAGAAGTGCACGCTCGATGGGCCACATAACAACCTTTCCACTTGGAAAATCCTCACAAACCCGCTTCAGAATCGCAATCCATGACAAAAGCATGCACTCCTGCTCTAACAGGAGCAATGATTTGCGATTAGGGGCCAAATGAAAAGATGCTCCGCGGCGGCCGCAAAGAATTTTGAGTCACAACATTAAACTATTATAGGGCTCACGCAAAGTCAAGATGGGTGACCAAAAGAAGCGAGCGTTGCACATAGGTAAATCGAGGCATCGCATGCTGCTGTTCTGAAGGGACCTGGCCCGCCTTAATTGCTGCATCTTTTGCTGAAGCCAGTTCTACATCATGAAAGACCACAAAACACCTGCGGCTATTGCTGAACCGATGACACCTGCTATATTAGGCGCCATCGCGTGCATCAACAGATAATTGCTCGGATCTTCCCGGTTTCCGATCAGCTGCACAACTCGAGCCGAATCCGGTACGGCAGATACTCCCGCGGCTCCCAAAATAGGATTTATTTTATTCTTGGTAAAGACATTGATAAGCTTGGCAAATAAGATTCCTCCCGCTGTTGCGACCATAAATGAAGCCGCTCCCAGCAGGAAAATACCAACCGATTTGGCGGTAAGGAAAACATCGGCTTGGGTAGAAGCGCCTACCGTTATTCCGAGCAGGATGGTCACTATATCAATTAGGGCCGTACGGGCCGTTAGCGCCAGTCGGTCCGCAACAAGGCATTCCTTCAATAGATTGCCAAAAAAAAGCATACCTAAAAGTGGCAGAGCTGCAGGTGCGAGAAAACAACAGAGCAGAAAACCGATAATGGGAAATATGATCTTTTCTCGCCTACTGACAGGCCTTGGATCCTGCATCCGAATCAGCCTTTCCTTTCTGGTTGTCAAAAGGTACATGATGGGCGGCTGGATTACCGGCACCAGAGCCATATATGAATAGGCGGCAATAGCAATAGGTCCCACCAAGTGAGGGGCAAGTTTAGCAGAGAGAAAAATAGCAGTTGGGCCGTCTGCCCCTCCGATAATTCCAATGGAAGCTGCTTCGGTTGGCAAAAATCCGATTGCCAAGGCGGCCAAGAAGGTGATGAAGATACCTAGCTGAGCAGCGGCCCCAAGAAGTATCAGTCTTGGTTGCGCCAACATATAGGAAAAGTCTGTCATCGCTCCTATACCCAGGAAGATGAGGGGCGGGTAGATTCCCTGACGGACACCAAAGTACAGATAACTCAGCACACTTCCCGGTTCATAGATGCCCAGTCCCAAGCCTTTAAAGACCGGCACGTTTCCCATTAGAATCCCAAACCCGATAGGAACGAGTAAGAGCGGCTCATAGTGTTTGGCTATCCCGAGATAGATGAAAACTATTCCAATGGCGATCATGATGAGGTGGCGGTAATCAACCATCCCGAATCCTGTGTTTCCCAAAAAGTTCAACATGTGCTCCATGGACTCTTCAACTCCGTTTTCTGCTCGCCATTGCAGCGTTCTTCCCTAGTTAAGACGGAAAATTGACTACGATTATGATTTTCCAACCTTGGAATTGTTAACCTGTACGTCGCTAGCCCACGTGTAAAAGCCGCGTCGATCGTCTTTATCCTCAACGATGAGATTCAGCTTCAGAAAGGTATCAAGATGACGGTGGGGGTTTGCTACGCCGTGCTCAGTTGCCTTTTCCAGCAGCTGCGGTAGAGGAAAAGGTTCTCCAAGTCTTTTGGTAATGAGTCGAAAATGTTCTGCGACTTCGATTTGCTCCTGGGAAAGGTGCAGCAAGATTTTATCCGTGGTCCGGGATTCTGGATGGCCTTGCGGGGCCTCTCGAACTTGGGCCTGTTTTTCTTGCGGTTTCTGTTTAAAAGCTTTGAGCAGCTCACCTCGGCGATCCCAAGATGCCAGAAACCTCTCCATATTTGCCATTACCGCAGCTAAAACAAGCAGCCCGATAAAGACGATGGACACTCCTGAAATAGCGATTGCCCATCCGTTGGCTGCGCTGATTGCTTCCAGTCCGTACATCCCGTCTCCTGATTATTCCTGTCGTATATTGACTGGTGTCCCTTGCCTATAATGATTGCGTTGTTCCATAATCTGGGCGATTTTCTGCATGAGTTTTTGTCCGAAAGCCGCATTCATTTGGATCAGGCGATAAAGTTCCCTACCTGAGAATTCGTAAAGCCGAACTTCAGAAAGGCACACGGCAGTAGCTGTGTACCGGAAGGGACTGACTAAAGAAGACCAGCCAATGGCATGCCCGCCATCTCTCAATGGCATAGACCGGCCGTTTGGAAAACAGAGGAGAATCGTGCCGACTCGCAGCAGGTAGAGAGTACCCGCAGGAGTACCGGCATGAAATATAGTTTCTCCTTCTTTCCAGCGTGTGTGTGAAGCGATGGATGCCAGTTCGGAGAGTTCTGACTCATGGAAATCTTTAAAAAATTCCATTTCCTTAAGTTCTCTGGTCGATACCATTGGGATTCCCGTCCTTTAAGTGTCCAAAAGGGGACCTTCGTGCTCGGGTTTGGCTGGTGGTCTATTCAAAGGCCTTGAATTTTTCTATGACAGGAGAGAGCCTTGGAACCACATGAGGCCGACAGTAAAACAGCTGTAAACTAAAAGCGATTTCAGCAACCTCCTATCGGTCGATGCGGATCACAAGTCCTTGAACGTTTTCCTTACGGTTAAATTCGGCGGCGAACTTCAACGCTTCCTCCCGGCTGTCGAAGGAGCCAACAAGCACTCTCGTCCAACGTCCGCTTTCCGGCATATCGATGGTTTCCATGCTGGGTGTGTAACCTTTCGCCTGCAGTTTTTTTAACAAACGCTCTGCATTGCTCGAATCCTTGAGTGAAGCGGCCAGTAAAGTAAAATGTTCGGTTCGGTTCTCGTCGTTAAGACTTCCAGAGGGATCGGAGTACTTGGACTCCAACGGACTGGCCTTGTCTAAAGAAACCTGCTCTACTGATGGCTTTGACGAGGATTGTGAATCTTTCCGGGGTGATTCTTTTGCCTGTTGAGTGGATGGGATAGGTGACTTTTTCAGAGGCTTTCCTGAAATAGGGTCGGTTTCATTGGTCAATGACTGGAAATAATTCAGGGACCCTAACATCTTTTTTGAGTTTTCCCAGCTCTCCGCAACATTTGTGGGGGGCTCGGGAGTTTCCCTGCCAAGTCCCATGAAGCGGAGGATTTGGGCACTCAGGGAAGTATCTTCGGCCTTGACCAAGGGCAGCCCCCGGCCAACCAGTACACCGAAGACAAACATCCATGCAAGTACCAGAACCAGACTGAAAGAATAGAGCAGCAGCTGCATGAATCCCAGTTCGAAACGAAAAGCTTTCGATTTGCTTTTTTTCGCGGACTTGGTCGAACTGCTGTTCTCTCTCGAAGATTTCATCAGCCGGCTCTATAGGTGACCTCTTTCAAATTCCTGTATCCTCAATTGTCATTCGCCTGATTCTGTTGAAGCAGTTCTGCATGCCTGTGTCAACTAATTTTCTCACATCTTCTGCGGGGCACTGACTCCCAGCATAGAAAGAGCATTAGCCAGGACGATGCGCAAGGCGTCAGCTAAATAAAGCCGGGCCTGCGTCAACTCCGGATCGTCTCCAAGAATGCGATTCTGATTGTAATAACTGTGAAAAAGGGAAACCAATTCGTTTAAATAATAAGGGATTCTATGAGGTTCCAGACATTTGGCCGAACTCGCCAGGATTTCCGGATATTCCCCAAGCATTTTAATAATTGCCAACTCCTGGGGGATGACAAGGGGCTCGAGCTTGGGGGTTGCTCCTCCGTTCATCCACTCGCGGGGAACATTACGTTCTTTCGCTACTTCGAATACACTGCACAAGCGGGCATGAGCGTACTGAACGTAATAGACGGGATTGTCGTTGCTCTGCATCTTAGCAACTTCCAGATCGAAATCGAGCGGACTGTCTGAGCGACGAGTCAGGAAAATAAAGCGGGCGGCGTCTTTGCCCACCTCGTCAATTACCTCTCGCAATGTGACAAATTCGCCGGCGCGGGTTGACATGGCAACAGGCTTCCCGGCTCTCAGCAAGTTGACCAGTTGTACAAGAATAATCTGCAGGTCCGATCGCTTTCTGTTAAGCGCTTCGATCCCTGCAAGCATCCGCTCCACATAACCGTGATGATCGGCGCCCCAGATGTCGATTACGGTGTCGAACCCTCTTTCAAATTTGTTCTTATGGTAGGCGAGGTCCGCGGCAAAATAGGTGCTCACTCCATTTGCGCGAACAACTACCCGGTCCTTTTCATCTCCGAATGCAGTGCTACGAAACCATAGGGCTCCATCCTGCTGGTATATGTAGTTATTGGATTGGAGGGCTTCTATGGTGCTATGAATGGCGTCTTGGCTGTGCAGGCTTGCTTCACTGAACCAGCTGTCGAAGGTGACTCCAAAGCTATCCAAATCTTCTCTGATGCCCGCCAGAATCCGGTCCCCGGCGTACCGCGTGAAGTCAGACAAAACATCGTTCAGCGGGATCTTCTGGTAACGACTCCCGACTTCTTGTGCCAGGTCCTTAGCCAAATCCAGCATATAATCGCCCTGATAATGTCCGTCTGGAAAGTCTACAGGTTCTCCCAGTACCTGTTGATAGCGATAATAAAGGCTGCGTCCGAGGGTGTCCATCTGATTGCCGGCGTCATTTATGTAATACTCACGCTCTACTTCATATCCGCAGGACGTTAGGATGGCGGCCATGACGTCGCCTGTGGCAGCGCCTCGCCCGTGTCCAATATGTAAGGGTCCGGTGGGATTTGCGCTAACAAATTCCACCTGCACCCTTTTGCCTTTCCCTATGTCCTGATATCCGTATTTTTCAGCCTGTTCATGGATCTCCAATAACACCTTATGCCACGCATGAGGTTGAACGAAAAAATTGAGGAAACCTGGCCCCGCAATTTCCACTTTGGCAATAAGGTCTTCGCCTTTCTTGAGATTCTTCACGATTTCATTGGCGATTTCCCTTGGATTGCGCTTAAGCGAGCGAGTCAGGGACAATGCGATGTTGCTTGAGTAATCTCCGTGTTGAGATGCCTTGGGAATTTCGAGCTCAACACACGGCGGGGGTTGCCCAGGCTCCTTGGCTGTCTTCTGTATCGGCATGATCGCTTCAGTAAGGACTTCGAGGATGCGGTTCCGAACGAGCGCCATAATGAGAAAATCCTCCTTGCTCCAAATGATATACTGAAAGAGTTTAAAACTACGAAATGAACTTATAACTAGTGGTCAGGGAAGGGTCAAGTGGCTTTGATTTTTATGTTTTTCCATGCTAGGGTGAGATTGAAAAGCATTGATTCCACTTCCGCGTTTGTCACTTGCCGAGTGTTTCTCCTGAAAAATATCTGAAATGATGTCGTCCAATATTGCAATAAATTTCGTAACTAATGGTTCCGCAAAGTTCGGCAATTTCCTCCGCCGTAATGCGGTCGTTATTCTGCCGCCCCAACAATACCACCTCATCGTCTTCTCTTGCATTTGGCACACTTGTGATGTCGATCGTAATCAAATTCATTGAGACTCGGCCGATGAGAGGCGCTCGCCGACCGTGCACCAACACCTGCCCTCGATTGGAAAGCACTCGCGGATATCCGTCATCGTACCCGACGGGGATGGTAGCGATCCGAGTGAGTTTATCGGTTGTAAATGTTCTGCCGTAACCGATTGGCTGTCCAGCCGGCACCTCCTTGAGCTGTAACATCTTCGACTTAAAGCTCATGACCGGCTTCAGCTCTGCTGGAGAATGGAGTTCTTGCGAGGGCGAAGAACCATAGAGCATAATTCCTGGCCTGACCAGCTGAAAATGGGCATGAGGAAGATCAAGTAAGCCCGCACTGTTGGCAATATGTGCATAGCGAACAGGGTGGCCGCATCCGGCAAGTACGCGCAAAATTTCTCTAAACCGGCTAAGCTGATGTTCGCTGTAAGTCTTATCGGGTTCGTCGGCGACCGCAAAGTGAGAGAGAATTCCTTCCAGATGAATTCCAGGTAAGGCCAACAGATCATCTAGAAATGTTGGGACCTTTTCCCATGGAACGCCCAGTCGTCCCATACCGGTATCAATCTTGAGATGTATCTTTGCTTTGGTATTCAAACTGCAAGCTTTTTTGCTAATTAGCTCAGCATGGTCCAATCGAAACACTGCGGGTCGCACTTGTTGTCTTATTGCTTCATCCATCTCAGGGGGTTCAATGCCTGATAAAACCAGGATGGGAAGACGGATGCCCGAGGCCTGGAGTTCTTGCGCTTCCCAAAACTTGCTTACAGCCAAAAAATCGACGCCGCCGGCTGCCAATTCCCGAGCTACCGGCAACATGCCATGTCCGTATGCATCCGATTTAACCACACCAAGGATTTGCGTATGTGCAGACATACGATTGTGGACTTGTGCCAAATTGTGGCGCAGAGCCGCGAGATCTATTTCAACCCAACTTAACGGCATATTCATCTCCAATCATTCGGGCAACAGAGAACTCTTTGCAATAATCAAAAAATATGTTAGGCGATCCGAGACTGAATGCCAAGAAAATCTTAGGTGGGATCCTGGACTTATGCTTAGTGGATATCTGTTGACTGTGGTTGGACTGATCTGCTTTTTTGAAGGACTGCCGTACCTCGCTTTTCCTGATAGCTTGAAGAAAGTGATGCAACAAATGATCCTCACACCCAGTCGAATGCTGCGTGTGATGGGCGCTGCACTGATGATTCTGGGTCTGCTGCTGGTGTATTGGGGTCGACACTATGTTCGATGACTATCAAAATGCCTCCTATGCCCTGCATGACTACCATTACGATCTGCCCGCTGGTTTGATAGCCCAGAATCCCCTTGATAGAAGGGATAAGGCGCGTCTGCTGGTGTTAGATCGCCGCAGGGGCAAACTTAATCATCTCAGGTTTGATGAAATCTGTGACTTTTTTCAAACGGGAGATGTGCTGGTTGTCAATGATACTCGGGTTGTTCCAGCAAGGCTGTATGGCAAAAAAGAAACAGGCGGCTCTATCGAGTTGCTCGTTTTGGATCCCTACAAGAATCCGGAACAGGGAAATCAGGAAGGATATGAATGCCTCCTGAGAAGTGCCAAAAGGCCTCGCCAGGATAGCCTGATTTTTCTGCAAGGAGGCATTCGTGCAAGGATTCAGAAAACTCCCGAAAACGGCAAAGCGATAGTTCGTTTTTTGACTTCGGAACCGCTCCTGGAGATGTTGGAAGACATCGGGTCCGTTCCTCTTCCTCCGTATATTCATCGAAATAATGATTTTACAGCCAATGGGGACAGGCAGTCCTACCAGACTGTTTACGCGTTAAAGCCGGGTGCAGTGGCTGCTCCAACTGCAGGTCTTCATTTTACCCAAGCACTTTTGGAAGCATTGCAGAAACGGGGCGTTGAAATTGTCAAAGTGACGCTTCATGTGGGTTATGGCACCTTTGCTCCACTGCGCGCCGCGGATATTCGGGATCATCGGATGCATGCCGAGTATGCAGAGATCTCAGTTGATTCGGCTAACCGGATAAAGTCGGCGAAAGCCGACAACAGGCGGGTTATTGCTGTAGGTACTACCGTGGTTCGAACCCTTGAATGGGTAGCAGCCGAATTTGGCGAAGTCACTCCTTTTTCAGGTTTGTGCGAGCATTACATTTATCCCGGCTACCGCTTCAGGGTTATCGAGGGGATGGTTACCAATTTTCATTTGCCCGGATCGAGTTTAATGCTTTTGGTGTCGGCGTTTGCCGGCCGAACGGAAATTCTTAGTGCCTATAACAAAGCCATTGAACTGGGCTATCGATTTTTCAGCTATGGCGATGCAATGTTGATCTTGTGAGAAAACCTATTTGAGGGGGACTCTTTTAACCATAGGCATCATATATTCATAGGGAACATCAACGTAGACAATGGAATTTAGCATCATTGCTCATGATCGCTCTTGTGGAGCTCGTCGTGGCCGGATGATGACCAGCCATGGGCTTATCGAAACCCCTGTTTTCATGCCGGTTGGAACCCATGGGTCGGTCAAGAGCCTCACTCCCGACGAACTGGAGGATCTTGGAGCCAAAATAATACTGGGCAATACCTATCATCTCTATTTGCGTCCCGGCGCCGAAAGAATTGCTCGGCTCGGTGGCTTGCACGCTTTTATGCAATGGAATCAGTCGATTTTGACCGACAGCGGAGGGTACCAAGTATTCAGCCTTGCCAGAATGCGCAAGCTGCAGGAAGACGGTGTGCTTTTCCAGTCCCACATTGATGGCTCCCGGCATATGATTTCGCCCGAGGTCGCCATTCAAGTTCAAATGCAGTTGGGTTCTGATATTGCCATGTGCTTCGACGAATGTACTCCATACCCGGTCACTCGACAGTATGCGCAAGAATCGATGCAGCTGACGGTGCGTTGGGCAGAACGCTGCAAAGCGGCACATACTCTGCCCCAGCAGGCCCTGTTCGGGATTGTCCAGGGGAGTGTGTTTGCGGACATCCGGCAAGCGTGTCTTGAGGAACTAATGAACATCGGCTTTGATGGATACGCATTGGGAAGCCTCTCCGTGGGAGAGCCCAAAGAGCAAATGCAAGTCATTTTGGAGACACTCACCGGGTGCTTGCCCGACTCGCGGCCGCGCTATCTGATGGGGGTCGGAACTCCGGAAGACTTGGTGGAAGGGGTGCGTCACGGCGTGGACATGTTTGACTGCGTGATGCCAACTCGAAATGCTAGAAACGGAATGCTTTTTACCTCTTGGGGGAGCATCCAGATTAAAAACAGCTGTTACGTCGATGACGACCAGCCTATCGAATCAGGCTGTGACTGCTACACCTGCAGGCGTTTTTCTAGAGCCTACCTGCGCCATCTTTTTATGTCCCGTGAGCTACTGGCATACCGTTTGAACACAATACACAACCTGTTCTATTATTTGCATCTTATGGAGAACATGAGGAAAGCTATTGATGAAGACCGTTTCGAGGATTGGCGGCGTGATTTTTACAGACAGCGGCAATAGTAAACAATAGCATGACGATCAGAGGTGAAGCATTATATTCTCAGACAAGTTTTTTTCTTAACCAAAAATTATATGCCCTCACCTCTTGGCTTTATGAATCCCCAAATTTGTGTTAAAGTCCATGCGCTTATCATTGAATTAGTGAATAGTTGAACAAGACTGTTGGGACGGGTTGCCTAATTTCCGCTGAAGGAGGGATCAGATCACTATGGATGATTTATATGGATTTCTAATAGGACCGGCCCTTTGGGCGAGTCTTACGGTTTTCGTAGTGGGATTGATCTGCCGAATTTTTTATTTGTATGGGCTGAGCAGAGAAAGGGACAAAGTCTTTTATAATCATATGAACTGGAGCTGGGGTTTGCGCTCCGTAGGGCACTGGATTATACCCTGGGGGAGCGCTTCCATGCGCAAACAACCAGTTTTCACGTTTGCATTCTTTCTTTTCCATATATGTTTATTCGGAGTTCCGATATTTTTATCCGCTCATAACGTGTTGCTTAATGAGTGGGTTGGTTGGAGCATTTGGAGTTTGCCCGACGGAGTGGCTGATGCACTGACCATCGTGATGCTGATTACGATACTTTTCCTGTTCGCCAGGCGTTTGATCCGCCCTGAGGTTCGTATTCTTACGACTTCTTGGGACTACACTTTGCTTTTGATGACATTCTTGCCGTTTGTTACAGGTTTTTTGGCCTATCATCAATGGGGTCCGTACCGACTTATGCTGATCCTGCACATAATATCCGGTGAGATTCTGCTTCTGGTGATACCTTTCAGCAAATTGGGTCATATCATTTTATGGTTTTTTTCGCGCTCTTTTATCGGATTCGAGATGGGAGAACGCAGAGGCGCACGTTCGTGGTGATTCCTTGACCCGATAATAGAACTCGCTGCGCAAGGTTTTATTCAGCTCATGAATTAAAAGGAGCTTAAAATAATATGAGTGAATCGATCGAAAAGCCTGTCGATGTGAAGCAAATTAAAGCATTGCTTGAGGCGAACGACAGTGCTCGAATAAGAACATGGTTGAGTATCTGTTCCAGGTGCGGTCTTTGTGCCGAAAGCTGTTTCTTTTATCTGGCGAATAATCGCGATCCGCGCCTCAGCCCCGCTTACAAGTTCAAGAACACTTTGGGGCTTTTGTACCGCAAGAAAGGCAATGTGGATCGGGAATTCTTGAAGAAATGCTATGATATTATTTGGGGTGAATGCACTACATGCAAGCGTTGTTCCATGTACTGTCCATTTGGAATCGATATTGCCACGTTGATTGCAACCGCCAGAACCATCTGTTTTTCCCAGGGGATAGTGCCCGAGGGGTTGGCGAGGACGTCGGAGAACTATCGTAAGACCGGAAATCAGATGGGCATGAGCACGGAAGATTTTATTGAAACATGCGAATGGATGGCAGAGGAGACCGCCGAGGAAATGCCTGGTCTCACAATTCCTATCGACAAACCCGGTGCCAAGTATATGTACACCGTCAATGCTCGAGAACCCATGTTTTACCCACAGGACCTGGCAATGGCGGCCCAGATATTCACTGTTGCTGAAGAGGACTGGACAATCCCCAGTACCGGATGGGATTGTACGAATTTGGCGATGTTTGCCGGAGACAGGGCTCTTGCCGGGCAGGTCGTAAAATCGATGTACGACAAGGCCTTGGAGTTGGGTGTGGAAAAGATTCTCATAACGGAATGCGGCCACGCGTATCGCTCGGCAGCTTTCGAAGGCCCTTATTTTGCGGGGTGTGCCGGCGGCAAGCCGCCTGTAGAGGTGGTGCATTCGGTAAGACTTTTCTATGAATACTTGAGGGACGGCCGCATCAAAATTGATCCTGAAAAGATGCTGACGGAGCCGGTGACTTACCAGGATCCTTGCAATGTGTCGCGCAATGGCGGTTTATGGGAAGAGGGTCGGAAGATCGTGGGATTTCTGGCCAAAGATTTCAGGGACATGAGCCCGAATCGAGAGCACAATCATTGTTGCGGGGGAGGTGGCGGCTATATCCCCATGGGCCCTGAGTTTAAAAAACGCAGGATGCTTTCCGGACGGGTTAAGGCCGAGCAAATTAGGGCAACAGGGGCTAAAATAGTGATCACCCCTTGCCACAATTGTTTTGACCAGGTAAACGACCTGAACAAAGAGTATGATCTTGATGTCAAGGTTTTGAGTTTTAAGGAAATAATCACGGAGTCAATGATTATTCCCGAAAAGTTCCAGCCGGTGGATGAAGAGGAAGAGGGTGGTGAAGAGTAGAATTTGCTTCAGTCTTGCAGTGAGGAATAAACTGAGAGAATTCGTTTGTCACGGAATGCAGTATTGAGAAAAGATGCTATCCATAAGGCCCGGAGAAACATTGTTGGAGGGGGATGATCCATGAGGTTTGATAAATACGTTGCGTTTGCTCTGATAGTGTCTTTTCTATTTGCGGCTTCTGCGTTTTCTCAAGATGAGATCATAAAGCTGAACAGCGAGGAACTCGGAACCCACCAAAGGCCGGTTGTGCAGTTCACCCACGAACAGCATGCAAACGTTCTTGAATGCTTGCGCTGCCATCATGATTTCGATAAGTATGGAAACAACTTGGGTTCCGAAGGTCAACCTTGCTCAGACTGTCATGCCAGAACATCGGGGAAGAATCCGCTTCCTTTGCAAGAGGCTTTCCACACGCAATGCAAAGCCTGTCACGATCAAATGCTTGCAAACGGAGCTCCGAGTGGGCCTGTAATGTGTGGGGAATGCCATAAGAGAAAATGAATTTCAGAACTCTGCAATTTATTGTCTACAGCCTAACGCAGCAATTGCGCATTTCAGCGGCAGACATTTCAATAAAGTCCGGGGAAAACTCCTGCCAGATGCGAACCTTAACCTTGGCTCAATATTCCTTCGAGTTAGCCCTGTAATGTGTGTTTTCTATTTCGCGTACGCTAGAGTCATTCAGGTTGGCAGACTAATCCCGCTTGCAGGGTGGCACTCCGCTGGTTCCAAGGCCGCTTCAAGCAGGACTGGTCTGTTAAAATGTAAGTTCTTGTGCGATTGAGCCATTTTGGCGTAGGGTGAGATTCTATATTCTGGCGGTCTGCGGTCTGCAAGTCGACGCCTGGAGCGGACCGGTTTGAGGATTTGCGAAACGGTCCATCCGGCCACCCGGGTTTCATCTCTCTATGGGGAAAAAGTTTCCATGCGGCCGGTCAGGGTAGGCTAAAGTCTGAGAATAATAGTTGGAAGTTCAATGTGTAGTAATCGTTGGTGCCTTTAGGTCAAAAATTAACAATTGAAGGAGTTTTTTAATGGAAAGGACATTGTCCATCATCAAACCGGACGGCGTAAAGAAGAACCTGATAGGGGAAGTGGTAAAACGTTTTGAAGAGGGCGGAATTCGAATCATTGCAATGAAGATGTTACAGTTGACCAAAGATCAAGCAATGGGCTTTTATAAGGTTCACAGCGAAAGACCTTTTTATCAGAGTTTGACAGACTTTATGTCTTCCGGACCAGTAGTGGTGATGGTACTTGAAGGAGAGAGCGTCATCCAAAAGAATCGTGATCTGATGGGCGCTACTAATTACAAAGAGGCTGCGCCGGGCACTATCCGACATGATTTTGCGACCGATATCGAAAAGAACGTGGTTCATGGATCCGATGGTCCTGCAACTGCCGTAACTGAAATAGGATTCTTTTTCAATGAGCTTGAAATCTGTTTTTGAACTTTGGAGTATTAAGCCGTGCTAAGGGTTTTGCCGCGCCGAGGGTTCGCAGCGTTTTCATGCTGCCTGCGGGGTCTTTGATCTTATTTGCAGGTTTTTAGGTCGAGGGAAAGATATGAGTAGGAATAGAAAGCACCAAGCGGTTGCTTTATCAATGCTCTTATCCATTGTGGGGTTGGGATGTTTGCACGCCGTCAACTGGGCGAGGGCAGAGTCCACGTCTACGGTTCCAGCGGTCATTGTTCCTTATTACGAGCCACCTAAGCATGCCGAACTTTGCGGAGAGCCGGTACCTCTTGATATGCCTGACGTACAGGAGCGATTGGACCGGGAGTTCACGATCGTTGTTTACAGTCATGCTCAGGTTTACTTGTGGCTGAAGCGAATGGAACGTTATTTCCCATGGATTGAAAAACAGCTGGCCCGGCAAAACCTGCCCGAGGACCTGAAGTGGGTTGCCGTAGCCGAGAGCGACCTTCTCTATACCTCTTATTCTCCGGCCGGTGCTGCCGGTCCCTGGCAATTCATATCAAGCACCGGTCGCAGATACGGGCTCGATCAGACAACCAACATCGACGAACGGCACGATTTTGAGATGGCCACTCAGAGTGCTTTTAACTATTTGAAAGATCTACATGACATGTTTCAGGATTGGACTCTTGCCATTGCGGCCTACAACTGCGGAGAAGGAAGAGTCAAACAGGAGATAGGCAATCAAAAGATAGCGGACTATTATTCGCTGAAACTGCCCTTGGAAACTGAGAGATACATTCTAAGGATTGTTGCCATCAAAGAGGTTCTGAGTCATCCGGAGCGCTATGGCTACGTGTTTCCCAAAGGAGCCGGATACCCTGTGATTTCTGCAGACCACGTTCCGGTCAGCCTCTCCCGCCCTGTAACGATTCAGTCCGTTGCGGAAGCGGCAGATATGACTTACCGCGAGTTCAAGATACTTAACCCCGCCTTCACATCCGATAGAATTCCCGCAGGCTCCTATACCTTGAAAGTCCACGAGGGCAAGGGCAAGGTTTTACAGAGTCGAGTGGCTTCCCTGAAACCATTATACGAACCGCCGAAAGCACCAAAGCAAAAGGTGGTCCAGCATAAAGTCAAACGAGGGGAGACCCTGACCGGCATTGCCAAGCGTTATAAAGTGAGCATAAAGGATATACGAGATTGGAATAAGATGAAGAAAAATACCATTCGAATTGGGCAGGTTCTAAAGATAATTATGTGAGATGCCCCAAAATGAATTGCCTTGACAACCGCGGGAGCTGGAACTAGCATACCGTGGTTCTATAAGGCATTAATAATTCAATAGTTTTTAGGTGATGGCGTGAGTCTCCACAAGGTCGCGGCTGAGCGTATTCTGCGTAGTCGTCATTTGATAGCTCTTACTGGTGCTGGAATTTCGGTCGAAAGTGGTATTCCGGATTTCAGGAGCCCGGGGGGGCTTTGGTCGAAGTATGACCCTATGGAGTTCGGGCATATCGAATCGTTTAGAATGAATCCGAATAGGGTCTGGAAGATGCTGCTGGAAATGGATGAGTTATTGCTGCGTGCCAATCCGAATCCTGCTCATTTTGCCTTGGCCGATCTGGAAAAACGCGGGGTGCTGAAATCTGTGATCACTCAGAATGTGGACAGCCTCCATCAGCGAGCAGGCAGTGTGAATGTGATCGAGTTTCACGGCCATAATCGCTCACTGCGTTGCGATTCATGTGGTAAGAGGTTTAGTCGCAAAGAAATCTCATTGGTGACCTTGCCCCCGTGTTGCCATTGTGGGTTCCCACTGCGGCCGGAATTCGTTTTCTTTGGAGAAAATATTCCGCCGACGGCTCATGAAGAGGCCATGATAGCGGCTGAAAGCTGTGATGTAATGCTGATCATTGGAACTTCTGCAACCGTTGCCCCTGCATCTTTTCTTCCCAAATCAGCAAAAAGGCGAGGCGCTTTCCTGCTGGAGATCAATCCGCGTAAGACAGACCTTTCCTACCGAATGAGCGATTTACACATAGAAGAACCAGCCGGCAGGGCTTTGCCGTCAATAATCACTGAGTTAGATCAACTTGGATCAGAGGAAATAAAACCATGCTGAACGGTTTAATGCCAATGGCCCATGCTGCCGTAGAGGCAGTCGGCGCTCCCTATCAACGGGGAGGAAACAGTGTATTGGACATGGTAGGCCATGCAGGCCCCATGGTAAAATTTGTTCTACTCGCCTTGCTGATCCTTTCAATCGGTTGCTGGTGCGTTATTGCATTAAAAGTGCGGCTTCTTCGCCGGGCGCGGAAAGAGTCGGATCAATTTATAGAGCTTTTCCGACAGCGCAAAAACTATGGAGTCCTTTACAGAGATGTGCAATTGTTGGAGGATGGTCATCTTGCTCAAGTATTCCGGGTGGGCTATGTTGAACTTAATCGATTGAGCAAATCGCTTGAAGCAAAAAATTTACAGGACGCTCGGGTCAATCCTGAAGTTCTTTTAGAGAATGTGGACAGGGCGATGCAGGGCAGCATCATGTCCGAGTCGCAGCGCTTTGATCGATTTTTGCCGTTGTTAGCCACTACGGGAAGCACTGCGCCTTTTATCGGATTGTTTGGGACTGTCTGGGGAATTATGAGCAGTTTTCAAGAAATTGGCCTGAAGGGCGCAGCCAACCTTGCGGTCGTGGCCCCGGGTATCTCGGAAGCTCTGGTCGCAACCGCCATGGGTCTGGCCGCCGCCATTCCAGCCGTTGTTGCCTACAATCACTTCTCCAATAGAATTCGGTCTCTGGAAAGTGAGATGAGCCATTTTGCCGCTGACTTTTTGAATATCCTTAAACGAGACTTGATGAGGCGAGGGAGGCAGGAGGAGGCACAAATTGACCAGCGGTTTATGGTCCAAGAGTGATCTTATCTAACGCAGTATGCTTGCGCTACATTTATGAGGCCACCGAATGCAGGTTAACGGAAACAGGGCAAAAAACAGAATGGTCAGTGAAATCAATGTGACTCCCTTTGTGGACGTCATGCTTGTTTTGCTCATTATATTTATGGTGACAGCACCATTGATGACCCAGGGAATAGATGTCAAATTGCCGGAGACAGCGGCCCCGGCCATCCCGGCAGAAAAAGAACGTCTCATGGTCACTGTTACCAAAGACCGCCAGGTTTATATAGATGAATATCCGGTAGGTCTTGATTCTTTAGGGCCGAAAATTGCCGCAATCTATCAGAACCAACAGGGGAAGCAGGGTGTTTTTTTGCGGGCGGACGAGGCCTTGCCCTATGGATTTGTTGTCAAAGTTATGGGAATAATACGTGAGGCGGGGATCGATCAAATCGGTATGGTTACGGAACCACTCACCGGTTTGGCGCAGAATGCTTCGAGCAAGAAATGAGGGTCATTTTTTCGGCGACGGAGAGCATATACCAGAACAGGGCATGCAGAGTCGGAGGGACTTTAGAGGATTTAATTCATGGAAGCTCTATCTTTGGCACCTCGCAAATTGTCTGGAGGCGACTTACTGATAGCTCTCGGCGTGTCCGTAATTGCACACGTTGTTATAGTCTTTTTCGCTTTGGTCTTACCCCAATTAATGCCCCAGCAGACAGGTCGGATCTCTTTTTACACAGTAGACCTGGTAACGATGGACGAGCTGAAGGGGCCCGTTGCGCCGCCTGTGAAGGGTGGAAAAACATCGGGTGTTAAGAGCCAAAATACCAAAAGCAGTTCACGAAAATCCAGCGACAGTCAGAAAGCATTATCGTCACCGCTGGTGCCGGTTAAGCGCTTGCAGTTTGATGATTCTCCCCGGAAATCTGCAACCGGTCTGAAAAAAATGGAAAGTTCTGACTTACCCAAATTGGAAAGTCAAGTTGATCGGCCGAAATCGTTAGAAAAAGATCTGGAGAATCTAACCAAAAAACCTAAAACCGCCACACCCCCACGGACAAAAGATGATGCGCCTGAAGAAGCTTCTTCTTCATCTGCAGAGAAACCTTCAAAAAATCCCGGTGGGACGGATCAACCTGCCGAGAGTTCCAAGACCAATACCTCGGGTATGCCACAAGGGAGCGCAAACGGTTCTGCCCAGGCAAGTGCAGGTGGGGCGCAGGTTGGATTGGCTCGGCGCCTTTATTACACTGAAGTATGGAACGCCATCCGAAGTAAATGGGCTCTCCCGGATTTTTTGAAGGACAAAAGTTTGGAGGCGGTACTTGTGGTGACGGTCAGGCGTGATGGTAAAATCTTGGACGTCAATTTTGAAAAGCGTTCCGGCAATGCACTGTTCGATGAGTCTGCCGAAAGGGCCGTGAAAAAGGCTGATCCGTTGCCGCCATTTCCAGCCATCTACAGTCCACCCAAGGAACAAATCGGGGTTCGTTTTAGGCCCGAAGACTTATAAAGGTTGTTCACAAGCTTAGGCTGAAAGGAAATGATAATCGCATGAAAGGTGGCAAGCAGGGGTTCCTACTGGGAATTTTGACAATAATGGTCCTCTTCTCGCTTCTGCATCCCGGCATGGATGCTGACGCCCAGACCGTCTACATAGATATCACGCAGCCAAATTTTCAAAGATTGCCCATTGCTGTTCCGGACTTTAAGTACCTGGCACCTGCGCAAACTGAACTCGCCGGTGATATGGCCAAAACGCTGGCAGATGACTTGGACTATTCAGGAATCTTCCGGCCTCTCGATCCACGAGGATTTTTGCAGAATCCGCAGGAAATCGGTCTGACGCAAAATGATATAAAATTCATCGAATGGCGCAGATTGGGTGCGGAATTCCTGGTGCGGGGCGCCTATCAAGTGCAGGGGTCTTCATTGAAACTGGAGATGCGGCTATTTGATGTTGTCGCAGACCGCATGGTGATCGGCAAAGTTTACGAAGGTCAAGCACAGGATTGGCGTGCGATGATACACCGCTTTGCCGATGAGATTCTTTTGGCCCTGACGGGTGAACGGGGAGCTTTTGGCACTAAAATTGCCTTTGTGCAAGCCCAGGGCAAGAATAAAGAAATCTACTTGGTCGACTTTGACGGAAGCAACCCAAGCCAGGTCACTCACGATGAAAACCTCGACCTGTCGCCGGCCTGGAGCCCTGATGGCACTCAGCTTGCTTATGTAAGTTACAAGGAGGGCGGTCCTAAAATCTACATTATGAATCTATTGAGTGGTGCTCAGCGTCTGCTTTGTGGATATCCGGGATTGAATATCTCGCCGGCCTGGCGCCCGAACAGCCAAGACCTGGCGGTAACTCTCTCAAAGGATGGCAATCCGGATATTTTCCTGGTATCGTCAACTGGCGCGATAATGCGGAAACTTGTCCAGAGTTGGGCGATCAATGTATCACCCAGTTGGTCTCCGGATGGTAGCAAACTGGCTTATGTCTCAAATGAAACGGGGAATCCTCAAGTCTATGTACTCGATTTGAGCAGTGGGAGCAATCAGCGGATCACTTTCAGCGGAGACTATAACACCTCGCCTGCATGGTCGCCGAAAGGGGACTGGATCGCTTATAGTGGCTTATCCGGAGGGAGACACAATATCTTTGCCATCCGTCCGGACGGAAGCCAGGTGCGTCAACTCACACACGGGGAAGGAAATAATGAATCGCCCACTTGGTCACCGGATGGACGCATGCTGGCCTTCAGCTCAACGCGCCAGGGAAATTCCTCCATTTGGGTGCTCTTGATGAATGGTGCCGGTGTAAGACGCCTTACCAGCCTTGGCGGCAGTCAGGAGATGCCCGAATGGTCGCCACGCCTGGGTGGTCGTTGACTTTGCAGGAAATGACCTATTTCCAATGGAAAATTGACTGCTTAGCTGCTTAAAATATGGGACGAATGCCAGATGGATTGGGTTGAGTAAATCTAATAGTAATCAAAACAACTTGAACAGCCGAGGAGAGTAGAGATGATTAGAGGGCGTACTGTCGGTTTTGCTGGAATTGTATTGGTTTTTCTTTGGCTCATGGGAATGGGAGCGTGCTCCAAGAAAACTGTTCCGGTTCAACCTGGAGTCGGTCCGGGTGCGGGGGGGGCCGCGGGAATGACCGGTGAAGGTGTTCCGTCGGATGAAGCAAAATGGCGTGAACTCGGCCTCTACAGTGAACCTGAGCGAAAAGAATTTCAGGAGAAGTCCCAAGTATTTGAGAATCAGGATATTTATTTCGGATTTGATTCTTATGTCCTTTCAGATGAAGCCAAAGCGATTCTGAATAACAAGGCTGAATTTATGAAACGATATCCGAA
Source organism: uncultured delta proteobacterium (assembly GCA_963781715.1). GTDB lineage: Bacteria > Desulfobacterota > Syntrophobacteria > Syntrophobacterales > Syntrophobacteraceae > Desulfoferrobacter. The sequence goes on from CAWAGW010000010.1 coordinate 64,832, forward strand.
AGTGAGGGTCAATATCGAAGGGCACTGTGACGATCGCGGCACCGCGGAATACAACCTTGCCCTGGGAGAAAAACGGGCACATAGCGCCTATCAGTATTTGGTCAATCTAGGTATCGATTCACAACGAATGACCACCATCAGTTACGGAGAAGAGCGCCCAATATCTATGGGGCAGTCTGAAGAGGCTTGGGCGAAAAATCGCAGAGACCATTTCGTAGTGAATTATTAGTGCAATCCATTTGCATTTCCCGAAAATCTCTCTTCAACTCGGCAAATTTTAGACAACACGGGTGAAAGGATAGATGCTCATGGAGAGCAAATACCACGTGCGGCTCGTAAGACTTTGTTTGTTGATTTTAGTAGCAACTCTCAGTTGGGGGTGCGCTACTCCTCAGGAGACGGCCAACCTCCAGCAGAGTATCAACATACTGTTCGATCGGGTCCAAAAACTCGAAAACCGGGTTCAGAGCATGGAGGGAACGGAGCAGAAGGCAGATCTTTACGCGCGTCTGGACGAATTGCAGATGAAAGTGGGAAGTCTCAGCGGCAGAATTGAAGAACAGCAGCGCCAACTCAACCGGTTAGGGGCTGCTACGTCCTCCGCTACACCTCCCTCGTATGGTTCTGCCCCTGTTCCGTCATATTCCGCCGCCCCATCATCGACAGCTGAGCCCGTTGCAGCCCCCAAAATTGTTATTCAGGAAGAGAAAAATCCTGAGAAGGCCATGTACAATAATGCGCTCCAGCTGTATCAACAGGGAAAATATCTGGAGGCAAGAAAAGAAGCTAAGGACTTCCTTGCCAAATACCCAAAATCGGACTTGGCGGACAATGCTTTGTTCCTTATAGGAGAGGCTTACTATTCGGAGAAAAGCTACAAGGAAGCGATAGAAAGCTATCAGCAGCTATTAGATCGGTACCCAAAAGGGAATAAGGTCCCCTCGGCACTCCTCAAGCAGGCAGGTTCATTTCAAAAACTGGGAGATGCTACGGCGGCAAGAATCCTCTATGAGCGACTTTTGGAAAGCTATCCCGGCACGCCTCAAGCACAGATTGCGGCAAAGGATCTAAAACAGCTGCCTTGATTTATTTAACAAACCAATCAATATGTGAACCCTCCTCCAATCATGTTTGATGACAGCATGGGGCGCTCTCCCCATGCTGCATTTTTTGAGTCAGGTACTTCACTGAATACTTTCGTTGTTGCCTACATAATCCTGGCTGCTCTTTTCGGGCAGGCGGACAGTGAACTCGGTCCCGATGCCCGGTTCTGTCTGCAAGTCGACCTTTCCACCATGCTCTCTTACGATCTTTTCAGTGATCATAAGCCCTAAACTGGTTCCCTTGGAACCTTTGGTGCTAAAGAAACTGCGGAAAACCTTCTGCTTGGTTTCCTCATCCATTCCGCAGCCAGTATCTTTCACTTGATATTCTACAGCCCAGCCATTAGCCATCCTCGATCTCAATATGATTTGTTTGGAAGATTTGGTCGGATCTGCGAGTGAAAAGAATCGATGGCGTTTGTTACCAAATTCAGGAGGCATGTATAGATCCCTTCGAGGTCCAAAAATACTTTGCCAAGACTGTCATCGAGATCCAATTTGAGATGAATGCCGTTTTCCCTCGCTTTAGGAAGCATAAGATGAAAGACTTCTCTTGCAGGAATATTGGGATCGAACAGGTCGTAGTCCGGCTTTCTAGCTTTGGAATAGTTCAGAAGATCGAGGGCAAGGTTGCTGATCTTTTGAACGTTGCCTTTAATCATGTCCCAACCTTGAGAGAGATATTTGTCGCTACCCTGCTCCATTCCCTTTTCCACCACATACATGCCACCCTTCATGCCTCCTGTGATGTTTTTTATGGCGTGGGCGTGCGTGGCAACCGACTGACCCAAAGAAGCGAGTCTTTCGGCCTCGATTAAACGGCGGCTTTTCTCGCTGACGAGGCGTTCCAGACCCTCGGTGTACTGTCTGATCTGTTCTTTCATCCAAAGCTTTTCGTGTACTCTTTTCAAGGCAATTTCAAGAGCGTCGTAATTCACCGGTTTGGTGATAAAGTCAGAGGCTTCAAATTTCAAGCTTTGAATGGCGAGTTCCAGGTCTGCATGGCCGGTCATCATGATGACCTCGGTATCGGGACTTTCCTCCTTAATCTTCTGCAGCAATTGAATGCCGTCCATGCCCGGCATTTTTATATCCGCAAGCACAATCGAAGGATGTTCATCCCTTGCTATGGTCAGCGCCCGTTTACCGCTGTCAGCGGTCAAAACCTGGTAGCCGGCGGTTCCAAGGGACATTTCAAGGACATGCCGGATGCCTCCTTCATCATCAACAACCAGAACTTTTTCTGCCATGTCAGTCCACCTGTACAGGAAATTGAGCGGTGAGTGTTGAGCCTTCGTTTTCAACAGATTTTGCCTGCAGTGTGCCATTGTGATCTTGTACGATTCCGTAGCTGATTGAAAGACCGAGTCCAGTGCCTCTTCCCTGCCTTTTGGTGGTGTAGAAAGGTTCAAATATTCTATCCACCATCAGTAATTTTATCAAAATTCAAGACCAAAGCTACATGCAGAGGCAGTGTAAAGGGCAAAAATGGAGTCGAATCGAAGCAGGGCAATTAGTATCCAAAATCATTGTATTGCGGGGCCTTGGTTCTGTGCCAGCATGCTAGATCTGTGGCCTGGTTGTCGAGCAAAGTCCGGTTTTCGAATGAGACGGCTCGTTCAAAAGTAGTCAAATAGAGAACCAAGCTTTATTGTACTGTTTGAAATGCGGAGTCGATTTTGTGATCTGGTTCTCATCGGCAAATCCTGAATTGCCGGGGTTTCCGACTGGAAGCGATCTAGCGGTGTGGAGGTGTTCAAGTGATCATTATCGTTTTAACTTATCTGGGCGTGGGTGCCGTTGCAGGAACACTGGCCGGCTTATTCGGGATTGGCGGCGGGTTGGTAATTGTACCCATGATGGTTTTTACCCTAAGTCGACACGCTGTACCCCATGAGTACATCATGCACTTAGCACTTGGCACGTCGCTGGGTACTATAATCTTTACTTCTGTTTCGAGCTCCTGGTCTCACCACAGAAGGGGTGCTGTCGAGTGGGCCACGGTGCTGCGCATCGTTCCGGGCATTTTAGTGGGCACTTTGCTTGGTTCGTTTATTGTGGCCCGTATGTCCACCAATTTTCTTAAAGTTTTTTTTGCGATCTTTTTGTATTATGCGGCGACTCAGATGATGATAGACAGGAAGCCCAAGCCTTCCAAAGAGCTTCCCGGTAGGCTGGGTATGTTTTTTGCCGGAGATGTCATCGGTATGGTATCCAGTTTCGTTGGGATAGGTGGAGGCACCCTTTCCGTACCGTTTATGATGTGGTGCAATATGCCCGTGCATCGAGCCATCGGGACGTCTGCGGCGATCGGTTTTCCCATTGCCGTTACTGGAACGCTTGGATACGTGATCACCGGTTTGCACGTTACCGGGTTGCCTCGCTATTCGCTGGGCTATGAATATCTTCCAGGTCTTGCCGGTATAGTCTGCGCGAGCGTATTGACGGCTCCTCTGGGTGTGCGCTTGGCTCACAGCCTCCCTGTTGCCAAACTCAAACGTGCGTTTGCGTTATTGTTGTTGGTTGTGGGCACAAAGATGATGATTGGCCTGCTTTGAGGAGCTTGATTTCGGTCGAAAGTCTACATTCCTGAGTCTTGCCTGGTGAAATGACAATGTTACTTGCAGCAGACAATCTTCATGCTTTGAATCCCGTCGTATCTGAGGCTTTAAGAGAGTTGAACGCCAGTCCCCTGCAGGATTTGGCAGTTCGTTGCGAGCAAGCGGGGGCCCGCTGGATCGACCTGACCCCGGGTTTTCTTTCACCGCGCTATGAAGACCGTATGACTTTCATGGTCGAAGCTGTCCAGGAAGTGACAACCATGGGCATTGTCCTGGATAGTCCCCATGCCAGGATTCTCGCAAAAGGTCTGGAGGTATGTTCCAAGCAGCCAATACTTAATGGACTTACGCTTGAAAGGCATAGAATACAAGAAATTCTTCCACTGGCAGTCAGACACAAAACTCAATTGGTTGTTCTTCTACTGGATGAAAACTCCGTTTCTCCCACAAGGATGGAAGAGAAGATCGCCCTCGCCCTGCAATTGAGGGGACTGGCCTTGGAAGCAGGTATGGCGCCGGATGATCTCATCTTCGATCCGCTATTACCGAACCTAAGCTGGCACGAAGCGTATTTTCAAATATCAGAAACCATCAAAACAGTACGAATGCTGGCAAGCGGGGCGATTTTCAATGAGCCGGCAAGGACCATAGTCGGACTTTCGAACCTCCGTAGCGGCCTTAGAAAGTACTATTCCTCTCACTTGGAACAAGTCTGTTTGGGGCTGCTTGGTGGTGCGGAGCTTCAATTCATACTCGCTGACGCACTAGATGAAGAGCTGATCCAAACCTGGCGCCTCATCAACCAGATGAGTCAGGGCCAGCGAAACTGAGCAGATAGATTTCCAGAGTCTTATGACGATGCCCTTCGATTTGCCTACCATGATTAAAGCCTTGAGGGCAGTACTTTCCAGGGATATCGTTTCTTTTCGCTATGCTGGTTTTGTTGTTCTATGTATTGTCGCAATGCTCTGCGTTAGAATTTTTGTGCAACTCTGGCGTTGCTTGGATTTGTTGTTTTTCTCCGGCTACCGCCGTCAGGCAATCAATAAACCCATTTATATCATCGCCAATCCGCGAAGCGGGACCACTTTTCTCCACAGGATACTCTGTCAAGACAGTCAATTTACTTATTTTAAGCTCTACCAAACATTGCTGCCAAGTATAACACTGATCAAAGTTCTGGGTCGGCTGGGAAAACTGGATCAAAAGCTGGGCGGTTTTTTGAAAAGTCTGGCAAATTTGCTAGGCCGCACGGCGTTTAGTGGTTGGACCGGAATCCATGAAACTAAGCTGACTGAAGCAGAGGAAGATGAACAACTTTTTCTTTACACCTTGCTGAGTCCAAGCGTCTTCATGCTGTTTCCGTTTTTCTCGGAACTTTCGCATTTAGAGTTTGTGGACAGGCTTCCGAATAAGACTCGGCACAAATTAATGAGCTATTATTTGGACTGCTTAAAACGGCAGCTCTACTCTACCGGCCCAGGAAAGACCCTGCTTGCCAAGAACGTTTTGATTCACGGACGTTTGCGTTCTATAATAAATTCACTTCCTGATATTCGCATTGTATATCTGGTGCGTCATCCTTACGAGGCTGTACCGTCTTTTATCAGCATGTATGCTGCCTTCTGGCGCCTGCATTCCCCGGAATTGGAGCACGATCCTAAGTTGAGTCGTGATTTGGCAACCCTTCTTTGCGACTACTACAAGTACTTTATGGAAATTAGAAAAGAACTCCCGGAAGAGCAGTTGGTAGAAATCCACTATGATGACCTGATTGCCGATCCGGAAGGTACTGTTAAGACCATCTATCGGAAGTTTAATTTGAAAATGAATGATGAATTTTCAGCAAAGCTGGAGCGCGAGGTTGCAAATACTAGTAAATACAAGAGCTCACACGAATACAGTCTGGAGAAATTTGGTTTGTCCAAGGATTTGATCAGAGACCGACTCGGTGACTTCTTGAACATGTATGATTTGGACGCTTAATATATTGAGCTTTCTGCGACTCCCCATTTGTTTGACCGGCAGGCCAAAAGAGTCCTTCACGAAAGAGCAAACATCCCTCGGTAATTTAACGGAACTTTGACTCGAACGATCTGGCAGGATCCTCTCTATTTGTCACAAGTGCTATTGTACTCTGTTCAAATCTTCTTAAAGTGTATTGCAGCTAGATTAACTTTTGGTGACAAAATTCTGACGATTGTACGGAGGAGAAATCTATGAATCGTAAAGCTTCTGCCAATTGGCAAGGAAGTCTCAAGGACGGTAAGGGCACTATATCAACCCAGAGCCAAATTTTGGACAAAACCCAGTATTCTTTCAAAACTCGATTCGAAGAAGGTAAGGGAACCAATCCGGAAGAGCTGATTGGAGCAGCCCATGCGGGATGTTTTTCGATGGCGCTGTCGGCTCAACTTGGCGAAGCGGGCTTGAAACCGGACAACATCGATACAACGGCGACGGTTACGCTGGAGAAGGTGGAGGACGGTTTTGCGATAACAAAAATCCACCTTGATGTTTCGGCTAAGATCCCGGAAGCTGACGAGCAGGCTTTCAACAAAGCTGCCCAGAATGCCAAGGAGAACTGCCCGGTATCACGCCTTTTCAAGGCTGAGATCACTATGGACGCAAAACTCCAAAAGTAGTTTTCTGCAAAAGAGGCCAATCAGACCAAATGCACTCGAAAGCGATGGGCATTTTACCTGCCCATCGAATGAAAAACCTTTACTCCCTCCTCCCTTCTCAGCTAGAAGCTATATTCTTTGTCAGTGATAATCCTTTCAGGAGCTGGCACTGTCAAACACTTTCAATGAGCTGTAAGAGAGTTATAAGGGAGGGTCATGGAAGCTGTTGATTCCGGACACGGATTGTTCAACGAAACCAGGATAAACCACTGGGATAAAGTGGCACGGTCTTCAGAGAACTGGGAAGGCTGGGGGGTGTACTATCATAACCGACTGGAGGAGATATATACCTTCCTTGTTGCACCCGGGCAGAGAGTGCTTGAGTTGGGTTGCGGTCAAGGCGATTTGCTGGCTGCATGTAAACCCTCCCACGGCGTAGGTGTCGATTTTTCACCGGAAATGATTCAGCGGGCCGGAATTCGCCATCCTCAGATCACTTTCATCCAGGCCGACGTTTGTGATTTTACAACGGACCAGCGGTTTGATGTCATCATTGTGTCCGATCTCCTCAACGATCTCTGGGATGTTCAAGCGGTTTTCGAGAAAATTTTAAAGATTGCCACTTCTCGAACTCGCATCATACTGAATTTTTATAGCAAACTCTGGGAGCTGCCTTTAGCCGCAGCCCGCAAGATGGGACTTGCCAGACCCAATCTTTACCAGAACTGGCTCACCAAAGAAGATATTTTCAACTTTCTCCATCTTACCGACTTAGAGGCCATCAGGCATTGGTCAGAAATCATCTGGCCCTTGGAAACCCCATTTGTTGCCTCGATGTGTAACAGATACTTGGCCCGCATTTGGCCTTTCAGCAGTTTTGCGCTGACGAATTTCGTGGTTGCTCGAATGCGCCCCGATCCTCGAAACCATGAAAAGGAACAGAAAGTATCGGTGATCGTTCCAGCCAGAAACGAAGCCGGTAATGTCCGGATGATTTTCAATCGAGTTCCTCAGATGGGACTGGAAAGCGAGCTGATTTTCGTGGAAGGTCACTCCACAGATGGCACCTATGATGCGATAAGGGACAATATAGAGGGGCATCCCGAATTGAACTGCCAGGTTTTTCGACAAACTGGAAAAGGCAAAGGTGATGCTGTTCGGCTCGGTTTCGAAAAAGCAACAGGCGACATCCTGATGATTCTTGATGCTGACATGACTATGCCGCCGGAAGAGTTGCCCCGGTTTTATGAGGCGATCAGGTCCGGCAAAGGAGAATTTGTGAATGGTGTGCGCCTGGTTTACCCGATGGAAGAGAAGGCAATGCGTTTTGTGAATCTGGTCGGCAATGAGTTTTTCAGCATGGCTTTTTCCTGGTTGCTGGGCCAGTCCACCAAAGACACCCTGTGCGGAACCAAGGTGATCTCGCGAGAGAACTATAAAGCTATTGCCGCCAATCGATCTTATTTCGGTGACTTTGATCCGTTCGGAGATTTCGATCTGCTTTTTGGAGCTGCCAAGCTGAATCTCAAAATTGTCGAAAATCCCGATCCGCTATCGCAAGCGTACCTATGGGGATACCAACATTCGACGCTGGAGACATGGGCTGTTGCTGCTGCGCATGGTAGTTTTCGCGTCGCGGCGTATCAAGTTTATTTGAAAGGGTTGCATGAGGAGCGGACGAGAAGTCCGCATAGAATATTCATGTTATGGAAATTGGTGCCACAGAACATCAAACAGCCGGTCTCAAATCAGAAACCTATTGTCTTTTGTTGTTGCTGACAGCCGGTCTTGTTCCCCGCCTTCTCTTCATACATATATTCCCGACTGTTCCGGTGTCCGATTTCAGGAGCTTGGTTCAATTTGCCGAGCTTTTTCGTGACTCGCTACTACCCCCCGATTCTTGGCACTGGGCTTTGCTCAATCCTGGGTTGCCGGTCTTGCTGTCACCTCTTCTTAAATTATTTGGCGGCAATCCGGATACAGTGGCACGCTATAGCACAGCAATTTGTATGGGACTTTTGCCGATCATTCCCTTTTTAATGCTGAGCCGCTCGCTGACCTTGAGGGCCAGGATGGCAATAGCAATGACCCTGGCGCTGCTTCCAGCCCTGATCGTTTTTTCAGGGGTGGTCGCGCAGGATAATTGGGTTGCTGCACCCACACTAGCACTCCTATGCCTGGCAGTACCGATCGCTGACAAATCAGGATGGCGGCCATCCTTTCTGGTCCGCGCTGCTGTTCGCTCTGAGCATTTACATCAGGCAGGAAATGTTGGTGGTGTTGGCTCCGGCGGCGATTGTCGCAGCCGGTGTTGGAACCGGAAACTGCCACCTTGTCAGAGGCTTGGTGCTTTGGGCAGCAGCATTCGGGCTGCTCATGCTGGCAATGGCGAGCCAACGAGCCATCGTTACCGGACGGTTCGCAATTACTACGGAGCATGGCGGAAAATCGGTTCTTGGGGCATATGTGCCCGGAGTCGGCACCGGCTACTGGATCGATCCGCTCCCTTTTGTCGCTGTTGTCGATCCATCTCTGGCCAATGATCCTCAGCGCTTGAACCGCGAAGCATTCGGGCTGGCACTAAAGGAATTTGAGCGAAGACCGCTGTTTCACATCGTTCGAATGATCTCTTCATCTCTTTCTTCTTTGCGAAATTTTGACCGTTATAGTTTCTATTGGAGTCTAAGGCGCGAAGACGTATTGCCGAAGAAGTCTCACTCGCTGGCGGAGGGCTTTATCCAAAAAATCTCTTTATTTTCCGGACTCAGCTTGCTGATGCTGCATGCCTTGTTCCTTTGGGCGCTCGTAATTGGGTTTATGATGCGGTCCCGCCCGATAGGTCTGGTGAGCCTCACCATTTTCTTAAAGGTCGCAATCCACGCCGTCCTGGTGACTCAGGCCAGGTATTTTATACCCGTGATAGCGCTGGAGGCCCTTGGTTGTGGACTTGCCGTGGAAGCGGTTCTAAATCGCGAACACATGCGCAGATCTGTAATGACTGGGTTGGCAGCCACCCTAATGTTGCTTGTTCTTTGGTTCGTTCAGGTAAAATCGGAGCATTATTTCCTCGCCCACGTGGAACCCCCGATATCCCATCCGCTTTCACTCAATGCCCCCAAAGGCGTTATGACCTCACCGGTCGAGGGCTGCTTTCATTTGGATAATGCCTTCAAAGTGACCAGTAACCAGCGTGAGTCATTCTGTCAGGTACAATATCTTTTAGGATATCGAACAAATTTAGTTTATTGTCACTTCCTACGGTCAAATAATATACTTGAGAGAAACGATTCGAATCGGGTTGCGAGATCATCCCAAGTGAAGTTGGAGGCGTATCTCCTTCCTTGGGCTCCCAGCTGGTTCCTGAGTTCAGGATCCCCCAAGGCCGATGCAATCTTTCGAGCCAAATCGCCGGCATTGCCGCTGGAAAAAGCTAGGCCGATCCCCTCGCGGGTTACATACTGAAGCTCGGGAATGTCGCTCACAATGACGGGTTTGCCACATGCATGAGCTTCCATAAGACTGACGGGGTGTGCCTCATGGCGAGAAGGCAGCACAAAAAGTTTGGCTTGGGACAGCAATTTTGTTTTCCGTCCTCCTCTCACAAATCCCACATAATGAACTCTCGATCGCAACCGGTCGGGAACCAAGGTGAATAAATCAGCCACTTTGGTAGCTTCATGCCCTGCGAGTACCAGTTTGGTCTCCGGGAATTTTTCTGAAACCGAACCAAATGCCCGTAAAAGAAGATCCAGGCCTTTGGTATAGGAGTCAATCCGGCTAAGAAACAGTATATAGTCATCTTCGCCTGGAGAGATCTTCAGCAATTTCCTGTCGATTCCGTTGGGGATGACTGATTGCCTGACAAAATTAAAGTGCTGTTTTCTGCTGTGCAATTCCGTCACGAATATAAAGTTTCTAAAAAGCAGTGGATAAAGCCTTTCCACAAGGCGCATTGGAAGACTCAGATAGGCGGGAAACTTTTGGTGAGCATGGGCACCCATGAGACCTTGCATTTGCAGCACCACAGGCCGGTTGGTGAGCAGGGTACTGAAAAAAGGAGTCGCCGGCAGGAAGTTTTCCACAATGATGTCATATCGATGGGCGTGCTCTAAGAGGTAATGAGCGGCCTTTAGCGTGTATGCTGCGACACTCTTGATGAGATTTCGGTCCTCAATGCCAATAAAGCGATGATCCAAACCTTCGATCAAGCCGTCTTCAGCCCCTGGATACTTCATGCATAAAAAGGTGATCTCGTGTTTGTGAGCGAGCCTTCTAAACAGTTCGTAAGCCCTTGTCCCTGCACCGCCAAAGCCGAAGGGGTTGCCGAGGCTTTCGTAAATGAGCTGAAGAATTTTCATTTTCATACTATTAACGATTGATAACCTGAAATGAGCTCGGCTGCCATCGTCTGCCAGCTGAATTCATGCTCAGCGAGTTTGATGCAATTTCTGCAATAAGCGTTGTAGCGAGTAGAATCGTTTTGCAAAAGCGCAATCTTGTCTGCCAGCTGATGACCGTTTCCGTAGGTAATCAATTCACCTATTTGCTGGTCCTCGATAAAATCAGCCATGGCGATGCCGGTATTAGAGATGATAGGTTTCCCGAGTTTTACCGCCTCGAAAAGCTTATTCGGGCTGGCGTATTTGTGGTTTGGAATCGCTGGATCGTAAAATGCCAATATCAGCAGTGATTGTTTTTCGTTCGTGATAACTGTCTCGTAGCTGGTTCTTCCCATGAAATGTATGTTGGGATAGACCAGACAATGCTCTTTAATCTCTTTCTCAAGTGGTCCCCAACCAGCCAGCGTCAACCTCCATGAGGGATGCCGCGCGAATACCTCCAATAGAGTCTCTATCATTCGTTCTCTGGCGAGCATTCCGGCATAAAAAAAGTAGTTGAGGCCGACTTCCGATACCGGGCCAATTTCGATATGCGGCACGTTATAAAAATATATAAGTCGTTTTGGTCTTGCCGGACTTATTTGGGCCAATCGAACCTTATCTACGAGAATGACAAGATCGGCGAACTGGATGAGTTCTTTATCGATACGGGAAACAATCTGATGGATCATTGTATTTTGGGAAAATGTGTCAGCATAGAAGTCGCAGATGTCGTACACGATTTTTCGCCTCTTGAGCTTGGTCGCGAACATCGCGGGAAGGTATGTGTCAAAATCGCAAGCGTGTGCGATATCGAATTCATTAGAAAGAAGATAGAAAAACACGTATACCCACCAGGCGAGCAGGGTAATTGCCAAAATAAGCGTATTGTCGGAGCCTGGCAGAAAAACCCTTTTTACCTGGCCGAAAGCTTTACGTTCATTTCTCCTGCTACGGCCGTTCCTGTCCCTTGCGAGAACCACTACCTCTGCCATTGAACAAAGAGCGGTCGCCTCTTTTTCTACTCTTGGATCTGGATCGACAGGATTGGATCGGAGGATGATTATTTTGAATTGGCTAGACATTTTGATAAATTGATATCCATCTTTGGGCCACTTTATCAACAAAGAAACGGCGCGCCGCTTTTCGGCCTGCTTCTGAGTTTCGTATTCTAGAGTGCAGGTTTTCCAGCAGATCTGTCAACTTTTCGATATATTCGTCATTGTCTTTCACGATGAGTCCATCCGGGGTGATTTCAGGCGTAGCTCCAATCTGGTTGGTTATCAAAGGGATTCCGGCAGCCATTGCTTCCATCAGGGCGAGCGGTTGATTATCTTGCTGGGAATAATAAGTGAATATGTCAATTTTTTTAAAAAACTCTTCTTTGTTGGTAAATCCTATGAACAAAATTCCAGGGAAAATGGCTTCCGTCTTCTTCCTGACCGCGTCAATGTGTTGACCATCCCCTCCGATCACTATCTGTCCGCTGAATTCAGCTTTTCTTGCGATCTTAGCCAGTTCGATGACTCCCTTTGCCTTATTCCGGAAGTCAAAATTGGTGAGCATCCCCAATTTGGGTGTGCCAGAAATTTTGAAATCGCGTTTGATGAATTCTGGTCTTTCAATGCCATTTTCAACGATGAGAGCATTTTTCAGTTTCAGCCTGTCCTTCAGTGAGTTGCTTGGTACGGTTACGATGTCTGCCCTCATGATGGCAAGCGGGTAGAGCCTTGTCCAAGGATTGTTCTCTTGGGTGAAGTCTCCGTGGATCGTGAGGATATATTTTCCTGAGATGGGCCTGGTGGGAAATGGTAGAGTTGAATGGACGATTGACCGATCAAACACCTGTCCCCAATACCGGCCGAGAGTATCTTTTACCTGTGCTTCAACATCAAGTTTGCGCAGTTCTTTGGCTAAACTGATGGCCCATGTCTTCGGGCCACCATTTCTGAGAGGAACATAGAAGTTAACTTTAGAACTGCAGTGTTTTCCGGACAAGTCGACTCGTGCCTTAAACTTTGCCTTTAAATGCCCTGCCTCCGAGCTGCTTCCAAATTTTTGCGATCCTCCGACTTGATTTACCGTCCCCGTAGGGGTTTGTGGCTCTAGCCATGAGGTCGTATGCTTTTGGGTCGTTCAGAAGCTTTAGGGTCTCATTTATGATTTTATCGGCCTGAGTGCCAACCAGTTTGGCCGTGCCGGCCTCCACTCCCTCCACTCTCTCGGTGACGTCACGCATGACAAGAACCGGTTTGCCCAAAGAAGGCGCCTCTTCCTGAATTCCACCCGAATCCGTGAGGATGATATGGCTCCGGTTCATCAGCCATACGAACGAGGAATAATCCAAAGGCTCTATGAGGTGCACGTTCTGACGACCTTGTAGGATTTCAAAAACGGGCTTCCTCACGTTCGGATTGAGGTGCACTGGGTAAACCAGTTCAACGGCGGCACGCTCTGAAATCTCCCTCAACGCCATACAAATGTTCTCGAAAGGTTTTCCGAAACTTTCTCGACGGTGGCCGGTCACCGTAACGACTCTTTTACTGAAGTCGACGGTTTTAAGAGTCGGAAAATTATCAGCCGTCTTGTCTGACAGTTTCTCCAGGCAAAGAAATAGGGCATCGATGCTGGTGTTTCCAACGACGAAAATCTTATGTTCCTCGATCTTTTCGCGCAATAAGTTTTCTTTTGCCTGTTTGGTTGGAGCAAAATGAAGGTCTGACAAATGTGTTGTCAGTATCCTATTCATCTCTTCCGGATAGGGGGATGCTTTGTCGAAACTACGTAGCCCCGCTTCCAGGTGCGCAACCTTGACCTTCTCATAAAACGCTGATAGTGCCCCGACAAATGTAGTGGTGGTGTCGCCTTGCACTACCAGCCAATCAGGTCGGCATTCGGCAAGAACCTGCTGGATTCCACCCAGAGCCGCCTGAGTAAGACTGGTGAGACTCTGATTCGGCTGCATGAGGTCCAAGTCAAACTCGGGCTTGATCGAAAAGAAATCAAGCACCTGATCCAGCATTTCTCGGTGTTGTGCCGAGACGCAAATCTTTACGTCGAATGAACCGGCATCCCGTCTAAGTTCATGAATGAGTGGGGCCATCTTGATGGCCTCAGGTCTTGTGCCAAAAAAGAATAGGATTTTCAAAACTTCTCCAGGATTTCTATAAACTGTTCGGCTCGCATCGCCCACGTAAAATCGTGGTCCTGCTCAAGATCAAAGCTTGTGTCCAAAGCGTCCTGTTGCCACATTGTATAGAGTCGCAGAATACCGGCCTTGATATCTGCTTTGGTGTTTCGCACCACCAGACCCTTGTTATAACGTTCTATGATGTAAGCCGATGGATCATTTTGACTGTTCTTTATGGCCAGGATGGGTCTTTTTGCCCCAATGTACTCATAGAACTTACCTGGCACCTGAATGTCTATTGCATTTCCAAGGTGCAAAAGAACGGATGCTCCCTTCTCGAGGGCAAGCACTTCATGATGAGGCATGAAACCTAGATACCGAATGTTGCTTTTCGAGTGGAGCGCGTAAGCGAATTCATTATTGCGCCCGGCGATGACAACTTCGATGTCCTTGTTGTCAATTTCCGCAAGAGCCTCCAAAAACAAACTGGGATCTCTTATCGTTTTATAAAAAGTTCCGCAATAGACAATTCGGAAAACGTCAGACGTATTTGCTTGAAAGTGGTTCAAATCGTCGGGCTCGAATGCCTGAGGGACAACATATAGATCCTTTTCATTGAGGAAAGGATAACGTTCCAGATAGAGGTCCTTGGTCCCTCTGGAAGTGAGTGTGACGGCGCTCGCCCGAGGTAAAATCAGTTCTTCGATTTCGGATAAAAGCTTTCTTTTCCAAATTGGTTCGAAGTGGATTGGAACAGGATAAACCCATGGGTCGCCGTAATCGGCAACCCAAAAAGCGCCACTGCGCCTTCTTAGAATATAGCCGACTAGATGATCTATCCTGGGCTCTGATGAGGAAATGATTGCATCATAATGATGCTTCGCCAGCAAGTGCAAACCTCTGTGGACAGCGAAGGGAAGCCATTCAGCATAGATATCTGGAATAATAGAGGCGTTCAATAGCTTATAGGCAATGGAGTGCACCTTTTCTGCCAATCGCCATGTACGCGACACACGGGGCGTTTCTGTAGAGGCTATTGTTTCGGCGGCTTTTTCCCTTGAATGCATATAGGTCAAGGCGTTGAAAAATCCGGGGAAAGTCGACCATACCCGGACATTGTCCGGTAGTGGGTAGGCTTTGTCATAGAACGTCTGCGGCATTCTAATGGTCAAAACGTCGATGCGATAGCCTCTTGAAGCCAAGTGCTTGACGATATAGTACCACCTGAGTGACTGGGGCGAAATGACTGGTGGGAACCCATAAGCAATCAGAAGCAAGTGGCCGGGAATCGAATTTGCAAACTTATCCATGGTAAAAATCTGCAGGTCCAGGTGCTCAAGAATTTGCGACTATATCTTGGATCGCGCGATCGAAACATTCTGCTCGTGCCTGCCACGTGTTGGCTCTGGCGTCCTCGTTAAGGATTTCCAGGTAAAGCCTGTCTTGTCTCAATTCCAGAGCCCTGTCGACTGATTCTATAAATTCTTGAGCATTCCGTGTCCAGAGGACCGATTTATATCTCTTGCATTCTTTCATATCGGTCGTAACGATCGGTGTGCCCAGAGCCATATACTCGAACAGTTTGATGGGCGATGTCGTATCGGCAATTTTCCCAGCTTGGAAGGGAATGATGCTGACATCGAACCATGCTCCGTAGTTCGGCAGGATCTTGTAGGGCTTCTGCCCCAAATAATGAATATTCGGTGCATTGTCTAATTGATGCAAACTGCCGTCGTAGTCAACTCCTATGATCAAAAGTTGATACTCGGGCCTCTTCTTTGCCAGAGAATTAATCAAGTCATAGTCAAGCCAAACTGCGAGCGCGCCAAAGTAGCCTATGATGGGCTTCTTCGTTTCTACGACATGTTTTATGTCTTGGGGAATTTTCCCTGGTTCTCTTGCTACGCAGAAATGATCGTAATCGACGCCATTCGGTAAATAGACTACCTTGCCAGGGCCGAATCTATGTGCCATCTCATCGAATAATTCGGTAGCCGATGCCAAAACGATATCCGGTTTCAGAAGCCTGTGTCCTGCCCGCAAAACCTCTGTCACAGAGCCGAAAATGTTCTCGTGAATATGGTCTACGTACTCGTAGACAACCACATGTTTTGGCTCCATTCCCACTATGACGTTCATGCCTTCGACCGACGTCGAGTAAAGATCAAGGATGAGGTTTTCACAACGGTCTGCTATCAACTTAAATTGGTTAGTCAGATAAAGGTTGTCTTCGAGCTTGGAAAATCCGCGGCAATTATCCGAGTGGCTGTTGGAAGTACAGTAGAAGATCAGATAGCCCAACTTTGCAAGATGCAGTGCCATGTGCTGCGGGCGCTGATAGAGTGGAAGACTCCAGTCGACAGTGGGAGGAATAACGATGATGCCACGATTTTGCTTGTTTTGACCGATTATTTCCATGAGTGCCTTGAAGTGGCCTCTTGTCGCCCTCTCTGCTCCAACGGGACTGCCGGCAGTACGATGCAGCAGTCGATTGAACAGTTGTTCGCACAATTTGGAAAAACGCGATCCGTGAAACAGCCGCACCCATGTCTGTAGTATCATCCAGGTCAGGCTGTTTTGAATCATCTCCAACTGCTGTTTTGTTGCATTCAATTCGTCACGCAAGAGTTCACTGGCCGGCTCCGATCTATACGGCTGTTCGGCAAGTTCATTTAATCGAGCATCTTGGGTCTGAATTATTTTATCCTGCTCGGCGAGAAGCTCAACATAGTCCCTCACTTGGGCGCAATACGCCTTCATGGCACTGGACAACAAAGCAATATGGTGGTTGAGTTCGGGCTGCTGCGGAACCTGCCGTAAACCTGGACTCTTTGATTCCAGCTGCCATCCATCTAGAGTATTGACGAAAGCATCAATCGAACGGTCAATGGAATATCTCTGCGCTTCCTGAAGCGCTTTACTGGCTAAGCGGCCGCGCAGGTCCTCATCGTCGAGCAAATGAAGAATCTTCGAGGCAGCCTGTTCGACAGCTCCGGGTTCATAAACAATGCCGGTTGCGCCTTCGGTGACGACATCGCAGAGTCCGATTACATCGGGTACGACCACGGGGCAACCGCACGCCATGGCTTCCAGCGCTACCATGCCAAAAGACTCTGCCCACGAAGTTGACACAACGCAGCCTCCGCTTCGCCCCACACGTTGATACATAGTGGGCATCTCAGCGTGGGAAACTGACGGCAGCCATTCAAAAACTTCATCTAGCTTTCTTTCCCGCAGCATATGCTGCAAAGAATCCTGTTCGCTCCGCGGCGCCTTTTCGCCACCAACCAGGCAAAAGCGCGCGGACCTTCCAGGATGAATGAGACTCGCTATCTCAACGAAAGCTCGCCAATTTTTTAGCGGGTCCAGCCTTCCCACCCAAAGCAGTATCGGCCGATCGGGAACTTCATCGGTTTCAGGGGGCTGCAGAAAGAGTCGATCCAACCCATTCTGGACCACGCTTATATCGGGGGAGAGGGGCGTCAACGCCCGGACCACGATCCCTTGCGAAGGTGAGGGCACAATGATGCCGCGCACATGTGCGAGAGATTCGCGACGCAGCAAAAGTGAGAGGGCCAAAGCATAGGGCGAATGCACTTCATAAGCCAGCTTCGCGTTGGGAACTGCATTTCCTGCCCAGGGGAAAACCTGCGGTGTGTCAATGGATACAACCCAATCCGGATCAAAATCGGCCAGAAAACCTTGTACATCATCGGGGTGGTTGCTTATAAAAACCTTGTCGAGGTCTTGTTGAAAAATAGGAAGCCCGCCCAATTCCTCCAGAAAAAGAAATCGAATCGCAAATCCTCTCTTTTCCAGTTCAGCAAGCCTATTCTTGAGGACAACTTCAACACCGCCCATAGTCAAAAATTGATAGGCGAATACAATCCGACTCTTCCTCATAAATGAAACAACCTTTTTACATCTTCCATAAGCTGTTCAGGTTCGAAACTCAAACTTGAAACAGGCGATCCTTAGGGCAACTCAGAGTGAATATGGGTCATGGCCCGTTTGAAACGCTCTTCCCAGGTACAATTCTTTAAGAAGTCATCCAGAATTTCAGGTTCGATTTCTTGTCTTCTTTTCATGCGGGCAAATTCGGAAATGGCATTTTGAGCTTCCATGCTGTCTTGACACACCTTGACATACGGGAAGCTACTCAGGTGACTTATGCCTTTCACCACCACTGGCAGCCCGAAGTACAGGTATTCGTAAATCTTTATGGGATCAACCGACTCACTCAAAGGACCATCCATGAAAGGAATAATGGCAACATCCCAATTCCTGACGTGCTGGTTGAGGCTGGACGGATGCACTTTCCCGATCAAGTGGATATTCTTGAACCGGGAAATCTTCTCACGTGTGAAGGGGGACTCTCCGTAGCCGATTATTTCAAAGCTGAAGTCGCCCCTCGCATCGGCTATTTGAGAAATGAAATCCCAGTCGAACCAGGATTCGGTCAGATGACCAAAATAGCCGATGACGGTATCGGTGCCTGTATCGGCTGCGCCTCCATCGGGCTTACCACCCAGTAAACCCTGCGAGAATCCGTTCCTAACGAGTTTAATATCTGCTCTCAAGTCAGCAAACTTCTCAATCAACGCGGGAGAAACGGCGGTCACTGCGTCCACCTTTAACAAGATGGCTTTCTCGATCTCGTCTTGAAACCAGGATGCCTGACCCACTCTATAAAACTCTTCCCAGTCATCTATAATATCGTACAACACTTTGTAGCCAAGTCCCTGCATCTGCAGCATGATGGGATAAAATCTCGGATGGGGAAATTCAACGATCAGCCATTTATTTGAATGCGGGAAACCGATTATTGTCTCCGTATGCTCCAAGAAATAGTCGACCGGAACTTGAAAGATATTGGGATAAACTTCTTCACAGTTCCCTTTAATCGGCTCCGATTTTGACCACCTCCAGGCGATGTAGAGGACACAGCAGCCTCGCGCCGATAGAAACTTTGAAAAGTTTATGGCTCTTTGATTGTAGAATTCGTCA
The DNA here is from genome assembly GCA_963781715.1 of uncultured delta proteobacterium. Lineage (GTDB taxonomy): Bacteria > Desulfobacterota > Syntrophobacteria > Syntrophobacterales > Syntrophobacteraceae > Desulfoferrobacter. Next base: position 83,636 of record CAWAGW010000010.1, read on the forward strand.
AAGGGAAAAGTGGAAGTGATTATGAAAAGATCATTTCCAGCTCGGTCGTGAATCTGTCGGGCTAGACTGTTCAGCTTGTCTCTGATGCTGGCTTCGTCATGCAGGCTGGAGTCTTCGAAGCATTTGTTGCGGCTGTTCCCGAGAGGCAGGAATTTTTTACAGACGTTTTCGATGAATCGGTTTGAGGGAGAAAGAGAAACTATTTTGCCGTATAGTTGTCCCAATCTCCAGGTCTTAGAGGCGTGGATTGCGTTCAATTCGTGTTTCAGAGATGCCGTTTCTCGCTGCAGTTCTTCGGCAGTTTGCCTGCGGTGATCCTTTTCCTGCTCGAGCTCTAGAATAGTTGAAGCTTGTTCCTGAAGGGAGATGATTTTCTCTTTGAGTTCATTTTGTAGCTCCTGGATAGCCTCTTTGAGGCGATTGTTTTCTTGCCCCAGGCTTTGGGTAATCGAATCTATTTTATTTTTGAGGTCATCGCGCAACTCTTGAATGGTTGCCGTCTGTTGGCTGAGGTGGTCCAATAGTTTATTGATATCCGAGTCTATATACAGCATAGGATTAAGCTGGCTTCTGCCCCCGCTTAACGCCCTCGGCGAATGCTGCTCACCCGGCGCAGTGCTGAATTCCCGAAGTAGTCCCTTCAGGAGTTCAAATGAGCGTGACGCACGCGTGCATAGCTGTCTTTTTGCAGCACATGCGATCCCCCTGTAGTTGTCGTAGCTGTCAAAAACAGTAAGCATCTTTGCGCTAATGGAGCCGGCCTCGATCTCGGAAACGTCAAAGCTCAGGTCTGAAAAACCGGCATCGTTCATGAGGTTCACGCATTTAGTGTCATAAGAAATTGAGATAACCGGTATTTCATTGAGAATGCAGAACAACAGGAAATGGTATCGCATGCCAATGCCAAAGCATGCGTTGCCGATGAGATTCAGTGCCCTTTGCGGATTGAGTTCATCCTCCCAAATCACAACCTTATCTCTGTGCTCGGGACCGAGTTTTTGTATTAAAAGTCGCACCATGTTGGTATCGGTAACCGGATAGTCCGAGATCATATTCTGAAACGGTACGAAGAGTATCGGCATATTCCCTTGCTCGGCCAAGAAATGGGTTAGAGCTCCAGCCAGTTCGTCAACAGCATTATTTTGGCGATTTTTATCTAAAAGCTCTCTGAGGGAAAGCACCACAAACTGTTTAGGCTTCAGACCATGCTTGATCAACAGTTGCTTTATTTCTGGATCACCTTCCGGCCGCAACAGAAAGGCGGGATCAGCGGTCAAATGAACGTTCGCATTACTATAGAGGCTCTTCGCCCATTCAAAAGAATATTGATCTCTCACGGTGATGAGAGATGCTGAAGACAATAGGAAAGAGCAGAAGTGTTTTACTTGCTGAGAGTAGAACGGCCCTATACCAATGGCCTGGAATATGAGCAACTTGTCATAAAAGGATGCGAGAACGGGAACAATGCCGAAGCCGGTTAAATTGCCGTCGGGGTAGCCATAAGGATTGCCGAGTAATTGCGCGGCCTTCGTATCGTAATAAGGGATTCCGGGGACTTCCTGATAGGCGCCTCCTGTGGCCATGATTACGACGTCACAGGCGGCTATGGTTTTTTCCAGAATCTCCAGATCGAAAAAATCCACAGCCTGCAATCCGTGACGCAGCGCAGTGTTTGCCGTATCCAGCGACACCACGGTCAGATCATGATCTTGCAGCTGTCCGGAAATCGAAGATAAAATACTTTCATCTCCGAGGTTTTGGTGTCCGAAATAACCTGCCACTACTATGTTCATCTTCGACCTTCGATCCGATTCTCAAGAGTCCAAGTCTGGCATCGTCTCAATAAGCGGTCTTGCCAAGTCAAGTGCTCACGCTATGCAGAATCAATTAACGGCTCTATCGGCAGCGCAAGTAGCCGGCAGCTGGATACGGTCATTCCCGTAATCAAAGAAACGATAAAACATTTCCGCCACTCGCCCGCGTGTCAATAACTCATCGGGAAAAATGGTCAGGTTTGCTTTGACCTTTTCCTCATCGATCCGCGACAAGATCTCCAGGATGTCTCGAAAGCTTGCCTGATCGTGTGGGAAAAAGAACTTTTTGCCTGTACTGTCCCGAGTTCCGTCGATCAGACCCTGGTGATACAAAGCATAAATCGCCCTCGCCGCCCAATGAGTGACAGCGACGTCATCAAAGGTCTGGGCACTGGGTTCTTTAGTGGTTCGCAAGTTAAGGGCTCGAGCCAGGAATACCGCCATTTCAGTACGGCTCACTCTGTTGTTGGGGTTAAAGAGTCTTTTGCCGTCCTGTTCATAGCCGTTTGTGATGCCGTGCAGGAACATGGCATCAATTGCCTCTCTTAGCGGATGCTCCCGAGGGACGTCGGCAAAGACACTTTCGTCGAAGCAAATCATGTAGCGCCGGGTAACCGGGTCCGCATCGCCAAACTCGACTGCGCACCCTTTATCAAGCCACAGTGCGGTATTGCAGAGTCGTTGCACGTCGGAAAGGTTGTGTGAGACGAACAGAAGGCTCGTGCCCACTCCGATCATTTCGTCAATCTTCTTTCGGCATTTCTTGCGAAACCCTTCATCGCCAACCGAAAGAACCTCATCAACAATAAGGATGTCAGCATTCACCTCTACGGCGATTGAAAAAGCGAGGCGTGCTATCATTCCTGAGGAATAGCTTCTGAGAGGTGAATGTATGAATGATTCCAGTTCAGAGAATTCCAGAATATTCTTCAGCTTGCTGTCAATCTCCTTTTTGCCGAGACCCATTATGGAGCCATTCAGATAGATGTTTTCGGTACCCGTCAATTCGAAGTCGAAGCCCGCTCCCAGTTCAATCAGCGGTGCAATGACTCCATTGATCCTCGCCTCGCCTTCAGTGGGTTTAATGATGCCGGCAATTACCTTAAGCAGCGTACTCTTGCCGGAGCCATTTACCCCAATGATACCGACTCGTTCTCCTTTTTGAAGGGTTAGCGAAACCTTTTTCAGCGCCCAAAAATCCTTAAATTGAGTTTTCCTGCCCTTTAGGCGCTGCAAAATAAAGTCTTGCATCGTTTTGGGGCCCTCAGTCGTGATGCGGTACTTTACCGAGACTCCGGTTAAATTTACAAGTTGTTCCACGCCAAATTCCAGTTTCCGATTATTAAAGGTAAAAAATTAATCTGTCTTTATATTGATTGTAAAACAGCCATCCAAAAGAAAATGAAAGCAAAGAAAAGCAAGTCACAATGACGATGTTCATCAGTACATTCGTTTCATTAGTGTACACTAATGCACGAAACAGGGACAAAAAGTAATATAACGGGTTCAAGTATAGTAAGAATCTAAAGTGATACGGTATGATGGATTCCGGATAGAATATGGGAGTCGTGTACATCCATCCTAACAGCAGGACCTCATATATGTATTGCGTATCGCGAAAGAATACCATAAGGGTTGAGAGTATCAGAGACATCCCGGATGAGAACAGAACAATCTGCACAAGGAATAAGGGGAGAAGAACTATACGCGAGTCCGGGTAGGTTCCCGTAACAATGAACACGACGAAAAGCGGTATCAGCGAAAAGGCAAAGTTGATAACGGCGGAGGCGACAATAGAGAGCGGAAAGATCGCTTTCGGCAAGTAAATCTTTCTAATAAGGTCACTGTTACCCACAAAGCTTGACAGGGAAGCGCTGGTGCTCTGAGCATAAAAGTTCCAAAAGATAATCCCGGATAAAAGATAGGCAACATAGTTTTCGGTGGTGAAATGAAACAGCTCGGAAAAAACCATATAGAGGATTATCATCATAAAAAGAGGGTTGAGAATTACCCACATAAAGCCGAGCACAGATCTTCTGTAGCGTACCTTCAGATCTCTGCTGACAAGATTTTTGAAGAGAGTTTGGTATCTAAGGAGCTCGAATAACTCTCGAACTGCCTCATCAATTTGTGTCTCCGAAGGTAAAACGCACTTTAGTCTCGCAACCCAACTCAAATTTGCCCCTCTCAAAATCGTGGTTATCCTTTGCTCACAGTTGTGGTGAAAAAAACACTGCTTGAAGATTATAAAAAAATTAGACATACTTTTTATTCAACAAGGGTAGAAACAGCAAGAACGAATTTGCAGTATTGAACCAAAAGGATTGCTGGCAATGAATTGTGGGCAGGAATTTTTAAATAGGTGCTGCCTAGATCACAGAGCTGCCAAGAAGAGTTTTACCCAAAATGGATATGGCTGAGAGCATTGGTCAAAGTACGATGAGCGGAAATTATCCTTATCCAATGGAGAGAGTGCAACCCTTCGATGAAACTGTGATGTTGTATGTAGTCGTGCCCGCCTATAATGAAGAATCAGTAATTGCCGCAGTAATCGACGACTTGACAACTGTGGTTTCTCCGCAACACATCATTGTAATCGATGATGGATCTTCGGATTCGACGGTTGTGGTGGCGGAGCGGGCCGGCGCAATCGTGCTTCGTCACTGTATTAATCGCGGACAGGGCGCGGCAATAGCTACTGGTATCGAATTTGCCCTGGCGCTCGGAGCGGCGATAATTGTCACGTTTGATGCCGATGGCCAGCACCGCGCCACCGATATAGTCGATCTGGTGAAGCCCATAATTCGAGGTTCAGCAGATGTAGTGCTGGGCAATCGATTCCTCCAATATAAACCAGAGGGAATCCGCAAGGATCGCTACCTGATTCTAAAGCTGGGGGCAATATTTACATGGTTCGTATCGGGAATTCGGGTTTCGGATTGCCAGAATGGCCTGAGAGCATTGTCGTGGCGGGCTGCGCAAGCCATACAGATCAAACAGGATAGGATGGCCCACGCTTCAGAAATACTAGATGAAATTGCCCGCGAGAAATTGAGGTATGTCGAGGTGCCTGTCAAGGTCGTCTACACGGAGCATTCTTTAAAAAAAGGGCAAAGAACGAGTTCTGCCTTTTCACTTGCTATTAGGTTCCTTTTCTCAAGATTGATTCATTAGCAAGCCGGCGATGCATTTTGTATCGCACTGCGAAAATTTGAAAGTACCTTCGGCTGATGTTAAGGTGACGGATAATGGCGCTGGAAATTATCATTATGCTGTTCGGGCTTTTTGCAGTCAGCAGGAGCTATCTGAGGTATCGGGAAAGACTTTTGACGCTGCCCATTGCGATTTTTTGGGTCAGCCTGTGGATGCTCATTGTCTGCGCCGTTTTTTTCAAAGACTGGACCAGCAGTATTTCTTCGTTTTTTGGTATCGGCCGTGGAGCAGACTTTTTCCTGTTTGCCGCAATCCTTTTGCTGAGCTACTTGTGCTTTCGTCTTTACGTCAAGCTGGAAGCGACGCGACAGGATCTGACTAAACTCGTCCGGGCAATTTCAATCAATGAAAAGCGAATGCATTTAGACGAAAACATTGTTCGCCTGAACTTGGCCAAACCTGATATTCCCGAGGAAAAATTCTAACGGCGCAATAATTTTCCACACATGATCACTTAAATGAAGGGTTCAGTTGACTGATCCGGCCAGAGCTTGTGGGATCGATTCCTCAGCATCTCATCCAAGCAACCCAGTAAAGGCTTTCGCCAAACATCGTTTGTGCAAATTCGAGCTTGCTGCCTTTTCGATCCTCCTGATCAACGTCTTGCTCATTATCTATGCGTTTTATCCGGGTTTTCTGGGGACGGACTCCATATACCAGTATCTGCAGGCCCTGGATGTCATTCATGTGAGTGACTACCACCCTCCCATCATGGTTTTGGTTTGGCGAACTTTGATGAGGATCTTCTCTTCCAAGTCTTTCGGATTGATATTCCTTTTTCACATGGCCCTTATGACCGTCGGTCTGTGGTTCACCTTTCTGGGTGCGTATCGGTTGACCGGAAAAAAGGAATGCCTCATTATCGTTTTGATTCCTCTTTTCCCTCAAATTTTGGGCATAAGCGCCGCCATATGGAAAGATGTCGGGCATGGCTTCAGCCTGCTTGCCGGCTTTGGGATTCCGCTATACTCATGGTCGACTCCTCAACCGAATCGAGCTCAAAAGGCTATTCTTTTGGTAATTTCAATGCTCCTGCTCTTTTACGGATTTTTGGCGCGCTATAATAGCTTTATCGCCGTTATGCCCCTGATATGGCTAGCCTTGCTGGTCTTCTTGCAGCGCAAAAAGTTGTTGACGCTGGGTCTGGCTTGCATGGTGTTCGTCTGCTTTGTCGCCGGCAACGTCATGCTCAACAGGCTGCTGAACGTGGATAGGGCGCGGCTTGTACAGAACCTGTTCGTTTTTGACCTTGCGGGCATCTCGGTCATTGAGAACAAAGACCTGTTGCCGAATGAAATCAAAACCGAACATGCGAACCTGCATTCGCTAAAGAAATATTTCTCGCCAGTGCAAATAAGTTCCATTACCTGGAAAGCGCCCGAAGGCGATCTGATCGCTCCAGCAAAGAATGCTGAGCAAGTACGGGAAATCGGCAAGCTGTGGATAAGGACTCTTAGCAAATATCCCTTTGCGTATCTCCAACATCGACTGGCACACTTCGCCAGCCTGATGAGAATCGGCTACCTCCGACCCTTCGATTCTTTTTTTTGGGGAATGATGTCATACCAAGGTCAGGCAGAAAATATAGGCAAAATAGTCGATGCAGGTGGGCAGCCGCCGGAGTTTCATCCTAACCTGGTAACTAAGCTTTTCATATTTTACGTAGTCGTGATGAATTCCGTCGGGATTCCATTCTACCCATGGATTTATTTTATAATGAACGGGGTAGGGTTATTTTTCACTGCCGGCAAACTCCGCTCATCTCGCTCTTATGACCTCGATGTGTCAGAGAAGAAAGTGCTGCTGGCGGCGTTTGTCCTGTTCCTGTCGGCAGTTATCTATCATTGCATGTACCTTGTGATCAGTGTCTCAAGCGATTTCAGGTACAGCTACTGGCCCGTGATTGTTGCTTCAGTGATCTATGCGCCTGTCCTGTTTGTCTTCGCAAGCCGATTTCTAAATCTCGGTAAGGTTTTCAAAAAACTATCCCGCTGAGACCTCCTTGGAGGAAAATAATTCTTGCAGATCTACGAAGCGATCCGACCGCTGTCATTACGAGCCGAAGGCGAGAAATCCTGCTCATTTTGAGCATTGGATTTACAGACTTGTTATCTGTATTATCACGCCCAGGCGTGATTTAAAACGGCAGAGTGCGCATCTTTGGAGGGCTTCCAGGCAAACGAGTTCAGGAAAAATGGAGCGGATTCGCATCATTCATTTGGGAGCTTGAGCCTCAGCCAACAAATTTTGTCTCGATCGAGTCCAGTCTTGGCGCACCATTCATCAATTTCCTTGTCCATTTTTTCGTAGTCCACCGGTTCGCGAATGACCGGAGTGCGAATCGCATCGTTAAACGGAAATTTACCCGAGTAGCCTGTTATACTCGGTATGCCGCTGAGCAAGGATGCCCACGCGGAATCCAGTTGCGACACCCAAACGGGTTGCTTAGGATAAAGCTCCGAGAGAAAAAAGGCTTCACAATCTTCATTCAAATTTTGGACTATGGTATTCACTCTTCGCTGGTAAAGTTCATGATTATAAAAGAGGGGCTTGCGCACCTGCTCCAAGCAGCAGAACAATGCGACCGCCACAACCAAAATAAGCTTCGTACGGTCTTTTCGATACCTGTGAACGAGCATGGATACTGCCATACCGGCGGGAATCAGGAGGAGCATATTCATGCGCGCCATCACACGGATACCCTGGATACCCGGCAAGGTGTGATACCAAATCGGCCACAAGCAGATCCCGCCCGGAAAATATGTGAACGCAACAATGGCTGTTACGATTATCAGAAAAATCAACTGTACCCCAGGCTGATCGCGATATTGCCAAAAGAACCAAAGTAGAACGGTTGTCGTCAGCAGGCCAAGTCCCCATTGGTGTTCATGACCCAAATAGGCGAACAGCGGTCTATTGAATAGAGTCAGATCGCCTGTCCAACCATACAACAGATTGTCCCATCCCATCCAAAGATAAGAGGTTACTCGCGAGACCCCATCCAATTTGCACTGAACAAAACCAAGATCTTCGGCAATCCGCAAGTAACGGTACGCCAGGGGAAGCAGCAAAGCAACTGCCAGCAAAAAGCTGCACACAATTGTCGGCCAATAGACACGCACAACTTCCAGGAATCTCGCACGAAAACGCCTGATACAAATGCTCCAAATCGCAGCGATCAACACTACCAAAAACAAAAAGAAGCCGGTGTAATACCCTGCATAGAACTGCGCCGAAAAAAAGAGGAAGAACGCGCAGATCCAAACTCTTCTCCTCTTCACTGGAAGCTCTTGTACATGGCCAGCAGGCAGTATCGGCCTGAAAATCTGCATGAGTGCATAAATCGCTGCCAATACAAAGGCGTGTGACAGTAATTGCTGATGGCCAAGCTGGGCTATTCGGCAGTTGCCGAAAGCGATCAGATAAGCCCCCAGGGAAGCAGCCAATGGACCCACTCCAAGGCCGCGATGGAGCAAAAGCAAAGCGAGCGCGTAATTCAGCACGCACAAAGTCATCATCCAAAGCGAAAAGCTGACTTCGGGTGCGCAGCCCAAAAAGCGCCAAATCCAATATATAGGGGCCAAAGTCAGGAGTGTATCGCTGTAGGCCAGAACACCTTTCAACGGATAAAAAATTGGAGGATCCCATAGACTGGTGTGCCCTGGATTATTGGTCAACCATAGGAAGATGTGTTCCAGACGGAAATTGATCGAACGAGAATCGCCGGGATCCGTTTGAAGATACGAAAAACCACTCAGCAAAGTGGGGTAAAATGTAAGAAACAGTCCCACAGACAAAAAGAAAAAGGGTATGAATGTGTTGAACCATAATTGCCGATTGTATCTCATGTTGCGCGTCGTGCCTTTCCTTGACTTCTTTGGAGTGAGACACGGTAAAGCGTGTTGCCCGGTTGCTCAAGAAATTAGGTGCGGACTTCTTGCCTGTATCGTTCTATTAAATGAGACATCTTAAAACCAATACTTGTAGTAGCCGGTAACCCGAAGGAAAGATTAAAAATTTTCTTGATGGCATGGTCCAGGATCGAGAGGGCCAGTGCAACATCAAACGGTACTCCCAACATTACCAGAATGGCCGTGAGAATGCTTTCATAGATCCCGATCGACCCTGGAGTGGCAGGAATTATTTTGGCCAAATTCGACAGGCAGACAGCAAATAGCACAACGTTCAGTTTGATGTCGGCATTGAGAGCGATAGCCAATAAGTAACAACTCAATGCTTCCAGAAACCATATCGTGACCGATAATAGGAAAGAGACGACCGTCAATTTCTTGTTGGCAATGATTTCACGATAACTTAAGTAAGCATCGCTTATTTTGCTCAAAAAAAGCTTCAGGAAGCGTCTGCCCAATTTTCGCTCCAACCCGGCCAGCACAGAGGGGATAACGTGTTGCTTATCCAAGTAAACGGCGCCGAAGGGAATCAAAGCAATGATAAGGCAGACCCATAGCGACGCAGATATCCAGTTAGGAACTCCATTTGTGAACAGAAAAATGACAGCCGGCATGCACAAAAAAAGGAGGCTGAGGAGGTCCAGTATCCTGGTTTGAAAAATGATTGCCGCGGCCCATCCAACGTTAATTCCCTGTAATCTCAGGTAGCCGATCATTGCAGCATCACCCAGTTTTGCAGGCAAAATCACATTGAGGGCAAAGCCTGAAATATAGAGTTTAAAAAGCTCAAACAACTTGATGGAGATGCCGGTCTGCTTTGTAAACCATTCCAACCTCCAGACCCGAAATATCCAAGATGCGGCATACACTAGAACCGATATTAAAATCCAACCAATCGAGGCCTGCGTTAAGATATTGAAGAATTTTTTGTATCCGGCACCATAAATGAGCAGGGCTAATATGACAAAACCAGCTAGAAGAGAAACCAAATGGTAAGCCCACAATTTTAAGTCAAATGTTGTTTTTCGCATTTGCCCAATTTCCAGGCTTTATCATAGCCGCAGCGTAAATCATTAAGCCGAATAGTGTAAAATAGATAGTGTCGAGGAAGTGCTCGAAATAATGCGCCGCCAACAGATAGGGAATTCCCAACTTGCCTTGTTTGGCAAAAGAAGGCTTCTGGGCCAGTTCTGCTATGCCATGGGTTAGTGGGATCCAGCACTGGTATGCCAGACCTGCAATGAAAATCAGAAAAAATGAGGCTATCACATATTCCACACAAGTGTTTCCCGCTATCGGCTTCCAGTCGTTTGGTCCCTTTTCTCCAATGATTATAAAATATAGCGGGATAGGGTAGTAAGTGATTGGAAAAGTGAGCAATTCTCTTACGCTGTGAGCCAGGTAGCGAGGATCGGTCCAAACCAGATGAACCACGTGGAACAGATTGCCATTCAAAAACACCGTGAAGATAGTGAAAATGAGTGCCGCAAAAAATAAGTATACCAATCCGCTGGTGTTGGCGCGCACACGAGAACCCATGAAACTCTTAACACAGTACAGATATACCGGTATCAAAAAGAACTGCAGCATGGTGCTGGGAATATGCAAATTCCAGGACCCTCCCTGTTCGTATCTAACCACACTTTGCTTCTGCTGCCCCACATATGCGAAAGTATCTTCCGGGCCAAAATAGCTAAGGCTGAAAAGAAACGATACGATGAGAAATAGTACGAGGGACAAAATAATAAACTGCATTTTTTGTGGAATTGACGACTCCGTACTGGGTGGAGTCAGGCATAAATAGGAACCGATGAACATGAACGCCAACAGGGTGTGAACGGGAACGTGGCCCAAAAAGTGCGAGGCATAGAACATGTCTTCGAGCAGCGAAAAGGTCCCGCCCTCATGCACGACAGTGTGAAAAATAAACAGTTGTTTGTGATAGTTAGCCAGGTAAGCATAGGACAGAACATAAGCGAATACGGGGATGAACAAAAGCAGTTTCGGTCTTAATCTCATTTGATTTCTTCAGTGATATCCTTTCCCAATTTCATCATGTCGTGAATCCAGGAATACATGAATCGCCCGTTTCTGCCGGAAAGTCTGAGATTTACGATATTCTTAAGATATCCGCTGATCAGCTGGACCTTTTCTTCAAAACCGCTTTCCAGGATGGGATAGGCATATTCAATTCTCTTTACCTGTGTCCCGATTATTTCCGTTTTCCTAATCCATCCTATGTGCTCAATGTGTTCACGAACAATCCTGATCAATTCACCATCGGGAGAACCCCATAAGACATCCTCGGACTGGCAGGGAATCTCGGCTACCAGTGAAGTCGTGCCCGGCGGCGACATCGTATGGTCTCTGTTTCTGGGTTCGTATAATCTGGTAAAGGGAAACTCAATGTCGGGAAAGTAGACAGTCGCATTCGGATTCACATTTTGCTTGTCCAAAAAAAACGCGACCAGGATTATATTGCGGAATCGTAGGTCGCCGGCAAGCGTCAATATCTCATCGGGCGGCTTAGGTTCTAAAACTTCGAGAAAATAGTTCAAAGGCAGCGTACCGACTACCACGTCCGAATGGACGTCAATGAGTTCATCGTGGTTGATTTGTATCGCCTCAACCCGATCCGAGTTTCTAAAGATTTTGGTAACGTGCGCCCCGCAACGAATGTGCTCGGGACCGCAGAACTTGGCAATGCTCTCCGGTATTGTCCCAATACCGCCACTGGGATAGTAAAAATTGGAGCCCTCTAGATGGTTTGTCTTCGCTTTCTTGCCAAGCAATGCTTCCATGAGAAACGTTCTCAGGTCGAGTCCTTTCAAGCGTTTACCCGCAATATTGGCGGACAGCCTGACGCACGGAAGCCCCCATAGCTTCTTTGAGTAATTCAACAAAAAGCTCTCGGCGATGTCTCTTCCATAAGTTTGCACGGCAAAGGTTTCAAAGCTTCCATCAAATTCTGCAGATTGCAACCTGGCACGCAATACCTCGAAGCCGGCCCTAAGGAAAACAAGGACACCCATGTTCTTTAGTAAGTTCAAAGGCGATAACGGAAAGTCAATTAATTTCCCGTCGTGAAAGATCTGACTGGGCACATTGATCATGTTCAGCTTGTCGCCTAGCAGTGTTTTGATCTCTTTTGTGATTTCCGCGTTCTTATCATGCAGCCTATGAGCACCTGAATCAAAGGCGAAGTTGTTATGATGGAAAGTAACGGTGTTTCCGCCTACGCGCCCTTTTGCTTCGTAAATCATGAAGGGCAACTGATTCTTTTTGGCGTAGTAACCGACCGCAAGGCCGGCCATGCCTCCTCCCAGTATGGTTATCGCGTTTGGTTTCATCTTAAGATAAGGATCCCTGTAGCTTTCTATAGGCACTTAATCCGTCATGCTGCGCTCTGAACTGACATTGTGTCCTCGGCTGGTGCACCTTCCATCGGAGCAAGTAGAGCTGTACTTATTGATTAATTGAGTGATAAATGCAAGTTTTATTGACTGGAATTTAGCTCAGAACAAGCCAATAGTCGCAGGAAGAGGACCCCCGGGGACCACCATTGTAGTCCTGGCGCTTAATTCACCAATATTGAGGGAAAGGCTTGGAGTAAGGGTCTTTGACTGCTCGATAAGTACTGGAATTTTAATGCTTTTGTTGGTATCAAAAGCATGATAACTTGCACGACTGATCAGTCACAACGAACGATGAAAATGCATATGACCGCCGAGCGGCATAAATCAAAACGAGCAGACGCTTTACTTGCTGAATTTTGGCTCTTGAATTCTGCAGTTTTATAAAAAACAGCTCTAATATCATGAGGGAGATTTCATGCGCATTCGTCAACAACTCTGCTTTGTATCTATCATACTGTTTTGTCTTGTTCTACATTCCGCCTGCGCGACGGATGGTAAGCGAACAGCAGCACACGTGGACAAGACTCCTAAGACCTATGTTTTCGAGTGTCCAAACAAAGAAAGATTTACTGTGCGCTTTGAAAACAACAATGCATTGCTCCTCCTTCCCATGGGATTCGTCGCCATTCCGCGCGTGCAGAGTGTGTCCGGAGCTAAATATAGTGATGGAAAAACTACGGTTTGGCACAGAGGGGAGCAAGCTATAGTGAATTTGGGCGGTAAGCCCATGGGAAACTGCATCAATAACCCTGAAGAGGCCGCTTGGGAAAGAGCGAGGCTGGACGGTGTCAATCTTCGAGCCGTTGGTAACAATCCTGGATGGTATCTGGAAATTACGAATGACAAAATTATCGTCTTTGTAACGGACAACGATAAAAAGCGATATGATTTCCCGTTTGTCTCCCCTAAGCTAACCTCAGCCGTCGCAAAGACCATCTATGAGACTAAAAAAGATCGTCAGCAACTGATGATCGTAGTGACTACCGGGCAGGAATGCCGCGATCTTGCCACCGGCAAAGTATACGATAGGACGGTAACTCTTAACCTCAATAGCAAGTCCTACACGGGTTGTGGGAGGGTGCTAAACTAAATTATCCTGCGACCGCCTAGGAGCGTGTCTGAAAATGCCGTTTTTGTCATTTCGAACGAAGTGCATCAGAGTGGAACGTCTTTTACATCAATCACTTGTGGAAGTAAGATTGCTCGCCTACGGCTCGAAATGACAATTCATGGACAGCCTCCCAGGCGCGATGCGGATGGGTTTTCGAATTTCTAATTTGGTTCCGGTTTTGCTGGATTAGGTTCTTGATACTGCACGAGATTTTGTTCTGTAGGGTCGTTTCGAGCGAAGCAAGAAATCTTTGCTGAGTAAGGACACCGCTGAAGACTCCTCGTATCCTTCAAAATGACCAGGGAGCAACAGGGGACGGTCCCTCGTGGCAGTATCGGCCAGCTTTCGGGAACTGTTAGTAGCGGCGCTAGTCGTTAGGGTAACGGTTGCCATTCCCACCACCGCGCCGGTTCCGGCCCCTATGGCGGTACCGGTTAAAACGCTGCGCTCGGTAGGATTCATACCGGCACACCCGGCCAGTAAGAAAAGCACCAGCAAATTGAATATCAAAATGTCGTATCTATTGAGCGTTCTTTTCATCTCAAACCTCCTTCGCTGATCTGAAGACCACCTCGAGTCGAACTGATAAGCCCCTTGGTGTTTTCAGCCTGCGAGGGGGAGAGGCTAGGTGAGGGGGGTGTAAGTTCTATTTCAACCACGAAGGTCACGAAGAAGGAGGTTTTTAGATCTCTTGCTTTCCTTCGTGTTTTTTCGTGGTCTTCGTGTTAGATATATTTTCATCCTTCCCTTTGACCCTTCGGTCATGGCGGTTCGCGGGAATCCAGCAAGGGATTCCGGAACCTGTTGGCGAGGATATCGATAGAATGCAATCAATTGAATCAAAGGTCGCATCCATAACAAGCAAAAAAGGATTGATTCACTTGTGTGATATTCGATTCCGGGGTACACTTGATTCATTATTGCGGGGAGGTACATGATTTATCGACGCGCAAACTTCGTATAACTATTGGTAATTTCTAGCTTTTAGTGAACATGTCAAAAACGTGAAAAAATGGCACCGGTTACCGCTTTTGTGTAACTGATTGAAACTTGTTAATTTTATAATCATTTTGGCGGTTGAGATGCGCACGTCACTGATAGAAAACCGGGTGTTTAAAAAGAGGTTACCGCCAACCCTGTTTTTGAGCCTTGCAGCATCAGGCTTCACGGGCACAGGGTCGGAGAGATAAGCAGAGCCTTCGGGCGATTGAGACCCTTTCTTCTTCTACCAGATAGATATCGCCATAGTAAAAGGTCGGAGAGATAAGCAGAGCCTTCGGGCGATTGAGACTCAACACTGTCCTGCATTGCTGCATCGCCTGTGATGTCGGAGAGATAAGCAGAGCCTTCGGGCGATTGAGACTGCTTTTAGGGATAGGACCGGGAAAGGCCAATTTATAGAATATGTCGGAGAGATAAGCAGAGCCTTCGGGCGATTGAGACCCTTTCTCTCTTTTCATACCCTTTATTATACCGCTTTTCTTCTTCCGTCGGAGAGATAAGCAGAGCCTTCGGGCGATTGAGACTTTCTTTCTTGCCCCATTCGGAAATCTCCGGATCAAAGCCTGTTTAAGTCGGAGAGATAAGCAGAGCCTTCGGGCGATTGAGACGGAAGAATACACCAAAGAGAACCTTGAGCTGGTCGAGAAAGGGTCGGAGAGATAAGCAGAGCCTTCGGGCGATTGAGACAATAATAGAATACATTTGATGGTACGAGTTCAATTGTAAAGTCGGAGAGATAAGCAGAGCCTTCGGGCGATTGAGACCAAGGACTTTGGATTAGGTATAGCACCTTGCTTACAGTCGGAGAGATAAGCAGAGCCTTCGGGCGATTGAGACTAAGCATCCCCAAACACCGCCGCCAAGTCCTCTATTTCACGGTCGGAGAGATAAGCAGAGCCTTCGGGCGATTGAGACATGTCTCATTTATTGCGGCACGTGAATGGTAGCAGTCTGTCGGAGAGATAAGCAGAGCCTTCGGGCGATTGAGACTTTATCCGACATGTCTTGAATAATTTTAGAAGCTCGTTCGGTCGGAGAGATAAGCAGAGCCTTCGGGCGATTGAGACTTCGATGAGCGCTTGCATGAGACTGGACCGCTGGGCGAGCTGTCGGAGAGATAAGCAGAGCCTTCGGGCGATTGAGACTTCTTCTTCAGGGCATAATGTCATCCCAAGACGCAGGATGTCGGAGAGATAAGCAGAGCCTTCGGGCGATTGAGACGTAATAGGAACAGTAGGATCGAAATCCATGAGACCGTCGGAGAGATAAGCAGAGCCTTCGGGCGATTGAGACCTTGGTGCCGCTCAGCAAGTCGCATTTGGTCTGGATGATCTGTCGGAGAGATAAGCAGAGCCTTCGGGCGATTGAGACTCTAAATCCCTGAAAGCATCCTCCAAGCAGGTCGAAAAGTGTCGGAGAGATAAGCAGAGCCTTCGGGCGATTGAGACTAATTTTTTCTATCATTTCCTTTTCTCCTTTTAAAATGTCGGAGAGATAAGCAGAGCCTTCGGGCGATTGAGACTTTTTTTGGATCTTCCGGAAAATGAGTACCCGAAGTTGAAAAAAGAAAATGGACATGGCAAGAACTCCAGTTATTTGACTGCAATCGAACAACGGGAGGGGAAATCAAGCCATGTCCACATCTATACTCTACCATGCTTTTGGTCTGAAAGGTATCCACTATGAGTCCAGCCATTTCTCTGGAGACTGCATCTACATCAATGCCCGAATGACGGATCAGTATGTGAGGTGCCCAGAATGCACAAATCGACAAGCCAGTTTCAAAGGGCAAAAAAGAAGACTTCTGCGTATGAGTCCCATTGGAAGGAAAAGGTGTTTCTTGGACCTTTTGCTCCACCGACTCAAATGCCTGAGGTGTGGACATCTTTGGTGGCCCACTCTGCCCTTTATGGATGGTAAACACCGTTATGTAAGGTCTTTCGCACTCACAGCTTTGGATCTTTTGAAGTTTGGCACCATCCGTTCGGTCGCGGAGTACCTCGCAGTGAGCTGGGATCTTGTCAAACAGATCCACAAAGAGCGGCTCTCTTTGCTCTACAGGTCGG
Source organism: uncultured delta proteobacterium (assembly GCA_963781715.1). GTDB lineage: Bacteria > Desulfobacterota > Syntrophobacteria > Syntrophobacterales > Syntrophobacteraceae > Desulfoferrobacter. The sequence goes on from CAWAGW010000010.1 coordinate 100,169, forward strand.
TTCCCTTGCATAAAGTCAAATACCTTGGAATTGATGAGTTCAGCTTGAGAAAGGGCCATGAATACATGACCATTTTTGTCGATATCGAGAATGGAAGAATCCTGCATGCCGTTGAAGGCAGGAGTAAAGAAAAGATCCAGCCCTTCATCGAAAAGCTCTCCAAGAAGGCAAAGAAACTCAATGCGATCGCCATGGACATGAGCGGAAGTTATTATTCTGCTATTCGTGGGTGGCTGCCCCATGTTGATATTGTCTTTGACCGCTACCACGTCTCGGCTCTCATGAACCAAGCCATTGATGAAATCCGAAGAGGCCAGCAAAGAGAGTTGGACGAACTCGGACAAAAATCCCTCAAAGGGAATCGTTTCCTGCTCTTGAGAAACTACGACTCCCTTGACCCTGATCGCAAAGCCCGACTCGATGCCCTCCTTAAGGCCAATCACCCCCTTTTCATTGCTCATTCCATGAAAGAGCAGCTGCGACTCTTCTGGGACAATGAGGAGTTTGACAGTGCAAAGAGCTTCCTTGAAGTGTGGATTAAGGATGCTATGCAATCTGGAATCAGCCCTCTTGCCAGGGTAGCCAAAACTTTGGCTGGCTACAAAACGGGGCTTCTCAACTATTTCAAATATTCCATCACCAGTGCCGTTGTCGAAGGAACCAACAACAAAATCAAAACCCTTAAAAGACAGGCGTATGGGTTCCGAGATATGGTCTACTTTAAATTGCGACTCTATCATCTCCACACCCAGAGGTACTCATTAGCCGGATGAACCCTTTTTTTTTGCCAATGTCGTTGAAACAAAAACCAATCCAATAACCATCGGTCGGAGAGATAAGCAGAGCCTTCGGGCGATTGAGACCAGTTCTATTCTTCCTGTACTTCGCTGCAATGTCTACAGTCGGAGAGATAAGCAGAGCCTTCGGGCGATTGAGACCTCATGGACGTTTGTCCTGCCACAGCAGGCCCAACAGAAGAGTCGGAGAGATAAGCAGAGCCTTCGGGCGATTGAGACCAAAATATCCGCTCCCATTGACCGCCTTGACTCCATTATCAACAGTCGGAGAGATAAGCAGAGCCTTCGGGCGATTGAGACTTTTCCATATTTTTCCTCCTCATTGAAACGTTAAAAATGAAGTCGGAGAGATAAGCAGAGCCTTCGGGCGATTGAGACACCTGATATTCTTTGCCGTAAAGTATTATTTTGCTTGAAACAGAGTGGCAACGGTGGTAGTAGTCAAAAAATCCATTGCTTAGATTCTTGAAAACTTCATCACTCGAACAATCGATACTCACGTTTTGCCAGATCCCCGGAGGGGGAAGCGTGTGCTAGCCCTGCATTACGATAAGTTCAGGTTTAGTTTGGGTATAAAGAGCCTGATGGTTTTGCCTCCCTATAAGGGATCGGTTTTTCGAGGAGCTGTCGGAAACAGTATACGGCAGCTCACCTGCACCATTCCGGGAGCTCAATGTCCAAATTGCCTTTTGCAGAGGCAATGTTGCTACGCCATCCTTTTTGAACCAGTCCCGCCTCTTGATTATCTTGATGCAAAGAAATTCACCCACGCTCCGGCTCCTTATGTAATCAATCCTCCACCGACCAATCGACAAGTCTTTCATCCTGGAGATTTATTGACTTTTGAGCTTGTCCTCTTGGGGCGCACGTTGGAAATGCTTCCCTACGTTGTGTTCGCCGTCTCGTCCCTGGGGAGACGAGGATTGGGAGTGGAACGTGGGAAATACGATCTTCTCCATGTTGATCGTTTGGGGATGGAAGCCACAACGATTCGCGTCTACGACGGCATGACCGAAACCTTCACTCCTTGCAGCTCTCAAGGTTCCCCGGAGTTCGTACAGGAAGAGATTTTTCTCGATCATCTTGCCATTGAATTTCATACTCCTCTGCGCATCAAGGAAAAAGGTAAGCTTGTTACTGCGCTTACATTTGCTCTGTTATTCCAGCGTCTTGTCCATCGGCTCACTCTCCTCACGACGTTTTACGGTAATCCGGAATCTCTTCCCGATTTTTCATCTCTCCTTGCCCAAGCCAGAAAGGTCCGAGTCCTTGAGGACTGCCTCTACTGGTACGACTGGGAACGTTATTCGGGGCGACAACAGTCGACCATGAAACTCGGGGGGTTAAGAGGAAGGATTCAGTTTAAGGGAGATCTCGGTCCTTTTGTGCCCGCACTTAGGCTGGGAGAATCGGTAAATGTGGGACAAGGAACGAGCTTTGGACTGGGAAAGATGCAGGTGCAACTAACTTAGTGAATGAAATTAGGATAATATCTGTCGACCAATGGCCTTTGGAATAAAGAAGGGGATTTCATGTACAGTCTCGCAGCGTTTATCAAAGGGATGCTGTTCCATGATATTGCGAAACCTTTTTTCCTGCAAACTCGGAGGCACAGTCGCGCAGGATTCATGATTCTTGATGCTGTTGGTTATCATGAAGAGGCATTGGCAGCCCTCTGCCACCATTCCACAACGATGGAGCATGTCACAGAAAGTCTTCACCTTCTTGCTTTGTGGAAGGGAACGTCTTCTCAAGAACCTTTATTGCCCTTCTGGTCTTTGCTCGCTTCTCCTATCGATCAATTGGCATCCTCTGCATATGGATTGACAGCAGACTATACAAGCACCAATTCCTGGTCACGGCAGAACCCCTTTTCTCGGCTTCCCGTCTGCTCCGACGGCTATGGCGCTTGCGGAAACGATAGTTCAAGAATGAAGTTGCACGATGTTCTTTGGCACAGAAATGGCTTTGATAAAATTGAAACATGCAAGAAAGTTGGTGAATTACTAAAGGATCTCATCACCAAGGATGAAAGTAAGCAAGGAGCCCTGAAGGAAAGGGTGCAGGAGCTAAAGACAAAATTCTCTTCACTTGATGCCAGGGGGATAATAGGAGAATATTGTGAAGCAATACTGAAGCTGTATCGCGGTCAAATCGGGCAGCAGGCCGGCGCCAACCCATACAGTGTATTCCGAGAGCGCACTTATCCTGCCGCCAACGACACTTCGCTTATCGAGCATGGTAGGTTCACAGCCGCATTGGCTCTGGTGGTGGGGGCGAACTATCAAAAAGCTCATCCTGGCAGATTATTTACAGAAATTGCTCATAGCGCCGACCCGAGCTCTGTGAGCATTGACAAAGTGGAACAGGAACAGTTGGTTAAAGATCACCATTCTGCAGTGTTGGTGCGTATTTCATTCAAAGGGTTTGAGCGGCTCTTTCAAAGCGCCATACGACTGGATGATCTTCATGGCGCTCGACGGCTACTGGACAATCCACAAGCGAATGGAGAGAAGTCCTATCGCACATGTTTCCAAGAAGCGTTCGTCCAACTCATTGCCGATGAGCTCGACGATCCTGCAGTCAAAGAGATCATTTGTCCAATTAATAATCTTGCATTCGATCAGGTCTATCTTTTGCCGGGTTATCTCAATGAGGATTGGGTGCGGAACGCCGTTGAACAAGCTGCGCAAAGCACCGTATCTTGGGCCGCCGATCATCTGGCCGAGAGATTTCATGAAGATTTTAATCATGTCAAAGACGAGTGGGGCAACAAAGTCGATGTGCCTTCCCCGAGTGCCGATCATCTCCGCAAGGAATTGAACTCTCTGATGCCCGAATGCTTTGTTAGGTCTGTGCAAGTGGACCCATCATTGGAATTTCATCGATTCAAGTCTGATTTTGGGTTCCTGCTTTCCGGTAGTTATCAAATGCTTTGGGGTGATGACACCATTTCTATTAATCAAAGCCATAAAGAAACCAAGTTCCATGAAGAATGGCCTTTTAACGAGGAGCTCGGCATTGGTGATGACTGGGAAGTGTGCGAAGTATGCCGGCTTCATCCCTGCTTTGGTCTGTTCTATCGCTTCTACGAAGAACAGAGTGAATTCGTCCGAACACAGCTTGAAAAGGTCATATTTGACCAGAAAGAGGAACACGAAAGACTTTGCTCTCTTTGTCTCAGCATGAGAGTCCTTTCTCATGGAACAACACCCAATGAATGGCTTCGAAATATGGTGTTCCTCGACAAGGAGAACAAGATGGTTAGGCGAAGAGAAATTCAGCCCGTCCCTGATTTTCCGCCTTTTCTTCTCGCCGCAGTCCAGGTCGATATTGAAAACCGTGAGCCTGTCGACATGGGGGCCTGTTTCGTTCGTGTTTCACCTGATGGTGACTCTCTGCAGGTCTTCCCAACTGTTTATTGTGCTGCCGATGAATACTCAAATATAGCCTTGCTCCAGATGGAGCCTCATGGAGACATACTGGGCACTTTTGATTACCTGAATACAGTTCAGAGTTTGCGTTTTGTTCGCGATGAGAATTTGAAAAAGGTAATCGGTCAACTGGGAAGCCGAACCGATGAGGTTTTCCGAGAGGGTTGGGAGGGAGCTAAGAAGCTTTACACCCGCTATAACCTTGATCGTATTGCGCCCGTTCCATCAACACAGGGAAAAAGCGGTAACCTGCCAGTGCAGTTGGTACAGCTCTATGAATTGCAGAAAAGTGCCTTATGTGACGATTTTCGTCGTATGAAAAGCGACAAGCGCGGAAATCCATGTATAGAAAACGATTTTTGTTTCTTTCAACGCTACTTAACGACAGCTGTTTGCGAACTCGAACACAAACTTAGAAGTGACATCAAGGACGATGATAAGACTGGCGTTCAACAAAGGATAGAAACGTTCACGGGAGAGGTCCTGACTGTCCGGCCTCACCTCGCCCGTATTCTGACTCGAATCCAATGGGTGGACGACTTTTACCGTACTCTTTCAGATCGCCTAATAAACCGGAGCAAGATTCGGGTGCTTATACTGGAGCAAGCCTATCCAAAGCTGCTGCTGCTGGCGCCGGCCGCCGATCTTGCGGATATGCTTCGGGAGGTCGTGGAGACCATGGCCTCCGAGCTCTTTTCATCGATGCTGTTGACGAGCTGCGATGAGGCCGCCAGGGAATCTTCACTTTGGCTGCTGCAACAGATCTTGCCTTCGGTGCTGCTGTCGGCGGCAGTGGTATTTAAAGTGCGCCAACCATTGTACCAGGTGCTGAACGCCGCACGGGATCTCATCCAAACCCTCACCGCGAGCCCCAAGCCCGGCCTCACCCTGGGTTTTGCCGATATGCGCAGTGGCTTGGGACTTAGTATGGATCCGCATCAAACCATGAAATCGAGCCTATCCTTCACCGACCTCTATGAGGTGCTGAACTGCTTCGAGCGGACCGAACGACGCTCGATCATGGATCTAACCTCCACCGTAGGTGATGGACAACGGATGGAACGGTTGGCCTCCGCTCTCCGATTTCTGGTGGGGGTGAAAAAAGGCTGGGACCAAAAGGTGACTACAGGTTTGAAGCGGGATGAAATCTTGCATGGCACAAGCTTCATGCACACTGTTTCCAGGGGGAGAGCGCTGGTTCGATCTCTCTCGCCCGAAATGGAGGGATAAATGGCACAAGGGGGGAAAAAGAAAAAGGATAAAGCGCTTGACGCGGATCGTGCTCGCTTGAAGGCTGATGTTATGTGTCTGCAAGTCGAGCCCGGGAAAATCCACCAACGCTCTGGAGAAATATGGTTGAGGAGGGCCAGAGGAGACGGCCAAGAGGAAAAAATCACAATGGCCGTAATGGAAGAGATCCCTAAACCCATAAGACCCGAGTTCAGGGAAGTGGAGCAGATTGCCATCAAACTGGCCATGCAAATTCCCAAAGAAGAGGTACTGAATAAGCTCAAAGCGCTGGATACGTGCGTTGCCATAGCAAAGTCTCGTCAAGATATCAGGTATTATCTGGCGCGTCGCTTCCCTCAACTTAAGGGTTCGACCTGCAAGGTGATTAATGAGATGTTGGAGTATTGGGCGAAATGGGATGCGGACTCTTTCAAGACCCTTTTTCATATGACTCGAGTTTTTTTTGAAGCCAAATGTGCAGGTTTTCAACTGGGAGGGACAGTATGAGCAGCAGTCAGCCAACGCTGGATCGCCTCGATCGATTGGAAGTGAGACTTTATCGCGTGACAACAGAATCTCACTTAGCCATAGGCTCAGGGGAAGCAACAGCAGAACTGAGGCCGGTGGACAAACCCATCATCCGAGCGCTCATCTACGAGGATGAGCGTGTACCCTATCTTCCGGCTTCAAGCCTGCACGGAGTCTGGCGCGCGTGGGTGGAAAAAGCTCTACGCAGCAAGGAGGAAAGCCCCGGCAGGGAAGCGTGCTTGCAGCATCTGCAAGAACTCAAAGAACAAAAGAATGGGTACTACTCTCAACTTGTCACGCAGGTCTTGGTCGATCTCGGTCTGGACAATGAGCCGCCTCCAGACCACAGCAAACTTCCGGAGGAATGGCAGGTCTATCGCACGGTATGCAATCCTTTCTGGGTGCATGATCGGTGTGAAGCCCAGGCGAAGGAGCTTCGAAAGAGCTCGTTCCTAGATGTCAAGAGGGCTTGGTTGGACCTGGCGAAACTTGATCGTCCCTGCCGAGTGTGCTCCCTGTTCGGCCACAGCGGACAGCGCGGACGGGTGCGCTTCACCCATGCTTTCCCGGCTATGGACGATCCCTCCGCGCTACCGGTTGATATCATCACACGGGTAGCGATCAACCGCCAAACCGGAACTGCGGATCATGGCAAGCTGTTCGATCTGGAAGCTGTACCGCCCGGTGTCTCCTTTTTCTTCTTTATCCTGCTAGAAAATGTGATCTCAAAGGAAGCGTTGAATGATTTCGAATACGGTGCCAGAGCCTTAAAACTCAACCTCGCGACCCTGGGCGCCCACGGCACAGTTGGCTTCGGCTCGGTGCGACTGGTGCAAGAGGCTTGCTGGCAGCTTAGTAAGGATATTATCGACTTTGATGTTAGTCTTGAGGAACACGACCCGGACAAACTCAGTACGAATGGGAAATACAATTATCCCCCAGGTTTCACGCCAAAATATTATCCTCACTTTTTCAGGCTGCTGGCCCTGAATGACAGGGAAGGTAAAAAGCATAAGCTCCTAAAGGAGTATGAACTGGAACATTAAGTGTACCTGAAAGCGAGGTTTCCGTGAACGTAGTGGTGATCCGTTTGCTTTCCTACGCCCCTTTGCATTTTGGGGAGGAACGCTGGAAGCGTGTAACCAAATCGGGTTGGAAGTTTATCCCCGGCTCCACCCTGTTCGGAGCATTGGCGCATATCCTCATCAAATGCACCTGCATCAGGGAAGATGCCCAGGCGGTGAACGCGGAGCGGTGTCTTGATTGTCTTGCAAAGGACGAGTCACCCTGCGGCTACGCCCGCCTGCAAAAGGAGGTGTGCCGCAAACACAAAGAAAAGATAAGATTTAGCCCTCTGGTGGTGAGCTCTCCGCAGCATCACATGCCTTACACTGCAGCCGCCTATAGTGAAGATGCTTTGGATGTCGGCGGACCCCGCATGACAGTGCTTCCCAGAGCCCCGATCAATCGCGAGCGGCACACGATTCACGGCGATCAACTGCACGGGGTGATCGCTCACCAACCGTTTCAATGCTATCGGGGCTATGTGTACACTCACTCCGATTTCATTCCCACTTTGCAGTCGGCGTTGCGGATGCTGCCCTTTTTCTCGTTCGGAGGAGCCCGCGGCAAGTTTTCCCAAGTTGAAGGGGTTGTTGAACATACCTGGGATTCGCCGCAGGATTTTCTGCCCAAGAAACCTTCTTCGACACTTCGGCTGCTGACGCCGGCCATTGTTTCGGGCGACGATCTCAAGCCTAAATCGATGGAAAGCATCTCCGGCTTTCAACTGCGCCGCTATCGCTTCTGGCGTACCGGATTGTACTACGAAGCTGGCGATTGGGGGCAATACGGTGCATCCGGGGAGGACGACATCCAAGGTGCTCACGGTAGCATGACGAATGCCCAACTGGGTTTGAGGGAGGGGGCCGTCTTGCGGCTAAAGAGTGATTCCAAGACGAAACTGAATCTGCCTGGTGAACTGTTCTTGCGAGGACTGGGGGATAGAGATTTTACATATCTTGGGTGGGGACAGGTGGTTTTTCAAAAAGAGGAGCCCGTATGAGATGCAAACCTCCGGAGGATGAACGTTATACAGAGTCAAAGGCGAAAATCAGTAAAACGGAGAAAAGGCAAAAAGACGCCATTCGAGAAACGCGGCAGTTTGATGCAATCGATTCTATCCGTAAGCGTGATCTGTTCTCCACGGCCTGTCTGTTGACAAAGGTAAATGATCGGCATGGTCTGACGGATGAAGAGCTTCGGTTCGCTGTCAAGGGATTCCTTCGATGTGCATTGACCGACGACAGTTCCGGCAAGAATTGGCGAAGGTTGTTGGGTGTGCACAAGAGCCATTGGATTGATCACAAAACAAAAGAAAAACATTTGGCAGATTCCAAATTCCGCGAGCAGCTACAGAAAAAAGACGATATGGCGACGGTTTTTCAGCATTGGCTTGAGTTTCCGCGGGATGGGGATAGCTCCTTGCCGCTGCATTGGCGAAGCCGGGTGTCGTTTCGGCTTTTTCCCTCCGGGGCACAGGCCAAGACAGAGCTACAACATTGCCCCCTCTGTCGATGGAAAAACGACAAAGAATGTCCGTTGCTTGAATCGCCGGCAATTACATCCGAACGGTGTGTGCCTTTGGCGCTCCTCAATGTCCACGATGTGGCGTGGACTGGTGGGCAGAAGAAGCTCTCGGAACTGTTGCAGGAGTTCTTGCAGCAGGGAGGATGTCCAGGTCTTGGTTTTGAGGTTGCCCATTCCTGCCTTCCGGTTGCCGCTTCCGTTCATGCGCGGCAGGTTGAGCCGCTCCCTCGTATGGATTTCCCCCTGCGTATCACATGGCGGCTCCTTGCGCCCGGACCTTTGTTCAGCGGAGTTGACCGGCAGATGATCCAGGCGTTGGAAAACAAGAAATCCACTGCAGGTGCTTCTTTTGATGTCGACGAAAGAGCATCGTACAACCTGCAACTGAGGGATCAGTCGGGAACATTCACGCACGTCATTCCGCTCTCCTCCGTGAAAGGCATTTTTCGTGCCGGCGCGGCCTGGCTTTTGGAGCGCCTGGCTCCACTGCCGATTGCCACGCCCTGGCTTCCGCTTACCTCTGACTACGGAGACCAGCGACGATCGGCGCAGAAACCCTGCCCGTTGCAGGAGATTTTCGGCGGTGCAGGACCCGAGGAGCGGCAGGGGATCCAGGGGAGGCGATCGCTGTTGCGAGTTCATGCTGAAAGAGCCGGTGAAGTGGATTCCTGCCTGAGGGTATCCATAGAGGATGGCTGGCGAAACCAGGAACTGCCTTTCGCCCGAAGCATTGTCGATAACTCAGCGGAAAACGCCTTCATCAAAATTCAAGCCATTCACCTCCATGACGGTGACCACTTGGTGACAGAAATCGGGGATGGTCCACAGGCTGAAGCCACCCTGCTAACCGTTTGCCTGGTATCCGATCTCATCTCGTCAGGATTTTTTCGGTTGGGCGGCTTTACTTCTCGAGGATTCGGCATCGTCCGACTGCTGCCGCAAAAAGTCAGCGGTGGGAAACTGTTTCAATTTCTAGAGGGAAACGAGTGTGAGCTCTTCAATGCCGCCGAGCAGCCCGTAACCAGCGGATTCGAGCTGGCTCAGCAGCTGGGATTTTTGCAGCCTTTGGAACAACTGGCCGCATGGGTGCGGCAATACCTGCCATAGGGGTGCAGTATGTCGTCTACCGAACTGGGTACTTCTCTGGCAACGATTCACCGCCGCCGCCGCTTTATCCTCGAGCTGATCGCCAGTGCTGTTGTACTGGGGTTTTTGATCAACGCGTTCACTACCTGCCTGTTCTGTTATCTTGACCCGCAGTGTGCAAATCCCACTTACTGGAGCACCAGTGCGGCAATCTGTGGGTTGATCTTGCTGGTATTCACTGTTGCGATCGGCAGTTATCTGCTCAGCAGAAAAGAAACCGAAGAAAGTGGACTGTCCATGATGCTGGGTTTTGATGTAGACCAAAGCGCCTGCACTGTGGCCATTATCGGCCCTTCAGACTATCCTCCCGTGCGGCATGCGCAAACACTTTTCGCAGCCGTTAAGGGTGAAATGGAGCACCCTTTCGCGAAAGGGTGGCGGGGGCCCAAACCCATTGATGATCCGGATTTCCGACCGGGGGATTACTGCTGGGAAGCGATTGTCGAGCTCTTAGAAGCCATCATTGTCCTTCTTCTGCAAAGGTACGGCAAAGAGACCCTGACGTATTCCGCTCATCTTAAGGGGGAATTCCGCCGCTTAGCAGGCCGTTTGGAGCCGAGAAGGATGGATCGCTCCGATCCCCACTGGAATGCTTTACTGGAGCGCAACCGTTTCCTGCGCCGGCGCGGCATTGAGAAGCTTTACCTGCCTCCCAATGCATGGATCACGACTGATTATCCGCAACCCCGGTATGGAGAGATTGCCGGCCGCAGGGATCTGATTGTCATAACGCAGTGCGGTAGCTTGACTTTTTCCATCTCTCCCAATTGGACCCTGCTCGGTAAAAGAGCGAGGGCGCTGTCGGGCTTATCGCTTCCCGACCCCAAACGAGTTTGCCTCCTCTATATTCCCATAGAGGTCCGACTTGAAGTCGGAGGATTTCTTTCCCTTTCACCAACGGCTGATCAGAAAGCAGACTACCATTACCGGTGGTTCCAGAAACTCATTGACAATGCCAGGCGACGAATGAATTGGGGCGTTTATGTGAGGGAGAAAGGATCTTCCCATGATGGCTGAAATCATGGCCCCAGGGAATCTCAATAACGCTTTTTCCCACGTCGAAGCTTCACGCGGTATGGCGGGCGTGGACGGGGTGAGCATCAGGACTTTCAGAAGAAGTCTTGCGGCCAATCTGGAAGGGCTTCGTCTGGCACTGCGGGATGCATCCTATCGGCCGCTGCCGCTGCTCCGCTTTCTAGCAGCGAAACCGGATGGTTCTCCCAGGGTTTTGACGGTCCCCAGCGTGCGCGATCGGGTGGCCCAGGCGGCGGTGCTCACCGTGGTCGAACCGATCTTTGAGGCCGAGTTCGAAGATGTCAGCTTTGCCTATCGCAAGGGCCGCTCCGTCAAACAGGCCGCATACCGCATCAAGGAGTTGCGCGACAAGGGCTACCGCTATGTGGTGGATGCTGACATCGATTCTTACTTTGATAACGTTAGGCATGAAATCCTCTTGGAAAAGGTTGCAGAACTGATCGAAGACGACGTGCTGCTCAACCTCGTTCGCCTGTGGGTCGAGGCCGAGGTTTATGACGGCAGCCGGGTCTACAAGCTCGAGCGAGGCCTTCCACAAGGCTCGGTTGTGTCTCCGATGCTGGCAAACCTCTTTTTGGACGATCTGGATGAAGTCATGCTCGCCAAGGGGATTCAAATTGTCCGCTATTCGGACGATTTCATTTTGCTCGCCAAGACTTTGGAACAGGCTCACGAGGCTCTGGAAGTGACCGAGGAAGTGCTGGCCGAGCTGGACTTGGTCCTTGATGCGGAGGATACCAGTGTTACGGATTTCGACAAGGGCTTCAAATATCTCGGATTGATTTTTATGGGAGACTCCATTTTGGCGCCCTTTGATAAGCCTCCCAAAGAAAAGAGGATTCTCTACATGCCGCCGCCCTTCGATCTGCAGGGGTATCTGGCGGGAAAACGATCGTGGCCGTGAGGTGCAAATATGGCTTTTCTCTATCTCACCGAACAGGGCGCCGTGCTCAGGAAAGTGGGCCGGCGGCTTGTGGTGGTAAAAGACGATCAGAAGCTGCTCGATATTCCGGCCGGCAAAATTGAGGGAGTGCTGATCTTTGGCAATGTACAGTTCACCACCCAGGCGCTCCGGCTTCTGTTCGAGCAGGGAATCGAGATGGCCATTTTGAGCCGCCGCGGAAAACTTTTGGGGCAGCTGACTTCCCCCAACACAAAAAATATAATCCTGCGGCAGGCACAATACGCAAAGAGCCTCGATCCGGAATTCGTCCTCTCTTTTGCTAAATCGGTGGTGGCGGGTAAGTTGCGCAACTGTCTGCAATTCCTACGGGAATTCCGACACAATCATCCCGAGCTTGACATTGGCGAGGAAACCGATCGAATCGAAACGTTAATGTGCCAAACCGACGTAAAAAAAGATTCAGCTTCCCTTCTGGGGCTGGAAGGAGCAGCGGGCCGGGCCTATTTTCAGGCTTTCAGGCAAATGGTGCGGGGCGCCATGAACTTTGACGGCAGAAGGCGACACCCCTCGCCCGACCCGGTCAATGCGCTGCTTTCTTTCGGTTATACGCTGGTTTACACCGAGATCGGTTCCCTGCTGGACGGCATCGGCTTCGATCCGTATCTGGGTTATTATCATCAGCCGTCCTACGGCCATGCTACTTTGGCTTCCGACCTGCTGGAGGAGTTTCGAAGTCCGTTGGTCGACCGGTTTACACTGGCTCTCATAAACAACCGTATTTTTGATGAAGAAGATTTCTTTGTGCACACTGGCTCCGGCGGGCTTTATTTGAAAGACGAGCCCCGGAAACGTTATTTTGTCGAATATGAACGATTTGTGACGCGGCCGATGGCGGATCCAAACGGGAATGCTCAAACCTGGTTCCGTAAACAGTTTCGCACGCAGGCCGAACGTTTGAGAGATGCAGTGAATTCAAAAAACGTTTATATTCCGTATGAATTCTCATGGTAGCTGCTCGGGCCTTCGCATGAGTGGTGGGAGTGTTTTGTGCTTTCCGGGACACTTCGATTCGGCTTTGGAAAGATCGACAGTTTGTTGTTGCTGAGTATAATGGTTTGAAATTATTGCTAATTAGTGAACATGGCGAAAAAACAGAAAATTGGTAGAGGTTACCGTTTTTGTATAAGTATTGGGAAAATTATCGTTTTTTAGTGTTTAGGAAATGGATATGCACATGTTGCAGGTGGAAAAGATGGTCGCAAAAGTGAGGTTACCGCCAACCCTGTTTTGCAGCCTTGTCACATCTGGTCTCGCGGGCACGGGGTCGGAACGATAAGTAGAGCCTTCGGGCGATTGAGACGCAAGTTGCCCTTTATTGTCGGTGTGGGTAGTGAACTGAGTCGGAACGATAAGTAGAGCCTTCGGGCGATTGAGACGGATCACCTTGGACATCTTGAGATGCAGCGTGCCGTCCGTCGGAACGATAAGTAGAGCCTTCGGGCGATTGAGACGACCTGACCTGAATCGGTAGGTAGCGGTGTTGAAAAGTAGGTCGGAACGATAAGTAGAGCCTTCGGGCGATTGAGACTGATTCATCGAAATCGCCGGACCAAGAATTTCCGGGTTGAGTCGGAACGATAAGTAGAGCCTTCGGGCGATTGAGACCGTTTGGACGGTTACCGCTGGAGCCGCTTGGCAGGCTGTCGGAACGATAAGTAGAGCCTTCGGGCGATTGAGACTTCTCGATTTGTCGCACCCCACACAGTCGTTTACAAAATTAGTCGGAACGATAAGTAGAGCCTTCGGGCGATTGAGACGCAGCATAGTTTCTGTCATCCTTCAGCTTCTCAGAAAGGTCGGAACGATAAGTAGAGCCTTCGGGCGATTGAGACTTTCCTTGATTCTTTCCTCGGTTTCCGCCACCGCTTTTGTCGGAACGATAAGTAGAGCCTTCGGGCAATTGAGACTACAGTAGGAGCCATGGAAATTGTTGTTGATTTCAGCTTCATTGGGTCGGAACGATAAGTAGAGCCTTCGGGCGATTGAGACTCAAACCTGATCAGCGCCTCTTGGCAGTTTATGCATATTAGAATGTCGGAACGATAAGTAGAGCCTTCGGGCGATTGAGACTTCCCAGAAAACACGATGGGCATTACTGAGATCATTGAAGTCGGAACGATAAGTAGAGCCTTCGGGCAATTGAGACTACCAGGACGTTACCATCCGTGTATTCATTGCCGCCAGAGATCAGTCGGAACGATAAGTAGAGCCTTCGGGCGATTGAGACCATTCCAAAAAGGATTGTGGCCACCACCATATGTGTTGGGTCGGAACGATAAGTAGAGCCTTCGGGCGATTGAGACTCCTTGAGCTCAGCATATAATTGCCCGATGATAAATCTTAGTCGGAACGATAAGTAGAGCCTTCGGGCGATTGAGACACATAGTGTCATAGTCCTTCCTCCTTGTCTTTGAAAGAGTCGGAACGATAAGTAGAGCCTTCGGGCGATTGAGACCTTTCGAATGACCCGAAGACCCTTGTCGAACCGAGCGATGTCGGAACGATAAGTAGAGCCTTCGGGCGATTGAGACTATGGATTGAGTGAAGGGTCGAAGCTGCCATCATGGTCGGAACGATAAGTAGAGCCTTCGGGCGATTGAGACTCAATTGTTGAAAGACCTCGTTCAGGAGGAAGCTCCTATGTCGGAACGATAAGTAGAGCCTTCGGGCGATTGAGACTTTTCATTGTTTCCAGCTGCTTTGGCGGACATGGCGATCAGTCGGAACGATAAGTAGAGCCTTCGGGCGATTGAGACGCCATTTTCATCGAGCTACCGTTGGCAGCTGCCAAATGGTCGGAACGATAAGTAGAGCCTTCGGGCGATTGAGACCGCTCAACCTCGATCTCATTGATCACAGCAGTAATTCTGTAGTCGGAACGATAAGTAGAGCCTTCGGGCGATTGAGACTCGATGGTTACGGTAACGGTTTCTTCGTCTTCCGGTTCGTCGGAACGATAAGTAGAGCCTTCGGGCGATTGAGACAAAATATTTTCAAGGTTCATAAAGAACAGATTATAAACAGTCGGAACGATAAGTAGAGCCTTCGGGCGATTGAGACTAAGGAAACTTAACGATGACAAACTTGCCGCTTTCATCAAGTCGGAACGATAAGTAGAGCCTTCGGGCGATTGAGACTCTTGGCCATAAGTCCCTCCAATTCGTAGAAGAGAAACGATGTCGGAACGATAAGTAGAGCCTTCGGGCGATTGAGACCTCCAGAGATCCGAGCCCTTGACCCGCTCTTTGAGCTTTTGTCGGAACGATAAGTAGAGCCTTCGGGCGATTGAGACCTTTGTCAGTAAGTGATTTATTGGCAATCTCTTTTTTGAAAAGTCGGAACGATAAGTAGAGCCTTCGGGCGATTGAGACTTCGGCTTCAACTCTCCAGCCACGTTTCCGAGCCGCATTGTCGGAACGATAAGTAGAGCCTTCGGGCGATTGAATCGGTGAATTTAGAAAAGCTGGAATGTTCGTTCGAGCAACGGTTTTCTTGTGTGAGTGAGAGAAAAGGAAGTGGACTCCAATGTAAACGATGCAGGTAAATGAAGATGTTTTATACCGTCTGTTACGACATAAGGGATGACGGCCGCCGCAATCAGGTCGCAAAGATCCTGCTGGATTTTGGGGAAAGGGTGCAGTTCTCTGTTTTTGAAGCAATCCTTGATGCGGATCAGCTACAGATGTTGAAGAGGCGGGTCGGCCGGGTGCTGGATCCCGAGGAAGACAGTTTCAGGATTTATCCGCTGTGTGCAGACTGCACGGATCGCATTGAGGTGATAGGGCTCGGAGTTGTCACGGAAGACCCTGAAGTTATTATCATTTAGTGAGCATGTAGTCGGGGAGATAAGCGGAGCCTTCGGAAAGTCGCTCTTTCGAAACTCATTCCATCGGACATTGGGCGTTTTCCCGAGCAAACCGTTTCCGCTTTGAGGCAGATTTTGCGCGTCCCTATCAAGTCTTTTCTAGTTTTTGGGAGTGCACAAAATGGGTGTCGCAAAAAACGACGAGCAGCTTCTTACCCTCATTGCTGACTTCAATCTCCTAAACGTGAATCAACTTACAGCACTCAGTGGTCGGAGCAGCCAAGTTGTGAGAAGACGCCTGAGAGCCTTCAAGGATGAAGACCTAATTACTACTCTACCTACGAGGATACGGACGCGTTCGTGGGCGGCCCGAAGAATTAATAAACCCGACTGAGAAGGGGATAAACTTTCTGCAAGAAGTAAGTGCAATTAAGAATCACGATCTTGAAAGTACTCTTAAGAAGATGGACTCCCTTTCGGTTGATCACGAACTTCTCGTGAATTGGTTTCGGATACATCTGTTACAAATTGGAAGAGTGAACCAGAATCTCTCAGTGCATTGTCTCTCTTTGAGCAACAACAGCTCCCGACCAAGGGATAATAACCCATTACTTATATACGTCCCGTCGACTGACGGACAAAACGAATCTATTCAGTTCAGTTCATTCCGGATGGAATTTTCTCGATAAAACTCGACGAATCAGAAAACAAAAAGACTCTTCTTTTCTTTCTTGAAGTGGATATGGGCACCGAGACCATCGCCAGCGTCGAGCGGGACTCCAAGGACATCCGTCAAAAGATCTTAAATTACCAAGCTATCATCACGACTGTGCAAACCGGAAAAATATCATCCTTGAGCTCAAAATTGCCACGTGGGAGGCGATGAAGAAAAGCAATTATTTGTTCACTGGCGAGCTTTTCATCAAGCAACAAAAGTGGCACAGATGCGGTCACTCAAAAATCCTACCAGGCAAGGGCTTTCAATCGGCTGTACCTCCAGGAGAGAAGCTTGGTTATGCACAGCAAATCGAATGGTTTGAACCAGGTGTTTTGACTGTGTTTTGAACATGGATTGCTACCCATTGTTTTCCTCAATGAACCGTCAAAAATACATCGTAATTACCGATTTGATATATTGCTTATTCCAATTTATTTATTAATTCGAGTTTTGCATTTTTCTCGTAACATGTTGATTTTATTGCAACCAAGACGGGCACCAGGATCACGAAGAGGAATTTATTTAACCCTCTGTTTTTTCTTCGTATTTCTTCTTGCTCTTCGTGGTGTGTATCAAAAAATGCAAAAGTACAGTTATTAATTTTGTTTTTATTCGCCTTGATGTAGGTGAGATACTGACTCGTACAAGGATTCATAAATAACCGACAATATGTCTATTCGACAAAACCGCGGCAAATGCCTGCACAATACGGCGTCGTTTTTACGGTTATTTCTGCAGTGCTGTAGTTCATTTTATCTTCCCGGAGAATAATCATGACACAATCCTATGATGCCATGTGGGAGAAACTAAACCTGGATCTCGATGCTCATGCTGGCTTGCTGGAGGTCCTGGGCAAATTCTATGGAGACATTTATTTGAGCCAGGAAGGGCGGCTCAAAGGCATGGAATACATGGACTTCGTTCTGTCAGAAGTGCACGGTTTGCGCATCAGAGAGCTGCAAGACGCCAAATCCCGGGGGAAAAAGGTGATCGGCACCTTCTGTGTGTTCGTTCCGGAAGAGATAGTGCTGGCTGCCGATGCGATCCAGGTTGGGCTGTGCGCGGGAGCGGAAGCGGGCAAAGAGTCGGCGGAAAAGATTCTGCCGAGAAACACCTGCGCTTTGATCAAATCTTTCGTCGGCTTTAAACTATCGAGGCTGTGTCCGTACATTGAATCCTGCGATCTGGTGGTGGGAGAAACAACCTGTGATGGTAAGAAGAAAGCGTATGAAATTTTTGCCGATTATGCCCCTGTCTATGTCATGGAAATCCCACAGATGAAAAACGCCTGCGACCGAGATCTTTGGAAATACGAAATCCTTCGCTTTAAGGACAAAATCGAAGAAGTAACGGGAAATTCCATCACGGCCTCTAAGCTGCGCGAGGCAATCGGTGTCGTCAACAAAAGGCGAGAAGTGCTGCAGCGTCTCAATCGCCTGCGAGCGGCAAGCCCTGTTCCCATCTCCGGGCGTGACGTTTTGTTGATCAATCAGATCAGTTTCTACGATGATCCCGTTCGATTCACCCAAAACATCACCAAGCTATGTGATGAGATCGAGGGGCGGGTAAAGGCTGGCGACGGCATAGCCCCCAAAGAGACCCCGCGCTTCATGCTCTCAGGCTGCCCCATGGCGGTGCCCAATTGGAAACTGCCCTACATTGTGGAATCATCCAGTGCGGTCATCATCGGGGAAGAATCGTGCATCGGCATGCGCAACATAAGGGACCTAGTGGAAGATCGAGAGGGTAATTTGGACCAGCTGATCGATCTTCTCGCGGATCGGTACATGAAGATCGATTGTGCCTGTTTCACACCCAATACTGAGCGGCTCAACCACATTGTGGCGATGGCAAAAGACCTCAAAGTAGATGGCGTGATTCATTACGGGCTTTCTTTCTGTCAGCCCTATGCAATGGAAGCATTCAAAGTCGAAAAGGCCCTCAAGGATGCGAACATTCCAATGCTATCGATCGAGACGGACTACAGCATGGAAGACGTTGAACAGCTGAAGACCAGGGTGGAAGCCTTTGTTGAGATGGTGCGTTAGGTAATCAAGGTGCATAAGAGTGAAAAATGAACATGTCGCCGGAATTGACATCGGGTCGCGCTCCATTGAGCTGGTGGTGCTGAACGGCACTGATCCGGTGCATCAAGTGAAAGTGCCTACGACTTTTGACCCTCTCCGGCAATGTAAAAAGCTGATGCAGGACGTGGACACTCGGCATTTCGTGGCAACGGGCTATGGGCGCAAGTTATTTGCCGACAGCGCCAGGGGGTTGAATGTCACCACAATCACCGAAATTCAAGCGTATGCGCTGGGTGCCCGTCATCTTTTTCCTGATGTCCGTACGGTTCTTGATATAGGTGGCCAAGACACCAAAGTCATCTCGCTTATGAGCAACGGCAAAGTCTCCAAGTTTGAAATGAACGACCGCTGCGCGGCAGGAACCGGTAAGTTCTTGGAGTTCATGACAACGGCCCTGCAGATTCCGTTGGAGTCGTTCGGTGAATTTGCGTTGAACTCCGACAAACGAATCCAGATAAGCAACATGTGCACCGTGTTCGCAGAGAGCGAAGCCACTTCCCTTATGGCGCGGGGCGAGACGCCGGAAAACATCGCCATGGGACTGCATTTGGCGATCGTGCAACGTACTCAGGCCATGCTTCGGCGGGTCGGGGCCGAACACCCACTGGTATTTGCAGGCGGAGTTGCGCACAACCCATGTGTCAGGCGACTGCTCGATGAACAACTGGAACGTCAAGTGATCGTTCCTGAAAATCCGGATATGGTTGGAGCGCTCGGAGCTGCGCTCTTTGGCAGGAAAAATGCTGCGTTAGACCATGTTGCGTAACGGCATGATCAGTTGGTTCAATCGGAGGTGAACATGAAAAAGGTCAATAGACGATGGCTTGTTCCGGCTCTGCTCATATTGAGCGTCTTGCTAACTCTAAATCAAGGGTTCTGCGGCGCTCTGGAAAACTTCAAGGGCCTTGAAGGGACCATTAGCATTGCCGGGGGAACGGCCCACATACCGGTCGTGAATGATGCCGCAAAGAACATCATGACATTCAATCCCGCAGTGCGGATCACAATTGAGGGGGGTGGATCGGGGATCGGCGTGCAGAAGGCGGGCGAAGGCCTGGCGGATATCGGCAACACCGGGCGAGCGGTTTCTGCAGAGGAAGTCCAGAAATACGGCCTGAAATCGTATCCGTTTGCTTTGGACGGGGTAGCCACCATAGTCAACCCCAAGAATTCAGTTTCCGACCTTTCCGCCGAGCAAATCAGAGATATCTTTGCTGGAAAGATCACCAGCTGGAAGCAAGTGGGAGGAAAAGATGCTCCTATTCACATCTTCAGTCGGGATGAAGCGAGTGGAACCCGTGAGGTTTTTTGGAATAAACTGCTCAACAAGGGACCGGTAGCCACATCGGCAAATATCGTCCCATCGAATGGAGCCATGAAGGTTGCCGTGGCTCAGGACCCGGATGCCATAGGTTATATTAGCATCGGGCACGTTGACGAGAGCGTAAAAGCTGTAAGTCTCGGTGGCGTTGCAGCTTCTCAAGAAAATGCCATGAACGGCACCTATCCAGTCGTCCGAAAGCTCTATATGAACACCAAAGGAGATCCTTCCAAGCTGGTTCTGGTTTTCATTGACTATATCTTAAGTCCGGAAGGGGCGAAGATCATAGAACAGCACGGCTATATCCCTCTCCAGTAGAGATGCAAACCGACCGCGAGCGCCGTTTCCACTCCAGCCAGGTTCCTGAGATCTGGATCGAGCGCACATTTTTGATCGCCACCGGAATTTCTGCGGTGACGATCGTTTCCATTCTTTTATTGCTGGTCTACTTCTGTCTTCCTTTGTTCACATCCGGAGGGCTCGGCGAGGTGTTCTCCTGGCAGTGGAGGCCTTTTAGCGGCAGATACGGTATTCTGCCAATGTGTGCGGGCTCCTTTTGTCTTGCACTACTGGCACTGGTGCTTGCCTTTCCAACAGCAATCGGGATTTGTTTTCTTGCTCACTCCTTAGCGCCAACCGCAGTAGCCCGCTTCCTCACTGCACTTATCCATTTTATGACGGGGATTCCTACCGTCATCTATGGATTCGTTTCCGTCTTTTTGCTGGTTCCCAGGGTTCGGGACTGGCTTGATGCGGGAACGGGTTTTACTCTTCTGACGGCCGCGATCACTTTGAGTCTTCTCATTTTACCTACCATAGCGTTAGTTTTTCATGCCGGGCTCGAGCGAATCGATCAAAAGCTTAAGTTGGCCTCTGAAGCGATGGGATTGACTCGCATCCAGCAGGTCCGACATATTCTAATTCCGGCTACTTCCCAAGGGCTGCTGATGTCTGCCATCCTGGGTTTTGGGAGGGCGGTCGGAGACACCCTGATTGCTCTTATGCTGGCCGGTAACGCCCCGCAATTTCCGGATTCGTTGTTCACTTCCATCCGCACCCTTACGGCCCACATCGCGCTGGTATTGGCGACAGACAGCCAGAGTATGGCCTACCAGTCTGTTTTTGCAGCCGGACTGATCCTGTTTTTGCTAATGGGCGCGATCAATATTGTCATTCGTGGATTTTTCAAGAGCGATGAACGAAAGGCCTATGAAGAACATCTGTGACCGACTGCTGACCGGCTTCGCCTGGCTTTCCGGAATAATTGTAGTTCTGGCTGCTGTGGTGCTTATGGGATTTTTGCTACGGCGCGGGTATGCAAGCATCGATGCAAAACTCTTCTTTGGCGACGCTCCGTGGTTTGATGCGATAACCGGTCGCGCCCCTATTTTTGGGGGCATCTGGCCGGCGATCACAGGAACCTTCTCCCTGGTTGCACTGTCATCGGTCATTTCGATACCGATGGGCGTAGCCAGTGGTGTATATTTAAGTGAATATGCCTCGAAACGGTTCCGGTCGTTTTTGGGTTTCGCTATAGACCTGCTGGCGGGAACTCCATCCATCGTCATGGGGCTGTTCGGCTTTGCGTTGATCCTATTACTGCGCAAGACCATAGCACCGGAGGCTAGAACGGGACTTTTGGTGGCAGCATTTTGCATTGCCTTGCTTGTCCTTCCCTACGTGATCCGCACAACGCAGACAGCGCTTGAATCCGTACCGCAGCATCTCCGCCTGCTTGGCCCGGCAACCGGTCTGTCTCAGCTGCAAACCATTCGGCATGTTTTGCTGCCGGTCGCCAGCCGGGGCATACTCAGCGGGGTCATCCTTGCTATGGGGCGTGCGGCTGAAGACACCGCTGTGATTCTTCTGACCGGTGTCGTGGCCCAGGCGGGCATACCACGGAGCTTGTGTGACAAGTTTGAAGCGCTGCCTTTTCGCATCTATTATCTGGCGGCGGAGCACCAGACCACGCAGCAATTGAACCAGGGGTTTGCTACGGCGCTGGTACTTTTGGCTCTGACGGGAACCCTTTTCTTGATTGCTTTCATACTGCAGAGACGCTTCGAAAAACGATGGAAAACAGGTTAGCAGGACCCAGCATCACCATTAAACGCTTGTCGGTCGAGTTTTCCGGAAAGATTGCCTTGAACGCAATCAACCTATCAGTACTCCCACGGGAGCTCACCGTGATCGTGGGGCCTTCTGGCTCCGGGAAATCAACTCTTCTTAGGTCCGTGAATCGCCTGAATGAGTTCTTTACCGGTTGTCGCACCAACGGTGCGGTCCAAATTCGCTTCGATGATCAGTACCTGGATGTCTATGAGGAAGGCTCGATCTCCCTTCCGGAGCTGAGGAGGCGAGTGGGAATGGTCTTTCAAACTCCCACTGTGTTGCCGTTTTCCGTCAGAAAAAACATGACGATGCCGCTCAAAGTGACCCTTGGCCTGCGGGGCGCCGAATTGAATGAGCGGATGGAATGTGCCCTGCAGCAGGTGGGTTTGTGGGAGGAGGTGAAAGACCGGCTTGCGCAAGATGCCGCGACCCTTTCCGGCGGCCAGCAGCAGCGCCTGTGCCTTGCGCGCACCCTGGCCCTTGAACCTCAGGCTCTGCTGGTGGATGAACCCACCGCATCATTAGATTTCAGAGCCACGGACAAGATCGAGCAACTGCTTTTAGGCTTGAGAGATCGCTACACCGTGGTGGCTGTGTCGCACAGCTTGAGCCAGGCCAGAAGGCTAGCCGACCGCCTTTTCGTCATTCGGGAAGGGCGCATCGTGCAGCAGATGAACCGGCAACATCTGCAGGATGCAAAGCTTTTTCAGCAACTTATCTACAACGCGTTTTGATGCTGTTTGCTAGAAGTTATCTTACGGATTCCTTAAAGTTTCAGAGCATGAGGTCTTTTCACTGTGGGCTAGTTATAGGAACTTATACATAATTGAGTGAAGCATATATTGATAATTCCTATTAGACAAATAGGTATTTTTGCGATAAATCACACTCTGTGGTGATAACAACCATTACCAGGAGTTCATTCATGCATACATTTCTCGGCTTTACCTGAGGCGCTGTCAAATCTACCCGTGTGAGGTAGGCACCGGGCAGGCCGAAAGCTCCCGATTTCCCAGCCAGTTTTTCCGGTAAGATCCCCTTTCCGTCCAGCCCAAATGCCTTGCTGGAGCATTCACCGCAGAGCACGTGGAGATGCCAGACAGGAACCAACAGAGGTTCTATAGGCTCTTAAAGAGTATGAACTTTTGCGGGGCAGCTCTGAATGCAGAATGCTTTAAGTCGTGTGCTTGTTTAGAACCCTTTTTGGGGGATGGATTATGCAAGATCAATTTGAACCGATCATAGTTTGCTATTGTTGTCAGTGGTGTTCATACGCCGCAGCAGATCTGGCGGGTTCCATGCGGCTGCAGTACCCGACCAATGTGCGCATCGTTAAGGTGCCCTGCACGGGTCGAGTCGACACCCTCTACCTACTCTCTGCATTGGAGCACGGTGCGGACGGTGTCTTCGTCTCGGGGTGTTTGCTGGGCGACTGCCATTACCAGGCCGGCAACTATCGGGCAACAAAACGAGTGGCCTTCGTTAAAGATTTGCTGGGGAAAATCGGCATTAATCCTGAAAGAGTCGAGATGTATTACAACTCATCGGCGATGGGACCTCAATTCGCGCAATGTTGTCGGGATTTCACCGAGCGCATCAGAAAGCTCGGCCCGGGCCTGAGGGGCAAGCAGGTGGGTGCCGCGAAGGAAGCCGTGAAATAGTTCCCATAGGCAATCTATTGAGAAGGGCACATGGCCAAACTGATTAGTTTTGCATCGCACAAAAATAAAAAAGCGGCCGACAGAAGCTTTGGCGAATGGAAGCGGCTGTTTGCATCGATTACCCGATTTGACGAACACACCGAGTGGGCTGATCTGCCGGATGAGGTTGTTTTGTTTTTTTGCGAGGAGAGTCCTGCCAGCAAGCACAGTTTTTATGATTTGATTATGAATTCGCAGCGGTTGGGCAGCGGATACGACTTTGAAGCACAGCCGTTTGAAAGGCTGTCGACCCTCCTCAATGTGTATTTTTTCATAACGGATCAGGCCCGCTTTGAGTGTATGCGGCGCCTGGGCTGGTTGGAAACCATTCCCAAAGGCGACAAGTCCCTTATCGAGGTGGTGATGGATCCAGCCTCGTATGAGTATGCTTCGTTGCTTGAAACACCGGCCCCGACCCAGTTGCACCCCTGCTTCGAGGAAGATGCGCGAACCAAGGGTATCGATCGGGCGGCTCTCGTACGAAGATACGCTCCTGAGGCCATCGACCAGATGAGAGTTAAGGTTGGGAAAGAAAAATCATCGAAACTTTAGAGGAAACAATGGATAGTATTTGGTTCTGGATCAACAATAAGGAAGTGGAAGCGAAGTCGGATCAGACCATTCTCGAGGCGGCGGAACAATCGGGCATCGTCATTCCTCGCCTTTGCTACCACCCGGTTGTCAAGGCAAGCGGTTCCTGCCGACTTTGCGCCGTAGAGATCGAGGGCTATCGAGGTCTTCCCGCCGCCTGTTCCACGCCGGTAGTAGAAGGTATGCGAGTGCAGACTTCCACGCCGAAAGTGGAAGAGTTTCGGCGTGAGATGCTTCGCCTCATCCTGCAAGACCATCCTCGCGAATGTCTCGGGTGTCCTCGGGATGGAACCTGCGAACTGCAGCAGTTGGTCGCATCGATCGGCATCGATTTCCCGTATTCGGCTGTGAACGGCAAACGACCTCCTCTAAAGTACGGGGGCGCCTATTTCGAAAGAGATTATGGGCTGTGCGTCCGTTGCGGGCGATGTGTGCGTGTCTGCCACGAAGTTCGCGGAGCCAAAGCGATTGTTTTCAGAGAGATCGAAGGCAGGCAGGAAGTCAGCACGCCGCTCGATCGTCCGCTGGAAGCGGTGGGTTGCCAGTTTTGCGGTGCCTGTGTTGACGTCTGCCCGGTAGGCGCACTGCGCGAAAGGCTGGAACCGTACCAAGGCACTGCCCGGGAAGAAATGCTCAAAGTCTGTGAGAATCTCACCGACATCGTCGTCAATCTTTACCGCAAAGAGATGCCCCGCCGGTGGAAGTCGACTTTATGTCCCATCTGCAGCGCCGGCTGTCAGATGGTGCTCGAATTGAGTGAAGCGGAAGATATCATTCAGCTGAAACCTCATCCAACCGGTCCTGCAAATGGTGGGCAGGCATGTGTTCAGGGCCGATTCTTGTTGAAGAGCTATCTTAAGAGAGCGGACCGCTTAAGGGTACCCAAGATTCTTGAAGAGGGCGGATTCCGGGAGGCGACTTGGGACGAAGCGCTCGATGTTGTCGTGAGTAAGTTCAGCAATTATGGACCTGGTGAAGTTGCGGTACTGAGCGACGCACGCGGCAGCAACGAAGAACTGTATCTGTTGCAGAAGTTTGCCCGCTCGGTGCTGAAAACCGATGTGGTCGGATGCATCGCGCCTCCCGGCCACATGGAGTGTTCGGAGGTCCTGCGCTACAATTTGGGAATGGTCGGAGCAACCAGCAGCCTGGCAGATCTCGGTGAAGCAGGATGCATTTTCGCCATAGGCCTCAATCCGGCGGCAAGCCACCCCATAGCGGGAACTCGAATTCGCAGTGCTGTGCTGGAGGGTGCCCGACTGGTTGTCGCCAATCCGTGCGAAGTCGCAATTGCTCGCTACGCGGATATGCACTTGAAGTATTATCCAGGTTCTGAACTGGCCCTGGTTGCCGGAATGGTGAAGATTCTGCTGGATGAACAGAGCATCGACTCTCATTTTGCCGGCCAATATTCTTATGCCATCGAGGATCTGAAAAAGAATCTCAAGCCCTATCACCTGGATTATGTTTCCAAAGCGACCGGAGTTCATGCCGAGACTTTGGCGGAAGCGGCCTGCATCATCGGTGAAGCTGCGAGCATAAACGTTCTCTATGGGCTCGGATTAATCCAGGCGCCTGGAGCGCCGGAGGTCATGCAGGGTCTCATAACCCTCGCTCGGATCAAAGCGGGGTTGGGAAAACCGGGGGGCGGAATGATGCCGCTTTACGGCAATGGAAACCTGCAGGGAGCCTGGGACATGGGAATGGTTTCGCACTTGTTGCCGGGTCAGGTGGCGAAAAGCGGCAGTTCAGCGCCGACGAACATTCTGGAGCAACTGGGTTCGGGTAGAGTCAAGGCGCTGTATGTGGCCATGGAAAACCTGGAAAGCGATTCGTTAGAGGCCCTTCGCCCCCATATTGAGAAGCTCGAATTCGTGGTCATCCACGATGTCCGCGAGCCAAAGTTCAAGGCTGATGTGATCCTGCCCATGGCCGCTACTGCTGAAAAGAGCGGCACTCTCACCAACGCAGAACGCATGGTGCAATCGTTTGAACCCGTTCTTACTCCACCCGGCGAAGCCAGATCCGTTCTGCCGGTCTTGCGGGAACTAGCCAAGCGTATCGGCGCCGATGGTTTCGACTATGAAGATGCGCAAGCTGTTTTAAACGAGATTGGTCAAGAAGCCGCTGTTTACGGTGGTGTTACGCCGGATCGCAAGTTTGTTCAGTGGCCCTGCCCGAATAGAGATCATGCCGGTACTCCCACTTTGTTCGTGGACTACCAAGCCGAATGGCGCGGATGGAAACCGGGCTCGCCGGAGTTCCATGAAGAGGGAACAGATGCTGAGTTCCCTTTTGCATTGCTCAGTAAGGAGAGCTTGATGCCATTCTTTGAGGGACCGGTTTTAGCCCCGGAGGTCCAGGGTTTGTCTCAGAGCAACGGAAAAATAGAAATGAATCCCGCCGATCTTTTCGGTGCCGGTTTCAGCCCTGGTGAACGGATTCGAGTGGTTACGGGCGCGGGCGAATGTCAAGGGCAAGTGGCGATCAATGAACTGCTGCCTGCAAAGTTTGTAGCGGTTCCTTCGAAAAACATAAAGTCGTTGTTGAACGTTGAATATTCGAGCGGCGGAGTTTTGGCCGCACGGGTGGAAAGCGCAGAACAGAAAAGCTGATTGCTAAACGCAGAGTGCGCGGAGATCGCTGAGTAAGAATGCAAAAGAATAATCTGAAGATTTTTGGAATCTCTGCGCTCTCAGCGTCTTCTGCGGTTTGATTAAGAATCTTTCGCCAGGAAAGAGGGTCACATGTTCCCCATTGTTGCAAATGAGAATTTGGCGCCGAATGTCTATCGGATGCGTATTGAAGCTCCTCTTGTCGCCGAAAAGTGTCAACCCGGGCAATTCATCATTCTGATCGTTGATGCAGAGGGCGAGCGGGTTCCATTTACCATCAGCGGCTGGGAAACCGAATCGGGAACGGTCGATTTTGTCTATGTGGCTGTTGGCAGGACCACTCGCCAGTTGGCTGGTCTCAAAAAAGGAGATCAACTTGCTCATTTTGTGGGCCCTCTCGGACGACCTTCTGAAGTCGATTCCTATGGGCAGGTGGTGACGATAGCAAGCGGATACGGTGTGGCGGCCATCGTGCCCATCCTGGCGGCGCTTAAGGAGAAACAGAATCGCATCACGACTATTTTGCAGGCTCCCGATCGTGCGCGAATCTTCGGGCAGGCGGAACTGGATAAGTTCAGCGACCGCTTGATCCTTGCCGTCGGCAATGATGGGGAGGAGAGTACTACCAGCGCTACTGGGCCTCTCAGAAGAATGCTGGCCGGCCTGCCACAAAGTCCGATCGATCGAGTGATTCTGATGGGCTCGATCTGCCTGATGCGGATTGTGAGCGAAATGACTAAGCCTTACGGAATCAGGACCATGGTGCATTTAACGCCGCTCATGGTGGACGGTACCGGAATGTGCGGCGCCTGTCGTCTTAGTGTCAAGGGCGCAAACCGATTTGCCTGCGTGCATGGCCCCGAATTCGACGGTCACGAGGTGGACGGATGGGATGTGCTCATGGCGAGGCGCTGCACCTACGCCGATGAAAGCATCTTCCAACAAGGTTTCCAGTGTCGTGGATGCTCCCAGTGGTGAGTCAGCGAGCGGTCAACAGTGAGCAGTGAAAGAGTAAAGAGAGTCGAATGATGAGTGACGAGAGAGAAACCAGTAGGCCTGCGAAAGAACCTGGGCGGAAGAAGGTGAAGATCAATCTGAATCGGCTGGAAATGCCCAAACAGACACCTGAACAGCGGCGGCGTAATTTTGACGAAGTTGCAACCGGGTACGATTTCGAAATGGCGAAATATGAGGCCAGCCGATGCATTCAGTGCAAAAAACGCAACTGTCAGCAGGGTTGCCCCGTCAATATTGATATTCCGGATTTTATCAAACATTTGCAGCAAGGGGACGTGGAAGCGGCCGCAAAGGTTCTTAAGAGGAAAACTTCTCTTCCCGGTATCTGCGGACGTGTATGCCCGCAGGAGTTGCAGTGTGAAAACGCCTGCACGTTGAACAAAAAGGGAGGCGCCATTGCCATCGGGCGGCTGGAGCGCTTTATTGCCGATTGGGAACGCTTGGAAGGGGCGACCGGTATACCGGAGATCGCACCTTCCACAGGCAAGCGGGTGGCAGTTGTCGGAACCGGGCCGTCAGGCCTTACCGTAGCTTCGGATCTGGCGATCTTGGGGCATCGGGTGACCATGTTCGAGGCGCTCCACGTGGCGGGCGGCGTCTTGATGTATGGGATACCGGAATTCCGACTTCCCAAGGAAATCGTGCAGCGCGAAGTAGGGTATGTCAAATCGCTCGGTGTGGAGCTATTCCTCAATACGGTCATCGGCATCAACTACAGTCTAGATGAGCTTCTGAACAGCAAATACGACGCGGTGTATTTGGCAACGGGAGCCGGTCTGCCAATGTTCCTCAGAGTTCCGGGAGAAAACCTCAACATGGTCTACTCGGCCAACGAGTTTTTGACCCGCACCAACCTGATGAAGGCGTACCTCTATCCGGATTATGCTACGCCCATCAAGATGGGGAAAAGAGTAGCCGTGATCGGTGGCGGGAATGTTGCGATGGATTCGGCGCGTTGTGCTGTCCGATTGGGGGCGCAGGAAGTCAACGTTATTTATCGCCGCACGCGGCAGGAGATGCCCGCCCGCTTGGAAGAAGTGGAAAATGCCGAGGAAGAAGGCATCCACTTTCACTTCCTCTGTGCTCCGACGGCGTTTGTCAGCGACGGCCGAAGCAATGTGGCCGCAATGGAGCTCCTGCGCATGAAATTGGGCGAGCCCGACGCAAGTGGTCGTAGACGCCCTGTCCCCATCGAGGGCAGTGAATACACCATGGAGGTCGACACTGTGGCGGTTTCCCTGGGTACCTCCCCGAATCCTTTGATTTCGTCAACTACCCCCGATTTGGAGACATCCAAATGGGGCACCGTGATAGCCGACAAGCGTGGCAAAACGTCCAAAGCTCGAGTGTGGGCAGGGGGCGATATCGTATCGGGAGGTGCCACGGTTATCAGTGCCATGGGGGAGGGGAGGGCCGCCGCGGTGGCCATGCACGAGTTTCTGAGTCAGTGAGGAATGTTGGAAGGTTTGGATATCTCGCTGCATTTCATTTCAACCACGAAGGACACGAAGATCACGAAGAGATATTCGTTGACTTTCTTGTGTTTTATTTCGTGTTTCTTCGTGCGCTTCGTGGTTCGACCGTAATGGTTGTTCAGACAAGAGGAACAATATGAGTATGTCAGCTAATTCCAATAAACTAATCGGGGCAGCCATGGTCGTTGGCGGTGGTATTGCAGGTGTGCAGGCCGCTCTAGATCTGGCCGATACCGGCTATTATGTCTACCTGGTGGAGAAGAGCGAAGCCATCGGCGGTGTGATGAGCGCCCTGGACAAGACTTTTCCAACCAACGACTGTTCCATGTGTATTTTATCCCCGAAACTGGTGGAATGTGGTCGTCACCCGAATATCAAAATCCTTACGATGGCCGATGTGAAAAGCGTTGAAGGAGAAGCCGGCAACTTCCAGGTCAAGCTCCTGCAAAGGGCGCGTTATATCGACATGGAAAAATGCATCGCCTGCGGCACCTGCGCAGAGAAATGTCCGCGCAAGGTTGCCGACGACTACAATTACGGTTTGAGCAAGCGCAAAGCGGCGTATGTCAAATATCCACAAGCGGTTCCTCTCAAATATGTGATTGACAGGGACCACTGCATCTATTTCGAAAAGGGCAAATGCAGGGCCTGTGAGAAATTCTGCCCGACCAATGCCGTCAACTTTGACGACGTGGACAGAGAAGTGTCCCTGAATGTGGGAAGTATCATACTCGCTCCCGGGTTCAAACCGTTCAATCCCAAAGACTTTGATACCTATAACTATGCTCACTTCCCCAACGTCGTGACTTCGATGGAGTTCGAGAGAATTCTATCGCCATCGGGTCCCACTCAAGGACACCTGGTAAGACCTTCGGACGGAAAAGAACCGGCACGTATAGCATGGTTTCAGTGTGTGGGGTCGCGGGACATTCATCACTGCGACAACGGCTACTGCTCGGCGGTTTGCTGCATGTACGCCATCAAAGAGGCGGTGATTGCGAAGGAGCACAGCCACAATCCACTCGATGCGAGCATCTTCTTCATGGATATGAGGACCTCGGGCAAGGATTTTGAGAAGTATTACATGCGGGCTCAGGAAGAACACGGAGTCCGCTTTATCCGATCGCGGGTTCATTCTGTGGAGAGAATTCAGGGGTCGGACAAGCTGCGCGTCATTTATGCCACCGATGACGGCAGTTATCGTGAAGAAGAATTCGACCTGATCGTGCTTTCGGTGGGTCTGGAAATTTCTCCTGAGGTGATTGAACTGGCCCGGATTTTGGATCTTGAAGTCAATGAGGGACATTTTGCGCGCACCTCACCCTTTGCACCGATAAGTTCCAGCAAGCCCGGTATATTTGTTTGCGGCTCTTTCCAGGGTCCTAAAGATATTCCTCAGTCGGTAATGGAGGCATCGGCTGCGGCAGCCGAGAGCTCATCTCTGCTGGCTCCGGTCCGAGGTACTGTCGCCAAGGAACCTGCCGAATTGGAAGAAATCGACGTGGCTTCGGAGGAACCGCGCATCGGGTTATTCGTTTGTCATTGCGGGATCAATATCGGTGCCATTGTGGATGTTCCTGCAGTCAAAGAATACGCGAAAACCCTTCCTTATGTCGCTTATGTTGAAGAAAACCTTTTTACCTGCTCTCAGGACACCCAGGATAAGATGAAAGAAGTCATTCGCGACCACAAGCTCAATCGCATCGTGGTTGCGTCGTGTTCCCCCCGGACGCATGAGCCTTTGTTCCAACAGACTATAAAAGAGGCGGGACTCAATAAATATCTATTCGAGCTGGCCAACATTCGCGACCAGAATTCCTGGGTGCATCAGAAAGAACCCGAGGCCGCTACCGAGAAGGCGAAGGACCTGGTACGCATGGCTGCGGCTAAAGTCGCCCTGCAGCAGCCCCTGGCCGAGCAAAAGCTGAATGTCAACAAAAGCGGCTTGGTAATAGGCGGAGGGGTTGCCGGTATGGAAGCGGCATTAACGCTGGCAAGACAGGGTTATCCGGTGACAATTGTGGAACATAAGGATGCTCTCGGAGGCCATGCGGCAAAACTTTTGAGCAGCTGGACAGGGGAGCCTATCGCACCCTATCTGGAAGAGCTGATCGGGCAGGTGGAGAGCCATCCCAATATTACCGTCCGGCTGAATGCAGAGGTGAAAGAGGTCAAAGGCTTTGTCGGCAATTTTTACACCACTTTGGAGGTAGCCGGTAGGTCTGAGGAAGTGCAGCATGGAATAGCCATCATCGCAACCGGTGCCCATTCTCATAAGCCGGACGAATACGGTTACGGGAAGAGCGATCGTGTTTTTCTGAATTTAGACCTGGACGGGGCAATAAAAGAGCAGAATCCTGCTGTGGCTTCGGCTGAGTGCGCCGTTTTCATTCAGTGTGTGGGTTCAAGAGAGCCCGAACGGCCTTACTGCAGTCGTGTCTGTTGCACACACTCTATCGAGAATGCACTGCGTTTAAAAGAGCTGAATGCAGCCATGGATATTTATGTGCTCTATCGGGATATCCGAACCTACGGCATGCGGGAGTATCTCTACAAGGAAGCACGCGAGAAGGGAATCATCTTCATTCGGTTCGACCCGGACCGAAAGCCGAATGTGGAAGTGGACGGAGATCGAGTTAAGGTGACGGTTTTCGATCCGATCCTGCAGCGAAACGTTGCGCTGGATGCAGATATTGTGACATTGGCGAGTGCCATCATGCCTCTTGAAACTGAGGCTCTGGCTAAGATGTTCAAAGTTCCGCGCAATCAGGAAGGTTTTTTTCTGGAGGCGCACATGAAGCTTCGACCGGTCGATTTTGCGACGGATGGTGTCTATGTGGCGGGGCTGGTGCACTGGCCCAAACCGACCGAAGAGTGCATCGCCCAGGCCAAGGCTGCGGCCTCAAGAGCTTCCACTGTTCTGGCTAAAGATTACATCATGGCCGGTGGTGTAGCCGCTGTGATCGATAAGGACATGTGCTCGGGTTGCCAGGCTTGCGTGGAATGCTGCCCGTTCGGGGCCATTTCGTACCTCGAACAGGAAGCGTGTTGCGACGTCAATCAGGCACTTTGCAAAGGCTGCGGGACCTGTTCGGCGACATGTCCATCGGAAGCAATTTGCCTGTTGGGATTTAGTCATGAACAACTCTACACCCAAATTGACGAAGCACTGGTTGGATGGTGATGCTAAAAGTAATAATTTCGGTATGGTAGGGGACTTGGTGATTGACTCCTGAGAATAAGCAGATCGAATCGTCTGATTTGGGAAAACGCGAGGTAGCCCAAATGCAAGGAAAAAAATTCGAACCGAAAATTCTGGCTTTTCTGTGTAACTGGTGCAGCTATGCCGGCGCCGATCTGGCAGGTGTGAGCCGCCTGCAATATCCGTCCAACATTCGCGTCGTGCGCGTGATGTGCACCGGGACCGTCTCGCCGCATCATATCATTCACGCGTTCAATAAAGGAGCGGATGGGGTTCTGGTGGCGGGTTGCCATATTGGAGACTGTCACTACATCAAAGGCAACTACATGACCCTCAAAAGGCTGAGTTTTGTGGAAGGGCTGCTGAAATTTGCGGGATACGAACCCGATCGTCTTCGCCTGGAGTGGATTTCAGCGGCAGAAGGAATCAAGTTTGCGGAGGTGGTGAGAGATTTTACCGAAAAAATTCGCAAACTGGGTCGTGCGCCGTCTTTGGAAGCCGTCCCTCGGCGCGTGGCAAGCAGCTAGTTTCCATCCAGAAACCCACAGTTCCTCTCTCCCTTGAGGGGGAGAGGCTAGGTGAGGGGGTGTGATTTCAAACTCTTGCACCCTCACCCTCAAGGGAGAGGGCGTTTCCAGATGGCAAGTAGCTAGCTATTCTAAATTTGAGAACCTTTGAATTGCAGGGTGCAATCCATGAATTCAAAAATACGGAAGCTCTTGGAAGAACGCCAGGTCGATGGCTTCTTTGCATATGCCATAAATTATGGTTTTCCTTTTCCGAAACTTTTTACCCGGCAGGATATGGATGAACTTGCGCCTTGGACCTACACACACGCTCGGTATCCAATTCTCAAGCTTTTGTTGGCCCATGCAAGAGAAAATCCTGAAAAAACTTACGGCATTCTGTTGCGGGGATGTGAGGAGCGAGCCCTCGCCGAACTGTTCAAATGGAACCAGCTGGATCCGGCCAAAGTGAAAGTCCTTGGCCAAGCTTGCAGTCAAAGTCTCGCCGACTACTGCGAATGCTGGAAGCCTTATCCGGATCAACTCGATTACGGTGACCCCGCCGAGCCCGTAGCCCGCAGTAAAAAAGTCGAAGAGCTTGAAAATATGAATGGTGAATCCCGGTTAAACTGGTGGCTTGAGCACCTCAACCGCTGCATCAAATGCTACGGCTGCAGAGATGTATGCCCGGTTTGCTTCTGTACCGAGTGCAGTTTGGAGCACCCGGCGGTGACTCCTCCACAGAAGCTGCCACCCGATACTTCGTTCCATTTGGTGAGAGCGGTCCATATGGGAGGACGATGCATTGACTGCGGCATGTGCGAAGAAGTCTGCCCGGCTCGAATCCCTTTAAGATCTCTGTACAAAGAGGTGAACAGCCTGGTTGAACGCATCTTTGAGTATAAACCGGGACTCAGTGGCACCAAATCGCCGTTCAGTTTTCTTGGGGAGGAAGTGCTTCTGCCGGAAGGCCCTCGGTGAAAAGACTAAAACATTCAACCCCTGAAAGGATGGAACCATGCAAGAAGCTATACAAAAACACAAGCTTCCTGATGACGTAAAGAAATACCTCGATAAATTCGATCTAAATCTTTGTTTGACCTGCGGTACATGCACCAATGGCTGCCCTATCACGGGAACGCCGGGTATGGAGGGATGGGACACGCGCAAGACTCTGCGCATGTTGGCATTCGGCATGGTTGACGAAGTAGTGGAATCGAAATTTCCCTGGCTTTGCACCGGCTGTGGCCGCTGTGTGCATGGATGCCCGATGAACATCGATATTGTGGGCATCATGGGGCATATGAAGAGCCTGCGACCGCGCAATCAAGTGCCCGGCATCCTGCACAAAGGGGTGGAAAACGTCCTCAATACCGGCAACAACATGGCTATCCCCAAAAAAGATTACTTTTTCCTGATGTACGATATGGGCCAAGAACTGGCTGAGGAGGAATGCCCGGGATTCTATGTTCCCATCGACAAAGACGATGCCTCCATTCTGTTTTTCCCCAATTCCAAAGAGGTTTTTTCCGATAATGACGACATGATCTGGTGGTGGAAGATCTTTTATGCCGCGAGGGAAAACTGGACCATCCCTTCGGAGAACTGGGAAGCCGTCGACTGGGGACTGTTCACAGGAAACGCCGAAGCTACAAGGATTCTGGCAAAACGCAAGATTGATTTCATGAAACAACACCATATCGACCGCATGATCATGCCGGACTGCGGCGGCGGCTCGTACGGATGCCGCAAAGGTATGAAGGAGTGCGTGCTGGAAGACCCCAACAACACGATCAACCATATCTACCTCTATGAATATCTTAAAGAAATCATCGAGAAGGGGCGCATCAAGCTGGACAAGAGCGTCCACGCCGGCAAGGTTTTTACCTGGCACGACTCGTGTAAACACGGCCGCGAGCTGGAGCGCAACTTCGGGTATGGCTACTATGATGAACCCCGTTGGATCATTCAACAGTGTGTTGATGAATTTGTGGATTTCGAGCCGAACCGAGGCAATAACTATTGCTGTGGTGCGGGCGGGGGAAACTGGCCTGCGCCTTATGAGAAAGAATCCGCCTATCACGGCCGGTTTAAGGTGAGACAGATCAAGGACAGCGGCGCCGACGTGGTGGTCGTCGGTTGCTCCAATTGCCGCGACCAGATCATGAAAAGGCTTCCGAAATTCTATGAAGACTGCAACTACGAGGTGAAATACATCTGGGAGTTGGTAGCCGACAGCCTTGTCATTGAACCGTGGAGCGAAGAAGAGATCGCCAAAGCAGAGGCAGAAGCGGAAGCTCAATGGGAACGGCTCGGATTCAATCCTGAAGAAGATATGGATATTTAATAAATAGATATTCCCGACAAATGCGGCTTCATCCTGCTCCGCGACGGGCGGGTCGAGCACCGGGAAAGAGTGCGTGCATCTCGTGGAAGGTTAAAGATATAAATCCGCTGGCTCCGGATGCGGCGTGGCTCCGCCGCTTCTCTCCCCTGCCGCGGGATTGCACGGTCTTTCCCGGATATTTTCATCGAGCGCAGCACGTTTGTTCTTTGTGATCCCACCTGAATATACAATAGACCGTCACTTTAATATTACCAAGGAGAGCAGCCATGAGTGAGTTCGAACCCAAGATCCTCGCATTTCTGTGTAACTGGTGCAGCTATGCCGGCGCCGATCTGGCAGGTGTCTCTCGTTTTCAGTATCCGCCGAATATCCGGGTGATGCGCACCATGTGCTCGGGCCGCGTAGATCCCTCTTACATCATCGAAGGGCTGAAGAGCGGCTATGATGCCGTATTTATGTTCGGCTGCCATATCGGGGATTGTCATTATTTGGACGGAAACCTTTATGCGTCCAAAAGAATGCAGGTGCTGGAAGAATTGATGGACCTTTCGGGAATCGGACGAAAGCGCACCGGCTTGCGCTTTGTAAGTGCAGCCGAAGGTCAGCTTTTCGCCGATACCGTGAGAGAGTTGACTAACAGAACCAGAGAGTTGGGATGCTTTGATCCGGCAGAACATAATCTGCAACTGGGGGCGCTTGAGCGTACGTTAAAGTCGCCGCGAATGCGCTGGTTGACTGGCATGGAGCGTCACCTTACCGAGCGGGGAAATGTCTATGGGGACAAACTGACGATTGAAGGCTACCACGATATGCTGAGAGAATCGGCGTTGGATGAATACCAGAAGGCGCTTTTGATGGAGACTCTGAAAGAAGGCCCTCAATCGGTTCGAGAAATGGCCGACCAAACGGGATTGCCGGTATACACGGTGTCATTACAGCTCAATGACCTGGAAAGGCGAGGCCAGGCCGAACTTAAGGGCTTCCAGGGATCGACCCCCAAATTCGTCGGACTGGGGGCATAACGGTTTGCAGTTTGCCCCCGTGTCGGCCTTGAACGGACAATTGTAACCGCTCTAACGCTTGGTGGAGACGCTGAGAGGGGGCGACGGTGAGGCTAAACGGTGAGGAAAGGTGATCCATGCCACTCATGTTCTTCACGCTGGATTCGCAGAACTTCCTGTTTGCATGACTCCCCGCCGGCACCAGTCCCATGCCGGCAAAGTCCAGAACTTCCACCATTACGGGGACCTTCCGCACCTCTATTGCCAGAGTCACCAGGCTCGCCTGGGCCATTTCAAGAGCGTGCCCCAACAGGCCAAAACCGGTGATATCTGTACAGCCATGCACTGGGTGAGAAGAGATGGCTTCCGCCGCGCGTTTGTTGAGGGTCGCCATGACTTCGATGGCTTGCGCCTCGGCTCCTTTGGACAAGGCCCCGGCTTTCAACGCCGTGGTCAATATTCCGGAGCCTAAAGGCTTGGTCAGTATCAGCGCATCGCCCGGCTTCGCTCCGGAGTTGGTCCAGATGCGGTCTGGCCGTACCATCACCAGTGTCTTCTGCTCAGCTTCCTCGCCCGGTTTCGGTATGAAAATTTCACAGGTAGCCTCTTGCAAGCGGGAGCCGATCACCATAAAGTCGCCGCCGCTTTGCTCCGTTTGCACCTGGTAACCGCTGCGAACCAAGAAGCGGCTGACATTCTCCTTAGCCGCTTCGTTATCCACAATAACGGTCAAATGTTCCACATCGCCCAAATCAATCAACTGTTTGGTCTTGAGAATCGGATTGGGACAGGCGAGCCCTCTGCAAGCCAACGTTTCAGTATTCATATTCTCTACCGTAAGATTAATCCTATAATCTCATAAAGATCTTTCAAGTTGAAATGTTCCACATTCCCAATCAGATTGTCAATTTGGTTATTTCTATGGGTTTAACCGCTTGAATCGGCAATCCTAATTTTCTGGAGATTCAATTTGCAGGCGGTCTTTTCTCTGGCTACATTTCGTTCAATGCAACAATATAGCCGAGCTTTACTTTCTGGTCCCGGTCTACGGTAGCGCTTGAATTTGTCTCCGTAATCTGCTTCACCTGCAAGGTGGTCAATTAGTTTCCTTTATCGTCGAGGAGAGAAAGGCGAGAGTCAGTCTGAACGCCATCTCTAATGCTCAGTGGAAAATGGAGTTTGCGGCCTTCCGGAGATTCTATGATGTGGAAAATTTCGGCTTTGCCCTCTTGAGCCAAAAGTCCCCTTCGATTCCCTCTTCTGTTTCTGGTAAGGAGAGTCCGACGAGGGAGGACGGCTGGAGTAGTTGGAATTCTGACCAAGCTTCACCTCAAGGTCTTCCACACGCTTGGGGAGTTTTGCGATGAGCTCCTGTTGCCACAATATGAATGCCCGCACGGAGGGGGCGTCTGTTTCCACTCCGCTTCGCTGATCGGAAGACCTTCGGGAACATCCTACTAGGACATCAAAGCAGACTCCAGTTGCCGTTGCCTTTAGCATATGCTCAATCATTCAGTCTTCCATACTCGAAAACGGCGGCCGTGTCCCGTCAAAAATGCATGCCTGGCAAGAATTTCCCCTATCCCGCTGAATGCTTACGCAAATATTGATACCTTACGGCCCATTGCCGGCTATGAATAGCATCACCTGATATTGAGTTTTGAAAACATAGAGTTGATTATGCTTCGTGGTTATATCACCAGCAAGTGTATGCCTCAAAAGACTCTCTGTTTGACAAAGTATGTCCGCTATGAGGCCCGAGAGTTTTGTTGTGCTCCCCCCAAAATCTCGGACAAAAAAATAACCCTCTGGGGAATCTGCCGCAGAGGGTTAAAATTTGCAGTGGAAACGGTTTTAAAGCTTATATTTAAGGTGGCTGATGCAGCTAACCCATTGAAATCATTTGGCGTCCCCAACCGGATTTGAACCGGTGTTGCCGGCGTGAAAGGCCGGAACGACAATGACATCCCCCAATCATTTCGCGGCTTCTAACTCGCATCGACAGAGTGCAGATACATTCAGTTACATGCCAAAGGTTGTCCACCGCCGTAATGGGTCTTCCCGATAACTGACCTCTCGACCACAGATTAGAACTCAGCATCTCAGAGGTCTACGCGCTCTTCAAAAAAATAACAGCAAAGAGGAGTTACTAAGTTCTTTGATTCTATATTGGAGGCAGCCTTATGCAATTTCAGGCAAGTTTTTCTGGAAATTTAAACTCCCAATTGTCCGCAAAAAGGATCACTATTCAAACGAGACTAGTGCGTAAAAATCTTTTTTCCAGTAAATTTCCTCTTATTGAAAAACCCCAGTCCGTCATGAAACCGAGATTTGCGACAAATGGGTAAGTTTGAAGCAATCTTATCAATAAAATCAAACGGTGGTGCCGAAGGCCGGACTCAAGCCAAGACACCGGATTTATTGACAATGACCGCCCTGCCCTGCCAAACCTTTGTTCCGCATTGTCGCACATTGTCGCATCTTGACTTTTCCTGCCATCATCCAGTTGGCCTCAATCGGCCTGGGGAAGTATGAGTATCCGAGCGCAAAGAACTCGTCATTGTAGCCTGGCTGGAGCAGCCGGTCAGTGTCATTTGTCATGTTTTCGCTACGGCCTTACCCGTTGATACACCACCTCGCCGCAATCAAAAGTGGAATCTGGCTGCACACCTGGTGCGAATGGATCGTCGCCAGGCTTATAGAGCCCGCCTTCACAGGTCAAATACGCTGTCCTTAAGTTACGTGAAAATGTGATGATGGCCTTATATGCAGCGACGCCCGCAAATTCGCCTGGATCACCACTGTAATAACTGACATCAACTACTTCGGCAGCGATCTTCCGTAGCCCGATCCACTTCCAGCTGCCTAAGCCGTTGCTGTAGTACTCGCCTTGTGTCCCCTTGCCTATGAATTGATCCGAAAAAATGAGGGAGATGTTTCCGTCCGCGCTTATCTGCATAATCTTCCCGCCATCGACATCGTTTGCCAGG
This sequence comes from uncultured delta proteobacterium, assembly GCA_963781715.1. Taxonomy (GTDB): domain Bacteria; phylum Desulfobacterota; class Syntrophobacteria; order Syntrophobacterales; family Syntrophobacteraceae; genus Desulfoferrobacter. The sequence goes on from CAWAGW010000010.1 coordinate 139,379, forward strand.
TAGGTGCCGGCAATGGACGAGTTGAAGAGTCCGATGTTGGCGTACGCAACATCGCCGCAGTTCATGGAAAGAAAAATGGAAATCGTAACGAGGGCCAAAAACGCTGTGAATGATTTGAATCCATGGCTGGCAATCATACCTTTGCTCCTCTTTTTCTTGTTGTGAAAAGCCGATACCCCATGACACACATCTCAGTAGATTGTTTACGTAAATTGCCTTTTTATGGATAAACTCATCTGACTGATGCAGTTATATCATGGAATTCATGGCCATGCATCTTTTTATGTGGTGTCATTCTGGCCTTCCTTCACGTGCCCGCACCCTTGCCACCGCAGTTGCCTGACATAGATCTCTCCGACAAAGAAAAAGCTGCTTTTCCTGGTGGCATCACTGATCGCATCATTGAGCGCGTTGACATGCCATACATTGTGATCTGAAACGTGTATCGTGAAACGTAAAGATATGCTCTGCAGATATTGATATGTCACGACCCATTCCGTGCTATGGGATACATCACCAATTCCGTACTGCAAACCTGCCAGCTCAAAGTCCATATTTGTCTCAATGATCCTTACTGCAGGCTTCACAAGATGATGGTTATTCGGCCATAGTGGGGGAGAGTTGGTCCAATGCAGGAAAACGGGAGACTATGAAAGGCTAGTTAATGCTGTGGAAGTGGTCGTCGTGAAGGTACTACCTCGTCTATTAAATCTCGTTGGCGTATACCTGCCTGATCTCTTCTGGCTGGATGCAGAGATAATCCAGGGTTTGGCGTTGACTGCTGTGATTGAAACACACCATGAGTTCGGGCAGGCCGACTCCGAATACCACTCGCTGCACATAGCCAAAACTTTTCCACAGACTATGACCGCCGTAGTTCCCCTTGAGATTTATAGTTGTGCACCATTGCTTTACCAAGCGATTGACGGACGGGACCGTTAGAATTCCGCGTTGGCCAGAAAATAAAAATTCATCATCCTGGAAATGTCTCGCAGCCAGGAGTTTCTGAATCGCACCGACGCAGGCTTTGTTCAGAGTGATCTGCTTTGATTTTCCCGTCTTCTGCTTTTTCAATTCAAAAGAATCGAGCGGCTTCAGATGACGTACCTGGCCGACCCTGATCTTAAGAAGGTCGACTGCCCTTAGGTTTGTGTTGATCCCGATTGTGAATAGGGCCAGGTTCCTTGGATTGTTTGCCAATAGTTTCTTGATGGCCTGGATGTCCTTTATCGATTTGATGGGTTCGACCTTGGTTCTGGAACCCTTTCGGGGGTGATTGCCATTTTGACCTTTTTTCATAGAAATTCCTCCTCTCTAGTCGTTAAGTTTTCTTGATTTCATTAGAAAAACATAGCCAGTGGAAATCATGGTTTTATGGATCGGAAGGGCTGTATTGACGTAAGATTTTGAATTCTAAAAGAATAATTTAGATGGTCGTGGCAGGGATCTGGTTAAGAAATAGGTAGAAGTTAACCGGTAGGAAGGGTTTACGGGCACTATCCTTCATTTTATGATGGTCGCCAAGGTCCTTGCTTATCATTCCAAAATGTAGCTGTTGTGAGAATTTGTAAGATCGAAATGATTATTTCTTCGGCACCTTCTTAGGATTGAGTCTCGACTTGATCTTCTCCCGTAGCTCGGCCAGCTCTTTCTCCAATTCTTCCCTCTGGGAAATCTGTTTCATGACCTCTGCCAGTTCCCTGTCAAACAGCGGGTGATCAGGACCGATTGCCGTGATTTTCCCAGTTTTTGGTTCATACATAATCTACGTCCCATCCTGGCGGACGCCAAACGTCGGAAACATCAAATCGGTGTCTTGTCGTTCCTCATAGGTAAGAGGCCTTCTCTTCTTCTCGTCTGCCATGTTGCACCTCCGTTGTTTTGATTGGATGGTGTCAAAAGGCCACTCCACGCGAAGCAAAGAAATTATCTGTCTCCAGAATACCAATTGAGAGAGACTATCGATGCATACAGAGATTAAGCAGCTGTTTGGCCAGGGTACAAAAGAGGATACGAGTCTCGTCTTTTTCGTCGTTCATCTATATATAGCCGCCAAAATTATGTAAAAAATCGGGATTGGACCATTTTGAGGGGGTTTTAGGGGAAGGAAACAGATGAATTTTGGTAAGCCATTGTGATGGTTATTAAAAAAAATCAAATTTTTTGCAGATCCGAAGTGCAGTAATTGTCATTTCTTTGTTTCGATCATGGCAAGTTGTGTTCCTTCATGTCATGCAACGGCCTGCTGTTGATACAGATACTTCTGAAAGCCGCTGAACATTTTGCCAATCTCTTCAGGTTGACCCAGATCCGCCACAGCGTCCGCAATCGAGTCATGATACTTCAGCCGCAGCAGAGGTGTCAGCTTCGCCTGGTCCAGTTCCTCCACGCCAACACTAACGTAGTGGGAAAGTACGAAATCAAGGAAGACCCGTTGCTTGCTGTTGAAGTGCGTACTGATGATCACTTTGGCGTTCGCCGCCCGGTCTTGGCGGGTGAGCGGCGCCGAGGCATAGGCAATGTGGGCCAGCACGTCGAAGAGGTCGCTCTTCTCCGCGTCGATGATCTTCTGCATTTCCGCCAATTGATCCTTGCCGAAGCCTTTCTCGGCGAGTCCCTCCAGCAGCTTCCTGCGTGTATCCGGCGCACTCCACAAGGCGCGCAGTTCATGTTCGTTCTTGAAAAATTCGGGCAACCTGCCAAACAGTGCTTCCATGAACTGTTGCGCCGACATGGGTGTGCCATCCGGATGCCAGAAACTAGTCACCATCATGTGTTGAATGGTCCGCTCCTTGCCGTCGGCAAGCTTCACCTTAGCCCTCTTTTTGCATAAACAAGGACGTTGCCCGCATTTAATGCAGGGTGGTGGAGGTTCCTTGATACAGACGCAGGGATCTGCGCCACAGATCGGGCAAGGTTGCGGCGGTTGCTTTTCGCATTGGCAGGGATAACAGTCGCATTTGGGACACGTTTCCAGCTCCTCCGGCTCGCCGTCCCACTCCTTGTCACTGAAATGATGGTGGGCTTTAACAAAGTCGTAGATAGTGAAGTAGTCCTTGCCGTCGTAGAGGCGCGTGCCGCGTCCGATGATTTGTTTGAACTCGATTATTGAATTGATGGGGCGCAGCAATACAATATTGCGGATGTTACGGGCATCGACCCCCGTCGAGAGCTTCTGCGATGTAGTCAGGATAGTGGGGATGGTCTTCTCGTTGTCCTGAAAATCCCGCAGGTGCTGCTCCCCCAGGGCACCATCGTTGGCCGTTACCCGCTGACAATAGTTGGGGTCGGTACTGGTCTTCATCTGATTAATGAGGTCGCGCACCGCCAGGGCGTGGTCTTGCGTGGCACAGAAGACCAATGTTTTGTCCCGCTGGTCGGTCTGTGACATGAAGATCTCGACCCGCTTTTTTTCCCGCTCCTTGATTTCGATGATTTTGTTGAAGTCGGGTTCTTCGTATCGCTTGCCTACCTCGATTTCGCCTTCGACCACAGTGTCGTCGGCTGTATAGACATAATCATCCAGGGTGGTGGAAATCTGTTTCACCCTGAAAGGAGTCAAGAAACCATCATTGATGCCATCCTTGAGCGAATAGACATACACCGGCTCGCCAAAATAAGCGTAAGTGTCTACGTTGTCCTTGCGCTTGGGCGTGGCAGTCAGGCCAAGTTGCACGGCGGGGGTGAAGTAATCCAAAATTCCACGCCAGTTGCTCTCGTCATTGGCACCACCCCGGTGACATTCGTCGATGACTATGAAATCAAAGAAATCCGTCGGATACTCCCCGAAATAGGGTGAGGGGCGGCCGTCCTTTGACTGCCCGCTCATGAATGTCTGGAAGATGGTGAAAAAGAGGCTGCCGTTTTTCGGGACCTTGCCTTTCTTTCGGATGTCGTCCGGCGCAATGCGCACCATCGCATCTTCGGGGAAGGCGGAGAAGGCATTGAACGCCTGATTGGCCAGGATATTGCGGTCGGCGAGGAACAGGATGCGTGGCCGCCGGGTTGGCTCGCCCTCCTTCTTCCAGTCGTTCAGGTTCCAGCGGCTATAGAACAGCTTCCAGGCAACCTGAAAGGCGATAAAGGTCTTACCCGTGCCGGTTGCCAGCGTCAGCAGGATACGCTCACGTCCTTCGGAGATCGCCGTCAGCACGCTCTCGATGGCGATGTCCTGATAGTAGCGTCCCTGAAAGAAACCACCCTTATCCTCAAACGGCACCGCCGCGAAACGGTCGCGCCAGACATTCTGGGTAGCAAAGGTGCGGTTCCACAGTTCTTCCGGTGTCGGGTACTGGGCCAGTTCTCCCTCAATGCCGGTGTGCATGTCGATACCGTAAATGCCTTGTCCGTTGCTGGCATAGGTGAAACGAATGGCCAGCTTACCCGCGTAATCCTTGGCCTGGCTGACGCCTTCCGTCAGCAGTTTGTCCCACGCCTTGGCTTCGACTACCGCCAGTTTGGTGTTTCGGTATTCCAACACATAATCGGCAGTCAGTGCCTTGCCCCGCTTGCCGTTCCCCTCGATTCTGCCAAGTGTGATCGGATATTCGCGCCGGATACGGCTGCCATCAACCACACCCCAACCCGCTGCGGCCAGTGCGGGATCAATGTGTTCGGCTCGGGTTTCGGCTTCGTTCATGGTTTTTGTGACTCACAGATTCAATATAAATTCACTTGTGACTCATTTTTTAAAATTTTTGAGACATTAATTCCTTTGTGGCTCCTTTGTGAGCCTTAAACTACTTTTTTGCCTTCGGCGATACCGAGCAGTTCCAAGAAAGCATAGACTCCAGGTCGTCGCCCTTTCCCTTCGCGAAGTGTAAATAATAGTTTATTCTCCCGCAGTAGAGAAAGAATCCGATTGGCAGATGGTTTTGGTATTTCAGAAGACTGAATGAAAGCCGGTGCGGAAAAAACTGGTTCTTGAAAAATAGAATCAACGGCTCGCATTGAATGCTGTGAATGCACCAGATCCGCCACTTGTTTTTTGACACGATCGTACAGCGCAAGAATAGCCCGTGCCTTGTACTCGTTTTCAGCCGCCTGGTGGCATATTGCCTGAAGAAAAAACTCACACCATTGGGTCCAGTCACCGTCGCCAGAAACGGTCCGCAAGCGTTCCTGATATTCCTCTCGATTGGTCTCTAGGTAACCGCTCATATAAAAATTCGGACTGGCAAGCAGTTTGCGTTGAAAGAGATAGAGGGGAATCAGCATCCGTCCCAGACGACCGTTGCCGTCGTTGAAGGGATGAAGGGCCTCAAACTCGACATGCAGAATGGCCAATTGAACGAGTGAGTCGGGTTCCGATGTGTTCTTAAGATAAATTTCCCAGACGTCCATACCATGTTGCAGCTGTTCCGGGGACACGGGGATGAAACTGGCTTCCTCGATCGTGCAACCTTTGGGACCGATCCAGTTCTGATTTGTGCGATAGCTTCCGGGGGATTTGTCTCGGCCGCGAACCCCTTGCATCAACATACTATGGGCCGCTCTCAGAAGATGCTGAGACAACGGGCGATGCTCCATTTCCGCAACACAGGCCTGCCTGGCTTTTCGATAGTTGAGCACCTCCTCCGCATCGTCGCGCTTGGGTTGAGTGAGCGCCGCAGATTCAAAGCCGACTTTGAACTCAAGCACTTCACCGATGGTGACATGGATGCCCTCGATTTTAGAGGAAAGCACCGCCTCCTGAGTGGTCAGGGGCGAAAGCAAAACATCGGCATTGGGAATAGCGGACAGCAACCCATCATAGCGTGCGAGCCCCGCATTGGCAGGACCGATCAACGGGATCAAACGAGGCCAGTCGAGCGTTTCAGGAGGAAATTGCCCCAAATGATACTGGACTGGTGGTTGCGACATAGACCATTGCTCCCTACAATTCACCGCTGAAGGCCTGGTGCAGCAGTGATTTCTTGAGTTCGTCGAGTGCGGCAAGTTTGCGTTGGTAGATGGATTCGAGGTGTTGGGTTTCGGCCGCTAGGTTATCCAGCTGGGCAGCAATTTGAGTTTGTTTTTTGAACGGCGGCTTAATAAATCGAAAGTCTTTGATTTGCCGTCCGCTGATGTGGGGAACACCGCTCCCAGTTTGGACGCCTAGTATGTGGCGGATAAATGCGTCGGAACTTAAAATGTATAGCAAGAAACGGTTGTTAAGACTACCTGTTCCTCTGAGTCTAGCTGTTCGCTGAACCATCATACACGGCAAATCATCGGCCGATATTTGAGCGCGCTTCAGCCCTGCCTTGACCCACGGACGATCCATTGCGAGCACAACGTCGCCAGCAACGAGTTGGTAGCGTTTGTATTCAGAAGTATCAGAAGCGGGCCATTTTTTAACGTCTTCCCAACGCAACGACCCTTGAATGATATTATCGCCTCGTAGAAGAGGCATTCCGCTCTCCGAGTCTGTGTATTGAGAACTCTTGAAAGGGAATCCTGTCAAGAGATCAATCTCTTTTCCAAGTGTCGTCTCCACCCACCCCTCACCCCGCTGGGTGAAGACGGCTTGAAGGTGGCTTTCGAAGAGGGCGCGGGCGTTTTTGAGGTTCTTTTCGGCGTTGGCTTTGGCGGTGGCGATGGCCTCAAAGGCTTGGTCGAGGATGGCAACGATCCGCTGTTGTTCGGGGAGTGGGGGGATGGGGATCAGTTGTGCTCTTACCTCTCCGTCAGTCACGGCCGGATAACTCGCCCCTTTCTGGAGCTGTTCCATCTGCCCCATGAAGTCTTCGCTAAAAAGCCAATAGAACACAAAGCGATGGTCGAAACCTACCTTCGGTCTGAGAACAAAGTAACCGGTGCTGCAAACTTGTTTATCCAGATGCCCTGGCACTATTGTAATTCGACGCAATGTTGGTCGAACCGTCGCAAATAGAACATCATTAGTTCTCACTACCCGCCGAGCACGACTTGGTGCGTCTTTCCCCTTTAACCTTTGGGTTCCCTCAATCTGAAACGTCGTGTTGGAAACGCTTGACACATCGATGTACTCGAACTCCGCTTCTGGAAATCGAAGTGGATTGATCGTTTCAGTCTTTTGGAGGATGTCACCTAGTTTTTTTATTTCCCATCCTTGCTTCATAAAAGTGCCCTAATATTCGCCATAATTTCGGCGCATTCCGTATCCAACGCAACAATTTCATCCAAAATCTTCTGCGGGCTGCGGTGGGTGACTTCTTCACCATTGTTCGGATTCTTCACTGAAAGGTCGAAAGTCACTGGGTCGATGTTAGCCGCTCCCACGTTCCAACTTTTTGGCGAGTCGGCGAATATCTTTTGCAGTTCGATAAACTCTGCCAGGTCGTCGTCGTTGAGTGGGTTGGTTTTGCCCAGGTTGCGGCCGGGGTTCAGTTGGTAGTACCAGATCCTGCGGGTTGGCGCGCCCTTTTCAAAGAACAGCACCACGGTCTTTACGCCCGCCCCCTGGAAGGTGCCCCCAGGGCAGTCTAAGACGGTGTGCAGGTTGCAGGATTCCAGCAGGAGTTTGCGCAGGCTCAATGAGGCGTTGTCGGTGTTAGAAAGGAAGGTGTTCTTGATGACTACACCGGCCCGGCCGCCGGCCTTGAGCATCTTGACAAAATGCTGCAGAAACAAAAACGCCGTCTCGCCAGTGCGGATGGGGAAGTTCTGTTGGACTTCCTTGCGTTCCTTTCCGCCAAAGGGCGGATTGGCCAGGATCACGTCGAAGCGGTCTTTGTCCTGGATATCAGCCAGGTTCTCGGTCAGGGTGTTGGTGTGGACGATGTTGGGGGCCTCAATGCCGTGTAAGATCATGTTCATGATTGCGATGACGTAGGCGAGCGACTTCTTTTCTTTGCCGTAGAAGGTACGGTCTTGAAGGAGGCGGTCCTGGGCAGTGGTGCGCTTGGGATGTGTCTCCTTGAGGTAAACGAATGCTTCGCACAAAAAGCCCGCTGACCCGCAGGCTCCGTCATAAATGCGTTCGCCGATTTTAGGCTTCACCACCTGCACAATGGCGCAGATCAGGGGGCGAGGTGTGTAATATTCGCCGCCGTTGCGCCCGGCGTTGCCCATGCGTTGAATCTTTTCCTCATAAAGAGCAGAAAGTTCGTGTTTTTCCGCTTGTGAGCGGAACTGCAGTTCGTCGATATGATCGATGATCTGACGTAGGTTGTAGCCGCTGTGGATCTTGTTTTTAATTTCGCCGAAAATCTCGCCGATCTTATATTCGATGGTGTTCGGTCCGCTGGCTTTTTGCTTAAAACCGTGCAGGTAGGGGAAAAGCTTGCCGTCCACAAAGTCACGCAGATCGTCGCCCGTCAGCGCCTTGTTGTGATCGAGCTTGCCATCTTTACCTTTTGGTGCGGCCCAACTCTGCCAGCGGTAAGGCTCTTCAAGAATAAAGGTGTAACTCTTTCCCTCTAACGCGGCCTCCATGGCCTTGTCCTGCTCCAAACCATCCAGGTATTTCAGGAACAGCAGCCAGGAGGTCTGCTCGGTGTAGTCCAGCTCGGTGGTGCAGCCAGCCTCTTTCCAAAGAACGTCGTCGATATTTTTGAAGGCCTGTTCGAACATGATTACCTGTCTGTTATTTAGTCCTTGCCGTCATGATCGTCGGATCAGATCACTGGTGGGTTAGAGGGTAATTCTATGGTTTCCGATCAACTCCCCGGTTTGAGAGTTATCTGGGCCATTTCAGCCCTCTTTCTCGCGTTCGCCTGCCCATCGTCTTACATTTCTGTATATTTTATCGTAGGAGGCTTGACAAGCAGTATCTGCAATTGGATTGCGACCCACAACAGAAACAGAGCTCGATTTCACAATATAGACCACGTTTTCACCCGGCTTCGGCCTTATGCCCCGGTCAATCCTCTGACGGCACTTCTGGCTGTGGAATCGTGAATGGGAAGATCTTGAGATTCCCTTCCAAAAAACTTTCTCAAAAAGGTTAATCGCTGCAAACCGTCTGTGCATAAGGCTTTTTACCGTCTGAAGGAATTGTAGATTAATGATTCATTTATTTGTAGGCTTTTTTGGTTAACCTTTGGTTAAGTCGGGATTAATATGTGAGTATGTTATTTTTGTAGATCCCCATTTAGAGGGCATGTACAGGTCCAGATTCTGTTAATGCCAGGTTGCCTTATCTCTGTATGGATTAAGTGACAGAACCAAGTTGAAGGGAATGGGGGATTATTCTGCAATTGATCTAGTGCATGACCATTCTCCAGAATATCTTTGTGTTGGCTTTTTCCTCGCTTATTTACGATGGTTCTGGACCCTTGCCAAGTTCCAAGAACGAGTTGTGTAAGCCATCTAAATGTCATCATTCAAATAGCCCATATTTACCTCAGCAAGGAACTCTCTGAGGAACCACACATCTATCCCTGGCTCTGCCGACAGTTTCCAAGAGATCCTCAAACGCTGTCACACCGCTTTTTACCGACTGGCTCTGACCGCCACCCCATTCATGCGGGAGTTGCAGGATGACTTGCGGCTAATGGCAGTCGCCTGGGGAGTGATCATGAACGTCTCCATGCGGGAGCTGATCGACCGCGGCTATCTGGCCCAACCCCTGATCAAGTACATCAAGATCTCCGAGCCAACGATCCCCAAGGCCGCCAAGAACGCCAAGGGGGGATGGGAGCTCTTAAAATGGGGTGAAGTGTATAAACAAGGCGTCGTGGAGAATCTGGTCAGTAACACTGAACGCTTTGATTTAGAAAAAGGAGATGAAGCCATGCCGTTTTTCGACAAATTTAAACAGAAGTGGCGCGGTGTTGTGAAATATGAAAATGAGCGTTATCAGCAGCTCTTCGAAACCAAGAAAGCCGCGAAGCAATGGGAAATCGAAAAGAAGCAAGAATTAAAAAAGAAAGAAGCTGAAACCCCAGATGATACGCCGTTTCGCGAAGTGTGCAGCAAGTACCTTGATTACTCTGATCTCCATCACAGTCCAAAGGTCTACGCGGAGAAGAAGAGTTTACTTCAAAAGGTAGTTGCACTATGGACAGGGGGAACCGATCCGGACTGCCCAGAGAAAGACAAGCCTTTAAAAGAGATTACTGCCGATATGGTGGGAACCTACCTGGAGCTCCAAGCCAAAGTGCGCAGTCGAAACGCTGCAAACAAAGACCGAAAAAATCTTTTGGCCATGTTCAATTGGGGGGCAAAACGGCTCGATACTCGCCATAATCCAGCAGTGAAGATTGACCGTCTCAGTCATGATCGACAGCCGCGATACATTCCTCCAGAAAAGGACATTTTAAAGTTGCTTTTGGCGGCAACTCCAGAGGAAAAAGTTTTTATCGATTGCTATTTAACCACTGCGGCCAGGCGATCAGAAATTTTCCGTTTGACTTGGAACGATGATATCAACTTTGAAAAAAGTCAAATCAGACTCGGGACGCGGAAGACCAAAGATGGTTCCATGAGTTATGTATGGCTTCCGATGAACAGGACTTTGGGGGATTCACTCATGTGGCTCTTCAAGAATAGAAAGTTCAAAGAAAGTCCATTTGTTTTTGTTTGCGACCAACCAGGCCCGCGTTACGGTCAGCCCTTCACAACGCGGCGCAAGTTTATGAGTGGTCTCTGCAAACGGGCAGGTGTCAAGCCGTTTGGCTTCCACGGGTTTCGTCACTTCGTTGCTTCTATGCTGGCGGACAAGCATAAGCTATCAGTTAAGAGCATTCAATTATATTTGCGTCACCAAAGCGCGAGAACCACCGAAAACTATCTCCATAGCATGCACCCTGATCAAAAGAACGTCGCTGAACGCTTAAACTATGAAAACTATTCTAGTGGCGAAAGTACCCCCGAAAGTACCCCCGCATACTAAAAAAGGCTTAGCCTGTCCCGCTAACCTATTGATTTTCTTGGCGTCCCCAACCGGATTTGAACCGGTGTTGCCGGCGTGAAAGGCAACTTATCCCCGAATTTTTTCCGTAATGAAATCAAACTATTATAAAAATATCGATATCTTGCCGCGTGCCTTTTTGAGGGGATTTATGCTCAAAAATGGCAATTTGTGGTGATTCGTATCAGCATTTCCCCGCAAAAATTCCCGCAGTGAAATTAAGATGGCTGGCTAAAGAAACAGACTAACCTTTTCTGAAACTGTTACCCGAAGTTATAGTCACTTTGCAGATCCCCATCACCTCTGGATGGTTAATACAAAGCAGTTCCGGTATGCAGGCTATACCCTCTTTTGCATATCGGCAAGAGTGGATACCGCATGCGGATCATTTGGTCATGTGACAGTCGATCAGATTATGGGGCGTTTGACTGGTGATCAGAAAAACGTAAGCTGCCCTAGTGTTTGCAATAGCGACTGAGAACTCGGGCACTTCGAAGCAGAAATAGTGTATTTATCTGGATAAACTAATGGTATCCGTAACACCCTCCCTACTTAGACGCGTCAATGTTCCTGAAACGTATATGGACTCTGTACCACGCACTGTGCAGTACGGATTTGGTTTGCTGATTCGTTATGCAAGGCCGTCTAACTCGGTCTTGCGATCATGGCAAGTTATGTTGTCATTTGTTTATTTCTTCAGTTTTTTCAAAGTACTTCAGATTCACCCAAACTTTGAGTCGATTCATTCCACGTTATCGGGTTTGTCACTCCATATTTCCTATACTTGTACTTGGACAAGCAAGAACAGACAGAAGTTTTTTGGCTTTCGTTCTACTTTTGATTGAACGCTTCGTATTGACTCGACTCTAGACCTGCTTAGAGTTTGTTCATAGGTGGATGGACATTCACGGTTTTGGTTTAACGCCGTGAAGGGAAATTATCCTTTTAGCGAGTTAAAGTGCAAGGTAGCCCCCAGCGATTAAAGGGGTGGGGGTTTTGACATAGCAAGGCGGTCCCATTGGCACGGGTCGGTATTTAAGCTTCCGCTGGGGTCAAGTCGGCCGTGGATTTCGGAGGTTTCCGTCATGCAAATGAAGGATCTTGAGATATTCAATGAAATGCCGTTTCTTTTTTGGGTTAAAGACGAAGATGGGAGGTATCTATGGGGGAACAAAGCTATTTCCCAACTCGCCGGGGAGTAAATTACCGGCAATACCGACCACGAACTTGTCTGGGCTGAGAACGCCGATGCCCTAAGGGCGGGGGGACAAGAGGGTCTTTGAGACAAGAAAACCGAGTTACCTCCATGAATACGTGAATAAGTCCAGCCGTGTTAGGGCCACTTTAAGCGTTTGTAAATGGTTGGGAGATTTAGAGGGTAAAAAACGTTGTTTCGGAATTTCGTTCGTTGTCGAGTAAAAGGCGCCTAATGATAGTCACGGTCAATAAGGCATTACGCTGACTCTGCCTACCGTTGTTTCTTAGGCGTTTCCATAGCTCGGCAGGGAGGACAAGAGATGTCGACAGTTTTGGTAACCGGCTTTGAAGCTTTCGGACACACACCCATCAATCCCGCCGAGCGTGTTGCAAGAGCACTGGATGGCAGAGTTCTGGCCGACACTAAGATCATCTCCAAAGTAATTCCTAACGTCTTTTTCAAGTGTATAGATGTAGTTATTGATGCAATTGTTGAGGTACGACCTGAAGTTGTCGTCATGCTCGGGGAATATGGCGGACGCGCGGTCATAACAGTGGAACGGCTTGCCCAGAACATGAATGATTCGACAAGGTATCAGCTTGCCGACAACGATGGTGTAGCCCTGCAGGGTCAGTTAACAGTACCCGGCGGGCCAACTGCTTATTATTCCACTCTTCCTGTTCGAGCCATGGTGAAGGCCATGCGGAAGGCCGGTATTCCTGCCGACATCTCTGATGCTCCTGGTACGTTTTGCTGCAATCACTTGATGTACGGGATTCTGCACCACATTGCCATAGATGAACTGCCAATCCGCGCGGGTTGGATTCATCTTCCCTATCTGCCCAGTACGGCTGCTTTGATTGAAAACCTGGGGGCTCCAAGCATGTCAGTTGAAACATCCGTACAGGGTATCAAGGCCAGCATTCAGGCGATTATTGAAAATACTGAAGATCTTCAGGAGGTCATTGTCTCACGCCTACAAATTTAGGGGGAAGGATGGATTAGCGCGGTGATCCGCAGATGGTTGCTGGACTTGGTAATTTTGACTACATCGCGATTCGAGATAATGCCCCAGTTTCAGGAGGGACCAAGATGCAAAGATTCCTGGGACACACATTGCACGGACATGGACCCGAGAGGGTCGTCGTCTATCACGATTGGATGGGTGACTGCAGCAGTTGGAAACCGGTATTGCCCTATCTTGACGTGGAGCGCTTCACCTATGCACTGACAAACCTGCGTGGCTACGGTCGATCCATCGACCTTTCGGGTGAGTACAATGAGGTTGAAGCGGCAGCGGACACGCTCGCGCTGATCGACCACCTGGGGTGGGATCGCATTCACCTGGTGGGGTTTTCGATGACTGGTATGGTCGTCGAGCGGCTGGCGATTGACGTGCCCAAGCGCATTAAGAGCATTGTGGCGATTGCGGCGGTCTCGGCGGCCGGCTTCAAGATGCCGGATGAGCTACGGCAGAAAGCAATCGATTCGATCACCGACGAAGAGAAGTTCCACGATCTTCTCGATTTCGCCATGGGCAGCCGATTATCGCCACAGTGGAAGAATTACAAGCTTCGTTCAGCCCTCAAGACGCGAACCTCGGCAGCGGCGCGTGGCTACCTGGACATGTTTACACTGCACGATTTTTCATCCGAAGCAGGCCGCATCGCCGTACCGTTTCTGGTAATCTGCGGCAAATACGACCTCCCTAACGAACAGATTGACGCGCAGCGTGCGACTTTCACACAATGGCATGACAACATCGAGTTTGCTGAGATCGAATCGGGCCACTACCCCATGCAAGAGACGCCCGTCAGGCTGCAGACATTAATGGACGGATTCATGAATAGGCATTCTGACTAAAGCATGCTCAACTAAGCGAAGCGGCAAGCCAATCACCCCCCCTGAGAGACACTGCGACTCAATGCCCCTATACAGCCGTGCAGAGTACAAAGGGTACATTTTGGGAATACCGCGGACACTCCAGCCGGACCATCCAGTAGTGTTGGTCGCTGAGTTCCCCGGTGAAGCGGCAATGCTTGTGCAACGATGACCTGTAGTTAACCATAATGATAGTGAGAAAGGAGTCTTCATGCAGTTGCAGGAATTCAGTATCGCCGAACTGCAGGACCGGTTCGATCGGCACGAATTTACCTCGGTAGATCTCTGTGAATCTTATTTGAAACGCATCGCAGAGATCGACGGAGCAGGTCCGACTCTTCGCTCTGTGATCGAGCTAAACCCTGACGCCTTGGGGATCGCTGCAGAACTCGACGGAGAACGTCGGCAGAATGGGCCTCGGGGTCCGCTGCATGGAGTTCCGGTTCTCGTCAAAGACTCTATCGATACTGCCGACAAGATGATGACAACGGCGGGGTCTTTGGCGCTGGTAGGCAACATTGCGCCTTGGGATGCCTTCGTCGTCGAAAAACTTCGGGAGGCGGGAGCCGTCCTTTTGGGAAAGACTAATATGAGTGAGTGGGGCTACATGCGTTCTACACGTGCCTGCAGTGGGTGGAGCAGTCGCGGAGGGCAGGTGCGTAACCCCTATGTGTTGGATCGCAGCCCACTTGGTTCCAGCTCCGGTTCCGCCGTAGCGGTGGCGGCTAACCTTTGCATGGTTGCAATTGGAGCCGAAGTGGATGGTTCCATTGTCCGACCTGCATCCAGCAACAGCATAGTCGGACTCAAACCCACGGTTGGCCTAGTGAGCCGGTCAGGCATCATCGGCGTGGCCTCCCCGCAGGATACCGCAGGACCTATGGCACGCTCCGTCGCAGACCTGGCGACGGTCTTGAATGTGTTGGCAGCTTACGACCCTGAAGATCCGACAACGCAGGAGAGTGTCGCCCGGTCAGCACAGGACTATCTCAAGTTCCTTAACCCAGCAGCCCTTGAAAGGGCGCGGTTGGGAGTTGCCCGCGAATGTTTTGTACCGCACGAAGGAACCAATGCGGTGATCGAGAATGCTATCCGTCGACTTAGGTCCCTGGGCGCAGAGATTGTAGATCCCATTCTGGCAAGTTCATTGCCGTTTTTCGGAGAGTTGGAACTCGAACTTTTCCAGTATGGTCTCAAAGCCAGCTTGAACAGGTATTTGGCAGAGCATCCACGAGCTAAAGTGAGAAACCTTGAAGAGTTGATCCGGTTCAATAAGGATCATGCCTCCAAGGTCATGCCGTACTTCCAGCAGGAATTCTTTGAAATGGCCCAGGCTAAGGGAGATTTATCCGACGAGACTTACCTCAAGATCGCAGCCGACTGCCGCCGCCTTGCCCGTACCGACGGCATCGACAAGGCGATGAGGGAACACAACCTGGACGCAATCATTGCTCCCACCGAGGGTTCGCCCCCATTCGTGATCGATCCGGTCATTGGTGACAACATCCTCAAAGGTGGCTGTTCCACTCCTCCCGCGGTGGCCGGCTACCCCCACATCACGGTTCCGGCAGGTTACGTGCACGGGCTTCCCGTTGGATTGTCCTTTTTTGCCGGGGCATATGAGGAAGGAAAGCTGATCAGCTACGCCTACGCTTTTGAACAGTCAACCCGGGTGAGACATTCTCCGACGTTTTTGCAGACGCTTGGGCAGTGAGACAAAACTATCTTTTTCTCGGCCTCTTGAGGAGGAATAAATATGGCAGCCAAATATGACGCCATCGTGATCGGTAGTGGGCATAATGGTCTGACTTGTGCCTGTTATCTGGCAAAAGCCGGTCTGAAAGTCCTCGTTCTTGAACAGTATCATTCCATCGGGGGTATGACCAATACGGAAGAAATAACCTTGCCAGGGTTCAAGTCGGACACGCACGCAATATGTGTTCAATTCGCAAACTTCTCGCCGGTTCCGGACGAACTCCAGTTGGCCCAATATGGTTTCGAGCTGATCTATCCTGATCCCTGCTTAACTCACGCCTTCCCCGACGGCCGTTCGGTTACGGTTCACCGCGACCTTGACCAAACTTGTCAAAGTGTCGCCCAATACTCGCAAAGGGACGCAGAGACCTGGCGCAACCTCTATCAAGCATTCGTGGAACAGAAAGATTCTATTTGCCCCGCTTTCAATAGCCCACCGCCATCTTTCGCTGAGCAGGCGACGGCCTTGCAAAATCTTCCAGGTGGCCTGGACCAGTACCGTTTTCAAATGCAGAATCTGCGATCATGGTGCAACGAAATGTTCGAGGCTGAAGAAACCAAGCTCCTGTTGGGAACCTGGGCGGTGCATGGGGGAGTTGCCCCTGATGACACCGGAGGCGGGAGCATGGCCTGGCTGTTTTCGATGGTGATTCAGCACTTTGGGAACAACGTGGTGAAAGGTGGTATGCGCAATCTTCCTCTGGCGCTGGCCGGTTTTCTCAAAGCGCATAGTGGGGAGATCCGAACCAGCGCTAAAGTGAAAAAAATCGTCGTCGAAAATGGGAAAGCCCTTGCGGTTCAACTTCTTGACGGTGAGGAAATAATATGCGGAAAACTGATTGCCTCAAATGCCCACCCACGGCACCTTGTTCTCGACTTGTTGGGGGAGGACCAGGTGGGGACGAACATTGTCAAGAAAATCCGGCAGTATGAATTGGGAGAACCCGTGATGGTCGTTTATCTTGCCCTGGACAGGCCGGTCGACTACGAGGCGGGACCCAAAGCCGGACAGTCTATCTATGTGCACGCCAGTCCACCTTCATTGGACTACTTCTCACGCGTATTCACTGAAGCCCGCAGCAATCTTTTACCGCAAGAGCCATTCGCTCTCATTTGCAACGACAGTGCCGCAGATCCGAGTCGTGTCCCGCCAGGGAAAGGATTAATGAAACTTGTGGTGCAGCCCTTACCCTATGTGATCAAGGGGGATGCCGCTGACAAAATCGAAGAAACAAACTGGAACGAAGTAAAAGAAGCTTTTGCAGACCGTGTTATTGAGTTGATAGCCAGCAACTACATCCCCGACCTCCGGGAGAAAATAGTGAAACGAGTGGTCCATAGTCCACAGGATATCGAAGAGAGGCTGCCGAGCGCCCTGCAAGGAACGAACAGCCATGGCGCTTTTTTGCCGTATCAGATCGGCTCCATGCGTCCGATACCCGAGATGGGGAACTACAGATCGCCTATCACAAACGTCTATCTTTGCGGTTCCGGCAGCCATCCGGGTCCGGGTGTGACGATGGCGCCCGGCCGAAATGCGGCCCAAATCATTTATCGGGACCTGGGGCTCGACTTCAAGGAGACATTCTCAAGGAGTGGTGTCCCGTTTTAGGGTAGATTCTGGTTCAAAAGTTCCCAGTCACGGCTGGATCATTGAGGCTTGCGATCTTCAGTTCTTGGACGCAATAAGAAATGCTATTAATCCCGATGCGCTACCCCATCGAAATAGTGAAGATATTGTTTTCGAATCTTGAAGCCGAAAAACCACTCATGAACTATCGACATAACATCACCGTACCCGTACTGAAAGTAATTGGCGCAGAGTCCATATTTGTTTCAGCTGTTCTTAGCTTCAGCTCAAGTTAGGATCAGTGCTTTTATGCTTTGTTGAAGATAAATGGAATTGGCTGCAAAATTGGGGTTTGCTGTGTGCTTTTTGGGCTTAGATTTTCGCTGTGCTGACTCGACAAGCTTGATCTTGAAAAAAACCAGGGCCCCAATCGGTTCTGCCCTCCCTCAAAATGCGTCATAGTCCTCGGCTGTATTGATGTGCTTACTTCGCTATCCCATCCAGGCTTGCCTAGCAGTGCCGGGGGCTCAGAGAGATCTTTTCCAGATTAGGACATTATCTTTATAGACCTCTCTAACTCTGTGAAAGGGGATAGTCCGCATCTCACCATCTGAGTCCCGCAACTGAAAAGAGAACTGATTCCCATCTTCAAACATAACGTCCTGAAAGGAGACTCTGATGACCCTCTCTTCCAAATGGTCGAGGAATCCTATCTCGAAGCGCCCTTGCCCAAACTCTTTATCCCACCGGACTCTGGCGAGAAGCTCATGAATAGGCACCATAAACTCCTCCTGAATTAAGCTCCTTTTTCAAACGTTCTGATGTATGTCAACTCCCCAGTTGGCAGCTTTAGGATTTCCCGTCGGTGACCACATTCTTCTCCCCATGCCGAAAGGATGATTTCAAGATTTTCTGGCTCATCGCGGATTAGCGTGATTACATGCTCCGTTCGTGCTGAGGTATCGAAGCACGAGTGGCACAGTTCGCCCTTCGATACCTCAGGGCGAACGGATGTGGAGTCCCACGATCACGCTAATCCGCGATGAGCCTTAAAAATTTCGTGGGGCCTCCAATAAAAATCTCGAATACTCTCTTTGTAGGTAGGCGGATCGCCTCCCGCGGAAAACCCTACCAGCGGTTCGACCCCCACACATCGTTCTGATCGTTTCAAAGAAAATCGTCAGGAGACTGCTCGACAAAATCTTCGATAGCCCTGTTCACCAGGAGGCGAGGTCTCCACCCTGGAATCGGAAGCTCATTGCAGTTCAGCTCCCACTCTGCTCACGTACCTCGCTCTCAGCAGTCCATGTGCGGCATGAAGGGCTTCATAGGAAAGGCTTGCTGGTAACCATATCCAGCACTCAGGAGCATGGACTCTCCAAAGCACGGTCCCACCAGCTGCATCCCGACCGGTAAGCCGCGGCTTGAAAGGCCGCATGGTACACTCAGAACAGGATTCCCCGACAGGTTGAAAAATCTCGTGAATCGAGTCATTGCTGTCCTCACGTCGACAACCTGATCGGGACCGATCGGCACATCCACAGCGTCGATTTGATGAGCGTCAACACAGGTGCCGGGAACGGCGAGGATATCGACCTCGGAGAATACCTTTTGCATGTCGTGGAACAATTTGGTACGCACGCGCGAGGCATGAACGAAGCGGGTAGCAGGGATGGTCATCCCGATCCGCACGTTGGTCATGACCTCTTCCCCAACGTCCTGCGGTTGATTGCGGGCATAAACCTCGAGGCTCGAGGCCGCCTCGGAAAACAGAATCGTGTAGGCGGCAAGGTCCGCCTCGATAGTGCCGGGAATGTCGACTTCTCGAACCTGTGCCCCCAATGCTTCCATATGCGCAACCGCCTTCAGGACCACATCCTTGACGTCCTGGCGCAGGCCGTCAAAAAAGAACTCTGCCGGAACTCCGATCACTGTTCCCGCCAGTTCGGGTTTTAACTGCTCAATGTAATCCGGCATTCCACAATTGCTTGTCGCCATATCGTGTGGATCATGACCGGCAATGGCCCCCAAGATCACCGCTATGTCTTCCACATGCAGAGCCAGCGGCCCGATGTGATCGAGCGACCAGGCCAGCGGAAAAACCCCCTTCCGACTCACAAGCCCATAGGTGGGTTTGAGGCCTACCGTTCCGCACAGGGAACACGGAATGCGGATCGAACCTCCCGTGTCGCTTCCGAGGGTAAAAGGCGCAAAACCAGCTGCAAGCGCTGCTGCTGAGCCACTGCTGGAACCCCCACAGGACGCTGAGAGATCCCAGGGATTGAGCACCGGCCCGTAATGAGGGTTACGGCTCGTTATTCCCCATGCGAATTCATGCAGGTTGAGCTTACCGATCAGAACCGCTCCACTTTCCCTGAGTCTTCGGACCACAGTCGCATCCAGGTCCGGCACGAAATCGCGCCAAATTTTGCTGCCGGCTGTTGTGGGAGTCCCCACCGTATCGAAAATATCCTTGACGGCAAAAGGGATCCCGTGCAGAGGTCCTCTGTAATGACCAGCCATGATTTCTTTTTCCGCGACTTTTGCCGACGCCAGGGCCTGGTCATCGAGAACGCGTAGAAACGCGTTGACTCTTGCGTCAAGCCTTCGAATGCGCCCAAGAAAGACGCGAGTCAATTCGACGGGAGAAATCTCCCGTTTCTGAAGCATTTGTCCCAGCTGCAGCAGCGGAAGGCCAATAAAGGAGCTGTCATTCATCGTTTTTTCCCCTCAGGTACTCGGAAGACATAGGTCGGTTCAAATTCTCGGTGACCAAACACACCCATCAGTTCAAGCGCCTCTGCCACTCCACAGGCCAACCGGGCGAGATTCACAAGATCCGTGCCCGAGGGAAGGCCATACAAAGGAATTTCTAATGTCACTTCTCTGTTCGATAGTTTACCCATAATTTTATCCGATGTTGTCAGTTGCGTGTGAAACCATCGGCAAGATGGCCAAGCCTCTGAGCGTTGCGACTAAAGATGAAATCCCCCAAGGCACCCAGAGGAAATCTGTCTGGAGGAAACTGTGCAATTTGGACTCGTTATGCACGCAGTGATTCATCCCCAATGCGGATTTAGGTTCCATGGTCGCACCAGTGCCAGAATTGCGGTTTCTTTAACCCACAGCATGCAAGGGCATTTTGGGCTCAGTTGCTCAACAAGCTGAAAACATCTCCACGACAATCAGCAAGGTCAGCCTTGAATGGAACGTTCGCGCCTCTTAATGCGGGTTCAAGAAGCTAAAAGCTCCAAAGATGATCCGACCCAATTTCTGAGTCGATGTTTATGTTCATGATCCTTCCTCGGAGATGATGCATTATATAAAATATCCAAAAATACCTTGTCAAAACAAATTTCCGGGAAAACACAGAGCTACGCACAAGCTTCATGTTTATCGGCAGCCTGAGGATGATCATGGTTATTACTTCGAGTTCTGAGACAACAAATCAGCAATATGCCTGCAATTTCAGTTAGTCGAGTTCCTGGCAAATATTGTTTTCCTGGCTCCAAAAGTGGGCCAAGAATCACCAGAAAAAGATTCAGCCCTGCTCTCCTATATCGCGATCTGCAGCCTGTCCTCTGGGGCGTATCGATATCATTTTGATATCTTGAACCCAGTAAGCCACCGGTCGCGACATAACATCACCAAATCCGTTATGATCCCCGGTGCCCTTGAGTGTCTCTCTTGCTGAAACCTATCTTGACTTTGTGCCGGAGGATTTGCGGTACGGATTTGGCTTTTGTATCCGTTGTGCAAAACAGTCCACTTAAGGGTTTGGATATTGGCAAGTTGCGTTGCGAGTTGGAGTTTTTGTGTTACTTCCCTGCACCTAAGTTTAGCGAGTCTTGTCAGACAAAACCCTAATCGTCATTCCGGTAATAGAGTGTCTGACCGATGTTGCGAGTCGAGATCTTACAATGGTTTCTCTGTTCAGCACTATGGCTACATTCAACCAAGAGACAAGCCTGATCAGAGGTCGACCACCGAATGCGAATACCTCAAGTGTGGCGAGACGGATAATGGCGGGTGAATCTCTGTGCTGGATGAAAAGCCCCCTGCCCCCTTTTCTTGATGGGCTTTCCTAATAAATTGTTTCCTTCACGAGATCGCTAGCGTGCAGCTGTTGAAAAACTCGCGAGTCCAGCCTGCTCCAACCTCCTGGTGCTAATTGTCCTTTGACGTCTAATTGAAATATCATCAACCCAGAAAGATCATTTTGCCCAAAAACAGTGATTACCTGCTGCTGTTCATACCTTTTAGCCCAGTACCGAAAGTCATGAGAATGTTGGGCTCTAAGGTGGCCTTCCAGGACTGAAAATAAATACCAATTTCGCCCACGAATCCCTCATGTTTCGGATGCCAGCCTAGCAACCGGGTTGCCTTTTGGGCGTCCACATGCTGATCCAATGCTAGGCACTCGGCAAAATCCCCCATTGTTTCAGCAGCTTGAGCTACCGGTACAAACTTGATTTCACCACTATAGCCGGTAACCTGAACAACGGCACTAGCAATGTCGCTTAACTTGAACCTAGAGTATTCAACAAAATTGAAAACTTCATGCGAATGTCCGCTTTCTGTAACGCAAAGGTATCCCTCTGCCAAATCATCGACGTGCACCATCGCCCAATAATTGCTCCCATCTCCCACAATTTTTAGCGAGTTATCTTGGTAAGCACCCTTAAACCAACTCTGCGTGAGACCACCTTGCCGGCCATAAACACATCCTGGCCGAACAACCAATCCCTGAACTTCAGGAGATTCAAGCACGATCTTTTCAGTAGCAGCATGCCTTTTTAAAAGTTTAGGAGGGCTCAAAGAATCCGATTCGTCCACAGGCGTGCCTCCTGTGTTTCCATAGACCCAAGTGCTGCTGGTATATATAAAGGTCTTGGGATGTAAGCCGCGCTTACCACTCTCTAAAAACGCTTGCACTATCAGCCTGTCCAAGACAAAAGTATTCAGCTCATAGTCGACAGCTGCATGAATAATTATCGAGCATTGGTCAGCAAAGGGGAGAAAAGTCTCTGGTTTTTGCAAGTCTCCTACGACTGGCTGGATTTCATTTCTTGCAAGCATTTGTGCTTTTTCATTGGTTCTTGTCAAACCAAACACTTGATGTCCGGCGCGACGAAGAGCTAGAGCTACATTGAAGCCAACATAACCGCTTGCTCCCGTGATGAAAACTCTCATGTTTCTCCTTTGCATCCAGAGTTTCTAATGGAGATGAATCTAGGTAAGCTAGTTCACAGGTTCATGACGCTATGTCGCGGAAAACTAGGATCGATTTAGTATTGACATCACCGTGAGCGCATTATAGCAAGGCCACCACCACATATTTCACATAGGGGAAAGGTCATTGAGCGTTCTTGAAGACCTCAGGATCAATGCCAAGTTTTCTAAGTCGGTATTGCAGGGTTGTTCTAGGAACCCCCAGCACGGCTGCAGCCCCAGCTTCTCCCGCAATTTGTCCTCTCGTCAGAGCAAGTGTTCTTTCTATATGCAGCTTTTCTGCATCTGCCAGAGTCATTATCCTGACAGCTTTGTGGTTCCCTGCAATGTCCAACATGCTTTTGATATCCAGATCGGTAATCATTTCGCCTGGCCTCAATATAAACAGACGCTTTATCAGATTCTTTAACTCCCTCACATTACCAGGCCACCGGTAGCGCAACATTTCCTCCAAGGCCGACATCGTGAAACGCGGCACGAGCTGGTGGCTACTTTTGGCTTGCATTTCGCTTAGCCTTTCCACGAGCAGAGGTACATCCTCAGGCCGTTCCCGAAGTGGCGGGAGAGAGACACTGACAGTGTTTATTCTGTAATAGAGGTCAGAGCGGAATGTTCCTGCCCTTATGGCCGCCTCCAGATCTTGATTGGTGGCGGCGATGACTCGAAAGTCAACTGCCAGTGATCGGCTGTCTCCCACCCTTTCAAACGTTTTGTCCTGCAATACGTGAAGGAGTTTAGCCTGAAGTGATAAAGGAAGCTCCCCTATTTCATCAAGAAAAATCGTGCCTCCCTCAGCTAGCTCGAACCTGCCCACCCGCTGGCGCTCGGCTCCTGTAAAGGCCCCTTTGGTATGGCCAAAGAGTTCGCTCTCAAAAAGCGTCATCGCCAAGGCCGGGCAGTTTACTTTGACAAACAGTGCCTCACAACGATTGCTCATATTGTGGATAAAACGAGCGACTTGGTCCTTGCCGGTGCCGGTCTCGCCGCTGATGAGCACCGAAGCATCGGTCTCGGCAATCATCTTGGCCTGACGCATAATTGCATTCATACGCGGACTGGCAAAATAAAAGTTATCAATGCTGAGTACTTTGTCATCTTCGGCCATGAGAAATTCATTTTGCTGCTTGAGGTTTTCGGTGACCAGTTTGAGGCGTGTGTAAGCAAGCATGTTGTCAACGGCGATGGCTACCTGATCGGCCAAGTCAGTCAGAAAGTCTACCAGACTATCCATATCAGCCGGGATGTTTTTGAATGAAAAGTGCATTGTGCCGATCACTTTGCCCCGAATTGCCAATGGGAAAGCCATAGTTGTTTTTAAGCCTGCCTTAATCATACTTCGCACCGATTCCCAGTAATTGTAAGTGCTTAGGTCGGCCACGATGAGAGGTTGCCGAGAGTGAATCACCGCGTTGGCGATGGCTCCTCGCTCAACGGGGCGTTCTTGGAGCTCAATTCCTTCAGCCACTACTCCTTCTGCGGTGGCAAAATAGGAGAGAGTCTCGCTCTCTTCAATATAAAGATTGATGCTAAATCTATCGTATGCAAAGATTTTTCGGATTTCATCGGCCAGGGCTTTGAATAGACAGTCCCGGTTCTTCTCCCGCACAATGGCGTTGTTGATCTTCAGCAGCAGTTGATATCTCGTTGCCGAGTTCCAGGGCATAAGTTCCTCACTTTCTCGTCTAACACTGGGCACTATTCATAATCAACCAAGTAAGATACAGGTTTCTCTTCGGCATAAGGAAGTGCGCTCCGAATGCCATTTTGCTTTTTATTTCTACACTAAAGTTTATTGCATGAAAAGCCCAATACTGGGCACTATGCCTAATATTGGGCAGAAACAGGCTTTTGAAATACTTGTCATGTGCAAAGTAAGTACCTTCACTTACAAGTTAAATGTGACTTATCCGTAGCTGGCACACGCTTTGCTCAGTCCTGTCAAATAAGAAGGAGCGTAGCAAATGAAATTCATAACCTTAAGAGCGTGCCAATGAAGATCGACCTTAAATATGGAAAGACTGAACGAACCATCGCCATAGGCGCCAAAGCCGACGTGACGGTCATCACCCCGGCTTCCGTTGCGGCACTTGCCGATTGGCAGCAGACGCTTCGCAACTCGCTCGATTCACCTCTTGGCCAGGTCAAGATCGAACGACTGGCGGTTCCTCGTTCAGTTGTCATTGCAGTGCCCGATCCCAGTCGGCCGCTGCCTTTTCGAGAAATGCTGCCAATGTTGTTGGATAAAATCTACAGGTCCTTCCCCCTGCTCGGACCGGAGAACATAACCATTCTCATAGGAGGCGGTCTCCACCCCCCATTAAGTCAGCAGATGGCTGCCGAATGGGTGCCTGCTCAGGCAGCTCCCGGATGTCGAGTCAGCATTCACGACGCAAGCCGTTCTGCCATGATGAATTTTGGCGTCACCAGTAAGGGTACACCCGTTAAAATCAACGCCGAATACGGCAAGGCCGACCTCAAGATCGTCATGGGACAGGTCGATCCTCATCAGTTCGTTGGCTTCACGGGAGGTGCTAAGGGGGTCGTGATCGGCTGCGGATCAGCAATTACAATTGAACACAACCACAGCCTGTTGTACCAAGAGGGCGCCCTGGTCGGACGTCTGCAAGGCAATCCGGTCAGGGACGATCAGAATGAAGCCGGACGTCTCATCGGCATCCAATTAGCTGTCAATGCGGTTTTGGACGCCAACAAAGAGATAGTGGGTATCTGGGCTGGAGAACCCGACCTGGTTCTGCAGGAGGGCGCCAAAGTGAGCGCGAAGGTCTACGGCTTTAAAATCGATGAGCCGTTCGATCTGGCTGTTGCCTCCTGTGGCGGGTACCCTAAAGACATCTGTCTTTACCAGGCTCAAAAAGGACTCAATTTATGTTCTCAGGCTATTAAGCCGGGGGGCAAGATCGCACTTTTGGCGGCCTGCGAAGAAGGGGTCGGTGACGCTGTGTATTATGATTATGCATGCCGCTTTGAATCCATTGAGGCCGCTCTGGCCGACTTTGCGCTTCTTGGCTTCAAGATGGGAGCTCACAAGTGTTACCTTTTCGGCAAAACGCTGACCAGGCACGAGGTGGTGGTCGAATCAGAGCTGGATGCAGCAACACTTCGTAATTGCCACCTTCAAGCCGGGTCAGCTCAGGAAGCCGTCGACCGCTGGGTTGCGGCTTTTCAAGGAAGGCCCAGGGTTGCTGTGGTTCCCAATGCAAATACAACCTATTTTCACGCGGAGTGACCGGATCGGTCACGCAGCATTTAACAAAGAATCAATCAGGAGGAAGACAATGATTCAATTTCTGATCCACGAAAAGGCCGACACTGTAGGTGTGGCCACGGTAGACATCAAATCCGGTGAGACGGTGAAGGGGCTGTATATGGACAGCCAGGAGCAAGCCGAAGTTAAAGCCAATCACGATATCCCGCTGGGGCATAAGATAGCCATGAAGGACCATGCAGAAGGTGATACGGTGCTGAAATACGGGCATGACATTGGCCGTGTTGTGGCAGCTTTCCAAAAAGGCGACCATGTCCATATTCACAATCTTAAGACCAAGAGGTGGTAGAAATGAGCAATCTAGGCAAAGTTATGGGATATCGCCGTGAAAACGGCCGGGTAGGGGTTCGTAACCATGTGGTCATACTTCCCCTGGACGATCTTTCCAATGCGGCATCTATGGCTGTCGCCAATAACATCAAGGGCACAAGAGCCATTCCGCACTCATACGGCCGTCTGCAATTTGGTGAAGACCTCAAGCTTTTTTTTAGAACCATCATCGGTACCGGTTCCAATCCCAATGTCGCCGCGGTAGTCGTTATCGGTATCGAACCCGAATGGACCAATGTTATTGTTGGTGGCATCGCCGAAACAGGGAAACCGGTTACCGGCTTCTCCATCGAGCGGAGCGGCGACATTGGAACCATTGCGGCAGCGAGTCGGAAGGCCAAGGAATATGTGCACTGGGCCAGTGAGCAGCGCCGGGAAGAAGTGGATTTGAGCGAGATCTGGGTATCCGTGAAATGCGGTGAATCCGACACCACTTCAGGGCTGGCATCCAACCCGACGGTAGGGAATGCCATTGATAAACTGGTAGAAGCGGGGGCTACCTGTTCATTTGGGGAGACCTCGGAGATTACCGGTGCGGAAATAGTTTGCAAGGAGAGAGCGGCGACTCCTGAGATTGGCGAAAAATTTTATCAAACCTGGAAATCTTATGATGACTTCATTAATGAGAACAAAACAGATGATCTGTCCGGTTCTCAGCCGACTAAGGGGAACATCCGCGGTGGACTCACCACCATCGAGGAAAAGGCCTACGGCAACTTGCAGAAAATTGGCAAAAAAGCGCGCTATGTTGGTGTGTTGGAGCCCGCCGAAGCTCCCACCGGCCCTGGCCTCTGGTACATGGACACTTCTTCGGCTGCAGCCGAAGCTGTCACTTTGTGGGCGGCAGGCGGATTTGTCGTACACTTCTTTCCCACCGGCCAAGGCAACATCATCGGCAATCCCATTGAACCGTTGATCAAGCTCTCAGCAAATCCTCTCACCTGTCAAACGATGAGCGAGCACATTGACTACGATTGTTCAGCTATCTTGAGAGGTGAAATGACCTTGGATCAGTCAGGTGACAACCTTTTAGAAATGATGCGCAGAACTTGCAACGGCCGACTGACTGCGAATGAGGTTCTTGGCCACGAAGAATTCGTGCTCACCAAACTTTATCGCAGCGCTTAATCACGGGAAATGGACGCTCGGGAACGCGTCATGGCCCCGGAGATCCAAATGCGAGCAAATCCAATCCTTCTGTCTAAGGGGCGCTGGCAAAGAAAGTGCAAGTGAGACAAACTGCACTGGTTAACCAGCGAGAAGCGGAAAAGACATTTGATGAAATTCCGAAGAAGGGGATTCGTTCAACATCAGCAGCGGGACACGCTTCGCTAACCCGGCCTACGGATTTTGACCTCTGCAGGTGGGGAGCTGTGCTAAGTAATTCAAGCAACATATGAACTGGCGATCCAGGAGGTATAGTCATGTTAATCGGTTTTATAGGCACTGGCGCAATGGGCGGGGGGCTTGCCCGGAATTTGATTCGTGCCGGCAAGGATGTGCTCGTTTTCGATATCAGTGAGAAAGCAGTGCAAAAGACGCTGGCTGCAGGAACAACCGGAAGGGCAGCAAAGAACTCGAAGGAACTGGCAGAATCTGATGTGGTTTTCACAAGTTTGCCGCTGCCCAAACATATCGAAGGGGTAATGTTGGGAGATGATGGTTTGCTAAATGCAATGAAGCCGGGAGCCACATATATCGATGTCAGCACCATCGACCCCCGGACCGCCCGCAAGCTCTCAGATGCAGCGGAAGTAAACGGAATCAACTTCTTGGAATGCCCTCTCGGAAAGACTCCCGCGCATGCCGAAAAGGCCGAAGAGCCCATTTTCGTTGGCGGCAAAAAAGAAGTCTATGAGAAAATGAAAGATATTCTGCAGATCATAGGATCCCCCGTTTTCTACATGGGCGACGTGGAAGCGTCTGCTGCATTGAAACTCATCAGCAACCTGGTCGGTATGACCAATTTGGCTGCATTGGCCGAAGGCATTCGTATCGGAGAAAAGGCCGGTGTAGACAAGAAGTTCCTGTTGGAGCTGCTGGATGATACCGGAGCAAAGAGTTTTCAAATGGATGTGCGCGGGCCGTGGATTGCCGCGGACGATTTTACGAGTCGCTTTGGCCTGGACTTAGCACTAAAGGATGTTCGTCTCGGTTGCGCGATGGCCGACGCTTTTGGCAATGACGCCAAAACAATGAAAGCCGCACTGGAGTATTTCAAGGCAGCAAGCCAAGCAGGAATCGGCAAAGAGGATTGTTGCGCGATTTACAAGGTCATCAAATAGCAGCCTCTCACCAGCGTCGGATATGGTCGTGTGACCGAGAAGCTGCGCTACCATTTAATGCGCAGCTTTGAGAAGAAGGACACAATGAGCACCCAACAAGTCAAAAAAGAATGCTCTCCAAGAGAGCATGTCAGGCTTTTACTGTTTGCAACATCCTTCGGCCTGTATCTCCCCAATGTCCTGGCTGGAAAGGGGATGGCCACGTTCGGGTGGCGCCTGCTCCATCTGAGCAATGTAGCTCAGTTTCTGCTTCTTCTCGTGACTTCGAGTGCAATCATTGTAGTGGCTATCCATCAGCAAGTGGTTTTCGGGTGAATGCCTGAATACTTGATACCACTTTTACCACATGTTTTAAAAGAAGGAAAAAGTTGTATGCTTTATGTACGCCAAACTCATTCTGATTCAAGTCGCTGGGAGATCTGATCATGACTTACGGGTATAATAGAAATATTTTGCACGTGAATTTAACCGACCAAAGCTGGGAAGTGGAAGAGCCTAGTGAGCTTTGGTACCGAACCTACATGGGCGGTTCAGGATTTGCCGGCTATTATCTTCTGAACAAAATGAAACCCGGAATTGAACCTTTGAGTTCGGAAAATGTACTGGTGTTGGCATCAAGTGTGGTCACCGGCGTACCCATTTCCGGGTTCAACCGCTTTACAGCCGCAGCCAAGTCACCCCTCACGGGAGCTTATGGCGAAGCAGAGGCAGGCGGATATTTCGGTCCGGAGATGAAGTTTGCCGGCTTCGACGCCATCGTCATTTACGGAAAGGCCCCGCAACCCACCTACCTGTACATTCATAACGGTGAGGTTGAACTGCGCGATGCCGCACAGATTTGGGGATTGGACAATTGGGGGACCCTTCTCAAGCTGCAAGAAGAATTGGGGGACAAAAGGATCCGAGTGGCGTCCATCGGTCAAGCCGGTGAAAAGATGGTTCGGTTTGCCAATATCTCTAACGACCTGGAACACTTCAATGGCCGCACCGGGATGGGAGCGGTAATGGGATCTAAGAATCTGAAAGCGGTTGTCGCCCGCGGCACACAGAAGATGACTCCAGCAGATCCTCAGCGAGTTGCAGAAATTGCCAGATGGCATAATGCGCGCATCAAAAGCCATCCACCTAATGTCGCTCTATCCGCCTCAGGCACTCCCGGCTTGGTGAAGGGTGTGAACGCTGGAGGGTTTTTCCCAACCCGCAACTGGCGCCAGGGCACTTTTGAAGGGGCAGACAGAATCAACTGGGACAGTTACAAAGAATTGGTATTCCATTCGGCAGGGACCTGCTGGGCATGCTCCGTAAAGTGCAAGCGCCGGGTATTTTCGGATGACCCCAAATACCCTCTGGGCCCCAAATGGGGCGGACCGGAGTACGAGACCCTGGCGGCGCTGGGATCCATGGTGGGCAATGATAACATTAAAGCCCTCGCGCGCGGCAACCAGCTGTGCAATCTATACGGAATGGATACTATATCCGTAGGTAATGTGGTCGCCTTTGTCATGGAGTGTTTTGAAGAGGGCGTACTTTCCGAAACAGATTTGGGAGGCCGATCGCTTACATTTGGCGATGCGGATGGCATGCTGTGGCTCATTGAGGAAATTGCCAATCGACGCGGCATCGGTGATATCCTGGCCGATGGAGTGAAGATCGCGGCGGAGAAGATAGGGCGGGGAGCGGATCGTTTCGCTTTCACCATCAAGAACGGTGACATTCCTTTTCACGATGGCCGGGGCAAGACGGGCATGGCCCTCGGATTCGCCGTGTCTTCCACGGGCGGAGACCACGTCGAATGCCCCCACGACCATGTTTTTCAGGGAGAGGGCTACATAAAGCTTGCGCCACTCGGTCTTAAAGAAGGCGTAAAACCTCTTGAGATCAGTGCAGCCAAGGTTCGGTTCTTCCACTTGGGACAGCTGGCCTGGGGAATCAACAACCTGCTTAGCATCTGCAACTTCTGTTCAGTGCCAATTCACGCCATGACATTTCATAAGCTTGTGGAAGCTGTGCAGGCGATCACTGGGTGGGACGCAAGCCTTTACGAGATAATGAAGGCCTCGGAGCGTTCCCTGGTCATGTCCCGTATGTTCAATATTCGAGAGGGCTTCGAAGCGAAGGATGATCGCGTGATCAGCCGCTGGTATCAGGAGATGCCTGCCGGCCCGCTTGCCGGTCACAAGATCGACAAACAAGAATTTCGCAAAGCCATTGATCTCTACTATGAAATGTCGGGCTGGGACAAAAACGGTGTGCCGACGCCCGGCAAACTCATTGATCTTGAACTGGACTGGCTCATCTCTGAATCTCAGTGATAGGGTATAGTTTTTATGAAGATATGGATCAGCCTTTATGCGTCTTTAAAAGAGCAGCGCTTTGAAAATAAAATCATGGAAATAAAGGATGGCGCAACTGTTCGCGACATACTTCCTGTTCTTCATCTCGAGATCGAAGATGTTGCCGTGGTCGTGGTGAACGGTAAATCCGGCACCTATAAACAGCTCTTGCAAGAGGGGGATCGAGTTACCCTGATTCCTCCGTTGGCTGGTGGGTAGCAGTGGGTATTAGATTGATTCGGTCTACTTAGGGTGAGGTCAGTGCAGTAGGTCGTCGACTGGCTGGCGGCTTATACCTTTCTAAGGTGGGTTTTCAATAAGAGTAGAAAATGTCTAGCAACTTTTGCAACGCGGCCCGCAAAATATGAAATGAGCTACGTTGCAATGTGTTTATTAACCATGGTACAGTCTGTTCATCTTGCCGCAGTAAAGGACAGGCAGCTTGCGGAGTGAGACGAGAATAATTACACAAGGGAGCGTCATTTGTCTCATCTGAATCCGGCTGATGGCTTGCAACCAGAATGCAGACCGGCTGCAGACGCTCCATGTAAGCCTTGGGAAGATTTATCGTGACACCCCCTGCAATAAAATGAAACAGCAGTCAGCAATCTATAGGCGATTTATGGAGCTAATCCAGATGGAATCAAGAAGTAGGCAATCCGCACGGCCGGCGAGTCAGGGAACCGTGTGGAATCAAGGAAGCTGCCGAGGTGGCGCTGCCCCTCTGCAGTTATAGACATAAACCAGAAACGAGTTAAGGAGATTATTATGAAATCAATGAGAGGTTTGATTCTGACAACACTCGCCTTTTTTGCTCTGGTTTTGATTAGTGCACCAGTCTGGGCGGCGAAAGAGGACTTTACCATTAAGTACGCCATCTCGTCGCCGCCTGGCAGTTTCCACGTGGCCTACGGCGAAAAGTTCAAGGAACTGGCAGAAAAATACTCAAATGGCAGAATCAAGGTCAACCTGTACATTGGAGGACAGCTGGGTAGTGAGCAGGACAATGTGCAGGGAGCGTCGTCGGGCATTATCCAGATGAGCACCATGGCAGTCAACAACGTTACCCCATTTGCTCCTGCGGTTGGTTTTATGACTTTGCCCTATATTTTTCCGAAGATCGATGATGCCTACAAACTGTTCCAAAGCCCCTTCATGGATGAATTGAACAAGAGGATAGTCAAGCAGGCAAACATCCGCGCGCTTTCCTGGTTGGTGGGCGGCTACCGGGTTCTGACCAACTCCAAGAAAGAGGTGAAGAAGGTTGAAGACCTTCAGGGGCTGACCATTCGTGTGCCCAAAAATCAGATCATGATCGCCACCTTCAAGGCCTGGGGAATAAACCCCGTTCCCATAGCATGGACAGAAACATTCAATGCCCTCCAGCAGAAAGTGGTGGACGGACAGGAAAACCCGAATATTGTCAATGCCGCCAGCAAGTTCTACGAAGTACAGAAATACATCACCAATCTCCACTACATACTGTGGACTGGCCCGTGCATTATGAGCGAGACATTTTATCAGTCACTGCCCGACGATCTGAAACAGGTGGTTAACAAATCGGCCCAAGAAGCCGCCGAATATGAATGGGACTGGGTTGCAAAGGAAGACCAGAAGGCCCTGCAGACCTGTCTTGATCACGGTATGGTCATGACGGAGCCGGCCGACCATGAGAAAGAATGGATGGCTAGGGCAATTACCGTTTGGCCTGATTTTTATAAGGACATCGGTGGGAAGGAGATTGTCGATCAGGTGGTTGCTATTCTGAAATAGTAGAGGGTTCTCGCACATTGGCGAGTCATGTGGCGCCGCCAATGGGCAGATGCTGAATTCTATGAATCGTTCGGCGGACTGAGTGTCCGGCGCCCGTCCGCCGGTGTGATATGAGCTGGTTTCCACGGTTAGTCCCGCAGGTGCAGGAGGGTACGCTACTATAATGAAAGCCATCGTATTGCACAGTCCCAACAATTTCTCGCTGGAACAGGTCGCAGAGCCGCAGATTCCTGCCGGGTATGTGGAAATAAAGGTACTCATGGCGGGCATTTGTGGAACTGATCTGCATGTGCTGCACGGCCGCAATCCGTTTGCTCGATACCCGCTCATTCCCGGGCATGAGATGGTGGGTGAGGTCCTTCTATCTCCAACCGAGGCAGGGTTGGCAAAAGGATCGCTGGTAACGGTTTTCCCGGCGCAAAGCTGCGGGACTTGCCGTGCTTGCCGAGAAGGGCGGCTTCCCCACTGCCCTGATTTCAAGTTTGTTGGTGTGACTCTCTCCGGTGGCTGCTTTGCCGAGCGGATCGCGGCTCACTACAGCAAAGTCATTCCTCTACCAGTGGGGCTGGACCCACGCGTTGGGGCCATGATCGAGCCGTTGGCGGTGGCGGTGCACGCTAATCAGCGCGGCGGCCTGACAAGTGGTGGACAGCGCGTGGTGGTTATAGGAGGCGGAGTCATTGGGCTACTGGTGGCCCAGGTTGCCAGGGCATACGGAGCGGAGTCGGTGGTTATCTCTGAACCTATTCGCAGTCGCCGGGAATTGGCTCAAAAATTTGGATTTGAGCTGGTTTGCGACCCAACCGCTGAGGACCTGCCCGCCTTTTCTCAGCGTCATGTGGACCAGTCGGATGTGGTTTTCGATGTGGTCGGGAGTGAAAAAACCCTCAACGACAGCGAGAAGATCCTCCGCGCCGACGGGCGACTCGTGCTGGTAGCTTTGCCACAGAGGCCGGGGATGGGGGTCCCGTATGAAAAGATTTTTCAAAAAGAACTTCAAGTCATTGGGACGCGCACCTATTTTCTGAGCGATTTTCCGGAGGCAATCCGCCTTTTGGAGAATGGTCAGGTCAGCGTTGAACCCTTAATCAGCGCGGTCCTACCGATGGCCCGCTTTGGCGAAGGGATCGAGCTGCTGATGCGGCAACCGGAAAAGTACGCCAAAATTCTCATTGAGCCTTCCCGGCCATGATTGAATCGGCAAACGAGCCGAGAGACAACACCAAGGAGTGGAAGTATGGTCTTTCGCCTACTGAAAGCGATATATGAGAATTTTGAGCAGTATTTTTGTGCGTTTCTCCTCTCTATACTGGTGCTGTGCGTGGGTCTTCAGGTTTTCTTTCGTTACGTGCTGCATGCTTCTCTCACTTGGACGGAAGAACTGTCCCGCTTTGCGTTTGTTTGGACCATTTATGTCGGGGCCTGTCTGGCCGCCAAGCAGCACCAGCACATCCGGGTCACTGTTCAGATGCGGCTGTTGCCTGTGAGTGTCCGTCCATACCTGTGGATGGTTTCGGACATCGTCTGGATCATATTCAATACCCTGTTTGCGATCCAAGGTGTGAAACAAGTCCTACACATGACGCGCTATACAATGATTTCTCCCACGCTGGGCTGGTCGCTTCTCTGGGTTTACGCCATCATTCCACTCGCCTTTATCCTGATGAGCCTGAGGATCATGCAGAGCTACTACCGTGGCTTCAAAGATGGCACCTGGAAAGAGTTCGCCCGAGTTGAGGAATAAGTTGCCATGACCACGACCATTTTGATTGCGGGGCTTATTGGTTCACTGCTGCTGGGGCTTCCGGTTTTTATCTCGCTGGGGATCGCCACCTTCCTGGCGTTGCTGAGCTCGGATATTCCTCTCACCATGATTTCTCAGACTCTTTACCAGGGGGTGGACCAGTTTCCGCTCCTGGCGATTCCCTGCTTTATCCTGGCCGGTTCGCTTATGGAATACGGAGGTATTACCCGCCAGATTATTGATGTGGTCTCTAAACCAGCCGGGAAAATGTATGGTGGACTGGGTATTGCCACCATTCTTGCCTGCATGTTTTTTTCCGCCATCAGTGGCTCTGGACCAGGCACAGTAGCAGCAGTGGGCTCGCTCATGATTCCGGCGATGATCAAGCAGGGCTATGATCGAGGTTACGCCGGCGCCGTCGCATCTTCAGGCGGCACCTTGGGAATCCTCATCCCTCCATCCAACCCGATGATCATATATGGTGTCATTGCCAATGTGTCCATCACCGGCCTGTTTCTCGCAGGCACCGTACCCGGATTGATGATCGGTCTGGCACATTGTCTGGTGGCGTATTATGTTGCCAGGCACCTGGGATTTAAAGGATCGGGGGAAGAATTCAGCTGGGGCGATTTTCTGCGCACCTGCTGGCACTCAAAGTGGGCTCTAGCCGCCCCTTTTGTCATCCTGGGCGGCATTTATACCGGTGTTTTCACACCGGTTGAGTCGTCGGCAGTAGCAGTATTCTATGGTCTCCTGGTGGGCGGTCTTGTCAATCGCCAGTTGAGTATGGCCAAGATTTTTCAGGCCCTCACCGACGCCTCCATGATCACTGGAACAGTTATCATCATCGTAGGTACCAGCACCCTGTTCGGACAGCTCCTCACCTTTGAACAGGCTCCTCTCAAGCTCTCTAATCTGCTCCTGCGTATCTCCACCAACTGGTTCGTGGTCATGTTGCTGCTGATTTGCGCTTTTTATTTCCTCGGCATGTTTATGGAAACTCTGTCCACTATCATCATTCTCACACCGGTGTTGCTGCCGGTGGTGACCAAAATGGGCGTCGATCCTATCCACTTCGGGGTCATCTTTGTGGTGACCAATGAAGTGGCTTTTCTCACACCGCCGCTGGGGGTAAACTTATTTGTTGCCAGCAAAATGGCTAATGTTACCCTGGAACGGTTGTCGATCCATGTGCTCCCTCACATTTTGGCCATCACTATTTGCATCATTATCCTGACCTATTTCCCCATGCTGAGCCTATGGCTTCCACGCCTGCTGGGGTTCGGCCATTAGTGGAAAAGAGCCGCACGGGCTAGCGGACCAAGGGACAAAGAGAATGCAAAGATAGGTTGCCTTGCCGGCGTAACTGGGAAGTTCCCGGTGCCTCAGCAGGGCAGCAATTTCTCGGGCAGTAACGTCTTGACAGCAATGATCAATATCTGATATATTACACAGCATACATTACGTTATGATAGAGGTGATGGGCTAATTTGGCTAAAAACCTCCGGTTGTTAGGTAGTCGGCATGTTTCTGCATATACTTGCGCAGATACTAGGGCCGTCGCAAGAGGAGTCGGGGACGGAGCTCAAGCAACCCCGCAAGGCTTTCTATGCTGCAAAAGAAGATGCTTTTTGCTTATCTATTCGTTGCGTGTCAACTGTTCTGACCAGGATTTTTCAGTATACTGTTAACGGGAAGGTAGGTAAATGAACACGCACAAATCTGATTACACTCAAGAAGAATTTGACACAATGGCCCGGGATTTTCGCTACATCATCACCGACATGATATGCCGCTCCGGCAGCGGCCATCTAGGTGGTGCCTTGAGCCTGGTGGAGATTCTCATCACACTCTATTACCGTGGTATTTTGAATGTTCACCCTCAGGAACCCGACTGGGAGCAGCGCGACCGCCTGGTCCTCTCCAAGGGGCACGCCGGGCCGGTGCTCTACACCGCTCTCGCCTTTCGCGGGTTTTTCCCGAAGGAGTGGCTCTGCTCCCTGAATCACAATGGCACCAGACTTCCGAGTCATGTTGACCAGAACCAGACTCCTGGCGTCGACATGACCGCAGGCTCCCTGGGACAGGGACTTTCCTGCGCCTGCGGGATCGCCTTGGCGGCTAAATTGGGCGCTAGGCCACATCGAACCTTCTGCATTATCGGTGACGGCGAAAGCAATGAAGGGCAGATCTGGGAAGCCGCCCTTTTTGCTGCTCACCACCAACTCGACAACCTAGTAGCAATCTGTGACTACAACCGCTTGCAGATTGACGGTTTCACCAAGGACGTTCTTGATTTGGAGCCACTACCGGCGAAATGGAGGGCATTTGGTTGGGAAACTTTCGAGATGGACGGTCATGACTGGGACGACATATACGATACGCTTCACAAGAGCCTTGCCGTTCAGGGTAAGCCGGCTATGATCATCGCCCATACGGTTAAGGCCAAAGGCAATAGCGAGTTTGAGAACAAGGCGGAATGCCACAACATCAAGGTACCTGACAAGGCAACGCATGACCGTTATCTGCGCGGCCTGGCATGTCAGCATATCGAACTCCCCTACTGATGGATGATAAAGACTACAGCTATGAACTGGTATGAAATTCCAATGAACGCCGTTTATGGACACACCCTCAATGAGCTTATCGAGGAAAACCCCAATGTGATGTGTCTGGAAGCGGATCTTAGCAAGGCATCAGGTACCAATCCCATAGTGTCCGCCAAGAATCCCCGAAACTTCATCAACTGTGGCGTCTCTGAGGCTAATATGATCTGCATTGGAGCAGGTCTGGCCAGGGAGGGCAAGATCCCTTTCTGTGCCAGCTTTACGTGTTTTGCGTCGCGGAGAGTCTACGATCAGACGACCATCAGCGTTGCTTATGCCAACAACAACGTCAAGATTGTCGGTACCGCGCCCGGTATCACCCAGGGCCCGAACGGTGGCACCCACATGTGTTTTCAGGACCTTGCCATTATGCGGGCAATGCCGAACATGCACGTCTACAGCCCTAGTGACCCTAACGAGCTCCGATCCGTGATGCGTTATATGGTCGGCCATAAACAGCCGACCTATATGCAGCTTCTGCGCATAAAGCTACCGAGAATTTTTGATGATGACTACAGCTTCGACCCTCAGAGAGCCGTGCTTTTGCAGCAGGGCGGCGATGTCACTCTAGTCAGTAGCGGCTACATGACACAATTTGCTTTGCCCGTTGTCAGAGAGCTTGCCGCCGATGGCACCCATGTCGAATTACTCCACTATCCTTCTGTCAAACCCTTCGATGCCGCAACTCTAATCAGCTCCGCGCGTAAAACCGGTGCGGTGGTGACGGTGGAGAATCAGAACATCATCGGAGGACTCGGCGGAGCGGTCTGTGAGGTGTTGAGCGAACATTGTCCGACGCCCGTGCGTCGTCTCGGGATACCCGACCAGTTCGGTGAAGTGGCCACCGAAGATTATTTGTTCGCCAAGCACGGTTTTGGTCCGCAGCATATCGCCAAGGCCTGCCAGGAGTTGGCAAGATCCAAATCAAGGAGAACTAGCTGAAAGAGAGCCTCTTGGTTTTACGGCATATTGCGAAGAAGACTACCAGCAGCATGTGATTCTCTCATTGCGCTACTGCCGATACTGCCCGACAATTCACTTTTGCTGGCTGAAGAGAAATTTAGAATTTCCGGACGAGCACATTGCTCAATCAAAACAGGAGGGAACCTGGATATATGGGAGCAGAGGAGTCAAAGATGATGTTGTCGCTTTTTGATCTTTCCGGCCGAACTGCATTGGTGACTGGTGCTGGTCGTGGACTGGGGCGCATCTTCGCTCTGGCTCTTGCCAAAGCCGGCGCCGATGTGGCCGTAGCGGACCTTGATGAAGATTCCGCTGCCAAAGTGGCCGCGGAGATCACTGCTGCCACTGGTAGAAGATCCATGGCCATTGGCTTCGATGTAACTGACTCCGGCCATGTTGACGCCCTGGCCGATAAGTTGATCCAGGCTTGGCAGCATGTTGATATTCTGGTGAACAATGCGGGAATAAACATTCGCAAGCCTATCTTAGATCTCACCCCAGAGGAATTTGACGCTGTTTACCAGGTTAACCTCAAAGGCGTTTTTCTCTGCTGCCGGCGTTTTGCCCGGGAGATGAAAGCCAATGCCTATGGCAAAATTGTCAATATCGCATCGGCAACAGCCATCCTTATCGTTCCGGGCATGAGCATGAGTCCCTACTATGTGACCAAAGCGGGCGTTGTTCAGCTGACCCGAGCGGCCGCCGCAGAATGGGCTAAAGAAGGCATCCGGGTGAACGCCATCAGTCCGGGCTGGTTCGTTACTGATATCAATAAGCATTTATGGGAAAACGATGAATTCCGCAAACAGCGGCTGGATCACACCCCCATGGGGCGGGTCGGGGTGCCAGAAGATCTTGTGGGAACTTTGATCTATTTGTGTTCTTCCGCCTCTGATTTTGTTACTGGCCAAAACATCCCGGTTGACGGAGGATATACCATATGGTGAAGTTGTGCGATCTCGGCCGCGCGAGCGAGATGCACGTTTCATTCGACTGGGCACCCCACCGGCACTATTAAAGTGGGATCTTGGTGCCACCGGCCATTATCTATTCCTGCAGTTTATAAAGGCACGTAAACGCATCCGAAATGAGGAGTGAGCTGATGATCAGTGAGATTCATCATGTTGGCGCTACCGTCTTGAACATTGACTGGCACTGCAACTTCCTCACCCACACTTTGTCGATGAATATTTTGAGTGACTCGCATCGTGAAGGCGAATGGATTGAGGCCGTTACCGGTCTTGCACCATTCCAGGCGCGCAACGTTTACGTGAGCCCGGACAATGTCAACCGTATTGAAATGTTTCAGATTTTTCAGCCTCCCCTGGTTGCGGTGCCATTGGCCTACGGCACTCATCTGGGCTTAGTGCATCTGGGTCTTCGATCAGGATCTTTCCCGGCCATTGCGCAATCCTTATACGGTCAGCAAAAATATTTAAGTGAGATACGCGAGGATGATGTCGAGGGAGCCCTCTTTGTACAGGACTCTTCCGGATTAAATTGGCAGCTGGGCCGCAGCGACAATCTCAGCGACAGTGGAGTCCGCATCGAACATATACGAATGGCGGTTTCCAGCCTAGAAAGGGCAATGCCTGTCTATGCCGGACTTCTCGCCCTGACACCGATAGATACAACGGAACAGAATTTGCTGCTGAAGACGGAAGATGGCCGCTGGTCGACGGTTGGTGCAATTGTCTGCAGGCTGCGGTCTCCAAATAACCAGGTTCTTCATGTCTGCCAATACAAGGAATTCAAGCCCCTCCCCAATCCAAGGAAAAAAATCAATTGCCTGGGTCTGCACCATATTGCTTTTCGGGTGGCAGATGCTGCTAGCATTTTTGCCAGCCTCCGCGACTTTGGCTGTTCGTCAATCAGTTTGCCCCAGACCATTCCCATGGGCCCAAACCGCGGTGGCCTCCTGTTCTATTTCTATGACTTGGATGGCCTGTTGCTGGAAATTCTGCAGCCGCCGACTCCGAGTAAATGACCCGTCGGTGCCTGCGCACAGAAAGGAGGTGATAGCTGACGTCAGTGCAATCCTAATTTAGCCTGAACCCACTTTCAAGAAGGAGACTTTGCATGAAAAAGATTGTAGTTTTATTGTTCGTACTCACTGCATTCTGCCTGTGTTTCCTGATGTCGCCGAGTCCGGCACCGGCCAAAACTCCCACCTACGTTATCAAGGTGGGTCATTTCAGTGTAGCCTTTGACAAATATCCCACGGACCCGCCCGTAGTCAATTCCTACGTGTTTAAGAGTGCTGTCGAGGCTATGACTGATGGCGATATCGAGGTTAAGGTGTACCCTAATTTTCAGCTGGGTGATGTTCGTGAGATGACCGAAGCTACACAGATGGGCGCCATACAGGCAACCATCAACTACACTTCGGTTTTTACTATTTTTAGTAAAAAGATCGCCTTACTTCAGGCTCCCTACATTTTCCCCAACAACGAGATCGCCATGCGGGTACTGCGCGGTCCCTTTGGAAGAGAGCTGGCAGAAGCGGTGCGCAAGGAGACCGGCATACGCGTGCTCAACTGGTGCGAGGGAGTCGGCTTCCGCCAGCTGTATAGCAATAAACCGATACACACTCCTGCCGATATGAAGGGTATGAAGTTTAGGGTGCCGGAAAATAAGGGCTTGCTTTTGATGTTTCGCGCAATGGGTGCCGGGGTAGTGACCATACCGTGGAGTGAGCTCTACACCGCCCTGCAGACGGGTGTTGCCGAGGGCTGCGAGACCGAGAGCTCTTCAGGTCTGGTCATCAAACTCAACGAGGTGGTCAAGTACCTCACGATCAGCAATCATGCCTACAATATTCAGCCCTTGCTGATAAACGACAAGTACTTCCAGAGCCTGCCCAAGAAATATCAGTACATCGTCCAGAAAGCGGCAGACATGGCTGACCGGGCAGCTAACGGATATAGCCGGGTGGCAGATTACGGCGCCATCCAACAGTTCATCGATGCTGGCGTTAAAGTGAATTACCTTACTGACGAAGAAAAGGAAGAGTTCAAGAAGCTGGCGCAGCCGCCTTATATGGAGTGGCTGAATGAAGAAGTTGGTAAGGAATGGGTAGACAAGTTTTTGAAGGCCATCGATACGGAAAAGGCCGCCTGGGACCAGGAAATAAAGGCTGAAATCAATAATAAATAAAGACTGGGACCATCTGCCACATATCTCGTGCTTGCTACAACGGCTTAGGCGCCGGGTGGCTATACCTCCACGGTCTCTTTCCTGCCAGAGGAAAAAACAATGTCGAAATTGCTACGGGCATTCAATATCCTGGCTTGGCGTTTGGACTGGGCCAATCAATATTTCTCCTTCGTTCTCCTGGTCGGGGTGTTCTTCTGCATCATCGCACAGGTATTCTGCAACTATTTACTGAGAAGCGCCCTCAGCTGGTCACAGGAACTGTCAAGGATATTGCTCGTGTGGATGACCTTTTTCGGCTCCGCTCTCGTCACCCGGCGCTCCCTGCACATCGGTCTCACGGTGTTTGTCGAGTTCCTGCCGAAACGGTTCCAGTGCATTGTCAAGCTCTCTACCTACATGTTCGTTCTGGTTTTCCTTTATGCAGTGATCGTTTATGGCTGGAAGCTGAGTCTGTTCGGCCGCGGGCAGACCCTTACCTATATCGATATGTCCTACTTCTGGTGTTACTTGGGGGTACCATTGGGAAGTTCACTCATGTTTGTTCAGGTCTTGTACCTCCAGTTGAAAGAATTGCTCATATTGCTTCAGAAGGAAGAGCTTCTCAAGGAGTTTGAACCCGAACAATTTGTTATCCTCGAATGATATACCACTTAATCTGTTTTTCTGCCGGACCCTGAGAGAAAAGGCAGTTGCGATTGGAGTTGGGTGGTGAGGGAATGCAGCGATGAGCATACAGCAGATCCTGCCTGATGCGGCCTTCCTTGTGAAATGAAAACGGTCCTCTTGCTTTGGCGCTAACTCGCGTGACGACTTTGGAACGACGTTACCTATATTGGCGCATCTCTTCCTTCATTTAGTGTAAGGAGTAGCCACAGATGGTCACTTTCATTCTGGCAATGTTTATCGTCTTAATGCTAGCGGGGATCCCTATCGCCTTCGTATTGGGGACTACCACCTATTTCACCATGATGCAAATGGGGAACCCCATGATACTCCGGCTCATACCTCAGAGAATGTTCGGCGCTGTAGACGACGTCGTGCTGCTGGCCATCCCTTTCTTCATCCTCGCCGGCGAAGTGATGAACCAGGCAAAAATTACTGACGGCCTCGTTCGCTTCGCCACTGTACTGGTCGGCCATCTCCGTGGCGGCCTTGCACACGTAAACATTGTTGCAAGTATCATCTTTGCTGGCATTTCTGGCTCTGCTGTGGCCGACACCGCGGCCCTAGGCAAGATCCTGATTCCTTCTATGAAAAGAGACGGCTACGAAGAGGATTTCAGCGCCGCTGTCACCGCTAGTTCTTCGGTCATAGGCCCCATAATTCCGCCTAGCATTCCCATGATCATCTACGCATCCATCATGCGTGAATCCGTTGCCGCCCTATTTCTGGGCGGTTTCCTGCCGGGCTTTGGGATGGGTCTTTGTTTGATGCTTGCTGCTTATATCATTTCGAGGAAGCATAAATACGGCACTTATAAGAAGCGCGCCTCATTCGGGGAGTTCTTTGCGGCCCTCAAAGGCGGTATTTACGGTCTTCTTATGCCCATCATCATTCTTGGCGGTATTCTTGGGGGCATCTGTACGCCGACCGAAGCCGCCGCTATCGCGGTCGCCTACGGCTTGATCATCGGTTTTTTCGTCACCAGGGAGCTCAAACTCCAACACGTTTTTCGCATTGCTTTACAGAGCCTTATGACTTCCACTATGATCCTGTTCGTTATCGCCACGGCAAGCCTGTTCGGCTGGGTGATTGCGTTTTACAACCTGGGCGACAGCATAACCAGCGCTTTCATGCATCTTTCCGACAACCGCATCATTATCTTGTTGCTGGTGAATTTACTCATGCTCCTGGCGGGCATGTTTATGGATCTGAGCGTGAACATCGTCATTTTCGTGCCGTTGCTCGCCCCACTGGTTGTGGGGAAACTCGGCCTACATCCTTTGCACTTCGCTCTGATCATGATCGTCAACCTGTGTGTGGGTCTGAGCACACCTCCGGTGGGCCTGACTCTGTTTGCGGCCTGCGGGGTCAGTACGGTCAAGTTCGACAAACTGGTGCGCAGAATTCTGCCGTTCACCGCTATGCAAATTGTGCTGGTCCTGCTAGTGACGTTTGTACCGTTTTTGTCACTCTATTTGCCCAGACTGTTTGGGTACATAAAATGATCATACGTCCTTTGGCGGCTGTGTTTAATTCATAATTTTAAAATGGCATGAGGAGAGAATGAAAATTTCAAAGAAAATCATGGTTCAACTGTATGAGAAGATGCTTCTTTGCCGTCGCATGGACGAAAAGATTAGCGAGCTTTATCGGTCCGGTTTGCCGGGCATGATTCATCTGGCCACTGGAGCTGAGGCCGTTTCGGCAGGAGTCTGCGCTGCTCTGCACAGTAACGACTACGTGCTCAGCACACATCGTGGCAAGAGCCACTATCTGGCCAAGGGTGGCGATCCCAAAGCGTTGATGGCAGAGCTTATGGGCAAGAAGACCGGCGCCTGCAGAGGCAAGGGAGGGCCGATGCATATTATCGATCCTTCGGTTTCCATGCTTGGTGCCAATGGCATCGTCGGATCTTCCCTACCCATAGCTTGTGGCGCTGCGCTTTCGGCAAAGCTGCGTGGCACTAACCAGGTGACGGTGGGTTTTTTCGGGGATGGAGCCGCCAATTGTGGCCCCTGCCATGAAAGCATGAATCTGGCCGGAATCTGGAAGCTACCGCTATTACTGGTGTGCGAGAACAACTGCTATCAGGTCACCTGTCCGACTTGTCGGCACACCTCAGTAGAGGACATCTCGGTACGTGCGGCTGGCTACGGAATGCCTGGCTATACAGTGGATGGCATGGATGTGCTGGAGGTATATCAAACTACCATCCAAGCCGTGCAGCGGGCTAGGCGCGGGGAGGGGGCAACGCTCATCGAGTGCAAAACCTACCGCTACAGGGGTCATGCCGAATCCGACCCCACGAGGGGAATGACTTACCGGGATAAAGAAGAAATGGCCGCTTGGGAGGCCAAGTGTCCCCTCAAGAGAACCCGCAGTTTGCTCTTGGAAAAGGGCTGGGTGACGGACCAAACACTGGAGGAGATGGAAAGTGCCTGCCGAGAGGTGATTGAAGAGGCGGTCGCTTTTGCAGAGAACAGTGAACAGGCGCCCCCGGAGTGGGCTTTGACCGACGTCTTTGTATCAAGTTAGGAGTTGTCTGTGAGAAGAGTTAACCTACGCGGCTGCTATCAGTGAAGCCATTGCAGAAGAAATGGAAAGAGATGAAACCGTTTTCCTCATGGGACAGGATATCCAAACGGGAGGTAGTTTCCGCTCTGCCGTCGGCCTGTTGGAACGATTTGGGCCCGATCGGGTCCGCGACACCCCCATTTCCGAGGATTCCGTAGTGGGTTGTGGACTCGGGGCGGCCATCACTGGAATGCGCCCCATTGTCGAGCTCCTCTTCTGTGATTTTACATGTCGAGCCATGGATCAGATCGCGAATCAAGTAGCCAAATATCTATACATGTCTGGGGGGCGGCTGCCTGTTCCCCTCGTTATCCGCACCTCTGTTGGCATCGGAGCCAGCCGGGCCGCTCAGCACTCCCAAAGCCTTGAGGCCCTGTTTTTCCACTTTCCCGGGCTAAAGATCGCCGTCCCGTCCACGGCCTACGACATCAAAGGGATCCTTAAAACAGCTATCCGTGATGACGATCCGGTGATCATTTTCGAATCGTTGTCGCTCCTCGGCCATAAGAACGAAGTTCCCGATGAGGAATACACTCTTCCCCTAGGTAAAGCGGATATCAAGCGGGGAGGCAAGGATATCACTATTGTCCCCATCTTGACGATGGTGCCGCAGGCCCTCAAAGCTGCAGAGGATCTGACCAAGCTAGGCATCGAGGCGGAGGTGGTTGACCCGCGCTGCCTGGTACCATTTGACCTGGATACGATCGTCGACTCGGTGCGGAAGACCAACCGCCTGCTGGTGGTAGAGTCCGGCAACAAACGCGGTGGAGTCGGGT
Source organism: uncultured delta proteobacterium (assembly GCA_963781715.1). Taxonomy (GTDB): domain Bacteria; phylum Desulfobacterota; class Syntrophobacteria; order Syntrophobacterales; family Syntrophobacteraceae; genus Desulfoferrobacter. The sequence goes on from CAWAGW010000010.1 coordinate 184,320, forward strand.
CCGAGATCGTCGCAGCGGTCGTCGAGGAAGCGTTCGACTATCTGGATTTTGAGCCGTCCCGATTGGCGGTTCCTGACGTTCCCATGCCCTTTGCCCCGCAAATGGAAGCTTTCGTGCTGCCCAATAGCGACCGAATCGTTCAGGAAGTGCGCCGGATTCTGGATGTGTGAACCGGTCTACATGCAAACTGAGCTCATAACGAAGGTAGTCGTAGTCGCTTATGTGGTTGCAGTGCCAGTAAGTATGAAAGGCATGAGCCCACGGGCTCGGCACAACTTTTTCCTCATAGAGTTACACACAATGGAGCTGGATTAGAATGATTACCGAAGTACGCATGCCGCGAATCGATGACAGCATGACCGAAGGAACCGTCACTCGCTGGTTGAAGAATGTGGGCGAGTCGATCCAAACAGGCGAGCCTGTTTTAGAGATTGAAACCTCTAAGGTGACATACGAAATTGAAGCCCCCGGTAACGGCTTGCTCAGGCTCATCCTGGTATTAGAGGGAAACTCTATCCCCATCAATGAACTCTTAGGGATCATTGCCGATGAGGCAGACGACATCAGCCGCTATGAAGCCGCAGTCGGTAAAGCTGCGACGTCCGGTCCAACGGTAGAGGAAAAACCGCTACAATCCTCGCCTCAGCCGGCTCCGCTGGAGACCGCCGAAAAGCACACGGGGCGTATTCGGATTACACCGTATGCCAGGAAACTGGCTGCAGAGCGGGGATTGGAGCTGTGCAAGATCCGAGGGACCGGACCCCGGGGGCGCATCACCAAAGATGACGTGCTGCGATTTGACGAACAAACGGAGCCGCGCACACCGGTCCAGTCCGAGATTGACGGAAGGCGTTCGATCCGCGAGATCCTGCCATTGTCGGGGATGCGCAAAACCATAGCCGAACGAATGAGCGAGGGTGCAACCCGTCCAACCGCACAGAATTTCATCACCGTGGATGTGACCGATCTCGTGCAATTGCGCGAGCACAACAAAGGCATATGGGAGAAAGAACAAGGCGTTCGAGTCTCTGTGACCCACTTCATTCTGGCTGCCGCAGCCCGTGCATTGCGCGCACATCCTCTAATAAACTCATCACTCCAAGGGGATCAGATCGAAATCTACTATGACATCAATATCAGTGTGGCCGTTGCTTTGGAAAAAGGGCTCATTACGCCGGTACTGACGCAAGCCGACGCTCGCGACCTGTTTAACATCGCCCGGGAAGCACAGCGCCTCACTGCACTCGTTCGTCAAGGCCGTTTCTCGGCGGACATCCTGGCGAACAGTACCTTCACGGTCACCAACCTTGGAATGTTTGACATAGATTTCTTTGTGCCGATTCTTAATCCGCCGGAGAGCGCTATCCTCGCAATCGGCAAGATCGACAAAAAGCCAGTGATCATTCAGGATGCTATCGCCATTCGTTCAGTGATGATCATGTGCCTAACGTATGATCACAGATTGATAGACGGGGCGCTAGCTGCCAGATTCCTACAGCACATCAAGAAAGCACTGGAAACCCCCGTTACAATGATCGTATAGGAATTTTCATCCTTTCTTAATGAAATCAAGTTGCTCACGCTAGAAATGGAGGTGGATCGAGAGTACGGGGTGAGGATAGAATGGATTGATCGGGGCACCTTCGGCCAGATATTCAGAAATCATCGGGATGAGTTCAAAGAGCGCCACCAACCGTGCGCTGGAGGGTATTGCGAGGCAGTGGTGCAGAAGATGCTGGGTTGCGGAAAGGAAAGTGAGGACATTCCCTTTGGCCCCCCTCCGGAAGAATACAATTATCGCTGTTCTCGGTGGGGGTGTGAAGTGTGGGTCAACGAAGCGGCCATGCCCGTTCTTGGCTGCCCCGTCTGTAACCAAGAGATGGTGGAATACGCTAGGATTAGAAACTCGCCCCAAGGGCGTTAATTTACTAGCAGGCATGAGACCATCCGAGCATTATGCAAAAATTAAAAGTATGATTAAGGGAGGACGAAATGGCTAAGGTTAAAATGACACCGAGTGAAGCGTTAGTGGAAACCATGGTCGCCGAAGGAGTGAAAGATGTTTTCGGAATTGTTGGATCAGCGTTTATGGACGCTCTTGATCTGTTTCCGGATGCAGGCATTCGTTTCATTCCTGTGGCGCACGAACAAGCAGCGACGCATGCTGCGGACGGGCTGGCCAGAGTCACCGGAAAACCGCAGGCGTGCATCGGGCAGAACGGACCCGGTGCGGCCAATTTTGTATCCGCTCTGACCGCAGCGTATTGGGCTCACTCGCCGGTTGTGGCCATAACTCCCGAGACCGGATCGATGGGAATCGGTACCGGCGGTTTCCAGGAGTTGGACCAATTGGCCATGTTCGAGAAACAGACCGTCTATCAGGTTCGTGTTAATCAGCCGCAACGGATGGCGGAACTGGCTCGGCGCGCTTTCTACATGGCCAAAAACCTAAATGGACCCAGCCAGTTGAACATTCCGCGCGATTTTTTCTACGGTGAATTAATGGATGAGATTTATGAGACTCCTGTAATCAGGCGCGGTGTGGGGTCCATGGAAGACCTTGAAACGGCAGCCAAGCTGATTGCCGAAGCAAAATATCCGGTGATTGTTTCCGGAGGTGGGGTTTCCCAGGCTGACGCGGTGGCAGAGGTTAGAGCTCTGGCGGAATACCTTACCGCCCCGGTTGTGAACAGTTATTTGCACAACGATACTTTTCCCGCCGGCCATGAGTTGTCCTGTGGGCCGATCGGATACTGCGGTTCCAAAGCGGCCATGCGCACCATAAAGAAGGCGGATCTGGTGATTGCGTTGGGTACGCGCCTGGGACCTTTTGGGACACTGCCCCAGTATGACATCGGTTATTGGCCTGACAATGCTAAGCTGATCCAATGCGACGTCAATATCTCTGTGCTTGGCCTGTCCAAGAAGGCCGATGTGTACAGTTGCGGCAACGTAAAAGAGTTCACCGGTCTTTTGCTGAAGCGGGTCAAAGAGTTGGCCCCAAATCTACAAAGAAATTCTGAACGATTGGGCGACATCGAAAAAGAAAAAGATATTTGGGACAAGGAGCTGAAAGAGTGGAGTTCCAGTTCCCAGTCCAAACCGATGCATCCCCGGCGGTTTCACCAGGAATGGACCAGGGTATTGCCCAAAGGCAGCATCGTAACCACCGACATCGGCAACAACTCCTCGATGATCAATGCCTATCTGAAATTTGAGGGCATCAGGCAGCACATCTCGGCGTTGTCCTGGGGGAACTGCGGTTTTGCCTATGGTGCAGCTATCGGGTGCAAAGTCGGCAATCCAGACGCTCCCGTAATTGCTTTTCAGGGAGACGGCGCCTACGGCATCAGCGGTGTCGCGGAGGTCATGACGGCCGTTCGCGAAAACATCCCGGTGATCGCTATCGTTGCGACCAACTACGAGTGGGGTGCGGAGAAAAAGAACCAAATCGACTATTACGACAATCGTTTTGTCGGTGCCAATCTACCGGAGAACCCCGACTATGCAAAGCTGGCCGAAGACATGGGAGCGCTGGGTTTCTATGTGGACCATCCGGACCAGGTGGGAGACGTGATGAAGGAAGCGATTGCATCGGGCAAACCGTGCGTTATCAACGCCATCGTCCAAGGTGGAGAGGAAGTTCTGGCAGAGCCGTTCCGCCGTGATGCCCTTAAGATGCCGGTGCGCTATCTGGATAAGTATTCTCATTTGAACGCGAAATAAAGTTTAACAACAATAACTCTCTGCCCAGTCGCCGATGCGTGCGGTCAGTGCAAAGGGTGTACGATTTACCGCGGAAGATGGTCGAGAGAGGCTGGATTTCATCTTTTGTTTTTCAGAGATAAAAAATAGGAGCTAGGTGAGTGCGCCGCGCTTAGTGGAGGCAACCTGCGAGCAAGCAAAGACTTTTTGTTCGTTTGCCCCAAGCCAAGTGCTTTTCTGGGTAAGTTGTTGGAAGAAGTGACCCCCGGCGATCTTTCCCGCGCTTTTATTTCTCTTGGCGATACCCGAAACGAATGAGGCTGCTGTCAAAATTTGTCATCAATACACCGGACGCCGCAAAATTTTGACTTACTACCGGGCCTACCGTGGCGAACTACTGCGCCCATGACTCTTTCGGTCGGAGATTCCCGTAACTGGGCTCAGGTGTCCTGGCGGCACCGAATGGGTGCTGGTGCCGCTTCCATATTGCTACCGCCACTGGAGCGAATGGGATTGTGGTATCGCCGCCCGAATATTTCCTGAGGCTCAAAGAAATCTGTGACAATTGGGGCGTTCTGATGATTACCGAAGAGATCATGACCGGTTTTGGCCGCACCGGCAGATGGTTTGCCATGGATCATTGGGAAGTTGTACCGATATAAGACCATGGCCAAGGGACTGACTTCGGGGTGTCTGCCGCTGGGTGCGACAGTGGTACGCAGGTCGATAGGAGACTATATTTCAACCGCGCCAGAAAACTGCTAAAGTCATTATATTTTATGGGGATCAGCGCTATGGATGTGACTGGGAAAATTGCCATTGTTACGGGGGGAGCGTGCAATATCGGACGCGGCGTCGTTTTGACATTGGCAAAGCACGGTGCCAATGTGGTGATAGCGGACATCGATGGGCAGGGAATCGCCAACACTGCCCGCGAAGTTGAGCGGATGGGGCGTCAGGCCCTGGCCATAGAGACAGACGTTACTGACCTAAAATCGATTGATCTCATGGTCGAATCTACTCTCGTCCACTTTCGCCAAATCGACATTCTCGTCAACAATGCCGGCGTAATCGCCGCCCGCGGCTGGGAAGCGCGCCAGGAAAGTGCAGAGGCGGATTGGGACATCACCTACAGCATCAACGTCAAAGGTATCGTCAAGGTAACAAACGCTGTGGCTTTACACATGAAAGAGCGGCGCTATGGTAAGATCATCAACATTGCTTCGGTGGCTGGTCGCCAAGCGACCATTATCAATCCAGCCTACGCCGCATCCAAAGCCGCAACTATCAATTTTACCCGCACCAGCGCGGTGTCGCTGGCCCCGTACAACATCAACGTCAATGCCATCTGCCCCGGCCTGTTATGGACACCCATGTGGGAGAAACTTGCACAAAAGCATGCGCTGGTCTATCCCGAACTGCGCGGCATGTCCCCCTTACAGGTGTTTGACAGGATGGTGGAGCGGAGGATTCCTCTCAGAAGACCGCAGGTGCCTGAAGACATCGGCAACCTGGCCACTTTTCTGGCCTCGGAGGTTGCCGCCAACATCACCGGCCAGAGCATTAACGTAGACGGTGGTTCGCGTACGGATTAAAGCGACCATCCAATGGTGCGGCTACTTTTGCCAGCCGCGCGTTTCAAATGATGCCATCGGCCAGTTGTGCTGCATTCATTAGGCTCTCCGCGAAAGTCGGGTGGGGATGGATGGTGGTTCCAAGCTCGGTGATAGTGGCTTCCATGCGCATGGCCAGACACACCTCGGCAATGAGATCGGTCGCCCGCGGGCCCGCAATGTGAGCCCCGAGGATTTCCCCATGTTTCTTCCCGAACAGGATTTTGACTAAACCGATGGTGTTGCCGATGCTAGCGCACTTGGAGTTGCTGCTGAAAGGCAACCGCTGCACTTTATAGTCGACCTTGCTAGCTCTGGCTTGTTCCTCGCTCATTCCAACGGCCGCGACCTCTGGATCCGTAAACAGACATCCCGGCACAACTGAGAGGTCCTGCTGCGAGTCAACCCCAAGTGCTCGGTCAACGGCAAAGATCCCTTGTGCTTGGGCGCGGTGGGCCAGCAGAAATCCGCCGGTCATATCCCCAATAGCGTATACTCCTGCTGCCGATGTTCTTAGTGACTCATCGACCTTGACACCGTTCCGGTCGTAAGCGATGCCAACTTTCTCTAACCCGAGGTGTTGCACATTGGGCTGCCGGCCAACCGCCATGAGTACCTTTTGCACGGGTATCCTTTTTGTTCCCTCTTGCGTGGCCAACACCGCATCTCTTCTCTTGCCGCGCCTGGAGATCTCCGTGATTTTTGCACTGGTGTGGATCTCTATCCCGCGCTGCAGCAGTTCCCTTTTGACAACCTGAGAAATCTCCAGATCCATGTTCGGCAGAAGGTTCGGTAGCATCTCCACCACCGCGACTTTTGCGCCAAGACAGGAATAGAGAGTTGCAAACTCAAGACCTATATACCCTCCACCGACAATGAGAACTTCTTTTGGAAGTTCTTTTGAATCCAAAGCTTGGTCGCTGGACATGAGCATAGAGTCGCCCCCGGGGACCATAATCTGCACCGGCGAAGAACCCGTTGCCAAGATGATGTTTTTAGCGGCAAGAGTTTCCTCGTTGGAATCCGTTTTCACCACTACTGTCCGGTTGGCGCCAAGGCTCGCGGTACCACGGACGTAAGTCACCCCCTTCTTTTTCAATGTGCCCTCGACCGCGTTGCGCAACTTTCGAACCACCTCTACCTTGCGCCGTTGTATGGCGGCAAAGTCAACCTGAAAACTCAGGTCCTTGATGCCGAACCGCTCAGCGTCCTGCATGGCGGCCACCAATTGTGCGCTATGCAGAAGTGTTTTTGTGGGGATACAGCCCCGATTTAAACAGACGCCTCCGAGATCACCCTTTTCAACCAGGATGACTTTAGCACCCAAATGCACTGCGCGCTTGGCTGCTTCGAAGCCACCGGGACCGCCCCCTACAATAAGTATGTCACAATCCATAACATAACTCCATAAGCCGTCGAGTCCGCCTTGATTGACTTGACGACGAAATGAGTGAAAATTACAATTCAAGTCCAACAGAGGAAAACATAGTAGAATTGCGTAATGCGCTGCCCAGCACCGCGTTAAAGATGAGGAAGCGACGGCAAGTCAGTAGGTCTCATCGATTTAGATCCGGGGAGTTATTTCCATCGGCGCTTTCGCTTTCTTTGCTGATCTTAATCATTTGTTGCTCTCCTGCCAAAGACCTTAGTTTTGACCAATGGCCTGCTGGTCAAAAACAAAAAAGTTTAGCCACACTCGGCATTGTTAACAGCTATGTGTATTGAACCGATACCTTGATTTTATCGTGAAAGTATCTCTCTACAAGTCGGATCCACCCAAAACATGAATGTATGCTTACTTGGCGCTGGTGTAAAGAGTTGTGTGAATTATAAATAAGAGAAAGGAAGCGTTTTTCCATAAAAACAGGGTCTTGCCAAAACCCTCAAAAGGAGGGCGGAGGGTTGCGAAATATGATTTATTTCGAATTGCAGATTTATCATATCTACACCCAAAGATACTCCTTATTAGGATGAACTAACTATTTGGCTAAGCTTAGAATATCTCAAAGGATCTGCAAAACGTGAGGTTGATTACGAAACGCAGTCGATTGAGCGGCTTAACAACATGATTGATGCAGGTTGGTCCAACGATCAATCAGAAGGTGTAATGAAAACATCGATACTTGCACAAAACAGAATTTCTGAAGAAATTGTAGCTTTAACCTCACGTTTGGTTTACCTAATTCCCTGGCCTGTCGGGCGGCAAGTAATGGCAAATGTGACAATGTCACTTCTTAAGAGCAAGCCTCGTGTTGCAGAGGACGTGTTTGGCTGCGGTCGATCCACAGTCGAACTGAGCATGAATGAGCTTCGAACCGGCTTATTGTGTTTGCATGACCTCTCAACTCGGCAAAAGCCCAGGGCAGAGGAGAAAGACCCGGAATTGCTGGCTGATATTCGTGAAATCATGGAGCCTCACTGCCAATCAGAGTCACACCTGCGAAGAACGCTGTTGTATACGAACATGACGGCAAAAGCAGTATACAATGCTCTATTTGGAGAAAGGATGGTCCGAGGAAAGATTGCCGACCGTGAGAACAATCTCTAACATTTTGGAGCGGCACGACTACCGGTTACGCACAGTTGAAAAGACGAAGATTCAAAAAAAACGGCGGACACCGATGCGATCTTCGAAAACGTCAGAGAGGTGCACATGATGGCCGATGCGGATCCTGCAACCCTGCGAATCAGTATGGATACGAAAGCGACTGTCCATCTTGGTGAATATTCCGGGGGTGGTCAGTCCCGCGGTCTTGAGTCTGTCAAGGCGTGGGATCATGACATGCGCCCCAAGGACAAACTTGTCCCTGGCGGTATTCTGGAGCCAGTGACTTGTAAAGCCTTCATTTTTTACACTGACAGCAACAAAAACCAGCGATTTTATGGTTGATGGGCTCCTGCTTTGGTGGAACGAAAACAAGCAGCATTTTTCAGCTGTGACCAATCTTGTTGTCAACATGGACAATGGACTGGAGTGCAGCGTTCGCCGCAGTCAATTTTTGTTACGCATGATTGAGTTTGCTGACATGACGCAGTTCATCATTCGGCTCACCTACAACCCGCCATATCATAGCAAGTACAATGCGATTGAGCGCTATTGGGCTGGGCTTGAAAGATCATGGAATGGGTACCTGTTGGATAACTACAGTCACTGTTTTGAACAGCACCGCCAATTTTGTCTGGAAAGGTCTTCGGGCCACTGTGAACCTTATGGATTCCATTTATGAAAAAGGTGTCAAGTTTTGCGGTAAGGAGAAGAGGGAACTCGAACAACGATTCCAACGCTCCCCAAAGCTCCCGTGGTATGGCATCATTATTCATACAGAAATGGTAAATTAGTCTTTTCTATATCCCTTAGTACTAAGGTTAAACGCCTGATGGCATTGGGGATAGCTCTCAGAACAGGATGTGTCAATTGTATTGTCGCTCAAACCATGAGGGCCTTAGAAGCTGTTGCTACAAAAGAGGAAATATTGGAAACTATCTCTGTTAATATGGCAATGAGCGGCACTAAAGGAATTTCTGAATCTCTGATATCTCTGAGGGCTTTTAAATTATTGGATGAAATGGGAAAGCTATAAACTGATCTAAGGTATAGAAAAAGCTGAAGCCTTATTTTATTGCAAACAAAAGAGAATACCGAACAATGCTCTTGCAGCGGATCGCAAGAAGCGGCGCCCGCTGAGGAGCCCCGTTAGACCGCTCGGGAAGCGGTTCGCGAAGGAGGGGTCTATGTTTCAAAGGCAATGCTGGTGGATCACAGGTGCCTCGTCGGGAATCGGCGCAGGCCTTGCGCGGGCGCTGGCAGCGCGGGGCGCAAACCTCATCCTGTCCGGTCGGAATGTCGCTGCACTCGAAGCCGTGGCTCGGGACTGCCTGGATGCGCTCGTGCTTCCGTTCGAAGCAACTGATTTTGCCCTGATTGCAGGAATCGTCGAACGTGCATGGTCGTGGAAGGGTCGCGTCGACGGACTCGTCAACAACGCAGGGATTTCACAACGCTCGCTGGCGATCGAGACCGTTTTCGCGGTTTACCAGCAGATGATCGATGTCGACTTGCTTGCGCCGATCGCGCTGACGCAGGCGCTGTTACCCAAAATGGTGCAGGCTGGAGGAGGCCGGATTATCGCGATTTCGAGTGTGGCTGGCCTTGTCGGCGTGCCGCTGCGTTCGGCGTATTGCGCGGCCAAACACGGGTTGATCGGCTATCATGATTCGGTGCGCGCCGAAAACGAGCATCTCGGCATTCAGGTCCATGTCGTGGCCCCCGGATCGGTCAGAACTAACGTGTCGAAGAATGCGCTCAGCGCCGATGGCTCAAAGCGCGGGGTGAGCGATGCGGCGATCGACAACGGCATGTCGCCAGCGGAATCGGCTAAAGCGATACTGGCGGCGATCGAAGTGGGCAAACGCGAGCTCGTGCTGGCGACGGGTAAGGAGTACGACATCGTTGTTTTGCGCCGCCATGATCCTGAGGCCCTATTCGACCGCATGTCGTCCGCCATTCGCGCCGGATATGCTCAGAAAATGGCGGCTGATTCGGGCAAAAGCTGAGTTGCTCAGACTGCTCTCTCTTGTATCAGGTTTCCAATGAACCCGAGCCGTCTAACTCTTATAAGGCGTTCGCTCATTCCAGAGTTTCACAGATTCAAACTTGTATATTTCTTCAAAGTTGGTAAGTCGCCCGGCCAATGGGTTCCCGCTTGTCATCTACATCCATGGCGGAGGCTGGATCGGAGGTGATTCACACAGCAGCGATCCCGTGGGGTGTATCCGCAGGCGGACATTTTGCGGCCCTTGCAAATGTGACATGCAATATCCCCGAACTGGCGCCTTGGGGAACAGGTTACGCCGGCAACCCCGATTCCAAACCGGACGAAATCGTCAACGCGGAAGTTACTGACTGTGTTCAGGGAGCGTTATCATGGTACGGTGTTTTCGATATGGTGACTATTGATGAGCAGGCCCGAAAGGAGGGAGCCATGTCCCGCGATGTGGAAGGGGCGCCGGGATGGGCACTGCTCAGTTGTTTCAAGACGGGTTGCAGCGCCAATATAATCCGGCTCTCTAGTCCGGTATCGTTTGTCGACAGTAAAGACGCCGCCTATGCTGCTGATCGTGGGAGATAAGGACACGACGGTCCCACACCAGCAGACGCTGGAAATGGCGGAGAAGTTGACGGCTGCCGGCCTGAAGCACGAACTCATCGTGCTGCTCGGAGTCAACCACAGCTTCATTGGGAATCCCAAGGGCAACGCGCGATGCTAATTTGAAGGCGATCGAGGCCAGCCTTCGTTTTTGCGACCAGACAATCGGCAATCCGGCCAACAAGAGCTGATAGCCTGAATGAGGCAATGGCCCGGAATACTGATTGCGTTCGTGTCTAACAACAGCATTGAGAAGGATGCGAATGAATTACGCGGCGCTTCTTTCGCACCCCTGATGCTGAGCGTTATCGCGTCGAGCGAAGCTCGATGTATCTTGCAGGGTTGAAAGTCTCTGTAGGGAGAGGATCGGCAACGGTCCTCTGGAAGGGTTAGCCACCCACCCGTATCGAGCCCTGGGTCCATGGCAGAGTTGCAGAAATGCAGCGAACAAAATGGTCTAAGCGTAGGCAGAGAATCTTATAGGTCGCAGGGGTGGTCGCGGTTCCGCCCTTGCCTTCGGCCAATACTTATATAAATGTGGAAAACACACTGACAGGATTTACGTGCAGGGGAACTTGCACTCCATAGGTTCACGCCCTTGCCGGGCGTACACCAATCGGCTTTGCCGCATCGCAGAATTCTAATCGTTCCTGACACTGCTATATATCGCGATCTGTACCCCCTAGTGTGAAAGGTGCAGATATGCTCTGCGAATGTTGACGTCTTCCGATCCGGAACGTGCTACGTACATCACCGTATCCAGTCTCCTGAACCTCAAGCACAAAGTCCATATAAGTATCAACATGCGTAGAACGGCCCACCAATAAACACATCCCCCCGCATCATTTTGGCAGTTCCCACACTTGCTGCAATTCCGGATGGCAAGTTGACAGGTAATGACAGTCCACTCAATATTTACACTAGCAGGGGTTTTGACTCATTATGCAAATTTAAACCTTGAGAACAGATTATCACCGCCAGAGCAATGCTGTGCACTCAAATCTTACAGCCTCTTGGCGAATTCGTAACGGACATGAATCGACTGCTTTGCCTGGACCGGAAAGACCCGGCCCATTCTCTGGCTGCCATTTCTCATGCCTGCGTGATCAGGGGGTAGGCAAGCAACTTTGGGGTGGGTTGACTTGGCTGGGTCGATGGGTCCATCATTAATCGGTGGTACCAGCCTTATATAAGGTCCCGGAAACTTCAACAAAGCTTTCCACTGTGGCGAATTGCCTGCATTCTTGTTTTCATGAAGATATGAGTTTCAGATCAAGCTTTAATGACTCTTAAAACCTAGATTGCTTCATTTTCAAAAACTTATTACCAGCAGTTTGAGTAAAAATAATTTTAGCTGTCAATCATTGTTGAGAGGGATGCTTCCTCCAAGGTTTGATAGAAGAATACTGGAGATGGCGGCCAAAAAACTTGAAAATGCGCCGGCAACACTCACATTAGAATGCCATATTATCTAGCAATATAGAAATGTTAGAACTGAGTGGAATTACTGGTGTTGCCGGCCTGATGTTATTTGAATAATTCATAACAATATTAACCCTACAACGATACTTATAGCTTGATATTGCTCAAGAACTAGCATAGGCTCCCTTTGCCGTCATTTAATCACCTTAAGGAAGGGGAGGAGACTTATGCTACCTGAATGCAGAACGGCAGGGGATCCGTACGCTATTCCTGAGTTTGATTTGGAAAAAGGAGATGTGGAAGACTTTCTGAGTGAGTTGAAAGGATACCACCAGCAATTCAGTGACTGTTTTTCGAGGAGCGAACCGAGAGAAAACTTTCTGCAATACATGATCGGCCAATTCAGCGAGTTGGAAAGGAAGTCGATCGAACCTATAGCCCTCAAGGTGGAGGGTGGGAACATAAGGTCGATGCAAAGATTTGTAAGTGACGTAGTTTGGGATACAGAACGAATGCTTTACCGGCATCATGAGTTGGTCAGCGAAGACATGGGCGATCCCGATGGAGTGGTGATATTCGATGAAAGTGGATTTGTCAAAAAGGGGGAAGATTCTGTCGGGGTCGCCAAGCAATATTGTGGCAATGTAGGCAAAGTGGAGAACTGCCAAGTGGGCGTGTTTGCTGCGTATGCTTCTCGCCATGGTTATGCTCTGTTGAACAGCAGCCTGTTTATTCCGGAAAAGTGGTTCGAGCCGAGCTACGAAGAGAAACGGAAGAAGTGTAAGATGCCTGATGGTTTGGAATTTAAGACCAAGCCCCAATTGGCTGCACAGATGTATCGGCAATTGCGCGAACAGGATTTGCTCCCTTTCAAATACGTGGCAGCCGATTCAATTTATGGCAATAGTCCCGATTTCATTGATGCAATTGAGGAACGGGTGGGCACGGTCTACTTTGTTTCAATGCCATCTGACACCCTTTGTTGGCGCGAACGACCGGCTACCGAAGCAAGAACCTACAACTACAAAGGGGAAAGCCGCTCGAAAAAGATCGTGCCCGAAACGGAGAAGGCAAGCCTGTTCATTTATGGACCTGGCCAAGAGCATCCATAGTTTTTTCTGGTATAGACGCAAGGTATCCGAGGGTACCAAAGGCCCGATTGAATATGAGTTCACCAAAAGACGTGTGACTCTGTGCAAAGATGGCCTCCCAACCAGAACCGTCTGGCTCATCATGAGGCGAACGATCGGTAATAAGCGCGAGTATTCCTTTTATATGAGCAATGCGCCGCTAAGCACCCGACTCGCGATATTCGTCTGGTTGAGCGGAATCCGTTGGGCTATAGAGCAATGTTTTGAGGAGACAAAATCCGAATTGGGCATGGACCACTATGAAGTCAGAAAGTACCGTGGATGGAATCAGCACATGCTGACATGCATACTGGCTCATTTCTTCCTGTGGCATTTGAAAATTAGATTGGGGAAAAAAAGCACCGGGTATTACTCTGCCGCAGCTTAGGGTTTTGCTGGAAGTCATCCTGCCTCTGAAGCGAAATGATATTGCGGCGCTCTCGAGTCTGGTAATTTTCATTCAGCATAAGAATCACCGGGCTTATCTTTCCCACAGGAAAAGGAAGCTGAGACAGCCTAAGACTTAAGAAGTCGTTGTAGGGTTAATAAGTTGGATAACCAATCATTTTTCTATCCCTGACTGTGTTGCCGGCTTGCTTCATTTTCAAGCCATTGGAACAATTGAGAAAAACTTATTAAGAAACCCCGCAAAAATTCCCGCAACAAAAAACGGAAGATTGCCATTAAAGCATAACCTTCCGTTTTAACAGTCATTTTGGCGTCCCCAACCGGATTTGAACCGGTGTTGCCGGCGTGAAAGGCCGGTGTCCTGGACCGGGCTAGACGATGGGGACGAAATTGCATGCAGCCTTCTAATAGATGGGCTTGCACTTGTCAAGAAATTTTGATTGGTGGGCCGTCCGCGGCTCGAACGCGGGACTCTCTGCTTAAAAGGCGGTGTGTGTAGCTAATAAATTCAGTAACTTATATGTTAAAAGTTCGCCAAAATAGGCCATTTTAAGGGGTAAATGTTCACCAAAAAGTTCGCCAAAATTTAGAGTTAGCTTGGGGTGACTTACTTTCTTTAATCGGACACTTAGATTCATCTCCGTGACATTCGAGTATACCCATCACATTTTTTTTTGCTTTTGGTGAATCTTCATGTTCACATCACTCGTCACGAGTACCAAAATCGACTTAATCTCTCGTCGTGTATCCTACTGCATTTTTTTACGTTACTTTAGATCGGAAATATTTACACTCGTTTCCCATGCCGAAGCTCCCTTCTCAAGGTCAGACACGCTCTTGCTTACTATCAAAGGCCAGGAAGCTTCTCAATTGCATCCCGCTTTTCATGTTCAAAGACATGATAGTAGGTATCAACCGTAAGAACCCTGGAAGCATGACCTACCAAAGCTGAAACCGATCCAATATCAGCACCTGACTTCAATAGAGTGGTAGCGAACAGGTGCCTAACATCATAAGGCCTTACCTTGTACGGTATCCCTGCGCGTCTCACGGCATTCTCAAAGGCTGTCTGTATTCTTTTGATCTGCCTTCCCTTATAGCTCAACACATAGGGACACTTACTGCCAGTCTTTTCCTGGTTCTCCAAGAGCTTCTTCTTGAAGTCATCAGAGATCGGGACTTTTCTCCAAGTCTGAGCCTTCCTCCCCCAAACATTGACTAGGTTATTATCGAAGTCAACATTCTCCCATTTGATCGAGAACAGCTCAGAGACTCCAGGTCGAGTCCCGAGGTTCCATTCAACATCCAAGACCCATTTAAGATGAGGGGCAGCAGCAGCATAGATCTTCTTGAAGTCCTCTATGGTGAGCTGGACCGGCTGTCGAGGTTCCTTTTTCCTCTTCCATTCCTTGAGGGGATTAATCTCCAGCATCTTAGACCGGATGGCAAAGTTGAAGCTGGCTTTAAGATAGGTCATATACCTGTTCCTGGATGATGGGGATTTATCATCATAGTATGCAACCACCTTCGAGAAGTCCCTGTAACCGAGCCTATCGATAGGCTTGTGAGGCAGGAGAGGCCATAAGTGGTTCTCGAAGTAAGCTCCAAACTCAGTGACAAACCTTTCGGATGCTCCGTCAGATTTCCTATCCCTGAGGTAGAGTCTGACCAGATCGAGCATAGTGGTCTGCTCTGCAAGTTTCTTCTTGTTCGGAGCTACGAGTTGACCTGTGCGCTTAAGGTATTTGACTTCAGCGTCTCTCTGGATGGCTTTAAGCTCACCCTCCTTGTCCCTACCGAAGTATTCGGTTTGCTGTATTCCCCACTGATCACGATACTTGATGTACCATCTACCGTCTTTCTTTTGGTGGATACTCATGCTGATGACTCCTCTTTAGTGGTTAGTGATGAGGCAGAGAGTCACTTGTATCATAAGTTTAGGAATAGTCAAGGATTAATTTATTATTTTCAGTGTTCGCCAATAAGATCCTCTCGAATGCAGGAGTGAGTAAGGCCACAGAGAGCCTTTTCGAAAAATACCACAAAAATATGAGGCGCTTACTCATACGTCTCATCCCCCGGTTTCCCCCATGCCCCTCGCGCGCCCACACACAGACACACGCGATAACTCGCGCGCACGTAAGAATCACCTTTAGTGTGCGGTAGGGGTAGGGGTAGGGGTAGGGGTAGGAGGGGAGCTCCAAGTGTCGATTAGAACACAATTTCAGAACACACGAACCTGCAGGTACGCAAGGGAACCCGCTCTCAACTTCATAGCTAATGTAGTTGACTCGCTTTGTTGCTACTCTGTCAAGGCTTACTAGAGGTTGGTCTACAGTAAGTGCTCTCAGAATGGCTAAAAATGGCCTTCTTGCATGTGTTGACTGACCTATAGTCTTGCTTCTATGGGTTCACCCGATAAAGTTCCTCTGTGTGCAGCTCAGATACACTCACCCTAAGATTACCTTCAGGACTCACCCTAAGATTACCTTCAGGACAACCTTTCACTCGTGAGTTCTAACGAACTTAGGTGAAACTCGCAGCAACAGCACAGAATTTCTGCTAGCTAAGCAGATTATCTATGCCTTCAATATGGCTTATATCAAGGCTTCACAGGATTGCATCTAACCATTGGCGAACACTTTTGGCGAACTATCAGTATGCTCACAGAGCTGTTCCGTTATTCACTACTACCCATGACGTTTCTTTCCGACAAGTCCAGTAAAGGCTAGATCGTTATGCTCGTAATTGAGGACGTGCAATAGGAGAAGGAAAGCTCCATTCTCTCCAAATGCGAAGCTCCAATTACGAAATTGTAATTAATGTTGATTATTCTCCTTCGAGCAGCTTTAGCTACCTTCCTTTCTGTGTGCTGGTTGGAGAGCCATACAGGTCGCCTTTCCTTCGTTGGTGAAGCCACTACCTTCGGCGGCAAAGCCACTACCTTGTTTGGTTCTCCAGCCATTTTTTATGAACATAGCGTAGGAGATAAGAGCCATAAGCCATACCTAGTGTGCTCGCAGAGCTGCGCGAAAGGCAGAGGCAGAGTCATATCCATTAACCAACCAACCGTTAACAGGATTAGAGTAATGAAAACAGTGTACACCAGCAAACCTAATGTGGACGTGAGTCCAAAAGAATCAGCTAAGAGAGGAGTATTGAGGATGAATGCAAGGCAAATTCAGGCAAAGGGACTGCGCGCGAGTAATCTTACGTTGAGCATTGACGATAGATCGACGGAGATCATACGCCAGATTAAAGACCAACTTGCAGGGGAACTTGCAGTCTACCCTTCCAGCAGTGTTCTGGCTCGGAGGGCGATTCAGTTCTATGTGAAGTACCTGCAAAAGATCATGGCAGGAAAGAGACCGATAGACCGGCTGAGAGATCTCCAGAAGGAACACTTGGAGTTGATCAAGGCTGCAAGATCAATTGCGTAGCGATAAGTCATTGAACTAAGACCAGAGTGGCGTAGCCACCGGCTGAGCACGGGTAGGCTGTCAGTAGAGACATTTTCCTGATCCAACCCATACCTGAAAGTAGGGGTTTCAAAACACGGTCGAGAAGGCCCCTAATCGGCAAAATAAGAGCACTTCTTGTAGAGTGGCTTAGAGTAGGACTTTGCGCAGCTCACAAGAGCGAGCATACTGTAAGCGTAGATCCGGAACAGATCGTGAGTTCTACGAACTTGGGTTAGCGCACTAACTGAGAAAGGACCATAACCAATGAGCACTGAAGAGAGTAAACAAGATGAAATGAAGTCTATACACAAGGGGATGATAATCGCTTTCAAGAGATACCTGGACGGGATAGCCAAAGGTGAGATCATACCTCGGGCATCGATGCTGAACACTATCAGGGCATTCCTGAAGGACAATGGAGTCACCGCTCTGGATGAACCTAAAGATCCCTTTAAGGCGATGGAAGATGCTCTCGAAGGGATCGAGTTGCCTACTTTCGATGATAACCCGAGAGGTGGGCGAATGGACTTTAAGTAGTCAACAACCTCACACACACACACACACAGAGAGAAAAGAGAATTTAGTATGGGTAATCTAGTGAAGATGGAGCACGGTATACCGGTAAGCAAACAACAGCAGCAGCAACGAAAAGGTTCGCTGCAGATTCACTTGGAGAACATCTTCAGAGGACATCAGGTCAGAATCGTGACGTTTAATGACGGCGAAGTAGCCTTTCTGCTGAAGGATGTCTGTGAACTGCTGGACATCAAGAATAGAGCGGTTTCAAGGTTCAGAATATCTTGTGATGAAGATGAGATCTTCAAGCTGTATGTGCCGGAACTAGAGAACAACTTTACGATGGTCACTGAGCCTGGACTTTACAGCCTTATCATGCGCTCACGGAAGCCGGAAGCTGAAGCATTCCAGGATTGGGTATGCGAGGAAGTCCTACCGCGTATCTTCAAGTTAGGCGCTTACTTCGATGGTCAAGAACATGTTGAGTCCGATGATGAGCTATTGCAAATGGCAGTCAACGTAGCTCAAAATACCATTAACCAGAGAGAATCAGCACGAAGCAAGCCGGTCACGAAAAGCGTCAATAACCTACCGAAATTATTGGGATGTACATAATAGCTACCCTCTATGCCGATACAGTAACATGCCGAAATTATTGGGATGTACATAAACGGAGGGTTAGTAATCTTCTGGCTCTACCGGTCTGTCATTTCCGATGGCTGGTAGGGCTGGAGGGGAATCGCGAAGTGATAGGGCATTCAAAGGTGATCAATATTAATTACAATTTCGTAATTCACGTTCCCGTCTTCTCGGGATAGGAGATTATCACCAGATTCAACACACACATAAGGAGAATAGAAGTTATGGCAAAGAAGAAGAACACCAACAAAAAGAGTACCAGCAGCAAGCTTAAAGGCGACCCTATAAGCCGATTTCAAAGGTACTGGAACAATGCGAAACGCGATCCGCTCACCAAGATGTCATTCACACTGCTGATCGAGAACCTCCGGAAGTATGGCAATAAGCCGAGTGCTGAGCAGCTCATAGCACTCCTGGAGCTGATGGAAACCTATACGGGACTCATCAAAGGCCACAGTAAGGGCAGGTTCGCTTTCCCGCTTTCATGTGGACTTGGAAAAACCCAAAGCCTAGCGGCGCTAATCAAAGCTCTGAGCTACATGAGGATGGACCTAAGGCCAAACAACAGGCTGGACGATGTGTCTGTCACCGTATGTGCATCGAAGGTTGAAGCTCTCTGTGACATCAAGAGGGAGCTTATGGACTCCTACGTACCGGAAGAGGAGATTGGACTCCTGCACTCCTACAAGTTCGATGAGGACATAGCAGAGGAGTACATGAACGGTGAACGATCACAGCTTCCCGAGGGGTATGCTTCCCTACCGAGCACTGATGATAGTGAGAATAGGCCTTTCCTGCTGGTCACTCACAACAGAGTCAGGGGTAAGAGTGATGTCGAGATGTACAATTCCTACCAGGGCAAGCCGAGAGATCTGCTGATTTGGGATGAGAGCTTGTTCATTTCCGACACCAGGGCGATCAACACCAAGACATTCAATGGGGGATTGTCATGGGCAAATGAAGTGTACAGGGACAGGGACGGCAATCTAACGAAACCTGTCATTGAATACCTTCTCAAATGCAGGGAGATTACAGAAGCAGCGGAGGACAAGGACAGGATCAATTTCCCACCGTTATCAGAGGCAGCTCGGGGCCAGTACCTTAAGTCACTGAATGGCAGACGGACCGTACTGGAACCACTCCGAGACTTTCTGACAATCTCACAGAACCCTGTAAGAGTGGTCAAGACCGGCAAAGCGGAAGGCTATCTTTGGTTTGATATTGCAGTGGACAGCTCGATTGAAAACATCGTGGTCCTGGATGCAAGTCACAACATTCGGGAACTGCTCAAACTGGATGACACCATCAAAGAGGCTAAGTTCTGCAAGGATTTGGTGAGCTATGAGAACGTGAAGATACGCAGGATGAGGCATGGCTCCTCAAGATCACACATGGAGGAACTGTTCAGTGGTAAGAAGAGGGGAAAACCGAGAGATCACCAAGGAGATCGATGAAGTGATCAAAGGCATTCCCGAGGATGAGGGCATTATCCTGTTCACATTCAAACCCAAACCAGGAGGAGCAAACTTCGAGGAGATCTTAAAGTCAGACTTGAAGTCGGCTGGAGTGGATCTCGAAGCAACAGTTCCGGTTACCCTGAGGGATGCCAAAGGGAATGATACCGGAGTGGACCATAAGCCCAGGTTTGTATGGCTTACATGGGGGCAGGAAACATCCATATCCAAACACTCCTACTGTAAGAACGCTATCTTGGTAGGTGTTCTGCACAGGAGCTTTGAAGACCTAGCAGCGGAGATGTGCGGACAGTCCCAAGACCTTGTGACAGACATCCCGAACGACAAGCTGGAAGCTGTAAGACAGTCTGAAATTGCTCACTGCATGTATCAAGCTTTAAGTCGGGGAGCTGTAGGGTAATCAGTGGAGGTAAAGCTGATGTTATGAATGTGTGGCTTATCCACAGGAAGAAAGGGTTAAAGACTTTCATGGATGTCGCTATTCTCAAAGCTGAATGGATGGAGTGGAAACCACAGTATATGACCACTCAAGGGAAGATTGAACGGATAGCTGACACTATAGAGCAGTTCCTGGAAGGGTTAGACATATCAGTTCGGAAGATCTCGACAAACAAGATCAAGAAGGAGCTGGAGCTTACAGAGGAAGTTAAGCAGACCTTCAGTGCAACTATAAATCTTGTATCAGACAGACCCAATGGCTGGACTTTAATGGGTCGATCTATGGTGAGGATATTCACCTCAGAAATTTAAGACTAAAATTCCATCAGAGAGAATGTCTTACTTGAAAAATTAGTCTTAATTCATCAGCAATTCCAATCACCTGCAAGACCACTTCTGAAGGCAATCCCTATAAGTCCGCTCTATAAGCTGCTCTACAAGGTTAATCTTATCCAGATGAAAAATCACACATATGAAAAAGGAAAACAGCTCTGCTGAAAAGGAAACTAAGTCGAAGGAGATATTCATGAATGATAATTATGGTCGAGTTGTAAGTTTACTACACCAGTTGACAGAAGCAGTAGAAGAGCTGATGCCAACACCTAGAGTCCCACTTAAAGGTTACAGCTCTGCTGTCGAAGGTTACGGTCGAAATGCTTTAGACCTGACAGGTCAACAGTTTGGCAATCTCATAGCTGTGGAACCTGTAGGACGAAACAGAATTGGTGCAATAGTGTGGAAATGTATATGCAATGACTGCGGGTATGAATCTGAACATGTCGGAAGCTACCTGAAGACAGGAGACGTTACCAGTTGTTGGATATGTCGGAAGGGGAAGATTGAACGGATAGCTGACACTGTAGAGCAGTTCTTGGAAGGGCTGGATATGTCAGTAGAGAGGATCTCGACAAACAAGATCAAGAAGGAATTGAACCTGCAGGACGAGGTTAGCCAGACCTTTAGTTGTGCACTTAGAAAGGTATTGAATAAGACTTGCGGCTGGACTCTGGAGGGGAGATCTATGGTCAGAATATTCAGCTTGGAGTTTAAGTCTCTGATTTTATTATCAGAATATTCAGCTCTGAAATTTATAACTAAGGGTTCCCTTAAGAGAAAACCCTACTGGAAGGATTAGACATAATTTCATCAGTAATTCCAATCACCTGCAAGACCACTTCTGAAGGCAATCCCTATAAGTCCGCTCTATAAGCTGCTCTACAAGGTTAATCTTATCCAGATGAAAAATCACACATATGAAAAAGGAAAACAGCTCTGCTGAAAAGGAAACTAAGTCGAAGGAAATTACCACTTTCGAGAAGCAATGGAACCATGCCAAGAAAACACCGTTCATTAAACTCAGCTTTCTCATGCTGATTGAGAACCTTAGAAAGCATCAGGTCGAGCTCACGATAGAACACATGGCTGAACTTCGGGAATTGACTGAAGCAATCCATGAGATGTCGGAACTGGACGTTATACTTTAGTTTGCTTACCACCGAAAGAAAGGACAGTCATGAATGACGTTAGTGCCGATGATACTCTGTTCCTTAAAACGTGGGCTGAAGAGGCTATGACTGCGTTCAAAGAACAACTTAAAGAAGACCTAAAGGCCCAGCAGGAAGAGGACACCAAGAGCTTGATCACAAGGCTTCGTCTCACAGCTCAACTTCCTGACCGGCTGAAGCGATTCACTTACTAAGAATTTGCTTATCAAGTTTGCTTACCCTGGATGGATATTGTCTCCCCGATGAAAAGGGATATTTCTGGAGTGCATAAGCACAGTAGGGAAATTGTCTACCCTGGTAAGCACCACCAAAAGTTCCACCTGGAGCCCGAACCTAGCCAGTACCTGAGGAGAACGCTAGCAGTAAGATAACTCCAGGTTGTTCTTTTGGCTGAGTCTTCTAGTCTTGGTCCTTCAAGTTCGTTAGAACTCACCTAAGATCAGCCACATGGGACCAGGGCTGGAAGGCTATCCCACCACCTCACCATCATCTGTAATAAGCGCCATTAAATCCAAGCACACATGAAAGGAGGACAGGATTGCTATGTCTAAACCTGCAATCAAAATCAATGAGGCTATGTCTGCAATCAGAGCCTACTTAGACGGTCAAGACCTAAAAGAAGGTGAGCGGATCTCAACCAAACAGCTCAAGCGGGACTTGCGCAGCTCCACTCCGGACAGGACATTCAGCAGAGCTGTGGGGAAGCTCTCAGAGACATCAGAGGATTGGGAGCTTGAAGGTCGTTCGTTGGTCCGGATAAGGAACCTCGGAATACTCAATCTGAATATGCTCCACCTTAGAGTGAACGAATGACCAGGAAAGGAATGCAGCTGTGAGTTCTTACTCTTGCTCGTGCAAGACTCGCGAACTTAGGAAAGCTGTTAGGGAAGGAGGTAATCACCCATGCCAAGCACAACTGGATTGCCCATAGAATATGGGATAATCAAGAACGAACGCAAGCAATGTAGTCTCAAGGGCTGTCAGAACAACCGCTTAAAACTCCATAAATGGTGCGGTATACACTACCGGCGCGCATATTACTACGGTCACCCCGATGCCAAGAAGATCAAACGCGGTGAATACAAGTACGAGAAACAGAGAGTCTCCGAGGTGATCAACAGGAACCTGAGTCATCAGGCAATTCAACAGGCTATCCAGTTCTTTGATACCTGGATCACCAGGGCAGTGGTGGGTTCTAAGGCTGGAGGTGTCCCATCGAAAGCGTCTGAGTACATAGCACGGCTAGCTGACAAGAATGTCACCGGCGAGGACTGCCTTATCGAGGTAGCAGCTTTCTGGACCTTCGCATGGAGGAACCAGCACCTCTTCCCGTCTGATCGGGCTATGACCTACGGGCTCGGAATTGCAATCCTGTATCTCCACAGACCACAAAGAAGTGAGACAGTACCTGGAGCTGCGAGGAGGACGGCTGGAGAGTACATCCAGAAGAACTTAGGGTTGTTCTTGATGAGGCTCTTGAAGCAGGTCGAGAAAGAAGAGGATCAGGAGATAGAGCGGATGAAGGCAATTAATGAACCGTTGGACTAATGATCACACACACAAGGAGAAGGTAGTGGCTTCGCCACCGAAGGAGAATAAATGCAATGATTGAAGAAGCGATAGTCCAGCTCCAAGAGATACTAATTGAGGACCGGCAAGAACTGAGAAGGTTCATGTCAGGACTCGCAAGACTCGCAAAGCTCGAAGATTTAGACCATCACACAAGAAAGGAGGTAATAGAAGCATGGCAATGAGAACAATTCACAAAGATCTACTGATTCCTTACGACTCGCATATCGAACCGAGGAACAAGCCAAGGCTACTTTCCAATTATGTCTCTGCGTTCGGTCATGTCCTGCAGCTCCAAAAAGCGGAGGCTCTGGGCATGGTTGAAGTGATGAGGGACAGGACCGACGAGATAGAGAAGGATGCAGACGGCTGCATTAAATGGAGACAAGCAACAGTTCATTAACACATTTCAAGTCAAGAAAAGGAGATTGAAGATGAGTAAACAGATTGAACCACAGGTAAACACAGCATTCGAGTCCACCATCGACAAGCCGGAAGAGCTCACAGACCTTATTCACATTCACGGCGAGCAGATGACCCTGGAGGAGGCTGAGCTGAAGGGTATGATTCGCGTTGAGCGGGACAAGAACGGGAAACCAAAGGCCAACGGCGAGGGTGTCATTAAGTACACCAAGGTCACCTCGTAGGCTTTATCGGCTCATCATCCGTATTGTGGATGTTGAAGAACTGACCTAAAGGGCACTCTTCAAGGTGCGGAGTGTCTTTTCTATTCAGTGGAGCAGCTTTAGCTGCATTGGATTACACAAGAGAATTACTCGAAAGAAGTGGCTTTGCCACCGAAGAAGAAAGGATTATAACCAATGAAAATTCAGTATGACGGCAACGGCGAGATAATGGAAAACCAGCCCTTCAGCATGCTGGCACCTGACGGAGTGGATGAGAATAACCCACCGGTCCAAACTCAGATTCGGCTTGGCAATCAGAATCTATCAGTGGAGATCAGAGACGGGAAGTCAACCGTAGTAGACCGCTCACAACCAATTCGATTCAACACAGCCGACTTCGCCAATCCTCAACAGGGAAGCATCCTGTCAACTGCTCACAATCTTTACGGACCTACAACGACTATCACTGATGAGACTATCGTCGATATTGGCGGGGCGCAAACAAGCGCCAAGGTAGCCGCTAATATGGGATACCTGAAGAGAAACCAGGACGGTTCTTATGAAGAGATCAGTTACAACCAAAAAAAAGCGCTGGGCATAGACCTTAGCGGTGTTCCCAAGCCTGAAAGCGGTGACAGTGAAGACAGCACCGAAGTAAACCCTCCTCCTCCTTCATCCGAGGTCGAGGCTGTATTGATGGACAAGAAGACTGAAGAAGCGATTGAAGAGCTGTACCAGAAAAGCTGGAGATTCCCAATCCGAAGCTCTTGCAATCTCTATGATCAGAAACCCCGGTAATCAGGAAGCTGTCAGAACACTTGCCGAACAGTTAAGGATGGAGCCTGAGGAGCTTTCAGGGCAGATTAGCGGTATTATGAGCAAGTTCACCGAGCAGGCCACTTCCTATGTCAAAAGCAAATACGGTGACAAGATCGGAGATCCACAGGACTTATGGGATTGGGCGAATGCTAACATCCCGCGCGGCTCCTTGGAAAGGATCATGCGGGACCATTGGACGGGTGCACTCAGTGGATATGATGCCTTGGTCAAGGAATATCTCATCAACACCAAGCCGAACACCCTGCCCCAAGGGGCTAAGACAAGAACGGGCAGCAAAGGAGAACAGTTGATTTCTCTACCGGGGAAACCGGAAGTCCGGATGGAAGTGGCCGTTCGTCTTGGGTGGTTGTGATCCAATGCAGCTAAAGCTGCTCCACTGACATAAAGCTGCTCTGTAGGCACTGAGCATAGCTTAAAGAACATCTGCAAGAGCATCTCTTGGTTCATCTAGGAGGTGCTCTTTTTTGTTTCACAAGGAAAGAGAGGATAACAAGCAATGAACGAAGATATAAGCAAGAGTCTCGATAAGATGGCTTCACAGGAGCGAATGACCCCAGGTAGAGCAATCAGGAAGTTCTGTCTCGACTGCTGCTACGGGAGTCCGACAGAGGTGAAGAAATGTGCAGGTAATCTATGTCTGAATGGACCTGAGGAGGTCTGCTATTTCTACTCTAACCGGATGGGCAAGGGTCGAACCTCAGTGAAGACCATTAGGAAAATCTGCATGCTGTGCATGAGCAACAGCGCACAGATGATCAGGGAGTGTCATGCAGCTCCTGATGTCGAGGACTTTGGATGTTCCTTACATCCGTACAGGTTCGGGAAGAACCCTAAGAGGAAAGGTAAGTGCGGGAACATTGAGAACTTGAAGGCAACTCAAAGCTCACCCTAAGAGAACCCCTCAGTTGAGCGGGGGAATTTCCCGCTAGAACTGCTCAAAACAGAGTGACCTATACCTCACTTCCTCTGCTTAAAGTCTTCCCTTTAAACGCCCACTCACGGGCACTATTGCAGTACCGCTCTTGCGTATACGCTTGCGAGGATCTCTTGGTCCGACATTTCGTTTGATACAGGAATCAGCTTCGCTGATAAGGGGATGTAACCGCCGGTCTTGCGGATCTGTGGGAGAACCTCATGTGTTACCCATCGTTTGAAAGCTTTCGCTGCGGGTTTGCGGGATTGAAGGATGAGATTGCAGAGTCCATACTCGTTGACCAGCCACATGCGGCGATTTTGACCTGACACAAATAATGCTTGGGACAGCTTCTCATCATCATCCAATCTGCCCATGGTCATGCTGACATCTGCCAACTCCAACACATCGCAAACATCCTTCCTTTGCTCAGCAAAGCTTCGCGCCACAAACCAAGGCTCTCAGTATGCTCGCTAGAGCTGCGCCGTCTCGGTCAATCACTCGAACCTGTGCGCTTTTGCTCAGCGAAGCTTCGCCATTTAAATAATTGAATACTGTTAGATCTTTCAAATGAAACCTGGAGCCTGCTTATCCAAGACCCATAGAGTCCCACTATAAGCCGCTCTATGAGAAGTGCTCTCAGATTGTCGATTAGAGGCCTTCTCAACAGTGTTTCAGAGGCCGTTGTTCAGTGTATGCATTGGACAGAGAAAGTGCCGCTGTGTGACTGATTCGCCTATCAAGTTTGAGTTAATCAGGTCAACAGCTTACATGGTAGCAGTTTAGCGAGCTTTGCGAGCAAAGGAATACAGCTATGCTGTCGAAGGAATGCAGCTAAAGCTGCTCGAAGGAGCGATGTTCGCCAAGAAGTGTTCGCCAATGCTCTTTCACTCGTGAGTTCTAACGAACTTAGGTGAAACTCGTAAGCTGGCTTCATGACAGTCTCAGAGTATCACTCAGAGATCCACACATTTGAAACCCCGGTCAAGGAAGATGAGAGAAACCCAAAGAAGAGCGATTGGAGCCAGCTCGAAGAGTGTTCACCGAGCCTTCCAAATGTTCGCCAAAATGTTCACCAACGAAAAAAGGACTCGGAGAGTATCTCTCTAAGTCCTTGATATCATTGGTGGGCCGTCCGCGGCTCGAACGCGGGACTCTCTGCTTAAAAGGCAGATACTCTACCTGACTGAGTTAACGGCCCTTGCTTCAGCAAAAACGAATCGAATTTCTAACATGTTGCAGCTGACAGTGTCAAGCTAAAATAACAGCCAAAATAACCTCGCCTCCCAGGCTATATCTGTTCTGGGAAACAATTCATATGAGATCAGATACTTATAGATAATTGTCAGCAAACGCCTCCCAGTCGTGGGCACAGATAACCGCCTCATCCTTGAAATGGAAGAAACACGACTTGAACTTGGCGGACGTCGTTATCTGCTCAGGGCAGCTTTCGGCCGACTGCCGGGCGGCGTGCCACTCAGTCGCAAGTACTTGCGTCGAAGACGCGCTCCCGAATCGCGCCCTGGTTACTCTCCACCCATTCCTTGTAGTCGGGTCTCAGCAAGAACAATTTGGGATGGCTGGTTCTCACCAACTGGTAGAGCTCCCGGTAATGGGGGTAAAGCAGCGAGAGTATGCTGAAGACGCTCCGGCGCGAGGGGATGGTATACTGGGGCTGCCTGGAAAAGCTGCCGGCAAAACTCAGCGAGCAAGCCAGACATACTGCGATGATAAATACGCAGCAGATGAACCACCGAACTGGTAGAAAGAATTTGTTTCCGGATTTTTTGCCGGCGTGAACGAAGTACATGGTCACCCCCTTTTGAAATTTGGCACTGAGCTGGCATCCGAGGCCTGAAAAACCCGGCCGGGTGCAGAGAGGAGATAGAACCCAACAGAAAACTGCTGTTGTTGCCGGAAACAATAATTCCGTACTTGTCTGGAAGGGTGTTGTCAAGGTTAATAATAGCAATGAGACTCTTGACTTAGGCATTCACAAACAATAGCGTGAAAGCATGTGTTACTATCCGCAAGATCCGGCCGGTTGATATGAAACAACCGTATGCCGGGCAAGGCAATTGACCGAACAGGGAATCAGGATGGTGACTTATGAAACAAGTGTTCATAACCAATATCCTGATCTTCGGCGCCATGTTGGTGACGATTGCGCTGGTGTTCGCGGACGGCTTGGGGTCCGATGCCGGTGCCAGGGAACCTGTTAAACTTCCGCACCCTGAGCTTGACGGCAATTGCTCGCTGGAGAAAGCTTTGCAGCAGCGCAGGTCGGTCCGCGAATACAGCAGTGAGGCTCTAACACTGGCCGAAGTCTCCCAGTTGCTGTGGGCCGCGCAGGGTATTACCAGTCGCTACGGGTACCGGACGGCTCCTTCCGCGGGAGCCCTGTTTCCGCTCGAACTGTATCTTGTTGCCGGCAATGTTGATAGTCTGCCCGCCGGAGTTTACCGTTACGATCCACACGGTCATCAGTTGCTCCGAGTGGCGGACGGAGAGCACCGCATCGCACTGACGGCGGCCGACCTGAACCAGACATGCGTCAGGAACGCCCCGGCGGTCATTGTCCTTGCTGCGGTATATGAGCGCACCACCGGGAAGTATCGCGACCGAGGCATCCGCTATGTGCACATGGAAGCGGGCCATGCAGCACAAAATGTTCACCTGGAGACGGTTTCCCTGAAGCTGGCAACTGTCGTCATCGGGGCTTTCTATGATGAGAAAGTTCAAAAAATACTTGGGTTGTCTAGTGATGAGGCACCGCTCATTATCATGCCTGTTGGAAAAAGGAGATAAGAGAGATGAAAAAACTTAATATGGGTCCAGAAACCTTGCTATTCCCCATGCCAGCCTGTTTGATTGGAGCAAACGTTGAAGGCAAGTCCAATTTCATGACCGCAGCTTGGTGTGGCATTGCCAACAGCAATCCGCCAATGCTGACTGTCGGGATACAGCATCACCGATACACCTATAAAGGAATCCAACAAAATGGCAATTTTTCAGTGAATGTCCCATCCGAGGATCTTGTAAAGGAAACCGACTACTGCGGAATCGTTTCTGGCAGCAACGATGACAAAACCGACACCTGCAAGTTCACGGTTTTTTACGGCAAGCTTAAGACCGCCCCTCTTATTGAGGAATGCCCTATAAACCTCGAATGCAAAGTGATGCACGTCCTAAACCTCGGCAGCCATGCGCTGGTTGTCGGGCTCATCGAGGAAACCCACGTGTCGGCGGAATGTATGGTGGAGGGCGAACCGGATGCTAGCAGGGTCAAACCCATCATTTACGGTAGAGGTGCACAGAAGACCTATTTTAAGCTGGGCGAACCGCTGGCCCCCGCTTTTAAAATCGGTAAAGAGCTGAAGAAGAAAGAATAGACCATGAAATCCTATCGCAAAGAGCTCTGGTTCAACGTGCCGACTCGGCGGGCCTTCCTCAATATCACCGGTCAGGTGCAAGACTGCCTTCGAGAGAGCGGCATCAAGGAAGGCCTTGTGCTGTGCAATGCCATGCACATTACCGCTTCGGTTTTTATCAATGACGATGAATCCGGCCTTCACCAGGACTACGACGAATGGCTGGAAAGGCTGGCGCCTCATGCACCCGTTTCTCAATATCGGCACAATGTCGGTGAAGACAATGCCGATGCCCATATGAAAAGACAGGTCATGGGGCGTGAGGTTGTCGTTGCAGTTACAGAAGGCAGACTCGATCTCGGTACTTGGGAACGAATATTCTATGGTGAGTTTGATGGGCGCAGGCGTAAGCGCGTTCTGGTTAAGATCATTGGAGAATAGGTTAGGTTGAAGCTGAAAGCTCAAAGATTGAAGTTTAGTTGATTAGCTTTTCTCCGGCGGCCAGATTTTCCAGAGCCTCACGATCCATAAGTCGGATTTTGGGGCCCTGGACTTCGATCAATTCCAATTGACTCATCTTGCTTAGAATACGCGAAAGCGTTTCGGGGATCGTTCCGAGGAGGCTGGCCAACTGCCCTTTGGTGATGTCTAAACTCAGAGTATCGGATTTGCCCTCGCGCTCACTCATGTAAAGCAAGTATACGGCTAATCTGCTTGGCACTTCTTTGAGTGAGAGATCCTCTATGAGGTGGGTAAACTGCCTCAATCTTTTGGATAAAACCGCTAGCATGTTCATCGCCAGTGACGGCTCGTTCTTGATTAGCTCCACAAATGCATTTCTTGGGAAGAATAGAACGGTTGTGCTTTCCAAAGCTTCGGCATGTGCCGGGAAGCTTCCGCCAGAGAATACCGGCACTTCAGCAAAGCACTCCCCCGACCCGAAGATGTGCAGAATTTGCTCTTTACCGTCGAGTGAGAGTTTAAAAATCTTTACTCTGCCTGAGACGACGACATAAAATCCATTCGCACGGACCCCTTCCATGAAGAGGGTCTCACCCCGTTTGAATTTCTGCTTCAGAGCGATGCTTGCGACTTCCTCAAGCTGCCTTTGAGGAAGACCTTGAAAAAGAGAAACCTTTGCTATCTGTTCTAATAGATTCATATAATCCTCTTTGCCGTCTCCGCTATCATGGCAGATGTGCTTGCATGGGTGCTTGTGTTATTGCTCGACATTCCCGTGAAGGCAACCCCGCTAATAGCTGGATTCCCGCCTCCGCGGGAATGACGGACGGAACATATTCCAGATCAACTGCTAGTGCTGAAGACCTTAATAATAAAGGACTACCTGGAAACTTTCGTAGCGCAGGACTTCAGTCCTGCAAACCCCGCACCGGGCGAAACCTCCAAGGACGTTTTCTACATTCATTATTCCCGAAAAATCATCAGCCCTTGCAAGATCCATAAATAGTTTCGAGTGGAAACCCTGTAGCGCTGAGCTTTAGCCCTGCCGAGATAAAGCAGCTCTAAAGAGTTGGGCTGAGTGAGAAAGGAAGAGCCGGGCTTCGACAGAAAAGGACTTTAGTCGCACTTCTTGATTTATGTCAAAGCGAATTAATCCCTAAGGAATAAAGTATCTATACTGACTAGGAACCTTTGTGAACTTGCGGATAAAGGCTGATCAAAAGTTCCTTAAAAAATGATTTTCTTGATCTAGGTCAAGGAGTTTTTGAACGTCAGTGGTTAAGTTAGTCACAACAATGAATACATGGCGAGAGCAATGCAAACATAAAATCCAAAGTCTAAGAAAAGGAGATGATCATGTCCATGTTCTGTTATCAATGTGAACAAACGGCCAAGGGTGAGGGATGTACCAAAATAGGAGTGTGCGGCAAGCAACCGGATACTGCAACGTTGCAGGATCTACTGGTCTACAGTCTCAAGGGGCTTGCGCTGTACGCCTTAGAAGGACGGAAAGTCGGCGTAAACGACCAGGCGGTCAACGTATTTACCTGTGAGGCTTTGTTTTCCACTCTAACCAATGTAAATTTCGATTCGCAAAGATTTGTCGGTCTGATCCAACGTGCCGTTGAATTGAGAGATGCTCTGAAGGAAAAAGTCAAGGTAGCGGAAGGTAAAGTGGATTTTACCGAAGATGCGGCCAACTTCAAGCCCGACAGCACTGTTTCCGGGCTGCTCGCCCAGGGAGAAAAAGTAGGACTGATGTCCGATCCCGACATCGATCCGGATATCCGTTCTTTGCAGCACACTCTGCTGTTCGGCATCAAAGGGATCGCGGCCTATGCCGACCATGCTCATATTCTGGGATATAACGACGATTCGATTTATGCTTTCGTCCACGAAGGACTCGCAACTACCTTGCGCAGCGATCTGGCCTTAAACGACTGGTTGAGCTTGGTGCTCAAGTGTGGCGAAGTCAACCTTAAGACGATGGAACTGCTCGATAAAGCAAATACGGGTACATACGGTCATCCTGTTCCGACCAAAGTTCCATTGGGGCACAAAGAGGGAAAAGCCATTCTCATATCAGGCCATGACCTCAAGGATCTGGAAGAATTGCTGAAACAAACAGAGGGTAAAGGTATCTATATTTATACGCATGGCGAGATGCTTCCGACTCATGGCTACCCTGGATTGAAAAAGTATCCTCATTTCTACGGCCACTATGGCACGGCCTGGCAGAATCAACAAAAAGAATTCAGCCAGTTCCCCGGTGCTATCCTGATGACCACCAACTGCATACAAAGGCCCCAGGGCGCCTATCAGCAAAACATTTTCACCACAGGTCTGGTGGGTTGGCCGGAAGTGGCTCACATTAAGAATCGCGACTTCACACCGGTGATCGAGCAAGCTCTGGCTTTGCCCGGCTATCGGGAGACCAGTAATGGCAAAACAGTGACCGTCGGTTTCGGCCATAACACAGTTCTTGGCGTTGCAGATACAGTAATCCAGGCGGTCAAAAACAAGGACATTCGGCATTTCTTCCTGGTCGCCGGTTGCGATGGCGCCAAACCCGGCCGCAACTACTACACCGAATTTGTGGAAAAAGTTCCCAAGGACTGTGTGGTGCTGACTTTGGCCTGCGGTAAGTTCCGGTTCTTCGACAAAGAGTTAGGTGCCATCGGACCTCTGCCGCGTTTGATGGATATCGGTCAATGCAATGATGCCTACTCTGCCATCCAGGTAGCGGTGGCTCTGGCCAAAGCCTTCAACGTTGGAGTCAACGACTTGCCGCTTTCAATGATTCTATCCTGGTACGAACAAAAAGCAGTGGCAATTCTCCTGACCCTTCTGTACCTGGGAATCAAGGATATTCGTCTGGGACCTTCACTGCCGGCGTTCACTACGTCTAATGTATTGGATGTACTGGTGAAAAACTTTGACATAAAACCGATCACCACGCCGGATGAGGATTTGAAGGCCATATTAGGTTAATACGAAAGGTACGGAGACGCGGCGATACAGAGATGGGGTGACACCGGGATTTGGTGATGTGAAGTCGACAAGCTCTTCCCGCGTGTCTCTCCGTCACCGCGTCCCAAAAACTGAGGAGGTGGATAAAATGAGATGTCCCGGACAAGACAGTCGATTTTGGGAACCGGGCGCAATCTTTGAGGAAAAATGTCCCCAGTGTGGCCATGTGGTGGAATTCTTCAAGGATGAGTCTTCCAGAAAATGCAAGAACTGCGGGCACAAATTTGTGAATCCAAAGATGGATTTCGGATGTGCCTCTTACTGTAAATTCGCCGAGCAGTGCCTGGGAGATCTTCCTCCTGAGTTGATGGCGCAAAGAGATGATTTGTTGAAGGATCGGGTAGCCATCGAAATGAAAAAATATTTCAAAAAAGACTTCAAGCGCATAGGCCACGCAACCAAGGTTGCACGGTACGCGGAACAAATAGTTAAAGAAGAAGGGGGCGACCCGGCAGTTGTGCTTCCCGCCGGGTATCTGCATGATATCGGGATCAAGGAAGCGGAACGCAAATACGACAGTACCGCAGCCCGCTATCAGGAACAAGAGGGGCCTCCGATTGCGCGAGAAATTCTAGCCTCGCTTGGGGCCAGGGAAGATTTGATCGACGAGGTTTGTGACATCATCGGCCACCATCATCATCCCCGTGCTGAAGAGACGCTCAATTTCAAGATTCTCTATGATGCCGACCTGATCGTAAACTTGGAAGAGAATCACAAAGATGAGCCAATGGATGCTGAAAAGCTGGCAAAAATGATCGCAAAGAGCTTTTTTACCGAAACCGGCAAGAAACTGGCCAAGGAAAATCTATTGAAAGAAACGGCATGACCAGCAGTCTGGTCATCGCTTGGATATATAGCACTGGAGAGCAGACTATGGCGACGCGTAAAATTGTGGAGATAAATGAAGAACTGTGTGACGGTTGTGGGCAGTGCGTTCTTGCCTGCGCCGAGGGAGCGATCGAAGTCATCGACGGTAAGGCAAAAATAGTAAAAGATTCCTATTGTGACGGGCTTGGCGCGTGTTTAGGAGAATGTCCGCAAGGTGCGCTGAAGATTATCGAGCGGCAGGCGGAGGAGTTCGATCCCGAAGCCGTGGAAGAGTATTTGCAAGAAAAGGAACAACGGGAAAAAACAGCGGCGAGTCCCATGCCCTGCGGCTGTCCATCCAGCCACATGCAGGTGTTTGATGCGGCGTGTAAAGAAGCCAACCAGCCTGTCAGCCAAAAGGGCGGTAGATCGGCTCTGACTCACTGGCCGGTACAAATCAGGCTCGTTCCTGCCAAAGCTCCATTTCTCAAAGGAGCCCATCTTCTGGTTGCCGCGGACTGCGCGCCCGTTGCCTACCCCGATTTTCATCGGGATTTTGTGCAGGGCAGGGTCGTTCTGCTGGGGTGCCCGAAGTTTGACGATGCCAGTGAATACGTCAAGAAATTCGCCGAGATTTTTCAAACTGCTAATGTCCGGAGCGTGACCGTCCTGGATATGGAAGTGCCATGTTGTTCGGCGCTCCCTGCCATTGTCAAGAAAGGCATGGAGGCTTCCGGCAAAACCATTCCGATGGAAGAGGTTACCGTCAGTGTCCGTGGAGAGGTCCTTAAGCGGAAGCAGTCTGCAGCCTAAGACGTGGCAAGAGTCTCTTTTAACCACGAAGATCGGGAAGAACTTGAGGGGTAGGCCGCTACTCCTTCGTAAACTCCGAGGTGGCTGCCCGAGAATTGACCTTTCCTGTAGAGCAGCTCTTTATGGCTGCTTGTCTGGGCAGGGCTAAAGCCCCATTTGCATCAAGCTAACGAGAATCCACTGTAGCTTAGCCCCTTGTGGGCGTTTTTGAGGCGGGCACGAGGCCCTAGGCTGCGCAGCACTAGCGGTCATTCCATGAACTGGAAAAAGGCTAGCCTGATGTGTACGGGCTAAAGCTCTGCAATGCGTATTCTCGGTCATCCTTCCGGTTATTTGTGGTATTGGCTGCCTAAGCTCAATAGCGGGTCTGGCTGGATATCAGAACCGAACAACCAGCCAGGCAACGAAAATAACGAACAGCCACGCTCCGGCCATGGCCATAAGAGCATTTTTCCAATAGTCGCCTACGTAACTTTTTGTGGTTTGAACAATCCAGGTCCAGTTGAGCCATATGTGGATTGTCAGCAATGCCAGAAAGAAGAGAGCGAGGTATAAGTGAATATCGCCCCAGTCGTGTCTGTGTAATCCCATGAAATACTTATTGTCGCCTGCTTGTTTGCCAGAGGGTATGATAAAGGCCATCAATAGCCCGATGGCGGCGGTGGATGTCAGATCTACAAACAGCAGTACGTCAGTGAAATACTTCAGGTTCTTCTTCATAAAGCCCTCCATGAGTTGAATTTGAGCAAGCCCCTCTTACCCACCTAAGATCCCAGCTTGACCTAAGTTTATGGATTTTATCGGCAACCCCCTGTCATGCCGGCTTTCGCCTGAATGACGAATGTGGTTTTGCCTAATAAGAATCGCCAAATTTAGGCTTCACTTTATATCAGGTTTCGGCTTGCCCGTCATCTTATATGAATTCGCATCGATCTCCCTGGCCAATCGACGTCCTTCCTCTTCATCGACAAAATACAGGATCAATCCCCCGCAAATAAATAGGAGACTTATGGAGAGGATCGAATAACGTGGGTGGCCACCCAACAGACTAACCCAGCCCATTAGCATCGGGCCGATCACCGCAGCGAATTTTCCCAGCATATTATAAAAACCAAAAAATTCAGCCGATTGATTGCGCGGGATGATGCGCACGTACAAGGATCTGCTGAGCGACTGAACGCCCCCCTGCACCAGACCGACAACTGCGGCCAGAATATAAAATTCAAATTCTTGCTGCATAAAGTAACCGTAGACGGTTACTCCCAAATAAACGACTAGAGCAATGTAAATGCCGGTTTTGGAACCCAGGCGTTCGCCGAGCTTGCCAAAGGCTAAAGCCGAGGGAAATCCGACAAACTGTGTGAGCAACAGGGCAGTGAGTAGACTTTTGGAGGAAAATCCAAGAGAGAGACCGTAATCTACGGCCATCCGAATTATGGTGTCGACACCATCAATGTAGAGCCAATAGCCGATGAGGAAAAGAAATGCTACTCGTAACTTGCGGATCTTTGCAAACGTTGCCGAGAATTGGCGAAACCCTGCGATGATCGAAATTTGCCCCGTTATGCCGTCTTTATTCTTTGGTTCGTCTACAAATAAAAGTATGGGGATTGAAAATACGGCCCACCAGATGGCTACCGTGACGAACGAGATGCGCACCGCCTGAGTTGCGTCCGAAAGGCCAAAACTATGAGGCATCAGCGTCATGAGCACATTGAAAGTAAAAAGTAATCCACCGCCGAGGTATCCTAAAGAGAAGCCAAGAGCAGATATGAAATCCATTTTCTCTTCCGCCGCAACATTCACAATTAAGGAATCGTAAAAAATATTCCCTCCGGAAAATCCGACAACGGCGAGCACATATAACAAAACAGCAATCTCCCATCCCCCCTTCTCAACAAAATAGAGGGATCCGGTCATAACAATGCCCATCGACGCAAAAAAAACCAGAAACTTCTTTTTGGCGCTGCCCCGGTCGGCAATTGCACCAAGAATAGGCGCCAGCAAAGCGATGATTATGCTTGCTGCCGAATTCGCGGCGCCGAGGTGGAAGGTGGTCACCGTGACTTCGCGTCCGGCACTCCAGTATTGCTTGAAAAAGACCGGGAAAAATCCGGCCATGACCGTTGTTGCAAAAGCTGAGTTGGCCCAGTCGTAGAAGGCCCAGGAAAGGACTTTTTTCATAATGTTGATGCTATAGCAATGTTATTCATCGCAGAGAAATGAATGGAAGAGCATAAAAGCTATATAGACACAGCATTAATGTTAAACTGTTTCATTCCGCCAGGATCTCGCATCGTTGCCTTTAGCTGTTGATACAGAAACCTACAAATCTGTTCGAGAATCAATTTTTGGCATTCTTCATCATGACTCGCCGTGACCGTCAGTTCAGAGCCGTTCGCGGCAATGACGGACGGGAAACATTCTTGGGCCAGCTCCGAGCGTAAACTACTTTGGAATGAGTTCGGATGAAAGGAAAAAAGTGTGTTCAACCGCTCGGCAAGACTTAAATCGCCTTTGTGCAATCGGGCTTCGGTTGCATCAAAGGGCATGACCTTTTATATTAAGTTACATGCTTTTTTCAAAAAATAAGATCATATTGCCGTTGTTTTAGACTCTTTTCGAAACCTTTAGCGGCTATCAATGTAGAGGGAGAATATGGCGGAACAAGAGCGAAAAAGGATTGTCATCGAAAACGTGAAACCGGAAATAGATGAAGGTCGTTTTGCTATTAAGAGAGTCATCGGAGAAAAGGTTAGAGTCACGGCAGACGTTTTTTCCGATGGTCATGATTCACCCGCGGCAAGGCTGCTTTATCAAAAACATGGTAGAGCTGAATGGCTGGAAATTGTGATGAGTTTTCTTGAAAATGACAGGTGGGTGGGTGAATTCATCGTCGATGAACTTGGAGCATATCAATATACGGTCGAAGCCTGGGTGGATCATTTCAAAACATGGCGGCACGCCATAGTTAAAAAATTTGAGGACGGGCAGGATATCCATGTGGATCTGCTGATCGGCGCCCGCTACCTGGAAAAAGGCTCGCAAAGGGCCTCCGACGAAGACTCTGAAAGACTGAAGGATTTGTCTGAAGCGATCAAAAACGAAATTAATCAGGAGCAGGCAGTTCTTCTGGCAACCGGTCAAGAAGCCTCTCAACTGATGAACGGTTATCCGGATCTTAGTTTTGCGGTACGTTATTGCAGGGAACTCAGAATCATCGTCGAGAGGCCAAAGGCGCTTTACAGCACCTGGTATGAATGTTTTCCCCGATCATGCTCGGAACAGCCCGGCCGGCATGGAAGTTTGAGGGACTGTGAAAGGATTTTACCGGAGATTGCACGAATGGGTTTTGACGTCCTTTATCTGCCCCCGATTCATCCCATTGGCAGGACCAACCGTAAGGGGAAGAACAATTCACCTGTCGCATCCCCCGATGATCCGGGCAGCCCTTGGGCCATAGGAACTGAAGAAGGTGGACATAAAGCTATCCATCCGCCGCTTGGAACCGAGGAAGATTTTGAAAGTCTCGTCAAAAAAGCTGCTCAGCAAGGCATTGAAGTGGCGATGGATTTGGCTTTCCAATGCTCTCCAGACCATCCGTATGTAAAGGAACATCCGGCCTGGTTTAGGTGGCGTCCCGATGGATCGGTCCAATATGCCGAGAATCCACCCAAAAAATATGAGGACATCTATCCCATAAATTTTGAATCCGGCGAATGGCGCGAACTTTGGGAAGAGCTAAGAAGTGTTGTGCTTTTCTGGATGGACAGAGGCATTCGAATTTTCAGGGTGGACAACCCTCATACCAAGCCTTTTCCTTTCTGGGAATGGCTTATCGATGGGATCAGAAAAGACTATCCTGAGGTTATATTCCTCGCCGAAGCTTTTACCAGGCCGAAGGTTATGAATCGGCTTGCCAAACTGGGCTTCAATCAATCTTATACTTACTTTACCTGGAGGAATTCCAAGAAAGAAATTACCGACTATATGCTTGAGTTGACCCAGACCGAGCAAAAAGAATATTTCAGACCCAATTTTTGGCCGAACACTCCGG
This sequence comes from uncultured delta proteobacterium, assembly GCA_963781715.1. Lineage (GTDB taxonomy): Bacteria > Desulfobacterota > Syntrophobacteria > Syntrophobacterales > Syntrophobacteraceae > Desulfoferrobacter. The sequence continues at coordinate 222,267 of CAWAGW010000010.1, forward strand.
ATATTCTGCCGGAGTTTTTGCAGTATGGGGGTAGACCGGCTTTTGTCATCAAATTGATCCTGGCAGCTACTCTCTCTTCTAACTACGGAGTCTATGGTCCCGCCTTTGAACTCTGCGTGAGTGAAGCTCTTTCAGGGAAAGAGGAATATCTTAACTCTGAAAAGTATGAGATAAAGCATTGGGATAGGGATCAGGCCGGAAATCTTAAGCAGTTCATCGCGCGTGTCAACAGGATAAGAAAGGAGAATCCCGCTCTGCAAACAACCTGGAATCTGAAGTTTTACGATGTAGATAACGAGTACTTGTTGTTCTATGGAAAGGAGAGCGATGACGGTAATGAAAGCTTGCTGACCGTAGTGAATTTGGACCCCTATCATACTCAATCCGGATGGTTAAGAATTCCCCTCGAGGAATTCGGGATTTCTCCCGACCAACCCTATCTCTGCCATGATTTGTTAAGCGACGACAAATACATCTGGCAGGGAGAAAGAAACCAAGTTGAGCTGAATCCGCACGTACTTCCGGCTTACATATTTAAAATGAGAAAACGACTGAAACGTGAAACTGATTTCGATTACTTCATGTAACTGTGGCTTGCATTCTTTTTGTAACCCGTTGATTTCATTCCAACCACAAAGGACACGAGGATCGCGGAGACGAATTTATTTGACTTTCTGTTTTTTCTTCGTGTTGGTTCGTGCGCCTCGAGGTTTGGAAAAAACTGCAGCTTGGCAGGGCTGAAGTCCTGCGCTGCGGAGACTATCGGTACATCGAAGTATTTAGGTAAGTAGTGTATACATGGCAACCGAGGAATCGATGCTGAAACTGGCAGTGAGAGGGAATTGGAAACAAGTTCTTGCCGGTGCGGCGCAAGAGCAACTGGAGAGTCGAGTACTTCCCGACTATTTGAAGGAGCGTCGGTGGTTTGGCGGCAAGGCCCGACAGATTAAGGCGCTCAAAATCCTGGAAAAAATTCCAATGGGCGACGATGCTTCTCACTCGGTTCAAATTCTATTAATGAGCGTGGACTACACAACCGGAACTTCTGAAATATACGTCCTCCCACTGGCATTTGCAGAAGGGGATGAAGCAGATCAAATTGCAAGGAACTACCCCGGTGGAACAATTTGTCGATTGAATGTCAAAGGGACTACTGGGGTCCTATATGATGGTGTGTACAGCGGTGTCTTTTGCAAGGATTTGCTCTCATCCATAGCTAAAAACGCTTCGATCGAAACGAGCGGCGGAAAACTCTGCTCCTATCGCGGCAAGGCCTTCGAGGTGCACGACGAAGATTTTCAGACTCTCAAACCAAAAGTGTTGACGGCTGAACAGTCCAACACTTCGGTACTTTATGGAAAAGAATACTTCCTCAAACTGTACAGACATCCTGATCAGGGATTGAATCCGGATCTCGAGGTCAGTAGATTCCTCACTGAGGAGGTGGAATTCCCGTACATTCCCCATTTCGCAGGCGGAGTGGAGTATCTGAAAGTCGACTCCCAGGCGATATCCATATGCATTTTGCAAAAGTTTGTGCCCAACCAGGGTGACGCTTGGAGCTATTACCTTGAAAGAGTCAAGGAATATTACCGAAAGATTCTGGCATTTGGCGGAGAGGTTTGTGGGGTTCCTCCGGTTCCGGCATCTTTTTTTGAGTTCTCTTGGCATGAACTTGCTCCATTTTATGCGGAGCTCATCGGCAAAGAAGCGATCGAATATGCTGCACTCCTTGGCAAGCGCACAGCGGAGCTTCACAGGGCTCTTGCCTCGGGAACAGCTAGTTCGAGTTTCACTATGGAACCTTTCTCTTTACGGTTCCAAGAATCAGTGGTCAAATCGTTAGAAACATTGACCAAGAATGTGCTGCAATTGTTACGCTACAATTTGAATGACCTGCCGGGGCATCTGCAGTCGGAAGCCAAGGCCATTCTGGATCTCGACAATAGGATACTCAAGAAGCTGCAGGCTTTTGCCGACAATAAAATGGAGGCAATGAGAATCAGAATTCACGGTGATTTTCATTTGGGTCAGATACTCTTTACAGGCAATGATTTCGTTATCATTGACTTTGAAGGAGAACCGGCGAGATCGCTTGCCGAAAGGAGGATTAAGCAATCGCCTCTAAAAGATGTGGCAGGAATGATTCGCTCTTTCCATTACGCGGCTTATCTATCACTTCTCGCACAATCCGAGACAAGGTCTGAATATGTATCCCGACTAACATCATGGGCGGAGCTGTGGTATTCCGTTATGGCAGCTAGTTTTGTCAGCTCTTATCTCGATACTGTCCGGAGGTCACAAATTGTTCCGGAGGAGACGTCTCAGTTACAGATCTTGTTGGATGTGTTTTTGATAGAAAAGGCGGTATATGAGCTTGGTTACGAGTTAAACAACCGGCCTGCCTGGGTGCTCATCCCAATTAGGGGCATCATTTCTCTGGTCACGTAGAATTATCGAGGCCTAAAACGTGAGGGTTTGGGCAGTGAGAATTTGTATGTTGAAGTTAGCTAAAGGAGGATCTAATGAATCAGCCCAATGTCGTATATGCCGGTAGTCTGTTGACCGAACATGACATATATCTGATTAAGGAAGGAAACCACTTTAAGCTTTTCGAAAAAATGGGATCTCATCTTGCCGTAGTGGATGATATGCAAGGTGTTCATTTTGCCGTATGGGCGCCCAACGCTGAGAATGTCTCGGTTATCGGTGATTTTAACAGCTGGGATAAGGCAGCCCATCCGCTTAAGGTGAGAGAAGATGCGTCGGGGATATGGGAAGGATTCATCCCTGGAATTGGAAACGGCACCGTCTACAAATATCATATTGCGTCTCGATATAACGGCTACCATGTGGACAAGGGCGATCCGTTTGCCTTTCGATGGGAAACCCCTCCCCTGACTGCGTCTATCGTATGGGACTTGGCCTATGAATGGAACGATCGGGAGTGGATTGCAAAAAGATACGAGAAGAACAACCTTGAAGCCCCTTATTCGATTTACGAAATGCATCATGGGTCCTGGCGAAGGGTTCCCGAGGAGGAAAACCGTTCTCTCACCTATCAAGAGATGGCAGAGTATTTACCTGATTATTTGGAAATGATGGGCTTTACCCATGTGGAATTCCTACCAATCATGGAGCATCCGTTTTACGGTTCCTGGGGGTATCAGACTGTGGGCTATTTTGCTCCGACTTCGAGATACGGCAGCGCTCAGGATTTTATGCATCTTATCGATTCGCTTCATCAGAAAGGAATCGGGGTCATCATCGACTGGGTGCCCTCCCATTTTCCGGCAGATGAACACGGATTGGTCTATTTCGACGGCTCTTGCCTGTATGAACATGCGGATCCAAAGAAAGGCTTTCATCCCGAGTGGAAAAGCTACATATTCAACCACGGGAGAAATGAAGTGAGGTCATTCCTCATCAGCAGCGCTATGTTTTGGCTGGAAAAATATCATGCTGACGGTCTCCGAGTCGACGCGGTAGCTTCTATGCTCTACCTGGATTATGCGCGCAAGGAAGGCGAGTGGATTCCAAATGAATATGGGGGCAAGGAAAATATAGATGCCATCTCTTTCCTTCGCCGCTTCAATGAAATGGTCTACCAGGATTTCCCGGATACACAAACCGTAGCAGAGGAATCGACCGCCTGGCCGATGGTTTCGAGACCGGCTTATGTAGGCGGTTTGGGTTTTGGCATGAAATGGAATATGGGCTGGATGCACGATACACTGGATTATTTTTCAAACGACCCCGTCTACAGGAAATATCATCAAAATCAGTTAACATTCAGTATCTGGTACGCATTTTTCGAGAACTTCGTCCTACCGTTGTCTCATGATGAGGTGGTTTACGGCAAAGGCTCCCTGATTCGTAAGATGCCGGGAGACGACTGGCAGAAATTTGCAAATCTAAGACTGCTATACGGCTATATGTACGGCCACCCGGGCAAGAAACTCTTGTTCATGGGGGGTGAATTCGGTCAATGGGATGAATGGTACCACGAAAAAAGTCTGGACTGGGATATGCTGGATTACCCGAACCACAAAGGTATGCAGAGGTGGGTGCAGGATCTGAACCAGTTGTACAAAAGGGAACCGGCATTGCACCAAATCGATTTCAGCAACGATGGATTTGAGTGGGTTGATTTTCGCGATGCTGAATCGAGCACTATCAGCTTTATCAGGAAAGGAAAGGATGCAGATGAGATTGTTCTCATCGCGGCCAATTCCACGCCGGTCCCACGGACGAACTATCGCATAGGAGTACCCCGGGATGGATTCTGGAAAGAAATTATGAACAGTGATGCTAAGATTTACGGGGGTAGTGGGCACGGCAATCTTGGCGGGCTCGAAGCAACCCCGATTCCCTGTCACGGGAAATACCAGTCGATCTCTACAACCTTACCGCCTCTCGGAATTATTTTTCTAAAAAATGAAGAAAAAAAGTGAAGCGGCCCGAATCGTTCTGCTGAAAACCTGAATTCAATGCGAGGCAAAAGATGCAAACCAGGAGAAGTGGAATACTTCTGCATATAACATCGCTTCCATCCCATTATGGGATTGGAGATTTTGGCCATGAGGCTTATCGTTTTGCCGATTTTCTTGCTGGGAGCGGACAAAGTGTCTGGCAGGTGCTTCCGCTTGAGCCAACTTCGGCTTATTGCGGGAATTCCCCCTATTGCACCCACTCGGCATTTGCCGGGAATCCCCTGCTTATCAGCCCGGATCTGCTTGTGCAGGATGGTTTTCTAGATCCTGCGGACGTTGCGAGCCGCCCGGCTTTTGCCCGTGAGCATGTGGACTACGATAAAGTATATAAATACAAATATCAGTTGCTTCAGGCAGCATTTGAGAAGTTCGCGAGTCGTCGGGAGGCAGACTACGAATTTGAGAGATTTTGTAGAGCAAATGCGGATTGGCTGGATGATTACGCTCTATTTACTAGTTTAAAAAAGAATTTTCATGAAGTGGGCTGGACTGACTGGCCGGAGGATCTGCGAGACCGCCATGAAACCGCACTTTTGGAGTGGAAGAAAAAGCTGGATAACAAAATCTTTGCAGTCAAATTCTTTCAGTACCTCTTCGCCAGGCAATGGTCGGATCTGAGAGAATACTGCCATGACAATAATATCCAAATCATGGGTGACATACCAATATACGTGAGTTTGGACAGTGCCGACGTTTGGGCTCATCCGGACATTTTCAAGCTGAACGAAGAGAAAAGACCAATTTTTGTTGCTGGAGTTCCTCCCGATTACTTCAGCTCAACCGGTCAACTGTGGGGTAATCCCGTTTATAATTGGGATGTTATGAGAGCAAGACGGTACGATTGGTGGATAAAACGGATAGCACACAACTTGCAACTTTTCGATATGATCCGCCTGGATCATTTCAGAGGGTTTGTCGGCTACTGGGAAGTCCCCGCTTCGGAATCGACAGCAGTCAAGGGTAGATGGGTAGAAGTGCCGACCAGGGACTTTTTTGATACACTTTTGAGACGTTTTCCATATCTTCCGATGATTGCTGAAGACCTTGGCACCATCACACCGGACGTGAGAGAAACTATGCTTACATATGGATTTGCCGGCATGAAATTGCTTTTGTTTGCCTTTGGCGATGATCTGGCCACCAATCCGTACGTCCCTCACAATCATACTCAAAACAACGTCGTCTACACCGGGACTCATGACAACAATACGGTTAAGGGGTGGTTCAGAAAAGAGGCGAGCGAAAGTGACAGGGATCGCCTCTTTCAGTACTTGGGAAGAACAGTGGATGAAGATAACATCCATTGGGAACTGACAAGACTGGCCATGATGTCCGTTGCCGGTATGGCCATCGTTCCCATACAAGATATTTTGGGACTCGGCGAAGATGCCCGAATGAATCTTCCCGCAGCTGAGCATGGGAACTGGGGATGGCGACTCAAAGGAGAGCTGCTTACCACAGAATTAGAAAAAAGGCTGTTGGAAATATCTCGTACGTACGGCCGAATTTAATGGCGCATGCGCCTCGCATCTCGACAATTGCTTAAGAAATTCCCCGAAGCAACAATTGCAGGAGTCGGGTTTAACACCAGGGGAATTGTTTTCCCGCCGGTTCCGATTGTACTGATCTGTCGTTTTTTTCTGCAACTGGTAATTTCAAACAGGCCAATAGATAAAGCGATGCTTTCATAATGTGAAGAAAATCATGATATCAGCTGGGTTCGGGCTTTCGCCGGAATGCCGGTTGTTAAGTCCTGCCGGGGCGAAAGCAGGAAGATTTCTTGGACACAGTCCCTAAGTCGTATTCTGCTGGCTTATGGTGCAAAATCATGTTGACTATGCATGGTTTTCAAGATACATGTCGGGGTTAGAGGAGGGAATCTTTATCTGAGGGGCTGCGAATGCTGATTAGTCATGATCTCCTTGAAAAAACTTGCAAGGAGATGATAGAAACTATCCTATTGAGCTTGAGTCACGCCACTAAGGGAACAATTTATCGCATTGGTCCCATCCCCGATGTCACCGTTGTACGCATCACCTCCGGAATTCGGCTGGAAGGTACTGACCAGATCCAATGGGGTCTGCCCGAAGCTTCTGACTATAATGCTCCCGGAAAAACGTGGCAACAATATCAGGATCATCCAGGCCATGTCCTCGAGGCCATGGGATGGTGCGTGGAAAAACAAAAAAGCTGGACTGCCGATAACCCCTACGAAGATATTCGCAGTGTCCGCAAGCAGCTGGAGGGCGAGATAGAAGACTTTCACCATATGGAACCGGTGCTGGTCAAGAAACCCTATCTCTACGGTGACACGGCTGCTCTGGAATATCCTTTGGACTGGGAAGGCAAACCCATATGGCAGGATACGGAATATCTGGTTGTGGCAGTAATTAAAATACATTTCCTGCCTTACACGATCAGACGAGGGGACCGCTCCACCAGAATAATCAAGAAGCTTTCTCGAATCCTTGGAACCGAGCTGCTGTCGCTGCATATTCGCGAAACCTTGTCCGATGCCCAAAAGGAGCTTGCCAGGCAACGCCTGCAGAGCTGTAACGTGTTGGCCCACGAACTGCGCAATACCTTAATTAAACTTGGTTTTATCTTTTCGGCCATTAACGCCGAAATCAGTTTTCTCAGAGAACAGTGGGAAAAACAACTGGAAAAGGCATTTCCGCAGCTTGAAAACAAGAAAGCTATCCTTGCCCGGCTCAGTGACTTGTTGACTCTGCACTTGGCGGAGTTGAACGGCAAGGGCAATTTGGGAAAGATTGGAAAGACCTTGCTCAGTGAGCAGGTAGAAATGGCCAATCTTTCTCTGATGCCCGCTTTGGGCGAGAAATGGTTGGACAATAAAATTCGACCCAAATGGCAGCGCCTTCTTTTAGAGAGCCGCAGTTGGAACGAAGAGGCCGAGGAAATCCAAAGATTGCTTGTAAACCTGGGAAAGGCCATCTGGATTGGGATGGATCAGGACCTCGCAATGAAAATGGATCATCTTCCTGTCGATCTTCGTTTAAAATGGTCCCAGCTGGCTTATACAGATTTTAGCGTAGATAAGATTGTCAAGCTCGAAGAAATAATAAAGCTGCTCGATCATCCAGCACTGGATATACCTCACAAGCAGCAAACCAAGAAGGTGTTGAGTTCTCTTAAAGCCCTCGTGGAGATGATTCCCGAGGTCGAAGAACGAGCCAACCGCATTATCCATTCCTTGAAAAATGGTTGTTCTATGGAAGCATGCTGAATCTGAATTTAAGAACTTTCAGTAGGCTTACCCAAATATCTCTCCAACATTTGTAAAAAAGATTCTTTTTCAGGAATATCCAGGATGCCTGGTTGCAGGCAAACCGAGCAACCCTGAGCTTGCCAGCTGATGGCAATGGGTTTTTCTTCCTTGCCAAATCCCTCGAATTGATAAACTTGAATTGGGTAGTGCGGGCCCTTTAAGGAAGTCTCACCCAGCCTTTTAACTTGCACGCTGTCAGCTATCAGGGCGTGAGTTGAATGACTCAGGAGTATTTTTCCCGGCTCCGCCATCTGTTGTAACCGCGCAGCTATATTCATTTGGCCTCCGATTGCCGTATAGTTTGCCCAGTCATCAGATCCGAAACTCCCCACTACCGCCAATCCGGTGTTGATGCCCATGCGCACGTTAATCGCATGTGCAAACCCTTTTGCTCTCCATTGTTTGTTAAGAACAGTCAAGCGTTCCTGCATCTTAGCTGCCATCCGCACGCAACGCAAAGCGCCGACAGAGGCCTCCAGCGTAACGGGTGCTCCAAACAGCACGACCAATCCGTCTCCCATAATTTTGTCGACGGTTCCCCTAAATTGACCGACAATATTTATCATTTCGGTATAGTATTCGTTCAGCAGTTGCGCCAGTTCCTCAGGTTCCATGGCGTCAGTTATAATGCTGAAATCCTGAATATCAGAGAAGAACACTGTGATCTTGCGCCTCTGGTGGCTCAGGACGGTTTCCCCCTCATTCTTTGCGAGTTCTTCTACGAGTGGCGTGGTGACAAATTTGGCCAGTTTCTCATTGAGAAGGGAAATCATTCGGTCTTTTTCCCTTAGCGTTCTGATGGATGCTTGCAGATATTCCTTTTGAGCAGCGACCATATCCAGTAGAAAAGCAAAGAAAATACATACCCCCAGGAAAATCCCGCTGCGAATCGATTCTCTCAGCAGATCGACCGGTAGTCCGCGCAACTGAGCCACCACTAGTACTGTCAAGTAAAGAAACATGTACCAGCAGGCGGTGAGGATGACCCCGCGGAAGCGCACATAACCGGCACAGAAGAAAAAACCCATGAACCAACCTACCTGCATTAAACCCCTGGCGTTTCCAAGGCAGTAGTATCCGTATGCTACCATCGGTGCGAAAAATATCCAGTTGGGGATAAAAACGAAGTGGGGATCAAAGGTGAACCAACGATCCAGACCGGTAACAACCATGGTATAGCAGACGGCGTGAGCCACAGTTGCAGCTGCGATGAGCACCGCAAGCTGGAACAGGGTTATCTGGCTATAACCGAGCGTCCTGAGGAGGAGTGCGAAAAATATTACGATGATCCAGCCCAGATAACCCAGCCAAAGAAACCTCTTGCGGCGGGACCGAGCGATTTCCTCTCTTGGAGCATGCATGGCGTTGCCTCAAATTTAGATTTCCTTGTTTGTCGATGGGGCGGCGTTCCTCTATTACATAATTTATAGTCACTTTCTCGGGTGAATTGGAAGCCAGCTTCAGAGACGCCGGCGTTAAAATCAGAGAAGCGGCTATCGAGCCCGATTTGGTGAGATTATCCAACCGCACAGGGGAAGTATAGATTGTTTCCACTTTATCCAGTATCTTGCTTCCCCCAACAACCTGAATGGCTGGAGGAACCACTTTGACTTCTTTTAAAAGTAAATTGTCGGGCAAATGACCGACCCAATCAACCTGCACGGGTAATTCCTTGGTGATAGGAACATCCAACATTACATCGACCGTTGGAGGTTCGACTTTGTTAAGAAATACTCCTGGAGGCAAGACAATGTTTTCCTGAGTGATTGGAATGGAGTTGCGTCCTTCGGAGGCCTTGCTAAGATCGATACGAACCTGCACTTGACCGGGTCGCAGGGATCTGATGAGAGCGCTTGAGCCATAGAGCTGCAGCCTGACTTCATCTATTGAGGTGTTGAGTATTTCCAAATTTGCCGGACGATTTACGTACTCAATTGGGACATTGAGGGCTATGAATGTGTCACGACTCCTAGTGAAGCCAAACCAAATACCCGTCACTATGATCAGAGATATGACGGCAGCAACTGTCAGTCTTAGTCGCTCTCTTTTCTTATGCTGCGCTGTTTGATCAAAAAGGTTCAGATGTTCTCCAAGAATCTGTACTAGTTCCTCGGCTTGTGCAACCGCTTTAATGGTATGACCTTTGGCAACTGTCACCCGGCCTCGTTCTTCAGAAACTGCTATGACTAAAGCATCCGTACGTTCTGCCAAGCCTGCAGCCGCGCGATGGCGGGTGCCGTAAAAAGTCGGCAGATCCATGCGTTGCGAGAGAGGGAGTAGAACGCCTACTTCGGTAATGCGGTTGTTCTGAATGATGATAGCGCCATCATGTACCGGGTTTTTGGGCCAGAAGATGCTCAAGAGCATTTCCTGTGATAAAGTGCCATCCCACGAAATGCCTCCGTGTACAATTTCCGAAAAATCTTCCCGACCAGGGATAACGATCAGTGCTCCGACTCTCTTTCTGCCCATCTGATAGACGCTGTCGGCTATGATTTCTACGGGTGTAGCTTGTTCCTGGTTGGGCGATCCCCAGAGGAAAGTCTTCAGGTTTCTGGCTTGTAACGCGGACCTTATTTCGTTGCGAAAAACTACTATAATAATGATCGCTGCGGCTGCCGTAATACCTCTTATTACCCAACTGGTCAAAATCAGCCCGAGCGAGGCGGCCACTTCCTGAAGGATCCACAAAGAGGTGATACCCACTAAAACACGGAAAGCATTAGTTCCCTGAAAAAGAACGTAAATTCGGAATAGGATGTAGCTGTTGATGAGGATGTCTACTACATCTTGCCAGCGTATAGTTGCGATAAATGAGAAAAGATTTTTCATGGTTTACCGGTTCTTATCAGTCTGTAATGCTAAAGCGGAGCACATCAAATACTTTGCCATTTTGATCACTGATTTCAACGCGCCACGGTCCTTTGTCCGTTTCCCTCAACTGTATCTGACTATATGTGGACCACAAAGGCGGGTAGAGTCTCAGACGAATTTGAGTGCTGAGCTCATCCCGGTGGTACCAACGGTGGTAAATAAGAGTAGGTTGCGGCACCGGATCGAAAGATGTAAAGCAGCAGACCTGGCCGGAAGAAACAGAAAAAACTACTGCCTGATTTAAAGGTGTATTGTTTTCTACTTTTTCGCACATGAATGCTTGGGTAAGAGTCAATTTTTCCTGCGTTTCTTCAGGCGGATTCGCTGGCGTGGTCTGGACGGTGGGTTCTCCACTATCGGTTTCCTGAGCTTGAATGATAGATAATGGCGCAAAGACGACAATTGCGACGATATGGAAAATTATCAGCCTTCTAAGATAACGTTTCATAAAGGGTGTCCTAGCTATGACATGGGCCGGTCAATTTTAAAAGCTGCTTGGCAAAAAGGGGTCGGTGTGCCTAAGAAAAAGAGTCAAGTTGACCCACAACCGAAACTGAATCCCAAGCAGTGGATTCCCAATTATCCGTAACGAATGGCATGATCTCAAAGTAGGTTCCAAAATGATAAAACTGGAACGCAAGGTATGAAGGTCACATCCCGACCTGAGTTTCCTGATTTTGAGATGCGCCCTGCAGGATCTACATCTTTCAAAATATGTAGGTTTTTTCTCAAATCCTTCAGTCTTTGAGAGGGGATTGCAGCAGCAAGCCATTTTCTTCATTTAATCTGTTCAATTCTATCAAAAGATAGCATGCGCGCCCTGTTCGTCAAGTTATTTTCGAGCCAAGTGGCTAAAAGAGTCTGTTGATAGGCATCGGCATCCAACTCGTTGCCTCTGGCCTGGTCGTTATCCAGAAACTCCCTCTCCCATGATCTGACAGTTAGACACACATGACCCCCGTGCTTTTGAAAAGTATCTGTTTTCATTGGCATTACAATTTGCCACCAACAACAGGGAGTCAGCGATTTGGTCCCCCCCCTTTGCGAAAGGGGGACTTTCAATACCCACGGGGTCATGTGTGTCCAACTAACAGTCCATGATGGAGAGGGCCGGGGTGAGGGTGAAAGTCCTGGAATTTAACCCCCTCTCTTAACCTCACCCCCCGATGGGGAGAGGAACCCGGGGTTTCCAGATGGGAACCAACTTAAAACATATAGGAATTTCCATGTTTCCAGATTAAATCGGTACTCCCGAGGAGGAAATGGAGTGCAGTCTCTATGCAAGCCAGATTAGCCTGCTAACTGCTAACTTGACATTCAAATTGTAATCCATTAATAAGCAGTTCAATGCAACTATTTCAAGGTGAGTATATGAGTGAAAAGATGTTACAAATAGCAGCCGCCGCCGCCAGGCAAACAGCCTGGGCGACGGTCTCTGACAAGTAAGCGAAAGAAACTTAACAGGGTACTGGAACCGTGGGCTGGGTAGCTGGCCCGCGGTTTTTTGTTGATGCCCCGGGTCGATCGGCCCGGGGCATTTTTTTTTGCCAAAAACAGGAGCAAGGTTCAGGAGGAAGCGATGTCACAAGATTCGATTGTTCGTTTTGCGCAAAGGATGGATCAACTGCCCCCGTATTTGTTTGGAATGATCAATAAAATGAGGATGGAAAAGCGTTGGAGAGGAGATGATGTGATTGATTTAGGGATGGGGAACCCTACTGATCCTGCTCCAGACACGGTAACTCAAAAACTCTGCGAGGTGGTGCAAGATCCCAAAAGCCATCGTTATCCCGTCGCTCCCGGGTTGCGCAATTTGCGTCGTGAGATTGCCAAATACTATGATCGGGAATATCAAGTAACCCTTGACAGCGAGAGTGAAGTCATTTGCACCATTGGGTCTAAGGAAGGAATCTCCCATCTTTGCCTGGCCCTGATCGGTCCCGGTGACACTGTACTGGTCCCGGCCCCGGCTTTTCCCATTCACATCTATGCGACGATTATTGCCGGCGGGAATGTTATCCGTATTCCACTGGTCCCGGAAGATGACTTCTTGGGCCGCGTTGCTTATCTTTGCAAATCACTCTATCCGGTCCCGAAGGTTTTGATAGTGAACTATCCGCATAACCCTACATCCGTCATCGCGACTACCGGATTGTTTGAAGAAATAGTAAGACTGGCCAGGAAATACCGTTTTATGGTAATTCACGATTTCGCTTATGGCAAAATCACCTTTGATGGATATAAGGCGCCGAGTTTCATGCAAATTCCAGGAGCCAGAGAGGTGGGTGTGGAATTTGGTTCTTTTTCGAAATCTTATAACATGGCGGGGTGGCGCATCGGCTACTGCATAGGCAATCGGGAAATTATTCAGGGACTGGCCAAGATTAAAGGTTACTATGATTACGGGATTTTTTCGGCAATCCAGATTGCCGGTATCGTAGCCCTGCGCGACTGTGCTTCTGAGGTTGTTCATCAGGCCAGAGTTTACGAACAGCGCAGAGATGTTTTGTGTGATGGACTTGAACGCTTAGGATGGCCGGTGAGCAGGCCTAAAGCCGGAATGTTCGTTTGGACTAAAATCCCCGCACCTTACAGCCAAATGGGTTCCATGAATTTCGCCATTAAGCTGATGGATGAAGGCAATGTGGCAGTAGCGCCGGGAATCGGTTTTGGTGAAGAAGGCGAAGGATATCTGAGGTTGGCTTTGGTGGAAAACGAGCACCGGATTCGGCAGGCGCTCAGGCAAATGAAGAGGATTTTGGGAGGATAAAGATGGATCGTCAATACCCACAACGCCCCATGGTGGGGGTAGGGGCTTTAATTTTCCGCAATGATAAGGTGCTTCTGGTGCAACGGGGAAGGGAGCCGGCCTTGGGCAAATGGTCGTTGCCCGGGGGGTTGGTTGAAATCGGGGAGAGTCTGCACGATGCTGTCTGCAGGGAAGTCCTGGAAGAAGTGGGCCTTAGGGTTACAGCCCTGGACCTGGTAGCAGCGCTTGATCGAGTGATCTTGGATGAAGAAGGCAGAATAAAGTATCATTACATTCTTCTCGACTTCCTCTGCGAATCGGTCGACGATGAACAACCTTATCCGGCCAGTGATGTAGAAGACTGTCGCTTCCTCTCTATTGAAGATCTATCATCCTGTAATCTCACCCGGGGTACCGAAAAAGTCATTTATCGGACTTTTGCCGGAACCCGGGGGCAAAGTTCCCCAGTCTATAATGCCGACCTTTAGGTTTGCACTTCTTCGTGTGCAAAATTTGCTGGTGATTTGCTGATCATCCTTGACTTTAATTGTGCCTTGTGGTTTATGACTGACCAGTCCGTCAGGACAGTTGAAAAGGATGACAAGTGATTCGTGAAAAAGCCTCAAACGCTGCCCGCAAGAAATTGAAAAAGCTTATTCAAGAGACCTTCGAGCCCGAAGCTATTGCCGATCAGGTAGGGAGGAATCTTGCCAGATGCTCGCGTAGAGATGTTTTGGAGGAGCTTTCAGATTGCCTGGTGATCGTTCGAGACTCGTGCAGGCAAGGGGCGGTTTCATCCGAGTTTCCCGTTTCGAAACTGCTCGCTGGTTTTCAGCAAGTGGCACAAAAAAGGAACATTAATCCGGAGGAGTTTTACCGGGTTTCACTCGAAAAGCTGTTGTTGGATGTTGAAGCAGGAGAAAGTCCGCGCTCTCTCTCAAAGCAATCTACAAGGGGGAGAATTCTAGATGCAGCGCTGGATCTTTTTTACGAGAAAGGGTTCCACCTTGCGACTGTGGAGGATATTTCCGAGCGGGCAGGGGTGGGGAAGGGCACTCTCTATCGATATTTTGCCAACAAGGGCGCTCTTTTCAATGAGTTGATAAAGTCTCGCTTGGAAGATCTCGAACGAAGTGCTCAAGCTGTTTTGGATGGCCAAGATGACGTTCTTACCATGATTACCAAGTACATCCGGATTTATTTTGAGTTTTTTGATCACAACAAGCGTCTCTATCGTTTGATTTTGCAGGAGCGAATGGATTTAACCGATCAGGTTCAGGAACTCTATGTCAAAAAAGTAATGAGGCGTATCCCCCTGCTGAAACGAAAAATACGCGAAGCCAGTCAGCAAGGCGTGCTCAAAGACATAGACTTTCAAACTGTTTTCTACGGGGTCATGGGGTTTATACACGGAGTCATTCAAAAATGGCTGGTGCACGACTGTAATTATCCTTTGGTGGACGAATTGCCAACTGTTTTAGAGGTACTCTTTCACGGATTTGTTAAGAGTGAATGCTGAACAATTTTCAGGAGGTATAAAATGGACAAGAGTGAAATGAAGGGCAAAATAATCGAAATTATCGCGAATCAGTTGGGAGTAGAGAAGGATATTATTACTCCGGAGGCTAACGTTGTAGATGATCTGGGTGCTGATTCACTTGATGTAGTCGAGTTGGTAATGGCGCTTGAGGAGGCCTTTGATCTGGAAATTCCTGACGAGGATGCCGAAAATATTCGAACCGTCAAAGATATTTATGATTATCTGGAAAAGGTCGACTCCTGATTATGATTCATCTACATCCGGAGACTTCATCTTGTAAGAGTGGCGGGTTATTCCCGCCACCTATTTGCGTATTGTAGTGGCTAGCTGTTCGCCGCCAAAAGACTTTAGATGGACCAACAGAGTTAACTCGAGGTTATCCGATAAAATTGATAATCTTGGGATGGAGTTCCCTCAAGGATTTTCCATTCAATCTTCCAGCGATTCCCCGGAAATTCCGGCACTATCCAAATCGGTAATTCGCGCGTCAACAATCGTGTTTTTCAGAGCCCAAAAAATACTTCTGAAATGCTCCTCGAAGTTGTTAGGAGAAATTCTTCCCAACTCTATAAATTTGATGATCACCTCTTTGGCCAACCGCAGGATCTTTTCGTCATCTGGATGCATCGTTTTGCCTCTTCAAAACCTCGACAATAAAAAAGCCTCTGCCCTTGGAAGGAAGGCCTAAAGGGGTTGAAGCAGAGGCTCTTTATGGTTTGGAGAAATACCCCGTGAGGCATTCCAAAACCACTCTATTTGCTTAACATATGCAAAGGCTTTTCTGCAACGAAAAATATGATTGTGTGGTTGGAAGGTCAGCAGGCTTTGCTTCTGACAGGAGTTTTTCAGCACCATAAATCACACTTAAAGGATTCCCAATGGTCGAGAGCTGGATTATCAGCGTTATTGTATTGTTGGTCTTATTGCTGGTTTCTGCATTTTTCTCCGGTTCGGAAACCGCCCTAATGTCGGCAAATCAGCTAAGGCTTCGGCATCTGGCCAAAAAAGATCGTCGTGCTGAATTGGTTTCAAACATTCTGGGAAAGCCGGAAAGATTGCTCGGTACATTGCTGCTCTGTAACAATTTAGTCAACGTGGCGCTATCCGCTCTTGGTACAGCTATTGCTCTGTCCCTGGTTGGAGAGAGTGGAATTATCTATGCCACTTTCTTCATTACATTGGCCCTCTTAGTAGTTGGGGAAATTACCCCGAAAACCGTCGCCGCCTACCATTCCGACCGTATCTCGTTAGTTATTGCACCAGTTATCTACTATTGCATAAAAGTCTTTTACCCAATCGTTCATCTTCTCTCAATCGTATCAAAAATATTAATCAGGATTATTGGATTGCAACGGACAGGGGAGAGCAAAAGTTTTACAGCAGAGGAAATCGAGAGCCTCATAGAAGTCAGTGGCGATGAAGGTGGTTTGGAAAAGGATAAACAGGACATGCTGCTGGGCGTGCTGACACTGGAGCGCACTACGGTGGGCGATATTATGGTTCCCATCCAGGATGCGGTGTCGATTCCGGTGGACTCCAATTATTCTGAGATCCAAGATGCTGTGACCGGCACTCAATTTTCCCGTTATCCGGTTTATGAGCAAGGGCGAACGGATATCATTGGGTTCATCCACGTGCGGGACTTGGTGATATATCCTTCCGGTGAGAATTTTTCAGTCAAGAAGATCCTGCGGAAACCACACTTCATTCCCGAATTGCGCTCGGTTCGACGGCAGTTCGCGGCCTTCCAGAGGAGACGCTCCCATTTGAGTTTTGTGGTGGACGAATATGGCAACGTGGTCGGTTTGTTGACCATGGAGGACATTTTAGAAGAAATTGTAGGCGAAATCGAAGATGAGCATGACCGTCTCGATAGTGAAGTCGAGGAGTTGGCCGATGGTTCTTATTTGGTCCGCGGGAGAGTGTTGGTTCGGGATCTGAATCGGCGACTGCGACTTGATCTTCCTGAGGGAGAAGTGCGCACGATTGCCGGCCTAATCATAAAGCAGTTGGGAAGGATTGCTCGGCTGGAGGACGCAGTGACTTTGAACAATTGTCGTTTCAGCATCATTGGCCTCAAAGGCAAGAGTATCACTTGGGTGAGGTTATGGATTTTGGATGGAAAACGTGTTTCTGAGAACAATCGGGACGTTTCACCTAATTGACTCACTGTTTCTGCTCAAAAAAAATTTCTCTAATTTTCCGCAATACCCATTTTTTAATTTGACAATGCCAATTTTGGCGTTTACAGTGCCCATTAGTGGTAAAAAGTGGAGGCAAGGGGGCAAAAGTGGGTATTTTGGGCAAGCCTTACTTCAGGGGGCAGTCGATTAACCGGCTCGACTCAAAGGGGCGGCTCAGGATTCCTGTTAAATTCCGAGATGTCCTTCAAAACCATTACACTGATGGCCTAGTCATCACCGTAATGGAGAAATGCTTGGTGGCATACCCTCCGGAGGTTTGGGATAAAATAGAGAATCAAGTCCTGAATTTTTCGCAGGTTCAACCAGAGCAACGCGCGTTCATGCGTTTCTTCATTTCCAGTGCTGTTGAGTGCGAGTTTGACAAGCAAGGTAGGATCCTAATTCCCCCTGTGTTGAGAGAAAAAGCGAGCTTGAATCAGGAGGTCCTAGTTGCTGGAATGCTTACCAGTTTTGAAATTTGGAACAAGGAAACCTGGGAACAACAGATGGAGTGGAGTGCGGAGCATTACCAACAAATCGCGACCTATATAGCCGACATCGGACTATGATCCATAATGGCAAATCAGAGTGCTCACGGGCACATTCCCGTTATGCGAGAGGTCGCTGTGGATTTGCTCGCGTGCCGACCAGGGGGCTTATATGTTGATGGTACGGTGGGAGGAGGGGGATATGCCGAAAGTATCCTTCAGAGGACAGAGTCGGATGGCATATTGGTGGCTTTAGACTGGGATGACGAAGCTATCGAACGAGTACGACAACGACTGCGCGCATACCAACATCGAATTTTTCTAGAAAAATCAAGTTTTGCCGACCTTCCTTCTATTTTGGATAAATTGGGTTTTGGCTTGGAATCGGTCGATGGGGTAGTAATCGACCTTGGAGTATCCAGCTTTCAGCTGGAAGACCCGGAACGCGGTTTTAGCTTCCTGCAGGATGGACCATTGGATATGCGTATGGACCGAAGCCTTCCAAAGACAGCATCGGATTTGGTCAATTCGTTATCTGAAAAGGATTTGGCCGATCTTATATTTCGTCTGGGGGAAGAAAGATATGCCCGCCGCATCGCAAAAGCTATAGTGTCTCATCGTAAGCTGAGTCCGATTCTGCGAACCCGTGAACTTGCAACTTTGATCGCGAAAGTGGCTCCCAAAACAAGGGATAGCAGGCGAATTCACCCGGCTACCCGCACCTTCCAAGCATTACGTATAGCCGTCAACCGAGATCTTGAGGCTCTGCAGGTTTTCTTATCCGGAGCACTTGATGTTTTAAGACCAGGGGGAAGGCTATGTATCGTGGCCTTTCACTCTTTGGAAGACCGCGTGGTGAAGGAAAAATTCAGACACTGGGCGAAATCATGCAGGTGTCCGCAGGATATTTTGAGGTGTGAATGCGAAGGACGACCTTTGGTTAATCGGCTTACCAAAAAGCCGGTCAGACCGACGGCGGAGGAAATAGAGAGGAACCCGAGGGCTAGAAGTGCTCGGCTTCGTGCCGTGGAAAAGGTGGATTATGCGTAAATGGCTTTTCTACACCGGCATTCTGGGACTGGTATTCATCATGTTCGCAACTTTAAACGTTTGGTTGCGCATTCAATACATACAAGATGGGTACCGAATGGCGCGTTTACAGTCAGAGTACGAACAATTGTCAGCGGTGCAGAGAAAACTGCGCCTGGAATGGTCTCAGCTTAGCAACCCCGGCTATCTGGAAAAACTGGGTAGTGAAAAGTTTGGTCTGGAAGCGCCGAGGCAGGATCAAAAAGTGCTCATTCGCTGAATCAAAATCGATCGAGAGGCTGTGATGGAGAAGCCAAATGCAAAAAATTTCAAAAATACCCGCTACTGGCTTTGCTGCGCTTTCTTGAGGATTATGGTTATCACCGGCTTTGTTCTGATTCTGGGCAAGGCTTTTTACCTGCAAATCATTGAATATCCGATCTGGCTGGAGAGATCAAGGGCCCAAGCCGAAGCGAAGCTCGATGTGCCGAGCTATCGTGGCTCTATTTATGACAGTCGAGGACGCTTGATGGCGTTTTCGGTTGCCCAGCCTTCACTCTTTGCTGATGGCAAATATGTAAAGAACCCCGAACAGGCAGCGCTGCAACTTTCTTTAATACTTGGAGAGCCGGAAAACGCTTTGGAAAAGAGGCTTGCCAGTAAGCGGCGTTTTAGTTGGATCAAGCGTCATCTGACAGATCAACAAGCGATCGCGATTGAGGGTCTTAAGCAATCTGGTTTGTATACGGTTGACGAATATCGAAGGTTTTACCCATTCCGGCAAGTTGCAGGCCAGGTTTTGGGGTTTATCGGGTTGGACGGCAAAGGTTTGGAGGGAGTCGAAAAGGCTTATGACCCGCTCTTGGCCGGGACCGATATCGTAAAAGCCTGTTTGCGTGATGGCCTGAGAAGAGGCTTGTGGTTAAGAAATTCACCGCCACCGGAGCCGGTAGAGGGGACAGGGCTGCGCCTCACCTTAGATGCATATTTGCAGTACATCAGCGAGAAAGAGCTTGACGAGGGGGCGTTACGCTATAAAGCCAGGGCCGGGGAAGTAGTCATAATTGATCCTCGTACTTTTGAAGTTTTGGCCATGGCCAACTGGCCATTTTTTGACCCGAACCATGGTGGCAAACTGAATGCCGATCAGTGGCGCAACCGTGCCATCACTGACTCATTTGAACCAGGGTCCACATTTAAAGTCTTCCTGATGACGGCGGCTCTTCAGGAAGGAATCGTCAAAATGACGGACAAGATATTTTGTGAAAACGGAAAATTCAGGGTTGCAAGCCATACGGTCAATGATGTTCATCCCTACGGATGGCTGACTATCCCCGAAGTGATAAAGTACTCAAGCAATATAGCTGCCAGCAAGCTAGCTTTGGAATTGGGCGGAGAGCGGTACGCCAAGTACATTCGTAACTTTGGGTTCGGCATCGCCACAGGTATTGGACTGCCTGGAGAAGTAAAGGGCCTGGTGCGGCCGTGGGAAAAATGGAAACCCATGGACGTTGCTGCCACAGGATTCGGACAGGCCATCGGTGTGACGACCCTTCAACTGACCATGGCGGTGGCGGCAATTGCCAATGGCGGCATATATGGGCAACCGTTGATTGCAAAGGAAGTTGTTGATTCCGAAGGAGAACCCATACGTCAATTCACCGGTACTTCGACTCGCCGCATTATTCAGAAAAAGACAGCCGAACAAATTGGTGATATGATGAAAAGTGTAACGGAAGAAGGCGGGACTGGCATCCGGGCAGCGCCGCCGGGCTATTCAGCTGCCGGTAAAACTGGCACAGCCCAGATGGTGGATCCGGAGACTGGGCGCTATGCAGCGCACAAATACACCTCGGTTTTTACGGGTTATGTTCCTGCCGATGATCCCCGACTTGTTATGACGGTAGTGATTCATGAACCACAGGGAGCGAGCTATGGCGGAGTAGTGGCGGCGCCGATTTTCAGAAATATTGCTGCCAAAGCTCTTCCTTACCTGGGAGTTCCACCGTCTGATGGTCAGCCGGAGGCATCGCCGGGACTTCGTTTGGTGAAAGACACAAAAGGTGGGGAATCCAGCCACAGTCGGATTCCCTTTTCTATTGAAAGAAATGAAAGTTTGAAGGTCGTGCCCAACGTTACCGGTTTGAGTCTGAAGGTCGCTCTTTTGGAGCTCGCTTCCATCGGGGTGAGAACCGAATTCACCGGCAGTGGCAGAGTGATTGAGCAACAACCGCTTGAGGGAGCGCGCATCGACTCTGATACGGTGGTCGAGTTGGTTCTCAGCGAGGGTGACTAGTTATCCGGCGGAGACTGCCGGCGGGTTAAAATCCGCACTCCGATTCAGTTTGTGATTCCACCCGGAGTGCAGCCTATAAGCTTAGATTGGGACTGAGGGGAAAGCAAAAGCCTGGTTTCGTATAGATCTAAAGCTGAGGCGATTTGAATATCCAAGGAGAAAATAAATAAATACATGAGTAAGACTTTGAAAACCTTACTTCAAAACGTAAAAGTCCTCGAGACACACGGCAATTTGGAGATCCCCATAACCGGTCTGGCTCAGGACAGCAGACAGGTTCGATCTGGTGATCTTTTCATAGCGCTGCGTGGCACTCACCAGGATGGGAATTTGTTTATTGCCGATGCTGTTCGCCGCGGGGCGAGTGCAGTGTTAACTGATAATTCAATGAACAATGGTTTGCCCGAAAATTATGTGCGGGTGGTAAACAGCCGCAAAGCGATGGCCAAAATTTCAGCCAAATTCTTTGAGCGCCCTACAGAAAAACTTCAGCTGATCGGCATAACCGGAACAAACGGTAAAACTACTACCAGTCTTCTAATAGAAAGTATTCTGAAGCAGGATGGCAGTCCTGTGGGAGTTTTAGGCACACTGGCATACCGCTGGGCGGATAAGTATGAAAAGGCGCCCATGACTACTCCTGATACCATCGAGCTTAACAGGCTTTTTCAGCGGATGAGCCGGGATGGGGTAAGCCGCGTCGTGATGGAGGTTTCCTCCCATGCTCTGAGCCTCGGGAGGGTTGAAGGGTGCCGTTTTCGGGCAGCAATTTTCACCAACCTTTCTCAGGATCATCTCGATTTCCATGAAAATATGGAGGATTACTTCAATGCCAAGGCCTTGCTGTTCAAAGATTATTTGAGCGGAGCTGGGGGGGATCCCGTGGCTGTGGTCAATCGGGACGATCCCTACGGAATGCGTTTGATTGAGAGCCTTGAGAAAGATGTCTGGAGTTACTCTGTGAACCAGAAGGATGCGACGGTTTGGGCTAAGTGGTCCGAGTACAATACGTCAGAAATAAAAGCCGAATTCGTCACTCCGCGAGGAAACATCAAAGTGAGGTCTTCCCTGCTTGGAAGGCTCAATCTTTATAACATGTTAGCAGCCGCGACTGCTGCGCTCGCGTTAGGGGTATCACCTGAAGCTGTTTCAGCCGGACTCGAAGCGGTGAAATTTGTTGATGGGCGCCTTCAACGGATTCCTATTCCACCTCAATTCGAATTCGAAGTGGTGGTGGACTATGCACATACACCGGACGCAATGGAAAAAAGCCTGGATTGCCTGAAAGAGATGACCAACGGCCGTTTGCTGGTTGTATTCGGCTGCGGTGGAGATCGGGATCGAGGAAAACGTCCGATTATGGGTGCCATTGCGGCTAGAATAGGGGATTTAGTGATCCTGACCAGCGATAACCCGCGCAGCGAAGTTCCAGCCAAAATCATTCAGGATATCGAGCCCGGTGTTCGGTCAATTGGCTTGAAACGGATTGATTCTCGTGAGCCGGCTCCCACTGACAAAGGGTATATCATTGAAGAAGACAGAAAAACAGCCATTGAATTAGCTCTTTCATGGGCTGCTCCGGGAGATGTGATTTTTATAGGTGGAAAGGGGCATGAAACCTATCAAATCATAGGCGATCGGGTTGCTCCTTTTGATGATCGGACGGTAGTGCAGGAATATTTTGCTTCTTCTATCCTGAGCGCATCCGGCGCGAAAAGAAAGTAGAAAGACAATGAACTGGACCGTCGCTAAACTTGTGGAAGCTACTCAGGGAGAGCTTTTGCAAGGTAACGCTGAAGGCGTCATCCGCGGGGTGTCGACCGATACGCGCGCGCTTAAGCCCGGCGACTGTTTTGTGCCTCTGACAGGCGAAACCCATGATGGTCACGATTTTATCCCGCATGCCCTTGCTAAAAATGTTGGCGCGGTGCTGTCATCCCGGCGGGACATTGAATCGATTATTCCTCGGGATGTGGCTCTGATAAGGGTTGTTGATACCCTCTATGGATTGGGCGAATTGGCTCGCTATCAAAGGGGTAAGCATTCGATCCCGGTGATCGGAATTACAGGGAGCAATGGCAAGACGAGCACCAAGGAAATGATTGCGGCCGTCCTGGGCGTTAAACACAACGTCCATAAGAATGCCGGTAACTTTAACAATTTAATCGGCGTGCCGCTCACTCTGCTTTCTCTCGAGCCTCACCACCAGGCGGCGGTAATAGAGATGGGAATCAACGTTTTTGGGGAGATGCAGCGTTTAGTGGAAATCGTCAAGCCGACAACGGGCCTGGTAACCAACATCCATCCTGCTCATCTGCAGGGACTGGAGTCGCAGGAGCATATTCTCGAGGAAAAGGGCCGGCTCCTGACCTGTCTCTCATCGGATGATGTAGCGATCATAAACCTCGATGACGATCGCTTGCGCTCTTTTTCAAAGCGACTCAAAGCGCGCACAGTAACTTATTCTCTTGCAGATGAGAATGCTCAGGTCCGCCTCGCAGGTAGAGTGGGAATCGAGCGGGGGGTGAGCACTTTCCCGATGGCGCTGGAAAGCGAGGTTGTTCCGGTTCGCCTTGCGGTACTAGGTGCTCATCAGGTGCAAAATGCTCTGGCCGCCGCCGCCGTGGCTTACGGAATGGGAGAGTCGATAGAAAATATTGTTGAGGGTTTCTCTCGGCACCGTCCTGTCCACCAGCGAATGGAGATTCATCAGCTGCGAGATGGTACGGTTCTGGTTGATGACACATACAATGCAAACCCAATGTCAATGACTGCAGCCGCTCGTGCGGTCGTGGAAGCCAGTCGGGGAAAGCCGGTAATTTTTGTACTCGGGGAAATGAGGGAGATGGGAGCAGAGGGACCAAGGTTGCATTGGGAAGTCGGTAGCAAAATTGGGACCATGAAGGTGGCTAAACTTTTTACTCTCGGTGGCCTTGCCGCGGAGCTCAATCGTGGGGCGAGGGAATCCGGAATGCCGGAAGAAGCTTGCCGCCATGCGAGCGATCACGAAGAAATAATCCAATTGTTGCGCGATTTGAAAATAAGGGACAGTTGGATCTTGGTCAAGGGTTCTAGGGGCATGACCATGGAACTGGTCGTTCAGGGGTTGATGAATGCAAACTGAAAAAGGCCGATCGTCTAAAACAAATTTAGTTGTTGGTTTGGGCGCTTCCGGTCGGTCCGTTTGTGAACTGCTGCTGAGACAAGGACACAAGGTGATTGGGACGGATCTCAGAACCAGAGAGCAATTCGGCTCTGAGTTGGACGCACTGGAGCAACAAGGCTGCTCTTTCAGACTGGGCTTGCATCAGAAGGAAGACTTTCTTCATTCGGATCGGATTATTGTCAGCCCTGGCGTCCCACTCGATCTCTCTCCCCTGCAAGAGGCCACTCGAAGGGGTATAGAAATTATAGGAGAACTGGATTGGGCTTGGAGTCAGGTAGATGTCCCCGCCGTAGCGATCACGGGCACTAATGGAAAGACGACGACCACGTCTTTGATTGGAGAAATCCTCAAGAATTCGGGAAGAAGGGTTTTTGTTGGGGGTAACATCGGTACACCTCTGAGTCAGTGGATTCTATCTGGGGAGCAAGCTGAACATGCTGGTGTTGGAAGTGAGCAGCTTTCAGCTTGATACGGCATCCCATTTTAGACCGGAAATAGGGGTGTTGCTGAATGTGACCGAAGATCATCTGGATCGCTACCGCGACTTTGCAGCCTACGTTGACTCTAAGTTCTCTCTTTTTTCACGACAAAACGACAACCACACAGCGATCGTCAACGGAGATGACCCTATATGCCGCCAGAGGATGTCCGATATTCATTGCCGGACTCTTTACTTCAGCCGCATTGACCAAAATGCCCATGCCACGATTTGCGAAGGGAAAGTCCGAGTTGATATTGCTGGCCTCGATCCGTTCTCATTGAATCTGGAGAGTTCTGCCTTGAAAGGGGTTCATAATGAGGAAAATATCTTGGCTGCTGCCCTGGTGGGAGCGGTCTTAGGGATTTCCCGTCAGTCGATGCAAAAATCCATAGATCAACACAAAGGGATGTCGCACAGGTTGGAGTGGGTTGGGAATTGGCGAGGGGTTAATTTTTATGATGACTCAAAAGCTACCAATGTGGGAGCTGTTATAAAAGCTCTGGAAAATTTCGACGGCGCGGTCTTGCTGCTCCTGGGAGGGAAGGACAAGTTTGGTTCGTATGTAGAGTTGGGGCGTTCTTTGAGAGACAAAGGCAAGGGTGTGATGGTTTTTGGCGAAGCTGCCCCCCGACTTTATGAAGAGCTGCATAAGTGGCTTCCAATCTGGAGCTTTCCGAATATGCAGGAAGCTTTTAGCAAAGCGCTGCTTTTGGCGGAGCCGGGCGATTCCATACTCCTTTCGCCGGCCTGTTCGTCTTTTGACCAGTACACGAGCTATGCCCAACGAGGCGATCACTTTAAACGTTTGGTCAGTCAATTGATTGGGGCGGATCACCAGGCAGCTCAGGACGAGAATCCACAAAGCCTTAGAGTTTAGAGAAATACTGGCAGTCTTTTGAAGAGCAAGGATTAAAGAATTTTACATGACGAGTCTTATCAGCAAACTGCAGCAAGAATATAGTGGTTCCCGAGAAGCAGGCTACTCGGACGGCGGGAGGAACTTGCTGTCGTTGGACTTGCAGCTATGGATAGAGGTGTTATTGCTCATCATAGTGGGTGTGATCATGATCTACAGCGCGAGCTTCGTCATGTCTTTTCAAAAAACCGGTGACACGGCTCACTATGTAAAGCGGCAGTTCATGTGGATCATTCTGGGGTTAACCGGGATGATTGTGACCAGTAAAATCGATTACCGCAGTTATCAGAGTTATGCTCGATGGATTTTGCTTGCGGCGGTTTTGTCTCTGCTGCTCGTTCTGATTCCCGGCCTCGGTGTGAAACTCAATAATGCGCGCCGCTGGGTCAGTGTGGGATATTTCAATCTGCAGCCCGCCGAGTTCGCAAAGGTGGCATGGATCATTTTTCTCAGCAGTTCGCTTGCGCTAAAACAGGACCGGATCAAAGGGCTAACCGTCGGTTTTCTCCCGCACCTGATTTGGTGCGGAGTATTGGGTATTTTGCTGCTTTTGGAACCTGATTTTGGAACAACTTTCATGATTTCATTGTTGACCTTTTTAATGTTGACCGTTGGCGGTGTACCTATCCGTCATCTGCTAATTCTGGTTCCAATAGGGTTTGCCGGCCTTTATCACTTTGTCTATCTAGTCCCCTATCGCTGGGAGCGGATCACTGCTTTTATGAACCCCTGGACCGATCCTCTTGACTCGGGATACCAGTTAATCCAGGCATGGATTGCCGTCGGATCAGGAGGACTCTGGGGTAAAGGGTTGGGTGCAGGGCATCAAAAACTCTTCTATCTTCCTGAGTCTTTTACCGATTTTATCATGGCGGTAATAGGTGAGGAACTGGGGTTTGTGGGGATTATAGCGATCTGCCTGTTGTTCTTCTTTCTATTCTGGACAGGCCTGAAAATCTCGCAAGAAGCACCTGATACTCTCGGTTCGCTTTTGGCACTCGGTATAACGATGCTTCTCTCCTTGCAGGCCTTGTTAAACATGGGAGTCGTATTGGGTCTGGTCCCCACCAAAGGGATGCCGCTTCCCTTCATTTCGTATGGCGGCAGCGCCTTTACCGCTAATTGTCTGGCAATCGGCATTCTGATGAACATTGCTCGAAGCACCGAAAGACGGTATTCCGGAGATGTATAAACGATATAAACATATTCACTTCGTGGGAATCGGCGGGATTGGGATGAGCGGTATAGCGGAATTGCTTCTTAATCTCGGTTATCAGGTGAGCGGATCCGATGTTAAAGATGCAGATATAACCCGCAGATTATCTGAATTGGGGGCCAGCATAAAAATCGGTCATCATGCCGACCACATCCGCGGCGCAGACGTGGTGGTCCTTTCCTCTGCCATTCCCGAAGATAATCCGGAGGCTCAGGCTGCCAGGGTATTGGGTAATGTTCCAGTGATCCGCCGTGCTGAAATGCTCGCCGAACTTATACGTTTAAAATACTCGGTTTTGGTGGCAGGCGCTCATGGAAAAACCACTACCACATCGATGGTTGCAACAGTGCTCGCGCGCGGCGGTTTGGACCCCACGGTAGTGATCGGTGGGAAGTTAAATGCCTGGGGAACGAACGCTAAATTGGGGCGCGGTGATTTCATTGTTGCAGAGGCTGATGAGAGCGACGGTACTTTTCTCTTGCTACCGCCCACCATCGCGGTGGTGACCAATATCGATCTTGAGCATCTTGATTATTACAGAGACCTGGATCATATTCAACGGTCCTTCCAGCAATTTCTAAGTAGAATCCCATTTTACGGTCAGGCGGTGCTTTGCCTGGAGGACGAACATGTTCAGGCCATGCTGCCGCAGATTCGCAAACGCTTTGCGACCTACGGATTTTCTCCTCAAGCTGATTTCCAGGCAAGGAATGTTCAAATGCACGGTCTGATGACTTCTTATAGAGCTTTCTATAAGGGTCAAGAACTGGGAGCAGTGGAGATCCCGATTCCCGGCCGGCACAATGTGTTGAATTCTCTAGCTGCCATCGCAGTAGCTCACGAGCTTGATGTTGATTGGCCCAGTATCCGGGCAGGATTAGCCGACATGACGGGCGTGCAAAGGCGGTTTCAAATCAAAGGGGAAAATAATGGTGTTTTAGTTCTCGACGACTATGGCCATCATCCGACCGAGATCAAGAACGTGCTTGAGACGCTGGCCTTATGCTATCCGGAACGTCGCAAGGTCGTGGCCTTTCAACCGCATCGCTACTCGAGAACCAGAGCACTCATGGATCAGTTCGCGCGTTGCTTTTATCAGTCAGATGTCTTGCTGGTATCAGAGATTTATGCTGCCAGCGAAAAACCTATAGCGGGAACGACCGGTCGGGCGTTGGCGGATCAAGTTGCACTTCACGGTCATCATGACCTCCATTTTTGTTCGACTCTTGAAGATATGCTGAAGAGTTTACTCGAAATTGTAGAGCCAGGAGACGTGGTTATTACCCTGGGTGCGGGAAATATCTGGCAGGTGGGCGAATGGCTGCTGGAAAAGTTGCCGGATGGTGATCGCTGAGTGCTGAGTCGAAGTGTCAGCAAGAAACGAGGGGAAAGTGTATCATAAGTAGTTGGTTAACTCCTTGCCGGAAACGTTCAATTGGGACGGTAAGAGTTAGACTCAGCACTCAGCGATCGACATCTGAAAAACAAATGAGGTTGTTCGATACTATCGATACTAAAGGTTTCACTGCCCGATACTACAACGAGATTTCATTTTGCAGTGTCATTTCGAGTGAAGCGGGAAATCTTTGGTGAGGATGGGCAGCCCTGAAGATTCCTCACTATGTTCGGAATGACGAGGGGCAAAGGGTGTGGATCCCTCGTTGGAGAAATAACGGGCCAGAGAAGATGAAAGTCCGGATTAAGAACTGAAAACGAGAAGCTTCTTTTTAAACGCGGCTGGCGTGACATGGAAAAAAAGAGAAACCGCTACAAAAGCGGAAGGACGAAACGAAAAAGAATTTTGCGAGATGTGTTTGGCAGGGTACTCGGTCTTTCTCTTTTTATCGTAGGTGTACCTTTGCTGAGTGCGGCTTTTGCAAATTCTTATTATGCCTTACTCGAGGCTAGCTGGCCGCAAATAAAGGAAATAGAGATCAGAAACACCAAGCATATCCAGCGCGACGAAGCGCTGAACGCTATGGGAGTTCCCAGGGGGGCCAACCTCTTTAACGTGCGGGCAGCGCAACTCGCGCGCCGTCTGGCGTCTCTGTCTTGGGTTCGTTCTGCAATCGTTCGCATTGATCTGTCCGGGCGAGTAGTCGTTGATGTTACTGAGCGGGAGCCATTAGCAGTTGTGCATACCACCGATTTCTTTTTGCTGGATACTGAGGGCAAGCTCTTCTTGCCGGCACATCCCGCAGAATATCCAGACCTTCTGTTGGTGACCGGATTTGCTGAGTCAGATCTTAAGGATGGACGACATTTGCAAGATGAGTCTCTTGGAGCATTAAAAGACTTGGTCAAAGCGCTTGAAAAGGTACGGGACTGGTTTCCACCCCGTCATATTTCGGAATGTCATTGGCAGGAAACCGGGGGGATCACTCTATATACTACCCAGGGGGGCATACCCATCGAGCTGGGGTTGGGAGATTTTGATGGGAAATTGGCTCGCCTCAATCGCATCTTCGCTGTTCTGATGGATCGTCAATGCTTGGATGAGGTGACTCGCATCGATGTTGACTATCCTAACCGGGCTTATGTTGAGGGGCATTTCCCCACTCCAAAAGGTATTTAACGAGTTTGCTTCGCTGCCGTGAAAGGTTAGGGGAAGGACGAAACCCATGGGAAGAAAAGAGGAACTCATCGTTGGGCTTGATCTAGGTACTACCAAGATTTGTGCCGTTGTCGGTGAAGTAACCCCGGAGGGAATCGATATAGTTGGGGTAGGCACATACCCGTCGGTTGGCATGCGGGGTGGGGTGGTGGTGAACATTGAACAAACGGTCAACTCCATCAGGAAAGCTGTCGAGGAAGCTGAGTTGATGGCGGGTTGCGAGATTTCCTCAGTCTATGCAGGTGTCGCCGGAACACACGTGCAGAGCCTCAATAGCCACGGTGTCATCGCCATTAAGAGTCGTGAAGTTAATCAAACTGACATCGAACGTGTCCTGGATGCCGGTAAAACGATCGCCATGCCTTACGACCGTCAGATCCTTCATGTGCTGCCGCAGCAATATATCGTCGATGATCAAGAAGGCATTCAGGATCCTTTGGGAATGTCCGGAGTACGTTTGGAAGCTAAGGTCCATATCATCACCGGAGCTACAAGTGCCGTTCAGAATATTGTCAAATGCTGCGAAAAAGCCGGCCTCATGGTGCAAAAGGTCGTTCTTGAATCATTGGCCTCAAGTGAGTCTGTGCTCGATGTGGATGAAAAGCATTTGGGGGTTGCTTTAGTTGATATGGGCGGCGGGACTACAGATGTTGCGATTTTCCAGGATCATGCCATTCGCTACTCCTGCGTGGTAGGTTTAGGGGGTAACCACATTACTTCGGACATCTCGGTAGGGCTGCGTACTTCGATCGATGAGGCGGAAAAAATCAAGAGGAAATACGGTTGTGCGATGGTGGATTGGGTCAATCAGCAAGATGTCATTGAGGTGGGATCCGTAGGAGGGCAGAAGCCGAGACAACTTGCTCAATCAATTCTAACCGAAATCATCTCAGCCAGAGTGGAAGAAATATTGAAAATCGTCGAATGGGAGCTGGTCCGATCGGGCTATATCGAGTCTCTCCATGCCGGTTTGGTTTTGACGGGCGGTGTAGCATTGTTGCCTGGAATAAAGGAGTTAGCCGAGGGAGCCTTCGACATGCCCGTGAGGGTTGGTGTGCCCTACAGCTTCCGCGGACTTGGAGACGTGGTCAAAAATCCTATTTATGCGACCGCTACCGGGTTGATCCTCCATGGATGGAAACATGGCGGGCCGGTAGCTATGGAAAAGCCCAACTTACTTAATAGAATCATTGAAGCTATGAAGGATTGGTTTAGAGAGTTCTGGTAAGGGCGAGTATCTATTGAGTTTCATTAAAGATGTTAATCTCTAGGAAACTTAAAGGGGGGAAGATGAAAAGCATGGACGATGCCTTAATCAACAGGGCCAAAATCAAAGTTTTTGGAATTGGCGGGGGTGGCGGCAACGCAATCAACAACATGATCAATGTTGGACTCGACGGAGTTGAGTTTATTGCGGCCAACACTGATTTTCAGGTGCTCGAGCGCAACCTGGCACCAACGAAAATCCATCTAGGGGTGAACTCGACCAAAGGACTCGGTGCCGGGGGCAATCCGGAGGTTGGGTGCAAGTCAACACAAGAGGACATTGACAAAATTAAAGAGGCCATAGACGGCAGTGATATGGTCTTCATCACGGCCGGCCTGGGAGGCGGGACAGGCACCGGCGGAGCACCCGTGGTTGCACAAGTTTGCAAGGAAATGGGGGCTCTAACAGTGGCTGTGGTCACCAAACCCTTTGCTTTTGAAGGAAAGGTAAGGCT
The DNA here is from genome assembly GCA_963781715.1 of uncultured delta proteobacterium. GTDB lineage: Bacteria > Desulfobacterota > Syntrophobacteria > Syntrophobacterales > Syntrophobacteraceae > Desulfoferrobacter. The sequence goes on from CAWAGW010000010.1 coordinate 253,322, forward strand.
TCGCAATGCTGATGAAGGTCTTGATTCGCTGCACCAGGTGGTAGATACTCTCATCACTATCCCCAATAATCGTCTCTTGTGTCTGGCTGATAAGCGGGCGACTTTCTTGGAGATGTTTAAGAGAGCCGATGACGTACTGTTGTATGCTGTGAAAGGCATTTCAGATCTCATTATCAATCCCGGTTATATTAACGTCGACTTTGCCGACGTGAAAACGGTTATGGCAGAGATGGGACTTGCCCTGATGGGAACCGGGGCCGGGAGCGGCGAAAATCGTGCGGTGCATGCCGCTCAGCAAGCCATCTCAAGCCCGCTTTTGGAGGATATCTCCATCCATGGTGCCAGGGCTGCCCTCATTAATATTAGCGCCGGGCCGGACCTTGGAATGCACGAATTTGAGGAAGCCTCATCGATCATTCACAAAGAGGTGGATGAAGATGCTCACATCATCCTCGGAATGGCTATTGATCCAACTATGGAAGATGAACTACGGGTAACTGTAATTGCGACGGGAATCGGCTGCATTGAACAACCGCAAAAAGTTGAATCGCTGTCTCGTCAGGCCCAACGACGGATAAAAGCCGACGGAGTTGTTCCCGAAATCAATTATGATTATTTGCAGATCCCAACGGTGGTCCGGCACCGGACGTTCAGAGAAGAGCGGCCCGAAGAGCAGCCAACCAAGAAGAGGACCTTCCTGCGCAGGCTGACCGGTGGTGGAAACTCAGATGAAGAGGACTTGAGCATCCCGACTTTTATAAGACGTCAGGCGGATTGATCCAGCCTTTACTTTTAGACCTGGAGGGGTTAGAGGATCACAAGTTGTATGGATGTCGCGAATTAGTTCTTCTTGAGAGAGTTCGCGACTTTTGAAAGTTTCCTTAACCCTTGAAGGACTAATGGGCTGAACGCCTGAATCAGGTCATGTCGTGGAGATTAAAACAGCGCCAGAAAAACTGGCTGGCTCAGGAAAAAGGAACCATTGTAAAAGATTGGGGGGGGAAGTTTCGTATTGCCCTGGCGTTCCCCAACCGCTACGCGGTTGGAATGTCGAATCTCGGATTCCAGTCAGTCTATGGTTTGCTGAATGAGCATGGAAACATAGTTTGCGAACGGGTCTTCTATCCGGAAACCGAAGATCTTAAAGAGTTGCGGCTAAATCCCGGCCAATTGCTTTCAGTCGAATCGCAACGGCCAATTCAAGATTTTCATCTTCTCGCCTTTTCCATACCCTTTGAAAATGATTACAGCAATGTGGTGGAGATGTTGAGCCTGGCAGGCATCCCACCACAGAGCAGAGATCGTAAGTCTAATCATCCTCTGGTGGCTGCCGGGGGTGTTGCCGTTTTTCTAAATCCGGAGCCGCTGGCGGATTTTATTGATTTCATGTTGATCGGCGAAGCTGAGGCCATCGTTCCGGATTTGCTGCAATGTTTGGACGTTCATGCAGATGGAAAGCTGGAACGTCTTGATCTCCTTACAGTGCTTGCCAGAGAGGTGGAAGGACTATACGCTCCCTCGCTTTACGAGGTTTTATATAAACCGGACGGAACCGTCGAATCCTTAAAACCCTTCTTGGGCAAAAATTTGCCTGAAAAAATTGCCTATCGGAGAACGGACCTTGATGGGACCCCCCCCTGCCGTTCTGTCATCCTGACCCCCAACACGGAATTCAGCAGCGTCAATTTGATTGAAATAGGCCGCGGCTGCGGCCGAGGCTGCAGATTCTGTGCGGCAGGATTTGTTTATCGTCCGGTTCGCTATCACGCCGCAGATAAACTGGCGACTGCTCTCGACGACAAGATGGCAGCTACGGCGCGTGTTGGTTTAGTGAGCGCCGCCGTTTCAGATCATCCTGAGATCGCAGATTTATGCAGGGCTCTTATGGACAAAGGTGCATCGCTGTCATTCTCGTCGCTTCGGGCTGACACAATCGATGCTCAAATTCGGTCTGCGTTGGAATCCAGCCGCCACCAGGCTGTGGCCATTGCACCGGAAGCAGGTTCAGATCGACTGCGCAGGGTGATAAACAAAAATTTATCACTTGAACAGATTTATGAAGCTGCTGAAAAGCTGGCAGAAATCGGCATCTTGAATCTTAAGCTGTATTTTATGATTGGTTTACCCAGCGAGGATTTCAAGGATCTGGAAGCAATCGTGGATGTCGCAAAAGGCATCAAACATCATGTGTTGAAGATCAGCCGCGGTCAGAAGCGTCTCGGCACCATAACTTTGAGTATACACAGCTTTGTGCCCAAGGCTTTTACTCCGTTTCAGTGGGTTCCATTCAGTGGAGTGCAGGAGCTCAAAAAAAGAGCAAAATGGATTCAGCGGGCGCTACAGAAGGTGCCTAACGTCCGGGTGCATTTTGATTTGCCGAAATGGGCTTATGTGCAGGCCCTCCTAGCCCGAGGCGACAGAAGGGTTGGAGCATTCTTGGAAAAAGTAGCCATCGACAGGCTTTCCTGGACACAGGCCATGAGAGTCGTACCTTTCAACCCCGACTTTTGGGTTATGCGCGAGCGAGGAGAGACTGAAATCTTTCCCTGGGAAATCGTTGACCACGGGATCAAACGCGCTTTCTTGTGGGAAGAATATCAGAGAGCTCTCCTGGAAAAGTCGAGCCCACCGTGCCCTGCGGATGGCAAATGCCGCCGTTGCGGTGTTTGCGAGCCGTAGTTCGTAGTTCTTGCCGGAATTCGATTGCATTTAAACCCCTTAAGCCATATTGAACTTGTCAACGTTCATTTATATATTTAGATTATAATGATAAGTTGACTCAATGAGATATAATGATTTTCGTTAGTCAGCGAGTATACGGTTATTTAAGGAGAACAACAGCAAATGCAACAACAGGACTATTACAAAACCCTGGGAGTTCCTACAGACGCTTCCACGGAAGAAATCAAAAAAGTCTACCGCAAGTTGGCTTTAGAAACGCACCCCGACAGAAACCCGGATGATCCTACCGCAGAAGAGCGGTTTAAGAAAATCAGCGAGGCCTATGGGGTTCTTACCGACAGCCAAAAACGCGCTCAGTACGATCAATATCGGCGTTTGGGGTTCCATCAGAGGCCAGGGGGATACTCGCAAACGGGATTTGGATATTCACAGGAAGAAATCCTACGAGACCTATTCCGCAATCGAAACACCCAGGATATCTTCTCTGAAATGCAGAGAGAATTTCAACGGATGGGTTTCAGGTTTGATGAAGACTTCATCAATCGAATGTTTTTCGGCAACAGATCAATCTTCTTTCAGGGTGTCTTTTTCGGCGGCCCTGGGGGAGTTCGAGTTTTCCGCTATGGCGGCGGTAAGGCAAAATCGGGACAGAGACAGCAGAGTCCGCGCACAAATAGAGATTCCTTCAAATCGAAGACTGAATCCAAGGGGGTAGTGCATGACGGGTTATCGCTGCTGGCCAGGGCCGGAAAGAAGGTTGGCAAATACCTCCTGACCAAGGCTCTCGGCCTTGATAAGACCGCTTCATCGGAAACCGGGCAAACAGAACGTATTTCCCAAGGGCCGGACGTTACCTACAATCTTGTTATTTCGCGCGGCGAGGCAGTAACAGGGGCGACCGTCGAGGTGGAATTGCCGCATGTGGGTGGCGGCAAACGCGTGTCTGTTCGCATTCCTCCCGGTGTTCACAACGGCACCAGGCTGCGCCTAAAAGATATGGGTCGAGTTGTTTCCGGTCGAGCGATTCGAAGGGGTGATCTTTATATAAATCTTCAGGTGGTGTAAGGACTTTCGAGTTCCATCATTTTTTCAAAAGCCTCCTTAATGATTGAAAATTCTTCCGAGCGAAGTGTACGCACGTCCATAAGATAGTGGTCCGATTCGATTCGGCCGATGATAGGGGGAGTGTTTTTGCGCAGCGCTGTTTCGATCTTCTGGGTGCTTATGCCGGAAGCCGTAACAGCAACTACAAATGTTGCAAGATATTGACCCGGCAGAGATCCTCCCCCCACTTGCGAGACATTTTGCTGTACCTCGATTTGAAGTCCATTTGTCTGATCTGTTTGTCTTAATAAAGCCGCTAAATGATCTGCTCTTTCTTTGAGGATTTCGGGAGCAATGGAAATCATTTGTAAGGATGGAATTTCTTGCAGAGCCTGACGCTCGTCCCGGTATAGACGCAAAGTGGCTTCCAGGGCGGCAAGAGTCATTTTGTCGACTCGTAAGGCCCTGGTCAGAGGATTCTTTTTGCACTGCTCGATTATTTCCTTTCGACCGATGATTACTCCAGCCTGAGGGCCCCCCAACAATTTGTCGCCACTGAAAGTTACAACATCCGCACCCGCTTTTACAGCATCCTGGACAGTTGGCTCGCCCTCCAGTCCGAATTGAGTCAGGTCCAGAAAACACCCGCTCCCCAGATCCTCCATGACCGGCAAGCCGCGCTTGCGCCCAAGATCTACCAAATCTGCCAGTGAGACTTCCGCCGTGAAGCCAATGATGCGGTAGTTGCTGCAGTGGACTTTGAGAAGGAGGGCAGTTTGGTCGCCTATGGCGGATTCGTAGTCTCTACTGTGAGTTCTGTTGGTGCATCCGATTTCCCTTAGAATTGCTCCGCTGCTCCGCATTACGTCAGGAATGCGGAAAGAACCGCCGATTTCAACTAATTGACCCCGGGAAACGATCACTTCTCGATCTTTGGCAAGGGTGTTCAGCGCCAGAAAGACAGCGCCGGCGTTGTTGTTGACTACGAGAGCGGCCTCCGCCCCCGTTATTTCACACAGGATGGCTTCCGCATGAACGTACCGGGAGCCTCTCTGACCGAGGTCGAGGTCGTACTCGAGATTATTGTATGTTCGGGTTATGGATTGTAGTCGTTCAACAGCTTTTTCCGGCAGTAAGGACCTGCCCAAATTGGTATGAATGACGATGCCTGTTGCATTCACTACTTTGCGTAAGGTGTAATCACTAATCTCTTTCAGTCTTTCGAGAATTTCCTTTACTAAATCTTTAGTCCGAAGACTGACATCCCCTGCGGTTTGAGGATTTGTCAGGATAAGATGTCTCTTGTCCGCCAAAATTTGCCGAATACTTTCCAGGACAAGCTTCCTTGGTTGGCTTGCAAGTGCTTCTTGCATCGCTTCCTGCTGAAGCAGGAAGTCCACAGCGGGCAGCTGCCGAAGTATTTCCTGAGCAGGTGATTGGGTCATATTCCTGTACCTCTGGTGTTGCTTGCGTTCAACTATTGTCCATTCGGAAACCCAGTGGCGCAGGCTTTAGCCCTGCTAAAATAGGCAGCCCTAAAGGGTTGCGCTACGTGAGTGTAGTACTTTGCGGACGGACACTGCTATGAGCAACGCATTCTAAGTGCCGGTTTCAGTTGTATGAGAGAACGTTTCAGATTTACCCATTGCTTGACATTCTTTCTATTCACATAAGTATGGCCAACGGACGAACAATGCGCCAAGCTCAGTCAAGCCATTATATGAAATCTTTTTTTCCATTACCATCCCGGTTATAGTACACGCGCAGAACAATGTTAAATACCGAGGAACAAGTAATCTAATGAAATCTTCTGTCGATTGCCATCAACAAATAACCGGTTTCGAGTCGTTTACCAATCCAAGCCATTGGAATAACGATGCAAAAGACATCGTGTCCTTCCTTAAAAATTCGCACGCTTCAGCATACCTTCAAGGGGTCCAGCCGACTGTTTTGGCTTATCTGATTGCACGCGGACTTGACTCCATTCGAAAATCTGTTTTGCTCGTGGCTTCCACTGATCGAGAAGCTGAAAAATATTTGGAAAATCTTTCCTTCTTTTGGGGAAAGGACGATCAACGCAGCAACTCCCTTGCAACCAACAGGATCTGGCACTTTCCATCACGCAGCGGTCATAAGGCCCAGTGGCTTGGGAAAATGGAGGCGACAGCCCGGCGTCTCGAAGCTCTTCACATGCTCCGGACTGCTGGTTCGCCTGTTGTTGTGGTGACATCCATCCTGGCTCTGATCGAGCTTTTGCCTCCTGCTGAAGTCTTACTAGAACAGTATGAATACCTGATTCCGGGTGAAGAAATCAATCTGGAACGGCTTACCCGCCGACTTATTGAAAGAGGATATTCTCGGGTTTCATTGGTCGAAGAACATGGCGATTTTAGTCAGCGGGGAGGCATCCTGGACGTCTATTCGCCACTCTACAAGTGGCCTCTCAGGCTGGAATTCTTTGGGGACGAGCTTGAATCCATAAGACTCTTTCATCCCGGCACTCAAAGGTCTATGGGCACTTTGGAGGATGTGGTGTTGCTTCCGGGCAGTGAGATCATTCTGGATACGAAAGCAAAGGAGCGTGCAAAAAAGGCTGTATACGAAGATGTAAAGAGTGAAAAACTGACTCCGGCTGCCGGCAATATTTGGCTCGAAAGAATCCAGGAAGGACACCAAATGGATTATTTTGAGGAAGTTTTGCCGGTATTTTATGAGCACACTGCAACCCTTTTCAATTATCTTGATTCTTCTATGGTCCTGATATGGTCGGACACCAATCAAATCCGAAAACAGTTGGATGACATATATGAACGGCTCAACCAAGATTCCATAAAAAGTCGATCCCCACACGAATGGATTCGGCCTGCTGCAGATCTCTTTCAGCAGCGTGATCGCTTTGAGCTCTCTGCAGGTGATTTTCAACAAGTGTGGACCAACTCGCTTTCCGGCCCCCCGACATCCGAAAAGATTTTTGATGTCAAGGCAAGAAGTCACGAGGATCTGGCGCTTGCGATTTCATCCCACCCAACCAAGGAAAGATTGTTGGAGCCCCTCGCCAGGCAATTTCAAAAGTGGCAAAAGGAAGGGGTCAGCTCCTACCTGGTCTGCGGGCATAAGGAACAAGCCAAGAGGTTGGCCGAACTTTTGAACGGCTACGATGTGGATGCCATTTTCAGTTCAATGGCTTTTGGTGAAGAGTCTTACTCGGCGCCGGTGGTCAAAGTCCTTACCGGCCCTTTGGAAAAAGGATTTTATTGGCCGGAAGAGAGGCTGGCCGTCGTATGCGAGGAAGAGATTTTCGGCAAAAGATCCCGACGCCGCTCAAAAAGTGCTGTGGCAGGGATTTTTCTGAATTCTTTCCGAGACCTGCACGTAGGCGATTATGTCGTACACGTGGATCATGGCATAGGCGTCTACAAGGAACTGGCTCATTTGAGTGTGGGGGGTGCGGAAAGTGACTTTTTACTTCTTGAATATCAAGGCGGTGACCGGCTTTACGTTCCCGTAGATAAGCTGCAGAGGGTCCAGAAATATTTAGGCATCGAAGGCCAGGATCCGCGAATTGATAAACTGGGTGGAAAGTCTTGGGAGACTGCCAAAAGGAAAGCTAGAGAATCCGCCGAAAGAGTGGCTGAAGAACTATTGAATTTATACGCACTCCGACAAGTTAATGAAGGTTTCCGCTATTCCTCGCCGGATAGCTTCTATCGAGAATTTGAAGCCACCTTTTCTTATGAAGAGACTCCCGATCAATTGGATGCCATCGAAGATGTTATTACAGATATGACTGCATCGCGGCCGATGGATCGGCTCATATGTGGAGACGTAGGCTTCGGCAAGACCGAGGTGGCTGTTCGAGCGGCCTTTAAGGCAATTATGGATGGTAAGCAGGTAGCAATGTTGGTGCCGACCACTGTTCTGGCAGAACAACACTTCCAAACCTTTGATGAACGATTCAAAGGTTTTCCGGTTCGAGTTGTTTCGCTGAGTCGCTTCAAGAGTCGTGCTCAGCAGAAACAGGTATTGGAGGGACTCAAAAAAGGCACAGTAGATTTAGTGGTGGGAACGCATCGACTTCTGCAAAGTGACGTTGCGTTTCGCGATTTGGGGCTGCTTATCATTGATGAAGAACATCGATTCGGGGTGAAGCATAAGGAGAAACTCAAACAGTTGAGAGTTTCGGTGGATGTGCTGACTTTAACGGCCACCCCCATTCCACGAACACTGCACATGTCGCTCGCCGGAATTCGAGATCTTAGCACGATCGAAACTGCTCCGCAGGACCGAAGAGCGATTGAAACATACGTCTGCAGCTATGACGAATTCACAATCAGGGAAGCCATTTATAGTGAACTGAAGCGAAATGGGCAGGTATTCTTCGTCCACAACCATGTCCATAGCATTCACCAAATGGCAGCCACTTTGAATAAGCTGGTGCCGGAAGCACGGTTTGGCATCGCCCATGGCCAAATGAAGGAACGAGATCTCGAACGAGTGATGCTTGATTTTGTTCATAAAGAATTAGACGTACTGGTTTGCACCACCATCATAGAATCAGGTTTGGATATCCCGGCGGCTAATACTATTATCATTAACCGTGCGGATAAATTCGGATTAGCTCAGATTTACCAGTTGCGAGGACGGGTCGGACGTTCCAGCGAGCAGGCTTTTGCATACCTTATCATACCCGGAGAGCATCTGATCAGCAGAGATGCTCAAAAGCGTCTGCGCGCACTAATGGACTTCAGCGAACTGGGTGCAGGTTTTAAAATAGCACTGAACGATCTTCAAATCAGAGGTGGCGGAGCTATACTCGGGGCCTCCCAATCCGGGCACGTTGCCGCCGTCGGTTACGAACTCTATCTGGAGTTGCTGGAAAAAACGATACGGGAATTCAAGGGAGAAGAGATAGAGTCCGAGACGTTCGATCCGGAAATCAATGTTTCCCTGCCGGTCTTTCTGCCGGATACTTACATATCGGATAACGATCAGAGGCTTTTGGCATATAAAAGATTGGCTACAATTTCTGAAGACGCCGACATAGACGAATTGACTTCGGAGTGGCGAGACCGTTACGGGCTATTGCCCGAAAGCGCAAAAAACCTGATCCTGCTCGCCAAGTTGCGATTGCTTTTTAAGCGCTGTGGCATAGTCAAAATGGATGGTGATGGCGAGGTTATCGTGCTTCACTTCCATCGGCAAGAAAATATGATTCTGGTATTGTCCCATCTTGCACGGGTGAAATGCGAGTTTCGACCCGAATCAGACCGAAAATTGATCGTAGAAATTTGGGCACGGAGTTTACCTCAGCGCCTTGTGCGCCTTAAAAGAATCTTGCAAGAGATTGCCGAACATGCTAGTGATAACAGGTCAGTTCAGTAAGTTATTGTAAAACTTTGGATTTATCTTAAACAGCGGAATAATTATGAAGAAAGAGTTTGCTACCCCTGGAAAAGAAAATTTTGAAATGAATCGCTTACTACCTGTGTGGTCATTGAGAGTTATTTTATGTCTGTTCTGTTTGCTCCTTGGAAGTCGGGTCCTCCGAGCGGAGACCATAGATCGCATCGTGGCAGTGGTCAATGATGATATCATTCTTTACAGCGAGCTTCAGGATCAAGTTCAACTATATCAAAAAGCTTCCCCGGATTTGAGACTGGATACTCCGGCAAAACGCGAGCAGTTTGAACGAGAGGTTTTGCAGCGGATGATCCAGGAAAGGCTGGCGGAGCAGGAAATCAAGCGACTGAAAATTAATGTCTCCGAACGTGATGTTGACAGCGCTGTAGAAAACTTCAAGAAAGAGAATGGCTTTACCGACGATCAGCTCAAATACGTTTTGCAGCAACAGGGGCAGACTCTTGACCACTTCCGCGAAGACATCAAGAAACAACTTGAACGTGCCCGACTGATCGAACGCGTGTTGAAATCAAAAACGGTTATTACCGATGAGCAAATTGACTCGTATTTGCAGGGGTCTGCGGTGCCGACGGTTTCCACCAACGAGCGGCGCCATCTTGCCGTCATTTTTTTGCCCGTCCGGAATGCCGGCCAGGCGAATGAAGTCGAGCAACTGGCGAAAAACATCCACAAGCAGTTGAAAGGCGGAGAGGATTTCTCCAAACTTGCTAAGGAGTACTCCCAGGGGCCGGCTGCGGAGGATGGAGGTGATATTGGTTTTATAGCTGCAACCGACTTGGCACCGGCTATCGAATCGGCTACTCGAGGACTTACCGCCAATCAGATCAGCGATGTGATGAAAACCCCGCAAGGATACTACATCATCAAAGTTGTTGAAGTGCAGAGCGAGCAGCAGAAAGTGAGCAACACGAGCGCCACTGCCCGGGATAAAGCTCGAAATGCACTGTTTCAGCAAGAAATCGATAGAAAATATGAGCAGTGGATCAAGGAGCTTATGGATAAATCATTCATACAGGTCAATCTTTAGGATTTATTCAGAGAAAATATGACTGAACCAGAACAAAACCTCAAAGAAGAAAGAATTAGACAGGGTCTTTCCCTGCAGGACGTTTTTGAGCGGACTCGTATCAGTGAAGGCGTCCTTCGCGATTTGGAGGAGAGCAACTATGACCGGATCGGGACGCAGCTGTTAGTTCGAGGGTTCATCCGGACCTACTCTTCAGCATTAGGTATCGATGCCGAACCTATATTGGGAAATCATGCGGCCGAAATTGTTGCCTGCGACCGGCAGCAGGAAGGGATTAAGGATTACCGTAGATTTTCTTTGGCTGTCGCCAATAAGAGGAAAAGATGGTCGGTTTTGGCAACGGTTTTAGTGGTTCTTGTGTTGGGCAGCATTGTCACCGGAGCGTGGATTGCCAACAGAAGAACCAAGTTATCCATGAATCAATCCATGACCAATGAAGTTATACCGCAGGAGGAGCTCCCCCGGATTTACCTAGGACACCTGCAAAGACGGAGACGCCGACTCCCGAACCTTCAAAACAGCCCGAACAATTGGCGGTAATGCCTACAAATAAAGTGGTGGGACCGCTGCCGATAGCGCAAATAAAGGAACGGTCATTGGCTTCCTCGGACAACAAACCGGCCGATGTCAGCGAGTCCTCTACCGTTCAGGCAACAGCTCAAAAGGAACTAAAAACTGAAGCAAGTACTGCTGCCCGAAAAGCCGAACAAAAATCTCAAGAAGAAGTTCCGCTGCAGGCGAGTCGAGGAACTGAGGCTGAAGCACAATCTGAGCAAAAACCTGCCTTGCAGACCAATGAACATGTATTGTTTGCCGCTGCCTCACAGGATGTATGGATACAGGTTCGAGTAGACAATAAAAACACTTACAATGCTCTAATGAAGCCAGGCGAAAAACGAGAATGGAAAGCGCAAGAGAGCATGAAGATCATTATCGGAAACGCTGGTGGTCTCAATCTCAAATGGGATGGCAAGCCTCTGAGATCGCTTGGAAAATCCGGTGAGGTTGTGCGCTTTAAATTGCCTGATCCCAAGTACTTGGAAGAATCCTAAAGGATGCCTGTTGCAGCGGCACAACCGTTGACACACACGGCCCAGAATGCACAATTTTCCTGTCTGCATCATGCATGATTGTCCAAACGACTGAAGCTATAGTTCTACAATCTCAAGATTACAAGGAATCTGACCGACTAATTACTTTCTATACTAAATATGGAGGTAAACTAAGAGGAATTGCGAAAGGGGCCAGAAGAAGCCGAAAGCGTTTTGTAAATACCTTTGAGCTACTTAGCCTGGTTGATTTGACCTACAGAACAACTAAATCGCTGGTGTGGATCGAGGCATGTAAGCTGGTGGAGCCACACCAGGAATTGCGCTCCGATTTAAAGCGATGGGCATATGCCGCTTTGGCTTGTGAAGTTTTGCTTGAAATGACGCCGGAGGCAGACCCGGAAGAGGAGCTCTTCTTCCTCCTGAAAGAAGTTCTATTTCATTTGGCGGAAGGGAAGGAGCCTCAAAACCTGATCTTGCTTTTTCTACTCAGATTTTTGAACAAGACCGGCTACCTGCCGGCTTTGGATCGTTGCAGTATCTGCAGTAAGACTCTGCGCTCGGCTGTCCATTGGAACTGGGATATGAGCCAGGGTACCCTTTTTTGCCCCGACCACCGCTTATCCAGAAAAGGTCTTTCGTTGGATTTGGGGACTTTGATGTTGATTCGGCAGTTAAGACGATTACCTCTAGATAGAATCTGGCGTTTGCACATATCGCAGGACAATAAAGCCAGGATCTTCAATTCGTTGGTTGAATGGATCTGTGGGCAAATCAGAAAAGATTTTAAGAGTCTGAAACTGCTGGGACAAATACACCCGGCGCAGGATATGTTGTAAGGAGGAAAAGCCGTGGGTTGGATGGAACAATTTGAAACTATCGCGACTCAGCACCCTCTTCTTGCCATTCTTTTGTCTTTTGTAGGAGGAATCCTGGCAAGTTTTACTCCCTGCGCTTACCCCATGCTGCCCATAACCGTCGCCTTTGTGGGAGCAAGATCGCAGGGCAGCAAATGGAAGGGCTTTTTCCTCTCTTCCTTCTATGTATTCGGACTAGCGATAGTCTACGCGGCACTCGGTGCTTTTGCCGCTCTTACCGGAAAAATGTTTGGGGCCATGACCAGCAGCCCTTATGTCTACCTGTTTGTGGGCAATGTGTGCCTCCTTTTTGCCCTGGTAATGCTGGACGTGATTAAACTGCCGCAACCCACTTTTTTGAATCATGTTCGAGTTGGCGACCTTCCCTGTCATGATGTTTTTAATTGCGTGCTGCTGGGGGGTGCTTCAGCCCTCGTTGTGACTGCCTGCACGACTCCAGTATTGGGGGTGTTGTTGACGCTGGTTGCCACCAGGCAGGAGGTCTATTGGGGCATCGCGATGCTTTTTGTATTCGCCTATGGAATGGGGTTTATGGTTATCATCGTTGGAACTTTCACGGGGTTGATCACGTCCCTGCCCCGCTCGGGCATCTGGATGCAGCGTGTGCAGAAGTTGTTTGCATTTCTTATGATCCTGGTTGCGGAGTATTTTTTCATAAAGACTGGAGAATTTTGGATATGAATCTGAGTGCTGGGAAAATACTAAAGAGTTCTGTTGCCCTCTTTTTGACGATACTATTCTGCGGTTCTTTTAGCCTTGCGTCGGCATCAAGCGGGAATATGATGCTGGCATCGTTTAACCCGCCAGAGCCTGGACATCCGGCACCCGATTTCGAGCTCAAGGACTTAGACGGCAAAACATTTAGCTTGAGTGAGTTTAAGGCCCAGAAGCCGGTTTTGCTCTATTTTTGGGCTACCTGGTGTCCGCATTGTGTAGGCTCTCGACCCAGAATAGCCAAAATTCGAGAAGAAATGCCTCGATCGGACCTGGAAATTCTCGGAATCAATGTGGGCGCAGGGGATTCGCTGGAGCGGCTGAAGCGATTTCAAAAGGGGCATCCGGTATCCTGGCCTATGCTGTATGATGAGGACGAAAAGGTCACCCAGACTTATCAGGTGCAGGGAATACCGTTGTACATTCTGGTCAACAAAGAGGGAGTGATCGTCTACCGGAGTCATGAGTTGCCTAATCCGAAAGAATATTTACAGTAGTTTTGCCCGAGTGAGCTTGAAGTTGATATGAGACCTAACCGTTTATCAGGAATATTCTAATGAAAGATGTTCTCACTATCATAATGGCTGGTGGGCGTGGAACGCGGCTGATGCCATTGACCCGCGACCGTTCTAAACCCGCAGTATCTTTTGGAGGCATATACCGTCTTATTGACATTCCATTAAGCAATTGCATCAACTCGCAGCTCTACAAGATTCTAATCTTTCCCCAGTATAAATCGCAATCCATGGTAGACCATCTCGAAGATGGCTGGAACATATTCTCCAGCGATCTCGGCCACTACCTGCGAATAGTCGGCCCTCAGCAGCGTATGGGAGTGGAATGGTATCGTGGCACTGCGGACTCAGTGCGACACAACCTGTACTTAATTGAAAGGGAGCGTCCACGCCTGGTGCTGATTCTATCTGGCGATCATGTATACAAATGGACTACTCGCAGTTCAGAATTTATCACGAACAAAATGAAGCTGACGTAACGGTAGGTCTTCTTGAAGTGGATAGAGGTCAGGCATCCGAGTTTGGGATTGCGGAAGTCGACAACGACTTTAGAATCCGAGCGTGGGAGGAAAAGCCGCGTGAACCGAAACCGATACCGGACGATCCTGAGCGCTCGCTGGCCTCGATGGGGATCTATTTGTTCAAAACCGAGATTCTTCTCAAGATGCTGAAGGCGACGGAGTTTCAAGACTTCGGAAAAGATATTATTCCAAAATGCATTGAGGAACTAAAGGTACTGGCCTATCCCTACCGGCGTCTGAATAAGATAAAAGATTACATTCATATGGTAGGTCAGGATGGGGTGCGGCGGCTGGAACTGGTGGATGGGACCCGTGACTCCCAATACTGGCGCGATGTCGGGACCCTGGACGCCTACTGGAATGCCAACATGGACCTGACAGGAGTCGATCCTTTCTTCAATTTGTACGGCAGCCTCTGGCCCATACACACCTACCAGCGCCAGTACCCGCCCGCCAAATTTGTCTTCAACCAACGCAACAGCGGCAGCCCACCGCGCGTCGGAATGGCAGTGGATTCCATGGTTGCCCCGGGATGCATCATCAGTGGCGGAATCGTTCGAAGCTCGATCCTCTCCTACAAGGTAATGGTAAGGAGCTGGGCAGAGGTGGATGAATCAGTGATTATGGACGGTGTGGAAATTGGCCGCAATTGTAGAATCAAGAAAGCAATCATTGACAAGGACAATGTAATCCCGCCGCATACTCAGATCGGTATCGATCCGCAGGAGGATCGCAAGAACTTTGAAGTTACTCCACGAGGAATCGTGACGGTACCCAAAGGCTATTTCAATTCCTGAGGGCAGATCTTAAAGGAAGTTATGTTTTCCTCTTTCTCCGCGGTGCAGGGCAAAAGCTCTGCGCTGCGGAGAAAACGAACAAGGAACCTCCGAATTTAGAAGTATAAGCCGTCAGAGCAAAGCAGGTTTGGCCCTTTGATCTTTGGTTGCCTGCTCATATTGAAATGCCACTCGCAGGATGAGCTCTTCCTGAAAATGAGGTCCTAAAATTTGTAGACCTACCGGCAGCTTCTCCGACGTAAAACCACATGGTACGGAAATTCCCGGAACGCCCGCCAAACTTGCGGGGAGGGTAAACACGTCGCTTAAATACATCTGCAGAGGATCATCGGTTTTTTCGCCAATTTTGAAAGCCGGCATGGGAGCGACAGGGGCTAAAAGAGCATCACATTTTTCAAATGCATCGACAAAATCCTGTCTGATCAAGCTCCTCACCTGCGATGCTTTTCTGTAATAAGCGTCGTAGTATCCCGCCGATAAAACATACGTTCCCAGCATGATGCGCCGTTTCACCTCAAAGCCGAACCCCTTCAGCCGGCTCTGACAGTACATATCCATCAGGTCTTTGGAATCAGCAGCCCGAAATCCATATTTGACTCCGTCGTAGCGAGCCAGATTGGAGCTCGCTTCAGCGGGGGCAATAATGTAATAGGCGGCCACGCCATAGTCCGTATGTGGGAGCGATACATCAATGATCTCTGCGCCCAGTTCCTCACAAGTTTTAATAGCCCGCTGAACCACCTGTGCCACGTCGGAATTCATTCCCTCTATGAAGTACTCCTTGGGGATGCCGAGCTTGAGGCGTTTGATCGGCATGCGTAGCGATTGCCCGTAATCGGGGACCGGACGATCAACCGAAGTTGAATCGCGTCTGTCATAGCCGGCAACAGCCTGCAAAAGCATGGCGGCGTCTTCGACATCCTTGCTGATCGGACCGATCTGATCCAACGAAGATGCAAAGGCTACCAAGCCGAAACGCGACACACGCCCGTAGGTCGGTTTGAGTCCCACTACTCCGCAAAAGGACGCGGGCTGTCGAATAGATCCGCCGGTGTCCGTGCCCAATGCGGCGGCGCATAAATCTGCTGCAACGGCTGCGGCCGAACCGCCGCTCGATCCACCCGGAACTCGCTCCACGTTCCATGGATTGCGGCAAGGGCCATAGGCGGAATTTTCGTTGGAAGATCCCATGGCGAACTCATCCATGTTGGTTTTTCCAAGAATTATTGCCCCAGCCTTCTTTAGAGCCTCAATTGCGGTTGCATCAAAGGGAGGAACGAAATTCTCAAGAACATTCGAACCGCAGGAAGTGCGTATGCCTCTGGTACAAAGGACATCTTTTATCGCCAAAGGAACGCCCGCGAGAGGCGACTGATTCAAATCCATTTTCCCATTGTCGAATTGTTCGGCGTCTTTGAGAGTCAGGTCCGCCAGCACCATTAGATAAGCATTCAACTTGCCGTTCAATACTTGGATGCGATCCAGAAAAGTCTTCACTGTTTCCGTGACACTGAGTTCTTTGCGAACCAGCAATTCGTGTAGTTCATGCATCGTAAGAGAATGAATATCCACTTACACCTCTTTTCTTTTGCGATTCGGGCATTCGAACTTCATAGCCTGCGTTTGTCTCTGATACTATAGTATCTCTAATGTCACGAACAATCTCCTAGAAAACCTTGGGCACAACAAAGCTTGCTCCGTCACTTTGAGGAGCATTCGCCAGCGCCTCTTCACGTTCTAAGGAAGGCTCGACTTGATCCCTTCGAAATACATTCTGCAACTGAATGGCGTGTGTTGTTGGCTCAACTTCGGATGTATCGAGCTCGTTGAGTTTATCCATGTAAGCCAATATATTGTTCATCTGCTCGGTCATGAGCCTCTCTTCCTCTTCCAATAACTCGAGCCTGGCCAGTTTTGCAACATGCCGAACTTCATTCCGGGTGATCTTTTCTCTCATGATTTTGGATAACCCATTCCTTTCTCAAGTATTTGCACCATGGCAGCTTCGCTGGGTCATTCGGTCTCTGAAACCCGATAACTCCAAATTACTAAAGTCGAATTAATCTATGTTGCTGGTCAGGCCGGGCGAAAATGAGTTTCCCGTTAGAGTTCCCCCCTTTTCCTAAAAAAGGGGGACTTTGAATCGCTCCATAACCCATTAGAGACTTCCGCCCGGCTGCACGAGGTTTCTATTTCCGAAATTCGAAATCCGCATTCCATAATTGTTCGCCCTGCGCCTCAAGCGGCGCGAAAGGTCTCCATGACACGGCAGTCTTTAAAAGCCTCCAAAATCTCCGGTAAACCTTGCACCTTGCGTCCTTCCAGCAATTGTTGCGTCAGAGCGTGAACGCGTCCTTCCTCTGCTTCCTGCTCGGTCTCTGTGCTGTGAAAGCGTTGGACGAACTTGGCAAACCGAACGACGTGGATCAATTCGTGGGTCACGATGTAGGCTGCAAGCGGCAGCATTTGTATTTGAGTGTCCCGCTGCACTGCCTGGCGGATTACGTGGTCCTGCAGGCAAATTTTGAAATAATCTCCGACTTCGCTGCCGCGCAATTTTAATTGCGGGTGTTTCAGATAGCGGCGGATTTGTGCGAACGCGATATCTATGATCTCATCTTCCTGCAGATCCACCAATGACTGAATGTCATAACGGTAGCGTTTCCACCCGGAAGTAGAAATTTTGTAATAGTCACTGATGAGTTCCTCTGAGATTTCGATTGCCCTCCTTAAAACTGCAATTTCTTCCTGCTGAAAAGGAACTCGCTTCATCCCCTGCAATTCTTACCCCATGTTCGGAGTCGTTGATAGAACCAAGAATGTTTTAGTCTTACAGAAATCAGCTCATTTAGAACCCTACTTTTCTACAAAAAAAACCTCTTTTTATCAAATTGTTATTTGCGGAGCGGAGCTAGCACAGCAATAAAATGTGAAAATACGGCACCGTCGCGTACATTGCAGGGACTGTGCTGACGGGAATGTGGACGGGCTCTCCGAAAACACCGGATGCGGGGCTTGTTCTTTCCATGCAAACCTGTCTTCAAGTCGGACAGCATCAGCATCTTCATTTGGATTGAAAGGCTTTTGGTCTGGTCGGCCCAGCAGCTTCAATATAGGCTGAAAAGCATAACACTGGAATGTCGTTCGGTTTTGTATGCTGCGGTTCAAATGGCAGAGGATTTCTTCGTCGAATCCCAATTCCTGACATACGCTGCATTTAGCATGAATGATTGGTCGAGTTGTCTTGACGCATTTTTGACATTTTCGAGGAAGCAGTTCTGGAGGTGTGTGAGGCATGAGTCGGATCCTTAGGCAGTCTCCTTAGGATCTTGCCAACATCGAGGAGGGTGGCATAACCTTTTTTAAACTAACCTGAAATCTTCGCCAGGGAAACAGATTGCCGGGACAGTCGGTTTTTGCGCCAGGCACCATGCGGTGGGCGAGCACGTTTGAAACGGGAATTTCGTAGCGGGTTCCCAATAAAGCAGCGAGCTGGATTAGAGTGTTCATTTGGGCAACTGAGGGTTTTCTGTCGTTAAAGTTGCCAACCAGACCTATACCGATGCTTCTTTCGTTCATGTGGCAAGCCTTGCAATGTGCCCCCTGTTCCTGCTGAATCCAGCGGGGCGCCACTTCCACCTGTCCATTGCCTTTTCCGAGCGAACCATTATCGATCAAAAAATGATAACCTAATCCCTCTTCAAACCCTCTTTCGCGGTGAATCCGATCTACCAGCAGCGCTTTTCCGACCTTGCCGGCCGTGTGGTGGACAATGATATATTCCCAGCGGTCATTCTTGTAG
Source organism: uncultured delta proteobacterium (assembly GCA_963781715.1). GTDB lineage: Bacteria > Desulfobacterota > Syntrophobacteria > Syntrophobacterales > Syntrophobacteraceae > Desulfoferrobacter. The sequence continues at coordinate 271,772 of CAWAGW010000010.1, forward strand.
ACGGGTACGATATTCTTGTATTGCGAAGGATGAGGGACAATGAGTTTTTGTCCCGGCTTCAAGGCTTCCCCCGGCTTCAACTCGTTGGCCTTAATGAGCTCCTGCTCCGGCACCCCATACATTTGGGCCAATCTGGGGAGGGTTTCCATTGGGGCTACTTCGTGCACCGTGCATGTTTCTGGTTGGGGGTTCAGTTGCGATGATACGCTGTATCCTGCGTGGGGCCGACGACCAGCCTGTGAATCGGGAGGAATATAATGACAGGTTCGATTCAACCGTCCGCTGCATCCTTGAAGTAGCAGCAGTGCAGTTCCTTTCAACATGTGAAGCAGAAACTGCCTTCGCTCATGACTGACGTTAAAACTGCTACGATCCATGTCGAATCAAGACCTTGTAAGGGGGTTTGTGTTTTTATAGAAAAATTCTTGAAACTAAATTAACAATCACTCGGTACAGTAACTGCCGATTAGATTAGGAAGATCGCCCCATGCGAGAATATACACGAATGGATATAGATGAAGACCACATTTCCACTATAAATAAAACCATCTGAAATGCAACGTTTTTTTATAAACAAGTAGAATTCAGGAGTCGGAAGCCAGGATACCGATGGCGAAAAGACTTCTGGTCCTCCTTTAGCGCCTTGCGGGACCGCAAAAATTGTCTATCGTTCGAACCTGCCAGACCACAAACCGACGAAAAAGTGCCTGGCATTCACCCCGATGACGCGGTTGTTGTAGCCTCCCTCCTGAACGACCAAAGTGGGCAATTGCATTTTGCCAATAGTTTTTCCCAACTTGTCATAATCTTTTGCAATCAGACTCCAGGTGCCTGTAGGGTCTCCTTTTGCCGTGTCCAGTCCCAGACATATGATTAAATAAGCGGGAGCAAAAGCTGTGATCTTCCTTAGCGCCTTTTCCACGATATGCAGGTGGTGTTCGCTGCTGATGGTCTCTGCCAGGGGGTAGTTGATATTGCAGCCTTTACCCAGCCCCTGCCCGGTCTCGTCTTCAAAGCCGCTAAAGTAGGGATAGGCAAAGTGTGGATGGCCGTGGACGGAAAGAGTCAGAACATCGTTTCTTTCGTAAAATATCTGCTGCTGCCCGTTGCCGTGATGATAATCAATGTCCAGGATGGCAATTTTTCCGTATTGGCTAAGGAAATGAGCCGCTATAGCCGCGTTATTGAAATAGCAAAAACCGCCGAAAGAGCGACTTTCGGCATGGTGGCCGGGTGGCCTCACTAGAGCGTAAGCCAGTCGGTAGCCTTCCAGGAGGTGCTCTGCAGCGGTCAGTGCGCAGTCAACGCCTCTTTTGGCCGCATGAAAAGCATTCGTGTTCAAGGGAGTAAAGGTGTCGATGCAATAGTAGCCGGCTCTAACCGCCAGTTCTTTGGGAGGTCTGGCAGCGTTTCGGATGGGGAAAACATAAGGGTAAACCGATTTTCCCGCTTCCAGCTTTTCACAGACGCGTTTGAAGTATTCGATATAGCTGCTCACGTGTACCGTTTTGAGGTATTTTTGTGAAAAGTTGCGAGGAGCTATCTTGTCAAAAATGTTGACGTTGTCGAGCTCTTTCAAGATCGATTTGATTCTGACTGGCGATTCAACGTAGCCTCGTTCATGGACATGATGGATGGCGTGTTTATCGTTGATTACCATAGCTATCTTGCGGAACTTGCCGGTGACCTGAGCGACAGGGAGGGGTTTTTCTTTTTTTATGTAGCGGGGTTCTCTCAAACGTACAGGATCGTCTTTAAAAGATTCCACGACCATGTCAACGTAGGATTTTGGGCACAGGTGCTTGTATTTGCGCTCAAGGATGGCACGAACTATAGCTTTTGCGTCGCTTCTTCGCAGCGGTTTTTCCCCACCCAAACCGTCGAAAACCAGGTAGGGCGGATTATCGCCTCCTGGTTCAACCGGGGTTTCGTAGGCGGTATTGATTATGGGTCGCGCTCCGTATTTTTCGTAAAACCGCAACCGCGCCTTGTTATTTTTCAGCACCTCTGGATCCCTGCACAGATCGGGGACATCGGGCAGACATTCAAAAAAAATACCGATCGCGTTCAACGAAGTCGCTTCTTCGCGTATGCGTGAATAAAGAGCGCCCCCGACTCCCGCGCCGGTTACCAGCCTGGCAGCGGAAATGTAATCGAGGAAGCAGAAATGAAGATTTGGTTCATAAGACAGAAGAGCAAAACCTTTGATGGCTCGCTTGAAGCCCTCGGCGATATAAAGAATCGATTGAAACCGATGTTTGAGAGAATTCCTGAGCTGTTCCGGGATCTTGTCGATATCTGCAGAGTTCAACTCAGGCAGTTGTTCTCTCAATATTTGCTGAACCTGACTGACGATCTCGCGATTAGCAGACGAAACGGCATCAAACATTCTGCGAATTCTAAACACGTAGGGGCTCCAGTCTTATATGAGGATGCAGAATTAAAAAGACAGAATCCAGAATGTGAAGTACCTTTGCGTTTTGCTTCATGCCCCTTGGCAGTCCATTGCATTTTCATGGTCGTTGTAGTCAGCTCGCCATGAGACTTTCAAGTCTTTCTGAATGCTCTTCATCAAACCATTCTTGAATCAGCCGGAAGGCGATAGAAACGGGAGTGGGTAGTCGAAGATCTCCCTGACGCAATGCCGTTTCAATTTCATGCCGCGAAAACCAGCGGGCATCTTCCAGTTCGTGGTCCCTCAGCTGAATCTTACGGTCAGCAGCTTCGGCTCTAAAACCGAGCATGATGGAGCTGGGAAATGGCCAAGGTTGGGAAGATTGGTAGTTTAGCTTTTTAATTTGAATTCCTGTTTCTTCAGATGCTTCACGCATCACGGCATCTTCCAGGCTTTCCCCTGGTTCTACAAATCCTGCAATGGTGGAATACATTCCTGCCGGCCACTGGGGCTGGCGGCCCAGTAGGCAGAGTTCTCCGTAGGTAATCAGAACAATGATCGCCGGGTTGGTTCTTGGAAAATGCTCTTTCCCGCAGCTTTCATTTGTGCATACCCTGACATGGCCGCCGTGGGTGCTCTTTGTTTTATAGCCGCAAGCCCCACAGTAGCTATTCTGACTATGCCAATGAGTGATGGCTCTCGCGTAGGCGAGCAGAGCGGCCTCACGATGATCCAACAGTGGCCCTACTCCCCGCAGATCTCGAAAACTGCCAAGATCCTTGAACGCTATGGGAGCCGTTGGACCATTTGGCGGCAAGTCGATAGCAAAGTAAATCCTCTTATCCTTTTTCCCAAGCAACACGATTGATGGTGCGTCAGAGACAATATCGGCCACATCCTTAGGAGTGAGTTCAACGGGATGGGGGGACGATTCCTGGCTGACAAGGTTTTTGGACTGCCAGATGGGGATAAATCGAGCGTTCGGGTTCTGGAGTTTTGCACTGAACCATCGATCGTCTGGTCGCCTATGCCACAATCGGTCTAGAGGGGTAGCCGAATAGAAATTGTGTCCGAGTTTCTGTTGTTGATCCATAGAATTTAACCTTTCGCAATATTCTTAAGTGCAGATCGCAACTGCATCATTAATTTTATATAAACACTGAGTAAAGAACAATCTTAAGCATATATTAATACATTTGGCTCTTTGCACATGACCGGGACACGTCCTCTACGCACCCTGAGTTTGACTAATCCGCTATGAGTTATACATTTAACTGAAAATCGGCGGGCGGCCAGGGGCTAGGGGCCGGAAGTCAAATGACCTCAAAAGACACGTAATTCCGGTGTTCCCAGCCTCGAGCCGCTAGCCCATTTTCATGCTTGGCTGCGGCTCCACTGGGTCATAGGAGGTGGTAAGCGATCGAGAAACCACGGGGTTTGTCGCTGAATGTCTCCTGCGGGGCTGTGCCCCTTCATCGGGGAAACATCGTTTCCTGCATCATACAGTTCCTTAGCTTGCGTTGAGTGGAACGAAATCCAACCAAGGAAATTTTATCGTGGATATTTTCTTGTTGACGCGACGGCAATGCATTTGATACATTCAAATTGAAATCTGATGTATTAGACATTAACACTTCGCGGTCAATTTCTGAAAGAAATGAAATATGCGCCTTTTCAGAAGTTACGACTCCTGCGCAATTGAATCTCAGTGCTTGCGCTGTTCCCCTGCTCAACGTCCGGTCCGTGATTCATTTTCCCGTTTAAACCTCACGCTGCGGAAGCGGTTAAAAATTTTTCCTTGTGCGACAGAATTCTCAGCTCGTTATTATAACATTGCAACTGATGCACCTGCTCAAAAGAAAGTTTGGGCAGCCTGCCTCAAACAGACTTCGCATCACGCAAGTTCGCAGGAATGATGTGAGAGGAGGAACTTAAAGACTTTGGAAACAGTCGTTTTGTACGCGTTTCATCGGAAGTTACGTCAGCTTCATAAGAAAACCGGAAAACGTTAGGAGTCTGATGCCGGCCCGTCAATTTGCAGATGATACCGATCTGCGTTTCAAGATTTTCCATGAATTGATGCAGAGCAAGGTGCGCGACATCTTGCTGGTGTCAACGCTCTACGATGCCTGCATCATAGATGAGGATGGGAGGCTGGCAGAAAGAATCATATACGAATACAGGGGCCTCAACTTGAGCCAACCCCCCCGGCTCACCTGGGTTTCCTCTGCCAGCGAAGCGCTTGCGGTTCTGGATAATAAAAAGATTGATTTGGTAATTACCATGCTCCGACTTGCCGACACGGATGCTTATGCCCTCGGTAGGGAGCTGAAAAAGAAGGCGCCCAACTTGCCTGTCGTTTTACTTTCCCATAGTTCACCGGATCCTCGCTGCGTAATCGAATCGCCTCCTCGCCACGATATAGACCGCTCCTTTGTCTGGACCGGCAACACAGAGTTGCTGATTGCTCTTGTCAAGAGTGCGGAAGATGTCATGAACGTTGCCCGCGATACTGAGCTGGCAGGGGTAAGGGTTATTCTCTTTGTGGAAGATTCTCCTCTGTACCTTTCATCGTTGTTGCCGATCCTCTATCGCGAGGTCATTCTACAGACGCAGGCAGTTATGGAAGAAGCTCTCAATGAAGAGCACAAGTTGCTGACCATGAGGGCGCGTCCGAAAATCCTCGTAGCCGAGAGCTTCGAAGAAGCTGGAAACCTGTATAAAAGGTTTGAGCCTTATATCCTCGGAATCATTTCCGACGTTCGTGTTCCGAGGAACTGCCAACTTGATCCTGACGCCGGCATATCCTTTCTCACAAACGTCAAAGCGGAGCGACCGGATATCCCCCTGCTTCTCACCAGTTCCGAGTTGTCAAATGCACCGAGGGCAGCTGAAATTCCGGCGAAATTTCTAAATAAGAACTCTCCCGGTCTTCACGCAGAGTTGCGGTCTTTTCTCGTCAGGCACCTTGGGTTTGGCGATTTTGTCTTTCGGACTCCAGAGGGTCGCGAAATCGCCAGAGTCTCCAACATGCGTTCTCTGGAAAAAATATTACCCAGCATCCCGGCAGAATCCTTCTATTTTCACTGGAGCCGCAACGACTTCTCCCGCTGGCTTTTTGCTCGAACAGAGGTCATCCTCGCTTCAAAACTCCGTCCAGCCACAGACAATGATTTTTCAGGCGACGTTGAGAGTATGCGTGAATTCATTATTTCTAATGTGCGCAACCGGCGCCTGAGGCGCCAAAAGGGAATAGTGGTAAGCCTTGATGCCAGCGATTTTGATCCGGACACCGATTTTCTCAAAATCGGCAAGGGGTCACTTGGAGGAAAAGCCAGGGGGTTGATCTTCATATCCAATATGCTGCATCGCAATCCCGCTCTCCAGGACAAGTTCCCCGAGGTGAAATTCTTTTTCCCCCAAACCTTGGTGGTGACAACTGAAGGTTTCGATTCCTTTCTGGAGATCAATGAAATGCGCGGGATGTCCAAGACCAAGGCTCCGGATGAGAGAGTCGCCGATATCTTTATCAAGGCGAAGTTTCCGAGATGGATCGAAAAAAAACTTAAAGTCTTCCTTTCCCACGCCAAATATCCGCTCGCGGTACGTTCGTCCAGTCTGCTTGAAGACAGCCGTTTTAGACCGTACGCCGGGTTATACAGAACGTACATGCTGCCGAACAACCACCCGGAACTGGAAACGAGGCTGAGCCAGCTCATCACGGCCATCAAGCTGGTTTATGCTTCTACTTACTTCAAAAGCCCGCGAAGCTTTGCTCAGAGGAGTCCTCATCGCACCGAAGAAGAAAAGATGGCGATTATTATTCAGAGGCTGGTAGGACAGCAGTATGGATCTCATTTTTACCCGGCCATCTCAGGAGTAGCTCAATCGCATAATTACTATCCGCTATCTCATATGCGAATGGATGAGGGAGTCGGCCACGTAGCTTTGGGGCTCGGAAAGATCGTCATGGAAGGCGGGCGAGTGCTGCGGTTTTCGCCAAAGTATCCTCAAGTGCTTCCTCAATTTGCAACGGTTGCAGATACCCTGAAGAACTCGCAACGCTTTTTCTATTCGCTGAATATGGAAAATCCTTCTTTAGCGGTCGATCTAAACGAAGATTCCACCCTTGAAAGGCGAGAAGTATCTGCAGCCGATCAGGATGGGCCGTTGGGGATGCTGGCAAGCACCTACCTTCCGGAAGAAGAACGCATAAGCGACGACGCAATAATGGCTGGTCATAGAATCCTGACTTTTTCCCAGGTGCTGAAATATGGTCTTTTCCCTTTGCCCGAAATACTTTCCGAGATCCTCGATATGGGCCGGCAGGGGATGGGCTGCCCCGTGGAAATTGAGTTTTCCATAAATATTGCGCAGGACCAAAAGTTGGAACCTCAGTTTGCTTTTCTGCAAATCAGGCCGATGGCCGACGAACGCCAAATGATGGGAGTCACAATAACTGATAAGGACATTGCCGAAGCTTTCTGTTTTTCCTCCCATGCACTTGGCAACGGCAGAAAAAATGATTTGCGGGACATCTTGTATGTAAAGCCGGACAGTTTCGATGTGAGCCGTACTCCTGAAATAGTTCGGGAAATCGATGGGTTGAACTCGATCCTAACGAAAGAAAATAGAAAGTACCTGCTCATCGGTCCCGGCCGATGGGGATCGGCAGATTGCTGGCTGGGAATACCGGTAAACTGGTCCGATATATCGGGAGTAGGAGCTATTGTCGAGACGACAGTGCCGGAGCTCAGCGTCGAACCTTCCCAAGGTACGCATTTTTTCCACAACATTACTACCTTAGGTATCGACTACGTGATGGTCGCTAACGGTGGAGAAGATTTTTTGGACTGGAACTGGCTTACGTCCCGGCCCATTGCGCACGAAACGACTCATTTGGCTCACGTACACCTCACGGCTCCTTTCCTATCCAAGGTTGACGGAAGTACGATGCGTTGTGTGATGTTGCCGCCCGGCAAAGGTAATGGGGAGCAACAGAGGGACTAAAAAATTTTGGAGCAGCAATTTGGTTTATTCACCCGATCCATGGAGGGACAAGTATGCAAAACATTGTTGAAACCGTAAAGGCTAGAGACCCCCTGGAGAAGGAATTCCATCAGGCGGTGTCTGAGGTCGCCGAGTCCGTTAAGCGAGTGCTCGACAGCAATCCCCGCTATCGCCATGCCAGGATCCTTGAAAGAATGGTGGAACCCGAGAGAGTCATAATGTTTCGGGTGCCGTGGCTGGACGATCGGGGTGATGTCCACGTCAATAGGGGATTCCGGATAGAGATGAATAGCGCCATAGGCCCATACAAGGGAGGGTTGCGTTTTCATCCGTCGGTGACTTTGAGCATCCTGAAATTTCTGGCTTTCGAGCAGGTTTTCAAAAACGCGCTCACCACCCTGCCTATGGGCGGGGGAAAAGGCGGCTCGGACTTCGATCCCAAAGGTAAATCCGATTACGAAGTCATGCGTTTTTGCCAGGGTTTCATGAGTGAGCTGTTTCGCCACATCGGTCACAATACCGATGTTCCAGCGGGTGATATCGGGGTTGGGGCGCGTGAAATAGGTTTTCTTTTTGGCATGTACAAGAAGCTGCGGAACGAGTTTACCGGGGTTTTTACCGGAAAGAATCTCAATTGGGGCGGAAGTTTAATACGGCCTGAAGCCACTGGGTACGGATGTGTCTACTTTGCCTGCGAGATGCTCGCGACTCACAATGAGACCTTAGGAGATAAGACTTGCCTGGTTTCAGGGTCGGGCAACGTGGCGCAGTATACTGTGGAAAAGATCTTGGAGCTTGGAGGCAAAGTCATCACGCTGTCCGATTCATCGGGCTACATATACGACGAAAGCGGCATAGATCCACCAAAGTTGGCATACATTAAAGAGCTGAAGAATGTCCGGCGAGGTCGCATCAAAGAGTATGTCGACAAATATCCAAGTGCCGTTTACACGGCGTTGGAGCCGGGTTTGGGGTACAATCCGCTGTGGAATCATAAAGCTGCCTGTGCCTTCCCTTCAGCTACCGAAAACGAAATCAACGAAAGAGACGCTAAAAATCTTGTGAATAATGGTGTGCGGCTGGTTTCGGAAGGTGCCAACATGCCAACCACACCGGAAGGTATAAGGATTTTTATCGACAACAAAATTCTGTACGGGCCGGGTAAAGCCGCCAATGCTGGCGGGGTGGCGGTTTCCGGCCTGGAAATGGCTCAAAACAGCATGCGGATCAACTGGACCAGAGACGAAGTCGATAACCGGTTGCGGATCATCATGAAAAGTATCCATAAGACTTGCCTGGATGCCGCAGCCCAATACGGTTCATCGGGCAATTATGTGCTTGGGGCCAATATTTCCGGCTTCGTCAAAGTAGCCAATGCCATGCTGGATCAGGGACTCGTTTGATATTACGACGATGAATAGCGGGCAACGGTTTAACCAGAGGTTTCAGATGGAAAGCATCCCCGGTCGGATGGCTCTGATTTAGCAGGATATTTAACCATCTGAACATTAAATATTAATGCAAAAATTAAAAGTATGATTAAGGGAGGACGAAATGGCTAAGGTCAAAATGACACCGAGTGAAGCGTTAGTGGAAACCATGGTCGCCGAAGGAGTGAAAGATGTTTTCGGAATTGTTGGATCAGCGTTTATGGACGCTCTTGATCTGTTTCCGGATGCAGGCATTCGTTTCATTCCTGTGGCGCACGAACAAGCAGCGACGCATGCTGCGGACGGGCTGGCCAGAGTCACCGGAAAACCGCAGGCGTGCATCGGGCAGAACGGACCCGGTGCGGCCAATTTTGTATCCGCTCTGACCGCAGCGTATTGGGCTCACTCGCCGGTTGTGGCCATAACTCCCGAGACCGGATCGATGGGAATCGGTACCGGCGGTTTCCAGGAGTTGGACCAATTGGCCATGTTCGAGAAACAGACCGTCTATCAGGTTCGTGTTAATCAGCCGCAACGGATGGCGGAACTGGCTCGGCGCGCTTTCTACATGGCCAAAAACCTAAATGGACCCAGCCAGTTGAACATTCCGCGCGATTTTTTCTACGGTGAATTAATGGATGAGATTTATGAGACTCCTGTAATCAGGCGCGGTGTGGGGTCCATGGAAGACCTTGAAACGGCAGCCAAGCTGATTGCCGAAGCAAAATATCCGGTGATTGTTTCCGGAGGTGGGGTTTCCCAGGCTGACGCGGTGGCAGAGGTTAGAGCTCTGGCGGAATACCTTACCGCCCCGGTTGTGAACAGTTATTTGCACAACGATACTTTTCCCGCCGGCCATGAGTTGTCCTGTGGGCCGATCGGATACTGCGGTTCCAAAGCGGCCATGCGCACCATAAAGAAGGCGGATCTGGTGATTGCGTTGGGTACGCGCCTGGGACCTTTTGGGACACTGCCCCAGTATGACATCGGTTATTGGCCTGACAATGCTAAGCTGATCCAATGCGACGTCAATATCTCTGTGCTTGGCCTGTCCAAGAAGGCCGATGTGTACAGTTGCGGCAACGTAAAAGAGTTCACCGGTCTTTTGCTGAAGCGGGTCAAAGAGTTGGCCCCAAATCTACAAAGAAATTCTGAACGATTGGGCGACATCGAAAAAGAAAAAGATATTTGGGACAAGGAGCTGAAAGAGTGGAGTTCCAGTTCCCAGTCCAAACCGATGCATCCCCGGCGGTTTCACCAGGAATGGACCAGGGTATTGCCCAAAGGCAGCATCGTAACCACCGACATCGGCAACAACTCCTCGATGATCAATGCCTATCTGAAATTTGAGGGCATCAGGCAGCACATCTCGGCGTTGTCCTGGGGGAACTGCGGTTTTGCCTATGGTGCAGCTATCGGATGCAAAGTCGGCAATCCAGACGCTCCCGTAATTGCTTTTCAGGGAGACGGCGCCTACGGCATCAGCGGTGTCGCGGAGGTCATGACGGCCGTTCGCGAAAACATCCCGGTGATCGCTATCGTTGCGACCAACTACGAGTGGGGTGCGGAGAAAAAGAACCAAATCGACTATTACGACAATCGTTTTGTCGGTGCCAATCTACCGGAGAACCCCGACTATGCAAAGCTGGCCGAAGACATGGGAGCGCTGGGTTTCTATGTGGACCATCCGGACCAGGTGGGAGACGTGATGAAGGAAGCGATTGCATCGGGCAAACCGTGCGTTATCAACGCCATCGTCCAAGGTGGAGAGGAAGTTCTGGCAGAGCCGTTCCGCCGTGATGCCCTTAAGATGCCGGTGCGCTATCTGGATAAGTATTCTCATTTGAACGCGAAATAAAGTTTAACAACAATAACTCTTCCCATAGCTATTTCACACAGCCTGGGATCAGAGGTCGGGAGAGAATTATGGAAGATTTGAAGAAGATTCCAGCGGCAAAGGAAGACCTGGATTCTTATGAAACAGAAAATATTTTTCATTCATGGTCGTTTCAGCCTGCCCAGTCGCCGATGCGCGTAGTCAGCGCAAAGGGTGTACGATTTACCACGGAAGATGGTCGAGAGAGGCTGGATTTTAGCTCCTGTTTTGTCAGTCATAATATAGGGCACGGTGACCAGCGCGTGGTGGAGGCCATCTGCGAGCAAGCAAAGACTCTTTGTTCGTTTGCCCCAAGCTTGTCCACCAAGCCACGAGCTTTGCTGGGTAAGTTGTTGGAAGAAGTGACCCCCGGCGATCTTTCCCGCGCTTTTATTTCTCTTGGCGGCACCGAAGCGAATGAAGCTGCGGTCAAAATTTGTCACCAATACACCGGACGCCGCAAAATTTTGACTCGTTACCGGGCCTACCATGGCGGAACGACTGCGCCCATGACCCTTTCGGTCGGAGATTCCCGCAACTGGGCTCAGGTGCCTGGCGGCACCGAATGGGTGCCGGTGCCGCTTCCCTATTGTTACCGCTGTATGTTGGGTCAGACCTATCCCGATTGCGGCCTGCAGTGTGCTGAATACATCAATCAGGCCATTGAACTTGAAGGCGGGGGGGATAAAGTCGCCGGAATTATATTCGAGCCCGTTACTGGAGCGAATGGGATCGTGGTACCGCCGCCCGAATATTTTCCGAGGCTCAAAGAAATCTGTGACAAATGGGGTGTTCTTATGATTGCCGACGAGGTCATGACCGGTTTTGGCCGCACCGGCAAATGGTTTGCCATGGATCATTGGGGAATCGTGCCCGACATCATGACCATGGCCAAGGGGCTCACTTCGGGGTATCTGCCGCTGGGTGCAACAGTTGTGCGCAAGCCCATAGCGGACTTTTTTAAGGAGCATTTCTTTAGTCATGGAGCCACCTATGCAGGGCACGCCCTCTGCTGTGCAGCAGCGGTAAGGACTGTGCGGATTTACCAGGAAGATAACCTGGTCGAGAATTCCGAAAAAATGGGTCAATACCTGCTTGCAAAAGCTATGGAGCTTAAAGAAAAACACCGAAGCATTGGTGACGTGAGGGGTCTGGGTTTGTTTGTGGGCCTGGAACTGGTAAAGAGCCGGAAAACCAAGGAACCCATGGTCGCGGTGGCCGGTAAAGTCCAACCCGGTACGAATCCCAAGCTCGAAGTAGCAAAAAAACTGGGTCAGCTGGGAATGATGGCTATGGCGGCTAATCCAGGCAACGTCATTGCCATGGCGCCACCTCTGATTGTGACCAAAGATGAAATTGATGAGGGCATTGCCATTATGGATCAGGCACTGGAGGTGGCAGACGGGTTCGCGGATGCGGAATAAATGGGGTACGCTTTCTGGCCCATGCTTACAAAAGCAGGCCGGAAAGCCTGCTCGACAGCTGCAACAGATTCTATGCGCAACCCGCAAATATATCTTCGGCCAAGTAGCGCAGGGCTTTAGCCCTGCTTTGCGATGCCTTAGAATCCAATCCAGCTGTACACCTATGAAGGGGCGGATTTTGAAAACCGCGTCTATTGTAGGGTATCTGCATAAGCAGCAAGTGTTAAGCGTTGGAGGATTTAATGAGTGAAAAAATCGAATTTACCAAAGTCAGAAATTTTATCGAACGGGGAATGGGTGGAAGAAACCGGGGTAAAATATGTTCCACTCTTCAACCCTTCGACTGGCGAACAGATAGGGGAAGTTCCGCTTTCATCCAAAGAGACATCGAGGGCGGCCGTCGAATCTTCTCAAAAGGCATATGAGTCCTGGCGGCAGCTATCTGTTTCCAAAAGGATGTCCTATCTGTTTGCATTGCGTGAGGCAATGCGGGCGCATCTCGAGGAATTGGCGGTAGCCATTACCGTTGACCAGGCTAAACATATCAGTGAAGCAAGGGGTGAGGTCCAAAGAGTCATAGAAATCATTGAAACTGCTTGCAGTATCCCCACATTAATGCAGGGAGACACATTGGAAGGGGTTGCCACCAATATCAATGCCAAGGTCATACGTCAGCCCTTGGGAGTCTTTGGCGGTGTAGCGCCCTTTAATTTCCCCGCTTTGGTATTTGGTTGGTTTGTGCCCTTTGCCATTGGCGTTGGAAATGCTTTCGTCTTTAAACCATCCCCTCTGTCCCCCATGTTTATGCAAAAGATGGGAGATATTTTCAACGAAATCGGGCTCCCAAAAGGGGTTGTAAATATTGTCAACGGTGAAGTGGATGTCCCGGAGGCCTGGTACGACAACAGGAAAATATCCGGGGTTTGTATGGTGGGGTCCACCCGCACCGCCAAAATTATAGCCCGCAGATGCGGTGAAACGGCCAAAAGATCGATGCTCCTCGCAGGTGCCAAGAATTATCTGGTGGTGATGGAAGATGCGGAGATGGATCTGTTCGTAGAAAATTATTTGCATTCTTGTTATGGCTCTGCCGGGCAACGCTGTCTGGCCGGTTCCATCGTAGCTGCCGTGCCTGAAATATACGATCAAATGTTGGAAGCCATTCTGGAGGTCTCGCACAAGGTGAAGATCGGCGATGCGATGGACCCGGATGTCTATATGGGGCCCGTCATTTCGAAAGAAGCTAAAGAACGGGTTGAAAACTATGTTGATATAGGAATCCAAGACGGTGCCAAACTTATTCTTGATGGGCGCAATCCAAGGGTTGCAGATAAGAACAAAGACGGTTTTTTCATAGGGCCTACGATTTTTACCGACGTTACTCCCGACATGCGGATTGCCAGGGAAGAAATCTTTGGTCCGTTTGTCTCAGTGATGAAAATCAATGACTTGGATGAAGTGCTTGGATTGATCAGAGAGCAGGAGTATGGCAACGGAGCCTGTATTTTTACGCAGAATCTATATTACACGCAGCGCTTTATAAGTGAGGCCGATGTAGGAATGGTGGGCGTGAACGTGGGTATCTGTGCACCTCACCCGTACTTACCTTTTGGAGGAATAAAGCACTCTTTGGTGGGAACCGATAAAGTTCAGGGCAAAGCCGGCGTTGATTTTTTCACTCAAGAAAAAGTCGCTACAATCCGATTTACTTCTCCCACGGGTGTCTACAGCAAGAAGGAGAAACCCGGTAAGACAGAAGCGTGTGAATCAGGCGATATCAGGAGCTGTATCCCATCATAGATGCACCGGATGAGCGCTGCAATTTAACTATTACTGTCGGGCAGAAGTCTCTAACCGGTTCGAGTAATCGAGTAATACCGGATGCTGGATGCCAGATGCCTGATAAAGAATATGCTGCTCTGCACTGCGGCGACACTGTCGTTATCCGGGATTGATCACAAACCGGCAGGGACTTTCGCCGCCATGTACTAGGAGCTTGTCCGAGAATTCCCTCTCACTTGAGGGTGTGGGAGTAAGTGCTTGAAATCTCATCCATCACCTAACCTCTCCCCCCTCGATGTGAAGAGGAACCAAAGGTTTCCGGATGGGGTAATAACGAGCGGTTCCGTCTGGAAGCCTCATAGGCTTGGGTCATGCCCGCTAAGCAGGCCCAAAGGTCGGCGCTACATGGTGAAACGAACTTCTCAGCCTTTCTTCCGGATTCAGGAGGAATTTTATGGACTTCAAGAAGGTACTGGCGGCCGTTGATCGAGCGACTACCATTGAGTCGCCGAAATTTCAGCGAGCTTTGAGGCTCGCGGAAAAAGAGAATGCGAAGCTGATGATTCTTCATTGTTTGCCCCAAGAGACGATTGCCGAGATGGAGGGTCGAATCGCAACCGTGGCCGAGGTGGAGCGCTCGGAACCCCTATATAAGGTGGGACATGAGAAGGGCAGGGAGATCGAGCACATTCGGGCCTGGCTGGAAGAGCTCTGCAGGGTAGCGCAAGAAAAAGGAATTGAGGCGATTCCCGAGATTGCTGCCGGCAAGCCTGGCCCAACTGTAGTGAATATGGCCGAACACTGGGAAGCTGATGTTATCGTTTTAGGTCAAACCAAACGAAGTGCGCTGAGCGATTTTCTGGTTCGGGGAACGAGCAGCTACGTCACTTATCACTCGCCATGTTCCATTTTGTTTGTACACGAAGGCGTTTTGCCGGAACAATAACAGCGTATGGGCCGCTGAGCGGTTTTCGGTTATGTTGTATATCGATGGCAGACATACCGGTGGTTGGTTGATGATATTTGGCACGGTTGAAAGGGAGGATGACCGAGGTGCAATTGATCTCAAGAACGTGTTCGGCAAATGGAGGCGGTTTGCTCTTGAATAGAAATCAAATGTCTGATATATCAGAACTGCCGAACTCAGTTAACGGCATTCTCTGTTTTGCAATCCATGTTCTGAACTTCAGCCAAACTATACGGCTATTCCACCGGTCCTGGTTTAGATGAAAGTTAATGATCGTTCAGAGCATTTTCGGCAACCTGCTTCAGATAGAAAGATCTCGCACACTTGATATCCCCTTGAGGTGACAGGCCAACATCAGCACACGGGAGAATAGCGTGGAGGAACATCCTGTAAGAAAAAGCAAGATCGAGGTTAAAGATCTGACCAAACGATTTGGTGATCTGCTGGTCCTCGATAAAATCAATTTTGATGTCGCAAAAGGTGAATTCTTGGCTATCGTTGGGCCGACCGGATGCGGCAAGACGACCTTCCTCAATTGTCTGTCCAAACTTGTCCCCACCAGTGAAGGCAACATATTCATCGATGGTGAAGTAGCTGATCCGCGAAAACACAATATCTCTTTTGTTTTCCAAGAGCCAACCTGTCTGCCATGGCGCACTGTTCGGGAAAATGTAGCATACGGCATGGAAGTAAAACGATTTCCTAAGGATCGGATCGAAGAGAGAGTGAATTTTATGTTGGACTTGGTTGGACTCAAAGAGACCGCCAACCTCTATCCCAACCAAGTTTCCGCAAGTATGGTGCAGCGTATCACCGTGGCCCGTGCTTTTGCCGTCGACCCTGACCTGCTTCTCATGGACGAACCATATGGGCAGTTGGATGTAAAGTTGCGTTATTATCTGGAGGACGAACTGGTCAAGCTTTGGAAAACGCTCGAAAGCACGGTTATTTTCGTTACGCACAACATTGAAGAAGCGGTCTATGTGGCCGAGCGCATTCTGGTTTTGAGCAACAAGCCAACCAATATCAAGGCGGAAGTGATCGTCGATCTGCCCCGCCCCAGAAATCTTATCGATCCCAAATTCGTTGAGATCCGCAAGCACGTCACTGAGTTGATCAGGTGGTGGTAGCGCGCTCCAGCCACAAATTAGAAGAACGACGACGAAGAGAGGAGGTGGTCACGAGATTGGAAACGCTTTTATGGATGGACTGCTCGTACCGAGTATAGCAGTCTATGTGCATTGGAGCCAACAGTCAGCTTGAAAGGAGTAGGAGATGCGGAAATTAGCCATTTTGTGTGTGTTGGTACTGGCGTTTGTATTTGCATTTGGCGGCCTTAACCAAGCCAAGTCGGCGGACTTGATTAAGCTTTCCACCTGCTGGATGCCTGAGCATGAGTTGTTTTTCCCGTGGTATGCCAAAAAAATGGGTTGGGATAAAGAAGAGGGATTGGATTTGGAACTTCTTTATTTCGAGAGCGGCATGCAGCAATTGGAAGCACTGCCGGCAAAGCAGTGGGTCTTGGGTGGCACTGGCGGCGTTCCCATGGTGTTAGGGGCACTTCGCTACGATGCGCAAATGATCGGGCTGGGAAATGACGAATCCTTTCTAAACGCGGTCTTTGTCCGTCCCGACAGTGCAGTTGCCAAGGAGAAAGGAACCGTTAAAGGATTCCCTGAAGTTTATGGCAAGGCGGAGGATGTTAAAGGGAAGACTTTCCTCGTGACGACCGTTTCTTCTGCGCACTACGCTATGAGCAGTTACCTGAAGGTTTTTGGACTGAAGGATAGCGACGTAGTCGTCAAACAAATGGATCAGGCGTCGATTATGGCAGCCTTTGAATCAGGAGTCGGTGATTTTGCCTGCCTCTGGGCTCCCTATAGCTACAAGGCGGAGGAAAACGGCTGGGTAGAGGCTGCGAATGTACATACTGCCGGTGCCGCGTTGCCGATCGTTTTCGTCGGCGACAAAGAATACTGTGAGAAAAATCCTGAAGTGGTGGCCAAATTCTTGCGAGTCATGTTCCGCGGCATCAACAAGCTGGCGGATGAAGGCGCAACGGAAGAGAACATCAAGCTGTTCCAGGAAATGTATAAAGACTGGGCTGGTATGGAATACAGCCACGAACAGGCCAAGAAAGACATCGAGATGCATCCGGTGTGGAAACTTGATGAGCAACTTAAGCTTTTCGCAAGTTCTAACGGCCTGAGCACAGCCCAGACGTGGGAGCAGCTCATAGCCGAGTTCCTTTATAACAACGGCAGGATGAAAGAAGAAGAATTTAATAAAGTCAAAGATTGCAAGTGGGTCACCGATAAGTACTTGAAGATGGTTAAAACGCCTATCCCCAGCTACAAATAAAGCAGATTAGCATGTTCATCCGATAACCTCCGCCCTCCTCTCTCTTGGGTGAGTTGAGCAAGTCAATGAGCGTCTTACCGAGGGGGAGGAGATTGACCCATCGCAAAAGGCAACGTTTTATCCTTCAGAAGCATAATAACAATAGCCGAGTCTTTTAATAACACTCTGTGACCTTATAAAGGTCGTGGTTTTTTGCTGGAGCGCACTGGGAGTAGATAGAGATGGCGTACGAAGAAGTAAAAGTCAAAAAGCCCCTCTCTTTAACAATCTTGCCGATTTTAGCCATCACGATTTTCTTTGTGGGCTGGCAATTGATCGTCGATACCGGCGTTGTTCCGTCGACTATGCTGGCGAGTCCAACCAAGGTGATCAGGCTTTTTATCTATAAATTGACCAACGCCAATCCGGATGGAGCCGTGCTGGGTGTTCATGCCTGGATGAGCATGAAGGAAGCGGTAACCGCATATCTTCTGGCGATGGTGATGGGGGTGCCGTTGGGCTTATTGATGGGCTGGTTCACAGTCGTAAGGGGGCTGGCTAGACCTGTTTTCGAAATCATCCGGCCCATCCCGCCCATTGCCTGGATTCCACTCTGCATATTCTGGTTTGGTATAGGTATCTGGGGCAAAATATTCATCATCTGGATAGCCGGGATCGTTCCTTTTGTGATCAATTCCTGGGTTGGAGTAGGCATGACCAATCCTACCTTCATTCAGATGGCCCGGACCTACGGTGCGTCAGACTGGCAAATATTCACCAAGATTTGTATCCCGTCGGCTCTTCCGATGGTTTTTGGGGCGCTGCAAATCGCTCTGGCCTATTGCTGGACCAATCTGGTTGGAGCCGAACTTTTGGCGGCCGACCAGGGGCTCGGCTATCTCATCAGCATGGGTCGCCGCCTGGCACTCCCGGACATGGTCGTTTTAGGAATGGTCTGCGTGGGTATCGGTGGCGCCATAATCGGCTTGATTGTGGACTTGCTGGAAAAAAGACTTCTGGCTTGGATAAAGAGATAAGGAAACATATATGGGAACAGTAGCAAACGAAGTCATAAAGCCGGTTAAAGTTGAGCGGAAGTTAAGTTTTAAGGGAGTCATTACCAACGAGTATTTCCTTTATGTCGTCTCCTTCGTCTCTTTTATCGTTATCTGGCACTTCGTGGCCAAAGCCCAACTGTTGGGGAAATCGTTGGCTACGCCTTGGGAGGTAATCAAAGAGCTGGGCCGCATGACCCAAACGACGCTTGCCGGAAAGACGCTTTGGGGGCACATATGGGCCAGTACTCGCAGAATTCTCATCGGCTTTACGCTAGGCGCTGTAATAGGGGTGCCGCTCGGCCTTTTTATGGCTCTCAATAAATATGTCAACGCAGTAGTCAAACCGATTTTTGACTTGTTCAAGCCGATGCCGCCAATTGCCTGGATCTCTATAGCAATCCTTTGGTTTGGTATTGGCGAGCCGTCCAAGATCTTCATCATTTTTATCGGATCTCTCGTACCCTGTTTGCTCAACTCTTATAATGGCATTCGCATCATAGATGAGGAGCTTTACGATGTGGTGCGTGTACTTGGCGGCAACCGACGTGATGAAATACTGCAAGTGAGTTTTCCTGCGGCTTTCCCGGCATTGTTTGCCGGCCTTCAGATTTCACTGAGCATCGCCTGGACGTGTGTGCTGGCAGCGGAACTGGTCAGTGCCCGTTCCGGTTTGGGTTGGATCATCATCCGTGGGATGAAACTCACAAAACCTGAGCTGGTACTGGGCGGAATGGCAATTATCGCCATAGTAGCCATGGGTACCTCACTTTTGATCAGTGGCTTGGAAAAGTTTATTTGCCCTTGGAAAAGAGGTATTGAAGGGCTGTAATCCATTGAACAGGCGTATAAGTTCCGGGTAATGCTTGAAGTGAGGTGCCTGGCAAGGAAGGAAAACGTGTGGCCGGAGAAAACAAAAACTACAAAATCGTATGCGAAAATGTCAGCAAAGCTTTTATCCAAAAGGGCACCCAACGGGTCCATGTGCTCGAGGGCATAAGCCTGGAAGTAAAGAATAACGAATTCCTGGTAATCCTGGGACCGGGGCAGTCGGGCAAGACCACGTTGCTGCGTATCATTGCAGGACTGGAAAATCCGACGGAAGGACGCATCTTTCTGGATGACAAAAAAGTCGCCGGTCCGGGGCAGGATCGCGGACTGGTGTTTCAGACATACATGCTGTTCGCCTGGCGCACAGTGATGGGAAATGTAGAGATGGGGCCGAAGCTCAGGGGTGTGCCAAGAGCCAAAAGGCGCGAAATCGCCCAGCACTACATCGATCTGGTCGGCCTGACCGGCTTCGAGAAGCATTATCCGCATCAACTGAGTGGCGGTATGAAACAGAGGGTCGGCATCGCGCGAGCTTATGCCAATGATCCGGAGATTATGCTTCTGGATGAACCGTTCGGCCAACTCGATGCGCAAACGAGATACTTCATGGAAAAGGAAACTGTTCGCATATGGGAGGCCGAAAAACGCACGGTCATTTTCGTAACCAATAATATTGATGAGGCTGTCTATCTTGGAGATCGCATTATCACTCTAAAAGGTAAATTGCCGGGCAAAATGGACTCGGCTTACAAGGTCGATTTACCAAGACCTCGGGAACATACCGACATGCAGTTCCTGGAGTTGCGGCAAAGGATCACCGATGCCACTCAATTGACACTCTAGAAGCCAGTCCAAGAATGTCTCCCGTCCGTCTTCCCGTAAATTACTGTAGAGCGGCATTTTCGAGCAGGGGGTCCGGCACTGCCTGAAAGAACATGCTGAGAAGACACGTGTCTATGGATATAGGGATAAAGAAAAACTTCATAAAGCCCGGAGAAGCCCCCCAAGCTATGGCTGGACTGGTCTTTATTTCAATAAATATTGTGCTATAAGAAATAATTGTTTTGTGTGTAATTTCTCGATTTCGGTGGGTTACGGCGCAAAGAGCCGCGCCTAACCCACCCTACAGTTCGCCAAGCCCCACAGCTGCGTAGGTTGGGTTGAGCGGAGCGAAACCCAACAAGTACAATTCGCTAAGGCCCACAGTTGTTGAGAAGTTACTTCTGTCTGATTTAACTTACCGGGAACTTGCTGAAAAAGGGTGATGGAATTGAAATCTAATAATTTTGGAACACCGGAAAATCCTCTAAACCTGGTATCGCTTCGTGAACAAGTATATCTTTATCTTCGTGAACAGATGAACAGCGGCAAGCTGCTGGCCGGTTCGACTATCGATATGAGTGAACTCAGTAAGCAATTGGGTATCAGCAAGACGCCGCTGCGCGATGCCCTCATACGATTGGAGTGTGAGGGTTATGTCGAGATTTTGCCCAGGAGAGGTGTAAGGGTGGCGGCGCTGACCCTTCAGGATGTAAAAAACCTCTATGAGATTATCGGAACCTTGGAAGCAAGCGTTATTCTCTCTTGTTTCGATCGTATGGGGCCTCTCCAAATCGAACGGTTGAAACGTCTTAATATTAAGATGCGAAACGCTTTGGTCGATGAAGATTTCGATAATTATTACACGCTAAATTTAGATTTTCACAATGTCTATTTGAGTCTTTCCGACAATTCTGAACTCCAGGACCTGATAAGAAATCTGAAACAGCGTTTGTATGACTTTCCGCGGCGCTGCTATATTAAAGAATGGGAGTTGAGTAATTGTGATGAGCACCAAAAGTTCATCGAATACCTCGATAATGGTGATCCACGGGGAGCTGCCAACCAGATGCGCGATGTGCACTGGTCTTTTGATGTTCAGGAGAAATTCATTCGGCGTTTTTACTCTTTAATGGCTGAACAACTTAAGGCAGAACTGTCTCAGTCAGCTCGTTAGTGGCTTGTCCGCGAATCCGTAGTGCAGGGCTTTAGCCCTGCCTGGAAAAGCAACCCTAAAGGACTACGCTACAGGAAAGCTGAATTCTCGGACAGCCTCCTAGCTGCTTGTCCGAGAGCTAAAGAACTTCTGCTTTATTGATGAGTCCAAAAATCCCATTGCCCAGTGAGCAAAATTGACGCTATTCGTACTTGCCCTTGTCGCACTCGCCGCAATCCTGCATGTCCTTTGGAACACACTGGTAAAGAAATGTGAAAACAAAGCTTCGTTCGCCTGGGTAACTTCTGCCATTGGCAGCATGATTTTGTTGCCGATTTTCATTTTATCACGGTTTACCAAACCAGGGCCGCTCGGTGCGGAAGTTTGGGGCTGGGCCGCACTCTCCGGTCTTTTTGAAGCGCTTTATTTTATAAGCTTGTTCAGCGCCTACGGAAAAGCTGACCTGTCGGTTGTCTACCCTTTAAGCCGCGGAATTGCACCTCTAGTTACTTTGTTGCTGGGGGGATTGCTGGTTGGCGATACGGTACCTTTGCCAAATGGTTTGGCGGTAGTCCTGATTGTGGCAGGAGTCGCAGCCATTGCATTATCATCCAATAGGCAAAACAAATTCGAAGGGCGAATTTGGATCTCCGGTGTGTGCCTGTCGGGGGTGACTGGCTGCATGATTGCCGGCTACCATCTGGTGGATCGGCAGGCTATGCGTCTGCCGATTCCTCCAAAACTGGGTGAATACCTCTTCCTGATGCAATTGTTCCTGGCACTGTTTATTTCCATTTGGATTTGCCTGTCGAGAGACCGCAGAAGGCAAATGTTCAGTGAATGGATAACCAATCGAACAGGGGTCCTTGTAGTCGGTATTTGTGCTCCGCTCGCTTATGCTTTCATTCTACTCGCACTCTGCCTCGGAAACGTGACTTATGTGGCGGCCGGGCGTAACATAGGTATTGTTATCAGCACGTTTGCAGGAGCCCAATTCCTGAAAGAAAATATAAGCTCTTCTCGCATCGTCGGAGCAACGCTCATCGCTTTTGGTGTGGTTTGCCTGGTGATGTTGGGACCGCATTCCTAGAGTTTTCTGAGTTCTGTTCGACACTTATTCTCTGCTCGCACGAGTGATTCGCAAGATGGGTGATGGAGGCTGGAATGATCAAAAAACGATTATTTATCAACGGGCAGATTCTAACGATGGATACCACGGACTCTCTCGCTTCCGCATTTGCCATATCAGGGGATCGCTACCTCATGGTGGGTTCGGATGTCCAAGCAAGGAGTTGCGCAGATGCAGGCAGCGAAATCACCGATCTTCAAGGAAAGACGGTTGTCCCTGGCTTAATCGAGTCCCACAGTCATTTGTCTTTGTACGCAATGACCCTGTTACAGGCCAATTGCAGAACACCTCCCAATAAAAGTTTGGAAGATGTTAGGGTTCGCATTCGACAGATGGCCGCTGAGTTAGGGCCTGGTCAATGGATTAAAGGGTGGGGTTATGATGATACTCTGATCGCAGAGAAACGGCATCTGACAAGAAGCGATCTGGATGAGGCCGCACCTCGAAATCCGGTTTTTATATCGCACGCCAGTGGTCATCTCGGCTACGCTAATTCGCAGGCGCTTGAGCTTGCTGGAATCAATCCGGATACGCCTCAGCCCCAAGGGGGCGAGATCGATATGGATGCACAGTGTGTCCTCTCAGGGTTGCTCAAAGAGGAAGCCCAAGGGCTGGTGATTGACCATATTCCCGTCTATGAGGTGGCTCGACTTAAGGAGGGGATGCATCAAGCGGTGCTTGATTTTCATAAATTTGGGATCACGAGCATTCATGATGCCGCGATTGGCTATTTCAAACATGAACGACCGATCATTCAAGCTTATCGGCAACTGGAATCGGAAGGCAGATTGGATATCCGAGTTTACCTGACAATTGTTGAACGGGCCTATCGGCCACTGCTCAACCTCGGCCTGGGTACGGGATTCGGTTCTGATTTTCTAAGGCTCGGCGCAGTAAAGCTTTTTCAAGATGGTTCTATTCAAGCAATCACAGCGGCCTTAAAAGAGCCATATTTAAATAATCCAGGTAAACTTGGTAACTTGATTTGCTCTCAAGAGGATCTTGATGCGCTCTTGGAAAAATACCAGGCAGCCAATGTTCAAGTTGCCGTCCACGCTAATGGCGATCAAGCGATTGATTCAGTATTGCACTCTATTGAGAGAGCTCAGCGGCGGCACCCAAAAAAGGTGCTTCGGCACATGATCATCCACTGCCAATTGGCATCACTAGATCAAATTCGAAAGATGAAATTACTCGGAGTCATCCCTAGCTACTTCGTCAATCACGTGTTCTACTGGGGTGACCGACATTTGAATCTGTTTCTCGGTCCTGGAAGGGCAAAGAACATTGACCCGTTGGGCACAACCGTCGGAGAAAATTTGATTTTCACCCTGCATTCAGACCTCCCGGTTACCCCTGTTGATCCCCTCTTCTCAATTCACTGTGCCGTAAACCGACTAACCCGGGATGGAGAAATTCTCGGGGCAGAGCAGAGAATTTCCCCCCTCGAGGCTCTAAAGGCTTACACTAAATATGCCGCTTACTGCAGTTATGAAGAAAATTCGAAAGGTTCCATCGAGATTGGGAAACTGGCTGATTTCACCGTGCTTTCCGACAATCCTCTAACCGTCCCGAAGGATAAGATCAAAGATATCCGAGTAATGAGTACCTTTGTCGGCGGTCGTTGTGTTTTCCAGAGAGATTATTGAGATTATTCTTTGAATGCGGGTGTCCCTTTTTTTCTCGCGCGAAAAGTGGGTAAGATACTCAGTCGATGACACCCGATCAGTGTTTTTTTGTGAATAGCAGAATTCAACTGCCCCTAATACGGACGATTGCTCGTAGGAAACTGAAAACGTGAAGGAGCCGTCACAACTCAGCCCCCACCAACTTTATCCCACCCCTTGACAGTTTTGCGGGATAGGTTCATTATCCTCACAATCGTGAATTACATCGATAGCTTATAAACGCTCTTATCAACATATTAATTCACCGCTGCCGTTCTTTGAATGAGCGTGAACCCAGCTCTTCTAGGAGCGAGAAACGGTTAATGATATTGATACGTTCGATTGAGCATTTACTCATAATGAAACGGTCTAGTTGAGATACTCAGAGGTAAATGGAAAAAGAAATACTTATGCGGTTGGGTTTTGACTTCGAACGAGGAGGAACGCACAGTGCCCGCACCATGATGCTCGAAGACCTTCAGCTTTTGATTGCAAGCGTCCAAAATGGCAGCGCCACTAAGGAATCCTATATAAAAGCTATCGAAGATGATAACTGCCTCGGTAAACGCTCCGGAAGAACTCGCAAAATAACCGCACGCCACTTGGTTGAGCTCTACTCCTTAGATCCGAATGTTGCTCTGTTTCGAAATCTTCTGTTCTTCTGGAAAAGAGATCAGGCCGGACAACCGCTTTTGGCATTGCTCTCTGCTTTCGTTCGTGACTCAATACTGCGATTGAGTGCCCCTTTCATACTCAGTGCAGAACAGGGGGCGGTCATCACCACCAAATCCATGTCGGAATTCATCGAACAACAGCAACCGGATAGATTCAGCGTGGCGACCCTTAAGTCCACATCTCAAAATATCAATTCCACTTGGACCAAATCTGGCCACCTAACCGGCCGGGTCAAAAAGATCCGAACGCGTGCCAAAGCGACGGCAGGCTCAACGGCCTATGCTCTGCTTCTCGGGTATTTGAACGACATTCGCGGAGAAGCGCTTTTTGAGTCCCAATATGCAAACCTTCTGGATTGTCCAATAGATCGGGCCATTGAACTGGCGGAAGAAGCCTCAAGGCGCGGCTGGATTGTCTTGAAGAGGATAGGAACCGTGATAGAGGTTTTATTTCCCCAGCTTCTTACCGATCAAGAGATGGAGTGGATTCGTGAGCAGAATCAAACGTCTCATCAATTCATACAGTAACTTTATTGCCATTCCCTGGCGAGACGATGCTGCGGCCGCACAGCGAGTCATTTTCTGTGTGT
Organism: uncultured delta proteobacterium; assembly: GCA_963781715.1. Taxonomy (GTDB): domain Bacteria; phylum Desulfobacterota; class Syntrophobacteria; order Syntrophobacterales; family Syntrophobacteraceae; genus Desulfoferrobacter. The sequence continues at coordinate 296,917 of CAWAGW010000010.1, forward strand.
ACAACGAAAATGATGAACTGAGGCTGCGAGCCAGAATCGATGAGTTCGAAATTGTCACCAGACAAGTTGGTCATGATTGGCTTGTCTTCGATTTGACAAACACTTTTGCAGACTGGCTCTCGGGGCAAAGGTACGCCAAGAGCTACTTCGAAAAGCCTCACCTGCTGACCACTCTGCTGCCAAAATACGAGGAGTGCATCACGCGGCAGTTCGAATCCTACCTTGCCGAAAAGATTGTCGGCCCGAATTCGGTGGTGGCGCTGAAGGGCGTTGGCTCACTGTTCGGCTTCGTGAAGGTAAAAGATGTGGTCGATAAACTGGCGCCTCTCGTACCAGGGAGGTTGCTTCTATTTTTTCCGGGCAACTACGAAAACAACAATTACAGGCTGCTGGATGGCTACGACGGATGGAACTATCTAGCTGTGCCGATAACCGCGGATAAAGAATTCTGAACGCGAGGTAAGCATGTTGTACAACCGAGATATCTATCGTAAAGATCCGTCCAAATGGAAGTTGGTAAACGAAGGAGTCGCCAGTGTTAATGACGACGTTACTAGTCAATCACTGGATGTGCTCCGATACGAACTTGATACCTTCGTTTGTGATGGCCAATACCAAAAAGGGATGGAGCATATCCTTGAGACCTATTTGAAGAACATCAATCAAGCGCAGCAACCGGCAGTCTGGGTCAGCGGTTTTTACGGCTCCGGCAAATCACATCTGGTAAAAATGCTGCGAGCTCTTTGGATGGACACCGTATTTGAAGATGGTGCGACCGCCCGCGGCATCGCCAATTTGCCTCAAAGTATCAAAGACCACTTAAAAGAACTGACCACTCAAGGGAAGCGTCATGGCGGACTACATGCTGCCTCCGGAACCCTGGGTGCGGGCGCAAGCGGCAGTGTTCGTTTGGCGCTGCTTCGCATTCTATTCAGATCGGTCGGATTACCCGAACAGTATCCTCTCGCCCGGTTCGTCATGTGGCTCAAAGCAGAAGGCATGCACGAGGACGTTCGCAATCACGTACAGCACAATGGTTTTGACTGGCAGGAAGAATTGGATAACTTCTACGTTGCAGAAGGTCTGCACCAGGCACTGGTGAAGGCCAAGCCCAATCTTTTCACCTCTTCGACGAGTTGCCTGGAGACCCTCAACAATCTGTACCCTCACGTATCCGACATCAGCAGCGATGAAATGATCAAAGCCATTCGACAGGCTTTAACCAAAGATAACAAATTCCCACTCACCTTGATCGTTTTAGACGAAGTACAGCAATACATCGGTGGGGACAGCCAGCGCTCCCTCGACGTTCAGGAAGCGGTTGAAGCCTGCTGCAAAAACATAGGCGGGAGGCTCTTGTTTGTTGGAACCGGCCAGACCGCGGTGACAGGCACCTCCAATCTTAAGAAGCTGGAAGGCCGCTTCACAATCCGTGTCGAGCTATCCGATGCCGATGTGGAAGCTGTGATTCGAAAGGTTATTCTGGCCAAAAAGCCCGAAGCCATTGGAAAGATTGAAGGTGAAATGCAAAACAATCTTGGCGAGATTTCAAGGCACCTTGCAAACACCACCATTGGACACCGACAAGATGACATACTGTACTTTCCTCAGGACTACCCGATCTTACCAGTCCGCCGAAGGTTTTGGGAAAACACTTTGCGCGTTCTCGACCAAACGGGCACGGACAGCCAGTTGCGCAACCAATTGAGCGTGGTCCACAAAGTCATTCAAACCAACCTGGACGAGAAAGTGGGCACTGTGGTTCCCGCTGACTATCTCTACTTCGATTCTGCCGACCGGCTGCTGCAGGCGCGTATTCTCCCGCGCAAGGTCCACGAAAAAACCATGAGCTGGATGCGAGGTTCAGAAGATAAACAAATGATTGCAAAAGCCTGCGGACTGGTCTTCCTGGTCAATAAGCTTGCCGGCAGCAACAACGAGATAGGCATAAAAGCTACGGTCGATTCCATTGCCGACCTGATGGTGGAGGACCTGCCAAGCGGCAGCAGCGCTTTACGGAGCAAGCTTCCAAAATTGATGGACAAATGCGAGCTGCTCATGAAGGTGGGCGATGAATATCGCATTCAGACCGAAGAAAGCAGCGCGTGGACGGATGAATTTCTGAGTCAACGCAGCCAACTTGCCAACGAGACTTACAGAATAGAAGCCGAACGGGATGATCGGATTCGCCGGAGGTTCGGTGAGCTTGTGAAAAAACTGTCCTTAGCACAGGGAAACTCTCATGTCCCCCGCGAACTTTCATCCACATTCGATGCCCGGCTCCCGTCGGACAGCAATGAAAAGGTATATGTTTGGGTGAGGGATGGTTGGAGTGTCGATGAAAATTCCGTCAAAGTGGATGCGCGGCAGGCAGGCAATGAGTCACCCACTGTCTTTGTTTTTATCCCCAAGCGTTCAGCCGACGACCTCAGATATCATATGATCGACTACAAGGCCGCCAGAGCGACTCTGGAAAAGCGTGGCGTTCCCAATACACCCGAAGGAATAGAAGCTCGCTCCGCCATGGAAACCACCAAGCAGACAGCCGAAGGAAAAATCAAAGAGCTGCTGGATGAGTCTTTTTCAGGAGCACTTGTCTTTCAGGGCGGGGGCAATGAAATCCTTGGCAAAAACCTGCAGGAGATGGTGACGGAAGCAGCGGAAAAAGCGCTGCAACGTCTCTATCCGCAATTTCCTCCCGCTGATCACCCAGGCTGGGAAAAAGTCTATTCTCGCGCAAAGCAGGGCTCGCCCGATGCCCTCAAGGCTGTTGGTTACGACGGCGAACCGGCTCAAAATCCGGTCTGCAAGGCCACCTTGAGCTTCATTGCCGGAGGCAAGAAAGGCGCGGATATCCGAAACCATTTTGAAGGGCCGCCTTTCGGTTGGTCAGGAGATGCCGTTGACGGTGGTCTGCAGGTGCTGCTGGTTGCCGGATTGATTCGAGCCCAGGATGAACGCGGTCAAACGGTGGACCCCAAAGAACTTGAACGCAAAGCAATCGGTAAGGCCATGTTCAAGGTTGAAGCGGCCACCGTAAGCGCTGCCCAACGCATCCAGATCCGCAAAGTTCTCCAGAAGATGGGGTTGAACGTTAAGTCGGGCGAGGAGCTTTTCGGCATACCGGCATTTCTGCAAAAGATGCAGGAACTCGCGGATCGGGCGGGAGGCGAGTCACCGAAACCCAAACGCCCGGACACTTCTTCCCTCGAAGAAATACGGCTGGCGGTCGGAAACGAACAACTCCTGGCATTCTATAATCGCCGTGAAGAGCTGGGGCAGGCGGTTGAAGATTGGAAAAATCTTTCAGCCCGCATTGAACAGCGCTCGCCGTCTTGGGACACACTGAAGCGGCTCCTTGTGCAGGCGGATGGTTTGCAGGGCGCCGAAGTCATCCAAGCGCAAGTACAGCATATCGAACAGCAGCGGTTGCTTCTTGAAGAACCTGACATGATTGTGCCTCTGGTTGCCAATACGGCTCAGCTCCTGCGTGAGGAATTGAACAAACTGGATCGGGCATACACTACCCGCCATGAGCAAGGCATGGAGCGGCTACGCATTGACTCCAACTGGGAGCAACTGGATCGGGACCAGCGCTTTGAGCTCATGTCGGAGCAAAAATTGATCGAAACCCATCGGCCCAAAGTCAACGTGCAATCTACTCAAGATATTATAACGACATTGAACGTCCTTCCACTCAACATGTTTTCAGACCGGGTGGCAGCACTGCCAAGCCGGTTCGATCAGGTGCTTGTGAGTGCGGCAGAGGTGCTTGAGCCCGAAGCCCAATTCCTGAAGCTGCCGAGCCGAACGATTAAAACGGAAGATGATCTTGAGAATTGGTTGCAAGAGGTGCGGACAAAGCTTCGTGAGGCTCTTGAAAACGGTCCAATCGTCATCAGTTAAAAAGTAAAACTGCTGGCCCCGCCTTAGCGAAGCCGTATACTCCTTCTGCACCATGGCAGACGAGCTGTTATTCAGCTTATTCAAACTTTTCATGAATTCAAGGAAAAATTCACGAATTATGCAGCCACTTGAAAAAAATCTCAGGAACAAACTTGAACGTACTGTGAAAGATGCACGGGAAATTGCCGAAGAGGCCGCCCGCGCTGCAGTTGAGCAGCTGGGAGTGGGTGAGGCAAAGCCGTTCAGTCATCTATCAGAAGATCAAAGAGAGCTCCGCCGAAGATTCCGTGCCCATGGACGCCAACTCGGAGACTGCCGAAACCCTCAAACCGAGGCACAGGAAATTGGCCTCTTGCTGGAAGAGGCGGCTTATCAGCACTGGCATCGTATGCTTTTCGCCCGTTTCCTGACGGAAAACGATTTGCTGATGTATCCCGACGCGGCCGATCCCGTGGCGGTTACGCTGGAGGACTGCGAGGAACTGGCTCACGAAGAGGGGGCCAAAAATGGTTGGGAGCTGGCAGCCCGTTTTGCTGCTCAGATGCTGCCCCAAATCTTTCGACTGGATTCTCCAGTCTTCGAGCTGGTTCTACCGCCAGAACACCAGCAAAAACTCGAACAGCTCCTGTTGGAGCTCCCAACAGAGGTTTTTACCGCATCGGACAGCCTTGGCTGGGTCTACCAGTTCTGGCAAACAAAGAAAAAAGATGAAGTAAACGCCTCGGGAGTGAAAATTGGTGCCCGTGAATTGCCCGCGGTGACACAGCTTTTCACCGAACCTTACATGGTCAGTTTCCTCTTGGATAACTCACTTGGTGCCTGGTGGGCGTCTCGACGGTTAACGACCGAGGATTTGAGAAATGCTGAGACAGAGGAAGAACTCCGAACCAAAGCCGCCATACCCGGAGTACCGCTGGAATACCTGCGGTTTGTGAAGAATGAGAACAGCGCATGGACGCCTGCCGCCGGAAACTTCGACGATTGGCCGGAACAATTGAGCGAGCTCAGAACACTCGACCCTTGTTGTGGTTCGGGGCATTTTCTGGTCGCTGCCTTGCTGATGTTGGTACCAATGAGGATGGAGTTGGAGGGACTGACCGCGAATGAAACGGTGGACCGAGTGCTTTCTGAAAACATTTACGGCCTAGAACTCGACAAGCGGTGTGTGGAACTAGCCGCTTTTGCACTGGCCCTCACCGCTTGGGTATATCCAGGCTGCGGTGGCTATCGGCCGCTCCCAGAGATGAATTTGGCGTGTTCTGGGCTCGCCATTAGTGCAAAAAAGGAAGAATGGCTCAATTTGGCAGGTGGTAATACTAATCTGCGCTTGGCACTCGGAGAGCTCTACAACTTATTTAAAGAGGCACCGGTACTCGGGAGTCTCATTGACCCCAAAACAAGCCTGGGAAGAGGATCTTTATTTGAGGTAAAATGGGATATGGTTGGCCCGCTCTTAAGAAGAGCCCTGTCGAGGGAAAAGAATGATGAGAAAAATGAGATGGGAGTGGTGGCGCAAGGTTTAGCGAAAGCTGCTAATCTTCTCTCGTTAAAATATCATTTAATTTTAACGAATCCACCTTATCTCGCTAGGGGAAAGCAGGCTAAACTAATTAGGGACTTCGCTTCAAAGTATTACGAGTTCGGAAATGCAGACATCTCTACAGTCTTCCTTAAAAGATTTTCTGAGTTTTTGGACGTAGCTGGTACACATGCCTCCGTTACCCCGCTTAATTGGGTTTTTATAAAGTCATATCGGAATCTCCGAGAGGATTTACTGATAAACTCAAACGTTCACCTTTTAGCAAAAGTAGGATCAGGGGCTACAGCAAAGGCGAGTTGGGATGTTCTTCGTGCTTTGGCCATTGTGTCCAATTACAAGTCGAGGCCAACAAGTTCCTTGAACGGAGTGGAAGTAACCTCTGCCGATGAAGAAATTCGTGCACAAGAACTGAGAGATAACCCTGTAAAATTATCAACGGCTAAACAAATTTGCTTAGTTCCAGATTACAGATTCGCTTTTGATTTTGGTGAAAACCAGTCTTTCCTCGGAGACTATGGTAAATGTATTCAGGGTATTTTGCCCGCAGATAGAGGACAACTTGTTAGAGTGTTTTGGGAAGCCCCTTGTTTGCCAATAGGCTGGGAATTTCTTCAAGGATCTTGCAGTGAAACAAAAGAGTTCAATGGATGGTACCAATTATTTGCATTCGAATTATTCAAGTCCATATTCAATCAGATTGGCGGAAGGCTTCAAGGACAAAGAGCATTTGGTTCTTTAGGTGTTAGCATATCGAAGATGCGTGAGCTACCCGTTTCGCTCTACAGTGGAAAGCCTTATGATGGAAATGCGCATGCCTTCATACCGAACAACCCCAAAAATCTGCCAGCTATTTGGGCGTATCTATCGAGTGAAGGATTTGCCTCAAACGTTAGGGCACTTGATCAAAAAATTGATGTGACTAATTCTACCATTGATAAAGTTCCTTTTGACCTAGACCATTGGAAGAATGTGGCTGATAAGAAGTATCCTAATGGTCTACCAAAACCGTACTCACATGATCCAACCCAATGGATTTTTCATGGTCATCCAGTGAAGAGTGAACATCCCCTCCATGTGTCAGTGGTACGCCTAATCGGTTACCAATGGCCGGCGGAATTAGATACAAAAATGGAACTGTCCATCGAAGCGCACGAGAGGATAAAAAAGAGTGGCGAGTTGATATCCTACGCCGATGAGGATGGGATTGTGTGTATCCCACCAGTCCGTGGGGAAGCATCGGCCTCTGATCGACTCTTAAATCTGCTCGCCGCCGCTTACGGCGATGAATGGAGCAACAGCAAGCTATCGGAATTGCTGAAACAGGTCGACCACGTCGGCAAGACATTAGAAACCTGGCTGCGCGATAACTTCTTCACTCAGCACTGCAAGCTGTTCCACCACCGTCCTTTCATCTGGCACATATGGGACGGATTGAACGACGGCTTCGCGGTATTGGTCAATTACCACAAGCTGGACCGCAGGAGGTTGGAGACACTCATTTATACTTACCTGGGAGATTGGATAAAGCGGCAAAACGACGATATTGCCTCCGGTATAGACGGGGCACAGGAGCGGCTTGCCGCGGCCGAAAGCTTGAAAAAGAAACTGGAGTTGATCCTTGCAGGCGAAAAGCCCTACGATATCTTTGTCCGCTGGAAACCCATCGAAAACCAGCCCATCGGTTGGCAACCTGATTTGAACGACGGAGTGCGGCTCAATATTCGGCCTTTCATGACCGTGGCAGATGTCAAAAAGAAAGGCGCCGGCGTGCTTCGAGATAAGCCCAACATCAATTGGAACAAAGACCGCGGTAAAGATGTGGAATCGGCTCCCTGGTATCATCTTTTCAAAGGCGACCGCATCAACGACCATCATCTGACCCTGGCGGAAAAAAGGAATGCTCGCTCACAACAGCAATTCTGATTTTGAGCCGAGACTCAAGTAAATACTAGCCTGCACTGGTTGTGGCCGTGGCTTCCATCCTCGGCAAAGGCGCTTATGCCGGAGCTGGAAGCTCCGGCCACATTACCCGGCCCAAACGATGATGATGGCCGACGGCTGCATTCTAGGTGAAGAAGATGGAGGCAGAAAAATGTTGAAAGCCGAGCTTCTGGAAATCATTGCCAATGGTGAGAGCTCGGGCGTCGAGTTCAAGCGGGATGATTGCAGACCTGAGCAACTGGCACGAGAAATCGTAGCCATGGCCAACCTGCGTGGTGGCATGGTGCTTCTCGGTGTTGAAGATGACGGGACCATCACCGGAATCCAAAGACCCAACCTTGAAACATGGGTGATGGATACCGTCATCGCTCGAAAGGTGCATCCTTTGATCATCCCCTTTTATGAAGAAGTCAAAATAGATGAACAGCAGACAGTTGCTGCGATTTCTTTTACCCAAGGTACAGCCAAGCCATATGTTCTCAGGCACAAAGATCGTGAGGACATCTACATCCGGGTCGGCAGTACCTCGCGCCGGGCGACGCGAGAACAACAGGCGAGACTGTTCGCGACGAGCGGCCTCTTGCATCTGGAGACTCTGCCCGTTTCAGGCGCAACGTTGGAAGCTCTGGATCTCGATCGCTTGCGGGACTACCTGGAAGATATCATCCGTGACCCGGAGCCACCGCAGACGAGAGACGACTGGCTTCGCAGACTCTGCGGTATGGGGCTCATGAGCGAGACTGAAATTGGACAGCCGGTTTGCACTATCGCGGGCTTGACGCTGTTTGGGTACAAGCCCAGAAAGTACTTGAAACAGGCGGGCTTGCGCGTGCTTGCCTTCTCCGGTAGCGACAAGAGTTATCAGGCATTGCTCGATGAAGTGCTTGACGCACCAATGGTTGGCCTGTGGAAAAAAAGCGGCGGGACACGCGAGCTGGTAGCACCAGGGCTGCTTGAAAATTTCCTTCAAATAACGAAGCCTTTCTTGACTGAGGAGTCACGGGTTTTAACCGATCATCTTCGCCGTGAGCGTCGCTGGCTTTACCCTGCTGAGGCGGTGCGCGAGGTCGTGATCAACGCGCTGGCGCATCGTGACTGGACTCGATCTGTGGACATCGAAGTCGGCTGTTATTCGGATCGGATGGAAGTGATCAGCCCAGGGGCCCTGCAGAACACAATGACGATTGAAAAAATGATTGCGGGGCAACGATCGCCGAGGAACCCTCTTATCGTCGATGTATTGCGTGATTATGGATATGTTGACGCGCGGGGCATGGGGGTGCGCACCAAAGTGATTCCATTAATGAGACAACAAAATCAAGCCAAGCCGATCTTCGAAGCCACGGACGATTACCTCAAGACCATCCTGCCTCGGAGAGAACAATGAGCCGGGTTGTGGATCAGCTTATCCGCGCACTACGCAGCGCGGCTGTATTCAACCCGGATGTGCAGGCGGCGCCGCACTGCATTCTGTGGCCCGATTGCAACCGGCAGTGGGAGGCAGCGATTCCGTCACTGGAAGGAGAGGTGCCTGAGCTGCTGATTCTTGGCGACTACCTGCCTCAGAACCGGGTTGGTCCGGCTATCTGGCTGCGATGTGTCATTGCCGGCAAACTAGAAGAGGCTTCCAGCCTCTTTCCTGACAAGCGGCAGGATGCCGCTTCCACTGTGCCCATCCTCTATCTTCCCGGTATCAGCCGTCAGGATTTGAGGGCGGTGGAAAGCTGCCCCGACCATCTTAAGCCGCTGGCGGAACTGCAATATCGCGGAGTCATCTGGTCGCAGATCAATGCCAAGGACTGGACTATCCTGGCATTTCTCAAGTCCGACCAAGGTGGCCTCGGACTGGATGTGGCGCAAGATAATGACACGAAGAATGCCATGCACATTGCGCTTCATCGATTGCTGGAGGAAGATGTAGAGCTATTGAAAGGCAAGCGCCTGGACAAGGATTATTTCAACACTCTCCTTACGGGAGGTGATCCGGTGCGAGACCTCTTGCAGTGGCTCGATTTGGGCGATGCATTTCGAGCTTCCCGAGGCGAAAACGAGTGGACCGCTTTCGTAGAAGTTTGCAAGTCACAACTCGCATTCAATCCGGAAACTGATGGAGCACTTGCGGGTGCATCCAAACTGGCCGCGCATGAAGGTCCGTGGCTCCCCATCTGGCAGCGTTTCTGCGAAGCCCCCAAACGCTATCCCAATATTCCCCAACAAATTAGAAAAACTAGTGTCCCCCAGCACATGTATGTCGACAAGAGCGGATGGCCGCAGTGGAATGAGTCACAAGAAAAAGACTTGAGGCGCATGCTGAGAACTCTTGAGCAGATGCCTACCCACGAAGCTCGAAAGCGAATCTCCAATTTAGAAGCGAAACACAAAGAGAGACGCAAAATGGTATGGGCTGAGCTTGGGGAGGCTCCTCTTGCGTTAGCTTTGGAGCATTTAATAGTATTGGCCGAGACGACAGCCAACTCGATTGCTGCCGGGGACTTCAGTGATATTGTTGCCGTTTACAAAACCATCGGCTGGAAGGCAGACGACGCCACAACCAGGGCTCTGGCATGCGTGAACACTCAGAATGATCTGCAAGCGGTTCAGACCGCAATTCGAGCCGTCTACCTGCCGTGGGCTGAGGATTCTGCCCGGCACCTGCAAACTCTCGTCGAACAGAATGGATATCCGAAGGCCAGTGCACGGAGCCATAAACCATCGAGTTTTGATAAAGGTGAATGCATATTGTTTATAGATGGTCTTCGCTTTGATACGGCAAAAAGGCTGGCAGAAATTCTCATGGCCAAAGGGTTCCAGATTGAAGAAAACATTGCGTGGGCTGCTCTGCCGAGTGTCACTGCAACTGGTAAGCCGGCAGTCACCCCGGTGCGGCATTTGGTGGAAGGGCAAGAAGCTAACTCAGATTTCGAACCGTGCGTCAAAGAAACAGGGCAGTCCCTCAAGGGCGGATACCACTTGCAGAAACTGCTTGAGCAATCCGGATGGAAAGCTATCTCGGGCACTGAAAGAGGCGATGGCGGCGAGAAGGCATGGACGGAATGCGGAGACATAGATAAGGAAGGCCACAGTCGAGGATGGAAACTAGCTAAACATCTCGGTCCAATACTTTCTGAAATTTCTGATCGAGTCGAGCAGCTCATTGATTCAGGGTGGAAGACCATTCGTATCGTGACCGATCATGGCTGGCTGCTTCTGCCGGGTGGACTTCCAAAACTCCATTTGCCCGCAGTTCTTACCAACAACAAGTGGGGACGCTGCGCCGTCATTAAACCTGGCGCCATGACAGATGAAAGGCTCTATCCCTGGTATTGGAATCCCGACCAGCAGTTTGCCTTGGCAGACGGCATCAGTTGCTACAGAGCGAACCTTGAGTATGCGCATGGCGGTTTGAGCCTACAGGAGTGCCTGAACCTTGAACTGAGGATTTCCAGAGGACACGTACGACAATCCCAAGTTGATATTACTGATGTGACATGGAGGGGACTTCGTTGCTCAGTGGCCGTTGTTGGAGATTCCGCTGGATTGTCATTGGACCTTCGGACCCAGGCTGGAAGCGCAGCATCCAGTGTTGTTAAGAGCGTGAAACCTTTTCAAGGCAGAGAATCCGCGTCTGTGGTCGTTGTGAATGAGGAACTTGAAGGAGAAAACGCTGCCATAGTGCTGATCGATGAAAAGGGCGAACTTGTGGCGCAGCAGGATACCGTGATTGGTGGAGGCAATTCATGATTGAACTCGATCATATCGATAAACTGGCAGCCACATCGCTCGACGGATATCTGGTTCGCAAGGACCTGGTCCGAACCTTCAGCCGCCAATTTCCAGTTCCAACTTACGTTGTTGAATTTTTGCTGGGAAGGTATTGCGCGAGCATAGACCCTGAAGAAATAGAGGAAGGACTTGAAATAGTTCAAAGGCAACTGCAATCGAGAACGGTCAAGGCGGGTGAGGAGGAGCTCTTCAAGGCGAGAAGCAAGAGAACATGGTGAGGTCAAAATAATAGACCTCATAACGGCCCGTCTTGATGCCAGGACGGATTCCTACCTCGCGACCCTTCCCAGCCTGAGGCTCCAGGATGTGCGTATAAGCCCCGAGTTGGTCAACCAGCATGAGCGAATCTTTACCGGTGGTTTCTATGCAGAAATAACACTGAATTATGATGCCGCCATTGCCCAGGAAAAGAAAGGCCGCCCGTTTGGAATAGACAGTTTGCGCGAGATTCAGCTCTCCAAGCGCGATGTGTTGGACATCTTGGCGGAAGCACGTAAAGGGTTTTCAACTGAAGAATGGAAGGATTTCCTCATTCGAAGCATCGGTGTGGAGCCTTCGGCCTTGAATGAGAGGGCGAGAAACGCCATGCTGTTGCGGATGGTCCCTTTCGTTGAGAGGAACTACAACCTGGTGGAATTGGGTCCACGAGGCACGGGCAAAAGTCATCTTTTCCAGCAGGTATCCCCTTATGCCCATCTCATTTCCGGCGGCAAGGCCACGGTAGCCAAAATGTTTGTCAACAATGCTACGGGCCAGCGCGGCTTGGTTTGCCAATATGATGTTGTCTGTTTCGACGAGATTTCAGGAATTTCGTTCGATCAAAAAGATGGGGTCAACATCATGAAGGGCTACATGGAATCCGGTGAGTTCAGCCGCGGGAAAGAGAGCATCAGAGCGGATGGAAGCTTGGTTCTGGTCGGCAACTTCGACGTTGATGTCGAACACCAACAGCGAGTGGGGCATCTTTTTGGCCCGCTACCCAACGAAATCAGAGATGACTCGGCTTTCATGGACCGCATCCATGCCTATTTGCCGGGCTGGGACGTTCCCAAGATCAGCAAAAAGCTGTTAACGGATCATTTTGGTTTGGTCAGTGACTTTCTGTCCGAGTGCTGGACCCAATTACGCAACCAAAGCAGAATCTCGGTACTCCAGAATCGAGTTTATTTTGGCGGCGCATTGAGCGGCCGCGACACCAACGCTGTTAACAAGACCGTCAATGGTTTGCTCAAGCTGCTCTACCCGGATGGTGGTGAAAATACTCCTGAAGAAGAACTTGAGTGGGCAGTTCGAATGTCGATGGAAGCGAGACGGCGCGTCAAGGAACAGCAGAAGAGGATTGGCGCTGCAGAGTTCCGGAACACCCACTTTAGCTATGTGATGGGCGCCGATGGGGTGGAAAAGTTTGTATCCACGCCAGAGTTGCAAAGTGAAAGCGGCATTGGAACCGATCCACTCGAACCCGGTCAAGTCTGGACAATCAGTCCCGGCGGCCTCGATGATCATGCGGGCTTGTATCGAATTGAAGTGAATGAGGGGCCTGGCAGCGGCGTAAAGATATTGAACAAACCCATTCCGCCGGCCTTCAGGGAAAGCATGGGATATGCCGAACAAAATTTATACGCCCGAGCAAAGCAGCTGATTGGCGATAAGGACCCAAGGCAGCACGAATTTTCGGTGCAGCTCAGGTCTTTCGATGCTTCCAAATCGGGTTCTAAGCTCGGAGTGGCAGCGCTAATCGCCCTCTGCACTTCGCTACTGAAAAAGAGCGCCCGCGGCGGGCTGATTATAGTCGGTGAAGTCAATCTCGGTGGCTCCATCGAACCTGTTCACAATGCGGTGACCATTGCAGAAATCGCCGTCGAAAAACGAGCCACAGCACTCTTAATGCCCGTGAGCAGCCGCCGGCAGCTCTTTGATTTGTCCGATGATATGGCAACCAAGGTCGACATTCAATTTTATTCCGACGCCCGTGATGCATTGCTGAAGTGTATGGAATAAGCCGTCCTATAAAAACACAATCGCGACTTTCATCCTTACGCATTCCAAGGTACGTCCGTATGCAAACAAATGGTAACTTCTCAATAACTGTGGGCCCTAGCGAATTGTACTTGTTGGGTTTCGCTCCGCTCAACCCAACCTACGGAACTGTAAGCCTTGGCGAACTGTAGGGTGGGTTAGTTATAGGAATACAAAAGATCTTTAATGAGCAGGGGAAGGGCAACCTCTTGTAGATGAAGAAAGAGATGACATTTACAACAGAAAGCAGCGGATACGAAAAGACTATTTTATCAGACCTACAAGGTGCATGGATTCTGCTCCGTGACTCTGTTGTGGATACGGGCGGATTTGACGGTTGGAACCGTGTTCTTTTCCATATTGACGAGGCGATGAGCTGGGAATCTGTTAGGAATCTTGGTCGAATGCCGCCTCTTTTGTTGATCATTCGAAATCTATGTCTGCAAGGTGGAGCACCGGAGGAGGTCATGGAGAACATTGAAGAAGTAAACAATATCCTCCACGAAGCGATTCGGGAATACGGCAAATAGTCTCAGCCGAAAAGATGCGGGTGCGAGGAATATGACAATGAACGTACAGTGTGTGTCACGGCAGCGCCGCCTTGCACGGCGGCACTGCCAGTTGCCGTTAAGAGGGTTGCCTCAAGAAGCGGTGACTCCTCACCTTCAAATAGGGTCTCAACCAGAGTGACACCATTGAACTTATAAGGCGGTACGGTCTTCGCCTAGCTTTAGCTTTGTTTACAAAAAGTGTAAATAAGATAGCCGCCGCTGATGTTTTTTGCCTTGAAGCCGTTTTGGACCAGAATTCGGTTGGCGTAATAGGATCTTTGTCCTACTAGACAATAAGTCAGAATTTCTTGATCCTTCGGCAGTTCACCGATCCTACTTCTAAGTTCATTGAGGGGAATATTAACGGCCCCATCTATGCGGCCTCTCTTGAATTCTGATGGGTCGCGCACATCGAGAAGAAATGCATTGTTGTTCACTATGTCGTCGCAATGAGCGATTTGGGCATCTTCTCGGAGCACGTTTGCTGCAATCATTCCTGCAAAGTTGACGGCATCCTTTGCCGATCCGGACTGAGGGCAGTAGCACAGTTCAGCTTCTTCAAGGTCAAAAACCGTTGAGTTCTTCTGGATGGCGAAGGCTATCACATCGATGCGCTTTTCGACCCCTTCTTCACCGACCGCCTGGGCTCCTATGATTTGACCGTCGTCTTTAGCGAAGATGAGCTTCAGTGTCATCATCTTTGCTCCCGGGTAATAGGTGGCGTGCTGGTTGGGATGAAGGTAGATCTTTTCGTATTTAGAGTCATCCCAAAGGCCTAAACGCTTGAGAGTCTTCTCGCTCGGCCCGGTGGATGAGATCGTCAACCCAAACACAACAACTGCCGATGTGCCCTGCACCCCCCTGAAGCGTGAATCGCGCCCACAAATACCATCGGCCGCTATACGTCCCTGGCGGTTTGCCGGACCGGCCAGGGGCACCAACGTCGGTTTGCCTGTGACAAAGTCCTTAACTTCCACAGCATCCCCGACCGCCCATATATTTTCATCGTTTGTGCGCATATGTTCATCGACTTTAATTCCGCCGAGTTCTCCAATCTCCAAGCCGGCTTCTTTCGCCAGTTTCGTCTCGGGGCGCACGCCGACAGAGAGGATAACGAGATCTGCGTTTTCCGTCTCCCCGGACTTAAGTTGAATTGACAGACTGTTGCCGTTTTGTTCAAATCCTGTGACCGTCTCGTCCAAGCGGAGTTTTACGCCTTTGCGGATGAGATGTTTATGAACCGGGGAGATCAGCTCCGGGTCATAAAGCGGCATGACCTGAGGTTGCATCTCCACGATCGTTACAGATAAACCAAGATGGACCAGGTTCTCGGTCATCTCCAGGCCGATGAAACCTCCGCCGACAACAACTGCACTTTTGGCTCTATTATTTTCTATCCATTCCTTTATTTGACGCGTCTCCGGAATAGTTCTGACAGTAAAGATGCCGGGCAACTCAATGCCCGGAAGCGGAGGTTTGATCGGCGCAGCGCCAGGTGAGAGAACCAGGGTGTCATAGCTTTCAAGATAGGTTTCCCCGCTGGATAAATCTTTTACTTCAATTTGTTTGTTTTCTCTATCGATGGCCAGAATTTCCGATTGGAGTTTTACCTGAATATTAAACTGTTTTTTAAACAGATCAGGTGTGGCTACAAGCAGTTTTTCTTCTTTCTTGATAACATTTCCCACGTAGTAGGGAAGACCGCAATTGGCAAAGGATACATACTCGCCGCGGTCAAAAAGCACAATTTCGGCTTCTTCTGAGAGCCTTCTGGCACGGGCGGCACATGACGCTCCACCTGCTACTCCGCCTACGATGAGGATTCGTTTTCTGTCGGACATTATCACCTCTCTAAATGTTTTCGATTTACAGCTTACTTAACTTATTTCTCTCGCTCGTTTTAAAGGTTGTTTGGTCTATATCAGAAAATCGGCATCAAATCGAGATTTGTCAAACAGTCTGATAACTGGCTCGGCATAACAAATATTCCACCATCATTTTTAGTAGTATCCTCAGCACAATCCTAATATAATCTGTTGTTACAATATTCACGAGTAACCTTAGTAACCTTCCTAACGTAACGAACTGCGATTATTACAAAACCTTGCCGGGGAGGGGCCTATGATGCAAACGGTGGCGGAATCATCTCAATCGGCGGAAAGTTCTGCAAAACAGACTCAGGATCGTCGCTGGCGGCTGGTCAATCGAACTATGCGTCTCAACGGCAATCAGCCCGATGCGCTCATCGAAACTCTGCATGCAGTCCAGGAATCATTCGGTTATATCGACCTGGATGCCATGGAGTATGTCGCACGCGAACTCAGGGTTCCACTCAGTCGGGTCTATGCGGTGGCTACCTTTTACCATTACTTTACTCTCAAACCTCCGGGCGAACACACCTGTGTCGTCTGTTTGGGGACTGCCTGCTACATCGGCGGTTCAGCTGCAATTTTGGAAAGCATCCATGAACATCTTGGCATTGGCTCGGGAGAGACCACAGCGGACGGCAAGGTATCGTTATTGACTGCGCGCTGTCTTGGGTCGTGCGGCCTGGCGCCGGCTGCGGTGTTTGATGGGGAAGTGTCGGGAAAGCTGAATCCGCCGGCAGTCGTCGAAAAAATAGGGAGGTGGACAAACCATGACTCTGACGCTTGAAGAGCTGCAACACATTGCCAGGATTGAAAGAGATCGGCAAGAAGGATTTCAGCATCGAATCAAGATATGTGTGGCGGCCGGTTGCCTCTCCTGTCAGAGTGGTACGCTCAAAGAGGCCATGCAAAAGGAGGTAAGCCGCCGCGGCATGGAAAACTGGGTCGACGTGAAGGGAGTCGGCTGTCTTGGGCTTTGCACTGCGGGACCGCTCGTTTTCGTCGAACCGGAGGGGATACTCTATCAGGGCGTCAAATTCTCCGATGTCGGTCCGATCATCGAAGCCCTGGGAACAGGCCCGGTGGGTGCCCTTCAGTGTTCCACCGATCTGCCGTTCTTTACCAAACAGCACAAAGTTGTTCTCGAAAATTGCGGAAGAATCGACCCGGAGCGAATAGAGGATTATATCGCCGAGGAAGGCTATGAAGCTCTCTATAATGCACTGAGGAACATGACCCCTAAAGAGGTGATCGAAGAGGTGACCAAGGGCGGTCTGCGCGGGCGAGGCGGCGCCGGATATCCTACCGGCTTGAAATGGACAACGGTTTCCAAAGCCATAAACGATACAAAGTATGTGATCTGCAACGCGGATGAGGGAGATCCAGGGGCGTTCATGGATCGCAGTGTTCTGGAAAGCGATCCACATCGGGTTCTTGAAGGAATGGCAATCGCGGCTTATGCCGTTGGCGCCAGCCAAGGTTTCGTTTATGTCCGTGCCGAATATCCGCTGGCAGTAAAACGACTTCGCACGGCTATTGCTCAAGCGGAACGGCTGGGAGTCCTTGGAAATGGCATTTTCAACACCAGATTCCGCTTCGATGTCAGGGTGAGGTTGGGAGCGGGCGCTTTTGTGTGCGGTGAAGAGACGGCGCTCATCGCTTCCATTGAAGGACGTCTCGGAAAGCCTCGCCCTCGTCCGCCTTATCCCGCCGAGTATGGACTGTGGGGATATCCGACCCTTATCAACAACGTGGAAACGTTCGCCAACGTACCGCCCATCATTCGCAAAGGCGGCGGTTGGTTCGCCGGCATCGGCACCGAAAAGAGCAAGGGCACAAAGGTCTTCGCCCTGGCCGGTCGAGTCAACCACACCGGTTTGATCGAAGTGCCCATGGGGACTATTCTGCGCGAGATTGTGTTTGATATCGGAGGTGGTATTCCTGACGGCGGTAAATTCAAAGCGGTGCAAACCGGAGGCCCGTCGGGTGGCTGCATACCCGAACAATATCTGGACATGCCGGTGGACTATGAGTCTCTTGCCAAGGTTGGTTCGATCATGGGTTCCGGTGGTATGATTATCATGGATCAGAGTTCCTGCATGGTGGATGTGGCCAAATTTTTCATGGAGTTTTGCATGTCTGAATCATGCGGTAAATGCGTGCCATGCCGAGTGGGAACGACCCAAATCTACAATCTGCTTTGTAAGATCACAAGCGGCGCTGCACATCCTTCGGATCTCGAAAAAATAGAAGAACTGTGCGACCTGGTCAAGAATACGGCTTTGTGTGGTTTGGGACAAACAGCTCCCAATCCGGTGATGAGTACTTTGCAGTATTTCCGGGACGAGTACGCGGCCCACATCGAGGATAAATACTGCCCCGCCAATACCTGTAAAATGCAGCTTGCTAAGGAGGTCGTATGACAGCCCCCGAAGCTTTTTCAAGAAAAAGGATCGATGCAGAGGTTAAGCCCGTTCGCATCTTGACCTTCAAGATTAACGATCTGGACGTCAGTGCCCGCGAGGATGAAACCATTTTGGCTGTTGCCAGGCAGAACAACATCTACATTCCGACCCTTTGTCACCTTGATGGATTGTCAGAGCGCGGCGCGTGCCGACTTTGCATTGTAGAGGTAAAGGGTTCGCCGAAACTGGTTCCCGCCTGCGTCACCCGTGCAAGAGAGGATATGGAAGTGATCACCAATTCCGCAAGGGTTGTGGATTACCGAAGAAAAATACTCGAGCTCATGTTTACCGAACGCAATCACGTCTGTTCGGTCTGTGTGTCGAATGGCCACTGCGAGCTCCAGCAGCTTGCAGTTGACCTCGGTATGACACATGTGCACTATGATTATCTGTATCCTCGTCTATCCATCGACGCTTCCCATCAGCGATTCTCTCTCGACCATAACCGCTGCGTGCTGTGCCTGCGCTGCGTGAGGGTTTGCGACGAGATAGAAGGGGCTCACACTTGGGACGTGATGAAGCGCGGGATCATCTCCCGGGTCATCACCGACCTCAATCGGCCCTGGGGTGCTTCAGAGACCTGTACGGGTTGCGGCAAATGCGTGCAAGTCTGCCCAACCGGCGCGCTTTCGGAGAAGGGTAAATCGGTGGCGGAAATGGTCAAGCGCCGGCAGTTCCTGCCGTACCTGCAAATGATGCGAGGTGGGGACAGGGAATGAAATGAAAAGGAGAATCTGCAATGAGTAAGGTGCGCCTTGCAACTACCTGGCTCGATGGTTGTTCCGGTTGTCACATGTCGTTGTTGGACCTGGATGAGCGCCTGGTGGACATGGCAGAGCAAATCGAGATTGTCTACGGCCCATTGGTGGACGCACTGCAATTTCCTGAAGCGACCGATGTGGCGCTGGTGGAAGGTGCGGTCAGCAGTGATGAAGATGTGCATAAAGTTCGTCTGATTCGAGAACGGAGCAAAATCCTCGTTTCCTTTGGCGATTGTGCGGTGACTTCCAATGTGCCCGCCATGCGCAACGAATTTAAAGTCGAAGATGTGCTGAAACGGGCGTATGAGGAAAACGTTTCGTGTCATGGACAGATTCCCAGTGTTGGGATTCCTTCTCTCATGCCGCACGTGCGCCCGGTTCATGAGTATGTCGATGTTGACGTTTTTCTTCCCGGTTGTCCGCCGCCCGCGGATGCCATTTTTTTCTTGCTTTCCGAATTGCTGCAAGGGCGCATCCCGGATCTTACCGGCAAGAGCCGTTTCGGCGCTTGAGCGGGTTTTGGAGGAGGTTTGTCATGGGTCAGCAAGTCGTTATAGAGCCGGTCAGCCGCATTGAGGGGCATGGCAAAATCACCATAACCCTGGATGACGAAGGCAGGGTGGCTGATGCCAGACTGCATGTAACCCAGTTCAGAGGATTTGAAAAATTTTGCGAAGGTAGGCCTTATACAGAAATGCCGTCTTTGGTGGAAAGAATTTGCGGCATTTGTCCCATAAGCCATTCCCTTGCGTCGGTGAAAGCCTGTGACGAGATATTGGGTGTGCAGGTGCCTGAGACCGCTGTAAAGCTGAGACGACTTTTGAACTGCGGGGAATTCATCCAGTCCCATGCACTGAGTTTTTTTTACCTTTCCTCGCCGGACCTTCTGCTCGGAATGGATTCCGATCCTTCAAAAAGGAACATTTTAGGAGTATTTGAAAAATATCCAGCTTTGGCACGAGATGGCATCCGTCTACGCCAAATCGGACAGCAAGTCATTGAATGGTTTGCCGGCAAGCGCATTCATCCAGCCTGGGTGGTTCCGGGAGGGGTCAATGCGCCGCTCACTCCCGAGCACCGCGAGAGCATGCAGGCTTTAGTTCCCGAAGCCCTGGATATCATCCAGCGCACCTTGGTGTTGTTCAAGCAGTCCCTGGAAAACTACCGGGAAGAGATACGGACTTTTGCCAACTTCCCGACCTATTTTATGGGGTTGGTCGACGCTGACGGCAACCTGGAGCATGTGGACGGTAGACTCAGGTTCATCGATGCTAAAGGAAATATAGTCGCGGATCAAATCGATCCAGTTCACTACCAGGACTATATCGGAGAAGCTGTTGAAAAATATTCCTATCTGAAGTCGCCCTACTACAAACCACTCGGTTATCCGGAAGGCATCTACCGAGTCGGGCCTGCAGCTCGGTTGAATGTGTGCAACGGTTGCGGAACACCTCTTGCCGACCAGGAATGGGCTGAGTTCCGCAGCTTGGAGCGTGGTCCGATATTGAGCTCGTTTTACAACCATTACGCTCGACTCATAGAGATCCTCTATTCCATTGAGACTCTCGAACTGCTGCTCAATGATTCGGACATCTTGAGCACGCGCATAAGAGCATTCGCCCAGCCCAACTACAGCGAAGGCATAGGCGTTGTCGAGGCGCCGCGCGGTACGCTCTTCCATCATTACAAGGTGGATGAATACGGTTTGCTGACCTGGGCCAACATGATCGTTGCTACCGGCAACAATAACCTTGCTATGAATCGAGGACTGCTGCAGGTTGCAAAACGCTTTATCAACGGGGACAGACTAGACGACCCGGCTATCAACCGAATACAAGCGGTCATTAGAGCATTTGACCCCTGCCTGAGCTGCTCTACGCATTTGCTTGGGGGAAAAGAGTTTTATATTAGTTTGGTCGGGGCGGATGGGAAAGTGATTGACGAGGTTTAATGGTCTGACATCCGGTTTGCCTTCGGCTCGAAATGACAGCCCTCGGGCAGGCTCCTGGTAGCACAGCGACACCCTCAAAAAATAATGCGTTGTGCAAAAAACTATCCTTTATACTTTGCTTTTTGTCTGGAAACTGCGGTCATTCGGTAGAGGAGATAACCGCCCAGGATAAGGAAGCCGGCGTCTCGAACGAGATACCATGTGGTTGCGGGGGTCCCTTCGGCAGAGGTTGTGAAGCATCCGCAGTGAACGTTGACACCCCTGACCGTATTGAAGATCAGAGTACCAAAAAAAGTCAGCAGCAAAAGATTTGAGAGAACAATGGCGCCCGGCAGCCATATTCCCGTGATCAGAAGTAGTCCCAGAATCAGTTCGAGCCAGGGCAAGACAATGGCGGCAATATTTATGAGAGCATCGGGCAGAATCTGATAATTGAAGATTACCTGTGCAAATTCTGTCGGATGATAGATTTTGTCCACACTGGCGTAAAGAAAAATCAAACCGAGTGCTATCCTCGCCCAAAAAAACAAAGACTTGAGTGTTTCCTTCATCCCCGTGCCCGCATTGCTTCTTCAACGTTAAATTATGGCTAGAAGTTCAGTGGAACCGCAGCGTTAGCTCATTGGCAGCTGATCGGTCAGGCCCCCAGGAGCTACGAAGACGGAGTTCCGTTTCCGCATGACATTTCGCAAAGCATTCCTCCCTCTCCGCAAGGCATGGTTTCAAACTGCAGGATGGGATGGTCGATTCCAAAACGCGCGAGCAAGCCTCGGCGGATTCTCTCGGATACCTCATCAATTTTACTCAACGGTTGGTCTGGTACCACAACATGGCAGGAAAAAGCAATACTCGAGGAGCATACATTCCAGGCGTGCAGGTAGTGGACCCCTTCAATTTCCGGCATATGTTCCAAATATTCCTTTATCTTGGGGATGTCCACACCGTTGGGCGTTGCATTCATCAAAATGCAGGTAGCTTCCCTTAAAATTGTCCAGCAGTTCTTCAGGATAAAAAAGGCGATGAGGACCGACAGAATGGGGTCCAACCAGTACCAGGGCTTATAGATGAGTATGATACCATTTATGACAACCACAACCGACGTGAGAAGGTCGCCAAGCATATGCAAAAATGCACCCCTGACATTCAGGTTATGACCTGCATCCCGGTGCAGCAGCCAGGCTGACAGACCATTGCCGATGACTCCTATGCCCGCAACCAGAACTACAATTCTTCCCAGCACCGCCTGCGGATGGTTCAAACGGTGTATGGCCTCATAGACGATAAAGGACGAAGCGCCAAGCAACAGAGCAACATTAATTACAGCGGCCAGGATTTCCGTTCGCCGATATCCGAATGTATTGCGGACTGAAGCCCCTTTTTTACCGATTCGATTGGCAACATAAGCGATCAAAACGGCGGTGAAATCGCTGAAGTTATGCGCCGCATCAGATATCAGGGCCATACTGTGGGCATACATCCCGCCGATGACCTGGACTACCGGGATGAAAAGATTCAAAACCAGAGTCATCAACAGCCGCGAACCGCTGGTATCTTCAATATCGATGTGATGATGATCACAGGATTGGTTATGTGGAGGGTTTAAACCGCATTCGGTGAGATTATTTTCGGAATCTTTGCTGTTATCCTGCGGTAGCCCCTGAGCGTGCTGATCCATCACCTGTTCCTCTCTATGTTGAATCTTCAGCTTACATTATAGCCATTTTTGGCAGTTTTTTCCATTCACACAATGACTCAATGTTGATAACTTTAAATCGTAGTTGGTCCTCTGAATAAAATTGGCCGGCTTGACAGATGGTTGCCGATGATATCGCTAAATTTAGTCGAGCTTCCATCCGGAAACCCCATCTTAAACGTAGCGCAGGGCTTTAGCCTTGCCTGGGCGTGACTCGAATTGCAGCCCTAAAGGGCTACGCTACATTAAAAGGCGGTTTCCGGATAGACACAGGACTATAATCATTACTCGAAAGGATGATCCTAGAATGGCGCTAATAAAAGTTGAACAGCGAAAATGTGAGAAAGAGGGCATTTGTGTGGAAGTTTGCCCACTGGGCATTCTTGTTCTTGATAAAGACAAAGGACCGGAAGTCCGCCCGGGCATGACTCAATTCTGCATCGCTTGCGGTCATTGTGTGGCGGCCTGTCCACATGGAGCCCTGGACAATGTCAGAAATCCACTTGCCGAACAGCCACAACTTAATTGCTTCCCGGTTATTGACAAGAAAACGGCACTTGAATTTCTGAGATCACGCCGTTCGGTTCGCTGCTACAAACAAGATCCGGTGCCTCGGGAGCTTACTCTGGAGCTGCTTGAGGCAGCCCGTTACGCCCCGTCCGGGCACAACTCCCAAGGGGTTGCATATATTGTTGTCGAGGAGCCGAAGGCTCTCCAGCGAATTTGCGAAATTGTGCTGGACTGGATGGCCGAAATGGTTCGAACTCAATCAGAGCTGGCCAATCGATTACACATGCCCGGAATTATTAAAGCTCATGAGCGAGGCGAGGATCGGATTTTACGAAAAGCTCCACAACTCATCGTGGCGACTGCTCCCGAACAATTACGGGCCGCCCAAGTGAGTACCTATCTCGCTCTTGAGTATGTAGAGTTGTATGCGACCACCCTTCGGGCTGGGAACCTGTTGGGCTGGCTTTGCCCAAATTTGTGCACAGCAATACCAGGCTTTGCCAGGTTTTCTGAATATTCCGAAAGATCGTTTGATTACCGGCATGATGATGGTAGGATTTCCCCATTTTAGTTACTATCGAATGCCGGCGCGCAATCCTTTGCAGGTGAACTGGTTTGGGGAATAGATGATAGGACGAGGCTTATATGTTTAAATTCGTGCATGCCGCTGACATACATCTGGACAGTCCATTGCGCGGCCTTGCGCGCTATGAAGGTGCGCCGGTTGAGAGAATACGCAGAGCCACCCGGCAGGCTCTCAAAAACCTGGTAGATTTGACCTTAGCCGAACAGGCCGATTTCTTGCTGATCGCTGGTGATCTTTACGATGGCGATTGGAAAGACTATAACACCGGATTGTTTTTCGCTTCTGAAATGTCAAGATTGCGAGAGGCCGGTATTAAGGTCTTTATCGTTGCTGGAAACCACGATGCCGGCAGTCAAATAAGCCGGCAGCTGAGAATGCCGGATAATGTTGTGCGACTGTCTTCAAAGAGGCCTCAGACGGTGACCATCGATCACCTTGGCGTGGCCGTCCATGGCCAGGGATTCTCGAAGGCGGCAGTGACCGAAGATCTTTCCATCGCATACCCTCCGGCTGCATCCGGATTTTTCAATATTGGCATGCTGCACACGAGCGTGAATGGTCGTGAAGGGCATGAACCCTATGCTCCCTGTACGATTGATGGTCTCATAACCAAGGGCTACGATTACTGGGCATTGGGGCATGTCCATAAGCGTGAAGTTCTGTGTGAAGATCCGTTGATTATCTTCCCCGGTAATATTCAGGGACGACACATCCGGGAGACTGGAGCCAAAGGATGCACTTTGGTTATAGTTCAAGAAGGTCAAATAGCCACAGTCGAACACCGCGATCTGGATGTAGTGCGATGGTCTGTTGTGCAGCTAGATGTGACAGGCGCACTCAGCCCCGAAGAAGTGGTTGAAATGTTTGTCTCATGGGTGAAAGAACAACTGGACCAAAGTGATGGACGCCTGTTAGCCGTTCGCTTGCTGATTGTTGGCCATTGTCGGGCGCATTCCGGACTGATGCTGAATACCGAACGCTGGGTCAATGAGATAAGAATGTCGGCAACGGATTTCAGCGGCGGCAATCTATGGATTGAAAAAATTGAGATTCAAACCGGTTCCCGCACCAGCCTGGATGAAATGCTTACACGTGAGGATGCCGTAGGCGGTCTGCTCCGCTCAATTCAGCGACTCGGTGCAAATGATGAGGAGTCTTTATCTATATTTGATGAGTTATCAGAGTTCAGGCGAAAGCTTCCACCTGAGCTTCACTTCGGTGAGCAGGCCATCGATCTTGACGACCCTGATGAGCATCGCGCGATTATCGAGGATGTCAAACAGATTTTGATTGGGAGACTCCTCTCCCATCATGGTTCTAATTAGCTCCAGCCGGGAATTCTCTTTTAGTGTGGTGCCGGGATTTCTGCCTGTTTTTGTCGCGCCTGCAGCAGGGCTAAAGCCCTGCGCTGCAGGAAGTTCCCTCTCCCACTTGAGGGGGAAAGGAACCAACGGGCTGGGTTGGAGACTATTGAATGTTTAAGGCTCAGGTCTCAAAATGAGAATTCTCGAATTGCACCTTACGGCTTTTGGTCCCTTCACGGATTCGAGTCTGGATCTGTCGAAGAACGACGATGGAATGCACATCATATATGGGCCGAATGAAGCCGGTAAGAGTGCTTCATTGCGTGCTCTCACAGCTTTATTTTATGGCATACCCGTCCGAACTGCAGATAATTTCCTGCATGATAATCAAAATCTCCGCATCGCTGCCCTCATCAGACATTCCGATGGCGAAGAACTCTATTTCGTGCGCCGTAAAGGGAGAAAGGACACGCTCCTGAATAGAACCGGCCGGCCCATTCCTGAATCTTCCTTGAATAAGTATTTGAATGGTGCCGAGGAGGAGTTCTTTTCGACAATGTTCGGCCTGGATCATGAGGTGCTCATCCGAGGGGGGGAACAAATCCTCCGAGGGGGTGGGGCGATCGGAGAGAGCCTTTTTGCTGCGGGTATGGGAAGAACAAACATACGCGAGGTGATGAAGGGGCTTGAAGAAGAAGCAGCAAAACTTTTTCTTCCAAGAGGG
The DNA here is from genome assembly GCA_963781715.1 of uncultured delta proteobacterium. Classification (GTDB taxonomy): domain Bacteria; phylum Desulfobacterota; class Syntrophobacteria; order Syntrophobacterales; family Syntrophobacteraceae; genus Desulfoferrobacter. Next base: position 322,519 of record CAWAGW010000010.1, read on the forward strand.
AAAACTCAGTTAATTCCCACCAGCCTGAGTGCATATCGGGATGCCAAACAGGCCGTCCAGCGGGCGTCTCTTTCCAGTCGCGAGTGGGCCGAGCACGATCAGGCTTTGCGGAGAGCCTTATCTGAAAAAGAACGACTGGAAAAGGAAATCCGAGAGATCGAAAAAGAAAAGAACAGGTTGCAGCGTTTGCAGAAAGCGCTTCCCCGGATCGCCGAGCGCAAGGAGTTGGAGTCTAAGCTTAGGGCGCTTGGAGAGATCAAAATACTGCCTGCGACTTTTTCCAAAAAACGTCGCGAGGCCGTGCAGAACCTCGACAGGGCAAGAGAAACCGAACGGGCGACAGCAGAAGCTCTGACCAGGATCATAGAAAAGACTGAAACTCTAACAATACCGAAGAAGCTTCTGCAAGAAGCCGAAATTGTCACCCACCTGGTTGAGCGGTTGGGGAGCCATCGGAAGGCTTTTAAAGATTTGCCGCGTTTGCAGGGCGAGAAAATCGTGCTTACCTCCGACGCTCAAAATTTATTGAAAGATCTGAAGCCTCACGCCTCATTTGATGAAGTTGAGAGCCTGCGACTTTCAACGGCGAAGCGAGCCAGAATCCGCGATCTAGGCAACCGGCATGAGACTTTCCTGGAAAGATTGCGGAGGGCTCACCAGGACGTCAAGAAATGTGAGAATAAACTGGCTGCCAAAAAGAGAGAACTGGCTGCCATGGAAGCTCCAAAAAGTGGCGGAGAGCTTCGCTCTGTGGTTGCGTTTGCTTTGCAGGAGGGAAAGATTGAGCAAGAGTTGAAGAAATCAACTGGCGAATTGGAGGCAGGAAAGAGGCAGGCGCAACTGGAACTGGGCAAACTAGGGCACTGGTCGGGAACACTGGAGGAATTGGAAGCCATCCCAATTCCCTCTGCAGAAACAATCAATCGATTTGACTATGAATTTAGTGAACTGGCAAAGAATCTTCGAAGTGTTCAGGAGAGAATCAAGCAGGTTCATGCAATAAAGTCGGATCTGGAAGTCAGACTCAGAGAATTGCAGCTGAGTGGTCCTGTGCCGACTGAACTGGATCTTGAAAATGCTCGAAAGAGAAGGGATCAGGGCTGGGTTCTGGTGCGGCGGGACTGGCTGGAAGGAGATGATGATTCGGAGGCCGCGCGGGCTTTCGATGCCGAAAATCCACTAGCCATAGCCTATGAAAAGAGCGTGGGGAAAGCCGATCGCATAGCTGACCGTCTGCGCCGGGAAGCTGACCGGGTTGCGCAAATGGCTAATCTTCTATCGCAGTCCAAGAGGTGTGATGAAGACCTCACGAAAGGTGAAAATGGAGAAATCGAGGCGCAAGCGAAAATTACAAGCCTGACGCAGGAATGGCTTGAACTGTGGCGCGCGATAAATGTGACCGCACTAACGCCGGCAGAGATGCGCGCATGGGTCGTTAAACACGATAGGCTCGTTCAACAGAGTATTAAATTACGAGAGGAACATAGACGCTTTGACAATTTGGTGGGAAGAGTAAACGAGCACAGAGCCGCCTTAAGCAATTGTCTGGCAAGTTTGGATGAAAAACCTGCCGAGTCGGATGAAACGCTTGCATCTCTTATCTTCAGAGGCCAAACGCTGATTGATAGGATCGATGACACGACTAGAAAATACAATCTCTTACGGGAGGCTATTGAGGAGTTGGCGGGAGAACTACTGGCAGCTAAACAGAGCCTGAATAGTGTCGAAGGGGAACAGACAGTCTGGCAGGAGCAATGGACCTCTGCGGTGAAGGATTTGGGGATGTCGGGCAAGACGTCGCCTGTAGAGGCCACTGCTGTTCTTGACAAGGTTGAAGAAATGGTCAAGAAAGTCGACAAAATAGTGGGTCTCGAGCATCGAATTGACGGTATCTTTAGAGATGGTGAGGAGTTCGAAAAAGACGTAGCCAAGGTGGTTGAGAGAGTTGCGCCGGATCTGGGTGCGCTCCCTTCAGAACAGGCCGTTTCGGAACTGCATAAGCGCCTTCAGGATGCTCTGACGGATTCGGCGACTCTTTCAGAGCTGCAAAACCAACGAAAAGAAAAGGAAGAAGTTGTCCGTAAAGCTAGAGACGTCATTGGCGAATCTGAAATGAGGCTGAAGGAACTTTGCCGGGAAGCGAATTGCCGGGAATATGGTGAACTGGAAGATATTGAAGAACGTTCTCTCAAGGCACAAAGACTCATGGAGGACTTAAAGTCTCTAGAGCGGCAACTGCTGGATTACAGCGGCGGTTCCAGCCTGGGTGAGCTCATCGCAGAAGTCGAGTCCGTGAATGCGGATGCTTTGCCGGCTCAGATAGCAACGCTGATTCAGCAAAGCGAGGAAATGGAAGCCATGCGGGCGGATCTTCTGGAAAACATCGGTAGGGAAAAAACACAATTATCACTCATGGATGGGAGCGCCGAAGCGGCCGAAGCGGCTGAACGTGCTCAATCCATTTTGGCGGATATACGCGATTATGCAAGTCGCTATATCCGTCTGAAGCTGGCCTCGACTGTTTTGAGCCGCGAAATCGAACGCTATCGAGCAGAAAATCAGGATCCGCTTCTCAGAAGGGCGCAAGAGCTGTTTTCGCAATTGACCTTGCAATCTTTTGTGGAACTTCAACCCGATTTTAACGAAATGGACGAGCCAATCCTTCTTGGTGTTCGCGCTACGGCAGAAAGAGTTGGCGTGCAAGGCATGAGTGACGGCTCGCGGGATCAGCTTTTTCTTGCACTGCGCCTTGCGAGTCTTGAAAGATATTTGGATCATAACGAATCAATGCCCCTCATCGTCGACGATATCCTGATCAATTTTGACGATCAGAGAGCAGAGGCTACTCTCAAGGTGTTGGCTGAACTTGCGGAAAGGACCCAAGTTATCTTTTTCACCCACCATGTTCATTTACTGGAGTTGGTCCGGGCATCTGCTCTGCCGCATCAGGTCCTGAAATTAGGTTCTTAGGTGGCTACCGGCATTATGGCTTCTCCAGTGGGACTACATTTCCTCTTTGACTCCTGCTTTAAGAAGCCGCCAGTTAGTCGGGTAGGCCGTTACAAATCCTGTAAGCATGGCAATTTGCATCATGAACCAGAAGACGGGGCTCGTTTTACTGATTTCATGGCCGAAAATCCCAAAAGTTGCGATAGCCATCCAACCGTACATTCCCACCTGCCAGGAAGTTAAGGAAAAGAAATCTGCTTTTACCGCAGCAATCAGACCGCGACCGGCAGAAAGGTTACGCATGGGTTTAATGGTGAAATATTGAAAAGCTATGCCGCCCCACCTTAAAATATCCCCACAGGGCAAGCGGACCTGCATATAGTGCGGTGATCGGCCACACTGCATTCATGATCCACATGTGCTGTCGATGTCCCGCTGCAATGTCGATCAATATTATGAACATTGCAACAAAACCTATGATGAGCGAGAGTGAAGAAAGAATATACAACCAGTCGGGCACGGCAGCTTCCCTGTCCGGTATAGACCGGTTCGAAGTGAGTGGATTTTTGCAAGGGACCCTGCAGGTTCTTCTTGTTTGCGACTCATTTTGTTGACAGATACATGTGACTAAATACGTAAGCATTGCCTGGCTCCTCTGCAAAACCCGATATCTTGCGTGGCTGTCGAGGCAGAGACGCCGGAGGAGAGGTGATCCGATCCATAGCAAAAACTTTTAAGCATGGCAGCTTCAAAATAATTCATTAACTTTGGTGAAAGGATCAATCGGGAGCCAAGGTTGGGGAGAGATCGGTTTTGCTTTAAAAGCATTGAACCACTTTCAAACGGGTTTTAAGTGGTCGGAGCTTGGTGCCTTGAGGAGAGGAACATGGTTGAGTCGTACAATTCCGAAAACATATCTGATGCTGCGATGGAAATCACTTATACACAAAAGCTATACGAAGTGTTGGTATTTCTTTTGCTCATTGTGCCATCGATGGTCCTTTCGTTGTTCGTTGTATCGCAGGGCTCTGTAGGATTCGTTCTGACAGCCGTTTCGGTCATTGTACATGACATTGCCCTGGTGAGCCTTGTGCTTTTCTTTCTATGGCGCAATGGGGAATCGTTTTCTTTGCTTGGGTGGACTTCCAAGCATGTCTGGAAAGAGGTCGGCCTGGGTATTGGGCTGTTTGTGCCTTTATTTTTTGGTGCAGCGTTTCTCGATCGAGTTCTTCAGGCAACGGGTTTTTCGGCTCCACAAAAAGCGGTGTCGCTATTTTCGCCTATCGGAGGATGGGGTCAAATTCTCTTAGCTCTGGTCATGGTTGTGATTGTAGCCATAGCCGAGGAGACCATTTTTCGCGGCTACCTGCTGTTGCGCTTTCGAGGTCTCAATCTCGGCAACACGTCGGCAGCGATCTTGTCGGCGGTCATTTTCTCTTTGGGGCACGGCTACGAGGGAGCTTCAGGCATGGTGACTGTGGGTGTCCTAGGATTGGGATTTGCCATTGTCTACATTTGGAGAAAGAGCCTGGTTGCACCTATAATCATGCATTTCCTGCAGGATTTTATGGGGGTCGTCCTGGTGCCTCTGCTTGGAGTGAAGTAATGATGTTGGTATCGAGAAGGAATGAACCCTTACCTTTTTTCGATAATATTCATTGATTTGATAATCACTATTGCTTTTCTCGCAAGCGGTGGACTGAATTTGTCTAATTGCCGTCGACCGTAAACGCTTGCCGAATACGATTAAATGAGATTCCAGTTTGACAATTGACAACCTTGAAAAGCGGTTTAGTTTCAAATTGTAAGTGCTGCTTAAAATTGGCTTTTATCACCGCTGTGAGATCATGAATATCTAAATTCCTTATCAACTACAGAAACTTTGCAAAGAGAATGAAAGAGGAGACCATGTCATGAGTAAAAGCTTTGTTATTTCGATTTGTATCATGTTTTTACTGTCCGTATTTCTCTTGGCTCCGAAAGCGAGAAGTGACGAGTTAGAAGAGGGAAAGAGCCTTTATGACAGCAATTGCACACTCTGCCATGGGATGCAAGGGAAAGGGAACGGCCCGGCCGCATCAACATTGAGCCCAGCCCCCGTAGATTTTACCAAGGCTCCGTTCTGGCAACAGGAAAATCTCGATCAGCTGATCACCCATACAATTAAGGACGGGCATGGTCCAATGCCTGCGTTTAGCAATCTATCCGACGATCAAATAAAGGCGATCATTGACTACATGACCAAAACTTTTAAGTAGTATGCAATTACTCTACGGTAAGGCCGATTGCTCTGATTTAGTGGTGCCCGATTTAGATCTTGCGGTAGTTCGTAATTCGACCGGACCGTCACGGGACTTTAGGCTGTTAGTTGGACACACATGACCCCGTGGGTATTGAAAGTCCCCCTTTCGCAAAGGGGGATTAGGGGGATTTTAATTAAGAATCAGCAGGTTGAGAAATCCCCCCTAACCCCCCTTTGGAAAAGGGGGGGACCAAATTGCTGACTCCCTGTTGTTGCTGGTAAATTGTAATGCCAATGAAAACAGATACTTTCCAAAAGCACGGGGTCATGTGTGTCTAACTGTCAGGCCTTTAAGGGAGGGGGGAAATGACGCTGCAAGATTATACAAAAAATGTGCTTTTGGTGGCTATCATCGTGACGGTTTCTTTTTTTTCGCCTAATGACGCCTTTGCAGTGCCCAGTTTTGCACGCCAGACCGGGATGTCGTGCTCGGCCTGCCACACGGTGTTTCCAGAGTTGAGGCCCTTTGGTAGGGTTTTCAAGCTAAGCGGATTCGTGATCAGCAGAAGCGATAAGCCTTATCAGTTTCCCCCTCCAATCGCGGGAATGTTTCAGGGCTCTTTCACCCATACCAATCGTGCACAGCCTTCTGATACAGTCGACAATGTATGGTCTTCAAATTTCACTTCAGCCGGCAATAACAATGTAAGCCTGCCGCAGCAACTCAGCGCTTTTTACGGAGGCAAGATCTTTTGGAAAATAGGGGGGCTGGTGCAGGGGACTTACGATGGTGTGGCGGAGCAGGTTTTTTTGGATAATACGGATGTTCGTTTTGCAGACAGTCTGGATCTGGCAGGGAAAAAACTGATTTATGGTCTTACCGTAAACAACGCTCCGACCGTGGAGGATGTTTGGAACAGCACACCGGCTTGGGGATTCCCCTATGCTTCATCTGGTGTTGCCCCGACTCCGGCTGCGGGTACTCTGATAGATGGCGGCCTAAGCCAGCAAGTGGGGGGAGTTGGACTCTACGGGTTTTGGAATAATTGGATCTATGCGCAGGCAGGGGTCTACCGCACTGCCTTAAAAGGCGTTACCGAATTCTTGGGAGCCGGCACCGAAACGGACACTGTGACGGACGGTGCTGTTCCCTATTGGCGATTAGCTTTACAGCACCAGTGGGGTAGCCACTATTTTGAACTTGGTACCTATGGGCTGTTCGCCAATGTTTTTCCCGGTGGATCAAGCAGCGGGCCGACCGATCAGTTCTGGGATGTGGCACTGGATGCAGAGTATCAGTATCTTAAGGGAAAACATGTTTTCACCGCCGAAACGACCTGGATTCATGAAAACCAGGACTGGGATGCCAGTTATACTCTTGGCGATGCTTCCAATTCTTCTGACAGCTTAGACACATTTCGATTCAATCTAAATTATTATTACCTGAGCCAGATCGGTACGTTCGGTGGAACAGTTGGGTATTTTCAAACTACGGGAGACAGCGATTCACTGTTGTATTCGCCCGATCCTGTCGATGGGAGCCGAAACGGCAATCCTGACAGCAACGGATTCCTTTTGCAGGCGAACTACCTGCCCTGGGAAAGATGCAAGTTTGCACTTCAGTATGTGATTTACGATAAGTTCAACGGCTCGAGTTCGAATTATGATGGATTCGGAAGAGATGCTTCCGACAACAACACTCTCTATTTCCTGGTTTGGGTGGCATTCTAGGGGATCGAAATATCCTCCCAACAATAAAGGATACCCAGTATGATTGATTCGTGGATCAACGCTTTCTATGCATTTCTTAACAGCCTCGGCTACCCGCATCCGGTACATCCCACCCAGGCTCATATGCCGATAGGCCTTGTTGTAGGCGCGTTTGTGTTTTGTTTAGGCGCAATTTTGCTGCATCGCGCGGGACTGTTTCGGACCGCCCACAACTGCCTGATACTCGCCCTGTTTTTTTGGTTCCCCACGGTGCTTTTCGGCCTGATGGACTGGCAGCATTTCTACCAAGGGGCTTGGCTTTTTGCTTTTAAAGTGAAAATGATATTGGCTGCAGTGCTGTTTGTGTTGCTGCTTGCGGGAATTTTACTGGCGCGGCGCGATGAACCTCCGGGTAAGCTGATAGTAACCATTTACGCTGCCTGCTTTTTAACGGTAACTGGTTTGGGATATTTTGGAGGGGTGATAGTGTTCGCAGGAAAAAGCCAGCCCGAAAAACAGTACCAAGCTGGCGCGAAACTCTACGAGACCAACTGCAACGGGTGTCATCCTAACGGAGGTAACGTGATCGATGCGAACAAGCCCGTTCAAGGTTCTCCAAAACTATCTGATTTCAATACATTCCTGTCCTGGATTCGGTCACCTGTGGCTCCTATGCCGGCTTTTCCTGAATCCGCTGTCAGCAAAGAACAGGCAATGGAACTCTATGACTACGTAACGCACGTAATCGACAAGAAATAACGGATTGGAGACTTACATCCAACTGCATTAATACCGGTTCGAGAGGCGCTTCAGCAGTTCCCCTGAAGCCTTCTCGGCAATCTGCATACCGGAATCAAGTTCTTTGGAAAGACGGAATTGAAATGTCTCTCGTTCAGTGGCGTTTGTTATCATAGGAACATTCGCACTTGCTATGTGGTGGGCTCCTCGCAATGCTGCTTCCAAAAATTCGACGGCAACCCACAAGTCTGCCACCAAATGTTGTTTGCACAACTCTACAACTTTACAGGTCAATATCAACACCTGCCGAACTTTCAGCATGATTTCCATGGGGCAATCTATGGCCCGGGCAATCGCATCCGAGAGCAGATCCTCGTTGCCGCGGCTACGTGCCACGACAAGTTGTTTGTAGGCCTCAATGTCACCTTTAAGCAGTCTTGAAAAATCGCCGGTCAGATCTTGAATTTCTGCAATCATTGAGTGCCACGGACGGTGCAATTCCGTGGCGCTTCGACGACGTCCGAGTTCGAGCCGTACGACTTTTTCCAGCAAAGCAAGGCCGAGTGCCGCCCCGTAGGCGGCGACTGCACCTCCCCCGGGGTCAGGTTGAGGTTTGGACAGTTGCTCCAGGAAGGACTCTTTCATTTTTTTTCAACCTCTCGAAAAGCTCAAGACGGCTCAGTATGTTCTGATAGCCTTTCGAAATAGGATCGATCCTCGGATGAACCTGTTAAAGTTGGGCGGAAATAAATCCTCCGGTAGAGTTCCCCCATTTAGGAAATGGGACTTTGGATTTACTGATAAGATTCTTCTGCACCCTTGCCAGTTGTGGGATGTCGATTAAAAGAGGGGCATGCAGAATATCATTCATTCAGAGAGTTTCGCCTGTTGCGCTTCATTTTCCGGGAGATTGCTGGGACGGAGTGGACGGAAGAAGGCCACCTGAGTTTCTTTGGATATCAGAAAGTATGTGATTCCCAAAGCCAGAAGAACTCCGGCCGTTGCCCAGACGTACTCAAATCCCAGTGTTTTGAAATCAAAAATAATGACTTTTCTTGCGATCGCCATTAGGGCGGTTGCAACCACGAGTTTCACGTGTATGACATCTTCTCGCAGGTAGAGCGCGATATTCAGAAATATTTCAATTGCTATGAGCACTGCCATGAATGCTCCAAATGTGGCCAAAATATCGCTGATATTCAGCAGAAGAAAAGGCGGCTCCAAAAGTTGCCTGTACAGCACGTAAACGACATCCCAAATGCCCCATATGATGACGAAGACCATCAAGACAGCCAGTGCCCGGACTGCCTGCCGGATGATCATGTGAAGTATGTTGAGCAACGGGTCTTTATGAGTCCCGGTGAAGGCCTCTTGTTCTATAATCTTCGTGTCACACTTTTCTTCTGCCATAATTTGGCTCCCGGTCTCGCGTCAAACTGTTGGAAGCGGTTAAAGCACACGGAACATAAGACTATCCATATCACGTCAGGAGTCAAGTATCTGTTGATTCAGAGTTGTGCATCAATACTATCCTTGACTTTCTACCTGAGGTCCTTAAATTCTTTATCAGATTCAGCCTGGGAATATGATGTTCAAGGGTTTCGGATTGACAGTATAAATTAAAGGAAAAAATAAACGTACTTTAGTTCGATTTATAAACCTGATGGAAACGATTGAGCCGGCTGAAAGTAGTGAAAATGAAAAGCAAGAAAGTACGTGGAAATTTTCTACGGCACCACTCAATGTTTTGAAGACAGTAAAATTGGTTGTCTTTCTCCGTGATTAAAACCCAAAAATAACTTTGGCACTAAGGTTGATTTATGGGACCTGGACCTCAATCCATAGCAGAAGCTCTGTCGCCTTGGCAACCCAATCTGTTTGCCTTGGGCGTTTTCACGTTCATTGTGTTGGTTTTGATGGGGGTCGTTCTTTTCCTGACCAGTTGGCTTGGTACGAAAAATGAGACTCCCGAGAAACTAAGACCTTATGAGAGCGGAGTTATACCCACAGGATCTGCACGTTTCAGCTATCCGGTCCCGTTCTATCTGGTCGCAACCTTTTTCCTCATATTCGATGTCGAAGCAGCGTTTATTTTCTCTTGGGCAGTGGCTTTTGACCGCCTGGGATGGTTGGGCTGGCTGCGGATTTCGTTTTTTATCATCATCTTACTCATCAGCTTGTTTTACATATGGATCAAGGGAGGACTTGAGTGGGGACCTTCAGCCAGGAAGAAATAAACACCGGTGAGATCTTTGCGCTTACCTTGACCGACACTATGTTCAACTGGGCCAGGAAATACAGTATTTGGCCGTTCTTCTTCGGTTTGTCCTGCTGTTTCATTGAAATGTCGACCGTGTTTACGGCTCGCTACGACCTGGCCAGGTTTGGGTCGGAGGTGTTTCGCGGTTCTCCTCGGCAGGCAGATCTACTGATCACTTCCGGAACCATCTTCAAAAAAATGACGCCTCCTCTGTTGAGGCTTTACGAGCAAATGTCAGAGCCCAAATGGGTCATGTCGATGGGGTCATGCTCCAACTGTGGAGGTATGTATGACGCCTACAGCGTTGTTCAGGGAGTGGACCAAATTTTGCCTGTGGATGTCTATGTGCCGGGATGCCCTCCGCGCCCCGAAGCCCTGCTGCAAGGCTTAGTCATGCTGCAGCACAAGATCATTAACGAAGAGAGGCCTTCGCGACCGGTTTTTCATCTGAGCGGGGGGACACAAGGGACAATCAAGCCTATTTTGGTTCCCGGCGAGACCAAATCCAGAGATACCAGAGGGCCAGGCTATGAAAATACACCCTTCAGAGGCGATTCGGTTATTCCTCCAGGATTTTGGGGAAGCCGCTCGAACGTGATGTGGACCCCTCCGGCTCATCGAATTGAAATCAGTGAATCGGACCGATCGCTGCTGAAGGTTTTGAGAGCTAGGTTCGGAAACGATATCAAGCAAGTGCCTCACACTTCGGACATGCTGACTCTGTACGTTGAAGAGAATCGTTTGAAAGATGTTTTGAGGTTCCTGAAAACAAAAGCTACTCCGAAATTTTTGCGATTGGATGATCTATCCGCCATCGATGAGTCAGCCCGTCAAGATAGACAACAACCTCATCGTGATTTTACCAATTCGGGAATAGAGGGTTCTCTGCCCCGCTCATCTGCGGAAGCGCCCTATCCCGATTACACAATGGTTTACCATTTATTAGCCTTCGAGGATGCCAGCCGCCTGCGACTGAAAGTTCCACTCTATGGTGAAGATCCGGTTACAGAATCGATTACGGACATATGGCCTTCGGCCAACTGGTATGAACGGGAAACCTATGACATGTTCGGTATCCGCTTTGACGGTCACCCTAATTTACGGCGTATCCTGATGCCTCATGATTGGCAAGGTCATCCGTTGCGCAAGACTCATCCGGGCCGGGCGACGGATATGCCTCCTTACACCTATGAAGACGCCCGCAGGCACCAACCTCTCGATGCCGCCGAGCATTTTAAAGGTAAGGAAGGGGAGTATGAGTTTATCTTGAACTACGGACCGCACCACTTTGGGACCCATGGTGTGATTCGTTTCATTCTTGCCTTGAGGGGTGAGGAAATTGCCGATATGGATATAGACATCGGTTATCATCACCGCGCAGCTGAAAAAATCGGAGAGAGGCAATCGTGGCATCAGTTTATACCATACACGGACCGGGTGGATTATCTGAGCGGAGTTGCCAATAATTTGGCCTATCTCAGCTCGGTTGAGACGTTGACCGGGCTCAAGGTGCCGGATCGCGCTCGGTTCATTCGAGTGATGCTGGCGGAATTGTTCAGACTGAGTAATCACCTGTTGTGGCTCGGTACCTTCACACACGATATCGGTATGATGAGTGCCACTTTTTACACCTTCCGGGAGCGTGAAATGGTGCTCGACATCATCGAGCACATCACCGGTGGGCGCCTTCACCCGTCCTGGTTCCGTGTCGGTGGTGTTGCGGCCGACTTACCGCCGGGTTGGAAAGAACCCATCGATCAGTTCGCCAAGATTTTCCCGGCCAGGATCAAAGAGTATGAAACTCTATTTAATCGCAATCCTATCTTCAAAGCACGGACTGAAGGAGTCGGCTACATATCTCTTGCGGACGCAATGGATTGGGGTGTGACGGGTCCGAACCTAAGAGCCTGCGGGTTGGAATGGGACTTGCGAAAAAAAATCCCTTATTCGGCTTATCAAGCGTTTGATTTTGACATTCCGACTGCACCGGGGGGAGATTGTTACGCCCGATATGCGGTACGAATCGAGGAGATGCGACAGAGCCTGCGAATAATTGAGCAGGCTGCAGCACAAATGCCCCCCGGCCGGTACATTTCGGATGACTACCGTTATTCGCTTCCACAGAAGGAAGATACCTTGAATGACATTGAAAGTCTCATCCACCACTTCATTAACTCCACCCGCGGCCCCAAAATTCCTAAAGGCGAAGCCTACCATGCCGTTGAAATTGCTCGAGGCGAGCAAGGTTACTATGTTGTGAGCGACGGGCTTAACATGGCCTATAGAATGCGGATAAGAACTCCTGCCTTCGCCAATCTTCAAGCCATGCCGTTGATGGCCATGGGCAGAAGCATAGCAGATTTTGAGGCCATTATCGGTTCCATTGATTTCATCATGCCCGATGTCGATCGATAGGACTTAAAGATTATGTTGCCGGAAGAAATTAGAGAACAGTTTGTAAAAGAAATAGCACAAGTAGAAAACCCCCGCGAAAAAGCGATTGACGTGATGTATGCGATCCAACGGAATTTTGGCTACATGAGTGATGAAGCCATGATCGAAGCGGCAGAACTGCTTAGCATGTCACCGGTAGAACTGGAAGAAATTGCCACCTTTTACAATTTCATTTTGCGCGAACCGGTCGGCAGGCATGTGATTCGCGTTTGTGACAGTGCTATGTGCTGGTTGGACGGCTATCAATCGATTCTCGACTATCTTAGGTCGCGTCTGAAGGTAGAAATGGGCGGCACGACCGACGATGGTTTGTTCACGCTGCTCCCGGTCTGCTGCATAGGGTACTGCGACCGAGCACCCGCCATGATGATCAACCGTACTGTGTACGGTTACTTGACTACGGAAAAAATTGACAGAATTCTGCAAACATTGGTCGACCAGTCAAAGACTTCTATTTCGGATTAGCAGATGGGTGAATATCCTCAGGTTTTATTTCAGAATCGAAAACCCAGGCGCATTGTTACACTGGATGAATACCGCCAGAGTGGTGGCTACCAGGCGCTGGAACGAATAATTCGCGGTAAAACACCCAAGCAGGTGATTGAACGGGTCACAGAGGCGCAGCTTCGGGGCCGCGGCGGGGCAGGCTTTCCCGCGGGTAAGAAGTGGTCGCTGGTCCCGGACGATGCGCCGTTTCCAAGATACATTGTGGTCAACTCAGATGAAATGGAGCCGGGGACATTCAAGGATCGTGTACTTATTCATGCAGATCCGCACACTGTCATCGAGGGCATTATCATAGCTGCTTATGCGGTCTCAGCCGAGAAGGGATTTTTCTTCATTCGACCGTCCTATGAGACCAGCGCCGTCATCCTGGATAGGGAATTAGAGAACGCGAGGCAAGCGGGCTACTTGGGCGACAATATTTTAGGCAGCGACTTTTCTTTCGATATTGTAGTTCACCGCAGCGGCGGTCGCTACATATGCGGCGAAGGGACAGCTATTTTGAATGCCATAATGGGCAAACGGCCCAATCCCATCAAACCTCCACCCTATCCCACCGTCAAAGGACTCTGGGAACAGCCGACCGTTGTGAACAACGTGGAAACTCTGGCCTTCGTTCCGCACATCATTCGAAACGGTCCCGACTGGTTCAAGAGCCTTGCATTAACGGAATCGGGTTCCGGGACAAAACTCTATTGCATCAGCGGAAAGGTAAACAATCCGTGCTGTGTTGAACTGCCAATCGGGGTTCGTCTGAGTGAAATTATCGAAGAGCACTGCCAGGGAATGAGGCTGGGTTCCGAATTCAAGGCGTGCCTCCCGGGAGGCGCCTCCACTCGTTATATGACTCCTGAACATTACGATATCCAAATGGATTTCGACACACTGAGCGAAGTGGATCACCGGCTCGGCACAGCTGCCATTATGGTGTTCGATCATAAAACCTGTCTGGTGGCTGCTACTTTGAATTTGACAGAGTTCTTCGCGCGGGAATCGTGCGGCTGGTGCACACCCTGCCGGGAAGGTTTGCCCTATGTTCGCGATTTGTTGTGGCGCATAGAAAACGGAGAGGGCAGGGAAGAGTTTATCCCCATGATTCGCACCATGAGCAAACACTTCTGGAATGCATATTGTGCATTGGCGCCCGGGGCGGCAGGACCGATAGAGAGTCTGTTGACGTTTTTTGAAGATGAAGTACGAGAACACATAAGCCAGAAGAAGTGTCCGTTTAAGTGATGGAGGGCAGAGGGCAGAGGAAAAACTGAGTTTATAAGATGCAGGTTCAGATTGTAAAAAAATATGGAAAGAATACGAGAAGTTTATGCCTAAGTTGATCATTGACGATCTTGAAATTGAAGTTCCCGCGGGAACGAAGGTTATTGAAGCTGCTGAAAGGCTGGGCATTATCATTCCGCGCTTCTGCTATCACAAGGCACTGGGATCTGTCGGTGCCTGCCGCATGTGCGCGGTGAAATTCTTAGAAGGACAGTTCAAAGGCGTGCAAATGAGCTGCATGATCGATGCGCAGGACGGCATGGTGGTCTCGACCACCGATGAAGAAGCGGTGGATTTCCGAAAGCACGTAATCGAATGGCTGATGATGAACCATCCTCACGACTGCCCGGTGTGTGATGAAGGAGGGAATTGTCTGCTTCAGGATATGACCGTTTCGGGCGGCCACGGGATCAGGCGCTTTCCGGGCAAAAAAAGGACCTACAGAGACCAATATCTGGGGGAATTGATTCAACATGAGATGAATCGCTGCATTCAATGTTATCGTTGTGTTCGATTCTATCAGGAATTTACGGGTTACAGGGATCTCGGGGTCATGCAGATAGCCAACAAAGTCTACTACGGCAGATTTACCGATGGTAGTCTGGAAAGCCCCTTTTCCGGCAATCTTGTAGATGTCTGCCCCACCGGGGTTTATACCGATAAGCCGGCACGCTACCGGGCGAGACGCTGGGATCTCGATCGCTCACCTACTCTATGCATTCACTGTTCGCTCGGATGCAATACCGTGGCAGGCGCACGCTATCGTGAGGTGCTGCGGCAAGAGGCTGATTTCAATGAAATGGTAAACGGCTATTTCATTTGCGACCGGGGCCGCTATGGGTTTGCTTATGCGAGCCACCAGCAAAGACCAAGGCATCCGCAGGTCGGTTCAGAAGAAGTCGGCTGGAAAGACGCGCTTCAATTTGCCGCTGAACGGCTGGCACCCATGGATGCAGAAAAAATTGCCTGTTTGGGATCAGTTCGCAGCAGCGTCGAGACGCATGCGATTCTCAATCATTTGGCTAAATCACAGCAATGGCCGCACCCTGTCACCTTTTCCGACAACGCACAGAAGCGCAAGGTGGCTGATGCGATTACCCGGTTGGACGATCGCACCGCTTTGTCCATGCGGGACATCGAGACAATGGACTTCGTCGTTGCCGCTGGAGTCGACCCCATCAACGAGGCGCCCATGCTCGCGTTGGCCATGAGGCAGGCGCGTCGCAAAGGAGGGATGGTCGTAGTGATCGACCCGAGGCCGATCTTCCTGCCTTTTGATTTTGAGCATCTGGCAGTGCCGATGCAGGGCATCAACAGTTGCCTTTGTACATTGGTGAAGGGAATTGTCAATCGAGAGCATGCTGCCAACCTGGGGTCTGCCGCCCTCCAAATGTATGATGCCATGCCTTTTTCCTACGCGCCTGATTTGGGAATTCAAGACCAAATTTCAAAACTCTTTTCCAGACTTGAATCGAGCAGCTCAATTGCGGTGGTGTGCGGAACCGACATTGTTCCCGAAACAACTCCGGCGCTGGTGGCTGATCTGGCCGAGATGCTGAGCGAGGCAAAGGGAAAGGGGGGTCTTTTTTATACGTTGCCGGGGGCGAATGCCTTTGGTGCTGCAATGCTGGGTTCTCCTGAACAAAACCAATCGCTTGAGGATGTAATTGGAGGCATCGAAGAAGGAAAGATCAAAGCGTTGCTGGTTGTTGAAAATGATCCTTTTTCGCATTTTCCGGATCGGCGCAGGCTCGAAAAAGCCTTTGAAAAACTGGACTTGCTGTTGGTGCTGGATTACTTGCCGTCTGAAACAGCAGCCAGGGCAGACATCTTTTTCCCCACAAGAACGGTGTTTGAAACCGATTCAAGTTTCATCAATCAAGAAGGAAGACTCCAGCGTGTGGGCCCTGTTCATGAGTCCGGGACGCCCATCCGGCAGGTCAGCGGCGGCAGTCACCCTCCTCGTCGTTATGGCCTCGGAGTGCCCGGGGGGGAACTGAAACCGGCCTGGGAAGTCCTTGGTGATCTCCTTGGAAAACTTGCATCGAGTGGAGAAAGTCACTATAGCGACGCACCTTGGGAGATCATCAGTGCCGATTATCCATTTTTTGGCGAGTTGCAGGGGCTGGATAAGTCACCGTACGGCAAGAGAGTTCTTCCTGATCGGAGGAATACCGTTTTTTTTGAAACGTACCAACCCGAAGAAGACGCGGCGGAAGCTGATGACCTGAACCTCCTGCTTGTAGAGTGGACCTTTGGAACGGAAGAGCTTTGCGGTTATTCAGAAACCATTCGCAAAGTCGAGAGTGATCCGTTTCTGCTGATGCATGCAGAAGATGCGAAAAAGGTGGGCCTGTCGAACGGCGATTTCGTCTCAATCGAGCTGGATGGAGACTCGTTGCAGATTGATTTGAGAGTCTCCAGAACTATGGCTCGCGGGACCGCAGTTCTCCCCAGACATCATAGACTTGAATGGCAAAAAATTGGAGGCCTTGCAGTTCGGCTCAGCCCGAAGCAGATTAAAAGAATGGCCAAGGGCACGGAGCTTGTTGAAAACTGAAAGTAAGCGAACTTCAACAGGATTATGAACCATGTTGATTTTGGGATATGTCCTTTTGGTCGTAAAAATAGGCATCGTCCTGGCAGTGTTGTTGGGCTTTGCGGCCTATTTGATTCTGATCGAGCGAAAACTGCTGGGAAGGTTACAAATCCGTTTCGGTCCTAACCGCGCGGGCCCATTCGGCATCTGGCAGCCTATCGCCGACGGCATCAAAATGATTCTCAAAGAGGATATCATACCCGCTGCCGCCGATCGTCTCATTTTTAAGTATGCTCCAGCAGTTGTAGCGACTGTTGCCATTCTTATCTTCGCCGTGGTGCCTTTTGCAGACAGTCTGTCCCTTTGGGGGCGTCAGTTCCCAATGGTAATTTCCAATTTGAATGTGGGTTTGCTGTACGTGTTGGCTCTTTCCTCCATAAGTGTTTATGGAGTTGCACTCGGCGGATGGGCGTCAAATTCCAAGTACAGCTTGCTCGGCGGCATGCGAGGGGCTGCTCAGATGATCAGCTACGAGCTCCCTTTGGGCCTGTCATTGGTCCCGGTGGTCATGTTGGCCCAATCGTTCAGCCTGGTGGACATCGTTAATGCACAAGCTCGCTACCCTTTCATTTTGCTTCAGCCTGTAGCTTTCGTGATCTTTCTGATCAGTTCAGTCGCAGAGGCGAAGCGCCTGCCGTTTGACCTTCCTGAGGCTGAGAATGAACTCAATGCCGGCTACCATACAGAATTCAGCGGCATGCGGTTCGCTCTCTATTTCATTGGAGAATATGTCCACATGATCGTGCTGGGCGCGTTGCTGGCCGTTTTTTTTCTCGGTGGATGGCGCGGACCTATTCTGCCTCCTATTGTATGGTTTCTCATAAAAATGTCGTTGGTCCCTTTCTTCCTTATCTGGTCCAGAGCCAGTTTGCCGCGGTTGCGCTATGACCAGTTGATGTATTTTGGCTGGAAATTGCTGATTCCCGTCTCTCTGCTGAACATTGTGATTACCGGTGGGGTGATTTTGTGGATCAAGTCATAAAGGTTTTAAAGATATGCCTGAGAAGAAAGCAAACATTGTCAAAGCGAGCGTCGATGCAGTCCTGGGTTTGGCCGATGCCTACCGGATCACTCTCAAGCATCTGTTTCGCAAACCCATCACCGAGCAGTATCCGGAATTTAGACGCCCGCTGGCGACCCGTGCACGGGCTAGAATCATCTTAACGGTCGATCCCGATGGCGATGAACGCTGTGTTGCATGCTATTTATGCTCGGCGGTTTGTCCGGTCAGCTGTATTTCCATGGAATCTGCTGAACGCGAAGATGGGCGCCGTTATGCCCGATGGTTTCGGATAAATTTTGCTCGCTGTATCTACTGCGGTTTTTGTGAGGAAGCGTGTCCTACTCTGGCAATTCAGCTCACTCCCGACTATGAGCTGTGCAAGCGGGAGATTATGAATTTTGTCTACGAAAAGCAAGACCTGCTGGTCGATCATGGCGGCAAAAATGTCGAGTACAACTTCTACCACCACGCCGGGGTGACGGCAATAGGCGATAAAGGAACGCATGTGAATGAGGCTGAACCGGTCGATGTCAAAACTAATATGCCCTAGAGCAAGCAAGGTGAATCTGAGATGACATTATACGGAGGAATTTTTTACGCCATTTCGGCCATCATTTTGATATCTACGGGTGCCGCAATCACCCGTCGCAATCCAGTTCACTCGGTGGTTTATCTCGTCGTCTCGTTCTTCGGTACCGCTCTGCTTTTCTACTTGCTCGGCGCCCCACTTCTGGCCGCCTTAGAGGTGATCATTTATGCCGGTGCAATTATGGTTTTGTTTCTGTTCATCATCATGACCCTGCAGCCCGGCTCGCAACCCGTTTTGCCGGCAGTTCTCAAGTGGACTTTTCCCATTGTGATGGCGTTCATTTGTTTGGGCCTTGGCGGGCTTTTGGTGTTTTTGAATGCGGGTATGGGATCGAAGCTGGTGACAGCAATGGCTTCGCCTTTAAGCTTCGGTCATTTTCTGTTTGAGTATTACTGGTATCCTATAGAGATAGCAAGTCTGCTGCTTTTTGTCGGCCTTGTCGGTGCACTTTATTTGGGCAAAATGGAGGGCAAGTTCTTGGTAAAACGCGATTATGGAAAGAAAATGGGCGGTTCATCGCAGGACTCGGGACCGCCGGGAAAGGAATGATAAGGTATGATCGTTCCCTACGGTCAGGTAATCCTGTTGGCGGGAATATTGTTTTTAATGGGTGCTGTTTGCGCGGTGGCACGGCGAAGCCTGATAATGATTCTTATCGGTGTTGAAATCATGCTGAACGCTGCCGGGATTGCTCTCATCGGAGCATCGCTTTACTGGCAAGCACTAGACGGTCAGGCGTTCGTCATATTCGTCATGGCGGTTGCTGCCACGGAAGTCGCCGTAGGATTGGCCCTCATTGTGTATTCGCAACGCCGGTCGGGGTCGGTCAATGCGGATAGCTACAATATAATGAAAGGTTAGGTGTGGAAACAATCCTTTTTCTTATCATTGTCTTCCCCCTGGCGGGTGGGTTTTTTCATGCGCTTCTGGGGCGCACTGCCCCCAGACGGCTCATTGAGTTGGTTGCCTGCCTGGCCATAGTTGCATCCTTCGCCGCGGCGGTTGCAGGCTTCGTAACAGCTTGGGGAAGAAGCTACACGTTCACCTTTTTCACGTGGTTTCATGTGGGGTCCTTTAAAGCTTCATTCGATGTATATTATGATTCCCTTGCATCTGTCATGACCCTCATGGTGACGTTCGTCTCAAGTCTTATCCACATCTATTCGGCCAGCTTCATGCGAGAAGACGAAGACTATGCGCGCTACTTCTGCTATCTGAACCTTTTCGTCTTCTCCATGCTGGTGATCACACTGTCGGACAATATCCTGTTTTTGTTCCTGGGTTGGGAAGGAGTCGGCTTCTGTTCTTATGCTCTCATCGGCTTCTGGTACAGCGACCTGGCGAATGCGACAGCGGGGCGAAAAGCCTTTCTGCTCACAAGGATCGGAGACGTAGCCTTCGGCATCGTCATCGGCCTCTTTTTTGTGCTCTTCGACAACTTCTCGATTTCATATGCCAACGCTCATGCTTCCCAATTAACCACAGGTATGGCTACCTTGGTCGGCCTGCTGCTGCTTTGGTCGGCTGTGGGAAAATCCGCTCAGTTGCCTCTGGTGGTTTGGTTGCCGGATGCCATGGCCGGTCCTACCCCAGTTTCGGCTCTCATTCATGCCGCCACTATGGTCACGGCCGGCGTGTATTTGCTGATGCGGTTGTTTCCGATTGTGGCCATGTCCCATGTCACTCTCGTGATAATCACGATTGTGGCCGCCATAACGGCATTTTATGCGGCCTGCTCTGCGCTGGCTCAAAAAGACATTAAGCGTGTGCTCGCCTATTCCACCATCAGTCAAGTCGGCTATATGTTTTTGGGAGTGGGCGCCGGGGACATCATTGGGGGAATGTTTCATCTTTTATCGCATGCCTTCTTCAAGTCTTTGCTGTTTTTGACTGCCGGCTGCATCATTCAAGCGCTCGACGAGGAGCATGATATCTTTCGCATGGGGCAATATGTGCGCCGGCATCTACCGGCTGTTTCCTGGTTCTTCCTGGCCGGCGCCATGGGCTTGGGAGCAGTTCCGCCATCTTCGGGCTACTTTAGTAAAGGGCGGGTGCTCTTGGCTACCTTCAATCACCCCGAACTCATCTATAAAGTTATGTGGGGTGTGGGAACGGCGACAGCATTCCTGACGACTCTTTATACTTTCCGTTTGTTCTTTCTGGTTTTCTCCGGTGAGCCTCACGAGGGGCCAGTTAAAGACGTCAAATCCATACCCGGCCTGATGCCCTGGATAACCCTGCCTCTGGCTTTCCTTGCTCTGTTTGCCGGTTTTATGAACTTTCCCACCATATGGCATGGTGGAGCATGGTTGGCTCAATTTCTGGCATCGATACCGGGGGGAGTCCCGGATCTTCACGCGCCTGCACTGATGGAGTGGAAAATATCCATACTGGATGCCGTTCTTTCTCTAGTCGCGCTGATTCTGGCCTATTTGCTGTATGGCCCCAAAGATATGGCAGGATTCCGCAAACCGGTTGCACTGGGCGAACAATTACACGACTTCCTGTTTTCCGGCTTTTATCTTGATCGCTTGTACTATTCATTCCTGGTCCGTCCCTATGAAGCATTGGCAAAAATCTTATGGGAGGATGTTGACGAGAGCGGGATAGACAACGGTGTGGTTGGCACCAGCCGGATCTTTCCACTCGTTTCGACCGGAATACGACTTTGGACCACGGGGAGACTGTCCACTTACCTTAGTATGCTTTTTTTAGGCCTAACCGTAATACTGGCTATTCTGGTGCTAAGTTTTTCCTAATATAAGGGATGGTGTTAAGCATGGTTTCTTTTCATCTGCTCACCTTGATTATCTTTATACCTTTGGTGGGATGTCTTCTGTCGCTGGTACTGTGGCGCCATCCAAACCAGGTGCGCTGGGTAAGCCTTATCGTACTGTTAGGCGATATGTTTTTTGCTTTTTTCACCTTTTCTTATTTGGGAACTGCGGCAGGTCCTGGAGGAGCATGGATAGTTGAGGAACGCATTCCCTGGATTAAATATTTTGGGGTGACCTACAGTCTTTCCCTGGATGGCATCAGCTTAGTCCTTATTCTGATGACAACTTTTCTGGGTGTGCTCTGTGTCCTCATATCCTGGCGCGAAATAACTACGAAGGTCGCATCATTTCATTTCTTTTTGCTTCTGACTCAAACGGCTGTTTTGGGAGTTTTTCTGTCCACCGACCTGTTTTTATTTTATCTGTTCTGGGAAATACAACTCATTCCAGTCTTTTTTCTTATTGGAGTCTGGGGTCATGACAAGGAGCTGCGAATCCATGCTGCCGTCAAGTTTTTCATGTACAGTATGGCGGGCAGCCTCCTGATGCTGATAGCAATCATTGGCCTGTATCTGATCCATGGGTCACAGACCGGCAATTACACTTTTGCACTTTCCGACCTCATGCAAACGCACATGGATTTGAATACTGAATCATGGCTCTATGCCGCATTCCTGCTGGCTTTTGCTATCAAAGTGCCGTTATTTCCGGTCCACACGTGGCTCCCGGATGCCCACACCGAAGCGCCGACCGCGGGCAGTGTGGACCTTGCCGGCCTTCTCTTGAAGACGGGAACCTATGCGATCCTTCGTTTTGCATTTCCGCTATTCCCCAATGCTGCCCAAAGATCAGTGCCAATCCTCCTAGTACTGGGATTGATCGGGGTATTTTATGCAGCATGGATCGCCCTGGCTCAAAAAGATTTGAAGCGGTTAGTGGCCTATTCCAGTATCGGCCACATGGGTTTGATCATCATTGCCATTGCGGTATGGAACAATATTACATTGTCGGGCGCGGTTTTGCTCATGGTAAACCACGGTCTGACCACCTCGGCACTGTTCATCATGGTAGGGATGTTGTCTGAAAGGACCCATTCTCGCGAATTCGATGTGTTGGGAGGTGTCTGGAGACAGATGCCGATTTACAGTGGATTTTTCCTGCTGTTTGGACTCGCCACACTCGGGCTTCCGGGGCTCAACAATTTTGTCAGCGAAATATTAATCCTGGTCGGGACTTTTAAGAAATACCCGATTGTTGCGGTTATTGCTTTTTTTAGCTCGGTGTTCGTACTGATTTACTCCTTGCGAATGATTCAGGATGCCCTATTCGGTGAACCACGGGAAGAACACCAGCTTTGGGATATTACGCCCCGGGAGGCATTGATTCTGATTTCGTTGGCTTTGATTGTTATTTTTCTGGGTTTGCATCCCGATCCGGTGCTCAATCTGCTGAATAATCCGGTGCAGGCGCTGATCGATCAGGCCGGCAGAGTAATGACTGCTCAGGTCATGTGATCTGAGGAAGAAAGGAATTAAGGAGCTCAGGAGAGATAAATGCTGTCAGATTGGATCGTTATCCTCCCTCAAATAATACTCGGAATGGGTGGGTTTTTAATCCTGTGTGTCGGCGCCTTCTGGCGTCGCAGGCCGTCAGGAGTGCTTTTTGGCATGGCCCTCCTCGTTGCTTTGGCGAGTTGTATTGTCGGGGTCGTGTTGAAACCTCCGGTTGAAACGTTTGTTTCAATGCTGGATGGGAGCGGGTATGCTCGATTTTTTACCGTGCTGTTGTCGTTGATCGCCATTATAAGTGTGTTTTTCGCATACCATTACGCAAAACTGAGAGACTTCTCCGGCGATGAATTTTATGCTTTGATCATTTTTGCCACCCTTGGCATGCTGTTGACTTCCAGTGCCATCCATTGGGTCGTCTTTTTTCTCGGCTTGGAATTACTTTCCATATCGCTCTATATATTGATAGCGATTCGCAAAGGTGATCAGGGTTCTAATGAGGCGGCGCTGAAGTACTTCATTATGGGCGCTGTGGCCAGCGCGTTTCTTACTTTTGGGATTGCCATTCTCTACGCTGTAACCGGCAAAATGAATATCGCTCAGAGCCTCGGGTCTGATGTTGTTGTGTCCAACAGCATGGGAGTGTTGCTCGGTTTTGGTCTGATTCTGGTGGGGATCGGATTTAAGGTTTCTTTGGTGCCTTTTCATCTGTGGACACCCGATGTTTATCAGGGAACACCCGCACCTATAACCGCATTTCTGTCCACCGGCTCCAAGGTCGCCTTATTTGCGGCGTTTTTGCGCTTTGCCATGGTCGCCTCTGATAGCTTATGGGTTTATTTCATGCCGGTCTTGTGGGTTACTGCAGTACTGACTATGGTTGTGGGGAACGTTACCGCGCTTACCCAAATCCATCTCAAGAGATTGCTTGCCTATTCGTCCGTAGCGCATATGGGTTACATGCTGATGGCTTTGCTGGCGGTGAAGGTCAACGGAGCCTCTGCCGTTATGTTTTACTCGGCGGTGTATGCTCTGATGGACCTCGGAGCGTTCGGGACAGTGGGGCTCCTTTCCGCTAAAGAAGCAGATATAGATCAGCTGGATAGCTTTGCGGGCTTAGGGTATTCACATCCTTGGGTTTCCGGTCTTTTGGCCGTCAGTCTTTTTTCTTTGGCCGGCCTTCCGCCGACAGCCGGCTTTGTGGGTAAGTTTGTGGTATTTCGGGCCGCTCTTCAGGCGAACTTTATAATCCTGGCTGTCATTGGTATTCTGACGGCTATTGTCTCGGTTTATTTCTATCTCAAAGTGATTGTAATTCTCTATATGTCCGCTGAAGAAAGTGCTGCAGCACCACCGCGTGCTGGCTTCTGCGGTGACCTAGCATGTGGTGTCGTCCTCGTTCTTCTCTTTTGGTTGGGTATCTTCCCTGCTTCTACCCTTGAAACCATCTCGAAAATCGTTTCTTTGTTTACTGCTTGAGAATTGCCCGAAAAAGCTTATTTATCAAAAGGAGCAGATTTTCGAGGGCTTTTGGACTCATGTAAGCCGAACTACTCACTGGATGAGTGAACACAATGGAGACCTACACCAATAAAGAACTCTATCAAATCAGCAAGTACCTAAATGTATTGCCGTTTCTAATCTTTGGCTCGATTGGGGCCCACTTTTTTCCTCCTGCCCTCATCATAACCGGTTTGTTTTGCTATATTTACTCACACAAACTCTCCAAGGCTGGGAAATCATCCAAGCCCTGGCTGTGGGGCATTTTTTCTCTCCTTCCGATTGTAGGTTTTATCGCCATTTTTATTTTGGTCCACAGGTCCGTAAACATACTCAGGGAAAACGGGGTGAAAGCCAGTTTTTTGGGGGTCGAGAAATCTGAGCGGGAAGCACTGCTCGAAGAAGGTGATGAATCTTGACACCATCCGCCAGAGGGGGGGCGGAACATGCATAGGAGACTTGGTGGAAGCGAAGGTAGAGTCATTGCTTTTGAGTTAAGCTCGGAAGTGACAGCGGAAGATATTGAAGAGATGAATCTTGCCGTCGATGAAGCGGTTGCGAAATTTGGCAAGATGCGGGTGCTGTTCGAGCTTGTCAATTTAAAGGTGGATAGTCCAAGTGGCTATTGGGATACGTTCAAGGTTGCCAGAGAACACGGCGATACTATAGAGCGGGTTGCGATTGTTGGTGATAATTCGTGGGAAAAACGCTGGATTCGAATCGGCGGACTGTTGGTTAAATCCAACGTGAAGTATTTTGATGAGACACAGCTAAAGGCTGCTTGGGATTGGATTCGAGAATAGAGTCAAGTAGCTGTCGAAATCCCTTTTAGAAAGCTCTCTCTTTAATTTACGGCTGACTGCCATTCTAATGATTTGGAGGACCTTTATGCACACGGGACGCCGTCGGGAACAGCCTGGATGGACTATCCGGGCAGAGAAATAGTCTTAACGGCTCAACTTCCCAATGATTATGGATGCCTGACCGGGCGCATCGTCCAACTGCAGCGAACTTGGGATATCCTACAACCATTTGTTAGAGAGCAGAAAAGTGACAAGATAGCTTCTTGCGTTGATAAAACTATCGCAAGTTTAGAAAAACACCGTCCGGCTGCAACCTATTAAAAGAAGGCAGCAGCATAGTGGATCTGGTCGACGAATTGAAGGCGCGATTTTAAACGACAAATGAAGTAGTTTCGGACAGCCCCCGAGATCATCGATCACTGCAGGATTTTTCGTAACGCTTCGATCAGCGCACCACATTCGGCTTCTGTACCCACTGTTATACGCAAAAATTGTTCGATCCGTGGGTGCCGGAAGTGACGCACAATGATTGAGCGATCTCTCAATTGCTTGCTCAATTCGCCGGCGTCCTGCTGGGGGTGGCGGACGAAGACAAAATTGGCCGCTGAGGGCAATACTTCGAAACCTAAATTTTCCAAATGCTCCACCAGATTTGTCCGTGTCCGAATGATCCTCTCACGAGTTTCATTGAAGTAAGCCTGGTCGCTGATTGCTGCAATCGCCCCGACAATGGCGAGGCGGTCCAGTGGATAAGAGTTGAAGCTGTTTTTTACTCGCTCTAATGCCTCGATCAATGCGGCATCACCGACTGCAAAACCCACTCGTAGACCAGCCAGTGAGCGGGATTTGGAGAGGGTCTGGATCACCAGCAGATTAGGAAAAATGTCAATTAAGGGAATAGCGGACTCACCGCCGAAATCCACATAGGCCTCATCCACCACTACTACGGATTCATTATTGTTCCGCAGCAATGTTTCTATGGAGGATACGGGCAACAGTCGACCAGTGGGAGCATTGGGGTTGGGGAAGAGGATGCCCCCGTTCGGCTTATTGTAATCTTCAGGGCGAATTTCGAAAGATTCCGTGAGAGGTATCTCTTCGTAATCCACGTCATATAGTCGACAGTACACTGGATAGAAGCTGTAGGTGATATCGGGAAACAGCAGTGACATTGGGTGGCGCAGCAAGGCCTGGAAAGTATGGGCCAAAATCTCGTCGGAGCCGTTGCCAACAAAGACCTGTTCAGGTTTCAGTCCATGCTGCTCAGCTATCGCTTCTTTAAGACGCTCCGCATTGGGATCGGGATACAGGCGGAGGGTATCTGCAGCCTCTTTTCTCAGGGCCTCTAACACTTTCGGTGAAGGGCCGTAGGGATTTTCGTTGGTATTAAGTTTGATCAGATTTAACAGTTTAGGCTGTTCTCCCGGCACATAAGGGGTGAGCCTGTGAACTGCCGAACTCCAGAAACGACTCATAGCGTATTTTCACTTTCTCTGCTGCACGATGCTCAGTCTGAGAAAAAACAAGAGGCAGGTGTGAGCTCATGTGCGTATTTATTCTGGGAAGCCACGAAATGAATGCGAAATCCTCCCTTTGGGTCAAGGCCATACAGCTTCATATCAGTGACACAACTGTCGACCGAAATCAAGTACCAAAGGGGCTGTCTCAGACCGGTTATCTCGACCAATGGAAGTGAAATGTTATTGAGGAATTTGGCGATCTTTGGGCTGCATGCCTAGGCAGGGCTAAAGGCCTGCACTACGTATTCTCGGACATCCTCCTAGGGAACCCGGTTTGCTGCGTTACTGCACGCCTTGTATTTGGCGGGTGTCGGATTCAGGATGGCACAGCTATAGCCATAAGCCGTCTCTGCATTAAACGCAGAGGGACCGTCGACATCATAGAATTCCGAGTAGGCCTTCCGGATGACCGCATCAGTCCTTATGCCGTTAGCGAGCTTCTCAACGGTTGCAGCATTGAGGCTCGGCAATTTGTAGACTTTCCGGAAATCATATTCCAGGTCCCAATTTGGGACGGCAGTACTGCCTGTTTCTGGATAGGTGCTCAGGTTCGTCAGAAAGAACGTCCGATAGTTTTCCAGCCTACCAGAGTCGCAATCGTAATCGTAAATCTGGTATGCCGGGTTGTTGCCAAAGACAGGACTGACGCTGGGTGCTATCTTCATGAGCAGTGACGCTTTGCCGTCGAGTCGGATGATGCGGAAGTCGTCCATGTGGGTATGGCCGGCAAAAACAATTTGAAGAGTCGATCCGTAACGCTCGACCAGTTGGGCGAAGCGACTGGTTAGCGCCTGCCGCCAGTAAGTGACGGGCCCCGCATAGTTATCTTGTTTCGCGGTAGAAGAAACGAAGTTGTTAACGCCTGCAGGGATATGCAGCAGCAGCCACACCCTCTCACCTGCTGCGCTGGAATCGGCCAGCGCTGTTTCGAGCCAGGCCAGTTGATCAAGTGCTGGAGTCTGAGTAACCGTACCGCAGGCATTGTCGTATCGGTTCGACCAGTAAACATTGTCAAAGACGATGACACGATGGTGCCTCATGTTCGGGATTCGCATCGTATAGTGACTGTGGTCTGAAAAGCTTTTGCGAAATGCGGAGAGATTAATGCTGTTTCCGAGCAGCGGAGCCCAGGCGTTAGCAAACATTGACAGAAATGGTCCTTGCGGCGTGATCATGTAGTCACCGCAGTAGGAATCGTTGTTGCCCAAAGTCGTCACGACCGGCGTATGCGGCCACCGCTGACGGAATTGCCGAGCGAGAAATTGGATCGTTTTGGTCTTGAAACTTCGGTATGCAGCGGAGTCATTGAGATGCGAATGCTTGGCCACGGAATCATACTTTTTTTGCCAGTTGTGAGCAGTAGAATCGCCGGGGTAGATTATGAAATCTGGGTCGGGAATGCGTTTGAGGGCATCATCCAGAGTGCTTTTGAGCAAGGAGTAGTTGGTGTCCTGCCCGTATCGGCTGAATTGCAGGTTCCGTGAGGAAGCAAGGATTTGCTTCCAGTGCTCGACCGGTTGGTCGGAAAGTTTTTCGAACAGGCTCGGATCATGGAAGGGGTCGAAATGAATGTCCGAGATCAGGAGAAAGCGGCCCGATTTGGCTTGGCCAATAGCCGGAGTGAGCACGAATGAGGCAGTCAGCAAAATCGAGATGGCGATAAACATGGTTTTGCGTAACATAGTTCCTCCCTAAATCGACCTTCAGACAATTCTGTTGCCACAAGTCAAGTGTGAATACCCCCACCTCAGTATCCCTGTTACTTTTTGTTGCGGTCGAGCTAGCCACTATCTACTAAAAACACTCCCATGCCACACCTAAACAGGTTGATTTTTCTTCTATGTTCATTACGGTAATAATTAGGCAGAGATGAATGCACAAGGCGGTAAACGGTAATTATGGAGTTTGCCGAATCGAACATATACTCGTTTAGGTTGAAAAGTGTCATTTTTTATGACTCGCACGATCCACTATCCGTCATTCCCGCATTCTCCCCGCCCGAAGCCTGCGGGAGCAAGCTTTAGCGAGAATCCAGGAAAAGCATTCTGGCGACCCATGTGCGAAGGTGTCGGCAGACAAGTAAAGAATTTAAATGTAAGTTTTCATCGTAAACAAGTACTGCCATACTGTGCTCGCTAAGGTTGAAATGTTTTGTTTCGCGCGAATCATCTATCGTTGTGTTGCGCACCGTTCAACGCAACCCAAGCATAAAATTAACATACTTTCCAACATTAACGAGTAAATCTCGAACTTGAGAGGGAGTGAGTTGTCAAAGCGAATTCATGCCTTCAACGTTAATTGACAATGCGGAATAATTAAAATGGGCAGCTACGTACTCAAGTTGTTGATTCTCCTGGCTATGTTGCTTGGCTTGCCGTTGCTTGGAGTCTATGTGGCAGGGTTGCCGGTTTCACTCTATTTTCAGTTTCCCCCAAAAACCTCGTATGTCATGCACGCGCCTTTTTCATGGGCCGCTTTCATAGCGTATGCCGTTGTGATTGCTGCGGTGCTCATTTTCTTCATTTTCCACTTGCTGAAGACTAAGGAAGGGATTCCTAGGGGCGATTCGCAGCCTGTCAGGGCTTTTCCATGGTGGGGGTGGTTGGGAATTGCAGCCTGGGTAACAAGTTGGATTCTAGCTTGGACTCGCTTTACCTGGTTTGCAGATTGGCAGCTCTACACCTTCACCCCTTTGTGGCTCTTCTTCATCGTGGTCATCAACGGATTAACCTACCGCCAGAAGGGGGAATGTTTACTGATCAATCAGACCAAATTTTTTCTGCTGCTGTTTCCGACCAGTGCTGCTTTCTGGTGGTTTTTTGAGTATCTTAACCGCTTTGTGCAGAACTGGTATTATACGAGCCCAGACTACGATGCGTTGCAGTATTTCTTGCTGGCAACCCTGCCTTTTTGCACGGTTTTGCCCGCGGTGCTGAGCGTCCGGGAATGGTTTCTCACTCATCCATCCATCAAAATTGCATTTGAAGACTCCATCGCCATCCGGCCCGGTCATCCTAAAATGTTGGCCTGGACAGTACTGATTATCGCTGCTTTTGGCCTCGCTTTCATAGGAGTCTTTCCCAACGATCTCTTCCCATTGCTGTGGATATCTCCCGGCCTGATCATCGTATCGCTTCAAACATTGCAAGGAGAAAGACATATCCTGTCCGACATTTCCCATGGCAATTGGACTCTTGCTGCTGCCTCCGCACTTTCCGCTCTTTTTTGTGGCTGGTTCTGGGAGATGTGGAACTACTACAGCTTAGCCAAATGGCAGTATGCAATCCCTTTTGTCAATCGTTTTCACCTCTTTGAGATGCCGATACTGGGCTATGCGGGTTACCTCCCGTTCGGGCTGGAATGCGCTGCAATTGGTGGTCTGGTTTCCGCTTGGCAGTACTCGAACGGGCGCTGAACATTTGTTGACACGGAACCCGCTATGGAAATGCAGAATCCAGAGATGATTCCTACTCATCGCCTACTCGCTTGATGTGGCTTGATATCCGATTGACTGATCCGTGATGAGCCTGATTCCTATTTCTGCCTCATTATTTGTCGGAGTTTTTCTTTTATCGAAGAAGAACCTTTACGCACATAAGCTTTACCGTATGCGGCATAGTTTTCCAATTCGCCCATAAACCCGGTACGCCTCAAACTGAGCCAGTAGTTGAATGCCATCTTAACAAAAGGGGTTAGCCGGGAACGATTGTACTCATCAGCTACGTGCTTGATGGCTTCAGCCTGGGTGGGGTAGGGATGAATGACGGCGGCAATGGTTCTTAATCCCAGGTTGCCAACCATGGCTAGGCTGATTTCATTGATCATTTCTCCTGCATGGCGGGCGACCACGGTTGCTCCCAGAATCTTGTCGGTGCCCTTTTTTAAATGGATCTTGACAAATCCTTCGTCCTCTCCATCCAGGATAGCTCGATCCACATCCCCCAGGGGTTTGGTAAATGTATCGACAGCAATGCCTTTTTCTTCAGCGTCCCGTTCATACATTCCTACGTGCGCTATTTCCGGATCGGTATAGGTAACCCACGGGATCGTCAAGGCGCTTAGTTTCTTGCGTCCGAGGAAGAGTGCATTCTGGATGACAATGCGTGCCGTGGCATCCGCGGTGTGAGTGAATTTGTAACTGAGGCATATGTCCCCGGCTGCATAGATGCGCCGGTTCGAGGTCTGTAAGTAGTCGTTGACAAAAACGCCTCTGTGTTTGTCATAATCCACCCCCGCCGCCTCCAGGTTGAGGCCTTCAACGTTCGGGGCACGGCCCACTCCTAAGAGAATTTGATCAACGACAAGCGTTTCTTTTTTGCTGCCGTTGTCAAATGTAATGGCTTTCCCTTCATCAGTGATTTTTATCTTCTCTGGTTTGGATTTTAGGAAAAGTTTGATGCCTTCTCGCAAAAAAGCAGTCTGCAGGACGTCTACTGCATCCATGTCTTCGCGATCCAGAAGATGGTCGGTCATTTGAAAAACGGTCACCTCCGAGCCCAATCGACGGAAGGCTTGAGCCATCTCACACCCAATCGGCCCGCCTCCGATCACTGCAAGACGCGGCGGCCTCTCTGTCAACGAGAAAACTGTCTCATTGGTTAAATAGCCGGCTTCGGCCAGTCCCTTTATGGGAAGTTCTACCGCACGCGCTCCCGCAGCGATCACGGCTCTGCTGAAATTGAGCTTGGTTCCCCCAAGTTCGATCCAATCCTCAGCTGTGAAGCGGGCTTCCCCAAGGAAGACGTCGATACCTAAGCTCTGAAAACGGCTCGCAGAATCGTTATGGCTGATGTGTGAACGCAGTCGCCTCATACGTTCCATGACCGCAGGAAAGTCGACTTCTGCATTGCCGTTGAGACTCACGCCGAACTTCTTCGCCAGGTGAATGTCGGCGGCGGCGCGTGACGAGCGAATGATGGCCTTGGATGGAACGCAGCCCATATTAAGACAATCCCCACCTAAAAGATGCTTTTCCACGAGGGCTACTCTGGCTCCCAATCCGGCAGCTCCTGCTGCAGAAACCAGTCCGGCGGTGCCGGCCCCGATCACCACCAGATTGTAACGTCCAGTAGGTTCCGGATTGTTCCATTCAGCCGGGTAGACGTTGTCGATCAGTATCTTATTATATTGGTCTTGAGGATGAATTTTGTCATATGTATCCGTTCTCATCAAAGCACCTCTTGTATACACTCGGGGGAAAGACCAGCAAGAAAAACGAAATCGAAACAATTCCGTACCCCGGTCCTCTCACTCACAAGAGAGGGAGTTTTAGGTCGGAAACTGCTATGATATCGTGTAGGAACTTGGGTCATTGCTATCAGTTTCCATTTTGCTGAGTAACTCATAAGGCAAAAAAAGAATTGCAAACAGAACGATCAGAGTTGTTGTGGCATTGATGACCACCAAGCTTTTGAACGGCCAGTTAAGACTCTGCATCAGCCAAGATCCAACCACCAGCGCGCAGCGGTATAATCCGTTTTTGTTGGCGGTGCTATTGTCGTTCTCAGGCCCCTGCATATTCTTTTCCATAGATACAAATTAAGGTCCTTTACTAAGAATACCAGTAAACTACTCTGCTAATCTTGGGGGTTGGAGCTGATTGATGCCGGATTTGGCTGCCAACTGGAAACCCTGCAGCTCATGACTTCAGCTCTGCTGGCTGACCGTGCGAGAATTCACTCCGCAATCCGAACATTCTCTGCGTGCATACCTCCTTAGCCGAGCCAAGGTCCTGAACAAACAGAGTAATCATGTAGTTGCTGTTGCGGCTATCCTTCGCGGGTTTCATTCCATTCAACAGAGTCGATACTTATATTGTTTCATAGGTAGCTCTATAGATCCCATAGCGGGATACAAGTGATTCCCATTGGAGGATCCAGCGTTTTCCATACCGAATATCGGCAGCGGAATTGATAGGGTCAAGGAGTAAACATAATGGCTGAATCAAGAATATTCAAAGTCCCCGAGGCCTTCGACCTGGAGTCTTTGACAACTTCCATGACGGCATGGCTGAGAGACAACAAGAACGTGGCAGCGCGAAACTTTCCAACCAAGGAAGGTTATATCGTGCAGGCCGAAAGTGAAGAAGATCTGAAGAAATGGCTGGGTATGGACCATCCGATCCAGGTGCGATTTGTCATGAAGTTGGATCGGCTCATTGTTTACGTCGGCGAGGCAAAATGGATCGACCAGAATGCGGAGGCACTACTGGGTGGCAGTGTATTGCGAACGCTGTCACACAGTCTTCCGCTGAGGAACCCATTTCGGACCAGCCTCTCCGAAGAGGTCTTGGATTGGATAGAAAGGTACCTTTCCCCGCAGAGTTCTGCGGTGCAAGGCTCTAGCGAGGCTGAATTTCGAAACTCGAAGCAGGAGCCTCTCGGCGATCTGCATCCAAAAGTAAGAACGGCGGGAAGATACTTCCAAAGAGGAAGTACTTTTGAAAAGAATTTGCTCATAGGCCACCTGAATTCCGGAGAAATCGTACTTGTCTGGTTGGCTGCTACTTCCGTAAAAACCCTTGGTGCAAAAATACTACCCGCAGCCAAAGTGAGCTGGCGGTATCTGCTTACCTCGGAACGTTCGGCTCTGGTTGCATTTTCCGAAGCGGCAGAAATATTCTTCTATGATCTCTTGCCGGAATCATTAGAAGTGTCTGACAAAATCGGACGAGACACAGTTTTGGCAGGTGAATTCATGTGGAAGACGGAGCTCAGCAATGACCGTCTATACCGTGAGATTGGCCATGCGTCTTCCTTGCAGAGCGACGACAGGTTGCGAGAGATGGCGCGTCTCAATTGGGTCAACCAGGAAAAAGACCAGAAGAACGGCGAAATCTCTCTTTGGCTTCTGGAGGACCTGATTGGTCAAACAGATGATCCTTTGGATTGTCTTGGATTGTCCTATATTCGCCATGTGATTGGTTATGAGGGATCGAAAGAAAAAGCCTTTGATTCCAGCGCCGCCCGTGAAGAGTTGATCCCCTGTTTGCAGAGGCTCATGACGTCTGAGGATGCTTCCAACCGCCTGGAGCAATGGGTTCAGGCCTGGCAAGTCCCCCCTGCCCACAGAATGGCATTGGTGCAAATGATTCTGGAATTTCAACCGCAGGTTGAGGCGGCTGAATTGGTACTTTCTCTGCACCGCCAGGCAAGGAGCAGCATCATGCAGGAACAAGATCCTTTGGGGCAGGCCCTGGCCGACCTTTCGTTTGCAGGACACCTTTTGCAGGCGAAACACTACGCAGAAGCGAAAAAAGTGCTGGAAAACCGCCTTGCGCATCTAGCCGATGAACCACTGCTGGATCTATTGCCCCCCAGGGACATGGACCTGACCCAAGGCGGCGCCCAGGTATTGAGATGCCGTATTCTTGAACTGCTTGTGGAGGCAAGAGGTGAGCCTGACATTCCCCATGCAGCTACGGTTGCAGAGTTGGCACGGTTGCAGCCGCTGGTGGTTGAGCGCCTGAATAAGCTTCTGGAGGTGACCTCAGGTTCTCTACACGACCGAGCAGAAAATGTTCGTTTACTATTTGAAGCGGACGGACATGGCGCGAGAGGAAAAAAGATCGAGAGTCAAATTTTGGACCATCGAATTGCAGAAGATCTACTGGAGTCGCACGGAAGACATCCTGCGGCTAAGTCCGACGGAACCCTAACATGGCTCGAATCATGGCTGGGGCAGGCCCAAGTGCCGGACTATAGCGCTCTCAAGTCTTTTGTTGAGCGAGTCACACCCGAAGCGCATCCGCAAGTCATGGACGTCGTCAATAAGACCGCTATGGCGCTCGGCATCAAGAAAATCGAGGCGTACATATCGAGGGGTGACAAGGAGATAGGGGTGAGAGCATATGAAGGAGCACCGCCCTTTCTATTGATAGGAGTGGCTCACTTGAAGTCGGCATCGGATTACTATATGGAGCTGCCGGAACTAGGGTTCGCTATTGGAGCAGAAATGGCTCATCTCCATTTCAAACACACCAGGTTGACGTCGACGGAACTTTGGGACGGTGTTTTCCGCAAGGGAACTAAAATACTTGGAGTATTTGGAGCGCTTTCAGGACCGATCGGTTTTGTCGGAGATGCTCTAAGAAGTCTCCGGGCACTGAGTTCCGGGGAGCAAGCCCTGCGCAGAGCCGAAGCCTTGACCGGCGGCGCCAAGAAAGCAGTGGACTATGTGGGGTTTGCGAAAACAGTCCAGCAGACTGCTCAGACCGCGTCCAAGAAGGAGGCTGAACACGAAAAAACCGGCATCGTCGAAAACGAAGACAAGCTGCTTGCTGCCTATCGTCTGATGCAATTGACCGCGGATAGAATCGGGCTTGTCATGTGCGGTGATATAAGAGCTGCGGTACGCGCGCTATTTCTTTCGACGCGTCGCTATCGGGCAGCATTGTCGGTGGCTGAAAACTCCGGACTAGCTGCTGCCTTGAAGCAACACGATGCGAGTGGCGCCCTGGTCAACCAAGATGTTGCAATACGCTTGGCTGCAATGTGCTCGTTCTACCTATCGGATGGCTACGTTAAGTTGCGTGAAGCTTTGACATTCCCAACCTCCTACGCCTAACCGCATTGGCCCCGCTCCTCAGCTGAATATGTCGTCGCAGATAGTTCCTGGAGAAGCCCTAAGCCGTTGCGTTGACAAACTCAGCACAGCGGCTTAGCTTGAACTCAGATGTTTGCGGTTCATGCTATTCATTTCGTTGCCAACCACAGTTGGAGGAAGCCATGAGATACAAAACGGGTACCATCCTACTTCTTCTTTTCGTCGGGGTCATTTTCATCAGCACGGCCAAAACCCAAGAGCCTTTCTCGCCGTACGTCGGTGACAAAGGTGAGATTCAACTTCCCAAAGATTACAGAACGATTTGGTCGTATCTAGGGTCATGGGTCGTACCCGACAAGAACGCTCCCGGCTATGGTTTCCATGATGTTTTTACTCAACCTGAAACGGTTAAAGCTTATCAGAAGACCGGGGAATTTCCGGACGGTGCGGTCCTGGTTAAGGAAATCAGGAAAGTCGAATCTGCTGATATGACGACCGGCCATGCCAGCTGGGCCGGTCCTATCGATGTATGGTTTGTTATGGTTAAAGACCGCAAGGACCGTTTCCCGAAGAACGCCAATTGGGGCGATGGCTGGGGATGGGCACTGTTTAAGGCTTCAGACCCAACAAAGAACGTATCCACTGACTATAAGAAAGATTGTCTTGGCTGCCATGTTCCTGCCAAGAATACCGACTGGGTCTATATAAAGGGTTATACCGTCAAGTGATAGGAAGTTTGACTAAAGCGTAACAAATATCGGAGGAAAACTATGCCCGAAGATGCAAAAGTTGAAAAGTTGAAAAGTCTGGCCAAATTAATGCGCTACTACATTCTTGCTTCAACGACCCAGGCAGGTTCCGGTCATCCCACTTCGTCGCTTTCGGCGGTCGAACTGATGAGCGGTCTGCTTTTTGGAGGGATTTTCCGCTACGACCTGAGCAATCCCGATAATCCCAACAATGATCGTCTGATTTTTTCCAAAGGTCACGCGTCGCCTCTTTTTTATTCTCTATGGGGGGCAGCCGGGAAACTGACCGAAGCTGATCTTATGACGTACCGGCATTTCGGAAGTCAGCTGGAGGGGCATCCGACGGTGGCATTTCCTTACGCAGATGCTGCCACCGGCTCACTGGGGCAGGGACTTTCTATCGGCCTGGGAATGGCTCTCAACGCAAAATATCTCGATAAGCTGCCCTACCGAACCTACGTGCTCCTTGGCGACAGTGAAATGGCAGAGGGTTCGCAATGGGAGTCCATTCAACTGGCCGCGCATTACAAATTAGATAATCTCGTCGGTGTGCTTGATGTGAATCGGCTCGGTCAACGCGGTGAGACTATGTATGGATATGATCTGGCAGCTTATGAGAAACGAATTTCGGCATTTGGCTGGGCTACCTTTGTGATCGATGGTCATTCTTTTAGCGAAGTTCTTGAGGCCTACCGGAAAGCTGTTAACGTTTCGGACAAGCCAAGTATGATCATCGCCAAAACCATCAAGGGCAAAGGTGTTTCAGAGGTCGAAAACAAGAACGGCTGGCACGGCAAGGCCCTCGACAAGGAAGATTTTGAACGGGCACTAAAAGAGTTGGGCAATATCGATAAGTCCGTCCGCGGGGAAATTGTGAAACCCGAAGATTTGAAGCCGGCAAGGCCCTCTTCGGGTAAAGTCGGCGAGATGCAATACAAGATGGGAGAATCGATCCCGACCCGCAATGCTTACGGCAATGCTCTTAAGCGAATTTATCCCGAGTTTCCGGAAATTGTGAGTGTCGACGGCGAGGTGAGCAATTCTACGCGGGCCCAGCGGTTCAAAGAGGAGTTCCCTGATCGCTTTTTTGAGATGTATATCGCCGAACAAAATATGGTTGGTGCAGCATTGGGCCTGGCGTGTAGGAAAAAGATCCCCTTTGTTTCGACTTTCTCTGCTTTCATGAGCCGTGCTTACGATCAAATTCGGATGAGTCAGTATTCCGATCCAAATATCAAGTTTGTGGGGTCGCATGCGGGTGTTTCCATTGGAGAGGACGGACCTTCTCAGATGGGATTGGAAGATCTGGCATTTTTCCGAACCATTTTGAATGGGGTTGTGCTGTATCCTTCAGACGCCGTGTCCTGCGAGAGGTTAGTCGAGGAGGCCGCGAAGCATTACGGTATTGCCTACATTCGCACAACACGCGGCGGTACACCCGTCATCTATAACCCGACTGAAGTGTTCCCCATTGGCGGCAGCAAGGTACTGCGCAAAAGTGCTGAAGATGTCGCTACCGTTGTCGCAGCTGGGATAACTCTCCACGAAGCACTCAAAGCCTATGACGAATTAAAAAAAGAGGGAGTATCGATTCGCGTAGTCGACCTTTACAGTATCAAGCCAGTCGATGCGAAGACTTTGCGCGAGAGTGCCAACGAAACAAAGGCCATCATAACGGTAGAGGATCATTATGCAGAAGGAGGCCTTGGAGAAGCGGTCCGATCGGCCTTTGAAAAGTGCCCGGTACCCATTTATTCGTTGGCGGTGAAGAAAAAGCCCAAAAGCGGTAAGCCCCAGGAGCTCCTGGATTTTGAAGAGATCTCGCAAAAAGCGATCGTTGCCAAAGTGAATAGTCTTAAGTGAGGTAGCACGTAAACCCATACTTAGCACGGTATGTTTTACGGCATGTTCACTACATTCCCCATGACCGTCATTTGAGAGGATGGTCTTAATCCCGAACGACGCTTTTGACCAGTGAGAAAGGAAATCAGTATGCGAATTGGCATCGCTGCCGACCACGGTGGATTTGAACTAAAAGAGAACTTGATCCCGCGGCTGAAAGCCGCAGGCTTTGAGGTTACAGATTTTGGAGCGTTCGAGTTGGCGGCAGGTGATGATTATCCGGATTATGTGATCCCTCTCGCGCAGGCGGTTGCCAAAGGGGAGGTGAAAAAGGGCTTGGCCATCTGCGGCAGTGGTGTCGGAGCGTGCGTTGTGGCAAACAAAGTCCTCGGAGTAAGGGCCGCACTTATAACCGACGTGTTTTCCGCACACCAGGGTGTCGAGGATGATGACATGAACATAATATGCATGGGAGGCAGAGTCACCGGTCATGCCCTTGCGTGGGACCTTGTACAGTCGTTTTTGGGCGCAAACTTTAAAGGGACCGAGCGTTTTGTGCGTCGTCTGAACAAAGTCGCTGCGCTGGAAAAACAGGAGGCATAAAGATGAAACAGAACCCTCTGCTAAAGCTACAAGATTTTGGTCAAAGTATCTGGCAGGATTATATACGTAGAAACATGATTCTCACCGGAGAACTTAAACAGCTCATCGATGAAGATGGAATCCGTGGCGTAACATCGAATCCTGCGATATTCGATAAGGTCATCGCCGGCAGTCATGACTACGATAGCTCAACTAGTGCCATGGCGCTGGAAGGCAAAGGCATCGAGGAGATTTATCAGACTCTCACCGTGGAAGATGTGCAAAGAGCTGCTGACGAATTCCGTCACCTGTACGATTCCTCAGATGGAAAGCACGGTTTTGTAAGCCTGGAAGTGAATCCTCATCTGGCGCATGATGCCGAAGGAACCATTGATGAGGCTCGTCGACTATGGGGAGCGTTGGACCGGCCCAATGTATTTATCAAGGTTCCTGCAACTAAAGAGGGGCTGATCGCGATTCAACGTCTCATCAGCGAAGGAATTAATGTCAATGTAACTCTGCTGTTTGGACTACCGCGCTATCGGAAGGTTGCCGAAGCTTATATAGCCGGCTTGGAAGCTCGGGTAAAAAAAGGGCTGCAGATACAAAGAGTTGCTTCCGTGGCAAGCTTTTTCTTGAGCCGGATTGATGTGCTGGTAGATCCCATGCTGGAAGAGTTCATGAAGAATGATGGCGCAAAGGCCGAAACTGCGTCTGAACTGCATGGTGAGATTGCCATCGTCAGCGCCAAACAGGCTTATCAGATTTACAAAGAAATTTTTGCCGGCGCCCGTTTTAAGAAACTCGTCGATAAAGGAGCGCGCACCCAGCGAGTCTTGTGGGCCAGCACCAGTACCAAAAATCCCGATTATTCAGATGTGAAATATGTGGAAGCGTTGATCGGTCCGGAAACGATCAATACCCTGCCGCAAGAAACTATCAATGCGTATCGCGATCATGGCGATCCGGCTGCCCGTTTGGAAGAAGGTCTCGAAAAAGCTGGCAAGGCATTCAGGCAGTTGGCGGATCTTGATATTGATATTGATCAGGTCACCCAGCAGCTGGAGGATGAGGGGATCGAAAAGTTCAATAAGCCTTTTGACAGCCTGATGGAAACTCTAAAGGAAAAGCGCAAC
Source organism: uncultured delta proteobacterium (assembly GCA_963781715.1). Classification (GTDB taxonomy): domain Bacteria; phylum Desulfobacterota; class Syntrophobacteria; order Syntrophobacterales; family Syntrophobacteraceae; genus Desulfoferrobacter. The sequence goes on from CAWAGW010000010.1 coordinate 361,803, forward strand.
AAAGCCCTGGAAAAAGACCGCGATTCCTAGACCTTCGCACAGGGAGGGTAGAAATATTCCGTTGAAAAACGCTTGAGGAAGTTTCGAGTTCAAGGAGATTTTGAGGCATTGCGCAAACTTGGTCGTCGTGCCGTAAGGCTGCACTTGGGCTCCGATGTTGCGCAAAGTCTGGAGGAACTGCAGAAATTGGTGAGAAAGGTGCTGGAAAGGATCAGATGATGAAAACTCCCGAAGTTTCGACCTTGTTCCTGGACATTGGGGGCGTGCTGCTCACCAATGGTTGGGATCACACTATGCGCCGTGCGTCTGCAGATGAGTTCGGCCTGGATTCCGAGGAAATGGACGAACGCCACCACCTTACGTTCGATACCTATGAAGAGGGCAAGCTGAGTCTGGACGATTACCTGAAGCGGGTTGTGTTTTACCGGGAAAGAGATTTCTCCCCCGATGATTTCAAGAGGTTCATGTTTGCTCAGTCCAAACCCAAAGACGAAATGATTGATCTGATCAAGAGTCTGAAGTCACGTTATGGACTAAAAGTGGCTGCGGTCAGCAATGAGGGTCGTGAATTGACGATTCATCGAGTGAAAAAATTTGACCTGAGCTCATTTATAGATTTCTTCATCTCTTCTTGCTTCGTCCATTACCGGAAGCCCGATGTGGATATGTATAAACTGGCTCTTGACTGCGCTCAAGTTCCGACCGACGAGGTGTTCTACATAGACGATCGTGCGTTGTTTGTGGAAGTCGCAGCAGGACTGGGCATGGGTGGTATCCAGCACACCAGTTTCGAACGTACTCGGGCGGCTCTTGCTGAATTGGGCTTGAGCCTCGAATTGTAGAAAGCAGCTCAGCAATATGTGCAAGAAGGAGGCATAGAAGATGGTCAATCAAGGATGTGATTTGGGTTTAATCGGATTAGGTGTTATGGGCCGCAACTTTGCATTAAATGTTGCCGATCATGGTTTTTCAGTGGCCGGCTATGATCTCGATGCGGACAAAACCAAAAAGCTGGGAGAGGAGAAATCGGCGGGCCATGATGTCCGTTCCAGTTCCAACCTTAAAGAATTTGTTGGATTGCTTCGACCCCCGAGAGCAGTCATGCTGCTGGTTCCGGCGGGTGATCCGGTCGATTCGGTGATCAAAGAGCTGATGCCTTTGCTTGACAAAGGCGATCTCATCATAGACAGCGGCAATTCCAGGTTTGTCGATACGGATAGGCGGGGCAAATCACTCGATGAAAAAGGCCTGTTGTTCGTTGGGATGGGTATGTCAGGTGGAGAGTCGGGCGCAAGACATGGTCCGAGTTTAATGCCGGGTGGCCCGAAAGACGGCTATGAAAGGGTACGTTCCATGCTGGAGGCGGCTTCGGCACATGTCGACGGCGATCCGTGCGTTACTCATTTGGGTGCGGGTTCGGCCGGTCACTATGTGAAGATGGTTCACAATGGAATTGAATACGGCGTTATGCAACTCATCGCAGAAACCTATGATCTAATGAAAAGAAGCATGGGGGTTAGAGCCGAGGAACTCCATAAAATCTTTGATCAGTGGAACAAGTCGGAACTCAACGGTTACCTGATCGAAATAACAGCTGCCATTTTTGCCAAGCAGGATGAAAAAACCGGCAAACCACTGGTTGAAATGATCCTGGATCAGGCAAGGCAGAAGGGAACCGGCAAATGGGTTTCCTGGGATGCCATGGATTTGCAGGTGCCGACTCCAACCATCGACACTGCGGTGATGATGCGGAACTTGTCCGACTATAAACCTGAACGGGAAAATGCCAGCAAGATCCTAAGGGGTCCGTCGAATGAATTCAAGGGAGATAAGAAGCAATTGATTGATCAGCTCAAAAACTCTCTCTACGCGTCCATGATCATCACGTATGCGCAGGGGTTGGCGCTGCTTGGCAAAGCCTCCGAAGTGTACCAGTATGGATTGAATTTGGAAGCTGTGGCGCGCATTTGGAGGGGTGGGTGCATCATTCGAGCCGCCCCGCTCGAGGATATTCGCTCAGCCTATCGTAATCAAGGCGATCTGGCCAACTTGCTGTTGGACGCTCACTTTGCCGACGAGGTCATGAAGCGGCAGGACGATTTGCGCAATGTGGTCCGATCCGGCGTTCATTGCGGTTTGCCCGTGCCTGCGTTGATGGCGTCTCTTGCCTATTTTGATGCCTACCGCAGTGCAAGGTTGCCGGCCAACCTGGTGCAGGCCCAAAGGGACTACTTCGGATCGCATACTTATGAGCGAGTGGACACCGATGGAGTGTTTCACACTCAGTGGGATGAGAGTTGAGGAGGGGTAAATGGAAAACAAAAAGCGCCCTGATTCGACGGCCTTTGTCATTTTTGGTGCTGCCGGTGATCTGGCGTGGCGCAAGCTCATACCTGCGCTTTACAATTTATACTTGGACAGCTGGATGCCGGATCAATTTTTGGTCCTAGGAGTGGATCGCTCAGATATGAGCGATAGCGAGTACCGCGACCATTTGCGCAAGCGGGTAGACCAGTTTTCTCGTCGAGGCAAGACCGAAAGCAAAGAGTGGAGTGCCTTTGCCGAGAATTTGTTTTACCTCAAGGCTGATCTAAGAAAAGATGAGACTTATAACGATCTGTCCAAAAGGCTCTCTTCCCAGGACAAGCAATGGGATACGCACGCCAACCGTATCTTCTATCTCGCCGTCCCTCCAAGCATGATTGAGAGCATAACCGAGGGCCTCGCCAAAGCCAAACTGCACAAGGATCGTGAGAGAGCGAGGGTGGTTATCGAGAAACCCTTCGGGCATGACCTGGAATCGGCAAAGAAATTGAATCAGCATCTAACCTCGGAGTTCAAAGAATCGCAGCTGTTTCGTATCGACCATTACCTGGGAAAGGAAACGGTGCAGAACATATTGGCGTTTCGATTCGGCAATTCCATGTTCGAACCGATTTGGAATCGTCAGCACATTGATCATGTTCAGATCACAGTCGCAGAACGGGTTGGCGTGGGCCACCGCGGTGGTTACTACGAACAGGCTGGTGCTTTGCGAGATATGATTCAAAATCATCTGCTACAAATCCTATGTTTGATTGCCATGGAAGCTCCGGTTACGTTTGATGCTAACGAGGTCAGGAATAAGAAAGTGGATGTTCTGCACGCAATCCGTCCCATCTTCCCTGAACAGGTGCATCACATGGCTGCCCGCGGCCAATACGGGGGAGGCTGGATCGAGGGGGAGCATGTGCCCGCTTACCGGAGCGAGCCAGATGTGGCTGAGGGATCGGATATCGAAACCTACGCGTCGGTCAAATTCTACGTTGACAACTGGCGTTGGCAGGGTGTGCCTTTCTATTTGAGAACGGGGAAGCGTATGCCGGTGAAAACTTCGGAAGTGGTGATCCAATTTCGACCTGTGCCTCATCAGACCTTTCCTGCAGCAGCATTGCTCGATTGGCGGCCGAATAGGCTGCTCATCGCTATCCAACCTGAGGAGGGAATTCTTCTTCGGTTTGGGGTTAAGCACCCGGGCCCCTCTATTCACCTGTCTCCCGTGATGATGCAGTTTTACTACCGAGAAGCCTTTAAAGCTAAACCGCCGGAAGCTTATGAGACTTTGCTCTTGGACGTCATGTGGGGTGATGCTACGTTGTTCATGCGTGCCGATCAATCGGAAGCAGCATGGTCTGTAATTGCTCCGGTTCTAGAGGTTTGGGGAAGTGTCAAGTCGACTGATTTTCCCAACTATCCGGCCGGCAGTTGGGGACCTGAGGAGGCTGATATCCTGATTGCTCAGGATGGCAATACCTGGGTGGTGCCCACTCTACTGCAGTGCCGCGAGGACATTGCAGTTTGCAGCGTGACGACGGAGCTGGAGTCATGATCCGATTCTATTCCGATTATGAATCGTTGAGTCAAGCCGCGGCAGAGCTCTTTGTGGCGGAAGCTCGATCTGCCATTATGAAAAGAGATAGTTTTACTGTTGCCCTTTCCGGCGGGCACACGCCTGGTCGAACATACCAAATTCTGGCCGATCCAAGGCATCGAGATCAGGTGGATTGGCAAAAAGTCTATGTCTTTTGGGGGGATGAAAGATGCGTGCCGCCAGACGATCCTAAAAGTAATGAACGCATGGCCTGGCGAGCTCTGCTGGACCATGTTCCGATACCTTCCGGTCAGGTTTATCCCATCCGCTGTGCGGAATCCCCTGAAAGTACCGCACAACATTACGAAACTCTTTTGCACACTCAGTTCGGACCCAAGGCAGCAGCGTTTGATCTTATTTTTCTTGGATTGGGCGGAAACGGGCATACGGCATCTCTGTTTCCTGATACTGCAGTGCTTGACGAACAGAGACGATGGGTAGCCGCAGTCTATGTTCGGGAGCAGAATTTGTATCGGGTGACTCTTACAGCACCGGCTATTAATATGGCAAGAAAATTAGCTTTTTTGGTAAACGGTGTAGAAAAGGCTGCAGTATTGAAAGAAGTTCTGGAAGGCCCGAGCAACCCACGCCATTTGCCTGCGCAGCTGATCAAACCGACCGATGGTGAATTGATTTGGCTGGTGGACAATGAAGCGGGCCGACTTCTTGAAGATTCGCGGGATTAATTTGGTTGCAGCAGAGCCTTTGCTTTGATGCATGTGGGATAAACCTTAGCCTTACAGATAGGCTTCTGCGGCCGTGGTACGCACTAACTCCAGGATTTCACCCTTGGCGGGAACCATGAGTGCCATCGATGCACGGGTCGAAAAATAGTATCACCTGAATTCAGTGATCATCTGCACGCTGTCATTCCGAGGAGCCTGCAGGCGAGGAGGAATCTAAGTTGATGTCTATACCTAAAAGATTCCTTGCTATTGCTCGGAATGACAGATGGCGTATGCATGTGTCGCTGGTCATCCTATGGAATCGCCAAGTCCAGGTCTCATTAAGTCTGGCCTAGAATGGGTTAAAGTGCGTATACTGGCTGTCTCGCATGGTCGATAAGGGACTGCATAACAAATGGTAAACGAAGGAGAAAAAATGGGTTCAGCGGCAGTGGGTGTTGATCTGGGGGGAACGAAGATCGCCGCAGCGCTGGTCGATAACAGTGGCAAAATGTTGAAATACTCGCGCGTTGCAACCAATGTTCATGGTGGTGCTTCTGCAGTTTTGGAGCAAATCAAGGAACTTGTAATGAATCTTAAGAATGGTTCCAGTTCTGCAGTCGTTGGAGTAGGTGTGGGTGTTGCAGGCCAAATTGAGGCTGAGAAGGGGATAGTGCGCTTCGCACCTAATTTGGACTGGCATGACGTGCCACTTCAGTCTCAGCTGAGTTCAGCCTGTAACTTGCCAGTTGTTATCACCAATGACGTCCGAGCTATAACTTGGGGTGAATGGCTGTTTGGGGCCGGCAGAGGATGTGATGATCTGATCTGTGCGTTCGTCGGAACCGGTATCGGAGGCGGCGTTGTTATAAAAGGCAAAGTTGTCAATGGCTGCAGCAATACCGCCGGGGAAATCGGCCATATCACGGTAGACCTGCATGGCCCCAAATGCACCTGCGGAAACCAAGGTTGTATGGAAGCTCTGGCGGGCGGTTGGGGTATTGCGCGTGAAGCCAAGCGGGCGGTATCTGCAGATCCGATTGCGGGTGCTACACTTCTCAAAATGGCCGATGGAGAGCGTGAGAAGATCACTGCCAAAATGGTGGCAGACGCTTACAAAGGGGGTGATGCGCTGGCCAAGGGCCTGATAGAGGAGGCAGGTGAGGCTCTGGTAGCGGGTATGACAAGCCTGGTCAACGCTTTTAATCCATGCAGGCTGATTCTGGGCGGCGGCGTAATTGATGGTCTGCCGGAATGGGTTGAACTAGTAGAACAAGGTGTGCACAAGAGGGCTTTAGCTGCAGCCACAACTACATTAAAAGTTCTCACTGCTCGACTCGGTGATGATGCTGGTGTTATTGGCGCAGCGGCCTTGGCCATGCAATCCTTTGACAAATAAGAACGAACCAACCGGGAGAAAACATGGGAAAACTTTCGGCCTCTATCCTTTCTTCAGATTTCGGTAGGCTTGCAGATGAAGTTCAGGCTGTGGAGGAAGCAGGTACAGACTGGATTCATGTGGATGTCATGGATGGTCATTTTGTCCCCAATATAACGATTGGCCCCGACGTTGTTGCGTCCATTCGTAAGGTGACTAAACTTCCTCTCGACGTACATCTGATGATTGAGAAACCGGAGCGCTACTTACAAGCTTTTGTAGACGCCGGAGCCGATTGGCTCGGTGTGCACGTGGAAGCGTGTATTCATCTCCACCGCACAATTCAAAATATCAAGGAACTCGGAATCAAAGCCACTGTGGCATTCAATCCGGCAACCTCTTTGGCGGGCTTGGAATATATTTTGAGTGATGTGGATATGGTCCTTATCATGACTGTCAATCCGGGTTTTGGAGGTCAAAAATTCATCCATGCAATGCTGCCCAAAGTTCGTAAATGCCGTCGAATGATCGATGAAATGCAATCGCCGGTTCTGTTGGAAGTGGATGGTGGAGTGCATCGAGATACGATCGACGATTTAGTGGATGCCGGGGTTGATATTTTTGTTGCCGGGTCGGCAGTCTTTTCTGGTAGAGATTATGCCAGGAACGTATCTGATTTAAAAAAGCATATGGTCAGAAAGGTAAATTAAACAAATTGTTGCCGGCCCACCTTTCGGCCCAGTTAAGCTTCATCGAACCGGCCTCACTTTTTGATACCTACGTGAATGACTGCGATGCCGTCCGTGAGCCTGCGAAATGTGACCCTGGTAAATCCTATTTCCTCCAAGATTGCAGACAGTTGTTCCGGCCCTGGAAACATACGTATGGATTCCGGAAGGTAAGTATAGGCGGGCGCGCATCCTCCCAATATTTTGCCCACTGCAGGCATGATGTAAAATGAGTAGAAATCGTAGAGCGATCGAAACCAGGGGGTGACCGGCTCAGAAAACTCCAAACACATCATTTTGCCGCCAGGCTTTAATACCCGGTGCATTTCTTTAAAACCCTTTTCAGGGTTAGTGAGGTTGCGAATTCCAAAGCCCACCATTGCACCATCAAAGGAACAATCTGCGAACGATATTTGCTCTGCGTTACCTTGCACGTATCCTACATTGTTGGCGAACGGCGAGCGTTCTACTTTGGGTCTTCCCGTCCTCATCATGGCCCAGTTGATATCGTAAAGTACTGTCTGGCCGTCTTGCCCCACATCTTTGGCCGCCAGCAGTGACAGATCAGCGGTTCCTCCACATACATCGATAACTCTATCGCCCGGACGCAAATCCATCATTCTCACGGCTATCTGTTTCCACAGATAATGGGTTCCGAAACTCAAGACTGTGTTCATAAAGTCGTATTTTTGAGCAACGGTATTAAAATGGCGCCGGACCCAGTGAACTTTCTCATCCTCGGGGATTTGGAGATAACCAAAATGAGTTAACTGGTCCTGTTTTTTGGAGTCCAAGTGAGGTTCTGGCTGCATAGGTCACCGATCAAGTCAGGCTTCTCGGAGCATTGAGTGAGCGGCCATCTCAAACAAAACAGAAAACAATCGACTAGGTTTGAGATGGCGCACGTCAATGGTCCACGATTCTCATCAATGAATTAAGACTGACCATTTTGTTGAGGCTGTGTCATCATTGGACAGCAATCGTTTTGTTCGACATGCGGAAGCTAGGCGGGTTTTACAACCAGACCTGAACGAATGCAACGAGTGCAGACTTTTACGCGTCGTACTTGGCCACCCCTTTCCCTGTGACGCACCGACTGAAGGTTGGGATACCAGACGCGTTTGGTTTTATTGTTTGCGTGGCTGACGTTATTGCCTTTTTGAGGCGATTTTCCACAAAACTCACAAATCCTCATGACAGGTTTCCTTTCCAATACTTATGCCAAATCTATGGCTGGTGCATCATACGATGCAGCTTAGCTGTTTACCAAACAAACCATCTTTACTACCATACTCATCAGCTTGTGACAATTATTTTTCTAACGCTTCGAGATATAATTATTTTTATTGGCGAATTCTACTGCGACTCTTCAACCTGCCATAGAGTCCATTGCGGTAGACTTCAAGCCGCGCTCAAAACACCACGGACTGCTGAATTTAGCCTGTCTGCTGACTTGATTTGCATCGCAGGCAAGTTATATAGATGGAGCAAAGTCTGGTGTGATAAAAATTTTTGCCGGACTGATTTATGAGTTTCAAGCCCAGGTTGATTGCAATGTTTTTGTGGTTGATATTATCGCTGCAAGGTTTTATAAAGATAAGTTGTGCCTGAAATATATCATAAACCCTGGACACTTAAAGCTTCATTTTAGGAGGAGCCGGTATGGCTCGCGTAACGATTGAAGATTGTCTTGAACAAGTAGATAGTAGATTCTCGCTCGTGCATTTGGCAGTACGCCGGGTGCTGCAGTTGCGCAGTGGAGCACCCCGATTTCTCGATGCTCCCAAAAATAAGGAAATTGTGTTGGCCCTTAGGGAGATCGCAGCAGGTAAGGTGACCATGGAGAATATACGTCAACTCGAGGAACAAAAAGCTTTGCCCGAGAAAACTACTCAACTGAAAGACGAGGCGCTTGTCCGTGAAGAGTTGAAAGAAATCATGGAGAATGCAACTCAGTTCGGCGCTGCCGTCGAATTAGATTCGGTAGATGAGGGGTTGTCAGGGCAAGCGGGGGAAGAGGAAAATCTTTGAGGACTACAGAGTTTTAGAAGCTCGGCTGAGGAGCGTAATATGGCCAAAAAGCGAGAGCTCAGTTGCCTTATTAAGCGAGACCTGTTGAACCAACCTGTCGTTTCTGTGGAGAACCTTCTGTCATGGGGGCAACAGTATGAAGGATATGGGCTGCTGCATGACGCCGTTGAGTTTTACGAGAAAGCACAAGCCAAAGAGGCCCTTTTCAGATTGCTGAAGATTGCTCAGGAAGAAGGGGATAGTTTCTTATTTAAGCGAATAAACAGAATTTTGAAACGAGAACCCAGTAGAGAGGAATTGCTATCCCTTGCAAAGCAAGCCGAGGAGTCGGGAAAGAAGAGTTTTGCTGCCGAGGCTTATCTGCAATTGGGCATGGAGAATCCTGAAGAACAGCCAAGCATGACAACTTGATATCTTCGCTGATCCCAGCTTCTCCGTCTTTATTGAGGTGGGAGAAGCGACATAGTTAAGTTTTTGCAAGTTTACAACGCCGTTAGCTTTAGCATCATGAAGCCTACCGAAGTGTTTTCTAAAGGTTGACAACTCCCGGGAGCATGTTTACGAGATTTGTGGCTAAGGCTGCATGCGGCGATAAAGATTGATAGAGGAATGAGAGCCAGATGGATAAACGTGACTATTACCAGGTTCTAGGCGTTTCGCGCCAGTCATCTGAGGATGAGGTCAAAAAAGCATACCGGAAGCTTGCGCTGAAATATCACCCCGATCGGAATCCCGGCAACAAGGAAGCCGAAGAAAGCTTCAAGGAAGCAGCTGAGGCATACGAGGTCCTGAGGGATCCACAAAAACGCCGGATATATGACACGTACGGCCATGAAGGTTTAAAGGGTGCAGGATTTAACGGTTTTCGCGGATTCGAAGACATATTCAGTTCGTTTGGGGATGTTTTTCAAGAGTTTTTCTCTTTCGGTTTTGGTGGGAGTCCTCGACAACGCACTGCAGCCCGCCCGGGAGACGATCTGTTATACGACCTCTCTCTCAGTTTTGAAGAAGCTGTGTTCGGCACAGAAAAAGAGATTGGAATTGAAACCTTGGGTCAATGCCACAAGTGCAGCGGGACGGGGGCCGAACCTGGTTCTCGTGAGGCGACTTGCCCAATGTGTGAGGGAAGAGGGCAGGTTGTTCAATCCCAAGGTTTTTTCCGCGTCAGTGCTACCTGTGCAAGGTGCCAGGGGACAGGTCAGGTAATCGTTTCTCCTTGTGCGGAGTGCCATGGACAAGGCCGTGTGAAGCAGAACAAAAAGGTGCAGGTAAAGGTTCCGGCAGGAGTGGATTCTGCCATGCGACTACGGCTGCGGGAAGAGGGAGAAAGCGGCTATCGTGGCGGCGTAGCGGGAGACCTTTTCGTGCGGCTTCACGTGCAGCCACATGAATTATTCGATCGGGATGGCGACCATCTCTACGGAAAGGTGTCAATCTCTTTTGCTCAGGCCATTCTTGGGGATCAGATAGAAGTTCCTACCTTGGAGGGTGTAAAGAATCTCGCTATTGAACCGGGAGCACAACCAGGCACGGTAGTGCGCTTTGCCGGAGAAGGCGTGCCGCGGCTTAAAGGGTATGGGCGGGGGGATCTTTTCATCGAAATTGAGGTCAAAATTCCTGAACACGTATCGTCACGGCAAACAGAATTGATTAGAGAATTCATGGAGATTGAGAAAGATAAGGAACAGCACAAGCTCCGCAAATGGCCCTGGAGAAAACGAAAGAGTTCCGGGAAAGGAGACAGTGCTGAGGCCTCTTCAGGTCGGGGACATTCATAAGAAAAAGATTTCATGCGGATTTTGGCTCAACACATTGCCAACTACAAGCTGGCAGCCTCAGTCCGCAAAAATGAAATTTCGTATACGAGTTAGTTGATTCGTCCGTTAGTGATAATTCGGTTTTCAAACGTATCAATCAGCAAGGAGGTAAAAGTTGCAGCGCAGCGCAGCCTCAGGTCAGTACAAAGATTTTCATGCATCAGCGCTCTATTGCCCTCGTTGCCGACAAGCAATGCCGGTGCGAAGTCGCTTGCTGTTAGTTTTACCAGATGGGGAGTTACATGAATATTTGTGTCAGCGATGTTCTTCCTCGTTAGGGACAAAAACTGTTCGGCAGGACCGACAAACACAACTTTACATGCCTTAACAGCCTACCGGATAACACTCACTTCTCTGCAACATGAAAGCGAGAACAGGCGATGATTGAAGCGGAAGGACTTACCAAGTTCTATGGTTCTTTGCCCGCCATCCGAGACGTCACTTTTCGAGTAGATCAAGGTGAGGTAGTGGGGTTTTTGGGACCAAACGGAGCCGGAAAATCCACGGCGATCCGTATTCTCACCTGTTATATGCCGCCCACAGCTGGAGTCGCAAGAGTCGACGGTTTCGATTGTTTTGAGAGGTCCCTGCAAGTGCGCCGTAAAATCGGCTATCTCCCGGAAAACAACCCTCTCTACAGCGATCTTACTGTGATTCGTTTTTTGCGTTTCGTAGCTGGTGCCAAGGGGCTTAATGGAAAAGACGCGACGAGCGAATTAGATAGAGTTATCGGTGTTTGCGGTCTGGAAAAGGTGCGCAACCGAATTATCGGACACCTATCGAAGGGCTACAAACAGCGGGTGGGATTAGCCCAGGCACTTGTAAACAATCCACCCGTGCTGATACTGGATGAACCGACGATCGGTCTGGATCCAACTCAAATTATTGAGATACGTAAGTTAATCCTGAGCTTGCGAGAACAACATACCATTTTGTTGAGCAGCCATATCTTACCCGAGGTGGCCCAAATCTGTCAGCGGGTCTTGATTATTAACAGAGGGCAGATCGTGGCGACGGACACACCTGGCAATCTGACCAGTCAGTTGCAGAAGTCGGCTCAAATTTCCCTGCAGGTCAAAGGTAAGGTAGGTCAATTAGCAGCCGCTCTCGAATCCCATGATGGTGTGCAGAACGTCATCATGAGTGGAGGCGAGGATGGTCGTCTTGTTGTGGAAACAGACCGAAGTCGCGATCTGCGGCCAGAGATAGCCGGCATTGTAATCGATCAGGGACTCGGCTTGTTGGAGCTTAAGCTGATGGATTTGAGTCTGGAAGATATATTTATGCAATTGGTTACGGAAGAGCCGGCACAGGAGGAAACGCGGTCATGAAAGGTTTCGCGTCGGTATATCGTAAAGAGCTCTATGCATTGTTTGCATCGCCGATATTCTATGCTATGGGGCTGACTTTCCTCTTTATTTCCGGGTATTTTTTCTACAATTCGGTAGCCTATTATAACTTATTGAGTTTCCAGGCAAGCCAGAACCTTGTTCTAGCCGAGCAACTGAGTCTTGAGCAAATGGTAATACGCCCTTTTTTCCTGGATTTAAGCATCGTATTGCTCCTTATCTGCCCCCTAATAACCATGCGGCTTTATGCTGAGGAACGTAGAGCAGGGACCCTGGAGCTGCTTTGTACTTATCCTATTGCCGATCGTTCAACTTTGCTGGCCAAATTCGGTGCAGTCGTAACAGCCCTGGGAATTATTTTGGCCGGTACCCTCCCTGGCATTGTGGTTCTGGGAGCGATTTCAAGCCTGAACTGGCAAGCGGTATTATGCGGTTATTTGGGGATCTTCCTTCTGGGCAGTTCGTTTATGTCTTTAGGCATTTTCACCTCTTCCATGACTCAAAATCAAATCATAGCGGCAGTACTCTCATTTGGTGCTCTGTTGATGTTTTGGGTCATTGGTTGGACCAAATCCCTGGTAGGTCCGACGGCAGGTGCGTTGGTTGAGTATTTTTCTATAACCAGGCATCTCGACAGCTTTGCAAAGGGAGTATTGGATTCCAGGGACATCATATATTACGTATCCTTCGTCATTCTATTTTTGTTTCTTACTTTGCGACAGTTGGAATCGTACCGGTGGAGAGGCTAAAGGCTGACGACAAAGCATCCTGATTAAAGTATCAAAACGGAGGCAGCAGCTTATGCTGACTAATCGAAGGCGATTTTGGAAATATGGATCGAATGCACTAGTCTCAGCAATTTTTTTTCTGGGTATTCTGATCATTGTGGTGCTCATTGCTGACCAACATCCGTGGCGATTGGATCTTACAAAATCCGGTGCGTTCACGCTGTCGGAACAGACGCGAAATGTATTGAATTCTATAAAGGAACCAATCGAAATCAAGGCTTTTTATGCAACTGCTGCACCGGAAGAAGCTGAAGCCAAGGACCTGTTTGAGACTTACCAATATTACAATAAAAGAATAAGCTATCAATTTATCGATCCCGACCGGCAGCCGGAAAAAGCAAGACAATATGATATCCGCTCATACGGCACTCTGGTGCTGGAGGGTTACGGGAAGCAGCACACCATCCTGGATGCAACTGAAGAGTCTCTAACCAATGGGATTTTAAAGCTAACGAGGGAACAACAGAAAAAGATCTACTTCTTGATTGGGCACGGCGAACATTCCCTGGAAGAACTGGATAAGGAAGGATACTCGACCGTAAAATCAGCTCTGCAAAAAGAGAACTACGATGTTGAAGAATTAAATCTGCTTCAGCATGAACGCGTGCCCGATGATGTTTCCGTGCTGGTCATCGCAGGACCGCGGAAGCCTCTTTTTGGTCAGGAACTAACCGCCCTGAGGAATTATCTCGACCAAGGAGGCAAACTCATGGTGTTCCTCGACCCCACTTTCGACGCTGGTTTGAAGGAATTTCTGCGACAATACGGGGTAGGAATATCAGATGACATCGTGATAGACAAACTCAGCAAGGTGTTCGGAGGGAGCTACCTGCTGCCGGTCGTGACGGAATATGGCCTGCACAAAATCACCGAAAACTTCAATGTTGCCACTTTTTATCCGGAGGCTCGTTCGGTCCGGCCAGCAAAAGATTTACCCAAGGGTATTGAGGTGGAAATTTTGGCATCAACGTCTCCAAATGCATGGGCAGAGACGGATTTAGATCTTCTCCAGCAGGGCCAGGCTAGTTTTGACGAAAAGACCGACCAGGCAGGACCGGTGCCGCTGATGGTTCTTGCGGAGATGAATCTTACGGACATTAAGGTCAATCAACCGGAAGGGAAATCAGAACTCTCTTCCTCAAAAGAAAAGAAGGATATCCCGAAAGATCAGGATAGTATGCAAGCAGAAAAGGCCTATTTGCTGGTCGCAGGAGATTCGGACTTCATCAACAACACACATTTCGGACTGTCCGGGAACGGGGATTTCTTTTTAAACATTGTGAATTTCCTCGCCGAAGAAGAAAATCTCATCACGATTGAACCCAGAAAGGGCGACGGGCAACCGGTGATGTTGACTCAAAGCCAGGCCCAAATGCTCCTATGGACTGTCCTCGTGTTCGTGCCGCTGACACTCTTGCTGATTGGCCTGGGTGTGTATCGAGTTCGGAGGTCGCAGCGATGAAGTGGCGCAGCTCGATCGTGTACCTCGTGGTGTTGGCCCTTTTGGGCGGTTATTACTACTACTTCGAGGTCGTAAAAAAAGAGCAGAAAATAGCTGAGGAAAGACAGGCTAAAAGAATCTTTCATTTCAAAGTCAATGACGTGCAGGCTCTGGTCATTGAATCCAAGGATAAAAAATCTGTTCGTCTGGTCAAGACCGGAACCTGGCAGATAACGGAACCCATTCGCTGCCAGGCAGACCAGGCAGCTATGGAGGGTCTCCTCGACACTATCGTGACGCTTGAAGCGCAAAGAGATGTTATCGCCAATCCCGGCGACTTGAAACGTTACGGCCTCAACGATCCGGCCCTCAAATTGAAGATTCAGGAGGAGAATCAGACTTTACAGCTAGCTCTGGGTGATAAGAATCCTACGGGTGAAGGGTACTACTCGAAAATAGGAGATAAAAACGACGTATTTCTCTTGCCTGAAGGCGTATGGGGAATCTTACATAAAGGTTCCGATGAGCTGAGGCGAAGAGAACTTTTTACTTTCGACCTTGAAAAGGTTGTTGGCTTGGAGCTGATCTGGAGAGATGGTGATGAGGTTTCGATTGAACGCCCGGAAGGCGGCGATACATGGAAGGCAGCCAATCATCCTGATATCAAGATCAAAACGAGTAAGGTTGAGAATGTATTAGATCAGATGCGTTGGCTGAGTGCACAAAAATTTCTCGAAAATGACGTTAAACAACTTGAAAAATACGGGTTGGCGACTCCTCAAGCTACAGTCAAGCTGCAGCTTGCTGACAGCAACGCAATCGAAATGAAGCTGGGTAACAAGAGCAAGGATGGGAAAGAGTTGACGGTCCTAAGCTCAGAGCTCCCGGCAGTGGTAGAGATTGATGCTGATATTTTGAAAGATCTCCCGCACAATGCTAATGCCCTTGAAGATCGTTCTTTGATCGGGGTGAAAGCGAATGATGTAAACGAAGTCAGATGGCATTTAGGCGGCAAAGCGGGCCGCTTCGTGAAGATGGGGGAAAATAGCTGGGGAGTAGCCGAAAAGGGGAAGCAACCCAGCGAGCTCAAAGATTCATGGCAGATCAGCTCATTGTTGTACGATTTGGCTGAGGCGGAATACCTGAAAAAACTGAATCAGGCGCCTGCGGTTCCGGCAGAGATCTACGGCGGCCTGGATTTTTATAGTGATGATAAAAAACTGGCTTCACTGGTCTGGAACGAGCAGTTACAATCCTCTTCAAGACCAAAGGCCGTATGGGTTGAGCAGGGGAAAAAGCCTCTTGAAGCTGTTGAAGTCGAACCTGAACTCATCAGGAGAACCGAAGAAGATCTGAATAAACTCGCGCAAGCAGAAGCCGGGAAGCCTTAGGTTGTGCCAAGACAAACATCGCGGGTCGCATTGCATTAGGACGAGATGTGTGCCATTTACTTCTTTTTGCCGGACAACCATGAGCCCGTAGGCCGCGAGGAAGAACGAAAGTTCCTTTCCGGATGCCGGAATTCTTTTCATACAAATATCCAACACCTTGTGTGGCAGCAGCAATTCTAATTTTATGCTGAGCAGCCAGCCAATAGTCATGTATGTGATTGTTATTTAGACTGTTTTTAGGCAGACAACTATTTACTGGTCTCCTTAGAGAGTATCCACTATTTTTCTTCCAATTAAGATTAATTGCCCAAATTGTTCCACCACGGTGCGCAAAGCTGGAACAGCATGCTATTCTCATAGTGCCATTACGCCCGTAATCGTAAACCCTGCTTACAATGTGGCCATCTCTCTGGCGCCTGAATTCATTCCAAGATCGCCAGCGGGTTCGATAGATTCTACCGTCACGCAAAGCTTTCTTCGATGACTTACGGGCCTTGAGCCGTCACTTTGCCCAAAACGGATCGAATAACTTTGACCTTGCATCAGTCAAGCTCAAGCAACAAAAACCTGACAAATACCAAGATGAGAATTGCTGATAATCTTCGGATAATCTTGACTTCGTGACCCTGTCCCGATAGGATGTTTAGGTTTGTATTGGTGTTTAGCGGGATTGGCCAAAATTATAAAGTAGCGATTACAGAATATGTTGTCGTTCGGCCAGGCTTAGGAATTTTGATTGGTATGAAGCCAACAGTACTCATTATGAGGGCCGCTCTAGGTCTTCTTTTCGCGTTTCTGCTTGTTCATTTTTTCTTTCCCACCGCCGGGGTTGCAACAATTATCATAGCGGCCGCAGTGCTGGTCTTTTTTGCCTATGTGTTTGAAGCAATACACCGACGCGAAAAGTAGTTCAATTGAACTGACTCTTCTTGTGGAAGAATCGCTTCCGTCCTCATGCGAATCAGCGCTGAGGATCAATTTTTTTGAGGAGATAACATGGATTGGGACAAACAACCTCACAGAGGTCCTGGATCAGGTAATATCCAAGATCTCGAAGAGGTGCTCAGGCGGTTAAAGAACCGCTATGATTTTTCTAAATTTCCGCGAGGCTCAGTTTTGTGGATAGGACTGATTGTGGTCTTAATTTTGATTGGTTTCACTTCCTATTACACCGTCGACCCGCAGGAAACGGCTGTTGTGCAAAGATTTGGCAAATTCGTCCGGACTGCTGATGCAGGACTTCACTTTAAAATTCCATTCGGAATCGAGACGGTGCGCAAGGTGGTGACGGGCCGTGTGCTGCAGCGTGAATACGGATATCGCACAATTGAACCGGGCATCCGCTCCCGTTTTGCAGAAAAGGGATATGAAGAAGAATCCCGCATGCTGAGCGGGGATCTCAACGTCATCGACCTGCAGTGGACTGTCCAATACAAAGTTCGCGACCCAATGGACTACCTGTTTCAGGTACAGGACGTTGAATCGACGCTGGATGACATATCAGAATCGGTGATGCGCCGTATCGTGGGGAACCGTTACGTTGATGAAGTCCTTACCGTCGGCAGGGCGTCGGTAGCGGACATGGCCGAAACTGAAATACAGGAAATTATTGACCAATATAAAACCGGCCTGCAAATCACAATGGTCAAACTCCAGAACGCCAACCCCCCGGATCCGGTAAAACAAGCGTTTAACGAAGTCAACGAAGCCCAGCAGGAAAAAGAGCGCATGATTAATGAAGCGCAGCAGGTATACAATCAGAAGATTCCAAGGGCCAAAGGTGAGGCGCGTCAAAAAATAACTCAGGCAGAAGGGTATGCATTGGAAAGGGTCAATAAAGCGCAGGGGGAAGTAGCCCGCTTCTCGGATATTTTGACCGAATATGAGAAGGCGCCGGAGGTCACGCGCAGCCGCATGTATATGGAGGCCTTCGCCGATTTTAACAGTAAAATAGATCGGCTGATAGTGATCGACGGAAGTCAGCAGAACCTGTTACCGCTCTTTGACATCGGAAAAATGTCTACTCCGGTCTCAGCAGAAGGCAAGCAATAGGCCAAAGTCCAGAATCTATCTGAACTTAAAACCTTTTGACAACTTAGCAGCAGGAGATATCGCCCTGCAGCTCGGATAGCGAAGGAATTGAATGTTTTCAAAGGGAATAGGAATAATAGCAATAGTTGTTCTTGTTGTAGTGGGGATTTTCGCGGCCAGCGCTTTTTTTGTGGTTGACGAAACCAAGCAGGTGGTCATCACACAGCTTGGAAAGCCCGTGGGTGATGCCATTAAAGATGCGGGGTTGCATTTCAAGATACCCCTTATTCAGAAGGCGAATTATTTTGAGAAGCGAGTGATGAAGTGGGATGGAAGTCCGAATCAAATTCCTACTAAGGATAAGAAGTACATATGGGTAGACACCACGGCTCGCTGGCGCATCAAGGACCCATTATTGTTTCTGAAACGGGTAGGCTCAACTTCCACCGCTCTCAGTCGTCTGGACGGTATCATAGATTCCGTCGTGCGAGATCGCGTCTCCAACAACAACCTGGAAGAACTGGTTCGAAGTGAGGGCTGGGAAGAGGCCAGGCAAAAGCTGATGGAGGCGGGTTTACCCGACCTGCAGTTTTTGGGTGCCTTCAGACAGACTGAGGGAGATAAGTTGATCAAGGGCCGTGAAAAAATAACTCGGGAAATGGTTGCCGATGCTTCCCGCCTGGTGCCCGAGTTCGGTATTGAATTATTGGATATTCGTATTAAACGCATCAACTATGTTGAGTCTGTTCAGGAGAAGGTCTTTGAGCGCATGATTTCGGAACGCAAGCGAATCGCCTCCCAGTACCGGTCGGAAGGAGAAGGTGAGAGAGCTGCGACTCTGGGGCAAATGGATCGCGAGTTGGCAAAAATCACGTCCGAGGCGTTTCGCACATCTCAGGAACTTCGAGGCAAAGCCGATGCACAGGCCACTGCGATTTATGCAGAGGCTTTCGGAAAAGATATCGAGTTCTATGAATTCTATCGCACTCTGGATTTTTATAAGAATTTCAACAATCCCAAGAGCTCCTTTGTTCTGACGACTGATGCGGATATTTTCAAATATCTCAAAAACAGCGCGGGAACATCGGGGGAGTAGAGCAGGAGGAGGAGCTATGGCATTTTACGAGGAGAACCCTCAGCGAGTTAGTAAAGCTGATATAGTGGTGGCTATCCCGTCTTTCAACGAGGCAGAAACAATTGGATTTGCGGTTGAACAGGCAGGCGCGGGGTTGGTTGAGTTCTTTGGCAATTTGGAGAGTGTGCTGATCAACTGTGATAATCACTCAAACGACGGTACCAAAGACGCTTTTATGAAGGCGGCAAGCCAGGTGCCCAAAATATATCTGTCCACGTCGGAAGATCAGAGAGGCAAAGGCAACAATTTACGGAATCTCTTTGAAAAGGTTCGAGAATTGGAGGCTAAGACGGTTGTTGTCATTGAAGCCGATGTCAAGAACCTGGCGCCTTATTGGATCAGAAATCTTGGCCAGCCTATTGTAAAAGGAGCAGGTTATGTATGCCCTCTCTATGTTCGACACAAATATGAGGGGACGTTGACGAGTTCCGTAGTCTATCCTTTAACTCGTTGTCTTTACGGACGGCGCGTGAGACAACCGGATGCAGGGGATTTCGGGTTCAAAGGAGAATTAGTGAACCAGTTCTTGGATTCCCCGGTTTGGACGGAGTCCATCGAGCATTTCGGAGTGGACATCTGGATGACCACAATCGCATTGAATGCTCGAATGCCCATATATCAGTCCTTTATGGGCAGCCCGAAGATCCATCGTGTGAAGGAACCCTACGCACAGCTGGGTGTTCTTTTCAGACAGGTTGTGAGTGCAATGTTTGATCTCATGGCCGTGTATTCCAATTTTTGGCGAATGGTCAAATGGAGCAAACCGACCGCACTTTTTGGGATGGACGCACAGGAAGTGGCAACTCCAGTACCCGTTGAAATCAACATGAATAAGCTGCATGAAAGATTTCTCAAGGGTTTCGACGATTATTTTGAATTGTGGGAAAAGGTATTTGACCAGACGCACGTCAATAAGCTGCAGGAAATCAGAAGCCTGGGCCTGCAACATTTTTCTTTCCCCGGCCAAACCTGGGCTCGAATTTTATTCGAGGCATTCAAGGCCTATTCACCCATGGAAATGCAGCAGCGTTCTAACTTGCTCGATTCCCTCCTTCCTCTCTATTTGGGTAAGGTATTGTCCTTCGTCAAGAAGACCGAAAGGATGTCTTTGCAGCAAGCCGAAGAGTACGTCGAAAACGAATGCATGGTTTTTGAAGAAAATAAACCCTACTTAGTTAAAATAATGGAATAAAAAGGTGGAGGATCTTAAGATGCCTAAAATTTTGGTTGTCGATGACGAAGAACATATCCGGTTGCTCTACTCTGAAGAGCTGAAGGAAGCGGGTTACGAGGTAATTACAGCAGACAGCGGGTACAAGTTGTTGGAGAGGATAGATGAAGAGAAGCCCGATCTGGTGATCCTTGATATCAAAATGGTGGACTACAATGGTCTGGATTTGCTTCAGGACATTCGCAATCAGTATTACGATCTGCCTGTAATATTGTCTACTGCTTATGACACATTTAAGGAAGACATGAAGTCAATTGCAGCCGATTTCTATGTCGTCAAAAGTTTTGATTTGACGGAACTCAAGAAGAAAATCGCGATGGCTCTGGAGACACGGCTGCCCTAGGGCGTGGGCTCATGACAGCAGAATTTTAAGCACCGGATGGGCCGATAGCTTTGCCTGGGGACGATGGCTTGAACTCATCAAGCAACATCAATGGTAACACTTCTAGTGTATCCTCAACAGATCAAATCATCTCGAAATGGTTTCTTTTTGGGCTGCTTTTCTACTTTGCAGCCCATATATTTTTGCGCACTGTGGTTTCCTCATCTCTGGAGTCCGACGAGGCCGAGCAAGTCCTGTTCACTCAATGGCTGCGAGGCAGCTATTCTCTCTAAACCTCCTTTGTATACCTGGCTGCAAATATTCTTTTTTAAAATGTTCGGCACCAATGTTTTTGCTCTGAGTTTGCTGAAAAACAGTCTTTTGTTCTCGACCTACGCCTTTGTTTTCGCTAGTGCTCGACTGCTTTTCAGGAATACTCGATTAGCTCTGCTGGCCGCTCTTTCCCTGTTATTGATTCCGCAGATCTCCTGGGAGTCACAGAGAGACCTCACTCATTCAATACTTGTAACCTCTTTAAGTGCAGTAAGCTTTTATGTTGTCTTACGGCTGCTGGAGTCTCAATCGAGGAGGTATTATTTATGGCTGGGGGTTTCAATTGGGCTTGGTACCTTGGCCAAATACAACTACGCTATATTTATCGCTGCTGTCCTGATTACTTTACTGACCTACCCAGAAGGTCGTTCGGTATTGGCTAATCGACGCGCCTTCATAACTCTGGCAGCGGCGCTCGTTATTGTATTGCCGTATCTGTTGTGGGTCACGTCACATTTCGGTTCCGTTACCTCGTCCCTTCATGATCTGGACATTGGGCGACGTAATTTTTTTGTCAAAGGTTCGGCGAGACTCATTTACGTGAGCGCCATGTTTCTAGGTCCCTTATGTTTGGTCTATTTGCTCATGTTTCCACGCGGGTTTGTGAATCTTCTTCAGAATCAACCGTTGCACAAAATCGCGTTCCCGATTCAGCGCTATTTTTTGATTTTATTTTGCCTGTTGGAGACCATGATTTTAATCTGGCAAGTCACTTATTTTAAAGATCGTTGGATGCAGCCCTTATTTTTCATTTTTCCTCTTTACTTCTTCACATACGTCGATGACATTGCGTTCGGCAAGAAAGTGAGACATTGTTTTGCTGCCCTAACATTAATGGCAGCCCTCACTATTCTTGTAATGATTCCTGCAAGGATAGTCATGGGGCCTTCTTTAGGCTACTATACTTCGTTCAATTTTCCGTATGCTGCGCTGGCGAGGAAAATAAGCGAGCAGTGTCCCAAACCGGACCTGATCATAGCAGACGACCAGTTGGATGCCGGCAACATTCGACTGCAATTCCCCAATAGCTTGGTGTTGGCATCCAATCTCAAACCGTTTCACGTTGGCAGAAGCGTTGCGGGTAGTTGTGTGGTAGTCTTTTGGGATGCTCAAAGGTCAGACCGGATGCCCGAGAGATTAAAAACATTCCTGATCAGTGAGATGAAAATTGTGCCTGATGACTTGAAAGTTATCTACGAGCAGCTGCCATACAAATATGCCGACAAGCAATATGCCCGGGTGGGGCTCGCTTTGATGAAATCTTCGCATTGATCGCAATGCCGGTAAGTGCCTGTTGGAGAAAAGGAGCAGACCTGTTCGGAGGACATGTGCGATAGAGGTCGTGTTGCCGTTGTCATGTTTGTGTTGCCAATGAAAATAAATATGAAGCGAACAGTGATTTCTATTTTGACAACTCTCGGACCATCCGGCATGCTAACTTTTTTTGACAGATATGATTATGGAGCAGGTGTTCGACGGTTGAGAAAACTGCCTGTTTCTTTGATAAATCGGCGCAGTTTGGCCGGTGCAACACTTCATCGATCATATGGATTCCCGGTTGGGTACCGGAGGCCCGGTGCAGACTTATCCGGCGTTGTGTTCTGGCAACATATTGGACGGAGGGAAGGTCTGACCACGAAGATATGAATATTTCAATGAATTGCAGTACTGATCTATACGCACTGTGCTGCGGATAAGAGAGAGAAAATGAAAAAGCCCAAGCGACCCGGCGAGTGGCAAGATTTCGACGTGGATTCGACAGAGCATACAAGCTTTGATCTTGACGTAGATGACGAAGACGAGGAGATCATTGAACTGGAGGACGTTTTAGAAATACCGGAGGAAGCGACGGCCTCCGGCGTAGAAATCGCAGATGCCGACTCAGAATTGGACCTTAAAGGCATTGAGGTCGATTTTGAGACAGACGAAGAGATTTTTTTAGAGGACGACTTGGGGCAATTCTCCTTCGATGAGGAAAAGATGCGGGACACTCACCTGGAGCAAGACGCAGATGCACCACAGGATCTTTTCCCTGAGCAAGAGGCTGAGCGCTCGCTTGAGCGCGAAGAGGAGGCCCTCTCCCCCATTCCGACTGCGCCCGACCAGGTTAAAGTTGATGAGGGCTCATTGCCGGAACCCGAATTATCTGCAGAGGAGAAACAGGAAAAGGTCTCAGTAGATGAATTTATAACTCAAATTGAGGGTCGTTTGCTGGAAGCTTTACGGCAAATGGTTGAAGCTAGACTGCCTGACATCGTTCGCACGGTATTGCGGGAAGAAATCGATCGGTTGAAGCAGGAGTTGGAAAAAGAGAAAGCATAGGGAGTGTTTAGATGAAAGACGGCGGTCTGCCCAAGGCTTATGAATTTAAGGAAGTGGAAAAGAATTGCTATTCTTACTGGGAGCGACAAGGGTTTTTTCATGCGGATGTGAAAAGTCCCAAACCTCCTTTCAGCATCGTGATTCCGCCTCCAAATGTAACCGGGCAGTTACACATGGGGCATGCGCTCAATAACGCACTGCAGGATATTCTGTGCCGCTTCAAGCGGTTAAAAGGCTTTGAGGTGTTGTGGATGCCCGGCACCGACCACGCGGGCATAGCAACGCAAAATGTTGTAGAGCGGCAGCTGGCTGAAGATGGGCTATCCCGGCACGAATTGGGAAGAGATGACTTCCTCGATAGAGTCTGGCAGTGGAGAGAAAAGTACGGTGGCATTATCATCAAGCAGTTGAAGCATTTAGGCGCTTCATGCGATTGGGAACGTGAGCGCTTTACCATGGATGAAGGGTTGTCCCGCGCCGTCAGACAGGTTTTTGTCCGGTTGCATCAGGAGGGTCTGATTTACCGCGGCAAGAGGATGATCAACTGGTGCCCCCGCTGCATGACTGCGCTGGCCAATATTGAAGTGGAGGGCGATGAGCTGGACGGCCACCTTTACCTCATCCGCTATCCTCTGGAAAACGGAGAAGGCGGCCTGGTGGTTGCCACCACCCGTCCGGAAACCATGCTGGGCGATACCGCCGTGGCTGTCCATCCGGAAGACTCGCGATACAGTTCCTTTATCGGGCGGAAGGTTATCCTTCCGCTTGTTAACAGACACATTCCCGTCATAGCGGATACCTATGTGGATCGTGAATTCGGAACGGGGGCTCTTAAGATTACGCCTGCGCATGATTTTAATGACTTTGAAATCGGCCGCCAACATCAACTCGAAGAACTGGTTCAGGTCATCGCCGAAAATGGCATGATGACCGAAGCAGCAGGGCCTTATGCGGGACTCGATCGTTATGCCTGCCGCAAACAAATTTTGAAGGATCTTGAAAAGGGTGGATTTCTGGTCAAGATTGAAGACTACAAACACCGAGTGGGGCATTGCTACCGCTGCAAAAGTGTCGTTGAGCCAATGCAATCTCTCCAGTGGTTCGTGGCAACTCGGCCGTTGGCCGAAAAAGCAATGGCTGCGGTGCGGGAAGGTGAAACCAAGATAATTCCGACGAAATGGGAAAAAGACTATTTCGGTTGGCTGGAAAATGTCGAGGATTGGTGTGTAAGCCGACAGATCTGGTGGGGGCACAGAATTCCTGCCTGGTATTGTGGGGATTGCGGCGAGATCATTGTTTCCATTGAAGACCCCACCGAGTGCGATAAGTGTGGAAGTTCCCGGCTTGAGCAAGATTCCGATGTATTGGACACCTGGTTCAGCTCCGCTTTGTGGCCGTTTTCAACTCTCGGTTGGCCGGATGAAACGTTGGAGTTGAAAAAATTCTACCCCACTTCGGTGCTGGTGACGGGATTTGATATCCTATTTTTTTGGGTCGCCCGCATGATGATGATGGGCATTCACTTTATGCAGCAGGTGCCCTTTCGCGAGGTCTATGTCCACGCTCTGGTGCGCGATGCGCAAGGGCAGAAGATGAGCAAATCCAAAGGGAACGTCATTGACCCTTTGGTTATCATGGATCAATTCGGTACCGATGCTCTTCGGTTTACCCTGACAGCCCTTGCGGTGCAGGGTCGGGATGTCAAACTTTCCGAGGAGCGGATCGAAGGGTATCGTCATTTCGTCAATAAGATTTGGAACGCTTCCCGTTTGGTGTTGATGAATTTGGAAGGAATGGGAACCCTGGCAGAGATTCCGAAACGCCCCGAGAGACTCATGCACCGGTGGATTCTTAGTCGGTTGCAGCGAGTGATTGGGGAAGTCGAGGATGCAATGCATAATTTTCATTTCAACCAGTACGCTCAGACTCTCTACCATTTTGTATGGCACGAGTACTGTGACTGGTACCTCGAAATGATCAAACCCGACCTGTATGGAGACAATCCGGCAGCAAAGAAACTGGCTCAATCGCTGGCGGCCAACATCCTTGAAAACATTTTGATTCTTCTTCATCCCATCATGCCCTTCGTTACCGAAGAGCTTTGGCAAAAGTTGCCGCAAGTAACAGATTCAGTGATGCTTGCCGACTTTCCACAAATGGAACAAGATAGACTGGATGAGGTTGCCGAGAGTGAGATGGAAGTCGTTATGGGTGTGGTGAGTGGAATTAGAAACATTCGCGGCGAGATGAATGTTCCGCCCTCCATGCGTGTCGATGTTTCATGTTTATGCGGGCAAGAGGCGGAAGTAACCCTGCTGCATAATCATGCCGGCACCATAGAAGATCTTGCCCGTCTTGGGAACCTCAGAATAGGCCGGATCGGTGAACTGAAAAAACCGCGGGTCGCGGCGAGTACGGTCGTGAAGGGTGTCGAAGTGTACGTCATTTTGCAGGACATATTGGACTTTGAAAGTGAGTCGAAGCGCTTGCAAAAAGAGCTTGGGAAACTGGAAAAGGAGTATGCTCTAGTGCAGAAAAAGTTGTCGAACGAAGATTTTCTCTCCAAGGCTCCGATTGAAGTAGTTGAAAGAGAACGGGAAAAAGAGCAGCGGCTGGGAGAAAAAGTGGACAAACTTCGCCATCATAAAGACATGATTAGCGCCTTGCGTGAAAGCGCTGCCGCCGGAGAATGACGTTGGAGCAGTTGGACTTTTTACTTTGGCTGGCTATCCAGGAAGATCTAGGTCACGGGGATGTGACTAGCGACTCTGTGGTCGAACAGGCCCGGGAAGGCAGAGCTGTCGTTGTAGGCAGAGAACCATTCGTGCTTTCCGGGACCAAGGTTTTTCGCCGGATTTTCGAGTTGCTCGATCCTGCTATCCAGATCGAAAATTTCTTCCGAGACGGTGAGAAAATTCAACCTGGCATTCCCGTGTTTGGATTGGAAGGCTCGCTAAAAACCATGCTAACGGGGGAGCGAACCGCCCTTAACTTTGTGCAGAGGTTGTGCGGCGTTGCAACGATCACCAATAAGATGGTGCAGGAAATTTCCGAATACTCGTGCCGGCTTCTGGATACGCGCAAAACCACTCCGCTCTGGCGCAAATTGGAAAAAGAAGCGGTGGGCCATGGCGGGGGAACCAACCATCGTTTTGGCCTGGCGGACGGTGTTTTGATCAAAGACAATCATATTGTGGCGGCGGGCGGAATTGAAAAGGCGATCGAAAAAGCCAGGCAGCGAGCTCCCCACACGCTGAAGATTGAGGTGGAGGTGGACGACCTGGATCAGTTTGACATCGCCCTGCAGGCAGGAGCCGACATCATTTTGCTGGACAATTTCTCTCCCGAGATGATGCGAGAGGCGGTCAAGCGCAACAACGGTCGAGTATTGCTGGAGGCTTCGGGCGGGGTTGTTTTGGAAAAAATAAAAGCAATCGCCGAGACCGGAGTTGATTTTATCAGCTGCGGTGCTCTCACACATTCGGCAAAGTCCATCGATCTGACAATGGAAATCGAGTTTGCCTCGTCTTCGTAAGATCCCGGAGTGGGCAATTCACTAGGAGACTGCCCAAAAATATTTAGCGCAGGGCTTTAGCCCTGCATAAATCAAGCAATTTTAGAGATTTGCGCTGCAAGAAGGTGAATTTTCGGACATACGCCTAGGTTTCGGTGAAACCCTTGCAGCCGATTCTCTCTGCATATTCTCGTTCCGAAGGGAACGAGCGGCAGTGCCACGGTTTGGTGTTATGGATGGAGCAAACCAGTTTTTGCTCATTCGGGAGCTTTTTCAGGAACGGACACCCGTCCAGAAAATCTTCGGTGCCCGGCTTAACCCAAACATTATATAGGCATCGCTCATCGCCCTTCATGTCGAATCCCAAATCATTTACGGCCACAAACTCGAGTATGTCTTCTCTCCCCTCGACTTGCCAGCGCTGATAGTCTTCGTCAGTGGCGTAATTTTGATAGGCCCCGCGAAGTTTGCAGCACAGTCCGCATAGTTTGCAGTTGAATCCTCTAATTGACACTCAAGGGTTCCCTTCTCGGTTACTGGATGATTCTGAAGTCTCTCAGTTTGGTATAGAGGGTATTCCGACCGATTCCAAGAGCCTTTGCCATTCGGCTGATATTCCCCTGAAAATGCGTGTATGCTCGGCGGATAGTTTCTTCCTGCACCCGCTGAAGATTAAAGGTCGACGGCATTCCTCGAGCCGGCATTGCCTTCTTGCCTCTTACATAGTCGGGTAGTGTCTCGCAGGTGAGCAGATCGTCCGGCATCAGGGTGATGGCCGCCTCGATAGCATGACGCAATTCGCGCACATTGCCCGGCCACTGGTACGAATTGAGTGCCTGGTAGAATTCGGGTGAGACTTGCCGCACTGTCCGATCCAATTTTTTTGACAATTGTGCAATTAAATGTTGAGCCAGCATCATGATGTCGTTGCCGCGCTCTCTCAATGGAGGAAGGTGAATTCGAATAACGTTGAGCCGATAAAAGAGATCGTGACGAAATTCGCCGTTCTTTACCCGTTCTTCCAGATCTTGATGGGTGGCGGCGATGATTCGCACATCCACCGGAACCTGTTTGATACCGCCGACTCGGGTGAGTTGCCCCTCTTCCAACACTCGAAGCAGGTTGATCTGCATGGACAGGGGCATCTCTCCTATTTCGTCCAGCAGAAGCGTTCCGCCGGAAGCTTGTTCGAACTTCCCGGGACTGCCACCTCTACGAGCCCCGGTGAAAGCCCCCTCGACGTATCCGAATAGAACACTCTGGATGAGCTCTGAGGGGATCGCTCCGCAGTTGACTGCCACAAAGGGCCCGTTTCGCCGCGAGCTGGCTTCGTGCAGAGCTCGGGCCAGCACTTCCTTGCCGGTGCCGCTTTCGCCGGTAATCAGCACTGTGGACGAGGTCTGGGCAACCTGCCGTGCAGTGTTGACGGCCTGTCGAATACCGGAGCTTTGGCCGATTACCGGCTGAAAGGCATCCCATGACGGGCTGTTATTGGACTGAGCCGAAACTCGAGGCCTCTGCAGTTCGTTCAAAACCAGTAGATGTCCCGCTAAGGTGCCGTTGGGACTGAGGACCGGATAGACGCGGGCGTCAAATCCCGGCTGCAGACGGCACGCAACGGGCAGCCCCGCTGCCGCATAGGCTTCAGGGTGAGCCTTTATGCTCGCAAGAGCTTGCTTGAGCTTAAACCATTGATCCGCTGCCGCACCCTCCAGTTGTTCCGAAGGAGCGCCCAGAAGGACCGCCGCCTTGGGGTTGAGCCCGGCAATGCTGCCGTCGGGACGAAGGTGGATCAGACCCGTCATGACCACATTGAACACCGTTGCGATAAGATTCGGTGCGAGGCGGTTCAACTCCATGCATTGGTTCCCATACAGACGGCTTTCGATCATTTTGGTGCCGCGAATGGCCAATTCCAGAGCATGCCGGTGGTCGGATGAGGTTGGGCCGGAAATGTCCAGACATCCAAT
Source organism: uncultured delta proteobacterium (assembly GCA_963781715.1). Taxonomy (GTDB): domain Bacteria; phylum Desulfobacterota; class Syntrophobacteria; order Syntrophobacterales; family Syntrophobacteraceae; genus Desulfoferrobacter. The sequence continues at coordinate 390,159 of CAWAGW010000010.1, forward strand.
CACTTTTCTGTGCAGGTCAAAAATAGGTGCAGCTGAACAGATCCAACTGTGATGACTTTCGCAGAAATGCTCGCGAGCTGCAACCCGTATAGGCTGTGTGCCGGCCAATGCTGTGCCTATGGCGTTGGTGCCCACACTGGATTCGGACCAATTGGCGCCGGGACCGAAATTCAATTTTTCCGCGGCTGACAAGGCCCTGTGGTCGCCGTACATGCTGAGCAGGTAGCCGCGCTCATCGCTCACGGTAACCAACAGTCCGCTTCCCTTGACCAGTGAATAAATTTCGGTCTGAATATCTTCCGTCAACTCGCGCAGAAGGCGAAATTCATCCCCAAGTTCTTTTTCCTGACGGATATCCCAACATTTTCCCGATGACGGATCTACTCCTAATGCTGTGCATCGTTGCCAAGATTTGCTAATATCGTCTCGGACAGACCCTTTGGAAGACGTTCCGCTTAGGAGGTGCTCTTTCCAGGTTTTTAGGTCGATATCCGAGCAGTGATTGAGCGGCGCCAGAGGGGTACAGACAACTCTTCGGCTTGGACCTTGTACCGCTTCAGATCGAACGATATGATATCCGGATCCTCTCCGCACAAGCTTGTACATGGTACCCTCCTATCATTCAATCTCTGCTTCATATGCACTGTTCGATTCTGGAACAGTCCTTCTGAGTGAACTCTTAACAGATTGAAAATAAAATTAAAAGAGTCTGGCATTCTCCTTGCTTATTTTCGTAAGTGCATTCTAATGAAGAAGGAGCAGGAAGCATATACTACACGCGGTCACAAAGTGTGCATCTGATTTTACCGCTGAGCTCGCAAAGAGCGCTGAGAAAACGTCTGCACTCGACCTCCGCGATCTCAGCGGTGAGAACTGGAAGTTGTGGCCCTGCAAGGTATAACAATGAAAGGAGGAAGTGCTGTGGCGACCGAAGTTGTCATGCCCAAATGGGGTCTGACTATGAAAGAAGGCAAGGTTTCCAGGTGGTTCAAAGCGGAGGGAGAATCCGTACAGAAAGGCGAGCCCCTGTTTGAGGTGGAAACAAGCAAGATAACCAACTCGGTAGACGCTCCGGCTGATGGAGTTCTCTTTCAGATTGTCGTGCCGGAGGGAGAGACGGTGCCGGTGAGGACTGTTGTGGCCGTTCTGGCGCAGCCCGGCGAACAGCCGGAGCGACGTGAGGCGGTTGTGCGGGAGGATGCCGGCAAAGCTGAAGAAAGCCCGGCAGTTGCTGTGGGTGGCGAAAAAGGAGAGGCAAAATTTGTGACGGCTTCACCCATTGCGCGTCGTCTTGCAAAGGAATGGGGAATCGATTTGGCTCGGGTTCCATGCACCGGTCCCGGCGGACGGGTAACCGAACAGGATGTGCGCAGTTTCAAAGAAACCGGCGCGGCGGGTGTGGAGGTCAGCCCACAGGCAAAAGCTTTGGCGGAGGAGGCTGGGATTGATCTTGCGCAGATTAGAGGGACGGGCAAAGGCGGACGCATCACCAAAGCGGATGTGCTGCAGGCGATGAATCCGGCTCTGCAAAAACCTGTTGCTGCGGCCACAGAACAGGTGTCGTCGCCAAAAGCTCAGGAATTGACGCAACCCGGCCCCGGGATCATTCCGTTGCAGGGCATGCGCAAGGTCATCGCCGACAATATGATGGTCAGTTTGCATCAATCGGCGCAGCTGACCGTATTTGCCGAGATCGACGCCACACCTCTGACCGCTTTCCGCGATCGGGTGCGGGAGAAGTACAGCCGGCAGAATGATATCAAGGTCTCCTACAATGACATCATCGCACTGGCGATCTGCCGGGCCTTGCGCGATTTTCCCATCATGAATTCGTGGTTGACCGACGAGGGCATCGTGATTCACGAACAGGTCAATCTCGGCATCGCCGTAGCTCTTCCTGACGGTTTGATCGTGCCTAACGTAAAAAACGCTCAGCAAAAAAGCCTTCTGCAATTGGCCACCGAGATTCGTGAATTGGCGGGCAAGGCGCGCGACGGCAAATTGACCATGGACGAAATTCAGGGCGGGACTTTTACCATAACCAATGTGAGCATGTTGGGAGTCGACGGTTTCACGCCCATCTTGAATCCGCCGGAAACGGCCATCCTCGGGGTCGGTCGGGCCATCGACAAGCCGGCCGTGCACAAGGGCGAAATCTGTGTGCGCACAATGATGACTCTGAGCTTGACGTTCGATCACCGGGTGGCCGATGGGGCGCCCGCCATGCGGTTTCTGCGGACTCTGGCCGACTACCTGGAGCAGCCGGCCATAATGTTGGCTTAGAGCGGAGAGTCAGGCATACTTAGCCCAGCGCGGGTGACGCGGGGATGCGGAGAGAAAAGCTCAAATGTGGGCAACTATTAGGGCTTGAAGGGAGGTGTGATGACACGTAAGCGATACATCGTCGAACTTGGGACCGGGGTCGATCTGCATGGCATGAACGTTACCAAGGCTGCCTGCCGTGCAGTCCGTGACGCCATCGGACGCAGCTGTCTGTGCGGTCTGGTGGAAATCCTGGGCCAAACCGAGTTGCAGGACGTTCAGGTGGACATCTTAATCGCGTGCCCTTTCCCCGAACAACTCGATTCGGAAGCAGTCAAGGCTGAGGTTCCCATCGGCATTAAAACCGTGCGGGCGGAGCTCGGCGGTATGCAGGCGGCTGGCCTGTGCGTGAAACAATTTGGCGAAGACTGCGATACTATCATAGTCGCCAACGCCGCGGTGACAGTATCCGTGTAGACAAAGACCTTCCCCATTTAACAGCAACCGCACCCTGATGCGGGTGTAGAGCATTAAGGAGGTTCAAAGATGAGTCTTACCAATGAAAAAATGACTGAAATGCTGGCAACGATGGTCAAGATTCGCGAGTTTGAGACCAAAGTGCAGGAGTTCTTTGCCGCGGGCAAAATCCCCGGCTTCGTTCACCTGTACATTGGAGAAGAAGCCGTGGCCACGGGGACCTGCGCGGCCCTCACGGACAAGGATTACATCACCAGCACCCACCGCGGACACGGCCACTTGATTGCCAAGGGCGGAGTCCTCAAGCTGATGATGGCGGAGCTGTTCGGCAAAAAGACCGGATATTGCAAAGGCAAAGGTGGCTCCATGCACATCGCTGCCGTGGAACTGGGAATCCTGGGCGCTAACGGGATTGTCGGCGGAGGGGGACCCATCGCCAACGGCGCAGCTCTGGCCGCCAAATACAAGGGTGTCGACACTGTGGCAGCCTGCTTTTTCGGCGACGGCGCGTCCAACCAGGGAACCACTCAGGAAGCTCTAAACCTGGCCAGTGCCTGGAAACTCCCGGTTATTTTCGTCAATGAAAACAACGGGTACGGCATTTCCTGCCCCACCTGCAAATCCATGGCGGTGGCGGACATCGCGGATCGTGCAGCGGCCTACGACATACCCGGCGTAGTTGTGGATGGAAATGATGTACTGGCGGTTTACGAGGCTGTCTCGGAGGCGGTCAAACGGGCCAGAGCGGGGGATGGGCCATCGCTTGTCGAGTGTAAAACCTATCGCTGGCGGGGCCACTTTGAGGGTGACGTCTGTGTGTATCGGGACGATAGCGAAGTGGAGGATTGGATCAAAAAGGACCCGATCAAGCGTTTTCAGGAAAAACTATTGGCTGAGGGTATATTGACGCAGGAGCAAGTAGATCAGGTCCGGCAAAAGATCGGCAAGGAATTGGAAGAAGCCGTCACATTTGCCGAGGAGAGTCCCCTGCCCGATCCGGCGGAGGTGTCTGAAGATGTCTATGCTTAGACTCGAAAGCCCAATCTAGCGCAGTTTACCCAACTATCAGCTGACAGGAGGTTTTATCATGGCGACAAAAACATATCTGCAAGCCCTGAACGAAGGTCTTAGCCAGGAAATGGAAAGAGATCCCGATGTCTTTATTCTCGGTGAGGATGTTGGTCAATTCGGCGGATGTTTTGGTGTCACTCAGGGATTGTTCCAGAAGTTCGGAGAGGAACGCGTTAAAGATACTCCAATCACCGAAAGCGCCATTATCGGTGCGGCTACCGGCGCGGCGGCGGCGGGACTACGCCCGGTCTGCGAAATCATGTTTGTAGACTTCATCGGCGTGGCCATGGACCAGTTGTTCAATCAGGCAGCAAAAATGCGTTACATGTTTGGCGGCAAAGCCAAAATTCCGATGGTCCTCAGGGCTCCCCAGGGAGCCGGAATCGGAGCCGCTGCCCAGCATTCCCAATCACTGGAAGCCTGGTTCGCCCATGTCCCCGGGCTGAAGGTGGCGATGCCGGCAAGTCCCTATGATGCCAAAGGGCTCATCGTTTCAGCCATCCGGGACGACAACCCGGTGGTCTTTCTAGAGCACAAGCTCCTGTACGGTGTCGAAGGAGAAGTCCCGGATGATTTGTACACGGTGGAATTCGGCAAGGCGGAAATCAAGCGGCAGGGAGAAGATGTAACCATCGTGGCAACGTCGAAAATGGTTTATACGGCCTTGGATGCAGCCGAGAAACTGGCGGAAGGGGGCATCAGCGCCGAAGTGATCGACCCCAGGACGATTGTCCCGCTCGACATTGGCACCATCATCGATTCGGTGAAAAAGACCCATGCCTTAGTGATTGTGCACGAAGCGGTCAAGCAGGGTGGATTTGGTGCAGAAATCGCCGCACAGGTGGCCGAGCAGGCTTTCGATTATCTGGATGCACCCATTGTCAGAATAGGGGCTCCCTTTACTCCTGTTCCTTTTTCCCCGCCGTTGGAACAGGCTTTTATCCCCAATGAGGAGTCCATCATAAAGGCGGTGCGCGCTATGCGCGGATAGAAGGATATACGTTTTGGCAACAGTTGGCATCATTGCAAATCCGATTTCGGGCAAAGACATTCGGCGTCTGGTGGCCCATGGTAGTGTTTTCGACAATCAGGAAAAGGTGCGTATCGTGCGCCGGATGCTCATGGGCCTCCAGACCGTCGGAATCGAGCGGGTGGTCTACATGCCCGATGGCTACGCCATCGTCGATCGGGCCCTGCGTGGCTGCACCGTGTCCATGAATATCACTGCGGTTCCCATGACCCTTGAAAACAACCAGGACGATTCGACCCAGGCCGGACACTGGATGGATGCAAATGGGGTCGGCGCGGTCATCGTTTTGGGGGGCGACGGCACCTGCCGGGCCGTCGCCAAAGGCACAACACGAATTCCGCTTTTGCCCATTTCAACGGGCACTAACAATGTCTTCCCCTATATGATAGAAGCGACCGTGGCCGGCCTGGCGGCCGGCCTCATTGCTGCCGGCACTGTGTCGGAAAGAGAAGGGACCTATCGTTCGTGCCGACTGGAAATTGTGGAAAAAAGCGATGTAATCGATACCGCGCTGGTGGATGTAGCCGTTTACAATGATTTGTTCGTGGCCTCGCGGGCCATTTGGGATATGACCAAGGTAACTCAAGTCTTCCTGACCCGCTGTCGCCCTGAATCCATAGGTCTCTCTTCTATCGGCGGTCAGCTGCAGACGATTGCTCCGCAGGAACCCAAAGGCCTTCACCTGGTGCTGGGCAACGGCTCTCGCAGGGTTACAGCCGCAATCGCTCCGGGCTTGCTGCAGACGGTGGAAATAGAAAGCTTAAAGGAAATGCTCCTCGGGGAATCCTTCGCAGTGGCCACGGTGCCATGCGTGTTGGCGCTCGACGGAGAGCGGGAAGTCGAGGTGAGAAAAGACCGGCAGGTGTCCGTCCGTCTGTCGGATCAGGGACCGCTGGTAATTGATGTGGCAAAGACGATGGCGGCCGCCCAAAAATCCGGTGTGTTCGTTAAAACGGGTTAATGGGAACCCAGGAGACTGTCCTGGCTCTATTCAGTGCTCCTGTGCTGAAGTAGAATACAGTTTCGTCTAATCACGAAGAGCAAGAAGAAACACGAAGAACAAACCGCTGTTAAGCAAATTCGTCTTCGTGCGCTGTGTGTCCTTCGTGGTTCAAATAAAAACAATAGATTGATCCAAATACGGGAGGATATCATGTCGCAGGTTCTTAGAGCCGCGTTCATCTTTGTTGCGCCGGAAGCTGATCCGCAATCACATCGTCACTGGATCGAGACTCCAAAAGTGCACCTGCTGGCGATCGGGGTGCGCGACTACAAACAGGCTGCTGAAACCGCGAAAAGCTTGGTCGCTGAAGAAGGAATTGCGGCCATTGAATTGTGCGGCGGCTTTGGCAACAAAGGGACGGCCATGATTGTCGATGCTGTGGAGGGTAAAATTCCGGTAGGCGTGGTCCGTTTCGATATCCATCCAGGCCTGGGTAATGCCAGTGGAGACGCCATGTTCTGAGAACCTATTCTCTCTTTAGCTTGCTTTATGACCGCCGCCTGTGAACGGTTGAATTACCCCGAATAAGGGATCGGGAACTGTATTAGGTCGTGAGGTTCCATGGTTCGCCATGTGATCTCAGGTAGAAAAAAATCCTGTTCCAGCCGCTTGACGCCCAACGGTCATTCCCGCAAGTATTTGGCGGGAATCCAGCCCAGCGCCCTTTCTGGATTCCCGCCAGGAGCACGCGGGAATGACGAGAGAAAGCCAATGGCCAAGCAGCTCTAATGTTGGTGCGGGCGCTGGTCCGTTTTGGGCTCAATCAAAGAGATCTTCCACCGCTTCAAAAACATATTTCATGTACATCAGCTTCGGCGAGCCACCCATGGCAACCGCCATCATTGCGGCCTGCACGATTTCCTCTTTGGTGGCACCTGCGCCTGCGGCGTTTTCGGTGTGAATCGCGATGCACATTTCGCACTGGGACATGACCGAACAGCCGACCAGGATAAGTTCCAGAACCTTCGGTGAGAGTCCTCCCGATTCTCCCAGGGATTTGGTGAATTCCAGGTATTTTTCGTAAATTTTCGGGGTGTGCTTTTGAAGATAGGCAAAAGCTTCCGATGCTTTTTCCGCTGCGTCCATAATGAGCTCCTTATTTTGTTGTCGTCATCACTTTCACCGCTAATTCCAAATCTGCTGGTTGACGTTAAAAGCTTGCGCTTTGGCTCAGTGAGCATGAGTTGCATGACAAACCACGAAGAGCGCGAAGCTCACGAAGTGAAAAGGAGTTTACCATTAAAAAAACCCTTTGTGATACTAACACCAAGTTTCTTGTTTTTTTGCGAAGATTTTTTCATAAGCCTTTGTTTTTGCAGGCCAAACAATTGCTTTCAGCTTTGAACTTCGACCCTTGAGCTTTTGCCTGCGGCTCGCCGCACTGTGCCCTCCGCGGTAAACGATTACTCAGAGACCTGTTGTTCAACACGAATCCCTCAAAGCTTTTGGCGAGCAAGGACCGTGCCCGGACCGGTAGTTCGAAAAGTGCGGATGAACGAGCAACTTGAAGGACCGCTATAGCAGCACGCAATCGGGTGTTCGAGCTTCGAACAATTTTCTTGTGCACGATGTTCGAAATCGGAACAGTATCATGAGGCAGCGGCTAACAGTCGCAACAGTTCACTAGCACAGCTGGGCGAAAATAAGTCCCCGATTAGAGTTCCCCCCTTTCGTAAAGCTGACAGTTAGACACACATGACGCCGTGCTTTTAAAAAGTATCTGTTTTCATTGGCATTACAATTTGCCACCAACAACAGGGAGTCAGCGATTTGGTCCCCCCCTTTTGCAAAGGGGGGTTAGGCTGGATTTTTCAACCTGCTGATTCTTATTTAAAATCCCCCTAAATCCCCTTTGCGAAAGGGGGATTTTCAATACCCACCGGGTCATGTGTGTCCAACTAACAGTTCGTAAAGGGGGGGCTTTGGATCGTCCCATAACTGGTTAGGAACTTTCGCCCACCTGTACCAGGGTCATCGCATTTGCCGGCGGACACCCGGTCAGCTCAGGGTTTAAGTGGAAATCTTTCATTACTGGTTCTTCTCTGCGTCCTTTGCGCTCTCTGCTCTGAGCTACTCTAAATCATCAAAACAGTGCATTAATGAACTCTTCCGCCGAGGCGCCGTGAATGTACTCGCCGATTGAGAGGTGGGCAATCGCCCCGCTGATGGTTTCTCCGCAATGACGGCAGCCGACCAGCACTCTTTCCACGTCGCGGATGTTTCGAGCGCCGAAATAGTCGCCATAAAGCCGAACCGCTCGAATGATTCCCTCTTGCACATTCAGACGCACCTCCAGCGTTCCTCCTGCGGTGCGTATGGTTTTGCAGAAATTGTAATCGGGTGAATGTCCGAAGTTCCATTCCCAGCGGCGGTATTTTTCCTCCGCCAGCGATTCGATGGTTTGTATGTCGGCCTCCGAAAAAGAGGCCCTGCGCCCGCTCTTTGACTCCTGGACAAAGACAAGCAGCTGCTCCATAAATTCATCAATGGAAACAGACTCGCGAAGATGGGGGCGGACATTGGTGACCCGCTGACGAATCGAATCGACGGCTTTGTCTTGAAATTTGGACGGATCGACCAGAAGCGCCTCCGCCAGCATTTCCAGATCCACATCGAAAAGCAGGGTCCCGTGATGCAATACTCTTCCTCGCTGGATGTACTGAGCATTGCCTGAAATCTTGAGGCCGCCCAGGGAAAGGTCATTGCGCCCATCGAAAACGGCGGGCACTCCGATTCGATTCAAGAAGTCGAGGATGGGACGGGTGTAGTTGCGGAAGTCCATCTGTCGGTTGCGGCCGCTGACATCGATTATGGTGAAATTCACATTGCCGAGATCGTGGTAGACGGCCCCTCCCCCGCTCAACCGCCGAACGACCGGAGTGCTGTATTTGGCCAAAAACTCCGCATTGACCTGTGCATGAGTATTTTGATTGCAGCCCACGATGATGGCGCTGCGGTTGCGCCACAGCATGAAGCAGTCTTCACAGCTCGACTTCAGCAAATACTCTTCGGCAGCAAGATTCCATGCCGGCTCCGTCGCAGTGTTCAATAAACAGAGCATAGTTACCTTCTCCAATATTTACGGGCGAATCCCAAATTTGCCTTGTCCGATCTAGCCAGATCCATACCACACTGAATCCTACAAGTTCAATCCAAGCGATTATCTCGCACAATTCGTGGGTGTTAGTTTTAGGAAAAAGAATCCAGGAGCCAGGAGCCGGAATCCAGAAGAAAAACAGAGGAATCCGCAAACACCTGCCTAAATTCTTACTTGTTATACTAAATGGATGGGCTGTTCCTTATCCTCATGATTAAGATTCCTGACCAATAGGATCGGGCCATGTTGCAGCGAGCTGAGTCTTGAGGTCCTCTACAGGTCGTGATTTCATTCTGGCTCCTGGATTCTGACTCCTGAATACTGGTTTTAGTTGCGCTTAAATTAATCTGGCATGCTGGTTGCTTCCTTTGAGTACAAGAATCTATAATTTAAACGACGGTTTTAGTTTCAGCATTTTTGGGTGTGTTCCCGGGGTGTGGTAATGAGTATCGAGTTAACCACTTATCATTACGTTTTGGGACCGACAAAAAAAGAAATTGGGCATCTTATCAGACAATGTTCCTTTGACCACCATCGGTATCTTGTTTGTATCGTGGAAGTTGTTCCTGGAAAATGTTCAAGCCTTTCATTCATCCTAGCCCGAGCGGGCTTTTTGCAGCGATTGTTGAACGCACGAGAAGCGGCGAGATCAAACGGAAATTACTGGCACACCTGCTCGACGATGCCGGCTCAGAACGCTCACCCCGGGCCGCCTTAACTCACTGAAAGGAGAGACTACTATGAAGGCAGCGGTCTGGTATGACAGAAAAGATGTACGCGTGGAAGATGTCCCGGAGCCTGCAGCGCCAAGTCCGGGGCAGGTGAAAGTTAAGGTGCACTGGTGCGGGATCTGCGGCTCCGATCTGCATGAATACGATGCCGGCCCCATTTTTATTCCGGCGACTGCCCCTCACCCCCTCACCGGTGTGCAGGCTCCCCTCATTCTGGGCCATGAATTTTCCGGAGAGGTGGTTGAAGTGGGCGCAGACGTCAAAAATGTAAAAGTTGGCGATCGAATTACCGCTGATGCTTGCCAGTATTGCGGCGAATGCTACATGTGCAAAATCAACCGCTACAGTATCTGCAGCAGCCTGGCTTTTACCGGTTTAATGACAGACGGCGCCTTTGCGGAATATGTAAATGTTCCCGCCTACACCATTTACCAGCTCCCACCTGACATGCCCTACGACGTAGGGGCGCTGGTGGAACCGCTGGCGGTTGGAGTGCATGCCATCAGGCGAGCACCCGTGATACAGGGTGATTCCGTTGCCGTTGTTGGAGCCGGAACCATAGGCTTGGTCACATTACAATCCGCCAAGGCGGCGGGAGCCAGCAAAGTTTTCGTTCTCGAGATGGCAAAAGCCAGAAAGGAATACGCAAAAAAGCTTGGCGCCACCGCGGTGATCGATCCCTCTGAAACCGATCCCGTCGAAGAGATTCGTCGTTTGACCGATGGACTTGGTGTCGACGTCGCCATTGAATGTGTCGGCGGGGATAAGACCGGCGCTCTGGCAGTTGACTTGACCAGGGTGGGAGGCAAGACGGTACTGGTGGGGATTTTTGAGAAGCCAAGCGAAATACATTTCAACAACCTCGTGTTTTTTGAAAAAGAAATCGTCGGCTCGCTGGCATACTATGGCGAATTCAACACCGCCATTGCTCTCTTATCGGACGGAAGGATCACTGCGGAACCCCTCATCACGGCAAAGATCAAGCTGGACGACATCGTTGAAAAAGGCTTCGAGGAGCTTCTGGCAAATAGGGAGCAGCATATCAAGATACTGGTATCCCCGCACTGATCATGCAGACACATCCACTCGTTGAGGATCGAATCGTTTATTTTCAATCGAGCACACCATTTTGCTGCTGCGTTGAGCGGCGCAAAACGCAACGCTTAATGAGTCCGGCAAAACGCCGTGTTTCAGCCTTTGAGTAGGATATGAGGCGAGGAGGTATTTGATTATGCAGCAAGAGAGTCGAGCCAAAGTTCAGTGCAAAGGAATCAATCAGATTGTTATCGTGGTGAAGGATCTTCAGTTGGTGGCGGAAAACTATTGGAAAATTTTAGGGATTGGTCCGTGGTCCATATTCGACTGGGAATCGCCTTTGGTTTACGATCGAAAATACTACGGCAAGGCAACCTGGGCGCGGGAGAAGATCGCTCTCGCTCAGGTCGGTGATGTTCAGTTGGAACTGGTCCAGCCGGTAGATGGGGATTCGATCTACCAGGACTGGCTGGATGCGCACGGAGAAGGACTGCATCACCTGAATTTCCTGGTGGATGATGTGGACGAGGCTGAGGCAATCCTGGTACGGGAAGGGTTCCCGAGCATCCAGAGCGGTAAGTTTGGACCCAAAGATCAGAAGGGCGCCTACAACTACATCGACATCAAACCTCTTCGAACCATCTGGGAGCCGGTGCACATGGGCGAAACCATCGGAGCCGAGCCCATCATGTTGCCGAGCTCGACAGAAGAAAGCCCGGCCAAAGTTCAGTGCAAAGGAATCAATCAGATTGCCATTGTGGTGAAGGATCTTCAATTGGTGGCCGAAAACTATTGGAAGATTTTGGGGATCGGTCCGTGGTCCATTTTCGATTGGGAATCGCCTTTGGTTTACGATCGAAAATACTACGGTAAAGCGACCTGGGCGCGGGAGAAGATCGCTCTCGCTCAAGTCGGTGACGTACAGTTGGAACTGGTCCAGCCGGTAGATGGGGATTCGATCTACCAGGACTGGCTGGATGCGCACGGAGAAGGACTGCATCACCTGAATTTCCTGGTGGATGATGTGGATGAGGCGGCGGCAATCCTGGCCCGGGAAGGCTTCCCGAGCATCCAGAGCGGCAAGTTCGGACCCAAAGAACAGAAAGGCGCCTACAACTACATCGACATCAAGCCTCTTCGGACCATCTGGGAGCCGGTGCACATGGGCGAAACCATCGGTGCCGAACCAAGAATCTATCCCTGAGTGCTGAGCGACTTGTGTTAAAAGGTTGTCGCGTCAGCTCTCCATCCGGCCGTGCCCGGCGTGAGTGCTGGATCAACCGGGCAGGGCCAAAACAGCCAAATCCTAGATGCGGGCGTTTCGTGGAGGAAATCCTGTCAAAGAGGTTGTTTGCTACCGTAATCACAAATCAACTGCCCCTCCGTAATCTAACGCCCCCGAGAGCTTTTCCGGGTGCGTTTCTTATTGGATAAATCCACTCTAAAGCTTCGCTGCAACCAATTCGATAACGTGTGGAATTAAGAGGTCCCTTGTTTGAGGTAGAGCTCTTTTGACATCCAGTAACCCAGCAATTACGATAGCATACATGAAGCTATTGATGGATTCAAACTACCTAATCAAATTCACAAAAGCCGGCCTGAAGGGCTTGGTTGACGATAAGAATGTTGTGACCATCCCGGACATCGTTAGACAAGAAGTTGTCGAGTCGGACAAGACAAAGGGATGCACCGCAAGAAAAGCAGGAATTCCTTCGCGTCCGATGAGCTCAGCAGTTGGGGGTCTTTCGATCGAGTGAAATGCCTCAGTTTGAAAATCCACGTCGAATAAGACTTGAGCGTTTTCGGCGAATAATGGCGCACCATTATTTCATTGGATAAACCTTTGATGCAGGCCTGCCATTTGGCATGCAGCGATTTGCTGCTCTCAACCGTCGTCATTGCTCGTTCGTCCGGCGGGTTGGAGCCGGCTATGGCCTAAGGCGGTTGTTCAAAGCCATCGTTTCGTTCCTTTACAGAAGCACTCTGTGCGTTCTGCTCGGCCCCGGACTCTTTCAAATAACCCAGGTTCGGTTTCAGCAGTTCATAAAATGCCGATAGGGCTGCGGATGCCTGTCGTTGCTGCACTTCGGGCTGCCGCCTCTGTTTCAACTTGTCAATCACTTTTGTTTCTGCTAGTGGAAACCCTACAAGCATCCAAACTCTGAGAACCCCAGGCTGGTGCTAATGGCGCCGACTAATGATTAAATAAATTTCATCACTGCTCATCCAATACGACTGCGCGCGCGAACTCTCTACGACTACTCCTCCTCCAGCGAATATAGGCTGTTCTGACGACAGCTACTGACCAAAAGAATCTTCAGGTGAGCAGCTATTGGTAGGTTGAATTCTATTGCGAACTCACCAGGAAATGGGGTGGAATGATAAACAGAAAACCATCCAATTAATTAATGTGTGCTCTGGCATGCTGATTCACAAAAAAATCAACCGAAATTTTGGAATCAAGAATAACAAACACGACAGATACCATCTGTGATTAATGAATATGAAAAAATCTCTATGGCTCTATAGCCCACAAAAGTCATTGTTTCCATCGAACGATTTTAGAAGTTTCAATTACAAAGGTAGCTGGCAAAGACAGTTCATCAATCACTATTTGCAGGACGGGTTTTTGCATGGTTTCGACAAAGCGACTTCAAAGTTTGCCACCTATAAAGACGAACACCTACCCAAGAGCTTGTATAAATTCTTTCCGCCAACGACATATAGTTTGATTGGCTTAGCGAAGCAATCTTTATGGTTATCGCCACCAAATTACTTTAATGACCCATTTGATAGCTATGTCGGGATTGAGGAATATACGTATGTAAAGACGTATATTTTAAGAAATCTCAAGAAGAATGGTTTCATATCTACCAATGCTACCAAAGACAGACTTTCAGAGGAAGAATATTGGAGATTATTTCACTCACATTCAAAGGAGAGCGAGCCCGGATTCCTAGGCAATAAAAAGACCTTTTTCAGTGAGTGGCTCCGCATCAAGCTCGAAAAGAGCGATAGTTTCCAAATGACATTGAACAGCTTATGGTGTGAGGGAAAAGCAGAATGTTCTCAGAGAATCAGCGAGATGAGAAATACCCCGTTTAGAATTGCATGCTTTTCGAATTTCGAAGACGATGAAGAACTTGGCATGAACACAACAATGTGGTCGCACTATGCAGATAATCATGAGGGATTTTGTATTAAATATTCCCTCAATTTTAACGATTCCCCTATCCAAAACATTCTTAAGTGTGGATTGTATAGAGTAATCTATTCAGCAAAAATATCAAATGCTTCTCCAAGAGAGCTTATGAAACTGAAATATGACGAGAATAACGAGATAGAGGTCAACTCATACTTGGCAAAGACAATATACAAGGCTTTGATAACCAAAGCAAAATTCTGGAATTATGAAAAGGAATGGAGGCTTATTTTGGGAGAAGAGAATTTCAATATCCTTAATGATGGAACCATTCCTTTCCCTTTTATAGAAGCAGTATATCTCGGCTGCAAAATTGAAATGGCGCTTAAACGATACATTGTGCAACTTGTAAATTTTAAAAATATCTCAGTCTACCAGGCTAAGCAAAGCAGTGAGAGGTTCAATTTAGAGTTTATCAAAGTGAATGAGAAAGAGACATAACTCAAATTGGTAAGCCACTGGTTCGACCAGTGAGACTTGCAAAGCTTTGAGCGTTCCAGGAGTAGAATTCTCCTCCGGTGGTTTGATGAGCTTGAATACCAGAGGAGAATTCCATGACAGAACCTTACCAAAGCTTGTCCCATTCAAAGTGGAATTGCAAGTATCATGTTGTTTTCGTTCCCAAACGCCGGAGAAAGACGGTGTTTGGACAAATTCGCAGAAATCTTGGCCCCATATTTCATGAACTGGCACGCCAGAAGGAATGCCAGATTCTTGAAGGGCATCTGATGACAGATCATGTCCACATGTGTATCGCAATTCCGCCGAAACATTCGGTAGCCTCCGTGATAGGCTTTCTCAAAGGGAAAAGTGCCATTGCGATTGCCAGACAATTTGGAGGAAGACAGCGCAACTTTACAGGCGAACATTTCTGGGCAAGAGGCTATGCTGTTTCGACGGTTGGTTTCGAACTCGAACAGGTTCGCACTTACATACGGGAGCAAGAATCCGGTGATGATGGTCGGTTTTAGGCTGTTCATACTTGAAAGAACTCCCTACACGTAACCACTGAACTTGGAACTAGGGCGACCGTCTTTGAGACGGCCCCGCTCATCAAGCCACCGGCTTCGCCGGGGGTGTCTGACTTTCGCTGGAGCCGAAGCCCAATGAGCCGGGCGCGGCTTAGCTGGCAGTTAGAAATTGAGGTAACCAGTGATAAGCGTTGAACAAATCAAGATCGATGTTCGCATGCCGTCGGACGAAGTGCGGGTCGTGGTGATGCAGCCTTTTATCCGATTTCGCTCGGATCCTGGGACCCCCCCAAGAGAGCCGTTCAGATGGTCTGAAGATGCAATTAATGACCAATTGAATGGGATTAACCGCGTTCTTGATATCTCGCAAGGCAGTTTCGCTGATCGGGGTGCCAACTTCACGTTGTTCCCTGAGTATGCGGTCCCGGGGATTGAAGGTGTGTCGATCATCAATGATCGAATTTCAGAAACGGACTGGCCCAAGGAGAGCATCGTAATTGCTGGTGTTCACGGTATCACGAAGTCCGAGTATTCAGATTTGTGTGACGTGCTTGGTGCTGTCGTCACTCAGTCGAACGCGCCGGATTCGGTTCGGGATGACCAATGGGTTAACTCCGGAGTGATATGGGTCAAGGACCGTGATGGAGCGGTATACAAATGGTTGCAACCGAAGGTGCGACCAGCCTGGCTGGAAATGAATGTGTCTTGCAGCGATATGTTTTGTGGATCCATGATGTATGTGTTTGAGGGCCAGTACGAACCGAGTGGTTATCCCTGCAGGTTCGTGACTTTCGTCTGCTTCGATTGGGTAGCTTCCCCGGCCGGAAGCACTGTTTGGCGGGAGCTGGTCACGCGACTCAATCAGCTGCGGACTGAGGCCGCTCTGGACTGGGTCTTTGTTATTCAGCACAACACAAAACCGAATCACCCTTCATTTCTCAACAGCACGTACCAGTTTCTGACGGATACTTCGTATGCATTCGTTCAGAGAGACAAGGCGATTATCGTGCATGCAAACACTGCGGTTTCGCCTCGGCCGGTTCGCAACGGGCAAGGAGGATTCTCGGCCTGCGTGTTCTCACCAAGTGCTCAATTGGAATGCAGTGGTAACCGGCCCACGGTCTGCACTCAACCTGGCTCACTCAGGGGCAGCGATATCCTTGAACGTTGCAAAGACGTGGTCTTCAGGGAGATGGGGGAATGCATCCATGTCTTTAGCGTGAGGATCCCTCGCTTTGTGAACCCGGACGCGACCGATAGAACATGCCCGTTGCCGACAGCTGGCGTTTATGACACGCGCGATTCCAATGATCCAAGACTGTGTGGCGGACCCGTTCCCGCCGCCGTTAAGTGGATCAATGATTCTCTTGACATTATGCGACCCATGTCGGCGACCGTCCTTTCGGGTCGTCCCCTCAAAGCCACGGCTGAAGCCGTCGAGCCCTCTATTGTTGCCGGGATTCGCGCGATAAATGGACACACAGCCGCGGATCGGGTCAATTGGGCCGCGTGTTCCTATTCAGACGGCGCAGAGTCGAGAAATATGATTCGCCGCAGCAATGCTGATTTATGGTCGCGACTTGAGACCGATGCCATGGAGCACTTGCTCCATTCGCTCACCGCAATCGGCCTGGCCTACGGTTTAGACGTTTCAGGCGCCGCCCTCCATGGCTCGATTCAAACCGATGAAGGATTTGTAGAAGTTGTTGCCATTCGTGGTGATACCTACCAGGACTGTCGTCTCCACTATGACAATCTTGTTCAACAACAGGGATCGGATCCAGTCCTGGTAATAGCTCGTGATCGTGATAACCTTTCACCGGTTCCAGAAGAATTTTTGAGGCTCGACGAAATCAACGGCGAGAAGGGTTTGACGTTTGTCGACTACCAGACGCTGGTCAATGCTTGCCGCACCGAGGCGGATACTAACACCCTAAAGGAGAAGCTTGATGCCTTCTTACCAGGACCTCGCCGAATCATATAGGAGGCTCCAGGGAGCGCTCGAAGGTCTTCTTCACGAGCAGGATCCTGAGTTGACGGTGTCCCAAGACGACGACTATCCGCTACTGGTGCTGGAAACCTTTTCTGACTCAGCTGGATTCGCGGTTATCAACGGCACTCCTGAAGCCACGTACGCCCGCGCGTATGATACTTTCAAAAAGCTCTACCGTGAAAAACACGCTTCGTGGAGGGACCGCAACCTGTCCTTCGTCATCTGCCGCTCAGAGACCAAGCCTGCGAGTGACGCATTCTTTGGTTCGTTGGAGACCGATGTATACTTTTGCCGAAAATACGTCATCGGTTTGCCTCAGTCCATGGATGAACTCGAACGAGAACTGCTGCGACTTCCCTTCCTGCCATTCCCAGAAGGTCGCGCGGGAGTGCTCGTGCTGCCACCCTCGGCACAGACGCTTCTGCAGGACCTGAATGTAAGCGCTGTTCTCGCGCGCCAGATCGTAGTCCCCCAAGAGTACTCCGCAACCCAAATCGTGGATCATTTACTTGCGGAAAAGGAGGTACTACCCCCAATCCAATACGGGCCAGAACCAGTGATGCGTCACCAAGTTCAACCAGTAGAGCGCATGCGGGTCAAGAAGGTTGAGATTGAGGCCTTTCGGGCGTACAGAAAAAGGCAAATGTTCGATGTGGACGCAGATATTGTTGTCCTTTACGGACCCAACGGTCTTGGGAAAACCTCCTTTTTTGACGCTCTCGACTACGTATGCACAGGGCGAATAGGGCGACTTTGTCGCCATCGGATCAACCAGAAGCGCTTCATCGATTTTGCCCGACATTTGGACTCATCACCCGGGGATGGTTTCGTTTCAGCCCGCCTGACCCAAGGAACCACGGATTGCTCAGTTATCCGCAGCGTCGCCGAGTGGAGTACGGCACTGATTGATGGCGAAGGGCACGATCGAGCAAGCACGCTGCAATTTCTGACTTCGGCTCAATGGGGGCCTAAGAAAGCGCGGATCGAAAACCTCGAACGTCTTTTCCGAGCAACACATCTGTTTAGCCAAACCGACCCGGAACTGCTCATCAAGTTTGCGCAGAATTCCACGCTCGCCCCCGATCTGGTATCACGAATGCTGGCCCTCGATGACTATGCATCAGGATTGGCGAAGGCAGAAGCAGTGCTGGTCAATCTGGAGAAGAGGATCGCCCAGAATAACCAGCTGATAGGCGCTCTTAAGGGGGAAGAGAATCAACTTGATTCTCGACTCAGGGAGCTGCCGCAGCCGCAGGGAACTGTAGAGGCCGGTAAGCACATCTCGAAGGTAGCCGTCGAACTAAACAAAGAGCTGCGACTATTTGCCGGCCTGAAAGCTGACGAAGCCCAACCAACTGCAGCGAGTGCCCGTGAATGGCGGGCCATGGTTGAATCGGCTCTCAAAGATGCGGAGGACAGGCTTCGAAAGCTTCAGATGACCGAATCCGGCTTCGCGCAATTCGACAAGAGCAGGCATGCACTCAGAGAAACCGTTGCCCAGATTTCAAAGCTCGAGAAGTTGCTCAAAGAGCGAACCGATGATCAGGAACGGCAAAAAGAGGCTTCTGACAAACTCACACACAGTCTTGAACAAGATCGCGCCGGTTTGGCACGGGCAAAGTCACGCGTGCGTGGTTTGGAAGAGCTTGGCGGCCTCCAAGAGATCTACTGGAAGACCATCGGCTCGCTCCAGCAGTGGCAGCAGGAGTTGAAACGTGTGGCTGGGGAAATAGAGTCGACCACCGCTCAGCTTCAACCGTTGTTCTCAACCATGGAGAATCTACGTACCCAGATTGCCAAACATAACGAGACGATTCACGGCCACTCACAACAAATCAAAGCCTTATCGGAAATTCAAGATGGTATTCCGTCCTGGCAGCAGAACCGGGCAATTACGATCAAACTTCAGGAAGCTATCGTTGAGGTGCAATCAGCCATACAGAGAGCCAATGCCGGCATTGACGCGCTCAAGGCCGGCATGACCGAAAAGGAGCAGGAACTCGCCGCGTGTGAGCAGAAATATGACGAGTTTTCGGCGGACCGGGTTGACGTCACTCGATTACTCGACGAACTGGAAGCGCATGTCAAGAACGGCATTTGTCCGACTTGCGGCGTTGACCACAAATCCAAGACGGCGCTGATCCAACGAATTCATGCTCAGAAGCAGGCCAGACCCGCTTCCGTGGACCAGCTCGCGAAACGTTGCGCGGAACTCCGGAATGTTCTGAAACAAGACACAACTTCTCTTGCAACGGTCACCAGGGAGCAATCATCCAAGACCAATGAGCTGCGGGAAAGGACAAATAAGCTTTCGGATGTACGTGAATCGTTGGTGTTGTTCGAGAGTAAGGCAGCCAAAGTCGGGCTCTCAGTGGATGAAGACCCCACAGACGCCGCTGCTCGCAAAGTCGCACAGGAGAAGCAGGGACTTGAGCGTTCACGGGCCGCACTCACACAACTCGAATCCGAGTTGGCTGAGGTAACCAAGCGCATGAAAGCATTGGAGCAGAAGCGCGCGGAATTGGAGGCGACTCGGAAACGGGCAATGGCAGCCCTTGCTCCCATCGAGAAACAGGTTGCTGACCTGCGTTCCAAAGCTGATGAGTTGGGTTTATCCCTTGAGATGACCTCTCAGGACCTAGCGGCAGAGACCAAAGAGGCCGTATCGCGTGCAGCAATGGCTAGCAAACGCGTCGCTGAGCTGACTCCCCAGATGGAGGATCTCACGAAGGCTCTGAGTGTGATACACGCCCAGATCAGTCAGGCAAAGGAAAAGATTGGCATCCTGCGTCAAGACAAAACACGGTTTGAAGTGGAGATCGGACAGTTCGTGGAGCGGGCAGCTACGGTACTTGACCGTGATGCTTCTCACGCTAGAAGCAATCGGCGAACAGAGAAGAATTGCCACCGAGCGGGTTGATCAGCTGCATGCACTCCAGCGACGCTGTTCAACGCTCGAGCTAGCCCTGGATGCCGAACAGCGAACCGCGATGCGGGCGGAGCTCGAAGCTCGAGCCCAGTCGCTGGCAAACAAGGAGCGGGTTCTGGAAGAGGAAACTGCAGGTATGTCAACGGTCAAGAACTGGTTCGAGCGGGTGCGAGATGCTCTCGATAAGCAGAGCTCACATGCTGTCGCCAATCATGTCGAAGCGCTCGGACCGCTCACTACATTGATCCAGAAACGACTTCGCGCTGTCTACGGATTCGGGGACATTAGTCTGAACGCTAAAGGAAACGAGATACGTGTCGTGGTGGGGTGGGAAAGTGAGCAAGTGAAGCCAGCGGACTACTTCAGCGACTCGCAGAAGCAGATACTCATGCTCAGTTTGTTTCTTGCCGGCAGGTTGACCCAGACCTGGTCTGGCTTTGCACCGATCCTGATGGATGACCCGGTTACTCATTTCGATGACCTCAACGCGTTTGGCTTCGTGGAGCTTATAAGAGGACTTGTGAGCACGGCTCCAGGAAGGCGACAGTTCTTCATCTCCACATGTGAGCAACGTTTGTTCGACTTGATGGTGAAGAAGTTCAGCAGATTGGAGGGGGGAGCAAGGTTTTACAGGTTCGAGAGTATCGGTCGCGATGGGCCGGTTGTGCCCAGAAGGCAGGAGAGGCAAAATGCTTCAAATTTCCTTTGTCCTCCCAGCTTTATGGTTTGCAAGCGCTTCTTCTGCAAGTTCATCAAGCTTCCCCGCAAAAACATCCGCTTCAATTTGTTTGTCCCACTCAGCAGCATCATACTCTTGGAACCACTGACGAAAGGCTCTAAGCTCGGTGGGAGTCAGTTCCTTAATCTCCTGTGCTAATCTCTGAATTCTTGTCATGTTCTTCACCTCCAGCGCCAATCTTATCGTCTATCAGGACGGTAGACCAGAGGTGGCGCACCTGCTATTTTGTAGACAAAGCTAAAGGTCAGGAAAAAATGTCTCATGTCAAGGGCTGACCCCACAGAGTGCATATACGCACCAAGGTGCGGGAGCTTCTGAAGCTTGGCACATCCCTCGATGCGGCAATCTCGGTGGCCCTCAGCAGGAAAGGTCCATGGCGTCTTTCCCGGACACTGGCAACCCAAACTGGCATGACCAACCGATGGCTCCAAAAACAGGGGCTCCTGTCTGTCAAAGAACTGTGGGTGAAAATCCACTACCCGGCCACGGCCCGGTAAACTTTGTGAACCGCCCGGTGCGGACCCGCATGCCGGGTGGTGTGGGGGCTGGGGGAGAAAAACCCCCGGCTACCCGATTATGCGCTTGATTCTTGTGACTACTTGGACTCTGCGGAACCAATTATCTTATTGTAGAGCCAAGCAAATATAGCACCTCCAATCAAGCCATCGAAAAACGCCCATATTAACCCTATTGCGCTTCCGATAGGTGAGATCGTATAACCACGGTACAGCCTGCCGATGAGGGTGGGTTCCCCTGTAGCCCCATCAAATGCGATAATCCACCAAGTAAGGCAAAACAGTCCTAGTCCCCAAATGATGCCGCAAGCCAGCGAAAATGCCTTAATGTTGAGCTTCATATGCGTTTTCTCCTTTTTCTGCTTCAGGGCAGGGTAGCCGGGGGCTGTTGCCAGCCCCAAGCCCCCGAAGAACCGTGCGTGAGAGTTTCCCCTCACACGGCTCAAGCCTCTGAAAAAGTCTCCCTTGTTGGGATTCCCGCAAACCCGAAGGTTTACTTCACGTTACTGCCTGATCGTCAGAATGGCCAATGGCATGCAGAGCGCACCACCCGAAGGCATCATTTGCTTTCTCTGCTTTCATCTGATTCAAACAACTCTCACGTGACCAGAGACCCGCTGAACGTCAGCCTCCTTACGGAGCCGGGAATGTTGCACTCGGTATCCCGACCATTACAGCCGGGCATTCGCTTCTTTCAGCATCCCTTGCGGTTAGCCTGCCCCACGAGGAGGCGACGGAACTGGGTTCCCACGTTCCGCACAGTCGATCCAATGGATGACTTAGGTGCACCCTTTACGCCGGTGGTACTACGGTTCCGTGCAGGCAGTTAGGAGACCTGCAACCTGACCACATGCTGCAAACACTGGGAAGCAGCCTTCGACCTGGTAAGGCATTTTGTTAATCCTCGTAGGCCGGTAGCTCGTTGACGACGCTTACGGGGATTCACATGTGTTCACCATATCATCCGACCCTAGCCCATAACCGGGGAGGATTCCCGGAGGGGTTCTCGCGTCACCGTCCGAACCCGATTCGGTACATTGTCCGCAGGGCTTCGCACCCCGTCATCAGCGCGACGGTAGCACGCCTGCGTAGGGACCGGCAGGAACATGCCGGGTATTCTAACTTACTTAATACACTCAACTATGCGACTTCGTGTCGCACTCTAACGCCCAGCATCAGGCGCGCCGGCCTGTGCAGGCTCTGTAGGTTCGACTTCCGTTGTGGTCGGCGTCGCCTGGATGCTGTTGTGTACGCCCGGCATGGGCGTGAACTTATGGGGTGAAAGTCCCCTGTATGTGAACCCTGCAAATGTGATTTTCACATTTGCACAAGTACTAGCCGAAGGCAAGGGCGGAACCGTGAGGGACCGTCCGAAGGAAGCCGGAGTGCAAAGCGATGAGCCGACGAACAGAAATAGCATACAAGGCCTAGTTTCCGGGTGAGTCTGCACGACATGTACGAAGCCCTGGGTTCGAGGAAATGGGGTAAATGCTGCGGTTGTATCGCGAAAGTTCACGTTCTTATCCGGGGAGATCTGCCCATCGGAGCCATCGAGTGGCGCCACGGAAACCAACCGGTGACGTGCCGGATGGGGCCACCGGCTGAACAAGTCCCGGCGGCATCGGGAACACATCCGCCCGATGCCGAGAAACGAAACAAAGGGGGTGAACAGGACGGCAATCTGTGGCGGGACGAGATGGCGCTTCATGAGGAAACTCCTGAAGTCAGGGGGCAGAAGTCAGCAAAGGTCATAGTAGCCCAACGCCTCTCGTAATGGGGAGGACATGGTGAAGGACCGAACACAGAGTAGGGAAGGACTCTATGAGTTCTCATGACATGTTGAATCCGAAAAGGAGGAATGCGCATGGGGCACGTCATGGAAATACCCAACCCGGACGATCGCCTGCTTGAGAAGATCCTGTGCCGGGAGAACCTGCTTTCCGCATGGAAGCGGGTCAAGGAAAACGACGGAGCACCTGGGATCGATGGGATGACCATCGAGGAATTCCCGGCCTTCGCTCGCGACCACTGGCATGAGATCTTCGAATCTCTTATGGCAGACACCTACCAACCCTTACCGGTCCGCCGTGTGGAGGTGCCCAAGCCGACGGGAGGTCTTCGCCCGCTTGGAATCCCCATTATCTTGGACCGCTTGATCCAACAGGCCATTGCTCAGGTCTTGGGACCGATCTTCGATCCGACGTTTTCGGAATCAAGTTTTGGCTTCCGACCCGGCCGGTCTGCCCATGATGCGGTCTACCAGGCTCGCAGGTACATCCAAGAAGGCTATACCATAGCTGTGGATATGGACCTATCCAAGTTTTTCGATACGGTCCACCATGACGTTCTGATGCACCGTGTGGCCCGTAAGGTACGGGACAAAAGGGTATTGCGTCTGATCGGCAAATACCTGCGTGCCGGGGTGATGATCGAGGGCCGACTTCACGACACCCGGTTGGGTGTTCCCCAAGGCGGCCCACTTTCTCCTTTGCTCGCCAATATCGTTCTGGACGACTTGGATAAGGAGCTTGAGAAACGCGGACACCGCTTCGCCCGTTACGCCGATGATTTCCTTATCCTGGTAAAGAGTCAGCGTGCGGGAGAGCGAGTCTCCCGGAGCCTTCAACGGTATCTTGAGCGCACCCTGAAGCTTCAAGTCAACCAGGAAAAGAGCAAAGTGGCCCCGACCGATCAGATTACCTTTCTGGGATTCACCTTCCGGGGCACCAAGATTCGCTGGTCCGAGAAGGCCTTCCGCGAGTTCAAACGCAGGGTCAAACTCCTCACCGGTCGCTCTTGGTTCGTTTCCATGGACTATCGCCTGCGAAAGCTCGCCGAGTACCTGCGCGGGTGGATGGGCTACTTCGGGATCGCGGAGTACTATAGACCGCTTCCCGAGCTCGATAAGTGGCTGCGGCGCCGACTGCGCATGTGCTACTGGAAACGGTGGCGAAGAACGCGCACAAAGGTGCGGGAGCTTCTGAAGCTTGGCACATCCCTGGCTGCGGCGATCTCGGTGGCCCTCAGCAGGAAAGGTCCATGGCGTCTCTCCCGGACACTGGCAACCCAAACTGGCATGACCAACCGGTGGCTTCAAAAACAGGGACTTTTGTCTGTCAAAGAACTGTGGGTGAAAATCCACTACCCGGCCACGGCCCGGTAAACTTTGTGAACCGCCCGGTGCGGACCCGCATGCCGGGTGGTGTGGGGGCTGGGGGAGAAAAACCCCCGGCTACCCGATTAGATGACGACCACAAAAAAATGGCCTGATCACGACACGTGGTCCACGGGGCTATCGCTCCGTGGCGTCCCGAATGACCAGCCTGCAATTCGCACTCGATGCGTCGCCCAAGCCACGCATCACTGATTGCCCCACACTTCATCTTTGCCTCCCGCCGATCGGGTAGGTCAGAGGTCTCTCGACCTCTTTCCCCCCTAAGAACCGTGCATGACAGTTTCCCGTCACACGGCTCAAGCATCTCAAAAGGCAACCCTTATGGGGCGGCCCGGCCTATGTTACCTCTCAAGTTTGAGCCATGGCCCGAAATTCCCGGGCGGACATGGCTGGAAGCAGCTTGCTGTCCTTCTTATTCCGACGACGCCAGAAGTACCCGGCATATTCAGGCAAGTAAGGATTGGCATCTGCTTTGATCTTCACATATCTTCGAATTCCGAGAGAGCTTAGTCGCAGAACCTGGTAGAGTTTCTTACCAGACCTAGCGGTTTTAGCCCATACGGCGAATACATTCCTTCCGGCGGCTGACCAATAACGATTGATCCGCCATTTCACGGATTTGTTGGAGTGCCGTCGGCGTACCATCCGCCGGAGTTCTTCGAAGACATAGGTGTCGATACGTTTAAAGGCTTCCGAGGCCACCACATGGCGGTGGTAGTTGGCCCAACCACGAAGAATTGCGTTAAGCTCCTTGATTAAGGCCGGCATCGGCGCGCCGACGTGTTGCCGAATTACGGTTCCCACCTTTTCCATGAGGGCGTGGACTCCCTCAGGTGCAGGCTTGATGTGCAGCACCCTGCCATGCTTGCGAAAGGTTTGCCCGAGGAACGTAAATCCGTCTTTGATGCGCGTGATCAGGGTCTTCTCAGGTGAGAGCTCAAGACCACGCTCGCGAAGGAAGCCTTCAACCACCGGCTGGATGGCTTCTCCCAGGATGGTTCTTGATTTTCCTGTGATGATGAAGTCATCGGCGTAACGGATGAAGTTGATACGGCACCTTCGGGGGACTGCACAGCGGACGGTTTCCTCTATCCCGTCAAGCACCATATTCGAAATGGTGGGACTGATAATCCCGCCTTGTGGAACTCCCTTGCGCGTGGGATAGCGGATACCGTTTTCCACATATCCCGCCCTTAACCATTTATGAAGCACGACTTTGTCCATCGGAATGTTTTTCATCATCCAGTCAAACGAGATGCTGTCGAAACAACCCTTGATGTCCCCTTCGAGTACCCATGGCGCCGAATTGGGCTTTGACAGAGCGTTGAAAGCGCAGGCCACAGCGTCCGCACATGATCTGCCTTCCCGAAAACCATAAGAATTCTTATCGGCTCTCGTTTCGGCTACGGGCGAAAGCCCCAGCTTGTAGAGCGCTTGTTGTGCCCTGTCGTGCATGGTGGGTATCGATAGGGGCCTTAACTTGCCGTTCTTCTTTTCAATGTAGATCCTCCTCAAGGGCTGAGGATGATAACCACGTCTGCGCAGGCTGCAGGCAGCCCGCCATTTGGCTCGGACGCCTCGCCACAGAACGCCGTCAACGCCAGGGGACTTTTTCCCCTTATTGGAGGTCACTCGCTTCACAGCCAGTAGCTTGGCGTAGAACGAATGGGTAACCAGATGTTGCAATGATCGAACCCTGTTCCATCTGTTTTCCTTCACAGCCTTTGCGATACGCACTTGCAGCCTTCTGACTTCCCGTTGGGCTTTCTTCCAGTCAATGGAATTCCACCATCCCGCGGAGTCTCCGAGTGCACCAGCCTTTTGAGCCGTCATCTGCTTTCTCTTCTTCAAAGGTTCTCCAAGCTCTCTCGCAATGAGACACCAGTTGGACGTCTGCACGCTCTTTCGCCGGTGCTGAAAGCTCTCCGGTTTTGGCGTTGAGCCATGTTTCATGCTCTATCTTTCGGCTTTCCCGAAAGCATTGGCTTCTTCCAACCTCTCTTTCCCGTCTCTCCATCGGCGTGCCTTGCGGTTCGCTTGCCTGGAATTGCTCCGGGCGAAGGACGGGGTTACTACGTTCCACACAGTTGATCCTATGGATGACTTAGGTGCGTCCTCTACGCCGAGGGTGCTGCGGTTCCGTACAGGCAGTTAGGAGACCTGCAACCCGACCCCTTGCCGCAAACTCTGGGAAGCGGCCTTAGACCTGATACACGCTTTCGGCGTGTGTTAATCCTCGTAGGCCCGTTGCCCTGTGACGACGCTTACAGACATTCATCTACTTTCACCCTATCATCCGACCCTAGCCCTTAACCGGAGAGGATTCCCGGAGGGGTTCTCCCGTCGCCGTTCAAACCCGATTCGGTACATTGTCCGCAGGGCTTCGCACCCCGTCATCAGCGCAACGGTAGCACGCCTGCGTAGGGTCCGGCAGGAACATGCCGGGTATTCTAACTTACTTAATACACTCAACTATGCGACTTCGTGTCGCACTCTAACTTGGTTTATACGGCGATATTGCCCCCTATTCCAATTACCGGTGCGATATCGCCCTCTATACCGTTATATAAAATGGCTCAGGGACCACCAGCACTCCAATCGGGTGGATGCCCAAGCTCATCCAGGGGGCTGGACACTCCCTTACCTCCCTTGTTCAGAACATGGGTGTAAATCATGGTTGTGTTCACATCACTGTGACCCAGGAGCTCCTGCACTGTTCGAATGTCATAGCCGCTTTGCAGAAGATGGGTTGCAAAGCTATGGCGAAGCGTATGACAGGACCCTGGTTTGGCAATTCCAGCCTGCCGGACCGCCGATTTGACGGCCTTCTGCAAAATTGTTTTGTCGATGTGGTGTCTGCGCCTTATTCCTGAGCGAGGATCGATCGATGTTATCGAAGCAGGGAAAACATATTGCCAGCCCCACTCTTTGGCAGCGTTAGGATATTTCTTGTCTAGGGCAAACGGCAGGTAGACGGCGCCCAGTCCTTCGCGCAAGTCCTGCTCGTGAATAGCTTTGACTCGGTCCAGGTGTTGCTTGAGCGGCTCAATCACCCGGCTCGGCAGCATAGTTGCCCGATCCTTTTGGCCTTTGCCGTCTCTGACCACAAGCTGGCGATAGTGAAAATCGACATCTTTGACGCGCAGGCGTACGCATTCCATCAGTCTCAAGCCGGAGCCGTACAGCAAGCTTGCCATCAGCCATGTGCTCCCCTGCAAGCGCACCAAAACCGCCTTGACTTCCTCCACGGTAAAGACCACGGGCAGCTTCAAAGACTTTTTGGCCCTTACAACGCCTTCAAGCTTGCCGACTTCTTGTTCGAGAACTTCTTTATATAAAAAGAGAATAGCGGACAAGGCCTGGTTCTGAGTGGATGCAGCTACATTGTTGTTGACTGCAAGATGCGATAGAAAAGCGTTGATTTCAGGGGCACCCATGTCTTTGGGGTGACGTTTGTTGTGAAACAGAATGAAGCGTTTGATCCATTGAACATAGGCCTCTTCTGTCCGGATGCTGTAATGCCTGATTCTAATGGCCGAGCGAACCTGATCCAAAAGCTTCGGCTTCTGCTGGCTCTGTGCCTCAGGAGGGTTTGAGCTCATTCTGAAAGACCTTATATTCTTAGGATAAAATAAGTTGGCTGTTATTATTAGATAATATGGTTGTCTAGTGGAAATGACGGCGTTCGTCAAGCAGAAATTAGGATTAAGGATTACGGATTAAGGATTAAGCTAGGGAGCTAAAGGGTTAGGTTGGATGAATAGAGTAGGTGATGGGGTTCTCGAACATTTTCATCCGCTGGTCGCGGAGTGGTTCCTGGACAAGGTCGGGAAACCGACCGAGCTGCAGATCAAGGCGTGGCCGAGTATCATGCAGGGAAGCCATATCCTGATCACTGCCCCGACAGGAAGCGGAAAGACTCTGGCCGCGTTCCTGTGTGCCGTCAATCAGCTGATAACGGGCGAACGTCCGCTCGGGCAAACCAGCGTCCTCTATGTCTCGCCTCTCAAGGCGCTGAACAATGACGTTCAAAGGAACCTCCTGCGGCCCCTAGCTGAAATACGAAACATGTTTGAAAGGGCAGGGGAGTTTTTTCCCAATATCGGAGTTGCGACCAGAAGCGGGGATACTCCCCAAAGCGAACGGCGAAGAATGCTGCGCCATCCCCCGGAGATCCTCATCACTACTCCCGAAAGCCTGAATCTGCTTTTGAGCTCTCAGGGCGGCCGGTCGATCCTGACCGGCATCTCGACCGTGATCCTGGATGAAATTCATGCGGTGGTAGGAAATAAACGCGGTGTGCATCTGATAACGGCGGTGGATCGCCTGGTTCCGATGTGCGGAGAATTTCAACGGATTGCACTTTCGGCAACAGTCAGGCCATTGCATTCGGTGGCAGAATTTCTGGGCGGTTACCGGTTGGAAGGACATCCTCACACTGCCCATTACTCACCCAGATCGGTCAAGCTTATAGAATCCTCCCAAAAGAAACGCTACCAGCTTAAGGTTAGTTTTCCCGACGCCGCGGTTCGATGGGATGGGCGGGATTCATTCTGGCAGCCTTTTGTTGATGAAATAAAAAACATCATCCTGAAGAATCGCTCGACACTCATTTTTACCAACAGCCGAAGGCTCTGCGAAAAAATCACTCACCTTGTCAACCAGGATGAAGCAAGCCCCATAGCCTATGCCCACCACGGTTCCCTCTCCCGTGAAATCCGCACAGAGGTTGAAAGGAAACTCAAGGCAGGAGAACTTCGTGCCATCGTTGCAACCAACTCTCTGGAACTGGGAATCGATATAGGGGCTCTCGACCAGGTGGTCCTGCTCCAGTCGCCCCCGTCTCTTTCTTCAGCCATCCAACGAATCGGCAGGGCGGGCCATAGGGTAGGGGAGGTAAGTGAGGGCGCACTATTTCCCATTCAGCCGGAAGAAATTGTGCGCAATGCAGTGCTCGCCGCGGGGGTGCTCGATCAAGAGATAGAAGAGGTCCACCCGATCCAGGCTCCTTTGGATGTGCTGGCTCAAATCATTGTCTCCATGGTCGGCGCTGAGCCCTGGAACGTGGATGAGCTCTACGCCCGGATAAAGACGAGCTACCCGTATCGATCGATCAGCCGCCGGCAGTTCGACCTGGTACTGAACATGCTGGACGGCCGCTATGCTGGCAGCCGCCTGCGGGAGCTCAAGCCGCGCATCGCAGTCGACCGTTTGAACAATATTGCGACTATCCGGAAAGGTGCATTGCAGGACCTATACTTTTCCGGCGGAACCATCCCCGACCGGGGCTATTTTCATTTGCGCCACCAGGAGAGCAGTGCGCGAATCGGCGAACTGGATGAAGAATTCGTCTGGGAAGCAAGAGTGGGCCAGATTTTCACGCTTGGCACCCAAAACTGGAAAATCGAGCGGATCACCCACAACGATGTTTTCGTTTCTGCGGCGCATCCGGCTGCGACTGCTCCTCCATTCTGGAGAGCCGAAGAAAACTTGCGCGGGTTCTATCTTTCAGAACGCATCGGCAAATTCCTGGAGATGGCTGAAGAGAAACTGGCGGGACCTCATTTCAGGGAACATCTGCAAGAAATTCATTGTCTTGATGAAACTGCATCAAGCGAGCTCATCAATTTTCTTAAACAACAAAAAGAAGAAACCCGCTGCAGTCTTCCGCACCGGCATCATGTTCTGGTAGAACACGTGAATACGGGTCCTGGAGGATATCCGGGAAATCAAATCGTGCTGCATACATTGTGGGGCGGGCGCGTCAACAGACCTTATGCCATGGCGCTGGAAGCCGCATGGGAAGAACACTTTGGTTATCGGCCGCAGATTTATTCCAGCAACGACTGCCTCATGCTGCAGCTGCCTGATGAAATAGATGCTGCGGAGATATTTTCGCTGGTGAGCAGCACTTCGGTCGAAAACTTACTGAAAGAAAAGCTGGAAGGTTCCGGGTTCTTCGGTGCTCGCTTCCGGGAATGCGCCGGGCGCGCACTCCTGCTGACGCGCCGCAAAATGAATGAGCGGATGCCGTTGTGGTTGAGTCGTATGCGATCGCAGAAACTCATGGAATCGGTTTTTCAGTATGAAGATTTTCCCATCCTGTTGGAGGCCTGGCGCACCTGCCTGCAGGATGAGTTTGACCTGGAAACACTGGTGCAAGTGCTGAACGAGCTCGAATCCGGCACGATCCAGTGGTCGGAGGTGTATACCTCACACCCGAGTCCCATGGCTCAATCCTTAACCTGGCCGCAAATCAACCAGTACATGTATATGGACGATGAAATGGGGTCGGGCAGCACCTCCAGACTGCGAACGGACCTGCTGCACGAAGTGGCCCGATCCCCTGAACTGCGCCCGGCTGTGCCTTTAGCCCTTGCGCAGCGGTTTGAGGCGAAAAGGCAGCGCCTGGCACCGGGATATTCCCCTGATAATCCAATCGATCTGGTGGAATGGATCAAGGAGAGGCTGCTGCTGCCTGTTTCCGAATGGCAAAGGCTGCTGGATGCCATTGAATCGGACCACCAAATCGACCGTCAGGAGCTACTAAGATCCGTAGCGGATAGGATTGTGCTCGTCCAACCCGAAAGAACCGAAACCCGCGGTAAAGAAGATCATCGCGAATCGGCCGTCATGCGATCTGAAGAGCCGCTGATTGTTGCACTGGAAGAGCTTCCCAGGATCATCTTCGGCTTTTATCGGAACTTCGATGCAATACATGTTCAGCGGATTGATTCTGCCCGCACATTTTCGCCTGAGACATTCGAGGATACCGATCTGAGCGAGGGGGACGAGGATGAAGTATTCGAGTCATTGCTGTCCCAATGGCTGCAGTATTATGCTCCGAGGTCGATTGAATTCATCGGGAGCACGCTTGGCCTAAATATCGAGCGGCTGGAAGGCGCTATTGAAAGTGGAGCCGATTCTGAGAATCTGGTTGCCGGGCACCTGATTCAAGAACTGGATGAAGATGCCGTTTGCGACAGTGAAAATTATGAAATTCTTCTGCGCTTGATGCGGGCAGAGGCACGACCAGCTTTTAGGACTCTCGATCTCGATAAGCTGCAACTATTCCTCGCGTCATTTCAGGGCATCACACAGCCGAAGGATGGCCGGGAGGGACTTTTTCAAAGCCTTCAACAGTTGGTTTGCTTCCCGCTTACCGCAGACCTCATTGAATCCGAGATTCTTCCCGCTCGCATGCAATCCTATGATCCTTCCTGGTTGGATTCGATCATGCAGCAAAGCAACCTTCTCTGGGTCGGTGTGGGAAATCGTCGGGCCTGCTTCTGTTTCGAGCCGGACCTGGATTTGCTGCAGGAAGAAGACGGTTATCGCGGGTGCGAGGAGTTGCAAGGGAAAGTTGAGGGCGCCCCGGAGAACGAAATCAATGAAGAGAGAAGTGTCCGAGCTTGCAGGGCTTTTTCGCGACTCTTCAGCCCGCTATGATTTCTCAACCATCGTTCGTCTCTCCAACCAAAGACCCATTGAACTGAATCAACGGCTTTGGAACGCCGTATGGCGGGGAGAAGTGACCAACGACACGTTTGCTTCGCTGCGTCACGGAATTGAGAATAATTTCAAAGTAACGGATCTGACCGAGCGCAGCTCAAGGAGCAGCAGCAGGCGGCGGAGACACAGCAGCAGGGTTGCCTTTTCCATGTGGATGGGTTCGCTTCCTCTGGCGGGAAACTGGCTGCGAATCCCCTGGCCGGAACATGACGATGACCTCCTCGAAAGAGAAGAGCGGAGCAAAGACAGGGCGAGAATTTTCCTCGAGCGCTACGGCATTCTGTTCCGGGAGATGCTGCAAAATGAACTGCCACCGTTCAGCTGGCCGAGCGTTTTTCGGGCGCTGCGGCTCATGGAGCTTTCCGGTGAGGTTTTAACCGGTTATTTTTTCCATGGAATACCCGGCCCGCAGTTCATTTCCCGCGAAGCGTTCCACATGCTGCAAAGAGGGATGGACGAGGATTTCATCTATTGGATATCCGCACTCGATCCTGCGTCTTTGTGCGGCCTCCGGCTGGAAGCTCTGAAAGGCAAGCTACCGAGGCGAGTTGCGGGCACTCACTTAGTCTATCACGGCAGCAGGCTGGTCGTCGAGTCGAAGCGCCGGGGCAAGTCGCTCATATTTCACGCGGCTGATGATGATCCCGATCTGCCGAATTATCTCGGCCTATTCCATCATATGCTGACCCGCACATTCGAGCCTATGCGCAACCTGACCATCGAGAAAATCAACGGCCGAGATGCAGCCGAAAGTCCCTATCTTAAATTATTTCGAGCGGGTTTTGATGTGTCGGTGGATATCAACAAGGCTGTCATCTATCGCAAGCATTTTTGATGAAGCTTGGAATCCAGAATCCAGGAGCCAGAATCCAGGAGTGAGGAGTGAGAGCCATCGCCCCGTCTTTTGACGGGTTTTGAGCGATAATGTAACTATACTCGGAAGGGGTGAAAAGCTGTAATTTGGACCATCCCGATAACTCCTTTCCCGTCATTCCCGCATGCTTCTGGCGGGAATCCACAAAGGGGCGCAGGGCTGGTTTACCGCCAACCGCCTTTACCGAAGGGCCAAAAGGAAGGATGAAAATATGTCTAACCACGAAGACCACGAAGAAACACGAAGGAAAGCAAGAGATCTAAAGACATCCCTCTTCGTGACCTTCGTGCACTTCGTGGTTTAGAAACACAAAGTACAAAAGCACAGGACCTAACGAAGTCTCATAGGAGGAGCCAGAGGGGAGTGCTCCTCCAGGGCATTTGGTCATGGAGGTTCATGTGGAATTGTAGGTTTTCGGGTGGTAGCTAGCGCCTTGATGCCTGCTGCTTTGCCGCTAATGCGTGGGTGATGCGGTCTATGATGATGGCCAGGAAAACAATGCTCAAGCCCGCCTCAAAACCGCGCCCGACTTCGATCCGATTGATCGCCAATAGAACCTCGAGTCCCAGCCCGCGAGCGCCGATCATCGAGGCTACAACGACCATCGAAAGTGCCATCATGGTCGTCTGGTTGACGCCGACCATGATCGAGGGGAAAGCCAGGGGCAGTTGCACGTTGAACAGAATCTGTCTCGAACTCGATCCCAGGGATTCCGCCGCCTCCAAAACACTCTTGGAGACTTGCCGGATTCCGACATTGGTAAGGCGAATGACCGGGGGCACCGCGTAAATGATTGTGGCAAAGACCGCCGGAACTTTTCCCAGTCCGAACAACATCAACGCTGGAATCAGGTAAACGAAGCTCGGCATGGTCTGCATGGCATCGAGAACGGGCCGAAACAAAGATTCGAACAGATCGCTTTGAGCCATCAGGATGCCGGTTGGAATCCCAATTGCCAGGGAGATGAGCACCGATGAGGTCACCAGCGCCAGTGTCATCATCGCCAGTTTCCAATAGCCGAAGGCACCGATTATGAACAGCAAAGCGGCCATGATGAGACCGTGCCACCAACGGCCCAGTGCTCGCCATGCAACGACTCCTATCAGAATGAGAACCACGAACCAAGGGAGCCAGAGAAAGAATTTTTCGATGTAGAGGAGAACCTGGAGAAGAACGTCTCCCAAAGCATCGAAGAACGCCCCCCAATGAGTGAGCACCCAGTCCATGAGTTCGTCAACCCACGTTGCAAGTGGAATCTTAATTTGCGATGGAAATTTAAACATCGTTGGTTTCCTCTTTATCCGAAATCATGCTGTCGAGAATCGTGCGGTCGTGGATTTCGCCGACAAACCGGCCACGCCCGTCGAGGACAGCAATGGAAAAATGACTCGAGGTGGCAATGGGGAAGAGGTCTTCCACGATGGTTTCAGATGAGCATGTGGGTACATCCTCGATCAGAGAACCTTTGATGCTGGGAACACCTCGTTTGATGAGATCGTCAACGATCTCTCTGGTTACCAGTCCCAGGAGTTCGTGATGTTTGTCGACCACAAAAGCATTTTGCCGTCTGGCCGCGCGCAGCATGTGACGGACCACCTGCGGTCCCTGCCAGTCGTAAAGAAGCAAATTCGGCTCCTCTTTGATGCGGTCGGCGGTGAGGACTTTGGATGGAGTGGCATCCTGGACAAAGTCACGTACATAGTCGTCTGCTGGCGAGGTGATTACGTCTTCCGGCGTCCCCAGCTGGATGATTTCGCCATCCCGCATGATAGCGATGCGGTCGCCCAGCTTAAGCGCTTCATGCAGGTCATGGGTCACAAAGATGATGGTTTTTTGCAGCTTGTCCTGCAACTCCACCAGTTCGTCCTGCATTTCCCGGCGAATCAGAGGGTCCAGTCCGCTGAACGGCTCGTCCATCAGCAGTATTTCCGGGTCCTTGGCAAGGGCCCTGGCAATTCCCACGCGCTGCTGCATGCCACCGCTCAAAGATCCGGGCGGATAGTCTTCCCAGCCTTTCAACCCGACCGTTTCAATAGCCTTCATCGCCCTTTCGTAGCGTTCCTCTTTGGGTGTTCCTCCAACTTTTAAGCCGTAGGCAACGTTGTCCAAAACACTGTAATGGGGGAATAGTCCAAAATGCTGGAAGACCATGCCGATGGTATGGCGGCGAAGGTGCATGAGTTTGGACTTGTCGTATCCGCAGATATCTTCGCCGTCCACCAGAATGTTGCCGGTTGTGGGCTCGATGAGGCGCAGCAGGCATCTGATGCAAGTGGATTTGCCGCTGCCGGAGAGCCCCATGAGCATGAAGAACTCTCCTCTGCGAACACTGAACGAGACATTGCGCAGCCCAATGACGCAGCCTGTCTGATCCAAGATCTCCTTTTTGGGAGCCAGTTTGAGGTCGGATTGCAGAACATCTTCAGGTTTGGCCCCGAAAATCTTCCACAGACCTTTGACTTCCAGGCAAACTTCATTGCCCGGGGAACGCTCTTGCCCGTTTTCCAAAGCTATTCTCCTGAACCTAGCAGCACTGCATCGAGGGATCGCCACCCTTGTTGTTTGTCATTCCCATGTCACGCAAGGGTGAAGAATCCTCCTCTTATGATGGCATTGTGGAACGAAATCTTCTTGTCGTA
Organism: uncultured delta proteobacterium; assembly: GCA_963781715.1. Lineage (GTDB taxonomy): Bacteria > Desulfobacterota > Syntrophobacteria > Syntrophobacterales > Syntrophobacteraceae > Desulfoferrobacter. The sequence continues at coordinate 425,414 of CAWAGW010000010.1, forward strand.
TTGAGGTCCCCTTTCGCCTGCTGCAAAAGGGGATTGGGGGATTCTTCCACTATTTCTTCAGTGCTGCCTTAACCTTCTTGGCGACATCGTCGGGCACCCACTTGGTCCAAACCTCTTCGTAATTCTCCAAGAAATACTTGGCGCCTTCTTCGGTTCCGACCTTGTTTTTCTGCATATAAGCCAATACTCTGTTGTTCATATCCGCAGTCGTCTCATACTTCTTGAGCATTTCGACCGCATCGGGAGCCCGCTTGAGCATGCTCTTGTTGACATAGATATCTACCACTGGGGTAGTGAAGCCGCATGCATGGGTGGTTTCCCAGACTTCCTTGCTGTAGGGCGGCTGTTCGAGGGCGGTCATGTCGAGCTGTCCGAGAACCCAGGTGGGAGACCAATAATAGCCGACCCAAGGCTTGCCTTTTTTGTAGGCGGCAACCATGGAACCGGCCAAAGCGGCATCAGACCCGGGAGTCAGAATATTAAATGTTTTGTCCAGACCGTAGGCTTTGAACCTTAATTCATTATCCTTAGTTACCGTCCAACCGGGAATTGAATTGACAAACAATCCCTTACTGGGATCTTCAGGATCTTTAAATAATTTCCAGTATTTCGGAAGATCGGAAACGGATTTCAGATCCGGGGCCATTGGCTCGATGCCGCGTTCCTTGTCCCCTTTGATGACATAAGTTGGAACAAACCACGCTTCTCCTGCGTCGGTAAAGTTGGGACCCAGATTCACGATGGCTCCCTCCCTTAAGCCCTTATCGAAAATTTCCTGGCTGTTTTGAGTCCAGGATTCCATCTCCACATCCGTGTCTCCCCGGATCAAGCCAGTGAGAAGAGCCACCGTTTCCCCCGGTTGATACTCAACTTTGTAACCGTAACCGTTCTCCAGGATGAATCCGGCGATTCGGTTGTGAACCTGGATACTGTCCCAGCTTCTATCGTTAAAGCGGATCGGTTTTTCTGATTCTGCAAAGCTCTGAATACTCAGTGTCGAAAAGCAAAATACCAAAGCAATAGCAATCAAAGATAGTTTATGTAGCTGACCGTGCGCTTTTTTCATTGGATCTCCTTTCCTTATCTCATTGAAGATGTACAAAGTCGTTGGCTACCCCTTCCAATTAAGAGCTCAAAACAAAAGGAATAGTTCTTTCCCGCAGGCATTTTGTCCGATGCTACCTTATGCCTCGAGCCTGCAGAAAATTATCCAATTGGCTACGGAGGAGATGAAGCCGGTAGATTCTTGAGAGCGATTAAAAATAATAAAGGTGGGGTTCGTGACCTCGGCCGTGGGCCGATCAAAAACGATAGTTATTCGATCTCTTTTGCTCTCCTCCTTAATTAGATACTCGCAAGCCAAGTTCATGTTGTAAATTGCACTTTTAGCTCCAGCTGTGCGAGTTTCCATCAAAGACCGTTGCAGCGTCTAACTTTGTATCAAGATGCGGGTCGGCAAGTCAAGTATTGAGTTCTAAATATACTGCTACTAAATGTATGAACTGAAATTATATCGATCAAAACATCTTTTAATTTTCAGCACATGAGGGTGTTTTGGACTTGTCGAGTCAAGCAATAATATCTATATGGTACCTTCGGTTTCAGACGGAATCTCAAGCCGAAAAATGACGACAACGTAAATCTTTTTCCGGTCCACCGGCATTCATGCCGGCCCGGAGAAAATCAAATGGATAGCAAAGGGGACATTGCAATGAGCGGGTCAAAGCTACTAAGATCTCTTGCCGGTACTTTTAACGGCTTTTCCATACGTTCCATGCTGTTTAACTGTAGTTTGATCATTATTGGTTCTATCATATTCGTCGCTGGGATGAATTCCATTCTGGTGCCGCAAAAACTCTTGAGCGGCGGGTTGGTCGGTATAGCACTCATCGTCCATTATTTGATACCTTCCTTTGACATCGGGCTGGTGTATTTTGTCTCGAACATTCCGCTCCTTCTGGTGGGCTGGTTTCATGTCAGCCGACGCTTCATGTTCTATACTATTTTTGGAATGGCTTTTTTCTCGCTGGTTGCAAACCTCGTTCAACCTCCTCCGGTCAGTATTCATGATCCAATATTGGCGGCTTTGTTTGCCGGTGTTATTTGTGGAATCGGTTCGGGCATCGTTCTTCGCTCCCTCGGTTCGGCGGGTGGTCTGGATATTCTTGCGGTTTACATCAACAAGCGATTCGGATTGCGCCCCGGTGCAGTCATAATGGCCAGCAATGCTTTGGTGCTGCTTGCAGGAGCGGTATTCTTCAATGTTGAAATCGCTCTTTATTCACTCATCTATGTCTACACCAGCAGCAGGGTGATCGATGTTGTTTTGACAGGTTTCAACCGGCGCAAGGCTCTTCTCATTGTCTCCAAGGAATCCCACAAAATTGCCGACGACATCCTTTTTCGGATCAACCGCGGAGTTACCTACCTGAAAGGGAAGGGGGGATACACAGGAGAAGACTGCGATGTGATATTCACGGTCACAACGCTTACGGAACTGCCGAGAATGAAAGATATTGTCTATGGCATCGATCCCGATGCTTTTATGGTGGTAAATGACACTTTGGAAGTCCTTGGCAAGCGCCACGGAACAAGACGGGTTTATTAGCCCTGATCATGACCTCATATCTTGTCTGTGTGCTTTTGCAATCGCTGTTGCCAAACCACCGAGAGCAACAAGAAACACGAAGAAAAAACAATGGGTTAACAAAGTCTTCTTCGTGTTCTTCGGGGTAAATCAATCCCTCCAGTTGCCATCTTCACTATTTCACCAATGCCGTCATAATGTTTGCTGCCTGCTCGAGTGGCATGAGGCCCGTGTTCAGTGTCAAATGGAAGAGATAAGGGTCGTCAAAACCCTCGCCGCATACCGACCGGTGAAACCAGAGCTGATTTGTATCCCTTCTTTGGATAGTCGCCTCGGCCCGATCAGCAGAAACGCCGAGCTTTTCCACGGCGTATTCCTTGCGCCACGGCATCGGGGCAATTACGCGAAACCGACAGCAATTGTCCATATCCTTTAGGAAATAATGTGCTGCCCTCCCAATAATGACCACATCATTTTCCTGGGCCACTCCCAGTATAAGATGTTTCAGACTGTCTTGATATTCCCGCTCCTCAATGACACCCTTATCGTACCCCACGATTCGCTGAAGGTAGCTTTTGCTGAACAAGTTGGAAAAGAGATTGGATATTTTGTATTCTCTGCTCATCTCAAAAGACTTCAACGTTCCTTCGGAGACATGAAGATCTTCTGCGATTTTTTGAAAAAGAGATTTGTCAACATACTCGTAGCCCAGTCTGTTGGCCAGCATTCGGCCGAGTTCTCTTCCTCCAGTAGCAAAGTCATTGTACATAGCGATCACGGCCATGGCTTTTTCCCCTCCTTGTTATAAGGTTGATATGTCATGGATATTCATACAAATATAAATTTATCCAACCCTCAAGACCACCATTTTAGCCGGATGCGGATGTTGATCGTGAGGGCGCTCAGCTATACATAATTTAGATATTCCGGCTGATACATTAAAGCTGCGATGTGCTCCGGGAGATCGACCGGCTTCGGATTTGTGGCAAGACCTCGCTCGTAGGCCACCTCGGCCACCGCAGTGGCAATCGCTGCGGATACTTGCCTGATTTTTGACAGAGGTGGGAAGATGCTACCCCTATCCAGGTCATCCTGCGAGATCTGTTGGGCCAATGTTTTGGCTGCAACGAGGAACATTTCATTGGTGACGTGTCTTGCCCAACATGCGATGACACCTAAACCCACACCCGGAAAAATGTAAACATTGTTTCCCTGGGCTGGATAATACGTCTTGCCCTGGGCTGTCACAGGGGCAAACGGGCTGCCGCTTGCAAAAACGCAGCGCCCCTCCGTCCACTGATAGGCCTCTTCAGCTGTGCACTCTGAATTGGAGGTAGGATTGGACAAAGCGAAGACGATGGGTCTTTGGTTGAAACTTGCCATGGCTTCAAGGACCGGCTGAGTGAACATCTTGGCCTGCCCCGAGAGTCCAATGACGGCAGTGGGCTTTAACGTTTTAACGGCGGTGAGTAGATCCGGCAGGAACTCGTGATCATGTGCATAACTGCGCTTGGGCACACTGAGATCCGTGCGACTTTGCACCACGAGACCTTTGGAATCCAAAAACCAAATGCGGTTAATCGCTTCGTCTGCAGTCATTCCCTCTTCGGCCATTGCCGAAACCGCCAGATCGGCAGCACCTATGCCGGCCTCGCCGGCCCCTAAGAACAGGAGTTTTTGATCCTTGAGCGTTCCTCCGGTTATCCGCAATGCTGAATACAGCCCCGTCAGCGTGACGGCAGCAGTTCCCTGAATATCATCATTAAAACAGCAGACTTGATCTCGGTACTCCTGCAAAAGACGGAAAGCATTCTTGTTGGCAAAATCCTCGAACTGGATCACAGCGCCCGGAAACACCTCCTGCACTGCCACAATAAACTCCTCTATCAGTTCGTCGTAGGCTTCTCCTTGGAGTCGGCGATGCCTGAGCCCAATGTAAAGCGGATCATTCAGTAATTTTTCGTTATTTGTCCCCACATCGATGGTCACCGGCAGGCTAATGGATGGATGAATCCCTGCGCAGGCGGTATAGAGGGCGAGTTTGCCTACCGGAATGCCCATTCCGTCGGCTCCCAGGTCGCCAAGACCGAGGATTCTTCTCCCCGTCCGTTACGACAATAATTCGAATCTCTTTGTACGGCCAATTTCTCAGGATGTCTGCTATACTGCCTTTATCGTTCGCCGTAATGAAAATTCCCCTCGGACGGCGAAAGATGCTTCCATACTCGATGCATGCCTGGCCCACCGTCGGAGTGTAGACAATGGGCATCATTTCCTCGATGTTGTCTAAGAGAATGCGGTAAAATAATGTTTTATTTCTATCCTGGAGACTGGTCAGGTAGATGTATTTTTCCAAGTCGTTGGGCTTCCTTCTCAAATTCCCGAGCACCCGGTGAACCTGTTCATCCATGGTGTGTATCCGTGGTGGTAGAAATCCCCTGAGCCCCAGTGCTTCCCTCTCTTCCTGGGTAAATGCCGTCCCCTTATTCAGAGCCGGGTCTCGTAGGAGAGCAAAACCCTTCGGGAAGTCTCTTATACGGTTTTGGATCATCATCCTCTCGGATGCAGTTTTTAGACTGCTCTTCTTCAAGATTGACTGAAGATTAATCTGGCCCAAAAACCTCGCAAGTGTCTCACTTTCGACCAGATTTTTGTCGAGGCGGATTACTATTTGATCGTGTTCGTAGGTTACTTTGTACATCGGGATCTCCCCTTCTGATTGATTTGCCCATCGCATCGCGGTGCTTCTAGATCAGGCAACATGAGAATAGTTTGCCAGTCTTACTGTATCTACCGGTGCTGGAGTGAGCCTCTGATTTGTTGAGCTGTGTATCTGTATCGAGTTCGCGCCTCCCAAAACGCCATCTGGACCTTCCTTCGTGTCGCAATGAGTCATGCAAAGCAGAAATAAAGTGGTAAGTGATGTTTATTACCACTATGCTTGTGACTTTGCTACAAAATCATATTTTTTTGAACACTGGAGTGATGCGGGAAGGCAGAACAAGGGGTGTTGGTATACAGAATTCAGGAGGTGGAAAGTAGCCATCCGAAAATCTCTTGGTAATGTGAATTGTCCAGGGATCTCTTGGAAAAATCCCTGGACCGTTTAGCCTAAGTTCGAGGCAACGCCAAATAAGACTAAAAATATCATCTATGGCTCCAGATATCACCCCTTGGTTCGTTGATGTCGCGTTCTAACATGAGGTACATGGAGGCGTTCTGGATGGTCAGCCCTCCCTGATATGCCAGAGCGCTGACCAGCATGATTTCGTCCTCTGTGAAGTCCCGTGGCGCCGCGCTGTATAGCCTCAGCACGCCAATAACTTTTTCTTTAGCCTTGATGGGAACCGAGAGCATGGATACGATCCCCTCTTCCTGTTTTTCTTTCCTGTATTGAACTCTATCATCGGTTGTGGCATCCTTGATGACGACCGGTTTTCCCTCAAGGGCCTCGGCAACACTTCTCTCCAGGGACAAAGGACCTCTGTCAAGATACTTTTCGCTCAAACCATAGCTTGCAGCGAGTTCCAGAGTTCCCTTCTGTTCGTTCACGAGTAGGATCGAGGAAGCCTTTACCTTGAGGAACTCAGCGATATTGGCTGATAGCAGGTGAAAGATCTTCTTGCATGGATTTCCCGGTTTTTCTACACCCTTTCCAAAACCGAGGCCATACCCTGGCCCTGGCCGACACATAGGGTGGCCAGGCCGAGTTCGCGGTTGCCCCGTATCATCTCCGCCATCAAGGTTCGGTCCCACCTGCTCTGTCATGCTTGAGTTAACCTTTGGAGCCCAACCTGAGGCCCCCGTGGATGTAGAAAACATCTCCGGCAAGGGCCTCATTTCGGTAAAGCTCTCCTACCAGGGACGCCACTTCCTCAGGCTCAATCAGAACGTCCAATGGGAACGTCGGTTAAAATCCTGTCCAGTGCTTTTTGATTCATCCCCTTCACCATGGGTGTGCCAACATACCCGGGCGCAATTGCCACACAGCGGAGCTTATCGGCCAGGCCACGCCGAAAAAACTCTGCCGTAATGACTTTGGGCATCACGGACATGGCGGCCTTGGAAGAGGAGTAATTGATCTGGCCGGCGGTGCCCAGGGACCCGGTAGAGGAAACCAGGCAAATCAATCCCCTACAGTTGTGATTGATCATCCGTTCGGCACATTCCCTCACGGTCAAAAAGACGCCGGTAAGATTGATATTGATGACGCTCTGAAATTGTTCCAAAGTCATTTTCTTGGTGACTTTGCCTGTTTCTTTATCGGGAGCGACCATCAAGCCATCCTTGATGATCCCTGCAAAAGGCGCTACCAGATTGATTTTGCCAAATTTCTCGATGGCGGTATCGGCTAATTTGCCGCAATCTTCCTCTGCCGTCACATTGCAAATCATGGTGACCACTTCGCCGCCCAGAGCTTCCAGTTCGGCTTTGGCCTGATCCAGGGGGTCCTGCACCACATCAGCCAAAACGACTTTGCCTCCAGCGCGCACCCAGTATTCAGCAAGCGCTTTGCCTATGCCGCCACCCCCGCCGGTAATAACTGCCACAGAATCCTTGATTGCAAGCATTGCTTTCTCCTCCCCGAATGAATCGATCTAATGGTCCATCAAAAACATGTTTTATGAGTGCAGCAGCGACAATTGCATAAAATGAGTTCTGTGGGGCAGGCCGGGAAGCTTGCCCCACAGAGAAAGAATGAAGCTGTCGCAGTAGTATCAGAGAAATGGCTATCTATGAGCTTATTCGCCTTGAGAATCTTGTTGCACCGGGGTGACACTCGGCTCAAGGTTCGCTGGATTATGGGCTTGCAGTTCCTGATCAAGTTCCATCTGGAAGCAGACAGGTCCGCGAGAATTGTTAAAACATGTGTGCAGAGCGCACTGTGAAGTCGGTATGGACCATGAAGTGGCTATGGATGCATGCCCCTTGGGGAAGGCTGTGACCTCTGCGTGGATGTAATCGAGCGGAGCAAGAGCCGCCTCTTTTTCCACCAACTCGTCTTGTTCTGCATAGCAGATCAGCCACTTGATCCCCATTTCCTCGATTCGCTTGAAATTGAGCTTCCTGCCAAAAAGCTTAACCGGCAGAGTGCCATCCTCGGTGACCGGGATGGTATACGAGTCGTAGCTCAATTGGGTAATGGCCACAGGAAGGTCCTGCCGCTCATACAGCAGCCAGTAGTTGATCGCTGCAGCAGTTTTGCTGATTTTAAGCTCTTTATTGCCGGGTCGATCGAACATCTTCAAATCACGATAAAAGACCGGAATCGGAGCCTCCTGATCGATACTTTTTATTTTATAAACCCAGCTCATCAGCTTCCCGTCCACCACCTGGTTGCCGTTCGGCAGCGTCTTAGTAGCATAGGCCATGTCCAGAAAGCGCTCCGGTACATCTTTGAGATAGCCCACCAGCGATTTACTGCGTGTTCCGTCCATCGGACTCGCGCAAGTGATGAAAGCATCCACCAGACCATCCAGTTCACCTGAAAGGATCGCCATCACCATAACCAATCCTCCCTGGCAGAATCCATTCACGGTAACGGGTTTGCCGTGCTTCGCCTTCAATTGTTCGCAGAAGACTCGGGTGTCGCGGGCGTCGTCCTCGCCTGTCATGACCTGAACTGCCGGCGTTGTGTCGATGTCTTTGAGGATTCGGATATAAGTGGGAATCCCCTGGTTTGCGTAGCAGTGGGTGTAGCTTCGATTTTCCCCGGGCAGGAACGCCAAAATGTTGGCACCCAGAACGTAAGGCGGAACAATGATGATCGGCTTGCCATCCTCTCTTACTTGTACTGATTTATCCAGGGGGAGTACCTGGTAGAGTTCGAATCGGTCGGTCTCGGCCGCTTTGACATAACCGCCGTTATCGAAATGAAATCCGTATTCCGGCTCGATGTCCTTGATGGCCTTGGGGTAGGAATTGACCACGACATCCAGCATTTGCAGTTGTCTGGCGGTATATTCTGTAATGTCCTCTCCATCCCTGCCAAAGAGGGTGTTCAGCCAGGCTTCATTGGCCTCACTGATCTTGGGCAGATGGTACTCAGTCATAATTTCAAGACTGCTCGTGAATCCATTAATCGCCAACTGCAAATTGAATAAGAAAAGTTCCAAATATCCCTGGAGATTATCCAATGGGGGCACAGCAAACAACCTTTCCTTTTCGGTACCGGAAAAGGAGTTGACAGCTGTTCCGAAAGGTGTTGCAAAATCATCGGTATATTTAAAAACGCCTTTCCAATAGGACTGAGCGGCCATGACCTTGTCGCAGGCGGCCTGCATGATCTTAAGATTCAACTCCGAAAGCTGTTCCATATAACGAGGTAGATATTCAGAAAAACCGATGGACCCATCAAACATATTTTTCATTGATTCCTCCCAAATCCTGATTGATTTGCACAAAACAGGTCTTGATTTGTCTTGGCATGAGCAGGCTTTGTTATCATGGAGTTGCCATGCTATTTTTATGCTATTGACATCCGCGCAAAGTAAGAAGCTCCTTTTAGGCGGATATCAGTATCTTTCTGGAACTTGACACGAATTGCTCGTCTATTCAGCATCGGCCGCGCTCACCATTCCGCATCGATTCGCAGCCAGGAAAGGGAATTAATCATTCATGTCGAGTACAATTCTTTCATACTGGAGAACCAAAGGCATGTATATTGGTAAAATTTAGCTTTTGTTGTAAAAAAAGCTGCTATTCCATCGTCAGAAGATCTCGGAACTTCTCGCTTATCATCCATTTGGAGCGTGCTCAAACCAAAGGCTCACTGCTTTTCCGCCTGCTACTCTTCGCTCTCAGTTGGCGAGGAGTCCTGCTTAAACGACTTGCTGAAGGTGTCCATCAGTTTTTGAAACTGATCGGTCTGTTTTTTAACCAGTTCATCAACGGTCTTGGTCACCTGGCTGGCATCGATGCCCTTAGCTTCACCCAATAGCATGCGCAGATACTTGATCGTTTCCTCCTGTGACGCAGCCTTCTCTTTGAGCGCCTCATATTTCTTCATCAGTTCCAAATGTTCGTCACGCGACACAACCCCCAGCAAATTCAAATAGTCATTAAAGGATTTCTTGAAATTTGCTTGGGCATCATTGAACATTTGGGGGTAAGCGGGACTGACTTGATTGACCTTGTCCAACCCATAAACTTTTTGAAAAAGAGCAGTCATTTCTTCGAAGCCCGTGAAGTCCTGCCGAACCCATTTCGTCATATTTTCCAACTGCTCTTGCCCTTTCGCCGCGTTAATGAGAAAGTTCCCCCAAAATTCCAGAAAATTTTTATCCATCAGATGACCCTCCTCGGCAAACTTGCCATAATGCGACCACGCTATTCGCGACGCGTCCTTGATGTTAACCTGTAAGTCTAAGATGGCAACGCCCTGCTGCACTTTGGCAGAAGCAGCTTTCTGGTTCAAAAAGATGCCGGATACCCGATAAAGAGTGCTCGAGCTGCAGCGGCACTCTCTTTATCCGGTATCCGGAATCTGGCATCCAGCATCGGTTACAAACCGGCAGAACCTGGGCCGCCACTTATTTTAGCTTATCCAAAAATACGTAGCGTAGGGGCGGGCTTTATCCCCGCCCCCCCTGCACTGAGTTTATGTTACACGCAGCGTTAAGTGTATCCACTTGCCAGCCTTAAAATAGGGGGCTGTTTGGCAAGTTGGCTTAGCTTGATGCCTATGGGATAATCCCCGCCGGGAACCAAGCCCGTGCTATCCCTAAAGTGCCGATGAAGGTAACAACTTAGCCTTTATCTGCAGCGGCAAAGAACTTTTCCACATTCTTAAAGCTCTCATCCACGGTATTCTTGAAACTCTCACGACCATTCTTATAGGCTTTAACCCAGTCATCGATGGCTTTTCTTCCTTCTTTGGGAAGCCATGTGGCCTGTTCAAGCAGCATGTTCGTTGATTTCTCCACCTGGTCCTGGACCATAATCATGGTGGTAAAAGCATTCTCAAAGGTTGCCTTGTTGAAATCGATCATCTGTTTCAGCATTTGCTTCTGGTCCATATTGAATCCTCCTGATGTTTTGAATAAAATTTTTAGGCGGTCTTCGCTGCCTTGGGTATGACGCTCTTGCGTTCTTCTGCAAAGTGTGCGGCCAGTGTATCAAAACCCTCGTCGACCATTTTTTTCCATTGGTCTTGCTCTTTCCTGTAACTTGCAGCCCATTCCGTTAGAAACTTGCTTGTCTGCTCGGGAATCCAGGTGACTTGTTCCAAAGAAGTCTTGACCATTTTCTCGTGCTGCTCTTGAATTCCAATCGATGCATTAAAGACGCTGTCAAAGGTTGCTTTGTTGAAATCGAGCATTTGCTTTGCCAATTTAAATTGTTCCATGTTTTTATAATCTCCTCAGTTTTGTTGATAGTTCTTAGGCCTTACCAAACCGACATCCTTTAATCAAAGTTAAACACATTCTAACGCATTGAACGCAGTTGTCAAGAAAAAAATGGTGCACTGCACAAATGCTGAATTTAGTTAACATTTATTATAACAAATAGTATTAACAGCATCTTAAATATTGTTTAAAAAAATTTCAAGAATATTTAAATGATAATTTATTGCATTGCATTAGATGTTGTCGATAATGGATTGGAATACTAATGTCACTGTTCATTTGGAGTGTCGTGAGGTTTCATTAAGAATATGGCGCGTTGCACGGTCTCTGCCTGAAGCGGCTCATCAGTTATTAATTGCGGCGCATGCTCGTCCGCGCGCGCTCCGGCGTGTTGCCGGTCCAGGACTGGAAGGCTCGAAAGAACGAGTTCGGATCTTCAAGGCCCGGCAAGAACGCAATCTCCGCGCCGGACGTTGCCGAGTGTTTCAAGTAATGTTTCGCCAGGCCCGCACGAGTCTTGTTCAGTATGAGCTGGAAGCTGCCGCGATCGGGCAGGGCTTGCGTGCGGCGGTGGCCATCGAGGATACCATCGAAGGAAACATTGAAAGCCGGCTGGCGATGCCTCCCGTGGTTTATTCCAAAGATCTGAACCATTACTATTACAATAAGAAAAGACGCTTCAGCAAGGAAGCCATCCCGGTTCATTAAAGGCTCAAGAACTTCAACGAGGTTTATCCAGCTTTTGATTCTGAGGAGATCATCCGGGAGGCCGGCCGCTGCTTCAATTGCGGCCTCCCGGATGATCGCTATTCCGGGTTAGAATGATTTATAAACCGAAGCTCTGGGGACTGTTTGCTACAGCCCCTTAAATTGTGCAAAGCTTTAGGTGCTCCATTCAGATTTGGTGCGGACCACCGAAGTCTCAATCTGTTGATCGAGTATTGACCAGTATTTCCGAACTAAATAATTCTTTTCTTGTTCTGCAACCAGTCAATATCCATTTCTTTGGTAAAAGCAAACAGCTCATGAAGGATCCGCCCATGTCCCGATAAGGATTGGTTTAGCAATTATATTATCAAACTATTTGAGAAGCTTAGTCCAGATCCCCTGGTTTCGAAATTTTGTTCTCACATGGGCATATGGTATGAGGACAACTTTTCCTTTGCCCTGAATGCCCATAACGCCGGCCAGTTGGCCGTCCAGTTTGATTCCCCGGAAGACGGCCGTGTCCTCAATTTTGTGCGCCAATTGATCTCGGCTCATGTAGGTTCGTGCCAACAATCGTCCGGAATGACACCCCGGTAGGCTTGACTGGCATCATTTAAGATCTCGTAAATTGTTCCAAAATCTAAAGATGTGCACCGTCATATCATCCGTTTCATCCCCTTAAAAAATATCTAAGAATAGTCCTCGAAGAATAGTCCTCGGCCATTTCAGCGAAGTGCAATCATGCCGCGAGGTGATGAAGCAATCCGCAGCAGTGGAGAACCGATTCCTGGTTGACAGTGCCGGCTTCATTATTCTACTATGCAGAATAACATATCGCTATGCGAAATTTCGATGCGAGCGTTCACAGGTATTGGATACAAAGGGAAGGCATGGCAGAAAGAAACAAGTCGCGAAGCCACGCAGAGGAACTAAAAAATGAGAGACTTTTCATCACCTCCCTCGCTCGTGGTCTCAGCCTGCTTGAAACTTTAGCTGACTCCGATACGCCTCTGACCCTGACTCAACTTTCGCGTGCCACAGAGATGTCGAAAGCCACTCTCACCCGATTTTGCCACACTTTGGCCGAACTGGGCTACATTGAGAAAACAGCTACGAAACGTTATCAGTTGACCCCCAAGATTCTTGGATTGGGATACGGAGTCATTTGCGGGTATGATTTGTGCCAAGTAGCAAAACCTTACCTGCGAGAATTATCTAGAACTTTAGGCGAAACGGTCAATATGGCCGTCCTTGAAGATACCGAAATCCTTTATGTGGCAAGGTATAAGACGGAACAAATCCTCTCAACCGAACTTCATATCGGCGCTAAACTGCCTGTCTACTGCACGTCCATGGGCAAGGCCATCCTGGCTCATCTGCCCGAAGATGAATATCGCAGCATCCTGCGACGCGTTGGCTGGGTCCCTCTCACGCACAACACTCATTCATCTGCTGAAGCATTACTAACCGAACTTGCCATCGTGCGGCAGCAAGGTTTCGCCGTAAATGATGAAGAATTGTCAGTCGGCCTGCGATCCGCGGCAGCCCCTATTTTTCGACAGGGACGGCCCATTGCTGCCGCGAATGTAGCGGTGCCAACCATCCGGTATACGCGAGAGGCACTCGTGTCCAAGCTTGTACCCCCGTTGATCAATACGGCGAAGCAAATTTCTCTTTTATTAGAGCAGCAGGTGGGAGTTCAAAAAGTTTAGACGGAGGGAAAAAATGGAAAAGTTGATCATAACGGTTGCCCCTACCGGATCACTGCCGAAAAGAAAAAACACTCCCCATGTTCCAATCACTCCGGCAGAAATCGTAGAGACGGCAATTCGCTGCGAATCGGCAGGTGCAGCCATTCTGCATGTGCATGTCAGGAACCCCGTGGATGAGTCTCCTTCACCCGATTATAAGCTGTTTGAAGAGGTCCATGAGGGGCTTAAGGCGAAAACCGATCTGATCGTTCAGATTTCCACTGGAGGTCGGGCCGGAATGGCCTATGAGCAACGCGCCGAGCGTTTGAAGCTAAGGTCGGAGATGGCCAGCCTTACGACGGGATCGGTGAATTTCCCCAACAGCGTCTACGAAAACAGCCCTTCACTGATTGCGGGTTTGGCTAAAGATATGCTGCACTATGGGATTAAGCCGGAGATGGAGATTTTCGATACCAGCATGATCAACAATGCTCTGGAATTGGAGAAACAGGGCTTGGCCGCTGCGCCTCTTCACTTCAACTTCGTGATGGGTTTAAAAGGTGCCATTCCGGCCACCATTGAAAACTTGGTGCATTTGAAAAACTCCATTCCGCGCGATGCCACCTGGAATGTATCGGGAATTGGTGCTGCCCAGCTTGTTGTGAATGTTCATGGGATTCTGATGGGGGGGCATGTGCGGGTCGGTTTGGAAGACAATATTTACTACCGGCGCGGGGAACTTGCCAGCAATGAGCAGTTGGTCGCGCGAATCGTTCGTCTGGCAAACGAATTGGGCAGAGAAGTTGCCTCGCCCAGTGAGGCGCGGGACATTTTGAGGTTGAGCCAGGGGCGGTCTGACAATGCATGATCAACTGATTCCGAGTACAGGATCTCCCGCCTCCTGCTCGAAGTGACATTTCTTGAATAGCCTTCTGGTACAGCTGAGCGGAAGTAATTCTCCATTTGGAGTTCCCCCTTCGGAAAAGGGGGATTTTGAATTGCTCCATAACTGATTAGAGGCTTCCGCCCGGCTGCAGCAGAACGCTGGTGAAATCTGCAGTAAACGAGGCTTTTGTGGGGCTGGCGGGCCTGTCATGCCGGGGAAACGTAGGAAACATGTTTGCGGATCGGAATAGAAAGGGGGTGTTAGTAAAGGGCAAGGGAGTTTCATCAGTAGCGTTGGTGCTTAATGGAGAAAGATGCTTAAGGAGGCGAGGAATGACGCAAAGAAAAGTTTTCACAGTGGTAATAGCATTGGTGCTTGGCACTTTTCTGATGGCGCAAGGAGTTTTTGCCGAGGATACCATTAAGGTGGGGGTGGTCGGTCCTCGTACCGGTCCGGCTGCTGCTACGGGACAGGCTTTTGAAGAAGGCATTCAACTTGCGCTCGATGTAATAAACAATCAAATGGGTGGCGTTCTGGGCAAAAAGATGGAGGTGATTTTCGAAGATACTGGAGGCGTGCCGGAAAAAGCCGCTTCGGGATTTGAAAAGCTTATCACCAAAGATCATGTGGTCGTTACCGTTGGAGAAAGTCATTCATCTTGTGCGCTGGCGGAAGTGGCCATCGCCGAACGTTATAAACAGCCTTTGATTATTGCCGAAGCCTGGGCCGACGACATCACAGCTCAAGGAAATAAATACGTTTTCAGGGCGGGTCCTTGCAACAGTGGGGTCGTGAATGACTACATCTTGGGATTCGTCAAAGAATACGGATTCAAGCGAGTTGCCATCGTGGCGGAAAACACCGATTGGGGTTTGGGAATCAAGAAACTGGCTGAAGACGGCCTGAAGGAAATGGGCATCGAAAACATGGTAGTGGAAACCAGTCGAGACAGCAGCGACCACTACGCAGAGCTCAATAAGATCAAGAATTTTAAGCCCGATCTGGTGCTGGCATTCGTTTACGGATTCGGAGTTCATTCTTTGATTGCGCAGGCTCATGAGGTCGGACTGGTCCCGCAGGAAGCGCTTCTTCTCGAAGGTGCGGGTCCCCCCAGTTTGTGGCCGGAATACTGGCAGAACGTGGGTGATGCAGGAGATCTGGAATTGTTTGTATCACGCATGCATGCAAAGGTTGACCTCAACGAGAAGTCCAAAGCTTTCAGGGAGTCCTACGAAAAGGCGTTCAACAAAGCGCCGACCGATTATAAGTCTCGCTCCATCTACGATGTGCTGTTGATTGCTGCGGACGCCATCAATCGAGCGGGCAGCACCGATCCGGATAAGATAGTGGATGCTCTGGAAAAGACTGACATGAAGGTGGCCGGCGGAACGGTCAAGTTCGGCGATGAGAAAGGGACCTTCCGTTACCATCAGTGGCAGCCTCCCATGCTGATCATTCAATGGCAGAATAGAGAGCAAGTGGTGGTTTACCCGGTTGCTGCCAAGACGGGTGAACTGAAACGGAAGTAGAAGACCGCTACAGCAGGGATGCTGAAATGAGTTGAGGCGCTTGTGGGGCAGGCTTTCCAGCCTGCCACTCTCCACTGCCGCAATCGAACATGCTCAAAATGGCGGCCGGAAAAACTATCCAAACAACTCGAGCTTGGTCTTATGACAGATTTCTTGATGTATCTCACAAACGGTGTGCTTCTTGGAGTGATCTACGCCCTTTCGGCCCTCGGGGTTTCTCTGATAGTGGGCATCATGAATGTGATCAATTTTGCCCATGGGGAACTCTATGTTTTGGCGGGCTATTTTAGCGCCTTGTTTGTTTATCAGCTTGGATTACCCGCAGCTCCCGCGCTTCTTATAGCTATCCTCCTGATTTTTCTATTGGGCCTTGCCATAGAGAAAACTTTAATACAGCCGACCTATGGCAATGAAATGTACTCATTAATCATTACGTTTATCCTCTCCATCGTGCTTCAAAATGCCTATTTGTTCATCTTTGGCCCGTATCCTCAAAAACCCCCAAACTGGGTTAATGGCTCGACGCATCTTTTTGGGCTTTTTTACTATGGGAATCAGCGGCTTGTTTCATTTGCAGCGGGCGTAGCGGTGATCGTGCTGTTGTTCCTCCTGGTTAAACGGACCTGGTTTGGGAAGATGGTGCGGGCGGTAGCTCAGGATAGAGAAATGGCGGCGTTGATGGGGGTTAATCCCACTCTGGTGAACATGATTTCCTTCGGTTTGGGTTGTGCGTTGGCCGGTGCCGCGGGCGTGATCCTGGCGCCCATATTTCCGGTGACACCGACAGTGGGCGCGGGCATCAGTCTTACCGCTTTCATTGTTGTGGTATTGGGAGGCATGGGGTCATTGGCAGGATGCGTCATTGGCGGGCTGATTCTGGGGATCGTCCAGGATATGGGAGCGGCTTACATTTCATCCGGCTATAAGCATTTGTTCGGATTTGCGATTCTTATGCTGGTGCTTCTCGCTGAGACCGACCGGCCTTTTTGGACAAAAAGAACTTTGACGGCCCATTACCAGAGGTGCCGTTGCGTCTTTGGACGGAGTTCGAATGAAAATGCAACACAAAATGCAAAAGAACAGAAACTAAAGAAGCTTCATAAGAATTTCCATGCGCTTCTGGACCTCCTGCTCCCAGCCTAATCCCGCGGTGGGACCAAGCGGGGACAAGCTTCGCCGCGGTGACGATATCGGCTGTATCGATGATTTCTGCAAGTAAACACTAGCATATGGGAGACATCGCGTTTGCGTCAGAATTTTCGGTGGATAGTTGTTTTAGGCTGTATTGTAGTTTTTGCCGCCTTCCCCTTCCTGCTCGGTGAATACTGGCTGCATACTGCCATACTGAGTCTCTTCTATGTCATGATGGCTTCCAGCTGGAATCTCCTGGCAGGCTATACCGGCCAGGTTTCTTTCGCCCATGCTGCCTTTGCAGCCGTTGGAGCCTACGCATCCGGCTTGTCTGCCCTCTACTGGCATCTGCCGCCCTTGCTGACCGCCTTGTTTGGGGCGGGTATAGCCGCTTTACTTGGTCTGGCTCTAGGGGCTCTTTGCATCAGGATGGGTGGGATTTATTTGTCGCTCACCACGTTGGCTTTTTCGGAAATCCTTCGAATTATCCTTGATAACGAATATGAAATCACTCGAGGAACAATGGGGCTTCAGGTTCCTTTCTTCTTCCCAACGTATTCCAAAGTCAGCGCTTTTTATCTAATGTTTGTTGTTACCATCGGTATGCTTTCGCTGATTTTCTGGCTTATCCACTCGGATTTGGGGACAAGTTTCAGGGCCGTGCAAAACGATGAGACGGCAGCTGCTTCTCTTGGCATCAACATCGTTCGCGTGAGGATCGTTGCTTTCGTTGTCTCCAGTGCCTTGGCAGGACTGGCCGGTGCTTTGTACGGACATTATCACCAGTTGATCACACCCGAAATTGCATCCTTGAACACCATGTTTCTGGTCCTTGCCATGACCGTCATCGGAGGTCTTGGAACCTTTAGCGGGCCGATTGTGGGCGCCCTTTTTCTGGAAGTCCTTTCTGAATACATTCGAGTCTATGGCGAATTTCATGTGCTGATATTCGGTTTGATTGCGCTGATGATAGCCCGCTTTGCCCCGGTTGGGCTGATCGGGCTGTGGAGGAAGACGTCGCTTGCCAAACAGTCCTCGAAAACGATCGCCGGGTGAGAAAGATTGTGCCTATGGCTTTTTTCCAAGTGACAAATGTAACCAAACATTTCGGTGGCTTAACCGCTGTCCAGGACGTTTCCTTTGAACTCAAGGAAAAAGAAATCGTTGGCTTGATCGGTCCAAATGGTGCGGGCAAGACAACTTTGTTTAACCTCATTGCCGGGGCCTTTCGGTGTTCGGAAGGCAAGATAGAGTTCGACGGACGGCAAATACAGCAGCTCAAGTCTTATCAAATTTGTCGACTGGGCATTGCGCGCACTTTTCAAATCGTGCGTCCATTTGCGGAGATGACCTGTTTAGAAAATGTGCTGGTGGCGTTTATCGGAAACAATCGATACGTAGGAAACTTATCCAGGAGAAAAAACGAAGCAGCTCGCCTGCTCGAATTCGTCGGGTTAGCTCGGATGCTTGAGCAGTCGGCCGGGAACCTGAATCTCATAGATAAAAAGCGTCTGGAAATTGCTCGGGCACTGGCTACGCGGCCAAGGCTGATTTTGTTGGATGAGGTTTTGGGAGGATTAAATTCTGGTGAAATAACTGAAGCACTGAGCCTCATCCACACGATCAGGGATGAGTGGGGAGTTTCCATACTGTGGATCGAACATGTCATGGGTGCTCTTATGAAAGTGGTGGAAAGGGTGTTGGTCCTGGATAACGGTCGTCTTATCTGCGAAGGGCAGCCGGCCGAGGTGGTAGCCGATCGGTGCGTCATAGAAGCTTATCTCGGAGAATCGGATGATTGAAGTCCGTGACGTCAATGTTTTTATAGGCGAAAATCAGGTTTTGCGGAATGTGTCGTTACAGGTTCAGTCAAAAGAGACCGTGGCTGTGATTGGTGCTAATGGAGCCGGCAAAACCAGCCTGATAAAGACAATATTAGGGCTTCTCAGACCCCGCAGCGGCAAGGTGCTGATCGAAGGTACCGACTTGACTGATTTGCAGCCTCATCAGATCGTAGCGTTGGGAGTCTCGTGTGTTCCCGAGGGAAGACGCGTGTTCAGGGATATGTCCGTTCGAGAGAACCTGGAAATGGGTGCATATCTGAGGAAGGCCCGGTCTGGACTGGCGGACACCATGGAATGGGTAATGGAGTTGTTTCCCGTGCTTGGATCGCGCTGGAAGCAACGGGCGGGAACCCTTTCCGGCGGTGAGCAGCAAATGCTCGCCATAGGACGAGCTTTAATGTCGAGGCCGGATTACCTGCTTATTGATGAACTTTCCCTGGGCTTGGCACCGGTGCTGGTAAAGGAGATCTATCGACAATTGAGAAAAATCCAGCAAGAAATGACCCTACTGCTGGTAGAACAAAACGTCGAACAGGCCTTAAAGAACAGCGATCGCGCGTATGTTCTGGAAACCGGCAGTCTGGTGCGGGAAGCGTCCTCAATGGATCTACTGCATGACCCTCATGTGCGAAAGGCCTACTTGGGGTTGTGATCTAACCACCTTCTAACACAGGATAAAATACCAGGAGGTCGCCGGAACGCAATACACGGTCCGGCTGGGCAGGACGACCGTTAACCAGAATGATTTTTTTTGCGTCCGAGGGCACGCCCAGGTGTTGGAGAACATCGCCGACAGTTGCTTGCTCCGGAACACATAATTCTCCATGGTTTTGCAAATGGGTGGTGTATTTTCGCATGAACGCGTAACTTCGGACGCTAATGACCATTGGAAAAGTTGCCTCCGGCGCAGTTGTTGATGATTTAGGAAATGACGGAACAGCAGCTATTAGCTGCTCACTGATCGAAAATCGAGTGGCACAAAAGCATCACTGTCATTTTATGCAAGTGTCGCTGTAGTACCAGGAGGCTGTCCCAGAATTGCTTTTTCCTGTAGCGCAGTCCCTTAGGACTGTGCTGGTTGCAGCAGGGCTGAAGCTCTGCGCTGCGTGTTCTCGGACAACCCCTTAGAGGGCTGTGATATAATAAAATGTTGATGGCGCACCAGCGTGAGCTGGAGTGGTTCAAGTCTGCGACTTCGACCATGTCGATTTCAATACGACCCGGCTGTGGCACTAGCCGCGAACAAGCGGGCCGGGAGCCAACCAGTCAATCAATAATTACCATATTTGGGGAGTAATTGTCATGGGATGGATGGGAAAGATTCTTCGAGTTAACCTTAACAATGGTTCGTGTAAGTTTGAGGAAATAGATCGGCAGCGATTGAAAAATTTCATCGGCGGCCGAGGGCTTGGCATGAGTTATCTTTTGGAAGAGCTAGACCCTAAGGTCGATCCTCTAAGTCCGGAAAACAAACTCATCATGATGACCGGACCTTTAACCGGCACGATTGCTCCCACTGGAGCACGCTATATGGTGATGACCAAATCTCCGCTGACGGGTGCCGTCACATGTTCCAATTCCGGAGGGCAGTTCCCGACCATGCTGAAGCGAACCGGCATCGATGGAATCATTTTGGAAGGAAAGTCGGATAAGCCGGTCTATTTGTGGGTCCAAGAAGGCGCTGTTGAATTGCGTGACGCTGAGCATCTCTGGGGCAAGAGCACCCATGAGACCGATCAGGAGATTTGCGCAGAGACGCTCAATGAGACCAAGGTGGCCTGCATCGGTCCGGCTGGTGAAAATGGCGTACTGTTTGCCAGTATCATGAATGACAAGGACCGCGCCGCCGGAAGATCGGGAGTCGGGGCGGTCATGGGCGCAAAAAAACTGAAGGCGATTGCGGTCTATGGCACCAAAAAGGTTCCGCTGCACGACGAAAATTTATTTAAGTCTCTTGCCAAAGAATATCTAAACAAATTCAAGGATACGTACAAAGACCATCCACCCCCGCTCAGAACCTTCGGTACTGCCGTGACCATTACCGGCACTCAGAATATAGGAGTATTGCCCACCAGAAACTTTCAACAAGGCACTTTTGAACACTGGGAAGCAATTGGCGGAGAGGCACTTACTGAGCGTTTTCTGGTTCGTCCGAAAGCCTGCTTCAGCTGTCCGATTGCCTGCGGCCGGGTTACTAAAATAGCTGACGGTCCATACCAGGGAGAAGGGGAGGGGCCTGAATACGAAACGGTCTATTCACTAGGCAGCGACTGCGGTATTGGGGATTTAGCGGCACTTACCAAAGCCAACTACGTCTGCAACGAAATGGGGCTGGATACCATCAGCATGGGAGCTACCGTTGCCTGTGCGATGGAGATGTACGAGAAGGGCATACTTAGCGAATCGATCGTAGGCCGCCCACTTCGCTTCGGTGATGGCGACGGACTCATCGAAATGTGCCGCAAAACCGCGCTGCGCGAAGGCTTTGGAGATCAGCTGGCGCAGGGCAGTTTGCGCCTGGCAACTGCTTACGGCCACCCCGAGTTGGCGATTGTTGCGAGGGGACAAGAGTTTGCCGGCTACGATCCCCGAGGTGAAAAAGGCATGGGGCTTGCCTACGCTACTTCCCCAATCGGCGCCAGTCACATGCGCGGCGACCCGGCTTATATCGAGATACTCGGTGTGCCCATGCTGATTGACCCGCTCACTTGGGAAGATAAGCCTCAGTTGGTGAAAGATTGGCAAGATGTTTTCGCGGTAATAGATTCGGCCGGCTTGTGCGTATTCTTTTCGATTCGAAACTATGTGACTCAAACCAAAGACATTCGGCCCGAGGGCATCATGAAGTTATTGAACGCTGCTACGGGAACGGACTACGACATGGATACACTGATGCAGGCGGCAGAACGTATCTTCAATGCTGAACGCTTGTTTCTCTGCAAAGCCGGATTCAGTGCCAAGGACGATACCCTGCCGATGCGCATCGTTAAGGAACCTCTACCCGATGGCCCGGCCAAAGGGCATGTTTGCGAACTGGATAAGATGCTTCCCATCTATTATCGGGTACGTGCTTGGCAAAGCGACGGCTGGCCGACTCCTGAAAAGCTGAAGGAACTGGGACTGGCCTAAAAAAGGCGTTCGGAAGCGGTAATAGAGCAGCACAAAACCGGTACTTGCCCGACCTACACTACAGGGTCAAGTGTGCCTAACGGTCCGCTTCGAGGGTGATGTGCGGCTTGTGTTGCATCATTTGAAGAATAGGGGTAAACATCTTTTGACTTCACCTAATCTCCCTCGCTTAAGTGCGGAGAGTTGGAAGCAATAACCATGCGGGTCTGACAGGGAGAGATGGAGACGCCGTTGCACGTTTCTCCGCATCACCCTTTTGCTGTGCCGCAGCCTCGTACCCATGGGGTTGTAGGTGGATAAGAGTCACAGTATTGAGGTGGAGCAACGGGGGATGAAGATTTCAGCCCGATTATGGTAGTCTAAGAAGGGTTTTGGGGAATGCACCGGGGGACGAAATCAATGCTGTCCGGCGCAAAAAAAAATCAATCTTCAGGAAAAGGAAGGTACGTATGAAGCGGTTACACATTGTTTGGATGACGATGGCACTTCTGGCTTTGGTTCTGGTCGGTTGGAATACGGGGTTTGCGGCTGACCAACTCAGTGCGATCAAAGCACGAGGTACAATGATCGTCGGCACCTCGGCCGACTATCCTCCCTACGAGTCCGTGGACAAATCCGGCAAATTCGTCGGGTTCGATATGGATCTGGTGCGCGAGATCGGCAAACGCATGGGCGTAAAAGTGGAGATCAAGGACTTGGGATTCGACTCGCTCATCGCCTCCCTGCAGAACAACAAGGTCGATCTGGTCGCGGCTGCCATGCAGGGGACCCCGGAACGGGACAAGACCGTGGATTTCACTATTCCCTATAATTTTGTGAAAGATGCCTTCGTGACTTCGGTCAAAGCCGATGTCAAGATGAATTCTCCCAAGGATGCTGCGGGGAAGAAGATCGGCGTGCAGACCGGCACCATCCAGGAAAACTGGATTAGAGACAATTTGATTAAGCCCGGTTTGACTCCCGAGGATTACCTCTTTCAGTATGAGCGGGTGGACAATGCCGGACTGGATCTGGCGGCAGGACGCATTGACTTGCTGCTGATCCAGAGCAAGCCGGCCAAAGATCTGACGAACAAAATGAAAGACTTGAAAATCGCCTTGGTTACCACTGAAACCGTGAAGGCGGGCCAGTGCCTGGCACTGCCGGAGGGTGATACTCAATTCAAGGCCGAGCTCGACCGGGTGATAGAAGAATTGAAAAAAGAGGGCTGGATTGAGAAAAAGAAAGAAGAATTCGGGATCGACTAAATCCGCTCAAAGGCGGCTCACATAGCGCGCTGCTGAACGCTTTGAGAGCGCAGCGAACGTTCTGAATGACTTCGCGGCGCAGTAATCGTTCGTAGCAGAGTACGCAAAGAACGCAGAGAAAAGCGAGTAATCCTCTGGTTCCCATGCCCACGCGTGGGAACCAGCACTTTCTGAACGCCCTTGCATCGAACCGGGGACGCCAAAGCGATCAAGACATGCGTTCCCACGCAGGAACATGGGAACGAGGAAGCATTAAAGATTAAACCTCTTCGTGCCCTTCGTGGTGAAAATGATCTTTTCTTGCCTCTCCCCGCGCTTCTTGTTCTGCGGTAAATCTGTAGATCGTGGTGAACGGTTACACTGTGTGCAGATCGTGGCGTTCGATTCGAGCGAAAGAGAGACATGGAAGAACTATCCCGGAGCCTGTTCACGGTTCTCCAGTATCTAATCCCCGGGCTTGGTGTAACGGTGTCGGTTACCCTCATTGCTTTGGGTATCGGCTTTACTATCGGAACCGTGATGGCGGTGTTGCGGATTTACGGAGGGCGAATCCTGGGGGCGGTCGCGGCGACCTACAGCATTCTTGTTCGCGCCGTTCCTGTGGTCGTTATTATTTTCATCCTATTTTTCGTCATATCCGTAGTTGTCGACCTCTCCCCTTTTTTATCAGGAGCGCTCGCACTGGGGTTTGCCAGCGGTGCCTACCAGTCGGAAATTTTTCGCGGCGCTATCATGTCCGTTCCGCCGGGCCAAATGATCGCCGCTCGGGCCATCGGAATGAGCCGGTTTAAGGCCATCCGCTGCATCGTACTACCGCAGGCCGTCCGGCTGGCGATTCCGGCCTGGGCCAATGAATTCACACTGGTTTTGAAAGATTCCACCCTGGTCTATGTCATCGGTGTGCCGGAAATAATGCGCCGTGCTCAGTGGATCAGCTCCCGCACTTTGGAGCCGTTCATGGCGTTCGGTACGGCTGCTGTCTTCTACCTTGTATTTACAATGCTGGCCAGTCGGTTGCTTGGCATCGTTGAGCGCCGCTACAGAATAATCATGTGAGAAAGATGGATTATGCCCGACGAGTCCATACTAAGAATAGAAAACCTTCGCAAATCTTTCGGTCAGACAGAGGTCATCAAGGGGGTTTCGCTGAACGTTCAACCGAAAGAGGTGATCGTCATTGTCGGCCCCAGCGGTACGGGTAAAAGCACGCTGCTGCAGTGCATCAATCTGCTCACCCGACCGACCGGCGGCAGAATCTGGTTGGAGCAGCAGGAAATAACAGCGCCCGGTACCGATGAGGACAAAGTTCGCCGGCGGATCGGGATGGTTTTTCAGGAATTTAATCTTTTTAATCACTTGACGGCCCTGGACAATGTCACCGTTGGCATGACCAAAGTACTGGGAATGAAGCCCGACGAAGCTCGCCGCAAAAGCTCGTTCGAATTGGAGCGGGTGGGAATGTCGGAACATGCCGGCAAATACCCCGGACAGCTTTCCGGCGGCCAAAAACAAAGGGTCGGCATTGCCCGTGCCCTGGGCATGGATCCGAGCATCATGCTTTTCGATGAGCCGACTTCAGCCCTGGACCCCGAGCTGACCGGCGAGGTGCTGGCGGTCATGCAGAAATTGGCGCGGGAGGGCATGACCATGCTGGTGGTTTCCCATGAAATGGGGTTTGCCCGCGAAGTGTCCAACCGTATTGTCTTTATGGAAGGCGGGTTCATCGTTGAAGAGGGTTCGCCCCGGGAGTTCTTCAATGCCCCAAAATCCGAGCGCACCCGGCAGTTTTTATCGATGATCACTTGAATGCTCAACGGGGTTTCTATGCACGATTTTTTCGTTTTTTTCCGAATGGTTCTTCCCGATCTGCTGCAGGGAACGCGAATAACCCTCGAGATCGCCGTCGGTGCGCTGCTGATAGGATTTGTCGTCGGCTTGCCGACGGCCTTGCTCCGTATCTATGGAAGCCCTTGGCTAAAGCGAATCGTCATCGGCTACATCAACTTGTTCCGCGGCACGCCACTTTTGGTCCAGCTTTTTCTTGTCTACTACGGGCTGCCGGAGTTTAATGTGACCTTCTCGCGCCTGACTGCCGCTTATCTTACCCTGGGCTTAAACAGCAGTGCCTATCAGGCGGAATATTTTCGCGGTGCGATTCAATCGGTGGGCCGCGGGCAAATGGTTGCCGCTCGGGCCATCGGTATGAGCCGCCTGAAGGCGATCCGCCACATCATACTGCCCCAGGCCTTAAGACTGGTTCTGCCGTCCTGGTCCAATGAAATGATTGCCATGATCAAATACACTGCTGTGGTTTTTTTGATCGCTGTGCCGGATCTTATGGGGAAAGCGAAGATTATTTCCAGCCGCTATTTTGCGCCTATTTCGACCTACCTCATTGTCGCGTTTATCTATATGATCATCGTGGGGCTGGTGAGCTTGATCCTGCAATATGTCGGCAAGAAGTTGGAAACCCCGGGTCTGGGCAGCATTGAAGCGACTGCGCGCTGAGCCGTCAGGCACTCCGGGCCGCCTGGTTGAAGCCCGGAGAGTGCCGCCGCGTATCGAGCTATCATTTGAGGGAAATTTTCATGACCCGAATAGACCTGCCATACGGCCGGCGTCTTTTGCCCATCGAAATTCCGGACGATTATCTGGGGGAAGTCGTCGCTCCACCTCGGATAGATGCTGTCGTCGATCCACCCGCAGCGATTGCGGCGGCGTTGGCAAGCCCCATCGGTTGTCTTCGCCTTGCCAAGATGGTCCAACCGAAGCAAAAAGCGGTCGTTATCATTGATGATATCACCCGCGAAACGCCCACCCGGATGATGCTTCCGCCGGTTCTCGAAGAACTGACCGGTGCCGGCGTTGAAAATGAAAACATTTCCATCGTGATCGCACTGGGAACCCATCGACCGATGACGCGGGCCGAGATCGACAAAAAAATCGGCCCAGTGATAGCCAGAGATTATCGGATTGTAAACGTTTCGGCCAGAGATGCCCGCGACATGGTCTACGTGGGCACTTCTTCCCTGGGCATTCCCGCCTGCGTCAATCGATTTGTGGCGGAAGCCGACATTCGTGTCGGCATCGGTATGATTGCGCCGCATCTGGATGCCGGGTTCGGAGGGGGCGCCAAAATCATATTGCCCGGAGGGTGCAGCGAAGAAACCGTTGCGGCTTTTCATGCGCAAATGGCAGAAATCAATACGAACCAGCTTGGGGTGGAGGATGCAGCGCTTCGCCTGGATCTGGAAAAATTTGTGCGCGAGTGCGTGAAGTTGGATTTCATCTTGAATGCTATCCTGGACAGCAACGGCGCCTTGTATCGATGTGTGGCGGGAGATTCCATTAAGGCGCATAGAGCCGGTGTGAGATTTGCGCTGAAAGCTTACGGAGTGACTGTCAAGCGGCGCTACCCTCTGGTGATTGTGAACGCCTACCCGCACTGGATCGATTTGTGGCAAACCACAAAAGCACTGGCCTCCGGGGAACTGTTGATGGAAAAGGGCGGTATGCTGATACTGGTTGCCGATTGTCCCGAAGGCTACGGTGCCCATCCCCTCTTTGCCGAATACATCGGTAAGGATCTGGATGCGTTACTGCAGCAGTTCAATGGGGGACAGATGAAAGATCAAGCTGCGGCTGCAGAGGCGGTGGCTGTTTGTCGCATGAAGCGGCAGATCAGGATCGGGCTTGTCTCATCCGGTTTTTCTGCAAATGAGGTGCGGCGCATGGGGTTTTCGCATTACCGCTCGGTGGAAGAGGCTGTCGGGCATGTCCTACAAAATATGCCGGAAAAGAAAATCGGCGTAATAACGCATGGCGGGGCGACTATTCCCTTGTTGTCTCATTGACTTAGACAGTTGATACTTTTCCCGTTTTCCAAAAGATGATGGCTGCGAGGGACGCGGAGACGGGGTGATTGGTGACAAGGGGAAGACCCCACTGCATCGGTTGTCCTTGCAGGTAACAAAGAGATTCACACAATGCTTACAGAAGCACGCAAACAATTCATCGAGTTGCTGGGCGCGGAAAATTATCTCGAGTCGATGGAAGACCGGTCGACCTATGCCTACGACGCCACTGGCGAAAAGTGCCTCCCGGAGGCGGTTGTTTTCCCCAGAAACGTCGAGCAAGTGTCCCAGATACTGGCAATTGCCAACACTGGCAATATCCCGGTGGTCCCAAGAGGCGCCGGCAGCGGTTTGACCGGAGGTGCAGTGCCTTTGGCGGGTGGCGTCGTTATGGTCATGATGAATCATTTCAACCGCATTCTTACCATCGATACGGACAACCTGCAGGCTATTGTAGAGCCGGGTGTCATTACAGCCAAATTGCACGCCGCGGTTGAAGCGCAGGGCCTGTTTTACCCGCCTGATCCCGCCAGCATGACGGTTTGTTCCATCGGCGGCAATATCGCCGAGAATGCCGGCGGCATGCGCGCCGTCAAATACGGTGTAACCAAGGATTTCGTCATGGGCCTGGAAGTGGTTCTGCCCAATGGGGAAGTCATTCATACCGGCTCCCGCTGCATCAAAGATGTGGTAGGGTACGACTTGACCCGGCTGTTTGTGGGATCCGAAGGAACCCTGGGGGTCATCACCAAGGCCGTTCTCAAATTGCTGCCGCTTCCCGAGGCCAAACACACTCTGACAGCAACGTTCGATTCCATGGGCGGGGCGGCCAGGACGATAGCCGAGATAAGGAAAAAGGGGATCATCCCGACGACCCTCGAATTCATGGACAAACGCTGCATAGGAGCCGTTGAGACGTACTTGAAGATGGGACTGCCAGTGGAAGCGGAGGCGATGCTATTGATCGAAGTAGACGGCAAGGCCTCGGAACTAGAAAACGATCTGCAGCGGGTCCGGAGAGTTTGTGAAGCCAACCGCGCCATTGCCGTTAGGGTAGCAAAGGAAAAAGAGAGTCAGGAAAAATTGTGGCACTCCAGGCGATCGATTCATTCTGCTTTGATCAACCTAAGGCCGAAATGGGAGGAAGAAGATATTTCCGTACCCGTCGCTCGCATTCCCGACATGGTGGCCATTTTGGAAAAAATCGGCCAAAAGTATGACGTGCTGGTCGCCAGCTTCGGGCATGCAGGCGACGGAAATATCCATGTCGGCATCGCCGCCGAAGGCCGGGATACCCCGCACGAAAAGATACTCCAGGCAAGAACGGAAGTTTTGCGGAAGGCGGTCGCAATGGATGGCCGCATCGCGGCAGAGCACGGTATCGGTTTCATCAAGCGGGACAAAATCGGCTGGAACATCGATGCAAGTACACTCGCCTTGATGCAGAGTATCAAGCAGCTGATCGATCCAAACGGCATTCTGAATCCCGGTAAAATATTCCCCTCGAGTATTGCCTGCAGCAGGTAAATATTGATCCCGTAGGCCAGATCAGGGCCTTACAGGCTTATTGACGAAGCAGCAGCGTCCTGCCACAAACCAATTATAATACAGGGTTCTACATTTGTCGGGGATGGAGAAGCCGCTCTATATGATTTAGCGCAGGCCATGAAAGATGTGTTGGCTTGACCTGCTTGAATCCCGAAAGCCTGACAATAGAAGAAACCCGGCGGGCGTCTCTCCAAACCCAACGCCGAGATCGATGAATTGTAATGTCCGGGTTATCAGATGCCAGCGACCGTACATCGCTCAGTATGGCACTGAGCATCCTGCCGGTGATGATTAGTCGATCGTTTTCTTAATTCTATGTCATCTCGACCGAAGGCGAAAAAGCCTGCTCACATAATCGCCTGATTCTGCAGATTTGTCATCACGTCGAGGCGTCATCTTCGAGCCGGGGTCCAGGAGATTTCGAAAAAACGTGGATTCACGCCAGAGCTTGTCCCCGCATGCACTAGGTTGGGAGGGTCATGCAGAAACTAAAGTCGTGCGACGCAGGGGACCTTCATGTTTTGTTGTGACCATCAGTTCATGAGCGTTCGCCGGAATGAGGATTGATAAATTTTGCCGAGGGCGAAAGCAGGAAGGTTATTCTTGGGCAGTCCCAGCCCGCAAAATTTTCACAGGCCGGGAATGCTTTCTTATATATAATATTCTCAAATAATTGTGTGTTCTACTTCAGAAGCCCCTGACTTTCCAGCCATTCTTTGGCCACCACACTGACGTCCTTATGATCGACGTCCACCGCGGCGTTGAGCAGCTGCATTTGTTCGGTCGTAAGATTCTCCGCGATGGGTTTTAATATCTCTGGTATGTTCGGATACTTGTCAAGAATTTCCTTGCGCACCACCGGGGCTGGGCTGTAATCGGGAAAATAGTTTTTGTTGTCTTGCAGAGTTACAAAATCAAACGCGGCGATTCTGCCGTCGGTCGCAAATCCCATGGAAACGTCTACGTTCTTATCTTTCAGCGCCTTGTAAACCAAGCCGGAATCCATTTTTTTGATCTTGTCGTATGGGACTTTGAAATCGTAATACTTCATGAGAGGTTTAAGGCCATCGGGACGTTCCCAAAATTCAGCATTGACTCCGATCACGAGCTTACCGGGGTGTTCGTTCACATACTTGCTGAGATCGCTTATGGACTTGATCCCCAACTCTTCGGCCTGTTTTTTGCGCATCATCAACGTGTAGGTGTTGTTGAATTTTACCGGCTGCAGCCAGACAAGCCCCTTTTTGGCATCCGCGTCTTTCACCCATTGGTAGACTTTCTGAGGATCGGTCATAATGGCTCGATCATCCTGTTTGTAGAATACCGTGTAGGCTGTTCCGGTGTACTCATAATAAAGATCGATTTGACCATTCTCCAGAGACTGACGCGCTACAACCGAGCCGACCCCTGTCTTGAGGTCCACATCAAAGCCATTCTTCTCCAACAGATCCTTCGCAAGTTCGGGTAGGATGTATTGTTCCGTGAAGTTTTTGCCGCCCACCACAATTTTCTTCTCTTCAGCGGAAGAATTTCCCGGTACGGCAAGTAAGGCAAAAACCATGACAACGGCCAGCATGCAACACCATGTTCTAGTCATCCATTTCATCAAATAACCTCCGTTCTTTTTGTTTATACCAAATATGCATTCACCTCATCACTCCCAACTATAAGAAATTCCATATTATTTCCCTAGTTCCTCTTGTACCCGCAGCCCTCGAGGCACAACCACAAGTCCCAGGAGTTCAACCAGATAATCCGCAAAAAGCGCCAAAAGCGTTACGGGGATGGCTCCGGCAAGGAGTTGATCGGGCCTCATCAAATCAATTCCTACAAATATGAGCTCGCCCAACCCTCCGGCGCCAATCAGAAAGGCCAGAGCGGCGGTGCCGATGTTAATGACCAGCGATATCCGAAAACCTGTGATGATCACCTTCATGGCATTGGGCAATTCGATCTGAAACAGGATGCGTGCATTGGGCATCCCCATCCCTTTGGCTGCATCGATGATCCAGCCCGGAACTGCGGTGATGCCGGCCAGGGTGTTGCGAGCGATGGGCAGGACAGAATAGACGAACAGGGCAAAAATGGCAGGTTTGAAACCGATTCCAAGAAAGCTCATGGCCAGAGCAATTACGGCGAGCGATGGAATGGTCTGCCCTAATCCAACGATGTACATCACGACGCCGGCATATTTTTTAAAACGGGGCCGAGTAAGAATGATGCCCACACTCAAACCGAGAATCGTGGCCATCAACATACTCACAAAAACCATCCAGACATGCTGGGCAAGCAAGTCCAAAAGATAGTGCAGTTCATAAGGATCGGACAGATACTGGATGACTCCGAACCGCTCCAGGGCAATCCCCGCCATTATCAATATCACCACAAGGACGAACCGATAGGCCTTACCAAAAGCATTTTTCATCGACCGAGCTCCCTTCCAATTTTGATTCCCTTTGGTGTCAGGAGTCTCTCAAGGAGTGCCATGCCGGCATCAACAAAGATAGCCAAAAGCGAAACAAGAATCGCGCCCGCCACGATCATCTCTCCGTACACTCTGGCGATGCCCTGCTGAATCAGCACACCCAGGCCGCCGGCTCCGATATAAGCGGCGATGGCTGCTATACCGATGTTCATGACAGCGGCGGTTCGAAGACCTGCGATGATGACCGGAACGGCCAACGGTATCTCAATTTCTTTCAGTCTCTTCCAACCGCTCATGCCAAGTCCGCGGCCCGCATCGACAATTTCCGGAGGTACATTCTTGATGGCGGTGTAGGTGTTTCTAATGATGGGCAACTGACTGTAGAGAACCAAAGCAATGACGGCAGGCACTTTTCCCAGTCCCTGATTGATCAATGAGAGGATAGGCAGTAGAATTCCGAACATGGCAATGGACGGCACCGTCATAAGAACATTGGCTGCGTTGATGACTCTTCTGGCAGCCTGCTCGTTGCGCGTGATCGCAATCCCTATTGGTACTCCAATCAGGATGGCTAGAAAGAGCGCCAGAGATACAATCCAGATATGCTCCAAAGTTAATAGCCAGCACTCACCAGCATTCTTGTAAATAAAGTCGAAGACATTCATTATTGTCCTTTACAGTCCATCTTTAACTATCTTCTTCATCGGTGTAAGCGTCTAAAATAGAACTCTGGATATTTTTCAGTGAAATGGTGCCTGTGAAATTTCCATGATCGTCAATCACACAAAGGGTCTGCATATCTTGCATGAGCATAATGGACATGACGTCCCTGAGGGTATCGTATCTCTGGATAAATTTAGGGTAAGGATCGACCAGGTGCCTGACAGGTCCGTTCTCATGCTTGAGCAGTTTTGGTGTCACGTAGCCGAGAGGCTTGTCGTCCTCCACCACAATTGCATGTTTGAGCCCCTTTTCTTCCAGAAACTTTAGGACATCCTGAGCGTCACAGGAACCTTTCACAATATTTCTTGGCTTTGTGTTCATGGCATCTTTGGTGCGCAGCAGCCCTAATACTTTGAGGGCTCGATCGGCGCCGACAAAATCGGCGATATATTTATTCTTGGGGCGCGTAAGAATGACTTCTGGAGTATCGTACTGAATCAGTTTTCCCCCTTGAAAAATGGCTATCTCGTCCCCGACTTTAATGGCCTCATGGATATCATGGGTCACAAACGCAATGGTTTTCTTGAGCTCGCTTTGAATCCGGAGAAACTCATTCTGTATTTCTTCTCTATTGATTGGATCAATTGCGCCGAAAGGCTCGTCCATGAGGACAATCTCGGGATCCGCTGCCAGGCTTCGGGCTACTCCGACACGCTGCTGCTGCCCGCCTGAAAGCTCCGCCGGGTAGCGATCTCGAAAGACCGCCGGCTCCAACCTCAGCATAGTGAGAAGTTCGTCGGCCCGCTCTCGAGTTTTGTCTTCCTTCCAGCCCAGCAGGTGCGGTACGGTGGCAATGTTTTGGTAGATGGTTTTGTTGGGGAACAGTCCGATTGCCTGGATAGCATAGCCCATGGATTGCCGCAGCTTTACCGCATCCTCAGACAAGATGTCCCGACCGTTGACCGTGATCTTGCCGCGAGTGAGGGGAATCAATCTATTGGTTAGGCGCAGCAGAGTGGTTTTGCCGCAGCCGGAGGGTCCCAAGAAGGCAACTACGTGTCCCTTTTCAATTTCGAAAGTCACGTCGTTCACGGCTGTAACAACATTAGGTCCGGAGCCGAAAACCTTGGTGACGTTTTCATACTGGATCATGGTCTTTCCCCATTCTCTGACACTCTCTGTTACTGCAATCCATATTTCGGAGTTCTGGCATTCTGACTTGGTTGACGGTAATTCCTGAAACTTCATGGCGGTCCGCAGCTGCGGCATGCCTTCAGTCTGCGTTCACTACTTTGAATACCGATAGTTAGTGTAAAAAAAATCTCAGGTGTTGTAAAGGGCGCATTCGGATCGGAATCACAAACGACTGCCGAGAACACCTGCAGCAAATCCGACTTATTTGGTATGGCGCATATCAAAAATACCGTATTTCTTGAAATACATTGGGTAGTTTGCCGCATTGTTCGAATCTCACTAGTGAGTTTAATAATGGCTCACGATCTTCAAAGAAATAATCTGGAATAAGGTGATGCACAATGCAGTCACTCACTTTTGTGGGAGGGAATTATATTTATGTTGATTATGGGTAAGACAAAAACATTCGAGAAAAATTCAACTGGAGTCAAAGAATCTGCGTCCCGATCTTCCAATATCACTCCATCGGAAAAACCGCAGAGTCCATCTTATGATGTATTTAGACTCTACTTAAGCGAGATAAAGCGTTACTCCCTGCTCAGCCGTGAAGAAGAGCGCGACCTGGCTATCCGTTATCGGGAGAAGGATGACCTTGAGGCCGGTTATCAGCTGGTCACAGCCAATCTGCGTCTGGTTGTGAAGATCGCCATGGATTTCCAGAGACACTGGATGCAGAACCTTATGGATCTCATTCAGGAAGGGAATGTCGGTCTGATGCACGCGGTAAGGAAATTCGATCCGTACAAGGGCTATAAGTTCTCTTACTATGCATCCTTTTGGATAAAGGCCTACATGATTAAGTTCATCATGGATAACTGGAAGCTTGTAAAAGTGGGTACGACTCAGGCCCAGCGTAAGCTTTTCTTTAATTTGAGGAAAGAAAAGGAACGGTTGGAAGCTCTAGGCATTGAGGTCTCTCCGAAACTTTTAAGCGAGCGGCTGGACGTGAAAGAATCCGTGGTTCTGGAGATGGACCAGAGGATGACGGGGCGCGATGTTTCTTTGGATGCTCCATTGCGGGAAGATTCCGAAGACTCTCATATATCTTCTCTTTACCAAGATGGCCCGTCTCTCGATGACCAGGTTGCCGATCAAC
This sequence comes from uncultured delta proteobacterium, assembly GCA_963781715.1. Lineage (GTDB taxonomy): Bacteria > Desulfobacterota > Syntrophobacteria > Syntrophobacterales > Syntrophobacteraceae > Desulfoferrobacter. The sequence goes on from CAWAGW010000010.1 coordinate 459,294, forward strand.
AGGCAAGGGAAATTCTCAAGGATAAATTCAGCCATTTCAGGCAGCAGCTTGACGGTAAAGACGCGGTGATTTTTGACCGGCGACTACTCTCCGAGAACCCTCTTACGCTTCAAGAAATAGGCAGTATGTTCGGAATAAGCCGCGAACGTGTCCGCCAACTCGAGAGCCGCATCAAGGATAAACTCAAAATTTACCTGGAAGAGGAAATTGAAGACATAACTGTTTTCCAGGAGAGTATAATCGACGTTTAATCCAGTAGCAAAAATGGAGTACGCCGCTCGATCTTTAACCCGTCCTGCAAAATCGACCTTTCTTGAGTCCGTCCGGAAGGTCCCTCTCGATGGGGATAGGAATTGTGGACTTCCGGATGGACACCAGTATAGCAACAAATTCGGAGTGCGTTCTTGAGCCGGCTGTGAGTTTATGCGTGAGACCGATTCGAATTTGGCAAATAAAACAAATCGGCGTATACCATTCACGAGATCGAGCAATTAAAGTTTTTAGGACAGGACAGAATGAAGAGATCGAGCAGTCGTACTCTATTGAAATATGTGCTCATTCAAATTCCCGAATTTGCGCTGCTGGTCGTGATTCTTGTTTTGCTGCGGAGATGGATCGAGCTTTCCGGATGGCTGACGGGCATCATCATCGTGCTTTGGATAATCAAAGATATTCTACTGTATCCATTGCTTCGTCGATCTTATGAGGGACGTCCTTCCAAGAGTCACCCGATGATCGGAGAACGGGGAATTGCCAAAGACCGGCTGGATCCGTCCGGGTACGTGTGGGTGCGCGGAGAGCTTTGGCGCGCCGAATTGGCGAACAACGCCAGTCCTATCGAAGAAGGCGAACCGCTGACGGTCCAACATGCTCGTGGTCTGACTCTTCTGGTCACCCCGGACCGCCAAACTTAGGTAAAAGGGTTCACGGAATATCGTGAGTGCGAGGCAGGAGTTGTGCATGAAGCGTCAAGCATTGATATTTACGCTGCTATGCTCCTTATGCAGCAGCGCGATCGTTTTGGCTCAAGGCAAAATCTCTCGCGAACCTTTTTTGAAACAGTCGAATACCTTAGCTCATGAACTGGGAAAAGCCTATGCAATGGGATTGAACTGTAACGAAAAGGTGGACAGCGTTTCACCGCCTTCCGCCGCTGATTTATTTGCCGGCTATATGTCCGACTCCGAGGTAAAAAAAGCTATGCAGCACTATTCAAACGGCATGGAAGCCATCACCGGAGGACCTTGCGACCTGGATGAAATGAAGTCCTTTCTGGTCAAGATACAGAGGCATCTGGCAGAATACGTTGAGATGGCCGAGCCATTCGCGCGAGGTGCTGTCAAGTAATTAGAATCAATGGAAGATGCAGCAGCGCCCAAATCGCGTAGCGGACGAAGGCTTCCTTGCGGGCAGGTTTTGCCAGCGTTCCAAAATACACTCCCTTTACAATCGTATTGCTCATCATCGCGACGATGATTGCCGACACCAAAATGGGTTCAACGACCGTCGAGCCGCGAACCAGCGAGAGAACATAGGGATCGATATCGGTCACGCCGACTACTGCGGAAAGCGACAGCAAGCCGGTATTGCCGAAGGAACCGGTTACCAGTTCCGTGATCACCGACAATAAGGCAAATAGTGCTGCAAAGAGTAATGCGGGTCTGATTTCAAAGGGGTTCTGCGATGGGGTAACAGAGCTTTCCTCAGTTGACGGCTTGCCGGCAGGCAAGCGGATCGAAAGCAGGACTCCAATCGCGGACAGCAGGAGCAACTTCCATACCAGGTAGGGAGCGAAGGCCGGATTGATCAGCGAGATCAAAACCAGGATGCGCGGGTACATGACACTGCTCGCCAGGATAGATGCCTGCAGCGCGCTTGCACTCTGTTCCGGGTCCTTCTGTGCAATCCTACCCACGGCGATACTTACCGCAGTACTGGATACAATTCCCCCCAACATGCCGGAGAACCAAAGCCCAAGCTTACTGCCCAGTTTTTTCGAAAGAAAATATCCTACAAAGCCAATGGATGAGACCATGATCACAATTTCCCAGATATGCACCGGGTTCAGTTTGAACTGTGTGTATTCTTTGTCCGGAAGAACGGGAAGTATGATTAAGGTCACCAGCAAAAACTTGATAACTGCAAGAAACTCAGCTTTGTCGAGTCGCTCCACGTAGCTTTCAAGTTCGGATTTCTCAGAGAGCAGAAACAGATTAACGACCCCAAGTGACAGCGGCACCCAAATATCAGCCAGCAAGGAAAGCGCTCCGACAACGAAGGTCAGCAGCGCTGCAATTTCGCTTGTCCATCCCAGCCGCCCCGCCTGAATTTTGGCAACATACTCGATGACGACAAGCGCAGTCACGGCAAGCAGTCCCGCCGGTAGAGCGAACCTCACATTGAGACTGAACATCCAGGCGCAGGCGAAACCAAACAAGCTAAGAATTGCGTAAGTACGCACACCTGCACGAAATTTTTGTTTTCGAACCAGTTCGGCGCTTTCGCGCTCCAGCCCTATGAGGAGCCCCAGGCACAAGGCCACCCCGAAGCGCACAGGGTGAGACCAGGGAAGATTCTCTAAGATCATCGCTTCATTGTCCTATCCGAACTGTATTGCATGGTCCGGATGCTTGGGTAGCATAAAGAAAGCGGGTTGCCACATAGCAAAGCAACCCGCTTAAAGGCAGTATCAAATGCCCATCCCCATCAACCTATTTGACTATTGGATATTGCCAAAACTGAATATTGCCGCCGCCATTTTCGCCGCCGCCGCTGCCGCCTTCCGACGCTTGACCCGTGTAGGTGAATGCCATTACGGCTGCGTTCGGCGAAATATTAAAGCTTCTGCTGAATTGCACTTGCCTGTTTGATACCGTCAGGTTGACCCAGCTGGCGCTCACAATCGGATTGTCGGAGAGAATTTTCCCGTCCGAATCTCCTATCAGCAGGCCCAAGTTAAAGTAGTCTACGTAATTAAAGTTCAAGACCGTTCCACTGGAGAAATTTACCGCACCAGTTATTTTGAAATTGTCTCCATTTCTCTTGTAAGTATAGCTAATGCTGAGGTCATCGGATTGGTAGAGCGCGGATTGTGTTCCGCTTGAATCAATCGGAATCTGGAAACCAGGTTTGATGTTTTTTCCATTATAGTCCGGTGTGAGCAAGGTTGTAGCACAACCCGGCATGGCGCAAGCCAATACTATCAGCAGAAAAAACATCATGCTGCGATGTGTTGAAATCCCGCTATATTTCTTCATTCTACCTTAGCCCTTCTAATCTGACTGTTGACAAATTACCTTTCATCATCAACAACTGCTGTTGTTTTCAAATATTAATCATAATTTGCGTAAAATCAACTGGATAGATGAGGTGACAAAAAAATTAATATTCCAGTTGCATTACTCAGCAATCGATTCCTTTGCGGTCTTGACTTGAGGCTTACAATAGATTGGAAAAGCCTAAAGCTTTTGACAGCTTGAATATGGACCATGCAATGTTTTGATAACGGTGGTTTTGCATTTGTCTCGTAACTCGTTAAGTTCATCTGAACGGCGAAGGACAAGGAGATCACGCAGAAAGATTGACTCAACCCATTGTTTTTTCCTTCTTGTTTGTAGTGGTTGGGCGAACGATCACGATCCGAAGGTTAGAAGGAATCATGTAAAATCTGTAAAGTTTATTCGACAACCTAGCCGACGACGATTCACCAGGAGTCTGCCTGAAAATAGCTCTCTTGTCGTTTCGAATCACGTTTTGGCTTGATGAGAAATATGTAACTCAATCACTTGAGAGAGTAAAATTTCTCATTTTCGGCTCGAAATGACAATTCTCGGACAGCCTCCCAGGTCAAGCTATCCACTCTAACTTTGTGCGAAATGGAAACTTATGAGCGAACTCAAAGAAAAAACCCAGAAACTTTATGAGTTGATCCGAGATCGTTTTTACTTGGGAGACGAACTACTGGAAGTAGGCGATAAATCATATATGCCGGTAGGCCTGTTTGGCATATTAAGCCTCATTGTAGGCGGCAAAGAATTGGTCCTTGGCGATTACGGCAGCGGAAAGACAAGTTCCAGCGAGAGAATATCCAGCTTGATCAAGGGGCTGCCTTTGGAATTCATTCAAGCCACTACGATACACGCTCATCCGGAGCAAACCGAAGAGAAAATGAAGGCCACTTTAGATCTCGGAGCACTGGAGAGAGAGGGGAAGGAAGTCGTGAAATGGAAAATCATGCCTTTTTCTCCGGTCGTCATTATCGATGAGATAAATCGGCTGCCCGTCGGGAAGCAAAGCATACTGCTCAACGAAGTTGACAGGAACATATGGAGCTATCGAGGCGAGACCTTGATGCTCAAACAGCCGAAAACATTTTTCGCGACCATCAATTATCAGGATATCGGCGCCACCATGCTCATTCCTCCCCTGCTGGACAGATTCGATATTGCCATAGAGACGGGTCCGGCTCATCCTGTCAGAAAGAGAATCATCAGGCGTGGTATAGACGAGGAAATCCTGAAGGATAGAGAACTTAGCCAACATCTTATAGACACCATTCTACAAAACAATGAAAGCGGTTCTGCCGATGCGATGGTTGATTTCATCAGCGAGAAAGCGGAAGAGTTCAAAGAGACCCTGGAAAAGAGGTTCCGCCTGCAGGGCGTCGATGTCCAGATTCCCCGGGCGGCGGAAATAGAAGCAATAAGGAAGGAAATTAACAGCATACCCCTATCGGAGGATGCGGAACTGTTACTCGATTATCTGGGGCAGGAAATCGGCTGCCATTATACCTTGAATAAAGAATTCTCGAGATGCGATGGCTGTCACTATCAAAATTACATCTGTTCTGATCTCTACGGCATATCAAATCGGGCCGAACAGAGTATCTTTAGATATGCAAAAGCGATTGCCTGGCTGGTCGATGAGAGTGAAGCAACCCTGGAACATGTTATAGCGATTGCGCCCTTTGCGCTATGGCAGAGAAGCCCTCTGAGCGACAAAAAGCATAGTGAGGTTAAGGATATTGAAAAGATTTCCTCGGATGACTGGTATGCGGTAGCCGATCTGCTCAGAGAGATAAAGAAGAGATGGGAGGAGCACAAAGATTATCAGATAGAGGCGTACTTGGCGCTCAAAAATGGCGATTTCGAAAAACTCGAAAAAATGGCAGAACAGATCGGCCATCCCTTCTTCAAGAGCCTTGTCAGAGAGTTATGAAGAAGAGGTTGGAAAGTGCGGTTGAGGAATATTCCATGAAACAATCGACCGACAAGAATTGGATAGAGCGCATCCAAAAGCTTTTCAAACAAGCTCGCAAAGATCTTTACTATCCCCCCATCGCCAAATGGGAAGCTGCCGAAATCGAAACCATCAAAGTCGATCTCTCCGGGCGAAAGCATAAGATGCTGGTTGGTAAGGGCGCGGTTGATGATTTCAGCGACGAAGCATTGCTGGGGATTCTTCATCATGAATTGAACCATTGGGCTAAGCATCCCTATGACATGAAGATGATAATCCTTGAGCAAGCCTGGCTGAGCGAGGCGCCTCACAAAAACATCCTGAGGAATCTGTATGACGATATTGTCGTCAATCTAGATCTAGTTATCAACAAAGGACTGGAGCAGGTGGCGCAAGCTTATCGCGAGTTGCCGCCTTCGAGCAGAATGGATAAGCTTTTGCGAGCTTTCTACTCACAGTTGACCGAGCTGGATTTTGGCGCCGGCGATATCGAACCCGACCTTGAAGAAAAGTTAAACCTGCTGTTGACCATTGATTTTCTCGATTTGAGCAGAATCCGGATCAAAAACAACATCCGGCGTTTCGCGGAAGTTGTCGGAGACTTGCCAGGGGACGAAATCACACCTCCTTTTACTTTTTTTAACCTTGGAGATTTCCGCGCGGAAGAAATTCTGACTGCCATGGAGGGAATTGCCAGAGAAGTCACGCCGAGGGAATACGAGGGGATTGCGGCCGAAGTGCTTAAGGAATTCAAAGATTCCATGCTGGAACTGCCCAAAAGGCGGCCGCTGCGGAAAGGGATCAGCCGGGGAAGAAAAGATCTTTTACAAGAGCTGCAAAAGCCGGACATAAGCTGGTACAGGAGTAGGGCTCGACGTTACTCCATCTCCATCAAGTCTCTCATCAAGCAGGGATCTCTCTATCCGAATCAGATCATAGACTTTGAACTGGATGACAGCATTGAAACGTTCAGTCCGGTGGAGAGTTATGGAAAGGTTCTCCCGTCTCTTGCCAAGAAGCACGAATTGGAAGAATTCGAACGATACGGGGAACTTTGGGTTCCCGATGCGGTAATTATCATGGATTCGTCCGGAAGTATGGCAAATCCGGACGAGCTTGTTTCTTACGCTGTTTTGGGTGCATTTGCCGTTGCGCGCAATTATCTTGATTTTGGAGCTCGGGTGGGGGTGATTAATTTTTCCAACTCGAACTTGACTCTGCTCCCAACAAGAGATCGTCACAGCATCTACGAGATGCTGAAGACCTACCAGGGCCACGGAACTACGCTCCACATCGATGATTTGGCCCAGTATGCGGCCGGTCTTCCAGCCGGGACAAAGGATTACATACTGATAACGGATGCCGGCATAGAAAACGTGGATAGGGTCATAGACTATTTCAGAACCGTTGAGGACCGGCTGACCGTGATCTGGATTAGGGGGGAGGGCGATTTTGATGAGAAGTTCAAAGAGAATTGCGAGCGCTTCATCAAGCAGCTGCCTGCTACCGTCACTTTTGTGGAAATTGCGCGTGAGCAGGATATTCCTCGCATAGCTGTAGGCAAGATGTTTGGAGAAGTTTATGCAAACGATTAGAGGTTTACTGGAAAAAAATCCGGATCTGTTGAAATTCGAATCCGTTGATCCGGAGGTACTGAAAAAAAGACAGAGATACGAGCAAATCATCGAAGACGACTTCGACAAGCTCGATGCCATTGCACAAGAAGTGCAGGCTCTTGTCATGACGATGCAGCACTGGCGTCTGGAGGCGGGCGAGAAAGTATTCGAGTTCGGCAAGTCCATTACCCTTGAATACGATTTGAATCTCACTGAAATAAATCAACTGTTTAATATTGTGTTGCCCAAATGGTCTCGCGGTCCGCTGGTGGGTTTTTTTATATCCGGAACCTATCACGAAATTATTGGTGAAGCTGACGAGCTATTTTTGGATCTGACAAGGTATCCCGGAGCTATATCGGGGATAGGTTTTAAGCACCCTCTGGGGAAGCTTGAATTGTTTGGCAACCGCACCTTTTTTCTCGGGATCAAGATGACTGCCGGCAAGATTGTATTGAAAGGACTCGCGAGCAATCATATTGGAAAGTATCTTCAGGGAGGAGAGATAGTCGTCAAGGGCAATGCGCGCAACTGGATCGGACATCGAATGGATGGGGGCAGCATTATCATCGAAGGCAACGCGGGAGATATTATCGGCAAAAATATGACTGGAGGCGAAATCCTGATTGAGGGAAATGCCGGCGGTTGGGTAGGCGATGGAATGAAAAACGGCGTCATAAGAGTAAAAGGTGAATGCGGCCTGATCGATGAAAGCAGGCCTGGAGGAAGCATCTTTGAATGGCGCGAAGAGCAGTGGGTGGAGGTTGGGTTGTAACCAATGGACAGCGTCGCCAAAATAGCCAGACAGCATCCTCTGCGGTTGACGTTGCTGGGGATAAGCGTTGCCCTCCTGGTTGGTCTTCAAGTTAGTAATCGTACTCGGCCGATGCCCGCCCAAAAGTGGATCGCCGCAAATCTGGAAAAGATTCAGGTCGAAGATCCTGACGATTTTTACTTTGCTGTTTTCGGAGACAACAGAGGGAGTAGCTTCGTTTTTGAAAGCATACTGGATCGCATTCAGCGCGATCCTCAGATCGCTTTCGCGGTGGCTGTAGGTGATCTGGTCCACGCCGGAGAAAAGGGGAACTATCGCGTTTTTCTAGAGCAGGTAAAAAACCGTCTGCATAAACCCTTGTTGACGGCCATCGGTAATCATGAACTGAGAGGGGAGGGGCGAAGGCTCTATGCTGAGATTTTCGGTCCTTTTTACTATTCTTTTCAAATAGGGAAGACCTGCTTTTTCGTCTTGGACGATGCCGATGGAGACGTCGACTCACAGCAAAGAGATTGGTTCCGAGAGGAAGTATCCGGGGCGCACAAATGCGAGCAGCGGCTGGTATTTCTGCACACCCCATTGTACGATCCTACGGACGGTCGCTATGATCACTGTCTTCCGAACGCTGCGGCCGATTCGCTGAGCGAGCTTTTCAGTCGCTGCAACGTGAGCCACATTTTCGCTTCGCACATACACGGCTGGTTCGAAGGTGAATGGGCCGGGATACCATTCACCATCTCGGGAGGGGGCGGGGCTGCGTTACAAGGGCACAATCCGGCGCATTACTTTTTCCACTATTTAAAAGTGCATGTGCGTGCAGGAACGTTGCACGCAGAGGTTCAGTCGCCAACCTCCATGCAATACCAGCGCATGGGGCCAAGGACATACCTGGCCTGGCTTTATATTTACCCGTTCCTGAAGATTCACGGTTTAGAACTGGCGCTTCTATTGGTCATCCTTGCGTTAGCTGCTTCGATTTATCGGAGTCTCATAGTCAAGCACAAAAAATGACTACATTTTTGTGTTTTTTGTTTGCAAACCATGGAGAGCAACCCGAATCCCACTAGCCCGTGATGAGCCATCTAGTTTTCATGCGCTTCTGGACCCCGGCTCCCCGCTTAACACGGTGGTACTGCGGAGGCCAGCTCGCGTTGATGGGCCGATCAGATGTCCCCGTTCTCGGCTATTTTTTCCTCTTCATAGGGCGCCACCCTTTTTCTGTACCATTCCAGTTTGGCGTGCTCCATGGCACTTGAGCACATACTCAGATTCTGATAATTCTCTCCGATCCTCTCGATGAGCAAGCTTGCCATTTTGTAGATACAATAGTTGAAATCGCCTTCGTTTAGGATTTGACTGGCACATGCCTCTAGATGGCTGTCAAATAGGCTTCTTCTCTCTGTCTTGATGTACGGCATAAGTCGGGAGCCCCTTTTAGCCAAATTTATAATGTTTCTTCACATCCTTTCGGACCTTCCATGTGCACGACATGCCCTTGGGAAAGCTAACCAGGTCTCCTTTCCCGACTTCTACCGGCTCACCATCCTCCGGCGTTACTACCACATCCCCTTCAAGGAAGAAGCAGGTCTCCGGATCGGCGTAGTGCCATGGGAATTCTGAGACTTCTTTGGTCCAGGTGGGCCAGTCTCGGACTCCCAACTTCTTCAGTTCTTCTTCACTCGGCTTCCGAATAACATTTATTTGTGTCATCAACACCTCCTGCTGAATTAAAGAGTCTGATCGCAAAACTCTCAGGGTGAGCCTCGGAGCTTGTCCGAGATCTGTCATTTCCAGCGATAGCGAGAAATCTTGCCCATGATACGATAGTGAATTCTTAAGATTTCTCAGCCCGCCAAAACGTGATTCGAAATGACAACAAAGCATTTTCGGAAAGCCTCCTCGAACCTATTTTGTCGTTGCAAAATATCCTATTGCAAAAGTGGCGATACCGCAAGATGGGCTTTGTAAAAGGATTTGATGAATAAAGCACAAGTCGGATCATTCCACACTTGAGTTTAAACGGTAGTTGTGCCAAAGATAAATGATGGCTCAAAGCAACAAACTATAGCTTTTAAGAAAATGATTTTGGGGTAATAGCAGCCACAAGTAGGCTTCCATGGCTAAAGTGCCCCACTTTAAACTTAAAATGTATACCATGATTCATGAAAAGAGAGATCACTATGGTGATGAGAAGATTCCCGGCCTTGGTGTTGTTGCTCGCTTTAATCGGACTTGCCGCCTGCACTCAGAACAGTATGTTGAAGGCAAGCGGACCCGCTTTGCAGGAAGAAATCAAAGAATTGAATGAGGGTGTCAGCAACGAGTACTTCGATGCGGTGCTGTCAGTGCAGTGGTCTGAACTGAGGCCATGCTGCAAAGAATTTCATCTGCAAGTAATAAACAACACCGACAAGACGATGCAGATCCTGTGGGAAAAAACGTCCTATATTCAAGATGGAGTCCCGACGGGAGGTTTCGTGTTTCCAGCGTCGGTCTGCGACAAGGCGAACAATCCCGCGACTGTGGATTCCATCGCGCCCCACAAGACTTTGACCACAGTCATCTGGCCTTCGAGTCTGGCTCACGTTGCGGATTCGACCAAAGAGTGCCGCCACGACACCATGCAGTCGGGGAAAAATGGAATGCATCTCATGGTCAAGACCGGTGACGACGAAGTAGATGAAAAGATCATTTTGGAATTACCCTCGCAGCAGTATCCTTTTCCACAGTAATAAGCTGCTTTTCCACTTTCCTTCATTTGTTAGTACCTAAATGTAACTCCTCAATAACGGTAGGCACATGACGCTGAGTTGCTCGCCCGTCATTCCCGCATGCTTCTAGCGGGAATCCAGGAAAGCCGGTCTGGATAACCGCCTCCGCGGGTATGACGAAAAGACTTTGATGCAAGAGCTGAGATACTTAAAGGCTCCAAACTTGATGCCTGCCCACACTTATTGAGAAGTTACACCTAAATTTGGTGATTGCCCGCGCACTGTCATTCCTCATCACGCCGTGGCGCGACTCGGGATGACAACATTGGAATGTTATTTTGGGATCGATCTACTGGCATCCACTATCCGGCATCCCCCTAAAGCTTTTTAGTATTTCATTGTTATCCTAAGGTCATGACCGTTTGCGGCAACGGAGGACGAACTGCCGGCTCATGCAGCCGTGCCGGCAAGGCCGTCCAACAAGCGCTTTGTTTTTACAATAATATGCAACGGAAAGTAGCGAATTGTCGGACACACATCGAGCAAACAGCTGGCTAAGGGGCATTCCACGAACCGTATGGGCGCTTGGATTTGTGAGTATGTTCATGGATATCTCTTCGGAGATGATCCATAGCTTATTGCCCGTGTTCTTGGTGACCGTCCTGCATTCAAATGTGCTGTACATCGGCATCATTGAAGGTGTTGCAGAGGCAACGGCTTTGATAACCAAAACGTTTTCCGGCGCTTTAAGCGACTGGCTCGGAAAACGCAAGGCTTTGGCTTTTGCGGGCTACGCCCTGGCTACTTTGACTAAGCCAATGTTCGCTCTGGCCAACAGTGTGGTTGTAGTATTCGGCGCACGTTTTCTGGACCGGATCGGGAAGGGCGTGCGGGGAGCCCCTCGAGATGCCCTGGTTGCAGACGTCACGCGTGTCGAGTTATTGGGGGCCGCCTATGGCCTCCGGCAATCGCTTGATACTATCGGGGCTTTTATGGGGCCGCTGCTGGCCATAGTCATTATGGCCGCAACCGGCGGCAATTTCCGAACAGTGTTCTGGGTCGCGGTACTACCCGGTTTTTTCTCGGTTTCTATACTTGCTTTTGGAGTCAGCGAACCCGCGGGCCGGTCGTCAGAATCTTCGCGCAAGCCGATACGATATAAGGATGTGTTTCAATTGCCGACTTCGTATTGGATGGTCGTAATGTTCGGTTCACTTTTCACTCTGGCAAGATTCAGCGAAGCTTTTTTGCTGCTGCGCGCCGAAGACGTAGGCGTTACGGCGACCCTAATCCCGGGGATATTGGTGCTCATGAACCTGGTTTTTTCGCTGACCGCCTATCCGATCGGTCATCTGTCCGACCGACTGGGCAGAACTGGGCTGGTGGCCCTTGGTTTGGCGGTTTTGATCGTTTCCGACCTGGTGCTTGCAGCAGCGCAAACTGGTTGGCAAGTAGCAGCAGGCGCAATGCTCTGGGGCCTTCACATGGGTCTGACCCAAGGCTTGCTTGCAGCCATGGTCGCTGATACTGCACAGCAGAATCTGAGAGGCACCGCTTTCGGGATTTTCAGTATGGCCGGGGGCCTTGCCGTGCTTATTGCCAGCTTGGTGGCCGGCTGGTTGTGGGATGTATTGGGCGCGCCCGCCACCTTTTTAGCTGGAGCATCATTCGCAGCCGCAGCTCTGAGCGGATATTTGTTTCTAAGGAAGCATCTAAAAACCTAGCCAAAGATATTTGAAATTCCATCATTTAGAGAATCCAGAATTCGGAAGTCAGAAGCCGGAATGAAGGCACGACCTGAAGAGCATTTCAAGACTCCCCTGGCTGTAGAAGGGCGAATCATTGCATTCCGGCCTCAGAGCCGGTATCCGACATCATTAAGAAACCCGTCGCCTACTGGGAATCAGATCCAGTGACTGATCATAATGATGGCGCAATGCGTCTCTCGCGCAACCCGAAGAGCAAGCTCGCCAAAAACCCTTCTGCCATCTTTTAGACGCTGCAGACCTAGAATAACCAGGTCGCTTTCCGTTGCATGCTCTATTATTGTCTCGAAAACATCGTCACTCTGAACAACCACCACTTCCGGTGTGCCCGGTACCTCTTCGCGTGCAATTCGAGTTAACTTAACCCGAATTTTCTCCATGGCCTGAGCTTTCACTTTCCCTTCTAAAATACGCAGAAATGAAATTTGGCGAATGTTGTTTCGCCAAAGACTTGCTAGAAGTCGAGCTCTCAATTGATCGTGAATATCCTTGCCTCCCACAGGCACCAGAACACGATTTATTTCGGACAGCTTCCAATGTTCCGGTGCGCGCAACACGACCACATCGCAGGCGACGCTGTTCATCAGGTCCTCCAGCTGATTTCCGATGGCGTCTTCTTGAAATCGACTCAGGCCTACCAGCAGACTTTCACAGCGGTGTGTGCGCGCCACTCGGCTGATTTCATCCCATGGTTGCGGAGCCACGGTTGTCAGGGCTTCGGGAAATAAACCGACGGAAAAAGAAGCAATGAGCGACTCCCTTAAGACTTCCTGAGCACCAAAAACCTGCTTCGAGACTTCATCGGGCTTTACCGAATAGAGCTCGGTGACGACCGAAAGCAGCATGACTCGGCCGATGTTGGGCGGTGCAAGGGTGTTTGCCACTGCCACCATGGCTTCTGCGTTGGCGGGATTCACAATGGGAACCAGGACCAGCGGGCTTCTTCCCCGCAACAGAAGGACGCGAGGATCGGTGGCTTCCGTGACGGCATCAACAACCCGAGCTCTGCGGGCAAACAACGCCACATAAAGAGTTCCGCCGATAAAAAGCCAGGAAGCTGCGATGACTCCGGCGGAAGGAACGGAGATTCCCTGAAAAATAGCGAGGGACAAACATGCCAGCAGGCCCAGGCTCGGTACCAGGGGGTAATAAGGTAATTTGAAAGAGAGCCTGAATGAGTTTCGTTTGCGAAAGAGTATGTTGATCAAATGACATAATGCGAAGGTGACCAGGAAAATCAGACTCGATGCTGCACCGGCTACTGCAATGTCCGGAACAATGATGATGATGGCAGTAACAATAAAAAAGGTGGTCAGCACTGATTTGACAGGCGTTCCATAGCGCCGGCTGATGGCTTCCAGATGCCGGGGCAGAGTTCGATCCCACGACATGGCAAGGGCTACGCGAGATGCTGCGAAAAGATTGGCCGAGAGGGCAGAGAGCATCGAAAGAATTGCTGCTGCCAGCACCAGCCAGTAGCCGAACTCGCCAAGATAATTGTGTGCGGCCACGGCAACAATCGCTTCGGGCTGGTAGGCGCTGACCGTCGTGATGTGTTGCCCCGGATTCATGCCAACGGTAGAAACCATGAGCAGGAGAGGCAGATAAATTGTCAGCGCTATTCCCAACGACAAGAGCATGGATCGGGGGATGTTTCGAGCCGGATCTTTGACTTCTCCTGCAACTGCGGCAATAAGGTCAAAGCCCTGCATTGCAATGAAACTGTACCCCATGGCCTGAAATAACCCAGGCAGTCCTCTGGAAAAGAAGGGAGTAAGGTCGGCCTTCAAATCAGTTCCGGACTCGCCGGCAATGGCCCATAGCCCGCCGATGATAAGAACGCCGAACACGACCACTTTAAGGATATTCATCCATGCTCCGCCGCCCCCGGTTCGGTGAGTCAGCTTAAAAGTGTAATAAATGGTTGGCAACAGCGCCAAAATAGTTACACCTGTCGATCTGGAGAACCATAGCGGCAGTTCGACGGATTTGGCCGGCCAAATGTGTTTGAGAAGAATTACAGCAAAAGATGCAAAACCTACGGCATAAAGTGCGGCGGCGACAATCGAAGCAAACCAGACGACCCAGCCGACCAGGAAAGCCGTGCGGACGGAGAGCACTTTCTTGGAAAATGTGTAGGTGCCCCCGGACTCAGGGAATGCCGCCGACATTTCCGCAAAACTCAGTGCGGTCAGTATAGCAATGCATCCATTCAGCCCAAAAGCCAAAATGGCACTGGGACCGGTGACCGCGAAGGCGACTCCGGCAAGAGCCAGGATGCCGCCGCCAACAATCGCACCTACGCCGACACTGGTCGCTCCAAATAGTCCGATGCGGCGTTCCATGCGTGGATCTGTTTCCATCAAACCTCCAAACAGCGGATCTTCCTTTTGGGCCGGCTCATGCGAGGAACTTGAACGGGCCCATGACCTCCAACTTTTCTGTAAATGATGCAACATCTTTTCACAGAACCGTTGCGCTTTGCTTCTGGATCACTGTATGAAGATAGAAATTGACAAGGTATAAAGCAAAATCGATAAGGTTGGGGCCTCGGAAAAAACAAATATACCAGCCATGGTAGTAGCGTAGTGCTTCAGCCCTGAATGGGCTGGTAGGGCTGAAGCACTACGCTGCTGAGAAATGGGACAATGGCATCAAAACACAATTTTGTCAGGTGAACAAATCTGCGGGGGATCAAAAAGAAAATGGAAGTCGAGGAGCTTTATCACCGGTTATTAAACCTCAAGCCGGCATGGAATGTAAAGACCGTTGTCATCCATAATGAAGCGGACAAGGTCGAAGTTCATCTTGAGCATAGCGCCACCGATCGGCTGGGCTGTCAAGTGTGCGGAGATGTGGTTAAGGTTTCAGGTTTGGGCGGAACAAAATCCTGGCGTCACCTTGATACTTGCAGGATGCGGACCTACCTGCATGCAGCACTGCCTATTGTGGCTTGTCCAAAGCACGGTAAACAGACTCTCCACGCCCCATGGGCTGGTGAAGACTCTGATTATACCTTGGCTTTCGAAAAATGGTGCACCCGGTTGGCAAAGGAGTTTGGCGGTGTCAAGGCAGCATCGCGAATTACGGGTGTCAGTCCGGGTGACGTCCGTTCGATGCTTCGGGCAGAGCAAAAGCTCGATGGGGCATCAATAAACACTGCATCTGAGACTCCCACTGAAGTCTCCGGTAAACATGAGCAGCAACCTCAGATCAGACAGCTTTCTCTTTTTGCCCAAAAGGATATGCCTTTGATCAACGAGGGCATACAGGCGCTCAAGAAACTGCACCTGGACAAGGCAATCGAACTCTTCCAACGACACAGGAGCCTTTTTCCCAAAGGTTACGACGTAGCATCGAAAATAGCTATAGCCGAGTTCCTGCGTGACGGGTTCCGGACTGCACCTGCTGAGGATCGCGACAGGCTGGCCCAGTTGTGTAATCTTTGGCGCGCTTTGGAGGATCATCTTGCATCCATCGGAGCGGCTCAGGAGCCCAGCGTCCAGAATATAAAGCCCGCATTTTTTGAAAAAATTCTACGGGAGGCAGAACGGTTTGGTTTGGCCGACATACCTTTCGTTTCAGATGATATTCCCATGGGCTATCTATTGCTACAGACGGGACAGCTTGAACATGCAATTCAAAGTCTACAGGCTTGCATTTTGAAAGATCCAAACAATGCCGCAGTGTACGGCTACCTGGGAGATGCTTACCTGCTGCGAGGAGACAAAAGAACCGCACGGCAGAGTTACCGTGAGGCCTGCCTCATAGATCCTGCAGGTATGGACTGGCGCCACTTGAAGGATGAAGAACTTAAAGAGTTCAAAGAGGAGCTTCTGCTCGAATACGGTTTCGATAAGCAATTGACGGTAGAATGGTTGCCCAGTCATGCACGCATTGATGGGTTATTTGAACGCAAAGTGATCGGGCTGCATGCAGGGGTGAAGGAGATGGTGAACGAATACCTCGCCCTACGCAAGTCCTTATCGAGGAAACAAAATCCGTTGTTGCAGGCCAAACTTTTCTTGAGAGGCATCATTCTCTGCGAGAATGAGGAAAGTTTCAAACTCGTAAAAAAGATTGATTTGATCGACGTCAGGAGAGAAATGCGCCAGGTCAATCCGGATCTCTTTGAGGAATTTCTGGATAAAATCATAGCAGGGAAGGCGCGCTAGGAGCCTGGTCCGAGCATAGACTCCTGAATTCCGGTTCTGAAAACTCAATAAAATCAGGCATGCATAGATTGTGGAAGATGATCTCCAAGACTAAACGTGTAAGAATCCAAACTTATAGTTCGTATGTGAAATGTGCTGTTTTTGCCGCGTGTGGATCGAACACGTTCATGACCATTATTTGCCGTAATAAGGACAATAGGGGTAGGGCGGGTAGGGAGTGAACGGTGGACACGGTGAATACGGGTAAGGCTGATAAGGCTGACCAAAATACCCACCTGCCCAAGCGCGCTCCACGTCTGTTTGGGTGCGGTTCTGTACTTCCATGTTCCTTCTCATTTCCCTGTCAACCTGTCGATTATAGACATCCTGTCCCGCGTTTACGGGTGGACCTTGTTGTGCAACTGCCGTGGAGTTAAAAAGCTCCAGGAACTTCAACCCCAAGACCGTATTCGGGAATGACCACTCTCGTTCAGCAGCCAGATAATTGTGTTTAGCCTGAAAATAAGTGCAGGCTGAATGGTCTTTTTTCCCTTTCATACTCAGGGATGGCAGTGAAAATGTTACAGCGATCAGAAAAATCAACAGTGTCTTTGCCAAATTGACTCCCTTCATGGCTTCCTCTCCGCACGTCCCTTGTTCAAACGCGCATCCAAATATCCATCAAAGCCTTGCATGCCCCTCAAATTCACTATTTTGGGTCAGGGTTTGCAAAGCACGGGAGAAAAGAAAACGCTGCTGCATTTTTTCTCGTATTTTCTTTTCTCCCGTGTATCGGATGAGCCGGGCGGAAGTCTTTATTCAGTTATGGAGCGATTCAAGGTCCCCGTAGCCCCCTTTTCCCTAAAGGGGGGGAATTCTATCTGCGTACTTGTTCCCGACCGGATGTATTCGTTGATTATTTAGCTCAGTGTCCGCGAACACAAACGCACTGTTTTATTGGTAATGAAAATACTGGGTTGGAGTTTTTTGGCAAAGATCCTGCACGGCTCTATCGATGCACACCCGAATGGCTTTTTCCATTGGAGTGTTGGAGTAGGCTCCAAGGGAAACCGGCATTCCTATGCCGCCCCCGTCGATGAAAGTTGAGAGGTTTACTGAGTAGTCAGTCGCCTTTCCCTCCACCCTTGAAGCTTGAAGAATCCGACCAGTAGCTGTATCCACCACCCTGAGATCGATGGCCATATGGGCATTTTTGGACCCGCCTCCCAAGCCTAGGGGAATTGCGGAAAATCCAAGGTTAATTCCTCCGCCCGAGGCGTTTACTTGAAATTCGGAAAGAACTCCGTAGACAAGGAGCTCAGCTCCCTCAATCTGGCCGGTAGGAGCCGCCGTCCCCGGCTTGACGCGTCCGCTGGCGCCCATATCCTGTTCCAGCATGACATCTTGAATGGCCTGGCGTTCCAGAACAATAAAGCGGTTGGTGTTGAACAGTCCGGTGACCAGCATTTCTCTCAGCCCATCTCCTACGGCCATTGTTGCTCCCGCCGCCTTTACCTGGAAGTCACCCACTGCAACTCTGGCCTTGGGGCCGAGATACTTCTGCATTTGGGCATCTGCCATGGATTGCGCCTGGCCACTGGTCACTTTGGCAACCGGCTGATTGGGCATGGTGGCACATCCCCAGGCGAACAAGCATGAAACGAACAGGCAGGTCACGATCATCTTGCTCCATTTGATAGTCGGCGACTTAAATTTTTTCATGCTCATCACTCCTCTTTTCGTTTTTTGCCAAAAGCATAAGGGATTCGGAAAATACCACTGTCCCATTTTCACTGTAGCGCAGGTGCAAATATTCAAAAGCCAACCAGGCTTGTGCTCAAGTTCCGCCCCTGATCCGGACCGGAGCTGAATCTACCCGGATGCAATTATTAGTACTTACGTGGCACGTTCTGCTGCTGCATTTGTTGTTGCCCCTTTGGAACTTGCTGTTGTATCGGCTGGCCTTTTGGAGGCGGCTGCCACTGCTTTTGGCCTTTTTGTCCCTGCACTTGTTGCGGTTGCCTTTGGTATCCCTGTTGCTGTGTTGTTTGGGCTTGATATCCTGTTGGCTGGCCTTTTGGAGGGGGCTGCCATTGCTTTTGGCCGGTTTGCCCTTGCTGCCTCTGTCCCTGCCATTGTTGTTGACCTTGCTGTTGTGTCTGACCCTTTGGGGGCGGCTGCCACTGCTTTTGGCCAGTTTGTCCCTGCACTTGTTGCGGTTGTCTCTGGTATCCTTGTTGCTGTGTTCTTTGGCCCTGATATTCTGTCGGCTGGCCCTTCGTGGGCGGCTGCCATTGCTTTTGGCCGGTTTGCCCTTGCTGTCTCTGTCCCTGCCATTGTTGTTGGCCCTGCTGTTGACCCTGTTGTTTATGGTAATCCACGGGTTGGCCTTTTTGTCCCTGCACTTGTTGCGGTTGTCTCTGGTATCCCTGTTGCTGTGTTGTTTGGCCTTGATATCCAGTTGGCTGGCCCTTCGTGGGCGGCTGCCATTGTTTTTGGCCGGTTTGTCCCTGCACTTGTTGCGGTTGGCTCTGGTATCCTTGTTGCTGTGTCCTTTGGCCTTGATATCCTGTTGGTTGGCCCTTGGTGGGGGGCTGCCACTGCTTCTGACCCGTTTGCCCTTGGTATTGGGGCTGTTGCTGCTGTTGGCCCTGTTGTTGTCCTTGTTGTTTTTGATAATCAACGGGTTGGCCCTTGGCAGGTGGCTGCCACTGCTGTTGACCCGTTTGTCCTTGATATTGCGGTTGCTGATACTGCTGTTGTTGTCCCTGCCTCTGTTGCTGCTGAGACCATTGTGGTTGCTGCGCCTGCTGCTGTCTTTGTTGATTCTGCGACCATTGGCGCTGTTGTCCCTGCCATTGTGCCAGTTGCAGCATCGAAGGAGCGGCCGTGAGCGTATCATTCATCATGTCTGTCGAGGACCGAGCGGCATTAGATGCTGCATAAACGCCCATAAACAGGGCTAAGCCAGCAGCCAGTAAGATGACCGAAATAGCTTTTTTCATGGGACCCCCCCTCAATTATTTAAGATTTTTAGTTAGCTGTCTTTAGGCGTCATCCGGAAGCATGAGCCAGAATGCTCTTCCACACTGCCTTTGAAGGCTCTTTTGAAAGCCTCCTGATGCGGATGGCCCTTTTTTAGAGGCCGAAGACATTAGTGAGGAATTTTGCCATCTGTGCCCTGGTTACGAAGTTGTCTGGACAAAAATAACCGGTTCCGCAACCCCCTGTAATACCCTCATCGTAAAGCTGCTCTATGTAATAAGCCGCCCAATAGCCGAAAGGCACATCGTAAAAGTAACCTTTGTAAGGGTTCATTGGTTCATAGCTAGCCCCATGCAATACCTTCAAAAGGAATTTTGCCATCTGTGCCCTGGTTACGAAGTTGTCTGGACAAAAATAACCGGTTCCGCAACCCCCTGTAATACCCTCATCGTAAAGCTGCTCTATGTAATAAGCCGCCCAATAGCCGAAAGGCACATCGTAAAAGTAACCTTTGTAAGGGTTCATTGGTTCAAAATTTGGACCATACATGCTCTTGAGCAAAAACTTGGCCATTTCTGCTCGGGTCACATAATTGTCCGGGCAGTACTTGCCTCCACCACACCCTTGCGTGATTCCCGCCTGATAAATCTTCTCAATCCAAGACTTCGCCCAATAGTCTGACGGGACATCCGAGAAGGTACCGGAACCCCCATCTTCAAGGATTGCCGCCAAATATTGGTCGCTCAGTTGTGAATTCTCAACGTACGTTGTCCATTTATCGGCGTAATAAGGTCGCCAGATGGCGTCCGGACGATGATGGGGGCCGCTGCCCTCCCAGGTTCCTGAGTCCGAGGGAATACCATCAGTAAAAGTGACACCCGACCAATAGTACTTGAAATAGGCCGCATCACCGTCTTCCAACGAGGTCATATCAGCAAAAGCGGGGTCTCCGTCATTGCCCGCCCAAATCTCGACATAGCCGCTGTAGCCACTGGTGGCGTTCCCTTCACCATACCAGTTGTACTTGTATACGGGATAGTTCCAGACCTCAGATCCGTAATACAGTTCACCCACGAAACCCATCGACTCACCGTGCATCGAGTTGTAGTTGCCGATTTCGCTTTTAAGATACAACATAAACAACCCGGGACTGGGTTTGGATGAATACAACTCGTACTTGGTGCCATCAGCACAGGTAAAGTACATTTCGACCAATAGGCCCTTCAGGTCCCGCACTCGAAACGGAACGCCGCCGACATCTTTCGACGAAATAGGTTGGCGCTCCCAGCATGCCGCGCCGGACCATGCGTGGCAGTGTCCCCACCAGCCTTCTGCATCCGGATTGCCCCCTGGTCCATGGTAATAGTACTCCCAGTCTTGCGAGTTGGCCCCCGAAACAGCGTCGTATCGATCCATAGCTTCATTATTATCGAATAAATTAGGGTCCAGGTAATCGACATAGGGCCAGTACCAGCAATGCCATATTCGGCTTCCGGAAGCTTCAGGTGTGGGGTTTGTACTTTCCGGAATGGCAGCAGGTTCGCCTGAAAGTTCACCTGAGTCCTGAACGATTTCTGCATAACTTTGAACGGTTGTAAAACATAATCCAAAAACCATGATGCTCAACAGCACCATGCGCATAAAACCAATTCCACCAAATCTTATGTTCCGCCTCATAGCCATCCCCTTATGCTTGAATGTCATTTCTTGCTCGTGCCCCTTAACCAGTAGCGCCGCGTGAGATCCTGCCCGTCCTGTTGCTCACCGTAGACGCACCAGGGGAGCTCCGCGGACCAGTATTGGCTGTCTGTCACCGAACTGCCCCTGGTGATTCTGACCAGTGCTGCCTCTCCTTCCAGGCGGTATTTTCCCACTGAATCCACCAGAGCGGCTTCGGCTTTATTCATAAGGGCAGCTGGGGATATTTTTTCAACCGTTTGGGAAGTTCTGCCGAAAGCTGCCGGGTGCGCTGTAGAGCTCTCCGCTGCTTCGGTGCTTCGAGTGCCGAAGATGGGGACAACCATGGGTAATGTCGGAAAAGAGGCTGATGCATAGGGGGCTGCTGGAGCTCCGGTAAAGGTTTTTGTTACCGTGCCTGCTTTGAATCCGCGTCCGCGAGAGCCCTCCGGGTGAATCATGTCAAAACGCGAAACGAAGCCATCCGGCTTACGCAAAAAATAGCGAAAACTGTAAGGGCAGGTATTATTTTCAATGGGTTCCACCATCAAGACAAAATGCGGTTGACCGTTGAATTCTTCCTCGCCCTCGACACTGAATTTCCAGCTCTGCTTGTCCCGCCAGCCAGGTTTTAGGCCCGGCATCATAGGAGAGGCGTCATAAACCTGGCACTCCACGGTCCACCAATCCCCCACGGACCAAGGGGGGGGCTGCAGCAGAGGCGTATCCGCAGCCGCAAGGGGAACGGCATTCAACCCAATAAACACAGCGGCTGCAAAAAAACCGATCAAGAGGGCGAATTTCTTAATGTTTGTCGCCTTGCTCATGTTCTCCTCCTTTTTAATTGTTCCAAACTGAAAACTTTTTAACAGGTCTAAAGTTCCATATGGGTTGTTACAAAGTAACAGATAACTTTTTGAAATATGAATATTTTATGTGGGCATGCCAACCGTCTGGCTTTAATTTAATCTCCTTATATTAAGGAGCAGGCATGTTTCAAACTGAAATAATCCCTGCACAACAGAACCTGCGAAAGACCATAAACCGTTTTGTAATATGGCTTGACGGGCATCGGGCAGGGACTGAAGTCAAAACAACGAACGTCTTCGAATGCTGGAGAAAATAGGTGAGTCAAAAGCAAAAAATAAATAACACCCACAGTCATTGGATACAGCTCCAAAGTTTATTCAACCTTTGACCGTTTGGTGGATGTGAAGGGGAAATTTAAATTTAGATACGGCTAATAATATATTCATCTTTAAAGTAGAAGTCAAAACTTTTCGAATCCATAAAAGCAAAACTCACTGTCACCGTGAATGCTCAATGGCTTAAAGGCTTGACTTGTTGGGAGTGCATCGAATAAAGAATAGGACAGCTCGAAAACGATAATCATTGGCGGACCGATAATAACCATGCGAATGTCCATATTTTGGCGCGTTGTTGCAGTGCAAAGTGCACTGATCGCTTTGATCCTGGCCTTAAGTCTATACGCACTGGTAGAACTCAACCGACTTGCTCACCTCAGCAGCACGATTGTTGCGGTTGATTCGACCTGCATCGAGGCAGAAAAAAGTCTTCAGAAAATATTTCTCACACAGATGCGCGATGCAAAAAAATTCCTTCTGCTGCAGGATACTGCTTTCTATGCTTCCTTTCAGCAAGGAAACCGAGACTTTGAGGATTCTCTGGATACAATCGACAACTTGGTCGACTCGCCGACCGAGAAAGGTTTGATCGAGAGTATCAGAATTCTACACAGCCAATACACGTATCAGTTCGAATTGGCTTCCTCCGATGAGAAGATGTGGCAGGTAAAGGGTCCGCAGATCAGCGACGGAATTCTTGCAACCGCCGACGAGCTCATTCGAATTCGAGAAGACCTGATCGCAGGCAAAACTTCCGCCGGCCGCGATCGTGCTCAGTCCGCAGCGACTCTGATGGCCTGGCTAACCTTGGGGGGATTAACGGCGGCAATGATGCTTGCCTACTTGCATGCGCGCAGCGTGACCCGTCCATTGAAAAAGCTGGCGCAAGAGATGCGCCAGATTGGTGAAGGCGAGTTCGGCCGATTCATTGACATCAAAGCGCCTCAGGAAGTGAAGCAACTGGCCGAGGACTTTAACTGGATGGCTGCTAAACTGGCTGAACTGGATCAGATGAAGGCCGATTTTATCTCCCATGTTTCACACGAATTAAGGACTCCGCTTACCGCCATGAGAGAAGGGGCGGCTCTTTTGCTGGAGGAGATCCCGGGCCGGCTTTCAACTTCTCAACGGCAAATAATCGAAGTTATGAGTACTAACAGCGATAGGCTTTATCAGAGTATTTGTTCGATCCTCGATCTTACCAAAATGGATGCGGGAATGATGGAATACCAATTTGTTCCATGCGATCTCGCTGCATTGGTTAACCGAAGCGTGGAATCCGTCGAGTTGATAGCCCGTAAAAGGGGCATAGATTTGCACACGACGCTGGATGAAAATATCCCTGTTCTCCTGGTTGATGAAGGAAGGGTTCAACAAGTAGTTGACAATCTCCTGAGCAATGCGCTTAAGTTTACTCCCGAAGGAGGCAAAATAAGGATCAAAGTTTCATTCAAGGATGAAATAAACGGATCTCATCCAATTGAGGTGCGTGTTTCCGACAGCGGAGACGGCATAGACTCCGAGGATTCCCAGAAAGTATTCGAACGCTTTTACCAGAGTTCACGAACAAGCGGTAAAAGCAGGCAGGGGACCGGACTGGGACTGGCCCTCGCCCGTCATATCGTGGAAGATCATCAAGGGAAAATTTGGGTGGAAACTGAATTGGGAAAGGGTTCTACTTTTATAGTAGCATTTCCTCGAACTGCATTAATCGATGTCGGTTATTGAAAAACAGGATGCAAAAGGTCAATGGATTCGCCCTTGATTCAGACTAAACTGATGTGTCGGCCAAAGATCTTTCTTCTGGCGACTGCATTTGTATTTTGTTCTGCCGTCTACCTGAGCGGTTGTGCTTCCTTGGGCAAAAAGGGCGAGTGTGAACCGGTGTTCACGCCGCAGCAGGTTATGGAAACTAAAGATTATGACAGTTTTCTTAAAGAAAACGACCTGTTGCTCTCAACGTGTCAGACCCAAGGCCGGTGTGAAGTGCCCTTGTTCAACATCGGTTTTTTGTACGCGTATTCCCAAAGCCCTTATTATGACAGACCCAAGGCCCTCAAGTATTTTGCAAAAATCGTCAAAGAATACCCCAAAAGCCCCCAGGCTTACGAATCCCTTGTATGGATGGACTTACTCACTGAAAATGTAACTCTGGACAAAAAACAACGCGAACTGAAGGGCCAGGTCAAATCCAAGAACGCCACCATAAAATCCAAGAATGCAACCATCAGTGAACTGCGAGACCGGATGAAGCGCTCGCGCGATATTGATGTGGAAATGGGTCAAAAAGAAAGGGAAGTACTTTACTAGGTTTATTTATGGCAGACGAAAAGATTCTTGTAGTAGATGACGACACCGGCCTTCTAACCCTGATGAAAACCCGCCTGGCGGCGGCAGGCTATGATGTCAGTTTAGCTGGAGAAGGCGATGAGGCTATCGGCCTTGCTCAGCAGAAAGTCTTTGACGTCGCCGTCCTGGACCTTAAGTTGGAGGGCACAGATGGCATCTCCCTCATGGAGAGGCTTGTGCAGATCCAACCGTCTCTTCCCGTAATTATCCTTACGGCCTATGCGAGTATTGCCAGTGCGGTGGAAGCAACCAAAAAAGGCGCTTATGATTATTTGACGAAACCGTTTGAAGCGAAAAGTCTGCTGCATAGCATCGAGAAAGCCCTTGAAGTCGGTAGGCTCAGAGTAGAATTGGATCGGTTGCGTTCGCTTATCAAGGAACGGTTTGACTTCGAGAACATTATCGCTTCCAGCGAAAAAATGCAGCGGGTGCTGGGACAAGTGTCGCAAATCGCTGCTACCGACTCAACGATCTGCCTGTATGGGGAAAGTGGAACCGGCAAAGAATTGATCGCTAAGACAATTCATCTCGCCAGCAATCGATCGGACCGACATTTCGTTGCCATCAACTGTGGAGCAATCCCGGAGGGTTTGCTCGAGAATGAGTTGTTCGGCCATGTAAAAGGAGCCTTCACCGGAGCGGACCAAAACAAAAAGGGCCTGCTACAGCAAGCGGATGAGGGAACTCTTTTCATGGATGAGATTGCTGAGCTCTCCCCAGCGCTTCAGGTAAAGCTTTTGCGGGTGCTTCAAGAACAGGAGTTTTACCCGGTTGGCTCGGTTCAGCCGAATCGCGTGAACATAAGATTCATTGCCGCCACCAATCAGGATTTGGGCAAAGCGATCAGCGAAGGTAAATTCCGCGAGGATCTCTATTATCGGATACATGTGATTCCGGTCTATTTGCCTCCTTTGCGCGAACGGCCGGAAGACATTCCTTTACTGGCTCAACATTTTTTGCGGCATTTCAATCGTGAGATGAATAAATCGATTCAAGGTTTTTCACCCCAAACCATGCAGCAGCTTATGCTGCATCGATGGCCCGGCAACGTGCGAGAATTGGCCAATGTGGTTGAAAGGTCGGTCGCTCTTGCCGTGGATGGACTCATCCTGCCGGAGCACTTGCTCCTCGGCGAGCAAAACGTTGCACCGCGACAATCGAAGTTGCTG
This sequence comes from uncultured delta proteobacterium, assembly GCA_963781715.1. Lineage (GTDB taxonomy): Bacteria > Desulfobacterota > Syntrophobacteria > Syntrophobacterales > Syntrophobacteraceae > Desulfoferrobacter. Next base: position 484,879 of record CAWAGW010000010.1, read on the forward strand.
CCCTTTAATAAAGCCCGTGAGGAATTCGAGCGAGCGTACGTGGTCCAGGTTCTAACGGCCACTCATGGCAATGTATCGCGAGCGGCTACCCTGGCGGGAAGATACAGGGCCGAGTTCTACAAACTGCTTCGCAAATATGACTTGAATCCCGCTTCGTTTAAGGAAACGACCGACCAAGTTGAATAGTTAGTAAGAATCGGCATGTTAAAAAATCCCCCCTAACCCCCCTTTGCACAAGGGGGGGACCAAATCGCTGACTCCCTGTTGTTGGTGGCAAATTGTAATGCCAATGAAAACAGATACTTTTCAAAAGCACGGGGTCATGTGTGTCTAACTGTCAGCTTTATACGAAAGGGGGGAAACGTTCCACTAATTCGGCAGCATTGCCGTCCGGGGAGAGGGAGTTTTCAGCCGGCTGCACTATAGCTTCCAAGCTTATCTGGTTAATGTAGGTTGGGTTGAGGTACGAAACCCAACGCCTATTTTGCTCTGTTTCGTACCTCAACCCCGCCTACTTGGAATCCAAAATCTATTTGTTAGAAGCTATAGATGTGTGCTGTCGGATAGATTGCTGCCCAGATCCTTCGAAAGCGATATGAAAAAAGCGGTTCCTCCGGTTGGGACTGGCTCCACCCATGCTCTGCCGTCGTGTTGCTCCGCTATCTCCTTTACTATGGCCAGTCCGAGTCCCGCACCTTCGACGCCCTTGGAGGTTTCATGCCGTTGGAACAAACCAAAGATCTTTTCCGAATCTTCCTTTCTTATACCGATGCCATTATCCTTCACCGATAAAACATGGAAGTCTTCCGTCTGTTCATATCCTATCCTGATCTCACTCAGCTTGTCGGCGCCATATTTCAGGGCGTTGTCGATCAGGTTTCGAAATACCCGCAGTAAACATAATCGGTCCGCAATTAACTTTGCTCTGCTGTCTGGCACTATCCAATTGATCCGGCGAATGTCCAGTTGGGTCGAAAATTCTTCCCTGACCATCTGCAGCAGCTCTTTCAAGTCGATGACCTGAAAACAAAGCTGGTCCTCTTTGGTGGAGATGTAAATGTTAATTTTCTCAACTAACGCGGCAATTTGCTCGGAGGCTCTCAGAATTTGCTCACAATACGTCCTTCCCTTTTGATCGAGAATGTTCTGGTATTGATTATTAAGGAGCTTTGTAAGTCCGTAGATGCCGATGGCGGGGCTTTTTAGATCATGGGATACGGAGTAGGCAAACAGTTTGACCTTTTCCGCGCTGTTTCGAATTTCCTCCTCCGCCTGTTTGCGCTCCTGTTCTCGCTGTTCAAGTTTGTCAGCCATTTGGTCAAAGGCGCGCCCCAAATGATTCAATTCCCCTTCACCGCTGAGATGGGTACGAGCGCTGAGATCCCCGCCTGCAACCTGTTCCGTCATACCGACCAGCCTCTTGACTTTACGCAGTATAAATATATCTCCGCCAAACCACGCGGCAGCAACTGCAAGAATAGCCAGAATGCTCAAAGCTATCAGGTTGCGCACCATATTTTTGTTGGCTTCTGCGTAGGCGAGTTTTGAAGGAATACCAAGGGCTACATAGGCTCCCGTATTCTGCTTGGTACCCAGCGGGGTGAATGCATAAAGGCGGCGAACTCTATCTGGTGCCGAAGTCTCCAGGGTTCCTTGCCTGCGAGCCAGGATGGACTTGAAAAGAACGCTGATATCTGCAGGTTTTTCCCCTTCGGGCAGCATACTCAGAATATTCCCGTTGCGGTCGATTGCGAATACTTCTGTTCCCGGGGGGAAGTCGCCGGTCAGTTGCTTTAGCCAGTGAAGGTCGAGAGGCGCAGTGACCACGGCTTGGAGATTCCCGAGGTCGTCCAGGACGGGTTGAGCGCATACCAAAGCGGCTTTATGCGTGCCCTCGGTGATCTCGTAGCCACCAACGACAAAAGCATGGGTCTGCTGAACTTGCTTGAACCAGGAGCAGCGGGCAGGATCAATTGATTCTTTGCCGAGTGCGCTGCAGAAGGCTATCCCGTCGAGGTCGAAGGCCGCCAGATTGGAATAGATCGGATACAGTTTCAGAAGATCGATGAAAAGCGTTCTGCACACTTGCATGTTATGTTGACGCAGCGATGGCACTTGAGCAATCGCCATGAGCAGTTGGTGAGTACTGTCAATTAAGGACTGTTGATCCGATGAGATGCTTAAGGCCAAGCGCAGAGCTTCATCTTCAACCCGCGCGGTTTGCTGCTGTTTCTGTTCGATGCCGGAATAGAGCGTTAAAGCCAGCAAGGGCAAGACTGCCAGCAAAACAAGCGCGAGTAATCGAACGCGAAGGCTTGAAAAATATCGAATCATTTGAATCCTCGTATTATTCAAAGCGGTTCACAGCCAATTTCTCTTAGCCATTGTCAGTTGCAATAAAGATAAACAAAGACAATCCACCAACTCGCCCTCCTGCGTAAATATGAGACTCAGAGCAGTGGATTTCAATCCCTCGAGACGCAGATATAATTGCTAAGGTTGAAAAAGAAGCCTTGATGACGGAGTCTGCCCAGGACCTCGATCCGAGGTTAGCCGATAAGTCGGGGTGGAGTTCTATACAGACTTCCATGACTTATCAGCCACAACGAGTCACTCTTTCCCAAAAAAATTCTCGCCTTCGGTTCGAAATGACAATTTTCAGACAAATTCCAAGTGTTGAAAGCTTCTCGCAAAGATCTCGACTAAAACCTGACAAGAAGGAAGTGCAGATTATTTTTCTCTCTCCAACCATTGTTCCAATGTTGGAGGCAGCGTTGCGAATTCCGAAAAGGGTTTCCATTCGCACTGGGCTGTCAGTTCAACGCCCCCCTGCAGAACCGAAATACGCCTGTCCGAAGAAACCACCACCACAACTACATTCTCATTCTGTGCAGTGAATCTTAGTGCCGAATTGAAACGTGCGCCCCTAGCGCGATCTTCACCCACAATGGCCCGGCCGTCCAGCAAGCAGGCGAAAGCATGCAATTTTAAATCGGCACGAATATGCAATGCGCCGTCAATGTTTGCCAGAGCTTTGGATAGTTCAAACAGATCTGTTTGAAGGAGATCTATCGGACGTTCGAGCTTTTGGCCGGATGTCACCAAGGGCTGATAGTTTAAGTCTATCACTATGGTGCAACCCTGCTTCAATTCGCTGGTTTGATGGACTATGCTCGATACAACCTGGAACAGACTGTCTCTATGGGAAGGATCGATGGGGGTTTCCAGCAAGGCTTCTTCCAACTCCACAAGTTTGGGCTTGCGGTTGGTGGAGTGAAAGCTGCCGTCCGAAAAGCTGCACACGAGTTCGCCGGCAAGTTTCAGAAATCCATAGCCACCTCTGAAATCGGCGCTGATGCGGCAGTCCGGCATCTTTCCGGATGCGATTCCTACGATGCTTTTTCCGTCTGCCACCAGTACACGTTCGGAATCCTCAACCGCGATCAAGAGTTTCCTGACATGCTTGAAGTTTCTCAGGTTTGGCTGCTCCAGTGATGGAAAGCGGATTAAGTAATTGACCTTGTGGAGTTCGCTCGGCTCGATGCAAACCAATTTTCCGCGGGGCCAGGCGCCCTCTTCCGGTGTTCTTGAAATTCCCAGGACAGAGTCCAAAATTGGGTAGACTTCGATCTGCGTATCCCAGCCGAACATAATGTTCAATTGATCGCGAATATCGTCCCGTACCGCATGAGTCTTATATTCTCGGATTACATAGCGTGAGCTGCCCAAATATACCGCATCCTGATTGGCAAAATCGTGTGCAAGCAGGCACACGGCATGCTCCAGCCACCTTTCGGTGGGGCCGATGGAACACATATCGGGGTGGTGTTCAGTGAACCACATCTGATAGTAAATGGACCGCGTTCTTCCACCAAAAGATATAAGCCCGGCAAGTTCCAGATTTTTTTTTGGCTGAAGGTGCCAGCAAAATTCCCCATCTGGAGTCCAGGGAGTATCTTCTCGCCAGATCTGTGAGGTTAGGTAAAGTTCTTTGAGCTTGGGCTGGTGCCCTTGCAAGAGGTTCTGAGGATCATAGATGCGAATAGGATCGGTCGTGTTTTCGGCATAGATCAAGGCCGCGCGACTGGAACCGGAAAAAGAAGATAAACCTTCACATAAGCCGTCTACAATGCGAAAAAGGCATAGGTTTTTGGTTGAATTATTCCTTACTTGTGTGCAGCGTCCGTTATTTGCATTCAACATTGGCGGATCGTCCTGTCTAGATTAATGGCTTCGTAAGAAAATCCGGGTTCGCATTCTCTTTTACCTCCTTTACATTCTGTAAAAAATACTGACAGAAATACTTCCCTCTGAATGTTCGGGCAAGTCTAAAATGATATGCAAATTCTTTTGTTTTCATGCTGTTAGCAGAATCATATCGATTTTCCCGCCTTTGGCACAGCCTTTGCCCTCTGGGTGATGTCGAACTTTTATCAAGAGAAGGGTTAATGGGGAGCTCATTTCAAATTCTCATCGCAGATCGAAATCGTCACGTGCGGGAATTTCTTCGGCGGGAGTTTATTTCCGAAGGCTATCGGGTGCAAGTGGCAAAGGATGACAAAGAGTTGCTGAGCATTATCGATGGTGAAGTCCCGGATCTGCTCATCCTTGATCTTGAAATTCCTTATGGTGGAGGGTTGGCCGTGCTGCAAAGGCTGAAAGATCGCAATCCCCCGTTGCCGGTGGTGATTCACACATTCTTGACGGAATATGCGAGTCATCCCGCCGTCCGAGGACAGGCATCATTCGTGGAGAAAATGGGCAATACGGACGTGTTGAAGGCAGCGATTCTGGACATCTTGAAAAAGAGCTACCCATACAGATTTGAATCGGCTGATGGACCGTGCAACCGCCTGCTAGAGGACGAGAGCTAAAAGGTATCGCCATGGATAGTTACACTGATTTTTATAAATCGCTCAGTAGAAACATGATGTTGATCATAATACTGGTGTCTTTTACTCCCCTTGTTCTGGTGAGCGGCATCGTCGGGTATGAGTTTCATACCTCGTATCAGGAAAAAGTCATTGCTCACCTCAAAGAGCTTGTCCAGAAGCACAGGCAGAACATCGATGTTTTCCTGGGCGAAAAACTCGCCAATATCCGAGTCTTGGCCGAAACCTTCAGCTACGAGCAATTGATCGACGAATCTTTCTTAAAAAGAAAACTGGCTCTGTTTCAGGAAAACTACGGCGGTGCCTTTGTTGATCTGGGCGTGGTCGATCAAAACGGAATACAGATGGCGTACGCGGGACCGTTTCAGTTGATGAAAGCCAATTATTCTCAAGCCGAGTGGTTCAAAAAAGCCATGCAGGATCCTTATTTCATCAGCGACGTGTTTCTTGGATTGCGCGGATTGCCCCATTTTATTGTTGCGGTTCAGCGAGAATCGCAGGGGATGAAGTACATCCTGAGATCTACGATCGATTTCGTTGCCTTCAACGATTTGGTGGAAAATATCCACATCGGCAGAACCGGCCTTGCCTTCATTGTCAATCGAAACGGCGAATTTCAGACTAAACCGCGACTGGAAGCTCCGATGAACAAAGAGTTTTTCCAGGGGCTTATGAAAAGCGTTCAAAAGCAATTTATCGCGGTTGGCGAGGCTTATGTCGAGACGACTGATCACCAATGGAGATCGCGCGAATCCGAGGGTGCGGTAACGATCGTCAGGGCCGCCGATAATGCGGGCGTTCCTTTTATCTATGTGATGACGCCGCTCAAAGACGGGGATTGGTTTCTCGTCTATCAACAGGAGGAGAGCGACGCATTCTCGCAACTTTATCGGGCACGGAGAATCGCTCTCATTATCGTTCTGCTGGGTGGACTGACCATTGTCTTTACTGCGTACGTCCTATCCAAAAGAATGGTCAACCACTTTGCTCAGGCAGAGCGCGAAAAGGAAATGATGAATGAACAGGTGATCGAGGCCGGCAAGCTGGCTTCTGTGGGCGAACTAGCGGCGGGAATCGCACACGAAATAAATAATCCGGTGGCCATAATGGTCGAGGAAGCCGGATGGATCGAAGACTTATTGGCTGAAGAGGATTTGCAGCAGAGTGAAAACCTGGACGAATTCAAAAGAGCTCTGAAGCAAATCAAAACCCAGGGAGTTCGATGCAAAGAAATTACCCATAAGTTGTTGAGCTTCGCACGAAAAACCGATCCCAAGCTCAAAATGGTCTCACTCAATGACCTGATCAACGAGGTTGTAGGCCTCTCAGAACAATCCGCCAAGTACAGCAATGTCAAAATCATCAAGCATCTGACGCCGGATATTCCCATTATTGCAGTATCGCCCTCGGAGATGCAGCAGGTTCTCCTAAACCTCGTCAACAACGCCATTGACGCCATGGACAACAAAGGCGGCAAGATCGAGATCACTACACGCATGGAAAATGACTATGTAATCGTCGACGTGGCGGATACCGGCCAGGGTATCCCCAAAGCCAACCTACAGAGAATTTTCGATCCATTCTACACAACTAAGCCCGTCGGCAAAGGAACAGGTCTTGGACTGTCCATCTGTTACGGCATCATCAAGAAAATGGGAGGGGAGATCACAGTTAACAGTGCTGTAGGGCTCGGGACCACTTTCCATGTCATGGTTCCCGCTCCCGAGGAATCTGCAAATGGAGATGAGACCTTGTAGGATTCGGAGCGCGTTTTTCAAATCCCCCCTAACCCCCCTTTGCAAAGGGGGGGACCAAATCGCTGACTCCCTGTTGTTGGTGGCAAATTGTAATGCCAATGAAAACAGATACTTTTCAAAAGCACGGGGTCATGTGTGTCTAACTGTCAGTTACTAAAGGGGGAAACTCAAACCGGGTAGTTACTTCCGCCAAGCGTAATAGCTAGGCAGCACATCAAACATTTGGAAGGAGAAAAAATGACTTCAGCTGTGATTCTTTTAGTCGATGATGAAGTTCCATTCGTAGAAGCCATGATGAGACGGCTCAAGAAAAGAAATCTCAACGTCCAGGCCGCCTTCAGTGGTCATGAGGGGCTCGAGAAGTTGGTCCAGGACAGCAACATCGATGTGGTGGTTTTGGATGTCAAAATGCCCGGGATGGATGGAATTGAGACTCTGAGAGAGATCAAAAAGAAATACCCGCTGGTGGAAGTGATCATGCTAACCGGGCACGCCACCGTTGAAACCGCCATCGAGGGCATGAAGCTGGGGGCCTTCGATTACCTAATGAAACCCTGCGATATGGATGAGCTTTTGGCCAAAGTGGCTGAAGCCAAAGCAAAAAAAAGCAGACATGAACAAAAAATTGTCGAAGCACGGGTGAAAGAAATCGCTTTGCGCCGTGGTGATTAGGAAGTCAAACCATGATCTCTGAACAAAAGTTTTTCAAGGAACCCAAGCGGCTTCTCCTGGTTGATGATGAGAAGGGCTATGTGGATGTGCTGGTCAAGCGAATGGCCAAAAGAAACATTCACGTTACCCCGGCTTATTCCGGCTCCGAAGCAATTCAGGCTCTGCGCAAGCAGGACTTTGATGCAGCGGTTTTGGATCTGAAGATGGAAGACATGGATGGGATCGAAGTCCTTAAAATTTTACAAAAAATGGTTCCAGATATGCCCGTGATCATGCTCACCGGTCATGGTTCTGAAAAGGCGGCGAGAGAAGGAATGGAGTTCGGTGCTTTTGATTATCTTACCAAGCCGTGCGATCTGGAAGAATTGATCGAGAAGATTCGACAAGCTTGCGAGGCAAGGAGGTGATTCAAGTGGATGCATTCAGCGTCCTTCTGGTGGATGACGAACTGGAGTTTCTGGAAACCCTTGTGAAAAGGCTGAAGAAAAGAAATCTGGCGGTTCAAGGGGTAAAAAGCGGCGAAGAGGCTTTGGAGTGGCTGGCTAAGGAGTCCGTCGATGTGGTGGTTTTGGATGTCAAGATGCCCGGAATGGACGGCATAGAGACACTGAGGCGAATCAAAAAAAGCCATCCGCTGGTAGAAGTCATTATGCTGACCGGGCATGCCAGCATGGAAGTCGCAATTGAGGGAATGGAACTTGGGGCCTTTGACTACTTGATGAAGCCCATGAACATCGATGAGCTCTTATATAAGCTGCAAGATGCCTATCAAAAAAAGTCGCTTCAGCGACGGAAAATCAAAAAGATGAAGGAGGTGGTAGAGACTGGCGATGGGAGTAGTTGAGGTGGATGGGGGCTTGAGGATTAACGTTCGAGGAGACAATGCTCTTTGGTGATTCAGATCTTAGGAATTTTCAAATGAAAACACATGTGGGAGGTAGAATTAAATGAGAAGGGTCAGGCTACTCTATAACATGTTTCTGGCGGCCTCTGTGGCCCATGCAAAATGGGACTATGAGACCTCAATGAACATCATACATGATAAGAAAAGACGGCGTATTCTGGGGTTGATGCTGGCGCCCGTGGTGTTGGTCTCCATTGCTTTGGCTGCCGGTGACGTTACGGGACAGCTCCCAAGTATCCTGGGCGGTAAAGAAGCATACTGTCCAGCTTATTATACTGGCTTTATTTTTGCGGTGTCCATAGCCATTGGTCTCTGTGCCGGTTTAATCACCGGTGCCATCGGAGCCGGTGGCGGATTTATCATCACACCCGCACTCATGAGCGCCGGCATTAAGGGCATTCTGGCTGTTGGTACCGATCTCTTTCACATTTTTGCCAAAGCGATCATGGGGACCGTGGTTCACAAAAAACTGGGCAACGTTTCAGTGGGACTGGCGGTGGCGTTCGTGGTGGGCTCCGGTCTGGGTGTAACCGGCGGTGGGGTGATCAACAGAACCTTATATGAAACCAACCCGGTGTTGAGCGATACTTTTATCAGTGTTGTGTACGTTGTCTTGCTGGGGTTTTTGGGCATCTATGCCATGGTGGACTTCCTTCGGCTGAGTAGATCGGGTGAGGATGTAGGCGCCCATGCCGGCGAAAGCGCCCACGGAGCCGAAGCAGCCTCCGGGAAAAAAGGACTTCCAGCCAGGCTGCAGTCTGCCAAGCTGCCCCCTTTGATTACGTTTGATGAAGATTTGGTGCCTGGTGGGAAAAAAATCTCGGGTGTATTCGTGGCCCTGTGCGGCGCCGTGGTCGGTTTTGTGGCCGCCATTATGGGTGTGGGCGGTGGGTTTTTGACTTTCCCCATGTTTGTTTACATTCTCGGCGTTTCCTCTTTTACCACAGTCGGAACAGACATTCTCCAGATCATCTTCACCGCCGGTTATGCCGCCATTGCTCAGTATGCCATTTACGGATTCATTTTCTATACCCTGGCGATGGGAATGCTGTTGGGCTCGCTTATAGGAATTCAAGTTGGGGCGCTTACCACTAAAGTGGTCAAAGGCATTTACATCAGAGGTTTCTATGCAATGGCAGTGCTTGCCGGTTTCGTTAACCGTTTGTTCGCTCTGCCGGGCAAGCTCGGAGAAATGGAAATCATCAGCATCTCCAAACCGGTTGCCAGTACCTTGACCATGCTCGGAAACTGGGCATTCTTTATCGTGGTTGGGGTATTCGCCGTCTGGGTAATCGGGAAATTCTTCGGCAATATGAAAGTGTTGAGAGGGGAGGTATAATTCTATGATCATTGTGAATAAAAAAGAATTCAGGACGGGTGCGCTATTAGGTATCAGTTTTCTGGTGGTGCTGGCCATTATGTTCATGCCTGTTTTCGGTGGAAGGAATGCGTTCGAGGCGTCTGACCTGTTTTTCAATTCCATTGCAAAGGGTTCCACTTACTACATTCCCCGGGTATTGAAGGAAAATGAAGAGTACAAAGGTCAGCAAATCGATGTCACCATTAAGTTGGACAGCCCGGAAATGCTGGCAAAAGCGAGTCGGCTGTTCTTCGATGCCGGTGCATCTGTGAGCGCGGAGGACACTCAGCTGAAGGTGAAAGGGGACCTTGGCCAAATTCTGGAATATACGATACAGAATGCTGATACGGTTTTTCACAACCATGGGGATGAGCTTGCGCAAAAGTACGGATTTCATCAAAAGGAAGTGCTGCACATCTGGTTCAAGTCTTTGAGAGCTGTCAATAAGGCCCTGAACAAGCAGGAAAAATTCAAGGACGCGGCGTGGATAGAAGAAGTGCTCAAGAGGGCCGTCGAAGTATCCTACAATTTCTTTAAGATCGAGCCGCGTTCGGCAGCATCCGCTGCGGGGATGCTCAGCTTTTTATTGATTTTCTATGTCATCTACACCTTGTGGTGGGGCTACGCTATTCTTTTCATGTTCGAAGGCTTAGGCCTGCAGATGAAGTCAGGCAGGAAAAAGGAAGTATGATTTGCCCGGGCAACTTCTTCTCCTAATAGGAGAGGATCGGGGTGAGGGCCCGGTCAATCGATCCGAGGCCCTCACTCTCTGGGATAAACGATGGCACATCAAGTAGGTACAAACGTGAACCTGCAGTGCACATTGGCTTTTATGAACATTCGCAAGGGCTGAGTATGCTAAGTTTTCTCAGGAAAATCTTTGCAAGGGGAGACCAGGAAGTGCGTCCTCCTATGGATGTCGAGGAGCTTCGAACCACTTTCAAGGTCCGCTATCATCACTTCAAGCTCCTCTTGAACGCTAATAATAAAGCTCTTGAAATGATGACGGAAATGGAGCGGGCACTGCACGGCAATCGTCCGTTTGGCATGTCGTTTATCCGGGCGAACTGTACCGCCATTTCCACCAATGTTTTTCAGATCATTAAGAATTTGGACGAACTGGCGCCGGCCAAGTACGAAGAACTCCATGACCGGTTTAGAGAAATACAGGAAAACATCAGTCGTGAACTTTCTGTGCGCGAACCGAAAAAAGCGGACAAGTTCGTCATTCCTTTGGCTGAAGCCGATAAGGATATGGCCGACCAGGTGGGCAGCAAGATGGCCAACCTCGGCGAGGTAAGGAATCGAATCCACCTGCCGGTGCCTGCCGGTTTTGCCATTAGTTCCCTGGCCTATCATCGCTTTATGGAACACAATAAGCTGCAGGTGGAAATTGACCGTCGCATCCAAGCGTCGGTCGCCGAACGCATGGATGAGTTGTTCAGACTGAGCGCCGATATTCAGCAGTTGATTATTCGTTCAGAAGTGCCTCCGGACCTCGAAGAAGCTATTCTCGAAGGCTACAGAGAAATCGAACAGCAAACCGGCGCAGGAGTCAGGGTGTCATTGCGCAGCAGTGCACTGGGAGAGGACATGGCGGGCACTTCTTTTGCCGGTCAGTATCGGTCCGAGCTGAATGTCAGCGTCGAACACATCCTCCATGCCTATAAAGAGATACTGGCAAGCAAGTATAGTTTGGCTGCCATGAGCTACCGCCTTAACCGGGGTATTCGAGACGAAGATATTTCCATGAGTGTTGGCTGTATGGCCATGGTCAACGCGGTTTCCGGTGGGGTTATGTATTCGCGCAATCCAATGGACATAAGGGATAGTGCGATACTGATCAATTCGGTTTGGGGATTGCCCAAGTCGGTGGTGGACGGCAGCGTAACGCCGGATGCTCTTAGAGTGTCCAGAGATGAACCAATTAGAATCTTAGCAAGGGATGTTCGAGTCAAGGATCGTAAGTTTGTGTGTTATCCTGATGAAGGGGTCTGCCGTTTGGATTTGACCGGAGAAAATAGTGAACTGCCATCGATTACCGACGAGCAGGCGTTTGAATTGAGCAGAATGGCCACAAAGCTGGAAGAATACTATGGCTGCCCGCAGGATATCGAATGGGCCATCGGTACCGATGAAGCCATCTATGTGCTGCAATGCAGGCCGCTCCAGCAGATGGAATCAGTAAGTGCCGAGATGGCAGAGCCGACTGCCGCATTCGATGAGACTGCCGTCATCATCCTTGCGGGTGGAATGACGGCCAGTCCAGGGGTGGGATGCGGGCCGGTCTATATCGTCAGGAAGGATATGGACACGCTGCAATTTCCTGAAGGCGCCGTACTGGTCGCTGCACAGTCTCTGCCCAGATGGGCCTCCATGTTGAGTCGAGCAGCGGCTGTGATTACCGAGCAGGGCAGCGTTGCGGGGCATCTCGCAAACGTTGCACGGGAGTTCCAAGTGCCTGCGTTGTTTGGTGTTCCTCAAGCCATCGAAGAATTGCGGCAAGGCGATTTGGTTACGGTCGATGCTGAGGGTCTTAAAGTGTACAAGGGCCGAATCGAATCTCTTTTGTCGATGAAGTCCGAGCCCAGAAAGAACCTTATGGCCGGAAGTCCGGTTTATGAGATGCTTGAGAAAGTCTCTAGCCATATCATCCCTTTGAATCTTCTTGATCCGGATTCTACTGAATTTAGACCCAGGAATTGTGCAACCTTGCATGACATCACCCGGTTTTGTCATGAAAAATCGGTTCAAGAAGTTTTCAGTTTCGGCAAAGAACACCATTTTTCCGAACGATCAAGCAAACAGCTTTTTTGTAGAGTTCCCATGCAGTTTTGGATCATCAATCTGGATGATGGTTTTAAAGGACAGGCCGGTAGGAAATTTGTGCAGCTGGATAATATAGCTTCCATCCCAATGCTGGCGCTGTGGGAAGGGATGACCGCCATCCCCTGGGGCGGACCGCCGCCCATGGACACCAAGGGCTTCATGTCGGTTTTGATGCAGGCAACTACCAATCCCGCACTGGACCCGTCCATGAAATCAGACTACGCAGCTCGTAACTATTTCATGATTTCCAAAAACTTTTGCAATCTGAGTTCCAGGTTTGGATTCCATTTTTCAACCGTTGAGGCCCTGGTAGGCGAGCGACCGAGCGAAAACTACATCAGCTTTCAGTTTAAGGGGGGCGCCGCCGATTATCCGCGAAGAGTCCGCCGCGCTGTTTTTGTCAGTGAAATTCTAGAAAACTACGGCTTTCATGCAGAAGTGAAGGAGGATGCAGCATTTGCACGCATAGAAGGACACGAACAGAAGTTCATGTGGGAGCGGCTGGTGATCTTGGGTTATCTGATCATCCACACCCGGCAGCTGGATATGATCATGTCAAGCAATGCTGCAGTGAATAACCACAGAGCCAAAATCATGAACGATATCGGGTCAATTCTTCGCAATGAGTTCACGGGCAAAGAGTGCCCGGTCATTAAAACTGGAACTGAATAAGGTGAAGATTCAATACCATGCTTGTTAATCGCCGATATATCTCTGTTAAAATCAATGAGCCTAAGTTGCGAGAGCGAAACGAGGCATTATTCATATTGCTCGATATCAGCAACTTCTTGTCCACTTCCCATGATTTGAAGGAGATTCTCGACGGTGCTCTGGCCAGGGTCCTGAAGTTCTTTCACCTGGACGCCGGCCGTATCTATTTGATGGACGAGGCTGGCGAGACACTCAATTTGGCTGCTTTTAGAGGGGTCGATGCTGAGGGACTGGAGCGTGTGAAAATCAATGAAGGATTCACCGGTAAAGCTGCGCGTACGCGCTCTTTCATCGCTCAGCATACTTCCGAGTTGGAGGACCGCGAGCGGGCCAGGCTTCTTGTGGGGAAGGGATTCGAAATCATAATCTGCGTTCCCCTGGTTGCCATGAGAAACGTTGTGGGGGTAATGAACCTGGCTGCCAGCAAAATCATTGAATTGGACCAGGCGAAGATCGATTTGCTCATTTCGGTGGGCAACCTGATAGCTGTGGCCGCTAACAATGCCAAACTCTATGCGGACCTGAGCAAGAAGGTGAAAGAATTGAAAACGCAGAAAGAAGCCATCGAATTCTTTGCCCATTCCATCTCGCACGACCTTAAGAGCCCCGCTGTCGGGATTTATGGGCTGACGAGACGTCTTGAAAAAGGTTACCAAGGTTGCCTGGACGATAAAGGCAGGCTTTACTGCAAACAAATCCTGAAAGCATCCGAGCAGATAGCAGGGCTGGTCGATAAGATAAATGCGTACATTGTGGCCAAAGAGGCGCCGCTCAAGGTTGAACCGGTCAACGTTAAAGAAGTCCTGGAAATCCTCACAAGTGAAATTTCAGAGGAACTTGCCAAACGCGGAATTAAATGGCTTAAGCCGGATAAAGTGCCGACGATTATGGCAGACAAGACTTCCCTTTTGCGGATTCTTCGAAATCTTGTTGGCAACGCCCTGAAACATGGCGGCGAGAGGCTAAGTGAAATTAAAATCGAGTACCAGGAGGATAAGGAACACCATATCCTGAGCGTCAGTGACGATGGTGTGGCCCTGAGCAAAGAGGACTCGGAGAAGCTGTTCGAACTTTTTTATCGCCATGAACGCACTCGAAGCGTCGAGGGAGCAGGGCTGGGGCTTGCCATTGTGAAAGAGCTCGCCGAGCGGCACGGGGGAAAGGTCTGGATAGACCTTGGAGCAACAAAGGGTATGACCTTCTGTGTGTCGCTATCCAAGTCTTTGCATTAAAGGTGGAGGGAGTTGATTCCGCATGCCGATTCATAACTTGGATAAAATCTTTAAACCGACTTCTGTGGCTGTTGTTGGAGCTAGTGAAAAGCACGGCAGCATTGGCCGAGCATTGATGAAAAACCTGCGCGAAGGGGGTTTTCCGGGTGAGATTTTTCCAGTCAATCCTCACTACGGACAGGTCAGTGGAATAAAAGCCTATTCGAATGTCTCCGCTATTGGCAAAACGGTTGATTTAGCAATCATCGCTACGCCCATCGCCGCAGTTGCCTCCATTATCCGGGAGTGTGGGAAGACGGGAATAAAATGTGCCATCGTCATATCGGCAGGCGGCAGAGAGATAGGGCCAAGAGGCGTCGAGATAGAACAGAGGATAAAAGAGGAGGCTGAAGAGAGTCGCGTGCGGATTATTGGCCCTAACTGCCTTGGAGTTGTTTGCACGGAGACCAGATTGAACGCCAGTTTTGCCAGCCAGATGCCGATTCCAGGAAAGTTGGCGTTTGTTTCGCAAAGCGGAGCTATCTGTACGGCGATCCTTGACCTTTCTTTGAAGGAGCAGATCGGCTTCAGTTATTTTGTAAGTGTAGGCAGTATGCTTGATGTAGACTTCGGGGATATGGTCAACTATTTGGGCAATGACCCAAATGTCGGAAGCATAGTGCTCTATATTGAAAGTCTCACCGATTTTCGCAATTTCATGAGTGCCGCCAGAGCCGTTTCTCTGCTAAAGCCCATCGTGGCCTTGAAAGCTGGAGGATCACCGGCGGGCGCACGTGCCGCTGCTTCCCACACAGGCGCGATGGTGGGGGAGGATGCGATTTACAGTGCAGCCTTCGAGCGCTGTGGCGTCATGCGTGTCCACACCATTGAGGAGCTGTTCGATTGCGCCGAAATATTGGCCAAACAACCGCGCCCGATGGATCCCGGCCTGGCAATAATCACGAATGCCGGTGGTCCGGGCGTCATGGCGGCGGACGCGCTTGCCACATACAACATGGAGCCGGTTAATCTCGGTGAAGTAACTATCCACCAGCTTGATGAATTCCTGCCGCATTATTGGAGCCGCGGAAATCCCATCGATATCCTGGGAGATGCTGATCCGGAACGTTACAGAAGGGCGTTGGAAGTATGTCTTGCCGCCAAAGAGGTAAACGGTGTTTTGATTATTATGGTGCCTCAAGCTTTGACTCACCCGACGGACGTGGCAGAGGTTCTCTGTGAGGTTCTGAAAGGCAAGCGAAAATCGGTTTACACCGTGTGGATGGGTGGTGTCAGTGTCGAGCGGGGCCGCGAAATTTTCAATAAAGCGGGCATACCCACCTATGACGTGCCTGAACGGGCCATTCGCGCTTTCATGATGATGTACCGATACTCCTGCAATCTGAGGCTCCTGCAGGAGATTCCACAAAAGCTTCCAACCGACCCTGAATACGATCGAGACACCGCGAAAAAAATCATCCAGGAAGCGATCCAGCGTGGCGATCGATACCTTACGGAGATCGAATCCAAACAAGTGCTTCAAGCATATGGTATTCCGTGCAACCCGACGCAGATGGCGAAATCGGCCGACGATGCTGCAAAATTGGCTAGAGATATGGGATTCCCGATCGTCATGAAAATTCATTCGCCGGATATTTCGCACAAGTCGGATGCCAACGGGGTATTGCTGAACCTTTCTGATGTTGAAGCGGTGAGAAACGGCTTCGGTCGGATCATGAAGAACTGCAGGGCTTACAATCCCCGGGCCGATCTCTGGGGGGTCACTTTGCAGCCCATGATCCAGCGGCCTGAATATGAATTAATTGTCGGCAGCAAAAAAGATCCCCAATTCGGCCCGGTGATTCTCTTCGGCTTAGGCGGAATCATGACGGAGGTTCTTAAAGATAAGGCCATCGCACTGCCGCCGCTCAACCGCCTGCTTGCGCGCAGGCTGATCGAGAATACCAAAGTTTACAGACTTCTTAAAGGCTATCGAAGCCAACCGGCGGCGAACATGGTATTGTTGGAAGAGATATTGGTTCGTCTCTCACAACTGGTTGTCGACTTCCCGGAGATTCAAGAACTGGATGTTAACCCTCTGATTCCTGTCGAAGGCAATGTTATTGCTGTGGATGCTAGAGTAGTTGCTGCACCTTGCAGCGTTCCGTCGCCCCTGCACCTGATGATCAGTCCCTATCCCGCCCGTTATGAGAGGACCGTGGTTACTAAGGGGGGCGTGGAAATCTTCATCAGACCGATCAAGCCGGAAGACGCGCCATTGCTTGTCGACCTTTTCAATACGCTCTCCCCGACAAGCATCTACTACAGATTTTTTAGACCTTTAAAATACTTGTCGAATGAAATGTTGGCTCGCTTCACCCAGATTGACTACGACCGGGATATGGCGCTGGTTGCCCTGCAACGTGTGGGTGAAGAGGAAAAAATGCTCGGGGTGGCGCGTCTCATTAGCGATCCTGACGTTACCAAAGCTGAATTTTCCATTGCAGTTGGAGATCCCTGGCAAGGGAAGGGTGTGGGAGCGAAATTGCTGGAGCAACTGGTTGATATCGGCAAAGAACACGGCTTGGAGTTTCTCTGGGGAGTTGTTTTGCCGGAAAATACCAATATGCTCGCGCTGGGGCGCAAGTTGGGTTTCACTATTTCAAGAGTTCCTCAAAGCAGCGACTACGAACTCAAAATTGATTTCAAACAACCCCCGCAGGGAAAGGAAGGGAGAGGGATTTTGGGATAGAGTCCGCAATTCATTATTCGAGAAAACAGGCAACTAGATTAACGTCCATCCGGGAATCCTTTAGCGCAGTGCGTTAGACCTGCTAAAAAGGCAGTCCTGAGGGCAACAGTGCTTGAGAAAAGGACTTTCCGGATGCAGACCAAATTAGATTGTAATGTATTTTCATAGAGGAGGTTCGAGATGGCTAATTCGGCAAAAAAGAAGATGTTGTTGGCTGTGGATGGATCGGAACAGGCGATGGAGGCGGTTCGTTATGTGTCCAAAATCTTGCCGCCCGATCAGATGGAAATCATCCTTTTTAACGTCATGACTAAAATCCCTGAATCTTTTTGGGATTTGCAGAAGGAGCCGGCATTTTATCACAAGATAGCCAATATCAAGGCTTGGGAAATTCAGCAGGAGAAAATCATCAAGGATTTCATGGAAAGTGCTGGCCAACTCCTTGTGGATGCCGGATTTCCGAAGGATTCTTTTAGCGTGAATATTCACGAACGTCAGGAAGGGATAGCCAGAGACATCGTTATCGAATCCAGAAAAAACTATAGTGCGGTGGTACTTGGACGAACGGGTCTTAGTGAATTAAAGGATCTGGTTCTTGGCAGCATTGCCAATAAGCTGATGGAGAGACTCACCCATGTTCCCATCTGGATCGTTGGTGGATCGCCGCAACCCGGAAAACTTCTTATATCCATGGATACTTCGGAATGGGCCATGAAGGCTGTCGATTATGTCGGATCGATGTTGGATGGTTCCGAGTCCCAAGTGCTATTGTTCCATGCGGTAAGGGGCTTTGACATTTTTCAGCGAGGCCATGGCAAGTCGTTTGTGCCGGAGCACAACAAGGATTGGATTGAACGAGCCGAAAAGGAACTGAACGAAGCAGGCAAGGCGATCGAGCCGGTTTTTGAGGAAGCCAAACAGCGTCTTGTCAGTGCGGGTTTGTCGGCAGACAAAATTTCCAACAAGGTGGTTACGGGGGTTGGAAGCCGGGCAGGCGCAATTGTTTCGGAGGCTCAGCAGGAAGGATTTGATACCATTGTGGTGGGCCGAAGAGGACTGTCTAGGGTCCAGGAATTTTTTATGGGTAGAGTAAGTAACAAGATCATACAGATGGCTCGCAAGATGGCGGTCTGGATCGTAAGCTAAGAATGACGACGATGGTCCTCAATAGACTTTCATTCTTCATTGTGACCGTCAGTCATGAGTAGCGAAAAGAGGCGTTTTTCAGACAGCCTGTTAGGATTCTGCACCAAATGTTGTAAGCTCAACATCACGGGGAGCTGGAAATGCAAAATACTTGTTTTTACTATTTACCGGACTACCGCCGTCCTGAAAAAGGACATTGTGCTTTTGAAGGGTTCCAGCGAATGACCCCCCACCCCCGTATCTCTGGTAGGTGGATACTGCACCCCGATAATAACCCCATTGACCATGTCGTGCTGGTAAATCAGAATGATTGCAGAGAGGGTGCTGGTTGTCCGTGGTATTCGTTGAGATGGCGTACCTAGTGACCTTCTCAAAAGTCACCTTCGTTTCGCCCACTTGCACAGGGATGTTCAAAGGCCTGGGGCGGCCGCCCCAGGCCTTTGAACCCTATTTTGACTATGGATCTCGATGTAATGCCGGAGGCTTATCCGGGTAGAGCGGTTATAATTGTAGGGGCTTTGACCATCTCGCGTATCTGTCTCTTGGCAACTTTGTAGCGTTCAAAATACACCTGAGCAATCTTTTTCATTAACTTATAACCCATGTCGGGGTCTTTTTCGCACAGGTCAAAAAGCTTATCCGCATCAACCTCGATCAGTTCAGAATCCTCCAGACAAAAGGCTGTTAGAGTGTATTCCTGCGGTTTCATGAAGCATGCGGTGCCAAACAACTCGCCACGTTCGCGCATTTCGAATCCGATACCGACTTGATCACCCGGTTTCAGTTCTCTAAGACTAACCAGACCTTTTGTGACGACATAAAGATGCTTTGCTCTCTCGCCTCTTTCATACACATGAGCCATCGATTTGTAGGTGTTCTTTGCAGTGATCTTCGTGAGTTCTTTTAATTGAGAGTCTGAAAAGATAGCAAATATCTCGAATTTTTTAAGTTCGGCAACATCCACCATGGCGATCCTCCCTTCAGAAAGTGCGTTCGCTCGATCGGAATGTTCATTAGGGTTCGTGATGAATTGGGTTCCCCATGTCTGCGAAAGAGAAATTCATGAAGATATGATGCCCGTTGTAATCCAGAACACGCAGGTCATCTGTTTCGTTTAAGTCACCCATAACCACTGTAAAATGCATCCCGTATTTTTCTTTGACTTTTTCGAATGGCAGTTCATAGGCGATGAATTTCTTGATTCCTTTGGCGTTCAACTTTTCAACGAATTTTTTGTTTGTGAACGATTCATAAGAAGTAAGTATTAAAATTGGGCCTGTCCCTGTAAAAACGATACCTGCTTTCATCTTACTGTCACCTCCTTTTTAAAGACAATGATGGTTGCTTGAGACAATCAAATGCAAGTGTGTGAACCCGAAAAGGAGAAAGCATTCTTATTCATGTTCCGCCAGTTCAGGCTCAACAGTTTAATCGTTACGCAAAGTGCATGCCACAAAAGCCAAGGCTGCAGCTTTGCCAAAACGCGCGGAATGAAGCTCTTATGCTGCACAATGGGGGAGATAAACAGTCATTGACCAAATGGTTTGTGTCAGCATTTTTTACATTGTGTAAAGCTTCCTCAGGCGGGTTGTCCACTTTTATACCGTTTTATGATGAAAACCTTCATTTTGGGCTCGATACCCCATTCGTCATTCCCGCAGGCTTTAAGCGGGAATCCAGAAAAACTGTGAACAGAAATGAAGCCTTTCATCCTTAACGGGTATAGTTTATGGGTAAACCGTTGCGGTTCGCTTGATGGGTCTCATTTACTGACCCAGAGGGCAGCTTTTTCAAGGTCTTCCAAAAGTTTCATGCTTCTGGAGCCGACCAGCCAGCCCTTTACCAAACCCTTCTTCACCCCTGCTCGGCCGACTGCGACAACTGCGTACGTTTTTTTCTCTGTTTCTCGCAAAATGGTTTTTACTACACCGCTCGAAGGCGCTACCAGAACATTGATTCGCTCTTTTTCCATCCCGTTATCCAGGAGCATTTTTGTTGCCTCTTCCAGCATTCTATCGATGTCTTTTTCTCCCGTATCGGCATGAAAAAGAGTGACACTATGGTCTTTCTCGGACTGGAGCATGAAGCCCACATGATCTGCCATGCGAAGACTGGGTTCAGAACCATCCACACAGAGTAATATGTTTCTGCGGTTTTCCTCCGGTTGACGACAAATCCAAAGGGGCAAATCGATGTCCCGCTCCATTATCGCCTTGGTCACACTGTCCTGGAAGACGTTTTCAAATAGTGCGTATCCTCGTTTACCCAACACGACGGCATCATAAGACCCTGCTTTTCCCTCCCGAATGATGTCTTTTATGGTCCCGAATTGCTTGAACATTAATTTCGAAGAGATATTTTCCGCCGGAAATCCAAATTTGTTTAACATCTTCTGGGCAACGCCAAGCGCCGTCTCTCCTCTCTGACGATGGATTTCCGTGTTTTTCTTATCGATGCGGCGCTGGATTTTGTCCCCGCTGCTGGTTTCTGCACGTGGCGTTACGTAGAGCAGAGTTAATTTCACGTCCGATTTGTTTTTGAAAAAGGAGCCGACAAACCGAACCCCGTGCATGAGTTTCACATCCTCGCTAATAGTGATCAAAAGGTGTTTTTGCATGATCCATCTCCGTTGTTTCATCTATATAAGCACGCCATTCAACAGTCTGTCGCCACCTGCACCCTTACATTCGATCATTAGTCCAATGGAGACATGAGGGTCAAGCAATATGGTTGGAGCTGAGTCAATCGTCCGAATTTTGTAGATTGTATGCATTCTGGGTCTTGCGCTCTGTATGGTGTTTCCATGTTTTCCGAGCATCCTTCCCTATCGAATAACAATCGCCTGAACTAACCCTTGACACCTAGCTCGGTTTCAAGTATTTGATTAGCGAAACAAGGCGGCATACCCAAGTGGTAAGGGAGCGGTCTGCAAAACCGTTATTCACCGGTTCAAATCCGGTTGCCGCCTCCAGGAAAAATCAAGGACTTAGCCAAATTTGGTTGAGTCCTTTTTTAATTTGGTTGCGTTTTTGGTTATGGGTTGTCCAGTTCGTCAATGTTCGAATGGCTTTTTTCAGGGTTGGAGTCCGGGACAGGCATCGCTATCCTGCTGCTTTTCTACGACACCCAAGGCGTTGCGACTTGCACCGGAATGAACAATCCAGAGTTCGGGGAAACAAATCGCGAAAATTAGTTCAGCCACCGTATCGATCCTTTATGGCCTGATCAAGCCACTTGGCGAAATCGGGATCATAATGATCGCGGCGCAGCTTCCATTCCTCCCGCCAGCCTTTCTTTTCCATGAACATTAAAATTTCCTCGGCTGTACCTCGCCAGTATTTTTCGTCAAGCCGGCCATCGGAGTACAGAATGTATGCAGTTTCGGCCCCGCGCAGTGTCACAGCAAGGATCATACGGATCTGGATGACCTCGGAGCTGGTAAGTTCCTCTGGAGACGTCGCAAGGGTCTTGGCTAGATCAGGATTGGTCGCGATAGCGAGGGCGACGGTTTGGTTGCGTCCAGTGATAGCTTGGATGTTGGCAAAACGCGTCTCTATTGAGGTAAGGTGAAGCTCGTGGCCGATGTAGAAAAGAGAACCAGCAACAGCTATCGCTGTAACGATCTGTGCAACATTGGCCCAATCGGCAAGCTTTGAATTCATTTACGACCTCCAGTTGAGTGAACGAGTCGCGAGTCAATGAAAACGATTCCCACATTCCTCATAATACAAGCATCAATCCCGATCAATAGATGAAGTTGCTGGATATTCGAATTAAATCCGAGGTCCAATAGCGAGGACTGGTTAAAGCAGAGCCCTGCTGCTCAATAATCATCTTCTCTGACCATTTTGAGGGCAGAGATGTTGGAGGAGGATTCGCATCGGGTCGCCAAGATCCTACAGCGAGCTTCTGGCCCTGCCTGACGGCTGTATTAGGGCGGAATGCCAAGCTGCAAGCAAAGATCGCTAGTTGAACAATTATTCACATTTGTTGGATTTTATTTTAGAATTGTGAGCGGCACGAGCTCAAAGCCCCACTGTGTTAAGTGTGCTTTAAGATCACAATCAATAGAGGCGTTGCCACGCAGTTTTTTCATTTACGAATGCCGGGGACACGAAAGACGATGAAAAGAAGCGAGTTGCGGCAATTTTTTATCAAAATGCTCCGATCGGATGAGATAACCCGATGACGGATGCCTACTCGTTATGGAGATAGAATAATGAATGATTTCAAAGGCTTTTTCCCCATTTCGCGCGCCTTGATCGTCACAGCGGCCATTGCCATTGCGGTGATCTTCCTGCACGCGGCCGCATCCATCGTCGCGCCCATTCTGCTTGCCGCCTTCATTGCTGTCATCGTCACTTCTCCATTGCAGTGGATGCGGCGAAAACGGGTGCCGAAATGGCTCGCCATGGTGGTTATTATATTCGCACTCTTTGAGGGTGGGAGCCTTTTGGCATTGGTTTTTACCGGGCAATTGGAGGGATTCAGGCACGGTCTGCCCGGTTATCAGGAGCGGCTGATCTTGCTGAGCGACCAATTCGGCGGTTGGTTGGAAAATATCGGTGTGGATAACGCCCGCGAAAGTGTCAAAGACATTTTTAACCCGGCTATACCAGTAAACCTAGTGCGCTTAGCCCTGGCCAAAGTGAGCGGCACCTTTGGGAGCGGGCTGCTGGTCCTCCTGGCCGTCGTCTTTATGCTGCCTCGAGGCGGGCGGCCTTCCCGCAAAGCTGAGGATGGCATTTAACCTCACCGAGGAAGCCGAGGACCGACTTGGACGCCTATCGAACGCTATCAAACAATACATAATGATCAAGAGTCTCGCCAGCTTGGCGACCGCGCTTTGCATCTGGGTCTGGCTGTGGATTCTCGGTATCGACTTCGCCGTCCTCTGGGCCATCCTGGCCTTCTTGCTGGGCTTCATACCCTTTGCCGGCGCCATCCTGATGATGATCCCGGCTGTCCTGATGGCTCTGGTACAAACCGATCTGTTGACAACTTTGCTGGTCGCGCTGGGCTATCTTGTCGCCAACACAGTAATCGGCAGCGTCCTGGAACCCAGGATCATGGGCCGTGGGCTTGGGATCTCTACTCTGGCGGTGTTCCTTTCGCTGCTGTTTTGGGGCTGGGTACTGGGAACAGTGGGGGTATTCCTGGCGGTGCCGCTTACCATGGCGCTGATTATTGCCTTGGACTCCAGCCCTCAGACCCGACCGATTGCCATCCTGCTCGGTCCGGAGGTAAGTGAGAAGCCAAAGCCGGAAGAAGAAACGACTGCGGCCGGCGTGGCGACCAATCAAAATCACGGAACTTACTTGAAAAAAAGCGCTGAATGATTCCATACTGGCATAGGAGATGAGTGGCGCCAATCGACTGTATCTGCTGCGTTGCTATAGGGCTTGAGCGAGAGCAGTGGTTTGGCTGTGTGGTCGTGATGGCTTGTATATTGGCAAAACGTGTCTCTATTGTGATGAGATGAAGCTCGCGGCCGATGTAGAAAAGAGAACCAGCAAAGTCATTGAAAATAATTCCTAAATCTCTCATAATGCACTCGGCAACTCCAAGCAAATGGGGGGGTTGCCATGAAGTTGTTTTTGGTACGTTTGCAATGTAAGATTCCTTATTCTGCCTGGGCGGACTGCTGCGAGCTTCAAATCATGGCAGTGCGGTAATGGTTTGGCGAAGATTGTTCCCCTGGAACTGCTTGGCGGAAGTAACTACCCGGTTTGAGTTCCACCCTTTTCCAAAGGGGGGTTAGGGGGGATTTGAAAAGTGCGCTTGGTACTAAAATCCCCCTAAATCCCCCTTTAAAAAAGGGGGACTTTGAATTGCTCTTTTACTGACTAGAAACTTCCGCCCAGCTTTACTAGCTTATCTTACTGGGTGAATTTTGAACGTGCGACGAGCCATAAAAATAGCTCTTTTTTTGTGTTTAGCGTGGCTGACGGGCCAATCATCGGCATATGCCTCAGACGCCAAAAATACGCCACTCAAGCGGGTTTTGGTGATTTCCTTTTTCAATGCAGGTGTACCGTGGGCGAATCACGTGGCCGAAAGCCTGCGCACCAACCTTGAGTCAGAGTCACCCTATTCCATCGACCTGCACATCGAGTTCGCGGATCTTGTGTACTACAATGACGAAACTTACCGCCAAAAACTGATTGATTTGTATCGCTACAAATATTCTCACCCTAAAATGGATCTCGTCATCGGCATGGGGGACGAAGAAGCCGACTTTTTGAGCGAATACGGCGAAGATTTGTTCGGAAAAATACCGAAGGTCATCGTCTCGGTTAACCCGAATAGATTGCAGCGGGATTCCTTGCAACCCAATATGACGTCACTTGTATGGGAGGCCGACATCCAGGGCAACATCCAATTAATTGAGGAGTTGATCCCTAAGGCCAGTCATCTTTATGTGATTTCGGGTTCTTCCGAGACCGACCGCGCAGCGGAAAAACTAGTGCGAAAGGAGCTGCAACATTACAAGGGACCTCTTGAAATCAACTATGTTAGCAATATCAGCAAACAAGACCTGCTTACAAAAGTTGCCCGGTTGCCGGAAAACTCGGCACTTTTTTACACCGTCTTCACCCGTGATGCTACAGGAGTTCCCGTTGTTTCGAAGAGGTTTGTAAGTACCGTTTCCGAGAAGGCCAATGCGCCTGTATTCGGTGTTCTTGATTCCTATCTCGGTGAGGGAATTGTGGGCGGCAACCTGCTCAGCGCTGAAGAGCAGGGAAGAAAATGCGCTGACATTGCGGTTCGCATTTTGAAAGGAGAACCCCCGGCGGACATCTATCCCTCGAGAGTACTCAATCACGTGATGTTCGACTGGCGCCAGCTGCAGCGCTGGAGGATCAGCGAAGATCGTTTGCCCGCCGGAAGCATCGTGCAATTCAAAACCCCGACACCTTGGGAACTCTACCACCGGTACATCATTGCAGTTGTTCTGCTCATATTGTTCGGATACGGCTTTATTTCGGTGCTGCTGGTGCAACGCAGGCGCCTTCGGCGGTCCGAATCCGAACTCGAGCGAGAGTTGCGCTTCGAGGAAATGCTGTCTGCGCTGTCGGCCAGCTTTGTGAACCTGTCGCCGGATCAGGTGGATTTCGAGATAAGGCGGGAGTTGGAAACCATCGCGAGACTGCTCGAGGTGGATCGGGTCAGTCTGTTTGAAATGTCTGCAGACACTCAAATGCTTGTCGCTCTTCATTCATTCACAGACCCTGGCATCGCAGCGCCACCCTCAGAGATAGTCTTGGGCCGGTTTACTTGGAGCAGACAAAAGATCCTCAATGGGGAAACGGTGATGTTTTCCCACCTTGACGAATTGCCCGCTGAGGCCGGGGCCGACAGAGATTACTTCCTTTCTCAGGGCATCCAGTCAGCAGTCATCCTTCCCCTTATGGCGGGTGAGTCGAGCCTGGGATTACTGGGCATGGCGATGCTGAAGCACCGCAGAGAATGGCCGGGCGGCTTGACACGTCGATTTAAACTGGTAGCCGAGGTCTTCGCCAATGCAATGGCACGCAAACGGTCCGATGAAGCGCTTATTCAAAGCAAAAAATTCAAACGGTCAATCCTGGATTCCCTCAAATATCACCTTGCCGTCGTGGATCGCGAAGGGAATATTCTAGATGTCAATGAAAGCTGGATGCAGTTTGCGCGCGAAAATGATGCGAGCGATTTAGAGCGGATCGAGGTCGGCAGCAACTACATCGAGGTCTGCCGACGAGCCGCTGCCGAGGGTGCTGGGCTGGCCCAAACCGCACTGGAAGGAATACACTCCGTGCTTGAGGGAACCATCGAGCAATTCGAGCTGGAATATCCTTGTGACTCGCCGGCTGAAAAACGTTGGTTCTGGATGAGAGTCATTCCCTTTAGCAGGCCCGGAGGCGGAGTTATCATTACCCACATCGACATTTCTAAACGAAAACTGGCGGAACTCGTTCTGCAGGATGCTTACACGGAGATCGAGCATTTGAGAGATCAATTGGAAGCGGAGACCAACTACCTGCAGGAGGAAATCAGGCTGGAGCACAATTTTGACAATATCATAGGCAATAGTGCCGCCATCCAATATGTTCTTTTCAAGGTGCAGCAAGTCGCGGCTACCGACACCACTGTTCTGATTCTTGGCGAAACAGGCACCGGTAAGGAATTGGTTGCCCGGGCCATCCATAATACCAGTCTG
Organism: uncultured delta proteobacterium; assembly: GCA_963781715.1. Classification (GTDB taxonomy): domain Bacteria; phylum Desulfobacterota; class Syntrophobacteria; order Syntrophobacterales; family Syntrophobacteraceae; genus Desulfoferrobacter. Next base: position 511,313 of record CAWAGW010000010.1, read on the forward strand.
CGTGAGAAACGCCCCCTGGTGAAAGTGAATTGTGCCGCTTTGCCCGCAAACCTGATCGAAAGCGAGCTGTTCGGGCACGAGCGAGGTGCTTTCACGGGCGCCCAGGCCCGCCTGGGTCGGTTTGAAGTAGCCGATGGCAGCACTCTCTTTATGGACGAGATCGGCGAATTGCCACTTGAACTGCAAGTCAAGCTGCTGGGGGCGCTCCAGGACGGGGAGTTCCAGCGGTTGGGCAGTTCCCGGACAATCAAGGTCAATGTGCGGGTCCTTGCCGCCACCAACCGTAATCTGCAGGAGGAAGTGCGCAAAGGCCAGTTTAGGGAAGATCTCTTCTACCGCCTCAATGTTTTTCCCGTCACCGTGCCCCCGCTGCGGGAACGGATTGAAGATATCCCTTCGCTCGCCGGATTCTTCACACAAAACGTGTCCAAAAAGCTGGGCAAGTCCATTGAACAGATTCCGGCGAGCGTTATGAAAACCCTGCAGGGTTATCACTGGCCCGGCAACGTCCGGGAATTGGAGAATGTGATCGAGCGGGCGGTGATTGCCTCCTCCGGTCCCAAGCTGCGGTTGGCGGATGAATTGAAGCCGCTCCGACAGGATTTGCCGTCGATACCGAAAACAATGCAGGAAGTTGAGATCGACCACATTGTCGGTGTGCTTAAGCAGACCAATTGGAAAGTCAGCGGCAAAGACGGGGCCGCCGAGATTCTCGGGCTGAAGCGCAATACCTTGCTCGCCCGCATGAAGAAATTGGGTATCCAAAAGCCGTAAATTTCAGCCTCGGTCCCAGGGCTATGGCATTTTGCCCTTTTGGAGCAGGTTCTCATCATGGATGACGGGAATAGTCCCTAACCCAGCGTGATGATTATTGGATCGCTGCAGAACAAATTAGCCGGGCAGCAATTCTCATTTTGCTGTACTATGAACCTAGGAGCCTGCCCGAGAATTCACGACGCCGTCATTCCGGCGGTCTTTAAGCCGGAATCCATGATACGGAAATCCTTTTTTGGTGCGGGCCTGGATTCCGGCTTAAAGCTTGCCGGAATGACAATAGACACCATTCGGCCAATTATCGGACAAGCTCCTAGCCAAAATGAGAATTGCTGTTAGCCGGGGCACTGCTATTGACAGGTAATAGCTCCAGCGATACAATTCATTAAATTGCGATACAAGGAGGTGTATGCCATGCCTGTCAGTCTCAGGATTCCCCCGGAAAAGGAAGAGATGATCAGGAAAGCGGCGGAAAGGGCCGGAATGTCCAAGACGGCTTATATCCTCGAGGCTATCGACGAGAAGCTTGGGATTTCGGAAAACCGTGAACAGACCGTGCGAGAGCTCGCCGGATGGATGTCCCATGAGGAAGCCGAAGAGCTGAGGCATTCCCTCGATGTATTCGACGAGATCCATGAAGGTGACTGGCCTTGAAGCTGGTCCTGGACACAAACATCTACAGCGGTTTCGCGGAAGGACTACCTGATGCAGTTGATGCGCTCGCAACCCTGGGAGAGCTCCTCTTCATCCCCTCTATCGTTCTGGGGGAACTCAACTATGGGTTCATGAAAGGCAGTCGCCAGGATTTTAATGAGAGAAAGCTGCGCAAGGTCATAAGCCGACTTGGAATTGAAGTTATCAAAGTAGATGAGCATGTCGCCCGTAAGTATGCGATCATCTACTCGTCCCTGGTAAAAAAGGGCAGGAAAATACCCCTCAACGATGTCTGGATTGCCGCCTGCTGTATGGAAATCGGTGGAACGCTGCTCACCAGGGACAGACATTTCGAAGCCATCGAGCAGATCCAATCCATCATTTTGAAAAGCTCTGCATCAAATCCGTGAATGTCTTCAACATCAGCTTAAGTACCTGCCGAAAGGCTCGGAGAAGCCGAGAAGTTCAAGTATCCGCACCTAACCTCTCAAGAATCTTCTGTATTGGTGGACGGTTGGGCGGAAAAGCATGCTAGTATGTTTCTGTCCGGAAACCAAGCCCACCGTTTGCATCGAAGCGGGTTATCGAGCATCCACAAGCCGTAAATCTCCATCGTCCCCCCTAGTTTATAAAGCCAATCTTTTTGCATCTATTTGTGCCCATATATGGGCAATTGGCCATATATGGGCACATCTGCGGGACATCTTCCGCCTCTGCCTGCTGTAAAATAAAAATAGATAACAATACATTAGCCTCATTAGCTAGAAATCGATTCTGCTGGCACGGATCTTGAGGATAATAGAGCTGTATTTGCGTTTTGGAGAGTTTTCGCATGCAAATGGCCCAGAGCCGATCTTTAAATAAAAAGCAAAGAGTAAACCAAAGCAAGGATCATTTTCTGGTTGGGAGGGTAGTCATGAATCCATTGGGTGAAAAAGCTGAGACCAAAGGGAAGGCAGCAATCGCAGAAAATGCAGATCCATCCCGGACCGGAGAAGCAATCCGCCGGGCGGTCGAACTGATCGGAGGTATGGATTGGCTTGAGCCAAAACAAACCGTGCTAATTAAGCCTTCCCTCAATTCCGCTGGGCAATTTCCGTTTACTGCAAGTCCAATATCCTGCTCTGAGCTGGTCCGAATGTGCCTCGAACGCGGCGCAGCCAAGGTGTATGTGGCAGACGAAATGGGTTTTGAACACACGATGACGAAACACTGGAAAACCGGAAAGTTTGCAGGGTTTGATAAAGACCATACTATCAAATCATTCAAAACAACCGGTATTTATGACAGCGTGATCAGTACAGGCGATGAACTGGACGCCGGGGATCGCATTCACATCACGACATTTCGGGAGGAAGGCTGGCGCCGGCATGAATTTACAGCCGGAACTGACGAAAACTCCTCAAGCGGGTCCACTCTGTGCAACAAATGGGTCCGTTGGCAATTGAAAGGCGCCGATAAGTATGCCGGTGGCAAGGCGCGGCGAAAGTACATGCCGCGCCTGTTCGATCAAAGATTCAAAAAGTCCACACCGGGTTTGTACGTGCCAAATCTTTTGGACAAAGTGGACCACATCATCAACGTCTTTCGCCTTTCGACCCATGTATGGTCTCATTACACCATGGCGATTAAAAATTGGGTTGGGATAATGCGCCCGGATGATCGTGTCTGGATGCATCAACTAAACTACCTCAAAAACAACCGGCACATCGAGAACGGACTGGGCGAGGACGACCCGATCCGGAATGAGCCGCTTTACCATGAACAGTTAGCGGATTTGCATCTCCCACATATAGAAAAAGAGCGTCTGTGCGTGGCCGACGCCAGTCAGATCATACTTACAGGGGGACCTGACGATTCAGATCGCCCCTTTTGCCAAGCCAACCTGGTCCTCGCCGCAAGTGATATCATCGCTGCGGATGTCGTGGGCCTGGCCGTTCTGCGCTACGGCACGCTGAAGGCCCCCGACGGCCTGCACGGGCAGTATGAACCTCAACCCGCAGGGTGGCTGAATGCTCTCGGTGGAGTAATCAAGGACCTCAGATGGCCTGAGGGGAAACATGTTTTCAGGGGAACCGATGCCAAACTTTGTGATCCGCTATTCAGCAACTGGGATTGGGTCGCGATCCAGCGTGGCAGGGAATTGAAGCTGGGTGTCATGCACCCGGATGATCTCCAAATTGTCTTCGATGAAAAGGACTCGCCATTTGCGGTATCCAGTGAGAAACGTGAGTGGATAAGCGAGGATGCTTTGCGCGCGCCGAAGTGTAGACTGAACGTACCTGAACTATAACGGTGGTCACGATCCCAATGTCTGCCAGGAAGGGACGTACCAGGTTCCCGACAACGACGCTTCCTGTGAGATCCGAGATACGGGATACGAGGATACGGGATGAGATGATTACCTGTTCTATTATCTCGGATTCCGCGTATCGCATCTCACATGCATCTCGGATCTCGGATCCCGGATCCCGGATCTCGCATCTGCAGCACCAGGGTAGTCGAGCTTTCGGGTTGTCGCTACCCCTTGAGGTTTGCGTATTAAATGGAGCGCCTGTCATGACCCAAACAAGCATTTCTCAACGCATCCACGTGCTGGCCAAGCCGACCGGGTCAACGTGCAACCTGAACTGCTCCTACTGTTTTTATCTCCAGAAGGAACAACTCTACCCCGGCAGCCGCTTTCGCATGAGCGACGAGGTGTTGGAAAGCTACATCTCCCAGCTCATCGAGTGCCATCGAACGGACACGGTGACGGTTGCCTGGCAGGGCGGCGAGCCGACCCTCATGGGGGTCGATTTTTACCGACGGGCCATTGCGCTCCAGGAAAAATACCGCCGCCCGGGCATGCGCTTCGAGAACACCCTGCAGACCAACGGCACCCTGCTTAACGACGAATGGTGCGAGTTTTTGCGTAAAAACAACTTCCTCGTCGGCATCAGCATCGACGGCCCTCGGAGGCTCCACGACACCTACCGGGTGGATAGGGCCGGCAAACCGACTTTTGACCAAGCAATGCGCGGGCTCCGGCTGCTGCAAAAGCACGGTGTCGAGTACAACGTCCTGGTCACAGTCAACCGCAGCAACGCGGATCACCCGCTCGAGGTCTACCGGTTTTTGCGCGACCAGGCCAAAACCACCTGGATGCAGTTCATTCCGGCGATCGAGCGAATCAACCAGGAAAAGGACACACTCTTTCAGGAAGGGACGACCGTTTCGGACCGCACGGTTGAGCCTACGCAGTGGGGCGCTTTCCTGACGGACATCTTCGACGAATGGGTGCGCAACGACGTGGGCAAGGTCTTCGTCCAGACTTTTGAGGCGGCGGTACGCTCGTGGCTGCATTTGCCTTCATCGGGGATGTGCATCTTCGATCCCACCTGCGGCCATGGACTCGCACTGGAGCACAACGGGGATCTGTACGCCTGCGACCACTTTGTAGACCCCGAGTATTTGCTTGGCAACATCCTGGAAACCCACATGAGCGAGCTTGCCGGCTCCGAGCTGCAAAGGAAGTTCGGCCGCGGCAAGCTGGAGTCCCTGCCGGGCTGCTGCCGCGAGTGCGAGGTGCTTTTTGCCTGCCACGGGGAATGTCCCAAGAACCGGTTTCTAACCTCCCCGGGTGGCGAGCCCCGGCTCAATGTCCTCTGTGCTGGTTACAAGCGCTTTTTTCGCCACATTGACAGGCCCCTGAAGATCTTGGGTCAATTGCTGCGTCGCGGGTTGCCCGCCGAGCAGGTGATGCAGGTTCTGGCCCAGGAGAATGCTGCATCGGCGGAAACGCGCACCAAAGTCGGCCGCAATGCCCCGTGTCCCTGCGGCAGTGGCATCAAATTCAAGAAGTGTCATGGCGGGCTCGGAAATAGTGAAGACGGCAAAGCGGGCCCCACCCCCGTGCAGTCACCATAAACTACCGGGAAAGGAGAAGCCGCATGACCTTGATCGCGATCAACGTACTGCTCGATCCGGATGCCGGCACGGTTCAGAGGGCACAGGCGACGAACGCGCGGCTGCGGGAGGACTATCCGGACGGGTTCGCCCTCGATGCCAGCCACGCGCCGCACATCACCCTTCTCCAGCGGTTTGTGCGGACAGCGGACCTCGACAAGGTCGCGAGTGCTGTTGCCGAAGTGCTGCGTACAGAGCAGTCGATGAAATGGGAAAGCTATGCGACGGGCTACTATGCCCTGGCCGACAAGGATCTTCGGTTGGTGGGCATCGTCATCGAGCCGACCGAGGATCTGCGCCGACTTCAGCAAAGGGTCATCGACGCCGTCGCCCCGTTCGCGGTCGAGCAGGGGACCGGCGAGGCCTTTGCGCCCCGTCTCGACGGCCAGGCGATCAGCCAGCCGACAGTGGACTACGTGAACAACTTCGTCGGACCCCGCACCGGCATGAACTACAACCCTCATCTGACCGTCGGTTTAGGCACCCGCGGCTTCGTGGATGCTCTGAAAGCGGAGCCATTCGAGGCCTTCACCGTCCGGGCAGTATCCGTGAGCCTCTACCAGGTGGGGGATTACGGTGTCGCACAGAGGAAGCTCTATGACCTTCACCGCTGCTGATCCGCTACCCTCATGGAACGATGGCCCCGCCAAACAGGGGATCCTCGCGTTCATCGCCAGGGTGACAAAGGAAGGATCACCCGACTTCCTGCCGCCTGGCGGAACGCATTGCCGTGTACGACAACGACGGCACTCTCTGGCCGGAGAATCCGATGCCGTTTCAGGCGGCCTTTGCCATCGACGAACTGAACCGACACATCCTCACCGAGCCCGAGCTCGTTTCGGATCCCATGGTGCAAGCCGCCTTGGCTGGCAACATTGCGAAGCTCCTGGCAGGCGAACACTTCGACGGCCTGATGCGTATCCTGGCGCTCACCCATGCAGGGATGACGATCGATGATTTTCGCGACGCCGTGGAGGCATGGTTCACGTCGGCCAAACATCCGCGATATGGCAGGCCCTATGACGAGCTCACCTACCAACCCATGCAGGAGCTCCTGTGCTATCTGCAGGCAAATGGCTTCAAGAACTTCATCGTTTCCGGCGGCGGCGCGGACTTCATGCGCGTCTGGGTGGAGCGCGTTTACGGCATACCCCCGGAGCAGGTTGTCGGCTCGACAGCGCGGACGACATTCGAGCTGCGCGACAGCGGACCGGTGCTGACCAAGACACTCGACTATTTATTCGTCAACGACAAGGAGGGTAAGCCAGTCGGCATTCATCAGTTTATCGGCCGGCGACCTGCGGTATGCTGTGGGAACAGTGACGGCGATCACGCGATGTTGCAGTACACCACGATCAACAACCCGCGCCCCAGTTTCGGCCTCATCGTCCACCATACCGACAGTGAGCGCGAATATGCCTATGACGCCAAGACGAAGAGCACCGGCAAGCTTGTCGAAGCCCTCAAGGAGGCCCCCAAGTGCGGCTGGCTCGTTGTGGACATGGAGCGGGACTGGAATACCATCTTTCGGCCCGACTAACCCTTTCAGAACTGGGAGATACAACATGAAAACGACCAGCCTCCCCACCACCCGGTGGCGTGGAAACCGGGCAGAGGTTGGTTTGCACATTTTCGCTTCTATGCGCCGCCCGAAGCCTACTTCGACCGCAGCTGGGCGCTGCCGGATCTCGTTCGCGTCGAGTGACATTTTCACCGCTCTCCGGCAGCGATGCAAAACTCACTTCCGGAGAGCGTTCTTGGTTTCGATCCATGTCTCTAACCCAAGAGGAGTCCATTATGTCCACAAAGCCTGGCACGTCGCCGGCCATTCAGCATCAAGACAAGATCGCAAACCTTCCTTTCGTGGAAAACCGGGCCACGGCGGATACGGCGCAGACGCTTCGCGATGAGATGCTCTACCACCGTGCCACGCAAACGTACCTCTGGGCGCTGCCGCTCATCAACACGCTTGGCATGCAGCGCGGATCCGAGAAAGCATTCGGTGAAGGCTACAACGTTTTGCCGGTGTGGAAGAAACGCCTCGGCGCCAAGACGCTCGTGACCACACCAAACTCGGACGTGATCTATGCGATGAGCTACGTCGATCTCGGCAAGGACGGCCCACTCGTGGTCGACGCCCCGCCCATGCTTCAGGGCATCCTGCTGGATTTCTGGCAGCGGCCTATCCCCGTCGATGGCGGCAAGTTCGCGGGCGACGTCGGCTTTTTCGGACCGGATCAGGGGAACGGCGGAAAGTTCCTGCTCCTGCCGCCGGGCTACAAGGGCGACGTCCCGGAGGGCTGCTTTGTCTGCCGCTCGGGCACCAACAACGTGTTCGTCTTCCTCCGGGCGTTCTATGCCGATGCGAGCGACCTGAAGCCGCCGGTCGAGCTGATCGAGAAGACGAAGATCTACCCGTTGAAGGGCGCGGCCAAGCCGATGAAGTTCCCGGACGCCTCGGGCGTGCCGGCGAACATGCTGCCGCCGAGCGACCTTACCGCATTTGAACTGCTCAAGAAGCTGGTGGACGCCGAAGGGCCGCACCTGGCCGACCCTGACTGGATGGGCATGCTTGCCGGACTCGGCATCGTGAAGGGGGAACCCTTTCAGCCGGACGAACGGATGCGGGGCATCCTCGACCGCGCCGCGAAGTCGGCGTACAAGATGAGCCGGGTGAACGCCTTCGACGAAGTCGTGTCCGGCCGGTCGTTCCGGATGTACCCCGATCGCCGCTGGCTCAACCCTATGGCCGATGCAACCGCGGAGAACCCGAGCGGCAAGCTCGACCTGAGCTGGCGGCGGGTTGATCGCGGCGGGGCTCTCGACGTCGATTTGCGCCCCTGGTTCTTCTCCAACTACTACTCGGTCAGTCCCGGCATGCTCTCGCAGATTCCCGGCAAAGGGGCGTTCTATGTCATCGCCTTCACCGACAGCGATGGCGTGCCCTTGACCGGCGGGACGAGCTACCGGCTGAACCTGCCGAAGGACGTGCCGGCCGCGAACTTCTGGTCGGTGACGTTGTACGAAGCCGAGAACGCCTCGGGCCTTGCCAACGGCCAGCCCTTCCCGTCGCTCGGGTCGCGTGACAACCCGGTCCGGAACGCCGATGGCGGCACCGATCTTTACCTTGGGCCTAAAGCCCCGGAGGGCAGGGAGAAGAACTGGCTCGCCACGCCGCCCGGAAGAGGCTATTTCGTCATTCTGCGGCTCTACGGGCCGACCGAGCCGGCTCTCGCGAGGACCTGGAAACCCGGCGACATAGCGAGCCTGAAGTGAAGCTCGGCCACGAAAACCTGTCAACTCAATCTGCCACAAGGAGACCAACGAATGATTGGCAATCTTGATGATCTAAAATTTGAGGGCGGCTATCCGACCGCAGAGACCATTCAAAAACTCTACGACCAGCTCGACCTGCAGCGCGCCGCGCAGGCCTACCTGGACTTCATGCCCCCGATGTCGATGCAGGCCTTGCTCGACATGCACCCGCGCGACTACGGGGTCAGCGAGACCGGCGGCATCATCGTGTACACCGAGCCGGGTGAAGGCAGGTCGAAAGACCTCGGCCTGACCTACAACACCGAAAGCATGTACGCCAGCGCCAGTGTTGACCTGAGGCAGACCGGCCCGGCGGTTATCGAGGTGCCGCCGAATGTCCTGGGCGTCATCAACGACGGCTTCTTTCTCTATTTGGCGGACCTCGGCAATGCCGGTCTCGACCGCGGCCAGGGCGGGAAGTACCTCCTCCTGCCGCCGGGATACGAGGGCGACGTACCGGAGGGCTACTTCGTCTTCCGGTCCAGCACTTGGCGCAACTGGGTGATGGCGCGCGGCTTCGAGCAGGACACGGGGCGAGGCGAGGCCGCACTGGCGTATTACAAGGCGCATTTCAAGGTCTACCCGCTTGGCGAGGGCGTGCACCAGCCGAGCGTCGTCAGCGCGTCGTTCAAGCCGAGCGACTCCACTTTCGCGCGCGACATCCGCTACTTCGAGCGGCTGCACCAGATGATCCAGTACGAGCCGCTCTCGGCCTTCACGCCGGAGCAGCTGGGCCTGCTGCATGCCCTGGGGATCGTGAAGGGGGCCCCGTTCCAGCCCGACGAGCGCATGCGCCGCATCCTGTCGGACGGCGTCCGGTTGGGCGACGGCATGGCCAAGGCGATCATGTTCGCCAGCCGCGACCCGGAGGCCCGGGTCTACCCGGACCGTCATTGGGAGCGGGTTTTCATCGGCGGGTACAAGTTCGAGCGCGACGGCGCCCGGCTCCTGGACGCCCGCACCCTCTGGCACTACGGCGCCATCGTGGTCACTCCGGCGATGGAGGCCAAGATGGTCGGCGTCGGTTCGCAGTACCTCACGACCTACAAGGACGCGAGCGGCACCTACCTGGACGGCGGACAGAGCTATCGCCTGCGGCTGCCGACCGGAATTCCCGCGAAGAACTTCTGGTCGGTGACCGTCTACGACGCCGAGACGCGCTCGCTGCTGCAGAACGGCCAGCCCAAGCCGAGCATCAGCACCTTCGATCAACCCGATGTGAACCCGGACGGCTCGGTCGACATCTTCTTCGGCCCGGAAGCGCCGGAGGGCAAGGAGAAGAACTGGGTCCGGACGGTTCCCGGAAAGGGCCACTTCGTCTGGGTCCGCCTGTACGGACCGCTTGAGCCATTCTTCGAGCAGACCTGGAGACCCGACGACATCGTGAAAGTTTGAAAGAGGAGGTCGATCTTATGCCTAACCAACCCAACATTTTGTTCTTCCATCTCGATAACACCGGCCGCGGCGACTGGGGCGCCTACGGGGGCGCCTACCCGCTCGGGGCGAAGACGCCGAATGTCGACCGCTTCGCCAGCGAAAGCCTGCTGCTCCAGAGTTATGCTCCGGAGGCGCAGTGCACGCCCACCCGCTCAGCCCTGATGACGGGTCGTCACGCGATCCGCACTGGCTGCATCACGGCGATCGGCCATGCAGGCCTGGTGGCGTGGGAAGTGACGATCGCCGACAGGCTCAAGGAGCTGGGATACAGCAACATCTGCCTGGGCAAGTGGCACTGCGGCGAGACCGTAGGCCGGCTGCCGACCGACAACGGGTTCGATTACTGGTACGGCCCGCCCCAGAGCTGGGACAACGCCTTGTGGCCCGATGACAAATGGTTCCAGGAGGAAGGCTTCGAGCCCGCCTACATCATGGAGTCAAAGGCCAGGGGCGACCTGCGCAACATCAAGGTCCTCGACCAGGACGTCCGGCGCGACATCGACCTCGAGTTCCTCGACAAGGCCTGCCAGTGGATGGAAGACGCGAAGCAGAAGGACCAGCCCTTCTTCGTCTACTTCAACCATTCGAACATCCACATGCCGGTGCTGCCCCGCACGGAGTACAAGGGCAAGTCCAATGGCGGCCCCGTCGGGGACTGCATCCAGATGGTCGACGGCGACTTCCAGGTCCTGCTGGACAAGATCGATTCCCTAGGGCAACGCGACAACACGATTGTGATCTTCGCCGGCGACAACGGTCGGGATGATTCGTTCCATGCGCCGGGCAACCGCAGTTCCAGCGGCCCCTGGAAGGGCGGATACTTCTCGACCAACGAAGGCAACAACCGCACCCCGGGCATCATCCGTTGGCCCGGCAAGTCGGACGGGATCATGCACGTCGTCGACTGGTTCCCGACGCTGCTCGCCCTGATTGGCCATCCGGAGAAGGTGCCGACCGACCGCGTGATCGATGGCATCGACCAGACCGCCTTCCTCACCGGCCAGCAGGAGAACTCCAACCGGAACAAGTTCCCGATGTACTTCGACAGTTTGCACGTCGGCTGGCGCTACAAGAACTTCAAGATCCTGACCCACAAGATCGAGCACGGTTTTGCACCAATTCAGCACCTGGCCATCCCGCACGGCATGAACCTCACTGTCAACCCGGATGAGGATCTGCCGATGAATTACGAGTATGTCCACAGCTGGCTGTTATACAAGGTCTTGCCCGCTCTCAACGCGGAGCACTACGCATCCCTGGAGAAGGACAGCGTTCCCTTCATGGCTCCGCTGGATTTCAATCCGTACGAGAAGTGAGGCGGCGCAAGGGCTCGGGTCAGTCAGGGAGATGAAGCAGCTCAGTCAGCTGACCGGTTGCGGCGGACGAAGCTGAAGCCCCAAAAGGCAAGGAGAAGAACTGGCTCGCCACGGTGCCCGGAAGAGGGTACTTCACCATTTTGCGGCTCTACGGGCCGACCGAGCCGGCGCTCACGAGGACCTGGAAGCCCGGCGACGCAGCGAAGATGAAGTTACAAGTGGTTGCTGACAATAATTCAGGAGAAAATATCGTGAACACAGAAAAACTAACCACACCGATTGGCGATTTTGAATTTGTACTGGATGGTTACCCCACCAAAGAGACCGCCCAAAAGCTGTTCGATGCGCTCGATTTTCAGCGCGCCTGCCAGGCTTACCTTGACTTTATCCCGGCAATGTCGATGTATTCCCTGCTTGAGGGGCAGGAAAAAGGCTGGGGGTGTAAGGAATGTTCTGACCTGGCTGTCGCCGCCGATTTATTGGACGCCACCCCGCTGGTTTTGACCGGCAATACAGAAAGCGTCTATTTTGCCTGTAATGTTGACCTGAAGAAAGATGGCCCCACGGTGGTTGAAATCCCCCCGCAGGTTTTGGGAATGGCCAACGACGCCTATTTCCGTTATATCATCGATTTTGGCATGGTGGGTCCGGATAAGGGGCAAGGGGGCAAATACCTGCTGCTGCCGCCGGATTATGAGGCTGAAGTCCCCGAAGGGTATTTCGTTGCCCGTTCGCGCACCTATAAAGTGTGGGTCATGGCGCGTGCCAGCCAAAAGGTCAGCGGCATGGGCGAGCAGGCCATCAAATGGTATGGCGATAATTGTGCGGTCTACCCGTTAAAGGATGGCCCCAGAAAGCCCAATATCACCAATGCCGGAAGCTTATCGGCAGATACCACCCACCCCAATGATTTCCAGTACTTTGTCAATCTCGACAAGGTGATCCAATACGAACCCACTGAAGCCTTCAACACGGAACAATTGGGGCTGTTAAGAGCGCTTGGCATCGAGAAGGGCAAGCAGTTTGACCCCGATGAGCGAATGCGGAAGATTCTCGATACCGCCGCCAAAACAGGTTTTGGCATGGCCCGGGCGATTGCCTATCAATCGCGCGAACCGGAAGCAAGGGTGTATCCGGACCGCAACTGGGAATATGTTTTTGTGGGCGGCAGCCATGAGTTCTTGAAGAACGGCATCCGAAACCTGGATGCCAGAACCCTCTTCCACTTCACCGCCATTTGCGTCACCCCGGCCATGGTCAAGAAAATAGTGGGCGCCGGGTCTCAGTACCTGGCTGCCTATGTCGATGCTCATGGCGATTATCTGGATGGCGGCCAAACCTACAAGCTTCACCTGCCGCCGAATATTCCCATCAACAACTTCTGGTCGGTGACGCTATATGATCCCAAGACACGCTCGTTACTGCAAAACGGCATGCCCAAGCCCAGCATCAATAGCTTTGACGGGCCTGAACAGAACGATGACGGTTCTTACGATGTCTTCTTTGGTCCGGAAGCTCCCGCTGGAAAACAAAAGAACTGGGTCAAAACCATTCCCGGTAAAGGTTGGTTTACCTACATCCGCCTGTACGGCCCGCTGGAGCCCTTCTTCGAGCAGACCTGGAGACCCGACGACATCGTGAGGAACTTATCATGAGTGGAAATAGTCGGAATGACCAACGCAGCAGCCCGAAATACGCGGCAAGGGTCCCCGAATCGATCCGGACTCCGGACGTGGTCGAGTCCTCCCGGCTTGGGCGGCTGGAGTTCTTCGACGGGATGCCTTCGGACGAGACGGTGCGCAAGTGGATCGCAATGGAGCTCTTTATGCCTGACCGGCGGGACGAGCTACAGGCTGAATTTGCCGAAGGACGTGCCATCGAAACCCGGCGACATAGCGAAGATGAAGTGACAAGTGGGACCAACAGTCACTGAAAGGATCCGCACATGCAAAGCGTGAAAGTCTCACCCGAGCTCCAGGCCATCTCCGACCGCGCATACCTGTATGCCTTCGGAATGGACAAAGCCTATCAGCACCTCTACGAAACGATGGTGAAACCGGATTATCCGGCCAACCGCTTTCAAATCATCCGTCACCTCGCCGACGACAAGTACACGGCGCACCCGACCATCAACAACGACACCCTGCACCTCATGGGCTGGCTGGATGTCGCCGCCGAGCCGGTGATCGTCTCCGTGCCCGACCACGATGACGGCCGCTACTGGGTGCTCCACACCATGGACATGGGGCACTACACGATCTGCCTCTTTGGCAAGCGAACCCGCGGCCCCAAGGGCGGCCGCTTCATGTTTGCGAACCAAACCTGGAAAGGCGAAGTTCCGGACGGCATCACGGAAGTCGTCCGCGTCGAAAGCAACTTCATCAAATTGATGGGGAGAGTGATGGCGACCGGCGTGGAGGACGAGAGGAAGGCGCTGTCTTATGTGGACGACTGGAACATCCGGACCCTGAGCGAATTCCTTGGACAAGCCGGGCCTAAACCCAAGGTTCGAGAGTTTGTCCCCCCCGCGGGCAACTCCTGGCTCGAGCGCGTGAACTTCCTGCTGGCGGACGGCGCCATGGCCACGGCAGACGCCCACTGGCTCGAGGGATTGGAGACGTCCGGCATCGGCGCAGGCAAGACGGATTTCACCCCAGAGCAGCTGGCTGCCGCGGAGATCAGCGAACAGCATGTGCTGGCAAGGCTCAGGGAAGTCCTCCCGACCCTGACCAACGCCAGCAAGTCGCTGGGCACCCGTGAAGAGCTCGGAAACGGTGACCGGACCCTGTTCGCAGCCGGCACCTATGTCGGCCAGTGGGGCGCCCCGCCTGTCGAGGCTTCGTACGTACAGATGGTCAAGGACCAGAACGGCGACATCCTGAACGGCGCGAATGATTACTCCATCACATTCACCCCGCCCAAGGTCTCCCAGTTCTGGTTGGTGACCGCCTACGGTTCGAGAACCATGCTGATGATCGCCAACGATCTCAATCGCCATAGCCGGGGCGACCGTCACGTGAAGCCGAATCCCGATGGCACCGTCACCCTTCGCCTGAGCCATGAGACGACGGGCAAGGCGGAGGATACCAACTTCATGCCGGTCCCCAACGAGGATTTCTACCTCGTTTTTCGCATGTATGGCGGCGATGAGGACATCCAGGCCGGCAAATTTCCTGTGCCGATGGTGCAGAAGGTGGCAAATAAAAAGGGGGCTGCTTGAAGGAGAGTTTGCGATGACCATTCGCGCCTACGGTCCGAAGGAGGAATTGATCAACGGGGATTGGTCCCCGCCGCCGGTCAAGATCGGAAAAGGTTAGCGTGCCCCCGACTGCGGCCGGCCCGGACAACCCTCTTTAATCAGGGCGGAAAGCGAGGCATTGGAAGGAGTTGCAACAAGAAGACCCTGACTGGCGTGATCACTGAAGTTCAATCACTCAACAAAGGAGGCAATACATGGCACAACAGAAAAAACCAAACATTCTCGTTATCTGGGGTGACGACATCGGCATCACCAATCTGAGCTGTTACTCGGACGGGTTGATGGGCTACCGCACCCCCAACATTGACCGCATCGCCAACGAAGGGATTCGCTTCACGGACTCCTACGGGCAGCAGAGCTGCACGGCCGGCAGGGCGGCCTTCATCACGGGGCAAAGCCCTTACCGCACCGGCTTGACGAAAGTCGGCATGCCGGGCTCCGATATCGGCCTCCAGGCCGAGGACGCGACCATGGCCGAACTGCTCAAACCCATGGGCTACGCCACCGGGCAGTTCGGCAAGAACCACTTTGGCGACAGGAATAAATATCTGCCCACCGCTCACGGCTTTGACGAGTTCTTCGGCAATCTCTATCACCTCAATGCCGAAGAGGAGCCGGAGCTCCCCGACTATCCGCCGGAGAAGGACTTCCCGGATTTTCACAAGCGATTCAAGCCCCGGGGTGTGATCCGCTCCTGGGCGACCGAACAGGATGACCCCACCGAGCACCCGCGCTGGGGCCGCGTCGGCAAACAGAAGATCGAAGACACGGGCCCGTTGACCCGGAAGCGCATGGAGACCTGCGATGTGGAGTTTGTCGATGCCGCCAAGGACTTCATCAAGCGGGCCCATACGGATGACAAGCCATTCTTTGTCTGGCTCAACACCACCTGGATGCATTTTCGCGTGCACCCGCCCAAAGAGATCCTCGGCCAGGCCGGACGCTGGCAGTCTTATTACCACGACGCCATGGTCGAACACGACAAGCACGTGGGCCAAATGCTGGACTTGCTGGATGAGCTGGGCATTGCCGAGGACACCATTGTGATGTACAGCACGGACAATGGCCCACATATGAACTCGTGGCCCGATGCGGCCATGACCCCTTTCCGCAACGAGAAAAACTCCAACTGGGAAGGCGCCTTCCGCGTGCCGATGGTCGCGCGCTGGCCGGGTAAAATCCCGGCGGGTGTGGTTTCCAACGAGATCATCGCCCACCAGGATTGGCTGCCAACTCTTTTGGCCGCGGCCGGAGAGCCTGACATCAAGGAGAAGCTGAAGGCGGGTCATCAGGCCGGTGATAAAACCTTCAAAGTCCATATCGACGGCTACAACTTTCTGCCGCACTTCACCGGCAAAGAGAAGAAAGGGCCGCGGCCGGGCTTTGTCTACTTCTCCGATGACGGCGACCTGGTGGCGTTGCGCTACGACAACTGGAAGGTCGTCTTTGCCGAGCAGCGGGTTCAGGGTACTTGTCAAATTTGGGCGGAACCGTTTGTCTTCCTGCGCGTTCCAAAGATATTCAATCTGCGGACCGACCCTTTTGAACGGGCCGACATCACTTCCAACACCTATTGGGACTGGATGATCGATCACGCCTATTTGACTTATGCCGCGCAATCCCTGGTGACCCAGTTCCTGGCCACGTTCGCCGAATTTCCACCGCGGATGAAACCGGCCAGCTTTACCATCGATCAGGTTATGACCAAAATGGAACAATCCTGGAGCGATTAGCAAATTCACACAGCTCCGGTAGGGGCGGGATTTATCATTCATATCCATCGGAGGGGGATAAACCCCGCCTCAACATAGTAAATTGGCTTTTGGACGGGCATAACTACTACAACAGAACCTGGAGCGAGGGGTAGCATGAGTTACCTGGAAAAGATCGTTGTAGGGATTTTGGCCACTTGCGCGCTTCTGCTTTTGTCTGGGCCGGCGCATGCAGGGGATACAATTACTCGCATCAAGGCGCGTAACAATCTCCGTTGCGGAGTTAGCGACGGCATCCTGGGACTTTCCACGCAGGACCCAAACGGGCAATGGTCCGGCGTCGACGTGGATTTCTGCCGGGCTTTGGGGGCTGCCGTCTTGGGTGATCCCGAAAAGGTTAGCTACGTGCCCCTCGCTGCCGCTGCCCGGTTTTCAGCGCTGAAAGGGAGTGAAGTGGACGTTCTCGTTCGCAACACCACCTGGACCATGGAACGCGAAGCTGTTCTGGGCGTGCTTTTCACCGGCATTCTCTATTATGAAGGACAAGGATTCCTGGTCTCGAAATCCTGCGGGGTACACGAGCTGTCGCAGTTAAACGGAGCCACAATTTGTGTTGTCAGGGGAACCAATCATGAAGGAAACCTGGCACAATTATTCGGTGTGAAGGGCTGGGACTTTCAGCTTCTGCCTGTGGAATCCCCCGCGAGGGCGGTAGAGGCACTCCGGGAGGGACGTTGCAAGGCTTATACTTCTGAAGAACCGCAACTGAACACTGCAATGAGGGGTGGTGCCGGTGGTTCCGACCAATACATTATTTTACCGGAAGAAGTTGCAACGGTGCCCATGGGGCCGGTGGTTCTGTGGGGGGACGACGAGTGGTTCACCCTGGTTCGTTGGGTCCTTTTTACGCTGATAAGGGCTGAGGAAGGAGAGTATACTCAGGCCAATGTTCGCTCGCGGCTCGACCACCAGGACGACTATCGCGCAAGGTCCTGGAAAGAGCTGGATGGGCTCATCGCTAAATCACTGAACATCGACCCCGGCTGGGGAATCCGCGTAGTGGAGAGCGTCGGGAATTATGGCGAAATCTTTGAGCGTAACCTCGGAGCGCACAGTTTGCTGAAGTTAGAGCGCGGTCTTAACAAGCTCTGGAAAGACGGCGGTCTTATGTACGCTCCGCCTTTTCGATGAGAATAGACGAGAATGAGACAATTTATGGAACTTAGATTGAGCGATTCTTATTGAAAGAAATCCCCAATCGTCATGCCGGCGCAAGTACCGCCGGGGCTGTATTCATGACTAGGGATCCAGAAAAGAAAGGCGACCCACCGGATGCCGGCTTTTGTATATAAGCCCTCGCCGTCATACCGGCGAAGGCCGGTATCCAGGCTGTTCATCTGGATTCCGGCTTAAAGCATGCCGGAATGACGGTGAGGTACTCCGAACGGGTTTTATGGTTGGTTGTGACTGCCGAGTCATGATCGTTCGCCGGCATGAAGTGCGATTAGCAATACAATCGCTAAGAATAGGTGAAATGAGGCGAGTCATGTTGTCGAGAAAGGTGTGGGCAATTGGGGTCGTGTTTGGATTGGTTCTGCAGGTTGTTTGCACTATAGCCACAGCAGACGGCGGGCCGGATTATTACGCCGTCACCGGCGTCGCCGCCAATAGTGTCCTCAACATTCGAGCGAAACCTTCGGCCAAGAGCAGGAAAGTCGGTGAAGTTCCACACGACGCCCGAGGTCTTCAAAATCTTGGCTGCACCGGCGGACCGAGCTTTGCCGAGTGGCTAAAGATGAGCGAAGCCGAGCGCAACCAGGCCGGTCGGAACCGTTGGTGCAAGGTGCGCTATCGGGGCATTGTTGGCTGGGTTGCCGGCCGCTATCTGATGGAAGATAGCAACCCACCCATAACGCCGGAGGATCCAGCGCGACCGGCCGCAGGATCCAAATAGTGACTGAAAAGGAGGGGTACGTGAAAAAGCTGGTTCTAACTGCGTTTCTGTCGTTTTTCCTGGCAGTCCCGGTCGCTCAGGCGGCGGACAACTTGAAAGCTTTTCCTCCAGCTGAGGAGGGAATGGTTCGACATGTCCTTCAGTTGCCGAAGGTGGATGATGAATCTCTTTCCAAGGTGGAGTTGATTGTCGGTAAAACAGTTTTGCTTGACTCAAACAACGTCTACTTTTTCGGCGGTAACATTGAGGAAGAAACCATCGAGGGCTGGGGATTTCCACGATACGTTGTCAAGGAGCTCGGTCCGATGGGGGGGACGCTCATGGCGGTCGATCCAAACGAACCGAAGGCGGCCCGGTTTGTCACGCTTGGCGGAGAGCCGTACCTCATCCGTTACAACAGCCGTTTGCCCGTCGTTGTATACGTACCTGAAGGCGTTGAAGTGCGTTATCGGATATGGCGGGCCGAATCTGAGATGAAGCCCATAGAAAAGGGATAAGTAGCCACATGATTCCCTTAGGTGAGGTTCTTTATGACTGATGTGCAGATTGTTGTTACCCTCGTCGTTTTTGCCGGGGTGATTCTTTCCATTGCCTTCAATGTCCTCGACATGGCTCTGGCTGCCCTCATCGGAGTCAGCACGATGCTTTTGTTCGGCGTGTTCACTCGCCAGGAGTTCATCAATGCAGCCCAGACTGCCGGAGGATCCATCTCCCTTCTTTTTGGCGGCATGGTGGTTGCCCGAACTTTGGTACCTACGGGAATTTTCGATCAGCTTGGCACCCGCTTTCTGCGAGCGACCGGGGGGAGCGGCAAGCGTTTCCTTTTGGGCATCATCGTCCTAACGGCCCCCGTGTGCGCCGTTCTCCCCAATGCAACGGCGGTGATTCTGCTGGCCCCTATCATTATCCGTGTCGCTAAAGTCCTGGATATTGATTACGTGGCGCCCGTTGTTCTTACGGCCATTGTCAGCAATTCCGCAGGATTGTTGACCTTGGTGGGAGACCCTGCAACCTTCCTGGTTGGGAGCTCTATCGGCATGAGCTTCGGTGTGTACCTGCAGAAGGTGAGTCTGGGCGGGGTGCTTGCCGTTCTGATACTGGTTCCGGTCCTCCCATGGCTCATGAAGGACATTTGGCAAACGAAACGAACCCTGCCTTCGGATCTTCCGCTGCCGCCCCTGGCGCGCCCCAGCTTTCTTATAATGGCTTTGCTCGTGCTGGTCGTGATGATTTTGCTCTTTCTTTTCGGAGAAATGTTGCCGAACCCGCTGGTTCCTCCTTCCGTGGCCATTATCGGCGCTTCTTTGGCGCTCCTTGTCATTTACGGGGCGAAAGTCGAGCCCATAGACAAGGTGCTTAAAGACGTGGACTGGAAGACCCTGCTTTTCCTCACCTGCATGTTTCTTATGGTGGAGGCGTTCACCAGAACCGGCATTCTGCAGAGCATTTCTCGCAGTATGTATGGATGGTTTGGAACGCAACTGCTCACGGTGGGCCTGGTCATGCTCGTGGGCGTAGCCGCGGCGTCCAGTTTATTGGCCAATATCCCGGTGGTTGCAGCGATGATTCTGGTGGTCAAGGGGTATCTGGTGGCCGCTGAATTCGTGCCGGAGCTTGCTCTGGGGGCGGCTTTCACTGCTTGGCCCGCTTTCACTTTACCGGTATTTGTGGGCATGATGTTCGGTGGCACATTAGGCGGCAACGCGACCCTGATCGGCGCTTCCGCCAACGTGGTGAGCGCCGGGATCTGCGCCGGCCACGGCAGACCTTTGAGTTTCGGCACCTTCGCTCGATACGGAGTACCCTTGACTGTAGTCCAACTGACTTTCGCGGTGATCTATGTCGTTGTTTTGGCGCGGTTGCTCTGAAGGTTAGTGACCTTTCAACCATCATTTTTCTTGTACCCGGTTGTGCCCATATATGGGCAATTGGCCATATATGGGCACAACCGGCTGACACTCCCTGAGTTCTGCATACCCTAAAATATATATAGAAACCATATGTTAACTCCATAATCCCCAGGGCGATACTGCTGGCACAGATCTTGACAATAGAGTAATCGTGCTTTCGGGTCTTAGGGGGTCTCGCCTGTAAACGGCGCGGACTGACTCCAGATACAAATCAATCCGGTGACATGGTGTTCGTCGGAGCAAGTTCTATTCATCACTCGACGGGAGAGCGGTATGAAGCAAACAATCAAGGTTTTTAGAAAGCCCGCGTACCTAGTTGGCAGTTTTATGCTGTCTATTGCAATGGGGTGCGCCAGTGCAACCACCCAGCGAACCGGGCAAGCGGTGGAAAAGAACACTCTGCCCAAACCGCCTGTGCTGCTCGTTTACGATTTCAGCGTGGCGCCGGACGATGCACCGCTTACAGCGGAGATCGAACGTGCACGAGCCACTGCCAAGTTCTTCTCCGAGACAGTGGTCGGAAAACTTGAAGCGGTCGGCATTGCCGCGCAGCGCGCCACGGATTCCACTCAGGTCCCGCTTCATGCGTTGGTCGTGAAAGGCCAGTTCGTTACGATCCAGGAGGGAAGTCGGGCGCAGCGGATGGTGATCGGCTTCGGGGCGGGAAGCACCATGCTGCAGGTCGAGGTCCAGGCTTACCAGATGATGGAAACCGGGCTGCAACGCATCTCGGAGGTGGAAGGTGAGGCACGGGGCAGCAGGATGCCGGGCATGGCGCTCCAGGGAGGCATAGCTGCCGCGACCGGCTCTGTGGTTCCCGTGTTTATCAGCGGAGGGCTGGCCACCGTCAGGGAAGTCAGAGGGGGTATCCAGGCAGATATAGATCGGCTGGCAGAGCGGTTTGCTTACAAAGCGGTTGCGTTTTACTACAGCCAGGGTTGGAGGTAGCGAAGGTGCCCCTTTTTCGGGTTTGGGAAGTTATCAGTCGGCGTAAGGTCTTACGGGAATGTATCTCTTTCGTTACAGAAAGGTGCTTATGATCATTGCCATCATAAAGCTGAAAGCCCTTCCTGAAAAGTGCTTAGAGCTCCAACAAACGCTGCTCGCACTGATTAAGCCTACACGAAATGAAAAAGGCTGTTTGGGCCATCACGTCTTCCAGGATGTCGAACACGAGAACAACTTCACTCTGTTACTTCAGTGGGTGGATCGGGAAGCGTTGGATAAGCATCTGTGCTCGGACCGGTTCGCCGTGTTGATGGGGACCAGGAGCCTTTTAATTCGTCCGCCCGAAATCATTATTAACACGGTTTCCGAGTCATCGGCATTGGTTTGTTAATGGAGACCCTGCATGCATTGAATGCTTTTATCTGAGGAAAGGATCGAATTATGAAGTCGATGTTGTTGATCCAAGGATACGGGCCGGATGGTGCTGACCGCCTCGGGGGACCTTGTCGGTGATGTTGCGTTTGGTATTTGCACCACCCAATAACGGAATCTTACTAATAAGAAAGGAGTATGACCCATGAGTAATCTAGTCGTGATTGAGTTCGACGATCAGGTAGCGGCTTTTGACATGCGTGCCGAGCTTGCCAGGCTGCAGAAAGAGTATTTGATCGAAATGGACGACGTTGTGGTGGTCACCAAGAATGAAAAAGGCAAGGTCAAGCTGTTCCAGGCCCATAACTTGACCGCCGCGGGAGCGGTGAGTGGTTCATTCTGGGGAATGCTCATCGGCATGATCTTCCTCAACCCGCTCTTAGGCGCAGCTGTGGGGGCCGGCGCCGGTGCGCTGTCGGGTAAATTGCAAGACATCGGAATCAGTGATGAATTCATCAAGGAACTGGCCGCAAACCTCACAGAGGGGACGTCGGCCCTTTTTATCCTTGTTCGCAAGGCGACCGGCGAAAAAGTCCTTGAGAGGCTGAAGCAAAAAGGTTTCAAAGGGAAAATTCTGCAAACCTCGCTAACCGTTGACGCCGAAGATGAGCTTCGCAAGGTCCTTGAAGGCTAATTGGATTAACTCTGTACTTTTGCACTTATTGATTCACACCACGAAGAGCACGAAGAAACACGAAGAGACAACAAAGGGTTAAATAAATTCCTCTTCATGACCTTCGTGTCCTTAGTGGTTGAAATGAAATCAACGGGTTACGAGAATTGAGGAATTGATGGCGGGACTCTTCAAGATGACAGCTGATGCTTTCGAGGCGGTTGGGGTCACGGTGCTCATCTTCGGGTTCGTGCTCTCGATGGGGCATTTCATCAAACGGATATTCCGGGTGACAGAGCGGCATGAAGCGTTTCGAGAACTCCGGGAGGGCTTTGGCCAAACGCTGCTGCTGGCCCTCGATCTGCTGGTGGCCGCCGATGTCATCCTCACCATAACCATCGATCTGAGCTTCGAGACGCTCGGGATGCTGGGGCTGCTTGTACTCATTCGGACATTCTTACACTTTGTTTTGGAGTTGGAAGTTTCAGGCCGCTGGCCCTGGCAGGGCACACCCCGAGCCGAAGGTGAGTAGGTGTGGCGTGAAAGGCCTTCGGATTCCGAACAAGGCCTGGAGCCTTTTAAAGGGTGGCCCAAACCCGGAGAATTGATGTGATGGACAACGTGATTATCCTCAGTTTTGTTACGCTGACTATTTTTATACTCATGTTCGCCCTCGGGCTCAACCACCCCTTTGAGCGACTTACCTTTCTTTGGAGCCGCCCTGCATTGCTGTTGCGTTCCTTGCTGGCAGTGATCGTGCTGGTTCCTCTTGTGGTCGGTCTGTTGCTGTGGCTGTTTGAGCTGCCGCCTGCCGTCGCCACCGGGCTGGCGGTTTTGGCGGCTGCGCCGGGCCCCCCACTCATGTATAAACGAACCGAGATGGCCGGCGGGGACCCGGACTATGCCGCCAGTCTGCAGCTGGCGCTGGCCTTGCTGGCGGTCCTGGTTACGCCGCTCATCCTGGCGATTTTTGGCCTCCTTTTTGAGCTGGCCACCGAACGCGTGACCCCCTTCCACGTTGTCCTGCAGGTCGGCGAGGTCACCTTTGTGCCGGTGGTCATCGGCCTGCTCATCCAGCGCTTTACGCCCGGTATCGCCGGGCGCATCGGCAAACCCGTGCGGGTCATCGCAAATGTTTTGTTGATTCTATTATTTATTGTATTGATCGTTCTTCTTGTTCTTGTGCCAGATCTTCGGGCGATGCTGATGTTGGGATGGCTGCCCACCGCCGCGATTGTCATCATGGTAGGGGCTTCGCTGACCATCGGCCACCTGCTGAGCGGTCCACCGCAGGAGCGGCGTTCTGTTCTCGCCATCGCCAGCATCGCACGCAATCTTGGTCTCGCCCTGTTTATTGCAGGTTTGTCCGATTACGGCCAGCAGTTTATACCCACGCTTTTGACTTATATGATCTTGGGGGCGCTCCTGGCCGTTCCATACTCGGTCTGGAGCAAACGCCGGATGACATTACGGGAGGTCACATGAACACTGGAATATCATTGGAATCCGCTTCTCAAGTAATGCGCGAGGCCATGCGGCAGACGATCACGCGTTATTCAATCTGGTACGTCGTACAGGGGGGCTTGATGATGCTGGCCGGCGCCTTTGCATTTGTGTACCCCATCCTCTCATCTTCCGCGGTTCCGCTTCTGCTCGGTTGGCTGCTCATCATCAGCGGTATCGTCCAAGGCGCCAGTCTGATCGGGGCCCGGAATGTGCCCCATTTCTGGGTACAACTGCTGTCGGTTGTAGTTTCTGTGATCATCGGGCTAATGTTTTTGCGCGTTCCCGGAGAGCGGCTCTTTGTCCTGACAATGCTTCTCATTGTCTACTTTATTACGGAAGGCATCTCCAAGTTGATCCTTGCCCTGACAATCCGACCCTTGCCCAACTGGCATTGGGTTCTTGCCAGTGGCTTGATCGGAATTGTGGCGGCAATTCTCACCTGGAGCAAGCTGCCGGTTACGGCGATCTGGATTTTGTGTCCGCTGTTTGGCATCGTGCTTCTCAGCGAAGGCGCCGCCATCGGCTATCTTGCCTGGCAAGTTCGTAAGGGCTCAAATTCCTAAGGTCTCAGGATGTGCTGAAATTCTTTAAGAAAGAGAAGTGAAAAAAATGACCCAGGATTTGCAAAAAACCGACACGGCCACTGAGTTGGCCCGCGAGCGCACCGAGCTGGCGCACAAGCGCACCGGCATGGCCGCTGACCGAACCCACTGGGCGGATGACCGGACTCTGATCGCTTGGATCCGCACTTCGCTATCCTTGATTGGCTTTGGTTTCGGCATCGGAAGGGCTTTGGAGTACCTGCAAAAAGTTGGTAGGGAAGCCGATCCTTTATACACGGCCCAGGTCTTCGGCGGAGGTTTCATCCTCCTCGGCGTGCTGGGGCTGTTCGCGGCCATACTCCAGCACATGCGGACCGAGAAGAGGCTCCGGAAAAGCGGCTACCCGCGCATCGAGCCTTGGCCCCTCGGTCTCCTCGTCGCGACCCTGCTGCTGCTGATGGGGATCTACGGTTTCGCGGTGGTCTTGTTAAACCCATGATAAGCTCTCGGCTTCAATGTCGCGATGAGCGTTTGCAGATATAACCTACTGGCAAATAACTTGAGATTGGGTTTATTGGCGTTTCGTTTCCAGATCAGAATGTTGACTGCATTTCTCTAGTAGAAACGGCAAAGGATAAATAATGAATAACACCCATAGTACGTACAAGTTTATTTCCACATGCAGCTTGGCTGCATTCTGGATGGCCCTCGCCCTGATGATGGCGCCGATGGCTGCAAGGGCAGATAAAGTGCCCGGCTACGACAAGTACAAGGAAGGTTATGAAGGCTATATGGGTGACGGTATCCTTAAAGAGGGTGAAGACGAGGACGCAGAACTGGCCCGTGCGGTGCAGAATCCGGTTGCCGACCTGATCAGTCTTCCATTTCAGAACAATATAAATTTCAACTTTGGTCCGCTGAAGCGTACACAGAATGTCCTCAATATCCAGCCCGTCATTCCCATCGATTTGACCGAGCAGTGGCTTATGGTCACCCGCACCATTGTGCCCGTGGTCTCGCAGCCCGCGTTTAGGCTCGGCCAGGACCGGGAGTTCGGTCTCAGTGACACCCTGTTCTCGGCCTTCTTCTCGCCCAAGGACCGGAATCTTTGGCTCGGCAACTGGCTCTGGGGCGCAGGTCCGGCGATACTGCTGCCCACCTCCACGGACGACCGCCTGGGGCCCGGTGAGTGGGGCGCAGGTCCGTCTGCGGTGTTCCTGACCATGCGCGGACGATGGGTCATCGGCTCTCTGTTCAGCAATGTCTGGTCATTCACGGGTGATGATAGCGTAAACCTGTTCACCTGGCAGCCTTTCGTGAACTACAACCTCGATCACGGCTGGTACCTGACCAGTTCGCCCGTCATTACCGCCAACTGGAAAGCGGACAGCAGCGACAACACCTGGACGGTGCCGATAGGCGGCGGGTTCGGGCGTGTGTTTCACTTGGGCAGACAACCTCTGAACGCTTCCTTACAGGGGTTCTGTAACGTCGTGAAACCCGACAACATTGGCCCCGATTGGACGATTCGCTTTACAATTCAGTTTTTGTTCCCGAAGGGTCGCGGTTAACGGATAAACAGGAGTTGTAAGAGGGCGTCATGATTCGTTTCAAACGTCTTATATTGTTTAGCACGGCGCTGGTCGTGCTCCTTCTCGTGGGACTGGTTCTCTTTTTCTACCGACCCACACGTGTAGCTTTGGAACGAGCCGAGGCTTTTCAATTCCGACGAATGCTGGTGACAAGGCTGGGCGAGCAAAATATATATCGGTTCTTTTACGTCACCAATCGCCGCTTGGAATGCCAGGATGGACCGCTGGAGGAATGCTTCGGCAACCAAAGGGAAGAAACGCTCAAGTTCGGTTTTTTTGACACCATGATTGAACCCACTTTGGGTATCGGCATGATCATCAACCCGACCGATTGGTTCCAAAATAGGGAAATAAAGCTCAAACAAGTGCAACTGCTTGACCGGAACGAATTCATTTCGCAGATCCGACAGCAGGTCAAAGCCTCCCCATTACGTTCGCTTCTCATCAATGTGAACGGGTTCCGAGAGCGCTTTCCATCCGCCTTGCGCAAGACCGCGTTTCTGAGTCACGTCCTGGACATCGATTCCCCGGTACTGGTTTTCGATTGGCCGGGCGATCAGGGATCGACACCGCAGGGTTACCGACGCGCACAGAGGATTGCCACTGAGTCGGGAGCTGAACTTGCCCGGACGCTGGCACTGGTCATTCGCCAGGTTGAGCCGGGCAGATTGTGGCTGGTTGCCAACAGCATGGGCGGTCAGGTGGTTGTTGATGCCTTTCACATTCTTTATCGCGATGCCGATTGGGCCGATGCGGGAACCGAGATCGAAAAAGTGGTGCTGACGGCGCCCGATGTCGATAAAGACGATTTTAACAATCAATTTAAACAAGAGATCGCCGCCCTGTCCAGGAATTTCACCGTGTATGTGTCCTCCAATGATCGTGCATTGTTGATGAGCCGCATTCTAAACCGAGGCAGACGCTTGGGCGAAAGCACGCTGAATCCACAGAACCCGGACCAGTTGGAGGCCGCCGCCAGAATTTTCGAATTGGTTGAACCGAATAAGGAATTGGTCACTCTAGTGGATGTGACGCCGGTGAATCGGACCCGCAATTTTCATAATTTCAGCTTGGAAACGCCGCAGTTTTTCGATGATTTGTATCTGCGGCTGGTCAATGTCGACATGCCCAGTAGCCGACCGGAATATCGGATAAAGACACCAACCGGCGCCGTATACTGGGTATTGACCCGGGGGCGGTAATGCAACGGCCGGATAATTGGTCGGCCTTAACCTAAATTTAGCGATTTTCCCCGCGACCTCCCGTCACTCCCGCGAAAGCGGGAATCCAGTTGGTGCCCAGAAGGGTGAAGGGCTGGATTCCCGCTAAAAGCCTGCGGGAATGACAAAAGCGAACCCTGGGAGAATTGGGTCGCTAAAATTAGGCTTAAAAGCCTTGTCACCTTACTGATCATGTTTCCTCGGTAAAGAAGGAGCGTGCCCGCATGCTTGGACGGAATAGACGGTATCTCATCTGGGGTCTGTTCGGCTGTATTGGGGTCGCAATGAGTTTGTATTTCGCCGGACGCGGAGGCCCCTCTCTTGAGCCCTGGCACACCGAAGAACTGACGGCGGAATTTACGGCAAAAAAAGTGGGTGCAATCCGAACCTTTGACGACTACAGGCAACTGGAAGACAAGTTGTTCGCCCAGCTGGAGGAGCAAGTCTACGCCCGCACTGGAACCGGGCCTGCGTATGCACTCGTTCGCTACAGCGCCGGCAGTGCGGCTGACCCGCAACGCCGCAGCCCCAACTGGAACCGCAGCTTCGAGCTATCAACCGACTCCCCTGTCGGTGGCGCCCTGCTGTTGCACGGCATGTCGGATTCTCCATACAGCCTTCGGGCCCTGGGTGCAGCGCTCAACCAACGCAATTACTGGGTCATTGGTCTGCGCTTGCCCGGCCACGGAACCGCGCCATCTGGGCTATTGAACATTAAATGGGAGGACATGGCCGCCGCAGTGCGGTTGGGCATGGAACACCTGGCATCCAAAGTGGGACAGAAACCGATCCACATCCTGGGCTATTCGACCGGGGCCCCGTTAGCTCTCAATTTCACCCTCGATGCGCTGGAAGGAAAAGTTTCGCCGTTACCCGCCGGCCTGGTGCTGATTTCTCCGGCCATCGGCCTGCACCCGGCGGCCAGACTAGCAGGCCTCATGAACACGTTATCCGCTGTTCCCGGGCTAGGTCGTCTCGCCTGGCTATCGATTGAGCCCGAATTCGATCCGTTCAAATACAATTCCTTCGCCACCAATGCCGGTACCCAGGTTTATCGCTTGACCCGCGCTGTGGCAAGGCGCATCGCAGACAGAGGACGGTCCGGCCCCATAAAAAATTTTCCACCGACATCTGGTTTTCAAATCCGCCGTCGACGCAACAGTTTCCACGAATGTTTTGGTTGATAATTTCCTCAAGCACTTGGCGCCTGATGGCCATGAACTCGTTTTGTTCGACATCAATCGCTTCGCTGCGAAGACTACTTTGCTGATTGACGATCCGGGTCCTTTGTCCGATCGGCTGATGACCGACGCGACCTTGCCGTTCGCGGTCACATTGGTCACCAACAGAAGCCCCCAGAGTCGCCAGGTGCTCGCCCGCCGAAAACGTACGTTTTCAAAGGTCGCTGCAGAGATCAAACGTCTTGATCTGTCCTGGCCGACCGGGGTGATCTCCCTATCCCATGTCGCACTGCCATTTCCGCCGGATGATCCCCTTTACGGGGAACGGCCCCCTGAAGATGATAAGGTCCTCTTTCTCGGACAGATGGCAATTCGCGGTGAACGCGGCTTGCTGAGAATTTCCTCTGACTGGTTGCTGCGGTTGAGGTACAATCCTTTCTACGATTTCCTTGAAAGCCGCACTCTGGGATGGGTGGATGACGCCGGTGGGCGGCAAGCTTTTTCCAACATTGAGAGGGGTACCTAATGCAAGATTCCCCACAGTCCTTTGGAAAGGATGAAAAATCTTTGATTGAGGAGGATGGTGCATGAAGAAGAAAACATTCTGTGTTGTTACCATGGCAATAGCGCTGGTGCTTTTTTCAAGCTTGAGCTTTGCGGCCGGGTTGATTCTTTATGAAATCAATTCCCCTCTCACCGGCACGGCTTCAGCGGGGTGGGCTGCATTGGCTGAAGATGCCTCAACCGCCTTTACCAACCCGGCCGGCATGACCCGGCTTGACAGGTCTCAGCTACTCGTCGGGGCGCAGCCTTTGATCATCACTTCAAAATTCGACCCAAGCCCGGCAACTACTTTTAGCGGAACGGATGGAGGCAATGCGGGAGGTGTGCTTCCTTCATTAGGCGGATATTATGTTCAAAGCCTTTCCGATCGGTTCAAGATGGGCTTCAGTTTGCTTTCTTATTTCGGCCTGGGGCTTGACTACGGTGACAACTGGGTGGGTCGCTACTACGTGGAAAAATCAGATTTCCTGACGCTCGCCATTTCGCCTTCGGTTGCCTACAAAGTGAATGACTGGCTGTCCATCGGAGCGATGTTCAACGTTTTATATTCAATGTTGCACAGCCAGACGGCTATCAACAATCTTTTGGTTGAGCCGGATGGTCAAATCAAATATGAGGACGACGATTTTGGGTTTGGCGGCGGATTCGGCTTACTCATTGAACCAAGGAAAGGAACGCGCTTCGGTGTCACCTACTATTCACCTGTGGATTTGAGTTTCAACGATGCACCTGAACTGAACGGGCTGGGGCCGGTTTTGGGCGGGATCCTTACTAGACTGGGTTTGATCGGCAGAGACGTCGGAATGGACATTACCATCCCGCAGTGGATCATGGTGAGCGCTTATCAGCAAGTCACAGATAAGTTTGCCATCATGGGCAACTTCGGTTGGCAGGACTGGAGCCAGTTTGGTGATGTCGACATATCTTTGAGCGTCAACCCGGAGACGACAAAAAGCTTCAACAATAACGTTGAATTCAAGGACACTTGGCATGTAGCCATTGGAGCTCAGTACAGAGTGTGTGAACTATGGCTTCTGTCGGCAGGGTTTGCCTATGACAGTTCCCCCAGTGAAGAATCGAATCGCTCGCCGGACATGCCCTTTGACAGGAATTTTCGCTACTCCGCAGGCGTTCAATACGACTGGAGCAAGAACCTCACGTTAGGGCTCGCCTATGAATTCATCGATCTTGGGTCTGCCAGCATCAACAAAGAGGGATTTCTTAGAGGAAATCTGGTTGGGGACTATAGTACCAACAACGTCAACGTTGTGAATGTGAACCTGATTTACAGGTTCTGAAGCAGGTTCGACATTGAAACCAGTACAGCTGGGCGGAAGTTTCTAGTAAAGAGCAATTCAAAGTCCCCCTTAGGAAAAGGGGGATTTAGGGGGATTGTAGTACCAATCGCACTTTTCAAATCCCCCCCTAACCCCCCTTTGCTAAAGGGGGGAACTCAAACCGGGTAGTTACTTCCGCCAAGCATTACTAGCCTTTCGAATTTATCATTTGTCTCTGCCTTCTTGGTGCTTAGACAGCATAAAGGATATGGAGGTCCACCATGAGCAAAAACGGAAGAATATTCACGACCAGGGTTTCGATCCTTCTCTTTCTGCTGATAGCAGTCCTTAGCTGCACAGGAATGAATTCGAAGGAGCAGAGGGTATTGAGCGGCACTACAGCAACCGACGGAGCCGGTGCAGGAACATTTGAAACACGGATTTCGTGTTCTTCTGGCGCACCCACAGCCCGCACGAATCGAATGACGCGATGTTTTGCCGCGGGACCAATTGTAGGCGCTCGCCTGCTGACAGATACATCTGAAACCGGTGCGTCATGCCGAAATGCCAACTCCTGGGGTTATAGGAACAACTGGATCTGGGTCAGCGGAAACTGCTCAGGACTTTTTCTGGTTACGATCAATCGGCAGTAAGCTGATTTTACATAAATGACTTTTGGGATCTTTAGAAGGTGTCAAAAAAGCTTTCACAAGGCACGTTACTTCATTCCGGCAAAAGGCGGAGTCAAACTCTTCCAGGGTATTCCGGACCCTGCTCTTGCATGAAAGTCCGCTCCGGCATACCCGCGAAGGCGGGTATCCATGTCTTTTCCTGGATTCCCGCTAAAAGAATGCGGGAATGACGATTTGGCCCAAAGCAAGACTTTCATGTTTCGTTATGGTCTCCGGATTATGGCCGTTCGCCGGGGTGAAGGCATTGCAGGACTTTTTGGACCCTCTATTAAAGGCGATTGA
Source organism: uncultured delta proteobacterium (assembly GCA_963781715.1). Taxonomy (GTDB): domain Bacteria; phylum Desulfobacterota; class Syntrophobacteria; order Syntrophobacterales; family Syntrophobacteraceae; genus Desulfoferrobacter. Next base: position 542,441 of record CAWAGW010000010.1, read on the forward strand.
TCAGGGGCGCCGCGATGGACAGACATCCTTTTTCAGATAAAAGACTCATAGCGCCAGCATGCATTGCTGTAGTATTTACTATTGCATTGGCTCTGTATGGTCGCATTCCCCAATCTCAAGCGTATTATCAATTCGCGGATCATCGCTCTTTTTTCGGTATTCCCAACTTTTTTGACGTTATTTCCAATTTGCCGTTCCTTCTAGTCGGCATCTATGGCTTGCTTCTTTTCAGAAAAAATACACCCTCTGGCAGCCTTCCTTCCCTGCGCTACACTTACATTATTTTCTTTGTCGGTGCTTCTCTTGTCGCATTCGGCTCAGGTTATTTTCATCTCAACCCAAATGATTCAACTCTCGTTTGGGACAGGTTGCCCATGACTATCTCCTTCATGAGCTTTGTAGCCATCATCGTGGGTGAGTATCTCAATGAGGCCATTGCCAGAAAACTTCTTGTCCCTCTTTTATTTTTAGGGGTCTTCTCCGTCATATGGTGGTGGTTTACCGACAACAATGACGGTGGCGATCTCCGCGTTTATATACACGTGCAGTTCCTGCCAATGCTCTTAATTCCCTATATTGTTTGGCTCTATCCACCCACACTTGAGCCAAATTCTTACGTCTGGGGATTGCTGGGCATGTACGTATTGGCCAAGGTCCTTGAGTTGCTCGATAAACCTATTTTCCAAATCTTGAAAGTCATCAGCGGCCATACCCTTAAACATCTCGCGGCTGCTCTGGGCGTGCTGATTTTTGCGATTGGGTTGGTCAGGAGGCGGCATGGGGCCGCCTAAATGGCGTTGAACAGACTAGAAAGGAGGAGTGTTATGCAGCGAAAGTTGATTTATGTGATGTTTGTGGTGGTTCTACTGATCCCCACCTTGGTGTCGGCAGCAGCGGAACAGCAAGATTTTATTGTCGACTCGACGGACGATATTTTCGACCTGTGCACCACTGCCCCGGATGATCCCCTCTACACCGCGGCCATTCATTTCTGCCAGGGCTATTTGGTCGGCGCTTATGCATACTATAATGCGCTTGCCTCCGGACCGGAAGGAGTCCGCCTGGTGTGTTTTCCCGATCCTGCCCCTTCGCGCAATGCCGCAATTGATATGTATGTAAAATGGGCCAAAGCTCATCCCGAATTTATGAAAGAAGCACCAGTAGAGACATTGTTCATGTTTTTAACGGAAAAGTGGCCCTGCAAAGAATAACAATCGAAAATAAAAGGAGCATACCATGAGGAAGATCCTACTCGTATCTGTTTTAGCTGTCAGCTTGGCGTTGGTAGGTTGTGCGGGCATGTCGGACACTCAGCAACGCACGCTCAGTGGAGGTGCCATGGGTGCTGCCGGTGGGGCTGCCATCGGGGCTCTTGCCGGCAATGCTGCTCTGGGCGCTGCCATTGGCGGTGCGGCCGGCGGAACCGGTGGATTCCTCTACGGCAGACATGTCGAGAGCAATCAGAGGGCGTTCAATCAAGGCTTCCAGGCTGGCCGACAGAGCCAGTAAGGTGGCGGATTGCCGCTGATAAGAGGAGGCGAGGTGACCTGTCAAGATTCAACTTCACAGAGACGAGGTGAAAGGGGTGTCGCCAACGGGTGTCGAACTCCCTTTCTAAGGAAGTTGACACTAATGGTGTGCCTCGCCGCCGTAACGCTGAGTTTATCGAACTGCGCCATTTTGAGGCTCGACAATCCGCTGCCCGCCGATCTCGAAAATCGGGTGCAGATGCCGGGTATGCCCGGAGTGAGGGCGTGGGGAGATCAATACAGCAAGAGCTTCCAGCAAAGTGCGGTGGAATCCGTCGAGCAGGAGAGGGCGGCCAACAATGGCGAACTGGAGCCGACGCTTTACGTGCTCGCCCTGTCGGGCGGCGGAGAGGAAGGGGCTTTCGGGGCGGGCATCCTGTGCGGCTGGACCAAGGCCGGCACCCGGCCTCAATTCAAGCTGGTGACCGGTATCAGTACCGGGGCGCTAATGGCGCCGTTCGCCTTTCTGGGTTCAGCTTATGACAAACAGCTCGAAAAATTTTACACGACCATATCCAGTGACGACATCTATCAACCCTACGGACCGGTGACGATCCTGCTGTCGCTCGCCAACCTCAAAGCACTGCCGTCAATGGCGGACAGCCGCCCTTTGACCCGGCTGGTGGCCCGGATAATCGACGCGGATTTGCTGCACAAAGTCGCCCAGGAGCATTTGAAAGGACGGCGTTTGCTCATTGGTACAACCCAATTGGACGCTCAGCGGTTGGTCATCTGGAACATGGGGGCCATCGCCGCCAGCGGCCATCCCCAAGCCCTTGAACTGTTCCGCAAAATCATGGTGGCATCGGCCTCCATTCCTGCCATGTTTCCTCCGCAGCACTTCGAAGTGGAGGCAGCAGGAAGAAATTTTCAAGAAATGCACGTGGATGGCGGCACCAGAGTGCAGGTGATGTTGTATGAATCTTCCATCAGTTTCCTTACTATGACTTCCCGGCGCCCCCGTAGGCTTTTTATTATCCGCAACGAGCAAGTCCATCCGGAATGGCAGAACGTCAAACCACAGTTAAAATACATCGCTATCCGGACCATTGACACCCTCCTTAAATCCCAGGGGGTCGGCGACCTTTTTCGCCTGTATGTTTTTGCCCAGCGCGATCAGTTTGACTATAACCTGGCCTACATTCCACCGGACTTTACCCCAAGGCCTACCTCGACATTCGATACGGATTACATGAACAAGCTCTTTCAATTGGGTTACCAGCTGGCCTGTTGCGGCCAGCCTTGGCGCAAATACCCGCCGGGCTATGAACCTGCGCCCCTCGTGGAACAACTGGATTTTCCCGACTCTCCGATGCCGTCTCAAAAACCTTCGACTCGATCCGGCGGTTCACCCTGACGCCCACTGGATTGTGGATGCTTTGAGATGCTGCGGTTATGAGGGGAATCGTCAGAATCAGGTGGAACTCTTGCGAAATGAGGGGTGAGTGCCGGAATTACGGGGATGTGGCCATTTGTGCATGCCGATTCTCTTTTGACAGGCGTTGCTATCGAATTTCGGGATGAGCTTCCAGTATCTCATTTAATGGCCGGGTCGTCAATGGACTGAATGATTTGGGAGGAATGTAATGCAACGTATGAAACGCTGGATGATTATCCTTGGGGCCGTGCTGCTATCTTTAGGCGGTCTTTATGTTTTATTGGGAGTGATTTTCACCGACTTTCTGGTGGATCTTTGGTGGTTTCAATCGCTGAACTACGGATTTTACTTCTGGCAGCGGCTGCTTTATCGCTACCTGGTATTTGCCGGGTTCACCCTGCTGTTTTTTCTGATCGTTTTTTTGAATTTTTGGGTGGCTGCACGGTCTTTCGGCAAAGTGGCTGGAGATGAAGCCGAGCCGAATTCGCCGGCACGCTCTCGGCTCCAAGGGGTGATCGAGAAGTTTCGCCGACGGTCGCTCAGTTTCTACCTGGTGTTTTCTCTGGTTATTGCCGTTTTCATCGTCTTTCCTCTCTACCATCATTGGGAGGATGCTCTGCTCTATTTGTTCGCACCCGCGAGCGGGCTTCAAGACCCGGCTTTCGGAAAAGATGTGAGCTACTATCTTTTCTCTTTGCCCATTCACCAGCTCCTGCTGCGGGAGCTGCTGCTGGCCATGGTGCTTATATTTCTGGGATCGGCCCTGCTTTACTGGTGGAAGAGCCGCCTGCTTGCCGGTCAGGGCCTGCAGCTGGCGCGGGGCGCTAAAGTTCATCTCAGCGTGCTGGCTTGTCTCGTTTTTCTGATTGGCGCCTGGTTCTTCATGCTGCAACGGTTTAACCTGCTTTACGACCAGGCCCATGCGCCTCTTTTTTTTGGACCAGGCTATGCACAAATGCGGGTGATCCTGCCCTTCATCTGGTTCTCCATCTTGTCGCTTCTGGCCGTTGCCGTATCACTCATCGTTTTGATCCACACCCGCAAGGGGTGGAAAGTATTTTTGGGTTCCACCGTTTTGTTTTTGTTGGCGGTAGGTGGCTTATACTCGCCGTTTTTACCCAATCTGGTTGAGCGCTACATCGCGGCTCCTAATCAGATCGTTCGCGAGCGGCCCTTCATTGCTCACAATATCCGGGCGACGCTTGACGCTTATGATCTAAGCTCGGTGGAGACCCGCAATTACCCTATCAGCGATGTTGCCTGGGATGTGCGCTCACCCAAACTGCAGGCAAACCTGCGCAATATCCCGGTGTGGGACGCGGATGCGCTGCTGGAGGTTTTCCAACACCTGCAATTGCTGCGCACCTACTACGATTTCAACTCGGTGGACGTGGACCGCTATACCGTCGACGGCGTTTACCGGCAAGTGTATCTCTCGGCCAGGGAATTGGACCTGCGGAAGCTGCCCGCGGATGTCCAAAACTGGGTGAACGAGCGGTTAAAATACACTCATGGCAATGGCGCGGTAATGATCCCGGCGGCCCAGCAGGGCGAGGCCCCCATGACCTGGTTTTTGCACGACATTCCCCCCCGCTCCGAGTTCGGTCTGAAGATCGAGCAGCCGGCGATCTATTTCGGCCTGGGGGAGTGTCCTCCAGTGATTGCCCCTAACAGAAGCGGTGAGATCAGCTATCCTCTCGATGGAGGCAATGCCATGGTGAATTACAGCGGTACTGGTGGAGTGCCGGTCTCCTCGCTGTTCCGCAAGCTCATGTTTGCCCTCTACTTTGGAGAAAAAGACATCTTTTTTACTACTCAGACCAAAGCCGAGAGCCGTATGCAGTTTCGCCGCAACATCTTAGAGCGGATCAAGACCCTGGCGCCTTTTTTTCTGCTGGATAAGGACCCCTATGTGGTGATTACTCCGCAGAGGCTATACTGGGTACAGGACGGCTATACCGTATCCAATCGCTATCCTTACGCTAAGCCCTACAACAATGACATCAACTACATCCGCAACTCGGTCAAAATTGTGGTGGACGCCTACGACGGGTCGGTGGATTTTTACCTGTCGGACCCCCGGGACCCCATCATCCGAGCCTACAGCCGCATATACCCGGGGCTCATCAAAGGATTGGAGAGCATGCCGGCCGATCTTAAAGCGCACATCCGCTACCCCAAGGATATTTTTGATATCCAGATGAACCTTTACACCAAGTATCACCAAACAGACCCGGAGGTTTTCTTCAAGCAAGAAGACATGTGGGAGTTTCCCACCATCACCGACAATGGTCGTACCAGCCGGATGGAGCCCACTTACTCGACCCTCAATATCCTCGACAATGAGAAGGAGGAGTTCCTTCTGTTCGCCCCTATGATCCCGAAGGCCCGCACCAATCTGCGCTCATTGGTGGTGGCGGGCTGCGACGGTCCCAACTACGGGAAGATTGTGGTATTCAGCTTTCCCCGAGGCACTTTGGTGTTTGGCCCCCAGCAGGTGGACTCCTTCATTCATCAGGACACCCGCATCGCCCAGAACTTCACCCTGTGGAACCAAGCGGGTGCACGGGTGAACCGGGGCAAGATGATCATCCAACCCATAGGGGAGGCCATTGTTTATGTGCAGCCGGTTTATATGCAGGCAACCGAGAACGCCAGGATACCTCAGCTCAAACGCATCATCCTCTCTAAAGGGGAAACCACTGTCATGGAACCTTCGCTGCAAATGGGCATCGAGGCCCTGAACACCCGCATGCAGGGGACTGCAAAACAACCCTGAAACTCGGTCCGGGAAGTGGCCAAAAACCTTTGTGGGGGAATTTGCACGGGAAGGTAGCTGCAATGGAGGACAAAAACCTCTGCCGAAAGTGTCGATCGCTATTTGAAAAACAGCGTTGGTGGATAGGGGTGAAGGAGAGGTTACGACGATGACCAAGGCTTATTATTTCATCAGTGATCTTCACATTGGAGGCGATGAGGCCCTCGGCGTCTGTGATTACGAACAGGAACTGATCGCCTTTCTGGAAGATCTCGCGGGGCGGCGGGAAGACGCTGAACTGTTGATCATCGGCGACATTTTCGGCCTCTGGGAATTCACCGACATCCAAGGCCCTGAAAAACTGAGCGCGGTCATGGACCAGTTTCCCAACATCTTCAGCGCACTGCGAAACGCCGGAGAGACGATCAGGATCACCATGCTGCCGGGAAATCATGACTACGAAATCGCCTGCTACCCGGAATTCGTCGACATGCTCAAACCGTGCAACATTCACTTGGAGCAGGCACCGGCCATCACCAGGGAGATTGGGGGGCACAAAATCTGGATCGAGCACGGCAATCAGCATGACGCATACAACCACATGCCCGACTTCGGCAACCCCCATGCTCAGCCCTTTGGTTATTTCATCACCAGCAGCGTCGTCAGCACCGCCGGCAAACATTCAAAATTCGGGCGCTACAACTGGCTCAAGGACATTCAGTCGGTCTACCCTTCCGAGCAAATTCCCTACTGGGTCATGTCCAACTATTTCTACCATGAAATGAGTCCATTGCTGCGCTGGCTGATATTGCCGTTTCTGCTTTTTTCCGGATTCGAAATCTTCGTCCTCGGAGGCGCGGCACTGGAATGGTTTGCGCTGACCGATACCAACATCTTTCTCAACAACAGAATTTTGACTGGCCTCGGCATTCTCGGCAATCTCGTGCAGATCATTCTCATCATCAATACATTTCTCTTTATCAGCTTGCTTGCTTTGGCTGTGCCGCTTCACTTCATTTGGCGGGACTTCAAGGCGACCCTGGAGCGGTTCCGCATCGTTTTGGACCCGTCCGAGCTGAGCAGCGAGAAGGAACAACAATATCTTGATGCCGCCATGCAAGTCTTCAATCGCGACCCGAACATCTCCATCTATGTCTATGGGCACACTCATTTTCCATCGCTGCGCCGATTTGGCCACCGGGCCGTGATCAACACCGGGACTTGGCTCAAAAGGCTCAATGATGTTCCGGCCCGCATGAAGTTCCTGCCCAAAGTCTATATTCCCTTTTTTTGCCTCAACTATTTCAAAATCAGCGAAATTGAGGGCCGCGTTGCCATCGACTATCGTCGGATTGCTAAACAGCCGCCAAAGGATTTGAGTTTCCTGCAGCGGTTGCTGGTATCCGGTAAGCGGCGCAAGGTAGAAGAGGATATTCCTGAGCGAACGTTCCTTGATGCTGCGTGAAGATCAGGTTGAAAAATCCGAAGCCGGATGGCAAATATTGAACATTTCAGATCGTACAACCGTGTGTTTTTATTTTGTTATCGTGAACAAAAGCTGGAAGAACGAGTGTTGGCGTAGGTCGAAACTCCTATAGGCCAGTTCAAAAGCAGGAGCACTGCTGGCCTTGGCGAAGCCCGCCTCATCAACCCCGACAGTTTCAAAAGAGCTTCTGAGGGTAACATAGAGATGGCCATTGAGTTGCGCACGGGAAATTCCTACGGGACTCCACTTCGAATCGCTTCAATCGTCGGGGCCGTGGTTTCGGTGGGACTGCTGATCTGGATGCTGGTGCAGCATTGGCAGGCTTTTATGACGTGGAAGGCCGAAGCCGGATTCTGGTCTTTTTTCTCGGTGCTCGCCCTGCTGCCGCTGTTTGGCTTTCCCGTAACCCCTCTGTTGGTCCTGGCAGGGGCGACATTTGAGTTGTTGCCGGCACTCGCGGGCTGCGCCCTTGCCACCGCCGTCAATCTGACCCTAGGCTATTTGCTGGCGCGCCTTTTGCTCCGCAATTGGCTGTTGCGCATGGCGGATCGGCGGCAGTATGAGCTGCCCAGGGTCGGCAGTCGAAGTAGACTCACCGCGTTGCTCCTGGTACGCATCACTCCGGGGCCGCCGTTGGCATTGAAAAATTACGTCGGCGCCCTGATCGATGCGCCGTTTGCCGCCTACCTGGCGATCTACTGGACCACTACGATGCTCTACGCCCTCGGCTTCTTGGTGATGGGAGACTCTCTGAGCAGTGCCAGCAAGCTTGAAGGAGCGCTAGCCATCGTTCTGCTGGGGGCCGTGCTGGTGGTAGTCCTTTGGATCCGCAGGCGTCTTGAGAAAAAACGAATGGAAAAGGAAAGCGGGCTTTGACGTCAGTCGATGTTGTAGACGCCTAACGTCCCCGCCGGCATGTTTGCCATGATTGTTCGGGTCGTGGATCCTCACCCATTGTGAAAAAAGATCATCCTTTACGCGTGTGCTCGCCAAGGTTTATCGGTACCCAAGGAATGAAACTCATGAACAAATCCAAGATGAGAGTGGCTGTAAAGAAAATTGGGTGGATAGTGGTGCCGATCTCTTTAGCTCTGTTATCGCACCAGGCGCTGGCTCAGAAGCAATCCCAAGGCAATCCACCCTCAGAGGCTGAACAAGAATCATCATTTGCAGTACCGGATCTCGCCGACGTTGTACCCTTGGAGGCGCAATTGTTCAGCCGTTTGATGATCCTTCAAAATAGAATTGAGAATAAACTGGATCTCGCTGCGATTGAAAAGAACTACGACACGATTGAATCGAATCTGACGGATCTTGCCGGTCAATTAGAACGGTCGAAGGGCTCTAAGGCACACAGCTACAATAAACTCGTGGAACTCAAGGATGCAGTCAATCGAAACGACAAGAGGTTAGAAGAAAGCAGCAATCCTCTCAACCAAGCTATTCGCCAGTTGGGGAGTTGGAGAAATGAGTGGCTCACGGAGCAGAAGCGTTGGAACGAATGGCAGGCCTCCCTGCTCAAAGACGGTGAGCTTAACCAGCTTAAATTGGTCTTTCAAGATGCGAATGACACGATCGACAAAGCCCTTAATCTCATCCGTCCAAAACTGGAGATGATGCTGGAGGTGCAAAAGAAAGCCGGCAATATTCAAGCTAGAATAGATGCTCAAGCCGCCGAAGTGGACAGCTTGATCCTGGAGGTACGGCGCCGCGCTTTCGTTCGTGAATCTCCCCCAATGTTCTCCCCTCAATATTTCTCTCAATTCAGGAGTGGTGGATTCTGGTACACGGTTATTGAAATCCCAGGTGAAAATGCTTGGCTGGATGGTCGCTACCTAAGGCAAAATGGCTGGATTCTTTTGTTACACGGTTTTATTTCATGCTTCGTAATCATCGTTGCTTATCGCAATCGGCAATTGTTGAGCGAGTCCAAGCGCTGGCGATTTCTTGCCGCACGACCGATTTCCGCAGGATTATTTTTAGGCGCCATGGTGGCAATGCTGATTTTCGAATATGAGAAAGCTCCAGCTATGTACAGATTGGCAAATGCCATCGTTGGGTGGGTCTCCTTTGCCCGGCTTTCGGGAAATTTGCTTGAATCCTCCTGGAAAAAGCAGTTTGTTTATGGGTTAGTGACTATCTTAATCCTCAATAGGATCATGGACTTACTCAGGTTTCCGCTCCCCCTTTCCCGCCTATACACGGTTCTGGCAGCAATGATTGGCCTTGTGTTCTGTTTATGGTGGGCACGGAAAAACATTGGCCAGGAATGCTCGAACCTTTATGCACGGTTGCTTCGTTCGGGCTCTCTGTTTTTTGCGGTCATCGTCATCGCCGAGCTTTGGGGTAAAGAGGCGTTCGCCTCATATCTTTTCACGTCTCTGATACGTTCCCTGGGGACGGTGTTTGTCTTCATGTTATTCATGTACATGGTTCGAGGGGGTCTGGAATGGCTATTCCGGACTTCTCCACTCCACTTGTCGACTAGGTTATACGCTGATAACAGCGAGCTTATCATCCGTCGAATGGCGCGCTGTATCGACGTCATTATGTGGGGGCTGGTGTTGCTCCCTGCCGTTCTTAAGATCTGGGGGGTATACGGCAACTTGGAAGAGGCGACGAAAGGTTTGTTGACATTTGGGTTCGACTTGGGATCAAGACGAATTAGTGTTGGCTTATTGATTACTGTAGCAGCTGTCCTTTATGGATCTTTTGCCGCATCCTGGTTTCTTGAGAGACTGCTCATGGATGAAGTACTCCTCAAGCGTCGAGTGGAAAAGGGAGTACGGCTTTCAATCGCACGATTGGCTCACTACGGTATTATATTCGTAGGCTTTTTGTTCGCACTCTCGACACTCGGATTTGATCTCACACAGCTCACCATCATACTGGGCGCCCTTGGGGTCGGCATCGGCTTCGGCTTGCAGGGCATTGTGAACAACTTCATCAGCGGCCTCATTATTCTCTTCGAACGACCTGTCAGGGTAGGCGACTATATTGAATTCTCCGGCAACTGGGCTGAAATCAGAAAAATCGGACTTCGAGCCACAACCGCCCAGACTTTTGATCAAGCAGATGTGATCATTCCCAACGCCGATCTCATTACTAATCAGGTGATCAATTGGACGCTCAGCAGTCGCCTGGTACGCATTCATATTCCGGTGGGGGTAGCCTATGGTTCCGACGTTCCTCTTGTTATGGAAACGCTCATGGGATGCGCCAACGCCAACTCAAAGGTGGCTAAAGTGCCGAAGCCGCAGGTGTTGTTTCAAAGTTTCGGGGGAGAGCTCACTCGACTTCGAGCTTCGCGTTTGGGTGTTGGATGCTGATGAAATGTTGAATGTGAAAAGTGAGCTTCACCAGGAAATTGACCGGTGTTTTCGGCAAAGGAGAATCGAGATTGCTTTTCCCCAAAGGGATTTGCATGTGCGTAGTCCGACTGAATCGGTCATTTCACGACCTTCGGATGCCTCCTGCAAGACCGACCAGTAATGACGGCACCATAAGCCAGTTGACTTTTCTCGTGGTCAATAATTCAGATTCTTTTCTTATCCGGCGAGTTGGTTTTTCATCACTTATGTTGCAGAGTTGGTCTAAGCAGTTGAAATTGATTGGGTCAGCCCTTGACATGAGACAGTTCTGATTCAATACTTTTCAGCAGCTTTCTCAAAGGAGCATCCACCTCTAACTTTTCCAGAAATCTCGCGTATGCCTTGGAAATTGCTGAATAACTCATGCCTCCAAACAAGCTTCCCAGTTCCCTGTTGGTCAAGCCAGTGTATTCCTTCATAAAATAAATTGTCGTGTTCCTTATCTCACTGCGATCTTTCAAAAGTTCATCGTTGGTAAACTCGAAGTGGCGACTTAGGGCAGAAACAATCTCCTCAGATCCGAGAATATTTTGAATTTCTCGTCGATGGGAAACCTCATCTCTGGCGATTGTATTCCGTTCAAGCCGATTCAAGGCCTCCTTGATGAATTTGACCGACCCGAGAGCCAATCCCCCATAGACTTTTTCTAATGGGCTTTCCAGGGCTTGATCGATTGCCTTTTCTACGAAATCCTTATATCTTTTGGCGGCTTCGCGGGGATTCTTTGAGAGCATGCTTAAAGCCAAATCCGGATGAACGCTTTCGTTCCTGCACTTCCCTATATAGCACGCATAGCTGCTGTGCTCATACAATTCCGGTCGCTCCACCATCTTTGCCCGAACCGGATTAAGATGGAGATAGCGGGTTAGCTCGAGTAGGTAACTGTCCCAATCCACCAGGATCGCCTTGTATCTGCCCTGAAAGAGGTGTCCGCTCCTCCTTCGCCCTCTGTTTATGTAGTTGGTGTACGATCCGTTGATGTAGTGCATCAATTGGCTTAGGTTGGCGTGGCGTGCTTCGATGATTAGATGGAAGTGATTGCTCATGAGCACATAGCAGTGGAGCAAGAAATCATATTTTACTTGAGCTTCGATGAGGTAATCTCTGAATTTCCCGAAGTCTGCTTTGGCGAAGAAGATTTTTTTGCGTTCATTGCCTCTCGATGTCACATGGTAGAAGGCGCCGGGATATTCAATACGAAGTGGTCTCGCCATGATTACAGAGCCCGATGTTATGGTCAAAACCCAAGTATAAGAACGTCGCTGCTCTTAAGCCTAAATTTTCAATTCCTTTAAACGGCGACGATCAAATCTACAGACATTATGTCCAATGTCAAGGGCTGACCCCGTATCTCCGGGTTACTTGCTCGGCGATCCCCGGCAACAAGGCATCTCGGCCGTACCCTGCGAGCAGGGATAGTCCCAACGGCACGCCTGCAACCTTCGCTAGAGACAGTGTCACCTGGGGTAGACGCCCGATTCCGGCAATGAAGGTCAGGGAAGGGTGCGGAAATAGTAGGAGAGCTGAGATTGAGGGCTCCGGCAACATAAGTGCAGGATTTCATCCTCAACAAGTATAGATCAAGCCCGTGTATATGAGGAAAATAGTGCATCAGCAGTGAAACATTCACAAGTATGGAAAGCTCCGCAAGCCTTTCTGCAAGATTCCGGGTAGCGTCCCGCTCGCTTCTCATCTGTGAGGCCTGTATGAAAACAACCCGAGCAATGTCTTTCTGGCAGGGCAGGGCGTCAATGGCAGCAGTGCCCCCTGAGATCTTAAACTGGTTTTGTGGAAACATCATTGTTACAATTATTCCGAAGAGCCGGCTTGTAGTTAAAGTCAACACTCCAATACCAATTGCACACTATGCCCCAGCACGGCCGACTATTTTTCGATCTGGCCCTTTTCGCCAGACCGGATGAATGCCATAATTCTTAGAAAGCCATTCCTTGACTCAGTTGTTTCTTTCAGGGAGGTCTCAGCATGGTTTTAGAGCTTGGCCGTATACCTATTGAAGATATCGAATGGGGGCGACAGACCTCCGTCGAGGGCAAAACCCTTCAAATCAACCAACAAGAGCTTATTGAAAAGATCCGGGGAAGTGATTCGAGGATCACCTCCATCATGGCTGAACTTGCCAGGCCCGGTGAGAGCTTGCGCATCATTCCGGTAAAGGATGTCATCGAGCCCCGGGTTAAGGTCGAAGGCAGAGGCGGCATGTTTCCCGGCTTGATTTCCGGTGTCGAGACGGTAGGGCAGGGGAGGACTCATGTGCTTGATGGGTGTTCTGTGCTGACCGTTGGTCAGATCGTGGGGTTCCAGGAAGGAATGATCGACATGAGTGGACCGGGCGCCCGGTACAGTTCCTTCTCGAAGCTCCTGAATGTTGCCTTGGTGATTGACGTTAAAGACGGTATCTCCAAGCATGAGCACGAAGAGGCCCTGCGCATGGCCGGACTGCGTGCAGCCGTTTACCTCGGTGAGGCGGGAAGGCGCGTCAAACCCGCCGAGGTGAGCCGATTCGAGCTCTCTGCGCCTTCCGGGCTGAACCCGATCACGAGCGGGCTTCCTAAAGTGGCCTATCTCTACATGCTGCTCAGCCAGGGCTTGCTTCACGACAGCTATCTCTACGGGAGGGACATGAAAACCGTTCTTCCTACCTTTATCATGCCGACAGAGGTGATGGACGGCGCCATTGTGAGCGGCAATTGCGTCTCCGCATGCGATAAGAACACTACCTATCACCACCAGAACAATCCTGTAATCAACGAACTGTTTAAGCGGGAGGGGCGAGAGCTCCACTTCGTCGGGACCGTTGTAACCAATGCCAATGTTACCCTTAGGGACAAGGAGCGGTCCTCCGACTATGCCGTCAAACTGGTCGAATGGCTGGGTGTCGACGGGGTAATCATCTCCAAGGAGGGTTTTGGGAATCCCGATGCAGATGCAATGATGTACTGCGCCAAACTTGAAGAAAGAGGGATTGGGGCCACCCTCCTCACCGATGAGTTTGCGGGAGTTGACGGAGGATCTCAATCTCTGGCCGATACTACGCCCCTGGCCAATGCCCTCGTGAGCGTGGGCAATGCTAATGAGATGATTACCTTACCTCGTATGGACAGGGTTATCGGTGATGAGAGAATCATAGAGAAGATGGCGGGCGGCCAGCCTGCAAGCCTCTCGGAGCGGGGAATCACGGCTGAACTGCAGGTCATCATGGGGGCAACCAACGAGCTCGGGTTCGAGTTCTTATCCTCTCGGGAAGAATAGCAGGAGGACCCAATGGAGCCGAAACTAAAAGCGGTCCATTATCTGAATCAATTCTTCGGCCAGATTGGTGGTGAGCAAATGGCCGACATAAAGCCTCTTCAGAAGGTCGGTCCAGTGGGCCCAGGGTTGCTTATCCAGCAGATCTGCGGTCATGATGTGGAGATCGTCGGAACAGTCGTATGCGGAGACAACTATTTCAGTGAAAACATCCAGCAGGCAACGGATGAAGTGCTCTCGCTCATCAAAGGCTACGAGCCGGATCTGGTGCTGGCCGGACCGGCGTTCAATGCCGGAAGGTACGGGGTTGCATGCGGTGCCGTGTGCGAAGCGGTGACACTCCGACTGAAAATTCCCGCCATAACGGCCATGTTCCGTGAAAATCCTGGCGTGGAGCTTTACAGGAAGTCAGTATATATTGTCGAAACACAAGCTACCACACTGGGAATGAAGGACGCGGCGCAGAGGATGGCTCAGCTTGCACTCAGACTGGCAAGAGGGGAGCCGCCGGGGTCTCCGGCAGAGGCGGGATACATTGCGAGAGGGATCCGCCAAAACTTCTTCGCATCGCAAACAGGAGCGGCCAGAGCTGTGGAGATGCTCCTGCGAAAGCTCAAAGGGGAGCCATATACCACCGAGTATCCCATGCCCACTTTTGACCGGGTGGAGCCTCTGCCACCTCTGGAGGGACTGAGCAAAGCAACCATCGCCCTCATAACCAGTGGAGGGATCGTTCCCAAGGGCAACCCGGACCACATCGAATCCTCCAGCGCCAGTAGGTATGGGAGATACGATATTCGGGGCATTATGTCCCTGAGCCCTCAAACCTACGAGACCGCCCACGGGGGGTATGATCCCACCTTCGCCAATGAAGACCCGCACCGGGTGCTGCCGCTCGATGTCGTGCGGGATCTGAGCGAAGGGAGTGATTGGTAGGCTCTATCCCTACTACTACGCCACGGTGGGAAATGGGACTTCAGTGGCGAGCGCCAGGGAATTTGCACGCGAGATTGCAGGCGACCTCGTAAGAGACGGCGTCAAGGCCGTCTTACTCAGCTCCACCTGAGGGACCTGTACTCGTTGCGGCGCAACGATGGCAAAAGAAATAGAAAGAGCGGGAATCCTCGTCGTACATATCTGCAGCATCGTTCCGATCTCCAAAACCGTGGGTGCCAACAGAATCGTTCCGGCCGTCGCTATCCCTCATCCCCTGGGCGATCCAGGAAAATCCAGGGAGGAAGAGAAGGCATTGCGGCGAAGACTTGTCGAGAAGGCCCTGCGTGCGCTGCAGACTGAGATCAAGGAACAGAAGGTTTTTGACGATTAGCGCAAGAACCGCGAAAATCAGCGCCCCATGAAGCACTGGTGCACTTATACTGTGAGCAAGCCGGCTTCGGGTTTCACTTATTGCCGTCAGTTCAGAATTGCAGCTCAAAGGAAATGATCCATGTCCGATCCCATCATAAAGACATCCGCCTATGTTCTCGTCCACACGCCCGGCTTTGTCAGGTACGGATCGAAACCAAGTCGAGAAATAGCGAACAGTAAGGAGCCCCTGCTGCCTGTGATCGATGAGCATCTGCGGTCTTTCAAGGAAGCAGTCGAGTATCCGCCCAACCAGGTCTTCATTGGAAATCTCCATCCGGATCGATTGAACGGAATCGAGCAGCCCTGGTACAAGCATCCTCTGGAAGGCGCCTCGCGGTTTGGAGTCTACGGTGAGATCACGCCCGAAGAAGAGTTTATCGGGCTGCTGAAGTATGCGGACGATTTCGATCTGATCTGGCTGGAAAAGGATGCTGCACCCATTTTCCTGGAGTCACTGAAGGGCAACCACTTTTGGAAGGAGGCTGATCTCAAAAGCAAGGTCTCTACAGGCGTTGGCCTTGAGCGGATCGAGCAGAAGGTCGCTCGTGAGGGGTCTCTCCCCCTCTATCACCACGGCCGGCTCATTGGCTGTTTCCACCGGCATCACGATCAGGATGAGACTTGAGCGCCCACGTTTTAATGGAAAACCTCATGACAAAGACGTCAGGGGCTCTGGCTTTGCAGCATGTTTTGACGAAGGCAGATATTGTGCCGCAGGATGTCGACTTCATCCTCAGTTGTTCCGAGGAAGCCGTGGGAGACCGCTACAACAGGGGCGGCGGGAGCCTTTCCAAGGCTATTGGAGAAATGTGCGGTTGCATCAATGCGACGGGCTGTGATGTTAAAGCCTTTTGCGTAAGTCCTTTGTATGCCATCGTGCAGGCGGCCAGCCTGGTGAAAGCCGGAGTGTTCAAGAGGATTGCCGTAGTCGGTGGAGGGTGTCTCGCCAAGCTGGGCATGAAATTTAGAGGCCACCTCGCCAATGATATGCCCATTCTAGAGGATGTGCTGGGCGGTATCGCATTTCTGGTTACAGAAGATGACGGAGAAAGTCCTATTCTTCGGCTGGACAGCATAGGCAAGCACGATATCGGTTCCGGCTCATCACAGCAAAGCATCATGGAGGCGCTGGTCCTCAAGCCCCTGGACAGGATTGGAAAGAGAGTAACCGATATCGACAAGTACGCTACAGAAATGCACAACCCGGAGGTCACTGTTCCCGCCGGAAGCGGCAACGTGCCGCTCAACAACTATCGGATGATCGGAGCTTTGGCGGTGCTGAGGAAGGAGATCGCGCGAGGCGAAATCGATCGTTTCGTCTTCGAGCGCGGCATGCCCGGCTTTGCCCCGACGCAGGGACATGTACCCGCGGCAGTTCCCTTTCTGGGCCATGCCATAGACAGCATAAAGCATGGGGAAATGAACAACGCCATGTTCGTTGCCAAAGGGAGTCTGTTTCTGGGGCGGATGTCCCAACTCTCCGATGGCATGTCCTTCCTTATAGAGAAGAATCCCAAAATGGCTTGAGCCATTATGCAGAGAAGAAAGGAGAAGGGCTAACATGACATTTGAAGGGAAAAGAGTCATCATCTTCGGTGAGAGAGACGGAGTGCCGGGTCCGGCCATCGCTGCGTGTATGAAGGCGGCTGGCGCGGAGATCGCGTATGCGATCACCGAGTGCTTCGTCTGAACCTCGGCGGGTGCAATGGACTCGGACAATCAAGCTGCCATCAAAAGGCTGGTCGATGACACCGGAGCCGAGAACCTGGTCGTGGTTCTCGGGGCAGCCAACCTGGAGCAGGCTGAGATTGCGGTAAAAACCTTTACCGTTGGCGATCCCAGCTTTGCGGGTCCATTGGCAGGGGTCTCGTTGAGACTTCCCGTTTTTCATATCCTGGAACCTGAGGTAAGAGGGGCCATCCCTGAGGATGTATACGAGAAGCAGGCCGCATTCATGGCGATGATAGTCGATGTCGAAGAAGTCGGCAGGAGATTCGGGGAAGCGCGGAAGGCGTTGGAACAAAGCGGTTAGCAGCTAACTGGAAGTCAGACAACTCCGGCCAAGCCGGTGGCTTGATGAGCGCCTCTCCACAGCATAATGCAAGTACCACTGGCCATTGCGCAGTGCGGCTGAAATGCTGGCCCAAGGACAACTTCCATAATCAAAAAAACGGATCATTAAGGGGCGGACAACGGAAAGCTTCAGTGACCCGGCCCAAGAAGGCGGGGATGTCGGCCATGCTGTTAGTATTGTGGCCTCCCATGTGGCTGCATTCTTGAGAACATCGGCACTGGTGGAGGTTTCTTTGATTCTTGGTGCCGATGGCCTTAAGCTTTCGTTTAAGGGCTCAGACTTTCGAGGATTTTGCCCATGATACTAGCGCTCCTTGAGCAATGTCATGATTTTCGTACCTAAACCACATCGGCCATGATTCTGCTATCGATGGCGATCTGCGAACCCCTGCCGCAACACAAGCACCGACAAGCCAGGAAAATATCGATGCTTATTTCATGGGCATGCGTAAATTGCCATGAAGTAATGGAATACGTAGCACCTCTTCCGCTACGAAGATTAGAGGCTACTGAAACACATCTGGACTTCATGTCGGTCCCTTTGCAGTACGAATTTGGAGATCCGTTATGCATGACACCTCATCTAGGGGTTTCCGTATTGGCAAGAGACTGTAAACTTTCCACAACCCCGCGGCTCATGGAAATGTAACTGCTGCTATCGTAGGACCAGGGGGGTGATCCGGCACTGAGCTAAGCACCGGAGCCTGACTGTAGGCGGATCATCGTCGTCATTGGATGACCGAGACACTAAACTGCGTCAACATTCGCCGAATTGGCTTCCGGCTCTTTGTCCTCGATGCTTAAGCCCTTGAATGCAAAACCGGCTACTGCGCCACCTAGAAGATTAGAAACGAGAAAGATCCAGATGTTGGACCATGCTGAAAGTCCCATCACAGTGATCCCCACAGCAACGGCCGGATTGAAGGCTCCTCCGGAGATACCTCCGACTGCAAAGGCTCCTACGAGAACCGTGAAGCCAATGGCCAGACCATAGAAAGAATTTCCGCTCGTCCCTTTGGAAGTGGCAACATTCAGGACAACATAGACAAGTGCAAAGGTGAATAAGAACTCAGCCAAGAGTGCAGGTCCTATTTCAGGACTCATGGGAGTTACTGCAACGCCGCTCTTTAAATATTTCACCGCAATCGCTGCAAGGATTCCCCCGACCATCTGTGCAATCCAGTAAGGGACGACATCTTTGGTGCAACACTTGCCCCGAATCCATACTCCAAGCGTCACGGAAGGATTGTAGTGGCCCCCCGAGATATGCCCGCCCGCAAATATCATTACCATCAGGGCCGAGCCTATCGCCAACGGAGGAATAACTCCTGCCCCGCCACCAATGACTGTACAGCCAACAGTTAGAACGAGGAAAAACGTGCCAATGAATTCTGTCAAATACTTTTCCATTTCGGACCCCCAAGTTTGAGATGAATTCCCTTCCAGATCGTTCATCACGACCGGGTTCGTGGAATACAAGGCACCGCAGGATTACAGAACGTTTTTACTAAATTCTGGGGCGGCTCGAAGGAGAAGTCAAGAACCAAATATCTCTCTTAGATAGTGACCTGCGTTTCGCCTTTTGGAAATCAGATATGCTCCTGATATCTTGAACTTGGAGAATCACTCGAAGAGTACGTACAGCTGAAAACGTATCTGGAGTTTGGACTGAGCAATTTGCAGTACGGATATGATTTTGGAATTCGTTATGTATGAGGCGCCGCATTGAGGGTTCGATAGTGGCAAGATGTGATGGCCTGCGACGCGGGTCGCCACGTATGTGATGACGTGCTGCCATTTCAGGGTAAAAATGGGTTGCTAAGATGCGGTTGTAAGTCGGTGAGCGATATAGTAGTAGGCGTTTCAATGACGATGCGACGCATTGAAAGGCTGAAGGTGATAAATAAAATGTTTCTACCCGACCTCCAGTAAGAAGTAGGCGAGCGCGTAGCCTAACGCTATCGCCAGTGCAAATGCAGCTCCTCCTTCAATGAAAGCAGCCTGCCTGCGATGATTCATCGATAATACTCTCGCTCCGATCGGCAGAATGGCCAGGAACATTAAAAATTCCCCGAAAGGAATGTACAGGGCATAGGAATCTCCAAGCATCACATTGGCTTTCTCATACCTCCACAAGTTCGCTCTGTAGGCCAGGTATTCGTAGCATCCCACCGTTACCGAGGCGGCCAGTCCGGTCAGGAGCGAGGCGATGACCGCCGCTCGATTCGTGGTCATGGATGCTTTGAGCCATCGGAACAGGCGCATCGCCGGATAGCCAAGCTCCGCGATCACGCAGGCCCAGGCCACGGGCATCCACAGCGGCGAGGCAAGAAGAACGACGTCGTTGCCGGTAAGGTAAACCAAACGGCCGTTGGAAATCCAGTGGATGAGTCCCCAGTCCACGAGAATCTCAAAAATGCCCGCCACGAGTCCAAGCTTGAAGAGATCCGATAAAACCTCACCGCCGCAGCCCTCCAGAACTACCCCCGCCCTGAAGTAGAGGCTCGCGCGAATGCTAAGTCCGGCGTATGCCAAGAATTTACCCGTCGGAGAGAAGTCAAAAAGATAGGCGGCAATCAGCGAAAAACCGAGACCGACACTCAGGGCCGCAAGCCAGACACGGTCCGATTTTACCGAAAGCTCACCAATGCGGCGGAGAAACACCGGGTCTTCAAGTCCGCCTCTGTGCTGGTAATGCAACACTGTCGATCCTTCGTTTACGGCCTTTCACACGGCGATCCTGCGACAGGCTCAGGACAGGCTTTCTTTGCGTGAGAAGCATTGAGGTTGCTATGCCCCCTATTCTTCAGGCTCTACCGGCTTGCATGTGTCTTTGGTAGATCACCAGGTGATTGAAGTCCGGGGAGGCGTCGAAGTTGATTTTGAGGGCGTTGGCGCAGGGGCTGCTGGAGGCGTCCTCGCCGTTGATGGTTTCCATATGAATCGGCCACTTCAGTTGCCGACAGTGGCCGATTTTTGTGACTATTCTACTCATTTGCTGAATTCTTCCCGATTCCGATAGCTTCGTTGAGTTGTCCTTTTGCATGAAGGTCACGGCAGAGATCGTTGAGTTTTCGTATTATGTCTTTATGCGCTTTTTGAGTGTAACTCGTTAAACCGAGGGATACGAGAAGTGATTCCGTTATCTGTTCAATTATCGCATCCTTGCCCCCTGATATCACGACCAAACTCAACTTTAAGCTCCTCACCTCCGGTTCTAAAAGCTTTTGATGTCATCGAAAAAGGTGGTGGCTAGCTAAAACGGCGATTTACCGAATCTGAGAATTCCACACAACTCTCCTATATGGCGTTTCCCGAACCCACACGCAGATGTCCATGTATGAACTTCGAATGTTGAACGCCTTTCCAGCGGCCTCCATAACGCCATATTGGCCAGCACAGATCAAGGACTCACATCCCTCTGATCCATCGTTACTTTCTGCTCGATCAGTTGAGCGTTCGCTTTCAGTATCTTTCCCAGACAAATTTTTTGTTGTCCCTTAACACTTAAAATTTACGCAGGAAATTTGCGAATAAAAAGGCAAAGGACTCCACTTGATAGGTGAAGTCCTCATGAGACATTTTGTGCTGTTAATAAAAATCTTGCCATCATCGCGCTACCATCTGCGCCAATATCGCCTGTACGGTGGCGGTGCATAATATACCGGTGGTGGAGCATAATATACTGGAGGTGGTTGATAATACACCACAGGTGGCGGTGGAGCAGGCGCATAATCATACGTTGGTGGAGGTGAAGCAGCGTAGCCATAGCGAGGACCAGGCAAACTGCTGAGTGCTCCCGCAGTTGCACCAGCAGCAGCTCCAATAGCAGCTCCTGCTGCTGGATTTCCAGCGACCGCACCAATTGCAGCTCCTCCAGCGGCGCCTATAGCAGCACCGCCCAGAGTATTTGCCACAGCCGGTTCCATATAGACCCGACCATACTGGTCAGTCATGCATCCGGAAGCAACTAAAAGAACAAACGAGAGGACAAAAGCC
Source organism: uncultured delta proteobacterium (assembly GCA_963781715.1). Classification (GTDB taxonomy): domain Bacteria; phylum Desulfobacterota; class Syntrophobacteria; order Syntrophobacterales; family Syntrophobacteraceae; genus Desulfoferrobacter. The sequence continues at coordinate 563,670 of CAWAGW010000010.1, forward strand.
AAAACTCCTCTTCTCACATTCACGGTAAATCTCCTTTGCGTTTATATTCTCTCACTATGCACTTCTCGAAGCGCTTTTTCGCTCTCCATGGATTACCAAATAGGCAAACACCATACCACTTTCTCTCAAGGAGCGCAGATCCACGAAGGTGCTTCGCCTAACTCACAAAAAGCCACTTTGCAGATTTGGCAGATGGGAAAAATTTTGCCTCAGTTGAGGTCAGGTGTGCAAAAATTAGGCTCGTATTCTCCAGCTGTGCCGCACTCATTGCTGGGGACACTTCATTTTTCTCTCCCCATTGTCGTTTTCCGGATAGCCTTTCCGATAGGTTCGATATGAACTGAAGATCTTAAACGCTTCCGGCAGGATACCCACTGGCCTATGAAATGAGAGCGAAGCTTGTCAGTGCGGTCAAGGATTAGCGTTTTTGAATGACCCCCTACCAAATGCCTGACAGTTAGACACACATGCCCCCGTGGGTATTGAAAGTCCCCCTTTCGCAAAGGGGGATTTAGGGGGATTTTAAATAAAAATCAGCAGGTTGAAAAATCCCCCCTAACCCCCCTTTGCAAAAGGGGGGGACCAAATCGCTGACTCCCTGTTGTTGGTGGCAAATTGTAATGCCAATGAAAACAGATACTTTTCAAAAGTACGGGGTCATGTGTGTCTAACTGTCAGACCAAATGCGGGGGAAGAAGCGATATTTCACTCGCGCCATGTAGGCGTCGTAGCCTTCCAGTTCTTTCCGGAGCACTCGTTCCTCAAGAACGGCCCTTATGGCAAAGGTGCGCGTCCAGAAGGAACGAGGGCAGACTGTGATTTCAACCGGGCCGTACAGCTATGTGCGCCACCCGATGTACACTGGCGGCATTCTCTTCTTTCTCGGAACCTCCTTATTACTCGGCTCCTGGTTTGGAGTGCTCTGCGCTTTGGCTTTTGCGTCCTCTTTGCCAGTAACCGTTCAGTGGGGTCATCCCCCTATGCATTAGGCTGAGATTTTTTGGGTTTCTTGTTCGAAAGTTCGGGACATCCTCGACGAGATCTGATATACGAAGGTGCAAAGTTGTGAATAACGCACCTTGGGATAGATCCCAATTTTGCGAGGATGCATGGACGCGCGAGAAGCCGAGCTCATTTACGAAGCAGGTAAGGAGGCCGTGGTCAAGGCGCTTCTGGAAATGGATGCCAGAATCAGCGCTCTTGAGCAACAAGTCCTCGAGCTTTCGAAACAGGTCGCTTCCCTCTCAAGTAATTCCACCAACTCCTCCAAGCCTCCTTCATCAGATGGTCCCGAGGTGGTCAAACCCAAAAAGAAAAAGTCTTCTCGCTCTGCGGGCGCTCAGAAGGGACATAAAGGGCACAAAAGGCAATTGCGACCGGTCGAGGAGATGGACGAAGTACATCACCATTACCCGCATGTGTGCGGAAAATGCGGCGCTCCCCTGGACCCCCAAAGTTGTCCAGAAACTTCTGAACCTGCAAGATACCAGACGTTTGAGCTTCCGAAGATCAAACCCGTAATGGAGGAGTACCGCTGTCATGAACTGGAATGCACGTGTGGTCACAAGACATGGGCCGAGCTTCCAGCGGAAGTGACACAAAGCCAGTTCGGCCCTCGCGTTCATGGGGCGATCGCCTACCTCACGTCGGTCCATAAGATTGGCAGAAGAGGCATCGTCGAGATCTTGAATACTCTTTTTGGTGTGGACTTGTGTCTTGGAAGCGTGTGCAATTGTATCGAACGAGTCAGCCCCGAGTTGGAATCTGCGGCCGAAGAAGTGAGACAGACCGTTTCCCAGTCCGACAACCTCAATATTGACGAGACTGGATGGAAGTGCAAGGGAGATCGACGTTATCTCTGGGTGTTCGTAGCTCCACTGGCTGTGTACTTTTCCATAGCTGCAAGCCGGGGAGCCAAGGTCCTCAAATCCGTCTTGGGCGATGTCTTCACGGGTGTGATCACCTCCGATGATCACTCGGCCTACCGTTCGTACCACAAGAACGGAATCCGCCAACTCTGCTGGGCTCACATAATTCGAAAGTTGAAAGCGCTCAAAGATGGTCGCGCCAGCCCGGACGCCTACATTTTTTCGAAGAACATGCTCAAGGAAATCGGCCGCATCTTCCGTTGCTGGTATGCCTTTCGAGGTGGCTACATTACGCGTGAGCAACTCCTCAACGCAACCCAACTGATGCGGGCGCGGATGAAGCGCTCCTGTCAAAAGTACCTTGCCAGCGCGGATGCAGACGTATGCACTCGAGCCAAACGATTGTTGGATAACTGGGAGCATCTGTTCACATTCCTCACTCACGAAGGAGTCGAGCCCACAAACAACATCGCAGAGCGCAATGTCAGGCCCGCCGTCCAATGGAGAAAGCTCTGTTTTGGCAACCAATCCAGCAATGGGGAGCGCTTCACAGAGAGGATCCTCACAGTAACCAGAACTTGCCAGCTCAGGGGTAAGAACCCGTTCCACTTTCTCTCAGAGGTCATGCAAGCGGCTTTCAATGGGACACCTCGACCCTTTCTCCTGAATTAACTCAGTAGATTGGAGTGAACGGTTACCTCTCAGGACATGTATCACAACGGAGCTCTCACGCTTTTTCTCATTCGGAATGACGAGGTCGTTGATGGTTTGGTTTATGGGCATGCTACATTGCATAAAATGGTTACAGAGCAAATCACACGGGAACACGTCATATCGCAAACGCCCAATTGGACGATTAGCTCTCAAGGGTTTAGCGACGAAACTGACTTTAGTAACCATCTACACATGTTTGGCAATTTGACTCTTCTTTCAAAGAGTGACAATTCAAGGTGCCAGAACCAACCTACCCATACTAAGATGACTGATCCAGACCTTTATGCGAATTCATCATACGCTGAAACAAGACAACTTGCTCATCAGTATGGCCCGAATGCGGGCGTGTTCACAAAGGCCGACATACTAAAGCGGACGCAAGCCTTAGCAACGGTTGTCGTTGGGAAATGGGCGATTTGGTAATTGACTGAGGCCCGTGAATCCGAAAAAGAGAGGCCGGCGAACAAAACGCTGCACTCGGACGGCAATTCCGCTACGCTCCATTGCCGCCGGTGAGCTTGGTCGTTACAGATTGCGATGTGCAACATGTCTCGTGGAACGTAAAGATATGCTGTGCAAATACTGATCATTGTGGCCTATTGCCGGCTATATAAAGCATCACCGATTACGTTATGCTGCTCTGAGTTTCTGGAGGTCAGTGAACCTGAAACAATCATGGACTTTTGGCCGTGAGCATAACGCAATCCGATTGGTTCGTTTCGCCACTTTCACTATCAATCGCGGCAAACATTGTTTCCGGCATTGTTTCTGGGCGAGCAAATTCTGCCGTCCCATGCATGTGCTTTTGTTGAAAGCGCTAATTCAAATACAGCCTGGCACTCGATAGTGGCACCAAAGTGAACTTGAGGGTGCTGAACAAAATAATTGTGCACGCCTATTTATATTCATCTTGACAGGTATAGAAATATATCTAAAATCACTCGCAAAAGTAATTGGTGAAACAAGGTCGAGGTTCTGCCAGAAACGTTCATCATTGCCCTTTGACCCACTCCTAATCTGGCTGTTACCCCATAAACCTTCTGAAAGAGACATTGAGCACCAAGTAGCGAAGGTTAATCGTGAACGATCGCTTTTCTCTGGTGATTTTCGTGGTCGCCGTTATCCACTCGGCAGTTTTTTCAAGCTCACCCGCCAAGGTGCGGCTCTTCCCCCGTTCGGGATGTCTCTTAAAGCTCGGACAAGGAATATACGATGGCCCAATGGCAAGCCTACCAACCCATCACCCGGATCATCTCATTCAACTCCAAGCCCGGGAAAAAGACGGTGATGGTGCGCATTACCGATGCCGCCGACAGCATTACCCACGCTCAAGAGAGCATCCAGTTGGATGAGAAGGCATCGCTGCCGTTTTTGCCATTGCTTTTGATGGACTGAAGGACTCCATGAAATTGATTCTTGGCCTCGGTTGGCAAGAAGGGGTTTCGGCTGTGCTTTATTGACCTTATGCAATGTCTCTAAATGGGAGGTACATGCCATGAAACACAAAGACTGGATGCTTTTCATTCTGGGGGTTATGTTGTGCGGTGCGGTCGTATTTGGATCGGCAGACTGCTCGTTGGGTGATGATGGCTTCTATGTAATCCCGGTAGGCAATCGTAATGTGAAGACGGTAAAAAACAATACGGCGGTTGGTATAGGGGCATTACAGTCCAACACTACAGGCGACTACAACACCGCCATCGGTTTTCAAGCGCTATTCTCTAACACCACCGGCACCTACAACACAGCCAGCGGCTATCAAGCGTTATTCTCCAATAGCACGGGCTACGAAAACACCGCCAGCGGTGACTATGCGCTTTACCACAACATCACGGGAATATTCAATACTGCCAGCGGCTATACCGCCCTCTTCCACAATACCGAAGGATCCAATAACACCGCAAACGGTTATGGCGGGCTCTTCAGCAATATCACAGGCAACGATAATACCGCCAACGGTTTTCAAGCGCTTTTCAACAACGCCGAAGGCTCCGAGAACACCGCCATCGGCAGTAAAACACTCTTTTCCAACATCAGCGGAGAGGGGAATACCGCCAGCGGTTATGAAGCCCTCAACGCCAACACCACCGGCAATTCCAACACTGCCAGCGGAACTTGGGCTCTCTCCAAAAACACCATCGGGGACAACAACACCGCTAGTGGATATTTGGCCCTCAATAAGAACGATACTGGCAATAACAACACCGCCAGCGGACATTTAGCACTCAGCTTGAACACCACCGGCAACGACAACACAGCCAATGGACATTATACGCTCGTATTCAACAACGGAAACGAAAACACCGCCAGTGGAGCTTATGCGCTCGCCGCCAACCTGACAGGCGGATCCAATACGGCCACTGGGGCTTACGCGCTCTACCTTAACAATGCTGGCGCTGCCAACACCGCCGCCGGAGCTTATGCACTCTACTCCAACAAGGCAGGACGTCTGAATTCGGCCAGTGGCTTTTATAGCTTATACTCTAATAACCAGGGCTACGAGAACACTGCCAGCGGAACTTTTGCCCTCTCCTCGAACACCACCGGACACGACAACACCGCTTTGGGGTTCGAAGCCGGTTCTACCGCACGAGAGTTCACTGGCAGCAATAACATCTATATCGGTTCCCTGGTGTCTCCCGAATCCTCAACCGAATCGGACACAATCAGGATAGGTAAGACCCAGACCCAAACCTTCGTCGCCGGCATCGCCGGCGCTGTAACCACCGGGGGCGTTCCGGTGTACATCAACACTGCCGGGAAGCTCGCTACCACCCCTTCCTCCCTTCGCTACAAAGAGGAGATCCAAGACATGGGGAATGCGAGCAGTGGACTCATACAGCTTCGACCTGTCACCTTCTACTACAAACCAGAATATGTAGATGGACCCCGCACGCTTCAGTACGGTCTCATTGCCGAAGAAGTGGCCGAAGTCTATCCGGAACTGGTTCAATACGATCCTGAAACCGGCGAACCACAGACGGTCGCATATCATCTCGTAAACGCCATGCTCTTAAACGAGGTTCAAAAACAGCAGCGAAGGATCAATGAATTGGAGGAACGGCTGGCAAAACTAGAAGCCTTACTCAACAAGCAGAACTAGTTTGATAATCAAAGAACGAACCCTAAAAAACAAACCAATAAGCCCGTTCGACTCAGTTATGGCAGGTCCGACAGGAATTCTAGATATGGTTTGGAGACCTGGACCTCCGCCGACCGTCAGTGTACTATGTATTGCATCACCCTATACGTACTGCAAAGTAATTGGCGCAGAGTCCATATTTGTTTCAGTTGTTCTTAGCTTCAGCTCAAGTTAGGATCAGTGCTTTTATGCTTTGTTGAAGATAAATGGAATTGGCTGCAAAGTTGGGGTTTGCTGTGTGCTTTTTGGGCTTAGATTTTCGCTGTGCTGACTCGACAAGCTTGATCTTGAAAAAAACCAGGGCCCCAATCGGTTCTGCCCTCCCTCAAAATGCGTCATAGTCCTCGGCTGTATTGATGTGCTTACTTCGCTATCCCATCCAGGCTTGCTTAGCAGTGCCGGGGGCTCAGAGAGATCTTTTCCAGATTAGGACATTATCTTTATAGACCTCTCTAACTCTGTGAAAGGGGATAGTCCGCATCTCACCATCTGAGTCCCGCAACTGAAAAGAGAACTGATTCCCATCTTCAAACATAACGTCCTGAAAGGAGACTCTGATGACCCTCTCTTCCAAATGGTCGAGGAATCCTATCTCGAAGCGCCCTTGCCCAAACTCTTTATCCCACCGGACTCTGGCGAGAAGATCATGAATAGGCACCATAAACTCCTCCTGAATTAAGCTCCTTTTTCAAACGTTCTGATGTATGTCAACTCCCCAGTTGGCAGCTTTGGGATTTCCCGTCGGTGACCACATTCTCTCCCCATGCCGAAAGGATGATTTCAAGATTTTCTTAACAGATGCCGGGAGACGGCATGGAGAATACTGTCTGCCGCTTCCGCGGCGGACAGTATCAATTCTTTAACTCTGTGTCTCTGTGGTTCATATTTGGTTGCTGCCTTGGCTGCGCTGTGTATCATGATGACGAGGAGGTAGGGTAACTTGCCCGCAAACATGGGGGGTCACGTAAATCCACTTACGACCCCCGCTGAGATCACTGGTTTATCAATCGCGACCTTGATCGTTGCTGAGGTAAAAGTTTTTTTCAGCCGCAACACGGGTGCCTTGGCCGTCATGCAGCTGCTATGGATCATAGCAAGAGTTGCAGCTATGGTCTCCGCATCGGATGAGAGCATGGGATGAGGTATCAGGGGCTCTCTGTGGGACCTCGGATCGAGCGGTACTCGCCGGCGTTCTTTGGTACCCTGAAACGGTTGCTGCTGTTTGCTTTTGGGTAGATTCCTCAGCCAAGCTTCGAACCAGGGCCGGTTTTCCCAACCATTATCGTTCGTTTCTATACTGCCGGGCAATCGGCCTGTGAGGCCAATATGATCAATATATTCGACGGGCGGTAGGGTTTCTGATTCCAGAAAATGCACCAGCCGTTTTCTCTGGGAATCCGGCATCATTTTAGCCGGCAAGTATCCACCGAGACATGTCAATCCAGCATTTGCGGTCATCTTTTCAAACGTCCTCCGGCCCTGACTCAAAGCGATAAAGAGCAATCCTGTTGGTGTCTAACGGTGCACACAAAATCGCTTTCGAGAATCTTTACTTGACCCGTACATAACATAATGCATTTCCGGCGATCTATCTGCCGCATGCAAAGATGAAAAGGGAGATTTTCTCGAAATGAATCAATCCGTGCACCCATTGCACCATTATCCATTTGACGGGAAAAGGGGCGAGATGCTTTTACCTCCTGAAAACATGCAACGCAGCGGAGTGTCTTGATGCCATATGGAGGCAGATCTTGGAACTGATTGGATTTTGGTTGGAATACCATAAACGTAGGCTTAATGATTCGAAATCACTTTTCCATTAAGTCCCAGGAAGGAACAGATAGTTATATGGCTTACGATGCCGGATACTGCTATTTACGCACACGCACACCCTGTTCCGTGTCCCACTGGAGGACCTTGTCACTTTTGGGTAACGGCGCTTCCGGAACCTGACCCACTGAAACCCCGTATCGCCAATCCGCTGGGCAGATGGCAATGTAGCGGGCATACCCTCCCAAGCCGCCTTTGAACTTGGGATAACCGATGGTAACGAGACAACCTGTTTCCGGCACCTGATCCAAGTTGGCTACCCCCTCAGCTTGCGTGTACCCGTGATGCATCAGCCAATGCTCGCCCTCGAGCGTAGGCGTCATGTCGGTGTCCAGTGGTTCGTGACCATGGAAGAGAATGTGGCGCTTCTCGTGCAGGAACTTCAGTGCGGCAAGAGACACGCCTGGAAAAACTTTCCGAGTTGCGAGCGTGGGATCGGGCCATTCCATCGACCAGCCCGAACGCACCATCACCACTGATCCGGCGGGAATCTTGCCATGTTTGGCTTCCCATTGCTCGATGTCGGAGACTTGAAGGCTGTAACCCGGATTCTTGGCGACCTGTTCGACGATAGAGATCACTACCAGCGGCCGTATCGCATAAGTGGCCGGCAACTCGTCGATGGCGGGATATTCCGGCGCCCAGTGGGCCGGTGGGTCAAGCTGGGTACCGAATTGATCGGTGCTCAGGTTGTACCGGGTCGCCTCAAAACCGTTTTTCGTGTACTGGTACGGCTTGCCTGTCTTTGGGTTCAACGCCGGGCCGAATGTAGACGGTCCAAAGCCCTTCCACACGGGGATGGATGGTGTCAGCGTGTGTGTCAGATCAATGTATTTGGCGTTCTTGAGCCATCGGGCGTAGATTGGCCACAGCCCATAGGCGGCAGCTCCGGAAGACTCCGTAAAGGCCTTCGGTGTAGGCACGGAATCGGCGGCCCGGTTGTAGACTGCCAGCAGCACCGCGCCGAATGCAATAGCAGTAAGTGCATATGAAAGTGCTCTTGGCATAAACGGTAACCTTTCAAATGTTCTTAAGGTGCGAACGGGTTGGGCTCATCCATCCATCCTTCCTAATATCCCAAAAGGTAAATAGAGCCGGATACATGTCAAGCACCCGCTTCGCTTGTGCTTTACGGCTTACTTTCCGGGTTTTATGTGCATGACCGCGAACTGCCTCACAGTGTTTAATACTCGGTTGGGGCCTCAATACTGCTGAGTTAAGGATTCCCACCGCCGAATTGTAGGGCGCGTTCTCCGAACGCGCCTTTGACGGCGTATCGGAGAGCCGCCCTGCATCAAGTGCCGAGCTTAATTCAGCAGCATTGAATGGGGGATTAGGCAGGATTAGGTTGGGTCTCCTGGATAACGCCGCTTGCGGAAATGACGTCCGCAAATTTCTGATAGATCAATCCTCAAATTCAGGAGTGTACAAATAGTCTGACAAGTCTTAAACTTTCCAAAAGAATCCGTAACCAGAGAGTTGGGCATGCTCCTGTTTATCCCGTCATCAGGGAGGTTTCCGTGGATATCCGATCTCGTGGAAAGTGTACCGGTCTGCCATGAACGACTTCGATGTTTATTGGGGATTGCCGGGTCATGACCGTTCACGAAGATTTAGGGCAGCCCCCGGCTGCGTTGGACCGAAGAGGAATGCCATATATATGACAATCAAAGAAAGGGTTGAGGCACAGAGCGGTGTAGTGCTCCAGATTGAAAAGAATATTCTGGATGACGCAGTCGAAATAGCTATCCGCCTGGAAGATGACAGAGAGTGCATATTGCATTGGGGGCTCTCCACGCAACATCTCGGCTCCTGGCAGGTTCCTCCTCGCAAGCTCTGGCCAAAAGGCAGCCGGGGTTTTGACGCGGGAGCCGTGCAGACTCCATTTTCGATTCAGGACGGCGCCCGACAGGTTGTGATCAACCTGAATCGAGGCTCCGAATTTTCGTTCATTAATTTTGTTCTCTATTTTCCGGAGGACAATCGATGGGACAACCATTCCGGACAAAATTATCAAATTGAAATTCCCAAGGATCAAGCAGAACGGCCTGCCCTGTCTCCAATGGAAAGACTCCAAAGGGAGATTGACGAAGGCAAAGTGTTTTACGCACAGACTTATGTCATTCAAAACGAAAGTGAGCTGGCCGTAACGGTAAGCCATGATGAGAGGGTATATCGCGCCGCACTCCTGACGAATATTCCCGACCCCACGATTCTTCACTGGGGGGTGGCAAAGCACACCCGTTACGAATGGCAGTCGCCCCCTGCAACGCTCTATCCCGATGGAACGTCCGCTGCCGGTGACAAAGCTGCGCAGACTCCTTTCAAGGATTTTGAAGGATATCGGCGAATCGATTTTACCGTGAACGAATCGGATGCGCCCCTGGGGATACCATTTGTACTCAATCTGCCGCAAAGCGGACAATGGCTCAAAGATCGCGGGCAAAATTTCTACATTCCTCTTGCTGCTCCGCCCGAGCATGAAGCATCTCTGGGGGATGAGGAACTCGCGGGCATTGCCGATGAGATCATCCAGAAAGAAATGAGCAAAAATTCCTGGACTCTGATGCACCGCTTCAACATGTGTTACGACCTGCTGGATCGAACGAAAAACAACATCGACGCAAAAGCTCTGATTTTCGTGTGGCTGCGTTATTCTTATCTGAGGCAGCTGGATTGGCAGCGCAACTACAATACCAAGCCCAGAGAACTGGGCCATTCGATGGATCGATTGACTCTCAAACTTGGCGACCTCTACCGGGAGGAGCCTGGAGACCGCGAGGCGATCCGGCTGCTCATGACGACGCTCGGCCGGGGAAGCGATGCGCAGCGGGTGCGCGACGAAGTTTTACACATCATGCACCGCCATCACATCAAGGAAGTTTCCGGACATTTCATGGAAGAATGGCACCAGAAGCTGCACAACAACACCACCGCGGATGACATCTTCATCTGTGAGGCGTTTCTGGAATTCCAGCGAAGCAACGGAAATCTGGACCGGTTCTATCAAAAACTGGAAGAGCACGGGGTCACCGGAGAACGGCTTGAAAGCTATGAACGCCCCATCACGTCCCATCCGGATTTTATCCCGCATCTCAAGGATGCACTCATTCACGACTTCGAGCATTTTCTGGGAATTCTGAAGGAAGTTCACTCCGGAACAGATTTGGGGACGGCCATCCACAACGCGCGCTACCTGTATGATGAAGAGATGCATAGGCTTGTGGATTCTATTTGGCGGCACCGCAACGATTCCGATGCGCCGGCGACTGCTCTGGCTGGTAACGTCAGTGAGGCGCGCCGCTGGATGCAAGGCCGGCTCACGGGCGGATCTAGCAGTGAAATGCGAGACCTGTTGTTTCTCGATTTAGCGCTCGAGGATTTTCTGCGTGCCCTGATTGAACGCAGCCTCGACTCTCACATGAACGGTGACCAAATGGGTGAGCTGATGGGGAGGGTGATAGAAAATCTAACTTTTTCCCGTCGAGATGAGACCATCGGGCGGTCTTTGCAGCAATGGAACCGCATCATGCAGCAAAAAACATCAAGTCCGGAATGGGCGCTGCAGGCCAAAGCCGCTCTCGATCATCTTGCTCAAATTCTGGGCTCTTTCATCGATCGTTACCACCAACTGCTGCAACCCAAAGCGGAATTCCTGGGCGAAGCCTTTCACGTTGCCCAATGGACCATCACGCTGTTTACCGAGGAAGTTGTCCGCGGCAGGTTGGAATTCGCTCTTTCGATGCTGCTGCGCTACTTTGACCCAATATTGCGCAAGGAAGCCCACCTCGGCAACTGGCAGGTGATAAGCCGGGGTGGTGGGACAGGTCGGGTGGCGACGAGCGCTGATTTGAAATCCGTCCAGGGCAGCGATTTTGATGAACCAACGGTACTCGTCACCGATGTGGTCGTCGGCAATGAAGAAATCCCCGAAGGCGTGATCGCCGTCCTCACACCGGATACGACCGATATTGTATCACATGTGGCGATCCGCGCCAGAAACGCTCGGCTGCTGTTTGCCACTTGCTACGATGCTGACACGATGGAGAGGCTCAAATCCCTTAATGGACGATGGGTCAAGGTGGATATCGATGCCGCGGGACAGGTGCTTTTCGGAGAGACACAAGAAATGAAGGAAAAAAAGGAATCCCGACGCGCTAAGTCGGAGCAGATATCCCTTTCCCGCCACGAATTCACCGCTTACGCCGTTTTCTCAAAGGATTTTTCGAATAAGATCGTCGGCGGAAAGGCGAACAACATTACTCGCCTGCAGGGCAAACTGCCTGACTGGGTGACTCTCCCGATTTCCGTCGCCGTGCCGTTCGGAGTTTTTGAAAAAGTTCTCGGCGAACCGAACAATCAGGATGTTGCATCGCAACATGAAGAATTGGTGCAGCGACTCGGCAAAACGGAAAAGAGAGAGAAGCGCGAGAAGATACTGGACGAACTTCGCAGGACCATCCTAAAACTCAATGCTCCGGATAACCTGATTGCCTCTCTGCGCCACGTGATGAAGGGCTCAGGCCTCCCGTGGCCTGAAGAGTGGGAGGCTGCATGGACCTGCATCAAACAGGTTTGGGGGTCCAAATGGAATGAGCGGGCGTACCTGAGCCGCAAAGCAATGGGCATTGCCCACCAGGATCTCTACATGGCGGTGCTCATTCAGGAAGTGGTGGAAGCTGACTACAGTTTCGTAATCCATACTGTCAACCCGTTTACAGGCAACAAAAGTGAAATTTATGCCGAAGTAGTCTTGGGACTCGGAGAAGCCCTGGTTGCCAATTTTCCCGGAAGGGCCCTCAGTTTCACCTGCAAAAAGGGAGCGCGCGACGCTCACATCCTTTCCTTTCCGAGCAAGAGCCAGGGGGTTTTCGGCGGCGGTCTGATCTTCCGGTTGGACTCTAATGGCGAAGACCTGATCGATTATGCCGGTGCAGGTCTGTACGACAGCTTCATGCTGCCTCACCCCAATAAAATTTTTGTGGACTATTCGAATGAATCATTAGTGTGGGATGAGAACTTCCGCAAGGATCTTCTGGTATCCATCGCTTCCATCGGGACCGAAGTCGAAAAAGCGACGCGGTCTGTGCAGGACATCGAAGGCGCTTATTGCAAAGGCAAGTACTACGTGGTGCAAACCCGGCCTCAGGTGGGGATCTAGGGGCCTAGGGCTGACCCCACCGAATCTGGTGATAGGAGATGAAAGATAAAACCGATATCCGAATCGGCAATCAAACCGCCTTTTCGGCTGAAACGCTGATGCAGCCTTTTGAATATGCGGTATCCAACGGCTTTGACGCTTTCGAATGGTTTCCCGACAAAAAGGAATCGGGGCAAGGATGGATGGCGACCGATCTCTCCAAGGACGCGCGCATCAGCATTCGAGAGATCGCGTGCAAGAATGATATTCGACTCTCTGTACACGCTCCCTGGCAGGCCAATCCTTTGGATCCCGAGGCCTATTCATTTCTCCTCAACGCCGTCGATCTGGCGGAAGAGATCCATGCCTCTCTTTTCAACATCCATCTCTATACTGAAGGAGGAATCCCCGCCTATGTCGAGGCCATTCTTCCTTTATTGGAACGCCTTGCTGTAGTCGGGGCAAGCCTTTCCATCGAGAACACTCCCGTTATTGGGCCGGCTGACATGAACGAATTATTTAGGGAGCTCAGCAGACGCGAGCCTTTGAGTGGAATTCAGGTAGGAATGTGCCTCGACGTGGGGCATGCAAATCTGTGCAAGGCGACGCGCAACGATTACCTCAAGTTTATCGACCTGCTGGACCCTCAGGTGCCCATCATCCACGTCCATGTGCATGAAAACTATGGGGACTCCGACAGTCATTTACCTCTTTTTACCGGCCCCTCGGCAAAGGATGACACGGGAATCGTGGGATTTGTAACACGCATAAAAAAGCGCGGCTTCTCGGGTTCATTTATTCTTGAACAATGGCCTCAGCCACCGAGTTTGCTCAACGAGGCCCGCACCGGGCTGCGCGCTATGATCGCGAGTTCGGCTGGAGACGAACAGGCCCGGCCGAAGTCCGAATCGTTGCCCGAAAAAACCGTTGATCAATCGCTTCCCTCAATCGATGGGAATGATTTTGCTGAGGATGGCGAGACAAGGGGATAAGCTTGAACAGATTGATCTGCCTCGGGTTCAGCTTTTCTCAGGCCGGCAATTGTTGCCTTTAGATCAGGTCTCACCGCACACCGGAGGCGGCAAAGCCTACGGCGCGAGGCGTTTTGAAGAGCTTTCACGCAGTGGAGAAGCAGCGTTCAAGATCCCGCCATGAGCAGAAAGAACCTCTCGACAGGCTCTATCCTCGCCCATGCAGCAGGGCTGAAGCCCTGCGCTACAGGGGCAACGGGACGGTAGGGTAGTCAGTGGCGTGGCTCAAAATTTACAACTAAAAAACCACATTTGATGAAGGGATGACGTGAATGAAAAAACCGGAAAAGATGCTCATCTATAATATCTTTCCCTTGCTGGCGGGAAAGTTGTCAGAGTGGGAGCCCCATCTCTCGAGGGCATCGGAAATGGGATTCAATTGGATCTTTGTCAATCCCATTCAGCTTCCCGGTTTGTCAGGGAGCCTTTATGCCATAAAAGACTACTTTGCCTTCAACCCTTTGTTTGTTGACGAGGAGAGTGATAAAGAGCCGCGGGAACAGGTGCGCCGGATGATCGAGACCGCGAAAAGGCTGGGCCTGAGGGTTATGATAGATCTAGTGATCAATCACTGTTCTGTGGATTCGGATCTCATCGAGAAACATCCCGAATGGTTCGAGTGGCAATCGAAGGATGAGGTTGCTCATCCCTTCGCCAAACAAGACGGCAAAAAGGTGGTTTGGGGTGATCTTGCCAAATTCGACCATAAAAATTCAAAAGACAAGGAAGGGCTTTTCCAGTTTTGTTTCGATGTGGTCAAGTTTCTACTTGATGTGGGCTTCAAAGGGTTCCGTTGTGATGCGGCCTATCAGCTTCCCAAGAGCTTTTGGGAAAGGCTCATCAGGGAAACCAGAAAACTTCAACCTGACGTTTATTTCTTTGCGGAAACCTTGGGATGCACTCCGGATCAGACGAAAAAGACCGCTCTTGCCGGCTTCGACTATATTTTCAACAGTTCCAAATGGTGGGATTTCAAGAGCCGTTGGCTCATGAAGCAATACGCCCTCACGCGGGATATCGTCCCTTCTATCAGTTTTCCGGAAAGCCATGACACAGTTAGGCTGCTCGAAGAATTCAGCGGGAATGTGGATAGCGTCAAGCAACGCTATCTTTTCACCGCACTTTTTTCAAAGGGCATCATGATGCCCTTTGGCTTCGAGTTCGGCTTCCGCAAAAAGCCGAACGTGGTGAAGACGCGACCCGAGGATTGGGAACAAACGGGTGTCGATTTGACATCCTTCATACGCAATGTGAATCAAATCAAAATCCAACATTCAGTTTTTCAGGAAGAGGCGCCTACGGAGATCATCCCGAATAAAAATCCCAAAATTATGCTCATGTGGAAAGCTTCCACTTTTACCCAGGAGGAATCTGTGCTTATCCTCAACACAGATATTTGGAACATGCAGCACTTTTCTACCGACAATCTTCATGAAGTGTTCCAGACGGATACTCCCATTGCGGATACATCTCCGGAACATGCATTGGAAAGCGTACCTGCCCGTTTCTCATATGACCTGAAGCCGGGACAAGGCATCGTGCTGATTACGTCCAGGGAGGCTGTTCCCGAGGATTAAACCACAATCCGGCTTGAACTATATGAAAATAGCATGTAATTTTGAAGCGTTATAATTCCAGGAATAATCATAACGCATTCCGTTGATCATCAACTCCCGAAAATATTGAGGGAACCAGTACCAGCGGCCGATAGCACGGTGCATGGCCGATTCCAAGCCATTGCGGTCGCAATCGTTGAAAAGATAGCCATTTCGCTCGTGGTAAGGTCTATGAGCATAATCTGCATCAAAAACGGTATCCGCCAATCCGCCGGTGTTGCGAACAATGGGAAGCGTTCCATACTTCATGGCAATCATTTGGGTCAAACCGCATGGCTCGAAAGTGCTCGGAATGACGATCATATCGGCGCCGGCATAAATCAGATGGGCGAGCTCTTCGTTGTATGAGATTTCGAGGTGGCAGTCGGGATTATCGTTGAGATGATGCTTCAAATTCTAGAATTCTCTGCTGATGTTGGGGTCGGGACTGGAGCCCAACAGAACGAACTGCCCCCTGTTTGCCAGAGTGTAGAGGATGGCGTGTCGGATCAACTCGACGCCCTTTTGGTTGTCCAGTCGACCTATAGCTGCAATCAATGGCTTGAAGTCCTGCTTCAAACAGAGTCGGTTGCGGAGTGCTTCTTTGTTCCCGTATTTGTCGTCGATGTTCGTGGGTGAATAGGGATATGCAATATATCGGTCAATCTCCGGATTCCAAACGTTGTAATCGATGCCGTTTAAGATTCCCCTAAATTTGGCGCTGTGCACGAGTAGGGTGTGCTGAAGGCCGTAGCCAAGGCCGGTGTGTTTGACCTCCTCCGCATAACGAGGCGAAACGGTGGTGACAAAATTTGAAAATACAATGCCGCCTTTCATGAGGTTGATGGCGCGATGATTGAAGTTGTCGCGCAGTCGGTCGTGAGTCATGTACCGGCTTGGCTCCAGTCCGACCTGACGCAAAATGAATTCGCCTGTCAACCCTTGGTGACTGACGTTATGTAAAGTGTAGCATACTCGCGGATGAGTCATTCCCAAATGCTTGTACATTTCGAACAGAAGCACAGGTACTAGGCCTGTCTGCCAATCGTGACAATGGATGATATCGGGGTGCCTGTTTGTCTTAAACATGAATTCCAGCGCGGCTCTGCTGAAAAAAGCAAACCGCTCGGGATCGTCATGATGGCCGTGAAAAACGCCTCGGTGAAAGAAATTCTTGTACGATTGGGGTTCTATGAAAAAAACACTTAAGGTTGTCTGCGAAGCCAAAGTACACATCGCATCGAAAGTGCTGGTCGTAAAAAGGAACCCAGAGATCGCTATAGACTTTGTGAAGATCGTGGATGCGATCATGGCGCATACAATCGTATTTGGGCAGAATGATCTCTACGGCGTTCCCGAGGATCGCCAGTTCATAAGAAAGCCCCTGAACAGCATCTCCCAAACCGCCGACTTTGGCAAACGGTGCGCATTCCGGAGTGATCATGACGATATACATCTCTATCCGATCTCCATTTCTCTTGCCGCCATTGAGATGGCTCATTCTCGGTACTTCTGCCGGGCAATTACGACCTCATTTTTTCCACAATTCGATTATGATTTTGTGGGTCCCTTACAACCGGTCCATTGGAAAATATGGTTGAAGGTATGGATGTAACTGATTGTTGTCAACTCAGCGAAACCTCGGCGGGATGTAGTTGGGTTTTCATCGCACCAAATGTTGAAGATTTACATGATTCATAGAAAGCTGGCGAACAAAGAACTATGTCCCAGTAATCGGCGAAGAGTCAAATGTTCTTTGCTTAATTACAATAATAAAACGTATTATCAATATCTTATGTTCTTTGCTCAACTGTCGGCGCTGGTTAGTTTAACACTAGCGAAGTAGACTCATCTTCAGCCGGTCGACGCATTAAATTCTGTGAGTTGGGGGTTATGAGATTGAGAAGGAGATAAGCATGGATAATGGGAAACGCGAAGGTCCCAAGCGTGACGATGATATTTGGGACAGACTCAAATCGTTTTTAGATCCGAGAAAAGATAAGGGAAACCCTGTGATTCGTTACCTCACGGTGGCTTTTCGCAAATCCGTGAATACGTAAAGAACACTATCGATCATATACGAAGCCAGCCTCGGGCGCGGAGAGTGCATTGGAGTTTGGCAACAGCCCGGCTGCCGCCGCTATCTCTTTCAACAGTTGCACTGACCTTGCGGCGGAAGCTAGCAGTTGTGCAGATTCGTCAGTGGTCGGCAGGTCATCGTCTCCCTGACCTAAGAGCTTGTCCGTGATCAGTTCGATGAAAGTCTTCTTCCTCGGGAAGGTTTCTAATTGAACCTCAGCACCTGATGGAATTTTAGCTAGTTCTTTTGCCAAAATTAAAGCGTCCGGAAAGCCGCCCAACTTATCTACCAGACCCAACGACTTGGCGGCTTCTCCCGTCCAGACCCGCCCTTGGGCCACTTCTTGCACTTTTCCCAGCGGCAACTTCCTCGATTTAGATACTTTGGTGGTGAAGTCTTGGTATACATGGTCGAGCCATTTCTGTAGAATGTCCCATTCCTGGGGCGTGTAGTCCTGCGTTGTGCTCCACATAGTAGAATGATCGCTGGTATGTACTTCGTCCCAGGTTACCCCAAGCTTGTTCCAGAAGTCTGTCGTAACGGCCTTCCCTGCGAAGACCCCAATAGACCCGGTCAAAGTCGACGGATGTGCTACGATCCTGTTGGCGGCCATAGCCACAAAATAGCCTCCGGAAGCTGCCACGTCCCCCATGGATGCAACGACTGGCTTGCCCGCCTTTTGGATCAGGAGTATTTGCCGCCAAATGGTATCTGACGCTACATACGATCCACCCGGACTGTCGATCCGGAAGAGAATTGCTTTGACCCTTTTGTCCTTTGCGGCTTGCCTGAATGCCTTTGTTACGGTATCAGAACCCATGGACACTCCGCCGAAGATTCGTGATGCTTTGCTCTTGCCCAGGTGAATAGGCCCCACTCCATAAATGACGGCGACGACGGGTCCTTTGCTTTCCTGGTCGTTTTCGTGCTCCCAATAATCTTTGATGGATATGAATTTGGCCGTCTCATCGGTTTCTCTTCGAATCCGATCGTAAACTTCGTCCCTGTAGAGCAGGTCGTCTACAAGATTAGCATTTAGCGCTTCAGTACTGAGAAAAGGCCCCTGATCGATAAGTTTTCGAACTTTGTCGTTAGACAAACCGCGCGCTGCCGATATGCCTTCTACAATTTGCTTGAAATTCGAATCCATTACAGCTGTTAAGGACTCTTTTTGCGCTTCGGTATAACGCTCCTCGGTGAAGGTATTGACCGCAGTTTTGTACTCGCCTCGGCGGCTTAGTTTAGGCGAGACCCCCAGCTTTTCCAGGGTCTCTTTGATGAAAGGGCTCTGATACATCAATCCAGTTAATCCAATGTCACCCGAAGGCTGGAGAAAAACCTTATCAAAAGCGGTAGCAAGATAGTATGCGTTGTTTCCCGGGCCGAATTCCCCGAAAGTCTCCGAATAGACCACCGCGGGCTTCTTTTTGCTGCGAAAGGCAAGCATGGCATCGCGCATTTCTTGTATAGTGGCTAAGGCAATGGGCGTGGAGCCGACTCTCGCAACCAGTCCGAGCACTCTGGCGTCTTCCGCGGCCTTTTGAATCGCAAACACAGTATCCTTGATACTGAGCTCTTTTTCGCTGAAAAGGTTCGCTACGGATTCTGTAGGGGCGTATTCCTCGAATCCTTTTTCAAAGTCTATTTCAAGTATGATCTTATTTGGGATTGGCTCTGGTTTGGGCCAGAAGAAAATGCCGCCCAAAACTACTGCTACCGCCAGCAAAATGACTATGAATCCTATGGATGCCAGCGTTCCAACTAAAGCCCTTTTTAGGGTCATGTCACCCTCCTGCCTGCCCGAATTTGCCGTTCATCAGTATCGCCGCGCTTTACCGCGTAACATAAGGTGGCATTGGAGGACTTGCAATTATTCTTGGCATTTTGTCTTAATCTCTCTTTCGGAATCCCTTTGTCAAATTCGTCGCGATTTCTTCCATGCAGGTCATGATGAAGAGAGGTTTCTCGAAATGACGATCGGCCATAATCGTTCAAATTAGCGACTAAGTACTGGTTGCGGATACTCCGACCTCGTATAGATTTACCCTTGGAAAGGGTGCTTTCTGCTGCAATAATTCGGTCATTTCCTCCGCAGGCAAGGGGCGGCTGAACAAATAGCCCTGCGCTTCGTCGCAACGTTGTTCTTGGAAAAACGACAATTGCTCATGGGTTTCGACGCCTTCGGCAACCACCTTAAGCTTCAAACTTTTTCCAAGAGAGATGATCGCCGAAGCAATCGCGGTGTCGTCCGGATTGTCGGGGATATGTCGCACAAGAGAGCGATCGATCTTGAGGATTTTTATGGGAAAACGCTTTAAGTAGACCAGTGAGGAATAGCCGGTGCCGAAGTCGTCGATGGAGAAGTGGATGCCTCGATCACTCAATTCCGACATGACTATGATGGCTCGTTCCATATCTTCCATCATCACGCTTTCGGTGATTTCCAATTCAAGCAGGCAGTTCTCGAGGTTTGTTTCGCGAAGAATGCGATCGATGGTTTCGGTCAGATTCTCCTTCCTGAACTGCTGTGTGGAGACGTTAACGGCGACGCGAATTGAGGATATTCTTGAATTATACCATTCGTGGTTCTGCCTGCAGGCGGTTTTGAGGACCCACTCACCAATCGGCACAATAAGGCCCGTTTCTTCGGCTAGAGGGATAAAATCTTGGGGAGGAACCATGCCACGAGTAGGATGATTCCACCTGATAAGTGCTTCGACTCCGACGATCTGACCGCTGCTGATACTTATTTTTGGCTGATAGTAGAGCAAAAATTCGCTTCTCTCCAAGGCGCGCCGCAAATCGGATTCGAGTCTCAAACGCTCCAATGCAGTAGCGTTCATCTCTGCCGTGTAAAATTGGTAATTGTTCTTTCCCTGTTCCTTGGCGCGATACATGGCGGTATCGGCATTACTCAAAAGCGTCTGCACGTCGTTGCCGTCTTTCGGATAGATACTGATACCGATACTTGCTGTTACAAAAATTTCCTGGCCTCCCAGTATAAAAGGATCTGAAAAAAGGTCAAGGACGCGCCTGGCGGCTGCTGCGGCGTCCTGGCTGGTGTGGATCTCACCCAGCAAGATAATGAATTCATCGCCGCCCCAACGGGCTACAGTGTCTGCACCTCGCAGGCTTTGCGACAACCTCTGAGCCAGATTCTGCAGCAGCAAATCCCCAACGTCGTGACCCAGAGTGTCATTGATGACTTTAAAGCGATCCAGGTCAAGAAACAGGATAGCTAGATTTTGTCCGTAGCGTTCGCCACGAGCCAAGGCATTATTTAAACGATCACTAAACAGCGTGCGGTTGGGTAGACCAGTTAGAGCATCGTGATTTGCCAGATAGTTGAGACGCTCTTCCGTCTCTTTGCGTGAAGTGATGTCTTGTGAAATTCCGACGTAATTTGTAATCTTTCCTTCTGCATCACGGACGGCGCTGATTGTCAGCCAGGTTGGGTAAACTTCCCCATTTTTCCGTCGATTCCAAATCTCGCCCTGCCATAACCCAGTATTGTCAACTGCTGTCCACATCAATTTATAAAACCCCGGATCGTGGACTTTGGCACTGAGTATTCGGGGATTCTTACCGACGACTTCTTCAGCCGTGTAACCGGTAATCTTGGTAAATGAGTTGTTGATGCTGAGGATATTGCCATGAGCATCGGTGACTATGATAGCTTCTGCACTGTTGTCAAAAACCGTGGCCGCCAGTTTTAGGTTTTCTTCTGCTTCTTTTTTGTTGCTGATGTCTTCAATGACATGGATAAAATACTTAAGCTTGCCGGCGGCTTCTCTCAGAGGAGCAACTGTTATACGGGTCCATATCTTTTTCTGCTGCTTGTGGATCAGGGGCAATTCATAGTCACAGTAATCACCGTTAGAGCGTAATAATGATTCGATACGCTCTCGGTATGCATGCCAACTGGAATTGCAGAGCGACTTGAAATTAAGGTTCATCAGTTCGTGCTGCGAGTAGCCCAGCATCTCGGTCAGCCGTTCGTTAACGAGAATCAACTGGCCCTGTTCGCCAACGTGAGCTATCCCAACAGGTGCGCGATCGAATGTTATTCGAAAGTTTTCTTCACTTTCGGCCAGCGCAAATGTTTTGTGATGGCGCATAACCCTCTCCCGGTATAGAGAAAGCGCCGAATGGACCCGGGCGATCAACTCAACTTCATTGATCGGCTTGCTGGTGAAATCAATGGCTCCAGCGGCAAAGCTCTTTTGCAGGGCTTCGTTATGGCGCAATGCTCCACCGGTTACGATAATAACAGGGATATGCTGCCATTTCTGGCTGCCTGTTATCATGCGACACACTTCATGACCGTCCATGCCCGGCATCATCATATCGAGCAAAATAACTCCAACGTCATGATTATCTTCGAGGGTACTCAGCGCCTCCTGTCCGGAGTTCGCCAGGTGAACTTTTTCAAAGCCTTCGCCGATCAGTAAGGCTTCCATCAGGTCAAGGTTGTCCCGCGAGTCATCGACAACTAAAATCGGTATTTCTTCGTTGGGTAGACCCTCCGGAACGAATGGCAAAAACCTACCGGACATAATTTAACACCTCTTGCAGTTGTTGTTCCAATGATGCGTCCTTTGTTATGATAGCCGAAGCTTGTCGCTTCAATTCATCTCTTTCGGATGGAACCAAAGCGCTACCACTCATTACCACAACTGGCAGATGCAATAGGCGCCTGTCTTGCCGAAGAGCGCGCAAGAAAGCGAGGTGTTTCTTATTTGGTGTGGCAAGGTCGACAAAGATCAGATCGGGAGTAAATTCCTGCAAAACTTCCAAGGCATGACGGCCATCAGACGCTGTTCTTATCTGACTGACCTTGTTCTGGAGTAATGACAGCAAAAGCCTGTAACTATCAGCATCATCTTCAACAATGAGGACGTTTTGGATGCTTCGACTCCGGACATGACGATGCAGTAAAGACTCTAGTTCATCATTGGAGATGGGCTTGGTGAGTGCGTCCATGGCCCCTAAAACGACGGCGCGATGCTTATCCGCGGCTATACTGATAATAACCACCGGGATATCGGTCGTCTTGGCATTCTCTTTCAGAAGCTTCAAAACTTCCCATCCGTCAAGCCCGGGCATCATGATATCCAGAGTGATAAGGTCAAATTGTTGATCAGACGCGAGTTTCAGAGCCTGCTCTCCATTTTCGCAGCTGATCGCCTTGGCACCCAAAAACTCCAGGTGGCTGGTAAGCAGTTCCCTCGCGTCGGGGTCATCGTCTACCACTAGGACTTTCAGTTGGCCATTGAGCTTTTGCTTTTGATTCTTAAAATGCGCAACAGTCAATTCTTGAATAGCAGAATCGTCTGTTTCCCCTTTCGCTGTCGGTTTGCTTTCTTGGTCCACCTGATCGATTGGCAACGTGACCGTAAACGTTGTTCCTCGCCCCAACTCGCTGGATACCGCTATGGAGCCTTGCATCAGCTCTGTAATGGATCGCGTAATGGTCAAACCCAGCCCTGTACCGCCGTATTCTCGTGTGGTACTACTATCCACCTGTCTGAAAGGCTGAAATATGATCTCAAGTTTATCCTTTGGTATTCCAATACCAGTATCCCTTACCTCAATCTGTATCTGTTGGTGTTGATTGACGAGCAGTCTGACTTTTACGTGGCCCCGATTAGTAAATTTAATCGCGTTGCCGACAAGATTGATCAATACTCTTTTCAGCTTCTCAATGTCCGCCTTGATTACGGGAGTCTTTGCGGGGGCTTCGATGACAAGCCTTATGCCTTTTTCATCAGCCTGCGGCTTGAGCATGTCAACCACCTCACCTACGACGGATTCAACGCGAACGGCTTTCAACGAGACATCCATGCGCCCTGCTTCGATTTTGGAGAGATCCAAAATATCATTGATCAAATTCAGCAGGTGTTTGCCATTCCGGTTAATTTTTTCAGCGTAGTTCAAGTCGCTTGCAGTCAAAGATCCTTGGCGATTCTTTTGTAGTAGACTCGAAAAGCCGATAACCGAGTTTAGCGGTGTTCGCAGTTCATGGCTCATGTTGGCGACGAATTCACTGCGCAGCCTATCGGCTTCTACCAAATCTTTGTTAACCTGCTCCAATTGGAGCGCCTGCCGCTGCACTGTGTTGTAACTGATGGCGCTGTTCAGTGCGTTGCCCACTGCATCGACTGCACTTTCCAGCATACGTTGGGTTGAATCTTCTATATGGCGTAATGCTGCCAAAACGATTACTCCCAAAACCTCCTCTTGAAATATAACAGGAATCCCAAGAACAGTTTGGACGGAAGCTTGTGCAAAGCCAAGCTGAACAGTTGGCAGAGCATCTCTATCTATTTTCTTGATACTCAACCAGGAACGCTGATCCATAACCTGTCCGGGGAATCCGTTTTGTAGATTCTGTGAGACCATATTGATCAGAGCGTGTCGGTCAATCCCTCTCTGTGCTATGGGAGTGAGGTTTTTGGTGTGCTGATCGCAAAGATAAAAAATCCCAAGTTGAAGATCGGCCTCTTTCATCATGTATGTGATGGTCCTGTCTGCTACCGAGTTGACATCTACAGCATTGAGGGATCCTAAATACTGGCCGAAAGATTCCTGGCGCTTAAATTCTTGCTCCAGGACGGCATTTTTCTCCGCCAGCATTTTTTTGCTGCGTTCCAGGTCGTTGTGTTGAATTTCCAATTCACGAATGGCTGACTGGATTTTTTCGGCCATCGCATTGATGATTCTAGCCAACAGGCCAATCGCATCCGACGCCACGATCTCTGCTCTTGCAGTGTAATCTCCTTGTTCGAGCGATCTGGCGACTTCTGCAAGGTGGGCCAGACGATAATTCATATGCCTTATCACCAGCAGTCCTGCCCCAAGGCCCAAGAGAGCTACGGTAATATTGGCTGTGACCAAAAATTGGCCTTTGATCTCTGATACTTGAGGAAGTATGGCCAAAACCAGCAACAACAAAACGATGGTCAATAGTACCCAGGTGAATCGGCGCATCTGAAATGGGCGCCCTGTCATGAGTTCTCTCCGTTTTTTAGGAAATTAAACGAGCTATGGCATCAAATAATAGAGTATCATCGACAATCGGCTTGCTCACGTAACCGTCAAAGCCTTGACCGATAAAACGATCCCCGTCATTTTTCATTGCGTGCGCGGTAAGGGCAATAGCAGGTATGTGGTTTAGTTCAGGTGCGCAGCGGATGCGCTGCAAAAGTTCAATCCCGTCTATCCCGGGAAGAGAGATATCCAACAGCAACAGGTCGGGTTGGGAGTTCTTCTTGCTTTGCAAATAATCCAGGGCTTCATTTGCATTGCTGCAACTCCCAAGGATATAATGATCTTCCAGTAGGGCACATACTAAATCCCTGTTGTCAGCATTATCCTCTACCACTAAGATCTTTTTCATTGCAGCCCCCCGATTTTCCGAATCCGGCCCTCGGCTTTAAGTATGGCTTATCCGTTATTCTTGGCGTTTGTTAAGCTATACAAAAAGTATACCTATCAGATCCTTTGCCGGCTAGGTGTCTATTGTTCTTTCCAATTTCCACGACTAAAGCCTGGAATGAGATCTTTTGCAGAAGCTTATAGCTAGCATCTTTTGTTTAAAGCAAGGAGGGAATTCATTCGTTGCTGCATCTATGCAAATTTGGCATGGATTTTCTATAAATTAGGAATTATTGTTGTATTATTAGTATCATTAATTCAATTCAAGTTGTAGTAATCAACGAGCGTAAATTACAATTTTGTATTTTAAAGCACATCATTTGCAAACCGGTTTTCCCAAAGAACACAGAGGTTCGGACATTCTATATTGCCCGGCCTGATCGATGGTGAACATCGTTTTCTGATAGAGTTGATCAACAATTTAGAATTAAGACTCAAGCAGCGAGAAGTGCAGCAGAGCATTTTGGTTCCACTCTTTTGGTGGCGATTGAAGAAGATGCTCCTACTGGGGTCGAGGAGTTGAACAAGGCACTTAAAAATAGAGTGAAGAATCGAGTTGCCTCCGTTCGGATTTAAATGATCTACGATTTTGACCATTTGAAATTCTATCTCGCGTAGGGCAATCGATTATGCTGTGCGGACCGAATGCAGAAGCGCACGTAGGTTATCCAATAGATAAGACCAAATATCCGATAACCCAAAAATGAAAGCGCCTATGCCAATAAATTACAACAATTACGAAGCTGACCTATGCGCCAATGGAAATATTTTTTGCTGTGGAGTCTTTAATCGAGCGGGGCATTTCAGGACTTGAATGGCGAAGAGTTCGGATGCGAATAAGAAAATAATATCCAAGATCGAGGTGCATTGAGATCTAGGAATTTAGGCTTTCTTTACAACATGTAAAAAAACCTGTCAGGTGCCGAGATTCCGATACGCTTCGGACGCTCAAGGCTAATAAATAAAATATAATCTATTTAAAATGTTAGGCGAGTTAATCGATTGCCTTAGCTTTGGCGCAATCGGTGCATTGTGAAAAAATATCTTTCGCGCGGGCCGTGATCGGTAACTCAACCAGGCTGCCGCGGATGGAATTTTGAGGAGAGTCTGATCGACTCACAGTCATTAACGTTTGATTGCGCAAGGAGGGACAAATGGCGGTTTACGTTTCCTTTTTAAAACTGACTCCGGAAGGGAACAAGGAAATCAAGAAATCACGTGAACGCTTTGAAGCCGGGAAGAAAGCTGTAGAGAAAGTCGGAGGGAAAATCCTTTCTGCTCATTACATTATCGCTCGAGGCGAGTATCTGATCGTAAGTGAATTTCAGGACCAGGATGCCAGGGTCAAGTCCATGGTGAATACTGTGCAACGCGGTTCCGTCACCTATGAAGTGTTTCGGATGTTGCCAATAGAAGAATATTTCAAGCTGGTGGAAGAAGCATAGCATGGCGTTTCCTTTTGGAGTCCAGCCCGAATTCTGAGCGAGGGCGTGCATTGGGTACGCACCAAAGCGCGCCCTTGTGCAGAAACAGTAACGTATTATGTTATGTCGAAAGCGATGGGTGTTTGATTCAAAGAATCGAAGTAACCCATTTTTGTATGTGGCAGAAAAGGAGATGAACCATGGGCAGCATTTACAAGATTATCGAACTGGTTGGAAGCAGTGATGTGTCCTGGGAAGACGCGGCCAAGAACGCGGTTGAAACTGCCGGCAAGAGCTTGCGAGATTTGCGAATTGCAGAAATCGATCAACTGGATTTGAAGCTCGAAAACGGCAAAGTAACCGCCTATCGCGCACGGGTAAAGTTGTCTTTTAGATATGAGGGTGGTGCTTGAATGGTTGTGTGATTATTGGCCGACTTTGTCCAAGCCTAGCGAACCTGGTCCTCAGGGCCAGGTCGGAGGCAAACGGCCGTGCCTAAATTTCTCGATATCAATTAGAAGCGCCAAATCCGAAATACGACACAATACTTAGTGGCAAAACTTCAAATAAGCGAAACCACAATTAGAGTGGCTGCGGCTATCGAGAGCCAGGTTGGTTTCGAACATTGGAGTTTTGAATTTATTTTGGAGTTCGATATTCGAATTTCGGATTTTTTGGATACGCAAACGATTAGCCTTTCCAAGGACGTGAAAACCTACGCGCCTTTTTCTCCGTCGTTCTAATTCTGCCTCCATTGCCTTTTCCTATTGATAACTTCACACTTGATTCGTATTTTAAGCAACGAGAAAGAATGGATCGTTTGCTTGGAATCTAAAAGGGCTCTGTGTGTGCAGTTCCGGTTGAAAATTGAGCACGGATGCAGATGGAGTGAAGAAGAACTCGATGATGAGGAGGCCGATATGCAAATTCCTGAATATGTAACTGCAGAAGAAGTGAAAAGGGTTTGTAAAGAGCTTGGCGTCAGAGACTGGTCCGCTTTGGGCGACTCGAAAGTTCTCCCGGAGGAGGCAAGGGTGATTTTAACGGAGGTGAATGCCGAGGGAATGAACATTGATTCCGAAAGCTTTCGTGCCGGGCTCGAAGTAGAGCTTGAACATGGGACTCGCTTCAAGGATGCAAACGTAACCAACAACCATCCCATTCTGACGGGGAAGATTGTGTTGGCGCATCTCAAGGAATCGCTGGATTATTACGAACGCCTGGATGTTGCCGAGTTGGAAGGCGACCTGCTGAAGGCGCTGATCGCCAAGAATTCTACAAAGGTGGAAGTGCTGTATAAGAAACTGGTGGAGGCCAGACTGGTTCTCAGCAAAGCAGAAGCCGATCAACTTGGGTAAGGCCGAAGCACCTTCCAAGAACAGCCTTCCTGTTTTCGCCCTTGGCTAGATTTACCAATCGTCATTCCGGCGCCGTGAGAGAGTGGTGCCACTCAGGACGATCGAGTTGTTTTTGATCGGAACATGGAGAGTATCCAGGGCGTGCTGTCCTTGAGATGGAGTAGCAGAAGGTACAGTGTAGCAAGGATGTAGGAGAACAAGGTTCCCAAGTATATTCCGCAACTTGGATAGAGCAGATGGACTGCGAGGGAATAAACGACCAGCGACCCTATGCCCTTGGGTACATTTTTGAGAATTGCGTAGACATGCTCGGGATCATAGGTGATATGAATAATTATGACAAAAGGGAGCATGGTTATGGGAAATGCGGAAAACAGCCCTGCCCAGCGCTGGCCTACAAGTTTTGCGGTTGAAGTGATGATTACAATAAAGAAAGCCGCAGCCAAAGACCTTAGCAGCAGCACTTGAGGATTCAGAGCTACTCTCTGTTCGATTTTGACATTCTGTACTTTCCTGAATAAAGCGATAAACAAAACAATGGAAAGTGCCGGCAGCATGATGGTGAGTGCCAGGTTGATCTTGAGCTGTCGCAGCACAAAGGCAACTAAAAAATATCCGCAAAGCGCTGCTATGGAAGCCGATAGGATGTTGGGCAGCTTGTTTAATCCGGCTGCCCGAAGAGAAATCCAATAATAAAGGTAGGCAAAGGTTTGAGTTGCCACCAGGCCTACTGATGTGTACAGGGCGCTTTCCGCAGCAAACTGCGGGCTCAATTCATAGCCGAAGAAAAATAAACTGATAGCAGCTCCCAGTGGGTAGCCGGACAGTACTCCCGCAAATCTGGGACTGACCACTTCTGCCATGACTGACAGCAAAACCACCATGGCGATGCTGACCAGCACTTTAACGAGGGTAATCATTTGGAAAAGATCGAATGTATGCATTGTCCTTATTCACGCTGCTTTTTTTCAAGGATTGTAGAGGCCTGCTTTGATCGGAAGATAGGTTGAAAGAGCAGGAATCAATGAGATCACTATCAGGATAGCGGCGGCCATAATGACATAGGGAATTGCTTCCTTGGCTACCGAATCTATGTCGCTTTCAATCAGGTTGGCTGCAGTAAACAGATTTACCCCAACCGGAGGGGTTGCCTGGCCGATGGCCAGGGCGCAGATAAAGATGACGCCGTACCACAGAGGATCGACCTTGAAGGCAGTCAGCACGGGTATCAGAATCGGCATAAGCAAATAGGAAATGGATATGGCATCCAGAATCATACCCAGAGCCAGGAGCAAGAAATCCACCAGGATGATCATGACGATGGCATTGGGCGATATTTTAACGATGAAATTGGCGGCCAGATCGACGACTCCTATCACCGAAGCAGCCCATGTGAAGATACCGGCAAAGACAACGATGAACATAATGACCGAACTGGTAACACTGGCGTCCACCAGGATTTGCACTAAGTCGCGCAGTGAAATGGACCGGTAAACGAAAAAAGCCACAAAAAGGCTGTAAAAAACCGCCGCCACCGCTGCTTCAGTAGGTGTGAATATACCGGTGTATATGCCTCCCAGGATCACCACCGGTGTGAGTAGAGCCCAAATCGATTTGCGCAGAGCTATTAGGATTTCTCTCAGACTTCCGCGCTTTGCGAGCCCACGGTAGCCCCTCTTGCGCGAGACAAGATAAGCGACAACGATCAATCCCAATCCCGTTAGAACACCTGGGATGATGCCCGCTACAAACAGCGCACTTACCGATACGCTGGTGATATTCCCGTAAATAATGAATGCGATGCTCGGTGGAATGATGATGGAGAGGTCGGATGAGTTTGCGATGGTGGCGCCGGCGAAGCTTTTATCGTAACCATGCCTGACCATGGGCGCGATGAGAATCAATCCGACAGCGGCTGTGGTTGCCGGACCAGAACCCGATAGAGCCCCCCAGAACATGCAGGTGAGGACCGCAACGATTGCCAGCCCGCCAACGGTGTCACCTACCAACAATTCAAAAAAATTGGCAATGGTGGCGGCAAGTCCCGCCCTTTCCAGAATCACTCCGGCAAGTACAAAGAATGGAATAGCCAGAAGTGGGAAGGACGCGATACCGGAGACGAAGTTGACTCCCAGCATGCCAATGCCGAGATCAAATTGGAAAATGGTAATGATTGCCGATATCCCCAAACAGGTACCGATGGGAACTCCCAAGGCCATAAGTAACACAAACGCTATGGAAATCATGACAATTGACATTAGTGGTTCGTCTCCATTTCAAGCTTGACGAGTCTGGTAGTTACATTGAGATAAATCCCCTTGAAAACGAAAACGGAAAAAATCGTCACGCCTGCATAATAAATCCAAACAGGCAGTCCCAAGGCACCCGAAGTTGCATGGAAAACGGTCACCTCGTCATAAATGGCCTGGATGATGTAAATGTTTAATATCAAAAAAAGGATTGTATTCAACGCAGCATGGATGACGATGACCACCTTTTTGAAACCCTTGGGAAAGACTTTATAGAGAGTGATCATGCCGAGGTGCGCGCCCCGCCCGAAAGCTATCCCGGATCCCACCACCGTCAACCAGACAAACAAATTGATGGTGATTTCTTCAGTGGCCGCAAAAGAAAAATGGAAGAAGTATCGACTGAGTACATTGATGAAAGCAATGGAAGCCATTGCGAATAGGAGGATTGCGGCAATCCAGTGATCCAATGGAATCTTTTGTTTTGCAACTGCCATGAGTCATTCTCACTTCCATTTTATAATTGAAATGCCCCTGCGAATTCACCAATTCGAGGGGCATCGTTCGACAGTTCTCTAGAATTTATTGTTTCATGTCAGCCAGGGCTTTATCGTAAATTTCCTGTCCGATCTGCGGAACCCACTTTTCATAGACAGGTTTGGTGGCTTCCTCGAATGCTTTGACTTGATCATCCGTAAGAAAGGTTACCGTCATTCCTTTTTCCTCGAAGAGTTTGACCGGGTCGGGATATTCCATTGTATAGTTGAACTCATTTTTAAGAATGTTTATAGACTTGTCGCCATCGAGACCGGCCCTGCACAGAGCTTTCTCGAACTTGGCCGATTCCTGAGCCGCTTCCATTATTGCCTTTTGAATATCGGGCGGGAATAATTCCCACTCCTCTTTGTTCCAGTAGATGATGACCGGGTCTACCAGATAGTTCCAGAACGTGATGTATTTGTGATACTGCCAGATCTGCAACGGCACCAGGACCCCAACGGGGTTTTCCTGGCCGTCTACCACGCCTTGCTGAAAAGCGGTTACAGCATCTCCCCAGTTCATATTAACAGGGTCTGCGCCGAGTTGGCGAAAGATGTCTATGAAAATAGGACTGCCGACCACGCGGATGCGCAATCCATTCAAATCCGCCGGTTCTTGAATGGCCTTCTTACTGTTGGTAATCTGGCGGAACCCATTTTCGGCCCAGGCAAGCCCTTTGAGACCGATCTTATCCATTGCCGCAAAGATGGCTGCACCGGTCTGACCATTTTCCATTTTGTCCAGATTTTCATAATTATTGATGAAAAATGGCAAAGAAAATACATTCATTTCAGGTATAACGGTTGACGAATTGATGGTGGATTCGTAAGCACAATCGATGACGCCTTTAGCAACCATCTGCGGTGATTTGAGCTGCGCACCTTTGAGCAATGTGCTGCTGTAGTAGGGCTTAACATTGATTTTTCCTTTGGTTTTTTCTTTCACCAATTCGGCAAACTTGGTCGCTCCTATCCCCCAATAAAAAGAAGGGCCGACATTGAGGGTAAGTTTATATTCTTCTTTAAACTCAGCTGACTTGCCAAATGCAGGAACGGAGAAACCAACAGCAAAAGCCAGCAAAAAGACCCAAAAAAACCTTGATACCTTGCCGCTTCCAGCCTTCATCGCGTCACTCCTTTGTTTGGTTGTTGAAATTGCTGTGAACATTTTTCTCAATGAGGTCAAGTGAGTAGCTTTTTACCATAATGAAATTGCGGTTACAAGGCACAAGGCTTCCTTGACCTTCACAACTGATGCATCGGAGGGTGGAATCCAAGAGCCGGAGTGTGTAAGCTTTATTGAAAAAACGCTTTGCTCCCCCCAAAAAGAATGATTTCCCGAAGGTAGTGTATCGTGCCCGATGGCGCTTCTCTATTGGATACTGGTTGAAACGACTGCGATTGGAAACTTTGAAGAATTGGCTGGGGGTGACAGGATACGAGAGTTGTGCTCATAATAACGGGTGGAAAGACTTTTCAGGTGACCATTGTTGTTGGATTATGATATCTAGAAAACAGATTTTAGACCAACCGGGAGGTATCCGACTTGAGTGAACGAATGCGGAAGGGAATACAGATCGCATATTGACAGATCCGATGGTGTTTTATGTTCCGTATCTCACTTATGTAAGGAGATCAATGAATGACGGAAAAGCCTACAGAAACATATGACAAGGTGGTAGCTTTTCATGGACACATGTGCCCTGGTCTAGCCATAGGCATGAGGGCTTCAGAGCTCGCACTGAACGAAATCGGACCGCATGCGCATGACGAAGAGGTTGTTGCGGTGGTGGAAACTGACATGTGTGGTGTGGATGCCATTCAGTTTCTAACCGGATGTACTTTTGGCAAGGGGAACCTGGTACACCTTGATTACGGCAAGAACGCTTTCAGCTTTTACCGCCGATCGGACGGAAAAGCTATTCGGATTGTAACCAAACCCCAGTCATTTGGATATCCAGACCACGAGTGGGACGCTCTAATGACCAAACTCTCAACAGAAGGACTCTCTGCTGACGAGGAGCAACGCTTTCAACAAAAGAAAGAAGAAAGAACACGATTGATTCTCGAAGCTCCTCTGGAGGATCTCTTCAACATCGAACAACCTGCCAGACCGGCTCCAAGAAAAGCTCGCATTCATGCCAGCCTGGATTGTGAGGAATGTGGCGAGAGAGTCATGGAATCACGCGTCAGAAGATTTGGCGGGAAGAATCTTTGCATCCCCTGTTTTGAACTGCATGAAAAGAAATGGTAAAGGAGGTCACTATAAGTGGCAAAGACTTATGTCCTAGACACCAATGTGCTCCTGCACAATCCCCAAGCCCTTTTTGCATTTGAAGACAACAATGTGGTTATTCCGTTTGCGGTAATTGAAGAGATCGACAATCAGAAGCGGCGCCAGGATGAAATTGGCAGAAATGCTCGAATGGTCTCGCGGCAACTCGATGAATTGCGTTCCGAGGGTCAACTGTCGCAGGCTGTCAACATGCAAGGTGGCGGAACACTGCGGATAGAAATGAACCACGAGGACTACTTTGATTTTCCGCGAGGTCTTGATCCTAAAAAATGTGACAATCGAATTCTTGCCGTGGCTCACAACATACAGCAGCGAAACG
Organism: uncultured delta proteobacterium; assembly: GCA_963781715.1. Taxonomy (GTDB): domain Bacteria; phylum Desulfobacterota; class Syntrophobacteria; order Syntrophobacterales; family Syntrophobacteraceae; genus Desulfoferrobacter. The sequence goes on from CAWAGW010000010.1 coordinate 596,692, forward strand.
GCGGACGAGTGGTCCTGGTCACTAAAGATCTGAACTTGCGCATCAAGGCGGATGTGCTTGGAGTTGCGGCGGAGGATTTCTATAACGACAAGGTCGACTATCACGAATTACACAAAGGCTTTAGGGAAATGCACATGGCGGCCGATGAGCTGGATGCGTTCTACCGCGATAAGTTGCTGGAGTGGAGTCACAATCCGGAGCCTTTTCCACATGAGTTTCTGATCCTTAGAAATTTAACAAATCCATCACAGTCCGCACTGGCTCATTACTTTAACAAGACGCTGCGTCCACTTTTGCACGAGGATTCGGTGAATTGGGGGGTAAAAGCTCGCAATAAAGAACAGAAGTTCGCTCTAGAGCTTTTGCTGGATGATGCCGTTCAGGTAGTCACCCTGGTGGGTAGCGCCGGCACCGGAAAGACGCTGCTTGCCCTGGCCGTGGGGCTCGAAAAAAGTGATCGAGCAAAACGCATACGGCCGGCTTTTGGTCACGCGGCCCGTCATTCCCATGGGCGATGATCTTGGCTATCTTCCCGGCACAAAAGAAGAAAAACTGAGACCCTGGATGCAGCCCATCTACGATAATCTGGAATACATTCTGCGCAGCTGCCCGGAGCCGTTTGACGTGCTCAATGATATGATTCGCAGGGGATCGCTGGAATTGGAGACTCTCACCTATATCCGAGGCAGAAGCATTCCGAACCAGTTCATTTTATGTGACGAAGCGCAAAATCTTTCGCCCAATATGGTTAAAGCTTTGATCACCCGAGTAGGGGAGGGGACTAAGATCGTCTTTACGGGAGACCCGGAGCAGATCGATCACCCTTATCTGGATGCCAGCAGCAACGGGCTGACCTACCTTGTAGAAAAGCTTAAGGGAGAAGAGATCGCCGGGCATGTTACGCTGCTGAAAGGAGAGCGATCCAGGGTAGCGGAGCTGGGTGCACGGTTGTTGTAACGCAAAGCAAACACTCCTAAAGTGGGAGCGCCGAAAGCTCCCACTTCAGCCACTCCGCCCGCTGCTTCCTGCGGCCAACATAACCGTCGCTGGTGCGACACCCATTTTTGCTAAAGCCTCTTTTCCGCGTACAGTCAAATCGCTGACAAACTGAAACTGATCCCGACTATCAATCGGGTAGGCTTTCAGCTGATAGCGCGTTCCCCATGGTTCCTCTTGTACAATGACGATGACGGGACGTTCAACTTGCAGATAAGGACTGGTCAGGGCTACATCTTTTAGTTTATGGCGGACCGATCTTGCGTCATGCTCCGGGTGCAAATAAAAATTGGCTACGCACATTAGTTCTCTTCGACCATCATTGGAATTATAAATGTTGTTGTTCCATATCTTGTTATGAGGGATGGTGACCGTGGTGTCGTCTGGTGTGACAAGCTTTAAGGCTCTGGTTTCAACGGATTTGACCTCGCCGTAGGCGTCATCAATTTTGACCCAGTCGCCGGGTCGATAGGGGCGCTCGTATATAGCGATTGTTCCAGCTGCCAGGCTTGTAATATAGTCTTTGAGTGCAAATCCCACGGCGAAGGCTAGAGCGCCCGCAATGGCCGCGATCTTTTGAAATGTGGGTCCGGTCAAAATAAAAATAACAAGAACAACCGCCGAAATTAAGATCACCAGTCGCAGTATTGGGACCAGAGGTAAAATATAAAAACGGAACCGACTGGGGGCTATCCTGGCAAGCCAAGGGAGAAAGCGTTTGAGCATTTGAATGACAATCCAGGCCGCTAGGATGATTGCTACGATTTGTATAATCTCTATGCCGCCCAGGTCTTTAAATATTTGCAGCACGTCTTTGTTGACTTCCATTTAACCCTCCCGGTTCAGTCTCGATGAACTCTAACCCCGGCCAAACATGAACCCTGGCTGGATTTGCCCATTCTTTATTGACGTTGCGCGGCCCTTCATAGCGGTTCGTCTTATTGTCGGGGGATCACCCTTGTGTGATGCCAATCCAGAGATTCAAAAATCGTCCAGCAGGTAGCCTTCGCGCTGCAGGAACTGTCGAATTGCCGGATAACCCAGTGGGTCAACTCGCCACATGCCGTTTTCAAGTTCGATCAAGCGCAGTGAAAGAAGCTCCCTCAAAGCCGTCAAAACCTCCGCTGTAGGGAAGGGTAGCAGGTTGGCGAGCAATTCAAGTTGCATCTGTCCGTGAAGTAAGATGGTGTGCAACACAAATATCTTGATTTGGTTTGTCTCGTTGGGCATGGAAGGAAGATCGGACTGAGACCACGGTGGCAACCACATAGTATGCCCGTCGCGAGAGCGCATTATTTCTGCCAGCCTGTCGTTAAGATCTCCTTTGTAAGTTGGCTGGGTTGAACGGAGGCAATGGCGCCAAACTGTCCAGGCAACCATCGGAATTCCCCGAGAATAGCCTGCCAGGTATGAAAGGAATTTCGTGGTCTTCGACGGAGTGCTATCTCCTACGTTCTGTTGCTGCTGGTTGTCATCGGCATTCGATTGGTCGAGGGCTGAAGGAAGAGGAAGTGTTAAATTGCCGTTGTCGGTTTGACGGAACACAAAGATCTGTTGACCTGTTCTGTTGGCCAGACTTTGAAACCACTTTTCAAGACTTTGTTGATCAAGAGCTTGGAGAGTTAGGGGCGACTCAAAGTAATTGAGAAGATTCAATATCCTGTTTAGATAAGCCAGCGACCAGCTGTTGATTCCTATCAAGCAACGGGGGTTTTTGGCAGAAAGTAAACCGATCAAATTGCGAATAAGTGTCAATCCGTCATGATGGCGCAGGTACCAGCGCTCCAATTGTGGAATCACAAAAGGCTTTACATCGTTGGCTCCTAGAGGGGCAAGCGAATCGTTGCCACCCTCCAAAATCTCTGCTGGTTCTGGTGGAGTGATGATTTGCCAATCTTGCTTGATTGCCCAGTGGAGCAAAACTCCTTCGGTTCCACTGCAGGTAGGAAATACAACGAACTGTACTTTCGAATCAGACGACACGTTTTGCACTCGTTCAGCCAGTGCTTTATCGAGCGCTAACGTCAACTCATTCCAATTTGGTTCAGGTGCGGCGCCATCCAACAGCTTCTGGGGCACATTATGGAGCAGAGATTGATCAATGTAGTGATTGTCTGAGGACCTCTCACCGGCATTCTTCCCGCTGAGGTCTTTTCGCAGTTTGTCCCATAAGCCGAGCAAGCCCTTGCGTACTGCCTCGGATGCGGGTGACTTGGGGTGCGTATAGCGGTCCAGACTTACGTATTTCCAGAGCTCCGGCACACCGCGGTCCTGTTGAGATTCTGTATCGCTCATTTGAGATGGTACCTGCCAGTCTGCTCAAAAAATTCATTGATGGGGTGTTCTTCTCCATGGGTGCATTCTGCATGCGCCCACGTGCATCCACAAGACAGTTTTACCATTCCTTTGGATTTTATTCGAAATGGCAGGGCAACAAGTTTAAGGCAGCCTCCTAGAGTTTCTTTAGAGACTCTTCGATAAAGGCTGGAATGTCTCTAGGATCTCGACTGGAAACCAAATTGCCGTCCACGACAACTTCTTGATCCAGGAACTCGGCGCCTGCATTCTTTATGTCCTGAATGATGGATTTATACCCGGTTGCTTTTCTGCCTCTCAAAGCGTCGGCAGTTATGAGTAATTGGGGACCGTGGCAGATAGAAAAAACCGGTTTACCCCTATCCATGAACCCCTTGACGAATGCGACTGCCTTCTCATCAACTCTTAACTTATCCGGGGAGTATCCCCCCGGGATCAAAAGTGCGTCAAAATCTGCGGGTGTGACCTCCCTTACTGCCTTGTCTATTTTAATAGGTGTACCTTGTTTTTTGCCTTTCACTGTTTCGCCGTTTTTGAGACCTACATTGATGACATCGTGTCCTGCTTTTTTGAAAGCCTCGACAGGTTCGGTATACTCCACATCTTCGAAAAGATCGGTAACGATCACCGCAACTTTACTCATGTTTGACCTCCCATGCTGTCCATTCGATTGATGGTGACGATCCGAACTCTTCATTTTCGCAGCGACCAAATCCATCCCGGCTGAGAGAGTTACAGATCGTTCGCTCACGAGATATACGTAATCACGCGTGATCATCGCTTCAAGCTTTCATAACACTCGACTCCGGTTGTCTTATGTGGGCGACGGCACGTCGGTATGGTAGTTAATGCCCCTCTTTCGAATATGTAGGATACAAAAACCGAAGGGAAGGGGATCAGTCTACTACAGCTGGGCGGAAGTCTCTAACCAGTTATGGGACCATCCAAGGTCCACCTTCTCATACAACACTTTCAAAGGGCAGCTTGATGAATGGGTTAATAAACAGGGACTAATGAGTACCCAAGCGCCTCATAACCAATCAGTGAGATCCAACCATTTTCCACCTGCTTGATTTCAGGAAGAATAGAGCCGGCTTCTACTTGAAAATATTTAGCGGCAAACATACATATCTCAAACCTGATCCCGTCTTTCGACATCACTGAAACGGTACTGGCGATCTCATCGAGCATTTTGTTTTCCTCGGCTGAAAAACCTTCTCGGTTTTTGGACACCAGCTTTACGGATGGTCCGATAAAAACGACCACAAACTCGGGCTCCTCCGTTACCGCTCTTATATTTTTATCCTTGAAAGTCTCGTGAATTAGTTTGAGATACAGCTTTGCTCCCTTGGGATTTCCTGCTCTGACGTCAAAGACTGCCTTGACCGACTTTAAACCTTTTAGCGCTGCGTATTCTTCGCTCGTTGCATCGGTTACGGCCACAAACAAAAAGCTAATCGAAAAAAGTAGAACCAATAGTGCTCTCGAATGTTTTTTCATCTTCACTCCTTCCTTTTTCCCTGTATTTCCCTGTTGTGTGTTTTGGGGTACTTTCCAAGAATCCACCGGTCTCTAGTACTACAGCTGGGCGCCTAGGATAGGCCATGAGGGTACGTTGTAGAAGGCGTGCGTGATATATAGTGAGAAGGTTGGCAACCAAATCGATGATACAGAGGGCAATGTCAAAGTCAACAACCATTTGTTCGAGCCCGGTGCCCTTCCACTCAAAGTGTGCTATACTATTTACCGATTGTGGCGTGAACCTTCTTGCCTCAAGTATTGTTCGCTGCCGACCATACGATGCCCTTCAAACCGCGTCATCCTGGTTTGTCCCGATGCCTGGTATCGACTTGCTGGAAAGCCATACAGTACCTTCCATTTGGGCCTTCTCATCGCTGATTCGGAAGGGCTTGACAGGCTTTTATCAATTTCGCATTTGGGAGCTTCCTGATGAATCGAAAGAAACTGCTATGGGTTGTAGGAGGGCTGACAATTGTCGTTTTGGCGTTGCTGAGCTTGTTCGTGCACTACTACGGCGATTGGCTTTGGTTCCAAAATATGGGCTTTGCCCAGGTTTTTACCACGGTTTTGTGGGCAAAGGTGTTGGCCTTTGCGGTGTTTTTCGCCATCTTCGCCGTTTTTGGAGGGGCGAACGTTTTCATTGCCAGAAAATGGGGATCACTGCTCCGAGCTCTCAAAGTGGCTACACCTCAATCACCATTCCCATCCCTCGATATTCTTTTTCATGAAAGACACGCGTCTTATGTATGGACCATCGTCGTCCTTTTCTTGGCCGGCATCCTGGGACTGAGCGCGGCCAACTCGTGGATGACTTTCTTGCAGTTCCTGCACCATAGCCAGTTCGGCGTTGCGGATCCCATTTTTTCCAAAGATGTGGGGTTTTATGTCTTCAAACTTCCTCTCTACGATTTTTTGCAGCAATGGTGTTCCTTTGCGCTCTTTTTCGTGATCATCGCTGTAGGTCTCTCCTACTATTTGGATAGGGCCATAGGAATTCAAGGAAATCGTCTCTACATCGATTCCAAGGCGAAGGTCCATCTGGCGGCACTGGGTGGATTGTTCGCTCTGGTGGTGGCCTGGTCCTATCGGCTGAAGCTTTACGCCCTGATGTATTCCACGAGTGGCGTCGCCTATGGGGCCAGCTACTCGGATGTTCATGCGCAGATACCCGCCTATTGGGTTCTCCTGGTTTTAAGCGTACTCGTGGCCGCTCTGTTGTTCGCAATGCCTGTCTTGAAAAAATGGAAGTGGGTGGTTTATGTCATCGGGGCCTACTTTGTTGTACTTGTCGGTTTTTCCTGGATTTATCCGGGCGTTGTCGAACAATACCTGGTGAAACCCAATGAACTGGCCAAGGAAGCACCCTACATAAAGAATAACATCAAGTTCTCCCGTCTCGGCTATGGCCTCGATAAGGCCCGGGAGGAGCTGTTTCCGGCAAAGGACAGCATGTCCTACGGCGATATCATGAAAAACGAATCCACCATCCATAATATCCGCTTGTGGGATCGCCGGCCGCTGATTCAAACCTATAAGCAACTACAGGAAATCAGGCTGTACTACGATTTTAACAGCGTGGATGTGGACCGTTACCATTTTCAAAACAAATACACGCAAGTGGCGCTTGCCGTGAGGGAACTGCCCTCGACGCAGCTCCCCGAACGTGCAAGAACCTGGGTCAATATGCACCTTGTTTACACCCACGGCTACGGGGTAGTCATGAGTCCCGTCAATGAAGTCACCCCGGACGGTTTGCCCAAATTCATCATCCAGGACATCCCGCCCCGATCCAGCACTTCCATAGCAATCACACAGCCCCAAATCTATTATGGTGAAGAAACCGATGGATTTACCATCGTCCATACCACCACCAAAGAATTCGATTACCCCAAGGGCAATCAGAATGTGTATGCCACGTATCAAGGAAAAGGCGGCGTGCAGCTTTCCAGCTACTTCCGAAGACTGGTCTACAGCCTGGATTTGTCCGATCTTAATATTATTCTGTCCCGATACATTACGGATCAGAGCCGCGTCATGTTCCACCGAGTCATTACCGACCGGGACCGGACAATAGCACCTTTTCTGGCGTATGATTCGGATCCCTATGTGGTAGTAGGCCAGAACGGTCATCTGTATTGGATTCATGATGCATATACGACCACCAACATGTTTCCGTATTCGGAACCTGTGAATCTGAGCCGGGATAGAAGTGGAATCAATTACATCCGAAACTCGGTCAAGGTCGTTATCGACGCTTATAATGGGGACGTATCTTACTACATCATCGATCCTTCGGATCCCCTCGTTCAGACCTACAGTAAAATATTTCCCGTCTTGTTCAAACCGGCAAAAGACATGCCTAAATTTCTGAGGGAACATATCCGTTATCCCCTGGACCTGTTTACCATCCAGGCACACATGTATGCGACATATCATATGACCGATCCACAGGTGTTTTACAACCGGGAGGATTTATGGAGCATCCCTCAGGAAATATATGAGAATAAACAACAATCCATACTGCCCTATTACATCATCATGAGGTTGCCGGGTGCCGAATCAGAAGAATTCATCCTGACTGGATATTCGAGATAAGGAAGGGTCCAAGAGCGAGGACCGACTAACACAGAGCCTGAGGGCTTTATTGGCTGCCTTAAGCGCCTCAAATTGACCGACAAGTGGGTAGTGTATGGTTCAGCGGCAAGTTCGATTTTAGGCCAATTAAGAGAAAGTCCGGGAAAGGAAGGGCAAGTTTGGTGATAAAAAAGAGGGCCTTGCTTGTTGTGCGGGAGGTAATGGGGGATAACAGAAAATAGGGGTGACAGACTATTCCAGGAGGGCGCCGTACTTTTTTAGGATGTCTTGTTTAGAGACCACCTGTGGGACCCCGGTGGGTTTACGAACATTTCGGTCGCAGAGAATGAACACTTCATAGGTGTCGAAGATGGCGTAGCGATCTTCGTCAAAGACGATGAGTTTGTTGCCATTTTCCTGTCGGATTTTTTCGCGGAATTTGCGAATGCCGGTTTCTTCTCCCTGCTGCTCCAATGTATCTTGTTGATCCATCCAGGTCCTAAAGGCGTTGGTTAAGGCCATGGTGATGAGGGTGAGATAGACGTGGGATCGAAAGGCAGCGGCTGTATTTCGGGCAGGCCGTTCAATGAACCAGGCTTGTTTGGCTTCCCGAAAGAGTCCGTTTTCGATTTCGCTTCGGGCGTCGTAGCTGTCATAGACACTCAAGGGGTTTGTGACAGGGCCGTTGGTGAGGATGACCAGGGTGTCGGAGTGAGGATGTTTTTCTTTGTAAGGATCGTGCAAAACCACCACCGCATGGAGGGGATTGGCTACAAAGTCCTTTTTGTTCTCATGAGAGCCGCTGCCAAGCGGTCCATAAAATCCTGCCGTGGTGAGCGATTCGATCCCTGCAACATCCCAGTGATCCAAGACTGTGGTTTTATTCTTTCCTCCACCGACGGCTCGTTTTCTCTCTCTGGTTTTTCGGATGCCCCCACCTATCAGCGAAAGGGCTTCTCCATAGACATTCATGTTGGTTTTGGCAGGGATATAGAAAAGGATTCCCTTCCGGTTCAGCCACCAAAGAAAGGGACCGTCCATGAATCCGCGATCAATGGCAAGGGAGGTGATTCGAGCATGAGCCCCCAGATTCTCGATGGCCTGCTGGACGACCCCCTGCGCCTCATTGATGTCGTGCACATCGATGGTGGCAAACCGCATGGCCAGGGGAATACGGCTGTTCGGGTCCCATACCACCCAGATCTTGAAGCCAAACACGGTTTCCAATACTTTTTGGATGCGTTTTTTTCGTCGCCGCAACTCCGGCGCCTTCTGTTTGGTGACTTTGCCGCAGCCTTGGCAAGCTTCGGTGGATTCGATGTCGGAGGCGTCCAAAAGCGCTTTCACCCGCTTGGGGAAAAAGCTGTGCGCCGCCAAAATGCGGATCGCCCCATTGAACAGCCTCTCCAGGGCAAGGGCGCTAATGGCCTGGATGTAGGCAGCAATAGAATCGGGACAGATCGGCCCGCGGATGGGGGTGGGTTCTTTTCCTTCGGATTCCTTCCCCTCGTTTTTGGAGCCCGATTTTTTGCCCCTCTTGCTGGTGCCCTCTCTTATTTCTCTTCCGTTGAACCCCACCAGCCGCATCAAGGGTTGGGACCTTAGGATCACTGGATGGGTATGCCAGAAGAAGGAGAGGCCGGAGACGATGCGCATCAAATAGATGAGAATCACGGTGGGGAACTGGACGTTGCTGATGCGCTTGTTTTTGACTGGATGGAGCTTCATGAAAAGCTCCATGAACCCGAACTGGTCAAGGAAATAGAAGAACTCGTCGAACAGACCGGCTTCCCCGAGCCCGTAAACCTCGGAGATGTCTTTGCCGTCAGCGAGATCTTGGGTGATCCCCGCCTGATCTCTTGAGGCGGTGCACCAGGTGAGGCGTGTGTGCCCGGCATGGCACAGAACTGACGAGGTGAAAGTCCTCGTGCCAGGTTTTCGCAGAGCCGAAGGCTAGGAGAAGGGCAAGGGCGTCATCGCGAGGTGGGGTCTGAAGGAAGCCCAATCCAAAAGCGCGGGGCGACGAACAGGAACCGGATATGAGGTGTGGTACACTCGGGACGAGCGGGCACGTGACTGCGAAGTCCTCCATCTGCGATTGGGGTGTGCTTTATAAATCCGGCGCTTACGCGCGGAAAGCTCTGTGTCTTACCCGGGGAGGCCTGTACGGTGTCTACGGGACTGATAGGGTATGCGTCTAGTGAGTCCATCAAGTGAGGGGAAACCCTGAACCCGGGTATGACGAACCCTAAGTCACCCCGCTGGACTGAGGGTGGAGCAATCCACCCTGACCGCCGTGCAGGAGTCAGCAGAGGGCATAGTAGGTTTGCTGGCAGGCAAAGCTAGTGAGGCACTCCGGAAGCCGAAAGGCGGAGTAAACAGATAGGCCGAGCCGGAAACCAGGAGACTGAAGGCCCGAACGGTATGAGGGGACTTTACGGAGCAAGTATCGGATGAGCTGTAAGCCGGCAATTCAATTGTGGCTGCCCTTCGGAAAGAGGGGCGAACAGGTTCGTGCTGAAATTGTGGCCGGGAGTCCGTCGGAGGAAGTGCAGCTAATGGAGCGTGTTGTCGACTACGACAACATGGTCAAGGCGTACAAAAAGGTCAAGAGCAATGGCGGGAGTCCCGGCGTAGACGGGATGACCGTTCAGGAACTGGGACCGTATCTTCGGGAGCACTGGCCCGAAGTCCGGGAGACGTTGCTTGCCGGCACATACGAGCCTCAACCGGTCAAACGGGTGAATATCCCAAAGCCCGGAGGAGGAACAAGAAAGCTGGGTGTGCCGACTGCTTTGGATCGCCTGATCCAGCAAGCGGTTCTACAGGTATTGCAACCCCAGTGGGACCCGACGTTTTCGAAGTGGAGCTTTGGTTTTCGACCAGGTCGGAGTGCCCGCCAGGCGCTCCGGTGTGCACAGAAGCATCTGCGAAGCGGGTACAGGCATGTCGTGGACATGGATCTCGAGAAATTTTTCGATCGAGTGAACCACGACAAGCTCATGGGTGAGATAGCCAAGCGGGTGAGTGACAAACGCCTTCTCGCGCTGATCCGAAGGTTCCTGAAAGCAGGAGCACTGGATCACGATGCACTGCATGAGACGGTTGAAGGTACTCCGCAGGGCGGCCCACTTTCACCGCTACTCAGTAATCTACTCCTGGATGGTTTAGACCGGGAGTTGGAGAGGCGGGGACACCGATTCGCAAGATATGCCGACGATTGTAACATTTACGTGCGCAGCCTACGAGCGGGGCAGAGGGTATTGGCAAGTATATCCCGGTACCTCTCTACCAAGCTTAAACTCAAGGTCAATGAAGCCAAGAGCGCGGTCGGAAGACCGTGGGAGAGGAAGTTTCTTGGTTTCAGCTTCACTCGTCGTGGGTTCAAGCTCTGCGTCAGCGAAGCAGCCGAAAAGCGGTTCAAGGCAAAGATCCGGGAGATCACGGGACGTACCCGTGGACGGAGCATCCGGCAGGTCGTGCGGGAATTGCGCGAGTACCTGCTGGGCTGGAAAGGCTACTTTGGCCTATGCGAGGTTAGCTCAAGGTTCAAGGAACTGGACTCCTGGATTCGGCGTCGTCTCCGCTGCTACCATTGGAAACAATGGGGGCGCCGAGGGTATAAAGAGCTTCGCAAGCGTGGAGTCAGCCGACAATTGGCCTGGAATACGGCCAAATCGGCCCACGGACCGTGGCGGCTGAGCCGTAGCCCCGCACTCGCTTTTGCTCTGACCGGACGCTACTTTGACCGCCTCGGCGTACCCAGGCTGTACATCAAACGATCATCTCGACCGAACCGCCTTGGTACGTGATCCGTATGCCAGGTGGTGTGGGAGGAGAGGGGTCGCGAGGCCTCTCCCTATCCCGATTCGGCAATGTTTTGGGCTGCTCGTTTCTTCAAGTCCATGTGGACATGGTTAGCACAGGAGGGATGGGAAGTCAAACGGGATGTCTTTATAAGTAACTAATATTACTAATAAAGTAGAATTTTCAAATCGCCTTCTCCAGCCATTTTCCGAGTAGACATAGGTGGGGACTCGCATCGGGTCACCAACATCCCATAGGGAGCCTCGGGGCGTGCCTGACGGCCGTGTTAGGGAGAGGTGCTCGGCTGCAAGCGAAAATCAAAAGTTGGACAATTATTTAGATTTTTTTTTGATTTTTTTAAATTGTGATCGGAGCCAGCTCGGCGCTTATATCGAATATCCAGATCCTGATGCTTCCGTTGACGCCGTCGAAAAAAGATAATATGATCGCGTGGATGTGCGCTCGCTGCGATGGCGACAATTATGGGCAACTCCTGATCTATACCTTGTCCAAAGAGAAGTTGATTTACGGTCCCATGCAGATAGAGGCGCGGATCAACCAGCAACCTAGCATATCTTCGGAGCTGACCTTGTGGGGCCAGCAGGGCTCCAACGTGATTCGAGGAAATCTGCTCATCATCCCCATCGCCAATTCGTTTTTATACGTAGAGCCCGTGTATCTCCAGTCGGAACAGAGCCAGATGCCGCAGTTGAAACGGGTGATCGTCGTTCAAAATGGTCAGTTGGAAATGGCAAGGGATCTCGATGCAGCTCTACGTGCGGTCTTTTCTGTGGAGGGCGTGCCGCAGGAACAACAACAAAAGGCGCTCGGCGGCCAGCCCGCTGGTCCTCTTCCTGTGATGGCCCAACAGGGTCTCGATCACTACAACAAAGCCCTCGAATATCTCAAACAGGCCAACTGGGAAAAGTACGGCGAGGAATTGGATCAGATCCAGCAGATCCTGCAGACCATGGCGGGAAGCAAAAAGGAAGAACCGGCCGCGGCGAAATGAAACCCTCGGCGAGGAGAGAAGAATAGAAGTCCAGGGTAACATGACAATGATTGCCGGTTGAGAGGGGCCGAGCCCAATGCCGCAGTTCCACCCCGGATAAGACCGAGTCAGCCGCCCGGTGGTTTAAAGGTTTAAAGTGCGCAGGTGTAAGCCAGAGGTGAGTATGAAGGGGCGGGGACGCCATCAAAAGATGGTTTCTGCATCGGTAAGCTCCGCTCGGTAGGGGCTGCGAAACAACTGGCCTTCAATCTGTGCCCGCGATTGAAACTCTGGGTATAGGCGCCATTCAGATGCAGCAGACAACGGGCAAGATTGCCTTCCGGGCTTTGCACCAGCAGGGCATCAGGCAAAAGGCGGAGATCCGGAGTTTCAACATTTGTGAGGTCTCTTGCAGAATAGCGAGAAAAATCTCATAGTCTTTGCGGGACCAGAAGATTTTTTCTCCCCGCCGCCTACAGTTCATGACGTGATGCCAGGCACCGGGATATTCTATGCATAACGGTTTGGACATGATTACGATCAACACCATTCAACACAGAAGTCTCTCTGCTCAGGCGATTCGGCGTTGACCTCATCAAGTCCAAAGGTGTATCCCTGCGTCGCACAAAAGATGCGACAACTTACCCGCAACGTTTGCCTGATTTTAGATTGCCTCAGAATGACCCAAAATTCGGGCGCCCCTCAACTCCGTTAGGCAGAACAATTTTACCGTGGATAGTGCCTTCTCTGCTTGACGATTCCACTTCACAGTGGTTCGTACCAACCTGATTGTCCTTTAAATCCTTCGATAATCACAGACCTTCATCTGCTGACAGCAAACTGTATCAAAAGCATGAACGCGGCCCTATGGCGTTAGAGACATCAGACTCGTTGCGCCATCCCGAAAGATGGCTGTCTGCTAGATCCTAACTTGTTGTCCGTTGAAATCTTCCGGATCCCGGAGATTGCGGCCCTTTTGGCTGGAAAAGGACACGTTTGGCTATGGGGAATTCTATTTTTGTATTCAGAAAATCGTCCGAAGATTCGCAAAAGTTGACGCAAAAAACAGTGTTTTTGGTGTATATTGTGTAACATCTACCGAAGGTATTGATTTGTTTTTCATTCAACCGTCAGATAGGGGGGAAGCGATGCCGGAATTAGTAGTTGCAGCTTTTGGTGATGTGCACAAAGCCGAAGAGGTTCGTTTGGATCTTTTGAAAATGGAAAAAGCCCATTTGGCCGATCTAGAAGACGCTGTTGTCCTGCTCAGAACCAGGAAAGGCAAAGTCAAGCTCCATCACATGAGTCATCCCACTCTGAGTGGGGCGATGGCCGGAGGTTTGGTCGGAGCTTTGATGGGAGTCATACTGCTGAATCCAGTATTTTCTGTGTTGGGTTTTGTTGAAGGCTCGGCGATTGGAGCCGCCTCACGATTTGCAGACCACATGGGGATCGAAAAGGAGTTCTTGAAAAAACTGGCCGACCACTTGCAGCCAAACACATCCGCTCTGTGCATACTTGTCCAAGGAAATCTGGATAAGGTCCTGGATGAACTCGGCAAGTTCGATGCCAAGGTGTTTAGAACTTCCATGCAGCACAAGGATGAACAAGAACTTGAAGCCAAGCTGGAGGCGGTGAAAAGTGAAGTAGAAGGGGCAAAATAATGCGTGTAGCGCAAATGCCGAAGCCCTGTAGATACCGCTTATAAGCTTCGCATTAAAAAAGATTGGCGATCTTTAAACAAGAATCGCACATGCAAGAAATAAAAACGCCCAAGATTTTAGTCTTGGGCGTCTATTTTTTGCAGATATGTTTTCTGAGAGTTCAACTCTATACCTTACTTCTTCTCGTCTTCCTCTTCGTAACCATAATCCCTCAACCATTCCGGATGAAGTCGATCAAACCAAATATCACCACCACCCCCCAACATATCCGCGTATGATTCATGGCCGAAATCACTCATCCAAAGCGGCCTTTTTTGTTTTCTCAATTCTTCAATCTTCATATCATAGTTCATGGTAACCCCCGTTCATGTTCAATCATTCGTTAACACCTATTTCCTGTAGAGGCTCCCAATCCTTGCTACTAAAAATAAACTAACCATAATTAAAGAGTTGTCAATATTTGGAGGAAGATTGTTATATTCGTCAAAAATAAGAACAAAGATTCCTCGGCCCTTGGCCTCGGAATGACAAGATGGGTTTTCCTATTAATCCGCGATGAGCTGAATTTTTCTGGATTCCCACCAGACGCCTGCGGGAATGACGGAATCAAAAAGCATGCAGGAATGACGGAACGAAGATCAAACAGGGATGGCGCAGGGAAGATCGAGCGGGGGTGGCGCAGGGAAGAAGCAAGAGGGGATGACGCTCGGGTGGCTTGGGGCGAATAGAGCGACTCGCAAAGATGACCGCAATCTTTGTTTTTCAGAGTCCCTTGCGAATTATGCAACTACTCGATTCCGTCCTTCAGTTCCTCGAATAGGCGATAGGGAGTCTTGTGCATGCCGACTGCTTCATATGTCTTTTGAGCGCTCAGGTTGTTCCGCTCAACATATAGCCTGAAACCGCAGACGCTCGGATCTTCCTTGGCCAGCTCTTTGACAAAATTGTACAAGCTTCGAAACACGCCGCGCCTGCGCCAATTCAGCTTCACATAGACGCTTTGAATCCACCAGAAGATTCCATCGCGCCAGTCGCTCCATTCCGTTGTGACCATAAGAGACCCCAACGTCTCTCTGCCCGACTCAGCCACTAGATAAAAGCCAAGATTGGGATTCGACAAAAGCTTCTTTACCCCTTGGGATACGGTATTTGCAACAAGATGCTTGTGTTCGGTTTCAAGAGCCATGGCTCGGTTGAACTCGATCAGGGTCTGTGCGTCCTCCATTGTTGCCAATCGGATCGTAATATTTCCACACATATTTTCTCTACGACCATGCTTCAAATGATCATTTCCTGAACTATCGAACCCGTTCCAGTGAATTCAGACAGGTTTGAACCTGATCGGTCTCCAGCCGCGCTGGACTGGGAGCGATCACTCCGACGGTAAATAAGGTATCTTCCATGACAAACATACGAAGCACGCCGTACCAAGTCGTGCCTCTTGAGGTCATCATTTTGGTCCGAAATTCAATTGCGGGCTGTCCCGATACACTGGCGGGCCTCTGTTCAATCACTTCGGTTTTGCCATTTTTCTCGACCCCCGCGCGCAATTCGGCGGCTTGTTCCAAAACATTAAAACCTGCGAAGCTCCCCTGATCGAGACGTGTGGCATCCACGTAGCCATTGGTTCCATCTTCGAGGTGTCCAAAAGTCCAGCTGGTCGTCGTTGTGTTCGGCCCCTTGTATTCGCTTTTTTGCGGGGTTCCTATGGACAAGAACTGGATTTGTTCTTCGGTATCCGCGAACCTAGTCCACTCGTCCGCGCAGAAAGCAGTAAAGGCAGCTGCGGTCACCAGAAAAAGGCACAGGGCCGCACAGATAAGCACTCGGCAGCGAAAAATTCGGGACATTGGGCATTTCATAAACGGATTCCTTTTTTAACCTTTTATTCACATTATTCACACGCCATGGAAACTGGTTACTTGTGCGGCTTATATCATGCTGTATAATCAAGTACAATGCTTGACATGTTCGAGAAATGGATGCCGCCGATGTTGTCTTCAATGATGGTCATCCGGTATTTGGATTGTGGCGCCGTGTAGAGTTGGGAGACTTGTTTTTGACGGAGACAGATAAGGCAGGATGGGTATGAAGGAAGCAATTGATAAATTCACCATTGAGGTTTCAAATCGAGGGCTGCGGATTGTCGATCATGAGGGCACGACAATTAATTTCGCTCCTGGCGAGGCACTCATGCTTCTCGATGCACTCAGGCAGGAGGAGGAATATTTGAAGGCTATGGCAAAAGCCGACTCGCCGCTCCCCATAAGAATCAAAGTTTAAAGCCGGCAAAATGGTTTGTGGATAATATCGTTGCGGTCTTGACAAGCCCGCCAGTGGTTCATAACCGTTTTATTGGTGACGTCTCCTTACCTCGGTTTTTGATGGCTGGGTTTGTTGGGAACATTGGGAAGTTTGCATTTTGAATTTGTTTCACATTTCGATATTCGATCTCCGGATTTCCTGGATATGCATGAAAATTACCCATCCGGGGTGAGCCCAAAGCCGGTCTCTGTGGGGTGGGATTCTTTCTTGACTTCGGGTGCAGACTTTGATCGTTAACAAGCATTAAAAATGGTGAAAGGAAAAGCAATGAACACTGCGAACACTGGTGCGTTGTTCAAACCTTTTCGGTTAGGCGGGCTTCGGTTGAGAAACAGGGTGGTGATGTCCCCATTGACACGGGCACGGGCAGGGGAGGAGCGGTTGCCCAATGCGCTGATGGCCGAGTATTATGTTCAAAGAGCCTCTGCGGGTCTCATCATAACGGAGGCGACCGTCGTCTCGAGGCAAGCAATCGGCTGGCTCGATTCGCCTGGAATCTATTCGGACGAACAAGCCCGGGCATGGAAGCGGGTCGTGGATGCAGTTCATGCCAAAGGAACGTCTATCTTTCTGCAGTTATGGCATTGCGGGCGTGCATCCCACAGCAGCTTTCATGAAGACCTTGGACTCCCGGTTGCACCGTCACCGGTTAGACTGAACGGCGACCGCATTCATACTCCGAACGGCGAACAGCCCTATGAAACACCTCGAGCTCTGGAAACCGATGAAGTTCCTGCCGTTGTAGAAGACTATCGAAAGGCTGGAGAAAGGGCCAAAGCGGCTGGATTTGACGGTGTAGAAATACACGCGGCCAATGGATATTTGATTGACGAGTTTCTGCAGTCCAAAACCAACCGGAGAACCGATCGCTATGGTGGAACTCTGGAGAACCGCTATAGGTTCCTGGACGAAATCGTACAGGCCCTGATCACCGTCTGGCCTTCCGATCGAGTCGGGGTGCATCTATCTCCCAACGGTAATTTCAACGACATGGGCTCGCCCGATTTTCGCGAAACTTTTATTTATGTCACCGAGCAGCTCAATCGCTACAAGCTCGCATACCTTCATGTTCTGGACGGGCTTGGGTTTGGTTTCCATGCTCTCGGCGAGGCAATGACACTGCGAGAATTTCGCAATGTCTGGGATGGCCCTCTCATGGGTAATTGCGGTTACACCAAGCTGACAGCGGAAGCCGCTATCGAAAATAATGACGCCGATTTGATTTCATTTGGCCGTCCATACATCAGCAATCCCGATCTCGTTGAGCGCTTCACCAATAACTGGCCATTGAATCCCCCTGCGGATCAGAAGATCTGGTATTCTTTCAACGAAGTTGGCTACACCGACTTTCCAAAATATGAGACTTCTGCCATAGGGCAATAGGTATCAGGCGTTGCCGATTCCGTTTGATGTTTTCAATCGGACAAATAGCCTATTTCCTACCTGGTAAAATTGCCTATTTTGCACCTGTAACAATTACCTACTAAAGAGTGCAGCACGTAGCATTACCGAGTTCTTTCAGGTATGCGAAGACGCGCCTTCTGCTCATTTGATTTGTTCTGTGGCTATTCTTGATCCCAAGGTCTAATGGTCGTTTCCGTGGTATTCATAACCCCCATGTCCGCCATAGTAACCGCGGGGGTTTTGATTCTTATCGTTGCCACCGTGATAGTTGTAGCCGCCGCCTCCACCCTTGTTCCCATAATATCGGGATGACCTCTGGTCATAGGAGTGATGATTGTAGTCACCGCGACGGCCTTGGTA
This sequence comes from uncultured delta proteobacterium, assembly GCA_963781715.1. Classification (GTDB taxonomy): domain Bacteria; phylum Desulfobacterota; class Syntrophobacteria; order Syntrophobacterales; family Syntrophobacteraceae; genus Desulfoferrobacter. The sequence goes on from CAWAGW010000010.1 coordinate 614,650, forward strand.
ATACTGGCCGCCGTCATCATTATAATTACCGTAATATCCGTAGGAAGGGTATCCATTCCCGTAATATGCGTCACCAGATCCATATGAATACCCGTAGGGCGTTCCGTATTCGCCGTAGGCGCATCCTAACGTTACCAGGGCCATGAGCATGATGGCCAAAAGCATTAAAACCTTATTTAAAGAACTTTTCATTTTCATACCTCCCGAGCTGCGCTCTTAATATGGATTTTGAGCAGAAGCCGCTGGGTAGATTCCTCTCGTTCCTTGCGAAATGCTGGGACTCAGGCTGAACTGTGAGCGAGTCCCTAGCAGGCGTTTCATGTGAGAAACATTCTTACCCGTTGCTCAAAATCCTTATCATAATATAAGGACGAATTGCTATTTGTTAAGGGGTGGGCTTGATCCTTATTATTTTCGATGACCCCGTCTGCAATTGCTCGATCATGATCTGCTCTCCTGTTCTCGAGCCATTTACCCAATAGTAAGCAGGAAAGCACAGAAATGGATAAAAAACTTTGGATCTCGCGCGGCGCAAGTCCATCCAGTGCGCGCGGCCAAGATCTGTCGCGTCTACCAGGGAACCTTTTTCTTCGCGGGTAATGCTTTTTTCTCAACAATAATCCGCCATCAGCCATTTGACAAACGTACAAAAAATCAAGCAACGAATAATCCGGACATAGAAATTGGACGAATGCCCATGTCATCCTTAATATTCCAAGCAGGAGATAGTTGATTCACAAACAATGATTTTAAGTCGAGAGTTGAGTTCAACGCTATGTGGTTTTCACAGATTCGAGATGCACTCATAAGGTTGGGATTTTGTATTCTTCCACTTGCTCTGACCGCAGCTATAGCTGCTTTTATTGCAGGAGGTTACGCTTCGGATGCGGAAAAGACTCTGCGGCTTTTGATTCCCTGGCTGCTGTGGTCGTTGGTTTATACAGTGATTTTTATTACGCTTTGGTTGATGCGATTGTCCCTGGAACGCAATCTTGCCTATTCCGCGGGAGGATCGACCATTCTCATCAGCCTGGTCTGGATAATGATGGCGATTTGGTTTTCCGGATATAACGGCTATAGCGTGCTGTAATTTGGGACCTTATCGATTGGCCAAGATATCTTCGAGTTGTTCGATCAGGCCGACCTGTGCGGGTAAGATCTTATTTTTCGCCACCTCGATCGGAAACCATTCGGCTCGATCGACCTCGGGAAAGCTCTGCTGCCTTCCTGAATGAGGAGGCCATTCCAGGGAAAAAGTATTACTCTTTATGGTCGAGGCGTCACAGTCCCCTTCAACCGCCCAGGCTTGCACCACCTTGCTGCCCGACTGTTTGACAGGAGTAAGCGGTTCGAACTTACCGGAAGCGGCAAAGCTTGTTTCCTCTTGAAATTCGCGCTTGGCGGCGGTAAAGGGGTCTTCTCCCTCGATGAACTCTCCTTTGGGTATTGACCAAGCGCCGACATCTTTTTTGGTCCAAAATGGGCCGCCCGGGTGCGCCAGGAATACCTCGATTGTCCCTTCACGACGTCTGTACATCAATATACCGGAACTTTGTTTAGGCACTTTCGGACTCCAATCTGTGGCTCGCTGCGGCTTACCGTATCGAAAGTTCCAATGCTGCTGCCAGTTCTAATGCTGTGGAACCAGACAAATCAGGCTGATTTTGATGGAGGCTTTCGGCCTTTTTATATTTGATGAGTTTTTTCTGTTTGCCAATCGGGAATTCCTGTTTTATTAATCGATGCCATAAATGAACAAAGTTGAGCAGGTCCCCCCAACGTAAGAGGAAAGTAGATGCCTAGAGTTCTCATTGTCGATGATGAAGAATCGGTTAGCTCCTTGCTTGAAGAATTTCTCGCCATGAAGGGGTATCGGTGCACTATAGCCACCAATGCGGCCGAGGCGCGCTCATTGTTTAAAAATAAACATTTTGATCTGGTTTTGTCCGATCTTAATATGCCGGGAGAATCCGGGTTTCAGTTGCTGCGATATGTGTTGTCCGAGCGGCCGGATACCGGTGCCATCTTGTATACGGGGTATCATAGCGTCGAAGTTCAGAACAAAGCACTTGAACTGGGCGTATCGGCTTATATCACCAAGCCGTTTAGTCTGGACAGTCTCCTATCCAACCTGAATGCGGTTCTGGCCCAGCGATAGTGCTGTGAATCAGCCCTCCAAGCCTACCGTTCCAGCAAAAAAACATGCTGCGAAATGGCCCTGTCGGATTTCTCGCAGTTCCGGTTCCTGCTCGTGGCAGATCGTTTGAGCATACAAGCAGCGAGTGTGAAAACGACACCCGGAAGGAGGGTCGATGGGGCTTGGCACATCTCCGCGCAGAATGATCCGCTTTCTTTTGAAATCGGGGTCCGGCATGGGGCAGGCGGACAGCAGCGCCTGAGTGTATGGATGAAGAGGACTTTGGTAGAGCTTTTTGCTGGGGGACAATTCGACTATTTTGCCCAGATACATCACTGCCAGCCGATCGCTCACATGCCACACGACACTCAGGTCATGAGAAATGAAGAGATAGGTGAGTTTGAATTCTTTCTGCAGGTCTTTCAACAGGTTGAGCACCTGCGATTGAATTGAGACGTCCAGCGCGGATACCGCCTCGTCGCATACGATAAGTCTCGGATTCAAAGCCAAAGCACGGGCGATACCGAGCCTCTGCCGCTGCCCGCCGGAAAACTGGTGTGGATAGCGGCGCATGTGTTCACGCCTCAACCCGACCGTTTCAAGCAGTTCTACCACTTTTTGTTCGCGTTCGCTTCGGCTTCGCATGCCGTGTACGAGGAGCGGCTGCCCCACGATGTGAGACACAGTTTTCCTTGGGTTGAGAGACGAAAAAGGATCTTGAAAAATGATTTGCATCTGTTCGCGCAAACCACGCATCTGCCGCTGACTGTAAGTGAGGATATTTTCTCCATCGAACAGGATTTCTCCGGCTGACGGTTCTTCGAGACGAAGAATCGTTTTGCCGAAGGTCGTTTTTCCGCATCCGGACTCGCCCACCAGGCCAAGCGTCTCACCTTCCTTGACGACCAACGAGACGTCGTCTACGGCTTTGACCGAAGCGATTTCCCTGTAAAGCACTCCGCCCCGTATCGGATAATATTTTACCAGATGATTGACCTGAAGAAGGACTTTGTCCGATTGATCGTCATGCATACTTCAAGCACCGTGCAGTGTGATTCGGACCGACTTTGTACATTTCCGGCTCCACTTCATGACAGGTGGAAAATACATCCGGGCAGCGATCGCTGAAAAGGCATCCGGATGGGAGGTTGTAGAGTGACGGTACTATGCCGGCGATTGCATTGAGCCTTCCTCCAGGACTTTCTTTGCCGAGCACCGGTATGGATTCCAACAGTCCGACCGTGTAGGGATGTTTGGGCTGATTGAACAGAGTTCTCACATCAGTATACTCCACGACCTTGCCGGCGTACATGACAGCCACGTACTGAGCGGTTTCAGCGATCACGCCCAGATCATGCGTGATGAACAATATGGCGGCTCCCGTTTCAGCCTTCAGGTCATTCATGATGGCCAGAATTTGTGCCTGAATGGTTACATCCAGAGCGGTGGTCGGTTCATCGGCAATCATCAATTCCGGCTTGCAAGCGAGCGCTATGGCGATCATCACTCGTTGCCGCATACCGCCGCTCATTTGATGGGGATACTCCCGTATTCGTCTTTCCGGAGCAGGAATGCCCGCCAGTCGAAACATTTCTATCACCCGCTCGCGCGCTGTGCTGCGCGACACCTTCTGATGAAGCCGAATGACTTCTCCCTACCTGATCGCCCACCGGATATACGGGATTGAGAGAGGTCATGGGTTCCTGAAAAATCATGGAAATCCGATTGCCCCGAATTTTGCGCAGCTCGGCTTCAGAGAGCTCCAAGAGGTTAACATTTCTTAGCAGGATACTCCCGCTCACAATTTTCCCCGGCGGTTCCGGGATGAGCCGCATGATGGAATGTGCGGTCACGCTCTTGCCGCAGCCCGACTTCCCCACCAGCCCCAAAGTCTCGCCGGGGTTTATGGTGAGACTCACGTCATCGACCGCTTTGGCCACGTATTTTCGGATAAAAAAATAGGTGCGCAGATTTTCAATGGAAACAAGGGGGCTGCCGTTGCCGTTATTCATAAATTTCATTCTTTGAAGTTAGGAGCCAGGAGCCGACGTGCTCGGAGAGCCCGCCTTTTTACTTTTATTCAGATTTCCCGTCCTCTGTCCTTCTTACCTCTGCTCCATCGGTATCGAGCTAATGGGTTGCCAGTTGATGGAATAGCTGCTGTTGCCGGGTAGCATAGGGCCTTGTGCCCGTCCCCAAAACGCCCACAAGGGGCTAAGCTACTCAGTACTCTCCATTGACTTGATGCGTAGGACCGCTGCCACCACTAGTCCCTCAACCGGGGATCAAGGGCATCGCGTAGCCCGTCGCCAAAAAGGTTGAAGCCGAGCACTGCCAGAAGGATGTGGGGAAATGCCAGAATCATATCCATGGCGCGCATGATGATATTGTCTAAAAATCCTTTGTAAAATCCGGCAATTGCACCCAGAAATGAACCGGACACAAAAGCGATCCCGACACTGACCACAGCGACCAGCAGAGAAACCCTTGCTCCGTAAATAATGCGGGAGAGGATGTCTCGTCCCAGATCGTCGGTCCCCAGAATGTTGTTCCAGGTGCCTGTTTTGTACCACACGGGAGGTTTCAGCTGGTCGTAAAGAGAAGTTTCGATCGGGTTGTGAGGACTCAGAAGCGGGGCAAGAATAGCAATGATGACAAAACAGGCCACAACGGCCATGCCTGCAACGGCTGTTTTGTTGCGCCACAGCTGATCCAGCTGTTCCAGCAGTGGATGCCGATCTTCCGGGCCTTTTTGAGATTCAGCCTTTGCCACAAAACGTCTCCGGGGTTAGGTTTATTGCTCTGAGCATTCTAAAAATCCCCCTAAATCCCCCTTTTCCTAAGGGGGACTTTCAAGTCTTTATCGATATTCAACAGCCTTGTCCATGGCTTCCAAGGCTCACGCCCTAATGCCGGTTAATAATCGAATTCCCTCGCGATCAATTAACTCCCCCTTTCCTGAAGGGTTGGGGGCAATGCCGGTGAATTAGCGAGTCAGTTCCCTCCTTTGTTTAAAAGGGGGGTAGGGGGGATTTCCGCCATCACCTCACACTGATCCTCGGGTTGATGACGGCGTACAGTACGTCTACGATCAAATTGATCACCACAAACGTGGTTGCCACAATGAGAGTTCCACCCTGAATGACCATGTAGTCACGCTGGCTCACTGCATCGTAAATCCATTTGCCGACCCCGGGCCAGGCGAAAATGGTTTCAGTGAGAATGGCTCCTCCCAGCAAGATGCCGAACTGCAGTCCGATGGTTGTGACGACAGGAATCAGCGCATTTCGCAGGGCGTGCTTAAAGATCACCACTCGCTGGGAAAGCCCTTTGGCCTTGGCTGTTTTGATATAGTCCTGACGCAGTACATCCAGCATGCTGGACCGTGTCATGCGCGCTACGATAGCCATGGGTATAGTGCTCAGGGTGATCGCCGGAAGGGCAATGTGTCTCAGCGCATCCTTGAGTGCGGCCCAATTCATGGTCAGGATGGAATCGAGGATGTAGAAGTTGGTGATCTTCTCCAGGTCGATCCCGATGCTCAACCTGCCGGACATGGGAAACCAGCCCAGTTCCAGCGAAAAAATCAGCATGAGGACGAGCCCCAGCCAGAACACGGGCATGCTGACGCCCACTAGAGCGCCCACCATGCTGGCGTAGTCAAAAATGGAGTATTGCTTGGTGGCCGAGATGATGCCGAAAATCATGCCGAAAAAGCAGCTGATCATCATGGCTACAACGGAAAGTTCAATGGTGGCTGGGAACCTCTGTTTGATCTCAATCCAGACCTTTTGCCTGGTCCAGATGGTTTCGCCAAGGTCGCCATGCATCAGTCGTTTTAGGAACATGCCGTATTGAACGTAGAGGGGCTGATTTAAGCCCAGATGTTCGCGTAGAGCTTGCAGACTCTGTTCCGGTGCTCTCTCTCCAAGAAGCAGTTCGGCCGGGTCACCCGGAGTGATATGCAGCATAAGTAAAACAATGACCGAGACTCCCCAAAGGGTAGGAATCAAAATCAGGAAACGTCTGATGATGTAAGCAAACATGGCATCAAAACCTTAGACAGAAAAAGGGGAAAGAACGCGGGCGGCGCTCTGTTCCCCCTTTTTTCAAACACAATCTCGTTTTGCTCTCATGCCCAAGCCTACTGTTGCAGCCAGACATTTTTCATGCGTACAGAAGCCGTGGGATGAAGCTTAAAATTCTGAACAGTCTTGAGAGCAGGCCAGATGACGGTAGAATGCGCCACACGAATCACCGGCACTTCGTCATGAATCATTTGCTGCGCTTTACGATAAATGACGGCCCGCTGCTCCTGGTCAATGGTCTGCCTGCCATCCATCATCAGTTTATGATATTCCTCGTTTTTCCACTGGGTGCGGACCGAAGGGGAAGCCAATCCATCGAAAAGCACCGCCAGAAAATTGTCCGGGTCGCCATTGTCACCCGTCCAGCCCAATTGGAACAAATCCATATCTTCGGGCTGCTCACGCTGCCTCTTTAAATATGTTCCCCAGTCGTAGCTCACTATTTTAGCATTGATACCCACCTTGGCCAGATCGGAAATCATTGCAACGCCTACCTTCAAGCCTTCGGGGTTGTAGGGTCTGGCCACCGGCATCGACCACAGGGTAATTTCCGGTAATCCTTTGCCTTCGGGGTAGCCGGCCTCTCCCAGTTCTTTTTTGGCCAGTTCCGGGTCATACGGGAAATCCTTTATTTCGTCATTGTAGCCCCACATCGTCGGCGGGATTGGGTTTTTGGCTACCTGCCCCATGCCTTGATAAATGGTATCCACGATAGCCTGGCGATTGATGGCGTGCACCACCGCGCGCCGCAGATGGATGTTCTGCCAAAGCGGTTTGATCCAGTTGAAGCCCAGGTAGCCGATGTTCATGCCCGGCTGAGAAATGATCTGCAGATTTGGATCGGCCTTAGCCAGCGGAATGTCTGTAGGGTTTGGAAATTGACAGATATGGATGCTGCCGGATTTTAGCTCCAGAAAACGTACCGAGTTCTCGGGAATCGCTCTGAAAACCACTTTATCCAGGTATGGACCGCCGGACTTGTCCCAGTAGTCCGGATTCTTATCGAGAACGATGCGATCGTCCTTAATCCATTCGACGAACTTGAACTGGCCCGTTCCGACCGGATTGCGGATAAATTCTTTGGGGTTTTTTAAGAAAGCCGTCGGACTGATAACGTCGGCGAAGTCCATCCCCATGTTAGCCAGAAAAGGCGCATTAACTTTTTTCAATTTGAAGACGACGGTGTAATCATCGGTGGCTTCAATGGAGTCGACAATGTCGTCCATTTCCATCGAAACCCAGTACTCGGGTGGACGCTCCTGAGGTGGAATATCATAGCCTTTACCGAAGAATTTCACCCCTTTTCGCAGGTGAAACGTATACGTTTTGTTGCGACACGATGTCGCATAGTTGAGTGTACTTAGGTACTTACCTGGAGTACCCGGCATGTTCCTGCCGGACCCTACGCAGGCGTGCTACCGTTGCGCTGATGACGGGGTGCGAAGCCCTGCGGACAATGTACCGAATCGGGTTTGAACGGCGACGGGAGAACCCCTCCGGGAATCCTCTCCGGTTAAGGGCTAGGGTCGGATGATATGGTGAAAGTAATTGAATGTCCGTAAGCGTCGTCAATGAACGCAGACCTACGAGGGTTAATAGGTCCAAAGGCCGCTTCCCAGAGTTTGCGGCGAGGGGACGGGATGCAGGTCTCCTAACTGCCTGTACGGAACCGCAGCACCCTCGGCGTAGAGGACGCACCTAAGTCATCCATGGGATCAACTGTGTGGAACGTGGTAACCCCGTCCTTCGCCCGGAGCAATTCCAGGCAAGCGAACCGCAAGGCACGCCGATGGAGAGACGGGAAAGAGAGGTTGGAAGAAGCCAATGCTTTCGGGAAAGCCGAAAGATAGAGCATGAAACATGGCTCAACGCCAAAACCGGAGAGCTTTCAGCACCGGCGAAAGAGCGTGCAGACGTCCAACTGGTGTCTCATTGCGAGAGAGCTTGGAGAACCTTTGAAGAAGAGAAAGCAGATGACGGCTCAAAAGGCTGGTGCACTCGGAGACTCCGCGGGATGGTGGAATTCCATTGACTGGAAGAAAGCCCAACGGGAAGTCAGAAGGCTGCAAGTGCGTATCGCAAAGGCTGTGAAGGAAAACAGATGGAACAGGGTTCGATCATTGCAACATCTGGTTACCCATTCGTTCTACGCCAAGCTACTGGCTGTGAAGCGAGTGACCTCCAATAAGGGGAAAAAGTCCCCTGGCGTTGACGGCGTTCTGTGGCGAGGCGTCCGAGCCAAATGGCGGGCTGCCTGCAGCCTGCGCAGACGTGGTTATCATCCTCAGCCCTTGAGGAGGATCTACATTGAAAAGAGGAACGGCAAGTTAAGGCCCCTATCGATTCCCACCATGCACGACAGGGCACAACAAGCGCTCTACAAGCTGGGGCTTTCGCCCGTAGCCGAAACGAGAGCCGATAAGAATTCTTATGGTTTTCGGGAAGGCAGATCATGTGCGGACGCTGTGGCCTGCGCTTTCAACGCTCTGTCAAAGCCCAATTCGGCGCCATGGGTACTCGAAGGGGACATCAAGGGTTGTTTCGACAGCATCTCGTTTGACTGGATGATGAAAAACATTCCGATGGACAAAGTCGTGCTTCATAAATGGTTAAGGGCGGGATATGTGGAAAACGGTATCCGCTATCCCACGCGCAAGGGAGTTCCACAAGGCGGGATTATCAGTCCCACCATTTCGAATATGGTGCTTGACGGGATAGAGGAAACCGTCCGCTGTGCAGTCCCCCGAAGGTGCCGTATCAACTTCATCCGTTACGCCGATGACTTCATCATCACAGGAAAATCAAGAACCATCCTGGGAGAAGCCATCCAGCCGGTGGTTGAAGGCTTCCTTCGCGAGCGTGGTCTTGAGCTCTCACCTGAGAAGACCCTGATCACGCGCATCAAAGACGGATTTACGTTCCTCGGGCAAACCTTTCGCAAGCATGGCAGGGTGCTGCACATCAAGCCTGCACCTGAGGGAGTCCACGCCCTCATGGAAAAGGTGGGAACCGTAATTCGGCAACACGTCGGCGCGCCGATGCCGGCCTTAATCAAGGAGCTTAATTCAACACTTCGTGGTTGGGCCAACTACCACCGCCATGTGGTGGCCTCGGAAGCCTTTAAACGTATCGACACCTATGTCTTCGAAGAACTCCGGCGGATGGTACGCCGACGGCACTCCAACAAATCCGTGAAATGGCGGATCAATCGTTATTGGTCAGCCGCCGGAAGGAATGTATTCGCCGTATGGGCTAAAACCGCTAGGTCTGGTAAGAAACTCTACCAGGTTCTGCGACTAAGCTCTCTCGGAATTCGAAGATATGTGAAGATCAAAGCAGATGCCAATCCTTACTTGCCTGAATATGCCGGGTACTTCTGGCGTCGTCGGAATAAGAAGGACAGCAAGCTGCTGCCGGCCATGTCGGCCCGGGAATATCGGGCCATGGCTTCGGCTTAGGAGGCAACACAGCCGGGCCGCCCCACAAGGGCTGCCTTTTGAGATGCTTGAGCCGTGTGACGGGAAACTGTCATGCACGGTTCTTAGGGGGGAATGGGGCCGAGAGGCCTCTGACCTACCCGGTCCATGCAGGTGAAATGTCCCAGGACTCTGCCAAACCGGGTTCCAGCGCAGTGGACTCGTCCTTGTAGGCAACCAGTGCTTCATACACGTTATCGCAAACCATAAATGAGTTGCCGTCGGTTTCATAGGCTGGGTCCAGGCCAACACTGTCGCCGCCTCGCCCGAAGATCAAGGTGCCTCCTTTTTGTGGCTCCGCTGCCGAGGTTAATCCGGAAAACAGAAAAACAAGTCCAAGACATAGGTAAAGCAACTTTTTCGCCATAGTAAGCCTCCCTTTTTTGTGTTGACCTCTTGGTAGTTTAAACCTGCCGTGGGGTAAAACTGCAGACCAGTCTATCGTTCCCAATCGGTAGCAGAAAATGAAACTTGTGTCAAAAAATGATTTGTTGGCATCAAAAAATATGAAGTCTGCTGAAATTGAACAGGCGCAGCGCAGGGTCAGTTTTCGCCCTCTCGATCATCTTTTCGTAACTCATAAAGGAGTAATGAAGATTTTGTACGATCCCTCGATTTTGTCTTTCAGTTGAATTCTGAATTTGTTTTTCTTGTCCTCGAATGAATTTCTTTCGCCGACATCAAAAGCCGCACCCTCGAACGGATTTTAATGTATTATGCTTCTTAACGTGGGAGCCTGGAATCTTTATTGAGACAGCACGAAGCCCCACAGCGTGATTAATGCGCGCAGAAAGATTATCCTGGAAAGGAGTGTTTCATGAAAGCGTCGTCAATCGCGATTTTGGTGACCATAGTGTTGTTGCTGACGATTGGAACGGCTTCAGCCGGACAGAGCCAGGCAGGCTCGCAGTGTAAGGCCCGCTTTGACACTCTGGACAGGAACAACGATGGAAAGGTGACGTTGGAAGAATTCCAGGCGGGAGCCATCAATCGTGCCAAGGCTAAACAGATCTTTGAGTCGAAGGATACCAGCAATAAGGGATATCTTAGCAAAGACGAAGTTTGTTCGGGCAAGGGCAGGTGAACCCGCAAACAGTGAACCCGCAAACAAAGAAAAGGTTGCTGATTGCCATGAAAAAGAGACTCAGGAAAAAGAGACGTATTGCTGAATTCGCCACTTTGGGTGTGCCGGTCGCCATAAGACTGGCTGCCGGGACCGATTTTGATTCTTTCCTGGATGCATTCCTCATGCACGCTGTAGAGAAAAGCGACTGTTATTTCTGGGGAACGGGGTCAGAGGTTGATTTGTCCGGGCTAATCGAACTCGGTAGACCGGTTGACCGTCCGGAACAGAGACTAAAGCAGATAGTGGATTGGCTGGATGCCAGCGAGGAAGTCGAAAAACATGTCGTCGGCACTATCGTCGATGCCTGGTATGGCCCTTTTGATGAACTCGAGACCATCGAACAAAGGATCTAATATTATACTTGTTAAGGATGAAAAACTGCACTTCCATTATGAGTTTTTCTGGATTCCTGCCGGAATGACAAAAAAGGCATTTTCGGAAAGCTTCCTGGCCGATGCTGTCTGAATCGATAAAAACTTACGCCCGTGGATGATAGCTGGTTCCTTTCCGAAAACTTCCTCTCCCTTGAGGCTGTTAGTTGGACACACATGCCCCCGTGGGTATTGAAAGTCCCCCTTTGTAAGGGGGGATTTAGGTGGATTTCGATGAAGAATCAGCATGTTAAAAAATCCCCCCTAACCCCCCTTTATGCGAAAGGGGGGAACCGTTCCACTAATTCAGCAGCATTGAGGGAGGGGGCCGAGGGGGAGTGGAATTGTGGGTTTCCGGCTGGGAACTGATTAACCATGGAGGTTAACGGCATTGAGTGGAGAGTGCGATACCATGCCTGCGCCGATCACCTATGAACAGATCTTTCAATTCACCAGCAACGGTGTTGTTGTCACTGATGCTGCGGGCACCATCGTACATATCAACAAACAGGGCGAAAAAATCCTGGGATTCAGCGCGGGAAAACACATTGGCGTGTTCATTTCGGAGGTACTGCCGCTCACCGGCCCGCAGGTGATCAGTTGTCTAAAAACCGGCCAGCCAAAATTGGGACATCACATCATTGGCAAGCAGGTGGATTTGGTGCTCAACATAACGTTGGTGGAGGAACAGGGAGTCATCCGGGGGGCAATCTGTAATTTTCAGGAAATGCGCGCCTTTGAGGCCACCGCCAAAAAGCTGGAGTCCTATAAACAGGTCAACAAGCAGTTGGAAACCATCTTCGCTGCCTCGTTCGATGGTATTTGGGTCTGCAACGGCCAGGGGAAAGTGATCAGCATCAACGAAGCATCCGAAAGACTCAATGGGATCAAAGCTGCTGATGTGGTCGGCAAAAACGTGAAGGAGTTGCTTGAATTCGGACTGTTCGATCGTTCGGTCACTCTGGAAGTGCTGGAAACCAAGCGGCAAGTGAGCATCATGCAACACATCAGCAAGACCGATCGATTCCTGCTGGCTACCGGGACCCCGGCCTTCGACGAGGACGGACAAATTTATCTGGTGGTGATCAATGAACGAGACATGACCGATTTGAATGCAATGCGGCAGGAACTCGAGCAGAGCTACATGGTCACGGAAAAGTTCAAGGATGAATTGGCAGAGCTGAGCATGTTGGAGCTCAAGGGCGAGGAGGTGGTTGCCGAAAGCAGCGAAATGCGCAGAATCCTAAGCGTTGCATTAAAGCTCGCCCGCATCGGCGCTTCCAATATTTTGCTGCTGGGCGAGTCGGGGACCGGCAAGGGGCTGCTTGCCAAGTTCATCCACCACAGCAGTGAAAGACGGCGAAGTCCTTTTATCCAGATCAATTGTGCAGCGCTGCCGGAAAGTCTGCTGGAAGCAGAACTGTTCGGCTATGAAAAAGGAGCGTTTACGGGCGCCCGCGAACAGGGGAAGGCGGGTCTTTTTGAGCTGGCTCATGGGGGAACGCTTTTCCTGGATGAAATCGGCGACTTGCCGCTGCAGCTCCAGGCCAAACTGCTCAAATGCCTCGATGATCATGAAATTTTGCGGCTGGGAGCAACCCGCTCCAAAAAAATCAACTGTTTGATCATTGCGGCTACCAACCAGGATCTGGAAATACAGGTGAAAAAAAAGCGCTTCCGTCAGGATCTTTATTATCGGCTTAATGCTTTCAGCATCAAAATTCCGCCGTTGCGTGAACGGAGCGACGACATTTTCGAGCTCACCAATCATTTCCTGATTAAATACAACAAAGCCTATGGAATGAAAAAAAAGATTCATGCCGATGGCCTCAACATGCTGCAGACCTACCCCTTTCAGGGCAATATTCGGGAATTGAAAAATATCATCAAAAGAGCCGTAGTGATGAGCGAGACTCCGGTGCTGGACGATTTTCTGGGCTCGACTCTCAAGGGTGACAACACACCCGATGGAGGAAACGGAAGGCAGCCATCTGGCAAAGAATCGTTGAACGATGAACTCATGAGCTTCGAAAAAGAGATCTTGAAGAGTGCAATGATGCACTGCAATAGCACCCGGGAACTGGCCGCCCGACTGCAAATCAGCCAGCCGACCATCGTGCGCAAGATGAAAAAGTATGGGCTTCGTTTTTGAAAGAATCCAGGAACTAGGAACTATCGATTCAAATATGAATCACTATGTCTCATAAGTGCTTAATCAAGCATATATATTTTCTGTAAGATCTTTTGATGCATATATGAATCTATAGTAGCTTACTTATATATTTGCTTTTATTCTAAACAGTGATTCATTCTCGATTCGAATTCCTTCCTTCTGAACCGCCTCCTCCGCTCAACTCCTTGTTATCCTTGCAACTGTGCAAATGGTCCGGATATTGCCTAATAAAGATTCGAAGCATTTCCGACTTCACGACTTCAGCTCAACCGAACAAGGAGCAGACATGAAACAACCTGTGACCAATGAGCAATTGAATGACCGCCGAGCCGGCGCCATTCCCAAGGGGCATGCCAGCCTGGCGAGTTGTTACATCCAGTCGGGCAAAGGAGCTTTGGTCTATGATGTAGAAGGGCGAGAGTACGTCGATTTCTCGGGTGGAATTGCAGTGATGAATGTCGGGCACTCGCACCCCAAAGTGGTGGCGGCCATCAAGGATCAGGCCGAAAAGTTCACGCACACTTGCTTTATGGTGATGCCATACGAGCATGCCATCGCTCTGGCGGAAAAACTGCAGGCGGTCGTGCCCGGTCACTTTGCCAAATCGACTCTGTTCATCAACAGCGGGGCTGAGGCGGTGGAAAATGCCGTCAAGATTGCCCGCTACTACACCAAAAGGCCTGCAGTCATCGCCTTTGAACACAGCTTCCATGGACGCACCATGCTGGGCATGACTCTGACCAGCAAAGTAAAGCCTTACAAATACGGTTTCGGCCCCTTCGTGCCGGAAGTCTACCATATGCCTTACGCGTACTGCTATCGATGCCCGTTCAATCTGGAATATCCCGACTGCGGGGTGAGTTGCGCCGATTATCTGCATGAATTCTTTCTCAGCCATGTAGCTCCCGAATCCACCGCCGCCCTGATTGCGGAACCGATTCAAGGCGAGGGCGGCTTCATCACTCCCCCTCCGGAATACTTCCCGAAGCTCAAAAAGATATGCGAAGACAACGGCATCCTGTTTATAGCCGATGAAATTCAGACGGGCATGGGGCGAACCGGCACCATGTTTGCCATGGAGCACTGCCAGGTCGAAGCCGATCTGACGACGGTCGCCAAAAGCCTGGCGGCCGGTATGCCTCTCAGTGCCGTGGTGGGGCGAAAGGACCTCATGGATTCCGTCCATCAGGGCGGCATCGGCGGCACTTACGGAGGCAATCCGGTGTCCTGCAGCGCCGCACTGGCGGTAATGGAAATCTTCGAAAGCGAAAATCTCCTCGAAAAGGCGCAGCGGCTTGGAACCAAACTGCGCAGTCGGTTGGACCAATTCAAAGAAAAATACGAGCTGGTCGGCGATGTTCGCGGAATCGGCCCGATGCTGGCCATGGAACTGGTCAAAGACCGCAAGACCAAAACTCCTGCAACCGACGACGCCAAGGCTCTGCTCAAGTACTGTTTCGACCGAGGTCTGATTGTTCTGGCCTGCGGCGGCTACGGCAACGTCACTCGCCTGTTGATGCCTCTGGTCATCGAAGACGATCAACTGGAGAAGGGTCTGTCTATTCTGGAGGAAGGGCTGAACGCCCTCAACCGGTGACATGGCCGCCCACCGTCAACCCGACCGTTGCAATTTTCAACAGATCAAGGCTCAGTTGGATCCATGCTGTACCTATATGGTTTTCGAAAGGCCGACGACGGTCCTAGATCTATTGGAGTTTCCGGAAGTTGGAAAGCTGCTCGATCCCTACCGGGGTCAAATTATCGAGCAAAGCCTGTACTATGACGATGCTTCCGAACGGCTGTTTATGGTGGTGAAGCTCGAACCGCAGCAGATGCAGGGTCTGGAGAACATAGTTCTGCATCCGGGATTGCCGCGCGATGTGGTGGTTTATTTTTACGGCAATTTGCCGTCGCAATAGAGTCGCACGGATGGAAAATCACTAACCAAAAGGACAAGGAGAAACCAATGAAAAAGCACAGGCAACAGCGCACCATTAAATCTCTACTGGCCGCATTCCTGGTTTTGGCACTCGTCTTTACCTTCGGCCATCCGGCCAAGGCCGAAGACAAGGTCGTCAAGGTGGGCAACATCATTCCCCTTTCGGGTCCCTCCGCATCGGTCGGGCAGCAGGGGAAGAACGCCCGCGAAATGGCGGTAGAAGAGATCAATGCGGCCGGCGGAATCAAGTCCTTGGGCGGAGCGAAAATCGAAATGTTTTACGCCGACTCTGAATCCAAGCCGGAAAAAGGGGTGGCAGAGGCTGAACGGATGATCAATACCGAAAAAGTCAACGTTTTGACCGGCTGCTGGAATTCGGCTGTCACTTACCCGGTTACGGCGGTTGCCGAAAGATACGGTATTCCTTTCATCGTTCCAGTGTCAGTTGCCGACAAAATCACGGAACAAGGGTTCAAGAACGTGTTTCGGATTGCCGCAAAAGACAGTTGGTGGACCCGCGATCAATTTGCGTTCTTAAAAGGTATGCAGGAAGAATTCGGTGTTGAGGTCAAGCGGCTTGCCTTTGTTTACGAAAACGGTGACTGGGGCAAAGGGTTTGCCGAACAGTGGAAGAAGCTGGCCAAAGAAGGCGGGTATGAAGTGGTTTTAGACGAGCCTTATCCCTCTACGTCCACCGATTTGAGCCCGGTGGTGCAAAAGATCAAACGAGCTAAACCCGATGTGCTGTTACTGGTCTCAAACGCGGCTGATGCAATATTGCTGACCAACACTCTGGCGGAATACAAGGTCAACCTGAAGGCCATCATCGGCAGCGGCGGCGGACATGCCGATCCATCTTTTCTCAAGGCAACCGGCGAGAATTCTAAATACTTGTTCGACATCGTCGAGTGGGAAACCGACATCAACAAGCCCGGCGCCAAAGAGGCCAATGAAAAATACAAGGCCAAATACGGTCAGAATCTGACCGGTGAGGCCGTTGACGCGTACCTGGCGATGTACGTGATGAAAGACGCTTTGGAGCGGGCCGGTTCTCTGGACCCGGCAAAAATCCGTGAAGCATTGGCAACCACTGACCTCAAGAGTGGGCCCGGAATGATCGTCGGCTACGATTCGGTGCAGTTTGATAAAACCGGCCAGAACGAACACGCTTCGCTGGTAATCGTGCAGGTTAACGATCTCGGCAACGGTCCCGAGCGGATCACAGTGTGGCCCAAAGGCGCGCGTCGAGCGGGCTACACCCCTGTTTTCCCGATGCCGCAGAAGTAGACTGCCGCCCGTTGCGGGGACACTGGGACACTGGGACGCGGAGATGCGGAGATGCGGAGATGCGGAGATGGCGAGACGGGGGGACTCGGTGACCGGAGTTGATCGTGCTCAGCTCCCCCCTGTCTCAATGACCCGCATCATGTTCCCCCCTTTTTCAAAAGGGGGGTTAGGGGGGATTGTGAGCTGCTTGAACGGGGAACTTTTAACCCTTCTGACTCCTGGCTCCTGAATTCTGCTTTATAAAGAGACACAACCATGATTTATATTCTCGAAGACACAATCAACGGTATCCTGATGGGTTCCATATACGGGCTCACCGCCCTTGGCTTGACAGTCATCTTCGGTGTTCTCAAGGTCATCAATTTCGCCCACGGCTCGCTGCTCATGGTCGGCATGTACGTGACTTACTGGACGGTGAAGATGAGCGGAATCCATCCCTATTTGTCCCTGATCGTGGTGGTTCCTGTGATGTTTATGTTCGGCTATTACCTGCAGGACATCGTGATCAAGCCGATTTTTAAGGCGGAAAAGGAAGTGCGCGAACCGATCACGGTCATCATCGTTACCACCGGCGTGTGGTACATCCTGGACAATCTGACGCTGCTGATCTTCGGACCGCAGTATCGCAATCTGCCCAACGTCGCTTTGAAAGGCGACATGTTCACGTGGGGCGACATGCTCATTTCCGTCCCCAAATTCTGGGGATTTGTGACCGCACTGATTACCGCGGGTCTGCTTTACTGGTTTTTCCAGAAAACCCGACTGGGACGGGCCATTCGTGCAACCAGCCTGGATCGCGAGGCATCCAGCCTGATGGGAATCAGTCCCTACAAGGTCTACAACGTGGCCTTCGGAATCGGCACGGCCACCGCCGGAGTGGCGGCTGTTACATTGATTCCGTTCTATAATGTTTTCCCGACGGTTGGAGTTTTGTTCGACATCAAAGGCTTTATCATCGTCGTACTGGGCGGACTTGGCAGCATCGGCGGTGCGCTGCTCGGGGGGATTATGGTTGGATTGATAGAATCGGTTGGTCCTCAGTTCATGGCGGCAACCTGGACTGAGGCAATTGTTTACGCATTGTTTCTCATTTTCCTTTTCTTGAAGCCATCCGGATTGTTCGGGGTCAAATATGATTGGTGATTAGGTTGGATGCCGGATGTTCCCCCCTTTCGTAAAGGGGGGTTAGGGGGGATTTTTCAACCTGCTGATTCTTATTTAAAATCCCCCTAAATCCCCCTTTGCGAAAGGGGGACTTTCAATACCCACGGGGTAAAGTGTGCCCAGCTGTCAGTTAAACAAATGGGACTTTGGATTGCTCCATAACTGAAGAGAAACATTCACCCGGCTGTATAAGGGCACTAATTCAAATCCTACTGAATCGGTAGCGCAATGACACGTCACACCATAAACAAATTCGCTTGTCTGCTGGTCGCAATCCTTGCCCTTGGCTTGCCGCTTGTGATTCGCAGCGCCACTTATCTTCATATCCTGATACTTTTATACTTTTACGCTTACCTCACAAGCAGCTGGAATTTGGTCGGCGGCTTTGCCGGCGTTCTTCCGCTTGGCCATGCGGCGTTTGTGGGGATCGGCGCGTACACATCCACCATCCTGTACCTGCAATACGGTGTCAGCCCGTGGCTGGGCATGATCATGGGGGGTATTCTGGCAACCATCGTAGGGATCTTGATCGGTTTGCCCACCTTCAAGATGCGCGGTGCTTATTTCGCTCTGGCCACCATTGCTTTTGCCGAAGGCATCCGGGTCATGATCGAAAACATCGATAAGCTTGGTCCTTTTATCATCAACGGGCCGCGCGGCTTGCAGATTCCGCCGCTAAATCTGGGCCTTGGCAACTTCATGTTTGCGAGCAAGGAACCTTACTACTACATTATCTTGATAATGCTGGTTGCGGTCCTTCTACTCACCTACTCCATTTCGCGCTCCAAACTGGGCTACTACCTCAATGCCGGCGGGGAGGAACCCGAAGCAGCCATGGCGCTGGGCGTGAACGTGGCCAGGGCGAAACTGATCGCCATGGCCATGAGCTCTTT
The DNA here is from genome assembly GCA_963781715.1 of uncultured delta proteobacterium. Classification (GTDB taxonomy): domain Bacteria; phylum Desulfobacterota; class Syntrophobacteria; order Syntrophobacterales; family Syntrophobacteraceae; genus Desulfoferrobacter. The sequence continues at coordinate 633,304 of CAWAGW010000010.1, forward strand.
TTTGACAGCTTTGGCGGGGACCTTCTATGCTCAATTCACTCTTTATATCCATCCCAAGAGCGTCATTTCCCTGGATCTGTCTTTTGAAATTGCTTTCATCGCCCTGATCGGCGGCCGCGGCTCAATCGCCGGACCGGTGCTGGGGGCGCTGCTGTTGAGGCCGGTCAGCGATTTCTCTCGGATCTACTTTGGAGACACTCTACCCGGGCTGCATCTGATCATTTTTGGAGTGGTCCTGATTCTAGTCATGCTCTATCAACCGCGCGGGCTGCAGGAACCGCTGACACGTCTATACAACAAGCTGGTGGATCGCCTGGTCGGGGGAAAAGTTGGGGAAGCACAGAATGAATATTCTTGAGATTAGAGATCTCTATAAAGATTTTGGTGGTTTGAGGGCTCTGAACGATCTGAGCCTCACGATCGGGCAGGGACAGATCTTCGGTCTGATCGGCCCTAACGGCGCCGGCAAATCAACGGCCTTCAACTGCATTGCCGGGGTATATGCGCCGAGCGGGGGAGAGATCTACTTCGACGGGGAACAGATCAATGGCGAAAAACCCTGGAACCTCTGCAAAAAAGGGCTCGCCCGCACCTTCCAAATCGTCAAGCCGTTCGCCACCAAGACGGTGCTGTACAATGTCATGGTCGCGACCTTTGCCAGGACCAACAACCGATCGGAGGCGGAGCAGAAGGCCGTCGAAGTGCTCGAATCCCTCCATTTCGAGAAAAAGAAGGATCTCCGAGCCGGCAATCTGACCATCGTCGACCGCAAGCGGCTGGAAATCGCCCGGGCTCTTGCAACAGAGCCGAAACTATTGCTGCTCGATGAAGTTATGGCCGGCCTCAGGCCTTCGGAAGTGGACGAAATGGTGGCCATCATCAAACAACTTCGCACTCGAGGCATTACCATATTCGTTATCGAACATATCATGCGCGCCATCATGGCCCTCTCCGACCATGTCGTGGTTCTCCATTTCGGACAGAAGATTGCCGAGGGTGCCCCGCAGCAGGTGGCTTCGGATGAGAGAGTGATCAAGGCCTATCTGGGAGATGAGTATGTCATTTCTGCAGGTTAATGGGATAGACGTCTGCTATGGGGACGTGCAGGTCATTTTCGATCTTTCCCTGCGGGTGGAAGAAGGGGAGGTAGTGAGCATCATCGGAGGCAACGGCGCCGGCAAATCCACTCTGCTCAAGACCGTTTCCGGACTTCTGGAGCCGACCAAGGGAGAGATTCTGTTTGAAAATCAGTCGATTCACGGCTCGCCTCCGGAAGATATAGTCGAGCGGGGCATAATCCAGGTCCCCGAAGGAAGACGGCTTTTTTCGCTCATGTCGGTGAAGGACAATCTCATCGTCGGCGCCTACAACAGTCGAGCGGACAAGGTAAAGGAAGAGACGCTCGAGGAAGTCTACCAGCTGTTTCCCCGGTTGAAGGAGCGAGAGGGGCAAATGGCGATGACCCTTTCCGGCGGCGAGCAGCAGATGGTGGCTATTGCCCGCGGCCTGATGGCCAAGCCCAAGATCTTGATGCTCGATGAACCTTCGCTCGGACTGGCGCCCATTCTCATAAAAATGATTTTCGAGACCGTGCGCACCATCGCCGAACAGGGCACTACCGTGCTCCTGGTCGAGCAGGATGTGATGCACTCGCTCGGGTTAAGCGATCGAGGCTATGTGCTGGAACACGGACGAATCGTGCTGGAAGGCCAGGCCGGCGACCTGCTGGACGACCCGCATATCAAGACGGCGTATTTGGGGATGTAGGGGGGCGGAGGCCAGAGGCTAGAGGCGAGGGGCAAGAGGTGAGACACGGGGAAGCGGAGAGAGGGAGACGCGGAGATGGGGTGATAGGGGTACGTTGGTTGAAGTCAGGGACTTAAACCAACCGAGCAATGAGTATCTCCACAGGCATCCGACATCCAGCATCCAGTATCCAACAAAGGAGTAACCAGTCATGGATGGTTTTTACAATAGAATCCTCAGTATTGATGTTACTGACCAGACGTCGAGCATCGAGCAGCCCGGCGATCAAATGCTCCGCAGGGGCCTGGGGGGCAAAGGGCTGGCCATTCAGTTGCTGCTTGCCAACAATCCCCCGCAGGTGGACCCGTTCGGCCCCGCCAATCATTTGATCTTTGCCAACGGCCCCGCTTCCGGTAGTCCTGTTTGGGGCTGCTGCCGCCATGGGGTCTATTCCAAGTCGCCCCAGACGGGCTTATTCTCGGAGTCCTATGCGGGCGGCACGGTTGCCGAACATATCAACGGCACCGGATTTGACGCGGTGATGATTCACGGTGCGGCCGAGCAGCCGGTGTGGCTCGAAGTCAGCCCGGGGGGAGTAGAGTTTCATCCTGCCGACGATCTGTGGGGGTTGGACACCTTTGCAACCGAAGATCGAATCAAAGAATGGATCGGGCAGAGTCGTCCCGAAGCGGGCAAATGTGGTGTGGTCTGCATCGGACCCGGCGGTGAGAACCAGGTGAGCTTTGCCGTCATTGAAAACGACTACTGGCGTAGCGCCGGCAGAACCGGTGTGGGCGCCGTGATGGGTTCGAAAAAAATCAAAGCCATATCTTTTCGGGGCAAGAGCAAAAAACAGTTTGCCGACGACCAACTGCTGAAAAATTTTGCCAAATCACTCGCCCAGATCGGCAAGGACAACGCCGGGGTAAAAGCCTACAAAAGCATGGGAACCCCGATGCTGGTGGACATCATGAATGAAGCGGGGGGCTTTCCGACCCGCTATTGGAGCAAAGGACGTTCGGAACACCGCGAGCAGTTCAACGCATCTGCCCTGCACAGTCACTGCGACGTCGAGCCGCACGCCTGCCTCAAGTGCTTCATGGCTTGCGGACGACTTTCCACAGTCAAGGAAGGGCGCCATAAAGGGCTCAAAATCGAGGGGCCCGAATATGAAACCATTTTTGCCTTCGGCGGTCTCTGCGAAATCGCCGCCATAGAAGAAATCGCCTATCTGAACGATATCTGCGATCGGCTCGGCATCGACACCATCACCGCCGGAAACCTGGCCGGGTTGGCGATCGAGGCGGCGCGCCAGGGAAAAATCGATCACCCCATTGACTACGGCAAGGTGGATGAAGTTGCCCAGTTGCTGCATGACATCGCCTTCCGGAAGGGCATCGGGGAGACTCTGGCCCAAGGCATCAAGCATGCTGCAAAAGAGTGGGGCATGGAGGACCAGGCCATTCACGTCAAGGGATTGGAACCGGCCGGCTATGACCCGCGCATCCTGAAAGGAATGGGGCTCGCCTATGGGACTTCGGATCGAGGCGCCTGCCACTTGCGCGCTACCTTCTACAAGCCTGAATTGAGCGGTATGGTGGATCGCGACGAGATTGAAGGCAAAGCGAAAGTGTTTGCCGAATGGGAGGATCGCCTCACCATTTTCGATACGCTGGTCCTGTGCCGATTTTACCGCGACCTGTATCAATGGGAGCAGCTGGCCGAGATGATCAAAGGCACGACCGGCCTCGATTTGGATGTAGAAGCGATGCGTCGGATTGCCGCAAACGTGACCGACGATGTCCGCCGCTTCAATCTGCAGGAAGGGCTGACTCGGCAGGACGATCTATTGCCTCCACGCTTCCACAAAGAACCTCTGCCCGAGACCCAGAAAGTGATCACAGCAGAGCAGATGGATCAAATGCTCAAGGAGTATTATCAGGTCAGAGGCTGGAACGAAAGGGGCGAGCCGCCGGTGGCGTAGGGCGATGCTGGATGCTGGATACCGGATGGCGGACTTGCCCGCCCTCTGTAGTGCAGGGCTTAAGCCCTGCAAATTCATTCCGGTTGTGGCCTTCGGCTTTATCGCACTTGCACTGGCGGGCAGTTGCCGTATTGCATCAAACTAACGGAGAAAGCACTGTAGCCTAGTTGCACCAAGGTTGTGATGGCAGTGTGATAAAGGTAGTCCCGCTCCCCAAGGATCCGGTGGCTGCATCCAGAGGCCGCGGTTCCCGATGGTATTCCTCAGAGCGGCTGATCGAAGACAGGCGAGCAGAGAGAGAAAAAGCGAAGAAATAAGCGAGAAAGCTGCTTGATTTGCTTTCTACAGCCCCAGAACCGCGGGCACTTCGGCCAGCGTTTTGACCTCGACATCGGGGCTTCCTGGAAGCATTTCCAATTGCTGTCCGTAGCGGTTGCACCATACGACCTTCAGTCCAAATGATGAAGCCCCATGGGCGTCCCATGCGTTGGAGGAGAGGAAACAGATGGAGCCGGCACTCATATCCAATGCGTCCACAGCAATTCTATAAACCGAAGGGTGCGGCTTGTAGATGCCTGCTTCTTCGATCGAGAAAACCCAATCCAAAAGATTCGAGATTCCTGTTCCCTCGACAGCCGCAGAGAGCATTTCGGGTGAACCGTTGGAAAGGATGGCCGTTTGGAGTCCCGCGGATTTAAGATGCTTTAGGGTGTCAGGCACTTCCGGAAAAACGCCCAGAGTCTTATAGAGCTCCATCAGTTTGCCGCGCAGGGCGCTGTCGCGAATTCCCAGGGTCTTCATGGCAAAATCGAGAGCATCCCCGGTGACCTGCCAAAAGTCGAGGTGCTTTCCCATCAGAGAACGTAGCCAGGTGTACTGCAGCTGTTTTTCCCGCCAGATCTTTGACAGGTCATCCGCCTGCTCGCCCAGTTCATCCCGGCAGCTCATGGCTGCAGTATTAAAGTCGAACAGTGTGCCGTATGCGTCGAACACACAGGCTTTGATCCCGACCAGCCTTTGCTCACTCATTTGCAATTCCTCCTTCTGTGATCTAACCCCCCATGACCACGACGTCACGAAGGGGCAAAGTATCAGTCGTGAAAACTCTTCGTGCTTCTCGCGTCCTTCGTGGTGAAAGTTGTTTTGTTGTAGCGTTCAGTCGCGCTGCGCTGTAAATCTGCAGCTTCGCTGCCCGATGTCAGCAGGCACGAATCAAGCCGGACCTTACTTTTTGCGTATCCTGCAGGGGAGGTTCTTGAGGTTCGGCGTTCCGAATTCTTTACCCAGCTTTGCGATGGAGGTGAGCATGTTGAAGTTCGATTTACGCCAATCGTACTGGGACTGCGGGTCTCCTTCCGGAAACCACCAGCCAAGTGCAGCGCTGATGACACGGGGATGGACGATATCGGTCAGTCGCGCCAGTTGAGTTATTGTCCCATACTTTGTCTCGATGACGACTTCGTCACCTTCGCTGATTCCATGCGCCGCTGCTGTCTCGGGGTGAATCTCGACGATCGGGTGTGGCCTCTTTTCGCGGAGTCTTTTCACCCAGCGGTATGAAGAGAGAAGAAAATAACGGCTTTTGGCGCTGATCACCACCAGCGGGTAATCGGGGTCTTCTTCTTCGGGCAACCCTGTAAATTCGGGGAGCGCTTTAAGTTTGAACTTTTCGGCGGTACTCAGTTTCAGTTCCACTTTTCCCGTAGGCGTGCGAAAACCTTTCTCTTCATGCAACTTGAACCGATCGGGTCCTTTTAGATAGCCTTTTTCAGCGAACTCGCGGTAAGTGAGACCGGAAGGTTTTAACACATCCTCAAGAAACTCTTCGTGATCGTCGTGCCAGTATTCGGCAGGCGAAATCCGCTTGCCCAATTCGTTCATGATCTTTATATCGGGCCAGCATTCGCCCTGCGGGTGTACTACCTTCGGACGGGCGAGTATCATGCCATGGCCGATGCCGTAATGGCCGATATCGTTCATTTCGTATTGGTGGGCAACAGGAAAAACAATGTCTGCAAGAGCTGCGGTCGGAGTCATGAAAATCTCGGATACAGCGGAAAAATCCAGGCTCATAAAAGCTTTGTAGGTGGTCTCGCTGTCCGCCCAAGCCACCAGTGGATTCGTACACATGCCATAGTAGCCTCTGACAGGGTAGGGGACTCCCTCGAGAACCGCCTTTCTGAAATAGGCCGGAGCAATCGTCATAAGCCTGGGGATGACTCGATGATACGTGCTGATCATCTCCTTGCGTTTATCTGGGATGAGATCGGCCCGTACGAATTCGCCCAATCCCATAATTTTGGGGTCGTGAGCATTGATGTTTCCGCCCGGCACTTCCAGATAGCCGCAAACGGCCATAAGGCAGACCAGGGACCGGGCTGCGTCAAAAACGTTCACATCGTGTTCTATGGCATTGCCCCATTGCAAAGCCGCCGGCTTTGCTTCGGCATACATTCGGGCAGCTTTGCGAATCAAATCGGCGGGCACCCAGGTGAGGTCCGCGACACTCTCTGGACTGTAACTCTTTACCTGCTCTACGAGATCGGTGAAACCGTAGGTATGGTTTTCGACAAATTCTTTATCATACAAAAATTCTTCGATAATGACGTTCAGGAATGCAAGGGCAAGGGCCTGTGCCGTTCCCGGCCGGAGTTGCAGCCATACGTCGGCTCTTTCGGCAAGATAGGTCCGGCGGGGATCGACGACAATCAATCTGGCCCCGTTCTTAAGCTGTTCAAGTGCGAGGCTGTTGATCTGCCCTTCCTCGTTACTTGATGTGACGTTGCTGGCCCACATAAGAATCAGATTGGTGGGATTGTGGAGATCGGCCACGGGATAGAATCCGCAGGTGTGCATACCGGTTATTTCCCGGGGAGCGTGGCAGACATCCTGAGAGGCGATTACGTTGGGGGAGCCGAAGATGTTTGCCAATCTGATCTGTACGAAATGTTCCAGTCCTTTGGGCATTCCGACTCCAAACCCTACCGCCCGCGCTCCGTATTTTTCCTTGATCTTGAGGAGGTTTTCGGCCGTTTCAGCAAGAGCCTGTTCCCAGGAAATGCGCTGCCATTTTCCTTCGCCGCGCTCGCCTGCACGTTTAAGCGGATATTTCAGGCGGTCCGGGTGGGTGAGCCGGTCGGGCGACACTCTGCCCTTGTGACAAGTATATCCTTTATTCAGATATCCTTCCGGATTTCCTTTGACCTGAACGATTTCATTGTCTTTGACCCCAACCAACAGCGAACAGCCACCGTGATCCATCCGTGCGCAGTGAGTTTTAACCCAGCGAATATCTTCACTCATCGAGTATCCTCCGTCTGATCAACATTACATAAGGTAAGCCACATGATATGACAACACGACTTGCTGCATGCCTCGAATAGCATAAAAGGGACGAAAAAGCCAAGGAGGTTTGCAGAAATTAAGCAGTCATTGGCACGACTATAAGAAGTGAAAAATCAAATTTTGAGGCGCGCTCTAAAAGATGAAACTATTTCTTGGTCAAAGTCAGCATTTGCCGAATAACCTGTCTGGCGTAGTCGTTGGCTTCTTGCTCGACTGATCTGTAGTCCAGCAGGTAATTGTGAGCAAAACCCTTGATGCCCCAGCGGTCGTATTGTTCGACATGTTTCAATTCATGAACCCATAGCCACATATTATCCAGACTCTCTTCGTCTGAAAATACGATAACGTTATCCAGGGTCACAGCCAGAGCGAACTTGTCGGTATCTATCAATCGACGCAGCGCGGCTTCAACCGTCGGACTCCACTCTGCGGTGTATCTCACTTTTTCTAAAATAAGTGGATCGAAATAGGGTGTTAATTTCCGTTTTATTTCTGTCGGCAGCGGCTTGGCGTTTTCCATTGCCAGATCGCGCAGGTAAATGATGGCCTCGGCCATGACCGTACTTCCGGTTTCCCAGAATGTTCCGAAGTGCTCCTCCGGTGTTTCGTCAACAGATAATATCAAGGCATTGGATTCACGTGCATCAGTTCCTGCGGCGGGCAAGAGATGAGTAGCAGAATTCCCGCTTGGAGGTCGCATCTGTACTGCCGCAATCGAACACATCAGCGCAATTAGAAAAGTCGGCAGAAGAGAAGTTTTGCAGCCAAGCAGGATGCGCAAGTTATTATTCCTTTTCGGATCGAAGTCAATCCATCCAAAAGGTTGGTATAGGGGGGATTAACCAATTAGCTTTTTTAAGGATTTTCCCAACCGCGTAATGCCCTGTTCTATGGTTGCTTCGTCGACGCAGGAGAAGTTGAGCCTTAACGTTTCCGTCTCCCGCCCATCTACATAAAAGGGATTGCCCGGTACGAAGGCGACTTTGTCCCGAATAGCCAGATCGAACAACTGCATTGCGGAGGTGCCTTTGGGCAAAGTGATCCACAAAAACATGCCGCCCTCGGGATTGGTGTGAGCCACCTCCGCCGGAAGATATTCCTGAATGCATCTGACCATCGCGTGACGCTGTCGATCATAGACGCGCACGATGTTTTCTATGTGCTTATCCAGGTTATTGTCTGTGAGATATTGATAAATGATTCTCTGTGCCAGGTGATTGCTGTGTAGATCGGAAGCCTGCTTGGCCACAATCAATTTATCCATGATGGAATCCGGGGCGGTTATCCAACCCAGCCGCAAACCGGGAGTTATGATTTTTGAAAACGAGCCAAGCTGAATAGTGTTTTGCGGCAGTAATTTCTTGAACGATTCTTTGTGAGAGCCTTCGAATCGCAGCTCGCCATACGGGTCGTCCTCAATGAGCAATGTACCGGTGTCTTGTATGATATCGGCAGTGGCTCTCCTGTTTTCTTCAGGCCAAGTGACTCCTGAAGGGTTTTGAAAATTGGGCACTGTATAGAACATCTTGGGGGATTTTCTGGCCATTACATTGCTGAGACGCTCTAGATCGATGCCATCTTTACTCAACGGTACCGGATTAAAAGCTGCCCGATAGACCGAGAACGCTTGGATGGCTCCAAGATATCCGGGTTCTTCTATGATCAAGTCATCGCCCTCGTTGAGGAACACTTTGCCGAGCAAATCCAATCCCTGCTGCGAGCCGCTGGTAATGAGTATGTTCTGTATGGGGACCTCGAGGCTTCTTTTTTCCAGGTACCTTGCCGAAATGTATTCTCTCAGTTCTGCATACCCTTCCGAATTTGCATACTGAAGAGCGTCCCTCCCAGCCGATTCGAACACTTTGTTGGTGGCTGCCTGCAGTTCATTCACCGGGAAGAGCTCTCGATTCGGGAGTCCTCCGGCAAACGAAATTACTGAAGGGTCGATGGCGACCTTCAGGATTTCCCTGATAAATGATCTCGGAACATCGGAAATGCGATCAGAAAAAATATTACCCATATAGCCTCCAAATTTAGTCTGTTTGCCCACCAGCCTATGTCCACGGCACTTATCACAATTTATCGTGAGTTAAGACGATCTTTTCGAACATGGTGATCAGACCAACACCCAAGGTATATATGGACTCGATATTGAGGTTCTCGTTTGCAGTGGAATCGAAAAACAGGCTAAGGGTCGAATCGAACGCGGCTTCCTTTTTCCAGTAGCAGATGAGCACTGGGAGCTTTGGTAAAGGATGGATGACAACTGAAATGTCGGAAGAAAAATTATCTTCGGTCGTTTTTCCATCGAAAATATCGACGATGAGCTCAAATAGATCCGTGTGGTTGTCGACGAGTTGCTTCAATGGTTTCTCGCATCGTTGTGCGAAAAGGCGGCTCCAGGTTGCGCCATGCTCCAATTCCCTGAGAGGAACCCAGTCTTGGGCAGGATCAAGCCCGGAACTATTGATGACGTAATTCAGCAAGGGAATGGCTAACCAGCGGTTTTTGTGGCAGTCCGAAGCGATGCTGCCAGTCTTGTCAATGTAAAAGTCTTTACCCAGGCATTTGATGACGAGCCTGCCTCCGGTATGTTCGGCACCAAGCCGGTCAGCCAGCGAAGAAAAGTCAGCCCCTCTGATTTGGTTTTGCAACTCTTCCAGTGCTTGCTCCCAGTCATCCTCGTTAGATTGTTTTGCGCCAACTCTTCCCTTGAGCTCCTCGATGACATTACCATCAAGATAGGGGCAGTCATCCAACCTTTTATCACCTCTCAAAACCGCGGCAGCAAAGGCGAGACAGGTCGGCAGACGACATTGTCGGCAGTTCGATTTTTCCAGTAATTTATAGATCTCCAAATGACTCAGCTTACGCATGGCATCTCCACTCCATATCACTTGCGATAATCATATTGCGGCAAAAGCTGCGATCCCGACACCTCGCAGAAAGCTTTAGAACGGGAATCGCCCATTTGCAGGGTATACTTTTTTGGGACTCTAACACTATCACGAAGCTTTGTAACCCCCTTCCTGGCACTTCCACCTCGGGTAGGGGAGGACAATTGCACAAACGGCTGAAAGGACTATAAAGTTAAAGGTCCCCAGGTAAACATCAAAGGCCATTTAGAGGTTAAGGGAGAACAAACAGATTTTTCAGATTACCGAGAGGCTGGGTTGCCATAAAATACTTTGACATCGCCGGTTCCCTAAGATATTTATTCTAAGTTTAAACCAAGGGGAGAAAATTATGAGTTTCAACATTGCGCAGCGCAGCCGAATGCACAGATTGCCACCCTACGTCTTTGCTCAGGTTAATGCTCTTAAAATGGAGCGTCGACGGGCAGGAGAAGATATTATTGACCTTGGAATGGGAAATCCGGATATCCCGACCCCAAAACACATCGTAGATAAGCTAGTGGAGGCCGTCCAAAAAGGCCACAACCATCGCTATTCTGCTTCTCGCGGTATAACCCGTCTGCGGGTGGCTATCTCAGATTGGTACAAACGCCGCTACGATGTGGACATCGATCCGGAGAGCGAAGCGGTGGTAACGATTGGGGCAAAGGAGGGTTTGTCTCATCTCGTCCTGGTTCTCATAAGCCCGGGCGATGTGGTGTTCGCGCCGAACCCGACCTATCCCATCCATCCATATTCCGCCATTATCGCCGGTGGTGACGTGAGATCGATTCCCATCAGCGCCAACAGCAATTTTCTGGAAGACCTGAAGCAAGCGACCAAGCAGACTTGGCCCAGGCCCAAAGCTCTTATCATATCCTTTCCGCACAACCCGACGACAGCGGTTGTCGATCTTGATTTTTTTAGAAAAGTAGTGGATTTTGCTAAAGAAAATCAGATGATGGTAATCCATGATCTGGCCTACGCGGATTTGACATTTGACGGCTATGAAGCCCCAAGTTTCTTACAGGTTCCTGGAGCCAAAGAGATCGGAGTGGAATTCTTTTCGCTTTCCAAGAGCTACAGTATGCCCGGCTGGCGCGTCGGTTTTTGTGTGGGAAATCCGGAAATGATTGCAGCTCTTACCCGCATCAAAAGCTATCTCGACTACGGCGTTTTCCAGCCTATCCAGATTGCGGCAATCATAGCTCTCAACGAAGACCAGTCCTGCGTGCAGGACATCGTTTCCATCTACAAGTCTCGCCGTGATGCCTTGGTTGATGGATTGAACCGCATAGGGTGGACAACCGAAAAACCGAAAGCCACCATGTTTGTATGGTCAAGAATTCCAGAGCCGTTCCGCGCTATGGGTTCAGTGGAATTCTCCAAATTCCTCATTGAGGAAGCAAAGGTCGCCGTCTCTCCGGGGCTGGGTTTTGGCGAGTACGGCGATGAATACGTTCGATTCGCCCTGGTTGAAAATGAGATGCGCACCAAACAGGCCATTCGCGGACTACGCCGCGCTCTGCAGAAAGATAATGCACAGCTGGCCAAAACCGGCACTAATTCTTCAAGTTGACCGCCTAAAGCTTGTACTTCCACATCTTCTGAGGTGCGGAATTTAGCCCGTTTTGCTGACATCACCTCTTTGGCCCGGTTCCCATCGCCCTCAAGCTGTGTGAGGAGTGGAGAGGTTTGCGATTGGGGCGCGAGGCTATTTCGAGCAGCTGTAGGGTGGGCTTTGGCGGTCTTTGGCCACTATAATCTTGGGACCGCTTTGGACCTGCAAGTGAATTTTGATGAGCTTTTCCATTACAAGGGAAACTGGCTGAACAAAAGAGCATTCGGATAGATTTGAGGATGAGATGCGTGCGATTGGGATCGGTTTGATCGGTTGGGGTACGGTTGGATGTGGAGTGATTCGAGTGCTGCAGGAGAATGCGCGAGAGATTGAAGCTCGCCTGGGTATTCCTTTGGTGCTGCGGCGGGTTGCGGATATGGACCTGGAACGCCAAAGACCCGTTTCTGTTCCCGCAGAAATGCTTACCAGACGGGCGGAGGATGTTCTTGAGGATCCCGAAATACAAATTGTTGTGGAGTTGATTGGTGGTCTGGGCGCCGCTAAGACATTAATTTGTAAGGCTCTTGAAAACAAGAAGTACGTGGTGACAGCCAATAAGGCACTATTGGCGCATGCCGGCAACGAACTTTTTGAAGTGGCTCGGAAGAACGGCCGCGCCATAGGATTTGAAGCATCCGTGGCCGGTGGAATCCCTTTTATCAAATCGTTGCGAGAAGGCCTTGCCGCCAACCGGATTGAGACTCTATACGGCATCCTTAACGGCACTGCAAACTACATACTGACTCGTATGACGGATGACGGCCTTTCGTTCGACAAAGCACTCCAAGAAGCACAGCAGGAAGGCTACGCCGAGGCGGACCCTACTTTGGATGTTGAAGGGATTGATGCGGCCCACAAACTTGCCATCTCCAGTGCCATTGCTTTTGGCAGTGAGATCAAGTTCGATCAGGTCTATACCGAGGGAATTTCCAATATCGATCCCTTGGATATCGGCTTCGGGAAAGAATTCGGTTATGAATTGAAACTGCTGGCCATTGCCCGAAATAACGAGAGCGGGCTGGAAATGCGGGTGCATCCGACGCTTATTCCGGCCAATCATGTACTTGCCAGTGTGAAGGGAGCCTATAATGCGGTGCATATTCATGGCAACGCCGTGGGTAATATTATGCTGTACGGCCTCGGTGCCGGTATGATGCCGACAGGCAGTGCCGTGGCGGCCGATCTGATTGATCTGGCAAGAGACATCATGAGTAACGTTCCTGAAAGGATAGCACCGCTTTCCTTTCTTCCCGAGCGCTTGCAACCGGTTAGCGTCAAACCGATGAGTGATATCAGCACCTGCTATTATTTCCGGTTTGCCGCCGTGGACCGTCCTGGTGTTCTGTCTAAGATTGCTGGGATACTGGGGAAAAATGACATCAGCATCGCTGCAGTGATTCAAAAGGGGCGCGAAGTGGAAGGCGGGGTACCGATCGTTATGCTCACGCATGAAGCGATCGAGAAAAATGTCATTCGGGCTCTTGATGAGATGAAAAAACTGGATGTTGTGCTGGCTCCAACTCAGTTGATCCGAATAGAAGATTAGTAGAGGCATTCTACGGTGGCCGCCTGGAGAAATGTGGCAGGAAGCCAAGAGAAGAACCCACTCGGAGCTTTGATAAGCCGGCCACCTTGAGGTTTGACGGCGGACAAACCAAAGCGAAGCAAACATTTGACTAGAGACCGGGCACCTGAAATCATGAACTGCAAATACATCATTCTTGTGGGCGATGGGATGGCTGATGATGCTTTGGAGGAACTCGATGGGAAAACGCCTCTGGAGGTAGCGGCGACCCCTCATATAGATCGATTGCTGCCCAAAGGCCGCTTGGGTATGGTCCGAACCATTCCGCAAGGAATGGAGCCGGGCAGCGATATAGCCAATATGAGCCTGCTGGGATACGATCCTGTTGAATACCACACCGGCAGAGCGCCTCTTGAGGCGGCCAGCATGGGGATTCATCTTCGTTCTGAGGAAATCGCTTTTCGCTGCAATCTGGTTACGTTGGAAGAAGACGAGCAAGGCGTAATCAGAATGTTGGATTATTCTGCGGGACACATCACCACTGCGGAGGCCCATGAACTGATTGGCGCATTGCAAGAGATTTTGAGTGGCACCCCGTTGAGCCTTTACCCCGGGGTAAGTTACAGGCATCTCTTGATTTGGGCCAATGGGCGTGAAGATTTGCAGACGACTCCTCCACACGATATTTCCGGTCAGCCGGCTCGACCACATCAGCGAGTCTATGAGGAAGAAAAGCCCCTTCTATCATTTGTTGAAAAAGCTTCGATTGTCCTGAAGGATCATCCGATCAATCGGAACCGCCTTGCTTCTGGAAAGCGTCCCGCAAATGCGGTATGGTTGTGGGGGCAGGGAAGGGCACCCTCCATGCCCAGCCTGAAAGAAAAATACGGACTCACCGGTGCCATGGTTTCTGCAGTGGATTTGCTCAAGGGACTTGGGGTCTATGCAGGCTTGGACCCGATTTTTGTGCCGGGGGCAACCGGCTATCTGGATACCAATTATGATGGCAAAGTAACTGCGGCCTTGAACGCTTTGCAGACGGGCGATTTTGTCTATGTGCACATCGAAGCTCCGGATGAAGCCGGTCATGAAGGAAGCCTGGCGAAAAAGATCGAAGCTATTGAAGCCTTCGACAAGCAGGTAGTCGGACCGATTGTCTCAGGAAGTGCTCGCCTTGCTAATGTTCGACTTTTGATCGAAACAGATCACCCCACTCCCATCCACAAGCGAACCCACGTCTCAGACCCGGTGCCTTTCCTGCTGGTCGAAGATCTCAACGCTTCCTCCGGCAAAAGCCATACCTCATATACATTTTGTGAGAAACTCGCACACGATTCGGGTTGGCATTTACAAAGCGGAGTAGAACTTTTTGACTATTTTGTTCGCGGAAGTAAATGAAAACAGATGAGAAAATAGTTGCCGAAGATCGGTTCAGGGTTCTGTACGCTGATACCGATGCCATGGGGCAGGCTTATTACGGCAACTATCTGAAATGGTTTGAAGTGGGCCGTGCCGAATGGTTTCGTCGGTGTGGTATGAGTTATCGCGAACTCGAGGAAGCGGGCATTTATCTTCCAGTCATTGAGGCGCACTGTTGCTATAAAAAGCCCGCTTACTACGACGAGGTGCTCTCCATCCTAACGCGGTTTCACTTCACCGGGCCGGCCAGGCTCAGATTTGATTATCAGATCAAGCGAAGCGATGAACTGCTGGCACATGGATTCACCGTTCATGTTTGTGTGAACAGCGATCGCAAGGTGCTTAAACCACCTGACAAGTTGAAATCTTTATTAGAATCGCAAGCCGCAAAGTTGTGAGAATTTTGCTGTCGGGCACTGAATCGGTCATTTGATTTTGTGGTTCATTGCGGTTTAGCGGGATGCATGTTGGCTCAAGTCTCCGGCTTGAACCATTTTCACATTAAAACAATTCCAATGTGACAGTTGCATCCGGCAAAGGCGAATAGCCTTTTCGCAACCTTTATAGCTACAGAGTTGCTGTAAAGTCATGCCGGTCAATTCGGAGACTTGAACCAACGAAAGAGATGTGCAGACGCCCATGGCCTGATGGTCGAACAGAAAAATGATAAGAATTTAGAAGGCAGTTTAACAATGATCATATTTCCCGCCATCGATTTAAAAGACGGTCAGTGCGTGCGCCTAATGCAGGGCGATCTCGATCGAATGACCGTCTATGGTAAGGATCCTGCAGCAATGGCCCAAAGATGGGAGCAGGAGGGAGCTCAATGGCTGCACGTAGTAGATCTGGACGGGGCTTTCAGCAAGGCTCCGCGCAACAAAAAGGCCATTGAAGGCATTGTCGAAGCCGTTTCTATCCCTGTGCAGGTTGGTGGAGGTATCAGAGACCTCCGGACCATCGAAGATTATATTGGACTGGGTGTTGAGCGCGTAATTATTGGTACGGCGGCTTTGCGCCAACCCGAGTTGCTTGAAATCGCATGTGAATCGTATCCAAATCGTGTAGCTCTGGGAATCGATGCTCGAGAAGGGATGGTGGCTATCGAAGGCTGGAAGGAAACCAGCAGGACCGAAGCTATCGTTTTGGTTCGGCAGTTTGCAGCTATTCGGCTTGGGGCGATTATCTACACCGACATTGGTCGTGACGGCATGCAAACCGGAGTGAATATAGAATCTACCAGAAGATTGCTCGAAGCCACCGATATCCCTGTGATTGCCTCCGGCGGAGTGGCTACTCTTGCAGACATAGAGTCTTTGTTGCCGATGATACCGCTGGGTTTAATGGGGGTCATTACAGGAAAGGCTATCTACTCGGGCGCCCTAAAGCTGGCGGATGCTCTGGCGAAAGTGCAAGCCTACCTGGACTAGTCTCAAAGGGCTCGATGGGAGGGTCAGAGATGAACTTGCAGCAGCAGATCGAACAGGCGTTGAAAGATGCGATGCGCGAAAAAGATGAGGATAAGCGCAATGCGATTCGATCGGTCCTTACCGCCATTAAGATTAAGGAGAAAGAACTCAAGCGCTCACCTACGGAAACAGAGATTCAGCAGCTGATCGCAACCCAGATAAAGCAGAGACGAGAATCTCTGGAACACTACAGCCAAGCGGGCAGACAGGATCTGGCCGGCAGCGAAAAGAATGAAATCACCGTTCTGCAATCATTCCTACCCGAAGCACTCACACCCGAACAACTTGATCAATTGATTGATGAGGTTATCAAAGAAGTTGAAGCCCACTCGCCTAAAGACATGGGAAAGGTTATGAAAGTCTTGATGCCTAAAATTGCCGGACGGGTCGAAGGCAAGCAAGTGAACGAGATTGTTAGAGAAAAGCTGCAAAGCTGACGCTAGATGGCTTAAACCCGTATTCCATCTGTTGAGGAGTGCAGGCTGTGGCCGGCGAAAATGCAAATTCCTATACGATCAAGCTAAGCTCAGTGCCTTTTTATTGCGCCCGGTGCCAAGTCGCAAGAGTTTTTTTGAATAACCCCTTGATTTGATCTTCGTAACTGGATAAAAATTAAAAGTTTAGCATTTGATCCTGATAGGCGTTTTTTGGCTTTCGAGTATAGGGGCGATTATAACATCGTGAGCAATTCGGATTTGGCCGCTCTGGTCAAGCAAGCTGTTGATATAACTGAAGTCATCGGACAAGTTGTGCCTTTGCGGAGATCCGGCAACCGCTATGTAGGATTGTGTCCCTTTCACCAGGAGAAAACACCTTCTTTTCATGTGGATTCGGAAAACCAATTTTACCATTGCTTCGGATGTGGGACGGGTGGGGATGTATTGACCTTTGTGATGAAGCAACAAAACCTCTCTTTCATTGAAGCCATTAAAAATTTGGCCGACAGATACCATATTGTCTTGCCCCAAACTGACTATGCTTCATCAAGGCCTGCCGGAACACTGGAGAGTGCCAACAAAGAACGGCAACAACTCTACCAAGCTCTGCAAATCGCCGGCGATTTTTTCTACAGACAACTCCACCACAGTGAAGCGGGGAAAATTGCCCGCGATTATCTACAAAAACGTGGTCTGGCGCCACCTCTTGTTGAGACGGAACGGCTCGGTTATGCTCTAAATCAATGGGACGGTATGGCGCAGCACTTAGAGCGATCCGGGATTTCACCCGAGGTGGGTCTTAAAGCCGGCTTGTTGGCGAAAAGCACCAAAGGCCGGTACTATGATCGATTCAGAAATCGTTTGATTTTCCCCATTGTGGATGATCGAGGGCGGTTAGTTGCCTTTGGCGGCCGAAGTCTCTCGGAGGAGATCGGCGGAAACGGCGGAGGATCGGCGCTGCTGGCATTGAACGAACCCAAGTACCTTAACAGCCCGGAAACCCCAGTGTACCACAAGGGACGCATGCTTTATCAGCATGCGAGGGCACGAGAAGAGTGTCGCCAGGTCCGTCAGGTGATCATGGTGGAAGGCTACATGGACCTGTTGGCATTTCACGCCAAAGGTTTCTATCGTGTAGTGGCCACCTTGGGCACGGCCCTAACTTTGCCACAAGTGCGTCTGCTGCGGCGTATGTGCGATGAAGTGGTGTTGGCATATGACGCTGATGAGGCAGGTGAAAGAGCCATGCTCAGAGCTTTGCCCCTGTTCCTGCAGGAACAACTGGCGGTTAGCTGCTTGCGCTTTCCAGAAGGAATGGATCCGGATGATTTTTTTAGAAATGAGGAACTTGGTGCATTGGAGGTTTTGCTCCGCGAAAGAGAAGATCTTGGGGTCTATGCCATCAGAAAGAAGCTGGCGGTGTGGGATGGGAGCATTGGCGGGAAAACCAGAGTTTTGGCCGAACTGAAGCCGATCCTGGACGGTGTTAATCAAGCGGTTTTGAGGGCAGAATATTTGCGTTTGATTTCTGACAGGCTGTCACTGCCACAGACCGCGATTACCAAACAGTTCCTCTCTGCCACAAACCGGGTAGGCAAAAGTTCCTCATCAAGAGTCAAGCTCCCATCTTGTTTGCCTCAGACACAGTCACTGGAAGAAAGTATTTTGCGAGCAATGATAAAATATCCGTCGCTGATCGAAGAGGTGAAAGGTTCCGGAGCATTAGACAATTTTCAGAGTCCGCAGCTTAGAGCGGTTACCAAAACATTGCTCGAAACGGCGCAACCGCCTTACGACAGCTTTAACGTATCCAAAGTCTATGATGTTTTGCAGGAAGATGAACTGAAGGAGCTTTTCACTCATTTCCTCATGGAATCAAAGGACTTGATCGAAGCGCAAGTGCAAATGAAGGACTGGCTGCAGGCGTTGTGTGAGAGAACGGCCAGGAAGGCGCGAACCGAATTGCGAGAGGCTCTCGAACAGGCCGAACTACAGGGCAATACCGTTCAGGTAAGGCAGCTTTTAACTCGGATACAAGACCTTTGTTCGACAAAGAAAACAGCCAAGGATTCAACAGACAACGTTTAGGGAGAAAGAAATCGATGAATGACAAGGAAGTGAAGCAAAGACGCGATCCTGCTCTTTCTAAACCCGAATTGGACGACATCAAACGTCTCATTTCAGTAGGTAAGGAAAAAGGCTACCTTACATACGATGAAGTGAACGAGGCCTTGCCTGATGACCTGGTATCGCCTGAAAAACTCGATGACATGATGATGATTTTCGATGAGATGGATATCGAAATCGTCGATTCCGAGCAGCAAGTCCAGGTAGTGCGGGAAGGAATGGGGGCAGACTCTGACTCACTTCTTGAGGAGGAAGAAGATCTGCATGCGGAAGCCGATGCGGCCAGTCGGGTTACCGATCCGGTGAAAATGTATCTGCGGGAAATGGGGTCGGTTTCTTTGCTTACCCGTGAAGGGGAAGTCGAAATTGCTAAACGGATTGAGGCCGGTGAACGGGAGGTTTTCAATGCTTTGATGGAATCCTCCATCGGTGTCAGGGAGATGATGAATCTCAAAGAAAAGTTTGAATCGGGTGATGTGCGCCTGAATGACATCCTTCGCGAGTCAGAGGAAGAAATCAGTAATGATGAGGAAGAAGCACAAAAGGTGAGGATGATCGGAATCTTGGAAAAAGTCCGGAAGCTTGATGAAGAGAATAAAAAGATGCAAGCTTTGCTTTTCGCTCAGAATATCACACCGGCGGAAGAGACCGTCCTCAAAAACCAAATTCAGCAAAACAAAGAGCGAATCGTTAGTTTGCTCAAAGGGCTCCAACTGGGAAAACATCACATTGAACAAGTCATCGATAAATTGCGTCAGTTCCTGGTAAGCATAGAAAGTGCTGAAAAAGATTTGGAGGATTGCCTCTTGGCCTGTGGGAAACCTCTTCAGGAATTGAAGCCGCTTTACGATGAGACTCTAGGCAGTCCTGAACAGTTGGAAGCGGTGGCAAGTAACCTGGGATTTACTGCCGACTCTTTTGTGGGGATTGCCGGTAAAGCCATCGATGCTCGAGAGCGCATCACCCAACTGGAGATGCAAGCCAAAATGGATGCCAAATCATTGCGGCAGATTCTCAGACGGGTTGAGGATGGGGTGTTGCGTGCAAAATTGGCCAAGAGCGAACTGATAGAGGCTAACTTGCGACTGGTGGTAAGTATCGCCAAGAAATATACGAACAGAGGTTTGCAGTTCCTGGATCTTATTCAGGAAGGGAATATCGGCCTCATGAAGGCCGTTGATAAGTTTGAGTACCAGCGCGGGTACAAGTTTAGTACTTATGCTACCTGGTGGATTCGGCAGGCCATCACCAGGGCCATTGCCGATCAGGCCCGAACGATCAGAATACCGGTGCACATGATTGAGACTATCAATAAATTGATCCGCACATCACGCTACTTGGTGCAGGAATTGGGGCGCGAACCGACTCCCGAAGAGATAGCGGAAAAAATGGAATTTCCGGTCGACAAAGTGCGCAAGGTTTTGAAAATCGCCAAGGAACCGATCAGCCTCGAAACCCCGATAGGTGAAGAGGAAGATAGTCATCTGGGTGATTTCATAGAAGACAAGCGGGTCTCTTCGCCAGTCGATTCGGTCATCAACCTGAACCTGAGCGAGCAAACTCGAAAAGCTTTGTCGACACTTACCCCAAGAGAAGAAAAGGTGCTTCGCATGCGCTTCGGCATCGGAGAAAAAGCAGACCACACCTTGGAAGAAGTAGGCCAGGATTTTGCCGTTACCAGGGAGCGCATTCGTCAGATTGAAGCCAAGGCGTTGCGCAAACTTCGACATCCCAGCAGGCGCAAAGAGCTTAAGAGCTTTATTGAGATATAGCCCGAGAGTATTATTAACTTGACATATCTAAAAGCGGTTCTTTATATAAGCAGTACTTCTCCCATAAGGATGAGAGGGCCCATAGCTCAGCTGGAAGAGCCACCGGCTCATAACCGGTAGGTCCCTGGTTCGAGGCCAGGTGGGCCCACCACTTTGAGAATAAGATGATCATACAGCCCTATAAACCGGTCTTGCCCAGCAAACAATGGATATCGTCGGATATCAAGACGGTCCATCAAGAGTGGGAAAAGGCTCCCAGAGGTTGTGAGAAATGAGAGGATGGGGGGTGTTCCGAGGAACACCCCCCATTTTTTTGTGACGATGCCGATGTTGAAAATAAAAGACATATACAACTGGCTGGATGGCTTCGCTCCATTTCGTTATGCCCAATCCTGGGACCAATGCGGTCTCCAGGTGGGCGATCCGGAAGCTCCTGTAGAACGTCTATTGGTGGCTCTCGATCCGAGTTCTACGGTCCTCGCTGAAGCCGAAAAACAAAACTGTCAATGTTTGGTGACCCATCACCCGCTGATCTTCCAACCTTTGAAAGCGTTGCGCCTGGATGATTTTCCCGGAAAGCTCGTTGCCAGAGCGCTAAACTCCGGGATTCACGTGATCGCAGCGCATACGAATCTTGACGCGGCCAAACAAGGCACTAATGATCGGCTGAGTGAGTTGCTTTCCCTGCAAAGCGTAGAACCGCTCGAATCCGAGGATGCTTGGCGGCAGCAGGAACGCTACGGTGGTATGGGGCGAACAGGTATGCTGCCCAAATCAATGCGTCTTGGAGATTTACTTTTGCTGTGTGAAAAGGTGCTCGCTGCCAAAGGTGTCAGAATAGTCGGCAGTCCGGATCGGCTGGTTCTCAGAGTCGCCCTTTGTACAGGCAGCGGTGGCAGTATGCTGCAACAGGTGATCGGTTCGGGAGTGGACGCCTTCATAACGGGCGATATTAAATACCATGAAGCACAACGTGCTTTGGAAGCCGGTCTGGCTCTAGTTGACGTGGGGCACTTTGCTTCCGAGAGGCTGATTGTTGAGCCCCTGATGAACTACCTGCAAGAGCAGGCACACAACGCCCGTATGCCCTTGGAAGTTTTAGCGGCCAAATGCGAACGGGACCCCTTCTTGGATCACGGTAGAATTTAGAAATAGAATCGGAAACACTACTTTATAGGAGGTTTAAATTGCTTGAACAACTTAGATACCTGGTTCAGCTTCAGAATTTGCAGAACAGAAAGGCTCTTTTACTCCGCAGTCGTGACGAAACCCCGAAGAAAATCGCCGAAATTGAAAAAGAATATCAGCAAGTCGAAGCGGAATACCTGGTGAAGAAGGCAGAACTGGATCATGCGCGCAAGATGCACCGCAGCCTGGAGCAAGAAGTTGGAGATTTGGAATTAAAAATAAATCGCAGCAAGCAACGCATGAGTGAGGTGAAGACCAACAAAGAATACCAGGCAATGCTGAAAGAAATTGAGGAATTGAAAAAGGAGATCAGCCGCAAAGAAGATCAGATGTTGGAAGTCATGGAAAAGATTGAGTCTCTTTCTGTGGAAATGAAGCGCCAGGAAAAAGAACTGGAATCGTGCAAAAATAAAGTTGAAGCCGATAAAGAGGAGTTGACCGAACAGAGCGCACAAGTGACTGAGCAACTGGCACACATCGAAGCTCTGCAGGAAAAAGTCAGGAGGAAACTGGAAACGGGAATCCTCAGGCGGTGCGATTCTTTACTGGAACGTCCCGGTGGGATTGCCGTTGCTGCCGTGGAGGCAGGGGTATGCCAGGTTTGTCACTTGAACATTCCTCCACAGAAATTTATTGAACTGCAGCGCGACGAGAGTATTTTCAACTGCCCGCATTGTCATAGATTTATCTACTGGCCGGGACACGAGAATTATTTGATATTCGATGAGGAACTGGAAGAGGTATAGTCAGTTTCGAAAGATATATCCGGCAGGCTGCCCAGTTTCTGAAACACAGCAATGATCCGCTTTCGAAGGTTACATAAAGGGCTTCTGTTAGATCGCTGGACCTTATTAATGTGGCCTTTGGACCTAGACTCTCATGGAACGCCAATGTGTGCTGGATGAATCCGGCTGATACCGGAACCGGGAAGATGCTCGAAGATCGATTGAAGTCTCCCTATGACCCTGCTAAGCGCCCTGCTCGGCCCTAATGACTTGACCTTTTTTATACACAGCCTTGTATCGGCTCCCAGCCGAACGTCTCAAGCCGCGAAATAAGTAGCTGCCTCATAGACTCAGTTTCAATAAACAAGAGACTCGGAAGACAGAGAAGACACCGGCCGTATTCCTGGCCAATGCCTTAAGTCTGCAGGACTTCGTAAGGCTACTCGTAGCACAGGTGCTTGCGTAACATGAAATCTTGCATCAACGGAAGAGTGAGGCATTTGTTTTGGGGAGTCCTGACAACTCTCGACTACGAAAGCCGTTTCCCGTCTTATCGTGAAAATTAGTGAGGAAAAGGGTTGCCATTTGAGGTGTCCTGTAATATGAAAATGTCTCCCTTGCGATTGCATTAACAGACTGTAAGTATTTCTTTTTTAAAGAGGACAAGGTTTTATGGCCACGTATGGATTGAAGATTTTTGCCGGCAACAGCAATCCCGAGTTAGTGCAAAGAATTTGCGATTTGTTGGAAATTCCTTTAGGGCGTGCATTGGTAAGCACTTTCAGCGATGGGGAGATCCGCGTAGAGATCGGTGAAAACGTTCGAGGAGCCGACATATTTGTCGTTCAGTCGGGAGCGCAACCCGTTAACGACCACCTGATGGAGCTTCTGGTAATGATAGACGCATTCAAGCGAGCTTCGGCCAGAAGGATCACCGCGGTCATCCCATACTACAGTTATGCGCGACAGGATCGCAAAAACAAGCCACGGGTTCCGATTACGGCGCGCCTTGTCGCCGACTTGATCACCAGAGTGGGGGCTCAACGCATTCTTACCATGGACCTCCACGCCGGACAGATTCAGGGTTTTTTCGATATACCAGTGGATAACCTTTACGCCTCGCCCGTTTTGCTGCCCTATATTCGCGAACATTTTGACAATGAATTAGTAATAGTATCTCCGGATGCGGGAGGTGTGCCCCGAGCCCGTGCTTACGCGAGGCGCCTAAAAGCTGGATTGGCTTTGATAGATAAGCGGCGAGTCAATGTCAATGAAGCCGAAGCCTTGAACATCATCGGTGAGGTGAGCAGTAAAACAGCCATTGTTTTGGACGATATGGTAGATACTGCAGGGACACTGCTGGAAGCGACTAAGACATTGCTTGAAAAAGGTGCAAAGGAAGTACATGCATGTGTGACGCATGCTGTTTTATCCGGCCCGGCTGTTGACAGAATCGAAAATAGCTCGCTGGCCAGTCTGGTAGTGACTGATTCGTTGCCCCTTGGAGCCCAGGCCGCCCATTGCCAGAAAATCAAGGTTGTTCCTTCTTCCAGGCTGTTCGCGGAAGCGATCAAAAACATACATAATGAAGATTCCATCAGCAGCCTGTTTGAAATACAGCACTGATTATTTGACCATGCCTTTTGCAAGACTGCCCCAGCTGTATGCCCATCCGGCCGAAAAATGCTTTGCCTTCTGTGCTTGTCGTTGCAATGATTAGGAAGACTTGCTTTCGCCCTTCTCCCGGACAACTGAGCTATTAACAGCAAAATGGCTGAACCCAATTATATTTATGATATAGACGACCATCCTCCCATTAAGTTTGCTGCACTATATGGCCTTCAGTGGGCCATCATCACGTTCCCCTCTTTCATCATCATGGCGACTCTGACTAGCCAGGCTTTGAACATGAGTCTGGAGCAGGAAGTGCGTTTCTTACAGCTCATCCTTCTTACCAGCGGCTTCTTTTCTGCCGTCCAGACTTTATGGGGGCATCGTTATCCGCTCCTGGACGGTCCATCCACTGCGCTCTTATTGACCTTCATTATCCTGGCGCCTTACGGCATCGAAACGATTCAAGGCGGAACGATCTTTGGGGGGATCTTGTTGATTGTTTTGGTTCTGTCCGGGCAACTCAAGAGAGCTGTGTCCTACGCCACATCGAACGTGGTGGGGGTGATTCTGATGCTGATTGCTTTCACTCTGCTCCCCTACCTGGCGCGCATGATGATGGGAAGCGGCATGGATCACTCTGCGGGAATTCTTTCAGTGTTTCTGATCAGCATAGTACTGGTACTCATAATGGCAACCTTATCTCACTGGCTGTCCGGGTTCTGGAAAACACTTGCGCTGTTGCTGGGAATGCTCGTGGGCACTATTGCTTTCTCGCTCCTGGGTTTCCTGGACTGGCAGCACCTCAGGACGGCTTCTTGGATATCGGTGCCGAAACAATGGTCGTCTACATTGCCAAGCTTCTATTGGCCTGGATTAATCGCCTTTGCATCAGCCTACCTGGCTCTTCTCGTGAACAGTCTGGGAAGCTTGCATGGAATCGCCAACATCACTGACACTCAAAGGCTGCCAAACTCGATTTCTCGAGGAATCTTCTTGAATGGTTTGGGCGGCATTATCTCCGGTCTGCTGGGAATTGTGGGAACTGTGAGTTATAGTTTCAGTCCCGGTGTGGTGTTGGCGAATCGAGTGGCAAGCCGTTTTACGATCACCTACTGTGGCGTCGTTCTGATTTTGGCGGCTTTCATTCCTAAGCTGGCGGCATTGCTGGCGATTGTTCCAGCGCCAGTGGTGGGAGCCGCCCTGTGTGTAGCCATGGGAGCACAAATCGGAGCTGCGCTGTCGATCATCGCTTCAGGGGGCATAACCAGCCGCGATTACTTTGTAGTCGGATTGCCGGTACTGCTTGGTACTTTGGTCGGGTTTCTGCCCGATTCATTCATGGCTTCCATGCCCGGAGCGTTCCGAGTCTTTTTGGGAAATGGTTTGATCGTAGGCATATTTCTGGTGCTTCTGCTTGAACACGTCTTGTTGCGCAGCAGGGCCGCGCAGAAGGAGAATTAGAAATAGCCCTGACAGTGGAGGAGCAACGCTCATGGCGAAAACAATAAACTGCCCAAAATGTGGAGAACCCGTCGAAATTTACCGTAATCCTGCACTCACTGTTGATATCATTATTCATTTGGAGGATGGCATTGTGTTAATCGAGCGGAAGAATCCCCCATATGGGTGGGCTCTGCCAGGAGGATTCGTGGATTACGGAGAAAGTCTGGAGACGGCCGCACACAGAGAGGCAAAAGAAGAAACGGGTGTGGAACTCGATGAGCTGGAACAGTTTAGAGCCTATTCCGACCCCTCTCGCGATCCACGCCAACACACGGTGACCGTGGTTTTTTCGGCGTATGGACGAGGCAGACCGGTGGCTTCGGATGATGCAAAGCACTTGGCAGTATTCCCGGTCGATCGGTTTCCCGCCGAGCTTGCATTTGATCATGAACAAATCCTTGCCGATTATTTCGCATCGTCAGAAAACAAATGGGCGCAACGGAGTAGGAAGGGTATCGGTGAATCAGAGTCCTGACAGGCCGGCCACACAAAAGGCTGTCTCAGTTCCAGTTCGAGTCTACGAAAGAGAAGGTTGTCTTGAACGCAGCCAACTGGTGGTAAATGAGCAACCCGTGACGCTTTACCTTAACCAGCGGGAAATAGTCACCTTACTTTGCGCCGGGAACCATTTGGATGAGCTTGCCGTTGGGTTCCTCTATGGGGAAGGCTTTTTGGAGAATCTTGCCGACCTGGAAGAGGTGCTTGTAGATGATTCTGCGGGAAAGGTAGAGGTTACCGCTCGCGGTGCTTCATCTCTGGCGGAGAATTTGTGGCAGAAACGGACGATAACATCAGGTTGTGGAAAAGGATCCCTTTTTTATTACGCCATTGATGCTCTACTGAGCAGGCCCGTCGAAAGCACCGTGACTCTTTCTTCTAAACAGCTGAGGGAACGTTTGGAAGACTTGAACCGTATGAGTGAGACTTACCGTCAGACTCATGGTGTGCATAATACCGCACTGGCGACGCCGGAGGATATCATGCTGTTTCGAGACGATATAGGTCGGCACAACGCTGTGGATATGATTGTCGGCTACTCATTCTTGCACGGCATTTCCCTCAAGGATAAGCTACTGATAACTACCGGGCGGCTGACTTCAGAAATTCTCATAAAAGCAGCAAAAGTCGGCATACCCATTCTGATAAGCCGTAACACCGCTACCAGCCTGGCAGTTGAGCTGGCAAATTCGCTCAATATCACCCTGATTGGCTTTGCCCGGGCGGGAAAATTTACAGTATACAGCGGCGCAGAAAGAATTGTTGGTTAGATTAAAAGGTCAACTGCATGTCTATCTACCTTGACAACGCTGCTACGAGCTATCCGAAACCCATGTCCGTATATCAAGCGGTAGAGCATGTTTTGAAAGAGGTGGGGGGCAGCCCTGGAAGAGCCTCGCATCGGCAGGCACGGGAAGCTTCTGCAATAGTGGAGGCCGCGCGCAAAAAGGTGGCCCTGTTGTTTGGGATTGGTAACGTCGAACGGGTGTCGTTCACCAAGAATGCCACGGAAAGCATCAATCTAGTGCTGAAGGGCTGGCTTGAGCCCGGGGATCGGGTGGTTGTCTCAGGGATCGAGCACAACGCTGTAATCCGGCCACTCAGGAGGTTGAGTGGGGATGGTGTCCAAGTAGAGATAGTCCCCTGTGGCACGGATGGGCAGTTGGAGTTGGAGGCGTTCGAAAAAAGTCTCGATAAGCCTTGTCGGCTGGCGGTCTTGACCCATGCTTCAAATGTCAACGGGGCGCTTCAACCCATAGACGAGGTTGCCCGAATCTGCAGCGACCGTGATACTCCGCTTCTTCTAGATGCTGCCCAAACCGGCGGCATTCAGACCATCATGGCTGACCAATGGAATCTGGGAATGTTGGCCTGTTCAGGACACAAAAGTCTTCTTGGGCCGTCGGGTGTGGGGATATTGTACATTCGAGGGGATTTGAACGTTAAGCCGTTGATTGAAGGTGGAACCGGCAGTCGTTCCGAGGAGGATTTCCAACCCGATTTCTGTCCCGACTGTTATGAGAGCGGTACGCCGAATCTTCTCGGCATAGCCGGACTGGCTGCCGGGATTGACTTCATTGATGAAAAAGGGATGATGTCCATGCTGCAGCACGAATTGTCGCTGGCATCCCGCCTGGAAAGAGGATTAAAGGTACTACCCGGAATCAAAGTCTACCAACCCGGAGTTCGTGGCACGAGCACCGTTTCTTTTACCAGCGAAGGACTCAACCCGGCCGATCTGGGCTATCTTTTAGATCAAGGATTTGATATAGCAGTTCGGACCGGACTTCACTGTGCCCCTCTTGCCCATCGCACCCTTGGTACTTTTCCGGAAGGCACAGTTCGGGTTTCACCGGGTGTTTTTACGACGCTGGAAGAAATAGATCAATTTCTGGACGCTATAGAGACTTTGATTTCCAGGCGACTCTGATTTCGAAGGATAGCTTGATGATCCGCAAAGCAAAGATAAATGATATACCCCTCATTCAAAAGATGCTTGCCCAATTTGCTAAGGACGGCAAACTTCTTGCCCGCTCTCTCAGTGAGTTGTACACGAATTTGAGAGATACGGTGGTCGCGGTGGATGAAGACACCGGAGAGTTGATGGGCTGCTGCAGTCTTCACATTGTCTGGGAGAACCTGTCGGAAATAAGGTCTCTGGCGGTACCGACATCCTATCAAGGGAGAGGCATAGGACGTCAGTTGGTGACCGCGTGCATCGAAGAAGGTAAGCAACTGGGAATTGGGCGTATATTTGTTTTGACCTACGAAACGGATTTTTTTAGTCACATGGGTTTTCAAGTAGTTGATAAGAACATATTTCCCCAAAAGATCTGGGCGGATTGTTTGCACTGCCCAAAGTTTCCGGATTGTGACGAAATTGCCATGGTGTTGGATGTTTGATTTCCAGAAACGATGGATGCTTTGATAATGAATTTAAACAACAGGAGGCAAGCATGTCGGACAAGTTTCACATCAATTTGAGCCCAAGTGAGATGCCAGAGAGATGGTACAATATTCAACCGGATCTGCCTGAACCGCTTGCACCACCGCTCAACCCAAAGACCGGCGAACCTATCAAACCCGAGGAATTGGCGCCTATTTTTCCGATGGAATTGATCAAGCAAGAGGTCAGTCAGGAACGCTGGATCGAGATACCAGACGCAATTAAAGACGTTTACCGCTTGTGGCGGCCTACTCCTCTAAGGCGGGCCAGGAATCTCGAAATGGTGCTGGGAACTCCGGCACGGATATATTTCAAAGACGAAAGCGTCAGTCCTCCTGGAAGTCACAAACCCAACACGGCGGTCGCGCAAGCTTATTACAATAAAGAAGCGGGAATCAAAAGAATCGCCACTGAAACCGGCGCAGGCCAATGGGGCAGCGCTCTCTCGTTTGCCTGTAAGCTTCTTGACCTTAAGTGTACAGTTTATATGGTAAAAGTAAGCTATTATCAAAAGCCTTTCAGAAAGTCCTTAATGCATATTTGGGGTGGAGAGGTGTATCCTTCTCCAAGCGACCGGACCGAATCGGGTCGCAGCATACTGGCAAAAAACCCCGATACAAACGGCAGCTTGGGAATGGCAATTTCAGAAGCGGTAGAGGATGCTGCAACGCATGAAGATACCAATTACTCTTTGGGGAGTGTTCTGAACCATGTTTTGCTTCACCAGACGGTAGTTGGATTGGAGACTAAGAAACAACTCGAATTGGCCGGCGAAAAGCCCGACGTGCTCATCGGTTGCGTAGGAGGAGGCAGCAACTTTGGAGGATTCTGTTTTCCGTTTGTTCACGACAAGCTGAGCGGCAAATTGAATTGCGAAATTATCGGTGTAGAACCTTCTTCCTGCCCGACCCTTACAAAGGGTCTTTATCGATACGATTTCGGCGACACCGTAGGTCTCACTCCTCTCCTGCTGATGCATACCCTTGGGCATACATTTGAGCCTCCGGGAATTCATGCCGGCGGACTCCGCTATCACGGGGATTCTCCTCTGGTCAGTCTTCTGGTCGACAAAAAAGTCATCAATGCTATTGCATATCCGCAGAATCCATGTTTCGAAGCAGCGGTCCTTTTCGCCAATACCGAGGGAACCATTCCTGCACCGGAAACCAGTCATGCCATCAGGGCGGCCATAGATGAAGCCCTCAAGTGCAAGGAAACCGGTGAAGAAAAATGTATCGTATTTAATTTCAGCGGACACGGCCATTTCGATCTGAATGCCTATGACGCTTACTTGGAAGGAAAACTTGAAGACTACGAATATCCCGACGAGAAAATTCGGGAGGCTCTGGCTCAACTTCCTAAGTTTCCCACCGGGATATAATGCAATAGCCAGGGCAAAATAAATGGGCTGGCAAGGAGTTTTGGACAATCCCCCTTCATATTGGGTGAGCCGCTCCCGATTGCCATCTTTATAGTGGTGAGTTATAAAGATAAGTTAGAAATATATGGGCACGGTCAACGTGCCCTTAGTGTTCTCTCGTAAATAAAAAGAACTCTTTCAGGGAGGCTTTCTCTTACTCAATGATAGGCGTTTTACTCAAGAAAATCTTCGGCAGTCAAAATGAGCGCAATCTCAAGCGCATCACTCCTCTAGTCGACGAAGTAACTCAACAGGAACCGCACATTCGCAAGCTGAGCGATGCCCAGCTGCAGGCCAAAACCGGCGATTTTAAGCAGCGCTTGGCAAATGGAGAGCCGCTCGATGATCTTTTGCCCGAAGCCTTTGCGGTTGCAAGAGAGGCCTCCGTTCGAACACTTGGCATGCGTCCTTTTGATGTACAAATCATCGGAGGGATTGTCCTGCATCAGGGCAGAATCGCAGAAATGAAAACGGGTGAAGGCAAGACTCTCGTAGCCACAATGCCGGTGTATCTCAATGCGTTGACCGGAAAAGGCGTTCATGTGGTAACGGTCAACGATTATCTGGCCTCACGCGACAGCGAATGGATGGGAAAGGTCTACAGATTCCTCGGTCTGGACGTGGACTGCATCGTTCATGGATTGGACGATTCGCAGCGAAAGCAGGCGTACGGTGCGGATGTAACTTACGGTACCAATAACGAATACGGCTTTGATTATCTGCGGGACAATATGAAATTTCGCCTCGACGACGTGGTGCAGCGGGAACTGCATTTTGCCATCGTAGACGAGGTCGACAGCATCCTCATCGATGAGGCTCGTACTCCACTAATCATTTCCGGACCCGCTGAGAAATCCACCGAGCTCTATTATCGCATCAATCGCATCATTCCCCAGTTAAGGGAGGAAAACCATTATACCAAAGAGGAAAAAAGCCGAACCGTCTCGCTCACGGAAGATGGGGTGGCAAGAGCGGAAGGCCTTCTCGGCGTGGAAAACCTGTACGATCCGCGCAATATCGATATCTTACATCACGTACAACAGGCGTTAAAAGCCCATACTCTGTTCAAGAAGGATGTCGATTACATTGTCAAAGGCGGGAAGGTCATTATCGTCGATGAATTCACCGGACGTTTGATGCCTGGCCGCCGCTACAGCGAAGGTTTGCACCAGGCCTTGGAAGCCAAGGAAAATGTCAAAATAGAAAATGAAAATCAGACCCTGGCGACCGTTACCTTTCAGAATTACTTCCGGATGTACGACAAACTTGCCGGCATGACCGGTACCGCAGATACAGAAGCGGCTGAATTTGCCAAGATTTATAATTTGGACGTTGTAGTCATTCCGACCCACATGAAAATGATTCGACAAGATCACCCCGATGTCATCTACCGCACGGAAAAAGAAAAATTCAACGCGGCGGTGCAAGAAATTAAAGAGCTTCATGAGGTCGGGCGGCCGGTGCTGGTCGGAACAGTGAGCATAGACAAATCCGAAAAGCTCAGCGGTATGCTTAAGAGACATGGGGTACCGCATGAGGTATTAAATGCAAAACATCACGAGAAGGAGGCCGAAATCGTGGCCAACGCCGGCCAACATGGGGTGGTTACCATATCCACCAACATGGCGGGTCGCGGTACCGATATCGTGTTGGGTGCTGGAGTTGCGGAATTAGGTGGTTTGCATATATTGGGCACGGAGCGGCATGAGGCGCGGCGCATCGACAATCAGCTGCGTGGCCGCTCCGGTCGTCAGGGAGATCTCGGTTCTTCCAGATTCTACCTTTCGCTGGAAGATGATCTTATGCGGATATTTGCCGCGGATCGTATTTCCGGTTTGATGCAGCGAATTGGTATGGAAGAAGATGAACCCATCGAGCATCGCATGATCAGCCGCGCCATTGAGAACGCCCAGAGCCGGGTGGAAGCGCAAAACTTCAGTGTTCGCAAGCAACTGATCGAGTACGACGACGTCATGAATCAGCAGCGTGAAATCATCTATCAGCAAAGGCGTGAAGCCCTTCACGGCGGCAATCTGAAGCCGGAAATAATGGATATGATAGAGGATTTGCTTAAGGGGATGTTGGCTAAAACGACGGACGAAAAGACATTTGCCGAAGACTGGGATCTGGAAACTCTCAACAACGAGATTTACCGAGTGTTTGGATTTCAACTGAATTTGTCCGCCGACTTTTTAGCCGAGCATACCCAGGAGGAACTGCAAGAAGAGCTGCTCGATCGTGTGAAAGAACGCTACGACGCCCGTGAGCAGGAGTTTGGAGAGCCCATTCTGCGGGATCTGGAAAATTACGTTCTGCTGCAAACGGTGGACAGTTTGTGGAAAGATCATCTCCTCAATATGGATCACCTGAAGGAAGGGATCGGACTGCGCGGTTACGGCCAGCAAGATCCGCTGGTTGCGTATAAGCGTGAAGGACACGAGATGTTCCAGGAGATGATCGACCGGGTAAAAGAAGAAACCGTCCGTTTGCTGTTTCATATCCAAATCCAACGGGAAGAACAAGTTCAACAATTGCGCCAGGAACAGGAAGACCAACCCATGTTTTACGGGCCGGCGGAAGGCGGAGCTTCAAATCGTCCCAAAACAGTCAAGAAGGATCGCAAAGTTGGCAGAAACGACCCCTGCCCCTGTGGAAGCGGCAAAAAATACAAGAAGTGTTGCGGTAAGTAACGAGGCATTTACTGTTCCCGGTTTTCTGGTGTCGACGGTTGCCTGCCAAATGCGCTATCGAAACCGGCCAGACCTTGCTCTGATTGCCGCCGAGTCGCAAGCCGGGGCGGCCGCGGCCGGGGTATTCACGCGCAATCGATTCAGAGCCGCTCCTGTTGAGCTGAGTACGGAGCATTTAAAATCCCCTTACAAAAAAGCCATCTTGGTCAATGCCGGAATCGCCAATGCATGCACGGGTGAGATGGGCCTGCAGAGAGCGCGGCAAATGGCTGAGCTCGTCGCGCGAAGCCTTAAGGTGGATACTGACCAGATACTGGTCGCATCCACAGGCGTCATCGGCCAACAGATTCTTATAGATCCTCTCGCTAAAGCGACGCCCGATCTTTGCAGCAACTTGCGGCCTGAGGGATGGGAGCAGGTTGCACGTGCCATCATGACCACCGATACCGTTCCCAAGATGGCAGCCATCCGCGTGGAGCTGTCCGGCAAGACCGTCACCATCGGAGGCGTGGCCAAGGGATCCGGCATGATTGCTCCCGACATGGCCACTATGCTGGCGTTTGTCTGTACTGATGCAGCTATCGAACCGGGTGCCCTGAGTTACTGGTTGCGACAAGGTACGGGAAATTCGTTCAATTGCATCACTATTGATGGGGACACCAGTACTAATGACTGTGTACTGATGCTGGCGAGCGGTGCCGCAAACAACAAAGTATTAAAAGATGTCGATAATGCCGAGAGCCTGCTGTTCGGCGAGGCACTGCAAGCGGTATTATTGGATCTGGCCAAGCAAATTGTCTATGACGGCGAGGGAGCTACAAAATTTATCGAAATTCAGATTTGCGGAGCTCCCGACACCCAAAGTGCCAAAACCGTTGCCTTCACAATCGCACATTCCCCGCTGGTCAAAACTGCTTTTTTTGGAGAGGACGCGAATTGGGGAAGAATAGTTGCGGCTGCCGGTCGATCCGGCATTCCCGTTATACCCGAAAAGGTGGGTCTATTCTTTGATGACGTTTGTGTGTTGCGGGGAGGGATCCCCCTGGAGGGTCCTGATATTGAGGAAAAGGCAAGTCAGGTTTTCAAGCGGCAAAAACTTACAGTAAGGCTGGATCTCGGGTTGGGTGAATCCGGCTTTACCGCCTACACCTGTGATCTCTCCTACGACTACGTAAAGATCAACGCGTCTTATCGCTCTTAGTATCCTCCTTAAACATCTGACCAAAGTTCTCCATCAATTTCTGAAATTGCTCGGTCTGCTTTTCCAGCAGGCTGTTCAACTCGCTGCTCAGCACATCCTGACTTGTTCCTTGGGTCTGCGCCAGAAGCAGCCTCAGGTGTTTAATGGTTTCCTCCTGAGAAGCAACCTTTTCCTTGAGTCCTTCATATTTCTTTGCCAGAGACAAATATTCGTCACGAGGCACCACATTCAGAAGAGAAAGCAATTCCTTGAAAGACTCGGTGATATTCTCTTGAGCCTGTTGCCAATTCTTGAAGTAATCGGAAGGGTCTGCGCCGGATTTGCCCGAACTGCCAGCTTGCTGGAACCGTTTGGCCAGATCTTCATATCCTCGAAAACCCTGCTGCAGCCAGCGGACCATTTCATCTTGCTGTTCCTGGCCCTAGGCTGCAGCCAGGAAAAGGTTTCCCCAAAATTCCAATAAGCTCTTATCCATGAGTTGAAACCTTACGAAGAGGGGGTCTCGTCATTTCGCATGGACTCGTCCAGGTCCAGTTGATAACGCACCGGACCGCGGCAGCTTTCCCCCGAAGCTCGGTCGTTAAAACATGTGTCGAGGGCGCACGCCGATGTCGGTAGAGACCAGGAAGTTGCGATGGCGCCGTGGCCTTTAGGAAACACGCTGACTTCCGCATCGACAAAATCAAGCGGGGCTAGCGCGGCGGGTGGATCTACCAGGTCGTCTTTTTCAGCGATGCAGATCAGCCACGGGATGCCCTTCTCCTGCAGTCGTTTGAAATTGAGAGATCGACCGAAGAGTTTTACAGGGAGTGTACCGTCGTCAGAGACCGGGATGGTATACGAGTCAAAGCTGAGCTGTGTAATGCCTTGCGGCAGGTCTTTGCGGTCGTAGATCAGCCAGTGGTTTATGGCTGCGGCCGTTTTGCTTATTTGCGGCTTTTCGTTACCAGGTTTGTCGAACATCATGAGGTCGCGGTAAAAATTGACGATAGGAGCTTCCCGCTCTATGCTCTTCAACTTATAAACCCAGCTCATTACCTTGCCGTCTACCACCTGGTTGCCATTGGGTAAGGTTTTCAGCGCATAACCGAGGTCCCTGAATCTCGCAGGCAGATGCTGCAAATATTCCACCAGGGACTGGCTGCGGGTACCATCCATAGGGGCCACACACGTGATATGGGCATCGACCAAATTGTCCAGTTCACCCGACAGAAGATCGATCAGGGTCATGAATCCGCCCTGGCAAAACCCGTTCAGGGTAACGGGCTTGCCATGTTTGGCCTTCACCTGTTCGCAGAAAAAACGCGTGTCGAGTGCATCGTCTTCGCCGGTCATCGTTTGCACGGCCGGGTTTGTGTCTATATCCTTGAGAATGCGAATGTAAGTTGGAATGCCTTCGTTGGCGAAGCAATGCACGTAGCTCTTGCTCTCATTTGGCAGAAAAGCCAAAATATTGGCCCCAAGAACGTACGGGGGTACAATAATGATCGGCTTTCCATCTTCCTTCACCGTCGAACCGCTATGTAACGGCAGAACCTGGTAGAGTTCGAAACGGTCGGTTTCGGCAGCCTTGACATAGCCGCCGTTCTCAAAATGAAAGCCGTATTCCTTCTTAATGTCGGCTATGGCTTTGGGGTAATCATTGACCACCAAATCCATCAATCGCGCCTGTCTCGCCGAATATGAGGCAATGTCTTCACCGTTTCGGTTTGAGAGAGTGTTAAGAATGGCTTCGAGAGAGTGATTGATATTGCCAAGGTGGAAGTCACTCATCATATCTAATGAACTGCTGAGGCCCTTGCTGGCTATTTGAATATTGAACTGCAAAAGTTCAAAGTAATCGTTCAGAGTCTGAAGCGGTTCGGATTGCCATGCCTTCATGATCTCGAGGTCGGTGAACGAATTGAACGCTGTCCAATAGGGAACTGTGAAATCATTCATGTACTTGAGGGCACCATTAAAAAAAATCTGTGCCGCCTTGATTTTTTCAAGAGATGCCTCGAACAGCTTCGCGTTCAATTCCGGAAGATTAGTCATGAACTCTTTTGTATCATCGGAGAAATCGTGCAAGTCGTAAAAGTCGTCCATCGTATACCTCTATGCGGGTGATTGCTGAGCGCCTGCAAAATTGACTATTTTTCTTTTTTGTTTTTGGGTTCGCCGAAGTAATTCTCAACTTTTTTGAACGCATCATCCATGCTGCCCTTAAAGTTGTCTCGGCCGGTTTTGTATGCTTTCATCCATTCGTCGATCACTTTCCTGCCTTCCTTGGGCAACCAGGTGGCTTGTTCCAGGAACATGTTGGTCATTCTTTCAGTTTGGTCCTGGAGCAAGGTCATTGTATTGAAGGCATTCTCGAAAGCTGCTTTGTTAAAGTCTATCATTTGTTTCATCGTTTGCTTTTGGTCCATTTTATTATCTCCCTCTGTCAATTGTACCGAGTACTTGAAAATTTGATTGATGCACAAAACTAATGGCTCTTGCCGGCCTCGGCAAAGTAATTCTCAACCTTTTTAAAGCTTTGGTCCACTGTTTTCTTGAATTCGTTCCGCCCTTTCTTGTAGCTGGCCAGCCACTCATTCAGTACTTTTCTGCCTTCTTCAGGCACCCAATTGGCCTGCTCCATAAATGAATTGACCATCGCCTCGGTCTGCTCCTGCAGCATAACCATGGCACTGAAGGTGTTATCGAAAGTGGCTTTGTTGAAATCAATCATTTGCTTTGTCATCTTTAGAGGATCCATTTGTATATAATCTCCTTCCGTTCTGTTATATTGTCAATGAAATGAACCACCGATTGACCTATTATTTCAGTTTCCGGTAAAGAGCGATATCAAGATGATCGACCATCTTTACCGAGTAGTTATTATTCTAATCGTGTTGGCGTGCTTGTCAAGTAGAAATGTTGCGTTGCAACAAAAAAATATGTTTAAGGTTAAACTAGTATTAACTTAGTCCATATATTGCTTCAAAAAGAATGGAATGGATTTATAACGACCGAGCTGGCAATTATTTGGTGCAGCGTGTCATAAACGAATCGAGTGTACGGAAAGAACGAATGGCGAATAAGCTGATCCTCAAAAAATATGCAAACAGGCGATTGTACGATACGGAACAGAGCGCCTATGTCACCCTGAACCAGGTCGCCGATCTTATCAGGAAGGGCAGACAAGTGCAGGTCCTCGAGGTTAAAACCGAAGAGGACGTGACCGCTTTTATTCTGACCCAGATCATTGTCGAGGAGGCCCGCAACAAACACAACTTGCTGCCGGTGCCTCTATTGCACCTTATCATCCAATATGGTGAAAATGTGCTCAGCGAATTCTTCGAAAAATATTTGGAGCTGATTATCAAAAACTATCTGGCTTACAGGAAGGCCTACGACGATCAGTTCGGGAAATGGCTTGAAATGGGCATGGATTTTTCTTCTTTCGAACCACAGAAAATGCCCCCCTTCTCGGCAATGAATTCGTTTTTCGAGCTCTTTTCCAAAACGGACAAAGAGGAATCTGAAAGGAAATAGCAGGGGTATCCACTAGCACTGTCGGGCGTAAGTAACTACCCCGTTTGTGAAGATACTGGATACTGGATACTGGATGCTGGATGCCAGATAGAGAATCCATTGCTTTGAGCGGCTTCGATCATCGTCTCGGCCAAACTATGACCGTTCGTGCTGAGGTATCGAAGCCTGTCCTGAGCCATCGAAGGGCACGAACGTGGCTGTTTGCCCTTTCGATACCTCGGGCGAGCGGAAATTGGCATGAAGGTGGCCGAAACGATGATCATCGCCCTTTGAGCTGTGGTGGCAGTATCGTTATCCGGCATCGTTTACAAACAGGCAGGAACTTTCGCCGCTATGTACTAGTGCTGCAGTTTACAATAACACATGAAAATGCAGCGGATTGTCCGGAAACGTAAAGTAGACCGCGTCGCCTTCTGGATTCTGGCTCCTGGATTCTACATAAACAACGACTCAAAGATACTCTCGAAGAACCTGTTGTTGTGCAATGAGGCGCAGGGCAGTTGGCTCACAAGGAGTCTCATAGATGAAAGTACTCATTTGCGGGGTAGGCAAGATCACTAGGCATCTGTTGAGAAGGTTGGGTGAGAACTGGCGGGTCACGCTCGTGGATAAGTCTGAAGAACGCCTCAATCAGCTGGTTAGGGCTGATTACAATATCGAACGGATGTCTGTCGGGGACGTATCGAGCCCGGTAACTCTGGATGAGATTGGCGTGGCGAACTTCGATTATGTATTGGCCCTCACCGACAACGACAAGGTTAATCTTGCCACTGCAAGCTATGCCAAGGCCCAGGGAGTAGTCCATGTGCTGGCGTTGGTGAATGAACATGAAAACAAAGAAAAATTCGAGGACATACAGGTTCGGTCCATACTCGGCAGCACGATGCTCGCCGGGAATATCTTTCACTACCTGCAGGATCCGCGCATCAATGTTACGCCACTGACTCTCGGACCCTCTGAAGTCATGGAGGTGGATGTCGCCCATCATTTCAGAATGGTGGGCAAGCGGGCCTCCACCTTGATCGATAAGGATTGGAAAGTGGTCGCCGTTTTTCGAAAAAAGGAATTGATTTTTCCTGAACCGGATACGGTGATAGAAGCCGACGATCGTTTGGTGATTGTCGGCAGGCCGGACATCTTCAGGCCGATTTGCGATTTGTTGGAATGCGGCCATCCTCATTTTCCACTTGCCTACGGGCAGGGACTCATACTCGCTCTGGCGCCGGATCAGAATCACGAAGCCCTCATAAGAGAAAGCATGCATCTGGCTCAAAATACCAAGGTCAAGCATTTGATAGCGCTTTGTTCGGAGGAGGAATCATCCATTCAGAAAGAGCTGAATTCATGGTCCCAGACTATCGATATTCGAACAGAGAAGGTTGAAGGGGACGTCTTCGACCACCTTCAGGAAAGCAGCGCAATCGGAAATTGCGGTTTGGTAGTTGTGCACCCTTTTGAAGCTTCTTTTTTTAAATCGATGGCAAAGCCTACCCTTGTTTCGCTGGCTCACTCCCTTTCGTGCCCGTTGCTGGTGGCTCGGAACACTCAGCCCTACGAGCGGATACTGGTGCCTTTCAATGGCACCCCTAAGGCCGAGCTTGGGCTGGAAGTAGCCGTAGACCTGGCTCGGCAGCTGGAATCCGATGTGGCGATTGTGGTTGTCGAACAGGCCGATTTCATCACCGGTTCGGAAGCCAAGGACTGGGTCAAGTCGACGGTTGAAAGGGCCCGGGAAATCGTCCACATCCACAAAATCGAACTGAAAGAGATCGTCAGGAAAGGCAATCCGGTAAAGGAAATCGTGGATGTGGCGAAAGATTTCAATCTTTTGGTCATGGGTAGTATGACCAAAGAAAAGGCGTTATTTGCGCCTCATGTCGGAGAACTTCTGGCACAGGAAGTTCCCTGCTCGGTGCTCATCGTAGCAAACTAACCTCCTCTCGAGCGACCAACATGTCAATCAACCAAGCATTTTCACTGCTGCTCGTCAGCTTAGCCGTAGCTGTACTTCCAAGTGTCAGTCGATTATTGAGATTGCCGGCGCCGGTCATGGAAATCTTATTTGGTGTCGCCATGGGCAAGAGTCTTCTGAATCTTCAGTTCAGCGGCGACTGGCTGGAGTTCCTCGCGCATTTGGGTTTTCTACTTCTCATGTTCCATTCGGGGATGGAGATTGACTTCAACATGCTTCGCAAACAGAGTCGAAAGGATTTGTCATTTCAGCTTTTGATATTCGGGGCCAGTTTGGGTCTCTCCTTTGTTGCCGCGCTCTATCTTGGCAGAGGCGTTTTTGTGGCACTGGTATTGACAACGACTTCACTTGGCCTGGTTATGCCGATTTTAAAAGAGATGGGAATCAGCCGGGTTCCGTTCGGTCAAACGATGCTCATCGCCGCTTCACTGGCTGATTTTCTGACTCTTTTGGGAATTACATTTTTCATGCTCGGGCGTGAGTACGGTTTGAGCTGGCGTTTTGTTGCTCCTTTGCCGCTTTTTGCCGGTTTTGCGATCTTGTTGTGGGCAGGGCGGCTGTGGGTATGGTGGAATCCTCAGAAGGCCGAGCGGTTGCTTGGGGCTCGCGATTCTCAGGAGCTCGGAGTAAGACTGTCGCTCGCTCTTCTCTTTCTGTTTGTGGCGGTATCGGAATTGGTGCATCTCGAACCGGTGTTGGGAGCATTCATGGGAGGATGTGTGCTCTCCTTCGTGTTTCGTCAAAAGGCGGAGCTGGAACTGAAACTCTCGGCGCTTGGGTTCGGTTTTCTGATTCCCATATTTTTCATCAACGTCGGCATGGAATTTGACCTTCGCAGTATCCTTCGTCCGGAGCAAATAATCTTTACTATCAAACTGCTGGTCCTTGCCTTGTTGGTCAAAGTGATTCCGAGCCTGCTGTTTCAGCTGCAGCGTTTTCCGCTAAAGTCGGCATTACAAGCCGGTGCCTTGCTCTCCTCTCGGTTGAGCTTAATCGTTGCCGCCGCCACTATTGGCTTGGAAGAAGGTCTGATCGATCAGGAGATGAAGGATTCCGTCGTGTTGCTGGCTCTTCTGACCTGCCTGCTCGGCCCTACGCTGTTCAAGCTATCCTACAAACAGACAGCGGGTGCAGCCAAAACCTAGTTGGCAGAGACGAATGGATGCTCTGAATCCGGCCATTCTTAAGCAAGATGATGCTTACTTGAAGCCGATCCATTCCACGTTTACGTTTAGTCGTAAACAGCAGCATGAGGGGAAAACAAAAGGGAGTCAACCGGTTAAGCTAACTCCCTCAATTTTCTGGCGGGGTCGAAGGGACTTGAACCCTCGGCCTCCGGCGTGACAGGCCGGCGTTATAACCAACTTAACTACGACCCCTGATGGTAGTATACACTGGTGGGCGGAACAGGGCTCGAACCTGTGACCCTCGGCTTGTAAGGCCGATGCTCTCCCAGCTGAGCTACCCGCCCTCAAAAACCCGCCTGAGCAGGTATGTTTTACCTGAACCGCGCGAGTGCTAACTTGTATTCGATGGCCTTCCACATGTCAAGCTTTTTTTGGTGATCCTTAGCGTCTATTCAATGAGCGCGAATTTCGTCCCTTGTCGGCTTTTCTCGCTCGAAGAGAACCGTCTCTTCCTTTTCGGGTGATTCGGTCGGTTCGTGAAACAGCTGTTCATCGTTTTCTATCACCAGGGCTTTGCGCAGTACGTCATCCATATGCTCGACGATTTCCACATTGATTTCCTGCAAAATCTTTTCAGGAATCTCTTTCAAATCCTTCGCATTATCTTTGGGAACGAGTACGGTCTTCAACAAGGCCCTGTGTGCGGCGAGGATCTTTTCCTTCAAGCCTCCGATTGGCAGCACGCGTCCTCGCAGCGTTATTTCACCCGTCATGGCTACATCGCTTCGCGTCGCTATTTTTGTGAGAGCGGAAACAATTGAAGTGGCCATGGTGATTCCCGCCGAAGGTCCATCCTTGGGAATGGCTCCCTCCGGCACATGCACGTGGATATCGAGCTTTTGATAAAAATCCGGTTCTATGCCCAGTCTTACAGCCCGCGATCGCACGTAGCTTAGAGCTGCCTGGGCAGACTCTTGCATTACTTCGCCCAATTTACCCGTGATGGTGATTTTCCCCTTGCCGGGCATTAGGACGGTCTCAATTCCCAGTGTATCGCCGCCAAATTCCGTCCATGCGAGACCCGTTGCCAGACCAATTTCATCTTGTTCTTCGGCGCGGCCATAACGATATTTGGGTATGCCGAGATACTCTTGTATGATGTCCTCGTTGAGCACAATCTTAGTTTCGGGTCCATTTTGAACCACTTCTTTGGCTACTTTACGGCATATGGAAGCAATTTCCCGCTCCAGGTTTCGAACACCCGCTTCTTTGGTATAATGCCGAATGACATAAAGCAAATCGCCGTCTGAAAAAGCGACATTTTCCGGAGTGAGGCCATTGGCGGTACATTGCTTGGATATCAAGAAATGCTTGCCGATATTCAATTTATCGAATTCAGTGTAGCCCGCCATTTGGATGATTTCCATCCGGTCGCGCAATGGAGCAGGAATGCCGTGCAGATTGTTTGCCGTTGTTATGAAAAAGACTTCGGACAGATCGTAATCCAGATCAAGATAATGATCATTAAAAGCGTAGTTCTGTTCCGGATCCAATACTTCGAGTAAAGCGGCCGAAGGATCGCCTCGAAAATCCATACTCATCTTATCGACTTCATCGAGACAAAAGACCGGATTATTGCTCTTTATCTTCTTTAGGCTCTGAATGATTTTTCCTGGCAGAGCTCCAATGTAAGTCCGACGGTGCCCGCGGATCTCGGCTTCGTCACGTACTCCACCCAGGGATAGCCGGATAAAATTGCGGCCGGTTGCGCGCGCGATCGATCTGGCAAGCGAAGTCTTCCCGACGCCCGGAGGTCCAACGAAACACAAGATCGGCCCTTTCATCTTTTTCACCAACGCCTGCACTGCAAGGTATTCCAGAATCCGCTGTTTCGGTTTTTCCAGCCCGTAATGATCTTCCTCGAGGATGCGAAACGCCTCCTCGATATCGATTTTGTCTTTAGTCTTATCAAACCAAGGAAGCGAAAGGATCCAGTCGATATAATTTCTGACGACCGTTGCTTCGGCACTCATAGGCGACATCAGTTTGAGCTTTTTGAACTCGGCGCGAACTTTTGCAGCGGCTTCTTTACTGAGCCGTTTGCGCTTGATCCGCTTCTCGAGATCTTCGAGTTCGGACTTGAAGTCGTCCTTTTCACCCATTTCCTTTTGGATGGCTCGCATCTGTTCGGTCAGGTAATATTCTCGTTGGGTCTTTTCCATCTGTTTCTTGACCCGACCTTTGATGCGTTCTTCCGTCTGAATGATGTCAACTTCTGCTCGTATATGGCCGAAGAGTTTTTCCAATCGCTCGCCAACGTTTAAAGTTTCAAGCAGTTTTTGCTTGGTATCCAGCTTGAAAGGCATATAGGCAGCAACCGTATCGGCCAGACGAGACGGTGCTTCAATAGCAGCAACAGCATCCAAGACTTCTTGTGTTATTTTTTTGTTGTGTTTGGAATATGAATCAAAAGCTACTCGAACATTTCGTCGTAAGGCCTCTGTTTCATTATTTTCCGAACTGATTTCCTGGAGCGGTTCCAGCTGCACCTGAAAGTGCTCAGAGTTGGGAATGAAATTTAAGACTCGACAGCGCTGTTCACCTTCAACAAGCACTTTCACCGTTCCATCCGGAAGCCGTAAAATCTGCAGGATATTCGCGACCGTTCCTATCCGATAGATGTCTGATTCGCCAGGGCTGTCCGTCTTGGCTTTCGTTTGGGCTGCCAGAAAAATCTTTTTGTCAATATTCATCGCCTTTTCCAAGGCATTCACCGATTTATCCCGGCCGACGAACAGCGGCACGACCATGGAGGGAAAAACAACGATGTCGCGCAAAGGCAAAAGCGGCAGCGAAAATGAAGCGTTCGAGTTTTGTTGTTCTTCCTTGTTGCGATTTAGCTTAAACATATCTCTTAAAACTTCTCCATTTGTTTGTTGTTCCCAATTGATTCCGATTCAAACTGCTTCGAAAACAGCAACTTAAGCTGACTCTTGAGTTTGGTTGCGGTACAACAGCAGAGGGTTCTCCTGTTTCAAGATGACATCCTCATTGACGATGCACTCATAAATTTCGGGATGAGACGGCAAGTCATACATGATGTCGAGCATGATGTTTTCCATGATGGAGCGAAGCCCGCGTGCACCGGATTTCCGCCTGATGGCCTCTCTTGAAATGGTTTTCAAGGCCCCCTCGGTGAACCGCAAACGCACGTCCTCCATTTCAAAAAGCTTCTTGTACTGTTTGACCAAGGCGTTTCTGGGTTCTGTCAAGATGCTTACAAGTTCTTCTTCGGTCAATTCGTTCAAAGTGGCAATTACGGGAAGTCGGCCGACAAATTCAGGAATCAACCCGAATTTCAAAAGATCTTCAGGCTGCACCTTAACTAGAACTTCTCCGATGTTTCTTTCTTCCTTGCTTTGAATTTCTGCACCAAATCCCAACCCCTTGATGCCAATTCTAGATTGAATAATATGTTCGAGGTAGTTGAACGCACCTCCACAGATGAAAAGAATGTTGGTGGTATCGATCTTTATAAATTCTTGCTGCGGGTGCTTGCGGCCCCCCTTGGGCGGCACATTGGCTATAGTCCCTTCGAGTATTTTAAGAAGCGCCTGCTGGACGCCCTCGCCGGAAACATCTCGGGTGATGGAAGGACTGTCGGATTTCTTTGCAATTTTGTCTATTTCGTCAATATATACAATTCCGCGCGAAGCCTTATCAATATCGTAATCGGCGGCCTGAATAAGGCTCACAAGGATATTTTCGACATCCTCACCGACGTAACCTGCCTCTGTAAGCGTGGTCGCGTCTGCAATCGTGAAGGGCACATTGAGAATTTTTGCCAGGGTCTGTGCCAGCAATGTCTTCCCGGAACCGGTTGGGCCTATCATCAGAATGTTGCTCTTCTGCAACTCGACATCGTTTTTGTCCAGCTTCATTTCAATTCGTTTGTAATGATTGTGAACGGCAACAGAGAGAATTTTCTTTGCTCTCTCCTGGCCGATGACATACTGGTCCAAAATCGATTTAATTTCAGCAGGCTTCGGAATTTGAGTCGCCTTGGACGCCTCCTCCCTTTCATATTCTTCGGCAATTATATCGTTGCAGAGCTCAACGCATTCATCGCATATATAGACGGTCGGTCCAGCGATCAACTTCTTGACTTCATCCTGGCTTTTGCCACAGAATGAGCATCTGAGTTCTCCACCACGGTCATCACGTTTTCTAGCCATCAAGGTCCTCCTCAGCCACTTAAAATAAACGAGAGAACAACAACAAATATCTTCACTGTGTCTATTTCTCTCGCCTAATTAGCAG
The DNA here is from genome assembly GCA_963781715.1 of uncultured delta proteobacterium. Classification (GTDB taxonomy): domain Bacteria; phylum Desulfobacterota; class Syntrophobacteria; order Syntrophobacterales; family Syntrophobacteraceae; genus Desulfoferrobacter. The sequence continues at coordinate 677,866 of CAWAGW010000010.1, forward strand.
TGTATATAAATTCTACCTAGTCTTAAAGATTCGGTATATATATTATAATCACAATGCGGGGTTTTGACTACACTAAACGCAGGCCCTATGGGGCTAGGCCTGAGCCAGTTCAAAACAGGTAACCTGATAAAGCGGAAAGGTCAACCTATTTCGGATGCTTCAAGACTTTATGACAATGCTGAGCGAAGCTGATTTCTGAGTGCTTGGATCATACTGCGCATTCAGCAGTTCTGATAGGGAATATACGTATTGTTCACTTCATGAGGTCGGGGGCTATCAAAGCCCCCGGCCTTATCCCCTAATGAGATGAGGTCCCTTATCCACCAAAAACCTGCGCCGGGGCTCGGACAAGGGATTACGTGGGTAGGGAAGGCAATTCGACATGGAATAAGTAGAGTGAAAATGAGCTAGAGTTAAGTCACCACCAGTTTTTTGCTGGATCTTGAGGTGATGACTTCATCTACTAAACCATAATCCTTAGCCTGCCACCCGGACAGATAAAAGTCCCTTTCGGTATCTCGTTCAATCTGATCCAGGGATTTACCCGAATGGTCTGTCAAAATGCGGTTCAGCTCTTCCCTCAACCGCAAAATTTCTCGCGCTTGAATGTCAACGTCGGTCGCCTGACCCTGAAAACCCCCCATGGGTTGGTGCAGCATGATGCGGGCATGGGGGAGGGCAAACCTCTTTCCATTTACTCCAGCAGCAAGCAGCACTGCGGCCATGCTGGCGGCCTGCCCCATGCATAGCGTGGAAACATCCGGTTTTATATATTGCATGGTATCGTAGATTGCAAGCCCCGCGGTAACCAAGCCTCCGGGTGAGTTTATATAAAAATGAATGTCCTTGTCGGGATCTTCTGATTCAAGAAACAGCATCTGAGCGGTGATTACGTTCGCTACGTCATCGGTAATCGCCATTCCCAAAAATATAATACGGTCTCTCAATAGACGGGAATAGATGTCGAAGGCTCTTTCCCCCCGGCTGCTTTGTTCTATTACAATTGGAATTAAAGACATTTTTATACTCCTGAACCACTATACCGCTTCAGCGGTTTCTTTATGCATAGCTTCATCCTCCAAGAATTTCAGAATCTTGTCCTGGAGTTTGCTCTCTTTGGATTGTTCAACGATAGAACTATTTTCATATTCTAGCTTCACTTTTTCCACATTTGTCCTTAGCAAGCGAGCGATCTCCTGGTAAATTTCTTCCAGCTCCTCATCGCTGAGCTTGATGTCCTCCAGTTCTGCCAAACGTTGTGAAATGAGCCTCCAGCGGACATTTTTTTCCGCTTGGGGGCGGTATTCAGCACGAATCTCCGGAGTGTTGAACCGGCCGGCATCTACCTTCAACCCCTGACTCTGGAATTGGTGTTGAAGAAGCCCAATCAACTGATCGACTTCTCTTTCAATCACTTTATCAGAGAGTTCCATTTCGACCTTGCCGACGAGCTGATCAATAATCTGTTGTCGAATCTCGGTGGTGGCTTTTTGCTCTTGCTGCTTGGACAGCCTGTCGAGAGTTTCATCTTTCAGTGCATCCAGCGTTTCGTAATCGCCAAGTCCCTGAGCAAATTCATCGTTCAGTTCCGGCAGGACCTTTTCTTTCAGTTCTTTGATGGTAACCTCGAAGCGCACTTTTTTGCCGGCAATCTCCGTCGTAGGAGCGTCTTCGGGGTAATCCAACTCAAAACTGAACGATTCACCCGTTTGATGCCCTACCACCTTTTCGTCAAAGTCGGGATGCAACGATTTTTTTCCAACTTCCAGCATGTAATCAGTGGTTTTTCCCTTTTCAAAGATTCCTGCGTCTGTCCACGGGGTGAAATCGATCACCACGACGTCCCCTTGCTGCACCGGGCGGTCGGATTCCAGGGTGCGCAGTTCACCATGCTGCTCCTGGAGACGTTGCAACTCAGCCTTAATCTGTTCTTCTGTGACTTCGATGGGGAGCTTGTTGATCTGCAGCTCTTTATAGCCCTGGACTTCGAAGGGAGGACTCACATCTACGGTCGCCGTGTAGATGAAGGATCCATCGTCCTCAAAGCGCATCTCGCTTACATCTGCTTCCACAAGGGGTTTGAGATCGGCCTGGTTTAATGCGTCTGCGAAAGTGTCCTGAATGAATTGGTTGGAAACCTCGTTTTCGACGGATTTTCCGTAATAGGATTTGAGAATGCCGCGGGGAACTTTGCCCGGGCGAAACCCTTTGATCCGCGCTTGTTTTCCCAAGTCGCGATATTTACTGTCCAATTCTTTTTGGACTTTGTTTGCAGGAATTTCCACTTGAAGTTTTTTCTGATTAGCGCTTACATCCACTACGGAAATGTTCATTTCCACTTTTTGACCTTTCTTTGATTTTTATCCAGCTGGGTCCGGGGCCATTTGCATTGTTGGTGCGAGAGGGGGGACTTGAACCCCCATCCTGTGTCACAGGGCTGGATCCTAAGTCCAGTGCGTCTGCCAATTCCGCCACTCTCGCACATATAAAAGCGAACTACCAACTTCGCAAACTTTGACTGATAACCACTTTTATTTAAAAAAGTCAAGGATCAGAAAACCAGATTCACAACAAATCTATTCCCAGCTCACTACGTCGGCGTTCTCTCCCTCTCCGCCATCCTGACCGTCGGCGCCCATGGAATAGAGGTCATAGTCTCCGTGTTCGCCGGGATATCTGTAAACATACTGTTTGCCCCAAGGATCCTTCGGTACATCTTTGGGAAGATATGGGCCGTCCCAATTGTCCATGCCGGGATTCTTACGCAAGGCGTCCAATCCTTCTTCAGCGTTGGGATATCTTCCAACGTCAAGACGAAAGGCGTCAAGGGCAGTTCCCAACATTGCTATCTGCGCCTTGGCAGCCTTTTGTTTCGAGGAGCCTACCTTCTGAAACATCTTGGGTGCGACCAGAGCTGCCAATAATCCTAAGATGATCATAACAATAAGCAATTCGATGAGAGTGAATCCTTTATCAAACCTTTCTTTGTTGCTTCCTCTCACCATGAGTTCTCCCTTCTTATCCGCGTAAATCATGATCAATCTCCATGCACTCGGAATTTAATTAATTGTTTTCTCGCATATGCACAGCTTGTTTGTGAGAATCAGTTGTAACGGACTCGTCTAGATGTGTCAATGAACGTGCGACCTCGGATATGACTTTTCTACGACAATGTGAATTCTTTTCCCTGAAAAAGCCCACGACACTTCATATAAGCCTGAATTTCATTCAAATTTTTTTGTTTTTCCAGAGCCCAGAGGGGAGCGACCAACTCTTCCGGATGCGGGTCGCCCGTTAGTCTCTGAATGATGACCTCCGGAGGAAGAAGCGATAGAAAATCTCCAACAATGGATACGTATTCTTCGCGGCTTAAGCATCGGTATTCGCCGTCCCGGTAACAGCTTTCAAGCCTGGTTCCGCGGACCACGTAGAGCAGATGTATTTTAACGGCTTGAATATCTGACTCTGCCAAAAAACGGGCGGTGTCCAACATGTCAACTTTGGTTTCACCAGGAAGCCCCAAAATTACGTGTGCGCATATTGGGATATCTCGCCGTCTCGTCCGTTCAACGGCGTCACTGAATGCTTCCACGCCATGCCCGCGGTTAATGCGAGCCAGGGTAGAATTGTCAGCTGACTGCAAGCCATATTCCAGCCAGACGAGATGCTGCTTGCCCACCTCGCCAAGATAATCGAGTATCTCTTCCTCTACGCAATCGGGTCGAGTTCCGATGGTCAAACCGACGACATCCGGAACGGAAAGGGCTTCCTTGTAGAGGTTTTTCAGTCTGTCGGGTGAGCCATAGGTATTGGAAAAAGATTGAAAATACGCAAGGAATTTTTTGGCCTTATAGCGTTTCGCAAGATAAGATTTGCCTTCTTTCAGCTGATCGCTAATGCTCTGAGAACGAGAAGCCGCCCCCGATCCCGATCCTCTCGCATTGCAATAAATGCATCCGCCCCAGCCCACAGTGCCATCTCTGTTGGGACAGCTCAGACCCGCATCGATGATGATTTTTTGTACGCGACAGCCAAAGACTTCACGAAGATACGAATTGAAATCGCGGTAAAGCCCTTTAACCATATATGCGGTTTCCTTCAAAGGTCGAGTCTATTATAGTAACGGTTGTAAATAGCACTACTTAGCTCATACTTTCACTATCTGCGCTGTGGGGCTGTCCGAAAATATGTATGCATTGTTGGCCATGCTGCCAGAGGAAATCATAGCTTAAAGATGAGGTTTAGAGAAGATGGCGAACCAATATGATGTGATCGTGATTGGAGCCGGTCATGCAGGTTGTGAAGCTGCTCTTGCCGCGGCCCGCCTGGGCTGCAGCACGCTGCTGCTGTCCATATACCTTGACACGGTAGCCCATATGCCGTGTTCTCCGTCAATTGGCGGAATTGGGAAAGGGCATTTGGTAAAAGAAATAGATGCCTTGGGCGGGGAAATGGCCAAGGTGACGGACCAAACGGCCATTCAATTCCGCTGGCTAAATACCAAAAAGGGGCCAGCGGTCAGGGGAACGCGTACGCAAAACGACAAGGTGCGCTATCGGACGATCATGAAACACCGCCTGGAGCAGCAGAAAAATCTGAGTCTGAAGCAATCTCTGGTGGAATCTCTGGTAGTTGAAAATAATCGTGTGGTTGGCGCTGTGGATCAGATGGGAGTGTTTTTTCAAGCATCCGCGGTTGTCTTGGCGACCGGCACTTTTCTAAACGGTTTGATTCACATAGGCTCCAGGCAGATTTCTTCCGGCCGAGCAGGAGAGTTTCCCTCGACCGCTCTCGCGAACCAGTTGTGCGATCTGGGGTTTGAACTAGGGCGAATGAAGACGGGTACTCCCGCCCGTCTCGACCGCAAAAGCATAGACTTTTCCAAGTTCAAGGAACAAAGAGGCGACCTGGAGCCAAGGCCTTTTTCACTTTTTACCGATGGAATCGATTTGCCCCAGGTTTCCTGTTTCATCGGTAGAACTCATGAATGCACCCACGAACTCGTTCGCCGCAACATTCGCTTTTCGCCTCTATACAATGGCACGATCCGAGGAGTATCCGCCCGGTATTGTCCTTCGTTGGAGGACAAGATCATGAAATTTCCCCATAAAGACTTTCATCAAATCATTCTGGAACCGGAAGGATTGGAGACCGAGGAGATCTATGCAAGCGGGACAGGTAACTCCCTGCCTTATGAATTGCAATTTGAGTTGATCCGCTCGATTCCCGGTCTAGAGTCAGCTGAAATCATGCGCTCAGCTTATGCGATTGAATACGATTTCATTCAACCGACGCAGCTTGCCTCCAGTTTGGAAACCAAATTGGTCAAAGGCTTATTCCTAGCCGGCCAGGTCAACGGCACTTCAGGGTATGAGGAGGCGGCTGCCCAAGGGATATGGGCGGGAATCAACGCAGCTTTACAAGTTCAAAAACGGCCGCCCTTTATTCTTGATCGTTCGGAGGCATATATGGGCGTATTGATAGACGATTTGGTAACTAAAGGGACCAACGAACCATACCGTATGTTCACTTCGCGGGCCGAGTACCGACTCCTGTTGAGAGAAGACAATGCGGACTTGCGGCTGCTGGAAAAGGGCTACCAACTTGGCTTGCATGATACCTCGATTTACCGTGAGATGATCGAGAGAAGAAAGGCGATCCGAAACGAGCTGGAGCGGCTTCAAAGAACTTGTATCCGTTCTTCCAAGGAGGTTAATGTGATACTTGAAAGAAAGAATTCCGCACCTTTGGGAGAACCTGCCAGTCTCGCCAAGCTTCTAAAGCGCCCCGAGCTTGACTATAAAGATATCGAGGCGCTGGAAGGTTCCAACAATACCCTTCCGGAGCGAGTCAAACAACAGGTGGAAGTGGAGTGCAAGTATGAAGGATATTTAAAAAGGCAGGAATCTGAAGCAAAGAAATTCAAACAAATGGAACAAATTGAAATTCCTAATGGTTTCCTTTTCGATGAGGTTCCGGGGCTTTCCAATGAGATCAAACAAAAATTACAATCGATTCAGCCTGCTTCATTGGGACAAGCTTCCAGAATAGCGGGAGTGACGCCCGCTGCCATATCGGCTTTAATGGTCTATGTTAAAAGATTCCGGGAACAATGTAGAATGGCAGAGTCGCATGTAGCGTAATTGTACAAGAGGGTTGGCATTTAACTGCGAATCATTATGAGAAAAGACTTGCAAATGATTAATAGCCCTTTTATGATAGAAAATATCGCTTGGGCCGGGGCTTTTTGCTTGTCAGCGAATATCCAACTCGAATCCTAATCAAGAGGGGTAAAAATCATGGAGGGGCAGAACGAGAAAGATTTTATTGCGGTGCTGAGGGATCATGGCCTGCAGGTGACCTATCAAAGGCTAGCGATTTACCAGGCGCTTTACCACACTCAACAACACCCCAGTGCGGAAGCTATCTATCAGCAGGTACGCAAGCGTTTCCCAATGATATCTCTGGGAACAGTCTACAAGACGTTGGAGCGTTTCTACAATGTGGGGTTGGTCCAAAAAGTGAGCCCCATGACTGATGTGGCCCGCTACGATGCCGTGGTTGAACCTCATCATCATGCGGTTTGCCTGAAATGCCAGACGATTCAAGATGTCATGGATCCTTCTTTGAGCGCGAGTATCTCCTTGCCTGAGGGTGAATCGTTTCATGTGCTCCGGAAGCAGGTTTTATTTCAAGGTTATTGTCCGGAGTGTTATTCGAAAGAGAAATCGGAAACCAATTAGTCCGCATGAACTTGATTTGCAGGGCTGTGGTCGACAAGCTGTTAGACTGGTAATCGAGGGAGGGATTTTTTGGCCGACTAAATGAATGATTGGCCATTCATTTTTCCCTTGCCTTTTACCATCTGCTTTACTAATATCTTAAATTTACTAAGTATTGTTACCGATTTTGTTTTTTGACTCAGCCTCCGTTTGTGCTTGAATCATCTAATAAGGTTATGTTAATGGACGTGTTTACCGATGCATATATTTTGTTTCATTTTTTCAAATTGCTCGTCTAATTGTCGAGCGAGAGCTAGATCGTTGAAGACCAGTTGAAGAAAGGAGGATTAGCCGTGAATATCGTAGTGCTACTCAAGCAAACACCGGATACAGAATCGGTAATTCGCATTGCAGCTGATGGCAAATCAATTGTGACAGACGACCTCAAGTGGATTATCAATCCATATGATGAATTCGCAGTGGAAGCGGCCCTTCGACTTAAGGAAAAACACAGCGGCAGCGTCACCATCGTGAGTTGGGGACCCCAGAGAGTGGTCGAATCCATTCGAACGGCCTTGGCAATGGGGGCTGACAGCGGGGTGCTGGTGGATGATGACGCATTGGAAGGCAGCGACAGTCTGGGAGTGGCAAAAGCGTTGGCGGCCGCAGTGCAAGAATTGAATCCGGATATCGTGTTATGTGGATCTCGGGCGGTAGATTACGATGAAGCCCAGCGAGGGCCGATGGTGGCCGAATTACTCGGGTGGCCTCATCTTGCTCTAGGGGTGGCGGTGGATTCTGATGGAAGCAAGGTCCAAATAGATCGACCTATCGAAGGCGGAAAGGTGACTGCCGAAGCCGAACTTCCTGCTGTGGTTACGCTCGGCGGCTCCCATGCGGTCTGGAATCCTCGCTATGCTTCTCTCCCGGGCATCATGAAAGCAAAGAAGAAACCTCTGGCCAACAAAAAACTGGCGGATATTGGCGTCGAAGGCTCCGAGTGTGGAGCCGGGGCGGCCAAAATTCGTATCACCGCTCTTGAGATGCCCCCGCAAAGAACCGCTGGGCGAATCATCAACGGAGATCTGGATACAGCGGGCAAAGCGCAAGAACTCGTAAAGGCTCTGCATGAAGAGGCAAAAGTGATCTAAAGAAACAAGGAGAAGTAAAATGTCTAAATGTGTTTGTATGATTGCTGAGTTTCGTGGTGGAAACTTTCGCCGTGTTTCTTTTGAGGTGGCCAGTGAGGGAAAAAGAATTGCCGATAGCCTTGGAGTAAGCCTCTGCGGGATCGCGGTTGGATGGGGAGTTGCCGATAAAGCTGCTGACTTGGGACGATACGGAGTCGACAAAGTCTACGTTGCGGACGATCCAGCTCTGGAAAACTACGTGGCCGATACCTATGTGCCCGTGGTAGCTGGAATTGTTGAAAAATGCGATCCGGCGGTGATCATTTTGCCTGCCTCTGTCGACGGAAAAGACTTGGGCGCGCGACTTGCTGGGCGGCTGCAAGCTGGCTTGGCGCAGGATTGCACCGAGGTTGTGTGTGAGAACGGTACGATTAAGGCCAAGCGGCCCATTTTTGCCGGTAAATGTTTTGCTTGGTGTGAATGGGCCGAAGGAGCTCTGCCGGTTATCTCTTGCCGTCCCAATGTAATGGATTGCTTTGCGCCAATGGAAGACAAGAAAGCTGAAACTGAAGCGGCTGAAGTTTCGATACCTGCAGCTCGTTCCCAGGTAGCTGGGGTTGATTTGGACACCTCCGGCAAAGTGGAACTCACGGAAGCGGAGATCATCGTCTCAGGCGGACGGGGCATGAAGGGGTCGGAAAACTATGCAATGATCGAGGAATTGGCCGGTCTGCTCGGGGCAGCGGTGGGGGCTTCACGTGCTGCAGTGGATTCAGGATGGCGTCCGCATTCGGATCAAGTCGGCCAGACGGGTAAGGTGGTCAATCCCAACCTCTATATCGCAGTGGGAATCTCGGGAGCGATTCAGCATTTAGCCGGCATGGGATCATCCAAATTCATTGTTGCTGTTAATAAAGATCCTGAAGCTCCTATATTCAGCAAGGCTGATTTCGGGATTGTAGAGGATCTGTTTAATTTTATTCCCGTGTTTAAAGAAGAAGTAGAAAAGCACAAGAGCACATGCTCGTAGTCTGGTCCATGGCTTGTGCGGGCGGGGAAAAATCCCGTATGCATCAAGCTAAGGGGTTGCCAGTTCATGGAATGGTTGCTGGCGCCGTGTAGCCTAGGGCCTTGTGCCCGTCCCATGGGCGCCCACAACCGAACTTCCATTGCTCACCATGTTGTAAGTGTCCAATTGTCAGCTCGTGGAGGGGGAGGATGGATCCTATCTGGTATAAGAGTTATGACTCCGATGTGCCCAAGAGTCTGGAGTATCCGCAAGAGCCTTTGCCAATACTTTTAAAAAAGAACTCGGAGAAGTATTCAAACAACACAGCAACTGAGTTTTTCGGTACAAAGCTGACTTATTCTTCCTTGTGGAAGCAGATACAAAGTTTTGCCAATGCATTGAGCCAGATGGGAGTTGAGCCCGGGAGCAAGGTGGCCATCATGCTTCCCAATTGTCCGCAAGCAGTCATTAGTTTTTATGCAGTTTTGTGGCTGGGCGGCGTGGTGGTGATGACTAATCCTTTGTACGTTGAACGGGAAATGAAACATCAATGGGTTGATTCGGAGGCAAAATTTCTGGTTGTTTTGGATCACCTTTATCCTAAGGTCTCCAAGGTCCTCCCTAAAACTGACATCAAAAAGGTCATCGCCACCAGCATTAAAGATTATCTCCCATTTCCGAAAAATTGGCTGTATCGTTTTAAGACTTTAAAGGATAAGCTGTTTACGGCTGTTCCGTATGGCGAAAACGTCTTCAACTTCACCAGGCTGATAGAAAGTACTTCCCCTACACCCCCTTCCTGTCCGGCAAATCTAGATGATCTTGCTCTGCTTCAATACACCGGTGGTACGACCGGGGTTGCGAAGGGCGTGATGCTATCCCATGGCAATATCCTCGCCAATGTTGTACAGATCGCCGGCTGGTTCCCGGAGTTGAATTGGGGGAAGGAACGTTTCATTTCCATTTTGCCTTTTTTCCATGTCTTCGGCATGACGGTCGCCATGAATTTTCCTCTCTATACGGGTTGTACGGTAACTTTGGTGCCCAAGTTCGACGTAGATGATTTTGTAGAGACTCTGCAGAAGACCAAACCAACCCTTTTTCCGGGTGTTCCAACCATATTTGTGGCAATCGTCAACCATAAAGACATCAGTTCATTTGATCTCTCCTCGATTCGGTTTTGCATAACGGGTTCCGCGCCTATGCCGGTGGAAGTGTTAAAGAAATTTGAGCAGCTGACGGGGAGCATCATTATTGAAGGTTATGGGTTGACGGAGTCAAGCCCTGTGACTCACTGCAACCCCATTAAGGGAACGCGTAAAGCGGGTTCGATCGGGGTTCCGCTGCCCGATACCGAATTTAAGATTGTCGATTTGGATATGGGAGTCGAAGAGCAGCCTGTCGGCCAGGAAGGTGAATTGGTCGTGAGAGGTCCACAGGTGATGCAAGGCTACTGGAAAATGCCTCAAGAAACCGACTCCACTCTGCGCGACGGATGGCTATATACGGGCGATATCGCGACGATGGATGAGCAAGGCTATACGTTTATCGTCGACCGGAAGAAAGATATGATTATAGCCGGCGGTTATAATATCTATCCCAGAGAAGTTGACGAAGTGCTTTACGAACACCCCAAAGTTCTAGATGCTGTAACCGTCGGAGTTCCCGATCCTTACCGTGGCGAAACGGTAAAGGCTTTTATCGTACCCAAGCCGGGTGAAGAAATTACCGAAAAAGAAATTATTCAATTTTGCAAGTCCAGGCTGGCAGCTTACAAGGTCCCCAAAAGCGTTGAGTTTAGAGAATCTTTGCCAAAAACAACTGTGGGTAAAGTACTTCGAAAGGAACTGCGCAGAGAGGCCATTAAAGAGCAAGAAGACAAGAAAAACGAAGATTAGCGGATGAAGCACCGCCGACTTTGCACCATCTATCAGGCCGCCTCACAATTTTTCTACCTCCAAAATCATTGCTATCCGCGCGATTCGTCGCTTCAATGGGTCGGTAACCGTTGTAACCTCACCAGTAAGGAACGCGAACTCCTCAACCGAGGTGTTTTCTCTCAGGGGATTGCGCTAAGGCGGCGGGCAAAACGCTGTGGCGGTTCAAACTGGCAAGAGAAACTACTCGTGGTGGATGGGCATAACGTACAGATCACGATTGAGAGCGCCCTTCTGGGGCGTTCCTTGTTGGTGGGAAACGATGGGGCCTTGCGTGACTTGGCCGGACAATCCGCCAGCTTCAAATTTTCGGAAGTGAGCGAAATGGCGCTGGATATGGTTTTTTCTTTCCTGGGGGAGTTCAGGCCTGTTAAAGTTTTATTCTTATTTGATGCGCCTTTGAGCCTCAGTGGATACATGGCGGACAAATATCGGCAGAGAATGAGGAGTCTGGGGATTGCCGGAGAAGCAAAGGCGGTTCCTGTGCCGGAACGTGAATTTCCATATGGTGAAAGTGTGGTCGCCAGCAGCGACCGGGCAGTCCTGGACGCCTCGACTCGATGGCTCGACCTCGCCCGATGGGTTGTCGATTTCAGTCTAACTCCACAATTTACTGCAGATTTTTCTACCCTGATTCCTTTCAATCCATCTGCTCAGCGGGAACCCGAAGTTCACCCCTGCCGGTCAAGTTGATGATTGCATAGCTGCTTGTCAAAAAACCAGAGCTGTGTTAGCAAGAAAAGCCCCGGCGTCTGCGGTGATTGTTGGGGCACATTTTACGCTGCGAATGGCTGCACTCGAAAGTTCGAAAGGATACTCTGATTATGGCTGAAGTTGCCCCGTTTCGAGGGTTTCGTTACAATCAAGAGAGAGTTCCGGATCTGTCTGAAGTGGTGATCCCACCATACGATGTGATTTCAAAACGTGAGCAGGAACTTTTCTATGAGAGAAACCCGTTTAATATGATACGGCTGGAGCTTGGGAAATCGACCCGGGAGGATTCTGAACAAAATAACCCTCACACCAGAGCTGCTCAACATCTTCAAGATTGGTTGAAGGAAAGAATTCTTATTCGAGATGACCAACCCGCCATTTATTATTACGAATTGGATTATTCGCTAAGTCCGCAAACGCGTCAAACTCGCTATGGTTTTATGTGCCTGCTGCGGTTGGAAGACTTCGCCTCCGGAGGCGTTCGCCCGCACGAACGCACATTTCAAGCCATAAAAGACGAGCGGCTGCGACTTATGTTGACAGCACAGGCCAACTTAAGTCCCGTTTTTGCGCTGTATGCAGATCCCGCACAGTTGGTTGACCATCATTTGAAAGATGGGCGCGAGACCGAACCGCTGTTTTCCTTCAAAGATGACAACGGAATGGAGCACAGAATCTGGCGAGTGAGAAATCTGAGAGTCTTGCGGCAGGTCAAATCTTTGATGCTTGATAAGGCGATTTTTATCGCCGATGGACATCATCGTTATGAGACCGCGCTAAACTACCGAAACATCCAAAGGGAACGGTTTGAATCCGGAGGGCCGCAGGCTTCGTATGAATACATTATGGTTTACTTGTCGAATATGAATCAAGGCGGTTTGACAATTCTTCCAACCCACCGATTGCTGCGAAGCCTTAATTCATGGGAACCGGACCTGTTTTTAAAGCAGGCCCACTCGTTTTTCGAAATCCTGAGTTATACGGCAACCGAAAGTGGGCAACAGGAATGGCGTTCGAAACTCGAATTGGCTAAATTGCGCAAAGAAACCGCAATTGGTTTCTATAGCCGCAAGGTTAATGCATTTTATCTGCTTAAGGCCAAGCGAAGCACCGTTTCTTCATATTTGGCGCGCCGCGAGATACCGGAAATCCTGCATGATCTGGATGTGGTTGTGCTGGATGAGGTGATCCTTCGAACATCTATTGGGGCTGTCAGAGGTTCTGCTGGGCGATGAAAACAACATTCACTTTAAACATGATCTTTTGGATGCTCTTTTGAAAGTGCAATCAGGAGAATACGAGGTCGGGTTTTTCATTAACCCAACGCGCATAGAGCAGGTTCAGGAAGTGGCGACTGCCGGGCTTATAATGCCGCACAAATCGACTTATTTTTACCCCAAGGTAGGGAGCGGCCTAATCATAAATCCGCTCTATCCGGGTGAAGAAGTTTTTGTCTAAATGAAGGATTTTTTGCTGACCACCGATTCGCTTTTCGACGGAGAACTCTTTGTTTTTCAAGAGAAGAGTGGATATCGTTTTTCCATAGACAGTGTTTTGCTGGCCGGTCTTACCAGGGTTGGGGTCAATGATCGGGTCATTGATTTAGGCAGCGGCTGTGGGGTGATTCCCCTCATTTTGAGTAGAAGAGAACCTGGAGCCAGCTATGTTGGCCTGGAGATTCAGCCTCAGTTGGCAGCTTTGGCACAAAAGAATGTCGGAATAAATTGTTTGAAGGATCGGATCACGTTGCTGGAGGTGGATTTTCGTGAGGTGAGAGAACACCTCCCGGCAGAATCTTTCGACCTCGTCATAAGCAATCCGCCTTATCGTTGCGTTCGTTCGGGTCGAATCAATCCCAATCGACAGCGGGCAATCGCCCGACATGAAATCTCCGGTTCTGTTCGTGACGTTTTTGCTGCCGGAAAATATCTGCTTGCAACGGGCGGCCGTCTGGCAACAATCTATCCCGCGGAAAGGCTGGACCATCTGATGGGGGTCGCGCATGGACTTGGGTTTAGTCCCAAAGTACTTACCGTTATATACTCCGATCCATCTGGTCCGGCCAAGCTGGTTCATTTGGAATGCCGCAAGGGAGCGGGTCAACAGTTGCGGGTTGAACAGCCCTTCTACATATATCAGGAAGGGGGCGGCTACACGAAGGCTACGCGAAAACTATATGAAGAATAACGAAAACCGGTGGAACGCGAGTTGCCGAACCGTCTTTCAGGCAGGCTCTTTGGGCACTCCGTTCACCTCTAATCGCCAAGGCAGGAATCGCCATTAGGTACTGGATAGGTACTTAAATTAAAGGAGTAAGTCATGGATATGGGATTAAAGGGAAAAGTTGCTATTATCGCGGGCGGAAGCCAGGGACTGGGAAAAGCCGTAGCTATAGAGATGGTCCGTGAAGGAGCAAAAGTCGCCATCGGTGCTTTGGATGATCCCGAGCTGCCAAAAGCTGTAGAGGAAATCAGCGCCGTTACGGGGGGAGAGGTTTTGGGAATCCCGGTAGATGTTACCAAAGCGGAAGAGGCGAAAAATTTTATCCGTAAAGCGATAGAGCATTATGGAACTGTTGATATACTGGTTAACAATGCGGGCGGTCCACCGTCAAAGACCTTCCTGGAAATCGATGACGACCTTTGGAACATGGGCGTGCGTCTTAACTTAATGAGTACAATCATCATGACCCGTGAGGCGGTTCCGACGATGATAGAAAAACGCTGGGGACGGGTCATAAACATGACCTCGATAGCGGTGAAGCAGCCTATAGACGGCTTAATCCTTTCCAATACGGTTCGCTCGGGAGTAATAGGTCTTGCCAAAACTCTCTCTAATGAGTTGGCCTCATACAATATAACTGTTAATAATGTGTGTCCGGGATATACGATGACGGAAAGGGTAAGAAAGCTTGCCATTGTGACGGCTGAGAAGCAAGGGACGACGCCGGAAGCTGTGGTCAAGGGGTGGGAATCCGAGGTCCCCATGGGACGTATGGGTACTCCTGAAGAATTTGCAGCTCTGGTGACATTCCTCGCATCGGAGCGGGCGAGCTATATTACGGGGGCCTCCATTCAGATCGATGGAGGATGGTACAAAGGAGTAATGTAAATTTTGGCAATACCGCATGGAAACGCTTACATCCGGTCTGTTGGACGTTTTCTCCCCGAAAGGAGACTCACCAATAAGGACCTGGAAAAGATGGTTGATACTTCCGACGGATGGATCTATGCTCGGACCGGCATAAGGGAGCGCAGAATTCTGGAACCTGGTTTGGGCAACTCCTACATGGCCGTTCGAGCCGCACAAGAATGTCTGGAAAGGGCGGGTGTCGAACCTGCCGATCTGGACGCGATCATTGTTGGAACTGTAACTCCCGACACGACTTTTGCTTCCACCGCCGGCTTGGTGCAACAAGCTCTTGGGGCGAACCGCGCCTGGGGTTTTGACCTGTCCAGTGCATGCTCGGGTTTCATTTTCTCCCTGACCGTTGGCGTTCAGATGATTGAATCGGGTAGATCGGAAAAGGTACTGGTAATCGGCAGCGATGTGATGAGCAGCATAATCGATTACCAGGACCGCAATACCTGTGTTCTGTTCGGAGATGGCGCCGGGGCCGTTTTGTTGGAACGTTCGCCGGAACCCGGATATGGCATTCTGGATTTTATTCAACGAGTGGATGGCAGTGGTGCTGAGTTTTTAAATGTTAAGGCCGGCGGCAGTCGTATGCCGGCTAGTATTGAAACCGTGCAAAATAGGCTGCACTTTGTCTTCCAGGATGGGCGATATGTTTACAAACATGCCGTGACCGAAATGGCTGCTGTCTCTTTGCAGGTGCTTGAAAAGAACGGTTTAAGCGGTACAGATCTCGCTCTGTTTGTGCCCCACCAGGCCAACCTCAGGATTATCGAGGCTTGTGCCAATCGGCTAGGGG
The DNA here is from genome assembly GCA_963781715.1 of uncultured delta proteobacterium. Taxonomy (GTDB): domain Bacteria; phylum Desulfobacterota; class Syntrophobacteria; order Syntrophobacterales; family Syntrophobacteraceae; genus Desulfoferrobacter. The sequence continues at coordinate 693,312 of CAWAGW010000010.1, forward strand.
TTGATATGAGTCGGGTGGTTGTAAACATCGATCGTTACGCCAACACCAATGGGGCAACCATTCCGCTCTGTTTATATGATGTTTGTGTTGAGCAGCAGCGTGTGTCCAAAGGAGACTATGTGCTAATGTCGGCTTTCGGAGCCGGCTTCAGTTGGGGGAGCGTCCTCGTCCGCTGGTGGCAGTAACCTTTCACAAATTAATTACCTTGCTCGCGGCCGTGATTCTGCTTTTTTTTCCGAAATTCGAAATTCGAAATCCTAAAAGCTTGCCCTGTTAAGCAACTGCTCCCAGCGCGCATCTATTTGCTGTTGAAAGCTCTTGATATGCTCGGGGAGCATTTTTTTGAAACGGCCCTGCAACTTCAAATACTCTTCAACGGGTCGTTTGCGGCCGCTGCGGGCTATGCTGAGAGTCTTCCCCGTCAGCTGAAAGACGCCGTGTTCCACTTCATAAAGCGCTACGACTCCAGTTTCAACCGCTAGTCTTCCTATCTTGATGGTATCCTTGGTAGGAAATATCCAACCGGCCGGACAGGGGATGGCTAGATGCACAAAGCGTGTCCCCTTGATGCCCTTCGCCTTGACAAACTTGTTGTATAGATCTCCCGGGTAGGATGAGCAAGTTGTGGCCAGATATGCGGGATGATGGGCTTCCATGATCTGGATGAAATCTTTTTTTGGCTGTTCTTTGGGGATAACCGGTGTTGTTGTGGTGAAAGCGCCGGTTGGAGTGGCACTCGAGCGTTGCACCCCTGTATTCATATAAGCTTCATTATCGTAGCAAACATAAATAAAATCGGTCTCCCGCTCGGCCGCACCGCTCAGGGCCTGAATCCCCATGTCAAAAGTACCGCCGTCTCCTGCGATGGCAAGTACCGTATAATCATCTTGCCCGGTCGCCTTCAATCCTGCAGCCAGCCCGGAGGCGGAAGCCGCAGTACTGGCGAAAGTATTATTCACGGCGTTGACGGCGATGGGTGTTTTTGGGTAGATGCCGTGAAGTATGGTAAGGCAGCACGCAGGCAGCGTCACAATCGTTTTAGGACCTAAAGCTTTTAGGATGTATCGGTATGCTATTGGGAGTCCGCAGCCTGCACACGTGCGAGTTCCGGGCATCAAAAATTCTTGTTCGGGGAGATCCAAAATAGCTGTCGCCATGATGCTAATAATTCCTTTCTTCGTTTAAATCCTTTACTTATACCTCTTTGCCCAGCCACCTGGGGTGCTCTTGCTGTTGACCGTTCTGCATTGCGTGCAAAGTTTCATGGGCTGATTCCACGAGATCGGCAGGTTTGACGTCCTTCCCCCCCAATCCGACGACATAGTTGAAAATAGTAGGTCGATGCCCGTTATGGCTGTAAAGAGCAGCCTTAAGTTCGGTGTTGAGTGCACCCTCATAGCCGTAACTGATGGCCTTTTCGACAACGGCAATGCACTTTGCCTGCTGTAACGCCTGGGCCAAGATCTTCGCGGGAAATGGTCTAAAGATGCGCACCCCTATAACACCCGCTTTGATCCCTTCATCACGCAGCATATCTACGGTTTCACTCGCTTCGCTGGCTAGCGATCCCATCGTCACAAAGAGAAGATCTGCATCCTCAGCTTGGTAGCGATACAAGGGATCTTCGTAAAGCCGCCCGAATGCTTTTTCGAAGGCTCTGCTCACTTCTGCGGCAATCGGCAGAGCCGTTTCGAGATCTTCCTGCAAACGGCGCCGGAACCCCATATAGCCTGGACAGAGATTACCGTTTGGATCGGGCATTGGGTCGGTCATCACCACCGGGTTGATGTTGACCGGTTTTTCGGAATCCAAAGCGTAAGGCAGCTGGAACGGAGGCAGGAACGCATCCACTTCCTCTTGAGAAGGAACGCTGACAGGCATCATGGTGTGGGAAAGACGAAAGCCATCAAAACACACCATAATGGGGATCAAAAGCTGTTCGGCAATCTTGTATGCCAGTATGATCTGGTCGAGGATCTGCTGATTGTTTTGACAATAAAATTGCATCCAGCCGGTGTCACGCTGGGAAATGGTATCCTGCATATCGTTGAGAATGGTCCAGGGAGCGCCCAGGCCGCGATTGGCCACCGGCATGACGATGGGCAATCGGGCTCCGGCAGCCCAGTGCAGTTGCTCGTGCATGTAGGCCAGTCCGTTTGCCGCGGTGGCTGTAAAGACTCTGGCACCAACCAGGGATGCCGAGATGCACACACCCATGGCGGAATGCTCACTCTCGACCCTGACAAACTCAGCCTTTAATTCACCTCGTTCGACATATTCGGAAAGAACTTCCGGGATCTTTGATTGCGGAGTGATGGGATAGGCGGCTATAACCTGCACACGGCATAGCTTGGCGGCCAAGGCAGCCGCCTGGTTTCCAGTTAAGATGAGCGTTTGTTCCACTGTGTGAGCTCCCTTGAATATATTAGCGTAGACGACATCAAAAGCAATATATCACATTAAACTTAACTAGGCATCTGTCATGCTTCACTCAAAGCCGCGAACATTTCTTTCGTTTCGGCGCAGGAATGAGAGCGCAAGGCCATTCATCTATTGACATTTCAGGATAAATGGCGATTAATCCAATAGTGACCGCTATTTCAGAAGTCAAATGAAAAGATGCGCAACTTCCAGTATATTCTTTCCATGAAAAATCTAACATGAGCAATTGAAGAAAGGATGGAGGGAGCGGAAAGCAGGAATGCGATGTTTGATTGTTTGGGAGTGAGAGCAAGAAGCTTTGGTTCGGCTTATGCGCTTGCCCTCACGCTCCAACTGCAGCTTATTTTTTACCCTTGGTGGCTCGCTTGGAAGCTTTCAGCGGGTTAATTTTGGCTTGTTGAGCTGCAACATCCTGTTTGGTGTGAGTAGCGAAATTACAGTGGCTCGTTTTCCACTTGATGGACGGATTGGGATAACTTGAGCAATACCTGCCCAGTTCCAGATCCATGATCTTTTGGCAACCATCGCATTGATCAACGATAGTGTAGCAGGAACCCCCGTTGTAACCACAGCCAGCTTTTGTCATGAAGGCGCAGTCCGTACCCGCCTTCACAGTTTCACAAATCATGACAACCACCTCCGAATCTGATAATATTAAGTTTAACTTCCTCAAAAACCGCCCGAATAGTAACCGGGAATTTCTTTATGTCAAGCATTTTCGAAAAATTTTTGAGAGGTGAGAGTAAGTGGCCAAGAAAATCGGTGAACTCTTGATGGAAGACGGGTTGATCAAACCCGACCAGCTCAAACGTGCTCTTGATGAACAACAACATACCAGCGAACGCATAGGGTCGATCCTGGTAAAACTCGGGTTCATCACTGAAGATGATTTGGTAGAGGCCATTGCCAGACAATTCCGTGTGCCGGCTGTGAACCCTTCACAACTGTCCATATCTAAAGAAATCCTGAATCTGATCCCCCTTAACATCGTGCAGAAATATCACGCCGTGCCCTTTGGTATCATGGGCAATGTCCTTAACGTTGCCCTGGCTGACCCGGGTGATCTCTTTATTATTGAAGACGTGCGTTTTCTCACTGGGAAAACCATCCAGACCCATGTTGCTCGCGAGAGTTCCATCAGAGAGGTTATTGGTCGCTACTACGAAGATGAGAACTTTGAGGAAGTGCTTGGAATCCTGAAAGAAGGGGCCGATACACAATTTTTTGAAAGCGTCGAAGATTCTGACCTTACGTCTCTGGAAGGTGCAGCAGAAAAGGCTCCGGTTGTCAAACTGGTAAACTTGATTTTGATGGATGCAATTCGAAAGCAAGCCAGCGACATCCACCTTGAACCCTATGAGAAGATGATGCGGGTGCGGTTCCGCATCGACGGGGTGCTCTACGAGATCATGCGTCCTCCTCTGCAGATGAAGAACGCCATCATTTCCAGGCTGAAGATCATGAGCCGCCTGGACATCGCTGAACGGCGTCTGCCTCAGGACGGTCGGATAAAACTGCGCTACAAAGATCGCGAGATGGATTTTCGTGTATCGGTTTTACCCACGCTTTTCGGTGAAAAAGTAGTCCTTCGTCTGCTTGACAAATCAAGCCTGCAGCTTGACATGACCAAATTGGGATTTGATGAGGAGCAGCTCAAACAGTTTCGAGAAGCAATCTACGCGCCTTACGGTATGGTTATGGTCACCGGTCCCACCGGGAGCGGCAAAACAACCACACTTTATAGCGCCCTTTCAGAATTGAACAAGATAAGCCAGAATATATCCACGGCGGAGGACCCGATTGAATATAATCTCATCGGTATCAATCAGGTGCAAGTACATGATGCTATTGGCTTGAATTTTGCTTCAGCATTAAGAGCATTCCTGAGGCAGGACCCGGACATCATTATGGTGGGAGAGGTGAGAGATTTTGAAACAGCGGAAGTGTCAATCAAAGCCGCCCTGACCGGCCATTTGGTTCTGAGCACCCTGCACACCAATGACGCTCCGAGTACTGTAAACCGGCTTCTCAACATGGGCGTGGAATCCTTCCTGGTCTCTTCGGCCGTCAATTTGGTTCTGGCTCAGAGACTGGTCAGGAAGCTTTGCTCGGACTGCAGGGTAAAAGAAGAGGTAATCCCTGGAGCGCTGATAGATTTGGGAGTTAGAGAGGAAGATGTCGGGACGTTCGACTGTTATCGAGGGAGAGGTTGTCCGGCCTGCAGTCACACGGGCTATAAAGGGCGTTTAGCTCTGTATGAAGTAATGCCTTTGTTCGATGAAATTCGGGAACTGGTGCTGCTGGGGGGGTCTTCTGCTGAAATCAAAAAGCAGGCGATCGATCTTGGCATGGTTACCCTGAGACAGAGCGGAATTCAGAAGCTGAAAGAAGGAATAACTTCGATTGAAGAAGTCATACGATCCTCCACTCGGGATTAAATGACAAAACCATTGGAGTGCGTAATGCCCATTTACATGTGGAAGGGAACCGACCGCAAAGGAAGCAGGCAGAAGGGCGAAATTGAAACGGACAACGTTGCTATTGCTCGCCAGCTTTTGCTCCGTAAAGGCGTAAATGTCAAGAGCGTCAAAACAAAGCCCAAAGACATTTCTGAGTACATCACTCTGTTGCAGCCCAGGGTCAAAGAGAAGGATATGGTGGTGTTCGTGCGGCAGTTTGCGACCATGATCGATGCCGGTCTCCCGATCATGCAATGCCTTGAAATTTTGCGCGAACAGCAAAGCAATCAGACTTTGAAGCGCATCATCAAGGAGATCAGGCGAGACGTTGAGGAGGGTGCCACGTTTTCGGACGCCATCAGGAAGCATCCAAAGGTTTTCGATGACTTGTTTGTGAACCTGATTGCCGCGGGTGAAGTCAGCGGTATCTTGGACGTCATTCTGAATCGTCTGGCGGTTTACATCGAGAAAATGGCCAGTTTAAAGAAAAAGATAAAGGGGGCCATGACCTATCCAGCCATTGTGGTTGGGGTGGCCTTAGTTGTAATTGCTGTAATCCTGATTTACGTAATACCCGTTTTTGCCGGCCTGTTCCGTGATGCCGGAGTAAGTCTTCCTCCACTGACATTGTTTGTCATGAACTTGAGTGCCTTCGTGCAGTCCTACTTTCATTGGGGCATCGTGGGATTCATATTATTTGTAATCGGCATTCGAAGGGCCCGAAGAACTTCTCGGGGGAGGGAATGGACCGATCAGATTCTATTGAAACTTCCAGTATTTGGCTTGCTGCTGAGAAAAGTTGCCATAGCCCGCTTCACTCGCACTCTTGGCACCATGTTGGAAAGTGGTGTTCCGATTCTAGAAAGCCTGGAAGTCGTTGCATCCGCTGCCGGCAACAAAGTCATCGAGAATGCGATTCGCAAAGCGCGCATAGCCATCGCCGAGGGGCATCCTGTGGCTGAACCGTTGGCCGAAACCAAAATGTTTCCTCCGATGGTAACGCAAATGATTGCAGTGGGGGAAGCGACCGGTGCTTTGGACAACATGCTGAGTAAAATTGCAGACTTTTACGATGAAGAAGTGGATACTGCGGTCGATTCCCTAACTGCCCTCCTGGAGCCCCTGCTCATCGTGTTTCTTGGGATTACCGTGGGTGGCTTGCTGATTGCCATGTATCTTCCAATTTTTCAGCTGGCGGACGTGGTGTCCCGCGGGTCATGATGCTGGCGACACTATGTATGGAATCTCGCTGTGGTACCAGGATAATGCCCCAAAATACGTAGCGCAGGGCTTTAGCCCTGCTAAAAAGTTTGGCATCTCCAAAAACCGTAGTAGTTTGTGAGTAAAACGAATGGAACACCTGCCATTGTCCGATCTGTCATTGATCCGTAAGATCAGATTGCTTTTGCTGTCTCGGTTGCTGGTGGGCCTATTATTTCTGGTGCTCACTGTACTCGCTCAGACTCGGCATGAGTGGGAATCTCTTTCTGCTCATTTGCAGCCCCTGTACTTCTTCTCCATTGTCATTTTCTTGTTCACCATTGTTGCTGGATTAAGCCTGAAATATGCTCAAAACCTCAGGAGGTTTGCCTATCTTCAGTTGTTTTTCGATGTTGAAGCTGTCACGGTCCTCATATTTCTTTCAGGAGGAGTCGAGAGCCTTTTCTCATTTCTCTACATGCCGGTAATTATCAGCGCAGCTCTTTTGCTGAATCGGAGCGCGAGTCTCTGGGTAGCTTCCCTGTGCAGTCTATCTTACGGCCTTTTGTTGGATTTCCAGTATTTTGGTTGGATTGTTCCATTGCAGGTGATCGGTGGGACGCCGTTTTATCGTGAAAGCGGATTTTATCTGCAAAGTCTCTTGATGAACATCGCCGCGTTCTATCTGGTTGCCTATCTGAGCGGTTATCTCGCGGAGGAATTGAGGAAATCCAGTCAACTGGTCTTGGAGCACAAAAAAGATTTCCGGGAACTGGAAACATTACACCGCAACATAGTGCGAAGTATAAGCAGTGGCCTGCTCACCATTAGTCCAACCGGTGTCATCCAGTTTTGCAATCCCGCTTGTCAGGAAATTCTCGGATTGCCCAAAGATCGGCTTGAGAACTGTTATGTTCAGGAGATATTCCCGTCCGTAGAGATTTCGACCTGGGCGGCGACGGAATCCTGCATTGACCAAAAAATCTTCCCCAATGGCAACCGGAATGAAATTATCTATAAAGGACCTGATGGCGGGGAACTCCTGCTTGGCTACACAAATTCTGTCCTACACGGGGATGACGGCAATTCCTCGGGCTGGATCTTCATCTTCCAGGATCTCACCCGGTTGAAGACTATGGAAGAGCATATGAGACGCATGGAGCGCCTGGCTTTTGCGGGAAATATTGCCGCCGAGATTGCTCACGAAATTAAAAATCCGTTGGCATCTATCAGTGGAGCCGTTGAATTGGTCCAGGATGCCGTCAAACATGATGCCGGTCAGATACGTCTTTTTGGCATTATGCAGCGGGAGGTGCAGCGAATTGATGAACTGGTGACCGATTTTCTATGGCTGGCGAAGGGCGCCAGACAATCATCCAAAAAAGAGGCAATCTCGATTGTAGATAGTATGCAGGAAATTTTGTCACTGCTAAAAAACCGCAAGAAATTCAGTGCCTACCATTCAATCAAGACCTCTTTTGAGATCACGCCAAGCATCTGTATCGATTCGCATCACTTTCGTCAGATCATCTGGAACCTGGTTACCAACGCCCTTGAAGCAATGCCGGAAGGCGGAGAGCTTTTAATTCATGTGGGCTCCGATGGAAGTTCAGACGAATCCAATGTTCGCATCGATATCCGCGATACGGGAAACGGAATTGCCGAAGGAATTCGCACCAAAGTCGGCGAACCGTTCTTTAGCACCAAAACAAGCGGCACCGGCCTTGGCTTGAGTATCGTTTACCAGTTGGTAGAAAACTCCGATGGCCGCATTGAAGTGTCCCACCACAAGGATTCCGGCACGACCTTTTCACTTTTTTTTCCAATTTATATCCCTTTTTCTCTTGCCAAGTGATTTGGAAATGACTATAAGCACTCACAACAGACGAGTGCTAACAGATTGAATTGGGGTTGGGCGCAGTAACGTTCAATCCCACAAAATCTAATTTTATCAAAGAAAGGAGTTGCACGTATGAATCTTAAACCACTCAACGATCGAGTTATTGTTAAGCGCATTGAAGAGGAACAAAAAACCGCCGGTGGGATCATTATTCCCGATACGGCCAAGGAAAAGCCAATCCAGGGTGAAGTGCTGGCAGTTGGCAGTGGCAAGCTAATGGAAGACGGCAGCCGAAGGCCTCTTGATTTAAAGGCGGGTGACAAAGTTTTGTTCGGCAAATATGCCGGAACCGATATCAAAGTTGAAGGAGATGAGCTCCTCATCATGCGCGAGGATGACATCCTTGCGATCGTCGAAAAATAACATTCCGGAAGTCCGTAAAAAATAATCACATAGTACAGAATGAGTAGGAGGAAATCATAATGGCGAAACAGCTGATTTACGATGTTAAAGCCCGCGAAGCGCTGCTTAACGGAGTTAATACACTTGCTGATGCAGTTAAGGTAACACTCGGCCCCAAAGGCCGTAACGTAGTGATCGAGAAAAGCTTCGGCGGTCCCACCGTAACCAAAGATGGCGTGACCGTTGCCAAAGAGATTGAACTCGAAGGCAGGTTCGAAAACATGGGCGCCCAGATGGTAAAAGAAGTTGCCAGCAAGACCAGTGATGTTGCAGGTGATGGCACCACCACGGCAACCATATTGGCCCAATCCATCTACTACGAAGGCTCTAAGCTGGTAGCGGCAGGTGCAAACCCAATGGCTCTCAAACGCGGCATCGAAAAGACCGTGAAGGCCATAGTGGATGAATTGAAGAAAATCACCAAGCCGACCAAAGATCAGAAAGAAATCGCACAGGTTGGGACCATCTCTGCCAATAACGACACTACCATCGGAAACATCATTGCCGAAGCCATGAACAAAGTCGGCAAGGAAGGCGTGATCACCGTCGAAGAAGCCAAGGGTATGGAAACCACTCTTGAGGTAGTCGAGGGTATGCAGTTTGACCGCGGCTATATTTCTCCTTATTTCGTCACCGATCCGGAAAAGATGGAGGTTCTTCTGAACGAACCCCTCATTCTGGTTTACGATAAAAAGATCAGCAACATGAAAGACCTGCTGCCTATCCTTGAGCAGATTGCCAAGATGGGTAAACCGCTTGTGATCATTGCTGAAGACATCGAAGGCGAAGCGCTGGCGACTTTGGTTGTCAACAAGCTGCGTGGGACCCTGCATGTTTGTGCTATCAAGGCTCCTGGATTCGGCGATCGCCGCAAAGCCATGTTGGAAGACATTGCAGTTCTGACAGGCGGCCAGGTAATCAGTGAAGAAAAAGGCCTGAAGCTTGAAGCTGCAAGTCTGAATGATATGGGCAGTGCCAAGACGGTCCGCATCGACAAAGACAATACGACCATCGTAGACGGCGCAGGCGACCGCCAGGCTCTGGAAGGAAGAGTACGCCAGATCCGCGCTCAGATCGATGAGACCACCAGTGATTACGACCGTGAAAAGCTGCAGGAAAGACTCGCCAAACTGGTTGGTGGAGTGGCCGTTATCAGTGTGGGAGCAGCTACCGAGACCGAGATGAAAGAAAAGAAAGCCCGAGTCGAAGATGCATTGAACGCGACCAGGGCAGCCGTTGAGGAAGGCATCGTTCCCGGTGGTGGAGTGGCCTATCTGCGCTGCTTGCCGGGTATTAAAGACTTCAAACTGGAAGGCGATGAGCAGCTTGGAGTAAATATCGTCAGACGTGCGCTGGAAGAACCGGCTCGACAGATTGCGTTCAACGCAGGCGAAGAAGGATCCGTGATTGTACAGAAACTGAAAGAAGGGAAAGATGCTTTCGGGTATAATGCAGAATCCGGTGAATTCGTGGATCTTTTGGAAGCCGGCATCATCGATCCGACCAAAGTGACGCGCACCGCTTTGCAGAATGCCTCGAGCGTTTCGGCTTTGATGCTGACAACCGAGTGTATGGTTGCAGATATTCCTAAGGAAAAGGATGATATGCCTGCAATGCCCGGCGGCGGCATGGGCGGTATGGGCGGCATGGGCGGTATGTACTAGAACGGATGTCGGATGTCGGATGACAGATGTCGGACACGCGGTGACCGGCTGAATCCTGCATCGACCACTAGCCGTGTGAAAGGGAGCGGCGGCGAAAAGCTAGCCGTTCTTTGACATGCTAAGCTTATCAAGCCTCTTGGTTCGTTGAATCAAGAGGCTTTTTCTTTTTGCTGCACCCATTCTGTCGTTTGCCTTCTGCTCTCCGACTACCATTACCATTTTGGCTGTCGATTGTTTTCAGTAAGTAGGCTGGGTTGAGGAACGAAACCCAGCAAGATGGCCGTTGGGTTTCACCACGCGAAACGTGTCTCAACCCAACCTTCTACTGGCTACTGGCTTCCACCGTTCTGCCCTCCGCCTTCCGTCCTCTGCCCTCTGCTTCCGACTTCTGTCTTGACTTGTACAGATGGTATGCTAAGTAACATCTTTTTCTCTGTTTCTGATGAAAATGAAAGCGATAGAGCTTCCTTAAGGGGAAACAAACAATGGATTACAAGAAGACTCTTAATCTACCGCAGACTTCATTCCCGATGAAGGCCAATTTGTCCAAGCGCGAACCCGAAATCCTTGCCAAATGGGACGAAGTAAGGCTTTACGAACTTTTGCGAGAACATAGCAAAGGACGTCGCAAATACATCCTCCACGACGGGCCCCCTTATGCCAATGGACACATTCACCTTGGAACCGCGCTCAACAAGATCCTGAAGGACATGATTATCAAAAGCCGGCAAATGAGCGGACATGATGCTGTTTATGTGCCCGGCTGGGATTGCCACGGCCTCCCCATCGAGCATCAGGTGGACAAAGAGCTCGGCGAGCGCAAGAAATCCATGACCCAAGTCGAGATTCGCCGCCATTGCCGACGCTACGCGGAGCGCTTTATCGATATTCAACGGCAGGAATTCAAGCGATTGGGAGTGCTGGGAGAATGGGAAAATCCTTATCTCACCATGGCTTACAAATATGAGGCTACCATCGCCAGGGAGCTGGGGCGGTTTTTCAGTCGAGGCGGCGTGATTCGAAGCAAGAAACCGATCTATTGGTGTTCCAGCTGTCAGACCGCTCTGGCCGAGGCAGAAGTCGAGTACCACGACCATGTGTCGCCTTCCATCTATGTAAAGTTTCCACTGAAGGCCGAGGAGCAGGCTCGATATCCTGAACTTGCCGAAAAACCTGTTTCTGTGCTCATTTGGACCACGACCCCCTGGACTTTGCCGGCCAATCTCGCAATCACTCTGCACCCCGATTTCGAATATGTAGCGGTGGATGTCGGTAAGGAAATTTGGATTCTTGCCGAGGGACTGCTGGAAAACTGCATGAAGGCTTTCGGAGTGCAGGACTACAAGGTGGTGAAAGCTTTCAGGGCTTCCGATTTGAAAGGGCTCAAGTGCCGTCATCCTTTCCTGGACCGTGATTCTGTCCTGGTTTTGGGAAATCATGTGACTCTGGAAGCAGGTACGGGGTGCGTCCATACCGCTCCCGGTCATGGCCGCGAAGATTACGACATGGCCCTTGAATACGGTTTGGATGTCTATTCTCCAGTGGATGACAACGGCCGATTTACCAAGGATGTGGACTTTTTCGCCGGACAATATGTGTTTGATGCCAATAAGGCGGTGAACGCCAAGCTGAGGGAAGTTGGAAACCTGATTCTGGAACAAAAAATCAGCCACAGTTATCCGCATTGCTGGCGCTGCAAAAAACCTGTCATTTTCAGGGCCACCGAGCAGTGGTTCATCTCCATGGACAAGAATGACCTGCGCAAAAACACGCTGGATTGGATCGAGCGGGTGGAATGGATTCCTTCCTGGGGCAAGGAACGTATCCACAATATGATCGCCAACCGACCGGACTGGTGCATCTCACGTCAGCGGTCCTGGGGGGTGCCCATCACGGTTTTTACTTGCAGGGACTGTGGAGAACTGTTGGCGACCCCGGAAGTATTCGAACATGTGGTGGCTCTTTTCGAGAAGGAAGGGGCTGATATCTGGTTTGAACTTACGCCCGAGGAGCTTCTTCCCGAAGGAACAGTCTGCAAAGGTTGTGGGGGAAAAAATTTCGCAAAAGAAAAGGACATCCTGGATGTCTGGTTCGATTCCGGCACCTCCTATGCTGCTGTGTTGGAACAGCGCCCGTACCTGAGCTTTCCCGCCGATATGTATCTGGAAGGGAGCGACCAGCACCGAGGCTGGTTCCATTCATCGCTGCTGGCGGCCGTCGGCACCCGGGATATGGCCCCTTACAAAAGTGTTTTAACGCATGGCTTTGTGGTGGACGGGCAGGGCTACAAAATGTCCAAGTCGCTCGGCAACGTAATCGCTCCGGGAGAAATCATCGACAAGTATGGCGCCGAGATTCTTCGCCTCTGGGTGTCGGCGGAAGACTACCGCGATGACATCAGAATTTCTCCGGACATATTGAAGCGGCTGAGCGAAGCGTACCGTCGTATTCGCAATACCACCCGATTTTTGCTTGGAAATTTGAGCGATTTCGATCCGAGTCAGCACAGCGTTCCATATGAGCAATTGGAAGAACTGGACCGCTTTGCGCTGCATCAATTGCAGGATTTGGTGCAGAAAATTCGCCTGGCGTACGACCGGTTTGAATTTCATCGGGTCTATCACGCATTGCATAACTATTGCGTGGTTGATTTGAGCGCCTTCTATCTGGATATCCTGAAGGACCGGCTGTACATAACCGGTGCCGCAAGTAAGGCACGGCGTTCGGCTCAAACCGTGCTGTACGAAATTCTCACTACGCTGCTGAAGCTCATGGCCCCGGTCCTTTCCTTTACTGCTGAGGAGGCTTGGTGGTATCTGCCGGGACACCCCGGGGAAAGTATCCATCTGGAAGATTTTCCAGCCGAAAATTCTTCCTTTCGAGATGCAGCATTGAACGGCCGCTGGCAAAGGATTCTTGCTCTGCGAAGCGATGTGTCGCGCGTCCTGGAGGCTGCCCGCCAAACCAAAGTTATCGGCCATCCGCTGGATGCCAGGGTGAGCATCGCGCTGCCGGATTCTTTGCAGGAAATGCTGGGCGACGACGCAGAACTGCTCCGATCGGTGTTCATTGTGTCACAGGTTCAATTGAGTTCGGCCGACGATTTGAGCGGCGGCAGCGAGGGAGTCGAAATCCCCGGAGCCAGAATTCAAGTATCCAACGCCTCCGGTGATAAATGCGAACGCTGCTGGGTGCATTCCGAAAGCGTCGGTCAATTTGAAGACCACGCGACTCTCTGCGACCGTTGTCACAACATTCTGACCGGGGAAAAGTAGAAAAGCAGAATTCAGGAGCCAGGAGCCAGAATTCAGGAGCCAGGAGCCAGAATCCAGAAGTAGTGCAGGGCTTGCGCACATCATGTAGCGCAGGGCTTTAGCCCTGCCAGTCGAAAACCTCGTAGGTTGGGTAGAGCGTAGCGAAACCCAACGAACTTATACTGTAGGTCGCGTGGAATGGAATAAAACGCGACACAGCTGCGTTCGCTATGGCCAAGTGGCCATTATGGTTTTTTACAGCCATTCTGCCACTTCGTGGCTGAAAGCCTCTAGATCGTCAAGATCATTTTGTATGACATCGTATACTTGGCCATAGTCTATATCCCAATACAAGTGGACGAGTCGATTGCGAAAGCGTGCCATTGCGGCCAGACGTTCAGCAAGCTGTATTGGAATAAGCTGCGATTTGCCCAAAAGGGTAAAGCACTGGGCATAATCTTCGGGAACTTGCTGCAGCTTTTTGCGCCGTAACCCACCGGGAGTCTTGGCCGTGGCCGATGGGCTGCGCTTCGCTCCACCCATCCTACGCGAAATCGAGATCTAAAATGAGAATTGCTGAATGATCAGGTGTAATCGATCATACAATGGTTGCTGCATTCCTGTCTCACCATTTACCCGGGTCCTTAGAATTTTTCCATTGCTCGTCCTTCTGATGCTAATTATAATGGTCATTAAAATGATCAAAAGGAGAACTGTATGGAAGACATCCAACATATATTGCCTGTAACCAAGGCAAAAAGAGGGCTCTTGGAGCTGCTCAGGCGTATGGAAGAAGAGCAGGCTACGGTTGCGCTCACGCGAAACGGCGAGCCGGTGGGCGTTCTTCTGACTCCCAGACGCTATGAGGCTTTGCTGGAAACCATCGAAATCTTGAGCGATAAGGAAGTGTTGCGGGCGCTGGCAAAATCCGCTGAGGATTATTCTTCGGGCAGGGTTTCAAGTCATGAGGAGGTTTGGAGTGAATAATGGCGGCGTGGCGGTTGATCTATTCAGCAACATCTCGACAGCAAGCACGAAGCCTGCACCCTTCAATAAAACCAGTTGTCAAACAGCGTATTGAAGAGCTCAGGAAGGATCCTTATTTGGGCAAGCCTCTCGAAAGGGAGCTGGCTGGCTACTATTCATATAAGGCAAAGCGATTCCGCATCATCTATAGAATTGATCCATCGTCCCAAATGGTGCAAGTACATTACATCGGCCATCCTAAAGATGTATACGAACTGCTCAGGGAGATGCTGGCCGAAACGCACCGAGCCGATAACGAGAGGTAAGCAATCCAATGTTCAATCTTTTGTTAATAGGGGGTATTGTCGTCGTCATCGACCAGCTGACCAAAATCCTGGTGGTGAAACTGCTCCCCCTATATTCGTTGGTGGCTATCATCCCTGGTTTTTTCAACTTGGTGCATGTTCGCAACACTGGAGCAGCCTTCAGCTTTCTGGCGGGCGGCTATTCAAGCGGGCGCCAAATCTTTTTTGTTGCAGTAAGTTTGATCGGCATTGGTGTGATACTCTATGTCTACAGGGGGCTTAAGAAAGAAGACAAATGGGCGAAGATCGCCCTTGCCCTGATTCTCGGCGGCGCAGTGGGAAATCTCATAGACCGCCTGCGCCTGGGGGAAGTCATCGACTTTCTGGATGTTTACCTCGGCAAGTACCATTGGCCGGCATTCAATGTCGCCGACAGCGCTATCAGCATTGGAGCCGTGATGCTCTTGCTGTTCTTGTTCTTGCCGAAATCCAAAGACTCGGCCAATGCTGGCGTGAAACCCTGATCGAACCACAGTGGGTAGAAAGTAAACGCAACCGAGTTCAATAGCCGCCGATGCACGCCGATAAACGCTGATAATAAGAAGCAAAAAACATCTGCGTGAATCTGCGTTAATCAGCGGCTAATCATCCTTGCGCCGTGCGACGCTTGTCAAGCAAGTAGCGGAACCATCAGCATAGTTGGCATGTTGCTACCGCGGTGATCGCATCAATTCGAATAGCCGCGGCTGCACGCCGATAAGCACGGATAAAAACAAAAAATATCTGCGTTCATCAGCGTTCATCTGCGGCTAATAACCATTCACCACCCTTTTGATTTGGACCCTTGGCCTGCCGAAATTGAGTATCAATCCAAGTTTGAAGCAGGTTGCTTTCAAATAGTTGATGCACTGAGCGAGATGGGCATCGTCAATTCCTCCGGCAGCTTTCAGTTCCACGATGACTTTCCCCTCAACAACCAGATCCGCGTAGTAGTCGCCCACCACAACATCATCATAGTAGACTTTGACCGGCAACTGCTGCTCGACGTTCAGGCCCGATTTCCTGAGTTCATGAGCCAGAGCGTTTTCATAAACCTTTTCAAGAAACCCGGACCCGAGCGTGTTGCTGACCGTATATGCAGCTCTGATAATTCTTTGTGTGATATTATCCATAACCAAATAGCCGCGGATGGACGCCGATAGACGCCGATAATAAGAAGCAAAAAATATCTGTGTTCATCAGCGTTAATCTGCGGCTAATGTCTTTTTGTGCTGAGGCCATCAATTCTAATAGCCGCCGATGCACGCCGATAAGCGCGGATAAGAACCAAAGAAATCTGCGTTCATCTGCGTTTATCTGCGGTTAATCATCTTTGCGCTCTGCAAAGCTTGGCAAGCAAACAGCGGTATCATCAGGATAAATGCCAGGCTGCTCCCTCGATGAGACCATCATCTAATAGCCGCAGATGCACGCCGATAAACGCGGATAAAAAACAAAACAAATCTGTGTTTATCAGCGTTCATCTGCGGCTAATACAGACAGGTGACAAAAATTGTCACCTAGCCCTCGAGCTCCTTCCCCTTGCGCAGCTTCACCACTTCATTTTTCGGCACCATCCGCTTCAATTTTCTATCCCAAACCTCCTGCTGGATGATCAACCGATCGTCAAATATCTGAACGATCACTCCGGTAGGCCCGGCAGCGGGCGTTCCGACGCTGACGATGTACCCCTTGCCGGCCGCGTCCTGGATAATCGCCTTCCTGCCCAGACCGCCCCAGACGATGGCTCTCAATCCCTTCGCGATTTCCCCGATGTTCATTTTTTGCAGAGGCGTCAGCGGCCTTTGAAGCTCTGGTGGCAGCGCTTCCTCCTCCTTTAGGACGGGGACTTCCGGCGGCGCTTGCTCCGGCGGTTTAATGAAAGAAACGAAAGGATCGACCAACTGCTTCGAATCATAAGTGAAAGTTTTTTGCATCAGCTCCTTTGAAACCTTCTCTCTGAGAGACTGGGCTTCCGAGGAAAGAGTGGAGGGTGGGGACGTCTTGGAGGCCGTTGGGCTCGTTTCTTCAGCTTCCGGCTTGGAACCTGTGTCAGAGCTTTGACTGTCTCCTTGCTCTATAGTTTTTTCAGTGTTCGGATTTGCAGCCGACAGCGAGCATGGGGGATAGGTAATAGTTAATGCCAAATAAAAAGCAGCAAATAAAAGTAATGGTTTCATTTTATGATTTCCCAAGCTAATCGGTCCATTAGAAGATATTAATGTGTTGAATCTTTACATAAATTGCGAGTATGAGCAACAAAAAATCTTCCCGAGCGAACTAACCCACACAAGATGAATAACAACCGAAAGCGGATCTTGAATACTAGACCCTCAAATCGTGACACAGAATGTCAGCTGACTGACAATTTTTGTCACTTGCCCTGAACATTTGACTCTGGATGCAATCAAATTGAATCACAGAGGCACAGCGCGGCTAGCCGCAACCAAAACTTGATTTAACCACGAAGGACACGAAGAGCACGAAGAAAATGGTAAGTGAATTTCAATCATATCAATAGGGTGCAAAGATTTTTTGTAACTTCTCAATAACGGTAGGCACATGACGCTGAGTCGCTCGCCCGTCATTCCCGCATGCTTCTAGCGGGAATCCAGGAAAGCCGCTCTGGATAACCGCCTCCGCGGGTATGACGAAAAGACTTTGATGCAAGAGCTGAGATACTTAAAGGCTCCAAACTTGATGCCTGCCCACACTTATTGAGAAGTTACGATTTTTTCGTAAGTGTTTGTTATTGCTGGCCAAACAATTGCTTTGAGCTTTGAGCTTTTGGCTGCGGCTATGCCGCGCTGTGTCTCTGTGTTGAATAGTCAAGGTATCTTGTAGTGGCTTCGCTAAAAGCCAGGAAGTTGAAATTCAAAACTAAAAACTAAAAATTCAAAATTATATAAGGCGGCACAAGAATTGCTCCAAACATGAAGGAATTTACAACCACTTAAAATCGCTAAGAGGAGAGGGCGGCCCGAATATTCAATTTGGGGTGAAAGGAGGGGGGTAATCAAATAGTAATTTATTGTAATTATGGTTCCGATGGAATCAGGAGTGCAAATGTTGATGAATGAAAAGGAGGAATCGCATGTTTATCAAAATGAAGGAAAGCAAAGGTTTTACCCTGGTTGAGTTGATGATCGTGGTCGCCATCATCGGCATTTTGGCTGCGGTGGCCGTGCCTTACTATCAAAGGTATGTCGCTAAAGCCAGGCTGACCGCCTTGGTTATACCTGGAGTGCATTCTGTAGAGACCAATATCTCGACAGCGTTTGCGGTCTCTGGCACTATGCCTAGAATGGCGGGTACCGCATTGGCAAACTACACCGCTGATGCGGATACGAAATATGTAAAATTCAGTTGGACCGACCCTAATTTGTATTGCGCTGTCCAGGTATCGGCGACTCAAGGTACAAAAAGTCCCCTTAAAGCGCTTGGCAGCACTGCTGAGGCTACATTTCATGCAGTGGCGAACAGGGATGCACAAGGAAATAAACTCTATTGGACCTATGCAGGGACCCTTGCTGAAAGGTTAGGGCTGCAATAATTATCATTAGACATTATGGGGGCTTGAGTGGCTGAACCAAATGCACCCCAGCCCCCTTTTATCAATGACATCTCAATGATGAAAATTAAACTCCCCACCTTGAGCCAGCAGTCCATTGCTATCATTTCACTTTTTTTACTGATACTCCTAATCTACTCTTCTTATTGCAACACTTTTTACTCCCCACCAGTACTGGACGACTACCACTCCTTTGTAGAAGAAAAGAAAATACATGTGGATGAACTATCCGTCCAGAATCTCATCTCACTTTCCCAAACTAACTTTGGCTGGGAAAGATGGGTTCCACTCATCACTTTCGCCATCGACTACCGGTTGGGAGAGGGAGAAATCATTTATTTTCACATTACGAACCTGTTAATCCACATTTTATGTGCCTTATCGATCTTTCTGCTGATTTTGCAGCTGCTTGAAATCAAATCAAAGTCTGCGGAACTCAACCCTAAAATACTTCCATATTCTTACGCTGTCTGGATTTCGGCCTTTTGGGCACTAAACCCAGTGCAAACCAATGCAGTGACATATCTTGTGCAGCGCATGGCTTCTATCCAAACGCTATTTTACGTTTTGACCATACTATTCTATGTTGTTGGGCGCCGGAACCAGACAGAACTTGGATTCGGATTAAGATCCAGGGCTTATTTTATAGCAAGCTTTCTATCCGCTCTGGGAGCCATATTTTCTAAAGAAAACTCGGCAATGCTGCCGGTCATGTTGATTGCCACCGAAACATGGTTCTTCAGTCCCGACTTATTGCTGAGCGTGACCAATAAGTTACGCAAAAACAAACGAAAACTCTGCGCAATCATCGTGATAGGCTTCCCTGTCGCTCTATACCTGGGATTTTGTGTTTTCGAGAAAGTGACCGCCGGTTATGCGACTAGGTCTTTTAGCCTATCGGAGCGTTTGCTTACGGAAGCTCGCGTCGTTATCTGGTATATGGGGCTGCTGCTCATGCCAATTCCTTCGAGACTGTCGATCGAACACGATGTGGCGGTTTCCACTTCGCTGTTTAATCCCCCAACAACAATTGTTGCAATTGTCTTATTATCGATTTTATTGTTCGCCACCTTCCGATATCGGCGCAGATTCCCGCTGATAACCTACGGTGGGATATGGTTCTTCCTCAACCTGATTATTGAATCAACGGTTGTTCCTTTGGAGTTGGTTTTTGAACATAGACTTTATTTGCCATCTATTGGTTTTTTTCTGTTTATTGTTGTGGCTTGCGTGTGGATTTTGGGCCGCTTGCTAGGCAAATTGAATTCTTCCGAGTTTCTCAAGGTGTCCTGGAGTGCTTTTTTTATAATTGCTTCTGTTCTGACTCTACTGACTTTTCAGCGGAACGAAGCCTGGCAAAGTTTTGTCTCCTTCAACCAGGATGCCGTCGAGAAAGCGCCTGGTAACCCAAGGGCGCATGCCAACTTAGCGGTTGCCTATGGGAGAAGTGGCAAGTACGATGAGGCAATTAAAGAGGCTGAAATCGCGATTTCGGTCGGTAAACCTTATCGAGAGAAATACATGGTGGCCGCAAGTGCTATAGTAAGCTGTTTGGTCGGTCTTGGAAAGCCGAAAGAGGCGGCTGAGCGTGCTGAAGAGCTGTTGAAAGATCGCCCGGAAGACTTTGATGGAAAATCGTTGCCAAATTTTTACCTGCAGTTGGCTGAAGCTTATAGACAAGCTGGGCAGTTGGAGAAGGCTTACCAGTCAGCTTTATCAGGCTTGAAAGTCGCACAGCATGCGGGAGCCTCTTTTTATGATAAAAAACTTATCTCGGGCATGCTTGTCAGGCTGTTTAAGCAAGCGGGGGAGGAAGCTATCGATCTTGACAGCACTGATGATAAAGACCTTCATGGTGAGCAGTTGAAAATACGACTGGCAAAGCTATTCTTTAAATTCGGTGAAGCAGATTACGCCAAGGTTCTTCTTCAAGATGCTGATGCAATAAACTCGAACCAGAAAACAGCGAACGAACTTCTGCTGGAAATACAGCAAAACGCCGAACTGAACAGGGAGCAAGGTGAGAAGTGGAGTTTTTCGGACAAATATATCCACCATCCTTTTTCTCCTTTCCGGTTTTGTATGGCCGTTGCATATGCTGTAAGGGAACGACGTCTTCCGTTAACATTTTTGAGAATTGGAGAATATTTTCTAAAGGAAGCACTCAGATTGCAGCCGAAAAATCCTGATGCGCACCTTTTGATGGCTTGGTATCATCTCGAAAAGAAAGAACCGGAACAAGCTATAAGTTCGGCAAGGCGGGCGTTAGAGTTTGATCCGAAATACGCCAAGGGTTGGTTGGGGCTGGGATTTTTCCTTATGGCTGCTGGTAGAAATCAAGAAGCGTTGCATTCTTTCCAGAATGTCTTGGCATTGTACCCAGGTTGCCCTCAGAGAAGCACAATAGAGGAGATTTTACAAGGAATTAACAAGAAATCTAAGACGTTAGCTGTCAGCCGGCATGATGGAGCAAATGGATATCGGTTTAAGCTCGATATCGGTGAATGACAATGCAATTTTCGATCATCGTACCCGCATATAATGCTGAAAAAACACTCCCCGACCTACTGGATTCGGTATTCAAGCAAACCGATGAAACTAAATTTGAGATTTTCATCGTCGATGACTCCTCTAGTGATTCCACTGCACAAGTAGCGCGGGACTACCAATGCGAGGTGATTCAGTGCCCTACCAATAGAGGTCCGGCAAGTTGCAGGAACATTGGGACAAGCCGGGCACAGGGGGAAATCCTGGTATTTACTGACAGTGATTGCCAGGTAGCGCCCAACTGGCTTAAGAACCTGTCAAGTTGTTTCGCTCTGAACGGAACGGATTCTGTTATGGGTCGTTTGGTTCTTCTGCCGTCGACTATATTAGGAGATTCGATTTCCGCTCTTGGATTTCCGGCAGGTGGTTCATTAGGATTTGACAAAATTTGGAGAGTTGATGAGGAAGGATTCACCAACAGTTTGAGCTCCTGTAATTTTGCTATCAAGAAAGATGTCTTTGAAAAGGTGGGGGGTTTTGATGAGTCATTTCCTTATGCTGGGGGTGAAGACAGCTTGCTGGCTTACAAGTTAACCAAGTTTGGTTACAGAATTAGATATTGCCCAGATGTGATAGCGTATCATGCAGCACGGGATTCAATCTCTAGCTTTGCCAAATGGCAATTTAAGAGGGGCATAAGCAGTTACCTTTTTTCGCAGAAGGTGCAAAGAAAGATAGACTTTATAGACCTGAGACTTTGGTCCACAAAGAATGTGCTAAGATGCAGTTGCCATGACAAGAAATTTCCCCTTGTGGTTGTGCTCTTGCTGAGCAGCTTCGTGTTGCAGAGCGCTGGCTTTATGCATTCAAAATTCAACAGGAAACCTGTATGAAAGTCCTGATCATCAATCCACCCTGGCCGGGAAAGGGTTACGGTACAAGGTCACAGAATCGGATTATCAAGCACCGAAGTGATAAATATCTCCAATATCCCATTTTCCTGGCTTACAGCGCATCTCAGCTGATTGGCGCCGGCCATGAGGTGTCCTACATCGACTCCGTCATCCAAGATTATGATATGAATCAGACCCTTATAGAGGCTCGAAGAGCAGAACCCAATGCGATCTTCATGGAAACCACCACGCCGTCAATTGAGGCGGACTACGCAAACCTTACTCAATTGAAACAGACGACCAGGGCGAAGGTCATCGTGGGTGGGCCCCATGCGACGTATTTCCATCGATCTGTTTTGGAAGAGTGTCCTGCAATCAATGTAGTGATCCGGCATGAGTTTGACACCAAAATAGCTCGTGTCGTTTCGAACTTGGATGATCTGGAGGCGGTTTCTGGGATCACATATCGAAATGGCAATGGAATATCTGATAATGGAGACGGCGAGTTCGAGCACGACCTGGATAGTGTGCCTTTCCCCAACCGCGATATTGTTCCCTGGGGTTGGTACATCGAGGCTTGGTACTCTCGCCGGCCCTTCATGAATATGATGACATCGCGCGGCTGTCCCTACCATTGCAGCTTTTGCCTTTGGCCCCAAAGCATGTATGGCCACAAACAAAGATTTCGCAGTGTTGATAATGTCATCGAGGAAATCCGCTTCCTGGTAAATCGCTACGGTGTGAAAGAACTGAACGTCGATGATGGGACTTTCACAACCAACAAGGCGAGGGTCATTGAGTTTTGCCAAAAACTCCGAGATTTGGATGCTGGCTTGATCTGGACCTGCAACGGGCGGGTTGACAATCTTGATGATGAAATGCTCTCCGAGATGAAAACGAGCGGTTGCAAGATGATTCGACTCGGAGTTGAAAGCGGTTCGCAGGAAGTCCTCGACAGTATCCGCAAGGGTTTGACGATTAAGCAGATCGAGGACGGCGTCAGGTTGGTAAAAAAGCACGGCATTCAGGCTCTTGGTGGATTTATGTTTGGCTTTCCCTACGATAGTAAAGAAAGCGTGGAGCAAACCATTCAATTGGCTAAGAGGCTGTCCCCGGATCAGGTACAGTTTTCTATCAGTATGTGCTATCCGGGAACTTCTCTGTATGATTATGCCAAAAAGAATAATTTATTGCTGGTGAAGAGCTTCAGAGAATTCGACATGACTTACGGTCCAGTCGTTAAAACCATCGACATGGGAAGAGAGGATCTGAAAAATATCCTCGCCAGAGCATACCGGGAGTTCTACTTCAGACTGGCATTTGTTTGGCAAACTTTAAAGCATATGAGGGATCTTGACGAAATAAAGCGGGTGCTCAGATCTTTAAACAGTCTAGTCAGGACTATTCGATTGCATAAAGGATAGCGGGGGGCCTGTTAGTTTTTTCAGGTTGACCAGTGTTGGAAATTTCGCATGAAAGACGAGGCAGCAAGTACGAAAAGGAATTCGGATCCACCGGTCTGCTCAGTTTGTATCGCCAATTATAATGGGATTGGAGTCCTTGAAGATTGCTTAAATTCTGTGATCAGGCAGGATTGTGATTTCCCGGTCGAGATTATTATTCATGACGATGCTTCTACGGACCAGTCGGTCGAATTTATAGAAAACAATTTTCATGATGTAGTCTTGATAGCCAGCAGAGACAATGTAGGATTTTGCGTCAGTAACAATCGAATGGTTGCGAGGGCAAAGGGTCAATACATTTTACTTCTGAACAATGATGCCATGCTTCACCCTGATGCCTTAAGAAAATTTTACGAACATGCGGAGGAGCAAAAGGAACCTGCTGTTCTCGGCCTTCGCCAGTACGATGCTTCAACAGGCGAGCTAATTGACTTTGGTATATTTTTTGATCCCTTTTTGAACAGCATCCCCAACTTGAATTTAAAGCTTACCAGTGTCGGCATGGTCCTGGGTGCATGTCTTTGGATACCGAAAGCTCTCTGGGACAAAATAGGCGGGTTTCCGGAATGGTTCCATACAATGCATGAAGATATGTACATCTGCTGTCGTACTAGACTCTATGGGTATCCTGTCGAGGCGATTCCAGAGTCTGGATACAAACACTGGGTCGGACAAAGCCTAGGAGGTGGCAAGGTGGTCGCAAACAGACTTTCTACTACCCTGAGAAGACGTGCTTTAAGCGAGCGCAATAGGCTCTATGTGATATTGTCGTGTTACCCTAACCCTTTATTGTATATAATATTGCCACTGCATATTTTATTGTTGCTTTTCGAAGGGGTTCTTCTTGCCTCTGTGAAGAAAAATCTAGACATATTAAATTTAATATATTTAGCCTCAATGAAACAAATCTGGCGAGAAAGAAAGGAATTATTTCATCTCCGTCGGGAAATTCAAAACCGAAATCGTATTTCGGTGAAGGATTTCTGTTCCGTGGTCAGGCCCATTCCACACAAATTGCATATGCTGATCAAACATGGACTGCCTGCAATTATTTAGAAATTATGATTCGACGAAATTTGCAGCTATTTCGTCACAGATGCCGTTGATTGTTTTGCCGAAGGACTCGATGGAGCAGGCATGAGCATCCTTTGCGGGGCTTTAAACCGCTGAATTCTCGACAATTTTCAAATGGATCCCCAGAATAATTTTCCTCTTATGAAACTTCATTAGTTTCATTTTAGTTCCAACCCCGTCCAAAGGCGGGGCGGGGCCGCTGGATTCCGGAAAAAGGAATGCGGGAATGATGGATACTGGGTCGCTAAAGCCATAAAATGTTTTTTAACTAAACCAGAGCATGAAGTCTAACGTTCCCCAGCTATCACAGAGGCGATTGAAGACACTTGGTCATCATTGAGATCAGGATAAATTGGTAGACACAAAACCTGTTGTGCTGTTCGCCCCGCTTGGGGCAAGTTGTCAGCAGCAGCAGAGGGGAGGCCGCGGTACATTGGCATTCTGCTGATCAGCGGATAGAAATACCGGCGACCATAAATGCCCTTTTTCTTAAGACGGTCATAAAGCTCATCCCGGGTTAAAGGATAATCCTGATTGACATAGATTGGAAAGTAAGAATAATTACGTTCGGTCTCCTCCGGTTCCTTCAGCAGATTAATACCCTGAACACCCGTCAGATACTTTCGATATTGGAGATCAATCTGCCGGCGCCGATTTATGGCCTTGTTAGCATATTTGAGCTGCAGCAATCCCAAAGCGGCCTGCATCTCATTCATCTTGCCGTTGATGCCAGGCGCCATCACAGTGACTTCATCCGCAAAGCCAAAATTCTTCAAGAAATCAATTCTTTTTTTGGTCTTTTCATCCGGGCAAACAATGGCGCCACCCTCAAAGGTAGTGAACACCTTGGTGGCATGAAAACTAAGAACCGAGAGATCGCCGTGGTTGAGTAGGCTTCGACCTTTGTATTTGACCGCAAAAGCGTGGGCGGCATCGTAGATAATTTTCAGTCCGTAGATATCGGCTATCTGCTGAATCCGCTCGACATCGCAGGGGTTCCCGTAACAATGAACGGGGAGAATGGCGGTCGTCTGCGGTGTTATCGCAGCCTCGATCATTTTTGGATCGAGGTTCATGGTAAGTGGATCGATATCCACAAAAACCGGCCTGATTTTATTCCAGAGGAGGGAGTGAGCAGTTGCCACGAATGAATATGGAGTGGTGATCACTTCACCAGTAATCCGCAGACTCTGAAGGGCCGTGACCAGCGCAATTGTGCCATTGGTGAAAAGTGCCAGATGTTTAACGCCAAGGTATCGGCACAGCTCTTGCTCCAACTGCCGATGAAACGGCCCGTTGTTCGTCAATCGTTTATGCTGCCATATCTGTTCAAGATACGGGAGGAACTCGTCCAAAGGTGGAAGGAAAGGCCGTGTGACGTAGATTGGGTCTGCTTGAAACTCTGAAACATTTCCTAGATCGTAGTGGTGATCTGAACAGGACATTTGCTAGAGTTCCTCCCTCTCTCTCTTGAGGTTTTGGACTCCGTTGGTATCTTTTATCTCGGCCATTGACGATGTTTTCACACTCAGCTTAGATGGTAAATGCTGCTCGAAAGGAAAATAGATCATGTGAAAGGGGCAATTCTCATGACAGACGCTCAAATAAAAAAAACGGTTCGTCAGCATTAGTTCCAAACCGCCTTGCATCAAAATCATTTAATACTTCATTGTGCCTCACGACACGACTGCTAAACCCAACCGATTCTATCATGGTAAATATATCCATTCCAAATAGTCTGACATGGTCCTCCTGACCGTACGCTTGGCGGCGGGCTTGTGTGGTGTCTATCCCAGGGTCAGAAAAAGTCTTTACCAATTTTGGGCTGTACGGGGTCTGGAGGATAGCTAACCCCCCCACTTTTAATACTCGCTGCACTTCTGAAAGGGCTGCCTCAGCTCCCGAGACATGCTCAAGAACGTGGTTTGCGATAACAAAATCAAAACTTCCTGCTGCATATGGAATTGATAACATGTCGATCTTTTGGATGTCAAATGCGGCGGGGGAATAATCAGCTCTTATGTAGATTGCGGGATTTTGTCTCTCAATAAGAACCCTCAACCAGGGTTCAGGCGCAAAATGTAGTATACTGCCACCATGAAATCGTTCCAGGATACCCATTCGTCTCAGATAGAGAAACAGATGGCGCTCACGATCATGACAACCACACTTGGGACAAGAAAAATTATCTACATCACTGCCGATTACATCGAGTGCTACCATAAGGGGCGGCCTTCGTAACGAGCCCCCTCGATATGGAAGAAACCTTCCGATAAAACTTTCGCACACACAACAGTATCGGTGAGGTCGGATGTAAGCGCAAGCAATAAGTCTCAGTAGAAGTCTCGACAATCTCACTCGTGTGTCCTTAGTCCTATCATCCTTATGGCTTAATTATACTAACGCTACAACCAGAGATTACCGTTCTTGTCACTCCGAGCGAAGCGAGGAATCTTCAGGGTGCAAGCTCTCAGCAAAGATTTCTCACTTCGCTCGAAATGACATTGCAAGTGGAAGTTTCGTTGTACTACTAACCAAAAAGCCTTGTTATCTTTCGTTTAGTCTTAACGGCAATATGAAGAAGAGACGATCCACGTCCAGCAGAAACAGACGCAAGAATACAAGATTTAAAGGTCATAAACTTAAAATGAGATGCGAGCTTATGATCCCCAATCCTTGAGTAATATGCAAAAAGCGCGGCATGGGTGGCTAACAGCATTTCAAATTTAACTTGCAAGCTCTTGAGAGAAAAAATGCCGTCTTGATGCACGCGATACTTTGCCGGAGTTATGCCTTCCAGGTATTTGCCCTTCCCATACTGCCCAAGCAGTGACCAAAGAAACATATCACCAAATCTTGCCGTTGAAAATTCAGGAGGAAAATCTTTGATTACGTTTCTGAAGCAGGCCGTCAAGGTATAAATGGATCTAACCGTTTTTTGCAGTTCGAAAGATGTCAGATCACTTGTCTCTCCCCCGAAATCAACAGAAAAATCTCCTGTGTCATCAAACGGTTGAGATCGATGGTATGCGATAACGTAATCATGATGCTGCTCTAAAAAGCTCACCTGCTTTGCAAGCTTCAGAGGGTCAGTCCAATAATCGTCGCCTTCGCACAGGGCAATATATTTCCCCCTCGCAAGGGGTGTTGCAACTTCAATTATTCTTCTCCCTTTGGAGTATTGATTTTCATTTTGAACAATGTACTTAATTAAATTCGGGTATTGCAGACGATAAGTTTCTACAATCTCTGGGGTTTCATCCGTAGAAAAATCATCGTGAATGATGATTTCAAATGGAAAATCAGTCTCTTGCATTAAGAACCCATTGATTGCATCCTGAATATATTTCGAATGGTTGTAGGTCAGGCACAGGACACTTACAAGGGGTTTATCATGGCCACCCCATTCTTCTGTTATCTGCCATTCGCTTCTTTGACCCACGCTCCTACACTCCCGAATATCTGATAGCTTTTAAAACGCTTTCCCGACAGGCGCCCGAAAACACCATGTTTAATAATAGCGCCAAGGTACCTATGCACACCACAAGTACAAAAGCTTCTAGCCGTCCCGCCATCCCGATCATTCCTTTCAGGCTACTTGCAGAGAATAGTGTGAAGCACGTCATCGCAAACATCGGGGTGATATCCTCCATCAGCCACTTGTAATGAATACCTGGTGCAAAACGGTGATGCACGATCGCTGACCAGAGAGAGAATGAAACCACTCGAATAAGAAACCACGAAACTGCCACGCCCATTGCACCATATACATATGCTGCATAGATAAGGAAAGGTACCTGCAAGAAGGCGTTCACAGTTGAACTCAGCACGTGAAGCTTTAATTTGCCATGGGCGAATTGTAAATAATACTGAAAAGAGGCCAGGGCGAGAAGACCGTTTCCTAGCACGAACCAAGTCAGAACAGGCCCAGCCCAGTCGGCCGCAATGCGGTCGCCCGTCCACGCGTACAGTAATTCTCTGGAAAATAACGCGACTGTTCCAGTCAGTGGAAACATCAGCACTACGACAAAATGGGTAGCCTTGCGGTAAAGGGCAAGCATGGTTGCTTCCCTTCCTTCCGCCAGCAATGCTGTCATCCGCGGCAACAGTGCCTGACTAATAGGATTGGAAAAACTGAGGACACCGCCGGCTATCACTGTCACCAAGGCATAGTAACCATATTGTCTCAATGGAAGCAGGTGGGAAAGGATCAATTTATCCAACTGAGTAAGTAGCACCCAAATGAGGGAGGCGTAGGCAATTCCTGCAGTGAAGGGCAAAACTGGTTTGAGGGTGGCCCAAGAAAATCCGAAAACCCCTACCCTCCTCACATACGGCAGGCCACTGTAGAATCGAATTGCCATGACTGCCAACTCTGCAGTGCCGACGAGTAGCTGGAACTCAAAAAAATGCCGCGGTGCTTGCGTTATCCAAAGCAACAACACCCAAGCACCCACATAACGTAAAGTGGCGAATACGATGTTTGCACCGTTGAGCCAAACCTGCCATTCCAATCCCTGGATGCCGCTTCGGTAAAGGGAGGCGAACCAACGCAACCCCACCATCATCCCCATAAGTGTAATGCAATAGGCAACTTCTGCTAGCGGCAACTTCTGCACATTTATCCATTCAGCAGCGATCCAGGGACTAAATAACCAGACACCCAGGACCATGAAAGCACCAAGGACGAAAAAAATGAGCTCTATGCTACGCAGTAAGGACCTGAGATCTACCAGCTGTTCTTCTTCTCCGGCACCCCGTTCATGTGCCACCTGCCTTGCCAAGGTAGGAGACATGCCCATATCTAGTAGTTGAAGCCAAGCCTGCATCACAATGAAAAAGCCTACGAGTCCGTAACCTTCAGCACCTAAATAACGCAAGTAGAACGGCAGCATCACAATGCCGATCAGCGACACATAGCTCTGACCTACATAGTTGGCGATGGTGTTCTTTGTAATGCTCATGTTCGATTGCCGATGTAGGTGTTGTGATTGTTATAATAGCTGTAATAAGAAGGCATGCACTTATTTTGATACAGACATTGCCTCAAAGATAGATATGGCATGGCTAATCTCAGCTTCCTGCGGGATCTTTCCTCCACGTGTAATCTCAAATTTTTCAGGTCCTGTGTACAATCTACTGTTTTCCTTGCCCAATTTGTCCAGCAGTTGCAAGAACACAGAATGCGGTTTCACGCAGAAATCCTCATACTGCACAACCAACTTGCGATGATGTGCCAGTTTTGCTATTCCATCGGAAACGGCTTTGTTAATATAGTAAACTTGGCCTGTTGCCTGGGTAATGGAGTCAAGGCCCTGCAACCTCTCATACTCTGGAATTTTGAAGGAATACCACTCTGATTCACTACCCAGTTGACGTTTCCTAGCTTCAAGCACTGAAGCCACATTGGTTAAGGGATCGCGTTTGAGTCGCACAAACAGCACTTTCTCAAAAATCGAATCAAGAAACGGGATGTTGTAATTGAACAGCATAGCTTTTGCAGCGAAGGGTCTTTTAAAAATCTCCATCATACCAGCCAATTCAGCCATCATGGTTTTGGTATCCATGCTTTGCCGCAATTCATCATTTGTCCAGACATCGCGTTCCGGTTCTGCAAGAAAGCGACGCCAAAAGTACCAAAATTCGTTAGGAGCCAGCACGCCTTTGGTCTTGCCGTTCTCTGATTTGTATTCAGCTTGCTGAGCAAATTCGCCAAGTTCATCGCGAAAATTGTAGCGGGGATCGCTGAGCAGCAACTGAATTTTAGCCCCAATTATCGGCGCTTGATAAAAGCGGCTTAGCAGATTAGTTGGGTACGAGACCAGCCCTGTGTTCGCCAACCACTGAATAAACAGTGTTGTTCCGCTCCTCAAAGGTCCCATTATTAATATGACAGGATATGGGGTTGTCTGATCCAGATATCTGGCAACCAAATTTTCTTCCGCAGGTTGCAGTTCAGCATTTAATCCTATCAGCAAATCCTCGAGCAAAGTATTTCGCTGGAAGTCCAAAGTTCTCTTCGCGATATCTTGTATCATATCAGACCTTCGAAATCCTTTGGCACCCCTCCATTATAACATCAAGGGTCAAAGTAACTGCCCGGGCTTCTTTGACCATAACTATGTCTTCCTTATAGTTACCGATTATTGACTTGGGTCTTTTACCTAACGCAATTTCGACCATCAATTCTGGAAAGCACGCCCCAGCCGCATGGGAAATAGGGTAACCACCTCCAAAGCGAGGATTGAACTCAAGAATTAGAATTTCCTTTTCGGTCACAAAGAAATCCACATCAAGCGGTCCAACATGTCCTAGTGACTCGCCAATATGAACACCTAATTCCAACAAGTTTGGATCTTTTACCGTAATTGCCTGGTCCGTCTCCCCAGCACGCATACGCAACTTGCGCTTAACCACACAAGAAAGAACCCTCTTTTCACAGTCATTAAAAATATCGAAACTGTATTCCTCTCCCCGTATCGCTGCCTGGATGATATGAACATCCCGATCAAAACATGCAGACAATTCACGATCGTTCCGCGCAAAGTACATATTCAGGCTACCAAACCCAAAACGAGGCTTCACGACAACAGGGTAACTTATGCCAGAATCCAGAAAATCAGATATGTTCTGGAAAGTGGCAGGTGTACCCAAGCCGGCCTCCTTCAAGAATTTATGAGTATTTAACTTGTCATAACATATGTCGCTGACTGATCTACATGGAATAAATGCAGCAACCCCGATTTCTTCGAATTTTTCCACATGATCCGAAAGAATGTGGCAATCCAGATCATATAAGCTACAGAGTATACTAATTCTTTCCTTGCCACAGATATCCAAAATCGAATTGATGTATAATGACGAATCTAGCGATGGGACTATATAACGTCTGTCGCAACTCAGCAGACCAACTGTAAACTCTGAATCAAGGGAATGCCTGTCAGTTGTACCGACAACCAAACCCCTACCAGTCAATGCATCGCGAAAATACTCAGCTATGTAGGAACGTCGTCCAATGGTGCTAAGAAGTACATTCATTTGGGCTAATTGACCTCAAAAGTAGAGATAACATCCCGGTAAGTTTGTTGCCGGGAATAAATTTCTCCGTTGACTCCAATTATTGGCGGTGCTGCCCTGATAAAAGGAGGCTTGTAAACATTAGAATATGCTCCTCGATTGTGAAAAACTATAAAGTCACCTGGACCGCCTCTGATTTCTACATCGACCAACAGAATGTCATGCTCCATACATGTGTATCCAACGACATCATATTTGTCGCCCCTATGGGTGCCGGACTCTATCAAGCTAAAGTCCGGTAAGTATTTTGATCCTGTCGGATAAAGATTATTAATACTCCCATCAACCAGCAAATAAGTTTTGTCTGCCACACTCTTCTTGTCTAAAATGCGCACAACAAAATCCATTGAATCGGCAACCACGGATATCCCCGGTTCCACAATCAATGTTGGGCCATTTTCGCCGTAGTGGTCAGAAAACAGCCTACCGATTACTGCAGCATATTCAGCAAAAGATGGTGGGGCAACTGAAAGTCTTTGCTTTGCAGCACTGGACATGGGACCAAAGAACCCACCACCGATGTTTACATATTTTACAGATTCCCTACCGTGCATTGATTTGTAAATCTGTAGCATCCCTTTCACTCTTCGTTCAAATAACTCCAAGCTCCTCTCACGGGTAGTAAAGTGGGAGTGAATGCCAATTACCCTCACATTAGCAAGGTGGCTCAATTTGTCCAGTGCCCGCCCAAAATCACTATTTTCATAGTTAAATCCGAATCGCGAGGGTCCTGTCCCTATATCAAAATTGACCCTGATTCCCACATGAACTTCTTGTCGGGTGTAAGAAAATTTGGATAAAGATTTAATATCAGAGATGGAGTCAATATTGACCATTGCACCCTCACTAGTAGCTACAGCAATATCTTCAGTAGTTTTGCATGGACCATTGAAGATAATATTTCCGCCTTGGAGATATAAGCGGGCAATGTCGTACTCCATCCTCGATGCGACCTCAGTCCAGTGATCATTTGCATATAGGAGCTTGATTAATGGAGGCATATAGTTCGCTTTTAGGGCATAAGCAATTTTTGTATTTGGATAGTGACTTTTTAATTCATTCCTGAACTCCTCCAAATTGGCAACAAACCTTTCAGGATAAAAAATATAGAATGATCCGCCATATCGTTTCGTCAATAAATCCAGTTGATTATGCGTCATGATTAATCTCTCTTCCCCAGCGCAGTGGTGCCCCCCCGTGTTGAAACTGAACACACAACCCAAGCAATATTCGGGGTTCCAACTGGTGGTAGTAGTCATTCGGAAGTTAATCTCTTCATGAGCTTTTTGTCGTTTTGTCGAGATCTGGTAACACCGATGCAATAGGCGTAAAAAAGAAAAGAGACTATCATTTCCTAATCATTCAACGACTGACCAGAGCAATATCTCTGGTAGATTATAAATGTTCGAAAGATCAAGTTCCTCGGCCCACACCCACGATTAAATTTACGGCGCATTTTCGGACATCATTCCAGTAAGGAGCAAGGGAGCAAAAGCATCTGTTTGCGATCACAGGACTTGAATTCCTTTTTCATGGTGGACGAACTCTAGCACAAAACTATGGAGTTCTGCTGGATTTCTCCGATAGCCTTTAAGAGGGCAACAGTACTTAAGAAAATTGTATCCATGCATACCAAGTCGAAAAAAATCCATGGAGATATTTCCTAGGAGGCTTTCCCGAAATGCCATTCTTGTCATTACGAACGAATCGGAGAGGAATGTCGAATCTGTTACATCAAGCACTTATGAGGGTAAGATTTTTCGCCTTTGGCTCGAAATGACAATTTAACATGAGCGGGTTAAAATTCTAGCAAAAATTGGACCATAAGCAAAACGCTCATTCAAAGCTTGCTCTGATTAGCCTATTATCATAGTGTCAAAAAGAGTTTTTTCTTGTGTCTCACAAAATTTTCCAGTTTTATTGGACTACGTCTATACTTTTTTTCAAGAAAGGACATTCTTGCCCTTGTGCGAGACAGACATTAATAATCTAATAATTCTGGGAACAATAGTTCTGAGCTTAAGTGCTTTAAGTAACTGAGGGCAGATCACGGAAATAGAAATGAGGTTGCAAAGATCAAAGTTGAAACTGGAAGAAACAGTCAAAGGGCAGGCAGGGCAAGGCAACACTATCTTTCAAAACTGAACGTGCTCAATGAATTTGATCTAAAAGAGCAAGCTTTAAAAGTATGCTGGCACTTCTTATCTAGCGGCGACCGGGAATCTTGCCAGCTCAACAACGGGCCGTGATGAAGAACAACAAAATCTCTATAGCTTTGTGCACCTTTAATGGTGCTAGGCATCTTAATGATCAACTGACGAGTTTTCTGCGGCAAGCGCGGCGACCGGATGAAGTGATCATTTGTGATGATGGCTCCTCTGACCAGACCATTAGCATAATAAAAGCATTTTCCAGAAGTTCGCCATTTACTGTAAGAATTTTCATAAACAGGAACCGCCTTGGTCCAACCAGAAATTTTGATAAGGCAGTAGGGTTATGCACTGGTGATCTAATCGCGCTATCGGACCAGGACGATGTATGGCATCCCCATAAATTGGAACGATGCGAAAGGTTGCTCAACGAAAGGCCTGAGTTGGGCGCAGTATTCACTAACGCTGAAATTACAGATGGATCTTTACGGAGCCTAGGATATGGTATGTGGGATAAAACAAAATTCACTCCACAAGAACAGCTAATGGTCAGAAGCGGTAATGCCTTGATCGTTTTGCTCAAACACTATGTCGTAACCGGTGCGACACTAATGTTCAGATCACGTTTTAAATCTGTTATTTCTCCTATCCCAGATTTCTGGTTCCATGACGCATGGATTGCGTTGATGATATCTGCATTATCATTTCTTGATTTTATCGCTGAACCTATGATGAAATATCGACAGCATCCTAGTAATCATCTAGGGGGAAAACAAAAATGGATAGGAAGGCAAGTCTTTGATGCACTTAAAGTTAACAGGGATGATTACTACAAGCTCGAACTGTCAAAATATAAGGCAGCCCATAGCCGCCTTATAAACTCATCCAATAGCGCAGGTATCGTAAAGAATCTTTCCCTTCTAGAAAAAAAATTAAGACATCTACAAGCACGAGCATCTATGCCCAATTCCAGGCTTTTGCGTATTCCATTAATCATCGATGAATTAACAAACTCAGGCTACCGTCGGTACTCAAGAAACTGGGGGAGCGTGGCGTTAGATGTACTTTTCAGATAAATATAGGGGATGGTCCATTCCTCGATTCAAAAGCAATCCAACTAATGTGCTCGACTTTTTTAAATAGACGAAGAGTTCAATCTTATCTAAAAGCGATGGAACTCATTGTTTTTCTAACTCTCCGGCACCTGATTGTGTACCATCACCTTTTAGGTAACTTTTTGTAGTAGGCCGGTCGGCGCCACGGCGCTCAAACCGCATTTGGCAAATTTGCTCGGAAATTAGGCTCATCATGAAAATCAAAACGGAAGTCATGTAGAGCAAAGCGCTCATGTTGGTGAAACGACCCTTCGTAAAATAGGTGACAGCGTAATTCAATGTTCCGAGCACGAACATGAAGAAACTCACGGGAAGAAATATGCGCATGGGGGAGTAGAGTGTGCAGATGCGGGTAATAATCATAAAAAAGCGCACCCCGTCTTGAATGATCTTTACCTGACTGCTCCCACTTTGCCGCTTTTGCATCTGGATCGGCAGGTACTTGATGCTGTTGCCGCTTCGCAGGACGCCAAGTGTGATGGTTGTTGGATAGGAATAAGTGTTGGGCAGCAAATATAGGAAGCTGCGGGCAATGTCGGCTTTTATAGCCCGAAAACCGGAGGTCAGATCCGGGATGCGGAACTTGGCGACATAGGATGCGAACCAGTTGAAGGCTTTATTCCCCAAGGCACGGCCAAAGGTTGCCTGGCTGTCAAATGAACGGGCGCCCACCACCATGTCGTATTCCGGAATGTGTTCCAGCAGTCTGATAATATCATTGGGATCATGCTGGCCGTCCCCGTCCATAAAGACAAAGATGTCGCCTTGCGCCGCTCGAATGCCGCTTTTTATGGCGGCGCCGTTGCCGATGTTGTAAGGATGCTGGAAGACTTGAGCGCCTGCTTTTGATGCTTCGTGAGCGGTATTGTCCCCAGATCCATCGTCGATTACGATGACTTCGTAATTCAAATTACATGATTCGAGCACTTCTGAAACTTCGGCTACAACTTTACCGATGATTTGCTCTTCGTTGAAAGCGGGGATGATCACGCTGATTTTGGCTGATTTGTCCATATTGCCTTTGGATCCGTCCGTTAGACAGAAATTTTTATTTGCACCACAGAGACACGGAGGGCACAGAGTTTGATCTTTTTTCCCCCGGCCGAGAGACGGCCGGGGGAAAGAACCCGCAAATGAGCTTGAACAGGTCCTCAAACGCACAATAGAGATTATGAAGCCAGTATCCGGCGCTCTCAACCAGTTCCGCATTCACCTCGTCCGATCCCCACTTTGAAAGCTTCCCTGTCAGGATGGAATAAACCCGTTCGATCTGCCCGGTCTGGTGATCAAATTCGGCAAGAAAAACCGCTAAATCTCCCTCTTTTGCCATTTCATCCCTTTCGAAGCAATCGTGTCAGCAAAAGAACATTCCTCCAGCATGACCACGTCTACGGATCTTCCAAGTAAGCTGGAGAGGTCGCCAACAAAGGCAAACAGAGTAAATTTGTTCAGCCCGCTTACGGCAATATCCACGTCGGACTCGGGACGGAACCGACCCGGCCTGGTGAGCGACCCGAATACATAGGCCTCCCGCCACTTGTAGTCTCTACTCAGTTGATCGAGAGCTTCCATGACTCTTGCCAGTAGCCCGCATCGATCTCTTTCGCGATCCCGAGCGCGATCTTCCTTAAGCCTTTCCCAAAGGGAGAAGGTCCCCTTTGACCTCTCCCGGACAAGTCGGACGTTGCTGCGGTCTGAGTGCGAATCTGCCGGCATGATTCAAATCCTTTTTTTCCCCCATGAACTCAAATTATACCCGATTAGGATTAAGCCTTCACTCTTGTTTTTTCCGCGCAGAGACGCAAAGGCGCAGAGAATAAAAAGTCTAACATTCCTTAGCGCCTGCGTGAAGTTATCCTTGAGGGTCCGCCCTGAAGGGCGTTAATTTCATAAGCCTATTCCCACGTGTGGCGGTCGATTTTCAACCGGATTGGCTTTCAAAGTAATCCTTGATTTGAATTACGAATTGATTGGCCTGCTCTACTGCTTGCCGGCATTGATCTTCCGAAGGTTCAAATAGATCTCCATAATCTGCATCTTGACGTAGATCAAAAAGTCGATGCAGCCATTTTGAGAATTTCTTGTCAAAGATTCCTGGTTTTATAAATTCGCGATCAAAATAGGAAATGACGCCACTATGCTTGGACACTCTGACTTTGTTTTGGACAACAAGAGCCTGAATCGCATAAAACATTGCATAATATGCTCTATTGACAGCTCCGCGATGATGTCCGGCCTCTTGTAAAAGCAAAGCTTCTGAAACAGCTTCATCCGCCTGGCTCAATCGATACAGGCAAAGTTCACGGAACTGTTGCCCTTCAACTTTCACGCCGCCACTCCTTCATTTCGTATCGCCTCCAAAAGGGGGCTTGCTGCAATAGGACCTTGTTCGAATTTTTCCTCAGAAACTACGATGGTGGACAAGTGTAAGTCGTGGGCAAAGCCAACTTCCCAAGCTATATCGCTGATTACAAGACGGTCGTCGAGTTGCATTTGAGGTATGACCACGCAAATATCCAGATCGGACTCGACAGTAGCCTCGCCTCCGACGTAAGAGCCAAACGCCCATATGCGAGCCTTTGGATACATGCTGCGCACTTGATCAGCGAATATACCCAGGATCTTCCTTTGTCTGCTTTGCATCGAGAAATCCTTTCGTGAGGCCCCAGCCCTCCTCACGCGCTCATAGGTTCCATCAGGATCGGCATGGTCAGACGGTAAAGAATCCAGCCGGCAAAAAGTAGAATCAAAGTTACAAAAAACACACACGACGCGGGCATTAGGTGGCTTGCCGCTTCAATCAGCCGAGCAACTGTTAAGCCAATAAGCCAACAGTTAGTTTGTTAGGGGCATTTTGCGTTGATTCTCTCAAACTAGAATCTCCAATATCGAAACTATCGATTCTGCCTAAGGCTCTTGCCCACTGTCATTCTTCCAAATCAGCAAATTTGGGCGATTCATGAGACCTGGCCCCATGGCCTCGAACTCCGCACGGGTGAGCGCCAGAGATCGAATCTTGCGGCCGATATAGCGTTCAGTTTTTTTGCTCAAATCACTCAGGTGGTAATCATTGATATTGCCCACCAAAACCAGATCGATGATGCCGGATCAGATCTTTTCTCTTAACAGGACCGAAAGAAGGCATCAGGCGACTTCCTTAATCGTGAGCTCAATTTAATCAAGTGGTGCTGATTATCTGCAGTGCTGTCGATTCAATGGACTGGCGATCTATCTTTGCAGCCAGTTGATCCTCGGTGAGCGTTCCTTCGAAGGCTTCCAGGGAAGCACGCCGCAGAGCCCTCTGATACCTATCATCTATGGCTTCCCGTAGTTCCTCGTTGGTAATGTACCACCCACCTGACTTTCTGCGTTGGTTCACGTCCTTGATATTATCGACAGCATTCTGGATGGATACCTGCCAGGATCTTGTCGTTCGCTGCTCGGCTTGCTCTTTGATCAAATGGATGAGGAGTATTTCAATAAAGCTTCCTATTTTGTGCAACTTATCGTCTTTACTCATTTCTTCCATTTCACCAATCAATGCCAGGGCTTCCCCGTAACGTCCCTGTTCGATATGGGCGCGCAACTCAAGCAATTCTTCCACGGTCCTTCTCCCTTGTCTTGATAGCATCGTCAGGCCTTGATCATCGTTTGGGCAGGCGAAGTCCTTGCAGTAGGTTGGGTTGAGGAACGAAACCCAACGAAATCCAGATGTGTTGGGTTTCACTTCGTTCAACCCAACCTACCCGTGGCCCAAACGATGATCAAGGCCCATCGTCATTATCGACAGCATAGCCCCTTTGTCCGGTTAAGGCAACGAACTTGAAGGGCAACAGGCGCGATCTAATCAATGGCCAGTTAGCCGCAGAAGGACGTCGATAGGTTATTTGGATAGGTTGCCTGCGAAGGTGTACAAGGACTCTATTCATTTCATCCGCGTTGATCTGCGTTTATCCGCGGCTGATAAAATTATCAATTAGCCACAGATGGACGCCGATGAACGCAGATGGATTTTTCGGCTGGAAACCAACGGACGGCTAGTTGTATCTTTCTATGGATCGTCATTGCCAAGGGCATGCATATGGTATACGCTTATTGAAAATCGTGTACAGGATGGGAAAAGCTGATGGAGCAGATGATTGCTGATAGCAGTACCCTGATCTTGCTGGCCAAATGCGGTCTCCTTGAGTTTGTGTGCAGGCGTTACAAACTGTTTGTTCCATTGGCAGTGGTAGATGAAGTGGCATCGGCCAAGTTGGTTAGAGCTTATCCGGATGCCGCACTGATTTCGGAGCTTATAGCCAAGGGTCAGATAATTGCTCGAGCCCCGAGCGTCGCTGACTTTACAGTACCTATTTCTTTGCACCAGGGAGAAAGGCAAGCCTTGCTACTGGCAAAAGAGCCTGAACGTTCAGTGCTTGCGACGGATGACGGTAAGGCCATTAAGGCAGCAAGGTTCTTAAAGGTCCCTTTTATTATCAGCCCCAAGATTGTCACCGAGCTATTCAGGGTGGGCGGCATCTCTTTACATGAGGCTCGAGGCGCACTGGAGAAGCTCGCAAGGATTGGGAGGTATTCACCTGAAATCATAGCTGACGCTATGGTTTCATTGATGGAGAAGTGCGATGGCAAAGCCGACGACCATAAGGATACCTGAAGAGCTTTTGGATGAAATAGATCAATTCATCAAGGATAGGAAATTGGATCGAGCAGCCTATCTGCGGCAAGTCTTGGAAAAAGGGTTTGCTGTGGATAAGCAAGATCGATTGCTTGCACTGTATGCTCGCGGTGAGTTGAGCCAACTGGAGGTTTGCCGGGAGTTGCATTGGAACCCCTGGGAATTTTTATCTAAGTTAAAAGAAAGAAACCTGTACCTGAGTGTGTCGCTTGAAGATTGGATGGATGCCATTCAGCTGGGTTAATTTTCAATCCCAATCCCGTCGCCAGCTGAATTTGATCATCCACAGCGCGGCATAGCCGCAGCCAAAAGCTTAAAGGTCAAAGCTCAAAGCAATTGTTTGGCCAGGAACAACAAACGCCACTGTGCTTGGACACTTCTTCCAATTCGGCCAGCATACGCAAAATTAGGCTTCTATCGACCAAAACCGAATCTCCTTTCCAGCAAGGTTTTCTCCTTTACGGAAAAATCGAGGTATTTACGAATCGTGAGCGACTCAAAAGCATGCCTGAAATAAGGGTTTCGATCCAGCAGCACCTTGCGCTGGGCCATAATTCGTCCCAGTAATGAGAGCGGTGCGCTGTTCATGATCACTATGTCGATATCGTCTCGCCGCAAATGAGCGGAAAGATCTCCCATGAGACTTAACTTCTCTTCGAGCGGGTCTGTATGTTCGGCAAGATATATAGCAATGTCGATGTCGCTTTGTGGAATTTCTTCATGGCGGGCGCAACTGCCGAACAGATAGGCAAAAACAATTCCCTTATGATTTTCCAAGAACTTGGTTATTGTTCTTTCCATAATTCAGAGCTCGTCATTTATCCGTTAGAACTGAAAGGCCTCAATCATAAAACAACATCCACATGTTCTGTGTGGTCTTTCAGCCATCGTTTTATTTTAACATAGAAAACCTGGTCCTCAGGACCAGGTCAGAGACAAAGGGCTCTGCCACAAATTAGTCGATATAATTTCGAAGCACGAAATCCGAAATACGAAACAATACCTAATGACAAAAATTCAAATGACCAAAACTGACAATTACCTCCGCTATTGATGCTTGGGTTTGTGTTGAACATTGGAAAATTAGAATTTTGAATCTGTTTCGGATTTCGATATTCGACAATCGGGTTTTCTGGATACGCAAGAAATTACCCTTCCAGGGTTAATCCAAAGCCGGTCCCTTTGCGGTCGGATCTTTGCTTCCATGGAAGCTTATCAGCCAGCAATATGGATAAGGCTTCGTCTTCAATAAGTCGATGAGCTTTTTGATCAAACGTCAGCCAAACCCCTCCAAGGTTTTCAGCAAGCGCTGCATAACAGGCGTCATATCCAGTAAGGCCCATGCGGACGAAACGGCTCGCCCTCATAATGAGATCCTCGCTTATGGGTTGCCGAAAAACTCCGCCCTCAAGAATCGGAAGAACACCTTCTCGGAACGCCCGAGAGCCTTCGGGGTGCAAACGCTCCAAGACGGCATACACCTCAAATCCAAAGAGCTCCGGTACCGCAAATGATGTTGGATCATAAATCATCCGCTGCATGACTGCTTCAGCATTTGGATGGATTTCATCGGCAAGAAACCAACGGACGGCTACTGAAGCATCCACGACCCAGATCACGACTCATAGCCTCTCAACTGCCGCAGCACAACCGTACTGTCAGCGCCGTCTTTTTTTTGCTTCCTCAGCGATTTGATACGTTCGATTAATTTCTGTTTCTCTTCCTCCGCCTGCAAATCAAGAAACCGCCTCTGGAATTGCTCGGGCGTAATCAAAACGGCGCGCACCTTCCTCCCTTTGCTGATCAAAATGGGTGCACCCGTTTTTTCAAGGCGGTCAAGAATCTCGCCTAAATGGTTCCTCACCTTCAAAGCGTTGACTTTTTCCATGGAAGAATTCCTTTGTTTTTTCAATAGGAAAAGGAATTATTAAACACATGAAGTGTATATGTGCGTAGCCACATTGGCAATGATTATTTGCGTATACAAGACATTGTTTATTTCATCCGCGCTGATCTGCGTTCATCTGCGGCTAATCAAAATTATCAGTTAGTCGCAGATGAACGCAGATAGATTTTTGCACGACTTGCATGCGAAGGTATACAAGACTCATCTGTGTCGATCTTCGTCTTTCATAAAAGCCTTTGCGGTGGGTCGATTGGCCGCGCGGCGCTCAAACCGCATTTGGCAAATTTGCTCGGAAATTAGGCTCATCATGAAAATCAAAACGGAAGTCATGTAGAGCAAAGCGCTCATGTTGGTGAAACGACCCTTCGTAAAATAGGTGACAGCGTAATTCAATGTTCCGAGCACGAACATGAGAAAACTTACCGGAAGAAAGATGCGCATGGGAGAGTATAGTGTGCAGATACGAGTAATAATCATAAAAAACCGAACGCCATCTCGGATGATTTTTACTTGACTGCTGCCGGTCTGCCGCTTTTGCATCTGGATCGGCAGGTACTTGATGCTGTTGCCGCTTCGCAGGACGCCAAGTGTGATGGTTGTTGGATAGGAATAAGTGTTGGGCAGCAAATATAGGAAGCTGCGGGCAATGTCGGCTTTTATAGCCCGAAAACCGGAGGTCAGATCCGGGATGCGGAACTTGGCGACATAGGATGCGAACCAGTTGAAGGCTTTATTCCCCAAGGCACGGCCAAAGGTTGCCTGGCTGTCAAATGAACGGGCGCCCACCACCATGTCGTATTCCGGAATGTGTTCCAGCAGTCTGATAATATCATTGGGATCATGCTGGCCGTCCCCGTCCATAAAGACAAAGATGTCGCCTTGCGCCGCTCGAATGCCGCTTTTTATGGCGGCGCCGTTGCCGATGTTGTAAGGATGCTGGAAGACTTGAGCGCCAGCCTTTGATGCTTCGTGAGCGGTATTGTCCCCAGATCCATCGTCGATTACGATGACTTCGTAATTCAAATTACATGATTCGAGAATTGCTGAAACTTCCGCCACAACTTTGCCGATGATCTGTTCTTCGTTGAAAGCGGGGATGATCACGCTGATTTTAGCTGATTTGTCCATTTTGCCTCTGGATCGGTTAGAAAGAAATTTTTTTCACCACGGAGACACGGAGGGTACAGCGCGGCATGACCGCAGCCAAAAGCTCAAAGGTCAAAGCTGAAAGCAATTGTTTGGCCAGCAAAAACAAACGCTTATGAAAAAATCTTCGCAAAAAAACAAGAAACTTGGTGTTAGTATCACAGAGACAAGCTCATTTTGGCTGCTGAGATATGCCGGCAGACAAAAAAATCTCTCTAATGGAATGCGATGATCCACCCAAAATGGGATCATCGCTCAACTCTGTCATCTTTTGATTCTTCGCGCTGGGTCGAGGACAGATGTTGCTCTATCTCCTCAACAAACTGCAAGAAATCGCCTTGTCCCACGCGAATATTTTGTATCAGGCGCGTATCGTCGACCGTCCAATATCTATGAATCAGACTGTTCCGGAAGTCGAAAAACGGTTTGAGCTTGCGAAAGAGTTCTTCGGATATAATGCCCTGCTGGTGCGCCTTCACAATAGTGTCAATATAGCCGGATACTGCAATCCCTTCTTGCTTAGCCAGGATGTGCTGAATGGTGTTTGACATGGCTTCCGCTAATTCCACCAGGATATATTTTGCGGCTTTAAGAGCAATGGAGTCAGGTTTCAGTTCGTTTTGTTCAATGAGTTGGTTCAAGTCGTTGGCGTTTTTGGTGATCTCCATCAGGTAGCGTTTGATTCTTGGCAGGTCAACTCTCACGCCAGCACCTCGTCAATCAAGCCTTCGCACTCCCGGTACTTGAGACTAAAAGCCTCGATGAAGTCCGTTCGGGCGGATTCTTCCTTATCCACTATAACGAGGTTTGTCTGCAAGACCCGCCGCAGATAGAGCAGGCTGAACAAATCACCTTTTTCGACAAGATCATTTATTATTCGGATGTCGAAAACATCTGGGGCAAGGCCGCTGGCTTGATGCAAGACTATTTTTAGATCAGCAGACAGCTCGTATGGATTGACTCCCTGAGCAGTGTACACGGCTATATCAATATCATTTGCCGCTCTTGCTGCTTTACCCTCGGTCGCTGAACCGTAAAGGTAGGCGAATCGCACCCTGTCATCCGCCTCAAGAATCTCGGCTATGCCGGATGGCATTTCCACTCTATCATCCTTTGTCCAGGAATTTCTTCGCGCATCTTATAATCCTTAGGCGAACATTGCTTTTCTTAAGAATGGCAACTTGCATTTAAGTACTCAGAAGCTTTCTTTCTCCACTGCTTCATTTTAGAACCAGACGGGTTGAAATGACCATAACAAAATGGAAGTATGATTCTACGGGATTCATTTTCAGATCGATTATGCCCTCATTTGGGTTGAAATAGTTCTGTCAAGAATTTACCATTAAGTGGCATTTTACAGGATTAAATTAATTGTCAAAGGTATTGTTCCATGGCCTGTTTAGAAATATGCACCTACCCTGATCCGATTTTGAAGCAGGGGGCTGCACCCATCGAGAAGGTGGACAGTGAAATTTGCCGACTGATAGACGACATGGCGGAGACCATGTATGAAGCACCCGGTATCGGACTGGCTGCGAATCAGGTAGGCAAGCCGCTCCGCCTTGTGGTGATTGACCTGCAGCGCCCGGAATACCAGCATGGGCTGATTGTTTTGATCAACCCCGAGATCGTCGATGCCAGAGGCGAAACGGCCTGTGAGGAAGGGTGCCTGAGCATCCCCGAATATTTTGCCAAGATAAAACGCGCTGAAGAAGTGAAGGTTTGCGCGCTCGATCAGCATGGAAAATCCATACAGATTGAGGCCTCGGGCCTTTTGGCCGTTGTTCTGCAACACGAAATCGATCATCTGGCAGGAACGCTCTTTGTCGATCG
Organism: uncultured delta proteobacterium; assembly: GCA_963781715.1. Taxonomy (GTDB): domain Bacteria; phylum Desulfobacterota; class Syntrophobacteria; order Syntrophobacterales; family Syntrophobacteraceae; genus Desulfoferrobacter. The sequence continues at coordinate 737,336 of CAWAGW010000010.1, forward strand.
GTTGGGTCCCATTGCGCGGGATGTATTCAGGAGAAAATGGAAGAAGAAGCTAAAAGAGGAGTCGGCTTAGGATCTGTGCTGCCCAGTCTGGTATTTTTAGGAACCCCTGATTTTGCAGTTGCATCTCTGCAAAAACTTGCCGAACATGAGGCACTGATTAAGCTTGTGGTTACCCAGCCCGACCGTCCGAAAGGTCGAGGGAAAAAGCTTAGTCCGCCTCCTGTTAAAGTTTTGTCGGAAAAGCTGAATCTCCCCACATACCAACCCGAGCGAATCAAGTCGCAAAGTGCCATCGAAAAAGTACGCTCCTGCGAAGCCGAGTGCGCGGTGCTGGTCGCATACGGTCAATTGCTGCCGAAACAATTCCTTGATGGCTTCCCACTGGGCACTCTGAACGTTCATGCATCGCTCCTGCCGCACTATCGGGGAGCAGCCCCCATCCAGCGCGCCATTTTATCCGGTGCTGCCAAAACCGGGGTGACTATTATGCTCCTTGATGCCGGCATGGACACCGGGCCGGTGTTGTCGCAGCGGGAAATTGAAATCCTGGAGGACGATACCTCGGGCAGCCTGCATGACAAACTTGCCAGGGTAGGTGCCGATCTGCTGTGTGAGACTCTGGTGAAATGGCGAGCCGGTCTTATACAGCCCCAGGTTCAAGATGATTCTCTGGCCACTTATGCTCCGCCCATAGCAAAGGAAGAATCGCGTCTTTTATGGCAACTCCCTGCCGATCGACTTGTCAATGCCATACGAGCTTTTCGATCCGTGGCCTGGCGCATATGCGTTTTATGACGGCAAACGGTTAAAGTGTTTCAAAGCTTCTCTGCTTGACTGGCAGTTAGAGGGAAAGCCGGGAGAAGTTATAGGGCAAATAGAAAAAGGCTTGATAGTTGTCGGTGGAGACGGAAAATCTTTTGTTATTGGAGATCTGCAACTGGCCGGCCAGCGAAGACTTTCCGCCGAGGAGTTTCTTCGGGGCCATCCTTTGGCTGCCGGTTCCTTTTTGGAATAGCTGGGTTTACCGGTATGTGCATCAGGCTAATACAGGTGGGCGCAAGTTTCTAACCAGTTATGGGGCGATAGAAAGTCCCCCTTTTACAAAGGGGGATTTAGGGGGATTTTGATGGTAACTCGCTTGTAAGAATCCCCCCTGACCCCCCTTTACGAAAGGGGGGAACTCTAACCGGGGACACATTTTCGCCCAGCTGTACTAGTAGAGAATGCGGGGTAGCCTAGTCACGCCACAGGCATGATGGGGGTTGCCGGGACGGGCACAAGGCCCTAGGCTACACGGTTCCAGCAGGCATTGTATGAACTGTGGTAACGCGTTAGATTGATGCATATGTGGTTTACCGGGGAGGACGTTGAGATTCAGCGGAAGCAGATAGATAACGTTGCAAAAAATGGGCGGATCTACTAGTAGTAAGGAGGTATTTGCAGTAATTGTTTAGGTTAGGTACATCTATGGAAGTGCAGAATCCAGGCGCCGGAATTCAGAAGGTGAAATTGAGTTGCTTCATTTATTCTGCTCTTGGACACAAAGAAAAATGGGCAGCCCGGAAGGGTTGCGCTACATCAAAAAAAGCGTTTCCGGATGGAAACTGCTGAGCAGGTTTCAACCCCCAAAGTGGGATTTTCCGCAACATGCCCGAGAAAAAACAAAGCCCTTCCGATTTCGATAAGACGGTAAAGACGCCGGAAAAAATGACGCTCGTGAGCCTGCTTGGGCTCACAGCGGTTCTGGTTGCCGCGATCATAGCTTTGTTCTACTTGGTTCCCTACTTTGGTTTCGGCAACATCTACTCCCGTCTGCCACTAATCATGGCAATCATTATGGGTGGGGCGGCGGTCTTCATCATTTTTTCCATTCTGCTCCTGATTGTCGTAACCCTGCTTGGTCATGACGTGCCGTTTTCCAAAAAACTGCGCAGCCTTGCGGTGCGGAATTTACTGCCCGTATTAGTGTTTGTCGGAAGGTTGGTGGGGCTTCGCAAGGAAGAGGTGCAGCACGCCTTTGTTGCGGTCAATAACGAGCTTGTGATGGCGCAATGCCGAAATGGCAGTCCTCCCAACAAAATTCTGCTCCTCATGCCCCACTGCTTACAGGACAAAGACTGTACGGTAAAAATCACCCATCGGGCAGAAAACTGCAAACGATGCGGGAAGTGCCCCATCAAGGATCTTCTGATGCTCTCCGAAAAATACGGGATAGCCATGTCGGTCGCAACGGGGGGTACCATTGCGCGCCGAATTGTGATCGAAACTCGCCCGGATCTGATTATCGCGGTTGCCTGCGAACGCGATCTGACCAGCGGAATCCAGGATACCACGCCGCTTCCCGTCTATGGGATTTTCAACCAGCGTCCCTTTGGGCCTTGCCTTAACACTCAGGTCGCTCTAGACCGAGTCGAATCCGTACTTGAGGAAATCTCCTCCATGAAACGAGAAGGGGCATGATAAGCTCCAGATTTTTGGCTTATCAGATTTTGCTCCATATCGATCAAAAGGTGTCTTACCCGGACCGATTGATCCGTGCGATGCTGGAGCGCCATTCCCAAATGGAAGACAGGGATAGGGCTCTGACCACCGAACTGGTTTACGGCGTGTTGCGTCGGCAAGGCAGACTGGACTGGCACATCGACCAGTTGAGCAGGATAAACCCCAAAAAGATCGATCCCGCTGTCCGTATTGCCCTTCGTTTGGCTCTCTATCAGGTCCTCTTTCTGGATCGCATTCCTCCGCACGCAGCTGTAAACGAAACGGTGAAGATCGTGAAATCAACTCAGCCCGCTCATCTGGCCGGATTTGTGAATGCTCTTTTGCGCGAAGCCATACGGCGGGGCGAAAAGTGGAACTGGCCGTCCCCTGAGTCGGACGCCGAAGAGTATTTGGCCGTCCTGACTTCCCATCCAAAATGGTTCGTGCGGATGATGATTAAAGAGATCGGTTTTGAGGAGACGCAAAAACTCTGCGAGGCGAACAATATAATCGCTCCTATGGTGCTGCGCGTAAACACTTTGAGAGCCGATTCAAAAGCGATTCTCGAATGGCTGAAGGAAAACGAAATCGAAGCGGAATTCTCCCCTTATCTTGCCAATGCAATAAGAATATCGGGACTTCGCAAGGATGTGAGCCAAATCCCGATTTTTGCAGAAGGGTTGGTCCAGGTCCAGGACGAAGCTTCACAGCTGGTCTCGCACTTGTTTGCACCGGAACTGGGAGAACGAGTGCTGGACCTTTGTTCCGGTTTTGGCGGCAAATCGACTCACTTGGGCATTCTGATGAAAAACAGGGGAGAAATTCTGGCGGTCGATAAGTCTGCCTGGAAGATTGAAGAACTCAGGGAAAATGCTCAAAGGCAAGGTGTCAGCATCATCAAAGCTCGAAGCTGCGATATACTGGAGCTTTCTCCGCGGGATACGGGCAGCTTCGATCGGGTCCTTCTGGACGCTCCGTGCAGTGGATTCGGGTCGCTTCGGCGCAATCCCGATATTAAGTGGCGGCGCCATCCCAAGGACCCAATTCGATTCGCGCGTCTGCAAAAGCAGCTTCTCGACCATGTCGCCCAGTTCGTCAAACGTGGTGGAGTCCTTCTTTATGCTACCTGCACCGTTTTTAAGGAAGAAAACGACGAAGCGGCCAAAGATTTTTCCGACCACCACCCCGACTTCAGATCCGAACCCGCTGCCGAATATCTGCCGGAAGGCTGCCGGTCAATGACGGATGGAGCCTATTTTAGGTCATGGCCGCATGTCCACGGGGTGGATGGGTTTTTTGGGGCGAAGTGGCGGAGGAGTTGAAAAGTTGAAAAGTTGAAGAGTTGAAGAGTTGAAGAGTTGAAGAGTTGAAGAGTTGAAGAGTTGAAGAGGGGGCGTGCCATGACAAAACCGCACGAAGCCGCAGATCACAAAAAACGGAAAGGGTATTCCTTTCCTCACGAGAAACTAACTGCTTGGAGGAAAGCAAAGGATTTCACCATCTTCATTTACAAAATAACGAAATACCTGCCGTATAGCGAAAAATATGGCCTTATTTCTCAGCTTCGACGCGCTGCGGTTTCCGTAGCTTCGAACTTGGCTGAGGGAAGCGCCCGAACCTCCCCTCGAGACCAAGCGCATTTCACTCAGATTGCTTACAGTTCTCTGATGGAGACCCTATGCCAACTGCAGATAGCCCATGAACTCGACCTTCTGGATGAACATTCTTATGCAGAGGCAAGAGAAAAAGTGGGCGAGTTGGCAGCAATGCTGAACTCATTATATTCTTCTCAGCAACGCAAGGCTTAAGCCATAAAGAATCCTTCAACTTTTCAACTCCTCAACTTTTCAACTCCTCAACTTTTCAACTCATGAAACCCTTCTTCCCGGTGTCACGGGCTTTTCGGTCGTGAGGAGTCTGAGGTCGTCTCCGTCGCTTACGGCCAAAACCATTCCCTGTGATTCGATACCCATGAGTTTTGCCGGCTGCAGGTTGGCGACGATGATGACCTGTTTGCCAATGACGTCCTCCGGTTTGTGAGTCTGTGCAATACCTGCAACTACCTGTCGTTCTTCGCCGATATCGACGATCAGCTTCAGGAGTTTTTTGGATTTCGGGACAGTCTCTGCGTGTCTCACAATTCCTGCGCGCAAATCGATCTTTTTGAAGTCTTCAAAAGTGAGGTGTTCCATCTTGGCTTCCTTCAGTCCCGCTTCATCTGCTTTCGGGGGCATACCTTTTTGTTTCAGTTCGGCAATTTTTTCAGTATCGACTCTCGGAAAAAGCGCTTCACCTTTGCTCACGGCGACGCCTTCCTTGAGCGTTCCCCACTGACTGTCTCGATCGAGTCTTAAGTCCAAAGCTCTCTTTGGGATGTTCAGGCGGACCAGCATCTTTTCCGCTGTTTCGGGCATAAAAGGCGCAATCAGTACCGCCACTGCCTTATTGACTTCCAAAAGGCTCCGGATGACGGTCTGCAGACGCGGTTCTTGTGCTTTGTCTTTGGCCAGCGTCCAAGGAGCGACATAATCGATGTATTTATTGGCCGTGTTGAGGCATTCCCATATTGACATCAATGCCTTATGAAAACCCAATTTGGGAATCTCGTCCTGATAGGTTTGGATGGTTTGTTGGGTCTGGTCTTTAAGTTCTCGATCCAGATCTTCAGGTTCCGCTCCGAATGGAGGAACCTTGCCGTCGAAGTATTTGGCCGTCATGGCCAGAGTTCGGCTGAAGAGATTGCCCAGGTCGTTTGCGAGATCGGCATTCAGGCGCTGAATCAAAGCGTCTTCACTGAAATTCGCGTCCAACCCGAAAACCATCTCCCGCAGCAGAAAATAGCGAAACGCGTCCAGGCCATAAATCGGCACCAGATCGAGCGGTGCAACCACGGTTCCTCTGCTTTTACTCATCTTGCCTTCATTGATTTTCCAGTAGCCGTGGACATTGAGGTGCTGGTAGGGCGCAATTCCCGCCGAACGTATCATGGTCGGCCAATAAATCCCGTGCGGCTTCAGGATATCCTTGGCAATGGTATGCTGAGCCGCCGGCCAAAATTCATCGAATAACTCGCCGTTGGGATAGCCGATGGCGGATACGTAATTGATGAGTGCATCGAACCAGACGTATGTGACATAGCGATCGTCAAAGGGCAGGGTGATGCCCCAACTCAAACGTTCTTTGGGCCTGGATATGCACAAATCTTCCAGCGGTTCCCGCAAGAATGACAGGACTTCGTTGCGATAACGTTCCGGCCGGATGAAATCAGGATTGGATTCAATATAGTCGATAAGCCAGTCTTGATATTTGCTCATGCGGAAAAAGTAGTTGGCTTCCTCGCGCTCGACCGGTTCCTTGTCATGGTCCGGACACTTGCCCTCGACCAGTTCCCGTTCCGTGTAGAAGCGTTCGCAGCCGATGCAATACAGACCCTTGTAGGTGCTGAAGTAGATGTCGCCCGCATCATAAACCTTCTGCAAAATGTACTGAACCACACCAACATGCTCTGAATCGGTGGTGCGAATGAAGTAATCATTGCTGATGTTGAGCTTGGGCCAGGTCTCTCTGAACAATTGGCTGATTCGATCGGCGTAGGCTTTCGGTTCCATGCCGGCGTCTTGAGCCGCCTGCACTATTTTGTCACCGTGTTCATCCGTACCCGTTAAAAAGTAGGTCTTATGTCCAAGCAGCTTGTGAAACCGATTCATCACGTCGGCGACAATGGTGGTGTAGGCATGTCCGATGTGAGGTTCAGCGTTGACGTAATAGATCGGAGTTGTGACATAAAAGCGTTTAGGCATGATTGCTGGTCGTGCTCCCTTCATTTGTCAGGGTCAATCGGGTCGAGTTTCTGTTCGACTTCCTTTCCTCCCTCCAGTTGAACGATTATGGTGCGCTCCATAATATTTTGCCGCACCACTTTACCGTAACCATCAGGAGTTTCTATTTTTTTGCCGATCTTTGGCATATCTTTCTTTTGCTTTCTGTAGACATCATATTCGTATTGCAGGCAGCACATCAACCTACCGCAGGCGCCTGAAATCTTGCTCGGATTCAGGCTGAGGTTCTGTTCTTTGGCCATTTTGATGGAGACTGCATGAAAACTTCTGAGAAAACTTGCACAACACAGAGGACGCCCACAGCCGCCAAGTCCGCCAACCATTTTTGCCTGATTACGGATTCCAATCTGCCTCAATTCCACCCGACTCTTGAGCCTGCGCACCAGGTCTTTGAGCAGTTCGCGAAAATCGACCCTTCCGTCGGCGGTAAAGTAGAAAATGATTTTGCTGCGATCGTAAAAATACTCCACGTCGACTAGATTCATGGTGAGATTGTGGGCCGCAATGCGCTCCAGGCAGAAGACTTTTGCTTCCTTTTCAAATTCCAGATTCTCTTGATGCTTCTGCGTTTCCTCTTCCGATGCCAATCGTTCTACTTTCTTGATTTCGGCCGGGTGCACTCTGGAATCCCTGGGATAGGGGCCCTCCGAAACTATACCGAAGCCAGTCCCTTGTTCGGTATGAACGATGACGAAGTCTCCCTTGCTGAGCGGCAAATCTCCTGGATCGAAGTGGTAGATTTTACCTCCTTTTCGAAAGCGAATCCCAACTACCTTGTCCATACGAATTATCCTTTATCGCCAGACAGACTCCCTCCAGCGTCAATTGTTTGTTGGCATTGCCCCGGAGGTGCTGCACCGCTTCTTCAATTTGATCGTACAAACTAAACAGATATTCCATTGAGGTATCTTGTATTCCATCAGGAATCTGATTCATTTCAAATGCCGGCCTGTGATCTTCCAGCAACCGGGATAGAATAACATCTCGCAACCACAGTTTAATGCATAGAAAATCTTGTTCCAAGTCTGCACTCTTTTTTGCCCAGTTCGCCATCAATTCAAAAAACTCTATCATCGAAAGATTATGCAGGTTGTGGACGTGTCCCAGGATTTCCTTCCAGTGGAGAATGTGATTCTCTTCGACCAGCCACTTTGCACGCTCCATGCTGCCTTCGGCCAATCGAGCTATTTCCCGGGCGCGGTTCGGCTCTAACTGATAGGTCCCCGTCAGATGCTGTTCTATTAGGTTGTCTTCCAGAGGCTGAAAGCGCACATGGCAGCAGCGGGACACTATGGTAGGGAGCAGCATCTGAGGCTCAAGCGCCAGCAATATGAAAATGTGTTGTTTGGGTGGCTCTTCCAGGATTTTCAGAAGTGCATTGGCCGCTTCTTCTCTAAGCTTTTGGGCGTCCTCGATGACGATTACGCGATAAGCACCTTCAAACGGTCTATACCGGATTCGTTTGCGCAAATCACGGACCTGATCCAGTTTTATGAAGGTGCCTTCACTTGTTATCCAGGCTAGATCCGGATGAACCCCCCCGTCAATTTTATGGCAGGAGCCGCACCGGTCGCACGAATCCGTGCTCGCCGCGTCGAGACAATTGAGAACTTTGGCAAATTCCCGTGCCATGGACGCTTTACCGATTCCTGCCATACCGCTGAAAAGGAGGGCGTGAGGGACATGCCCGGTTTGGATCAGTTGTTTGAGAAAGCGCTTAGCGCGCGCTTGCCCGGGTATAGTTTCAAGAGACATGTTGACCTGTTGACGGATGTTGGATATTGGATAAAAAACCCTTCTTACCTTTTCGCCTTCTTACCTTTTTCATTCTGTCCTTTGCCTTCTTGACTGCCGGACCAGATCCTAAGCTGAACACCTTGCGTATCTTCCGGCTCGGGTTCTTCTGCGTATTCCTCGATTGAGGCGGGAAAGCCTCGGAAGAAAAACCGTTCGAAAAGAGGTTGATAAGGTGTCCATGCTTCATCCTTTCCTCCGGCCTGGGAAAGGATACGCGTCACACTGTTCATCTTGGCATCCACATCGTCTGCGAAATGGAGCACCAGAGCTTCTCTGGTCATAGGAAGTTTTACGGCTCCAAATTTCGAATCACCGTGATGACTCAATATGAGATGTTTTAACAGCATGGCGTCTCCAGCAGGAAACGCTTTCAAAGTGTGCAGCTTATCGTTGAGAATATCCAGCCCTAAACCTATGTGCCCGACAAGGCGGCCGACATCTGAATAATCGATATGCAGGTCGTATGAGAATTCATAAATCTTGCCCACATCGTGCCAAATTGCGCCGACCATCAGCACGTCCCGGTCCAATTCAGGGTAATGCTCACATATTTTTACAATCAACCCGATCACTGAAACTGTGTGCTCGATCAATCCCCCCAGGTAAGCATGATGTATGGATTTGGCCGCCGGCGCCTGCTTGAAGCGAGTTATGAGTTCGTGATCCCCCAGAAAGGATTTCATCAAGCGTTTGAGTGGACGGCGTTTGACAGTGGCGACATAAGACTTCAGTGTTTCGAAAAGCTGTTCGGTATTTATCGGACAAACGGGCAGAAAATCCGCAGGGTCGACTTGCTCTCGCGAGACGGGGTTGATCTCCTGAATTTGGAGTTGCAGTTCATCGCGAAATGTTTCACTGCGGCCCCGAATGAAAACCGGGCCTTTAGTGGGTACAAGGGCCATGATTTCTTCAGCACGATCCCAGATGCGGCCTGTTATTTCGCCGGTTTTATCCACCAGCTTAAGTGTCAGAAAGTGGGTTCCGTTGCGAGCCACTCGGAGCTGTTTCTCTCCGACAACAAAATGGCTTTCAACCTCCTGGTTTGGCTCTATATCTGAGATAAACAACTTTGCCACATTTAGCTCGATCTGATTTCCGGTTATTGTGGTTTTTTCCTTAATCCGTTGATTTCACTTGAACCGCGGAGGGCACGAAGATCTCGAAGAGGAATTTCTCGATCTCGGACAACCTCCTGGATACAAGCAAGTAAGACATTTAATAGTAAACCGCGATCAAGTCAAATTGCCTTTGAAAATAGTGATTTTGTTATTTTTCGGGAGGCAGAAATTCGATAACCAATTCACCTTGGCGGGCCCATCCCAACTGTTGGCGCACGATCCTTTCCTGAACCGCCGGATCGTTCTTGAAGTTCTCTATTTGCTTAAACAGTTCTTGATTTTCTGTCATTAGATTCTTGGTTTTCATTTCAAGCTCTTTGACTTGCTGCCCGTGCCGACGATAGTGCAGAACTCCTTTGGAAGATAAGAAAAGACTGTAAGCAAGCCAAAGATTGAGGATGAGAAGGATTCCACAAAGGATTTGCAGAACCGCTGTTCCCGAGATCAGGGGCTCGGCCTTTCGCTTATTTTTTTGATACGTGGCGTTCTTTGAAGATCGTTGTCGGTTCATCAATTTCCCATGGCCAGACCGCCCTCTGGAATTTGCACGGAAGGGAACAGTCGTGGGTCGGTGTGCGGCAAAAATAAAGCTCCCCGAAACTCGTTCATCAATTCCATGTTAACGTTTAGTTCTATATAAGTGACTTGATTGCAAACGCGATCGATATCCTGCAGCAGCGATCTGTCCAAAAGCAACATGGCTGCACCATATCCTGCCGTGTTCCCAAGGCCTTGATAGGTTTCAACAGGTAAATCGGGAATCATGCCGATGCGAATGGCCATAGCTGGATCGATATAGTTGCCGAAGGTACCGGCTACAAAAAAATGTTTCAGATCACTAAAGCTTAACCCCACCTTGTTGATGATGACTGTCAGGATAGTATACATGGCCGCTTTGGATTTTAAAAATATGCCGACATCGATTTCGGAAACGTAAAGGTCCTTGCCATCGCTTGTTTCCTGGGCTAAGGCCACCACATACGCCGGTCCGTCAGGAGTATCGATTATGTGCGGAGAGTTGAGTCGCCTGTTAATTTTTCCTTGAATCGTTAGAATTCCGGCAGCAAACATTTCGGCCATTAAGTCAATCAAGCCGGAGCCGCATATACCGACAGGCTTCTGTTCTCCAAGAACACGGTAGGAAGGTTCGAGAGTCGCCGGATCGATGCGCACCCGGTCGATCGCTCCGGGAGCGGCCATCATGCCGCGTTCCACTACTCCCCCTTCCAGAGCCGGCCCCGCGGCGCCGGCACATGCAATCAGCCAGTCCCGATTACCCAGCACAACCTCCGCATTGGTGCCGACGTCCACAAAAATGCTCACTTCTTCAGAGCGATGCAGGCCCGAGTTGAGAATTCCCGCAATGAGATCTCCTCCGAAGTATGAGCCGACGTTGGGATAAACATAGACCAAGGCTTCGGGATGAACCGCCAGCTTAAGATCTCTTGCATGGTAAAAGGGAAAACGATTCGCTGCAGGAATATAGGGTTCCTTACAGATGTTGGTTGGATCAAGGCCCAGCAGAAAATGGCTCATGGTGGTGTTACCGGCAATGGCCATTGAGTAGACATTCGACGCAGATAAATTCCTTTCCGCCAACATATTCTGCATGGTTTGATTGAAGGCTTCAATTAAAAGATCCTGTAAAGTTTGAAGATTCTCCTTCTGACGGGCAAACAGAATCCGGGTCAGGATATCCTCGCCGTAAACGACTTGGGGATTAGCTATTGACGTTTGTGCAAGTATTTCTCTTTCTTTCAAGTCAACCAAATAGAATGCCACCTGAGAAGTCCCTAGATCGACCGCGAACCCCAAATTCCGATGTTTGGGCAAACCGGGCAGCACTTCAATCAATTCCCAATGGCATTCGTTGAACCCTAACACCGCGGTGACCTTAAAATTTTCCCGACGAATCTGCTGCGCGAACTCTTTCACTCTCAGGGGATTGAATTGAAGAGGAGAAAATCCCCTGTGCTTTATCGCCCTACCCAACCGATCGAGATCTCCGGTGTTGTCGTTCAAGCTGGGTTGAGGTAACTCTAATTGCAGGCATTCGACCAAAGGCTGTTCTTGCAGACAGGAAGTCAAGGATGATCGCATTTTTCCTCTTTCTCCAGCAACGTAACCAAAAACTAATTAATCCAGCCTATCTCCTCAAATTTCATTACATTGATACTCAACTCAAGTATGCCCCCCACCATAGTGTCAGATACTTTCAGTTGCAAGCGATTCTCCAGATGTTCCAGGGCTTCGAAAACATTTTCTCCGGGTTCCAGATTGAACCTTATGGCGTGGTCGTGCTGAAAGTGGGATGGGTTGCACCAGTGGGGGGACGAAATACTAAAATGCATGCGGCATGCAATCGGTCGATAGGGGTATACCTGACAAAGATTCTCCTGCAGAAAAGGGCAGTAGTGCTCCAGGCAATGATAGCTATTCAGAGTCTTCTCTAGAATACTTTCGTCTCTTGCTTCATCAGGAGGCAAATGTGAACAGCTCTTGAGAATTCCCCGCCATTCTTCCTCAGCCTCCATACAGCGACGAAAAAATTTGGGAAACACGCCGCTCCGATGCATGCCGTAATAGAGATAGATGAGCTCAGGTGTGCTGATTCCAACAGGCATGTGGCAGCAACAATGGGTGCAGCCCGGTGCGCAGCGAATCGAGACACCCTGGTGGCGCAAGTAACCAAGTAGATATTGTACAGATTCGTCGTATAAATCGAAGGCCTTTTCAAAGTATCTTATGAATTGCGAGGGCAGTGTCTTTGTTCTTGTCCAGCGCGAGAGACCCTCTAACCATGAAATTTGGAAAAGATAATGGCTTGCCTTGTTTTGATAGTTCGCCACAGTTGTCAGCACGTGTTCGGGTAAATTCGCAGTCTCGATGACGACATCGCCATCCGTTTGTCTGTGCTGTTGTTGTCGGTGACTTTCCAGTGGATTCATTGCATGCTTTGGCCGGGGCTTGATATTGTTCCGCTACATTCCTCTTCGTAATCCAGACCGGTAAAAATGTCATCCTGCGTTCATCGAAGGGAGCAAGGTTCAAGCTTCGACGACCCCAGCGTTGCAGGTTAAACTGCCCACGTTGAGGTTTCCGGATAACAACTAATTAGCTAATTGACTGAAAAAAGAAAAGCAATTTATAATTTCTGCAACTTAGCTGTTTGCACAGCAATTCTCATTTTGCTTTACTATGAACCAGGAGCCTGTCCGAGAATTCACGACGCCGTCATTCCGGCGGTCTTTAAGCCGGAATCCATGATACGGAAATCCTTTTTTGGTGCGGGCCTGGATTCCGGCTTAAAGCTTGCCGGAATGACAATAGACACCATTCGGCCAATTATCGGACAAGCTCCTAGCCAAAATGAGAATTGCTGCTGTTTGCAACATCTTATTGACACCGAGGCTGCTTTCTCATAAGCTCTAACCTTGTTACGGAAAGGCATTCTTGTCCTCCTTTCCCTGAAAGCGTTCCCGCGTCGCCAGTATTTCGACAGACGATGGAGCGAATTCGGATACTGCACATTGGTTTCTTCAAAATAGCATTTGATTTACTGACGCTTCTACAACGCAAAGCTGAAAACGAATGAGATTATGCTCTCGCATGGTTTTCCGGCTGAAGCTGAAAGTTCTCTGTAGCCCGTTACAATCTATCATCGACCTGAAGCAAATAATGCCGATGGAGGGGAGTTGACAATGGAAGATATCCAGGTGAAGGAATTGGTGGAGGTGATTGCGAAAGCTCTGGCAGAGTACCCGGAAGAGATTAAAGTAACAGAGATAGTCGGCCACCAGATTTCAGTGATCGAACTCAGGGCGGCCAAGGTTGATCTTGGTAAAATTATCGGCAAGGAAGGCCGCAATGCCCATGCACTGCGCACGCTCGTCAATGCCGCAGCGACCAAGCTCCGCAAGCGGGCGGTTTTGGAAATCCTTGAATAGCCCCAAACGGACTGTTGATCATAATGTGTCATGAATGAAAATCGTACCAGGCATAGAGATCCTGTTTCTGAAGAAAACGAACGACCGGCATGTTTTGGCGATCCGCAAAGGGTTTGCCCGGTTGACGAAAACGGATTCATGCAGCCTCAGACTGCGTGTATCAGCTGCCGGTTATTGAAGTCTTGCTTGCAGTCCGCATTAAGCAAGCAGGGGATTATTGCTCCCAACTCCAAACAAAGCCCTGCAGTATCTAGAATGACTGGATTCCTGAGGCGCTGGTCCGATCAAAAACTGAGTTCCACCAGCGCAACCGGCGGTACGACCGAAAAATGATTGTTGTCCTGTAAAGTGACTCGGAAAAGATAACATATCGCTTCCTCGTTTTCGTAGCACAGGGCTTTGGTCCGCTAGGAAGGTGCTGTTAGTTGGACACACATGACCCCGTGGGTATTGAAAGTCCCCCTTTCGCAAAGGGGGATTTAGGGGGATTTTAAAGAAGAATCAGCAGGTTGGAAAATCCCCCCTAACCCCCCTTTACAAAAGGGGGGGACCAAATCGCTGACTCCCTGTTGTTGGTGGCAAATTCTAATGCGAATGAAAACAGATACTTTTCAAAAGCACGGAAGCATGTGTGTCTAACTGTCAGACATAGGTGGGGGGCCAACCATGCAGGACTAAAGTCCTGCGCTACGGGGTTGCCAGCAGTGGATGGTGCATGTGCTGCAGATGATGGTATGTGCACGGCAGGCCGTGATAAAACGGGTCCATATGGAAAGTCGCGGTAATGATTGCTTGCACAGATAAATGAATGGCCGACCAAGGACACCCTCGCGAAAGGCTTCTGATAATCCACCAGGGTGCTCTAGGCGACTTTATATTGGCTCTCCCGGTTTTGGAAGGCCTTCATCTACTGTGGCCTGACGTTCTGTTTGATTTTTGCTCTAGACCTGAATATAGTTTACTTCTCGCCAACAAATCCTACTTCGGGAAAGCCTATTCAGCTGACGGTTCGGTGCCGTCGTCCCTCTATCATGAAGAGCTCTGGCGCACTTCCAAGCTGGCTCCATATTTTGAAAATGCTCGGCGTATTTTGTTATTTGGGCAAGACAGCAGCCGTATCATTGCTGATCGACTGTCGCAATTGGTGAACTGTCCGGTTCATTGGATACGGTCTTTCCCGTCATCGGGGCTTACACGACCGGTCACTCGATTTTTATTAGATCAACTGCAACGGGTTGGCTTGAATGTCGAATACGTTACTCCTCGGCTGAGACCCCTCTCAAGTGAAAAAAAAGCTGTGCGGAGGTGGATTACCGAGCAAGGCTGGAGCCAGAGACCGGCACCGATCATAATTCATACCGGCAGTGGTGGAAGAGGGAAAATATGGCCGCTGAGCAGATGGTGGTCTTTGCTGGATTGGCTTTGCAGCGCGTACGATCACCCAATCATAATCATCTCGGGACAGGCTGATTCGTATCTCAAACCTTTTGCAATCGAAGCAGAGCAAAAACTGGGCGTTAGCGTTCTGGAAAACATCACGCTGCAGAGACTGGCAGCTCTTGCCAGTGAGTGCCATTTGTATGTGGGCAATGATTCTGGAGTGAGCCATCTAGCCGCGGCGGTTGGAATTCCGGCAGTGGTCATATTCGGTCCCACACTCCCGGAGATTTGGGCTCCGCAGGGTGCTAAAGTTCATGTCGTCAGGAGCCAGTGGCAGGAGCCCGAAAACCTTCTGTGGCCCCCGGATGTAGCGATGCAGCCCGTAGAAAAAAACGTGCGGGTTGTCATCGAGAGTTTACTCAATTAGGTCTCAACCGAATACCGGGCTTCTATAGCTTCCAAGATAATGTTTTTGGTGCAGGTTGGGTTGAGTAGCGCGAAACCCAACGCCTATTTTGCTGGGTTTCGTACCTCAACCCAGCCTACTTGGAAACCAAAATCATTTTCTTAAACACTATACTTTAAAAGCAGTCTGAAAATAACTATGCTATTTAACCACCCTCGTTGGTTCGTCACCCCGGCAAAAGCCGGGGTCCAAAAAGAAAATGCATTCCGGCTTTCGCCGGGACGACGTCAAGGACATCCTGCAATGGCGAGAAAGGCAAGGTTATATATGGGCAGGGCTTTAGGCCGCTTCCTAAACGATTGGGACTTCGGTATCGAGCCCAAATAGAATCTGTTGCAAATGTTGATCGTGCAGAATTGCGTTTCCCGATCCCGTAAGGGTGATATTCCCCTCTTCAATTAAAAAGGCCACGTCTGCCACATTGAGGATACGGCGCACATGCTGGCCGGCAATAAATAAGGTAACCCCATTCTTGCGCAGTGTCCGAAAAGTATCACAGAATCGTTTGATAATTTTAGGGCTGAGGCCCAAAAAAGGGTCATCCAAAAGCAAAAGCTGGGCACCGCTCATCAACCCGCGACCCAGCGTAACCATCCGCTGCTGGCCGCCGCTTAGAACCCCGGCAAAGGCATTTCTTTTTTCATAGAGTTCCGGAAAAAGTTCAAAAACCACTTTCATCTGCTGACGGATAGCCCTCCGGTTGAGGTAAGCGCCGATTTCTAAGTTCTCGATGACGCTCATATCCGGGAACACGCTCATCCCCTCCGGAACGTAAACTAAGCCGCGCTGTACAATGTCCCACAACGACAGTGATTCAATACGCTCTCCCTTGAATAAAATTTCCCCTTTCTTGGTTTGAAGCAGCCCTGCAATAGCCTTGAGGAGTGTGGTTTTCCCGGAACCGTTCGGCCCCACTATGGCGACGATTTGTAAGGGCCAGATGGTTACCGTGACTTCCTTTAAAACCGGGATGTCCCGGTAACAAACAAAAAGGTCTTGTGCTGCAAGCAGTGGAAGTTTCTGCTGCATGTGCTCTTTCCTCTAAAGGTTTCTTGTCGGTCGCTCGCCCAGATATGCGGAAGCTACTTCAGCGGATTGTAGCACTTCGCCAGGCTTCCCTTCCATAATTATTTCTCCCTGGTCTAATGCTACCAAACGGTCGGACACTTTGCTGGTAAGCGTCAAAAAATGATCGGTCAACAACAATGTAAGTCCCTGATGCCGTAGTGTTTTGATGAGCTCGGCCATCTCTTTGATCGCATGAGGGCTTAACCCGGCTGCAACTTCATCCAGCAAAAGAAACTGCGGGCTGGTTGCAAGCGCTCGGGCAATTTCAAGGCGGCGCTGCTCTGACAGAGTAAGATCTTTTGCCGACAGCTTGCTCTTTGCGGATAAATGAACCAGCTCCAGCAGTTCCTCAGCCTCTGCTTGTTCGGTGAGAGATCCGTACTGCTTTTTGCTGCCGAACCATAGACCAACTAGAACGTTTTGCTGTACACTCATTTCAGGGAAGGGCTTTGCAATTTGAAAGGTTCTTGCAACACCCGCGTGGCAAATACGGTGAGGTGGCCAATGCGTAATGTCTTCATTGTTGAAATGGATTGCTCCGTCCGTCGGCTTTACCTGTCCGCATATGACGTTGAAAAGAGTAGTTTTTCCGGCGCCGTTTGGGCCGATGATGCTTACGATTTCCTGCTTCATAACATGAAGGCTCATGTCCCGCAAGGCAACCCGTCGGTCAAATTCTACTCTAACATTTGTTAATTTTAAGAAACCGTTTTGCGTTTTTGTAACCATGATCCGATCCCGCGAGGGAAGAACAGCAATGTAAAGATAATCATCAGGCCGTAGAGGATTGAATGTCCCACAGGGAGCAATGAATGAAAAAGTAGTTGGTCCAGAGGATAGAGAATCAATGCCCCTAAAAGGGGCCCGTAGACCAAGTAGCGCCCCCCGAACATGGTTAACACTAAAGGCAGCGCTGAAATATGAAGACTGAAAACCAACGGCGGTTCAACCAATCCCATCAGGTGTGCATAGATTCCACCACATAGACCCGTCAAAAACGCACTCAATAGCAAGGTGGCAAAATGAATGAAATTCGTGTTCACCCCCAACATGGAAGCGGCGGTTTCTTCTTCCCTGAGGGCGCGAATGGCCCATCCCCACTTGGATTTCATCACTTTCCAGTGGATGAATAGAATGAGTAGCGTAAAGCAAAGCAAAAGATAATACTGGGCCTTTAGACTTTCTCCCACTGCAATAACGATACTGCCAAAACGTAATGTGGTGAAGCTGCTTATCCCTATCAACCCCAGAGACCCAAAAGTAAAGCTCTCCCAATTGTCAATAATGACCCTGGGTATTTCCACCGACGCTAATGTCGCCAATGCGAAGCGGGCTCCCCGCAAGTTTCTAAAAACAGCATACCAAAGTGCACCATAAAGAGCGCCAACAATTCCCCCGAATGGGATTGTGAGATACGGAGATGTATGCCAATAATAGCTTAGCAGGGCAGAACCGTAAGCGCCCAATCCAAAGAAAGCCGCATGACCTAGAGATATGTTTCCCGTGAGAGCGTAAACGTTCCAGGCGAGTGCCAGAGCCCCGTAAAAAAAGGTCATGGTCATGACCCGATAATACAATGCTGTGCTCTGAAACAAGAAAGGCCAGCAAATGAAGAATAATAAAATAGCTATAAAATAAATCGCAGCAGACTTTGATCCGGTTCTCATCATGGTGGCAGTGCTCAAACTAGGACTCGAGCTTCATAGATACAGCGACAAAAATGTCATTTCAATCACAACGGGCAATCTCATATGCTGCATGAATTAAAGTCTTCGCGCTAGGACCTCGAAGCTTGATCGAGACATTGATGAAGCCAGGATGCTCGGCGGAAATAACTACCCGGTTTGAGAAGATACCGGATGCTGGATGCCAGATGCCAGATAAAGAATACGTTGCTCCTAGCTAAGGTTGTGTATCATTTCACCAGAAACCCCAATCGTTGCGTTTCGCTTCACTCAACGCAACCTACGGAGAGGTCGATACAGAAAACGATATCTTCCGACCTTAACGAGTAAAGCAGGGTTGTCAGTGTTCAACCGTTAGCTCCCATTCTCCTGGGCAAGATGCCTTCCGGTCGAAGCAGCAGCAGCGAAATCAAAAACAGGGAGCTCACAAGTTCGCGCCACCCGGTCCCGAGACTATACACTGTCAAGGACTCGGCGATCCCCAATGCCCAGCCTCCCAGTAGGATACCCCGAATTCGACCGACTCCCGCAAAAATAGTGATGATTATGGCGATAAGAGTCGCTTCTATTCCCCCCGAAGGATAGAGATAAGTGGTTCTGGCATAGAGGGGTCCGGCCAGTCCTATCAGGGTTCCACCGATGGAAAAACCGATTAAACTCATCCGTCTTACGTTGATTCCTGCTAATTTTGCAGCTTCGCGATCTTGTATGGTAGCTCGCAGGGCTTTGCCCAAAAAAGTTCTGCGCAAAAGAATATAAAGAGCAGTTGTCGCCAAGAGGGACGTAAGGATAAGGATGATTTGCGTCTGAGTAACGACGAGCTGGGTTTTCGGAAGTTCGATAATGGGTGCGGTCGAGCGGATGAACCGGTAATCGGCTGAAAACAGCATAAGCATCCCGTTCTGGAGAACCAGGGCCAGACCAAAGGTGACGACCAACGTGTTGAGTTCGTAGGGTTCGTTAACGTAGCTCAGCAACTTCTGCAGCAAAACGGCAACAAAGATCATAGCCAGCATAGAAATTGGTAAAGTCCAAAGAAAGGGGAAATGCATCTGGCCGGCCAGGATGTAAGCCAAATATCCGCCCAAGAGAATAAATTCTCCATGAGCCAGGTTGAAGGCATGCGTTACACCGAAGATGAGAGCAAAGCCCAGGGCGACCAGTGCGTAAAAGGAGCCAAGAGAGAATGCGTTTATGAGAAGTTGCAGAATAATCAATTGTTGATTCCCCGACTGCCTGCTTCAAACACACTCAAGGAGGATCTCCGAGAATGCGACTTTTGTCATTTCGAATCACGCCTTGGCGTGATGATAGATCTTTTAAATCAACCGGTTATGTGAGTAAAATTTTTTGCCTTCGGCTCGAAATGAAAGTTCCTGGGCAGCCTCCCAGAACACTAAGACATGGCGGCGCAAGTTTCTAACCAGTTATGGGGCGATAGAAAGTCCCCCTTTTACAAAGGGAGATTTAGGGGGATTTTGATGGTAATTCGCTTGTAAGAATCCCCCCTGACCCCCCTTTACGAAAGGGGGGAACTCTAACCAGGGACACATTTTCGCCCAGCTGTACTAGTACATGGCGGCGAAATTCCCTGCCGGTTTGTGATCGATCCCGGATACCGGCAGTTACGCCGTAGCGCAGAGCAAGCTATTCTTTATCAGGCATCTGGCATCCAGCATCCGGTATCTTCTCGAACCGGTTAGTTACTTCCGCCGACCGGTACTAGTTGGTCGATGGTTGGACGACTTCCCCAGTCTTCCGTTCGGCCGGATAAACAGCCACCATTTTTTCTTTTTCGATCTGCACCACGACTTGCCGGTAATGCTTCGGATCGCCGTTCTTATCGAACTGCAAATGTTCCATGGGAAGCAGCAGATCCAGGGAACGGAGTTCCCTGGAAATATTCTCCCCGCTCAAATCGTTTCCACTTTCGCAGACTCTGCCGATGGCACCGATGAGCGCCTTGGCGGAAGTATAGCCGTGCATCGTAGTAGTGTTGGGTGTTTTTCCGAAACGCGCACTGAAACCTCCCACAAAATCATGGGATTGTTTTTCGGTGCCGGCAATTTGAATGCCCGGGTTCCAAGCGCACATGCCAAACAACCCATTGCTTGCTTCGCCCAGGGCTTCTATAAATGTCGGATAGGCAACTCCCCATGGCCCAATGTATGCTTTTAGCCGGATATTCTGATCCTTGAGTTGACGTACCAAAATCAGATGATCCGCGAAGAATCCTCCTGAAATCAAGACATCTACATTGGATTGGCGAACTTTGAGTAGAAATGCCGAGAAGTCGGGAGAGCCAGGGCGGAACTTTTCGAAGATGGGAATTTCTATTCCGGCATCCAACAGGCAAGAGCGGACCTGCTGACTGAATTCCGTTGAACCAGGCGTGGCAGCAAACAAAATGGCTGCCTTTTTAGGTTTAAGATCTTGTATCAGAAAGCCGCAAAGCGGCTGGACGATTCCATCCAGGTTTGCGACTCTGAAAAAATAAGGGTTTTTGCGGCCGAGAGTCAGTCCTTTCTGCAGGCTCGCCGAAGCCACATATGGTATGCGGTGCTTAGCCGCAAGTTCACTTATCGGTCCGACCAGAGAATCGACATAACCTCCGACCAGGCCGACCACTTTTTCTCGGTATAGAAGATCTTCCGTCTGGTTGATGGCAACTTCAGGCTGACTTTGATCATCTCTGCTGAACAATTCCACTTTGCGGCCCCCTATACCCCCGGAGGAATTTACCTCCTCGATGGCATAAAGAATGCCCTCGTGAATTTCTTGCCCGTGTTTAGCCAATTTTCCCGTAAGAGGGTCAATTTCTCCTATTCGTATCGGGTTGGACTCCACAGTGGCAGGACCGGCCAAAAGAATTGAGGCCGCTAGGAACATAAAAATAATTAAGATTAAGCAAAGTACACCGTAGAAGCTTTTCATGATGGACTCTTTATGAGGCCGGTCCCGCATTTCATCGAAAGCTGCGATTTATGCCCATTAAGATATTGAAATGGCTCATTTTGCTGCTGTGGCACATCATCGCGTTTTGCTCCGTTCAACGCAGCCTGCGGCCACTACCTTCAAAGCTTATAGTCTAATCAAACCTAACCCGGCAAAACCGGAACCAAAATTCGAAATCCGAATATCGAAATCCGAGGCAATGCCAAATGACCAAATACTCAAACTCTCAAAACGCGCAACATTGGGCAATAGCGCGGGTCGCTTTTGGTCATTTGAATTTTCCGTCCTTGAATTTGTTTCGAATTTCGTGCTTCGAGTTTCGGATTTTCTGCCATAAAAAGCACGAATTTCACGATTAAGGTACTGAACGAGGTTAAAGTCCTGCGCTCCAGTCCAGTGTTACTATAGAACAGGCTAAGGCAAGACTGCCAGTGTGAACCCGACGTGCGCAAACGCAAAGCCTTGTCCGAATTCGGCAGCCAGCCTGGCTATGGGACGCTGCCCGGTGCAATGGCTGGTTGCGAGAAGCTCCACCTGGTACTTTTTCAGAGCACTAATGGTGTGATCCAGCTGAGTTTCTGCTGAAAACCCCAAATGAGTTCCGCCAATGATCGAATAGATACGCTCTTCTCCCGTCTGGGCGATGGCATGTTCCAAGATGTTGATAAGTCCGGCATGGGCGCATCCAAGCAAGATCACGAGCCCACGCGGGGTTTTCAGTACCAGAGAGTAGTCGTCCAAAAAAGGATCCGGAGTCCATTCCTCATTTTGCTTAATCAGAAATTTGGGATCGCCTGTCTCGAAAGAGGTCTTTCTTGGGACTTCGCCGCTCACGTAGACGTTGGGAACTATTTCGGTAAAACTTGTGTGCCACTTGAAACGCGCGCCGCGGGTGGTAAGGTATGCTTCCTTCCATGGCATTCCAATGGAAACCGGCTTCTCCTCCGGCCCCATCGGCATCATCCGAAACCTTTCCTGCAGTACATCGGGATGCGCAATAACATCGCATGGTCCGTGCAAACCCAGAAATGCGAGCATCCCTCCGGTATGATCGAAATGGCCGTGGCTGAGAACCAGCTGCGACACCTGACGCAAATCTTTCTGCAGGCGAAGGGAATTTTGTACCAGTGTGAACCCCTGGCCGGTATCAAACAAAAGATTGCCGTCAGAGGTTTCAACATAGGCTGCAAAACCATGCTCACCCAAAAGACCGGGAGTGGGTACGGTATTCTCACATAAGACAGTGATTTTCCAGGTCATGATACCCTCCCAAATGCATAACCCCCGCATTGACGCGGGGGTATGGTCAGATTAGTCAACTGTAAAGATTGTTCATCCGGAAGTTTTACGGTTTACCTTCCGGATGAACACCCGGTAGTCCTTTAACGCAGCTTACGACGCAGCAGTTTGCCGGTAGGTGTGCGCGGCAGTGCATCGACATATTCGATAAGTCTCGGCAGCTTGTAAATCGCAATGTGCTCTTTCAAGAATTCTTTGAGTTCTTCGAAGAGCGCGTCGCCTCCGTCATAGCCTGGCTTCAGAACGAGGAAAGCCTTCGTGACCTGACCCTTGTCGGGGTCCGCGATGCCAACCACGCCGACGTCTGCTATCGCAGGATGTTTGGCGATGGCTTCTTCCACTTCGGCAGGGCCGATGCGATAGCCGGAGCTCTTAATCATGTCGTCTTCGCGAGAAACGAAAAAGATGTTGCCTTCTTCATTCATGAAGACAGCGTCGCCCATCTGGTTCCAGCCGCCGACAACACCCTTTTTCTGGGATTTGAGAAGTTTTTCGTTGTCTTCGTATGGCTTCCAATAAAGGCTTCCGGAAGCCCCTTTAAGGATCATGCTCCCCACATCGCCCGGCTTGCAGTCCTTCCATTCAGGATTCACTACCCGTACCTCAACTCCCGGCAAGGGTTTACCGATGGAATTGGGAACCGGTTCGGGATTCATGGTGTTGGAGGTTACCAGATGGAGCATCTCGGTTCCGCCGAGTCCTTCCCAAATGGGCTTGCCGGTGAGTGCCGTCCAGCCGTCCAGGGTCTCCTTGCCCAGAGCATCACCGCCAGAGGTGTAGAGCCGGATGGAACTGATGTCGTATTTCTTGAAATCGGGGAATTTCATCAATCCGCGGTATGCGGTAGGAAGGCCCGTGAGCACGGTAATCTTATGTTTGCCAATCAGCTCCATCATCTCCGTAGGTGTAAACTTGGGAATGAGAGAAATGGCTGCTCCACCCTCAAAAGGTAGCAGGGTAAAGGTGCCGAAACCGGCGGCGAAAGAAACCGGAGCCGCTCCGCCCAATACATCACCTGGCTGCATCTTGTAAACGTACTTGTTGACAATTTGAGCTTCGATGATAGCCGGCTTTACAAAGTGTACGCAACCCTTGGGCATGCCGGTGGTGCCGGAGGTGTAGAGCATAATTCCGATGTCATTGGCGTCGAGCATCGTTGCATCAAGATTCGGCGAGCCCTTTTCCAGCATTTCCTCGAAAACCAGGTTGCCGTTGGCTTTTACTTCCTCGGGTTTCCCTCCGATGACGATGATCTTGGTGCCGAAGTTTAAATCGGGTTTAGCATTCTCTACCGGTTCCATCAGAGGGGCATTAACGATGAAGAACTTCATTTCTGCATTGTTGGCGACAAAGGAGACCTCTTCAGAAGACCACAGGGGAGAAGTGGGAACGGGTATGGCGCCAATTTTTTCAATGGCAAAGATGGCGACAATAGCTTGGGGCGAGTTCACAAGCCGGATGCCGACACGGTCTTGAGCTTCTACGCCTGCCTCCCTGAGGGCGTTGCCGAATTTATTGACCATCTGCTGGACCTGGGCGTAGGAGAACGTTTTATCCATAAACTTGATGGCGGCGTTATCCCCTCTGCCCTCGCGGACATGCCTATCAAGCAGAAAATCGGCCAGATTGAGTTTGTCCGGAGTGCCGGCAAATTCTTCCGGAACGAGATATTCAGGCCAGGTGTCTTTCGGGGGAAGATAATTTTCGGGTATTTTACTCATCCTTCATGTCCTCCTTACGGTTTGGGTAAGCTGGAAAAAAACATCTAGTGCATAACAATGACCCAAAATTTGGGCCACGACCCACTGCATCAAGGTTCTGCAGTAAACCACCTCCTTTCGTTTCGTTTTGGGAATCATTGGCAATGCGACTGCATGGATTTCGATGCGGCAGCCGGCTTCTCCATCGATATCGAGCAAACCGGCAATCCTTGCTCTGGCAAACAGTGGATCTTTTGATTGGAACTATCAGGTGCAACCAACAACGACAGCTTCTGCTACAGTGATCGCTTGAAATACATAGAGAGCGTTCTTGAGCTGGGAATGATTTGATTATGAGGAGGAACAAAGATCCTGTCGATAAATACTAAAATACCAAAATTCCCTTAGCTAAGCTACAGCTGAAACTACTTCAATTCCCTTTTCTTGAAAATCAGCCAAAATGGGCGCCAAGTCACATTTCTTTAAACGAATGGAATACATCGGGGTCTGCTCTCCCACTCCAATCAGGTGGCATATGCTGATAATTTCCGCCTGGTGTCTCCGGATGAGTCGGGTAATTTCGTCTAACGGGGGATTTTGGCTGGAAGCCCTCACGTCCAACCGGGAAGAGTGCTCCAGCATTCCCATGATGTTGATGAAAGCCGACAAAATGTCTACCACTGTGATAACGCCAACCAACTTGCCGTCCTCGACTACCGGCAAACCACCGATTCTTTTGCGCAGGATGAGGCGCGCAGCTTTCTCCAAAGACATCGCGGGGGAAGCCGTGTAAGGATTGCGCACCATCACATCTTTCAGAGTAAGGTCCTCCAGCATAGAAGCGATCAAAACGCCTCTCAGATCGGCATCGGTTATCCAACCCGAAAGATTCTGTTGTTCGTCTACAACCGGTAGATGTCGGATTGAGTGGTGCTTCATTAATGTTAAAGCTTCCTGGATCGAAGCTTGCTCACTAACGCTTACCACATTTGCGGTCATCCATTGGCGCACCGTCACTCGGCTTATCCTTGCTTTACGGTTTAAGTCGGCAATAAAAGGAATCGTGCAACAACAAGCAGGAATGAGATTGCAATAAATTTCCCAAAGTTTCTCCGGCAAATTAAGGTATATCCGGCAAAAATGCAAGAAAAAACTTATGGCTAGAAGGTGTCCGCAGTGATTGCGCGCTTTTGTCATCCTCTTCCATGATGTGACAGCCAGTAGCCAAATGACGGCCGTGATTCAGCAATTCTCATTTTGGTTAGGAGCTTGTCCGATAATTGGCCGAATGTTGTCTATTGTCATTCCGGCAAGCTTTAAGCCGGAATCCAGGCCCGCACCAAAAAAGGATTTCCGTATCATGGATTCCGGCTTAAAGACCGCCGGAATGACGGCGTCGTGAATTCTCGGACAGGCTCCTAGGTTCATAGTACCGCAAAATGAGAATTGCTGGCCGTGATTTTGCCGAGATTGACTTCAATTGGCCATTTGCTATACTGCTTTTGATCCTAAATTTAATGATACGTTTATGTAGACTTGCATTCGCTATCGCTGCTGTTAAACCGACATAAGGGGTACAATCTTGCGTCAGGCAAAATTTATTTTCATTACAGGCGGAGTTCTTTCATCGCTGGGCAAAGGTCTGGCTGCAGCATCCATTGGGGCTCTAATGGAAAGTCGCGGTCTGCGCGTTACCATTCAAAAACTCGATCCTTACATCAATGTGGACCCCGGCACTATGAATCCTTTTCAGCACGGAGAAGTATACGTAACTGATGATGGGGCTGAAACGGATTTAGATCTGGGCCATTATGAGAGATTTACTCATGCGCGGATGACCAAAAAGAATAACTACACTTCCGGTGGCATTTACTACTCCGTCATCAAAAAAGAGCGGAGGGGGGATTATCTGGGTGGCACTGTGCAGGTCATCCCTCATGTTACCGACGAAATTAAAGCGTGCATCCGCAGTGCGGTCGACGGTGTTGATCTCGTTATTGTAGAGATTGGGGGCACCGTAGGTGATATCGAAAGTCTGCCGTTTTTGGAGGCTATTCGCCAATTTAGAAACGATGTTGGACGGGAAAATGTGGTTTACATCCACGTTACACTGGTTCCTTACATGAAGGCAGCCGGAGAAGTCAAAACCAAACCTACCCAACATAGTGTCAAGGAGTTGAGAGGCATTGGAATTCAACCCGATATTTTGCTCTGCCGGACGGAAAAATTTCTATCTCCGGACATCAAAGCCAAAATTGCTCACTTTTGCAACGTGGAACCCGATGCTGTGATAACTGCCAAGGATGTGGATTGCATTTATGAGGTTCCTCTGCTTTTCCATCAGGAGGGCCTCGATGAAAAGATTGCCCGATTGCTGAACATCTGGACTCGTGGACCGATTCTGGATCTGTGGGCCAAGTTGGTGGACAAGATCAAACATCCTGACAAGGAAGTGAACATTGCCATCGTTGGCAAATATATCGATCTCAAAGAGTCTTATAAGAGCCTCAATGAAGCTCTGGTGCACGGGGGTGCGGCACACAGTGCGCGGGTGGTGCTCGATTACGTGGATTCTGAAAACGTTGAAAAAGAGGGTGGAGAAGCTTTGATCGAAGCGGCCGATGGAATTCTGGTGCCCGGAGGCTTCGGGGAACGCGGTGTTGAGGGAAAAATCAAGGCGATTCGGTATGCTCGAGAAAAGAAGATTCCTTTCCTTGGCATTTGTTTGGGTATGCAGCTTGCCACGGTTGAGTTCGCTCGCCATATCGCCGGGCTGGATAAAGCCCACAGCATGGAGTTTGATAAACACACACCTCACCCGGTGATTTATCTGATGAGAGAATGGTTCGATTACAAAAATAACCGGGCGATTCGCCGCGATGAGACCGCTGACTATGGAGGTACCATGCGGCTTGGTGCATATCCTTGCATGCTGGAACCTGAAAGTTTCGCCAACGAGGCTTATCAATGCCTGGAGATTTCCGAGCGGCATCGCCATCGCTACGAGTTCAATAATGAATACAGGGATGTTTTGGCCAAGAATGGCATGCGGTTTACCGGATTATCTCCTGACCAAAAACTTGTGGAGATCATTGAACTTGCCGATCATCCCTGGTTCCTGGGATGTCAGTTTCACCCGGAATTCAAATCTCGCCCAATGGAGCCGCATCCAATTTTCAAAGCCTTCGTGAAAAGTTCCTTGGAGCAGGCCCGCCTAAAGCACCCGGAAAAGTTCCAGTCCAGTGAACACAGCTGTTGAAGGGACAATAATGGCCGATTTCAATGTTCTCGGGCAGCCCATCGGCAGAGACCGATTCTTTGTGATCGGGGGACCATGTGTCATTGAAAGTGAGGAGTTGGCGCTGACGGTCGCCGGATTTTTGCAGGAGACCTGTGAGCGGCTGAACATCCCGTATATTTTTAAGAGCTCTTATGACAAAGCGAATCGCACATCTATCCAGTCCTACCGCGGTCCGGGTCTACAGGCGGGCTTGGACATTCTTGCACGATTAAGAGGGAAACTGAATATACCCGTTTTGACGGATGTACACACTATTCAGGAAATCGAACAGGCGAAAGACGTTGTGGATGTTCTGCAAATCCCGGCATTCCTTGTTCGCCAAACGGATTTGCTGGTCGCGGCGGGAAAGAGCGGAAAACCGGTCAACATCAAAAAAGGCCAATTCCTGGCTCCCTGGGATATGAAACAGGTAGTCGAAAAGGTTTCCCGGACCGGTAATGACAAAATTTTAGTCACCGAACGAGGTACTCAGTTCGGCTACAATAATTTAGTAGTTGATATGCGTTCTATCCCGATCATGACTGACACCGGATATCCGGTTGTTTTTGATGCCACCCACAGTGTTCAATTGCCCGGAGGGAAGGGCGCTTCATCGGGAGGAGAGCGGCAGTTTGTACTTCCACTTGCCCGTGCTGCCATGGCGGCCGGAGCTCATGGTATATTTTTGGAAATGCATGAAAATCCTGAGCTTGCGCTTTGCGATGGTCCGAATTCTTTGCCTCTCTCCAGTGTGCCTGCTCTTTTGGAGATGCTCGCAAACATTTACTGCACAGTGCGATCCGGTGGGCAGGGGAACACTTCCCGTTCGCTCAGCTCAGGTGTGAATTGATTATGGGAAGGGTCATGTAGGCGGAGACCATGGACAAGGAGCTTAAAGAGAGAATTTTGCGCCTCCGAATGATGATTTTTGATGTGGATGGGGTTTTGACTGACGGTCGCATCATTTATCACGATGATGGTTCGGAGATCAAAGAATTCGATGTTCAGGACGGACATGGTCTGAAACTGCTTCAAAGGGCTGGAGGGGTTGATATAGCATTGCTTACCGGCCGATACTGCAGGGCTGTGGAGCATCGAGCGGCGGCGCTTGGGATCAGCCGGGTACACCAAAATGTTAAGCGCAAACTGGATGCTTATGAGAAAATACTATCGGAGACAGGCCTGACGGATGAAGAAATTGGCTTTGCCGGAGATGACCTTATCGATATTCCTGTTATGCGCCGGGTTGGTTGGGCTGTGGCCGTGGCCAATGCCGTTTCCCATGTGATGCCCTACGCCCACTACGTGACCAAGGCGGGTGGCGGGCACGGTGCCTGCAGAGAAATCTGCGAGTTGATTCTGCAGGTTCAAGGTCGCTGGGAAAGTGTAACCGCGCGCTACTTCGGCAAGGCCCCGTGATGCCTGTTCGTTAATGCCTTTACAGGCAGAGCTCTGCCATGTTACAGTTTATTGGTTGTAATTATTTAATTTGATTATAAAAATGCTTGATTTAGCTATGGAAATCTGATTCCGATGCCTGCAAATATTTAGCAAAGGCGCCCGTTTAATGAAATTTTCGAAGAGAATCATTCGATTTTCTGCGTTAGGATTTGCGGTGCTTCTCGCTCTAGTGCTGGTGAGGGGGATGTGGAAAGGAAAGACCCAAAAAGAGCACCAGATGACTGCGAGCGATGAGGCCTCCGATGCTGAAATGAAACTTACTGACATGGAATACACTGAAATGGAAAAAGGTCGCCGAGTCTGGACGCTGAAGGCTGATGAAGCCAAATACTATCAAGACGACCAGAAGACAGCACTCAAAAAAGTCAGACTTCAGTTTTTCCTCCAGAGCGGTGAGGAGATTCATCTGGAGAGCAGGCAAGGGGTTCTGCATGCGGGGAGCAAGGATATTGAGTTGTGGGGTAGTGTGCATGCGATATTTCCCAACGGTTACGAAATGTTAACCGAAAAAGCTTACTATAATCACAAACAGAACTTGATATCCTCCCAGGCGTCAATTTTGATAACCGGACCGGATCTTAAGCTAAAAGGCGGGCAGTGGAAGTATGAGATTCCCGAAAGGCGTGGTTTTTTGGAAGGGCAGGTTCAAGCTACCCTGGCCCTGGCACCGAATAAGTAGATCGGCGAACAGCTCAGACAGAGATGCCAAACCGGGCATCGGGAAGCAAGAGATAGCTTACAATGGCAAACTTCAAGGAACTTGATCGGGAAAAATCGATTTCCGCGAGGATACGGCGCCGGCTCACGACAAGGTGTCTGTTCTTTGTGCTTATCTGTTGTCTGGTCTATTTACCACGGATCGGCCTGGCGGTGGAAAAATCTCAACAGCCCAAAGCGAGTGCCACCGGCCAACAAGGCCTTCTGCAGAGCGACGAGCCCATCCACATCGCCAGCGACCGCATGGAAGTGGACCAAAAGGACAATGTCGTTATGTTTGAGGGGCATGTGGTGGTACAGCAGAAGGATTTAACGATCACCGGCAAAAAGATGAGGGTTTATACTTCAAATG
Source organism: uncultured delta proteobacterium (assembly GCA_963781715.1). GTDB lineage: Bacteria > Desulfobacterota > Syntrophobacteria > Syntrophobacterales > Syntrophobacteraceae > Desulfoferrobacter. The sequence goes on from CAWAGW010000010.1 coordinate 766,881, forward strand.
CTGCTGACCCGAGTTCGGAATCAAGCAAAGCAGACCGCATTGATAGGATCGAAGTGGAAGGTGATGTCAGAATTTCACAGCAGGACAAAATCGCGACGGCTGATAAAGCGGTCTATTATCACAACCAACAAAAGATTGTTCTGATGGGAAAACCCGAATTTAGCCAGGGCCAAGATACTATTAAAGGACGTTTGATCACTTTGTATTTACCTGAGCAGCGTACCGTTGTCGAGGGGGGACAGGACAATCCAGTTCATGCGGTGCTGTATCCCGAAAAGAAGGAACAATAGATCTTGTTGCCTGACACAGCAGAGAAGAGGCTGGAAGTACGTGATTTGGTCAAAACCTATCAGGGCCGCCGAGTTGTCGATCATGTAAGTTTGGAGGTCCACCCGGGTCAGATTGTCGGATTGCTCGGACCTAACGGAGCCGGCAAGTCGACAACCTTTTACAGTGTGGTCGGCATTATTCGCCCCGATGGCGGAGCGGTAATCCTCAACGGTGAAAACATCCTGCAGGTTCCGATGTATCAGCGAGCCCGGAAGGGAATTACTTATCTATCGCAGGAACCGTCAGTGTTTCGCAAACTGACCGTCGAACAAAATATTATGGCGATTCTGGAAACTCTAAATATTGGAAAGCACGAGAGGCGAATACGTCTGCAAGAATTGTTGGCGGACCTAAACATCACCCATTTGGCGAAGAACAAAGCAGACCGACTCTCGGGTGGAGAGCGGCGGCGAGTTGAAATCAGCCGGGCATTGGTGACACAACCCAGTTTTATCCTTCTGGATGAACCGTTTGCGGGAATCGACCCGATTGCGGTTATAGAAATTCAAGGACTCATAAGATCTCTTAGAGAAAAAGGAATAGGGGTGCTGATTTCAGATCACAACGTTCGGGAGACCCTCAAAGTGTGTGATTGGGCTTACATTATGCACGAAGGGAGAATCCTGGAAGCTGGAGACCCGGTCAGCATTGCAAATAGCGATCTGGCCAAAAGAACCTACCTGGGAGATCAATTCAGTTTATCGTAGTTAGGATGGAAGAATGGCTCTTGAGCTGAGACAACAATTAAAACTAACCCAGCAACTCATCATGACTCCTCAGCTGCAGCAAGCAATCAAGCTGCTTCAACTGTCGCGATTGGAGCTTTTGGAAACTATAAATCAGGAACTCGAGGCCAATCCACTGCTGGAAGAAGTGCAGGAGGAAGTCAGTGAGGCAGAGAAGCCGGAGACTGCTTCTGAAGAATCGTTTAAGGAAGTAGAAATATCGGAAAAGATGCGTGAGGATTTCGACTGGGAATCATACCTGGAAGAATATAACACCAGCACCCCCGTGTTGATTGAGAAGGACCCTAATCGAGAATGGCCTTCCTACGATCATAAACTTACCTTGCCGGCGTCGCTGGAAAATCACCTCAACTGGCAGTTGAGATTATCCGATATGACTGAGGCCGATAAGGAAATCGGTTCCTACATCATCGGCAACCTGAATCGCGACGGCTACCTGGAAGCGACCCTGGAAGAGATTGCCTCAATGGGGGAGATCAGCGTGGGTGAGGTCGAGCAGGTGCTTGCAAAAATCCAGGTGTTCGATCCGATTGGAGTAGCTGCCCGAGACTTGCGGGAGTGCCTCTTGATCCAGGCCATGAACCTGGAACTGCAGGATGACCTGGTAGTCCGAATCATTGAACAACACTTGCACTACCTTGAGAGCAAAAATTACCAGGCATTGGTCCGTTCTGTAAAAAGATCGCCTGAGGAGGTCAAGCAGGCGATTGAGGTCATCCTCAGCCTTGATCCGCGCCCCGGCAGTGCTTTCAGCGATGAGTCCGTGCAGTATATCAGTCCGGATGTTTATGTTTTAAAGATCGACGGCGAGTTTGTTATTCTTGCTAAACGAAGACGGTATGCCAAAGCTCAAGGTTAGCTCTTATTACAAAGATGCTTTGAGCAAGGATGCCGAGTTGGGATCCGAGGCAAAGGATTACATCCAAACCAAACTGCGGTCCGCCGCCTGGCTGATCAAAAGTATTCACCAGCGGCAGCGCACTCTCTATAAGGTGACACAGAGTATTATCAAATTGCAGCAAGAATTTTTCGAAAGGGGGGTTGCCAATCTCAGGCCAATGGTGTTGAGAGATGTGGCCGAGGATGTGGGTATGCACGAATCCACCATCAGCCGGGTAACGTCCAACAAATATATGCATACCCCGCATGGGATTTTTGAGTTGAAATATTTCTTCAACAGCTCCATAAATAGCGTTTTGGGTGAAGCGGTGGCTTCTGAAAGCGTTAAGGACAGAATCCGGCAAATCGTCCGAGAGGAGGATACATCAAAGCCATTCAGTGATAAAGAAATTGTGTCGATTTTGAAAAAGGAAAATGTAGATATTGCCCGGCGTACGGTTGCCAAGTACCGAGAAATGTTGGGCATTCTACCGTCCAACAAGCGCAAGAAGTCGTTTTGGGGGAGTTAGTTCCCACCCGGAAACTCCCTCTCCCTTGAGGCTGTTAGTTGGACACACATGACCCCGTGGGTATTGAAAGTCCCCCTTTCGCAAAGGGGGATTTAGGGGGATTTTAAATAAAAATCAGCAGGTTGAAAAATCCCCCCTAACCCCCCTTTGCAAAAGGGGGGGACCAAATCGCTGACTCCCTGTTGTTGGTGTCAAATTGTAATGCCAATGAAAACAGATACTTTTCAAAAGCACGGGGTCATGTGTGTCTAACTGTCAGCCATTGAGGGAGGGGGTCGGGGTGAGGGTGAAAGTCCGGATGGAAACCAGTGAGCAAAGAGCGTAGGGCATAGAGTTTGCTCTCAAGCGGACATTTGTCGGTTCGCTCGAACATTCGGCCTGCGCATTTCCAATCCGCCCTGAATGGTTATTCGTTGACATCCCATCGAAGGAGGATGGGCATTTACCATAAATGAATTATCTTTAGGTAAGAGGGATAAACGGGCAACGAGCCGCCCATAGAAAACAACGGAGGACAACTGGGATGCAGATAAGTGTGACTTTTCGCCATATCGAGCCGTCAGTGGCTCTGAGGGAGTATGCGGAAGATAAGATCTCGAGAATAAAAAAACATGTTGAAGAGCCCATTGAGGCACATGTGGTCCTCAGCGTAGAAAAATTTCGACACATTGCCGAAGCGACCATTAAAGCCAATGGCATGGGATTTAAAGGCTCCGAAGAAACGGACGACATGTATTCTGCCATTGACACCTTGGCGGATACCATAGAATCACAAGTCAGAAAGAACAAAGAAAAGTTTCGCGGCAGAAAATCGACCAACTCGACTAGAGAAGTCGCTACCGCCATGGCTGCGGAAAGTGCGGAAGAAGCCCGAATCGATCGGGAAACTCGGGTAATAAGAACCGAGCAGGTTTATGCCAAACCCATGGATCTCGATGAAGCCGTGATGCAATTGGATATTTCCAGTGGCGAATTCATGGTTTTCACAAACCGTCATACCAATCGCATCAATGTCCTGTATAGACGAAAAGACGGCAACTACGGGCTGATTGAAACAATAGCATAATTTGATCATTTTCAGGAGGAGGGTAATTCTCTCTATTTTTGGTTCGTAAGGCGGGACTCACCGCTGTGCCAGCGCCGATGGCGGCGGGTTCCCGCCTCATTCTTTTGGTGCCGATCCATTCGATGATTCCAGCAAATAGACATTGGAAGGAACGAGAAAATTTAAATGAAGATACTGGATATTCTTGCTAAAGAATCGATTATTCCTGAGCTCAAAGGTAGAACTAAGAAGCAGGTGCTGGAAGAACTCATCGATGCTCTATTGCAGCATAAGCCCCATCTTGATCGGGATCGGTTGATGGCGGTTTTGCTTGAACGAGAACGTTTGGGAAGTACTGGTATCGGGGATGGAATTGCTATCCCCCACGGAAAGATGAGAGATTTAGACCAATTGGTTCTATCATTTGGCAGATCGCCACAAGGAGTTGACTTTGAATCAATGGACGGCAAACCGGTTCATCTATTCTTTCTCCTGGTGGCTCCGGAGAATTGTGCTGGAATCCACTTGAGGGCCCTGGCAAAAATAGCCAGACTGCTCAAGAATGGGACCGTAAGAAAGAAGCTCGGGAATGTTCAGGGTCGCGAAGAGGTTTATTCGGTTATCCAGTTGGAAGATGAAGACTTCTGAACAGCTTGTCATCTCCCGTTCATAACTCGGTAGTCTTTAACCCGCGGTTTCACTTTATCATAATACCGATCCAGCACTTCCCTCCACTGTTTCGACGCAGCAATTCTCATTTTGCTGTACTATGAACCTAGGAGCCTGTCCGAGAATTCACGACGCCGTCATTCCGGCGGTCTTTAAACCGGAATCCATGATACGGAAATCCTTTTTTGGTGCGGGCCTGGATTCCGGCTTAAAGCTTGCCGGAATGACAATAGACACCATTCGGCCAATTATCGGACAAGCCACGGCCAAGACTCCCGGTGGGTTACGGCGCAAAAAGCTGCGCCTAACCCACCCTACGGAAAACGATAGAAAGTCAAAATGAGAATTGCTGGTTTCGACGCCGTTTGGCGTTCTTCAGTCTGCTAACAGACGACTCAATGGATGTCCTCCGAGATGCAAAGAAGAGTTCATGTCGTAGTGGTCACAGGGCTTTCCGGTTCAGGTAAAAGTACGGCAATCAATGCATTTGAAGACCTGGATTATTTCTGCATTGATAATCTGCCGGTGCCGCTCCTGCCCGACTTGCTGTCTCTGTTTGAAAAGGATATGCCCGACCTCTGCAAGATTGCTCTGGGAATAGATATTCGAGAGCGGAAGTTTCTTAAAGACTATGATAAGATTTTTAGATCGTTTGATGACTCTGGCTATCGATTCGAGATCTTGTTCCTGGAAGCAAGCACTGATGCGCTGCAGAGACGATTCAGTCAAACCCGGCGGGTGCACCCTGCGACCTCCTCCGATTCTGTTTTATTGGATGCCATCCATGAGGAACGCGAACAGCTTAAGGCGTTGCGAAGCCGTGCTACGCGCATACTGGATACGAGCAACTATTCCGTGCATCAACTGAAAGCATTCATAACGCGATCTTACGGTTTAATATCGATCAACGATAAAATGAGTATTCAGGTGCTCTCGTTCGGATTCAAATATGGTTTACCGTTTGAATCCGACATGGTTATGGATGTCCGATTCCTTCCGAACCCCTACTTTGTGGAAGAATTGAAGCATGAGGACGGGTGTTCGCCTGCTATACAATCCTGGGTGATGAAGTGGCCCGCCTCGCAAGAATTAATTGCCGACTACAGCGCATTGCTTTTGAAGTTGTTCCCATCCTACGCCAACGAAGGCAAGCGCTATTTGACCATTGCTTTGGGGTGCACCGGCGGCAAACATCGGTCTGTTGTGATCGCTGAAAAATTGGCCGATGAGTTGCGGCACCATGGTTACCGTATCAATACCTTTCATCGAGACATCAACTTGGAATGAGTGCTTCAAGATAACCGGCCTGCTCGAAGCCTCGTCTGATAGCCCATAGCCAGCTTTTTGCCTTCCTGACTCTGCGATTAACGGCAGAGCCACCAATCGAAATGTACACGCCCAACAGTATTTCAGCCTTCAATTCTGTAGGGTCAGCTTTTGTGGATTTAAAAGGTGCGCTGACAAAAAAGGCAGGGTCAGGTAGACCCTGCCTCAATGCTTCAGTGTTCACTGTCGTACCTCAGTTGTTGCTCAACGCTTGGCTATGTTAAAGTCCTGGGATAATGATAGGGAAGGGGCCGATGGGGATGATAGGAATTATGGCCATTAGACACACAGAGGTGAGATCATCTATGTAGAATGACATAAACTGCTGGAATCCGAAGCCTCCGAAGGACGAATTATTGATGGCTACCGCAGCGCCGAATGAGGGGTCGTTTTCTCCTAACCCATTCTCAGTAATATAGACTTGAAAGATGCCTGGTATCGGCGGGGTGACATTCCAACCCGTGATGGCACCAAACGTGCTAACGAAGATTTCTCCGGGATCCAAAGTGCCTAGACCTTTGCAGGCACTATCCTCTCCATTTTGAACGTATACGATGGGACTGATAGCCTGACCGGAAGTGTTGCTGACAACAAGTACCGTATCCCAACCATCACCAACATATGAATATGGAATTACGATTCTGTGCCTGGCGTAAGAGGGAGTTGTTGTGCATAGGATCAGGACTGGGACGATAATCGCAAGAATCAAAATGATGTATTTTTTCATAGCTTTCTCCTTTTGATATTCAATGGCAGCTCGGATGAGCACGATGTACACTGCTCCATTGCCAATGCTTGAATTGGCCAGAGATTTTAATTTATTAAAGGGTTAAGGCCTTACAAAAGATAGAAAAACAAATGTATTGAGGATGCAATTGCGCCGAATGTAGATGCACTCGTGTTTCTTGAACTTCACAAGAACGACAGCCCCCACGGCAAAGAACTGGCCCTGGGGGCTCATGCCGGGATTTTGGCGGATCTCCGTTCCATACTAGTATCCCCTCAAATAATGGAGTTTGATTTTTATAAAATAGAAAGATCATATTCAGAGTATTCAGTCAATTGAAATGATTTTGACTGCCACCCCACCTCTTGCCCTTTAGTGAGCACAAGGATTAAAACTGTGCTAAACTAGCAGTACAGCTAGGCGAAAAATTCCGGTTCGAGAAGATAGCGGATGCTGGATGCCCGATAAGAAATATATTCTGCAGGGATACAGCGATACTCTTGTTATCCGGTATCCGGAATCTGGGATCGGTTACAAACCGGCAGGGACTTTTGCCGCCATACGCCAGTTGGAATGAGACAAGAGGTCGCATGACTAAATAATTTGTAACCAAATCCCAATGGATAGCAAGAGTGGGGCTGCTGATGGCGAGAGAAGATCGAAAGGAATCGATTGGCATCATCGTGATATCGCACTGCGATCTAGCTTCTGAAATGGTGCGAGTTACCGAACTTATAGTAGGGCCGCTGCCAAACTGTAAAACAATCTGCTTTGATGTGCAGCAGCCGGTGGAAGAAATGACAAAGCAGTTGCGGACAGCCATAAAAGAAGTCGATCAAGGCAAAGGCGTTTTGATTTTGACGGACCTGTTTGGAGGCACCCCTGCCAATATCAGTCTTGCATTTGTCGGTCCAAAAGTTGAAGTGATCTGCGGGGTGAATCTGCCCATGTTGATACGGTTGGCCGGCTCGCGCGAATCGGGTTCGCTGGCCGAAACGGCCGCGATGATAAAAGAATACGGCAAGCGACATATATCGCTGGCGAGCGAAGTGCTTGCACGCTCCGGTCAGAACTCTCAAAATGCATAGCATGTGTGGCTTCAAAAGTGCTTCCGCATCGTTCTCGGCTGCGAGGCTGGCCGAAGATATCTGACACAGATGGTTTCTGCGAGTGGTGATGATTAACGGTCACAAAGAAACGTCGAAGTTGCCCAAGCTGCCTGACGGCTGCTTCCGCGCAACAGGGGCTCCCGGAATCGACCCAAAATGGGTTGTCGATCGCATGACCCCTGATGATATTTCCTCGATCTTACAGATAGAGCAGGACAGTCAGCCGGATCCCTGGACTGGAGGACTCTTTCTGGAGGAATTGAACCGGCCTCAAGCACATGTTCTGGTGGCTCGAACCATCCAAGGAGGAACGAATCTTCTAGGCTATATTTGCTTTTGGGAAGTTGCAGACGAAATCCAAATTCTTAATATTTCCGTGCACAGGTTATACCGAAGAAGAGGAATCGGTCGTTGCCTGGTTAGAGAGGCATTGCTTCATGGTAAACGAAGAAAAGCGAAAGTGGCCCTGCTGGAAGTCCGACAAACCAATGTGGCAGCCCGCAAATTCTATGCGAGTATGGGGTTTAAAGCCGTGGGGGAGCGGCCGGACTATTATGGCCCTGGAGAATCTGCAATTCTCATGGAATTAGACCTTGTAAACTTGCCGCAGAGCACGCGGAAATAGCATAGTCAGAACAAGTTAACTGGAAATTGGCCAGGCAATATAAGGATCGTACATGAATCGTTTGATCGAGCTTGATCAGATACAATCTGATGCTCTCACAAAAAACCTCGACTTGACCAATGTGGAAGTTGTGGTACCGCACTTATTCGACGTTCTGCAGGAAGCCGTCCTCGGCTATGCGGGAAAAGAACAGCAGGCCGGCGAGTTACTGCGAGAATATCACCACAAATATTTAAATTGGGAATTCGTTATTCAGGAAACATGGCGCTATGCCCTATCTAATTTGCGCATGTATCGCGGCCATTCTTCAAATGGTCTTATCGTCTATTTGCTGTCTCACATTTTTCTTGATGCACTCAAGAAATCGGAAAGAGCCGATGTGCGCAGTATGGCCGCCGACCATTTGCTCGCTTTTTGGCTGAAGATTGCTGAAGAGATGCCTGACGAACTTATAAAATCGCTGCCCGCCGGCAAAACCGTGGCAGAAATCGGGCAGCATCCCGAAACCATCGATTCCTGTCACGAAGGCATCTTGCGTTTCTATTTTTCAGAGTTGAGTGAACTGGCAGCGGAACCTTTTGAGAATGTCATGCGGAGCTTTTACCAAACCAAAAGGCTGGCCTTAAAGCTTTTAGAACTGTGGCCGGATGCTTCCTCTTTCAGCGAATTGCGGGCCTTATTGAATCGACTGACACAAAAAACTTACCAGTTTTGGCTGGGCAGAGAGGATTTCTGTCAGTGGCTCGTGCGGCAGACGGGAGAAACCTTTTTAAACGATTCCCTATCCACGATTTGTGCGCCGATCACACACCACCGGTTTAAGACTTACTTAGAAATTCTGCAGATTGAGGTAGAAAATGAACCGGACCATAAGGAAGCGGTCAAACGAATGGCTGCCCTTCCGGATTTTCGCGAAATCGCCCGATTTTTTTTCAATCTACCCGAAGAATTGAGGGCACATGAGGACCCCGCCAGTCCACAGCACCTTGCAGTCCTGACACGTCTTAAAATAATGGAGACGAGGGGCTTGGAAGGAATTCACGAAGACACCTTAAGGGAAATCAACTTCGACGTAGCCAAATGGATTCGCGAGGGTCCTGAGGAAGATCTGGAGAGCTTCCTTGAAAGGGTGTTTGATGTTCTCGATAACTGTATGCAAAGCTACCCGGAAGCTGCTTTGCAGTGTGTAAGAAGCATTGGGCTGGAAGTAATTGACACGAAGAATCGGCCGCTCATCGATTTCTTCGTGAAGCGCGTGATTTCCATGGGATTTCAGACTCCACAACTTGGAGGCGTTACCCAGCATTGGCAGGTCGAGGTAAATCCTGCTCACTTGCTCAACATTAGGATCTGGCTGGAGATCATTAAGAAAACACCTACCAAAACGAGAACACTTCTTTCGGCTCTGATTGTCAATCTCTCGCTGGGCGGCATTTATGTCCGCGATACCGATTTGTTCCAAAAGGACGTCAGTGAGCTGCTGCATGCCCCCATTCGACCCGTATACAACCTGGTCAAACAGCTGACCAAGCTTTTTCCGGTCTACTTCAACGAAATCGGGGCTGAAGGACACCTGCGCTCGGTTTCAACCGATGTGGACGAGCTGACCGGGCGAACCGATCGTTTGATTCATTTTCTTCGCAAACAGAGTCATGTCGAGAGCAATAATGTCATAGTCTCTTTCATGGAGGCCATAATCGAATTCTGGCGCACTCTTGACAAAAAACGGCTGCAAAATTTGGTGCCTCCCGAGATTTACAGTGCCATCGCGACTTCGGGTCCCTTGGTGGATGAGATTCACCGCGTTTTCGTAAGGATCTTCGAGCAAACCAATATTCCGCACGTGAAAGACCTGCTGGATCTGTCCGAGGAAGAGGCCTGGGATCTCATCAAGGATGTTCCGGGTATATCCGATCGGGAACGGCAGCGAGCCTTTCTCTTTATCCAGTTGTATCAAATGCTGCACGAAAAATATGCCTTGAGCTTCAAAGATATTCGTATCCATCTGGAACGTGCTGCCAAGCTCGGTTTGCCGGATCCGTCCAGGCTGCTGGAAGTGCTTGAAAGCGAAAATGCTTTCACAAAACTCAGTGAGATCCTGGAATATCTCATGGAGCTCAAGGAAGTCGTCCTCACGCCGGGTGAGATGAAAATTCTTGAGAATATATACTACAAGCGGCATATCGCTGTAGATATCCCTTCTATGTACGGATCATACAACGAACCCAAATTCGATGCCCTCGGTCTGACATTCCGGTTGGAAAACCTGGCCAATGTATTGTTTGAAGAAATCATTTTCTCGTTTGATCTCAGCTTCATCACGCGCGCCTACTTTTTCAGGATCGCCAAAGTCATTCCGCTCTTTATGAAGGCTTTGGCCATCGATGGAATTATCTCAAACAGGCTGGAACTGCAGGCCGAGCTTTTCGAGAAGGCGCTTGAAGTCCGACGCTTCTCTCATTCGCAGTATATGGATATATTTCGCGGATTTTCAGAGGCCATACAGCAAATTATTCAGACCAACTACAACGCTCTGCACGAGGCAAACCTCAATCTGATCATTCAGCAACTGGGCCAGGACGATCTGCTGCCGAGGCATCGCCGCGAGAGCCGCAGTGAAACTCAATTGGAGAAAGTCCAGCGGGTATCAGAGAGTTTTCTGCGGGATCTGATTGCCAGGACTTTTGGGCTCCAGTACTTTGACCATTTCATCACCAGTATTCTGACCACACTGGCGGGCCAAAAGGAAGTCTTGAGCGCAGACAAGCTCGACCTCCTGCTTAGCTACGACCCGGAAAAGACCATTTCATATATCTATGGACCACATCATCTCACTCACGACCTCATACATCTCGGCAATAAGGGCTACAACCTGGCCAACCTTTACTCGATCGGCATTAAAGTCCCTCCCGCATTTGTCATCACAACTGAATATTACCGCTGCCGAAGTGTTATCGAAAGTTTTTCTCAGGCCAGTGAAGACTTTGAAGATCGAGTGATGGCGCATATCAAAAAGCTGGAACAACTGACTGGAAAATGTTTCGGTTGCCCCAACAATTCCCTGCTGCTTTCCGTGCGCAGTGGGTCGGCCGTTTCAATGCCCGGCATGATGAACACTTTTTTGAATGTCGGCATCAATGAAAAGATTGTGGAAGGACTGATCGAGCAAACTAAAGAGGCTTGGTTTGCCTGGGACAACTACCGCCGTTTTGTGCAGTCATGGGGAATGTCTTTCGGTATGCAGCGGGATGGGTTCGATGCCATCATGCGCAAGTATAAAAAACGGTTTAAGCGGCAGGTGAAAAGGGAATTTTACCCGCGGGAAATACGCGAGTTGGCGCTGGCGTATAAGGATGCGCTCAAGAATCATGGAGTAGATTTTTCGGATTCTCCGCGCGAACAGCTTCTCATAGCCATTCGGCAGGTTATGGCGTCCTGGCATTCCGGTAAAGCCAAAACCTACCGGGAAATCATGGGCCTGTCAGAAGACTGGGGTACTGCGGTAACCATCCAGGCGATGGTGTTCGGCAATCTCGATACCAAATCCGGAGCCGGCGTCATGTTTACCCACAATCCCTGGACATCGGAAGACGAAATTGATCCTACCGGCGACTTCACTCTGGGCAATCAGGGCGAGGATGTGGTCGGGGGACTGGTGGAAACCTTGCCGCTTGCGGAAAAGCAGCGCCTGGCAGAAGGCGAGCGCCAAGAGCACTCGCTCGAGTCCCTGTTCCCTGAAGTGTATGCTCGGCTTGTCAATGTAGCTAAGGAGTTGATCTACGGTCAGAATTGGGCGCCGCAGGAAATTGAGTTTACGTTTCAGGGAAGCAGTGAAGATGGATTGCACGTGCTGCAGACTCGAAATATGGCCCCCCGTGTCAAACGTGTCTACCCGGTATTCAGAATTTCCGATAAGCTTCAAGCAAGTTATGTGGGCAGCGGGATAGGAGTAAGTGGTGGAGCGCTCTGTGGCAAGGTGGCGTTTGATTTGGATTCGATCCAGCGGCTGCGGCAGCAATATGTCGGGCAACCCATCATCTTCCTCCGTTCGGATACCGTTCCGGACGACATCCATGAAATCTCCATTGCCGACGGGATACTCACCGGAAGGGGCGGGGCGACTTCTCATGCGGCAATTGTTGCTCACCGGCTGGCGAAAACCTGCGTGGTCGGTTTCAGCAAAATGAGAGTATGGGAGCTGGAGAGAAAATGTGTCATTAACAGCCAGGTTATTCACACCGGCGACACTATTGCCATTGACGGGCGAAGCGGCGCCATTTATCTCGGCTATCATGAAACAGAACACGTGGATATACCGGTGGTAGAGTAGTTCCTTGAGTTTCCAGGACTTGAAGGAGGATTTGCATGGATAATGAAGCAAAGTTTGTGCAGATGAAATTGGGCCTGAATGGTCTGGGAAGAATTGCCAAACTTACTATTTGGCACCATGTAGAGCGGCAGTATTTTTCCGAATTGGTCGTCAATATTGGCCGTGAAGTCGGCACCAGTGTGCAAGATATCGCCCACTTTGTGGAGAAAGATTCGACTTACGGCAACCTGAGCAATTTTCTGCATGGATGCCGGGCGAGAAGGGTCATAGAGGAACTCGACGAAAAAGACGGGAGCATGCGCATCAACGGAGTAAAAGCGACGTTTTTGCGAAAGCATCGAAATCCTGCCGATATCGGCTGGCGTGATTTCGGGGTAGAACTGGTAGTGGATGCTACCGGGGCTTTCCTTGACCCGACCGTCGCGCCGGATAATTCGAAAGGTTCCGTACGGGGGCATTTGGCTGCCGGTGCCAAAAAGATCGTGGTTTCGGCCCCTTTTAAAATCAAGGACAAGAGTCGCGAGATGCCTTCGGATGCCATCACAACCATAATGGGGATAAATGATGCCGACTATGACCCCAGAAAACACCTGATCGTCTCCGCAGCCTCCTGCACCACGACTTGCCTGGCCTATATGGTAAAGCCCTTGCTGGACTATTTTGGATCGGAGCGCATTCTGTCGGCTTCTATGACCACGGTGCATGCATCAACAAGTTCACAGCCCGTGCTGGATCGCGCACCTAAAGCCAAAGCCACGGATCTGAGGAAAAACCGTTCGGTGATGAACAACATCATACTGACCTCTACCGGAGCTGCAAAAGCCCTAGCACTGGTTATCCCGGAAATGAAGCAGATAGGGTTCATAGCGGAGTCGGTTAGAGTGCCGGTTACCACCGGTTCCCTCATTATTTTGGTGGTAATGTTCCAGGACGAGAGCCTGCGGGATCCGATAAGCCGCGAAAAAATAAACGAGATCTACAAAACAGCTGCAGAACACCATCCTGAAGGATATCTGGCGTTTTCTGAAGGGCAGAATGTCTCCTCGGATATCATAGGTCTACCGCGAGCGGCTGCGGTGATTGAAGGGCATGAGAACCATACTCGTACTGCAGCCGTCCATTTCGACAGCGAACGTATTTTAAAAGCCTGCGTGGCTGAGGGTGGCGAAAAATTAGAGATTCCACCCCAGAGCAAGGTGATCCAGATCCCCGTTACTCAGGCGGTGATTTATGGCTGGTACGACAATGAGTTGGGCAGCTATACCAACATGCTGGGAGATCGGACGGTGAGCATTGCCAAGCTGATGCAACATTAGAGATGTACAGGATAGGAATCTCATCTTCCCGGTCTTCAGCCGGAACTCCTTATCAGGCGATGATAAACCCTATGTACGTCAAGCTGGGATGGTGCCCGTGTAATTTGGGCCCGTCCGCACTATCTTGACAGGAATGAACAAACCCTTAAGGTTGTCGTAATCCTTGGGCGGTGTTATCGAGCTTATTTTGTTGGATGTTAATTGTCGGATATTGAGGAATCAACGTTTGATGGCCCTGATACTTGCCTCGATGGTGCTAACTTGATGGTGTATGAATTTCCATTTCTCACCACGGAGAGCGGGGAGCGGGACTTTTCAGCTTTTATGTTCATTCGTCCGCGATATCTTTGTGCTCTGTGGTGAATGAATGTTTTGATGACGAGTACTTACAAAGGAGAGCAATATGGCGAGTCGAATAGCGATAAATGGTTTTGGCAGAATAGGGCGCACAATTTTCAAAGCGATTCTGGATCGGAAGCTCCCGCTGGAAGTGATGGCATTGAACGATTTGGCTTCACCCGAGGAACTTTCCTACCTGCTTAAATATGATTCTGTTCATGGTGTATGGCCCCATGAGGTCTCGGCGACAGACGATGCAATCGTCGTAGATGGAAAGACATATACATGCACTAAAGTTTCTGACCCCGGTCAAGCACCATGGCATGAGCTCAAAGTGCAAATCGTGCTGGAAGCCAGTGGACGTTATCGCGATCGGGACTCGTGTCAAAAGCATATCGGTTCAGGGGCTCAGAAAGTAATCGTTACTGCCCCCGGCAAGGGTATGGATGCCACATTTGTGATCGGCGTCAACGAGGGGGCTTACGATCCCCGCCAACATCACATTATCTCGAATGCTTCCTGCACGACCAACTGCCTTGCTCCCATAGCGAGTCTGTTGCACGATCGATTTGTCATTGAACATGGTCTTATGACAACCATCCACTCCTATACAATGGATCAGCGGATACTGGACAGCCTGCACAAAGACAGACGCCGTTCACGCGCAGCTGCCATGTCGATGATTCCGACCACAACAGGTGCCGCCAGGGCGGTAGCCGAAGTTATTCCAGAACTGAAAGGCAAGCTTGACGGGCTGGCGGTGAGAGTGCCGACCCCGAATGTGTCTCTGGTGGATTTCGTTTGCCGAGTTGGTCGAGACACCAGCCGCGAGGAAGTCAACAAAGTACTGGAAGACGCCGCCACCGGCCCGCTCAAGGGCGTTCTGCAGTATGTAACCGAACAGCTCGTCTCTATAGATTTCAATCACACTTCGTTTTCTTCCAGCGCTGACGCCGCTTTGACTCATGTTGTTGAGAAACGCATGGTCAAGGTGCTCAGCTGGTATGACAATGAGTACGGCTATTCTAATAGAGTGGCGGATCTGGCCGTAATCGTGGGCAGTCTGCTTGAATAGTGAAGTTGCTAAATTTGTTAGATTGGGTTCTGTTACTGGATGCAGCGCAGGGCTTTAGCCCTGCCAAGAGCAAGATGAATCTCCGGATCTTGTAGACGGCGTCGAGCCGGGCGAAACGCAACGATGCCTCAGTCCATCGAAAAGCACATTTCACCATTGTCGGTAATTTTTGAAGTTTGCTTTATGCCTTTGCGGTAATACAAATAAGGAGACCACGGTATGAGAACGCTGGACAATGTAGATGTGGCTGGAAAACGTGTATTCATCCGGGTTGACTTTAATGTGCCACTGGACAAAGAGCGGCATGTAACGGACGATTTAAGAATTCGAGCTGTTTTGCCGACCATTAAGAAAGTGCTGGAAGGTGGCGGCAAGGCCGTGTTGGCTTCCCACCTCGGCCGTCCCAAGGGAAAGGTGGTGGATGAGTTCTCCTTGAAACCAGTCGGCGAATATCTTTCCGGGCTTTTGGACCGCGAAGTTCCCGTGGCGCCCGACTGCGTAGGGGATGAAGTCGAAAAGCAGGTGAGTCGGCTGAAGGATGGAGATCTCATTCTATTGGAAAATCTTCGCTTCCACGCGGGCGAGGAGAAGAATGACGAGGGATTTTCCAAACAGTTGGCATCATTGGCAGAAATCTACGTCAATGATGCTTTTGCGGTTTCCCACCGCGCCCATGCCTCGGTTCACGGAATAACACGGTTTGTTTCCCTATGTGCTGCGGGTTATCAGTTGGAAAAGGAAATTAAGTACTATCGGCAGGCCATGGAAGAACCCAAACGGCCGGTGGCGATGGTAATCGGCGGAGCCAAGGTTTCGACCAAAATAGACGTACTGGAAAATCTTATCGATAAGGTTGACTTTCTCCTTATCGGCGGAGCCATGGCCAACACCTTTCTGAAAGCCCAGGGCAATGCAGTGGGTAAGTCACTGGTTGAAGACGACCATATGGAAACGGCCACGCGACTCCTGGAGGAAGCGAAAAAGAAGGGAGTCAAGGTCTATCTTCCGGTTGACGTGGTGGTGGCCAAGAGTCTCGAAAGCACCGACGATGTTCGGCAGGTGCCGGTCGGAAAGGTCCCTTCGGATGACAAAATCCTTGATGTGGGAACAGAGACTATAGAAGTCTTCGAATCCGTCCTGCAAAAATGCTCGACTATTGTGTGGAATGGTCCTCTTGGGGCGTTCGAGACACATCCGTTCCAGAAAGGAACTTTTGCCCTGGCGGAGTATCTTGGCAACCTCGATGCTCTAACGGTTGTGGGCGGTGGAGATTCAGCCGCGGCGGTAAAAGAGGCGAAAGTTGACAACAAGGTGAGCTACGTTTCAACCGGTGGCGGGGCATTTCTGGAAATGCTTGAAGGCAAGACCCTGCCGGGAATTGCAGCGCTGGAGGAGTGCGCGAAACGGACTGAGGACTGAGGACAGAGGACTGAGGACTGAGGACAGGGCGACAACTGCAGTGCGATCGGAATTGTAGACGGAGTCGGGAGTGAGGGTTTCTTCCCGAGCCGGTCTGCGGCAGAGAGTTACTCCATGCCCCATGCTTTCTAAAACGGGAGAAAACCAATGAAACCGAGAAAAGCTCTGGTTGCGGCCAACTGGAAAATGCATAAAAACGTCCACGATGCTGTCGTTTATGTGGAAGAACTGCAGAAGGAGGCCGCCTCCTTTGTTGATCGTGAAATCCTAATTGCGCCGACTTTTACGGCGCTCCCTGCCGTGCGCATCGTCATGGGGCGCGCTGACTTCAAACTGGGGGCACAGAACTGCCATTGGGAAGAGCAGGGAGCCTACACCGGCGAAATCTCCTGCGGTATGCTCAAGGATGCCGGCTGTGATTATGTGATTGTCGGCCATTCTGAAAGGCGGCACATCTTCGGAGAAACCAATGACATGATCCGGAAGAAAGTGAATGCGGCCTTTAAGCATAGGATGACGCCGGTCCTTTGCATCGGCGAAGTGCTGGAAGAGCGAGAGGCCGGAAAAACATTCCAGGTGTTGGAAAATCAGCTTATGGAGGCATTGGCAGGACTGACTCCTGCATTGGCCGAACAGTTGGTCATTGCTTACGAGCCGGTTTGGGCGATTGGGACGGGCAAGACGGCCACTCCCGATCAGGCTCAGGAAGCGCACGCGTACATCCGGGAAAAGCTTACTGATATTTTTGATAAAGAGGTTGCAAACGCCGTCAGAATATTGTATGGAGGATCGGTTAAACCGGACAACGTGGATGCACTCATGGTCCAACCCGATATCGATGGACTGCTGGTGGGTGGGGCAGGTCTCGAAGTTGCGTCCTTTAAACGCATTGTCCATTATCAACTTCCTGGAGGAAAAAACTAACTAATGTACTCAGCGGTTGTTGCAATACACATTCTGGCATGTTTGGCGTTGATTCTTATTGTTTTACTTCAGACGGGAAAGGGTGCTGAAATAGGTGCGGCTTTCGGTGGCGCGTCCCAGACCCTTTTTGGAGGCGGAGGCGGCGGTACTTTCTTCGGGAAGCTGACCACCGCGGCAGCCATCATATTCATGTTGACCTGTTTGGGTCTAACGTACTTATCAAGTGGGCCGTCCACGAAATCCATCATGGAAAATGTTCCCGTAGAGAAACCCCAGGGACCTGCATTACCTGAAGCAAAGCCCGTCCAGCCCTCAACGACACAACCGGCGCCTGCGGAAAAAAGCTCCAAAGCTCCGGCCGGCACTGAGCAGGCTGCAGTCCCTGCCGCTCCGGCGCAAAGTCCTGCAAATCAGGCAGGTGCAAAAAGCAATCCGGCTCCATCCGGCACCGCCCAACAGTCGGAAAAAGCTCCCGCAAGCGCTCCAAAACAGTAACTCAAGGCTTGCCAAACGGGATTATTTGAATATAATGTCCTTCCAATTGCCGAAGTGGTGGAACTTGGTAGACACGCCATCTTGAGGGGGTGGTGGGGAGACCCGTGCCGGTTCGAGTCCGGCCTTCGGCACCATGGGATAGATTTAAAGCGTAAGTTCAGTAACTTACGCTTTTTGTTTTTGGGCTGGTTGCGGATAGGTTGCGGATGGTTGCGTTTCGTCTAATTGGTTCACAGCGCCTCGGTTGCTGCCAGGAATCAGGTGTCCGTATATGTCAACCGTCATCTGAATACTGCTATGCCCCAACTGCTCTTTCACATACACTGGGCTCTGCCCCTCACTCAGAAGCAAGCTTGCATAAGTATGGCGGGTGTCGTGAAATCTAATTTCACGAAGCCCTGCTTTATGTAAAATCCTCTTAAAGACATATCTCACCGTGTTTTGTGAAAGAGGTTGTTTGTTTTTCTCGTGGAAAATGAAAGCCGCGATCTCTGCGGACCCTTCTCTTAATGCTTCTTTTTTTCTCTGGGTATAAAGCAGTCGCAAAGTCTCAGTCAGTTGATCTGACATATCTACGCGCCGAGACTTTCCCGTTTTTGTGGGGGTGATGGTTCCACGTTTAAAACTCTTGCTCACTCGAATGAATCGCCCGTTCCAGTCGATATCGTTCCACTGAATGGCTAATATTTCCCCTAATCTCATTCCAGTTCTAAATGCAGTGAGGAAGAACGGGTAATAATCTGGGCGGCATTGTCTGCATGTTTCAAGAAAAGTGCTGACTTCAGCTTTGGTCAGGGGTTCTATCTCCGTTTCTTTGTCTCTCGTGAGCTTGAGTCTTTTTACGACCCCTGCAACGGGATTCAAAGTAACCAATTCGTCTTCGATGGCGTGATTAAAGACTCCGCTGATAACGTCCCTCACGAGACAGACGGTTGATTTTGAAAGACCTCTTCCGAAAATACTCAATAGAAGATCCCGTACGTCTCTTCTAAAAATCTGGTCAAGCGGGACTTTCTCGAATTTTGGATAGACATATCTTTTTAGAACATCACGGTATCGCTCAAAAGTGGCTTGTCTTCTGAGAGGCTTAATGTAAGTGTAGAGCCACAGTTCAGCATACTCTTTGAAGACAGGGGCTTTCTTCTTTTCATCAACGAGATTGAGGTCATTGAGGGTTAGTTTAGCTTCAAGCTTTTTCGCTGTTTCCAGAGCAAGCCTCTTGTCTCTGCCAACTTTCTTGGACTTCCTCATTCCCTGATGATTAACAAAAATCCACCAGACACCCGATTCTTTTGGTCTCTCACGTATTTTGACGCCCATCTTACTCTCCTATTTCGTTCCAATGATTCTCTTGTAGCGCTGCTCGATGCACTCAATGAGAATGTCTGTCATGGATCGATCTTCATGTACCGACAAGAGCTTCAGCTTTTTGTGAACGTGAGCAGGGATCTTTAGTGTTAGCGATTTGAATTGTTTTTCCATGCGAGCTCCTTTTTGCTAGGTTGTCTACATAAAAACATATTTATGTTAATAGGTAAATACCTTTTTATTGGTCTGGTTGAGGAAAACACGATAAGGGGAATTATCAAGGGGGGGTTTGATCTGTCAGTTTTCTGTGCAATCGTGCAATGTGTGAGATAAGTTATTAATTATATTTTAGTTTCCGATTGCAACCGTCTATGCAAGCTTATGCAAACTGTGCATTCGGGGAATTAATTAGTGAGGTAGGTTGTTTGGTTTCGTCAGGGCTGCTGGGTGGAAGGGGTAGAGACTGAAACAGAAGTTAAATAAGAGCTGTTTCGTAATGCGAGGACTGCTGGGGCTTTGTTTCCGTTGTTGAGGCAAACAAGGAAGTCTTAGGGTAAAGGATTGGTATTCGTTATTTACAATTACTTGATAGCGATCCAAGTCACCAGACCAAATCCTCTCTTTTTTAGGAGGCTGGCGCAGATCGTGGTAGTGCATAGCAGGGTCAGTTAGCCTTAATTGTTCTCGATTTTTAAATTTCGCAATCCTGATGTCAGTTGAAAAAGTATCAAGCCCTTTCGTCCAGAACCTTACGAACCGTGACTGCAAGCTTTTTTCTATCAAGCGGCTTCAATGCATAGGCTTTGGCGCCAATTGTACGTGCCGATTCCTCATCTACTCTTTGGCTGTAGCCGGTGCAGAGGATGGTTTTCATCTCTGGACGAATTTGAAGCACCTTTTTTATCAGCTGGTCCCCTGTCATCCCTGGCATGGTGGTGTCGGTTATGATCAGGTCAAATTGCTCCGGATTGGGAGCGAAAAGCTCCAATGCTTTTCTGGGATTGGTTTCAGCTTGCACTTGATAGCCCAACGCCTCCAACATCAAACGCCCGAGTTTGGCTAGCGACTGCTCATCATCAATGAAAAGAATCCGCTCATTGCCGGTTGGAAGCTCTTCCTCTGGCTCCAAGGCTGATCTGATTTCTTCTTTTGTTGCTGGGAATAGAATTTTGAAGGTTGTCCCGCTCCCTGGTTCACTTTCTACCTGGATGGAACCACCGTGGGCTTCAACGATACCGTGAACCACCGAAAGGCCCATGCCTGTCCCTTTTCCCACTTCCTTGGTGGTGAAATAGGGATCGAAAATTCGATCAATAATCTCGGCTGAAATACCGGCACCGTTGTCACTCACTTCAAGCAGCAAGTATTCGCCTGGTGACAGTTTTGCAGCAAAGCGTTGATCTACCTTCTCTAAAGTGAAGTTCTGCAGGAAAAACTCCAGAATCCCGCCCGTTTCTTCCATGGCATGAGCCGCATTGGTGGAGAGATTCAGAATCACCTGATGGATTTGTGTCGCATCGGCGATGATTGTGTGACATCTATCGGCGATGTTTTGCCGAATTTCGATACTCGTCGGGATCGATGCTCGCAAAAACCTGATGGCCTCCTTGACTACCAACGTCAGGTCAAGTGGCTTCTGATTTTCCTCTCCCTTGCGACTGAAGGTCAAAAGCTGTCGCACAACACCTCTTGCTCGAAGGCTTGCAGCTTTGATTTCATCTAGTTTATACTTGGCAGGATTCCATTCAGGTATGTCACCCTCGGCTAGTTCCACATTGCCCAATATAATCCCCAAGATGTTGTTGAATTCGTGGGCTATACCACCTGCCAAAGTTCCTACCGCCTCCATTTTTTGAGCTTGGTTAAGCTGAGCTTCCAGTCTTTGCTTTTCTTCTTCCGCCAGTTTGCGCTCAGTAACATCTTGATTGACGCCGTACGTTTTGATTGTCCGTCCGTCCTTGTCCTTCACAACACAGAACCGGACTCTGATGTAACCGACAGTACCGTCGTCGTAGAGTATGCGGTGTTCCAGATTCCGACTGAAGTGAGGATCTGACGCTTCTATGGCTTTTCGAGTCTCTTCCCCCACGAGGTGCACATCCTCAGGGTGTAAGAACCGTGAGGAGTATTCAGCAGATGACAGGGAATATCCGCCCACCTCACTCGCTGTGGTACGGAAAATTTTGTAAAATTGATCATTAAACGTAAACAGGTCACTTGCGACATCATATTCCCAGGGACCAAGATGCGCCATTTCCAAAGCGTTGGCCAACTGAGCCTGCAATCTCGCTCGTGCTTCCTCTGTCATCTTGCGCTCGGTGATGTCTCGGGCTAGTGCCAGGATGTGTGGCGATCCGCCCACAGCAACCGCACTCAGGGTAACTTCAACAGGGAAAACAGTCCCGTCCCGTCGCCGGTGCTTGGCTTCGAAGGATAGCAAGCCCATCTTTTTCAATTTGTCCCAAAAAAGACCGCCTTGCTCTCGCTGACAGTAGTCAGTATCAATTTCGTCAGCAGTCAATTCAAGCAACTCCTCGCGAGTGTATCCATAGCGTTTAATGGTAGCCTGGTTGATGTCCACTATGCGACCATTCAGGGTGTGCAGAAATAGCGCGTCACCGGCCTGATCCACAAGTGTGCGAAACTTTTGCTCGCTCTCCCGCAGCGCTTCCTCTGCCCTCTTGAGTTCAGTTATATCCCTTCCTACGGCCTGGAATTCAACAATGCTGCCTTCTCCATCAAAAATGGCTCGGTCAGTCCACTGTTGCCAACGAACATTTCCATTCTGGTCAATAACCCGGTGTTCAATTGTACTGGATATTCGATATAAGCGCCGAGCTGGCTCCGATCACAATTTAAAAAAATCAAAAAAAAATCTAAATAATTGTCCAACTTTTGATTTTCGCTTGCAGCCGAGCACCTCTCCCTAACACGGCCGTCAGGCACGCCCCGAGGCTCCCTATGGGATGTTGGTGACCCGATGCGAGTCCCCACCTATGTCTACTCGAAAAATGGCTGGAGAAGGCGATTTGAAAATTCTACTTTATTAGTAATATTAGTTACTTATAAAGACATCCCGTTTGACTTCCCATCCCTCCTGTGCTAACCATGTCCACATGGACTTGAAGAAACGAGCAGCCCAAAACATTGCCGAACGCCTCACCTGGTGCACCGCCTCAAGAGATCAGGCGGGGATCACCCAAGATCTCGCTGACGGCAAAGACATCTCCGAGGTTTACGGGCTCGGGGAAGCCGGTCTGTTCGACGAGTTCTTCTATTTCCTTGACCAGTTCGGGTTCATGGAGCTTTTCATGAAGCTCCATCCAGTCAAAAACAAGCGCATCAGCAACGTCCAGTTCCCCACCGTGATTCTCATCTATTTGATGCGCATCGTCTCCGGCCTCTCCTTCTTCTGGCATACCCATCCAGTGATCCTAAGGTCCCAACCCTTGATGCGGCTGGTGGGGTTCAACGGAAGAGAAATAAGAGAGGGCACCAGCAAGAGGGGCAAAAAATCGGGCTCCAAAAACGAGGGGAAGGAATCCGAAGGAAAAGAACCCACCCCCATCCGCGGGCCGATCTGTCCCGATTCTATTGCTGCCTACATCCAGGCCATTAGCGCCCTTGCCCTGGAGAGGCTGTTCAATGGGGCGATCCGCATTTTGGCGGCGCACAGCTTTTTCCCCAAGCGGGTGAAAGCGCTTTTGGACGCCTCCGACATCGAATCCACCGAAGCTTGCCAAGGCTGCGGCAAAGTCACCAAACAGAAGGCGCCGGAGTTGCGGCGACGAAAAAAACGCATCCAAAAAGTATTGGAAACCGTGTTTGGCTTCAAGATCTGGGTGGTATGGGACCCGAACAGCCGTATTCCCCTGGCCATGCGGTTTGCCACCATCGATGTGCACGACATCAATGAGGCGCAGGGGGTCGTCCAGCAGGCCATCGAGAATCTGGGGGCTCATGCTCGAATCACCTCCCTTGCCATTGATCGCGGATTCATGGACGGTCCCTTTCTTTGGTGGCTGAACCGGAAGGGAATCCTTTTCTATATCCCTGCCAAAACCAACATGAATGTCTATGGAGAAGCCCTTTCGCTGATAGGTGGGGGCATCCGAAAAACCAGAGAGAGAAAACGAGCCGTCGGTGGAGGAAAGAATAAAACCACAGTCTTGGATCACTGGGATGTTGCAGGGATCGAATCGCTCACCACGGCAGGATTTTATGGACCGCTTGGCAGCGGCTCTCATGAGAACAAAAAGGACTTTGTAGCCAATCCCCTCCATGCGGTGGTGGTTTTGCACGATCCTTACAAAGAAAAACATCCTCACTCCGACACCCTGGTCATCCTCACCAACGGCCCTGTCACAAACCCCTTGAGTGTCTATGACAGCTACGACGCCCGAAGCGAAATCGAAAACGGACTCTTTCGGGAAGCCAAACAAGCCTGGTTCATTGAACGGCCTGCCCGAAATACAGCCGCTGCCTTTCGATCCCACGTCTATCTCACCCTCATCACCATGGCCTTAACCAACGCCTTTAGGACCTGGATGGATCAACAAGATACATTGGAGCAGCAGGGAGAAGAAACCGGCATTCGCAAATTCCGCGAAAAAATCCGACAGGAAAATGGCAACAAACTCATCGTCTTTGACGAAGATCGCTACGCCATCTTCGACACCTATGAAGTGTTCATTCTCTGCGACCGAAATGTTCGTAAACCCACCGGGGTCCCACAGGTGGTCTCTAAACAAGACATCCTAAAAAAGTACGGCGCCCTCCTGGAATAGTCTGTCACCCCTATTTTCTGTTATCCCCCATTACCTCCCGCACAACAAGCAAGGCCCTCTTTTTTATCACCAAACTTGCCCTTCCTTTCCCGGACTTTCTCTTAATTGGCCTAAAATCGAACTTGCCGCTGAACCATACACTACCCACTTGTCGGTCAATTTGAGGCGCTTAAGGCAGCCAATAAAGCCCTCAGGCTCTGTGTTAGTCGGTCCTCGCTCTTGGACCCTTCCTTATCTCGAATATCCAGTGTTCAATTGTACTAACAGGTTGATGATCGCTGAACATAGAGAGATACTGTCTAAAATTATCTTGGTCTTCTGATGGAAGATGATGCCAAAATTTATTACCGAGGAGATCAAATGGGTCCTCACCGAAATATTTGCAGTAAGCTTGATTGGCATAGGTAATGGTTCCATCGGGGAGGAACCGAGAGACCAGCTCTATCTGGTCCTCAACAATGGCCCGGTATTTTGCCTCGCTCTGTTGAAGCTCATCTTCCGCCTTCTCACGTTCCCGTTGTTGTCTGTCTCTCTCCAGTCGCACATTAAGAATGGGAGAAATGGCATTCGCAATGCGCCCCATCTGGATTTTATCTTCCTCGGTGTAGCCTCCATCTTTGTTGGCAACGGAAAGAAGTCCTATCGTCTTACCCCCAAAGATAACCGGCACGCTCAGGAAGTTGTCGATTAGCACGTGGCCTTCAGGCGTTTGGAATGGTCCGTCACTGCAGAAGGTTTGCCGCTCCCTGATCGCCCTACCCCAAAGGCTTTTCCCCCAGGTGTGCACTGGAAAGACGATTGATTTCTCAGGCACATGGCAACTGCTCCAGACATCCCTGGTCATACTGGGAATAACCAGATCGCCGGTTTCTGATATAAACCCAAAGATACCGTAGCCGCTCTGCATCTTCTTGAGAACGACACTCAAGACTTCTTCATAAATCCTTTCGTCCGGGATCGTCAAAAAGACATTAGCAATCTCGTTCAAAGTCGCATTTTCCCACTCAGATGCCCGAAGGGCTGCCTCCGCCTGTTTGCGTTCGGTGATGTCGGTATTGAATCCATGCCACATGATGCTGCCGTCACCCAATTTCTCGGGCGTCGATTGGCCAAACATCCATCTGATCGGTCCACCGGGAACCTGCACTCGATATTCACATTGCCAGGCAGTCAAACGTTCAGCAGAAAATTCAATTGTATTGATTAGTTTTTCCAAATCCTCGGGAAATATTACTCTGGCTACTGGAGAGAAATCCTCGCGTACATCTTGAGGTGAACAACCAAAAATATCCTTAATGGATTCTGTAGTAAACGGCACGCAATAGGTCCCGTCAGGTTTCTTAATAAATTGATAAATCATTCCCGGAACATGCGCAGATAGCTTCTTGAACCGCGTGTCACGCTCTTTGAGCAAATCTTCAGACCTCTTGCGCTCCGAGATGTCGCGAATATCAGCAATGAAAACGGACCGTTTCTGCCAAAGGAAAGAACGACCAGTGATTTCTGTCGGGAAGACAGTCCCATCTTTCCTTCGGAGATAACGCAGGGGAACGGTTACCACCTGACCAGGAACTTTCTTTGCTCCTTGGGTGCCCCGCCGCGTTTCTTCCGGTTCTTCTGAGAGCTCCCAGTTTCTTTTTGTAAGCAATTCCTCACGCCTATAACCAAACATTGCTGAAGCTGTGCTGTTTGCTTCCAAAATCAGCCCTGAGTCGCTATCAATGAACAGAATCGCATCGGATACCGCCTCGAAAAGTTCTCGATACCTTTGTTCACTCTCTCGCAGTGTCTCGTCAGTCCGCTTGTGCTCCGCACTGTCCATTTCAAATTCGACGAGCCTTCGTCGCAATTCTTGTAATTCTTTTATAAGCTGCTCTTTGGTTTTGTCTTCATCCCGCATGGGTAGTTCTCCTGAGCAACAATGCACAAATGATCATGCGAATACCTGCAAAACAAAGTCATCCCATTCGATGACTGAGTAACCAATACGTAGCAAATGGGAGATTACGATTGCAACGTTATGTAGTGGGTACAAAATTAGCCGGAGATCTGCTTTATCGTGTTTAATTTAGCACGTTAAGACAATGGGAAGGAAAGATTTTTTACTATTGATCATTTGAAACTAGAACTTCAGACATCCATCGAACTAAAGAGGTGGTGCACTCTTCGTAGCTGATTCCTAAGCCGAATCCGTAGTGCAGCGCTCGCACCTCAAAGTCACGATACGTTTCAGCTCTACGCACCATTCGCATCAAATCCCGCATTACGTATATCATTAGTAAATCCTTACCGTCCAAAAGCCCAAGTCGCACAACGGATGCCCAAACCACAGTTTTGAATTCCACAAACCAGCAAAAAAATTTACGGTCGGCACCCTGCCCATACATGTGACACCCCCGTGCTGCAATAGACCGAGGGGTACCCCGCTGTTCTTATTGCTGACGCTGTGATGAATCAGCAAACAGCTCCCCGCCCCCTTGTTCTTTATAGAAGCGACCTAAGTCAATCTTTGAGATTCGATAGTCACGCCCGATCTTACTCGCTTTCAACTTCGCCGCTTTTATCGCCCGTCTTATCGTGATCTCATGACACTGCAGCAACTCAGCAGCATGCTTCGACGTGTAGACTTCAATCGATGCTTTCTTGAGCGTTTTCAAAAGCTGCTCGACAATTTCAGGCTGTTCGCTGATTAGTCTCAAAAGCTCTTTAAGAGCTTTCTTGATTTGGTCTTTGTCTTTTCTCATGCTGCAAGCATCCTTTTAACCTGAGTAGCACAGAATTCATTCCCCGTTCTCGATCTGAACCCTCTCCTTGTCAACTCTTTAGCGATGCCCCTTAAGCTAACAGACTGACAGTACATGTCTCTCGCAGCATGAATGACTTGCTGCTCTTCGGGATTCTCGATGAGAGTCTTACCGTCCACATCGACGCTGTAGCCGTACTTAATCCCTCCAGTTCGCTCTCCATTCTGCTGCTTATACTTGAGCGCTGCTTTCGTGCGTTCAACGATCTGATCACGTTCGAACTCGTTCAATACAGCAAGCATCCGAAACAGCATTTTCCCCGCAGCTGATGAAGTGTCAAGCTGTTCGCTTATGCTGACCAGATCCGCGCCCTTTTGATTAAGCATATCAGCAATTTCCAGAGTAGTTTTTGTTGATCTCGTCAATCTGCTGAGCGAATACACAACGAAAGCGTCACCCTTCTTCACAGAGTCGAGCGCTGTCTTCAGCCCATCCCGATTATCGACTTGACTTCCGCTAATTCCAGCATCCGTGAAGATGATAACGCTTTCACAATCGTTGGGCTCTGCCCAAGACCTGATTTTCGACTGTTGTGCATCCAGACTCACCCCGTCATTCACCTGCCCCTGCGTGCTGACTCGAATGTAACCGACGACTTTCATGCTGCTGCCTCCTTTTTAGAGAACTATAGCGAACTGGGAGGCTAGGGCAACCATAATGTATAACTTTACCGATCTTTATGGTCCTAGGTGTGACAAGATGGACGTCTTGTCACGGATTTTCATAGGGAGAGAATGCTTTTAAGAGAACTGAAGTAGAGGATTTATTCTTTTGTCAAATTTCGTAGTTTGTTTGATGCGATGCGTGGATTGAGGCATACTCCCTCAATCTAATTAACCAAGAGATGTGCGGTTAGTATTAAGATGTATTCATTTCTTGGTGAAACTTTACGTCTTGCTGACCGAACGCCTGATGGCTCTCGGTGGCTTATATTTGTCAACATCCCTCTCCCCAGACAACAAATATTGTAGCAGGGGTTTACCCTGAAATCTGCAACTTTGCATAATTCCTAGTAATAATAAATAATTCTCAATAGCAGACTCATAAAAGGCACCTGAGATCTTCCTTTGCACAGCCAAATGCCTCAATGCCCGTTCTGCCATATTGTTGTTCCATGGTATTCCATCGCACTCAAGGAAAATAAATAAGCTGTCCCGGTAGCGCAAGAATCTCTTCTGATATTTCTGCACTAATTCCGAGCTGTAAGGCTTATCTATTATGATGTTTTCATAAAATTGATCCACGCTCTTTCGAAAACTGGCCAGTCGTTTCTTTTTGGGGCTTTGGCACCTTGTCTCCTCCAAAATAGGAACGATAAGATTCCTCACTGCCAAGACAAGTGTTTGAAATTCATCGTTGAATGGTTCCTTCCACAAATCGTCATTCAAATCTCCAATTAGATGAGACCAACATTTCTGTTGCCTACATTTGACAGCGTCGTATCCCCCATAGAAATCCGAAATCAGAACACCTTGATAGCCAGATAAAATCTTATGCACCAAAGTGGCTTCTCTTGTTTCTGTCAAGCGAAAAACAACATGCCTTCCGTCCGTGAAGACCCATACAAATTGGTCCGTACCTTGAATGTTAATTTTTGTTTCGTCTACGTGTACAAAGGGACTTTCGAGAATCCGCTGCAAAAGTTGTTTCTCGGTACCAGCGTAGTACTGAGTAAGATATCTGAAGAAGTTTGGAATCGTTCCGGCAGTTATTGTTTCTCGGAAATGATCTTCCACAACCTGAGTAATGACACGATATGGCAACCTAAGAAAAAGTCTTTGATATACTACCCATGCTTGAAAACTGTGACCAAATACCCGATTACCTAATTTTACAATAGCATTTGGAGCGAAAGACCGTGAGCACTTTGGGCAATAGGACTTGAGCCCATAATATCTTGTAACGGTTTTTCTTACACCACTTTGCGTGAAGACGAGGTCGATAATAGTTCTTTCTGCCATATCTTGAGAGACGACTAGCTCCAAGCCGTGCCTATAGCATCTTCTCCTTCGCGGCACGCGGATTGTTCTCCCTGCCTTAGGTATAAGTTTGTGATATGCTTTATGCCCTACTTTTGCACCGCGCTTTTTCAGAACTGGGCTAAACTTCTGTTGGGCTTGTTTGAGACTTATCTTTTTCTTGTCGTATTCGGCGTGACCAAAAGCAAGAATAGTCTCAAGGTCATTGTGTAGCTGTTTGCCAATTTCTGTGGCGTGCCGTTTTGGTTTGTCCAAAAAATCAATATAAGAGAGCGATTCTGCTGAATTTTGTATTTTGTTCAGCTCATTAACTAAGAGCTTAAGCGCGAGGCAGTCCTCTCTGTTGTAAGTAATCAAAAGCTCTTGGTATTTAGAATCGCTGGTATCCTCCCAAAGATAACGCCAAACAATGCTTTGCAAACCAGATGCATCAGGTGACGTCCAAGATGCACCCAAGAGCTTCCCTATTTCTTTCAATGCATTCGACCTAGTGGGAAAGTACAACCTCCCGTAGATGCTACTGTTCACGTTGACTAATCGATTCTTAACATCAAGTATATTCCCGTCATATCTCCGTCCCAGTTTGTGAATTGCTCTCGGTTCGTAACTTCCGTAATGATAAAGTGACATCTCACTTGATGCATATTGGTTGATGTTTTGGAGAAATTCTGACCAGATACGAGCTTCATCTTGAGGGGAATTCGCCCAATAATGATGGTAACCACATGCATCCCCTTTGCATATGAGCATTCCAATAAGATAGTAAAAGTCTTGATCGGGGATACCTTCAAAGTCTAGGAAGATCTCTGCTGGTCGCGTAGTCAGAATTGGCAATTGTTGGACATATGTGTTGCCAGTTCTTATTGCTAAGGCTTGCAACTCTGGCCTATGCGTAACTGCAGAACGTTTTGCCTTCTTACTGCGTCTTCTTGGTCGAAACAAGTACGAAAGCTGTTTTGTCGTAAATATCCCTTTTGCGTGATACTTTTTAATTTTTTGGATTGAAGATATACCATCTAGTAGACTGAGGTTGTCCTCTTCCAGAGCTCTTGCGTTGCATAGAGATTGAAACTGACAATATGCGCAATGCTTGCTCAGAATCAGAGGCGGTAACTCCAAATTCGATGCTGCTACCCACTCTTCCAAGGATCGTATCAGGTTCTCTAGCTTCTTAAAGTCGTCTCTCCGCAATCTAAAGATGTGAGGTTTCCCTCGCATGGTGATAATTGTGCCTTGTTCAGGCACAACCCTCTGAACCTTTGCTAGTACATATGCTACAAAGTACAGCTCAAGTTTGTGCTCATGGGTGATAGTATACAAACCTGAAAAAATCGTCGGTTCGAAATGATTATATTTACCAGGGGTTAAGTCGCCTTTTGCAACGGTCAGAAGTCCAAATTCAGCCTCAAACCTATCAATTACAAGTTTAGCATTAGTCAAGGTTTTGCTTGCGCATGGAAAATGTTCAGCACTGTACACTCGGACTTCCGAATTTGGAACAGCAATCGCTTCAATATATTGAGTTTGGTTGGTAATTTTTCGCTGCTCAATTATGGCGGAATAGGGGTGAGTCAAATCCCTTTGTTCAGCTAAAAGTAACAAATATGCCTTAAGGGGACATACGGAATACGCAAGTAGTAGTTTTTGGTTAATACGGTAATTCATTTCGGGACAAAAACCTGTGCAGCAAGAGCGTCCTAAGGAGTTTTTATATGGAGATTAAACGCCGTGTACTTTCGAATTAAGGTTATCATTGCTCTCCCCCGAAAACTCTTGGACAAACTTCTTGATTTCCTCATTTCCGATTTGCTCAATCTGATCCCAGGTCATCGCTACTTTCTTTTTAGTGTCCCCCGCGCTTCCAACATCATCATCTGCAATCTTATCTTCTAGTCTTTGTGCTTTCCACCTGCGATACACTTTGTGTATTTACTCTTCGTCTTCCTTCTCCTTAACATTTACCCTATTCAACAGTACATGCAGTCGCTTAACCACCTTAAAAACAGGGAGTTTCTTTGGTTCCACTTTGATCAGTTCACCAGTCTTTGGATTTCGTCCTAAGTATCCTCATACTCCTTCACTTTGAATGAACCAAAACCACGAATCTCTATTCGTCCGCCATTAGCCAGAGTTTCTGTCATGATTTCGAACATTGAATTGACTACTATTTCAGCTTGCTTGAGAGTGATTCCTCTTGCACGAGAAAGCTCTTCTATGAGATCGCTTTTGTTCATCGTTTCCGCCCCTCCCCCGAGACGCGAAGCCAGTTCACGCAAGTAAAAGATTGAATGAGAAGAAGTTTAAGATGGTGGGCAGTGTATCGGACTTGATGAAGCTTGCAAGACTAAATGTTATGAATTCACAAAGAAAGTTAGCTACATAGGTACTTTCGCCTATACGAAAATAGGTACTTGTACCTATAGACAGAGAATGAAAACTAATGATAAAATTTGCTTAGATCGTTCTATATGGGGTGGGGGAAGAGCGAGAGGATTATCACTGTGCTTCCACGAGAATAATCCGCTTCCCCCATTACTGCAGAACGAGCCTCAATCACTCAACATTCCGCGCACAGCCTATCATTTCCTCATTTTATCTAGTTGCACGTCAAATTGTTCACGCTTAAATATTTCCTTCAAGCCACGCCGTAAATCCAAGCTCCAGAGACGTGGTTAAGAGCAGAGCAGCGACGTTACATTAATGATACAGAAGAATACCGCCATCAACCTAGATGCGCAAGACCAACCCACTTAACATTTTCGGATCTTCCGGAAAATGAGTACCCGAAGTTGAAAAAAGAAAATGGACATGGCAAGAACTCCAGTTATTTGACTGCAATCGAACAACGGGAGGGGAAATCAAGCCATGTCCACATCTATACTCTACCATGCTTTTGGTCTGAAAGGTATCCACTATGAGTCCAGCCATTTCTCTGGAGACTGCATCTACATCAATGCCCAAATGACGGATCAGTATGTGAGGTGCCCAGAATGCACAAATCGACAAGCCAGTTTCAAAGGGCAAAAAAGAAGACTTCTGCGTATGAGTCCCATTGGAAGGAAAAGGTGTTTCTTGGACCTTTTGCTCCACCGACTCAAATGCCTGAGGTGTGGACATCTTTGGTGGCCCACTCTGCCCTTTATGGATGGTAAACACCGTTATGTAAGGTCTTTCGCACTCACAGCTTTGGATCTTTTGAAGTTTGGCACCATCCGTTCGGTCGCGGAGTACCTCGCAGTGAGCTGGGATCTTGTCAAACAGATCCACAAAGAGCGGCTCTCTTTGCTCTACAGGTCGGTTCCCTTGCATAAAGTCAAATACCTTGGAATTGATGAGTTCAGCTTGAGAAAGGGCCATGAATACATGACCATTTTTGTCGATATCGAGAATGGAAGAATCCTGCATGCCGTTGAAGGCAGGAGTAAAGAAAAGATCCAGCCCTTCATCGAAAAGCTCTCCAAGAAGGCAAAGAAACTCAATGCGATCGCCATGGACATGAGCGGAAGTTATTATTCTGCTATTCGTGGGTGGCTGCCCCATGTTGATATTGTCTTTGACCGCTACCACGTCTCGGCTCTCATGAACCAAGCCATTGATGAAATCCGAAGAGGCCAGCAAAGAGAGTTGGACGAACTCGGACAAAAATCCCTCAAAGGGAATCGTTTCCTGCTCTTGAGAAACTACGACTCCCTTGACCCTGATCGCAAAGCCCGACTCGATGCCCTCCTTAAGGCCAATCACCCCCTTTTCATTGCTCATTCCATGAAAGAGCAGCTGCGACTCTTCTGGGACAATGAGGAGTTTGACAGTGCAAAGAGCTTCCTTGAAGTGTGGATTAAGGATGCTATGCAATCTGGAATCAGCCCTCTTGCCAGGGTAGCCAAAACTTTGGCTGGCTACAAAACGGGGCTTCTCAACTATTTCAAATATTCCATCACCAGTGCCGTTGTCGAAGGAACCAACAACAAAATCAAAACCCTTAAAAGACAGGCGTATGGGTTCCGAGATATGGTCTACTTTAAATTGCAACTCTATCATCTCCACACCCAGAGGTACTCATTAGCCGGATGAACCACATTTTCTTATTAAGCTGACTCGCTGCTACGCAGAGTGGAACAAAAGGATGCTACGAGACGGTTAAACTCTAGAAGCCAAATGCTCTGACCAGGAATGCCGCCATCTCAGCTCTTGTAACAGAATTTTCAGGACAGAACATTGGTGGAAAGCTGCTGCATCCTGTAGTTATGTTTTCGACAGACAATTCTTCTATCCAGCTAGCCGCCCAATGCCAGTTCGGCACGTCAACAAAAATACCTGACGCTGGAGGAGGTGTATAAGAATTTCCGTGCCTAGCTTTTAAAAGCAAGACCGCCATTTCAGCCCGAGTAATCGCATTATCAGGGCAATATTTGAGAGGATTCGAGCTGCAACCGTTTGTGATGCCGTCTTTATAGAATTGTTCAATCCATCCCGCAGACCAATAAGATACTGGGACGTCAGCAAATATGCCTGACGCAGCTGGAGGAGTGTAACCGCTGCCCTGCATTGCTCTCTCAAGAAACACAGCCATCTCCGCACGGGTGACGGTATTTTCTGGGCAGAACCAGCCTTGGGAGCATCCTTGTGTTATTCCTGATTCAACAAGTTTGTCCACGTAGTCGTAAGCCCAATGAGTTCTCGACACATCTACAAAAGTCGACCCTAAACTATATCGAAGTGCTACGGACCAAGTTCCAGAATTCGTGTAAGTTCCACTAGAGTAATAATAACTTCCAGAGCCCTTGGGGTTGACGGGATCAAAGGTTCCAGTGACGTGCGTTCCGTCAAGCAAGTATCCGTCTATTTTGTTATCAGAGCTTAAAGTGATAAATCCACCCGTTGCAACCCAAGCATACACTGCTCCGTCAACCTTCAGAGTGCCCAATAACAGAGAAAAACTCTTTCCAGCAGCGTCAACAAGAACGCGAAGATTGCCGTAGAATTGACCTGCCGCAGAACCATAGGTGAAATTTCCTTGAGCCGACCCTGTGTAGAACCCGGAGACATTGACAAAGTTTCCTTCGCTACTCGATTTTGTACCCAAAAATGAGCCACTATAGCCAAGGTAGTCGACATACGTTCCGGAGACTTGTGAAGCACTGAAATTCCCGATAAACGAGTTCCCGACATCGTCGGTGAAGCTGAAGGAACCATCTGGATTGATCACCACATTTTCTTCAAAGATACCGGTACTATTTTTCTTCTCATAAGCCATCAGAGTAGCCGAATTGTCGGGCTTAAAGAGAA
This sequence comes from uncultured delta proteobacterium, assembly GCA_963781715.1. GTDB lineage: Bacteria > Desulfobacterota > Syntrophobacteria > Syntrophobacterales > Syntrophobacteraceae > Desulfoferrobacter. The sequence continues at coordinate 800,929 of CAWAGW010000010.1, forward strand.
TGCCGAATTTCCCATCAGCGTAAGGCCCAGAGAAGCTTCCAAAATAGACTCCCACAAAAGGATTAACAACGGGGCCTGTATTCGGGTAGATTTCAAAGGTAGCCGTCTGCGATCCCACATTGTCGATATAATGCGCATAGAAAGTGTTTTCATCGAAGTCAATAAAACCCATATACAGACGAGACGCGGTAGATGGGACGTGGAATGTTTGAACTTGTCCTGAACCTGTCTCGGTTAAACCATCGCCGATAAAAAATACCTGGTTGATGTCAGGATAAAGGTCGAGGAAGCTGTGTGATAATGCAGTGTAATCGAAGCTAAGAGGTGCTGGAGAGGGATCTATGGGTTCCGTACTGTCAAGAAATACACCCACGAGAGATTGACTATAAAAGTTATTGATACCTGAAAGCCCACCGTATGGTTGAGAGTTTCTAAGAAGTCCGTAGCCATCTGGTCTCCACCAAGCATTACCACCATTCAAAGACACTGATCCAGTCACGCTCGAAAATGTCAACGTCTTGTTAGCGCCGGGTGAGAAGCTGTAGGAGAGTGGTAGGTTTCCCCCGTTTCCCCCACCGGGAGTAGGTGCTTTGGAGTGACCCGCACCATATATGTTCGATTTCCCGTCGATTACAATATCAGTAGCGTTAGAGTTTAAGGAACATACAGGGATTAGAAGAAAAAACACTACAATGAACGAAAGAGCCGCTTTCTTCATCTTGCCCCTCCAGATTTAGAATGAATAATGTGGTTAGGAATGTTGGTTAGATATTAAGTGGATACTGCAGAAAGTCACTAATGACAAGAGGATTTTAGAGGGGATAAATTAGGCAGACAAAATACCTAAGTATACGTTAGATAAAGATCGGAGGCAGTGGGATAGACCAAGCTACCCGCCCGTATATGCTTGATCATCATGTCCCACCAGCGCCAACACAAAACCATCACAACCGCATGAATCTTCGCGGTTCAAGCACAAGGTCGGTCATCCATCGAATAGCGTGCAAAACCAGAACATTCTCGCAGGCGAACAATAATATATTCAAAAAATCAACATACTATCCGTAATCCAATAATGTACTAAAAATCAATTTGTAGTTCATGACAAGGTCGATTTGCTTGACTGGATGCTACGTCTCAGAATACTTGACTCTGGAAGTCTCAGATTAATTGGACGTGTTTGCCCCCAAGGAGTAAGACTATTGGGGGCAAAGATGGGTAATAAGCTCATCGATTCTGGAGTCCATCGATCAATTTGACGGCGTCGCGGAAGTTGCAGCATCTGACGGCCATGACCATATCGATGGGGTTGAAGTTTTTCTGACATCTGAAACATCTGGCCAGGTTGGTTTTGGGGTTGGTGGCTGTGTTGAATTCGGAGCACAAGGGACAGAGAAAGCGGAAGTAGCCTTCGGAGACCTTGCAGGGAAGGCGAAGGAAGTCGGAGATGAGTGGTGCGATGGGGATGTCGTTTCGCAGCATTCTGAGTTTGTCCTTGGAATAGTGGCGTGTCATAAGTTCCTCCTATGGAAGCTGGAATTCGGTCATGGTATCGGTGACAAGTGCATCGTTGATCTTTTTGAGATTTCGAGATGCGGCATTGAGCAAGCAAGCTGTCGAGATGTTATTGATTTGTCGAGGGACCCCGCTTGAGTAGTCATGGATGAGGGATTTGGCTTCGACCTCGAAGATCTTTTCATTGCTTCCTGCCGAGCCCATCCTGGCATCGATGTAGGCTGAGGTTTGATCTTTGGTGAGGGGAAAGAGGCGGCAACGCACGGAGACTCTGTGGACCAGGTCCGTGAGGGAACTGCGAGAAGAGGAGTCGAGCCAGGGGGTCTTGTCCGGCGAGGAGGATCTTGAGTGGGAGATTGGTATCGACGGCGGAGCTCACCAGGAGGCGCAGATCGGTGAGGGCGACGGGATCGATGAGGTGGGCTTCGTCGATGAGGAGAACGGTTGTGAGATCATCTTTTGTGCAACGTTCCAGTATTTGAAGAAAGAGACTGTCTTTTCCGCGTTTAGGGACTTCTCCGAGTTCTGTGACGATGAGGCGAAGCAAGGCGCTGGAGCTGACTCCCGTGAAATGAAGATAGAGCGGGCGGTATCGGCTCTTGGAAAGGGTTTCAATGAAGAGTCTGAGGACAGTGGATTTGCCGACACCGGTCTGGCCGATCAAGAGGGCAAGGGCGCCCTGGGCTGAGAAGTAATCGAGTCTTGCCAGGCACTGGGAGATGCGAATGTCTCTTAAGATCCAGTCCATGGGAGGGCGTTCTTGGAAGGGATGGTCGCTCATTTTGAAGTGATTGAGGAACATGGGATTACTCCTTTTTGCGAAGAATTTGTTTGAGTTCATGGATAAGATAGGGAAAGGACTTGTTATAGGTTCGGGCAAAGGCCTCTTTGAGCATGGGCTCGCTGAGGGCCGGGTTCTGGTTGTAGAATTTCTTTAGAATTTCGAGCTGTTCGGCGGAGAAAGCGGAGAGGCCTTCTTTATAACCCAAGAGCTGAGCAAGGGATTTTACAAAGGCATAAAACGGCCATGGCCGCTGGGAGATAACCTTGCGGTAATCGATGCCTTGGGTGTTTGCGGCAAGCTTTTTTTGGTGCTCTCGAACGAGGAGATCGAGGAGATTGTGTTTCGGCTTTCCCTCGGGTTGTGCGAGAATTGGAGTGTGTGCGCTTTGCCGATGGTGGAGGACCCCCGACCCAAGATATTCTCTTTTCATGGAGTAGATCTGGACGGTATCGGTGGAGGAAAAAGGATCGAAATGGACCAGACCTTGTCTCCTCTTAAAGTTTGATCGACTCTGTAGAAGCGGTTGTCGAGGCGGATATCGGAAAAATCCTTGTGCACCGAGCGGGTGAGCTTTCGCATGAAAGAGGAGAGGATCAGGTCCATTTGCACGTGGCGGATGACGGTAAGTCCCGTATGGTAGCGGTCCCTCGGGGTCTGGCCGGTCTCTGAATGGATGCTATCGTGATAGTCCACGGCAAGCCATGCACTGAACGCTCGATTGAGGTTCTCGGGGCTCAGGGCGTCTTGTGCGCGCACTTCGGATTCGAACTGATCCTGGGCCGTGGCAAAAAAGCGCTCAATGAGGCCTCCCGGGGAAGGATCTCCCGGAGGCCGGTGGATAAGGCGGGTATGAGTGCGATAGCAGGCGGCTTTGAGACCATTTGAGTGGTAGACTTTGGCATTATCGAGGTAGAGCTCCAAAGGCGCTCCGTGTTTGGCCAGTCCACGAAGGAGTGAGTCGATGAGGATGTCGAGGCTTTGGCGCAAGTAGTAACGTGCCTCCACAACATATCGGCTATGGCAATCGATGAAGGCGGAAAGATAGGTGGGAAGAATCTCCTGGCCGCAGAGTACATAAGGGCCTTCTTCGAAATCGCCCACCCAGAGGTCATGGGTATGGTCCCTGGACCATCGTTTCCTCACCTTCTTTGTCACAACGCCGAGCTTCAAACGGGTTGCGCCCGCCTCCTTAAGATGCCGGTAAAGGGTGGAACGGGGAAGAGTTACGCCATAAAGGTCTTTCAGGAAACGGTTGATGGTCTTATGCGAGCGCTTGGGTTGCTCCTTTTTGAGCTCGATTGCTTTTGAGATGATCTCGTCCGGGGCATTTCGGGGATGGCCCCGATCTTGCCGATCCTTTCTTGCCAGAGCGTCGAATCCTCCGGCCCGATACCGGTTCAACCTTCGCCTGAGGGTGGAGAGCGACGGCCTGCCCATGCGGCCGTCGGGGAAGACGATCTCCTTTTTCGAGAGCCCTTTTAAGAAGTCGTGGGTCTGCTCCGGTTCCACCTCGTCAAAGAGGACGGGGCGAAGGAGATCACACCAAAAAAGTGCCCATTTTTCATCTTTTTGCTTCAAACGCCTCCTCCGTTATTAAGGTTGGAGGCGATCGTAGATCATCCCCAGGCACAGCGCGTTGCAAAGAAGGGGAATATTGAAGCACTAAAAGCGGCCCGGAACTTCACCTCCAAATGGAGGATCTGTCGGCAGCGTGTGAGGATCGATTTTCGAGCGGCTTTGACGTACTTTTTGGGACAGACTTCGATGGCGGCCAACTCACGGCAAACAGAAGAGAGCGGGTTGTTCTGCACAATCAGATCTTGGGCGCAACGCAAGATTTCCTTGAATCCGCCAAGGGTTGTGATCCATCGGTAGGGAGTCGAATGAGCAAGACTTCTATAATCAATACTCTCTTCGCTGGTCGTGGAAGCATGGAAGATGGGCATACCTTGTTCCAAAACCACCTTCCTATAGGTTGATGCTGCCTCTTCCAGATAGAATTCGGTGAAATGGAGTATGGTCTCTCGAACGTAGCGCTTACGGGGAAACGCAAACGGAGGTTGTTGAGTGAAGGTTTTCTTGCAGCCAGGACATCGCCATCGAATCACAAGACAAAAAACCACCTGAACCAGCAAGTCGCATAGAATGTAAAATCTGCGAGGACGGGCTTGATGGCGTGTGAACCCAGTCGGCGGTGTATAGCATACGGGGCAGGAAGGGAGATCACAGCGGATCTTGTTTCGCAACACGTCGTTGGCATAGGATTCGACCTTGGTGCGGGTAACCGAACTTGACATAGTACTCCTTCATTTTGCAGTGGATTTTGGGGATGGAAACCATTCGGGGCTATATAACGGCGAGATGGTTGTGCATGCAAGGCCAGGTCTGGCAGAATGTGCAAACACCTCCCAACAGATAGGCCGGGTAAGCGGGGTACAATGAAGATACAAAAGGCGGGATATCGCGGGGTATGCAGGATCAGTCTATGAGACTGTCTGTGTCAAATACTGTAGGACGTAGGAACTGGATAGAGAGCCGAAAGCATTGATCGACGATTGAACCCAACAGACAACAAGATGGTGGGCAGATAGTCCTGGTTTCAGAATTGCTGTTGTTCCAGAACACTTGCCCATCTTACGGGGGTCTGCAATTCGTCGCGAGTCACCGAAAAGAAGTGTGCCGCGCGCTGGGGGAAATGAGTTGATCGGTCGCATGGGTTCAGCAACCGAACTTCTTTCTTGTTCTAGTGCAAGTAGACTAGATAGCTGAACACTTCTATTCCGTTCTCTCTCGCTTCGCTGGAACCCGCCAGGGCTCTTTCTTTGTTAGAGACGATATCTTCTTCATGATTGTTGCTTCCTTTTCAATAACACGCTTTCACTCATGAGTCGCGCCCCAGAACGACCACCCTGTGAGCCCGTGAGTGAACAGTTATACTAAGAAATGTTTCTCTGCTATATTACTGACTTTCAGACTGCCCTTTACCGTCGTGAATCGATGTTCATGGAGAAATGACCCATGGAAACACAAAGTCGCTCGAAAGCAGAGCTGAGCACTGCAACCAAAGCAAAGCTTGCAGAACTCAGAAAGAGATTCAAAAAGGCTTATCCTGATTTCAAAACCTTTTCTGAATGCGGTGAACCATTCCAAAAGGGAGAGGATTCATACAAAAGGCTTGCTGCTAAGCGCACACATAAGCTGTTCGACGATTGGGTTAAAGGTCATTACTCATCCCTCGAACCCGAGGAATTGGTCAGCCGCATCAAAATTATGCTTTCAGTGAAGCTCGAAGAAGTCAACATCATCCCCAACCATACCAATTGGAGGAATAATCAATACATCATCAATGAGCTGCTGGGAAAGGAAAATGCACGTGTTGAGTTCCGTGAACGCCTCCACGCGCTTCTCAAAACAGCATCTTTGCGTGAGCCTGTCGACGAACCGTTAGAAAACCTTTTGTCATGGCTCAATCGACAGCAATGCTCCGCAGCTATCAGCAAGATTCTTCCGACATTGTTCTTGTTTTATTGGGTGCCCGAGCAATTTATTTATATCAAGCCCTCAGTTTTCGATAGGTTTCTTAAAGAGATCGGTGAGAAGCACCTCGGTTCCGGTAAATTTTTTTCAGTCGAAGAATACAATCGCGTTCTCGCTATTATGAATGCTGTGGGAGATGAACTGTCTGATCTCGTACCAAGAGACATGATCGACTTACAGTCTTTCTACTGGTCGGTAATTGAATACAAAGATATCGAAGTTGAGCCGGGTGAAGAAGTGAAGCCTCTCCCACCTATAGATAGCGATGACTGGCCCCCTCTCAATTTAATTCTCTATGGTCCCCCCGGAACAGGGAAGACTCACCGCCTTCAAAAGCGGTACATGCCTATGTTCGGGTCCAAGTCTGAAGAAGTCAGATATGAAATGGTAACGTTTCATCAATCCTACAGCTATGAAGACTTTGTGGAAGGGATAAAGCCGGTTGTCGCTGAAGAAGCAAAAGAAAGTGGTATTTCATACAAGGTAGCAGATGGCATTCTGAAGCAAATAGTCCTACGAGCTCTCAACAACCCGACAAAACGTTACGCCCTCCTTATCGATGAGATCAACAGAGCAAACATCTCAAAGGTTTTTGGGGAGCTCATCACATTGATGGAAGAGAACAAAAGGGTACGGTGGAACCCAGGGTCAAAAGAATGGGTTGGAGGGTTGAGGGTCAAGTTGCCCTATACCCATTCACAGAATCCTGCTGCACCTTTATTTGGAATCCCTTCAAACCTGCACATCATCGGGACCATGAATACTGCCGACAGGTCAATCGCTTTACTAGACACTGCTTTGCGTCGTCGGTTTCATTTTGAGGAGCTCATGCCAGAGTCCTCTATCATTGCCCAATCCGGTAAATCTGTTATTGCGGACAAAGAATACACGATTGATTTGCAAGCGCTCATGGACTCGATGAACAAAAGGATTCAGGTGCTTTATGACCGTGACCATCAAATAGGGCATTCTTATTTTATGGGACTTCAGACATTCGAAGATCTTGAGAGGGTCTTTCTTGATAAGATCATTCCTCTTCTGCAGGAGTACTTCTATGACGATTGGGAAAAAATACAAATAGTCTTTGTTGATCTCGAAGATGAAATGGATCAGAGAGATGGTCACCCTAAGGCTAAAGAGAACGCCATCATAACCTATGATATTCCGAACACTCGCAAGCTTCTGGGAATCTCGGACGAGAGTCTGGGACTTCGCAGGATCTATGAAATTCCTGAAACACTGACTCCCGAATCCATTATCAAAATTTACGAGATGTGATGACGCAGCAATCGCCCAACCGCATCATCATGAGAGAATATGAGAACTTGACCGTTGGTCCTTGCTGGAATGCTGAACGCAAGATGATTTCCTACCAGCAAGCTCGCGTGATCGATCAGTATCAGCAAAGAAAAGGAATTCAGCTCTTCGACTTAAGACTATCTTCGCTCAGAGCAACTCAGTGGGTAGGCTCCTTCGGGATTGGGCGTTTTTGCATCGACGTCGTCCCGAAGATTGATCGACCTGACATGAAAGGGTCAGAGACGGGGGCGATGCAAAATCTCCTGTTCATGCTTGCTGCTGCTGACCTCTTGCCTGTCTCTCCTTCAAGCATTGCTCAAATGACTGATTCAGGGAAACCGTTGATCGTCGCGCTTATGGATCGCTATCTGCGAGAACTTGCACTGGAATGGAGTCGCGGTCGTATTCTGCAGTACGTGCGAATTGAAGAAAATCGTCCATATCTTCGCGGGAAGCTTCTTTTTCAGGACCAGATTCGAGAAAACACTGTCCATAAAGAGCGTTTCTACACAGCCAGTGATGAATTCATTCCAGACAACCCCGTATCTCGTCTTTTGAAAGCGGGTATATCCTACGTCCTACAGTATTTGACACAGACAGTCTCATAGACTGATCCTGCATACCCCGCGATATCCCGCCTTTTGTATCTTCATTGTACCCCGCTTACCCGGCCTATCTGTTGGGAGGTGTTTGCACATTCTGCCAGACCTGGCCTTGCATGCACAACCATCTCGCCGTTATATAGCCCCGAATGGTTTCCATCCCCAAAATCCACTGCAAAATGAAGGAGTACTATGTCAAGTTCGGTTACCCGCACCAAGGTCGAATCCTATGCCAACGACGTGTTGCGAAACAAGATCCGCTGTGATCTCCCTTCCTGCCCCGTATGCTATACACCGCCGACTGGGTTCACACGCCATCAAGCCCGTCCTCGCAGATTTTACATTCTATGCGACTTGCTGGTTCAGGTGGTTTTTTGTCTTGTGATTCGATGGCGATGTCCTGGCTGCAAGAAAACCTTCACTCAACAACCTCCGTTTGCGTTTCCCCGTAAGCGCTACGTTCGAGAGACCATACTCCATTTCACCGAATTCTATCTGGAAGAGGCAGCATCAACCTATAGGAAGGTGGTTTTGGAACAAGGTATGCCCATCTTCCATGCTTCCACGACCAGCGAAGAGAGTATCGATTATAGAAGTCTTGCTCATTCGACTCCCTACCGATGGATCACAACCCTTGGCGGATTCAAGGAAATCTTGCGTTGCGCCCAAGATCTGATTGTGCAGAACAACCCGCTCTCTTCTGTTTGCCGTGAGTTGGCCGCCATCGAAGTCTGTCCCAAAAAGTACGTCAAAGCCGCTCGAAAATCGATCCTCACACGCTGCCGACAGATCCTCCATTTGGAGGTGAAGTTCCGGGCCGCTTTTAGTGCTTCAATATTCCCCTTCTTTGCAACGCGCTGTGCCTGGGGATGATCTACGATCGCCTCCAACCTTAATAACGGAGGAGGCGTTTGAAGCAAAAAGATGAAAAATGGGCACTTTTTTGGTGTGATCTCCTTCGCCCCGTCCTCTTTGACGAGGTGGAACCGGAGCAGACCCACGACTTCTTAAAAGGGCTCTCGAAAAAGGAGATCGTCTTCCCCGACGGCCGCATGGGCAGGCCGTCGCTCTCCACCCTCAGGCGAAGGTTGAACCGGTATCGGGCCGGAGGATTCGACGCTCTGGCAAGAAAGGATCGGCAAGATCGGGGCCATCCCCGAAATGCCCCGGACGAGATCATCTCAAAAGCAATCGAGCTCAAAAAGGAGCAACCCAAGCGCTCGCATAAGACCATCAACCGTTTCCTGAAAGACCTTTATGGCGTAACTCTTCCCCGTTCCACCCTTTACCGGCATCTTAAGGAGGCGGGCGCAACCCGTTTGAAGCTCGGCGTTGTGACAAAGAAGGTGAGGAAACGATGGTCCAGGGACCATACCCATGACCTCTGGGTGGGCGATTTCGAAGAAGGCCCTTATGTACTCTGCGGCCAGGAGATTCTTCCCACCTATCTTTCCGCCTTCATCGATTGCCATAGCCGATATGTTGTGGAGGCACGTTACTACTTGCGCCAAAGCCTCGACATCCTCATCGACTCACTCCTTCGTGGACTGGCCAAACACGGAGCGCCTTTGGAGCTCTACCTCGATAATGCCAAAGTCTACCACTCAAATGGTCTCAAAGCCGCCTGCTATCGCACTCATACCCGCCTTATCCACCGGCCTCCGGGAGATCCTTCCCCGGGAGGCCTCATTGAGCGCTTTTTTGCCACGGCCCAGGATCAGTTCGAATCCGAAGTGCGCGCACAAGACGCCCTGAGCCCCGAGAACCTCAATCGAGCGTTCAGTGCATGGCTTGCCGTGGACTATCACGATAGCATCCATTCAGAGACCGGCCAGACCCCGAGGGACCGCTACCATACGGGACTTACCGTCATCCGCCACGTGCAAATGGACCTGATCCTCTCCTCTTTCATGCGAAAGCTCACCCGCTCGGTGCACAAGGATTTTTCCGATATCCGCCTCGACAACCGCTTCTACAGAGTCGATCAAACTTTAAGAGGAGACAAGGTCTGGGTCCATTTCGATCCTTTTTCCTCCACCGATACCGTCCAGATCTACTCCATGAAAAGAGAATATCTTGGGTCGGGGGTCCTCCACCATCGGCAAAGCGCACACACTCCAATTCTCGCACAACCCGAGGGAAAGCCGAAACACAATCTCCTCGATCTCCTCGTTCGAGAGCACCAAAAAAAGCTTGCCGCAAACACCCAAGGCATCGATTACCGCAAGGTTATCTCCCAGCGGCCATGGCCGTTTTATGCCTTTGTAAAATCCCTTGCTCAGCTCTTGGGTTATAAAGAAGGCCTCTCCGCTTTCTCCGCCGAACAGCTCGAAATTCTAAAGAAATTCTACAACCAGAACCCGGCCCTCAGCGAGCCCATGCTCAAAGAGGCCTTTGCCCGAACCTATAACAAGTCCTTTCCCTATCTTATCCATGAACTCAAACAAATTCTTCGCAAAAAGGAGTAATCCCATGTTCCTCAATCACTTCAAAATGAGCGACCATCCCTTCCAAGAACGCCCTCCCATGGACTGGATCTTAAGAGACATTCGCATCTCCCAGTGCCTGGCAAGACTCGATTACTTCTCAGCCCAGGGCGCCCTTGCCCTCTTGATCGGCCAGACCGGTGTCGGCAAATCCACTGTCCTCAGACTCTTCATTGAAACCCTTTCCAAGAGCCGATACCGCCCGCTCTATCTTCATTTCACGGGAGTCAGCTCCAGCGCCTTGCTTCGCCTCATCGTCACAGAACTCGGAGAAGTCCCTAAACGCGGAAAAGACAGTCTCTTTCTTCAAATACTGGAACGTTGCACAAAAGATGATCTCACAACCGTTCTCCTCATCGACGAAGCCCACCTCATCGATCCCGTCGCCCTCACCGATCTGCGCCTCCTGGTGAGCTCCGCCGTCGATACCAATCTCCCACTCAAGATCCTCCTCGCCGGACAAGACCCCCTGGCTCGACTCCTCTCTCGCAGTTCCCTCACGGACCTGGTCCACAGAGTCTCCGTGCGTTGCCGCCTCTTTCCCCTCACCAAAGATCAAACCTCAGCCTACATCGATGCCAGGATGGGCTCGGCAGGAAGCAATGAAAAGATCTTCGAGGTCGAAGCCAAATCCCTCATCCATGACTACTCAAGCGGGGTCCCTCGACAAATCAATAACATCTCGACAGCTTGCTTGCTCAATGCCGCATCTCGAAATCTCAAAAAGATCAACGATGCACTTGTCACCGATACCATGACCGAATTCCAGCTTCCATAGGAGGAACTTATGACACGCCACTATTCCAAGGACAAACTCAGAATGCTGCGAAACGACATCCCCATCGCACCACTCATCTCCGACTTCCTTCGCCTTCCCTGCAAGGTCTCCGAAGGCTACTTCCGCTTTCTCTGTCCCTTGTGCTCCGAATTCAACACAGCCACCAACCCCAAAACCAACCTGGCCAGATGTTTCAGATGTCAGAAAAACTTCAACCCCATCGATATGGTCATGGCCGTCAGATGCTGCAACTTCCGCGACGCCGTCAAATTGATCGATGGACTCCAGAATCGATGAGCTTATTACCCATCTTTGCCCCCAATAGTCTTACTCCTTGGGGGCAAACACGTCCAATTAATCTGAGACTTCCAGAGTCAAGTATTCTGAGACGTAGCAGGTATACGGGTGTGTGAAAAGCAGAGGATGAGCGAAAACGTCTCACGCCGCGCAAAAAAGCTTGCTGAACTCTTTTTTGAAGTCGAAGATGTGACACCCCAATTAATTCAACTCGACAGCATCCGAGTAGACCGCCCAATAGCCCGCTTCGAGCCACTAGTGAATCTCGCTAAGCTACTGCTATCCGAAACCTCTGCTGAAAGCCTGCCGTGCGGTGATCCCGTATATGCTTTGATGTTCGACATGAACGTCGTGTTTGAAAGGTTCATTGGGTTGGAATTCAAGAGGAGCTTAGCGGGATCTGATTTTTTTGTTCGTTTGCAGGTGTTCGGGGAAAGTCTTTTGACTAGGGATGGTAAAAGAGTATTCCACCTCAAGCCTGATATCGGGGTGCTCAAGGGATCAAAGGTTTTGTGTTTGCTTGATACAAAGTGGAAAAGCCTCGATAATACCAAGCCCAACGACAACGTAAGCTCTGCAGACATTTACCAGATGTACGCATATGGGAAACAATACGATGCACCGCTTGTCATCCTAATATATCCGCGCACCGAAGATCTTCTTGCACGAGTTGCTGAGTACAGGCATTTTGTGAAAAAAGGGCAAAAGGACCAGATCATACACGTTGCCACGGTAGACGTTTCTCAGCCCCTAGGTAGACCAGCTGCAAAACAGGCGCTTAGAGATAGCCTAAGAAGTTTGATTGAGCCAGTTTGCGGGGAAGACTTCTACCTCTGCTGCTGAGCTTCCCCATCCTTTACCGCAGAATTCGGAACTATTTGTTCTTTCCGAAACGAGCATTTTTATTTCGACTTGAATCGCAATAGATACTTCACAATTGAACTTTCCTCTTCAAAATCCATCTGTCAATAATGCGCCACGCCCCACAACCACCGTGTTAGCTCCATCTCTATGCTCCGTCAGTCAACAGCAAAGTAGTCCCGCTTCACCACCATTTCCCAAACCATCAACACCCGCGGCATACTGCTGATTGCATTAGTCGTAAGCCGCCGGCTGAAAGTTGAGTTATATTCAATAAGCCCATAAAAATGCTAATTTGGAAAAGCAAGTGGGTTTTTCCTCACGTCGTGTGTGGTTGGCTTTTTAATTCTTGAAATAGTTGGGTTTTCGTCGCGTTTAATCTAGAACCGCAAACAGTGGAGACCTGAACTCTTTCCTACCCGTATCACCTTGCGATCATAGCGCGCATCATGTCTGCAGCGTTTTCTGCGTGGTTCGATATGTCGCCCATATTCTGCACTACCCGACTCAGGTGAAAAGCAGATATGGGATTGTCAAAAGGGTAAGAGAGAATATCGGAGAGAACTTTTCTTTCAATGATGTCCGACTCGCTTTCATAGTCACGGATCTTACGAATCGCTTTCTTCACCTCATCTCGATCATGCTCCGAGAAGCTTTTGAAATATTTATCCGCCGCATCAACCAGGGGGTGGATCGATTTCAACACATCTCCCACTTTTTCCACCATGAACAGCAGATCGTCCTCTATCTCTTCCGGGACGGGAGGTTTTCTATAGGAGAGCCAGTGAACGGTGTCTTGAGTGCCGTCCAAAACCTTGTCCTGTTCGCGAAGATACCAAAGGAGTTGAGACGACTCCATCGGAAGTAGAATGCTTTTCGGTAAATGCCCACGGATATTCCGCTTGATTGCATCTCCCTGATGCTCGATCTCATTGATCCGGTTATGGCATGATTCAAATTCTTCAAAAGTTTCATCAAGATAGGAAAGGAATGCTAGTCGAAAGAAAGGAAATACCTCACGAATTAGCTCAGCATGCTTCAAGAGTTTTTCAAAGGGGGAACGGCGAAAGATATTGATAAGAACGCTTCGCATAGTCCCTCATTAGCTTAGTGTGTAATACGTCTGAAAGTATTCACTGCCGTAACCTTTGCGGCAGTTCCCGCTATCTCCCTAATTTGCCTAATCATTAAGGAGGTTTGTTACGTGTGGAACCTTGCTAATAATAGGTCAGAATTAAAACAAGGCGATTGTTTAGTTTAACTGAAGATTTAGCCAGATCCAATAGATTTCAATTACGTCTAGCCATTTTATTATGCCCTCGGTTTTTCAAAAATCTGCCCCAGTAAACCAAAGCAGAAAATGTGCTTGAACAAATGTTCGACTGTCTTCAACGAGAACTGAGCGGAAAGTAAAACGCCCAGATTTTCGAATTCTGGGCGTGCAGTTATGCGGGGCTTAGTTAAGTAATCAGAAATGGGGCAATTACTTTCCTTTGGGCTTGATATCGATCACTTTTATTATCTGTGTACCTATGAATGCTGCACCATCAGAAGTCATTCCTGTCAATGTAAGCAAATTATCTCCACCTATAATCAGCCCCTCAAGCGTCTTAACTTCATCCATCAAAAACTTTGCAACGAAGTTACCCTGTTCATCCGCTTTCCACCAGTCGATCCCAAGTCCGTTCAGCAAAACGCTTGCCCCCTCCACCAAAGAGTAAGCAATATCTGTGTGGACCGTCACAACCTCACCTTGACTTTCGATGTTGAGCACATTCGGTGCCACGTCTATATTGATCGTAAGCGTGGGGGCATCATCAGCAAGCGCAATACTAGACATGAGGAACATACTAAGAATCAAGGCACAACCTAAAATCTTTAACATCGCTAATCGTCTCATCAACTTCCCCTCCTTGTCCCTTTTGAAGTGTCTGGCTTGATTAAATCACCATTCTAATCTTATTGCCTGCGTGTAAAATCGCGCAAAAACTACCACCAGTTCTCAAGCGGGTACGAACAGCCGGTAGGAATGAAGAGCCAAATAAGAGCAATGAAGTCCCTAGAAGATTGAGATCTTGCCAACCCTGCTACCATATCCCTGATCTCCAAGGACTTAGGTCAGTAGCTTTGCGCCCCACGCTTTCGCGCAGTTTGCCCTTTTCAAGCGTTATAATAATACCTTAACTGAGACATCATGTCAATCAAATTTACAGAACACCTAAACACCAATGTGTAATTCATAACGATAAATACTGGTCAAGAAAGCTTCGATTTTCTTGTGAGTGATAGCGAAATGATTTTGCCAACTTTCGAATGCGAGCACATAACAGCGCTGCAGTTTTCATTTGAAAAATCCGTACTTCAGTCATGTGCCATCAGCGATAACCTCCACCTCTGCTTCATTCTTCCTTTATTAACACCATAACAACCATTGCATTCAATAGTCTGCTTCCTTAGTTTTATTGGTGACTCTGCTTATTCCTCTTTTCCTGCTCCGCTACAGATTCTGATCTTCGATAGGTGCAGGTGCTGCTTACAATCGATGTCTTGTTCCGGAAAAATCAAGGAGTCGGAAATGTTCGTCCGAGATAAAGCAAGGTTTGAGCGGGAGGGGATCCCAACTCTCGCTAAATACTGGAATGATGTATTAATAAAGTTCTGCCTGAACTGTGAAGCGACATTCTACGGGAAAAGGTGCCCGTGGTGCGATGGGCACCTAGACAGCTGGGTGTGGCTGTCAAGCTGGAAAGAATTTGCCCAGCCTTTACCCTACGTAAGGATATAGACCATTTTCTACTTGTTGAAACGCGGATAACAGCAAAGAGCGGTCAATTCAGCGAGAAAGCGAACCATCCCACTTCCACTTTCTCCGTGTTACTGACAGTCCTCCAGAGCTCCTGCCTTGTCAAACGCGATATTCGCTTCATGATTTTGCTTTCATCTTGAAAAAGTCGCTCTCAGTCATGAACGCTGAGCCTCAGGAGCGTAGTCTGGGGATTAGTTGCGATAGTTGCGTTGATGCAGAGCAGAGAAAACGCACCCAACCAGAACGACCAAGCCCCATTAGCCAGACTGACCAGTATTTTCATAAGTCCACGATGAAGCGCTGCCACGGTACTTTAAGTTCCCGCAAAAACTTCACTTGCGCCATCACGCTTGGGTACATTTTGGTCAAGAAGTGGACGTGTTGGGGAGCACAACCCTCTACCAAGTCTTTCGTGATGTTCCAATGTTCCAAAGAATTATCCCCACGACTTCTCCGCTCATTAGCCGTATGCTCGATGCTAAAAACGCCGCTCCGCTTAACTCTATCTACACATGCGAAATTCTACATCGGCACTTCTCCCGATATCATCGTCTGATAATTCTTGAAAAGATAGTCTCTGTTTTCCCGGTCTACTTCGTCTAGGTCAAATGATCCCTTAGAGAATTCACCGGAATAATTAAGTACAGTGTGTCCCCCTGTTTCGCCTGCAATCGTGCAATCGTCTCGATAAGTATCTACTGTGATTACGTTTTCTTTATATTTTGTGCTTGCAAACCGCTTTTGCATACCATCACACTCGCGCATTGATTTAGCAAGCTCCTTTACGTCTGGCAGGAGGGGTTGGTCATCGGGAAGGGGGTCGCCAAGGATTATCCGCGCAGGCTGCCCCTTTTTTTCTTGCATATTTTTCAGGAATCCTTTTTGGGTTGCTGCCCTTACCCGACGGTATGCCGAGGAATGATCCAAGTTGAGGCTTTTTGCAACTGCGGCGACTGTTGTCTCTGACTGCGGTGAATTGGGACCAGTCAAAATATTCCAAACAGCCGTGACCGTTTCCCTCATTGTATTGGGCACAGTTGAGCCAACACCTTCAGCGATGAGATCTGCCACTATAGCGTATTTCACATGACTTGATATTACGATTTTTTCAAAAATCTTCTTCTTCGGCCAAGAGATTGATGTCGATACCTTGATTTTCATCAATCTGGCCATCTTCTTCCCAATACTTGTCTTCTTCAGCCACGGTCTTAGCAACTAGCTTTCGGCATGTTTCCGATGTGACTTGCGAAAAGGCCAACGGTAAATTATCGCGGAATTGTTGAAGAGTAAAATCACAATGCTGGGCCATGTAATTCTTTACGATTCCCCAACACATCTCAATAGGCTGAAGTTCAGGGTGGTATTGCGGTGTTCTCAAGATTGAATGCCCTGCGGCTTCCGCTATCTTGTCGATTTTGTACTCTGGCTTTGGCTCATAAGATTTACACAGAGTATATAACTCTGCTTTCAATAAATCTTGTCCCCATGGTATTTGTTTGTCATCCAACCATTTCCTCAAATCTTCTTTAGTGGAGTTGGATTTTGGAAAAGACGTCTCTTCGGTTGCATTATGATAGCTGGCATTATCCATGATAATAATAGAATGTTCCGGGATATTCGGAATCAATTGCTCTTCAAACCATCTCGAAAAGTTACCATAATCCATTTGCCCATGATAATCGCCAGTCCTTTTCTTTGCCTCAAATATTAATCTTGCATTATCAACCCATCCTTTTACGGTGACTGCATTAACGACGATTAAACGCTCTCCCTTGCCCGCTGGCTTGTTTACTTCCGGACCATCCTCGTCGAAATACCAAGTGAACTGGTTTGAGTGGTTCTTGTTGATGAAGGTTTCATCAAGATAGACTTCAGGCCGTATAGGCGTTCCGGCAGGCTTCCTGTTCAAACGTTTCTGCCTGAGATACCGTCTTCTTGCAAGGATTACATAATCTCGTTCTTTCAATGCTGATCGGCGTTTTCCGGTTCCATAAGTGAAGCCCCATCTGCTTAGTGCTCTCCATAGCGTTGTGGCGGAAAAGGCATAATCGGGGTTAATCTTCGTTAAATGCTCGCGTACAAGCTCAACGGATACGTGCTGCCCTTTAAGATTCTGACCACGTATATATTGGCGAACAACAGGTTGCAGGTCATTTGGGATAGTGTATTCCGGCCGGCCTCGTGCTTTAGGCAAATTAGTCGGAACAGTCTGTTGGTTCTTGTTGTACTCGGCCATTATCCGGCGGACCGTGGCTTCGCCGATACCCAACGCCCTCGCTGTTTGCTGTATGCCCCATTCAGCTTTCAGATTGTTCTGATATCTTTCGATATCAAAGTATTGCTTCAAATTGACAACCAGCTGTTTCATTCCAAAAGTGAATACTTTTCCCTGGAATGCCATTGGCTCGACCCCAAATAGAATAAAGACAACAAACAACCCCATTCTACATGGAATCTTTGAATCATTGCAATATGGCTGTCAAGCGAAAAATATCAAGTCATATGAAAAATGCTATAGCTCCCTAACGATTTCATAGTCTTCGAGATTGGCTATAATTCGCCCTCCCTCGTCTCGCTGGCGATTTGCTTGGTGTAGAATAGCGTGGGCACGGATGAGGTTCAAAATTGCCTCAAAATCACGCCTGAGCCTTACCGCAACGGGTGGTACTGTTTCAGCCAAAGCCCTTGCATAAGGAATCATCACCCGATGCTCATCCGCTTGCAGCCACGATTGTAGAGCGTGCCATTCCTCTAAATCTCCAGCTTCCATCTCCCCTTCAGCCAGCGTCAGCATTACCCGCTTTGTTTGTTCCTGGGTATCCGTAACTGTTAATGAGATCATTCTAGTCTCATTTTCAGGGTGAAGGGTATCGTCAGTAGTCGTAAGAATTAGGCCAGTTGGACCTTCCCTTTCCATAAGTCTTGGCCGAAAGCCTTCTGACGTCTTTTCAACTGTTTCATATCTCACGCGTCCTTCGCTCAAAAGTGATCTGATCATATAAGTCAAAAGTTCGCTGTTCATTCCAACCGCTTCATATATGATCAAAAACCTGTTCCTAAGCGGCTCTTCCGAATATATAATTGCTCTCTCACTCATGCTGGATAGAGAATAGTATGCTTCTTCCGGGAAGTAAGTAAGAACCCGTCCTACAATGTATGATTTCCCCGCTGAAGAGGGGCCTTTGACCACAACTGAGATGGGTCTTTCCAAAAATCGACTGGTGACAGCCAGATAAAGCAGCTTGATGATGCGCTCCTCCCCAACGACGCCGCTTTGTCGAATACTCACATGGAATCGGTCAAGGATTTGGGGTTCAGTAGCCAGCAGTTTACACTTTTCCCATGTTTCCCGCCTTTGTTTGAGTGCTTCTGCCTCCTCAAGTTGCAACCAAGGAATCGAGGATTCTAGTGCTTTAATGAAGTTGTACCGAAAATGCTCCATGTCACTTAGGTACAGGCTGCTTGGGTCCTTTATTGAACCAAGGTCAACAAGTCTTACCCTGTCGCGTATTGCTGAGTTTTTGAGCCATTTCTTTACTGCTTCACCGCCCTGATCTGGTTCGACTATGACGTAAACCTCAGAGAACCGCTCCAAATGGTGAGCGTCCCGTTCCTCTTTCCAGGTACTTGCTCCGGGCAGACCGAGAGCAGGAAAGCCATGATGCCAAAGGGTGTGGCAATCACTCTCGCCCTCGACCAAAAAAATGAGAGTGGAGGAGAATTCTCTAAGACGCCAAAGCCCGTAGAGAAGGGGCTTACTTCCTGATTTCCACCGAAAACGGTTGTCCTCTCTGTCACCTTTATGCAGCGCAGTCCGAAACCTAACTGCGACCTCGTTTCCGTTTTCGTCAAAGTATGGGATGTGGATTGCGCGGGTTTTCGTCACTTTATCCTTGAATTTACTTAAATAAATGCTTCGCAAGAAATCTTCCGGTAACCCTTTTGCCTCAGCGTATTGCTTCAGGGTGATCCCTAACGGGGGTGCTTGCACGCTTGCATCCGATTGCAAACCGGTATGCAATCCTTTACCATCTGATATTATTGAATCTTTCTGCTCCGATTGCACGATTGCATGCGTTTTAGGGGGATCAAGTCCCCCCTTTTCATTTGCATTTTGACTTGCTGGGAAAAGGTCTTTCATCTGTAAACCCAAAGCCCTGACGATATCTTCATTTCGACAACCTGCATGGCATTTGATCAAAATTTTCCCATCGTCTGCTTCAGCTACGCTCAGGCTTGGTTGGTGATCATCATGAGAAGGGCAGAGAGCCAACCAACCATTTGAACTCGGCGTAACCGAAGAAAGGCGGGATAGGACTTTATCAATAGGGGCCGAATTTGAACGCATTTCGTGGCTCATTAAGGTTAACTGATTTGCAGCTTTCTGTGAGACCCGTGCTTCATCGATCTGAGCTTGAAGCCACTTGTCCCTCTCCATTCCGCCGAGTTCCTTGAAATCCCCACCAAACACGAAAGTATAAAACACCCAGTGGATCTGGTCATTGCTAAGGTCGGCTTGGACGAGAGCGGGGGCTACCTGTGATAGTTCTTCTAAATCTTCGGCTTCGAGTTTCCCAGCATGGATTTGTTCCAGCAGATCTTTTGGTACACCAATTTTCAAAAGACCGGTTTTTTGCTCTTTCTGGATTGCCTTCCATTCGGAGCGCTTCGATGTATAAAGATCAAGTAACCACTCGGGTGGTTCCGCTGGTTCCAAGTCTCTGTGTATTAAATATGGCTCCCCGGTATCTGGATGAATGCTACCTGGGGCTACTACCTGCCCTCCAATACCTCTAATATCGAAACCGAGAATTTCGAAGCGTTTGTTCCCGTAATGTTTTCCGTCCGCGGGATACTTAAAAACAGAATGAAATTTTCCGCGCCCTGTCTGATGGAGAAGAGAGTCTGGCATCTCCAATCCATATCTCCTGAGGAAAGACTTAGAGAGCGGGACATTATCAACATCCACAACCATGACTCCACTGACTGGGCCACAGGCAATGCCCGCGTTTTCGTGAGGATAAAAACCGATTTCCGCATAATTCCGTTTGCTATGGCAGTATCGCTCCCAGTTATCTTCAATTGGTTTTTTGCCTTCAAGCCGAATCAGCGAATAAGTCTCAGCGAGTTGCTTAAAAAGATTATGGTCTGGTTTTAGATTTTTCTTCATTCCTCTTCTCCAAAAGTAGTTTGTGGACTCTCTGCTCCAGTGCTTAGGCCTATTTCTTCTTTGTCTTCATACGGCAGCTTTCCATAACTTCCTCTACAATCCGGTCAACTTCATCATCAACCATCGCAAATTTCTTTGCCCATTCGTCAACCTCGGTCTTCTTGAAACGGAGCAATTTGGGTCCAAATCGATAGTGGGGAAGTGGATTGACCGGATCGGACATGAAGGAGTTAACTGTTCGCTTGGACATTCCCAGGTAGACAGCCAACTCTTCTTTATTGAAGTATTCACCCGTTACCATTGCCAGGACCCTTATCCTCTAAGTGTTTAAGAATCCGCTTCAAAAGGTCGTACTGACCGATGGCGACCAGTATCAGTTCAAAGAACCCCGACTTTTTTGCTCTACGAATTGATTCCAGATCATCCGAATAGCGTTCGCGGACAGCTTCGATGATTTTTTGGTGCATCTTTCTCACCTCCTTTCCCAAAAATTGATGTTCTTCACCCATGGAAAAGAAGGTTTAATTTTTAAAATTAAAAATTCAGTTTTTTAAGCGAGTTATGAGAGTTTCTCTTGAAGGGCTATTTGGTCTTGCTCAAGATAAGGCAGGATTTTAGGGCAACCAACCCAGTTATCAGGTAATTTACCGGACCTCAACTGCTTTAAGCATTCCTTGTCCTTACATTTTTCACAGAAATTAAGCCAATCGCTCTTTTCGTGCCGTTGAGCATTCTTTTTGAACTTCTCTTTATCGTAGGGCTTACCCTGAGTCAGTTCATAGGCATCATAAAACCTTTGTCTGGCGTCATACTCTTTAATCCCGAGTTGTCGCGAGATCGCAATGAGAGGCTTTCCTTGCTTTCGCAGATACCAAACTTCGAGTTGCTCCCATACTCTTTTTCTCTCGCGACTGGTATCATTCACAAAAAGGCCGTAGCTTCCAGGACAGTACTTAATGGAGGATAGAAGTCTTACAAAAGACTCGCTGGACTCTCGGGAACGATAATTCACTACCAACTCTTCTTCTTTTGACTCGATCGCATGCCGAGCCCGTTCGATTATGCCGTGTCTGAGATTTTCGATAGACTGTATGGACTGTTGAGAGCGGGACTCCGCCATCAGCTTTTCTTGGATCTTCAACTCTGAATCGATGAGTTTCTCAAATTCCTTAAGTATTTTTGCTTTTCTTTGTCGTAGGTCAATCTTAACGAGTCTTTCATAGGGTCTCATTCTTCGGTGCCCTGCAAGGGACTTATCATAGAAATCCCAAGCGGCCAGTTTACCTACCAAGTTCAATTTTTCGACAGACTTTATGGTGAATAGCTTGGGTATTACTTTCTGCATCTTGTCTTCAGATAGGTCGCTCACATCAGTTCTGGGATCAAGGATTTGGAGTACTTGCGGCAGGGATAGCCCGTCATTTAATGCTTCAATAAGAAAATAACTGTTGAGACCAAAGAGTTCCGCCGCGTTACCGAAAAACGGGATGCCGTCTCTTTCGAGTTGCTGGCATCTATGATGCCAGATGACCAGATCTTCTCCAGGTTTAGCTAGTTCGGGACACAGGCCTTCCAGGTCCTCATAAAGTGTTTTGAAGAAAGCTCTGTACTGGAAATTCTCTTTGAGAATAGCAAGCTTCAGCTTTGCACTATCAAATTGAGCTTCAAGGTCTTTCGTTGGTTTTGTCTTTTTTTGTTTCGCCATATCTGGAATTCCGAGGAAGTTGAAGGCAAATAATCTCCGTATAAATACGGCGGTGGATAGGGTCCGATTTGACTTTTAACCTGATGTCGCAAGTGAGCGCAAGTGGTTGCGTTGAGGTTGCAGATGACAACAAAAAAAGCGCAACTTTTCATGAGTTGCGCTTTGTAAATTCAATATGTTATGGTGCTTCTAAGCAATCCGACCTTCGGCACCAACTTGTTTATATATTAAAATCAAGTACTTAACTCCAATATTTTGACATTTTAATGAATTTATGAAGCACCTTTTAAAGCTGCTTTTTTATTTTAAAACGAAGGCTTATGCTTTGATCAAGAATGGATATATGTGGCGAGTCACTGACTTGTTTTGTGGGGCTGAATATGTCGAATCAATGAAATCAGCTACTTGAAAGGAAGCAAATAATTACTCCACGTCTTCTGCACCGGAAAAATTGTTTTGTTTAAATTCAACCACTTATGTTTCGTGCCGAAGACCAATAATCTTTCTCTTCCTCATTCAAGTTGCCAAAATAGATAGCAATTTCTGCTCTTGCTCACCTTTGACGAAAATCCTGGCAGTCAAAAAATCAGAAAGTCAAAGTGCTGCCGCCGGGACAAGGGTTTAGATAGCAGAAAAACACGGCAATTAAGAATGAACAAATGAGCTCGAAATTTGTGAAATTTGCTGTGGTTTCCTAGTCAACTTCCGTAAATAGGTTCCCGATCATCTCTATTTTCTCGAAGGCGCATAATCGGCATTGGCTACAGTGGTAGATAATCAACTCAACACGGACGCGTTCCCATCAATGGCGGTTCTTGTAGTCATTTGTGTGAAATGAAAAATTATCCGGTACGTATTTGGAAAAATAATTTTGATACGCTGCAGATAAATCATCCACCCATTATTGTCATTTTTCATTTTGAGCATCGTGCGAGTATATCTAATGTGATCCGTCGCACCTATGCCATTGTGACGACTCTCCGTTACTGAAACAAATATTGAAATTGGATGGAACGCTTTGCATAACGGATATGCTCTGCAGATAACAAGGACTGTCGACCAATCATCCTGTCGCCTCCAACCCTGCTCGCAAACGCTTTTCTTTGCTCCACACCGTTGCTCCTGCTGTATTTTTTTCATTCGAGTATCCACTTGCTCTTGACTAAAATAAGGTTCATCCGGCTAATGAGTACCTCTGGGTGTGGAGATGATAGAGTCGCAATTTAAAGTAGACCATATCTCGGAACCCATACGCCTGTCTTTTAAGGGTTTTGATTTTGTTGTTGGTTCCTTCGACAACGGCACTGGTGATGGAATATTTGAAATAGTTGAGAAGCCCCGTTTTGTAGCCAGCCAAAGTTTTGGCTACCCTGGCAAGAGGGCTGATTCCAGATTGCATAGCATCCTTAATCCACACTTCAAGGAAGCTCTTTGCACTGTCAAACTCCTCATTGTCCCAGAAGAGTCGCAGCTGCTCTTTCATGGAATGAGCAATGAAAAGGGGGTGATTGGCCTTAAGGAGGGCATCGAGTCGGGCTTTGCGATCAGGGTCAAGGGAGTCGTAGTTTCTCAAGAGCAGGAAACGATTCCCTTTGAGGGATTTTTGTCCGAGTTCGTCCAACTCTCTTTGCTGGCCTCTTCGGATTTCATCAATGGCTTGGTTCATGAGAGCCGAGACGTGGTAGCGGTCAAAGACAATATCAACATGGGGCAGCCACCCACGAATAGCAGAATAATAACTTCCGCTCATGTCCATGGCGATCGCATTGAGTTTCTTTGCCTTCTTGGAGAGCTTTTCGATGAAGGGCTGGATCTTTTCTTTACTCCTGCCTTCAACGGCATGCAGGATTCTTCCATTCTCGATATCGACAAAAATGGTCATGTATTCATGGCCCTTTCTCAAGCTGAACTCATCAATTCCAAGGTATTTGACTTTATGCAAGGGAACCGACCTGTAGAGCAAAGAGAGCCGCTCTTTGTGGATCTGTTTGACAAGATCCCAGCTCACTGCGAGGTACTCCGCGACCGAACGGATGGTGCCAAACTTCAAAAGATCCAAAGCTGTGAGTGCGAAAGACCTTACATAACGGTGTTTACCATCCATAAAGGGCAGAGTGGGCCACCAAAGATGTCCACACCTCAGGCATTTGAGTCGGTGGAGCAAAAGGTCCAAGAAACACCTTTTCCTTCCAATGGGACTCATACGCAGAAGTCTTCTTTTTTGCCCTTTGAAACTGGCTTGTCGATTTGTGCATTCTGGGCACCTCACATACTGATCCGTCATTCGGGCATTGATGTAGATGCAGTCTCCAGAGAAATGGCTGGACTCATAGTGGATACCTTTCAGACCAAAAGCATGGTAGAGTATAGATGTGGACATGGCTTGATTTCCCCTCCCGTTGTTCGATTGCAGTCAAATAACTGGAGTTCTTGCCATGTCCATTTTCTTTTTTCAACTTCGGGTACTCATTTTCCGGAAGATCCTAAAATAAGTCTTAAGAAACAACAGGAATGGTTTGCAACTGAATTTGATAATGGCAGATCGTGCGCGGTCTTATCCTGCCATTAATCCCTTCATTACACACTTGGCCGACTTTGATTTTTCTCATTGCAAAAATGACAAGATATGAGAGAGTTAAAAGATACCGCCTCCATTTTTGAACCGTTAAGAAGACAAGCCGAAAAGCTGTTTAAAAGCAGTCTGCAGGGTGCCGACGTTTCTACCGCATCTTCTGCAAGCGATGGGGCGAAAGCAAAAGCACACAATACGTCGTTGCAAAAAAGGAAAGGAAGAAGCATTCAAAGTAGATTAATTCTACTGCTCCTTTGTATTCTTCTTCCAATTCTGGTGATCCAGGGTTTTCTTCATCACCAAATGTTTCAGCACAGGCGCGCTCAAGAGCTTCAGACGAACATGGAGGTTGCACGTGCCGTAGGAAGAGCTTTTGATGCCTTTGTAAAGGATGTTCTGCACACTGAGCTTGCGATTGGTATTGGTGCTACTAGCTATCCCTCTTTGTTCTCAAACAGCTTGCAAAGACTGCTTGAAGCCAGTGCGAAGAGCAACCCGTCTGTCCGGAACTTCAACTGGCTCAGTCCCGACGGGCGTGTTCTTGCATCAAGCAACCCAAATGTTGTCGGCGTCGATGTGTCGGACAGGCCCTACCTTGAAAAAATAGCTTCAGGCGCTGATTGGGTCGTGGGAGATCTCTTTATTTCAAAAGTCAGACACCCCCGGCGAAGCCGGTGGCTTGATGAGCGGGGCCGTCTCAAAGACGGTCGCCCTAGTTCCAAGTTCAGTGGTTACGTGTAGGGAGTTCTTTCAAGTATGAACAGCCTAAAACCGACCATCATCTCCGGATTCTTGCTCCCGTATGTAAGTGCGAACCTGTTCGAGTTCGAAACCAACCGTCGAAACAGCATAGCCTCTTGCCCAGAAATGTTCGCCTGTAAAGTTGCGCTGTTTTCCTCCAAATTGTCTGGCAATCGCAATGGCACTTTTCCCTTTGAGAAAGCCTATCACGGAGGCTACCGAATGTTTCGGCGGAATTGCGAT
Organism: uncultured delta proteobacterium; assembly: GCA_963781715.1. Taxonomy (GTDB): domain Bacteria; phylum Desulfobacterota; class Syntrophobacteria; order Syntrophobacterales; family Syntrophobacteraceae; genus Desulfoferrobacter. Next base: position 826,325 of record CAWAGW010000010.1, read on the forward strand.
ACACATGTGGACATGATCTGTCATCAGATGCCCTTCAAGAATCTGGCATTCCTTCTGGCGTGCCAGTTCATGAAATATGGGGCCAAGATTTCTGCGAATTTGTCCAAACACCGTCTTTCTCCGGCGTTTGGGAACGAAAACAACATGATACTTGCAATTCCACTTTGAATGGGACAAGCTTTGGTAAGGTTCTGTCATGGAATTCTCCTCTGGTATTCAAGCTCATCAAACCACCGGAGGAGAATTCTACTCCTGGAACGCTCAAAGCTTTGCAAGTCTCACTGGTCGAACCAGTGGCTTACCAATTTGAGTTACTAAAGATCCAGTATTCGCCATCTGCCGCGGCATCCGCAGCGATGAAGGAAAGCTCCTTGGGATAGTTCTCGCCGCAATTTCACCGGACGGTTTGGATAATGTCCTTGCCTTCGAGCGTCCGAACCAGGGGGCCATTGCCCTCATGGATTCCAAAGGAAGACTCGTCTACAGGTTCCCTCACCTTAATCCTTCCTGGGAGGATCGCGACTGGTTCCGGCAATATGCTGCAGTTCGGGAAGCAGTCGGAGGGAAGGAAGTTTCTGACATGACCGTCGTGGCTTATGACGGAAAGAAGCGCCTGTATTCCGACACCCCCATTAGCTCCATTGGGTGGGTAGCCGGGGCCGGTCGAAGAGAGGAAGAGGTAACCGGCCCCATTGTGGCGGACATGACTAAAGGCATTTTTCTTTTTCTCCTAGCCCGAGTTTCCTAGTTATGAAAAAGTCGTTCTGTATCTTTTGTTTTTCCAGTATGTTAGCGTATGGTTCGCCTTACCCTAAAATACAAGTTTCTTCTTGTTTGAGCCCTAAAATCGAGATCAATTGTTTTTGAACATCTGAAGCTTTGCTCAATACGGCTTGCTTGCGGTCTGTTTTCTGTCGACCCTTGCGGGGATGGATATTGACGACTTCTCTGATACCATCCAATTCCTTCAAGACTCTTTTCATAGAAAGGCGAAGGCCTTGTTTCGTAACTTGTCGGAGCATCAAAGCCCTTATCAGGAGAGCAATCGTGCAGTAAAGCCCGTGTACTTTGATTTTTGAATCCGTCCAGTGGTGCATCGGCCACCAACTCCCTGTATTTCGATCCTTCATTTCCTTGAATACGTATTCAATGATAAATTGGCTGCGATAAGCTGTTATGATCTTATCGGTGTTCCAGTTTTCCCTGCTGGTAATTATGATATTCTTGCCAAGGTAAGTGTTGGAAATTTCCTGGATGGCATCGGTTTCGATGGCATATTCCAGGCATGGAAAGTCGTTGACTCCTCTGTTGACCGTTACAGTAATAATTCGTTTCAGGTGCTGACGGCTCACGAAATCCTTGCATTGCTTTTCCACCGATTCCAATGTGGGTGCCTTACCCCCTTTAATCAAGCCGTCGGCACGGTCTTTTAGTTTTTGTTGCAGCAACATCAGTTTTTCAACGGCCTTGCTTATATCGTTTTGAAGGGTAAGCCACTGAGAATTAAATAAATTTTGGTTGTACGTAACGACAATATTCCTTTCCCGGCCGTAGACCTTCTTTTTCACTCGAAAGGCCTTCGTGCCATCCAGTTCAATGGCTTTGCAGGCTTCAAAAACCCTATCATCATTGGAGACTTGCACCAAATCTTTATGTTCATCCAGTTTTACCGAGCCGACAAAATCAAGTCCCAGAGAATCAAGCAAGGCGAAGTTATCTGCAGAATTATTTCCTTTGTCAAAGATAACAGTGGTCATGGGAGTTGCACAAGTTTGTCCCGAAAGCTCATTTAGAAAACTATGGAACTTTTGCAGCATCAACGGAAACTGTTTCGAGTCATTACGATTCCCCTCATAAGTCTCGAAAAACAAGGGAATATGTCCGTCTTCACTACAAAAAAGCGCATAACTAACTTGTCTCAGATTGGTACGCCCCTGTTTATTCTTGCCTCGTTTGGCTATTTCGCAACGAAGATTAAAGGTGTCAATAAATGTGTAAAAATTCGTACCGTCGTAACACACTGAAGACAAGTCAATTGCTTCTCGCTCTGCCACACCCTTCAAGACACTCTTCCAGATGGCCAATGGCGTGTCGCCCTTAATTTTATCCATATGGTCCCAGAACCGTTGCGATGTGAGAGTCGTTTTCGATGCATCTGGAAAATATCGAAGCAAGGCTGTCTGCGAGAACCAGTCCCACATGGATCGCTTACTATTCGGGCAGATCGCTCTGTTGACGGCGGCAATGGTAATATAGTCACCAACAGTTAAGCCCTGATCGCGTTTAGGGCATAGCCGATCTATCTCTTTCTTAACCTCGGCAGCACAACATTGCTTCCATAAAGCTACCGGCAATCCCCATTGGAAAATCTCTGCGTAGAGCGGGGCTGGTCCCCCTTCCACTGCCTGTACAATATTTTGAAGTGAGCCCAAGTACTTTTGCCAAACCCGTCGGCATTTGCCATCTACCCATGCCCATTTGGAATAGTAGTAATAAGTGCGCCCACTAATCTGCTTGGCCTCGAGCCTCTCCATGCCCACCTCCTTGTATAATGGAAGAAGTTTAGGGCATAGTTACAGCATGTCAAGCATTATTTAACAATGGAAAAAAGACTTTCTAGTCGCTATTTTTAGGGCATAGTATACACGTGGCATAATTCTCTATACTTCCAAACACTTATCGAATATCCTCAATCATAAGTAGGAAACTCGGGCTAGTCTCGATTGCTGCATTCCTTATCGCTTTGTTCGATTCCCGGAAAATTACCAAACATGTCCTATCCCTGCGCTCACATGCAATGGCCCTCGGACGCGGGAAGTACGTCGAACCACTATTGATCGGCCATGTCTCAGAATTTCAAGAACTGGAAGAAGCCTTCAACAAAATGGCCGAGGAGGTGGGGCTCCGCGAGCAAGCGCTAAGAAACAGCCAAGAGCGCTTTAGACTGCTGTCCCAAACAGCAGGCCAGCTTTTGGCTTCACCGGAACCGCAGTCAATTGTGAGTGACTTGTGCCGGCAGGTCATGGAACATCTGGAATGTGATGTCTTTTTCAACTTCCTGACAGATGAGCAGACCGGTAAGCTCCATCTAAACACCTGTACCGGCATACCTGAAGATGAGGTTCGAAGGATCGAGTGGCTCGACTACGGCGACGCCATTTGCGGTTGCGTGGTCAGCGGCGGAGAGCGCATTATCGCCGAAGATATTTTAAACGCGCCAGATCCTCGGATCGAACTGGTTAAGGGTTATGGAATTCAGGCGTGGGCGTGTCATCCGCTTCTGGCTCAAGGGCGAGTCATTGGTACACTTTCTTTTGGTGCGAAGAATCGGGCTCACTTCGCCCCTGATAACCTCGATCTCATGAAAACGGTGGCCGACCAGGTTGCCATTGCCATGGAGCGAATAAAGCTCATAAAAGAATTGCAACGATCACAGGATGAACTGGAGTTTCGAATTCAGGAGCGAACTATGGAGCTAAGTAGTGCTAATGAGGAATTGCGGCAAGTTCCCTCCAGACTCATTTCAGCACAAGAAGAGGAGAGGAAAAGGCTTGCCGCTGAACTCCACGACTCCATCGGACAAACTTTGGCGGCGCTCAAGTTTGGGGTGGAAACAGCCCTTAGCCGAAGAAATCAAGGAGATATGGAAGAGGCTATGGTTGTATTGGAGCAATTTGTTCCCACTTTACAACGTTCGATTGATGAAACCCGATCTATCTATATGGGACTCAGGCCTAAAATTCTTGAAGAAATGGGCCTTCTTGCCACCCTCGATTGGTTTATCAGAGAATTTCGAAAACTTTATCCTAACCCTCATATCGAGCCGGAGCTTAATATAGATGAGGCGGATATCCCAGAGGATTTAAAGATTGTCTTGTTCCGAATCGTTCAGGAAGCGCTGAGTAACATTGCCAAACACAGCAAAGCAGAATGGGTGGATTTATCCCTGCTCAGGAATGGCAAAAGCATTGAACTCACCATTTCTGATGATGGAGTCGGGATGGATTTGGATTACATTCTCCAAACAAGCACCGCCAAAAGCCTTGGTCTGACCGGCATGAAGGAAAGGGCAGAGCTTACTGGAGGAAGCTTTCTGATTGAGTCTATTCCAGGAGAAGGAACAGCTGTGCGAGTGATCTGGGCCAATTAGGGGGCATTCGCTAATGGCATCTGCTTTCATATCGATCTGTAAAGGTTCAGAAGAATAGTACGAATATGGTTTTTGTATCTTGAGGTCGGCAAGCCACCGCTGGGCAACGTAATTCACCAAATATGGACTTTGCACCCAGCATGTTGCCGTACGGATTTGGTTTGTGTATCCGTTATGCAAAACACCCCTCTTCAGGGTTTCGATACTGGTAAGAAATCCACAATTCGACTATGAAAAAACCTTTCCATTTCACACCGCTCACGTGCTAAGATGAGGACGGTACAGCACAACAGCGATTTCTTTTCTTTGATTTGAGAATATTATTTAATTCTTCCCTTTCCTCACCTGTTCATTACTTGATCATCAAATAGGATCTGCTGTGTCTTTTACGTTGACCGGCCAATCTGGCCTCACCTCCGAAAGATGAGGTAAGTATTTGAAAATAAGAAATATTATCCGATCGAACGGCGGGTTGACTGGCTAATGTTGTGCGATCCATTAACTTCTCGAATTCAAATCACATTTGAGCAGCGAGTGCCAATCATTGGCCAGTCAACCTGCGATTCATGCTTGGCGATTTGCGCGTCGATATTTCGAGGAGCTAGAAATGCGGGATGAAGACAAGACCAAAGAGGACCTCACAAGCGAATTGCATGAATTGCGTCAGAGACTTGCGGAATCGGAGAAGGACATCACCGAGTACAAGAAGGTAGAGGATACGCTGAAAGAAAGTGAAGAAAAATTTCTAAATATATTCCAACATCATTCCGCCACCAAATTGATAATCGACCCCGATACCGGAAACATTGTTGAAGCCAATGAAGCGTCTGAAAAGTTTTATGGGTGGTCGGTGGAACAGCTCAAAGAAATGCGAATCCAGGATATCAACATGTTATCGGCCGAGCAGGTTAAAGCGGAGATGGAAAAGGCCAGGTCTCTGGATTCCAATCATTTTGAGTTCCGCCACCGCCTGGCCGATGGGTCCGTTAAGGATGTGGATGTATACAGCAGTAAAATTGAAATCAAGGGAAAGGAACTGCTCCATTCCATCGTCCATGACATAACCGAGCGCAAGCGGGCGGAAGAAAAACTGACAGAAAGTGAGGAAAAGTTTCGGCTTGCTTTTCGAACGAGCCCCGATTCAATCAATCTCAGTCGACTATCCGACGGAATGTACCTTGATATAAACGAGGGCTTTATAAACATAATGGGCCATGCGCGTGAGGATGTGATTGGAAAGACTTCCCTTGAACTCAATGTGTGGGATGACCCGAAAGCTAGAGAGCACTTGGTTACTGCACTAAGAACCGATGGTTTTGTTGAAAACCTTGAGACCACGTTCCGTGGCAAAGGTGGGAGACTCAGAATCGGTCTGATGTCCGCCAGACTTTTACGCATTAACCAGGAAGACGTCATTCTCTCTATAACTCGCGACATCACCGAGCGCAAGCGGGCGGAGGAGAAACTGCGGGAGAGCGAGGAACATTTCAAGGCCATGTTCGAGACGGCCTCCATCGGAGTGGCCCAAGCTGATCCAAAGACGGGTCAATGGCTGCGTGTGAACCAGAAAATGTGCGAAATTACCGGCTACTCTTCCGCTGAATTGCTGACCATGCGTGTCCCCGAAATCACTCACCCTGAAGATCGTGAGCGGGATTGGGAAGCTTTTCAAAACGTCGTAAACGGCAGGGCGAAAAATTACCGGATTGAGAAGCGCTACGTCCGCAAAGATGATACGATAGCATGGGTGAACGTGAACATGACGGTCATCCGCGATCTTTCAGGCCAACCCATGCAGACCATTGCCACCATTGAGGACATCACCGAACGCAAGCGGGCGGAAGAAGAAAAGCAAGCGCTTGAAGCTCAGCTCCGCCAAGGCCAAAAAATGGAGGCGGTAGGAACATTGGCAGGCGGAATAGCCCACGAATTCAACAACATCCTTGGAATAATATTGGGCTATTCTGAACTGGCTAGGGATGATATCCCAGAGTGGAACCCTGCTTGGTTCCATCTCGATGAGATCCAAGCTGCAACCCTTCGAGCTAAAGATGCTGTTCTACAGTTACTGGCCTTCAGCCGTAAAACAGAAGAAAACCATCAGCCACTCAACCTGGCTCCAGTAGTCAAAGAGGCCATTAAGTTCCTGCGGTCCTCTATCCCGACCAACATCGAAATTCGTCAAAACATAGCTGAAGGATGTCACAAGGTCATAGCCGACCCGACACAGATTCATCAGATCATACTGAATCTCAGCACCAACGCAGCTCACGCCATGGAAGAAACCGGCGGCATTCTGGAGTTTTCTCTGCAAAACATCACCCTAGACGGGTCAACCCAAGACTCTGATTCAAAATTGCAGCCAGGCGAATACGTGATGTTTCAGGTAAGCGATACGGGTTGTGGCATTCCAGCTGAGACTCTGGATCGTATCTTTGATCCCTATTTCACCACCAAGAAAGTCGGCAAAGGAACCGGCATGGGCCTCTCAGTGGTTCATGGTATCATTGAAGCCCACGGCGGTTCCATCGAGGTGCAAAGTGATCCCGGCAAAGGTACAACTTTCAAAATTCTCTTCCCGGCAACAAAAGAGGAAAGCATTTTAGCAATGGAGATAGAGGAGGAGCTTCCAACCGGCAATGAACGGATTCTCTTTATTGATGATGAACCGACGATAGCCACACTTGGACGGTTGACGTTGGAGAGACTTGGCTATCAAGTTCAAGCAGAAACGAATCCCAGAAAAGCATTGGAGGTTTTTGCTTCCAACCCGGAACAATTTGACCTGATCATAACCGACACGACCATGCCTGGGATGACTGGCGATCAGTTGATAAAGAAGGTGCTGCAGATTCGCCCTGATATGAAAACCATCTTGTGCACTGGCTACAGCGAGAGGGTTGATGAGGAAAGTGCAATTACATTGGGAGCAAAGGCTTACGCGCTGAAACCGCTCGATAGAAAACAGCTGGCGATGACGGTTCGCAAGGTCTTGGACGAAAACACTTGACTCATTTTCAGACAGAATCAAGATCTCGACCCCAAAAAGAAAGCAGAAATAAAGGCTTGCTGATTCTGCTATGTATCCGCGATCTGCGCAGGTCCAGAAAAATGCTGCAGATATGGTTTTCGTATCTTGAAAAGGGCAAACCACCCGTGAGCAACGAATGTCACCATATCCATACCGTAAATCTTCTTACGAAAAATCTATATTTGGCTCAGAGTGTTTCAAGGGAAAGCCCTTGGACATGTGATTTGCTGCGAGCACTGCCTGAATTCTGATCCCGTGCGGCAGGAAAAAAAGTTGGTTTTTGGAGGATTAATCAGCAGGTCGGTGTTAGAATTGAAAATTTTGTGCGCTGTTTTATTAATAAATTTATAATGTTACTGGAAAAATGCCATCCCAAAGTGCCACCCAACAAATGTACTGCAAATCCATCAATAATTTTGGAATCTCGTCCCGTGAACGAAGATCAAGTTTGATCTGTGAAATCTCTACTGATCCCAATCGCATTTGCGGTTCTATAATTTTTCGCATGACCTTTTCTCACGAAGATCTTAAAAATTGGGCGCCAAAGTCACCACTCTCCAACTTTGATTAAAGCGCAATACCCAATAAAAACAATATCATAATACAACAACTCATAGCATCTTGCACGCCCAAATGCGACTCGAACAGTACTTTTTCATTCCATCAGAAACAATTAAATGCTATTTAATTCAATATGTTGGATGATGTTCGTTCAGACACTAATTAGAAGGGGCTGCCTGGTAATACACTGGACAGTTCCCGACGAAAGGAGGTCGCCATGGCCCTAATCAGCAAACTGTCTTTAAAGGAGCTTGTTGATTTGAATTACAAGCTTACCGGCCAATTAGCAGGGTGCACTGCCCTTGAAGATGCCGCTCAGGGGTATATGTCAATTCTGTACGAGGCATTAAGTGAATCCATTGTTTTGGCCAGGTTTTTTGCAACGATTCCTTTTGAAGAACTCCCCGAGCAGAACAAGGAATTTGTGAGGAATCTTGCCCAATCGACAGGCATATCGGGACTGATTAAGGAGAAGACACTGGTCTTGTCCCTCCTGGGAAGCAAGGGGGCAAAGCCTGAGTGGAACGACCGCCGCAACTCGCAGGGACATATTGCCATTCCTCTGGCCTCTTCGGATTTCATTGACAGGATCCCGATGATGTCGCGTCTATTGAAGCAACTGGGCGTCGGAATTGATTGGATTGATAACAATGACACGGAACTCGTGGCAAAGACCTTTCAGGGCTTGAGCGGTGTGTTCTTCGTTCATGATGCCTCAACCGAGGAGGATAATAAAGGCCGTAAGATCATTGCTGCACAGGATTTTGTGGAGGAAGAAAAAGTCAAAACGGTCTTTGGCATTGGCGGCTGCTATTTAGGTACATCATTATTTTTTACAACTATTGTCTTTGTGCGCGAGTTTCTGGATAAAGATAGGGTAGAACGATTTATGCTCCAGGCAAATAAATTCAAAACGGCTACCCTGAGACTTGTTAATCAAGGGAAGATATTTGCCTGAGGTGAGCTGAGTATATGTGAGGGATTGATCCCATTATCCTTCTGTGAGTAAAGGGTTTGCCCAATGGGGGGCAGTCCCATCGATGAAACTACTGAGAATTGGACAATAAGGATCAAAAAGTCATAGAAATGAAGGAACACCAAAAAAATCGAAAGGGAATCCCTGTAAAGAATCAAAATACAGTCAAGCGTTTTTGCCGAGTTAAATCGGTGGAGTGTGGGGGCAGAAATGAAGATCGCCAATAAAATAAGCCTCTCTTTTCTCCTGACAGCTGTCATACTCACAACTGGGGCGCTGTCTTTCGTTTACACAATGGTCAGAGACGATCTGGAAAAAGAAATTGGCGATCGCCTAATGACCGCTGTTATGTCACGGGCAAATCATTTGGAAACATTGTTAGGTGAGCACAAGCAAGCCCTTGAATTGATGTCGGCCGAGACTTCTTTCAAGGAATTATTGAATTCGGAGAAAGATGATCCTGAATATGGAAGGAAGTTCTGGCGGGTGGTTAGCACCATAAATAATGCAACAAAGAATCACGAATATTTCCTTAAAGTCAGCCTTCTGGACAGGTCCGGGATTGTGATCGCATCTTCTGAGGAGGGGGACCAGGGGTTGGACAGGCGCGCTGACACGACCTATCTCAAGGGAAAAGAATCATCGTATATCAAGGGTATTTATATCTCCAGGGCCTCAGGAATGCCTGTCATGGAGATAGCATCGCCGGTTTTCTCCAATGACGAATTTATAGGGGTTATTGTTGCGGAGTTTAGCCCAAAAGGGATATTTAAGATTACCCAGGACAAAACCGGCCTGGGCGAAACAGGAGAAATCTATCTGGTTAACAAGGACCGCTATATGATCAGCCCGTCAAGGTACGTTAAAGATGCGATTCTCAGACAAAAGGTTGAAACACTGAATGAAAGACCCGGTATGGAAGACGGACACAAAGAAGGTATTACCGGGAGTAGAATGATAGCCATTTTTCCTGATTATCGAGGCGTTAATGTCCTGAGAGCGCATGCGTATCTGCCCGGGGTGCGATGGTGTCTTCTTGCAGACATTGATGAAAAAGAGGCGCTGGCCCCTTTGCATAAATTAAGACTCCTGTTTTTTGGTCTGTTGTTTCTTGTCCCGGTGGTTGCATGGCTGATCGGTATCGTTATCTCAAGAATGATTTTAGAACCCATATACAGGCTGCATAGAGGAATGGAGATAATAGGCGAGGGAAATCTGGAGTATAGAGTCGGGACAGATTCAAAAGACGAGATTGGACAGCTTTCAAGGGCATTTGACAAGATGATCGGTGATTTAAGCAAAACAACCTCATCGTTATCGGTTCTCAACAACGAAATCAACCAGCGTAAACGGGTTGAAAAAGATTTGAAAGAGGCCAGGGATAACTATTTTTGGCAGTCCGAAGAGCTGAAGGCAAGGAATGAGGAATTTGAGGCCTATTCCGAGCTTTTGGTGGAGCAAAAGAATGAGTTGGAAGAACGTTCAAAGGAGATCTTGGAAGCGAACAAGAGACTCGAGACGACCCAAAAAGAGCTTGAAGAAGCCAGCAACCATGCCAATGAGTTGGCAATAAAGGCCGAGGATGCCAGCCGGTCAAAATCCGATTTCCTGGCCAACATGAGCCACGAGATCCGAACTCCCATGAACGGGATCATCGGCATGACGGAACTGGTCCTGGGCACCGATCTGACTGGAGAACAGCGGAAGTATCTGGAAATGGCAAAGATGTCGGCAGATTTGCTCCTGGTACTGATCAATGACATCCTGGATTTTTCCAAAATCGAAGCCGGAAAAATGGAGCTGGAAGCGATCGATTTTAACCTGCGCGTCACACTTGAAAATGCTACCGACACCCTGGCGTTGAAGGCCCACGAAAAGGGTTTGGAGTTGGCCTGCCACATTCGGCCGGATGTGCCCGTTGCTTTAATCGGCGACCCGGGCAGGTTGCGCCAAATTATCGTCAATATAGCGGGGAATTCTCTTAAATTTACCGAGGAAGGCGAAATTGTGATCCGGGTTGAAGTGGAATCCGAGCCGGACGATTCGGTGAATCTCCATTTCATGATATCGGACACCGGCATCGGAATTCCTCAGGACAAGTTGGATTCAATTTTCAAAAGTTTCGAACAGGTGGATGGTTCCTCCACGAGAAAGTACGGTGGCACGGGCCTGGGATTATCTATAACCAGACAGCTTGTTGAGATGATGGGTGGAGAGATCCGGGTGGAGAGTCCTTGGGATTGTCGATTAATAAATGGGAAATCAGAAATCCAAAACAATCGCCAATCGCCAATCGCTAATCATCAATCCAAAGGGGGGCCGGGCAGCATTTTCCATTTCACTGTCCGCTTTGAACTTAGCCGCTCGAAAGGCATCAGAGTCCCGCGTTCCAAACTGCAAGATCTTTCGGGAATGCCGGTTCTTATTGTGGACGACAATTACACCAACCGTATCCTGCTCCAGGAAATGATAACATCCTGGGGCCTTGTTCCAACGATTACAGCCAATGGTAAGGAAGCGATTGATCGTTTCAACAAGGCGTTTGGTTCCGGCACGCCCTATCGATTGATTTTATTGGATATGCTGATGCCGGAATTAGATGGCTTTGATGTTGCCAGAAGAATCAAGGACGATCCTTCGGGAAAAGACGTAAAAATCATCATGCTTTCTTCCGTAGGGCAAAGGGGTGACTCCGATCGCTGCAAAGAGTTCGGCATCTCAGGGTATCTCTCCAAACCCATAAAGCAATCGGATCTATTTGATGCCATCCTGATGACCATGGGGCTTCCCTCAGAAGAAACGTCGACGGTCATCACTCGCCACAAAGTTTATGAAGAGCGGGCAAGTTTCAATATTCTGCTGGCTGAAGACAACTTGATAAATCAGACCCTGACCATAAAGCTTTTGGAGACAAGGGGACACCGGGTTACCCTGGCATCCAATGGGATAGAGGCTGTTGAGGCGTTTAAAAAGGGTGACTTCGACCTGATTTTCATGGATATACAGATGCCGGAAATGGACGGATTCGAAGCCACCCGCGCCATTCGGAATTTAGAAGACAGAGGACAGAGGACAGTAATCAGGCAAAACAAACACCAACGGGTAACCAATCATCAATCAATCCAAGGGATTCCCATTATCGCCATGACGGCCCATGCCATGACGGGGGATCGGGAAAAGTGCATTGATGCGGGCATGGATGATTATGTGTCCAAACCGATCAAGCCGGAAGCGCTTTACAGTGTCATCGATAAAGTTGCCCATAAATCGCAGAGTGAAAAAGAGCAAAAACGAACACAGCCCTCTCAAGCCTCAACAACCTTTTCTCCAAAGACTTTTGACCTGTCCAGTGCCATGGAGAGAGTTTTAGGCGATGAAGATCTTTTCCGGGAAATCGCTGGTATGTTCATAGAAAGCTGTTCTGATTATATAGCCAAGATTAAGGAAGGCGTTGCAGGAAAGGATGCCGGTATCCTTGAGAGAGAAGCCCACAGCCTGAAAGGTGCTGTCGGCAATTTCGGCGCCAGGGAAGCATACGAGGTGGCCTCTGGCCTTGAAAAATTAGGAAAAGAAAGCCAAATGGCAACGGCGGCTGAAGGCCTACCAAACCTTGAAAGAGCCCTCAACGAATTAGTATCTGAAATGAAAATCGTTTTGCAGGAAATGAAAAAATCAAAATTCTGATCGCTGAAGATGATCAAATATCCAGGCGCATACTGGAAGCAAATTTACTTGAATGGGGCTATGAGGTGATGGTTGCTTCTGACGGCGGTGAAGCTTGGGAGATCATTCAACAACCCGAATCACCAAGTCTCATCATTTCGGACTGGATGATGCCCCGGATGGACGGATTGGCGTTTTGCCGGAAAATTTGCAGCATGGAAGGATCCGAATATATCTACTTTATAATCCTAACGGCAAAGGGAGAGAAAAAAGATATCATCGAGGGTTTGGAGTGCTTTGGGTGCAGTTTTCACAGTCCCGGGTGTCGGAAGATGCGTTTTGCCATCCTGATTTGATGCATAGACCTGACCATTTTAATCTTACTTATGGCTGCTTCATGCAATGAACTCCAAGATTGCTAATTATTGCGATCTGCAACCGTGTCCCGCAAAAAGTACAGATTTGTTTCGCAGATATTGATGCCTGCCGACCTACTGTGTGCAATGCATATCATCACCGTATATAGACTTTTTAGCAAACGTTTTGCAGTCATCGAGATTACGATACCGGAGAAGGATGGACCCGAAGTCTGGAAGACACATATGGCGTTTGATTAACATCCACCCGCTATTTGGCTGGATCGGCGGCATGATAGATGGGTAATAGGTTGATTATCAAACGAGGAGTTAAATTCTGCTCAAGAAAAGTCAAAGATGGTCCATTGTGGACCATTCTGAGCCATTGTGAACCAAAGGTTTGACAGGGTATATTGAGTTGTATTAATAAATTTAGATACTTGACTATAATCCAGCCTTCGGCACCACCATTGATTTTATTGAAGAAAATTTCTATGGTTCATCTTTTGGGCCCCTTCAGAGTGTCTTGCCATTTGTGCGATCGAGATCACCAACTGCTTTGTTGACCAGTGCCCATGGGACACTGGTCGTTTGCAGATGCCTTCTGCCATTTTGACAGGCGAGTAGCCGGATCCGTCGTTCCCGTTTTCCCAACTTTTCGCATACATCTCATCGCGTCCTTTTAAGATTCTTCGCGGATTAGCGTGATGTTGCTGCTGCTCAGCCGTTTGCCCTGAGGTATCGAAGGGCGCCCCATCCACTCGTGCTTCGATACCTCAGCACGAACAAGGCACCTAAAACACGCTAATCCGCGAAGAGCCCCTTTTAATAAAGGCATGAAGAGTCGGTTATACTTCGAGAAACCGTGCTGCTTGTTCGAGCACTTGATGAATAGTTGGCTTCTCGCAGGCTGTAACTCCGCTTTCGGTGTGTTTATGATGGGGAAAACTCTCAAGGTCGGGAAAGTGTGGAGTGTTGTCATAATTCAAGCAAAAATCCTTGATGGAAGCGAATCCGAATCCGTGGATTAGCGCGATTGACCGTAAGGATTTCCTCCTGGTATTGCTCAACATAGGCAGACTTTAAATTCCGAACAGCAGCTTCCACCTCTTCAATGTAGCGGTCCAACAATCGATCAAGCAACATGGCGGAGGTGCTTTTCTATTTCCAGTCGAATGGCCACATAGTGTTGGTAATCGTTTGCCCACTCGACAAAATCTACCGAGTCCTCCATCTGCCCTGTTTGGTATTTGTTATAGAATTCTTCCGAGGCCATATGATGGCGATTTTCATAAATGCTAAGCCGTTTCGTTACTGCAACCAGTGCATCCACCGGTGAACTGTATTCGTTTCTCTCTTTTCTCATGGCCCTCTCCAATTAGGTGAGATTTCCTACAACTGACATCTAATCTAACACGACTTCACTGGGCTGGAAAGCGGCCAGCAGCTCCGACAGGATGCATCGGTGTAATCAAAACCGGAAACCAAACCCCGTGCTGCGTGTGCTCCGACATGTTACACTCGGCAGCCTGAACCGCCAACGGCAAGCGGTTGTTCAAGCCGAATTCCTTTGTAGCTTCAGGTGACTCCCATAATAACGTAGAGATAAAGCTCGCGCGGCCCGTGTGCTCCGTGCACCATGACGAGTTCGATGTCGGCTGTCTTGCTGGGTCCCGAGATGAAAGTCATGCAGTTAGTGAGCCCTTCTTCCCGCTGCTTTGGGTCGCACTGCAGCACTGCATAGAGCTCTTTGAGGTTCATGAGGATTTGTTCCAGCTCGATCACCGCAACATGGATGGAAGGGACAAGAGAGACAAAGCGGGCCTGCCCTGGTCTGGTTTTCATGACCAGAGTGGCGGTTTCGGCAATGCAAAAATCCGCCGAAGTCAACCCGATATAGGAATCGATGACTTGACTGCGGATTTCCTTGCGCCTATCCTCGCTTGCCTCATCGATGTCACCTAGGCCCGCCAAATCGGAAATATAGACGGGCACATTTTGTTCTACCAGCAGATCGGGCAAGTGCAGCCCGTCTATGAGCGGATGTCGCCAGGCGGTGATGCTTTTCTGCGTGCCCCACTCCGGCTGTTTTTCTTCGACAAGTTGCGCGATGGCTGCTGAAGCGGAAACGATGTCCTCCACCGGAATCACCTGTAATTGAATGGACTTGGCGCTTTCCATCAGTAAACCGAGCAGTTCCATGCGCGACTCGAGAGTGCGGGCTTCAACTCTTTTCACGATCTCTGCGGACTCGCAGGATCCTTCGGCAGGGAATAGTCCTTGTGGGCTTCTTCTCTTGTCCGGTGGAAATCCCAATGATCTTCTAACGTTTCGGATGAATCTTTCCTCGTTCAAGCCGTCTTTTGCAGGCATACTTACCTCTATTTTATTTCATCCCAGATCTGTCTGAAGCTTTTTGGCGCAAAACGTTTCATATCGCGGCTTTGAGTCCATCCGTGAAAAGGATAAGGGAGCCGAGAAATCATGTCTGCTTTTCCGGGCAACATATTTTGGCCGAGAGCCATCAGGCTAAAGAAGCGATGATAGGCAACTGGTGAGCGTACCAGCCACGACCACAGAATGTAAGCCAGTTTTTCTCCATTGCTGGCGCGTGTTACGCCCCAGTTCGCGTCTCCGTCGGCAAGCTTTGAGCGCAGCAGCAGGAGCATTCTCGGAATGTCAATGTTGACCGGGCATGCGTCCTGGCAGGCCCCACAAAGGGTTTCCCCGAGGCACAAATCTTTGGCCCGGTTGATTCCCACCAAGAGCGGCGTTACGACCGCACCTATCGGGCCGCAATAGGCGTAGCCATAGGCGTGCCCGCCTATTTTGCCGTACGCGGGGCACACATTGAGACACGCAGCACAGCGAATGCAACAAAGGATCTCCCGGAACTCCTTGTCGGCAAGAATCTTCGATCGGCCATTGTCGAGGATGATCAAGTGAAATTCCTCAGGTCCATCCAGCTGGTTTCGCTGTTTCGGCCCGCCAATGTAGCTGACATAGCCCGCCATGTTCTGGGCTGCAGCGCCCCGCGCCAGCAGCCTGAACAGAGCATCGTGGTCCTCAAGACGCGCGACGATTCTTTCCATGCCCATGAACGCAACGTGCACTTTGGGCATGGTGGTCGACATTCTGATGTTTCCTTCATTGGAAACGGTGGTGATATGGCCGGTTTCCGCGCATGCCAGATTGCAGCCTGAAATGCCCATGTCGGCGGCCAGAAACTTCTCGCGAAGCGCCTTTCTTGCGGCTTTGGTCAGTGACGGCGGATGATCCGTATAGGCAATCCCCAGTTTTTGCGAGAACAGCTCGCCCACTTCCTTTCGCGTTTTGTGGATGGCCGGCGCAATGATGTGGGACGGGTGCTCGCCCGCCAGCTGCACGATGTATTCGCCCAGGTCGGTCTCGGCTACTTCTATGCCGGCGTTTTGCAGAGCTTCGTTCAGACCGATCTCTTCGGTGACCATCGATTTTCCCTTGACGGCGAGCTTTACGTTATGCTTGCGGGCCACATGGAGGCAGTAATCCACGGCTTCTTCCGCACATGCAGCGAAGAAAACCCGACTGCCGCGCGCTCGAAGCTTATCGGCCAACATCTCCAGTAGAACATCCATGTTTTCAATGGCGTGCATGCGAATATCATGGGCCTTAAGTCTCAAATCGGGCCCTTCGGGAAGATTGTTGTAGGCTACCGCTGTCGCCCGTCCGATGCGGTTCTGGAAATTGGCCAGAGCATTTTGCAGGACGCGATCCTGGATGGCTTTCTTCGCCTCAGCCTTGTAAAATTCGGTTCTTATATGTGTCATACAAACATCCTGAATTTATGTGAACTAAGCACAAAGGCACACAAAAGAGTGCATGACCTTTATTGATCATGCACTCGAAGTTATAGGCGGGAATAAAGCTTCAGTAATGGATTCCCGCTAGGAGCATGCGGGAATGACGTTCTGGGTTGATTGTCACTTTATTCTTTTAGGCCGTACTTAGTGCAAAGGTTTCAGTTTTCAGTTTTCAGATGTCAGCTTTCGGGTTTCATTCAAGAAGGCTCGATCTTAGCCCTTCGTGTCCTTCGTGGTAAAAAATTTATTTGGTTACCATCGCTGCGCTGTGCAGTTCGTGTCGTTCACTCGCCCGCGAGCAGTTGCGCTATATGCAGGACCCGGATATGCGACCCATCGCGGCTGAGCATCCCTTGGATGTGCATCAGGCAGCCCATGTCGCAGCCAACAACCGTATTTGCGCCGGAATCCATAATATTTTTAACCTTGTCCTGCAGAATCGCCGAGGAGATATCCCCGTACTTAAAGGAAAAGGTCCCCCCGAACCCGCAGCAGCGATCGGAATCTTTCACTTCGACAAAATCGATGCCCTGCACCCGTCTGATCAATTTGCGCGGCTGTTCGGAGACGCCAAGGCCGCGCAGCAGGTGGCATGAATCGTGGTAAGTAACCTTCCCCCGATACCGTGCTCCAAGGTCCTGTACTCCCATAACATCCACCAGGAACTCGGTCAGTTCGAAAACCCTGTTTGCCACGCTGCGTGCTGTCTCCGCCCAATTCGGGCTATCGTGCAGCAGTTCGGGATAATGATGGCGCACCATGGCGACGCAAGAGCCCGATGGGCACACGATCGTTTCCGCATCTTCGAAAGTTCTGAGGAAGTGTTTTGCAGCAATGACAGCCTCTCCGCGATAACCGCCATTGAAGGCCGGTTGGCCGCAGCATGTCTGGGCAGGGGGATACGCCAGATGAGCTCCAAGTTTGCGGAGTATCCTCACCATGGCCTCACCGACCTCAGGGTAAGATCTGTCGATTATGCACGGGACGAATAGACAGAGATGTTTGTTGTTGCTCATAGCGGTTTTGTACCTTCAAGACCAATTAACATATAAACGCAGAGAAAGCACTAGGAAGCGCAAAGGTTCGCCCAGAGGCGGCTCTGCCATGAACGGAATATCGGCAGGAGGCGAAGCTATCAGAGTCAAGATTATGCAGTCAAACAATTTCCCCGCCTGAAGACGGAATGCTTATTTTTATTGTCCTTTTCCCCTTGACTCTTGGCAAAAGCTAGTTATTTATGCTTGCTTATGTTCCGCCAAGGGAACAAAATGCCGGAACGAGCAAAACGGCTACCTGCCGTGTTGATGAGACTGTTTCTCGGTTTTGATCGTGATGGGTGCATGGCCCGCCCGGAAGCGAAACGAGTGCCCGCCCTCCTCGCTCCTGTGTTTCCTCAGCTCGTTTGGGCCAAGCGGTAATATGTGCGCCACCTCAATCGGCACAAGTTGTGCCGGAACGGACCGGCGGCTTGGTTAATGACAGCATCTTAAACTATTAATTCTTACGACAAGGAGTGGATCATGTCAGATGGAAAAAGCTTTTATCGGATCGTCACGACCGTGATTGCCTCGCTGACGCTCGTTTTCGCCACGGCTGCGCCTGCCGTTTTTGCCGCGCAAAAGGAAGCCAAGATGGGATTCGCATTGAGCATGACGGGCGGCGCGGCCGCCTACGGTGCAACGCAGAAGAACGGCGCACAGCTTGCCATCGATGAAATCAATGCGGCGGCCGGTCAGGACGGCATCAAAATTATGCCGATATTTGACGATGACGCCAGCCAGCCCCAGCAGGGTATCAACGTCTTCAACAAGTTCATCAATGCCGACCAGGTGGCCATCATCATTGGCCCCACGCTCAGCAACACAGCCCAGGTCACCGACCGCATCGCTCAACAGGCGGGTGTCCCGGTTTTGGGCATCAGCAACACCGCCAAAGGCATTACGGATATCGGTGACTATATCTTTCGCGATTCACTGACCGAAAGCGTGGTTATCCCCAACACCATCCGGATCGCCAAGGAAAAAACCGGCATGAAAAAAGTCGCAATACTCTACGGCAACGACGATGCCTTCACCAAAAGCGGCTACGATGCCTTCAAGCAGGTACTGACCGTTCAGGGGATCGAGATTCTGGGCGAACTGACTTTCGCCAAAGGCGACCGGGACTTTTCACCGCAACTGACTCAGATCAAAAGTCTGCATCCGGATGCCATCGTCGTTTCGGCGCTGGTTGAAGAGGCCTCGGGAATCGTGAGCCAGGCTCGCCAGTTGGGTATCCCCACAAGTGTTCCGATCATTGGCGGAAACGGTTTCAATTCGCCGGCTCTTATCAAGAACGCCGGACCAGCGGCTGACGGAGTTATTGTCGGCGCCGCCTGGAACATCAGCTCAACCAATCCGTTGAACGTTCGTTTCGTCGACGCCTTCACCGCCAAGTACGGCAATCCTCCCGACCAGTTCGCGGCTCAGGCCTTTGCCGGTGTGCACATTGTCTATGAAGCCATTACAAAGGCTGGATCGGTGGACAATCGCAAGGCCATCCGGGATGCTCTCACACAAATCAAAGACTTTAACACCGTCCTGGGGAATTTCTCCTTCACTCAAAACCGTGAAGCGGATCATCCCCCGGTTGTGCAGATCGTCAAAGACGGCAAGTTCGTTGTGCTTGGTGAATAGCAACAGACTGTCAGGGGTACACCAATGGAAGTATTCCTCCAGCAGCTGATCAACGGGCTCTTTATCGGAAGCGTGTATGGGCTCTTTGCCGTGGGCTACACCCTGGTCTTTGGTGTGCTGGACATCTTGAACCTGGCCCACCCGGCGGTTTTCACACTGGGAGGGCTGGTTGCCCTTTGGCTCGTTGAAGGAGCTCATTTTTCAATCTGGGCGGCGTTTCCCCTGGCGGTGCTCTTTGCAGGATTGCTCGGTATTCTGCTCGATCGGATTGCTTTCGCTCCGCTGCGTCATCGTGCCGATAGCTACTTTTCAGGACTCATTTCCAGTATCGCCATGGCGATCATCTTCGAAAGCGCCGCCCTGGGCATTTTCGGTGCCCGGACGGTGCGCTTTCCGGCAGGCACCGTGAGTATGCACATCTGGCGCTTTTCCGGTGTTACGGTCACCTCACTGCAGGTGGAGATCGTCCTTGTCGCCGTCCTGCTCATGGTGGCGCTGACCTCATTCCTCCACCGCACCCGCATCGGCAAGGCCATCCGTGCGGTGGCGGAAAGTGAACGCACCGCACGTTTACTCGGTATCAACGTCAATGCCGTGATCGCCTGGACTTTTTTTATTTCATCGGCGTTGGGCGGGGCTGCGGGCATCCTCTTCGGACTTTACTTCGACTCGCTCTCCCCTGACATGGGCCACTCGATCGAGCTCAAGGGCCTCGCTGTCATTGTGCTCGGAGGAATGGGGAGCATTCCCGGCGCTATCCTCGGCGGCGTGGCGTTCGGCCTCAGTGAAGTCATGACCGTAGCGATTACGGGAACGTCCAATCTGCGGGACGCGGTTGCCTTTACCGTCCTTTTCTTAATCCTCCTGGTCCGTCCGTCTGGGTTGTTGGGGCGCGGACGGGTACGGGAAGCCTGATCCAATGGATTTCTTCACACACTTTCTGGCTGTCTACGGCAGCCTGATCAACTTCATTGGGATCAATGCACTGCTGGCATTGAGTCTTTACGTCACCCTCTCGGCCGGTCAGCTGTCGCTCGGCAATGCGGCATTTGCCGGTATCGGAGCATACAGTGCCGGCGTTCTCACTATGCACTACAACGCACCGTTTGTCGTTTCCATAATCGCCGGAGCACTGCTGGCCGGAATTGTAGCTTTGGCCATCGGTTTGCCGGTTCTTCGTTTGCGCGGGGTGTTTCTGGCAATTGCCACTTTGGGGTTTGGCGAAGTCGTGCGGATCGCGGCGGTGAACCTGGACATCACGGGCGGTGCGCAGGGCCTTGTCGGCATTCCCAACAAGACCACCACCTGGATGATCTTCCTGGCGCTCGCCGCGGCGAGCTATTTCATTGCCAGGATGCGCACTTCGAGGATTGGGTGGAGCTTCGAGAGTATACGCGAGGACGAGACTGCGGCCGCCGTAACAGGAATCAATACGACCTATTACAAGACGCTTTCCTTTACCATAGGTGCAATCATCGCGGGATTGACGGGCGCTCTTTACGCACATCTCAACTACATCATTACTCCGGGAGAGTTCGGTTTTTCGGCGGCGGTCAATTTACTCATTTACAACATTGTGGGCGGCACTCAATACTGGGTTGGCCCACTGCTCGGTGCGGCACTGCTCACTTCTCTGCCGGAAGTACTGCGTGGAATCGGCGTAACGGCCGGCCCGATCCGCATGTGCGTGAACGGTGTGATTCTACTGTTAGTGATTCTTTACCTGCCGAACGGGCTCGTTTCTCTGTTCGGTCGGACCAGTGCGAGGAAGACCAAAGTTCGGGCTGACAGCCCGTCGGGTGAGGTGTGAGTGATGCTGCTGCAAATAGATCGGATCACCCGCAACTTTGGCGGCGTATGCGCTCTGGAGAGTGTTTCATTCCCGGTTGAAAGAGGGACCATCCATGGGCTGATCGGCCCGAACGGAGCGGGAAAGACGACTCTGATCAACGTACTGAGCGGCCTCATCAAACCGGATTCCGGCAGCATCCTACTGGATGGCGCGCCGATTCATCATCTGCCTGCGCACCGTATTGCCGCTTTGGGCGTGGCCCGAACATTCCAGAATATCCGTCTTTTTCCTGCTATGAACTGCCTGGAAAACGTAGTTGCCGGGCAGCGCCTGGTGGCTGGTAGACCTCTATTCCCAAGACTTCTTAATCTTCCTTCCGCTCGGCGTGAAGAGCAAACATATCGCGAGCAGGCGATGGCCTGTCTCGAGCGGGTTGGGATCGCCCGGCGGGCGCAGGTTTTGGCAAGAAGCCTGTCCTATGGAGAAAGAAGGCGGCTCGAGATCGCACGCGCGTTGGCGATGAGGCCTCGTCTACTGCTCTTGGATGAGCCGGTGGCCGGTATGCGCCGGAGAGGTTTGGAACAAGTCGGTGATCTGCTTGTCTCGCTGATAAACGAAAACATGACGATCCTGCTCATTGAGCACAACATGTCTTTTGTCATGCGAGTGTGCTCAACAATTACGGTCCTCAACTTTGGCAGCACCCTCACCACAGGGACGCCGGAGGAAATCGGCCAACACCCGCAGGTCATCGAAGCTTATCTTGGAGGCGCCGGCTGCCATGCTTAAAGTCATAGATCTTTCCGTAGCCTATGGTGCCGTCGAGGCAGTTCGCAATGTTTCCCTCTCCGTCAAGCGGGGAAGCGTAGTGACGTTGATAGGACCCAATGGTGCCGGTAAGACGACCATTCTCAATGCACTGAGCGGCGTCGTTCCTGTGCGGTCGGGAAAGATTTTGCTAAAGGGCGCCGACATCACTCGCATGAGCGCTCATCGACGAGTTTCGGCCGGAATCGTTCAAGTGCCCGAGGGCCGACAAGTGCTGGCCGGTATGACGGTTACGGAAAACCTGGAACTTGGCGGATATCGACGACCCATAAAAGAGGTACATGCCGCTATAGAACGTATGGAGGGCCACTTTCCCATTTTGCGCGAGCGCCGCCAAGCCCTGGCGGGCTCTCTTTCGGGCGGCGAACAGCAAATGCTTGCCATCGCACGGGCATTAATTGCCGAGCCGCAACTGCTCCTCCTTGATGAACCATCTCTCGGCCTCGCTCCGTTGATTGTGAAGATGATATTTGAATACATCTGTGAACTTCGCAACAATGGGCAAACCATCCTCCTGGTGGAGCAAAACGCACAGCAGGCCCTCGCAGTCTCCTCTTACGCCTATGTGATCGAGAGCGGCGGCCTGGTGCTCGAAGGCCCCGCCAAACAACTGATCTCCGATCCCGCCGTCATTCGCACCTACCTGGGCCAAACGGTCTCAAATTAGACTCGTTAGGGTCTGAGAGTGTTGGCGCGAGAATCTCACCAAGCCAATGCACAAGCGGGGAACACGGACGCTTTATTGCCTCTGGGGTCTGCACCAACTTCCAGGCACCCTTCTTCACCGCGGGCTACGGCGCATATAAAGCCGGCCACCCAATCCGATTCCAACTCGGCCAGGTGTCCCCGCCGGTTGAGTTGATCAACCACTGTATTTGAGATTCGCCCTTCCAGCCGCACTTTCCTTGGAAACGCGTCATGCGGGTAAAAGATGGCGGGACTATGATCGAAAGTCACCTTGGGAGCTTCAATCGCTTCCTGAACCGACATCTTGAACAGGACCCGATTCAAAAAGAACTGGCTGGTCCACTGGTCCTGCTGGTCGCCGCCCATAGTCCCGAAAACCATCCAGGGCCGGTTTTGGCGAAAGGCTAGAGAAGGACTCAGGGTAGTGCGAGGACGCTTACAGGGGGCCACCACATTGGGGTGTCGGGCATCGAGATAGAAAGTCTGCAGACGTGTGGTAAGCGGAAATCCAAGCGACGGGATTATTTCATTTCCGGAAATCCATCCTCCGCTTGGAGTCAATGCCGCCATGTTACCCAGACCGTCGATTACTGCAACATGAACCGTTCCGTATCCCCAATTTGCCCGGGAAAAGACTTCATCATCCGGCAGCAGGGGACGCAACCGCCGCGGGTCACCGGGTCGATGCAGTCCGCTCGCTTGCTGGAGGTCAATAAGGGAGCGTCTTTTTACGTTGTATTCAACACTTAAAAGTTCATTCATGGGGACATCGACAAAGCGCGGATCGGCATAGAATTGTTCTCTGTCTGCATATGCCAGCTTTGCCGCTTCAGTCCAAATATGAAGGTAGTCTGCCGAATTATGCCCCATACCAACCAGATCGAATCCCTCCAAAAGCTGGAGCAACTGCAGAAAAACAGGCCCTTGCGACCAAGGGCCGCACTTGAATATGGTGGTGTCGAAAAATTCAACCGAGACCGGCTCTTCGATGAATGTCTGGAATTGGGCAAGATCCGTCCGACCCAAGAATCCTCCTTGTCTAGTTACAAAAGCATCAATCTCCCTGGCGATGTCCCCCTTATAAAACATTTCCAAGGCTGCTTTCAGGCCTGATTCACGTCCGTTCCTTTGGTGATGTCCGGCTTCATTGATCAACGCATCTAAAAGACCGGCCATGGCCGGATTTTTCAGCCTCTGCCCCATAGCGGGAGTCGATTTGTTCGTTCCTAAATACATTTTGGCCGAAGCCGACCACATATCCAGAAATTTTTCCCGATTGGCTTGAATGGAAAATTTGGGCATCTGAATCAAGCCCTGATGAGCCGGGAATCCGTCCCGAGCAATCAAGTAGGCGGGTTGGGCAATCATTTCGAAGGGAAGAGACCCATAGTGCAAAAGCATCGTCATCAAAGCTGAAAAAGCTGCCGGCACTCCCGCTGAAAAAACTCCCTCGGGTGGAATCAAATCAAAGCCAAGACGCTTATAAGCATCCAGAGTTGCTTTGGCAGGTGATTCTGTATTGCCGTTTATTGCCACTACCTTCGCCTCTTTTGTCGGGTAAAGGAGCATGGGGCACTCGCCGCCAATGGTGAACATGTGAGGATTGACAATGCCTTCCACAAGTGTTGCGGCAGCCGCTGCATCAAAGGCATTACCGCCCTGCTTCAAAACATCCATGGCCGTCTGGGCCGATAAATAATGTTCTGTAGCGACTGCTCCTCGGAACCCAAGAATGCTTCCACCAAAAGGAATTTCGGTATTTCCGCCGCCAAATGTCCGCATGGCATAGTTCTCCTGAAATAAGTTGGCTGGATTTCCTCTGATAGCATGGTTTTCAGTAAAGCTAAATCCCTCAATTGAACACCCAAGAAAAATGTTGATTTCCTCCTCGGCTGGTTTTGTTGTATTTTGCTGACTTGAGGCTTTTTAAAAAATATCCAAAATAGGACTTGAGAATTAAGGATGAGGGGCTAGAACATGGAATTCTTCAAAAAAAAGTTTAAACGGAACCGACAATGAACGATCCAATCGAGCAACCCATTGGCGTCTTCGATTCCGGGGTTGGCGGCTTGACGGTCCTAAAAGCCCTCAGGGAAGAGTTGCCATTCGAGGACTTCTTGTATCTCGGAGATACCGCTCGGCTGCCCTACGGTACCAAGAGTGCACATTCAGTTACCCGCTATGCCTTGCAGGCCGCGAAGCTGCTCGTCGATAGACGCGTCAAGCTTCTGGTTATAGCTTGCAACACCGCCTCTGCAATAGCGCTGCCCTCCCTCCTGGAGCTTTTCCATCCTCTGCCCATCATCGGGGTCATTGCTCCCGGTGCTGGTGTCGCCTGTCAAACGTCAGTCAGCGGGAAGATAGCGGTCATCGCCACCGAGAGCACCGTTCGCCAGGGAGCTTATTATAAGGCTATATCCTGCATCCGTCCTGATGTGTCGGTTGTTTCTATTGCATGTCCTTTGTTTGTTGCCCTCGCGGAGGAAGGCTGGATTGGAGGACCTCTAGTGGAGGGTATTATTGCGCATTACCTCGACCCATTGCTTAAGAGTCCAAGTACACAAAAAATCGACTGCCTCGTTCTGGGTTGCACTCATTTCCCGGTACTGGCGGCATCCATTCGAAATGTAGTCGGGCCGGACATTGCTCTGGTGGATTCGGCGTGTACCACCGCAACTGCCGTAGAGCACGAGCTGAGAATCAGGAAGCTTCTGCGTGAAACGCAAAGAGGCGACGGCAAAGTGCGTTTTTTTGCAACGGATGGAGCGGATCGATTCGCTCGAGTTAGCGGAATATTTCTTGGTAAACCTATTTTAGAGTCTGACGTCGAGATTGTGGATCTTTGAGGACTGAATCCAGGAGCCAGGAGTGAGGCAAGATCCTGGCAGGCTGTGTTTTCATTCTGGATCCTGGCCGCTGGCTTCTGGATTCTCTAACTGACTAGACTTCAATTACTTTTTGGCTTAATTTTAAAAAGTCGTCGAGTTCTCTTTTAGTCGGTATCCCCGGGCGCGCACCGAGTTTGGTGCAGCACAGAGCAGCAGCGGCGCTTGCAAATCCTAAGGCTGTTAAGAATTCCCGGCCTTGCGCGACGGCCAGGGAAAAAGCGCCGTGAAAAGCATCTCCAGCCCCGGTCGTGTCGATTGATTCAACACGGAATGCGGGCATCTCGCCCTCCTCTCTACCACTTCTCCAAAGTAAGCCTTTTTCGCCGAGCGTAATGACGACAAAAGGTGCATGCCGGCTCAGAAGCTCGATGGCTGCGGACTCGTTTCCCTCTCCGGTAAACTCACGAGCAAATCTGGCTGAGGCCACCAGGTAGTCCATAAGCGGGAGCAGCTCGACGGTTCCTCGATGGACTGAACCGGCATCCAGGATGGTTGCAATGTTGCTGTGCCTGGCAAATTCCGCGAAACCCATTGAAATCAAATGTTGGTGTCCATCAAAAAGCATACATAAAGGATTACAATGGGCTAAATCAATGTCTGAGGTCTTCAAAGAAGGTGTTGCAGATTTGTAGCTTACTACCGTTCTATCTCCGTTGGGTTTAACCAGGATGACAGAAACGGGCGTCGGTTGTTTGCTACGGACGATCCATTGCGTCTCGACGCCCTCACGCGAAAGTTCCTCAACGTGTTGCTTTCCGTAGAGATCTTGCCCCAGGTAGCCGATAAAGGCGCTTTTGCCGCCCAGCCGAGACACTGTAACGGCGGCGTTGGATGCTGGTCCTCCCCCACAGCTCAGCAAGCCGGAGGCAAAACATTTTTCGTCGGGCCCTGGATGATGATCGACCGTCATGATCAAATCGTGGGTCGCCATCCCCACGCAAAGAACGTCGATCGTGTTGGTGCTCTTCTGAACCTTTGTTGTGGTATTCATCTCAGAAAGATCTCGAAAGATATGGTGCCGGTCGCACTCATCATGAAAATAACCATTTTGCCGGCTCCCAAGGTTATATGAGTGTGCAGACAACATAAGTACTTAAAAACAGGGCTAAAGCCCTGCGCTACTTGCCCTACCCATACAATTCAAGATACTTGGATTGTAGATATTGGAGGAGATAATCGGCGTTCAGATTTTCTCCCGTTACTTTTTGGATCAGATCTCTTGGTCGATAGCGGCTGCCTTGGCGGTGAACGTTCTCTCTGAGCAAATTCAAAAGCGGACCGAATTCCCCGCAACTCAACTGCTCTTCCAAATTGCCGATTTGTGACCGCGCACGAGCAAACAATTGCGCAGCATAAAGGTTCCCCAGGGTATAGGTCGGGAAATAGCCGATGGCTCCTATGGCCCAATGAATATCCTGCATTACGCCGCTGCAATAATCCGGCGGAATTTAAACGAATCATCGCGAATTAGCGGCAAAACCATCTTGTCATTCCGAAGCCATCGCCTGAAGAATCTATGTTCTTCAGGCGATGGTACAGGATTTCTCGCTTCATTCGAAATAACGACACATTTCAATTTGATGCAACTCCATGTTAATCCGATATGTGGCATTTATGCAATTCGGCTTTTGAATTCTACTATTCTTCAACGATTCAACTCCCCAGTCCTCGATGCTTCTGCCAATACTCATGCTCGTAAGGCCATTCATCTTTTCTCCACTTCATCAGATCTTGCATCCGTTGTCTGAAGGTCGCCATTTTCTCTTCTATCTCCGGATTCGTTTTCTTGTTTTTCCAGGATAATACCAACTCTCCGCCCAGTTCAAAGGCACTGCAGGTAAGGTCTTCAGGAAATGTGTTACCGGTGATGTTGCCCATGGTCGCCCATACCGCACCAACCGGCCTGATGCCGGTTATCATCAGGAAGTGGTTCATGTAATCGGCAATGGGCTCTTCGTCGCCGCCTCCCGAAGTAACCACCGAAGCGCCGTACTTGCCCTCGAAACCCAGACAATGAATAATCGAACTGCATCGGTCCATGAACGCTTTCAACTGAGCACTCACGCTGAAGATGTAATTAGGGCTTCCCAGAACAATCCCGTCAGCTTCGATGATCTTCTGCTGAATGGACTTGAATTCATCTTTTTGAGGACACAAACCTTTTTTGTGGCAGGTATCGCACCCTCTGCAAGGTAAAACGCTCCCGCCCTTTAAGTATAGTGTTTCAGTTGCGGCGCCCTCTTTTTCCGCACCGTCCAACACAATCCGCGTCAATCTCGCTGTGCTGCCTTTAGCTCCGTGCGGACTGCCGACAAGGCTGATTATCTTCATCGACTTCTCCTTTGAAAGAAAGGTTAATCTAAACTTTCCTTGACAACATTTTACATTTCTGAGAAGAAAACTGTAAACCAGTGTTCATGCGGAAGCTCCCTCTCCCCCTCGAAAGGAAGAGGACCCCGGGGTTTCCTGCCGGACACTAAACCAGCAATTATGGCCTCGCGATCACAGCGAAGCATGAAAAAACTGTAATTTCTCAATGGGTATGGGCAGGGTAGACGCCCACTTTGAAAGCGCTGGATTCCCGCTAAAAGCATGCGGGAATGACGCTCGGGCGATTCAGCATCATCCGCTCCCAGCTATTGAGAAGTTACTAAAAACTGTAGGGCTCGTTCGGCGAACAAGCCAGCCAAGGTGCATTCGGGGAAAGCACCCTGCATTTTGAAGTATTTTAATATGAGTTATGTCAGGCGCAAGCCATCCAGACTCATTGGTCTGGATGGCTTTTTTTTGGCCTTCAAACCGGAGTAAAGGTAATGCGGCTCGTCATGATCGATAATTACGACTCTTTCACTTTCAACCTGGTTCAGCTGTTTTATGAATTCGATCTGGAAGTGATCGTCTACCGTCACGACCAAATTACACCGGCCGGCATCGAATCCCTGAATCCTGACTGGATCTGCATTTCGCCGGGTCCAAAAGATCCTGCGCACGCAGGAATCAGTAAAGAGGTCGTAAAGCAATTCGCCCACCGAATTCCGATACTCGGAGTCTGCCTTGGAATGCAAGTCATAAATGAGGTGTTCGGGGGCAAAACCGTTAAAGCGCCTCTGCCGATGCACGGCAAGCGCTGCCAAGTGTATCATTCGGGCCGGAGCATATTTAAAGATATTTCATCGCCTTTTTGGGCGGCGCGGTATCATTCCCTCGCAATCGAACTTTCGTCCGGTCGCCGGACGGACTCTAAAGAAGAGAATCACGCATCCTGTAAAGGAATCATCCCCACAGCCCACGCAGCGGATGGAGTCGTTATGGGATTCCAGCACCGTTCCTGGCCGCTTTGCGGCGTGCAGTTCCATCCGGAATCCTTTATGACGGAATTCGGCATGGAACTGGTGAACAATTTCCTTTCATTGAAACCGGGATTCAGCTCTTGTATCTCCTCCGTTCCAAGCGGCAAGGACGGCTTCCCGAGGCTCGGGTGGCCGGAACCGTCTACCCAATTCAGTGAGGCGGCAGCGCTGCGGAGTGCATCATGAACAATTCTTTTCTTGGGCCATGTCGGGTAGGTCTCATCGAGCAAGGTTTCTCCCACGATATCGAGAGTGACACACAATTTCTGCGATTCGCCCAATCCATCGCCTCAGAACCCTACACTGCAGTGCTTCTCAGCGGGGGGCCACTGCAGCCGGAAAGTGAAAATCGCTATTCCATCATCGCCTGGAATCCCTACTTGGTTTTCGAAAGCAAGGGAACATCGGTCAAGATAAGATCGTGCCAGGGAGACTCTCTCCTTCAGCGCGAATCCCCTGGAGATGCTGGATGAACTCTTCAGCAACTTTCGGCCTGACTTTCCTCTGGTTGCTCCACCGTTTAGCGGTGGGGCCGTCGGTTATTTTTCCTATGACCTGAAACAAGCAATAGAAAAACTTCCACAAACCGCTGACGATGATCTGCATCTTCCGGATATCCTGCTTTTCTGGCCCCGTCGGCTGTTAATTTTCGACCGAATGTCGAAGCAGAGCAATCAGCTTGATTTGGTCTACCAAAATGATGACAAAAGAGATGCTGCCGAAGTATTGCAAGATTTGGGAATTCACTTTCGGGCGGGGATAGACCCTGGCCCTACAGAGTTTTGGGATAATCGGATATCGGATCGATTTTTGCTCGGGCCTCTCAAGAGCAATTTCAGCCATTCCGAATACCTGCAGGCGGTTCGCCAGGTCAGACAATACATTCGGGAGGGCGATGTCTATCAGGTAAATATTTCTCAACGCTACCAGTTTCCGTTTGTGGGCGATCCATTCCAGCTTTGGCGTTCGCTGTTTGAAATCAACCCGGCCCCCTTTTACTCATTCATACAGGCAGGTAATCACCAGGTGCTCTCAACTTCCATGGAGAGGTTTCTGTATCGAAAAGGCCAGTATATTGAAACCCGCCCCATCAAAGGTACCCGTAAACGTGGCAATACCGAGGACGAGGATGACGGCCTCAAACAAGATCTTTTGAGTCATCCTAAAGATGACGCAGAGCTTTCCATGATCGTCGATCTTTTGCGAAACGACCTCGGCCGCGTCTGCCTTCCCAGAAGCATAAGAGTTGCTGAACACAAACGTCTGGAAAGCTATCAGAATGTGCATCATCTCATCTCGATTGTCATCGGCCGGCTGAAGGATGACAGCACCTATGGAGACTTGCTCCGGGCAACATTCCCCGGCGGATCCATTACGGGCTGCCCCAAAATTCGCTCCATGGAAATCATTGACGAACTGGAGCCCAACGCGAGGCACATCTACACAGGCTCTATTGGGTACCTCGGATGGCATCAAAACATGGATCTCAACATTGCCATCCGCACCGCTTTGGTCCATAAGGAAACCTGTTACTTTTCCGTAGGCGGAGGTATAGTCTATGACTCCGACGAAGAAGACGAATACCAGGAAACGCTCCATAAAGGTCGCACCCTGTTTCAGGTCATTGAACAGATAGGAGAACGCTCCCCATGACCGGCTGCTCCTCCGAATCCGAGCAGATTCTGTGGCTAAACGGGCGTTTTGTGCCCGTTCGAGAAGCCTCAATCTCTCCTTTGGACCGAGGATTTTTGTACGGGGACGGGGTTTTCGAGACCATGCGTTCGGAAAAGGGTTGTACCCTTTATCTTGAAGATCATCTGGAGCGGATGTTTGATTCCCTCCGAGCCCTGCGTATCAACTCGCTTCCTGAATTGAACTGGCATGACCTGGCAATGGAATTGGTAAAAAGAAACAACTTGTTGAACGAAGTTGCCAGTCTCAAAATCATCGTCAGCAGAGGTATCTGCCAGGGGCTCGGGTTGCCCTTTTGCCAGTCTCCCACTATATGCATTATCGCCCAAAAGTACCATGCGCCCAAGCAGGAAGTTTACCAGCAGGGGTGGCGGCTGCAAGTCGTTAGCCAAGGCTTTGCACCTCCACTGGCAAAACACAAGAGTCTCAATTATCTCTATTTTATGCTGGCCCGGCAGCAAGCTCTGGACGACGGCGCGGACGAAGCCCTCATTTTAGATTCGCATGGAAAAGTTGCTGAAACATCGGCAGGCTCGATCCTTGCCAGAGCAAACGGAACTTGGTGGACTCCTGCCAATGAGAATCAGCTGCCGGGTGTGACGGTCAAGGTGGCTGCAAGAATTCTGCGGGGGAAGGGAAGGGAGGTCCAAAGGAGAGAATCGAGCCTTGATGATCTCTCGTGTGCAGAGACTGTCTGGGTCCTCAATTCATTGCTGGGAATTATGCCCGTTTACGAGATAGCCGGGCACTGGGTGAGTGATCCTGCGGCCGAGGAGGCGGAACTGATTAGGAAGGAATTGTTTTTGGGGCAAAGGGCTGTTGAAGAGTTGAAGAGTTGAAGAGTTGAAGAGTTGAAGAGTTGAAGAGTTGAAGAGTTGAAGAGTTGAAGAGTTGAAGAGTTGAAGAGTTGAAGAGTTGAAGAGTTGAAGAGTTGAGGAGTTGAGGAGTTGAGGTAGGCGCTCAGTTTCTTTGATTTCAACTTCACCTTCGGTCATCCCCGCACGTTCCCCGCCTAATCCCGCCCAAATATAGGCGGGACTGCGGGGACAAGCTTTGGCGGGAACCGCCGTGCGCCCCTTTGTGGATTCCCGCCAGAAGCATGCGGGAATGACGGGAAAGCGGTTATCGGGGTGATCCAAATTACAGCTTTTCATCCTTGCTGAGCATAGTGGAGTCTTATCTGACGCCTTACCCTCTTACCCTCAGTCCTCCGTCATCTGGCGCCATTGGGAGAGATACCTATAGGCATCAAAGGCAGCTTCCCCCGCCCGGTCCTCATAAGTATAAAGTTCTACGGTCACGAAGCCGTCATAACCAATTTCATCTATCGTTTTCAGCACTGCCGGCAGATCGATTGCGCCTTCACCCAACTTGAGGTGATAGTGTTCTCGAGTTGAGGCGATGTCTTCCAGATGAAAATGATAGGTATAATCTTTCAGTTTCTTAATTAATTCAACAGGGTCCTCATTCACACAATAAAAGTGTCCCACATCGAAATTAAGACCGAACACATCCTTGTCCAGGATCTTAATGAGGTCCAAAAACTGGCCGCTGTTCTCGATAAGGAGATCCGGTTCCGGCTCGATGAGCACTCGGATACCTTTATCCTTAGCTCTCTGCTCGACCTGCCTTAAACCTTCCAAAAATAGTTCCAAGCCTTGCTCTCGAGTCATGTCCTGCAGGGGTCCGCCAGGTTCGGTCGAAATATTGGGGACCCCCAACCTTTGGGCCAGATCGATGCATCGCAGTGTGTAGTCCACTCGCTTGGCCCGCAAAGCCGGGTCTTTTTCGATCCAGGAAGGATGATAGGTATCACCTTCCGCATGGTGCATGAATGCGTTGATATTTGGCACCTGCAGTCCGGTATCACGCAGAGCGCTGCGAATTTCGTTTACGTCGTTTTCGCTCAAATGCAGCGGGAATGCATGGGGCACATCAGCCATGATTTCGATTCCTTCGTAGCCCGTAGCAGTCAGGATTTTGATAGTTTCGATCAGGCTGTAGCGGCGAAATGCATTGGAACTAAACGCAAATCTCATGCTCACTCCTTCTTGCTTCCTCTGAGGTGTCTTTTGCACGATTCCATATTAGCATTGGTTTCACTCGTTAAGGTCGCGGTGCTTCATGTTGCCGGCATCATGCAGAGTTACAGCTTCGCTGCACTTAACGCAACCTGGGAGGCTGTCTACCACTCCTTATTTCTTTTTTCAAAATAGGCTTGCCCCTCCTCATTTAGCCGTTTCCGCATAGTCGAGCAGCATTTTATATTGTTCGTACAGGCGTTGTTCCTCTACGCCCAACGGGGCTTTAAAGTAAGATGCAAGTTGCGGCATAAGGCCGCCTTCGCCTCGCCTTTTGGCAAATTCCGCCAGCCTTGCCAGATCCAAAACCAGGGGAGCTGCCAGCATCGAATCGTAGCCTTGCCAGACGAACTGCAGGGACATTTTAGCGCCAAGGAACCCCTTGAAGTGGATGAAATCCCATGCCGTTTTTTGATCATCCAGGGAAGGCACATAGTCGATGTGGACTCTGGAATGGGGCGCATAGCCCAGGATTCTGGCAAGGACCTGGTCTTTGGTTTTGATTTTCGATTCACGGTTTTCAGGATGTTTTAGTATCGAGCCATCCATATTTCCAAGAATATTAAACCCTTCCCAGCTCAAAACTTCAAGATTTCGGCACGCAAACATGGGAGCCAATGCTGATTTCACTAAAGTCTCTCCGGTCTTGCCATCGTTCCCCATCACCGGCACTTTATTCTTTTCAGCCAATTCGATGATCGCCGGAACGAGCGCTCCACTGGAAGGTGTAAAGTTGATATAAGGGCATCCCTCCTGAACGGCGGCGTAGGCATAAATCGTACTTGCCTTGACCGCTTTGCTGTCGTTGCGATCCAGGCAGGATTCAAATGATTCCAAATCCAGATGGCATCTGCCAAGCTCAAGAGCAGGCTCGGTCGACGCCAGATTCACCACCACTATATCTGTAAGCGATTTTTCCTGTCGGAATTGCTGCAAACTCTGTCTGATCTCGGAAACCTCTTCACGCAGCGAGCAATCCTTCAAAACCATCGAATCTGTCAACTGTTGAATAGCATCACCACAGTTCCTCGCCGTTCCCTTGTCAATTCCCGATACAATCCGAGCGAACTCCTGCTCGATTTCCATGCAGCTCTCAGGGTCCACTATCTCCGACAAGCCAAGAATCTGTCGAACCACATGGGGCGGCTCCCCTGACCGAATATCGCAGCCGCCAAACTCAATCGCACCGAGGTCCACAAGTGCGGCATCGTCAAATAAGTCAGTCGCCGTGATCATTCCTATGGGTTCAGTTAAACCCTTACGCAGGGCCAATGAGCCGACAATCACCGTGGTCGAAATAGAACCCCGGGCGCCAATCAGCCACACGCCAAGTTTACCTTTCTTCATCGCGAGCTTTCTTTCTTTGAATTAGTAGACCAAGCCGGCCTTCAGCTGTAGTTGTCAATTTAGTTTACACATAAGAACCCCGTTTCCGGGCAGATTCAAGAGGCTTCAGGAATAAACCAATTATGATCGATTAGTCAAAAATATAAGGACCTCTTTATAGCAAATGCAACAAAAGACCTTCTCGATTCTATAAAAACGTAGAAAACCTGGTCCTCAGGGCCAGGTCAGAGGCAAAGGGCCCTGCCGCAAATTACTCAACATAAATTCGAAACACGAAATTTCATCCGGCCCTCATAGAGTACATAGACATAGTATGTCGCCTCTTATCTAAACTCGCAATGTGTTGAAGTAGGGGACTTTTATAAGAAGATTCAGCCCATTAAATAATCCCTCCTAGCCCCCTTTAAACCTGACAGTTAGACACACATGACCCCGTGCTTTTAAAAAGTATCTGTTTTCATTGGCATTACAATTTGTCACCAACAACAGGGAGTCTGCGATTTGGTCCCCCCCTTTGCGAAAGGGGGACTTTCAATACCCACGGGGGCATGTGTGTCCAACTAACAGCCTTTAAACAAAGGGGGGAACTGACCCGCTAATTCAGCAGCATTGACCTCGAGGGGGAGAGGAACTCGGGGTTTCCGGATAGACACTGGCTATGGTTGGTTGGGTTTGTTTGATTAGAGCGATTCCATCGGATGAAAAGCTGCTCACGCAGACAGACCATACTCGTCAACTTGGTTTACTTTATTTCATGGGAAGTTTGATTTCAAAAGCGACAACCGTTGCTGCTGAATCAGATATTTATATAATAGTATCAATATATTGGATTGAATCCATGGCGACCAACCTCAGTCTTGGCACGTCCATTGCTTTTTAATCCGGCCAAATAGGTACAAACCCTTACAGACAAAGGAGATCGAAGATGAAGACAAAGATTGGTGCCGCATTATTTATCCTGGTTATTTTGGCAAGTTCCGGTCTGGCTATGTCGGACGGAACGCAGCAGGAAGATTTCTACAACACCTGTATCGATAACAAGATCGCGCAATGTGAGTCAAAATTGCTGCTCAACGACAGCCGCTCGAACACTTTATGCAATTACGCTCATCTGAATCAGACAAAAGCGGAGTTTTATCAAAACAACCGAGATGAACTGGTGCAGCAGATGGTCGAAGAGGATATTACAATGAAGCCGCACCGGGTCGACTATTTCTTGAACAAGGCTTTTTTTGATCAACTTCCTGATGGGCTTGCGCTCTCTAAGTAGGTAACCCAATCAGAATTTGCAGTGAATTTCCAAGCGGCGGAAGAATAGAACGGCTGATATCAAATAAGGAATAACGGATGATGACGAAAAGAGAAGGTTTACTCCCTTCCACCCCGGTAAGTCGTCTTTCCCAGGGGCAAAAGGGTACAATCGGAGGGGAGTGACCCGCTCTGGATGGTCACATCGATGGTGATCCCGCCCCGCGCATACCAGAGTCCAACCACTCGGATGAACTTAGGTTGCATGACATCCCTGAGCCGGTTGTGGATATAAACCGTGCAGTCCTCATGAAAAGCTCCGTAGTTGCGGAAGCTCCCCAGAAACAGCTTGAACGATTTGCTTTCCACGAGACTTTCTTGCGGAACATAGTCTACGACGATCGCAGCAAAATCGGGCTGCCCCGTTATCGGACAAAGGCTGGTAAATTCGGGAGCCGTCAGACGGACAACGTAATCCTGCCCCGAATGAGGATTTGCAAAGGTTTCCAGTGCCGCTTCTTCAGGTTTTCCTGGCTGTTCGACATGTCTCCCGAGTTGAGTCAATGAGGAATCTTTCTTTATCGTCATCAATGGGCTCCCTCTCCGTAAATGGTTGGGTCGGGAACAGCCGCTTCGGCAAAGCCCTTCTTACGCAAAAGACAACTGTCGCAGTGACCGCAGGCACGACCTTGATCATCCGGATCGTAGCAGGAGTGCGTCAGTCCGTAGTCGACTCCCAGTTCCATACCTTTTTGAATGATCTGTGCTTTGGTAAGGTCTATCAGAGGAGTGTGTATCTTAAACCGCAGTTTGCCTTCGACGCCTTCCTTGGTGCCCAGGTTCGCCACACGTTCAAAAGCCTGCATGAATTCCGGACGGCAATCCGGGTATCCGGAATAGTCCAGGGCATTGACCCCGACAAAAATATCCTGCGTTCCCAGCACTTCCGCCCAAGCCAGTGCAAATGAGAGGAAAATAGTGTTCCTGGCCGGTACGTAGGTCACCGGTATGCGGCTTTTCATCTCCTCCAGGGGTACGTCTTTTGGAACTTCAAGATCTGAGGTCAGAGCCGAACCGCCGATTCGCTCCAACGGCAGATTTAATATCAAATGCTCAGCGACCCCCATCGCAGCCGCCGTCTTCTTAGCCATCTGAATTTCCGCCTGATGGCGCTGGTGATAGTCAAAACTCAGTGCAAAAATTTCGAAGGCCATCGATTTGGCAATGGCAACACATGTGGTCGAATCCAGTCCGCCGGAAAACAGAACAACCGCCTTCCGCAACTCCGCATTTTTCATAACTTATTATCTTTCCTTCACTATTGTTCCGTTTGTGATACTATACCCGTTAAGGATGAAAGGCTTCATTTCTGTTCACAGTTTTTCTGGATTCCCGCTTAAAGCCTGCGGGAATGACGAAAGGGGTATCGAGCCCAAAATGAAGGTTTTCATCATAAAACGGTATAACACCAAGTTTCTTGTTTTTTTGCGAAGATTATTTCTGTAAGTGATTGTTTTATCTACAAGTCATGTGAATTGAACCACAGAGGCACAGAGATGAAATTTTGTTTTGACCGATCGAGAGGCGATCGGTCAAAGCGAAGCCCGCTGCGCGATCGTAGATTTATCTGCTCTTGCATTGAAGGACCCGCCCAGGAAATGAGCCCCCCTTGATGGTCCTTCCCCCGGCCGCCTCTCGGCCGGGGGAAAAAGGATCAAACTCTGTGCCCTCTGTGCCTCTGTGGTTAGTGTTTGGTTGCGGCCAAAAGGCCGCGCTGTGTCCTTTGTAATGAAAATCAAAGAGCAGCAGGTATCCAAGAATAAAATTGATATATCTTCATCCTTCGGTCGCGTGCTTTTCGGCAATGTGACAAAGTAGGACTAAACCCCCCGCTGATCCGGTTCCCAGATGTACTTGTGCAGCTGCAGATTGAAACGCACATTCAGTCGATCAGCAAGAATCCATTTGGCAAGTGTTCTCGGCGCCAGTTTGCCGAAGATGGGTGAGAATAGCACATCGTTTTTGCGTTTCCCATTTTTCCGCACGCGGTAAAAGATTTCGCGGGCAAACTCGTAGTCCTCGCGAGTTCCTATAACACACTTCACTTCATCGTGGTTTTGCAGTCGCTCGATGTTGGAATAGTCATTGTTATCGGCTTCACCACTGGACGGACATTTAAAGTCCACAACTTTGACGCAAGACCGAGCAACCCTGCCAATATCCATGCTTCCGTTGGTCTCCATCAAAACAGCGTATCCCTGATCGAGCAGGTTCTCTACCAACTCCGGGGTTTCTCCCTGGATCAACGGTTCACCGCCCGTAATTTCCAAAAGATTGCAATTGAACGATCGAGCCTTCAACACAATGTCGCCAATGGTCATTGCTTGTCCGGCGATGTACGCATATTGAGTGTCGCAATAGGAGCAGCGCAGATTGCACCCGGTCAATCGAATGAAAACACACGGCCAACCCGCATAACCGGATTCACCCTGAATACTGTAAAATATTTCATTTACGAGTAACAAATCTCATTTCCAGCATCTTCATCGGTTGCTGTCGGCCAGCAGGCGTTCGATGTTTCCTGACAAAATTGCTTGCCTCTGCTGCTCGGTCAAATCGAGCTGTAGAATTTTACCCAGCTCGCTGCGAGGATCACCGAACGGAAAATCCGAACCGAGCATGACCCTTTCGTGACCAAACCTTGTAACATAATCCATCCTCACAAGGGAGGGTAACGGCGCGGATTGCCGTAGCGATAGCGAAGCTCATCCGGGTGCCGGCGCCATTTGATGTCGCCAAGTTCGGCCGGGAGTTGCTGCGCTACGACGGAATGAGTCACCTGTTTTTGCAGTACCTCAGAAAACGAAAACCGTTTTGTAATCTTCCCCCTCCAACTTCAGCCTGGCAGAAAATTGCTTGCCTTTTTTCGATTTGAACCCATTTATAATGCCCGTTTGGCCCTTTTCCAAAAGCATTGCCACGTCGTCCACACTCAGCCTTTTCCCTGCAATTTCTTTCCAGACGACAAACCGGCAACCGCCGTCCTGCTCTCGCCAGTTTGCGCAGCCAAAACCTTTCCTTCCTTCGACGATCTCTCCCCCACAGCGCGGGCATGCCCCCAGCGGTTGCTTCTCTGGTGCGGATTCGCCGGGACTGTCCTCAGAAGATGCCGCATCCTGTCCGCCGAAAGCAAAGCGTGTTACCCATTGGCCCTCTTGTTCCTCCTGCTCCAACTTTAGGGAAGCTGAAAATTTCTTACCCTCTCTTGACACAAATTTCATGCTTCCAGTGGTTTCACCGGCCAAAAGCATTCTCACACTCTCGGGAGTTATCTTTTGACCGGCAATTTGCTTCCAGACCACAAACCGGCAACCGCCGTCCTGTTCTCGCCAGTTTGCGCAACCAAAACCTTTTTTGCCCTCGATGACATTCCCTCCACAGGCCGGGCACTTTCCCAACGGTTCTTGAACTTTCTGCTGCATTTCATTCATTTTAAACTCCTCCACTCCTTTCATAACAAACCCTCGGATGGCCTCCAAGAACCCCTCCGAATTTCCTATGCCCTGGGCTATCCTCTCCAATTCCATCTCCCAGCGTGCTGTTTCCTCGGGAGCTGCAATGGCTTTTGCTATCGAAAGAAGACGCAACCGATCGATCAGCAAGCGACCTTTGGCCGTCGGCCTTAACACTTTTTTTTCGCGAACAACGTAGGCGCGAACCAGCAATGTTTCGATGATCTGAGCGCGAGTGGCCTGGGTTCCCAACCCAATCTCACCCCTAAAGATTTTCTTGAGCTCATCTTCAGAAACGTAGCGGGAAGGGTTGGTCATATCTTTGAGCAGAAGCGCTTCCGTGTATTCCGGCGGCGGCTGCGTCATTTTTTCTTCCAACAGAGCTTCTTGAACCTTGGCGGGATCACCCTTTTCGAGCAGCGGCAGATCACGTTCTTCGGGTTCTTCCTTGTCTTTGTCGCTGTGAGGCTCCGCCTTCCCGTAAACGGCTTTCCAGCCGAGCATGACAGGTCGGCTTCCCCTGGTGCGAAAGGTTTCATTTTGAACTTCGGTTATAATCGTAGTGGCTTCGTATTCATAGTCGGGGTAAAACGCCGCGGCAAAACGTTTCAGGACCAGTTCGTAAATCAAGCCCTCGCTTCGTCCGGCCCGATCCGGCAGAGGCGCAAGCGGAATAAGCGCATGATGGTCGGTCAACTTGGCATCGTTGAAGACTCTTTTGTTGGAAATAGAGATAAGTTTTTCTTCGATACCCTGAAAAAGATCGGAATAGGCGGAGGAGAGTTTTGCGATCAATTTTTTTGTCAGCGAAACATTTTTAGAACCGAGCACCCTGGAGTCGGTTCTCGGGTAAGAAAGGCATTTTCTTTGTTCGTAGAGCTTCTGCGCGATATCGAGAGTTTGCCTGGCGGAAAAACCATACTTCGAATTCGCATCACGCTGAAGGTCCGTTAGCGAATAGAGGAACTGGGGCGGCTGTCTTTTCTTTTCACGCTTCACCGACTTGACGGCGCCCGCTTGCTGCAGCACCCTGGTCAGCACTTGTTCGGCTTCCTGTTTGTTCTCGAACCGATTCGTCTCTTTTTTGAACCAGGTTCCCCACCACGTTCCTCTATCAGGGTTTGAAAAGTTGGTCCGCACAATCCAGTAGGGCTCAGATCTGAAATTTTCCCGTTCCTGCTGTCGATCTACCAGGAGGGCCAAAACAGCGGTTTGGACCCGCCCTATGGAATAAACATCCTTGTAGCTTCCCATCCTGAGGGTGGCTGCCCGGGTAAGGTTCATTCCCACCAGCCAGTCGGCCGCCTGTCGTGCCTGCCCCGCGTACCATAGCCGATCGTATTCGGCAGCCGGTTTGACGTTTCCAAGGGCTTCTTTTATGACCTGTGGCGTCAACGCCTGCGAAGTCCAGAATCGATACATTTCACGTTTAAGCGGACCCACACTGTGAAGAATGGTGCGCGCAATCACTTCCCCTTCCCGGCCTGCATCGGTTGCAATGATGATCTTCTCGATGTCTTTTCGCTTGAGCTGTTTTTGAACAACTTTGAGTTGTTTCTGTACGTCAGCTATTGGCTTATATTTGAGTCTTTCCGGCAAAATTGGAAGCGTGTTGAGGCTCCACCTTTTCCATTTGGTGTCATAGTCTTGAGGATCGGCCAGTTCAACCAGATGCCCTATCGCCCAGGCGATTACATAGCCGCCGCCTTCCAGGCAGCCGTCCTTTTTCCCTTTCACTCCCAGGGCCTTGGCGAAATCCCGTGCGATGGATGGTTTTTCCGTTAAAATCAGGGTGCTCAAATTACACTCGTTAAAGTTAGAAGGTATTGTTTTCCGGATCGAGACTAGATCGAGAGCTTGAATAACGAGAAATTGAAAATACAATCAGATTAACTTGCATTATTATCAACTCATATCAATAATTGCAAATTGACTTTGGGATAAATTTTGGTTTGCGGCCATCCAATTGATTGGTATTATTCCTCACTTTGGGGGCAGCATCATGTTTTTGACCTTACAGAATCTCCCCTTTACCCGGTTGAATCCTGCGAAGCAGGGCCATGAGCGGTATTCAATCGGGTGAATTCCCCTTTGAATAAAAGGGGGACTTTTGGAATGATCGACCCACATGCGGAAAAGTAGCAGCCTTTTGATGCCGCTGCGGACAAACTTGATGCATACGGGGTTGATTCCAGCACTTTTATCGAAACTTGAGGTGTCAAAATGATTGATCCTGTGGTGTTGCAAATTGCCAAACGATTACGCCAGATTACACACGAAGTCGACCGATATTCAAAGTATCTCCAAGAAAACTATCAAATAACCATACCTCAGTTGGTCTGTCTGCGTGAAATTCACGACCACGGACCGATTGCGCTGAGTGCGCTCAGTAAGATCGTTTATGTGAACAGCAGCACTGTGACAGGGATCGTCGATCGTCTGGAAAAACGCAATCTTGTTCGTCGCACGCGAGTGAGCAAGGATCGCAGGCAAATTCATGTGGAAATAACGGAACAAGGGCTGCAATTTATCGCCAATGCTCCCGCGCCTTTGGAAGAGCGATTTGCGCAGAGATTGAAAAAACTGGACAAAGATGAGATCAAAGCGTTGTTGCTCGCCATAGAAAAACTGGTTGCGTTGTTGAACCCTGCGGAGGGCGCGGAAGCATCGAATGCAGAGGTTGGCGTTACTTAATCGGGTTTAGTGCAAACTGCCTTGTTGATCAGACTTGCCTGATAGCCTGCACCAAAGCCGTTGTCGATGTTGACGACCGATACGCCGGGGGCACAACTGTTAAGCATGCCTAGCAATGCCGCCAACCCTCCGAAACTTGCGCCGTAACCAATACTGGTGGGGACACCGATAACGGGGCAGGAAACCAATCCTCCTACCACACTGGCCAGAGCTCCCTCCATGCCGGCCGCAACCACAGCCACATTGGCCTTGAATAGATCGTCGCAAACGTGGAAGAGTCGGTGAATGCCGGCCACTCCAACGTCATAGATTCGATTCACACGGTTTCCGAGAGTTTCAGCCGTGACGGCCGCCTCTTCGGCAACGGGCATGTCGGAAGTGCCGGCACTCACCACGGCCACATTGCCCACCTGCTCCAATTGTTCCGGGTTTATTA
Source organism: uncultured delta proteobacterium (assembly GCA_963781715.1). Lineage (GTDB taxonomy): Bacteria > Desulfobacterota > Syntrophobacteria > Syntrophobacterales > Syntrophobacteraceae > Desulfoferrobacter. The sequence continues at coordinate 868,134 of CAWAGW010000010.1, forward strand.
CTATAATCCTTGCCATTTCATGATATTCACAGCTGCCAACCGCCGTCTCGACGGCCTCAAAAACCTCCCTTGAAGCGCGAGTGAGCAGGATATTACGATGATTCTGAGAGATTCTTCCAGCAATACCGACGACTTGTTCGATCGTCTTGCCGGCGCAAAAAACCACTTCCGAGACACCGGTGCGCAAACAGCGATGACTGTCGATTCGAGCATAACCCAGATCTTCGAACGGCAATTTCTTTAGTTTCTGCAGAGCAGCATCAACGTCCAGCCGTCCGCTCTTAAAGTCTTCCAAAAGCATCTTGAGAAGTTTGCTATCCAACCTCCACCCCTTCCCGATCGAGAACCCTGTTCATGCTCCCCATTTGATAGCCTTCCAGATCGAGCCCGATATACTTGAAGCCGATTTTATTGAAATAATCCAACAGGTTCTTTCGGTTCGAAGGTTCTGCCAGGCGGGCAATGCTTTCCGCCTCCACTTCGATGCGGGCCATGTCTCCGTAATGTCGAACCCGCACCTGCCGGGCCAGCCCCAGTCCGCGAATGAATTCTTCACATGCATCCACCTGTCTCAATCTGTCAGCATTGATCGGAGTCCCATAAGGTATCCTGGAAGCGAGGCAGGCGTAAGAAGCTTTGTTCCAGGTCGGCAGCCCAATCTGTTTTGACAGAATCCTGATTTCCTCCTTGTGGAGACGGGCCTCACTCAGAGGACTCCTCACTCCCAGTTCGCGGATCGCTCGCATGCCCGGCCGATAGTCTGCACGGTCATCGACATTGGTGCCATCGGCAACCCAGGCGAAGCCCCTCTCTTCTGCCAATTGCACCATCCGACCGAACCGGCTCTTCTTGCAGATGTAGCACCGATCAGCCGGATTGCTCACAAATTCGGGCAAATCCATTTCATCGGAAGGAAACAACAGATGGCCCACACCCAACCGAGCAGTCATTTCGATGGCTGCAATCATTTCATGTCGGGCCGTCGTCTCGGATTGAGCCGTTACTGCCAGGATACGATCCTCTGCAAGTTCTTGTTTGGCAACTTTCAGCAGCAGCGTGCTGTCGACTCCGCCGGAAAACGCAACCAGCACACTATTCATCTCTTTTAAAATGCTTTTCAGCCGATAATATTTGAGGTCAATAGACTCACTATCCATGCTGATACTTTCTTGTTGGGCAGAGGGCATAGAGCAAGACATGGGCTGTACTAAATGTTTTTAGCGCTACGTCGCTTCTCCCTCCGCCTTCCTGCAAAAGCCGCCCCCTCGCAACTTTTCAACTTTTCAACTTTTCAACTTTTCAACTTGTTTCAGCTCTCCCAGTGTCTGCAAAAACCGCCGCACTTCATCCGGATCCTCAAGAGTATATTGTGCTGAGGTTCTGCGCGGCCCTTCATCTCCTTTCACAAAAACACCGATGCCCCGGTCCTTAAGCACGTCAAACGCATCTTCGTCAGTCACATCATCGCCGATATAAATCGGCAAAACAATCGATTCATTAAGGTTCAGGGCCTCAAGCAACCATAATAAAGCCTTCCCTTTATGCCAATCGATTTCAGGCTGCAGCTCATACACTTTTTTGCCGAAACCCTTACGCAATCTTTTGTGTTCTTTCAGCACCCGATCGACGTCCTGTTCCACTTGCGCAGCCTTATTTTCTTCAACCTGACGGAAATGCACCGCGATGGAAAATTTCTTTCGCTCGACAAGTACACCATCTATTTTATCGAGCCGCCCGTGCAGTTCGCGCTCGGCTTGATCCAGATCGGGGATAAATTCCGTTCCCTTCTCGTTTTGCAGTCGCCAATCCCTGGGCCCCGCGATATCGAAACCGTGGCTGCCGGCAAAAAAGATATCGTCGATTCCTACCAACTGCTGAACATCCTTGAGATCTCTTCCGCTAACTACCGCAACGGTACATTGCTCGGCCAGTTTTCGCACAGCCTGGCGCGTTTCGTTCGACAACGCAGCATCCTCAGGGCGTTCGACAATTGGTGTCAAGGTGCCGTCGTAATCCAGGAAAACAGCAATGCGCTTCTGCTCTGTCCGTTTTTTAATCTCACCGATACGATCCAGTGCCGATGGAAGAGCCGTTACTTTTTCCTTTTCGATCGTTTCCGCCATCATTCTCTCCACATTTTGGAACTCGCCCCAGCGCGGGCCAAGGCCGCGACCAAAGACAGAAGATCAGAAGCCGAGCAGGTAAGAAGTTGACAGCACAGCGTTGTCAAATGATCTCCCAACCGTCGAACGACAGCACAAATTCGAACCAACTCAATGGGTAGCATAGATAATTTTGTCAAGAAATCAAAGAACTCACTGTCAGCAACCCCAAACCGCATATTCGATAATGCCAATGGACTTTGCTGCGATCTCTCTTATATTGAACCAAGTTTAAGCGAGATACAAGCCAACCGAAAAATAAACCAGCAATTCTCATTTTGCTGTACTATGAACCAGGAGCCTGTCCGAGAATTCACGACGCCGTCATTCCGGCGGTCTTTAAGCCGGAATCCATGATACGGAAATCCTTTTTTGGTGCTGGCCTGGATTCCGGCTTAAAGCTTGCCGGAATGACAATGGACACCATTCGGCAATGACAATGGACACCATTCGGCCAATTATCGGGCAGGCTCCTAGCCAAAATGAGAATTGCTGAAAATAAACCGGTTTGTGATGACTCGTTTTTAAAGGAGAACGGCATGGAAAAATCCCATCATTTAAGAGTAATTAGCCGTATCGGGAATCAAAGACTGAAAAGTGCAGCGATTTTTCTGAGCTTTTTATTACTGCTGCCGGCCATCGTGGCTGCGCGTGAACCGGAAAATCTGGCCACAGCAAGACGGGCGGCAATTTTCTATCATGATTCGGGTGAATACGACTATGATCAGCAGGCAGTAATACAACGGGCGCAAAGTTGTCTGACCCGCGCGGCGACTCAAAACAAGAAGACTAAGACAGCAGCTAAACCGGCAATCGTTTTGGACATTGATGAAACCTCTCTATCCAATTATCAACACATGCTCCAACTGAATTTCGGCATGATCCCGCAGCTCGTGGTGGATGATATCAAAAAGGCTGAAGATCCACCGATACCAGCGACCCTGCAACTCTACAAGCAGGCTAAGGAACTTGGTGTCGCAGTCTTTTTTATCACTGGGAGAGCTCAAAAGCTCAAGGAAGTCACCGTAAAAAACCTGCTGTCCGCAGGCTATAAGGATTGGGATGGATTGTATTTCAAGCCCGATGATTATGACAAGCCCTCTGTGACTCCCTTCAAGAGTGCGACTCGACGCAGCATAGAGGCGAACGGCTATACGATCATCATAAATGTGGGGGATCAATACAGCGACCTTGCGGGCGGCCATGCCGAAAACGTCTATAAGCTTCCCAATCCGTATTATTATATACCATGATAGGGGCGAGAGGCGAGAGGCTAGGGACAATGTTGATAAATTCGCGGGTCACTCCCCCCTTTTGCAGCTGGCAGTTACCTTCACATGACCCCACGGGAAGGACGCGGAGACAGGGAGACGCGGAGAAATAGCCGCCACTTGCGTGGGCAAACCGTAATTTTAGAGAGCCCGAAAATGCTTTATGGTAATATTAAAAGCCGAGCCACATCGGCTCGGCTTATATGTCATCGTATTTTACTTTCGTTAGTTTAGGCTTACCGATCTGGCAAATTCAATTCTGCCTTCGGGATCGTTAGAGGGCAAGAACCTGCGGCTTGCCAACTCCGAATCGTCGTGAAAGCAATGGCTCTTCTCGTCCGCCCCTACAAAATTCGCATCTTTGCGTTCGTCAAACGAACACAAATGACGATGTCCCTCTTCATCTCTAGCCCCTGCAAATGGACTCGTTCTAAACATCATTGACACATCCTTTTGAGGATTGTCCATTATGCAATAATCATTATCTATTGCATGTAAATAACAGGTTGGGTTTCTGAACCGTTACCCCCAAACCTGCAGAAACTGTGTGCATAACCAGTCTCATTCTAATCCTGCAAAAAGAGATTGCCTCCCTTCCAGATCTGGAAACAGACTTTCCTGTCCCTACCATTATTCAGGAATTACAGATTATCTTTGCAACCTATTAGTATGATTAAAATTCACAGACCATCTTCTTCGTGCTCTTCGTGTCCTTCGTGGTTAAATCAAGTTTTGGTTGCGGCAATGGCGCTTCCTGTTCCGTGCCGACTGCCTGAACCTCTCTACAGTAGCCGCCAAAAAACCAATGGATACCGGAACGACTTGCCTTTGCTGGCGGTCATGCCGGCCTGCACGACCCAAAACCCGTTGAGGGCAACCAGAGCCATTACCAGAAATTTACTGATACCGCTCATAAAAGCGAGTGCACACGCAATGCCGTACGCCGTCATTGTCAGCTGGAAATTCAACGACTCTCGACCTGCTTCATCAATAACCGGGGACACGTTCTTTTTTAACAGCCACACGACGAAGGGCCCGAGCAGATGGCCGAAAGGAATCCAAATGGTGCTCAACGGCACCCACCAAATCAAACCCAAAAGCGCACTGAAATGGCAAAGGCACGCCCACATGTCAATGCTGTTTTGGCCTTTGCCGTCGAGGTCATGATCGATTTGATTACGTTCCATTAATTCTTTTGCCTTCACGACAATTCTAAAGATTCGCTGTATCCCCTTGGATTTTCTATTTATAGCTTCCAAAATAATGTTTTTGGTGTAGGTGTAGGTGTAGGTTGGGTTGAGTAGCGCGAAACCCAACGCCTATTTTGCTGGGTTTCGTACCTCAACCCAGCCTACTTGGAAACCAAATTGCCTTATCAAACTCAGTTTGCATTTCTGTCGCCTACCTCAACTCCTCAACTTTTCAACTGTCTTCCGTCTTCTGCCCTCTGCCCCTCGCGCTATGCGCTCTGCTTCTCCTCCGTCACACAGTATATCCCTTCCCCCAGCGTTGCCGGTTTGAAGCACAAATTATCCGACTGACAATTGGCCCTGGCGGTATCTCCTGACTTCCAGCGGTTGACAAGGCCGGGTTCCCGAATCAGCGGGCGGGCAAGCGAAACGTAATCCGTAATACCTTCGTCCACCAGACGTTCGGCCACATCGAAGGACCTGATTCCGCCCACCAGCATCAGGGGTGTTTTGATGGCGGCTTTGCATCGCTTGGCCGCCTCAAGGTAATAGACCTCATCTTCCTTGTCCTTGAGCTTGCCTCGCCTGACGGCAACATATTTGCCGGAGTACATGGTCCCGCCGCTCAATTCTAAGGCATCGGTACCCGCCTGCTCCAGCACAGCCGCCGCCTGCAGCATCTCGTCTACCGTCAAGCCTCCTTCAACGAAATCTTCAGAGTTCATTTTGATCATAACCGGAAAATCGTAGCCGACTTTTTCCCGAATTTCTCGAAAGACCTCCGATACGATGCGCATCCTATTCTCAAGGCTGCCGCCATACTGATCGATTCTTTTGTTGTAGAAGGGAGACAAAAATTCGCTGAGGAGATAGCCGTGAGCCGCATGGATCTGAACTCCGTCAAAACCGGCCTGGCTGGCTCTGAGGGCTGCCTGACCAAAAGCTGCGGTGATTCTTTGAATATCTTCGGCCGTCATTTCCCGACACAATGGTCCCTTTTCATTTTCCATCACCGAGGGACCGATCGGTTCCAGGGAGGACAGTTCCGAGTTTGCATGGCAGCCCGCATGGGCCAGTTGTAGGACAATTTTTCCTCCGGCAGCGTGCACGGCGTTGGTCATTTCCTGCAGATCATCGATGAACTCGTCCCGGTGAATTCCCAGTTGCCAAGGCCCGGCCTGGCCTTCGGGGGTGACATAGGCGTGACCCGTGATTATCAAACCGACTCCGCCTTGGGCCAAACAAACCATGAGATTGATGAGCTTCTGAGTGGGAGCCCCGTTTTGCGCGGCCATACCTTCCCACGTGGCCGAACGCACAAAGCGGTTGGCCAATGTCAGAGTTCCTATGCTTGTTGTCTCGAATAATTTTGACATGGATTTCTACTCTCCGTTTTTATTGCAAGGTTCCTCAAAATAATCCATCAACATGACACTCTAAAGGTAAGCAACCAACTCTTGTCTGTCACTAGCAGTACAGGTGGGCGAAAGTTCCTAACCAGTTATGGGGCGATCCAAAGTCCCCCTTTACAAAAGGGGGGGAACACTTCAACACCCTCGCCCCTTTCCTCTTACCCCACACCCTCAAGTTGTGTATAATATTTTGCATAAACCTATTGCAGGGAGGGAAAACCATGCCTGATGGAGCTTTGGCCGAGCGCGTTGATAGCCTTGAAAGTTACATGAAGGATCTGAGCTACCAGGCACTCAAAACGGAACGTGAACTCGCCCGCTTGAGCGTTGAAATGCGTGAATTTAAGGATGAAATGCGCGAGTTCAAGGATGAAATGCGCTAGTTCAAGAACGAAATGGGTGGGTTTAAGGACGAAATGAGCGAGTTCAAGGATCGCTCAGAGCAGGATCGCCGTCAGATGAACCGCAAATGGGGCGAGTTGGCCAACAAGATGGGCACTCTGGTCGAAGATATCGTGGCGCCCAATCTTCCACGGGTTGCTAAGGAAGTGTTCGACTGCCCGGAGCCCTCATTTTTCACGCTGCGCCCGCGCAAGCGGAAAGGTTTGGAAACCCTGGAACTTGATGCGCTGGTCGTGTGCGAGAAGGTGGTCCTCCTGAATGAAACCAAAAGCAGCTTGAACTGTCGTGATGTGGACGACCTGGCGGCCAAGCTTGAGGTTTTTAGTCAATTCTTCCCTGAATACGAGGGCTTACCGGTCGCCGGTGTTCTCGCAAGCCTATCGGTAGACCCGACTGTTGTTCAATATGCGACCAAGCGGCAGATCCTGGTGCTCGGTATGGGCGACGAAACGATGGTAGTCCTGAATCCGGAAGCAATGAGCGGCAGCTGAAGGCGGGAGAGGGGAGGTCGTCTTTTTTGCATATTTTCATGCAGTTCGGGTTGTTGATCCTTTTTGTCTTTGCCGCGTTGGCATTTGGGGCCGTTCATGTCTGGGCCTATTCCATCGTATATAGCGCAGTGCTCGTTTTGGCAGCGTTGGTTCTGGCCGGAATCGGTCTCGACTATTTGGGTGTCGTAAGCAAACGCAAGCGTAGCGCCGCCGGCATGAGCTGCCTTGCTCGCATGGGAACGCCCTGGTTTTTTTTTACCATTGCCTTCCTTCTTTTCATTGCATTGCAGCTTGTGCCGCTGCCCATCTCTTTTGTGAAGGCCATATCGTCATATACCGGGCAGCTCTATTCACAAGCATACAGCTTTCTGGCCGCTGCGATCCCCAATTCCGCGGGGTCGGGCCACGCATTCCTGACGGTAGACCGGGATAAGACGGTCAAGAGCCTATTGGCCGCAGCTTCTTACGTTGCGTTTGTTTTTTTGATGCTGTGGTCTCTAAGAAGATCCAAGGAACTGGACAGATATGCATTGATACTGATCATATTTTCCACGGGGCTCTGCCTTTTTGGTTTTCTCCGCGTTTTGACCCATTCCACATCCATCTGGGGATGGGAAGGTCACAGCATAGGGGCCGAAAGGGTTTCTGCGACGTTGATCAATCCGGACCATTTCGGAGCCTATCTGGTGATGGCAGTCTTCCTCACCTTCGGGTATTTGCTCAGTTATTTGCGGAGTCAGCCGACTTATATGGGAGGGACTGCACTGCGGCGAACGCTTAACATGCTTTCTGCGGAAAACTCGCCCGCACCCAAAATCTTTTTGCTGCTGTTTATCATCGCGCTAATGGTCGTCGCCCTTCTCTACACTCTTCTCGAGGCGCTGTGCTTGGTCTTTCAATTTCCATGTGCTTTTGTTTTCTGCTGTTGAGTCTCAAAGCCAGGAAGCGAGGCTACCTGATATTGGTGATTCCGGTAATCCTGTTCGTCGTCTACTACAGTCAAACCGCCGGTATTGACCCACTGCTTGAACGACTCGAGCAGACTCAACTGCAATTGGGAAATGCGGACAGAGATGGACGATTGATTCTGTATCGAACGGGCATCCAGCTCTTGAGCAAGTTTCCCGTGTTCGGTTCGGGCCTCGGTACTTTTCCGGTAGTCTATCCCATGGTAAAAGCTCCCCTGTTCCAACGCGCCGACATTGACTACGCACACAATGATTGGCTGCAACTGGCAACCGATACCGGTGCAGTCGGGTTCCTTATATTTCTGCTTGCGGCGGGAAGCGCTCTTTTTCTCCTGCTTAAACTATGGTGGAGGACCGATCGCCCGCAGGGCTTCGGCTTCGGATTGGCAGCCATTGGAGCAATGCTGGCCCTGGCCATTCACAGCTTCTTTGATTTCAGCTTGCGAATGCCGGTCAACACCCTTTTCTTGTTGACTTTGTTTTGCCTTGGCTGGATCTCTCTTCGTGTGCATAAGGAGAGGAGATCTCTGAGCAGAAGGTTTTTCACCTCAACGAAAACCCGATTCCTCAGGGGAGCTGCCTGCGTGCTGGTTGGCAGCGTATCGCTTTATGCCTCAAGCGCCGTAATCAGATATGCCATTGCCGAACACTACTTTCCGACCCAGATGAACTCGACGCGCTTTCAGACTCCAAACATCAGCCTCCCAACTGTTCGAAAAGCCATCGCCTTCAACCCACTCCAGAACGAATACTGGCTAATGCTTGCAAGTCTCACGGAAATGCTCGATTTCCTTTCCAGCAAACACGAAAAAGATTCCGGCAATGCTGAGAAAACCCCTCCCCCGCCGAATAGCGACACACTTAAGGCGCTTCACTCGAGCTTGCAGCTCTCTCCGGCGAATGCGGAATGCTGGTCGGCCTGGGGCGAATATTTGTGGAATAGGGCACAAGAATATACGGTTGCGGAAGTAAAGATTCTCGAAACTGCGGATTACGCTTTCGACTTTGGAGTCCAATTGGATCCCACCAATATCCCTGCGCGAGAGAGGATGTTCTGGTATCAATTCTGGTGGTGGGAGCAATTGCAGGAGTGGGGCGGCCGCGCACAAGCTCAGGCTGAAGTGCTGGCTCAACTGAAGGGTAATCTGGCTGTGATTTTAGATGAGCGGCCCAAATTTCTTAAGCGGTTGGAGGATGCAAAAATAAAAAACCTGCCCCAGCTGTTGGGGCAGGTCGGCATAGAACAACACTAGAATGTGAAGGCCAAAGTTGCAGCCGGTTTGTACCGATGCTTGTGCCTACTGGAATTCTAACTGCTAAGCCGTTGGGCTTTGTCTTTGCTGGCAAACGTAACAATTAAGGAGAACACGAAAATCCGAGAAGGTCACTCGGTTATCTCCAGTAACTTCATACTGTGAGCAACGGTAGCTGCTATAACGAATGATACATTTCAGGGCGCCCAATAAATCAAACGGCGTGATGTTACTATCCCCGACGCAGTCGCACTGACCGCAATTAGTGATAAATCTCGGACAGGCAGCCATCGCGCTCTGTGGAGCAACAACCGTCCCTAGTAATCCGATGATAGCAAACACTGCCAATGTCAATGTGAAAAATCTAAGCGTCTTTTGCATCTGTTTCCCTCCTTTTTTGGGACTATTGTTGTTGTTGTCCCTCGGAAAGTTGTGCTTTCCCCTCAGGGGTCTTCTCGTAGGCCTCTGTCACGATTTCCACATCCTTCATGTCGACTTTACCGTCTTTGTTCAAATCGAGCTGCGGGTTGTTCTGACCTGCAACCACCGCCTCGAGCACCACCTCAATGTCCTCCATGGTTACCGTGCCTTTTTCCACGTCGGCAGCGACATCACCCTGCGGAGCCGTGTTTTGCGCCGTGACCTGCAAGGGTAAAAGGAGCAGGCCACATGCCATAAGAACAACGATACTGAATGGCCACCTGACGCATTTGAAGATTTTGAGTTGAGTCTTTTCCACTTACACCTCCTTTCTTTGTTCTGTTGAGTTTACGTTAAGAAACAACCAACGAGTTCCACCTTTACACAAAGTCCTGCCTAATTTTAGTGATTCCATTTATAGCCTCGCGTCATGCCGGCGGAGTACCGCCACGGCGGCATCTTCGACCAGGCATTTAGTCGTTGGGTCGGGCTCCCTGGATTTCGACGTTCGCCGGAATGACAAAAAAGCGAAGAGTTGTTCCTCCTAAGAGTCTCCGTCTTGAAACGGGAGAGCACGCACAACTCTCTCTGCGACCTTACCCGGGAGATTCTTGCTTTTTGTCTTGCGCTTCTTTTTTTTCTTTACAACCTCTTCCTCGTCTTCATGTTCTCCATAATAATGGCCGTAATAGTAGTAATCGTAGTAATAGTAGCCGTTCTTGTGAACTTCGAGCTCGTTCAGGACTATCCCGGTAATCCTTGCGTTAAGATCGGTTAATAACTGGACCGTTCTTTGTGCAGCCTGCCGCTTGGTATCGCCGGCTCTGATAACCAGCACCGTACCGTCGATAAAGGGGGTTAATACGGCCGCATCGGTTGCAGCTAGAACCGGAGGCGTATCAAGAAGGATTCGGTCGTACTGATGCCTCAGCATCTCCAGCAGCTCTGCCATCTTCTTTGAACCCAGCAACTCGGACGGATTGGGCGGAATCGGGCCACAGGTGATGACGTCCAAGCCATCGACAAGGGTCTTTTGAATGTACGCTTCAGGCTCAAGCTCTCGCCCTATCAGCAACCTCGAAAGCCCCTGATCGCGATCCAGGCCGAAGGATTTGTGAACCGTAGGTTTGCGCAGATCGCAGTCAATCAGAAGCACCCGGTTCCCAGCTTGTGCCATGACGGTGGCAAGGTTGGCGGCAGTGCTGGATTTTCCTTCGCCTTTGCCCGCACTGGTAACGAGCAGATTTTGCGGCTGATAGTCAGCGGTGGACAACAGGATACTGGTTCGCAGAGCGCGATAGGCCTCAGAAGCGGAAGACTTGGGGTCGGTCCAGGCCACAACAGACCGATTGCCGTTATGACTGCTTTCCTCAGATAACTGCAGAGAAGGGACGGCTCCCAGGAATGTCAAGCCTAAGAACTGTTCGACCTGATCGGGATTGGTAAAGGTGTTATCCAGATATTCCAGTAAAAAGGCCAGACCTGCACCCACGGCCAGTCCAAGGAATAGCCCCACAGCCAGCATTCTGGGCACATTGGGACTGCTGGGCTTAATCGGCACGTAGGCCTGTTGAATGACACTGGCGTTGGCGCTTTTGCTCATCTCCTCGGCAAGAGTAGTTTCCTTAAAGCGGTTCAAGAGCACGTCATAGATTTTTTCTCCGCTTTCAACCTCTCGTTTGAGAGTGAAGTAGCGAATCGTCTTTTTCTTCAGGTCGTCGAGGTTGTTCTCCATGCTGTTCAATGCGCGCGTCAGGGATTTTTCTTCCGACAGCGCCGTTTGGTACTGAAACTTTATGGAGTTGATGATTTTGTCGATCTCTTCCCGTTTGCTCTTGCGGATATTAGTCAGCTGGCGGTTGATGAGAACGATATTTGGATGGTTGCTTCCGTAAGTGCCGGACAGCTTGATTGCTTCCTGTTCCAGAGCCACTTCCTGATTTCTCAATTCCGCCAGAACCTCGTTGGTCAATGCTTCTGGAATCGTATCGATGAGCTCGGGAGATTTGGAGAGCACGGTGATTTGATCCAGTTTAGCCTTCAATGCATTGGTTTTTTCCGTGGACTCCCGGGCCTTCTCCTTCATCGAGACCAGTTCTTCGTCCAGCTTGGTGCTGCGGCTCTCATCGATATCCATGATCCCGTACTTTTGCATGAAGTTGTACAGTTCAACCCGGGCACTGTCCAAATCCGTCTGTTCTTGCTTTAATTGATCCTGCAGCCACTCGATAGCCTGCTGGGCGCTGCCGAGCCGGCGCTCGATGCGGTCCCGTATGAACGTAGTCGCCACTGTATTGGCAATAAGCGCCGCCTCATGCGCATCCGGTCGCGTGACATTGATCTGGAAGATATCCGTTTGGGGAATGACCTGCACATCCAGGCTGTTTATTATTTGATACTTATTGAACTTCGGCTGTCGACCATCGGCCTGCTTCGCATCTCCCTTGTCCGCACTCGAATCATCGGCATCGGGGCCGCCGAACACGCTGTTCCAGGCCCCCTTGTAAAACGATGTGATGGTGCGCACGTTGGACAGCACAAAGTGTATCGGCTCACCGGCATATGGATCATCTGCATCCACCCCCTGGGGATTTTTCCTGTCGGATGGCTTTTTATTCAGTTCGTCGACAACTTTCTGTGCGAAATCCTCGGTTTTCATCAGCCGAAGCTGAGTCTCAGTTACGGCGTAAGGTTCCATCCCGGCATATAGAAGATCTTTGCCAAGGATCTGTTGACTGCGCTCCATCAAAACTTCCGCAGTCGCCGAAAATTCGGGCGTCTTGGAAGCGGTGACAATGATGGTTGAGACAAGAAATACCAGGAAGACAGCGGAGACCAACCAGCGTCGCTTCCATACGATATGTATGTAGTCCCGTATGTTGAGTTCTCTATGTTCGGCATTTTTAGGGTACATATAATTAACTCCGTTGATTTGTTGAACCGTTGAACCGTTGATGCGTGAAATCAACTCGATTCAACGATTGCACGATTCAACGATTCAACTTCTTTTAGAACAGGCTTTCCGGTACAATGATCGTATCGTCCTCTTCAATATACACGGTCTGCTTTTTGCCGCCTTTCATCAGTTCTCCAACGCGAACCCGGATCTCTTGATCTTTATCGCCGGCAACCCGGTAAATCCAAACTCCATTTTTGGACGCCAGGGGAGTAAAACCCCCGGCTTGAATGATCGCCTCCAAGATGCTGGTTTTACGGTAGCTGTCGAGGGTGTAGATGCCGGGTTTGTTGACTTCACCCATCACCATGTAGCGTCTGGCTCGGGGTATATAGATAATGTCTCCGTCTCGAAGCAGTATGTTGCTGATTGGATCCTTCCCCTGAATCAGGTCATTGAGGTTGATTTCGATCGCCAGTTTGGAGTTTTCATCCACCTTGCGCAGAACGAAAATTTGTGTGCTGTCATTGCTGAAATCGACACCGCCCGCTTCGGTAATCACATCCAGCAAGCGGGTGTCAGCCTTGAGGTAGTGCTGGCCGGCTTTCCCAACGGCGCCGAATACCTTGACCTTGCGGCTTTTTGTTTCGATCAGGGAAACGTAGACGTCGGGGTTATTGAGCATCTGGCTTTTGAGCATCGCCTGGCGAATCAGCACGGCCAGCTCGTCTGTGGTGAAGCCGGCCGCTTTGACTCGTCCCACCAGAGGCAAGGTGATGTATCCATCAGGCAAAATCTCCCTTTCACCGGAAAGCTCTGGAGCAGCAAAAAAATCCACCCGTATCCGGTCTTCCGGGCCGAGTTTGAAATAGCTGAACGAATCCCCCTTTTCCGGCTGCATACGCAGGTATTCATGCACATCGACCTTTTTGACTCCTTCCAATTCTTCGGAAAGCTTCAGCTCCTCAATGGGCAGGTCGCCCCGCGCCGAAGCAAGATCCCCGGCCACTGCCGGCTGTTCATCCTCGCTCAAGTCCCGCACTGTCACGATAGGCCCGCCGCAGCGGGTCATGGCCATCATCGTTAATATTAGGAATAATACACTTAGTGGTCTCATCTTAATTCCGACTAGTTTTGTTGAATCGAGGAATCGTGCAACCGTTGATTCGACCCGATTGCTCGATTGCTCGATTCAACTAATTTGATATTTTCTCAGGGCATTAATCTTATTCGCAATACGTTCGATTTCGGCCCTGAGCAAGGTGAGTTGTTCGTTGGCAATATAGCCGAGTTCATGCGCAATCAGTAATTGGCAAATGACCTCCATTAGAGAACCATAGGCTATCTGTGAAAAATGAGCCTGCTCCTTTCTTGATTCCCTGCTGCATCCTTCCGCCAAATTGGAGGCTACCGAGACAGCCGCACGTTGCAGTTGCGATACAAGTCCAAACCTTTCTGCAGCCGGAAAAGACTCGGCCGCAGCATATATCGAAATGACAAGCCGCTTCGCGAGATGCCAAACTTCTAACTTCTCAAAGGGAAATTCATACATCACTTTCTCTTTATTGTTGAACCGTTGAACCGTGTAATCGATGAACCGATCTCTTTATATTGAAGCCGGGTTAGGTTCGGTTTCTCGATTCAACGAATCAACGATTCAACGATTCAACGATTCAACGAATCAACGAATCAACGAATCAACGAATCAACGAATCAACGAATCAACGAATCAACGAATCAACGAATCAACGAATCAACGATTCAACGATTCAACGATTCAACGATTCAACTAATAAGTAAACCTTACCGTCGCCGTGATGGCGTTGGCGCTGTAGCTCTGACTCTCGACTTCAGAATCCCGCTTATTAAACGTGTAATAGAGTCCGTAGGAAAAATATGTCCTGATTCTGTGATCGAAGCCGAGCCGAAAGTTGTAATAATAATCGGTTCGATCCTGGAACTGCAGAGAATCTTCATAGGGTTCGATGTTGAATTCCCCGCCCGCGGTGAAACTCAAATTTTGTCTGGCCCGGGTGGTCACCTGCAGGCCGATGAAGTTGCGCACATAAGCGTCCTGAGTCAAGTCCAGTATGTCGATCCCGAAAGCGGTGTCGGAGCCCAGCAGAAACTCGCGGCCGGCCTCCAGCCCAACCGTTGTCTTGCGGGTCAACATATACTCCAGATTGGCATCGTAGATGAACGTGCTGTTGTCTTTGTAAGGGTTTCCCAGTTCATCGGCGTCGTTCAGAAAACTCCTCCAGGCGTAGCCTCCTTTCAGTTCCCCTGACAGCCGCGCAGTTGCGGCCCAGCGAAAGCCGGTCATGAATTGGTTCACCGTATAGCTGGGGGAAGTGCTGGAGGGCGTATTGTAAAAATCCCGATAGGAAAAGCTGTATTCCCCGAGCAGTTGCGTTTTGCCGGTAAGCTCGTAAAGTAGAGAGAGGGTGCCGGTATGGATCATATTGTCGCGATCTTCATCGATGCTCTTCAGAAAGTTTTCCAGGTAATTTTTGTACCCGACTTCGATTGAATAGCCGCGAGGCAGGTTGTGGCCCACAGTCAGATCCGTCTCGTTGATGAACCGGCTTGTGGTGGTCCCGAGTCCGACATATTCGAAGTTGCCATAAGGATCGTCGGTGTAGGTGATCGCCTCGCGCAGCTTCAGGTAAGTTGGCCGATTCTGCAGCAGATTCGCTTCAGCCCATAAAGTGTGGCGCGTGTAGCTGTTGTCGGCAACTTGCAGGTAGGCGCCGAGATCCCCGTCATAGCCGAAGGCGACATAGTCTTTCAGCTTAAGCCCCTGGCCGAGGGCGAAGGTGAAACTCGGGTCGATGGACGTGATGAAAGAAGATTTCTCGCCTTGGTCAGAAAAACGGGCGTTGTCCGTGTAGGTCACATTGATGTTTACACCAGGGGTGAAAATAAAGGGACCGACTTTAATGCCTTCCCCGCTTGGCCTTAAAAAGGATACGGCATCGGGCATGCCACCGAAGCCGTAGAAATAGTCATAGCCCTGGGCGAAAACCGAGCCGGGGAGCAGGTAAACAATCAGCAGCACCAGAGCAATGAATAGAGTGTCGAAAAAGTTCCTGGGAAACTGTCCGCGATTTCGGTTTCCGCCCTTTTCGGAAATTCCTGCCAAGCTTTTGCGTAAAGGTCTTGAACAGGGAACGGAAGTCTCAGCAATCTGAGCATCCCTGGATTCCCGCCCGCGCGGGAATGACAAAAAAGGCCCTCCGCATGTGTTATGCATCATTCCCGCTAAGGCGGGAATCCAGGAGCTTGACCTGATCTCAAAAAGCAACTTTCCATCCTTAACATGTATGGTTGATTTGACAGATTCCTCATCACGCCAAGGCGTGATTCGAAATGACAAAAAGGGCATCCCAGGACAGCCAACTGCCCGGCCATGCACCGGTTGTCGGTTTTGGTCAATCCCGCCTGCGCGGGAATGACGGATGAGAGATATTATCAGACAAGTTCACGGAACCTTAACATCCAATTTCGCATAGCGCAAGGAGCATAGCGAACATAGCCGCGTGCCGCCCTTTTAGATTCCGCTCTGCGCTTTATCTCTCCTAGCCCAATAACCATTAACCAATAACTAATAGCATGCGCATCTCTCGCTTCAACGATTCCACGCTTCAACGATTCCACGCTTTAACAGCGCTATGCGCTTCCCGCTTCCCGCTTTCCGTTTCCCGCTCTGCACCCCCATCCCTGCAAGAGTGCCGGTCACCGTCCTGCGCAGATGCTCCACTCTTCTGATGGTATAATGGCTGAAGCCGTTGCGATTAAGGTCCTTGACGAGCCAGATCGTGCCCAAGTTCGATCTTTCATGACTTACCAACGGAAGCTCCAGTTTGAGAAGGCACTCTTTGCAGATATCTATAGCAGGGTCGAACCCGTTCAGTGTCCAGGTGAAATTAACGGTGCTTGGAGGGCTTTTGGAAAAGCGGGCAGGGGAAGGTGCAATTTCATTTGATGTTCCGGTTACAATCATTTCGGCCATGTCGAAATCGAGCACGGTCAGGGCCTGGCATAGATTATTCCAAAGTTCCTCTCGATCCCTTGATTTGGAGATTTCGATTTGTAGATTTAAAAAGCTTCGTCGCTCATGGCTGATTCCCATTACATCGGTGACATCCTTGAACCAGCCAAAAATTTTATCGGTTGCAAAGTACTCAAAATATCCGAGCCAGCGCACAAAAATAATGCTCAGCACAGCCAAAAAGATGAGCAGCAGACCTGCTTTTTCGTTTTGCAGGTTTACCCACGCCACGGCGCTGAGGCAAAGCACCACAGAAACGGCGTAAATAATGAGCACCACTCTTCTGGTGGAAAGCCCCATTTGCACCAGTTTGTGGTGGATGTGGCTTTTATCCGGCGAAAACATACCCTTTCCCACTAAAAATCTGCGGAGAGGGGAGAACAGGGTGTCGAAAATAGGCACACCAAGAGCAACCAGCGGAATAAGGATGGTGGCTCCCAACTGGCTTTTAGTGCTTGCCAGCACCGACAGCCCGGCTATCATGTAGCCAAGAAAATAACAGCCCCCATCCCCCAAAAATATGCTGGCGGGATTGAAGTTGTAGCGCAAAAACCCGACAATTGCCCCGGCAAGAATTGCAAACAGGATTGCATTCGTGGACTGCCCATTCCATGCTGCCAGAATGCTCATAACTGTACAGGCAAAAGCCGTGATGCCGCCGGCTAAGCCGTCCAGGCCGTCGATCAAATTAATGGCGTTCATGAAAAGCACAAACCAGAAAACCGTGACGAGGTAGCAAAAAATGCAGAGCGGGCCGTTTGCGGGGATGCCTAGAAAGGATTCGATGCGCAAGCCGCCTGTATAAGCAACGGTAGCGGCCACAAGCTGGAACAGGAACTTGATGGTCGGCCTAAGCCTTCGGAAGTCATCAACAAAACCTACCATGAAGGCAATGAGTCCGCCGGCCAGCAGGGTCCATAATTTTTCATCAAATGCAACCCTGCCCGACTGTTCGGGCAGCAGACCGTAACCGCTCAATGCTGCGAATATTAGGAAACATAAGAGAACTGCGGCTCCTCCGGTCCTTGGAAGCGGTGTCAGGTGGACTTTTCGCCGACTGGGATAGTCCAACGCGCCCAGCTTGGCGCCAATTCTGCCGCTCAACGGAGTGAGCAGCAAAGAGGCAGCGAATGCAAACAGAAAGTTCAGAAACACAGCCCGCATTTTCCCCTCCCAAAAAACCTTGAAATCTCAAATGCCTGGTTGCCGGCTTGCCTACGAGGCTGTCCAAGAACAAGAAATTCCTCTCTTCCTCAAGGGAGAAGCGGTTTTTGGACACCCCTCCGGCACTTTTCGCGAGGCAGTTCACGCAGCGGCCCCTAGGTTTGTTAAACAAGGGCTCTCAGCTTCTACCAAGCTGTAATCAGACTATATTTAAAAGATAAGATTTGCTTGAAACGGTCCCCACCATTTTGAACACCAAAGCTTCCACGCACCGTGAACCAATGTTAAGGCAAGCAATACAGCAAATTGCGGCGGATCTCAATAGGTACTTTTGCCTATTTATATATAGGTACTTTTGCCTATTGGCAGAGGGCAGAGGGCAAAGGGCAAAGGGCAGAGGGCAGAGGGCAGAGGGCAGAGGGCAGAGGGCAGAGGGCAGAGGGCAGAGGGCAAAGGGCAAAGGGCAAAGGGCAAAGGGCAAAGGGCAAAGGGCAAAGGGCAAAGGGCTTCATTGACAAGTGGTCGTGCGTTTTTTAAAATTCAATGCAAGATTAGGATAAGGAAAGGAAATTATCCCATGTCGGAGCCGGCAGGCAAGCGTGCGACATATGAAGATCTTTATCTGATCCCCCAAAATATGACCGGGGAAATCATCAACGGTGAACTCACCGTTACTCCTCGACCCTCAAGAAGACACACGAGCGCAGTCTCTTCTTTGGGCTATAAGATAGGGCCTTCGTATCAATTCGGAGAAGGCAGCGGACCAGGCGGATGGATCATCATTATTGAACCTGAAATCGGGCTTGGCGAAGATATCCTGGTTCCTGATTTGGCAGGCTGGAAAAAAGAAAGATTCCTATCTATGCCAAGTTTGAAGTGCATCATGCCTGGCTTCTTGACCCTCTCGAAAGAACTCTCGATAAACCAAATCCCCATAGCAGGAATCCACCCCATTTTGCGAAAACACTTCAGCCACGCGTTCCAGTACATCCGGAGTCCAGTTTTACCCCTTTGTTCATGGCGTCATAGATTCCGCTGTCCGGTTAGGAAACGACTTTGCATCTGCCGTTTCTATTCGATTGATATTTCAAGATAATATCCAATGTGCCATCCGTCGATGCCCCGTCGACAATGATGTACTCAACCGGAAAAGACTGGTCCCGAATGCTTTTCAGGCAATCCTCGATGGTTGCTGCGCCGTTTCGGACGAAAGGTTCATGGGTTCTTCGTTCTTTGTTCGTGGTTCTTCGTTCGTGGTTCAGCATCAGCGTTGATCTGCGTGCATCAGCGGCTAAATCATTGCAGATTAATAACAGCAAAAGAGTCGCTCACTTCCAATCCGTGAGGAAACAAAAAAAATAACTTCAAAAAAAGTAGCAGAGGCTCATTAGGTGAGATTTGTAGATACGCATGTTTTCTTGCGTTTCCTCGTAAATGATGATCCGGAAAAGGCGGATGCCTGCGAGATGCTTTTCAAAAAGGGCCATCGAAGGCGAACAGCGGCCACCACCATGTCCAGGTTAGCAACTACGATCTGGAGGATGGACATATACTGAATGAATTACCTTATCTTTCATGGATCTCGTCACGGCTCCAAGTCTTCTTACCTACTCTGGCGCGGCTTCGTTCATAGAACTCTTCAAGCCCCTGCAATGTGGCTTCACGCCTGAGATCCGTTGCAACGAACTCTTCAAGTTTCTGTTTAACGATGGCATTGATCGAAGTGTTCCTTTGTGCAGCCGGCAAACGTGCTTTCGTCAGCAGTTCATCGTCAATTTTCACCGTAACATTGACCATCTTACTCTCCTTGTTTGGACTGACGGTGCATGAATGATTGCACGATTCAACGAATCAACAGTCTCTTCAGTCCTTTCAGCTTTCAGCTCCCACATTGCTTAATCCCTGATTCTTGCTTTCACCACCATTATATGTCATCATTTTCTGACACTACATTTCCGCATGGAGGTAACAGCCGATGCCGGTACGAACCAACATTCAAATTGACGAGAAGGATTACGCGTTCATCAAGAGCGCTTACAAGAAACTTTGTTATAGAAGCATCAGCGCGTACTTGCGGGATGCGATTACGGCAAAAATTGAGCAAGATCGTAGAACCCTCAGAGAAAAAAAGCGCGTTGAGGCGATGGAAGCCTTGGCTGGGCTGCCATATGAAAATGCCTTTGAATGCATAGAGGGAGAGGATTTTGAAGCCAGGTGAATTGTTTTGGGTGAACCTTGCCCCCTCGGTCGGCGATGAAATCCGCAAGAGACGACCTGTATTGGTCATAAACGGTGGTCATGAAAAGCATCTGAAGCTGGCGATAGTCGTTCCGGTTACGGCGTGGAACTTCGCGTGGGAAAATCACCCCTTCTTTGTAGTCATCGAGCCGTCATCCCAAAGCGGTCTCAAGAAAAAGTCAGCTATTGATTGTTTTCAATTGAGGGCTGTCAGTCATGGGCGTTTCACCGAGAAACTGGGAACAATAACTGGTGAGCAAATGAATTCGGTGCATATCATAACAGCCATTCCTCTCGAATCAACGATTCCACGATTCAACAATCTCTTCCGCCCTCTGAGCTTTCTCAGACCTAAGCCGCGTGGGCCCGAAACACCTTGCCGATTTCTTTAATCTCCAAATCATTCCTCTTCAGTTTGGAGCGGATTCCCTCAATCTTCTTCATCGAATCTCTATCATAATATCGTTCTCCGCATGCTGCGCAAACCATGACCTCCATGGGTACCAAAACGATATCTTTTCCGTATTGGATTTGTTCATCAATAGTCTTTATTGAAGTGTCTGTGCTTTTACAAATCACGCATTTCATTGTCTTCTCCTCGATAATTCAATCCATTTAGCAGGATCAGGTTGATAGACTGCTACCACAATTGCTATGCATTCCTCCTCATCAAAAGCACAGACGATGTGCAGGGGGCGATTCCCAGGGGTCCTGCCGAAGATCAAGCAGCTTGAGTAAGGTTCATGATCAAAATAATCCTCGATAATTGATCCAGCCAAAACAGCGGAATGGACTTCCTCTTCTTTGATTTCTCCAAGCTCTTCCGTCTCCATTTCATGGCGTGCGTGTCCGCTGTAGTAAAGTTGCCCTTCTGTAAAACACACTTTTATTTTGTCTAACATGGCACTTTTTGTTTTCCAAGTACGCGAAGTTTGGACTCAGGAGTCGCATTAATTCTCATTCTGTATCGACCTATGAGACCTGTGGCCCTCAATAGGCAGTCCAAACCTGATACCCCAAACCCTGAACCAAGCACCAAGCACCAAGAACCAAGAACCAAGCACCAAGCACCAAGCACCAAGCACCAAGAACCAAGAACCAAGAACCAAGCACCAAGAACCAAGCACCAAGAACCAAGCACCAAGAACCAAGCACCAAGAACCAAGCACCAAGAACCAAGCACCAAGCACCAAGAACCAAGAACCAAGCACCAAGCACCAAGCACCAAGCACCAAGCACCAAGCACCAAGCACCAAGCACCAAGAACCAAGCACCAAGCACCAAGCACCAAGAACCAAGAACCAAGCACCAAGCACCAAGCACCAAGAACCAAGAACCAAGAACCAAGAACCAAGAACCTAACAACAATTAGCCAATAACAGATAACCGCGCGCCGGCGCCTGCTCTAAGTAGTCGCGGCCTTACGCGCCAAATAGTGTTGGTCTATGGATTGCCTTAGGTAGGCTTTTATGACGGCCTGGCGACTGATATTCAATTCTTTTGCAATGGCATCCAACTCCTTGAGCATATCAACGCTAAAGTCCACATTTACCCGTTGAATCGCCGGTCTCATCTCGCCTTCGTTGGTAAAAAACCGGGAGACATCCTCACCACTCACTGCCTTTTCTGCAATTTCGTCGGCCGATAATTTCTTTTTTTTAATTGTATTCTTCATATAACTTTTCTTCTTGTTTCGTCGATTTCCAGAGAGTTACAAGATGATAATATGCTCCTTGATCGTCCTCTCTCAGTTCGTATATGACTGAAAAGAGCTTGCCTTTCACCCATCCGATAGCACGAAACTGCTCCGGATCATCCGAACGGCAGTCAACGTAATAAGGATGTGACCAGATTTCCTGGACTTCATCAAACCCGATCTGTCGCCGAGGGTCATCTTTTAGCTTTTTGCTCTTTCGCTTGTCGAATTTGAACCTCATAGCCTTCCTCGGTGAGTATAACGGTTATACCTTCTATGTCAATCTTCGACTCGTCTCCAGCCTCTGTCCCCTTGCCTTAAAGCTTAAAACGGTTTTCTAACAACCGCCTTTATCTATTCATTATTCACTGGAATCAAACCCGCCTCCGACTTCCACCACTCCTTGGAGTTGAAATCATCGCATTCAACCGTCGCCACCTGAATCTTTATGTTTTCTCGCTTTTCCTTTCCGAAATTGTTTTTCGTCTCTTTATTTTCGCAATCCGCAATCCGAAATTTACTCTTTTGCCTTTTGCCTCAGCACGCTGAGCATAAACTTCGACGCCGAAACAAACATCCGGTCCCATAGTCGCCGCGGCTGCTGCAATAGCCTCGGGAGCCACTCCAGCCCGTGATCCAAAAACCAGGGATGGGGGCGCTTTACGGTACCCACGTAAAAATCGAATACGGCGCCAACCGCCGCAATGAATTTCACATCGAGCTTTTCTTTGTTCAGATAGATCCATTTTTCCTGCTTGGGTGCGGCCATGCCGACCCAGAGCACATCGGGGGAGGCAGCATTGACTGCCCTGATCATTGCATCATTATCTCGCTCGTCGAATTGGGTCTTGAATGGAGGACTGAAGGGACCGGCCACGCGAAGGTTGGGAAAATCATTGGCGAGCTTTTGTTCAATTTCTCTGAGATTTTCTTCAGTAGAGCCCAGAAAGAAAACGCTGTGGCTCTGGTTCTGATTCAGGCGTTCGCAGAATCCCAAAAAGATGTCGCTCCCGGTCATCCGCTCTTCGATTGCTCCTCCCAAAATTCTCGATGCGAGCACGATTCCAATTCCATCTGGAAACAACAGATCGGCAGTTCTCAGTGCTGCATCAAATACCGGGTCCTGCACCGCAATTTCGAACGAGTGGGGATTGGCACACAATGTTGCTGAATTAAGGATGCACTCTTCAGAAAGTCCCCCTTTGCAAAGCGGAATTTAGGGGGATTTATATGAAGAATCAGCATGTTAAAAAATCCCCCCTAACCCTTTATACGAAAGGGGGGAACCGTTCCACTAATTCAGCAGCATTGGGATTAGCACAGGCCAGATAGCGTGGACCATCAACCAGGGCGAGCCAGCTATGGATTTGGGCCAGGCAGGCTTCCAAGCTCTTGGTGCTAACAGGGCATCCACAAATAGATTCGCGAAAAGCATTTTGGATTTTGGAATTCTTCTTAGGCCGCAATTTTTTGCTTAAGTTCGGCGAGCTCTCTTTCAACAGCGGCTACTCGGTTGGCCAGCTGAAAATGATCATCGCGTCTGATTACCACCTCATAAAGGGTATCAAGACGTTGGTTGGATGCGCTCATACTGTGGGAGAGTTCCTCGCGCACGGCATCAATCCGTTTGTTCGTTTCGTCGATCCTGCTCGTGAGCTCTTCACGCAAGGCGTCGATACGGTTATTCGTTTCGTAGATTCTACCTGTGAGTTCTTCGCGAACAGCGTCGATGCGTTTGTTTGTTTCATCGATCCGATGCGTAAGCTCTTCACGGACCTCATCGATGCGCCGATTGGTGTCGTCGATGCGTCTGCTTTGGTCGGCCAGATGTATATTTACATCGTCCAGACGTTTGTTGGTGATAGATAGGAGCGCCTTGATTTCGCGATTTTCTTCCCTGATTTTATCCAGTTCTGGAACCACAAGTTCTTTGATTGCAACTCGAATTGCTTCTAAGAATTCCATCGCTTATTCTCCAAGCAGGCCCCAGATTAATTTCTTTAATTATATCTATATCCGGACTTTGGCGATTAGGTCAACCGTCTTCCGGTATCGAGCTTGACTTCCTGAAACAAAGGGGTCAACTTGACCGTATTAATAGAAGAGAGGAGGATGCAAGTGGTTTCGAGTACTATGAATATAGCGGAGGCGAAAAAGCATTTGTCTGAAATCCTGGGAAGAGTTGCATACGGCAAAGAGCAGATCATCAACACCAAAAAGAGGAAAACCCATGGCTAAATTGGTTCCCGTGGAAACATCGGAAGCCCATCTGGCAGACGCGAAGGGGTTTTCGAAATTCGCAATCCGCTGGAAATATTCTCCTATCAGCACAACTGAGTTTCTCTAAGGTCATTGTAGTCGCGTTCCAGTTCTTTCAGCTTGGCTTTAGTCCTGGCGATGCCCGATTCCATGATCTTAAGCTGGTTGTCTACAGCCGCCTGGATAAGAAGCTTCACATTTCTTGCGGCTTCCGGTTCGATAGTTACTCGCACCATAATCGAATGCTCCTTAATCTGAATAATCCAGTCTGCAACGATGAGAGCATCTTCAGAATAACATAAATTGGGGAAGAGGAAACAGTTTTGACCTTGAGTTCACAGCGGTCCAAAGGTTTGCTATTCGCCAGTCCTCTCTCTTCAACTTTTCAACCCTTCAACTCTTCAACTGCTTTTTAAAAACTGCCCTATCTTCCGCACCGGCTTCAACCACAAGGTCCACGGGTATGGCTTCAATCCGTTCACCCGCCATGCTTTGCGATCCATCAGGTTCGCCTTAATCCTATTCTACAGACTGCTATTGCTAGCTCCGCCGTCGCGCATGCAGACCAAGACTTCCGGGATATAAGCACAGCTGATCCGGTGTTTGAGCAAAAAGCGCAGCATCAGTTCGTAGTCGGCCGCCGACCCCAGATCGGTGCTGAAGCCTCCATACTTCTGGTAGACCTTGCGGCGCACAAAAAAAGTCGGGTGCGGCGGCATCCAGCCCCAGTAGAAATTCTCTCGACGAAATGGCCCCGATTTCCAGTAGCGGGATATTCTCGAAAAGCCTGTTGAATCGTGGAATCGTTGATTCGTTGATTCGGAAAAGCAATTCGCCAACCCCCAAACGTTTGGGCGATTCAAAACATCAACGCTTTTCTCCGCCCTTTGAGCTCTTCCACAGCTTAATCCATAATCCTTAATCCCGGCTCTGTCTTCTGTCTTCTCGCCCCTCGCCCATCGCCCCTCGCCTTCCTCACATACACCAAATCCCCGTAGCAGGAATCGACCCCATACTGCAAAAAAACCCCGGACACCTTGGTTAAGACATCCGGGGTTGCATAGAAATCGTCGGCGTTCAGCATGCCGATGACGTCTCCGGTCGCGAGCTTGACCCCCTTGTTGTAAGCGGATGATCACCATAAGCCAGGAGAATATCGGTAGATTCGCCCGAAATGACTGTGCTGGTTTCTGTGAAGACGACGGAATCCCATTTCTCTCGATTCAACGATTCAACAGTTCAACGCTTGAACAGCACGAAGTGCTCAATGGTTGCGGCGCCGTTTCGAACGACCATTATAATGGAAAGGTGCACGGGATGTTGGTTATTTGTTATTGGCTATTTGTTCGTTCTTTCCAAAGCGCCTGCCGGCTGTGCAGTCAGCGAACGGCTGATGGAGCTATTAGCCTAAGAACCTGATTGAACACCTTCTATATATTTCTTTAGTAGCCGATTGACCAGCTTCCGGGTCGGGACATTTTCCTTTCTTGCCAGATCGCGAATCGTTTTAGCGACATCGCGGTCCAACACCACTAGATCACGATTCTTTTTAAGATCGAATGAGAATTCAACCGGCAACATGAGATCCGAGTAGTCGGCAAGGTCGGTTCCGTCGAACCATTGGGAAGCCTGCTCGTACGTCTCAAATTCGAGTTTCTTATCCTTTACCATATGCCTTTCTTTCCCTTTTTGTCATATCGCGAGCGCTGATAATGAGTGCCCGGTTATCTTTCTTCCTAACGAACAAAATAGTCAAGTAGCGACCAGCGATAGACTTGCCAAAGGCGACGTATAAAACTTCACCTTTGACATTTCCACCTTCAAGCCTGCGAATCTTAGCGTTCCCGGAGAGGACTTCTTCAACCTCCTCCGGAAACACATTATGTTTACGTATTATCTTATCAACAAATTCGTCAAGCCAGAAGCACTCAGTAATCTTCAATTTTTATGAACCCCTTGGTATTGCGCATCAGATGAAGTCCGATCTGGAGCATGTGGCATGACTCCGTCAGTCATACCTCCAGCACCAACCGGACCGAGGCCTCGCCAGACTCAAGGGTCGCTTCTTCAATTTGGCCGAGTCGCTGGAAAAGGCGGTCTTCGGAGATTGTCAGACACTCCCCCTTTCAGCTTTGAGCTTCACCCTTCACCCTTTCCCCCATAGCCTATCGCCCATAGCCCATAGCCCATAGCCCATAGCCCATAGCCCATAGCCCATAGCCCATAGCCCATAGCCCATAGCCCATAGCCCATAGCCCATAGCCCATAGCCCATAGCCCATAGCCCATAGCCCATAGCCCATAGCCCATAGCCCATAGCCCATAGCCCATAGCCCATAGCCCATAGCCCATAGCCCATAGCCCATAGCCCATAGCCCATAGCCCATAGCCCATAGCCCATAGCCCATAGCCCATAGCCCATAGCCCATAGCCCATAGCCCATAGCCCATAGCCCATAGCCCATAGCCCATAGCCCATAGCCCATAGCCCATAGCCCATAGCCCATAGCCCATAGCCCATAGCCCATAGCCCATAGCCCATAGCCCATAGCCCATAGCCCATAGCCCATAGCCCATAGCCCATAGCCCATAGCCCATAGCCCATAGCCCATAGCCCATAGCCCATAGCCCATAGCCCATAGCCCATAGCCCATAGCCCATAGCCCATAGCCCATAGCCCATAGCCCATAGCCCATAGCCCATAGCCCATAGCCCATAGCCCATAGCCCATAGCCCATAGCCCATAGCCCATAGCCCATAGCCCATAGCCCATAGCCCATAGCCCATAGCCCATAGCCCATAGCCCATAGCCCATAGCCCATAGCCCATAGCCCATAGCCCATAGCCCATAGCCCATAGCCCATAGCCCATAGCCCATAGCCCATAGCCCATAGCCCATAGCCCATAGCCCATAGCCTGTGGTCCGATAACCAATAACTGATAACAGGCGTTTCTCTCGATTCAACGATTCAACGATTCAACAGCACCTGCACAATCCTTTCCGCCGCCTTTCCGTCCCATTTCTCGGGAATTTTCCCAGTTCGTCCCCGGCCGCCAAGCACCTCTCTGGCTGCTTCAAGAATCCGGACCTGCTTGTTCCCGACGATCACATTGGTTCCTTCGCTGCATGTTATCGGCCGCTCTGTGTTTTCGCGCAAGGTGATGCAGGACACACCGAGGACCGTTGTTTCTTCCTGCAGCCCGCCGCTGTCGGTCAAAACCATTTTGGCATGCATATTCAGGTGCAGAAATTCCAGGTATCCCAGAGGCTCACACGCCCACAGTCCTATCGGCAGGGCCCCATTGCTGAGGTACCCGGTCAGCCCGAAATGCTCGACCATCTTTCTCGTGCGCGGATGGATGGGAAACAATATGGGAAGATCTTTGCCGATCTCGGTTAGCGCTTCCAAAATGCCCCTGAGCGTGACTGCATCATCCACATTGGACGGCCGGTGCAGGGTCAGAGTTGCGTAGCCCAGTGGCCGCAGGCCCAACTGCTCCCTCAGCCCCATGCCCTCGGCCATTTGTTTATGCTTCAGCAGCGTATCGATCATGACATTGCCGACAAAAAAAATCTTTTCTTCGGGAACGCCTTCATTGCGGAGATTCTCGTCGGCCATGCGATCGGTGGTGAACAGGTAGTCGCACAGCACGTCGGTGCACAGACGATTGATTTCCTCCGGCATGCTCATATCGCGGCTCCGCAGTCCTGCCTCAACATGAGCCACCTTAACTCCCAACTTCTTGGCCGTGATGGTGCAGGCCATGGTGGAATTGACGTCGCCCACCACAATCACCAGATCGGGCTGTTTCCGCAGACAGACTTTTTCGAATTCGACCATGATCTTTGCCGTTTGTTCGGCATGGCTTCCCGACCCAACCCCAAGATCGATATCCGGCCGCGGCATGCCAAGATCCTCGAAAAAAGCTCTGCTCATGCGTTCATCGTAGTGCTGTCCCGTGTGCACGAGCAGATGCTCTATATTATCTGGATAGCGGTTCATGGCCTCGATGATGGGAGCCATCTTCATGAAGTTCGGCCGCGCGCCGACGACGTTAAGTATCTTCAAAAATTTTCCTTTATTAGCCGCAGATGAACGCAGATAAACGCAGATGAAAGGTAAGTAGATGTAAAACTATAAATTGTTGGCCACCCGCTTGATTTCCAGTTTGGGTTTGCCGAAGTTGAGGATCAAGCCGAGTTTAAGGCCGGTTGCTTTCAGATAATTGAGGCATTGGGCCAGGTGAATGTCCTCGATTCGACGCGCTGCTTTGAGCTCAACGATGACCGAATCTTCTACGATCATGTCGGTAAAATAATCTCCTACCGTTATTCCATCGTAATAGACTTTGAGCGGCTTCTGCTGCTCAACCTGAAGATCTCTCTTTCGCAACTCATAGACCATTGCGTTTTCGTAAACCTTCTCCAGGAACCCGATTCCCAACGTGTTCGCCACCTTGAATCCTGCAGCAATAATCTTCTCGCTCACTTCATTAAGCTTTTCTTTATCAGCGTTCATCTGCGTTTATCTGCGGCTAAATTTCTCTCTAAGAACCTGCCACGCAAACAGCGGCAGCACCAGCTGTCTTCGCAGCCGCTTCGGTTCCGTAATCAACCGGTAGAACCATTCCAGCCCAAGCCTGCAGAAAATCTCCGGTGCTCGCTCCACATTTCCAGCCAGCACATCAAGGGTGCCGCCGATTCCCTGGCAAACTCTCACCGAAGTCAGCTGCTCCCGATAGCTCGATATCCACTGTTCCTGCTTGGGAGAACCCAGAGCCAGGAAAAGAATCTGGGCCCCGGATCGGTTGATCTGTTCGACAAGGTCCGGCATTTTGTCTTCAGGCAAGTAGCCGTTCACGTTGCCAACAATTTGGATTCCGGGGAATCTTTCTCTGAGACTTTGAACCGCCTGCTGGTTGACCTCCTCACGTGCTCCATAGATGAAAATCTTATACCCTCTGTCGGCACTGATGGCACAGATGTTCTGCATGAGCTCACAGCCCGGCACACGTTTGAGCCTGACTCCGTAGAGCGTTCTCAAAGCCAGCACCAGCCCGATCCCGTCCGGCACCAATAGATCGGCACTCTAGAATAGTCTGTATAGGAGCGGATCCTTGGGAACGGAAAAATTCTTTTCCGGGTTGGCGGCGAAAATGGTATGCAAACTTTTGGACGAACCGCCATTTCGGCCCTCAACAAATTGAGAAACTTTTGCCAGGGCCTGTTCCATACTGACGGCGTCCGCCCAGATGTTCAAGACAGCGTATCTTTGGGTTGTTTCGCTATTTGTCAGCATAGCAGACAATCGTTTCAAAACAGGTTTTTTTAGCCCGTCCGCAACGCCTGCAATGAAGCACCGCGGTTTCGCGAATATCTCCATAGGCGGCAGAATACCAGCCAAGCAGTGGATCCTGCTGTCCGCGAATCACCTGAAAGGTCCCTTCAAGCAGCTTAAGGAAGACACGCACCCCCTGGTTTTCAAGCACAAACCATTCTCTAAGCGGATCCTGCAAGGATTCCACTTGCGTAATCCTCACATCCGGATGGAGATGGAAATGGATTTCAAAGTCATGCACTCCTCTGCCGGTCAAATTATCCAAGATTTTCAGCGCGGCGACGAAGACCGTAATTCTTAAACCGCATTCCATAGCCGACATGTAGTGCAGCCCGAACGGCATCTTATTGGTCCAAAGCCATGCGAGAATTTCTTGGCGGACAAAATCCTTCAATTCGGGAGCCTGCTCCGATTCCGGATTTTTTCGGATTTCATGCAAAAGGCGAGTCAAATGCTGCAGCCTACCGGTTTCTTAGACCGCCCGGATGTCGGGATCTCGCTCGGACGCACTCACCTTTGGAAAGGGCGAATCGCGAAAGCGCTCCTCAAATGCCTCTATCTGCCGTTTATCAGCTCCTAAAGAAGCCACCCAGCAGGCAAGAATTGCCGACGCATCAGGTCCGTCCCCCATTTCAACCCAACGCGGCAGATAAAGTTCCTCTAGTCGCGCCTCAGGAACCGGATTCAACGCATTAAGAAAGGACTCAGGATTTTTCGCAAACCGCCGGATGAACCAAGCCTCTCGCAGCCTGTGGACCAGTTCGCCGAAAGAGGCCTTCTTAAGACGAAGCAGCAGAAAGCCAAAATCCATTTAAATTCCATCCACAGATTACGCAGATTACACAGATTTAATGGCTTCTAATCTGTGAAAATCGGTGTAA
Organism: uncultured delta proteobacterium; assembly: GCA_963781715.1. GTDB lineage: Bacteria > Desulfobacterota > Syntrophobacteria > Syntrophobacterales > Syntrophobacteraceae > Desulfoferrobacter. The sequence goes on from CAWAGW010000010.1 coordinate 898,225, forward strand.
TCTGTGAAAAAACAGTAGATGGAGTGACTCCAAACGCGCCTCAGGAACCGGATTCAACGAACGAAGAAAAAACTCAGGGGTCCTCGCAAGCCGCCGGATGAACAGCGCTTCCCGCAACCGATGAACAAGCTCGGAAACGGAGGCATGCTTAATGCTTAATTCTGATGGTTGCCCAGTGCTTCGATTCTGTTGAATCTTCGGCTGTCACTGGGCTGTTTACATCGATTTAAAATTCAAAACTAATAATTGCTCTGATTGACCCAAAGGGCCTCACATGATAGCGTATTTGATGTCATGAAAGCCGTTCTCGATACCAATATCATAGTAGCCGGTTTATATTCCAAAAGAGGCGCTTCTTATCAGTTGATAAGAGCGGCACTCTCAGGCGAGTTGTGCATCGCGGTTTCGCCGTTGATTGCATTAGAATATGAGGGCGTGTTGCATCAGAAGATCGAGGAAGGCTTGTTACAGATTTCGAGGGAGGATTGTGGAGCAATCTTGAATGCACTTTTCGCGGTGGCGGCTATCGCATGGAGCCCTCTTCAGATACGGCCGGTCCTATCCGATCCTACGGATGACAAAATACTCGAATGTGCCATTTCGTGCGATTGCACCCACATCGTCACCTTCAACAAAAAACATTTTCCGCAGGCACTAACTGCCCCCTGGGGCATTAGCATAATGACGGCTGGGGAATTCTTGCTCCATTGGAGGAACAAACCATGAAAGCATCATACACGCTACGAATACCGGAAGAGCTTCGGGAAAAGATTAAAGCGGAAGCGAAACGCAGGCATATGTCGGTCAACCAGTACATTCTGTATACTCTTACAAAAGAAATAGCTTACCGAGAAGCCTCGGTGATGCTGAAGGACCGAATTAAACAAGCGGCTACCCGTGAAGAGGCGTTGAATTTGCTCGAATCCATAGTCCCGGACGTCCCGCCCGTGGAAGAGGATAAAAGATCTGAGCCTGTGAATCGTTAAGCCGGCAAATAGTGATCAGTGGTTCTTAATTCAAAATTAAAAATTAAGAATTCAAAATTACAGAATTTCCACTCCTCAACGATTCCAGGATGGCAAAACAGGCATTCGATGTGCTGAAGATTTCGTCCAAAGGTATGGGAGCTTCCTTTGCATGCCGAACCGATTCGATGAATTGCTTCACCTCCTCCTTCTGCCCCTTGTCCTGGGTGAGCAGCTTCTTCTTGAAAGGTCTCCCCTTGCTGAAGACTTGCAGTTCTTTAAAGTCCTTTAAGGCAGCGGTCACTCCATGACCGTAAACTTCGATATACTCTTTCGGCAATTCCTTTGAACCGTTGGCAAAATACTGAATACTGCCGATCGAACCGTTTGCATACCTTATGGAGACAGAAAGAGTGTCTTGATGACCGAAAGGATCATCCATGGCAACCGCCTGGACCAAAACCGGCAAACAACCATTGAGGAAAGTCAGATAATCCACAAAGTGGCACACCTCTCCCAATATCCTGCCGCCACCAATCTCCCTATCCTGGATCCACGAATCCGGCGGAATGCTCCCCGCATTCACTCGATACATCATGGAAAAAGGCCCATGTGGCATTTTTTCCTTCAAAATTCTGGAAAGCGCAGCGAACCGCCGATTGTAGCCAACCATCAGCAGGCTTGTTGAACTGTTGAACCGTTGATTTGTTGAATTGTTTTTCGATTCCACGATTCCACGATTCCACGATTCAACAATTCCATCCAGTTCGGCGAAATTCAGGCACAACGGCTTCTCCACAAACACATGCTTGCCCGCCCGCAGGGCCTCGGCAACATATCTGCCATGGCTGTCATGCCGGCTGGCGATGAAAACCGTATTGATTTCATCATTCTTTATGATCTCATCTACGTTCCCCGTGCAGAATTCAAAACCGAAGCGGTCGGCAACCGACTTAGCACCGGCCGAAGTGGATGTCATCACGCCTTTGAGGACGACATCGCTCGTTTTTGGAATATTGGGCAGCAGATGACTCTGAGCATAAGAACCCGCACCGATAAATCCTATAACTGGATTAACCGCGGATAAACGCCGATGAACGCTGATTACTTTGTCCCCCTTATTTTCCATCTGCGTTAATCTGCGTTCATCCGCGGCTAACTGAACTGTCTTTTCCTTTTCGAAATCCAACAATATCCCCACAAAAGGCTCGGACTTCTCTAAAATCAAATCATAAGCCTTCGGCGCATCCTCCAGTTTATAGACATGCGTCGTCAGATACGATGGGTCAACCTTGCCGCTTGCGATCAACTCCTGAAAAGCCTGCATATTGCGCTGCTCCGTCCAGCGCACGTAGCCCACGGGATAGTCTCGCCCTTTTTCTTCATACTGGGGGTCGTATCTTCCCGGCCCATAGGAGCAGGACATCTTGAGATTCAGCTCTTTCCGGTAGTAGTGCGGCTCTCGATCGAATCCTGTCGGCACAGCCCCCACCACAACCACTGTTCCGCGCTTACGTGCAATACTCCCAGCAAAGTTGATCGGGTCCAGCGAATCGGAAGCGGCAGTAATAATGACACCATCGCACCCAATCCCGTTCGTGAATTCGAGAATCTTGCCTTCGATCCCCGCCTCGCTCCTTTCCAAAGCCAAATCAGCACAATTATTGCGTGCCATCTCCACCATCGCCGGATTCACATCAATCCCGATCACCCGAACACCCGAAGCTCTCAGCAGCATGCAGGTCAGCTGCCCCAGCAGCCCCAGCCCGATCACCCCGCAAGTCTCCCCTAACCTAAGATCCGCCTGCCGAACCCCCTGCAGCGCAATCGCCCCCAGCGTATTATAAGCCGCACACTTTAGATAACTGCTCCAATCTCTCTCACCTTCTAACTTTCTTACCTTCTTACCTTCTTCACTTACAAGCTCTGCGCTCTGTGCGCTCTGCGGCTTGCTTCGGCAGCCTTACACAAAGATTAACCGCCACCGCCACCACCTCTGCATGGCAGGCACTAAGCCCCCCGCACGCAACCCAATCGCCAATCTGAAAACCCTCAACCGCTGTACCCAGGCCAATGACCTTCCCCACACAGCTATACCCCAGCGGCGACCAGGCATCGAGCTTTTTCATCACGGCGCGGTAGGCCGTTTGCGGACCCTGGGTTTTGATCACCTCCAGGACTCGTTTGGCCTGCTGCGGCCGCGATTTGATTTTACCGATCAGGCTGTCTCTGGCCGCGCGCACCGTACCGCTCTCGGTTCCGCTGGAAATCAGGGAATAGAAATTACGCACCAGCACCATTCCCGGGCCGAGATTAGGGCAGGGGGCCTCGATGACTTTCATTTCGCCTGATTTAAGCTTTTGGAGTAATTGCTTCATGAACTAAATCATCCGCAGATTACGCAGATTACGCAGATTACGCAGATTACACGGATTATACGGATTATACGGATTATACGGATTATACGGATAAGGACTTTTTACTTCATATCATCAGCACTGATTTGTAGCCCGCCAGGGTATTTGCTACTCTAAACGCCGCGGCAATGATCTTGTCAGTCAATTCATTCAGTCTTTTATGATCTGCGTTTATCAGCGCTTGCCCCGTGAAATCCGTTTATTTCTCTGGGGTTCATCCGCGGCTAAACTGTTATCCACAGATTTCACAGATTACGCGGATTCCCGGCGTGAGCATCAATGCGAACAACGAAGTAATTGTGAATGCGGTTAGGAAATGCGAGCAGATTACCACTCTTGAAAGGTCTGTTTTGATTCGGGGACCTTTTGCCGGCACCATAAGCGAGAATAAATAAGATGCTGGAGGTCGAAGAGGCAGTTCAAAGGGCAATAGGGATTATTGACTGAGCTAGACTTCTTGTTGCTTAATCCTTGATCCGTAATCCTAAATCCTGTGGCATTGACCCGCATCAAAAGGGCCACAATTGCTAACCTTCTCACTCTCTTACCATCTGATCTTCTTGCTTTTCCCGGTTGAGCTCCTGGTTAAAATCCTACGCTAAGCATATCCTCAAAGAGTCGCTTTGCGAGCTTCCATCCCACGGCTCGTGGAATGCATAGTATTTGATTCCATTGGGGTGCGTCAGCGGCTGATTAAAAATTATCATCCGAAGCTGACGAGCTTGACTCCCAACGCTATTTGAGTCAAGATGACCAAAAGATTGGAAAACAGGAGGACGGACATGAGCTTGCACACAATAAACATAGCGGAAGCTAAAAAACATCTCTCCGAGATTCTTGGCCGGGTCGCATACGGCGGTGAGCAGATCGTAATCACGAAGAGGGGAAAACCAATGGCGCGGTTGCTTCCACTGGAAACTAAGGAATCTCATTTGGCTGATGCCGAAGGATGGCTGGATGAGACAGATCAATTTTTCTCAATAATCGATCGCATAGTCGCTGAACGGCAGGAATATCTGCCGAGGGTTTTACGCCAAATCGACGACCAATGATTGGATAGTGGGATGTACCTGCTTGACACGAACATTTTAAGTGAACTTATCAAGAAACAGCCCAACCGGAATCTTATGGAACGATTGACAGCGGCACCGGCAACATCGCTTTTCACCTCGTGCGTCTGCGCTATGGAGCTTCGGTTTGGGAGCGCGCTGAAGAACCGACTGACCTTTCAGCTTTGACCTTTGAGCTTTGACCTTCCCCCTTTTCCCCATCGCCTATCGCCAATAGCCCATAGCCCGCTTCGATAACCATTAACGGATAACAGCAGTCCTTTGACCTTTGAGCTGCGGCTATGCCCCATGGAATCTCATCATTTCACCGGTGTTCACCAGCTAAAAATTAAAAATTAAACATTCAAAACTAACGACCCTTGTGATCTCTTGATCCGCGTTCATCTGCGTTCATCCGCGGCTAATTCAACATTCAAAATTCAAAACTCAAAATTAACGCCCCGCGCCCAATTCAAAATTAAACATTCAAAACTCAAAATTACCTCACTTATGCTGCAGCAATCTCGGGTTCGAGCAGCCTTGACCTGGCCGGTCTCAAACCTTTCACCGTCACATAGAGAGCACGTTGACCCGGCTCTCTCTGCCTCTCCGCCAATTTTCTGCTCCATTCATTGTATGTCTCGTCGCCCTTGACCTGCAGTACTATCTGTGCGCCTGGTGGGATCTGTGCTGCAAAATCCGGATGCTCTGTAACATACAGCCCGAATTCGGTAACCAGTATGGCGTGCTTTTGTTCCATTATTTCCATGGACTATCCATCCTCCAAAAAGGCCTTTCGATACGCTTTCCAGTTGTTCTTTATATCTTCCTCCGCGACCGTTAAGGCCTCGGCAAGCTCCAATTCAATGGGCTTCTTGGTCTTTCTTCCGCTACGCGAGTAATGGTCTATGTGTGCGAAGCCATGCGCGGAGTCATAACGGATTACTACTCGCCACTTGCCCTTGTCGTAGATTTCGAGCTGCACAACGAAAGCCACAATCTTCCCGGCACGACCTTTATGATAATGCCTTTTACGTGCATTTTCACCAAGCGGGATAACATACTCAACGGTACGCAAACCAAAGCTCCAGGACTTTCAGGGACTCCGCCTGTCAAACTCTGCATTTTGACCCCCAAATGGGTGTGCTAAGAGCGAAATAACGCCAAATTTAAGCAGCTTTTACCGTCATTTCGATTACATAACTTGGTCCGACCCCCCGTTCACGAAATCCCAAAAGGCAAATTACAAATAAGCTCCAAAGGCCAATAAACAAATTTTCTAAAGGATGCGGAGCGCGACTGGCTTGAGCGGACCTCCTTGCGAACTGAAAAGTTCTCTGCTCGAGATCATACGGTTTAGATTTCTTAGCCTCGTCCATCGGTGGCTTCTAATATTCTATTGGTCTTTGGCGATTCATTGTTTTGTGATTTATTTGCTATTTGGCTTTTGCTATTTGGGATTTTCCCTTATATTTCTGCAAAATTCTTCAAGCTGGGGCCTGCCCCGCGAAATCTTATCATTTCACTTGGGTTCACCAGCTGGAAATTCAAAATTAACCATTCAAAACTCAAAATTAACGACCCTTGTGATCTCTTGATCCGCGTTCATCTGCGTTCATCCGCGGCTAAGTTCTCTCGACCCCAAAATGAGCACTTTAAGAGCGAATCTACACCCAGCTACTGTGCCATTTTTCTGTTATTTCAAACACATAGTTGGCCAGACCCCTTTCATTACATCTTAATTGAATATTGAACCGCAGATGCACGCCCCAGTGAAATGATGAGATTTCACGGGGCAAGCTCATCAACGCCGATCAAAACAAAGCAAGCGATCTGTGTTCATCCGCGCCCGCCCTGTGGAATGAGCACCATCTGATTCCACAAACTAACCTTCTCACCTTCTGATCTTCTTGTCCAAATCCCACGCTAATCTGTGAAAATCTTTGTGATCTGCGGATGCATGTTATCTTCTAATCTGCACTTATCCGCGGATAGCCTCTCTTCAACTACCTCAACCGCCTCTAAGTCTCTCTGCCCTTGAATGCTCACTCTCAAGGTGATACACTTTTGACACATCATTAGGAGGTGAAGAGGTATGCCGGCCAAAAATCCGAGAATTAATGTTGTGCTTGACGACGCGATTTATGCAAGAGTTCGATTCCTTGCGGAAAAAGATAACGTCTCTCTTTCGACCAAAGTAAGGGATCTGCTCAAGGAGGCATTAGAAATCCAGGAAGACTTGAACCTGGCCGTTTTTGCTGAAGATCGAGAAGCTTCCTGGGAAGATGGTGCAGCTTTGTCCCATGATGAGGTCTGGGCCTGATGCAAGGCACCTACGAGATAACTTATCATCAGGAGGTGAAAGCAACTGATCTGCCTAAAATTGATAACAAGAATCGCAAGATGATAAGAAAAGCCATTGAAGAGCGTCTAATGACTGAACCTGAGAGGTATGGTAAGAAGCTGCAGAGGACCTTGAAAGATTACTGGAAGTTGAGAGTTGGCCAATACCGTATCGTTTTCAAAATTGTCGAAAATAAAATCAAGATATTTGCAATTATTCACAGAAGGGACGTTTATCAGCGCATAAACGCAAGGCTTGAAGACTCTCACAACATGAGAGGGTAAGCCATTTCTGTAGATTTGCACAGAGAATATTGAACCGCAGATGTGCGCAGATCAACGACGATCGAAACAAATCAAGCGAGCTGCGTGCATCCGCGCCCGCGCTGTGAAATCTCATCATTTCACTGGGGTTCACCAGCTGGCAATTCAAAATTAAAAACTCTACATTCAAAATTAACGCCCCGCGGCCAATTCAAAATTAAACATTCAACATTCAAAATTAACGCCCCGCGGCCAATTCAAAATTAAACATTCAACATTCAAAATTAACGCCCCGCTGCCAATTCAAAATTAAAAACTCAACATTCAAAATTAACGAACTGCGGCTAATTCAAAACTAAAAATTCAACATTCAAAATTTAGCCTTATTCAGCACCAAAAACGGCACGACCTTTATGATAATGCCTTTTGGTTGTATTCTTCGTCGCCCACTTCTTCCCTTCATGCCATAACATGAACGGGTACAAAGATGCTCGGCTTTGCAGGTGTTTTCTGACGATCCGGATGCGCCTTAATGCGAGCAAAGACCACGGGTTGGTCTTCGCTTCCGTATTTATCGAGCAACTCCAGGTTGTACAGCCGGATCTCAGGATCATCATCCGGCAGGATCACCAGTTTCGAACTTATCCGGCAGCGCATCAAACACTTCCGGGTTCTCCATCAGGAACTGCATGATCTTGCCGCTCAGCAGAATATTTCGCTCCACTATCTGCTCTCGGAAGCTTTCTTGTGCCTGAGCCATTCCTCAAATCTCCTTCGGTACACGCTCCAGTTGCTCACCAGATCATTTATGGCAAAAGATAGTGCCTCATTATAGTCTTGGGTAGCCATGGTGATCTTGGCCGATTTTCCATACGGGTGAAGCCGATCACAATGGGCGAACCCATGTGCTATATTAGATCGTATCACCGGCGTGAAATCACCAGCCTCACTAAAGCGGTATTCCAACTGAACAGCAAACTTGAGGACGCGCCCATGTTCCACCTCGAACTGTATACGCAACGCGTTGTCATCATTAAGAAACCGATGGAACTCAACAACCCGCATCTACTAATCCCAGGAATACGGCATGAGCGAAACAATTCCAATACACTTCATTTGGACAACGCATGGAGTTTCCAGCCTAAGCCGTGCCATTATTTGAATCCGCTGCCAAGACATCCAGAATGAATTGAAGATAGCCGTTATTGTGGACAAGTTCAAATGCTCAGCGAGTTGGTTGATATAAAAGCTTAGAGGACCAAATTGATATAGAAGATGCGTGGAAAGCTAAAAATGAACCCGGCGAACCGCCGCTTCTCCAGAGTATGAACCGAGCCTGCTCAACCTATTGCAACCTCGACAATTCTTTCCGAAGCATCCGTTTTTCGGGCTCGCTCGTTAAGAGCTTCAAGGCATCCGAGGATCGCGTCTTTGATGTTCTCGATGGCTCTTGAATTATCCTGAAACAATAAGCAGGGTGCCGATTTTCGCTCCACAAGTCGTAACAAAATATAGCTGAACAGATGAGAAGAGAACAGTCCTTGCTGGTCCGCCTACAATCCTTTCACCTTGAGCTCTCAGCTCTGTGAACTTTTCTTTTCCGCACTCCGAAATTCGAAATGCTTCCTCCTGTCCTCCTTAAACCGGCAATTTTGGCCCCCAAACGGGTGTGCTAAGTGCGAAATAACGCCAAATTTAAGCAGCTTTTACCGTCATTTCGATTACATAACTTGGTCCGACCCCCCCCGTCCCCCGTTAACTTGTTGAATCGTGGAATCGTTGATTCGTTGATTCGGAAAAGCAATTCGCCAACCCCCAAACGTTTGGGCGATTCAAAACCTCAACGCTTTTCTCCACCCTTTGAGCTCTTCCACAGCTTAATCCATAATCCTTAATCCCTAATCCCGACTCTGTCCTCCGCCCGCTTCGATAACCACTAACCAATAACCAATAACAGATAACAGGCGTTTCTCTCGATTCAACGATTCAACAGTCCCTCCGGCCTTTCCCCGATTAACCAATAACTGATAACTAATAACCGATAACTGCGCACCAGCGCACTCGCTTCAACAGCACGAAGTGCTCAATGGTTGCGGCGCCATTTCGAACGACGGTTATGATGCTAATTTTCACTTTTTGACCAAATGATCAATATAAGGCAGGAGAATTCGGATTCGTATAATCCCGCAGGACGAGGACTTCGATTTCATCTACCTTGACCAAATTCTTATCATTGGTGATGAATAAACTTCCGCCATTTTCAACTCCAACTGCGAGTTGGATAGCATCCGGTGTTCTTAACCGGTACCTCGCTCGCAGCACGGCGGCGGTCTCAGCAACGATCGGGTCGATGCCATAGACGGCGAAATTGGCGGATTTAAGAAGGAAGGTTTTATATTTCTCAGCGAGCTGCAAATTTGATTCTCGCAACGGGTGAGTAAGAACCTCGATGAGAGTAATGACCGACGAGAATGCTTGATGATTAGCATTATCACGAATCGTTCGGAAAACTTTGTCCGCAATCTGTCCAAAGAAAACGTGCTCTTCTATGAAATAAATGATAGGAGCCGTGTCGAGCATTATCCTTCGGTGCCCGGAAAGCCTGTCTTCTATTCCCATGAAGCTCTCTCGGCATCGACATATTCTTGAGCGTCCATTCCATTCCAAATTTCCTTTCCAAGGCCTTTTAAAGAATAGACGTCTTGCCCTTCATTTTTCACGATAACGGAAGAGACCTCGGAAATCAGTTTTGAAAGAATGGCCATCTTTTCGGTTACTGTGAGCGAAGATATTTCCGCGTAAATTCTTTTCACATCTGAGCCAGCCATTCCGTTCCTCCCCGGCGCAGCACTTTCGAATTGGCAAAATACAAACATCTTAGTCCATACTCTACTTTTGCATCATATCGGACAAGGCAAGGTTTCTTCAAGAGCGGTTGTCGAACAAATCAAGGCGCATCTGGGTATCCGCAGATTCCGCAGATTTTTCGCAGATGTTTTTGGAACCTAGCATAAGGATTTTAGCCTTCTAATCTGCGTCAATCTGTGCCTGCCCCGTGGAATGCGAAGCATCTGATTCCACTGGGGCCTGCCCCGTGGAACTCGCACTATGTTGTTCCACCGGGGTAATCTGCGGACCGTCTTAGGGAGGAGGAAATAGTGATGTGTGAGGTTGGCGGGCATGCAAAGTTCCAAGCAGAAAGGCTAATCACTTGAACAGCAAGCTTCCATCCCAACGGCTAACAGACTAGCTTAACGGCATCCTAGCTTCTCAGCTCTTTTCTGCAATTTTTCTTGAAGCCACAAGTTCGCGATGGTTTCAGCTGAGACCCCCTCAGTCTCGGCGATGCGCTGCAACTCGTGTGCAATCTCGGGAGTTAAACTTATTAGATAATGTCTGCTTTTCAAATTGAACCTGATATTACTTGCACTGGTATCGTCCCAATAGTCTGCCAAATCATGAGTATCCCAAAATTCACCAGCTTCCTCGGCCGAAGCAAAATGTTTTGGTATAGGGTCTAAGTTATCTCTTTTCACAGAATCTTCGCTCATGTTTACTCATATCCCGCGCGCTAATGATTAATGCCCTATTATTTTTCTTTCGGATGAAAAAAGCGATCAGATTTCTGCCGGCATGAGTCCTCCCCATGGCAGCGTAGACATCTTCTCCTTTGACATCTCCTTTCTCGATGAAGCGAATCCTCGGAATATTATAGGGCATTTCCTCGACCTCTTCACTCCTGACTCGATGTTTATGCCATAGTTTTTCTACGAAAACATCTAGCCAAATGATATCCTGAATTTCCAAAGCCGTCATCCCGCAAGTACAAGAAGCGTCGAATGATACCTCGGCTACCGCTCTTAACTCAAATTGGTAAGCCACTGGTTCGACCAGTGAGACTTGCAAAGCTTTGAGCGTTCCAGGAGTAGAATTCTCCTCCGGTGGTTTGATGAGCTTGAATACCAGAGGAGAATTCCATGACAGAACCTTACCAAAGCTTGTCCCATTCAAAGTGGAATTGCAAGTATCATGTTGTTTTCGTTCCCAAACGCCGGAGAAAGACGGTGTTTGGACAAATTCGCAGAAATCTTGGCCCCATATTTCATGAACTGGCACGCCAGAAGGAATGCCAGATTCTTGAAGGGCATCTGATGACAGATCATGTCCACATGTGTATCGCAATTCCGCCGAAACATTCGGTAGCCTCCGTGATAGGCTTTCTCAAAGGGAAAAGTGCCATTGCGATTGCCAGACAATTTGGAGGAAAACAGCGCAACTTTACAGGCGAACATTTCTGGGCAAGAGGCTATGCTGTTTCGACGGTTGGTTTCGAACTCGAACAGGTTCGCACTTACATACGGGAGCAAGAATCCGGAGATGATGGTCGGTTTTAGGCTGTTCATACTTGAAAGAACTCCCTACACGTAACCACTGAACTTGGAACTAGGGCGACCGTCTTTGAGACGGCCCCGCTCATCAAGCCACCGGCTTCGCCGGGGGTGTCTGACTTTCAGCTTTGAGCTTTTTGAGCTTTACCTCCCCAGGCTAACCTTCTCACCCTCTCACCTTCTGAACCTCTAACCCTTCTGGCGTTGGGTGTTCCAAAACCGAGGAAATAAGCCTAATTTTGAAATGCCGCCTTTGTAATTTCAAACACTTATGGAGTACGCCACTGACGATTTTCCTGTAATGTAAGCATATTAGCCTGGCCCAACCCCGATCGCAGCCACCGGGGCCTGCCCCGTGGAACCCGATGCTCACCCAGTCATTATAATAGCTCTTCTTGAAAATAGACAACAGCTTCAAACGGCCCTAAACTAATGCCAGGCGCATCTCTCAGTTTAGCGCTTCAACAGCTGCAAGACTCAATAGCGCCATGCGCTCTGCACTTACTTTGCTTTTTAATCTGCGCCAATCTGCGAAATCTGCGGATCAGTCTGCGCCCTACGCCCTGTGTCCTCTTTGACATAACAAAGATCACCGTAACAGGCTCCCACCGCAGGGACCTCAAACACTTTGGCGACTCTCGCCAACACGTCCGGGCCGGCATAAAAGTCATCCGCATTGAGAATACCGACGATCTCCCCCTGAGCCAGTTTGATCCCCTTGTTCATGGCATCGTAGACGCCCCGGTCCGGTTCACTGATGAAACGCGGCAACAGAGCCGCTCCAGAAGGGAGGGAGGACTCAGCACATCCAGCCAATCGGCTTGCCGCTCCGCTGAAAATAGCTGTGCGACTTCCACAGCGCAAAAAAAGAACATGGCTAAAGGCAATACCCACCAGCGGCGTATAATCAATTGCGCGAACCCGCACAAAACATCGGTATTTTTCGATACCGTACTTCCCGCCGCCAAAATTGAATGGCTGCCCACTGTCACTCCCGGCAACACCGATTAAGTTTTACCAAACTAAAGTTCCGAAAGTGTCTCAGTACAAGGGGTTAAGGGCATGATGGTTGATTTTAGCCGGGGCAATCCCCGGATTTAAATGGGAAGGGTATGAAACCCTTCTGTTGCCATCCTTGCGCCTCTTTAACCCCCTGCATTCAGACACTTGGTAGGAGTTGATTATTCACGGGCAGTCCTGTATGGATTTTGTGCTACCAAAATTCCAATAGGAAGGAGCCACCCGTGAATAACTTATTCTGTAAACAATTCTCGCCGAATATCAAGTTCAAATACACTCTTGCCCTGTTGAATTCCCTCAAGGGAGCCCTATTCAACAGGGTGAACTTCGATCGTGTCATCCTGCGCGGCTATATCGTGAGATTGTTCTACGCCGGTGGAATTGTCATCCTGCTGCGGGCTCTTGGGTTCAGGCGGTTGTCCAATGGTGTTATGCGTCTGCTAACTGATCAACTGAACGGGCATATTGCCAAGACTGCGGAAAAGCACAATATCCCCATTCATTGGTGCCTGCCCGCATTGCTTACGCCCGTTCTGCCAATAGGTTTTTAAACGACGCTTGATGAATTTCCTTCCGAGCCCTGTTTTGAGATTCTTTTCCCTGACAATGGCATCCATTTCAGCTATGCAAGCTTCATAATACACTAGAATGAGAGGTCTCCTGGGAGCAGTAGCTGCAACCTTTCCGTCTTCATGTTCTTGAATTCGCTTCCTCAAATCTTTGGTGAACCCGATGTAGAAATTCTCGTCTTTTTCACTCATCAAAACGTATGTGTAGAACATCGCTTGATCTCACTTAAAGCAATGGGCGTTGCTGGCGGGACCCTCCATGGGCGGTGGAACCGATGGCGCTAAGTCGAAGTTCGTGCAGAAAGAATATGCTGAAAAGTACACGGGTAAAGGGGACCAGTTGTTTTGCATCCTGACCGACAAAGAGCCGGTCAAGACCTTTGCCTGCCGGGAACTGACTTCGAAAACCGGTAAAAAGTACGAGAAGATCTATGACTGCCGAAAACCCGTGAAGCAATACTACATCTACTTCCATGATGGGCTTTTGGGTGATCCTTGCTATCTGAAAATCTCATCCTACCCGCCTGCCAGCGCCGTTTTGACCTTGTCGATGATGAACCATCTGTGACCTACCTCTAGTCCGTCCAACACATTTCACCGGTCAGGCATTGGCGGGCAGGTGTTGATGTGAGCTCTGTTTCCCAAGGAGAATACGAAACTTTCACCAAACCCTTTGCCGGATCAAAAAGGTCGCAACATCACCGCCCCCGACTTCAGGAAAGACCGTCAAAGAGCCATGGCCAAAGAACTTCTCAGACCCAAATATCAGGCCTACGGCTTTAAAACCGCCGATCTCCTCAAAAGTATGCCCGAACACTTTCGAAATCCTGCACAAATCCGCTACGAAATGAACAAATTAAAGGTGAGGGGAATTATCGAGAAAGTAAAAAATAAGTCATTCTATGTGGTTACCGAAAAAGGCTGGATCTGGTTATGGCTTGAAATCTGCTCTCAGCACCACTTCAAAAACCCAATGATTTCAAAAACATTGAAAAATGACCTTCGCCAAATCTCTGAGCAACCCTCGCTAATCGAGCAAGCCTATGACCTCATCCATCGAGGCTTATCACAGTTTACGAGCCAACTTGCACTCATTTCCTAAACACAAAAAAACGTAAATTTTTCTCACGTTTTTCAAGATAAAGGCATAACACCCAACTACAAACTCTCCAATGAGCTTTGAGCTTTGAGCTTTGAGCCGCTATGCGCCCCAGCGCCTTCCGCCCTTTCAGCTGCGGAATTTTTCCTATTAACGAATAACGGATAACTGATAACAGACGCATCTCCCGGTTCAACGGCACCATTCGCCATGCGCTTACCGCTATGCGCCCTTTGTCATGCGAATATGCTTTGAACTTTCAGCTTTCAGCTTTTTGTCGCTCTACTCTTTGCCCTATGCTTCGATCCTCTCGCCTATAACCCCAGAGCTTGCTAACCAAGCACCACGAACCAGATAACCAATAACAGATAACAGATAACAGCCATTTCTCTCGCTTCCACGCTTCCACGCTTCAACGAATCAACGGTTCAACTCTCCAACAGTCTCTTCCGCCTTTTCCGCTTCCCGCTTTTCTTCTTGCACTATTCCTTTCAGCTTTGAGCTTTGAACTTGCAGCTTGTATGCTTCAACATCACGAAGTGCTCTTCAACTCAGCTTTTTTGTTATCCATCACACGACTTTGTTCAAATTCAGTATTTTCGCTTGAGTGGTCTCCAATATGGAATCCCGGATGAAAGAGCTTGTCTCCAGGATTTCGATGCCGATAAGCTCGCCTTTTTCGTTCAATTCAGCGGTGACATTTGGGCTTATCTCAACGCTATTTGCTTCTGTCTCGCTCGAAAGAATAACGTGTAGAATATCTTCTTTTTCAAAATACGTCATCTTCGGTTTATTCATTCAAAAACCTCCCGGTCTTAAGCCGGTTAGTTGGACACACATGACCCCGTGGGTATTGAAAGTCCCCCTTTCGCAAAGGGGGATTTAGGGGGATTTTAAATAAGAATCAGCAGGTTGAAAAATCCCCCCTAACCCCCCTTTGCAAAAGGGGGGGACCAAATCGCTGACTCCCTGTTGTTGGTGGCAAATTGTAATGCCAATGAAAACAGATACTTTTCAAAAGCACGGGGTCATGTATGATTATCAGGTCTTAAGCCGGTAGTTTATTTGTTGACGGCAGAATCAGCGCTGCTCATAGGCCGTCAAGAACTCATCTCTCGGGATCCCTGCCTGTGTACGTATCGTGCGTAAGGTTGAGCCCTTGATCTTGCGATGATTTGGGACGGTCATCGGTGTCCGCGTTCCATCTCCGTTTTCACGCGAAAGGGCAATGTGGTTACCTGTTCGCACAACTTGGCACCCGAGGAGCTCCAACGCATTAATGACCTTCTCGATGGGAGCGTCCACTGGGAATTTGCCTGTCACACTGCAACCCTCGTCTCGGCCACGAAGACTTCCAATGCCGAAAATGTCTCATCGAGGACTTCGGGACCAAAGGATTCAATGTGGAATGCTATTGCCGATTTTACGTCGAGCAATGCTTCCTCGTAAGTGTTCCCCTCACCTACGACGACCCCTTTGAGCCCAATGGGGTAAGCCACATAGCCGTCCGGATGCTTTTCCACAATTATCTTTAAACTTTTTACCATCTCAGGCTCCCAAGACGTATGAACTGCAAGAATCTGTTTCACTTCTGTCTATGCTAACACTTCTCACTCAAGTTCTTCTCCCCAGCCCTGCGTTTTTCCGCATAGCGCATAGCGTTTTACGATAAGGTAACGTAGTAGGCTTCCCGCTCTGCGCTCTGCGCTTTGAGCTTCACCCTTTTCCCCATCGCCTATCGCCAATCGCCCATAGCCTCTAGCCTGTGGTCCGATAACCAATAACAGATAACAGCCATTTCTCTCGATTCAACGATTCAACGATTCAACAGTTCAACTTTTCAACAGCGTCCCCACAATCCTTTCCGCCGCCTTCCCATCCCACTTTTCAGGGATCTTCCCTGCCCGTCTTCTGCCGTCAAGCACCTCTCTGGCCGCTTCAAGAATCCGGTCTTTCTTATTCCCGACGATCACATTGGTCCCTTCGGTGCATGTTATCGGCCGCTCTGTGTTTTCGCGCAAAGTGATGCAGGGCACACCGAGGACCGTTGTTTCTTCCTGCAGCCCGCCGCTGTCGGTCAAAACCATTTTTGCATGCATATTCAGATGCAAAAATTCCAGGTATCCCAGAGGCTCGCACGCCCACAGTCCTGTTGGTCGAGCTCCGTTGCCGAGGTAGCCGGTTAGTCCGAACTGTTCGGCCATTTTTCTGGTGCGCGGATGGATGGGGAAGATAATTGGTAAAGTATCGGCAATCTCGATCAGTGCTTCAAAAATGCCACGCAAAGTATTTGAATCGTCCACGTTGGACGGCCGGTGCAGGGTCAAGGTTGCGTAGCCCTGCGGCTGCAGCCCCAACTTTTCCCTCAGCCCTATGCCCTCGGCCATTTGTTTATGCTTCAGCAGCGTATCGATCATGACATTGCCGACAAAGAAGATCTTCTCTTCGGGTACTCCCTCATTTCGAAGATTCTCATCGGCCATGCGATCGGTCGTGAACAGGTAGTCGCACAGCACATCGGTGCACAGGCGGTTGATTTCTTCCGGCATCGACATGTCTTTCGACCTGAGCCCCGCCTCCACATGCGCGACCTTGATGCCCAACTTCTTGGCGGTGATGGTGCAGGCCATGGTGGAATTGACATCGCCCACTACGATGACCAGATCGGGCTCTTCCTGCAGGCATACCTTTTCAAATTCGACCATGATCTTCGCGGTCTGTTCGGCATGGCTGCCTGACCCAACTCCGAGATCGATATCCGGCTTGGGCATGCCCAGATCCTCGAAAAAGGCGCGGCTCATGCGCTCATCATAGTGTTGACCGGTATGCACCAGCAGATGCTCAATGCGATTCGGATAGCGGTTCATGGCCTCGATGATGGGAGCCATCTTCATGAAGTTCGGCCTGGCGCCGACGATATTAAGAACCTTCAATTTGTGCCTCATTCAAGTTTTCGTTAAGAAGGAAAGAAGAGCAAAAGGAGAAAAGATAAGAAGGAAAGAAGATAAGAAGGAAAGAAGGTTAGTAGCAGAACTTCCTTGCATTGAACTCCATAGAGCTCAGCATAGCAATGATTTCTTCGTACTCTTGATCCATCGTTTGAAAAGTCTGTTCATCGATGTACTTGCAGGCGAAGCAAAACTCTAACCAGCATTGCGTTTCCGATGCTTCCTGCATTGCATCGGTTACCTTATTTTTGAACACGGCGAGGTACCGCCTTTTTCGCCAGGCTTCAGCCAAATTGGAGCAAACCGACCTTGATGATCTCCGAATCTGATCAACCAGCGAATACTTCTCCTCGGCTGGAAATTCCTTGGTCAATGTATATATCAACATCGCCGCAGCAAACGCCCTCTGATAAACCGCCAAATCCCGAAAATGCCTGATAAACTCCTTCTTTTCCACTTCAGACTAACCTTCTCACCTTCTTACCTTCTGATCTTCTTGCTTTTCCACGCTAAGCTTCTTTCCTTCTAGCATGTCTGCGTAATCTGCGGATAACTCTTTTAAAATCTCAAGCATACGCCCCGCCATCACACTCCGATCATACTTCCCCGCTGCCTGCAGGCAGTTATCCCGGAGCTCGGCATAAAGTTCGCCGTCTAGCTTGAGACGCACGAGCTTTTCACACAGCTCATCCGCATTCTCAGGCTCGAAGATCAGCCCGACCCGCTCCCTCTCAACAATCTCCGCAGATTCTCCCGCCACGCCGTGCAGCACTGGGATGCCCATGCCCATGCATTCAAACAGCTTGGACGGGATAACGTTCCTGAAAAGTTTGGTCTTTCTCAGATGAATGATTGAAACATCAAGCAGCGACCAGTATTTTGCGACCTCGCTTTTGGGCACCGAATCGACGAATGTAACATTTTTCAGGGCCATTCTGTTCGCCATCCCCACCAGCTGCTGTTTTCTGGCTCCGTTGCCGAGCAAAACAAAGTGGCAGCCACTGCCGTTAACGTCGCCGCAGATCTTTTGGGCAGCCGAGAGGATGGTTTCCAAATTGTGAGCCATCCCGTGAGTCCCGACGTAGCCTGCCACAAACTTTCCCTGCAATCCATATCGAGCTACCAGCTCGGGATCTTTGGGTGTGTATTGAAACCGGGCGGTATCGACTCCATTTTTGACGACTGCTATTTTTCCCTCATCGATGCCTCTAGCCATCAAAATCCGCTTGAAGGATTCGGTCACCGAAATGATTCTTGCCGCTTTGCCGTAAAGAAACATCTCTATCTTTTCGAGCATGCGGATGACTGCCGAGTCATGCATCGCCCCGACGGCTTTGATGGATTCCGGCCAGATGTCGCGCAGTTCAAACACAAACGGAATCCTTTTCAGGCGGCCGATCAAGTAGGCGGCGCAGGCGGTAAAAAACTGCGGGGAGGTACCAATAACGACGTCCGGATTTTTGATCACAGGCGACACCGCAACCGCCGAAACCATGAAACTCATGTAATCCAGGATTCTCTTGATAAAGCCTTCGTTGGCCGTGATGTATGTCCATACCCGCACTACCCGGATGCCTTCCATCGACTCCTTTTGGATCAAGCGATTCCTGTAGCCGGTGTAGACCTTCCCCTGCGGGAAATTCGGCGCACAGGTGATCACCGTCACTTGATGCCCTGCCTTGACCCATTCGCGGCAGTGCTCGAAGGTGCGGCTGGCCGGAGCATTCACTTCCGGCGGGAAATTATCGGTTAAGAAGAGTATATGCATAGTTAGTAGGCTGGGACGCTGGGATGCTGGGACGCTGGGATGCTGGGACGCTGGGATGCTGGGACGCTGGGATGCTGGGACGCTGGGATGCTGGGACGCTGGGATGCTGGGACGCTGGGATGCTGGGATGCTGGGAAGCTGGGATGCTGGGAAGCTGGGATGCTGGGATGCTGGGAAGCTGGGATGCTGGGATGCTGGGATGCTGGGATGCTGGGATGCTGGGATGCTGGGATGCTGGGATGCTGGGAAGCTGGGATGTTTGGATGCATACTGTATAGAAGCAAATTGTGCGGCCTCCAAGCCTCCTAGCCTCCAAGCCTCCTAGCCTCCAAGCCTCCTCGCCTCCAAGCCTCCTAGCCTCCTAGCCTTTCACCTTTTCATAGAAGCGCCAGAGCTTTTTGCCAAGGAGTTCAGCGTCTGTCACGAAAGAATCATATTCACCCTTGTCCAAATAGCCCAGACGATGAGCAAAATCCATCAAATATTTGGTCTCTGCCAACGAACCCAGAGCTATGTTTACAAAGTATCCTAGAGTCTTGTCTCCCTTTCTGGAGTATCCTTCCACTAAATTCGTAGGTATGGATAGTGCAGCCCGTCTCAATTGCGATGTCAGCCCAAACATTTCTTCTCTTGGAAAGCCTTTGGTTATCCGATAGATTTTGAAAGCCAAGGCATCGGCCAGCGTCCACACTTCCAGGCTCTTCCATCGATCTTCCTTCATAGTCTGCTCTAAGCTCGGAGGCTAGGAAGCTGGGAAGCAAGGATGCTCAATGCTTTCTAGGCTTTCAGCCTCCTGGCCTCCCCGCCTCCCAGCCTTTTGCGTAATCTGCGGATAAATGAAAACCTTTAATTTGCCCAGAAACTCGACGACGGCAACTCGAGCTGGAATCAGCCGATTGAACTCAGGTGCATATTGGTAGTTCTGCACCTCTACGTTGGATGCACCTTGTAAAACAATCCTCGTTCCGTTCGCGGCTATTTCTTTGCCTCTGAGAACCACCTCTACATCGGGATGAAAATGAAGAAACACGCGGCACTTATGACTACTTGCCGATGAAATGTCATCCGCTATTAAGATTTCGTCCTCGGAAAATCGAAATTCCCTGCGGTGGGTCGCACCAATCTTGCGGTATCCGTTGTGCACCGCAGAAATAGAATCGGCGTTTTCTGTCAGCTGTTGGACATAAGCTCGTCGAGCCACCCGAAATGCTCCCCACACTTCGCTTTGCTCGACATCATCGAGCATCACGGTGTTGTGTGCGGCGGTTGATCTTTGGCCGGTGCGCAGTTTGCCCGTCTCGTAAGTCGATGTGCCGGTGTCCACTAGCAAGGGCCGGCCGTCGAGGTGCAACACAAAGCTGAACGTGTCGCTGTGGGCATGTCCGGGAATATAGTCGGGACCGATGGCTCCCACATCGAGAATCATTTCATAGCCGCCGCGTGAAATCTTGCGGTAGCCGCTTGCACCCAAGGGAACAGATTGCTCCCGCACGTTCAGCCTTTTTGCATAATCAAAGAGTTGCTGAGTCGATGGGGCGATACCGTATGCGGCATCGTTCAAAAGTGGGATAGCGCCGTTGGAAAAAGTCACTTGCCGGAGCCATCCGAGCATGAGGGATGCCTTTTTTCTTAGCAATTCAAAGAAGCCCTCGTCTCCCAAAATGGAGCTTTCCCTAAAGTCCTCTTTTGGCCCAAGCGGGCACGCTCCAAAGTCCCCCTTTTTTAAAGGGGGATTTAGGGGGATTTCAGCGTGCAGTGGACAAATCCCCCCTGACCCCCCTTTGCTAAAGGGGGGAACCGTATTGCCTTTCGTTTTGCTGAAGGGGGGGAGCGAACTCTGCCCTCCATTATTCTGCAGCAGATTGATGGAATCGAGCAGTCGGTCGAGAATAATCTGGTGGTACATGGGGCTGAGCTCGAAGTGACCACCGTCCGGCAGGACCTGTTCAACCAATTCGGCCGAAACTATCTCGCGCGCTTTTCGAAAGATCTCTTGATCGTTGAAGTAGACGCCGGCAAAGAGAAGAGCAAATCCATTTTCAAGCAGGTGGTTGCCCATCAAATGGTATTCCAGGTTGTCGAGCAGTATTCTTGCCTGAGCATATAGGCTCGCATCGATGTACTGGTCCTGCACTCCATGCCGGGTGATGAATTTGATCCAATTGATGATCCGCAGCGAAGTAGGGTAGGGATCTAGGGACAAGGAGTAAGGATTAAGGAGTAAGGAGTAAGCAAGAGGTGACTCCAGTTGATTGATATAATCATGGATCAGAGAGAGGCCCTGCTCCTTTGTCATCGCCTCCTGGTTCAAGAAATCAAAATAATTGAGGTTGTAGCACCAGAGCTTGCCGAAGTCGGAGGTGTTCCAGTCGACGGAAGTCTGGTTTATGAACTCGGTATTGTCATTCCGGCGAAAGCCGGAATCGAGCATTGCCGTGAGGCCATCGAAAGATTTTGTGAGATTTAAGAAGGTAAACGAATTTCTATCAAGGGATTTAGCTCGAGGAATCGAGGGAACCAACGACAGCCGCCGTGAACTCCTGGGGATAAAAAGAGGGTACTCGTGCCGGGTAATTCGCCGCCATAATCTACGTAAAAGATACCAAACTCTATAAACTATCTGCTTTGGCTTGAGGTATCTTAGAGTATGAAAATAGAGGGCGACTTGGGACAATTGGAATCTGTGCCTGCCCCGTGGAACGGCCAGCATCTTATTCCACCGGGGCCTGCCCCGTGGAATGCGCAGCCCCTGATTCCACTGGGGCGTGGCCCGTGAAATGCGGTGCTGATTTCTCTGGGGTGTGCATCTGCGGCAAAATCAGAGCTATTCGTAATAATATGCGTAATCTGCGGACTGATTTATCCAGCAGCGGATTCCTTTGTGACTGAAAAATCGAGCTCACTCGAAGAATCAATGCGCGTTCTTTTGGCGGCGTCTAGAATTTCAATCGCGACAATACTGCCATCTTCAGCATAATCGATAATTATCCCATCTACTTCCATCGATTCAGCAATAGGCTCGCCTGGAAGGAACTCGATGTTCATCAGGTCGTTCGTGGAGTCATACTCTACCTTCACCTTCCTTTACTCCTTCCAATAGCGTGCTATTTATGAAGTCAAATAGGCAGTTACAACAAGTAAGTAACCTGTCTTATCTTCGAAGACAATCCGTAACAGGTATTGCTTGCCTCCAAGCTCATATTTTCTCTGAGCAACAGAGCGTCCGCCATGTCCTTCGACGATCTGTTCAGGTGCTCTTATCGTTTCGACGACCCACGATTCCTCTATCCCTCTTTGCTGCAGCTTCTTCTTTGCAAGGGGAATGATTTTAATAGGCCTTTGCACATAGTCTGCGGATACTGGTGTGCTGGGAGGCCAGGATGCTTGCAAGCTGGGATGTTTGGATGCATATCTTTTAGAAGCGAATTGTCCGGCCTCCCGGCCTCCTCGCTTCCGAGCCTCCTCGCCTTTTGCGTTACTCTATGTAATCTGTGGATCGTTTTCTTTTATCTGCGTTCATCCGCGTCCATCTGCGGCTAAATTCAATGTCACCCGGCTCACCTCTACAATTTCATCAAACGCAATAGGGCTCGGACCGCCGCTTTTCAGCGCCTCAACAAATGCCCTCACACATGCTTCCTGCCCCTTGTCCTGCCGCCAAAGGTTCATTTTCTTAAATCCAGGCCAGCCGTAGCCTCTCATCTTCCTGAAGTTGTCCAGCTGCAGCACCCGTCCGCCGCAAAAGACTTCGAGCCGCTCCTTGGGCAAAGCCTTGTGCCCATTGACAAAGTAGTGAATCGTCCCAAACGACCCATCCTCAAACCGCAGATTAATCGTAACCGTATCCCCCAACCCGGACTTCATGGTTATTTTGCCTATAGCCCATTGCCCATCGCCTATCGCCGCTATTTCACTTGCGGCCAAAAACCTCAGCAAGTCCACAAAATGACACGCCTCCCCGATAATCCGCCCCCCTCCGACCTCCGGATCCTGGGTCCAGTGTTCTTTCGGAATGGTGCCTGCATTGACGGTCATAACGAAACTTTTGGGCTCCCTAATTGAGCTGAGCAGTTCCTTCATCTTCACGATCTGCGGCGCAAACCGCCGATTAAAACCAACCATTAAAAGCGGAGAAGGTGAGAACGAAAGAGGGTGAGAAGGAGAGGTTTGAGCCTTTTCGCCGTCGCTTAAAACATAAAACTTAAAACCTAAAACTGCCTGAATTTCGTCCAACTGGACGAAATTCAGGCACAGCGGCTTCTCCACAAAGACATGCTTGCCCGCCCGCAGTGCCTCGCATACCAGTCGAGCATGCGTATTGTGCCGGGTGGCAATGACTACTGCGTTGATTTCATCGCTTTCCAAAAGACTGCTTACATCTGTGGTCGCCTCACGAAATCCAAACTTCTTGCCGTAATGGACCGCCGATACGCCGCCGCTGCTGGCAACCGAATGCAGCGTTGCCCCTGCCTTTTTGAAGGCCGGCATGAGCACCCGCCCGGCATAGTTGCCCGCGCCGATAAACCCAACACTCACTTTTGGAGAAGGTGAGAACGGTTGACGCTCAGAAGGTGAGAAGGCTTGTGAGTCAGAAGGTGAGAAGGAAAGAGGGTGAGAAGGATAGGGGGGGTGGCATTCACCATCCACTGCCGTTTCTCCGTCTAACCTTTTTTCCTTCTGATCTTCTTTCCTTCTTAATTTCTCTCCTTCTAACCTTCTAACCTTCTTTCCTTCTTGAAATAATGCATCTGCGGCTAACTGAACCGTCCTATGCTTTTCGAAATCCGAAATCCGAAATCCGAAATCCAGAAGTATCCCCAGGCACGGCTCACTGCCGCCCAGCAACTCATACGCCTTCTCGGCCTCATCAATGGAAAATCTATGGCTGATCAGCGGCTTCACGTCAATCTTTCCGGCCGCCAGCAAGTCAAGGAACGCCTCGAAGTTTCGCTGCTCGGTCCAGCGCACATAGCCCACCGGGTAGTCGTGCCCCTTTTCTTCGTATTCGGGATCGTAGCGCCCCGGACCATAGGAGCAGGACACCTGAAAGGAAAGCTCTTTCTTATAAAAATCATCCCGCGACAATTCGAGGCCAGTCACTCCCACCAATACAATGCGCCCGCGCTTGCGGCACATGACGGCTGCCTGGTGCACCGGCTCGCTGCTTTTGGTGGCTGCCGTGATGATGACCCCATCCACACCTCGGCCGCGGGAAAAGATTTCAGCCGCAGCAGCCGGATTTTCGCCTTTACTGAGATCGACCGTCTCGGCCCCAAAGCTCCGAGCCAGCTCGCACTTCCCCGAATCAAAATCGATCCCCAAAACCCTGCAGCCATTCGCCTTCAGCAGCTGCATCGTAATCAGCCCAATCAACCCGAGCCCGGTGACCACAAAGCATTCCCCCAAAGTGGGTTGAGCCAGCCGAATGCCTTGCAGCGCAATCGCCCCGACCACCGTGAATGCTGCCTCTTCGTCACTCACCCCATCCGGCACCTTCGCGCACAGATTCATCGGCACGCACACCACCTCCGCATGCGCCCCATTGCTCACCACTCTCTCGCCTGGTGTGTACATAGAAGGTAAGAAGGAAAGAAGATCAGAAGGAAAGCCCGCACCAGTCTCACAATTCTGGCTCACCTTCTCACTTTCTAACCTTCTTTCCTTCTCAAGCTCTTCATTGCTTTGAGCTTTCAGCTTTGAGCTTTCAGCTTCTCCATCGCTTAATCCATAATCCTTAATCCCTAATCCCGCTCTACTTTCTTCCCTCGCCTCTAGCCCCTCGCCCATCGCCTGTACGACAGTGCCAACGTTGCAATACCCCAGCGCCACCGGCTGATCGAGCTTACTGCGCACCGCCTCCAGCGTCGGAGCCAACCCGTCGGTTCGAATCTTATCCAGCACCTGGCGAACCTTATCCGGCTGCTGGCGAGCCTTATCGATCAAGTTTGCTTTGCCGAAATCAACCAGCATGCGCTCTGTACCGGCAGATATCAGGGAAACCCGGCTTTGAATGAGCAGGTGTCCTGGCTTCACGGCGGGGCAGGGCACTTCAGCCAGTTCGGTCTTTCCAGTTTTAAGATTTTGTAGGATTTGCTTCATCGCAAAATTTTATCAGCCGCAGATAAACGCAGATGAACGCGGATTTCGTAATTTCTAATCCGTGAAAATCTGTGAAATCTGTGGATAGCAGTTTAGTACTTGAAGAAGTAATAAACCATCTTTATCCATCCATTATTCACCGCAATCAACCCCGCCTCGGTTTTCCACCATTCCCTGGAATCGTAGCTGTCGTATTCAACCGTCGCCACCTGAATCTCAATCTTTTCTCGCTTTTCCTTTCCGAAATCCGCAATCCGAAATTGTCATTCAAAACCTTCTCAAACACCCACTTCGCCCGCCGGCTGTAAATCGGATTCGTCACAATAATAACACTGCGGATACCATTCCCAGGCGCTTTTCCCGAATCAACGAATCAACAGTCCCTCCGGCCTTTCCCCGATTAACCAATAACTGATAACTAATAACCGATAACTGCGCACCAGCGCACTCGCTTCCTCGATTCCACGGTTCAACAGTATCTGTCGGCCCCAGCCCCTCGCCTATGGTCCAATGACAGATAACGGGCACTTCTCGATTCTCATACTGCTGCCCGCTTTTCAGCTACCGTTGGAATTTGGATACTGAACTCGTCCATTTTCACAGACTTGGAAGCATCCAGTATCTCCATTTCGATAGGATCCCCTGTTGTATCCAAATGAAGAATAATCCCTTCCTTAAGGTCGATAGAATCGACAGGAGTTCCCTCTTTAAATTCAACGAGAAGAATATCGGCCTCCAACAATGTTTGGCCGACTTTCTCAGGTGTCAACAGCACGCAGTGCTCTTCAACGGCCCAAGCACCCAGAACCCAGAACCAGGGAGGGATCGTTTTAAGTTTTAGGTTTTAAGTTTTACGAAGTGATTTTGATTTTAGTGATTTGATGAGTGCATGGAGCATCGATGATATAGACTTAAGCTCTGAACTAATTCTTTCCTCACTTCTCCATTTATAACACCAATCTCACCCGCGATATAAATCTGAGTTCTCAACTCGGCAGCAGAACCCTTCGCAATATGAACAAATCGGATGAATTCGGCTATCGAATCACGCTCGGCGCCTCAGCTATATTGCTTGAGATCGACACTGCAGAGCGGGTCATCTGATCCTTAAACCCATAATCCCTGCAATCCTTGAGGATCTCATATACCCGAACAGCCAATCTACATGACCTCTTCCAAACCTCCAAATCCTCAAATGATCCATATGCCATCTGATCTATTCCCAACTACATTTCATCTTAAAACTTAAAACCTAAAACTTAAAACTAACAAAATGCCCAATTCAACTTTTCAACATTTCAACATTTCAACTGCTTTTATTGCCCTTTCAGCTTTGAGCTTTCAGCTTTTTATCGCCTCTGGCCCAATAACTAATAGCAGATACTACGCTGCGACATGAACCGGGACAAATATACTCGGCTTTATTTGTGTATTGAGATTCTCAGGATGCGCCTGAATTCGGGCAAATACCACAGGTTTTCCCTCGCTGCCATATTTGTCAAGAAGCTCCAAATTATACTGCCGAATATCCGGATCATCTTCCGGCAAAATCACCAACTCAAAATTCTCCGGAAGAGAAACAAATACCTGCGGGTTGTCCATTAGGAACTTCATAATCTTGCCACCCAATTGGATATTTTGTTCCACTATACGCTTACGGGCGCTTACTTTCTTTTGAGCCATGTTTCAAATCTCCTTCGATACGCCTGCCAATTACTTACTATATCATCAATGGCGAAGGTGAGGGCTTCATTATAGTCTTGGGTGGCCATCCTAAACTTGGCCGATTTGTCATACGGGTGAAGCCGATCACAATGCGCAAAGCCATGCGCCGTATCGTATCGGATTACCGGTTCCTCGAATCAACGGATCAACAGCACAAAGTGCGATTCAACAGCACGAAGTGCTTTTCAACACTCCTATGATCTTGCTTTCACACATTACGGTGTGTAGAATAAGCCATTATAAAAACTTAAAAACTTTATGCCGGAGGACTGAAATGCCAACAAATCTTGCCATCGACGACAAATTGATTGAGGAAGCCCGCAAAATAGGCGGTCATCGGACCAAAAAGGCAGCGGTCTCGGAGGCTCTTAAAGAATATATAGAGAGGCGCAGGCAGCTGGAGGTTTTCAGCTTGTTTGGCACTGTGGAGTATGAGCCGGATTATGATTACAAGGAGCAGAGGAAAAGGGAATGAAAATTCTGGTTGATACCTGCGTGTGGTCTTTGGCATTGCGGCGTAAAGAGGTTGCTGACGATCCATTCGAGTTAGAACTGCGAGAGTTGATCAAAGAATTGCGGGTTCAGATGATCGGTCCAATCCGCCAGGAACTGCTTTCCGGGATAAAATTCGAGGTCCAGTTTAAATCGGTGCGCGACAGATTGCGTGCATTTGAAGACCTAACTCTAACGCGTTTGGATCACGAAAGGGCGGCTGAGTTCTTTAACATTAGTCGGAAGAAAGGAATTCAGGGCTCGAACACCGATTTTTTGATCTGTGCTTTGTCACACGTGCATTCAATACCTATTCTGACCATCGATAAGGACTTCACTCTTTTCCGACAACACCTGCCGATCCAGCTTCACAGTCCAAGATTTATTAAGGGCGAAAGGCGATAGGCTGGCAAGAGCAAGAAGGTAAGAAGGTAAGAAGGTAAGAAGGTTGGTTTTTGTAGTTGGTTTATATGAGAATACAGAATTCAGGAGCCAGAATTCAGAATGAAGCCAAACCATTATCAGATATACTCAAGCGATTCTCATGCTTCGTTGTGACCGGCTTGCCGGTCATGGCCGTTAGTAGCAGAATTTCTTAGCATTAAATTCCATAGAGTTCAGCATGGCAATGATTTGTTCATATTCTTGGTCGAGTTGATCGAATGTGGTTTGATCGATATAGCTGCATGCAAGGCTGAATTCGAGCCAGCATTGTGTTTCTGAAGCTTCCTGCATGGCGTCAGTGACCTTATTTTTGAAAACCGCTGGATACCTCCGCTTCCTCCAAGCCTTTTTACCCTGTTAAATACGATTTGAGCCTTTTGTGCAAGAATCATATCTGACAGGACAATAAAGAATCTCTGCTTGTCTTTGAGCCGTGCCGGTGTTATCAGAAATTGCTAAGATTAGATATTTTCGGACCAAGGAGGACGTTATGCCATCAAGCTATGCCGTCGGCTCACACTTCGAACGATTTATTAAGCGGCAGGTCGAAAGCGGTCGTTATAATAACGCCGGCGAGGTTATTCGGGACGCCTTGCGGCTCTTGGAAGAGCGAGAACAGTTACGACAGGCGCAGATCAAAGCTATCGGGGCGCAGATCCAGAGAGGTATGGACAGTGGTGCAAGCGTCCCGGCCAATGAAGTGCTTGATCGGCTTGAGGCGAAATATAGCGATCAAACGACGAGCCAATGAGCGGCGCTATGCAATGCGTATTCTCTCCTATGGCCGAGGCTGATCTTGAGGAAATCGGTGATTACATCGCGCGTGACAATCCCAGACGAGCTGTTTCCTTCATTCGAGAGATGCGGCAGCGGTGTGCAAAGATTGCGATGAACCCAATGGCAGCGCCATTGCGACCGGAATTGGGAGCAGGCATTCGCATGGTCCCCTTCAGACGTTATGTGATTTCCTATACTTGCGACGCCGAGAGCATTCGCATAGAACGTGTGTTGCATGGTGCTCGCAACATTTTGAGATTGTTCGATTTCTGATTGCTGTCAAGACCTGGAGCATATCTACAGGGTTTCCCTCTGACCGAGATCCTCTCCCAAGCCAAGCTCTTAAATGGAGCAAACGGCGAGGGCTCACCTTCTCACCTTCTCACCTTCTCACCTTCTCACCTTCTTGCTTCACCCGCCGGCTGTAAATCGGATTCGTCACAATAATAACACTGCGGATACCATTCCCAGGCGTTTCTCTCAATTCAACGCTTCCACGCTTCAACTCTTCAACAGTCTCTTCCGCCTTTTCCGCTTCCCGCTTCTCTTCTTGCACTATTCCTTTCAGCTTTGAGCTTTGAGCTTGCAGCTTGTATGATTCACCAGCACGCAGCGCCTCAGCTTCCTCAAAAGTCGACGTCACAAACCCAAGCTCTTCATATCAGATAACTGATAACAGACAACCGCGCGTCAGCGCCCACAGAAACCCGACTCATCCATTCACCGACTCACCCAATTCTCGATCTTGAGACCAGGAACGCGTGCAAATTCATTGTGATTATCGGTGACCAAAACAGTCTCCAAATACTTAGCATGAGCGGCTATCAAAAGGTCCATCGCACCGATGGGAGTTCCCTTTCTTCTCAACTCGGCCCGGATCTTCCCATAGACCAGAGCTGCCTCTTTGGGCCAATCCAGCACGTCGACATACTGCAGAAAATCCTGTAAAGCCGCCTCGTTCTGTTTTCTTTTAAGGGAAAAGGCCACCCCGTACCAAAGCTCGGCGCTTACGATACTGGATATGGCGATCTCGCCAACGGACACTGAAGACAATCTAAGGCGTAAAGGCTCAGGACGATGCTTAATCAGATGGATGCAGGTGTTGGTGTCCAGGAGGTAACGAATCACATTTCTTCTCTTTCTTCGGGGAGCGTATCTTCGATCCTGTCTGGAAAGTCATCAGTGAATCGCCTGGCTTTGCTAAAGTATTCCTCCCAGGTTTTAGGTCTCGGGCGTAACACAATGTCATCACCTTGCTTGAAAATTTCAACCTCGCTCGCCTCCATTTGAAATTCCTTTGGCAATCTTACCGCCTGGGAGTTTCCTGATCGAAACACTTTTGCTGTGGCCACAGGTTATCACCTCCTGTTATAAGTATACACAAAGAGTATATACATACCAACGGTTTCGGTCAATTGCTCTATAAATGCGCCAAGAGATTATCATCCACCGATTCCATCGATTCTTTATGTTTTAATCTGTGAAAATTTGCTCAGTGCCTTCTTTATTCGTGTTTTTCCCATCAACAATTAACGGTTAACCGATAACAGACGCATTTCCCTCCTCCACGCTTCCTCGATTCAACGACTCAACAGCGCCATGCGCTTGCCGCTCTGCGCCATGCGCTTTACGTCGCTTCTCGCCCCTAGCCGCTCGCCTTTCCTCCGATAACGGATAACTGATAACAGATAACGGCGCCCAGACGAGTTTTACTTTTTCTCCGCGTTTATCTGCGTGCATCCGCGGCTAAATCGCTTAAATTGACGGCGGTATCTGTAAGGGTGCACCATTTTACTTCTCGTTTGCGCCAAACAAAAGGTTTGGCAGTTGATGCGCAAGCAGCAACAAAGGCTTTAATGGCTGTTAGCACTAGCCTGGTTCAAAAACAGCATAGAACTTACGACTCCTTGCTCTACAGGGGAGTACATTGGAGGTTGAAGCAACAAAAAAGCCACCGCGGTCAGAATCGTGACGCGCGGTGGCTTTTTAGATCCGTCATTTTGATATGCGGGATGGCGGAGATCTATCTTGCTTTTCCCCTTTCAGCTTTCACCTTTGATTTGAGCTTCAATTACTCTCACCCAAACCCGCCTCCCCAGTTCTTCAAATTCTCCCTCTAACGCCCGTGCCAACACCTGCATTTCTTGCGTCAACTGGTTTACTGTCACCCGCACGAACATTTCATGCGGCAAGGATTGTGATGTGGCTTCCAGGACGACCGCTCCAAAACGTTCCAGAAAGACCGACAATGCATATTCTTGTAAGCTGTCTTCTGCCATAAACTCAAGACCTACATGCTCTTAAAGTCTTCGAATAACCGGAGCCGCGCCAGTTCATTTCGGAATCCGCCATGTCTTTTATGTTTTTGTCCTTTTCTTTTCGAAATTCGCAATTGCTTTTTTATCGCCCCTGGCCTGATAACCAATAACTAATAACAGGCGTTCTTAGCGTTTCTCTCGATCCAACCCTTCAACGGTTCCACGATTCAACGAATCAACAGCGCCATGCGCTCCGCGCCATCACCTCCACAATCCTTTCCGCGGCCTTTCCGTCCCATTTCTCGGGGATCTTCCCGACTCGCCTCCGACCCTCGATCACTTCGCTCGCGGCTTCGAGAATCCGATCTTGCTTGTTGCCGACGATCACGTTGGTTCCTTCGGTGCATGTAATCGGCCGTTCGGTATTTTCGCGCAAGGTGATGCAGGGCACACCTAGGACTGTTGTTTCCTCCTGCAGCCCGCCGCTGTCGGTCAAAAGCATTTTGGCATGCATATTCAGATGCAAAAATTCCAGGTATCCCAGAGGCTCGCACGCCCACAGTCCTTTCGGACGGGCGCTGTTACCGAGGTAGCCGCTTAGTCCGAACTGTTCGACCATTTTTCTCGTGCGCGGATGGATGGGGAAAACGATCGGCATATGGTTGGCAATCTCGATCAGTGCGTCTAAAATACCCCGCAACGTATTTTCATCGTCCACATTGGACGGCCGGTGCAGAGTCAAAGTCGCATAGCCATGCGGCTGCAGGCCCAACTGCTCTCTCAGCCCGATGCTCTCTGCCATTTTTTTATGCTTCAGCAGCGTATCGATCATGACATTGCCGACAAAGAAGATCTTTTCTTCCGGCACCCCTTCCTTCTTCAGATTTTCATTGGCAAACCGATCCGTGGTGAACAAGTAATCACACAGCACGTCTGTGCACAGCCGGTTGATTTCTTCCGGCATGCTCATATCGCGGCTCCGCAGTCCCGCCTCCACATGCGCCACCTTGATGCCCAGCTTCTTGGCGGTGATGGTGCAGGCCATGGTGGAATTGACGTCGCCCACCACAATGACCAGATCAGGTTTTTCCCGCAGGCACACCTTTTCGAATTCGACCATGATCTTTGCGGTCTGTTCGGCATGACTGCCCGACCCGACCCCAAGATCGATATCCGGCCGCGGCATGCCGAGATCCTGGAAAAAAGCGCGGCTCATAAGTTCATCATAGTGCTGGCCGGTGTGCACCAGCAAATGCCGGAACGTGTCCGGATAGCGGTTCATAGCCTCG
Organism: uncultured delta proteobacterium; assembly: GCA_963781715.1. Taxonomy (GTDB): domain Bacteria; phylum Desulfobacterota; class Syntrophobacteria; order Syntrophobacterales; family Syntrophobacteraceae; genus Desulfoferrobacter. The sequence continues at coordinate 930,139 of CAWAGW010000010.1, forward strand.
ATGATGGGGGCCATCTTCATGAAGTTCGGCCTTGCGCCGACGACGTTAAGAACCTTCAATTTTTGCCTCACTCGAGTTTTAGATAAGAAGGAAAGAAGATCAGAAGGAGAGAAGGTTAGTAGCAGAACTTTTTTGCGTTGAACTCCATCGAGCTCAGCATAGCGATGATTTCTTCGTACTCTTGATCCAGCGTTTGAAAAGTCTGTTCGTCAATGTATTTGCAGGCAAGGCAAAACTCCAACCAGCACTGTGTTTCTGATGCCTCCTGCATCGCATCGGTTATTTTATTCTTGAACACAGCGAGATACCGCCTTTTTCGCCAGGCTTCAGCCAAATTGGAGCAAACCGACCTTGATCCTCTTCGAATCTGATCAACCAGCGAATACTTCTCCTCGGCTGGAAATTGCTTGGTCAATGTGTATATCAACATCGCCGCAGCAAACGCCCTCTGATAAACCGCCAAATCCCGAAAATGCCGAATATGAGATTTCTTTTGGTTCACCAACCCTCTATCCCTCTATCCTTCTATCCTTCTATCCTTCTATCCTTCTATCCTTCTATCCTTCTATCCTTCTATCCTTCTATCCTTCTATCCTTCTATCCTTCTATCCTTCTATCCTTCTATCCTTCTATCCTTCTATCCTTCTATCCCTCTATCCCTCTATCCCTCTATCCCTCTATCCTTCTATCCCTCTATCCCTCTATCCCTCTATCCCTCTATCCCTCTATCCCTCTATCCCTCTATCCCTCTATCCCTCTATCCCTCTATCCCTCTATCCTTCTATCCCTCTATCCCTCTATCCTTCTAACCCTCTATCCCTCTAACATGTCTGCGTTTATCTGCGGCTAAATTTCTCTCTAAGAACCTGCCAGGCAAAAACCGGCAGCACCAACTGCCTTCGCAGCCGCTTCGGTTCAGTAACCAAGCGGTAGAGCCATTCCAATCCGAGGCTGCAAAAGACTTCCGGGGCGCGCTCCACAGTTCCCGCCAGCACATCAAGTGTGCCGCCGATTCCCTGACAGACCTTGACAGACTTAAGATTCGCTCCGTACTTCGATATCCACTGTTCCTGCTTGGGAGAACCCAGAGCCAAAAAAAGAATTTGAGCCCCGGATCGGTTGATCTGTTCGACAAGGTCCGCCATTTTGTCTTCGGGCAGGTAGCCGTTCACATTGCCAACGATTTGGATTCCGGGGAATCTTTCTCTGAGGCTCTCGACTGCCCGCTGGTTGACCTCTTCGCGCGCGCCGTAGATAAAAATCTTATAGCCTCTGTCGGCACTCAGAGCACAGACGTTTTGCATGAGCTCGCAGCCCGGCACCCGCTTGAGCCTGACTCCGTAGAGCGTTTTCAAGGCCAGCACCAGGCCGATCCCGTCCGGCACCAACAGATCGGCGCTCTTGAATAGACTGTATAGAAGAGGATCCTTGGGAACGGAAAAATTCTTTTCCGGGTTAGCGGCAAAAATGGTGTGCAAACGTTTGGGCGAACCGCCATTGCGGCCCTCAACGAATTCGGAAACTTTTGCCAAGGCCTGTTCCATACTGACGGCGTCCGCCCAGATGTTCAAGACCGTGTATCTTTGGGTGGTTTCGCTATTTGTCATCATAGCAGACGATCGTCTCAAAGCAGATCTCTTCAGGCCGTCCACAACGCTTGCAGTGGAGCACCGCGGTTTCGCGAATATCTCCATAGGCGGCAGAATACCAGCCAAGCAGTGGATCCTGCTGCCCGCGAATCACCTCAAAGGTCCCTTCAAGCAGCTTAAGGAAGATGCGCACCTGCCGGTTTTCAAGCACAAACCATTCTCCGGTCTTATCCTGCAACGATGCCACTCGCATAATCCTCACATCCGGATGGAGATGAAAATTGATTTCAAAGTCATGCACTCCTCTGCCGGAAAACGTATCGCGCAACACGCAGAAGCCGGAATCGTAAAACTCGATTCTTCGAGTATGAATTACAGGTTTTGACAGCCGCTTATAGCCGTCATGCGCGGCCGAGAGTACAATTCGATCCTCGGATTCACTCTTCTCGAACCCATGGACGCCATACGGTTTCTCCCAAATAAATCCCGTGACCTGTTGGGCCTGATCCCGGCCGTCCACTGCGATTGTGTTGTGGGCGCGTGTTCCTTTGAAGTAGGCCCTGAAGTCTTCTGCTCCATTGTACCTGTAAGTACCCGGATCGATCAGAAACGGCAGGCCGTTCTTGTAGAGAAGCACGGACAGAGCATCGGCATGACCATGATTGTAAAGGGGGGCCATGCCGAGCGGACCATGATCGAAGGTCATTTGCACGCGGTCGGGCAGTTTGACGACGGAGTACCCGGACTGATCGAAAGTCCTCACACTGAATTCCGGATGATGAACTTTGCAGCCGACAAAGCCTCCTCTTACGGGGCCCAATCCGGGAGCAACGGCATGTCCATCGTCACTGTCCCCGATTGCTGGAAGCTTGCCGCTTGAAACGGCGAGCTCACCCAGGAATTGTTCCCCCTTTTGGAGCCGCTCTCGCAGGTAAGTGCAATCGTGAAATCGGTTCGTTTCGAGAAAATCTACTGCCAGCCAGTAAAGATCCAAAACAAATCGATGATAGCTTAACGATTGTTCCGCCGGGCCGCCATCGTCAAGAATCTGATGGCGAGATTCTCGTTCCAGGAGGCGGATGCCCGTTGCGAGCCACTGCTGCGCCAATAAATCATTTTTGAACAGCCCGCCGGCAAAGACCAGACCTGCGCATTCGGCCACCGTGTGATTGCCAAGCGAAGAATAAAGTGAAAGCCGCTTGGCAGTCAGCCACGCATGTTGGTAAATCGCCTCTAAAATGGATGTGCGTTCGCCATTGGTCCAATTATCCAGGATTTTCAGCGCTGCCATAAAAACCGGGATTCTGAGCCCGCACTCCATGGCCGACATGTAGTGCGGACCGTATGGCGTTGGGTTAAGCTCAATCCATGCAAGCAGCTTTTGCCGGACGAAATCTCTTATCTTGTCAGCGTGCTCCGATTCCGGATTTTCTCGGATTTCGTGCAGCAGGCGAGTCAAATGCTGGAGCCGACCGGTTTCCCAGACCGCCCGGATGTCGGGATCGCCGCAGGATGCATTCACCTTTGGAAACAGCGAATATCGAAAGCGCTCCTCAAAAGCCTCGATCTGCCGTTTATCAACTCCTAAAGAAGCCGCCCAGCCGGCAAGAATCGTCGCCGGATCAGGTCCGCCCCCCGTCTCAATCCAGCGTGGCAGACAAAGTGCCTCCAAACGCGCCTCATGAACCGGATTCAAAGAACTGAAAAAAGACTCTGGACTCTTTGCAACCCGCCGGATGAACAGCGCCTCCCGCAACCGGTGGACCAGTTCGCCGAAAGAGGCCTTCTTAATACGAAGCAAAATAATTTTTAATTTTGAATTTTTAATTTTGAATTACTTTGTGCACTTGCGGTCTTGGGGTTCAACTATTCCGATCCAAGATTCAACATTCCTTAAACCTCCAGCACCAAACGAATCGAGGTGGCCACAGACGTGAGGGTCTCGTCTTCGATCTGACCAAGTCTCCGGAAAAGCCGGTCTTTGGAGATTGTCAGTACCTGCTCGCATTTAACGAATGACTTCTCTGTCAGTCCGTTGCTTTCTGATGGCTCAACTAACACATGGAAAGGAACTGCTTTGCCTTTGGTGCTCAAGGTTAGGACAATCGTGTTCGGATAGCGCGGGTTTAGGTTGGCGGCATCGGTCTGAATGACTACCGCGGGCCGAATGCCGAACTGCTCGGAGCCACGGCCGGGAGACCAATCAACAAGCCAGATGTCGCCTCGTCGGACTTCTTTACTCATCCTCCGACAATACCTCTCGTTGAGCCTCTCTGGCAAATTCGACGTCCGCTTCTGATGCGTCTTTCCCGGCAATTGAGAAAGCCTGGTATAATGATTCAGCTTCTTTTTCTGCTAGTTTTCCAGCCACAGCCTCCTGGACAAAAGCGGTTACGCTGCGCCCATCGCGCCGAGAGGCTTTCTTGACCCGCTCGTAAAGTTCCGGATCAAACCGCAGTGTGAATGCAACTTTTCTTTTCATGATAGAACCTTTTGACTGCGTTATCTGCAACCAAAAATATACACCACATGCAACTTAACGGCAACTCTCGTGGTTAGAAATTTTACTGCCAGTGGCGAGCATCGGATAAAGAGTATAAGATATTCGAACCCGTGAATCGATATGTCTGTGAATTCTATTAGCTGCTCTCAATTCAAAATTAAAAACTAAGAATTCAAAATTACAGAACTCCCCGTCCTCAACGATTCCAGGATGGCAAAACAGACATTCGATGTGCTTAAAATTTCATCCAAAGGTATAGGCGCTTCCTTTCCATCCCGCAGCGCTTCGATGAACCGCTTCACCTCCTCCTTCTGCCCTTTGTCCTGAGTGAGCAGCTTCTTTTTAAAGGGCCTCCCTTTGCTGAAGATCTGCAACTCCCGAAAATCTTTCAAGACAGCAATCGTACCGTGGCTGTATACTTCTACATACTCTTTCGGCAATTCCTTGGATCCGTTGGCAAAATACTGAATAGCGCCGATCGAACCGTTCGAATATCTTATGGAAAGAGAGAGCGTGTCTTGATGACCAAAAGGTTCATCCATGGCAACCGCCTGAACCAAAACCGGCAGAGAACCATTGAGGAACGTCAAATAATCAACAAAGTGGCAAACCTCGCCCAGAATCCTACCTCCTCCCACTTCCTTATCCTGTATCCACGAATCCGGCGGAACGGACCCCGCATTCACTCGATACATCATCGAAAACGGTCCCTGCTGCAGCTTCTGCTTCAAAATTCTAGAAAGCGAAGCAAACCGCCGATTGTAGCCAACCATCAGCAGGGGGCTGGTTGAATCGTTGAACCGTTGATTTGTTGAATTGTTCTTCGATTCCACAGTTCCACGATTCCACGATTCGGGCAATGTTGATTCGTTGGTCGAAAGGCTATTGTTTGCGGCAACTGCAGCTGCATCTCCAGGGTCCAAACGTGGTTGATTCGATTCCACGATTGCACGATTCCACGATTCAACAATTTCGTCCAATTGGACGAAATTCAGGCACAGCGGCTTCTCCACAAACACATGCTTGCCCGCCCGCAGGGCCTCGGCAACATATCTGCCATGGCTGTCATGCCGGCTGGCAATGAAAACCGTGTTGATCTCATCACTCTTCAGAATCTCATCTGCATTTCCCGAACAGAATTCGAATCCGAAGCGGTCGGCAACCGACTTCGCACCGGCCGAAGTGGATGTCATGACTCCTTTGAGTGTAACATCGCTGGTCTTGGGAATATTGGGCAGCAGATGACTTTGCGCATAGGAACCCGCACCGATAAATCCTACAGCTGGATTAACCGCGGATAAACGCCGATGAACGCTGATTACTTTGTCTCCCTTATTCTCCATCTGCGTTAATCTGCGTGCATCTGCGGCTAACCGAACTGTCTTTTCCTTTTCGAAATCCAACAGTATCCCCACAAACGGCTCGGACTTCTCTAAAATCAAATCATAAGCCTTAGGCGCATCCTCAAGCTTAAACACATGGGTCGTCAGATACGAAGGGTCAACCTTGCCGTTCGCGATCAACTCCTGGAAGGCCTGCATATTGCGCTGCTCCGTCCAGCGCACATAGCCGACGGGATAATCGCGACCTTTTTCTTCATATTCAGGATCGTATCGTCCCGGTCCATAGGAACAGGACATCTTGAGATTCAGTTCTTTGCGATAGTAATGCGGTTCCCGGTCAAATCCCGTTGGCACAGCCCCCACCACAACCACTGTTCCGCGCTTACGTGCAATACTCCCGGCAAAGTTAACCGGATCCAGCGAATCGGAGGCGGCAGTAATGATGACACCATTGCACCCGATCCCATTTGTAAAATCAAGGAGCTTCGCTTCAATCCCGGGCTCGCTTCTCTCAAAAGCCAAATCAGCACAATTATTGTGCGCCATCTCCACCATCGCAGGATTCACATCAATTCCAATCACTCGGACCCCGGAAGCCCTCAGCAGCATACAAGTCAACTGCCCCAGCAGCCCCAGCCCAATTACCCCGCACGTCTCGCCCAGCCTCAGGTCCGCCTGCCGAACCCCCTGCAGCGCAATCGCTCCCAGCGTATTATAAGCCGCACACTTCAGATACTCGTTCCAGTCCCTCTGACCTTCTAACCTTCTTACCTTCTCACCTCCCGCTTCACTTACCCTCTCACCTTCTAACCTTCTCAACTTCTTACCTCCCGCTTCACTTACCCTCTCACCTTCTAACCTTCTCAACTTCTTACCTTCTTTATCTCTCTCCTTCTCACCTTCTCTCCTTCTCCCCTTCTCTCCCTCTGCGCTCTGCCTCGGCAGCCTCACACACAAATTCACCGCCACCGCCACCACCTCCGCATGGCAGGCACTGAGCCCCCCGCACGCAACCCAATCGCCAATCTGGAAGCCCGTCACCTCAGACCCCAGGTCAATAACCTCTCCCACACACGAATAGCCCAACGGCGACCAGGCATCGAGCTTTTTCATCACGGCGCGGTAGGCAGTTTGCGGCCCCTGGGTTTTGATCACCTCCAGGACTTGCTTGGCCTGCTGCGGGCGCGATTTAATTTTTCCGATCAGGCTGTCTCTGGCGGCGCGCACCGTACCGCTCTCGGTTCCGCTGGAAATAAGGGAATAAAAATTACGCACCAGCACCATGCCCGGGCCGAGGTTAGGGCAGGGGACCTCGATGACTTTCATTTCGCCGGATTTAAGTTTTTGCAGCAATTGTTTCATGAAGTAGGATCCGCGGATTCCGCAGATTGCCGCAGATTATACGGATAAGGACTTTTTACTTCATATCCTCAGCACGGATTTGCAGCCCGCCAGGGTATTTGCTACTCTGAACGCCGCGGCAATGATCTTGTCAGTCAATTGATTCAGTCTTTTATGATCTGGCGTTTATCCGCGCTTGCCCCGTGAAATCCGTTTATTTCTCTGGGGTGCATCCGCGGCTAAACTGTTATCCACAGATTAAGGATCGTGAAATTCAAAATTCAAAATTCAAAATTCAAAAAATCTTATGAATCAACGCCATGGGTTGATCAGCACCAATTTTTCGATATCCGAAAAATCTTTTATATTGCGCGTTGCCAATTCAAGGCAAGCGGTGCGGGCAACCGCCGCGATCTGCGCATCTTCAACACCGATAGGACGGCCCTTCCGAATCCGCTCCGCTATTATCAAGGCATATTCCCTGGCCGCTTCGCAATCGAATGGCAGGCATCGGTCGGAAAAATCCTCCCGAAACGTTTGCTCAGCCAGATCGAACAGCAGCCTTTTGCGCTTCCCCTCAGGCAGCAGGGCAATGCCCATGCGAATCTCGGCGACGGTTATTGCGCTGATCCAGACCTCGGATTCAGTACGACCGTCAAGCCATGGGACGACTCGGGGCTCGGGAGCTGGACGCATCAATTCAGAGAGGACATTTGTATCAAGAAGAATCACGACGCATCATCCGCAGCAATATCCGGCGGGTGGCGGGGTATTGACCGCGGCGGAGTCGGAAGATCGACACCGCCCGCAGTGGCGAAACGTCGAACTATTCGCGTGCCGATGCCTTCCGCGCATTTTTCTCGCAACAAAGCCTGGCGCAGAATTTGTCTTGCTTCCTCTTCCATGGATCTGCCGTTGGCGGCCGCCCGGATGCGAAGGCTTTCCTTTAAAGAATCGTCGATATTGCGCAAGGTCATACTCGCCATAAAAATGCTCCTTCCGACTTTATATCTTCGTTTGTGCCGGCATTGTATGCATTGCAATCATGCCGGTCAATCCATAACCGACGTTCTTTCGACGAAAGAGGCGTGCTTAAGGTCTTCTCGTCATACCCGCGTAGGCTGTATCCAGACTGGTTTTCCCGGATTCCCGCTAGAAGCTTGTCCGAGAATGCCTCGTGTCTAATTTTCCGTCATTCCGGCAGTCTTTAGGCCGGAATCTAGACCCGCGCCAAACAAGGGTTTACGGATGATGGATTCCGGCTAAGAGCTTGCCGGAATGACGGCGTGCAAGTTCTCGGACAAGCTCCGTAGTACAGGACTGCAGAAATAACCGTAAAAAACGATGCCGTATTGTGCAGGCATTTGCCGCGGTTTTGTCGAATAGACATATTGTCGGTTATTTATGAATCCTTGTACTAGAAGCATGCGGGAATGACGGACGGGCCAATCAGCATCCGATGCCTACAGTTATTGAGAAGTTACAAACGCATAAGCCAAGCAATTGACAATGTTGCTGAAAACCTTCCTAATCCGAATACAACCAAAGTGAAGACAATCCGAAATATCCTTACTCACCTTCTAACCTTCTTGCTTTTCAGTACCTTCTCTGTGCGGGGCTTAAACTTAAAGATACGAAATGAACTCCTCAACATTCATTTTGGCATCGCGGATCAGGTCTCTCAAGGTGCCGCGTTTAACGTTTTTGCCCTTATGAACGGGCACGGAAAGAGTCGCCTCATGCCCTTCCTTTTGGAGGATGACATGACTGCTTCTCTGTCGACAGATTCTCCATCGTGCGCGCTGAAACGCGCGAACCACCGCTTCTCCAGAGTATGAACCGAGCCTGCTCAACCTATTGCAACCTCGACAATTCTTTCCGAAGCATCCGTTTTTCGGGCTCGCTCGTTAAGAGCTTCAAGGCATCCGAGGATCGCGTCTTTGATGTTCTCGATGGCCTCTTGCTCTGTATCCCCTTGTGAATGACAGCCTGGCAAGGCAGGGCAACTGATGTTGAATCCCCCGTCTTCTCTGTCAGGTCTGATAACAACCTTGAAGACCATATAATTTAGCTCCTCGATGGCTCTTGAATTATCCTGAAACAATAAGCAGGGTGCCGATTTTCGCTCCGCAATTCGTAACAAAATATAGCTGAACAGATGAGAAGAGAACAGTCCTTTCCGGTCCGCCTACAATCCTTTCACCTTGAGCTCTCAGCTCTGAGCTTTTCTTTTGCGCACTCCGAAATTCGAAATGCTTCCTCCTGTCCTCCTTAAACCGGCAATTTCGGCCCCCAAATGGGTGTGCTAAGAGCGAAACAACACCAAATTTAAGCAGCTTTTACGGTCATTTCGATTACATAACTTGGTCCGACCCCCCGTTCAGCTCCTAACCGCAGATGCACGCCCCAGTGAAATGATGAGATTTCACGGGGCAAGCTCATCAACGCCGATCAAAACAAACCAAGCGATCTGTGTTCATCCGCGTTTATCTGCGGCCAACTCAAAACTAAACATTCAAAACTCAAAATTGCCTTAATCTGCGCTAATCTGCGGATAGTATTTTCTCTTTAGCCGTAGGTTCCATCCAACACCGGCACACAAATCGTTTCTTTTACAAATTCTTCCTTTTTAATCTTTTCGAACAGCATCTGACTGACTTCGGGCGAAAGAACTCGCTCTCCACAAACTGGGCATTCTTCAAATTGGATATTTCTCACCAAATACAAAGAACCACCAATCCTGAGGTCCAATTCCGCCCTTCTGTTCAGCATCTTATTATGGCATGCGGCACATTTCATCTGTTCTTCCGTCTTTCTTTATAATCATTATCCCAATGCTCCGGATTAAGAGTCGGATCGTAAGCAGTAACTATCCAGACAGGCTCAACCGAGCATTGAACATGCAGGACTCCCTCCTCTTCTTGAGTTTTTCCGCAGATGAGACAACTGGGACCATATTTATCCAGAGGATACTCCTCGATAATCTCACCCAAAAGAATAACCTCCAGAATCTCTTTTGGCGAGATATTACGTTCGACACATCGCTCAAGAGCATGAACAGTTAGGCGCCATTTTCCTTCTCTTACCCGGGATCTTATGCCCTGCAACATATCGACTGCGCCCAACTCAAAATTAAACACTCAAAATTCAAAATTAACGACCCTTGTGATCTTCCAATCTGCGCTAATCTGCGGATCATCCACCGCCCCCGCGGCAACCACTGAGTTATTTCCAATCGAGCCGCAGATGGACGCCCCAGTGAAATGATGAGATTTCACGGGGCAAGCTCATCAACGCCGATCAAAACAAAGCAAGCCATCTGTGTGATACTAACGCTGAATTTCTTGTTTTTTTGCGAAGCCTTTTTTCATAAATGTTTGTTGGTCCCGGCCAAACAATTGCTTTGACCTTTCAGCCTTTTTCCGCTCTGCGCCATGCGCTCAGCTTTTGCCCATCGCCAATAGCCCATCGCCCGCTTCGATAACCATTGACCTTTCAGCTTTGACCTTTCTCGTACGCTTTCTCCAGGAACCCATCCCGAGCGCATTGCTTACTTACTTTGTAGACTGCCTTGATAATGCTTCCTGTGATTTCATTCATGACCCTGAAATCTTGAATGCAGATTAACGCAGACAGACAGAGATATCTGTTGCTTCTTTATCCGTGTTCATCTATGTGAATCTGTGGTTAATATTATTGCATTTTTCAAATTGAGCAGCGTTTTCAGAGTCCCATCGGTCGATTTCCCATCGACTATAATATGTTCAGCCGGGAGGGTTTGGCTCTTGACGCTCTGCAGGCAATCCTCGATGGTCGCATCACCGTTTCGAACGACCGTTATAATGGAAAGGTGCACGGGATGTTGGTTATTTGTTATTGGCTATTTGTTCGTTCTTTCCAAAGCGCCTGCCGGCTGTGCAGTCAGCGAACGGCTGATGGAGCTATTAGCCTAAGAACCTGATTGAACACCTTCTATATATTTCTTTAGTAGCCGATTGACCAGCTTCCGGGTCGGGACATTTTCCTTTCTTGCCAGATCGCGAATCGTTTTAGCGACATCGCGGTCCAACACAACTAGATCACGATTCTTTTTAAGATCGAATGAGAATTCAACCGGCAACATGAGATCCGAGTAGTCGGCAAGGTCGGTTCCGTCGAACCATTGGGAAGCCTGCTCGTACGTCTCAAATTCGAGTTTCTTATCCTTTACCATATGCCTTTCTTTCCCTTTTTGTCATATCGCGAGCGCTGATAATGAGTGCCCGGTTTGGTAGAGCAAGAAGGAAATAAGATTAGAAGGAAAGAAGGTTAGTAGCGGTTGTTATTCGTAGTTCCTAGTTCTTGAATATTTCCGCAATTCGCAATTGTGCTTGTCCTTTTCTTTTCATAGTGCTGCCCGCTTTGCAGCTAGCGTTGGAACTTGGATACTGAACTCGTCCATTTTCACAGACTTGGAAGCATCCAGTATCTCCATCTCGATAGGATCTCCTGCTGTATCCAAATGAAGAATAATCCCTTCCTTAAGGTCGATAGAATCGACAGGAGTTCCCTCTTTAAACTCAATGAGAAGAATATCGGCCTCAACTGAGTATTTTATCTTCAAACTTTCCGCCTCCTTTGTAATATCTATCCTTGAGGGGAAAATACACCGTAACCAAGACGGGCATCAGGTTTTCATATTGATATACTGCTCTTACAATGTGACGACCACAACACTTGTGTGCTATGAAGCGACCATGGTGCCCGAGCAAGACTTCATCGGCCTCTAACAATGCTTGGCCGACTTGCTCAGGTGATAATGCCCACTTTTTCATTCTATCCACAGCGTGGGTGAGAAACAGAACCAAAATCTCCTCACCCTCTTTACCAAAAGTAAGGATCTCACCCTTTGAGTGGAGCTCTTTTCGAATAAGGATAACACCCAACTACGAACTCTCCAATGAGTTTTGAAGATTCGACTTGCCCCCCAACAACCTCTAACAGGTAGACGATTCCTCGATTCCACGAATCAACATCGCCATGCGCCCCCAACTAAGAACTCAAAACTAAGAACTAAGAACTTTTCCTTTTTCTCACTTCGCCCATAGCCTCTAGCCTGTGGTCCAATAACCAATAACTGATAACAGCAGTCCTTTGACCTTTCAGCTTTCAGCTGCGGCTATGCCGCTCTGTGTTCATCTGCGTTTATCTGTGACTAATTCAAAATTAAAGATTCAACATTCAAAATTAACGAGCCCTTGGAATCTCATCATTTCACCGCAGTTCGCCAGCTGTTAATTCAAAACTAAAAATTCAAAATTAACCTGCAGTTGTTTTTGACATCAATATATGCCATCATATTTTTACTCTACACTTTCGTATGGGGGGTGGCTTAGATGCCGGTACGGACCAATATACAAATCGACGCGAAAGATTACGCATTTATCAAGAGTGCTTACAAAGAACTTCATTATAGGAGCGTCAGCGAGTACTTGCGGGATGCAATTACGCTAAAAATTGAGCAGGATCGTAAAATCATTAGAAAAAAAAAGCGCCTTGCGGCGATGGAAGCGCTGGCTGGAATGCCGCATGAAAATGCCTTTGAAAGCATAGAGGGAGAGGATTTTGAGGCCAGGTGAATTATTTTGGGTGAACCTGGACCTTCGTCGAAAGATTGGGAACAGTAACCGGTGAGCAAATGGATTTGGTAAAAAAGGCTATCGCGCTAATTCTCGATATAGACCCCTGGCATTGCGATTAAGCCGCCGGCCACCACTTTCTAATTGAAAATTAAAAACTCAACATTCAAAATTAACGCCCCGCGGCTAATTAAAAATTAAAAACTCAAAATTCAAAATTTAGCCTTGTTCAGCACCAAAAACGGCCCCACCAGACGCTTAACCACCCGCGCCGGATTGCCCGCCACCACCGTCGCCTCGGGCACATCCGTGGTGACCACCGCCCCCGCAGCAACCACTGAGTTATTTCCAATTGAGCCGCAGATGCACGCCGATCAACGCCGATCAAAACAAAGCAAGCGATCTGTGTGATACTAACGCTGAATTTCTTGTTTTTTTTGCGAAGCCTTTTTTCATAAATGTTTGTTGTTCGCGGCCAAACAATTGCTTTGACCTTTCAGCTTTCAGCTGCGGCTATGCCGCTCTGTGTTCATCCGCGTTTATCTGCGGCTAATTAAAAATTAAAAACTCAAAATTCAAAATTAAGCCTTATTCAGCACCAAAAACGGCCCCACCAACCTCTTAACCACCCGCGCCGGATTTCCCGCCACCACCGTTGCCGCCGGAACATCATTAGTCACCACCGCCCCGGCAGCAATGACTGCATTGTCTCCTATCGTTACATTGCGAAGAATAATCGCATTAACCCCAACAAAAACATTATTTCCAATCACCACCTTTCCCGCTCCGACATCTGCAGGATTAATCAGCCGCATCGCGCCGTCATGCGAGAGAATCTTCGAGCCGTGCGTGATCAGGCAGTTGTCGCCTATGCTGATTTTGCCCCTCCTCACATCTATCTTGGCCCCGAGGCTGATCATGGTGTTGCGGCCGACTGTTACGCCGGCGGTTCTCAGGTAGAGCAAATAGCCAGCGCGCAAAAAGTTACCAAGCATATGAATCATAAAACGAGAGAAGCTACTCACTTGACGACCTTCTGTACTTTATGCGTTTTAATTCTAAACGGCAAACATATGAGCCAAAGTACAAAACCCTCCGGGCAAAGTCATTCAGAATCATTAACAATGTGTGCCAATGTGCAATTAAAAACCATTATAGGGAAAAAAACTCAAATCATAGTGACCCGCAAGCCATGAAATCTGCTTGAGGAAAACGAAAGTATTGTCTCTATACTAATTGATGGGGATTAAATGATCTTCGAAGTCCACTTCAACATATCTATGCTTGTTTAATAGGGCATCTGCAATGACGAAACAAAGATAACTGGAAATGAAAAGGTCCCGGTTTGGATAAATATAATGGTTTTTCTCGTGAAGCGGACATGCGAACCTTGAATACATCTTTCCGTGACCTTTGTCCCTGATTATACTTCTAAATACCCTGCTGTATCCTCGTTCTCGGACGGTCATTTTAAGAAAGTCATCTATTTGTATTGATAGATCTCCACGTCTGACATCAATGAACTCTTGGATTCCGCGTAAGGTGTTGCCTCTGTCCATTGCGACGATATTCAAAAGCGAATTATCTTCAAACAGAATTGAAATTACCGGCTCATCAGCAGCAAATCCGTCCTGAGGCGAAATCGCCGTGAAGGCAACTGGGAGTTTTTGAATGAAGTGCATCCCAAGATCTATCCAATGACACAGATTTCCATTAACTCTCGTACCCTGATTGGGCCAATAGTACCAGTGAGATAAAGGGACACCGCTCTTCTCTCGAACTAGGCAACTCATTGTGATAGGGCCAGACTGCTTTGACAGTTTCTTTTTCGCCCGAATCACGAAAGGGCTATATCGCCGATTGTATCCTATTTCAATCGAGTGTCCTTTCCTCCTGAGCTCAATCAGCCGGTTCAGTTGGGAAAGAGATGTTGCAGGAGGTTTCTCAACCATCACCCTCGTGCGCGGATTGCAGGTTAATGCTTGCTCTGCAATGGGGACGTGAGTAGAGTGATAAGTCCCTACTACGAGAACCGGATTCTCGACCGCAGAAAGCAAGTACAACGCATTATCACAGGATGTTGATGCATGCTGGAATCTGTATTTTTCCTGCACAATGCATGCAAGCAGCGGGTTTAGATCCACAACTGTGTGCATGCCCATATTCTTCAAGTTGGGTAGGATATAAGAACATGCATAAGCACCAGCTCCCACTAAAAAAAGTTCCTCCTGCGCCTTCCTTGGGAGAGTCAATTTACATCGACTCACAACCTTAGTTTTCCTAAGCACCGGAACTCTCGGAGTGGGTAGGTTGTGCTCTTTGAGCGATTGCGCACCCCGCAGGCCAGATAGGACATTCTCCAAGTCAAAAGTCAAGTCCTTACCCGAAAAGGGAGAGTAGTAGTATAAATCCTGGAGAACGGATGGCTTTTTTTCGAAAAAAGTGGCCAATAGCTGAAAATCGTCCTCAATACGCCTTTCTTTTGCGACGATCATCGTGCATTGAATAGGAAAAATGAAACACTCGGCTTCAGTGCAACTCTGCGGACCTATGCCTATCGCATACTGATTCGTGTCTCCGAGGCGCCCATGAGCGAGGACTACGGTTTTTTCTTGTATTATTTGCCTTTGGAGCCTGGAAGCTAAGATCTTATTCCAAGTGAGCCGAACGCCCTCGTGGATTAGAAAAAACAGCAACTTGGGTAGCCTGTGAGAGAAGCGAAAGACATTCTCCCCAGGATCTGGCGGTACATCAAAAGACAGGTATTTCTCGACATGGATGAGATTCTCCGTCTTGCCAGCCTTGGGTTCTGCGATCTCGTAGAATTTCCTCTTAAAACGGATTAGCATAAGAGCCTCTAAAAACAGACGCATTGGGGGAAAAGCACGATGAGGTAAGATCGCTGCTGGCTTCTCGGTATATTGCCTTATTTGGACCGTTCATGCACGACTGCTTTAACAATCTTGTAGAACGATGTTCAATGCTCTTGAGAGTTTGGCGATCATCTTGGCCTCTGTGAAGCGCTCAAGGTAAATTCGTCGACTCTGCTTACCCATGGCAATTTTTATCTCAGGGTGCTCGATCAAAAACTTACATTTCTCGGCGATCTGTGTAGGGTTACACTTTTCAATAATGAATCCGTTAATTCCATCCATGACCGACTCCGTGATGGCGCCTTGGTCCGTTGAGATGATAGGCAATCCTGCCGCCATGGCCTCGATGATGACCCAAGGGTGTCCTTCGGGCTCTCGAGGGGGGAACAAAAAGATATCGGCTTCGGAAAAGAGAAGCCATTTGTCGTTATCAATCGTTGTTCCGTGGAAGATAAGGGGGAGATTCAGCTCTCTAACCTTTTTCAACAGGTTTTCTTTTATTCCGTCAGAGAACCAGTCCCCGGCGATATGAAACTGGAATCCCTCAATGCCGAGATGATCTCTCATATGGGCGGCTGCCTGGACAACATCTTCGATGCCCTTCGATGCCATTAGGTTTCCGAAGTAGAGCACTTTGATGTGCTCGGCATCACTCCGGCGCCGAGTGTCGAATGATGGTTGAATGCTGTAGTCACCACCATTGGGAACGACAAAGATGCGATCTAGTGGGAAATAGCATGTAAAAAGACTCCTGAGTTTTTCCCCAAGTACAATCACAGCCTCAGACAAATGCAAGATGAAGGATACATAAAAATTCATCAGTCGGGATGAGGCATTGAGCCAGTTCGTGAAATTGCTACCTCGTAGCTGCAAAAGGGTCTTTTTCAGAAACATTCTGCTAATTAGGATGTAGATGGAATCCTTGATAAACCCCACAGTTGTTTGGCTGATGGGTATCACGACAAGCGCAGGCTGGTGTTTGATGATCATCCTGATCATCTTGGCATGTAGGAACAGGTTTGTTTTCAATCTTCCAGCAGATAACGCACCGAGGGTCGCAATGCTGCTATGCGTATTGGTATTGAGATGCAGAAGTGCGAAGTCCTCCTTGAGGCTTGATTTTAGGATAATCTGCGTGGCGATAGCAGGTCCCATATAGGGTGGAGGAAGTGGCCCCAAAAAAAGGATTGACGGTTTTTTCGTATCTTTCATGGATGAGGAAGCAGAATCCTGCCAACCATTTGGCTGGGGAAGGGACAGGCAGAACTATTTCTCTTTGCGGCTTCCAACGACAGAGATGTTCATAATCCCCCCTATCAACATGTATGCAGTCCACTGGTATGATGTGTAACTAACCATAACGGTGGATACGCCCAGAAGCATCACAGACGCCAAAAGCAAGACGGCCAATATTCGATGCATTGGGTTGTTTGTTTTGTTCTTGACCAGGAAAGAAAGCAGACTGAAATTCAAGAACACGTAGTAGAGCAGACCGCAGTATCCTATTTCCAGAAGCAGATAAAAGTAGGTCGAATGTGCACCGCCGAAAACTTTGCCACTTCCCACTGCCTGTTGCAGTGCCGAACCGCTGTTGAAATCCGACCAGAGATCCTGCCAGATATACATTCTGCCCGTGAACATGTGCCTGCTTCGAGTATCAGTAAGCATTTGGCTCCAAGCCACTTTCTGCGTGGTTTCCATCAAGCTTCTTTCGACAGCACTGTCGACATAGGGTTTCCCAACATAGAGTGCGAGGAGGATTAATGGAATGACCCGTGCCCACTTTTTAAAATCGGAAACAAAAAGGAGCAGAAGGATGAGACAAGATACGACGAGCATAGAGCGCGTGGCACCAATCAGCACAGCAAAAAAAGCAATGGCCAAAAAGCAAAAATGGAAGTTCCTTCGCCATCGGTTGGTGAACCCGCTCCTGATGATGTAGGCATTGGTGCAAAGGCTTACCAAGTTGACCATTCCCGCAGTAGCTGCATCGTAAGATAGCCCCGCAAAGCGAGCTCCTCTTACGCCGTCCAAAGTAAAATTTAATACTTGATGACCAAGACTATTCATAACGAACTGATAGAACGTCGCAGAGACGGGGATAATGGTTGACAGAAAGACAAGGTAAATGATTAAATTTACATCTTGCTCATCTCTGATGTACTTCAATCCGAAGAGCAATCCAAATGCTAGACTTGCCTGCCTCACCACTGCCTCCACGGCCAGGCTGGAGCCGTTCAGCACCATTGCCAGGATAACCCAGGCCAGGTAGGCGGCGACATACCAAACTGCGCGTCTGAGCCTCCGATCCTTTATACCCGGGCCGATTACCGCAATGATCGCAATGGGGATTATAAACAGATTTAGTAAGTGCAGGGCGCCGGATCTATAATATTTCCCGACCATCCAAAGGGTATCGAATGTAAACTTAACGCCGAAAATCAGGAAGAAAGTATATCTTGGTTTTCTTATCGAGGACAGGATAATGTATGCTAGGACCAGCAGCCCCCCCAATAGGCCATTTCCGGCGCCCATACGTTGACTACCAAGATGCCAAGAATCAATCCATTGAGGAGGAAAACAGTCCTGACGATCTCCTGATTCAGTGGATTGGTGGCCGGTACGGATCGGTTCTGTGGCCGAGGCGTTTGCCTCATGTTGCTGCGGATATTAGTTGTGTGGTGTGGGTTCAAGTAAGTCAGTAAGTCCATCTCTTGCTGCCCGGCTTTTCGCGGCTCTTGCTATTGAAGAGAGTCGAGCGCCTTAAGTATAGCTCTGTGAAACCCTTCAATCGAGTGTTTGATCGTGACATTTTCGGTGATAAATCTTTGTCCTCTGAGACCCATATCTCTTGCCAATTCAGGATTATCGAACAGCGACATCACCCTATCCGCCACCAAGCCGGTCATGGAATAATCCACTGCAAAGCCGGATTGACCGTCCTGAATAAGATCATCAGTCGCACCTGCGCATATGGACGAAATACAGGGTACCCCGGCTGCCATTGCTTCTACGAGCACCAATCCCCAGATATCGAAATCGGTTTGGAAAAGAAAACAATCGGCCTTGGCTAGAAAACTTGGCAAATCTTTTGTTTGCTTATAACCGTAGAATTTTACGAACTCAGAGAGGCCATTTTCTCTTACGAAGAGCTCAAGGCCAATGCGATCCTCACCATCACCGACTATGTCTAACATGAAATCGGATCTCCTGGCTTTTAGGTAATCAACAACTTTGAGGATCTTTCTGACATTCTTTCTGTCAGAGAGATAGCCAATATAAAGAAGGTGCTTCTTTCCGTCGGGCGATCGATGGTGCGATTTAAGTTCTTGTGTCTTGTTCCTAAAGTAAACAGTGTCAACCGTATTGATGGCGATCTCGATTCTCTCAGCTGATTCACCAAAAGATTGCAGGTATTCTTTGGCCCTGCTGCCATATGCGATGCATCCCAAGGCCCCCTTGAGGAGTATTCTGCGATAGAATAGCCTGAGGAAAGTCTCTTTTGCATTCTTTTGCCTGACGGCGCCGGACCATATGACATATGGAGTAGAAACCAAAAGAGACCTGAGCCAGAGTTTTGCCGTTGCGAGTGAAAAGCCATTTGTAATGATCAAGGATGGCTTTTCTCTGCTGAGTATGCGATAAAGCCCCTTATAGGTGAAGCTCGTTTTTTCACTCCCCGAACCACACAGATTGAAAGAAGGCAGGATCTCGTAGTCAAACTGTAAGTCCGCAGCATTGATCTTCCATCTACGTCGTTCGTAGCCTATAGCTGCAAAAATGAGTTTGAGGGAGATCCCATCTTCCTTGAGGCGCCCATGCAGCCTATTGAACAACGGAATACGGTAGGGGGTCGGAATATTGGTGATGAGGAGAACTTTCTTCATGTCCATATGCAGCACGCCGTGGCTATTCTCAAATTTCTAGACGGCATTATTGCTGTCTTTTGGCTTGTCTTGGACTCTCAAGATAGGCATTCCTGAAAAACGGGTAATTGCTTTGGATTGAGAGCACATCCAGTTCCTACGCTCATTTATTTTTCTTGAGAGCATGACGTCAGGACTCAAAATTGGGACCATCTATTGCTTTCGAATTGCATAGTTCACAGCGGCGGGGCCCAATGCCTTGTGAATTCTTCCCATAGTGGAAAGCCAGATTTTGTCGATTAGAATCAGTATCTTTGTAAATCTCAAACTCCGAATCTTCATGCGGTCATAAAATGTGCTGATCAGTATATGACGTAAAACACCATATTCCATGAAGTATTCTTGAACCAACGCTTGATCAGCAATAATCTTTTTAAGGTTTTCCCAGTCAATCCAGTCATTGTGAGGGCTCATGCCGCTCCTCAAGTCCAATTCGTCTTTCTTGCTCTCATTACAATTAAACTTTGATTTCCTGCTAAATCGCGGTCTTGGTATTCTAGGTTTCAAGACGGGATCCGCGCCAACGAAGAACCCTCCTGACCTCAGAATTGGCAGCAAATTAGTGAGGTTCCTTTCGTGGTTTGGCATGTGATGCAGCACCCCATATGCCACAATTAGATCCAGAGAATCTTTTTTGAAAGGAGGATTCTCTGCTGAAGCCTGTACGAAAAGACCGTGTGGAAATTTCTCTCTCCCAAGAAGGCAAGCATTGAAGGATAAGTCTAGACCGATATAATTGGGGACATCACTCCCATAAATATCCGACAATGTTGAAGTTGTACCGCAACCAATTTCCAGCAAAGTGCCTCTGTTTATGACCTTTGGTAAAAGGGAAAGTATTTTCTTACGTTGCAAGGACCGGTTCCAACCGGGATTGGTTTGTAGTGGCTCGAGGAGAGCCATTTCAAACCTGCTTTCCCAATACATCATCTCCTTTTCATGCCATGAAGCCTTCTCCGAGCTAGCCTTGCAAAGCAACAGTTCTCTCATCCTCGTTACGTCAATATGACGAGGAGAGCTTTCGAGTTGACGGATGTTTTTTTCAATAAATGTCTGGCATTTTTCCTTGATTTTTGGCGCCATCGGATTCATCACGATGACTCCGTCGATGATGGGATAAGCTATACCCCCCTTGTCGCTTACTAGACAAGCGTCTTCGCCTAGTTTGGCGTATTTAAGGCTCGATCCACTGTTGGGACATATCAAGAGTGGCATAAGTGGGTGAGGGCCATTCACTTAGCAACCTCCTTTTTGGCCTGTTAAGGACTTGACAAAGCCCTCTAGAAGTTAAATTCACTCTTCTACCCATGAGTCATACAGCTTGAACGAAAATAGTATCTCAATGTCAAACAGGAAGCTCAAAGCATCCATCCCCCATTTTCTTCTTTTATAGCCCACAAGTTGCAAAAACAACTTTTGGGGAGATGGAATTTTCTATTAGCGCCACTAGTGCCGCTCTCCGAAATGCTCTACCGCTTACCGAACACGAAAGGAATCTTCAACTTGATGAGTGATCAGCTATGGGTGCCGGATTAGCCTCTCTTCTGAGGACCGTTCGGTACATATGATCATATAATTTAACTATCTTATGCGGATCGAAGGAAGCTGCCCGCTGACGGCATTCTTCTGCGAGTGCCGCTGATTCCGACGGGTTTCTTCGTAAGTGACAAATTCTCTCTACCAAATCCGAAATGTCATTCGCTATGAGCCTTCCATCGCAAACCGGTGCCAACACCTCGACAATTCCACCTCCGTCGCGCAACCCTAAGGTTGGCTTGCCAAGGGCGAGGGCTTCAAGCGCAGCAATGCCAAATGGTTCCCGGCCATATGGTAAGACGCATAGATCGGCCATCTCGATGTAGTCAAAAATCCTGTCCGAGAAACCCACGAACTGGACCGCTCCTTTCAAACCCTTGTTACGGGCGTATTCCTCAAGAGCATTTCGATGAGGCCCGTCACCGACAATGATACATCGAATACCATCGCCCTCTGACTTCATATTTAGTTCACAGAGTGCGTCGAACACATAGTTTATCCTCTTGTGGGGCACCAGAACGGCAAAGCTGAGAATGACAAAATCGTCAGATTTGAGATACAGTTCATGGCGCATGGTCTCCCGAGGATAGATCCGTTGAGGAACTGTCGGACAACAGTTGGACCACGATCACATCCCCAATACGACCAAATCGTTCGATAATGTTCATCTTCATGAAATGAGAGACAGTAGTTACGCCCTGTATGCAATGCCCAACGGCATAGTTAAGTGAAATTTTCTTTACCCGATCCCGCCAATTAAGCTTCCGGCGCAAGTCAGTCATTCCATGGAAGGTGAAAACGGTGCGAGAGTAAGATAGCAATGCGGCAAGCATAAACACGTAGTTGAAAGAATGGATATGCACAACATCAAAATCACGAAAAAACCGGATGGCCCTGATTATGGCCACCGGATTGATATCAAACCCTCCCTTGAGCCTGAGGGCAAGGACAGGCAGCCCTTGCGCAGCGATTGCGCTGGCAAGGGTATCTCCATATTGTGCAAACAAGACTCCGACCCGCCGATCACGACACTGCTCCTCCACAAGCGAGTTTACAATGCGTTGGATGCCACCGTAACCGCCGGCATTAAGGCAGTGGCATACAGTAGGTTTGAAGCTCATCTGTGCGAATCCTCCAAAAGCATATCTGCCAAAAAATCCTTACACGCGCATGCGAATGAACCGAGCTGGCGTGCCAGCATAAATGCTGTAAGGTTCGAGTTGGGATGTTGCTGTGATCAAGGAATTGGCACCGACTACAGCTCCGTCAGGAATGCGAGCCCCTTTGAGGATTCTAGCGCCGGCACCAAGCCAGACATCCCTGCCGATCCTAATCTCCAAGCTCTCGTGTCCCTGTGAAACGATCAATGCACCTTTTCGCATGCTGTGGTCAGCGTCTCTTATGCTCACGAACTCAGCGATCTGAGAGTAGTCGCCGATTTCCACGAGTTTTTTGGCACTAATGATGATATCTTGTGTGATATTGACATGGTCCCCCAAAACAATGGTGCCGTTTGGTGCGGGATCGAAAGTAATCCTAAAGCCGACATTTACATAATTACCAAGCACCATATTTTTGCAAGGCAACGAGCGAAAAGCTGGAAATTGCTTACACTTCAAACCCCTTCCAACCTCACAGCCATGCAAAAGGAGATATAAGGTAAGTAGGACGCCCTTCAACCTATAAAATATATTTCTCATCCTCGTTTCTAGTTTCCACATGTGCAGATGCTCTCCTGCGGTGGCAGATGACTACTTCGCCACCATAGCGTATAGAACACATCGGTCTTGGCAGGCATCCTTGAATAGGTTTTAACAAACCCGGAAACGGGCTTCAGGATCAACGATTAGACTGAGAATGAGAGTCCGCTGGTGGCTTCAATGAAACTTTATCATCGATTTTGAGCATAATCTTGATTCTATCCACTGCTTCCTGGGAAATAATACCCTTTAAGGTCCTTCGAGCGATACATTGTAGATAACTTGATAAATAATACAGATGACGCCCGGTGCAATGTAATTTATGAAAATGATACGCTTCTAAATGCGAGTGGCAATTATTGCTTACTCTATCGTTACCTGAGCAACAAATTCCGGAGATCGGGAAATTCATGTGATGAAAGACGCATTTTCTGTTTACGCAACGGATGAAAAACTCGTAGTCAGAGGCGCTTCTATATTGCGTATTATACATTCCTATTTCATTAAAAACGTGTCTTGCAATAAATGAAGTCGGGTGTATGATACTTCTTTCAGTTTGCAGTATGTTGCAATGTTGCGACGTCCTTACTTCAAACGTGCAGAGTGTCTCGTATTCTATCATCGATATAGCATTTCCATGATAAATGTCAGCGTCATTTTGATCAAAACACCTTGCCACGCGCTCGACAACTGTATTGCCTATCAGAAAATCGTCGGAATGCACTATGCCAATTAAACTGCCATTTGATAGATCGATTCCTTTGTTCAAGGCATAATACATACCTTTATCACTTTCGCTTACCCAATAATCGATTTTATCACCAAGATTTCTTATAATGTCAAGGGTTCCGTCTGTTGAGCCCCCGTCGACAATAATATATTCAATATTGTCATATGATTGTCCGAGCACACTCTTAATGGCTCGCTCAATAAACTTATGACGATTGTAGACAACCGTTAGGATGCTAATGAGTGGTTTCCCTGGCCGTTCACATTTTTGGTGTCCACGTGTTCTAAGTCCGCCTTCTTTTCTTGTTTTTGTTGGTGCATGAGTCCTCTTCAGCATCCGTGTAGTATTATATGTAGAAGTTGTCATGAACGTTCAACCCATTGGTTTGTGTAAAGTTTGAGTTTTACCTTTTTCGTTTGGTGTGGGACCCACAGCGAGATCTAAATATTCTTAACTAATTCCAGGAGAACCGCTCTTAAAGTCTTCGGCTGCTCTTCTTCCCATTGACCAAACTCTGACGGGTTGACGCACTCGTTGGAAGACACGATCTTCTCTATGGCTGCAGTCCAAGAACTCCATGTGTCATCAACTGAATAAACTCCTGGCGGCGGATCGATGGCGTGGGTTGCATGATTAGAAGTAATCACCGGTATTCCTGCACATGAGAGCTCAACCAATCGTGTCAACGCACCAAAACCGAGTTGCTGGGGTATAAGGACAGCAGAAGCGAGTGATAAGAGTTCGTTCAACTTTTCCTGTGGAAGCCAACCCATCAATTCTATCCCTGGCACATACTCCCCCTTGTCGATCAACTCTTCAGTTTTGGCTCCCCCTACTAGCACCTTAATATGTTTGGGCAATCCATGAAGCTTGGCATTCTCTATGAACCACTGAAAAGATTTTCTAGTTGAGTAATGGCCTGCACTTCCCAACATTAAAAGAAGCCTCGGCTGCGCGGTTACCACCTGCCTGCGCTGGCGATTCATTTCCAAACGTTTGCGTATGTTCCCTACCGGAAGGTAAGGATAATATCGTGCAGGCAGTCCTAGACCGCCAATTAGGCCCGTTTCAACTTTTGAGATGAACAACCTCTCCGCACATTTAGCCAGTACTTCAAACTCACACGCAAAATCAATCGACCTCGTGTAAATTTCCAACTTGTTTTTCGATAAATTTGGCGTTCCTCGGTCAAATGCTTCGATGTTCTGCTCACAAGCTATTGTCGGTATGCAATGAAGCTTGTTGATTTCAACCACCCCAGCGAAACCGCTGTGCTCCAAAACACACAAGATTGGTTTAGGAATTTCCGAAACCAGTCTCCGATAGTAAGATAAAAACTTTGGAAACGAGAACAAATGGGGAGAATAGGTGGCATGCACCATTAACTTTAGTGGATTAGCTTTGACTCTTAGAACGCGCTGTTTGAATCTTTCAAAGAGTGTAACTGATGAATCAGCTGAAAATGAACGCCGCCATATTGGCAAGCTAACCAGGAAGATATGTTCCTTGCCGACGCTTGATTGAAGATCGTGGAGGATCTGATAGGTTCTGTGGTTCCCTCCGTGACCGATATCTGAAGGTTCCATATGCGTGACAAGGATTATCGACGGCATGGATTTAAGTGCCTCATGTTCTTGTTGAGATGAGCTGTTACAGTCACATGGGTTGCAGTGGCAATATGAACGACTCAGTGGTTAGATTAAATTTTTTTAACACGTGCTTAGCGTGCCTAACGGAAGGGAGGTCATTTCCGGAACCTGAAATGCTTAGAAGTCTAAACCGATTTCGATCATATTTCTCCAATAGCCTGTTGATGAGTGTTCTTGTGAATTGCGCGTAGCCCAGTTGGCTAATTGGAGTTAGTGCCTCACATTTCCTACGATAAAATTCTAACAAGAATTTAATATCTCTCTTGCTTAGCGCACCTCCTTTGTGTTCATTGTAATGACCTAAAGCGGCGGAAACCATATCGTGCATGTCTCTATAAACTTCAAGCGACATTTTTGATGCGGTTGCTTGAGAGGGATGTACTCGCCAACTTGCAAGATATTCGGGTAAATGAATAACGTCAAAAACGAGTGAGGCACGCATTTCCCATTCGAAGTCAGATCTGGGACCCCAATGAGTTTGAAACATGCCGTTTTTTTGAAAAACGCTTCGCCTTATCAAAAGCTGCGTAAGCGAATGGTAAACTGTATTCAGGCAGGTGTGCAGGAAGCCATCGAGAGGGGCCTTGCGAATGTGCGGCGTTGAGACCAATTCTCCATAAAATCTCTGGGGAGGCAAATTTGACCACCAGTTTTCAAATTCCTCGCCATGCGGCCCGATCACTCTAAGGCAACAGTGGCAGATATCGCAGTTGGGGTACTTTTCCATTGCCTTCACCATCTTCATCAGACATTCGGGTTCCATGGTGTCATCACTGGTGGCAATGTACACATACTCCCCTTGCGCTTGGCTTATTGCCCTGTTAATGGCAGCATAGATCCCTTCCCTCGGAACCTGATTCAACGTAATCCGTCGTTCTCCCCCAAATGTCTGAAAAAACTCCCAAGACCCGTCGTCAGAATAACTATCGCAAACTAACAACTCCCAGTCAGTAAGACTTTGTTTGATTATTGATTCCATTCTTTCTGCAAGGAATTGACGACAGTTCAAATTAGGAAGGCAAATCGATACAAGTGGTGTTGTCATATCAGCAAAACGATAGCACGGAAAAACTAGCGAAGTTAAGAGGTTATAAGCGTGTCATCAACAAGCTGGCAACTATAAAACCCGTTGATGCTGTGAGCCAAGAGGAGATTCGCAAACTGATCGGATATCTGGAGAATCAAGGCCACCGAATCAATTATTTTAGAGAAGTCAAAGCGGGTAACCCAATTGGCAGCGGCGCCATTGAATCAGCCAACAAGTTCATCTGCCACACCAGACTTAAGCGCTCAGGAGCTTGGTGGATCAGGGAAAACGGCAATTCCATGCTGAGAATCCGGTGTGCTATTTATAATGGAACCATTAACAAAGTCTTCGAGCATTATCAGAGGATCCAATCCGAGCATCGCTCAGGTTAGCATGGGACAAATTGGGAATGCTCCCCCTAAAATCATCGGCCAGTATTTGATTATCCTAAATGCCTATTGACTTAGCTCATAAGTTTAGACCCTGGGCAAAGTCACTTCCCACAGCGAGATGGTGGCTCTTGCGTATTGCAACGCCACATCAGAACAACCATGAGTGCATCTTATTGAGACAACTACAAATTCACAAAGGGGCATTGTTGTCAAAACACCTGCTGGATTAGATATTTCGCTTCAGAAAAGATTGCTTAATTCGTTTCATCGATAAACAGTGTAATTAAATTGCGCTTTTAGATCAATAAATTATAAATTCACCTGGTCTTTTTTATGAACTAAGTCAACAGGCATTTATCCTATAATTCAGCCCAATTCATAGGCGAAGAAGCGCTTGATTGAGTTAGAGGAAGCTGGTGGCCCTTTTCAGTCCACGGCCAGCCGGTTTTGCGAGGGGAAGGAGAAGGGAGTTGTTTCAACAATGGGCAGTGCAATAGCTCGTTCCTTCTGAGATTCGCTGCAGAGTAGTTTAGGGGTTATGATCCATATTAATAAGTTTGAGGCATCATTTCTTGGTACAGAACTTCAATGCTTGTTCATATTCAACTTTTGGGAATATAGTGAGCTTACCATTGAGTGTGGCATCGAATATTTGCCGCCCATTCCGGTTGTAAAAAAACCTTGCAAGTTGATAGGCGAGCTCGGAAGCTGCTAAATCGGGCAGGTGCCATTCTTTGTTCGCAAAATATGCTGGGTGAAAATGATCCACATCCTCGCCTTCAAGCACCTGCTTTTCGTTTGGTTTACCCACAGCCGAAAAATTATGATCCACTCCCACAAGGTAGACTTTAGAAAATCCCATATAAAAGGCTATTTGCATTGCGACGAAGGTAACGGTGTACCCTTCGTGAACTGGCCAGGTCAGATCATGATAAAAAGAAAAATAGCTATCTGGAGCTTGTGTAGCTATAAAGTAGATATGTCTAAGATTTCGCACGACTCCGCGGGCGGCTTTGTATGACAAAAATGAGGGGCAAGCCAGCGACTCAAAATCCCTTGCACTCTGATGTATCACCAATGGGTTCACAGCAACATGATAGCTTAAATTTATATCAATTTTGTCAAACATCAGATAGATCTTATTCAATCCGAAGGTATGGTGGTTTCTCAGTGGTCGAAGATCCATCTTGTTGAGTGAAGGACCGTTTCCGATGATGAAGCATCCCTGTCCCTGATGTTTGTCTTTGAAATCCAAAAGCCTTTGCGAATGCTTCAAACGCCAATGGAGCAACTCAGTGTCATTGTATAATTTGATGACAGCCAATAAGCGATCCTTTAATGGCTTTGGTGTGGCTCTTGCACAATTCTTTATTGTTCGATCAAGTACACTCACAAATAGTTCTACTCCGTGCTCAATCTGGCTGTCGCTCCCCCATCAACTACAAGAGACTGCCCTGTTATAAATGAAGATTTGTTAGAATCGACAAGAAAATAGATGGCCTCGGCGACTTCTCGAGGCTGCCCAACTCTTTTCATTACTGTCTTGCCTGCGAGCTGATTCATCATTTCTTCTAGCTGGACACCATTCAAATGTCCGCGGCTCAATCCAGCTCTCAACATCGCGGTGTCGACCGCACCAGGTAGCACCGCATTGACGCGCACCTGGTAGGGAGCTAGTTCAATGGCAAGGGCTCGTGTCAAGGCTAAGATCGCACCTTTGCTGGCTGCATAGGCGGCGATGTTTGCCGACGTTGCAATCGCGTGTACTGAGCTGACATTAACAATTGATCCGCCATTTTCCCGCATGAACGGCACCACATGACGCGCTGCCAAATAAAATGATTTGACGTTAATTGCCATCACCTGGTCCCATTCTTCAGGCTGGGTCTCAATAGCCGACTTGCAGATTTGCAAAGCAGCGTTATTGACAAGGGCAGATATTTGCCTGCAATTTGCTTTGAGCTTTATGGAGATTGTTTGCCAAGACGCGGCTTCTGCAACATCACTGCGAATAAAAATTGAATCCCGGGGGGGCACATGCCATTCTGCAATGTCAACACCGACTATTTTCCACCCATTCTCAGCGAAAAGATGCGCTGTTGCCGAGCCTATGCCGCCCGCAACTCCAGTGATTAAAACGACCCGATTCATCCTTTATGCTCATTCAATGCTTCAATTAAGTTATTGATTGTAGTGTGGTGTATTTTTTCCCATGCAGCAGGGCTGCTATTAGCATTATGCGGTGCAAGCATGACGTTGCGCATCTTTAGCAGGGGACTGTCCGCAGGCAGCGGTTCATGTTCAAATACATCCAAGGCGGCCCCTGCAATCTTTCGCTCAGTCAAAGCTTTAATCAGTGCTTGCTCATCTATAACCGGCCCTCGTGCGGTGTTGATAATGACGGCGTTTGGCTTCATTAAATCAAATTCACTGTAGCTAATAAGGTGGAAACTGGTGGGGTTCAGGTCACAATTGATGCTGACAAAATCAGCAGCCTTGAGCAAATCCTGCTTCGAAACCATGGTGATGCCGGTGCCAGCGAGAAAATCCTTTGGCATCTCTCTAATATCATTGCCCAGCAACCTTAGACCGAATGCCATTGCCCTTCTTACAACAGCTTTGCCCGCATTCCCGACTCCAATAACACCAAGAGTGCACTCGCGCAATGAGATGCCGGGCATCTTGTCCCAAACGCCCTTCTTCATGGTTGCATCCATCCATGGCAGTTTTCTTGCGAAACACAAAATGTAGCCCAAGACCGTATCTCCAACGGGCTCGCTGAAGGCATTCGGTGTATTACAGATCTTTATCTTCAGGCGTTTGCACGCTTCCTGGTCGATTGAGTCGATGCCGGTCCCCCACTTGGAAAGCACTTTGAGCTTGGGGGCGGAGGTTAGTACTCTTCCGGTGAATTGATCGTCTCCACAAATCACTCCATCAATTTCTGCAATGAATTGCAGTAACTCGTCTTCGTTGAGCCTCTCACTGACTGGGGGAACCACTATGTCGATGTCGTTTTCGGCAAATGTTTTCCTGAATCTATCAATGACTGGCTGCATATAAGGCGCAGTGATCAAGACTTTCCAGCCCATGAATTTCTATCCTCGCTCGTTCGTATTGTTAAAATAAAAGTATTCTGCCATCTGAAAGTCTGTTTCTTCGTCTATATCCAGTGCCTCTATTCTGTCAATCTCAAACAAAATTGGGCGGTCACCGATACGATTGCGTTTCTGTTCCAAAGTTTGTCTGGTAAAAATATAAATACATGAGTTTTCTTCGTAGACCGGCGGCAGATCCTGAGTCCGCAAAAGGATGGCCTGATTATGGTTTATTGGTCGGGCTAGTTGATCCCAAAGCCTCGTTTGAACCTTTGTTACAGAGAACAATGAATCATAAATTGGGTAATTCTGGAGAAAGTGTTCCAGTGCTTTGTTAATTGTTGCAGAGCGCAGAAGTGGGTTGGTGCTGTGTGTTTGTAAGTAGTAGTCCGCTCTAACAGTATTGACATCGTATAGCAGTATGTCGTTCATGGGTGTTTCGCCACCTCTCAAATGCGGAGGTCTCTCAATCAGCAATATAGAGGGAAAATCCCTGGTAACCCGTTCCATGATAAATGGGCTGTCAGTGTTTACGACTACTTTGTCAATCATGGGGGTTGTAAGCAGCGTCTCCAGAATGCGCTGGTAGAGAGGACTCCCGCCGAACAGACGGTAGTTCTTACCTGGAACGCGCTCACTGTCGTGTCGCATCGGCACGAGGGCAACTATTCTATATTCAGATTGCATAATCAGGGCGAGTCCTGCTGTTTGAAAGTTCGGAGAACAGCTCTTGCCGGTGCACCCTCTGCACCTGCAAGTTTGAGGGGGAGACAGATGAGTTCATAATCTCCAGGCGTGACGTTTGCCAGATTTAGTCCTTCCACGATCACGACTCCTGCTGACAGCAGTGTCCGGTGGGTATCTGCACTGTTTCCGAATGGTTCAACCGACAAATAATCAATCCCTATGAGTTTCACTCCGAGGTCAACTAGGTATTCTGCTGCGTCGGTAGATATCGCCACATAATTTTCTGTGAATCTGTTCTCTTCCAGTCTTCGCAACGCAGAATTCCTCGTTCGGAATAAAATTCTTTTGTTGAAATTTGGCAATCCCGCAAAACTTAAATCTTGCCTGGTAATCAGCGCCTTATCCGCTAAATCCCAGATGGTGCAAGGACCGATTAATACATCCAAGGCCAGTTGGTCTATTGCTAAACCATTTTGGATAAAGTGAAGCGGTGCATCAATGTGTGTGCCGGCATGTGCATCACAGCAGATTCTAGAGACATTGGCTGGGTCACCTCTATTTAAATCCTGGTAGCGCAATAGCTGAAAAGCAACGCTCCCAGGCCAGTGAGGTGTATTTTCGCAGAGAGGTAAAGAAATATCTATGATTTCAGTCATCTGGTGAAATGGATAGAGGGAGTTCCTCATATTTTATAGTCTTTTCTGAGCGGCCAGCAACCCCGTTCCCATGAGTACGCGTCCAAGTGTTTGGGTAGTAAAATTTTCGCTTGAGCTCACTGGTTATAGGCCCGTGTTGAGCAAAACCTCTATAAGTTCCCCAGAATTGCATCAAGCGAAACATCGGAATCCCAAAAAACAAATGGCGAAAATCTCCATCCAAAAATGCGTGGTAAGAATCGCTACAGACATTGCCAAAGAAAAGTCGAAGAAAATCCCACAAACTGAATTTCTCTTGAGGGAAAATGGTCTTTAAAGAAATGGCCTCTCTGAAATATCGATTGAATATACGCAGCGGACTCTCTGTATGGACATGCACTACTTCAGCTCCGGCAGAATAGGCGACTTTGTAACCTGAGTCCATGATTTTCTTAGCCCAATCGATATCTTCGAGGCCGGTAAGTGACTCATCATACGGCACCGCTTTCCAAAGATTCTTGCGAATCGCTGCATTAGCATTATTACAAAAAGGATGATTTTGATTTAAATCTGAGGTCGCAGGAAACCACTTAGCAAAGACTTGATGTTCAGAGTACTTTGTTATTTCATTTCCTATTTGCTTTCCATAGCAGACGCCAACAAAGGGGTCCTTAAAAGGTTTGAGCAGCTCCTCCAACCAGTCATTGCAGAGCGGGTAAACGTGAGCACTAGCAAGTACAATGAAATCGCCGCGCGCTGCTTGGCAGCCTATGTTCAAAGATTTGCCAAATGAGAACTCATCAGAGCTCAAATTTAGGATTTTTACCGGGTAACGCGATGCAACAGCAACAGTGTGATCTGTAGATCCAGAGTCGACTAAAATGATTTCGATATCCTTTAGTGATTGGTGCAATATCCCATCAAGTAAGCGACCTATGTGCTTTTCTTCGTTGAAGGATCTAATGACAATGCTAATATCTTCCATTCTTTCTCAGCTAACTTGAATAGGTTATGAGCTCCCGTAGCTTACACTTTTGGTTGGACGAAGCCGCTATGCGGCGGAAGAAACCTCCCATCAGCGTATAACTCCCAACGTTGGCCAATTCCAATTCAGGGGTAGCTTGCAGACTAAATTGCGAATTACTGAGCTATCAAATTCCACTCAATCTTTGGCGTGTTTTGTGAAAAATGCTAGTTAAGCGCTGGTTTCCTATGATGATTCTTATCATTCCTCTAATGGTTAAACAATCGTGCAGTTTTTTTCTGTTTACCAGATACCAGTTTAAATATCTAATGAATTCCGTAAAAGATTTATTCCGGATATACGGGAATTCAAAAGAAATAATATAGCGCATCATGTTGCGGCCATGCTCATTGATAATAAAATCTAGTAATTCCTTATCATAATGGGCTTCTTCCAAGAGTTTCTGAAGACTGGCAATGTAAGCGGGGACGCTTTTACAAAACTCCTTTGGGCAAACATGTATTGTTCGTTCTCGATTGTACACCCTGTATTTCCACAGGTATTGGCGAGTTCCAACAACATACTTTGCCTTGGAGGCGATCTTAAAATATAGATGGATATCTGCAAATCGCCCGGTTGTGATAAATTCGGTAATTCCGTTTACTTGCCGTAGTAGCGCTGTTCTACACAAAATTCCAGGCCAAGGCTGCCATGGTTTTAAGTACATAACCTTTTTCCGGATGTATTCCTCTGAAAGTTCCGATTCAGGAAAATCGTTGAAATGATCTATCACCGCGCCATTTGTATCAATTACTTCAAAAGCACTTTTTGCAATCTCGGAAAAAGGATTAGAAACGAGAAGTCTATATAGTCTGGATACAATATTCTTAGAGAAAATGTCATCGTCACCTATTCCGATGA
Source organism: uncultured delta proteobacterium (assembly GCA_963781715.1). GTDB lineage: Bacteria > Desulfobacterota > Syntrophobacteria > Syntrophobacterales > Syntrophobacteraceae > Desulfoferrobacter. Next base: position 962,671 of record CAWAGW010000010.1, read on the forward strand.
AGTATTCCCCATTTGCAAGACTAATAATTTTGTTGATGTTCTGACAGGCGCCAATGTTAGTTTTGTTCTTGTAGTACCGAATCCGATGATCTTGTGAAGCGTATCCTTCAACTATGTCGGAGGTCGAATCTGTGGATGCATTGTCACAAATTATTAACTCAATGTTTTTATAAGACTGACTCAATACGCTCTCAACAGCTATTGGGATATAATTCGCACGATTAAAAGTAGGGAGTCCAACTGTAATTAGTGGTTCGCAATTCATTCTCATATCAGTTCTGAATTCCACTGCTGCTTCAAGTGCCATTTCTAGGACTGACCCTACCAAACGAAGGTCAGCAATTCCCGGAATCGACTCATAGCCTCAGCTGTCTTGGTCGTTCCTTGGAACCTTTCGTAAAGTCTGCGAGTTTAAACCAAGTGTTTCACAACATTACCAAGATATACTTTTTTTATAATAGCTTACATTTAGTTCAGAACATTTCCGCCGCAATGTTCTATGGTAGCATTCCATGGGAGATTCGGCGCGGACCAAACTTTCTGAACTTACACCACGCAAGCATCTGAATGCGGATGCTCTGTATGCTGAATTGCGCCGGCAGTTCAATAAAGTGAGGGATGCCGCAAAAGGGTACCCACGAATTAATCTCAGTGATATTTTGATGTCCGGTTTCGCCATGTTTTCTCTCAAAGACCCCTCCCTTTTGGCTTTCGATCGCAGAAGAAAAGTCGAGGAACATAACCTCAAATCTTACATTCCGCAGTTACCACTCATTAATTAAATGAATTTGTTTTGCATAGACACTGGACATTAAGATTGCACTCCTGTATGAATGCGATTGGAAGTCTGCATTCGACTATTCAACCGCAGAGGAGACAGGATGATCGAACCCCGGGAGATCGAAGTCTATGACGTTTACTACCTTCCTATCATCAAAGCCTACGCCGATCGGATCGACTTAGTGGGCACGATCAACCGGCTGGTACCAACCAGAATGAATATCGATCCGGGAACCCTGGTATTGGCCATGGTGCTGGATGCCGTCTCGGGCCGACACCCGCTTTATCGCATAGACAGCTTCTACCGGAACAAGGATATTGAGCTGCTTCTAGGCCGCTCTGTTGATATTGAAAAGCTCACAGACGACAATTTCGGCCGAGGTCTGGAACAACTGTACAAGGCCAACACCTCCCGTCTCTTTTCAGCGATTGTGATAAATGCCTTGCGCTCCTTTGATGTTCCCTCGCGGCACATTCACTTCGACACCACCAGTATGAATGTCTTCGGGCAATACAACTCGATGACTCCGGACGTACCCAGTACCATCAAGATCACTAAGGGACACAGCAAGGATCACCGGCCGGATCTCAACCAGTTTGTGGTTTCACTGCTTTGCACGGGCGGTAACGTTCCCATTTTCTCCAAACTCGAAGACGGCAACGCTTCAGACAAAAAGCTCAACAATGGTTTGCTCACCGAAATCTCCAAGAAACTAGCCGACGTAGGTATTGACCCGGCTGGCTCCATCTACATTGCCGACAGCGCTCTCGTTACTGAAGAAAACCTGCGCCTGATGGGAGATGAAACCCGTTTTATCTTCTCGCCTGCCGGCCACCTTCGGCGAACATCAACGCTTGATCGAGCACGCCGTTGAAAGCCGGTCATGGCAGGACTACGGCATTCTTGCCGCAACCGCACCCACCCGAAACCGTCCCGGCGTCCATTACCGCGGCTTTGAGACCGGCGTGACCCTCTACGGGCAAACTTACCGAGCCGTCGTGGTACATTCCAGCGCTCACGACCGACGCAGACAAAAACGACTCAATCGTGAGGTCCAAACCGAATACACCTCATGGTCTAAAAAACTCGCACAGGTCGAAAAGACCTTCTATTTCTGCATGGCAGACACCCGGGCAGCAATGGCCAGACTTCAAAAGGAAACCCCTCGTTTCCATGACCTCCATCTTACCGTAGAAGAGAAGCCTCTCTATGCCGGAGGAAGTCCCAAGGCCGATGCACACGAACCGTGAAACAAATGCGCTATGTCATCACTGGTACCGTTACGCAAAAGCCTGAGGCCGTCGACACGATACGCGAACAGGCTGGATGTTTTGTCCTGATTACCAATGTCCCGCTCGATGGACCGCCCAACAGCGACATCCCATACGACGGTAAAAAGATCCTTCAGGCCTACAAGGATCAGAACGGCATCGAGCACAACTTCAGTTTCCTCAAAGATCCCGTAGTCATCAACTCGGTCTTCCTCAAAAAACCCGAGCGCATCGAAGCCTTGGGGCTGATCCTCGTGATCTCCCTCCTGCTCTGGCGCCTCATAGAGCTCAACATGCGCGCCCATCTGGAAAAACAACAAATGACCCTCCCCGGCTGGGACAACAAACCGACAGAACGGCCAACCACCTTCATGATGACAACAAAGTTCGACAACATCCGCGTCATAAAGATTCGACGCCAAAGGACTCTCAACGGACGTCTTTCAGAGGTCCAGGAGAAGTACCTTCCGGCACTGGGGGTGACCAGCACCATTTTCACTCAACCTGCTCGCTCTCATATATCACCAGGATAACGATGAAGCCCTTCAAAGGTAACATGGCTGGCTCAATTCATAATTACCCATTCATCAGCCGCACAACTGCGGAATGTAAGTCTAATCCATTTACGGCATGGACCAAATCCCCTCCGATACCCAGATGCGTACCCGTCTCGATGTTGTCCATCCCGATTGGTTGCGTCCGGCCTTCAAGGCGGTTTTCAGGCAGGCCCAACGAGGCAAGGTGTTGGAACCGTTTGTGTTCATGAAAGGCTGTTATCTTATCTCTCTGGATGGCACGGGCTACTTCTCCTCTGAAAAACTCTTTTCGCCCTATTGCTTGCACAAAACGAACTCCAAAACCGGCAAGACCACCCACTACCTTCAAATATTGGCCGCCGTCATTGTTCACCCTCTAAAAAAAGAGGTGATCCCCCTTCCACCCGAACCCATCAGCAACCAGGATGGACAGACAAAAAATGACTGCGAACGCAATGCCGCCAGAAGATGGTTAGAAAAATTCAGAAAGGATCACCCTCGCCTTAAAACTATCATTACCGAAGATGGCCTCAGTTCAAATGCCCCTCACATAAGGGACCTGAAAAAATATCGCTGTCATTTCATTCTCGGAGTCAAAGAAGGCGACCACGCCTATCTTGCCAGTTACCTCAAGCAAGCGGTTAAAGAGGGGAAAGCCGTCGAACACGATATGATCGACGAAGTCGATGACCGCATTCACCATTTCTTCCGCTTCCTTAATAAGGTTCCCCTCAACCAGTCCAATCAGGACCTCCGTGTCAATGTCCTTGAATACTGGGAGCTACACGGTGATGACACCAAGTACTTCTGCTGGGTGACCGATTTTAAGATCACCCGTCGCAACGCCTACCAAATCATGCGAGGAGGCCGTACTCGCTGGAAGGTGGAAAATGAAACGCTCAATACCCTGAAAAACCAAGGCTACAATTTTGAACATAACTATGGGCTTGGCCAAAAATTCCTCAGCATGATCTTTGTCTCCCTCATGATGCTGGCCTTTCTCGTCGACCAGGTTCAGCAGATCGCGTGTCCAGTGTTTCGTACGGCATGGAAGAAAGCAGGCTGTAAAAGGGAGTTTTGGGAAAAAATCCGAGCCGCATTCCACTTCTTTCTCTTGGATTCCATGGAAATGATCTACCGCCTAATCATCGCAGGGCCACAAAGGGTTCAGCCAGTATCTTTAATAGACACCTCATAACCGATTGTCTGACAAGCCGCTTTCCTCCCATTGTGAATCAACATGTCATCAGCTACGCCGTCAGGGATTCAAGAGAATCTTATTGCCCACTTTCGTCTGATTCCTGTAATTTGGGTTAGACAACCGGTACTCAACTACGGCGTAAACGACAATTTATTGTCTCCAAAGCCTTGAGAGTTACCCTTTGACTTAATTATCTCCAAATCCGCCGTGCTCAATGAAGTAATTCCGGGAATTGCTGAACGAAGGTCAAATCCTTTCCTTCTCACACCACAATTTAATGAGTATCTGACTGACGAGTCAGCCACGCTCTGGAAGGCAATGGTTCTCTATTTAGCTGCCATAAAATCCATCTCCGTTATCGGGCGGCCAAAGGCAATCTTTGGATAGACATTTGTGCGCGTGTCAATCAGCACTTGCAATAAATAGGGCTCCTTTGGATTATGCCACATTTGGTTCAAGGCATTTTGCACTTCCGAAGGGTCAGACACCGTTTGCGAACCGATTCCAAAAGCTTGTGATACCCGCGCAAAATCTGGTGCCGTGTAGCCCCAGCAGGTTGAATGGTAACGTTTTTCGAAGTAGTCCTGCTGGAATTGACGGACCATACCGTAGCACTGATTATTAACGACCACTATTTTAATGGGCAGATGATTTCTGGCGACTGTTTGAAGCTCTTGGATGTTAAGTTGAAATGCCCCATCGCCAGCAATGGCGACAACTGGGCTGACCTCCTGAGCTAGTGCTGTACCTATTGCTGCAGGTAAGGCAAATCCCATTGCTCCCATGCCTCCTGATGTCAGGAAACGCTGGTCTGGCCCTAACTCAAGCGATTGTGCCGCCCACATCTGGTGTTGGCCAACGTCTACGACAAATGCTGCGGTTTGGTGTGAACTTGATGCAAGCTGATGCATGAACTGGTTCGGATTGATACCGGCAATCCCTTCAAGTTCATCAGTATCCGGCGATTGAGAACGTAGATTATGGATTTCTGCAAGCCAATTTGGTCGTTCAGGAAATGAACACTTCGAGTATCGCTCTAGCGCTTCCGATAAAAAAGTATTTAGATCGGCTGACACTTCAAAGCAGCCTTTGACTCTGTTGTTGACTTCACCAGGCTCGCAGTCAACATGATAAATTGTACGTTCGCCTTTAAAGAAATCAGTTCGTGAGCCAGTTTGGCGAATGTCAAGTCGACTCCCCAAGACGAGCAGAAAATCTGAATTGGCAACTGCCAGATTTACCCAACGATTGCCATATGTTCCAATCATTCCCACCCGGAGGGGATGATCATAAGACAGAGCATCAACAGCCATCAGTGAATTCACCACTGGCACTTTTGCTATCTCTACAAAATTTCTGAAATGTTCTATCGCTCTCGCGGAGCGAATTCCTCCACCTCCCAGAATCAACGGCCTTTGAGCTGATTTCATATCACTGATGAGCTTGTCCAAAACTGATGATCCGAACCTAATGCTAGGCTGCAACTCTACTTTTGAAGGTGTAATGGCTGCAATCTCTGCACGCTGAACATCCATGGGGATATCCAACAACACTGGCCCGGGTCTTCCCGAAAGAGCCAAACTAAACGCCTTCGTGAGCAACGACGGTACTTCCTCAGGTATTGTCACTTGCAGTGATGCTTTAGTGATAGGTGCCGTGACAGAGACTATGTCTGTTTCTTGGAAACCCAATTGGCGGATGCAGCGGTCCCCTTTCAGCTCATTTCGATTCACTTGTCCGGTAATAAATACTGCCGGGACTGAATCAAAGTAGCAGCTGCCAATCCCAGTTATTAAGTTTGTGGCACCGGGGCCGCTTGTTGCCATCGCCACTCCCGGCACACCCTTAATGCGTGCGAAACCCTCTGCCGCAAAAGCGGCAGCCTGTTCGTGATGACACGATACAATCCAGATTTTTCCTTGCCGCCCCAATGAGTCGATCATGTGAGTGATCATGCCTCCGATTACCTCGAAGACATGTGTTACCCCCTGAGCAAGCAAAAACTCAGCAATATAATCGGATACTTTCATGATAAAATCCTGAGAATTCCAATGGCTTAATGAATGCTTTCAAGAATTTTGCCCACTTAAGTTGTCTTCACTGAGTTTTTCTTGGTCAGCGTACATCGTATTAGGTCAGAATCGCTCTTATACAACTGCATATATAATCAACCTGCGGCTGCTTTAGTCGTACACTACTTGGAAGGTTTAGACCTCGATTCCCAATAAAAAGCGAATTAACTTTCGGTTCCTGTTTTTTCGGCCAAATGGGGTACTGGCTGATTGCAGGGAAGACTGGACGGGTATCTATGTTATGTTTTTTCAACTGGGTGCAGAATTCGTCGCGGGTAATTTGTACTTCACGCAAGAGCAAACTACTCATCCAATAAATGCTGCGAGCCCACATCATTTCACTATTTAGCTTGATGCTGGTGAGATCCTGTAAACCATTAGTATACCAGGAAAAAATACGCCTTTTTGCTTCAATAAGTTCATCTATTCGTTCAATCTGTCCCAACCCAATAGCAGCTTGTATATTCGATATCTTGTATTTAAAACCAATTTCGTTGATCCAGAAAGTGCTTGGACTCCTGCCTTGGTCCCACAATGAATATGCCATCTTATATAATCTGTCATCGTTCGTTACCAGCATTCCACCTTCGCCAGCCACTGCCAGTTTCGCACCCTGAAAACTGAAGGCAGCAAAATGGCCGAAGTTTCCGACCCTTCGGCCATCATACTCAGCGCCAATGGCTGGAGCAGCATCCTCAATTACGAATAAATCGTGTTTATTCGCAATTCGCATAATTTGATCCATACGTGCAGGATGTCCATACAGGTGCACCGGGATGACCGCTCTGGTACGATCTGTAATACATGCTTCAAACGAGGCTGGATCTAGGCACCAACTGTCAAATTCGATGGGGTGCAGATCTTTTGAAACGAAACCCTAAAGGAGTCGTTCCACATTATTTTTGTCAATAATGTCATAGCACTGGACATCAGCTCTGCCTTAGGGCATGGTAGGTTGCTGACCTACAACCTAAGGAGATGCCCTGATGGACCAAGTGCCCGACATAGACAGTCTGAATGAAGCATTTCGTTCGGCCTGCGACCAGTTTCAGGCAATAATGGATCAACTCCGTAGCAATGCAACAGCTCAATTGGAACATGACCAAGTTGAGACTCTGATTAAAAAACAAGGAACGGAGCTGATGCGGCTTCTGCTTCAAGGACATCTGAACGAGCGTTGCAAGGATGAGCAACACAAACAAGCGGTTCAGGGGGCCGATGGAGTCGACCGCACCCGGTGTCGTGAAAACTGTGAGAAGAAACCTCATGACTGAGTTTGGACAGGTGGTGGTCAGAAGGAAAGGCTACAGTGCGAAGGGAGTCGAGAGTTTGTTTCCTTTGGACGCGGAGCTCAACCTTCCAGACGATAAGTACTCTTCGGAGCTGTGTCGTCTGGTAGCTCAAGAGGTGGCCGATTCTTCCTTTGACGAGGTCGTAGAGAGCATCCGCAGGACGACGGGCGGGAAAGTTCCCAAGCGCCAGATTATTGCGCAGACGGTCAAGATATCGCAAGATTTCGATGCCTTCTATGACCTCCCGGGAGAGCCGGAGAAGACCTCGGATCTGTTGGTCATCACCGCGGATGGCAAAGGGATTGTGATGCGTGAAGAAGATCTCCGGCCCGCCACACGCAAGGCTGCCGAGAAACAAAAAGATTCTCATGGAGCGCGTTTGGCGCCGGGCGAAAAACTCAACCGCAAACGCATGGCCACTGTGGCAGCTGTCTACAGCCTCCAGGCTCAGGAGCGCACACCCGAGCAGATCATGGGACCTAAAGAAAATAAGCCTGCTCCCGTACGGGCTAAAAACAAGCGGGTATGGGCCAGTATCGAGCACGATAGCCGGAGTGTGATAGAAGCTGCCTTTGAAGAGGCATTGAAAAGAGATCCTACGCAGAGTCGTCACTGGGTAGTCGTGGTGGACGGAGGGGAGCAACAGCTCCTCGACATACTTGATATGGTCGAAACCTACCAAGCCAAGATCACTCTGGTTTTGGATCTCATCCATGTTCTGGAATACCTTTGGAAAGCGGCCCATTGTTTCCACCCCGTTGGAAGCAAGCAGGCTGAAGAATGGGTAAGAGAGAAAGCTTTGCAGGTCTTGCATGGAGCGGCCGAGGCTGTGGCTGTTGACCTGCGACGTGATGCCACCCGCAAACAACTCAGCCAAAACAAGCGGCGGCCCGTGGATAAGTGCGCTGGCTATTTGGAAAAATATAGCCCCATGCTTGAATATGACTCCTTCCTCTCCGATGGGCTCCCCATTGCATCAGGAGTGATTGAGGGCGCCTGCCGTCATCTGATAAAAGATCGGCTGGATCGTACCGGGGCTCGCTGGCGCATGAAGAGTGCCGAAGCGATAATCCGCATTCGTTCGCTTCGATCCAGTGGTGATTTCAATGCCTACTGGAGATTCCATCGCGAAGAAGAGCTTCAACGTAACCACTCTTGTCGCTATGCTGCCGCTTCCTGAACTCGGACTGTTATCCTGGATGTCGTTTCAAAAGATCTGCACCCAATTCGATGTCTGCAAATACAGGTGTTGCACCTACATATACAACAGCATTAGCAGTAGCAACCCAAGTAATATCGGGAACAACAACCTCGTCCCCCGGCCCAATCCCCAGAGAGGCAAGTGCCAAATGCAGAGCGCCAGTGCAACTTGATGTGGCTAGGGCATATTTAGTTCCTATGTAATTTGCGAAAACTGACTCAAATTCTTTGATATATTTGTTCCACTGGTTATTCCAGCCATAGCGAGCTGCATCCAGAGCATAACTTGCTTCTCGCGCGGAAATTGAAGGACCCGCAGTCAAAATCATTTCTTTGGCTTCAGAGAGTTTTTGATAGCCCAAAGTCATTTTTAAGAAATATTTATCTGGTTCATTGTGGTCATCATGTGGGAGTTCGCGGTAGCAGATTTTTGCCCCCTCTTCATATCTTCTTAGAGGTATCAATCCATCCTTCTCAAAGCCCAGCTTACTATAAAATCGGACAGCACGTTCATTATCATTAAATACCCTAAGATAAATAATCTCGGGGCTAATAATTTCCTGAGCCCAATCCATGATTGCTTTCATCGCATTTGCCATTATCCCAGGTTCAACTTTTCCAATACCGCGCACTACATTATCAATCTCCATTTCTAGTTTATTGTTAATGCAATTCGCAAACCCAAGATGTCCGACGGCGTTGCCATACTTGTCAAGCACCAGAAAAAGGATTCGGCCTTCGTTATCAAGTACTTGGTTCTGTAACCACGATTTTGTCCCAGGAAATGTTACTGGGAACTGAGTTGGATAGGCGAAAGAGTTTTCTTCTCTCCACGTAGCTAATTTGACAATTAATTCTGTGTCCTTAATATGGAGTTGGCAGATTGGGACGAGGAATCCCTGATTTTCGGCCAGAGAAATGCTTTTAGCAAAGAGGTCATCAAGATGTTCAGTGTTTTTCAAAAATCTAAAATTCTTGATGACTGCTCCGTTGTATGTATTTATGCGCCTCTCTTGCATTTCCGTCGAGGGCGATGCGTAGCGATTCATACTCATCTTTTACCTTTCATATGCGGGCACTTGGTGTAACACTTCAACGACGTGACTTATGCCTTGTCGAGGAATCCCCGGATATAAGCCGAACCAGAAAACCTGATTCATCACAAAATCAGATTTTGGCAAGGTACCAACCTTTCTATTAGTGACCTTTGCGTATGCAGGCTGACGAAGTAGGTTACCTCCGAACAACAGTCTCGTTCCAATCTTATTTGTTTCCAAAAAATTAACCACTTGATTTCGAGTAAGCGGAGCTTCGGGACGGACTGCAATGGGAAAACCGAACCAACTTGGACAACTTTTTGGAGTACTCTGGGGCAATACTAGGTACTCGTTCAAGTCCTCAAGCCCTGCACGTAATGCATCAAAATTGTATTGTCTTTCAGCCACATAGCCAGGAAGCTTGCTGAGCTGCGCAACACCGATAGCCGCCTGCATATCAGTAACCTTCAAATTGTAACCAATGTGAGAGTAAACGTATTTATGATCGTACCCGTATGGGAGTTTTCCAATTTGCCAGTCAAAACGCTTTTTGCATGTGTTATCTCGTCCCGTCGCACACCAACAGTCACGTCCCCAGTCTCTGAACGATTCAACCAGCTTTTTGAGTTGACTAGAATTCGTTATGACACATCCGCCTTCTCCCATAGTTATGTGGTGTGCTGGGTAAAAGCTAAATGTTGCTAGATCGCCGAATGTGCCAACGTGATTGTCCTTATACCTCGCGCCTAGAGCATCGCAGCAGTCTTCTATGAGCCAAAGATTGTATTTTTTAACAAAGCTGCAAACTTCATCTAAATTGAAAGGATTACCTAACGTGTGAGCAAATATAACAGCCTTTGTCTTTTCGCTGACCGCATGCTCCAGTTGTGTGGTATCAACATTATAGGTCGGTATTTCGATATCTACAAATACAGGTACAAGCTGATTTTGAATGATCGGATTAACGGTAGTGGGAAATCCTGCGGCGACCGTGATGACTTCATCACCGGGTTTGAGCCTTCGTTCCCCGAGTTGTGGAGAAGTGAGACACGAAAGGGCCAGCAGGTTTGCTGACGAGCCCGAATTTACCAGGATCGCATGACGGACACCGCAAAACTTTCCGAATTCCTCTTCGAATTGTTCTGCAAATCGGCCGGTAGTCAACCAAAAATCCAAAGAAGCATCGACGAGGTAGCGCATTTCCGTAGCGTCGAACACCTTGCCAGATACCGGTACAGCCGATTGACCCGGCACGAACTCTTCTTCAGGAAAGGCCGCCTGGTAATATTCGGTTACAAGATCAAGGATCTCTCTGCGTATGCTTTCAGCTTGTCTTTTCATCTTCTAAAAATTCTTTATACCAGCCTATAGTTCTCTTTAGACCTTCTTCGAGGTCGAAAATTGGTTGCCATCCCAGTTGAGTCCGGGCCTTTGAAGCGTCCAAAAATTGATGGGGAATTTCATTTCTTGACTCATTCTTTATGATGGGCTGCAAATCAGTGTCCAAAATTCGAAGGATGATCTTTACCAAATCCAGTACCGTAATCTGCAGTTCATTCGAAAAATTAAAGGCTTCGCCGTACAGTTCGGGTTTTGCGGCCAAATGCTCCGCCAGCAGCATGTAGGCTGCTGCGCCATCTTCAACGTAGAAGTAGTCGCGTATGTAGCTTCCGTCGGACCGGATAATGGGAGGTTGCCCTCTTAAGACTGAACGGATAGTGCCCGGGACAATCCGGTTCCAGTTCAGGTCTCCCCCACCGTAAAAGTTCCCGCATCGAGTGATTCCAATGGGTAGGTGATAGGTTTTTGCGTAAGCATGGGCGATAAGATCAGCACACGACTTGCTGACATCATAGGGGTGGCAACCCTGCAGAGGAGTTTTTTCACTGTACGGAAGCCGATCATGGGTTCCGTAGGCTTTATCGGAGGATGCTGCCACAATTTGTCTAACCGCGGGGCTTCTTCTGCAGGCTTCTAGAATAGACCAGGTACCGCCAATGTTTGTCTCAAACGTTGAAATCGGGTTTTGGTTTGCGATGGTTACGATCGTTTGAGCGGCTAAATGAAATACTGTATCGATCTCGTATTCGCCCAGAACACGCTCCAGTAAACTTTGGTCTCGAACATCTCCTCGAACCACCTTGACCTGATCAATTAAGTGAGTGCGCACAAATTCACTCTGTGGAACCCAGTCTCGCACCAGGCAAACGACATCAGCATTGGCCGCCAGGAGCCTGCGCACGAGCCAACCGCCGACCAGGCCGGTGGCTCCAGTGACAAGTGTTGGTCGGTCAGTCCAAAATGATGACGGATGCCAGGAATCGGCATGTGTTTCAGTCATGATTCCTCCACACAGCCCAAGGCGCCTTGCCAGTGCTCCAAGTTCGTTCAGATACAAATATTCCCGGTAAGTGTCCATGGCATAGAAAAAGCCGTCATGTCGGTAAGCGATGAGTTGGCTCTCTTTTGCAAGCCGTTCCAGAGGTTCGCGTTCAAGGATGCAATTGACGTCTGATTTGAGGTAATCGAATACCCTTCGATCGAACACAAGGAAGCCGGCGCTTGCCCATCCATCGATTTTTGGTTTCTCGGCAAAACAGGAAACACAACCATCTGGCGCAAGAGATAGAACCCCATAGCGGGAAACTGGACGAACCGTCGTTACTGTCGCCAATTTCCCGTGAGCCTGATGAAATTCCAATGCCGCTTGAATGTCTAAATCACTCAACCCATCCCCATAGGTGACCATAAAAGTGTCTTCGTTTATGTATTTTTCAATAAGCTTTACACGGCACCCAGTCATGCTATCCATGCCGGTATCCGCCAGAGTGACGCTGTAGTCCTGCTCATCGTGAGCATTGTGATACTCGATGTGATTGCTGTTGCCCAGCCGAATTGTAAAGTCGTTGTTCATGGCTTCATAGTTAAGAAAATACTCTTTGATCATATTTCCGCGGTAGCCCAGACAGAGCACAAAATCGCGAAAACCGTGGTGTGCGTAAAGCTTCATAATGTGCCAAAGTATCGGCCGTCCACCCACATCGACCAGAGGCTTGGGGCGGTATTCTGTCTCTTCACGCAAACGAGTGCCTTGCCCACCGCATAAGATAACGATCTTCATGTTGCTTCTCCGATCGAGCTATGTTGTTGACCATCAAGATACTCAGTTTGCCATGCGAGCTTGGGACGGACCACCCCGATCCACCCGGCGTTGTACTCTTTTCGCATGGCCCCCGAATCATGCACCGTAAAGGTGATGACTTCTTTTTCGTAAACTTGAGGGTTCATAATATCCTCAAGCACTATGACGTTGATCGAGTATGTCCCTTCGTTTAAGAAATTACCCGGAATAACGCAAGAGGTCCGGAACAAGCCGACCGGGTGCGGTTTGCCAAACCAGTGGTCGGTGTCAAGGTTAGCAGAATGCATATTGGCGGTAGCCAAAACCGGTGCTCCCATTTTGTCCAGGAGGTGTATACTCGTAGATAAGTATGCTCCAGGCTTGAAATTCCAATACTCAATCTCGAGTGTAAGGTCTCTTTGGATGTCAATCTCACACGTTTGATTCTTATCACTGACAATGCGAACGGCGCGCATCTTCACTTTTTCATTGCCAGGAGCTGAATGAGGCGATGACCAAACGCGTTCCCCAACCCTGTCTCGTCCTAATTCAATGTATCTCGTGACAATTTCGGATGACGGGCCATCTATATACTTGGCTCCCTGGACCAGCAGAATAGAACGAGGGCATAAACTGATCACTGATGGAAGGTTATGACTTACAAAAAGAACAGTCCTGCCCTGTTTCGCAACCGTTTGCATTTTCCCGAGGCATTTCTTCTGAAACTGGGCATCCCCCACTGCAAGTACTTCATCCACCACCAGGATTTCCGGTTCCAGGTGTGCCGCAACTGCGAAGGCAAGGCGCACGTACATGCCGCTTGAGTATCTCTTCACAGGCGTATCAATGAATTTCTCAATTTCGGCAAATTCCACAATTTCGTCAAACTTGTTGTGAATCTCAGTTTTGCGCATACCGAGGATGGCGCCGTTTAGAAAAATATTCTCGCGACCTGTCAGTTCGGGATGAAAGCCAGTGCCAACTTCGAGCAGACTTGAAACGCGACCGTAAATTTTGACTTCGCCGCTGGTAGGTTCCGTGATACGCGACAGAATTTTCAGCAGGGTCGATTTGCCGGCGCCGTTGCGGCCGATGATGCCGATGACTTCGCCGGGCATTACGTCGAAGGAGACGTCTTTTAAGGCCCAAATTGTGTCATCGCTTCGCGATGAATTTTGAATTTTGAATTTTGAATTTTGAATTGAAGAATTGCTCGGCAATTGTTGAATCGTTGAATCGTTGAGTCGTTGAATCGAGTCGGCCGGACTATCACCATTATCCGAGAAGTGGGTGAGGCGGCGGAGTTTGGCGAAGTTGCGGAATGGGGCGATGACTCCGTCGACGATGGCTTCCCGGAAATTTTTGTAACCGCGCTCGCGGGTGCCTATTCGGTAGCGTTTGCTTAGGTTTCGGACTTGGATGATTGGATTCATTTTGAGAATTCTTAGTTTTGAGTTCTAAATTTTGAGTTAAAGATGCGTACGGTCAATGTTCTCACAGCTCGTCCTCGTGGACTAGTCTGCATCAATTCAATTAGATTGTCTGCTCTCATGGCTCCTGAATTATTTTGCAATGCAACTAAGCTTCCTTGCCCTTTAACCTAGAAGCCCTCTTTTTACTTTCCTGAGCTTCTCGCAACATACATGGAGGTAATTTTGAAACCTCTTCATACCAGGGCTCTTTTTTCATCTCTTCGGTAACCGGGATAGCACCTTGGCTCAAAAGCCATTCCTCCATCTCTTGGGCATTCATTTTTTTTCTTCGCGCCATTTGCTCCACCTCTCGACATAAGCATCCCAGTTGCTCTTAAAATCTTGAATGGCAACGTTCAGTGCCTGGTCGTTCTCGAGGATACCATAATCGACTGTCCGTTCTTTGCTCCCATCCGGTCTAAGGATATCAAGATGAGGTTCATGAAGTCCACTGTCATAACGAGCGATCTCAAAATATCTTCTATCCATGATGACATTCAACTTAACGACAAATCTCCCAATATTTCCGCGTTCGGTTACAAAATAGACGAAGATGAATGTGTCATCACCTAAATTGATGATAAAGCTCTTTTCCGGCATTTGCTATTCAGGTTGGTAAGTTCGGCTGTTAGAGCCTATGCGTTAGCGTTTGCTTAGGTTTCGGACTTGGATGATTGGATTCATTACGACAGTTCTTAGTTCCTTGTTCCTGGTTCTTGGTGACAAGCGGTTGTAAGCTAAAGGCCAAGAACGATACGTGAGCACAACTGATTGCAGATTACGAATTTCCCGCAAAACGCATCAAGAAATCATGATTTACGGTCAAGCGAATCTGCAGTCTTGGCGCTGCTTTCGATCAAGTTATCATATAAGGCATCCGGTGCTAGATCGGCACCGTTCGGCCAGCAAATCACACCATAATTGTCGACGTAGACTCTCGAAAACAGATCGAGAGCGCGAAGCGGCTCAAACATCGGTCCAAACAATCGATCAGCAAGAGCCACTTCTCCTTCGGTGCCATCTTCAAACTTTACATAAAGTCTATAACCATCGATTGGTTCAACTTCTTGGATTTTCATCGATCAAGTCCTATTCGAGTGGCGCAATTTTGTTCAGAGATTTGTGTTCCTTTGCTAATTTCCAGTTTGCCAACAATTCATCCCGATGTTGAAAAGCCCACTCCATAACCAAGCTTAACGCCCTTCGCGGTAAATTTCCAGACAAGACATTAAATGTTTTAATTGCGATACTTGCTGCATGCCCTCCATAGTACACATGAAAATGTGGAGGATTATGCTCTTCAAAATACATCCGGATCACAATCCCGTAAAATTCACAGATGGTTGGCATCTTGATTCGGGTTAAACACGACTAGAGAAAACCGTCGATGATGGCTTCGCGGAAGGTTTTGTAGCCGCGCTCGCGGGTGCCTATTCTGTACCTTTTACTGAGATTTCTTACCTGAATTATTGGGTTCATTGGGATTTTGGAATTAATGTTATTAGTTATTTGTTATTGGTTATTAGGGGTGATTCGTTGCGTCAGGCCATACTGGTTCGAACTCTATTAAATGAATGATCAATAGCTCGCTAATCATGCTCGTAATGCTCGACTGGCTCTCTAAGCGAATTGGAGCTGGTAGCTCTCTTTAAATAGTTCATGTAGCCGTTTATGAGTTTCACTGCGGTTATGACGAGATGTCGGCCTTTTGTCAACAGTTCATCTGGAATCAGGTCTTCATCTTTTGCCGTAATCAAATGGTCCAAAACTTCGTAGCAAGATCCACGGGCATTGCTGCAGAATTTCGCGTTGTCCATGAAGTGAAAACGCCCGTACCCCTCAGCTAAGTTGGCAGTCGACGAGCGGGCAGCGCGGAGGATCTGGTCACCGAGCCGGTATTTTTCATGTTTTGGCAGTATGGGAAGAACTTCTTTAGCAACGAATACACGCAACTCGCGACAGGCTTTCCAGCAATTGAGTTCCTCAAATGTACTAAATTGCTTTTCCATGAATATGTCCAAGGGCTCTACACAATTAACAAATAACTAATAACAAATAACCATACATCATATAATATCCGCAAAATACCGTTCCGTCTGCCTGAAATAGAGTGCGCCGGCAATGAACAGAACGATGCTGACGGTTGTTGAAACGAGCAGCACGTGCGTCGGAAATGCCACGGTTCCGAGAAGGGCGGAGCGGAATCCTTCGATGATTCCAACCATCGGGTTTAGGGCATAGAATATGCGATATTTTTCCGGGACGATGGAGGTCGGATAGACGATGGGCGACGCAAACATCCAGAGTTGGACCAAAAACGGGATGGTGAACTTGATGTCGCGATACTTCGCACTTAAAGCTGCTAGAATCATGCCCACACCACTTGCCGTCAACATCATGAGCAGCACCAGCAAGGGCACCACGAAAATCAAAATGGTTGGGACAATCTTAAAATAGACCATCATGCCAAGGAGAACTAGAAAAGCGATAAAGAAGTCCAGCAGCCCCGCAAGAACCGGGGTGAGCGGGATGATGAGGCGAGGGAAATAGACTTTTGAAATGAGGTTGGCATTCCCGACGAGGCTGTTTCCCGACCCCGACACGGCGTTTGAAAAGTACGTCCACGCCACCATGGCGCTGTAATTGAAAACGGGATACGGGATGCCGTCGGACGGCATTTTGGCCAGTTTGCCGAAGAACAGCGTGAACACCACCATTGCAAAGAACGGCTGGATGATGGCCCAAAGTCCGCCGAGAACGGTCTGCTTGTACTTGACCTTGATGTCCCGGGCCACCAGGAAGTAGAAAAGATCCCGGTAGTGCTTGAGCTCAGCCAAGTCAATGAGCTGCCAGCCTTTTTTGGGCTTGATGTGGATGAGAGGGGCGGCGGCTGTCGAATCGTTGAATTGTTGAAGCGTTGAATTGGACACTTTAAGAGTTCTCTGTTTCTAGTTTTGAGTTTTCTTTACAGAAGGCAACGAAGAAAACTAAGAAAAAAACTTCGTTGTCTTTGTTGCCTTCTGTGAAAATTATCATTCCGTGCTGCATCGTTTTCTTTTTTTTTACAGAAGGTAACGAAGGAAACGAAGAAGAAACCTTTGTTGCCTTCGTTTGCTTCTGTGAAAGATCATTGGTTTGCGCCGGGTAGGATCATTCTGTGGATTCCATCGCGTAATCTGGTTACATGGAAGTTGAACAATAGGCCAATGGGCACATTCAGTAGCTTCATGTAGCTGAGTAGTTGAGCTTTGTGTATCGGGTGCACCTGCTCAACTGACTTGAGTTCGAGGAGAACGCAATCTTCTGCAAGGATATCCAGCCGAAGCGTTTCGTTAAAGGTGTAGCCCTTATACTCGATGGGGACGGTAAGTTGGTTTACTGCGCTAATCCCTTGCAGCTCAAGCTCGCGCATCATGCACTTTTCATAGATGGATTCAATCAGCCCCGGACCCTTTTCGCGGTGGACTTCGATTGCGGCACCGATGATTTTCTTACTGAGGGCGTCTGCTTTGGGGTAGAGCGGGTGCATGTTTTTCTTTTACAGAAGGTAACCAAGGAAACGAAGAAAAAAAACCTTTGTTACCTTCGTTGCCTTCTGTGAAAAATTTGCTCTGTTTTTGAATACTTTTGTTCTTTTTTTATTTTACAGAAGGTAACCAAGAAAACGAAGAAAAAAGGCCTTTGTTACCTTCGTTGCCTTCTGTGAAAAATTTGCTCTGTTTTTGAATACTTTTGTTCTTCTTTTATTTTACAGAAGGTAACCAAGAAAACTAAGAAAAAAGGCTTTTGTTGCCTTCGTTTGCTTCTGTGAAGATTAGCGTTTGACAAATTCGAAGGCTCCTATGTCTGGGGCTTTGCCTTGGGGGACGGGGTTGCCGGCAAAATCCTTTTCTATGCGAACTGGCTGGGCTGCATCAATGGCCGGGGAGTCTTTCTTGAGATGAAAGTCATGGGCTTCAGCATTGACAAACCGGGGATCGGAAATCATGGAATGCTGATCTAATTTGTATGCACCGCCCCAGTTTTTCCAGGCCGCAAAATCACCCTTTCCGCTCGGCCATTGAAAGCCTTCCGAGAGGGCAGGGTAGTAGATGTTGTGGTCGAATATCAGCTGGTCGTATTCTTTGATCACAGATGGCGCGATGGAGACGAATTTGGAAGTCGCGTTCAAAACGATGTTGTTTTTGAACACCACTCCCGGCTTGTTGTAGGGGTTGTGCTTGCCGGTGCTGTACCAGCACATGCCGACATCGGTGTTGTAGATGACGTTGTTGTAGACTGCCCACGGGGCTTTTCCGGTTTCTTTATTGGTGTTGCACTTCATCCTGACGCCGTGCTGCGCATTGTAAGCGATGTTGTAGGCCATCACATTGTTCGACAGTCCCTCTGAGGGGAAATTGTTGTTCTGATTGTAGTACAGGGCCGACTGCTTGCCGCTGGATCGATGCTCCTTCGCTGTGCCCAGGTACTTAATGTCGTGCACCAGGTTATATTGGATTTTGAAATTTTGCAGCTTCTGAACGTTCAATCCATTCGGGTTGTTGTCGCCGTAAGGGAAAATCCCTTCACTGCCCACGTGATGCACGTGATTGTGCTCGATGATGACGTCTTCTCCGCCGCCCTGCAAAGCAATCCCGTGAATGTCGCCCCGCCAGCCTTTGCCTTTCCAATAGAGGTAATAGCCGTACTGATCGATGTTGTAGACGTGGTTGCCGGTGATCAGGCAGTGGTTGACTTCACCGTATGGGTAGATACCGGCGCGGCAGTCGGTTATGGTGGAATTGCGGATGGTCACATAATCCGATGAAACGGTTTCCCGAAACAGCCATTGCGGTGAAAAGACGATCCCATAGGTGCCCCATTTTACCTTGACATTGTCGATCGTCACATGATGCAGATTGTTGAGCTTGATGACCCCGTCGTATTTGCTGCCGGCCCCCATCATGGCCTGCAAACCGACGATGTCGAAATGATGCTGGTTGAACGAGAAGACACACGGTTCCGAGTAGCCGGCATAGTAAACGTAGTCGTTGGCCGATCCTTTGGTGGGGCGATAGTAAAGATTGTCACCTTCTTTGTAGTAGGACCCCGGCCTCCACAATGAAAAGTCGGATTTTTCGCCGGTGCCCGCGGTTTCTTTGTTCCCGACGTTGTTCAAGCGCACGATGCTCTCGATGGGATCGGCGGTCTTGAGCCTCTCGAATGCATGCCAGTCGGAGTAGCCGGGTGGGGCGGTAAAGTCATGCTTCCAGATGTTGTGCTCGGCGTCGTGCAGTTCCCAGCCGTCACTAAGGACTGCACTGGCCCCAATGATGACACCCGGATGATCCGGATAGTCACCGCGTATAGTGACTCGATTTCCTTCTGTTCCCGATGCCCCGATCACTAAGCCGCTGCCGATGTGGGTGTCACAGATGTAAAGGTTGTCACCGGGTTTGATCTCACCCCATTCAATGGCATCAAAGCCTTTCCAGGCCTCCGCGTAAGACGTGCCGGCTCCCCCCTTGAAATTTGCGTCAATCGGCCGTACGAACCAATCCGCTGCGAGGCAGGGGGAGGTCAGGACGAGCAGGCAAACGGCAAAAGCGCAGAGCGCATGGCGCATGGCGCAAGAAGGTCGTGAATCGTTAAGCGTGAATCGCGTTGAATAGTTGAACCGAGGAATCGTTGAATCGGACATTTCGTTAGTTTTGAATTTTGAATTTTGAATTCCAATGCTCTTTTGTTTGTTTTTGAACCGCTAAGGCGCGAAGGACGCTAAGGGTTGGGTTTTTCCCCTGAGCGGGGAAAGCCGCTCGGGAAAAGATCCAGCGCTGTGGCTTTCTTGGTGTTCTTCGCGGCTTCGTGGTTCATCACCCAATTGCCTAATCCGTAATCCCCTAATCCTTAATCCTACTCCTCACTTCGTAAAATTAAAATAGGGGTCGGACCGAGTCAAGTGGTTGAACTTTCATTATAAACGTTCCACAGAAGTGTGTTCTTCGGCGCCCCAGTGAAATAGCTCTGGATTTCACGGGGTAAATTAGGTTGCCCATTTCATGCCCAAAATCAGCACTGTAAGCGGCCGTCGACTCACGAAGAAAAGGATTATGGATTATGGATTAAGGTTTGAGAGATCTGATGAGGCCATTGAGCATTTTGCCGGCGGATTCGTATTCTGCTTCTAAGGTCAAAAAATCCTCAGCAGCGATAAAGCCAAGATCATTGCAAAGGAGGAGAAAGTATGATTTGCTTCATTCGGACACAATATTGATACCCTTTTCCAGTATTTCTTTTACTAATGGGTCTTCGGGATCGAAATCCTCTGGTCTGAAAGGGAGTGGCGACAAGTCACTACTAACCGAGAGAGTCACTCTCCTAATTTTGCCGCGGTCGTTAAGCCGATCACCCTCGAAAGCATCAGACACCAAGGCAATGTCGATGTCGCTCCATTCATCTGCCCGCCCTTCAGCATAGCTTCCGAAAACCACCGCTCTCTTGATTGGGAAATGATTTCTCTCCAGCTCACTGAGATACTGCTCTATGATTGCCCTGATTCTAGTTGGGATTTGAGCCACTTGAAGTGCTCCTTAATCTTGTTGAATTTATCCTCGCAAAACTCCCTTGTGCATTTTTTGCGAAACTCGTTTCTATATTCAGGATAACGCACTTCCAAATTAAAGTCAGTTACCTCATCAAAAAATAGCTTCAAGTCTTCATTTAACGGCAGAGCAGTTTTCTCGGCAAGTCTAACCAGACTGTGTACACGTGGGGGGATCCGGTTACTGTTGTCCCGGACGTACACGGCCTTCAGAGCCTTTTCCAGCACGAGATGGCCAAGAAACAGGCACCAGTCAAACTTCTCTGTGGCAAATAAGCTTTCGGCTGCGTCTAAATCGTGCTCGGCGCTGTCGATCCAGAATTTTATGTGTTCTTCGATGTTCACGCTAAGTCATATTTAAACGTAAAGAGGGGTTGGACCGAATGAAGTGCTTGAATTCTCATCTAAATGTTACAAAAGTTTTCTTTCAGGTCTTGAAATATCACTTTTTTCTGTTCGACCCTAACAACATTAAAACTCAAAGCTGAAAGGTCAAAGCTCAAAGGAAGTAGTTTCTCTTGGCGTTCTTTGTGTTCCCGGCTTAAAGCATGCGGGGACAGGCTTGGCGGTTCAATCATGTGCATTTGTCATGTGACCTAAGCCAGGCCGGCGACATCAGGCTTCATCAGTATCCCATACACCCTCTTGCATTATTCAACCCTTCAACCCTTCAACTTTTCAACTGTGTTTCTTCTACGCCGCCATTCGGGCCACAATATGCGGCATAGCGAGACGATATAGAACCAGGCCCAAGAAGAGCAGGAACAACGTTGCAGCCGATAGAGCCAGAAAAAGGCCAAGCGATTCGGGCGCCTGTCCGGTCAGCCAGCTTCGGGCCGTATCCAGCAGAGGACTCACCGGATTAGCGCTCGCTATTAGCGATGTCGGCCAAGATTTTGGTGGCGGATAAATCACCGGTGTCAGAAAAAACCAGAACCGCGATACAAAAGGAATGCTGCGGCCGATATATTTCTGGGGGACGCCCATGAAATTATGCGTATTTCTGGGGGACGCCCATGAAATTATGCGTTTCTCTGTTTTGGAACCGCTAAGGCGCTAAGGACGCAAAGGGGCAGCGGCAGAGCGCATAGCGTAACCGCTCAGGAAAAGATCCAGTGCAGTGGTTTTCTTGGCGTTCTTTGTGGCTTGGTGGTTCGATCAACACAGCTCCGCCAACTCGATTACATGCTGAGGTAATTTAATAAGTCTAAAGGCCCGTGCGGCGGGCGATTTTCAACCCACCTTTTTCGTTTTCAACCCACCCCGATTGGCAGTCATTTTCGGTTTGCGATGCACTTGAGGAATTTTTTTGTTCTGTGTGCATTTTTTTGTGGCGTCCGCGGAACTGTTTTGCTATACGCTTTATATGCTGCCGCTTACGATTCGCAGAAAAACCGTTACGGAAGAGGATCTCCCCGAGATCAAGGCCATCATTCGTTCCCATTGGGGCAGGGGACGAAAGCAGATCTCGCGGGTGCTCTGTCGGCAGTGGAATTGGGTGCAGCCCAATGGTGAGTTGCGAGACATGGCCTGCCGAGAGCTCCTTTTGACCCTGGAGCGAAGAGGGCTTGTCCGACTTCCTCCGCCGCTTACTTGTGCCAACAACCATATACGAAACCGCACCATTGCCCGGGTGCCCGTTGACCAGAGTCCCCTTCCAGGAACCCTCGCTCACTTCCCGGCGCCCACTTTGCAGTTGGTTCGAAACACCCCCCTGGAGCCGCTTTACAACAGCCTTATCCAAGAGCATCACTATCTGGGATATCGGCAAATTGTAGGAGCTCATCTCAAATACATTGCCTTTTTGGAGGATCGGCCGGTGGCCTGCCTTGGCTGGGGCTCCGCCGCCTGGAAGGTCCAGGCAAGAGATTCCTTCATCGGTTGGGATACTCCGAGAAGGAAAAACAACCTGCATCTGGTGGCCAACAACACCCGTTTCCTCGTGCTTCCCTGGGTCGATATCAAGTGTCTCGCCTCGAAAGTATTGGCTCTTTGCATCAGAAGGATTTCCGCTGATTGGCTTAAAATTTATCACCATCCCATTCACCTTCTTGAAACCTTTGTGGAAAAGGATCGATTTCGAGGCACTTGCTACAAAGCCGCCAACTGGACCCTGGTGGGGGAAACCAAAGGCATTGCCAAACGGGGGCATAAGCACTTGGCCCATGGGAGAATCAAAGAGGTCTATTTGTATCCGCTTGGAAGAAAGTTCAGGGAAGAACTGCGTCGGTAGAAGGCTGAAACCAACTTTGCTTTGAGGATGGGCAGGAGGCGCAACTCCTGCCCAAGAAGGCGTACTATGTCGAACACCCTCGCCAAGTACACCATCAATCATATTAGCAAACGGCTCAATCAAATCAATCCTCAAATTTCTCTCTCCCACCAAGTTCCTTTTCCCAAAAGATCCTTGTTATCCCATTACCGCTTCAAGAAAAAATTCGTGGAAATTCGCTCCGATGGGACCATTAAAGGCGGTATGCCAAGGATGGTCACCTCTCTCATCGATTTCAGTTTTATCCGTTCCCTTACCGCCCACTGTTACTCTGAATTTGGACCCGCCTGCTACGATCCGCCAACTCTTTTTCTCGTTGATTTGTTCCGACATCTTGATGGATACCCGACCATCAGTAAGTTTCGGGAACATCTCTGTGACCCAGACAAGGGCAGAGGATACCGCTCCTATGCCGGTCTTTCCCTGCGGCACATCCCCTGCCAAGCCACTTTTTCCAACTTCCGTGCTCGGCTTGGAGAAACCCTCTACAATGAAATTTTCCATGTCCTTGTGGATATCTTTCGCCGTCTCAAGATGATCACCTTCAAAGTGCTGGCTCACGACGGAACCCTCTATCCCACTTGGGCTCGATATAAAGGATGCACCTATTTTTGCGATCAATGCCCAAATATCACTGTGGAAAATGTTCTGGAAAAAGTCAGATCCCGCATCCTTTATCGATTGAACCACATGTCAGAAAATTCTCTCGGCTCCGAATCCCGTAGCTACGCCCAGTGCCCCAGTGATCGATTTCCAGAAGATGTCAACAAACCTAAGATTGAACTCTTCGCCTTTAAGCTTGCTTTTTGTGATGGGAGCTCCTCTTTGGAGCAACAAAATACGGCCAACCTCTTTGGTGTTACAGAAGAGCTCGAAAAACAGCATCTTTGCGTCCAAACCCTACGTTCCAACATCTTAAACATAAATCCTGGTACCGGCTCCATTTCCATGTGCTGCCCTAAACTACCCAAGGACACCGATGCTCGCATCGGGGTAAGACGCGACCCCCAAAACCCGGATAAAAAGCAAAAGATCTTCGGCTACAACGCTGTCCTCTCGACCTCCGTCGAACTTCACCTCAAAATTGAGCTCCCGGTAGCTGTTTCCACCATTCCCGGTAATGCCGAGGAGGGAAGTCTCATTATCGCCAATAAGGAACAGATTCATGCCCACCATAACTGCCAAACCAAAATTGATATTGCCGACGCCAAGTATGACATTACTGAGAATTACCGGTATATTCGGAATAACGGCTCCATCCCGATTATCGACTACAACCGCAGAAACGAAAATTTATCCAGACAGGCTCTCCTCGACCGCGGCTACGATCAAAACGGCTGGCCTTTTGCTCCTTGTGGACTTCTCACTCGCCCCAATGGTTTTGACAAAAAACGACAAAGACTGACTTTTTGCTGCTTCAAAACCTGCCTCTCACTTAAATTTAAGGCTCTTCAAAACCTGCAGGATCGCTACGATATTGCTTCCTGTCCTCATCGGAATAACCAAAACGGCTATGTCTCACACATGTCTATCCACGAATATCCCAGGCTGGCCAATGAAATCCCTCGAGGTTCCAAGCGCTACAAAGAAATCAAAAAGATTCGATCCGCTTCCGAAAGAGCCAACTCTACTATCAAGGAGGACTTGAAAATCCTTGATAAACCCCGCGTGATCGGCAAGTCCAGAGCGGCCACTCTCAATCAAATCGCAGCCATCGTGCTCCTCCTGACCCGCGCTTTCGCCTTCATCGTCAGGACCACTTGTCTATTTCGAAAATTCTCTCAAACCAACGATCCCGCTTTCAGAGCCAAACTAAGACCGCCAGCCATTGCCAAATCCATTCAGAACCTCATCCAGTTGGAGTAAAAAAACGTTATCTCCCCGCGCCTTCTTCTCTTCTGCTGTTTCTCCAAATATCTGCACTACCCGTGCGCCCTCGCTTAGGTCACAAACTGGACGCATAGGCGTTCCTACGCCTTGACTCCTGCCCCGCCACCCTCATTTCGTCATATTTTCGAGTCTTGTTCTCTACGATAACCCTTCCGCGCCCATTGCCGGAAAAAATTCCGCCACCTAGCGATTCCCGTCAGGACTTATTAAATTTCCTCGGTCTATCCCAAGACCATCAGAATACTGACACAACCATTCCTGAACCTTGTACAGTGGCTTGTTGTCACAGATGATATTTGCCGTTAACAGGCATAGGCCTTGCGCATGGTCGGTGAGATGACCAGTCGTTGCCGGGACATACTTTGAAAAGAGACTGAACATGCCAAGCTGATCCATGAAATGCTTCACCATTGGCAACACGTCCACCTGCTTGAACCGACTTTCAAATTGCTCCACGACGCCTCCCTTTTTAAATGGTATGAGGCGTCAGGATAGGTAAAGGAACTTTCAATTCCGATTTAAAAACTATGTCTTATATGTCTCCTGGCAGCCCCGTTCATTGTGCACATAGCAAATGGAATTGACTTTGTCCAGAAGATACGACTTTTCCTTATAAATTCTTGATGTTATCCTTAATATAGCTTGCTGCCCCAAACTCTAAAAAAATAGTCTCTTGCGTGCGAAATGTAAGTTAGAAGCCTGATTTAGGGGCTGAAATGGACGATTTAACAAGCCAAAAAGCCTGTTCGCAGAGAGCGTAGAGCCAACAGTTCGTTACTGAGTCTCACCGACTTTGCTCAGAGCTTTTTTGAACTCCTCCAGAGAATCCGAAATGGAACTTTGCCTGTGGAGACTCTTCAGGTCTTTTATTTCCTTGACACGATCGATGGCCAACACAACGGATTGCGGCACTGATCCAAACCGCGGGTTTCCAAATTGTCCAGTATCGCCTGTTGAAGGCCCTGCTGAAGTGCTTCTTGGACTCCTTCCTGTTTGATCAGATCATAGGCGCTCGACTCAATCATAATATCTCTCTTTCTTGAAAGAAGTGTGCCGGGCAACTCTCTTGATACCAGTCCCGAAAGAATCGTCATTACAGTCAGCATATCCGCTTTGTCTGCTCGGGGCAATGGGCTTTCATAGAGCAGTTCATCCGCCTCCTGCGTGAGCGCTTGCCCGTGTTGCATAAGAGGAACGAAGGG
Source organism: uncultured delta proteobacterium (assembly GCA_963781715.1). Lineage (GTDB taxonomy): Bacteria > Desulfobacterota > Syntrophobacteria > Syntrophobacterales > Syntrophobacteraceae > Desulfoferrobacter. Next base: position 988,598 of record CAWAGW010000010.1, read on the forward strand.
CATCAGACAAAAGACTCTCTCCGCTATAATAGGGCGGGCATCGAGCTGATAGATCGGAATCAGTCGAAAGCGAAATGTGACTTCACTGTCCTCATAGCCGCCCGATGCTTCTTTGGAAGGCCTGAGAAGCAGCACGCAAGAGATGGCTTCACCGCCATACTTAATAAGATAACCATTAACAGATAACAAACATCAAGCGAGTGCCGATGCGGTAGCGTTTGCTGAGGTTGCGGACTTGGATGATCGGATGCATTTTGAGAATTCTTAATTTTGAGTTTTTAGTTTTGAGTTAAAGATTCTTAACATTGGTATTCTCACAGCTCGCCGGCTAAATCCTACGTGAATGAATTCTTTTAGGTTATTTGCTGCCATCGCTCACTTCTGCAATGTATATTTTCATTTCAGCCACAAACCTTCGAGCGTTTGCCAGATAGATAACTACCATATCTCGGTCCGGCTCGGTAAAATCTATGTAGTCGAACTTCTGTCTATATTCAAATGCCTTGTTATAGAGCCTTCCCAGTTCCATAGGCAGAATTCCGGGCTTGATCAGTTCGCGATTAAAGTAAGCCTTCACTGGCCCGTGTTTTGAAAAGGACACTCCTCTTAAGACCAAAAACGCCTGAACAGCGTAAAACATAGCATAGTAAATACGATTCATGGCAAAAGTGAACATTTCGTTTTGCAGCATGATTTCGGCGGCTTGAACAGATTCCTCCGAGCGATTCATCCTATAAGAAACCAAGGCCTTTATCTCTTCAGGCGTCACACTGCTATCCCTTCTGAAAGAATCTTCTCAAAGATCGGTGCGCTCCCCGACTGTCCTCTTAGGTCATCCTCACTGACTACTATTATGTCAATAAGGCAGTTGTGATCGAGTTCCACATCATAGGCAATGTCAAAAAGCTCTTCTTCAATAACTTTGTTCACCTCGGGAAGACATACAAAAACATCTATGTCTGAACCAATCCTTGAATCTCCTCGAGCCGTCGAACCGAACAATCGCATCTCAACAAGCGTATACTTTGCAGTAATGCGTTCTCTCAATACCTCAAGGATGTGCAATATTTCGATTTTAGGCTTCATGACTCTTCCAGTTGAATCGGATTAGTAAATCCGGGCTGAGCTATTCAACCGGGCAAGCACCAGCTTCTTTTTACCCGGGTCAAATAAGACTTGAGCCGCTTCTTCAGATACATCCTTCCATAATAGGTCTTCAAATATTTCTCGCGTTTTGTTGCGCCTTCTCCACGAGGTAAAGTTCAAAGTTTATCATTGTCATGGCACTTCAATAGTGCAATAGGGGTCGGACCGAGTTAAGTGGTTGAACTATCAGTATAAACGTTCCAAAGAAGCGTGTTTTTCGGCGCCCCAGTGAAATAGCTCTGGATTTCACGGGGTAAATTAGGTTGCCCATTTCATGCCCAAAATCGTCACTGTAAGCCGCCGTCGGCTCACGAAGAACATGGACATCTTCGGATTCTTTGTTCTCAATGCATCTGCCGACAGCCTTGCCGGAGAGCCCCAGTGAAATAGTCAGCACATTTTCACAGGGCAAGCTTTCCCTTGATCTCTTTGATGAATGGCTCACTTCCTACGGCAATTGTGTTCGTCCAGTTCCCATCTCTCTTGTTGGTCTTAGCCTTTAATGCCTCATTTAGCCAACTGCCGTAAGCTTCACGGAAGGTTTGATCGTCGTTGAGGCGTAGGAGATCGTCCCCGCCACGAGTTGTATGGACTTTGGTATGACCTCTCGATCTTGGTTGCTGTGGACCAATAAGTGTATGTGGTTTGAGGTCACGGTGTAATTGAGCAGTTGAAAAGTTGAAGAGTTGAAGAGTTGAAAAGCTGAAAAGTTGAATTGGGCATGTTTGTTAGTTTTAGGTTTTAGGTTTTAGGTTTTAAGAGTCTTGGAACCACGAAGGCGCTAAGGACGCAAAGGGGCAGCGGCAGAGCGCATAGCGTAACCGCTCAGGAAAAGATCCAGTGCTGTGGTTTTCTTGGCGTTCTTTGTGGCTTGGTGGTTCGATCAACACAGCTCCGCCAACTCGATTACATGCTCTGAGGAGCATGTTGAATCGTTGATTAGCGCTTCGCGCTGTTGAACCGTTGAATCGATAAATTGGCTGGAGGTGAATTGCATCGCCCCTTTTTCATTGGCTGAAGCCATTTTTGGCTGCGACCAGGAGTTGGTTTACTAAAGATGGATGATGGTGTCTATAGGTACTTTTGCCTATTTTGGATGTATTTTTTGAACCGCTAAGGCGCGAAGGACGCTAAGGGGAAACAGCATAGCGCATAGGGCAGAGCGCATAGCGGAAAAGATCCAGTTTGGTGGTTTTCTTTGCGATCTTTGTGTCTTCGTGGTTCATTTTTCATTTAGAATCTGGAATTGTGAAAAGATCGTAGGAAAAACCATATTGATGAACGTTATAAGAGTCGCCTTCCAAGTCGTTCATAAAAACTCTCTCGTTTTCCGATCATAAGTATGTACACTGCTTGTTCGTCTGTCGCAATCTCGTAAGCAACGCGGTAATCGACCCTATCAACTTTAAAGTCTAATCTCCAGAAGCCGGACAAACTGCCCCCCAGGGGTTTTCCCGCACGCTGCGGTTGTGCTGCAATTCTTGCAAACAATTCGTGTTTCAGGCATTTTCTCACCTTCTTGGGAAGTGTCGCCAGCTCCTTGTCAACCTTCCTGTGGAACCTAAGCTCATACATCGCTCAGGGCATCCAGGTCCTCTAGTTTCAAAAATTCCCCAACCCTGATTTCTCGGCTTCTTCTGTCTAATTCTTCCCTGTCCAAATACATTTCCAGTTCAGCGAGCTGTTCAGGAGTCAAGCGCTTGAGACTGCGAGCCAGTTGCTCTATTGGTGTATTCTGGGGGACGCCCATGAAATTATGCGTTTCTCTGTTCTTGGAACCGCTAAGGCGCCCTCAGAAGGATTAAGGATTATGGATTAAGGATTAAGCTTTGAGAGATTTGATGAGGCCATTGAGCATTTTGCTGGCGGATTCGTATTCTGCTTCTAAGGTCAAAAAATCCTCAGCAGCGATAAATTCAAGATCATTGGAAAGGAGTAGAAAGTAGCGAACCTCTTCTATTGATCCACCAAGCCATATGCTTCGCTCTTGGGGAATGCGCTGGTGATGCGATATATTTCCAGTACAAGCGCATGCGTTTTCTGCCATACTTTCAGATCTCGCCAATGCACCCCCATTACTTAATCCCTAATCCCTAATCCTGGTCTTAGCTTGGATTTCTTGGTGTTCTTTGCGTCTTGGTGGTTCAATCAACATGCAGCTCCGCTAACTCGATTACATGCTCTGAGGAGCATGTTGAATCGTTGATTAGCGCTTCGCGCTGTTGAACCGTTGAATCGATAAATTGGCTGGAGGTGAATTGCATCGCCCCTTTTTCATTGGCTGAAGCCATTTTTGGCTGCGACCAGGAGTTGGTTTACTAAAGATGGATGATGGTGTCTATAGGTACTTTTGCCTATTTTGGATGTATTTTTTGAACCGCTAAGGCGCGAAGGACGCTAAGGGGAAACAGCATAGCGCATAGGGCAGAGCGCATAGCGGAAAAGATCCAGTTTGGTGGTTTTCTTTGCGATCTTTGTGTCTTCGTGGTTCATTTTTCATTTAGAATCTGGAATTGTGAAAAGATCGTAGGAAAAACCATATTGATGAACGTTATAAGAGTCGCCTTCCAAGTCGTTCATAAAAACTCTCTCCGTTTTCCGATCATAAGTATGTACACTGCTTGTTCGTCTGTCGCAATCTCGTAAGCAACGCGGTAATCGACCCTATCAACTTTAAAGTCTAATCTCCAGAAGCCGGACAAACTGCCCCCCAGGGGTTTTCCCGCACGCTGCGGTTGTGCTGCAATTCTTGCAAACAATTCGTGTTTCAGGCATTTTCTCACCTTCTTGGGAAGTGTCGCCAGCTCCTTGTCAACCTTCCTGTGGAACCTAAGCTCATACATCGCTCAGGGCATCCAGGTCCTCTAGTTTCAAAAATTCCCCAACCCTGATTTCTCGGCTTCTTCTGTCTAATTCTTCCCTGTCCAAATACATTTCCAGTTCAGCGAGCTGTTCAGGAGTCAAGCGCTTGAGACTGCGAGCCAGTTGCTCTATTGTTAGTTCAACCGATATACTCATAATTACTCCAACTGTTTTCGTTTCCAGTTCTCCTGAAAAGCATCATATCATCAGCCACCCGTCAAGTGAATAGGAGTCGGGCTGTTATCGGTTATCGGTTATCTGTTATTGGTTATCTGTGTTGCGATTGTTGTACCGGATAACGGATAACTGCTAAAATCCGTTCCTCGTTCTTGGTTCTTCGTTCTTGGTTGATGACTATATGCTGCTTGCTGATGAGTGACGGGTAAAGTGGGATCGGGTTTGCCGCGCCATTTGGCCCACCAGCGGTGGAGGCCGTCACGCAGGGTTTTGCCGCCGATCAGGCCGAGGCGGTAGTGTTTGCTCAAATTCTCTACTTTTATGACGATGTCGCTCATTTTGTTTCTCTGTTTTTGGAACCGCTAAGGCGCGAAGGACGCTAAGGGTTGGGTTGTTTTCCTGAGCGGGGAAAGCTGCTCAGGAAAAGATCCAGCGTTGTGCATTTCTTGGCGTTCTTTGTGTTCCCCGCTTAATGCCTGCGGGGGCAGGCTTGGTGGTTCCCGAAGGGCGTTAATCGTGAATCGGAAACTGCTTCGTATTCACTTGTAAACTTGTCCTCGGAAATCAACTCTTTCCACATACAGCACTCGCAAATCGAAGTGGACGGAAAATATGATTCTCAATCTGCCCTTACGGATTCGGAAGTAGCCTTTCCACTTTCCCTTCAGCTTCTTGGCATCAATATTTACAGTTTGCCCTCTCATCTTTTTGAGAAATAATGCAATTTGTTCTCTCACCTGTCCGCTCAAATCTTCTCGGTCCATGAACTCAACTGCGTCGGCAGAGTATTCAACCTTCCATTTCATACATCAATATTCTCTATTCGAGACCCTTTCTCCTGAGCAGATGGAAGGCCATAGGATTGTTCTATTTCCAGCATCTCCTCATTGGAGACAAAAGCTAGTTTTTCAAGTCTTTGTTTGAACAGCTCTTCTTCCAATACTTCCCGTACGGCCCTTTTGATCAGTTCGTAGAGTTCTTTCTTCTCTATTGTAATTCTTAGCATCGGCGGATTCCTCAAGACTGTTATCTTGTCAAAAATGCAATTTGCCCGATACACATATTCCCCGATAACGGATAACTGTTAACGGTTAACTGAACCACACGGAGAGTGGGATCGGGTTTGCCGCGCCATTTGGCCCACCAGCGGTGGAGGTCGTCGCGCAGGGTTTTGCCGCCGATCAGGCCTAGGCGGTATTGTTTGGATAGGTTTTCTACTTTGATGACGATGTTGCTCATTTTGTTTCTCTGTTTTTGGAACCGCTAAGACGCTAAGGGCGCTAAGGATTGCTCTTTTTCCTGAACGAGTAAAACCGCTCAGGAAAAGATCCGGCAGTGTAGGTTTCTTGGCGATCTCTGCGGCTTGGCGGTTCATTCATTTGCAGCGTTAACTCTTCTTCCTTCTTCTGGCTCGCCGGTAAACGCCTTCTCTTGTGCCAATGATGGTTACCGTAATCATTTCTTCGTCTATGAAGAATATAATCCTGTATTCAGGCTTTCTGCCGAAATGATAAGATCGCTCACCCTTCAATGTGCCTAATAATGGCTCACTTTTTCCTAATGGATCTTCCTCAATTATCGGCAAATGTTTAAAGGCGATCTCTTTCTGAACGGAATGCGGCAGTTTCTTCAAATCTCTTTTGGCGGCAGGTGAAAGCTCCACAGAGAAGCTGCTAGCCATATTCTTTCTGCAATTCCTGGAGGGAAGTGAACCGTTCCCCCTGTTTTTTCGCGCTGGCTGCTTCTATTGTTCTGGAATTGACGTACTCGATAAAATAGCGGTCTTCTCTGACCTTCAAAAATTCGATGAATGCCAGGATCTCTCGTTTATCTTTTTCCGGTAAATCCCGGATGCTTTGGAGAATAAGCCTATCCATCCGGCTAGACTTCTTCACTGCTGCTTCTTGTGCCATTTTAGTCACCCTTATTCCAGTCTCCGGTTCCCAGTCATGTGTTCTATCTCACCAATTGAATGTACTCGGTTATGTTGAGGAAAGTCAACCAGTGCGCGCGGCATGTGTGTGAATCACGAGTGTTTATAAATTCAGCATAGGAAGCAGCAAGGTGATTTACTGTTAGGGTACTCCAGAAATCATCCCACCATCCATTCGGTCTGAGTACCCGCAATGCCTCAATAGGGGTCGGACCGAGTTAAGTGGTTGAACTATCAGTATAAACGTTCCAAAGAAGCGTGTTTTTCGGCGCCCCAGTGAAATAGCTCTGGATTTCACGGGGTAAATTAGGTTGCCCATTTCATGCCCAAAATCGTCACTGTAAGCCGCCGTCGGCTCACGAAGAACATGGACATCTTCGGATTCTTTGTTCTCAATACCTCTGCCAACTGCCTTGCCGGAGAGCCCCAGTGAAATAGTCAGCACATTTTCACAGGGCAAGCTTTCCCTTGATCTCTTTGATGAATGGCTCACTTCCTACCGCAATTGTGTTCGTCCAGTTCCCATCTCTCTTGTTGGTCTTAGCCTTTAACGCCTCATTTAGCCAACTGCCGTAAGCTTCACAGAGTGTTCCATCGTCGTTGAGACGTAAGAGATCCAGAAGTTTCTTTCGGTCAACAAGCCGATATCTATCAGGCGGAGTCACGATTTCATGATATCCACCATGTGGCCATTGTTTTGGATGGTCGACGACCCCGGCTCTTACCATATTGAGGTCTATGTACATCAAGCATCGCACCAGATATTCGTCTGTATCTACCGCAGTAGCATGGTAGCGGTCCTGCCAAAAGGCACCTTTCCTATTCTTCCGTTCGTTATACTGCTGCGCGGTCTTGCCAGCCACAAGCTGTATGGACTTCGGTATGATCTCTTTGTTGTTGCTACTGTATACCAGCAAATGGATATGATTCGATGTGACGGCATAATTCAGCACTCGAAGCCCGTACCGTTTTTTCGCCTCCCAAAGCCAATTGATCCAGTTTTTCCGATCTCGAACAAATTTCAACAGAAACTCACGCTTGTGGCATCGGTGCGTGATGTGCCAAACAAGGCCTGGAACAAAATAGCGATTGGCGCGCGGCATGAGCGAATTTCAAGGTCGGATTAAGCTTAAGGATTATTATTTTGGGAACTGGAGCGGTTACAAAGTCATAGCAGCTCTTTAAACTCCTCAAGAGTCAGCCCTGCATCCTTGACAATACCTGCCATCGTGTAGGCATCAACAGGATTTGCTCGAGGAATAATGACGATCCGTTCACCATTGGTCATTGCTATGTGCTTTCCTTGCCTTGCTACCCAGAAGCCGTTCTTTTCAAGAGCTTTAACAGCTCTCAGGTGACTTATCCCTGGCAACTTAGCCATATGAGACGTCGACGTACCTGGTTTCCTGGTCAGCACTTAACTTATCGACCACTTCCAGGTAAGCTTCAATGGCATCCCTGATGTTTTTCAATGCTTCATCTTCAGACTTACCTTGCGACCAACAGCCGGGCAGCCCGGGGACCCAAACGGCGTAACCCTCATCAGTTCTTTTAATGCGAACTTTATATTCTCATCTGACAAGTCTCAACTCATTGTAAGTGATAAGAAATGGTCAACATTCCATTTCCCGAAATGTTACTCCCTCGGTACGGTCGAGTCAATCGGTCGAAGCGATCCTATGTCTTTGGGGTCATGTCTTGAAATATCACTTTTTTCCGTTAGCGAGGCAGAGGGCAGCTGGTAGCCTCAAACCTTAAGCGCAGAGCGCATAGGGCATAGGGCATAGCATGCAGCCAGGGTCAGGTCTTGAAATATCAGCTTTGGTTTTCAAGCTGACAAAGAATCATTTTATTGTCGGTAGTTTAGTGCTTGATTTAACACATGTGTAAAGAACTTTATCTAATGATCTTCTTCAAAACTTGATAGAAATTCTCCCGGCTATTCACCAGTACAATTTCAAGCTGCTTTTCATCTTCGATTATGCGGAATGCTATTCGGTATTGCGTCTTTTGAAAATCGAAATGCCAGGACCGGATACCTCTTAAGGGTCCTTTCAGTTCTTCACAAGCATAGGGCTCACTCGCCAACTTTTGCGCTTCTTTTTTTATCTTATCCCTCAACCGTGAATTGAACTTCTTAAATCTTTTATGGGCCGAAGGCGCCATGAAGATCTCGTACCGGCTACCATTCATTCAAAGGTAACCTTTTCCCTCTATTCAGCTCCATGAGCGATTGCACTATAGTATCGCTCGCTTCCTGATCCAACAAGATCTCAAGGGTTTCCAGCTCCGCAGGGCTGAGACTCTTTAGTATATGCGCCAAACGTTCGAGGTTCACCAACTCAAACTCCTCAAGCTGCTGTAAACTACTGGGCATGATTTTACCTTATCAAAAATAAATTGGGCTATGGGCTATGGGTCAGCTTCCTTCTTCTCCCATCGCCTATGGCCAATTGCCTATCGCCTTAATTTAATTCGGTAGCGTTTGGATAGGTTGCGGACTTCAATTATCGGTTTGGGCATGGTTTTTTGTGGGTTCTGGAGTTAGAGGCGATGGGCGATGGGCTATAGGTCTGCTTACATTTGTCCTATCGCCTAACATTTGCCGTTTAACCTAGACGCCTCCGTTTTGCCTTCCTGAGCTTCTCGCAATATACATGGGGGTAAAGTATTTCTGGGGGACGCCCATGAAATTATGCGTTTCTCTTTTCTTGGAACCGCTAAGACGCTAAGGGCGCTAAGGATTCATTCGTAGTGTCCACGAAAAGAGGAGATATCAATTTCTTTAATGTCTTCGTAAATGGTATATATGAGCCGGTCTTTGTGGTTCACTCGTCTGCTGTAAACTTCCTTTTCGAAGTACTTCAGCCTTTCAGGCTTTCCGATTCCTTGTCTTGGATCAGTCATTAATTGCCTGACCAAATCAAAGCACTTTACATAACTGCTTTTGTCATTGCGTCTGAACCATTCCAGATCAGCTTGAGCTTTCTTGAGGATGAGGATTCTATACATCCCTGAACGCTTCATCAGGGGTTACCCCGTCAGGGCGACCACCTTTGTCTCTAACCGCGTGCGAAGCCAGCAAACCAGCTAGAGATTCCTTGTCATTCAGTAAGCGTAAGGTTTCTTTTATATTTTCCCACTCGGGCTCTGGTAAGACGACAACAGCTCCTTCATCCGAGGCAATTATGGTCTCCTCCTTATCCCGAATCACTCTTTGAATAATACCTCTCAAATTTTCTCCAGCCTGCTCCAGTGTGACGGTCGGCATCTTCCGCTCCTTGCATAAATGTTTGCGTCAATTATGAGGCATTTGAGAATGCCAAGTCAACTGGCCACATATTTTTAGTACTGGGTTACTGGTTCCCACCTTAGAAGAAATGAGAAGGGGTCGGGCCACGCTATCACATTGAAATCGCGAGAATTGCACTCGAAAATAAGGCCTTTTTTAGTCTAATATCTCACTTGTTGGACTCGAAGTGCGCGATATGGGATGTTTTTCTTTGCGTTCTTTGTGTCTTGGTGGTTCATTGTTTTTGCCAGTCAAGCAGATCTTGGAATGTATTTCTGGGGGACGCCCATGAAATTATACGTTTCTCTGTTCTTGGAACCGCTAAGGCGCTAAGGACGCTAAGAGGAAACAGCATAGCGCATAGGGCAGAGCGCATTGCGGAAAAGATCCAGCGCTGTGGTTTTCTTGGCGATCTTTGCGTCTTCGTGGTTCAATTATTTGCCTAGGGTGGTGCCGCCTATGGTGCCCAGGCGGTAGTGCTTGGATAGATTTTCTACTTTGATTACGATGTCGCTCATTTTGTTTCTCTGTTCTTGGAACCGCTAAGGCGCGAAGGACGCGAAGGATTGAGCTTTTTTCCTGAGCGGGGAAGACCGCTCAGGAAAAGATCCAGCTTTGTGGATTTCTTGGCGATCTTTGCGTTTCCCGCTTAATGCCTGCGGGGACAGGTTTTGCGGTTCATTTATTGCGTTTGTCATACAAGAGGCGCAGTTCTATGGAAACCGACGGTAAATTTCTTTGCGGTGCAAGAACCGTATTAGCTCGACGGTGTCACCGTCCAGTTTAATGCCAAGACGATAATCACCAACCCTCAAACGATAATAATTTTCATACCCCTCAATTTTTCTAATGCCGTGTAATTCCGCAAGTGAGCCAATCGATTTTACAGCCTGAATGACTGTAGCAAGCCGTTTTCTAGCTTCGGCATTGTGTCTGATGTCTTTGATATCTTTCTCGAAGCTTTTAGCATATCTAAACCGCATGAACTAATCCATCAATAAGGACATGATTCTTTCTTCATCAGCATATTCGCCCGTGTCGCCCTCTTCTATCGCCAATCCAAGTTTCATGTCCAGAATGGCTTCGGTGACGGCACTTTCCAACAGATCGCTCCTTTCCGTAAGCGCATTAATGAGAGCTTCTTTTATGATTTCCCTCAGTTCGTTTTTTGAAATGTCAAGTGGCTCCATTCTCTGACTCCTTGCTTCACTTATTGATGGCGCTAAATTTATCATACTTCGAGTAAACGGGCTATGGGGCGCTTCGCGGGTTCGCCGGGTTCGTTAATGTTTGGATAGGTTTTCTACTTTTATGACGATGTCGCCCATTTTTAAATTCTCTAGTAAAAGGCTATGGGCGATAGGCTATAGTCAATAGGTCTGAAGTTAGAGGCTATGGGCTATGGCCTAATACCAGAGCGAATCAGATTTTATAAGGAAGATTTAAGAGTTGGACCTCGTTTTCGATTTGCTCAAACTCCGGGTCCTTGTGTACCAGGATAGCGTTGTTTTCTTTCGCCAAAGCTGCAATCCAAGCATCTGCTACCGATAATCGATACTTGGCCTTAAGCTCAGCAGCAACCATACATAAGGAGCGTGAGGATTCAAATCGGATGATCGGCAATGATTCCATGAGTCGCAATCGAGTCTCTGCTTCTTCGTTATCTTGTTCTTGAACAGTTATGTAAAATACTTCCATAAAGCTCATGAACGACACAAAGACCCGCGTGTCGCCCGAACCTGCCCTTTCCAAAAGGGATTGAACGGTAGCAGCCCCAACCTCGTCCTCGATCAAAGTGAGCCAGGCTGAAGTGTCAAGCACATAGTCTGTTTCATTTTGGTTCATCACGCATTCGATCTTCCAGCCTTGATTGGAGAAGCCGCTCTACTAAATGTTCTCCTTTACCCCGCCCGCGCAACCCCTTAATGTAATCCTTAACATCATCACCATTAAAATCAGACGGTGCAAAAACTTTCTCATTGCGCTCTACGACCGAGTCAATAAACCGAATCACTTCCTCAAGTTGGCGGGGTGTCAACCTTCTTAGCCTGTCAATTATTCTTTGTTCAGCGTGCACATCTTGCTCCTCAGTATAAAGCAATGGGCTATGGGTTTCAGGCTATAGGCTATGGGCGATGGGCGATGGGCAAGTTTCCTATAGCCTATTGCCACTTGCCTATAGCCTGGAGTTTTTCGTGCGGGCTTTTATGAGTTTGCCGAGCATTCTGCCAATCTCGGAGCATTTTTGTTCGAGCAGTTCAAAAGTCTCCTTGCCAATGTATCCGATCTCCAAGGCTATTTGAAGTTGAGTTCGAAGTTCGGCAAGAGAACCCTTCGCCATGTAAAAGAATCGAACCGAATCGCGGTCCGTATCGCGCTCGTCGCCCTCCGCCAAATTGCTTGGGATGCTCACTGCCGATCGGCGCATTTGATCCCTAAGGCCAAAATCCTTGCTCAGCTTGCCAGCACTGGTGACCTTGTAGACCAAGACGGCTAAATCCTTAGATTTTTGCCAGACATGCAGATCTTGGTATCCTTTAGCCCCCATTGCCTACAGCCTACAGTCTCTGTGGTTTTCTTGGCGCTCTTTGTGTCTTCGTGGTTCATTATTTTGGAACCGCGAAGGCGCTAAGGACGCTAAGGGGAATCGGCAGAGCGCATGGAGCAAAGCGCATAGCGTAAAATGCTCAGGAAAAGATCCAGCGCTACCGCTTATTCGCCTTTTACGCGACCATCTCCAGTCTAAGTTTCTCTATTCTCGATCGAACCGGCTTCAATTCCGTTATTGTGACAAATACAATTTCCTGATCCTTTTCAGCAGCTCTTTGCCCGGTGCCTTTAGCCCACGAGTTGAAATCTTCATCACCTTCAATTTGCATGACTATCAAAGCATTATCGGGCAGTTTATCGGCGAAATCGGGATGTTCGACAATGTATCGATCGAATTCACGCACCAACATGGAATTTTTTTCCGTAAACTTCCCCCTATCTCTCATGGGAATTTTCCTTCCAGGAACCTTTGTCGATAAATATGCCAGTTCTCATTGATGTCGTCATCTGCCATAATCAGGGCATCCTCATACGATAAATAAAAGGTCTTCTGGGGGACGTCCATGAAATTATGCGTTTCTCTGTTTTTGGAACCGCTAAGGCGCAAAGGACGCTAAGGGGAAACAGCATAGCGCATAGGGCAGAGCGCATAGCGGAAAAGATCCAGCGTTTTGGCTTTCTTGGCGATCTTTGCGGCTTGGTGGTTCAATCAACATACAGCTCCGCCAACTCGATTACAAGGTTGAGCTCAAAGCTGAAAGGGACGAAAAAAAAGCTCAAAGCTCAAAGGCAATGGCGCATAGCGCAAACTGCTCAGGAAAAGCTCCAGTGCCGGGGTTGTTTTAGCTGAATTACTTGGCCTCTTCCAGAAGTTCAAAGAAACGTTCTCGCGTCATCCCTGCGGTGGTCATGTTAGTGCGAATATGCGTAATCGGTACCAGTCTTGGACTGGTTTTGATGACTAAGGGCCGAGTTACACCCTGCTTAGTCATTATGACGTGGTCACCCTTTTTGCGTTTGATGCTAAAGCCGTCTAGTTCGAAGATCTTGATGAGAATCTCATAATGGATTGGGACAAGCTTATTCATGTCCGCTAAACTTCACACTGCAATAGCAAGACTTTCCTCAAGAACCGGACTTCTCGGTTGCCATGAATCGCCGGTCTTGGTGAAGCCCGATTCCTCCAGCACCTGCTGCAAAGATCCCATCTCGGCACATTCTTCAAGAAAGGCTTCGATTGCCTCTTTCAAAGAACTCCTCGCATCGTCAATGCTTTCACCAAAACTGGATACATTTAATTGCGGTGCAAGGGCTACATACAGGTCATCTTCCTTGAATACCTCAATAGAGACTGACAATTGCATAGGTTTTGCCTCCATTTCGTGACTCGCTTTACTTGTCATAATAGCCCCATGAATCGGCCCAGGTCAATTCGCGAAAGCAGTGTTACGGTTTTCTTGGCGTTCTTGGCGTTCTTTGTGGCTTGGTGGTTCAATCAACATACAGCTCCGCCAACTCGATTACAGAATTGAGCTGAAAGTTGAAAGCTCCCCACTACCATCCGCCGGAGCTACGGGGCAGGCAAAGCTGAAAGTGTCGAGCAGTCTAGTGCCTTTAAAAAATTGGATCTTCCGGAAAATGAGTACCCGAAGTTGAAAAAAGAAAATGGACATGGCAAGAACTCCAGTTATTTGACTGCAATCGAACAACGGGAGGGGAAATCAAGCCATGTCCACATCTATACTCTACCATGCTTTTGGTCTGAAAGGTATCCACTATGAGTCCAGCCATTTCTCTGGAGACTGCATCTACATCAATGCCCGAATGACGGATCAGTATGTGAGGTGCCCAGAATGCACAAATCGACAAGCCAGTTTCAAAGGGCAAAAAAGAAGACTTCTGCGTATGAGTCCCATTGGAAGGAAAAGGTGTTTCTTGGACCTTTTGCTCCACCGACTCAAATGCCTGAGGTGTGGACATCTTTGGTGGCCCACTCTGCCCTTTATGGATGGTAAACACCGTTATGTAAGGTCTTTCGCACTCACAGCTTTGGATCTTTTGAAGTTTGGCACCATCCGTTCGGTCGCGGAGTACCTCGCAGTGAGCTGGGATCTTGTCAAACAGATCCACAAAGAGCGGCTCTCTTTGCTCTACAGGTCGGTTCCCTTGCATAAAGTCAAATACCTTGGAATTGATGAGTTCAGCTTGAGAAAGGGCCATGAATACATGACCATTTTTGTCGATATCGAGAATGGAAGAATCCTGCATGCCGTTGAAGGCAGGAGTAAAGAAAAGATCCAGCCCTTCATCGAAAAGCTCTCCAAGAAGGCAAAGAAACTCAATGCCGATCGCCATGGACATGAGCGGAAGTTATTATTCTGCTATTCGTGGGTGGCTGCCCCATGTTGATATTGTCTTTGACCGCTACCACGTCTCGGCTCTCATGAACCAAGCCATTGATGAAATCCGAAGAGGCCAGCAAAGAGAGTTGGACGAACTCGGACAAAAATCCCTCAAAGGGAATCGTTTCCTGCTCTTGAGAAACTACGACTCCCTTGACCCTGATCGCAAAGCCCGACTCGATGCCCTCCTTAAGGCCAATCACCCCCTTTTCATTGCTCATTCCATGAAAGAGCAGCTGCGACTCTTCTGGGACAATGAGGAGTTTGACAGTGCAAAGAGCTTCCTTGAAGTGTGGATTAAGGATGCTATGCAATCTGGAATCAGCCCTCTTGCCAGGGTAGCCAAAACTTTGGCTGGCTACAAAACGGGGCTTCTCAACTATTTCAAATATTCCATCACCAGTGCCGTTGTCGAAGGAACCAACAACAAAATCAAAACCCTTAAAAGACAGGCGTATGGGTTCCGAGATATGGTCTACTTTAAATTGCGACTCTATCATCTCCACACCCAGAGGTACTCATTAGCCGGATGAACCAAAAAATTCGGGCTTGTTTTGCCGAATTGGCTGAAGGTGAATTGCATAGCCCCTTTTGCCTTTGGTGCCGCCATTTTTTGGCGGCAACGCACAGTCTAATTACAAAGGATGGACTCTGTTGTTTATAGGTACTTTTGCCTATTTTTGATGTTTTGTGAGTGAACCGCGAAGGCGCTAAGGACGCGAAGGATTGAGGTTTTTTCCTGAGCGGGGAAAACCGCTCAGGAAAAGATCCAGCGCTTTGGCTTTCTTGGCATTCTTTGTGTCTTGGCGGTTCATTCATGTGCGCAACGTTGTGCCGCCGATGACTCCGAGGTGGTATTGTTTGGATAGATTTTCTACTTTGATGACTACTTCGCTATTGCTCATTGTTTTTCGTTCTTTGTTCCTAGTTCATTGTTCTGAACCGCGAAGGCGCTAAGGACGCGAAGGGGAAACAGCATAGCGCATAGGGCAGAGCGCATAGCGGAAAAGATCCAGCGCTGTGGCTTTTCGCGCAAGAGGGACTACGAATTGAGGAATTTAAAGCAGCTTAGACGGAATGATCGGAAAGCTAAGAAGTCACAGCCTCCAACCTGACATCTTCGAGCCTTGATCGCGGAGGGGTCAACCTTCCGATCTTTACCATCACTACCCTACCGCTGCTTATTCTTTTTTCCTTGGCTAACTTAAGATTCTCTTCAAAGAGATCCGGATCATCTTCAGGGAGAAAAAATACTTCTGCGCCCTCCGGGATTTGCTCGATTAATTCAGGGTGCTCCAGAAGATACCGGTCAAATTCAACTCCTAGCACATGGTTCTTTCTGAAAAGGTCTTCTTTTCTCATCTCACCTATCCAGTTTTGTCAAGTACCGCTCACGATATCTCTCCCAGTTGCTTTCGATATCATCATATGCGAAATTCAGTCCTTCGTCAAAATTGAGTTGTAAAAACCATTTCTTGGTAGTCGTGCCGTCTGGAGCAATCAAGTCCCTATGGACAGCATCATGGTAGGTATCGAATCTCGTAACGGCAGCCCATTGATTATTGACAATGATCTCATACTGGACAACAAATCTTGTAACCTTCCCTTTTTCAAGTCCAATTTGACACCGGACTCGATCCTCATGGGTTAGGTATCTGAAATAGGTTTTTGTCAAATTTCCATCACTGAATTTCAATGGGTGCAGATCTTTTGAAACGACATCCAGGATAACAGTCCGAGTTCAGGAAGCGGCAGCATAGCGACAAGAGTGGTTACGTTGAAGCTCTTCTTCGCGATGGAATCTCCAGTAGGCATTGAAATCACCACTGGATCGAAGCGAACGAATGCGGATTATCGCTTCGGCACTCTTCATGCGCCAGCGAGCCCCGGTACGATCCAGCCGATCTTTTATCAGATGACGGCAGGCGCCCTCAATCACTCCTGATGCAATGGGGAGCCCATCGGAGAGGAAGGAGTCATATTCAAGCATGGGGCTATATTTTTCCAAATAGCCAGCGCACTTATCCACGGGCCGCCGCTTGTTTTGGCTGAGTTGTTTGCGGGTGGCATCACGTCGCAGGTCAACAGCCACAGCCTCGGCCGCTCCATGCAAGACCTGCAAAGCTTTCTCTCTTACCCATTCTTCAGCCTGCTTGCTTCCAACGGGGTGGAAACAATGGGCCGCTTTCCAAAGGTATTCCAGAACATGGATGAGATCCAAAACCAGAGTGATCTTGGCTTGGTAGGTTTCGACCATATCAAGTATGTCGAGGAGCTGTTGCTCCCCTCCGTCCACCACGACTACCCAGTGACGACTCTGCGTAGGATCTCTTTTCAATGCCTCTTCAAAGGCAGCTTCTATCACACTCCGGCTATCGTGCTCGATACTGGCCCATACCCGCTTGTTTTTAGCCCGTACGGGAGCAGGCTTATTTTCTTTAGGTCCCATGATCTGCTCGGGTGTGCGCTCCTGAGCCTGGAGGCTGTAGACAGCTGCCACAGTGGCCATGCGTTTGCGGTTGAGTTTTTCGCCCGGCGCCAAACGCGCTCCATGAGAATCTTTTTGTTTCTCGGCAGCCTTGCGTGTGGCGGGCCGGAGATCTTCTTCACGCATCACAATCCCTTTGCCATCCGCGGTGATGACCAACAGATCCGAGGTCTTCTCCGGCTCTCCCGGGAGGTCATAGAAGGCATCGAAATCTTGCGATATCTTGACCGTCTGCGCAATAATCTGGCGCTTGGGAACTTTCCCGCCCGTCGTCCTGCGGATGCTCTCTACGACCTCGTCAAAGGAAGAATCGGCCACCTCTTGAGCTACCAGACGACACAGCTCCGAAGAGTACTTATCGTCTGGAAGGTTGAGCTCCGCGTCCAAAGGAAACAAACTCTCGACTCCCTTCGCACTGTAGCCTTTCCTTCTGACCACCACCTGTCCAAACTCAGTCATGAGGTTTCTCTCACAGTTTTCACGACACCGGGTGCGGTCGACTCCATCGGCCCCCTGAACCGCTTGTTTGTGTTGCTCATCCTTGCAACGCTCGTTCAGATGTCCTTGAAGCAGAAGCCGCATCAGCTCCGTTCCTTGTTTTTTAATCAGAGTCTCAACTTGGTCATGTTCCAATTGAGCTGTTGCATTGCTACGGAGTTGATCCATTATTGCCTGAAACTGGTCGCAGGCCGAACGAAATGCTTCATTCAGACTGTCTATGTCGGGCACTTGGTCCATCAGGGCATCTCCTTAGGTTGTAGGTCAGCAACCTACCATGCCCTAAGGCAGAGCTGATGTCCAGTGCTATGACATTATTGACAAAAATAATGTGGAACGACTCCTTTAGGGTTTCGTTTCAAAAGATCTGCACCCAATTTCAATGTATTCGGACATGTCGACGAAAGTCAATTAGGGCAGTACGTCTTCTAAAAAGAAGAGTCATAAGAGAATTAGCTGCCTGCCTATAGCCTATAGCCCATTGCCTCTGGCCTCTTGCCGGCAAACCAGCAACTAAAAACTAAGAACTCAAAACTCAAACATTTCTGGGGGACGCCCATGAAATTATGCGTTTCTCTGTTCTTGGAACCGCTAAGGCGCAAAGGACGCTAAGGATTGCTCTTTTTCCTGAACGAGTAAAACCGCTCAGGAAAAGATCCAGCGCTGTGGCTTTCTTGGCGTTCTTTGTGTTCCCAGCTTAAAGCGTGCGGGGACAGGCTTGGCGGTTCATTCATTTGCGTAGGGTCTTGCCGCCGATGAGGCCCAGCCTGGATCAGGTACTTCGATGGTGGTCATCCTGGCTCCGGGCTCGAAAGGGATTTCGGCAGACAGCATATCTTCAGCTCCAATTCTCAAAGATTCCGTGAGTTCTTCATAAGTCCTTTCCTGGGCATTGACACCCGGCAGGTCTATTAGCCATCCAATCCACCACTCATCCACTCTTTTTGCTATCGCCCTGTATTTCATATTCTACCTCACAAATGGTAAATCCAGATCTCTACAGATCTTGCGCGCAAGCTCATCCACAACTTCGGCATGCCTCGGCACCTCGGTCTTGAGTGAGCCTTTTTGAAATATACTGTGTCGTCTCCCTTCTCTCAACAGGTAAGCGCCATGTTTTTTGAGATGTCGTATGAGCTGGTGTCTCTTCATACTTCGGTTCGTTTGTTTGGAACCGCGAAGGCGCTAAGGACGCGAAGGATTGAGGTTTTTTCCTGAGCGGGGAAAGCCGCTCAGGAAAAGATCCAGCGCTGTGGTTTTCTTGGCGATCTTTGCGTTCCCCGCTTAAAGCGTGCGGGGACAGGCTTTGTGGTCCAATTTATCAGCATTTATCGCAGATGAGGCGCTTGATGCCGTGCTTCATTAGAGGGACGTTCCAGTTGAGGAGAAAGCCCAGTTTCAAGTTTGATAATTTGAGGTAGGTGAGCAATTGGGCTTGATGGATCGGCAGCAACTGCTCGACCGTCTTGTTTTCGATAATGACGCAGTCATTGACCAGCATGTCGATGCGGAAGCCAGCGTCGATCACGACATCTTCGTATTTTACCGGAAGCGGGATTTCACAGGCGACCTTCGTTCCGATTTTCTCAAGTTCGTAGGCCAAACACTTTTGGTAAACCGATTCAAGCAGACCAGGGCCAAGTGCCTTGTGCACTTTGATGGCTGCATTTACGATTTGTTGGGCGGTGGCTTCCATGTGAGATTTTGTTTTGGAACCGCGAAGGCGCTAAGGACGCGAAGGATTGAGTTTTTTCCCGAGCGGGGAAAGCCGCTCAGGAAAAGATCCAGCGCTGTGGTTTTCTTGGCGATCTTTGCGTTCCCCGCTTAAAGCGTGCGGGGACAGGCTTTGTGGTTCAATTTATCAGCATTTATCGCAGATGAATTAGCACCGATGCTTGTTCCTGATTTCAGCAATTGTTTTGATATGACAAACTCATTCTGCTGCACGAGCTTTTTGTATAGCTCAATAACGAGTAGTGCAAACCTAAAAGATCTTTCCTTTATGGTGTTCCCATCTTCGATCATACTCAGAATTCAAAACTCAAAACTGCTGCAAGCTTCTGATACAGTGCAATAATGCGTAAAGCAAATCGAGAAGATCTCTCTTTTATGTTGCCAGCTTCAACCATATTGCCAACTCAAAACTCACAATTCAAAACTCAAAACTAAGAAATGGTCTGCTTGAGCAGTTCCTGGAATTCGGCGAGGGTGGCGACCTTCACACTGCTCCTGCGCAGCGCCTTGAGTATCTGCAGGTCTTCGATTCCGCGAATTTCCGCCGCAATTGACTCGGGCGCCACCTCAAAGCGCGCTTCCAGATTGTCCAAAATGGCATCCTGCGCTTCTTGAATCTTCCCTTGCTGCAGTCCTTCTTGTTTGATTATGTCGTAGGCTGCTGATTCGATCATGATGTCTCTCCTTCTGGCAACCAACATCTGTGGCAAAGTGGCCGATACGAGTCCGGAAAAGATCGTCATTACAGTCAGCATATCCGCTTTGTCTGCTCGGGGCAATGGGCTTTCATAGAGCAGTTCATCTGCCTCCTGCGCGAGCGCTTGCCCGTGTTGCATAAGAGGAACGAAGGGCATCAGACAAAAGACTTTCTCCGCTATAATAGGGCGGGCATCGAGCTGATAGATAGGAATCAGTCGAAAGCGAAATGTGACTTCACTGTCCTGATAGCCGCCCGATGCTTCTTTGGAAGGCCTGAGAAGCAGCACGCAAGAGATGGCTTCACCGCCATACTTGGGAAGATAACCATTAACAGATAACAAACATCAAGCGAGTGCCGTTTGGTAGCGTTTGCTGAGGTTGCGGACTTGGATGATCGGATGCATTTTGAGAATTCTTAATTTTGAGTTTTCAGTTTTGAGTTAAAGATTCTTAACGTTGGTATTCTCACAGCTCGCCGGCTAAATCCTACGTGAATGAATTCTTTTAGGTTATTTGCTGCCATCGCTCACTTCTGCAATGTATATTTTCATTTCAGCCACAAACCTTCGAGCGTTTGCCAGATAGATAACTACCATATCTCGGTCCGGCTCGGTAAAATCTATGTAGTCGAACTTCTGTCTATATTCAAATGCCTTGTTATAGAGCCTTCCCAGTTCCATAGGCAGAATTCCGGGCTTGATCAGTTCGCGATTAAAGTAAGCCTTCACTGGCCCGTGTTTTGAAAAGGACACTCCTCTTAAGACCAAAAACGCCTGAACAGCGTAAAACATAGCATAGTAAATACGATTCATGGCAAAAGTGAACATTTCGTTTTGCAGCATGGGAAAGGGGTCAAATCTGCTCTTGACTCATTTCGAACAATTATCATTGTCATGGCACCCCCATAGCCCGTTGAAAAGTTGAAGACTTGAGGAGTCGAAAAGTTGAGGCGCCAAGCCAGAAGTCCAGAGTTTTACTCTTGGCTCGGTTTATGGCGGCGAATTCTCGCCTGTGTGATTACGGTAATTCCTCTGAAAGGAACGGCCTCCATTAAATAACGCTGCCATGCTTTCCGAATGGCTCCCATTCGTTCCTCTCGAATCAAAATCGCTCCTGGCAAATCTTCACCAGCAGTGATCAGGCTGAATATGAGATTCGCAAACCGAATATCCCTGCTGACCAGTATTTCCAACTCTTGCCGCAGCCGCCCGAGAATCAATGCATCTTTTGCTCCTGGTAGTACATCACGAACCCAAGCGGTTGTAAAACCTCGCTCTTCTGCCATGGCTACTAAGTCAGACGGAAGGTTTTCGTCTACCAGAAATCGCACTAAGCAACCTCAAGCCCCCAGTGGCTCAAATTCGCAGCAAACTGCAGAGCTTCTCTGATATCTTCAGAAGTCAAGAACGGGTAAGCCTGCAACAAATCCTCCACAGTATCGCCTTCTGCTAAGGCCTCTACTATGACATAAACAGGCATCCTGGTTCCTTTGATTACAGGTTGGCCCAGCATGATTTCAGGATTGATGTCAATTCGGTTATACATAGCTTCCTCGTTTAATAAGCGTCCTTTTCTCCAAATTTATCAGGGGTCGGACCGAGTCAAGTCTTTGGATTTCCATATTAAACAGTCCAAAAGATGCCGTTTTTTGCCCTTAGGTCCACTATTTTGGCCGGGGAATGAATGTTCTAAGGAACAGTGATTTTGAGGAACGTTTTTTGAACCGCTAGGGCGCGAAGGACGCGAAGGGGAAACAGCAGAGCGCATAGCGGAAAGCGCATGGCGCAAAGCGCAGAGCGCATGGAGCATAGCGGAAAGCGAGAAAAAGCTCAAAGCTGAAAGGACAATGTCGCAGAGCGCATAGCGGGAAAAGATCAAGCAGTGTAGGTTTCTTGGCGATCTCTGCGGCTTGGCGGTTCATTCGTTTGGCTAAAGGCTATGGCTCAACTTCCTTTTTCCTATCGCAAATAGGCCATGGTGAATAGCGAAAGTTGCAAACGGATTTGTTTAGGACATTGGGATGGATACTGACATAACTTCTAAGCCGGTCGATTAACACGTACTTTCCGATCGGTTGCTACAACAAAGCATTTTTGCCAAGAATGCACATCTTCCGTCTTAAAGAGCTGTGAAACCTTTTCAAACATCGCATTTCGCCCGGGACTTCTCATACGAACAAGAATAATCCCACAATGACTGCCCGGTCGGAACTTGCGACTATCAGAAAAATCAAGATCTTGGGTGCTTAGCAAACGATTTTCATTCTGCGAGGCAACCCATATCACCTCATCTACCAACCCAACCAGATTCTCACTGTGAACCGTTTCAACATCGTGGCCCAAGTCAGTTAATGCAGAAACAAGACGCAGAGGCATATTCTCATCGAGTTTGATCTTCATGCAACCTTTGGCAAGCCCGGCACCGGAAGATCTTCTTCGGCCGAAGCAGCAGCAAACGCAACAACCGCCTGTACTTGCTCTTCCGTTAAACTTGGGAAATCCTCGACGATCTCCTTCACTCCAGCCCCCTCAGCCAAGCTGGCTAACACAGTCCTAAGGGGTACTCGTGTACCCGCAATTACAGGCTGTCCGCCACAGATCTTTTGGTCACGAATTATGTATTTCCGATAATCCATTCTTACCTGCCTCTGTTTCTGATTATACATCTGCAATGGGCAATGGACAAAACCAATTTCGGATTTCGGAAGGGACCCATTTGGTTCGTTGAGAGCGTTAGGAGCGTTGGGTCCGTTGTTTCCGGATAACGGATAATTGTTAAAATCCGTTCTTCGTTCTTCGTTCTTCGTTCTTGGTTCTTCGTTGACTATTGCTTGCTGATGGGTGACGGGTAAAGTGGGATCGGGTTTGCCGCGCCATTTGGCCCACCAGCGGTGGAGGTCGTCGCGCAGGGTTTTGCCGCCGATGAGGCCGAGGCGGTATTGTTTGGATAGATTTTCTACTTTGATGACTACTTCGCTATTGCTCATTGTTTTTCGTTCTTTGTTCCTAATTCATTGTTCTGAACCGCTAAGGCGCTAAGGGCGCTAAGGGTTGGGGTTTTTTCCTGAGCGGGGAAGACGCTCAGGAAAAGATCCCGCATTTGGGCTTTCTTGGCGATCTTTGTGTCTTGGTGGTTCATTCATTTGCGCAGGGTTTTGCCGCCGATCAGGCCGAGGCGGTATTGTTTGCTCAAATTCTCTACCTTAATTACGATGTCGCTCATTTTTAATTCTCTAATAAAAGGCTATGGGCTATGGGCGATGGGCAAGCTTGCATTTTTTTCTATTGCCTATCGCCTGGCGATCTTTGCGTCTTCGTGGTTCATTCTGATTAAGGCCCGATATGCAGGGCCTGTTTCAAAGCAGTTGCGATACGCTCCATGATATCGGCAGGCATGCTCCCAAGCCTCTTTTGAAATACCGATTCGTGCACGACAGCAATCTTTTCTGCTTTCAGAAGAGAAGTCTTCTTAAGTCCTGTGCCCGCAAACTCTGCGTGTGTGTCTTCAACCAACAGCCAAGTTTTGCGTAATGTCCTATCTGGTATTCGGGAGAAAATACCCATCACAATCACGTCCTCGCCGTGGACAGCAAGAACTAAAGCAGGCCGAAGTTTTGTGGTGGTTAAATCAGTGAAAGGGAAGCGTACCAGCCAAATCTCTCCGCGCTCAGGCCTGGGCATGGTAGATGTCCTCTTCCTCTTCTTCCCATTCGCGAAAGCCGGTGTTCGCCAATTGCATCATGGCTAATGTCTGGGCGCGATCCTCTATCATATCGTTCAATGCAAATAGCTCATCTGCCGGCAGCTGAAAAACGATCTTCTTGATTTGCTCCAAGCTGAGCTCCATCGTGATATGGGGCATTTTATTCGGACTCCTTCCCAGTAGCAATTGCGGTCATTCATTTCTCCTCAACTATTCGAGTTTAACCCCAATATAGCCGTTGAGAGGGAGAACGCAAACAATATAGCGTGCCGCGCCACTTGGCCCACCAGCGGTGGAGGTCGTCGCGTAGGGTCTTGCCGCCGATGAGACCCAGGCGGTATTGTTTGGATAGGTTTTCTACTTTTATTACTACGTCGGACATTTATCTAGTTCTCAATTTTGCAGTGTGCTGGGGTACGTCCATGAAATTATGCGTTTCTCTGTTCTTGGAACCGCTAAGGCGCTAAGGGCGCTAAGGGGAAACAGCATAGCGCATAGGGCAGAGCGCATAGCGGGAAAGATCCATTGCTTTGGCTTTCTTTATGTTTTTTGTGTCTTGGTAGTTCATTCGTTCGCTCGATTCAGAGTTAATGCGAATAACTCAAACGACTATCACGAAAAACGACGAACAATTGGCATCAATCCAGTGCGATCTCTTTGAACGTGTGCTCAACGTTGAAAATGACCGTATTGCCTGTTTCAGTTGCCCGTGATTTAGTTGGGCGGAAGGGTAGAGCGCGTTCCACAAATTCAATTTTCGCACCTTCGGGGATACCTTCCAGCAAATCGGGATGGTCGACCAAGAACCTGATGAAATCAAAAGAGAGGGCGATATTTTTTTGCACGATTTCGTTCTTTGTCATTCTTTAAGCCTCCTTTTGTATCGCTCTTTATACCAACTCCAGCGATCATTAAGGTCTTGTTCGGCATACTGCAAGGCATCCTTCAAATTTTCTATGCCTATGGCCTGCTTCTCCTTCTTCCCCCCAGGATAGATCACATCTCTGTGAAAGTAGCCATGCGCACAGTCATAGCGGACGATCTCCTGCCAGGCATCCTTAATCTTTGCCTCGTATTGTACCATAATATTAGTAACTTTTCCCCTCTTAGTGGTTATTCTGATGCGCAACCTGTCCTCAGCCTCGGGGTTTATGTTTTTGAGGTAATTTAATAAGTCCAAAGGCCCGTGCGACGGGCGATTTTCAACCCACCTATTTTGTTTTCAACCCACCCCGAGTCCCGCCGTGAGTAGGTCGACATCGGTAATTTGCGGTCCACACAGCACATTTTTTGTTCACTGTGCATTTTTTTGTGGCGTCCGCGGTTTTGTTTTGCTACACGCTTTATATGTTGCCGCTCACGATTCGCAGAAAAACCGTTACTGAAGAGGATCTCGCCGAGATCAAGGCCATCATCAGTGCCCATTGGAGCAAGGGCCGAAAGCAGATCTCGCGGGTACTCTGCCGGCAGTGGAACTGGGTGCAGCCCAATGGAGAGCTGCGGAATATGGCCTGCCGAGAGCTCCTTTTGACCCTGGAGCGAAAAGGGCTTATCCGACTCCCTCCGCCCCTTAATTGCGCCAACAACCATAAGCGAAACCGCACCATTGCCCGGGTGCCCATTGACCAAAGCCCCCTTCGAGGAACCCTCGCTCACTTCCCGGCTCCCACTTTGCAGTTGGTTCGAAACACCGCCCTGGAGCCACTTTACAACAGCATTATCCAAGAGCATCACTATCTGGGATATCGGCAAATTGTGGGCCTCCGGCTCGTAGAGCCTACGCCTCGGAGAGAGCACATCTCAAATATATCGCTTTTCTTGAGGCTCGGCCGGTAGCCTGCCTTGGCTGGGGTTCTGCCGCCTGGAAGGTCCAGGCGAGAGATTCATTCATCGGCTGGGATACTCCGACGCGAAAAAACAATCTCCATCTGGTGGCCAATAATACCCGCTTCCTTGTAGTGCCTTGGGTCTCGATCAAATGCCTGGCCTCGAAAATATTGGCTCTTTGCGTTCGAAGGATTTCCTCCGATTGGCTTAAGGTCTATCATCACCCCATCCATCTTCTTGAGACCTTCGTGGAAAAGGACCGCTTTCGAGGCACTTGCTACAAAGCTGCCCTCCGGGGCGTAGGCCCGCTACGGGCCGGAGGCCAATTGGACGCTGGTGGGAGAAACCAAGGGCATCGCCAAACGGGGCCACAGACATCTGGCCCATGGCAGAATCAAAGAGGTTTACTTGTATCCGCTTGGAAGGAAGTTCAGGAAGGAACTGTGCCGCTAAAAGGCTAAAACCAACTTTGCTTTGAGGATGGGCAGGAGTCGCACCTCCTGCCCAAGAAGGCGTACTATGCCGAACACCCTCGCCAAGTACACCATCAACCATATTAGCAAAAGACTCAATCAAATCAATCCTCAAATTTCTCTTTCCCACCAAACTCCCTTCCCCAAAGGCCCTTGCTATCTCATTACCGCTTCAAGAAAAAGTTTGTGGAAATCCACTCCGATGGAACCATTAAGGGCGGTATGCCCAGGATGGTCACTTCCCTTATCGACTTCAGTTTTATCCGTTCCCTCACAGCCCATTGCTACTCTGAATTTGGTCCACCCTGCTACGATCCGATCCGCCAAGCCTTTTCCTTGTTGACCTGTTCCGGCACCTTGAAGGATATCCCACTATCACCAAGTTTCGCGAACATCTCTGTGATGAAGACAAAGGCAGGGGATACCGCTCCTATGCCGGCCTCTCCATGGGCCAACTTCCTTGTGAGGCAACCTTTTCCAACTTCCGACAACGCCTCGGGGAAACCCTCTACAATGAAATCTTCCACGTTCTCGTTGATATTTTTCATAAGCTGCAGATGGTCACCTTCAAAGTCCTGGCTCACGACGGAACTCTCTACCTCTCCGAGGCGTAGGCTCTACGAGCCGGAGGCCAAACAGGCCCTCCTCGAGCGAGGTTATGATCAAAACGGCTGGCCGTTTGCCCCATGTGGACTCCTCACTTGCCCCAATGGGTTTGATAACAAACGACAGAGACTGACTTTTTGCTGCTTTAATCACTGCCTTTCACTAAAGTATAAGGCTCTGGAAAACCTGCAAAATCGATATGATATCTCCTCCTGCCCTCATCGTACCAACCAAAACGGATATGTTGCCCATATGTCCATCAAAGATCACCCGCGCCTGCTCAACGAGGTTCCTCGTGGAACTAAACGCTATAAAGAGATTAAAAAGATCCGATCGGCTTCCGAACGTTCCAATTCAACCATCAAAGAAGATTTAAAAATCATCGATCGACCCCGTGTCATTGGTAGGCCTCGAGCTGGCATTTTAAACCAAATTGCAGCTATTGTACTGCTGCTCACACGCGCTTTCGCTTTCATCGTCAAAACCACTTGTCTATTTCGAAAACTCTCTCAAACCAACGACCCTGCTATTAGAGCCAAACTCAGACCTCTCTCCGAGGCGTAGGCTCGCCTCTACGAGCCGGAGGCCATCCATCGCCAAATCCATCCAGAATCTCATTCAGTTGGAGTAGCGGCTGAGGTTTACCCCCCCCCCCAATATTTTCTATCCTGCTTCCTCTTAACAATAGGTTCGGGACCAGTGCGCCCTGCCTCAGACCTTGCTGCAGACGTATAGGCTATGCTTTGCCTAATTTTCTGCTCCGCGGCCCCCATTTGTGCATGATTCTTAAGCCTGCTACCCTTCAATACGCATCCCAACACTCTTGCCAACAAAAATCTGCGCCCGACAACAGCTCCCGCAGGGACTTATTAAATCTCCTCTGTCCTGGAATACTGCTGCGGGTCCATATTCCTTGACCATGTCTTCAATCGCCTCGCGTAGGTTCCGAATGGCTTCCTCCGCGGTTTCGCCCGTGGCTGTAGCTCTCAAATCCTTGCATCGAGCTATGAAACCACCTTCTTTTAAACGCAAGACACTTACCGGAACGCGATATATCATGCTGTAAGCTTCTTAAGCCGCGAGAAACTCCTCAATGATACAATCTTTTTATATCATCAGCATAAAAGATTTTGTTTTTGAACCGCGAAGGCGCTAAGGACGCTAAGGATTGAGTTGTTTTTCTGAGCGAGGGAAACCGCTCAGGAAAAGATCCAGCGCTGTGGTTTTCTTGGCGTTCTTCGTGTTCCCCGCTTAAAGCCTACGGGGACAGGCTTGGCGGTTCATTCATGTGCGCAACGTTGTGCCGCCGATGACTCCGAGGTGGTATTGTTTGAGTGAGCTTTTGTCCTGCCAACCTCGGAATAGAACTATGGCTGAACTCCACTTTTCAACAATTCCGGTTCATATTCGTAAGTGAAAAGCGACTTTAGCGGGAACTTTTTGGTCGCATTCAAGATTTCAATTCCGACGATTTCATCTTTGTCGGTAACATCAATGTTGATGCCTTCTGCAACTTCAACCACTCCACTTGGCTGTAAATCGGAGAGTCGGATATAAGCTGCGTCGACCTCTCTATCGTATGATATCTTCACTTAAGACGCTCCTTCTTTATGGGGTATGCTGTGATAACAGTAACCTCATCACCCTCGATAGAAAACACAATCTTCAGTGGATATCGATATTTTTCCGCAAGATTTACGTTAGTTGCTTCGCAGAGCCCTGAACCTTTCACACTTTCCGACAAAAAGGCTTTGACCGTGCCCAGAACATCGTCTTGCTCTATGCGATAGAGTTGCATCCTCCTTTTCGCGTGTCTTGAAATATTTATCTTTAGATGGACCGCCATAATACACCGTAGCGTTCATCTTCAACCTTCAGCAAGAAATTGCAGGCTTTGTAAATCATGACAGCTAAGTCTTTAGATTTTTGCCAGACAAGCAGACCTTAGTTTCCTCTACTGCCCATTGCCTATAGCCCATCGCCTCTCGCCTCTTACCACCAAACCAAGAACAAAGAACTACGAACCAAGAACCATGCTGGGGGACGTCCATGAAATTATGCGTTTCTCTGTTTTTGGGACCGCTAAGGCGCTAAGGACGCGAAGGATTGAGCTTTTTTCCTGATCAAGGAAGACCGCTCAGGAAAAGGTCCAGCGTTGCGGTTTTCTTGGGGTTCTTTGTGTCTTGGTGGTTCCAATCAACATACAGCTCCGCCAACTCGGTTACATGCTCTTGGGAGCATGTTGAATCGTGGAACCGAGGAATCGTTGAATCGAAAAAGGATCTGTGTTGCGTTCTTCACAAGCATGGGGGTCCAACGCCAATCGTTGCGCTTCTTCTTTTATCTTATCCCGCAGCTGCGGATTAAACTTCTCGAACCTCCTATGGGCCGAGGGCGCCATGAAGATGTCGTAGCGGCTACCACTCATTCAGAGGTAACCTTTCCCCCTATTCAGCTCCTTGAGCGATTGATCTATTGTATCCCTTGCTTCTTGATCCAGCAAGATCTCAAGGGTTTCCAACTCCGCAGGGCTCAGGCCTTTTAGTATATGCGCCAAACGTTCGAGGTTCACCACCTCAAGCTCCTTTAGCTGTTGTAAACTACCAGACATGGTTTTACCTCATTAAAAACAGACTATTATACTTAACATTTTCATAGTAATTTGAGACGCAAACAGTGGCAAGCTAGAATCATAAGAAAAGGGGCAAGCTTGCTTTTGATTTTTTTGGTTTTTGAACCGCTAAGGCGCTAAGGGCGCATAGCGCATAGCGGAAAGGGCATAGCGGAAAGGGCATAGCGCAAAGGGCAAAAGCCGTGAAATGTGACGAAGGGCTACTTGGCGCAGAGCGCGACCGCTCAGGAAAAAGATCCAGCGTGGTGGCTTTCTTGGTGTTCTTTGCGTTCCCTGCTTAAAGCGTGCGGGGACAGGCTTGGTGGTTCATTAGAATCGTGAAAAGGGCTTGTAGGCTAGATTAAAGATCTTCATGGTTGTGTGGCCAGGATTTTTCCTGATTGCAGAATCTCCCCGGGAACTTCAAATGAATCCGCACGCAACAAGCGCGTTGAGAAGAAGAGTATTTCCAAGTTTTCCAACTCCCCTGTCTGCGGGTTGAAACGCGCCACCATATCGTCACCAATTTCATCAGACTCTTGCTCTGGATATGGTGCTCTTTTGTTGATATGCAAGATATCCGCGTCTCGGTCATATTTAAAAATCAACTTGCTTTCCATTCTGTTCTACCCCCGGATAACTTCCTCGTGATGTAAGCGGTGACTATCCAGTTGCGTATGTCTGGCGTGTTTTCCAATATAACCACAATCACAATCACAATATGTTTTCCACCTCGGACTTGGTCAAACCATTTGCTGAAAAGCCGGGCATCTTTGAAACGTTCGCTGATGCGAATTTCATCCGGCTCGGCCAATACTTCTCTCAACTTATCCTTGAACTTTGGAAGGAGATCCGGGTGGTTTTCCTCTATATGCGCCTCTTCTCCGCCGAGAATTCGACGCTGCCGCCAAGATATGGGCAATTAAACGTTGTCATCACTAGGATGGCGAAAGTGACTGATCTTTGCCAAACCTTACCAAACTAAAGTTCCGAAAGTGGCTCATTGCAAGGGGATAATGGCATGATGGTTAATTTTAGCCGGGGCAATTCCCGGATTTAAATGAGAAGGGTTTGTGTCCTTCTGTTGCCATCGTTGTGCCTCTTTAACCCCCCTGCATTCAGCCTCGTTCAAAAAGTTGATTATTCACGGGTAGTCCTGTATGGGTTTTGCACCACACAAAAAGCCCAATAGAAAGGAGCTACCCGTGAATAACCTATTCTGTAAACAATTCTCTGCGAATATCAAGTTCAAATATACTTGTTTTGACCGTGTCATCCTGCGCGGCTATATCGTGAGGTTATTCTACGCCGGTGGAATCGTCATCCTGCTGAGGGCTCTTGGATTCAAGCGATTGTCCAATGGCGTCATGCGGCTTTTAACCGATCAGCTCAATGCTCATATTGTCAAGACTGCAGAAAAGAACAACATTCCCATTCATTGGTGCCTGCCCGCATTGCTTACGCCCGCCCTTCCAAATAAGTTTTCAATCGACGCTTGATAAATTTCCTTCCAAGCCCTGTTTTGAGATTCTTCTCCCTGATGATCGCATCATTTTTGGCTATGCAAGCTTCATAATACACCAGATTCAGAGGTCTTCTCGGAGCAGTTGCTTCAACCTTTCCACCTTTGTGTTCTTGAATCCGCTTCCTCAAATCCTTGGTGAATCCGATGTAGAAATTATCGTCTTTTTCGCTCATCAAAACGTATGTATAAAACATACCCTGACCTCATTCAAAGCAATGGGCGTTGCAGGCGGGGCCTTCGATGGGGGGCGGAACCGATGGGGCCAAGTTGAAATTCGTACAGAAACAATATGCTCAAAACCACACTGGCAAAGGGGACCATCTGTTTTGCATCCTCACCGATAAAGAGCCGGTTAGAACCTTTGTATGTCGGGAACTTACTTCCAATAAAGGCAAAAAATATGAAAAAATCTACAGTTGTCGAAAACCTGTGAAGCAATACTACATCTACTTCCACGATGGACTTTTGGGAGGACCGTGCTACCTGAAAATCTCGTCCTATTTGCCCTTCGAGTGCGAGTTTTATTTCAATGGCCATAATGCCATCCAACTTCAACTGGATAAACAGGGTGTTTACTACCGGCTAAAAGACAACGCCTTTGTGGATGTTGACGATTCTAAAGCTCTCCAAAAGGCGGCAGAATCACTGGAGGGCAGGGCCGTTTTCAATAGAATCACACACTGGATGAACATCTTTTTCAAATTCGACAAAGGAAAGTACTCTACCCGGTCCAAATTCCTGAAGCATGACTGGTACCTGACCCAGGTAGAAGTCTCCTCTAACATCGTCTTTAAATCAGCGCGTTTCTGCACCAGCCTCTTTGAACGGATCCTGGATAAGTTCCAACGCACCCGCCTGCAACGCCCATTGCAAGAGTCAACATCTTCCTTCGATCATTCCAGGGCGCCTCTGAAGCATTCTAAAATCACCAATCACGTAAGCAATGCGGGCAGGTCGGATTGCCCGACAGCATTGTCCAAATCTTCAACCGGCGGCCTCATCGCTGCTCAACATCCAAGACCTTCTGGCGGCTCTACGACAATAATGCGTGCATCAAACACTGGTTCCGGGGAAACTCCATCAAGCAGTACAACAAAACCGGTTTTTTCATCCGCACCGACCCGCCTGCAGCGCTCATTGCGCAAGCAATGCGGGCAGGGACCACCATCAACAACCCCAAATCGCTGGGGCCTAAAAAACCTGTTCTCTTTTTGCAGGCCCGTCCGCCAGCGGCAATGACCGCAGCTCTACCCACACACTACCTCGCTCGCACTGTGATGCAGCTTTGGATTATGCACATGATGAGGCATGCCGGGCGGGCCTTTCTGTGGGCGGGTGTCGGATGCAACGACCGCTTTCTCAACTGCTGTGCCGACCCGCCTCCCATCGCCGATTTTGACCTTGTCGATGATGAACCATCTGTCACCCACCTCTAGTCCGTCCAACAGATTTCACTGGTCAGGCATTGGCGGGCAGGTGTTGATGTGAGCTCTGTTTCCCAAGGGGAATACGAAACTTTCACCAAACCCTTGCCGGATCAAAAAGGTCGCAACATCACCGCCCCTGACTTCAGGAAAGACCGCCAAAAAGCCTTGGCAAAGAACTTCTCAAACCCAAATATCAGGCCTACGGCTTTAAGACCGCCGATCTCCTCAAAAGTATGCCCGAACACTTTCGAAATCCTGCACAAATCCGCTATGAAATGAACAAATTAAAGGTCAGGGGAGTCATCGAAAAAGTAAAAAATAAGTCATTTTATACGGTTACCGAAAAAGGCTGGATCTGGTTATGGCTTGAAATCTGCTCTCACCACCACTTCAAAAACCCAATGATTTCAAAAACATTGAAAAATGACCTTCGCCAAATCTGTGAGCAACCCTCTCCAATCGAGCAGGCCTATGACCTGATCCATCGATGCTTAACCCAGATCACAAGCCAACTTGCAGTCATTTCCCAACCATAAAAAAATGTTAATTTTTCTCACGTTTTTCAAGATAAAAGCTTTACCTATTTTGCGCAGAGCGGTTGGGGTTCTTCGGACAAATCGGTTCAACAATTCAACAATTGTACGGTTCAACAGTTCTATGCTCTATGCGCTCTGCTTACAAAAGCAAGCAGCTTCTTCCATAAAGATTCCTGCTTTTGAAAAGGCAGTGGCGAGTCCAGGTTGACTCTTTTTCCGGAGACGATTCTTTTGGGAGTCTCTAAAGTCATCTTGTGCGCTTCGACCTTCCCCACAATTTCTTCAAGCATCCGGGCGGCTTTGGAAAGTTGCGGAGAGCGCGTTCGCATTCCATGGGAATCGGTTGCCATGATATGAACCAGTTGGTGATCGAGCATCATTTTTGTAAATTCCATCGTTCGCCTGCCAAAATACCCCAGCAGGCTGGACGCCGTGATCTGGATCATAGTTCCCATTTCTATCCAGTTCGACAGCTTTTCCGGATGGCTTTGGACGAATGAATTTCTCTCCGGGTGGCCTATGATCGGTGTAATTCCGTGCGCGATCATGTCCCACAAGAACGTTTCAAGGTGTTCGGACATAACGACTTCGGGCAATTCAATGAGGGCGTATTGTCCCCCGTCGTTTAAGGTAAGTATTTCTCGCTGCTTTATTTTCTGTAGAAGCGAAGGGTCGAGTCGGAGTTCCGAACCCGGATAGACTTTTAGCGAGATATTGTGGTCTCGCAATTTTTCCCTGAAAGTTGCAACCTGTTGAAGGATGATGGGGCGAGTGTTTTCGTATACGCCAATCACCCAGTGAGGTGTACATACCATACCCTGAATGCCGTCATTTGCAGCCGACCGGGCCATGTTAATGCTTTCCTCCCAATCTTCAGCTCCATCATCGAGCCCGGGCAATATATGACTGTGCAGATCTATCATGATTATGGTCTCGGGTTATGACTGGGGGGCGTATTTGGCCAGCGCATCGGCTACTTCGACCAGTTGCAGGAACCATTGATCTTTGGGACGTCCCTGCTGCAGGTCCATTTCCTCAAGTGCTTCGGAAAATGCTCTGGCCTCGACGCCGCGGCCTCGCAACCCGATAACTTGTACATCGCTGAGTTGCTCGTGCATCAAATCGATAATGGCAAAAGCTGCTGCGGCCCCCATTCGACAGGCGAGGATGCGATCAAACGCCATTGGCATGCCTCCGCGCTGGATGTGTCCCAGAATTGCCGTTCGGACCTCGAATTCATTATTGCTCTCCGCCTGTACAACTCTGCGGATAAAGTCTGTTGTATAAAAGTCGGATGATTTTTCGTTGCGCAGGTAGATCACCATCCGTTTGCCCGATGCGAAAGCCTTTCGCAATGATTCCATATCCTTGCTGAGCTCCGCAAGGGTGATCCCATTTTCCGGAACATAAGCCTTCTCGGCACCTGAGGCAAGGGCGCCCATTAGGGCAAGAAAACCGCATTCACGTCCCATAATTTCCACGATAAATACCCGATGGGTAGCGCCCGCGGTATGGCGGATTTTGTCTACTGCTTCAACAATGGTGTTGAGAGCTGTGTCCACTCCGATACTGGCTTCGGTACATGGCAGATTGTTGTCAATGCTTGCGGGAATGAGAACCATTGGAATATTTAACGCGTCAAACTGTTCGCGCTGTTCGATCAGCCTGGCAACTTTGGTGTAAGTCCCCCAGCCGCCGATGGCGATGATGCCTCTGATATTCCATTGTTCTATGTTTCGTGCGATATGTGCAAAATGCTCTTCTTCAAAACCAAACCGCGCTGTACCGATCTCGGATGCCGGTCTATTGAGCCACCCAACCAACTCGTTCCAGGTCAGCTCCATAAGGTTCCCGCGGATAAGCCCGAGGAAAGCGTCTCTGGCGCCAAGTACGGATACCCCCTGATTCAACAGACAGCGCGCAGCCACGCTGACGGCTGCATTCATGCCGGGTCCGTCGGCCCCACCGGTAAGGATCGCGACGGCCCCGTCCAAATGCTTTTCCCTAGCCGGTGTGATGCGGGTCAATGTTTTGACCAGTTCCAACGTTTTAGCGAAGGTTTCTCCCCGGAGCGCTCTGGCCCTCTCGTAGTCTCCAAGCTCGATCTGCTCTCCCACCGCTCGACTTCTTTCCGCCACCTCGACCAGCGGTGTTGCTGTAATATTGTTTTTGATCAGACCGATCATGTGGCGGTGTGTGGTTTCCGGTTCTTTAAGTAGAAGATCTACCGCGGCAACCCCGAGCCGCGTTGCCAGAATGCGATCGAAGGCGGTGGGCGAGCCTCCCCGCTGGACGTGGCCTAAAACAGTAACGCGAACATCGATCCCAAGACGCGTTGTCAAAATATCTTTGATTTCTTCGGTTCGGATGGGCAGGCCATCCAGGTGCCGACTTCCTTCAGCCACAACCACCATGTGATGAGGCCGTCCGACTTTCCTCGCATTATCGATAGCTGTGGTCATCTTCTGGTGCCAGCGCGGGTCGAGTTCTTCTTCCGGCAGCAGCACCCATGAAGCTCCCCCCGCCAAGGCGGATGCCAGAGCAAGGTAGCCGCAGTGACGCCCCATGGTCTCAACGACAAAGGTGCGCTGGTGGGATGCGGCAGTGGAGCTTAGATCGTCAAGAGCGCGGACAATGTGATTGAGTGCCGTGTCGGCGCCGATGCACATGTCGGTGCCGTGAAGATCGTTGTCGATCGAGCCCGGAAGGCCGATCACCTGCAATAAATAATCGGGAAAGGTTGCAAGATCTGTTTCCGAAATTTTATGTTTCAATTCTTCCAGGTGTTCCGGCCATTCCGTGGCCAGTACATGAGCTCCCATAAGAGAGCCGTCGCCTCCGATAACGACCAGCGCCTCGATTTGATGCTGCAAAAGATTGCGCACAGCCTGCTGCCTCCCCTGCCTGGTCCTGAACTCCTGACAGCGGGCTGTGCCCAGGAAAGTGCCTCCTTTCGCCAAAATTCCCCCTGCATCTTTCCACTGAAGCGGCCGAATGGCTTCGCCGCCTTTAACCAACCCTTCATAGCCATCGTGGACTCCGTACACTCTCAGCCCGTAGTCGAGCGCCCTGCGCACCACTGCTCTTATGGCGGCATTCATTCCTGGAGAGTCGCCTCCGCTGGTCATAACTGCAAGGGTTTTGGTCATATGAATATCTCCTTAAGTAGCGGCAAAGCGCAGAGCGCTTGGCGCAGAGGGCAGAGGGCAGAAGGCGGAAGACAGAGGGGGTGCATTTGGATTGCTGAGGTTGTGCCGTCCGCATTGTGGATATGCCATAGAAACCGCTCTGCCTATAAAGGGAAACTGTTCTCGTGCCGGTTTTGCTCGGGAGCGGAGATCGTTGGCTCGTGTCGAGCGGAAAAGTACCTTTCACTGTGGCGCCGCTCTTCGTGTCTGACGGCCAAGGTCGAAAGCCGAAATCAAATATGTCAGTTGAAGCTGTTCTTCTCAATGTTTAGAGGGTAAGAGTAGCAAGTATCGGGGAGAGATGAAACGAAAAAAAACAGAGGCGCAGAGGACAGAGGGCAGAGGACAGAGGACAGAGGACAGAGGGCAGAGGACAGAGGACAGAGGACAGAGGGCAGAGGACAGAGGGCAGAGGACAGAGGGCAGAGGACAGAGGGCAGAGGACAGAGGGCAGAGGACAGAGGACAGAGGGCAGAGGACAGAGGGCAGAGGACAGAGGACAGAGGACAGAAGGCACTGGGTCTATCCCATGGAAACCAAGCAGGGAAGGAGAGGGGACGTTGACAAACAAGATTCAGATCGAAGAACTTCCAGTGACCGAGGAATTTATACCGCAAAAAAGGCTGATCCAAGAGAGGGGCGAGCTCGCGCTTATAGAAGACGGGAAGGTTTTCCGCCACCTGGGTTATTTCTCTCTTAAGCAAGGGGAGGGTCTTTATCGTGGAGGCCACTACCACTTGAACAAGATTGAACATTTTTACGTGGTCAGCGGCAAAATTCTCATCCATTTAGTGGACCTGGAAACCCGGGAGAAGTCTCATGTAAATGTAGCAGCGGGACACCGCGTTGTGCTTCACCCCAATTGTGCTCATCGCTTTGAGGCTCTGGAAGACGCCCAGGTTATAGAATATTACGATGCGGTGTATGATCGCGCCGATGATATCCCTTACGGTGATTTTTAGGATTGGATGCTGGATGGCGGATGCTGGATGCTGGATGCTGGATGCTGGATAAAGATGGCGCCGCCTGCGAGTTGACTTCTGTCCACATGGTTTTTTATACTTAATTTCAATCAGCTTCATCAAATTGAATAAATGTTGTCATTTGCATTTGCATTTGATTGGCCTCGATTCAAAAAAAGGTTTAAATAGTGACCTAATTCTGTTATTACATGGTATCTTTGTGATCGTTATCACATGAATCGGAAAGATGATAGTGGATGCGCAAACTCAACCTGTTGAATCGAGGATTTATCAGAGGACTTCATCATTGGAGTGAATGTTCATGAACGTAAGAAATAACTCACAGCCGGTAACCGGTGCGGTCATGGTTGTTGGAGGCGGCATTGCAGGGATGCAGGCCTCACTCGACCTGGCGGATTCAGGCTATTATGTCTACCTGGTGGAAAAAGAGCCTTCCATCGGCGGAGCCATGGCTCAGCTGGACAAGACCTTTCCCACCAACGATTGTGCTATGTGAATTATCTCGCCCAAACTGGTCGAGGTCGGCCGGCACTTGAATATTGAACTGTTGACACTGACGGAAGTACAGGAAGTTACCGGATCTCCGGGAAACTTCGATGTAAAAATATTACAGAAGCCCCGCTATATAGATTTGGATAAATGCACGGGTTGTGGCGAGTGCGCTCAAGTTTGCCCAGTCGTCCGCAAGAACGAGTATGATATGGCGATGAGCGAGCGGCGAGCGGCTTATCGCAGGTATGCCCAAGCGGTCCCCGGAGCATTTGCTATTGAGAAGAGGGGAACTTCACCGTGCAAGGTGGCATGCCCTGCGCACATTTCGGTTCAGGGCTATGTCGCTCTTGCAGCCGAGGGGAAATACGCTGAGGCACTCAAACTGGTCAAGGAAGAAAATCCACTTCCCGCCATTTGTGGGCGTGTATGCCATCATCCTTGCGAGTCGGTCTGCAAGCGTGGAGAGGTGGATCAGCCCGTAGCCATCGATTTTATCAAGCGCTATATCGCCGATCTGGATTTGCGCTCCGAAAGCCGCTTCGTTCCCGACATTAAAGAAATGCATGAGGAAAAAATAGCCATCGTCGGATCTGGTCCCGCGGGCGTGAGCTGCGCCTATTATCTTGCCCTTGCCGGCTATCAGGTTACCGTCTTCGAGAAGCTGCCGGTGTTGGGTGGAATGCTCACGGTGGGCATCCCGTCCTATCGGCTTCCGCGCGATATCATCCAGGCCGAAATCGACGTCATCAAAGAGATGGGGGTCGAGTTCAGGACCGGCGTCGAGATAGGCAAGGACGTTACTATCGCTCAGCTCCGTGAGCAGGGATTCAAGGCCTTCTTCGTAGCGATCGGCGCGCATGAATGCAAAATGTTGGGCATCGAGGGAGAAGACCTCGAAGGGGTCTATCCGGGCGTGGATTTCCTGCGCGATGCCAACCTTGGCAAAAAAGTCGCCTTGGGCGATCGGGTGGCTGTAATCGGCGGTGGAAACGTAGCCATGGACGCTGTGCGAACGGCTCTAAGAAGCGGTTCCAAAGAGCCTTTTGTCGTTTATCGGCGAAGTTTCCAGGAGATGCCCGCTAATGAGGAAGAAATTGAAGAGTGTCATGAGGAAGGCATTCACATTTTGACTCAAACCAACCCCATTCGAATCATCGGCGAGAATGGCCGGGTCAAGGCCATCGAGTGTGTCAAGATGCGTTTGGGCGAGCCTGATGCCAGCGGCCGGCGGCGTCCTGAAGCGATTCGCGGTTCCGAATTTACGATGGAAGTGGATGCCTTGATCCCCGCCATCGGACAGGAATCCGACTGGGCGTGTCTGACCCCTGAATGTACCTGCCAGCTTTCCGACTGGGGCACCATGAGCGTAGATCCGTTAACGCTGCAATCCGATGATGCCGATATCTTTGCGGGCGGCGACGCGGTGACCGGTCCCAAAACCGTCATCGAAGCCATTGCGGCGGGCAAGCAGGCCGCCATTTCCATCGAGCGTTTGCTGCAGGGAAAAGATCTGCGGGAGGGCCGCGAGAAGGAATGGAAAGCCATTGAAGAGGTGCGCACGGAAGGCTATGACCGGATTCCACGAGAGCAAATGCCGCGCCTTTTGCCCGAGACGCGACTGAGCAATTTTGATGAAGTGCAGTTGGGTTTCAGCGAAGAGCAGGTGCGAAAAGAGGCTGAACGGTGTCTGAACTGCGGGATTTGTTCCGAGTGCTATCAGTGTGTCGAGGCATGTCTTGCCAATGCGGTGGAACACGAACAACAGTCGCAGGAGAGAACTATCCGAGTAGGGGCGATGGTGGTTGCGCCAGGTTTTCAACCGTTCGACCCGGCAGCCTTCGATACTTACTCCTACGCGAAGCTGTCCAATGTGGTGACCTCGATGGAGTTCGAGCGACTGCTGTCGGCCTCGGGTCCGACTCAGGGTCACTTGGCCCGCCCATCGGACCATAAAGATCCGAAGAAGGTTGCATGGCTGCAGTGTGTCGGTTCGAGAGACATCAATCATTGCGATCATGCCTACTGTTCCGGTGTTTGCTGCATGTACGCCATAAAAGAAGCGGTGATTGCCAAGGAACACGCCGGCGGAGAGCTTGATACGGCCATCTTTTTCATGGACATGCGAACCCACGGAAAAGATTTCGAAAAGTACTACAACCGGGCCAGAGAAGAACATGGCGTAAGGTTTCAGAGGTCGCGTGTGCACAGCATCGAGCCGGTGCCGGACAGCGATGATCTGGAAATTCACTATGTGAGTGAGGCGGGTGAAATCAAGAGCGAAGTTTTCGACATGGTGGTGCTCTCGGTCGGCCTCGAGACATCCCAGTCTGCACTCGAATTGGCCAATCGGCTGAACTTGAAGCTGAACGACAACCAGTTTTGCGAAACCTCATCGTTTGCGCCTGTGGCGAGCAGTCGCG
This sequence comes from uncultured delta proteobacterium, assembly GCA_963781715.1. Lineage (GTDB taxonomy): Bacteria > Desulfobacterota > Syntrophobacteria > Syntrophobacterales > Syntrophobacteraceae > Desulfoferrobacter. Next base: position 1,028,169 of record CAWAGW010000010.1, read on the forward strand.
ACGGCATTTTTGTGTGCGGTTCTTTTCAGTCTCCCAAAGACATTCCGCAGTCCGTGGTGGAAGCAAGCGCGGCTGCCTCTGCGGCGGGAAGCTTCCTGGCATCGGCCCGGGCTACTCTGACCAAAGAAAAGCAAACCCCCGCTCAAGTCAATGTTGTGGGTGAGCGTCCGCGCATCGGTGTTTTTGTATGCCATTGCGGGATCAACATCAGCGGAGTTGTAGATGTCCAGGCTGTGCGCGATTACGCTAAGACTCTGCCGTATGTAGAGTACGTTACAGACAACCTGTATACCTGCTCACAGGATACGCAGGTTTCGATGAAGGACCTCATCAAGGAACATCACCTCAACCGCATTGTAGTCGCGGCATGCACACCGCGTACCCATGAACCTCTGTTTCAGGAGACCATGGCGGATGCAGGACTGAACAAATATCTATTTGAGATGGCCAATATCCGCAACCAGGATTCCTGGGTTCATAGTGCAAACCCGGAACTGGCCACCGACAAGGCCAAAGACCTGGTGCGCATGGCGGTGTCCAAGGTGGCCCTGCTGGAGCCGTTGCAGGAGTCCGAACTGAGCGTCAATCAGAAAGCTCTGATTATTGGCGGCGGCGTCGCTGGTATGGTGGCAGCCAAAGCAATCGCCGATCAGGGATATCCTGTTTATCTGGTGGAGCAGTCCGATAGGCTCGGCGGACAGGCCCTTCATCTGCACAAAACCTGGCGAGGCGAAGAGATTCAGCCCTACGTCAAGCAACTGGCGGAAGGGATTCAATCGGATCCCAATGTTACCGTCTATCTTTCCAGTTCCGTGAAAGATGTGGAAGGATTTGTCGGCAATTTTAAAACTACGGTTGAAAATGGCGGTTCTTCTGAAGTCATCGAGCATGGTGTTGCGATCGTCGCAACCGGCGCCAGGGAATGGAAGCCTGATGAGTATCAGTACGGCCGGGATGCGCGCATTCTCACCCATCAGGAGCTTGACAAACGTTTCCGTGAAGGCGATTCCAGCCTGAAGGAAACAAAGAGTGCCGTCTTCATTCAGTGTGTAGGTTCGCGTGAGCCTCACCGGCCGTATTGCAGCCGGGTCTGCTGTACCCATTCGGTTGAGAGTGCTTTGGAGCTGAAGAAGCTCAATCCCGATTGCGACGTATATGTCCTCTATCGGGATCTCAGAAGCTATGGGGAGCGGGAGACGCTTTACCTGGATGCCAGAAAAGCCGGAGTCATTTTTGTCCGCTACGACCTGGATCATAAACCGCAGGTAGAAGTGGATGGTGGAACGGTCAAGGTGACCGTGATCGACCACGTGCTGCAGAGGCCGATAACTCTGACGCCGGACCTGTTGACCCTGGCGACCGCCATCCTGCCGAATGAAACCGAGGCTCTCGGGCAGTTCTTCAAGGTTCCGGTCAATGAGGAAGGTTTCTTCATCGAGGCCCATGCCAAGCTGCGGCCGGTGGATTTTGCGACAGACGGTGTATTCGTCTGCGGTTTAGCACACTACCCCAAACCGATTGATGAAAGCATCGCGCAGGCTCAGGCGGCAGCGTCCAGAGCAGGGACGCTGCTGGCCCGAGAAACCGTTCGGTTCAGTGGAATGGTGGCCGGCACCGTACAGGTGATGTGCAGCAGCTGCGGCACCTGCGTGAGCATCTGCCCCTATTCTGCGCCCAGCTTCAACGAGAAGGGCAAGGCGGAAATCAACCCGGCACTTTGCAAAGGCTGCGGTCTTTGTGTGGCTTCCTGCCGCTCGGGGGCCATTCGGCTCAAGGGCTTTGATGATGCTCAAATCTTTGCCATGATTGATAGTATATAAGGGAGAATAACTACATGACCGATTGGGAACCTAAAATCGTCGCTTTCTTGTGCAATTGGTGTTCCTATGGCGGGGCGGATCTTGCCGGTGTAAGCAGGCTGCAATACCCCGCCAATATAAGAGTGATCCGAGTCCCTTGTTCCGGGCGAGTCAACCCCAAGTTTATACTGGCGGCGTTCCGACATGGCGCCGATGGAGTGTGGGTGTCCGGCTGCCATCCCGGGGACTGCCATTATATTGAAGGCAACTTTTACGCCAGACGTAAGTTTACTCTCTTGAACAACCTGATGGAGCATACGGGTATTGAACCCGGGCGGCTGCACTTTTCGTGGATTTCTTCCGCAGAAGCAACCAAATTTGCAGAGACCGCCCGCGAGGTAGTCGCTGCAGTGAGAAAAGCGGGGCCGGCCCAAAATTTTATTAAGAAGCAAGCTGAGGTAGCATAGATGCGAGCATATACGGAGAAGATTCGAGAAGCGGCGAAGCGCTTATTATCTGAGGATCGAGTGGATGTTGTGATTGGCTTTCGCAAGGGAACGGTCGCTTTGATGAATGAACCTTTTCTGGTGAAAAGCGCCGATCAGGTTGACCGGCTTTATTGGGACAGCAATTGCGGAATTAATTTGGCCAATTATCTTCCCAAAAGGCTGGACAGGGTGGCCATTGTGGCCAAGGGGTGCGATTCGAGAAATATTGTGGTTCATCTGTTGGAGAATCAAATCAAACGCGAGCAACTCTATATTCTGGGTGCACCTTGTCACGGGATGATCGACCGGCGGCGCATCCTTACAGATCTAAATGGTAAAGAGCCCCTGCAGGTGGAGGAAACCGACGGCAAAGTGAAGCTCACCGGTCGGGATTTTGAGGAAACTCTGGAGAGATCGGAATACCTGCAGGAAAATTGCGCCATCTGTATTCACCGCAATCCCGTTGTCTACGATGAACTGGTAGGAGATTTGGTACCGGAGCAGGAAAACGTGGATCGATACCCGGACGTGCGCCAGGTGGAAGCCATGATCCCTGAGGAGCGATGGAAATATTTCGATGAATTGATTGCTCCCTGCATACGCTGTTATGCGTGTCGCAACGCCTGCCCCCTTTGCTACTGCCCCACTTGTTTTGTGGACGAGTCACGACCTCAGTGGGTGGGCAAGAGCATCGACCGGACAGACACGCGAACCTTCCACTTTCTGCGGGCTTATCATGTTGCCGGACGGTGCACCGACTGCGGCGCTTGTGAAAGGGCATGTCCGGTAGGGATCAAGGTGCGCCAGTTCACCAAGAAAATGGAAAAGGACATCAAGGAGCTGTACGGTTACGAGGTAGGCTTGAGCACCGATGAAAGACCCCCGCTGGATACCTATCGACCGGGAGACCCCGAGGCGTTTATTAAGTAGGCTTGAAACCCCCGGTTTTGCTTGGGGCTGTTGAATGCACCCGGCTTTAATCAATCCCCCCGCCCCCCTTTGCGAAAGGGAGGAGATAAAAAGTCCGTTGATCACGGCCTCTGGGCTCAAAGTAAGGGAGTCTCTAAAAGTCCCTCTTTTCTAAAGGGGGATTCAGGGGGATTTGAAAGCTGAATCTGACTGCCGATTACGGTTATAGAAGGAAGAAGTCGATGTCGGAAATTTATATCACTAAACAGAAGCTGCCCGGAATCGTGGAGCAATTGATAGCGGCCCAGCGCGTGTTCGGACCCGTCCTAAAGGGCCAGTATCACGAATTTGCATTACTCGGACAAAGTGCAGACCTCGATTTAACCTACCGCAATTCGCGCCTTTCGCCTAAAGCGTTGTTTCATCCTCATTCCGAGCGGATGTTCGAGTTTACCCTGGAGAAGGGAAGCTCGGAGGCGGGAATCCTGAAAGAGGTCCCCAAAGATTATTCGCCGAGAATTGTTTTAGGGATTCGACCGTGCGATGCCTATGCATTCGAGTTGGACGACAGGAATTTCATAACCGACCAGTTTAAAGACCCCTGGTGGATGAAGCGCAGGGAAAATACGACTCTGGTGGGACTTGCCTGCAATGATCCTTGTACAGCGTGTTTTTGCACTTCCGCCGGCACCGGCCCTTTTGATACCAGCGGACTGGATGCATTGCTGGTGGATCTGGGCGAGGGCTATCTGCTGCAAGCGGTTACGGAGAAAGGAAAGCAACTGGTGGGCAGTTTACAGGAGGGTGAAGCTGCTCCGGAAAATTCTGCCGACAGGGTGGCCGCCCTGAAAAAATCTGCTGAAGGACAGCTGGGTGTGCAGTTCAATCTGGATCCTGTCAAAGAAAAAAACATGGTCGAACTGTTTGATGCGCCATTTTGGGATGAAGTTCAATTTTCCTGCATCAACTGCGGAACCTGTACTTTCCTCTGCCCGACCTGTTGGTGTTTCGACATCCAGGATGAGGTCTGTCAAGATCAGGGGGAGCGCATTCGGATTTGGGATTCGTGCATGTTTCCGTTGTTCACCCTGCATGGCGCCGGACACAATCCGCGCGACCAAAAACTGAAGAGGGTCCGGCAGCGGTTTATGCATAAGCTGAAGTACTACCCGGATAAGTATTCAGACGGGATTGCCTGTGTTGGCTGCGGTCGCTGCGTACAGCATTGCCCCGTCAATATCGACATCCGTCAGGTGGCTCGTTTGATGTCTGAAAGCTGCATCTGTCCGGTTTAGAAATTGGATATTCTATTCATGCATTTTTACTCTGAGAGATTATCTCGAATACTTGACATTGTTGAGTTTTCAGGGTCAGAATTCAGGAGCCAGGAGCCAGAATCCAGAAGGCGGAAACGATGAATGCTGACTCCTGAATTCTGAATTCTCTAATTATGGAGGATTAGAGGTGAACAACCCTTACTTACCTTATCCTGTTAGGATTGATTCTGTTGTAACGGAAACTGAAGATCGAAATCTTAAAACGTTCAAATTTGTTTTCCTCAATGCCGAAGATGAGGCCAAGTTCGATTACACACCGGGTCAATTTGCCGAACTTTCGGTCGCCGGCCTGGGTGAAATACCGATCGGTATTGCCACTTCACCCACTGAAAAAGGCTACATCATGTTCACCGTGAACAAGGTGGGCAAGGTGACCAACCACCTTCATAACATGCAGGCCGGTGAGATCATGGGTGTCCGGGGGCCTCTTGGGAATTGGTATCCGTGGGACGTGTTGGAGGGCAAGAATGTTGTCATTATAGGCGGTGGCTTCGCCTTTACAACACTGCGATCTTCTATCGTTTATATGTTGGATCCCGCAAACAGGTCTCGGTTTGGAGACATCACCGTGGTTTACGGCGCGCGCAGTCCCGGTTTGCTGCTCTACAAAGACGAGCTGGCAGCCTGGGAGCAGCGTGATGACATCAACATGCATATTACGGTTGACGGAACCGATGATCCGAACTGGAAATACAACATCGGGTTTGTTCCTGCCATAACCAAGCAAAAAGCTCCAAGTTCCGAGAATGCATATGCTATTGTCTGCGGTCCGCCGATTATGATTAAATTCACGTTACCTGTCCTGACCGAGTTGGGATTTCCTTCGGAGCGAATCATCACCAGTCTGGAAATGCGGATGAAATGCGGGATCGGCATTTGCGGAAGATGCAACATCGGAACGGAGTATGTTTGTAAGGATGGTCCGGTTTTTACTCTTGAGCAGCTCTCCGGACTACCGAACGAATACTAAGGAGTCTACCTCGGAAAACCGTAGCGCAGGGCTTCAGCCCTGCATTGCTGGCAGGGCTGGAGCCCTGCGTTACAGGGTGGCATAAGCCGTTAGGACTTTGAGAAAAAAAGCTTTAAACCAGTTACCTTCTATGTTATAGGAAAAGCGCTGCTTACAATCATGAAACGTTAGGGGAGAGAATTATGGAGCCATTGTTATTGACTAAGCGTGAAAAACGCAAACTGGCGAGCCAGTATGCCGACTTGTGCCTCACTTGCGGCACATGTGCAGGCGGCTGCCCGGTCACCGGGGTAGACGGGCTGGATGTCCGAAAGTGCGTGCGCTTGGCCCTTTTGGGGATGGATCAGGAAGTGATCGATTCCAAGTTCCCATGGGTCTGTACGCTGTGTGGGCGGTGCGAACACGCCTGCCCCATGAACATTGATTTATTGGCATTGCTAAGATCCGCCCGTGGAAAAAGAGCCAGAGACAAGGTGCCCGGCGTGCTGCACAAAGGTGTGGAGCAGTGTCTGAAGAGTGGCAACAACGTAGGTATCCCCAAAGAGGATTTTTTGTTCTTGCTGGAAGACCTGGGTGCCGAACTAGCGGAGGAGCTTCCCGGCTTTGAAGTTCCGGTCGACAAAAAGGGCGCCAAATACCTTTTTACCATCAACTCCAAGGAACCCTTTGGGGAGCCGGAGGACATGATGTTCTGGTGGCGGATCCTTTACGCCGCAAACGAGTCCTGGACGACTACCTCGGAGAACTGGGAGGGCGTAAATTGGGGTCTTTTCACCGGTGACGACGAATCGATGAAAGAGGTGGTTGGTCGCATCGTCAAGAACTACAAAGAGTTCGAGTGTGAGTATCTCGTCTTGCCCGAATGAGGGCACGCTTACTATGCGACCAGGCTTGGTCTGCAAAAATGGTATGCGAATGAAGGCGTCAAGTTTGTCAGCGTTCACGATCTGCTCAAGCAATATTTAGAAGAGGGACGCATCAAAGTAGATAAATCGATTCATCACGAACTGACTACGTATCACGATCCGTGCAACTACGCCCGCAAGAGCGAACGGACATTCGGTCACGGCTATTACGAAGAACCACGATGGGTTACACAACAGTGCTGTGAGAATTTTGTCGACATGTATCCCAATCGCGCCAACAATTTCTGTTGCGGCGCGGGAGGTGGTGCATGGGCTGCGCCGTATGTCGAAGAGAGAATTTTCTACGGCCGGACCAAGGCAAAGCAAATTAAAGACACCGGTGCAAAGCTGTTAATTGCTCCTTGTCACAACTGCCGAGACCAAATCATGAAGAGTCTCCGCAAAGAATATGACTTCATGGATGTGGAGATTAAGTATCTTTGGGAGTTGGTGGCAGATTCGTTAATCATTGAACCGCGGGAAGAAGAATCAGAATAAGACTCTGTATCCCTTTATAAAATCAGCCCCAGAACCACGCTGATACGTGGCCGATGGGGCTTTTTTGTTGACTGGCGGCAGTATGATAAGATGAACACAAAACAAGATTCCAAAAAGCATAAGAAAGCAGACGTCAGCCTGGACCCTGAGGAACATCATGAACTGCAGATGATTTTCGACCGGCTTATGGTTCAAGATCCGCGGGGAGAGAGCCTGCAGAGCTATCTGCAGTCGTTGCGCACAGCCTTGCTTGGGCGCGAAAACCTGACTGCAGCATTGATCGGCAAACTGAGCAGAGATCCCTCGCCGGCCGGCTTTAAGGCATTTCTAGCGCTGCGGGACATCATAAGGAAAAAAGAATACAAGCGAACGGTGAAAAAAGCGGCTTATCGCTTCGGCCAAAAAGGCTACGCGGAAGATGCGGACAGTTCTGTTGAGTCCAAGATAGTTTTGATCCCTAAGGAGACCAGGCAAATTGTCGCTCACATGATCCCTGCACCGGATGTTGATTGGTTTGTTGCCGCCTTCTTTCCTGCGGAATTCGGCAGCGAGCCGGTAGCCATATCCGTTTATACCGAGAATCGGTTTGCTGCCCTGAGCGCACGAGTAGTCGAGAGCTCACAGAAACTTTACAAAGAGTTTATTCAAAAACTCACCAGACATTTGCCCGACAATCATCCTTTCGAGATACCCGCATGGCATGCGGCCCGTATTTTTTTTGAAATGATTCAATTTAATGGTGGAAAGGGTGTCCCCCCTGAAGCTGAACGGGCAAAAAGGTTCTTCCGACCATTCTATGATCCTGACAAGCCGCCATGTGCGTATCAGTTTTTTGCCGCTGTCGAACATCCATTAGAGCGATTGGGAGAAATTGACGTTGAGGCCGTATTGGGAGGTATGCCGTTCCTGTCTCTGCTTCTTCCCGAGAAAGATCTGACCCCATACTTTTATAAATTACAGGATTTGGAGCGCTCGGTATTGGTGGTGCGACCGGAAATCCAGCAGGAACGGTCGATGGATCTGTTGAAAAAAGCGGCCGATGAGCTGTTCGTCGAGAAAACCAGGTATTATTATCAAAGACTGTTTGAGGAGCATGCTCTAGCCCTGGGAGAATCGAAAAAGGTTGAGACTGCCCAACAGGCCTGGATTGTTGCTCAGCATCTCGCGAGTTCGGCCAGGGTAAGTGAAAATCCCGTCATGACCCAAATCGTTCTATTGTCCATGCAGTCACATTGGCCCGATGACTTTTCAGATGAAGAAGGGAGCGAAGAGCCCTATCGGGAGACTGAATCCGGATTGATTGTGCCTGGCTGATTCTCAGTTAACCACGAAGTGCACGAAGAAAAAAGAAAGAGTAAATAAATTCCTCTTCGTGATCTTCGGGTCCTTCGTGGTGTAGAAACAGAAAGTGCGAAGCACAGAGATTAACGAATTTTCATAAGAGAACCCAAGGGCCGGGAGCCGGAATCCAGAAGCCGCTCCGCTCACCCCGCCTGCCGGAGACAGACAGCTATTTTCTCGATCCCTGACGAGGAGGGAAAGGAAGCACGATGGTTGAGACGATTCAGGTGAATACTCCGGATCATAGTGCCGCCGTTGACATCACCGAAATGGTTGCGCGGAAAGTACAGGATAGCCGTGTACGAAGCGGTCTATGCATCGTTAATGTGCCGCATACGACTGCGGCGGTGACCGTCAATGAAGGTGCCGATCCGGCCGTAATGGAAGATGTGATCAATAGCCTGGATAAGCTGGTGCCTTGGCGCGCCGACTACAAACACAGAGAAGGAAATTCTGCAGCCCATATCAAAGCCATATTGGTCGGTGGCAGTGCTCACATCATTATAGACAACGGCCGGCTCCAGTTGGGCACGTGGGAGCATATATTTTTGTGTGAATTCGATGGACCGCGAACTCGCAAAATCCGCATCAAAATAATGAGCGACTAGCCGCAAGCAATTTTTTTTTCCTTTTAACAGCTTTTTGCCGGCCATTTACCAACCCGCCTTGACACAGAGCCATATGATACATAGCCTTAGAGCATCTCTAGCTCTGCACACCTGAACATTATTGGAGTACATGCTTAAAAGGTTCGGGTAAAGAAGATTGAATTCTTGGAGCATTCGGGGCGCTTGCTTCGCCCTTCGATACCTCAGGGCGAACGGATGTGGAGTACCACTATCACGCTAATCCGCGATGAGCCGTAAATCTTTATCAATTCTAGACAGGAGGTTGGTTAATGGCTGCTAAAAAACTACAGGTTTACAAGTGTGAAGTATGTGGCAACATCGTTGAAGTTTTGCATGGAGGAGATGGTGACCTGGTCTGTTGCGGCGAAAATATGAAGCTGCTGGATGAAAAAAGTGTGGATCAGGGAAAAGAAAAACATGTACCTGTGGTTGAGAAGACCGATGAAGGATTCAAGGTTAAAGTGGGAGATGTACCTCATCCGATGGAAGAAAAGCATTTCATCGAATGGGTCGAGGTGATTGATGAAAAGGGCAAAGCTTATCGTCAATTCTTAGCGCCGGGGCAAGCTCCGGAAGCGGTCTTTTGTATCGATGCGCAAAAAGTCACCGCTCGCGAGCATTGCAATGTGCATGGAATGTGGAAAAGCTAGTGGTATGCACAATGATGAAATGGGGTTGAGTCAGGACGTCTCATAGTCCTTTCTCTTATTAAAAAGGGGAAGCGGGAACCAGTTTCCGACTTCCCCTTTTTTTTACTAGCATGGGGCATGGGGTAAAGCGTGGGCTGAGTATTGCAAATCCGTTCAATGTTTAAATGGACAGCATGGATGATAGCTATTATATATAAACGGAAGTTCGTGTTGAATTCATCGGAGAATCTTTTAACATTCGCAGGAGTTCAGTATGGTTAATGAGCGTGATGAAGCATTTGAAATGTTCTGCACAGCTATGGAGATGAAGGAAAAAAAGAGAGCTCTCTACGAAGACGCTATGAGTACCTGCCCCGATCAGGTTGGCATAGAAACATTTCGCATGTTGCGAGATGCGGAGGCCGAGCATCTCAAACAAATCCACGAAACTTATGAAGAACTTAAAAAGGGCAAAGTCTGGGCTGATGCATGTAAATATCATCCCGTGGAAGATGAAGACAAAAAGGCTATTTTAAGAAAAATCGCTGAAGAACACGGGAAGATGCCAAGGGCTTGCCTTGACGATGTTGTTGCTATCGAGACGGGTATGAAACTTGAGAATTCCAGCATTGATTTCTTCCAAAAACAGCTCCAGGGATCGACGGATCCGCTCGAGCGCGATTTCATTGAGCGCATGCTGGTGGAAGAAAGAGAGCACTACATCCTGCTCGCCGATCTGAAGTATTATTATACCGATCCTGAATCCTGGTTTATGGAGAAGAGCAGAGCCAGGCTTGATGGAGCCGGGGCGGTGACCTGATCGACATCGTGTTTACAGGCCGTCTCCATTGGACTGCTCAGAAAATCGTGGGTGCCGGTCCGAGGCAGACCAGCGCCCATCACCCTTAACAGTATTTTGCGTCGAGATGATGAAAGCTTGTATGACAGCCTGACCGGGGCGGCATCTTCGACCTGACATCCAGGGGGGTGAATTGACTTTGCTGGATTCCTCCCTTCGCTCGGAATGACGCTTGCAGCTTCAACTCAATAAGAATCGCCGAGGTTATACTTGTTAAGGATGGAAAACTGCATTTCCATTCTGAGTTTTTCTCTTAAGAAACCTCATTAGTTTCTGTACCTTCGCACTTTCTGTTTCCAAACCACGGGGCGCACGAAGAAACACGATGAAAAAAAACAAGTGCTTAGATAATTTCATCTTGGTGATCTTCATGTTCTTCGTGGTTAAGATAAAATCAACGAGTTACGAGAAAAGTACAAAACCCCGGTAGTTGCATTTTCGTCCAGAACATTGACCCGATCTAAAAGAGCAACATTCTGTGCTTAACAAATATAGGTTTAAGCTTGTTCACTTCTGAGTTAAGTTTGACGTCTGGATAGGGGGGGCTCCCCGAGGACGCCGCCAAAAGCTCGTTGTGAGAACCAGCTCTGCAAGATAACGGTTGCAAGCTCAGTTTAGGCGATTCCTTTTGTTTGCTTCGGTTATAGTTTGGCATGTCCCTGTGGGGGGTGAATTTACCCGCATGTTTCTCTTGATTCTATTTTCTCCAAAGTGACGATGAAAATCTCCGGATGGAATGATCTGGAGAGTATATCTCAATTTAGGACGTTGGAACGACGCGCTGCAGATTTGCAGCGGGTGCGATGATGATTTTGGATGTTGGGTTTGGTTAGCTGCTGTAGCCGGCCGGGAATCCGGAAATGCTTGGCGTCTAAATAGAGGTTTTGACCCCAGAAAAATTTACACACTGAAGCAGATCGAGAGAGGACTTACTATGCGAAAGATTTCTTTAGTTCTTGGCATGGTTCTTTTATCCGCCGCTTGGGGTATCGATGGATACGGCGCCAAAGTGAGTCCGGCCACAGACGAATGCATCGGCTGCCACGTTTCCGTGTCGCCCGGGATAGTGGCCGATTGGGAAAGAAGCAGGCATGCCGGGACCAGTCCGGGAGAAGCCCTGAAACAATCCGGTCTGGAACGAAAAGTGTCCAGTGAAAAAATTCCTGAACAGTTGGTGGATTACGCCATAGGATGTTCCGAGTGCCACACAATGAACTACGATAAGCACAAAGACACCTTCGCTCACAACGGATATGATGTTCATGTGGTGGTGACCCCAAAGGATTGTGCTACCTGTCACTCTCAGGAAGTAGAACAGTTTTCACACGGCATGATGTCGCATGCGCATGTGAACCTCGTGCAAAACAGCCTCTATCAAGAATTCATGAAATCAGTAAATGGCATTCAAACCTTTGCGGACATGAAGACTACGCTTCAACCGCCTGACGATGAAACCTCTGCAGATTCGTGCTTGTTTTGTCATGGCACCAAGGTTGAAATGAAGGGTACTGAGTCCAGAGAGACCGATCTTGGTGAAATGACATTTCCGCTTCTTTCGGGCTGGCCCAATCAGGGGGTGGGACGTTTGAACCCGGATGGCAGTCAGGGGTCCTGCGCCGCTTGTCACACCCGCCATCAGTTTGCCATTGAAACGGCCCGCAAACCATACACCTGCTCAGAGTGCCACAAAGGGCCGGATGTGCCGGCTTATAAAGTATATGACGTGAGCAAACACGGTAACATTTATAGCTCGCTGTACCAGCAGTGGGATTTCAAGAAGGTGCCGTGGACCGTAGGCAAAGATTTCACGGCGCCTACCTGTGCTGTTTGTCACATGAGTCTGGTGGTGGATGAGGAAGGGCAGGTGATTGCCAACAGAAGCCATGAGGTCAGTGACCGACTTCCCTGGAGGATCTTCGGCCTGATCTATGCCCATCCCCATCCTGCGTCCGCGGATGTCACAAATATCAGGAATAAGGCCGGTTTGCCTTTACCCACAGAGCTGACCGGGCAGCCTGTTGCAGAGTACTTGATTGATGCGAATGAGCAGCTGAAACGTCAGAAAACGATGCAGAAGGTTTGTTTGGCATGCCATGGGGAAAGCTGGGTCAATGGACACTGGGCCCGATTTGAGAATACTATAAAAACGTCCAATGAGATGACACTAACGGCGACACAAATTCTGAACACGGCCTGGCAGAAAGAATTGGTTAAGGGTCTTCCACAAAATGATAATGTGTTTGATGACTTGATCGAGAAAATGTGGATTGAGCAGTGGTTGTTTTTTGCTAATTCTACTCGTTTTTCGTCGGCAATGTGCGGGGCGGACTATGGTGTTTTTGAGCACGGCAGATGGAATCTATCCAAGAATATACAGGAGATGATGGATTGGTTGGAGGTCCACATGGCTCTAAAAAAACGATAGCATTCTATGTAATGAAAGGAAGACGTTATGCAAACATCGCATGCCTGTAATTCGGGCACGACGAACCGTCTGGGCTGCGGGAGTAAAAATCCGGTAAGAAGCCTTTTGCTATATTACTATTATGGATTTCCGGTGAGGACTTTTGTACGGAGAGCAGCCATTCCATTATTGATGGCATTGTTGACTTTCATTGGTCCTCATGTTCGAGTTTTAGAGTGCTTGGCGGCAACCGAACCTCCCCCTGAAGGCGGAGTCTTGCCGGAGGTAAAACTACCTGCTCCGGGAAATTCTTCGGACAAAGATTATCTTGGGCTGAACGGCAAGGGATTTTTCAGGATTCCAGAGATTAAAGCAGAGGTAGTGATTGTCGAAATTTTCAGTATGTATTGTCCCTATTGTCAGAAAGAAGCCCCGAACGTAAATAAGCTGTTTCAGACCATCCAAAAACGGTCCGACCTCAAGAAGAAGGTCAAAATCATCGGCATTGGGGCCGGAAACACAGAGTACGAGGTTAACCTATTCAAAGATCGATATAAAATACCTTTCCCGCTGTTTCCCGATCCGGATTACTCTATCCATCAGATTCTAGGAGAGGTTAGAACGCCCTACTTTATTGCAATCCAAATCAACCGGGATGGTTCTCATAAAGTGATTTATTCTCAACTCAGCAGTTTTGGCGATCCCAAGGATTTCCTCAAACTGTTGCTGAAAAGGTCGGGGATAAAAGGAGGAGCATAAGCCATGTCAAACAAGAGAGTCTATTTTGGACTATTGCTGCTACTCAGTGTCGTTGTTCCTTTTGTCGGTTTGGCCCATGGCGCCGGCAACCAGGACAGAAGTAAAATTTACCCTGTAGGTAAACTTAAACCTGTTGACAGTCATACTCAGCTGAAGGTCGGGGACAAAGCCCCGGACTTTACCTTGCCTTCCATTGAGGGGGAAAAGGTAGCTTTGAGTCAGTATCAGGGCAAGAAAAACGTTGTCATCTCGTTTGTCCCTGCCGCCTGGACTCCTGTTTGCTCAGGTCAGTGGCCGGGCTACAACATTGCCAAGGACATGTTCGAGAAGAACAATGCTACTCTTCTCGGGATTACCGAAGACAATATCCCGACCCTCTATGCGTGGACTCAAGAGATGGGCGGGGTGTGGTTTCCCGTTCTATCCGATTTCTGGCCCCACGGCAAAGTGGCACAGGAATATGGGGTGCTGCGCAGCAACGGCACCTCGGAGAGGGCAATTTTTGTGATAGATAAGAAAGGACTAATTCGCTATATTGATGTTCATGATATTAATGAAAGGCCTCGGCTTGAGGTGCTGATCAAAGAGCTTGAAAAGCTCCCGAAATGATAAATGGCTTAATTTGTGTGTAAGTATCCTGCGCAGCCGGGATGACATTGGTTGATGCGATCGTTAACTTTAGGAGGAAATGATGGCTAAGAGAAAGAGGCATAAAGTTCGAGGCGAATGCCCTCAATGTGCTTGCGGTGATGTTACCTTTATACCGCCGGAGACCATGCAGGGAAAATATATCGGCCCCGAAGAGGAAATTGAGATCAGGTGTCCGAGTTGTGGAACCAAGCACAGGGGCAAACTGATTGTGGAAGAAGAGGAAGTAGAAGAATAAATCGAGAGCCTCAAAGGAATGAGGTTCAAGTGCACGGCTGGATGAAGTGACTGTCCTTCAGTCTCCACAAGTTAACATGTGACAAAAACTTATAAGGAGGGAGATATATGTCTACACCTCAACATTGCCCCGGATGGGAAAGTTTCAAGAATCTAAGCTCTTTTGTATGCAAGTGTCCTGAGTGCGGTAAGGAAAAAGAGATTTTCTCCGACGAATTCGATAAAAAGCATTTTTGTCCGGGATGCAAGAAGGAAATTGACTTTACCAAATGCAGTCTTGAGGCCGGTGGATCGGCAGGAGCACCGCGTTGATAGCTGGTGTCTGTCCGAATCCTGCAGCCCGAAAGGGCAGTGCTGCTGAATTAAGGATTTTAGCGTTACGATTCTAAATATCCATTCTTCTTCTTCGAACGAATGACCTCATTTTCATGGAGGAAAAGGAAGTCGTATTTTCCTCCATGTTCCCCTCATCAATCTTTACGACTAAAAATCTATATAAATTCAACCGGAGTAAACTCATGTCCAATCAATTGAGACAGGAAAAGAGTCCATATCTATTGCAGCATGCCGGCAACCCCGTAAATTGGTTTCCCTGGAAAGGCCAGGCTTTCAAAAAAGCTTTGCAGGAAGACAAGCCCATATTTCTTTCTATCGGCTATGCTACTTGTCACTGGTGCCATGTAATGGAGCATGAATCGTTCGAAGATGGAGAAGTAGCCGGAATTCTAAATGAAAACTTTGTGTCCATCAAAGTGGATCGGGAAGAGCGACCCGATGTGGATCAGATATACATGTCCGTCTGCCAGGCCTTGACGGGTAGAGGGGGATGGCCCCTTTCTATCTTTATGACTCCTGACAGAAAGCCTTTTTATGCGGGTACTTACTTCCCCAGGAACAGTCGCATGGGGATGCCGGGGTTTGTGGACATTCTGCGCCAGATTGCCGAGCTGTGGAAAAATAACCGGCAACGGGCCTTGGAGGCCAGTGAAAAGATCACTGAGGCGATTCAGCCTAAGACCGGAGTTGCCGAAGGTCCGCCGGTCGGTCTACAAATACTCGAAAAGGGCTACGATCAGCTCAAGACTTCATTTGATTCCAAATGGGGGGGATTTGGTTCCGCACCTAAATTTCCGACCCCGCACCATTTCACGTTTTTGCTGCGTTGGCACAAGCGCAGACCGGAGTCCCAGGCACTCGCGATGGTTGAAAAAAGTCTAAATGCAATGCGCAGTGGAGGAATATTCGATCATATCGGGTTCGGTTTTGCGCGTTATTCCGTCGATGAAAGATGGTTCGCTCCTCATTTCGAGAAGATGCTCTACGATCAGGCCATGTTGGCCATTGCGTATCTGAAGACTTATCAGGTTACCGGAAATGAGCGATATGCCGGAGTAGCAAGGGAGATCTTTGACTACGTCCTAAGGGATATGAGGGATCCAGAGGGTGCTTTTTATTCCGCCGAAGACGCCGACAGCGAAGGAGTCGAAGGACTTTTTTACCTCTGGACGCCCCGCCAAATCAAAGAGGTGCTGGGAGAAGAGACCGGCGATCTTTTTTGTCGCTTTTACGACGTTACTGAGGTGGGAAATTTCGAAGAGGGGAGAAGCATTTTGCATGTGCCCAAACTGCCCGAAGTTTTTGCTAAGATGGTTGGAATGGATTTGGAGCGGTTTCGAGCGGTTCTGGAAGAAGGGAGGCAGAAGCTTTTTCATGCACGAGAAAAGCGGATTCATCCACTCAAAGACGATAAGATCCTGACTTCCTGGAATGGTTTGATGATTGTTGCTTTGGCCAAAGGCTATCAGGTTGTCAGGGATGAAATCTATATCGAAGCAGCTCGAAAAGCAGCGGAGTTCATCCTGAGCGTTCTCCGCCAGGAATCCGGCAAGCTTTTTCGCCGCTATCGGGAAGGTGAGGTTGCCAACCCTGGTTACATGGATGATTATGCGTTCATGGTGTGGGCGCTCATCGAGCTGTATGAATCCACGTTTGATGTTCGCTACCTGGAGGAGGCGGTGCAGCTGAACCGGCAAGCGCTCGATCTATTTTGGGACGAACAGGACGGCGGATTTTTTTATACCGCTCAAGATAGCGAAAGTCTGATCGTACGAGATAAAGAAATCTATGATGGGGCGGTTCCATCGAGCAATTCGGTATCGGCGCTCAATCTCTTGCGACTGGGCAGATTGACAGGTGATGTTGTATGGGAGAATAGGGCCGATCGTTTGTTTAAGAGGTTTTCCTCGCTGATGTCGGATTACCCGTCTGCTTGCACCCAATTTCTCAACGCGGTGGACTTTGTTCTGGGTCCTACGCAGGAAGTGGTGATTGCAGGTGATGTTACGCATCAAAACACCCGGGCCATGGTGGAGCTGTTGCACAAAGACTTTTCGCCTAATCGAGTGCTGTTGGTGAAACAAGGCGGCGAACAGGGACAAAGACTTGCTGCGCTGGCGAGTTATGTGAACGACATCAAACCCCTGAATGATCAGCCGACTGCTTACATTTGTGAAAATTTTGCATGCCAGGCACCATTTAGCGACATAGAAACACTAAAATCAAAAATCGGTTAAAATAATCATGATCGCTGGTAAAAAACGATTATCTTGACTCTAGGGGGCTGTCTGAAAAATACGCTATTGTCATTTCGAACGGAGCCTAGCGGAGTGAGAAATCTTTCAAACAAGCCACTCCTCGCCCAAAAGATTTCTCGCCTTTGGCTCGAAATGACAATTTTCAGACAGGCTCTGAGAGGTGTGCTGGCTGGTTGCCGGCCGGAAATGCCTGGTTCCTCTCGAGGGAGAGGCCAATGCTGTTGAATGAAGCTTGACGACGGATGTAGGGTGGGGGACTGCCCACGGAATCGCCAAATTTAGGGGATCACAACTCAGGAAAGCATCGAAAGGAGAAGGGCTTTATGGCAACAAACGAGCAGTTGATCAAGATTTTTGAATATGCTCTCAATCAGGAACAAACCGGAAAGGGTTTTTTTGAGTATTCCTTGCAGAGAATGGGGGTAGGTGCTGCGGTGAGCGCTTTCAAACGCTTAATCCAGGAGGAGGAAAAACACATTGTATTCATTAACAGAATCTTGTCCGATCTAAAGAAGGGAAACGAACTGGAACCTTCTGAATTGAAAGGTGTTGTGCTGGAGCCGACTAATTATTTTGACGATCGGGCCAAGAAGGAATTTCTGGAACAGTGCGTGGAAGGTTCGATGGTGCCGGATGTAACGGTATTCAATACCGCCTGGCTGATTGAAAAAGATTTGAGCGAGTTTTATGAAAAGATGGCCGAACAGACTGAGGGAAAGGCGAGAGAAGCCCTGTCCATGCTTTCTTTCTGGGAAAAAGGGCATGAAACCTTTTTCCGCGAATACCGAGATAAACTATCAGACGTCTATGCACATATGCCGTGGGGGGGATGATTCTATATGCCGGATGCCGGATACCCTATGCTCTCTGCCCTATGCGCTATGCCCGAACAAGGAGGAAAAATTATGCGGACAATAAAAGTTAAAGGAATGTCGTGCGAACACTGTGTAAAAGCGGTGGTCAAGGCGCTCAGCGAGATTGAAGGCGTTACGAATGCAAAGGTCGACCTGGCGAAGGGCGAGGCCAGTTTCGAAGAGTCCACACCGATTGACGAGAACGTCTTGCGGGAACGGATTCAGAAGGCGGGTTACGAACTTGGCTAAAGAAGATTTCCATATCGAAGGCATAAGTTGTGCGGCTTGTGTCAGACGGCTGGAAAATGGATTGAATGACCTGGAGGGAGTTCGCAGTGCAACTGTGAACTTTGCGACCTCGAAAGCAACCGTCGAGTATGATTCGAATATTCTGAGTGACGAGGAAATTAAGCAAAGAATCAGAGATATTGGTTATGACGTGACGGATCTTTATCCTGCCCGAAAAGGTCGTCCGGATAAAACGCAGGTCATTATTGGAGGTATGACCTGCGCTGCCTGTGTTCGCCGAGTAGAGACAGCTCTAAAATCAATTCCGGGGGTAGAGGACGCGCTCGTAAATTTGGCAACCTCCAGGGCTACGGTCATCCACCCGCAACACAGTATCGATACTGCCCAGCTCAAGAAAGTTGTGGAAGATACGGGATATGAATACCTCGGTCTGTTTAGAGAGAGCATTGAAGATCCAACCGAAGCCGCAAGGCAAAAGGAGGCAAAAGATCTAAAGATCAGGCTGATTGTGGGGGTGGTGCTGAGTATTTCGATCATGGCAGGAACGATGCAGGAATGGTTCCCTTTTCTTCAGACAATCCCCCAATCGACCATGTTCTTTATTCTTCTTGCTTTGACAACACCGGCGGTTTTCTGGGTGGGGAGTCGTTTCTTTATCGGTGCCATCAAGGCGGCCCGTCAGAAAACTGCGGACATGAACACTCTGGTTGCCATAGGGGCTCTTTCCGCCTATTGCTATTCGGCTGCGGTTACGATATGGCCCGGCTTTTTTGCCGAGGCTGCAATGGGCGGTGCACCCCATGTATATTTTGATGGCGCTGCGATGATAGTCACTCTGGTGTTGCTGGGACGTTTTCTCGAGCATAAGGCTCGCGGCCGGACTTCCGACGCCATTAAAAAGCTCGTCAAGCTAACCCCGAAAACGGCGCGGGTTGTAAGAGACGGCCGGGAGCTGGACGTGCCGATAGAAGAGGTGGTGCACGGGGACGCGATCATAGTACGGCCCGGTGAGAAAATACCAACAGATGGCGTTGTGGAGGTGGGGACATCCTCGGTAAATGAGTCCATGCTCACAGGTGAGAGTCTGCCCTTAGCCAAAGAGCGGGGAGATGAGGTGTTTGCCGGCACCATTAATCAGAGCGGCAGTTTCACCTTTAAAGCCACAAAGGTGGGGGCGGAGACGGTGTTAGCGCAAATTATCCGCCTGGTAGAAGATGCGCAGGGATCGAAAGCTCCAATTCAACGATTTGCCGACAAAGTTGCTTCGATATTCGTGCCGGTTGTCATATGCATTGCCCTGATTACATTTGCGATCTGGTACTTTGCTGTTCCGAATCCACAGTTCAGTCGGGCTTTGCTTAATTTTGTGTCGGTTTTAATCATCGCCTGTCCCTGCTCCATGGGATTGGCGACCCCCACCGCGGTCATGGTGGGAACGGGAATTGGGGCCGAAAATGGAATCCTCATCAAGGGTGGCGAAAGCCTGGAAAGAGCTCATGAACTGACTATGGTGGTGTTTGATAAAACCGGCACTCTGACTAGCGGCAGCCCTGAAGTCACTCATGTTTTACTCGGCTCGGACGGTTATCGCGGTGAATTTCTGCAGATGGCGATTTCTGTGGAGGCCGTATCTGAACATCCTTTAGCTCGCGCCATCGTGGAGAAAGGGCGCGAAGAGGGTATGGCGCCGTTGCGGGTGGAGCAATTTGAGGCGCTTTCAGGACTGGGCGCTCAGGGAATCGTGGAAGGGAAAAAAGTGCTTTTGGGCAATCAGCGGCTGATGCAGACAATGGGGGTGGAAATCGATGAGCTCAGCAGCAAAATTACCCGGCTTATAACAGCAGGTGAAACCTGCGTTTATGTGGTCGTGGACGGCAAGCCGGTTGGTGCTATCGCTCTTGCGGACAAACCTAAACCGTCATCGAAGTCAGCTGTTTCCAGGCTCGAAGCAATGAATCTTGAGGTGGCGATGATAACCGGCGATCGCACTGAAACGGCAAAGGCCATTGCAAGTGAGTTGGGCATCAGCCTTGTGATGGCGGAAGTATTGCCGGCCGACAAAGCGGACCAAATTCGGAGGTTACAGCAAGAGGGCAAAGTGGTAGCAATGGTCGGGGACGGAATTAATGATGCTCCGGCCCTCGCAGCTGCGGATGTGGGCGTTGCTATTGGGGCAGGAACAGATGTTGCCGTCGAGGCGAGCGATATTACTTTAATCAAGGATGATTTGCAGTTGGTTGCCTCTGCCATCAGACTGTCTGCACTGACCATGAGAGTGATCAAGCAGAATCTTTTTTGGGCGTTTTTTTACAATTCCCTCGGTATTCCGATTGCAGCAGGGGCGCTGTACCCGCTTTTCGGGGTTCTGCTGAACCCGATGTTTGCAGCAGCAGCAATGGCGATGAGCTCCGTCTCCGTAGTCAGCAACGCGTTGCGTTTGCGGCGTTTATGGGCCAAAGAAAATAGAAGATAAGGTAGGACTGGAAAGTCGCAGCCTTGACCGTCTTAAGGTGCTGAGGACAAATTTCGAGTGTAGTTCTGCTTGCATTAGGTCGGAAAAATATTAATCTTTCGTCTCGTTTTTAGTAAGATTAATTTGTATTTTCGAATAATTTAAATTCAAAATATTGTTGTAAGATGTGGAATCTGCACTTCGCCGAGAGGTGTGAAAACAGTGCGGGAGGAAAAACCTTTTAATAATAATACATTTTGAAGGAGGAGTTGAATGGACCGTTACGTATGCACAGTCTGTGGCTATGTGTATGATCCTGAAAAAGGTGATCCCGATGGTGGTGTTGAACCTGGAACTTCATTTGCGGATTTGCCTGAAGACTGGGTTTGCCCGGTGTGCGGGGCGGCTAAGAGCGATTTCGAAAAGGAATAGTTGAAGGAGGAGTTGAATGGACCGTTACGTATGCACAGTTTGTGGCTATGTGTATGATCCTGAAGAAGGTGACCCCGACAATGGTGTTGAACCTGGAACTTCATTTGCGGATTTGCCCGATGACTGGGTTTGTCCGGTGTGTGGAGCACCCAAGAGTGATTTTGAGAAAGAATGAGCTTGCAATGGCGAGCAGGAGTTGAATCGATGATGTTTAATTTTAATGCTGCCGAAGTTTTCCGCATCGCTGTGCAAATTGAGGAGAATGGCAAGAGGTTCTACGAACAGAGTTTGGGGTGCATTAATGATCCTCAGGTGAAAAAGCTGTTTGAAGAATTGGCTCGGGAAGAAGTTGAACATAAAAAAAAGTTCGAGTCGATATTGGCTCAGTTACCCAAGGAAGCTGCAGCACCAACGGTTTTTGATCCCGAAAATAAAGAAGCTGATTATATTAAAATGATGGCGGACCAGCACGTTTTCGTTAAAGGTGAGAACGTCGAAACTGAAGTGTGCAAGCTCACTGACATGAAAGACGCTTTGAGAGTTGCCATCGAATTTGAAAAGGACTCGGTCATTTTCTTTTTGAGTATGCAAGACGCAGCAGACGGCAAAGGAAAAGACCTCATCAGTATGCTGGTTAAAGAAGAACAAGAACATCTGAGGCGATTGTCTTCAGAATTGCATAGAGTGACTCGCAAGTGAAGAGTCCATACCAGGGTTCCTCACTCGCGGGACAAGCCGCTACGACTAATCGTAGTGGCTGAAAGTGAGGAAGAACCATGGCAAAAAGAGTAAGTTTATACGTGACGCCGAATTCACCCGGCAATGAAGAAATCAAAGGCTATTTGTCAAACAAAGGCATTGACTTCGATTTGTACGACATATCTATTGATACAGGTGCTCATAAGCGGATGATTGAGGCAACTCGTGGAGCAGGCGGTCCACCGGTTATCGAAATTGGGCACCAGCTCGTATTTGGATTCGACAAGGAACGTATGGATGAGGTGATCGATTATGAACTGCATTGATCCCTCCACGTCGCTCTTTGAAATTTTGGAATAACAGAGAACAAAGTTTTATATGGGGGGCGGTTTTTGACCGCCCCTTGGTGTTTGGTGAAATGGGAATATGAATTGTAGCTTGTTTTTCGAAATTCATAAGATAATGGTAGACAGATTGCGATCTAAGCATGGCTAAGTTTCCCGTCGTCGATTTAAGTAGGTGTGTTGATTGTGATGCATGTGTGGAAGTTTGTCCTGATGTCTTCAGGAAAAATGAGGCTGGGTACATTGAAGTGCTGGAGGGCGGTATCGAGTCCGAGGAATGCATTCAGGAGGCGATCAATTGCTGCCCCAGTGATTGCATTGCCTGGGAAGAGTCTGAATTATGAAAATGCAGAATTCAGGAGCCAGAGAATCCAGAAGGTGAAGTAGATTAAAATTGGAGCCCACTTTGCTATCGACCGCCAAGAGAAGAAGCATAAAAAACACCATCGATCGATTATTAAAAGATGCTGATTTTGACGCAAGCCTTCCGGAACTGCTCGAGTTGCCGGTCCGTAAGGTCATTAATCGTCTGTTTGCGCATCTATGCGACCCGGCCGAGCTCGTCAAAATGCGGGCGGTCAAAGCGATCGGAATTGTCGTCGGCAACCTGGCTGAAGAAGACGTCGAGTCCGCGCGGATCATCATGCGACGTTTCATGTGGAATCTCAATGATGAGTCGGGGTGCATAGGATGGGGAGCTCCTGAGGCTATGGGTGAGATCATGGCGGTCAGTGCGAAGTTGGCGAAAGAATATGCCCACGTGTTGGTGTCTTTTATTAGGGAAGATGGTAATTTTTTGGAATATGAACCGCTGCAGCGGGGCGTGCTCTTGGGACTCGCACGTCTGGCAGAAGTAAGACCGGGTTTGCTGCAGGGTGCCGCAACATACATTCAACCTTTCCTGAGGTCTGAAGATCCTCATTTGAGGGGACTGGCAGCCAGAACCCTCGGTTTGATAGAAGCAAAATCAGTTCGTTCAGAGCTAGAATCTCTCTTAACGGATGAGACCCCAATTAAAATATTTATCAATGGGGAGCTTTCCTGCTGTAAAGTGTCCCGGCTTGCAGAAAGAGCGCTAGAGTCGATGTAGCTTGCTCAGTTTTCACAAAGTCTACTGCCTTGGCATCATCCGGAAATCCTGTAGCGCAGGGCTTTAGCCCTGCTAAAGCCAATGGTTTCAAAAAGGAGTGTTCCATGAAGATCTTTATGACAGGTGGAACGGGTTTCGTGGGAAGTCATCTGACTGAAAAGCTTGCGGGGGATGGGCACCAGGTTACTGTATTGACGCGCTCCGCCGGTAAAGGCAGAGAGTTGCCCGCTGGGGCTGAATATCTTGAAGGCGATCCGAAAGAGGCCGGGCCATGGCAGGAAAGAGTATTGGAGCATAATGCGGTCATAAACCTGGCCGGAGCTTCCATTTTTACCGTGTGGACGGCCAAGAATCGGAAAATGATTCTGGACAGCCGAGTCATCACAACTCGGAACATAGTGGATGCCCTCGCAAAAGCTTCCGGCAAAAATATTACATTGATCAGCGCCTCGGCCGTTGGTTATTACGGTGGGCGGAAAGATGACAAGGTTTTGAACGAGGAGAGCCCTCCCGGAGATGACTTCCTGACCGAAGTGAGCCTTAAGTGGGAGGGCGAGGCTCACAGGGCCGAGAATTTTGGTGTTCGCGTAGCCATAGCACGGTTTGGCATTGTGTTGGGTAAGGGCGGCGGAGCCCTGGAAAAGATGCTGCCGGCATTCAACAAGTGCCTTGGCAGTACTCTGGGGAGTGGAAAACAATGGTTTTCCTGGATTCATTTAACAGATTTGTTAAATATTATGCTTTTCTTACTTGAAAACAATACCGACGGTCCGTTCAACTGTACCGCTCCTCATCCGGTTACCAATAGAGAGTTGACTCATACCCTGGCAAATGTGCTGGGCTGCCCGGTCCTCATGCCCTCAGTTCCGGGCTTTATTTTAAAAGCCCTGCTGGGAGAATTCGGCGATGTGGTTCTCAAAGGACAGCGAGCAGTCCCGAAGCGGCTGCTGGATGAAGGTTTTCAATTCCAGTTTGCAACGTTGCGGGAAGCACTTGAAGACCTGGCGGCGAAATAGATCTGTTCACCCATTGCGGCAGGATTGACCTTTTTTATGAAGCCGATCAATCCTGCTCCCACCGAAGACCGCCGAAATCTATTTCCAGCTTGTGAAAAACCTTGACACGAACTTTGTCGTTTTCACTAAATGTGGCCCTCCTAAATTTCTTGAAAGCCCCTCGGATCTGTGCTAATTAGCAGCGCTCTCGTTACATACATGCAAGAATGTTTATAATTTTTCGGGTTCTGAGAAAGTGACATCATGGAAATGGGTTCCGGGCTTGAGAGACATCGGAAGACGAATACATGGCTCGTCAGACCTTCGCTGTTGGCCGCTTTGGCATTGGTCCTGGCTTTTTCCATGACAGGATGCATGACGGTTGGGCCGGACTATCTGCCGCCGAGCTCTGAAATACCGGAGGATTGGCAAGGCGTGCCCGATCCGTCTCTGATTTCAGGCAAAAGGGTCAGTCCAGCCTGGTGGGCGGTGTTTAACGATCCAGTGCTCGACCGTCTTATCGAAAAGGCTTCAACCGGTAATTTGGATCTCAAAACGGCTGTGGCCAAAGTTAAGGAAGCACGAGCGGGAATCGGAGTAGTGGCGGGCGTGTACTATCCTCAACTAGACGCAGAAGCAGACCTTGCCGCGCAGCGAGGCAGTGAAAATGCTGTGGCAGGCATCGGTATAGAAAGCAACCGCTACGCTATAGGACTGAACTCGAGCTGGGAAATCGATCTTTTTGGCCGAATCACCCGTTCGGTGGAGGCAGCTACAGCAAATTACCAGGCTATTCAAGAGGATCGACGTGACGTGCAGGTGAGCCTGTATGCGGAAGTGGCGCGCAATTATCTCACCGTCAGAACGCTGCAGGCGAGGCTGGCCACTACACTGGGAAACATCAAATCTCAAAGGCAGGTTCTGAATCTAACTCAAACACGTTTTAGATACGGCCTGGCAACGGACCTCGATGTAGCGCAGGCAGAGGATGTGCTGGCCAATTCGGAGGCCCAGGTGCCGCCGTTGCGCTCTGCACTGACTCAAACTATCAATACTGTTGCCGTGCTTTTGGGGCAGCCGCCCGGGAGGGTTCACGAACTGTTGAGCAAAGTAAAAGCCATTCCAATCCCACCGCTTCAAATGGCCGTGGGTGTTCCGGCTGATCTGCTGCGTCAAAGGCCGGACATCCGCAGGGCAGAACGTGAAGTGGCTGTTCAGACAGCTCGGATCGGAATCGCAACAGCCGACCTGTATCCCACCTTGACCTTGCTCGGAACCATCGGCTTGGAGGCGGAAGATGTGGGTAATTTGTTCTCCAGCGGCAGTCACTTTTACACGATTGGGCCTTCCGCCCGCTGGAACGTGTTCGCAGGTGGCAGTATCCGCAGCCGGATTCAGGTAGAGGATGCTCGAACCGAGCAGGCACTGCTGCAATATGAACAGAGCGTCCTGCGGGCGCTTAATGAAGCAGAAAACGCCATGACCGCCTACCTGGAAGAACGCAAGCGAATGGAGGCTCTTGAACGCTCGGTTTCAGCTGCCAAGCGAACTTTGAAGCTGGCCATCGAGTTATACAAAGATGGACTCAGGGATTTTCAGAATGTGTTGGATGCCGAACGCAATGTGTTCACTGTGGAAAATCAACTGGCAGAGTCCAAGGGCAACATCGCCATCAATCTCGTGCAAATCTATAGAGCGCTGGGAGGTGGCTGGGAGGCGGATGTGAATAACTCTGAAGTCGAAACCGGAAAGAACTTGCCGCCGCATTCTCAAAAAGTCCTTTAATCCTAAAATCGGAGGAAGTTTCGTGGTGTCCATACTGCGCACAGGGGTCTTTGGAGGGCGAATCTGGATCGTTAACATCCTTGCCGCGACCTGTCTGCTCATTGGGTGTGACAAAAAAAATGAATATGCGCCGCCGCCGCCTCCAGAGGTGACCGTCAGCAGCCCGATTCAAAGGAGCGTAACGGAGTATGCGGACTTCAATGGATTGACGGAAGCTGTCGATTACGTAGAAATACGAGCGCGCGTGGAAGGCTATTTGGAGAGCATCAACTTTAAACAGGGCAGCCGGGTAAAAGAAGGAGACCTTCTGTTTGTCATTGATCCCAAGCCGTTCCAGGCGAAACTGGATGAAGCTAAGGCCGAACTGGAGCGCCGCCAGGCGGAGCTGAAGCAGACTGATGCGACTTTAAAAAGAAAAGACCTCGCATATAAAGCCAATGCTGTGAGTGAAGTGGAAGTTATACAGGCTCGAGCTGACAGGGATGTTTCCAAGGCGGCCATTCAAGCTGCTCTGGCTGCCATCGAGACGGCCAATCTGAACTTATCATATACCAAAATTCACGCCCCCATAAGTGGTCGGATCGGCCGGGAATTGGTAGATGAAGGAAACCTGGTAGGAGCAAGCGAGCGTACTTTGCTGACAACTATTGTTAAGGACGATCCTATCTACGTCTATTTTAACGTTAATGAACGCGACCTGCTTCATTACCAGGAACATTCCTCTCGTGAAGACTCTCCAACAAACGGCAAAGGCAACACTCCCGTTTATCTGGGATTGTCGACCCAGCAGGGGTATCCTTTTGAAGGGCGCATCGATTTCGTGGACAACAGGCTCGATCCGTCTACCGGTACCATACAAGTGCGAGGTGTTTTCCAAAATTCCGATCATCAATTGTGGCCGGGGCTTTTCGCCCGCATTCGAGTTCCTGTGGGCACCCGGGAGAATGCGCTTATGGTTCCCGATTTGGCTGTGGGAGCGGATCAGCGTGGTGACTTTCTGCTGATTGTCAACGATAAGAACGAAGTCGAGTACCGTCCGGTGAAGCTCGGTCCTTTGGAACGAGGTATGCGCGTTATTGAAACCGGAGTCTCTCCCAATGACCGGATCATCGTTGAAGGCTTGCAGCGTGCCCGCCCCGGCCTGACAGTCAGTCCTGTGCCGACGGCCGGCAAAAAAACCGCTGCAACGATTGGCGCCGAGAACCCCAAATAAGGTCATGGAAAATGTTTAGCCGATTTTTTATCGATCGCCCCATTTTTGCCAGTGTGGTTTCGATTGTTATTGTAATTGCGGGATTGGTTACTTTTAAAACGCTTCCCATTGCCCAATATCCGGATATCCTGCCGCCGACCGTGGTAGTATCCGCCTCCTATCCCGGTTCCAACGCCAAGGTTTTGGCGCAAACTGTGGCGCAGCCAATCGAGGATCAGGTGAACGGCGTGGAAGGGATGCTGTATATGTCGAGCACCTGTTCCAATAACGGGCAGTATCAGTTGACCATAACCTTCGCGACCGGCACGGACCTGGATATGGCGGCGGTGCGCACACAGAACCGCGTTGCGGTTGCTGAACCGATGCTGCCGGAGGAAGTAAGACGGCTGGGCATCACAGTGCAAAAACAATCCGCGAACATTGTGCTGTTTGTTACTCTGACCTCGCCAAACAGCACCTTGGATGAGCTTTACCTAAGCAATTACGCCACGTTGCGGATTAGAGACGAACTCGCCAGGCTGGAAGGTGTGGGTGACGTGCTGGTGTTTGGGGCTGGAAATTACAGCATGCGAGTCTGGCTGGATCCGGATAAGCTTAAGGCCCGCGGTTTAACGACCAATGATGTGGTCGACGCCATTCGGGAACAAAACGTGCAGGTGGCAGCCGGGCAAATCGGGCAGCCGCCCGTCCCTGCCGATCAAAGCTTTCAGTACACCATCAATACACTCGGGCGTCTGAGCGATGTTGCGCAGTTCGAAGACATTATCATAAAAACCGGCGAGGGTACTCGCATTACTCGCGTTTCAGACGTGGCTCGGGTCGAGCTCGGGTCCGCGACCTACGATGTCAGCAGCCGCTACAATGGCAAACCTTCTGCAGCCTTGGCCGTTTTTCAGTTGCCCGGTGCTAACGCTCTGGATGTTTCCAGGCGAATTGCAGCTAAAATGGATGACCTTGGCAAAGGTTTTCCGAAAGACCTTGAATACGATATCCCTTTCGATACCACCAAGTTTGTGAATTCGGCGATTCGGGAAGTGTTGCTGACTCTTATTATTGCGTCCCTTCTGGTCTTCCTCACAATTTTTGTCTTTCTCGAAGACTGGCGGGCGTCGCTTATTCCGGGCATTACCATTCCGGTCTCCCTGATTGGAACTTTTGCTGTGATGGGGTTGTTGGGATTCAGTCTCAATATGATTTCTCTTTTCGGCATTGTATTGGCTATTGGAGTTGTGGTTGATGATGCCATTATAGTTGTGGAAAACGCGGTGCGAAATATTGACGAAACCGGCTTGAACGCACGGGATGCTACCATTAAAGCGATGGGAGAGGTTACCGGGCCGGTTATCGCCACTACCCTGGTGCTGCTTGCAGTCTTTCTGCCCACCGCTTTTCTTGGAGGCATTACCGGTCGACTTTACCGCCAGTTTGCGCTGACCATCGCCACGGCCACCGTTTTCAGTTCCATCAATGCCCTGACCATGAGTCCGGCTCTTTGCGCCATTTTGCTCAGACCGACTCGACAGCAAAGCAACCGGTTTTTTCGCATTGTCAACTGGGTATACGACCGAGGACAAAACCTTTACATGCGGGTAGTCGGGGCAATGGTGCGGCGGGCGATTTTAATGTTGCCGTTATTCCTTATTTTGTTGGCCGCTTCCTACTGGGGTTTTATCAACTTGCCTACCGGTTTTCTCCCTCTGGAAGATCAAGGCTACGCCATGTTGAGCGTGCAGCTGCCGGATGCCGCATCCAAACCGAGGACCGATGCGGTGGTGGAAAAAATAAACAAAAGGTTGGCAACGATGCCTGGCGTGGATGGTTATGTCTCAGTCTCGGGTTATTCTCTGTTGGATGGCGCCAATGCCTCCAATGCCGCTGCATACTGGATTATTCTGAAGCCTTGGGATGAAAGAACAACTCTTCAACTGAGCCTGGAAGGCATTGTCGGACGGTTGTGGCAGGAGGCTGCTGCGATTCAGGAAGCCAACGTATTCGCTTTTCCACCGCCGGCAATTATCGGTCTCGGCGAGGCGGGCGGCTTTCAAATGCAGTTGCAGGACCGCGGCGGAGTGGGATTGCAGGCGCTGCAACAGATAGCCCAGGAAATGGTCCAGGCTGGCAACGGCCAAACCGGTCTCGCCAGTGTCTATTCAACATTTCGAGCTAACGTTCCGCAGCTCTATGCAGACGTAAACCGGACACAGGCCAAAACCCTGGATATTCCAATTTCAACTGTCTTTGATACCCTTCAGGCTTATCTAGGATCATTATATGTCAATGATTTTAATAAGTTTGACCGGATTTACCATGTCAATATTCAGGCCGATGCCTCTTTCCGCAGGCGCGTCGAGGATATACGCCAGCTGGAAGTGAGAAACAGTCACGGTGATATGGTGCCACTGGGAACGGTGGTTAAAGTGGAGAAGACCCTGGGCCCGCAAATCATCAACCGTTACAACTTGTATCCTTCTGCTGCCATCAATGGTTCTGCAGCTCCCGGCTACAGTTCGGGCGAAGCACTTAACATCATGGAAGATATGGCTGCTGCCAAATTGCCTTCCTCCATGGGTTTTGAGTGGTCCGGGATGTCGTATCAGGAGAAACTGACCAGCGGGCAGGCAATGCCGATCTTTATCCTCGCAGTTGTGTTCGTATACCTGGTGTTGTGTGCTCAGTATGAGAGCTGGTCCATTTCTTTCGCCGTAATCCTGGTGGTGCCGCTGGCGCTGTTCGGAACGGTGGCTGCGCTGCTGGTGCGAGGCATGGATGTGAACATGTACACGCAAATTGGGATTGTGTTGCTCATTGGCCTTGCATGCAAGACCGCTATCTTGATTGTGGAATTTGCCAAGCTGCAGCGAGAGTCGGGGAAGGGAATCGAGGAGGCAGCGCTTGAAGCCGCACGCCTGCGCTTTCGTCCCATTCTGATGACTGGATTTACATTTATCCTGGGAGTGGTTCCGTTGGTGATTGCTTCCGGGGCCGGCGCCGCCAGCCGAAAGGCCCTCGGAACGGCTGTGCTTGGCGGCATGTTTGCGGCGATGGCGTTGATGGTCGTTTTTGTGCCCGTCTTTTATGTCGTGATCCAAAGATTCGGCGAATGGTTGTGGCCCCGCAAGGTATCTCGAAAGCCTTCAGGTCAAAAGATGCCTATTGAACATCCCTCTGCATAACATTGGATCGTTTTGGGCCGATGCAGTTTATCAGCCGCTTGCAAGTAAAGGGTTTCTCTCCTTCGGCTCGAAATGACAATTGTAGGACAACATTCCTGCTGCCGTTGGGAGACAACGGACGAGACCAGGGTGGAAATTGAACATCGGGAGAAGTTTATGGCTCGCAAAACCAAGGAAGAAGCGGAAAGAACGCGACAGAACATATTGAATGCTGCTTTCGATGTGTTCACATGCAAGGGATTTATGCGCACTACATTGTGCGACATAGCTTCTGCGGCCGGTGTCACTCGGGGCGCTATTTACTGGCATTTCGAGGACAAGGTGGATTTATTTGTTGCCCTCTCAGAGGAAATCGAAGCATCCGCTGCCGCCAGGCCGCAGGATATTCGGGCAGATTTGGTGAGGTCGCTGGATGATCTTAAAGAGGAGATTATAAAATTTCTGGCTCACTTTGAAGACAACGACCGTTATGCAGTGTTCTATGAAATGGTGAATTATAAGACAGAATACACTCATGAATTGGAGCCGGTGCTGGAAAGGCAACAGGCGATCCAACGCGGTATCCTCGATCGCGTGAAGAGCATGTTTGCACTACTCAAGTCTGAGGGTTTAATACGGAGTGACCTGGACCCAGGCCGCGCGGCCTTATCTTTGGTGGCATTTGTGGTGGGTTTGATCGAGATCTGGTTGTCGGATCGAGTTTCTTTTTGCATCACTGAAGTGGCACCAATACTGCTCGATGATTTTTTCCGCGGGATGAATCCAGAATCTGCACGTTAGGAGACTGACCGAAGATACCGTTTTGGTCATTTCGATTCATGCCTTGGCGTGATGAGAAATCTGTTAAATTAACGACTTGTGGAAGTAAGATTACTCTCCTCCAGCTCGAGATGACAGTTCTCGAACAGCCTCTTAGGTGCGCTTTTCAAAGGCTTCACCCTTTTCTCGCAATCCATTTACTCAAAGTTAGCAACAATCTCTTTTGACTCAATGGCTTTACGATGTAGTCGTTCATTCCAGCCTCGAGACACATTTCTCGGTCGCCTTTCATAGCATGAGCCGTGAGTGCGATAATGGGTAGAGTGTTAAATTTGAGGTCCCGACGGATCTGTTGCGTAGCCTCAAGCCCATCCATTTCAGGCATTTGGACGTCCATAAGCACAAGATCAAATGTCTTCTCTTTGAGAATATTTAACGCCTCTATTCCATTGCCGGCGGTCTCTACTATTACGCCTGCTTTGGAGAGGATTCCCTCGACTACCATTCTGTTGATCTTGTTGTCCTCTACCACTAATACTCGGGTATCATGCAAATGTTTCATCGCACTGGTGTCTTTTGTGAAGACATGGATCGCGCCTTTTTGCATGATGCGTCCTGACCCCTGGTAGCCCATAATGTTCATTATGGTATCAAAACAAACGGATTGTTTGATGGGTTTGATCAAGAACCCCTCTATCCCCACAGCTTCTGCTCTGCGCATTTCTTCCTCCTGCCCGAAGGCTGTCACTATTATGATGGGGATGTGGGCGAGGCGGGAAGTCTGCTTTATCAGCTCGGAAGTTGTGATACCGTCCATGCCGGGCATGATCCAGTCCATGAGGACTAGATCAACCTCGTCGACCGGGTCATTTTGGGCGTAAGTTGCCTTGAGTTTCTCCATCGCCTCGTCACCGGAGGCGGCCGGCGTTACTTCGAAGCCGAAAGATCGCATCATTTCACTCATTACATGCCTACTGGTGTCGTTATCATCAACAACCAGTACGGAAAAATTCTTGATATCCGGAGGAACTGTGAGGATTTGTTCTCTTTCTTCAGGCTGTCGATCGAAGTTCAACGTGAAGTAAAAGGTGCTGCCTTTTCCGAATTCACTTTCAACCCATATTTTTCCCTGCATCAGTTCCACGAGTCGTTTGGAGATAGCCAGCCCAAGCCCGGTACCTCCAAATCTTCGAGTGCGCGATCCATCCACTTGAGTAAATGCCGAAAACAATTTGTCGATGGCTTCACGCTCAATTCCAATGCCTGTATCTCGCACGGAAAACTTGAGCTGCGCCCGTTCCTTTGATTTTTCGATGCATGCCACTCGAATGACGGTTTCGCCTTTTTCGGTGAACTTCAGAGCGTTGCCGAGCAGATTGACAAACACCTGCATCAGTCTTCCGGGATCACCCACCAGTGCGGTGGGGGCATCGTTATTAATAGAAAAAATAAGTTCAATTCCTTTGCGGGCAGCTTCGCCCCTGAACATTTCCGAGAGTTCATCCAGAAGATCGCGGAGCTCAAATTCTTTATTTTCTAAATGAAGCTTACCTGCTTCTATTTTTGAGAAGTCCAAAATGTCGTTGATCACCCTGAGGAGCAAATCCCCGGACGAACTGACGATGCTCAGGTACTCCCTCTGTTCGGGATTCAGATTCGTATCCAGTACGAGATCCGTCATACCAAGGACGGCATTCAACGGTGTCCGGATCTCATGGCTCATGTTGGCAAGAAACTGACTCTTTGCCTGGTTTGCTGCTTCAGCTGCCTCCTTGGCCATTAGCATGGCATCTTCGGCATGTTTGCGCTCTGTTATG
Organism: uncultured delta proteobacterium; assembly: GCA_963781715.1. Taxonomy (GTDB): domain Bacteria; phylum Desulfobacterota; class Syntrophobacteria; order Syntrophobacterales; family Syntrophobacteraceae; genus Desulfoferrobacter. The sequence goes on from CAWAGW010000010.1 coordinate 1,061,037, forward strand.
TCTCGCCCTGATCCCCTTATATAAACATCTTCTCCACCTTCGCTCACTACCGAATTCTTCACTTCAATGTAATGCTGCGATCCGTTCCTGGATAGAAAAACCACAACTCCGTTGAAATGCCGTTCTCGAACGATCTTCTCAAGATACTTGTTATGAAAGACTTCTCTGTATTCCGCCGGCACGAAGTCGGTGATCATTCGTCCGACGATTTCCTCCGTCGACCATCCCAAGGTTTTAGCTACAGCTGGGTTGATCGTTAAAAAGTGTCCGGCAAGGTCATGTGTATAAATAAAATCGCTAATGTTATCAAAAAGATCTCTATAGCGTTTTTCTGAATTTCTGAGCGCATTCTCGACCCGCTTCCGTTCTTCGACTTCACGCGTGAGTTCAAGGTTTTTAGCTTCAATTTCGCGCTCTTTGTTGGATGCTTCTTCAAATCGAGTACGCAAAATGAGGTAGCGCATGGAAGTGACCCAGGTGAAAGTCAGGCCGCCTAGGACCAAAAGAGCAAGGGCCCCGAAGGCTAAGAGCAAATGCCCTGAAGCCATATGGCCTGAAACTTCCTCTAGCGGCCAGATGGAAGCAAGGGAAAAAATCGTATTCTCTACTGGGACTCGTAAAGCCAGCATTGCTCTTTCACCCGAATTCTTATCTTTCATTTTAAAATACAAGGCCTTGCCGATCTCTATCGTGCTGAGGTTTGGCAAGCCCATCCGCACCATAGCCGTCAGCTCCTTGGCGGGTACCAGGGGGCCATTCTCCTTGGTCAATAGAAAAGCATAACTGTTTAAAGATCCTTTTCTCATCTTCACGAGGTGCTTAAAAACAGGCAGGAGATTGACTACGGTTACGATATGTCCCGCATACTCACCCTTGAAAAAGTAAGGATAGGACATCAAGGCCTGAACTGGGTTCCCCGCAGAGTCCTTGGCAACGGTGAGCTCGGGTCCGTTGGAGGTTGAAAATGTGCTGCGACTTAAACTTGTGATACTTTTTGTATCGCCATCCGGGCGAGTGACAAGAATTTTTCCGCCACTGTCTCTAAACTGAACTTGACTGTAAATTTGTTGGTCACCGATTCGCCTTTGTTCGAGAAGGCGATCGAAGTTGGCAGAAATGCCAAGCAGGGTTGAGCGAAGACCATACTCCATGCTCATTCCGAGTGCTTTGTTCTCAAAAAAAGCTTTTATATCTCGGTCTTGAGAGAGGTCTTGAAGATCGTTTCTTCTTTCGGACAAGAAATAACTCACTGCTGTGGCCCGGTTATCGAGGTCTTGCCGCAGATTTTCGATGGTCGACTGCTGCAATTTTTGCAAGGACATGTAGTTGGCGGCAATCAGAAAGACGATATATCCCGTGACTAGAGTCAGTGTCAGAACTGCAGCAATGTACTTTCCTTTCATGAGCCCTAACAGTTCTCGCATACGTTCCTACTCCGACTCGTTTTAACTAACCCTGATGACCTATTTATCGGACACAACGAACCATGAAAATGCTTTAGGGTTCGTTCCCCGAATGGGCCGACTAAGGTGCGTTCGGGAGCAACGCACCCTGCATTTTAGCATAAAAATCCAAGTTGATTACTTCTTGTCAGGAGGCCAGCCAAACTATTACCATTCATGTTATTTCGAGTGAAGTGAGAAATTAGTCTTTGATTCTCGAAAACCCCGGTATCAATGTCTTTGTGCTGATAATCCCCGGGAGCTGGCGGACTTTGTCCTGCACGAAGTTGGAAATAATTTCAGCATCCGAGCTGAGCAAATCACGGGTTAGCATGACTTTGATAAGCAGATCCACGTCGCCATGTATGCTGTGAATTTCACGGACTTCCTCCAAATCGAACAGCTTCTCAACGATTTTCGACTCTCGCTTGGGCTGTATGTTCATCAGAACGAAGGCTGTTACCGTGCGGTGCATATCCGGATAATCGTGTTCTCCCGTTTGGCTCATTCTCTTTCGAAAGTCCTCCATGGTCGGGGGAATAAGTTTATGAATGCCGATGCCGTAATGACGGCTTTCGCGCATTTCCCAGAGATGCACGGACACAAAAGTGTATAAGTCTGCGATTGTTCGTCCTGGAAAATGTTCAAGCAGTCCTCCACGTTTGATGACATCGCAAAGCGGCCGATAGATAAAACGATACCAATCCCGAGCTGCATCTTCAAGAGAAACCGGAGCCGTCCCGCTGCTCTCGAGGCTAGCCTGGTGGCTGGCTATCTGATCGAGCAGGCGGTCGTACTGGCCAGGTTCGGTAAGATTGATTTCACTGGGGAGTTTTGTTCGATCGCAAAACTCCGCGCGTTGCCGATAGAGGATGTCCTGGATGCTGTTTCCGGAGGGAATGAGTTCCACAACGTGTGCAAGAATCTCGTCGTGACCAAGTTCTTTAGCAGCAGCGATACGGTGATTGCCGTCTTCGACGTAGTATTCGTCTCTGATCTGGCAAAGCTTTACCGGGGGCAAGGGCCGACCCTGTCGAATGGCTTCTTTGATGAATTGAAGCCTTTCCGGGGGTAGATGATCTTTGAGTTTAAACCGGTTGTCGAAATCCCGATAGCGGCCGACACTGCCGACAATGCTCGCGAGCGGCACCGTCCTGAGCCCTCGCACTCGACTTTCATAGGCATCTGCTATCCGCTGAATATCGCTAAAACTTTTAGAATCAGCCGCGCCTGAAATGCCCCGGCGAAACTTGGTCAATTTATCTATGATGTATAGAATTTTCGATTTCAAGGATATGATGCCCATAGGTGTTGATCACTTGGGTTGCATCTATGAGCGATACCCGCTCCGCAAGTGTGCCAAAATTTTTGTGAATATGGCCATGGATAAAACAGTTGGGTTTATATTTGTGAATTAGCCAACGAAAGCTATCGAACCCGCGATGGCACAAATCATCTTCGTCATGAACCCCTCTCGGAGGAGCGTGGGCGATCACTAAATCGATTCCCCCTCGCCACCAGATAGTGGGCCGCAGACGGCGGATCAGCCGGCGCATTTCACTGTCGGTATACTGATATGGCCCCCCATTGTACCACATGGATCCCTCCAGGCCGAGAATGTTTAGCCTCTTAAACGTGACCAAACGTCTGTGCAGATTAACACAGCCCCGCGGTTGCTTTGTAGCGTAGCGGATATCGTGATTTCCAAGAACATAATAGAGCGGTGCCCGCAAGGCATTGACGAGAAACGAGAGATATTCCGGCGGGAGATCTCCGCAAGAAAGTATCAATGAGATGTCATGAAAGCGGCGGTCATCCAGATTCGGATAGAGCGCCGGTTCAATCACATCAGAAACGCACAAGATCTTGATCACTTAAACTAAGCCTTAACATTCAGGCACGTGCGTATTTTCCCCCGCAATAATAAGCCAGCTTGAAGTGGGAGATTCGGGCGAGTAGGATATCACCGATCCTTGAGAAAATATCCGTGATATTCTTCTTCTGTCAAATGCTTACGCATGAGATTACTTATCTGGTCGAACAAGTGAGTAATCTCTTCGTCACTAAGTCGAGGTACCAGAACTTCTAGAAAATCGTCATCCGAAAATTTTTGCAGATAGAACATAAGAGACTTCTCATCAATTTCCCTCGAGAAGCCAAAAGCTACCATTTCATCGTATTCTTCAACAAAGTTATGTTGATGTTTTTTCATGGGTACCTTGATTGTATGTTTATTAAGGATAGAATGTTGCACTTTGAGATCAGATCGGTCTCTTGGATTCCCGCTTTCGCGGGAATTTTTATCCTTCGACGCGATTCTGGAATGCAGGAGTGCAGGCTTCCGCCTGCTCCTTATGACTTGGCCCCCGCATTCATATCCCCAAAGAGATGGGGCTCCTATTGGCTATCCGAGGCTGCATTGTTCATATAGTAGTCCAGCCCAAAGTGCGTGATTTGTTCCTCCCCCATAAGATAGCGCAACGTGTTCTTTAGCTTCATCAGTTGAATGAAAAGGTCGTGTTCAGGATAAAGACCTTCCTTGTGAAGCGGGCTCTTGAAGTAAAAAGAAAGCCATTCCTGAATGCCGTCCATACCGACTCGTTGAGCCAAATTGGTGAGCAACACCAGATCGAGAATGAGGGGAGCCGCCAGGATGCTGTCTCGACATTGAAAATCGACCTTAATCTGCATGGGGTAGCCAAGCCAACCAAAGATGTCGATACAATCCCATCCTTCCTTGTTATCTCCACGCGGAGGATAGTAGTTGATCGTCACCTTATGGTAGTAATTCTTATAAAGCGTCGGATAAAGTTGAGGCTGCAAGATGTATTCTAACACTGACAGTTTGCTCTCTTCTTTGGTCTTAAAAGAGTCCTTGTCATCCAGCACAAGTCCATCTCGGTTGCCTAATATGTTGGTCGAATACCACCCCTCCAGACCAAGCATGCGAGCCTTAAGCCCCGGCGCCAAGATCGTTTTCATAAGGGTCTGACCGGTTTTGAAGTCCTTTCCTGCGATGGCCACTTTGTTCTTTGCCGCCAGTTCCAGCATGGCCGGCGTATCGACAGTGAGGTTAGGGGCACCGTTGATGTAAGGGATACCGCTTTCCAGCGCGGCGAGGGCGTATAGCATACTGGGTGGAATTCTGGAGTCGTTATTTTCAACAGCCTCATAAAATTTGTCCAAAGAGGCGTGAATATCTTCGGATTTAAGGTAGACCTCAGTGCTTCCGCACCAGATCATGATACAGTGTTCAAGTCCGTTTGCTTCTTTGAATCTGGCAATATCTTCCTTCAGGGCGTCCACATGCTGACGCAGGTTTTGGCCGGGCTTGACAAACGTGCCGTCGAGGTTGCGCACAAAACGACGGTCGAAAACGGCTCGCATCGGCTTGATGCTGCCCAGAAAATCCTTTATGGATTCGAGATGGTCACGGTTCAGCACTTTTGCATACAGAGCTGCTTCGTATGCGTTCGCTTCATACAAATCCCAGCCTCCAAAAACCAGGTCATCAACCGAATGCAAAGGAACGAAGTCTTTTATGAAAGGTGTCCGATATTCAAATCGTTTTCCCAGGCGTATGGTCCCCACCTGTGTCAATGATCCGATTGGCTCGGCTAAATTTCTTCGAACGAGTTCCACTCCGGCTATGAAGGTCGTGCTGACCGCACCGCCGATACCCGGGATTAGTACCCCTAATCTTCCACTGGGCGCTTCAATTTTGTCTTTCAGCTTCAAGTTGTTCTGTTTCAAAGTTGATCCTCCACTCAACTGGATAAGATATCGTTTTCTATGGCAAACGAGTTAGCCTGTACCATATGCTCGTGGTATGTTTATGTCAAGGGAATAGGGATTGAGCTGGATATTCGATATAAGCGCCGAGCTGGCTCCGATCACAATTTAAAAAAATCAAAAAAAAATCTAAATAATTGTCCAACTTTTGATTTTCGCTTGCAGCCGAGCACCTCTCCCTAACACGGCCGTCAGGCACGCCCCGAGGCTCCCTATGGGATGTTGGTGACCCGATGCGAGTCCCCACCTATGTCTACTCGGAAAATGGCTGGAGAAGGCGATTTGAAAATTCTACTTTATTAGTAATATTAGTTACTTATAAAGACATCCCGTTTGACTTCCCATCCCTCCTGTGCTAACCATGTCCACATGGACTTGAAGAAACGAGCAGCCCAAAACATTGCCGAACGCCTCACCTGGTGCACCGCCTCAAGAGATCAGGCGGGGATCACCCAAGATCTCGCTGACGGCAAAGACATCTCCGAGGTTTACGGGCTCGGGGAAGCCGGTCTGTTCGACGAGTTCTTCTATTTCCTTGACCAGTTCGGGTTCATGGAGCTTTTCATGAAGCTCCATCCAGTCAAAAACAAGCGCATCAGCAACGTCCAGTTCCCCACCGTGATTCTCATCTATTTGATGCGCATCGTCTCCGGCCTCTCCTTCTTCTGGCATACCCATCCAGTGATCCTAAGGTCCCAACCCTTGATGCGGCTGGTGGGGTTCAACGGAAGAGAAATAAGAGAGGGCACCAGCAAGAGGGGCAAAAAATCGGGCTCCAAAAACGAGGGGAAGGAATCCGAAGGAAAAGAACCCACCCCCATCCGCGGGCCGATCTGTCCCGATTCTATTGCTGCCTACATCCAGGCCATTAGCGCCCTTGCCCTGGAGAGGCTGTTCAATGGGGCGATCCGCATTTTGGCGGCGCACAGCTTTTTCCCCAAGCGGGTGAAAGCGCTTTTGGACGCCTCCGACATCGAATCCACCGAAGCTTGCCAAGGCTGCGGCAAAGTCACCAAACAGAAGGCGCCGGAGTTGCGGCGACGAAAAAAACGCATCCAAAAAGTATTGGAAACCGTGTTTGGCTTCAAGATCTGGGTGGTATGGGACCCGAACAGCCGTATTCCCCTGGCCATGCGGTTTGCCACCATCGATGTGCACGACATCAATGAGGCGCAGGGGGTCGTCCAGCAGGCCATCGAGAATCTGGGGGCTCATGCTCGAATCACCTCCCTTGCCATTGATCGCGGATTCATGGACGGTCCCTTTCTTTGGTGGCTGAACCGGAAGGGAATCCTTTTCTATATCCCTGCCAAAACCAACATGAATGTCTATGGAGAAGCCCTTTCGCTGATAGGTGGGGGCATCCGAAAAACCAGAGAGAGAAAACGAGCCGTCGGTGGAGGAAAGAATAAAACCACAGTCTTGGATCACTGGGATGTTGCAGGGATCGAATCGCTCACCACGGCAGGATTTTATGGACCGCTTGGCAGCGGCTCTCATGAGAACAAAAAGGACTTTGTAGCCAATCCCCTCCATGCGGTGGTGGTTTTGCACGATCCTTACAAAGAAAAACATCCTCACTCCGACACCCTGGTCATCCTCACCAACGGCCCTGTCACAAACCCCTTGAGTGTCTATGACAGCTACGACGCCCGAAGCGAAATCGAAAACGGACTCTTTCGGGAAGCCAAACAAGCCTGGTTCATTGAACGGCCTGCCCGAAATACAGCCGCTGCCTTTCGATCCCACGTCTATCTCACCCTCATCACCATGGCCTTAACCAACGCCTTTAGGACCTGGATGGATCAACAAGATACATTGGAGCAGCAGGGAGAAGAAACCGGCATTCGCAAATTCCGCGAAAAAATCCGACAGGAAAATGGCAACAAACTCATCGTCTTTGACGAAGATCGCTACGCCATCTTCGACACCTATGAAGTGTTCATTCTCTGCGACCGAAATGTTCGTAAACCCACCGGGGTCCCACAGGTGGTCTCTAAACAAGACATCCTAAAAAAGTACGGCGCCCTCCTGGAATAGTCTGTCACCCCTATTTTCTGTTATCCCCCATTACCTCCCGCACAACAAGCAAGGCCCTCTTTTTTATCACCAAACTTGCCCTTCCTTTCCCGGACTTTCTCTTAATTGGCCTAAAATCGAACTTGCCGCTGAACCATACACTACCCACTTGTCGGTCAATTTGAGGCGCTTAAGGCAGCCAATAAAGCCCTCAGGCTCTGTGTTAGTCGGTCCTCGCTCTTGGACCCTTCCTTATCTCGAATATCCAGGGATTGAGTATCAGCAGTCGCAGCGGCTGGGAAGCTGTCCGAAATTGCCTCTTTTGTCATTTCAAATCAAGCCTTGGCGTGATGAGAATTCGGTAGAGGCAATTACTTATACGAACAAAATTTCTCGTCTTCTGTTCGAAATGACAGTTGTCGGACAGCCTCTATGGGCTGAACCTTACATTTTCCAATTTCAGCAGCGCCTTTTTGATGTCCAGCCCACTGCTGAAGCCTCCTAATCTGCCGTTTTGGGATATAACTCTATGGCATGGAATGATTAAGGGGATGGGGTTTTTGCCGCAAGCCTGCCCCACCGCCCGGGCCGCTTTTGGTTTGCCGAGGTTTCGCGCAATCTCCGAATAAGACCTCGTTTCTCCGAAGGGAATTTGGCAAAGGGATTGCCATACATCCTTTCGGAAAGCAGTACCGCTTCGAATGTCCAACGGTATCGCCGGCAATGGAGTTTGCTCGAAAAAATAGTTGAAAATGGCGGTATTGGTATTGTCAAGCATTGCCTGGTGAGCTTCTGAGTCAAGCTCGAAAAAGGGAAACAGCTCCTGCAGATTGTTTGTGATTACGTCTTGCGAAGGCGCGTTGCTACCGCAAAAATCGATCCGGCATATGCCTTCGGCACTCGCAGAGATGGCTATCCAGCCAATAGGGGTAGGGAAGGTGATGTAATTGAGAAGTGTTCTCTCACTCATCGTCCAGCAAGAAATCTGTGATGTATGGATTCGTTTCGGTCTCGTGCTGAAGCGTCGACTTGGGGCGATCGCCGTAATCATGCCCCGGCCATACAACTGTTTCAGGCGGCAGCGGCAGAATTTTTGTTTTAAGGGATTCAAGCAATTGTTGGAAAGAAGCGCCGGGCAAATCGGTGCGACCCACGGCACTCACAAATAGAGTGTCACCCGTAAAAAGGTTGCCATCGATCAAAATACAACAAGCGCCAGGAGTATGGCCTGGCGTATGGATGAACTTTGCCCTAATATCACCGAATGAAATTTCGTCTCCATCCTGGATTCGGACATCTGCCGGTTTTGCCGCACAGAATCCCATCATTTCAGCCCATTGGCGGCTTTCCGGTTGTTGGAAAAATTCATCGTCTAACTCGTGCATAATGACTTTAGCGCCGGTTTCCTCGCGCAGGTAGTCATTTCCACAAGTATGGTCCGCGTGTCCGTGAGTGTTCAGGATGTAGCGCAGCTTAACGCTTTTTTCACGCAAAAGCTCCAGAAGCCGATTTTCATCTCCGGCGGGATCTATAAGAACGCCTTCGCCACTTACTTCATCGTAGACAAGGTAGCAAAAGACCTCCATTTGACCGACCGGCGTTTGCACGATTTCCATTTTTCCCCTCGCTAAAATCAAGCTCGGTAAAAGTTGTTTCAAATACTATCCACAATGGACTATCCTGGAAAAAATGTCAAAGGTGCGCGTGATGAAAAGCAAAGTTCCGGAAAAGCTTTATGTTTATGAGTGCTCGGGACCGAAAACTCCCGAAACCAGTCCGGCGGGAGAGGGGTATCTTGGCATTTGGCCGGAGACTCCTTTCTATTACGTGTTTTATGAGCGGCCGGCACGATCGTCAGTCCTTAAGTGGCTCTTGGAGAATGGCGATGAGTGGTGCTTGAGAAGTACTTATCAACTTGATTATGAGCAGTGGCAGCAAGTCGCGGGACGGGATCATCATGTTGGCCCGTTTGTGATTAGAGCTGCCAATGATTCCAATGCCTGTGGCGGCATAAACCGGAAGATTCCCCTCTTCATAAATGCCGGCGTGGTGTTCGGGACTGGCTTACATGCGACTACCAGGGGTTGTCTCTTGGCTATTGCGCAACTATTTGCGCAAGGACCTGTAACAAGTGTCGTGGATCTGGGAACCGGAACCGGTATTCTCGCTCTAGCCTGTGCCAAATTGGGCGCCTCTAAAGTTATTGCAGTGGATTGCAATCCGTTGGCCGCACGCGTCGCAATGAATAATTTTATGGCAAATGATCAGGAAGCCTGGATTGATCTGCTGGTTGCGCAAGACCTGACAATCCTGAAGGAGCCCTCAGACCTGTTATTAATGAATTTAGAATGGCCTTGCCTCAACCAGGTCCTCAAGGAAAGAGTATGGACAAAGTATCGTCGGGTGGTCTTGAGCGGTTTTTTGAGGTCTCAGCTGCCCCAATTGAAGCCATTGGTTGGTGATGTTTCAGAAACTATCCTGGAAACGGAATTGGAGGACTGGATTACCCTGGTAATTGCCCCGAATAGGCTGGGAGAAAGTCCATAGCACTTCCCGTATTTATAAATGGTTGCAAGATGTTCAAACTGGCTGAAGAGCTGGAATTCATTGAATTATCAACAATGGCACGGCCTACTTGAAAGTCAAAATGTAGTCGGCAAGGGCTTGCTTCTCTTCATCGGTCAGTTTTGCCACTTTTTTCAGCTGACCCTTCATCACACCTCTTCTTTCAGGGGCGATGAGAGGTTTGCTTTTGCCCTCCAGGTAGGCCAACAGCTTCTCATGGTCACGATAAACGTCGGCAATCCGCTGCAGTGATGCTCCAACCTTATCGGTATCGGGCTTGTGGCAACTGCTGCAGCGAAGCGAGTCAAATACCGCCTGTCCATTGGCTACAGCATCGGTCTGCTGGGCTGACATTCCCATTAGAATAAGAAGTGCACCGCAGGCGGCAAGCAAGAATTTTCTGTTCATTTTTGTCCCCGTTTTCCCCAACCGGCTGGCTGTAAAATGCACTTTTGTTATTTCGAATCACCCCTTGGCATGATGAGAAATCTTTCAGACAGGCCAACTCTTAGCCCGAAGGATTTCTCTCCTTCGGCTCGAAATGGCAGTTCTCAGACTGACTATAACAGGTTGACTGAAAATTCGATGCTTCACCTCTGATCGTCATGCCCGCTAAATACCGTTAAGGCAACATCTTCGAGGAGCTTTTAATTCCATTGCCACCAAGCCGGTTTTCGAGAAACGCAACCCGCCGCTCTTGTAAAATAAGAAGTCTTGCTAAATCAACAGCATTTTACATGGTCAAGCATTTCGCTAGGTAAAATTCTTGCTGTTTTTGTTCGAATCTGGTTCCCATATTATACCAACATTCGAGGAATCTTTTGCAAGAAGCATGGTGATCAGATAAATAGATACTTATTGGCCTATGGTACGTTCCATATGCAGCTGTCTTTCAGGACTGCCGGGGAGGTTCTACAATGAAACTGAGAAAACTAAGTGCGGCCTTTTGCATAATCTTGCTGTTGCTTACATTAACTCCCGTTTGGGCGCAGAAAACTTCCGAACCATTACCAACCGTCGCCGAAACTAAGGATAAAGAGCAGGCCAAGTCTGATTGTTCAGCCGAGCAACTTGCGGTCACTCATCACACCATCGAGATTGGCGGCAAGACTATCCATTATACAGTTACGGCTGGGCTTATGCCGCTCAAGGACAAATCCGGCAAAGAGCATGCTCAAATCTTTTTCATAGCCTACGTGGAAGATAGTAAAGAAAATAAAAAAAGACCAGTTACGTTCGCCTTTAATGGCGGTCCCGGAGCAAGCTCGGTCTGGTTAAACTTGGGAGGGATTGGACCGAAACGAGTTCCCACAGCGGACATAAAACCGTCTCCTCCGCCTTATGAGCTTGAGAGCAATCAGGAATCGTGGATCTCTTTTACGGACTTGGTGTTTATCGATCCGGTTGGAACTGGATTCAGTCGAGCCGCATCCGGGGTGAAGGCAAAAGATTTCTATGGAATAGAGGCGGATGTTCACTCTATAGGATGCTTCATTCAGCAATATACCACAAGGTATGAACGCTGGCTTTCTCCCAAGTTCATAGCAGGAGAAAGCTATGGCACCTTGCGAGCAGTCGAACTTGCCGATTATCTGCACAGCAATTATGGGATGGATATCAATGGGATTGTTCTTTTATCTTCAGCCCTCGATTTTCAAACATTCAGCTTTCAACTGGGGAATGATTTGCCTTACGTGCTCTTTTTACCAAGTTATGCCGCCACAGCTTTCTACCACAAAAAACTCGCGCCGGAACTTCAACAGGACCTGAATGACACGACAAGGGAGGTGGAGGAGTGGGCGGTAACCGAATACATTCAAGCTTTAGGCAAAGGTAGCAGCTTAAACGATCAGGAGCGATTGCGATTCGCTGCCAAGCTCGCAAAATATACCGGCCTGAGTGAGGAGTTTGTACAGAGAAATAATCTCCGTATCACAAGAAGCGAATTCATGACCGAGTTATTGAAGGAACAACATCTTACTGTCGGTTTGATGGATGGAAGAGCCGCAGGGGAGGGCTCTCCTGGAGATTTTTTCAATGATCCCAGCATGCTTGTAACTATCGGGCCGTATGTTGCTGCTATCAATGATTACTTGAGCGATGAATTGGGCTACAAAAGCACCGTCAACTATATCTATCTCTCCGAAGAGGCCAACGATCACTGGAACTATGGCTCGGCTTTGCATGGTTATGTCAACGTCATGGACAGCCTCAAGAAAGCCATATCTGCAAGAGATCTCAAGGTGTTTGTTGCCTCAGGATATTTCGATCTGGATACTCCCTACCTCTCTGCTAAATACACAATGGCGCATCTGGAACTTCCGAAAAGCCTGCAAAATAATATCACGTTCAAGTGTTATGACAGCGGCCATATGCTCTATATAAGCGATTCAGCCCTAAAGCAGTTGACCTCTGATGTCTCTGATTTTGTGGCAAAGTCCGTACCTGAAAACGCAAAGTAGCCATGAAAAATCTGCCTGAAAAATGCTTATCACGCTGCCGCGGCGAACGATCATCATATTGAGACCACAACGAACCATAACAATGCAGCGTATCGACCAGAGGCAAAAAATAAAGGCTCATTGCGGATTAACGTAATGTGTGTTGGTCTCGCCCGGAACTGAGTTTTCAAATTTCTGTTATATTGATTCAGACACGTGGTCTGAAGAAGGGTCAATATTTGCGTGTTCGGATGATGTTGTAAATCAGCCAGAGACCAATGATTGCTGAAATAATGTAGCCTATGATGCCGAAAGCAGGAAAGCCAAAAAGCAGGGGCTTAACCCCGGTTGTGATGATCATGGACGATCCGATGATCATTGCTGCAATAATCAGCCCGAAGGTGATCCGATTAGCGACGTTTTCCAAAGTGTTGCGCATGCCATCCAGATTCTTATGCTGAAACTGGATGCTGAGTTCTCCTCGATCAACTTTCTGAATGATTCGTTCTATGTGAGCAGGCAATTGTTTTTGCAGGTTATAAATATGAGTTAAACTGCGACGAAGACTTCTCCAGATTATCTTCGGCCTCCATTGTTGAATAATCAGCTTCTCGATGTATGGTTTGGTCTCGGCCACAATATTGAGATCAGGATAAAGCAACCGGGCGGTTCCTTCCGCGGTTACCATCGCTTTGATCATAATTGCCATGTCGGAAGGAAGCTTTATTTCATGCACTCTGAGCAATTCAGCGATGTCCCACAAGAGTTGGCTGATGTTGACCTCACGAATTGGGATGTTGTGATACACGTCCAAAATATCAAGAATTTCCCTTTGCAGAAGCCGTTCGTTGATGTCGGCTTCCCAACTGGAAAAGCGCAGCAAGATATCCAGCAGTCTTTCACTGTCTTTGTCGACCACGGACTTGATGACTTCGATGACCTCGAATCGAGCTTCTTCTGTGAGCCTTCCCACCATGCCCCAGTCAATTATGCAGAATACCTCATTGTCCAGAATGAAAACATTCCCAGGGTGTGGATCGGCATGAAAGAAGCCATCTTCCAGCACTTGCTTGATGGTGACTTGCAGGCCATGCCGGGCCAAGTTTTCTCGATGGGCCAAAGCGTCCAACTGGAGATCCCTTAATTTGGTGCCATGGATAAGTTCCATGGTGATCATCTGCTCAGTGCAATAATGGTCATAGAGCTTGGGGATGCGAACGTTCGGAAAATGAGCGAGATTGCCTTGAGATATTTTCATATTTCTGACCTCTCTCCGAAAATCCAGCTCGCGCATTATATTCCTTTTGAATTCTCTCACAAGTTCAGGGAAGTCGTAAATGTGCGCGCCTTCCATACGTCCGTGCAACTGTCGTGCAAGAGCTGCGAGGATGTAGAGGTCGGTATCAATTATGTGGCGAATTCCAGGTCGTTGAATTTTAACGGCCACCGCTTGTTTGTTCTCCTTGAGTAGCGCGCGGTGAACCTGTGCTAAAGAAGCTGCAGCTATGGGCTGCTCTTCAAAAAGATCGAAAACTTCTATTATGGGTACTGTTAGATTTCTTTGCAAAACCTCCTCTATTTCCGAGTAAGGCACTGGAGTCACCGCGTCTTGTAGTTTCTGCAGTTCGTAGATGAGAGGAGGCGGCATCAAGTCGGGACGCAGACTCAGTATCTGACCAAGTTTTATGAAAGTCGGCCCCAGTTCTTCAAGAGTATACCTGATTCGCTGCCAAGTGTTCATCTCGGTGTGAGCCGGGTAAATTTTTTCTATGATGAATTTCCCGGGTAAATCGAGACGCTCGACAACATCATCAAAGCCGTACTTGAAAAGAGTTACAGTGATGTCCTTGAAGCGGCCGAGGTGGGCGACGGCCTTAATGTCCATGCTCGCTTTCCTTAGCTGCCATCTCTGCCGCTTCAAGCATGGCGACACGTTTCTCAAGGTTTTCTACGCGGGCTTTGAGATCCTTGAACTCCGTCTTGCTGCCAATATCCAAATTATCCATGCTCTTTCGTACGGTTTCAGTGATTTTGGTGTGGACTTCTTCCCATTGGTGTTGCCCGCTTTCCACCAACTCCTCGGTGAGTTTTTCTGCCTCTTCAGCGGAAATTTTGCCTTGCTCTACTAGCGAGAAAGTCGCTTCCTGGATTTTCTCCTTGGTGACTACAGCTGCTCCGAGACTTGCCAGCAAACTCTTGCGAATAAGTTCAAACATTTGCCATCTCCTTTCTAGTGTTGGTAGGGACAAAAGCCTGCGCCGGTGTTTACGATCTGTTTCTGCTCATGTAAAAAACTCTTTTTGAGTTACCCTATAGCCCGATTCCAATAGCGACCATGCACCAGCCCAGACTATAACATTATGGAATTAGAATCCACGACTTACCCTCACTGCTCGCAGTTTCTATGCTCATTAAGTATGAAAGTCCGCATCTGGATTCTAAGTTTTTCTGGATTCCCATTCTCCGCTTGAAGCCCCCAAGATAGGCTTTGTAGGTTCGTTGAACAGGGATGCTCTTCTTAAACTGTTACGTCTATGAGGTTCTCGATACTCACTCCCGGATTGAGTATTCTCCTCAAAACTAGGAACAACAAACTGATATTGCAAGTAACAACAAAACCGGAGTTGGTCTTAGACTGATGGTATGTTAGGCTACGTTGTTTTTCGGATTGCTCGATTAACAGGAAAGGAGGTCGTTGCTCCTGGTGAAGACGACTCGCCAGCAAATTCGAGAGCTTCTAAGCCAAGCGGAATGCACAGCTAGAGATATTTCACAAACCTTGCGAATATCTGAGAAGGAGGTCTATCAGCACTTGGCTCATATAGCTCGATCGGTTGCGTCCCGGAAGAAACGACTGATTTTGACGCCGGCCCGCTGCACGGATTGCGGTTATTTATTTGCTGATCGCAGGCGGTTCACTAAGCCAAGCCGCTGCCCACGCTGCAAGTGTGAACACATAGTCGAGCCGAAATATCGCATAGATTGATCGGTGACTATATCAAACTCTACACACGCTTTATTTGGAGAGATGATGCCAACAGTTATGGTGCGCAGTGCGGACTATCGCTATGAAGATTTGAGACGGCTGATTTTCGAAATGCTGGAAGCTTTTGATGGCGGTTCCATCAGCGGGAGCAGCCGAGTCCTGATCAAACCCAATTTGCTGGCGCCGGCATCCCCGAATAGGGCCGTGGTTACTCACCCGATGATCGTAAAAGCTGTCGCTGAATATGTTATCGGAAAAGGGGCAAGGCCCCAAATCTCGGACAGTCCGGCCACTGGATTTTTCGATAAAGTTCTCAAGGAGAGCGGTTTAAAGGCTGCTCTGAAAGATTTGGATGTTGAATTCAAAGAATTTAAAACCAGCATGACGGTGGATGTTGGTGAGCCGTTCAATCGGTTGGAAATTGCTGAAGAAGCTTTGCAAGCCGATGTGATCATTAATCTTCCTAAATTGAAAACTCACAGCCAGATGCTGCTGACCCTTGGGGTCAAGAATTTATTTGGCTGCGTTGTAGGCATGAGAAAGCCTCAATGGCATCTGCGCGCGGGGGTTGACAGGAAAATGTTTGCACAGCTATTAGTGTGCATTTACCAAGCGTTGCGTCCCGCGATTACCATTCTGGATGGAATTCTCGCCATGGAGGGCCAGGGGCCGGGCAGGGGGGGTAGCCCCAAACATCTCGGGGTACTTATGGCCAGCGACGACGCAGTCGCATTGGACAAAACGGTATGCACAATGTTGGGGGTTGATTGGGAAGCATTGTTGACCAATAACATAGCAAAAGATTGGGGTTGCCTGGATGGTCGCATCCATCTGGATGGAGAATTGCCGAGCGTAACAGAATTCAAGCTGCCCGAAATCACACCGCTGGTTTTCGGCCCGCAATCCATTCACGGATTTTTGCGCAAATATCTAGTACAGAGACCTGTGGCTGAAAGCTCTCTTTGCAAATTATGCGGGGAGTGCTGGAGTTACTGTCCTGCGGAGGCGATATCACATGATCGCAGGAGCGTTCTTTTCGACTATGACAAATGCATAAGGTGTTATTGCTGTCTGGAGGTCTGCCCTCACGGAGTCTTAAGAGCAGAGCAGCCCCTGCCGGGGAAGATAATTGATAGGCTTATTAATAGAAGTCGTGAACTTCGGAATTCATAGAAGGACAAACTCAAAATGATGCAATCGGGATCCAATCGAGAAGGGCAGATACAAATTCCCCGCTCAGCAAGCCTTGCGGCTATCAATACTGGAAAAGAAGACAGCGGTAAAATTGCCCAAATGCTTAAAGAGGGTTTCACATGCGGCATTTGGAAAGGTTGGCAGGGTTTTATATGGATGCTGAAGATACTTGTCCCCATCTCATTTCTGACCGCACTTCTGGACTGGACTGGCTATATCAAACATATGGATTTTCTTATTCAGCCGGTCATGAATCTGATCAGTCTGCCTGCCATGGCGGCACTCCCTTTGATCATAGGTATGCTTACGGGAGTCTACGGGGGCATTGCAGCTATGATGGTGCTGCCTTTTTCCAAAGAACAGATGACTCTCATGGCTATCTTTCTACTGATTGCGCACAACTTGATTCAAGAGGGAGTAATTCAAGGTAAATCAGGTCTGCACCCCTTGAAGGCGACAATCTTCCGTCTGGTGGCTGCTTTGATTACCGTTGTGGTCGTTGCTCAATTCATGAACATCGAGACAGTTGAAAACTTAACGAATGCGAGCAATGCAATTGTCGGATCTCAGCCGCTGATCACTGCTATAAAAGGCTGGGCCGTCGAGATGTTCTACCTTTCTGTGAAGATATTTGTAATCATTATGGGGATCATGTTGCTGCTTGAAAGCCTGAAAGCCCTGGGTTGGATCAAGCATATCGTCAAAATGCTGCTGCCGTTCTTGAGGGCTCTTGGATTGAGTCCGCGGGTGGGGATGTTGTGGATGACGGCGGTTGTGTTCGGCTTGGTCTACGGGGCAGCCGTGATAGTGGAAGAAGCGAAAAAAGGAGACCTGAGCAAACAAGAACTTGAAGAATTGCAGCTTTCCATAGGGATTAACCATTCCATGGTGGAAGATCCCAGCCTTTTCTTGTCTCTTGGTCTGAGTGCATTCTGGTTATGGATTCCGCGTCTGATTACCGCAGTAATAGCGGTGCGGCTACTCACTCTTTGGCAATCGTTAAAGGAAAAACGGCATGCCAGCTGATCAGCTGCCGCATCTAAAGAGTATTCTGTGCGCGTTAACGTCCTACCTTCCCAACTTCTGATCTTCTGCCTTCGATTGCGATATTTCTTTCGGTAGGTTGATGCGCAATACCCTGCCTGATTTACCTGGGCCAAGCGTCTTTCCATCCCACTCGATCAGGATACTGCCGGCGTTTCCAATAGTCAGTTGTGCATCTTTGCTTACTTCCCAGCTGCGCAACTCGCCGGGGCGCAACAGTTCACTCCTGCGTTTTCCACCATCTATTTTGAACTGAATCCAACATTCCGCAATTGCTTTAACGTTCAATGTATGCGGCCCGGCTTTTTCTTTTCTTTTGACGGACAGCATACGCTTTTCTTTGAAATCCGCCCCGTTGATAAAAAGGTTCAGCCCATTTATGGTGTTTTGAGATTTCAAATCCCTCCTCTGTTGTGATTCATGAACCTGAGGCGGCATTTCCTCTTGAATCTGAGGTACTGCAGTTTGCTGCTCACTTTGACTGGTGGTTTCGCTTCGATTGGCGCTGTCATTTACAGCTGGACTCGTGTGCTCTTTTGGAATGGGCAAAGGGGGGGATGTTAGAAGGGGCTTAACCGGTGCGCGTTTTTCTGTTGAAAAAGCTTTATCACTTACAACCTTTTGTCGGGAGACGGCGACTTTTTTTGAGGTCTCGGCTATCCAGAACACTACGGCCAAGCTCCCCACGAGAATCAGCCCTGTATTCCGGGTATTCTTGAAAGTACGGCTACTCAGAAATGTTGCAGTCAATCACCAGACTCGTTGGGTTCCGCGTCATGTTGGATACTGAGATATGTGCCTTCAATTATTGCTCTCAAATTTTCCCAATGATAACCGCCGACCTTGCGAATTTGGGAAATTTTCTCTACGAGGGCTTTCTCCTCGGAACAGATATTGTTTCTATCTATGCTGCTTACGTCGAGCACGGAAACTTTAACTCCGGCACCGCCCGCAGCTTCTCTTTCGACAAATCCGTTTTCTCGGATCATACGCAGTTCATTCTTTTTTTTGATGAATAGGTCGCTAATCAGATCCAGCACCACCCCTTCTTTTTCTCTTAAGATGCCGGTTTGAATGAGAAATTCAAGCTTTCTGAAGAAGTCGGACTGATTTTCGAAAAGTGCATCGAAGGTACTCCAGCTGACTACTCCCGTATCAAATATTTGTTCCGACATTACACCTCACCTCCACGAGTGCCGGCAGATCAGGTTCACGCCTGCGTAGAAATGACATCCGCACTTTTGAGTCGAAGAGAATTCTCAGCTGCCGAATTTGATGGAGCTTCTATCAGTGTATTCCGTTGCGGGAAGCGATGGTCCGGCCAATGACGGTGATCAGTTTTTCCAGACTGAGAGGCTTGGATAAAACTGCGTCGACCCCTCGTTGAGTAAGATCGTGTTCCTCGTATTGTGCGCCCCAACCGGTGAATAATATGACAGGAACGTCCGGGCGGATATCTTTCACCTTCTCAGCGATTTTCCACCCACTCAGACCGGGCATTCCGAGGTCCGTCAAAACTAAATCAAAATGATCGTTTTCGATTAAGTCCAACGCCACTTTGCCGTCTGATACCGCTACGACCTCATGGCCTTTGAACCTGAGCATGTCACTCACAATCTCCAGTACTTGAACGTCATCATCAACGACCAAGAGCCTATAATTATCTAATCTGCGGGTCGAGTTGTCCTGATAAGGTGGCTCTTCCAACGCTCCGGTTCTCGGCAGCTTAATGGTGAAGACGCTGCCTTGGCCCTTCTTGCTATTTACCAAGAGTTCACCCCCACACCGGTTCACTAAGCTCCATGAGACACTTAAACCAAGCCCTGAGTTTAAAACTCCTTTCGTTGTATAAAAAGGATCAAAGATTCTTCCCAGTGTTTCTTCGTTAATTCCAATACCGGTATCTGCCACTTCAATAACGACCCATCTGTTCGACTTTCGATTAGATATTTTCAGTGTTCCACCTGTCGGCATTGCCTCGACGGCATTAAAAATCAGGTTAGTCAGAACTTCTCGCAAATCGGAAGGGTGGATTTCGGCCAAACAATTTTTTTCCAATTCCGTCTGCAAATCGAGAACACCACCATGTTTTTCCATGGAATTTTTCCATCTGGGACGCGTTAGATCTATCACATCCTCGATGGCTTCAGAAACATCCGTGGTTGCCGCTTGCTGTTCTTGTTCGTGCCCGGTGAACTTTTGCAGGCGACGAACAGTGTTTGCTCCATCATGAACTGCTTTTTCTATGTTCTTTAGTCTCCGTTTGGTTTCCTCATCAGCGGTTTGATGAAGGATCATTTGGATGTTACCAAGGATTGCCATTAGCAAGTTGTTGAAATCGTGAGCGACTCCACCTGCCATGGTACCCAACGATGCAAGCTTTTCTTTGCGGATCATTTTTTCTGCTAAAGCTTTTTTCTTAGTCATGTCATTTAGGACCAGCAGGTGGCCCACCAACATTCCTGTACGATCAGTCAATTTAGTGGCGTATACGTCTGCGAGGTAGAGTTCCCCATTTGCTCCAACCATCGAGACTTCCGGAATTTCAATCTGGTCTGAAATGGATAGTTTGTCGAAAATGTATTGAAACACTTTGCCATCATGGAAAAAGACCGATGGTGGGCGCCCCACAACTTCAGTGGCTTGATCTCCTTGAAGGTTTCTTATCCCATCGTTAATTCGA
This sequence comes from uncultured delta proteobacterium, assembly GCA_963781715.1. Classification (GTDB taxonomy): domain Bacteria; phylum Desulfobacterota; class Syntrophobacteria; order Syntrophobacterales; family Syntrophobacteraceae; genus Desulfoferrobacter. The sequence continues at coordinate 1,081,203 of CAWAGW010000010.1, forward strand.
AGAACTTTGCCGTCCTTATCGAGTATGCAAATTCCCTGAGGAATTCGATCAATTATTGAAGGTGACAATTCAGCATTACCGATGGCATCAAGAGAAGCTTTCAGGTCTAAATTGGAAGATGGTACTTCTTTGCCGGGAGATGGAAGTTGTTCGGTTAAGTAGGTCTGAACAATGAGGTATCCGATAAATTTGCTCAAGACGCCCCAGTTGCGCTTCAAAATAGGAGAGAATTTGCCGGGACGATGTGAGCTAATGTTGAGAACGCCGGCATCCATTAACGGTAAGCAGGCCAGGCAACTTGGCTGAACAACGGCACTCGATCTTTGGGGGATGCTGCCAGGCGTCGCGTCTTCAATGAAAACGGGCTCTCGTGAAGTGAATACTTTTCCCGCGATGCCTTCTCCAGGTTCGAATGACAGCGCTTTGTTGTATTGTTGATTTGTTTTGCCTTGAACTAAATCCTGTAGACCAAATGCCGCTAACAGCGAAAGTTTCTTTTCTTTGTGGTCCCAAAGTATCAAAGAACAGTTTTCAAAATTTGTTTCTTCAATAATAATTCGAACAACGGCTTCTCCAACTTTTTCTGTCCCCGGTTCCTGAGGCAGAAGTTCGGCGAAACGCTGCATGATCCCAAGGAACTGAGTAAGATCTTCCCGCTGATATTCGCCGTCCAGCAATCCCAACTGGACGACGTCTCTAACCAAAGGCTCCATCCCCCATCCTTTCTTGCCCAATCATATTCCAGATCTGTTGTGCTTCACCTTGGATGATATCAAGAGATCGGATGCACTCCTCCCATTCTTGTTCAGTGATGTAGAGGTCATTCAGGTAGGAGCGGGTGACTCTGTCCCAGACGAGCTCCGGATAATCCTCAGCACAAGCAAGAATATTGGCCAGACTGATCACCTTGACCTCGGGCTTGAATTTAGTACTCTTCTCTGGTTGATGGTGAAACGCAATTACATTTTGAAAAACTTCCGGAAATCCCCATTTGATAGCTAGCCATTTTCCTACCCGGGTGTGCGAGAACCCATACTGCTGCTCTACGTGCCACAGGGGAATTTTTCTTATTTTGGCAAAATCCTTCAGAAAAGCAGCGAGCTCAGGGAAAAAAACCGCTACACAGGTAGTTCCGATGTCATGAACAAGTCCCAGTGTGTAGGCCTGCTCCTCACTGATCCATGCTCTTTTTTTAACTATAGTTGAAGCAATTCTTGCCGTTGTATATGAGTTTTTCCAAAACCATTCTCTGAGACAAACGTCAATTTTCTCTTTATCAAAAAAAAGGCTGTTAAGCAAACTACTTAAGCAGATTGACCGGATGTTTTCGAATCCTATTAATTCAATGCCTTCACGCAGCGTTATAATCTTATTTCGTTGGCCAAAAATACTGCCATTGGCCAGCCGAAGAACTTTTGCAACAAGAACCTGATCGTAGCGGATTAGACTGGCGATCTCTTCAACGGTGGCACTCTCATTGTGCGATATATATTCCCAGAGTTGATCGATGGCGCCGCATAACACTGGCAAGCAATGCATTCGATTGATTTTATCTAAGATTTTTGCGTCATTGAGAAAAGGTAGTTTGCTTTGCATGACCACTCAAGGGAAATTAATTGAGACCATTAAAAGAAGAGAACAACTGAGTCCCCACCTTTATGCAATTCGGCCATCTTAAACCGAGAAGACCTGCAGTTTTTCGCCTCCATAATATGTTGGCTTTTCTGGAGGGTTAAGTCGCGGGATTGCAACTTCTCAATGAGTATGGCAGATACCCAGTTTGAAAGCTCTTAGCTCGATTGTTCCGATTGAAGTCTTTTCGTCATACCCGCGGCGGGTATCCAGACTGGTTTTTCTGGATTCCCGCTAGAAGCATGCGGGAATGACGGACGGGCGACTCAGAGTTCTATGCCTACAGTTATTGAAAAGTTACGTGGGATTGAATACTGCAATCGCCGAATAGCATTAAATTTGAATTAACTTAAGGGGGATTTTTTAGGGGAACTAGTGGGTATTTCAACTACCCATTATTGGCGAAAATATATGGAAGTCAACACTAATTAGTCTGATAAGATGCATTTAAATGTCAGTGATGGTTACTTTTTCTTCGTAGGGTAGCCAGCCTCCGTCCATGCATTCCAGCCGCCCTGAAGTGCGAAAACTTCGGGATAGCCTCTTGCCGCAAATTGCCGTGCCACACTGACACTGGTCTTTTCATAGGGTCAGGCACAATAGAACACAATGGTCTTGTTTTTCGGGAACTTTTTGGCCCAGGCGCTCACGTCCTGCGGATCTTCTCTTACTGCCCCGAGAATTTTTGTGTCACTACCTCCCCAGCTTACCGGATCTCGAACATCGACTATTAGTAGATTGGGGTTTCCGAGCATTTTTTTCAGCTGAGCGGCGGTAACCCGATAGTCGCCTTTACTTCCACCGTTTAATGTCGTGGCACAGCCAACCGCCAGCAAAAGAAAGTAAAGCGCAAGAATTTGGGTCAATCTCCACTGCTTATAGCGTTCCATTGCATCCTCCTTGTGCTCCACAGCTAATTTTGGCGTTAACCGCTTCTGCGGGACAGCTTACTTGCAAAAATGGTGATTAACCCCCCCAACATTACGTAGCCGATAATCACCTCTGTCATGACGAGCATAGCGGCTCCCGTGGTTTTGGGAGTTATATCTCCGAAGCCTAATGTGGTGAAGGTTACCACACTGTAATAAATCATATTCAAAGCATTAAATTCCAGGTAAGTTGTTGCAAAATGGTCTGTTCCAAGGAGGAAGTACGCCAGGGCATAGACGAAGGCTATTCCAACCGACCATCCGGCCCACCGTGAAACCGATCGTCCGCAGTTGGCGGTAAGCCACCAAAAAAACAACACTCGCTTGCCCCAATAACTATCTAGAAACTCCTCCAGATAATCTTGATCCTGCAGAAAGAGCTTGAAACGCTGGCTGCCAAAACACGTAGCAGCGTTAACTCCCTTACAGCGTATGGTTGTATCAAGCATGAGGTCGTATTTCCTATGCCACAGTGACCTGGGATTGCCCCCTGATCCTTTGATACTGTTCCTGAAGATTTTGCGGTCATACTTGACCATGGCAACATTGGTGCTTTCCATGTTTGCCGCCTTAAAGTTAGCCCCCATGAGATCGCTATCCATGAGGTTTGCGTGAGCAAGGTCGGCGTACGCGAGGATGGCACCCTCCAGACAGGCATGCGCCAGGTTTGCATTCTTGAGATCGGCATCCTCTAGAGAAGCGTTTCGTAGGTTGGCAGCTCGTAGATCAGTTGACGTTAAGTTTGAAAAAGTTAAAACCGCGTCTTCGAGATCTGCGAAAGCGAGGCAGGCACATTCGAGGTGGGCTGAGGAAAAATTAGCATTCCGCAGGTCGGAGTTAGCGAAATTGGTTCCTTCCAACCGGGCTTTGGAGAAATTGATTCCCTGCAAATCAAGATTTCTAAGATCGACTCCAGTCAGGTCGGGTTGGACATCACCGTTCAAGCTTCTCCAGTTATTCCATGACTTCACCCCCTCACTCAATATTTCCAGGTGTTCCGCAACAGCCATACCGTCTTCCCCTAGCTAACTTTGAGGCAAGTTGTTTCAATTCCCGGCCATAGCTGCCTGGCCGCTTTATGGAAAAGAGATTCGATATTGGTTATGGGATGAAAAGGGTTAGTACGGACTAAAGCTATACATCATTGAACCGGAGGATGCAATTGAAGATCATCTAGAGTTTGATCCCATGAATCACTTCTTTTTCATCACCAGTTGCGGGATGGAAACTGCCGGGTACGCCGTAGGAGCGGGGCATAGGACCGTCCACATTCTTCCGATATTTTCTGAAGTTCATAAGCACCCGACAATTTTGCTTTTCAGCGGAGACGAGTTAATATAAATGCCATTTTATGAAATTATCAAAACAAGAGCATACCATGCGGCTGAAATTTCCATTTGCTGTTCAATGAAAGGAGAGTCCTTGTGGCGGACGAAGAACTATCGAGGTTGCGCATCGATAAAAAGGGAGTGGCTCCGCGTCGGAGGAAAGCCAAACGGTATGGACTAATTCTATTCGTCGGTATTATCTTGCTCGCCCTGTTCCTGCTTTATCAAAAGGGATTTCTGACCCCTTCCGTTGAAGTTCAAGTCGCTAATGTCCAAAAGTACTATCCGTCTCAGATGTACACGCTGTTGAATGCAAGTGGTTATGTCGTCGCTCAACGCAGGGCCGCGGTGGCGGCAAAAATCACCAGCCAGCTTGTTTATTTAGGGGTCGAAGAGGGAAGCCGCGTCAAGGAGGGGCAGGTTATAGCGCGACTGGAAAATAAGGATGCGGAAGCAGCCAGGGAAAGGGCCAGAGCAAATGTGGAAGCAGCCAGATATGCCATGAAGGAATCACAGGCGGAACAAAAGGTAGCGCAACTGGCATATCAGCGAAAGAGGCAGGTCGTAGATAAAGGATTCGTCTCCGAACTCGAATATGACGAGGCGGAGGCGAGGTACAGTAAGGCTCAGGACGCGGTGGCGGCACGCCAGGCTGAGCTTGAGGCCAGTCAAGCGGCTCTTGGCGAAGCTGAGGCGAGGGTGTCGTATGCTTATATCCGGGCACCTTTCGATGCAGTGGTTCTTACCAAGGATGCCGATGTCGGCGACATCATCACCCCGCTGGGCGCGGCGGCGAATGCCAAGGCTGCGGTAGTGACCATAGCGGATATGGATTCATTGCTGGTGGAAGCCGATGTATCTGAATCCAACATAGAGCAGATTGAAGTTGGTCAACCCTGTGAAATTCAGCTGGATGCCCTTCCCGACATACGCTTCCGCGGAAAAGTCCATATGATTGTGCCAACGGCAGATCGCAGCAAGGCAACAGTGATGGTCAAGGTTGCCTTTGAAGATAAAGACCCGCGCATTTTACCCGAGATGAGCGCCACAGTAGCCTTCCTTTCTCAAAAAGTGCCGGAGCAGCAGGAACCTTTTACGGCAATCCCGATATCGTCTGTGATAGACCGAGGCGAGCAAAAGATGGTTTATGTTGTGCGCGACGGCAGGGCTGTCGAAATGGCCGTCGAGCTCGGCAAGAAATACGGTGACATGGTCAGCGTGCGTGATAGCTTGAAGGTCGGGGAAAAGGTAATTTTGACAACTGCTAAAGTAAAGAACGGAAGCAAGGTCAGCGTGCCGGAATGATCAGCAAAGAACTGATTGTAGAAATTAAAGAGCTGAGTAAATCTTACCGGCGTGGAAGTCAGTATGTGCCGGTGCTGGAGAATATTTCGCTGGATATCCAGGAAGGGGACTTCCTCGCGCTGATGGGGCCGTCGGGTTCCGGAAAGAGTACCTTGCTCAATTTGATTGCCGGCCTCGATCAAGCCGACCATGGAATAGTGAAAGTTGGAGGAGTTGATATCACGACTCTCTCGGAAACCGAACTGGCTGACTGGCGCGCAGGCCACGTGGGTTTTATCTTCCAATTCTACAATTTAATACCGGTTTTGACCGCTTTTGAGAACGTCGAGTTGCCTCTTATACTCACCAGTCTTTCGAAAAAACAGCGGCGCGAGCACGTCACAACCGCACTGGAACTGGTAAAATTGCAGGACCGCATGGATCACTATCCAAGGCAGCTCTCGGGAGGGCAACAACAGCGCGTGGCAATTGCTCGAGCGGTTGTCACCGATCCAACCATTCTGGTAGCGGATGAACCCACCGGCGATCTCGACAGAGGCTCCGCCGAGGAAGTGCTCAAACTGATGGAGCGTCTCAGCGAAAACCTCGGTAAGACGATCATCATGGTAACGCATGATCCGCGCGCCGCAAAAAGGGCTCGATCACTGAAATACTTGGACAAGGGCGTCTTGACCAATGCTCCTGAAACTACTTTTTCGGAATGCCTTTAGGCATAAGTTGCGAAATACTCTCACGGTGTGCGGGATGTGCATTGCCATCCTCGCATTCGGAATGCTGCGCACCGTGATCAGTGCCTGGTATGCAGGGGTCGAGGCGTCTTCGACCAGTCGCCTGATTACTCGAAATGCCATTTCTTTGGTTTTTCCTCTGCCGCTCTCTTATCGCGATAAGATCCGAGGAGTGGAAGGAGTCAAGACCGTTTCTTACGGCAACTGGTTCGGAGGAATCTATATCGAAGAAAAGAACTTTTTTGCTAACTTTGCGGTGGAGCCTAAAACATACCTGGAGTTGTACCCGGAATACATCATTCCGGTCGAACAAAGAGAAACGTTTCTGCGCGATCGAAAAGCCTGCGTTGTAGGAGCCAAACTGGCCAAAAGGTTCGGATGGGATATTGGAGATAATATCACGCTGAAGGGGACTATCTACCCGGGCAACTGGGAGTTCGTGCTGCGCGCAATTTACACCGGGCGGGACAAAACCACCGACCAGAGTCAATTTTTTTTCCATTGGGATTATCTGAATGAAAGTTTGAGGAAGATTGCTCCCTCAAGAGCCGACAAGGTGGGTTTTTATATCGTCGGTCTGACCAACCCCGATCTGGCGGCCAGGACTGCGGAAGGCATTGATAATATGTTCAAAAATTCCTTCGCAGAAACGTTAACGGAGACCGAAAAAGCATTTCAGATGGGTTTCGTTTCCATGAGCGAAGCCATCATAACGGCCATAAAGCTGGTTTCTTTGGTCATCATCGTGATTATCATGGCCGTGGTCGCCAACACCATGGTGATGTCGGTACGAGAGCGCATGGGCGAATATGCCGTGTTTAAGACGCTCGGGTTTGGGCCTTTCTTTCTAGTCGAGATGATTCTTGGCGAGTCTCTTGTTATTACATGTTTGGGAGGGACTATTGGAATCCTGCTGACCTTTCCTTTGGCGAAAGCATTCGGGCAGGCGGTTGGGGACTGGTTTCCCGTCTTTAACGTGGCTCGCGAGACAATTGTTATGGATGCTGCTGCTGCGGCGTCTGTCGGGATTATCGCTTCTGTTTTTCCCGCCTGGCGAGCAATCCACGTTGGAATCGCAGAAGGATTGCGAAGGGTTGGATAAATGAGTTTGTTGGTCTCCTACAGCTTTCGCAATCTGCTGACCCGCCGCCTGACTACCTTTCTGACCGCAGCGGGCATGGCTCTTGTGGTCTTTGCGTTCGCCTCTATCGTGATGCTGGCGGAAGGTTTGCAGAAAACACTGGTACAGACGGGCTCTCCGGATAATGTGGTCGTTATTCGTAAAGGCTCCAGCACTGAGATGCAAAGTGGCATCGACCGCTATCAAGCCGCTGTTGTGGAAACCCAGCCGGAGGTGGCATTCGGCAATGACGGCCAGCGCCTGGCTGCAAAAGAGTTGGTAGTGCTCATCAATATTCCGAGGAAACGCACCAATAGTCCTGCAAATGTAATCATTCGTGGAATTTCAGATATTTCTCTGATACTTCGACCGCAGGTAAAAATTGTGGCCGGGCGTGCGCCAAAACCCGGTTTGACTGAGATTATGGTGGGACAAAGCGTTGCCAAACGATTCAAGAATGCAAATCTTGGCAGTAAAATGGTTTTTGCGCAAAGATCCTGGGATGTCGTGGGAATATTCGATGCCGGCAACACCGGTTTCAGCTCGGAAATCTGGGGGGATGTCGATCAGCTCATGCAGGCATTTCGAAGACCAGCTTATTCGTCGGTTGTATTCAAGCTGCGCGACTCATCTGAATTTCAAGAAGTCAAGGAGCGGATCGAGAACGATCCGCGGCTGACCTTGGAAGCAAAGCGCGAGACCACTTATTACCTGGATCAGTCGGCAGCTTTGGCCAAGTTTTTGAGAATCCTCGGTACTTCGCTTACCATCGTTTTTTCCATCGGCGCCATCGTTGGCGCCATGATCACAATGTACGCGGCGGTTGCCAACCGGACGGCCGAGATAGGGACGCTCAGGGCTCTCGGCTTCAAACGATCGAGCATTCTGTTGGCATTCCTGTTGGAATCACTTCTCCTGGGTCTGATAGGCGGAGCTGCCGGACTATTCTTTGCCTCGTTCCTGCAATTGTTTACGGTCTCTACCACCAACTTTCAGACCTTTTCAGAACTGGCGTTCGGTTTTGCCTTGTCGACCGATATTGTCTCCAAGGCCATGGGCTTCTCTCTAATCATGGGCTTTGCCGGGGGGATTCTGCCTGCGGTCAGGGCTTCCAGGATGAATATCATCGAGTCGCTGCGCGAGGCGTGATCGGCTGATCGCTGACGCGGAGACAGTGAGACGCGGGGACACGGAGAATTAGGAAACGTGCAAGGGCTCGTTCTCCGAACAAGCCCTTGCATTTCTTAACTATGCTATTTGCTTATCACGAATAAGGAATAATCGTTAACTTTATCCCATATACTCAAAGGCGAGCAGGCTGATATCATCTTTCGGCGGAGTGTGCTCTCCAAAATCGAGCAAAGATTCCATAATCTTATCCATAAGAATGTTTAACGGTTCTTTGCTGGATTCTTCCAGGAGGCGATAAAATCGTTCTTTACCGTAAAAATTTTCCGAAGAGTTCTCATATTCGATGATTCCGTCTGTGTAAAATATGACCTTGTCGCCCGGGTCTATCTTCTTTCGTTGTTCTCCAAACGGAACGCCACCCATACCGATGATAGGACCGTCGGCCTGGAGCATCTCCAGGCTGCCGTCGGAATGCAGAAGAAGCGCGGGGGGATGACCCGCGTTTGCATGGAGCAGATACCCCTCGCGGGCATTGACGACCCCATAAATCATTGTGAAAAACATATCGAACCGTTCAATCGGGTATTGCTCGTCCAGTGCGGTTAAAACGTCTTTTGGAGATATAATCTGACTCGGTGATTCATTCGGCAGGTCTTTCCTGAGGACATAGCCCCCATCCGGAAGCAGTGCCTGTGAGACGGAGACGGTAACCAAGGCTGCCGGCACTCCGTGGCCGCTCACATCGATCACGTAAATGGCGATATGGTCATCGTCCAAAGGAAATAGATTGAAAATATCGCCACCGATCTGTTCGCAGGGGAGAAATTTCCAGGCAACCTGCAGATTGTTCGTTTCGGGAAGTTTACTTGGAAGCAGGGTGCGCTGGATTCCAGCAGCAGCTTTAAGATCTTGATCCAGTCTCTTTTGCTTTTCAGTAAGTTCTTTGTTCAGTCTGACCAGTTCCCGCTCTGCTGCTGAATATTTGAGGACCAGTTCCTTAAGGAGTTGTTTATTGAGTTGGCTGTCAGTTTCAAGGGCTCTATATTCGAGCAGTTCCTGCAGACAGACCTCCGGATAGATGTGTCCGTCTTCGCCCGATTCGAAGTGTTTTCCCATTAGCTTTCTAAGCTTCATGGCCGCTCGCTTCTTGTTCCGCGGGTCTTCTTCTCAGACTGAATTGAGAACGTTCTCCAATGATGCCGTCTATTCCGACTGATTCTAGATTGGCTAGCCGATTCCATACCGTTTCAATAGTCTTCTCTCCTTGAATGACACTGCCGTGTTGAGGCGCTATCAAGGAGAAGGGGACCTGCGCAACCTGCTCGAGTGCAAATCTCAAGGCCGTTGTAGAAGGTATGATGTGCTGGTGGAATCTCAAAATGTCAGGCAGCGGACAATAAGACTTTCCACTCGGGCAGTTGCTGTAATCTTGGCAGTCACTGCACTGTTGTTCGAGCTGCAGGTACAAATCCCATTGGACACCGTAACTGCCGAACAGGTCGCTGGTGAATAGCACTCCGGTGCTCACATCGAGCGTAACGAAGCTCCCTTCCGAATGAGCGTAGGGGGTAGGAATGAACTTGAGCTCGCGTCCCGAAGAGAATCGAAAGCCTTCCGTGTAGTCCTCAAGGGAAAACAGATCTGACTTCGCTGCATAGTGCCTGATGAACATATGATTGGATTTTGCGGATATGATTTTAAGATCCTCACGGTCTATGATATCTTCGAAATTGGAAATGCTTCCGCAAAGGTCTGGATCGTAGTGCTGATAAATGAGTGCAACAATGGAAGAGGGATCAACACCGGTGGAAAGGATCTTCATCATCACCGAAGGGAAATCGGGGCGGCTGCCTCCATCGATTACAATGGCTTCTTTGCCGTCCGTGATGAAATATGGATTGCAGTGCAATCCGGATTGGACATCGTAAAATCCTACCCAGAAAACTCCCTCGGCTATTTCTATTGGACGGGAATAATTGAGATCGGTATTGGTCAGTTTGGACATAATCCTATATTCTCCATGAACAGGATCTTGCAAACAACATGATCGGATGGAATTTCCGTTTTTGCAGACCCGAAGTCCCCACTCCTCCACTGGCGGGGTGAAGGCTTTAACCTGCGAACTCGGGTCAGAACGCCAATAGACTTAAACATAACAGAGCATGCTGAACCTTTCCAGAACTAAAGCAGATTTGGATCGGCATCTTATCGAACGAGGAAGCTACTTTCTCCCGAGGCGGGCTAAATGTTCGAAACAAACACTGAGCCACTTTACCTTCTGGATTTTGGCTCTCGGATTCTGTATTTTCATACTAAATTCCCCTTGAAAAAAGAAGACTCAAATGACATCTTGCAGTCGTTTAACTTCCACAAAGTCAGCCATAGCCTGATGGGCACAAAAAACATGAAAAATCTGCAGGGCTCGTTCTACGAACGAGCTGACGCATGAAAGGGAATCAATGAGCAACGGTATGATGATTAGAGGCAGTTGGCTAGTGGTCCTTGTTTTATCTATTTGGCTGGGTGGCTGCGCGAGCAAACACGGTCCACTCAAAACTGTCTCATCTCAAGGTAAAGCTGTTCACACAGATCAGTCCGCCAAGGAGGTCGCCCCACAAACCGGTTGGACGACCCGGATTGTCAAAACGGATGAACTTTTGAAGGTCGGCCGAATTGACCCTGCTTTAACTCCGATGGCCTGTAAGGAAATACTCGCGCGCCTGAATGCCAAGGCTCCTTATCGTATTTCCGATGACATCTCAAATAAGCGTCCATTGAAGGCCCCCAACGACTTCAGAGCATACAAGGACTGGAGTCCTTTGCCGAAATCAATTCGAGAATTCGCTGGGGTGCCGAAGGCTATTTTGATTGTCAAAGAGTATCCGTTTATGGGTTGGTACGAACGAGGCAAACTGGTTAAGGGTACCTATGCCTGCATTGGAAAGCCCGGCGAGGATACCGAAGTGGGCGTGTACAAAGTCGAGGACAAGGATCCCGACCATGTCTCCCGCAGCTACTCGAACTCTTTTGGCGAACCCGCCTGGATGCCGTGGGCGATGCGGATATACGATCATGTATGGATTCATGCCGGCGATGTGACAGGTCCGAAATGCTCCCACGGGTGCATCATTCTTCCGGTGGACCCGGCCCAGGAGGTTTATCGTTGGTCAAACATGGGCACGAGGGTGCTTGTGCTCGACTCCTTGGCCGAGCTACAGAGACATGTGAAAATGTCACAGGATTAGCTTCTATCGAATGAGATAAGATTATCGCAAGAGGCTGGTCGCTTATCAGCACTACGTCATGCCGCTTTCACCAGCCGAAACCCAATAAAGTCGCTTCTCGAATCGGCCGGCCAATAGGAACAATTGGCGGATCGACAGCTCTTGGCACTGCTGAACCAAGAGCCTCCGCGAATGACTTTGCCAGGACCGGACACTGGTCCATGCGGATCTTCCTGAGGAGTGGATGGGTACTCGCCATAACAATCATGGCACCATTCGAAGAGATTGCCATGCATGTCATATAGTCCCCAGGCATTGGGGTGTTTCCGGCCCACGGGATGGATCTTCCTGCCGGAATTTCCGCAGTACCAGCCTACCTCATCCAATATGGAATCCATGCTGCAGAAAAGTTGGGTAAGCTCACCATTGGTAAGGGAAGTTGTGCTCTCGGCTCTGCAAGCATATTCCCACTCTGCCTCGGTAGGCAGACGGTATGTGGCATCCCCTTGAAGATTTAATTTTCTGATAAACTTTTGGCATTCATTCCAAGATATCCCGTCAACCGGGCATTCTTCACTAAGGTCGGGAAAGCAAGAGGGATTTTTTCCCATCAATTCCCTCCATTGCTTTACAGTTACCGGCGTGATCTGTATTTGGAAGCCTCGAGTAATATTAACCTCATGTTGTCCCTCATCATTATTTCGCCCCAATTCATATTCGGGGCTTCCCATGACAAACGTTCCAGGAGGTACATCGGCAAACTCGATATCAACTAAATTAGCCGATCGGTATTTTGCAGAACCTGCACTCGGCTTAGGACGTGGCAGGCTTGGTTGGGATGACTCGGGCGGTCGTTCTTGAAAGGCCGAGTCACCTGAGTCCTGTGGCGTCGATGTCTCTTCAGTTGGAACAAGAGCATCTGAGGGGAATGCTTCATCCAATTTAACAACTGCAGAGTAAATGGATTCTTGGTTTTTTTTCCGAAAAAACATTTGTCTCACTCAACTTTGCTCTGGTCTGGAGGAACTCGAGCGTCTTCATACGCATCATTGTTTTTCTGTAATTCATTAGGCTGTGGACTTCTGCTCTCCGTTTGGATGTTTTCCGAAGTATCGAGGTGTAATCTATCAGGCAGCGGCAGAGGGGTTCTGTCCTGAGAATGATAGGATTGCGATCGAGCCCTATTGACATTTTCCTCGTGTGTTACTGGTGGTTGAGATGCATTAATATTTGCAGAAAGTCCTTTGTGGTCAACTTGATGGTCGGGAATTTCACCCGCAGAGCGTTGTTCCTCTACCGAAGATGATTCGTTTGGGGTACCCTTCGTTACCGTCTTTTCTTCAGCAGTCGCCGCGTTATTGAGTTGATCTTGTTGCGGGGTCTTTTTTGCACTGCTGCTCTGAGTATCATCATTGGAGGGTAGTTGCTTGGGAAAAAGACCGAATTTTTTGTGCTGCTTGACTTCGGATAAAGGAGATTCAGCAGCAGGCTGCTTGGCCGAATCTAATTTGTTCATAGAGGCTCTTGGGGTCGTAGTTCTACTCTTGCCAAAATATCCCCTATGTCCAAGGAAAAACACGACTGCTATTATGGCAAGAAATGATATGAAAAAGTATATTGGTCCCCAATACATCCCGGATCTATGAGATTTTTGCTTCGTTTTATAGGATCTGGAGGAAAACACGGCGTCCGAGCGCAAGGCAATGGAAGCCTTTGTCAGTGTAGCTGAGTCGACTTTCCTTTGCTTATTTATCTGGGATATGAGCAACGCGGTATCACAAATAAGATTAATCAGGCGGGGAACTCCACCAGTCAGCTTGAACAGGGAATCCGTGCAATTGGGCTCAAAGCATGACATGAAATCCGATCCCACGATCCTGAGCCTATGATCAACGTATTGGGTGGTTTCTGTTATGCTTAGTGGTGTCAAGATTCGGTTGATGTTGATGCGCTGGCGTAGCTGGCGCATTTCCGCTTGATCGAGCCTCGTGGCCAGTTCGTTTTGTCCCACCAGCAGGATATGAATCAACTTTCCTTCATTTGTTTCAAGATTGGAGAGAAGCCTTATATGGTCCAATGTTCTGTCCGGCAGCAGATGAGCCTCGTCCACTACTAGGATAGTGTGTTTGCCACCTTGTTTAGCATTAAGTAAAGCCGTCTTGATTCCATTGATAAGTCCGAGCACGCGCCTGCTGCCTTGATGTTCCACCTCTAATTGATCGGCGATATAGTAGATCAACTGCTGGTATTCAATATCTGAATAGGTGAGCAAGATGACTTGTGTAGATTTCGGTACTCTATGCAGGAATTCGTTGACAATCATAGTCTTGCCGGTTCCCACGTCCCCGCAGAGAAATGCAAACTCTTTCTGCTCCCTGACAAAATAGACCAGTGCCGCAAGTGCTTCCTGATGACCCTCACTAAGGAAAAAAAAGCGCCTATCCAGATTGTTTTTGAAGGGTGACTCTGAAAAACCAAAATACGAATTGTACATCGACTATTTTAATGACCTTCTGTCTTTCTTTACCGGTTGCCGAACTTGCTGAAATACTTTTGTAAGCACGAGTGGAACACATCGCTACTTCTTCAATTGATTCCTTAAATAATTTAACTTATAGTCTTAGAATTGGTGTTACCATAAAATATGCGCGGTTAAAAAGAAAGCAGGAAAACGAAGAATGGAACTTATTATTGGTGACTTACGGCTTTTTGATGTGCCCGAAGGGTTTGCCGCCCACTACGACAAAATTCAAGAAGCTAAGCTCAATGTACTGTTTTACCTTTCCTATCGCTACCCTGATGCGGCGCCTGTCTTCTACAACGTGTACAGCAAGTGGGCTTTGCTGGATGAAACGGAATCGGTCCTTTCCTCTTATTTTGGCAAGTATTCCGTCATGTACGGTGACAGCCCCGTCAACAGTTCGCCTTTGAACAACCGCCCTAAGGTGTTGTTGGACCAGCAGGTGGTAGATCTCGACCTACCTGAGCTGAAGTTGATTAGCGCAGAAGGTCTTGACCTTAGCGAGTACTCTGACCCCAATGTAATTTTGGCCAGTGACTTGCTGATTCGGGACGAAAGCTGGCCAAGCTCAAAAGATGGCTCTTTTCTCAGAAGTGAGCATGCACTGTCCTTCGAAGACCATTTGCTATTCAGTCAGATTGCGGCAACTGCTAAGACCAATGACAACTTGTTGAAAACAATCTTGATCAAGTTGCTGAGAGATGAACCTTTATGTTGATAAAAAAAATCCATATACACGGTTTCGGTAAGTTGCACGATAGGGAGTATGAGCTATCTAAAGGACTGAATATTATACACGGCGGCAACGAGTCCGGGAAAACCACCTTGACCGCGTTTTTGCTGAACATCCTAGGGGAGCCTGGGGAAGAAATATTGAAATATGAGCCTTGGCATCATGAACTGTTCGGAGGGGCACTCGAATGGGAAGGGGGATGTACTAAGGTAGATTTCAGAGAGGGTGGTTTCCAGGCACTTTTCCCGAGGAAAATTCTCGAGAACGCTGGTTTTTTGTTTGAGGACCAGTACTTATGGTCTCCTTCGGAAATTGACTGCACCGTTATAGCGGCTCTCCGGAAGAAGATGGAGGGAAGCCATACCGGGTGTAAGATTCGCACATTAATCGAGCGCCTTAAGCAGGCGGAGACTCAAATACCGGCAGAGATTCAGGGGATCAATCGATCCTGCCGGAACTTGGATGAGCAAATACGGGGAATCGAAAACGATATTGCCCTATGCAATGAGACGTATAAGAAAAAAAAGGAATTGATGGAAGAGTTCGACCAGAAGGAAAGATTCTTAAACGAACTCCAATCAGTATACAAGAATCAAGTGGACGAACATGTTAATGACCTTCAGCGACAATTATCAAAATTAAACGAAGACTTGGCAGCCGCAAAATTGAAGAAGAAAAAGTATGTGTGGGTTGAGGATAAAACGCCGGACAACATTGAAAAGATCAAATCTCTGGCTGACGAATGCGATGAGGTCAAGCGGCAGATCGATGCTATAGGCGGACAGATCGAGGAAGTAAGAGGCGCGGAGCAGCGCGTTCAGACCGAACTGAAAAAACAACTCGAGTTGCTGAATATCGGTCACGTTGAGGATCTCGAGAAGGTCCATAACACGATACATCAATTGGATTTGCTCAATCGACTTAAGAAAAAAACTGGGCTGTCGGAGGAAAAAGAAAATGGGAAAACTCCTCTAAGGGAGTTTTTCAGTAACAATGAAGACATCTTGGATAGGATTGATCCGGCTGCGGAACATTCTGATTCCGAGCAATTGCAGGTTCGTCAAGGGACGGGACAAGGCCGCCCCGGTTCCAGCCCCTGGCTTTACAGCTCGGCATTTATAATAAGTGCTTCATTGGCCATCATAAGCTTAATAGTGTCTTTCTACGAGCCCTTATTTGCAAAATGGCTTTATGCTGCCACTGGTGGTTTTGCTGTCTTGGCTCTGGTAGCAGGCGGACTGTGGGCTAAGAGGAAAAGTAGTGAGGCTGCATTTTATGAGGGAGTGGTGGCCGATTACAGAAAATTGGAGCATTCGCCGGATTGGAAGGCTTTAAATGAATTGGGTATCTTTGATATCAGGCAGCTGCAAAAAGCATACATTGATTTTGTCGACTGGCGATCGAGACAGAAGTCGGATGAAGATCGGCGGAGTCAAGCGGAAGAAATCAATGAACAGTTGGATGCTATGCTGAAGAGATTCAAAGTAGATCCTGCAGTGACGCTCCTGGACCAAAAAATTAGCTCGGTTAAATCTTGTTTTTTTAATACTCAAAACTTGGCGGTCGACTCCAAACATTTGGAAGAAAGGCGGAAATCCTATCAAGACAAAGAGAGGTTTCTCTCCGAGCAAAAAAATAGGCTGGAATCTGATATTGCGGGGTTGTTGAAGGAGCTTGAGTTGAGCTTCGATCAAGTATGCGCATTCGATCAAGCCTTTGAAAATTATCGCCAGACAAAAAACGAAGTGGAGCAGCTGGAGAGTAAGGTAGAAGCATTGCAGAAAGACCTTTCAAACGGCGACAATCCTCCTGAACACCTGATGCTGACAGATCGCAAGATCAAAGCTTCGCAACAAGAGCTGGAGGGATTATCTAAGCAACTGGGAGAGGTATCCTACCAATTAGAAGCCCAACAACAGCAAATCGATAGAGCACAGCTGAATTCAATTTTGGTGTCGCGGGATCAGTATTCACTAAATCTCAAAACGCTCAAAGCCTCGATGGCGAGCATCATTGAGCTGGAAGAATTAGTTCAGCGGCATTTTGCTGAATATACCAATGGCTATGCGAAAGAATTTAAGGATGAGTTTTCAAATATTTGCACATCTATTGTGGGAAGGGCTTTGACCGTCGATGTAGAAGACAATCTTGCGGTAAAGGTGAGTGTTGGGGGCCGGCTGGTTAATCCCAAGGAGGTGCTCAGCAGCGCTGCTTTGCATCAAATGTTGTTTGCGTTCAAGGTGGCCCTTCAACGTAGACTTCCTGGATATGATTTCCCCTTTGTCATCGATAACGCCTTTATTCGCTACGATGATGATCGTCTCAATGAGGTCATGAAACTGATCGCAAAGGAGGCGGAGGAACGTCAAATCATTATCATGACGAGCGATCATCGTTTAGGCTCGTTTGGCCATCTTGTGCCCATAGAATGAATGTGCATTCCGGTAATTTCTTGTCGCGCTCCACATACAAGCGTGCTGCCCATCTAAAGAAATCATTTCAACTGATGGTTGGGTTACTGCCGGACCCGCAGCACAAAAGACGAATCCGGTATTTGTTTTTCTGTGTTGCTTCTGCGCTCTCCGCTAGGAACCCCATTATGGTCTGAAAAGCCAATGAAATTATCAAGAGAATTATATTCAGCTCTGTTCGCCTTAGTGGGCGTTTTGGTATTTTTCACATCCGTAAAAAGGCTGTTAGTATTCTCTATTGAATCCGGACTCTTTTCATATATTCCGCTTATTCCTGTCATTTCCTCCTACATGATTTTCTTGAAGCGAAAAGAAATAAGAAATTTGTCGGCATATTGCATATTCAAGGGGAGTGCTATTGTTCTGATTGCATGCTGCATTCTTACATTTGCTTTTGTGAACAGAAAATATCTCTCCGAATATGATTATTTAATCTTAACGACGCTTTCATTCGTCATTTGGTGCGCGGGTGGCTTTGTGCTTTTTTGTGGAGTCAAAGCTTTTCGCTATGCACGATTCTCTCTATTTTTCCTGCTCTTCACGGTTCCAATCCCCCAATCCATTCTGGGTGGACTCATTACAATTTTGCAATTTGGGTCAATTGAAATGACAGATTTTGTATTTAGAATTTTGCAGGTACCTTTCAGTCGCAACGGTTCTGTGTTTCATCTAGCAGGGATAAACATTGAAGTGGTGCAGGCATGCAGTGGGATTCGATCTTTTTTGGTGTTGTTAATGATAAGCCTGCTTGCAGGAGATCTTTTTCTCGCCAAAGCGAGAAGCAAGCTTTTGCTGACCCTGGCAGTTATGCCGATTGCTGTTTTTAAGAATTCCTTAAGAATCGCAACGTTGAGTTTAATAGCTGCTTATGTGGATAAGGGAATACTCCGAGGACCTTTACACACTCGTGGCGGCGTTCTCTTTTTTATTTTTGCTCTGGTGTTTATGGCCCCAATATTAATTGCATTAAGGAGGTTGGAAGTTGCCCCCGCGCGAAGTGAAACTTAATTATTTGATATCAAAATTACTTTCTGTTTAATGGGTAGGGTCAATATCCTCTTTTTACCCATTAATTTGCCCCTTGATTTCTTATGCGAGTTGACTAACGTATATTGAAAATAACCATTTTCTCAAAGGTGGGAGAGTCAGTATGAAAAGCCGCCTCAAAATTATCACAATTGTGACCGTGGTGTTTGCGTGCATCTCAATGTTCTGCGCGACCTCATTTGCTCAGCAAGAAGATCAAGGACCGGTTTTTCGATTCTTCAGTAGCGGCGGATCTGGCGGAAGTTCAAGCGGACATGGGGGTAGCGTGGGTTTTACTGGATCGGGAGGTGGCATTGGGGTCCCTGAACCTAGTACACTTTTACTCATGGCGACAGGTCTCGGGGGGTTAGCTATATTGTATAAGGTTAGAAAACGCTGATTCCAGACTCCGGGCATCTTGTTAAAGTAGTCTAAATGCTGAAAAAGTAATGCTGCTTTGTCAAGCCATGAGCGCCTACTCGACCAAGAATGGCTACATAGCACAAATCTTGCCTCACAGCGTAATTCCCACATGCTTGGTTGAAGTCCATCCAAGCGCTGTTCCTGGATTCCTGCCCGAAGTTCGCGGGTTATAGGTCAGAGGTTAATGTGACAGTGTGGGTATAATTCCGATTGCGAATGGGATCGGTCCTCTTTTCGGGTGGCTCAGCTATCATCAATGGAAAGCATTACACTTTCGTAAGATGGCAAATTTGCTAACAATTGGACTTCGCCATGGCATAGGAGTGCATAGGCTTGTGGAGTGATGACTGTTCGCGTAGATAAGGCATGTACCTTGCATCGCAAGTGCGACTATCTTGGCTGCTGGGATGGATAATATCCGATGTTTGGATCTTCCACAAGAAAATGCCCTTACAGAGGAGGTGCTAATGACATCATACTTCATGAAGCATTCAATGCTAAGGTTATTGCTAGTATTGTCAGTGTCCTTCATACTTTTCCCATTTGCGTTGTGTTTCGCAGCCACATATTATGTCGATGCGACCCATCTCCAAGCCAGTGACAGCAATTTGGGAACCTCTGAGAACCTGCCATGGAAGACTATTTCGAAAGCAGCCAGCACTGCAGTTGCCGGAGACTTGGTCTATGTCAAGAAAGGTGTTTATTATGAGAGTTCAGTCGTGTTTTCTAACTCTGGAACCGGGAGCGCTCCCATTGTGTTTCAGAATTATCCGGGTCATTCACCGATTATCGATGGATCGAATTCAGGGGTTGATAAGTTTGTGCATGCTCGAGGCAAAAACTACATTGTCTTTGATGGATTTGACGTTAGAAATGCATATCAATACGGGATCTGGTTTGATGGGAACAACAATATCATCCGAAATTGCATAGTGCATGACAATGGCAGAGATGGGGGATACCGCAACGGCATAACTTTAAAAACGGAGGTTGGTGGAGGACTAAACAATACCATCGAAGAGAATCGAATTTATAACAACACCTGGAATGGAATTAGTGTCGAGAGTTGCAATTACACCTCAATCTTGCATAACTATGTTTATAGCAATGGACATCAAGGGATTAATGTCTTTCCCCGAACAGATAACTTTACAGGTTTAGAAAGCGCCAACAATATAATGAGGAACATTTCCTTTAATAATGGCTCCTCTGGGATCTATACCAGATATCAACGCGACAACATCATTTCAAACAATCTTGTATATGACAATAATGAATGGGGAATTCTTCTTCACAGCGGGGGTACGGGCAATCCTGGGTGGGGGAACTGCTATCAGGCGAATACGAAAGTCTTTAGCAATACGATTGTCAACAATATATACGATGGATTGTTTATACACACCGGTTCTCATGTGATTGTGGAGAACAATCTCTTCTATAGAAACAATCACGCACCTGCTTATCCAGAAGGTGACGGTAAGAGTAATCTGCGTGTGGGTGGTATTGAGGGGTGTATAATCAATAATAATTTTTATGTGGAGTATCCCAATACGACGGGACCGTTCTATTATAATGGAGATATGAGTTTATCACAATGGCAAGCTTTAGGGTTTGACACGACAGTGGTTAATGAAGGTGATCCCGGGTTTGTTGATCTCTCTGGAGGGGATTATGCGCTAACTGAATCTTCGGATGCCAGGGATGCCGGTGCGGGCCTTTCCTCAGAAGAAATTGCTGTCGATATCGATGGAATAGCCCGACCACAAGGGGGTAAGTTTGATATCGGCGCCTATGAATATGTTCCCAAGTCGGCACCGTCGCCTCCTACCAATCTGCGGATCTCGCAATGATGGAAGATTGGATCGCCGTTATTATGCTGCGGGAATGAATCAGATTCCTGTTGGAAGAATGTAAAGGGGCGCAGAGGAGCAGCAGCCCCTTTGTTTATTGGATTCGCAGGTGGGCTCTAATGCAGCCTTTGAAAGTCGTCAAGTGCTTGATGGATCCGCCTCACGTAGTCGGTGATAATAGTTTCGCTGCTGAATATATCCATGGCTCCCGATCTTTTGAATTCTATAATTTGTTCCTTGTAGGTAATCTGGTTTCTCCACAAGTCTTTTATACTTAAGAGTATTTCAATGATTGACTTATGATTGACGCCGACACAAAAAGGCCTTCCTAAAAAGTAACCGTCGATGCCGGTCTCTTTTGCATGCATGAAGGGAATTCCAGCAAAAAGTGCTTCAATGTATACCATACCAAAAGTCTCAGGGTAGCTTGGGAGAAGAAGCGCAGCGTAATGGGGAAGAAGTTTGCAGACTTCTGCATTTGAGAGTTTCCCGAGCATATGAATCCTTGATGGATGCTTAGCGGATCTAATGATTTTCTTCATTCTGCAGATAGACTTGTCGGTACCTCCCCCAAAGATATCCAGATGCAGATCCCCCAAGTGATCTATTGCCAGATCGAATGCTCGAATAAGCTTCTCGATGTTTTTGCCTTTATAAGAATCCAAGCGAAATATGGATACGAATCGATTTGAATGACGTAACTGACCTTGTTCTATGGCGCTTTCCAATGCTGCCTCGGAAACAATATTCGGCAGGATTGCGTCGCTCAAAACACTTATTGAATACCTCTTTTGAATTACTTTCCTCACCCATGGAGATACAAAAAAAAGGATCGACGATTTGCGGAGGATCTCAAGATAGAATTGTCGATACAGGGGTTTATATTTCATTGTCCGTATGTCTGTTGAGCCCCTTATACTGCAAACAAATGGCTTCTTGAGTTTATCTGACAGATAAAAGGCTGTGACACCCTCGAAAGTCAACTTGTGGGCATGAATGACATCAAATCGTATATGATCTCTCTCAATTCTGGTGAGAATTGATCTGGCCAATGTATGCTGAAAATTCTTCAAGCCTATACCCCATGGTAATCCCCAATATTGGACAGCATAGCCGGGTTCAAGAGTGAGGAACCGAGGCCTCAATGGCAGAGTGGACCGATTAAGTGAAAACACGGTATGGTTAAATTGCTTACAGCTATGAACCAAGTTGTGTACGGCCATAGGCTTATCGCGACTGATCAAGTCCGGGAAATCAGAGGTAATATGTAAAATGTGGGGGCGTTGCGTCATTCTTTGGTATAAAGGATCTTAGGTCCTGAGTGATTCCAGGGCAAGAAGTGTTCTTGTATGGACTGTAATTTTTGGCCATCTTCTTTGTTGACGATAATGCCTCCCGTTGCCAGGACGGGATGCACCATTATTTCAATGCTGCCACAGATATTCTTTATGTCTCTATTAATTTCGCTTGCGGTTCCGAAATAGGCCGTTCTAGCCAGTCCCTTTGAACGAAGTCTCAAGTTTACTGAGTACCGGTAGAATTTTTTGAGAATGTTTCTTTTGTTTAAGCAGTTGAAAGCGATGCGGACAGCTGTGATGTTGTGGTCAAACGCTAATTCAGCCACAATTTTATTGACGGCCCATTCCGTGTGATAGTGGTGATGTGAGTCTATATAGGCAGGGCGTATCCCATTATCGATGCATTTCTGGATCTGGGCATCTAGTTCTTCCTTAATTGCCTTTTTTTCCTCAGAGTCTAGGAAGACTAACCCGTTGATCTTTCGTCGAAAAAGTCCGTTCGCACGGCAAAATCGTTTGCAGTTGAGAAGCGTCTTGGAGAGCGGCCTACCTTCCGAGAGATTCAAATGCACTCCAATTTTATCTGTAAGATCAAATTGATGTGCCATTCTGCAGGCCATTCCAAAAGAAGGCATGTTGGCCATAATCGAAGCACTTGAAATAAAGCCGTCCGTAAAGGACTTGAGGATAGCCCGATTGACTTCAGGAGAGATCCCAAAATCATCAGCGCTGATAATCACATAGCGACAGCATTGGCCTTCGGAGAGTCTTTCGTTTAGCACGGCACGTATCCTTACCTGGTGCTGTTGCGCAAGAATCAATCTAAAACTGCGAAGTCCGTTAAGTGTTCGTTTCCACCATCGTGCCTCAACGTGGAGTCGGGGTTATCTCGTTGAATTCCGGCATCGTACGCGAGCATGGTTGAAAAACGAGATCTGCAAAACGGTAGAATTAATGTGCCGACAAATCCTCGTAAACTTCCATAGTCTTTTTCGCCACATCTTTCCAGGAATATTTTGTATCACTCAAATGGCCGGCGAATTTTCCCATCTCTGCTAATTTGTCCATATTTGAAAAGGCTTGAGTGATAGTGCTCGCTAATTGGAGCGCGTCATTTGGCTCGGCAATATATCCACTTTTCTCGTGTTCGATAACATCCTCGAAATCACCAACACGGGTTGCTATGACAGGTCTTTTGAATGAGTATGCCAGATGAACAATGCCACTATGGTCAATGTGTTTATAAGGTAGAACCACAAGATCAGACGCTGTGAAATACAATGGAACATCTTCTTGGGGGATGAATTGGCAATGGAATACCATTTTATCACGTGCCCGCATTGTGTTGATCCTTTTTTGGTACCGCTCAGCAAGTTCTCCAGTTCTTGCGGCGCCGGCAATGATCAGTTTCAAATGCCCGTCAGCCATAGAGGCGATTTCAAAGGCATCCAAAAGCAGACCGAGCCCTTTGTACTCCCTAATGTATCCAAAAAAGAGTATTACATTGTCGCTTTCGGCTAAACTCAATCGACTTCTGGCATCTAATTTTGATATGGGATTATCGGGCAGATAGATGTCAAAGTTACCATGTGGGATTACTCTCGTCTTGTCGCCACAAAACTTGAACGCTTGCATCAGTCGCTTTTTTGTAGATTCGGAATGGACGATTATAGCCCCCGACGACTTATACACTATGTACCTTAACAGAGAATCTATCCCGTTTCCTTCATGAGGCAGAATATTGTGGGCCGTATAGACAATGGAAACTCCCAATAATCGCAGCAATAGCAAATAAATGCTTTCAAGTCTTTCTCTTCGGAAAAACTGGAAGTGAACTATCTTTCCATTCGCTGTCATGATGTGCAATAATAAACGCGATAAATATATGTTATACTTTATTGTCTTTTGTAATTTGCTCAATCGATAGTTTTTGGAGGGACCCCAAGGCCGAAGGACAAAGCTGTATGAGTTGCTTTTCCCTCGATCCTCGATTGTAACTAGGCTAACATTCGCGCCCGCATCCTTGAGCGCGTTGCAAAGGCATATTGCGTAATCGTTTCCGAGCAGCGAATCAACCATCAACACTTCCATACTTACCTTTCATTACATACAAGTCTTGTACTTCCGAACAAAAGCATTGGCCGGTCTGTCTTGCAAGCAGGCTTACCCGCAGCTATTTGGATTACCCAAGTCAGGAGTCAAGAGATGAGATATCTGCTGTCACCGTGAAGCGTCGCTTTCATTATTTGGAATGGGGACTATCTCAGAGTTATCTGCTATTTCCTGTTTTAAAAGATCGAAATTAAGAGCCCAATATGAAAAAATAAACATGACTCCGGTGAGTACATTTTGTCTGAATAAAGTAGTCTCCTGCAAATTAATAAACAATGCCGCGATGAAAAACCATTTCCAGAAATGTGATGTGCGTAAATGTCTCAGCCTTACGAAATAAGATAATGTCATAATTGCAAATAGAGATAAGCCAATAAGACCGATTTCATTTAATATGTCGAGATATCCCATATGAGAATGATTCGGCAACCATACAAAATTTTCGTATAAAGCCAGTAAATTTGGATTGGGCACAACCCAAAAGCCGGCGAACCCGCAACCCAAAAGTAAATGCTTCCTAACCTCTGCTAACATATATAACCAAAGGTCAGTTCTACCTGTGAAAGTATCGTCTTTTCCCAGAAACGACATCATGTCGCCCAGGAAAGATTGTCCAAGGAAGAAGATGCTGACGCTCATTACTAGAAATATGATAATAGTGAATATAGAAAACGTTCTTCCAATTCCCAGTGAAAAGAACTTATCGTCAATGAAAAGAGTTACCCATATGGCTGCTAGTGCTGTCAGAGTGAGTATCGCAGTCATGCTGTGCGAGCCAAACAGCAGGATTATGGAAATAAGCAGCAGCAACAGATAAAAAGGTTTGCTTATCGAAGATGTTGAAGGGATTTCATTGAGCAGGATCAGGATGCTCACCAGACACGCCTGGCCCAAATGATTTTTGCTGGAAGCAAGTGCCCGCCAGGTTTGAGTCTGAGGGTCAATGGCCCCGGGTACGAAAATTACAACTAGTATTGAAAGAGATATGTACACAGCCAAGATATATTTAAAATATACAACTGTGTCATCTGAGGTACGGCACGACATCAAGACTGATATACTTACCGCAACCGTCGTGGCGATTTGAAAGAATCTCTTGAATGAAACGAACCTGAATTCGGACCATGTTATACTCAGGAAGCACCAAAGCAGTAACAAGCTAAAATACTTTTCCTTTTTTAGTAGGCCAAGCAGCATACTACGTTTAGACAATAAATTTACCGAGGATGCCAAAAAGAGAGAGGTGAAGACTACCTGATTGACAATATTCGACGTGCCTATTTCTTCAACCTCTGAGATGGTTTCTCCGAAAGGCAGCGTTGTGCCGAAGAAGATAAAAAATAAATAGAATAGGAATGACGCCTTAGCAATAATGTCTTCGATATGCTGCTGATGGGTTTTATCGTGAGCGGCCAGAATGCCCATAAGTAAGTTGAATCTCGTTTATGCGCTGTTTAATAAATTGGTTCAGAATTGAGACTTTATAAGAAAGAATGCTATCATCAGATTCTATCTACATTGATTTGGTAGGACTGATCCTGTAGCGAACAAGGTTAAATGTAGCCTTCGATATGTCCCTGAATTCTTTAACAAGCATCCAACAGATTACTAAGTACAAAGCCAAACATAAGACTGCCATAGGCGCTATATCATGCCCGATTGTTTCGTGAAGAGCGATGGCAAAACTCAGTGCAACCAAAGGCTTAAGGTATTGGGTCAGATCCGGCAAGAACCCATTCTTGATTAGATTGTAGTAATAGAAACACTGCGAAGAAGTGTTTGTAAGGATCATGGAATAGACAGCACCAATAAAACCAAAGGCAGGAATCATGATTATGTTACCAAGGATATTGATAATACTGGAGATGACGTTCACCTTTACGGGAATTGCGGAGTGACCAGCTGATACCAGCGAATAACCCATGATGTTGGAGATTGCACGTAAGTAGAAATTGAGCATCAATAACGAAAAGGCCAATGAGGAAGCCAAGTATTTCTCTGAAAAAACCAAAGATATGATTTGCCTGCGAAATAAAAAGACTAATAATGCCAGAAACAAGATTACAACAGAAAGAAGAATCAATGATTGGTTCATCATCTTCTGTCCATCGTCTTTGTCGCCACTTTTTAGTAAACCGGATAAACTTGGAAAATAAACAAGGACAAATGATTGAAACATTCTTGTGAACGCGCTAGGTATCTTGCCTGCAACTTCATAGTAGGCGATGCTCTCAGGGCCTAGATATGCTGCAATCATAAAGACATCAATCCTATCGTACGAGATGGTCAGCAGGTCATTCAAGTACAAAGGTATACTAAAACGCATTAGTTGTTTCAATTCCTTCAGGGAGTTCGCATTGATTTGTGCTTTTCTGATTTGCTTGAGCACACACGGAAAAAACTGAAAGATCAGCACGCCCGCTATCGTCATGATTTCGATCTGGAGCAGGTTCAATAAATCAAGCCTACCCGAATAAGATAAATAAAGTATTAGGCTGAATTTTAAGGCGGCGGAAAGGACTTGTATTGCAGCATATCTCTTGAATTCATGCAATGCTTGGAATAAACGATAAAACAAGTCCCTGAAGCTCGAAAGAAAGAAAATCGCAGCTATGTAAAGTATATAGTGGTGGATCCTGGCTTCCAAAAAAGGCAAGATAAAGGGTCCAACGCATAAGAAGATTACAGTAGTGAGTCCTAAAGATATCGTTCGAGTTAACAATATCGTTGGGAATGCGCGCCATTCTCGCTCGGCGTCGTTGTTCGAGGAATTGAAATGAACCAATGTCAAATCAAGACCCAGCCCTGCCAGGATGCCGAAGAAATTGGATACGACCAGAACTAACGAATAAAGCCCAAAGGCATCCTTTGATAAGTGCCTGGTGATTATAATTATGCTAAAGAAATGGAAAGCAATACTTGACCATGTTCCTAGTGATGCAGATGCAATGTTCTTTAGGAAGTTGGTAGTAAAACTTCTATTCATTTATCAATCCGAGCCTTGTTAGCCTTATTCAAAGTTTGCAGACCTCATCAATCGCCTCGGTTGCGGCATCACCATCCTTGCATAATCGTTCCACAAGGTTTACGAGAGTGTGTTTTTGTAATTGCCAACGGTATCGACGATATACTCTCGATCCCTTCTCAACCTTTGATTTGATCAGCTGTTTGTCCTCATAGACCTCCAGGATTTTCATGGCTAGATTTGCGGCATTTCCTGCTTCAAAGAAAAGCATCGACGTTTCATCGAAGTAATCCTGTATTCCCTGAGTTCTTGGAACTATCACGGGCTTGCCAACGCTGAGGCATTCAAATATCCTCGTAGGAAAGTTCAGGTTCGTGAACGGGTCCATCCTGTTGGGAACGATCCCACAGTCCATACTGGAAACGGCATCGGCGATCTTTTCCAGGGGTACCGAGCCGTAAAACTTTACAATGTCTGCCAGTCGCAGTTCTTTTACCTGACTTTTGATCCGATCCAAAAAAGATTCGTCACCGGCGCCGTATATATGAAATTCAAGGCCTTTGATTTTGTTTTTGACGAGGGAAATCGCGTCAATGGCTATGTCGAGGCCATGTCTATTCACTATTAGTCCATGGTACATCAACACAAACTTTTTTCCTTCGATTTCCTGCAAATACGATTTTTCTGCACTTCTGTTTTGAAAAATATTTTCCTGCGGGGAATTCATCACAATATGGATCTTGTCTGCAGAACATCCTCTCGAAATGAAAAGATCGTGAAATGAAATATTAGGCGTAATTACAAGATCGGCGAACGATATGCTCAATTTTTCAAGAAATTTTAGCATCCTTATCATTGGACTTGAGGAGTTCCGATCGTACTTTGACATGAACAATTCGGGCATTGGATCGTGGAGATCCAGAAGAACCTTGGAGCCTGTCAATTTTGGCACGGTGGCACAAAGAACAAGAATATCAGGCATATTGTGCACGTGTATCAGCTGATAGCGTCCCGATTTATGGAGCAAAGACAATAAAACAGAGCTTGCCGCTATGAAAAAGCCGTACTCGACTAGATATCGGAAAATACCTGCTCTTTTTTGATCTAAAGATATTCGATACACGCTCACACCGTTGACTATCTCATGCTTCTTCTCGTCACATCCCCGGAGGCAGATTACATGAACGCTCATTTCCTTTTCTACCAGAGCCTCTGCTTCTCTCCGCACACGTACATCGCCTGGGAAATGCGAAAATACGACCATACAAAGCTTCGGATTTCTTTGTTTTCCCCCGATGAAATTCATCTCGACCCTTTAAACAGTCCACCCCTGGCTGCTTTACAAATTGAAATCGCGGAGATGGCAGTTCAGCCATATCACCAAGAAAGCATCACAACTAGTATTACCTATTTGCTCCAAAACGTTTCCGGCTTTACTGCTCACCTTTATCGTGGCCTAAAGTTGCTGTGGAATCCATGCACCTCTGACATACGCTGTGCTCTGGCGCACGCTGATGTCAGTGAAGATTGCTATTATGTCATCGTGATCCTTCTGCTCGATTCATATTTCTTTTTCAGGGCAGAAATGGCTTGACCCAAGAATGCAAATGGGTCATCAGGATAGAAATCATCAAAAGCGTCTGCTTTAGTTATTACTTGTTTGAAACCAGTTGCCTTTGCCGTCGATCTCAACTCATCTACGGCACCTAAGATACTACCCATTATCCACTGAACTCGGACTCCCAGTTTGTAATTTAAGACCGGTTTCACATCTCCTTCTCTGGCCACTTTGTATAGCAGATAGGGAAAATCAACTCCCGACTTTACGGCTAATCCAAGGGAACCCCAGAACCTGGGATTGACTTCGAGAAACCAGATCTCTTTGGTTTTCTCATTGTACTTGAATTCCACCATTGCAACACCATGATATCCCAGATGACTTAATAGGGAATGTGCATATTCTTGCATCATAGGATTTCTTGTACTCACTCTTATCGAGCTTGGCCCACCGGAAAAGACGACTTCTCCGAGTCGCTTATGGGTGAAATCTGCTATTAGCTTTCCATTGTTCAGTAACACGGAAACTCCATACCCGATTCCACTTACGTATCTCTGGGCAATGAAAGATCGTAAGGATGCATGGAGTTTGGTGTGTATATAATCCAGCGTCTGGTGCCAATTCTTGACAGTTAGATAAAATACGCCGTGCGCTCCAGATGATTCGAGCAACTTGAGGACTATAGGTTCACCATATTCCCGAAGAAAAGCAGCTAAATCATCTTCTCTTTTGACAACTATAGTGTCAGGCGTAGGTATCCCAATGGAATTAGCCAGTCTAGTAGCTTCGCTCTTGTTGTTTAATAGACTTAAGGTGTTGAAAGTGGCAATCGGAATTTGTACAGGGATATGACTGAACTTTTCGCGATACTTTGCGATGATAAAAGCATCTTCATCTGAAGGCATGTAAACATTTGGATTATGTTTTACAAGGATCTGCCTAATTGTTTCGATGAACATTGTGGGGCAATGGCGATGAGAAGGATGATAGAAATGGAATGATTTGTAGCGCGAGTAAGCACTCATCCCAGAATTTTGATCGGTGCCAATCCCTACCTGCAAGCCATTGTTAAATAGACTGCGCAGGATATTGTAACCAATACGGTTATAAGCGTTGGATATTATTACATCTGCTTTTTTTATTTTGGAATCCATTACCATACACATTTTCGGTTAACCTTGGGATGACTGAAGAGCTGCAAAGATGGCATCTGTTGCTAGAACTGCCAGTAAGGTAAACAGATACAAGGTTAGAACTAGCCAAGGTCCCGATGATATGCCGGGTAGACACTTCCATTCACAGCTGTGCAGCCGTGCCCCGGAGAGAAGCAAAGGCTATGCTACGGTATTAGCGACAAAAAGACCCACATCTCTAAACTGCCGGCTCTCCAAGGTGAAC
The DNA here is from genome assembly GCA_963781715.1 of uncultured delta proteobacterium. Lineage (GTDB taxonomy): Bacteria > Desulfobacterota > Syntrophobacteria > Syntrophobacterales > Syntrophobacteraceae > Desulfoferrobacter. Next base: position 1,110,955 of record CAWAGW010000010.1, read on the forward strand.
CTCTCTTGCGGGTGAATGCCCGTCTTTCATTTTTCCTGTCAACATTATTCCTTTATTGACTCAAATTGGTGTGCCACCGGTTCGACGATCAGTGAGACAAGCAAAACTTGAGTGTTCCAAGGGCAGTGGCAACCCACCGGTTTCGCCGGGAATGCTGGAATTGTTAGAGGGGTCGTGGGCGATGTGTTCGCCGATCCTTAATCGTATAGATCTCTACCTACTAATTCCTATCGCCTTTTACCGGTGGTGCTGAGCAGTTGAATTGAAATAAAGTTCAGATTGGGTAAGCTTTTAGCAGCTAAAGAAAATTACGACTTTTTAGCGTTTCCGTGACGCAGAAGAGATGGAATCTTACATCGGGTTGTTCTCCCGTGTAAGGGATTACTGATGAAGCCCCTGGCAAAAGTATAAACAAATGGTAATCATAGCCGCCGACTAAACTCACAATTGATGGAATATTATAACCATAGCGTGGAAGGGCCTTGGGATGAATTTCAATGGCAAGATTTGATTGCTGCTGCAATAATCGCGAACATCCCTTTATAACGTCGCCTTCGTACCCTTCCGTATCTATTTTAACAAGGTACGGTTTTCTGTCTGCAAAACTGTCAAGTGAAATCACTGGTACTCGTATGCCCACCCCAAAGTTTCCTGCTATTTGTGAGTCCGTTTCTTTTGTGATTAAAAGTGAGCCCTCCTGTGCACCGATAGCGACATTCTTTAGTTCAACGTTTTCAAGCTTATTGAGTAATATATTCTTTTTTAACACTTCGAAATTCGTTGGGTTCGGTTCTATAGCAATAACTTTGCCAGATCTCCCAACCCACTTTGAAAATAGGATTGTCATTGCACCGTGATGGGCGCCGCAATCAATGACAGTCTTTCCTGGTTGTACTACATTCTCTTGTAGAAACTGGACATCTGTATTTCTCCACCAGCTGTCCTGATACCAATTCTCCGCAATTCTATTCGCCAAAAAGAAAGGCACTTTTTCACCACCAATTATGAACTCTTTAATGTATGGCCGAAAACCTCGATTGGCCCAATCAAATAGAGCTTTCTTTAAAATTTGGCGCAGGAACAAAGGAATTTTGTGGGTTTGCTTTTCGAATGGCATAGTTTGAGCGGCCCGTTAATTCGATAGTTAATTAGGAAGGCTAAGTCCCCAAATGTCTAGACCAATTCGCAATGTCATCTAGTCATCTGGGAGATCAAATCACTTGTCTAATCTTGTCTTCCAAATATCTCATGGGGGGAGAGGCTAATATTTTATAAAATAAGCTAAAAGTGAGTCGAACAAAGGCGTTAGTGGTGAGAGCCAAGCTCCCCTGCATCCATAGGTCATCTGGTCTTATTATATTCCTATTTTCGGCAAGAGTTTTGAAGTCCTTAAATCTGAAAGGAGAACAGACGACATTATATTCGTCTTCTTGTTGCCGAGTTTGCTGAACATTATATGGGAATCTGGAGACCTTTCCCGCTATCTCTTTGGTGGGGTGGGTCAGGAAATGGCAAAAATCTGAAAGGCTCATGCGGTAAAAATGCTCGGGCACAATTTCCTCAAAACATGGATTCTCTAAAAGACTTCGCACAAACCTGAGAAAAATCTGGTGTTGTTTATCCAGACCCCATTTGAGAGCCGGCGACAGGTCTTCCTTTATAAACACAGGTTGGTAAACTTCGGTCTTTTTTTCAAACCCATAGGTGCTTTCATGATCTGCAGCTGTAAAAAGTTCCATGAGTATTTCTATCTCGCCGCGCAGAGTTCTCCTGCAGCGGTTATTGGTTGTGGCAAGAAAGGATAAAAGTCGGTCAAGTGGCGATACCTCGGGTTTGCCTATAAGATCGAAGAAGAAAAAAGTTACTCCCTTTGTTCTGCGATTATTTTTTATGAACAGCCTCCGGAGTGCACTGGCCAGTGATCCTCTCCACCCAATATCAACAACGGCATAATCAATGTCCTCAAATAACCCTTCCTGCTTGAGGTAGCCGGAAACAAGCTCAAAGTCATCATGGGCTTGCTTTTGGATATGCGAGAGGATTTCTGCGTCGGAAAAGAGCTTTTTGGCTCTGCCGATAGTCATGATGTTGAGAGGTTCATCGACCTTTAGCCCCGCTGCCTCGATCTTTGGACTCAGCCACTCAGCTTTCATGTCTTCAATCTTAAACCGGAGAAACAGCTTTTGCAGCGTAAGTGTCTTACTGAACTTGAAGAGGACGGATTCATTGGCGATGTTTTCGATGTCTAGAACGGATGGTAGAATCCACGAGTGGCGTGAAGAATATATGTATCGCAGCTCAATGTTATATGCGTAATGTTTGTTGATGACTTCACCGATCTTTTGAAGAATTTGGCCGTCCCTAGCCAAAAAATAAAGCCTTTTAATTCCTTCTTTATCAGCTCTGCGCATAACCCAGTGCATAAATGAAAAAAAGCACCGGTCCTCCGACATAGGAGGCTAACATAGATAAAGGCTCATCCCCTGTATTGCGTAAAGATTCGACAAATGTGTCGTCGGCTGCTTTTCGCAGTATTCCAGCAGCAAAATTCATTTTAGGAACTGGAGATAGCCAAGGGGGCTGTGGAATAGCTCTTCGGTAGTGGACCGTTTTGATCCCCAGCTCTGAGGGGATCTTGCAGTCGTGATAAAGATTATCCCCTATATGAAGGAGCTTACCCGGAGGAATATTTTCTTCGCTAAGGACATGTTTAAAAAGACTGCCCCACCTTTTTCGCTTTCCCAGAAAGCTTGAAAGATAAAGCTGATCCGTGGATGAAGCCAAACCAGTTTCCTTGAGTAAGGTGAAGACATGATCGAATGGAAGATACATATCGCTGACATAAATCGTGCGTTTGCCGCTCTTCTTACACGTTTCCATAACGCCTGTTAATTCTGGATTTAAATAGGTTAACCGTTTTTCCTCAAGAAGTTCCTTATCCATGATTGAACTTATTGTGTTGCCATTGGCTTGAACGATTGTTCCGAGTAGTCGGTAGATATTTTCAAGTTGAATTTCTTCTTTCCTCGGACTAAGGCGAGTCCACATACGGGCGAATTTTTCGGCTACCATCCGAGCCTTAACAAAACAGGGGACAGAACATATTGAGAGTTCAGCGGCCCTTCTCCCAACCAAAAAAAACACGTGGTGTGGATAATAGACGGCTCGTACCAACAGAGTGTCAAAGAGATCAAATGAGACTACAGTCGCCTCTCTCCACTGCTTTTGCAAAATTGGACTCATGGAGAAGCCATTGGTTGAAGGCACTGTATTTTGCAACCATGCCGTATTTTGAATACAATCGAAGGGTAGGGAAATAAGGTCTTTTTTCTACCTCTTAAACCCATTGTGCCTGAAATAAATCTCAAGAAAGAGATTAATATGAGCCATTAATTTCTCCAAAAACGTCGATCGAGGTAAAACAAGCATGCCTCTCTCAACATAATTCAAAAGAAATAAATCAGCTCTACTGTCGCCATACGCTGTTGCATTCCTTACCCTCTCTTCACCAAACCGATCTATCACCCGGAGCAGCTTCTCTTTGCCATGACAAGCTTTGCCCCTTATTCGTCCGGTAAATGCTCCATTTAGTATATCGGCCTCGGTGGCGACGATGTCTGCTAGGTTCCATGATCGCTTAAGAGCGGCGAGAAAGAAAGTGAAATTTGCAGATACAATGCAGACCTCATCTTTTCTGTATAGATGTTCCTTTAGGATGGTGAAAATGTTTAAGTTAATAAATCTATGCATATATAGGTCAAGAAACTCTTCGGCATATCGGTGAATCGCATCCACCGCTTCATCTTTCAGCAGCCAAAAAACAAAGTCCTCTTTAAATTGAGTGTTGGAGATTTTCCGCGCTCTCAGCAAGACCAGAGAATTCACAACTGGAATAAACCCCTTAAGTTTGCGTCTTTTTTTTGTCAAAAAAATTGCAAAAGGAAGTAAGGTATCAATGTTAGTAATTGTTTTGTCAAAATCGAAAAATACGATGTCCATTATCGTGACTTAGTCGGCTAGCCTTTTCAGAGGTCGAAGCTCTGCAACAGTAATCATTTGTAACGTCAATCAAATTGCAGCCATGATTTGCTGAAATACTAGCTCTCTATTTATTTTTTGTTTCGAGTCGTAAAGAATATTGATCCGAGCATTGCAGTTAAGCAATATCTACTTACTATTGTCTTTTCCTATAGCTTTCCAGTGTTTTTTCAATAACAGAAAGTACTCGGTCTATTTCACTCTTATCTGCCAGGAATACGGGGTGAGGTATACAGAGCGCAAGTTTGCTTGCTACTTCCTCTGCCACTGGGCAAAAAGTTGCTAAATAATCAACCTCAACCGCAGCTCCTTTCCAACCAAACTCAGGACTTTTATAGACCGGAACATACATTGGAGTATAAATCATTACCCCCGAACGAATCAGATCATCGACAAACCTTTCTCTGGAAACGCCCCCACAGAGCTCGGATCGGTATTTAAAATTGAATACATAACCTGATTTAACAGTCATTCGTTTATCCAGTCTAAGCGGATCAACTCCTTCGATCTGTGATAATCGGTATGACATATATTGCATATTTTCCGACCGCAACTTTGCTTGAAGTGGAAACCTATCCAACTGAACCGCAAGGATGGCAGCTTGCAACTCTGTCATGCGGTAGTTTGATCCCAAGACAGTTTGAGCGCTTCCTTTGTCTGCTGGGATCCTACCACAGTTTACGATTGCATCACAACGCCAAGCTAATTCAGAGTCATTGGTGATGATGATGCCGCCCTCGCCTGACGTCATTAGTTTACCGGACTGAAAACTGAAACAACCAAGGTCACCGATCGAGCCTGCGCCCCTGCCTTTCCAGTTACCTCCATGCATATGTGCACAATCTTCAACAACTCTGAGATTGTGCTTTCGGGCGATATCAACGATTCTGTCCATATTAGCCATCTGTGCGCCTGAATGGACAGGAACGACTACTTTGCTTGCACTGCTTATTGCATCCTCGACCTTATCTGGATCGATGCACCACGTTTCGGGGTCAACATCAACAAATACAGGGATTGCTCCAATTTCCAGGGCTGCGGTTGCCGTTGCGGCGAAGGTAAGTGCTGGTACAATAACTTCATCGCCTTTCTTGAGCTTTAGCGCCCTAAAGGCAACATTCAATGCGGTAGTACCACTGTTGGTGCATACTCCGTATCTAGCCGAATGATACCTTGCAAAATCTCTGGCAAACTTGGAAGTATGAATGTTGGGATATGGGATCCCGCCCCAATTGCCGCTAGTTATAACGGCTTGCACTGCAGCTAGTTCCCTGTCGTCGTAGATGGGCCATCTTGGAATCACGTCCCTTGCTCTTTTCGTAGCCAATAGAGCTTGAAGCCCTCCAAGCATTCCAAATCGCCTGAAAAATCTGAATATATGTCGGAAACGATTCATTGAGAAAGTCTCATCAGAGATTGCCCTTCTTGTACTCCTCCGCTATGTAATGACAGGCCCTACTGGTCAAAGCCATAATCGTCAAGGTTATGTTCTGGAAGCCAGAGGACACAAAACAGGCACCATCTGTGACAAATAGATTCTTGATATCCCAACACTGGTTAAAACGATTCAAGACTGATTTTTTCGGATCCGAGCCCATTCTCGCACCGCCGGCTTCGTGAATAGATGCACCTGGATAATATGCCCCATTGGGCCTAAATATCAGCGGATGGTACAAACGATAGAGTAAATACTTACCTGTCTGAAATTCTGCTATGCTTCTGATGTTAAGATCATTGGTTTCTGCCATCTCACTCATTGTCCCATGCATATCCGCAATCATCGCATGTTCGTTCGATGAATATGCACACTCAATTCTTACCGCAGGGATGCCCCAATGATCTTTCTTAGTTGGGTGTAGGGTAACCTTGTTTTCGAATCTAGGTAACATTTCGCCAAAAGCGAGAAACCACCATCTCGATGAGTTCATCCCGATCCGACAACTCATGCCGTAACCTCTGATAAACTTAGGGTGCCTTTCTTTGACGTTGCGAAAGCTTGGGAGATAAAGACCCACATCAGCGAAATCATACATATCGCCTTCTGGCTTGGTCCCTAAAGGATAGCGATCAAGCAACTTTGATCCAACAAAACCAACTTTCGAAACCATCACATGATCAAAGATGAAACGGCCAAGTGTCCCCGAAGAGTTTCCTAACCCTAAAGGATGTTTCTCACAGGCTGAATTCAAGAGGATGCGGATGCTTTCAATAGTAGATGCACACAGAACAATAATATTGCCTCTTACTTCCGTAACCGTTTTGCTGAGCCGATCCACACAAAGGACGCCCTTAGCCCTTCCCGAATCGTTGTCTATGATTATTTGGCTAACGATGAGATTGGTCTTAACCACAAGACGTCCGGTCCTCTGAGCGGCGAGCAGCGGTAGTGGAATTCGGGATCGATTGTGACGAACTAGCCGGGCGAAGACTGGCTCTCGCTCTGGGCATTTCCCTTTAATTAACGTTTTGAATGCCTTTTCCATCGGGCTGACTGGAAGGGGAGGGATGAAGATGCCATCAGGAAGGTTTGAGCGACCGTCACTCATCCCATGTACCCCGAGAAAACGTTCGACCCTGTCATAGTATGGAGCAAGGTCTTTGTACGAAATCGGCCAGTCCTCGCCGTAACCGTCATGACTCGCTGCCTTGAACTCCCTATCCGACATCCTTAATGCACCCCGAGCCCAGACATGTAACCTACCACCGAGTTGTCTTCCTCTGAACCAATAGAAAGGCTTTTCACGCGGTACAACATAGGGTTCTTGTCTGTCATTTACGTAAAAATGCCGAGTAGCGGCGGAAAAAGAAGTACAGCGACACTGAATATGTTGTCCTCTAAGTGCAGCCTCAAAACGGTCCAAAGCTCCCCGATCTCTTATTTCTCTGCCCGGAAAGTCCTTGTCTGGATGAATGTCACGACCTGCTTCAAGCAACAGCACCCTCATGCCACGTTCGGTCAGTTCCTTGGCAGCGTATGTTCCGGATGCTCCCGACCCAATCACGACAACATCAAATTTCTCTCGATTCAACATAGATCCTTTATAAATCTAAGTGCGATTAGAAGAAATCAGGTCTCTACGGCATGATTTCAAGAGAACTTCTCGGTTCTGGAATTTCTCTGCCAAAATGAAAGGTGGGATGTATATTTCAGTACTTTCTCTCGAGTACACTCTTTTCTGCTGAATCTCGTTCGTACTTTATCGTCACGGCCCAGCCCGGCAGGGTGCAAGAGGTTGCTTATGAACAATGGCAGTGCTGATAAGATAAAGCGACTTGGTCTGCTATTCATCGGAGTTCGCCAGAAAATTCCCTTTAAGCTTCCATCGATCAATTTCCGTGTCAGAGGGACTCTTTTCGCTCTCTTCCCTGGATATTACGTTCATCATAATAAACCAGAATCTAGTTGCGCCGCCCCATTTAGGATGGGGCTTCGAACGTGGATGAAACCAATAAGGTCTAAGTCGCGAATCTCGCCCTTTTCCTCTCTCAGGGGGAGAGGTCAAGTGGGGGGGGGGTGTAGATTCAATGACTTTCACCCTCACCTCGATCCACTCCCTCATAGGAGAGGGAGTTTTAAATGGAGACTGTCACGAAGTTTCATAAAAGGTGGATTAAAGAGCCCTGCAACAATTTCACTATGATAAAATATCTTCAAAAAACACCAACTCTGGAATGAGCGTAGATTAATCCTCGCCAAAATTCCTTAGAAAGGAGCTTAAACCCAGCTTTTAGAAATGCTCCCGAAGCACACAAGAGACGACTCAATGCGATAAGCATCTGGTGATCTATGAGATTCAGAATTACGCAAGTTAGGTAAGCCCTCACCATCCTACCGTGCCAGTAATCTGATGCTGCGGATTCTAACATTCGTGAAAACGCTTTAGGCCTTCCTAAAATCCTATCTCTTGATTTTATTCTGCACTTATCACCTTGGCTAAAATCAGTGGTCGTTGATTCACTGCCCCTTAGAGCGCATGCAACAATAGTAGCCGAGCTTGCCAGACTGGCTCTATATAAAATTCGCCTGCACAGGTCATGATCTTCATATATAGTGAACTGGGGATCAAAACCACCAACTAAGAAAAAAAGATCAGATCTAATGAAAGATGCGGGAATAGGAATCCACTTCTCCCGTCATTACTTGTACAAAACAATTCCCCTCGAGGCCTACATGATAGTCAGTTATAAAAGTACCGTCCCGCTTCAAAAGCCTGCAGCCTCCGTAAATCCACCCTGCCTTGGAATTTGAGCTGGCTTCCTTAAGTGCTGAAAATGCTTCTGGTAGCATCCAATCGTCATCGTCCAGGAAATGTAGGTACTTACCTCTGGCAACTGCAGCGCCAACATTTCTGGCAAAACATCTTTCTCGGCGATTTGTGTTAATGACTTGGACACGATCCGTGATTTGCCATTGTTCGTGTGGCAATCGTCTTCCTGAATCGTTGACTACAATGACCTCAAAATCTTCTTCAAAGCCTTGATCGAGAACGCTCTTCACGGCACGCGACAGGCTGCTCCTGCCTATAGTTGGAATGATAGTTGAGCAGAACATAGATTTCCTCTTTGTTCTAAAGTAGTCTTTTCAGGGTACTTGTAGGACTCGGGTAATACTTACAAATGATTGATTCAGGGATTCATGGATCAAAGGTGTAGCAATACGTTTGTCCAAGCTTAGGCACTTAGGCTAATCTTTTGACAAATAATGTCAGTATAACACATAGATAGTATTCGATGTCCATAATGCTGAATAGTCAGATCCGGAATAAAGTTGAAACCGCTCTCCTGGGATTGCTCTTAGAGCTTGTTTTGGAATAATTTCATGACGGCGCTAACCGACGGAGCATAAGGTGAATCATACTGATTTGTGCCAGGGTTTCACTTGTTTCAGTGAGCTGCTCATAATCCTTGCGGATTTCCCGCAAACACACTTGTCGTGCGCGACCAGGTCCACCGCAGAGAACGTCGTGGAGCATTGATGAACAAATTAATGACCACTGTGCATCCGATAAATCAGTGTCGTACTGTCTTCGTTCCATAGTATGCCTCCGAGGTTAGGGTAGTCTGTTTTCCAGACTACCTTGCCTCAGTGGCTCTTATTTGTCCGGTGACTGCTGAAGAGGCCGCACTGGCGAATTCCAAAACAAGCTCTTAGGCCAACTCTGACCGGCTTTTGGGAGAGGACTTGCCACTTGCTACTCAGAAAAAAGAGGGGCAGCTAAATTAGAATGGCAGACGCTCCCAGCACATTTTTAGTACCATCGCGAAAGGCAACACGTTGGAGGCCCGAAGATGATAGAGGTTCGAGGTTGATCTATTTTACATAGAGATCCTATTAACCACAAATTCTTACGCTGTGAAACGAGTCTGAAGGGCTCGATGGTTGGTTGTTTTCTAGATGTCAACATGTGTTGGAAAAGCTCATTTCATATGACCTCTATCACTTTTGACCTCCGCTTACCAGGTCTGTTTAGAACTCAAAATGGTGTGTACAGGTTTCTCTCTGGAAATATGCTACTTCCACTGGGAGGGCGTTCCAGTAATGATCGCTGTATTCGTCAAGAATGTAATTCATGAACTCTTCATAGCACCTCGCGGGATAATCGTCTACATTGGAAATTCTCCCTCCGAATGCCATATAATCAGGGTGAACGTTGACCAAGGCCATTCCACCACATCTCGCAATCCAATCGAGTTTACGCTTCCAGATATCAATGCTTCTTTCTTTCAAAAGCACGAACAGGGTAAAATCCTGGGGAAGGGTGTAGGGGAGTTCAACGTAGTATCCATGCTGTGACCTGTTCCGCATGATGAAAGGAAAAATCGTACCCACGCCATCTGACTGAGGTTCAAATGGATCGGTATCGAAAAGAAGAAGAATCGTACTCTATCTCTAAATCTCCTATCCATTCGAAGTTGTGGTGCATCGAAGGGGATCTGAATCCAACGGCTTTCCACTCTTTAAGGTAATTGTTAATCTTGGCGGCGCGCTGGCTAAAGATCTCACGCGATTGATATAGCTTACCATCGTGAAGCAAACCGTGAACTCCTACTTCGAAGCCTCGGCTTCGGAGCTCAGACCGGAGATTCGGGGATACTTCGTACCGCTCCGGCACAAAGTTGAAACAGGATCTAAATCCGAGGCGTTCTTCCATATCTGCCAAGAGACGGCATCTATCATGGCCGCGTTTCGTATCTACATCATGGGTGAGTACTAAAGCAAATTTACTTCCTCCCGGCCAACCTTGCCAATTCGTGGGAGGCTTCGCGGCTTTCTCATCGATGGGCCATATGTCAGTGATTAAGCTTTGCTTCCGTAATGCCATTGCTCTTCTGATAAATATCTGAAGCCTGCGAGGGATGATTGGCTTCATCGTATAGAAAGTGCTTATAACGGTGTGGTTCATTTCTGTCCACCATAGGATTACATTTTTAACTTGTAAGCTAACGCTTGGGCGATGTGAGCCTGTTGGCAGTTATCCTTGCTATAACCATTTTCTTCTAGACTATTTTCAACAAAGCTTGCTACTCGTATGTAGTTACAATTGAGTGCGGGTAAACTCACTCGCATAAATTCTTTCGCAAAAGGTATTTTCCAGATGATGATTCAAAGCCCCAACAATCACCAGTTCTGCTGTCACGGCGTGATATTCTGATCTTGCGAGAACTGGCTAAACACTCAGTCTTAGTTTTCCATCTGTCCATTCGACCCAGACGAAACGGTGGGATTTTAAACGTTTTAGCTCTTTGCATTTCAAAATTGCTCTGTGCCACCAGAGGGCCTTAATGTTGTCAGAGAAGTAAAATCCATAAATTTTATTTACACCAACGGTTATTAGATGGGCAAATACTTCTTGAACTAATATTTTGGGCAACAGAGTACCTCTGTAGTCTGGGGATACGAAAAGGTCGAACAAGTAGGCTTCATCGTCGGCAAGTTTTATTCCCAGTTTTTGTATGTCAGCAAAGCGGTTGTCTCTAGTCCACCACTGATAGCCTATGCATTCATTATTTCTGAACGCTGCCAGGCACTCCGCCCCTTGCTGACAATGATACGATAAGTTTTCGATTCCAGATTTCTTTTTGTACAGTCTTAAGTCCTGGTTATTCAATCTGATAAATTCTGTATATTCATCGAACACCTGAGGCTCTTCAGGATGTATTTGTTTCTCTACTACTATCATGTTCCTATTCAAGTAGACAAGCATTTTAAGTGTCTCATCGAGCCCCTCTGACTTGATGCGAAATTTCAGCTTTTGAATTAGATACTTGAGCTTCATTTTTCAATCAGTTCACAAAGGTCAAGCGGTCCTAACGACATCAGAATACTCCCCCAACAGAGTCCAACTCCAAAGCCAGCCATGCAGATCTCCAGAGTCTCTCTTAACAACAAACGTGCAATGTTGAAAGATAAAGCCAAAGGGATAGTTGCAGAACTGGAATTGCCGAATTTTTCTACAATGTTGCTGGGCAATTTCTCTTTTGTTAACCCGAGCTTGCTGCCAAGTTTGTCGAGGAGGAATCGGTTCGGCTGGTGGAAGATGAAATAGTCCACTTGGCTCATTGGTATTGCTGAGAATAGAAAAAGCTCCCGAATGAGTTGTGGAACGTCGGTCTGCGTAAAAGTAAATACGCCTGGGCCGTTCATGCGGAAGTGTTCTTCGCTTCTCCTATTACCATCCGGAAAAGTCTTAAGCTTACGCGTCTCCTCGGTGGAAGGGATACGAAATCCCCCTGCAGGGATCTTCAGCCAATCACTGCGACTTCCGTCTGTTTTTAAGCTCATGAAAATCTGATTACTGTCGTTTGATCTTTCCACTATCGTTACAGAACCCGCATCTCCAATAAGAGGATAAACGTTTCTGTCCTGCGGGCTGGAACATCGGCTCAAAGTATCCCCATTCAAGAGGACCACTTTATTGATCTGCGGCATTTCCAAAATAAGAAACGCCTGCAAAAGTCCATAAATGTAGCCGGCGCAACCCTGGTTAATGTCAAAACAGATCACATCCCGATCAAGCCCCAGTTTTCCATGAATTATGGTGCTTGTTGGCGGCATAAAATGGTCCGGGGTTTGGGTAACGAAAATCAAAGCACTGATCTCATCTTTATTTAGGTGCTTGTGTGAAATCAAATGTTCGAGGCCGAAAAGGCACAAGTCCGAAGTGCATTCATTTCCTTCGACAATCCTTCGTTCATCAAGTCCAATGGCCTTTTTTAGATCAATGCTCTTTTGCCTGGAGAACCTGTAATTTTCTATTTCATCAAGAAACTTGACACGATATTTTGGAACCACAGCCAGAATTTGTCGAAATTCTCTTGTTTCGAAATTTAATATTCATGACTTATTGAGTAGCGGTGCAGAAGGCGGACAAGGGTTTCTACGTTCCTGAAATTTTCGGGAGTTACATCATCACCCAGGATTGAAATTCCATAGTGTTCATCTAGAGCCGCTACCAGAGTTACAATGTCGAAAGAATCCAGCAAGCCGTCTGCAATGAAGTTGTCTGATTCCAAAAAGTCGTGTTCTGGCCTGATGTTCTTCAGAATAGAGACTAATTCAGTTTTCATAACGAGACAGTCTCTCCAGGAGAATTCTTATTGTTCCTTCGTCGTAGCTGAGGTCAGCCGAAGACTGGGTTCAATTCCGAGTGCAAACTGACAACCTTACCCGAAGTTACTGTATTATTATGTGCTTCTATGGTGTACTTCAAGATTCTGAAGAGAGTTCCCCCAATTTCGACCTCCGGATGAGGTAATATTTTGAAATGTCCATAGTCCATGCTTCGCAAAAAACGGCAGGCCTCATCAAAGGGCCAAGCGATATCGAGTCGACCATTATTGGGCAAATCACTGAGTCGATAAATGCGAGCAGAGTTTGTCGTTTGTGGTTGTCCTGAGCAGTTGGCTAGCCAGGAATCGTTGACAGTGCTCGGCAAATAAATCTATCCCTAAAGAGATGGAACGCATCATGACACTTAATGCCGTATCATCTCGACAAATCATAAATTCCGCTTGCGTTAGTATGTTGCCGCCATCAAGTTTTCCATCAATCAAGTGCCAGGTTACACCGTGCCTGGTCTCACCCTTGTATATGACCCATGTTGAAATTACCTGACCGTGGCCGCGATAGGATGGTAATAAAGAGTTGTGGAAGTTAATGATTCTCAGGTTTGGTTTTTCTAAGATCGTTGCCGGAAACAAATAATTGTTGTTGATACTGAATATGACTGTAGGATTCGAAATGAGTCCCAATGATTGGGAAATCGCATCTGCTCCAAGTCTTTTGTACGCTAATCGTTTTCTTTTGCAGAACCCTTCCAATGCAGAGAAGGCAGTTGCCTCTGTTTCCCAGACTTCTTCGATAGTGACTTTTTGATTCAACAGGATTTGGGCGCAGTCAGCCGGCATTTTCCCGAATCCCATGATTACGATGTTAAAAGAACTCATGAACCAAACTTTGTCTGTCTATTTTTCCGTTGAAAGTCAAAGGAAGATTTGCCATGAAGACAAATCTCCTTGGGATCATGTAAGATGGCAGAATCTGGGAGAGAGCTTCACGGAATCGACTAACCGGTACTTCTGCATCGGCTGCATAAAAGAGCGTGATCTCTTTTTTGATTTCATTATACAGTGTGCAGCACTTGCTTACTCCGGGAAGAGACATAGATGCACAATCAATTTCTCCCAGTTCGATTCGATGCCCCATGTGTTTGATCTGACTGTCTTTTCGGCCGACAAAAATGATCTGTCCGTGTTCGTTTCTGTAGACAAGATCTCCAGTACGGTAAATCCGATCGAAATAGTATGGTTGGATGGGATTCTGGACAAAAACCTTTTTCGTGTTTTCTGCGTCATTCCAATATCCGAGGGCCAGTGACGATCCGCGGACACATAGCTCGCCGCGTTCATTTTCAACAGCAAGCTGATCATCATCATTTAAAATAAGGACTCCCGAATTGATACAGGGATACCCTATGGGTAAGCTTTCGTGCGGCTCATAAATCCTGTCGACGATGAAATAGGTGCAGTCAACCGTAATCTCAGTTGGCCCATAAAGGTTTGCGTAGAGTCTTCCTGGTAGGTGTTTTTGCCAATATGCAAGGTGCTTTGTCGGCATGACTTCGCCTGCAAAGATAATTTTCTCAAGCCTGGGCAGACGTCCGCGTGAAAGAATGTTCAGTCTTGAAATATTGACGAGCACGGATGGAACAAAGAAAACAAAGGAAATCTCATTCTCTTCAAGGTATTCAATGAGTTTTGCTGGAAAAATGAAATATTCGTGCGGAATCAGGTGCAAAGTGGCGCCGGTCGCCCAGGAAAGATAGATGTCCAATGTGGAATTGTCAAAAAAGAGCGGAGCCTGATTTCCTATTGAATCATCTGTGCCGACTTGAAGGCAAGTAACCGCCCATTCAATGTAGTCGGCTACCCCTCGGTGAGCGATCACAACCTGCTTTGGAATACCGGTTGAACCGGAGGTACTCATGGCATAGCATGGGTCGGAATCAATAATTTTATCAGTTACCTTGCGGGTTTCCGAAATGATCTCTTGGATATTAGTCTCGCGGCTCTCGAATGCCAGGCCATCATAGAAAATTATTCCGTCATCGTTTAGACCCAGCTCATTAAAATGATCGCGGAAGTCATTTGTACTTATGATGCTTTTAGGGTTGATATTGCCGATGATGGCCGCAAGTCTTTTCCTCGGGGAGCTGACATCCACCGGGACATAGAAATTTCCGGAAAGTAGAATTCCGGCGAATGAAACTATGGCGGCGCAACATTTGGGCAGATATACAAGGATTGGTTGATTGCACGTTGTACTGGTCGTGAGAAGTTTGGATATTTCGTAGGCCTTTACAAAAAGCTCAGTGAATGTGAGGGAATCCTCCTTATCTATCACGGCGATTTTCCCCGGGCTTTTGCACACAGTAGCATAAAGGAATTGTATGACGCTGTTTCTCATGGTGACGACTGCCTAAAGTATGCTGTTCTTGATTGTGTACCTCCAAATAGGATCCTATGGTGTCAGTTTTGATTTGATGTACTTTTCGATCTTGTTTATGGTTTCAAAGTTTTCTGCAAGCAGTTCCTCTTCAGTCGGCAAGACCCCAAATTGTTCGTCCATGAAGCTCAGAAGGGTCAATATGGCTAAAGAATCCAAGATCGCCAACTCAAGCAGTGATTCGTCATCGCGTATATTTCCATTGAACTCGGCTCCAGCCAAATCACTCTCGATGAAAGTTCTGACAGTTTTTTTCAGATCCATCGGCTTTTTGGGTAAAGATGTGGATAAAATGAATTTCAGCAACGGTGGACTAAGAATCCCCCTTTGGTTGCCTCTAATAGTCTTGCTCAACGAGTTACATAAAGAAGAGTCGGTTCCAGAATTACCCAAAATGTTTGTATAACAATCTGCCGGCGCCTTTCAGTAAGGGAAGTGGCATATTTCGGAATACCCGCTCAGGAGACAACCGCTGAGATTGCCCTTTAATGAAAGACTCACTGGCTAGATCGTATCGATAATAGCGTAAATTCTTCTCTACAGCGCCCCAGCCCCTCTTGAATTGCAGTAGGCCCTCGTTGCCTGGATCGCTTCTTCCAAAATTGAACCTCTCAAAGCCCGAATTGATGTAAAATTTTATCGCTTCCCACATGACTAGATTGTTTGCCCGTAGATGCTGGTATGCTCTTTTCGATGCGCCATATTTGTAAATGGCTTCGTTTCCGAAGTGCAGATAGACTCCACCGGCAATAGTTTGGCCCTGGTAAGAAGCGAGCGCAATAACACCTTTTTCCTTTGAGATCGTATGTTCGTGCAGCTTGATGAAAAACTCCAGTGGTTGAGGCGGGAGACCGTGACGCTTTCTAGTGAGCACATGCATATCGTAATAGGCGATCAATGACTTTAGAGAGTGGTTTAGACTGACTTGTACTCCTTCCTTATAAGCTTTATTTATGTTTCTTTTTACGTTGTTTTTAAAGTCGGAAAAAGTCTGATTCTCTCCTTTGGTTAGGTCCAAGATGTGGGTGGAATATTGTGAGTAATAGTCTTTGCCGGCAAGAAGAGCAGTCGGTGACCGAAGTTCGATGTATTTCCATTGCCGGTTGGAACCGCAGTTTATGGCTGATCCTAGCAGCTCTCGGAACTGGCTTTCCTGGTTCGCTACAATTTGACAAAAATCAGTAAACGGAAGCGACACTGCCCTCTTTCCTGTGAAGAAGCTGTTTACTTCCATAAGAGGCAGCAGACTAATCAGTCGGTTCTTGTCGCGGAGAATCAAATATTTTGGTTCGAAACCATAACAATCTGTAAGAGTTCGGCACCACGAGGAGGAATGAAAAAAGGAATGATTTGCGCTGGAAAGCACCAGCTCATCCCACTCTTCGAATTGCAACGGATCAATGACTTCGATTTGTGTAATCAATTTACTTTAGATGCAAAATATCTCGATGGCTTTTGCAATCCTACGCTGATTGTCCTCGCTCAAGCCGGGGTAAATGGGCAGTGAAAGTATTTCGGATGCGACTTTTTCCGACACGGGCAGCTGGCATTTGGCAAAGTAGCGGCCTGCATATGCCTTTTGACGGTGCAGCGGGATGGGATAGTGAAGGCCCGTCGCAATGCCTTGTTCAAAAAGGTGCTTTTGCAGTTTTTCGCGGTTGCGAGCGCGGATGACGTAAAGGTGGTAGACTGACTCAGCCCAGGAGGGCTCAAAAGGTAAAACCATGCCATCAAGTTCGCCAAGAAGTTTCTTGTAGCGGCTAGCGCACTCCCGACGCTGGTTGTTCCATTTAGCAAGGTATTTTAACTTGGTGCTTAAGAATCCAGCCTGAATGGCGTCGAGCCTGCCGTTATAGCCTTCTATGTCATGATGGTATTTCCGGGATTGCCCATGGTCCCGGAGCATTCTGATTTTTCGGGCAATTTCTTCACTGTTGGTTGTTACAGCGCCAGCTTCCCCGCAGGCGCCAAGGTTTTTCCCCGGATAAAAGCTGAATGCGGCGGCAAGGCCCATGGATCCCGCCTTTCTCCATAAATTGTCTTTTTGAGAAAAATACTCAGTGCCATGTGCCTGGCAGGCATCTTCGATGACGGTGAGGCTGAATTTTTCTGCAAGGGAAAGAATCGAATCCATTTCGGCGGGCAGGCCATAGAGGTGAACGGGGATGATGGCAGAAACAATTTTACCGGAATGCCGGTCGATTGGCTTGCCGGTCTTATGGTCAAAATAGCAGTGTGTTTCAAGATATTCCCTGAGCTTTTCGGGGTCCATGTTGTAGGTCTGTTCATGGATGTCAACAAAACAGGGGACGGCCCCGGCCTGGGATATTGCTTCGGTGGTTGCAATGAAGGTGTTTGAAACGGTGATTACGATTTCGTTATTTTGAATTCCCGCGGCTATCAATGCAAATCTCAGTGCATCAGTTCCGCTGTTAACGCCGATACAGTATTTGGTGCAGCAAAAGTCGGCGAAATCCTTCTCAAACTGCTCAACCATAGGACCGCCGATAAAGGCAGCCGATCGTAGGGCCGTTCTAAAGACTTCCGTCAGCTCCTGTTCCAATTCGAGGTGGGGGGTGATGAGGTCCAAGAAAGGGATTTGAGTCTGGGATTCCATCTTCTTTTCATTTACCGCGGAGTACGCAAAGCGCGGCATAGCTGCAGCCAAAAGCTCAAAGGTCAAAGCTGAAAGCAATCGTTTGGCTAGCGAAAACAAACGCTTAAGAAAAAATCTTCGCAAAAAGACAAGAAACTTGGCGTTGGTATCACAGAGCGCTAAGCTTTAAGGAATCGTGAAAAGTAACGCCGATCTGCGCTTCTAAAGCCGATTCTCTATTCAATGTACCGCAGAAGCTTGGCGGGATTGCCCGCAACTACGGCGTTGGCCGGCACATCTTTGGTTACGACACTGCCGGCGCCGACGATTGCATTTTCGCCAATGGTGACGTTGCTAAGTATGGTTGCTCCGGAACCAACGGATGCGCCTTTTTTGACTAGTGTCGGCTCGACCTTCCAGTCTTCTTGTGTTTGCAATCGACCGTCGGGGCTGGTAGCTCTCGGGTAGGTGTCATTTGTGAAAATGACCCCGTGTCCTATAAAGACATTGTCCTCGATGGTGACACCCTCACATATAAATGTGTGGCTGGAAATTTTGCAGTTGGCGCCGATTCTGGCGCCTTTTTGCACCTCGACAAACGTGCCGATTTTGGTGTTGTCCCCAATTTCACAGCCATATAGATTCACAAAGTCAAAGATTTTGACATCACTTCCCAGTTTCACGTCTTCAGCTATCTTTTGGGTCGTAAGGCCGGCGCACATCAAACTTTCCAATCAATGAGGACCTTGTTTCCGCCATTCTTCAGAGATTCAGAAGCGGCTTCGAGAATTCGCACTACTTGGAGTCCCTCCAGTCCACCTGACAAGCATCTCGATCCATTTTTGATGCAATCCAGGAAGTGCAAGCTTTGCTCTTTTAGCGGTTCAATCTGGTTCAGGTGAGGAGAGTAGGTATCTCCATAATGATAGGAATAGTGAAATTCAGCGAAAGTATCATAGTAAGGAGGGGTTTCGACGCTTTTATCGTATATTTTTATTTTTTCCAAGGGTTGCGAGTCATCATACAGCAGCATTTTTTTAGTTCCGACAAAAGTCATTCTGCGAATTTTGTTTGGGTCGAGCCAGCTATTGTGTATCGTTGCAAAGCCGCCGCTCTCAAAATCAAGTGACATAACGGTAACATCCTCTATGCCCGGAAAGATATGCGCCTTTCCTTGACAATTTACAGATATTGGTCGGTTCTCAAGGATGTGGCAAATGATGGAAATGTCGTGGGGAGCAAGGTCCCAAGCGACATTGATGTCCTTTTGAAAAAGACCTAAATTCAATCGCTTAGAGCTTATATAAAGGAGTTCCCCAAGTTCTCCGGAAGCAATTATTTCTTTGATTTTTCGAACGGGAGCACTGTAGATGAAAGTGTGCCCAACCGTCAGTGTCAAACCAAGTTTGCCTGCTAAATTCAGTAACTCGGTGCACTGAGAAACCGACGACGCCATGGGTTTTTCAATCAGAGTGTGTTTGCCTGCAAGCAAACTCATTTTAGCTATTTCATAATGGAGGTGAACCGGGGTGGCGATTACGATCGCCTGCACTTCAGGGTCATTAATGATTTTCTCAAAATTGATGGTTGTCTCTATTGTCGGATAGATTTTTTTTAAGTGTATAAGTCGGGATTCATCCAGGTCGCATGCATATTTTACAGTCGATGCGGGAATGGAGATAAAATTTCTTATGTGATTGGGTCCCCAATACCCACAACCTATGACACCGATATTAATTGGTTCCTGCATGGAAATTTTCCTTTAAATTTGCCGGACGATCCAGAGCCAAGGCAATGACGGTGGGTATCGTTCTAAAAAGAATTACCAAATCGAGCCATAAGGATATTTCTCTTGCGTATTTTATGTCTAATCGAATCATTTCCTTGAATGTAATTTGGTTCTTTCCGCTCACTTGCCAGAGGCCGGTCATCCCCGGGACGCAATCGAATCTTTTGGCATGCCAGCGGAGATATTTTTCTGCTTCGTAAGGCAGGCAGGGCCTTGGTCCTATCAGACTCATCTGACCTAATAAAACATTGATGAGTTGCGGTAATTCGTCCAAACTTGTTTTTCGCAATATCCTGCCGAAAGGAATTATTTGTGAGTGCTCGGTCGAGTCCAACTTTATCATGGGGGCATCGGTGTCTATCAACTCCTTCATGTAGTCCTGGTGGTGTCTGCTGTCAGCATTGACTTTCATCGTTCGAAATTTCCAAAATGTAAATACCTTGCCCAAATATCCGATTCTTTCTTGAGTGAAGAAAACAGGTCCGCTAGATCCCATTTTTATAATGAAAGCGATAAGCAATAAAAGCGGTGATAGCAGGATAAGTCCTATTGTGGAGCCAACAATGTCCATGATGCGCTTCCAAACGGGCAATCCGGGACCCCGTAAAAGAGAAAATCTATAGACAGAGGGAACATCAACGGTTTGTACATTTTGATTAGCCGGGATACGAAAGCTACCTTTAAGCCGGTTGCCATTGTCTCGATTTACATCATCCCATGCTATTCTTTCGAATTGGAAATAGTCTGATGGGTAGGCGAACATGTATATGTTTATCGATGTCTTACGAAGCTTTTCTTCATCTATCAAATGCTGAATGAACTTTTGAGCGCCCTGCGGTGAAGTATCCGTTAATAGTACTCCCAGCATCCGAACATCAATCCAACCGATTGAATCAGTGCTTCGAATTCTTCCGGTTAAATAAGGGATCAGATCCTCTTCGAGGATTTCCAAATCATTCGGGTCTAGCGCTTCAAAGGCTATGATGGAGAACAAATTGCCATGCCGGTCAGAACGGTTTCTCTCTCGCCTGACAACCTCTTTGAAATTGGAGGCAGGAAAAACGAACTCTTTAGTGCTTCCATTTGTTTCTTGAAACATCTTGATCAGGGTTTCCGGCCTCATTATTTGTCCTCCAAATTTGGAGTTTTGGTTTTGATGTTAGGGTTAAAGCAATTATAGTGCCACATATAATTTTTAGAGAGGAATCCGAAACAGAGAGGTCTTAAACTGTTCAGCCTTTTGCTAATATAGATGCATCGGTTGCGGGAGCCCGAGGAGAGATCTTCGCCTTGTTGTTTGATATTTCTTTATATCGACTTGTATAGCCACTCTGGTATGTAAAATTTCCTTTTATTCAAGATAACTCCCGATAGCCCCAGATTGGCTTGCAGAATTTTTTCTTTCTCTTTGATCGCCACTTCCCAGTTGGTTCTTTCAGCTTCGACAACCAAAATGACTGAATCTGAGAGTCTTGCTATAGATATCGCATCAGCCCCTTCTTCCAGAGCCGGACTATCGAACACAATGTAGGCGTACTCTCTTTTGAGAAGTTCCATGCAGTTGTTGAGGGCCTTATAAGTTGATAAATTTAAAGCAAACGAATTATTCATGCTGCACAATGCATCCAAATTAGCCACAGAGGAGGGTTCAATAGTCCCGGCAAGGTTGAGGTTGTTGCTCGATGAAAAAGCTCTGGGACCTTCCTGCTGGTTTAAGCCAAGCAATCGACCTATAGAAGGTTTTTGTAGATTGCAGTCCACTAGGAGGACTCTTCGGTCGGTTCGCCGTGCAAGGGTTGCAGCGAATAAAACAGCAACGGTTGAGACTCCCTCCCCCTTGTAACAGCTCGTGAAAGAGAAAACCTGACAATTGTTCAAGCCCGGTCCAATAGACATAGATGCTTTCTCTGGGTGGGTGTTGTCAACGGGTATTAAATTTCCGAATCGCTCGTTAACAAACAGAAGATGCTTTTGCTGCAGATTGGATATTGAAAACTCCTCAATCACCGGAAGGGACTTATCCATCTTTAATATAGGAAGGGCAATCAGCGCAGGTATTTTTAACCGCTTTTCGATATCTTCAGGTTTCTTAAATGTGTGGTCAAAATATTCTGACACCAAGGCTAGTGTAAGGCCTCCAAATAATCCAAAAAACAAACCCAGCGCAAGGTTCAATTTTTTCCGAGGGTAGACAGGTTTCAAGGGGAGTGATGGTGCCTGGATCACGCTTATATTCGAAATTTTTTCCATTTCTAAAGCGTTATCTATCCGGGCCTGTTCAAGACTTTCGGCATAATTGCGATAATTGTTTTCTTGAATTTGAGTTTCTCTCTGATATTTCTTTAACAGTAATTCTGTATCGTTCAACTTTTTAAGATCAGACTCTGACTGGGCAAGCTGTGTTTCCAGAATATTCGACTTAGCCAGGAGTCCGGAAACGTTGCTCTCTTCAGTCAAGAGTTCCTTCTGCATCTGCTGGTAATTTTCGTTGACTCCCCTTGTAACCTGTCTAATTTCTTGTGTCTTTCGAAGCAATGAACGAGCTTCCCTGATCTGTCGGCGTACTTCCTGCACGGGGATGCTTCCCTCTGTGTATGTCGACAAGAGCTGTTGTTCTTTTAATATCAATTCGTTCAATCTCTTTTGCACCTCGTCGGCAGCAGAACCTGGCCAGCCGGTGGTCTGAGCCATTTCAAGAGTTTCTGGAATCTTTGCTAAATTACCTTTCATGGCCTCGACCTTGGCGACCGAGCTTGCAAGAGATGATTGCGTATCCTCGATCTCTTTTCTCAGATCTCCTATCCTCTGTAATAGGATATTACGTTGTTCCTCAATAGATCCCGTTCCGGTTTGGTTCTTCAGTTTGTTGAGCCTCATTTCGCTTTCTGCTAATGATTCACGTATGTGTTTGCTTTGTTCGTCAAAAAACTCATAAGAACCGGCAGTTCTGTGAGCCGCAATATGTTTATCTAAATAAAAACCAATTAAGTCTTTCACAACATCATGGGCTAATAGGGGGTTCGCAGCCTCATAGGAAATAAAAATGATGTTGCTCTTTTTGATGGGAAATATATTTAGGTTTCCCATTACGAGACGTATGGCCAAATCCCTTTCCTTGAGTTCCCGCAATGGATCGGGGCCCCGGATCATGCGATATGAATGCACCAGGAGGTTTACAGGAATTCTTAAAATTCGGTTGATGTCTTGGCTGAATTTCTTGCTCAAAGGCTCTGCTTCCGAATTTCTGGCCGGAGGGCCATAAATAATAGTCTTTACTCCCAATGCATCCACGACCTTTTCGGCCAGTTCGCGACTTCCGATGATTTCCATTTCTGAGTTGATTTCGCTTTCCCTTTCTTGGCCGATATTAACAACTTTGCCTGTAGTTGCCGTTGGATCCAAGGTCACGCTTTCGCGCCCCAATCGAATCATTAATTTGGCCTCAGATCGATAAACTTCGGGCATCAAGAAGGTGCCTGCCGTTACCAAAGTTACGACTGCGAAAAAGAAGCAAAGGATTTTTTTCTTCTGCCTAAAAATTAAGAAGAATAGATCTCTAAGGGATGTTTCTTGAGTGTCCTCGATAGAGTGCATTAGGCTGTACTTTTAGGTAGGATAAGATGTTGTAAGAAAATTTTATAGAGACGAATTGATACTACCACTTCGCGGCCTAATCTTTGCTTTCTTTTTTCAAAAACCAACTCCCACCGTCAATGGAAGATTGCGTGGCATGAAGTCCCACAAATGATTCTGCATCCATTGGTTGGCATTCTTTATTCGTGTGCGGGAAACGTACACAATGTCTCGTGGTTCCAGGTAGACGCTTTGCACCTCCTGGCCTGAGATGGCATTTTTCAGATTGACTACAAATGCGGAGCGGCGACCATCTATCTGGCGCACAATCACGATGTCCTTCACCTCAGCGGTCTCGACTTTATAGCCGCCCGCTTGCATGATTGCCTCGAGAATAGTCATTTTAGAGGGCATTTCTATCACTCCTGGATTATTCACCTCGCCTGCCACATAAACGCGTCGGCCATGGAAAGATCGCACAATAACGGCAAGTTGTGGATGTTTCAACTCATGGGCATAAAGCCCAGTGAGTTCATTATTGAGTTCTTCCGGTGTCTTCCCTGCTGCGGTAATCTCTCCAATCAACTGAAGTTCTATTTTTCCGTCTGGGCGGATCCTTTGTGTTTCATTGAACTCATTGGCATAGGCAAATTTGATTTCAATCTCATCGCCTGGGCCGAGGCTCACGGACGAGGTCGGTTGCAGGTCCGTTGGCATAGGGGTCTCGGAAATAGGCATAGTGCCCTGGCAGCTCGTAAGGCAAAACATCCATAAAAGCACTGCTGTTCCAAACCCAAAGTGAAACGATGTTGTCTTTCTAAAGATTTGCATTCATGCCTCCAAAAACAGACACTTCGTTTTGAGGACAGGCTACCGCCATTAACTGTTCAAAACAGTTCCAAGGGCAACTCAAAATATCCTTTCCACTAAGCAAGAACAGCCTCCACACTGCTCCTGTAAAGATCAAAGTCACGCGATTGGCGTTCTGTCTTGGCCTCAAGAGTGCATAAACAAACACATATGTGTTAGCAATAGTTATATGCTTTTAGCAATAAATTCACTCTTTATGTCTAACTTTGCCTGATAATGGATTGTATTTAGCAAGATTAATACTCTATCTTTCGCTTTCAATTCTTCCAAGAATATGCCGTCCAATCCGCTGAATGGCCCATCGTTGACAAGGACTTTGTCACCTTTGACTAGCTTAGGGCGTTCAAGATGTACGAATCCGTCATTCATTCTAGATTTTATGTAATCTATGATTGCTTCATTTACGGCAAATGGGGTGCCGTCTCGATCTCCAACGAACCGTTTGACTCCCCTGGTATATTTTATCAGGTGAATATAATGAGTCTTTTGAGGCTCGAACCTTACAAAAACGTAAGCGGGAAATAACTGTTGATGTATATCTATTACACCGGAACGACGATACTTTTTGCGCTTCATTTTGGGATTGAAAACTTCTAGATCGGGCAACTGGGCCAATTTTGTGGCCACCCAGTCTTCCTGTTTAGTTTTTGTATAAATACAATACCAATTCAGCATGGAACTGGGCCCTCTATTGTTGTATTCGTGTTTGACAATGGATTCTTCATCCATCTCGCACTATCCCGCTGAAGTCAAGCGTTACTATGCATCGTTACCCTTAACCGGGCTTTCTTAGGGTGTTAAACACATCAGTCTTGTTACTGTAATTACGCGCAAGTTAGGCGCCAAATGCGACTCACGCAACAACTTCAGTAATAAATGGCATCCTTCCATCACACTGTAAGACCAATCCTGTTGGGGTCATTTTGAATTCTTTTGTTTTTATAGCATCTTAACTCTAGTTCTGATCTTTTTCGAATTCAAGGGGGATTTAGTGAGGGAAAAAAGGGGTAGGATTGCTCCCCAAAACTTTTAAAAAGACAGTTAATCAAGTTGCTTGTTATTATTTTTTCTGATAGCCTCTAAAGAACAAGAGAGTTTATTTGTCCAGTTCAAGACGTTTGGTAAAACGTACAGCATTAGGTTATCCATGGTACACATAGCACAATAAATGATGGACTACGCTCCGGAGCTAAAATGGAACCCTTCGCCGACATGCGCGTTTTGATTATTGATGACGAGGAGAGCATCTGCCAAGTTTTAGAGGAGATATTCCTATCTCTAGGGATCAGGTCCAAAAGTATTTCTGATCCGCTCTTGGTGACCGATTATATCCGAAACGATCATTTTGATGTTTGTTTGTTGGATATTTGTATGTCAAGTGTTGACGGTCTCGATCTCGTCCCGCATCTATCGAATCATTGCCCTGAGGGCAAGATCATCATCATGACGGGATACCCGGATAAAGAGGTTGCGATAAAGGCCCTTAAACTGGGAGCCTTCGACTTTCTGGAAAAGCCTTTTGAAATGGAACTGATAATCCATGCTGCGCGCCGGGCTCTAGATGTGGTGGAGTCCGAACGGAATCGCAGCAAGCTGATGGAGGCGCTGAAGACAAACCAGGAGGAGCTTCTGTCGAACAAGAAGCGGCTGGAACGGCTTAATGAACAGCTCATGGAAACAAACAGGGCTTTGTCAATATTGGCTCAAAACATTGCTTTGGAGCGTGAGCAGGCAGAGAGGCAAATCGCATTCAAGCTTAAATCCCTCGTCATCCCCGTCGTTGACAAGTTACGGCAGCACACGGGCACGGATAAACATGTTACCGAGTTACATCTCGTGGTAAATCAAATAATTGAAGATTTAACTTCCGGCTTTAGCAGAGATCCGACAATAATTTCCAACCTTTCGCCAACCGAATTACGGATTGCCTCTCTTATCAGGAATGGTTTATCTACTGAGGAAGTAGCCGGTCAGCTTAATATCGCTCCGAGCACCGTAAGAACGCATCGGAAAAATATACGGAAAAAACTCAAAATTAAAGATACCCAATATAGTCTTAAGAATTTCCTTCAGGCCAAGGCTGGAAGAGTTGGTTTGACTTGAACCCTTAACTGAATTTTAGGGCTGCATCCTGTGGGAAATTTGTCAGAAAAAAATTTAGTTGTGCCGATTGCTGTTCGGAAAGATTCGTAAATTTCAAGCCGCAGCGACGAGTTTCGATGCCTTCAAAGCTGGGATACTTTTCGACCGGGCGGTCGTAGACAACCTTACAAGGAATTTTGGGCCAGTGGAATTCTTTGCTCTGAGAAAAAATATCCACTTCTACCTCAGAAATACTGGCTAGATTAGTGTATTGAACGTACTCGAAGGCCGCCCCGCCGGCGCTGATATCCCTTATCCTGCCCACTCTGTCAAAGTCTGGCCTGAAAGTTAGGTAAACGTCATCTTTGATTTCATAACGAGGGAATTCTCGGCGCTCTTCAGGGTGCATGGCATTCATACTAGAAACCCTTTCTGCTATTTGCAATAGCGTTGATAGATAACTAACCTGGAACAGATTCAACAGATTCGGAAGTTCTTTCAGAACTTCCGAATCTGTTCACTTGCGATGCACCGAGGGATAAATCTATTCCATGGTTACACCTTTATCATGCACTTTTATATTTGGGCGTAAAGGGGGATTTTGGGTGGTAATAAATGGGTAGTAAAATTACTCTCTAATATGAATATTCAACTAAAATCAATCTGTTATTGGTCTCCTTCAAGTTTTATAATTTACCGCGGCAATAAACTTGCCATTGTCACTTTATGTGCCGTGCGACACTTCCAGCCGCCACTAAATGATGGACAAAAATTGCTTTAGTGATGCTACCAACACTGTGTTTGTAAAATGAGTGGTCGTTTTGTATAGTCAAGTCACCAAAATTTTTGTGGCGGCCAGGATCAGTGAGTAAAGATCCGGAGCGAGGTCAAGGTGTAATACGATAAGAGAAGGAAAAGCCTGTGCAAAATATTTCCGAATCTTTGAAAAGACAACGTGAACAAATCCTCCAGGACGGCAGCGAGGAAATGCTGAGCCGCCATACCAGCTTGCTGGAGATTGCCATCATTTCGCTCTACAATAGGCTGGTTAACAGCCTCAAAGTGGATGCTGTCGAATTCAGATCGAGCGGAGCGGTGATCGGCATGGGAGCCTTTGGGCGGGGGTTGGTTGGTCCTCGACAACCCGTCTCCATTCTTATCCTCATGGCCGAATCGTCTCCATGGGAGGATGGATGGGTGAATGAGATAGCGGATCCCATGAAGGAAGCCGGCTGGCAGGTCGAGCTGGAAACAGGTCAGATCAGCCGACTGCTGGAGAGAGCTCAAGGCGATTTTGAGTTTTTCCTTAGACTCCTCGAGGGCAGATATGTTTCCGGTACCCGGCAATTGGTCGATCGACTGGATGATGAACTTGAGGCACTCATCGACAAGAATCGGGAATCATTCCTTTTGAAGTTGTATAAGTCGGTTCAGTCTCGAAACGCACTGCTGCAAATACCAGAGAGCTGGTTGGAGCCGGATCTGGCTAAAAATCCCGGGGGCCTTTTGGACATTGGGGCAATTCGCCTTGCATGCCGCATCGCATCGCACATCAGATGTCTCGAAGATGCCATTTTTCAAGGATATTTGAATCGTCAAGAAGTAGATTTCCTGCAACAGGCGGAAAAGAAGTTTACCAGGCTGTTGAGCCTGGTTCGCGCTCTAAACGATGATTCTACAAGCGTTCTACGGTTCGAGGAACAGGAACTGCTCGCAAACCAACTCGGTTATTCGGCCAGGGTCGGCTTTCTCCCCGTAGAAGCGTTTATGCAGGAAATTCATCGGCTCCTGCACGGGGTGACCTGCGTATCTCAGGAATTCTGGGAACGCTTGCAGGAAAGCCGTTGGCATTCTGCAGCCGAGGATGATTCCCAGGCCGACTCTATCGAAACAGGACTATCTGCCAAATACGGAAAGATCCAAGTCCAATCCGAACTCTATCCCGCCACGGCAGGTCACCTAGTCCATCTTTTCCACATCGCCGCAAGAGAAAAGCTGGGTTTTACCAACATCACCCGGCAGTGGATATATCACCACCGCAATGTGCTGGATACGGCCGCCGGCGATGCAATGGTAAAAGAAGAGCTGCTGGGGCTCATCCGCGCAGACGAGCCCGAATTGCCGGTTCTTCGTCGGCTTTACAACCTGGGGCTGCTTACATCTCTTATTCCGGAACTGGCCGCCGTGCATGGGCTCGTGCAACATGATGCGTTTCATCTTTACCCGATTCAAGAACATCATATGTGCACACTTGCAGAGCTTAAGAGACTCTTCAACGGTTTCTACCAGGATGGTGAACCTGAGCTGACGAAAATTACCGGGCGCGTGGAAGATCCCACCATGGTTTTCCTGGCCGGACTTCTACATGATATTGGCAAGAGTGCAGGCAGGGATCATGCGTTGCACGGAGGGGAAATGATTCCTTCCATAGCCAGGCGCCTGGGTCTGAGTTCGGAAGAGTCGGACGCTTTGCAGTTTCTGGTTGCCCAACATCTATTGCTTATGGACAGTGCCTCTTTGCGAGATCTTGCCGATGAGGAAATGTTGTCTCAATGCGCTCTCATCACAAAGACTCCTCAGCAATTGGATCTGCTTATGCTGCTGAGTTTTGCCGACATGATGGCAACGGGCCCCAGGGCACAGCAGAAACTGCGCGATACACCGGTCTTGGCGCTCCACGAAAGAGTCTATCATCTGCTCGAGAAGGGGGAGCCCAGTCCGCAAGCCATCGCTGATAGGATCGACCAAGTCAGAATACAGGTTGAGCAGGAAGTTGCCGACCTGATCAGCAAGCCTCAGCTGGAAAATTACTTTGAACAACTGGCTCCGCGCTATCTCCTCTCCATGCCGCCGAGTGCTATTGCCAAACACATTCGTATGGAGTGGCAACTGCAGCATTCCCAAGAGTCTCTTATTTGGGAAACGACTGCTTCGGACGGTTTGGCCGATGTGACATTGCTCAGTAAGGGGATGCCGGGTTTGTTAACCCGTGTTGCAGGTATTCTCACTCTACGGGACTTGAACATCATCAGTGCGCAGGTGTTTACGAAGCGGGATGGGGTTGTGCTGTTGATTTTTCAGTGTCGCTCGCCTGAAAATTCCAGCCGGACGCCGGATTGGGAATCGGCAAAAAAAGATATGAAGCGGGTTTTGGAAGGGAAGATGTCGCTCGAGTATCGCATTGCGGCACATGCGGCGAAGCAAAGAATTCATGGTCAAACTCTGAGCCGGCCTTCACCGAGCAAGATATTGATTGATAATGAATCGTCGCAAATCTACAGCATTCTGGAAGTCTACACTACCGACCGGGTAGGGCTTCTGTACACCATCACCTGGACATTGTGGGAGCTCCAGATTCGCATTTATGTAGCCAAGATTACAACTAAAGTCGATCAAGTTGCAGATGTTTTTTATATCAAATCGAGCAAAGGGGAAAAGGTTACCGATCCGGAACAAATCAAAGAAATCAAGCAAGCGCTGCTATTTTGGCTGGATGGAGCCGATGAAACCACGAAGAGTACCTAAGACATGGAGAATTTTATTATGGAATCAGTCTTATTGGAAAAAGAAGGACCACTTGCATGGTTAACACTGAACCGGCCGGAGAAGCGTAATGCTCTCTCGCTCAATGTGATGACGGCCGTTCTTGAGAAACTGGATCAAGTCGCAGAGGATTCAGAAATAAGCGTGCTGATTATTCGGGGCAATGGAGAAATGTTCAGCGCCGGGCACGACATTAAGGAAATGGTTGGAGAAGATAAGGATATCCGTCATTTCCGAAAGATATTTACAACCTGCAACCGGATGATGCTCCGCTTGCACGAACTACCGCAGCCCGTCATTGCGCAGGTCCATGGCATTGCTACGGCCGCCGGTTGCCAGTTGGTGGCCGCCTGTGATATGGCGGTGGCCGAAAGGTCTACCCGATTTGCCACCCCCGGCGTAAAAATTGGATTGTTTTGCACCACTCCCATGGTCCCTCTGGTTCGTGCCGTAGGTCGAAAACGGGCTATAGAGATGCTTATGACCGGACGGTTCATCTCGGCGGAGGAAGCCGAGCGCTATGGGTTGGTCAATCGAGTCGTTCCGCTTGACCAACTCGCCGAAGAAACCAAAAAGTTGGCGCTGGAAATCGCTCAATTCAGCAAGTTTACCGTGTCCCTGGGCAAGAACGCTTTCTATTCGCAAGTTGATCTGAGCGAAAAATCGGCTTACGATTTTGCCAAAGAGACGATAGTTTTGAACTGCAAAGCCGATGATGCTCAAGAGGGGATGCAGGCCTTCCTGGAAAAGCGCGATCCTAAATGGCGGGACCGTTGATTACAATTTTAATCGCGGAGATCGCTGAGTGCGCAGAGGGATGATTATAGCTTTCAAGAAAAAGATTTTGGACTCCAAGTAGGCTGGGTTGAGTTTCGAAACCCAGCAAAGCAAGTGTTGGGTTTCACGCTACTCAACCCAACCTACGTAAAGACATAATCTTGGAAGCTATAGAAAATTTTCTCTGGGGTCTCTGCGGTTAGATCATAAAATCAGCCTGACAAAATAAGCCCCGTCGGCAGAGATTCTCCAAACACCCAGTCTTGCTCCTGGCTTTGCAGTATTGTTTCCGGGTGAGTCAGCGCTTTCTTGAATCGATCCCCATTGGGCAATTGATCCAGCCAACCGGCGAGATAATCGCGCTTTTCCTCGGGGATATCCCTCTCTCTGTCACCTGTCAACCTGGCCAGTTGGATGAGTGAACGTGCCAATGGTTCTGAGGCGGGAAGATTCATCGAAAGGAAGACGTCAAGCCATTTTGCGGCTTGCTGGCAGGGAATGACCTGGTCGAGTGGGCCATAGAAAGGAATCCTTGCGCCGAATCTGCCCAATTCCCAAAATTCTTGGGGCCGTGGCTTCTTTCGGTCCAATTTCCCGATCAGCATATTCCCCAGCTGCACTTTCTTATCAACGGGCAGCCGCTCGAAGTTGGCGAGCATCATCCAGACTTCTATTTCTTCCTGAACATTGAAGCTCTTTGCGACCTTCTTGCCGCCCTTTTTCTTTTTTGTTTGCACAGGCTGAAGAGAAGGGACGAGCTGCTGATAGATATGTAGTTGCTGACCTGCCGTCAGTCCACCGGCTACTCTTCGCCAAAAGATCCACCACTCAGAGCGGTTCTGAGCTTGCCGATGAAACTCAAGGCCCTGGGGATAGAGTTTCCATGTTTCCTTTAGCCGCCATTCATCAACGGGGTCGCCAAAACCCGGACGCAGAGAAAAGCCAAGCAGGTTCAGCCATCGGGCCTCGTGCTGCGGAGTCAGCATCCGACCTTCTTTATATTCCATCAGTGTGTCGGCTAGTTTTCTAATCGCTGATGTCGGCCATTTTTCTTTGCCAAGGTCGAGGATGGCAGTAAGTTCCTTGACCAGTTTTTCCGGGGGATTCTGACTAATTGCATCTCCCCCCTGAAAGGTTGCTCGAATTTTTTCCTGAGCCGTTTCGATAAGTTCCGCATCCAGCGTTTCACCCGGTGCAAGTTGAGCTTCCGGTTCTCCTTCCTGCCGCACGTCAAACTGCAGTTGCCAGCGGTGCGGTGTTTGCTGGGATTCGCACCAGAGTTCCAAAGTCCCAATTTCAGTGAGGTGCACGCCGAGCCTAACGGGAAGAAGCTGTGCAGAAGCCTTTTTGCCGAAGCGCAGAACCGTTCGGATTGGCGGCAGCACAGTGATTTCCTCATCGGATAGCATGACCACTTCGCCAAGTCGACTT
Organism: uncultured delta proteobacterium; assembly: GCA_963781715.1. Classification (GTDB taxonomy): domain Bacteria; phylum Desulfobacterota; class Syntrophobacteria; order Syntrophobacterales; family Syntrophobacteraceae; genus Desulfoferrobacter. The sequence continues at coordinate 1,142,659 of CAWAGW010000010.1, forward strand.
CCCAGGCGAGTGCTTGAACTAAAAAGCTGAAACGCCACGGGTTGGTTCGTCAGTACCTGAAAATCCGGTTCATCGAGATGAGTCTCGAAGCCTTCTTCAGTCCCACGTGGAATCAGGCAAACGGCGCGGCGCAGTTCTTGATGGACTTCAGTATTGTTTTGTGCAGCGATTTCAACGTAGTAAGTGCGAGGGCTGCCGGCCCCGATTCGAACTCCTTCGCCAAGTCGGACAAGTCCGTAATAGGCGGCCCCGATGGCCACTGCCAGTTCGGGGTGCGGATTTTCGAGTTCGATGGGAACCCAGCCAGTTCCAGCTTGACGATCAAACCACTTTTGGACCACCTGCAAAATTCGCTGACGGATAGATGCGGGTGTCAACGCTCCACCGTTGAAAAGCAAAAAATCCGGGTACAAGCTTGAGCGTCCGGTTTCATCCTGCAAAAGCTTGCGGAACCGCTGCCAGAAAGCTCCCATGTGGCGTGTTACTGCAGCGTCCTGCACATACGGCAATCCCCATTCCGTCAGCCCCTTGCGGCGGCCTCCTTGGGGAAGTTCTTCCAACGGCACAAATGGAAAAAATCCATCGACAATCATCTGCTGCACTTGCGCTAGAGTAAGGCTGCTTTTCATCGTGTCCGCAATCAGCTTCCCACCCGTTCCCATAATGGTGATGTCGAAAGACGATTCGGGATCTGTGGCGTTGCCCAGCAGCACTTCTTTAGCTTTTCGGCACTGGTGCCAAAGCTGGTGCCATCTTTTGGAATCGAGTTTGCCGGGCTGCCCGAGCAGCTCCATCTCAATGTGCCGAGCGAGGGCAAGATCCATATTGTCGCCGCCCAGCATCAGGTGGTCGCCTACCGCCAGGCGGTCGAAACGCAGACCTTTTTCCCCTTCTCTGGTAGCAACAATAGTGAAGTCTGTCGTGCCGCCTCCCACATCGCATACCAGAATGATTTGCCCAGCTTGCATGGTTTCCTGCCAGTCGGTTTCGTGCTTGTAGAGCCAGGCATAGAATGCAGCCAAAGGTTCTTCCACCAGCACAACCCGAGCAAGACCGGCTTCCCGAGCAGCATTGACCGTCAGTTCTCTTGCAACTTCATCAAACGATGCCGGTACGGTGAGAATGATCAGTTGCTGCTCGATGCGGTGACCTTCGCGACCCAGTGCTTTGGTTTCGTTCCATGTTTCGCGTATGTGCTGAAGGTATCTGGCACTTGCTTCTACCGGGGAAATTTTGTCGACGTCCGCGCCCGCACCCCAGGGGAGGATATCGCGGGTTCGATCGACGCCTGCATGGCACAACCAGGACTTGGCCGATGAAACCAGACGACCGGGCACAAGCGATCCTTGCTCTCTGGCGAATTCCCCGACGGCATAGTTGCGTTTTTTGTCCCAGGGAAGCTCAATGCTTTCCTGCGGCAGATCGTATGGGCCGGGCAAATAGAGAAAAGAGGGCAGGACCGGCCGTCTTCCGACTTCTCCTGGAGCAATCAATTGGGGAATGTCGAAGAACTGAATTTTCTTGCCGTTCTGATCTTTCCTGCTTAAGTCGACATAGGCGACGGCTGAATTGGTGGTGCCAAGATCTATTCCGACTATATATCGATATGAGAGATCCTCATGCTCAATTTGCTGTTCCATTGATTTTTCCCTAGATTGAACATCTATTGCTATTCGTCCTTAGTGCATTAGACACGGAGACACGGAGACGCGGAGATTGGGAGACATGGGAGATAAGTGACTTCAATTAATTATCCATTTTTCTGGCTGTCTGATCATGTTGATTATTTTTCCTTGGATGTTTTCATACTGGTGGTCAAGTACTTCGGCGTGATCGGGAGAAAGGTGCCCACATTTGACGGCAAATTCGATCCAGACCTGAGTCTCAGCGGCTTCCATGGCGTATTGGTAAACTTGCAAATCACGAAAATGTCGAATCACGCCCATGGATCAAGCCCCTGCTCCGCTTCTCCCTATCTCTGCGTCTCCCATTCTCCGAATCCCCGCGTCTCCTAGTCTCCTAATCTCCCTCTCGCTGTGTCTCTCTATCTCCCCCTCACAGTGCGCGTCCCACACTTCGCTCCTCGCGTTCTCGCAAATTAAATTCCAGCTTCCAGCGACGTTCTTCGTCCCTGGCCACGCACCATAGCTCCAATGTGCCGACTTCGGTCACTTTGCTCTGCAGCCAAACCGGGATGACTTTGCCTCCCTCCTCTGCGTCGGTAGCCGGCAGCACCGCTTCCATGGTAGTCACTTCATCAATTTCACCGGTCCAGTCTTCCACGATTTCCCCGACTCGATCTTTCTTCCGCACGGTGGAAGCCAGCAAATGAAAAACAGCGGGTTCTCCCACCACCAGGCCGAATTCTTTTTCGCGAATTTCAGCTTCGGTGCCTTCTTCCATTCCAAAAGGGACTACGCAAAGAGCCTTCATCGGTGTAGGGACGCCCGGCACGGCAGGCATGGCGCTTTCGATCCCGATGAAGTAGGGGCGGGCGACGCCTCCTCGAATGCGTATCCCACGACCACGACGCGCCAGGCCATAGTATGCCGCGCCGCGAGCTACAGCCAGATCCAGGTTGGCTGAAGCCAGCTGTCGAAGTTCCTTTTCTTCATGCCAGTGCTTCAAGACATCCAGTATGCGCCGGCGAATCGAATCTGGTTTCAACACGCCGCCATTAAAGAGCACGGCACTGGGGAAGGCGACTTCGCTGTTCGCCTCGCTGGTGTTGATCTCGACCTGGCGTCCAAGAAATTTTGCCAGGTGGCGTGTCATCGCGGGATCTGATTCATACGGGAGTCCCATTTCTCGCATGCCGACTCTCGGTTTTTCCTGCGGGTAGTCGCTGCTTTCACAGATGGGGAGAAAACCGTCGAGCAGAGAGGTCTCCACTTCATTTCGTGTGAGCTCGGTTCTGATGGTTCCGCCGATGAGGGAAGATCCTCGCCCGAGTATAACCACCGGTTCGCTCGACAAATCAGGATTGGCCAGCAGTCGCTCTTTGGCGCTACGGCAACTATACCAGAGGCCGCGAAACTGCCATGCATCCAGCTTGGTACCTATTTGAGCGAGTTTGGCCTGCAGTGCGTAAGCAAGGGTCAAGTCCATGTTGTCGCCGCCCAGTAGAATGTGTTCTCCTACCGCCACGCGTCTCAGGGTGAGTTCTCCGTCCTCTTCGGAGACTTTGATCAACGTCAGGTCTGTGGTTCCTCCGCCGATGTCGCATACCAGAATAGATTCCCCAATCCTTACCTGCTTCCGCCATTCTTCCTTTTGGTTCTCCACCCAGGCATAGAAAGCGGCTTGGGGTTCTTCAATCAGAGTCATTTGTCCGATGCCGGAAACTTCGGCGGCTTTGACGGTGAGTTCCCTTGCTACTGCGTCAAAGGATGCGGGAACGGTCAAATAAATGTCCTGATTTTCGAAGCGGGCATCGGGATCGTCCGCGGCCATTTGATGGTTCCACGCATCCACCAGGTGCTGCAGGAATAGAGCGGATGCTTCCACCGGTGAAACTTTTTTGGCGTCGGCTGGACTGTCCCAGGGAAGAATAGGTTGGGTACGGTCCACTCCAGCATTGCAAAGCCATGATTTGGCGGAAGCGACCAACCGGTTGGGTATTTCGGCACCCCGTTTCCGGGCGAACTCGCCGACAACGATTTCTGCTTCTGAGTTCCAGGGCAGCGCGAGACTTCCTGGGGGAACGTCGTGCGGACCCGGCAGAAACAAAAAGGACGGGAGCAGATTTTGTGCCTTCACTTCGCCGGGACTGACTATTTGAGGGACCGCAAAAATGTTAATTTGTGGCACCTGCTCTTCACTTACATTTGTTTCAGTATATGCAAGGACACTGTGCGTTGTGCCCAGGTCGATTCCAATGATGTATTTTGAGTCGGACAATAGTATGCTCCTTTGCTAAAGACAGAGGGCAGAAGACAGAAAGCAGAGACACGCTGCTCATGATTTTATGTATCCTCTGCAGAAATTTTCTGGTTTTGCCATCATGCTTCCTAGCATTTTGCCTATTTCACGGCATTTTTCCAGTAAATCAATGTGAACTTCTTCGGAAATGTAGCGACAGGCAAATGCAGTATCGATCCAATGTTGGGTCTCTGCCTGCTCTGAATCAGAGTCGGTTAGTTTGTTTAAAAAATGAGCCACATAGCGACGCTTTTGCCAGGCTTCTGAAATATTGGCGCCGATACTCCTTGAGCTTCGACGGAGTTGGTCCGTCAGAGAGTACAACTCTTCCTTTGGGAAACTCTTGGTTAACTCAAATACCCGTTGCTGCAATGCGAATGCTTTCTGGTAAACCTTCAAATCTCGAAAGCTATCGATACGCTTGCACATAGCCTTTTACGCTCTCCACTCTGTCATCTGCGTTCTTTCTCTTCATGCTGTCCTCTGTCCTCTGTCCTCTGTCCTTCCACTTCCACCTCAGCCGGCGCCAAAACCCAGTCTCTCTTCTGTTCCGTTGTGGGTTGAGGGAGTTCGACTTTGGCAACGCGCCAGCCTCGATGCCGCAGCGTGCCCGAAAACGGTGGATCTCCGACGACGTTGCCCGTTAATCGAATCGCCTTGGAGTCAAATCCTTCGGGCACGGAGACCTGAGTGCCTTCTTCTTCGGTGAAAATGGGGTTGAGCTCGACATATTCAGTCAACGCTTGTTTACAGCCTTGATGTATGCTTCGGACTGCTGCACCAATCTGGGCATCTTCGTATTGGCTCAAGTCCTCTTCGAGAAAGTCGATCAGTCGGCCTTCTCTTTGCAGAACTGCAAGCATCTGCACCGCCGCCTGGGGCGAGGCCTGGACGTACTGCGGCTCTGCTGGGGCTTCGGCCGCCGGCTTTTTTGCTTTGTCTTCTGTCAGCGGCTTTCCTTCGGGTGCTGCGGCAGAAGCTTCTTTATGGAAACGATTGGCCAGGCCGCGGCCCTGGAACAGCACAAACAAACACAGGACGAGAGTTGCAAGGCCGCCGATTCCAAACAAGGCGGGTGCAAGATAGGTCTGCATCTGATTAAGAAATTGATTCATGTTTGCAAAGGCGATTTGGAGTTCTTGCGGCAAGTTTTCGCCACCCGTGCCCAAAAAAGGATCTACCCATAGATGCAATCCGGCAAGAATCTGCAATGCCATGTAGAAAAAAATGCCCACCAAGACCCCGTTCCAAATGAAGCAGGTGAGAAAGCTTTGTATGGTCCAAATTCGTTTTGCCCGCATGTTTCCTCCCTTTTTTTGTCGTGCTCAGACAATCGCCACGAAGAACACGAAGAGTAAAAAAGTTATCAAATAATTTTACGAACGCTTCATGGCTCGTTGATGTTCCTTTTTACGAATATTTCTGTTTCCAAAATCCGAAGTTCGCTATCCGAAATGGGCCTTAAATCTAGCCCGCCATTTTTATCACAATCGTGATCGGTATCCAAGTGGGCAGACCTTCAATGGCGAAGTGCAACGCCTCTTTGCGCTAACGTCCAGTACCTTACGCGCACAACGAAATATGAAGATACTGATTCAGGGTCTCGTTCTCCGAATCCGTTAATCCAAAGCCACCGTCCCTGAATGAAGAAGGGACTGTCGGTGGGAATCTAGCCATGCAGCACAACAAAGTATATGCAAGCTGTAATTAACAGAACAATGCAAGGCAGCCACAGGTAGCGGTAGACAGGCGTCAGGGTGGTTCCAAAATACTCATTGGAAAGCAGCAGGCAAAGGTGCAGCGGCGAAAGCAGCACGCCCACAAAACCGCTTACCAGAGCGAGCATCATGTAGGGCAGCATATGTTGTGCTTCGCCCAGAGTCTGAATGAGGGAAATGAGGATGGGAAAGGTCGTGCCGACGAAGGCAATGGTGATCCCGACCACTCCGCCGACGATGAAGGGGAGGATGATGCAGATTGGCATGAGAGGGATATGCCAGTGGAGCAGTTCCTGGCTGATCATTTGAACCGCGTGGCTGTCCTCCAGCATGCCTTTGAAGACCAGAATCGCGATTACCATGTAGAACATGCTCAAGAGTTCTTTCTGGATAAGGATCTGCCTCCTTTGAGCCGAAGACAGCCGATTTTTATGCCAGACCCATCCTATGGCCACAAGTAAAGAAAAAATGAGACCCAACTCTTTTGTGATACTTAGGTGGTAGGGCTTGAGCACAGCGGACAGCAGCGCACCGCTCGCCAAACCCAAACAGATGACGATGAGAATTGGCAACAGTTCTTTGATAAACGGCAAAAGAGGCGGTCGTTGAGAGTTGCCGGAATTGTAAGATTTGTCGACACCCCCGTTCAGGGCCTTCAATGGCCAGTATCCCGCAAACAGTGCGACGCAGGTCAGGGGAAAGAGAAAAGCGACAAAGACCCAGAGATTCAGGTTGGCCAAGGCCGTTGTGAGCAGCACTCCGGGGTAGAGCGGCCACCAATATTCCCAGATGTGGCGAAACCAGTAGTTTATAAAACTCAGTTGAGAGGAAGTCAGTTTCAGTTTATTCCCCAACGTTTTCACCATGGGAGCGGAAAAAATCGCCCCTCCCGGCATGGGCAACAGCCCAATCAGGGCTGGAAAAACCACCATGTTGATTCTCGGGCGTGCTATCAAACCTTGGTAGCGTTCCAGTAACCGCTGCATCTGGCCGGCCATTTCCATGCTATGGCTGAATACCAGGATCAAGCATACCATGACGGTTAGAGAAAGTGTCTTGGGATGGGTGGTGGAATGTATTATCGAACGGATCATCGCTCTAAAGTCCAATTCGAAAATTAAACCCAGCGCGATGGCCCCGAAAAAAAGAGCGTTGCCCAGGGAAACCTTTTTCCTTATAGCCAGCAAAACAAGCAAGAATATGATGAATACTCTTAGAATAGCTGGTATGTGTTGGGTAGTGATTATTCACCTCATTTCAGCGCAGTGTCACTGTGAAAGTATCTGTATTTTTAGCCACGAAAGGCACCAAGAACCCCAGATATTGAAGGTCCAGAAAAAGAGCCTCGAGTGTTTTTATCATTCTCAATTCTGAGTTCTGAGTCCCGAATGCTTCTTTCTTGCAGACAATTTGTGCTGCGGCACGGTTAGGATTCTGAATGATTCCCTCGAAATGATGAATGATCTCCCAATCTGCAAACCATGAAAGCAATTCACCCGGTTTCAACAGAAACATCGGATTGTGCGGTTTTCCGAACTTGGGCTGGTCGATGGTGAAGGTTTCATAGATCAGTATGCCACTGGGTTTCAGGGCTTTTTTTATGCACGGAATCAAAGGGCGGTGCAGGTAACGAAAGGCGATGATGCCCGCAAAAAAATCCTCCGGCAGGGGATTGATGCTTTCGCGTTCCAGATCGACTTGCCAGATGTCGATGTCTACGCCTTGTTCGTGTGCGGCTTTCTTGGCTGACTCCAACGCTTCGGCGGAGGTGTCGCAACAGATCACCTTCAGTCCCTTTTGTGCCAGGAAAATTCCGTTGCGGCAAGATCCTGAAGCAAGGTCCAGAATTTGGCCCGGAGGGGCTTGCTCGGTGAAGTGGTGAGCAAATTTTTTTAGAAGATCATCAGGCATTGGTGAAATCTAACCGCAGGGGACAGAAGACAGAGGGCAGAGGACAAAGGACTGCAGTTAACGGTTCATTTATCATTGCAAAGATCTCAGTAATTCTTCCGCCGCTTGTAGAGCCCTTGATTGCAGTGCTTTGCTGATGCGGCCTTCTTTTGCCAAGATAGCCAGTTTTTCCTCTTACATTCCGCAGTTACCACTCATTAACTAAATGAATTAGTTTTGCATAGACACTGGACATTAAGATTGCACTCCTGTATGAATGCGATTGGAAGTCTGCATTCGACTATTCAACCGCAGAGGAGACAGGATGATCGAACCCCAGGAGATCGAAGTCTATGATGTTTACCACCTTCCTATCATCAAAGCCTATGCCGATCGGATCGACTTAGTGGGCACGATCAACCGGCTGGTGCCAACCAAAATGGATATCGATCCGGGAACTCTGGTATTGGCCATGGTGCTGGATGCCGTTTCGGGCCGACACCCGCTTTACCGCATAGACAGCTTCTACAGGAACAAGGATATTGAACTGCTTCTAGGCCGCTCTGTTGATATTGAAAAGCTCACAGACGACAATTTCGGCCGAGGTCTGGAACAACTGTACAAGGCCAACACCTCCCGCCTCTTTTCAGCGATTGTGATAAATGCCTTGCGCTCCTTTGATGTTCCCTCGCAGCACATTCACTTCGATACCACCAGTATGAATGTCTTCGGGCAATACAACTCGATGACTCCGGACGTACCCAGTACCATCAAGATCACTAAGGGACACAGCAAGGATCACCGGCCGGATCTCAACCAGTTTGTGGTTTCACTGCTTTGCACGGGCGGTAACGTTCCCATTTTCTCCAAACTCGAAGACGGCAATGCTTCAGACAAGAAGCTCAACAATGGTTTGCTCACCGAAATCTCCAAAAAACTAGCCGACGTAGGTATTGACCCGGCTGGTTCCATCTACATTGCTGACAGCGCTCTCGTTACTGAAGAAAATCTGCGCCTGATGGGAGATGAAACCCGTTTTATCTCGCGCCTGCCGGCCACCTTTGGCGAACATCAACGCTTGATCGAGCACGCCGTTGAAAGCCAGTCCTGGCAGGACTACGGCATTCTTGCCGCAACCGCACCCACCCGAAACCGTCCCGGCGTCCATTACCGCGGCTTTGAGACCAGCGTGACCCTCTACGGGCAAACTTACCGAGCCGTCGTGGTACATTCCAGCGCTCACGACCGACGCAGACAAAAACGACTCAATCGTGAGGTCCAAACAGAGTACGCCTCATGGTCTAAAAAACTCGCACAGGTCGAAAAGACCTTCTATTTCTGCATGGCGGACACCCAGGCAGCAATGGCCAGACTTCAAAAGGAAACCCCTCGTTTCCATAACGTCCAGCTTACCGTAGAAGAGAAGCCTCTCTATGCCAGAGGAAGGCCAAAGGCCGATGGCACACGAACCGTGAAACAAATGCGCTATGCCATCACTGGTAACGTTACGCAAAAGCCTGAAGCCGTCGACACGATACGCGAACAGGCTGGATGTTTTGTCCTGATTACCAATGTCCCGGTCGAGGGACCGCCCAACAGCGACATCCCTTACGACGGGAAAAAGATCCTTCAGGTTTACAAGGATCAGAACGGCATCGAGCACAACTTCAGTTTCCTCAAAGATCCCGTAGTCATCAACTCGGTCTTCCTCAAAAAACCCGAGCGCATCGAAGCCCTGGGGCTGATCCTCGTGATCTCCCTCCTGCTCTGGCGCCTCATAGAGTTCAACATGCGCACCCATCTGGAAAAACAACAGACGACCATCCCCGGCTGGGACAACAAACCCACAGAACGGCCAACCACCTTCATGATGACAACAAAGTTCGACAACATTCGCGTCATAAAGATTCGACGCCAAAGGACTCTCAACGGACGTCTTTCACAGGTCCAGGAGAAATACCTTCTGGCACTGGGGGTGACCAGCACCATTTTCACTCAACCTGCTCGCTCTCATATATCGACAGGATAACGATGACGCCCTTCAGAGAAACATGCCTGGCTCAATTCATAATTACCCATTCATCACCGGCACAACTGCGGAATGTAAGTTTCCTCATCGATCAGAATGGGTTTCTCTCCACTTCGACAAATCACGTCAATTTCCAGATCTAAGTATCGTGCTCCATAAGGGTAAAACTCCACGGGAGTATTGACGTTGTAATATTCTCCTTTGAGCTGCTTCGCCACAGAGTAATAGGAGTGTTTGACGATCCAGGAACCTTCTTTGACTTCTGTTAAGCCGTAGTCGCCCCGTTCTATGGGCAGATCGAGTCCATCGTAGCGTCCTTCGCTAAAAAATCGGTGAAACACTATCTTGTGCTCGTCTGTATCCCCAATGCTACCTTGTCTCGGGCGCATTGGTTTCCCGCTGGGTCGAATGTGCTCAAGCTTGAAAAGGCCGCTTTTCTCCAGCGGAAGCGATATTATCTCCCTGAACGCCTGCCGATCAAGACCGTCTTTCTTGTCCGGATTCTTCGCCAATGATTTTTCCAATTGCTCCAACCCATTGCTATCGATAATGCGCAGACGATGATGCTTCGAAAGAGTAGGGCACACAGTCGAGCGCACTTCATCCAGTTTGCTTTTTGAAACGCCGGGAAATTCGACTGTCGCCTTTACCAGACTTTCGGGACTTTCCACGCTTTGGAGTTCTAGCAATGTGGCATCCAGCAGGTTTTCCTGAAGGAATGTCAAAAATTGAGTCACTCTTTCGGGTTCACCCGTGAGTTCGACACCTTGCCGATCCTCCTTGTCGTTAATTACTATGGCCGGTGGGGCTTCATCCAAAGGCAGTCCGAATCGTTCGCGAATATCAGACGATGAACCGACCACGGTATAGCCTCTATCCAGAGCCAGTTTGGTCAGGGCCGTACTGTGGATACCCCTAATTTTGATTCGAGGTGGCATGGCCGAACACCTTCCTTCCGAATGCCGTCTTCTGACTCGTGTCTTTTCTGACCATGAAGGCAACAAAAATAATTACTGAAGTCTACGAAAACCAGTTCCATCTATCGAAAGCCTATTTTCGTCAAGTTGTGAGTCTACGCTCAACATTTCTTTGACAAGCCACAAATTTGACTCCACGTGCTCGGTGAGCACAGGGATTGAATATTCGGTTTTCCCTGCAGCCAGGGCTGCAAAGAGGATCAATTGATCCGCCAGGTGCCGGTCGGTTGTGGCCCCTGAATGCAAGTCTTCCCGAAGGGTTCTGCAGACGAACTCAGCTATCGCTTCTGATCTTCTACCGCGCTTGCCAACTTGATCGGATCCCAGAATGCAACCCTTGTCTGTCTTCGCCCATAGGGACAGGGCGGCGCCTCTTTGCACGGCACTGGAATCCTGTTGAATTTCAATCTGCACTTCCAACCCATCCCCGGCGAGGATCTCCCGGCACCGCTCCGCCATCCTCTCGCTCACTTTTTCTTTTTTTAGATGAGAGGCGAGGGCGATTCCTCGAATTTCCAAGACGTTTCCCTGTCTTATTCTTTTAAGGGGTTTTATGGCTGTCGGCAAAGGCTTGACGGACATCCTCAGGCAACCCCCTCCCTTTGGCACGTATCCGGGGCGGATGACCTCGAATCCGACATCCGCGCCCATCATGCGCAATACAGGAAGAAGTACCTCTCTCATGTGAAAAGCGGTTGGGGCAAAATCCTGAAAGAGCCCGCCGGTGATGGTGAAGCGGCTGGCCGTTTCTGCGAAGAGTGCTGGAGAAACTAGAGTGAAGGCAAGCATCGTAGCGGATCCGGCGGTTCCAATGTCCCATTGGAAATTGCCGCCCTTGATATACTTCCCAGGCCAGTAATGAATCTCTTGGGATCCTACTTGGTCGCCTTCCAGACGTCCTGAGGATAGAGCGGTGCAAGCCCGTAGCGCCATCAAATGCTGCGGTCTGAGGCCGGGTTTGTCGCGTTTTGCTCGAATATTGAAAATATGCAGCGGCTTGCTTGTTACAGTGGCTAAGGCTGAAGCATAGCGCAGTAAAGTGCCACTTCCTGAATGCATTGAACCGTCGATGTGGAGCACTCGATCCTTGCGATCTTATGCGTTTAGTGAAGTTGATGATTCACCACGAAGAGCACGAAGGCCACGAAGTCAGAAATAAGTGTCATCTATTTCTCGTTTTCTGTCTCTTCGATTGCTTTAGTTCAAAGTTTACCTCTTTAGTATAAACACTTTTGTTGAACTGGAAAGGTCGGCTGCTCGTAGATGTCATGCGCTCAATCTCTCCTGGAGATATTGCATGAGCTTTTTTGCATCAGGGCCGAAATCAAGGTGCAGCTCTGCTGTGACCAACAGTTCGCGGAATTCATGAGGCAGGCGGACCGCATCTTTTTGTGTAGTGATGAGAACCTGGGCGTTATTGCGGGACAGACTGTGCAGCAGCAGCAGCAGATCTTCCGATTGGTATCGATGATGATCGGGAAATGGAAACTGCTCGGCCGGATCGATGCCCAATTCACGCAACGATGAAAAGAAGGAATCCGGGCGCGCAATTCCTGCGAAAGCAACTGAGCGGGCATTCTTGATGTTTTGTAGGGGAATGCCGATGCCGGTCAGGCCGAATCTGAAGCGTGTAAGATGATGTCGACAGCAAAATATTGGTTTGGCCGCAAATCGTTTACTAATAATAGCTTGTGTTTGTTTAACTTTTTCTGCGTCATCTGTGCGAGTCAGGATGATTGCATCTGCCCGCTGTAAATGATGCACAGGTTCGCGCAGCGGCCCGAGCGGCAGAAGATGCCCGTTCCCGAAGGGATTCCGAGCATCGAGGAGCACGAAATCGAGGTCCCGGTAGAGAGAAAGGTGCTGAAACCCGTCGTCGAGGATGATGATTTCCGGCTGGTTTTTGCCAATGGCGCGCATCCCTGCCTGCCAGCGTATTCGGCCGACCCAAACGGGAATCCGGTTCAGCTTTCGAGCCATCAACACGGGCTCGTCCCCATACTCGATCGCTTGTGAAGATATTTCTCCCGCGGCTGGTGCCTGCAAAATTGCATTACCTTTTCTGCCATAACCTCTACTTAAGATTGCAACTCTGTGTCCAAGACTTTGCAGCTGTGTGGCAAGCCACAGGGTGAATGGCGTCTTGCCCGTACCCCCGGCAACGAGATTCCCGACGCTTATGACATATACGGGCAGGCGACGCTGGTTACACGTGGCTTTCTTTTGATCACGCCGCAATAAGTAATGATAGAGCTCTGAGCTGAAGGATAGAGCTGCCAAAAGCCGTTTTTGTTTAGATGAATCGGATTTGGAATACCAAAGACGCAGAAGCCGAGGTGAGACCAGCGATCTCAGCCCGACATCGGTGCGGTTTGATGTTGTGGGAGAAGCACGCATTTTTCTTTGGCAAATCCCTGGATTTTCCAGAGGGGCTGTGCCCCCAAGCGATACTGTTTCAGGATGAGAAGCGTCATTTTATGGCTCGCACCAGCATTCGTCATTCCCGCATGCTTCCAGCGGGAATCCAGGAAAACCGTGAACATAAATGCAGGATTTCATCCTTAACACGTATATAATTCAGGAGCATTCCGTTAAAGAAGGAGCGCGGTCAAAATAAACTCCTCTAACCATTCTGTCTCCTGTCTCCTGTCTCCTGAATTCTGTCTTCTGTCTACTAAATCGGCGGAGCGATGGTCACCAGGACCCGCATGTCGCTGCCGGCACGAATTCCATGCGGTTCGCTGATTTCACAGACAAGAACATCGCCTGTTTTGGCCGGGATAGTCGCTCCATCCTTACCCAGAAATTCTCCGTTTCCTTCGATGACAGCAATGGAAACCTCACCCTCGATGTCATGGGAATGAATGGGCAATTCCTGACCGGCTTTGAAATTAAAGTTCAATATCTTGAAATAAGGTGAATCATGAACAAGGATTCGTTTAAAGGCATTATCAGAAAAATCGTTGGCCTCAAATAGATTTATGTTTTTCATAGAGTGTTTCTCCTTCATCCAATGTCTAGTATCCATTATCCAACATCCAACTCTAAACTAATGCCGGAGGACTGAGTCGCAACCGAGGCTTAGACTTCTTCGTACTCTTCGTGTTTTTTGTGGTGAAATTTGTCAATACCGATCTGTAATGGCTGACGGTTCAAAATTTCACCGAACCTCTCGCCGCAAAAGTTATGCTTAAAATAATGGTCCACGCATTGGTTTATGAGTGAAAAAACCTCTTCTGCCGAATAAACCCAGCTCAACTCGCCTCCTAATTGCGGATGCCTCCCGAGTTTGCCTCCCAGCAATAGCCGATAGCCGTTCCGCAATTCGCGTATTGTACCGGTCAGGCACACGTCAATGCACTGGCCGCAACCGACACACTTATCATTCGTTAGAATCGGAAAATCCTGAGCGGCGGCCAAGACGAGCGCCTGTTCTTTGCAGACTTCAGCACAGGCTCCGCACTGGCTGCATGGTTCTTCGCCCACGATCGGCTGCCGGCAGCCGATAATCCCGATGTCCACTATTTGCGGCCTTGAACATGCATTGGGGCAATCCGAGATGGAAATGCGAAATTGGTGATGCATCTTCAGCGAACCCGCAACCTTCTTCTTTAGAAATTCCTTAAAATTTCTGCTGACGAGGATTTTTTCAAGTTCGCGTGCCAAACCATCATTCGTCATGGCTCGATTGGGGCAGCCATTAGAGCCAAAGCATTGCTCAACTTGGAATCCTTGGATTTCGTTTTCCATGTTTTTTAAAAACTTTTGCTGGCATGACTTAACGTGCCGGAGGTCAACTTCCAGAGCCCCCTGTGAAGTCGCTTCTTCTTCAACTTTTTTCTTGACCCGCTTGCGAACAAAGAGAGGAACTCTGGCCAAGGCTTCTTCTGCACTTTTTTGCCACTTCACAATTTTACTCCCACGCACTTGTTAACAGCCTGATTAATAGCTATTTCTAAAACACTCCGAGTAACTATTGCTAAAGGAGATGATTCCCCCCTGCAACTTTCGATTTTCTGAAATCATGACGCAACATAACTCATGATTAAGCTTAACTCCTTGATGCAAGTCAAGGAATCCAATTTAATTCGGAAATGAAAGGTGGCGGAGACATGAATACGAGTTTTGCCAGTCAAAGGTAACTCGCGTATGGACGAAAGAAGCTTTTTATGGCAATCTTAACAAAGGTCAAAACTCCGAAAGGCATTTTTAGCGTGTTTGCAATTATTTAGGTACATCCAAGAAAACGCACGAAAAAGGAGGAGAAAGAGATGCGTCGCCGAGTTGTCATTTTTCTGTCGATTTTAATCGCGTTCACTTTTTCGCTGAGTCCGGCTCTGGCTTTGAGCCCTTTTGAGATTTTTGAAGCCAGTACATTGGATCAGATTATCAAACGAAACAAATTGATTGTGGGAATGGAAGTCGAGTTCTTCCCGTTTGAATACGCAGACGAAAAGGGCAATCCCGTCGGGTTTGATGTCGATATTGCCAAACTTGCGGCAAAGGAATTGGGAGTTGAAATCGAAATAAAGGATATCGAGTGGACCGGGCTCATTCCATCGCTTCAAAGCGGCAAAGTGGATATGATCATATCCGGGATGACGGCCACCCTGGAACGTGCCAAGGCAGTTACCTTCAGCCAACCTTATTTTGAAACCGGACTATGTGCTCTTCTGAGTCAGAAAAAGGCGCCGAATATAAAAGATGTTAAAGAGCTGAATGCGCCGGACCGAATAATAGCCGTCAAGGTTGGCACTACCGGCGATCTTGTTACTGCTAAGCTTTTTCCTAAGGCACAAGTGAATCGTTACAAAGATGAAACCGCATGTGTGCGCGAAGTGGTTACCGGACGAGCGGATGCATTTCTTTACGACCAATTGTCTGTTGCCAAGCATCACAAACAAAATCCTAAAACAACCCGGGCTGTCCTGACGCCGTTTACTTATGAGCCTTATTCTATCGCGATGCGCAAAGGTGATTTCGATTTCTGGAATTGGATCAACATGTATCTTGATACCATTAAAAGAGATGGTCGCTATCAGGAGATTTACAAAAAATATTTCAGCGAAATCTTACAATGATCAGAAAACAAGGTGTTTCTTATAGTAGGATTCTTGTGCGCCTGGTTGTCGGTCTGAGCGCGGTTGTGGCGCTCTTTTTCCTGTTCGCGGGCATTGATTACCCATGGAACTGGCGAGTTCCTGTGCAATACCGGGCGCTTTTCATTCGGGGATTCTACAATACCCTCGTTGTCTCCGTCGGTGCCATTGTTCTCGGATTTGTATTGGGAGTGGTTGGAGGACTGGCGAGAGTGTCCAAGAATATAGTTGCCAGCGAAGTCGCCACCCTTTATGTGGAACTGTTTCGCGGTACGCCTTTATTGGTTCAAATCTATATTTTTTACTTCTGCATAGCGGCCGCTGTGCATTTGGATAATCCTAAACTTATCGGAACAATCACTTTGGCTTTCTTTTCGGGAGCCTACATATCGGAGATGGTTAGAGCGGGGATTGAATCCGTAGACGAGGGACAAATTGAGGCGGCCAAATCGAGCGGCCTCAGCGATCGGCAAACGATGCGTCACATTATTTTTCCGCAGGCACTGAGGCGAATTATCCCGCCTGTAACAGGGCAATTCGTTTCTCTTATAAAAGACTCATCTCTGCTCTCGATTATTTCAGTGAGGGAACTGACGAAGGCGGCCGAGGTGATCAACGCCACTACCTATAAAACCTTTGAAGCATACCTTCCCCTGGCCGGGCTCTATCTTTTGATCACTTATCCACTTTCTTACTTGACCCAGCGGCTCGAGGCAAGGATTGATTATAGGAGTCGGTAAGAGTTATACGGGTTGGAATTTCCGAGAGTGAGAATGGCAAGTGTTGAATTAATGACCATGGAATGGCTATTATTCGAAAAGTTCTCATCGGAATTAAGTGGGTTGCCATAGTTTGGAACGATCGGTTTTGTAGACTGAGAGGAGAGTATTGAGAATGAAGGAATGCGACATCAAACTTTATGCGCTGAGCACCTGTATCCATTGTAGGAACACCAAAGAATTCTTGAATGATTGCGGGGTGAACTACGACTGTGTCGAGGTGGATAAACTGGATAAAGAGGAGAGGAATGCTGTACTCGAGGAAATCAAGAAGATTAACCCGAGTTGCTCGTTCCCAACCCTCATTATCGGAGACAAAGTAATTGTCGGTTTCAGAAAAGAAGAGATCACGGAGGCTCTTAAAGAATGATGAATGTCGAGCAACTCTATGAGATGTTGAAGACTGCACAGGAAAAAAAGGGCTACTATTTTAACAAGGACAAGAAGAAAGTATTTGAACTTCTGGAAGGCCTTCTAATCAACAAAGAGCGTTACGGCTATATGTCTTGTCCCTGCCGCCTTGCGGCGAACGACCGTGAATGGGACAAGGACATCAATTGCCCATGCTTGTACCGGGAACCTGATGTGAAGGAATACGGTAGCTGTTACTGCAACCTCTATGTGTCCCAGGAATGGAATGAGCAAAAAAAGCCGCATCAGTACGTTCCCGAACGTAGACCGGTAGAGAAAACATTAGGCAAATTGTAAGGAGCAGACCATGGGGAATCAGAAGTTCCTATTCATCATGTCCAAGGGTTTTGAAAAGTCGGGAGGGGCCACCAGAGCCATGCAGTTTGCTTCGATGGCGGCCCAGAAAGGTGATCATGTCGAGATTTTTCTGATCGATGATGCCGTTCATTGGGCTCAAATGGGCATGGCGGAAGGGATTCGTTCCTCAACCGGTGAACACATGAAAGATCTTCTGGACAAACTGATTGAAATGAAAACGCCGATCCATGTTTGCAAGGCCTGCGCAGATAAGCGTTTAATTTCACCCGAGGAACTGGTTGAAGGCTCGCGAATATCCGGTGCACCTCTATTGGTTGAGATGATGACGAGCCCTGAGTACAAAGTATTTAATTTTTGAAGTTTGTTGCATCCCTTATCACCAATTGACCCAGCTGAATCTTTCCGCCAGAATTCGGATTCTACGGGAAGCTCTTTATCAGTGGGAGCAGGCGAGGGGGGTAGTATACCCCATATGCATCAAGCTAATGGAGAATGCCGTGTAGCTTAGCCCCTTGTGGGCGTTTTTGGGACGGGCACAGAGCCTCAGGCTAGACGGCACCAGCGGCCCCATTCTATGAACTGGTAGCCCGTTAGCTTGATGCATATGGCGTGATGCCCCTTTCGTAAGGACTTCCCAGGGTCAGTCTATGCTCTCTTACTTCTCCAACATTCTTTAGAAAACGCCTCTGGAAAACGGCAGGCTCTTCCTGAAAGATACCAATTTGAGCCTCGCAGATAAACCATACACACACGTACCGTCGGACACTCCGTGGCAAAATGCAGCCGTCTGGAGTCAGGTAACGGCACGGTAGTGATTGCCTGGTGCGCGTTTGCCCCGGTGGT
The DNA here is from genome assembly GCA_963781715.1 of uncultured delta proteobacterium. Taxonomy (GTDB): domain Bacteria; phylum Desulfobacterota; class Syntrophobacteria; order Syntrophobacterales; family Syntrophobacteraceae; genus Desulfoferrobacter. The sequence goes on from CAWAGW010000010.1 coordinate 1,160,644, forward strand.
ATTTCTGAGTTGAGGTACCGCAAGATAAAGCATGTCGGTACGATTGAAATAAATCTCTCGTGCCTGACAGCAACGATCCTCGCATTCTTGACAAGTGAGAACGCAGTATTTGGTCATGATTGGATCGAGCCATTTTATTTTTTCTTCGATGGCATCGACGAGGTGCTTGACATACTGCCAATCCAAACTCAGCAGTCTTGCTCTCAACTCATCTATTAGCCGGTCCCAGCAGCCATCAGCCATCGGATGGCGATAGCAAGATGATTCTTCCACTTTAGCAGCCAAGGATTTCACAGAATCCAATCATTCGATAAAATTGCGCCCTACGGGGCGCACTATAAGCACCGGGCAGGGGGCGTGGTGCATTACATTTTGGGCGACACTGCCGATCAATATTGAAGCCAATGCGGAATGGCCTTGGCTTCCAACAATGATCAAATCAATGTTGAATTCCTTTGCCGCCTTAATGATTTGCTCTGAGGCTTCTCCTTTGCGAACAAGGAATTCGGCTTGTATTCCATCCAGCCATTCCATGGGCACAAATTGCTTAAGAACGTTTTCTTTATCTTGGATAAGCTTCCGAACCGCCTTGACAAAATCTCCCTTGTATCCTCTGATATTCAATTCCTGCACAGCATCGATAATGCGTTGATTAACGATGTGCAAAAAAGAAACACTGGCATTACGGTCCCGTCCGATTTCGATGCCGTAGCGAACCGCTTTTTCCGAGTTCTCTGAAAAATCAATAGGTACAAGGATTTTTTGAATTCTTACCATTTTGAGTATAAGCCTCCTTAGGTCGGAAGTCAGAGGTCAGAAATCAGCAGGCCGAGTGGGAATATGCCTCTCGGTACATTCTGAAAAAATTCAACTTAGCCTTTCGCTGACGGGGATAAACTCCGCCGGCACACGACAATAAAGGTTCGGGTGCAGATAACTAAACCAGTGCGAAAAATAGATTTGCTGCGGTTAGATGCCCACTCCGGCGAGCGAAGCACCGCACTCTTTGCAGTTCGCCTGTTCGAGTCCTTCTTTCCGCATAGAAAAGCCCATACGTCCTATGAGTAAGCTCCCGCATTGATGGCAAAATGTATTTTCTCCATCGTCTCCCGGAACGTTGCCGGTATAAACGTATCTAAGCCCCGCTTCGAGCCCGATCTCCCGCGCCCTGTGCAAAGTACTCACAGGAGTAGAAGGCCGATCCGTCAATCGGTAAGTAGGGTGGAATCGGCTGACGTGCCAGGGAATCTCCCGGTCTAATTCCACTAAGAAACGCGTCAATTGCCGTAATTCGCTCTCGTCATCATTAAGTCCCGGGATGAGAAGTGTCGTTACTTCCAGCCAGATACCGGCATTTTTCATCCTTTCGAGTGTTTTCAGCACCGGATCCAGCCGTGCGCCGCATTGTTTCTTATAGAAGTCATCGGAAAAAGCTTTGAGATCCACATTGGCGGCATCTAGGTAGGGCGCTATTAGCTGCAAGGACTGTTCGGTCATAAAGCCATTGCTTACAAATACGTTTTTGATATCTTGTTCATGTGCCAATCGGGAGGTATCCAAGGCGTATTCCATGAAGATAGTCGGTTCCGTGTAAGTGTAAGAAATGCTCTTACAGTTAGACTGCTTCGCTTCTTCGACGATCACCTCAGGGGGCACGCCGTGCCCGAAGATTGTTTTATGCTCGCGCGGGCCTTGTGAAATGTCCGCATTCTGACAGAACAGGCAACTAAAATTGCATCCCGCTGTAGCAATCGAATAACTGCGACTGCCGGGAAAGAAGTGGTAGAGCGGTTTCTTTTCGATTGGATCGACGTGTTGAGCAATAAGCCTGCCATATACCAGGCTCCATAGGAATCCGTCGCGATTTTCGCGAACGCCGCATTTTCCGCGTTTCCCGGATTTAATGTGACAATGCTGAGAACAAAGGAAGCAGTGCACTTTGCTGTCTTCCAGTTTTTCATAACATATAGCTTCGTGCATCTTTTGCTCCTGTTGTTTTAGGCTCTATATAAACTCTAAAATCCCCCCTTTGCTGCGCTTGTCTCCGGCCCAAACACCCCGCTTTGCCTCTTTTAATTTAACCGCTTGCGCGATTTTGTTTCAGCACGCGTTTCTTCTTGTGAATGCCGCCAATAAGCATGGAACCTTGCGCCCAAACCTGCGCCGATGTCGCAGAACAGAGGGTCTAAAATGGCTTGCAGTGGATAGCGAAGATCCACGCGCATTCCGATGAAATGACCAAAAGGATGCCATTGAAAATACTTTGAGCATTCCAGGAATCTCATAAAGCGCAAGGTGCTGTAGGGCAGCGACAGACAGGTCCCCCAGCTGTGAGGGACAGGACCCGCCATCACGTCCTCTATTAGATTACGTAATTCAAACACACTAAAAAATCGAGCATGATTAAATATTGAAGCCTTCCAAAAACGTTCCAGGTAATGTCGGCAGGAAATTACCGAATATTTGTTCAACGCACCAAGCAGCACATGGCGCCTTGCAACTCTGAACGCTTCCTTTAGCGCAGGAACGGGATCATCGACAAATTCCAGTACCCTCATCATGACAACCGTGTCGAACGTATTGTCTTCATAAGGTAGATTCTCTGGAAAACCTTGTTCGAGGAGAATTCGTGGCGGCAGACGCAAACGAGCAATGTTCAGCATGGCACTCGATGAATCGATGCCGGTGGCTTGATGTCCTAACTGGGCAAACCACTCGAGAAAAATGCCCGTTCCACAGCCAACCTGCAGCACTCTTTGAGAGGAAGAGGGTGACCACAGCCGAAGGAGAAGTTTTTTTTGCACGAGCGCAACCAGTTGACCCAACTCGGATTGAGACCATTCATTGTAGTGGCGTGCATCTTCAGTGTTGAATATATACCTCACGGCTCAAACCTCAACGATTTCTAGCGCCACTTTTATGGATCCATATCCGGCAAAGCGACCACTTATTTAGTGCCTCTCTCGAACCAGAAGCCTCCCTTTGCTTATAATTGTTAAGGATGAAAAACCGCATTCGCACTCAGAACTCTTCGCAGCAACAACGATCGCAGCCTGACCTGAAGAACAGTCGCCAAATTTAGGCCTTAAAAAGTAAATTTTGCAGTCCAGAAGTTCATTTATTGCTTTTGCCGGTTTCTATTTTAAGAATTGCACCGGTAGCTCCAGATGTTACCAGATGCGCGTAACGTGCAAGGTATCCCTCTTTAACTCTGGGTTCCGGCGCCTGCCAGCTCGCTAATCGTTTTTTCAAGGTCGTATCATCAACCAAAAGTTCCAGCTTCTTGTTTGGGATGTCTATCAGAATTTCATCATTTTCTTCCACCAATGCAATGGGGCCGCCTTCCGCACCTTCAGGCGAGACATGCCCGATTGCCGCTCCCTGAGTTCCGCCGCTGAATCTCCCATCCGTTATGAGTGCCACATCTTTGCCGAGTCCCATGCCCATAATCGCCGCAGTCGGCGTCAGCATTTCCTGCATACCCGGTCCACCTTTGGGGCCTTCATATCGAATTACCACCACGTCTCCCGATCGAATCTTATTATCCAATATAGCCTCCGCAGCGGCGGATTCGCTTTCGAACACACGAGCCCTTCCTTTGCGTAGAAGCATTTCCGGGGCCACCGCTGATTGCTTTACGACCGCTCCTTCAGGGGCAAGGTTGCCGTATAGGACAGCTATGCCGCCTTCGGCGTGGTAGGGATTTTCGATCGGGCGGATGACCTCTCTATCCAACACCGATGCGGCTCTCAGATTTTCCCCAACGGATTTCCCGGTAACGCTTGCAGCGTCAAGATGGATAAGGCCTTTACTTGAGAGCTCCTTCATTACAGCCTGAACCCCGCCCGCGGAATTTAGATCCTCCAAAAAGTGTTGACCGGCAGGACGTAAACTACAAAGATGTGGAGTACGCTTGCTGATGTCGTTGAAAAGTTTAAGATCCAGATCGATGCCTGCTTCGTGAGCGATGGCTGGAACGTGAAGTACGGTATTGGTTGAACAACCAAGAGCCATATCTACGGCAATCGCATTTTCGAAAGCTTTGCGGGTGGCAACGTCTCGAGGCAGGATGTTGCCATTAACGAGCTCCATAATATGCATGCCGGCAGACTTCGCCAGTCGAATCCTTGCGCCAGTCACGGCCGGTATGGTTCCATTGCCCGGCAGTCCAAGTCCCAATGCTTCGGTCAGGCAATTCATGGAGTTGGCGGTAAACATTCCGGCACAAGAGCCACAGCCGGGGCAAGCGCAATCTTCCAGTTCAAGTAATTGGGCTTCCGTGACCTGTCCCGTTTTAACCCCGCCTACGGCCTCAAACACAGAAATGAGGTCAACCGGCTTTTGCCCGACGCGGCCGGCAAGCATCGGACCACCACTTATCATGATGGCAGGGATATTCAGTCTCAATGCAGCCATCAGCATGCCGGGAATGATTTTATCACAGTTTGGAATCAGCACGATTGCGTCGAATGGATGCGCTGTGGCCATGATCTCGATAGAATCCGCAATCAGTTCGCGGCTGGCCAAAGAATAACGCATGCCGGGATGGTTCATGGCAATGCCGTCGCACACTCCGATCGTGCTGAATTCGATGGGTGTTCCGCCGGCCAAACGGACCCCCGCTTTGACCGCTTCGGCAATTTTATCCAAATGTATATGACCTGGAATAATCTCGTTGGCCGAGTTGGCAATGCCAACAAGCGGCCGGTCGAGTTCCCACTCGGTATAGCCCATAGCTTTGAACAAAGACCTATGAGGTGCCTTCTCCAGACCCTTTTTCATTGCATCGCTTCGCATAATTATTTTTCTCCTACAAAAAAATCGAGTGAAAAAGCTCGGCGCAACGCAGCTTCTTTTGCGGTTTCGCTGGAGCGATTTACAATCCCAAAGAAAAGTGAAGTTATGGATATTCTACAGTAATCGCTTTCTATTAATCTCTACATTATACTCAACTCACCAACATTTCGATCGATGTTCCAGCCGAACTCGAAACCTCAAGGTACCTCTTCCTCTAGTCCCTTGCATATTAAGAACTCCGATTTTCGTTTGCAGCAATGGTCCCGATAAGGATGCTCAGTTCTAATTTTGCTCCAGAAAAGTTACTTTATTAAGGAAGGCACTGGCAAGCAGAAAAGATTAAAAGCTGAAAGCACGCTGCATCGGGAAAAGAATTGACAGTCTTTATTCTAGCTTTTATAATCACCGCTAATTAAGCTTACTTTGTGAGCATTTTGTATAGGGAAAGGATCTGAGGTTATGGACTTAGAAAATCAGAAGGCACTTTATCCCATCGGAATTGTGGCTGAACTTCTTAATATACACCCGAGAACTCTTCGAATTTACGAACAAGAGGGTTTGATCAAGCCCGGGCGTCGCGGTGGTAAGCGGTTCTATTCGAACAACGATCTGCAGTGGCTCAAATGCTTACGCAAGCTGCTCACCGAAGAGGGGCTCAATATCGCCGGTATCAAAAAGCTTCTTACCATAGCTCCTTGCTGGGAAATTCGTGGCTGCGGCGAAGAAATCCGCAAGGATTGTCCTGCCATCCTTAATTTTCCAGTACCTTGCTGGGACTTGGTTCCTCGCGTTTGCAAAGAAAGCGGAAATTCCTGCTCCGAATGCGAAGTCTATCTCAAAAAAATGAATCATGTCATGATGCGCGAGTGTCCCGACCCCAGCAAAAACGAAGCCCAAAACTCCTGAGTCATCTAATCCTCTCAGATATAAGCCATTCGAAAATATGCGGTCACAGCAATAAAGGTTCGATCAGTGAGAAATATCTTCGGTCCGGTCCCCTCTCGACGTCTTGGACGCTCTTTGGGGATTGATGTCATTCCTTATAAAACATGCAGTTTTGATTGCGTCTACTGCGAATCTGGACATACCACACACCTGACGGTCAAGCGCCAGGCTTTTGTGATGCCCGACCTCGTTCTGCAGGAACTGACGGATTATTTCCGTAAGTATCCGCAGGGCGCGGAGGTTATCACTTTATCCAGCGCCGGGGAACCGACTCTCTATAAGCCCTTGGGCGAGCTTTTACGGAAGATAAAGAAGCAGCTTCCTTCGCTGCCTTTGGTTGTCCTCACCAATGGGTCTCTCCTATGGGATCCGGAAGTTCGAGAAGACTTGATGGTTGCTGATAGAGTGGTCCCTTCGCTAGATGCTGCTACAATAGAGGTGTTTGAAAGAATCAATGCTCCCCATCCCAGTTTGGAGCTCTCTGCCATCAAGGAAGGACTGAGTGCGTTTCGCAAGGATTACCGAGGCCAGTTCTATCTGGAAGTGTTGCTGGTGTCCGGCTACAATGACCAGCCTCAACATCTACGACAACTTCGCCGATTTATAGAGCGGCTAAATCCGGATCAGGTGGAGCTCAACACTGTAGTGAGGCCTCCCGCTGAATCGACTGTAAGTGGGCTGACAGACGAGCGAATGAAGTCCGTTCTAAAATTTTTCCCCAAAGATAGAACTCATATTGTCGGTCATTACGACGGTTGTAGTCAAGCAAGGCAGGATTCAGATCTTGCCGTCAGAATAGTGGAAATGGTGAAAAGACGACCGTGCACGGTTTCTGAAATGGCGGCATCGCTGGGGGTGGAGCTAAAAGGTTTGGCTGCTGCTGTGGTAGGTTTGGAAAAGAGAAATCTTGTGGTGCGGTGTTTTTTCAATGATGTGGAATACGTCTGCAGTCCATCGTCGCATGAATCAGGCTCTGTAACATCATAGGGGATCGAGAGCACAATTGCCCTTTTTACTCCATAGCAAGAGGCTTTAGCTCTGCGCGCCGATGCAGGTTAATACCTACCGCTACAAGTACGAGTGGGATGCTTGTTCTTTTTGGGAGTCCCTTGGGCACTGATTCGGGATAGCATCCCCAATACTTCAAATTTGTTACTCCTGCAAATGACTTGTACCCGCAGTCCAAGCGGGGTCCTGAACAGTTGGGCAAATCGCCGATGCGTCAAATTGAAATGATCATAAATGGTGATGATTTTGGGATCTCGGAGGAGGTCAATGAAGCCATCATTCGTGCGCACAGGAACGGGATACTAACAAGCTGCAGTTTGATGGTGACAGGAGATTCTTTCGATCAGGCAGTTCGGTTAGCAAAAGAAAATGAAAATCTTGCCGTTGGACTGCATTTGGTGACCGTTCAAGGCCGAGCGGTCCTCGCGCCGTCTGATATTCCAAGCATAGTCGACAAAGATGGGTATTTTTCGGACGATCCGACCGTCGCCGGAGTGAAGTACTTCTTTTTAGAGCGAGCAAGGCGGGATTTAAAGCAAGAAATCGGAGCACAATTTGCAAAGTTCGCTGCCACCGGCTTGCATTTTTCGCACGTAGACAGCCACCTCCACATGCATATTAATCCAACAATTTTCAGTACGGTGCTGGGGTATTGCCGTCGGTATAGAGTGAATCGGATGAGAGTGCCCAATGACGACTTTGGGATTGCCTATCGAGTTGATTGGAGTACAGCTCTCAAAAATGCCCCAACTGCCCTGATTTTCAACTTTCTGTGCCGGTACATGAGAAAGCGACTGAGGGAAGAAGAATTTATATTCACCGAACGAGTCTATGGGCACTTTTCCACCGGCCGGATCAGCGAAAGTGTGGTTTTGCGTATGCTGGCTCAGATTCGGGCCGCGACCAATGAACTCTATTTTCACCCAGCCATCCCCCGAGAGGGTAGGCTTCCGAATGATAGATTAATCCAATGTAAGAGAGAATTCGATATCATGGTAAGTCCTGAGGTTCAAAAGCGAATCTTTGAACTTGGCTTTAAGTTAACTACATATCCCGCGCTGAGCTCAAGATAAAAAAACGAATTCAATCTTTGCGTCTATTGCATGTTCACGTCATTCGCCGGGTGAGGAACGGGCAAAGCCTCTATAGGGTTCTCCGGCATAGTTTTTATTGTCAGTGTATGTGCAAACAATTCTTTTGCCAGATCTTGAATTTGTTTCGCCTCAACCTCTTTTACCAGCTTCGTGTATTTTTGGTCATAGTCCCAGCCCAATCCGAGCGCCTCATTGACTGCCGCACTTTGTGCTCGGGCAGTGAGGCTTTCCAATCCCATGCGATGCGCTGTGAGCAACATATTTTTGGCGATTTTCAGCTCTTCATCAGAGACTCTTTCCTGCTGCAAGCGCTCGAGATTGTGCAGAATGATACTTTCAACTTTTTCGAGATTTGTCATGGTGGTCTGAGTAATAACTCCGAAATATCCAGCATCCTTTCCGTAGAATGGAAATGAGCCGACCACGTAGACCAAGTCCTCTTTGCCGCCGCGCAAACCCTCAAAAAGACGGCCTGAAGGGGATCCCGCACCAGAAAGGATTGTATTGAGAACGTCAAGTACCGGCCGGCTTCTGCTATCAAGGCCAAGCCCATCAGTACCGATAAAGAGGGCCGCTGATGTCTTTTCGTTTTTCTTCGCAACTGTACGGTTGGATTTTAGTGGTTCTGTTTCGGTAGGCCAAGTTTTTGGCAGAGAAGGTTTCGGATTCCAGCCGGATAACTTAGTTTGAATCTCCGTAAAGACTTTTCCGGGAGCAAAATCACCATAAACAGCCAGAACCGAGCTATGGGGGTTGACCATTTTGTGGTAGAAAGCAACAATCTGCTCCCTGGTAAGCTCTTTTACGCTATCTGCAGTGCCAAGCCGCTCGTGGCCGTACGGTGAGTTCTGAAAGTAGTTCTTCTTAAAAAGCCGGAATATTTCGATTTGCCAGTTTTCATCGAGCGTTTGAATTTCCAACAATGTTTCGATACGTTTCTTTTCGATTTCTTGTTCTGAAAACTGAGAATTTCGTAAGATATCGCTAAGAATGTTGAGTGCCAAATCAAGATCATCTTTTAACACCTTGATCGTTACATAATAGGTGTTGTTATTGGAGCCACTCTGTATGCTTCCTCCCACATCTTCGATTGCCTTGGCGATGTCCAGCTTGCTGCGCTCCACTGTTCCTGCGGTGAGAAGAGACGAGGTAAATGCCGAGATTCCGGCAGGCTGCCCCGCCTCGATCAAGAGTCCACCCAAGCCGTAGAGCTGCACCGTTACCATAGGCAGCGAGCTGTCCGGCTTCAGCAATACTCTTAGGTCGTTGCCGAGCTTGTGATATTTGACTTGAGAGGGCGCTTGTGATGATGTGGTGCTTTTTTCAATGCTGGTATCTTCGATCGGCGGCTGGATGATAGAAACATTCATGCGACTTGTGTCCAGATAGCGTCTTGCGACGTCACGAATTTGCTCTCGGCTCACGCCGCGCAGACCTTCCAGATAAGTCTCATCAAAATACGGATCTCCCGTGTCAAAATAGGAAGAAGCCAATGAAGAGGCCATGGCCGACACGGTTTCTTTTCCGAAAATGTGCTGTGCGATTGCCGTCTTTTTGGCCTTCTCCAAATCTTCGGTGTCAACTGTATCTTTCCTGAAACGATCTATTTCATCTTTGATCTCGCCGAGAACTTGCGGCCAGTTTTTTGGTGGTAAATCTAAGGAAATAACGAACTGTCCATTCACAAAAGATGGGGTCCAGTTGGAAGAGGTGACGCTCAAGACCTTGTTTGCTTTATCCTTTAGGCGCTGATACAGGCGGCTGGTGTCTCCTTGTCCAAGCAAAAAAGCCAATACATCCAATGCATAAAGATCCTGCTCGTGCATACTCACTGAAGGAAATCCCAAAAGCACCTTTGTCATTCTGGCTATGGATGACTCTGCTTGCTCCCAGCGTGGGTTCAATTGAGCCGGTTCCGCAGGAAGAGCAGTCGGTTCCGCAGCTTTACGCTTAAAATTCCTGGTTTTTTCGACAATGAATTGCAGTACTTTGATGGGGTCGATATTCCCAGCCACGGAAACTATGATGTTTTCGGGCTGATATCGCCTTGAGTAGTAGTCGAGTAAATCTTGACGATCTTGCTGAACAAAGACTTCTTCATATCCAATTACGGGATTGCGCACCGGGTGAACCTGGTAGGCAGTTTTCATAAAAAGATTCCACAGCTCGCTGTCCGGATTGTTCTCTCTCAGTTTATATTCCTGTTGGATGACGGCTTTTTCCCGCGCAACTTCCTGTGGATCCAATTTAGATTCACTCACGTAGGATATCAGAAGATCGAGAGCGTCTTTCCAATTATCAGCGGAGGTATTTATAAAATAGACTGTTCTGTCATAGGACGTGTAAGCATTTGTTTCTCCACCAATCGCTTGCAGCCGTTTTTTTGCCTCAGTTTCAGTGAAAGAGTCTGTGGAACCTCCAGAGACTACATGTTCCAGGTAATGAGAGAGTCCGGCAGTCATGGACTTGCCTTCATAAAGAGATCCCGCACGCACAAAAACTTGTGCCGAAACCACGTCGCTGGTGTCGGCGTGACGCATTAACACGGTAAGGCCATTGTTTAAAACGACAAAAAGATCATCTGGTTTGGAAGATAGCACCCGCTTGACGGAGGTCTGCATTTTTTCAGGTATGGCAGAGAATCTTCCCGATAATTCAATAGCTCGTGCCATTATTGCGAAGCCGAGTGACAAAGAAATAATTACCAGTCCGGTAAGATATTTATTGGTCATATGTACTTTCCTCAATAGTATTCTCGATCGGCTTAAAGAATTCCGGCGTGGATCATCTCACAAATATGCCGATAGCGGTTTGATGTACCGTGACACGTGGGCCACTTGACCGGTGGACGACTCATTCCGATCACCAGCCACTTACCGTTCGCATACCCCCACTCGATAAGAATATCATCCAGTTGAGCTGCGCGCAAAAGCTGTTTAGTTAAGCATGCAGGCTCTGTGAATGCAGAACTGTCAAGAGGCATTGGTTCCAAAAGTGTGCTGCCGTTGCCAGCGACTGCAGTACGCAGCATGCCGACGCACTCGAACTGTACACATACGAGCTGAATACGTTCGCTCCATTCGATATGTTCCCGTATTATTATGGAATGCTGAAGGTCGGCAAGTCCCGTCAATTCGTGGGCCTGGCGCGCGACAAATAAGGTATCCGGTGCATTTTGGGTCTGCATCACCAAAACGGGCAATTGAAAATCGTTGAGGATTTTCTTTTTCTGCTGCTTTCCAAAGTATATTCTGGACTTGGGGTGCGGAAAATCCAAGTAGTCTAAAAGCAAATGCTGAAGAATCCGGGAGCGATGGTAACGATAGGTGGCAGGGTTCGGAAAGGTTCGTATCCGGCAAGCCTTGAACACGTCCACGTACTTGGGAGTCGGAAAAAAGATCCGGCTTGCCTCCCGCATCAGGTTCTTCTCCGCGTCCGAATAATCATCCAGACAGGGCCTGATACCAAGAGTGCGGACACCTGGGCATGACTTGAGAAAAGGTGCCAGCGCTATCCTCTGATTAGATTTTCGAAATGCTGATCTTTTCAATCTCAATTGAGATTCAATAACACATCCGGATGGACACCGTAATTGTAGCTCCGCATCCTGAAGTAGTTCTCAAGTAGGCCTATGTGCTGATCTACATAATCATAGATCTTCAATCGTCCTTGGGTGCCTGTGCCGTTTTGGTAAAGATTGCGGATAGTGTGTGCCAGTTGCTTGCGGAAGTAGATGGGAACAGCCAAAAACAATACCTGGCTGCTCAACTTATCTGCGCACCGAGCCAGGGTCTTGGGGGTCACCAAGATTGCCACACGGCCCTCTTCGGGTATGTTCTCCGAGCAATGAAGTGTTGCTTGCTCGTTGGATTCCTGCTCGGCATCCTCATCGATGGAATCTTCCGCTTCATAGGTAAAAGTCTGAATTTTGCGCTTGTCCAACTCCGCTCTCAATGCCAAGTTTTGCTCTTCGCCGCCCGAAAGCACCAGTATGGGATTTTCTTGGTGGTCGAGTTCGGTTTCGATATCATTGGCAATGAGTTTTGCCCTATCTTCGTTATTCATCAAGGCCTGCAGCATCGGGGAATAATCAGCCCTTGACTGATAGGGATAATCGAATTCCGTTGGACGAGCCACTATCTGGGCGTTGATAATGCCTCTTCCTTCCCTGGCATCCTTCTCATTGATTGAATAGACCACATCGCCCACATAATAATAGATGAGTCGGGAGAGTCGGTCTTTGCGCTGCATCGTGTTCGACAATCCCAACATGTAGCGGGCGTCGAAATTGGGAATCAGGTGAGTGAAGACCTTTGATGGGCAACGTTGGCATTCATCCAGGATGAGATTGCCGACGCGGTCGCGAATCTTCCGCCAGAAACGCATCATTTCACCGGTATGGGCAATGGTTATCCATTTGCCTATGTGGTGATTGCCCCGGGTGAATACGCCAACTTCGGAACGTGGAATCTGGAGGAAGTTCTCAATCTTGGTAAGCCACCCATCCATGAGGTCCATTCTCGGGATGAGTATAAGTGTGGGCTGCTGTCGTTGAGATAAAATGTATAACGATATAACAGTCTTGCCACTCTTGTGCCCACCGACCAAGGTGGAGAAATCTCTTTCCAGGGCGGTCTCGGCTGCTTCCTGCTGATAGCTCTTCAAGCCTCCGTGGAATTCAATCGGCACAGGATCAAAAGAACGTCTCTTATCGATGATACGGTACGGTTGTTGAAATTTCTTGCATAACTCGAGAAATTGGTCCAAAAAACCCCGAGGTAAAAGATAGTTTCGGCCCCTCTGGCGAAGGCAGTTGATTTGAGGTGGAATACTTCCTATCCAGTCGCCTCGATTGTGTCGAATTTCATAATCGGGATTGGTGAAAATTAGGCGCTCGTGTATTTTACGTTCCAGGAGTGGAGTCAACCCTTCTGAGGAGATCTTGATCCATTCCGTCACCAATATATTAAGAGGTTTTACCTGCATTCAAATTCCTTTTAATGACTTGTGGCCAATCTGGAAGTTATGAAATCAAACGCGAATGTTCACCCTATTAATCATAACTTGGCCTGACAATCTACTGAAATTTCAGATTTCTGATTGTACCGCACAAAGATTTACGACCACAAGGGTTCACAACTTTGATGGCTAACTAAGGAAAATAGTTGTAAATTCAACATGTAATCAGAGTTTATCCGGTTGCCGATGGATTCAGTCGCCAAAATTGCAGGGTACATTCAACTTATTGGCTGAACAAAAACTAACAAAAAAAGGAGCTGCAATGAAAGAACAAACTCCAATCTCTCTCCAGATTTTGGCACAATTGGCCCAAGAATATCAAACCAAGTACATGGAATTGGAAAAAATCTGCCAAAATGCCCAACCTGAATGGATAATTCGGCAGCTCATGGCTCGAGGAGAATTAACCACCGACCATTTCAGGGCCGCACAGCAAGCACTGTTCGCGTTGTTGGATAAAGGTCAGCAGTGCGAAGGTGAAGATGCCGTTAGAGCTGTTACTACCATCAGTCGCTGTTTTGATGAGATGCGTATTTTGTTCAGCATACTGATAGACTATACTTCTAACCTTCAGGAATGAGAAAAATCAACCCTAAAGCAACAGGTAGCGGTCGATTTAATCTGGCCGCAACCAGTTGTATCTGATACTGGAGCGAGATTGCGTTCTGCAGTTAACGCATCTTTCTCACGCAAGAGTGCCAAGATTAATCATTTACAACCCCTCATGCTGTTGAATCAAGGTTTCTTGCACAACCCTCGCGCAAAAATTTAGGTTTGGCTAGAGGGAAGGCCTTGGCTAAGAAGCCTCAGGCTGAGCAACAGCTTGCTTTTTTATCAAGAAATAAATGGTGCCGGGGTGCTTCAATCTTCCGGCTATCTGTTCGGCTCTCTGCCACTGCCACAGAATAGGTCCGCTCGTTTAGATCCTTTAATTGCTCCCCCCGTGTCCTGGTTAAGGACCCAACGATGTAGCGGCTCCCAAGCAGTGACTTGGCCCGTTCCATCCAGGCGGGGTTTCTCGGACTCGAGAAAAGCTATTCCGCCCCTCGGAAAAAATTCGGGATCAGTCGCTATGGATCTGCCGCCGGTCAGCGGGACGTTTAAACTTCCCAGCGGCCCGTCTTCCACCCACCGGAAAAATACATAACTTTCGTTGTGCCATAGCACCTCGTCAACAACTTCGGGGTGCGCTTTAAGGTAAGCTCGGATCGACTGCAAAGATATCTCTTCCCGATTCATGACGCCTTTGTTGAGAAGATACTTGCCAATGCTTCGATATGGTCGGCCATTGCTTGCTGCATAACCCACCCGAACAAATTTGCCTGCTGGCAGCTGAATCATTCCCGAACCCTGGATCTGCAGGAAAAACACATCAATTAGATCCTGCAGCCAGACCATTTCGCAACCCTGCTCACCCAGTTTACCCTGGCCGTCAATCTCCGCTCGGGTAAAATAGGGAACTACGCGTTTCCCGACCAAACGCCCTCGAAGGGTTTTGCCGGCATAAAGTTCGGGGTTAAAAGAATTCAGGTCGATGGTCAAAAGATCGGGCGGCACGCTGTACAATGGATAACGATATTCGGCATTGCGCTCCAGCCTGCCTTGAAGAATTGGTTCATAGTAGCCCGTCAAGAAAAGATTCGTTTCTTCTTTACCCTGCTGGAATCGATATATGTCGAACTTCTTGGAGATGGTTTTCGAATCCAGACTTCCGGAATTCATAAGGTTTAGGAATTCTATCAGAGTCGCTTTGAGCAGATCGGATTGCACCTGCAAATGGCCAAGCTTGTAAGTGCGCTCTGGCGGAACCCTATCATAAAAGGCTATGCTTTGTTTTATTGCTTGCTTGAGAGAGTCAGGGTCCAGATCATCTACTAAATTTGCAATCTGCTCAACGGGAACACGTTCGAGCTTTGCGGTTTGAGCCGACTCTTTGGTGGGTTTGCCCGGGCAACCTGCCAACAGAAGCAGACAAATTGCCCACGCGATTTTCATGCTTATATCTATCAGCTTATGGGTCACAGCGGTCGAATTAGGTACCCATCTCCCAGGAATTGAGGTACTTATCCTGTTCGGGAGTGAGAGTGTCAATGTGTATTCCCATGGCGTCAAGCTTCAGTCGAGCGATGTTTTTATTTATTTCTGTGGGGACGCCATAAACTTGCTTTTCCAAGGACTTTGCGTTTTTCGCCATATATTCTGCGCACAGCGCCTGATTCGCAAAGCTCATATCCATAACACTGGAAGGATGTCCCTCGGCAGCAGCCAGGTTGACCAGTCTCCCTTCGCCCAATACATAGATTCGACGTCCATCCGAAAGCTCGTATTCCTCTACAAACTCTCTGATCTGCCGACGGGCTACGGCCATTTCTGACAAAGCATCCAAATCCAATTCCACATTGAAATGCCCTGAATTGGAAATAATCGCCCCACTTTTCATCACCTCAAAATGTTCTTTCCTGAGCACGCGGATGTCACCGGTGAGCGTGCAAAAGAAGTCACCGATTTTGGCGGCTTCGCTCATGGGCATCACTTGATAGCCATCCATGACTGCTTCCAGTGCTCGAAGAGGGTCAACCTCGGTAATGATGACCTTGGCGCCCATCCCTGAGGTCCGCATTGCTACGCCTCTCCCGCACCAGCCGTAACCGCTGACAACAAAATTCGACCCCGCCAGTAGCCGGTTCGTCGCTCTAATAATGCCGTCTACAGTGCTCTGACCGGTACCATAACGATTATCGAACAGATGTTTTGTGTTGGCATCGTTTACTGCAATAATAGGATATTGCAGCACCCCGCTGGCTGCCATGCTTTTAAGACGAATTACTCCCGTAGTGGTTTCTTCGGTGCCTCCCAGAATTTCCGCCAAAAGCTCTCTGCGGTCGGAGTGTATGGTGCTTACCAAGTCGGCACCGTCATCCATCGTCATTTGCGGTTTGTCAGCCAGAGCTGCATGAATGTGCCTGTAATAGGTATCTTTATCCTCTCCTTTGATTGAGAACACGGAAATCTGATTGTGCACAACGAGCGATGCAGCTACATCATCCTGAGTGCTGAGAGGATTGGACGCACAAAGCTTGACTTGAGCTCCACCGGCTTGCAAAGTTTGCGCTAAAGCAGCGGTTTCAGTTGTCACATGAAGACACGCGGCTATTCTTATATCTTTAAGGGGTTTTTCAGCCGCAAACCGATCTCTGATAGAACGCAGTACGGGCATAGATTGCTCCGCCCATTCAATTCTGAGTTTTCCTTTTTCGGCTAAGCCCTTATCTCTGACGTCAAAGTCCATAGGGTCTCCTTAATCATTCTTCTTGACCGGCATGTTAACAATCCTGAAACCAGAACTAAAACCCGGCCTTCTCGCGTAGGGTGTCCACCATATCCGTCTTTTCCCAGGTGAAATCCGGGTTATTTCTTCCAAAATGTCCATAACAGGCTGTTTTCCTGTAAATAGGTCGAAGCAATTTCAATTGGCGGATAATGTTTGCAGGTTTAAAGCTAAAGCTTTCCTGCACTATCTGGGCGATGCGGTCAGGGGAAATTTTACCGGTACCAAAGGTGTCAATCATGAGAGATACCGGTTCGGCAACGCCTATGCTGTATGCCACCTGGACCTCGACGCGGTCCGCGAGTCCTGCTGCCACAATGTTTTTGGCCACGTACCGGGCCATGTAAGAAGCGGATCGATCTACCTTGGAAGGATCCTTACCTGAAAAACATCCACCCCCATGGCTTCCTTGTCCGCCATATGTGTCTGCAATGATCTTGCGGCCGGTCAGACCACAGTCTCCCATTGGACCGCCAATCACAAACCGCCCGGTGGAGTTGATAAAAAACCGTGTTTTGTCGTCTATCAAATCCGCAGGAATGGTCTTTTTGATCACTTCCTCGATAATTCCTTCCTGAAGATTCTTGTATGAGACTTGAGGGGTATGTTGAGCAGCAACCACGACGGTATCGACACGCTTAGGTTTGTGATTGTCGTATTCTATGGTTACCTGGCTTTTTCCGTCCGGCCGCAGAAAGTCGAGAATTCCATTCTTTCGGACTTCCGCAAGTTTTCTGGTGATCCGGTGTGCATAATAGATAGGCATTGGCATTAAGACCGGAGTCTCATCACAGGCAAAACCGAACATTAAGCCTTGATCTCCCGCCCCTTGTTCTTCATGCAAACCTTCACCCTCGGTGACCCCCATTGATATGTCGGGGGATTGTTTGTCGATGCTGGTGATAACCGCGCAAGTCTCCCAATCGAATCCCATGCCCGAGTTGTTATAACCAATATCTTTTATTGTGTTGCGAACGATTTCAGGTATGTCCACCCATATGCTCGTGGTGATTTCTCCGGCCACGAAAGCAAGGCCGGTGGTGACCAATGTTTCACATGCCACTCGACCCGTTTTATCTTGAGTCAAAATCGAATCCAAAACGGAATCAGAAATTTGGTCGGCCACCTTATCAGGATGACCCTCGGTGACAGATTCGGACGTAAATAGAAAATTACTCATGGACATGGTTGAAATTCCTCCTTTCATTGAATGAGAAGGGAACGCCACTGCAAAGTTCTATCCAACTTATTGGACCTTCGATTCCCTAACGATGAGTGCAACATCCAGACTGTTTAATTCGACAGCTTCCGCTGGATGGTCAACTCGGTTTTTGTTTTCTTTCTTTGGCAGAAGGCGGTCTGCGACATATTCAGGAGTTGCCAGACCACCCGATATGATCAGCTTAAAAGCATCTTCCACACTGATTTTTAGTGGAACAACATCCTTTTCCGGGATCAGAAGATAAAAACCGGAGGTGGGGTTCGGGGTTGTGGGCAGGAAGACGTTAACAACCCGCTCCTTGGTCAGTTGTTGAACCTCACCTGAAGCTACACCCGTTACAAAACCGAGGGCGTAAATCCCGCGACGGGGGTATTCTATCATGACCACTCGTTTAAAGCCGTCGTAGGACTGAGAAAAGATGGCAATCAGCAGTTGTTTAACGGCCGAATAAATGGGTCGAACAAGCGGGATTTGATAGACGATCCGTTCACCAAAATCGATGATGCGCCCTCCCACATAGTTTTTTACCAGCAGGCCAATAACGAAAATCATGACCAGTACCAGGATTGCTCCCAGGCCGGGCAGGGGAAAGGGCAAATGGGCCTTCGGGTTAAAGCGGCTTGGTATCAGGTTGAAGATGCGGTCAGCATTCCTGAGAAGAATACTGATGACATAAACTGTTATAGAGAGTGGAACGACTGTCAGCAGACCAGCTATGAAATAGTTCCTGATTTTATCTTTAATCTTTTTGAGCAACGCCTTTCCTTTGCGGTAGTGGTTTATTGTCCGCTCCAACCATAACTATTTTTGGGTCATGGGCCAATATCTCATGGTCTTGGTAGTGCGCATAAGTTGCTATGATGATTAAATCGCCCACTTGCCCCATCCGCGCTGCAGCACCATTGAGACAAATATCGCCTTGTCCTTCCTTCCCTCCAATGGCGTAAGTGTCAAATCGTGTCCCATTACAAATATTATAAACTTTCACTTGCTCGAAAGGCAAAATGTCAGCTGCTTCCATCAAATTTCGGTCGATCGTCAAACTTCCCTCGTAGTTAATATTGGCATCAGTTATCTTAGCTCGATGAATCTTGGACTTAAGTAGCACACGTTGCATGAGGTTGTCTCCTTACAAGAGTCGTTTTTCTCAGGATAGTCCTATTTGATGCTGGGTGGGGTCAATATGCGGTTATCAAGAAGGCGGGCCTTGCCGATATATGCTGCCATGGCCAGCAGAGTGGGACCTTTCACTGAAGTGACCTCTTGTAATGTATCCGGGTCGCGGAGGTCGGCGTAGTCTATCCGCAATCCCCCCCCTTCCTCGAGATAGCCTCTGACTCTTGCCAGAATAACCTCGCCACGACGTTCTCCTATGGCTACCAGTTGTTCTGCCTCTTTAAGCGACCGATTGAGTCGCAAAGCTGTTTGGCGCTGTTCCGCGCTCATATAAGTGTTTCGGCTGCTCATTGCCAGTCCGTCTGGCTCCCGAACGATGGGATGACCGACGACCTCAACCGCCATATTAAGATCTTTAACCATCCTTTGAATGGCGATCAGCTGTTGAAAATCCTTTTCTCCAAACACCGCTGCATGTGGCCTTACGATGTTGAACAATTTGGTAACAACTGAAGTGACTCCCAGCAAGTGGCCGGGCCGACTGCGACCGCAAAGCGGCTGGGTCAGGTCTTTGACCTCGACATAGGTTTGATAACCTTTTGAGTACATTTCAAAAGCCCGAGGCGCGAAAATAATATCCACTCCCAGTTCGGTGAGAAAGCGAACGTCCCTTTCCATGTCTTGCGGGTAACGTTCATAATCTTCACCCGGTCCGAATTGAGTAGGATTTACGAAGATGCTCACCACCACGATATCGGCGAGCCCGCGGGCCTTTCGAGCCAGTGCCAAATGGCCCTCATGCAAATACCCCATTGTAGGAACCAAACAGATCTTAGTTCCCTTGTTTCGCCATAGCTCAGCAGCTTGCTGCATCTCGGAAATGCTTTCGATGACGCGCATGTTTACTCCTTTACCACCGTTAAACTACCAAAACATAGAAAGCCTTCGGGACCGCCGTCCGGAAGGCTACACATCAGGGCAAGAAGATACCCCATTTCAATATTTTGCCTCACGCATTCTTTGCCGTCTCGGTCCTGACCGGATCCAAGCGGAACAAAATCCCGTTGAATTGGGGAGTTAGGTATCAAGGAAGTGTTTGCTTGTCAAGGGTTATATCGGGCATTGTGCTCAATGAATGGACTGAACCTGTTTGGTTTTTGGCAGTTGGCCCTCCAACTTTAGCGCGACCAACTCAATAGAGCATTGACTTCTAAAAAATAGATTTGATATGGTCAAATGTTTTCTGGAGCAATCGAATGTAGAATTTTTCGTCGCAGGGCACCAATTTCAAAGGAGGAAATCATGAGCAAGCTCCTATGGCAACCTTCCCAAGAACGCATTGAAGGTACCAACATGTTCCAGTTCATGCAGTATGTGAATAATCGTCATAATACCAATTTGCAGAACTACGCTGATCTCTATCAGTGGTCTGTTACTGAAATCCCTAATTTTTGGGCAGCTGTTTGGGATTTTGGTGAAATCATCTGCAGCCAACCCTTTGCTGAAGTAGTAGATGACTTCACAAAGATGCCGGGCGCTGAATGGTTTCGCGGATCTCGTCTCAACTTTGCGGAGAATCTTCTCCGCTATCGTGATGATCGAATTGCCATAAGTTTTAAAGGGGAAGGGAAACCTACTGTAAGCATTACATACGCCGAACTTTACGATCGGGTAGCTCGTCTGGCCAAATCGTTCCGCGATATGGGGGTGAAAACGGGAGACCGGGTGGCAGGTTTTATGCCCAATATGACAGAGACGGTCATCGGTATGCTCGCTGCAACCAGTATTGGGGCAATCTGGTCTTCGTGTTCTCCCGATTTCGGTATCAAGGGAGTTTTGGATCGGTTTGGGCAGATAGCCCCCAAAGTTCTATTTGCTCCCGATGGTTATTTTTACAGCGGGAAGAGTTTTGATTCACTGGAGCGGATCAGTGAAGTGGTCAAGCAAATCCCGAGCATTGAAAAGGTTGTGGTTGTGCCTTACACAAAAGCCGATCCCGATCCGCAAATCGTTCCCAACGGGATCCTTTTTAACGATTTTCTTTCCAAGGAAAACAACCTTCAAATCGAGTTCGAGCAGGTTCCCGCAGATCATCCTCTTTATATAATGTATTCTTCAGGTACAACCGGGGTCCCCAAGTGTATTGTGCACGGAGTCGCGGGAACGCTGATTCAGCACATAAAGGAACTCAAGTTGCACACCGATGTAAAACGTGAAGACACGATTTTCTACTTCACCACCTGTGGGTGGATGATGTGGAACTGGCTGGTGAGTTCACTGACTTTGGGGGCGCGGGTTCTTTTATTTGACGGTTCACCCTTCTTCCCCCGCCCCGGCGCTCTTTGGCAAATGGCTCAAGATGAAAAGGTGAGCATCTTTGGAACTAGTGCCAAGTACCTGGCGGCTGTAGAAAAAGCCGGAGTAAAGCCGAAAGAATCCTTTGACCTCACTCCCTTGAAAGCGATCTTGTCCACCGGTTCCCCTCTGTCCATTGAAAGTTTCGAATACGTCTACCGGGATATTAAAGAGGATTTGGTGCTGTCATCCATCTCCGGTGGAACAGATATTGTTTCCTGCTTCGCTTTGGGAAATCCCATCGGCCCGGTTTATGCCGGTGAACTTCAATGTAGGGGACTTGGCATGAAAGTGCAGGCGTTTAACGATGATGGCAAACCGGTCACACAAGAAAAAGGCGAGTTGGTTTGCACTGCTTCTGCTCCGTCCATGCCCATATGCTTCTGGAACGACTCTGATGGCCAAAAATATCGCAATGCGTACTTTGAAATCTGGCCCAACGTCTGGAGTCACGGGGATTACATCGAAATAACCGAACATGGAGGAGTGATTATCTATGGTCGGTCCGATGCCACCCTTAATCCTGGCGGCGTAAGGATTGGAACGGCTGAAATCTATCGCCAGGTGGAGAACATCCCGGAAGTTTTGGATAGCTTGGTAGTCGGCCAGGATTGGGACAATGACGTGCGAGTCATTCTTTTTGTCAAACTCCGCGAAGGACACGAATTGACCGATGAGCTTTTAAAGCGGATCAAAACCACCATCCGGCAAAACACGACACCTCGCCATGTTCCTGCCAAGATCATATCTGTAGTAGACATCCCTTATACTATCAGCGGCAAGAAAGTTGAGCTGGCAGTGCGCAAGGTTATCCATGATCAAGAGGTGAAAAACAAAGATGCTCTGGCTAATCCCGAAGCACTGGAACTCTATAAAAAGTTGCCTGAACTGGCATCCTGACGTTAGAGTAGGTCAATAGGTGGTTCTCTCGATCAAGTGAAAATATGAATCATACAACGTAACTCGGATTGGGATGTTCTACCCTTTGTGGTATGCCAAGCTATTCTTCATCCGGAAACCCCGTAGCGCAGGACATTGGCCCTGCTGAAATAGGCAGCCCTAAAGGGCTGCGCTACATCAACAGGCAACTCCCGGGTGGGCAGAAGCTTGGGTGAAACGAGGCCAACGGGAAGGGTAGAGCAACCAACTCGATCACAATTGTAAGTTAACTTGATCAAGCCTTTGCCAGGACTTCCAGTGTCTTCTGGGCGCACTTTTCCCATGAGAACTTTTGAGCCTGTCTTTTTCCTTTTTCTACTAGAGCATTGCGCAGTCGCTCATTTTCATAAAGGGTAAGGATGCCGGCGGCGACTGAATTGGGGTCGGGATCGACATAAAGGCAGGCATCTTCTCCTACTTCCGGCAATGAAGATAAACGAGTTGTGATGACCGGGCATCCCAAGCTCATTGCTTCCAGAACCGGGAAGCCAAAGCCTTCATATAAAGAGGGGAAGACGAGGCAAAATGCTTCCTTATAATAAATGGCAAGATCTTCTGAGGGTACATAAGCTACCTGAAAAATGTCCTCAGAAAAAGCGTGAGACTTGAGCTTCTTCAGAATCAAATCGCTCTTCCAACCCACTTTTCCGATCAGATACAGATTTAGGGGAATGCCTTTCGTTCTAACGAATTCATAAGCATCAAGAAGTGAGAGCACGTTTTTTCGTGGTTCCAAGGTTCCAACAAACAAAAGATAAGGCTTTTGCAGCATCACGGCTTTATTGGAATCCTGAATCGGATTGCCGGGGAAAATAACTTCGATTTTTTCGGGCGGTAAAGAATAGATCTTTTGAATGTCCTGTTTGGTTTGCCTTGAATCCGCGATGATTCTGGATGCCCTTTTGACCTCTCTTGGTAAGTATCTCAAAAGGTGTTTTAGCGTCTTCTTCCTCAACAAATCCGGGTAAAATGCGAACGTGCAGTCGTGAACAGTAATGACTCTTTTGCCCGTGACCCGAAAAAGCGGCGGCGCGACGTAATTGGGAGCGAAGAAGACGTCGTTGCGGTCGAGTGCTAAGAAAAGAGGCGTCAACACAACGGCTCCCACCCCAAACCAAAATTTCGTACCGAAAAGTATTTTAGAAGGTATCGGATAACATCTGTGTTTTACGTTTTTCAAATCCTGAAGCGAGATAAAAAGACCAGGTGCCCTGTTTTCAGGGACGAGGGTGTGAGTATAGAGGTTGACCTTTACCGGTCCTTGCTTAGCAATGCTTTTCAAAATATGATGCGCATAATGCCCGATGCCGGTCAGCGGTTCCACAAAGGGATAACCATCAAAGCCTATCGTCAGGTTTCGTTCTCTATTTTTCGATCTGGCCTTCAGGCTATTCAAAAAAGTAGTAACCAGATCTTCGGTTACGTTTCCCAATAGCCTTACAGTATTGGATATTCGACTGGACCCAGATTTTGATGACGCATATCGTGACAAATCAGTCCGCTTCTTCCTGCTCCATTTATCTGCGAAATATTGAGGGAACCCAGCTATCCTCCATCCAGAAATGTAGAGCAATCTTTCAAGGCTGTCGATTTGGCAGGGCTAAAGCCCTGCGCTGCAGTTTTCCGGGTGGAAACCAGCTAGAGTTGGGTATTAAGAAAATAGGTTATAGCGTAGGATACACCAAATGGCTTTGAATCCATCCTTCCATCCGATTTTCTTGCCTTCCGCATAGGTGCGGCCATAATAAGCAATGGGGACTTCGTAAATACGCCAGTTTCGTTTGGCGATTTTAGCTGTAATTTCGGGCTCAAAGCCGAAGCGCTTTTGTTTTATGTTCAAATTTTCCAAGGCTTCACGGCGAAAGACTTTGTAGCAGGTCTCCATGTCAGTAAGATTCAAATTGGTGAACATGTTGGACATGAGCGTAAGGAACTTATTTCCCATGTAGTGCCAGAAATATGCAACACGATGCGGGCCGCCCAAAAATCTTGATCCATAGACGACATCCGCGACTCCTTTTCGAATGGGGTCAAGCAATTTTGGATATTCTTGAGGGTCGTATTCAAGATCTGCGTCTTGTATGATTACAACATCGCCCTTCGCTTCTTGAAAGCCTCGTTCCAAGGCGGCTCCCTTGCCCTTATTGACTTGCTGGAAGATGACTGCCAGCGAAACATCTTGTTTGCTTGTTAGATGCTGAAAGGTCTTTGCTCTTGTGATTTCCCCACTTTCAGCCTGGCTGTTGGTCAATTGCTGAAGAAAGTCTCGAGTGCCGTCCGTGGAACCGTCATCAACGATGATAATTTCTTTTGCTGCGCCATCCAGAGAGACCGCATATACTCTGCGGATGACTTCTTCGATAAACTCGCGTTCATTATAAACGGGGATAACGATTGAGACCTTCATGCTTATCCATTCTTCACAATAAGCATCACTCCACCCAATATGAGCACTATACCTATGCATTTGGATATCGAAATCGGTTCGTGCAAGACTCTAAATGAAATCAGAGTTACCCAAACGTAGCTCGTTGCAATAACTGGATACAGCACGGAGAGGTTGCCATGTTTCAGGGCCACTATGAAAAGTATTGCCGAAATGCCATAAAGACCCATACCACCAAGTACTTTAATATTGCTCAGCCATGTCCACGGGTCCAGTTGTAGGGACGCTGACCCCAGTTTAAACAGCAACTGCGCCAGTGATCCCATCGCGGCACAGCACAAAGCGAGCGCAACGGGCCAGATTCTTGTTTCCACCAATCCTCCTCAAAGTTCAGCTGGGTAGTCGAATGCAGAACTATGTCCCAACTAGGAGGCTGTCCGAGAATGTCTTCCACCCGTCATTCCGGCGACAACGACAAAAAAAAGTTAATTCTCGGACAAGCTCCTAGACATGCCAAGTCCTTGAATCCAATTCACATGATTGCTCATTTGAAGCTTGAATTGTCTTAGCTCCAAAAAAAACAAATCAGATAAAATCTGAAGGCATTTGTCAATAGCCAACAAGCGAATATCACGTCAAGGTGTTTCTAATGAGTGGGTAGCTCTAACTTTATCCAGCAGACTTTCTGCCGGTCAATGCTGTTTTGTACACACCATTCGTCCAGCGACTCCCCAATGCGCTTGATGTCGGAAGGTTCTCGAATCAGCGGATTGTGGATGGCATAGTTATCAGGAAATTTTCCCGAATACCCTATGATCGTGGGCACCCCTTTTAATGTGGATGCCCACATACAATCTAATTGCAATGGCCAGGCAGGCTTTTGCTGATCCGTGCAAATCTCGGAAACAAAAAAGGCTTGGCAGTCATTGGTGATGTGTTGTTCGATGAGCTCAATCCTGCGACGGTAAAGGTCGCGATCGTATGAAGGGCTGAATCTTACCTGCTCAAGGCAGCAGACGCAGCCAATAAGCAATACAAATAAGAAGCGTTTGGGATGGCTCCGCTGCCTATCAACGAACATAGCCAGAGCGATGCCTGCTGGTATCAGCAGCAGAATACCAATGCGTGCCATGATTCGTATTCCTTGAATCCCGGGAAGTGAGTAGTACCAAATGCGCCAGAGTCTTATCCTCCCAGGGAACATGGTAAATGCCACCAGAATAGTGACTATGATGAGGATTATCATGAGTACCCAGTTTTTATGCCGGTAGTGCCACAGAAACCAGATCAGGATTGCCGTCGTTACAATTCCCAGTCCGATTTGGTGCTCATGAGGAATTGGTAGAGTGGCAAACAGGGACAGATTTTGCGTCCAACCGTAGAGCAAATTTGCACCACCTAGCCAGAAATACGAGCTGAGATGGGCCAATCCGTTTCGGTCGGAACCCGGCCCCCATCCCCCTAAATCACGGGCGACAAGAATATAGTGATAAGCGAGTGGAGCCAGAATTACCGAACCGGATAGGGCTCCAAAAAGCCAAGTAAGCCGGTTGGCCTTTATTGTTTCAAGAAAATTTCCACGGAAGCGTTCCAGACTCACAGCCCAAATACTTGCGATCAGCACAACCACGAACAAAAAGTACCCATAATAATACCCGGCATAGAATTGAGCAGCAAAGCACAGAAAAAAAACAACTACCCATGAACGTTTTTTTGAATTGTTAAGGCTGGTTGAATCGTGAGAAAAGATAGCAAATAAAGCATAAATAGCCAGCAGTGTGTAAGCATGTGAAAGCAACTGCTGATGCCCTAACTGAGCTATTCGGGAACTCCCGAAGGAGATCAAATAGGCGCCGAAATTTGCGGCCATCCAGCTGACTCTGGTGATCTTCCTAAGAAGAATAAGAGCGACAAGATAATTGATGATGCATAGAGTGATCATCCACAAGGTAAAGCTGATCTCTGGGGAGCAACCGATCGCTCTCCAGAACCAGTAAACCGGGGCAAGGCTCAGCAGAGTGTCTGTGTAGGCAAGTACGTTCTTAGTTGGGTAAAAAAAAGGAGGATCCCACAGGTTGGTGTGCAATGGGGATCCGTTTAGCCAAAGCCAGTGATGTTCCAGAATGAAATTATTTAAACGACTATCGCCGGGGTCTGTCTGGAGTCTGACAAAGGCGCTCATCAATGTTGGATAAAAAGTAAGAAAAATTCCACCAGCCATGAACAGCAGAGTTAAGGGGCAATCAATCAACCAGCGCCAATTCGATTCGCTGATGTTGCTTTTTGAGGTCATGGATTTCTTTATCCTGTGCAAAGGAATCAGAGAGGTTTTAAACAATAAGGTGAGCTTATTAGTCCAAAAATATAAGGGTTCAATAAATCATCAGCGTTTATCGTCTCCCTTTCCATGCAATTTGCTCAGGTCGAACATGAAAAGGCGAATTTGCTGCTTTTGTGCCTGGGAGCTCCCAGGGGCGTCAAGAGGCTGAAATACTGGATCGGTCGGCCAATACTGAGCAAACTCTGGACAGACATCCCTGATCACATCGTTGTATAGAATCAGAGAAACTTTGTTGCTCTTGCAGAAGTTGAGAATCCACTCGGGAGACACGTGCACATCTCTCGGCATGATCAAGCAGTCCGAGGATGCGTAGTAACAGATCCTAAAATCAGGAGCCAAGATCACGGGAGATCTTCCATTATGGAAAGCTCTTGAGTTTGACAAGGTGCCGTAGAAAGGGAATTTTTGCCTGTTGTCGCTGATCCATTTGCCCATTATCTTCAGTGCTCGCGCCTCTCTGATCTTCTCCTTACTTTTGAAAGTGTCGCACTCTTTTTGTGCCAGCAGTGCAAGGATGGCAAACGACAGTATTGCCAGGAATTTGATCTGCTTTCGTGAAAGGGAAAGGCGATCGGTCAGGACACTACCGACCGCAATGAATCCGACGGCTGCTAAATGGAGATGTAAAGGAATCAATGATTGAAAGTATCGCGCTGTACAAATATTTGTTGGAAAGAAGATGGCAAAGTTCAACCCAATGAAGATGAAAGGGAAAAAGTCCTCGCGTGACAAGAATACTGCTCTGGAGAAATGGCGAACAGCTGCAAAAACAATGAGTAGAAGGTACGGTATATATAAGCCCTTGACCGATTTTTCGATATTCTTCAGCCAGGGAATGCTTTGATACAAGTCTTCCGATGTCTGTATGTTTGCTTGGCTCTTTAAAGTCACATCATTGTCGGTCTTCTCGATTGTTGATGAGGCCCTTGCCTCGCTGAGAAGCGTACTTTCCACGCTGCTCAAAAATCGATAGACTCGAATCTGGGACGGATGAGTGACAAGGTATCCCGTTTGCTCATGTTCATACATTACCCACGGGGAAATAATCAAAGCCATCGTAATGGATGCAGCTAAAAGAGATGTCAATGGTTTGCCAAGCGGCTGAATTCTCTTGCGAGAATACCTTGAAAACACAAAAGAAGTTGTGCAGACCATGAGGGCGAAAATAGAGAAGAGAAACCCTTCTCCGCGCGCGTAGCTAAGCAGTCCCCCGATAAAGCCCAACCATAATCCCCAGATCAATCCTCCCTTGCGGCACCATTTTAATGTAGCCCATGCCAACCAGGGCAGCAGCCCTAATTTCCCGGCGTCTACTCCTCCCGAGGTTGCCAGTTCTACCGTGTACGGGCAGACGGCATAGAGAATGCTCGCTACGAAGGCAACCTTCGATCCTTTAAGCTCCCTTGCCAATAGATAAGTCCCTAACACTCCCGGCAGAAACAACAAAATGGACGCCATTTGGTTGGAAAGAAAAGGATGTCCGACGAAATAATTTATCGAGCCGCCTATTGTAGTCAGCAGGGGGGATAAATCCGGACTGAATGAATCTTTGAAGTTTCCGGCTGAGAATTCAAGCGATAGAAGAGCATATAAACTTGAATCTCTGGTAGGTATGTTTTGCCAGAAAAGTGACGGCACACAGACCGCAAATGCTATTAAGAAAACAAAGCATACTCGCTTCGTTTCTTGATGAGTCCAACCTATGCCCTGCAAGCTTTGCAAAGTTTCCTCTCTATCAGAGCCTGATAATCGATTGTGCGTTGCTAGATCACAGCAAAATCCAGAGTGAACGAAGAATTGACAAGTCTAACAACTACTTGTCAGACCATTTCCTCCATGTCTTCAAGAAAAATTTCTTGAATTCTTCATATCCGTCGCGTTTTTCCAGGTCCGAGATCAGTCTTGTGATATCTTTAAGTGCTTTGCGCGGAGGTATAGTCGAATAAATTCGACTGCCATCCAGGTCGCTCAGAGTTATGCTGGGTCGTCCCTCTACCTCGCTAACAAGGATATTCGGCCACTTCAGATCGCCATGATAACCTCCAAACCGGTGCATATTGCCCAGGACAATTGCCAGCTTGCTCAAGCAGCGTTTCTTGCTGAAATCATCCATCTGGGGCCAGATGTCACACAGCCGGTGGGCGTCCACATATTTGTAAAGGATATAAGATCTCTCAAGCAATCCAAAACGTCGCTCTACCAAACAAATTAGAGCTTCCGGTACTGGAACGCCTCGCACCGCCAGGCTCCAACTCGAAAACCAGGTTCGAGCTGCTCGGGAACGACGAAACGCATTTCTTATTCGGTAGAGCGGACCTTTACAATTATATCGTTTGAGGAAGTAATCTTGCCCATTAATTTCAACTTTGGCAGCTCTTACGGTGCGGCCATCTTTCAGTAGAACGCCCTGATTCAAAACGAGATCGGGATTAGGGAGCAGGGCGCTCAATGCCTTTTCAACTTCAGGTCGGTTAGCGCAATGAATCTTAAAGGACCCGGATTCACTTTTGATAAATCTTGAGTTGCTGAATAAACAGCGCCTTGCCTTCCTTTTCCAAACTTTTAAAGAGACCTTTAGCGCTGCTTGCTTGATTTCGTCTAGTTTTTTTGAGGCCTTTCTTAGGTGTTTTATATCGCAATAGGATTTCAAAAAGCGAAAACACTCCAATGAACTGGTGAGGGATTGGAACGTGCAGAGAAGAAGAACTAGATTCTCCGTGGTTTTCTTGTCAGACAGTTGGTTGCCATGCAGTTTCACTCGGTCGACGTCAAGGAGATAAAAACAGTTTTCGTTCTTACTTCGAACCAGAATGTTGCCCAAATGAAGGTCGGTGTGTTCGACTCCTTCTTTGTGAATATGTTTGATGAAGTTCGCGAAGTCTCTGATAAATTTATTCTTTTCAGGAAAAAAGGTGCGAGTCCATCTATTCACAACAAAGTATTCTAAAGATGAAGCGTCGTTTACCTTTTCAGTTAGAAGAAGATCTCTTTGCAGCATGCCAAAGCGTTTCACTACGCCGAAGGCAATCAAGCTGGGTACATTGACACCTCGACGGGCAAGCTGCTGGTTCATTCTTCCTTCTTTGCAAGCGGTCCCGCCTGCCAGGTTTTTCATTAAAGAACGCAGACCTCGATAGTAAATTTGCTTAACAAAAATCCCCTCCGGTGAACAAATCACCAACCTTTTCAGGGATGATTTGATTACGTGTCCGCTGATTTCCGACGTAGGCTGCAATGTTGAAAGACTTGAGGACCCTCTCCGCCAATAAAGCCAGCGGACACCATGCATTGAAACCCCTGCTCTTTGGGTCTGGCCTTTTTGCTGCGGAGTATTGTTGTTAATGCCGGGAGCTTTTTGATCGGTCATAGTAAATGGACTTGGCAGCTACACCTAATTATAGGGTTTCTTGAATATTTTGCCTTTCAAGGCCTCCATCTGCTGGACACCCCTTCAGGTGCCATTGGATAATGGCAATAGACACTTTTAGTTTTTCGCGAGGCGGGACTGCCCTGAAAAGAGTCGCCAAGCATCTAATACCAGACGTGGCAGTGCTGATCAAAAGTCTGAGTAGCAATCCAATTCTTAAAGTATACTGAGAAATCCCATTAAAATGTTTAGCGAAATAAGTGTACCTGGATCGCCAATACTCGATGCGAGCTCTCGCGTTAACTTTTGCTGCACTCTTGCCCTGCAAATGGAAGATTGAGTACCTGGGGTCAAAAATTACTTTCCATCCGACTTTGCGCATTCGCAGGCACCAGTCTGTTTCTTCAAAGAAGAAAAAGAAGTCTTCATCTAACAGCCCAACTTTTTCGGCAGCTTCTCTTCGAACCATCATGCACGATCCGATGATTGCATCAACTTCAATCGGGTCCGGAATCTTGAGTTCTTTACCTGGATATTTAGAGGGTAAGAGAAGCCTCAAAAGGCTCTTATTGGTTAACTCCGTTAAGAGAGATGGGAAACTACATATTGAGTTTTGCAGGGAACCATCGTTGTTTAAAAGCTGCAATCCTGCAATCCCTATGGAGGAATTGGCTTCCATGGTCCCAACTAGTCCTTCTATGGCTCCCTTGTTTACGAGTGTGTCGGAGTTTAAAAGTAGGAAAAAACGACCGGTGGCATCACGCATAGCCAAGTTATTAGCCCGTGCAAATCCCAGGTTTAAGTTGTTCCGGATGAGCTTGACTTGTGGAAACTCAGCTTTGACCATTGCCACGCTGTCATCCGTCGAGCCGTTGTCCACGACGTAGATTTCGTACGACAATCCGGTCAGGTTTTCGTCCAATGATTTCAAACACTGCTTGAGAAGGTCCCTGGTGTTCCAGTTGACAATTATAATCGACAAATCTTTCATTGAATTTCACGGCGTCGTCGACGACGTCTCAAGAGTTTTACAGTATGTACGGCTATGCGGTTTGTCTTGGCGGCTATTAATCGGGCAATATTTTTCTCTGCGGGGCCGAGTGACTCTAGACCAAGATATTCCAAAAAAAAACGCATGCGATCGGTTCGGGAGACACATCCGATGAAATCTGCTGAATAATTTAATTGACCTAGATCTTTTATAATATAGCGTTTGGGAACTTCCTGCCAGTGGAGTACCCGTTGCAGATCTATTAAGTAGAGGGTGTTTTTATCGTCCAAAAACAAATGCCCCAAATAGAAATCCTGATGACACATCCCGTTTGTGTGCATGATACGCGCAATCCGTGCAACATTTCGAATAATCGAGTACTTCCGCCTGCGCTTGGCTTTGGTTATTGGTCCGGAGAATTCCTTCTCGATGATTTTTTCTAAAGATTCAGCTCCGTACAATTCCTCGGTAACAATGAAGGACGCGAGTTCCAGACCCAGGGTCCTTTTCTCACCCATTGCAACTGGACTTACTGTTGGAATGCCCAAACGCTTCAGCGCAAGAATGTTATTCCATTCGCCCAAAGCATTCCTTGGAGGCCATTTCAGGTGTGCAATAGTCTTGATGAATTCTACCCAATTGAATTTATTCCGTTTCAGGTAGAAGGCTCTTCCGCCCAGTTCTAGATGTGTTACCGTTCTCCCTCTCTGCAGGGCAATTCGCTGGCCTCCTCGAAACTCGATGAAGGTGTTAAACTCCACCAAGCCGTTATCTTCAAATAACGACGTCGGATCTTCAAGTCGGGTCGTTGTGTGGATGAACGGGAGCATCATAAAACTAATCTCATCTAATTCTCAGCTTTCAGCGAGATGTATCATAAAAAAGAGCACTGGCAAGGTTGCCTCTGCTTTGCATTTCTCAGCATGGTGCAGAAAAACACGAATAGCGTTATGCATACTTACCGCAGTGGCAGTGGTGTCAAATAATGTCTGCTGCGATAAGTTCGTCCAATGCCGCCAGTGCCTCCTCTGCAGAAATTGAGCTTAGACAGACTTTGTCGTCGCATGCGCGCTTCTTGCAGGGACTGCAACTCACCTCCTTGCGTAGGACTCTTATTCTGTCGGGCGGCCCGTATGGGCCGAATACCTCAAGCGGAGTAGGCCCCCAAATGGCGATTGTCTTCAGGCCGACAGCGGTCCCCAGATGCAAAATACCGCCGTCGGATGCAACCAACGCGTGGGTCTGTTGCAGCAGTGCAGCGGTTTGCATGCTGTCTCCCCAGTCCACCGTATTAATGCATTTGGAACCAAGCTTTGCTACAAATTCTTCAGCTAACGCCTGTTCACTTGATCCGGAACCAACCATCACTATAGTTGCGCCCAAACGGTTAGTCAGCTTTTGTCCCAATTCCAGGAATCTCTCCACGTGCCACAATTTCGTTGCTGTTCGATTTACTTCGGCGTAAGAGAGTTTCTTTCGATTGATACGCTGACAGCCGACGTGGAAAGCTACTCTGGGTCGGCCTACGTTGTGAAATTTGGCAAACGCTCTGACACGTGCACTTTCGGTCACTTTTATGCTCGGCACCCAATTTGTTAGTTCGTCACAATTGCCGACCCTCGGAAAGCATTGCAGCATCGATCGAAGATGCTGCTCGGTTTTGTGCAGTTCGGTGGAGGCTTCCACCAGAATTAGAGGGATGTTAGTGGCCCTCAGCATCTTGCGCATGGATCTTTTTCCATCCAGTACAATAGCGGCATCAAAGTTTTGGCGATTGATGGCGCGCACCAACCGCCATTTGTTTATCAGATTCCAGGAGCCAATAGGAAGTTCGATGTGTTTGACGTTAACGGTCAGGCCTTTCAATATGGGTGCCGCATAGCCGAAGCAGAGTACAGTGAGTTCTCCCACCGCATTACTAGAGCGAAGATATTCAATGGCGGGACAAGCAAATAGAAGGTCCCCAAGTCGAGGGGCGCCGGTTAGAAGCAGATTGTAACCGGCGAATTGCTGCGCGTTTTCTATCGCTTTTCGGTCAAGCGGTTTTTCTCGTCGATTGAGTGCTGGCATTCTCTGTTCTTGCAGCCAATAGTTTCAGCCTGCATAGCTTCCTGGTGCTCATAACGTATCGCGGCAAGGGACTTCGAAAAAACATCCCACTTATTTGTGGCGCAGGGCTTTAGCCCTGCCGGTTCCCGCACGGCTGAGGCGTGCCCGGGAAAATGGGACAATTAATTTTCCGTGTCCTTTGATTTTCTAAACCGCTGATCTCATGAATTGAATATCGAATAATCTGCGATACTCGCCGTTTTGCGACAATAAATGACTATGGGTTCCTTCTTCGACAATTCTTCCATCGGAAATCACCAAAATTCGGTCAGCCTTCTGGATGGTAGAAAGCCTGTGAGCTATAACGAAAGTGGTACGCCCTCGCATCAGATTTTCCAATGCCATCTGAACCTCGAGCTCCGACTCGCTGTCAAGAGAGGAGGTCGCTTCATCAAGGATAAGGATCGGAGCGTCCTTCAGAATGGCTCTGGCAATGCAGACTCTTTGCCGTTGTCCACCGGACAGCATCACTCCTTGCTCACCGATGATTGTGTCGAAGCCTTGGGGCAGTTCCTGCACAAAGTCATTCGCATAAGCGGCCTTTGCGGCCCATTCAATATCTTTGTTACCTTTGTTGAGGTTGCCGTAGGCGATGTTGTTCCGTATTGTGTCATTGAACAGAAAGCTCTGCTGCGTAACGATGGCAATCTGCCCTCGGAGCGAGCTGAGCTTTACTTCACGAACGTCTATTCCATCGATCGAGATGACCCCTTCGGTGACGTCGTAGAAGCGTGGAATTAGGTTGACGAGAGTAGTTTTGCCGCCACCACTGCTTCCCGCGAGCGCCACTACTTGCCCCGCGGAAACAGATAGGCTGATGTTGTGTAGGACCATCTTGTCATCATAAGCAAAGCATACATTTTGAAACTCAATGCCTTGCTGAATCGGGTGCAGATCACTCGCGTCGGGTTTTTCCAAAAGCGTATTTTTTTCGCTGAGGACGGCGTAAACTCGCACCGTTGAAGCGATTCCCTTTTGTATGACGGAATTTGCCTTGCTTATGCTCTTGATCGGTCGATAGAGCATCAAAAGACCACCCAGGAATGAGAAAAAAGTTCCAGGCGTTGAGGCTCCTTGAATAACCTGATATCCACCATAGCCAATTACAACGGCGATAGCCAGGGCTCCTATGAACTCCATCAGAGGTGAAGACAATGCGTCGATCCATTCGGATTTCAGGTAGTAGCGTAACACCCGTTGATTTCGATCGAAAAATCTCTGCTTCTCGTAATTTTCCATCCCAAAGGCTTTCACGATACGACTGCCGGTAAAAGTTTCATGAAGAACCACATTGAGATCGGCCATCGTTTCCTGGCCTTTGGTAGCGAGTTTGCGCAGCTTTGAGCCGAATTTGAAAAGAGGATAAAACGCCAAGGGTAAAATGAGTATTGCGATTGAGGCAAGTTTCCAATCTTGGTAGAAGACCACGAAAATTAAACCCACCACGCTCAGAGAGTCCTTGATCAGGCCGGTAAAACCTTTGGTTACCGCATTCTGGATTTCATTCACATCGTTTGTGATGCGGCTCATCAAAAGGCCTGTGGAAGTTCGATCAAAAAATGACAGAGGCAGGTCCTGAATATGATCGTAGAGTTGCTGTCTCAGGTGGGCCACCACCGAGAGCCCCACCGATTTAAGATAGTAGTCGTTGCCCCACTGGCAGAGCCCGTTGATAAGATTGACGGCCAAAAAAAGAATGGGTATCAACTGCAGCATGGTTAAGTTTTTCTTGATGAATATGTCGTCCATGGCCGGTTTGATGAGGTATGCCGTGGCGGCCGTTGCGGCGGAGGCTCCCAGCATGCAGACTACTGCTATGGCGAGCCTGCGTTTGTGGGGCTTAAGGAGAGCTACGAGCTGACTGAAAGCAAATTTTTCTGTGGGACCAATTAAAGCCATAAATATCTGTCGAATCCAGTTACGAAATTAGATTCAGAAGAGCATGAACAGCCCGCACTGCGTCATGGAATTCAACGCTGTTGCTGCACTGTGCTTCTTTTGGGCATGTTTTCAGCAAACAAGGAGAACACACCATTGACGATTGGAAGGTGAAGTGCTTCTGTCCCCGGGGGCCATTGCGTAGCCTGTCTGTCGCCCGATAAAAGGAGACCGTAGGTGCTCCAACTGCAGCAGCTATGTGCACAGGCCCGGTATCTCCGCCTATGACGGCGTCTACCTGTGCGGACAAGGCCATGAACTCAGTGAGATGGACTTTCGGCCACACAATGGAGCACCCGGGTGCTGCTTGGTTCAATCTAAGTGCAAAAGCCAGTTCCTCCTGGGTGCCCCAAGAAAATAGCAGGTTCACTTGTTCCTTGCGATTCAGCTCAGTGATGAGCTGCATCCAAAATTCGAAAGACATCTGCTTGGTTCTCCAAGTCGTCCCGGGATGCAGCAGCACCAATTTCCTTTGTTTAAGGCCTGCCCGATGCAGTTTGTTCTCTACCTTGCGGCGGATCGCTGCATCAATCGTCAACGTTGCCGAGCCAGTTTCTATTGTTCCGCCCGGAAATGCACATGCGGCCATTTTCAGGGCACGATCGCTAATGTGTTGAACCATTTCGGGGATAGCTACTTTGCGGTTGCTTGCAAGCAAATTGAGCAATTCCCGCACGGAATGCTTATCGAAACCGTAGCGCACAGGAGTTCCTGAAAAAAAAGTAAACAAGCCACTCTTGCTGTTTCCCTGCAAATCCAGAATAACGTCATATTTTTCTTTGCGTAGCAACCATATCGCATTTCGTATTTCTACAAATGCTCTAAAGAGTTGTTCGGGACGGCGCCACAGCTTGGTGTCAATCCGACGCACGGCATGGATTTGCGGCTGGCTTTCAAGCAGGGGAGCAAATGGCATTTCGACCAGCCAGTCGATTTGCAGTGCCGCATCCACGCTATGCAGATAATCGACAACGGGCATCGCATGCACGATATCTCCCAAAGCGCTGGTTTTAACAATTAGGACCTTCATCCGCTTAAGTCCAGTAGCATGCGAATGGACTCCATCACTTCATCTACACTAATACCGGTCATGCAGCGATGATCGGTCGGGCAGTGCCGCTTCAGACATGGGGCACAGTCCACTTCGTGCCTTATGATTTTAGAAATATTACCGGCCGGAGAAGTGGTGGTGTGATCCGTCGGACCAAATAAAGCGACGATTGGTATATTGAAAGCAGTGGCGATGTGCATGGGGCCTGAATCATTAGTCAATAACAGGCGGCACAGAGAAAGAGCGGCCATCAGTTCCCGAATGGACGTCGTGCCGATAAGGTTTTTGTGAGGAACATTCATCTTTC
This sequence comes from uncultured delta proteobacterium, assembly GCA_963781715.1. Lineage (GTDB taxonomy): Bacteria > Desulfobacterota > Syntrophobacteria > Syntrophobacterales > Syntrophobacteraceae > Desulfoferrobacter. Next base: position 1,196,957 of record CAWAGW010000010.1, read on the forward strand.
CAGAGATTTGATTTCCGACCGATGCTTCGTTCGGGCTCCCTAGGAGTAGAATAGGCGTCTTAAACTCCATGTAGATTCGGTTTGCAGCCTGTGCGAAACGTTCGGGAAGCCACCGTTTGGCCGAGCCATAGGCAGCGCCGGGATTGATGGCGACCCAATCCGCTTCACCGAGTCTTTCCCGGGCGCCGGCGACTTCCTCTGGTGTGCAGCTCAGTGAGAGTGGGCCTGGCTCGGCAACAATACCTGCTTTTTCGAGCATATGGAGGTAATAAGCGACATGATGCAGACGTCTATCTCGTGGACTAACAGGTACTCCGTAGTTTAGTAACAATCCGCGGCCGTCTGTCCGATATCCCACGCGCCTCGGGATTCGTGCCAGCCAGACCATGATTGCAGCTTCAATGGCGTTTTGAAACAAGATGGCCAGGTTGAAGTTTTCTCGGTGTAATTTACTGCTGAACCTCAGCAGGCCCGCTGCTCCCTTGTGTAGATGCTTCTTATCCCAAACGATAACATGGTCGCATGAAGGGTGTTCTTTGAACAGTTCGGCTACCGCTGGATTCGCCACCAGAGTGATCTCGGCGCCTGGAAATGCTCTACGAACGACACCCATTGCTGGTATGGTCATCACTGCATCTCCAAGCCAGTTGGTGGATCTGATTAGAATTTTTAGGGCTTCACGCGAATTCATGGCGGTCATCGAGCATTTTGATCCGTACAATCTAAAACGAAAGGCGGGCAAGAATGCCCGCCCAATAGTTGCAGTTTCTTCCTATCACCTGAACAAAGATCATTTACAATTCGTCACCTCATTGAATCATAACCCACTTGCCGTTTTCTATCTTGACCATCACCAAAGAATCAGTCCCTAATCCATTATGATCTTCCGGAGTCAAGTTGTATATACCACTAACTCCAACATAGCCCTGCATGTGCTCAATGGCTTCGCGTAAAGCTTCTGCGTCCGGACCCGCTTGTCGCATAGCGTTAGCCAGCAGGAAAATGGCATCCCAAGCATAACCTGAATGAGTATTTATTGGGTACTGCTCGTCGAAGTGATAGACATCTCGATAAAGGTGCACGAAGTCCTGAATGACAGCTTTTTGTGGGTCGCTGTCCGGAAGCTGCTCATAGACCATCAGTTTGGTGGCCGGCATGATACTTCCCTCAGCCGCTTCACCGGCGAGTTCGATGTACTTCGGGTCCGGCTGGCCATGGCATTGTATCAAGGGTTTGGATAGGCCTAATTGTTTTACGTTTTTGGCGACTCTTGCTCCAGCAGGTCCGATTGTCCAGCATATGAGCGCCTGCGGTTTGCTGTCACGAATTTTGACCAGTTGCGTGGTCATGTCCGCATCGGTCGGGGCAAAGGATTCATGAGCAACAATCTCCAGGCCGTATTCTGGAGCCAGTTTTTCTAGCCAACTCAATCCGTCTTTACCGAAAGCGTCAGAAGCCGTTATAAGGGCAACCTTCTGCAGTTTCTGTGATTTAAGGTATTCATAGACTTTGCGTACTGCAGTAGAGGTGCGTTGAGGTGTCTTGAAGGTCCACCGATAAGGCCCGAATTTGCCGCCGGCAATGACAGGGTCGCCTCCTACGGTCATCATGATGGGAATGTGAGCTTTATCCTCGATATAAGGTTTTACAGCCATGCCGGTGCCGGTGCGAGTGGGACCTATCAGAGCCACAACTTTGTCTTTTTCAACCAAACGCTTGGCAACCATGAGGGCCTTGGTCGGGTCTCCTTCAGTGTCGCCGATTATGAGTTCTAAAGGCCTGCCGTTGATCCCCTCGTCTTTGTTGATCTTATCTACTACCATTTGTGCCACCAGTTTGGTGGGCGTGCCGATTGAGGAAGCCGGACCTGACAGGGCAAAAAAAGCACCTATTTTAATGGGCTCGCCTGTCTGCGCCTCGACGCCGACGGCCGTAAACGCAAACGTTAATGCCAGCATAATTGCCAAAGAACAAATAGACAGTCTTCCACCCATCATTCTTCCTCCTTTGTTAGACGCAACTAGTTTTCCAGGGAGCGGTTATCAAATACACGCTTACTTTTACGCTCGGTTCTGGGAAGTGTGCCGTATTCCAGAACTTCCACGTGCACCCGCACCAGGATCTGTTGACGAATTTCAGACGTAATCAGTTCTGCCAGTTGCCTATCGGCATCGGGGGAATCCTCCCAAGTGCGTTCAACCTTTAGCAGCATAACGTCGCGGCCGTCCTCGCGGCGATAGAGGTGGATCTGATACTCGCTACCCACGCCCGGAACCTGAGAAAGCACATGGTCAATCTGGCCGGGATAGATATTCACTCCGCGGAATATGATCATATCATCCGAGCGGCCCAATAAATGGTCATGCCTGGGAAACGGATTGCCGCACGGACAAGGTTCCGGAATTAAACGGGTAAGATCTCTCGTGCGGTAGCGGATGAGAGGCGCCGCCTCTTTGCGCAAAGTTGTTATAACCATCTCGCCCGTCTCCCCTGGGACCACGGGTTCCAGTGTCTCAGGGTTTAATATCTCCAGGATGTAATAGTCGGCCCAGTAATGAACCCCCTGATGAGCGGAACACTCCAATCCGGTTCCTGGACCATAAACTTCGGTGAGGCCCGGAATGTCGTAAAGCTCTGTTGCGCCGGTTATTTCCCGGATGCGTTCACGCATCCTTGTGCTGTGTCGTTCTGCACCGAAAATAAACTTCTTGACGGCAATTTGATCCTTGAGCCCTCGACTTTCAATTTCTTCCGCAATGAGGAGAGCCATTGAAGCAGTGGCGCAAAATACCGTGCTCTGCATGTCCACCAACATCTGACAGTGAATCTCCGTATTTGCAGGGCCGACCGGGATGGCCATCGCACCAAACCGTTCACAACCAAGTTGAAACCCTACCCCGGCCGTCCACAAACCATACCCCACGGCTATCTGAACTCTGTCCGATCTGGTAAGGCCGGCAAGTTCGTAGCATCGAGCAAACATTGTTGCCCAGTCGTCAATGTCTTTTTGGGTATAAGCGAGCACCTTTCGTTTGCCGGTAGTGCCGGAGGATGCATGGATTCTCACAATTTTTTCAAACGGCACAGACCTGAGAGGAAATGGATAATCGTTTTGCAGATCCTGTGCGGTGATGAAGGGAAGCCTGCGTAGATCGTCCCTGGTTCGTATGTGGTCGGGCGTGACGCCCGCCTTATCAAGCCGCTCGCGATAAAAAGCAGAATTATGATATGCGCGGGAAATGGTCCATTGCAATCCTTGAAGTTGAAGAGCGTTCAGCTCTTCTTTAGATGTCCGGGCGGGCATGAAAGAAACGCTCATCGAGTGCTCCTTTCCAATTCTGCAATCTTGGTTTCTGTTTGTTCGGAGCTCTTCGCGATACGATACTTAAAACCGCGCTTCTGCAGCCACAAAACTCCAAACGTATCAATGAGCCCGACCCAGAGGCGGTTGTTAATGCTGTATTTTGTTTTACCCCGCAGGCGCGGCCTATGGTTGACAGGGACTTCCGCCAGGGTAAATCCGCGCATTGCAACCAACGTAGGCAAAAAACGATGCACGCCTTTAAACTGTGGTAGACATTCAACACACTCTCTTTTGAAAACACGAGTCGAGCACCCGACATCGCTTACAGTTTTCCCCGTTATTCGACTCCTGAAAGCATTGGCAATTCGCGATGCAACCTTGCGAATAAGGTTGTCTTTGCGTCTGGCACGATAACCGTTGATCATATCCATCGTGCCGGCTTGCATTTCCGTTACAAGTCTTGGAATATCGGCCGGGTCATTCTGCCCGTCTCCATCCATGGTAGCGATCAAAGCCCCTTTCGCCTCTTTGAAACCCGCCAGGAATGCGGCAGACTGTCCCGTGTTCTTTTCAAAAGATAAGTAGCGGTGATGACTATATTTTTTAGAAAGTCGCTGAAGAATTGCCAGGCTCCCATCAGACGACCCATCATCGATCCAGATGCACTCCCAAGACCACAACGCACTACTCAATGCAGCATTGAGTTGTTCGGCCACGAATTCGATATTTTCTGCTTCATCCTTAACAGGAATAACGACCGAAAGTGTTAAGTCGTTATCATCCATTCGCATATTCTCCTGAGTTTTCCCATTTAATGCTGTGTGATAGGTCTATCGCATGAGCAGTTACGACTCAAGCTCAAAGAACCTCTGAAACAAGTTAGAGCTCCAAAACCTACAAGTCCCAGGAGAGAGGCACTTCCTGCTTCTACGCAAGTGTAACCGCGGTCAAACCATTGTTGAATTAAAGCAACGGACCTTCCGCAAATCGTCTAGGATTCTCCATCCTTGCGGATAGTATCCACCGCCCCCGCTTTCTGAATTGCTGTGCGTTCTTTATGAATTAAATAAAGATTGCGGCTATAGATCAGAAATCCAGTGCTTTGACCCAAAATAAAGACGGGATCTTTTCTCCATATCGCGTATATTAAAAGCAAGCCTCCACCAGCCAGGCTTAAGAACCAAAATGCTAAAGGAACAACGCTTTTTTTAGCTCTTTCGCTGGCGATCCACTGAACTACAAACCGGGCAGCAAAAAGTGCCTGAGCCAAAAAACCCAAACTAAGCCAAAATTTTTCCATATATCCTCGCTTTGAGTAACATACCGGTTTTTTACCGACGGGGTGATATTACAGAAACCCAGACAACTTTCAATCTATTTCCGTTACTGATTCGATATCAGGGCTATCTCAATCGCTTGGGTGGCTGATCCAGAGCGCAACTCATCCTGCCAGGTCCCCGAAAACTCTCTCTCCCCTGAGGGAAAGGGTCGGGATGAGGGTGTGAGTGCTTGAAATCTAATCTCCCTTAGCTAGCTTCCTAAACTCGATTGAGAGAAGAATTGTGCATTCTCGGACAGCGTTCTCTGGCTTGAGAATCAGAAAAATTGCCTATTTAACAACACCTGGACCTGCTCCCTCGTTCTGCCAGGTGGTGTCGTATCGTTGGATCGCTCGCGGCCGAGTTGATGCGTCATAGAGATCAGTGCTATTATGATGCAGTCGAGCACCCTGTCACAACAGCTGGAGGAGTAACGGTTGGAAATTGATTTTGACAACTGGAGCGGGTAGTATTTTAACTGTGTTGAGTCAGAGCCCTGAGTAGGGAAATTCATCCCGCAATTGGATCGGGGCCGCCATTGTTTATAAGTTAGGAGGTCGAAAATTTTAATTAAGAAAATAATATCGGACAAGAAGACACGAACCTACGCAGTGTCTTTAATTCTTGTGGTGAGCATTGTGGTCGGTGCAGCAGTATTCTGGCACAAGACCATGTATCACTTTAAAACCGTGGTTTCCGGGAAAGTATACCGAAGCGGGACCATGTCCAATATCGGTCTCAAGATTGCGCATGAAATCTACGGAATAAAAACAATTGTCAACCTCCGTTCTCAAGGAGAGATGAAAAGAGACTGGTACGCGAGAGAGAAAAAATTTGCTGAATCGAATCAAATCAATATGGTTGACATTCCGATGCTGCCGGATACTCCGCCGGATGCAACTCAGACCGAGAAATTCTTGAGCATTGTCAACAACCAAGACATGTTGCCAGTTTTAATACATTGTCAGGCGGGGATTATCAGGACGGGGATGATGGTCTCAGTCTACAGAATTGGCGTCTTAAAAGAAACAAACGCAAAAGTCATGGCTGAAATGCCGTGGTTTGGGCGCACTTTTGAAAACAGGCAGGCCGTCAAAAAATTTATTCTTGGCTACAGTCCTTAAACCTGCAGGCGTACATGGAAATAGAAGACCCCGCATTGCGGGGTCTTCTATTTCCATCATTTAATCGAACAAAAAGTTCCTCCCCTCATGGGGTGGATGATCACAAAGGACCATGAAAATGCAGGCGCCCTTGATTGATGCTCCATGCATTTTCACATTAACGGATAACCGAGATTTAGCTCAGCGTTGCTTGCTGATTGTGCCAGGTACGGGTCAACCAAGGGGCCTTGAATGCTCGGATTGCTCACATTGCTTGAATTTGGGCTGCAATGAGGTAAGTGCTCAGGTCGCGGGATATGAGCAGCATTCAATGCATGTTCGATTACCTGTCAAATTCCTCCCATGTGCTGCTCTTTATATTTTTTCACGGTTGCATCGTCCACGAGTTCCCTCACTTTATTAACACATGAATCGTCAATACAGGCCTTGGGCCAAATCTGGGGAACAACTTCAATGATGAGGCGCTTTTGATCTGCTTCACTCAGATTCAGGACTGCCGATTTCACTTCTTCAAAGGTCATAACTTTCCCTCCGTGAATTTAGTTTGTTCATTCGAGCAACACAATCTGCCCTCCCAACAAAACACCAGTAAATTTTTTTTGACCTAAATTAACCGTATAGAATTTGGAAATCAAGTAAAAGCGGTAGACCGCGCCAAGCAATCCTCATATCCACGCCGGCTTCTCTTTCGATCAGTCAAAACTTGAGAGGAACGGTAACACGCTTTGATGCTTTCGGCCTTGCAGCTTTCGAATCAGGGACGGTTACGACCGTATTGCTCATGGCTAGACACCCATTCGTCGGCGACAATCGCTGCGCCCAAAGAGAGTTCCCCACACAACACCGTTGCGCCTATGATTTCGGCCAGCTTGTGAGCTTTTCCTTTACCGTAACAGTCCATTGCTTGCAGGCACTCACGTTGGGTCGGCAAGCCGGTGCCCCCACCATAGGTTGCAACGATCAAAGATGGGATGGTGATCGAGTAATAGTAGTCCCCGTTTCGAGTCACCTCACTGTACATAATCGCAGAAGACGATTCCGCGACGTTTGCTTCGTCTTGTCCGGTGGCAATAAATATCGCTGCTATTGCATTGGCTGAATGCGAGCCATTGTTCGAAGAGCCGGCTAGAAATGCGCCGACATTACTGATGCAACGCTGAAAGTAAAAAGCTTCCGCTGTTGTGCGCATGAGGTCACGCAGTAATTGGTTGGGAATGAGACACTCGGCAACGACCCGTTTACCGCGTGTATGTAAGGTGTTGAGTTGCGAGTGCTTTTTGTCTGTGTCCATGTTTCCTGACAAAGACCAATGTTCGATACCGGGATAATTGTGGGCTATCCACTGACAAGCGGCCTGAGTCGCTTTCCCGCACAGGTTTTGACCGGCGGCATCACCAGTTGTGTAATTGAAGCGCAAGAACAGAAAACGACTCGCGGCGTATTGCTCGATATTTCGCAAAATTCCCACGGTGGTTGTCTTCTCCCCCTGTTCCTTGATCAATGAGAAATTATCGTTCAACCAATGTCCGAATTCCCTGGCATCCCGAGCGTTCTTGAATCCGAAAACGGGAGCGCGCTGCATGGCATCATCCACGACTGTAACTGTCACCCCACCTGCCTCGCGCAGGAGACGCATACCTCGATTGTAGCTTGCCACCAAAGTCCCTTCGGTCGTTGCCATCGGTATGAAAAAGTCGCCTAGTGCATGTTCGCCATTGACCCTCAGTGGGCCTGCAAATCCTATGGGCACTTGAGCAACCCCTGTAAAATGTTCGATGTTGCCCCGCACCAGGGCCGGGTCAAAAGAGTATTTGCCAACATGCTCCAGAATTGTACCGGTTTGCTGTTCAATAAACGTTCGTCGTTTGATAACCGCATCGTCTGTGTAATCGTTGGTTTTGTCTCTCGGGATTTTTTTCATTGCTGTCCAATCTTCAATTTAAACTTATCCGAATTAAACAATCACAATCACCTTTGGCTGTTTTGGAGTCTCACCTTTCAAAACCACCATAATGTGCAAAGTTTGATTGGTGAGCACCAGGGATCAACAAATAATCAGTTGCGGGAATGCATAGGGTCAAACAAACTATACGGATGCAGGCCGTCTTGTTCTCATTTGCTTAGTTATTTTGTGGAATGTGAGATTCTAGAACCAGGGAACAAAATAGCCTTAAGTTTATAATGGAGCAGTGATATGGAAGCCTACACCTAATGGCGGAATATTCGAGCAGGTTAAAGTAAGCAACCGATTGGGCCGGAAATGGATATGTATGTCAGCTGAAAGCTTTGCGGAATCGGGACACCGTTAGCGAAAAGGAGAAGGCCCCAGGTAAACTCCAAGGACATGTGTCGCCGTAGTGTAGAGCAACCTATTCTTTATCAGGCATCCGGCATCCGGGTAGTTAATTCTCAGACAGCCTCCTGGGAGTATTTATGAACGAAAATTTTTCTCAGCCTGCCAAATGTAACGCCTGTCCAGTAAGGTCTAACCAGATCAATGACCGCTTTGAAATTTCTTGATCTTTTTCACGAATCCCTCAGGGTTGCTCATAGCGCCGGTAATGCTCACGAGGATCTTGCCCTCATTTGTGAGCAGCAAGGTCAGGGGGACCTTGGGCTTGTTTAACTTTCTGTAGATGTCGAAAAACGGGTCATTGGTCATGGGGTATTGAATACGATATTTGTTTGCGTAAGTTGCTGTGTCTTTGGGGTTGCTCCCTATGATCACCCCAATCATTCTTACATCTTTTTCAAGTTCCGGATCGCTGCGAATCATTTCATAAACCTGGTTGGAAATAGGTGCCTGCTCATGACAATAAGGGCACTTGATTCCGTAGTATCCCAAGACAATGAATTTTGTTTTGATTTCAGACAAGGGAAAGTTTCTTTTTTCTTTTAGTCCAAGGTACTGCCTGGCCTCAGGAGAGGATGGGGCAACCAGCGTTATTTCGGTCAGGTCAAGAGTTTTAGGGGTACCGGCGGCCGAGATGACCGGGTAGCTGCAGACGGCCATCAAAAAAGCTATAATAAGCCATAGCACATGTGGACTATTCTGCTTTGATCTCACTCAATGTCTCCTCGTAAATTAATGGTATGGAAATTCGCACTACTAGCGGACCGAGGAACTCCCGGAGTGAGGGAATACAGACTTCGGCCTGCTAATGCCATGCACTTTTGCCAATAAGATTCTCGCCGCCTGACAGGTTTTGGGCAATCCCATCGGGCAGCGTAAAAATTACCCAACTCTTTTCCATCTTACAGGAGTATGCGCAACTTTAGAATTGAAATCCGATTCCCCTCAAATTGCTTTGTCAATTGTTGGACGATCGCTGATGGAGCGCGTATTCGACTAGTAGACTTTCCTTGCATGTGGAGCGAACTGTTCAACACGACAAAGTGTTTCTGAATGTTTCACGTTGTCTTTTGACCTCCGGCTTGGTAGTATTACCCAGTAATCAGATCCCCGCAACGTATGTGAGCGGGGAATTTTTTGTGGAATCGAGGTATCGTATGAAATTGCTGAGACGAATAGGTTTTCTGCTGACCCTTGTGGGTCTTGTTTTGTATTCTCCTCCCGTGTCAAAAGTGTTAATTGCAGCGTGGGGCAAGATAGGTGAAATACAGGGAGTCATTATTTTCGCTATTGGGTGGGCTCTTTTGCTGGCCGACCTGGTTTTCCATCTTGGAAAACAAAGCCAGAGTGACCCCGAGCAAATTAAATAGTTTGATTCGAGAAGATGACATAACGAAAAAGGCCGAGGATCCCAACCTCGGCCTTTTTCGTTGAAACGTCCTAGGCGTTTCTATTGGCTTGCTCAGCCTTGGTCAGCGCTGAAAACGCCTTTTAGGCTGCTGCCCATCAGAGTTTCGCTCAGTAGCAGTGCTGCACCAAGGCTCAACATGGCAACCAAACTCAGAACCAGTGGATGGATTCCAACTAACGCTAGAATACCAAGCGTAATGGCTCCCAGCCCAACCAGCACTTGAATGCCGGAAGCTGTCAATCCCGATTCATAGGCTATTTCTCGAGACAAGCCGCGAAGTCCTGATTTATTGGTTTCTATATTGTTTAAACGAGCATAAACGCCGCTGTCGAAAACCAGGGCGCTACCGTATACAATGGCCGCGATGGCTGTTAGAACCTCGGGTGCAATGTTTACCAATGCTAGAATTCCCAAGGCTATACCGGCCACTCCCGCCATAAAACCAGTAGTCATGCCGCCCCATCGACTCATCGGTACTGCAGAATTTTCCTCGTCAGACATAAGAGCTGCAAATCGAGCGGCGATGGCGCCCGATTCAAACAATAAAGATGCACCAATCGCAATAGTGGCCACTGCTAGGAGCGTTTCCGAAAACACATGTGCCAGACCCACAATGGCAATCGCGATTGCAGCAATGCCGGTCAAGCCTTCCAGATAGCTAATGCCTGTTGACACTCTTTCGGGAACATGTGCAGTTTCATGATAAGTGGTTTGAGTAGTTTCCATCTTCTATTACCTCCTTCATTTCCTCACGCCTGCCTTCTCGTCCCTTTTATACAAGAACCATGGCAGTTGTTCGGGTCCAAATTTTCTTTCGCAGGACGAAGTTTCTTTTTTCATGTTTTTCTCAATGCATTGAGTTCGTCCCATCTGCCTCTAATAATAGGGTTTTTGCTTTCGAAAACCATAGGTTAAACACTGTAGATAGGGGTGGGTAAAAGTGTGCATTTTTTAAAGAATCGTTTGAAATGGTGTGCTAGATCTCGATCCGAATGTTTCCGCAGGCCGTGACCGATCATTAGTCTTCAGCGCATCAGTCGAGTGCTGACGCAAGCTTAGCGCAGGCCTACAATTTCATACTGTTGTTTGTTGTTCAAAAGACAAAGGAAAGGAGGAAGGCAATCTTTGGTGGGAACGGCTATCGGTTCATGCAGGTAATGACTGACCGTTCTCAGAATTGTGCCGGCATACGTCCTGCTTAGCAATGATGGTCGATATTTGGGCACGAAGGTCTCCGAGCTTGAAAGGTTTTACTAGGTAGCCACGGGCTCCCATTTGAGTCGCTCTTTGTTTGTTCCTCACATCATCCATGGCGCTCATTAGCAGCAAAGAAGTCTCCGGGTGGCGAGAGGAAACGTGGCGCAAAAGTTCAAAGCCGGATTCCCCAGGCATGTTCACGTCGGAAATCACCAGATCGAACCGTGTCAAGTGCAGGTGTGTGCGTGCTTTTGCTACGTTTTCAACAACCGTACAGCTGTAACCTGCCGCCGACAAATACTGCGATAATATAAAGCTCAGACAAACATCGTCATCGACGATAAGTATATTCAGCATTAATTTCTCCTTGCATTCCATTACCAATCTTTAGCAGTGTGCAGCTTTTGCTGAGGGCAATGTTTATGCCAATTCCGACAAGATACCAGGGAATATTTTTTGTCCGATGGAGCAGTGCATATCCGGCTAATTTGAGTCATTGCTATAAGTTCTGAGGAATTGATAGAATTCTGCCGCAACCAAGTAGAATTCTGGTAGTGGATGATATGGGCTACACTATTGTATGAAATTGACTACACACAGTAGGCATTCAAGAGTCACCAGGAGGCATCATGCGAGAGGTCTTGTTATTTATTTTATTTTTTTTGTGTTTGGTTGGTTGCAGTTCCGTCCAAACAAATGATCAATTGGCGAAAGCCCGCCAAGGGGCTGAAAGAGGCTATCAAAATCTGTCTGCCAGGTCTGAATCACAACACTTTTGTATCCTGGGAATTAGAGTTAGCGCGGACGGGAAAATATTGTATGTGGGGGTAAACGCTAAAAATGCGGGCTTATTGCCGGGCGATAAAATCCTCGCTGTCGATGGGAATCCGGTCATAAATTGGCGAGAAGCAAGGGAAAAGATAGCGAAACACAGTCCAAATGAGTCTGTGACGTTAATGTTGCTTAGAGACGGCAATCAGATATACATGGAATGCCCATGTGTGGATATTTCGGAAACGGCCTCCGTTACAGCGGATGCACTTCGTGAAGCATCCGAAGGGAACTGGCTCGGTTGTTCAGAAAAAATGGAACAAATGCAACGTGAATATGGTCCTAGTCCTCTAGCCCAGAAAATTCTATTGGATTGCTATAATTATTATTTGTTGAGCCAGCAAAAAGGACCTGATAGAACTCTGGCTACAGCGGTTGTCAAACTGACTTTGTTGAACATCGAAGAGGCTTCGTCTAGTAAGGCAGCACTAGAAGGAATTCGAAAGGATGTCCTCGGCCAAGCTGAGTGGTTAAAACGCAATAACTTTCCCGAATTGGCTGAAGAGATCCATAAGAGTTATGACAAGGCGTTGGCCGATTTAGGTAAAACCGAATAGATCGGGAATTCTTGTTTTTGACTCTATCACCTTCAAAACCACCCATAACATTGTAGACTTTACCTTCAGAAAATCCGGCTTGAACTTCTAGATTTGCTGCAGAATGGCTTCGGTTGCCACTGCGGCAAGCAGAAGCAGCGTGTCTTTTTTAGGATCGAACTGGGACATTGTAAGCTCCCTCGGGGTGCCCGATCAGTGGGTATTCGGGTCTGCTTCTAACGTCCACCAGGATGGTGTGTTGCGGATCTTTGAGCATCATTTCATGAGCTTCTGAAGGTTCGGCATCCCTGCCGAGATGTGCTTTATTTACCCAATCAACGAGTTACGATAAGAACGCAAAATCACACTGGTTTCATTTTCGTTCAAACCCCGTCCAAAGACGGGGCGGGGCCGCTGGATTCTGACTCCTGAATTCTGCATTTTCAGAGGAATCCAATTAAATTAAAGGGCATGTCAGACATTTAAGTTTTGAAGCGGAAATCACTACGTTCGCGCATAGGTCACGCTGTCTTTCTCAAACTGCTCAGTGATTTCTTCTGTAAGAGTAGGTCGCACTTTAGGTAAAATCTGAGCAATGGTATCTGTGGTCACCTGATAATCCTTTTTGTGCGCGAGCTCTTCCTCAAAGGCAAACTGTGCCACCAGCTGGAAAAGGTACTCTATGTCAGCAGGGGTAAATTTGTGGGTCGCGTTGACTAACCAATCCATGTCGACTTCGCCAAAGTTTAATCGAGAGAGGTAATAATTTAGAATTGTTTTTCGTTCATCGATATTTAAACCTCCTACTGGAATAATGCAGTCGAACCTACCTGGCCGAAGCAGCGCTGCATCCAGTTCGCGAATGTAGTTGGTGGCGCAGACCAGCAAAATTCTATTCCCCTGATTTTTCAAAAGGGGGACCTGTTTGAGAAACTCGTTCGTTATAGACTTATCGAGACGGTTGGCGCTATCTCGGCTGCCCGCGATTTCCTCAAACTCGTCTATAAAGATAATGGCCTCATCCAGATTTCGAGCTTTCTCCATAATGGCACGCAAATTGGCGCCGACCTTCTCAACACCATCCACCATCAACATGCTGGGGACGATTTCAATATACCACCAGGATAGAATACCAGCGATTGCCTTAACAAAATGAGTTTTACCGGTTCCCGGTGGGCCAAAAAATATGATGGCTTTGGGAGGCGTGACGCCATGTTTTTTGGAGAGGTCCTGCTCTGTCAGTGGCAGGATGATCCTTCGTTGGACGAGTTGCTTTGGCGGTTGAGAATCTGAAATGGTGTCCCATATTTCTCGACCGACCGTTTGAGCTCCCAACCCATTCAATAAATCTTTACGCTTATAGGCCATGTATTCATTGAGGGCTTGCTCCATGTTTTCGACAAAATCCACGCATGCGGTCCGCAATCCTACGTCGCGCCCTAGTTTTTCGGACAACAGCCACTTGTGCTGCAAAATTTTAGGCCAGAGATCGGCAGCTATATCAGGATCGAATTTTGCGCCGCTGATCTCAAATATTTTACTTGCACACATCTCAGGAGATGGTGCCTCCATTATGTTCTCACTCATCTCATCCCTCCCGCAAGACAATAAGCCTTGCGAAGTCAAATCGAAGCTGCGCTAATTCAACGAAAAGAGACCTTAACCACGATTGACGAGGAAGGCAATACTGTGTGCGCTGCAAGTCTTTGTATTAAGAGCGTTGCGCTGTTTATGCAGCAACAGAGTCAAGATAACCGAACTTAGCTCTTGGACATCTGCCGGAAATGATGGGTCGGCAGATTTTCAAGCTGCCGGGGGAGGAACGTTACACATTGAACTGGAAAGGGCAGACGCAAAACTTCAGTTGCCTTATAATATGGGTGGGCATCCCAGGGAGGCGACTTATGTCCTGTTTTCGCGTGGTCGTCTATTACGAAAAAGGGTAAGAGGTTATAGCTATGGATGAGGAAAAAACTTATGTTTCGGCTCCTCTCCTGAGTCCGGCAGAAGCTGCCAAATATCTGGGAGTCGGGCGAAAAATTATTTATCAGTTAATCGAACAAGGTCAATTGAGCGCAGTTAAGGTTGGAAAAGCTATTCGTATTGAGAAGAAAAGTCTGGATGAATTCAGAGCCAGTGGCAACTTGACTTAAGAGTTGCGTCTCTCGATCATATTAAGCTTTTCAGCGGCTGGTAAGGGTGTGGCTCCCGCTATGGTACCTGAACTCTGCAGATCCCTTTAGGGGGAACAGAAGCTGCGAAGGGAATCGTTTGCTCCTTGTTTTTGGGCAGGAAACGCAAATTCTATTTCCTGCCCTCCGTTGCTTACTGGGGTGACGGCCCCTCAACGACTTGGACCAAGTCCTTAGGGCGGATGTATCTGGCAAAAGCTGCCTTCACCTGATCTGCGTTAAGCTTCATATAGTGGTGAGCAGCCACCGTCGGTTCGTCAAGGGGCAAGTCAAGAACAGTTCGGGAAATCATTCCTTGAGCAATATCAGAAATGCTGGACTCCGAAAGCGGAATCTGGCGAATCAACAACCTCCTGGCCTGCTTCAGTTCATCCTCGGATACCGGTTCGGCCGTCATCTGCTCGAGGTCGCGCACTATGATACTGCGTGCTTTAGAGACGTTGATCGGGTCGCAGCCGTACTCAACAATGTAATGGGCACGAGTTCTACGTACATCAAATTCCGTAACTACATAGTAGACCAACCCCCTTTCTTGCCTCAGATCTTTATAAAACCGTGTGGCATAGAAAGCTCCACCCAACACATGGTTGCCAAGTTCGAGAGCATAATATTCCGGATTGGAGCGGGTAAGTCCCAGAGTTTCCGCCAGTACTACTTTGTCCTGGACTCGACTGGCGTTGGGCACGACAGTCGAGGAGGGCTCATTGAGGGGAACCGGGGCCAAGAGCACATCCGGTTTCGGACCCGAGGCCTTCCAAGCACCAAAGTGTTTTTCAATCACTGTTTTGGCCTTTTCGGGAGTGACATCCCCAATCACAACAATGGTGGTCAGGTCCGGCCTGAAAACCTTTTTATAATAATCTTTAACATCCTTGAGCTTAAGCGAGGAAACACTAGCGGGAGTGGGATGCCGCAGAGTGGGGTCATGCTTGGGATAAAGTCCGACCTTGAGGGCCTGCTTTGTCAAAAAGTCGGGACTTTCAAGCAATCCGGCTACGGTACCGGCCACCTGCTGTTGAACAATTTTGAATCCTTCCTCCGGTAGTGCGGGACTGAGCTCGTTATCCGCCATAAGTTCCACACCTCGGTCAAAATGACTGCTTAGTACCTGCAAGCTGAAATCTGTTCCGGCCGATTCCTGAGCCCCGATGTCGTCCAGAGCCTTCTGAAATTCGATTCGATCGAGAGAAGTGGTTCCGTAGGAAAACAGCTGTTCCAGAACCTGATCCACCCCTTCCTGTCCTTTGGGCGTTTCAAGATCCGATTGATGCTCAATGTAACCATAAACACTTACTGTGTTGCTGACCGATTCCCGCTGTACAATAAGCTTCAGGCCATTGGGAAGAACGGTTACCTGCGCTTTTATGGCTGAAGGAGGAATACGGACATTTTCCAAAGCTTGCGTGGCCCAGTCCGGCAGTTGGACCGGTTTGGCATGTTCCGGTGCGAACGATTCTCTGCCCTTGAAACCCTTGGTGCTAATCGGTTTTCCGGATACCTGTGGAGTCAGCACGGCAACGATGGCATGATCGAGGTCCAGGTATTTGTTTGCCACTCGCTTAACGTCGGCTGCCGTAACCTTTTGTATCGCTTTCTCATTCTCGGCGGGCGACTCGCGTCCCTCAACAGCCAGCACCTGCGACCAAGTCATCGCCAGACCGGTTATCGAGTTTTTTTCCAGTTCCGCGTCCGTCAGTTCCGATCGTTTGGCCGCCTCGACCAGATCTTCAGGGATTCCCGTCTTTTTGTACTCCGCCAGGATTTGACGAACTTCATTGATTAATGCCTCGGTGTCCGAACCTTTTGGAAATGCGGCAATGGCGTATCCCAACCCGGTCTGAGGAAAGTTGTCGATGCTGAATTCGGTCAACAAAGCTTTTCCTGCGGGAACCAGCGCATAAAGGTTGCCTCGCTGGTTATTTAATGCATCTGACAGTACCTGGGCCGCTGCATAGTCGGGGCTGTCATAGCCTGGCATGCGGAAAGCAACCGACACCAGCCCAAAAGGCAGATCGGTTGTCATTTGCAACGTTTCGGGCTTAACCGGTTCCAGTTCAATTTTGGGCCGTTCAGGAAGCTTTTTGGAAGGTATGTCCTCAAAGAATTTTTTGACCTTATCCAGCACCTGCTGAGGCTGAACATCACCGACAATCACCAGTATCGCATTATTTGGCGCATACCACTGATCGTGAAAATCCTTGAGTGCAGCGCCGGTAGTCTTATTGAATGAAGCAACGGTTCCCAGAGGGGAATGGGCATAAGGCGTCCCTTTGAACATCTTTTCCAGCAGCTTGGTGTAAAAAAGGTATTGAGGATTGGAAAGATCGCGGGCGACTTCCTGTTCGATGGCGCCTCTTTCCTGCTCCCATAATTTCTGCTCGTCCAGCACGCCTCGCATGCGGATAGACCCGATGTGGAGGGCAACGTCCAAATCCTCAGCTGGAACTGTAAAAAAGTATTGGGTCACCGTCTGTTGGGTGTCCGCATCAAATCTGCCACCCATCGCCGCCATGATGTTTGCCAGTTGATCAGCGGAAAGCCCCGGGCTGCCGCGAAACATCATGTGCTCCTGAGCATGTGCCATACCGGGAAATCCTTCCGGTGCCTCATTAGATCCCACTAGGTAGTTGATCATTGTAGTGATCACGGGCGCCAGTGTATTTGGCACGATGACGACGCGCAGTCCGTTCTTTAGAGTCGCGCGCACAACGTCTTGCTGCTCTTGACTTTGGGTATTGGCGCCAAAGGCAGGCACTGCAAAGGTGAGAAAAAAAGTGAGCAGCAAGAGGCCAATCCCTTTTCCTAACTGATGGAGGCCCAAAGGCGGCTGATAAGAACGTCTCGTATCTGCAAGTTGATCTACCCGCACTTGCAAGTTTCTAAATTTACTACCCATTATATTACTCCTTCTTATTTGGTATCGTACGCAACAACGCTAATTTGTTTCTCTTATCCCGCGAGTTCCTGCGAAAATTGCTTTGGGTCCATTTAAATCATATCTATTGCCAGTGCAGCGAACCGCCTGCTTAACTCTCGATTTCAATCGCTAATGATCGGATCGAAAGCACTTCAGACCCTAAAGATGAATTGGAAAAATCGTCTTGCAGACCGTCGTTCTCAGGCTGACAATGATACTTTTCAGGCAAAGCTCTGATGCTTGCCTAGGAGGCCGTCTCAGAACTGTCATCTCGATCCGAAGGCGAGAAATCTTACTTCCACAAGTCGTTAATTTAACAGATTTCTCATCCCGCCAAGTCTTGATTCGAAATGACAAACACGGCATTTTCGGAAACGCTCCCAGCCCGAATAGATATGCGATAATGCTGCTGCTGGAAGGTGTCAACTCAAGAGGCAACTTTTTAAGGAGAACCCCTGCAAGCTGGACTGGATTCATCTCTACGTTGAATGAAGGCAGGAGCGAATCTATATTCATTATGCGCGAATTTATTTAGAGCTTGGGAAAAACCACATGAAGATCTTGCACAAATGGAGGGCAGCAGCGTCAATAAAGGCATAAAAAGAAACGATGTGTCTATGCTGATGCTGAGGCATTATTGCTTGCAAGGCAGTACCTTTGAGAGGGAAAAGTGGACCGTGTGTGCTATGCTGCTTCATCGTAACGCCGATAAGCCTTTTATTGTCTTGTTTCAAATTCTGGCAGCACGACTTGCGAATTTGCTTTATCAAACATCGAAGGTAGGAAAAAGGAGGATATTTGATGACAGGAGCTGAACTATTGGTTAACACAGCTGCTGAATTAGAGGTCGACATCTGTTTTGCCAACCCGGGAACCACCGAAATGCCCATCGTCGAAGCTCTGGACAAGGGAAAACGGATTCGTTCCATTCTAGGGCTATTCGAGGGTGTGTGTACGGGCGCGGCCGACGGCTATGGCCGCATGGCAGGTAAACCCGCGATGGTTCTGCTGCATCTTGGGCCAGGGTTAGCCAACGGTCTTGCCAACCTGCACAACGCCAGGCGGGCTCACTCACCTTTATTTAACGTTATTGGCCAGCATGCTACCTGGCATCTTCCCGCCGATCCGCTGCTGGCTATGGATGTCGAAGCCTTAGCTGGGACCGTTTCCGAATGGCAGCGAACCAATAAGACCGTTGAAACCTTGTCCCGGGATACCGTGGATGCCGTTGCAGCAGCACTGCAAGGTAAAGTGTCTACACTCATTGTCCCGCACGATCATCAAATCGCTCCGGTGAATCACATTGCTTTTGAAGAATCGGCTGACTCGCTTGAGTATCTGGATCAGGATTCCGTAGAATCTGCGGCCAGGCTGCTTCATAAAAGCGGCCACAAAACGGCTGTCATCTTGGGGGGACGTGCATCGCGCCGGCGCGGACTAATGATTATGGCGAGAGTCAGCGCCGCAACCGGATGCAGCTTGTTTGTGGAGACCTTTCCTTCTCGAGTGGAGCGCGGCGCCGGACTGCCACTTCTGGAACGAATCCCTTATTTCCCGAACCAGGCCGTTTCGGCTTTGGCCGGATATGAATCAATCATTTTTGCCGGCACCAGAGAGCCCGTCGCCTTTTTTGGCTACCCCGGCCAGTCGAGTTACTTTCTGAACGACCAGCAAGCAAAAGTCCATATCAAAGCATCCCCAAACAGCATGGAAGATGCGTTGGAGGCGCTGGCCGACAGCTTGACTACTTCTAAAAAAGCTCCAAATGCAGCCGGTAAACTTGCTCAACCCAAACGCCCTGAATTGCCCGCGGGAAATCTTACCCCACAGAAGGCTTCCGCGGTTCTTGCCGCCCTGCAACCCGAGGGAGCAATCGTTGTAGAGGAAGCCATCACTTCTGCAGGTGACTACTTTCATTTGTCGACGTCTGCTCCTCCGCATACCTATTTAGCTCTTACCGGAGGCGCCATCGGACAGGGAATTCCCTGCGCTCTGGGTGCGTCGCTGGCATGTCCGGATCGCCCGGTGATCAACCTGCAGGCCGACGGCAGCGCCATGTATACTGTGCAAGCCCTCTGGACGCAGGCGCGAGAGGCAGCCAATGTAAAAACTCTCATTTGTTCCAACAGGAGTTATGCGATTTTGAGGCTGGAACTTGCACGTGCCGGGAAAAAATCACCCGGGAACCACGCTCTATCCCTCACGGATCTTTCCAACCCCGAACTGAACTGGGTCGAGCTCAGCCGAGGGCTTGGTGTGCCCGCCGCACGAATCGACAAGGCAGAGGATCTAACGCAGACGTTAGGGCGGGCTTTGACCGAGCCGGGACCCTATTTGATTGAGATGGTTTTTAGCTGAAGAGATCAGCACGACCACCTTCCCCAGGTCCGCAATGAATCGGTTTGTATTGCAGTCCAAACGATTCCAGGGGGCTGCGTGAAGAGAAGGCTATTGCGCCCCGTTTGGTCAACATGCCAAGACTTCGGCGTCAGAGTCTATTGCTTGATTCGAAAGGGGATGATCATCGACAGGCTGCCAACCTGAGAACCAATTTGTAGGCCAGATTTGCAGCCTGCTCTAATTTTTGGGGACTCATCTCTTCCGGTACGTCCAGCGGAGTGTGGTACCGTTGGTCGGCACCGCAGTTTGCAAGGCATATTGCGGGAACACCTCTTTCCGCAAATGGATGATGATCGCTGGCTGCTCGTGGAGGGCTATTCCAGCAATCCACCTGGACTCCGTTTATATCGACAGTCTCTTTGGAAAGATCCATAAGATCCCGAGTAATGCCGATTTCCAACTCGCTCAGCTTGGAGCCGAATGTATCAAGGTTGACGACCGCCCGAATAACATTCAGGGAACCTTGATTATCCTCGACGTAGCCGTAAGATCCCCAGCACCCCAGTTCTTCACCCCCGAAGATTACAAATTCCAGAGTCGGCTCGCTCAGTCCGGCTAAAACGCGGCTCAGTGCAACTACAGTTGCCGTGCCGGCGGCATTGTCCATGGCATGTACACCGTTCCAAAAGCTGTCGTAGTGGGCAGTGATCAGTACCTTTTGGGGGGAGTTGCCGGCTTTGCGGCCAACCACATTGTGACCGACTTTTTCCTCAATTAAGCCCTGGGTCTCGAGCGTGGCTTCGAGTGAATGACCGGTTCGAATTTTTTGAATCAACCGGCGACCGTCGTCGCCCCCGATGGCGACTGCTGGAATGCCGCCAACTTTGCGATCCAGGCGGGCACATCCGCATCGTATGGTATTACCTGGAAGATTGGTCAGCGAGACGAATCCAAGCGCTCCGGCTCTTTCGACCTCGGGGTAAGCAACAAAAGATCTTAGATTTTCCGAAATGACAATGGCCGAGCTTAAATCAACACCCGCAGATTTCAATTCTTCGAGTTCCTTTTGGGTACACTGCCCTGCAAAAACCAGTGGAGCATTTACCGGCCCGGCAGTAGAGCGGGAGAGAGCTATGGGTTCGCACGCCAATTTGTGGCCTTCGACCAGCAGGACTGTCTGGCCTGGAGTGTAAGACAAGTACTTAAAAGGTTGCAGCGATGGCGTCAACCCGTTCAACCTGAATTGATCAAGGATGAAGTCCCTGGCCTTAGCCGCTCCCTCCGATCCCATCCAGCGCGGTCCAAAGGAACAAATTTCTTCGATAATTGCCAATGTTGCCTGGCCGGTCAAATTGAGCACGATTACCTCCTATAACAGCCAACTGCCGACAATGTCATTCAGCTTCCCCTCAAAATCCGCTTTAGATCCATGGACCTGAACCTTACCGAGGTCGAGTATATAAACCATGTCGGCGATTTCCATCGCTGAACGAACGTCTTGGTCAACCAACACGATAGTTCTGCCTTCCTCTTTAAGTGCGGATAATTCCTCATAAATGCTCTGTGCCACCAATGGCGATAGACCGACTGAAGGTTCATCAACCAGCAGTAGAGTCGGGTTTGCCAAAAGTGATTTGGCAATATCCAGAATGCGCTGTAATCCTCCGGAAAGTGATCCCACCTTCAAAGATCGGCGGTCCTTCAGCGCCGGAAAACGCTCTAGAGCCCAGTCGATGCGCTCTCGGACTTTGCGTCGATCCTTTTTGAAAATCCAGCAGCCAAGTTCAAGATTTTCAGTCACCGTCATTTGTGGGAAAATCGCTCTATCCTGGGGAATAAAGCAGATCCCCCGCTCGATGATTTTCCCGAGATCGATGCCCGTAATATCTTTCCCATCAAGGAGTACCACTCCTTTTTTCGGTTTGAGCATACCGGCAATGGACTTCAAAAGGGTTGATTTGCCCGATCCATTAGGTCCGATCACGATGGTGACTTTCCCCTCTGCTATGGACATATCCAGACCCCTGAGAATGAACAGATCCCGCTGGTAGGCTGCATGGAGGTTCTGTATCTCAAGCTTCATGCTTGCCCCCCAGATAAGCGCTGATGACTCTCTCGTCAGATCGAACCTTCTCCGGCGCACCCTGCGTGACCAGCACCCCCCTGTCCAATACCACCAAGCGTTCACAGATCCTGAATACTGAGGACATTTCGTGGCTTACAAGTATGATCGTTTTGCCTTCACTGTGTAGGGTGCGCAGATATTCTTCCAGTTGGGTCTTGAGAACTGGGTGAACACCGCCAAAAGGCTCATCCAGAAGCAGGAACTTTGGCGTGGTCATCATGACCATGCCGATCTCCAGCAGTTTCTTCTGTCCGCCCGAAAGACTCTCGGCGGGAATGTTTGCAAGTTCATCCAGTTTGATGGCCCGGAGAATCTCGGCGGCGCGGCTGCGGATGGCCCGGCGATCGAGTTTGTTTTCCGTAAGTGCAGGAACATAGAGGTTCTGCAGCACGGTGAGCCGGTTAAACACTTTGGAAACTTGAAAGGTTCTACCTATTCCAAGATGATAGATTTGATGCGGGCTTAGTCCGGAAATTTCCCTGTCTCCGAACCGGATGGAACCTTCATCAGGTTTGTACAAGCCGGAAATGCAGCTCAGCAATGTGGTTTTACCGGAACCGTTAGGACCGATCAGGCCGACAAATTCCCCTGCTCCAAAAGAAATGGACACATCGGCCAGGGCCTGCAGCCCACCAAAGTTTTTGACGACTCGCTTCAGTTGCAACATCAACGCTGTTCGTCCTTCAGAAGTTTTGGGGAGCGATTCAAGAGCAAGTCTACAACCTCGGCCAGACGCGGCAAAATCCCCTGTGGTGTGAAGCGCAGTGTGAGTAAGACGAGGGCGCCGAAAATGGCCAGTCGCCATTCTTCGAAGGCCCGCAAATACTCGGTAAGAGTCTGCAGAGCGAGTGCTCCCAGAGCTGCTCCCAAGAGGGACTCCAGCCCGCCAAAAACGCTCATTGCCAGCACTAGCCCCATCTCGCTGATCATCGCCATCCTGGGACTTACCAGTCCAATCACATGGGCGTAAAACCCTCCGGCCAATCCGGCAAAAGAACTCGTCAAGACGAAAGCAATCAACCGATAATTAACCGTATTTACGCCGCGAGTGGCTGCTCCATCCTCGTCTTCTCGCATGGCCAAAAGAAAAAGGCCCAGCTTTGATCGCAACGTGAGCGAGAGAGTAATCAGAGTGAAAAGCAACAGTAAGAGCCCTACATAATAACAATAAATCTTGTCGCCGCTCGCAATCAGAGGGACCTCCAGCCCATAAGAGCCTCTGGTCAAACCGTACTCGGCGGTCAAAAAGATTCGCAAAATCTCAGAAAACGCGAGCGTTGTCAACGCCAGGTATGGTCCACTCATCTTGAGGGTCAGGGCTCCAATACCCAACCCAAATACGGCGGCAGCAAAGCTTCCCGCAACCATCGCCAAGGGTATCGGCATACTCAGATGAATAACCAAAAGAGCTGACGTGTAGGCTCCTATCGCTGCAAAAGCAGCATGGGCAAATGAAATAATGCCGACTTGACCGGCCAGCATGGCCCATGAACTGGAGAGAATCGCATAATAGAGTCCAATAATGATGACATACAGCCAATAACCCTTGAAAAGTAAGGGAAAAACCGCGGCAGCAAGCAGGAGAGCGCAGGCAGCTGTTCTTTTCATGCGCGTCTTTCCTTCTCACCGAACAGACCCTGCGGGCGCAGTAATAAAGTCAAGATTAAAAGCAGCAAGCCGTAAGCATCCTTGTATGCCAGAGCCCGGGTTGGATCGGGCAGGAGAATAGACCCGAAATTCTCTACCAGAGCGAGGATGTAGGCGCCGATGATGGTTCCTTTCACCGAGCCCATCCCGCCGAGCACCACGATGACAAAGGCTTTAACCGCAAACGGGACTCCCATCATCGGATTGACCAAGAAAATGGGCCCCAGTAGTGCGCCTGCAATACCAGCCAATGACATCCCGACGCCAAAAGCCAGACTTCGCATCCGCCCGACATTGATTCCCAAGATCGCCGCCGCATTGGGATTTTGCGCCACAGCCCGAAGCCCCTTGCCGGTATAGGTCCGATAGAGGAAATAGAGCAGCAGGCCAATGGTTAAAAAGGCTATCAACGCCGCGCTAAGGCGATCTCCCGCGATGATCAAGTCGCCGATTTTGATGCGACCCTTGAGAATCGCTGGAGCCTGGCGGTTATAGGGCCCGAAAATTGGCAGCGCTAGATTCTGCAGAAAGATTCCCAACGTGAAAGTCACCAGGATCACGTATTCATCATAGCGGGCCATTTTACTGGCATAAGCAGGTCTGAGGAACATTCTTTCCAAAACGACGCCGAACAAAAAAACGGCCGGTATGGTGGCAAGCAATGCCAAAGGCAGGGGCAGGCCGAAGGAAAGTGACACAAAGAAAGTTGCCAGAAAATAATAGAGATACCCCCCCACCATCAACGACTCACCATGGGCAAAATTGACCAGCTTCAAGACCCCGAAGATGATAGACAATCCCAGGGACATCAGAGCGTAGAGGGTCCCGATGACTAAAGCATTTATGAGCTGGGCTAACAGCAGCATGAAGGACTCCAACAACGACCCCCCTCACAGACTGCAAAAGAGGGGAGGGGGGCGCTTGTCGATCGAGTGGTTAGTTACTTGGGCGGTTGTACGTAGCCCTTTACCGTTGCATACTTTTCAGGCCACAAAATAGCTGCCTGAGAGGGATCTTGGTTGATGGCCGTGTATTCGATGATGAACACGGGAACATCCATCCACATGTGATAGGCCCACGGAGGATTCTTTTCATTGGTAAACTTGATGGTTCCACGAGTTCCTTCCCAGTTCACCTTATTTTCCATGGCATCTATTATCTTGCTGCCGTCGGTACTGTTGGACAACTTGATAGCTTGAGCGATAACCATCACTGTGTCGTAACCTTCCATGGCGACCGCATCGGGTTCTCGATTATATTTCGCCTTGAATTCCTTGGTGAACTTTTCCGAAGTGCTGGTTTTAGGAAGCCCCGGAAGCCCAGCAGGGTTGCTCAGCACGTATACTCCCGCTTCGCCCACCGTGTCCCAAAAGCCTGGATAAAGGGTGTCCATTCCGGCACCTAGGAGCGCGCAGTTTTTTGAAGGGGCAAATCCCAGTTCATAGGCTTGCTTGATCATCAGCAACTCCCCGGTGCCCGTAAAGCCGTCTACCAGGAAATCGACAGGAGGCGAGGCATTTTTCAACTGCAATAGCTGTGGTGTAAAATCGGTTGTGGTGCGCTCGGCCGAGAAGGAAGTGACTTTCACCCCAGCTTGATCAAGATTATCCTTAAACACTTTGATAACTCCCAGGCCCCAGTCCGAATTCTCTCCAATTACGGCGACATGCTTAAAGCCGGCATCCTTGATCCATTTTGCTGCCTTGGAGTAAATGAGAGAATTACAAACCGTCACCCGGAACACTTGCGGATAACCCTTGGCCGTAACCTCATCCGCCCAAGCCTCGGAAATCACAAGCGGGATATTGTAACGATGGGCCACTTCTTCTTCTGCCATTGCGACCGAGCTGTGAGCTTCACCCCCGACGGCCACAACCTTATCTCGAGTTGCCAGGCGTTCCATCACGGCAGTGCCCTTTTCAGGTAGACCGCTGGTGTCGCCAATAATGAGCTCTACCTTTTTGCCGAGAAGCCCCCCACTGTCATTGAGCTCCTTTGCTGCGATCTTGGCTCCGTCGACCAGGGCCTGCCCGGTTTCGACCCCGCCAGGAGCCGAGAGAGGAGCAACGACGCCAATCTTGATAACCTCTTCCGCTACAGCGCCGGATACGATTACCACAGGTGCCAGCATTGCCAACACAACCATAAACATCTTGAATCTCATAGCTTCCTCCTTTTACTGTTTAAAAAGTTGAACCCTGCTTCAGCCATCTTCCATTCGGAACTCCACTCAAGTCCACTGCGAGCCTCAGGAAAATGTCCCTTCCCCTAATCCATTCATTTCCGGCAAGATATGAGGCCGACATCGGCCATCGTCCTTAGCCCTGGAGCGGCTTTGAGCATCGCCGGGATAGCATTGACAATAATGGCCGTTGTAGCAATGTCGCCATTGACTCCATTCTTGAAGGTTAAGTCGATATCCGGGCTGCCCTCAATATAGATTCGATCCCTTGGATTCGCTTCACCTACGGTGGCCTGGAATATCAAGGAGATGACTTCCTCGTCCTGAATGAACCCCCGGCCTATTTGGCGCACTCCAGTCGCCATGCCAGGCTCGATGGTGAGGTCGGCAGTGGCCACTCGCTCAGAGGCAATGACGGGCGCGATGGAATCTTCCGCTCGATCGAGCTTCCAACCTAGCCCGCAAGCGAGGAGATGTATGGACTCCACCAAGCCGACATGGCGCAGAACTCCATTTTCCACTCTTTCATTGAATTCATCGACGAGCAGTCCCGCCCCGATTTTCTTTTGGAACGGTAGTCTTCTAAATTGGGCATCCTGAATACGTTCGATGGTCACTTTGTCGACCCGTTGACAAATGCCGGTGACGACAAGAGGAAGATAGTCCATCAGGAAGCCGGGATTAACCCCTGTGCTGAGGATCGACACATTGTGCTTTTTCGCTGCGGAATCCAGTTCCCCGGCTATGTCCGGGTGCGTCACCCAGGGATAGACGAGTTCTTCACAACTGGATACCACATGTTTCCGAGCAGACACGATTTCAGCTATCTGCGGCTGTATGCTTTTAAGAGTAGAAGTGGTTGTCAATATGACAACGTCTGCATCCACTTCGTTTAGAACTGCGGCAGCATCCGCACTCACCTTAACCCCAGTGGGGGTGGCCAGGCCTGCCAGCTTACCAATGTCGACCCCTTCTTTGCGCGGGTCGACATCGACAGCACCTACGATTTGAACGCCGGGTTGGTTCTTAAGGTAGCCAAAAACTCTCAGGCCGATTGGTCCGATTCCATATTGTATGATCCTGATCTTCTCTTCCATATGCTTGCGGTTCGACTCCTGGTTGGGGTAAACATGATAATTGCTTGGAGAGGTAATGAAAACAATGCCCTCGGTTTAAAACTTGTATGACAAGCTGATATGATATAAGCTGTCAACTTAATCGCTAGCATAAGTTTGGGTTATTGGTCAATGCAAAATAATCTTCGATCCTTACCCAAGAGGCCCATGCCATGAAATTTTCCAAAGAGCCCAACTTGCGAAGAGAACCGAGACTATCAGAGCAAGTGGCGGATTTCCTGGCCTCGGAAATAGAGCTTGAATCCATCCGAGCCGGGGACCTGCTGCCATCGGAAGCCGAACTCTCCTACCGTTTCAATGTCAGCCGAGCTGTCATCAGGGAAGCTCTCGCTCGCCTGAAGCAGCAGGGGGTCCTGCAGTCGAGGCAGGGGAGTCGGACCAGAGTCGCCAGCGGCTCAAATTCGACCTTCAAATTTAGGATCGATAAGAAAAATAAGACTTCTTCGATTGTGTCGCTCTATGAATTCAAAATATTGCTGGAAGCCGATGCTGCAGCTTTGGCGGCTGTGAATTGTGAGGAACAGGAGATAGCTGGACTCCAGTCGTGTCTGGCTACTCTCACTCTTGCCATGGAAAAAGGTCTGGACGGCACCAGCGCTAATTTTGATTTTCACCAGACCTTCATAGAGGCCAGCCATAACAGGTATTTGATAGAATTCATGAAATACTTGAACGAGAGATTGTGGGATTTACTTGCCGAAGATAAAAATCAGCCAAGTAACCTCGCCATAACGCGCAGTTCACTGGATGAGCATATACAAATATTCCAAGCAATCGCGAATAAGGCCCCGGAGCAAGCCAGGAAGGCCATTTACGCCCATCTTAAAAATGCAGCGAAGCGGCGTGGCATCCTAGTTTTCTAGCAGTGTCCATTCGGAAACTGCGGTTTAGGGTAGGACGGCCTTTTAAGCCTGCGCATCCGATCTTCGTTCCGGGCGAAGCGAAGAATCCTGGCCGCCCGCATTCACCAGAGATGGGTCTCTCCGCTCTCAAGGGCCGCCTTAAATACAACAGTTTTGCGGACGATCCCCCCGTTGCTCAACCCAAGAGGGTTTTTTGATAGGCATAAAGGGCTGGGGAGCCACCCGTGTGGAGAAAGAGGACATTTTCATCCATTTTAAAATATCCTTTGCGCACCAGGTCAATTAAGCCCGCCATAGCTTTTCCGGTATATACCGGGTCCAACAGAATGGCTTCGGTTTTAGCTACCATATTGACGGCCTCAATCATGCTCGAGGTGGGAAGCGAGTAGCCTGGTCCGACGTAGTCTCCAAAACAAAGCACGGTTTCTCGAGGAATGTCGTCCTTGATTCCCAGGAAGGCGGCAGTATTGCCGACGAGTTCATAAACCACTTCTTCCTGAGCTTCCTTGGTTCGGCTTACGTTGATTCCCATAACGGGAACGTTGCTATTGGTTCCGCGGAATCCCGTCACCAATCCGGCATGAGTCCCGGCGCTTCCGCTCGCGCAAATCACATGATCGATGGTTAAGCCCATATCAAAAGTCTGGGCTAGAATCTCCATTGCGCAGGAAACGTAACCAAGGGCACCGAGCGGGTTGGAAGCTCCTCCCGGGATGACATATCCCTTGCGCCCGTCGGAAGCCAATTCATCTGCCACGGTCTGCATCTCTCCCATCATGTCCGATCCGCCGGGAACCACCTTAATTTGTTCGACTCCCAGCAGTTGATACAGAAAATTATTGCCGCTCGCATCCGGCTTGTAGCTGTTCGGTACCCTCTCTTCGAGAACCAGCCTGCACTTGAGTCCTTCTTTGACCGCAGCCGACAGGGTTAACCGGCAGTGGTTGGACTGGATTGCTCCGCAGGTGATAAGAGTGTCCGCTCCTTGGGCCAGGGCTTCGGCGACGACGAATTCAAGCTTGCGGGTCTTGTTGCCGCCTCCGGCCCCACCCAGAAGATCATCTCGTTTCATGTAGATCCTGGGTCCATCGAGTTTTTCACTAATGTTTGCAAGGTATTCAATGGGGGTTTGTCCTTGAGTATAGCGTCTGCGCGGAAAACGTGCGAGATTCATTTTATTCTCCTTCCATGATACTAACTGCACAATTTTAATCGCGAAAACACGAAAGAATGAAAGCCCGAAAAGGAAGATTTCGTATTTCCTAAATTTAGTGTTTTCGTGGTGAAAATGATCCCTTGGTTCGGACTGACGCTCCGGTCATGGCAGAGAAACCGGTTCGCGCCCGGCCCTGACAATTGCGGCACGTGCCAGAAGAACTAAAGAATCAAAATACGGCACGGGCAGGTCGTTTTGACTCAATGCCAGGGGAATTTCGGTGCACCCCGCGATGATTCCTTGGGCTCCTGCGGCAATGAGCGTTTCGGCCACATTGATGAGATCTGCACTGACGGCAACCCGCGATCGCTTTGGATGACTGCTCTTGATATCATAAATAGCTGCCATGACCCGTTCCTGGTCCTTTTGGGAAGGTACCAGTGAAGCAACCGACGCGCTGTTCAGTCTTTTCTGAAACAATCCCCCTCTCACCGTGCCGGTCGTAGCCATTAGTCCCACCGAGTTGATTGCTGGAAAATCCTTTGCTATTGTCTCAACCACTGCATCGAATATGGAAAGCACCGGCCGGTCAATCTGCTGCTGAAAATCGTCTAAAAACATATGAGCCGAAACGCAAGGAATGATAATGAAGTCTACACCCGCGCGCTCAAGGGCTTGTCCGCTTTTCACCATCTGATCGACGGGTGACTTTCCCGTGCCGAGGATGGCAGAGGTCCGATCCGGCACCTTTGGGTTGCAGTCGATGATGACCCGCAGATGGTCTTGATCTCTCTGGGCAGCCGTATTTTTGATAATCTTGGCAAAACAGTCCAGAGTTGCTTCCGGGCCCATTCCCCCCAAAATGCCTATCACCTTCTCATTCATAATCATAATGACCGATCTTCTTTTGTTGCTGGATTTTTCGTCAGGCAAGAATCTGGCTCAGAAACTCCTTGGCCCGCTGGGTTTTAGGATTGGTGAAGAACTCATTGTAAGTGCCGCGCTCCACGATTCGCCCCCCATCCATAAAAATGATCTCGTCTGCCACCTCCCGGGCGAAACCCATTTCATGGGTGACGCAAAGCATTGTCATGCCTTCCTTGGCCAGGTCGATCATGACATCCAAAACTTCTTTGATCATCTCCGGATCCAAAGCCGAAGTGGGCTCATCGAACATCATGTATTCCGGCTCCATTGCCAGAGACCGCGCAATGGCCACACGCTGCTGCTGACCGCCCGACAGATTGGCAGGATAGGCATCGGCCTTATCCGGAATACCCACACGTTCCAGTAGCTCCATGCCTTTTTGTGCGGCTCTCTTTTGTGACCACTTGCGTACTTTCATGGGTGCGAGGGTGATGTTCTGCAAAGCGGTCATATGTGGATAAAGTTCGAAGCGCTGAAAAACCATGCCGATCTTTTCCCTCAGTTTGTAGAGATTGACCTTCGGGTCATTCAGGGAAGTCCCGTCGACGATTATTTCACCTTGCTGATAGGCTTCTAATCCGTTGACGCAGCGCAGCAATGTACTTTTGCCAGACCCGCTCGGACCGCAGATCACAACAGTCTGTCCACGGTTGATGGTCTCGTTGATATCGGTCAAAACCCGAAAATCATCGAACCACTTGCTGACATTTTTAATTTCAATCATAGGATGTTGGCCTTCCTGCCTTTTTCTTCATAATGACGGCTTATGCGCGAGCCTATAAAGCAAATAATGAAAAATACAATGCCGACAAAGCCGAATA
Organism: uncultured delta proteobacterium; assembly: GCA_963781715.1. Classification (GTDB taxonomy): domain Bacteria; phylum Desulfobacterota; class Syntrophobacteria; order Syntrophobacterales; family Syntrophobacteraceae; genus Desulfoferrobacter. Next base: position 1,227,338 of record CAWAGW010000010.1, read on the forward strand.
ATTGGATGGATGCCACTTCCAGATTGTCAACAATAGAGGCGCGCCGAACGAACTCGGGTAAGCCGATGACAAATGCCAGGCTGGTGTCCTGAAAGGTCACGATTGACTGAGTGATAAGACTCGGCAGCATCCTGCGAAACGCGATGGGTACCGTGATGTAGCGGGCTGTCTTGAAGTAGGTCATTCCGGTCGAATAGGAGGCGTTTACCAAATCCGTACTGATGGTTTGATAGCCGGCACGGAATATTTCTCCAAAGTAAGTTGCTTCAAAAACAATGAAGGAAACAACTGCCGAGGGGAAAGGATCGATTGATCGACCGATAATGATGGGCATTACAAAGTAGAACCAAAAGATGACCAGGATGAGCGGGATATTCCGCAGAAAGTTGACGTAAACGGTGATTGGGTAGTAGATCGATTTTCTCTTTGAAATCCTGGCAAGACCGACCAAAATTCCGAGAAAAATACCACCGGTCAGAGCAAAAAAAGCCAACCTTGCGGTTACCCACAAGCCCCCCATCAGATAAAATAGATTTCCCCAAACGGCGTCGAACATGATCTATCTCCCCACCAGACCTCGAATTCTAACTCTGGATTCGATCAATCCCATAAATTTGACCACGCCCAAACCCAGAAACAGGTAGATGATCATGGCGCCGGTAGTCGCTTCCAGACCGTGAAAGGTCTCTGCATCAATTTGATAGCTTTGGAAAGTGAGCTCGGCCACCCCAATAGTCATGGCTACGGAAGTGTTTTTGAAAACGGTGAGGAACTCGGTCGTAATAGGTGGGATGATCAACCTCAAGGCATAGGGGATGATTACATACCGATACATCTGCACCTGGGTCATGCCGGTGGAGAGCACTGCTTGATACTGGTCTCGACCTATTGAGGCGAATCCGGCCCGCACGTGTTCTGCTATCCGGGAAGAGGTGTAAAGACCCAGACCGATAATGGCTACGTAAAAATTCAGACCTGAAATATGGTTGATCTCGCGAGACAAGGTCTCGCCGAAAAGCATCGGTCCGGCATAGTACCAGAAGAACAATTGCACAATGAGAGGGATATTGCGAAAGACTTCAACATAGGTGGTGCTCACAAAACGGACAAGTCGATATTGAGTGACCCGCAGGGTGCCGATTACAATACCGAGACTCAAAGCGATGACCCATGCGGAGAAACCTATGACAATGGTTAATCCCAGTCCCTTGAGTAGCCACATTCCATAGGGCTGTCGCCACAGGACGCTCCAGTCGAACTTGTAGGCCAGCCCCATTGAAATTTCTCCCAGTCGTCAGGCTCGGTTGAAGTTAGTGACCGTCCGGAAACCCACAATTCCTCTCCCCCTCGAGGGGCAATGCTGCTGAATTAGCGGGTCAGTTCCCCCCTTGTTTAAAGGGGGGGCTAGGGGGGGGATTAAAGTCCCCCTTTTATTTAAAAAGGGGGACTTTTGAGTGTCCCCGAGGCTAAGCGCGTCCAATTGTCAGCGATAAGAAAGGAGGGTTTATAACCTATTGAGCTTTCCACCAGCCATCTTCAATCGGATACACGATCATCTCAAGATACTGTTTGTAGGCAGGCGACATCTTGATGGGAACAGGACCATTGGGACCCATCCATTTTTCATAAAGTTCGAAAAATTTGCCGGTTTTAATCGACCAGAGGATCGTATTGTTTACAAAGTCGCGAAAATCAGAGTTGCATTCCCGCATGATGTAAGCGTAAGGCTCGTAGGCAATCGCAAAATCGACGGTCATCCATTTGTTCGGATCCGCATCCTTCATGCGCAAGCCTTCAAGGAGACTTCGGTCGGTGGTGTAAGCGTCTATTTTACCGCTTTTGAGAGCAAGCATACCCTGCGGGTGGGTTTCGACCACGACGATTTCCGCAGGTTTGAACTTGCCTTCCTTGGCCAGGTCCTCAACGGCCTTTAAGTTGGTTGTTCCACGTGCGCCGCCGATGCGCTTGCCGTTCAAATCTTGAAGAGTCTTGATATTGGCGTCTTTGGGTACCAAAAACGTGGTCTCCGAGAAGAAAAAGATCAAGCTGAAATCCACACTTTCTTCACGCTGAGCGGTGTAAGTTGTTGAGCCCATCTCGACATCAATCGTGCCGTTGGCGACCATAGGAATACGCGTTTTTGGCGTGACGGTGAAAGGTTCGATTTCGATTGTCTTGCCGAAATGCTTGCTCAAATTTTCTGCCAGCAACTGAGCCATGTCCACAGAAAAACCGACGTGTTTTCCAACTTTGGGATCCACATAGGCAAAGGGTATTGAACCTTCGCGGAAGCCGACTTTGAGCTTGCCGGTTTTTCCAATTCGATCCATTGTTTCATCGGCCATTGTCGGAGCAACCAAAAGACTGAGTAAGCCAATGATTGTCACCGTGATTACTAGAAATCTCTTCATGCTATCCTCCTGAGGTTAAAAGGAAAAAAGGCAAAAAGCCTGGGCCTGGGACGCCAAAGTAAAAATCTGCCATGTCCGGTCATTCAATCTAGGCAAAGCAAGAGTCTGTTGATTTCTGTCTTTATGGCTCACAGCAACTTTCAGTGAGGATTGTGTTCGAGGCCGCGATGATGTGTCGGTGCGGAGGGCATCTGAGTTTGAAACATATCAGCTGGCACAAACGACTCTTTAAGCACCGACTCGACCCTTCTTTTATACAGGATTGGAACAAAATTACAAGGTGATTTGTTCAGACCTCCGGCTCGGAAATTTACCTTGTCCTAAATCTGGCGATGACATCTCTAACTCAAATTGGTAAGCCACTGGTTCGACCAGTGAGACTTGCAAAGCTTTGAGCGTTCCAGGAGTAGAATTCTCCTCCGGTGGTTTGATGAGCTTGAATACCAGAGGAGAATTCCATGACAGAACCTTACCAAAGCTTGTCCCATTCAAAGTGGAATTGCAAGTATCATGTTGTTTTCGTTCCCAAACGCCGGAGAAAGACGGTGTTTGGACAAATTCGCAGAAATCTTGGCCCCATATTTCATGAACTGGCACGCCAGAAGGAATGCCAGATTCTTGAAGGGCATCTGATGACAGATCATGTCCACATGTGTATCGCAATTCCGCCGAAACATTCGGTAGCCTCCGTGATAGGCTTTCTCAAAGGGAAAAGTGCCATTGCGATTGCCAGACAATTTGGAGGAAGACAGCGCAACTTTACAGGCGAACATTTCTGGGCAAGAGGCTATGCTGTTTCGACGGTTGGTTTCGAACTCGAACAGGTTCGCACTTACATACGGGAGCAAGAATCCGGTGATGATGGTCGGTTTTAGGCTGTTCATACTTGAAAGAACTCCCTACACGTAACCACTGAACTTGGAACTAGGGCGACCGTCTTTGAGACGGCCCCGCTCATCAAGCCACCGGCTTCGCCGGGGGTGTCTGACTTTGAGTCATTCAGCCTGAAGAATCTCTTTTACGGCAGATATCAGTTGGTCCTCGCTGGGGATGTAGAAACGTTCTAACGGAGGACTGGTCGGAACCGGGATGTCCGGGCCGGTAACCCGCCTGAAAGGGGCCTTCAAACTCGAAAAAGCTCCTTCCGTCACGACAGCGCAGATTTCACCGGCAAAGCCTCCAGTGCGAGTGGCTTCGTGCAGCACAACAAGGCGGCCAGTCTTGCGCACCGAGGAGAGTAGGGTCTCTTTGTCAAGAGGCACCAGAGTGCGCAAATCCACGATCTCTGCTTCAATTCCTTCCTGCACGAGTTGCTCAGCAGCCTTCAGGGCAACACCGAGCATCTTGGACCATGTCACAACGGTCACATCTTTGCCCTCACGCTTTACCTCTGCTTTCCCGATGGGAGTCAGATATTCCCCATCTGGGACCGGTCCTGGTGCGAAGTAGAGCATCATGTCTTCTATGAAAATGACTGGGTTTTCGTCTCGAATGGCCGATTTGAGAAGTCCCTTGGCATCGGCTGGAGTCGAGGGCATGATCACCTTTAGTCCGGGACTGTGCGCCATCCAGGCTTCCAAATTGTGTGCATGTTGACACCCGGCCCCGAAGCCGGCCCCACTCTTGATGCGCACAACCAGCGGGAAAGACGACTTGCCTCCGGATAGATATCGCAGTTTGGCTGCATGATTGACGATCATATCCGAGGCCAGAGTAAAAAAGGGATTGAACATGATCTCCACCACCGGCCTGAGCCCTGCCACTGCGCTTCCTACTGCAAGCCCTGCAATGGCAGCCTCGGAAACAGGCGTGTCCTTCACCCGCTCGGCGCCAAAGTCCCTCAGTAGACCCGCGGTTGGGAGCATCGGACTGTCGTGGATGCTCACACCAACACCTTCCCCGGCAACGAAGACCCTCTCATCCCGTATCATCTCTTCTCTCAGGGCTTGATTGACGGCCTGTCCCATTCCTAATTGCTGCATGGCGTTCTATTCCTTTCCTTATGGTCCCGGCTGATTCCCCTCCGGGAATTCCTCTCTAATGCAGCGCAGTCCCTTATGGCTGACTGTTTTAATCCCGAACTCAGTGGGACTAAAAGCCTGCACCAAAGATTTTCCGTTCGATCACCAGCTCGTTGGGCATCCTCACTGGACAAAGACATCTTCCAGTGCCTCCTGTGGATTTGGATAGGGACTCTCCTCGGCAAAACGCACGGCGTCTTCCACTATCGCATTAATGTCTGCCTCCATGGCTGCCAGTTCGTCGGTGGTGACCAGTCCCCGGGAGATCACTTCATCGCGGAGCCTTGGGATGGGACACTTTTCCTGCCATGCCGCAATCTCATCTTTGGGCTGATAGATTTGATGGTCACTCTCTCCATGCCCTCGGCAGCGGTAGGTCTTGCATTCGATAAGCGAAGGACCGCCCCCTCCCACGGCACGCTCCCTGGCTGTTCGGACAGATTTGTAGACCTCGAGCACATCATTGCCGTCAACAACTACACCCGGCATGGTATAAGCGAAAGCCCTGTCCGCAATGTCTTTTACCCTGGTGTGCTCTTCATAGCGTTGGGCACCTGCATAGAGATTATTTTCGCAGACAAAGACAACGGGAAGCTGCCAGAGGCTTGCGAGGTTCAAAGCCTCATGGAAGGACCCTTCGTCGGCTGCACCATCTCCAAACAGACAGACCGTCAAATTCTTTTCCTTTTTGTACTGTTGCGCGAAAGCTACTCCGACCGCTATGGGAAGTCCTCCTCCAACCACGGTCGTGGTGCAGGGCGCATTAACCTCCGGCACGGCAAGGTGAAGGGTACCGCTTTTTCCCTTATTGCAGCCGGTGCTTTTGCCGTAAATTTCCGCCATCAGAGTTCTTGGGTCTGCTCCCTTGGCCAAGAGATGGCTATGGCTTCGGTGATTTGAGATGATGACGTCGTCCGGAATAAGCGCGGCACAAACGCCGGAGCCTACCGCCTCTTGCCCCGTACACAAAATCATCATTCCGGGGATTTTCCCCTCTGTTTTGCAAAGCTCCGTGAGCGATTCCTCAAACCGCCGAGTGAGTAGCATTGACCGGAGCATCTCGATCTTCTTCTCTCTAGTGACCTGCATTGATTCTCCTTAAGGTTCAAGTCCGCATAACCTGGTTATTGTAATGGATTCATTCAACGCTCACACGCTTTCTGATGAGGTAAATCCCGTCACGGATGGTAAGGAACAGTTTCTCGGCGCGGTCGTCTGCGTTCACCATTTCGTTGAAGTCTGCCATTGCTTGACTTTCACCGTCCTTCGGATCGAAGACCCTGCCGTACCACAAGGCGTTGTCGGCGAGTATCAAGCCGCCATCCCGCAAAATTCTCATCGATTCTCTGTAATATGCCCCGTAGTTTTCTTTGTCGGCGTCGATGAAGACAAGATCGCTCTTTGCATCGGGCAGGCTCTTCAGAATCGCTAGTGCCTCGCCTATGCGCAGCGTGATTTTAAAGCCGCTGGAGCTCTGGTCGAAGAAGTTCTGTGCGACCTCTGCATAACCGGGATTATGGTCGATGGTCAGAATTTTGCCGTCATCGGGCAGGGCCTCGGCCATGGCAAGGGCCGAGTAGCCGGTAAAAGTACCGATGTCGACGATGTGCCGTGGGCCTGACATTTGAACCACTAACTGCAGGAATTGACCTTCGACCCGACCGGTGAGCATACTTGGATAAGGGGTCCTTGTCAGTGTAAAGTGTTCAACCTCTTCAAGGAGTGCGGACATGGGCGTTGTATGACGCGCGGCATACTCTTCTGCCTGCCTGGCCACGACATCCATGAAGCAATAGATGCCGGCTGAGCTATCCGGCTGGCTGTCAGGGTCTTGCGGCTTTTGACTCATGGGATCTCCCTTGCTTTGGAACCGCCTGTTATTTCTGATGCACACCATGGGCCATTATTGCCCTGAGGCACACTTTTAAGGTCACGTGCTGCACAGCCTGCTTCAAGGCATGATCCGCGTGTGTTCCGTTCGTGACATACAAGAAATAAACATACCATGCCTCACCCGCAACACATATATAACTATGATACATCATCCTTGTTCCATATCAAGGCGAACGACAGGCCGGCTGCGCGGCGAAGGCCCGACCCTCTCCCTCAAGTGAAAAGGATTATCTTGATGGAGAGTAACTTCTTAATAACGGTAGGCACATGACGCTGAGTCGCTCGCCCGTCATTCCCGCATGCTTCTAGCGGGAATCCAGGAAAGCCGCTCTGGATAACCGCCTCCGCGGGTATGACGAAAAGACTTTGATGCAAGAGCTGAGATACTCAAAGGCTCCAAACTTGATGCCTGCCCACACTTATTGAGAAGTTACGATGGAGGCTGCTAAGTGGGCAAAAAGGAAAACAAATGGTCTGTGTCTCATTTTCGACACTTCTGTCATTCTCTGGTTTTGATTCATTTACACTTGTGAGCCGGGTATGAAGCACCTGTGAGTCTGTCCGAGAATTGTCATTTCGAGCCGAAAGCGAGAAGTCTTTGCTGAGTATTGACAGTCTTAAAGATTCCTCGCTCTGCTCGGAATAACGAGGAACAAGGAGTCTCGATCTCTCTTTGTAGTACTACGATCCTCCCACACTCATTCTGCTCACATACTTGACCCAGTCACTTCCCTTATAGCCCTCTGCAACGACGCGGAGGGGGAATCCATGCTCTATGGGAAGTGCTTTTCCATTGACGCGATAGGCAAGGAAAACTCGATTCGAAAGAACATCGGCCACTGGAAATTTCCTCTCGTACGAACCCTTAGCTCCTCCACAAAAGATGATGTGAGTAGCGCCGTTTTTCGTCATGACCCTACCGAGCAAATCCTTCATCGAAACGCCTTGCCATCGACCATAGTTGGCAAAAAAGCCGGGACAAATCAGGAGTACGTTCTTTTCAACGGAAGGAAGGGATAAGATTTCCGAGTAGGTGAGCTGGAGCGGCTTCTTGATTTGCCCCACAATCCCGAGACGCCACTCCTCCGAGTTCACTTCAAAATCCGACAGACCCATCGTCCCAAAATCCTTGAGGGGAGTTATTTCCACATTGCTTGCATCCAACGACTTGGGATCCTTGTCGATCAAGGCCTCTCTTTTCGTTCCCCGAGGCAATATGATTTTCTTCGAGCTGGCGTAAACCCATCGGACGGGCAATGCCAGAGGGCTTAACAAAACGCCTGTGCCGGTTAGAAGCTTGAGTAGGGTTTTGAAAAATTCTCTACGTGTGTCCATAAGACATCCTCTCAAAGTCTGTCTGAAAAATACCTCTGCCGTCACTGTTGCCAACGATCATGACCCGGTGGTCAAAAGTCAAACTGAAAGTCTCTGTTCGCCGGGAGCCGCCGATTTCTTACTTGACGGCGGCTGTTTTAAAGAGCGGCAGAAATTCACCGTAACCTTCCTTTTGCAGGTCCTGCACCGGGATAAAACGGAGGGCTGCTGAATTCATGCAATAGCGCTTTCCGGTGGGTAACGGCCCGTCGTCAAAAACGTGGCCGAGATGGCTGTCGCCTTTCCTGCTCCGCACCTCTGTCCGTTCCAGGAATAAAAACTTACGATCCTTGCGGATGACGATGTTTTCGGGCACGAGTGGTTTGGTGAAGCTGGGCCAGCCAGTGCCCGATTCATACTTGTCTAGCGAGCTGAACAACGGCTCGCCGGAGACGATGTCGACGTAAATCCCGGCTTTTTTGTTGTCCCAGTACTCATTTTTGAAGGGCGGTTCCGTGCCTTCCTGCTGGGTCACCTCGTACTGAAGCGGCGTTAGTTTCCGCTTGAGTTCCCGCACTCCCCACTCCTTGCGTTCCTTGCCCCAGATCCTGTCCAGATACTGGTCGCGGCCTGAACCATGTCGGTAGTATTCGTACCGGATCGGATTTTTTTTATTATAGTCCTGGTGGTAGTCCTCCGCACGGTAAAAGGGGCGGGCCGGAAGAATAGGAGTTACGATGGGTTTGTCGTAGACTCCTCGCTTTTCCAGCTTCGCTTTTGAGGCTTCAGCCAAATGTTGCTGCCCCTCATCCAGACAGAAGATGGCTGTGGTGTATTGGTGTCCGCGGTCCACAAACTGACCCCCGGGGTCGGTGGGGTCCACCTGGTGCCAGTAGACATCAAGGAGCCTTTCATACGAGATCTTTGCCGGATCGTAAACGATCTCCACCGCTTCCACATGGCCGCCGGCCGCGTAATTCGTATAGGTGGGGTTGGTGCTGGTACCGCCGGTGTAGCCTGACGTCACGGAAATGACACCGTCCAGCTGCTCAAGAGGTTTCTCCATGCACCAGAAGCACCCACCGGCAAAAATCGCTTTGTCAAACTGGTCGGACTTGGTTTTCATGGTCCCTCTAGCACTGCCATTGGAGGCCAGCGCATTGTATAGCGTGATAAGCCCTGCCATGGTCATTATCAGGAAATAGAAAGTGATTTTCATGACTCACCTCCGAATTTGCGTCTTCCTCACCCTTGAGGTTGACGCTTGACTATACATACCATGTTTGCCTGCTATCCTCTCTCCGTGTCACACGTACGGAGCAGGGTGTATCCAATTTCCAACCCTCGATGGGGGAGGTCCGGTAAGGGCGTCTAGCCCATCCCTCACAGGGGCCTCAGTACTTGGCCGGATCTTTCGTTTTCCGGCCTGCATACCGGTTTCATTTGCCTGTCCCAATAATAACAATAAGATATTGAGGAGGAATAAAGGTAAAGTAAAGATTCGGTAAAGATGAGCCGGCAGCCTGTGCCTGTTTAGATCGGTAGGCTAAACCAGATGCGGGTTTCTTCCGCTGAACTTTCGGCGCCAACCCGGCCTCCGTGCGCCTCGATCAGCTCCTTGACAATCGCCAGACCGATGCCGGCTCCTCCAGCTTCGCGAGATCGAGAGCGGTCGGCTCGGAAGAACCGTTCAAAAAACAAGGGAAGATCGGCTTGGGGGATGCCCGCACCGCTATTGGCGAAAATCACCCGGATTCCCTCTTCGCAACGCTCGGTGGCAATTCGGAGCCACCCGCCCTCGGGTGTATATTGGCAGGCATTTTCCATGAGATTCCGCACCGCCTGCAGCAGCTTGTCCCGGTCTGCGACGACGCGATGGGCTTCGGGGTTGAAGTTGGTTTGCAGATTGATTTGTTTTTCTTGCAGCTTCAGCTTGTACAATGTCGCCATCTGACCTATCACCTCGGGCAGCGGCAAATCTTCCCGGTTGAGATAGGCCTTGGCCGCATCGGCCTTTGCCAACTGCTGGAGGTTCTCGACTAAATGCACCAGCCGCAGAATTTCTTGCTGCAGCATTTGGAAGGTCGCCTTGGAAGGGGGGATGACTTCGTCGTTGAGGGCTTCCAGGTAGCCCCGAAGATTGGTCAGCGGGGTTCGCAGTTCGTGGGCCACATCGGCCACCATGGTCTTGCGGAGCTGCTCGATCCGCTGCAGGCCTTCTGCCATGCGGTTGAAGGCAAGGCCGAGCTGACCGACCTCGTCTCGGGAAGCGACATCGACCCGCGCTGTAAAACTGCCGGCCGCCATGGCGCCGGCAATCGTTGTCATCTGGGAAAGAGGGCGCAGCACCCGGCGAGTGAGCAGAAAACTGAGGACAAAGGCAACAGCCAGGGCCGCCAGGCTGGCCCAAATCAGATAGTGGTGGATGGACGTCAGAAACATCTGATGAATTTCGGTGGGGGAAATGTCGTATTTTTTCATCAAGTCCATGAAATAATCGGCTGCCAACTGGTTGATGGCCAACCAGATCACCAGAATAATCACGGCGATGACCGGCACGATATTGATCAGCAGCAGCTTCCAAAGCAGACGGTGTTTCATGGACATTCCTCGTCCGACTCGGCAAAGCGATAGCCAAAGCCTCGCACGGTCAGAATGTAGCATGGGCTGGCGGTATCTACTTCGATCTTCTGCCGCAGTTTATTTATGTGCACGTCGATGACGCGATCGACGACTGCGTCGCCGGACCGGTAAAAGCCCCTCAGCAGTTCGTCTCTGGTAAAAACGCGGCCCGGTGCGCTCATCAGCGTGTGCAGCAGTTTGTATTCTGTTGTGGTCAGAGAGATCAACCGGCCGTTCAGAGTCACTTTGCGTTTTTCCGGGTCGAGGAACAGTCCCTTATGGGACAGTCCAGCTTCGTCTCGGCTGTCGGCCGGTCTGGCCCGCCGCAGGATGGCTTTGACCCTTTCCACCAGTTCCCGGGGACTGAAGGGTTTGACCACATAATCATCAGCCCCCAGCGAGAAGACCGGCGACCCGGTCGATCTCTTCCTCTCTGGCGGTCAGCATCAGGATAGGGACGTCGGAAAAACGGCGCAATTGGCGGCCTACTTCCCACCCGTCAATCTTGGGCAGCATGATGTCGAGAATGACGAAGTCGGGGCGATGGCTGCGTACCATTTCCAAGGCCTGCTCGCCATCATGGGCGGACACGGTCCGGAATCCTTCCCGCTCCAGGTAGGTCGCCACCAACGCCGCGGTATTTCGGTCGTCCTCAACAATCAATACGGTAACGGCATGGCCTGTTTGTTCCATCGGTTTTACGCCTGTGATACTCACACAAGTTTCTTGTTTTTTTTTTGCGAAGAGTTTGTAACTTCTCAATAACGGTAGGCACATGACGCTGAGTTGCTCGCCCGTCATTCCCGCATGCTTCTAGCGGGAATCCAGGAAAGCCGGTCTGGATAACCGCCTCCGCGGGTATGACGAAAAGATTTTGATGCAAGAGCTGAGATACTTAAAGGCTCCAAACTTGATGCCTGCCCACACTTATTGAGAAGTTACAGAGTTTTCCATAAGCGTTTGTTTTTGCTTGCCAAACAATTGTTTTGGGCTTTGAGCTTTGAGCTTTTGGCTGCGGCTATGCCGCGCTGTGTTCCTTGTGCCTGCATCAACTCCGATATGCTCCGAAAATAACGGGTAAAATATTTAGAGATCGATCGCCATGTGATTTAAAAAACAGGATATTATAGCAAACTGCAAGATCAATACGGGATAGCCATAGAAAAGATGGAAGTTTTGCAGGGCTCTCCAGGCTTATCTTGCAACAGCAAGCTGTTGTCTCGGTCCGACCCCTGTCAAACACATTTATGACCCTTGCTTAGGGATCTTTTTGACTGCAAGAAGGATTTCATCCTGGACCATTCGATAGCCTCCGGCGACTCTGTGGCGAGACTCGATATAACTTCTGATCCTCCCTTCGTGTTCCTTGAACTTTCGATCGATCAGCAAAAAAAGACCAATTTTTACCATATCTTCGCGATTTTCCGTCCATATCTCGTTCAGAAAATATGCCACTTTGATGCATTCTTCCCCGTATCTATGAATCAAATGTTTCCACAATTCCAGAACATTTACATCGTAATGGGTAAATTCATTAAAGAAGTCAGCTACCTCGCCTAGAGGCGATTGAAGCACTATGGCCATCCATCCTCCGTCCTCCAGATGTGAGTATGCTTTTTCAATGGTTGCCATCCAGTTATCTTCTCGAATGTAGTACAGAACATGGGAACAGAGGATGAAATCATAACGGTTGGGAGCCAGATCTACGTTATCCCAGCAATCATGGCATATTCTGAAATGCGGGCATCGGCGGCCGAGTCGTTTGACTTGCTTCTCGTTTGGTTCGACTACAGTTGTCTCTCGGAAGGACTGTGATACGGGAATTGCGAGATCGCCTCCCCCGGCTCCAATGTCCAGGAAATTCCTTCTGTGTTTAAGATCGGCAATGATTTCCCCGATCTTAACTAACTCGACACCTTTTTCCGTAGAACTGCGGACAAAAAGAGCGAGTTGCTCCTGATATTCCAGATCATCTTCCATTCCCAGCTGCTGCACCGAATCCATGCTTTCCTCCACACTTGCATCTCGGATGATGCTTTGAGCGACGGCACCATGAGTTTTTCCGCTAATTCGCGATCAGCCGATGTTCTTGAAGCGGCATGAGCACAAATGGGTACTAATCTGACTCAAGATCGTGTTTCACATAATTGGATATCTTTTGCAAGCTTACTTAGCCATTCCAAAGACCCCGTTACCATTGGTCCGATTACTGAGGACGTACTCCGGCACTCTGTCGTAGGTTGTCTGCACTAATCCGCGATAAGCCCAAAAGAATCATATTTTAATGGAGTTTGTTGTGGGTGAAAGGTCCTGCTATACTCTTCTCATGGCACTGCTTTGGAGGTCGGACCCTCTCGGAAAGGTGTGTCAAAGTTTTTCCAATTGGAGCCGGCGTTAGGAAATGGACACAGAATAATTGCAGCCAGCCAGGCCTGCTTGCTATTGACCCGAGCTTTTGAAGGGGAGACCATGATCAAGACGAAATTCGCTATCATGGTTCTCGCGATAGTTTGCGGGTTTGTTGGCGCGGCAGGCAATTCCGCAGCTGAAACCAAGCTACTGCAAGAGTCGGATCTGGAATATCTGGGCGCTTTTCGGGTGCCGCAGGGAGACTTTGGGTCACCTGAGTATAGCGGTTTTAATTATGGCGGAACCGCTCTGACGTATAACCCGCATAATAATTCTCTGTTCTTGGTAGGCCACGCTTGGTATCAGTTGGCGGCAGAAATATCCATTCCCCCAATAGTTAATAGCACCAATTTGGCTGATCTGAATACTGCTGCAGTATTGCAGCCTTTCGTGGACATAACGGAAGGCAATCGATCCAATGTCGGCGAGGGCGGAGCGGCCATAGATACAAGCGGAGTACCTATTGGCGGTTTTATGGTTTGGGGCGATAAACTCGTTGGAACCGTGTACGGTTATTACGATGCAGCTTATGTCGTAAAGTTATCGCACTTTACTTCCGGGCTCGATCTTTCGGCAACTCGTGATTTTCAGGGTATGTACCGGGTTGGCGAAGCTCCGGCAACGCCCAATCCGGCTTTTATCGACGGCTATATGACTGAAATTCCACAGGAATGGCAATCTCGATTCGGGGGCCCGGCGCTTACGGGAAATTGTTGTCTCTCCATCATCAGCCGAACCTCTCTTGGACCGGCGGCTTCGGTTTTTGATCCGAATAAGCTGGGATCGGACGATCCAGTGCCGGCCAAGCCGCTGGTAGGCTATCCCATTGATCATCCAACCCTGGGGATATACGGCGATCAACGTCCAAATGTCCTGTATAATGGTTCAATGGCCATTCAAGGCATGGTTTTTCCGCGGGGGAGTCGCAGCGTGCTCTTTTTTGGCAGGCGTGGCACCGGTGATTTCTGCTACGGCGAGGGGAAGTCCGACCCGGCTTTGGACAATACTCATTGCGATCCGGCCTATCCGGAAGTGCTTTGCTGCTATGATCCGGTCGATAGCTCAAAAGGCGGCCATGCTTATCCATACGTGTACCAAGTTATTGCCTATGATGCACTCGATCTGGTATCGGCCAAGATGGGCGAAAAACAGATGTGGGAGATACTGCCCTACGGGGTGTGGGAGCTCAATTTCCCTTTTGCCGATGACAATGCCAGGATCTTAGGTGCGGCCTACGATCCCTCAACGCAAAGAATATATCTTTCTGAAGATGGGGGAGACAAACCGGGTTGCTGCGGACATCTGCCGCTTATACAGGTGTACCATGTAAATACCGCTCCAGTTTCTCGACGGGTTCCGCTGCAAGGCCAAAATCTTCTCTTGCTGACAGAATGAGTTAGAACATAAGAACCGCCCTTTAGGCGTTTAGTTGCCTAGCTTGGTCCGTCCCCGTGTCCAATTTCAAGGGCTGACCCCACCTCCTTTACATGCCTTTCAATGGCACATCAATGATCGGTTTCATCGTCCTGGCGGGCATCGTCGTACGCAACTCCCTCCTGCTCATTGATTTCATCCTGGACTACCGTCGGCACGGTTTTTCTCTCGATGAGGCAGTGACCGAAGCCGGTGCAGTAAGATTCCGGCCGATTATGCTCACGGCGTTGGCCATCGTTTTCGGTTCGGCGGTGATGGTGACGGACCCGGTGTTCGGTGGATTGGCAATTGCCCTCATGTTCGGCACCCTCACTTCGACCATGCCGACCCTGGTCGTCATTGCCCTTCTCTACGATCTGTGGCAGCGGCGACAGAGCCGGACATGAGTCTGAGAAATAAGGGCCGGGTATTGGTTTATTGAAATAAATCCACAGACAGCTCGAGATCCTTTTCCTTCACGATCTTTTCGCCCCGTTTCACCGATTGGCCGGCGTCCGCTACAAGCTTTGCACGCAAGGGGGAGAGACGATCCTGGCGGCTGCCGCTATTCCATTCCTCCCGGTTCTGTCAGATAATTCAAATGCTTGCAAGTGTCGGCCGTTACTCCCGGAGCTCACGGGCAACTGTCGGGAAAGAATACGTAATTCTCATCGTAAACACCTGCACATATGTTGTTGGCGCCTACCGCCCCGTCAATCATGGTGTTGCCCACATAGGCCGTACAACCGCCGTCGGTTTGAATGGCGCACGAGCCCGATATCAGCGAATGGTTTATTCTGGGTGTTAACGCGGTGGTGCTCCGAATACAGCAATTATATGTTCCCGAGGGAACCGTGACGATGACGTTGGTCATGGTGGGGGAGGAGCCGTCGGAATTGTAAACACCGTAATTGTAAAGCGCTCCCTCGGAGGCTGTGATGTTGACATTTCTCATGATGGGCGAACCGGTCCAGTTGCGAATGCCATAGGCATAATACAATGCACCGGAGCCCTCGGCGCTGCCATTGATCATGGTGGGTGAAGAATGGAGGTTGTAAACGCCGCCGCTATTCGATCCTCCGGAAGCTTTGGCGGTCACATCGGTCATAATGGGGGAGGAATCGTCGGAGTTGAAAACACCATAGTTATATCTGTCTCCGGAAGCCTCGGCGGTGACATTGGTCATAATGGGGGAGGAGGAGTAGTTGCGAATACCATGGTTATCCGTACCCCCGGAAGCTTTGGCGGTGACCCGGGTCATGGCGGGCGAACAAGACGAGTTGAATATTGCAACCGAGTAAGTCCCCCCGCCTGTGTTTTCCACCGTGAGAAAGCGCAGTTCGGCGTTATCCGCACCCCGTAGCACTCCTGCCGACCAGCCTTCGCGGTTTCCCGTTATCTTTGTGACGTTCTGCCCCGAGCCCTGAATGTCCACATACTCTTTCATCTGCAATGAATTGGCTCCAATGTCGAATATGCCGGGCTCGATCAAGACAAGGTAGGGATTGCTCGCCGATGCATCTGTGATGCCGTTTATCGCATTGAGCAGAGCGGTTCCGCTTGCGGTTGGCGAGTTCTGCGGGCTTACCAGTATGGTTCTCTTTGCCCTCTTGCCGACCGCGACCACATAGAAACCGTCGTCGGCCCAGGCGAAATTGAAAGTTGTCAAAAGCGACAGCACAAGACTCAACTTCATCCATTTCACGAATGATTGTTTCATAGTATTTCCCTCCTCTGACGACGGATAGAACCGCAGATTTCAAGCAGCAGCAGTTTTTTTCTCATTTTCTATGATGATCTTTGGGTCAGGGTTTATCGGTGGAATTGGAAGCCCCTGTTCTCTAAGCAGAGCAACTTGTTCCTTCATCCCCCATTTCGCTTTATAAATGCAGTCTTCTACCGAATGTCCAATGCCTGTAAAGCCCTCCAAATCCGGAGAGTAAAAGCCGAAATAGTCTGGCTCCTCTGTTGCTTCGACGATAAGTGAATAGGGCAGATCGATCATTTGCACAGCCTCCTTATGGGCGTTTGATTCCGGCAGCCTTCAAAATGGAGTGGCATGTTCCGGTGGGAACCTCCTTGGTGCCATGATAATCCACACGAATAAGTCTGTCCCACCTCGGTCTGCCGTAATACCGGATTGATCCCTTCCTAAAACTCCGATATAAGGTTACTAGCATTTATTATTAGATGTAGATTAGTTATAGATAAGATCTTGCAATAATTAACTAAAATAGTTCTGGACATTGTTATGATTTCTCTGCGCAATAGAGTGGATACGTATGTAAACCATCCGGGCAATGTTACGCCGTCCTGTTTGAGGTTTCGCCATGACCACTCGACAACAACTGCAACAGACCGTGCTGCAAAGGCTCTTTTGGCACACCGCAGAGCGAGACGAGGCGAAGGTGGCAGACCACCTGTTTCGTCGCAAGGAAATGGATTCCGTCTTCACGCTGGATGAAGCCACCCTGTTTGACTTTTTCTTCCATTACTTACGGGAGATTCAAGTTTTTCCTTTTCTCCAAGAGATAACCCCCAAGGAGCAGCAAAGAGAGCATATTCCTTTCATTCAGTTCATCTTGGTCTTTCTGATGAAAGTCATCGGTTCCATTGCCAAGATGGAGCAGACACAAGATCTGCTTTTAACCGATGAACTCCTCATGGGCCTATGTGGCTTCAATGCCTATGAGGTGCGAAACGGCAGTTGCAAAAGGGGCCTCAAGCTTCGCAACACGCCAGTCCCCGAGGTCAGGGGAGCCATTTGCGTCGACACTGTGGCCAAGCAGATCGTTCAAATCACTCCGAGGCGCATAGAAAACTTTTTCAATCAGTGCATTAAGCAGTTGGCCCGATTCAACGTGTTTCCCAAGTTCATCCATGCGGCTTGCGATGCCACAGACTTCGAGACCACCAAACAGTTCCAGAGCTGTGGCGCCGTAACGCGCGAATGCAAGGTCAAGGCACGAGGCCGCCGCAAAAACGGTGAACTCAAGACCGTCAAGGTGACGGTTTACGGCTGGAAAGTCTGGGCCGTCTATGAACTCAATAGCGGCATCCCTTTGGCAATTAAGATCGATACCATAGAAAAACCCGACAATCTGCATGTGCTTGCCGCATTAGAACAGGCCAAGGAAAATGTGGGACCTAAGAGCACGATCCGCTTCCTGGTGGTCGATCGGGGATTCCTCGATGGCAAGGTGCTCTTCGCCATTGACCAACAAGGCATCGAGTTCGTTATCCCCCTCAAAAGCAACATGACAGCCACTGCCGATGCCCGCCAACTCGCCCTGCTAGCCGATGACTCCTATCAGGCTTGCCGGCAGGTGGAAGTCACTCACGGCTACGGCAAGAAAAAATACGTGGAGAGCGTCCGCACAGAACTGATCGGGGTACCCGGTCTTTTGACCTGTGATTGGTTCAACCCCGAAGGGTCTGAAGCCAAAACCACCAAAAAGGATTACCAGCCAATTCCACTCAATGCGGTCGTGGTCAAAACATGGGACAACAACACTCCTCCCGTCGATAAACAAGTCGTGTTGGTAACCAATGGGGATGTGCAAGATCCCTTCATCGCTTTTGACCGCTATGATGACCGCAGCCTCATTGAAAACAATTTGTTCCGGGAGACCAAGCAAAACTGGTGTCTGCAACATCCTCCCAAAAAGAGCAAGGAAGGTGTATGGGTCCAGGTCTATGTCGTGATGGCGATGAAAGCACTCTCTACTGCTTTCCTCATGTGGCAGCAGGAACAAGCCCGCCGCCACCAAGCAGGCGAACAGACTTCAGGGAACATGTATCGGCGAAAACTCAAAGCGTTCAATCGTAATAAGCTCATCGTCTTTATCGGCAACTCTTTCGGTATCTTCTTCTCCCATGAAGTCTTCATGCTGGCAGGGATTCCCGTGCACGACGCCGAAAAAGAACTCAAGCTCGCGCGCGCTCAGATTTACACTCACTACACTGGCCTTAAGCCGCCAGACTCCTCCTGAGGCTCATCGCTCTCTCCTCCCGGGTGAACTACCCCCTGCGCAATTTCTTATATCGGAGTTTCAGATCCCTTCTCCTTGACTATTCTAAACCCATTCTCTTCAAGTAGTCTAACCAGTTCCGAGAATTTCACACGATATCTCCCGCAATGTCTCAACGAGCCGCAGCCCGACGGCAAGATTTAGCAGTGGCCTCGAAGTGCCAGGAAGTCTACAAAAGCGCGACCTACTATTACGCGCCCACGGATTGTGCCGCCTGCTCGAATCTTTAGAAAAATGTTCCTAATGAAGGCTTACTCCATCTGAATACCGGAGCATTTTGTCAAATGTGTAGACCTGACCCTAGGTTCTACACTCATGTCTAGGGCTGACCCCACACAACACAAGGGAGATATTGCATACGGGGTTTCGTGTCCGCTTGAGGCCTTCGTTGCGAAATCAGTGACTATCCAGATTATTTTCCCGCAATATACTCTTGCATCTCATCCCGAACTTCCCTTGGCATGCCCCAGGAGAACTGGGTTATTATTTTTTCGTATATTTCCTTCCACCTATGACTATTTGTCTCCTCAAGTGATCCTCGGTTCTGTACCAGGAGCTTACTGATTTCTGAAACGTTATGATAGTCAGGCCATAGCTTTTCCGCCTGTGAAAATGCCTGAATTGCTAATTGGATATTCTTTGTAAGGAGATACTTAAAACCTAAGGTTTCCCACTCCTTTGCTGTGCTGGGCTCTTTTTCACTGGCTCCTTTTGCCGGTGCTTCTTGAACCAGTCCGGGGGGCAGCGATTGGGGAATTGCTTCCTTGATATTCTGAACGTCTCTCTTGGCTCCCTTTTGGGCGTTTTCAATAGCCTCTATGGCCTGGCTGGCATATTCCTTGACCTTGCTGGTATCCGTAGGATTGGCGAGAATTTTATTAAGATATCCTTCTTGGACGAGAAGTGCGTTCTGAAGCGAGTTTCCTAGGTTTGAGATTCTATCACCTACTTCGACTATCCCGATCTTCCATGTGCGACTCTTCAAGATTTCTTTAAGGTCAGTACCCAGCCATAACACCGCAAAAACTACTAATGTAGGCCATATGAAGATCCTGATGGCTTCGAGTACCAATTCCGGTCGGCTTTTTTCGGTCATCCCGGCAGCTCCTCTCTTCGATTCTGTAACGGCTATCGGGTAGGTCAGAGGTCTCTCGACCTCTTTCCCCCCTAAGAACCGTGCATGACAGTTTCCCGTCACACGGCTCAAGCATCTCAAAAGGCAACCCTTATGGGGCGGCCCGGCCTATGTTACCTCTCAAGTTTGAGCCATGGCCCGAAATTCCCGGGCGGACATGGCTGGAAGCAGCTTGCTGTCCTTCTTATTCCGACGACGCCAGAAGTACCCGGCATATTCAGGCAAGTAAGGATTGGCATCTGCTTTGATCTTCACATATCTTCGAATTCCGAGAGAGCTTAGTTCATGTCGGCATAAATACGATGACGTATTTTGATTGCTCTTATAATTGACATTTGGCATAATCGTCCTCAAAAACAGGAGGGGTTATGCCAAGAAAAAGCCCATATAGGGTCATTTTAGCCGCCGATGAGAAAAAGAGATTACAGGATACAGCGCGAAAGTATACGTCACCGTATCGCGAAGTCGTGCGAGCCAAAATCATCCTCCTTGCCGCCGAGGGCTTCTCAAACAAACAAATTGGTGAGCGGCTTGATTTACCTCGGCAGATCGTCTCCAAATGGCGCAAACGCTTCTTTGACGAACGCCTGGCTGGCCTTCAGGAAAAGCCAAGGCGCGGGAGACCGGGCACTTTCCCCCCCTGAGATTATTGTGGCCGTGAAGGCGCTCGCCTGCCAATTGCCCAAAGACCTTGGACTTCCCTTCTCCAAACTCACTCACGAAGAAATCGCCCGACAGGCCGAAAAACAGGGGATCGTCGCTTCCATCAGTGGCAAGACGGTCTGGCGCTGGCTGAGCAAAGACGCCATTCGCCCCTGGTGTTACCGTAACTGGATTTGGCCAAGGGATCCAAATTTCGAAGAAAAGGCCGCAAGAGTCCTTGATTTGTATCATGGCATCTGGGAGGAAAAACCGCTTGGCGCCCATGATTTCATTATCTCTTCTGACGAGAAAACCAGCATTCAAGCCCGACGTCGATTGCGAAGTGTAACCGCTCCAACGAGTCGCCGTTGCGGTCGTGTGGAGTTTGAGTATGAAAGAATGGGGGCGCTGGCTTACCTGGCGGCATGGGATGTGCGACAAGCCAAAGTCTTTGGTTTGTGCAAAACCAGCACGGGCATCGAAAGCTTCCACGAGTTGGTCGACGTCGTTATGTGCCAGGAACCTTATCGATCCGCGCAACGGGTCTTTTGGGTAACTGACAACGGCTCCTCCCACAGAGGACAGGCTTCCATTGATCGTCTCAAAAACTGGTACCCCAATGCGATTCAAGTACATACGCCAATCCATGCAAGTTGGCTTAACCAAGTAGAGATTTATTTTTCCGTGCTGCAGAGAAAAATTCTAACCCCCAATGACTTTGAAAGTCTTGAAGACCTGCGAAATAAGATTCTCAGCTTTCAAGAAACATATGAGACCATCGCAAAACCTTTCGAGTGGAAATTCACTCGAGAAGATCTGAAAAAAGTATTGGCCAAATTAGATGACGAACAAAAATTGGCGGCGTAAAAATACGTCACCGAATTTTCGCCACAGAGCACTTAGTCGCAGAACCTGGTAGAGTTTCTTACCAGACCTAGCGGTTTTAGCCCATACGGCGAATACATTCCTTCCGGCGGCTGACCAATAACGATTGATCCGCCATTTCACGGAGTTGTTGGAGTGCCGTCGGCGTACCATCCGCCGGAGTTCTTCGAAGACATAGGTGTCGATACGTTTAAAGGCTTCCGAGGCCACCACATGGCGGTGGTAGTTGGCCCAACCACGAAGAATTGCGTTAAGCTCCTTGATTAAGGCCGGCATCGGCGCGCCGACGTGTTGCCGAATTACGGTTCCCACCTTTTCCATGAGGGCGTGGACTCCCTCAGGTGCAGGCTTGATGTGCAGCACCCTGCCATGCTTGCGAAAGGTTTGCCCGAGGAACGTAAATCCGTCTTTGATGCGCGTGATCAGGGTCTTCTCAGGTGAGAGCTCAAGACCACGCTCGCGAAGGAAGCCTTCAACCACCGGCTGGATGGCTTCTCCCAGGATGGTTCTTGATTTTCCTGTGATGATGAAGTCATCGGCGTAACGGATGAAGTTGATACGGCACCTTCGGGGGACTGCACAGCGGACGGTTTCCTCTATCCCGTCAAGCACCATATTCGAAATGGTGGGACTGATAA
Organism: uncultured delta proteobacterium; assembly: GCA_963781715.1. Classification (GTDB taxonomy): domain Bacteria; phylum Desulfobacterota; class Syntrophobacteria; order Syntrophobacterales; family Syntrophobacteraceae; genus Desulfoferrobacter. The sequence goes on from CAWAGW010000010.1 coordinate 1,248,752, forward strand.
TCCCGCCTTGTGGAACTCCCTTGCGCGTGGGATAGCGGATACCGTTTTCCACATATCCCGCCCTTAACCATTTATGAAGCACGACTTTGTCCATCGGAATGTTTTTCATCATCCAGTCAAACGAGATGCTGTCGAAACAACCCTTGATGTCCCCTTCGAGTACCCATGGCGCCGAATTGGGCTTTGACAGAGCGTTGAAAGCGCAGGCCACAGCGTCCGCACATGATCTGCCTTCCCGAAAACCATAAGAATTCTTATCGGCTCTCGTTTCGGCTACGGGCGAAAGCCCCAGCTTGTAGAGCGCTTGTTGTGCCCTGTCGTGCATGGTGGGTATCGATAGGGGCCTTAACTTGCCGTTCTTCTTTTCAATGTAGATCCTCCTCAAGGGCTGAGGATGATAACCACGTCTGCGCAGGCTGCAGGCAGCCCGCCATTTGGCTCGGACGCCTCGCCACAGAACGCCGTCAACGCCAGGGGACTTTTTCCCCTTATTGGAGGTCACTCGCTTCACAGCCAGTAGCTTGGCGTAGAACGAATGGGTAACCAGATGTTGCAATGATCGAACCCTGTTCCATCTGTTTTCCTTCACAGCCTTTGCGATACGCACTTGCAGCCTTCTGACTTCCCGTTGGGCTTTCTTCCAGTCAATGGAATTCCACCATCCCGCGGAGTCTCCGAGTGCACCAGCCTTTTGAGCCGTCATCTGCTTTCTCTTCTTCAAAGGTTCTCCAAGCTCTCTCGCAATGAGACACCAGTTGGACGTCTGCACGCTCTTTCGCCGGTGCTGAAAGCTCTCCGGTTTTGGCGTTGAGCCATGTTTCATGCTCTATCTTTCGGCTTTCCCGAAAGCATTGGCTTCTTCCAACCTCTCTTTCCCGTCTCTCCATCGGCGTGCCTTGCGGTTCGCTTGCCTGGAATTGCTCCGGGCGAAGGACGGGGTTACCACGTTCCACACAGTTGATCCCATGGATGACTTAGGTGCGTCCTCTACGCCGAGGGTGCTGCGGTTCCGTACAGGCAGTTAGGAGACCTGCAACCCGACCCCTTGCCGCAAACTCTGGGAAGCGACCTTAGACCTGATACACGCTTTCGGCGTGTGTTAATCCTCGTAGGCCCGTTGCCCTGTGACGACGCTTACAGACATTCATCTACTTTCACCCTATCATCCGTCCCTAGCCCTTAACCGGGGAGGATTCCCGGAGGGGTTCTCGCGTCACCGTCCGAACCCGATTCGGTACATTGTCCGCAGGGCTTCGCACCCCGTCATCAGCGCGACGGTAGCACGCCTGCGTAGGGACCGGCAGGAACATGCCGGGTATTCTAACTTACTTAATACACTCAACTATGCGACTTCGTGTCGCACCAAAACGTTTTCAACTCACCAGTCAATATGATTCGAGCGTGGAAAAGTGGTTGTCATTGCTGTGTCGACCTCTTTTGGCAAAAGGCTTCAGCATGGAGGACCTGAAGAAAGGCCCGGTTCGAATTCCCGATGCTCCCATGGTTCCCTATCATGATCGCATCTTCCCCACTCACTCGGGAAGATTCCAATTTCTTACGGAATTGGAGACTTCTCAGGAAGCCGCGGACAGTGACTTCCCTTACAGGTTGCTATCCATTTCTCCCATGCACCATGTGGGTTCAGAACTGACATTAGCCGAGCATGAGCTTCTACCGACCATTTTCATGAATGATGATGAGGCGAAGCAAGTCGGGCTCAAAGCCGGTCAGCAGGTCCAGGTCCGCAGTGAACATGGATTGATTGAAGCGGTTTTGCAGCCGGATGTCAAAATGCGGCGGGATACGGTGGCTATTGCCCGTGGAGGCTGGATCAAGGCAGGCCATGGAGTGAACCGATTGACGGCTGACCTGGTCAGCAAAGTGAGGAGCGGAACGCCCTATTACGAAACAAGAGTGATCGTGGAACCGTCGCCAGGGTTGGCGGATTGACAATCGGGAAAGCTAATGAGCTGAGATGAATGGCATGCCCCAAGAGAACTGATTCATTACTTCTTCACATATTCCTTTTCCGGAAAATTGAAATCTAGAGTGATTCATCATAGTAGCTGCATGAACGTTAGTACGCTGTGATACAGCTGAAGAAAATTTATACCTCAGCAACAACCAAAAATGACGCAACAATTATACCTGTCGGAAGCAGCGGCGCCTGGCTCAAGTAGCTAAGCCACTGGTTCGACCGATGAGGCCTACAAGGCTTTGAGCATGGAGGCAGGATTATCCTCCGGTGGTTTGATGAGTTTGAATACCGAGAGGGATCCTTTAAAACGGGTGAGATCCGGAAATCTCCAAAATCTGTCAATTGAAACTCTGCTGATGACAACGAGGCAGACGTGTCATACTAATAAACTAACATCCTCTAAAAGGGCAGCGGCCAAGAAAGGAGGGTAGTGCGCGACCTTATCGCGTCTTGGACAACTCAACGTAGACAAATGACTCCGAGACAACAACTTGCGCTGTGCAGATGGGGGGAATCCTTTGGGCAAACGATCAGGAGGTGAACTATGAATGGATTTCATAAGTTAGTCCTATGCTTGGCAATTGGCTTGGTAATGACAGGAAGCCATTTTTTGTTGCGGGAAGCCCAATCAGGTGAAGTGAAAAATGAGTCTGTCAAAACTTCCGTAGTCAATAAAGTGTCCATCAGCGCTGAAGAAGCGTATCGAATTGCACATATCGCTATTTCGGAAGCGAAGAAAGCGAACACGGACGTGGCAGTCGTTATCTCAGATCAGGCTGGGCTCCCATTGGTGATGCTCAGAACTGACAATGCTACTGAGCAGTTCGTGACAGGTGCAACTCGCAAGGCTTGGACAGCAGTGAATTTCCGAGCATCGACCAAAGCGGTGCTTAAGGAGATCAAGGCAGATCACGAAGACGATTCACAACTTCCAATGGCTGAAAAAGCACTTTTTCTGTACGGCGGTGTACCACTTCTCATGAATGGTACCGTTGTTGGTGGGGTAGGTGTCGCTGGGTTCGTCGAAGGTGACGGTGACAACAGAGTCGCTCAGCTCGTGGCCGACAAATTTTCAGGCAGTAAATAGCCGCCCGGCGTTTGTTGTTAGATTCAACACAACGCACATCAGACTTTTTGAGTTTAGATGACAACTGCGGAAGCGAACCGCCTCCCCTTTTCGCTTGGGAAGGCAGTTCGCAAACACGTTATGTTCAGAGACCACTTCAATCGTCCGGATCAGTCTCCGGGAATCTCCGACATCTCCGCGGGACCTTGCCCGGATTTCGGTTTAGTAGGCCACGGCCACGCGTGCGTGTCGAAGGGCGCCAGTTCCGGTAACAAGGCCTTTTTCCCCTTCTTCGTTGCATCGGCCTCGACGGCATGGCGAGCTGCACCGCCGAGCAACTCTGCGTCCATCAGGTAATAGTTGCGGAAGAACACTTTACCCACGGCACGGTCGGCAACGATGCGGGTGAGTACGTCCAAGAGCTTCTCTTGTGTGGTTGTGAAGTCAGTGGTTCCAACAAGAAGTAAGCGGTCGTCGATGGCCTCCTTCCCCATGAATTGCGCTAGAATCGTGAAAAGTACGTTGTTCTGGCGCGTCACGTACAGCGTGTTTGTTATGGCGTAGGTTTGGTCCCAACGGTCTCCAAGCTTCGCTTTCCAGTTGGTAAGCACTGCTTCCCAGTGTGACACCTGGGTCTTCGCTGCGAGTGCAACGTTTTTCACGATGTCCGGTTCCACCGAATGGGCGAAGCTCTCAAGATCCGCAAGGCTGAACGTACCTGTTTTCAGGCACTGCTGCATGAACGCGATTTCCTTGTCCATCATCTTCCCGAGGCGCTTGCGAATATTGTCGGGAACGTCCAAGTTCGCCAGCGTAGCGTTGGCGGCTTCGATCTGGGCAAGATAGCCAGCCATTGGAGCGCGCCAGCTTGTATCGCCGGGATTGGCCAGGTAGGGCGCAACGAGTTGGTAAATCGCCATCGAACTGTGAGACACTGACTTCACAAGCGTGTAGATCTGCGGGACCGGATCGGCCTGAATCGGTTCCTCTCCCGGCGGCATAAGCGTCATGCTGCCACCCCAATCATTGAACTGAGCCAGGATTATGGGCACTCGTTCACGCATGTGCGCCTTGTACTTGGTGAGGGTCTGGGCGTAGATTCTCTGCATTCCCGTATCGAGCGCTTCAATGTTTGCGACAGCAACATCAGCTTGGGATGCGGGTTTGCCTTGATCAACGACGATGTCGAGGTATGCGGGAAGCTTAGTTTCCGCTGCGGCCACTGTTGCGAGCACCACCCAACCCAGAACAGCGAGCACGCAGAGACCACTCCCGTATCCGAGCAACCACCGTCCCAACTTGTTTCTGACCATCTCTTCCTCCTTTTTTATGATTATATGGATTTTCAATACCCCTCCCCGCGACTCACATCGCAGGCCGTAAGTACGCACTCTCTATGGGTTCGTTCTTTTCAATCGACTTAAGAAGGCTCGTCAAGCATTCAGCAGGCGGCCCAATCTCTTGAGTAACCTATTGGCTGCGGGCCTTGACAATCTAGCTCGACAGCAGAAAGCAGGCTTTCTAAGGAACTGTTTCTAAGATCTTTGTGAAAGGTAGATATCGTCGTTTATGTTCCAGGTATATTTGGCTCAACTCTCACATGAATTGCAGACAGCCCTGCGGTACCATCGCTTGCCGTGGACGGCGAAAAGAAGCTGTATATGCCTGGCAAATCGGATATCATATTTCGCCAGTTCTACCAAACACCAAGTTAAGCCAGCATGTTACAAAGTCAAGGTCGGAATGGATAATCCTTTTCAAGGGGCTTCCCGAAGCTTAGCAAGGCAGCAAAATAGAGAATCTTCAGATCGAGGGATTTCAGCCTTGACGAGTATAGCATGCTATGACCAACCCCTACAGCACTGCTCCGATGGCGAACCCGATCACGAACGCGTTGTCGATATCGCTATAACCGCGCGGTCGAATGATCCCCTGAATATCCGGCTGCACATAGAGCCATGGTGCGATCGAGAAACGGTAATTAAGTTCGAGCATGATTTCGGAGTCCTGTACGGACTCGCCCGAAGCACGCTCGCGGCTCCGCAGGTCGTTGCTGAAATGCCCGTAGGCGCCCACCAGGGCAAGGCCATCCGCCGGTCGGCCAGGAATCAGTCCCTGATAGCTCAGACCCCCGACGGCCATGAAATCGATTTGGTTGCGGTCCGGCGGGGCGTAACTCAAGGAGGCAAAAGCAGAAAGCCCTTCACTATATTTATCGTTCCGGGTAAAAAGCATCTGTTCTGCCAGCGCATAGAGTCCCCAGGTTCCATAGGCATCTTGGCCGGTCTTGAGATCTTCCAGGCGTTCACTGTCGTAGTAGCCGCCGATTTTGTACTTTCCCGGCAGGCCGGGCATCCCGCGGTAATGGCCGACAATATAGCCGAACTCACCAAGGGTAAGCGCACCCGAGCCACTGGGCGCCGAAAAGTTGACGCCGTGGAAGTCCGGATTCCTGAAGTCTTCGTAAACAAGATATGAACCTGTCTGGGCATACCAGCCCCTGCCCGGTTTAACCTTGAAGCGGGCCCCCCATACAGCGGAGGGAAAAGTCGGAAAAGAAATGTTTTGCGCGGCATTGATGGGATTTCCACAGACAGCTTGGTTGAGAGAGGTACAAGCCAATCGCACGCTCGCAAAATCCTCGCCCGTGATCAACCGTCCGGCAACCAACTCCGCTTTATTGTCAAAAAGCTGTTGGCCGAAGGCGAGATGAACCAGACGGGTCGCGCCGTCGTCGTCGAAGGAATCCAATTGGACCGGGAATTGATTGCCGACGTAGTTTGCGGAAAGCGTGGCGCCCGGGTTCTTGTAGTCAAAGGATGTCGTAAAAAATCCCCCTTTCCACTTCACCAATCGATGCAAGTCAAGGAAAACCCCCAAGCTGAGGTCTCCCTTCCAGGTTGCACCTGGTTTCATCCCGCCCACTGGATTGGAGGCCAGTTGACCAAAATACGCGGCGTAAAGCGACACACCCCGCAACACCAGTTCATCCCGCAGACCGCCCCAACTCCCGGTAAACGCACTGAAATCGTGCCAGCGACCGCTGCGAGATCGCCTGCTCGCCTTCAAGCATGCCCCATCCCTGATTCGGAGTCCAGGTAGGCGGGTGGAGCCACGGAGTGCCGGTTTCGGGACCGGCAGTATCCCACTTGTCTGGATTATAAACGTTCGCCGCAACCCAGGGATTGATGTCGGCACTGGCGACAGAGCCGAAGCATAAAATAAGACACGTTACGAATAGGATGGCCCATATTTGAAACAGTCGCTGATGCCAGGGGCTTTGCCTGCTAAAGGATGGAAAGTGGCTCATTGTTAAAGCCTCACCAAATTGACGGGTTAGTCCTGGGTCTTTCCGCTCCGACTCATTCGTTCTGTCGTGTGAGCGAAGCTCTTTTCGTGATCCAATTTAAAGCGCTCGCCATATCCATTCTTCGAGAATTCAGCGGTCAGCACGAGACTGCGTCCCCGGCAAATGTCGTCGCATAGGACCAGGCGTTCGGAACTGAATGCAATCATTGACTTTCTCAGGCATGAATCTCGCTGAAATTCTATTGTCTAATAAATATTTGAGTTGACTGATATTAAAGAAAGCAGGTCGAGGGTGCAACGCAAAAATACATATCATAATTAGACTGGCAACACAGAGTCCCATCCTCCTTTACCAGGAAGGGTCTGTGCAAACCGGCACGCCCTTAACTTATCAACTTCAGGTAGGTTCAGCTCATCCATTCTTGAGATCTCTGCTCCTCGGGCGACCAACGTGCTCAGAGCCACGCACAAAAAGTTATACTCGTTTAAGATAAGAAACTTCACTTCAGTTTCAATGATTCCAACTTCGCCCTCGGTCATTCCCGCCAGAAGTATGCGGGAATAACTAGAAAGCAGCTATCGGGGTGTTCCAAATTGAAGATTTTCATCCTTGCTGGGTATAATAAGTTAAGAACGTGCCTTTAATCCCACATAGAATTTTTCTCCGATATCTTGGCCAAGGCCGAGGAATCCTTCCAACGAAGTTATGAACTGAGAGCTAGATGGATTGATATGGATTTTTTGCAGAAAGAGCCTAACTTAAGTTTATCAGTTAAGGGTGTTCCTCAGGTTACGCGGGCATTTCGCATAGATCGCGCCTAGGTCAAAGAGGTTACGGTGCTTCCTTCAATACCCGCATTGCTCAGGATGGCAGGCTGGACGCCTGGACCGCCAGCCACACAAGCTTCCTGTGTGCCTTCACCGGGCCCCTTCTGATGGAGCGCTCGCTGGAGTTCCGTCGGCGGCGGAGTTGGTGGAGTAACAGAACCAAGTATGTGGTTTGAGGTGTCATTTTTCGTCCGTGTATCTTGCTGGCAATAACGAGAAGCTCTCATCAAAAAGAGGAGTCTGACCGATGATTTTGATCTCAAGACGTACGTTTTGCGTTGGTGCCGGCGCCTTGGCGGCCGCTGCACTGGTTGGCGGTACCCGGCTCGCCTGGGCTGCTGAGCGCCCCGCCTTGCCGATTCCTGCCGAATTGAAGCCGGACGCAAATGGAAAAATCGTGCTGGATGCCATGACGGGAACGCAGTCCTTTGTGGCCGGAATGAGCACGCCGACGTACGGGTTCAATGCGCCCTTTCTCGGTCCGGCGGTTCGGGTGCGTCGGGGCGAGACGGTGCGGGTTGTTGCCAACAACCGCTTGCCTGAGGATATTACCCTCCATTGGCATGGCCTGATCATTCCGGGCAAGGACGACGGTGGACCGTACAATCTGATAAAACCCGGAAAGAGTTGGAGAGTGCAGCTGCCGATCGACCAACCAGCAGCCACTCTCTGGTTTCATCCCCACCTCTACCCTGCTACCGCCGAGCTGGTGATCAAGGGGCTTGCGGGCCTGTTCATCATCGATGATGAGGAAAGCGAATCCTTGGGGCTGCCCTCGCGTTGGGGTGTCGACGACATTCCCATCATCCTGCAGGACCGTCGTTTTAATCCGGACGGTTCGTTTTTCCATCGCTTCAACGCGATCGCCGTAGCTGTCGGCTACGTGGGTAATACCATGCTGGTCAACGGCGCGGTGCAACCTGTGGCCAGAACGGCTCGCGGCTGGCTGCGGTTCAGAATTCTCAATGGGTCCAACGCGCGCAATTATCGACTCATGATTTCCGACCAGCGTCCTTTCTATGTGGTGGCATCCGACGGTGGCTTACTGGATGCGCCGGTGGAGTTAAAAGAACTGGCTATCGCCGCCGGCGAGCGTTACGAGATCCTGGTGGACGCGCGCAACGCCGCGCCGTTTGACTTGATGTCCGTGCCGGTGATTCACCAGCCGGTCATGCGGCTGCCCCCATTCGACCGGCCCCTGACGTTGTTCACGGTGCAGCCCGACGGCGTACATGGAACAGGCAAGCTGCCTGATTCGCTGGCCAAGCTGCCCAAAATTCCCGATATTTTGCCGCCGGTCAGCCAGGGACTGGTAATGGATATGTTTCGCGACGTCGAGGCTCGTCGCCTCATGATGAAATCCGGCTTCATGGCCATGGTAAAGTCGGGGAAGACTGACCCTGAGGTGGTGGCACGGATGGAGGACCTTATAACCAACGGACCAGCTTTGCCACTGAAGCTGCAACTCACCGCCAACGGAATTAATGGCAAACCGTTCTGCTTTACGGAGAACGGTTTTCACGTGCCGGTTAATGCGGATCAGGTTTGGGCCATTTCCGAGGCGACCGACAAGATGATCCATCCGGTCCACATTCACGGCTGTCAGTTTCGGATTGTGACCCTTGACGGCGCCGCTCCACCTCGGCACATGGCCGGTTGGAAAGACACTGTGCCCATCGAGAACGCCGGGCGAGCAGAGATTTTTGTCCGTTTCCCGCTTACCGCAGCCTATTCGACACCCTACATGGCGCATTGCCACATCCTTGAACATGAGGACTCCGGCATGATGACTGAGTTTACCGTCGGATGAATGCAAGATGGGACGCCCTTAACTTATTAACTTCAGGCAGGTTCAGCTCATCCATTCTTAAGATCTCTGCTCCTCGGACGACCAACGTGCTCAGAGCCACCCACATAAAGTTGATAAGTTAAGAACGTCCCCTTATTCCACGTCCCCCTATTTCAATGTTTAGGGCAAGACAGGGCGTGATCTGTGGCTTTTTCATAAGCCAATGGACATGTTTTTGCCCGACCGTCAGACAATACTTCCACGACAATACTGTTGTGGCCGTTAATGTCTCCAGTTTTCTCTTTCTTCAGAAATCTCCTCTCTATCAATCTCTTTGTCAGCGACGCCAATCTCATGTTCTATCCAGGCAACGACATTAGGTTCATAGCCTCTGCCAAGCCAAGTCCTTAGCAATGATCTTTTCTTGCGCAGGTGCTGGCTCATTGGGCCAGTCCACCCCCCTGAGTGAAACGTTGCGCTGATACCGGAAAGAACACCATTAATGTCTGAATATTTTTCGAGTAGATGGCGCGTAACAGCACCTCCTTTTTCATCCTCCAAACTTCCGGGAACTGCGTGAGCCATCATCGATGCTCGGCTTTCGGGATCTTCCGCAATCCATTTGAAAACCTCTTCCGCCGGAAATGCTACAAGTGGAGCCTGAGTCTCCTTTTCTCCGAAAAACCCTAGCCTACCTTTCATCCACTCCAGGACATCACCACGCCATTCTGGCGCCGCACTAAGCAGATGTTTTGCCACTATCTCCCAAGCTTCATCGGGTTTGCTGTGGCAGAGTTTTGTCATCATTGGTTCCACATAGTGGTCGTAGCTCAAGCGGAAATTGGTCTTCATATGCTCAAGCAGCACATCCAGTAACGGCATAGCCTTTTGTGGGTCTATGGCCACCAGTTTGTCGCAGACATTGCGCCAGTGATAATTGTGCATAGTCTCCAATCGATCCTGGAAATGGGCGGGTGACGTGACGACCCGGAAAAGCAAGTCGGGATCTATCCACCCAGTCTCCTCCGCAAGGACCCGGTTCAGCAATTCGACCATGATGCCAGCCGATTCCCGGTCCTGATGCCGTGACAACAGTTGCAGCAACTGGGTTAGCTTTTCCTGGGCCACGTTCTGCCATGCCTTCCCGAATGTGAGTTTTCTCAGATAATTTGCTTGAAACCAGCCTCGTTCGAAGCCGTGGAGGAAAGCGTCGAAAACCTGGTCATTGAAGCCGGAACCCCAAACGAGTTCCGCGCCATAAGCGGCTGTTTCTTCATGACATAATAGGTTCAGAACGTTGTCTTGCCATAGTTCAGGGTTAAGTCTCCTGAGAGAGCTAAAGTAGCCACAGAGTGCCTCTGATTGCTCTTGGTTCTTCCAGTTGGCAAGCAAGGAGCCCAAGCAGCGAAAATCTTCATCGGCTTTGCATAACTCCTCTCCAAAGGTAAAGAGGGTTCCGCTATCAGCTGTGCTTGTTACAATCAGCGTCACAAGGCTTTCGAACGCCCCACGGTTTCTGGCGATACGGCCGGCCAAAGCCCGCAGGAGCTTTGCTGGTCTGGAATTTTCCTTGTCGCCTGTTCCGTAATCGTCCCATTCATCCCACGTGGTGTCCAGAACATAGCGACGGAAGCGGGTCTCAAGGTTTTGTCTCGAGAGTTTTCCATCCAGACGGCGGAGCCTGTGGAGAATCTCTTGATTGTCTTTATCCCCGAAGCGGCCAAGACGGCGGATAATAAATCGATTGAGTTTTCGGCGGTCAGTGACTGGATCTTCGGCCAGTCTTTCAATAACCATCAAGACAGGTTCCACCTGCGGTTCCACCCCGAGTTGCTTCTCGGCAGCCTCCATAATGGCGGAGTTTGCGTCGCTTCTGAGAGCGCCAGCCCAATGGCGCGTTTCGTCAACCAGGCATTTCCAAAAGAGTCGATATCCGTCATACCAATCGCCATAAGTTGCAGGCTTCCAGAGGTTAGCACGCTCCCTGATGCCTTGATACTCGGGTCCGACAATGCGAGAGCCACCATAGGTGTTTAATGCCGCTACCGCCACCTTGAGCCCAAGGCGTTGCATTTCAGGGTTCTTTGAATCGAGCATTTCCAGTAGGGCAGGGAGTCGTTCCCCAGGGCTGGCCTCAGTTGCTGCCCATTCGTAACCGATCTTAAAAAGTGACGAGAGGGTGCCGACGGCATTGTTGCTGAAATTGCTTTTGTCAACCAGGGCCAGTTTGGCAAGCAATCGGAGAGCGCCGAGCACGCTGGGACGCCAGACCGCGAGTTTTTCCAATATCCAGACGAACTTCTGGTGAATGCCGCTGATGGTCGCCAATTCCTCGGACGACCACATGCCGATAGTGTGCTCCAGCAACTTGAGCACGCCACCCGAGTCGGCTTCGGCGAGCGCATCAAGGAGGGAGGCGCCTTTCTCGGAAGCGAGGAAATGACGGTTGGAGAAAATGCCGTCCTGGCGGAGGATATCCGTGATGATCCATGTACCCTCCGAATCGTGGGCGTAACGAAACATGCCCATGAACCAACCGTGAAGCGTTTCCGGCATTTCGGTAAAGGTGGTGACGAAGTCGAAGCCGCGGCCGTGCCAACGCCAGAACTCGCGCCACAGATGGATATGCAGTGCTCTTGGGACGATGAACAGAGTGTGGCTGCCCTGCAGAATTCGGCGGTCGCGCATGGTTTGGACGATCTCCTGGAAGATTGCCCAAGTCACAGCCGGGTCGGACTTCTCAACCAGTTTGGCGATATATGCGGATTCGTTGCATACTGGGTCTTCGAACCCGAATCGAGCGAAGAGGGCGAGGTGGCGCATCAATCTGGCGGTTTGTTTGGCCTCCAGGCTGTCATGCCGGGCGTAGCCATGAAGGAAACGTTCCCAAAGCGGTACTGTGGCTGGCGCCCGGAGTATATCTTCAGGGTTTGCAGCCAGATTCTCTCCCACCGCCTGGGCCACGCGCGGGGAGCCTTCGCAGACCTCAACCCAACGTGAAAGTTCGCGGCGATCACCCACATGGCTGGCGAGGATGTTACGAATGGTCTGGTCGGGCAGACTTGGGGCTTTGATGATTTCGATCTCCGAATCGCGATTGCGATCAGGGCCATGATCGATGCTGATCAATTTCAGGTCACCGCAACGATTTTTGAGGTGTGCCCAGATATCCGCCAGTTCCCTTGAAGGGAGTTCGTCTATGACGATGACAATAGGGTAGTCGATGCCGGAGCGAATGATTTCATTGAACAGACTGGACTTGGAAAATTCCTCTCCATGTTGGACATAAATAGTGTTGGGGGAAATATCCTCGATTCTTACGGCCTCCAGTATCAGCCGGGTTTTGCCGATGCCAGGTTCGCCCAGAATGCGCAAGTGCTTGGCTTCGCCGCGCAGGTGTTCCCGAATTTGACCCATGAGCTTGGTTTGCTCTTCGGATGGGAGAAACTCATTACACATGTGGGCGTGTTGCGACCATGCATCGACGGTGAGGAAGCCGTCCTCGCTGCCACCAAGAAGGGCCAAGCGCAAAGGGGGATAACGCTGAATATAACAGGCGATTTGAGCTTGGCCCAATACCTCTACGCGTGTAGCGATGTTGTCAAAACCGAAATCAGCCAGAGTTTCGATTATATGGCAGTGGATATCATTGCGCTGTTCGGGACTAAAGTCATGACCGAAGCAAAGCAGACTGTAAGTTCCACCCTCTTGTAGAGTCCTTCGAACCTCGGATTCCAGCTCCCCGGTGGAGGTCAGCAACTCATTCCTCATTGCCTGCCGTTGCCATGGTTTGAAGGATGTGCCGGTCTTGATCTGGAAGCCGATCCGGCCGGAGCGGAGAAAAGTGTCGGGAGGCAAATCACCGGACCAGTTAAACTGAGCATCAATCCCACCGTCAGGATCGTTGATTTTGGTCGAAATGGTGATCGCATCCGCCCTGATCCTAGCATGGCGCGCCTCGCAGTAAAGCAGTTCCCTGAAGGTCTCCACGGCTTCTATGGCTGTTAAGCTGCCAAGAATTCCAGGTTTTAAAGGACCTACTATGGGCATAGTTCCATCCCTTTTTGAGGGAAAACCGCTTCTAGACTATTAGAAAATCTGATTCAGTTTTGCCATACTTCCTTCTGTCAATTGAATTTATGAGGAGCATCCCTGGGGCGCTAACGTTGTCGGTCACCGGTTGCCATGAAGCGGCAGCGGAATGACAATCCGGTGAACTGGTTTGTTTGGTCGTTTTTCACCATCGCCAAAATGAATTCAACACGTTGTTCGACTGAAGCTTTTGGTACTTCAACTAGTGTGTACCCAAATTTTTCATAAGCACTCGCCATTTCACGGAATGTTGCAACAGCCTCACTAAAGTCCTGTTTGCGTTCTACGTCATTTGCAAAAATAGATTCCCAAGGAGGGAACATGAACACCTTTTTGTGATATGCCAACGAGCTGCAATATTCAATCAGTTCGCTGGAAACTGCAAGACTCTCAAGCATTGAGTAACCGTATGAATCTATGATGCTTCTATCAAAGAAAACTAACTCTTCAGTGTCTTTGTGACTTCGATAATTTCCTATTTCTTCACGCATCATTTCATCACGAAAAGCCGTCTTATCATCCCAAGGTAACGCTTTACCCTCCATTTCAACTTGTTGTTGGATAACTTTGCGGCCGACTTCATTTGCACATTGATAGCCAAGCCCTTTCAGATAATTAAGAACCGTTGTCTTTCCTGAGCTTGGGCCACCTGTAAATACAATAAAATTATTCACTAAATCTCTCTTATGACGGCTAACTTTTGCGTAAGCGGCCCGGCCAAATAGCACCTGACTACCGGATAAGATCGCTGATTTGGAATATGCTGAGAATCGCCGGGTCCGCTTGACGCATAGTGTACGCCCGGCATGGGCGTGAACTTATTGTCAAGATGTGACGCCCTTAACTTGTTAATTTCAGGTAGGTTCAACTCATCCATTCTTAAGATCTCTGCTCCTCGGACGACCAACGTGCTCAGAGCCATACACATAAAGGTTAATAAATTAAGAACGTGCTCCTATTCCACCATTCCATCGTCCCCCTATTCCATTCACTAAGAGTTGCAATTCATCAAAGAAATAGACGCCGCGGGCTTGACTGGTGGCGTCGAAAATGTGGTATCTGGTCAGAATCGCTGAGCGAAGCTGATTCAGCATTTTCGGTTTTTGCTGCGTAACGAGAGGATTTGAGCTCATCCCAAATGACCCTGTATTTTGCGCGACGCCGAGAGACAGCTGAATGTATAGATAATGAAATCGACTACGAAAATTGGCGGAGTTCGTCAAGGAAAAAATCGGTTTAGCAGAGTATTCGAGCTGGGTGCATTCTCAAGAAGCTGTCAGAGAAACCCCATTATACTTCTCAAGGATGGGAAGTTACGTTCAACAGTGAGCTGAATTTCTGGATTCCTGCCGGAAGCACGCGGGAATGACGAGAACGGGTGCAGGGACCAGTCAAACTTCGTAATCAAAATGCAGTTTTTCAGCCTTAACGAGTATAAGCATATCTCATCACGCCTGGGCGTGATGAGATGTGAGTGAATTTGGGGGACGTCCTTAAGTTATTAACTTAAGCCAGACCTACCTCGTTCATTCTCCTCCGTAGTAATCACAGCGTTGTGCCGCCGTCCGGTTGATTGCCTCGTTAGAAAAATGTCCAATGTCAAGGCATGACCCCACAGACTCACAGCCACCTCCGCAAAGTTAATAAGTTAAGGTCGTCCCCCATTCTACAGACGCCTGGATCAAGCAGCGCACGCCCATGGGGCGCTGGGGAACGCCTGAAGACCTGGCGCCCACGGCGGTCTTCCTGGCATCTCCAGCCGCGGATTTCATCACCGGCCAGATATTTTACGTGGACGGCGGCTTCCTGAGCACCTTTTAGAAACTCTCCGACTATCCATCCGATCTGGCGGGATAAATATCCTTTCAATCAAGTTCAGTTTCCGAGTGGCCGGGTGTCTGGCTCAAGCCGCCGTTTCGGTATCGATTTTGACACAAATGGGTATTTCTCTGGGTATGTGATGGACTCGACTGTGAGGTCAACGTCCCGGTCCGGCTAATACGGATAATCCGGCCCTGGCATCTCTACCTTGAGTATTGTGGAAACCGGGGCAGCTTCGAACCATGGAAATTCCGCAAAAGGCAAGAATAGCTCCCCTTGCTTGAGTAGAATCCAAAAGCCGCAGTTCAGATTCGGATAAACCAAAGCTTCTCGCCAATTCGATGTCCGGCTCGATCCAGAATTTGGCCTCTCCATGCCCACAAATAACATGAATATGCATTCGTGGCTCTTCACGTGAAAAGAAATGGAACCGAAAATTCTTCTAGCGAAAGACGGTTGGACTCAAGGCTTTACCCTGTTGTGTATACCTGTGGCAAGCGAACGTTTTAATCAGCGGCACGGCCCTTTGGTTCTGCTGAATTTACGGGTTCGGGTTCTGTTGATTGCGTTTTCAAAGCAGTAGAACTCGCCTTTTCTGAAGTGGACCATTCCTGCCCTGCGGTATCCAAGCTTGTCGTATAGAGCAAAGGCTGCGGGGTTTTTGGAAAACGCGTCAAGGCGGATGCAGTCGTAGCCTTGGCTGGCAGCGGTATTTTCGGCGAACTCCATCAGGCGTGTCGCCAGCCCGCAACGCCGGTGTGCAGGCGAAATTGTCAGCCGATGCACTACGAGCACTCGGCCCGCATACTTCCATAGAATGGAAGCATACTCCGGTGACTGCTCCTCATTGATCACAATGATGCCGGCTGTTCGACCATCCTGCTCCATGACATACATCTCCTGCCTTTGGATATCCTGCCTCAATGTTGCCTTATCAGGGTATACGTCGTCCCATTGGAAAATGCCTTGTTCTTCCATATGGCTGGTAGCATGCATAACGATGGCAAGTGATACTTCCAAATCCTCCATGTGTGCGGGCCTGACCGTCATCGGCTCTCCTTATCCGATCTGACCCTTACGAATGATCGCACCGTTGGAAATTTCTTCGATTTTTATGTTTCTGGTAAATAAGGAATGAGTCCTTTTTCATAGGCAATCTCTTGAATTTCCCTAGGTTGCGTTCTTGCATCGACGGCAAATCCATTGACTGTTATCATCCATACCATGGGATTTCTCTCCATCCTGCTCGGCAATGTCCAATTAACATCAAACTGCTTCATCCCTAAGATGGAACGGACCTGTTTTGATTTTGCCTGTCCTGTACTTGGCTTGACACCAAAAGCCTCATACAATTCCGCAGCTTTTATATGCGGAGTTTGACTGCTGTCATCCAAGAAATTTGTACAAAATGGGACGCCCTTAACTTATTAACTTCAGGTAGGTTCAGCTCATCCATTCTTAAGATCTCTGCTCCTCGGACGACCAACGTGCTCAGAGGCACACGCATAAAGTTAATAAGTTAAGAACGTCCCCCTACGCCCTCCGCACACTCCGCGAGATATATGAATCCTACTTGACTTCAAGGGGTGAGATCTGTGTTTTATTTTCATCTTAACGGTAAAGGCTTGGTCTGGGCAGAGTACAAGAAGGCAACTCAGATTGAAGAAAACAGCTATACTCGCTAACGTTGAAATGTTTGATTTCACTCGGATCATTGATCGCTGCGTTTCGCTTCACTTAACGCAGCCCGCGGAAAGGTAAGATGTAGAAAACGATGATTTGCAGCCTTAAAGAGTATAGAATCTTCGAAAACTCATAGCTTGTCCGACTTGGCGGGGCTGACGAAGCACCTTCATGTAAATTTCCATCTGACAGGCGTTACACCCCGCCACCGGACCCTGCCGCACCGATGAAGGGCGGTTCCCGGAGCAATGCGGGAATGGATTGGGCAGAAGTCGCCCACGGTATTGTTACATGCGGTTAACCGGTTGTTCCTGCGGATCTTCAAACCACTGGAAGTAATTCTCCGCTCCCTTGATTCCTTCCCGAACGAGAGCATCTTTTTTTTCATCCGAGAGGTCAAAATCGGTTGTCTTTACGTCCAGAGTGTTGATGTAGAGAGTGCGCTGCCAATCGTCACTGTGTAGGTGCTGATTCTCCTGCACCTGCATGAACGCTGAAATCAGAGCTTTGGCATATTGGGTGAAAGACTTGATTTCCTTGCCTTGCTGAGGTTCGTCATAGCGATACAGCCCGATTTCCTTTGCCGTATCCAAGCGTAGTCCGAGAGTCTGGCGGTTATAGACATAGGGGCTGCGATCAGGTCTTTCCAATAAGAATCGGGCATTTTCCAGATTGTAATAGTCGACAAATCGGGCCGCATGAGCTTCATTTTCCATGTCGATATACTTCTGCCGGTCGAACAGCTTGACCGGATAATTGAGCATGACACCGCCATCTACGTACACGTCTTCACGTGCACCAAAGCGCACTGCTGCGAAGAAGAGGGGGATCGACATGCTGATACGAATGGCCGTCACCAAGGGCATGTTGGGGGTCCGTTCGAGTGAGAATACCTCGGAGAAACCCGTAGAAATGTTAGTACCGATCACGTAGAGCTCCGGACGATTGGCATTCTTGAGGTCACGAAATGTTGCGCTCTCATTGCCGAGTCGATCCTTGACCAACTTTCCCAGCCACGTTGAGAAAAAATCACCCTTATACCAGCCGAATTCCTTCGCCAGTCGGCGAATGTCGCGAATCACTCCAAAGGAATCGTCCATGAAATCACGAAATTCGGTTGAGCGCAAAATCTCGTGTTGCGCCCGGATATCGTAGCCCAGCGCAAAAATTAAAGCATTGATCGCCCCGGCGCTAGCTCCTCCTGCCCGGCGAATGTCATCCAACAGACCACGCTGTGACAATACCTGCATCGCACCGACATAGGCGATCCCCTTAACCCCGCCTCCTTCGAAAATGAGATTGCGAAATTGCGGTTTCATCTTACACCTCCTCTTTTTTCCTCTCTCATGCTAATGAATGGTCAGTTGCACCCACATTGGCCGATGATCTGATATGTAGTAGCGAAGATAAGCCCTGAAGTTCTTCTTATTCGTTCCAGCCTGTCAGAGGTCAGGAAAGACCGCCGTAGCGTAATCAAAGACGCCCTTTGTCCGAGTAAAGCAGCGTCTTGTAGTCCCCGGCAGGAACGCGATCTGATCGTAGTTGGCATCCGAGCTGATACTTGAGGCGATTTGGGTTGAGTGCTCCGGCTGTTCGAGCCCAAGTTTGGTCAATGCATTATAGATCGGGTCTTCCGGACTACCCTTCGGTATGTTAAATCGCCAAGAGCTACCAACTCACGTGTAGATGAGAAAGGGCTTTTTTCCCGCAAGTCGACCCACTTTGCTACGGCGAATGTTTCCAGTGAACGACGTTCTATCGAGTCTTGTTTATTATCACCAAAGTACAGGTGGACATTTACAAACATGAACGAGGTATTACCAGCTGAAAAGGAGGCGAGATAAGGTGTGCGGTCAAAACTATTGAACTGCTGCTGGATTCCCGCGAGCTTGACTGTTTTGTAACGCGATGGTGGGAAAGCTATCTCTCCAATCTCCTCCAGGGCTGTTAGCTTCCTGCTGTTGTAAAGAAATGCCGTTCGCTCGTTATTGCCCGAAGCATCTGACATAACGGCCAGTTGAGCAGCCGCGCCGAAACACCGAGAACTATGGTGCAACCCTTCTGAATTTCTCGCGCCCACGAATTGCGCGGTCTGTTCTAATGGAAGTTCGGTTGTGTCACCGATTGTTGAATGCCAACTTTGCACCAAAACCGATGAGTGCTATTCCAGCCAAACGAGTGGCAATCAGGCGTGCGTATTTCGAATGAGAAAGACGCCGCGCTATAGCATTGCCAACGAGCACTAAAGCCGTCTGATATAGAAAGCTGATGGTGCTGACGTGTACCATCATGACGGCGAGGGTAGCCGGCTTTGAATCAGTGCTGAGGAACAGCGGGAAAAATGCCATAAAGAACATGATGACCTTTGGATTGGTCAGGCTCACTGCGAGAGCCTGCCGGAAGTAGGACCACCTTTTCTGCTCCAGGATCGTATCAGCAGGTTGATCGATCACTGAAGTCCGGAGTAGTTTCCACCCCAGCCGGCACAGATAGGCAATCCCGATCCATTGCGCACTTACCAGTATGCCGGGGTAGGCACTCAATACTGCGGCCAGGCCAAGGACCGCCGCAAGCATGTAGATGAAATCGCCGGTCAAGGTGCCAAAGACGGTGCTCATTCCGACGCCGAAGCCATTGCGGGCGGTGGCGTTCAGAATAGCTATCGTGCCTGCCCCGGGAATGATCTGAAAGACGACAATTGCCATGATGAAACTGCCATAGTTTTGAATACCAAACATGCGATCTCCTCGTTGCCCCGAGCGGAGAGGATCAGGTGCGGGTGGATAGCCCGCGGCCTGCACCCTCTGGTTCGACGCCTGTCACTTTCATCATTTCTAATGGGGCATGGACTTTGGCTTGGTCCCCCTTTTTGGGGAAAGGGGGGCAAGGCGTCGGTGAAATGACAAAAACGGCATTCTCGGGGAGACTCCTAGGGCTGTGAAGCTGGTTCGCGGGTGGTGAATTCCAGCGTGCCTTCATGCGGCAAGAGGTGCTGGGATGCTTCCACGGTGATGTCCGTGTCGAAGCGTTCCTCCAGCTTGGCAAGATCGGTCCGCTTCTGGTTGAGCAGGTAATTGGCCACATCGAGGGAGACGGTCACTTTGACTCCAGAAGGTTTTTTCTGCACCAGGGTCATCCAGATTTTCCGCAGGTAATAGAGTCCGGTTGCTTCGGGCGACCGGATCAGGGCGGTTCCATTGCACATCGGGCAGTCCTGATAGGAGCCCCGCTGAATGTTGAGCCCAAGATGCTGCCTCGACAGTTCCAATAAACCAAAGCGCGATATTCTTCCTATGGTGATCTTGGCCTTGTCTTTCTTGGCTTCATCCTTCAGTTTACGTTCCACTTCGCGGATATGGCGCCTGTCGCGCATGTCTATGAAGTCGATCACAATCAATCCGCCCAGGTCTCGCAAACGCAACTGGCGAGGAATTTCCTCTGCAGCCTCCAGGTTTACCTTGAAAATTGTCTCTTCCAATGCACCGTTGCTGTTGCTTTTTCCCGAGTTGACATCGATCGCAACCAGCGCTTCAGTCGGATCGATCATCAGATATCCGCCCGATTTGAGGCCAACTTTTCTCTGGAAAATCTGCTCGATCTGATCCTCAAGGTTGTATTTGACAAAAATCGGCCCGTCCCCTCGATAGAGCTTAACATTGCGCTGATGCCTGGGGCTGATGATGCGCAGAAATTCCTTGACCTGACGATGCACGTCCTTGTCGTCCACCAGGATGGTTTTGATGTTGGGGCTGAAAAAATCCCGCACGACCCTGATGGCAAGATCCTGTTCCTTGTAGATGAGACAGGGAGCGGTGCTTTCCTCTACGCGCTTTTTGATTTCCTCCCAGACCCGCACCATGTGGTTGAGGTCCTTGGAAATCTCGCGCTTGGTCCGGTTTTCTGCGGCTGTGCGGATAATGATGCCGAGTTCTTCCGGGATGTTCAGGTCCTTGGCCAGTTCCTTCAGTCGCTCCCGCTGACTGTCGTCTTCTATTTTTCGCGAAACCCCTCTCTGCGACTGACCCGGCATCAGCACGACATCACGGCCGGCCAGAGAAATGTATGTGGTCAGCAGAGCGCCCTTGTTGCCCAGTTCTTCTTTTACAACCTGAACCAGCACCTCCTGGCCGGGAAAGATGACCTCTTGGATTTTAGCAGGTTCGTCGACCCCTTCCTGGTAGTACTCCGGATGAATTTCGGCAAACGGCAGAAAGCCGTTCCGATCCACTCCATAGTTTACGAAGGCCGCCTGCAGGCTTGGCTGGACGTGGGCAATTATGGCTTTGTAGAGATTTCCGACAAATTTACCTCTTGTCGCTGTTTCGATAAAGAAGCCTTCCAGAGACTGGCCTTCCACCAGAACCACCCGGAACTCCTCCGGGTGGACGGCGTTAATAAGCATGTGTTGAGTCATTTAATCGTGGTCCTTGTTCGTTTAAGCGCGCGGCTGGCCTCTAGATGCTGTTTGGCTTGATACATGAAAGTACGCAGGGCCGCTTCGCGATTCGGCTGAGTAGTGCCGTCGTAGGCGGTGTCGATGTAAGGAATTTTCCTTTCATGCAGCAAGGGCTTCAAAATCGCCGAACAGATCGTGCTGGGCATACAGGTGAAAGGAAACACATTCACCACCCCGTTGAACCCGTGATGGGCATACTCCAGCGCACCCCCGATGCTTAGAGCCGCCTCGGTGCCGATATCGAAGCTAAACAGGCGATTACGTTCCAGTCTGCGCTCCACAGTATTGATGCTGTGGTCGGTTGCGATGTTTAAATGTTGTAATGCGGTTCGATAGACCTGTCCCTGGCGCCACATCTGATATAGCTTTTCGATTTCATGGGACATCAGTCTCCGGGTAATACCGCGTAATGCCTCTAAATTTCGTTCCATCCACTGCTCTTGCCATTTGCGTCGCAGCTTTCTGGCCCTTTCAAAAGCGACGAAATTAATCCATTCTCCGCAGGAAGCATCCACCACTTCACCGCCATACTGTTCAAGCTGGCGTATGAGGTCCTGGTTGGAGTCGGGATGATGACGCAGATAGATTTCTCCCACTATCCCGATGCGGGGGCGTCTTGGTTGATAGGGATCGATAAAGGAGCGGGCAGTCATCACGATGTCTTCGAGCAGCCGGTAAAGCCGGTTGAAGTTCAGGTCGGCGCCGACCGCCTCGATGGTGGCGATCATGGCAGCGAGGCCTTCCTGCATAAACGAGTCGGTCATGCCGGGGCGAAGTTCATAGGGGCGCACACGCCAGACCGTACGATCCAGCACGTCGGCTATGATCATCGCCACAAAGCTAAGCCGCCTGAAGATGGGGGAGCGTTCCGGCGGCATGATGGTTTCTGTCGCGTACGCATTCTTGGTCGAAATATAGACGATGGGGACGTCCTTGAATCCGTCAAATCGGTCCAGGATGAGCCGCTGCATTTTGTTGTACATACCGAAGCGGCAAGGGCCGTCCGCTTCGGGAAGAAAATAGACGTAGTTGTCAGGAGAGAAGGCCGAACCCAAACGCTTTTTCTCTTCCTGGAGATGGTGGAGAATGTCTCCCAGGGTGACTTGACATGGAAAGCACTCTTTGCCGGATGTGAATTGCTTGCCGAGAGACAATCCCTTATAGGTATCCATAACCACAGCAGGAACACCGACGGCACGAAAGCTTGCCGCCAGCAGGCGCACGGCAAACGGGGCCATGTCCGGCAGCAGCAGGGTTTTGCCTGAAATATCAAATTGTTTTACGCTGGTGATGAACCGGTCGAAGGTGGGTTGATCATTGGATGACGACATTAATCTGCTCTCTTGATATCTCCTGACTTAGTTTGGATCCGAGAAACCCGGAAAAAGCCATTGCTCCATTTCCAACGTAGCGCAGGGCCTTTAGCCCTGCCAGTTCATGCAGGGTTAAAGGCCTGCGTTGTTAATGTGGGTGGAGCGGGTATGTTTTCAAAGCCCCTTAGGCAACACTCACCATTGGGTGCGCAATCTATATCAAATTTTACCACGCGCTGCTTGTAATTATTATAAATTTTCATTTTTGAAAACATGATTCTTTCAAAAGGAGACAACCGTGGTGTGTTTCTATCGCAGTTCCTATCCCAGCGCCTCCATGCCATAATCGAGGGTTGCCATATAGCGTTCCTGAAGGTTCTTCACCACATTCTTGTAAGCCTCAATGCGCGTCATTACGCCGGCTGCCGCACTATGCTCATCCAGTTCCAGGATTAGAGACGGCTTATTTCCCAGTATGTGGCGATAAAAATGTTCGACGAAGGAGTCGGCCCCGCAGCTAAAGTTTGTCAAATGCAGTCCGTACCAGGTGGGGTTGCGGGCAATGCGCTTAGCCGTGCGGAGGATTTTGGCGCCCAGCCCCCAGTACATCCTTGGATAGTCGGTCAAATCCTCGTCATCGAGGTCGAGAAAATCCATCGGCAGCGCTTTGATTCCAAGCTTTGCCAGGTATTTTCCCAGCTGCAAGTTTAGCCGTTCATCATAAAGATTGTACGGCCGGCCGGTAATGATCCAAAGAGGCTCCGTAGTCGGTGTCTGCTGAAGGATCTCTTTTCCCCTCTGGATCAGTTGGTTCCGAAATTCTTCCTGCCGGTTCCAGGCTTTTTCGAACGCTCTCTCGATCTTTGTCTGCTCCGGTCGCAACTGCGCGGGAAAACTTCGGTAAATAGAATCAATCATAGTTCGATGTCCGTCCTTCAAATACAGGGTAGGGCGGATCATCCGTATCGTCCGGTATTCTTAGTGCTGCCCGCACCATGTACTGAGAGCTTTCCACCAACGGACAGAAAAATCCTGTCTCCTCTTCCGTCGGGGTGGGCATATTAATGACATTCGGCAAAAACAGGTAATCGCATTCATCGAGTAAATGGCGCACATGCCCGTGGAATACTTTGATCGGAAAGCATGTTTCGGCTGTCATACTCTCCAAACCGCTCAACACCAGTCTGTTATTCGTTCGTGGACTGAAGCGCACGGGAAAGTCGAGCTCTGCGAGCAGGTGTCCCCACAAGATCCCCACTCGAGAGAATGCAGGGCCAGCGGCACGCCGACAGTCGGCCGGGTTCGATCGTTGGACCTTACCGGCTCGAGGCTCAACAGACACTTTTCCTCCAGTGCCTCCAGGAACAATTGCTGGCGTTCCTCAAAGAAGTTACGTTGTTGTGCGCCATCGTAGCGACTGACTTCATACCTTCCGCAGTCGCCTCCCCAAACACTCTTGCGACCGCCGAAATTATAAACCTTGAGCTTGCATTCATTGTGGCACTTCTTGTCGGCTTTGCACACGGTTTCGGTGTGGTTGACTTCGAGCTGAGCAAGCTTTTCCAGATCTCTTGCCTGTTGCGATATGTCGCCTCTCTGAAACAACTCCTTGACTGACAGGGCTGCCCCGTAAGCCCCCATGACCTCGCGGTGCTTAGGGACCAAAATAGGCTTGCCGGTAACCTTTTCAAATGCGGCTACGATTCCTTGATTGAGCGACGGTCCGCCCAAAAACATAATGCGCTGACCGACATAGCGTTTTTCCACCACCCTGTTCAAATAATTATAGACAATCGCGTAACACAGTCCTGCAATCAAATCGTTACGTTCGGCTCCCTTCTGAGCGTAGCTCACCAGATCCGATTCCATGAACACGGTGCAGCGTTCCGCCAGGTGGATCGGGGTTTGAGCGGAAAGCGCAATTTCCTGGAATTCTCCTACGATGTTGATCTTTAACTTGTTTGCGAGTTCGTGCAGAAAGCTCCCGGTTCCAGCAGCACAGACTTTATTCATGTCGAAGTCGAGGGGATGTGTATTGTCGATTCGGATGTATTTGGAATCCTGGCCTCCAATTTCAAAAATCGTGTCCACTTCAGGATCGATTGCCACAGCGCCTCTAGCGTGAGCCGTTATCTCGTCGATCACCAAATCCGCCTTCAGAAAGTCGCCTACGACGTTCCGGCCGGAACCGGTAGTGGCGATAGCCATCAGCCTGACTTGCTTTCCCGTTTGATCGCACAGACTCCTGAGAAGCTTCTGAGTAACCTCGATCGGTTTTCCCCGGGTGGGTACGTAGCACTTATTGATAATTTGCCCTTCATCATCGATTAAAGCATATTTTGTGGTCGTCGAGCCTATGTCAACGCCGAGATAGGCTTTGACAGGATTCTTCCGGCGTGTCGTCCAGGCTGACAGCGAGTTGTCCGGATCGAAGCAGGTCAACTTCAGTTCCAGGCATTCGGCCTTTGGAAAATGATAGCGGGATTGCTTATGGCCATTGTCCAATTGAGACAGGTCCACCGTGTTGTTCCATCCTTGTTTTTGGGCTTGCAGAGCAACTCCCAGGGCACCCAAGGAAGTGTGATGAGGGGGAACTTTTAGTCGCGGGAAATAATGCTGGAACGCTCTTACCTGCAAATGGTTGGAGGCCATGCCGCCAATGAAAACCAGAGGTTCGTCGAGATCGCGGTTGGCCACAATGGTGCTCATGTAGTTCGCCGCATTACCGTGATGCAGACCGGCTATGATGTTGGGCAAGGTTTCGCCTTTGTTCTGCAAATGAATCATATCGGATTTTGTGAAGACGGTGCAGCGGCATGCTACGGAGGCAGGGTAGGTGCTTTTATGACCGAGCGCGATAAAATCGTCCAGGGTCTGCTGCTGCGTCTCCTGATCCATGTTGAATTCGCCGCCGTATATGGAGAGCGTAAGGCGTTCGGCCTGCTGGTCGATAAAAGAGCCGGTCCCTGAGGCGCAGGGCCCGTTCATGTTGAATGCTTCCAAATGCCATTGGTCGCCGTCGTGGGCCAATTGGAAAAGGGCCGCATCCTGGCCGCCAATGCTGATAACGGTGCGCACCCCCGGAACGATGCGGGTTACTCCGAGAACCTGGGCGATTGTCTCCACTTCCCATGGTGCGGAGAGAATATCGGCCACGATTTGGCCGTGTACTCCGGTAAATGAAACTGAACGAATTTGATATGAACCCTGGAAAAAGCGGGGTTCCAGAACCTTTTTTAGTAGTGCATGGGTTTCTTCATAAACCAACCCGTAATGTCGAAGATAAGGAGCCTCATAGACAACCTGCTGGTTTTCATCAACCACTATACAGTTGATGCTTACCGAACCGACATCCACACCTACGTCGTAAACCATCACTCTTACCTCAATCGACGGGTCCCAACAAAAAAAGTTCTTGAATCATCAGGTTGTTACGGTCGCAGGGCAGTTCACCGAGTTTATGTATACCATATAAACCTAACTGGTTCCGCTCTGGAAACCCCGTGTTCCTCTTCCCCTTGAGGAGGAGAGGCCAGGTGAGGGGGTGTAATTTCAAACACTTGCACCCTCGCCCCGACCGTTTCCCTCAAGGCAGAGGGAGTTTCCGGATGGAGTCCAACTAACCCGTGCGACCGAATTTTACTGATCATCAGAACTCTAGCCCCAATTTAGAAAATCACTATAACCATTTTTAGCAGGAATGACCATCATTCGTCACGCAATTTAAAAACCCCCGGTGACAAAATGATGGCACAGTCGCTTTACTCCTGAAAACTCGGGAAATTCCTTGACATCAGTCGGCCATAATAACAAAGTGCAACGTCCGGATGATCTAGTGAGGCCATTCATGGTTAAGATTGAACCATCCGGAAAGTACTTTTCTCGCGTGAGAGGGGTCCCATCGTCAAAGAAATCTTTGATATACTTAAATTCAGCGATTACCCCCGCGCTGTCATTCCGAGGTGTTACGCTGTTAGCGTGACGACGAGGAATGACAGATGGCGCCTGCACAAGCCGCTACTCATCCGATGGAATCGGCAAATTTAGGATATAATTATTTTGATGGAAACCATGATTCGATTAGAAAACCTCACGAAGCATTACAAGCCTGTGAAAGCACTGCAGGGCATCAATCTGCAGGTAGCAGCCGGGGAGCTGTTCGCCTACCTCGGCCCAAACGGTTCCGGCAAGACCACCACTATCAGGATTCTGACCGGTCTGTCGCGGCCGACTTTGGGCGATGCTTATCTGCATGACTACCACATAGAACGCGACACGCTAAAGGCGAAAAGACAATGTGGGCTGGTGCCTCAAACCATCAACCTGGATCATGAGCTGACAGTTTTCGAAAATATGGACATTCACGGTAGACTTTTTCACATGCCGACTAAAGAAAGGTTGGAGCGGATTGATGAACTTCTGGATTACGTGGAGATAAAAGAGCGCAAAGCGAGTCCCGTCAAGCAGCTTTCCGGAGGTATGAAAAGACGGGTGATGGTAGCTAGAGCTCTGATGCATTCGCCCAGGATTCTTTTTTTAGATGAACCCACAGTAGGACTGGACCCCAGTATCCGACGGCGCATCTGGTCGCTTGTGAAAAGAATACAACAGGGGGGTGCGACCATTTTTCTAACAACCCACTACATAGAAGAAGCTGAATTCTTGGCGGATCGCGTGGCTTTTCTTGACGAAGGAAGAATCGTGACTGTCGATACTCCGCAAAATCTGATGGCTCGATTGGGTGCGTGGGCTCTAGATGAAATTATCAATGGCGAGATGGAAACGACTTATTTCAAAACCAGAGAGGAGGCGAAACGGTATATTGGAGAACAGCAGGGCAGTTTTTCTCTGCGCAGGGTTAATCTGGAAGATGCGTTTATTTCCTTAGCCGGGAAAAAAGTGCTGCAATGAGAGGTTGGCTTGCCATATATTACCGGGAACTCTTGATCCTTAAGAAAAAGTTTTTCAGGCAAATAGCATCCATGTCAGTGGGCCCCACCCTTTATTTGATTGCCTTTGGCATGGGCATGGGAAAAGATGTGCAGCTGGAAGGGCACACCTATCTGGAATTTCTTATCCCCGGTTTGGTGGCCATGAACAGCATGACTCAAGCGTTTGCCATCGCCAGCGAGATCAACATTGCCAGGTTTTACTGGCGAATTTTCGAGGAGTTTCAGGCAGCACCCATTCGAAACATTGCTTATGTGACAGGGGAAGTACTGGCCGGCATCACCCGGGCACTGCTGTCGGTCACGGTCATCATCGGTTTGGCTTTTTTCTTTGGGGTTGTGCTTTCCTACAATTTGTTCTTCTGGCTTGCAGTGGTACTGAACGGTTTTGTCTTCGCATCGCTGGCCGTGTGTCTGGCAATGCTCGTGAAGTCCCATGCCGATCAGGCTTTGCTGACCAATTTTTTCATAACGCCGATGGCTTTCCTCGGTGGTACTTTCTTCCCAGTCGATCGCATGCCTCACTGGGCTCAAAAGGCTCTCTTTTTCCTGCCTCTGACCCATGCCTCCAAAGCCATAAGAGGCGCGTCTTTCGGACATGTCCCTGATTCGTTTTCCTATTTTCTGCTGGCTGCTATAGGTTCGATACTTTTCGTACTGGCATTCTACTGCGTGAACAAAGCAAAAGACTGATCCGTCTCCGCCGGACAGTTGGTAACTTGGAATTTTTCCCTTCAGTCGAAATGAAAGGAAACGCGGTTCATGTCCAGTGAGAACTGCTTTTCGAGCATTATCCTGAGAATCGCTCGGTCGGTTTCGATCATACCTTCGGTGCTTAATACTCCAATGTTCTGCATGGTTTTTTCCGGGGAAATGCCGATAATCCCATCGGTGGGTTGAACCTGGACGCCTTGGAGAGAGAAAAGGGCCGCCTGCACTGCGGTTCCGGCGGCGGTGGCCAGCTTCAAGGAACACCCCGCTTTGGCTCCATCGCAAATGACACCCGCCAAGTCCTCCGTCAGATTTTTGATGGCTCCGGCAATATGGTGGAGGTCGCCTCCCAACAGGTAGGCCACTCCTGCTGCAGCGCCGGCCCCTGCCGCGATGGAACAGCCGCACACGGCGGAAAGCCTGCCGGTATAGGCCTTGACGTAAGCCGTTATGATGTGGCTGAGACCGATTGATTTCAAAACGGTTTCCTCATCGCAGGTCACATAATCCTTGACCGCCCATATGGGTAATGTTGTGATCAGTCCATGGTTGCCGCTTCCCGCCGAGCTCATTGCCGGCAGTTTAATGCCGGCCATGCGGGCATCGGAAGCGGCTGCGGTGAGGATTCTTGCGGCGAGTATCATGTCTCTCATAATGAACTTCTGCCGTGCAAGCCGTTCCAAAGTCATGCCTATGCCCAGTCCCGGCCCGTGTTTGAGGCCATATTCGGCCAGCCGCATGTTGGTCTGTACACCCTCTTTAAGAAATGCAAGGTCGTCGCCGTCCAGATCGTCGAGGAGAACGAAAAGCCGTTCCAAAGAAAGCTCCTTCAGCCACTTTTCCAATCTCTCAAGATCTCCTTTGCCTTCCTGCGATGCTTTTACGGACAGTAGGGGGCTCTGCTGGACCTCTTTGCCATTCAAGATCAGCGCCACAATATTGTCGTGGACACCTTGAATGAGGGACTCCGCGGCGGCATTTTCACTCTTCACCACAGTCCTGACCAGTATACCTTTCTGATCGGGCAGCAGATTGACTTTGACCTTTTTGGCGCGAAGTAGCTCCTGAGCTCGCGCAACCACTTGATCATTCACGGGCTCCAGCACCTTGAGCCGTAACTGTGGGTCACCGCCTACTGCTCCGATTGCCCCCGCCAGGTCGAGCCCACAGAGACCTCCGGTGCCGGGGATAGAGACTGCGATTCCGTTCTTGTAAATATTGGGATCCACCCAGATTTCAATGGTTTTAATATCTTTCCCGGGCAACAGCGAAGCGGCGGCTGCTGCACCCAGAGCAATTGCCACGGGCTCTGTGCAACCCAAGGCGGGGACTACTTCAATCCTGAACAGGTCTTTTACGGTAAACGCCATGTGATTACCCATCTTAAGGCAGAGTCATGATGATTTTTTGCAGCTCCCTGATCTCTTCCGCAAGGCTCTTCTGTGCCGTTTCATAGACGATATCGGCGGCTTCAAGATACTTGTGGCCGGATTCCGTCCAAATTCTGTGTACGTCTTCTTCCAGGGTGGTGCTGGCATGCACACGCGGGCGGTCCGCTTTGCGCACCCGTTCGATCAATACATCGAGAGGCGTGTCGATATGGATAATTGTCCCCGTACCCTTGAGAATATCCCTGTTCCACTCATATCTTACGGTTCCTCCACCCAAGGCAACGATGGCATTGCGGCGCCGGCTGAAATCCTTGCATATGGAGTATTCGAGCTCGCGAAAGGCCAGCCAGCCTTGTTCCTGCACCAATTTGTGAAATGAATACCCGATGATTCGGTCCATTTCCTGGTCCAGGTCAAGGAACTGCCGCTCCAGCAGTTCGGCCAGTCTGAGGCCAAGGGTGGTTTTGCCAGAACCGATGATTCCGGAAAAATAGACGTTCACCCGGTCTCCTTGAATTATTTGTTAAAGATTTTTAATTTACAGTACGGGTCGCCTCGCCCAATCCTTTCTTCCAGCTCCATGCGAACGCCATGGGCATCCGCCCTGCCGCGGTCGCCTTCCATGGCGATGTCGCAGAACAGATCGATTTCTTCGTCACTGCATCCCATCGCCTTCCAAGCCTCTACCAGGGCGCAGTACTTCATCTGCTGCACAGCCCCTTCGGCATTGACTTCGACGTCGGAATCGAAAACCAGGTACGAGCCCTTGTCGACATGTCTTTTGACCCAGAGCTCGGGGGAGAAGTCGGCTGGATCTTTCTTGGCCTTGAGCCGGCCGAATTCGTAGATGGCCTTTCTTGCTGCCTTTTGTACTTCTGTCTCGGGAAGGACCTCCTTGAAGCTCTTGTAGAGCAGGGCAAACCAAGTGGCCCGATCCTTTACCGCGGCTCTAACTTTTTCAATCATTTCCTTTTGTTGTTCGTTGGACATCTTTTATCCTCTCTACAGTAGATCGCCTAGTTTTCTTAATCACGAAGGCTTCGGTTGAAACTTGGCGCATGATACTTGTAAAGCTTCCTCCAAATCGATGATAAAGTTGGTTTTGACTAAAAGATCCACAACCACCGCAAGAAAGAAGACCAAAGAGATTTTACACCAAAAAGTATAACCGTCGACCTGTAAGTAACTGAAGCTTATATTTCGGGGAAAGCCGGAATCCAGCGGTGCTTTTGGAAGCTCCTGGACCCCGGCTCCTTGCTTGAAGCCTGCTGGGACAAGCTTCGCCGGGGTGCCGGTATAAAGATCGACGAAGCTATTATTGGACGGTCTGTTATCATCGGGAAGCATGCGAATGCAACGATCGGTTGATGACATGCAGGAAACGCCTTTTGTGTCTTGCTCGGTCTTCAATAAGCATGTAGACACCAAGCTTGACTACGTCCTGAAAGAGCATCCACACTATATTATAGGCCCAAACGATGCCTATAAGATCCCAAGGCAAGGGCGGAATCAGCCATCCAAATCCACACATCAATACTGCGAAAATCTGCGTGCCGACAATGGCGCAGAACAAAGACCTGGATGGGTATGGCGGCCGCCAGAAAGATTTCTTCGTGCGGGTGAGGAACAGCATGAGATGGCCGCCTGCCACCAGCTGTAGAAAGAGCATGGTTTGGATGTGAGGTGTATCGAGTTTCATCAATAGTTTTCCGATCAATAGCAAGCCAAAAGTTTCCAGCACGGCCAGTAGTCCGAGGATGGACGATATGGTCAAGACTCGGTGCATATCCCAACGCACCGGTTTAGGGTTGAGGTAAGTATTGTCGTAGGCAATGGTCATGATCGGAATATCGTCCAATAGCGCCAGGATGATGATCATTACGGCTGTCAGGGGGTAAAAGTTAAATGCCAGCATTGCCAGAACCACGAAGAACATGATGTCTATGGTCATAGCGATGCGATAAATCGTATAGCTCATCATTCGCTCGAAAATGCGGCGCGCCTCTTCAACCGCCTTAATAATCACCGACAGCCCGGGTTGAGTTAGAACCAGGGCAGCGGCCGACTGAGCGGCGTTGGTTGCGCCGGATACGGCGATCCCAACTTCCGCCTGCTTCAAAGCCGGCGCATCGTTTACCCCGTCACCGGTCATTGCCACAAGGTGGCCACGATCTTGCAACGTTTTAACTATGCTGTATTTATGTTCGGGATAAACCTGAGCGAAGCCGTCGGCCGCTTCGATTTTCTCGGCTGCATTGCGGCTCAAAGTCTCACACTCGTCTTCTGTAAAGAGCTTGGTTGCAGGTTGGATGTTGGTCCCCATTCCCAACTGCTTGGCAATCTCTTTTGCGATGGCCACATTGTCACCGGTTATCATTTTTACTTGAATGCCGTATTCTTCAGCTTTGGCAATAGTTTCCGCCGAGTCCTCGCGCGGAGGATCATAAAGCGGCAGGATGCCCAAAAAGTCCCAGGAATCTCCACCCGAACTTCTGGCTACCCCAAGCGTGCGGTACCCTTTGGCAGCGAATTCATTAACTGCCTCATCGGCTTTTGACTTGTTCTCCTGATCCATGCCACACATCTCTATGATCACCTGAGGAGCGCCTTTAGCTACTTTGAAAGTGCTGTTTTCACTCTTTATCGTTGCCTCGGTTCGTTTGTTGACGGGATCAAAAGGTACAAAGTTAAGCTGCTGATATGATCCCAGGATTCCCAAATCCTGGAGACCGCCCAATACTGCCAGGTCAATAGCATCTTTATTCTCTTCCTTGGAAGCCAGGGAAGCTGCCAATATCAACTCCTGGTCATCCTTAGCCTCAAAAGTGACAGGATCCCCAAGAGTGAGTTTGTTTTGGGTCAGGGTCCCCGTCTTGTCAGAGCAGAGGATGTCAATGCCCGCCATCTCTTCGATTGATTGAAGACGGGATACGATTGCTTTCATGCGCGACAGAGCCAGCGCCCCAAGGGCCATGGTGACGGAGAGTACTGCGGGCATCGCAACTGGAATCGATGCTACTACCAGGATTAGTACAAATTCGACGAGTCTTAAGACGGGAACGCCTCGAAGCAGTTCTGCAACGATTAGAATGATGCTCAGTCCCAGGGCGATGAAGATCAAGAAATCTCCTACCCTCATCACCGCTTTTTGGAAGTGGGATACGGCACCTGCACCTTCGACCAGCTTGGCGGTCCGAGCGAAATAGGTGTTGCCGCCCGTGCCAGTTACCAGTCCTTCCATTTCACCTTGCTTAATGATTGAACCGGAATAAGCGATATCTCCTTCCTGTTTGTTCACTGGTAGAGATTCTCCTGTGAGTGCCGATTCATCGATGCTCACATAATCTCCATTAAAGAGCTTCAAATCGGCGGGAACGATATCGCCACCCCTCAGACGAATCACATCACCCGGTACCAGGTCTCGCGCCTGAATTTCCAGCCACTTCTGATCCCGTCTTGCCCGCGCCTGCAAAGCAAGCTGATCTTTTAATGCATCCAGAGCGTTATCTGCTTCATGCTCCTCCCAAAAGCCAATGACGGCATTGAAAACGAGCAAAAAGCAAATGATGGCAAGGTCGAACCAGTCCCTCACCACCGCAGACAAAATGGCAGCTACCTCTATCATCCAGGGGATGGGACCCCAAAAATAAGAAAGAAATTTGAGCAGAGGATGACTTTTCTGTTCTTCAAGTGCATTCGAACCGTATTGATCGAGTCGGCTTTGTGCTTCTGAAGCACTTAGACCATCGCGGCTGCCGTCCAATTCTTTGAGGAGTTCTTCGAATGATTTCTCTTTCGCTTCGTCTGCTTTGATTAAAATTGCTTCTTCCATTTGACTGCTCCCTACTCTTCTTCCATATTCAAGTCCGAATCCAGCTGCCAGTGACCAATGTAATGCCCATCAGAAAACACTCTTCTACCCCAGTCTCTAATGATAAAGACACGGCGCAACGATCTTTAATCGAGTGTGTTGTGCAGGCAAAGGTGTCGTAAATGCGCCAGATGGACACATTCCAAAATCATCTTGTAGAAATCGGAGGCGAACGACCCTGTGATATCATGATTTTTATAATAATATTTATTAGAGGTTTACGATTGTCATTTCAGTTTAGTTTAGACCTTAACCAGTAATTTTAACTTTAAATACAATGATCACTGACTAGTCAAATACGAAGTGTGGGTAAAAGCGTATTTTTCTCAAAATTTAGAGCCTAATTTGAGCTATTCCATCGGTCATTTCTCGTCACGCCACGGCGTGACGAGAAATCTTTCGGCTATACGTATCAATTGAGATTCCTCGTTGTCACGCTAACAGCGTGACTCCTCGGAATGGCAGCTTGGAGATAGGCGCTGAATTTAGGTTGAAGTATTCCCAACAGATGTTACCGGCTCGATTGATCTGCATCTTTATCACGCAATGCCTCAAAAGGACTGATCACCTACGGCAATTGTTCTTTCGATGCACTCACTAGCTCTTCCACGTCACATTTGACACTCATCTAAATCTCATTTGTTGTTGTTCCATATTGAATACTTAGTAATCGACTTTGGTATAGGCAATGTTTTTGACCTAACTTTCGAGTTGGGCACGGGTACGATTCCGGGCGAAGAGCGGCTTGTTTGAAAGATTTCTCACTCCGCTAGGCTCCCTTCGAAATAACAAAAGGGGGGAACTGACTCGCTAATTCAACAACATTGCCTTTCCACCTGAGGGGAGAGAGGAATTGCGGGTTTCTAGATGGAAACTAGTTGAGCTAAGCGGATTTGAGATTTTGGACAACGCCGTTGTTCAAATCAGTCAGCGGTCTTTACTGATCTTACAGTTCTAAGCAAAGTGCATGTTGTAAGCCGAAATGCAGAAGTCGGCAGTTCAACAGAAGCGATCTAGCAGTGCCCATTCCAGAAACTGGGCATAGACCTTCCACGAACCTTTGCCGTATCCCCCGGCCATCAGGAAGGCCCCGGGAATGGAACGATCCTTTAAAAATCGATATATCAGAATATCCCGCTCCATAAGCTGTTCCAGAGACAGATTGAGAAGCCCCGTCGATGGAAGTTCGTCTTTTTCATAAGGGTCGGCCGCCAATAGGACGACTGCGAGGTCGGGTTCGGGTGTTTCGGCCATCTTCTGCAGTCCCTTGGCCAGTCGAGCCAGGTAGACCGGCTCCTCTCCCTCCTCGATCGGTATGTCGATATCGCTCGGAATAAAAGACGGATTCGGTAATCCTTTTTCGTCATATGGCTTGCCGTCAAGGGGCCAGCCCCGAGCCATGTGGGTGCTGAGCGTTTTCACGGAGGCATCGCCTTCTGTTAATGCAGCGGTCCCATCTCCTTTATGCACGTCAACATCGATGACCCAGGCGGTTCTGATATAGCCTTCCGCCTGCAGTCTCCGAATGGCGATCACCACGTCGTTGACCAGGCAGAAGCCGTTTCCGAAACCGCGCTGCGCGTGGTGCATCCCACCTCCAAAATAGAAGCAAAACTTCTTGTCAAGTGCTACTGTACAGCACTGATAGGTACCCGCCACTTTGTTTAGTATCCTGCCGAACAGACTGCGCAGGGGAAGCTTTGCCCCGGCCGGATTATAGCGATGAGGTTTACCGGAACTGTCTATCAGTTCGTAAGCCCTGATGATCTCGTCTTCAAGACGCTCTGAACATAGGTTCTCAACGTATTGTGGGGAGTGCACGCGCAAAAGGTCCGCCTTCGATATTCGCTCATAAATTTTGTCGATGTGCCAATTCCTCACTTTCTCCGCAAGATCCTTCCGGGACATCAAGTGGTGGAAGATACGTGCTTTTTTATCTCCGGAGATCGGGATCTCAATGCCAAACTCGACATAGCTTTCTTTTTGATCTTGGTCATATAGAATCATTGAGTTCCCCATCAATCCCAAGTTGGTTTTTCATTTATCTGTACCTACATTTGGTGATTAATGTTAGGCAAAGCTAAAATCGTCATTCCTGCGAAAGCGGGAATCCAGAAATCCCCGCCCACCCACTGGATGCCAGGTCGAGGATGCCACGGCGGATCTTCGCCGGCATGACGCAGGATCACCGATGAACTCGCTAATTTTGGTTTTACATTCCTTTGAAGGCTGCTTCGACCGGTGGCTTGAGCAGCCAGATAAGCAAAGAATCTTGAGAGCGAGTTGAGCCTGGATTGAGATATATCGAAGCGAACTAATATTGTTTGACCTTTCTAGCCAAAAGGCCTCCTACCGTGTGCGATAAAAAAACAGAGGTCGGGTCCCTTGACATGCGGTCCCATTCGTCCTGAATCGCTCGAATTTCTTGTTTGGTCAGAATCTCATATTCAAAAAGCATGGGCAGAAACTGGGTATGAAAGCGGCTCATCCACTCCCACACAGCGCTATTGGGCCCGCCAGCCAACGAGAAGGACTTTATCCATACGACTTCTAGACCGTAAGAATTCAATTTACGTGGCAGTTGACCTATCAAATCCAAGAATCCGAGCTGACGCTCTTCCGCGATCTGAAACAGTTTCCTGTAAGCCGAGGTGAAAGCCGGCGCATCGGGCATCAGCGAAACAGACCTATACTGGAGGTAGTCAATTACGGCGAGGATTCCTCCCGGCTTGAGGGCACGAGCAATTGTTTCGATCATTGGCGCCAAATTCTGCAAATGAGTGAACAACCAACGAGCGAAAATTCCGTCGAATAAATCGTTATCGAAATGGTAGGTTGCAGCATCGGCGCAAACCACCGTCACGTTCTCTGCTGCCCGAGCACGGATAAGATCACAGAATCGTTTATCAGTATCGACTGCCGTTACTGAACCGGCAGCGCCTACGCGATCTGCCAGTTCGTGGGTTGTAAATCCCGGTCCTGCGCCCAAATCGGCAACATGGGAACCGGGACGAAACCCAGCGGCATCAAGTACCGCATCGGTGGCAAACTTCCAGGTGTCGTGCTGTTGCCTTAATCTCTGAACTTCGTTGTCACTATTCCCCAAAGTGTATGAGTTCATCATATCTTGCCTCCCTTTTAGTTCTGCAAGAGATCGACAACGTTTGCTCCTCTTCATTCCGAATTAAATGAGGAATCTTCAGGGTTGTCGATGTGAGCATCCTCTGAGACCAAAATCCGTGCTCGAACAGGAAACATACTGTTTGGCACTGGTGCCAGACCGTTTTTGGCGATGCTTCTAAGTGCCACTCGAAGTCATAAGCCGGGCCGCAACACTCTGAGGCGAAGTGTTGCTAAAGTTCGCTGATGTGGCGGTTCAGCAATTTTCTGTCATCACTGTTGAAATTGCGGTCCTTATAATAGATGGATTCGAATTTGTTGACGAATTGCTGCGCCTTTCGGCGCAGATTTTGGTCTTCGATGCGCGCCGCGAATTCTTCGAGCCCCTCGTAATCTCTGCGCTCATAACCGAGTTGACTCATTCTATCTTGGAATCTGGCGATTGATTTATCTTGAGGTCGCTTGCGGGCGGCACGAAATACCGCGTAAATAAAAAAAACAATCAGCGGAATGGCCAAAAGATAGCGTAGATATTTTTTGATCTTGTTTTTGGCGAGGCCTATTTGAACATCCGGCTTTTGGATGGTTGCCTTGAGTTTCCTGATCAGTGCTAATTGTTTGCTGAAATCATAGTTGATGATGAATTTGTACCAATAGTAATTGAATGTATCCATCGTGAGTTTCAGCCGCATGAATAAACTTTGGCCGGTACCGATAGAAGCATCGGCTCGGCTGTACAATGTTGGGTCTATTCTTAGCCAGCCCCGTTTCTCGGGCAGATAAGCTTCGACCCACACGTGGGCGTTATTTTGCAGGACCATGTAATAGCCCGCCGCCTGGTTGTAGTAGCCTCCTCGATAACCGCCCACAAGTCGCGCCGGGACGCCCGCCATCCTCAGCATGACGGCCAGGGAAGAAGCGAAAAACTCGCAGTTTCCGCTCCTGTTTTGAAACAGAAAATCTTCCAGCGGGTTCTCTGAAGTGGGCAGCTTCTTCATGGAGTAGGAGAAGTCGCCGCGCCTGAAAAACCCAAGCAATGCTTTTGCGGCTTCAGCGCCTTGTTTGCCCGAGGACAACTCGGCTACGAGTTGACTTATTTTTGGCGAAAAGTATGCAGGGAGCTGAAGATATTGTGAGTGGCTAGCGGACTTATCCGGAAGAAAATCAGAAATGACCGACGTTGCTTCGTAACGGATTCGATAATGGAAATATTCCGGCAAGGAATAGGTCAGGTCGTTTGAGTGCTCAACATGCCGCAAAAAAATCGACTTCGGTTTGTCCAATGCAAATAGATAATTATTGCCATAAGGTTCCAGATAAATGACCTGATCGATTTGTCGATCTCCCGCAAGAATCGGTTTGGACTTGACGTGGTTACCGCTATTTCTCCAAGATCTGCCGTCAAATTTGTCGAGGACTATCCCCCGCCAATAGAGATCCTGTTGATTGACCGGGCTCATTTCGGCCCTGAATATGACGGCATTATTTTCCTGAATCTCAGATATTTCCCCAAGGTTGATGCTGTCCGTGAAGCCGGCTCTGGCATAGCCCTCCCTGTTGAGAAAGCTTAAGATCGGATAATTGGTGCGAGGCAAAATGACGAAGAAGATCAAAGAGCCGGGTAGGGCGATGCCGCAAATGAGAAGAGATTGCAGCAAAACTTTGTTGAGAGCGCTTCTGTGGATGGTAATTGCTGGATCTTGAGCAAAATAGGCCAGCAGAATCAATGCGGTTGTGGATAACAGGGCCATCAGTGAAAAGTAGCCAAGAAAGGTGATGTTTAGAGAAAGCAGGCTGGAGCCGATCAATAGGAAAATGCACATGGCAAATATCTGTGCGTAATCTCTGAAGGCCTTTTCATCCAGGAGCTTGATGGCAATCAAAACGACGAGCGCTCCCAAAACCGGTTCCACCAGGTAGTCAGTGGTGACCGTCAGAACTGAAACGGTCAGAACGACAATCGAGATGCTGTTGAGAATCCAGCGGGAAATTTTTATAAACCTATTGAAGTTCAAATAGACGGAGAGAGCGAACAGAAATCCGAAGCTCAGCGAATAATACAACTCTACATATTGAAAAACTGCCGCATAGCTTATGACAACCACCAGGTAGGTGATGATCTGTAAGATGTTGCTAATTTTGACCATATAGAGCCAGTTTTCTTAGCAGATTTATTTTATGCGCGGCGGTCGCAGCCGGTTTAAAGCTTTCGCCCTCGATCATCAAACCCACCGGAATATTCGATCGGATAAATTTCAGGATCAAGAAAGCTACGCAGGATATCTCGTGTTCCAGGTCCTTTTTGTCCATTTTATCAAAATCGATCATGACATGCTGAAGCTCGACGGCTGATAGTTCCTTGGTTTTTAAAATCCCCGTTTTTGCCGTCGACTTCCAACTGATGTATTTAAGCGGATCTCCGGAGGTGTAGTCCCTAATTGAGACGATATCCGAATCGTATCCCAGGGTCAGGGTTGACGTTTCTCCTTTGAGGCGGGTTTGTCTGTCGTGAAAATGAATGGTTTCGCATTTCCGAGGCTTCGGCAAGATGATGAGTCTAAGTGCCTTTTCGATCTTTCTGTAACGCGAAAAGAAATTAAATGGAAAAACCGAACTGATGTAGACATCTTTGATCAGATATTCACCTCGATTTCCGAATTGCATCTGGCAATAATGCTTCTGTTCTGAGCTTGCGTCGATAAATGAAAAAATGGACTGTCGACCTTCGATAAGCACCCGGATTAGAAATGCGGGCATGAATTTTCGCCTGTTGCGCACTCGAATTCCGATGGGAGTGTCGGTTCCGGCAAAGACTTCCAGCGGAATTTCCAATTCAACGTCGAGTTTCAACAGGTTGCGCCGGCCGAAAATCCCTGAAACCAGCATGTAGCTGAGCAGTGCGGAGGCTATGAGATAGATGAGATTATTGCCGGTATTGACAGCCGAAAAACCGACCAAGATTGTAAGGATAATGTATACCCAGCCGGCTTTATTGATTTTGATTACACCGGGACCGGCACTTCTTCCAAGATTGATCGTATAATCTCCTTCTTGTTGACCGATTCGAATTCTTCCTTGAATAAGACTCTGTGGGGCATGATGTACTGAGCCAGTTCTTTCAGATTTTCGGGCACCACAAAGTCTTTTTTCCTGAAAAAAGCATCTGTTTTGGCTGTTTGGACCAGAGCCAGGGCTCCTCTGGTTGAAAGACCCGCGATTAAGTATTTGCTGTTTCGAGTCGCCTCAATAACGTTCAAAAAATAGTCGATGACCTTGTCCGAAACATATACTCCCTGTCGTATGGTTTGCTGGATATCGATCACTTCATCTTTATCCATGACCGGTTCAATGGAATAAATTTCTTTGCGCTTGCTGCCTCCTTTTAGAATCTCCCTTTCGGCAGATCGAACGGGGTAACCTATGCTTATTTTCATCATAAACCGGTCCATTTGCGATTCGGGCAGCGGGAAGGTCCCAAACTGTTCGGTGGGGTTTTGGGTGGCAATGACAAAGAAAGGTCTGGGGAGACTATAGGTTCTTCCCTCGATGGTCACTTGCTTTTCCGCCATGGCTTCCAGCAGGGCGCTCTGTGTTTTGGGGGTAGCCCGATTGATTTCATCGAACAGTACGATGTGGCTGAAGATAGGACCTTGTTGGAACTCGAAAGCGCTTAGTTTCTTGTTGTAGATGGAAAGCCCGGTAATGTCCGAAGGAAGCAGGTCGGAGGTGCATTGAATTCGGCCGAAGGTGAGGCCCAAAACCTTGGCTATGGCTATGGCTAGAGTTGTTTTGCCAAGGCCGGGCAGATCTTCTATGAGCAGGTGTCCATTGGAAAAAAAACAGGTCAGGGCCAGCCTCAAAGCTTTTTCTTTGCCATGCAGGTAGTGGGAAAGAACTGAGATAGTGGCGTCTATCTTTTCGTTCTTCGCCTGCAGCGGTTTCACCTGAGAAGGAAGCGGATTCGGCCCGGGCATGCTTACTCGCTTACAATTCGCACCGGGGGTGAGCCTTCTTCGCGAGCAACGATTTCTCCTATGCGATAGGCTTTTTCCCCCATGGCATACAAAAGCTCTATGATTTCATCTGATTCCCTGGGTTCGACGATGAAAACGTAGCCGATCCCGCGGTTGAAAACGTGGTACATTTCATCTTCGGAAATACCTCCCTTTTCCTGCAAAAATTGGAAGATGGGAGGGACTTCCCATGAGCCGTGGTAGATGACCGCCTGGCAGGCTCCCGGAAGAATTCGGCGAATATTATCGTAAAATCCACCTCCGGTGATGTGGGCCATGCCCAAGATCTTGAACTGGCGTAAGAGCTTGCGCACGGGTTCCACGTAAATGGAGGTGGGTTCAAGCAATTCTTCCGCGACCGTCCGGTTGCATTCATGAATGAGACTGTCCGGTTCCATTTTCAGTTGGTCGAATACGATGCGCCGTACCAGGCTATAGCCGTTGGAGTGAATTCCACTCGAGGCCAGTCCGATGATTTGATTGCCGACATGGATGCTCGAACCGTCGATAATCTGGCTGTTATCCACTAGGCCCACCGCAAATCCTGCTAGGTCGTATTCATTTTCTTTGTAAAAATCGGGCATTTCAGCGGTTTCTCCGCCAATGAGAGAGCATTTGGCTTGTTTGCATCCCGCCACGATACCACTTATGACTTGTTCGACCAGATCCAGCTCGATTTTTCCCATTGCCAGATAATCCAGGAAAAAAAGCGGGCGCGCTCCCTGCACAATGATATCGTTCACACACATCGCTACCAAATCGATTCCCACTGTGTTGTGCATATTGGCCCAGAATGCGACCTT
This sequence comes from uncultured delta proteobacterium, assembly GCA_963781715.1. Lineage (GTDB taxonomy): Bacteria > Desulfobacterota > Syntrophobacteria > Syntrophobacterales > Syntrophobacteraceae > Desulfoferrobacter. Next base: position 1,289,945 of record CAWAGW010000010.1, read on the forward strand.
CAGTTTGGTTCCCACACCATCTGTCGAGGAGACCAGCACGGGACTCTTGAAATTGTTGCAGTCGAATGAAAAAAGCCCCCCAAAACCGCCGATGTCTGTTATGACTCCGCTGTTGAAGGTTGAGCGCACCAACGGTTGGATGCGCTTCACCAGTTCATTTGCTTTGTCCAGATCCACCCCCGCGTCACGATACAGATCTTTCGCCATAAGATTTGCCGCCCCTTTTTAGATGATTTCCTGTTTTTTGCCCCTCGTCTTCCACCTCGCCGACATCATAGCATTTAATCGTCTCTAAGCCAAAGATTCTCGACGACAAGATTCTTGAAACATTCCTTGAAGACAATCTCAAACCGACGCCCGCCAGGTTCCAGTTTGCGCAATTAGTTGTGGCGGTTGTCGTAGGCCCTTTTCCGTGCTAAAGAGATTTGTCTGCGCGGAGGTAAGGCATGAGCGGTTGGAAAAAATTTGCTGTTATGATGTCGTATATCGGGATCTCAGTGACATGGTTTATCGTGCTCGCGGGTATCGTCTATGCCTTTCAATTTTGGCTCTTTTTGCAATTGCCCGGCAGCACTAAGCCACAGATACAGGAGCTGAGTGTCGCATCGGGAATGGGCGCAGCATCCATTGCCCATCTGCTTGAAAGCAAAGGTCTGGTTGCCGATGCAAGGAAATTTTATCTCCTCTGCCGGCTGAAAAAGTCAGGTCAAAAGCTCAAAGCGGGTGAATATGCTTTTTCGTCCTTTTCTACCCCGACTCAGATTTTTGACCAGATCGTTCAAGGAAAGGTTCTGTTGCACCGGGTGACCATACCCGAAGGCTCCACTCTGGCGGATGTGGCAGCAATAGTCGAGCAAGCCGGTCTTGGCTCTGCAAAGGAAATAATCCAGTTGACGACTCGAGATAAGGAATTTATCGATTCACTGGATCTGCCAGGTGACACCCTGGAAGGTTATCTTTTTCCGGAAACGTACTATTTTTCAAAAACTAATAATGCCAAGACCATCATAAAATCGATGGTTCGCCAATTTAGGATCCACTTTTCGAAAGAATGGAAAGAACGGGCTAAGGAGCAGGGATTAAGCATTCAAGATGTTGTCATCATGGCATCCATAGTGGAGAAAGAGGCCGTTGTAGATTCGGAACGACCTGTGATTGCCGGCGTGTTTTTTAACCGGCTGAAGTTGAACATGCCCCTCCAGAGCGATCCCACTGCCGTGTACGATTTACCGGATTTTTCCGGACCCATAACCAGCCAACATCTGCAGAGACAAAGTCCCTATAATACCTATCAGAAAAAGGGGTTGCCCGTGGGTCCCATATGTAATCCGGGTGCCAAATCGCTACAAGCGGTGCTTTATCCTCAGGATGTCCCTTATTTGTACTTCGTGAGCAATAATGACGGAACACATCGATTCTCCACGACACTGGAGGAACATCACAAAGCCGTCTCACTTTATCGCCAAAACAAGAACTGATACAGAAAAGAGATGGGGTATCTACACTTGGAAGAAACAGTCAGCGTTATTTTTGCCGCCGGAAAAGGCAGCCGAATGAAGGGCTATGAAGGCAACAAGACTCTTTTGCCCCTTATTTCGGAGGCATCGCTCTACAACGGTAGACGACCTTTGCTGATAGAAGTTTTAGAGAATCTACCGCCAGGCCCTAAGGGCATTGTAGTTCACCATTTCGCAGAACAGGTAAGAGAGGCTGCGGCTGACCATGCAGCGGAATTTATCTTTCAACCTGAGACCAACGGCACCGGTGGAGCACTTTTGGCGGCTACATCCTTTTTGCAATCCGTTGTTCACGAGAAAACCATTATCACTATGGGAGACGTGCCGCTCATTCGGTCGGCAACCTATGATAAACTGGTCGGGCAACTCTCTAAGAATGATCTGGCGGTTTTGGCTTTTAATCCTGACGACAAAGCCCAGTACGGATTGTTGGAATTTGATGGAGACCGAGTGAAGAAGATTGTCGAGTGGAAATACTGGCGATCCTATCCAGCCGATCGGCAGGGGGTGCTGCGTTTTTGCAACGCCGGTGTTTATGCTGCCAAGCGGTCGGTTCTCCTCGAATACATGGCTCAACTTGCAGGAAAGCCGCATCATGTGCAGAAAAAATGGGGCGACCGGCAGGTTACTGTTGAAGAGTTCTTCCTGACGGATCTCATAGAACTTATGAGCATGGACGGCCGTCGTGTTGGGATGGTGATTGCCGATGTGGCTGAGGTCACTGGCGTGGATACACCGGAAGCTCTGAAATACGTCCAGCACCAATATGCCATGATGAATCGACTTTAGCGATCCTGACCAAAAAATTTTGATATTGCACCTGGCTGTATGTGCGCCCAGTAACGATCTCCTTCCTTGACGACGTCCATGGAAATTCCAAACGCTTCGCGCAATAAAGAAGAGCGAAGGGTATCTTGCTTTCTGCCCTGTGATAGAATTTTTCCATCTTTGAGCAGTAATGTGTGAGTGAATATAGACACGATTTCTTCGAGATGATGAGTGACGTAAATCAAGGTTGGAGTGTTGGATGAATTTCCCAGATCCTGCAGGATCTGGAGCAATTTCTCGCGCGCTACTAAATCGAGCCCGGCACAAGGTTCATCAAGTATGAGCAGTTCCGGATCATGAATCAGTGCACGGGCGATAAGCAGCCGCTGTTTTTCGCCCTGCGATAATACCCCGTAGGGGGACTCGAGAATCTTCTCGCACCTCAATTGACAAGCGACTTCATGCGCCTGGCGGTAGTCTTCCTTCTCCGGTTTTTCAAAAATCCCAATGGAAGCAAATTTGCCGCTGACAATAAAATCCAGAGGACGCTGAGATGGGGGAACTTGAACTTGCAGAAATGATCCGACCCAACCGATCTTTTTTCTTAACTCCCGCAGGTCGGTATGGCCGAATCTTGCTCCCAGCACAGTGATGTTGCCTTGGTCGGCTAGAGGTAACCAGCCAGGAGCTGGAGCAGGGTGGTTTTACCGGAGCCGTTTGCCCCCATGACCACCCAATGGTCGCCGTTGCCGACCGACCACTCGATCTGATCCAAGATAATTCTGCGATTGCGTACAAAGGATACATCCTCCAACCTGACCCAGTCTTTCTCCATTAAGCGGTCTCCAGCAGTTCCGAGCGCAAATTCGCAACCTACTATCCTACCCTTGTTCCACTCCATGCCAGGTCAATACGATTTTGCCGAAGCGGCCCCCCTCCAGCATATACTGATGGGCCTCTTCGGCGGCGTGAATTGGATAAATTCGATCGATTACCGGGTGCACCTCACTCGATTCAAGCAGTGGTATGACCTTCTCCTTGAATAGCTGGGTCAGGGCTGATTTCTCCTCGGCAGTTCTGCTTCTGAGCACCGAACCGATGATCCTCAACCGCTTAGTCAGCAAGATTCCGAGCGGTATTTCTGCTTTGCTTCCGCCTATGAGGCCGATTACAACAAGCCGACCGCGGGTGCTGAGGATATTCAGATGAGGAGTCAGGTACGGTCCACCGACAATGTCCAGGATGACATCGACGCCTTTGCCGGAGGTGATCTCCAGGATGCGTTCAGCGAAGTCTTCCTGCTTATAATTGATGCCGAAAGAGGCTCCCAGTTCAAGACATCGCTCGATTGTTTCGTTGCTGCCGGCGGTGACAAAAGTTGCTACATCAGCTGATTTGGCCAGTTGGATGGCAGCGGTACCGATACCACTGCCCCCTCCTTGAATGAGTAGACTCTCGCCTGCTTGAATCTGCGCTTCCAAGAATATATTGAGAAAGGCCGTGAAAAAAACTTCTGCTACCGCTGCGGCCTCGACGAAAGAAAGACGTTCGGGAATTCTTATCAAATGATCTTCCGGAACGGCTACATAGCGCCCGTAACCACCGCCGGCGGCTATGCCGAAAACTCGGTCGCCCGGGTGCCATTGTGTGACTTTTTCAGTCACTGCCGTTACGAAACCCGCGAAATCCAGGCCAAGGATAGATGAGGCGCCGGGGGGTGGAGGATAAAGCCCGCGCCTTTGCAACAAATCGGCTCGATTGACCGAACAAGCTTCCACCTGAACCAGGACCTGGCGATCGTTCAGGGAAGGGCGGGGCACTAATTCGAAGGACAGAGTGTTCCAATCGCCTTTGCTTCCGGATTCTTTAACTATTATGGCAGGCATAGAATCAGGTTTCATTCCATTTCTCCCTGCTCGGCAAAAGAAAAATAACTGGGGCCTGCAATGATGATATGATCATGTACGGTAATATCCAGATCGTTCAAAATCCTTTTTAGCTTGCGTGTCAACTGACGATCAGCAGTCGAGGGGTTCGGATCGCCACCCGGGTGATTATGGGCCAATATGACAGCAGTTGCACGATGCTTGAGACTGGTCTCAACCACCAATCGAGGATACACGGCGGTTCGGTTTACGCTTCCTCTTTGTATCTCCTCTTTGGCTATCAAGCCGTTGCGACTGTTGAGTGCAAGCACACAAAAAACCTCATTTCGCTCGGTTCCAAGAACGGATGTCAGGTAATTCACTGCTTGCCGAGTGGATTGGAATGAGGAGGTGTGCCGCCATCTGTCTTGATGATAACGGTCACCCAGGCGGGGCATCATGGTCAGAAGAATTGCTGCATGTTCTCCCACTCCAGGGATGCGCAGCAAGGTTTCGATCGAAGCATCCAAAACAGCCGACAGGGATGAAAATTCAGTCAACAATTCTCTGGCTATCGGTTTTACGTCTCGTCGTGGAATCGCATACGATAAGAGCAATTCCAATAACTCGTGATCGTGAAATCCATCGAAGCCACTTCGTACAAATCTTTCTCGAAGGCGTTTTCGGTGGCCTTCCGGACCGAGAGTCATTGAACCGCTCCAATCTGGACCTGTAAGCAAAAGTTACGCACGCTTGTTGAGTGAGGCTACTTTTTCGTTCATTGTTTTCAGCAATTCGTCGAAAGATTTTCTGGAAAGAATGGAGTTAAACTGACTCCGATAATTGTTGACCAGACTGATGCCTGCAACAATTACATCATAAACTTTCCACTTGCCGCTTTTTTTAGTGAGCCGGTAGTCAACGGTCACATCTGTACCCTGGTATCCTGTGATGCGCGTATTCACTACAGCATAATTGCCGTCTATTTGCTGGTTGTCAAAAACGACTTTTTCGTCAGAGGCCGTGTAGTTTTCAACGCGATCTACGTAAGTATTGAACAATAAGTCTTTAAAAAGCCTAACAAATTCATCTTGTTTCTGCTGTGACTGGTATTTCCATGCACGTCCCAGAGAACGCTTTGCCATCTCTTCAAAGTCGAAATATTGATCTACAATATTAAGAATCTCACCCCGCCGCGCTCTGAGATTGAGTTTCCCGTCCGGGTTCCGTTCGTGCAAAATACTCAGTGCTTTTTCCGTGCCGGCTTTGACCACCTCAATCGGAGGCTGGTCGGCTTCGGCTAGCCTCGGTGCGTACAAGAAAGCAATTGAAATCAACAAAATTGTGAAGGCTTTTGCAAAAGCGTGATTGGCTGACATTTTCATTTCTCCTGTCGGCATTTGTCGATTACCTGGTAACATTTCACAAATTTTATTATTATACTAGGATGTGCAGCCTGAAAATAATTTTTTTTTTAACAAACTTCAGCAATTCTCATTTTGCTGTACTATGAACCTAGGAGCCTGCCCGAGAATTCACGACGCCGTCATTCCGGCGGTCTTTAAGCCGGAATCCATGATACGGAAATCCTTTTTTGGTGCGGGCCTGGATTCCGGCTTAAAGCTTGCCGGAATGACAATAGACACCATTCGGCCAATTATCGGACAAGCTCCTAGCCAAAATGAGAATTGCTGGCAATCAAACCAGGCAAGTACCGCTATTCCCCGCTATTATGTTAAAATGTATAGATCTCATCCTCAACAACATACATCCAGTTATTCATTGCTTGACAAGATATCCAGAGACTAATAAAAGCGAGCCAAATTATTATCATTGCAGTTTTGGAAATTAGTTCGCATAGGAGCAATCGCATGAATAGTTGGGTCTTTCTTTTTCCCGGTCAGGGATCTCAATACGTGGGGATGGGACGCGAGTTTTACGAAAACTACACGGAAGCCCGAGAGTTATTCGAGCATGCAAACGACATTCTGCAGATGAACATCACCAGACTTTGTTTTGAGGGTCCCGAAGAGTTGTTGGTTCTTACCGAAAATGTCCAACCCGCTATAACCGTTGTGAATTTAGCCTGTTTTAACATTCTGCGCCTGCATGCAATTTATCCGGTCGCTGCTGCCGGGCACAGCCTGGGCGAGTACAGTGCTCTTTATGCGGCCGGAGTCATCGGTCTTGAGGATACGCTCAAACTGGTCAAAGCACGGGGAGCTTTCATGCATGAAGCTGCTCAGGAAGAGCCAGGCAGCATGGCTGCGATAATGGATCTGGAAGAAGAAAGAATACGAGAGATTTGCCATCTTTGCAATGTGGAGGTCGCCAATATCAATTGCTCTGACCAGATCATTATCACCGGTGCGGCAGATATGGTCGATCAGGCCATGAATTTGAGCACTGAAGCTGGCGCTAAAAAGTGCGTTAAACTAAACGTGAGCGGTCCCTGGCACAGCCGCTGTATGCGATTGGCAAGGGAGAAGTTTGAACCGATTGTTCGAGAATGTGTCTTTCACGATCCACAGATTCCGATTGTCAACAATGTTGATGGCAAGCCTTTACAGAACGGAGTTGAAGCCCCTCAAAAACTCATTGATCAGCTTTGTGGTTCAGTGCTTTGGAAGCAGTCGCTTGAGTGGATGTTGCAGGCGGGACACAATCAATTTGTCGAAGTGGGCCCCAAAAAAGTGCTGAGAGGACTCATGCGGAAAATAGATCGAAATGCGAAGGTGCTGAGCGTTGAAGATCCTGCCAGCCTGGCCGGCTTTCTGCAAGCGAACCAATGAATACCGATCGGACCAGATTCCTGATACTGACATTGCGAGCCGCTCCGCTGGTTGCCCAGACCGTTAGGAATCTAAAAGAGATGACATACAGTCCAGAAGATTTCCGCCTTTGCTCCCCAAATAGATGATTGGATAAGATGGCTGTCATTGCCGGAAGAATTGTTAGGTTAGTACCCGTTCGAAGGCCCTGAAGTGCAAGGCTTTAACCTCGGTAAGAAGCCAGCCCTAAAGGGCTGCATTGCACGAGAAAAAACTGTCCGCATGCAGACTAATTAAAACATGCATTGAAGGTCGCTAAAGGGTTTTAGATAAGGAAAAAGAAAAGGTGACTCCCTTATCATGGTTCGGTTCCGCCCAAACCCTGCCTTGATGCTTTGTGGCTATCTCCTTTACTATGGCGAGACCTAATCCCGTTCCAGCGACCCCTTTAGAAGTTTTATTGCGCTGAAATAACCCGAATATGGATTCGTAATCCTCGGACTTGATGCCTACCCCGTTATCACTCACTGAAAAAACGTGAAAGTCTTCTGATTCTTGATATTCGATCCTAATCTCGCTGAGTTCATTACCGCCATACTTCAACGCGTTGTCCACCAAATTTCGGAAGACTCGCAACAAGGAGATCTTATCAGCTTTGACCCTAGGAACATTTTCGGGTTGCGACCATTTTATGTTACGAACCCGGAGTAAAGGACTAAACTCATCTTTGATAGTCGCAAATATCCCCTTGATGTCAACAGCCTCGAAGTCCAGGGGAGTTTCCTTGGTCCTTATAAATACGTTGAGTTCTTCAATCAGGGATACGACTTGTTGGGATGCCTTGAGAATTTGTTCGCAGTATTTCTTGCCTCTTTCGTCGAGTAAGTCCTTGTATTGTCGATGCATCAACTCAACCAAACCGTGGATGCCGATCAGCGGACTCTTAAGGTCGTGCGAAATTGCATAGGCAAACATTTTAATCTTTTCCGCATTGTTCCTCAGTTCCGCTTCCAGCTTTTTGCGCTCCGTGATATCCAACGAATATTCAATCATCTGGGCAACATTGCCATCTTTGTCAAAGATCGGATATCCGTGGACTTCTACATTTCTTGGATTTCCCTCCTTGTCAAAATGGATGTGTTCCACAATCACGGGCTCCTTGGTTTTTTTTACCATCTGCAAGGGGCAAGTGTGTTCTGATCCATTACATGGCATACTTCTTCTGTGCGTCAACGCGTAGCAGGTAGTACCTTCTTTTAGATCGCCAACGGCTGCAGCGGAGTTTGCCATTTTGATTTTATAATCCTTGGCATCGAGCACATAAAAAGGGTGAGGCAATGATTCTAGAACGTGGTTCAAAAATTCATTTTGTTCCCTGATTTTTTGTTCAGCCTTTTTGCGTTCAGCAATTTCGGCTCTCAAATTTTTATTGGCTTTAGCCAAGGCTTCGTTCTGTTGTCTTATTCTAGCGTCTAGCTCAATGTGAACTTTGCGCAGTTGCTCCGCCTCTAAAATTGCTTCGTGCGAGAATAGCTGGTCGTTTTTCTGGTCGAATTTACTTTCAAATGCCAGAGCCTTAAGTAAATCTAAACAGGCTTTTTCGAGCATCGTTTCATTCGGGCTGGTCTCTTCCGCGTGCTGCAGAAAATCATGGATCAAGTCATGTAAGACCTGGCTCTTTTCTTTTAGCAGTTGATTATGGTCATGCGGTTTCATAACAGTCTCCGAACGATCGGAAAGTGATCTTTTTCCCTTTGATCTAATGCCCTAACTGGTGGAGATGCTTCTCTTCTCCACCGTATGTATAATTTAACATCGATGCATTCAATTTGGGAGGAGCTGCCGAAAGAAAACGGAAGACGAGATATTCTATCTGCCGCAAGCCTTAAACGTTTGGGTATGCCATCCACCAGGTATTGTCAGATTCCGATGTTACGAACTGGAAAACTGAATCCAGACCCGATAGCGAGAATATGTTTTTGATGGGTGCCGATACATTGTACAAATACAGCTCGTTTTGATTTGCTGCAAGGCGCTTCTGAGCCGACAACAGAATGCCGAGCCCAGCTGAACTCATGAAGGTCACCTGGCTGAAGTCGATCAATAAAGTGCCGGTTGCTCGATCAAGTTGCCGGCGCAATTCAGCGGCACTCTCACTGCCGATACGGCCCAACAGAGAGAAGTCCACGCTCGGTCCATTTTATTGTCAAGCCGGCGGTTTCAAATGTTTCTCCGGGAGTGGGCCAATCCCCGTACGCCCATTCAGCAGGTTGTTCTTCCAGGCTGGTTGGCAGTATAATATAAATTTGATCGTCACTGTTTTCCAGGATCCGTATGGTTATATTTTCGGGAACCTGAATCGAAGCGCTTTGCAGGATTTCCTTCGGATCCTTTATGAATTTTTCACGAAAGGGTTTGTCCGAGCAAGCTCGGATGAGGATCTCTTGTAGAGGATTCTTTTCCATAAATGCTCCATTCAAAAAGTGCTATTCGCCTATGTAGGGAGGAATGACGATATGGACTACCTGGGCGGTGTTTTCTACGAAAGTGACTTTAATTCCTTCGGGCAGTTGGATCCCTATCTCGGCCATTACGGCCTCGGGCTCATTCAGAAGTCTCTGGCGAAATTCGGGTGATTGCACGGCCCTCGCGATCACCGACTCATAAAATTGTTTAGCGGTAATGCCCTGTTCTGAATTGGCGGGTAGGCCCGCATAATTATAAAAGAGATTGAGGAACGAATTCAAAGTAGACGTGAGTTTCATGGTAACTCCTCATGTTTTGATCAGTTTTGACTGACGTTTCTGTTCCTGTTTTCCGTGTGTAAATTTTGAGTTGTTAGCCAGTGCACGAATGCTTTTCCTTTACCACACTTGGTGTGGTATTTGTAATTAATATAACGATGTCGTTATAAAGCATAGTTGAAGATTTGGTTTGGGTCCCGATGACCTGAACACTTTTTGTGAGACCTTATATGTGGCTGGAATCGATCGGACTCGGTGTAGTCATTTTCTTTATGTTGTTGGGATTTCTGGGTTCCTTTGTTCCGCTTATGCCAGGACCATTGCTGGGCTGGCTGGCAGTCCTGGTCTATGAGATTGCAACCCACTTTACCGTGATCGAACCGCTCACGTTTGCGATCATGACTTTAATTACTTTGATCGCCGCTACGGCGGATGTGTGGATGTCCATCCTGGGGGCGAAAACATTAGGCGCAAGTGGCCGGTCAATCATTTGGGGGATTGGAGGTGCAGTTGTCGGATTTGTGGTTCTAAACTTGCCGGGAGCACTTGTTGGGTACGCGCTTGGCATTCTTTACAGCGAATATCGCAAATGCGAGGATTGGCGTGCTGCATTTAAGGCCAGTGTGGGCGGCCTGGCTGGGTGGGGGCTCTCAACGGTAGTTCAGGCAGCGGGCGCATTGCTTTTGCTCATCATCTTCGTTTGGCAGGTCCTAATAAAGTAGGAATATGCTGTGGTTCTGATTCGTTCCCGCCCTGGAACCTGGAACCGCGGGCTTGCAAGAAAAGACAAGGAACCCGAGTTTATTTCCGGGGGCGTCTACGAAGCGAGGGGCTTATTTCTTTTCAGTTGGAAAGTTGGCTTTTGACCATTCGTTCCAGCCCCCTTTCAAAACATAGACCTTTTGAAATCCCGCGGATACAAGCTTTTGCGCAACGTTCGAGCTTGTGTTCTGACCCTGACAGTAAAGGACGATTGTCTTATCCTTAGAATAGTTGGTCAGCCAGGATTCAACCTTGCCGGGATCTTCGCGCTCTGCACCTTTTATCCTTGAAAAGCTAAGAATCCACCCCAAGGAGGCGCGAACATCCAGCAGCACCAGATCGGGGTTGGCCAATTGTGATTTAAGCTGTTCTTTTGATATAGAAGAATACCCGGCAGTGAGGCTTACTGCGGCAGTTGAAAATAAAATCAACAGTGTAAATGCAATAAGGCGATTGCGGTATCGACCGAATTTGATTCTCATTTATAACTCCTGTTCGCTGCCCAACGAAATAAGACCTAAAATCAGCGATTATTTCCACGCTGCCATTTCGAGGAGTTACGCTGTTAGCGTGACGACGGGGAATCTGAATTGGGGCGGATACCCCGAAGATTCATCGTCACGCCATGGCGTGACTCGAAATGTCGGATGGCGTCTACATGAGTAGCTACTCATCCAGTGGAATCGCCATATTAAGGTATGAAGTTTCTATTTACCAAGCTATACTAATCGCTTTCCTGTCGGTTGACGATAAATGTTCCTTGCCATGGGGGAGTTGGAACTTATCTCCCCTTCTGTTTTGTAGTCAAGAGAATTTGATATTTTTTGTCGGCGGGTGGGGTTCTCAGTTGTGCCGGCTTTTTTCTACCCAGGCGATATTGCGGGACTCCACAGACGACGAGGGCCATTGGGATTCTCTTGTCCACCGCAAAAGATCGTTCCGTCAAGTGGGGACTTCGCCTGAACAGCAATTCTCATTTTGTTTAGGAGCTTGTCCGATAATTGGCCGAATGGTGTCTATTGTCATTCCGGCAAGCTTTAAGCCGGAATCCAGGCCCGCACCAAAAAAGGATTTCCGTATCATGGATTCCGGCTTAAAGACCGCCGGAATGACGGCGTCGTGAATTCTCGGGCAGGCTCCTAGGTTCATAGTACAGCAAAATGAGAATTGCTGTCGCCTGAATAATTATGGCTGGGGCTATGACTCGAGAAGTCACAAATGCTGAATTTTTAGCTTGAAAGCGTAATTCGTGCAGAATATGTTTGGCGAACTTTATCGATACATTGAACCTGCTGCATCTTCTATCTAAGCTAAGCGACTCTTAATTATGGCAACTTTTGTACGACGTTCATCAAGATGGTTGCACCGCCTTCCCGCCTGGGTACTGCAGCTCTGGCCGCAACTCCCATTGTCGGCTGCCTTAGTGACCGCAGGTCTCGTCAACATCCTTGTCGGTTTTCGATACAACATCGTTCCTCTTAAACAGATTGCTCCTCTTTCTACCTTGGCCGGTTCTTTAGCCGTCTTGGGGAGCACGACTCAGGCTATTCTGGGGGCAGCGTTAGTGCTGGTTGGATTGGGTCTGCTGTGGCGACTGGCAACGGCTTGGGCGTTCGCTTTGCTGTTGTTGATGGTCACTATTGGTGTCAATGTCATAAGAGCTCACTGGGGCGCTAGCCTGATACTTCCCGGCCTCATGTTTCTGGCCCTGCTGCTGTTGAGAAAACACTTTAACCGTCAAACTCTTTTTGCCAACTACTTGATATCGCTTCTCAGTGTAATGGCCATTCTCGCCTACGGCACTTTTGGAACGTACCTGTTGGGAGATGGTTTTCACCCGAAGATTCATGATTTGAGCTCGGCGTTCTATTTCACTATCGTCTCGCTCGCGACCGTCGGTTATGGCGACATTGTGGCGGCCACTCCGGAAACAAGATTATTTGTGGTTTCTCTGCTCGTTGTGGGTTTGAGCATCTTTGCTGCTGCAATTGTTTCAGCCTTATGGCCGGCTATTTCAGGTGAATTGGCGCGGGTTTTTAATCCTAAAGGAGAGCCCATGAAACATAAGGACCACGTCATCCTTGTCGGGGAAGGGCCTATTGCTAAAAATACGGCCCGCGAGCTTGCCAGCCGGGATATTTCATTTGTCTACATCATATCGCAGACCAGCGAATCAACACTGGACCTGCCCGATTCTACCTTTATCAGGGGGGATGCGATCGACGATACCATCTTGAAAGGGGCCGGCATAGATCTGGCCAAAATGATCATTGCTGCCAGAGACGATGACGGTGAAAATGCCTTCATTTCGCTGCTGGCCAAAGATTTGAATCCGAACATCAAAGTGTTGGCAGTGGCAAGCACGGCTCGGTCGATGCGCCTGTTGAAACTCGCCCGAGCCGATTTAGTTTTTGCTCCCGCAGCCGTCGGTAGTCGTCTGCTGGCCAACTTGATAGAGGGCAACGAAATTTCCGCGGAGTTTGAAGATCTGCTCGAGGGTCGCCCGCACAATGTCAAGGTTTAACCATTGTCGTTTTCAGTTGACTGAGTTTGTTGCACACTTACTTTCATTGCTTTCAGTAAAGAAACTGAGAAAATCACGTCATCATCTTCCTGCGAGTATGAAAGTAGTCCTCCCATGTCTTTTAATAAACGAAAAGAAAGAGACAGACCGAAGTCTTGGGATGTCTCGTCAAAAGGCAGGAAAAACAATTCCGGATCCTTAATTTTTTGCTTAAGTACAGGAATTCGGAAATCTATTTGGATATTTTGATCGCTTTCGTAAGTCTTGATATAAATATATCCATTTTTATCCATGAACCTTATGCCGTTCCTGAGCACGTTGATGAAAACCTCAGCCAGTATTCCCGGATCGACGTATGCCGGTGAAAGGTTCGGCGCCAAGTCCAGTTGCCATGCCACCCTCTGACGCTCAAGCTCAATCGAGAGGAGATCAATACATTCTTTAATTACATTGTTGGCCGAGGATTGTTGAGGCCGCATCTCTACAGGTTTGAGGTAATTTTTGATTCTTTTGAGGATTTTTTCAAGGCGTCTGGATTCATCCAAGATGATTTCGACCTCAGGTAAATCCGGGAATTTTTTCTGCAGGCGTTTGGCAAATCCACCAATAACGAAAAGAGGATTGCGGATCTCGTGGGCGACTTCGGCTGAGATGGCGCCCAGAGTCTTGAGCTTCTCTTTTTGTACCAGAGCTTTTTGTGCAGCTTCTAGATCCAGTGTTCTCTGCTTGACCATTTCTTCCAGGTGTTCTCGATGCTTCCTTAGCTCTTCCTCTGCCTTTTTGCGTTTGGTGATGTCTCGGATGATCGCTACATAAGCCTTTATGGAGCGATCAGAATTCTTGATGGGCGAGAGAGTTGTCTCAACCGGCATAATCGTCCCATCTTTGCGTTTCATTTCCCATTCGCTTCGGAATGCACCGGCCTGCTCAGCTTCCGGATAGGCATGCGCACAGAAAATTTTAAAACTCTCATCTGAAGGATGAATGATGCTGACCGATTTACCTTCGACTTGCTCTTCAAGGTCAAAGCCGAACAGTTCCCGGAATGCCGGATTGCATGATATTATTCTATCTTGTGGGTCGATCATCAGAATCGCATCAGATGTATTTTCCACCAACACACGATATTTTTCCTCGGAATTTCTCAAGGCCAGCTCCGCACGCCTGCGGTCGGTAATATCGGTAATAAACCCTTCAACATATTGGGCGGTTCCCGTTTTCGAAGCAAGCCCCTGGCCCTGTTCCCAAACCCATTTTTCTTCTCCGGCGGGACCGAGTATTCGATAAATCAGCCGAAAAGGCCTGTCTTCAGCAATAGCTTTTTGCACTTCATTCCAGACCATTTCCTGATCATCCGGGTGAATCAGATCACCGTAGGCTATCTTGCTATTGTGGATGAGCTCAGAGGAGTGATATCCAGTTAGATCGAAGCAGCCTTCACTCACAAATTCCATGGTCCAATCCCGGTCATTTCGGCATCGATATACCATGCCCGGTAAGTTGCTCAGTAAGGTGGAAAGAGTTCGTTCGCTTTCAAATAAAGCCTGCTGCGAGTTCCGAATAGCCGTGAAGCTTCGGCGAATCAGAAAGTAGAGAATTGCCGCGGTTGTGACAATGAAAAACCAGCCCTTAAGCGTCTGTAGGTAGGTGAGCGTTCTAGGGTTAGTGATGAGTGCCGCCAAGACCCTATCCGAAATCAATATCCAGAATCCACCTGCGATAACATAAATAATTATAATTTTGGTCGCAGCAGAGATTCCGTCGGAGATTAGGTGAGGAGCAAATTTTCTTTTCATGCAGAATCCGGGTAATGTGTGATGTCTAACTCATTCTGCTTCTTCCCCGGCAGCGAACCCAAGCCTGGTTGTTAGAGTTGAAATGCTTCTCCTTCTCCACACAGGAACCGACGACACAAAGGACAATCTTGCCGACGCTTCTGCGATGAGAAGCTGGGGAAGATTATATATCCCAGGCAGGTAAGATACATTTAGTCATTGCCCGGATCTGATGCCAGTGGAGTTGAGGTTCAAGCTCAATCGGTTGCGAAGCCTATCAGTCGAGTTCGGCATGCAAACATCTTACCCAGTGGCCTCTGCTGGCTTCCCGAAAAACTGGAACCTCTTTCATGCAGTCTGAGGAACTAATCGGACAAAGCGAACTGAATTTGCATCCGGAGGGGATGGATATCGAGTCTTTGACGATCTTGGCAGGCTCTTTGCGTTTTCCAGTAGCCTCAGGATCGGCAATGGGCACAGCCTGCAGGAGTGTTTGCGTGTAAGGGTGATATGGGTGTTCATAGAGTTCGTCTTTGGGAGCCATTTCTACCAGTTGGCCGGCATACATGACTGCCACCCGGTCGCTTATATGGCGCACTACAGAAAGGTCGTGGGAGATGAAAAGGTAGGTCAAATGATACTGGTCTTGCAGATCCTCAAGCAGATTAATGACCTGAGCCTGGATAGAGACATCCAGCGCTGACAACGGTTCGTCGCAAATGATGAATTCCGGTTGCAGAGCTAGAGCTCTGGCGATTCCTATGCGCTGCCGCTGACCACCGCTGAATTCATGAGGGTAGCGGTTGACATGCTCAGAACGCAGGCCCACGATTTCCATTAAATGAAGGACTTTTTCCCGGCGCTCGGCAGGTGATCCGATTTTGTGTATCGCTAGTCCTTCTCCGATGGTTCGACCGATTGTCTGGCGGGGGTTCAGCGACGAATAAGGGTCCTGAAAGATGACTTGCATTCTTTTCCGCAATTGATGAAGCTGTTGGCCCTGCGCCTCTTGCAAGTTCTCCCCGGCAAAAACGATTTGGCCTGCGGTTGGCTCTTCCAGTCTCAAAATCACCCGCCCCAGGGTCGACTTACCGCATCCACTTTCCCCCACCAATCCCAGCGTTTCACCCCGTTTAACCGATAGGTCAATTCCGTCGACCGCTTTGACAGTACCAATTTGGCGGCGAAAGATTCCACTGGTAATTGGGTAATATTTTTCGACACCATGGAGGGCCAACAGCGTTTCGTTTCTTTCGGTCTTCAATGCAAATCCCTCATCTTTCCTCATAGAGCCAGCACCTTACGGGATGTCCCCCGTTTGGCAGCAGCAGGTCCGGTTCAGGATCGATGGAACATTTGTCGAAAACATGTGGACAGCGGGTATTGAATTTGCACCCTGCCGGCAGTGCGAGTAGACTAGGCACTACTCCGGGGATTGCAGCAAGTCGTTTTTTCCCCTCTTGAGCAGCTTTGCCCGGAATGGAGTGCATCAGCCCCTGGGTGTATGGATGCAGCGGTTTGCTAAAAATATCCTTGCATGCGGCCTCTTCTACTACGCGCCCGGCATACATAACCATCACATCTTCTGCAACTTCCGCTACAACCCCCAAGTCGTGTGTGATCAATAAGACCGTGGTTCCCATCTGTTCTTTTAGTTTTCTTAACAAGCCCAGAATCTGTGCTTGAATGGTTACATCCAGGGCCGTGGTTGGCTCATCAGCAATAATCACCTGTGGCGAACAGGCAACTGCCATGGCTATGATGACTCTTTGGCGCATCCCGCCGCTCATTTGATGGGGATAATCTTTGATGCGCTGGTGTGGAGAAGGAATGCCTACTTGTCGTAGTAACTCCACGGCCCTGGCCAGCGCTTCTTTCTTGTTCATTCTTTCATGTTGCTGAAGGATCTCGATGACCTGGTCCCCGATGCGAAATACCGGATTGAGCGAAGTCATGGGTTCTTGAAAGATCATTGAAATTTCGTTGCCTCGAATGGACCGCATAGTTTCTTCGGGCAGGGTAAGCAGGTCCGTTCCATTGAACAAAATCTTACCTTCTACAATCCTGCCGGGAGGTTGAATCAGCCGCATGACGGAGAGAGCGGTGACGCTCTTGCCGCAGCCTGATTCGCCTACGACCCCCAGTGTGAGAGATTTCATCAACTTAAGACTGACTTTGTCGACAGCCCTTGCGATACCTCTTTCCGTAAAAAAATAAGTCTTGAGATCTTTGACATGCAGCACGGGTGATGCCATAAAGCAAACGTCCTCAAACATTAAATTCCGGGGCAGGATAGCTTAGAGAAGAAAGTCCCTTTACTGGGGAAGCCTGGCAAGCCAGCCGTCATCGTCAAACCATCGCGCTTTTAGGTCATCGAGAGCGCCGCTTTCTCGCATGGTATTGAGGAAATTTTCTACCCAATTGACCAGATGCGGGTCGCTTGCAGGCATTGCAATTCCAAACGGTTCATATGTCAAAGGTGTAAGGAGAGAAAACAGTCCCTTGTTAGGATAGCGCATCAAAGAGACAAGGCAGATTGGGTAGTCGGCAACCAGCGCATCCACTTTATCGCCGATCACCATAGCAACCGCCTGGTCATAATTTTGAGTTTTTACCAGCCTGGCCTTAGGCAACGCTTCCTGGACAAAAAACTGGCTGGTAGAGCCGTTGAGAGCTGCGAGAGTAATATCAGGGCTATTGATTTCGGATACTTCCTGAGCAGAAGCGATTTTTTCCTTCTTCGTCAAAAATGCCTTTCCCGAAACAAAATAGGGTCCGACAAAGGAAAACTTTAAGTTGCGCTCGGGAGTAATGGTCATGGCCGAAATGATCATGTCCACTTTGCCGTTTTCTAAAGCCGGCAACAGGTCAGCGAAGGGCATTACTTCCAGCTTCAAATCCACACCCATCCCATCCGCCAGATACTGCGCAAGGTCGATATCAAAACCAATTATTTCACCGCCCTTGGTTGTCATATTGAAAGGAGGCATGCTTCCTGCCGTACCCACGATCAGCTCTCCTTTTTTGGTAATGTTGTTCAGCACCGGTGAGATATTATCGGTTGCTGATGTTCTGATCGAATGGTGGGCACATCCAGCTGCTACAATCAAGAACAGCGCAAGCAAAATAGCGATACCAGATTTTTTCACGTCAAGCCTCCTTAGTGGGTTCCAGCCTATTTGAAACATCTTAATTTCTGAACTGTTCTGCACACAAATCGTACGATCCATATGAAATTTGACAGAGATGCGATCATGCCCCTCGATTCTTTCCAGAAATCCATCCGATTTTTCAACTCCGGCACCATCGATGATTGACAAACCTTTTTCAACACTCTAGAAATCTATTGTCAAGATTGATTTTTCATCATTCACTACCTGCCGTCTGACTGGGAGCTCAAAAATGGTGCATCGCTTTTTATACCTGGGCTACCGCTATTGTGCTTTTAAAAAGTTTTTATCTGAGGCACGGAACTCTCGCAGCATTCAGCTCGATGTGCTCCTGAAAAAGATCCGCCGAAATGCTGCCAGCAGTTTCGGGCGGGACCACGGTTTCTCGGAGATCCGTACACTTGCTGATTTCCGTCGGCGCGTGCCGGTAACCAACTACGACTACTACGGCCCTTATATTGATCGCGTAAAGCGCGGCGAAGCCGAGGCAATGTTCGGTCCCGGAACGAAGATCCTCATGTTCGCGTTGACCTCCGGCACAACGGGTAGTTCTAAGTTCATCCCGGTCACCGAAGAGTTCTTTGAAGAGTATCGGCGGGGTTGGAACCTCTGGGGAGTGCGAATGTACTGGGACCACGTCGACCTGGTGCGCAAGCGAAAAAAGACGGTCAAGCTTGGGAGTGATTGGCAAGAGTTCTACTCAGAAGGGGGAACCCCCTGCGGCAGCATCAGCGGTTTGGTCGCAGAGACGGCACCGCCAATTGCGCGTAGAGTTTTCGTTGTCCCGGCTTCGGTGATGAAAATAAAGAACTCAAAGGCAAAGACCTATACCGCCTTGCGACTGGCAATGACGGCGCGCGACGTAGGTTTGCTTGGCACGGCGAACCCGAGCACGCTGGTGGAGTTTGCCCGGCTAGCAAACGCCGAGCGCGAATCATTGATCCGCGATATCCATGATGGAACTCTAACTGAGCGCGTCGAGGTGTCCCCATCGATTCGGCAGTTGCTGCAGAAATATATCCGCCGCCGATACCGGAAACGGGCGGTAGAACTTGAAAAGATAGTAGAACGGACGGGAACTCTCTATCCACGCGACTTCTGGGCGCAAATGTCGGTGATTGCGGTATGGCTTGGGGGGTCTGTGGGAGTTTACCTGCCGCTTCTTAAAGAATACTATGGTGACACACCGTTGCGCGATCATGGGCTTTCGGCCAGCAAAGGTCACATCACGATTCCGATCGATGACGGCGTATCCGCAGGCATTCTGGAATATTTCAGTCATTTTTTTGAGTTCATTCCGGCACAGGAGTATGACCAGGCTGCCCCAACCGTTCTTGCAGCTCATGAATTAGAAGTTGACAGAGACTATTACATCTTGCTCACCACATCGAGCGGTTTTTACAGATATGATATTCACGATGTTGTTCGCTGTGTAGGTTATGAGGGACAAGCTCCTATAATTCAGTTTCTCAACAAAGGAGCCCATATCTCCAGCATCACTGGAGAGAAGCTAAGCGAATCTCAGGTCATCAGCGCAGTTAGTAGTGCCTTTGTCGATTTGCAGATCCCGCTGGAGAATTTTACAGTTGCTCCGGTTATGAGTGACCGACCAGCCTATGTGCTCCTTTTAGAACCGGGCCCGCACTCAGGCAATGAGAGGGAGCTGGTTGGACGGGTCGAGGAATATCTGGTGAATGGCAATTTGGAGTACGCGACCAAACGGGAAACCGGACGGCTCTATCCGATATCGATTCAAGAGGTGCCGACGGGGACCTGGATGGCCCTTCGCAATCAAAAGACAGTCCGGCGTGGAAACATTGAGCAATACAAGCATCCTTTTCTGGTTGGCGACGTGAAATTTGTGGATCGCATTATGAACTTTGACGCGAATGCCACTGAAATGAGTTCGTCCTGACTTCGCTCGAGATGAATTTTCCGACTGATTAACTTGCTCTTGGAGGAGAGTCCAATGTCCAATACGAAGTTGCTAGTGACAGGTGCCGCAGGAATGGTAGGCGCTTGCGCGGTTCGCAGGGCCATCGAGGAAGGATGCGACGTTCGGGCGATGGTGAGACCGAGTAGCGACAAGACTCTTTTGCAGGATCTTCGGGTTGAGTTAGTCGACGCCGACATGACTGATCCGGATTCACTTGTAAAAGCCGTCAAAGGAGCCGACATAGTTGTGCATGCCGCTGCGCACATTGGAGATTGGGGACCGAGAGATAGGTTTCGCGCGGTAAACGTCATAGGCCTTGAGTACCTGCTCAATGCGGTTGAAAGGGAGGGACGTTTGCGGCGCTGGATTCAAATCAGCACTCTGGGTGTTTACCCTGCCAGGGACCATTATGGAACTGATGAGACCGTGCCCGCCAGTTTGGCGGGATTAGATGGCTACACGTACACCAAAGCAGAAGCTGAAGAGTTGCTGAAACGGCATATAGACGAGTATAAACTGCCGGCGGTGATCTTGCGCCCTGGGTTTATCTATGGGGCCGGGGAGCGTCACGTTATTCCACGTTTGATAGAACGAT
Organism: uncultured delta proteobacterium; assembly: GCA_963781715.1. Taxonomy (GTDB): domain Bacteria; phylum Desulfobacterota; class Syntrophobacteria; order Syntrophobacterales; family Syntrophobacteraceae; genus Desulfoferrobacter. The sequence continues at coordinate 1,310,372 of CAWAGW010000010.1, forward strand.
TCGAATCTGGAACGATGAAATTCATAGGGGACGGCAAAAAGCTTCTCAATAATACCTACGTTGGAAATCTCGTTGACGCAATCTTCCTGGCACTGGAGAAGGACGAAGCAGTCGGCGAGATATTTAATATTCGGGACGAGCGACTGGTTACGCGCGAAGAATACATTATGTCCGTTGCTGAATACTTGAGAAAACCCCGACCAGGCACCGTCCCACTGTGGCTAGCGCGTGCAGCCGTAACGCCGATTGAAGGGTTTGCTCGTCTATTTGGAAGTAAGAAAGCGCCCCCCCTTACCAAGGCGCGAATTAAGTTCATGACGCTCAATCTCGATTTCTCTATTGATAAAGCTAAGCGGATCCTGGGTTATGAACCTCGAGTCGACTTTCAGGATGGGATCAAGAAGGCACTCGACTGGGCAACTCGCGGTTCCAGTTAGGCTTGAAGCCCTCGATGCTCAACGAACCCCTCTTGTCTGGGACTTTTCTTTTTTGTGCTGTCAAAAACAATCCTATAGCAACGACCAGGTTCCGGCAAACATCGGTAGGATGAGATCATGCGAGTTGGCGAAGTGACTTTACATGTTGTTCGGTTGCCTTTAAGGCTAGAGGTGAGACACGCCTCGGCGACGCGCCGTGACAGTGAAAACCTTCTAGTCCGTTGTCGCCTTTTGGATGGTACGGAGGGATGGGGAGAGGGTGTTCCGCGCGACTACGTGACTGGGGAAACTGCCGAGGGCGCGATTGCACAATTAGCGGCAACCGCACTTGCGGAGCAACTCGACCTGGATTGTTGCACCTGGAAGAACGTGATCGAGTTGTGTGATCGATTTCGCCCGGCGCTGCAGCACGAAGATCCTCGCGGTTGCTATGGCAATGCATTACGGTGTGCTGTCGAGTTGAGCCTGCTTGATGCATTTGGCAAGCTGTTTGCCGAGCCGGTGAGCAGAGTGACGTACCATTTCGAGCCAGCTAGATCTATCCGTGCCAGTCGAACAGAGGTTCGATATTCTGCGGCCGTCACGTCCGCGACGTTTGGAATGGAACTTTTGCAGACCTTGATGGCTCGATTGTATGGATTTGTTCAGTGTAAGGTTAAGGTGGGCGTAAAGGGATTCGATGATGTAGCCCGCTTGCGCAGAATCAGGAGCTGGATTGGACGCAGAGTTGATCTCCGAATCGATGCGAACGGGTCGTGGCGTGGCGATGAGATTGCCGAAAAGATTGAACAAATGTTGCCGTTTGGTATCAGCGCTGTCGAACAACCTACCTCGCATGAGGAAGTTGAGACTTTGAGCGGCATACGGGGAAAATTGCCGGTTCCGGTAATGCTTGATGAGTCGTTGACCTGCCTAAATGATGCGCAGAGAGCGATTCGACTCGGAGTTTGCGACCTCTTCAACATCCGACTTTCAAAATGTGGGGGATTCCTCAATTGCCTGCGGATGGCGGGAATGGCTCATGAAGCCGGATTGGGCTATCAATTGGGATGCCACCCTGGCGAATCAGGCCTTTTGTCCGCTGCCGGCCGCCATTGGGCGGTTTCAGTCGACTCCATACGTTATTTGGAAGGGTCCTATGACCGCTATCTACTCGGGGCTCGGTTGACTAACGAAGACGTCACCTTTCGTTATGGAGGGCGAGCACCAGCATTGGCGGGACCCGGACTGGGAGTCACAATTAATCCACAGGTTCTAGCTCGATTGACGACTCGCAAAAAAACCTACCACCTAGATCACTGAACCGCAGGTGGATTGTCGAGCATTGTAACCAAAGCAATCAACGAGATTTAAGGATAACTTACCACAGGCAATGCACTGAAAAGTAATGCATATAACTATCAAATATCTTAGGTCACTACTCGACTATGCTGCTGCATGCACCCCGCATAAGAATTTTCACTCTTCCTGATGGTTATCGCTGTGCAGTGCGGATCTGGGAGACGCCCAATGCGGTTGGTAGGGTTGTTTTCGTGCACGGGGTTTTGAGTCATGGGGGTTGGTATCTTGCGAGCTGTCGACACCTGGCTTCATCTGGATTTGAAGTTCATTTCATCGAAAGGCGGGGTTCCGGGCTGAACTTGGCGGCGCGTGGCAGTGTGGATTCTTATGAGACATGGCTCAAGGATCTTGAGTTCTACCTAGAGATGCTGCCGGAACATAACCCCGTTGCTCTTTGCGGCATAAGCTGGGGTGGCCAGTTGGTTGCTGCCATGGCCCGATATCGCCCAGACTTGTTAGCTGGAGTGGCCCTGCTATGCCCAGGGCTTTACGCAAGACAGCAGCCTAACTGGCTGGGACGTGCTAGCTTGGCGTTGGCCAATGTATTACCGCTCCGTCATCTTCGCGTGACTATTCCGTTGCAAGACCCCGGTCTATTCACGGACACGCCTTGCTGGCGAGCATACATCAAAACTGATCCCCTGGCGCTCCGCAATGTGACGATCGCCTTTGCGCGGGCAAACCAACTGCTTAACCGATATGCAAGCGAAGCACCTGAAAAAATACATGTGCCGGTATTTATGGTGTTAGCCAAGTGGGATCGGATTGTTCGACAACCTCCGCACGCGGGCCTTCTTTGATCGGATCGCATCCCAAGACAAACAACTCATCGAATACCCGCAAGCCTGCCATACACTGGAGTTTGAACCGAATGCAGCACGATACTTCAACGATCTGACCGAGTGGACACTGAGGGTAACGCGGCCTTCATCTGCAAGGCCAGGTCACGCATCCTGAGACCGGGGAAGCATTTTAGGTATTGTTCGGATTGATATTTGAGCATACTGTTGTTCGCTTCACTGTTGAATCTTGCCCGTTGCTGGATATCGAAAAGTCATCTTTCTAGTGAACTGAAAAAGGCAACATGAGGGAGCAGGGGAGGGATAAAGGCCTGCGGATCAGTGGTTTGAAATTGCGGATGAGGAGACGGATTTGTCAAACATTAAATCCGAAACGGCAAGTCTTCAACTTGCCGAGAAACCTCAGAAATTGAGCTCAACGCCTCCAAAAGCAGAATACTGCAACAGACTGCCAAACTCGCTCTCGTCGCTTCCGGCAAAATAGTTGCCAATCGCAAATAACTGAACATGATTTCCAATATCATATTCTACAATGCCGATCGATCGGCTCGATCCATCGTCCAAATCGGCTATCCAACGGGCAACAATATTCAATTTATCCCAAATTCGAGTGTCAACGAACTGTAACATAATGTAATTTCTGCGTATATATGGTTCTTCAGTGGCATAATTATCTACTGAGAAGTTTTCTAAATCTGTTATATCAAATTCTCTGAAACATTCCTGGATGGGGCCAGTGCAACCGCCGGCATTATAGTAATACTCAAAGCTGAGGGTAGGGCCCAGTTGAAAGGTGTAAGAACTGCCCACAAGGATATCCAGGCTGTCGGCGTCAGGAAGATTTCCTTCGCCATAGAGAAGGAGAGCGTCGGTCGCCGACCAACGTCCAAAGAAACCCACCCTGGGGTGGTCGTCAGACTCTTTGTAGTAGGGAATCAGGCCGAAGTACTTTTCAGAACCAGTATAATCGATCTTAAAAGCATACGTTCTATCGAACTTACCGACAAAATCGGCGGCTCCTTCTGTTGTATTTGCAATAAAGGATACCGTCCATTCGTAACTGGGTATCCAGACAACTCGAGCGAAATCCAACCCTGGGACTTCTATTTTTGGATTGTTGCGCCCATTCGCTCTATTGAAAGGATTTGATACCGAAAGCAAGTAGGAGGGGCCCCATTGCAAATTCTCTCGCCCATACGACGCGAAGAGTTCCTCGTTCAACATATACCTGGCTATCCAGTAGTTGACATAGGCGTCAAATTGAGTATCGGTATCGCCTTTTTTTTGTCCCTCTTCCCATTTTTCCCAGGTAAGGTTGAAACGAGGACTGACGCCCAATTCAAGGGCTCTGAATTTGAGGTTGAGGTCTGGCCTGATATCCCATTCGGCTTGATAGCTGTTTATGTTAAACGCATTGTTGTAGTTTAGCGGTGAGTCGTCTATAGGATCCTGAATAATCCCGTAAGCGAGCGTCTTCAGTCGCCAATCGAATCCATCCTTGATTTCTTTCCATATTCCTGATTGGCCAGATTGAGAAGAGTTCCCCTCGGTTTCTGAAGTTTGAGCGTAAATTTTGGCAGGATAGAAATAAGCCAAAAAAAACCCTGTAGACAAAACTAGTGCACAGATTATTCGTTTCATTTTAGACTCGACTTGTTACGCTGTCCATCGTCGCTAGTCGCATAGTCAACCCGGAACCCATTGCATTGAACCAGGTTATGGACCTTGCTACGTAGCCCCCCATCCTACGATGAATCCAGAAAAGTAGAGTCAGCTACACCATAATGAAAGCAGATATAGCCAGGATTCAGCATTACGTGTAACACATCTCAAAAAGGTGCACAATAGAAAAAATATAAATAACTTAGAAAAAAATCGACTAAATCAAATTATAGAAAACGATTTCTCACTGATGAATCCATTTCTCTAAAAAGTGAATCCTATTGTAACTTCTCAATAAGTGTGGGCATACATCGAGTTTGGAAGCTCTAGGTACCAGCCCTTGCATGAAAGTCTTTTCGTCATACCCGAGCAGGCGGGTATCCAGAGCGACCTTCCTGGATTCCCGCCAGAAGCATGCGGGAATGACTGGTGAGCGACTCAGCGTAATATGCCTACCGTTATTGAGAAGTTACATCCTATTTCTTCAACAGGTTGATATTGAATACATAATTCGGAATTGGCTCGACTTTTGTCTTTGTAAAGTCAAGGAGGGTAATTTTTTCTCTCACAAGTTCATCTTCTATTCTCATTTTCGACACAAATGGTCTCTTCTTCCCATCTATCTCAACTTGATTTTCGTACTCCATTGTGGCGGATTTGAATCTTTTCCCCGAGACAGTGTAATATTGCGCCTTAACCCCCACCAATCTATTTACTGAGATCCAGTACACCACTCTGTCGTACGTAGCCTTGTTTGTTTTTGCTTTTAGATCGAAAACGTAACACTGTTCACCGTTGACTGTTTCTTGCGGCAGAGGAGATGCGCTATAATCTTCAGCATAGTTAGTAGAAGCGATGTCCCCATATGCAGCATTTCCTACCAGTTTTTGCCGCCGAGCGATTGGAACGGCTCTACTCAGACCCGGTTTGTAAAACCACATATTGCCATTGACCATTAGCACCTTGTTTCCCTTATCCTTGGCCGGATATAAGTTCTCCGCAAGAATATCAAAACCTCTTGCTTTCACGTTGTAGATCATCTCATTTCCGGCTTTATCGCCTGCAGAAGTGATGAGCAACTCCCACTCAACTCCATTCAGATTGCCTCTGGCCTCGTCGGCTTTTTTTAAAATCTGCTGTGGAGTCATTTCCGCTTGGCTTTCTTGGCACCAGGTACAAACAACTATAAACAAAGCTATTGCGATCAGTTTCAGGCAGCTTTTCATATGCGGTTTCAATTCTTGATTTGTTGCTAAACGTACATGCATCAGCGGGTTCTCCTTCACTGGCTATAGGCAGGTAAATCATTCACGCGTGGCCTAGAGCATCAACTATGCTTTTAACAGAGGCCTTGCGTGCCGGAAGCATCGCTACCAGTGCCGACAAAATTACAAGAAACAAAAAACTGATAAGAAGATAAAAGGGTATGATATATATTTCAAGTGGGACCTCTTTCGGTATGTTCGGGGGAATCCATTGCGGCTGAAAAATATTGATTGTCAGCCAGGTGAATGTTGTCAAACACAAGCCGAATATGCAGCCAAGAAATGCGAGCATAGCGCTCTCAATGGCAAACAACTTCATCACGCCCTTTCGTTTCAGTCCAAGCGCTCGCAATGTTCCTATCTCTCTGGTCCTTTCGATGACGGACATACTGATTGTATTGATAACGCTCGTTACGACTATTACAAAAACAATGATAAATATAAAATCAAAAAGAATATCGAACATTTTTTTTACTTTGATATAGAATGGGGACAGTTCTGTCCACGTTTTGATCTGCAGTGGTAGATTAGCCTCACGAAGTTCCCGTTCCAAATAACCTTTTACCGAGGCAATGTTCTCGTCCTTGTCCAAAAGCAGCGTGATTCTGTCCATGCTGTCCGTATCATAAAGCGACTGACCAAAACTCAAAGGAAGAAGCATCAGCTTATCACTAAGTTCTTCTATAGGCGCGTCAAACATCTGAAAAATCTGAGCATCTAAAGCATTGACCCGTCCATCTACAGTCGAACCCATTACTATGACATCAGATCCCATATGGAGTTGGAGTTTTTTGGCAAGTCCAAAAGTAACCCCGATACCAGAGGGAATATTGTCCTGTAGCTTCTTTCCCTCATAGAACCGGAGCTTTCCGACCATCCCACTGGCTAGGCTCTGAATATAGTAAGCGTCGGATGGGATCCTGCCCTTGGCTATAAAAATCGTTGTGACTTCGCCATTACTGACTAATCCCATAATTTGCATTTGAGGCGTGGTAAGCAATATATGGGGATTTTCCGCGGATATTTTCCGAACAGCTTCCAGTTCGTCCTTGGTAATCAGATACTTTGTGGGGTCAATTTGACCTTCTTCCAGAAATCCTTTCTTAAAGATGGTCATATGACCATTGACTTGTGCGTATATGAAAGAATCTTGCAGGTTCCTAAAAATATAACCGGTAAAGCCCCCGAACACGTTCACTGCAGCATATCCCATCCCAATGGCAAGGATCGTGAAGAGAGAGCGGCGCTTATTCCTAAGGAGATTCAGTACTGCTATTTTAATCCATGTACCAGTCATCACACACAGCTATTCCGTCAGATTTCTATTGATTGGTGGATTGTTCAGACATCGATGGAGTTTCAGAGATGTCTCCAAAAATGCGGTCTTCCAATATCGCCCCATCTGTAAGATGGATTCGGCGATTCACCCTTTCGAGTAACCTTTGATCATGCGTCGAGAAGACAAAGGTTGTTTCTCGTTTTGCATTAATCTCTTTCATCAGGTCGATGATTCTGAGAGCATTGATAGAGTCAAGGTTCGCTGTAGGCTCGTCTGCTATCACCAGAGCTGGTTCTGTAATGAGTGCTCGGGCAATAGCAACGCGTTGTTGTTGTCCTCCCGAAAGTTTTTGAGGTCTCTGAGCGAAGTATTCATGCAGTCCGAGTTCGGTCAACAGCTGTTCGGCCCTGTCTCTGGCTTCATGGAATCCTCTTCCCTGGATCTGAATCGGCAGCATTACATTGTCAACGGCAGACAAGACTGGAATTAGATTAAAATTTTGAAAAATGAATCCCAAGTGATTGTTCCTCATGTCGCTGCGCTGATCGTCTGACAGGCTGATGACGTCTTGCCCTTGAAATTCCAAGCTTCCAGACGTTGGATCGTCAATCAATCCAATTAAATTGCATAGAGTCGACTTGCCCGACCCGGAGGGACCCCATATCGCAATGAACTCGCCCTGGTTGATTTCCAAATCGATATCCCTGAGCGCGGTGATTTGGGTTTCTCCAAAAAGGTATGTCTTGCAGATTTTTCTCATACTAACAATTGGCAAGTTGTTCTCCATAAGCTTTGAGGGCATAACAAGCTTAATTTTATAAGATCCTATAACACGCTGGCGACTGCCAAAATGAAGTCATCATCCCGATGAGTATACACAATATATTGCAGATTGCTCTGACGGTGAGCCAATAGGATCTTGCCGTCATCCTGTATATGGATGGCTTGGAAAACGTGCGGATTACCTCCCATATCCGTTCCTTTTGCTTTAGCTGCTGCCTCTTTAGCACACCACAAGCGGGTAATCAAGGCGGGGTTTTCAGTCGAACCAAGTTCCGAAAGCATACTCCTTTCCTCAGCGGTCGTAAAGGCATCCAGAAATCCAGCTTTTCTATCTTTAATCAATTCCAGATCGATGCCTATTGGTTCCGTATGGACGATTGCAACAGCGCGATTCTCAGCGTGAGATATGCTAATGTTGAGTGACTGCGCCAAGTCCTCCAGACTTTCTAAGACCGGACGACGGTTCCCATTATAGCCCAGAATGATTTCAGCAGGATGAATCGAGATACCGGGCTTTTCTCTCTTCAGGGCACTGCTGATGGCTTCTTTTGCGGCTATTCTACCAAGTAACCATTGACGCTGTCTCCTTGGGCTGCGGTCAAGTTCAAAAAATCTGGGCATCTCGGCCAAATGTAAACAGATCCGCGCGATAAGAGTCACATCCAAATCATATATATCTGCCTCCGACACATGTCGGCAGATCGCTCCAGTTGGTATAAAAGACAGGGGCTTTTCACTGGACAAAAAATACTCGGGAGGCATCCTAATGAAATCAATCGCTTTTTGCGGCCAATGAAAAATCCAAAAACTCCACTTCCTTATACGTCCCCAAACGGCACCAGCCCCATCTTGTATCTCAATGTCCGCGTGGAGAACTCGCTGGCTCACCCCGGTGATTTGGATGCTGACGGGTAGACGTGTGCCAGGAGGTGGTGCAGGTTGGTATAGTTCCAGCTTTTCGATTCCAATGGGGAGCGCACGAAATTTCGTTTCCATAGCCCAGACACCAACCAATTGGGCAACCGCGTCAAATACGGCTGGTGCAAACACGAATTCTGGGTTCCTCAGAGAACGAAACATTCCCTTCGAAGTTGGCATTGTAATTTCCCCAATGATGTTTCGATCTCCAGTACCCACTATCTTTGTGATACCGCGTAAAAGTGGTCCATGAAACAGGTGCCGTTCCCCATAGATCTGTTCCGGTGTCATGGGAAAACGGTGGAAGCCTTTCATTTCTTCGAATTGGAGTTGCAGGCTCAAAAGATAGCGTTTGCCGTATACGGCAACGCAGCTTGTGGCCGGGGAGGTTTCGCCTTCCTTAAAGATGTCCACTTTCAACCTGCGAGTGAGTAATGTTGCATCCTCATCTATAAATCGGGCTGAAATCGTCAAAGAATGCATCTCGCTGTCTTTCAGATCAATCCATTTGTGAGCTTTTAGACGTTCAAAACCGATGAGCCCGCAGCCCGGAGCCAGGCATGCTGCCACCTCAGCCATGATTTCCATACCGAAAGTCAGTGGAACAATCGGCGAACAGGCAGAGTCGGGCTTTTTTGGAGCATAAACAAAGAGGTGATGCTTCAGATAAAGGTCTTCTTTTAAGTCCAGCTGATACTGGACGGTTATTTCCTGACCCGGTAAATATTGCACCACTTTGCCTAGGAAGGGCATGCGGGCGTTCCTGTCCGGTGAGCGGGAGGACTTTTTCTCGTCATTCTCTGAGAACTTGTCTTCCTGCCGCTTGCTTTCGCTTTCATCCAACCCTATTCGGTTGGGATGGCTTACCTCCGGCTGGTCTTTGCAGTTACTCTTCAAATCGTAATCTAGTATTTGAGTATGACGATATTTAAACAGCAAGCTCAAGTCCAATGATAAACCGGCAGCCAGGAGTTGGGCACATAAATGATTAAGTTGTGTGATGGCTGAATGGTGATCGGAATGCATGGAAAGGGATAGTACGTCGTTCTTTCTGATAATTGACTTAACTTGAGTATTTAAGTTGTTGCCCAAACCAATCTGGAGGAAGATTCTGGCTCCATCACGATACATGTTTTCAACCGTTTGCCAGAACATAATGGGGTGATCGAATATGGAGAGTAACGTTTTTCTAATCTCGTTCAGATCGTTCGGATAAATTTGGCTGTTTATCCCGGTGTAGACAGAGTTTTTGGGAAGATCAATGCTGATTTTCTCCAAGAGCTGCAGCGTCTCCATCTTCAAGTCAGTGAAATAACTGGTATGTATCGCAGGATAGGGCAGGCTCTGGGTCCAGATCCCTTCATCCCGCAAGAGCTGCAACGCCTTTTCCAGTTGGCTCGTTTCTCCTCCGAGTATTTGCAGCTCCCTTGTTATATGATAGGCGATCTCGACATTCTGCACTTTTCCGAAAACAGCCTTCAGCTGGTCTTCGCTGCAAACTGCAAAGGCTAATCTCCCACTATTTGCGAGGCGCAGATTGTCAACTGAGATTTGCCAGAAGAGAGGCATGACGGAATCAAAAGAGAGACTCCCTGCGCAACACAGAGCATTCAATTCGCCGAGGCAGAAACCATACATCATATCGACCGGCGCATTAAGCCCTTTCAGCAGATTGTAAATGGCATGATTCACCACTGCCACCGCAAATATGGGAAGATTATTTCCGTAAGAAAAATCATCTTGTTCATCACGATCTGCAATCGGTGGTGCCAGGCGTCTACGCAGTTCTTCGCGTTCACGGGTGGTCAGATAGCTGGGCGGGAAGAATACCTGATGAGTTGGGACGGAATTATTCCTGTCATCAGCACCTAGATCTACATAGTCAAATACATGGCGAACTTCTGGATAATGCAAGCAGAGTTCTTTTACGATTTCAAAATTAGGTCCATCTCGCCCAGGCAATAAGCCCGGAAATATAAACGCAATCTTGCCAGGCTTATTTAATGAGGGCGGTTTGAAGTAGATTTCTTCAATGTCCTTGAAATCTGGGTCGCCGGCTTCAAGCCTCGTTGAGCATTCGCCCAGTAATCTATCAAGGTGTGCAAAATCTCTACAAACTAGAGCCAGTCGACATGGCTCATCCCACGAGAAGATTTCGGTTTGAGTGCGGGCGACATCCTCAATGCAAATATCTCCACCCCGTTGCTGAAGCAAGCTCCGCAGTTGCTTAACAGAATTGTTGATTCCTTGCGGAGAATCCGCGCTGAACACGAGCAGCTCGGTTTCCCTTTTCAAGTCCAACTTAATCGCCCTGGCCTGGACATTCTCTTGTCGCTCAGTTGACTCTTCCAGTATGGTGTGGGCATTTTTTCCGTTGGATCCGAGCACGGTGACTGCGGCACGTCGAGGTGTATGAGATTTATGATGAATCCATGGACGAGTTTCTTCGTTTGGGTAGAACGGTCGTTGTGAAATGTCGACTCGATCAAAAACCGGTTGGGGGTCACCAGCTATGATTTTATCTTTCAGACACAAGACGGCCTTGATGAAAGACGCTAGACCTGCCGCGGTCCCGGCTTCGCCGATAATGGATTTCACGGATTCAACGGGACAAGCGGGCCAAACGGCGCTGCCATCTACAAAATTCGTGTTAAAAGGTCCGAGCCCTCTGAGTCGGTCCTCACTGAGAGCACGGCCTTGCACTTCTAAGAATCCAATTTCTTGTGAGCTTATTCCACACTCTCCAGAGGGGTTCCGAAAGACGGATCGGCTTGTATCCAATCTGGGAAAACCTGCTGCAGCATCTTTCGGTTCAATCGATACACTTCTCACTGTTGCATAGCTTTCATTCCGGTAGGCCCCAAGGTCATCGTCCCTAGCCAAAACAATTGCAGCAGCTCCCTCGCTTTTCAAGAAACTCCCCACAATTGCATTAAAGTCTTTCCCATAGCTCGTTTCAGGGAGATGACCGTCAGGATTTCCCACCATGCAGGTGGTTTCACCTGAAGGGTGGAGAGTGATTGCTGATAACACAAAAAGATCACATGCATTGTTGTTTAAATGAGAGATCCCTTTTTTTATACCTTCAAAAACACGAACCTCGTCTCCCTCTAGTATTTCTATATTTGATATTGGTTCTGTCTTTTGATGGGGCGGATTGGCCGGCGGAAAGCCAAGATTCAAGACGGTATGGATACTGCCTTTTAATAAGTTGGCGACATCAATTGTTGCTGCAGACTTGTCTGTTCCTGAAGGCCCTCTCAATTCGGTGTTATGTACAATTATGAAGTGCACACGTCGGGCAGCCAGATCGTCAAGCTCGACTCCCGCATCTAGAAGAGCGGATGAAACCTGCGAGGCAACTAAGGCCTTTAACCCATCACTACTCGATAGATCATCAGCCGTAATTCCTGCTTTTGCCGTATCAAATGCCCGATGAGCATCCACATCATTAATTCTCAATATATAAGAGGTCTCAGCTTGTCCGGCAGGCTCAGCCCCGTGCAAACATCTTTCATCGACCATTTGTGAGATATTGATGTGGTTGACTACACTCTTCCAAAAACCGGTAAGATCTTCTATGCCGGGGAAAATACATGACATCCCGACCACAACAATAGAATTGTTCATTCTCAGCCCCAACAAGTTCGAACGTCATCAAATCGTCTGGATCAGATATTGGCAGAAATTTTCTCCAGTGTTCTGGCGATCAAAACCTCCGCAGCAGTGGTCTGCAGGTCGCTCTAGCTCGCCAAGAAACATGTCGACTCCTTCTGCCACGGAGATCAAACCTACTCCCCTTGAACTGAAAAGGTTCCGCAAACTCTCAGAGATCATTCCGTAATTCCATGGCCCCCAATTAATTGACAGAACACGTGCACCCCACTCTGTATTCAGTTGGATTGCAAGCTTATTAAGGAACTCATTGGCGGCACAGTAATCAGTTTGACCTGCATTTCCAAAGCGAGCAGCTACTGAAGAGAAAAACACGAGGAATTTTAGTTGCTCCGGGCGAAGATGTTTGGCCAGCACCATAGCAGGTTTGACTTTCGTTTCAAACACCCGCGCAAACGATTCTGGGCTTTTGTTTTTCAGTTGCTGGTCTTCGATTATACCTGCCGCATGGATTACTCCATCAATGCGCCCCCATTTTCTATAGATATCCTCTATCAAATCCTTGAAGCTCTGCGAGTCTCTGATATCCATGGAATAATACTCGATGTTCTCTGTCATCATTTTCAACTGATTTAGATTTTCACGAATACGCCGATTTTTCAGTATTTCCTTTAGACGCTTTTCTATCGTTGCCGGTGTAACAGATGCAACTTCCTCGCTCATTTTCCTGATGAGAAAAGCTCGCAGTTCTTTCTCAGTATGGATGTTTGCTATGTCTGCAGTTTCCTCTTCTGGGAGTTTCGTGCGCCCTACCAGGAAAATCCGAGGCTTGTATTTTGCTGCTATCTCCTTAATAATTTCTGCAGCTATTCCATATGCGCCTCCAGTAACAAGAATTACTGAGTCCGAATCAAGCGCCAAATCAAGCTTAATTGTGGGATCCTCGGCGTTTTCGATCAGCTCGATCTTCCACCTACCTTGCCCCGTCAGTCCAACCTCTACAAGATCATCGAAGTTAGTTAACTCCCGCCGAATACCTTCAATCAAACCAAATGGGTCTGATTTTGGGTCTACATCAATTGTCTTAACCCTTAGGTGTGGTAATTCTTTTGCAATCGCTTTAGTCAATCCGACAGTCCCGGCCTGTCCGATAGGGAAATGATTGCCCCCTTTTAGACCGAAGTTTCCATCCATGAACGAGAGGTTGACAAACCAAGGGCTTCCGACCTCGGCGCTTTGCTTAAGATCTTCTTCAAACACCTTCAACAACATGAATAAGTGCTTGGCTTCGTCCCATCCGTCGTACTTGTCCATGGACGGCTCTCTAAAAAACCCTTTGACCGACTCCTTAATTCCGCTGACCTTTAAAGCAATGAGTTTTCTGTTTTGAAACGCTCTCGTTAACCCGTTTAGATTGATAATTGCTCCAACCATAGTGGTTGACTCGCTTATCAATGCCCTCAATTCCTGAATCGATTGCAGTGAAGAAAAATCAGCCTCGTAGTGATGATCTCCTAATGCTTTGGTTCTCTCGCCGGGTGACACATATACTATTCGGTTTGGCAAATCAGGCATGAACTTTTCAAACAAAGTGCGAATTTCTGGCATTTCGCCCATCACTAAAACACTTGCCTGGGAGGGTAAACTCGCAGCTTTAGAGTCTGTATAATTACCGGCTTGTACCGGTTTGGGCAGCCATCTTTGCACTGGTTCAGGAGTGAGGTCCGGAGTATCGATACCCTCCAGATCAATAGCAGCGGTATCTGGGGATGCTTTTTGCGTGAGAAACCGGTCTCCTCCCGTTTGTTCTGGTATCGCATCCTCCATTGGCTTTTCCTGAATTGCAGTCACGGGTGCTGTGTTTCCTGCATAGGTCGATAGCTGTAAATCATACCATTTAACTATCGCATCGATTGTGGTCAGTCCTGCTAATTCCTCTATGAGCTTCTCTTCATCTTGATCGCGCATGAAATCGTATTTTTCGCGAAGAAGGCTGAATACTTCGATTTTCTTTATTGAATCGACTCCCAAATCCGCCTCCATGTTCAAATGCGGATCGAGCATCTCCACTGGAAAACCGGTGTTCTCGCTGATAATTTGAATCAGAACTTGGTTGAACTCTTGCACGCTGGGAATTTGACCGGGAGGGATTGTTTCAACTTGATTAACATCCTTGACTTCTTGGCTATCCAATGCCTGCTGAGGGATAGATTTCGTACTGCCCAAAGGACCGTCTAATAACTCGGGAAGCATTGGCGTGGGGGGTACGGCTTGGGTTACAAACACGGCCTGCCCACTTTGAGGGCTCGGCGCATCATTTTTTTCGATTTTGTAATTAAATGGCAGACCTGGTGTGGTTGAATCTGGTGAAGTTCCTCTACCGTATAGGGCCTGCAGCATCTTTTCCTGCAAGTCAATGAATTGTTGCGCAGTCTTTTGTTGTTCGCGCTGCAAGTCAAAGAATTCGGTCATGTTTTTTTCAATTTTGTTGAGTGCTGATGTATAATTTCCCCTATCGTATGAAGACTGCCCGATGACCAAATCCGTTAGCTCTTTGTTACGGGAAGACATGGGATAATGCTCCTTTTGTTCAAGTGAACTCACCACGTTCTGTTGGGGTTGGGAATGATCAACCTTTGCAACTGCTGCACGAGGTACATGATGATTGAAAACAGGCTGAGCCGAGCTAGACGGTTTATCAGTTTGGTTTAAAGGAGTGAGACGCCCACCACTAAACTGCCAAGTCTGTGGACCGATATTATCCGGGGCTTGCGCGTTCTTAAGGAGTGCTTCACTGTGAATGGTATCTAGTTTTCGACCTTCGAACCACGGGCTTAGATCAACCGGAAGACCAATGCTTTTTGCAAAAGCAAGCGTATGTAGCAATTGTACTGATGTCGAACGTCCTGCAACATCAAGACACAGAGCATGATACGTTTCTCCAGAAAGGATTTTATCGACTAATCCAGTCAGCACTCGTCCTGGACCGACTTCAAGGAAAATGCTCGCTCCATCTGAGTAGATTTGTCTGATTTGCTTTTCGAACAGCACTGGCTCACAAATGTGCCGTGCCAACAATTTGCGAATCTCCTCCGACGATTCGGGGTACGCGTGGGAAGTTGTGTTGCTGCTGATTTTGATCGTTGGGGTCCTGAATTCAAACGCTTCCAGTTCCGCTGCCAAGCAGCGGCTCATCCCCAGCGCCTCAGGTGTATGAAAACACGATGTCACGGGAATCTGTCTAGCGCGGAAGCCTCTTGATTCAAATTCTTTGATCATTTTGCCGATTTCCTCGACAGGACCGCCGATGACGGTTTGGTCCGGCGCATTACAGTTGGCAATTGCGGCTGCAGAATCTGATTTGACGAGCAGAGTGCTCACTGTCTCAACATTTGCTTGAATAGCCGCCATGGCGCCCGGTTTCGTGGAGCAATGATCTCGAACAATCCTTCCCCTTGTTCCCAATAGTCGCATCAAATCTCGGCGTGAGATAGAGCCTCCAGCGCACAACGCGACGTATTCTCCCAAGCTGTGTCCGGCCAATACGTCCGGTTGCAGCCCGAAGGATTGCAAGACATCAAAAGCCAATAGGTCAATCAAACCCATGGCCGGTTGTGCCACTTGCGTCTGGTTCAATTCGCTCTGTTGGTGTTGCCGTTGCTGTTCTGTAAATGCTGGGTTGGGGTAGATAAAACGAGAAATCGGTCGGTCGAAGAAACCTTCCAGAACCTCGTCAGCCATTTCTATCCCGTCCTGCAGTTGCGGCATTAGGAGCAGAATATCTCGGAGCATGTTTATTTTTTGAGAACCTTGGCCGGGAAATAGAAAGCATACAGAACCGCTAGCTGCATCCCCTTCTGCATAATAAACGCCCAAAGGATTTCTAATGGCCCCATTATCGGCTAATCCCTTCGCCGCCAGGCTAAGTTTCTTTTTCAAATCATCAAGTGACGTTGCTACCACACAAAGTTTGCAATGCTGGTTACCGTCTCGTGAATGAATTCGTTGCTCATCTGTGAATAGAGAATAAGCTAACTGAGAGATTTCCAGTTTTTCAATCTTAGATAGTTCTTCTAACAGGCAATTCATTTGTGCTTCTAATGCCGACCGTTCACTTCCGGCAAATGTGAAAATCTCTGCTTCCCGGGGAACAAAATTCATTCCGAAATGATCACGATATTCGCCATTGTACTCTTCCATAATTGCATGAAAGTTTGTTCCTCCAAAACCGAAAGCGCTCATGCCGACACGCCTGGGCCCGTTGCTCTTCGATCTAATCCACGGGCGTGCCTCTGTGTTTATGTAAAAAGGCGAATCGTTCAGGTTAACTCTGGAATTAGGAGTTGTGACACCGATGGTGGGAGGCAGTAACTTGTGCTGCAGAGCTAATATGGCCTTGATCATGCCGGCCATCCCGGCGGCGACTTTAGCGTGTCCTATATTTGATTTCACGGAACCGATGGCACAAAAGTGTGATTGGGCATTGTCATTTTCGGATTTAATCAGTTGGATCAATGACTCGATTTCGGTTTTGTCACCGAGAACTGTGCCGGTTCCATGCAGTTCCATTAACTCCACGGACTTGGGATCAACCTCCGCGCTTTCGTAGGCCCGATGTAGGGCCAGAACCTGCCCTCCAACGTGTGGGGCCACAAGGCTTCGGTTCCTACCATCGCTCGAGCTGCCGATACCTTTTATCACGGCGTATATTCGGTCCCCGTCTCGCTCCGCGTCAGCTAAACGTTTTAGGACCATCGCGGCTACGCCCTCACCGAGAACGATCCCATCGGCCGAATCGTCCAAGGGGCAGCTTCGTCCCGTTGGAGACAGGGCCTGTGTCCTGGAAAACATAATGTACGATAATGGATGATTGGCTGTGTCAACCGCGCCGACTAGACCAACATCGCAAGCTCTTGCCTGCAATTGTCTAATGATCACTTCCAATGCGGCAAATGATGAGGCACACGCAGCTTCTACAATAAAGTTGGTGCCTCCAAGATTCAAACGATTGGCTATTCTGCCGGAAACAATGTTGGGCAGCGTGCCGGGAAAGGTATCCTTAGTCCATTTGGGCAGTCTCTGCTGCAGTGACTCAAGGATTATTTGTCGCGTTTCCTGCGATGCATCCAATACTCGATTTAGTTGCTGCGCTAAAATTGACCGGAATGCGTACTCAACGCTAATATCGTCAGCAAACCCACCGGCGCCAAAAATGACCGTCGTTCGTTCACGGGGGTATTCCCGTCCCAGGTATCCCGCGTCTTCTAGAGCTTTTTGAGCTGTTTCCAACGCTAGTAATTGGATCGGACCAATAGATTCCAAACTGCGGGGAGGAATGCCGTACTTGGCGGGATCAATAAAGACAGGGTTCAGAAAGCACCCCCACTTGGAATAGGTTTTTTCAAGTGCCAGACGATTCGGTTCAAAAAAGTCTTCAGGCATCCAGCGATCGGGAGATACTTCCCGCACCGAGCATTTGCCGTTGACAATGTTCTTCCAGTAGGTCTGCATGTCAGGAGCGTCTGGAAAGATGCAGGCCATGCCAACAATGGCGATATCGACCCCTTTTGGTTCAATGACTTTGCTCTGCCTGAGTGATTTGTCTAATTCCTGCAAATACTCCAGACTTTCGTTGCAGACTTCAGCATGCAGGTCCTTGATCGAAAATGTTCTATTACAGATCTCCGCCACTTGTCCGACCATGAACAAGCCTTCGCTTCGTTGCGTTTCCTCGTCAAGTTCGACCAATCGCCTGACGTCATCGATAGCCGCGTCTTCCTTCAAACACTTGGACACCCCTTTGGCTGCAATCCTAAGACGTCCAATATTCATGAGCTCAAGAGTCCGGACAATCTCCTCGTTACTCTTTCCGGAATGTACCAAATCCTGTTTGGCATCATAGAATCTATCAACGAATGGAGTCTGAATACAACGCGAGGCGTGGCCGGCCCCGGAATGAAGCAACACGGTTCCACTGCACGCAACTGCCTGCTTTTGGTATTGTCTGGTAATTGCTTTATGCTGCACTGCTTCGTCGGTAAAGAGATAGGCCGTTCCCATCAGGATGCCGACCTTAATGTCATCTTTCAAAAGTGGCGCCGCGATGACTTCCACCATTGCCGCGGAAAGAGCGTCATGAATGCCTCCTGCGAACAGAATCCAAAGGTTTTCCGGATCCCTAATTTCGTTTTGGTGCAGGCAGTGTATGATGGTCTCCCATAAAACAAAGCTGCTCAGAGGACCAACGTGTCCACCGCATTCGTGGCCTTCGAATATGAACTTCCGAGCACCTGCTTTGATAAAAGAGGTCAGCAAGGTCGGTGAGGGGACGTGCAGATAGGCCAGCGTTCCAAATTTTTCCAATTCGGCCGCCTGATTGGGGCGTCCACCGGCAATGATCGCGAAAGGTGGCCGAAACTTTTTGATCGCCTCGATTTGTTCTTCACGCAGTGCTCTATCGATAAATCCCAACACGCCCACGCCCCAAGGTGAAGCCCCCATCTCATTTTGAGCCTCGCTGAGAAGTTCGTCGATGTCGGGACCGCGCATTAAAGAAAGGCCGAGAAAAGGCAAGCCGCCCGCTGAGGCCACTGCCTTGGAAAAAGGCACGACGTCGCTGACTCGGGCCATAGGACCCTGGACTATCGGATAGTGTGTCCTGTGCAAATCCGCCAGAGGCGAGTTGGCAGACAATGGGTGTTTTTCACTGGCAATGCGTATCTGCTCCGATATATTTTCGTTCATGGCATGAAGCACTCGACCGACTGTGCCATAACGTCTGGCAAAGTGAGATGCCAGTCCGATATCCTGACCGCATGGTGTAAAATCCTGAACCTGTGGCGAAAGGAGCTTTGTCCTTAATAGTGCTTTTAATTCGCTGTCTGATTTTATCCTTTTGCTTGCCTCATTAACTTCAGCGCGCCCGAGCCGAGTGTAACACCTGTAAAGAGGTTGATTATGGCCCAGGCAGAGAGTCTCGCTGCCCTCAAGACTTTGCCAGGTTGCCCTGTCTGCAGCGGAAAAAGGGGATTCGTCTGTAAGCCAGAGCTGTTCACAAACAACGACTCCTTTTGCTCCTGCTAGGCGTGCGGCGGCGGCCGTATAGGTTCCTATCCCGCCTTGTATCCAGTATGGTATGGATATGTTATCAGGCAGACGCTGACACAGAATAAAAGAGGTCTCTCTGCTCACGTGTCCACCGGATTCATTTCCCTTTACGATGATACCATCGTATCCTGCATCTTGAGCCGCCTTAGCAGCATCTAAGCTGCATACTTCCAGCAAAACTTGTTGAGCAAGCGGGCGAACTTCTCGCAGCAATTCGCCAATATTTGCTGTCGCAGATAGAATTATGGTTTGAACGGGTTCCCCGAGAAATTCTGCGAGCAAAGAGGGTGATCTTGATTCATCGTCAAGAGTATCCCATCGAATTCCCCAATCGTGAGTTCGCCCGGCATAATGTTTTAACTTCGTAAGAGCGGTTAGGATGGCGGATTTGTCAGGTTTATATCCGAGGTCCAAAATACCAGTTTGACCAGCGCGACACGCCGCGACCGCGATTGTCGAATCCACTATGGTTGACGGAGTGATGGCGATGATTTTCTGCATTGCCGATATCCTTCCAAAATAATAATAGAGGTTCTGTCACGCTGAAATAGTAACATGCGACAGAACTCTATACCGAAAACGATATCAAGACCCGGTTCCGGTCGTCTCCCTTAGTACGAATCACTATTTTTTACAATTTACAATCAGAGTAGAATTATTTTTCTTATATTAGTTCAATCATTTTAAATATTCTAGCTTTAATAAGAGGGAAGAGTTAGATTTTGACAAGTTTAGTCTGAGAGTTTATCTCTCACAATGTTAAGGACCTAATAACTCAAAGATTTTTTCGATTGAGTCATCTGCGCGATGGTATGTTTTTTGCGCTTGCTGTCTATGAGGTGGAGCCTTTTGGGGCGATGCTGAAACAGGGTTTTGGCCAAAAGACCACATATTCTCAACGAGTCCATGCGCTTTCATTTTGCGCAGATCGTAACGGAGTTGATTTAACGGAGTTGATTTATTGTGTATACCCGGGATACATAGGCCGTCAAAGTTTTTTGATGAAGGAGGAGGGAGGTCCATCCAACCAGTGGAAGTAAAGTTCTTTAAAATTTCAAATATTTTTGGCTGGATTTTTCGGTTGGCTGCTACTGGGCTGGTTAAGTGGCAATGCTGTTCAAGAAATACATTCCGATGCCTTTGAATGGTTCTACAGAACCGGCTCAAGTCTCGTGAGTGAATGACAGGTTCGGCTGTCCTGTTGGTATTTGTTTAGCCCATAAAAATTGGCACATCGGTCGTTTTTGCTGCCTCGATTAGTCGAGTGCCTATGGTGGCTATTGGCAAGCCGTTTCTCATAGAAAGATCAAGATAACAAGCATCATAGCTGGAGAGTTTATTTGCTCTAGCCAGAGTCAATACATGATGCATTAGTCTTCCTGTTTGCTCGTACTCCACCATTATGGGGAGCTGCGACAATGGCGTGTGTGCCCGGCATGGCACAGAACTGACGAGGTGAAAGTCCTCGTGCCAGGTTTTCGCAGAGCCGAAGGCTAGGAGAAGGGCAAGGGCGTCATCGCGAGGTGGGGTCTGAAGGAAGCCCAATCCAAAAGCGCGGGGCGACGAACAGGAACCGGATATGAGGTGTGGTACACTCGGGACGAGCGGGCACGTGACTGCGAAGTCCTCCATCTGCGATTGGGGTGTGCTTTATAAATCCGGCGCTTACGCGCGGAAAGCTCTGTGTCTTACCCGGGGAGGCCTGTACGGTGTCTACGGGACTGATAGGGTATGCGTCTAGTGAGTCCATCAAGTGAGGGGAAACCCTGAACCCGGGTATGACGAACCCTAAGTCACCCCGCTGGACTGAGGGTGGAGCAATCCACCCTGACCGCCGTGCAGGAGTCAGCAGAGGGCATAGTAGGTTTGCTGGCAGGCAAAGCTAGTGAGGCACTCCGGAAGCCGAAAGGCGGAGTAAACAGATAGGCCGAGCCGGAAACCAGGAGACTGAAGGCCCGAACGGTATGAGGGGACTTTACGGAGCAAGTATCGGATGAGCTGTAAGCCGGCAATTCAATTGTGGCTGCCCTTCGGAAAGAGGGGCGAACAGGTTCGTGCTGAAATTGTGGCCGGGAGTCCGTCGGAGGAAGTGCAGCTAATGGAGCGTGTTGTCGACTACGACAACATGGTCAAGGCGTACAAAAAGGTCAAGAGCAATGGCGGGAGTCCCGGCGTAGACGGGATGACCGTTCAGGAACTGGGACCGTATCTTCGGGAGCACTGGCCCGAAGTCCGGGAGACGTTGCTTGCCGGCACATACGAGCCTCAACCGGTCAAACGGGTGAATATCCCAAAGCCCGGAGGAGGAACAAGAAAGCTGGGTGTGCCGACTGCTTTGGATCGCCTGATCCAGCAAGCGGTTCTACAGGTATTGCAACCCCAGTGGGACCCGACGTTTTCGAAGTGGAGCTTTGGTTTTCGACCAGGTCGGAGTGCCCGCCAGGCGCTCCGGTGTGCACAGAAGCATCTGCGAAGCGGGTACAGGCATGTCGTGGACATGGATCTCGAGAAATTTTTCGATCGAGTGAACCACGACAAGCTCATGGGTGAGATAGCCAAGCGGGTGAGTGACAAACGCCTTCTCGCGCTGATCCGAAGGTTCCTGAAAGCAGGAGCACTGGATCACGATGCACTGCATGAGACGGTTGAAGGTACTCCGCAGGGCGGCCCACTTTCACCGCTACTCAGTAATCTACTCCTGGATGGTTTAGACCGGGAGTTGGAGAGGCGGGGACACCGATTCGCAAGATATGCCGACGATTGTAACATTTACGTGCGCAGCCTACGAGCGGGGCAGAGGGTATTGGCAAGTATATCCCGGTACCTCTCTACCAAGCTTAAACTCAAGGTCAATGAAGCCAAGAGCGCGGTCGGAAGACCGTGGGAGAGGAAGTTTCTTGGTTTCAGCTTCACTCGTCGTGGGTTCAAGCTCTGCGTCAGCGAAGCAGCCGAAAAGCGGTTCAAGGCAAAGATCCGGGAGATCACGGGACGTACCCGTGGACGGAGCATCCGGCAGGTCGTGCGGGAATTGCGCGAGTACCTGCTGGGCTGGAAAGGCTACTTTGGCCTATGCGAGGTTAGCTCAAGGTTCAAGGAACTGGACTCCTGGATTCGGCGTCGTCTCCGCTGCTACCATTGGAAACAATGGGGGCGCCGAGGGTATAAAGAGCTTCGCAAGCGTGGAGTCAGCCGACAATTGGCCTGGAATACGGCCAAATCGGCCCACGGACCGTGGCGGCTGAGCCGTAGCCCCGCACTCGCTTTTGCTCTGACCGGACGCTACTTTGACCGCCTCGGCGTACCCAGGCTGTACATCAAACGATCATCTCGACCGAACCGCCTTGGTACGTGATCCGTATGCCAGGTGGTGTGGGAGGAGAGGGGTCGCGAGGCCTCTCCCTATCCCGATTATGAACCGTACACTGTCTGCCTCCCTAAGGCGCTTTTTTCGTTCAGCGACCAACAACACATTCACCACCTCGAGGGGCCAAATCGATGGGACCAAGGCAGTCGAATCCTGGAGACGATCCAAAACGGCATCTGCATATTGGCTTATTTCATCTTTGAAACACCAGGACATCACGACAGAATTATCCATAACGAAAGATTCACTCATTTATCGCCTTCCGTCCTCGATCATTTCCCGGATTGTGAGCCCATCGAGGGTATGTCTATTACGCAATTTACGAAGTTCAGCAATAACCGATTTCGTATCAACGGTTTTTTCGGGATCGGGGGGTTGCAGCACGGCAACAGGCACACCATGTTTTGTAATGGTTATGCGCTCACCCTTCATGACACGTTCCAGCAATTTGGGTAGATGCGTTTTGGCTTCATATGCGCCAACTATTTCCATAATATACCTCTCAGACCGGTTCTAGACCAGTCTATTACATTCGAAATTTTTTTCAATATACCTTTATTAAGAAATGCCTTGTATTCCGATAGTCATCTTGTTCAGGACGGCAGCAACGAACCACGTTAGGCAAAATGTCTCATGTCAAGGGCTTGACACCGTGTTCGTGTCTTGAGAGCTCGGTCGCTTATTCATCCGCATCGACGAGAATCGCCTTAAAACGGTCCTGAAACAAATGCCCAGAACTCCTGTTTTGCTGTGTTTTGTACCTCAACCCAGCCTTCTATGAGGGAGGTCAGAAGTCAGAGGTCAGAATGCAAACACGAGCTCTAACAATTTTCAAGATTCACCTGGCTGTATGAGACCAATCATGGCCAAGAGTCTGCATGATGAAGGTATTGCACAGCCGATCCAGCAACCTGAAGAAGTGAGCAAATTACTGAGGGAATACTCTTTTTTATTTGAGCATTGAAAACCTGGTCCTCAGGGCCAGGTCAGAGGCAAGAGGCTATGCCTAAAATTAGGTGATATAAATTCGAAGCACGAAATCCGAAATTCGAAGCAAATCCCAATGTTCAAAATTCAAATGACCAAAACAAATATTACTTGGACGTTGTCAGTTGGTTTGTTTTGAGCATTGGGAATTCGGATTTTTGATTTTGTTTCGGATTTCGAGATTCGAATTTCTGATTATGCAATAGCTTATCCCTTCCAGGGTTAATCCAAAGCCGGCCCCTTTGGGGTCGTATCTTTACTCTCTTATGAAACTTCAATTTAGCTTCATTGTCGTTCAAACCCGGTCAGAGGGCGGGATGGTGCCGCTGGATTCTGGTTCCGAAAACGCTTTTCATGAAATGGTGCGTTGCGCAACATCCAAGATCAATAATTTAGGTTAAGCTATGGCTTCCCCGCAGGTTGTACGTCGATGACCAGGATTTGTTGAGAACCGGCGAATGCTTCACGGTCCCTGGTCGCCCCAACCAACTGAAGTTCATTGTAGTTGTCAATTTTTAAACCGTCGAGGCCCTTTACCTCCTCCATCGAAAACTTTGCAACGAAGTATCCGCGGTTGTCTATCTTCGCGAATTGGATCGGGACACCGTTAAGATACACACTGGATACTTGTACATCGCCGTAGGCAATATTCGTATGAACTGTTACCAATGCTCCGCTGCTACCGATATTGAGGACGTTCGGCGCTACATCGATCGTAATTTCAAAGCCGAATGAAACAGCGGGATACATAACACAACACATTGTGAGGACAGAGAAGCAAGCCGATACCGCAAAAGTGCGTGACGGTTTCATCCAGACCCCTTGTTTTCCCTTTAGCATGGCACCCTCCTTTTTCATTGAATTCTCTGGTTTGCACAGGCCGAAAGCCTAATTCTCCTCTTTCCAGCCTTTAACTTTCAACGGATTGCCTGGCAGCTTGACTTTTATTTTGTGAATGCGGGCGTCGCTCGTTTGAACGAAAAGAAATTTGCCCGATGAGTCAAGAATCGGGCGGCTCGGCATGCCGGCCCCCACGCGAGCTCGAAATGCCTTAGCCTGCTGGCCGTCGGGCAGGCTTCCGTTTGTCGGGTTGCCTTCACCAAGCCAGCTGTAAGATAGACCCGACTCTGCAAACGGGTCCATACTGAGATTTCTGCACAAATAATCAACAGCATAAATATAGGCGTTCCCTCCAGCGCTGCAAGATGTATTCATATCAGGTATAAATGTCGTAAAAAAAACCATCGCACTGGCCACAAGCGCGGAATCGACAACCCTTTCACCAGAAGCAATAAGGTCAAGCAGGCATTCATAACAGCAGCTTTGGCCCTCCACATTTATCCAGTCGTCAGACGGTCCCGTGCAATAGGTGGCTCCCGCATGGCGGTTTAAACGCGCTGTAAAAAACGAGGGTGACGTTCCGACTTCAATGGATGTGGAGGTTCCAGAAGGAGTGAAGGAGTTGAGTGGAAGTGTCAGGCCATAGAACGACATTGTTGCGGCATCGTTTTTGTCGTTTTCAGGACCGTCAATGTCATCAAATTTTCCAGTTCCGTAGTATAAATGCAGATTGAGACTGCTTGACCCCATGACACTGTCCAAAGCACCGACTGGAGTGACCGTTATGGGCTGCCTTGCACCTCTGTACCCATAGGCTCCATTTGGAACGTTCTTAGTTTCCCAGAGGTCTATCTGCAAGCCGAAAGCAGATGCCGGATCGATTCTAAGTCCCCACAAAAGACCACTCAGATCGCCTACAAAGATATGGTCAACTGCTCCGTCAGGCATTGTTACCCGGCTGCCCTGCGCATTCAGACCCCAAAGGTCATAGGCAACGGTGTTGGCCATGGAATAAGGAATCTTGATGTCATCATCTTCCGATGGCGGCGGCCACTCACTGGCGTATGCATGCTGAATTCTTGGCCAAACATATTGCAGGATATTATTTCCGGTTTCAATGTCGATGGCGAACAAATTCGGCTTCTGGAGAGCCTTCAGGTCGACAGCCTCGGAATCGATGGACGTCGAATCATATAGTCTGAACCCACCACCCACAAATGCGAACCATCGGTCGCTTGCGTCTTGTTCGGAGTATGAGCCCACTGCGGGTGTCGAAGAATTCAACGGAGTGACGGTATTCACTGGAAAGGTGACAGCGCTTGAGATATTGAGTCTTCCGGCATAAGGCATGGACCATGAAGTGGGCAAGGTTTTAATTTTCATGTAATCATCATAGCTGTATGAATATGCGTAGGTCGTACCATCTTCGTCCAATTCCAGCAAATTCCTTATCGGGGAGTACTCCCAGAGAACTGATGGGTTATCCGGATCAGTGACGTCAACTGCAAAGTAAACATCACCACCTCCACGTTCTCCTCCTAAAATAACCGTTCTCCATTCTCGATTGCCGTCATGGTCGATGAAAACGTCCCATGCTTGGGAAGAGAGATCCACCATGTAGCGATGCTTGCAGCCGGGATCATTGCCGTAGGATAATCTCGCAAGCTCTTTTAGCTCCGAAAGGAAATTGCTTGGGATGTAGGCCCAGAGCTCTGTGCCGATCTCACTGTCTTCCGATGGCCTATACAGCCATCTGTCGTTCGAAGAGTCATACTTTCCAACTACAAAAGCATGCAGCATACCGTCATTGGCTCCAACATAGACAACTTTCTTCCGGGTCAGGTTAGCCTCACGAAACGTGTAAAAACACTTAGCGGCATATTGACTGGATAGATCTACATTGCATGAGTTACCGGCCCATACACAATAGGTGTTGCTGTTACAATCATTTTGTGGAAGATTTTTGCATCCCGTGAAATTGGTGCACTCGCTTCCAATCACTGCCGGATCGACGGAAGCCAAGGAAGGAGCTCCAATGACCACCGGAGTCGAATAAACAACATCTCCCAAAATCCAGCCTTTGCGGTCTCGCGCGGTTCCACCGTCGTAGGTTGTGTCTCCCCTTACCCAGTTGATCAAGTTGTTGGCTGCGGGCTGGCATTCATCGTTGTTCCACCAGCAACCGCTGATGCTCGCACATGCGGTGTCCGAGGTTTTGGTACTGCAGCCGAGATTTTGAAAGTCAACGTCATTGTCCAAATATTGCTTCAGCGTGTTTGCGTTGGCTTGAGCAAAACTTGTTTGCGTTCCGTTGAGGAGAGTGAAGATAGTTCTTGAGCTGTGAGCCGGCATTGTTCTGCCGCCATCCCAACAGTAGCCACTGGCGGTATCCGAAGCCGAACAGAATTTGCCCCAGTTAGAGGGTTGTTGGAAACTATACATGCTTCCTGTGCAGCTATTATCAACCCAACTGCACCCTGCAATGTTTTCGCAATCTGGCTGCGTAGAATATCCCGAACACCCTTCGTATGGGATATATACTTCCAAGTGACCTTTCCAGTCGATATTCGAGGTAGTGGGATCGTCCGTTTCAAATCCGGCTCTCACCAAAAGGTCGTCGCTTTCCATTTCTTGAGTTACAGTTGCTACCGCTCCAGCTGCGCCAACAGAAGCGATTTCGTAGAAGATTTGGGTGAGCGCGCTTTCCAATTGAAAGGCGTCTTTTGCTTCAATGTAGTTATGCCCGTCCCATTCGCCGGTATCCGGCAAGCCGTTGCTGTTTCCGTCGACAAACCCGCCATATTTGGCTATGTGGCGTAAAATGTTTTCATCATCAGGTGGAGGGGTGCCTCCCAGCGCAAAGATTGTGTAAAAATTCAAATTCTTATCATTCGGGTTGTCGTTGGTTCCTCCAGCCCATTTCCCGTCATAGGTGTGACCCCAATATGCCGCTGCTACGGCATATGTTGTGCCATCCAAAGGAAGTTTCTCGTTGAAATCATTATCGACTCCAATACTCGTCAGAACGTTTTCAGCGTTGAAGTTGGATTCGTCCGAGACAGTTGATGTTCCAAAGCTTGTGCCGGGAACATTCTTGTCTCGAGTAGGATGGCTGTCCGATATCAAGACCACATTATTGCTTTGGCAGTAGTCGTCAACAGGGCAGGAGTAGTCCTCGCCGGAAAGGTAAGCAGGTGACATGCCTCTAAAGTAGCGCGTCATTTCATAAAAGGTTTCACCTATGGGGGTCCAGTTTAAAGCTGTTGCAATGTTGACTTTATCGATCACATCGTCGTTGTCGAGTGTGATTAGTGAAGAGACTTTTCCGCCGTCAGCATCAACATCAGTGCAACCATAGTTGTCTCGATCCTCACTTGTGAGTTCAAATGCACTTCCATACTGGTTGTTCACCATCAGTCCGAGTTTTACTTTTGATTTCACTTTATGGAGAAGTCCGGTCGGTGTTTGGCTGGCTCTCGTGTTCTGAAAAATTGCAATGGGACAACCATCTTCGGTGAGTTGGGACAGTACGCCCAACTCTATGATCATTGCCGGGATATAGCCGTATTCATAAGAGTCATCGCTGGAGCCGCACAATCCAAATTCTTCGGAGGGATCTACAACCAGGGGCAGTTCGCTGCTGGAGCAGAAGTTCAGGAGTTGGTGTCGCACACAGTCTTCAGTATCTGAAGTATCAGGTTCGACATCCGGATCATTAACGTCAGGGTCGGAATCACCGTCAAGGTTGTGGGGATCTCCCCAACTATGCGTGGTTCCGTCACCTGTGTAACACCAACCTATTCCTACTTCTTGGTTATCACCACTGGTATATCGTGAGCAAATGAAGGAAGAGTTTAGTGGATCGTCCAGAAGATCCCAAATAGTTGTTTCCTCATCATCCGAGTCCTCTAGATCTTTTTTCAGGTGAGCATACTGTCCCTTGCAGATAGACATTATGCTCTGCATGTCGCCCGGTGTGGGAGTCGGCCTGCCGGGAGAATGTGCAGGATTCAAATGCCAACAGATATGAACGGAATGTATAAACGCTGCAAAGCCGTAACGATGTTCTTTGCCAGGATCGGTTTCCCATTTGTCGGCTCCCACACCTGGTTTGTAGCCAAGGCACTCTTTGATGTTGTTTTGTGCCTTACCAAAGCCGCCATGTTCAGTGGTGTCACAAAACTGTTGAATAGCCTCGATGCAGGCTTCCATTGAACCTTCCCAACTGTCTGTATCGTCGGGGTTGGGCAACTTGTACACTTCAATGCTTGTTTCGCCCGGTTCAAAAAGGTTTGATGAATCGCATTCCTCATTTGTATTGGTATTTTTCCCCGTTATAGCAAATACAATCCCGGATCCATGCAGTTCGTACTTTTTTGAATTACCGTGCCCCTTCTGGACCCAGCATTTGATTTCTTTTATAAACCTCCTTCCAAGGCAACCTCTAGATTCTCCAATCAATACCCCATCCTCATACTTCCCACCAGTCAGGACTCTTTTTTCAACGTCCAGCTTAGACATTGTCATCCAGTTGAGAACGTTTCCTCGAAACACAGCCTGAACGCTCTCACCTTCAATTTTTAGACAATAGTCACTCTGCGACTCAGGTCGGTTATAACAGTTTGTAATGGAAGGAGTGCCAGTCTCGACGAATTGTGAACCGGAGTATTCATACCAAGCCGACGGATCGTAATAGCCATAGTATGTCTTGCCTGGAACACTTGTGTAGCTGTCATAGGGTGATTCGTAGGAGTCGTCGTAGCAATAGGACTCGGTTGGATTGTCGTCTACATAGGCGAGGTCGTACATGCTGGCGGAGTTATCGAGAACCAGAAGTACGTTTGGAACGATTGACACACTGACAAATGGGGGCTCGGAACATAGACTTGCAAAACAGGGAAAGGGACTCAATAACAAGATAGCTATGACTACAATGGAAAAGCTAACCGCATGCTTCCTCAACTTGCTACATTTCTTGATTATTTTCAGCATGAGCCCCCTCCTCGTGTAAGTAGCTCGGGATTTCAAAGTACGAGAGACAATCGAGAACAACGTGCTGTTATTGCGTTATCCGTGATGCAAAACTAATCACTGCAGTTGTTGCATCGCCTTGCGACGAAGGCAACGCTACTCTACCTTCACCTCTGCACATGTAATTGACGCTATGAAACGCTGAATAGCCGGCCCAGTTGAGGGACCAGCCCGGGGGTGGATTCTTGTCATAACCCGTATAAAATACTTCGGGTCGGACAGTGCCGCCGCTCAGCGACGTCTCCGCGGCGTAGTCAGGAAGCACGTTTGACGATATGGCAACCGGAACACTACTGTTCAAGTGCGCTGATGATGGAAACGGGGTGTTCATGCGTACTGAGCGCAAACTCAGTTGAAGGGCGGCTTCTGCAAGGTTGAATACGGATTCGTACCGTGTGGTTGCAGCTGTGACACGGAAGGCTGTCTTGGTTTGGAGAACCGCCCATATACCAAGAAGGCTGAGGAGGCCTGCTAGGCTTAAAGCAAGCACCATGGCCATTCCTTTGTTGTTTTCTAGCGGTTTGGATAACTTCATTTTATCCTCACTTTCGAACTTTGCATTTGTTCCCCATGCCTTTCTACGCATTGCGAATCGCTCACGTGTTCCTGGGGACAACTTGGATTGTATAGGTGCGGTAGGTATAGCCGCACTCATCGGAACCGACAGCTGCTGCGTCGCGATTTTCAACTGCAGGCCTGCAATAGGAGGGGTTGTTGGCAAGCGCTCTGTCGCGATGCGCACTTCTTATGACCAATGTGACACGGATCAAATCAATTGCGCTGGAATCAAAAGGAATAGGAGTGGCAAGGTCGGTAGGAGAGCAATCGCTGCGATCCTCACAGCCTGCGGTGCCGTACCAGGTAAGGCTGTTTTCGTCACGATATGCAACCTGCAAATCGACCACATTTTTAGCAATCTCCTGACGCCCGTTGGAGTT
This sequence comes from uncultured delta proteobacterium, assembly GCA_963781715.1. Taxonomy (GTDB): domain Bacteria; phylum Desulfobacterota; class Syntrophobacteria; order Syntrophobacterales; family Syntrophobacteraceae; genus Desulfoferrobacter. The sequence continues at coordinate 1,340,739 of CAWAGW010000010.1, forward strand.
GCGGTCACTGCGTCGCAGCACCCATTGCGATGGATTTCCATTGGGATGGCATTGCGAGGAGCTCCCATCATCCACACAATAAAATATTCCCGGGGCAACAAGAGTGCCTGGATTTAGACCAACGAAAGCCGGAGTGTCCTCGGTATTGTATAAAACCGGGATACCATACCAGTTCTCGAATAAGATATCCCCAAGTCTAACAACCCTGTGATCGCTAGAGCTTGTCATTATGAAGTGATAAACCGATTTGGCAAAATCTTTACCTGTAGTGTCGTTGTCATTTTCTTCATCGTCGATGTCAAGCTTTGCCGTTTCAGTGTCGCTGTCGAGCCTTACCATGTGATTTAAGGTCTCTGTCTTCAGGCAACCTGAACATTCCTCCTTCATGAACTTACTAATTTCGTTGGAGTGCTGCTCATCGATTATAGTCGGATCATTCACGTAGATCCTGTCACTGCCACTAGATCCACCATCCTCAAAATAGAATCCCATGTCAGATCTAACAGACCACCCTGCCAACATGAGATCGCGCTTCAGAAGCTCAACAACTGGAGGCGTTGATTCCTGAATCTGGTTGGCGTCGCCTCTCTTGATCTGACTTTTGTACTGTCCCATGAAAATGGAAACGGTAAGACCCATGACCATCAAAGTCACGCCAATCGCGACCATCAATTCTACCAGCGTCATTCCGTGATCGTTTGCGACTCTATACTTCTTACAATGCCTCATCGCACCTGTAGTCCTTAATCTAGGTCAGCAATGATTGTTGCCATCTGGACATAACGACATCCTGTCCCGGTGCAGCCGTCCTGCGAGCATTGCCACTCCCCATCAGTGGGCGAGTTATGTCCTCCTACGAACATGATCTTTTCCGGCCAACACACCGCTACGATAACATCTCTTCTCCAAGCCTGAGGGGGAGTTACAGCCCAGGCCACCACAAAGGGATAGTTACTATAATCAACTGCATTTCCCACTGATACGTCAGAAAAATCCTGTGAGCGAAATTCTTCGATTTTCCGATTTGCAAGGTAAAGAGCACGCGATTCGTCCCGGTTCCTGATGTCCGTCCTAAAGGAGGACAGGTGCAGGGCGCAGACCGCCAGGAAGGCTATCGCCATCGTGGTCAGGGCAACCATCACTTCTATTAAAGTGAAGCCGGGGCTTTTGTTAATAGTCGTCATTGCATACAACCTTAACGTCTCCGTATGAGACGCAAACTGCACAGCAAAGATCATCGCCGCAGTTCAGACCGTTCTGAGCACTCAGCATCCTGCAACAGTCGTTGTTTATGCAGCTAACCAACGCAGGGTCGACATCCCGGTTCAATAACACAATAGAATCCTGCTGTAGAGGAAAGCCCCTCACATCAAAGCTGAAAGCCAAATCTTCAGGGTTTTTCATCAGGACTTTCGACACTGCCGGATTAATGTTGACCTTGAGGACTTCGCTTTCTCCCTCATCGCAATTGAGGTCCCCATCAGCGTCAATAAATACTTTGTATTCTTTGATATCACTGTCGTAGACCAGGGAGTGAGTGGTATGCTTTTCAATGGAGCGGATTCGAGCCTCTCTGAGATTCCCGGCTAATTGGTTGGCCGTGGAACGGACTCTTTCTTTGGTTATCCAAGAGGAAAACCCGGAATACCCGAAGCCGCTCATTATGGCTACCAGGGCGACCACGACCATCGTCTCGGTCAGAGTGTAGCCGTGGCTATTTAGTTTCTGCTGAAGAGGTTTCATGATTTTTATTCCTTTCGCCTTCCTGCCAGGTCACCTTAATCTGATATGTCAAAAGAGTTTCGGCGCCTCGCCCGTCCTTTGCCGATAGAGCAACGTCGAATGCCCCCTGCTGATCGGGGGCCACAGTCCACTTGACAGTTTGAGCCTGCTGATCGATGAGCATTCCGGCCGGAGATTTTGTCAGAGTGAGATTTATGGAATCTTTTTCCGGGTCGGATGCTTCGATCTTAGCTTGGTACAGGCCTGTTTCATCGAGATTTTGGCTGACCAGCTTGAGTTCCGGCGGAGCGTTCCCCACAAAGGTCGAACAACTCTTGATGCTCTCCGAGGACTGGTCGTCAATGGGGTTGACCTGCAATTCCACAAAATCGTCGCAGTGGATTGTCTTGTTCAGGCTTGGCTCTCCTGATTCCTGTACCTTCTCGCCATTGATCAGCCACACGTAGTTGAGAGTTAGATTGTTCTCCAGGTCAGTGCTGAATTTCACTTTGGCAGTGAGTCGATCTCCCGTAACAGGAGTCTCCGGTTCCAAGCGGACTTCGAATTTCAGATCTGACGAACTCGTGCCGATTTCACCATTTTTTAGTTCTCTGCCAGCTGGGCTGGCGCTGGTCTCTCTGCCGGCAGAAGTCCTTTTTAGGGCTGATGGGTGTGATGTGTTTTCTTTTGTGTTGTGCTCAGGCTTTTGCTCCTCATGGCTTGAGCAATTGCAAAATATCAGGCAGGCCATTGTGGCAATGATGAAACATCTGAAATAGTTCAAAAAAATATCGGATCGCCGAAGCAGTATCTTCGACCTTAAGGCCCTGGAAGTGTTTTTTCTGAATCCTTCCTGTTTGGATAAAAGTCCTTCATCATAGAGGTTAAGCAAGTATTCGGGCCGTTTTTGCTGGATTCCCGCTAAAAGCGTGCGGGAATGACGGTCGTATGGACTTACGGGATTTCCACGTCTGGTTATGCCCCTCATTGAGGCATGGTTGTTTGCAGGAATGGCGAGATGAAGCATTCTTGGCAACCTCTTAATCAAACAGCCACTTGAAAAGAGAATATCCGATGGCATCGGGGTTCAATACACTAGGATTCTGGTTCGTTCCACTGATTGTGATTTGATCGGTTCCGGCATAGTCATAAATTTTCTTCTCTGCCATGACTGTAAAATTATTGCTGTCGGCAGACTGAATCAAAATCTTGTAGCCTTTTGCATTCGGATACATATAAGCGTTGGCGCCGCATGAATTCCCAAAAGACTGTAAGCAACTAATGGTACTCGCGTATCGATAGGCGTCAGCCCAGAAAATCTCTTGATCCATCTTAGCGGTCATAAGAGCAACGATCGCTTCGCTCTGCTTGGTGCGATTGACGTAATTGACATAAGCGGGTATGGCAACTGAAGCTAGTATGGCGGTGATGGCCACGACGATCATCAATTCAACCAAGGTGAAGCCGGCCTTATGGCCCATAACATCATCCTTCCTGCGGCTACAAAAAACGAGGTAATCTATGCAGCCGCTTACTGATCAAACTCGCGTCGCATCCGTTGATGCAAAATGCTTGAAGTTTTGCCGGCTGTCAGGGACGGGAAGATAGGGTAGGCTGTCATGGAAGCACCTGCTTGCCGCTCCGTGTGCTGAGATGTGCGACGCACACCGTATGGAGCCGAGGTGCTGTGTGCGCCTGGCAACCCTGCTGCCGTATCCCGCCCGCTGCGGGACTTAGGCCAGTGGCTTTGCGTCCCACTCTTTCGAGTGGTTTGCCTTTTTCAAGCTTTCCATCAACCGAAGCTGATTAAGATTACAATATTTATTTTGCAAGAACCACGCCATGTGTCTAGAGGGGTTCAACCTTTGCCGGCGGTCCGCATTATTCGCCGAAGCGAGAGATTGCAGCAAGTGATTGAATTTTCTTAAATTACGATTTAATTACGGTATTGTAATACGGGTGTAATTGATGGTTGGCGTGATTATGGCTTGAATATGGCGCGATTGTCCGGGTTCCAAGCGGATTGTGGCAAGAAAGGTCATGGATCTTGCAGTCAAAAATATTTAATAAAACTAATTTAATCAGTAACTTGCCAATTAATAAGAAATTGACCATGGATTTGGCATTGAGATTGCATCTCTTTAATTCCGTAAGAGAAACCAACTCTTTCCTCCTCAAAAGCTAGCCGGTTCTAGCCCCTCCGGCTAGCTTTTTTTATTCCGTTCGATCTCAGAACCCGGCATACTATAATCTTAAATTTGAGTTCATATTTTTCTAATCAGGCTTTTGTAGGGCAGGCTGGAAAGGGCGCGCTGCAAAGAGAGATGGCAAAGTGCCGCCGCAAGAGTGATGCAAGATTTTATGGTGGCAATAAGGATCATACCTACTGGATTTGGAGGAGACTTTATGAGCAAGACCTTGCTTGGGATCTTGGGATCGCCGAGAAAATTCGGCAACTCTGAACTTTTCGTGAAGGAACTCTACAGACAACTGGAAGGGGACTGGCGGCTGAAATTGGTGCGCCTGCCCGAATTGGATATTCGTCCATGCCGGGCGTGTTACCAGTGCTTATTCGAAGACGGCAAATGCCCCCAGCAAGACGATTTTTCTCTCGTACTGGACGCTCTAATTGATGCGGATGCTTATGTGGTGGCCGCTCCCACCTATCTGCTGTCGGCCAATGCCAGCTTAAAAAGGTTTTTGGATCGAGGACTGAGCTTCTACGCCCATATTGACAAACTATGGCAAAAACCCGCTGTAGGGGCAGCCATCGCCGGCATCGAAGGACTGGAGGGTCGCACGAAATTGAGTGTTGAAAGTTTCATCAAACTATCGCTGGGGGACCTGCGAGGCTCAGAAGTTGTATATGGCGCTCTGCCGGGTGAGATTTTTCTAAAGAACGGAGGAAGGACTGCTGCCGCCAGGTTGGCAAAACTTCTGGTCGACGGTGCGCAGCAGGACAATTCAGAGATCCCAACTTGCACGGTTTGCGGCGGAGACACGTTTCGGTTTCTTCCTGACGAAGGAGTTCGCTGTATGCTCTGCAGCAGTTCCGGAAAGTATCAAACAAGGGGAGAGGGGATTGCTATTCAAACCGCTCCGGGGGAGCATCCCTTATTCTTGAGCTACGAAGATGTCAAACGACATGCCGACTGGCTTAGGCAGATGAAAGATGAATTCCTGAGACGCCGCAAAGAGTTGAAGGCAGTTATTCAGGAATATACTGAAATCGGCGAATGGATTCGACCCGAACGCGGGGAGGAATAGTTGTTGGATGCCGGATGTTGGATGCTATGTCTGACTTCATCTTACTGTAGTGGCGGGGTTTATCCCCGCCAGAGAAAGCGTGCATTTCCAACCGGTTGCAGGCGGGAATAAATCCTGCCCCTTGTACAACAGCCAAAAAACCAGGGTTTCCGGATGAAGACTAACTAGGTCAGGGTGTGCGAAGCACTCTCTGACAACCCAGAATGTGGCGGGCACCCCGAAGAGTGTGTCAGGTAGCGCCCGCTGGTTGCAACCTGACCTACCATTGGCTGATTTCACAGATTTCTCATCACGCCAAGGCGTGATTCGAAATGACAAAAGAGGCATTCTCGGACAAGCTCCCAGTCCATCACTGAGTCTGATCAGGGACCAGCCGCCGCGTTCCGTCCGGGTCTTTTTCAACGCGCAAGCCGAAGATCGGGACAAGATCGGTGAAACTCCTTCCGAACACCAAATCCAGATTCTCTTGGGGGATGTTGAACTGTTCGCTGAAAAAATTGCGAAAATGGTCCTCATAAGCCAGCAGTTCGACCAACTCGTCAGCGGCATTTTCGCCGTCTTGTTCGATGCGTTTGACCGCGTCCTGCAATTTGGCAAAAGAGCAGCGTTCATGGTGTTTTGAAATGAGATCAAGCAGCAGTTCCACATTGCCGAACATATCGCGGCGAGTCAAGTACGCTTGCTCGGCCAGTTGTTTCGATTCGGAATCGTCCCAACAAGCCTGGGCGCGGCATTGAAGAGGGCGGTCGGTATAGATGGAGCAGCGGTCGGTCGAGCCTTCTAGAAAAACACACTCCTGCGTTCCTGGTTTTTCTCGAACTTTGATGCGTTCATCCAGCAAAAAGAAAATCTTCTGCTCCAAGGGAGACCTTACCGGCTCACCCTGGCGAAGGGTCACCAATTGATCCCAGGAAATTTTGCCTTCCCTCATGAGCTCGAGGTCCTCAACGTGGAGCGTGGGACTCCCCTTCCGGCAGCATTCGCCGCATTGCACGCAGGTGGGGAGAATATCTCGAGCGGCTTGTTCGCTGTATTCCATTAAAATTTTCCATGCCTTCAGCCGCTGGCTGCCGTCCATTTTAGGCCAGCGTTGCATGATGTCGTGATAAACTGTGCTTTGCTCCAGCTGATATTCGATTCGCTTCAAAGGAATGGAGATTTCCTGCTCTTCGATTAAAGCCTGTATGTGATTAAGCCAGTTTTGCCGAAGGGTATCGGAATCCCATTCAGCAGGATAGCCAATAGAATCTGCCCGTGCGTTTGTGTTCTCGGAAAATGACATCGGAAATTTCGACTCCTTAAAGAAACTGTAAGCGAGCTGAAGCCCGCTTTTCCGGTTGCTGATTTTCGATTACCCGAACCATTCTAATCGATGGGAAGGGTAAGATAAAGGATTCGACCAAAAAAATCAGCTGGAGACCATCTTGCCTGGATTTAGACATGGCCTGCGCACCGTCGGTTCGGGGAGTTTACGGGGACGCGGAATGTTAACTGCTGGGAACACTCAAAAGTTTCCCGCTACTGCTAGGAAGTGACCGATATCAACCCTTTGATTAGGTTAGTGCGGGTATCGATTCTGAAAAACAAAGCGGTGCCAGGGGTGGCGTCTCTTGCAACTAATCCCGTACCCATCAGCAAACGGCGTATGATCATTGAAATTGGCGCGTCTCCTGTACGAACAATCAGATGAAAGTGGTCGAAAATGGGCGTGCATGCAGAAGCGGTGGGGCATATGGGTAGAGTTATTTTCCGTGTGGAAGGGCGGGATTGCTAGATTCTTACCATTTCACTCTGAGAGTTCATCTCTCACATTGCTAAGCGGCTAATAATGCGACAATTTTTTTGATTGAATCATCGGCCCTATGACATACTTTTTCAAGTGAGCTGTGTATAAGATGGAGCTTATCTGGCCGATGATGAAAGAGGCTGTTAGCCAGTGGACCACATACTCGTTTGTGAAAGAGAACAAACGTGGCGGCTACTTTGCCCCCTTTTCTGTTAGTCGGTAAGAGTAGTGGTTACCATCGCGTTCAACCAGTCCAGGTGCTTTCATCTTACGCAAGTCATATCGGAGCTGATTTATTGTGTATTCAGGCAGTTGGTAAGTAGCGACGATGTTTTTATGAAGAAGCGAACTAGTCCATCCGCTGAGACAGGTTCCGGCGTGCATGATGGTTTCCATCAGGCGGATCATGCGCGTATCGTGGATCTTGATGCCGGCAATGCGTGTGTCGCATTGTGTTATGGGTAAGGCGAGTCGCTGAAAAAGTGGGAAGTCGAAATGAGCATTGAGGGCGTTTGCCTGGAGACCTGCGAACCTGTCGAGAATTTCGATAGACCTTTTTCGAACCCTGATGTCGGGGGTGTTGTTGGTACAGACCTCCATTCGGAAGAAGGTGCGATATTTCTCGTGCTGTTTGACAAAGGAGTTTTTGAAATAGGCTCGAAGAGTATGGTGAGCTTGATCGAGACGTTCCAGCATGACTTGGAGCTTGCCTTTAAACTGCTTGGTGATCCGGGTTCCGAACATGTTGGACACCTTGTTGGCCGTTAAGCTGAAGAGGCCGAGTTCACAAGAACGTTGGAAGAGTTTTCGTATTGGAAAATTTTGACGGAAAATGAAATTGTGGCAGTACTCGATCTGGGACATGACATAAAAGCGGCGCAGGTTCATCCGGTTACGTTCCTGTTTCGAGAACTTGGGTCCTACGATCGGCGATGATCGAAGCCCTACGATCAATGTCCAATAGTCAAGTCATTGTGCAATTAGCTGTGATGTCAAGCTGTCGGCAGCTTTTTGGACGGCAGTGGGGTCACTGACGGAAAGGAAAGCGTTATCGTCTTTTCGAAAAGAGACTCCGAGGCGCGACAGTTCTCGCTCGATGTAATTATGGCAGTTGATGTAACAGGTCGTTTGAAAGGGAAGAAAAGAAGCTACGCGGATACACATGGCGCCCAGCTTTTCGTCACGAATATAGAAGTAGTAATGGGTAAACCGGCTGTGATTCTTTTTTATGATGCGATAGTTGGGGTCATTCGTTGGGTATTTCGGCTCCACTGATCGGAAGGTGTGGCCCTGTTCCATGCTTTTCAAGATGAAATAGACGCCAAAGCGGTTCTTCCGCTCCAGTTTCTTGAGGTAGGGCCGCACGTAATCTTCCTTGCGAACGCCTGCTTGCGCCCATTCGATCGGAATGCGGTGGTTCTTCGCGTATTGAGTCAACCCAACAACTGTAGTGCTTGGTGCGTGCCGACAAAACTTCTTTGGTAATGCACTGTTGAGCGAGCACGTATTTGAAAAAATAGACGACCTGCTCAGGGCGCGATAGCGTAGAAAGGTATCCGTTGATTACCATTCGATCAAAACAGTGGTATACTAAAGTCATCATCGATCCGAAAAGTTGCACCAAGGTTTCCATCGGTTGTTCCTCCTTATGAGATTCGTTCGCCAAACAATCTTTGGACGAACGACCGATGGAATTCAAGCTTTTAAAATTTCAAATATCTTTGGCTAGGAGTTTCGGGTGATCCATTTTTCCCGGAGTCGTTTGGCGAGCAAGTGTGGAAGGGGATGAATCATCGGGGGAGGTCTCTCGACACCGCCGGTTGGCCGTATACATCTCGGGCAAAAAACAAGCGGGTCTTCGTTACTCAAAAGACCCGCTTAAATCAATTTACCGTTTTTAATTGGCGATATTAAGAACACATCAGACTGTTCAATTCTTGATCTGGACCGCCACTAGTTCGTTGGATTGCTCCAAGACGGGTCGAAGGCCCTGGCATGAGAGAAAGTCGTAAAATCAAAATCCATCACCTGGGCGGTAACCGGGATGATTTGATCATTGCCGTTGGTTTGAAGCCTGCTCAGCAATTGAAAGGCTACCCTGGCGTAGCCACCGTAGCCGATACCGTTCCATTCCGCCGTGCGTGGGTCCCCAGTGGACGTTCCTCCTCCGAGTCTGAAACCGCTCATCATAAACTGGCCTGCAATAAACGTATTTCCTGCTCCGTCAGCGCTTGCGGTGACTTGATCGAAGGGAGTGGAGCCATTGTTTACCAGCAATCCCCAAGGTGAAAGGTGGCTGGCCGATTGGTCTCCTATCGCCACAAAATCCACTTCATAGGGCAGCAAAGCACTGGCACCCCCTGTGATAAGGCTGGGTTCATCTTCCTCCGTATTCCACGCCGAAAAAATCACTGTCACGCTCCCCATCAGCGTTGTTATGTTCAATTGATTCCTGGCGCTGGTGGCTGCCGCAAGATTGCTCACCGGCCATTCTCCTCGACTAAGCAGGTCGGTCCCACCCAGGCAGGTCGTGCCGTTGAGAAGTCCGCCATAGGCGCAATCAAAGAAGTAATGCAGATATTTGGTTGGGAACGTCAGGGCCAATAGCGTGTAAGTATTTGTGCTGAAGCCGGTGTTGAAATAGCTCGATTGGATGCTCTGCTTGATGAAAGCTTCATCGATGTCGTCCATGCTCCATGAATCAACCGGAAACACTCCAGTGCCGGCCCAGTCATCTCCATCGTTCCAGGTTGGACCGAACTTGGTGGCCCAATCAGGTTCGGTGTAAGCATCGTCGTCTGCCTGGTCGTAAATGATTGTTGCAGGATCTATGGTTGCGCCACCGGCATTTGTGCCCGCGCCTGCCGAGCCGGGGCGAAGCGGCGGCGTGTCAACGGCGAGCTTTACTGCATCGATATCTCGATGCGGGAGGGAACTTGTTCTGAAATCCCTTATCGCTCTCATTGTGTAGCCGAAATACAGACCGTTTGCGAAATCGCCCAGGAACACATGTCCGGTTAGATACTGCTCCACATCTTTTGCCACCTGGCCGTTGAACGATGGTGCGCCGCCAGTGCCTGCTCCTGTCCAGAGCTCATTCATGATGGTAACGAAGGTGGCGAAGGCAGGGTTGTCTGGATCGGGCCCCAACTCATCCAGAGCAAACAGGCCAAACACTTCAATATATCCCCAAGCCGCTTCATTAAACGACTTCTGTTCAGCCGGCAAGAGCGAAAACTCATTCAGTAGACTGAGACTGACCTGCTGATCATACACTCCTCCTGTTGTGGGTAGGCCACTTCGGGCAAGAGTATTGGTGTCCATGCTGATGACACGCAGATCCGTAATATTGCCGGATGCATCAGCGGTTGGCTGCAATTGGAACCAGAATATGTCGTGGGGCGAGAGAAGGATAGGAATCCGCATCACCTCTATGCTGTATCTGCCGGCCCTTAGTCTAATGAAGGCCGCCACCCATTTGTCGCTGACATTTTCAATCGACACATAGGGCACAAAACTCGTGGTGCCGCCGGGATCAAATGCGCTGCCGACGAGCACACGGTAGTAATCTCCCAGCAACGCATCGCCCTGTCCGCCATGGTTCCAAATCAGAGAGGTGATATTGATGGGGGGACTATCCGGTGGGCTGGCGGGATCGCTGGAACTGGCCCATGCTTCGGTAGAAGCGAATCCCATCAGCATGGCCAAAACCAACAACACTAAAAACTTGCGATTGGCAGTCTTCATTTTGTTCCTCCTCTGGTTCGTCTTGAGTTTAAATTGGACTGGAGCTTACGAGACTGCCAAAATGGAATGCTGGGAGTAACAAAATTAGATGTCGCCATTAATCGCAAGATATAGATTTCGTTGCCGCGCTCCCCCTTTAGCAGCCTTCTAGCCACTTTAACCACTCGCCTTTGAGTTGTAAAGAAAAAGGTTATGCCCAACACCAAGGAATCGTAAGTCCATTGAAGGAGTAATCCAGCATCTTCTTTGTTCTAATGCAGACGGCCAAGTCTCCTGCCTTCGTGAGAGGAAAGGTTGATCGTCATTATATCGTTCTCAAGAATGCTACGGACAGACACCGGTCGGCCTTGAGGGATGCCCAGACTAGGCCGGATGAGTTCTTCACGGTTCGATAATGATCGATCACCTCGCACAACAAGGCCTCCGTCTTCTCCCACGACCACAGCCCTGCCAGGATTGATGGAGTGATTCATTCTTGCCTCCTTGATCCCGGCGCGCATATTGCTCGAAAGCTTCTGCGGTCGCGGCAAAGAGCTCCGGAATTGCACTGAAATATCAGCAGATACCGGAGACTTTTGTGTGTCCCATATGGACTGAGAGTGCCGACAAAAGAGAGGGGGACATTCTTTTTTTGATCTTGCCAGAGCCTGAGTTGGCGAGTGGCGAATGTGTGCCTGAGATCATAGATTCGACAGGGACGGCTCATCTGGCCGGGATCCCAGCCGAGTTTTGGACGCAGTGTCTTGAACTCGACTTTGGCCATTTCCGAGTCGGGGATATCTGGATGCCCCAACTCTCAAAAAAGTTGTGTGATACGGTGAAAAACAAAATGTTTAAGCCGGACAAGCACTTACAAATCCATTACGGTATTGGTCTATTTTACCGCCAACACCGTGAGGATTTGTATGTTTGCCATGCCCACTCCAGTCCAGGAAGTCTTGGTGCTCTTCGCACCTGTGTTCAGTCGTCCTGTTTGGAATCATGCTCAGCTTCTGATGTTGGGTGCCATCCTGGCTCGTGGAAAGCGGACCGTGACTGCGGCCTTGCGCGCCATGGGCCTCACCTGGGAGCGACACTTCACCAACTACCACCGAGTACTCAACCGTGCAGTGTGGCATGCATGGTTTGCCTCCAAGATCTTGCTCGGTTTATTGGTGGCCCTGTTGCCAAAAGAAGCGCCGTTGCTGGTGCTTGTGGACGAGACCATCGAACGGCGCAAGGGCGACAAGATCAAGACCAAAGGCGCCTTTCGCGACGCTGTTCGCTCCTCTCGCAACAAAGTTGTGCACTGCTACGGCCTCCGTTGGGTGGCGATGATGTTGCTGGTGCAACTGCCTTCGTCCAAACGACCATGGGCGCTGCCCTTCTACACAGTGCAAGCTCCTTCCCAGAAGACCTGTCAAAAGATTGGAAAACGACACAGAAGCGTCATCGATCTGGTTTGTTCCGCACTACGGCTCATACGCCGCTGGCATTCCCATCGCGCCATGGTTGTCATTGGCGATGGCGCCTATGCCGCGGTGGAGTTGATTCAGTGCTGCCGCTCCTTTGCCAATCCCGTTACACTGGTTGCGCGCTTCCGCTGGAATGCCAAACTCTACGATCCGCCTCCCGAGCCGATACCAGGCAAACGCGGACGCAAGCCCAAGAAGGGAAAACGCCAACCATCCCTCAAACAACGCCTCACCGATCCAGCAACGGTTTGGGAGAAGCTGTCGGTGCGCTGGTACAATGGAACGATCAAGGAAGTCCTCGCTTTCTCTGGGACCAGCCTCTGGCACACTTCGGGACAATCGCCGGCCTCCATCCGCTGGGTTGTGGTAAGAGACCCAGCCGGCGAGTTCGAGGACACCCCCATCCTCTGCACCGACTTGGAAGCATCGGCTGAGCGAATTATCGAATGGTTCGTAACCCGATGGAACATCGAAGTCACATTCGAAGAAGTACGGGCACATCTTGGCGTAGAAACCCAGAGACAGTGGTCCAATCGCGCCATCGGCCGCACTACCCCTTGCTTGCTTGGTCTCTTCTCACTGGTTGCCCTCATGGCACTGCGCCTGGTAGCCGATGGTAAGCTCCCTGTCGCGCAAACAGCCTGGTATCGAAAAGAGCAAGCAACCTTTTCCGACGTCCTGGCCTTTGTGCGCCGCAGATTGTGGGCTGCAAAGTATTTTGTCGACTCAGTATCGACACCACACTCTACCCAATTCAACCCCGATGTGGTCGATCAATTGCTTGGCCTGCTCTCGGAGGCTGTCTGATTTGGCCAAAGTCGAGTTGAAATCACTTCTCAATAAGTGTGGGCTGAACCCGTGCGGGGGGTACAGAATTAAAGCGTTATTGCAGTCATTACACTGGTTGACTGTGGGCCGCCGACATTATGAAAGAATCTGCTCTATCCAGGTTCTAGCAAACGGGTCGTCATCAGATCGGTCAACTTCGGAATGGCCCCGACTCCTTTGATTCTGTCGTATAGATATTTTCAGAAAGAAATGCCGAGCTTGCGGCACGTTTTCTTCAAGCTGGTGAACGTGTCTCGACTGCGTCGGCCCGATCATCGATTATGTAGCCACCTTCGCAAGATTGCCAGCACTCCAGCAGCAAATCGAGTAGCTCGCTTTTCTCTTCTTCCGGAATCTTGGGTATGTCAATCGTTGGTGTCCCCATCGGGGATGGTTAAAACCCCTCGCCTTCAGGCGAAGCAAAGTTCAGGTTGTCGCCGGGCGACTTGTCATTCCGGCCTCAGAGCCAGAATCAAGGAATAGGAAGCACAGGAATTCTGGATGTCGGATCAGGTCCGGCATGACGGCTATAGCGAGTCCGGCTTTGAACCCTGTTGATTTTAATCAACCCGTTATTGAACCCCTTGTCTTATAGACGAGGGTTGTTTAGTTTCATGCACCCTATGCACAGCATAGAGTCTCCTTCTTGTTCCGCACTTTTCGTCCCTGCCTGCACTTTTTAAGAAGTTACGAAACGTTCCTCTTCTCCTTGTGGATTCTCTCCTGAAATTTCGTGGCAGTCTCCATGTGAAACTCCCTCTTCCATAACGAGGGAAAGGGTCGAGGTGAGGGTGTAAGCCCTTGAAGTTGCACCCCCCCTTACCCAACCTCTCGCCATCGAGGGGGAGAGGTTGGGAGTTTCCGGATGGAAATTACCAGTCGTCCGATGGAATCGCTCAATTTAGTGCCGAAATGCTTTTGCGGATTAGATCGTCTATGTAAGCCTTTAGATGTTCCAGAGCTTTCAGCGAGGCTTTGTGTGCGCCAATCCCAAACCGCAGAAAGTCGAGGAAATCATCCTCCATGGGTAACTGGTGAACGTAGCGTTCCTCTGTGCCCGATGCGGAATGCCTTTGGATTGCGGCAAAGCTGGATGCTGCTGAAAGAATCTGCTTCAACCAACAACTCAACTGCTCGTCAGACAAATCGAAAATGGTGCTGTGATTGTGCAATTTGACCAACAGGTAACGGCATGCTCGAGGACGAATGTTGGAGGCCAGGAAGAAACTTGCGATGCGCGAGCACTTCAGTCGAGCTCCAGCCAACCAGGCAGCCATGCAAACGAGCAATTTCCAGCAGCTTTATCCCCCATTCCAGTAAGTGGAACAGAGGATTGGCACGACGGCTGGAGAAGTAGAAACTGTTCAGCCCATTGACCAAAGGCAGCCAAAATCGTTGACCTTGTTCCGACAATTGAGAGAAAATTCGGGCCGGGACACAGCTCTCCCGCTCACATTTGCGGCCGTAGTCGACCAGTCCTCGCAGATCCCGTCCGTTGTTTCGAGCCGGATGCAACAGGCAGCCTACTTTGCGGCCTTTGGCATCCAGAAATCCCAATGCCCAGCAGGAATATCCCACGATGGGGCGGTAGATCGGCCCATTTTCGAGAAATGTTTTCCTGTTCTCGGTGAATTCTCTGCGCAGGCTGCCGATATAATCTAGAGGATCGTAGTGATGCGGCCGAATCGGAGGGCAGCAGCCGAAGCAGGTGGCCTCAGTTGTGGGTGCACACAGTGTGACCATACACAAAACGATATTTCCTGCTGCTCTAGCCGTTACGGAGGCGAGAACCTGATAAAATGTGTGTGCATACTACATCACTTTTTCCATGGCGCGGTCAGCCATCAAAGCTTGCAGTGCTTTGTTCCCTTTGAGGGAGCCACGGAGTTTGCGATAGAATTGATCCGTGACGGGTTTAAGGATGATGCGTTCTCCATCATCGTAGATCTGAATTTTAGTGCCCGGCTTGATGCCGTACTTGCGCCGTAAGGACGTGGGGATCACAATCTGCCCTTTAACAGTGATGGATGATTCCATCGCAACTGTAGCCTCCTGTTTGCTGTTTTTGTTTGAAGTTAACTGGAAGCAAAAAGTAAGTCAAATTATGATCAGTATTACTTAGTGCACCGTTTCATAAATACAGAGTCATCTCGACCGTAGGGAGAGATCTTCAGATAAAAGCAGGTTTAAGATTTCTCGTTGCACTCGAAATGACACAATGCGTCACCGTGTTTATAACACACAGTACTTAGCCGCACACAACATGCAACGGTCGGGAACATGGACATGCTTTGCGGGAACGATCGTATGCGCTCAGTAAGCCATTACTGTCATCGGCAAAGTTCCTGAAAAACCGCAAATCAGACAGCAATTCTCATTTTGCTGTACTATGAACTTAGGAGCCTGCCCGAGAATTCACGACGCCGTCATTCCGGCAAGCTTTAAGCCGGAATCCATGATACGGAAATCCTTTTTTGGTGCGGGCCTGGATTCCGGCTTAAAGCTTGCCGGAATGACAATAGACACCATTCGGCAATGACAATAGACACCATTCGGCCAATTATCGGGCAAGCTCCTAACCAAAATGAGAATTGCTGCGCTTTTATAGCAGATGATTGACAGTTTCGATACCCTCGGTTATTGTTCGCGCAAGGTGCTAAAATCCTGAACAAAGCTAGCAAGGAGAAGTTAATGCCGATCTATGAGTTTCGATGCGTCTCGTGCGGACAGATACAGGAAGTTATTGTTTCCAGCGGATCTGAATCTTTTGAAATGAAATGCGACAGCTGCCAGAGTGAGACCTTCGAGAGGGTGCTGAGCAAAGTCAGTTATGCCATGGGATCTTCCACGGGAGAAGCTTGCGGTCCCACGGCCACGACCAAGACCTGCGGTCCGGACAAAAGCTGTACTACCATTACTCTGCCCGGGCATAGCCGGTGATTGAGGACCGGGACATACCTAACATCCCGATCGATCGTACTCGCAGCGCAGGACTTCACTCCTGCATGAACCTGTAGGACTCAAACCCTGCGCTGCTCTTAGAGTGGGCGGCTTGCTACGCAGTTCCCACTGATCGCAATTTTTCGATTTGCTCCGATGAGTAGCCAATCCCTTTTAGAACATCTTCGGTGTGTTCACCCAGTTCAGGAGCGTGGCTGTAAATGGTACCGGGGGTGAGGGAGAGTTTCGGGGCAATGCCGAGCTGTCGGTAGGCTCCCCAGCTCTCATGGACCATTTCAACAATCATCCCTCTTGCCTTCATCCCCGGATCGTCCATGACTTCGGCCAGATTGAGAACGGGTTCGCAGCAACAATCCACTGTTGAAAATAATTCGATCCATTCTGCTTGTGTCTTCTGTTTGAAGAGACGGGCGATATGATTTTGCAATGCTTCCTGATGGGGTCCAGGTTCGAAATAATCAGGCTGGTTCCACTCGGGATGTTCTACAACTTCGCAAAATATTTTCCAGAATTGTGGTTCCAAGGCCCCCAGCGACATGTGACGGCCGTCCTGCGTTTCATAAACGTTGTAGCAGGCGAAGCCATGGTTTAGAAAATCGTCTCCAGGCGAAGGCACTCGTTGATCTGCCAGATAACTCCCCCAGCGCAGGCAGTTCCAGGCCATTGCACCATCGGTCATGGAAATATCGATAAATTGTCCTTTACCCAACCTTTCTCGGGCAAGCAATGCGGTCACAATGCTGAAAGCTGCCAGTAAACCTCCTCCTCCTATGTCTGCAATCTGCACTCCCGGCAGTATAGGAGAATTAGATTTCCCGCTGTAGGACAGAACCCCGTTCAGAGCCAGGTAGTTGATGTCGTGGCCTGCCCTCTGAGAGCGAATTCCATCGACGCCATAGCCGGTAATCGCGCAATAAACAAGGCGCGGGTTGATTTCTTTAAGCGCTTCGTAACCCACCCCCAACCGGTCCATGACCCCCGGTCGGAAACCCTCTAAAACGACATCCGCATCTTCTACCAGCCGTTTAAAGATATCCTTGCCTTTTGCGGCCTTCAAATTTAACGTCAGTGAACGTTTGTTGCGGTTCAGGACCACATGGAAGCCGCTATTCCGACCGACCTTCGGCGGCCACCAGCGTATGTAGTCACCAACTTTGGGGTCTTCTACTTTGAGAACATCTGCTCCCAGGTCCGCGAGCAGCATGGAACAAAACGGACCGGGAAGTAGGCGGGATAAATCCAAAACCTTAAAGCCTGCAAGGGCTCCATCCATAATTTTACTCCTGCTCTTATCCAATATCTGAGCGAAACATCCCGTGCGATCAAACCAGCATCAATCTAAAACAACGCATTGGTAAACTCATCCGGATCGAACGGGCGCAAGTCATCCAACCCTTCACCTATGCCAATATAGCGCACCGGCAACTGCAGTTCTTCACTTATTGCGACGATGATGCCGCCTTTCGCCGTGCCATCCAGTTTGGTCAAAATCAATCCGCTGATTCCTATTTCATTCTTGAACATTCGCACTTGTGAGAGTGCATTTTGACCCGTGGTGGAATCGAGTACCAGTAAAATTTCGTGCGGTGCACTGGGAATCTTCTTCTGGATCACGCGCTGAACTTTCTTGAGCTCTTCCATCAGATTGACTTTTGTGTGCATTCGACCCGCAGTGTCAATCAATACCACATCGACATCGCGGGAAACGGCGGCATCGATGGCGTCAAAGGCCACCGCAGACGGGTCTGAGCCGCTTTTTTGGCGAACCACCGGAACATTGACCCGTTCAGCCCAAAGTGTCAACTGCTCAATGGCTGCGGCTCTGAATGTATCGCCGGCAACAAGCAAAACCTTGAGTCCTGTTTGCTTCAGTTCGTGGGCCAGTTTGCCTATGGTCGTTGTCTTTCCTACGCCATTCACTCCGATGACCATGATCACAAAGGGGTGGTGAGCTTTCAGGTTCCATGGCGGGGCCGGCACCGAGAGTATATTGCGTATGTCGTCTCTCAAGTTGTCGCGGAGTTTCTCAGGATTTCGCAATTCCTTGCGTTTGATTTTGTCGGCTACTTTTTGCAGTAACACCTGAGTGGTCTTGACACCCAGGTCGGAGGTGATGAGAACCTCCTCCAGATCATCCAAGAGATCGACGTCAATCGTCTTCTTGCCAAGCACTACCCGATCGACTCGGGTGACAAAGTTCTCTCTGGTCTTGTGAAGTCTATCTCGCAGCCTATTGAAATAACTACTTTTTTCTTTTTCGGCAAATTCGGCCGGTCCTGCATCAAAATCAGTAGCGGGAAGAAAGGTACCTTCACTCGGAGTGTCTTCTTCCGTATTTGTTGGTTCTTCAAGACATATTATTTCTTCGGATCGATCTTCATCTTGCGGAGCATCAAAATGGAGAGAAAGCTGCTCCGCAGACTCTTCTTTATCAATAACTTTATTTTTGTTTTTGCGCTTAAACCATTTCATCATAAGTTTATAATTTCCTTCTCAACAGAGATTTGGAAACCCGTTTTGTGATATTCACGGATTCCTTTGTAGGTCAGGGTGTGCGAAGCACTCCCTGATAAAACCGCGGTGTCAGGGAGCTCCTTCAAGTCGCACCCTGACCTACCTAAAAGTGAGTTTCAAAATTTCAGTTGTCACCAGATAGTGCTCACCCGTAAGTTCTGTTTTTTAAGAAAGACCTACATACCCATCACCAAATTACTCAAGATGGTTAAAAACATGTGACTCTCTATATATCCGTGATCCATCAAATGTCAAAGCCCTGATGACCGATTCAGCAATTCTCATTTTGCTGTACTATGAACCTAGGAGCCTGCCCGAGAATTCACGACGCCGTCATTCCGGCGGTCTTTAAGCCGGAATCCATGATACGGAAATCCCTTTTTGGTGCGGGCCTGGATTCCGGCTTAAAGCTTGCCGGAATGACAATAGACACCATTCGGCAATGACAATAGACACCATTCGGCCAATTATCGGACAAGCTCCTAACCAAAATGAGAATTGCTGTGACCGATTATGATGGCTTTGTGTCATGACTCCTGTTGCATAGACTCCATGCCCGCTGAAACTCACTTTTATTTTTGCCAAGGACTGGATTAAATGTAATGGATTTGTTTTGTAAATCCGTTATGCAAGATATGGTATTTCGTGGCGTGGATCACGGCACGCTGCGCTGCGAGTTTGTTTAAGTTTTGGGTTTCATTCCTTTCTGTTCATGCAGATCGTCCCATATTGTTCCCGAGATCTTTTTACCTTACCTATGATTTGCCTGTTTCCGTGTTGTTTGTCCCAGTCTGCTGTCTTGTTCCTTTCAGCGGATCAAGTCAGCATCATATGCCTCCAATTATTGAGAAGTTACTGCGTTACTCGCAAAAGGCCGATTGGTGAAGCGGCAAGGATTTGAACCTGTTGCACTGCGATGAAAGGCTTCCCAAGCCGGGTTCTCGGACGTTATTATAAAACAATAAGTTGCAGGCCAGAATTGACCTATTGATGCATAATAATTATTCTTACGAAATTCGTTGTGATTAATGTATAGGTTCAGAAGAGTTTAAAATTTTAAAGGGAGCGATTTATGAAATCAGTTCGACCAAACTCAAAACAGATTTTTGTGCTAACAGTCATGCTGTGTATGACATTTGTTCTAACTCATTTGGCTTTGGCTGACTCGAACAAGATGGACCTCAAAGTTGGTGAACAGGCCTTTGTCTGTAATTGCGGTCCCAGCTGCGATTGTATGACGATGTCCAAGAAGCCGGGAGAATGCGTTTGCAACAAGCCCCTGGCCAAAGCTGAGGTAGTATACGTGGATGGCGATTGGGCAGTCATGAAGATCCCGGAAGGGGAAAGCGGCTACAGACTACAGGCTTTCAAGACGGTTGGGAAATACGCCTGTGCATGTGGACCCGAATGTGACTGCAACACCATTTCCCAAAAGCCGGGCAAATGCGTTTGCGGAAGAGAAATGAAAAAAGTCGAATAGAATGTGACACGCGAAAAGGGCGACTTTTTATGGATGTCGTCCTTTTCTTAAATAACTCTAATTTTACGCGATTCTGAATGGGCTTGGCCTATTTAGCCATTATCTTGTCCATTGTAACCTCTTGCAGTGTGAGCACTGTGCCTCCTTGTTTGGCAGTAAAATCCTTTGCGTCACTCTGGCTGCTGAAAGCGATGGCTTCCTGTCCCATCGGACCGTCTACTTTAGAAGCCACCACGTAGTAGGCCGTCTTTCCGCTGATCCAAGTTCCCGTGGGATAATCAACCACCCAGATCATCATGGGTTTGACTTCGGTTTTGGCGTATTTTTTACTGTCTTGCAGAAAATTGAAAAGACAATGAGTTGAGCAAAAATGATAAACTTGATTGCTCATGGTCGATAATTGGCATTTATTTTTAGCATATCGTGCCGGATACATCTGGCAAACGATACATTGGTCCTTCCCATCGACCGGTTCAACGATTTTCCCTGACTTGATTCGCCGTTGGTTGATTACCTTGTTTTCTTGGGTGATCGGTTCCTTGGCGATTGCGAAGGCTTCCCCGAAGCTCATAACTTTGCCACCGCAGCTTTCAGCAAATTTCAGGGCCTCCTCAGGCGATGACAAAGCCAGCTTGCTGGTCATGGACATCGTCCCTTTTGCTTTCGAACCGACGACGAACGAAGCACTTTCTGCCGGAATCATTTTGGGAGGTTCCAGGTATAGAGTAACCATTACATTTTTCGGTTCTTCCCCCGCTTTGATGGCTACATCCGCAAGACAGTGAAATGAACATACCTCGGATTTTCCATTTGAGTTCTCGAACGTAATCCAAGTCCGCGCCCACATTGGGCGACCCATGCCACAGTTGGGGCACTGTCCTGAAAAATCCTTATTGGGAGGATCCAAGGGGTGTTGTACTGCACACGGGTCTGAAGCAAAACAACTGGAACCAGGCGTTAACGGCATAAATGCGATTGCGAAAGTACAGAGAAAAAAAACAAAGATTGACTTGCGAAACATAATCTCCCTCCCTTTTAAAGCCTGTTGAAAAATAGTCCAACGTCACCAAGTTAGAATCCAGGTGACACTCCTTGAGCGGCTTCTCAGAAATTGGCTCATCGCGGATTGGCTCCGCAACGGCTGCCGTGTAATTGCTCAGGATTGATAGGTTTGGTTTCGATCGTCATCATCTCTGAGCGGAACGTTGCCAATGAGCGACATAAAAAAGCCGCGGCAGGCGCCTAGCTCTGCCCTTTACCCATAAAAACCCCTGCCAAGCCGGAACGCATCGGATCCCAGCTTGATCCTAATTTTGCACTGTTTAATCCAAGAGTAACAGAAGATATATCGCAGGCAAACTGTTGCCGTAGGGGGGCCAGCCGATGCGGCCGATGCGGCTGCCCCAGGTGGTGTTTGTCAGGATCCGTTCATTGACAATCCATGCCGTTAACCCACTTGGATCGGAAGGGTCAAGCGAGACCGCGGAATAGTCTCCCCACCGTTGTGCCAAATTGCCAATATTCGCAAAATTGAAAGTATTGCTGCCATAAAGCAAAGAGCCCGGACTGGGGATGACGCCCAGGGGGTCGGTATGGAGACGGCCGGAATACCTCACCTCGGCATTGACATTATTAGCGACATCCGTGGAGGACCAGGTCACAAAGACATCCTTGCGCCGGTTGGCGGCGATGGAGGCATTGAAGTCAAAGGAGGTGTCGCTTCTGCCAAAGGTGTCGGTTTGGATGACTTGTTTATTCACGGTGTCAAATTCATAAAATCGGCATTTGGCAAAGCCGCCGCTATTAATCGTGTGGACCTGGAAGAGGGAATTGCCTATCTGTGTCCCGGCGTTGACGAAGCGGCAGTCAGAGGTGTCGAGGGTAGCGGTTGTGTCTGGCTGGGGCGCATTTGGAGGTATCGAATAGGACGGCACGGGGATAGTAGCAGGGCCACTCAGGGTGGGAGGATTCGCCGCGGAGTTCGTCAAGGTATAAAGTGTAATCTCACTTCCGCTGGTTCTAACCCCTGCTAGATAGGTATTGGGATTTTCATCCAGCACCAGGGGCGCTGACAGGGTGCCCACCCCCTCATCCGGGAAGGGGAACATATTCAAGGTCCAACTGGAGCCATTATAGATCAGAGATTTGGCCACGGCAAACATGCGCGCACCGTTAAAAGTAGGTATAGGGATACTTGGAAGATAGAAGTTCGCGGTGAAAATGACTGCATTCCGATCCAGCCCCAACTGGGGGAAATCCCAGATCCCACCAAAACCATTACTGACATTGACCTGGTAGATGTAATAATATCCCAGGGGATTGCCAGTTTGGGAAACCGCGAAGAAAAACCATTGTTCCGTGGTGGAATACGACTTGGCAAGCGCTGACATGATCCACCGGTTTTCATTTTGGTCGTAAATGACTCTGGGGTCATAAAAATATGTAGGAGTAGAATCCGAGGTGGGATATCTGAAGAAATAGATCAACGGCAGGCTGCCAATCCGGGTGTTGGGGGCGGCCTTTTCGTAAACATCGAGATGCGAGTTGGTAATCTCCACAAAATGGTTGAGGCCGACGGCGCCATGCGTGTCCGGCGGGGTAAAGTTGCCGGCGATAACCGAGTCGACGCCCTCGAAATTAATCGTCTCGGTTAACGGGGTTGGAGCCAACGGGGCGGCACTCTTATTCTCAGGCGCCGTTGCGGCTTGCAAAGCGCTATCTTGGGCGGCTTTATCTTTATAAGCCTTATAAGCCGCATCATCCATAGTTGGCAGGAAGGGTATGCTCTGGTAAGAAGGCGCGTGGGCGGGTGCCTGCAAGGCCGCTGCTTGCATCTGTTCCCAGGTTCGGACCTGGGCCGGCGGGATACTAACCTGCAAAGTCGGCTCGATTACGGCATCGGAGGAGGGAATAGCCGTTTGGGCCTCGGCCAAGGCCGCTGCCCCTCCCATGATCATCAGGATAAATAGGCCTGCCGGAACTGATGAGAATATTCTTTTAGATTTCATATGCTCCTCTCATGGATACCATCAAATGTTATGCCGAATCCGGTTTGCCGGCCCCGCGTATTTCTTGACTATTTAAGCTCGTCGAGGATTACCCGGATATGGTCCTTTGATATGATTCTGGGACTCCATCGCGGAAAGAGGCGCAGATCCCCTATTGGAGCGTTAGCGGCGAGGCCGGGATATAACTTGCGGTAGGTCTATTAGCCTTTGGTTAGCGGTCATCGGCAACCCAGGCAGATAAACAACAGATCTCGGCTAAGCTATGCGCTGCCGGGATCTCTGGATGTTGCACTTACAGGGGAAAGGTCACCAGATTGTCAATCTGGTGACCTTTCCTGAGTTTCAACTACGAAACCTTTATTTTTGCGTTCCCGCGATCCTCATTCAATCAAAAAAGCAGGAGCAGATCCAACGATCCGGGGGGAATAACACCCGTCACCTTCAGGGGCCGCATCATGTCGTTCTCTTCGTGCCCCAGGATGTGGCAGTGCCACACGTACTCATGGCCGAAGTTATACAGGGTGTTAACCGTAGGAGTTGTGGTAATGGGTTGTCCGGTTTTGGGGTTGATGTTAGTAAAGTTCGCGGTGGAACCCAG
The DNA here is from genome assembly GCA_963781715.1 of uncultured delta proteobacterium. Taxonomy (GTDB): domain Bacteria; phylum Desulfobacterota; class Syntrophobacteria; order Syntrophobacterales; family Syntrophobacteraceae; genus Desulfoferrobacter. The sequence continues at coordinate 1,364,104 of CAWAGW010000010.1, forward strand.
TGGCTGTGCCGGGCTAAGAGGTCGTATGCTGGCCGGGACCGCGAAGGGAGGAGTAGGCAAATCGGCCTTCTGGGCGATAAAGATAGATTCCAACGGGTTCATCCGGATGGTTTCCTTCCAGCCCCTCTCGTAGGGCTCGGGGGGTTTGATCACCCCGTCCCAGCCAACCCGGTTGATAATCTGTGCGTTGTTCAGGTGGATGTGGATAGGATGGGTATCCACACCATTATGGGTAACCTTCCAAAGCTGGATCTCGCCTCGACGGAAGACCTCTACGGGCGGATCGATGTAAGAGAAACCAATCCCGTTCGATCTGGCCGGATTTGCGGTCGGATCGAAGATCTCGTACCCCAGGGTGGCATTCATCCGGCCATATTGACCAAAAAGTTCGACTATGGCCTTCTGCTCCGCCTGCAGAGTCCTCGATGTGGTGGAACCGAGCGGGGTATAGGTCAGGGAAGTGTCGTTGATATGCGCATGATAATCGACGTTGGAATGATAAGCCCCCGGATAATAGGTTTGCGGCACGATGGGCGGGGGTTGGGACAGCACGTAAGCTTTTGGCAATGCCGTTTGCAAATTGTATAGATTATAGGGGACTGGAGTTGTATTCTTTACCCGAAATTGCATGATGGTCCGGGTGTTGGGCCCATAACCGGGCAGAGTCGAAGGGGCGCCGCCCGTTTCGGTTAGATCCTCGTTGCCCGTGTAGTAGTCGTAGCGCGGTTGGAAGCCTGGAATGGGCGTGGGGGCGTCGTTATAGAGAATGACGTTGGTGCCGGCAAATCCGGAGAAGTCCACGATGACGTCGGCCCGCTCCGCCGGTCCAAGGAACACCGTTACGCCTTTAATTGCGGGGTCTGCTCCCTCTAAGTTTTGGACGTTCCCAAAGGTTGCACTGCCCCGGTCTAAGTCATAGGCAACCGGCTGGTTGTCGCGCACCGCCACCCCCGGCAGGATGCCGCCTTCAGTGCCGATCATAATGAGCGGGGGTCCAGCCGTGAAAGGATCCGGCACGCCGCCATCCCTGCCGTCATTCGGCCAGGTGGGAGGATAGCCCGCAAGCCGGACCGCCGGAACCATTTTGACTTCCGTGCTGCCAGTGAGGTCGACAGTAGGAATAGTAGTATAACCCCTACCACCGTTGGTGAGCGTGATGCCAGAAATAATACCATTAGGAATATCTACCGTGGCTGTGGCGGTAGCACCCGAACCCCCACCACCCCTAATGACAACGGGAGGAGGAGAGGTGTAACCAGTGCCAGAAGAGGTAATGGAGATGCCGTTCAAAGCGGTTCCCAATAACGAAGCTGTGGCGGTAGCGCCGGCACCGCCACCACCTGTAATGATGACGCTGGGAACAGAAGTATAACCACTACCGCCATATGTAACAACAATAGCGCTTACAGCGCCAAGCGATATCTCAGCCGTGGCGGTAGCGCCGGTACCGCCACCACCCACGATGGTGACATCGGGTGCCGATCCATAACTGCCGCCGTTGGTAACTGCAATGCTTTGAACAGATGTTCCCGCCAACGCAGCTGTAGCGGTCGCACCAGACCCGCCACCCGTGTCGGCCTTATACAACTGCAGGTTGAGAAAACGGCCGTTACAGCCATTGAGGATCCGGAACCGGTAGGCCTTGGGCTCCACTTCGAGGTAAGGATAAACCGTGCCATTGACCATCATGACGTCCATGAAGGCTTCCGGTACGACACTGGTGGGGTAATTCTGGGGGTTGTTCGCGTCCGCCGGGGCCGGCAGTGGTAAAGCTGCCTGCAGCTCAGGCGGTCGAGGCTCGTCTGGATCCAATATATTAGGCTGGACCCAGGGGCCAAAATCCCAGCGGCCGTAAGGGTTCATCCCGGACGGGTCGGTCAGGCTCTGGTTCGGCTCATAGATGTGAGGGAAATAAAGGTCGCCGTAAGTCCCCCAGTTTATTGTATCCCACTTGTCATCCTGGACCTCGGTCACGTCTTTGGGTACGAAGCCTTTGTCCTGGATGATCAAAGGAATACCCCATTTGTAAACGCCGCCGCCCTGATCGGGAATGATTTTAGCTTCAGCTGGATTGACGCCGGTATTATTGCTGCCGTCGATCAAATCATCCTCCACCGGGTCGTGGATGATGTACCCCGCGACCAAGCCGGCATAGACTCCGAGGCGGGTGATGCCGACAGCGTGCTCGTGATAAAACATCAACCGGGCGCTCTGTTGATTCGTATAATAAAAGGTCATCTGCCCCTGGCCAGGATCGTTGGTCGCGTCCGGAGTCCCGACCGGCACGAGATTTCCGCTGGAGTCAAACCACATATCCGGAACGCTTGCATAACTGTCCCCACGCTTGTAGTCGGAGGTTTCTCCTTCGGGGGTAAACCATTGATGCGGCGTCCCATCACTGATCCAGGGTGTAAATGCGCCATGGAGATGCAAGGAGGTGCGGTTCTCAGTGTAATAACCTGCGGGAGAACCAAGAGGCCCCTCGCCAGCCCCCATGAGGGTAGGGTCCACCGGAATGGGGAGATTGCCGGCCGTGCCCGCGCCCAGTTGGTTGGTGACCAAGACCCGCACAGGCTTGTCGCGTTCGGCCACGATCAAGGGACCGGCATAATGTGGCGCCGCTGGCGAACCGGTGCCGAGGTCAACATAACCCCGGAATTTGGTGGCTTTGGGCAGGTCCGTATGCACCTTTTCGGTATAATCAACCTCGCCGAGTTTGTAATAATCACAACCCGGGTACGTGGCTGTATCCTTGACCGCAAGCGGGATATATTGCCCCAGGTTGTTGGCGTTCGCAGGGCCGACACCGGGCAGTGAGTCGACAAATTTTCGCAGTGCGGTTCCTGTGTCGCTGCCTAAAGGACTTATGCCGGACGGGCTATTAGCATACCAAGTTGCTCCTTTCGGGCCGGTATTTCCGAAGGCCGGGTTGCCCTCCCACGGAAAGACAGCTAACATCAACATCAATGCCATTACCATTGAGACTCCAGGCTTTTTCATCTCTCTTCCTCCCCTATGTTGGGATAAATCATCCGGCTTACGGCCACCAACCTATGTGAATGCCTTATCTGGTCTAAACTCCGCTAGTCCATGCATTTGCGCCCAGATTCATTGGATCAATCTGCTTACCAAGCACTTCGCAACTTCTCCATGGCCTTATCCAGCTTGGCTTTTTGCTGACCCCAGGTCGCTTTGGAAGAGTTTTCCAAGGCGATCAACTCGTTGTCGGCGACGATTTTCTGCCTCTGAATGTTATTCGCCGCCAGGCTAAGCATGCGTTTATTTTGCGGCGGTCCGGTACTCGCTTGAATTCTCAAGTCGGCAATTTTTTGCTGGATTGCATTCAATTCCGCGGCTATTTTCTTTTCGTACGCATTCCGTTCCTCCGGGGTACAACTTGTTGCCGTCCCCGCCGCTTCTCCCTTGACTTCCGTGCCCTGAGGCTGGGTGCACGGCGAGTTATCTTTTGGCTGTTGCGCCCTCCCGAAACCCGGCGCACATGCCAAAAGCACGGCTATGAACATTATCCCAAACCATTTCATCTTCTATTTCCTCCTGAGCATCCTGAGCGCCCGACCATAACATCCAACCCGCACCCTGATTAAGGCTGAATCAGCCTCCGAACAGATCGCCGCACCCGAACCATTTGTAACGTCGGCTTCCCGGCAGGATACGCATCCATATCTTTCGCTGCTTTCGTTTACTTTTTGCTGAAGCCTTGACTCCACAATGCGGGCAACTTGTGCCAAAAACGAGAACGGCCACCGGGGTACTCCCTGCGGATGGTGGACGGCTAATCAATCTAGCCGTCGTGGTTGAACAAAAAACAAAAAAAGCCGGATCACGTTTTAGGCAACCCGGCTGTCTCTATCGAAAGATCCGCGGCTTTCCGTCACCACCTCACGATGGTTTTGGCTTTGTCAGTCAAGATAAAGGGTATTTGTATATGTCAAAAATGTTGCAGAGTCAAGGGAGATTTATTAGGGTCTGAAACTCCGATATAAGAAATTGCGCAAGGGGTAGTTCACCCGGGAGGAGAGAGCGATGAGCCTCAGGAGGAGTCTGGCGGCTTAAGGCCAGTGTAGTGAGTGTAAATCTGAGCGCGCGAGAGCTTGAGTTCTTTTTCGGCGTCGTGGACGGGAATCCCTGCTAGCATGAAGACTTCATGGGAGAAGAAGATACCGAAAGAGTTGCCGATAAAGACGATGAGCTTATTACGATTGAATGCTTTGAGCTTTCGCCGATACATGTTCCATGAAGTCTGTTCGCCTGCTTCGTGGCGGCGGGCTTGTTCCTGCTGCCACATGAGGAAAGCAGTAGAGAGTGCTTTCATCGCCATCACGACATAGACCTGCACCCATACACCTTCCTTGCTCTTTTTGGGAGGATGTTGCAGACACCAGTTTTGCTTGGTCTCCCGGAACAAATTGTTTTCAATGAGGCTGCGGTCATCATAGCGGTCAAAAGCGATGAAGGGATCTTGCACATCCCCATTGGTTACCAACACGACTTGTTTATCGACGGGAGGAGTGTTGTTGTCCCATGTTTTGACCACGACAGCATTGAGTGGAATTGGCTGGTAATCCTTTTTGGTGGTTTTGGCTTCAGACCCTTCGGGGTTGAACCAATCACAGGTTAAAAGACCGGGTACCCCGATCAGTTCTGTGCGGACGCTCTCCACGTATTTTTTCTTGCCGTAGCCGTGAGTGACTTCCACCTGCCGGCAAGCCTGATAGGAGTCATCGGCTAGCAGGGCGAGTTGGCGGGCATCGGCAGTGGCCATCATGTTGCTTTTGAGGGGGATAACAAACTCGATGCCTTGTTGGTCAATGGCGAAGAGCACCTTGCCATCGAGGAATCCCCGATCGACCACCAGGGAACGGATCGTGCTCTTAGGTCCCACATTTTCTTTGGCCTGTTCTAATGCGGCAAGCACATGCAGATTGTCGGGTTTTTCTATGGTATCGATCTTAATTGCCAAAGGGATGCCGCTATTGAGCTCATAGACGGCCCAGACTTTCCAGCCGTAAACCGTCACCTTGACGGTCTTGAGTTCACTGTTTTTGCGGCGGCCTCGTGCCTTGACCTTGCGTTCGCGCGTTACGGCGCCACAGCCCTGGAACTGTTTGGTGGTCTCGAAGTCTGTGGCATCACAAGCCGCATGGATGAACTTGGGAAAAACGTTGAATCGGGCCAACTGCTTAATACACTGATTGAAAAAGTTTTCTATGCGCCTCGGAGTGATTTGAACTATCTGCTTGGCCACAGTGTCGACGCAAATGGCTCCCCTGACCTCGGGGACTGGCGTGTTGCGAAGCTTGAGGCCTCTTTCGCAACTGCCGTTTCGCACCTCATAGGCGTTGAAACCACATATGCCCATGAGGAGTTCATCGGTTAAAAGCAGATCTTGTGTCTGCTCCATCTTGGCAATGGAACCGATGACTTTCATCAGAAAGACCAGGATGAACTGAATGAAAGGAATATGCTCTCTTTGCTGCTCCTTGGGGGTGATCTCTTGGAGAAGAGGAAAAACTTGAATCTCCCGCAGGTAATGGAAGAAAAAGTCAAACAGGGTGGCTTCATCCAGCGTGAAGACGGAATCCATTTCCTTGCGACGAAACAGGTGGTCTGCCACCTTCGCCTCGTCTCGCTCTGCGGTGTGCCAAAAGAGCCTTTCCAGAACGGTCTGTTGCAGTTGTTGTCGAGTGGTCATGGCGAAACCTCAAACAGGACGGCGTAAAATTGCCCGGATGGTTTGCACACGTATCCACTCTATTGTGCAGAGAAATCATAACAATGTCCAGAACTATTTTAGTTAATTATTGCAAGATCTTATCTATAACTAATCTACATTTAATAATAAATGTTAGTAACCTTATATCGGAGTTTTAGTATTAGGGTCTGGATATTCGATATAAGCGCCGAGCTGGCTCCGATCACAATTTAAAAAAATCAAAAAAAAATCTAAATAATTGTCCAACTTTTGATTTTCGCTTGCAGCCGAGCACCTCTCCCTAACACGGCCGTCAGGCACGCCCCGAGGCTCCCTATGGGATGTTGGTGACCCGATGCGAGTCCCCACCTATGTCTACTCGAAAAATGGCTGGAGAAGGCGATTTGAAAATTCTACTTTATTAGTAATATTAGTTACTTATAAAGACATCCCGTTTGACTTCCCATCCCTCCTGTGCTAACCATGTCCACATGGACTTGAAGAAACGAGCAGCCCAAAACATTGCCGAACGCCTCACCTGGTGCACCGCCTCAAGAGATCAGGCGGGGATCACCCAAGATCTCGCTGACGGCAAAGACATCTCCGAGGTTTACGGGCTCGGGGAAGCCGGTCTGTTCGACGAGTTCTTCTATTTCCTTGACCAGTTCGGGTTCATGGAGCTTTTCATGAAGCTCCATCCAGTCAAAAACAAGCGCATCAGCAACGTCCAGTTCCCCACCGTGATTCTCATCTATTTGATGCGCATCGTCTCCGGCCTCTCCTTCTTCTGGCATACCCATCCAGTGATCCTAAGGTCCCAACCCTTGATGCGGCTGGTGGGGTTCAACGGAAGAGAAATAAGAGAGGGCACCAGCAAGAGGGGCAAAAAATCGGGCTCCAAAAACGAGGGGAAGGAATCCGAAGGAAAAGAACCCACCCCCATCCGCGGGCCGATCTGTCCCGATTCTATTGCTGCCTACATCCAGGCCATTAGCGCCCTTGCCCTGGAGAGGCTGTTCAATGGGGCGATCCGCATTTTGGCGGCGCACAGCTTTTTCCCCAAGCGGGTGAAAGCGCTTTTGGACGCCTCCGACATCGAATCCACCGAAGCTTGCCAAGGCTGCGGCAAAGTCACCAAACAGAAGGCGCCGGAGTTGCGGCGACGAAAAAAACGCATCCAAAAAGTATTGGAAACCGTGTTTGGCTTCAAGATCTGGGTGGTATGGGACCCGAACAGCCGTATTCCCCTGGCCATGCGGTTTGCCACCATCGATGTGCACGACATCAATGAGGCGCAGGGGGTCGTCCAGCAGGCCATCGAGAATCTGGGGGCTCATGCTCGAATCACCTCCCTTGCCATTGATCGCGGATTCATGGACGGTCCCTTTCTTTGGTGGCTGAACCGGAAGGGAATCCTTTTCTATATCCCTGCCAAAACCAACATGAATGTCTATGGAGAAGCCCTTTCGCTGATAGGTGGGGGCATCCGAAAAACCAGAGAAGAAAACGAGCCGTCGGTGGAGGAAAGAATAAAACCACAGTCTTGGATCACTGGGATGTTGCAGGGATCGAATCGCTCACCACGGCAGGATTTTATGGACCGCTTGGCAGCGGCTCTCATGAGAACAAAAAGGACTTTGTAGCCAATCCCCTCCATGCGGTGGTGGTTTTGCACGATCCTTACAAAGAAAAACATCCTCACTCCGACACCCTGGTCATCCTCACCAACGGCCCTGTCACAAACCCCTTGAGTGTCTATGACAGCTACGACGCCCGAAGCGAAATCGAAAACGGACTCTTTCGGGAAGCCAAACAAGCCTGGTTCATTGAACGGCCTGCCCGAAATACAGCCGCTGCCTTTCGATCCCACGTCTATCTCACCCTCATCACCATGGCCTTAACCAACGCCTTTAGGACCTGGATGGATCAACAAGATACATTGGAGCAGCAGGGAGAAGAAACCGGCATTCGCAAATTCCGCGAAAAAATCCGACAGGAAAATGGCAACAAACTCATCGTCTTTGACGAAGATCGCTACGCCATCTTCGACACCTATGAAGTGTTCATTCTCTGCGACCGAAATGTTCGTAAACCCACCGGGGTCCCACAGGTGGTCTCTAAACAAGACATCCTAAAAAAGTACGGCGCCCTCCTGGAATAGTCTGTCACCCCTATTTTCTGTTATCCCCCATTACCTCCCGCACAACAAGCAAGGCCCTCTTTTTTATCACCAAACTTGCCCTTCCTTTCCCGGACTTTCTCTTAATTGGCCTAAAATCGAACTTGCCGCTGAACCATACACTACCCACTTGTCGGTCAATTTGAGGCGCTTAAGGCAGCCAATAAAGCCCTCAGGCTCTGTGTTAGTCGGTCCTCGCTCTTGGACCCTTCCTTATCTCGAATATCCAGTATTAGGGTAGGTATTAGGTAAAGAGCCTATACAAGATCCCCTTTCTGCATATAATGATTGCTGGTTACCGCAAATCTAAGAATCAGAACAAACGTAAAAGCAACCTTTAGTCCAAATTTATGCCGGTATGTTGGCTTAGAATTGAAACCTAGATTTGGTCACTCTTGTTGGGCAAAGCTGCAATCGTCATTCCTTAGAAAGCCGGAATCCGGGAATCCCCAATCGCTTGCTGGATGCTGGGTTGAAGATGTCGTCGTGGCGGTCTTTCGTCGGCACGACGAGGGGTCACAGATTAAATCGCTCAGATTCGCCTAAACTTTACCAGGTACTTAGGCCCGGATTCTGCCTCAATCAGCAATGCTCCAACGAGGGAGGTCTTGTCCGATAGCGTCCCCCTTGGCTAGCTCCGAAGGAAATTCCCACTCGCCAAACCGGATAAAATTGAAAACTTCCTTCAAGGCTGAATACCAGAACTAATGGTTAATTCATCATACAAGCTAATTGGAGAAAATCTAACAAACTTTCTCATGCCTCAGCACTTATCAAGTGCTATTCATGGGAACGTTGACGGCGAGCGCACCCCTACCTGCTTCTTGGAGCTTGTTCAATGGGTGAGACTATGTATTTTATATGCACCTGATACCGTAGTTGCCAGTTCCCACTTTTTTTTCCCGAGTGATGGAATTGGTATTTTGGCATGAGCCTCTCGCACCTGCACCCTGTTTCTTGAGCCCATGCCCGCTCTCAGCCCAACACATGATTTCCCCCTTGATTTTTTCCGTAAGGAACGTATGTTCTTAATTCAGTCTGCAGTAGAATTGGCGGCTGCTACTTTGCCAGGCTTATGTTAGCCCGGCAAAACAATCGTCTTTCTCAAGGTCGTCGGGCTAAATCTACGCCCACCATGGCTCAATATGGAGGAGGAGTCGGTGATTGGGAAAAAACAATGACTCGAGGAGGGAGTAAATGAGAAGGAAAATTTTGTGCGGGGTGCTGACGACGTTATTTTTATTAACCGCAATGGTCGTTTATGCGGAGACCATGCAGGATATTCAAGCCCACAAGAACTGTAAATACTGTGGCATGGACCGGGAAAAGTTTGCTCACAGCCGGATGCTGATTGAGTATTCAGATGGCTCCAGCGTCGGTTTATGCAGCATCCACTGCACGGCTATCGATCTGGCCCAAGCCTTTGATCAGCAGCCCCAGGCCATTATGGTGGCGGATTACAACACCAAGAACTTGATCGACGCAGAAAAAGCCTACTGGGTCATCGGCGGAAAAAAGCCGGGCGTCATGACCAAAACGGCCAAATGGGCCTTTGCCGACAGGAAAGACGCGGAAGCATTCATCAAGGAAAATGGCGGCAAACTCGCTAACTTTGAAGATGCCATGCAGGTCACTTACGAGGATATGTATAAAGATACCAAGATGATCCGGGAAAAGCGGGCCAAAATGAAGGCCATGCAAAAGAAGTCTATGCCGTAACCCTTGAGTATATCCAGGCAGGTCAAGATGATGAAGATGAGATGCATCTTCCCGCTGGCTTTACCCCTCTCTGGCTGACTCTCAGGCACCACGGAGTTTTCATGAAACATTATCAATCCCTTATCGTAATCAGTTTATGGCTTATTTTGTCAATTTGCCCTCTTGCGGGTGCCCAAGACGTGCCAGCCGCCAAGATCTCCCCGACGGATAAATGCCCGGTCTGCGGCATGTTTGTGGCGAAGTTTCCGGATTTTGTCGATCAGATCGTCTTTAAGGACGGCACTCACGCATTTTTCGATGGCGTTAAGGATATGATGAAATATTATTTCGACCTGCCGAAATATAATCCTGGAAAAACCAAGGCCGATATTGCCGCCATTTTGGTGACGGATTATTATACTCTCAAGTTAAGCGATGGATTGAAGGCGTGGTATGTAGTCGGGAGTGACGTCTACGGCCCCATGGGCAAAGAACTCATGCCTTTTAAAGATGAAGCCGCGGCCAAGGAATTTAAAGTCGATCATAACGGCACCGCAATTTTATCATTTCAGGAGATCACGCCTGCATTGATAAAAACTCTGGATCAATAGAACCTGCTTCTGCGGGTGGTCTGCCTCAACCCTCCGTAATTTGATCAGGTCGAGCGTTCTGAACCTATAGAGATAAGAATAAGACCGTGCGAAAATCCGATGGCTTTTGGCTCTTTATCGGGAGCAGCATGCTGCTCCTGATGGCGATTCTCATCAAGGCGCACTTCGTGGCGCGAGCCGACCTGCCTTTGCTCCTGCAAAAGGCCGATGTGGTCCAGAATCTGGGACTTACCGACCTGTGCCTCTCCACTGAGGCCCGCTATACCCGGCACCTTTCCCAATCCGATTGGCACGCAGCGTTCCAGAGCCATCCCCTGGCCCTGGATCATTTCCCCAGCGGGTCGCTACTCGGACCTCCCGAAACCTTGAAGAAGTCACATGATCCGATCGATTGAAAAACAGCGGAATATTTTGGACTTCACCCTCTCCTGCCTGTGGCGGCGCCTGGGGAAAAACCTCGCCCTGGTGCTGGTTTACATCCTGGTGGTTTTTAGTCTGGGTTCCGTGATGTTTTTTACCCAGGCGCTGAAAGATGAAGCTGCGATCATCTTGAGAGGCACCCCCGAAATCATCGTCCAGAAATTAGTGGCCGGCAGACATGAGCTTATCCCAGTGGACTATGCCCAAAAAATAAATGCCATCCGCGGGGTTGAGGCCGTCAAGGATCGTCTCTGGGGTTACTATTTCGATCCGGTCGGTCGGGCCAATTATACGCTCATGGTGCCCGAGGGCATCGATCTCAAAGACAATGAGATCATCGTGGGCGCCGGTATTTCGCGGGTGCGCCATGTCTTCCGCGGCAGCGTCATGTTGTTACGGACCTTTGACGGGAGGCCCATAAGTTTCATTGTTAAGGGGATTCTTAGTCCGGAATCGGAGTTGCTGTCTTCCGACTTGATGTTGATTTCCGCCACGGGATTCAATCGCTTGTTCGGCGTATCCCCAAATGACGCCACTGATTTGACGGTAAGAGTATTGAATAAAAAAGAAATCCCCACCATTGCCGGCAAAATCGTTGACATCCTCCCTGATACCAGGACTATTACTCGGGACGAAATCTTACGGACTTATGATGCGGTGTTCGATTGGCGCGGCGGCATTATGATCGCCATTCTTGCCGGTGCGGTCCTGGCCTTTCTGATCTTTGCCTGGGATAAGGCTGCCGGGTTGAGCGCCGAAGAAAAACGGGAGATCGGCATCTTAAAGGCGATCGGCTGGGAAACCGCTGATGTCCTGCAGATGAAATTTTGGGAAGGCATGGTCGTGTCCCTGTCATCCTTCTTCGTCGGGATCATCTTGGCGTATTTCCACATCTTTTACGCCTCAGCCAGCCTTTTTGAACCGGTGCTCAAAGGCTGGTCCACTCTCTATCCACATTTTAGATTGACCCCCTTTATCAGTGGCTATCAAGTTGCCATCCTGTTCTTTTTTACGGTTATTCCCTATACCGTGGCCACTATCATTCCCGCCTGGAGGGCCGCAACGATTGATCCTGATGCGGTCATGAGATTGTGAGGCCCCGATGATCGAACTCCAGAATATCAGAAAGGTTTTCAATGAAGGGCGGCCCAATGAATATATCGCCCTGCACGACTTGAGCCTCACCATTGCCGCGCACCAGGTAACGGCCCTGACAGGTCCCAGCGGCTCTGGGAAAACGACCTTGCTGAGCCTGTTGGGATGCATGGCCAGACCCACGGCCGGCCGCATAATGCTTGAAGGGCGCGAGATCACCAGTCTGCCCGAGCGCTTTCTCACCGACATCAGGCGCAAAACATTTGGGTTTATCTTCCAGCAATTCAATCTCCTCAACGGCATCAGCGTTATCGAGAACGTCATGCTCCCGGCCTACCCCCTGGGCGAGCCGTTTGCCACCTTAAAACAACAGGCCTCAGGCCTCCTCGAGTTGTTCAACCTGGCTCATAAAGCCGCCGCAAAGGTTGAGTGGCTGTCCGGGGGGGAAGCCCAGAGAACCGCCATTGCCAGGGCCTTGATTAACCGCCCTGATGTTATTATTGCGGATGAACCTACCGCCCACCTGGATACCAGCCTGTCCCGGGAATTCATGGACATCATGCGTGATTTTAAATCCCAGGGGAAGACCATCCTCATCGCCAGCCATGACCCTTTGGTGCACGAATCCGAAGTCGTCGACCGGGTGGTGCGGATGCGAGACGGCCGCATAATCGATTCCGGAGTAATTTGAGTGTTTTTTAAACCGGGAATTATTGCCCTCTTTATCAGTTCACTCCTGATAAGCGGCATGCTGCTGTATGCTTCTTTCGCCGGGGCGCTTATTTTAAGGTGTTGGGATATCAAGAGCGGCAGCGAAACCCAACTGCGGCTGGAAAGAAAAACTTACCTCGTATCCACGATTGTCGGCTATGCTTTTGTTTTTCAACTTTTTTCTTTCTTCATGTTTATTTACACCGCCGATGCGCTCCATCCATTTTTTACCGGTGCCATGTGTGCAGTGGGCTCGCTCAACGTCAATCAGTGGGGCTTTCCGCTGGTCATTCTCAAGCTCGTTACCTTTCTGCTGGCAGGACTTTGGCTCATCCTCAATTTTGCGGATAACCGGGGGTACGATTATCCCCTCATCAAAGCGAAATACCTGCTCCTTCTGGTCATTGCGCCGTTGATTTTGACCGAGACCATCATTCAAGCCAAATATTTCCTGGGACTTAACCCCGAGGTCATTACCTCCTGCTGCGGTTCCATGTTTACCGCCGATACCAAGGGGGTGGCCTCAGAAATTATCTCATGGCCGCGTCCGGTCATGGAGATCATATTTTATGCGGCCATGACCGTGGCTCTGGGGTTGGGGGTGGTGTTCTATCGCACCGGAGCCATGGGATACGGGTTTGCCGTCGCGATTTTCTTGACCTTGCTGATATCCATCGCTTCCTTCATCTCGTTTATATCCATTTATTTTTATGAACTGCCGACCCATCATTGCCCCTTCTGTATTTTGCAGAAGGAATACGGCTACATCGGCTATTGCCTCTATCTGCTGCTCTTGTTGGGAGGTTTGGCCGGCATGGGTGTGGGCCTCCTGATGCCCTTTCGCCGGATACCGAGCCTCAAAGCGACGCTGCCGACTATTCAAAAGCGTCTCGCCCTGACCTCGATCATCTTTTATCTGTTGTTTACCGCCATCGCCACCTACCAGATCATCTTCTCAAATCTTAAAATGTAACTGCTTCGTCCAGTCGAGGTTAAGTGCCCGCCTTTATTACGCCAACCCGAAAAAAGCACCTTCCCGGGGAAGATGCATGATGCCAAGTTGCGCTCAATAAATTACAGTCGATACGATGCCTTAAAGCTCTTTTTTAACCTCGAAATTCCATTTCCAGATTTCGTAGATGGCGGGGTAGACCATCAACTCCAGGAGAAAGGAGGTGAAAACCCCGCCGATCATGGGGGCGGCGATGCGTTTCATAACGTCGGAGCCGGTCCCCACGGCCCACATGATGGGAATCAGCCCCAACAGCAGGGTGGCGACGGTCATGAACTTGGGCCGAATCCGCTTGGCTGCGCCGTCGATGATGGCGACGTGCAACTGGTCGCGGCTGCGAAGCCGTCCTTCCGCTTTCGCCTGGGCGTAGGCCAGGTCCAGGTACAGGAGCATGAAGATGCCCGTTTCCGCATCTACCCCCAGCAGTGCGATCAAACCGACCCACACCGCGATGCTCATGTTATAGCCAAGCAGATACAGGAACCAGATAGCGCCCACCGCGGAGAACGGCACCGCCAGAATAATGAGCATGGTTTTGGCGATGGACCGCGTGTTCATATAGAGTAGCAGGAAGATCAGGAACAGGGTCAGAGGGACCATCAGCAGCAGGCGCTGCTTCACCCGTTGGGCCGCCTCGTACTGGCCGCTCCAGGAGATAGCGTACCCCGGCGGCAGTTTGACCTTGTCATTGATCAGGCGGGCCGCTTCCTCTACGTAGCCGTTGGGGTCCCGATCTGCGATGTCGATGTATACATAACCCGTCAGCAGGCCGTCCTCATCCCGGATCATGGCCGGCCCGCTGGCCGTCTTGATGGTCGCAAGCCGCCCGAGAGGGATCTGCCGCTTGCCGCCGTCCGCCGGTACCAGAACGCGTTTGAGGGCGCTGAAGTCGGACCGGAAATCCCGCAGGTAGCGCACGTTGACCCCGTAGCGTTCGCGCCCTTCCACGGTAGTGGTTACATTCTCCCCGCCGATGGCATTGGCGATCACCTCCTGTACCTCGGCGATGCTTAAACCGTAGCGGGCCAGTTCCTCCCGGCGCCAATCGAAGTCGAGAAAGTAGCCGCTCCCGGTCCGCTCGGCGAAGACGCTGCGGGTACCCTTGACCCCCGGCAGGACGGATTCAATCTGCGTCCCGATCTGCTCGATAGTGTGAACATCGGCCCCGGAGATCTTGATCCCCACCGGGGTCCTTAAACCGGTGCTCAACATTTCGATGCGGCCTTTGATGGGCATAGTCCAGCCGTTGGCCAGCCCCGGCAGCTTCAGCGCCTCATTCATCTCGTTGATGAGTTTTTCCTGGGTCATATGAGGCCGCCAGGCCGATTTGGGCTTCAGGGTGATCACCGTTTCGAGCATGGATAGCGGGGCCGGATCGGTTGAGGTCTCCGCCCGGCCCGCTTTGCCCAGGACCCGGTCCACCTCGGGAAAGCCCTTGAGGATGCGGTCGGTAACCTGGAGCAGTTTCTGGGCTTGGGCGATGGAAATTCCGGGCATGGTGGAAGGCATGTAGAGAATGGAGCCTTCTTCCAATGGCGGCATAAATTCCGAGCCTAAATGGGAATAGACCGGAAGCGTGATGATCACCAGCGCCAAGGCCCCCCCGATCACCCACCATTTGCGGCGCAGCGACCAGCTGACTAAAGGTTCATAAAACCGGATCAAGCGCCGGCTGATGGGGTGCTTTTCTTCGGGATAAATGGTGCCCACGGCTACGGCGTTGGTTATCCGGCAGAGCCAGGCGGGACGGAAGTTGAAATTCCGCATGTGCGTAAACAGGAGCCGCAAGGCCGGGTCCAGGGTGATGGCCAGGAACGCGGCCACAATCATGGAGAGGTTCTTGGTGTAGGCCAGAGGCTTGAACATCCGGCCTTCCACAGACTCCAGGCTGAGCACCGGTAGAAACGACACCGCAATCACCAGCAGGGCGAAAAAGCTGGGCCCTGCCACTTCCTTGACCGCCTTGACCACAACTTCCTGGTAGTCTTCCAGGCGGCCTGTCTGGTGCCATTTCTCCAGTTTCTTGTGGACCTGCTCCACCACCACGATGGCCGCGTCCACCAGGGCCCCCACGGCGATGACGATACCCCCCAGGGACATGATGTTGGCCGTGATCCCCATCATCCGGAACGGGATGAAGGAAATCAGCACCGCCACCGGGATGGTGATCACCGGGATGATGGCGCTGGGAAAATGCCATAAAAAGATCAGAATCACCAGGGAGACTGTGATCAGCACCTCCACCAGGGTGGATTTCATGTTGTTGATGGCCCGCTGGATCAAATCGGAGCGGTCATAAATGGGCACAATCTCAACGCCGCTGGGGAGCCCCGGTTCGATGGCCTTGATCTTGGCTTTGACCCTTTCAATGACGTCTAGGGCGTTTTGGCCCTCCCGCATCACAATGATCCCGGACACCACTTCCCCGGTCCCGTCCAGGTCGGTGACTCCGCGCCTCAGGTCCGGCCCCATGACGACCTGCCCGATATCCTTGACTCGTATGGGGGTGCCGTCCTGGCTGGCCGTCAGGACGATATTTTCAAAATCCTGGAGGGACCGGGCGTAGCCGCGGCCCCGGACCATGTACTCAGTGCCGCCGAATTCGATCAGACGTCCGCCCACCTCCTGGTTACCGCCGGCCACGGCCTTCACCACCTGTGAGATGGACAGGTTGTAGGCTTGCAGCCGGTTGGGATCCACATTGACCTGGTATTGCCGCACGAACCCCCCCACCGGCGCCACCTCCGCCACCCCGGGCACGGCTTTGAGGTAATAGCGCAGATACCAGTCCTGGTAAGAGCGCAACTCCTCCAGACTGTGTTTGCCGGTGCGATCCACCAGGGCGTATTGAAAGACCCAGCCCAGGCCGGTGGCGTCCGGCCCCAATTCGGTTTTGACGCCGGAGGGCAGACTCGGCAGCACCCCGGACAGGTATTCCAGGGTCCGGGATCGGGCCCAATAGATATCGGTGCCGTCTTCGAAAATGACGTAAACGTAGGAGTAGCCGAAATCCGACACGCCGCGCACAGATTTCACTTTGGGGGCGCCCACCATAGCGGTCACAATGGGGTAGGTCACCTGGTCTTCCATGATGTCCGGGCTGCGGTCCCAGCGGGAATAGATGATCACCTGGGTGTCAGTGAGGTCCGGGACGGCGTCCAGGGTCAGATGCTGCATGGACCACCATCCCATCATGCAGGCCGCCGCCGTGATGATGAAGACGATGACCTTGTTGTGCACCGAAAAATCGATGATTCGGTTAATCATGCTGGTGCCCCTCGCCGCCAGGGGAGTGATGTGGCGACGGCACAGCTTGCGGCGTCTCAGGCTGAGATGAAGGATTTTGCTGCTCCGGCGGCTGCGACGGTGCAGATGGCTGCATAGGCGGAGTTTGCGGAGCCGCCGGTTCAACTCGGGATTCCGGGGACTGGTCCTCGACCGTGGCCAGCCCTCTCCCCGCGGGTATCGCCCGAATTGAATCCCGCCTCAACCTCAGCAACAAATCAGGATTCGTAGGCACTTCAGAAAACGTGTGAGGCAATGTAGACTCTGGGCTTCCGGATAAATAATATTCAGGGTCGTTGTCAAACCTTTGTTTACATCCGTCGGTATCAAAGTAATAAAGTTTTCCCTGGTATTCGCTGGTTAGGCCCTCCTGTTTGGCCGGGCCTGTTGCAACCGGCAAGCCGCACACCGGGTCTTTGGCCGTTCTGGGAACAACCGGCGTCTGAAGACCGCCGCTCCCACCCTGGGCTTCCTGCTGAAGGTAGTGCTCCGGATCTTTGTCAAACTGCTTATTGCAGCTATAGCTGCAAAAATAATAAGTTTTGCCTTTATAAGTGGTGGTTAGACCTGCGGCCTTCGCCCGAGTTTCGTCCAATTCGTGGCCGCACACCAGGTCTCTGGTTTTTTGCGGGGCAACCTGAGCCTTGGGGGGGCTTTCCACCCGCTCGGGAGCCGCACCCTCCTCTGGCCTGCTCACATAACGATCCGGCGTTTTGTTAAACTGATCCCGACAGGTATCAGAACAGAAAAAATAGCTCTTTCCCTGATATTCACTTTTCAGGCCTGCAGCCTTGGCCTTGCCGTCGTCCAGGTTCATGCCACAAACCGGATCTTTCACCACGTTGCCGAAGAACCCCGCTGCCGCCAACTTCATCCGGCTCTCTGAGTCGATGAGAAAATTGCCGGAGATCACGATGCGCTCACCGGGATCGAGACCCTGGACGATTTCCACCCGGTCTCCCAAGCGCCAGCCGGTCTCAACTTGACGCGGAGAGAAATAACCGTTGCCCCGGTCGACAAAAACGGTCTGCTTGAGCCCTGAATCCATAATGGCGTCAACCGGGACGTTGACCGAGGGAGGAATATTGATGGGAACCTCCACGTCCACAAACATCCCGGGCCGAAGGGCAAATTGCGGATTTTCCACCTCCAGGCGGACCTTGGTGGTGAGAGTGGCAGGGTCGAATTCGGGCAGAATTTCGCTCACCGTCGCCATATACGTCTCGTCTTGGTCGGCCAGTGTCACCTTTACCTTTTCTCCCGGCCGGACATAGTTGGCTTCATCTCCGAATAAATCCGCCAGAATCCAGACCCGGCTCAAGTCCGCCAGCAAGTAGAGCTCCTCGCCGGTAGTGATTTTTTGGCCCTCGGTGATGTTCCGGGCCAGGATAAAACTGGTAGCAGGGGCGCTGAGGATAATCTCTTGAGTGATTGCCTTGCTCCGGATCAGGTCTTTGATCTGCCGCCTGCTCACGCCCAGATCCATTAAACTGTATTCAGCTGCTTCTTTCTGAGCTTGCAGATAATTCCTTTGGGACGCCGGAATCGGCTGCCCCTCCTTTAGGTTTTCTATAGCATAGACCGCATAATAGTATGTCTGTAACGCCGTAAACAAATCCTTACTGAAATACGTAGCGAGCGGTTCATCCTTCCTGACCAGACTTCCGGTGGTGTTATCGTATAACTTCATGATAAAACCATCTTTGAAGGCATTCAACCGGTAGGTGCGAGTCTCATCCGCGGCCACTGCGCCCAGCGTTCTGAGGGTATAGGTCCAGGGAGATTTTTCCACCTTGGCCACCCGTACTCCGATGATTTGCTGTTTTTCCGGGGTGATCTTGACGGACCCGGGATACAAGTCCGCGCCTGCAGCCTGGCCGTCATCATCGGCGTACACCGCCTCCATCTTCATGCCACAGGGGGCCAAACCCGGCTCGGGAGACGTATGGGCCGGATTCATGGGATCCACATAGTGCAAAATGCGGCGGTTCCCAGCACTCTTTTGTTCTGCGACTGTTTTTCCGTACCAAGAACCCGCCAGGAACAATACTGCCATTAAAATCAGCAAACTCGGCACATACCAATACTTCTTTATGGCTTCGTGAGCCTGCTGCCACTTTGATTTTTCCATATTATCCAGTGACTTAGCCGCTCGTGCCAAAGAATTGTATTTGACCTCAAGCGTTTTTGAAATTTATGGTTCAGCGTAAGATGAGCCACCCCTCAGATGAATACCTGAGACTTACTATAGTCTCCAAGATAATGTTTTTGGTGTAGGTTGGGTTGAGTAGTGCGAAACCCAACACCTATTTTGCTGGGTTTCGTACCTGAACGCAGCCTACTTGGAAACCAAAATCATTTTCTTAAACACAATATCTTCGCGGTTCGACCCTAAAAACGCCCTCCATCCGCCAACTACCCTTTCCTGAGCGTTTAACATAACACAATAGAAGCCTCAATAGGAATAGCTTCTAGCTTCCTCCAAACATTCTGCAGGGGTATCCGGCACTCACACAAGCCGAATCCGGCCGATTCGTCTACGTTCTTTTTCGGCAGCAATCACTGACACCCTTTTCTCCAAAGCGCCAGGTCCTCTCTTCTCGGGTTTGCCTCCTGGGATAAACTTTCATGTCCCGAAATACTGCATATCGAGGATACTGGAGACCATTGAATACTCCCACGCCATAAATTAGCTCGGCTTACGATTCGCTGCCCGAGCAGCGAAATTTATGGTCGGAACCGAGTGAAATCAACGAGAAAATTGATCTTTGACCCCATTCTATGCTATCGCAATTGTAACGAGAAGGGTTGCGGTCCAAGAGTTCGGGCAGTTGGATTTCAAGACAATAGTTCTAAACATTGCATTGAAACAAAGGCAGATAAGTCTGTGCATGAAAACGTGCCAGCGTTATAATGATTTATTAAAGAATATTTTGCCATGATCTTATCTCAAAGGAGTTGATAAATGGGGACAATAAAAATCGGCAAGTTAATTTATGCAGTGATTTGCTTGGTAATTTTTATCTCTGTTGGGAATTGTTATGGTGCTGAGGGAAAGGCTGAAGAGTTTTTTAAGCAAGGGGAAAAAAATTCCACGGTTGAGAATGCTGATAGCGCCATTTCTTATTATAGCGAAGCTATCAAGATCGATCCTAAATTTGTGAAAGCTTATAACAATCGGGGCATCGCCTATGTTTGGAAAAAGAAGTATGATCTGGCTATCGCAGATTTTAACAAGGCTATTGAATTGGACCCCAAATATGGTAAGGCTTACAATAATCGGGCAATCGTTTATTCGTATGAAGGGGAAACCGATAAGGCTCGCCAGGATCTTCACAAGGCCCAAAGTCTCGGTATAGAAGTTAATCCAGAATTTTTAAAAAAAATCGAGGCAATTCCATCAACCCCTGAATCAATATTTCATAAGCCGGCTCCGTCTTCTCCCAAAGGCCCCGCGCAGAAACAATAACCGCCATCTCCTCGGGACTTGCCGGCGAACCTTCCCAAGGTCCAATATCGCCGACGCCTAGTCAGGGACTGGAGGCGATCCGCAAGTCCGTCGAGGTCCCAGACAGGGCAAGGTGAGGACGTTCGTTCTCACGATATTTTTCATGGATTCTGTAGTTAATCTGATTTTCAGCCAAGGCAGAGTAGCCCTCAAAGCACACGTCGGAAAAAAACCTGCCAATCCGCCGCCTCCGTTCCTGTTGTTCGGTGATTAGTCGAAGTGAGTGCAGCAGGCAGGTGATTTCCTTGCAGAACCCATACTTCCCAACCTTAAAAAGTATGAGTTGTCACTAATCGAAGAGGAGCGGGTAGAGTGTTGTTATTCCGGGCGAGTGTTGAATGCTCATATATTCGTACGCTCCGCGGTCCTCCCGGGGTCCCCCGGGCCGCTTGTGGGTTTCGATATCGTGATCGGGGATCAGGCCACCCACTGCAAGGCCGCTGTCGACGGCCGGGCTGGACAGTTGCAGATGTGCGTCAAGGCTGCTCAGGTTATCGCTGACAAACAATGGATTTCCACATAGGTCGTTGGCTCCCCGGGGGCAATTGCTGTTTTTGGCATTATAAATCAGGTTGTAGTTCATGTGTCCGGTTGATAGTCCATCCGGATCCCAGATGAGACACGCCGTGTCCTGCGGGTCGAGGAATTCCGTGTAACCCCTGAAAATGTTATTCAAAAAGGTGATGGATTCGGAGCTGTCGCACTGCAGATTTCCTCGATCGCATTGGGCCTCGACTAAGCAATCTCCCTGACCCACAATGGTCGAGTTGACGACCGTAACTTCGTTCCCCTGGCCGAGGCTGAGTGCCAGGCTGTTGCCGCCGGCTCGGCAGTGATCGCTCATCTCCTGAGCAAAACGCTTGCCGGAAAAATAACCGCAGTTTCCAATGATAAGAGAATTTTCGATTTTTGCAGGCCCGGCAATCTTGATGGGATTTCCGGCGTTGCCATAGGCCTTGGTGCGCCGAATCTCAATTAAACTGGGATTTTCGCGTACATATAGAAGATCCAGCCCGTCGGATGTATTGTAGCGAAATAACGAATCCTCGATGATCCAATGCCCCGCTGTTGATCCGGTCCCTACGCCGTCTCCATATCCGCCATGGGTCTGGTCCCAACAGTGATCCGGCTGCTTGCCGGGGTAGGTTTCGGCGCATCCGTTCCACTCAACGGTCCACTGTCTGAAGGTAAGTGTGCCGGAATTACTGCTCGGATCGCCGATATCCCCATCCCAACCGCACCAACCGTTACCGGCAATTCTGACCCGCTGCACCGTCCAGTCCGTGATTCGGCCCGCATGCACCCCGAGGCTCGCCAGGCCGTGAATGTTGAGATCCTGCAGCAGCACATTGCTGGAATCAGAAGCCTCAATACCGACAGACGCCCAGTCGCCATAAGGAACCTCATTTCGTTTGCACTCCACAGCCGCATTGGAATGAAACTCGACGCAGCCCGAATGGTCGGTTAATTCGAGACACGCGACGATGGCATTGGATGTGCCGTTAAGATCGAGTAGATGCCAGGGTCTCTCTGTCCCCCACAGTTCGGGTGGCAGTGGGCAGCCCTGATCCCATCCGTATCCAAGGATTCTGGTTGGATGCTGCGCATCGGGACCGGAAGGCAAAGCGGGGAGCATGCAGTCGTAAGAATAGTCCGCACCGCACCAGGATGTGTTGGGAGAGCCGATGCCCATGCGATAGCTGCCGGTACCAATCATCAGTGTGTCTCCGCCGTTCAGTTTCCAGCTCGGAGGACTGCCCGCATTGAGCGCCCAGAATGGATGATTCCAGGCGCATGATTGGTTTTCCCCAGAACCCGAGCATGGAGCATCCGTCTGTCCGTTGCACTGCGCTGCGGTGCCTCCATCTTCCCGCACATAATAAGTGGTGGCGAGAGAATAAGGGAGGCCAACGAAGAACAATATCAAGACGGAAAGAAAACAGGTGATGATCTTGTGCATGGGTTATCTCCTGCCAGGCGGTCCCACGAATTTATGCTTATGGTATTCACAAACGTTGGATCATCTCCCTATCATAAAGCTTAATCCAACAGCAAAAAGATGCTCCCGCTGCTTGTGGATTGCAATGTTTGACCGTTCCATCCAACCAGTCTCGCCACCATCCACCAGAAAGCTCTTCCTTTCAAGTTGCAATTGAGAGGCCTGGAATGAGCGCAGCAGTCCTCCCATCCGCAGCCAGTGCATAAGACGGAGTCCGGGTGCAACCCGCACCACTGGTCGGCCCAGTTGCCGCCTGAATAGTTGCAGGCATCGTTTGCCCCGAGAGTGAGAAAACCGCTCGCATCGGGGTTGTAGCTTTCAATGTCTGCAAAATCGAACAGCACCTTACCGTTGGTGCGGCAATACTCCCGTATCTGATTGTTTCTCAGATGCAGGTTGCCGGCCTCGCCGCTCCCATCCAAATGACCCGTCATATAGACGAAGGTGACACCCGGGTAGTCCGTTTCAAGCTGATTCATCAGGTTGAGGTAAGTATTGATATCGGCTTCGGTAGCTGTCGAAACCTGCCCGCACCAGGACCACATAACCAAGTTGCGGTCATTGCCGGGCGTGTTTAGAAGAGTCCGAGTCCTTGCGGCCCATGTGGTTCTGTCCGGGCTTCCCAGGTCCCCGTCCGGTTCGTAGTCGTGAAGAGAAAGAGCACCGCTGCTGCCGTCGTGGTTGAAGGCATAGAGTGATCCCATGGTCTGCAGCAGGGTGTTCATGCCCGTTACAATCTGACTCCCGTGAGAGGTATGGCCGTAGGATATCTTGAAGTCGGTTTTGGCTTTGCCGATCCAATAGCGGGGTACTTTTCCGATGTCCGTGCAGGTATGGTCAATGATGAGAGGCTGTTTGATTTTGGCTTGGGCCGAATCGGACTGTACCATGAGAGACGAAACATCAACCGCTTCAAAATCGGACCCATGCACCTGGTGCAACTGTCTGAGTACATCATTGTCCCAGCGTTCGTCCGGGACTCCTGAAATGAACCAGGCGGAACCGTTGTCGGCAAGCATCATGCCGTACTTTTTGAGTGCCTTTAAGATGACTTGCACGGACGGCGCGAAAGTGGAAACGTCGAAGTCGTTTCGCAACCTGAAGCGTTGACCCATCGGCGGATACTGCAAATCGGTCAGGCTCGATGCATAGTGGCGTGCGGGCCAAACATAAGCTTTACGGGTCTGCGGAACGGTGAAGCGCAGGGCATGCTTGATTTCTCCCGCTGCTACTTCGTCGTACCGCACCAGGCCCGGCAGAATGGGCAGGCCGGCGGCGTCCGCGGAGGTCCATCCGGAAGGGCGAAGAACGTTTGATTTGAGATCGAAAATTGCTCCGGACCCGGCAGTCCAGCTTCCATCGGCCTCGGGAAACGCATGAAAAAGCTCATAGAGGATACAACTATCCCGATCAACGATAAGAATGTGCCGGTCTCCGTTGCTGTCTGAGCCTCCCTCAATGGGCGGATCTGCCGGAATGGGATAAGGGCCGAAATCGCTCTCGTCATCATATTCAAACGATACCGTCACTCTCGGCTGGGTTTCAAGCACCGTCACATAAGGGATGCCGATGGGGCCTCCCTCCCATAAACCCTCACCAAAGTCCGCATGAACGTATTCATCCTCTCCTATGGTGGCAATATACGCTGCCGAGTCGGGGTGCACCGGCAGAGTGTCAACGGGCGCATTCCAGATGTTGTCCGAAGGGAAGAGGGAGCATTCTTCAAGTTGGGGGCTGCCATTTGCCGAAACCTGTGCGGCAAAACCCCTGGGTATTTCAATAAAACCGCTCTGAAACAACAGTCCAAAAGTGCAGGACAACCAACCCGCCAAACAGATAAGCATCTTATCTTTTTTTTTCATTTTCCGGCTCCAGAATTAATTTTCTCACTCCACTCTGCTGCAAGCAAACTTGCAGCTGGATGCCCCCACTGCCACAAGCAATCCAGAATCTGCTGTAGAAAGATGTCAGCGCTGTTTGTCGAGTGAAGCCTAGAGACATCCTTTGATTCATTGATATTACAATAGCTTAAATTGGAATTGGAAGCAAATGAAGTGCCAAAGCTGTCGATGAGCTGAGTGTGTGAAAAAACTCAAGGTTGGATTCAGAAGGTCGAGACGCAACAACGCACGATTCTGGCGAAATGATGCAAGTCAAAATTAAAGATTATCATAGGATGCTCCGTGCAGAAAGGCAGTAAACTATCTGCGTTAGCGATTCCCAAAACAGCGGGTATCGCTGGGACTCTCGTTTCAGCCAGATGGTGGGTAGTCATTACAGTTTGGAGATTATAATTACGGTTTTGCAATTGATGTGCTGGCAAAAACTTAAAACTGTTTGTTTGTATAATCGTCTAAACGATATGAAGCAGACGACAAACAACAAACCGGCTGTCTGTCGGGAGGGTATAGACCATGCACATCGGAAACTCCGTCGAAAGGAAGAGCGAGCGCCGCCTTTTTTATCGGACGGACGTTGGGCAGGGAATTTGCCGCATCTCTAATTGGGGAGCGGCTGAAAAAATACGACGATGCTATCGAGCGAAACGGTTTTGCCACGGTTTTGTATCTTCGTTTGGTTTATTTCCCGTTCAACCCGTTGAATTTTGGCATGGGCGTCACCAGGGTTCGTTTCCTGGACTATTTTGCGGGCACTGCGCTAGGGATCAAAGTGTTCTTTCCCATTGGGCTTTTTATCTGCTCCTTCTTCATCCCCAAGATCGTAAGGAAGATCAGGGGGGACAAGGTTGGATAGATTGATTCAAGGCAAATAGAGAGATATCGCTGCATCTCCATCCCACAAAAAGGACGTGCACGACATTTCACCTGCCGAGGATCTCTCCTCCTTATAAAATTCTTTCAATAGTATTGTTCACGCCAAGAAGTCGCCCATATATCCCGTCTAGTTGCGCCGGCAAAGCAAAGCTTGCCCTCGCAGTCCCGCCGCGGGATTAAACAGGAAGCGGGGATCCGGAAGGCCAAGAACTCCCGATTACCGGTCGTGGATGTCCTCAGCGGCACTTTGCTGGAATAGCGGCAAGAAGCGAATCGATGCGCCAATCAAACATGCCATCAGGCAGGTGGTTTTTGCCACTCAACCGACTTGCGTCACCCCATTTGAACAGTTAGATTAATACTGAGTGATCAGCTGACATTGTTAAAATTTTCCTTTTTACAGGAGGGAGAGATCTCTATGAAATTTGTGAAAGATATGAAAGCGGACGAGAGGTTGGACCTTGTGTGCCGCATGTGTCCGATGCACCTTTTGGAGCCTGGGGACAGGCTTAAATGCATGAAGAAAGGCCAAGTTCTGGAGGTGCTGACGGACTATGACGGCGCTCTGAGCGACATCCCTGAATGGTGTAAAAAATGCGGTCAGGAGTTCATCGGAATGGACGAAGATGAGGACTGCTACAGGCTTTATATTCGAAAAGCCAAATAAAAGGAGAGTGGCATGTTGAAAGCTTATATGGATCATGCGGCGGCGACGCCTGTAAGAAAGCCGGTGATCGAGGCGATGTTGCCGTATTTCGAAGAGCATTTTGGAAATCCTTCCGCAGTTTACGATATGGGATCCAAGATCAAGCACGTATTGGATGAACAGCGGGAAAAAGTAGCCGGCCTGATCGGTGCAAACCCTGAGCAGATCGTTTTCACGTCCTCCGGGGCGGAGTCCAATAATCTCGCCGTCAAAGGTGCGGTCTTGTCAAAGAAAAAAAAGGGCAATCACGTGATCGTTTCCGCCATCGAACATCACTCTGTGCTGAACTCAGCCCGTTTCCTGGAGCGATTGGACTACGAAGCGACCTTTCTTCCGGTCGATCAATATGGAATGGTCGACCCTCAGCGGCTGCTCGATTCGATTTATCCCGAAACCGTTCTGGTCTCGATCATGCACGCCAATAACGAGATAGGGACCATCGAGCCGATAGCGGAGCTTGCTTCTATATGCAGGGAGCGAGGGATCATTTTCCATTCCGATGCGGTAGCTTCGGCGGGGAACATTCCAGTGGACGTCAATGAGCTCGATGTGGATCTGTTGAGCCTCTCCGCAGCATCTTTGGGAGGCCCCAAAGGAGTGGGGGCGCTGTATTTCAGAAAGGGGACACGGCTCATGCCGCTCATCCATGGCGGCATCCAGGAACATGGCAGAAGGGGCGGCACGGAAAATGTGCCGGGCATTGTCGGGCTGGGTAAGGCTGCAGAGCTTGCGGTCCAGGAACTGCCTCAAAAGATGGAGTATGTGCGGGAGCTCAGGGATCGACTGGTTAAAGGAATTCATGAAAAGATGGAAGGCTTCGTGTATACGGGCCATCCGGAAAATCGGCTGCCCGGACATGCCAGCTTTTGCTTTGAAGCCATTGAAGGAGAATCCCTGATTTTTATGCTCTCCCAGGCAGGTGTCTATTCGAACACGGGCTCGGCTTGCGCATCCAAAGCCCTAAAAACGTCGCCGGTGCTGGTGGCCATCGGAGTGCCCGCTGACACCGCCCAAGGCTCGGTGGTTTTCACGCTTGATCAATCAAATACGGAAGAGGAAATCGATTATGTTCTCGAGAAGCTGCCTCCAATTGTTGACAGACTGAGAATGATGTCCCCCGTGTGGGGGAGAAAGACGCCTGTCCAAACCGAGGCAACCTGTGCTTCGCACGCTTGAACAACTCGATGGAATCAGGGTTGACGGGAGATATACCATGTATTCAGAAAAAGTAATGGCGCACTTCACAAATCCGCAGAATATCGGTGAGCTCGAAGATGCCGATGGCATCGGAGAAGTCGGGAACCCGGTCTGCGGCGACATGATGACGGTCTACATCAAAGTTAAGGACGGCCGGATCGACGACGCGAAATTTAAAACCTTTGGCTGTGTAGCCGCAATTTCCGTTTCAAGTATGGTGACGGAGATGGCAAAGGGCAAAACGTTGGAGGAAGCCAAATCCATAACCAATAAATCCGTTGCCTCGGCTCTGGATGGCCTCCCCAAGGAAAAGATGCACTGCTCCAATTTGGGGGCTGAAGCGCTCACTAAAGCCATTGAAGATTATGAAAGTAAGATCGGCAAGGCAGAGGCGGTCTGATAAGTTTTTGGGGAGCCAGCCTGCAACATCACCTGAAATTAAACCGGCACATGCCCATCGAGCTTGCGGAAAGGGCGGTTGTCGGGGTGAATGAATTTAACTACTTATAACTTCAAGGAATCCGTGATCGTTTTGGCGGCATTTCCGAGAAGCACAGTATAGATGCCAACAGCTATCAAAGTATAACCGCTCTGGATATAGGGACTAACTGCCTCTGCAGTTGCTCCAAATATTCCGAGCGGTGTTTTGGCATGTTCCGCACAATTCTTTACATGCAATATCGCGTTTTGAATATCAGGATCGTTTATATTCCCGGTTTTTCCCATACTAGCCTAGAGATCGTACGGTCCGATGAACAAGCAGTCAATGCCAGATAAATGCGGAAAATTTTCTTGTGCTCGATTCCCCGAATCATTACGTGGTGAAGAACGCCGGGAGCGTCCCGCCGACCACTTTCCTCTTTCATTCAGCTGATCCCGTCCGGGGCAGAAGTTGTTGTTTATCCGGGTCATACTTACCTTTACTGGCTCATCGCGGAATAGTGGGGAGTGACGATCTTTCCCACTATTCCGCGATGAGCCCCTTTTCTCTGTATTGTCCAAAACGGACTTTGTATTTCCCGGGGACCCCCTAAAGGTAGCGAAGGTTGGATCTTTTCAATTGTCAATTATTACCAACATTGCTAGTATTACCGTATTACATGCACCCAAGTATCGGAGCAAGTTATGCAAACAGCAGTTAGCAAACTTACTAAGAAATATCAGGCCACAGTACCTGAAGCTGTGAGAAAGAAACTAAATCTAGGCGCCGGTGACATGATCGCTTTTGAAATCGATGCCGACACAATCATATTGAGAAAGGCAAGATCTATAGATATTGAGTTCAGCAATGCGCTTGTTCCTACATTGAGTGAATGGGAATCACAAAATGATGAGGAATCGTACAATGATCTATGAACCATTTGATGTAGTGGTTGTGCCGTTCCCATTTACTGACTCTGCGCGGTCCAAAAGAAGGCCGGCATTGGTACTGTCACAAAATAAGAATTTTGGTAATGAAATCGGACATTCGGTGTTAGCAATGATTACAAGCCAGAAAAATGAGCCTTGGCCGCTGGATTGTAAAATTAAAAACAAAAAACAATCTGGATTGACTGCTCCCTCACTAGTGAGAATGAAATTATTTACTCTCGATAACAGGTTTATTCTAAGAAAAATTGGTCGCTTATCAAAATCTGATCAAAAACAAGTCAAGCAGAGCCTCTCACAAATATTCGATTTCCTATAGTTTCTAATCCCATCTTTCAGCCTTGAGCTTTGTGCGCGTTCGGCTTCGCTTATGCCGTTCTGTTTTCAAGTGTGCGTTTGATCGCTTTGCAGGTTAGATCTCTTTCCAGGAGGATCATAGGCGAAAATAGCGATTCGAGAATTTTGAAAATCCCTAAGAACTTTGCATCGAATATATGATTTACTTCGGTTTTATTGTTCAAATCTTTAAGAGTGTAATGGGCAGTTGCTTTGAAAATCCGAAATCCGAAAGAGGTTGTTTGTTGAAAGCCGACTCTGAAAGGCGGGCTATATTCAGTCACCTCTCCGGTACTCTTGCCCCACCATTTCAACCTGTCGATATAAGTGGTGCCCAGCCCGAAGGGTCCTTCGGAAGTTACCTTGTTTTCAATAAAGAAATTGCTCTGGTTGGGAACCCACGTACCATAATTGGTTATGTCGCTGATGAGATCAAAGACATCCTTAGTCGGACTCTTGACGATAAACGTCGATTCCATGCTGATCATATCTCTACGCCTGGTTCATAAAAATCAACTATAAGTGAATCGTGCCACTCATATAAAGATACTTTACCTCCCGCAGGAAGAACCTGCTGCAGCTTGCCCGTCTTGAACCCAGGGAAGGGTGCGCATGGCGAAGCAAAATCGACCGTGGACCAGATGATAAATAAACGATCCAAGACAGAATCGGCCGAATACCAGGGCCGCAACCGCACCCAGAAAGAGCGCTTGAAAAACGTATGCCGCCCCTCTCCAATGAAACAGCAGAGATATTCCGATCAAAAGTGCAAAGGTCGCCGCCATCCCCTGGGCAAACCTGCGCGGAGCAGGAGCCTGCCCTAGCAGAACCGCCGCCGGGCGAGCACCGAAAGTGAGATTATAAAGAATGTCGAACGGATTCCACTCCGGCACCAGCGCGCTCCACCAAAGCAGAGCCGATAAAAGCAGAAAAACCGCCGGCGACTGGAGGATAACCCCCAATACGAGCCAGCCGGCAACAATTCGAGGCATGAATTGGAGTGCCTCGAACTGAACCGAGCAGGCTTCTCCCTCAGGTTCCGTCAAACCTTGTTGCAGGATGAAATTGTGCTTTGCAGTGGTGCTCTTTTGTTCGTCTTCCATGGTCGCCTCTTTCTGCCCTGTGGCTCAATGGTTACCGTCGAGCTTTCATTTATTCCTTGACCTTATATTTTATTCGATATTCATCAGCTTGCGAGAAGTCAATTGGATGTTGGAAGTGGGCCGGAGGCCAGCGGCGATGGGCAATAGGCTATTGGATGTTGGCTATTGGCTATGATGGGATGCTGGATTTTGGATGCTGGGCACGAAGATCAGAAAGGGGAATTTATTGACCCATCTGCCTCTCTATTTGGGTGAGCAGTAAAAGTGCAGCAATAATAAACCTATAGATGAGAAGAATCCCCCCTTGCCCCTTTTTGGAAAAGGGGGGACTGATCGCTAATCTAGCCACGTTGAGTCGACAGGAGAGGGTCATAACGACGCTCAATCGCCTTTGTTGTTATTTGTCAGAATGGCGATGGTCTCCTGAATTTCCTCGAGAGTGACTTCGCTTCGCATTTTCTCGAGCCGCTGCATGACTTCGGCGAAGCGAATTCCCTCGGCGGCGCTGATCCACTCCAGCTGCAGCCGTTCGGGGCGGATTCCCAATTTCGCCATTTTCCTGTGAACCTTTTGCACCCGTTTCTCGGTCCAGTGATTGGCATCGATGTAGTGGCAGTCGCCGATGTGGCAGCCGCTGACGAGAATCACCGGAGCGCCTTTGGCGAATCCGTGCCAGATGAATTTTTCATCCACCCGGCCCGAACACATGGTTCGAATGAGCCGCGCGTTAGGCGGATATTGCAGGCGCGAGACGCCGGCATAATCCGCTCCGGCGTAAGAACACCAGTTGCAAGCAAAAGAGACAATCTTTTCCTGCGGATGATCGTTCAGCATGGCGTCGATTTGATCGATAATCTGAACGTCGGTGAAGTGATTCATGCTGATGGCGCCGAACGCGCATTCCGCCGCACAGGTCCCGCAGCCTGCACAGGCAGCGGTATTGACCACGGCGGGCATTTTCTTCTTCACATCGACGGTAATCGCATTGTAGGGACAAACTTCAGCACATTTTCCGCATGCTTTGCAGTGTTCGCTTATAACCTCCGAGGTTATGGGCTCGGTCAGGATTTCGCCTTTGTGCATCAGACGGATGGCACGGGCTGAAGCCGCGGATGCCTGGGTGACGCTTTCTTTAATATCTTTGGGTCCCTCAGCGCAGCCCGCATAAAAAATTCCCCGAGTCGCGGCGTCTACCGGCAGAAGCTTTGGGTGCGCTTCCAGAAAAAAGCCATCGGGCGTCAACTGGAGACCCAGCATTTCCTGCAGCCTGGAAACTCCGTTGGATGGTTTGACTCCGATTGCCAGCACCAGCATATCGAGGTCGTGATATTCGATTTTGCCGCTTGCCGTATTTTCCACAGCCAACCTGAGGCTCCGGTCGGACGTCTCTTCCACGGTTCCCGGCAGACCCCTGATGTAGTGCACCCCGAGCCTGCGGCTACGCTTGTAAAGGTCCTCGAAACCCTTGCCGAAGGCTCTTATGTCGATATAGAAAACTTTTACATCGATGTCCGGATAGTGTTCCTTGAGGACCAACGTGCTCTTTACGGTGTTCATGCAGCAGACGTTCGAGCAGTATGAACTTCCTTTTCTGGCGGAGCGGGACCCCACGCATTGGATGAAACCGATGGAGCGCGGCCGTTTGCGGTCGGTGGGCCGCAGCACTTTGCCTCCCGTTACGCCGCCAGCATTGACCAGCCGCTCGAATTCAAGACTGGTCAGCACATTTTCAAAGCGGGTGTAGCCGTATTCGTCGAGCTCCGTCGGGTCATAAGGCTCCATGCCGGTCGCCACAATGACACTGCCGACTCTTTCGACGATCTCCTCATCGGACATATGGAAATTGATGCAATGCTTATCGCACACTTCGATGCACTTGGCACACACGGCGGGGTTGTGCCCCAGGCATTCGTTGACGTTGATGGTATAGGCCGACGGTACGGCTTGGGGAAAAGCAGAATAGATCGCTTTGCGTGACGACAGGCCGAGGTTGAATTCATCCGGGCGCACAACGGGACACACCTTGGTGCATTCGCCGCAGGCCGTGCATTCCTTTTCGTCAACATAGCGTGCCTTTTTGAGTATCTTTACGTCAAAATTTCCCACGTAGCCTTTGACGTCGACCACTTCACTCAGCGTGTAAAGCTTGATCCGGGGATGTCGACCGACATCCGTCATCTTCGGACCGAGGATTCAGATGGAGCAATCCATGGTCGGGAACGTCTTATCGAGTTGTGCCATGGTTCCCCCGATGGAGGATTTCTTCTCGACCAGCACCACATCGTAGCCGTTGTCCGCCATATCCAAAGCAGCCTGGATGCCGGCAACGCCTCCACCGATCACCAGGGTGCGTTTGGTCAAAGGCAACCGTTCGGGCACCAAGGGTTGCAAATTGCGCACCCGGGCCACCGCCATTTTGGTCAGGTCCACCGCTTTTTCGGTGGCGGCATCCGGTGTTTCCATGTGCACCCAACTGCAGTGCTCGCGCAGGTTGGCCATTTCCATGAGATACGGGTTCAGCCCTGCGGATTGAACCATCTGGCGAAACGTGGGTTCATGCAGTCTGGGGGAGCACGAAGCCACGACGATGCGGTCCAGGTTGTGCTTATGGATGTCTTCCTTGATTCTTTGCTGGCCGGGTTCGGAGCAGGCATAGGGAACGTTCTGGGCAATCACCACATCGTCCAAGTCCGCGGCCGCCCGAGCCACCTTCTCACAGTCGACCGTACGCGCAATGTTCAAACCACAGTGGCACACGTACACTCCGATGCGCGCCCGAGCTGTTTTATCATCCAGTCCTTCCATGGTTACTATTCTCTTCTATCTTATTTAAAAGTTTAAAGTGTGGATTCATTCCCACCGGATATTTTGGGCCAGTACCGTCGTCAGATCCATCATCTCCATTTTCAGCTCTTCGCCGAGAAAGAGGTCCTCCATGGCGCATTTGAGATGAATCTGGCATTTGGGGCAGGCCGTAACCAGCAAGTCGCTGCCCGTATCCTTTGCCTGGCGCAGACGCTTGACCTGCAGCGCCTTGGTATAACCATCGCAGCCGGTCCAGGCGCAGTTGCCGCAGCAAAGCGAGGAAATTCCGCGATCCTGCATTTCCACGAACGCCTGCGGCTGCATGCGCTGGATGAGCTTTCTGGGAAGGCTCGCATCGACCGGCGAAGAGCTGTTCAAGCGAGCCAGACGGCAGGGATCCTGAAAAGTCAGCTTGCGATTGAAATGTTCAAAGCCGATGGCGCCCTTGTCAATTTCCCTTTCCGCCAGATCGAAGATGTGAGTCACCTTGAAATCAAGCTGGAGTCCAAGTTCTGAATAATCTTTGCTCAAAGTTCTGTAGCATTCGGGGCAGGCTGTCACGACTTCCTCGATGCCCATTTCTTGGATGGCTGCGACATTGAGTCTGGCAAGTTTCAGGAAGTTTTCCTCATCTCCCGTCCAGAGCAGATCGTGCCCGCAGCATCGTTCTTCCTGCAGGAGGGCGGGGAAGATGTCGAAAAAGTTCAGCAGCCGAAGACTGTCGACCAGAATGTCTTTGGTTTTGATTCCCAAATGATGCTTGAAATAGGTATCGAAATAAGGGGCGCAGCCGCCGAAGAACAGGACTTTGCTTTGCGAGTCGAGCTGGATATCTTCGGGAAGCCATTTCCAGTGCTCGATTTTCAAATCGGGGGAAGTCATGGTCCGCATGAGCGACTGAAAAAATCCGCCATGCGCCTCAGGGCCTGTTTTGCCCGCGTTTTTCTGAACTTTGCGCATGTCCCTGATGAATTCGGGGAAATCGACGGCAGAAGGGCAGCGATCGTAGCACACTCCGCAGGTGAGGCACGACCAGACGTCCTCTTCCACAGATAGCGACTCGAAGTCGCCGCTCATGATCGTATTGGCCATCGCTCTGGGCGAAAACGGTTTGCCGGCAAGGCTCAGAGGGCAGGCCGAAGAGCATTTGCCACAGTCCTGGCAGGCAAAGACGTCGTGGGAAGTCATGAGCTGCATGGCCGCTTCTTTTGCCATAGCCACCGGACCCTGCCTGGAGCCCGCAAGGACGGGGCTTTTGCCGATGGTCAGCACTTCTTGATGAAAGTTCTTCAGGAAGCTCAGCAGATCCTCGGCCTGTTCGGGCAGAAACGTTGCCCACTGCAGGCGATCTTTACCGAGACCCAGCAGATCGAGAATGCCGCGGGTGTCTTCGACGTTTCGCCGGGCAACGGCAGTACCACTTCCATAGCGGCATGAACCGGCTTCGCAGCCCACCAGCGCAACGCCGTCCGCCCCCATTTCGAAGGCGCGGAACAGCAGCGACTTGCTGATTCTTCCCGTGCAGGGGATGCGCACCATGCGCACCTCAGCCGGGATATCGGCGGAACTGTCCTGCAGACTCTGAAAGGCCGCATGAGGATTCCAGTTGCACATGAAAAGGACGATTTTCAGGTCATTCATTGTTTGCTCGTTCAATTTCTGCTGAAGTTTTGGATCATTCATAACTACTTAATATCATGGCAACGACGAAGGACACGAAGATCACGAAGTGGAAATTATTCGTTTCCTGGTGCTCTTCGTGGTTCGACAATAACAATGCAGAAGTACAGTTACAAAAGTATCTCTTCGATCATCTGTTCGAGGTAGCGGCGGTCGCGATAAGGGCTGTCGGCAGCGTTGGACGGGCACACCGGGATGCAGTTGCCGCAGCCCTTGCAGAGCGCCTGGTCCACACATGCAAAATAGCCTCCCACCTCGTTCAGGCGGAAACTGACGGCTTGATAGGGGCAGACCTGCATACAGCGTCCGCAGCCGCGGCAGCGACTCTCATCGACAACAACGGTATAGCCTTTGCTCTGCCGCGGTCGACGAGGCATAACGGTTGCCGCCATTATGGCTGCTGCCTCCCCTTTGATTCTTTCGGAAACATTAATCCCGGCAGGATTTGCCAGGGACAGACCAGGAATAGAGGTGGCTCCCGGATAGAAAAATGGAATTCCGGGCACTCCTCTATGCTGCATGGACGATTCCACGATGTGCGGGGGCAGCTCAGCCAGCGGCATGTAAGGGATGCTCTTGCGGGATTTTTCCCCTAAAATGACCGCCCCCGCCAGGAGTTCCTGTTGTACGCCGCCATTGTCCACAATAACTTGGAAGTTCCCCACCGTTCCGCGGATGCCCTTCACCGTTGCTCCCTCAAACACATGGATGTTGGGATGACGCAGAGTGTCCTCGGAAGCCCCGAAAAGAAAAACCTCCATGCCCGCATCCGCCAGTGTATAGGCGCTTTTCAGAGCGGCTTTGGAATCGCCCAGCACCGCAGTGGTGAAATTGTAGGGTCGTGCGGGAGACGGCATGCTTTTAAGGTTTCTTGTGCGACCGATAGATCGTTCAATCAAACCTTTAAACCGAACAGCGGCGAGTTCCGGGTCGTTGTGGATGAATCGCAACGCTTCACCCCGCAGATTGCAGGTTTCCACCATGCCGCGACTGATGCCGGTTCCGTTAAACAAGGCGTCTTTCAAACGACTACGCTGATCGGTGCAGGCGCTGCATATGAAGTCCAGCGGGCAGCACACGCAGGATGCCAGAAGAAGCCGAGTCAGTCCTTTTTCGCGGACCGATCTCAAGATATTGGCAGAAGCTTCGGGGGTGCATGCAGAAGGCAGAATTTCAACCTGTTCTATCCCGGCTCGGGCGGACAGCTCTTGCAGGTAATCGTCCAGCTCGGGCGACCACCCCAGGGAGTCGTTGCAGCGACATACGAAAACCCCGATTCGCGTCTCGGAAGACAGTTGCGGGTCGGGTGGCGTGAATGAGAGGCCGTGGCCCCTCATGCGCTGCGAAGTTCCTCCGAGCAGCACCATGGCCTCAGCTGCTGCCGCAAATCCTCTCAGCATCATGGCGTAGACATCGGTTTTGGCCGCTTTTGCACTGTAGGCTCGCAGCACGTCTTCGCCTTTGATGGTAGGAGCTGCTTCCGGATCGGCAATAATTAGAACCCCGGCGTGTTCGAAGAGTTCACCGGGTAGTTGATCATGTCGAATGGCTCCGGCAACCCCGCAGGCTTCGACGCATTGCAGGCACTCCGAACAAACACTGCACTGAAGACATCGTTCCGCTTCAGAACGAACCTGGTGCTCATCCAGTCCCAACGCCACCTCGTCAAAAACCGCCGTTCTGACCGCCGGTTGTCTTTCCGACATCTTGGCGCGCGCAATGGATGGAATGTCCGCTGTGATTTCGGTAAAATCCCTGTCTTCGGGCCTATATGAAAGGTGTTCGGGCACATCTTGGCCGCTGATCGCACAGTGGACGGCTCGCGCTGCAGACCTTCCGGAAGCCATCGCCCGCACCACCGAAGTTGCTCCGCTTACGGCATCTCCCGCAGCATAAACCCCATCCATACTGGTGCAGCATTTCTGATTTACCGTTATAAACCCGGCTGCACAGGTCTCTATACTATTCTCTTTGCCGAACGAAATTCGATCCGGAACTTGTCCTATGGCGACAAAGGCGCGGTCGAATTTGAGCTCAAACGGTTTCTTGCCCGGAACCATAACGGGCCATGAAATTCCGCTGGCATCGGGTTCTCCGGGTTCCGTTGCGGCGCACCGCAGGCGATCCATTTTGCCGCCCGATTCCAGAAAAGCTCTCACCTGGGTGCGATCGACGATCCGGATGCCCTCTTCACGGGCTGCCTGAAGTTCGGCACGATCGGCTGGAATCAGTTCTTCCGGAAACCAGGAAACAATGCTCACCTCAGCACCGAGCCGCACCAAAGCGCGCGCCAAATCGAAAGCGGCGTTGCCGTCACCTATTACTGCCACGTTTTCTTTGAGCTCTTGAATTTCACCGCGATAGAGCGTGCAAAGAAAGTCGATACAAGTTTCGACACCGGCCAGATCCTCTCCGGGAACGCCAATTTTGCGGTCTTTCCAGATGCCGGTTGTGAGGATCACTGCGGCATATTTCTTTTTGATCTCGTCGAGCTCTCCGGCGAGATCAACAGGGTGTGCCAGCTCGAATGCCACCCCCAGAGTCTTGAGGTGATCTATTTCCTGATCCAGGATGTCTCTTGGCAGTCGGTGAGGTCCGATGCCATAACGCAGCAGACCGCCCGCCAATTTTTCCTTCTCAAAGACCGTCACACCATAGCCGAAGAGGGCCAGGTCGGCTGCCGCTGCCAGGCCTGCCGGTCCTGAACCGATTACGGCGATTTGTTCCTTTCTGGATGGAACCGGAGCCGGTTTCAGCAGGTTTTGGGATTCGCCTTCCAGACCGGAGTCCGACGCTTTAAGCGCTGCTTCATGGTCTGACAGGAATCTCTTTATGTCCCTGATGGCAAGAGGCTCATCAAGTTCAGCACGGCGGCAGGCGAGTTCACAAGGGTGCGTGCAGATCCGGCCGCAAATTCCGGGCAGTGCATTGTCTCTTCTTATCAAGTCGAGTGCTTTGGTGTACTTGCCCGCCCTGGTGAGGGCCACATACCCCTGAACGTTGACTCCCAGCGGGCAATTGGCCTGGCACAGAGGCTGGCGCCGCTTATCAATGACCGGGCGGCCGGGCAGACTCCAGCGGCCATTGTATTGAATCGGTTTGGTTCCATTGGGACCGGACACCGGGCACTCCTCCGCACAGCGTCCGCAAAGGATGCAACGGTCGGCATCAACGAAGGTCTGCCAATGTTTCAACCGGACGGCGAACCCTTGCGACGTGTGTTTGATGCTGCTGATCTCTCCCGGTAGAAAGCACTTTATTCTTGGATTTCGCAAAATTCTGAGCAATCCCGGACGCAAGGCGTAATTGAGAGTGAGTCCCGAGCTGAGCCGCCATTCTTCGTTGGCCAGCTTGTTGTTGACGTCGGGGTCGGGATCGACCAGAGTCACGGCGATGCCCATCTCTCCAAGCTTGTTGGTGGCTGCTATGCCGGCTGGATTTGCTCCAATCACCAGCACCCGATGCAGTCGATCCTTGGGAGCCTTCATTATCTGACTCCTTTCATGCCGGCCGCCTTCTTCCTGCGCCCCTTAAGGGTCGCCACTCCGAAATCGTAACCTTTATTGAAAGCTTTGATGTTCATTTGCTCGGTACCTTTTGGGACGGACGCTTCGACGGTTTTGAGAGCCGACTCGACGGTGACGGTTTCGGTGACGGCGGTCAGAAAACCGAGCATGACGATGTTGGCCATCATTTTTCGGCCCATCTCTTCGGCAAAACGAGTGGCGGGAACAGAAAATACATTTTTACTGCTGCTCTTGCCGGCATGTACCAGATCCTGGTCGACGATCAGTGTTCCATCTTTATGCAACAGGGGGGAAAATTTGTCGAAGCCGCCCTGAGACATGCACACAACGATGTCCGGGTTGCGGACGTAGGGGTAGTGGATCGTCTCGTCGGATATGATCACCTGAGCGCTGCAGGCGCCGCCGCGGGCCTCCGGGCCGTAGGACTGCGTCAAGGTGCTCTCCCTGTGGTCGCCAAGGCTGGCCGCCTTGCCCAAAATATTGCCGGCCAGCACGATGCCTTGTCCGCCGAATCCGGTAATGAGTACTTCCTTGCGAAAATGTTCGGTCTTTGCGGCTGCAGATTTTGCTCTCATACTGCCTCGCTTTTATCCATTATATTTTGAGGACGACAGGTCCTGTCATACATATCCAGGAACGTGGGACGTTCCTGATCGAAAAACTTGCCCAGGGTGATGCCGCGATCGAAGTCGAGCTGTACTTCAGCGGGGTGGCAATCATGCTTGATAATGGTGCGATCCTGGTAAGTTTTTAGAGTATCGAGGGGCTTTTGCTTGTTGCGGCGGCCGTAGCTGGTAGGGCAGGGGGCCAGCACTTCGATAAAAGAAAAACCGCGTCTTAATAGAGCCTCTTCCACCGATTTGGTAAGATCTCTGGTATGAAGGATGGTCCACCTGGCCACGTAACTGGCGCCGGCGGCAAAAGCCATGAACGGCAGGTTGAATGGAGTTTCCGGGTTGCCCCGCGGCGTAGTTGTTGTTCTTGCGTTGCACGGAGTCGTAGCAGCTGCCTGACCGCCCGTCATGCCGTAGTTGAAATTGTTCACGCATACCACGGTCAAATCGACGTTGCGCCGGGCGGCATGAATGAAATGGTTCCCTCCAATGGCGAAAAGATCGCCGTCGCCGCTGAAGACCACGACGTTAAGCTCCGGATTGGCCAGCTTCATGCCGGTGGCAAACGGGATGGCCCGGCCATGGGTCGTATGGTAGGAGTCGAGTTTAATATAGCCCGCGCCACGTCCCGAACACCCTATTCCCGAAACCATGACCGTTTTCTGCAGGTCGATGCCGCTTGTTTTCATGGCCACTAGGCTTGAGGAAAAAGCAGTGCCGATGCCGCATCCCGGGCACCAGATATGTGGGATCCGATCGGTGCGCAAAAGGCCGTCTAGAGGATGTTCGTTGCGATCTTTGGGTTTGTTCATGTGAGTTCCTGTATTCGCTATATCCTATGAAAAATTCTTTAGGCTCTCGATGATCCGATCCGGCGTAATGACGGTGCCTCCGGCGTGGCCCACCAGAGTTGCCGGAGCCCTGGCGGCAGCACAGCGCTGAACTTCCAGGTGAATTTGGCCCAGATTGATTTCAACCGTCACAAAACCTTTGACTCGCTCGGCAAGCTGACGGATTTGTTCTTCCGGAAAAGGCCAAACGGTTACCAGTTTTAACAGACCAGCCTTGATACCTAACTGGCGGGCTTCGTCAACCGCCGCCAAACTGCTGCGGGCGGAAACGCCGTAGGAGACGATAACGATTTCGGCGTCGTCCAGGCGATACGCCTCTGTCTTGATGATGTCTATGAGGTTCCTTCGAATCTTGCCCGTTAAATGAGCCATCATCTCTTCCTGCGCCTCGGCGGTCATGACCGGATAGCCCTTTTCGTCATGGGTGAGGCCGGTCACATGGATGCCGTAGCCTTCGCCGGCGATCGCCATCGGTGCAACTCCGTTTGGGCCGGGCTGGAAGGGCTTGAAACGATCCTTCCTTCCTTTGGGCTTGGGCCGGGATCTCAGTTTAATGGCGCTGGCCTCGGGAATAATGACCCGTTCGCTGAGATGTCCGATCACCTCGTCGGACATGATCAAAACCGGAATCCGATAAGTCTCGCTCAAATCGAAGGCGGTGATGGTGAGATAGAACATCTCTTGCGGCGAAGAAGGCGCCAGGGTGATGATTTCGTAGTGGCCGTGCGAGCCCCAGCGGGCCTGCATCATATCGCCTTGCGCCCCCAAAGTGGGAAGCCCGGTGGAAGGGCCTGCCCGCTGCACATTGACGACTACGCAAGGAGTTTCCGTGCAGATCCCAAGACCTATGTTTTCCATCATCAGGCTGAAGCCGGGTCCGGAGGTTGCGGTCATGCTCTTGGCTCCGGCACATGACGCGCCCAAGATGGCTCCCATGGAGGCAATCTCATCCTCCATCTGAATGTAGGTGCCGCCCACATCCGGCAGTCTGGCTGCCATGTGTTCGGCTACTTCCGTTGCAGGAGTGATGGGGTAGCCCGCAAAAAAGTGGCATCCGGCTGCAAGGGCCCCTTCCGCACACGCCACATCACCCGTAATGAAATGTTCGCCGGTTAAAACAGCTGGTTTCATTTGTTGGCCTTAATTTCAGTTATTTGATTTTTGTCCATGAACGCAATTTCTTCAACCAAGCCACCAAGAGCGCAAAGAAAAAACAATTCGCTGAGTACATTTGCTCTTGGTGTCCTTCGTGGTTCAAATAAAATCGGGAGGCGCTTCGACCGAATAGATGGCGAAATCCGGGCAGATGATCTCACAGTAATGGCAATTGACACAGTCCTCCGGATTTTTGACTTCCGGTGGATGGTATCCTTTGACGTTATATTGAGGGGAAAAATCAAGGACATCCCGGGGGCAAAACGCGATGCAGTAGCCGCAGCCTTTGCAGCGTTCCGCAACGATGTGCACGATCCCGCGCGACACCTCAATCTGTTCAGCATCAAGAGGAACTCTCCAATATCTCATGGGCGGTCCTTGTTCCAGAGCGAAGTCATTGGGTTAGAGAAACGGAATTTAAGTTCTTGTGGCGAATCTGAAGTAATGTATTGTAGGCAAATTGTCGAGTAAGTCAAGCCAATTCAGGTTTTCCATTTAAGAAAATTCCAGTTAGGGTACCATTTTTTGAGGGGGTATTGGATGGATTCGCGTGGTTTTTTTGGCAGCCTTCCAGTTTGTCAGTTGTTTTTACGATTAGTGTTACCAAAACCGGGCTGTTCCGTGTTGGTCATCTCGGCATGATGATGATACCGGTCAACATTTTTGTGGGGTTTTAATTTTTTCAATTATCAAGAGATGTTTGATGTTGGGTGCTAGCTAGCGCCCGTCCGGAAACCCTGTAGCGCAGGACTTTAGTCCTGCTGAAATGAGCAGCCCTAAAGGGCTGAGCTGCATGACAAGGTAGTTTTCGGACGGACACTGCTATAAGATGCTTAAAATATGGTTCTGCACGTGGTTCATATGCCAAGCAGGGTGCGTCTTTCGCAGAATCGAAACTTTCTAATTTCATTTCTCTGCGATCTCGCCGCACTCTGCGGCGCATGGATTAATGCATGCGTACGAAGGGCTCTCGTTGCCCCAGGCTATGATCGTTGTCCCGAGCATCTTGGTTGCGGCTGTCGGCTTAGAATCATCCTTTATTGGAATTGTGCACCAGCTCTCTTCCATAGAGAAAAGCGCCGTCCCGTTCAATCCACTTGCCGCCCTGCCGTTCCAGTATCCAGCCGCTTTCCTTTTTCCCGCCAAAAGGCAACCTGAGAGGAGTGAAGTAGAAATCCGGGTTGTCGTGCACCATGCCGAAATGCTCATGGAACAGGTCTCGCGCTTGGGCGGAAGGCGTTCCGAAAAAGGCCAAGAGAAAGCCGTAGCGTGTTTGAATTAATTCCTGAACCGCTTGATCGGGGTCATCGAAGGGTTTGAGCAGCAGCAGTGGTCCGAACAGCTCCAAGTCGGGTATTTCTCCCTGCAGCATTTCAAGGATCATCGGAGTCACCATTTCTCCTTCCATGCCGCCGTGTAACAAATCTGCTCCGTTAAAACTCTGCAAGGCCTTCTGCAGGATGTTACGAGTACGTTCCACCCGAATCGGCCCTATGTCCGTCTGCTCATCGAAGGGGTTGCCAACCGTAAAATCTTTGACCAGCGTCAGTACCCGTTCGCGCACGGCGGAATAAAGATTGCGGTGGATGAGGACTTTCTTAAGAGTCGTGCAGTACTGTCCTCCGTTGATAAATGCACGTCGGGTAATGAACCGGCTGGCTTTGTCCAGGTCGGCATCGGCAAACACCACCGCGGCAGGCATTCCTCCAGGGCCGGCAAAAAACAGCTTGTCGAATGCTTCAAAGTTTTTGCGATAGGCCTGTCCCACTCCTGATGCACCTGAAATGAACAGCACTCGAACTGTTTCATCTGCCACGCAACGCTTGCCGTATTCCCTGTTATCCTGCCCCAAGATCGGCTCAAAAGTGGTAAAAGGTTCGGCCACTTCGGCAATCACCTCTGCACAACGCGGAGTTTGCGAGGAAAAACTGAACCTCAGCTTGTTGCCGGATAACATCGCGGCTCCTCCCAGGCGGGCGAGAACCACGGCCGGGGCGTCATAGGGCAAAATCGCCGCGACCGTTCCATAGGGCCTGCTATCTGCAATCCAGTCCAGTTCCTCTTGCATGGAGCGGAGATGCTGCACCGCCAGATCAACCTCCATAGCGGTGACTTTTACAGGAAAGCCTGCGTCTTCTGCTGCAGCCCGCTGCAGATCGGCCTTGCGGTCGGACAACGCTGTGGCGAATCGCTCGATATCTTTTAAACGGGAATTGTAGTCAATACTGGTCATTTTTTTGTGCTCCTTGGTTGCTACCCTAAAGTTCGTCCGGAAAGTCCTCTTCTCATGTGGCGCAGCATTTTGGCGCTGCATCAGCAGGGCTAAAGCCCTGCGCTACGGGTTTTCTGGTTGAGGACTATCTTAGAGTTTGGCATAAAAAACATACGCACAGAAGCTTCGATTGTGCATTACTGCCAACTCGGCAACATCATTTTTCCATGAACCTTTTTAGCAATAACGATGCCACTCAAATAAATGCTAACATATCATTTAGTTATTTTAAAGCAAAGAGCTTTGATGGGGAGGATCTGTAGCAATTTACCATCACTTTTATGGATGGATTGTGAATAAATATTGCGACATGTAGCAATTGTTCCACTTTGCTTTAAATGATCAGGCGAAGCGTGATGGATTGCAAATTCGACACTCGACAAATCAATCCTTTTGCCATAACATCACGAACTTGA
Source organism: uncultured delta proteobacterium (assembly GCA_963781715.1). Classification (GTDB taxonomy): domain Bacteria; phylum Desulfobacterota; class Syntrophobacteria; order Syntrophobacterales; family Syntrophobacteraceae; genus Desulfoferrobacter. Next base: position 1,407,139 of record CAWAGW010000010.1, read on the forward strand.
GACTAATTATGGTAACTTCTCAATAAGTGCGGACAGATACATGGTTTGAAAGCTCTTGATTTGATCGCCCGCACTTAGGTATTTTCTTCATATCCGCGCAGGCGGTTATCCAGCCTTGTCTTTCTGGATTCCCGCCAGGAGCATGCGGGAATGATCTACGGGCGATGCAGCTTCATGTGCCCACGATTATTGAGAAATTACTAATCATGAGGTCCGAAACAATACACCTAAAGGAGTGCACCATGCCCGAGTTCGTTTATCAAGATCCGTTTCCCCTTGCAAAAGACGAAACCAAGTACCGACTGCTGACGAAAGACTATGTTTCGGTAACCCACTTTGAAGGAAAAGAGATCCTCAAGCTGGATCCTGAAGGCCTTACGTACATTGCCAACAATGCCATGCGGGATGTTTCTTTCATGCTTCGGCCGGCTCACCTGGAAAAAGTGGCCGCCGTTTTAAAAGACCCGGAGGCAAGCCCAAACGATCGCGGGGTGGCCATCGCGATGCTGCGAAACGCCGAAGTTGCCGCAAAAGGTATCCTGCCTCTGTGTCAAGACACCGGCACGGCAACCATCGTAGCTAAAAAGGGACAGCAGGTCTGGACCGGTGTAAGAGACGAAGAACGCCTCTCCAAGGGTATTTTCAAGACCTACACCGAGGAGAATCTCAGATATTCTCAAACGATCCCTCTTACCATGTACGAGGAAAAAAACTCGGGCACCAACCTTCCCGGCCAGATCGACATCTATGCAACCGAAGGAATGGAATACAAGTTTCTTTTCGTGGCCAAAGGGGGTGGTTCCGCCAATAAAACCTATCTGTTCCAGGAGACCAAGGCCCTGCTGAATCCGGCAAGTCTGGAGAAATTCCTGGTGGAAAAAATGAAGACGCTTGGAACTGCGGCGTGCCCGCCCTATCATCTGGCATTTACGATCGGTGGCACCTCGGCAGAGGCCTGCCTTAAAACGGTAAAACTGGCTTCTGCCGGCTACCTTGACACCCTGCCGACCCACGGGAATGAAGGCGGGCAGGCATTCCGAGATCTCGAGGTGGAAGAAAAGATCATGCAGGCAGCTTACAAATGCGGCTTCGGTGCTCAGTTCGGCGGCAAATATTTTGCCCTGGATGTACGCGTGATCCGCCTTCCTCGTCATGGAGCCTCCTGTCCGGTGGCCATGGGGGTTTCTTGTTCGGCCGACCGAAACGTCAAGGCCAAGATCAATAAGGAAGGCATCTGGCTCGAGGAACTGGAACGAAACCCTGGACGGTTTATCCCCGATCAGTATCGGGGGAAGCATGAACACAGCGTTGTAAAGGTCGACTTGAACCGGCCCATGAAAGAGGTCCTTGCCGAATTGAGCAAATATCCGGTCACCACCCAGCTGTCCCTTACCGGTACGCTCATTGTCGGCCGTGATATCGCCCACGCAAAGCTCAAAGAAAGAATAGACAGGGGTGAAGGGCTGCCTCAGTACATGAAGGATCATCCGATCTATTATGCCGGTCCGGCCAAAACGCCGGAAGGCATGCCCTCGGGTTCTTTCGGTCCGACCACCGCCGGCCGGATGGACTCGTATGTGGATCTTTTTCAATCCCACGGCGGGTCGATGATCATGATTGCCAAAGGCAACCGCAGTCAGCAGGTGACCGACGCCTGCAAAAAACACGGCGGATTCTACCTTGGATCCATCGGCGGGCCTGCCGCCCTCCTTGCACAGGAAAACATCAAAAAGGTCGAAGTCCTGGAATATCCCGAGTTGGGTATGGAAGCGATCTGGAAAATTGAAGTGGAGGACTTTCCTGCATTCATCCTGGTGGATGATAAGGGCAACGATTTCTTCAAGCAGCTCGGCTGCTGATTACAATCACAACATCCTCTTTGCTGCATCTTTAAGAGCTGGGCCGGATTGACTTGATCCGGCCGGTGTGAGTGACGCGGAGAAAGGGTGATGCGGTGACGGGGCGACTCGGAGACAGGGAGACAACGCCCCTCATTCCTCCGCGTCACCGCGTAGGACCAAGGCTCCAGGGAAAAGAAGTTTCCTGAACCTCAAAAGGATAACCCGGCGAACATTCCATAGGTGGTCTCACTGCTACTTGCCGAGCCAGCTCTTCACTTCTGCCTTGGAGGGGACCTTTCCCGCACATTTGACGGTGCCGTCCACAATCACGGCCGGGGTGCTGAAAACTCCCTGCTTGGCAATCTCCGCCATATCAGTGATGTATTCTACCTTAGCATCCGACTCTGCTTCTGCGACGGCTTCTCTGACTAGTTTGTCCGTTTCATGACATTTCTTACACCCGGGGCCTAGCACTTTGATGTGCATTGTTAATTCTCCTTTCATGATTAAGGCGGGATCAACGGAATATACGTGACAACGAAAAATCCCAAAGGTTCCTGTGACTCGAATCTAGCACAGTGTCCATCCGGAAACTCCCTCTCCCTCGAGGGGGAGAGGAATTTGGGGTTTCCGGATGAAAACGAGTCTAATCCTCTTCATTCTTTCTCCAGGGTCTTAGCGGGTGTTGCGGTGAAAAAACCCAAAGACTTACAGCAACGCGGGACATCGATTTCAGATCACCAGATTGAACAGGTAGCCCACGATAAGGATGCCGAACCCGACCACCCCAAGGAATGTGGCGATCAGAGTCGGTTTGAGCACCTTGCGCAAAATGATGGCTTCCGGCAGGGACAATGCTATCACCGACATCATAAAGGCAAGCACCGTCCCAAGGGCCGCCCCTTTTTCCAGAAGAGCATGCACTATCGGGATGATCCCAGCAGCATTGGAGTACATTGGAATTCCGATGAGAATAGAAGCAGGGACCGACCACCATGCACTCTTGCCCATGATGGAGGCCATGAAACCCTCTGGAACATAGCCGTGAATCGCTGCCCCAACGGCGATTCCCAACACGACATAGATCCACACCTTGCCGACGATGTCGCGAACGGCATCAAGTCCGTATCGAATTCTGTCCGCCCAGGTCTTTTCAGCCTCATCGTACACAGCTTCTCCCGCTTGAATCTGATAGACCCATTCCTCCAAATGATGCTCCATTCGAAACCTGCCGATGGTCCAGCCGGCGACTATGGCGATCAGAAGCCCCATTCCCAGATAGATGGCGGCAACTTTCCAGCCAAACAACCCATACAGCAGCACCAGCGCTATTTCGTTCACCATGGGTGCCGAAATGAGAAAGGAAAAGGTGACTCCCAATGGAATTCCGGCGGTCACGAAACCTATAAAGAGCGGCACTGCGGAACATGTGCAAAATGGAGTGGCTATACCCAGAAGAGCGGCGAGCACGTTTCCAAGAGACTCCCTCTTGCCGACCAAAATCTTTCGAGTCCGCTCCGGTGTGAAGAAGGATCGAATAACGCCTACTCCAAAGACAACCAACACGAGGAGCATCAGCACCTTGGGCGTGTCATAAAGGAAAAACTCGATAGCGCTGGCCAGGTGACTCCCCCCCGACAGGCTCAAAAGGCTGTAAGTGATATATTTGGAGATTGGGGGCAGGCTCTTATAGATCACCCACCACGCTGCGAGTAAGAGGATGCTGTAGATAAGGTACTTTAGCTTCAAAGGCAGACGGCCATTGGAGTTTAGCTCGCCGCCGCTGATGCGTTCTTCCGGGGGGCAACAACGGATCTTTTCCTTGACTGCATTCATGATTCGTATTTTCTCCCGTCAGTTGTCTGCAAGAGCAGCATTGGCTTCGGCCAGCCATTTTCTGATCCTGTCCTTGGGAGGCACACTGCCCACGGCCATGACCTTCCGGTTGATGAGTAGGGCAGGCGAGCCCATGACTCCGTAGCTCGCTATCTCTCGAAGGTCGGTAACATGATCGACTCCTGCGGGTAAATCAAGCTCGGTCAGCACTTCCATTACCAACTGCGTGAGTTGATGGCACTGAGTGCAGCCCGCGCCAAGAACTTTTACATCCAAACCCTTTGGGGTGTCATCTAAGTAAGGCTGGCCGAGGTATTTGCGAAACTCTCTCAAGAAAGCTCTGCCATAGTCTTCTCTCGATTTCACAGGGATGTAGTTATCCTTGCCAAGCTGTTCCAGCATGTGACTTCTGATGTTTTCGTCAGATTCCTTAGCATAGGCCTTGGCCATAAGTTCCATGAGTGTCTTGAGGCCGACAATGCCTACAGAGAAATCCCCAACTCTGACCCGCGTGATGTCTTTTCCAGCCATTTTATTGACTCCGTTTTATTATTCTTCACTCACGCAATCTATTTCTTGCAAATATCCTCCCGCCGTATCCCTGGAAGGCTCTTAGCCAGACCGCTCATTTCAGGGTCATCTTTGAGCCAATGTTTGAGGTTTCCAAGAAGCGAAGCTGCATAGGGGCTGCTGCTTCCGTCGGTGAGGAAGTAGTTGACCCAAAGACCGTCCTTTCGATAGGCTACCATCCCGGCGTCCTCGAGTACCTTCAGGTGACTGGAAACGGTTGGCTGCGCGATCTGCAAAGCTGCCTGCATTTCGCACACACACATTGATTTGTGCTGAAGCATTTTGAGAATCTTCACCCGGTTCGGGTCGGACAGCGCCTTCATGACCTTGATGAACTCTCTCATTGCAATGAGCTCCTCTCTATATCGGTTGTCATCAATATAAGTTATAAATCGATGAACGTCAATATAATAAACTGAAATTAAGTAAACATAAATTTGGGAGGGCGATGTGCTCTCTGGAACGGATGTGGTTTCACCAGTAAGCCAGAGTCGCGCATCATGCAGCTTTTGCCATGGCGGTCAGCGCAACGGAAGATCAATCTTGAAAAGATTAAAGGCAGCCTCGTTGCAATGGATCGGGGCGGTGAGTTTGACGGGATTCACAGCTGCGGCTATGCCGCGCTGTGCGCATTTGCTGGAAAGTTGCATAAAAATGGATTAAAAGGTTAAATGCCCCCAAAGATGGTTTGGGAATGTTGAAAATAGTGTTTATTGCTGCTCTTGTTATTTGCGACTTACTGTTTTTGATGACGGACCAATAGTGGCAAACTGCCGTGAGCTGATTTTCCAGAAACACGGGAACGTATACTCTGATCACCATCGGGGAAGTCCTTTTGTCACCTAGCGCAGCTCTTCAGGGCTGCCTATTTGGGTCCCGCCCGCAGCGGGACTAAAGCCCCGCGCTACGGGGTTTCCTAACGGAAACTGCTATGAAACTTAAAGGGCCGATTTGGAGGGTTAGCCATGTTCATTTTTTGGATACTGATTATTGTGGCGGTGTTATTTTTTGTCTATTGGCTGTTTGAAGCCGGCAAAATTGGCGGCCGTGAGGATATCACCGCTGAAAGCGTCTTGGACATCCTCAAGAAACGCTATGCTCGGGGCGAAATCGATAAGGAACAATTTGAGTCCATGAGAAGAGATATCGATAGCGAGTAGCTGTCTCAAACGTATCCTTCCTTGATCGGTGGGCGGTCGCCCCCACAAAAGTATTTCTGCCATTTTATGCGAGGGGCTTGCTGCACCATCGGAACAGGAGGGTGGAGCTCATATGCTGTTGAAGTTCAACTCAGGGTTGAGAATTGCCATCTCTCCTATCTTTCCGTGGGAATCCCGCCGGGAGGGTCTGTTAAGAATTCGAAGCCCGAAAGCATTTAATCCTGATCATGTGACGACCCGACTCTGCCTTCGTCTTTTGGATGACGAACTAAACATTTCTACTTATCGATCTTTGCTGGACGTGGGTTGCGGGTCAGGGATTCTTGCACTGGCTGCGGCTCGCTTAGGGGTTTCGCTAGTAGTCGGTTTTGACACGGATGTTCGAGCAGTTAAAAATTCAATTGAAAATGCGAAGGCTAACGGTCTGAGTAGCAATTCTCATTGGTTTGTTGGGACTTCAGGGGCCGTTAGAGACAGTTTCGATTGCATCGTGGCCAATCTCCCTTATCATGTTCTCTGCGAAGTTCTCGATGATCTTTTGCCCCTGTCAAATCCCAGAGGGCACCTCATCCTTTCAGGTTTTCATGATATCCAATGGATGCCTATACGAGATAAAATATTTTCCCACGGTCTTTCGGTCCGTCGGCAGCTTTGCGGCGATCGTTCATTTTTCGGAATTCCCCCTTCCGGGAGTTTTACCTGGATGGCAGTGCTATTGATATCAGCTGAATCTGATGGCTAGCTGGTCTATATCCGAAGCAGTTTTTCAATGTAGCGCAGGGCTTCAGCCATATTGCGTTGTTATTTCATAACGTTATGCTTAATTTAGATCATCAGCTATGGTATGCGGGTTGTTACGTGTCTGGACCAACAGGAGAATTCGACTGTGCGTAATTTCTTTTTTACCAGTTTGCGAGGGAGACTCCTTATATTGATTTTGTCGGCCGTGCTACCTGCCCTGGGCTGGGCTCTCTATACGGGACTGGAGGAACGTTTGATACAAAGTTCTCAGGTGGAGGAAAACGCTTTGCGCCTTACACGGCTGGCTGCCGGGGACCTCGTACAGGCAGTGGAAGGAGCGCGCCAGCTGTTAATAGGTTTGGCGCAACTACCGGAAGTGCGCCCGGGTAACTCGGCCGTCTGCAGTGCCCTTTTCGTTAATTTGATAAAGAAATATCCCTACTACGCCAATCTTGGAGCAGTTGAAGAAAACGGGAATCTATTCTGCAGCGCCCGTCCCGTCGCCGATAAGATCAATCTGTCAGACAACCCTTACTTTCGCCAAGCCCTTGGAACCAGCGACTTCACCATGAGCGGCTATCGGATTGATGAGGTAACCGGAAATGCGGTCATAACCTTTGGCTACCCTGTTTATGACGCTATGAACAACATGTTGGCGGTGGTTTTTGCCAATCTGGATTTGGCCTGGTTCAAGCAACTTGACGTAGAGGCTCAGTTGCCATCAGGGGCTGCATTGATCGTTATTGATTCGAGTGGAACGATCCTTGCCCGTTATCCAGATCCGGAGAAATGGGTCGGCAAAAAGCTGCCCGAAAAAAGCATCAGTCACAAGCTGCGTTCAGGGCTTGAAGAGACTACAATCGAAGCGGACGGGCTGGACGGAATTCCCCGTCTTTACAGGATAGCGAGATTGAGTGGGGCTGCGGGATACAACTTGTATGTCAGTATAGGAATCTCTAAGAAAGCGGCTTTGGCCCCGGTGAACCGCGTCTTCATGAGGAATCTTATCGGCATTGCTCTGGTGGGTGTATTGGCACTGGTTGCCACTTGGTTTGGTGGAGAAATGTTCATTTTGCGCCGGTTGGACTCATTGGTAAACGCCACTAAACGTCTTGCCAGTGGCGATTTGGCTGCGCGCATCGGAGTACCCTATGGACAGGATGAAATCAGCATGCTGGCTTGCTCTTTTGACGAGATGGCCGACTCTTTGGAACACCGAACTACAGATCTGAATCGAGCTGAAGCAAAATACCGCACGCTGGTGGAACAAATACCTATGATCACTTACATCACACCGTTGGATAAGACAGCGGGGACACTCTACATCAGCCCCCAAATTGAAGCTATTGTAGGTTTTTTGGCTGAAGAGTGGTTGAACGACCCAGACCTGTGGGTACGTCAGTTGCATCCGGATGATTCTCAGCGAGTATTGCATGGTGTGCGCGGCAAACCCGAAACCGAATGCGCAATAGGTTTTCGGGCCGAATACCGAATGCTGTCCAAAGACAAACGGGAGCTCTGGTTTCGTGATGAAGCTGTGGTAGTGAAAAATGAACTGGACCAGCCTCAGTTCCTTCAGGGTATATTGATTGATATTACCGAACAAAAACGGGTGGAGGAAGAGTTGAAGTCTTCCAGGGAGCAACTGCGGGAACTGGCGGCGCACATCGAAGCTATAAGGGAAGAGGAGAGAACCCGCATCGCTCGCGAAATTCATGATGAACTCGGGCAGGCGCTCACCGGCTTGAAGATGGATCTATCCTGGCTGGAGAAAAGAATCGCAGAGGCAAGACGCGGGATTGCCCTGGAAACTTTACAAAAAAAGATCGATTCGATGAAAGTGCTCATTGATGCGACGGTGCAGTCCGTACGGAAGATTTCAACTGAGTTGAGACCGGGTATTCTCGATGATCTCGGGTTGATGCCGGCAATAGAATGGCAGGCATCAGAGTTTCAATCTCGTACGGGGATTCGATGCGTTTTTTCGGCAAAGGTACCGGATGATCTTCCGCTCGATGAGAAGCGCTCTTCTGCAATTTTCCGTATTTTTCAGGAGATCCTAACCAACATCGCACGTCATGCAAACGCAAGCAGAGTGGATATTTGCCTGAAAAAGACAACTGATCATCTGGTTTTGGATGTAAAGGACAACGGCAGGGGTTTTACGGAGACCGAGAGTTACAACTTGAAATCATTGGGGATCTTAGGAATGCGGGAAAGGACTTTGCTGTTGGGCGGCGAATTCAGTGTTGAAGGTATACCCTACGGGGGCACCACGGTTACCGTCAGGATTCCGCTCGCGGCGGTCAAATAGATGTGATAGAAGTATGGGTGATCGACGCCCCTCTAAAGGCTAATTATTGGGGCACAGTTAGCTCCGTCGGTGTGACACGGAGAGGGCACTAAATACCCCTACACACGCTTATGAGTCTTAAACGATAGCCATGCTGAAAGTTCTGATTGCCGATGACCATGCCATTGTACGGCAGGGCTTGAAGCTCATCTTGACCGAAGAGTTCAGTTCGCTGATGTTTGGTGAAGCTCGCAACAGCCAGGAATTGTTATCCCAGATGTGCAAAGACAACTGGGATATCGTGGTATTGGATATTACTATGCCTGGCAGATCAGGACTCGACGTTCTGAAAGAGATAAAACAGCTATATCCTAAAACTCCCGTTCTCGTTTTGAGCATGCATCCCGAAGACCAGTTTGCAGTTCGTGTTCTAAAAGCCGGTGCTGCCGGTTATCTCACCAAGGAAAACGTGCCTGAAGAGATGGTCAGAGCTGTCCATAAAGTGATTGGCGGCGGTAAGTACGTCAGTGCCACTCTGGCTGAAAAGTTGGCTTTCGATCTGCAAACGGATATGGAGAGGCCGCCGCATGAATCCCTGTCGGATAGAGAATATCAGGTGATGTGCATGATCGCATCCGGCAAGACTGTCAAGCAAATTGCCGAAGAACTTGTCCTGAGCATCAAGACCATCAGTACCTATCGGGCAAGAATTCTGGAAAAGCTGAATATGAAGAACAATGCTGAAATGACTCATTATGCTGTGAAAAACGGATTGGTGGATTAGCTTACTTCGAACCGTGATGCGAATTAATCGCTTCTGAGTACAAGAGAACTGAGTAGAAGCATTAGCTCTTGCCCAGGAAAGTCTTGCGTAAATAGATCCCTGCCACGAAACCATGCGAGCCCGATGGGTGCGGAAACCATCCCAAAACTGCTCACAACTTGCGGTTCTCCTCTCCTGGACCATCATAAGGTAACCGGCAAGCCGCTAAAGTATTCCGTCTGTAAGGCGAAAATTCCAAACTTGGCGAATGATAGATAGATGATTACAGTATTGTGAAATGTTTATTCACTAAGGGGAGGGAAATCGCTTGGCAGTGAATCATGATTATAGTCCCGAACAATCCATTATAAAGGCGATTCGGCTCTTGTTGGAGGAGAAACGCGCCTCCCTGGCGGTTATGCGTACAGGAATATTAATAATTGTAATTCAACTGTTTGCGCTGAGTATTCTCATTTCCACATCAAGACACTATGAAATTATCGAAGTCAAGCACCTGGCTATCCTCTTTTTCGTTCTCAATGCTTTCCTGATCTTTTTGGCCCTATACTTGATCATTTCCTCTCTAATACGTATTCGCCGCAATGATCGAAGCATACAAAAGCTCAAAAGAAGAAATGAGCGAATTGCCGAGCTTGTAGAGTAAGGAAGGCGAAAATCCTACAGTTTCCGATCTCCGGAAAGCTTGCCTCTTCAGATTACGGTTCCATGCGGCAACGGGCGAGTCTCTTACAGTATGGATTCTCTGGGAAGGAAGACGGGCATGATTGAGCAATGCAAGCAAGCGCAGGATTATTTGGAGGCATTACGCGAAACAGCTCACATGCTCAGCGGGGTGCTTAACGAGCCCGAAATCTTGGAGGTTCTGCTGCGGCGCATAGTGAAGGTCCTGGCAGCAGATAAAGCACTGGTACTGTTGAGTACGCCCGCTGCAGACCAACTGACCGTTGGCGGCGCAATCGGGCTCAGTGAAACTTACCTTAGAAATCCGGGAACGCTGTCACTCGACAATGAAATAAACCGAAAAGTCTTGGAGGGAGAGATAATTGTCTCATCGGACTTCGATATGCTTGCCGCTGGATATGAAAAAGGACTTAAAGAAAAGCTGCCGCGCCTGGTGGGCGTACCGCTCTCAGTCAGAGAACACCTCATCGGCGCCCTCTATGTGTTCGTTGATGCTAGCTGGATACAAGCGCCTGAAACGCTTGTTTTCTTAAAGAGCCTTACCGACCTCGGGGCGCTTGCGCTGGAAAGAGTTCGGCTTCAACAGAGCCTCTACCACATTGCGTCTGCCTTGAACTCATCACTGCAGCTGCAGACAATGTTGCAGGAGGTGCTCGAGGCTACAGTGCGAGAAATGTGGCTGAAGGGCGCATCCCTGCGGATGCTGGAACCCAAAGAGCGAATACTGCGTTTGGTCGCTGCCTATGGTTTGAGTCAAAAATATATGGATAAAGGGGAAGTTCATGCTTCTCGGAACACAATCGATCAGCGGGTCTTGCAGGGTGAACTGGTGGTGATCGAGGACGTGCGAACTTCTAACGGACTGGAGTATCCTCATGCGGCGTTGCAGGAAGGCATTCGTTCAATGCTTGTAGTTCCGCTTCAGTTTAAAGGGCGTGTGTTCGGAGTTTTGCGCGTCTATTCTGCAAGCCCTCGGCGGTTTGGTGTGGTGGCCCGGCATTTTCTGAAGTCCGTGGCGCATTTGATCAGTCTCGCCATTGAAAATGCCGAACTGCACGGCGCCCTGCAGGCACGCTATGAGGACCTTAAAATAGATCTCGCTGAGTGGTATCGGTTTCTAGCGATAGGTTAGCAGTGTTCAGCTGGAAACTCCCTCTCCTAATCAAGTGCAGCCCTTTAGGGCTGTCATGCCGTTGGCGTCGCGAAAGCCCACGCGATGGGCTTTCGGGTTGGAATCGGCTGTAAGGAGAGAACGACACCCTGTACTCCTTGTCATTCCGAACAGAGCGAGGAATCTTAAGAGTTGACCATGCTCACGGAAGATATCTCGCCTCGCTCGAAATGACACTACAGAACGACCATTTTGCTGCCTGCCGATATGAGCAGTTCGGTGAGTCGATAGTCTATGTTGACAATAGCAGAAATTTTCGCAGGAGGACTTGCTGCGGGGACCCTTGGATCAATCATGGGACTGGGTGGAGGCATTTTCATGGTGCCGCTGCTTAATCTTCTATTCAATTTGCCGATGAGGATCGCGGTAGGAACCAGCTTGATGGCAGTTATAGCGACTTCCGCAGGAGTTTCGGCATTTGCTCCCCGCGGTCGAGGAGCTGACGTCGGGTTGGCGCTGCGGTTGGAAATGTTTTCTGCTGCAGGGGCTATCTTGGGTGGATGGAGTGCCGGAATTTTTAATGAGAGAGTCTTGAAGGTTCTCTTTGCCGGCATAGTTTTCCTAACTGCAGGATACACTCTCTTTAAGGCTCACCGAAAACCTCGAGGTCCAGCCCGAGAAGTTTTATTTTCAATCGATTATAAACCTGCCCATTGGAAATGGGGCTTTACTGGTTCGGGTTTTGCGGGGATAGTTTCGGGTTTGCTCGGTGTTGGCGGAGGCTTCATAAAGGTGCCGGTCATGTATGCGGTGATGGACGTCCCGTTGGGCGTGGCCACGGCTACCAGTAATTTTATGGTCGGCATTACTGCTGCAGCCAGTGTTTTTGTTTATTATGGAAGGGGAGACCTTTACCCGCTGCTGATACTGCCCACTGCCCTGGGAGTTTTCATGGGAGCAATGTTTGGAGCTTATGTGTTGGCGCGATTGCGTATCAATTGGCTGCGCTCTGCGTTGATCGTCCTATTGGTGCTCATGGGTGTGCAGATGCTCATAAGTGGGCTTGATTAATCGAAACTGTTTAATCCGACACGCGATCAATAAGTTCACGTCTGATTTTGCGTGCGTCGGACAAACTCAGGGAGCAGCAAGCGTGGCTATGAAACTTTCTCCGAAAGCGCTTCCGCACTCGGTCGCACAAGATTTGGAGAACAAAAACCACAAGGTTTCTATGCTTATTTCAATCGTTGCCCTGGGATTGATGGCGATCGGATTTGTTGCAACTGTAATGGATACTCATCACATGATGCTTCCGGGAACTGCTGCCTTGCCTTTGGCTCAGCTAATCTCCGCCCATTCAATTTTCAACGGTCTGCCAGCGATGACAATAGGTGTAATCCTGCTCGCTTTCTTACCAACCGCCAGAATATTGTGGGCCGTATGGATTTATTTTAAGTCCCGCAACTTTCTTGACGTGGCAGTGGCCATCGTAGTTCTGTTAGAGTTGTTTTTCAGCACACACATGGGACGATAGCAGTAAGGGCGGCAGCAATTTCCGCTTACCCTCCACCGAATCCCGCTCACTTACTCCTATCTAAATTTGGCGATTGCATCGGATGACTGGTCATTAATGTAGGCCCCATGTGTCATTCCGAGTCACGCCGCGGCGTGACTCGGAATCTTTTGGATACACGCATGAGTTGAGATTCCTGGTCGTCACGCTAATAGCGTGACTCCTGGGACTGACACTACGCGGGTAACCGCCAAATTGAAGTCCTAAAAAACATGTGCGAGAGTCTGAGTCACATAAATTGACAGGTTCTTCAAAATGTTTATCTGAGCTAATGGAGACAAAAGGCTGTACTGTCGGAGGAAGACAGCCATGGAAATGAGGAATGGAAATGAGGAGGCAGTTCGTCGAGTGACATTAGAAGCTAGTTTCTCGGCAAGGGAGGAGCACCGACAATGCCCGAACCTGTAATCATCAGCGGTGATGAGGCCAAACAAAAAAGCCCCGCAGACCTTTTTTCCCAACTGGCCAGCAGCCCGAGGGGTATTACCAGTGACGAGGCCACGGACCGGCTGGAGCAGTATGGTCCTAATGCGCTGGAAGAAAAGAAGGAACATCCCCTGCTCAAATTTCTCAGTTACTTTTGGGGCCCGATTCCCTGGATGATCGAAGTGGCTGCAATCCTCTCGGCCGTGGTGAAACACTGGGGCGATCTCAGCATTATCCTCTTTCTGCTCGTCTTTAATGCCGTGGTCGGTTTCTGGGAGGAGCACGAGGCCGGCAATGCTCTGGAAGCCTTAAAGAGCCAACTCGCCCTCAAGGCCAGAGTCCTTCGCGACAGGCAATGGCAGGAAATCGAGGCCCGTCGCCTGGTGCCGGGAGACGTCATCCGTGTGCGGCCCGGGGATATTATTCCCGCAGACATCAAGTTGGTGGAAGGGGAGTACCTGAGTGTAGACCAATCGGCCCTCACCGGTGAATCGCTGCCGGTGAACAAGGCCCCGAGCGAAATCGCTTATTCCGGCTCCATCGCCAAACAGGGAGAAATGGTGGCCCTGGTCACCGGCACGGGCGGCAATACCTTCTTTGCCCGCACCGCCAAATTGGTGGAGACTGCGGGCGCGGTCTCCCACTTCCAAAAGGCGGTAATGCGGGTGGGAGACTTCCTGATCCTTATCGCGGTGGGACTCAGCATCGTCCTGATTGTGGTGGAACTCCACCGGAAGTTGCCGGTATTGGACTTGGTGGAGTTTGTCCTGATTCTGGTGGTGGCCTCCATCCCCGTGGCCATGCCGGCCGTACTCTCCGTGACTATGGCCCTGGGCGCCCTGGCGCTATCCAAGAAGAAGGCCATCGTCTCCCGCCTGCAAGCCATTGAGGAGATGGCGGGGATTGACGTGCTGTGCTCCGACAAGACCGGTACCTTGACTCTGAATCAATTGACTTTGGGGGAACCGGTGACCTTTGGCCCGGTTGATGCCCAGGATGTCATCCTGGCGGGGAGTCTCGCCTCCAAGGAAGAGAACCGGGATGCCATCGACCTGGCTGTGATGGAAGGACTGAAAGACAAAAAAGCTCTTGAGGCCTACGAGCTGGTTCAATTCATCCCCTTCGACCCCATCCGCAAGCGCACTGAGGCCATCTATAGGCATGGCGACCAGACATTGAAGGTGGCCAAAGGTGCTCCCCAGGTCATTATTCAGCGTTGCGTCCTGGATGAGGCTGCGGAGGCCAGAGCCCTGAAAGTGGTTGATGAACTGGCGGCCAAGGGCTACCGCACCCTGGGAGTGGCCCGGCTCGATAGCAGCGACCATTGGCAGTTCTTGGGACTACTGCCACTGTACGATCCGCCTCGGCCGGATGCGGCGGAAATTGTTGCCGATGCTCAGGCCCGCGGCATCGAAGTAAAGATGATCACCGGCGACAACGTGGCCATTGCCCGGGAGATATCCGGGCAACTGGGCCTGGGCATCAACATTCAACCCGCTACCGATCTGTTCCCTGAGACATGCCAATGTGAACTGGACAGTGCAGCTGCACAAAAGATTGAGAGAGCCAACGGCTTTGCCGAAGTATTTCCCGAACACAAATACAGCATCGTTAAGGCTCTTCAGGACCGCGGGCACCTGGTGGCCATGACTGGTGACGGGGTCAATGACGCCCCCGCCCTGAAGCAAGCGGAGGTAGGCATTGCAGTCTCCGGCGCCACCAACGCCGCTCAGTCGGCCGCGGCCCTGGTGCTTACCGAACCCGGCCTGAAGGTGATCATCCATGCCGTAGAGGAGGCGCGGCGCATCTTCGAGCGGATGATGAGCTACACCGTCTACCGCATCGCCATGACCATCAGCATCATGGTCTTCGTGGTGGCCGCCATGCTGTCTTATAATGTTTTTCCTCTCACTGCCATGATGATCATCATTTTGGCTCTTCTAGACGATATTCCCATCATGACCATTGCCTACGACAATACCTACCTGAGTCCAACTCCGGTTCGCTGGGAGATGAACCGGGTGCTGACCGTGTCTACTGTGCTGGGATTTTTGGCCACAATTGAAAGCTTCGTTTTATTTTTCTTGGGCCGCGAGTTGCTCCACCTTTCCCTCCCTCAATTGCAGTGTCTTCTGTTTTTGCGATTGGCGGCGGGGGGCCATCTGCTGCTTTTTGTTACCCGTACCAAAAAGGCCTTTTGGCAAAGGCCTTTTCCTTCCTGGCAACTGCTTACCGCCATTGTTTCGACCCAGGTCGTGGCCGTGCTCATGTGCGGCTTTGGTTGGCTGGTGCCGCCACTGTCTTGGAGGATCATCGGCTACGTGTGGGGCTATATCATTGTCTGGATGCTCATCCAGGATCTTTTGAAATTAGGCCTCTACGCCCTGCTGGAAAACCGGGCTGCGCATAAACGCCGTTTCCTGCAGGTAGCGAACCAGCCGTTCCATTCCCATCCGATGCGCTAGCGAGCTCTTGCCGCTAGCACCTGCATCAAGCTAACGATTTATCAGCTCTTGGAAGAACTGCTGTCGGCTTTTAGCCTGGAGATTTGTGCCGTGTCAAAAACGCCAGTCACGCCTGGAGCGCGATTGAGTGACTGCAATTGCAGGTGAGGGAATGAGAATTCAAGCATGTCCCTGGTTGGAGGGTTCTACCGAAGAATTTCAGTGCCCATGAAAGAAGATGTGATGCCATTTGCGCTGCACCTCGAAGAACTACGGCGAAGGTTGATCATATGTGTCATCGCCATCGCTGGTGGATTCTTAATCTTTTACTATTTCAAGGAGCAGCTGTTTGCCGTGTTGATGAAGCCAATGATTGCGGCTTTACCCGGGGGGGATTCACAAAGCTCGTCTACACGGCCCCTCATGAAGCATTCATGACCTACTGCAAGGTTTCGCTGATCGTCGGGATAGCATTGGCCATGCTGTTGATTATGTTCGAGATATGGAAATTTGTAGCACCGGTCCTTTGCTTGTCCTCTATGAGATCGGCATATGGATCGCACATTTTGTCGCCCACAAGAAAGTCAAGGTCCAACAGACAGACCTGCAGGGCTCATCTACTTGATGAAAGGGATTTAACACTCCTAACGGTTAGTTTAGGGTCCGTGCCCGGTTCCCCCTGACCACCCCCACGTAGGACAATACCCGACAACGCTTCGGCGTTGAGTCTTACACGAAAATCAGACTGCCGCTGATAGCGCCATTTTTATTGAAATGGCATCTTGCCGTACCTGCCCCGGGTTTTGCTTTGCAGCAGACGGTCAAGAAACAATCAGGTTTCTTGAAATTCCTTGAAAGGGGATTGGTGCCGCTGAAAAGTATGCTTCAGGGCAATATGGCGGCAAATATAACTTTTAAGGCACGGATCAAGACAATGAACGAATACATTCCTGTATTGATAATGCTCATTCTGGCGGCCGCAACAGCCGGCGGGATGCTTGTCGCGACCAGTTTAATCGGCCCCAAGAAGTCATTTGTGGACAAGATGGAGCCGTTCGAGTGCGGTGAGAGTCCGATTGTTTCGTCTAAGCTGCGGTTTTCCGTAAAATTTTATCTGGTGGCTCTGTTCTTTGTCATCTTTGATATTGAAGCGGTCTATGCATACCCGTGGGCCGTGCTATTCAGGGATCTCGGTATGTTTGGTTTCATTGAAATGATGATATTCCTGGCCATTTTGGCGATCGGCCTGATTTACGTGTGGCGAAGGGGGGCGTTGGAATGGGATTAAAGAATCGAAGATATGGCGCCTCTCCCAAGCCGAGTCAAGAACCGCTCGATTCGGAAGCAGCTGAGCGGCTGTTGGGCAGCAGCGTGCTTTTCACCAAATTGGAGTCCGTTGTTAATTGGGCAAGAAAATACTCTTTTTTCCTCTACCCCTTCGTAACAGCTTGCTGCGGGATGGAGTTCATGTCCGTAGCGGGCCCGAAATATGACCTTGATCGTTTCGGTGCAGCGCTGCCGCGTTTTTCTCCGCGCCAGGCCGACCTCCTGATGGTGGTTGGCACCATAAGTCATAAGCAGGCTCCTATCCTGGTCAAGGTCTACAATCAAATGACCGAACCCAAATGGGTGTTTGCATTTGGCATCTGTGCCGTATCGGGCGGCTTTTATGATAATTACGCCACCGTGCAGGGCATTGATACTCTGATACCGGTGGATGTGTATGTGCCGGGGTGTCCGCCGCGGCCGGAAATGGTGCTTGATGGGTTGATGAAGTTGCAGGAGAAGGTCGCGAAGGAACGATGGTCGGATTGGCCGCGAGGTGCTGCGCCGGTGACCGATGTAACCAAGATCACTGAGTGTTGAAATACATTCTTGAACCCCCAAAGAAATGTTCGCTTATGGATGCAAGTGTGACTCTAAAGAGATTGACCGAGCGGTTTGAAGACTCAATCATCGAGACCCATTCCTACAGGGGGGATGATACCGCAGTTGTAAGGAAGGAAGACATCGCTGAGATATGCACCTTTTTAAGGGACGATAAAAAGCTTTTTTACAACTTCATGATGGACCTGACAGCGGTGGACTATCTCGGCAAGGAGCCTCGCTTCGAGGTTGTGTATCACCTGTATTCATTAAGATACAACAGGCGGGTGAGGATCAAAGCGAGGGTGTCCGAGTCCGACTGCAGCATCGACTCGGTAGTACCCGTTTGGATTGCTGCCAGTTGGTTTGAGCGGGAAGTTTTTGATCTCTATGGAATAAGCTTTCAAGGGCATCCGGACCTTCGGAGGATTCTGTTGTATGAAGGGTTCCAAGGGCATCCTCTCAGAAAAGATTATCCGATAAAGCAGCGGCAGCCCTTGATCGGGCCAACCAATTAACCCTCCAATAAGCCATTGTTTAAGTCATGCCTGACATAGAAAAAGATCTTCATACCGAATACATGGTGATCAACATGGGTCCCTCACATCCGGTGACCCATGGTACCGTTAAATTTTTGGTGACCCTGGATGGAGAAACCATAGAGGACCTGCAGGTGGATATCGGGTACCTCCATAGAGGGTTTGAGAAGATGTGCGAGAGCGGCACGTGGCACCAAGTGTTCCCCTATACCGACCGGTTGAATTACGTCTCGCCTCTCATCAACAACGTTGGCTACGCGCTGGCGGTGGAAAAGCTCATCGGCATCGATGTGCCCGAGAGGTGCAAATATATCCGGGTCATCGCCAGTGAACTCTCTCGAATAGCCGATCATATGACCAATGTCGCTGCGGGTGGTCTGGAACTGGGCGCGTTCACCGCCTTTCTCTATTTTGTCGAAGCGCGGGAGCTTATCTGGGACCTGATCGAAATGCTGTGCGGAGCTCGCGTCACCGCCAATTATGTGCGGATCGGAGGATTGAAAAACGACCTTCCAGACGGTTTCAAGGAAATGACCGGCGAAGTATTCAAGCGCTGTCGCACGCTATGGAAAGATGTGAATAAGCTCCTGACGAAAAACCGCATTTTCATCGACCGGGTGCGCGATGTGGGGAACATGCCGGCCGATGAGGCAATCGCATACGGGTTTACGGGCCCCTGCCTTCGAGCCTGCGGGGTCCCCTACGATGTGCGCAAGGCGAACCCCTACCTGGTTTATGATCGAATGGACTTTGAAGTTCCCATTGGCGAGACCGGCGACAACTTCGACAAGTACCTGGTTCGGATGGAGGAAATCAATCAAAGCATGCACATCGTGGAGCAGGCGCTGAATGAGCTTCCTGCCGGCCCCATAAACGTTGACATGCCCTACTACAGATGGCAGTCGAAGGACGACATCTACAACAGGATCGACTCCTTGATCTTTCATTTCAAGACCGTGATCGAAGGCATCAAGCCGCCTGCGGGCGAGGTCTATCTCGCCGTTGAAGGCGCCAATGGTGAACTCGGATTCTACCTGGTGAGCGATGGGACCGGCAAGCCTTACAAGTGCAGGGTAAGGCCCCCGTGCTTCCCTCTCACCGCCGCAATGCCAAGGCTGATGAAGGGGAGGCTCATCGCCGATATCGTCCCCACTTTTGATATGATCAACATGATCGGCGGAGAATGCGATAGATAGCCATGGTTGCAGATCTAATCGAGTCGGTAGCAAAGATTTTATTCATATTCAGTGTCAACTTAGGTTTTTTTGCACCCATCCTGGGCTGGGTGGAAAGAAAGCAAAGCGCGGTTATGCAGGACCGGATCGGCGCGAACCGGGCGAATATAGGCGGTTTCACCGTGCTCGGTCTGTTTCACCCCATCGCTGATGCCATCAAGGTTCTAACCAAAGAAGATTTTATCCCCGCCGGTGCCAACAAATTCTTCCATACTCTGGCACCGTTTATATGCCTTGTGCCGGCAATCGTCACATTTTCGGTCATTCCCTTCGGTGGTCAGTACGAACTTTTCGGCCACCATGTCAATCTGGTCATTGCCGATCTGGATGTGGGCATTCTTTTCGTCTTTGCCCTCACCTCTCTCGCCACCTACGGCGTGGTTCTCAGTGGATGGTCTTCCCGCAGCAACTGGTCGCTTTTGGGCGGATTGCGAGCATCGGCGCAGATGCTTTCCTACGAAGTTGCCATGGGGCTTACGATCATCGGCACTATTATGGTCTTCGGCTCTCTCAAGCTCACCGACATAGGCGTCATGCAGGAAAACTTCCTTCACTGGGGCATCTTTTTGCAGCCGCTCGGCTTCATCCTTTTCTTCACATGTGCCGTGGCCGAAAACAAGAGAGCGCCGTTTGACATTCCCGAGGCGGAATCCGAGCTGGTAGCCGGGTATTTCACTGAATACAGCGGTCTCAAATTTGTCATGTTCTGGATGGGGGAGTTCCTTGAAATCGTTGCTATCAGCGGCATCTTGACCACGCTCTTTTTCGGGGCATGGCATATACCGTTTGTGACCGACGAGATGCTTCTTTCCTTCTTTCAATTTGCAGGTCCCAACGGCGCCACCCTCCTTACCATGCTCGTCAATATCTCAACCTTCTTTGCCAAAGTGATCTTCTTCATATGGCTGCAGATGACCATTCGATGGACGCTTCCGCGCTTTCGGTATGATCAGGTGATGAGATTGTGCTGGAAGATGATTCTTCCGCTTTCCCTCATCAACATCACAATAACCGGGCTGGTTCTTCTGTTATGGATAAAATGACACAGTTAGATCGAAAAGAATCTCATGTAACGGTCGGCGTCCCGGCTGGCAGGCTGAGGCCTAAGCGAGTGAGAAGGAATCTGGATCTTACTCTATGGGAAAAACTCTACGTTTTTGAGATCATTCGGGGAATATACGTCACCACAAAGCATTTTGCTTCCAACATGATCGGATTCGTCGTTCCTCCCAAAGGGAAAAAGAGGAGCATCTTCACCGTCTATTATCCCGAAGAAAAGGTAACGCTCCCGGCTGCCTATCGCGGCAGACCCGTTTTAGTCATGCGCCGGGATGGAACGGAGAAGTGCGTGGCGTGCGGGCTGTGCGAAAAGATTTGTCCCGGTCATGCCATATCGATTGTCGGCGGGGAAAGAGAAAACTCCGAAAGATACCCGATCAGCTACGTCCTTGATATGACACGCTGCGTGTATTGCGGCTTTTGTGAAGAAGTTTGCCCGAAGGAGGCGGTTGTCATGAGTTCCGAATATCAGGGACTGGCGGAGACGGATCGGAGCAACATGCGGTATTCCAAAGAACAACTCTTGAGGTCCGAGGAAAGCGTAAAAGGGCGCATAGAATACATCAGGAGGATCTACTCCAAATGCAACTATTGATGTTTTACATACTCGGATTCGGTGCTGTTGTTTCAGCACTGCTGCTGGTCACCAATAAGAGGCCGGTGCGGGCCGCCATGAGCCTGATCGCGACGATGTCTTTTCTGGCTGGGCTGTACGTGCTGCTCGATGCCCACCTGATCGCCGTACTTCAGCTTATCGTCTATGCTGGAGCGATCATGGTGCTGTTCCTTTTCGTAATCATGCTCCTCAATATCGAGGAGAAAGAAGGGCGACTCGCGGGAACTGCACTGTTGCTGCAGCTGATAGCCGTCGTAGTGGTCGGCTTGGTTTTTGTTTTGATGGTGAGTGTGGTCAAACTAAGTAGTCCTGTTTTGCCATTTGGAGAGGCGGCCGCTCAATTCGGCACTACCAAAGCCGTAGGAAAGATGCTCTTCACCGAGTACCTGTTGCCATTTGAGATCGCCTCTGTGTTGTTGCTCGCAGCGATTGTCGGTGCGGTCATCCTGGCGAAAAGAAAGATTGATGATTCGGAGCATTGACTCCTCTTGCCTTGCGGATCAGGGAACGTAGCCTATGGTTTCATTGAATTCTTATCTGATTTTGGGTGCCATACTTTTTTCCATCGGCGCGGTGGGCGTGTTCACACAGCGCAATGCACTGATCATTTACATGTGTATCGAGTTGATGCTGAACGCTGTAAATCTAACCTTCATTGCGTTTTCACGATTTCTCAACAACTTGGACGGTCATGTGTTCGTGTTTATGATCATGACGGTTGCCGCGGCTGAGGCTGCCGTGGGGCTGTCCATCATCATTTCGCTTTTTAGAAACAAACCTACCGTTAATGTGGATGAAATCAATTTAAGCAAAGGTTAATGAAAACGTGCAAACGATAGTGTCCATAAAACCACTTCTCGCTGTGCTGAGTTCTCTGCTTGCAGTGCCCTTGATTTTGAGGTCAGGAGATCGCCCCAATCTTCGCGAATTCTGGTCGATACTGGCGGGGATCATCAAGTTCTCGATCGTCATCTCAATGGTGCCTGCCATTTTGTCCGGTCATACCATCGAATACACTCTGGTTACTTTCTTCCAGGGGGTCGCGATCAAGTTTCGGGTGGACGCGCTCGGCATGCTATTCGCCACGGTTTCCTCATTCCTGTGGATCGTGACCACTTTTTACTCCATCGGTTACATGCGCTCGAACAAAGAACATGCGCAAACGAGATATTATGCCTGCTTTGCCATCAGTCTGGCCTCCGCCGTGGGAGTCGCTTTCTCCGGTAACCTGATCACTCTTTTTGTGTTCTATGAATTTTTGAGCCTTGCCACTGTCCCTCTTGTGGGTCACAAGGAAACGCCCGAGGCGATCGAAGGGGCAAGAAAGTACTTTCTTTATCTGCTCAGTATGTCCAAGACCCTGTTGTTGTCTGCCATCATTATCGTTTACGTAGTTGCGGGCACCACGGATTTCCAGAGCCATGGACTGTTGAGTCAGCAGGTGGCCACGCCGCTTCTTTTTATCGCCTTTTTTTTGTTCCTCTACGGGTTTGCCAAAGGCGCGGTCATGCCCGTTCACAACTGGCTGCCGTCCGCCATGGTGGCACCGACTCCGGTCAGTGCGCTGCTGCATGCGGTTGCCGTAGTCAAAGTGGGTGTCTTCTCGATTCTCAGGGTTGTCTTTAATGTTTACGGGATCGACCTGATGAGTCGGCTGCATTTGGGCATCACAGCGGCCTACGTGGTGTCATTCACTATCATTGTGGCTTCCGTGATTGCGCTCTCGAAAGACAATCTCAAGGCCAGACTGGCTTATTCGACGGTGAGCCAACTATCCTACATCATACTTGGCGCGGTGCTGTTAACACCGAGCGGGATGGTGGGAGGCATTATCCACATCGCCAATCATGCTTTTTCCAAGATCACCCTCTTCTTTTGCGCCGGCTCGTTGTACACGACCGCACACAAAACCGAGGTCAGCCAACTTTCCGGCATCGGCAAGAAGATGCCGTGGACTATGGCGGCTTTTTTCATCGGATCGCTCAGCATGATCGGCGTGCCCATGGCAGCAGGATTTGTGACCAAATGGTACCTTGCCCTGGGCTCGATAGAAGCCCACCAGATACCCATACTGATCGTGTTGCTGGCAAGCACCGTACTGAACGCTGCTTACTTTCTACCGATCACCTACAAGGCCTTCTTCCAAAAAGAGGATCCCACGGTCGACTCAGAGCATGCCGGTCATGATCATCACGAAGAAATTAGAGAGATCCCCATGGTGGTTGTGCCCTTGGTGCTGACGGCCATTATTTCATTGCTGATCGGAATTTATCCGAACTATTTCCTAAGTCTTGCGCAGGAGGTGATCCGATGATCAAGAGGATCGTCCTATATATCGGCAACCCCGCAAATGCAAAGACATTGAAGAGGCTTGGCTATCTGGTTTTGGTGCTGGTGTTCTTGTCCGATTTTTTGGTTCCCCGCGAACATGCCGTCTATATTTGGGACAAGATACCTGGGTTCGGTGCAGTTTACGGTTTTGTTTCCTGCGTTTTGATCATTGTGGTTTCTAAATTTCTGGGTCATCAGTGCGGCATCATGCAGGACGAGGATTATTACGATGATTGATTGGTTTCACCCGTCGATATTTTACATCGTTGGGGCTTTCGCCATTCCTTTTCTGCACGGGAAGGTGCGACGGGCGTATTTGATGCTGATCCCTCTGCTAGGGGTGGCGGCGATATTTTTCATGTCGCCGGGAACCTACTGGACCTGCACCTTTCTCGGCACTCCGCTTACGTTCGGTGCAGTCGATAAGCTCAGTATCGTTTTCGGCTGGGTCTTTACCATTATGTTCTTCATCGGCATCGTGTATGCGCTCAAGGTAAACGATGCCGGTCAGCACATGGCCGCCTTTCTGTATGTTGGTGGATCCTTGGGAGTCACTTACGCCGGTGATTATTTGACTCTGTTCATCTTCTGGGAGCTGATGGCGTTCGCTTCTGCATACCT
Source organism: uncultured delta proteobacterium (assembly GCA_963781715.1). Taxonomy (GTDB): domain Bacteria; phylum Desulfobacterota; class Syntrophobacteria; order Syntrophobacterales; family Syntrophobacteraceae; genus Desulfoferrobacter. The sequence goes on from CAWAGW010000010.1 coordinate 1,430,866, forward strand.
GGTCTTCGCCCAGCGCCAGAAGCCGTCGGTGAAAGCCGGATTTCGCTACATCCTGGTGCACACGTCCGGTGGCGTTATTCTGCTCGGCGGAATCATTCTTCACTATTTGGGCACCAAATCAATTGCTGTCGGCCCTCTGGATCATGACGGCAGTTTGGCATTTTACCTGATCCTCATCGGCGTCATTTTGAATGCCGCCGTGCCGCCTCTGCATGCCTGGTTGACCGATGCCTATCCCGAGGCAACAGTGACGGGCGCGGTTTTCATGTCGGCCTTCACCACTAAGACAGCGGTTTACGTTTTGGTTCGGGTGTTTCCGGGGACCGACGTACTTGTGGCGCTGGGTACGATCATGGCTCTATACGGTGTTGTTTATGCGGTGTTGGAAAACGACTGCAGGAGACTTCTGGCATATCACATCGTCAGCCAGGTAGGGTACATGGTCGCAGGCGTGGGGATCGGAACGGAGATGTCCTTGAACGGCTCGGTCTCGCATGCCTTCGCCCATATTCTGTATAAAGGGTTGCTCTTCATGGGGGCTGGCGCGGTTATTGAGATGACCGGACGCAGGAAACTGACTGAACTTGGCGGTCTCTATAAGACCATGCCGATCACGCTGGTCCTGTATATGATAGGAGGATTCGCCATCTCGGCTTTCCCATTGTTCAGCGGCTTTGTCACCAAATCCATGGTTATCGCCGGAGCCAGCCACGACCACAGACCTATCGTGGCGCTGCTCTTGACCATGGCATCGGCCGGAACGTTCCTGCATACGGGCCTTAAGCTTCCCTACTACATGTTCTTCGGGAAAGATTCGGGAATAGAGGCGAAGGAACCGCCGTTGAATATGCTCATTGCGATGGGCATGGCGGCATGCTTGTGCATCGGTATCGGCGTGTTCCCCGAGCCCCTCTATCACCTTCTTCCCTATCCCGTGCACTTCGTCCCGTACACCGCCGAGCATGTGACCAGTACTCTGGGGATCCTCATGTTCACGGGTTTGGGATTCTTTATGCTGTTGAAAAAGCTCGATCCGGAGCCCACCATGAGTATCGATACCGACTGGACTTACCGCAAGGGCAGTCGCGTCGTCATGTGGCTCGCGCGGAAGCCGGTTGCCGTAAGTGACAGTTATGTTGGGGAGCTATACAACACCCTGTTTACTAAATACACCTTGAGGCTCTCGAATTTCTTTGCGCGTGTCGTCGATGTGCGCGGTATAGATGGAATTGTCAATGGGGTCGCTGAGTTTTTCATCTCGCTTGCGGGGACCTTGCGGGTGTCTGCCAGCGGTTTGGTGAGAAATTATGCGGTTACGATGCTGGTTGGCGGTGTTGCTATCGTCGGTTACTATCTTCTAACATTTTTGATGAGACTATGATGAATTCACCGAATTTTCCGATTCTGTCCGTAATCACGTATTTGCCGCTGCTGGGAATTCTGGTGATATGCCTGGTCGACAGCAAGCGTCATGACTTGATACGATGGGTGGCATTCCTCACTGCCGTCGCAACGTTTCTGCTTTCGCTGCCGCTTTACTTTATGTTCGATGCCAACACGTGGCAGATGCAGTTCGTCGAGAACGTCCCTTGGATAAGCCAGTACGGCATCAGCTACCACCTGGGGGTCGACGGCATCAGCTTGCTGCTAATTCTTTTGACCACTTTTCTGTCTGCGCTTGCCATCCTATCCACATGGTCGGCGGTGTCCGAGAACGTAAAAGGGTACATGGTATCCCTGCTGTTTCTCGAAACGGGCATGATCGGCGTGTTTTGTGCGCTCGATTTCGTTCTCTTCTATGTCTTCTGGGAAGTGATGCTGATACCAATGTACTTTATCATCGGGATCTGGGGCGGACCCCGAAGAATATACGCGGCTGTAAAGTTCTTTATTTACACCATGAGCGGCAGTGTCCTGATGCTTGTGGCAATTCTGGTCCTCTTTTTCGCTCACTATCACGCGACCGGAATAATGACGTTTGACATTTTGACCTATCATCGCTTCGGCCTTTCTGCAAATATGCAGTTCTGGCTTTTTTTGGCCTTCTTCCTTGCATTTGCCATCAAAGTTCCCATGTTTCCCTTTCATACCTGGCTTCCGGATGCACATGTCGAGGCGCCAACGGCAGGAAGCGTCATTCTGGCCGGAGTCTTGTTGAAAATGGGAACATACGGTTTTCTCCGCTTCGGACTGCCTATCTTTCCCCAGGCAAGCGAGGAATTTATTCCCGTAATCCTGATCCTGTCGGTCATCGGAATCATTTACGGAGCAATGGTCTCCCTTGTTCAGGATGATATCAAGAAGCTGGTGGCCTATTCGAGCGTCAGCCATCTGGGCTACTGCATGCTGGGGATGTTTGCTTTAAACCTGGAAGGGGTCAAGGGGAGCATCCTCCAGATGATCAACCACGGTTTGAGCACCGGGGCACTCTTCATGATCGTCGGGATGCTTTATGAACGACGGCACACACGGCTCATTTCAGAATATGGCGGCATCATGAAGGTCATGCCGATTTTTGCCGCTCTGTTCCTGCTGGTGGCCTTCTCCTCCATGGGAGTACCCGGATTGAACGGGTTTGTCGGAGAATTACTCATTCTCATCGGAGCTTTTAAGTCATCACTTGGATATGGGTTGGCTGCCACCATAGGTCTCGTGCTGGGCGCGGTCTACCTTTTATGGATGTACAAGCGGGTCATGTACGGCGGCATCACCAAGGATGAAAATAGAAATCTTAAAGATATGTCAAGGCGGGAATATGCCTATCTCCTGCCCATCATCCTGTTCATCGTTTGGATAGGTGTGTATCCAAAGCCTTTTCTGGATAAGATGGACGTTTCCGTTCAACATCTGTTGGAAGTGATGAACCAGCAAAGGTCTACTCGGGCAGATGTGCCACTGAATATAGGGTTGAACAGCACTCATGCAATCAAGAATTACCAACAGTTTGCCGCGGATCAAAGGCGATAGATTATGGAACAGGTAATGACAACAATCAATTTGAGCGCCGTATATCCCGAAATAATTGTCACGTGTTTTGCACTGATGATTCTTTTGTTGCAATCCTTCGATAGTCGCCGCTTCAAGGAATATTACGGATACGTGAGCCTTGCCGGAGTCATTGCTGCCATGCTGCTGGTCTTCATCGAACCATCCAACTTTTTTGCGCACCATGTCGAGTATTCCTTCAACGAAATGTGGGTGGTGGATAATTACGCCCGGTTTTTTAAATTGATATTTCTGCTCGGCACCGGGCTCACCATACTCATTTCAATGAAATATCTTGAAGATGAGGATATGCAGTATGGCGAGTATTTTGTGCTCATCCTGTTTGCGACCCTCGGGATGATGATCATGGCAAGCGCGGCCGAGTTGATTACGGTATTCCTCGGCTTGGAACTCATGTCCCTATCGCTGTATGTCTTGGCCGGGTATACCCGCGCCCGGATGATCTCAAACGAGTCGGCCTTGAAATATTTCATTTTAGGTTCCTTTGCGACAGGTTTTTTGCTGTATGGTATCGCATTGATCTATGGCTCCACCGGAACAACCTCCATTAGGGCCATTGCAGAATCTATGGGAAGCTATGGATTGCATAACCCGGGCCTGGTTATGGGGATGGCTCTGCTGGTCGTCGCATTTGGCTTTAAGGCCGCCCTGGTACCTTTTCACATGTGGACGCCCGATGTCTATGAGGGCGCCCCTGCACCCATCACTGCCTTCATGTCCGCCGGACCAAAGGCGGCGGCGTTTGCCGCTTTTGTGCGGATCTTCATGGCCGGCTTCCCCTCTTTGCAGGTGGAATGGTCCGGACTCATATGGATCATGGCGGTCCTGACCATGAGCATTGGCAATATCATCGCCCTGGTGCAGGACAACATCAAGCGCATGCTGGCTTATTCCAGCATTGCCCACGCGGGTTACGTCCTGGTGGCGTTTCTCTCAGCTGATGAACTGGGCATCTCCGCTATCCTTTACTATTTGCTGACCTACACCTTCATGAATATCGGAGCGTTTGCAATCATCACCGCACTGAGTGGAAGGGGCGAGGAAAGAGTTAATATCCAGGATTACAGAGGACTGGGCTACAAGCATCCGCTTGCTGCCATTGCCATGAGCCTGTTTTTGTTTTCTCTGGCAGGAATTCCTCCTACCGGCGGATTTATGGGCAAGTTTTATATCTTTTCTGCAGCGGTTGGACAGGGCTATATAGGTCTTGCCGTCATCGGTGTAATAAACAGTGTTGTGTCGGTTTATTACTACTTGCGCGTGACCGTGGCGATGTACATGCAGGATACCTCTGCGACAGCGGAAAAAATGCCTGCGTTATTCTTTTCGCCCGCCCTTGTTGTCGCAGTATTTATTTCAGCATATGGGGTGTTGAGCTTGGGGCTCTTTCCTTCAGCCTATATTGCAATCGTTAAGGAATCGTTTCTCATGCTGCATTGAGTGATGATCTAGACATGACATAAATGCTGTTGAGCATCGCGCCGGCGAGCGCCGTAACATAATCTCAGACATAATTGGCACCTGGACAAATCATTAGATTACCAGGTTGGGTTTCGCTCCACTCAACCCAACCTACCAGTCCTTTGTCACTGGAAAAAGGCAACAAATATGAGCGCACTCAAACTAACCATTGACGGTATAGAAATTACTGCCGAAGAAAGTAACACTATCCTTCAAGCGGCGAAGAACGCTGGAATCGAGATTCCCACCCTGTGCTACCATGAGAGGTTGAATCCCATAGCCTCCTGCGGGATGTGCGTGGTTGAAATCAGCGGGCATGAGGAACCTGTCCAGGCTTGTGCAACCCCTGTGGTCCAAGGGATGGAGGTTGTGACCAATTCGGACCGACTTTTGCGCATGCGCCGGGAATCTTTACAACGGCTTCTGGTTCATCATCCCCTGGAATGTCCCATCTGTGACAAGGCCGGCGAATGCAGGCTGCAGGATCTGGTATTCGAGTACGGGATCAAAGCAGATGAGCTCCACCCCCCCGAGAAGCCGCGTGAAGTGGTCTATGCCACACCTTTGATCAAGTATTGGCCCGATCGCTGCATCATGTGCCTGCGCTGCGTTACGGCGTGCAGAGAAGTGAAGGGTGTGTGCGCCTTGGATGTTGCCGACGTTGGAGGAAAACGCGAATTGACCTTCTACCCCGAAAGGTGCGTATCCTGCGGGGAATGTTTGCAGCTTTGCCCGGTCGGCGCGCTCACTGAAAATGTAAGCCCCACCAAAGGGAGGTCATTTCTGGTAAAAAAGGTGCCGACGACCTGCACCTACTGCGGCTGCGGCTGTCAGATGGAGCTCAGCGTTCTGGACAATCGGGTGGTGAACGTCGGCGGTAAAAATGATCCCGGCGTCAATCAAGCCAGCTTGTGCGTTAAGGGCCGGTTCGGGTATGAGTTTATTTCCAGCGACCAGCGTCTGACCAAACCGCTTATCAAGAAAAATGGTGAGTTTCAAGAGGCCGATTGGGATCAGGCGCTTAGACTGGTTGCTCGGAAATTCAACCAGGTCAAAAAGGAGCACGGCCCTGACGCCATCGGCGGTTTCTCTTCGGCCCGTTGCACCAACGAAGACAACTACCTGTTCCAGAAATTCATGCGCGCGGTGATCGGTACCAACAATGTGGATCACTGCGCCCGTCTCTGACACTCCTCGACGGTGGCAGGGCTTGCCGCCACGTTCGGTAGCGGGGCGATGACCAATCCTCTCCAGGATGTGTTAAATTCAAAGGTTATCCTGATTACCGGTACCAATACCACGTCGAATCATCCGATTATTGCCAACTACATTCATGAGGCCGTCACCAAGCACGGCGCCAAGCTGATTGTGGTCGACCCGAGAAGGATCAAGCTGGTGGATATAAGCCAGGTGTGGCTGCGTCCGCGAGTCGGCACCAATGTGGGGTGGATAAACGGTTTAATGAATGTCATCATCAATGAAAACCTGCAGGCGCAGTCCTACATCGATGATCGCACCACCGGTTTTGAAGAACTGAAGAAGTGTGTGGCGAAATATACGCCCGAGTATGTCTCCAATATTTGCAGTATTCCGAGCAAAGATCTCATTGCTGCGGCCCGTCTGTATGCCACGCAAGGACCCGGGGCCATTCTTTATGCCATGGGTATAACCCAGCATACCAGTGGGACCGACAATGTGAAGTGTCTTGCCGGCTTGTCTATGCTCTGTGGAAATGTCGGCGTGGTGGGTGGCGGGGTCAATCCGCTGCGCGGCCAAAACAACGTCCAGGGCGCCTGTGATATGGGCGGGTTGCCCAATGTTCTTACCGGATATCAGACCGTAACCGATGAAGCGGTACGGGGGAAATTTGCTAAGACGTGGAACGTTGCGGCACTCCCGGATAAAGTAGGTATGACCGTTACGGAGATGACGGCTGCCGGCGACGGAGCAATTAGGGCCCTGTACATCATGGGCGAAAATCCGATGCTGAGCGATGCCGATTTGCACCATGTTGAAAAGAGCCTAGCGGCGCTGGATTTTTTGGTCGTACAGGATATTTTCTTAACGGAGACCGCCAAACTTGCCGATGTGGTTCTCCCAAGCACTTGTTTTGCCGAAAAAGAGGGGACCTTTACCAACACCGAGCGCAAAGTGCTGCGGGTTCGTAAGGCGTTGGACGCACCTGGCGAAGCCCGCGAAGATTATCGCATCATCTCGGCTATCGCGGCGAAAATGGGCTATGAGATGGAATATGCGGACGTATCCGACATCATGGCTGAAATCAACAGCCTTACGCCCAGTTATGGTGGTATCACTTATGAACGGCTGGAAAAGGGCGGCGTGACCTGGCCGTGCCCAACCCCTGAGCATCCGGGCACGCCTATCCTTCATGTGAATAGATTTGCGCGGGGAGAAGGGGTCTTTTTCCCCATCGAGTATCAACACTCCGCCGAACTGCCCGATGAGGAATATCCGTTTGTTTTAACGACGGGACGTGTGTATGAGCATTATCACACCGGCACCATGTCGCGCAAGGGAAAGGCTTTGAATCGCCTGTATCCCGAAGCATTGGCAGAGATCAATACGGAGGACGCTAAGACCCTCGATGTCGCCAACGGAGAATATGTCAACATTGTCTCGCGACGTGGAAGGCTGAGAATAAAAGCCATGGTTTCCGACATCACGGATCGCGGGGTTGCTTTCGTACCGTTCCACTTTTATGAATCTGCGGTGAACAAGTTAACCAACAGCGCTCTTGACCCTATCTCCAAGATTCCGGAGTTCAAAATCTGCGCCGTAAGGATAGAGAAAGCTGCTTAAAGGGAAACAGGTAGGACAATAGTAGGACAAAGGCTGACATCCGCACAATACCTATTCCGACAAGATAATCAGACGTTTGCCGATTTTTTCCCCCGTCCATCAATGTCATCCTTGAGCTGAAGAGAAGGTTTTTCCCTTACGGCAAGTGAGATCATGAAAGTATTCATAGCAGACGATTCCGCCATTGTACGCGAGCGCTTGGGCAGCATGCTCTTCGACCTGAAAGAAGTTGAAATCGCCGGATTCGCGGAAGATGTGGAAAATGCTGCCCAATCAGTTCGAGAGTTAAAGCCCGATGCAGTGATTTTGGACATTCGCATGCCCGGAGGAAGCGGGATAGACGTTTTGGCGGAGATCAAAAAAGAGGCCCCGGCCCCTTTAGTGATCATCTTGACCAATTATCCTTATCCTCAGTATCGGGAGCGATGCATGCATTTGGGAGCGGACTACTTTTTTGACAAGTCGGCGGAGTTTGAGAAAGTCTATCAGGTTTTTGAAAGATTGATAGCAGAATCCCACCTTGCAGGATGCATTAAGCAGGAAACATTCACCGTTAAATGAAGGAGTCGGAACATGTCAGTCAGCACCTCCGATCTTGTTGGGCTCATGTTTGTATGTGTCCCCATACTTGTTTTGATCCTCTACTCGGTGCGATTCAGCAAAAAGAAACCGGGCAGCAGTGAGGCGCCACAGATCGAGAAAAGTGCTCAGGTTAGAGTGGTAAAGGGGAGGCGATGAAACCTGATATCGGTGAACTATCACGTTTGGCTGACGTATTTAAGGAAGCTTGTAAAAGGATCAAAACATGCAAACTTTGACACGTACTAAGCAGATTGATTATTAAGATTGTCCGCGAGGTTGAGGGTATTCCGGCAGAAGGCGCGAGAGGGTGAATTGTGTTTCCACTCAGGTGGAAGTTCAAAAAATTCATCGACGCGATGAACTCAAGAGGCGTTTGACAAATTTAGCTGCCCGCTAGACCCTCGGACAGCCTTCGAAATTCTCTTCAAAAACCGACCTGCACTGCACAATAAAACTTCATGCGCCAGGGCCTGGCAGTGTTCCCATGTCATTGACATGGGATAGCCGACTAAATATCATAAAAATAGTTTAGTAGCATGGGTCTCTTTATTTTATACACAAATTCAAAATGCAAAGGTCCTCTTCACAGCTTCAGCAATCATTTTGTGACCAGGCAACTTTGCAAGAAAGGATGCAAGATTATGGCTGACGCAAAAATGGGAAATCCAGCAGTGGTTGGGTTAGGTGGCTTCGGTATGACTACCTTGATCCTCCAGTTTCACAACCTGGGGTGGGTAGCAGTTGGTCCGGTTATCTGGCTTGGGCTGTGTTTTGGTGGAACAGCGCAACTCATAGCTGGCATGCTCGAATTTAAGACAGGCAATAATTTTGGCTTCTGCGCATTCAGCGGTTACGGCACTTTCTGGATTTCACTCTGCTTTTACCTTATTTTTGGCACTAATGCTGATCTTGTTAAAGCTTATCCTACTCTGGCGTTCTCTGGTGCTGATTTGGGATGGTTCCTCCTCGTCTGGACGTTTTTTACCTTCATTCTCTTCATCGCTTCAATGAAACACCACACAGTTCTCGCCCTTATCTTTCTGACCTTGCTCATCGGCTTCATCGGTTTGGATTTCAAGGAACTTGCAGGTAGCGCAGTGCTCGGCACCTTTGCAGCATGGGATCTGATCGTTTGTGCGCTCTTGGCCTGGTACCTCATGGCTCATGTTGTTTTCGCGGAGGCAGGTATTGCACTGCCTATCGGACCGGCCTGGATCCGCGAAGCCAGTACGCTGGCAGAGGCTGGCAGCAGATAAGAAGGAGCATGTGTAACGCGCTCTAATCAGTCAAAATGGGACAAGTTCGTTGACCGGGAACTTTTCCTGGAATTCTTCCTCTCCCGCTTGCAAGTGGAGAGATCGCCTGCAATGTTGGTGAATTAGCGGGGCAGCCCTCTCTTAGACTATGTTAAGGCATGAAACCCACAAATCAATCTACCCATACCCATGCTACAAGGACTCACAGCAGCATGAGGGAGGGCTCGCCAAATACACCGATTTCAAGACTCTCCGACGAACTCTACCTTTTTATCAGAGGCACACGCCAATAAGGTTCAGGACGTAATTCATTTTCTTTCCTTGACTTGTTCTGAATTGGTTCCTTCTGCTTTCTCCCGACGAACACATACGCTCCAATGACGAATGGGATCCCAACCAGAAGGACCACGTTGTTTCTGGAAACGGGGCGTTCTTAAATAATCAAATAATTTGGCACCAGATACTCTTGGGAGTACGTTGTACACATGTTCACAAAAACAAGAGTAGTACAGGGAGTCATAAATAAAAAATAAAAAATCGTGGTTTGGCCCCGTTCTAAATCATCATCACGGGATTATCGGTTGATCCGCACGACGTTACCCGGCATGGCTCAGCGCATGCATGCGTAAAAGGGAAGAAAAAGCAACTGATTCTCCGCGACGCACCCCAGAGATTAGTCGGTCAAGTTGCAATACTCAGCATTTTTGGTAGTAGTGTGTTAATGTGCTTCTGGACGCTCTGGGCTTCGCTGGTTAGATAAAAAGTATATGAGATGGCGAAATTCGCTGCATAATCAAGAATAAGAACTATTTTTTATAATGAAACCGATAGGTAAAATTATATGCAAGAAAAAGGGACGGTTTTCTTCCCGGAGCGAATCCTTGAGGCAACTCCCAAAGATTACGGCTTGCAGGATTATGAGGATGTATTTTTCCCGGCTACTGATGGCACCCGATTGCACGGGTGGTTGGTCGATGGAGCGGATCATCGAGCGGTGCTGCTGTGGTTTCATGGCAACGCGGGCAACATTAGCCATCGTTTGGACAACCTGAAATTGCTCCGCAAGATTTTGCGGATCCCCATCTTGATGTTCGATTATCGAGAGTATGGGTTAAGTGAGGGATCGATCTCCAAAGCGGGCACATTTTTGGATGCGCAGGGCGCCTATCGATTCCTTACAGAGAAGAGGGGATTTGCACCCTCATCCGTGATTCTTTTCGGCCGTTCTTTGGGCACCGCTCTAGCCGTTTATATGGCAAGCAGAAAGGAAGCGCTGGGTGTGGTTTTGGAAGCTGCATTCACTTCCACAGATGACATGATGAAGCTCTATTTTCCCCTGTACAAGCCTGAAACCGCTGGTAACAGCAAGTACGACAGCCTTTCGCTGGCAGGTTTGATCCGATCCCCCGTTCTTTTCATCCATGGACAGATGGACCACACGATTCCTATCTCCATGGCCAAGGTTCTTTATGAACAGACCCAGGCTCCTAAGTTCTTCTACGAAGTCTCCGGAGCCGACCATAATGATACCTACATCATGGGCGGCCGCAAATACCAACAGGTGTGGAAGCAGTTTGTGATGAAATGCTTGGAGAGAAAGAGTCGCGTCTCCTGAGCGAAAAATTTGCATTCGTTAGCGAATGCTGCGTGCAGATTCCTGAATTCTGACTCCTGGATTCTCCATTGATGAAAATTCAAATATCTTTGGTTAGAATGGGATGTGAAAGAATTGTTCAATTTCGAATAGGGTTATTGCGGAGGTATTTGGATGTTTAAACATATTCTGGTCCCAACCGACCTGACGGAAAAGACAATGCAAGCGCTCAGTATCGCCGTGAAGATGGCTTTACACGATGACAGCAAGATTACCCTCCTGCACGTGATTGAAATGATAGAAGATTCTGATTTTGCGGAGTTCGAGGATTTCTATGCAAAGCTTAAAAAGCGTGCGCAAAAGAAAATGAACCAAATGACCGGTGAATACGAAGGCAAGCCTTTGGCCATTGGCCGCGAAATTGTCTACGGAAAAAGGATTCGGGACATCGTTAAGTTCGCGCGGGGAAATGAGATAGATCTAATCGTTTTGAGCTCTCACAGGGTAACCGTTGAAAGTGCCGCCCAGGGTTGGGGCACTATCAGCTACAAAGTAAGTGTTCTCGCCCATTGTCCGGTCATGCTGGTGAAGTAAAACTCATTCATTTTTCTGGTCACCACAATGATACGCCGCATTATGCACATCGACATGGATGCTTTCTATGCCGCCGTCGAGCAGGCCGACCACGCGGAAATGAAAGGCAAACCCGTTATTGTGGGCGGCTCGAATCGCGGTGTTGTTTCGGCGGCATCCTATGAGGCGAGGACATTCGGCATTCATTCCGCTATGCCAATTTTTCAGGCCAGGCGTTTGTGCCCGAACGGGATATTCGTGCCCGTCAACATGCGCAGATACAAGGAAGTCTCCCGCCATGTCATGCAAATCATCCATCGGATTTCGCCTCTGGTCGAACAGATTTCCATCGACGAAGCGTATGTTGATATAACCGGAACGGAGACTCTGCACGGCACGCCACAAGATCTTGCCATGCGAGCAAAAGAGAGCATCCGCACTGAAACCGGTTTGACATGTTCAATCGGAATAGCTCCCAATAGGTTTCTGGCAAAGATCTCCTCAGATATGAAGAAGCCCGATGGATTGGTGATATTGGAGGAAAAGGAGGTAGAGAGTTTTCTGCAATCCTTGCCCATCCGCAAGATTCCCGGAATCGGCAAGAGAACGTCTCAAGCCCTCAAAGATCTTGGTGTATCCGTGGCGTCGGACATTCTAAGGTTTCCTTTGTCGTTTTGGGTCAAAAGGTTTGGAAAATATGGCGTCAACTTATACGAGAAGGCGCAGGGCATCGATCGATCGCAGGTGGTTCCACATTCAGCTCCCAAGTCTTGCAGCGCGGAGGACACCTTCGCCAAGGATATCTTCGATCAAAAGGAGTTGCGCAAATGGTTGTTGCTCCAGGCTGAAAATGTGGGTCGTGAATTGCGGCGCGACGGTTTACTGGGCAGAACCGTTACTCTGAAGGTTAAGTTTTCCGACTTTAGAGTAGTCACCAGGAGTCGAACGCTGCACGAACCGACCAACTGCACGAGGACCTTATTCACGGTTGTTGGCCAACTGTTGGAGGAGCTGAATATAAGCAACAAAGTTCGTCTAACCGGCGTTGGAGTATCAAATCTATGCGCAGGCGTCCAACAGATGAAGCTTTTTCAAGAATCTGTCGCGATCAAGCAAGAACGCCTGGATCAGGCCATGGACGATATCGAGAGCCGATTCGGTAAAGAGGTTCTCAAGCGCGGCCTTCTTTTCGATTTCGATTCTTAACGGGAGTGGACAATGCTGAATGAGCGAGTATTAGCGAGTATTGATGAATCAAAGTTGGTGGAACTGACACAAGAAATAATTCAGCATCAAACCGTAAATCCGCCCGGAGATGAAATTCTTTTGGCCGAACGGTTGGCACAAACTATGTCAGAGCTCGGTCTTGAGGCTTCGGTCATACCTTTTGCGGAAAAGCGCGGCAACGTTGTGTGTCGGGTGCGCGGTTCAGGCAGACGATCTGCTTTAGTTTTCAGCGGTCATCTGGATACCGTTCCAGTGGGTGCGGAACGCTGGGATTATGAACCCTTCTCGGGGGAAATAGCCAACGGCAGGATTTACGGTCGGGGGGCGTCCGATATGAAAAGTGGAGTTGCGGCCATGATCGTTGCCGCGGCGGCAGTTAAAAACTCCGGCGTGCAACTGCATGGGGATCTTATCCTTGCTTTAACCGCAGGTGAAGAGGTGGATTCCATTGGTGCAGCGCAGCTCGTCAAAGAGGGCCTCCTTATGGATGCGGGTGCTCTTGTCATTGCCGAGCCCACAGGGTTGGAGGTCTGTACTGCTGAAAAGGGGGCCTTGTGGCTGGAAGTGGTAATGAAGGGAAAAGCTGCGCATGGTTCCTCTCCGCATCTGGGGAAGAATGCCATTATCCCCATGGCTTCTTTCATAGAGACCGCAAACAAATTAGCTCAAACCCCTATAAATCATGCCCTTGTGGGCAAGTCGAGCATGAACATTGCTACCATCGATGGCGGATTCAAGACCAATGTGGTTCCTGACCAATGCAGACTCACCATCGATTGTCGCACGATCCCCGGCCAGGACACCGTAAGGCTGCACGAAACCATCTCGTCCCTTGCACGTGAGGCTGCGGAGGTGCATGACGTCGAGTGGGACATCAAGATCATAAACGAGAAAGAGCCGGTGGATACGTCACAGGATGATCCGTTTGTGAAGCTGTTCATCGAAAGCACGCGCAGCGTCCTGCAGAGGGAACCTGCAATCGGCGGCGTGGCATACTATACGGACGGTGCGGTGTTGGTGCCGCCTCTGCAAGTTCCGATGGTCATCTGCGGCCCGGGAGAGGCAGCCTGCGCACATCAGGCCAACGAGTGGGTTAAGATCGAGAATCTCCGACCCGCGGCTATGATTTATACGGATATCGTGCTTCGCATGCTTGGGTAAAGCTGGAAATAAAAAGAGAGCCAGGAAGGAGGGGGTAAACCTGGCTCTCTCGTCTTTCGGAAAGGTTGACTTTCCAGTAAATATTATAACTCTATAGTCAAGATGGCTTTTTTCGTCTACTTGCCCGTCCAGACAAAATTCAATTGTGTTCGCCTTCCGGCGGTTACTCGAGTCACTTTGGTAATGGTTTTACCCATGGTCGTTGCCGACACATGATAGGTGCCTGCGGGAAGTTGAGCATAGAACCAGGGGCCGTCCGAGGCAGCTTCAAGCACGCTGTTACCCGAGCTTCCTTTGATCATTACTTTAACGTCCGATAGATAGTTTCCCTGTTGAACAGCAAACACCAGTTTCAAGTCGTAGTTTTGGCCCATTGCTTCCAGTTCTTCTCTCTCACCCATCCCGATTCCGCCGCTTATGTACGATACACCCCCGTAATTCTTAACTTCCACCGACTGCGCAAAAGCGCTGGAAGTCAGTCCAGTAAAACCGAATGAGAAAGACAACATAAAAACCAACAAAACCGTCATAGCTTTTCGATCCATATAAACCTCCTGTGTTGAAAGTACTGTTATTGAGAAAATAGGTTCGTTTTAGCTAAAAGCAACATATCCAGGTACCTCGGCTGGAAATAAAAGGATGCTCTACTGAATAAGACGCCGATGCATGGAAATCAAGGCCAGGGGAAAGAAGATCAGACAGAAGCCCAACAGATATCCTGCTTCCAACAGGAGTTCAGTATTGAGAAGCCCGAGGCAGAGATGCCGCGTGATTCTCACCAGATGGGTGAGCGGCAGCGCGAGGGCAAGTTTCTGCGCCCAGGTAGGCAAATTTGCGATGGGGAAAAAGGTGCCGCTGAACAGGAACATGGGCGTGATGAATAGAAAAATGGGCAGGTTGAAAACATCGATGGAGGGAACGATGCCGGTAAAGAGCATTCCGATGGAGCCAAAAGCGATGCCGCCCAAAATTGCCAACGGTATGATCAGGAGTCCGTCGGGATAATGGATCAATCCGAAACCGCTTAAAACACCCATCATGATAAGCGTTGCAAAAAGTGATTTGGTCGCCCCCCATATTATCTCAGCGGTTATCACCTCGCCTAGTGATAGAGGAGTTGCCATCATTGCGTCGAATGTTTTTTGATAGTACATGCGCACGAAAGAAGCATAGGTGGTTTCGAAGAATGCGTTGTACATAATGTTGATGGCCAGGATTGCGGGCGTTATGAAGGCCAAATAGGAGATGTCGAGACCGGCATAATGAATTTTACCGACCAACGTGCTCAATCCCATGCCAAAGGCGAGCAAGTAGAACAATGGCTCAAACAAAGGCGGCAGGAAATTCACCTTCCAAATCCTTCTATAGACGATCAGATTTCTCTGCCAGACTCTTATGAAACGCCATGAGATGTTAAACGACGATGCGATACTCATTCGCGAAGCTGCCTCCCGGTCAGTCTCAGAAACACGTCCTCCAGAGTGGACATTCGTAAGCTGCAGTTATCTGAACAAAAACGCTCTCGTATGATGTCAAACAGCTGATCGTTTTCTTCTCCGTAGATTAGGATACGATGGCCGAGATCGTCGTGGCTAAGGTCTTTGGAACGGATGAACTCGCGCAATTCATCGGTCGGTTTGGCAATCTCAACCACGTTGCGGCCGGTATGTTCACGGATCAGCTCGGAGGGTTTGCCCTGAACCAAAATTTCTCCGTGGTCCATGATGATCAAACGCTCGCATAAACGTGCTGCTTCTTCCATGTAATGCGTTGTGATCAGAATAGAGAGCCCCTCCGAACGGAGTTCTTCCAATTTATCCCAAACCTGATGACGTGATTGCGGGTCCAGTCCGGTGGTTGGTTCATCCAGAATCAAAAGCTCCGGGTCGTTGATGAGCGCTCGTGCCAGCACCAGGCGCCGCATCATCCCGCCCGAAAGTTCGCTCACCGGAGCGCGCTTCCGATGATCCATGGCAATGAATTCCAGGAGTTTTTGAGCTTTTTCTTTGGCTGCCTTGTTGGGTATGTTGAAATACCGACCGAAAACTTCCAGGTTCTGTTGGACGGTCAAATCCGGATCCAGACTGTTTTCCTGCTGGCATACTCCAATGCGGCCTTTGATTTCGCGCCAGCGGGTCCGAATATCCAGCCCGAAGACGCTGAGTTCTCCACTGGTCATGGGTGTAAAGGCGTAAGTCATTCTGATGGTGGATGTCTTGCCGGCGCCGTTTGGCCCCAGAAGCCCCAAACATTCCCCTGCAAAGAGGTTAAAAGAGACGTTATTGACGGCGGTGAAGCCGTTAAATACCTTGGTTACATCATGTGCTTCGATTACGTATTGCACTTGCAATGATCACCTTTCCATCAGTTTTCGATTTTGTTTGGGGCGGTCTGAGAACTCCATCAGGATACCATAAATATTAAGTTCAGGTCTCAGACTATCAAGAACGCCTTGGCGATAGAGAAATATTTCCACAAACGCCTAAGTACTCTGACTCATAAATTCTGTGAGGTTTGATGCAATGTCCAGCAACAAATCCGTAGGTTGGGTTGAGCGAAGCGAAACCCAACATTGGTTGCTTTCGCGATAGATCTCGTTGGGTTTTGCTTCGCGCAACCCAACCTTCTATGAGGGACGTCAAGCCCCATTTGGGTAAAACTCGTTTCATTATCTCAACATAAAGCTGTGTCTGGCCAGAGTCTGTCCGTCTCGAGGCCTCGGTCTATTTTGGGCACAATTATCGCTGCCCGGCCGGAGAGCGACCCGGGGGGTGACGGAGGGGCAGGACCAGTTGGCTCTGCCCTTCTTGAATCCCCTAAAGCGATAAACTCAAAGAGACACTAGTTCCTGCTGGGATTAGGCGGTTGTCAAACGGACTTGGCGTATAATCCTGCAGTGTGCAGGGCGGATAGTACCTCTATTCATTCTTGGACAGGCTTCATGATATCCCGGTAAGTCTTTGTTTCCTCCTTTCCGCCAATTCCCTTTATCAGGTTTACATCATTGCGGTACTTACGGTTTCTTATGGCCGGTTTTGATGACGTTGGCAGCAAAAGCCTATTACTACCTTCTATCCGTGTCGATTCAAAGATCGATCACCCGATACAGCATGCGCCCTAAGGCTTGGTCTAACCTGTTTAAGGAACCTCCCATCTACAAAACGACTCTTGTAAGTCCTGGTTGGGTACGGAGGTTCCACCAAATCGAAGATCGCTTATACCTCCAACACTGCAAACCTCATTCAAAGAAAACCGCTTTTTTCTTGCCTTTCGCTGTTAACCGCAAATCAGCTCTTGGCTCTTAAGTTGCGCACCTTCAGGGACAACTCCGTGGTCCACATATCTCCAAAGAGCGATGAGAAGCTTGCGGGCTAAAGCCACAATACCGATACGTCGCACCCGCTTGCTCCCACCCCCGTATTTGACCATATACCATAGGCTCAACTTACTTGCGGATTGGTATCGCAGCCAATACCAAGCTATCTCGATCATCAGTGCTCGTATCCGGCGGTTTCCACTCTTGCTGATCCCTTGCTCTCTTTGCGACTCGCCACTAGCGTAAGGCGAGGGGGCCAGACCTGCCGATGCTCCGACTTCCTTCCCATTGTTGAACACTCGCCAGCCCAAAAACTCGTACACCAAAACCCAGGAGCTCACGGGACCAATCCCTTTGAGCTTTTGCAGAGTCAGAACTTTCTTGGATGACTTACTCTCTGCTCTCAGTACCGCCTCTTTCTCTGCCTCCAATTGCTCCAGTTGTTGCCTAATCAGCTCATTGCGATCATATTCCCGAAGCATCTCTTGCTTAACCCTGGGCGGCACAGGTTCGCCATTCCACAATATTGCCTTCGCTATGTCCTCTCGAAAGCTCTTGCCAACCGACATTGCGATTCCATGAAGCGCCAATAAGGATTTGATTCGATTCGTATGGGCGGTACGCTCCTTCTTGAGCCGCTCGATTTCCCGATTCAGCCGCCGAGCATCTTCGTCCTTGGCCTCTGGAACGCGCACAACACTCCATAACTTGGTTTCCCCATTCAGGTAGCGGATCAACATAGTCACCAGTTTATTCGCATCGACTCGATCCGTTTTCGTCCGACGATACCGCCGGTTCACCTCAATGCTGGATGAATCCACCACCACATTGTGGATCCCGCACTGCAACAGATACCGATGTATCCAAAAACCGTCCCGCCCCGCTTCGTAGCAACAGTACAGGGGAACCTCTTCGCCCATCCCGAAGTGGCGTCTGCTCTTCTTAACCTCCTCTTCAAATTGTTTAAGATCCCGCGCCCCTACGTTTTTCATGCGAATCTTAAACCCATTGCTGAAGGCAATCTTCCAATTCTTATTCGAGAGCTCCAAGGCCATGTACAACCGATCATTTTTTATGCTATCAGGAACTGGGATCATTTGAACTCGTGACATGTCTTCCTCCTTTGTTAAGTCGTTTTTGGTTAAATGGTTCTTTGTTTTTCACGACTTATCAGGACTTGACGTGTTGTTCAAATGATCCCTTCATAGCATCTACAAGTCTTTTGGCCGCAACCAAACACTAACCACAGAGGCACGGAGGGCACAGAGTTTGATACTTTTTCCCCCGGCCGAGAGGCGGCCGGTGCAAGGACCCTCAAGGGGGTCTTATTTCCTGGGCGGGTCCGTCAGCGCAAGAGCAGATAAATCTACAATCGCACAGCGGGCTTCGCTTTGTCCGATCGCCTCTCGATCGGACAAAACAAAATTCCATCTCCGTGTCCTCAGTGTCTCTGTGGTTCAATTCACATGACTTTTAGATACCACAATCACTTACAGAAAAATCTTCGCAGGAAAACAAGAAACTTGGTGTTAGTATCATAGAGAGGTTTTTTCACAAAATCCTATACAGTCGATGATTTAATTATTAAGAAATAGAACTGCGAGTAAAATGTTGTTCGGAGAGATTCTATTTTTTTTAAATTTAGTGCAACGATTGGTGAATCCGATGTTATCCCGACCAGAGGGAGAGACCTTTCTGGACTGGACCGTTGATTGAGATTTCTATTCAAAGTCCCCCCGTTCCCCCCTTTTTCCCTAAAGGGGGGAACGGATATGAGACAACGGCTTGTTACGAGTATCCAGCATCTTCCCGAACCGGCGAGCTATTTCGGCCCGGCTTTACAGGATGCTGTAAGTACAACATTTCTACCGTCTTTCCCGGACGTTGAATGACGGAGTGAGAAATGCTTTTTGCAGTGCTGTCCGGTTTTCTTGTGGCTCTCTTCGCGCCACCATTGTGTCGCTTGCTGCGGCAGTGGAGCGGATGGTTCTTTGCTTTGCTGCCGTTGGCGCTCATCGTTTATTTTGCCGGGTTTATCGCGCGCATCTCAAGCGGGGAAAGCATTGTTTTTTCTTACCAATGGCTGCCTGCACTGGGCATCAACCTCTCATTCAATCTCGACGGCTTGAGCCTGCTGTTCGTTCTTCTGATCACCTCAATCGGTGCATTGGTCTTTATCTACTCTGGAAGCTACCTGGGCAGAAATCCCGAGCTCGGGCGATTTTTCGCCTATATTTTGATGTTCATGGGGTCGATGCTGGGCGTGGTTTTGGCTGACAACGCGATTGTTCTGTTCGTTTTTTGGGAACTCACCAGTCTCAGTTCCTATTTTTTGATTGGTTTCGACCATGAACGGGCAGCTGCAAGAGATGCGGCCCTACAGGCGCTTTTGGTGACGGGCTTGGGGGGCCTTGCATTGCTGGCCGGATTCCTTTTGATGGGCCAGGTGGGTGGTACTCTGGAAATTTCCAGGTTATATGCCGAGGCCGATCCGATTCGTTCACATGAGCTTTATCTTCCAATTCTGTTGCTCATCCTCGCAGGAGCTTTTACCAAATCGGCGCAAACACCTTTCCATTTCTGGCTGCCCAATGCCATGGAAGCACCGGCGCCGGTCAGTACGTATCTCCATTCGGCGACCATGGTGAAGGCCGGGATTTACCTTCTCGCGCGCGTGAGCCCAATTCTTGCCGGCACACCCATGTGGGAATATCTAATCACTCCGGTAGGGACACTGACGATGTTGGTGGGTGCCTACCTGGCGCTGGTCCATACGGATATGAAGCGCATCTTGGCCTACACTACGGTGAGTGCACTTGGGCTGATCGTCATGATGCTGGGCATCGAGGCATCTCTTTCCACTCAGGCGGCATTGGTGTTTTTGCTGGCGCATGCATTTTACAAAGGGGCGCTGTTTTTGGTTGCGGGAGCGGTCGATCACGAAACGGGCACTCGCGATGTGGAACTGCTGGGCGGTCTTTTCCGGACCATGCCGTTCGTAGCTATAGCAGCTATGCTGGCGGCTCTATCGAGCGCCGGAGTGCCGCCGCATCTGGGGTTTGTGGGAAAAGAGCTGATCTATAAAGTGGCCTTTGGCGAGGGGGGCAATGAATTCATGCTTGCCGCCGTCTTTCTGACCAACATATCATTTGTCACAATCGCCGGCATTGTCGGGTTTCGGCCGTTTGTCGGTCGCCGAAGAGTATTCCCCAGCATTCCTCACAAGCCGCCCCTGGGCCTCTGGCTGGGTCCGTTTGTGCTTGCCGGCTTGGGACTTGTCATCGGCGCCGAACCCGGCCTTATCGAAAATTGGCTGATTGCTCCGGCAACAGCCGTGATCGAAAGCCGTCCGGTTGAATACGAGTTGAAGCTGTGGCACGGTTTCCATTCCAGCCTGCTGCTGAGCGTATTGGCATTTATTATAGGAATCGTTCTATTTTTTGGTTGGAATAAGTTCCGCAAGGCGGCTTCGTATCTCATTCCATCCGAAAAATGGGGACCTGCACGCTGGTATTCCCTGCTGCTTGAAGGTCTGGCGGCAACAGCTCGGGGATCAACACGAATGCTGCAGAGTGGACATCTCCATATTTACCTGCTCATTATTGTTTGCACAACCATTGGTTTGGTTGCGACCTCATTGCTCAATCAGAAATGGAGTTTAGAGCTTTGGCGATGGTCGAATGCATATGCCTACGAGCTTGTCCTGGCAGCTGTGATCGTGGCGGCAACAGTGGCTGTAGTGAGAGCCAGATCATTGATCACTGCTGTCCTCTTGCTTGGTGTGGTCGGATATGGGGTGGCGCTGGTTTTTCTGTTGTTTAGCGCTCCGGACCTGGCCATGACTCAATTTGCTATCGAATCATTAAGCGTCGTTTTGCTGGCGTTGGTTCTTTTTCGTCTCCCGGAGATCGAGCATTATTCAAAAACCCCGGAGAGGATTCGAGACGCTCTGGTGGCCCTGGTTCTGGGGGGCGTCATGACAGTTCTGGTTTTAAGTGTGACAGCAATGCAAAAAGAAGAGCGGCTGGTGTCCTATTTTGCCGAGCACAGCTTTCTGGACGCAAAAGGACACAATATTGTGAATGTCATCCTGGTGGACTTTCGTGGATTCGACACCATGGGGGAAATTACCGTGCTTTCGGTGGCAGCCATAGGGGTCTACTCATTGCTGAAGCTTTACTTGAACAAGAATGGCAAGCAGGGAGACAATCAATGAAATCGCTGATTTTGTCTACGGCAACCCGCTATCTTTTGCCGCTTTTACTCCTGTTGTCTGTCTACCTGCTCCTACGCGGCCACAACATGCCCGGGGGCGGCTTTGTGGGAGGACTCGTGGCAGCCGCTGCTTTTGCCTTGTATACATTGGCTCAAGGGGTAGCCGATGCCAGGAAGGTCCTGCGGATTAATCCGCGCACCTTTATTGCTCTCGGATTACTCACCTCACTTTCAAGCGCCTGCCTGTCGTTATTCATCGGGCTGCCTTTTATGACCGGCCTCTGGAGCAAAGACAAGGTGGTGGTCATTGGCAAAGCCGGTACGCCGGTGTTGTTCGATACCGGAGTTTACATGGTGGTGCTCGGTGTTGTGCTGACAACCATCTTCTCGTTGGCGGAGGATTAAAGTGGAAGTTGTTTTGTCTTTCGTTATTGGAGGCCTGTACGCGGCTGCCGTTTACTTGATGATGCGCCGGAGCATCGTCAAGTTGATCCTGGGTCTTGCACTGCTGGGCCATGCGGCGAACCTGCTGATTTTCACAATAGGCAGACTGGTCCGTGGTGCACCGCCCATCATGCTGCATGGGGAGAGCCAATTGATCGGACAATTCGCCGACCCGGTGCCGGAAGCCCTTATTCTTACGGCGATCGTAATCGGGTTTGGCGTGCAGGCGTTCGCGATCGTTCTAATCAGGCGGTCTCACCAAACTCTGGGCACCGACGATCTGGACAAAATGCAGTCCACCGAAGGTTTTGACTGAGAAGCGGGAGATTAGATGAACTTCTTATTGGTATCTCCGATACTCATTCCTTTTGTCACGGCCATTCTGTTGCTCCTGGCCTGGAAGAGCCGCAATCTTCAGCGCATGATCAGTCCCTGCGGTGCCGGGGCATTGCTTGCTGCAGCAACGGTTTTGTTCCGGTCCGTCTGGCGGAATGGTATTCAGGCCACTCAAATTGGAAATTGGCCGGCCCCTTTCGGCATTACCATTGTGGCGGATCTGTTCAGTGCATCGATGGTGGTTTTGGCAGCACTGATGGGGTTGGCAGTAGTGGTTTACTCGCTGGCGGCAATCGATCGGCAG
This sequence comes from uncultured delta proteobacterium, assembly GCA_963781715.1. Lineage (GTDB taxonomy): Bacteria > Desulfobacterota > Syntrophobacteria > Syntrophobacterales > Syntrophobacteraceae > Desulfoferrobacter. Next base: position 1,453,161 of record CAWAGW010000010.1, read on the forward strand.
CGGGAATCTTTCGGCTACCACGCGCTGCTCCACATTCTTGTCATGGGAGTCTGCGGCGCTTTCTTGACGGGGGACATCTTCAATCTCTACGTCTGGTTCGAAGTGCTTCTAATCGCGTCTTTCGTGCTGATGCAACTGGGCAGTGAAAAAGCTCAACTGGAGGGGGCGATCAAGTATGTGACTCTGAATCTGATGTCTTCCGCCTTGTTTTTGACAGCCATTGCGGTCCTTTATGGAATGGTCGGCACGTTGAATCTGGCCGATCTCTCGATACAATTGAGAACTGTAAGTCGGCCTGGAATGCTGACGACGCTGGCCATTTTGTTCCTGCTCGCCTTTGGCATCAAGGCGGCCATTTTCCCGCTTTTCTTTTGGCTCCCGGCTTCCTACCATACACCGCCGGCACCGGTTTCTGCGATATTTGCGGGACTGCTGACCAAGGTGGGAGTCTACTCGCTGATCCGGGTCTTTACGCTGCTGTTTGTGCACGATGTGGGCACCACTCACGGGCTGATTCTTTTGGCAGCGGGTTTGACCATGATCACAGGAATCTTGGGAGCGTTGGTGCAGAACGATTTTCGCCGAATCCTCTCCTTTAACCTGGTCAGTCATGTCGGTTACATGATCATGGGTCTCGGGCTGTACACACCCCTCGCCATCGCCGGTTCCATCTTTTACACGGTGCAGGACATCATCGTTAAGACGAGTCTGTTTCTGGTAAGCGGCACGGTCTATCGACTCCGCGGTACCTATCGGTTGAACCGGTTGGGGGGACTCTATAGCTCCAACCCTGGACTGGCGCTGCTTTTTCTTCTGCTGGCCCTATCGCTCGCCGGCATGCCTCCGTTTTCGGGCTTCTGGGGAAAGTTCATTCTGGTAAAAGCCGGTCTGGACGTAAAGTCGTACCTCATCGTGGCAGCAGCGCTCATTGTGGGACTGCTCACGCTTTACTCCATGGCTGGTGTCTGGTCGGAGGTTTTTTGGAAGCAAAAACCTGAGGAAGATAACGAACCTGATGTTGAATCCTTGCCATCGGGTTCCTGGCTGCTTCATGTGGTGCCTGTTGCCGTGCTGGTTGCTCTGATGGCGTTGATCGGGCTCTGGCCGAGTCCTTTTTTCGATTTTGCCCAGCGGGCGGCGGAACAATTGGTGAACCCTTCCGATTACATTCAAGCGGTTTTGGGGGGGGCGGCATGACAACTTTTCTGCTCAACCTGCTGCTGGCTTTGGCCTGGATGTCTCTCACCGGCCAATTTGTGATTTCCAATTTTCTGGTGGGATTCGGTTTGGGCTACCTTCTGTTGTGGTTGGATCAAAGTGTTTCCGGGCCATCGGGATACTTTTTCAAGGTGCCGAAGGTGCTCGGCCTGCTTTTCTTCTTTATCTGGGAATTGGTCAAAGCCAATCTGCGCGTTGCCTATGATGTTGTATCGCCCTGGCAGCGCATGAGGCCGGGGGTGGTTGCCGTCCCTTTGGATGTGAACTCGGAGCCTGAAATTACGCTGCTTGCCAATCTCATAACACTCACGCCAGGGACATTGAGCCTGGACGTATCTACGGACCGTCAAGTACTCTACGTCCATTCCATGTACATCGATGATGTCGATGAATTCAAACGGCAGATCAAGGATGGATTTGAAAGGCGGGTGCAGGAGGTGTTTCGATGACGTTTCAATATTTATCTCTGTTTATAGTGGTGCCGCTTCTTTGTCTGACAGTCATCCTTGCCTTCATACGTCTGATAATCGGTCCCAGTTTGCCCGATCGAGTGGTGGCTCTCGATCTGATGTCCACGGTGGGAATCGGCGCCATAGCCGTCTATTCCATTGCCACGCAGGAATCGGTGTTTCTGGACGTAGCCACTGTGCTGGCTTTGGTGTCGTTCCTGGGAGTCATTGCGTTTGCCCACTATCTGGAAAAGAGAACCCAGTTCGAGGAAATGGAGCGGGAGATCACGAAGGGTGGGGAAGAAACCTGAATAAAGGTGATCTGTAACCGTTCTTCGGACTTTTCAGATTAACCGCAGAGCACGCAGAGTTAAAGGAGAGAATTTTTCATTATTATTTAGTTCTCTCTGTGATACTAACACTGAGTTTCTTGTTTTTTCGCGAAGATTATTTTTGCAACCTATTGGTATGATTGAAATTTACTTACCATTTTCTTCGTGCTCTTCGTGTTCTTCGTGGTTAAATCAAGTTTTGGCTGCGGCTATGCCGCGCTGTGTTCTCCGCGCCCTCTGCGGCGAGCGATCATGGTGATGTTATGTTGGAAACAATCAGCGGAATCCTGATGATTATAGGCGCTATATTCATGTTCATCGCGGGGTTGGGCGTGCTGCGCATGCCCGATCTTTTCATGCGCATGTCGTGTGCGACCAAGGCTTCGACTCTGGGAGTCGGATTCATACTGCTTGCTTTGGCCGTCAACTTTTTTCAGCTTGGAGTAAGCACTCGAGCCATTGCAACCATCATATTCGTGGTCATAACGGCGCCGGTCGCCGCCCACCTGATCGGACGCGCGGGCTATATCGTGCGCGTGCCTCTCTGGAAAAATTCCATCATCGACCAGCTGTGCGACAGCTATGACCGTTGCAGCCTGGAATTGGGGAGTTACCCGAAGGAAGTTGAAGGACCGCAAATACCAGCGAAATCAGAAGACCGACCCGAGGCTTGAGCGAATGGTATACTGATTTGGAGACTGTGCAAGAAAGTGCTCTTTCCATATCTAGTGCGGACCTTCAGGACTGTCTATGCAGACACTGTAGGTTGCGTTGAGCGAAGCGAAACGCAACGAAGTATCATCCCTTCCAGGAAAATGCGCTTGCTAGGACTAAAGGGTCTACATATGCCTTCCCACCACAGTTGTTCGTTCAGTTATATAGTAAAACGTTAGGGCGCGTGTCAGAGCGGATTTTGCTTGAGAAATCAAATTGTGTGCGCGACAATGATTCTATTGAATTCACAACTTATAAACCGTCAAAGAGTGCTGGCACTGTGATGGAAAACGAAGTGTTTGATGGCAATGATGCCAAGGATACTCCCACGGATCGGCAGCAAGAAAGTTGCCGCGAAGTCACGCCTTCTCTTTCCGATGAAATATATAAAGAATTTTTCAATGCCTGTAAGGAAATGACATTTGTCATTACAACGGATGGGAAGCTCTCGGCAGTCAACCAGAAGGCTGTCGAAATCTTTGGTTACGAAAGCATTGAGGAAATACTGGGCCTGGAATCGATTGCACCACTTTTTTGGGATGTCGACGATCTTGAAACTCTGGCGGAAATTGTTGAAAAGCATAGTTATCTCAAAGGTTTCGAGCTGCCTATGCGGACTAAGAACGGCAGCAAATTTATGGCATTCATTGCCGTGAACTCGCGGGTTGAAGAAAATGGGACGGTTTATTACCAAGGTCGCCTGAGGGATATCTCCGATCAGAGCAACTGGCAGCGGGCGTTCATCGAATCCGAAAGACGCGTGATCGATCTGCTGGAGGCGGAACAGCAGAACAAGCGGTTGAATGCGGACATCCTGCGCATGTTGATGATCATGTCGCACGATATCAGGTCCCCTCTCGTTGCTATGGCGGCGACCCTTAAACTACTCATCCGCGGCACTTACGGTACTATGGACAAAAGCGTTGAAAACACGGTGAAGGATCTGCTCACAAGGGCGATTCAATTGCTTGGAATCGCAGAAGATTTTCTCGGGAAGGCCTACTCCATCGATGGATCCATCGAGGTGACGCGAGAAGTGCTGGACTTGCGGCAAGACGTCATCGACCCGGTGTTGGATGAGCTTTCTCACGACATTGAAAAACAACAGATCATGATCGACAGCAGACTTGGCGCGATTCCAGCCGGAACCATTCAGGTAAATGTAAACAAAACCTGGCTTAAAGCAGTGTTTCGGAACCTCTTCAAGAATGCCATCAAATATGGCGGCAGGAGCTGTACCATTGCCTTTGGGTTCGAGGATCACGGCGCCTATTATCGGCTGAACGTTTATAATAGCGGCAGACCGGTATCTGATGAGTATCGCAATAAACTGTTCACGAGGTTTGGTCGGATTGGGTGCGAGGCAGCAGGAGCTCCCGACGGCATGGGCTTGGGGCTTTATTTAATCAGAGAAATCCTGGTTAGATACGGGGGCAACATCTGGTATGAACCCAAGGATGACGGCTCGGATTTTGTTTTCACCATCCCCAAGGATGCACTCTAAGCCGGCGGGTGGGCACATCACGCTGCAGGCAGTTCTCACCTGGCGTATGTGCCGAATAGAGCTTTCCTTTTTTACCACGAAGAACACGAAGAACACGAAGGACAGAAGAGTTTGAAATCTAGCCGTTGAGTGAATGGCTAAGGTGAAAAGGTTATTTTTAGACGCACATTGAGTCGCCCAACCGTCATTCCCGCAAGCTTTTAGGGCTCATCGCGGATTAGTGGGATTCCGGTTGGTTCAAGTCTCCGACTTGAACCATTTTGACATTAAAACAACTTCGTTGAGTCAGTTGTATCGAACAAGGTCAAACGGCGTGTTCTCAAGCTTTTTAGCAACAGAGTTGCTGAAAGGTCGGGCAGGTTCAAGTCTGAGACTTGAACCAACGAAATGGATGTGTAGAGGACCATTTCCCAGTAATTCGCGAAGAGCCGCTTCTAGCGGGAATCCAGAAAAAGGAGCCTGGATACACGCCTATATTTACGCGGGTATGAGGAAAAAAGTTTCATAGAAGGCAGCTGGATCTGGACTTTTCAAAGTAGCTGCCCGCCTATGCTTATTGAGAAGCTACGTTTCGTGCAGCTGTGCCAGTTTCTTGTAGTTGACAAATTTTACCCCGCTGTTTGCCATCTGCCTCAAAACCGCCTCGTCCTTATCATCACCGATAAACACGGAGTTCTTGGGGAATAGTTTCAACCGGTTATATTTGGTGATGATGGGCGCTATCAGTCTCCCGGTAAACCTGCCGTCCACTACCTCGGGTCGATTGGCAATGATCGAGTCGGAATCGACTCTGATCTCAAGTCGAGCCATTTGTTCAGCTACTTCTTCTCGTTCAAGAAACGTTTTTATCGCGAGTGCAGAAGATCCCTGAGAACTGATGATCACTCTTGGCTCGCGAGATGTTTCACGCCTGATGCTGTCGACCACTCTCCGTAAAATTTGAACCAATGGAATGTTGAGATTTATGGCGTGGCCGTCATTCTTCCATATGGATTTTTTCCCAATCAAATCCTGGATGCTTTCGATTTCAATGCCTTGGAAGGTCTTGTATGCGATTCTCACTGCTCTTTCAGCCTGGCTCTGACGTCGGGACAACAGGATAGAGCTTATTCCCCCATAGAGGCTTTTGAGAAAAAAACTGATTTTGCTCCTACCGCTCAAACGCGCCCCTAAAAGAAGGGAAAGCACCCATTGCGTCAACAAGTTCTCACGAATGAATGTTTTGTCGAAATCGACGATGAGAACTTCGACAGCATTGTCGAAAAAAAGATACGGTCGCAACTTGAACTCCAAAGGGTCCGGGAACTTGAGCAGGAAGGCTTACTATGCCTGCCTAAAATTGCAAAGGAGAAAATTTTCTTGGTCCCAACGTTGCTTGCTTTGTGCATTGAGTGCAGCAAAACGCAACGATATGGGTGTTTAAGGCCACAATCCTACCATCCATTCGATATTTGGTACATTCTCAAAGTTGCAGTGTCGATCAATCCATTTCATTTGTTTATTACATCGTGCCCGGCAGTTCTCGTTTTTGCGTGCTGATCATATTGGCTAGGGTGGGGCGCGTTTTGTTACGCCACAACCCGCCAGGAGCTTCGTTGGTGGTGGGTGCCGCGGTTGATCAGCCCAGCCCTGTTATGCTAAGTCCGGCTTCCAAAATGAGTATTGCTGCATCGTATCGATTAGTTGTTGACAAGTAGCAAACCGCTGTGCTAGTCAAGTTTCTGAAACGAGTATTTCATAAAATATAAAAAAATGAATCGAGCGTTTCGTATGTCTGTCTCCGAAAATCTGCTTTCTCGTATTCAAAAACTGGGGAAATTGACCCCCAGTGAAGGTAAAATCGCTGCATATTTCCGCCGGCGTCATCCCCAAATTGCCTTCGAAACCGCTACTTCGATCAGTGAAGAAACGGCTACCAGTAAGGCGACTGTTGTGCGTTTTGTCTCGCGCCTCGGATACCGCAGTTTTGCCGAATTCCAGAACCAATTGCAGGAAGATATCGTCGCCCGTCTACATTCTCCCATTTCCCGCTACCCCTCAACCAAGCAACAGCTGGAAAATGCCGGCAGGGATTTCTTGGGGCAAAACATCGCTCACATCATTAAAAACCTGGAAAAAACCGACGCGGGTATCGATCGGAAACGCTTCATGGAGACAGCGCGAATGCTGGCCAATGAAGAGAGTCAGGTTTTTATTATGGGACAACGAACTTCATTCGGTCCGGCTCATTCGTTGTGGATATTGCTTCGCTATCTGCGGAAAAGAGTATTCTTAATCAGCGGCCAGTCGGGCACCATTGTAGAACATGTCCAAGATGCCTGTTCGAAAGATGTCCTGGTCGTGATCAGCCATCGCAGATATGCCCGACAGACGGTGGACATGGCGAGGATTTTCTCGGATATCGGCGCGCATATTATCGCTCTTGTCGATACCGACACCAATCCTTTTTCTAAAATCGCCGAACTGCAAATGGTCATTCCGACTTTCGGCCTGACGATGTTTGACAGCGTGTGTGCTACTCTGGCGTTCATCGAGTCCCTCGTGCTTGCCGTCGCACATTTGAGTGAAGACAAAATCTACGAGCGCCTCGATTTCGCGGATAAGCTTTTTGAACATTTCAAAACATTCTCGTGAAAACTGACAGCTTTGAAATGCATCCATTGACCTAATTCAATTTTAAGGAGGGAGTGAGCAAAGATGAGAAAATCAGAAAGAGATTCGGTGGCAAGAATTCTGCCAGGGCTCATTGCTGTTATGTTCTGCCTGAGTATGATTCTGGCTTCTGCGGCATTCGCCGGAAAATCGGACAACAGTCTGGTATGGGCGGCGAAAAAAGAAGTCACTGCGCTAGATCCCTATTATGATACGTCCCGTGAAGCGCTTGTGCTTTCCGGACATATATATGATGGCTTGGTCTATTGGGACCCCGATACCAATGAGTACCAACCATTGCTGGCCACAAAGTGGACCTGGGTGGATAACACTACTTTGGAATTCAAGCTTCGGCACGGGGTTGTTTTCCATGATGGTTCGTCTTTCGGTCCGAAGGATGTGGTTTACACCATTAGCTTCATGACCAATGAAGAGAACGGCGTTTTGAACTACGGTGACATTAAATGGCTGAAGTCCGCCGAACAGGTCGACAAGGACACTGTTCGTATCTACTTGCAAGAACCATTTCCGGCGGCCTTGGCTTATCTGGCGCTGGCTCTACCCATTCTACCCGACAAGCATTTCGATTCGGCTCCCGTGAAATCAGATGGTAAGAAGGCGTATGGTGCAGTTGCAGCAAATGGAACGGGTCCTTACAAGGTCGCATCCTTCAAGCCCGGTGAGCGAGTGGAAATGGTGGTCAATTCCGACTATTTTGCCGACAGCCCGAAGGGCAAACCTGCTATAGAGAAACTTGTATACCGCACCATTGCCGACGACAGCACCCAGATCGCTGAAATTATGACCGGTGGCATTGATTGGATTTGGGGGATTTCCGAAGATCAGGCGGCCGGATTGCGTCAAGCTCCCAACTTGACCGTAATGAATGCCCCCACCATGCGGATTAGTTACCTTACTTTCGATGTCAAAGGGAAAAGCGGAAACGATGCTTTCACCAAGCAAGATGTCCGCCAGGCTTTTGGATATGCGATTAATCGCCAGGCGATCGCCAAGACTTTTATGGGGCCCAACAGTGCTGTGATCAACGCGGCTTGCCATCCTTCTCAATTCGCGTGCAGCGACGATGTTATGGTCTACGATTATGACCCTCAGAAGGCCAAGGAACTTTTGGATAAAGCAGGTTATCCTAATGGTTTTTCCTTCGACATCTACGCATATCGTCAACGAGAAGTGACAGAAGCAATCATTGGCGATCTTGCCAAGGTCGGTCTAAACGCCAATCTGCGCTATATGAAATACTCCGCTCTGCGTGACTTGATCCGCGAGGGAAAGGCAGAAGTTGCCAACATGACTTGGGGCTCAAACTCCATTCCAGACGTCTCGGCCAGCGCCAGTTACTTTTTTGGTGGCGGACCTGATGATTCAGCCAGCGATCCAGAAGTGATGGCAGCACTGCGAGAAGGTGATGTTTCTACGGTACCCTCCGTTAGGGAGGCAGCCTACTCGCGGGCGCTGAGAAGAATTGCACAACAGGCCTACTGGATTCCTCTTTTTACCTATACCAAAAACTATGTCTTTTCATCGGACCTAGTCTTTAAACCGACTCCGGATGAATTCCCCCGGTTCTTTGCAGCACATTGGAAATAGATGGGTGAGCGCCGGACAGGTGGGTTTGCGCCTGTCCGGTTTGTTTTGCCACTTAACACATCGGTGACGGGGGATGGTTATTTTGGCCTCTGATCACCCGGTCTAACGGAGAAGGGAAGTGGCTGGTTTTACCATAAAACGCCTTGGGTTGGCGCTTCTAGTGTCGCTGGTAGTGTCTGCCATCAGTTTCAGCCTTATGTTCGCGTCCGGCGACCCGGCCATTGCTATCGCGGGTGAGGGTGCGACGGAGGCTGACATTCAGGTGATCCGGCACACTTACGGGTTTGACCGACCTTTTTTGGTACAGTATTGGAGTTGGATCAACCGTGCCATGGTTGGAGATTTCGGGGATAGTTTTTATTTCCACAAGCCGGTGGTCGGTTTGATAGCCGACCGGATGTCGGTTACCGGGCTTTTGGGGCTTTTCAGCATCTGTTTTGCCATATTGCTTTCCATACCGCTCGGCGTCATTGCCGCAGTCAAGCAAAATACCGCTTTTGACCGCTTCACACTCGGGCTTGCAACGGTAGGGCAGGCAATCCCCAGTTTTTGGCTTGGTCTCATGTTGATTGTTCTCTTCTCGGTAAAGATGCGCCTGCTGCCCGTTTCCGGCTCCAGCAGTCTTCTTCATTTCGTCTTGCCGACGATCGTTCTGGGCTACTATGCTACGCCGTCAATGATGCGGCTGACCCGTGCCGGCATGATTGAAGCTCTGCAATCGGATTATATCCGAACAGCGCGATCAAAGGGCCTCTTGCCGCGGACCATTCTGCTAAAACATGCGATAAGAAACGCCATCATTCCGGTTGTAAGCGTGGCAGCGGTAGAATTTGGATTTATACTGGGAGGATCGGTCGTGGTTGAGAGTGTCTTTACACTGCATGGTGTCGGTTTTCTAGCCTGGGAAAGCATAAGCCGTAACGATTTCCCAACGATTCAAGCCATTATCCTTGTCTATGCCATTATTTATGTAGGCCTTACTTTTCTGGCGGATCTCCTGAATGCCTGGCTTGATCCCCGAATCAGGGTGGCTTAGCCGTGGTCAACCAATATCAAATCGATGAAGTGAGTTTGCCGTCGTCACGGCAGATCATGCGCACTCGCATTTTGGGGCACCGTGGTTTGATGATCGGTTCGGCGGGGCTGCTGGTTGTTATCGTTGCGGCCCTCTTTGCCCCATTGCTTACCTCCTACGATCCGTACGCACCGAATCTTGTCCAACGACTCATTCCGCCGGTTTGGCACGCACAGGGCAGTTGGGCTCATATCTTTGGCACAGATGCCCTCGGACGCGATTATCTCACCCGGCTGATATACGGTGCACGGGTATCGCTGCTGATCGGTTTTACCACAGCGATCGGGTCCGGTGTAATCGGAACCGGCTTGGGTCTGATCGCGGGTTATTTCGGCGGCAAGGTAGACAGCTTCGTTACCTTTGTAATTTCTTCGAGATTAAGTCTGCCCGTGGTGCTTGTGGCCTTGGCGGTTGTTTCGCTGGTGGGGGGTACGCTTACTGTTGTGGTGTGCGTTTTGAGCCTCCTGCTGTGGGATCGGTTCGTCGTAGTAATCCGTTCTGCAACCAGACAGCTGCGATCGCGCGAATTTGTCAGTGCTGCAGCGGCCATCGGCTGCAAAACACCGCGTATTTTGCTGGTTGAAATTCTGCCGAACCTGGTCGGCAGCCTGGTCGTAATCGGCAGTCTCGAAGTGGCGCACGCCATACTTTTGGAATCCGCCCTCTCTTTTCTCGGACTAGGCGTTCAGCCGCCGACTCCGTCCTGGGGCCTGATGGTCGCTGAAGGCAAGGGATTGCTTTTTTTTGAACCCTGGCTCATCACCATCCCTGGTGCCGCGCTGGCGCTGTTGGTCCTATGTTTGAATTTGATCGGGGACGGCATCCGTGACGTTCTCCTTTCCTGATCGCATGTCATCTTGTATGGACAAAACCGAGTCAGATAAAATCATCCTCTCCGTAGAGGATCTCTTCGTCGATATTTCCACGCCTGCTGGGGATCTCCACGCCGTACAGGGGGTGAGTTTCGTCCTGGAAAAGGGGAGAACGCTCGGCATTGTTGGGGAATCCGGGTGTGGAAAGTCGGTAACGACAATGGCCACTATGGGGCTTTTGCCAAAGCAGGCCAAAGTAAGGGCGAAACGCCTCGAGTTTTCGGGTATCGATCTCTTGAGTCTCTCCGAGCGCCAGTTCGCGGATATCCGAGGGGATCGCATCGCCATGATCTTCCAGGAGCCGATGACTGCCCTTAACCCGGTATACACAATCGGCAACCAGTTGATGGAGTCATATCTTCGGCATCGTTCTGCCAGTCGGGCCGAAGCACGGGAAAAGGCTTTGCACCTGCTTGACAGGGTGGGCATCACCTCGGCCAGGCGGCGGCTCGGGCAGTATCCCCACCAGCTGTCGGGCGGCTTGCGCCAGCGGGTCATGATCGCCATGGCGCTCATGTGCGAGCCCGACGTCATCATCGCCGATGAACCCACCACCGCCCTGGATGTGACCATTCAGGCACAGATTTTAGGGCTGTTGGCTGAACTGCAAAAGGAAACCGGTGCGGCCATGATATTCGTCAGTCACGACTTGGGCGTTATTTCGCGGGTGGCCGATAGGGTAATGGTCATGTACGCTGGGCGGGAGGTTGAAAGCGGTTTTGTCGAACAGATTTTCACGACTCCCATGCATCCATACACGCAGGGGCTTTTTTCCTGCATCCCGGTGCCGGGAAAGAAATCGAGATATTCGGAGCTTGGCTCGATACCCGGAGTTGTTCCGTCTTTGCTGGGTGACCTGCAGGGCTGCATGTTCCGTCCCCGCTGCGAGCTTGCGCGCGAGGCATGTACAAAAACGATCCCATATCGCAACATCTCCGAATCTCACGGTGCTCTGTGCACGGCATCGCTCGAGGAATTGAAGTCAAGATCCGAAAAAGCGGCGGTTCTATGAATAACTTGGATAATCGATTTCTAGAACTGCTTGGGATTACGAAGACCTACCGGGTTTCGCAGGGATTATTTTCGAGATCTCGTTCGCTTTATGCCCTGCGCAATCTGTCATTGGAGATCAAGCGGGGAGAAGTGTTGGGCCTTGTCGGCGAATCCGGATGCGGGAAAAGCACGCTCGCAAAAATTCTGCTTCGCCTTGAAGATCCGACAAGCGGCGATGTGCTCTTTGAGGGACAGCCGCTTTCCAGCATCGGTCGCACCAGACTTTCCGAAATTATACAGCCGATCTTTCAAGATCCTTATTCTTCTCTCAACCCGCGCAAGACAATTCGGCAGATTATCGAGATGCCGCTGATCGTCCACGGGAATCGAGACAGGAAAGACCGCCAAAGAAGGGTCAGGCAAATGATGGATGTGATGGCTCTGCCCGGCAGGATGTTGAATGTCTATCCGGATCAGATGTCAGGCGGCCAGAGACAGCGTGTGGCAATTGCACGGGCCCTCATTACCGAGCCTGAAATGATCATTTGTGATGAGCCGACTTCGGCCCTTGATGTTTCGGTACAAGCCCAGGTGCTCAATCTTTTGATGTCATTGCGAAGAGAATTCAATCTGACCTACCTCTTCATCAGCCACAACCTTGCGGTTGTGGAACACATTGCTGACCGCGTAGCGATCATGTACCTGGGACAAGTGGTGGAAGAAGCGCCGGTGGAACATATCTTTTCTTCTCCGCGACATCCTTACACCCAGGCACTTCTCCAATCCATCCTGACACCCGACCCGAGGTTGGGGATGCCCAAAATTCCGCTCGGCATCACCTATCCCAACCCGATCAACCTACCTTCCGGCTGCTCGTTTCACCCGCGCTGTCCGGTTGCCGTCATGCCGGATTGTGCCAGCAACGATCCGGTTGAAAAAAGATCATCTAACTGCCGGGTGCTGTGTTCTCTCACAACTCCCGTTTGCTGAAAGGAATCTTGATGAAAATTGAACGTGTCGATTTGATCGAGCTCAAAATTCCCATCGTCGACCATTTCGAAACAAGCTACGGCAGGGTCTACGAAGAGAATAAACTGTTGCTGAAACTTTACAGCCCTGACTTCATTGCTTACACGGAATGCGTCGCCGAAGCGTCGCTGGGTTATTGCTACGAAACCATCGGGACTGCCAGGGAAGTCTTGAAGTCTTACCTGCTGCCGGCTGTCATGGGAAAAGACCTCGACGGACCCGAGGATTTCGAGAAACACTGCGGCCATTTCCGCGGCCATCCGATGGCCAAAGCTGCGGTGGAAAATGCCCTCTGGATCTTTAAGGCACTCGAAAAAGGTGTTTCGTTGGCTAATTTGCTGGGAAACACAAAGAATTGTATAACATCAGGGGTTTCCATCGGTATCCAGGATTCGTCTGAAGAATTGATAGACAAGGCCGCTGAATTTCTATCGGTTGGTTATCCTCGAATCAAAATCAAAATCAAACCCGGCCTGGATGTTGATCGGGTCGAAGCGATGCGGAGAGCCTTTCCAAATGTCATGCTCATGGTGGATGCCAACAATGCCTATAGCCTGGAAGATATCGAAGTCCTGAAACTCCTGGACGATTACGATTTGCTCATGATCGAACAGCCTCTTGCATTTGATGACATTGTCTACCACGCCAGGCTGCAGCCCCAGCTGAAAACGGCCATCTGTCTGGACGAATCCATCCAGGACCTGTACCATGCACGTGTCGCACTTGAGATGAAAGCCTGCCGCATTATCAACATCAAACAAGGGAGGGTAGCCGGGCTGTCTCAGGCAAAGAAGATTCACGATCTATGCGAAGCGGCCGGGATCGGCGTTTGGTGTGGCGGGATGTTTGAAACCGGTGTCGGACGGGCGGTTTCGGTTGCCCTGGCGGGATTGCCCAATTTCGTCTATCCAAATGATATTTCGGCTTCTAACCGCTACTACCCTCGCGATATTATCGATCCGGAATTTACTTTGAACCCTGATGGCACCATCAGTGTTCCCGAAGGACCGGGGCTCGGTGTTGAAATCAACGAGAAGATCCTGTCCGCCTACACCGTCTCCTCTGAAAAGGTCACAATTTGAATTCACACCAGAATCTGAGCTCCCCTCAACACCGAATCGTTGATAAGAGGTAGAAAGCATCATGGTAGACGTTTCGACAGTCCATGCAGTGCCGTCGGTATTTTTTCCCTATCTGGACTGGATAGACACGCAAAAAGAAAGAATGATTCAAACTCTGCTTCAGATCGTTAAGACGAACAGTTACAGCTACAATTTGCAGGGACTTGAATCTACAATGGATCAGTTGGTCGAGCTGTTCGATGGATTGGACGGTGAGGTAGAGAAGTTGAGCTTGGAACCGACTGAAAGCATCGATGATTCCGGGAAATCTACGGTTTGCGAATTGGGTCGGGCGCTCCGAATAACGAAACGTCCCTATGCGCCATTGCGCGTGTTTTTTTCCGGCCATATGGATACGGTTTTCCCGCCGAATCACTCCTTTCGGGAACCGACCATAAAGAGCGACGATATCCTGCAGGGACCTGGTGCAGCCGACTTGAAAGGCGGGCTGGTGGTCATGTTGACCACCTTAGAAGCATTGGAGCGCAGCCCCTGGGCAGGAAATGTAGGTTGGGAAGTGCTGATCAACCCGGATGAAGAAATCGGCTCGCCGGGCTCGCTACCTCTGCTGCAGGAGGCTGCCGGGCGAAATCACATCGGTCTTGTCTACGAGCCCGCATTGCCTGACGGCAGCCTGGTGTCGTACCGTAAAGGTACTGGAGATTTTACGGTCGTCGTGAAAGGCCGCAGCGCCCATGCCGGACGTGATTTCGATAAGGGCCGCAATGCCGTGTGTGCGCTGGCGGAATTCATCTGTTCACTCAATGACCTGAATGGCAAACGAGAAGGGGTGACATTGAATTCGGGCTGCATCCACGGTGGTGGGCCGACCAACATCGTGCCCGATTTTGCGCTGGCTCGATTCAACGTCCGCACCTCCCAGCCCGAAGACGAACAATGGGTGCTGGGCCGGCTCGATCGCATCCTTACCGGCCTCAACAACAAAGACGGCATTCGTGTTGATCTTTCCGGTGGTTTTACCTGCAAGCCAAAGCTCATGGATGAAGGGCACCAAAGACTGTTTCGATTTGTCGAGCAATGCGGTCTGCAGCTTGGGCTGAGGCTTGAGTTCAAACCTTCCGGAGGTAGTTGTGACGGAAACAATCTCGCCGCCGCCGGATTGCCCAACATCGACACCATGGGGGTGGTGGGAGGTCACATCCACACATCTGAAGAATACGTCCTTCTCAGCAGTCTGGCCGCAAAAGCAAAACTAGGGGCTTTGCTTTTGTTCCATCTTGCCAACGGGCGGGTTGAATGGGACTATTGAGCTTTATCCACTTTGTTCCATCACTTACCGAAACAGTACCGGGCGCTGCGCTGTCTCATTTTGACTCTTAAGGAAATTGATTTTATTAGAGATACCAGCGATAAACCGACTCGGTTTTCAAAATCGAGTCGGTTTGCCTGCAAAGGCGTTTTGCCGTAATCTGGCAGTTCTCCAAAATGTTGACGCTACAGCTTCCATTATCGGTATCCTGTGCTAACCGGTCTGTCAATGACCGCGACCAACAGCTCAGAACAAGACATGAAAGTCGGCAGACTTTCCCCGCCATTCCCTCACCTGCTTGAATCCGTCATCCGTGCAGGAATTTACACCCATTAAGTAACATGGTCTGATAGTGATAAAGAATATATAGGTGTGGGCGCAGGATTCCCGAGCTCAAGCTGGCTGGCGCATATTCGGAATAGCATCGTAAGAGCACAATTCTGTCCTGCGAAAGCCGACGGGATCCTGAATCGGCTGGCCAGCTCAAAACTCTAGCGCAATAGAATACAGTGCACCAATTCAGAAACCGTGCACTGCAGCGTGCGGTTCCTTTCTAATGGTATTTTCAGAGTGATACCTGGATGCTGTTCAGGCGAATGTTGGTGTGATAGGATGTTCCAAAAATCCTGCGTACACACAATGGAGTCAGAAGATGGCAGACTGCCCTTTATGTAATTCCCGGAAGGGGAAAAGAAAATGCGTTGCGGTGGATGGCTCCGTTTGCAGCGTCTGCTGCGGTCAGTCGAGGAATGCGGAGAAGTGTGGTGCTTGTTCTTATTTCAAGGATGATAGATTGAATCGAAATTACAGCAAGACCCCCTACATCGCCCTTCAGAGAATGGCGGACAATCTGGCCCTCGAAGGGTCTGCGAATGTAATAGAGTCTGCACTATGCCAATTCGACCTCGACCATCACGAAAATATTTCTGATAAGCAGGCTGCTAAGCTTGTGGAACTGCTCCTGGGAAAGTACTTTTTCGGTGACCTGACTATAAATTTTGAGAATAAACTGGAAGAGGAAGGGATTGAGCTGATTGACCACGCAATCAAGGAGGATTTGGGAGGGCTCAGCAATTATCAAGTGTCCGAGCTCCTGGGGACAATCTACCGTTCAATCAAAAGAAGGGACACGGGGAATCGAGACTATATAGAATTTATCAAGAGGCATGTCGGAATCAGAGTGGCAAAAGGCATAAGGGCAATTCCTGATTTTCCGGCAGACGAATCGTGACCGCTTGATCTGTCTGTTGCCAACCGGCAAAGGACGGCGTGACAGCATCACCCAAGGGCTCCCGCATGCAGCTTTAAAGGTATTCATCCGATGCGGATTTGCTTGTGGTGACATCTCAACCATTGACTAGATTTGAACCGCACCAGATCACTGATGTGGTATTCGACGTAAATCTCCAGTACGATACTAACTTCAGCACCCTGGTTGTTGATTACAAATCATGGGAGACGGAGATTATTTCCATTTTACCCATTCCGGATGAGATTATCCGAGATGGAATCCAGTTATGATCACCAAAAGCCAACGTTCAGAAGTGGTTCGATATTGGTGGTCCAAGGCTCAAGACAGTTTAGCTTCTGCTCGACAAACGGCTTGAAAGCTTACAGATGATGAAATTAAACTGGTGGAAGGGGAAAGATCGAAAGCTTAGGTGAATGGCAATATTAAAACGCCCAAAAAGGACGATGGATCAATATACTCCGTATACTGGGGACATCGTTATTTCAAGCAATTTTTCGGTGCTTGGCTTGTTTAGAAAGTGCGGGACAAACAGAAAGAAAGCGTGTATGACATGGGAACACAACTCTGATCCAAGGAGGTTTCCATGCGAAATGCCAGTGAGCGGGCTCAATCATCGTCCCAATGTAGCCTGGGAAGGTATTTTACAGAAGGCATCAAGTTTTTGTTCAAGAGCGCTGCAGCCAAACTGAAGGGCAGTGCGCGTCGCCAGTTCTTGGCCGAGACTGTTCGAGAGCTCGGACCCGGTGGGCAGGCTTTGGCAGAGCGAGAACTCGGTTGGAACCGTGGGACCATCCGCAAAGGGATGCACGAACTCGCTACCGGCGTTGAATGCATGGACGCTTTCTGCCTGCGGGGACGCAAACGCTCCGAGAAGCACTTGCCCAATTTGCTCGACGATATCCGTGATATAGTCGACTCCAATGCTCAAGTGGATGCGACGTTGCGTACGCCCCGCCTGTACATCAAATTGACAGCACGCCGGGTGCGAACGGAACTGATCGAACAAAAGAACTACAAAGATGAAGATCTTCCGCCACGGCGCACTATAAGCACGATTCTTAATAAGCTGGGTTACCGGCTGCGAAAGGTAAAAAAAACAAACCGTTGAAGAAAATCCCGGAAACGGACGCTATTTTTGACCAACTTCGCAAGGTCAACCGTGAAGCCGACGAGACAGAGGGAGTCCTGCGTCTGTCGATGGATGCCAAAGCCTCGGTGAAGCTTGGTCCCTTCTCCCGAAGCGGTCAGAGTAGGGTCGAGGTAGAGGCAGCCGATCACGACTTTGGGGATAAGGGCTCTCTTACGCCCTTCAGTATTCTGTTGCCGCAACACGATAACCTATTAATCTCCTTTGCGGAGTCGAAAATAACGAGCGACTATATGTGGGATCGCATAGTGGAGCAGTGGTCCGAATGGCAATCAAAGTATTGTCCTTCGACACTGGTGATAAACCAAGACAATGGTCCCGAAAACAGCAGCAGGCGCACGCAGTTCATCAAGAGGGCCGTGGACTTCGCAAACCAGCACAGGGTGAGCATCAGGCTTGCCTACTACCCTCCTTACCACAGCAAGTACAACCCCGTCGAACGGACCCATGGAGCTCTCGAACAATATTGGAATGGGATGTTACTCACCGATGCGCAAACCACCATCAAGATTGCCAAGAACATGACATGGAAGGGCAAACATCCAGTTGTGACCCTGGTGACACAGATATACGAAACGGGAGTCAAATTGACAAGGAAGGCCATGGCTGCCTACGAAAAGGTCATCAACCGAAAGCCGGGACTCGAAGACTGGTTTGTCGATATCAGCCCATCTCCGATATAGTATCGGATGTTTAGTTTATGCCATTCACCTTAGAGGTTATCTGACTATACTGTTTGAGGGTGAAAAGTGTCATTTTATGGCTCGATCCACCATTCGTCATTCCCACGTGCTTCTAGCCGGAATCCCGAAAAGCAGTGAACTTAAATGCGCGATTTGATCCTTAACAAGTATAACAAAACGTGCAAGCCTGGCATCTTGCTATGAATGGTGAAGAGCCTTTCAAAATAAAGGGTCTTCAGTAGGACTGCTACCATGTATCCTTCTGTAAAGGAAGTGATTGCAAACAATGACTACACGCTTTCTGTTGTCTTTGACAACGGTGAGAGTGGCATCCTTGATATGAAACCAATACTTAGTTTTGGAATATTTCGGCGAATCAAGGACTTGGACAATTTCAAACTTGTCCGTGTTTCATTTGATACAATTGAGTAGGAATGCGGAGTCGATCTCGATCCTGAGTATATTTACGCAAAACGTAGAGAGAGATCGACCGCTCGACATAAAAAGCCATAAAAACGTAAAATTTATCAGGTTGATCAAAGGGTCACTGATCTGTCGAGTGCATCAAACATCCTGAAAAGTATCCACATGTGTCAAAAGCCTAGACCTATACCCTTAGATTTCGGTTTTTGTGACGGAGCATGTGAATACAGTTGGTCAAAGGCAAGAATTGACAAACGCTTCTAAGCAGTTAAACTCAATAAAATTATTAAATTTTAAAATTTATAAAAATATTATGAATAGGCACGCGAAATTGAGGGAGTTTGAAATGGAAGTAGCGAAAATTAAGCGAAATTATCAACTGACAATCCCCCGAAGCATTCGAAAGAAAATGAAACTGGCTGTTGGAGATCACGTTGAAATAGACGTCGAGGGAAACCAGGTGATCATTAAGCCTTTGAAACTGATTCATGCGGATCAGGAATATTTTTATACCAAAGAATGGCAGGACAAAGAGGCTGAAGCGGACAAAGATATTGAAAAGGGTGATCTGATGGGACCATTTGAGAACGCGAAAGACGCCCTAAAAGCTTTGAAAAAAGCTGAGATATGAAACTCGTTTTCACGAAAAGCTTCGTCCGGGATTACCGGAAACTTCCTCAAAGAATTCAAGAAGCCGCTGACAAGCAACTCGAGCTTTTATTGGCGGATCAAAACCACCCCTCTTTGAATATTAAAAAGAGGCCACGATCATCGTTTCGGCCACTTTATGGATATGTGGTCGAAGATTATTTTTGCAACGATTATTTTTGACGGGACAAAAGCGACAAAAGTTGCTAATCAAATGATTAAAAAACCGTCAAAATGGAGGTGTGATGATCTTGGAAAAAACGCTGGCCACGTAAGGAACGAGCGACCAAGACTGATGAATTTAGGAAGCTGGTTGCTGAAGATGACACCGGTCTGAGCTTTCGCCAGATAGCTGAGGCGATAGGCGTAGCAAGGTCGACTCTACATCATTGGCGCAAATGCAAGGGTGCGATAGATGCCGCCCCCGAGGTAGTTGAGTTTTTTGAATCGCCGACCGGTACGGCCTTTTTGCATCGTTTGGTGCTGGCAGCTCATTTCGTGATGACAATGGCGGGGCCTTGCGGCATTCGTTTGGTCTGCCTGTTCCTGAAGTTGACAGGTCTTGATCAGTTTGTGGCCGGCTCCTACGGTTCTCAGCAGAAGGTTTCGGCTGCTATGGAAGAGGCCATTGTGAAGTATGGGGAGGAGGAAAAGGCTCGTTTGGCAGACGGCATGGAGCCTAAGGAGATTACGATATGTGAAGATGAGAACTTTCATCAGGATCCCTGTCTTGTAGGCATAGAGCCCGTCTCAAACTTTATTTTGTTGGAGAAATATAGCGCTGACAGGACGGCTGAACACTGGACGGCCTGTCTGACAGAAGCCACAAAAGGCCTCAAATTGAAGGTGATTCAGTCTACCAGTGATGAAGGCAAGGGCATTGTGCGCCACACCCAAGAACACCTTGGGGCACACCACTCTCCCGATCTTTTCCATGTTCAACATGAACTGGTGAAAGGTACGAGTGTGGCTTTGAAGAACCGCAAGAAACGAGCGCAAAAAGAGGTTGATGAGGCCGCCACGGAACTGAATCGCAAACAAGAGTCAAAGGAGTTTTTCCTGACAAGCAAGCGTGGACGAGGCCGGTCCCCTGACTTTGACAAGCAGATTCAGAGTGCACATGACAAACTGAGCGAGGCCGAGAAGGTCCTTGAAATGGCTCAGCACCACCAGGACGCTGCAAAAGAGGCGATTCGGGGGATTGCCGTGGATTATCACCCCTATGACCTTGAAAGCGGAGAAGAGAAGACCAGCGAGCAGGTAGCCACATTACTCAATAAGCGTTTCTCGGAGATTGAGTGTATTGCGGCGGCGGCAAATCTTCCTGCAAACAGCATCAAAAGGATAGAGAAAGCAAAGCGGGTAATGGGCAGCATGGTGGCAACCATTGCCTTCTTCTACCTCATGGTAAGGGCAAGAGTGGAGGCTCTTGGCTTGACTCCCGTACAGGAAAGAGCCACGTACCATCACCTGATTCCGGGTATCTACCTGAGTTGTGTTTCAAGGAAAAGCAGCAATAGCGAACGGCGCAATGCTCTGCGCCAGCGCTCGGAAAAATTACTCGCCCCCCTTTTGGTCCACAACGGTCCGCTTGGCGATTGCACAAGGGAGCAAAAAGGGTTTATCGAAGACGTTGCCACGGAGTGTGCTCAGCTCTTCCAGCGATCAAGCTCTTGTGTGGAGGGGCGCAATGGTTACCTTTCTTTGCGTCATCATGGATTGCATCGTATCAGTGACAGGAAACTGGCTGCTCTCAATACCGTTCACAACTTCTTCATTCAAGACAGCCAGGAGAGAACACCAGCAGAAAGACTCTTTGGAGCGAAGCCAAAAGACTTGTTCCAGTATCTGTTGGATCGCCTCGACCTGCCCGGGAGACCAGCACAAAAGCGGTCGACAACCAGAGGTAGACAGGGACCGTTTCTGGCCGTGGCTTGAATAATTGGCCGAAACGATGATTATGGCCTAAAAAGATGAATGACCCAAGGGAAATTTGGGAAGGGAGAGTTACCCGAGGTTACCGCTTTACTTTTCAGATTGAAGGTGAATTGTATCTCTTAAGACGACTGGGTACCCACGATATTTTAAGAACGCCTTAATAGCGCTAACCTTTGTATCCTTATTATAGGCAAGGATCTTCTCGGCCATTCCTCAGGTCATCGCCCTGCAGCTGTCTAGGACGATCTTGCTGAAGGGCTACCAAGCCCTTGAAGAAACAGCTTGCCCTCTAAAAAACTGGATAGTGTTGCGAGACCGCAATTGCACAGAGGCAAAGAGTTCGGTCCAAAGAGCCGTGATGACATATGGTACTGAAACCAAATTGAAAGTTATATAGTTGCGAGGCAATCGCTAGATCTGGTTTCTAACTATAGAATAAAACGACCAAGGAGCGCTTATGATTGAAACAATTCAATTCAAACTCAACGGCGAACCCGTAAGCCTGACGGTGGACAGCGATCGGGTGCTTTTGTGGGTTTTGCGCACCGACCTGGGTTTGACCGGAACCAAATATGGGTGCGGTGAGAGTTTATGCGGTGCATGCACGGTACTGGTCAATGAGGAAGCCGTACGCTCTTGCCAAACGCCTGTAAAAGTCGTTCAAGGCGAAGAAATCACCACCATCGAAGGTCTGGCCAAAAACGGCATCTTCGCACATGCCCTTGGGGTAGCATGACTACTTCCTGCATTTCCGCCTCTCCGTGTCTCCCCCTCTCCGCTTCCCCGCGTCTCTACCACTAAGCACTTATTTTCGCATATCGGCACTCTTGGAGTTCCGCTGGGTCGACACGGCCGATATTCAGACCGTGGGGGAGGGCGGATGGTTGTTTGACCGGAAACCGGCTGCCCATTGACGGATCTGCGATACTTCCCGAGTGGGGATGCCAAGGGAGATCAGAAAGTCATGATGGGCCTGAGGGGTTCGTCGCTCGAATTCTGCATGCCAGCGATGCATGGCGTCATCGTCCATGCCGGCCGCACGCAGCATCTCAACCCACATTTCCTTGTCCACGGATGGGGGGCAGTCGGCGGATGACCCGGCCTTCATCATGCCGGACAACAGTCGCTGTTTGCTTCTCAAGTCCTGAATGCGTTGGTTGATCTCTCTCAGCCGGTGCTCCAAAACTTTCACACTCGGTTCAGCATCGGACTCAAAGGCCGCCCGAATATCCTCGAGAGTGAGTCCTGCCTGGCGAAAGTTGCAGATCCTATCGAGACGGTTATAGTCATCATCCGTATAATATCGATATCCGGAAGGAGTTCGACCGGACGGCGGCAGCAAACCGATGCGGTCGTAGTAAAGGAGAGTACTCCGGGACAAGCCGAATGCCCGTGCCAGTTTCGAAATGGTGTATGTTGTCATCTTCTTATACCGATGGGGCGACGCTTGGCATCGCCCCGTCTGGGTGTTAACGACTCTTTAGGCGAATCTTTTCAACTTCTTCCGCGGGCAGCCCCAGCCACTCGAGGAAATTCTGATGGGTTTCCGGATACTTTGCCTCGAAAAGCCGGTGCCATTTCATCATTTGCGCATCGTCAAGGCCCACTTCCTTGAACAGCTCAACCCACTGTTCGACATTCATCTGTTTTTGCATCGCTATTCTCCTTTTAAGTAGGGTTTAAATTGCGTCATGGCCACGACGATGCAGAAAGTAAACTGTGAACCTTTAGTCGGGTCAACAGTAAAAACGAGATTTTTTGGTTTACTGACGAAAACTATAGGTCTCTTCGCGGATTACCGGAAAATGGTCCTCTACGCATCCCTTTCGTTGGTTCAAATCTCCGACTTGAACCATTTTGACATTAAAATAACCCCGCGCTGTTACAGTTGCATCCAACAAGGACTAATTCCGTGTTCGCAGGCTTTGTAGCCATTGAGTTGCTGGAGAGTCAGGCGGGTTCAAGTCGGAGACTTGAATCAACGAGGATGGGAGGCTTGAACCAGCCAGGGGGCTCTGGATGGAGACAATCTCTGTTCATCATAGATACAACTGAATAAATTTCCACTTGATCCTGACGTTACGTCAGGTTTTATGATTAGACCAAATGGAGGTGGCTATAGATGTTGTTGAAGATCGGAGAACTTGCAAAACGTGCCGGGTTGACGGTTCGCACCCTGCACCACTATGACCACATCGGATTGCTGTCTCCTTCCGTACGTTCAGAAAGCGGCTGCAGACTATACAACCAGGCAGATGTAGTGCGCCTGCACCGGATCAAGGCACTCAAGCAGTTTGGCTGTTCACTGTCTGAGATTGGATCGTTCCTGGCAGAGCCCGGGGCTTCACTCATCAACATCATCGCGCAGCAGATGAGCGTGCTCGATGAACAGGTCCAGCGTGCTCAGACCCTGCGAGATCGGCTCCTGCGGCTGAAGGAGCAACTTTCCAGGGGGGAGGATACCGGTCTCACGGACTGGCTAACGATATTGGAGATGATGACGATGTACGAAAAGCATTTATCCAAGCAGGAACTCGATGAGCTTCTGTCAAAGAAGGCGGCCGGCAATCTGGACGAAGAGTGGAGCCAATTGGCTTCTATGGTTCGGGATTCAATGGATCGCGGAATATCGCCGGAAAACGAAGAGGCTCAAGGATTGGCATGGCGCTGGATGCGGTTGCTGAAGGATACCACGGGAAATGATGGCAACCTTGTAATGAAACTGAAAATGGTACACGTGGAAGAGTGGAAAGCGGTGCTTTTCAAGAGAATCACTGCCGAGATGATTGAATATCTTACTCAATCATTTGCCAACGCACGGGCTGCCATCCTCGCGAAATATTTGTCACCCAGCGAGCTTGAAGGGGTGCGCAGTCGGCACGATGCACATGTTTTTGAATGGCCGTCGCTGATCGCCGAGGTTCGACGACGGATGGAGCAAGGAGCAGGACCGGGCGATTCGGCGGTTCAGGCCCTTGCACGTCGCTGGCAGTCGCTGTTTCGTGAATCCTATTCAGGTAATGATCCGGAACTTGAAGGCAAAATCCGCGCTGCATTCCGGAATGAGCCGGATTTGTTTGTCAATATCGGGATAGATGCCCCGTTGATCGCGTTTATAGAGAGGGCTGTCATGCATTTCAGGAACTCGCAAGAGATCACGGAAAACCGCTCCGATCCAGTGCCGAAGCCCACTGCGCTGAGGGTTGCAACTTTTCGAGCGGCCCATCAGGTGTTGGATACTCCATTGGTTTTCGAAGACCCGCTCGCTTTGAAAATACTGGGCGCGGCCGGAGAAGAGTCCTTCAGCGGCGGCTTGTCGCAATACAATACTCCTTTGCTCAAGGGGCTGCGAACTTCTGTCGTAGTGCGAAGTAGACTGGCCGAGGACGAGTGGAACCGGTCGAGACAGTGCGGCACCAATCAGTATGTGATTCTGGGCGCGGGGCTCGACACGTTTGCCTATCGGAACCGGGACAGCAGCCGGATATTTGAAGTCGACCTTCAGGCAACCCAGCAATGGAAGCGCAATTGCCTTCTTACAGCCGGAATCGAGGAACCTGCCTCGTTGACCTTCGTGCCCATTGACTTTGAGCGTTTCGCTCTTACAAAGGCTCTCGGCAATGCTGGATTCCGCATGGATGAGCCCGCGTTTTTTTCGTGGCTGGGCGTGACCATGTATCTCGAAGAAGATGCCATCATGACCACACTGCGCTTTATCGCCGCTCTTGTGCCGGGCAGCGCTGTCGTGTTCGACTATACGGTAGTTCCCTCGCTACTGTCGCCAAGGGAGCGTAGGGCCATGGAAGTTCTCGCAGCGAGAGCGACTGAAGGCGGCGAGCCCTGGAAGACCTTTTTCGAGCCGGCATCTCTCGCCGGAATGCTTTACTCACTGGGCTTCAGTGAAGTGGAGGATCATGGCCCAAAGCAACTGAATGAGCGATACCTTTCCGGCCGCACGGATGGATTGCGTAAAAGCGGAGTCAGCCGGCTGGTCTGCGCCAGAGTGTGATCTCAATTCGAACAATCCATGCATCGACGTGTCCCTGGAGGCTGTCCGAAAATGCACTTCGCGCGTCATTTCCGCGCAACCAATCTGATCCCGCTTATTATAGGCCTTGACCGGCTTTGGAGATTATCTACACCCCACAAAGACACCAACCTATCCCAGTTTCAATTCAGGTCGACCAGTCCTGTGAAATATTGATATTTATGGCCGCAGGGATGATGCTGACTTTGATGGTCAGCGGCAACCTGACCAAACCCTTGGGTGAGATCATACAGGTGCTGCAAAAGCCTGAGGTTGAACCATTTGAAGACGAGGTTTAAGGTACGTTCCAACGATGAAATTGACTGCACGGGTGATGTCATCAAGGAGTTGACCGAAGGCTTGATGGAACGTGACAGGCTGCAGCATTCCCTTGCAACTTTAGAGAGTTTGAAAGTAAAATTGATCGAAAAATAGAAATTTATTAATGGAAAAATAGCAATAGAGTTCTCAAATGCCCTCAACTGTAATGATTGTTGTCCTGCTGGCAGCACTGATGCATGCATCCTGGAATTTTCTGGTAAAGTGCAGCGACGATAAACACCTCAGCATGAGCGCGGTTGTGATTGGGCACACACCTTTCGCGGCAGCGGCTCTCTTATGTGCTCCGCTACCCCAATCCGGCTCGCTGCCTTATGTGATTGCCGGGGCGGTGCTGCACACCGGATATCAACTATTCCTTCTAAACTCCTACCGGATCGGCGATTTAAGTCAGGTATATCCTTTGGCACGTGGGGTTGCGCCCCTGATCGTAGGGGGTATCTCGGTGAGCTTGCTGGGCACCAATCTTTCCAATCTGGAACTAGCAGCGATCGCCACTATTGGGACAGGCATCATGAGTCTGACATTGGTGCGCCGCAGCGACGGCTTGCGAAATTCTCGTGCGGCATCTCTGGCCATCGTTACCGGTGGTTTCATCGCAGCTTATTCGCTGGTGGACGGTTTAGGGGCACGGGAAGCAGGCACTGCGCTCGGCTTTTACGGCTGGCTATCAGTTATTAATGCCGTTATCTTTGCCACAACCATTAGGATTATCCGGCCGGGGCTTGTAAGCAGAGTAGTTCGTCGGGATTGGCGGCTGGCTTTGGCAGGCGGCTGCGCATCGTTCACTGCCTATGCACTGGTTATCTGGGCGTTTACGTTGGCACCCATCGCTCTGGTTGCTGCATTGAGAGAGACAAGCATCATATTTGCGCTGCTACTTGGTGTCTTTGTGCTTAAGGAAAGGCTCGATCTGATGAAAATGTTTGCCACCATGCTTACGATGCTTGGGGTCGGAATGTTGCGCATCAATCGCTGACCTTTGTCCGACCGGCAGATTCACGGGCGGGTTAATCCACTCTTTTGAATCTTCCGAGTGCGTCGTCGATGAATTCGGTAACGCTGCCCTGAGCGTCGATAACGAACGTCACCTCATCGGGGGCGGAAATGAATATGGGCCATTTCAGGTAGAACGTGTCGTAGTTCACGTGTTTTAGAGTGCCCGTGTATTTCGCGGGGCCGGCCTCGACTTTGAGATCATCCCCGTCCTGAAGCAAGGTGAATCTTCCGTACAGGTCGTTTTCATAGGTTCCGGCGTAGGCGCCAAGCTCTTTACTCGCCGCTCTGGGATTTTCGGGCTTAACGATGTTTGTAAGGCCCATCAAGGATTCGAGCTTCTTTGATCTTTGCATGATTTCGGCCTGCATATCATAGCCGGCTTTGCCCAGATACTGTTCGAGGACGTACGCGCGGACCGCCTCGGGGAGCACTGTGAGGTTCATGTTGGCAAGGATTGCAATTCCGAGTTTGATCTCCGGGACGAGGACGACGATCGATCTCATTCCGTCGAGTGCACCCCCTTTCTCCAAGATCTTATGGTTCTTCCAATAATAAATGCCCCATGCAAGTCCGTAATCGAATCCTGTATCCTTTGAGATCGGCGGAAGCTCAGCGAAGCCCGGTTCGTCGACCATTGCGGGGGTGAACATCTGGTTTACGGAATCTTCTTTGAGGACCTCCCTGCCATCGTATTTTCCGCCGCCAAGCAGCATGATCATATAGTGCGACAGGTCGGAAGCAGTGGAAGTCATTGCACCCGCCGGTGCCAGCACTAACTGCCGGCTGTTGGCAATAGTTTTGATCTGTCCGTCAATGACTGCGTGTGGCGAGGCGACGTTCGATTGTTTGTCCAGCGTTTTGGTAAATCCCGTTCGCTTCATCCCCAAAGGCTTGAGCAGGTTCTCCGTCACGACGTTCTCCCACTCTGCGCCGGCGGCGTAAGCTGCTACCTCTCCGGCCAGAAAGTAGCCTACATTCGAGTAGTTTGCTTTCTCCCTGAAGCTGCAGGCGGGCTCGATGTAGCGCACTTTCTTGATGACTTCTTCCCGCGTGTAACCCAGGTGATCGAAAAGATCTCCCGTGAAGGCGGGGAGCCCGGTCCGGTGGGCGAGAAGATCGCGGGGGGTGGTGTAGCGAGTTGGATAAGGGTCTTTCAGAGCAAAGTTCGGTATTATCTTCACCACTTCCTCGTCAAAGTTTACCTTGTCTCTGTCCACCATGGAGGCGACAGATGCGGCGGTAAATGTCTTAGTAACAGATGCGAGCTGGAATATGGTGTTCTCATCCACTCTTTCTTCCGTGCCCGTTTTCCTGAAACCGTGACCTTTTAAGTAGATGATCTTACCATCCTTGACAACGGCAACTGAGGTCCCGGGGACTCTGTATTGCTTCATCGCCTGTTCGATGAATGCGTTTAACCCTTCGAGCTTGATTTCCTGGCAACGAGGTGCAGAAGGCCCAAAACTGGTAAATAAACATAGAGTAATTGCAGATATAATCGCAGTTCTCACCATGGCTTAGCCCCCCTCATGAATTGGCTGTTCAGTGTACATAAAGTGGTGAAAAGAATTTACTGGAGGCAAATTAAGATCTCCCACTGGATATGTCAAATCGGCTTCAACTGAAGCTGTTGGTCATTTTGGGAAATAATTCCCATTCGGAACCCCCTTGTCATTTTAAGGCTCAAATGTCCCTTTTGTCGTTTCGGATCATGCTTTGGCGTGATCCGAAATCTGCAACATCAGTCGCTCATAAAAGCAAGATTTCTCGCTTCGGCTCGAAATGACAATCCAGGGACAGCCTCCTAGACAGGCAATCACGCCACGGCGTGACTGTGCTGCAGCATTTTTTAGCAATACTTTGATTGACAACGTAAATGATGAAATGAATGATTCGGGGATCGATCCTCAACTGTTGACAGTCCGAACCTGTTCTGATACCCACCGGAGATGACAAAAACATTGCGGATAGATTACGCTCTTGGCCGGGGTCTAGTGAGTCCGAGGAAGCGAAAAAAGAGCGAGTCTCATTGATTTTTTGGTGATGATCGTGACTGGCTAAAAAGACTAACCAATGTCCCTCCGGAAACCCCAGGTTGCTCTCCTCCACGAGGGGGGAGACAATGTTGTTGAATTAATTCTGCACTCTTCAGAAAGTCCCCCTTTGCAAAGGGGGACTTAGGGGGATTTCGATGAAGAATCAGCATGTTAAAAAATTCCCCCTAACCCCCCTTTATACGAAAGGGGGGAACCGTTCCACTAATTCAGCAGCATTGGGGGGAGAGGTTAGGAGAGAAAGTTTCAGGATGAAGACTAACTACTTGGATATAGGTTCTCCCCCCCAACAAATATCGGTTTGACCTTAAGGACTAAGGGCCTATTCGTTTGAGCCAATTTATGCTTGTACTCTCCATATTGCCTTTGGTTTTCCTGCTATTGCTGATTGCCTGCTTTGCCTACGTGATGTGGATGCCGGGGCAGACCGGGTCGGATTTCACGAGGCCGTTGACAAACAGCGAACTCAAAATTCAAGAAAATATCAAGACACATGTCGCTAAACTGGCAGCACAAATCGGGGAGCGCAATATCTGGTACTACGAGGAGCTGGAGGCATCTGCGGCATACATCACGCAAATTCTGGAAGATCTGGGTTATGAGGTTAAAAAACGGCACTACAGCGTCATGGACAAGGTCGTAGTGAATTTGGAGGTGGAGCTTCCGGGTGTTTTGAGCTCGGATGAGATTGTGCTGGTCGGCGCTCATTACGATTCGGCCATCGGAGCGCCCGGAGCCAATGACAACGCTTCCGGAGTGGCGGCTCTGCTTGAGTTGGCCCGCCTGTTTGTCGGTCAAAGATGCAGTAGGACGCTGCGTTTTGTTTTCTTCACCAATGAAGAATCCCCATTCTTTCAAACCGGGGATATGGGCAGTCTGGTTTATGCTCGAAGATCGCACGAGTTAAACGAGAAGATTGTTGCCATGCTTTGTTTGGAAACCATCGGATATTATTCCAGCGAACCGGGCAGTCAAAAATATCCGTTTCCTTTCAACTTATTCTATCCGAATACTGGAGACTTTCTTGCCTTTGTCGGCAACCTGGCATCTCGTCAGTTGGTGCATCGGGCTATTTCCAGTTTCCGGAGACACAGTTCTTTCCCTTCCGAAGGCGCTGCAGCACCCCAATGGATCACTGGCATCGGTTGGTCGGACCAGTGGTCTTTTTGGCAGGAGAATTATCCGGCGGTCATGCTGACAGACACGGCTCCTTTCCGTTATCCCGCCTATCACAGCGATCTGGATACTGCGGAAAAGCTCGACTACAATGCATTAGCTCGAATTGTTCAGGGTGTTTATAGCATCGTTTTGGATTTGTCGAGCGACAGATAACATACATTCTACTAAGTAATTCTAACAGCTCCATGATTAGGTCGGCTAACTGTGTTGAATTGGAGTAAAAAACATCATGATATCATTGTCCGACATCGAAAATGCTCAAAGAATTCTAGCAGGGAAGGTCATCCGCACTCCCCTTATCTATTCGCCTACTTTCAGCAAAATGAGCGGCGCTCAAATTTTCTTGAAGCTGGAAAACCTGCAAAAGACGGGATCGTTCAAGTCCAGGGGAGCGACTTACAAGATTGTCTCACGAAGGGGAGAAATAGGACCTCAAGGCGTGGTGGCAGCTTCTGCAGGAAACCACGCACAAGGGGTGGCTCTTGCAGCAAAGCAGGCGAATTTACCGGCGACCATCGTCATGCCTGAATGGGCCTCCATAACAAAACAGGAAGCAACTCGGGGATACGGCGGGGAAGTCATACTGAGAGGAGAGAGCATCGGTGAAAGCATCGCTTATGCCCTTGAACTATCCAAACAAGGCAGGACTTTTATCCATCCCTACGACGATCCGGATATCATTGCCGGGCAAGGCACAATAGGTCTTGAAATTCTCCAAGAGTTAAAGGATGTCGACGCGATCCTGGTTCCGGTCGGGGGAGGGGGGCTAATTTCCGGTGTGGCAACGGCGGCCAAAGCGATTCGCCCGGAAGTTGAAATTTTTGGCGTTCAGGCAGCGGCCTGCCCATCTGCATATAAGGCTTGTCAAATGGGCAAAACGTTGCTTGTGGACGCAGAAAAATCTATTGCAGACGGTATAAACGTAAAGCAGATCGGCGCGTCAAATTTTCCGATCATAAAGGAGAAAGTCGAAGACATATTTCTGGTCGATGAAGATCAGATAGCGGCAGCCATTCTTTTGCTGCTGGAGCGCAAGAAAGTGCTGGCCGAAGGAGCGGGGGTTGTACCATTGGCGGCCATATTAAATGATGCAGTTCCAATCCCTAAAAAAAGCAAGGTAGTTTTGGTGATCAGCGGAGGCAATGTTGATAGTCCGCTGGTCGGGCGGATCATTCGGCAGGGATTGTTCAGGAATGGCCGACTGATGCGATTCGCGGTTGTACTGGACGATGTGCCCGGTTCCCTGGCGCGGATACTCACGCTAATAGCGGAACAAAAAGCCAATGTCCTCCATATCGATCACACTCGAATCGGGAGATCCATGCCCATCAACGTGAGCCGGGTGGAGTTGGAGATTGAGACGCGCGGCCAGCAGCACATTCAGGAGATCTCTGAAGTCCTTACAGCTGCAGGCTATCACATTTTTCCTAATGCGTGTGATTGGATCCCTTCCAGCTGAAAATGCGTCGATCAGAGATAGTGCATCAAAATGTCTTTCAATGCCTCCCTGTCGACATCTTGTTTGACCAACGGCCCTTTCTTCAGGACCGCAAAATTCTCCTCATAGGGAGGCTGCTCGTTTTTATAGATCAGCCCGATTGGAATCTTATCCCCCCAGGTAATAGCGGTTTTCATCGCCGCTTGCCAATCGGTGGGGTCATAATCATCCGGAAGTTTTTCGCAGCGTTCTTTATACCATGTAAATGTATTGACCTTGTTGAAAGAAACGCATGGATGCACGATGTCTACCAGGGCAAAGCCTTCATGTGCGATTGCCTGCCTTACCATATCCGTTATATGTTCTTCGTAGCCGGAGAAGGATCGGGCGACAAAACCTGCGCGCATCGCTACCGCTACTGCAAGGGGACTGAAGGGTTCAGACAGCACACCGCCCGGCTGCGCTTTGGTAACAAAGCCTTTTTGTGATGTCGGACTGGCCTGACCTTTGGTGAGCCCGTACACCTGATTGTTGTGGACGAGCATGGTCACATTGATGTTACGTCTGATGGCTGCAAGAAAATGGTTGCCGCCCTCTCCATAATTACACCCATCGCCGCTTTCGACGATCACTGCCAATTCAGGGTTGGAGAGTTTGGCGCCGGTGGCCACCGGCACGGCCCGACCGTGCAATCCGTTGAATACATTCGCATTAAGGTAGTGAGGGGTTTTGGCCGCCTGCCCAATGCCCGAAATGAACAGAAGTTGATGGGGCGAAAGATTACTTTCGACCAATGCCTTTTTCACGGCTTTTAGGATCGGGAAATTGCCGCAACCCGGGCACCATGCAGCTTCGTATTGACCAAAATCTTCGAGGGTACTCATGACATTCCTTTTCTCTATTTGCGTTTAGACTTTCAATTCACCGAGAATATATTCCGGCGTAATAGGCAAACCGTCATAGCGAAGAATCTTCTTTGGGATTTGAAATCCGGTTTCACGATGAATAAGTCTTGCGAACTGGCCTGTAACATTGGATTCGATGGAAGTCACCTGTTTGGCATCCTTGAGATACCCAATAAAATGATCCGCCACCAGAGGCCATACCTGAGCAAAATGAAGGGTGCTCACCTTGATCCCATCAGAATTCAGCCGGGTGGCCGCCTCCAGCAACGACCCGTGGGTAGTTCCCCAACAAACGAGCAGCAGGTCGGGATTTTCATCGCCTTCATATGATGGTGGAATCACATCATTTCTGAGCCCGTCAAGTTTCTTCATACGCTTGTCAACCATCCGAACTCGGACGGAAAGGTCCTCGGTAAGGTGGCCATCCTCTTCATGTTCGTCGCTGTCCGCTACTACCAGATGTTTGCTGAATCCAGGCAGCATCCGGGGTGAGACCCCGTTTTCGGTTATGGCGTAACGCCGGTAGGGAGATTCGACCTGGTTTGGGTCGGTTCCTGGCTGAACTCGAGAAAGCTCTTCAACTTTGAAAGGGACTACCGCCCGATGAGAATCGGCAAGAAACTGGTCCGTTAAGACAAAAACCGGTCCCTGGTATCTTTCTGCCAACTCGAATGCGCTTCTGGCAATATGAAAGCATTCCTCAACGCTGCCTGGAGCAAAGACTGCTCGGGGGAACTCGCCGTGACCCGAATAAAGGACCAGTTCCAAATCCGCCTGTTCGGTGCGGGTTGGAAGGCCGGTAGCGGGGCCGGGCCGTTGCCCAACCATGATGACCACAGGTGTTTCCGTCATTCCAGACAGGCTGACCCCCTCGGTCATCAACGCAAACCCCCCTCCAGAGGTGGTTACTAAACTGGGGGCTCCCACAAATGATGCACCCATGGCCATGTTGATGGCTGCTATTTCATCCTCGGCCTGTTCGACGATCACACCCATTTTTGCTGCATACTGATTGATAGTCACTGCAATGGAGGTAGCAGGGGTCATGGGATAAAACGAGCAGAATTTGACGCCGGCGGAGAGGGCGCCGAGGGCAAGAGCTTCATTGCCATTTAAGATAAGTCTAGGCGATTGCCTTTGAGTTGGGGGCAACTTCAGAAAATTCAAAGTCTTCTGGTCGGCTCGGGAAAGTTCGCTGGAAGTCCACTGGTAAGCGGAGTCCAGTGCTTTCAGATTTTCCGCCATGACTTCGGTGCCTTTTTTCCCAAATTTACGGTGAAGCACCTCCGAAGGTACGCTTATATCTAATCCAAGGAGATGGGTCACTGCTCCAAGGGCCGCAACATTTTCATAACGAGCAGAAGTCAAGTCGCCATAGGGCACAGCAAGGCAAGGAATCCCGTCAACTTTTACCGAAGAATCGGTCACTATGAAGCTCTTCTCCGACAATTCACCGCGATGAAGCTGAACGGTTTCTTGATTCAGGGCGATTAGAAGGTCAATGGCTTCCTGCGGGGCAACAAGCTTTTTGTTGCTTGTACGAATGGTAAAAGTGTTATGACCGCCGCGTACTCGAGACTGGTAGCTCTGGGTGACGACAATGTCGTAGCCGCATTCGACCAAGGTTTTAGCCAACAGTTCGCCGATGGTTACAAGTCCCTGGCCAGCTTCTCCCCCAATAACAATATTCAATGTTTTTGCGCTCATTAGATCTGCCTTTTCAGAGTTAGAGGCCCACTCAATGCTTTTGCCTCGATACCCCTATCGCCACTCCGGCAGAAGCTAGAACCCATATAATACCCGTTCTATTTTGGGTCTTGGCCGAGAATGCCCCCCTGGTGGTATTGGCCGGGATGATGGAATAGGAGATTTGTGCAACAAGTTTTTTAAAGTTAAATCGATGATTGGAGATGGTCAAGCACGAACCTGAGACACCAGGTCCTGCAGAGTGATGTTGCGTTTGAACAGGTTCATGATAGGCAGGAACAGGGGGGAGGGGAGATTGTCGGGTTTAAACCAGCCCCATTCCTCACAT
This sequence comes from uncultured delta proteobacterium, assembly GCA_963781715.1. Classification (GTDB taxonomy): domain Bacteria; phylum Desulfobacterota; class Syntrophobacteria; order Syntrophobacterales; family Syntrophobacteraceae; genus Desulfoferrobacter. The sequence goes on from CAWAGW010000010.1 coordinate 1,487,065, forward strand.
TTGTCGGGCTCTTTGACCTCTGCTTCGCCCGTATCATGATCGCCAATCACAAAAAGCGTGACGTAGTGTTTATTTTCATTCTCAAAGATATCGTTGGTGAACGTTGCAAGCCTCATGTTTTTGATGGTGATACCGGTTTCTTCAAAAATTTCACGCGCGGCGCACGCTTCTATGGATTCGTTAAACTCCAAGTGGCCACCCGGAAATTGCCAACATCCCGCACCGTGTGAGTTTTTGCGTTTTCCCAGAAGGAATTTATTGTCTCTACAAACCACAACCGCGACGCCAACCAGAGGTCTCTGTTTCATTATAAGTGCCACTTTTTACCAAAATCCTGCAGAAAATCTAGCCAGAGGTTCTGCGACGAGGGCTTACCAATTGCAAGTTCATTGCCTGCATGCGGCTTTCGCGTCCCTCTGCCTTCGCCAGTTCAAACTCAAAAATGATATTCCGGCTGGGGAGCTCACTTGAATGCACTTCTTCAGGTATGTGAGAATCGTGAAAGAATACGCTCTCGTAAGGTGAGTTGGCCTGCCTTGAATCGATGCGCCACAACTCGGGTGCTATCGTCTTCATGTAGCGCAAAAATCCGTAACCTTTGCCCGTATGAGTATAACAGACACCCCGCACGCGCGAGCCCATCTCTCCCCAGGTCGGGGCACCCCGATAGGACAAAGAAGGCAGGAGATTGGGAATTAAGTAGCCCGACATGAAAATATCGGCCTCACGACGCAATTCGGCCGAAACGTTCTCGAAAGACACAATTTCAACTCGGCAACCTTTGTTTTGCAAAGCCTGTACGACTCGAATAAAGTCGCCATCGCCGGTTGCCAATAGAACTCTATCGAGATTTTCCGATTGAAGTAGGGCGTCCACTGCCATATCCAAGTCCGCATTAGCTTTACCGAAACGGTTGCCGCTTTCGTCGGTGTACCACTTTACGTTTTTTTGAATGACTTTGAACCCAAAGTCTCGCAGTAGAGAATAGAAATCGAACTGCCCCTGCTTGTAGGTAGTGTCCTGTTCTGCGCGCTCGGCATCAAAAGTAACGTAAGCATTCAGTCTGACCGGGTCGGCGTTGCCGCGACAGGCGAATTCGCGCAGTACGTCGTATCGCATACCGTAGCCGCCATTCCGGGAAAGGTTTGCTGCGTCTACATAGACTCCTACTTTGGCGCTTGGGCGGGATTCTGACATGGCTGATTGGTTTCTGTAGCTCTCTTTTGTAGGACAGGGCTGAAGCCCTGCGCTACGAACACAAATAGAGTGCTTCTTTTTTTGAATCTCCCTAAAGCATCGACAGGGGCAGTCATCGACGGGAGCCGGCAACCTGCTTTCTTGGTTTGGCGGTGCCTTTGCGCGAATTCCTGTAGCGCGAAGGACTTTGGGATGGTCGACGGTTCTGTGGAGGAGGTAATGATTTCAGCCATTCCTCCGGCGGATGAGTGCAGCGTAGTTGTTGACCGATAAACTCTTCGATGACCGGAATTTGAAAAGAATCACCCTCGTCAGCGAAGCTCACCGAGGTACCTGTAGCTCCCGCTCTCCCGGTACGGCCGATACGGTGGACGTAGGCTTCAGGGTCCAGCGGAAGATCGTAGTTGATGACATGGCTAATGTCATCGACGTGTAGACCTCGAGCTGCAACGTCGGTCGCAACCAAAACTCGAATCTTGCCGGATCGAAAGTCTTCTAAGGCCTTGATCCGCTGATTTTGTCTCACTTCACCTGAGAGCAGGGCACATCTAATGCCATACCGGCTGAGACGCTCCGTGAGTCCTCTAGTCGCATCGCGACGGTTACCGAAGATCAGTACGCGCTCCAAGTTATGATGAAAAATTAGATTCACCAGCAGTGTAAACTTCTCTTCGAGCGTAGTCAGGTAGACTATCTGGTCGACCGTTTCGACAGCTACCTGATCCGGCTCGATCTCTACTATGAATGGATTCGTCGTCCATTGCGAGGCAAGCCGCATTACCTCGGGGGTTAAAGTTGCGCTGAACAACATGGTTTGACGCCGGTTTTTGGGCGGCGTTTTGTGAATGATTCGGCGAACGTCCGGTATGAACCCCATATCGAGCATCCGATCAGCCTCGTCTATCACCATGATTTCGACTTTGTTCAGATTAATCTGGCCTTGTTGGACAAAATCCAGCAAGCGTCCCGGGGTTGCCACCAAAATATCGACGTGTTCTTTTGTCAGGTGCTGCCTTTGCTTATGATAATCGATCCCGCCAAAAACCGCCACGATCTTGCATGAATCGTACTTGCTCAAAGCTCTCGCGTCTCCTTCAATCTGTAAAGCGAGCTCTCTTGTGGGGGCAATAATCAGAGCACGCGGCGTGCCGCAACGACGCTTTTCGGAGATTGGCCTGCGAATTAAGTGGGTGAGGATATTAATTAAAAATACCGCACTCTTACCCGTGCCGGTCTGAGCTTTTCCAGCAGCGTCAACTCCCGTGAGCAATTTGGGCAATATGCCGGCCTGGATGGGTGTACAATATTGGAATCCCATGTCGGCGATGGCGCGCATTATTTCGGTCGGGAGATCCAGATCGTGAAAGCGCATCTTTCCCTCAGTCGGTGATACACTGAATTTTGAGACGTCCCACGTTTCTGAAGATTCGCAGGTTTTATTGGAGTCAACCCGCCGATCAAAAGGGGGTTCCCTCTCCGGCTCTGCATTTGTTGCATCTGTGCCGCGCTTCTTTCGAACTGCCGTATTGTCTTCTGAGGTGGGTTGATCCGAGCAATGTCTGAAACTTCGAAGTTTCCCGTAAACGTTCTGAATGAAGGATATTATCAAGGTTGTTTATGAATCTCCCAAAAGTTGAAAAGGTGTATTAAACATAATGCCTAACCTGACAGATAGATTGGATAGGTTTAAACATTTCTACTAATTGCCGTTAATCATTACCTTCTTGACTTTGCTTGTCAAGGTCTTCAGCGGAAATACAAAGGTTGGAATGCAAAAGAATTACCTGTCGCCAACCGTTGCATCAAGCTTTTGAATACTATATAGAATAAAAACTACTCAGACAAAATCCATTAACCGTCAACAGAGTTATTGCTACAGGTCGCATAACTGATACTTGAACGATGGAGTTAGATCCAAAATGGCTAAACCGTCGAGAGAGAGAGTTCGAAGGTGGAGAGAGAGGAAGGCTAAAAAGGGAGGCCGGAGTCTCTCAACTTGGCTGGAGCCTGAAACGGTTCGTATGATGGATTATCTACTAAACTATTATGGTGAAACCGCGGCTCCATTGGTGGCTAGAGCAATCGCAAACCTTTACGAGGCTACCTATCAGGATGAGAATGGAGAATCCGGACTCGCTTCGGAATCTCAACATTTAGTTGCCGAACTTGGCGTCTCTGCTGTGGAACGACGGCCTGCTTTAGGGGAGTCAACCCAACCGAGCGATATGGCCGAACCTGAAAAGATAGCGAGCGTGGAATCGGCCACAGATGAACTGGATCCTCTGCTTCTGGAGATCAAAACGAAACTGGCTGAAGGAACACCAGCCAAGAACCTGCTGAGGACCCTACTGGTTCAATGGATTAAGTCGATGAAGGCGAACAATGTTTCCTTTGAAGCCATGGCCGAACGGCTCAATGCGGCTGAGATTCCCACCTTGTCCGGTAGAGGCCAGTGGGAACAGGGGATGATACCGACCATCCTGCTTTTGAGCTCCTTCTGAACAGCTTGTATTCATGGGGAATGTCCCAAAAGCGCCGGCCAGTGCATGAATTCTCTTTTGCCCGATATTGGATATCAGATGTTGGATTTTGGATGGCCAACAACGGCATTGAGATCCAATATCCAAAATCCAATATCCAAAATCAATACGCCCTGAGAGGCTACCTTTTTTCAAAAGGATGGCGCAACATAATGGTTTCGTCTCTCCCTGGACCGACCGAAACCACGAAAAGCGGCATGTCGGCCATGTCTTCAATGGCTTTGAGGTACTTTTTGGTATTTTCGGGGAGATCCGAAAATCTGCGGACATTGCGGATGTCTTGATCCCATCCTGGCAATTCCTCGTAGATGGGTTCACAGGCCTCCAGTGCGGTCAATTCTGGTGGCACAGTATCCAAATTTATCGCGCCGCACTTGTACCCCACAGCGATTTTGAGAACCGGAAGACCGGTTAAAACATCCAATTTCGTGATCGCTAGACCTGCAAGTCCGTTAAGCCTTGCGGAATTTTTTACCACCACTATATCCAACCATCCACACCGGCGAGGCCTTCCAGTAGTCGATCCGAACTCCCCTCCCACTTGCTGAATCCTCTCGCCTGTCTCATCCAGGAGCTCGGTTGGAAAGGGCCCCCCACCAACTCTGGTCGTGTATGCTTTGACGACTCCAACTACCTTGCTGATTCGAGACGGCCCTATACCGGAGCCGCAGCAGGCATTCCCCGCCACCGTGTTGGAAGAGGTGACAAAAGGATAGGTGCCATGGTCGATGTCGAGATGTGTTCCTTGTGCGCCTTCAAACAAAAGATTCTTACCCGACCGATCAGCCGCTTGGAGTCGTTCGGAAACATTTCCGGCAAGAGGTTCAAGCCTCTGTCCGTAGGCCAAGTATTCATCTAAAATGGCTTTGCCATCCAGAGGATTTTCACCGAAGAAATGCTGCAGCATGAAGTTTTTTTCCTCGAGATTTCTTTCAAGCTTTTCAGCCAGAATCTCGTGATCAAACAGATCGTGTACACGAACTCCGTTGCGAGCCACCTTGTCTTCGTAGCAGGGCCCGATTCCGCGGCCGGTGGTACCGATTTTGGATTTGCCTTTCTTGTTTTCTCGTGCAGCGTCCAGGGCGCGGTGATAAGGCATGATAATGTGTGCATAGCGGCTGATTAAAAAGCTTTCCGGCTCCACTGCTACTCCATGGCCAGCAAGTCGATCGATCTCCTGGATGAGCACGGCGGGGTCGATTACAACGCCATTGCCGATTGCGCATACCTTCCCGGGATGAAGAATGCCGGACGGGATCAGATGTAAAATGAATTTTTTCCCTTCAACCACGAGGGTATGGCCCGCATTGTTTCCACCCTGGAAGCGTATGACATAGTCAGCTTTTTCCGTTAACAGATCGACAATTTTCCCTTTTCCCTCGTCACCCCACTGGGTGCCGATGATAACGACATTGGCCATGATCTTCTCTTTCTCCGAATGTTGGATCGTTCATTTTAGCTAGTTCTCGTCCGGAACCACGCAGCGCAGGGCTTTAGTCCCGCTACGGGTGGGACTGAAACCAGCCGCCCTACCTCCTGTTCAGCAATCTGAAAAAATGCGCATACACTGTGAAAATGCGCACATTGTACCTCTAATGAAAAACAGTTTTTCTGTCAAAGGAAATTGAATCCAGAGGTGGGCGTCAGCCTTTGCCTCAAAACTTGCGGCGAGGCAAAGGCTCAAAAATGAATCAGTACTGACGCATCGATCTGAGGCGCCTTATGCGCTCTTCAATGGGGGGGTGAGTGCTGAAAAGATTGGCCAGACTCTTGCCGGAAAGTGGATTCACAATAAACATGTGAGCGGTTTCAGGCCTTGCGTCATGCATGGGCAGTCGTTGAGACGCTCTGGCCAGCTTCTCCAGAGCGCTCGCCAGGGATTCGGGGCTGTGTGATAGCTTGGCGCCCGTTTCGTCTGCCAGGTACTCGCGCGATCTGGAAATTGCCATCTGTATCAACATAGCAGCAACGGGAGCCAAAATGGCTGTTACCAGCAGACCGATAATACCTCCACCACCCTCGTCTTCGTCACTTCCTCTGAAACCGCCAAAGATGGCCGCCCAGCGAGCCATGTTGGCAAGAATCATTACGACACCTGCTAGTGTAGCGGCAATTGAGCTGATCAAAATGTCCCTGTTTTTCACGTGTCCCAACTCGTGCGCGAGAACTCCGCGAATTTCATCTGGAGTCAGAAGTCGCCACAATCCTTCCGTCACTGCGACCACAGCATGCTGCGGATTTCTTCCGGTTGCAAAAGCATTGGGAGTATCCTGGGGTATCAAGTATACTTTAGGCATCGGGATATTCGCTTGAGAAGCCAGTTCCCTTACTATGCGGTAGATTTCCGGAGCCTGCTGTTCATCAAGGGGTTGAGCGCGGTACATGGCTAAAACAATTTTGTCTGAGAACCAATAACTTCCAACGTTCATGACAGCCGCAAGGACAAAGGCGATGACCATTCCTTGGGAGCCACCGAATAGACGCCCTATGAAGATAATTAAAGCAGTGAGTACGGCTAGCAGTAAAGTCGTACGCAATTTATTTTCCATTGTTTAGTAGCCTCCTCAATTAATTTTTCAATACATTCGAATTATTTACCAGCGTGGTAAAATAGTCAATGGCTGTTGTAAGTTCAGAACTGCGGGCTTTCCGGTTTAAATCACCGGACCCTAATCAGATGCCGGTCAACAAGGAACTCGACATCATGAACATTCATTGGCCAGTACGGCACATAATAGGCAACCATGAACTGCACCGCACGAAAAATGCCCATAGGCACGAAGACTTGCATAATCAACTCATCAGACCAAGCTGCCTCGGCCATATCGAGGTGAAATTAAGAAAACCATCAGTTGCTGTCAAGCAGGATCATGCCACAATTCCAACGGGTTCTTTAGGGTTGTGGATCTAAAAAAAGGCATGCTAGTATTTATACCTTTGAAGAGTGGTCTGGTTTTTTGAGAGCACCATCACTTGGGCTTTGCTGCATTGCAAAGCTAAGGGATTCTGAAAAAAATGAAAATGCGGGCCATGTTTATAGCGCAGGCCTTGAGTTCCGCACCAGAGTGAAAGGGGACAACAACATCTTCCGACTCCGCAACGCAAAAAGATCAATGCCGAGTCGGGCTCACCACTGGCAACTCGAATTTGAGCCTTGAGGAGAAAAAATCATGCATTATTCCAAGTACTTTATCCATACCCTATTCGAAGTCCCAAAAGAGGCCGAAATTCCGTCTCATATTCTTCTACTGAGAGGATCCTATATCCACCCGGTGGCTGCAGGAATCTACTCGCTTCTTCCTCTGGGTCACAGAGTAGCAGAAAAAGTCAAAAACGTTATGCGTGAAGAGTTGAATGCCATCGGTGGGATGGAAGTCACCATGCCGGTCCTGAATCCAGCCGAGCTTTGGAAAAAAACAAAACGCTACTTCGACATCGGACCGGAACTTTTTCGATTTAAAGACCGCAAGGACCGGGAATTTGTGCTGGCCATGACTCATGAAGAGGTCATCACGGACATCGCGAAGCAGTTTTTGACTTCCTACCGAGATATGCCTGTCATGCTTTATCAAATTCAGACCAAAATCAGGGACGAAGCTCGTCCCAGAGCCGGTTTATTGCGAGTTCGCGAATTTTTCATGAAGGACGGGTATAGTTTTCATACCAACTTTGATGACCTCGATGCCTACTATCCGAAAATATTCAACGCATATTTGAGGATTTTTGCCCGCTGCGGCCTGAAGGCCATACCCATCGAGGCTGATTCGGGAATCATGGGAGGCACCGGTTCCCATGAATTCATGCTCGGTTCTCCTCACGGGGAGGACCGATTCGTTGTGTGTACGCAATGTGATTATCGAGCCAACACTGAAAAGGCAGCAGGGATAAAGCCAATGATTCGTGATGTGCCTGACGACCCGGATTCGGTGGAGATGGTGGAAACGCCCGATATCAAGACCATAGCTGCTCTTATGGAATTCTTCGGCATAAGCGAGGAACATTTCCTGAAAACTGTTGCATATGAAGCCGATGGAGAACTGGTCTTGGCTGTCATCCGTGGGGATTTTGCCGTATCCAGCACTAAGCTGACAAATCACTTAAAGGCTATTCACCTGGATTTAGCTCCTGAAAACCTGCTCATTGACAAGGGACTCTATCCTGGATTTTTGTCTCCCGTAGGTCTGAAGAATGTTCGTATTGTAATGGATACTTCGGTGGACAGTGGAACTCTATTTGTCGCCGGAGGTAATCAATCCGACAAGCACCTCAAAAACGTTCTCTATGAGCGTGATTTTAGAATAAAAGAAATAACAGACATTGCCGAAGTGCGCGAAGGTGACGGATGTGCGCAGTGTCAGCAGGGGCAGCTTGAAATCCGCCGAGGTATTGAACTCGGGCACACGTTCAAACTGGGGATTAAATACACTGCGCCCGATACGATGGATGTGACTTTCTTGAACGCGAGCGGGGAGCAAAACAGGGTAATCATGGGGTGTTATGGGATCGGTGTGGAGCGCTTGATGGCATCTGCGACCGAACAGTGGCACGACGATTCCGGAATCATCTGGCCGATCACTATAGCTCCCTTCCAGTTGATAGTGACTTCTATAGGGAATAAGCCCGAAGTCCTTGAAACTGCTGAAAAGGTTTATTTGCAGTTGAGTGAGGAATACGAGGTTCTCTATGACAATCGTAACGAATCGCCGGGAGTCAAGTTGAAAGACGCCGATCTATTGGGCATTCCGGTGCGGGTGGTCATCAGTCAAAAGCTGCTGAAAAACGAGCAACTGGAGATAAAAGACAGAAAAACGGGAGAGGTGACTATTTGTGCTCAGGATGAATTGGAGGTGAAGATTAAGCAAATAATGACGGATTTACAGCCCTCTTTTGAGGGGCTTCCTTATATGCAGGAGTAGTATCTATTGGGTATCTAATCATTGCAATTCGAAATACCGATATTTTCCCTTGACATTTCGAGAACATTAGGTAAACTGCGGGCAGTTGATTTTCCTTTCAACTCGCTCCCAAAGAGGCCTATCACTAAGGAGGGATTCTCATGAAAAAACCTATGCTTCTCACCCTTTTAATGCTTGCAGCTTTGCTTATACTTGGGGTTAACTCGGCTTTATGCGCATCGGCCACAGAAGTGGGTAAGCAGGCAGCTAGTGAGGCAGCCGGACAAGCGGCAAAGATCAACATCAACTCAGCCGATGTCAGCCAATTAGAGAGCCTTCCGGGCATCGGTCCTTCAACCGCTAAAGCCATCGTTGATCAGCGAGAGGCTAACGGTCCCTTTAAATCAGTTGAAGCACTCAAGGATGTGAAAGGCATTGGCGATAAGAAATTCGATGCCATTAAAGATTTAATCACAATCGAATAAATATTGACTACCTCTTTGGGAGCGCCAGATCGATTTTTCGTCAGTGGTTGTGGTATTCTGCAACCAGGATTTGTTTTGTTTCAGGGCTGACCCGAACCCGTTCATCCAACCTGTATCCCATGATCCAACAGATTTTTTGTCTATCGCAAAGGAGAGGGATTCGCCCTCGTCTGGACCTTTCAATCTTTGAATCCGTAAAAAAATCCTGCAACTTTTTGCTCCCATCAAGCCCCAGGGGTTGGAAACGATCGCCCGGCTGCCATGAACGAACCGTCAGTGGCCATTGGATTTTCTCTGCATCCATCCAAGCTGTATTGATCGATGCCCTCGGTAGATCGGAGGAAGTGCGGTTTTTGAGGGAAAGATTCAGCTTGTACAGGCCAAAGTCATGAGTTCCAAGCTCAGGGATGGTCCAGCAGAAGGGTTTTGAAGAAAAATGATCTTCCGTGGAGATGATGAGTGTATCCCCTTCCTGGTAGGCACGGATCCGGTGAGGAAGTTGAATGCTCTTCCCGGAACGGACTTTGAAGCTCCATTCGGTCAGTAATTCAAAGTGAACAGCATAGAAACCGAGCACGCTTCCAGTAAGTTTTTCGATGGATTTGCGAAAAACGCGCCGCAAAAGGGCAGGGTGGAGCAAGGCTAGCTTCGCCGAGCTGAATGACACTTGCGACTTGGTTTCTCCGAGGCAAACCTTGGGCCATGTTGCTTCGATTTGCAGCTCCCAGTAACTTTCTTCTTCCTGCACCAACTTTGCGTGACGGCTAAGAGTCTGTGTGATTTGGGGGTGGAAGTGTTTCTTGAGCAAGGGAAGGATTTCAAGGCGGAGGGCATTTCGTTGGCAGACAGGCTCGAGATTGGAGGCATCCTGCCGGAAATCAAGCCTGAGATCCTTCAAGTACTCTAATACATCCGATCTTCTAACTGCCAGCAAAGGGCGGATTATTCCCTGCTGAGATCGAGCGGCCATTCCAGTCATTCCCGAGGGACCGGTTCCACGCAGCAGTCGCAGCAGCAATTCTTCCGCCTGGTCGTCTGCAGTGTGTCCTAAAGCGAGTTTTTGTGCTCCGGTTCCGGCTAAGGCTTTCCTAAAAAAGCTGTAGCGACAAGTTCGGGCTGCCATTTCTAAAGAAAGTCCATGGGCTGCTTGATAGGCCCTTACATCTTCCTGGCCGGAAAAAAAACCAAGACCGACACGTCCCGCCAAATCATGGACAAAAGCCTCGTCTTGTGCAGAAAAATCGCCGCGCAGCCGATGATTGAAATGTACAACCGTCAACAGCTTTATTTCCAGTGCATCTTGAACGGCAACGAGAGTGTGTAGAAGGGCGACCGAATCGGGCCCTCCCGAGACGGCCACAAGAATGTGATTTCGACTCTCTATGAGATGCTGTTGCCGGACGAATCCAATAATTCGTTTCTGAAAGATGTGGGTATCCATCATGTGGTATCAAGAAGAACAAAGAGGAAGGAATTTCCGCATGTAGACCAGGTTCGTGCTTCTAGTGATTTCGACCTCAAGTTGACTTCAGATCAACCGTTTGGGTTGCTATGTTTGTTGCGGGATCAGCTGCAGATCGGGATTCAGAGGATCCCGGCAGAAGCGGGACCACGTCCTTGAAATTCTTGCCATGAATCAGAGGTCTTCCTTCGCTGTTAAGGACCGTGTTATCTTCGAGTATAATCAGGCCGAAACGTTCGGCTACATCGGTCTTGTACTTGTATTCCATCGACTTCTTTCGCAATTTGAAGTTCAAGACAATCAAAACAACGGCGAAAACTACGGCGACAGCCAACAGAATACCGGCAGACAAGAGTACAATTTTTACCGATTTTTCTCCCACGGCCCCGATAATATCGAGGATGGCTTCCAACTTATAGAAAACGCCTATGGCTACCCCCAAGAGCAGAAGCAGGCTAAGAAAGGGGAGCCTCTGGAGCCAGCTCATCGTTACATAAAGCTTGTACGCCCGGCTTGACTTATCTTCCGGCAGGGCGTCCTCCTGGTGAAATAGAGTCGTTGCTTCCGGTTCGCCAAAATATTTGTTGAAGCCAATGATTATGACTCCAAGAAGGAAGGTAATCGCTAGAGGAGTCAGGAAAGAAAGCAGAAAGTAGACTTTCCAGGGAAAGGGTGTTGTTATGGGTCCGTATTTGTCATAACCTTGATCTCCGAGCTGATAAAGGAAACAGCCGGCAAAAATTAAAAGCTCCATCCATCCAAGGAAAAACAAATACTTGCGAAAAATTTCCTTCCGCTCGCCATTGTCGAACAAAGCAGCAATCCCTCGCAAAGACTGGCTTGAAGTTTCCGATGATTTCTTCATGAATCGCTTCCTTTGTTGAACTGCATCGGCAACTGAAGTAGATGATTAGCTGGCGAGCCCACCTTCAGGTTCTCATTTGCAGCTTTCCAATGCCGCTTGCATTCTTGTACCAGCAAGATAACAAGAGCAATGAGAGGGGTCAACCAGGATTTGACTGGATTTGTTCTGCTTGTAGATTTGCATTCTTGAAAGATTATGATAGAGACATCCAAATTCTGATGTCATGTTTAATAGTTTGGCAGGTTATTATATATATGACAAACAAGATACTATTCTACTGCATAATTATATGGATACCTTCGGGGCAACAATTGCGGTTGCTGTTGGCAAAGAGTAGTGTTCGTATGAGGAGTTCGTGAATGTTTTTTCGGTTCAGTGCACTGTTTCATGAATACAGTGTCACTTCAACCTTAGCCGTTGTCAGTTACCCAAAATACCCGTTGCGCGGATCGATAAGGTTCCTGGCACATAACGACGTCGACCAACTCGTGGAAGCTTTCGATGCCGTGCTGGTTTTGCACAAACCAAAGACTTTGGCTTGTCGCACATCCCATGCCGCCAGGTAAGACAGCGCCCCCATTCTTTCATACTCAAACTCCACACGACCGCAACGGCGACTTGTTGGAGCGGTTACACTTCGCAATCGACGTCGGGCTTGAATGCTGGTTTTATCGTCAGAAGAGATAATGAAATCATGGGCGCCAAGCGGTTTTTCCTCCCAGATGCCATGATACAAATCAAGGACTCTTGCGGCCTTTTCTTGGAAATTGGATCCCTTGGCGAAATCCAGTTACGGTAACACCAGGGGCGAATGGCGTCTTTGCTCAGCCAGCGCCAGACCGTCTTGCCACTGATGGAAGCGACGATCCCCTGTTTTTCGGCCTGTCGGGCGATTTCTTCGTGAGTGAGTTAGGAAGAGATCTTCCGGGTGAAAGCAAGTTTAAGATTTCTCGCTGCATTGGAAATGACACAACACGTCACCGTATTTATGGTACCCGGTATTTAGCATTGTAGATGGACGCGGGATGAAGGCCGGGCCCAGGAAGGCATGGAGTCCAATTTAGACCGCTAGCTTAATGGAGGAAAATGAATGTCCCAAACGACGTTGTTCGAGACTGATTTCTCGGGATTGAAGCTGCTGTCAAGAGGAAAGGTAAGAGACATTTACGACCTCGACGATTCGCTGCTGATTGTGGCGACCGATCGTATTTCCGCTTTCGATGTTGTGATGCGCACACCCATTCCCGATAAAGGCAAGGTCCTTACCCAGCTGTCCGAGTTCTGGCTCAGATTTCTTGAAGGTTTGGTCGAGCATCATCTTATCAGTACCGATGTGAGCCGTTATCCCGAGGTGTGTTGCCGGTATTCGTCTGAGCTGGCTGGCCGCAGTATGCAAGTCAAGAAGGCTCAACCCCTGCCGGTCGAATGCATTGTGAGAGGTTACCTGGTCGGTTCGGGCTGGAAGGATTATCAGAAGACGGGAAAAGTCTGCGGCATTCCGCTCCCGTCCGCGATGCAAGAGGCCCAAAAGTTGCCAAACCCGATCTTTACCCCATCAACCAAAGCAGCCAAAGGGGCCCACGACGAAAATATTTCCTATTCCGACATGGCCGCTCGGGTTGGTGAAGAAATTGCCCGACAAGTTCGAGACAAATGTATAGAAATCTATCAGACGGCCGCTTCATATGCAGAAAAACAAGGTATCATTCTAGCCGATACCAAATTCGAATTCGGCATTATGGACAACCGACTGATACTCATTGACGAAGTGCTGACTCCTGACTCAAGCCGGTTCTGGCCGGCGGATCGATACCGGATCGGGTGTAGTCCGGAAAGCTTTGACAAGCAGTACCTGCGAGATTACCTGGTTCAGTCCGGCTGGAAAGTATCTGATCCCGCACCAGAGTTGCCGCCGAAGGTGGTTGAGAATACCCGTTCGCGCTATTTGGAAGCTTTGCAGCGCCTTTCCGGGCAAAAACTTGTGTAGCTTCTGTCCGGAGCCTACCAGCGGACTGCTCGCATAACGCCTTGGCGTGATTGTCCAACGTGAAGCCGGTATCCAGGTTGTTTTTTCTGGATTCCCGCTAACCGCCATGACCGGGGCGGTCACAACAAAGCATGAAAATATATCCAACCACGAAGACCACGAAGAAACACGAAGGCAAACAAAAGATTAAAGATATTCTTCTACGTGGTTTAGAAAAATCAAGTGGTTACGACGAAAACATAAAACCTGGTCACAACCTATTTTCGTATGAAAAGAATGCGGGACTGACTGATTAGAGATATTCAAGGCGGCTGCTCTGAACGAGGCTTGTTCATGACACGGTGATAGCATGCAATTGCATTTGTTCGAGAGCGGTTGGTTGAAGCAAAATGAATAGTATGCATGATTCTGTAAAACTTAGCGATCTCAATTGGCAAGACGAAACTTTTGCCATTTTCGGTTTTGTTGATCTGTGTCGCCTGCGCGATTCCTTGCAGCTCCTCGGCATGCTTTGCCATCCTTGGGTTTGGGCGAAAGCGGATGGGTCTAAGATCATCGTTGATGGATTCAAGAGGCTCGATTGGGCACGCCGCGAAGGGTTGAACGCGATAGAATGTAAGGTCTTTCCTCCGGAATATGATCCCGCAAAATTGATGATCGAGCGCATAGAATTAAAACTTTTTGAATCATCGCTGAACACCGCCGAAAAGGCTCAGATCGTTTCCAAGCTTGCTCATTCTTGTTCCCGGGAGACTGTTCTTAATACATATTTACCTCGCTTGGGTGTTGCGCCACGGGCCGGGGCAGTCGAGGGATGGATGCGACTGGCTGATTCCAGCCGGGAACTGCTGGTTGCGACTGCGCTGGATGAGATTTCCGAGCGAGCTGCTTTGGAGCTGTCAGGCTGGGAGCAACAGTCTCAAACCGAGATGGTGGCAACTTTGAGAGAGTTGAGATGCAGCGCAAGCATCCAGTGGGAAATTTTGGAACGAGTGAAGGAAATTTCCGTGCGCGAGGAAATCGAGCAACTGCAGGTGCTCTCTAATCGTGGGATCGTTGATATTCTCCAGGATTCGAACAAGAATCATCGTGAGAAGACTCAACTGGTCAGAGCATGGCTCTACCGACGCCGATATCCTCGGGTTAGAGCCAGAGAGGAAAGCTTTGTTCGAAACTTGACTGGAATGAATCTTCCGAACTACGTGAGGGTCTTACCGCCACCTTCATTTGAGGGCCGAAACTGGCAGCTGCAGCTCTCTTTCACGAGTCCGGATGAACTTCTCGAAGTATTGGAAAAGTTGCAAAATCCGGTATTGTCTGCCCAGTTTACAAAACTGATGCATAGTTGAGATGAAATTTGGAAATCATTTGACTTGATGTTTAAAAATCCATGGAGTTGCACTTCTTGTTGTGCAGAGAACCTCGAAAGATTGTTGTCGAAGAAGCGTGTAAAACCAGCCGAATGGTTGAAAAACTAAGGTCCAATCTTCCCTCAGCGCAATTCCAAGTTGTTGAGAGTATTCCAGATATACTGGAGTCGGATCCTGAACGACTCGAAATAGTCAAATTTCGTGGACGTTTTCTCAAATCCTGCCCGGGCACCCGTCACTATTTTTGCTGTGGATATCAGATCCTTCACTTCGGCGTGCAGTGCTCTTTGAATTGCACCTATTGCATTCTTCAGGCCTATCTCAATCAGCCAAACTTGAGGGTCTTTGGCAACACGGAGGATCTTTTCGCGGAGCTGGAACAAGAGTTGCGCGCACATCCCAAAAGACTGTACCGCACAGGCACGGGGGAGTTTACTGACTCTTTACTGTTGGATCGATGGACAGAATTTTCAAGGGACTTGATTCCATTCTTCGCAGGACAGCCTAATGCGGTCTTGGAGCTAAAAACCAAAACCGATTTTATCGCTAACTTAAAAGACCTCGCTCATGACGGGCATACGCTGGTGGCATGGTCGCTGAACGCATCATCGATTCGCGGGCGGGAAGAGGCTGCAGCGGCCACGATCAAGCAGCGTCTGAAGGCGGCTCAACAGGTTTCCGAGTGGGGGTACAAACTCGCGTTCCATTTCGATCCGATGATTGAGCACCCTGGCTGGCGCGAAGGTTACAGAGAGGTGCTGGATCAATTGTTCTCATCCGTAGATCCCAATAATGTTGTCTGGATAAGCTTGGGCGCATTTCGCTTTATGCCGGAACTGAAGCCGATAATTCAAGATCGGCATCCAAAGAGTAGAGTCGTTTATGGGGAGTTCATTAAAGGTTTGGACGGCAAGTTGCGCTATTTTCGCGATATCCGCGTAGAGCTTTATACCTGGATGGTCGAGCGAATGCGCGAGATAGATCCAAATATCTGCGTTTATCTGTGCATGGAAGGCGAAGACATCTGGGAGCAGATTTTTGGATTCTCTCCGGAAGAAAGGGGTGGGTTGCCGGCTATGTTGGACCACGCAGTTAAAACACGCATGAAAGTCGGACTGGGGTGTGACGAGTCCGTGCGATCAAAAAGTACTTGAATTGCTGCGCCCAAAAACCTTCTGTTCGCGTGGGCTTAGGTGCAACTGATTTTGAATTTGATAATTCCATCACTCGCATATCGAGTTACTTCTCCCTAGTTTGAGCGATTCAACCCGATGCGTAGGTGCTGATGCAAGGCATCTGTCATTAGGAGTCACTCCAATGCATGACGAGGGATCTTTTTGGTATGCGCATCGATTCATATTTTTCGGCTCTTGCCGGCTCTTCGGAATAACAGCGTCGAGTTAATCGCTGAATTTAAATCTTACTTTTTCCACCTCGCTTTCAGCATTTCGAAAACTCTTCTAAGTTTTGTGAATTTTGGTTTTTGAATTCGAGCAAAAATTTGATATTAACAAATCCGTTTCACTTTTGATTAATTGTATGTTTGATGTAATTTTGCATTTATGCTGTGCGAAAGAATGTCTTTTCAATTGTGACTGAGGAAATTGTGGGACCTGGATGTGGAGGTAGCGCAGGGTTTGGGAGCCAAGACGTTCAGGTGCCTGGAATTTTTTTAACCCGTAGACGGCGACGACTGAAGAAGGCTAACGTGAGATTCCGAGCTGAAGGGAGGAAACGATGGATTTCCAATTGACCGACGAACAACGCATGATCAAAGAAACGGTTTACAAATGGTCCGTTAACGAATTAGGTCCTTTGCAGGAAAAAATCGATGAAGAAGACTGGTTCCCGCCCGATTTTTTTAAGAAGTGCGCGGAAATTGGCATTCTCGGAATCACCATCGATGAAAAATATGGTGGACTGGGTGGCGATGTTCTGATGCAAACATTGGCAATTGAGGAGATGAGCCGTATTTGCCCGGGCTTGGCCATGACTTACGGAGCGCATTCCAATCTTTGTGCCAATAACATCCACAAAAACGCCAGCGAAGCATTAAAAGAAAAATACTTGCCCCCCATGATGACCGGTGAAAAGATCGGCGCCTTGGGTCTCACTGAACCCAATGCGGGTTCCGATGCCATGAGTCTTCGCACCAGAGCAGAGAAGAAGGGCGACAAGTATATTTTGAATGGCACCAAAATATTCATCACCAATGGGCCTGTGGCCGATACCCTTCTGGTTTATGCTAAAACAGATCCCAGCAAAGGCGCCAAAGGGATCAGCGCGTTTATTGTTGAAAAAGAATTTCCCGGTTTCTCGGTCTCTCGGAAATTGAAAAAATGCGGGATGCGAGGCTCACCGACAGGCGAGTTGGTGTTCGAAAACTGTGAAGTGCCTGTAGAAAACCTTGTGGGGCAGGAAAACATGGGAGTGCATGTGATGACCAGCGGTCTTGACATCGAACGGATCGTTCTGGCAGGAGGCTCCGTGGGAATGGCTCAGCAGGCATTGGAATATTCCATCCGTTATTCAGTAGAGCGCGAACAGTTTGGTCAACCCATCGCCAATTTTCAAATGATCCAGCAGAAGCTTGCAGATATGTATGCAAGAACAGAAGCTTCCCGACTCATGGTTTACCGGGCTGCTGAACTGGCACAAAGCTCGCCGCGAGGTGGCAAAGGTACCGAATTAACCAAGCTGGCGGCCTCAGCAGTCCTGTTTGCCGCAGAAACCGCCACTTGGGTATGCGACCAAGCCATCCAGATTCACGGCGGATACGGGTATTGTCTCGAGTTCCCGGTGCAAAAGCTGTGGCGCGATGCAAAATTGTACGAAATAGGTGCCGGCACCAGCGAAATCCGAAGAATAATTATCGCTCGGGAATTGACCCGGGAAGAATTTGCTCGCAAATCCCAACGTTAGATGCGTTGGGCAGCAGCAATCAGTTGGATATTGGATAGCAGCTTTACCAATCCAGAATCAAATATCCAACATCCGACGTCAGTTCGAATCCGTGTGTCACCGGCGACTGATCACTGATGGCTGCGAAAGAGGGGGAGTTATGGATGATCAGCTAGTCCTTGAGGAAAGAAAAGATCAGGTCGCTGTGCTCACGCTTAATCGGCCTGAAGTTATGAATTCATTCAATTTCGGCTTACTTCTGGCTCTCAAGGAGCGGATAGAAGCCATTCAGTTTGATTCTGAAATTCGTGTGGTCATCATTACCGGAGCTGGTGACAGAGCGTTTTGCGCGGGTGCGGACCTAAAAGAGAGAGCTACATACAGCGAACAACAAGTCAGAGAGTTCATCTTCACGATCCGAAATCTTTTCACCTTTATTGAATACTTGAACAAACCCGTTATTGGGGCGGTTAACGGCATCGCTCTAGGTGGAGGAACCGAGTTGGCTCTGGCCTGTGATCTGCGGATCGCATCGACAAAAGCCAGTATGGGACTCACCGAGACCCGCTTGGCCATCATTCCCGGGGCAGGAGGCACTCAAAGACTGCCGCGTTTGGTGGGAAGAGGAAAAGCCAAGGAGCTGATATTTACGGGGCGCAGAGTGGATGCTCAGGAGGCTCTGGATATTGGGATGGTCAACAAAACTTGTCCACCTGAATCCCTGCTGGAAGAATGTCGAAAGATGGCGGCCATGATTTGTGAGACTGGTCCAATTGCCATCCAGCAGGCCAAGTATGCGATCAATTACGGTTTGGAAACAGATCTGCACACCGGTCTTGCCATTGAATCGAATGCATATTGGGTCACCATCCCTACGGAAGATCGACTGGAAGGATTGGCTGCATTTCGCGAAAAACGGAAACCGGTCTACAAGGGTAAATAATGTCAACTGCGCCTCGTAAGGATGATGCAAAATGACTGATGCAAAAACTGAAAACAGAGCATTTTGGGAGAATGAAGAACTCAAGCTTGATCAGCTTGTCTATGATGCCACCTGGCCCGGGGGGGAGAAAGCGATAGAGCGTCTGTCCAAGCAAGGAAAACAATCCGTCCGACAGCTCATCGAGAAGCTGGTCGATCCCGGGACGGAGTTTTTTGAGTTGAGCCGTATTGCCGGCTTTGGAATGTATTACCCGGACGTGGACGACGTGCCTTGTGGTGGTATAGTTGCAGGAGTTGGCAAAATTTATGGTAACTGGACCATGATCCTTGCCAATGACAGTCGGGTCAAAGCAGGTACTTATTTTCCAATAACCCTGAAAAAACACATGCGAGCCCAGGCGATTGCTGAGCGCTGTGGTCTTAACTGCGTTTATATTGCAGATTCAGGGGGCGCTTATCTCCCCATGCAGGCGGACGTTTTCCCCGATGATCAGCACTTTGGCTCGATGTTTTACAACATGGCGCGCATGTCCTCCAAAGGGTTGAAACAAATCACTCTGAGCACCGGAGGCAACACGGCCGGCGGTGCTTACATCGTTTTTATGGCATGTCAGTCCATCATGATTGACAAGATGTCCTATTCGTTCCTGGGTGGACCTCCTCTGGTAAAGGCTGCTACCGGCGAAGTGATCTCCGCTGAGGATTTGGGAGGGGCTCGAATACATACTCAAATTTCGGGCGGGGCCGACCATTTTTGCACCAATCAGGATGAAGCCATCGCCAAGGTGCGAGACATTCTGTCGTTGGATGCGCCACAGAAGCTGCATATTCATCGCTACGCCGAAAGTCCGCCGCAAGTTCCGGCTGAATCGATCTATGAAACGTTTCCTGCGAAAATCCATCAGGGCGTCAGGATTCGTGATTTTCTGGAAGCGATTGCTGATGACAGCTATTTCATAGAGTACAAAAAGACGTATTCAATGGGGCGAGGCGACAATATCGTGGCCGGTAAAATTCGGCTGAAAGGAATACCGGTCGGGGTTATCGCCTCCAACGCCTTAGGGATCATTTTCGCGGAAGCTGCGCGCAAAGCTACCGAGTGGATTGTGCGTTGTTCTCAAGAGAAGGTGCCTCTTTTGTTTATTCAGAGCTCGCCCGGTTACATGGTGGGGTCAGAATCCGAACATATGGGGATCGGAAAATATGGCGCGGACATGGTGCGCTCAGTTTCGTGTGCGCAGGTGCCCCGCGTTCAGATTGTAGTCGGACCCGACAACGGTGCGGCCAACTATGGAATGTGCGGCAGGGCGTATCGTCCGCATTTTCTGTTTCATACTATGAGGGCAAGGACTTCAGTTATGAGCGGCCGGTCCGCGGCAGAGGTACTTCTCTCCATTGAAGAACGCAAGCGTGCCTCCACCGGAAATCCTATGAGCGAAGGGGAAAAACAGGCTTTCCGCCAGCAGATGGTCGACAAATATGATGGCGAAGCACATCCTTTTTATTGCGGAGCCCGCTTGTTGAGTGACAGAGTGCTCAAGTTTCGTGAAATTCGAGACTGGCTGGCTATGGCTTTTGAGGTCAGTTTGCTGCAGCCCATTGGGGAGCCAGCTTTTGGAAACTTTCGTTTTTAGTAACTGGTTTCCATCCGGAAACCCTTTGTTACCGTAGTGGCGGGGTTTATCCCCGCCAGCGAATGTATGAATATGCAAAGAGTTGCGGGCGGTAACAAGTCCCGTCCCTACGAAAAATAACCCAAAAGGCCGGGTTTCCGAAGGTAAGCTAATTAGTTAAGAGTTCAATGTCTTACGGCAAAAACAGTCTGTCCTTAACAGGATAGCAACATCAGCATTAAAATAATCGAGGAGGTTGGCATGGCTATTATGAAATATCCCAAGAAAGTGGTTCTGGGTGATATTACCGTTCGAGACGGATTTCAGCATGAAGAAAAGTTCATTCCCACCGATGCGAAGCTTTGGGTGGCAGAACGGCTGGTTTTGGCAGGCTACAAGCGGCTTGAGATCACTAATTTCGGCAATCCAAAGGGGATGCCTCAGTTCAAGGACGCCGATGATTTGATGAAGCGACTTCGAGGCAGCAAGAAAGTCGGTCATATGCTGAAGGATGTGGAAATTACCTGTATCACCATCCGAGAGCGAGCCGTCGAGCGGGCTATTCAAGCGTGCAAAGACGGCTATGGTCCCGACCGAGTGTTGTTTATGGTCTCCACCAGTGAATCGCACCACCGGACAAATTCAGGGCTTTCTCTGGCTGACTACTGGAAGATGTGTGAAGAGTATATCCCTAAAATCCATGCTGCCGGCATGAAAGTGTGTGGGACAGTGAGCACTATTTGGGGATGTCCCATCGAGGGTCCCACCGAGCTGAAAAAGGCGGTGGAATTCACAAAGCGCTGGCTGGACATTGGCGCTGACGACATTGAACATGCCGACCACGACGGTTCCGCCCCGCCCAATAAAGCCTTTGAGTACTTTTCCATGATAATGGATGCAATTCCAGATCCCACCAAACACGTCGCCCATTTCCACGTAACCCGAGGATGGGGTCAAGCCAATGTTCTGGCGGCATTGAACGCAGGCATTACCCATTTCGAATCTACTGTGGGTGGAATCGGCGGGCAGCCGGCCAATTTTGTAGACGGAGTGCCGGTGGCCGGTACCGGAAAGTACTATTATGAAGATCCGACCATCACGGGACTTGTAAGCACTGAGGATATGGTGGTCATGATGGATGAGATGGGCATAGATACCGGCCTTGATATAGATAAGGTGCTGGAAGTTGGCCGCATGGTCGAAAGAATTGTCGGTCGAAGGCTGCGCTCAGAATGCGCTCACACAGGAAGGATTCCCAAATCCTTGACTGGTAGGGTATAAATCTCAGAGTCTCAATCCAGCGTTTGAACATAAAATAGGCCACGCCGGGAAACCAATCCCGGTTGTGGCTTTTTGCTTTTTTCCTCCTTCGTTGTTTGTCGGCGATTGCTTTAATGGCTTGACTTTCTCTATGTATGATGCATTCTCTAGCCGATACCGACCGGTGGATGCCGGCACTAACACCCGTCCGGAATGCAGTTTTTTAGCCCTTACGAAAAGGGGGCTTTCGGGATGGAATTTAGTTCCAGTAGGGTGCCGGCTATAAGACTTAATCATGCGAGAGACTCGTTATGGAGTACACACTTAGGCGATACGAAGCTATACAGAGGCTTGTCTGGTTCGTTTTTTTTCTGGTATGTCTGGGAGTCGCTTATCCTTTAAGTAATCTCTATCAGGTCAATTATCAGGGAACCGCAGTCGTAGCCTCTGTAAATCCTGAAATTCTCAAGACTCCCCAGTTTTGGGCTCAGCGTTATTGGTTGGGCTTGGACCCGCTGGGTAAAATCATTCTATACCTGTTTTGGGTAGCCTGCCTTTTTCTGGTCGGCAAAATTGTTTGGTTGTTTGTCCAATATCTTGGCAAATATCTTGTGAAATTAATACTCAGCGAAGCTATCAAGAATGTTCCCGGTAGATCCAAGCCAAACATAGATGACATTTCCAACCAGTCTCGGAAGCTTTTTTCTGCAGAGACTCTGACGAAAAAGATGAAAAGTATTCCGTTGCGATTTTTGTTTCATCCTTTTCAGAGGCTGCGTCTGATGCTCGCCCATTCTCATAGAATCTTGTCTTCTGAAGATTTGATAGAGAAGGAACGTCGAGTTGTTGAAACTGACTGGCAGGTCCTTTGGTCTTCATGGGCGCCGTTTAGATGGCTTTTATGGCTTTTGCCGGTGCTGGCATTCATTCAGACTTGCTGGCTTTTCTACCTTCAGTTGCTGCCTGCACTGACGGCGCAGAAGGAGATTAATGATTTATTCGGTGCATTGATTGCAAGCTTGCTCCCAGTCGCGCAGGTTATCGTTGTGGTTATCGTGCTGAATTTGGTCAGCGGCCTTCTGAAACGGATCGAAAATCTCTATCTGTCCAATGTTGATGCACTCTTCTATGATCAATTGCTGTCACGTGTTCCCTTTCAAAGCAGCGATACCGTAGTGATTTTAGAAGCCTTGCAAAGACACTTTAAAGAGCTTCAGACAATGCTACGGCGTGTGGAAGTTGGGTCACTCAATGAGGCAGACACGAGAG
Source organism: uncultured delta proteobacterium (assembly GCA_963781715.1). Classification (GTDB taxonomy): domain Bacteria; phylum Desulfobacterota; class Syntrophobacteria; order Syntrophobacterales; family Syntrophobacteraceae; genus Desulfoferrobacter. The sequence goes on from CAWAGW010000010.1 coordinate 1,509,851, forward strand.
GTAAAGGGGAATGAAGGCAAGAGGAGGTGGAGAAAAGGTGGGCGTGCTGTTGGGCAATTTCTTAAGAAAACACCCGGCTTTTTCCGCCAATCCTATAGGGGATTGGGATAAGCTGGTTGGCCGACAGGTGGCTCAGCACTCTCAACCAAAGTCTCTCAAAAACAAAGTCCTGGTAATTTCGGTCTATGATTCTATTTGGAAACATCATCTTGAGCTCAACAAAATGGCTTTGCTCGATAAAATCAACTGCAGCCGTCCGGAACCACTGGTTGAAAAAATCGTCGTCAAAGTTGGTGAAATTGCTGATGCTGAGCCGGTGCTGAATCCCAACTATCGCCTTTTGGAAAAGATAAAAAAGAAGAAATCGAGGTCTACCAGAAAGGTCAGGTCATCCAGCCGACCACTGACTCGAGAGGAGCAAGAACTGCTTGCTGGAATAAGTGATGCCGAGTTGCGCGCAATGGGTAAAAAACTGCTAAAACGTTTGCCTTTGGAGGATGAAGAGAATTGATAACAGGACGATTGCCTGATGGCAGTGCATCATGTATATTTTGGATTATATTCATCAATTTTACGCATGGCTGCCGATGAAAGCGCCAATTCTAGGTATGTTATATAAATTCACTGTTTTGATGAAATTGATTTGAGATTTCGTTTTGCGCTAAAGTACTCGTACACTGTTGCTGCAACGTCTTTTGGCAGCCCGGTAACCACCTCCAGTTCTTCGATGCTTGCCTGCTCAAGTTTTTCCAGACTTCCGAAATACTGCAGTAGCATTTGACGGCGCTTGGGACCGATTCCAGGTACCGAATCCAAAGCTGAGGACAGCAGTTCGCTCCGATGGCGGCTTTGATAACGTGTTATGGCAAACCGGTGCGCTTCATCTCGGAGTCTTTGCAGGAGGTGGAGGATATCTGGAAAACGGGATAGAAACAAAGGATTCTTGCGTCCCGGTATATATACCTTTTCGTAAAATCCTCGGCCTTTTTCACCTCGGTCCGCTTCCTGCTCTTTGGCGATGGAAATGACGGGAAGTACATGTTCAATACCTGTTTCTATAAGAATTCGGTATATTCGATTCAGCTGCCCCTTGCCGCCGTCCAGAACCAACAGATCCAGACTCGCAGTAAGTTCCGGATCTTCTCTTAATAGTCTTTCCACAACCTCTGCCATCATGGCCGGATCGTCGGGTTCGTTTTTCCCCTGAATGTGGTAGTGACGATAAGATGACTTGTCGGGTTGGCCGTTATCAAACACTACCAGTGCGCCTACTGCATGCTGTCCCTGGATGTTGGAAATGTCTATGCAGGCCATGCGAGAAGGGCGGGCCGTCAGTTTCAATATCTTTTGCAGGTTTTCCAGCAATTTTTGATCTTTCCGTTGCCATCTTTGACGGCTGGCAAATCTTTCCCGCGCATTGCTCTCTGCCAATGTAAGTAGATATTTGCGGTCTCCGCGCTTAGCATGCCAAATCCGAACATGTTTTCCCTTGCAGTCCGACAGCCACTCTTCAACAATTGGCTGACTGTCAAGCGTAACCGGAACAAGGATCTCGTCTGGAATATATCGTCCCGCAGAATAATACTGCTGTATGAAGGCGGCCAAAAGTTCTCGCTCTTCCCCCTGAGCCTCTTTAATATCGTAACTTCTTTGCCCGACCAGAACTCCCTGGCGGACAAAAAGAACCGTGATTTCAGTCTGTTGCTCTTCCTGGCAAATTCCCAACACGTCCTGGTTTAAAAGGCGGCTGGATACGATGTGTTGTTTCTCTAAAGTTGCCGCGACAGCCTGTAATCTATCGCGGTAGAAGGCCGCCCGTTCGAAATCCAAAGTTTTTGCAGCTTGCTCCATTTGCTGTCGCAACTGTTGCTGTAATATCTCGGTCTTACCTTGCAGGAACAAAACAACTTCTTCTACGACCTTAGCATATTGTTCCTGGTTGACTTTACCCGCGCAGGCACCCAGACAACGCCCTAGAGAGTAATTGAGGCAAGGTCTTTCCCTCGCAACGAGATTTTTGCTTTTACATTGTCGCAGGGGAAAAAGCTGATTTAGCATTTTCAGCGTTTCCCTTACCGAATGAGCAGAATGGTAAGGGCCGAAATAAAGGGCGCCGTCACTGCGAAAACGCCTCACGATTTCAAGCCGCGGGTAGGGATCTCTTAGGTCAATGCGCAAGCAGGGATAATTTTTATCATCCCGCAGGATTACATTGTAGCGAGGGCGGTGTTTCTTGATGAGGCTCGCTTCTAGAAGCAACGCCTCCTTCTCGGTGGGCGTTATGACATATTCAAGTCCGATGGCTCTTGTGAGGAGTACTCTGGTTTTGACGTTTTCTGAGACTGTGGTCCGGAAGTAATTACTCACCCGTTTTCTCAGATCAATAGCTTTCCCAACGTAGAGGATCTTTCCGTTGGGGTCTTTGAACATGTAGACTCCGGGTGAATGCGGTAAGGCTTCCATTTCCCCTGTCAGAGGATGGTTTTGTGATTTGGTTGATTCTGCTGAAGTGTACGATCCGGTTTCGCTGGTTGTCATCGTTCTATCTTTTAATCACAATAGGTGCCCGCCAAAAAGAATATGATTCGTGCTATGGTCACTAACATAAATATATAAAACAACAGCATTTGAACAGTCCTTCTGCTTTCTTTTGGGCTTGCATGTGAACGCAATTCAATTTATTCTATAGCAGGGTCCACGGCAAATCCTCATTATTAACCAATTGAAGTGCCATCATCAGTCGCTCGCTCGTTGAAAACCGCTACTTTGAGCTTGACTTAAAAGAAGAAAAGTGATGCTCTATCAGGCAATATCGAGAGAGAATAAATCGCCATTGCAAGCTCAAGCTTCTGTTGCCGGAAATGGATTAATTTGACCGCTGTTAATGCTATAAATGGCAGATATCTTAAGAAGTTATCAGTGTTGTAGTTACACGAATATGGTATGGTCGATGCGGCTTAAAGATGTGAGTTACAAGGGATGAAGAGATTTTCTCTGCCCGCCTTATTGCATGAAAAATTCGAAGGCCTGACCACGCAACGAAAGATTTTATTGTTTGCGGGAACCGTTGTTGCCTTGGGTGCAGCTTTCTATTTTTTTAAATACAAGCCGTTGTCAGAACGCATCAACAGTCTGGAAGCGAATATTGTCCGGCAGGAAAAGCGACTGGTTGAACTGAAGAAGGCCAAAGCTCAGGTAGCTGTTCTTGAGAAGGATTTGGCCGAATCGGAAATAGAGTTTGCTCATTTGTTAACTATGCTTCCCGACCAGAAAGAGATTCCCGGCCTCTTAGACAGTGTGTCCCAGTTGGGTGCTCAGGTTGGGCTGGAGAACATTTTGTTTCAACCTCAACCCGAACAACCCCATGAATTTTATGCGGTTATTCCAGTACGGCTTGATTTGATCGGCTCGTATCATGAGATTGGAACTTTCTTCGATAAAATAAGTAAGTTGAATCGAATTCTGAAAGTAGACAATTTGACCGTCACTCGTCGCAATGATGCCTCATTGCAGGTAGGGTGTACGATCGTTACTTACCGCTTTCTCGGACAGGCCGAGCAAAAAAGAGAGGGGAAGAAGAAAAAATAGGCCCTTAAATATACAAGAATTATCTTGGTTGATTTCCTTGCAGGATCGTTAAAGGAAGAGGGGGGACATGCAGGGGACCATTAAATATATATACACGTGCGCCATGACGAGTTTTGTCGTGTTCTGTTGCTTGGGTTGCGCTACGTCGCCCTCCGCAGACAAACAGCCAACTGTGGAAACTGCAAAACAACAGAGAACGACGCTACCGGAAAGATCTCCTGAGAGTGGAGTGCCTGCGAGAAACCGACTGCTAAACGTAAACATTTCTGAACAAGCCAATGAAATAGTTGTTACATTATTTAGCACCGATCCGCTAAAGAATTATCAAATGCAGAGAGTCGGAGAGAATCAATTTGTGCTGGATCTTGGCGACTTGCAGAATACCCTGCCACAACCACCGATACCAGCGACCTCGGATAAAATCAAATTGGCTTATAGGGACTCAGCCTCGTCCAAAGGCGTACAAGTCGTAGGGACGCTCAAGACTCCTTTCGAGCGCTATTTTTTGAGCCCCATTGATAATAACGGATTGATGCTGAGGCTTACTCTGGCGCGACAAGCTGCCCGGCCTTCCGTCCCTGATGTATTGACCGCGCCAGGGCCTTCTCCGTCTTCAACGGTTGGGGGAAGGGCAAGTTCTAGGTCCAGCTTAGGTCGTGTCAGCGCACCCTTGTCCTCACTTGGCTCCCCCCCCAAATCCGAACACGGGGTTGACCTGAAGAAAGACTTCGCGGGTAAACCAATAAGCTTAGACCTGCTGGACGCGGACGTTAAGAATGTGCTGCGCCTGATCGCGGATATTACTGGTACCAACATGGTGATCGATCCAGGAGTATCAGGTCAGGTGACTCTTAAAGTTGAACAGGTGCCCTGGGATCAGGTCCTGGATTTGATATTATCAATGAATGATTTAGCTGAGGACAAGGTTGGTAATGTAATTCGCATTGCCACCAGGGCGAAGCTTCAGCAGGAGTGGAAACAGCAGGAAGAATCTTTAAGGGCGCGACAGCAACTCCTGGAAGCTGCCAAAGATTTCGGTGAAATTACCACCGAGTACCTTGCTGTTAATTATGCTAAACCTGCTGATATCGCAGCAAAAATAAATGAAATCAAAAGTGAAAAAGGAAAAGTTTCCATAGACGATCGCACCAGCTTGGTGATTTACACGGATTACCAGTCTCGATTGGCAAACGCCAAGACCCTGATCAGTCGATTGGACAAACCTACCCCTCAGGTGATGATTGAGGCCCGGATTGTGCAACTTAACAAGACTGCTACCATAGACTTGGGGATTCAATGGAATTTCTTCCTGTCGAGTACATCGGGGAGCGGCTCACATCTGTTTACTCAGGACTTTCAAGTCAATCACCCGGCATCGTCTCCGGATTTGTTCGGGTTCAGCTTTGGACAGTTGACCGGGCAGACTATTTGGAACGTCGATCTAATTCTATCGGCCCTTGAAACGAGGGGAGAGGGTAAGATTGTTTCCGCACCGCGGGTGCTCACCCTTGATAATGTGCAAGCCCTTATCAAGCAAGGGCAACAAGTACCTTATCTGGTTTTGAGCGATCAAAATGTTGCATCTACCCAGCTTGTTGATGCCGTCCTTGAACTTCAGGTAACACCTCATATAACGCCGGACGACAGAGTGCGAATGGAAATTAAAGCAAAAAAGGATCAAGTGGATCTGACCGGGCCTCAAGTTGGTATTCAAAGTCAGCCTCCTATCAATACTCGGGAAGTTCAAACGGAACTGTTGGTTGATGATGGAGCGGTCATAGTGATAGGCGGTATCATAGAAAACTCGGATGAGCGTAGCGAGGATGGAGTACCCGGAATCAGCAGAGTTCCTCTGCTCGGATGGTTGTTCAGGAAAAATTTTCACAAAGTCGAGAAAACGGAGCTGCTCATTTTCATCTGCCCCAAAATTATTGGCTACAACATTCCATCCGGCCGGGGTTGATTCTAGATGGTTTTGCAGGACGAATATCCAATCGTCAATAAGCAGCAGGAACAGGGAAATAAAAAAACTAAGGAAAGCATTTTATATTTGAACAAAACTGAGAATTCGCTAGACTAGTGTCCGTCCGGAAATCCTGGGTTCCTCTTCCCATGCAGTGCAGCCCTCCAGGGCTGTTTATGTTAGTTGCGCCCGCAGCGGGGCTAAAGCCCTGCGCCGCAGGGTTTCCGAATGAGAACTAGACTAGCACGCGGCTATAACCTCACCGGAGGCAACCACTTTAGGAGGAAGTGCGGCATATGCGTCTATTTACCTTGAAGAACTTTAATGTATGTTTCTTTATTGGCTTAGCTCTATTTTTAATGAATGTATCAGCATGTTCCATGCAAAAGTCCGGATCCAAAGTCGATTCTTTAGATAATCGGACCAAAAGCGGCAAACAATTTGCCGATAAACAATCCGGCCGGGAACTGACACCTCTTAAGGTGGACTACCTTACCCCTGTAAGCAAAATCACTAGACCGGAAGTCTATGTCTATAAAGAGAAAAGAAGATTGTATGTGATACAGTCAAATGTTCTTGTCCGAGATTATCCGATTGGGCTGGGTTTCAGCCCTACGGGCGACAAGCAAACGGAAGGTGATGGGAAAACGCCGGAAGGGAACTTCATCATATGTGTGAAAAATCCGGCAAGCCGCTTTATTAAGTCTCTGGGACTCAATTATCCCGACCGGAAACATGCCGAACGTGCTCTATTTGCGGGAATCATCACTCCACCGGAATTTCGAGGCATCGTTTCTGCGTTGGAAAGGACGGTGTTGCCACCATCAAACACAGACCTGGGTGGGCAAATATTCATTCACGCGGGCGGAGCTCATAAAGACTGGACCAACGGTTGCATAGCTTTATACAATCGAGACATGGACGAATTGTTCAGTTTGGCCGGCGTAGGAACGCCGGTATCAATCAGACCCTGATTTAATCATTTTTCGGAGCTTTTCTTAAGCACATTCAATCAATCCTGAAAAATTCAAATTTTGAAAATAAAATGTTCAGCTGGTTTTTGTCAGTTGCTGCAGGTGTTGGTCGTACAATTGCTTTAATTGTGCATTTTCCCGATGCTCCTGATATTTTTTCAGGATAAACTTGCGAGCAAAATGGGGTTTGGAAATATAGTTCAAAATGGATCGTCGGAATTCATCTTTGAGCTCTGCAAGGGTCTGTGGCACATTTGAGTGGTCGATGAAGTTGCGGAACCGCTCGATTTGAAAATTGATAGTCTTGCCGACCACGGAAACAAACCCGTGATAAATTTCGTCAGGATTGTCAAACTCGTCGAAGTAGTCTCGTTTGACTTCCAGTGGTATCATGACAAGCAGCTTGACCTGCCAACGATCTCCGACTACTCCACGAGATTGATCATAAAAGTAAACCCTTAACCCATTCTCCAAGTCTATTTCTTCTATCAGGTGCCCTGCCGCTTGCATCTCGTACCTCACCAAATTGATTTTTACCGCATATCGACCAAGCAGCAATTAGCCAAAAAGCATATAAAAAGCAAGTTTAAAAGGAGGTTGTGTTGACTACAATGAGACAAAGAGATATTAAACAACATCACGAGCTTGGAAACTCGCGGGAGAGATAGTTTATCGGTATCATTCGGTTGACGCTTTTGCTTTAGACGGGTCGGATTCAATGTCTGCAATGAAAATATAGGGGCTGAGAGATATGCGAAGAAGCTGTGTTGAGGTGAGATGGCATGGCCGCGGAGGTCAAGGAGCCGTTACTGCCGCTATGATTTTGGCTGAAGCAGCTTATTATGACGGCTACAAGGGAGTTACTGCTGCACCTTTTTTTGGTGCAGAAAGGCGTGGCGCTCCTATTATTGCCACCAACAGGTTAGGCCGAGAACCGATTAGAACATTTTCGTTGGTAGAATTCCCTGATGTTGTTGTGGTACTGGATGCAACGCTGCTTAAGGTGGTGAATGTGGCTGCAGGCGTAAGACCTGATGGGCTCGTGCTGATCAACTCCGGCAAAGCTCCCGAAGCAATCGAATTGGATGGCGCCGTTAATGTTGCCACGACTAATGCCAGTCAATGGGCCAGGGACGCAGGCTTGATCGTATCTGGCACCGTGCTGTTCAATACTTCCATTCTTGGAGGCTTTGCGCGTGCGACCGGCTTGGTAAGTTTGGAGAGTATCGAAAAAGCTCTGCGTAGCCACTTCAGCGGGCCGGCGGCGGAAAAGAACGTGCAGGGTGCGCGGCTTGCCTACGAGGGGACTGTAGTGCTCAGGGAATTTGCGCTGGCTTGTGCCTGAATTCGAAGCTCGATCACTTAGAAACTCAAAAGGACCGGATGTATGGTGGACAAAAAGAAAGACGATTTCATTCACGCTCACTCCAAACTGTGCGTCGGTGAAGCAGGCAGAACTGGGGATTGGAGGGCTTTTCGACCTGAGATTGATAATGCCAAATGTGCGCCTGCTAAAAACAAACGCGCTTCATGTTTCATTTGTTGGCTTTATTGTCCGGAAGGCGTCGTTAAAAGAACGATTCCAGTGGAAATTGATTTGGAATACTGCAAAGGCTGCGGCATCTGTGCAGAAGAATGTCCGACCAAAGCGATTACGATGATCGAGGAAGAAAAGGAAGACTAGTATTTTTGGCAGGAAAAAATGACTCGATATAACATATCCTCATTCTCTTCCTGGCGTATTAATTTCGTGCGCCTGAATCCATGAGACTCGAATAACTGTGCCAATATTTGTTCCGTGCAGGCACCGCTCATACACCATGCCCAGGCATCCTTCTCCAGTTTGAAGTAATCGGGAAGAAGGGATGCGGCGCAGAGATCGGCACCCAGAAACATTCCCAGTGGTTTCAATACACGCCATATTTCTTGCAGGATAATCGATTTTTCGGGGAACAGATTGAACGACCCATTCATCAAAACCCAGTCGAAACATTTTCCATGGAAGGGAAGGCTTTCGCCGTCACTGCAAACCCAGCTCAGCATGTGTTCGAGGCTTGCTGCGCACCCCTGAAAAGAAGCTTTCTGCAATACTGCGAATACTACATCCAGATTCACAATCTCGATCGAATCTTTATACAGTGATGCCATGACAAAAGAATCGATAGCCGCTCCGCAGCCAAGGTTGAGTATTCGGTCTCCAGTCTTCGGGGAAAAAAGAGAGGTGGGGTTTCCACACGGCAAAAAATGCTCCCAGTATTCATGTGTGATAAATTGGAGCAGGGCTGTCGGATATCCCATCGATTTTGCAAGTGTTTTGCCTGTTTTGATGGGTAGCCGGTATGGCTGCTTATTTTCGAACAGTTGCGTGTAATACTGCAGGACATGCCGCTTGATTTCATCATTCCACATGGGCCGTCAATCTTTGCAGAACCTTTCCTTTTCGCTGTAGATGCATCCACAATATTGCTGCCGATATATTCCGAGATCCTTTGCTTTGCCCTGACCTTCTTTCCATCCCTCACGGAAGTCCTGATAATGGAACTGAATACCGGATCGCCTTGCAGCTTCCTCGGCGATGGTGCGTATCAGTTCGTGTTTTTGCCGCTTACTGTAAAGCAAGGTGGTGGTGAATGCATCGAAGCGGCTTTTCTTTGCCAGGCGGGCGGCGGCTTCCAGTCGAACCGAGTAGCAGTAAATACAACGCTGGCTTTCGCGGTAGGCTGTTTGCCGGACAAAAGCCTCCAGTTCATAGTCGGGACGAATAATGAGCTTTAAATCCTCTTTTTGGCCGACCACCTGCAAGGCTTCAAGCCTCCTTTGAAGCTCTTGATAAGGCTGGATGTTGGGATTATAAAAAAATCCATGAACCGCCCAGTTCTGTGCCCGAAGCCGCTGCAGGGGATAAATGGTGCAGGGTCCGCAACAAGCGTGAATGAGTATTTTGCGCTTCATCTTCTTCCCTGAATGGCTTCAAAAAGCCTGACCGGCAGGCCGTCAAAACTTCCATTGCTCATGCACAACACAAGATCGCCTTTTTCGACAATAGCTCAACAGGAAGTTCAAAAGGTCTTCAGTGTCCTCAAAATATCGGGCTTCTTTATTTTGGAGGCGGATATCCTGTGCGAGTTGTCTGGTATCCAGACGTTCCGCCGGAGGAATGCTGTCCATGCCGGGTGGTTCTTTTAGGCAAACGCAAAGAGCGTCGTCGAAGGATTTGGCATAGGCGCTTTGAAACAAGCGCCTGCGACTTGAGTTTGTTCTTGGTTCAAAAACGGCAATGATGCGCCTGTCGGGAAAATGGAGCTTCAGTGCGGTAACGGTCTCTTTGACTGCCGTTGGATGATGGGCAAAGTCGTCTATGATGAGGATCCCTTGGCTTTCTCCAATAATCTGCTGCCGTCTGGTGACTCCATTAAAAGCCAGAACGGCTTCTTGAATGTGGTCAGGTGTCAGGCCGGCCAGTGAAGCTGCTGCTATCACCGCCATAGTATTGCTGAGGTTGTGATGACCGGCAAGCTTCGTGATCATGTTGTTGTGGTTAGACATTGGATCTTTGTAGTGAAAATGAATTTCTCCCGGACGATGGTCGACATCAAGAATACGCCAATCGGCATGGGAAGCTTTGCCGTATGTTATCACGCTGCCCTTGCACTCGCGGGCCAAAGTGAGGCAATTGGGGTCGTCCGCATTGACGATCAGGTGGCCTTCGGGAGGGAACAGATGAACAAAGCTTCGAAAAGCCTCGAGTACGGCCTCAAAGTTTGGGAATATATCGGCATGGTCGTACTCGATACTGGTGATAATCCCTATCGATGGCCGGTAGTGCAAAAATTTCGGACCCTTGTCAAAAAAGGCGGTGTCGTATTCGTCGCCCTCGATGACCATAAACTTTCCATTCCCTATTCGATAGCTCCTCTGCCAGTCATTGACAAATGCTCCAATGAATGCACTGGGTTCCATTTGTGCGTGGCTCAACACCCAGGCAAGCATGGAAGCCGTCGTGCTTTTGCCATGGGTGCCGGTGACGACCATGCTTTCGTGCCTGTTCAAAAAAAACTTATCGATGGTCTGCGGCATCGACAGATAAGGCAGAGCGTGCTGCAGAACATAGAGCGCTTCCGGGTTGTCGCGACGAATCACATTGCCGATGACCACAAGACCCGGGGCAGCCTGCTGCAGGTTTTCTGCGCGGTAGCCCTTAAATATTGGAATGTTTAGTTTCTCCAGATGCGTACTCATCGGAGGATAAAGATTTTGGTCGGAGCCCGTTACGTGGTAGCCTTTTTCTGTCAACATGGCCGCCAGCGTTCCCATGGCAATACCGCCAATGCCCATCAGGTAAATGCTGTTATTCTTTTGAGAATTCATAGAATGCTTTCATTGCAAGGTCATGAATAAGCGGTCGAAAACCCTTAATCTTTTCGTTGTCGCGAGTCGGATAAACACGGTTGGTCAACAAAACTATCACAATTTCCTGCTCCAGATCCATCCAGAGGGAAGTTCCAGTAAAACCAAGATGACCAACGGTATTGCATGAAAAATAGCGGCCTGCACTGGAGCCCTCCTTGTTTGGCGTGTCGAAGCCCAAAGCCCAGCTGCTGCCTTCAGCCAAATTTTGCCTTGCCCAAAAGGTTTCCAATAGATCCGAGGGCAATAGGACCTCTCTAGATTTCCTAAGGTACGCCCTCCACAGGCAAGAAAGCAACGAATAAACTCCCCTGGCTGTTCCGAATAGACCCGCATGGGGTGCCACACCGTCAAGGCAGTAGGCATTTTCATCGTGAACTTCACCCTGCAGCAAACGCTGGCGCCATCTGCACCATTCGGTAGCTGCAATGGGAAATTCAAGTTTGTGCAGAATATTCGGCGCAACGGTTGGATTTGAAGACGGATTTAAACAGATGAACTCCAGTTCATCTATGGCCAACGGTGCAAAGATAAGCTGGTGGGAGAGCCGATCCAACCTACCATCCAATACTGCCTCGAGAATCATTCCGAGTGCGAGGAAGCCCAAGTCACTGTAAATGGACCGCTCTCCCGGCGGTGAGTGCAATTCAGTCTGCAGGATCCACTGAAGCACTTGAGCGCGTCTTTCCGAGCCGGGGACTTCAATGAGCTTGCGATAGAACGGAAGGTATGCCGGCAGCCCGGAGCAGTGATTCAAAAGTTGCCGGACGGTGATGGATCGTTTATCCGGAGGTGTGAATCCGGCAGGAAAGAAGCTTGCAAGGCAATTATCCAGCCCGAGTTGCCCCGCATCGATGGCCTGCATACAAAGAATTGTGGTTACGAGCGGTTTGGTCAGCGAAGCCAGGTCGAACCGAGTTCCGGTATCGATAGGGATTCCGTCACTTTTGGTCAGCCCCCAACATTGTTGATGGAGTATCTTTTCAGAGGTTCCCAGCAGCAGACTGGCCCCTGAGAAAATTCTCCTGTCCAAGGCCGTCTTGAAAGCACGGTCGATCTCCGAGGATAACGGAAAATCACTCTGAGAAGGGGCTCTGGGTTGCTTGGACGGTGCTTTCATAAGTATTTAAATAAAAGGGAATCCCGAAGGGAATTATTTCATTGGGACCATCGTGACCGAAGGGTAGGCCTGCGATAATCGGAAAATTAAAGGACTTGCAGTGATCCAGCACCATGTTGTGGATTGCATGGGGCTCGCCGCAATCCTTAAAGTTGCCGAGAATCAGACCTCCCAGGCGCGACACTAAACCGGTGAGTTTAAGATGGTTCAGAGCCCGATCCAGCCTATAAAGCGCCTCACTGCAGTCTTCAATGAGAAGCAGGGCACCGTCCGTGTCAGGAAAATATTCTGTCCCAACGGAATGTGCTATACAGGTCAGGTTGCCCCCCAACACTTTACCGGTTGCTATGCCATTCCTGAGAATATGCTCAGGTTGTAAAGACCAGGAAAAATCGCTTTTCCCTTCGAGCGATTCCAATATGCCGTCGAGTTTTCCCGGCGATGAATTTGAGTCGACCAAATTTGGGCCGTGAAAGGTGATCCAGTCCATATGACTCTGGAAAGCAAGATGTAAGAAGGTGATATCACTGTAACCGAGAAATATCTTGGGACTGCTCCGCAAAACCGGGAAAGGCAGCCAGGGAAGCAGCCTACTGCTGCCATATCCGCCGCGAATGCAAATGATAGCTGCAATCGACGGATCCTTTATTGCTTGTATGATATCATGGGCCCGACCAGATTCAGTGCCGGCCAAATATCCGTGCCTCTGAAAAATATGGTCTCCGAAGGCGAGCTCGAATCCTCTGTTCTGCAGAATTTCGGATGTTCGGGTGAGCTTTTCCATTTCAAACGGGCTGGCAGGAGCCAGCAGCGCAATCCGGTCTCCACTTCTGAGAGGGCTCAATAACATGGCTATTTCTGATTTCTTTCGAATATGATTCGAAGCCCTTTGAGCGTGAGGTACTCGTCTACCTCATCAATGGCCGGGCATTCGCTTGCAATAAGGGGAGCCAGGCCGCCAGTGGCAACCACTTTGAGGTCCCTGCTCATTTCCTGTTTGGTTCGCATGATGATCCCTTCCACCAGTCCCGCATAACCATACACAATTCCAGCATTCATAGATGCAATGGTATTTTTTGCCAGGATAGACCGAGGCCGGGCGAATATTTCGACTCTTGGCAATTTTGATGCTTTTTGAAACAATGCTTCACAAGAGATCATGATGCCGGGGCTGATGACGCCCCCCATGTACTCGCCCCGTTCTGAAACGTAATCGAAGGTGGTCGCCGTTCCAAAATCGACCACGATGGTAGCTGTTTTGTAGGCTTCGTAAGCGGCAACGGAGTTGACTATGCGGTCCGCTCCAACCTCTTTGGGATTGTCGTAAAAGATGGGCATTCCAGTCTTTATCCCGGGTCCTACAATAAGCGGGTCGATACGCAAGTACTTTCGGCAGAAGCCCTCTGCTGCGTTGAGGACCGGTGGAACCACACACGAGACGATCACGTGCTTAACTTCCTCAGGCGCAAGATCATTTGCTGCAAACAGACTGCGCATCAAAATTCCATATTCATCCGTGGTAGCGTTAACTTCGGTGCGGATGCGCCAATCCTGAATCAATTGCTCTCCCACAAAGATTCCCAGGACTGTATTGGTGTTGCCGATATCCATAGCTAGCAGCATGGGGATGTCCTGTTCTTAAGCCATGTATTTTTGTATATGAAAGGCCATTTCATTTGCTGTGCTTTCGATCAATCCCTGGTCGATTCCTTCGACCATCACTCGCACCACCGGCTCGGTTCCGGATGGCCGAATCACCAGACGTCCTTCGTTGCCAAGACGTCCTTCGATGTCTTTCTTCAATCCGACCAGTTCAGGAATGTCATCGATGGATCTAAGGTTCTTGATGGGAACGTTCAATAGTGTTTGGGGGTAGAGTTCCATTGCCTGCTTAAGTTCAGAGAGAGGGCGTTGTTCGCGCAACATAACTGCCAACACCTGCAAGGCGGAGAGAATACCGTCGCCTGTGGTGCTGTAATCAAGAAAAATCAGATGTCCGGATTGTTCGCCGCCAAGGTTGTATCCTCCCTGCCTCATCTGCTCCACCACGTAGCGGTCTCCTACCGGGGTTCGCAGAAGGCAGCCACCGATTCTTCGAATCGCCATTTCCAGTCCCAAATTGCTCATGATAGTGGCGACGACCGTCTTACCGTTAAGGCTATTGTTCTTGACATAGTGACTAGCGCAAATGGCCATCAATTGATCTCCATCAAGAATTTCGCCTTTTTCATCCGCAAATACCACCCTATCGGCGTCACCATCGAAGGCGAATCCAGCGTCGGCACCATGTTTACGCACCAGTTCCGCCATATGTTCGGGATATAGTGAGCCGCGCTTTTCATTGATATTTTTGCCATTAGGGATGTCACCGGTCACGATGACTTCGGCGCCCAGTTCTTCAAAAACTGTAGGAGCCACTTTATAGGCTGCACCATGCGCACAGTCGATAACCAGTTTCAAACCTTCCATGCTCAGTGCTCCGGGGAAGGTTGTTTTGAGGTATACAATATAACGCCCCTGGGCATCATCGATACGGCGCGCGCGGCCGATTTCGGAACTAGAGGGACGCGGCAGACGTTCGATTTCGCCACTCAAAATGAGGTCTTCCATGAACTTTTCTGTTTCATCGGGAAGTTTGAATCCGTCTGCGGCGAAGATCTTGATTCCGTTGTATTCATAGGGATTATGCGATGCGGAAATCACGATGCCCGCATCAGCCCTCATGCTGCACGTAATGAAGGCAATGCCGGGAGTGGGCAGCGGTCCAACCAGCAAGACATCGACACCCATGGAGCAGATCCCGGAAGTAATGGCGTATTCGATCATATATCCGGATAGGCGAGTGTCTTTGCCGATAATAATCTTGGGGCGGCGGTGTTTATTTTTGAAAACATGAGCGGTACTGCATCCCACTTTCAAAGCAATGTCAGTGGTCATGGGGGGCACATTGGCTACCCCACGAATTCCGTCGGTTCCGAATAATTTCTTCATCGCTGATTCCTTGTGAAGTGCGATCGGTAAATGTCTTTACTGGACAGCATTGCGAAGGGCATCGCCCAACAACGCGACCTGTTTGTTGGTAGCTACGTCATGGACTCGAATGATATGTGCCCCGGCAGCAACACCAAAACTATTCACGACTGCCGTCCCAATTTCCCGTTCTTGTTCAGGACGATCAAGAATGCTCCCGATGAAGCGTTTTCGCGACGCACCCAGCAGGATGGGGCGGTCTAGACACTGGAGAAGATCCAAATCCCTGATTAATAGCAAATTATGATTAATGGTTTTGCCGAACCCGATCCCCGGGTCAACTATGATTTGCTCTCTTGCCACACCGTTTTGGATGGCAAAACCAACGCGCTCTTGAAGGAAAGCAATGACTTCGGAAAAAAGAGAAGCATATGTAGGATTTTTCTGCATGGTCCTGGGTTTTCCCTGCATGTGCATGAGTATCACAGGGACGCCGGTGGCGGCAATCAATTCTGACATACGGTTGTCAAAGCGTAGTGCGCTCACATCGTTAACGATGTCTGCCCCGGCTTCCAGAGCGCGGCGAGCCACTTCGGCTTTGGTTGTGTCGATTGCAATGGGGATATCACTGACTTTGCGAACCGCCTCTATGACAGGCAGAACCCGGTGCAGTTCCTGATCGGTCGAAACGGGTTCAGAAAAGGGCCGGGTCGATTCTCCTCCAATGTCCAGGATATCTGCGCCCTCGGAGATAATTTTTCGGGCTTGCGTGACTGCTGCCTCGAATTTAAAAAAAACACCTCCGTCGGTAAAGGAATCCGGAGTGACATTCAGGATTCCCATGATCAGGGTGCGACGGCCCAGTTCCAGTTTAGTGGATTTTAACTGAAGCGTATATGCTTTGCGAGGAGAGACGCTCATAGGCTGGTTTCTCCTGCTAAGATATACCGCTTTCCTCCGGTGGATCGGCCGTTTCCTCCGGATTGGAATTTTCTTCTTCGGGCTGTGACGCTTCTTCTACCGGTGCAGCAGAAGAAGCTTCCATAGGTGGAGAAATGACCAATCCGGAATCCGGCGGTTGCTCTTCTTTGGTCGGAAGCTCTTTCAGAAGTTCCGGCTTAGTCTCGCCGATGATTTTGTCAATATCGCGAATATCCAGCGTCTCCTTTTCCAGCAAAGCCGTGGCGATGAGGTTGAGCAGGTCGGTGTGCTGGGTGAGTATATCTTTGGCGCGCTGATAATTTTCTTCTATGATTGTGCGCACTTCCTCATCGATGCGAATAGCCGTCGCCTCACTGTAATCCCGGTGCTGAGCTATCTCTCTTCCGAGAAATATCTGTTCCTCGCGTTTACCAAAACTCAGCGGCCCCATTTTTTCACTCATGCCCCATTCGCAAACCATCCGACGCGCCATCTGAGTAGCTCGCTCGATGTCATTGGATGCTCCAGTGGTGCGCTGATTGAAAACCAGCTCCTCGGCCACTCGACCTCCCATCAAAATAGCAATACTGTCCACCAGATAGTCCCTTGAATACGTATGGCGGTCGTCCTGCGGAAGCTGCTGGGTGAGGCCCAATGCGCGGCCGCGCGGTATGATGGTAACCTTGTGTAAAGGGTCGGCTCCGGGAAGCATCCTTGCCACCAGCGCATGCCCGGCCTCGTGATACGCCGTGGTGCGCTTCTGTTCTTCAGTCAGGAACATGCTCTTGCGCTCGAGGCCCATCATCACTTTGTCTTTGGCTTCCTCGAAATCAGACATGTCGATTGCGTCTTTATTTTTTCTAGCCGCCAACAAGGCCGCTTCGTTAACGAGATTTTCGAGATCTGCCCCGGAGAAGCCCGGTGTGCCTTTTGCCAGCGTCCTATTGTCCACATCGGCGGCAAGAGGTTTTTTACGCATGTGAACGCTAAGGATTCCTTCACGACCGCGAATGTCCGGAACGGGAACAACCACCTGCCGATCGAATCGACCTGGGCGCAATAGTGCGGGATCTAGAACATCAGGGCGGTTGGTCGCTGCAATGAGAATCACGCCTTCGTTGGATTCAAAACCATCCATTTCGACCAGCAACTGATTGAGGGTTTGTTCACGTTCATCGTGGCCGCCTCCCAAACCGGCTCCTCGATGTCTTCCGACGGCATCAATTTCATCAATGAAGATGAGGCAGGGAGCATTTTTCTTGCCCTGCAAAAACAGATCGCGCACGCGAGAGGCACCGACTCCCACAAACATTTCCACGAAATCAGAGCCACTGATGGAGAAAAAAGGGACGCCGGCTTCTCCTGCGATAGCTCTTGCCAGCAGAGTTTTACCGGTACCGGGGGCCCCGACCAAAAGCACACCCTTGGGTATTCTTCCTCCCAGGCGAGTAAACTTCTTAGGGTCCTTCAGAAATTCGACGATCTCGTGAAGCTCTTCTTTTGCCTCATCAATTCCCGCTACATCATCAAAAGTGACCTTCTTTGAGCTTTCACTCAGCAGGCGAGCACGACTCTTGCCGAAGCTCATTGCTTTGCCGCCACCCATTTGCATTTGACGCATGAAAAAAATCCACACCCCAACAAGCAGAAGCATCGGGAACCAGCTAATCAGGATAGTCATGTACCATGGGGATTCTTCCTGGGGTTTGACCTGTATTTCGACGCCGTGCTCTCTGAGGGTGCGAATCAGATCCGCATCACGCGGCGCAAAGGTGCGGAAAGGCTTGCCGTCAGCGTAAACCCCGGAAATATTGTCGCCTTGGATGGTGACCTGTGAGACTTCTCCTTTTTCAACCGAAGTCATGAATTGACTATAGTTAATTTGATGGCTGGTCTGTTGAGGTTGATGAAACATATTAAATAGAAGAATCACCATCAGACTGATCACCAGCCAAAGGGCTAAGTTCTTGTAGAAAGGACTCAAAACCACAGCCTCCTTGCTTCGCGTATTTGCTAACTTTTTATTATAGCATGATCAGGATGAGTCAAGGGTGAATTACTCGGCTCTTCCAGAGGGTCCAAAGGTTACTTATTCAAGACGTTTTCACATCTTTGCCTAATTGTATTCTGTGAGCAAATAGATAACAAACATAAACTCACAACTTAAAGCTTTGTGTGGCAAAATCTATCCTAACTCAAATTGGTAAGCCACTGGTTCGACCAGTGAGACTTGCAAAGCTTTGAGCGTTCCAGGAGTAGAATTCTCCTCCGGTGGTTTGATGAGCTTGAATACCAGAGGAGAATTCCATGACAGAACCTTACCAAAGCTTGTCCCATTCAAAGTGGAATTGCAAGTATCATGTTGTTTTCGTTCCCAAACGCCGGAGAAAGACGGTGTTTGGACAAATTCGCAGAAATCTTGGCCCCATATTTCATGAACTGGCACGCCAGAAGGAATGCCAGATTCTTGAAGGGCATCTGATGACAGATCATGTCCACATGTGTATCGCAATTCCGCCGAAACATTCGGTAGCCTCCGTGATAGGCTTTCTCAAAGGGAAAAGTGCCATTGCGATTGCCAGACAATTTGGAGGAAGACAGCGCAACTTTACAGGCGAACATTTCTGGGCAAGAGGCTATGCTGTTTCGACGGTTGGTTTCGAACTCGAACAGGTTCGCACTTACATACGGGAGCAAGAATCCGGAGATGACGGTCGGTTTTAGGCTGTTCATACTTGAAAGAACTCCCTACACGTAACCACTGAACTTGGAACTAGGGCGACCGTCTTTGAGACGGCCCCGCTCATCAAGCCACCGGCTTCGCCGGGGGTGTCTGACTCTAGCGATTCTTACTCAGGTGAAGCTACAATTGTCATCCCTGCGCACCTTTTCCACCAGGGTTTTAAGCGCAGAGCAGGAATCCACAAAGATCGATCCACCCACTGGATGCCGGGTCGAAGATGCCGCTCTGACGTTAATTCGCCCGCATGACGGATGGTTACCGATGGAATCGCTAAACCTGGATCTATATCAAATTCCAGTCTCATCGAAAAGTAGCATTCTCCAAAGTTGTTATAAAATTTTACCGTTTGTTTGTTATCCTTGCACCCATTTCTGCAACGGTCCCTAACGAGGCATCAGGGCTTCTAATCCGGACTGAGTTACCTGCCAGTTTTCGGTTTCCTCACTATATCGCCATAACTGACGGACTGTTTCAGTCTTCAGGCTGGGATCATCTGTGGTGTAATAGCGAAATCTTACGATTACAGGCGAGGGACCTTCGGTTGCCTCCCAAATCATGTACCTGACATCGTACTCAGTCAATCTTATTCGGCCTTCCATTATGTCCGACTGCCGCCAGAATTGTTCCTGCAAAGCAGGGGCAACAAATGTAGATGCAACCTTAAAATCGCCCCAGCGCAGAGCCGTATTGAAGCCTTCGACAGCGGCGGCCAGAGCTTTGCCGGTATTTTTGTTTTTACTGAAAGTTGCGCAGGCACCAGCCAATGCCAAAACCATAATCACTGATACTGCAGCAATCCACCTACCGTTCCGAATGGAGCACATGAATTATCCTAAAATTCGATGGAGGTTACCAATGTCTTGTCAAGTCTAACCACAGCACGATCTATATCAAAAAACGAACCTCCCGTGGCAGCATTTTTTTAAATATACCAGTTTCAGGTTGAAAATCTGAGCTCATACTGAGACTTTTTGGGGCTACCGCCATTATCCCCGCAAACTCAAAAAGACTGCTCAGGAATTGTCATTTCGAGCCGAAGGCGCGAAATTTTACTCTCACACAACGGGTCGATTTAACAGATTTCTCGTCACGCTGAGGCGTAATTCGAAATGACAAAAAGAACATTTTCTGACGTGTTTCCAGGCGAGGGCGCGCGGAAAGAAAAGTTGGGTGATCGAGTCAACTTTCATGTTTGGTTATGACCATCGGGTCATGTCCGTTTGCCAGCATTCGCAGGCTCGCTTATAATGAGTTTGATGCAGGTCGGCATTATCGACAAACATTCACTCATAAGAGGCTACCTTTTTATTCCGGTCCAAATGTACCGGTTCCTGTGTGGATTGACGCGCTATGTTTTGTGAGGCTCAGGTGATGCGAATGAAGATAACCTTTTTGCTGCTGATGTTATTGTTGTTGCCTATAACGGCTCATGCGGCCGATTACAATAGTTATGCAATCGTCAAGGACGACGGGTCGCTTCGAGTCCAAGGGCGAACCATCTGGCTTTACGGTATCAGAATACCTCCGACTTATGAATCGTGCCTTACTTTTATGCGACCGCCGAGATGTGGCCCCAGGGCTATCTTGATGCTGGAATTGAAGATCGATCCATACTTCGTTCACTGCCATGAAATGTGTCGAAATGCGGATAGAAGCATCAATGCACGGTGCACTTCGCAAGGGGAGGATCTGAGTGCCTATATGCTGGAAAACGGATGGGCCGTCGCTTTGCCCAATGCACCACCTGAATACAAGACTTTGGAAAAGAGCGCCCGCGCGAAGTACCTTGGGATCTGGAGGTTGTTGCCGGGTGATATGATTATTAATTCACCGACAAGAAAAAAATGATTGCCGATTGCAAGTGGTGCGGATAAGCGAAGGAGGCCACAACAGGCTAACGTTATATGGTATTTCGATACAATGAGATCACTGCATCACGCCGTTTTGACCTGTTGGCGCGGTGAGGAAAAAACGAAGCCTCTTGTCCTGCAGGAGCCGGAAAAATCCAGAACGCCTTATCTCTTTCTCTTGTTTTTATGAAAGGTCATCGGCTCCCACTCACTGCTGCACTCGTCTTCCTCTCGTTCATCCTGGTATTTCTCCTCTTCCCAGCTTCCGCCTCCAATGTCCTCATTAATCCACAATAAGGTTAATGAGGCATTATAGGATGAGAAATAGCAGGTCGCTTCTTTGATCTCCGCATCCGGATCAACTCGGCTGTCGTTAATCCAGGCGTAGGCGGGCACCAGTCCGCCGTCGTCGGGGATTTTCTTGCCCGCAAAGGCATCATCCGCGTAGGAATATCCATGGACGGGCTCGCCCTCATTTCGTAGGTAGTAATGGAAACTGCCGTTCTTCGTTCGCCACCCAATTTTGCGATTCTGGCAGAAGAACAAAGCGCAGGGTTCTCCTGTCGTTTCAAGATATTTTATGGAAGTCGAGGTAAATGACGTCCGGAATTCTTTGGCCAGGCTTTTCAGTATTTTCACTCCAGGCACACCAATGCACCTTGGCCGGAACAGGAAATCGGGCATGAGCAGCTCGGCACTGAACCGATTCGCCTCAGTCTCTTTTCTGTTCTTATCTGTCCAGTCGTTCATGTCGGCCGCTGTGCAAGAGAGTAGCACAGAAGCTTTGTGAAGCTCGAAATGTCCGAGTTCATGACCGATGTTGAAGCGCCGCCGCTCCTCATGTCTAATGTGGGATGATAGTGTAACAAGCGCCCGGTCTTCCAACCTGACCATCCGTGCCTCCGCGCCGGCAAGGGGACCATCTCGAACAAAGACATTTCGCGAAGCCGCGATCAGCTCCACATCAATCTCCAACGGTGCACGGATTTCCAATTCGTCTATAATGGCCTGCGCGACTTTTATAGGATTCGCCATAGATCAGCCGTCCTTTTCCGGATCACGCTTATGCTCACGCTCTTTTAGGGCGATCAGTTCCTCTAGGTCCTTTAAGGCGTTTCGCAGATCATCCTCAGTCATCGATTCAAGTTTCCGATGCTCCAAGGAAAGCTCCGGGCCATGGGCAGCAACGAGTAATCGGATACGTTCCAAAATTTCATTTCTAGACAGCAGCTCTCCTGCCTTGGCTGCCGCCGCAGCCATCTTGCCGAGTACCTTCTGTGCCTTCTCTTGCGCTTCCTTCTGCCAGCCAAGCCGTGACTCATTAATCTTTGATGCCACAATACTCTTCACATTTCTCACTAGTTGATCGGTATTTATTCCATCTTTCCGCAGCTCGGCTTTCAAATCTTCTGTCGTCTGATCGGAACAGTCTGACACGAATTCAAGAAGGCTGTCGAGAAAGCGCTCCGTTTCGAGTCGATCTTTGTCTTTCTCTTCCATCACGGCCTCCCTTTCACCGGCGGCAGGTCTGCCTTCCTGGCCAATGAATCAAGTATGGTGTTAAATTGACGCTTTAATTGATACACGCGTTCTATTTTAATCCCTGTGGTCTCAGCTATCTCCCTCGCTTTATGTATGCCGTCCATGAGACAGAGCGCCACGTCCTCCAATTCCGGTTTCCCATTTACTTCATCGAGCACCATCCGGTATATACGGCCTTGCCGTTCGCCAGCAAGTACGAGTTCCTCCGGCGATGGAGGCGGATCGGGGCCGTATGGTTCCACTTCATTGCGCTCTCGTTCGAGCTGAGTTTCATCGTCCATGCCAGCCACGGTAAACTTGTTATCATCGCATTCGACAAGGTGGCTCACGAGGCTTCTTACAATCCCCTTCAAAAAGGTTAAAAGGTCCACCCTTTCAGGGTTCCATTTCCTGCTTTCATCAAACGCTCTCTTCACCGCCTCCTGGACAAGATCTTCGCAGCACTTCCCTTCCGCAAGAATATTTCCCGAACCGGTGCGCCACCGTCTGCGGCGGATTAACCACTCTGCATATTTGGCGAGCGCTAAGGGGAGGCGGTCCCAGTCAGCCTCCTCGAACAGCCGCCTCTTCTCCTTATCCATGGCAAGCTCCTCCTATTTAAATATGCCCCAGAGCATACGATTTTTGTCCTCGCCATGCAAATTTTCAATTTTCACCGGCATATAGCAAGTAAGGACGTGATGAATGTGTCCGGAAAAGCCCATAAGCTGTTACCCGAAACTAAAAGGAGACCTGAATGGCAAAAGGAAAGCGCGACACCCATCATGTTGTTCCCGCTCCCGATGGGGGCTGGAACGTCAAACGAGGCGGTTCTGAACGTGCCTCCGCTCACTGCGACACCAAGCAGGAGGCCGTTGATCGAGCCCGAGCAATCAGCAAGAGCCAGGGTACTGAAATGGTCATTCACAATCGGGACGGCAAGATTTCCGAGTCGGACAGCCACGGTAACGATCCTTGCCCGCCCCGAGACAAGCGGTAAGCCCCCGAAGATGTTCTTTCACGAGAGATGGAGGAACCTTTCAAACAGCGAATACGCTGTATAAGGAGACATACTATGGCGGAATACAGAAAAAGAAAAGGTACCGATACGTGGCACTGGTGTAAGAACTGCTCGAACTGGCCAACGTCGAACTATGACGTGAGCTACACGAAACCTACATCAGGAGAACTGGATAACGAGTGCAGATCGAAGGAAAAAGCCGGGACCTGCAAAAGCTAAGAAATGCAATCACTTCTCCATCTCTCAATTAAGATCGGTCCAGGGGGCCGCCCTTGTATCTTGCCGGGCTACATTTAGTGCCCGGTTTTTTTATGTGAAAATGCTTGGATTGGATAGCAAGGGCAACTCGTTATTCGGGCACGGAATCGCAAGAGGCGCATTTACCTTAACGCTCGCGTATTCTTGGCATTGTGTTACCCTGAAGTATTGTGGCCATCAACTTTCATCTATGTCAATATAACCCTCCGATTTAGTGCCCGTTTAGCCTTCCCGTCACGAAGCAGGTATCATGCTCGCTAAGGCCTATACATGCAGCCTTCTGGGCATCAACGTGGGAAAGCACTCCCGTGAATATGATATGATAAGATTTTGAAGATTGACTGCAGAACAAAAAAGCTGACGACTAATCTGACGCGGCCCGTCTTCAATTTGAGACCAGCAAAGGAATCAATATGCAGAACAATCGACGGTACGACCTGTCCCAGCGCCTGATTCATTTCTTCAGAAAGTTCGATTTGTTTGATGGCTCCGCCCCGCATACCCCAGAAGAATGGGGCGGAGAAAACTTCGTCGAAGATACGGTGTTCTCCCCGATGTTCCTCCTGAGAATAGCAATAAGGCATGGTCATCTTTGGGCAACTTGGTCTTTGCGCAAGGATGTCCGAACGATTTACGGGCCGCACCCAGCCATTTGCTTTACCGAAATGCCAACCGCTGCTTTTCTGGAGGCTTCCGTTGTGCGGCAGAAACAAGGGCAAAAAATCAGTTCGTTTGCTCTTACCTTCCCTAAAGACCAGATGTTCTCTTTGGGCGCCCGCCCTGTGATCTACGGACTCAGCATTCCACACTCTCTGCCGTCAGGAGCGGATGGCGGTCCAAGGACAATGGACCCGACGCTGTTACCCTTGCATGAGCAGTATCGATATGTCACATACTCTCCCGGCGGTTCATACCGAGTAGACTGGACACACGAGCGAGAGTGGAGGTGGCCTTACATGGACAGCATTGTTGAATTCGAAGCAACGCTTGAGGCCGAGGGTATTGCAGACAATGTACCAGAGATTCCGGGCCTGAGCCTCTTTGAAAACCTTAATTGCTACGTCTCAGAATACTTGACTCTGGAAGTCTCAGATTAATTGGACGTGTTTGCCCCCAAGGAGTAAGACTATTGGGGGCAAAGATGGGTAATAAGCTCATCGATTCTGGAGTCCATCGATCAATTTGACGGCGTCGCGGAAGTTGCAGCATCTGACGGCCATGACCATATCGATGGGGTTGAAGTTTTTCTGACATCTGAAACATCTGGCCAGGTTGGTTTTGGGGTTGGTGGCTGTGTTGAATTCGGAGCACAAGGGACAGAGAAAGCGGAAGTAGCCTTCGGAGACCTTGCAGGGAAGGCGAAGGAAGTCGGAGATGAGTGGTGCGATGGGGATGTCGTTTCGCAGCATTCTGAGTTTGTCCTTGGAATAGTGGCGTGTCATAAGTTCCTCCTATGGAAGCTGGAATTCGGTCATGGTATCGGTGACAAGTGCATCGTTGATCTTTTTGAGATTTCGAGATGCGGCATTGAGCAAGCAAGCTGTCGAGATGTTATTGATTTGTCGAGGGACCCCGCTTGAGTAGTCATGGATGAGGGATTTGGCTTCGACCTCGAAGATCTTTTCATTGCTTCCTGCCGAGCCCATCCTGGCATCGATGTAGGCTGAGGTTTGATCTTTGGTGAGGGGAAAGAGGCGGCAACGCACGGAGACTCTGTGGACCAGGTCCGTGAGGGAACTGCGAGAGAGGAGTCGAGCCAGGGGGTCTTGTCCGGCGAGGAGGATCTTGAGTGGGAGATTGGTATCGACGGCGGAGCTCACCAGGAGGCGCAGATCGGTGAGGGCGACGGGATCGATGAGGTGGGCTTCGTCGATGAGGAGAACGGTTGTGAGATCATCTTTTGTGCAACGTTCCAGTATTTGAAGAAAGAGACTGTCTTTTCCGCGTTTAGGGACTTCTCCGAGTTCTGTGACGATGAGGCGAAGCAAGGCGCTGGAGCTGACTCCCGTGAAATGAAGATAGAGCGGGCGGTATCGGCTCTTGGAAAGGGTTTCAATGAAGAGTCTGAGGACAGTGGATTTGCCGACACCGGTCTGGCCGATCAAGAGGGCAAGGGCGCCCTGGGCTGAGAAGTAATCGAGTCTTGCCAGGCACTGGGAGATGCGAATGTCTCTTAAGATCCAGTCCATGGGAGGGCGTTCTTGGAAGGGATGGTCGCTCATTTTGAAGTGATTGAGGAACATGGGATTACTCCTTTTTGCGAAGAATTTGTTTGAGTTCATGGATAAGATAGGGAAAGGACTTGTTATAGGTTCGGGCAAAGGCCTCTTTGAGCATGGGCTCGCTGAGGGCCGGGTTCTGGTTGTAGAATTTCTTTAGAATTTCGAGCTGTTCGGCGGAGAAAGCGGAGAGGCCTTCTTTATAACCCAAGAGCTGAGCAAGGGATTTTACAAAGGCATAAAACGGCCATGGCCGCTGGGAGATAACCTTGCGGTAATCGATGCCTTGGGTGTTTGCGGCAAGCTTTTTTTGGTGCTCTCGAACGAGGAGATCGAGGAGATTGTGTTTCGGCTTTCCCTCGGGTTGTGCGAGAATTGGAGTGTGTGCGCTTTGCCGATGGTGGAGGACCCCCGACCCAAGATATTCTCTTTTCATGGAGTAGATCTGGACGGTATCGGTGGAGGAAAAAGGATCGAAATGGACCAGACCTTGTCTCCTCTTAAAGTTTGATCGACTCTGTAGAAGCGGTTGTCGAGGCGGATATCGGAAAAATCCTTGTGCACCGAGCGGGTGAGCTTTCGCATGAAAGAGGAGAGGATCAGGTCCATTTGCACGTGGCGGATGACGGTAAGTCCCGTATGGTAGCGGTCCCTCGGGGTCTGGCCGGTCTCTGAATGGATGCTATCGTGATAGTCCACGGCAAGCCATGCACTGAACGCTCGATTGAGGTTCTCGGGGCTCAGGGCGTCTTGTGCGCGCACTTCGGATTCGAACTGATCCTGGGCCGTGGCAAAAAAGCGCTCAATGAGGCCTCCCGGGGAAGGATCTCCCGGAGGCCGGTGGATAAGGCGGGTATGAGTGCGATAGCAGGCGGCTTTGAGACCATTTGAGTGGTAGACTTTGGCATTATCGAGGTAGAGCTCCAAAGGCGCTCCGTGTTTGGCCAGTCCACGAAGGAGTGAGTCGATGAGGATGTCGAGGCTTTGGCGCAAGTAGTAACGTGCCTCCACAACATATCGGCTATGGCAATCGATGAAGGCGGAAAGATAGGTGGGAAGAATCTCCTGGCCGCAGAGTACATAAGGGCCTTCTTCGAAATCGCCCACCCAGAGGTCATGGGTATGGTCCCTGGACCATCGTTTCCTCACCTTCTTTGTCACAACGCCGAGCTTCAAACGGGTTGCGCCCGCCTCCTTAAGATGCCGGTAAAGGGTGGAACGGGGAAGAGTTACGCCATAAAGGTCTTTCAGGAAACGGTTGATGGTCTTATGCGAGCGCTTGGGTTGCTCCTTTTTGAGCTCGATTGCTTTTGAGATGATCTCGTCCGGGGCATTTCGGGGATGGCCCCGATCTTGCCGATCCTTTCTTGCCAGAGCGTCGAATCCTCCGGCCCGATACCGGTTCAACCTTCGCCTGAGGGTGGAGAGCGACGGCCTGCCCATGCGGCCGTCGGGGAAGACGATCTCCTTTTTCGAGAGCCCTTTTAAGAAGTCGTGGGTCTGCTCCGGTTCCACCTCGTCAAAGAGGACGGGGCGAAGGAGATCACACCAAAAAAGTGCCCATTTTTCATCTTTTTGCTTCAAACGCCTCCTCCGTTATTAAGGTTGGAGGCGATCGTAGATCATCCCCAGGCACAGCGCGTTGCAAAGAAGGGGAATATTGAAGCACTAAAAGCGGCCCGGAACTTCACCTCCAAATGGAGGATCTGTCGGCAGCGTGTGAGGATCGATTTTCGAGCGGCTTTGACGTACTTTTTGGGACAGACTTCGATGGCGGCCAACTCACGGCAAACAGAAGAGAGCGGGTTGTTCTGCACAATCAGATCTTGGGCGCAACGCAAGATTTCCTTGAATCCGCCAAGGGTTGTGATCCATCGGTAGGGAGTCGAATGAGCAAGACTTCTATAATCAATACTCTCTTCGCTGGTCGTGGAAGCATGGAAGATGGGCATACCTTGTTCCAAAACCACCTTCCTATAGGTTGATGCTGCCTCTTCCAGATAGAATTCGGTGAAATGGAGTATGGTCTCTCGAACGTAGCGCTTACGGGGAAACGCAAACGGAGGTTGTTGAGTGAAGGTTTTCTTGCAGCCAGGACATCGCCATCGAATCACAAGACAAAAAACCACCTGAACCAGCAAGTCGCATAGAATGTAAAATCTGCGAGGACGGGCTTGATGGCGTGTGAACCCAGTCGGCGGTGTATAGCATACGGGGCAGGAAGGGAGATCACAGCGGATCTTGTTTCGCAACACGTCGTTGGCATAGGATTCGACCTTGGTGCGGGTAACCGAACTTGACATAGTACTCCTTCATTTTGCAGTGGATTTTGGGGATGGAAACCATTCGGGGCTATATAACGGCGAGATGGTTGTGCATGCAAGGCCAGGTCTGGCAGAATGTGCAAACACCTCCCAACAGATAGGCCGGGTAAGCGGGGTACAATGAAGATACAAAAGGCGGGATATCGCGGGGTATGCAGGATCAGTCTATGAGACTGTCTGTGTCAAATACTGTAGGACGTAGGACTTAATCGAATAGGGGTTATCGTCAATACGGTCGAAGAATCCAAAATGGTTCTTCATGACATACTCTTGTTAATCGACCGGAGGATCATCGCTTCAGACACATTCGAGTACATACTGGCTTCACGGAACATCGGCTCTGTTTCCTCAATCCGCGATATCGAAGAAGAAGAACGTGCCATAGCCAACGCGACCATTGATGTATCGGATTATCTTCGACCTCAGCCAGAGAGGGACGCAGACATCGCAGAGCAAGTCCACAGGATTTTGCAGGATGTTGAAGGTAGTGCTGGCGAGCCAGAGGAAGGTGAGCCTGGTGGTTGCTGGCTGTGGCTGGTAGATAACTTCCATGAAGTGACGAGGGCGCTGCTGAATGAAGGCCTCATCGACATAAATAGGGATGGCAAATACTTGCTCTTTCCATACGAATTCTCCGATGATCGCAGCCTCCGTCAGCGGGAGACGATGACACAGGAAGCTGCGCGTCGCCTCGCCACCGAATTCGGCGTTACCGCAGGTTATTTCTCGGTTCTGCTCTCAGGTGACTGTAACCAGGTCCCCTCTTATAACGATGATCATCTCGACAATCACTTTCACTATAACTGGTGGAACTACGGGCTGTGATCACATTCGGTGAAGAGTGTCTGCGGATGGTCAATTGATCTGACGCCACCTCAAGTTTCCCCATACTCATCTGTCTCTACCTGTCCATCCAACCCGAGATACCAGCCACGGGGAAGAAGGGACGCTATTGACTAGCATGACTTTCTTCTAACTTTCGACTTAATGACTTCGATACAGCAGATGTCGATACACCGATTTGCCGGGCCGCTTCAGCCAATGTCACTCCCTCCTCTTCTACCAGCAGACGGATAAGCCTTTTCCTTATCTGCGCAACTGGCCGCCGTCGGCTTCCTGACTGCAACTCTTTTATGTTTACCTTTTCTTTACCGCAATACTCTTTGACTAGCTGAGCGATTTGCTCTCCTCGTTCAAAATCCGGAAACTGGCGGCGAACATGGCCTGAGGATTCCTTGATTATCCGCTCGACAAAATCGCCACTTCCCAGTATTCGTTCATCGGCAAGCTCACGCTTTCCTGTTTTACGCAACGCTTTGACTTCAAACCAACCGCCCAGCGACCTGACCAGACCACCGCCGACCAGTTCCGGCCTCCTTCCTTGCCTCACCCCTTCAGAAACAAATTTGGGGAAATTTATAATTTCTGATTTTTATCGAACTGAAACCATATACGCGATAACCACCCTCTTTGATCTTTATAAAAAAGATTACAGGGGTGAAGAACTATCCCACAAGTTCGCAATCGAAATCGGTAGATATGATGCCTCGAAATCAGAAGTAACATTCAGCGGTTTTACCAAATTCGGGTTAAGTTACATAGCGGAGCTAGGCCTGCTCGATATCGACGAAAAAGATTTGCTGATAGAGGACCTTTCCAAAGAGCAAAGATATCAAAATAATGCCAACGCCGTCGAATCGATCCAACTACCTTCTGACAAAATACCTTGCCCGAACCCAAAGAAATATGGAAGAACAGAGAAATATACTACGAATCCCCGCAGAGCCAGAAATGCTCTGGAGAAGGCTAATTTCAAATGCGAGCTGAATAGCACGCATCCGGGACTAACTAAATGAAACTGATATGGATGTTTCAGTTGAACGCTAGCCTCTTCTTTTTAAATCATGAACTGGAGGGTGTCTATGAAAAGCAAAGCTGCAAAAGACTATCTTGAGGAAATTGAGGCTTCTCTTGCCATTATTAAGCGAGAGACTGAATCGCTGAACACTTTTGTACATGGCTGGCAAAGCTTGGCGGTTCAACTCTCAAAGCTACTATTTCCTTACAAAGATTCACAACGTAAATTACAACCACCACTCCTCTGCCGGGTTGTATCAGATCCCTATTTTCATCCAATGGAAAGCCCCCGATTTGGATCAGAAATTAAAAAGCAAAAGGATCGCATGAAATACCATCTTTGTGTACCATGGGAGATTCAGTTCGCCCCAGGCAAAATGACTTTCAGGTGTTTTGATGAATCCAAGCCTCCTATTGAACTAATGCACTGGCTTGATCAAGTTTTTATCGAAGTGGATAGCCAACCTTTGACCATCGAGGAATTCATTAGAATTCCCAGAAATAAAGAGGGTGCACATTCAGATTCTCATTTCAGTAAGTTATTAGACACGAGCAAGAAAGGACTTACTGCCGTAGGTGGAGAAACAAGTATCCCGCCACTACCGTTAGGGCTCGGTATTATTGGGACCTATGTACATAAACGTGTCACAACTTTACTCGACCAAGTTAAATAGGTCTTAAATTCATCACTGGTCGTTTTCCAGCAAAATCAGTCAATGGCGACTTTCAAGGCCTGAATTCTGCCTTCTGATCGAAATGGTGAGGATAGATTTGAAAAGCCTGTTCGGGTTAAAAAGTCCCGAACAGGCTAACGTTGTGGCCTCCATTTATGTTGACGGGGCAGGCTTCGTTTATCTCCGCTCAGCGTACTGCTTTGAATAGCGGGTCCAATTTCCAATCGAAGCCGGCAGCAGAATTCGCGGTCCCCTTACTGCACCCCGTTGAAAAGTAATAGTTGAACCGGGTCTCCATACCTCATCCGGAAAGCGCAACAAACATGCTTCTGCTATTCCTTTGAACCAACAACAGGAGTGCATCTTTATTCGTGGTTTTGGAAATCTCCTTTTGCGCCTCCTGGACTGTTGTCACAGGATGGCGGTTCACCTCCAAAATAATGTCGCCCTGTTGAATAGCCGCTTCATCTGCGGGACTCCCCGGTTGAACCGAGGTAACCAGAACACCTCGGTCGGCTTCAACATTGAGCTGACGAGCTATTTCCGGAGTCAGATCCTGAAGCTGCATGCCCCATTTCCCTTGTTCCGGCTTAGCCGAGGCTTCTAGCGTACTTTTGTCTGATGGCAGCTCGGCAACATTGACCTTGATGTTTTTTTCCTGACCGTCTCTCAAAATGGTTACAGTGGCACCTTGCCCAATAGGCGAGGCTGCAACCATCGGGGGAAGGTCGTGGCTGTTCTGGACTGTCTTTCCATTATAGGAAATGATGATGTCTCCTCGCTTGAAGCCCGCTTTTTCAGCCGGACCATCCGGCATGACATCGGCTACCAGCGCCCCCTTGTCCCTTTTAAGGTCCAGTGCTTTGGCAAGTTCTGGAGTAATGGACTGGATGTTTACTCCTAAATATCCCCTGGTCACTCTGCCGTTTTTCACCAATTGAGGAATCAACGGTTTGGCAGTGTTTACCGGGATGGCAAAACCGATTCCCTGACCGTTGGGAATGATCGCCGTGTTTATCCCCACTACTTCACCGTTCATATTGAAAAGTGGTCCGCCGGAATTGCCTGGGTTGATAGAGGCGTCAGTCTGTATGAAATCATCGTAGGGGCCGGCACCGATGACACGACCTTTGGCGCTAACGATGCCTGAAGTTACGGTGTGGCTAAGCCCGAACGGATTGCCGATGGCGATAACCCAATCGCCCACCCGTAATTGGTCGGAGTTACCCAACTTTGCCGCCGGCAGATTGTGATCGGCGGATATCTTTAAAACCGCCAGATCGGTTTTCGGATCGCGGCCAACAATCTTGGCCTTCATTTCTTTTTGGTCTGCAAGCGTTACGGTTACTTCCTGAGCGCCATCAACTACATGGTTATTGGTCAAAATGTATCCGTCATTGCTGATAATGACTCCCGAGCCGGCACCTTGAACCGGTTGCTGATGAGGCTGAAAATTTTCACCGAAAAACTGCTTGAACATATCTCCAAAAGGTCCCTCGGGAAGCCTGCGTGGATTGAAGCCCATTTTCTCAACTTTGGTGACTTTGACATTGACTACGGTAGGCGACAGTCTTTCTGTCAGGGGAGCGAAAGATTCTTGAAATGGCGGTCGAATTGTGGGCTTAGATGCGCTTTCCAAGGTCTGGGCCGCTGAAGAATGAGTCCAATTCAACCCTGAGGCCACTAAAAGCCCTGTTGTGAGGCAGACAAAGGCCACTGCTGTCAAGGACACCAGTCCAAATTGTTTGGCCCTTAAGTATTTCTTGGCATGATGAAACATTTTAATCCTCCCTTTATCCTGGTTTTTACATAGTCCATGCTATTAGTGACGGCGTTGGCATGAATATAGGGAGGAAAGATTAAAGGAAGATTAAAAGAAAATTAGAATTCTCTAATGCAGGTCTGGCTTACCTAAGTTGATGACTTCAACGTAGCCTTGGATCGTGGCCTAGCGTGGCTGCTCATTGTCTGAAACTATTGGGCAAGTCCATCTTTCGAATAGCCGGTGGGCGAGCGCAGGCTTTCAT
Organism: uncultured delta proteobacterium; assembly: GCA_963781715.1. Classification (GTDB taxonomy): domain Bacteria; phylum Desulfobacterota; class Syntrophobacteria; order Syntrophobacterales; family Syntrophobacteraceae; genus Desulfoferrobacter. The sequence continues at coordinate 1,542,288 of CAWAGW010000010.1, forward strand.
CTCAACCTCTTCGGGACTTGGAACCTCGACCGGTCGCCCGAGTCCCTGCCGGCGAAGTTGTGAAGGTATGTGGCTCACCGCGAATCCGCAAACAGCCGGATTAATTTGGGGGGGTTGCACTTTCCTTTTCGCCAGGAAAAGCTATACTCCAATCAGTTTAGTCCACACGCTTCAGATTTGATTTATGTCGAGATTCAGTCTCTCACCTTTGAGAACTGACTGACAAGCAGCTTGTAAGCAACGCAGTGAATATTCTAACGGTTGCTTTTTCAATTGCAATTAACATTTCAACTACTTCGGGGATATCCCTGAGTATTCTGGAGTTACAAGATGGCTCAAAGACCTAAAGTTACCTTCAAGAAGCGGGAAAGAGAAAGAGCGCAACAACAGAAACAGAGAGATAAAGAAGCGCGCCGCTTGGAAGCCAAGCAGAGCAAGGTCGATCAGGCATCCGCGGATAGCCATGAAGACCCGGACATAGCAGGTATAGTACCAGGCCCGCAGCCACTCCCCGATCAGTGGCATCTTACCGGAAAGAAGCGCGATTAATTCACGCTGGCTGGCAATACATCGTTTGGGGCTCGTTGCCTAGTGTTCTTTTTCCTTTCAAAACGCGGGGATCAGTATTGCGGGTTATTGCGTTGACCTCTTTTCACCATAATTTTGCCGCACAAATGCAAGGAGCAAACAAAAAATGAGACAATCCAGATTCTCACCGTACAAGAGGTTTCAAAAAATAGACCGGCCCCTTGATCCCCCCAGGAAAATGGTAGGGCACTTGGCTGTTAAGATCAATGACAGGGTTGAAACCGCTCATGGAGCGGGAACAGTAGTTAAGATATCCGATGATCGCTACTTGATCGCCTTGGATGGTCAGTTGGGTAAGGTATGGGAGAGGTTGAGATCTCTTAAATTCGTACCGTCAAGATAGCTTTTCCTCGATCAATCATTCGCTACTTCATGCATCATTTGAAACAAATAAGCCGGAGCGTTTCAGGACTCCGGCTTATTCTCATTTTCAAAGCCTTGAGTATAACTTTGGCTTAGAGCTTTCTCACGTTCGTCGCCTGGGGCCCTTTGTTGCCTTCTTCTTCCACAAAACTCACCCGCTCACCCTCGCTCAGGGATTTAAAACCTTCACCTTGGATGGCTGTGTGATGGACAAAGACATCATGTCCAGTGTCGGTCTCGATAAAGCCATAACCCTTGCTGTCATTAAACCATTTTACTTGACCTTCCGCCATTTTCTTAAACCTTTCTACGATTTGGTATTTTTTCTACTGCTTTTTTTGTGCGGTACTCGGAGTTACTCCGAAACCGCACCATTGTCCTGGCGAAAGATCGATTCCTGCATAACTCAAAATAACGTACTTAACTAGCACGACTAAACATAACCGCTAAGATCAGAAAGACAAGGCTGAAAAATTCCGTCTTCGAATTCCGCCGATTCTTAAGTTTAGCTCAAATAGATGAGAATAACTTCGCCTTATCTTGCGTAATCGGTTATGAATAAGCTAGTCGGGGGGATTTGGATGACGTGCCCGTCTCTTCTTAGCAAATACCCATTTCGCACCGAGCCTTACTCCCGCTGGTGAACACATTATTGAGATTCGCAGCTTGGCAACCGCAAACTGTGGGTTCCACAGGAACTGAAGGGATGGATTGGAGTTGTTTGGCAGGATAGTGAAAAACAGTGCTATCTGGGAGGTTAGCGATGGCAGAAGTATCGCAGGTGCTAATAAAGGATTTGCTCTCGACAGGTTACTTCTTTGAAGAGCTAAAGACTTACTCTAAATCGACCGAAATAGATTTTATCTCGTACAGTCGGGACTATGCAATTCCCTACTTAATCAGGATATCAAAATCTGAACAGAAAATTGTGCAACCCGATGGCGGCAAAATCTTAAGCTTTGCGTGCGGTGCTCTATGCGATGCCAATGATGACGAACTGGTTGACGCTATTTTCGGGCTCAAGAAAGTTGCGGCATCGGAGATAGTAATAAACGAAACACTGCTTTCTCAAATTGGTCAACACGACAAATCCGAGGTCTCTTCATGCCACCGTAAAGCTGAATCGGCGAAGTCCCTTCTTAAGCTGCTGGTCAATATTATAAGGATGTTTAAGCTTGCCGAAGTCATTGCCAAGAAGGACAATCCTGAGGGAATGCGTGAATCTGTTGGTGATACGATAAAGCACAAGTGGCAAGGATCAGTTCAGTAGAGCGTTCAGCCTCAATACCATCTGCAGCGATGCTGCTTAAAGGCAGCCATCAATTCAAAGGCTTCGTTGTGAGGTGGGAGAAACTCCATCTACCCGATAAGTCTGGGAGGCTGACGGGAATGCCTTTCCCACGTCATCCCCGCGAAAGTGAAAACCTATAAATGCTTGTGTGTTGTGGATTACGTACAGACTAATGGCATCCGTAGTAGTGCAACATATCTGTACGTTCTAGGATTGTTTGAGAAGCCTCAGGAGGTTTTGCCCCAATATTTGGCATGTTTTAACCGTAAGGTTGTCTTGCATAACCCCCCTTTTCCAGTGAATTTCATCTCCCACCATAGAGTCGTAGAGGGTTCCCATGGGGCCAAGGTTGTAGACTCCTGACTGAGGGTCTCTTGCCTCAACCACTCGCAGTCCATGGTGTTGAAGAAAACGTTCCAATATCGACTGCGTCATCTCCTGTCCACCATTTCTGAGCCCTGCATGCGTAAGTGCCGCCCCCAACTTACCGTCCAGAAGGTTTTCAGTCATGTGCATCCAGCGGGTTCGGTCCATAAAGGCTTTGAGCATGCCGGTTACATTGCCGAAATAGACAGGAGACCCGATTATAATTGCATCAGAGGCCGTCATCTTTTCAGCCACTCTTGGAACATCGTCGTGTTGGATGCTGCACTCGCTCTTCTTGAGGCATCGATTGCAGGCTTTGCAAAACTCGATGTTCAGGTCAGATATCTCCAAGAGTTCCGTGCGCACCCCTTCCTTTTCCAATTCCTCAAGAACAAGTCGCAACATGGTAGCTGTATTCTTGCCCTTACGATGGCTTCCATTGATCGCCAAAGCTTTCATCATGATCCTCCTTGATTTCTATTCGTACATCATCCTTTAACTCCGAATTCAACGGCTTCTCAGATTACATATTTTTCTGCAAACTTTCTACCTTGTCTCTCAGAGCCTGTCTGAAAATTGTCATTGCGAGACGAAGGCGAGAAATCTTTTGGGAGAAGAGCGGCATGTTTGAAAGATTCACCCACTCCGCCAAGCTCCGTCGAAATGACAAAAGAGCATTTTCCAGACAGCCTCTCAGGTATTCGCCGAATCTGTGTATTGGAGATCCTACCACAGAAATGCTGATATGATACCCTGAAGCGATCCGCACCACGGTTAAGCGAGTTCATCCGGATCAATCATTATAACTTGCATGATCGAAACTGAAGAGTGAGTTTGTCTGGATGCCGGTTTGCACCGGATTGACCACAGCGGATATGCTTCTTCGTAACTCCCCATTGAAATTTGCAGCCAATGCTTTAAAAATCCTACAAGGAATTGATAAAAACAATCGCCTAATGTAAGACAGCCACTGAGCATAGGGATTGTGCCGTCACAAGAGGGCATCAATCGGCGCTTCGAAGTCCACACCACAGCGGATAACACCGCAAGTGCCGTGGTTGCCGAAACAATGCGGAGGAAAACAGCACAAATGACCCATCAGGGAAGGATTCACCATCTCCAGGGGCTCATACGGGATCGCAGACTGAGCGGAGCAATCCTGTTTTATTCGAGGGATACCTACTATTACTCCGGTACGGCTCAGCCAGCCTATCTTGTGGTCTTGCCTGAAGATTTCAGGCTGTTCGTACGGAGAGGCCATGACATCGCCCTTAAGGAATCGGATCTGGACGCCGAAAGAATTATAGAAGAAAAAAGCCTCGAAAGAATTGTACAAATCATGTTCCCGGGTTCCGGGACAGGAAAGAAGGTCGGCACCGAGCTTGACATACTGACTGTAACTCAGGCCCGCAGTTTCACCTCAGCTCTGGGGGAGCGGGATCTGGTCGATATCTCCAGCGACATATTGGCTCAGCGAATGATAAAAGATGCATCGGAAATTGAGAGCATCAGAAAAGCGTGCCATGCGGTCCATGCAGGTCACTTGGCTACTGTCAGCTGCCTTAAGGCCGGCATGCATGAATTAGAGTTCTCCGCTCGGGTCGAAGCCGCCCATCGCCTTGCCGGCCATGAAGGCTGTTTTTTTATCCGTCTAAACGACTTTATCATGAGTCGCGGTCCCCTGGCATCGGGACCGAACCTGCTTGCGACAAGTGGAACTCTCTATACCCTCTGCGGTGCCGGTTTGAGTCCTGCTATTCCCACCGGGGCTTCAATGCGGGTCATCAGGCGCGAAGATCTCGTTCTGGTGGACATGCCCACCTGTGTCGAAGGCTACCATGCGGACCAGGCCCGCACTTACGCAGTGGAGCAGGCGAGTGGAAAGGCTGTCGATATGTTTGAGCGATTGCGGAGTGTATCAGACCGCTTGGTGAATGATTTACGTCCCGGCGTGAGTTGCGGGGAAGCCTTCAGTATGGCAGAGGAGCACGCATTCGAGCTTGGAATCGGCGACTCCTTTATGCGAATGCAATCGGGTGGAAAAGTCCACTTCATAGGGCATGGCATAGGGCTGGAAGTAAACGAACCTCCGGTCTTGGCAAAAAACAGCAGGACGGTCCTTTTACCCGGTATGGTTGTTGCCATTGAGCTGCACCTGGTGGATCGAACGGGTGTCGCAATGAAGATCGAGGATTGCGTACTGCTGGGTCCCGAGAGAAACGAGATCCTGACGATAAGTCCACGCAAACTTGTCGTGGTTTCAAGCTGAGCAATAAACCCCAATATCGGAGCGAGAAATGAAAACAGCATACGATTACATGGAGAGCCTCAAGAGCATGAAAACCGAAGTTTATGCATTTGGCGGAAAGGTGAACCGTTTTCTCCATGTCTGCCAGTCACAGGAGGAAGTGATAAAAAGAGCCCAGCTCGGCCAATTTTTCACTCCTCACCACGCGCGGTGCATGCATTGGTGCGAGATGCGCCGGCACAGGGGCCCTCAACAGTCTCTACGCGACGACCTATGAAATGGATAAGAAACTTGGTACGGACTACCATGACCGTTTCGTCAAGTTCCTGAAATATGCGCAGGAAGAAGACCTCGCTTGCAGCGGCATGGTAACGGATGCAAAGGGAGATAGATCGCTCGGGCCGGGGAAACAGCGCGATCCGGATGTCTACCTTCGCATTACCGAAGTGCGCGATGACGGGATTGTGGTAAGGGGCGCAAAGGCACATCAGTCAGGCGCTGCCATTGCCCACGAAAATATTGTGGTTCCGACGACCAGTATGGGACCTGACGAGAAAGAATATGCGGTTGCCTTTGCCATACCACCTGACACAGCGGGCGTCGTCCATATTGCTGAAGCACCAGCGCCCAATGCCAGGAGGTTCCAAGATGACGAACGGGATTTTGGGAACTATCGCTATGGGGTTCACGGCTCCACGCTCGTCGTGTTCAACGATGTTTTCGTTCCTCGCGAACGGGTGTTCATGTGCGGGGAATACGAGTATACTGGGATCATGGTGCAAAGATTCGCATCCTTTCAGCGCCTGTGCTCGGCATCTTGCAAGTCCGGCCACTGCAACCTTCTTTGCGGGGCGGCCGCTGTTGCAGCAGAGTATAGCGGCTGCGATAAGATGAGCCACATCCGTGAAAAGCTCACTGAAATATCCTTTCAGTCTGCTCTTGCTTTCGGTGCGGCAATTGCCTCAGGCCACATGGCTTCATCTACCCAATCAGGGGTTTTCGTTCCGGATACCCTCACGGTCAATGCGGCCAAGCTGCAAGCCGCAAAAGCTGTATGGGAGGCGTCCCACTTGGCTTGCGACATTGTTGGAGGTGTCATATGCACGGCTCCTTCGGGTAAAGATTTCGATAATCCCGCGATTGCCAAGTACGTAGAGAAGTACTTCAAGGGCAAGACCAATATTCCCACTGAGGACAGGATTAGAATTGTGCGGCTTGTAGAGTATCTCGTCGGACAGTCATCTATAGTCCCAACCGAATCGATGCATGGAGCTGGCCCGCCCGCCGCACAAAGAGTCATGATCCGGTCTGCAACCAATCTGGATTACCTGAAAAGATGTGCCAGGATCATGGCTGGCATTGACCAGTGAATAGAATTAACCGGCATGTAATAAGGTGAGCTGATGCATCACCGATCTTGGCCATTTTTCGGATAAGCTAAAGCGCTGCAAGTTATGGAATCTCGAGTGGAGTGAAGGCTGATATCGTTCTCCTTCTCTCTTTTCAACCACGGTTTCCACATCTCTCCTGTATCGCTATATGCTCCATCTGTCGAGACATAATGATAGATTTTGTATCCTAGACCCTTTAAACCACCGGCGTGCAACGCATACGCATCACCGATCTTGTTATGCAGACCCTGCAACTCAAAGTCCATATTTGTCTCAACTATACAACGTGTCTGTCTTAAGGGAATTGTGAATCTGTGGACCGATTAGGGCACTCTTGAAGAAGCTAGGTAGGATTAAACAGAGCGGCGGGAAGTGGTCCTGCTAGCCACAACCCGCCTATTCCTAAAGAAAAATGTGGCACATCCAATTACAAATTAGCACAAATTGATTGATGGACAGAACATTTTAGCCGGGCCTTCGGGGGTCCGGTTTTTATTTTCTTTCCAAGTGGGGACTATGTGGGGACAAATGGAAAAACTCAAATCTGCAAATCTTGTAAAGCTGGAGCCGGCGATGGGATTCGAACCCGCGACCTGCTGATTACGAATCAGTATAAAACATCTTTTTTCATCTTTGATTATCTCACTTATTATTTGACATTACAGATAATTATTTATTATTCTCTTCATACGATATCAGCTCATTTTTGACCAGTTTTTATGCAAGCGTGCACACTATGTGCACACTTTAAATGATTACTAATCGAGAGCTTATGGGTGCAGTGTGCACACTCATGCACACTTTTTGATTCAAATGAAACCTATAAATGAGGTCAGGTCATGGCGATCCAGATCTTCTGCACACAATGCTCCTACGTCCTACAGTATTTGACACAGACAGTCTCATAGACTGATCCTGCATACCCCGCGATATCCCGCCTTTTGTATCTTCATTGTACCCCGCTTACCCGGCCTATCTGTTGGGAGGTGTTTGCACATTCTGCCAGACCTGGCCTTGCATGCACAACCATCTCGCCGTTATATAGCCCCGAATGGTTTCCATCCCCAAAATCCACTGCAAAATGAAGGAGTACTATGTCAAGTTCGGTTACCCGCACCAAGGTCGAATCCTATGCCAACGACGTGTTGCGAAACAAGATCCGCTGTGATCTCCCTTCCTGCCCCGTATGCTATACACCGCCGACTGGGTTCACACGCCATCAAGCCCGTCCTCGCAGATTTTACATTCTATGCGACTTGCTGGTTCAGGTGGTTTTTTGTCTTGTGATTCGATGGCGATGTCCTGGCTGCAAGAAAACCTTCACTCAACAACCTCCGTTTGCGTTTCCCCGTAAGCGCTACGTTCGAGAGACCATACTCCATTTCACCGAATTCTATCTGGAAGAGGCAGCATCAACCTATAGGAAGGTGGTTTTGGAACAAGGTATGCCCATCTTCCATGCTTCCACGACCAGCGAAGAGAGTATCGATTATAGAAGTCTTGCTCATTCGACTCCCTACCGATGGATCACAACCCTTGGCGGATTCAAGGAAATCTTGCGTTGCGCCCAAGATCTGATTGTGCAGAACAACCCGCTCTCTTCTGTTTGCCGTGAGTTGGCCGCCATCGAAGTCTGTCCCAAAAAGTACGTCAAAGCCGCTCGAAAATCGATCCTCACACGCTGCCGACAGATCCTCCATTTGGAGGTGAAGTTCCGGGCCGCTTTTAGTGCTTCAATATTCCCCTTCTTTGCAACGCGCTGTGCCTGGGGATGATCTACGATCGCCTCCAACCTTAATAACGGAGGAGGCGTTTGAAGCAAAAAGATGAAAAATGGGCACTTTTTTGGTGTGATCTCCTTCGCCCCGTCCTCTTTGACGAGGTGGAACCGGAGCAGACCCACGACTTCTTAAAAGGGCTCTCGAAAAAGGAGATCGTCTTCCCCGACGGCCGCATGGGCAGGCCGTCGCTCTCCACCCTCAGGCGAAGGTTGAACCGGTATCGGGCCGGAGGATTCGACGCTCTGGCAAGAAAGGATCGGCAAGATCGGGGCCATCCCCGAAATGCCCCGGACGAGATCATCTCAAAAGCAATCGAGCTCAAAAAGGAGCAACCCAAGCGCTCGCATAAGACCATCAACCGTTTCCTGAAAGACCTTTATGGCGTAACTCTTCCCCGTTCCACCCTTTACCGGCATCTTAAGGAGGCGGGCGCAACCCGTTTGAAGCTCGGCGTTGTGACAAAGAAGGTGAGGAAACGATGGTCCAGGGACCATACCCATGACCTCTGGGTGGGCGATTTCGAAGAAGGCCCTTATGTACTCTGCGGCCAGGAGATTCTTCCCACCTATCTTTCCGCCTTCATCGATTGCCATAGCCGATATGTTGTGGAGGCACGTTACTACTTGCGCCAAAGCCTCGACATCCTCATCGACTCACTCCTTCGTGGACTGGCCAAACACGGAGCGCCTTTGGAGCTCTACCTCGATAATGCCAAAGTCTACCACTCAAATGGTCTCAAAGCCGCCTGCTATCGCACTCATACCCGCCTTATCCACCGGCCTCCGGGAGATCCTTCCCCGGGAGGCCTCATTGAGCGCTTTTTTGCCACGGCCCAGGATCAGTTCGAATCCGAAGTGCGCGCACAAGACGCCCTGAGCCCCGAGAACCTCAATCGAGCGTTCAGTGCATGGCTTGCCGTGGACTATCACGATAGCATCCATTCAGAGACCGGCCAGACCCCGAGGGACCGCTACCATACGGGACTTACCGTCATCCGCCACGTGCAAATGGACCTGATCCTCTCCTCTTTCATGCGAAAGCTCACCCGCTCGGTGCACAAGGATTTTTCCGATATCCGCCTCGACAACCGCTTCTACAGAGTCGATCAAACTTTAAGAGGAGACAAGGTCTGGGTCCATTTCGATCCTTTTTCCTCCACCGATACCGTCCAGATCTACTCCATGAAAAGAGAATATCTTGGGTCGGGGGTCCTCCACCATCGGCAAAGCGCACACACTCCAATTCTCGCACAACCCGAGGGAAAGCCGAAACACAATCTCCTCGATCTCCTCGTTCGAGAGCACCAAAAAAAGCTTGCCGCAAACACCCAAGGCATCGATTACCGCAAGGTTATCTCCCAGCGGCCATGGCCGTTTTATGCCTTTGTAAAATCCCTTGCTCAGCTCTTGGGTTATAAAGAAGGCCTCTCCGCTTTCTCCGCCGAACAGCTCGAAATTCTAAAGAAATTCTACAACCAGAACCCGGCCCTCAGCGAGCCCATGCTCAAAGAGGCCTTTGCCCGAACCTATAACAAGTCCTTTCCCTATCTTATCCATGAACTCAAACAAATTCTTCGCAAAAAGGAGTAATCCCATGTTCCTCAATCACTTCAAAATGAGCGACCATCCCTTCCAAGAACGCCCTCCCATGGACTGGATCTTAAGAGACATTCGCATCTCCCAGTGCCTGGCAAGACTCGATTACTTCTCAGCCCAGGGCGCCCTTGCCCTCTTGATCGGCCAGACCGGTGTCGGCAAATCCACTGTCCTCAGACTCTTCATTGAAACCCTTTCCAAGAGCCGATACCGCCCGCTCTATCTTCATTTCACGGGAGTCAGCTCCAGCGCCTTGCTTCGCCTCATCGTCACAGAACTCGGAGAAGTCCCTAAACGCGGAAAAGACAGTCTCTTTCTTCAAATACTGGAACGTTGCACAAAAGATGATCTCACAACCGTTCTCCTCATCGACGAAGCCCACCTCATCGATCCCGTCGCCCTCACCGATCTGCGCCTCCTGGTGAGCTCCGCCGTCGATACCAATCTCCCACTCAAGATCCTCCTCGCCGGACAAGACCCCCTGGCTCGACTCCTCTCTCGCAGTTCCCTCACGGACCTGGTCCACAGAGTCTCCGTGCGTTGCCGCCTCTTTCCCCTCACCAAAGATCAAACCTCAGCCTACATCGATGCCAGGATGGGCTCGGCAGGAAGCAATGAAAAGATCTTCGAGGTCGAAGCCAAATCCCTCATCCATGACTACTCAAGCGGGGTCCCTCGACAAATCAATAACATCTCGACAGCTTGCTTGCTCAATGCCGCATCTCGAAATCTCAAAAAGATCAACGATGCACTTGTCACCGATACCATGACCGAATTCCAGCTTCCATAGGAGGAACTTATGACACGCCACTATTCCAAGGACAAACTCAGAATGCTGCGAAACGACATCCCCATCGCACCACTCATCTCCGACTTCCTTCGCCTTCCCTGCAAGGTCTCCGAAGGCTACTTCCGCTTTCTCTGTCCCTTGTGCTCCGAATTCAACACAGCCACCAACCCCAAAACCAACCTGGCCAGATGTTTCAGATGTCAGAAAAACTTCAACCCCATCGATATGGTCATGGCCGTCAGATGCTGCAACTTCCGCGACGCCGTCAAATTGATCGATGGACTCCAGAATCGATGAGCTTATTACCCATCTTTGCCCCCAATAGTCTTACTCCTTGGGGGCAAACACGTCCAATTAATCTGAGACTTCCAGAGTCAAGTATTCTGAGACGTAGCACAATGCAAAACTAGCAACGGGCTTGATGCTAAGAAGTGTTCAAAGTGCGGGACAGCTTTTACCCGTAATAAGAAGTTCCGCGTCTGCGTCTCGGTCAAAGGAAACCGTGTCACGAGGGTATGCGACAACTTGACTCTCGCCCGAGAAGCAGAGGGAGCTTTGAAAGCTGATATGGTGCGAGGAGAACTCGATATCCGCAAGGGAAAACCTGCTCCGACACTTGATGCAGTCTGGGGAAAGTATTTGCCATATATCCGAGAACACAAGAAAACGTGGAGAGATGATTCTTATCATTATGGCAAGCACCTCCAGCCCCGTTTCGGTAAGAAAAGATTGGATTCCATTTCTCCAATAGACATTGAGCGCATGAAAAGTGAATTAAAACAGGGTGTCAATCAGCACGGTAAACCATATAGTAAAGCTTCAATCAAACACTACCTCGTTTTGCTGAAACGTCTTTACAACGTCGCCCGAAAGTGGAATCTGTATGGCGGTAGAAACCCTGTCGATCAAGTCCAGATGCCCAAGTTGGACAATCAGGTAAACGAGTTTTTCAATGATGACGAGTTAAACAGACTGCTCAATGTACTTGAAAGCTGGCCCTGTAGAGACTCTGCAGCATTTGTCAAATTCGCACTGCTAACGGGATTCCGCAGAAGTGAGCTTTTCAAGCTAAAGTGGGGCGACGTTGACTTCGGGCGAGGGCTGGTGACATTGAGAGATCCGAAACCGGGCAAGACTATCACGGTTCCTGTCAGTGAAGATGCTCTCGGAGTGTTGAAGGAGCTGGAACGCAGTTCTGACTACGTGTTCCCAGGAAAGAACGGGCAACAGCGAACAGACTTCAAAGGCCCTTGGCGTAAGATTCGAAAAGCTGCTGGAATTCCAAGTGATTTTCGCTTCCATGGACTGCGTCATAATTTTGCCTCAGCACTCGTGAGCAGCGGTCAGGACTTGTATGCAGTGGGCAAACTTCTCGGGCACAGGAACACGTCTACAACAGCTCGGTATGCGCACCTTGCTGATGAGCGACTGCGGAAAGCAGCAGCAAAAAGCGGAGAACTATTGAGCCAAAAACCCAATCAGTCGATTTGATCAATTATGGCAAGACCAAAGAAGACCCAAAAGCCTCGTGCTAGAAAAAAGAAACAACCAAAAGAAGCAACCAACCTTCAAGAAGTGCGTCTATTGCTAGATTTTTGCAACGTTCGAAGATGGAATCAGGAATCTCTCCGCGAGTTTTACCATCAACATGGCTTCACTAAGAAAATTGTATGCAGGACTCGCAATTGCAAATACTGGTTTGCACTTGAGGAGGATGAAAAATTAAGAAAGTACGGTGAGCAAAGGACCGGAGCGTCTGCCCCAAGCATCATTTTCCCCTCTGATGACCATTATGACAATCTATTGCAAACCAATCTCATGATCTCGCAGGGTAACTATGAGCGGGAGTTCTTGGAGAAGTGCATCGCTGGCAAACTTGATATGGCTGTCCTGAACAGAATGGTTGCTGAACTTGATTGGGCGCAGACTTACCATGTTAGCGAAATTGACGCAAAACACGCGAACGTGGAATTTGTCGAGTCGAGCGATCAGTGGAATCCAGATGTATTGTTTGATTTTGAAAAAATAACGATTGAATCCTTCATTGAGCTTGGAATCATAAATGTCTTCCTAAGGAAGGACGGACAAGTTTTCTCTCGAATAAGTAAGTGCCCGGTCTGTGAGAGTTACTTCTTAAGGAAAAGGGCAGATAATATTTATTGCGGTGATAAGTGTGGTAACCGCAAGCGTAGCCAGCGATATACGGACAGCGGGAAGCGTGCACAATACATGAGGGAGAAAAGGGCTGAAGGGAAATATCTATGAAAACAAGGGAACAATGAAATAAGCTACTGAGTTTCAAGTAGATTTCTAGAAGGTGGTTTCATCGACAAGGTGGCCACCTTTTTTGTTTTCCAATTTTGTAAACACGGTTTTTTTATTATATTAGTTAACATATCGTTATTACAATTATTTAATTGATTTTAAAACTCAGAATACTAAGATTATACCATCTCAGCTGAGAACAAGAACGATGAACCCAAACAAAGGAGTAAATTGTGGATCATTTAGTAAGAGTTTCGCGAGCTACAGCGCTACCATTCTCTAGGAACACTTTCTACAAATGGAAGCATCTAAACAAGCATCCTCAATTATTCATCAAAATCGGAAAGAGCTTGTTCATCGACCTAAACGAGCTCACCAAGCTTATGGATTCTCATCGAATGAAAACAGGAGGAAAATCATGACACCTTTGAGAGCGATAAGACTCAAATGCCTCTGGTGCTGCTTGGATCAGTCGAAGGAGGTCAGGTTATGTCCATCGGAAAATAGTTGTGCACTTTGGTCCTATCGATTCGGCAAGTTGCCGACCATCGATAAGCCTTCACCGCTAAAAGCAATACGCGCTCGGTGTCTGGACTGTGTGGGTATGAGCCCGAAGGAAGTAGCGGAATGCAAGACTAATTGCACATTGAACGCTTTTCGTTTCGGAAAGAACCCGAACTATTCGGCTGCACACAGGCAGCGGGCTAAGGAAAGAATCCTGAAACGGCAGAGGAAAAAAGAACCAGATCACGTTGGAAATGAAAAGCTGGTTGTTCGGAAAAGACCAAGGGCAACAACTGGAAGTCATTCGATAGTGCGGAAACGAACACCACACCCTGTTGAACACTCCCACTAACGAACAAACCCTCTGGGAGCTGCAACTCTCAGAGGGTCATAGAACATAAAGGGGATATTACGATGACAAAGATATCATCAGTACGGGATTTATTCAACCACATCCCAAACATGCGCATAGATCAGAGCTCTATAATTATCATGAACATTTCAGATTTACTTTCTTTTCTCTGTCAGTGTCATCACTTACCCACATCACATCGCTTCAATCAGCTACTTGAAACGGGTAATCATCCCGTAAACGTCAACGTTCATCTGGACAGCATCAAACTCAGCAGAACACTCTATAGACACAACATATTCGAACTCTTGGAATCATTGGGTTTTAAACGTATCAAGTACCGTAGACCTAGAGACTCAGAATACAAACATGCCCGTAAGTATGGCAGAGGAACAGAGAAGATACGTGTACTTTACGGTAAAGTCGAAACTATCGGACAGACCAGGTATCACTTCTCTAAGATCAAGCTCAAGAACCCCAGCCCAGAACTCATCACCCTGCTCTCTGACCTCTACTCAGCTAACCCACTCAAATTGTCTTCAATCGAAATTGCTTTCGACTTCTACTGTGAGGATCTCAAATTCATGCATCTATTGAAGGCAGTCGTTGAGAGTACAGTCTACTTGAAAAACAAACCCAAATCCCAGAATACTTTCTACTATGACTCTCTGATGAAGACATGCGAGTCATTAGACGAGAGCATTTGGGACGTTGACTATCGCTCCTACACTCTGTACTCGTCGGATACGCGCAAGAGCACAAAAGCTCTGAAAGTTTACAGGAAAGATCTGCAAGCGGAAACGTTCATTCGTTTAGAGCTCACATTGAATAGATACGTTCTCAAGACAAAAAAGATATTAGTTCTGTCGGATCTATCGATGGTGCGGTTGCTCGACTTATCGGAATACTTCTGTTTCAAAATGCTTGATTTCAACAAGTTGGAACGCTGTATGATTGAAGAAGGCTTGAAAGCTGCGGGGCAACAAAGAAGAAAATCGGGTACGAGTAGCTTTTCTGAATACAGGGAAATGCACGACGACTTCCTCATCTTTAATTGTCGCGATTGGCTCAGTAGCATGAGATTCCGCTTTCCTTCGGTCATGAAGCAAGTCGACACCCTGAAGAAGTATGACGTTCCTATCGAGCGGTTCCTTGTGGACTTATGAAAAAGTTGGTCAGTCTGGCTAATGGGGCTTGGTTGTTCTGGTTGGGTTTTCTCTGCTCTGCGTCAACGCAACTATCGCAACTAAGCCCCAGACTACGCTGCTGAGGCTCAGCGTTCATAAGTGAGAGCGACTTTTTCGAAACGAAAGGTCGATCACGATACAAATATCGTCTGATAAGTGGCAGGGGTTCTGGAGGACTTTCAGTCACAACGAAGAACACGTAAGATTTGATATTACGCCCCTTGTCTCTGATCATTTGGTGATAGCAAACGCGAATTGCTGTTTTCGGATACTGGAACGTGGAACAATGGTTATCAAGGGGTGAGATCGAAAGCTCTGCAAATAACTCGTAAGTTTGATGCTGACATGGTGGTTGTGGCGACTCGCTCATGACTGACAGCAAGTTTTTGAAAAGGAAAGCCTCATTACTATCAATCTATCGTTCTTCAATTCAAAACAGTATTTAGCGCTGTCAGTCACAGGCAAAAAACTGCAAGCTTTTTTAATATTCTGGCCCAGAACCACTCAGCGAATCAGCGCATAACAATCATTTTGCTTTACTCGCGCGGAACATTTCTGCGGGTCTTTCGGACAGAAATAGGGGCCAATTCGTGGGGTTGTAAAGATCAGGTTTCTGCTTGACATCATCCTTTAAGCGTTATTAATTGCTGGAAGTAATGTGGTGCTTACTCCTTGCTAATTTGGTCTAATTCTTGATTGGGTATGAAGAAATGCAAAAAAGACAAGTGATTGGTTTATCAGGAGGTATTGCACTTATTCTGGGGGCCTTCGCTCCAATCGCAAGTGTGCCGGTGTTCGGTAGCATCAACTATTTCCAGTATGGAAGGATAAGCTGGTTACTCATCCTTATGGGTCTTATTTCAGTCGGTCTTGCAGCAGTCAAGGATTACAAAGGTCTTTGGCTCGCTGGCATTCTTTCGCTCGTCATAGTAGTCTTTGCGTTTGTATCTTTCCATTCGAGGATATCTGAAGCAGAATCAATAATTGAAAATGAACTCAGGGGAAATCCTTTTAAAGGGCTTGCACGTGGTTCGATCCAGTTGCAGTGGGGATGGTTGATATTAGCACTTGGACCGGGATTGCTGATCACTTCTGCAGCATTGAAATCAGATGACACAAATATAGAAAAGTGGACTAAAAAGTGTCCTTTTTGCGCAGAGACTATAAAGCTTGAAGCGGTCAAGTGTCGTTTTTGTCATTCGGACTTTGATCGCGAAGAGGTGAAAAAGGAAACAGTAGAACGGCTGGCTGCTTCACAAAAAATAGAACCCAAACAACCACTTAAGAAGTAATTCGAAGCTCATCGTACCACATTCACTCTTCCCAAGAAATTGCTGCTCCCAATCCTAGCAGTTTTTATGCTTGTGTTTGTCGCGATTCTTTCGCTTTTCAGAGCAGGTACTGAAAACACTTCCCGAAACAACTGCAAAGCAGAACAACCCAAAATCATTGCGAATTTCACAGAATTATTTGATATTCCTTATGAAATTAAGAACAAATATTTAATATTACTTATATAATATTCTAATGATTGAAAATACTCTGGTTTTGCACGCTATTCGACAAATCAAAGAAACACTGTATAACCACATAAAGAGAGGTGGTTGGAAATGGTTAGCGGGTGAGTCGCGGCATATGAAGTGCGCACAAATACCACCCACGTTCGATTGGGAGAACCGACCATCGTTTAATAGTCACGTTTCTGTTTCTCAGAATTGTGGTTTCTTCGCATGCAAACGCTCCAGAACTTCTCTAAATCTCTGCACCAATGCAGAATCATAAAGACCACACCTTTAAAAAGTTTCCTGCTGGCCTTGATCCCCTTGGCGGTCATAGATATTATCCTGTTACCCATCTCGCTGTTCGAAGGAACTCCAACTTTTGTGGGTGTGTTGATGGTTAATTTTCTGGTTATTTTGATACTGGCCTTGCGCTTTTCGGTCTTGTTTTTCTGCAGAATGTGGTGCCCAACATGTGGTAAAGGGTTGGCTGAGGATACCGGGCGGGATGATCAGGGTTATCCTGTAGTGAAATGTTCTCGGTGTGGGAGACAATGGATACTGTAGCGCGTATTCCACAGTTCTCTGAATCGCTCGTCATACAGGCAGAAGAATATGAAATGGATGGGATTTGCAGTCCTTCTAATTGTGCCCCTAGCTTACCTCATGATTTGTGGAGCGGTTTTCCTGGTGCAAAGTGGAGTGGCTGCCTTCATCTATTTCAGTCTAAAAAGGCTTTCTTGGTGTCAAGAGAGAGCAAAAGGGGGATTGCCAGATCCCATTTGCAATGAAAAACGTGGTTTAAGGTGACGAGACTAGCTAGGGCAACCGATAACACTGTCCTCTTAGGAGGTGATAATGAGCTTGTTTAAGAAACTATTCAACAAGCAAAAAGTGTCAGTCTTTTTTAGCGCTTGCAAGCACTCCGATGAAGCCCAAGTCTTCCTGATGCTTAAGGACCACCAAGAATTGGCATTTATCAAGGACAAAAAGGGTGTTTCCCCACTGTTTTATGCTGTGGCCAACGGTAATTATAAAATTGCCGAAGCACTGCTCAGGGTCACCAAACAACCAAATGATGTCGAACCAGAGAAAGGATTCACACCTTTGCTTCTTGCAGCAACAAATGGGAACATCGGACTGGTTCGACTTCTTTTGGAATATGGTGCAGGCCCAAACATGAAAAATTTTGATGGAATTACCGCTTTGCATAACGCAGTGTTTGAATCCTATTTTGATGTGGCAAAATTACTACTCGAATTAGGTGCAGATCCATATATAAAAGATCATAATGGAAATAGTCCTGCTGATTTAGCATTAAAAGGCGATAATCGACAAATTCGAGCACTTTTCTTTACAGAAGGGGATGACAATTATACCTTGTCGCTGGGCAAGAAGACGAAAAATCTAAATCTAAAAGATTTCGCTAAATCCTTGGTACTTATTGCTGCAGATTTTCCAAATATTAAGAAAGAGCTTGAATTTTCAGGACTACCGGCTGATGTCCAAACACATTTGAGAGATGAGGTTTTTTATCTAAAAGTTTTTGCAATCGAGTACACATTAAGTCATGAATTGACAGAAAACGATAAGAATCAATTAATGGAATATTTCTATATAGGCTTATTTGCTGCTATGGAATATATTGAAAATAATACTAATTCACAAGTAAATATAAAAGAAATCGTCAAAGAAGGCTTGAGGAGAAGTTTATCGAAATATGAGGAAGTAGCAATGCATAGTTCACCAGATGATTATGTGAGTTACAATATTGGCCTAGCTTTCGCCTCATTGAACGGATACAATCATAATGATAATATTTCAAAATTAGGCTCAGAAATATTTCTCAATACCGTTGATTCTGTCTGGGATTTGTTGGATGAATGAGAAATCAAAATCTCGTTGCATCATTCGGGATGAACCGAAAATTTGAAGTTGAATGGACGCTTGGTCAATTGGGTTTGACTGGTTGATGCGTTACAGTAATGGGGGAAGAGGATTATTCTCGTGGAAGCACTGTGATAATCCTCTCGCTCTTGCCCCCATATAGAACACCCTGAATAAATCTTATCCTTCGTTTTTCATTCTCTGTCTATAGGTACAAGTACCTATTTTCGTATAGGTAAAAGTACCTATATAGCTAACTTTCTTTGTGAATTCATAGCATTTTGTCTTGTAAACTTCAGCAAGTCCGTTACACTGCCCACCATCTTAAACACCTTTTCATACAATCTTTATATGCGGCAATCGCTTCGCGTTTCGGGGGAGGGGTGGAAACGATGAACAAAAGCGATCTGATAGGGGAGCTTTCTCGCGGGAGGGGAATCACTCTCAAGCAAGCTGAAATAGTAGTCAATTCGGTATTCGAAGTCATGACGGAATCTCTGACTAGGGCTGACAGGATCGAGATCAGAGGATTCGGATCTTTCAAAGTGAAGGGCTATGATGGGTACAAAGGGAGAAACCCTAAGACTCATGCACGAATTGAAGTGGAACCCAAGAAGCTTCCTGTTTTTAAGGTGGGGAAGGGTCTGCATAAGAGATTGAATGGGGTGGGTGAACTTGAGGAAGACGATTATTTGCTCTCTGTAGGTATCGGCTCATAACTTCTTTTTGATATATGCGAATAGAGGATAACGGGAGCTTAGGAGTATTTTATTATCGATGCACTTCTCTGCAACATTCACATAACGTCGCTGTTCTGCTTTTTTCACACATCACTGGAGCTTGGATTTACGGCGTGGCTTGAAGGAAATATGTAAGCGTGAACATTATATTGTCTTGCTGAAAACTTGTGCTCATTGGCAGTTGGGAAATGAGCTTGTCTTTAATTCGAGCTGACCATTGATTCCTGTTGACTCTGCCTTGAGAAAGTGGAGTGCGGGATTAGGATACGCGGAAGGTTGGAGGGTGGGAATAAGCACTGCGGCATAATTTACATATCGTATGTCGAATAAAACGGGCTTAGAAGATGGCTGATCAAAAGCAACTGGAAATCATCAAGCAAGGCGTTGACAGCTGGAATGCCTGGCATCTAAAGAATCGGGACATTCCAATTGACTTGGTTTGTGCTGATCTTTCGGAAACCAATCTTAGGGGTATTATTTTAGAACAAGCGGATCTTAGAGGGGCATTTCTTCTGAAGGCAAATCTTTCTGGAGCAAATCTCAAACATGCTCAGCTTGAAAGTTCCGACTTCCGTCACGCTGACCTGAGGGGCACTGATTTACAGGGATCAACTCTTCAGAGGTCTTATCTCAGAGGTGCAAATTTATGGGGAGCTAGTCTCTACAAAGCGGATCTGAGTCATGCAGATTTGGGCGAGACTGACCTCAGAAAAGCTGTATTAAAAGATGCAATCGTCATTCGAGCAAATTTAATGGATGCGAATTTGAATTCAGCAAATCTTGAAAATGCTGATCTATCTGAGGCAGATCTTCAAGGGGTAGATCTTGCTTATGCAAGGCTTTGTTCGGCTAAGCTCAAAAAAGCAAACCTTAGGAACGCTCGGCTGGTGCAAACAAACCTTGAAAACGCTGATCTGACAGACTGTTTTATTTATGGTATCTCCGTTTGGGACGTAAAACTGGAGGGAGCGAAGCAGTCTGATCTTGTTATCACTAACTTTAACGAACCCACCATAACGACCGACGATCTTGAAATTGCCCAATTTATGTACCTCTTGCTCAATCACAAGAAACTTCGGAACGTTATTAACTCAATTGTGCAAAGAGGTGTTCTTATTTTGGGACGTTTCGGGGATGGGGGACTTGAAATATTACAAACGATAGCGGCGAAGCTTAGAGAGTTGCAATACTTACCCATCATTTTCGATTTTGATCGACCAGCGGGACGTGATTATACCGAAACCGTTATGACACTCGTTGGATTATCGCGGTTCGTCATTGTAGATCTAAGCGGGCCATCTGTCCCACAGGAGCTTTATGCAACAGTCCCCCACTTTAGTGTCCCTTTTGTCCCGATCATTCAGACAAGCAAGAAACCACATTTTTCTATGTATTCTGATCTCTATAAGTACTCATGGGTAATTGGACCTCCTGTTGAGTTCGATACGAAAGAAAACTTGATCGACTTCATGCCCTCAAAGATCATTGCCGCTGCAGAAAAGCAATATGAAGAGAGGCAAGTATTGTTGGATCAGATATTTAAGCGCTAAAGTCGGACGGTTCTCGTGAGAGCCTGCATGGTCGGTTACACGGGATTCGCTACTCAGAAAAAAGGAAATGTGGATAGTCGATCATTGGATAAGGAATGAAAATGGCTAAGAACCCAAAGTGGACAAGAGACGAACTAATTCTGGCGCTTGACCTCTATTTTCGGGTCAATCCCCTCCACACCAGCGAAAAGAATCCTGAAATCATTGCACTCAGCGACCTTTTGAACCAGTTACCCATTCATACCGATAGACCTGATGTCGAAAAATTCCGCAACCCCAACGGAGTCTACATGAAGCTGTGCAATTTTTTGCGGTTTGACCCCGGATATTCAGGAAAAGGGCTGACTGCGGGCGCAAAACTGGAAGAAGACATTTGGAATGAATTTGCTTCTGATCGAGGTAAGCTTTCAAAAACAGCGCATTCGATAAAAGCGAATTACCAGCAAGTCGCTTTTTCGAAACCCGAACCGGGAATAACAGATTACGAGAACGACGAATTCCAAGAAGGTAGAATTTTAACCAAACTGCACAAGATGCGGGAACGGAACAGAACTGCAGTAGCGAAAAAGAAGAAATCGGTCCTGGAAGCGACGGGGGCTTTGGTTTGTGAAGTCTGCGCTTTTGATTTCTTCAAATTCTACGGTGAGATTGGGTTTGGTTTCGCGGAATGTCACCATACGATACCGCTTTATGAATTAGAACCCAATGCTAAGACCAAACTCTCAGATCTCGGGATTGTCTGCGCAAACTGTCATAGAATGCTGCATCGAGCAAGACTGTGGAAGTCTATAAGTGAGCTACGTGAAATGGTCTCGAACAAGGTAGGTTGGAATTGAAAAAATTTTCAACTTTCATATTCATTGCAGCAATAACCCTTATCCCGCTCCCTTCTGCAGCAAAAGACCACAAACACAAAAGCGGTAACATCTATGACAACCAGCACAGACAAGTCGGACACTGGCGGGAAAATAAAAGCACGAGCGAGATTATCATTTATGATGACCTTTACCGCGAGAAATACCGGATAAACACGGAAGATGGGCGAGTGTTCGACAAGCAGCATAGGGAAGTCGGGGAAGTGGATTTGGAAGGAGATCGTGAATAAACAGGGAGATCAAATGTGGGAGTTCCTGTAGGAATTAGCTACTATTATCAATCCAGGTGAGCCTGTCCCGCTTTTCGAGACGAAGGAGCAGATGGATGAGAGTACTTAACAAACTCCTTAGCATATTCGGTAGAGATCACAAAAGACAAAAAGGATCTGCGAAAAAAGTTAATCATAAAATAAATCTCACCAATAAAGTGAAAGATGACAACACCTATCATTGCTACGTCTCAGAATACTTGACTCTGGAAGTCTCAGATTAATTGGACGTGTTTGCCCCCAAGGAGTAAGACTATTGGGGGCAAAGATGGGTAATAAGCTCATCGATTCTGGAGTCCATCGATCAATTTGACGGCGTCGCGGAAGTTGCAGCATCTGACGGCCATGACCATATCGATGGGGTTGAAGTTTTTCTGACATCTGAAACATCTGGCCAGGTTGGTTTTGGGGTTGGTGGCTGTGTTGAATTCGGAGCACAAGGGACAGAGAAAGCGGAAGTAGCCTTCGGAGACCTTGCAGGGAAGGCGAAGGAAGTCGGAGATGAGTGGTGCGATGGGGATGTCGTTTCGCAGCATTCTGAGTTTGTCCTTGGAATAGTGGCGTGTCATAAGTTCCTCCTATGGAAGCTGGAATTCGGTCATGGTATCGGTGACAAGTGCATCGTTGATCTTTTTGAGATTTCGAGATGCGGCATTGAGCAAGCAAGCTGTCGAGATGTTATTGATTTGTCGAGGGACCCCGCTTGAGTAGTCATGGATGAGGGATTTGGCTTCGACCTCGAAGATCTTTTCATTGCTTCCTGCCGAGCCCATCCTGGCATCGATGTAGGCTGAGGTTTGATCTTTGGTGAGGGGAAAGAGGCGGCAACGCACGGAGACTCTGTGGACCAGGTCCGTGAGGGAACTGCGAGAGAGGAGTCGAGCCAGGGGGTCTTGTCCGGCGAGGAGGATCTTGAGTGGGAGATTGGTATCGACGGCGGAGCTCACCAGGAGGCGCAGATCGGTGAGGGCGACGGGATCGATGAGGTGGGCTTCGTCGATGAGGAGAACGGTTGTGAGATCATCTTTTGTGCAACGTTCCAGTATTTGAAGAAAGAGACTGTCTTTTCCGCGTTTAGGGACTTCTCCGAGTTCTGTGACGATGAGGCGAAGCAAGGCGCTGGAGCTGACTCCCGTGAAATGAAGATAGAGCGGGCGGTATCGGCTCTTGGAAAGGGTTTCAATGAAGAGTCTGAGGACAGTGGATTTGCCGACACCGGTCTGGCCGATCAAGAGGGCAAGGGCGCCCTGGGCTGAGAAGTAATCGAGTCTTGCCAGGCACTGGGAGATGCGAATGTCTCTTAAGATCCAGTCCATGGGAGGGCGTTCTTGGAAGGGATGGTCGCTCATTTTGAAGTGATTGAGGAACATGGGATTACTCCTTTTTGCGAAGAATTTGTTTGAGTTCATGGATAAGATAGGGAAAGGACTTGTTATAGGTTCGGGCAAAGGCCTCTTTGAGCATGGGCTCGCTGAGGGCCGGGTTCTGGTTGTAGAATTTCTTTAGAATTTCGAGCTGTTCGGCGGAGAAAGCGGAGAGGCCTTCTTTATAACCCAAGAGCTGAGCAAGGGATTTTACAAAGGCATAAAACGGCCATGGCCGCTGGGAGATAACCTTGCGGTAATCGATGCCTTGGGTGTTTGCGGCAAGCTTTTTTTGGTGCTCTCGAACGAGGAGATCGAGGAGATTGTGTTTCGGCTTTCCCTCGGGTTGTGCGAGAATTGGAGTGTGTGCGCTTTGCCGATGGTGGAGGACCCCCGACCCAAGATATTCTCTTTTCATGGAGTAGATCTGGACGGTATCGGTGGAGGAAAAAGGATCGAAATGGACCCAGACCTTGTTCCCTCTTAAAGTTTGATCGACTCTGTAGAAGCGGTTGTCGAGGCGGATATCGGAAAAATCCTTGTGCACCGAGCGGGTGAGCTTTCGCATGAAAGAGGAGAGGATCAGGTCCATTTGCACGTGGCGGATGACGGTAAGTCCCGTATGGTAGCGGTCCCTCGGGGTCTGGCCGGTCTCTGAATGGATGCTATCGTGATAGTCCACGGCAAGCCATGCACTGAACGCTCGATTGAGGTTCTCGGGGCTCAGGGCGTCTTGTGCGCGCACTTCGGATTCGAACTGATCCTGGGCCGTGGCAAAAAAGCGCTCAATGAGGCCTCCCGGGGAAGGATCTCCCGGAGGCCGGTGGATAAGGCGGGTATGAGTGCGATAGCAGGCGGCTTTGAGACCATTTGAGTGGTAGACTTTGGCATTATCGAGGTAGAGCTCCAAAGGCGCTCCGTGTTTGGCCAGTCCACGAAGGAGTGAGTCGATGAGGATGTCGAGGCTTTGGCGCAAGTAGTAACGTGCCTCCACAACATATCGGCTATGGCAATCGATGAAGGCGGAAAGATAGGTGGGAAGAATCTCCTGGCCGCAGAGTACATAAGGGCCTTCTTCGAAATCGCCCACCCAGAGGTTATGGGTATGGTCCCTGGACCATCGTTTCCTCACCTTCTTTGTCACAACGCCGAGCTTCAAACGGGTTGCGCCCGCCTCCTTAAGATGCCGGTAAAGGGTGGAACGGGGAAGAGTTACGCCATAAAGGTCTTTCAGGAAACGGTTGATGGTCTTATGCGAGCGCTTGGGTTGCTCCTTTTTGAGCTCGATTGCTTTTGAGATGATCTCGTCCGGGGCATTTCGGGGATGGCCCCGATCTTGCCGATCCTTTCTTGCCAGAGCGTCGAATCCTCCGGCCCGATACCGGTTCAACCTTCGCCTGAGGGTGGAGAGCGACGGCCTGCCCATGCGGCCGTCGGGGAAGACGATCTCCTTTTTCGAGAGCCCTTTTAAGAAGTCGTGGGTCTGCTCCGGTTCCACCTCGTCAAAGAGGACGGGGCGAAGGAGATCACACCAAAAAAGTGCCCATTTTTCATCTTTTTGCTTCAAACGCCTCCTCCGTTATTAAGGTTGGAGGCGATCGTAGATCATCCCCAGGCACAGCGCGTTGCAAAGAAGGGGAATATTGAAGCACTAAAAGCGGCCCGGAACTTCACCTCCAAATGGAGGATCTGTCGGCAGCGTGTGAGGATCGATTTTCGAGCGGCTTTGACGTACTTTTTGGGACAGACTTCGATGGCGGCCAACTCACGGCAAACAGAAGAGAGCGGGTTGTTCTGCACAATCAGATCTTGGGCGCAACGCAAGATTTCCTTGAATCCGCCAAGGGTTGTGATCCATCGGTAGGGAGTCGAATGAGCAAGACTTCTATAATCGATACTCTCTTCGCTGGTCGTGGAAGCATGGAAGATGGGCATACCTTGTTCCAAAACCACCTTCCTATAGGTTGATGCTGCCTCTTCCAGATAGAATTCGGTGAAATGGAGTATGGTCTCTCGAACGTAGCGCTTACGGGGAAACGCAAACGGAGGTTGTTGAGTGAAGGTTTTCTTGCAGCCAGGACATCGCCATCGAATCACAAGACAAAAAACCACCTGAACCAGCAAGTCGCATAGAATGTAAAATCTGCGAGGACGGGCTTGATGGCGTGTGAACCCAGTCGGCGGTGTATAGCATACGGGGCAGGAAGGGAGATCACAGCGGATCTTGTTTCGCAACACGTCGTTGGCATAGGATTCGACCTTGGTGCGGGTAACCGAACTTGACATAGTACTCCTTCATTTTGCAGTGGATTTTGGGGATGGAAACCATTCGGGGCTATATAACGGCGAGATGGTTGTGCATGCAAGGCCAGGTCTGGCAGAATGTGCAAACACCTCCCAACAGATAGGCCGGGTAAGCGGGGTACAATGAAGATACAAAAGGCGGGATATCGCGGGGTATGCAGGATCAGTCTATGAGACTGTCTGTGTCAAATACTGTAGGACGTAGGATATCATCATGCTAAAGATACGATCAAGGGTCTTCGGTTCAGTGCAACATTACAGATAACAACTCCATTGCAAGCGCTTCATCATCATGGTGAGTTCTTTAATGGTGCTCCAAATGAGGCACCTGAATACGAAGGTGGTTTTTGGATATACGAGACAAAGACATATCGAGAGCTTGGACTTGATATAGACGAAATGGAAGAGGGCCATCATGCTTCTGATGTCGGACCAGTCAAGCCATCTGATTACGTCCCCTTTCTAAAGGAGTTTCGCCATATTGTCGAAGGAAGAGGTGAAATTGACCACAAGGAAGCAAAGATTAGTATGCTCTGCAGGAAAAACGCAACATATTCTTCCTTTTGTAGCAAGTTGCATTCTTTTTACGAAGATTTTCCTTCATCCTTCTTCTACAATCAACTGACTATTATCCCTGGGATCGGTTCGAAGACCGCAAAAGCTTTTTATCAAGTAGGGTACAAGACGATTGAGGACTTGAAGAATGCGAGTGACGAGAAATTATTATCAGTCGAAGGTATCGGTCCAAAAGGTATCAAGAACATCAGAGATTTTTTAGCATCACAGGAAACATAATTTTACAAGCTCTGAATCTAGAATTACTTGATTCGCAAGGAAATCGACATGCAAGACACGCAAACTGGTAAGAAAAAATGCTTTGTCATCGCACCAATAGGTTCCATAGGCTCATCGACCAGGAGAGGAACTGAAGGACTGATTAACTCAGTGATTCGTCCTTGCTTAGAGATGGAGTTCGAAGTCATTGCGCCGCATGAAATAGCCGTCCCAGGATCAATAACAAATCAGATAATCGAGCTTTTGCTAAATGCAGACTTGGTGGTCGCAAATCTAACTGAACTAAATCCAAATGTGATGTATGAATTAGCGGTTAGGCATGCAGTGCGAAAGCCAGTTGTCGTGGTTGCAGAAAGAAACACCATTCTGCCGTTCGATATCTATATTGAGAGAACTGTTTTTTTTGATAACGATATGAAAGGAGTGCAAGAACTGCGGGATGAGTTAGAAGAAGTTGTAAAAGTAGCAATGGAAGATGATTCTTCGGATAATCCGATCTACCGAGTGGCAAAGGAAAAAATAATTAAGGAAAGTCTAGGAAAGGATGACTCGGCTTCAAGTTATATTTTGGACCGTCTTGACAAACTTGAGAGTTCCATCTCTCATTTGGCTAAGAGACTTCCTAAATCAAGAAGTATTTTGAACGAAATGACCGAAGCCGCAATTCATGCTTCTTTGGCTTCTGGGGGTGTTCCTCCCTCCGGTGGTTTTGTTGTTGCTAAAGGCTCTGGCGGTTCCTTAGTCTACGATAAGCCTGAAAAAGTTGCAAATAAGGCAGAGGACTAGGCAGTTTTTCGTTATCTCAATAGGCTTCATTATCGCATAATGCCACTGCTTTAAATGGACTCTAAAGCCTAACTCATCAAAGCGGTGTCAATCACATACACAAGCTGACCAGTTTGGTACTTTATCTAACTTACTTACTTTCCGTCAGATGTCCCAAGTCCACCCCATGGTCAAGCTTATTGATTACACTATAAGGATCACAGCCGATAAGCTCCTTACCCGCTTACTCGGGATATGCCCACCCTACTTACTCTCTCATGTCCTGCAAAATTTCCGTGACAAGACGTCCATCTTGTCACACCTAGGTATATAAAGATCTGTAAAGTTATATATTATGGTTGCCCTAGCCTCCCAGAGCTGTATAGTTCTCTAAAAAAAAGGCAGCAGCATGAAAGTCGTCGGTTACATTCGAGTGAGCACGCAGGGGCAGGTGAACGACGGGGTGAGTCTGGATGCACAACAGTCGAAAATCAGGTCTTGGGCAGAGCTCAACGATTACGACTGTCCTACTATCTTCACTGATGCTGGAATCAGCGGGAGTCAAGTCGATAATCGGGACGGGCTGAAGACAGCGCTCGACTCGGTAAAGAAAAAAGATGTTTTTATTGTGTATTCTCTCAGCAGATTGACGAGATCAACGAAGCATACTTTAGAAATCGCTGAACTGCTGCGCAATAAAGAAGCAGATCTGGTTAGCATCACAGAAAACATTGACACGACGACTGCAGCGGGGAAAATGGTGTTTAGGATGCTTGCGGTTTTGAATGAATTTGAGCGGGACCAGATTGTTGAACGCACAAAAGCAGCTCTGAAGTATAAGCAGCAGAACGGGGAACGGACTGGAGGCATCAGATACGGCTACAGTGTCGGTGAGGACGGTAAGACTCTCATCGAGAATCCCAAAGAGCAGCAAGTCATTCATGCTGCAAGAGACATGTACTGTCAGTCAATGAGCTTGCAGGGTATCGCTCGGGAGTTGACAAATAGAGGGTTTAGATCGAGAACGGGAAGAGAGTTCTGTGCTACTCAGGTTAAGAGGATGCTTGCAGCATGAGAAAAGACAAAACGAAAATGCTTGAAGACTTGATCAAGAAGCTCACCGAGCACCCTGAACTTATCGAACACCTTGTGAAGTCGCTCAAGAAAGCTGCAAACAACTCGATAGAAGTCTACACGTCAAAGCAAGCTGCAGAGCTGTTGCAGTGTCATGAGATCACGATAAGACGGGCGATCAAGTCGGGGAAGTTGAAAGCGAGCAAGATCGGGCGTGATTATCGAATCTCGAAGCTCGACTTGGGTCGCTTCTATCGGGAGCAAGGGGGCGGAGATCTGTTTGCTGATGCATCACGCGATGAGCAGTGAGAGCAGCAGCAACGGGGTACCCCTCGGTCCGTCTCAGGACGGGGGTGTCACATGTATGGGCAGGGTACCGACCGTAAATTTTTTCCTGGTTTTTATTCGAATTCAGAATACTTGGAAAGTATTTTCAAACCGCGATTCCGCACCGTATCTATTGTTGCTGAAACAAACTTGGAGTTTGTGCAAAGCACTTTACACTAATGATTTGGTTTGAAAATCAGAAATGCACCAAACCAACTTTTCCGGACTCGACATTTAGACATATCTCCAAGATTTCCACTTTTCACGGACGGTAGGCAAGGTGCCGGAAAAAACTTGTCAGGAATTCTTGAGCATTATAGGTTGAGAAAACATTACGCTGTGGGAAGTCAGCACACTCCCGGTCGCTTCCAGGATAAAGCACAGATCGCTCCAAGCACAACTGCAGATTCTTCCCATATCCAGGAAATATTCAGAACTTTTTCAGTAACCCTTAACCTTCTGGTCATCATCGGAAATGGTGAGATAAGCAGAACTACACAATTAAGGGGCTTATGGTCAGTAAACAAGGAACGAAAATATGAATTCAGAAAAAATTAGTCATGTGACAGATGCTACTTTCAGAACAGAGGTGCTAAGTTCAAAAAAACCTGTACTTGTGTATTGCTGCGAACAGAATAGCACATCCTCGATAATATACGAAATAGCAGAAGAGTATGAAGAGAGGTTGAAAGTCGTTCAAATGAATATCGATATAAGCAAAAGAACGGCTGATAAATACTATATCTATAACAAACCTTCTTTCGTAATGTTTATGAATGGAATAATAATAAACACAAGGTTGGTGCAGGATGTTCCAAAACATAGAATAATAGCATTTATTGATGAAAATATACTAATGCCTGAGGAAAAATTAGCCCTACTAAAGAAGAAACAGCAGCAAGAACAGGAACGAAAAAAGAGACAGGAGCAGGAAGAAATCGAACGAAGAAAAAGAGAAGAGCAGGAAGAAATCGAACAGAGAAAAAGAGAAGAGCAAGAAGAAATCGAACAGAGAAAGGAACAGGAACTGCAACTAGCTGCATGGTACGAACAACAAAGAAAATGGGATGAAGAAATAGAGATGTTAAAAGCTATAGAGAATAAAGGGCTTTTGACAGGTTATCCATTTTCATGTTCCAAAAAGCTTGATTCTGAATACAATCCTGAAACGAAGGTACTTATTGTAGAATATCTTCTGCCTAATAAAGAAAGTGTGCCAACTTTAAAGGAATTAAAATACATAAAAAGGGATAATAGATTTAGAGAAATACACATAACCGAAACGCAGCGAAATAAATTATTTGATTCTTTAATGTATCAACTTACGTTAAGGCTAATATCGGATTTATTTAGAGCTGATGCTGAAGATAAAATTAGTTCAATTATTTTCAATGGTTGGGTTCATTCGATAAATAGGGCAACAGGCAAGCATGAAGATGTCTGTATTTTGTCAATAGCGGCAAAGAAAGAGCAGTTTCTTGAAATTGATCTGTCAAATGTCGATCCGAAAGCGTGTTTTAAATATTTGAAAGGTGTGGGATGCACCGTACTCAGTTCAATAACACCAGTCCAGCCGATACTTCAGATTAACAAAGCCGACAAAAGGATTGTTGAGGGCCATGATGTGATTCAGGATTTGGAAGATGCAACGAATTTAGCAGCAATGCACTGGCAGGATTTTGAGTATCTGGTAAGAGAATTATTTGAAAAAGAATTCATGCAAAATGGCGGGGAAGTCAAAGTAACTCAAGCCAGTCGCGACGGCGGCGTCGATGCTATTGCATTTGACCCAGACCCGATACGTGGTGGAAAGATTATAATTCAAGCAAAGAGATATACAAACATTGTTGGCGTCAGTTCTGTGAGAGATTTATATGGTACTGTGATAAATGAAGGGGCTACCAAAGGAATTTTGATTACAACAGCAGATTATGGGTCAGACGCATACGATTTTGCGAAGGATAAACCAATAACACTTTTAAATGGCGGACATCTCTTATTCATGCTACAGAAACATGGTCAAAGAGCAAAAATTGATTTGAAGGAAGCAAAAAGAATTATTTCTGAAAAAGAGAAGGCGGAGTTAGAGGGTAAAACGTTTAATGATGCAATGGGGCGAACAAAATTCAGAAAGTTCATTTAAAGCGGATATAGAGAACTTTGTTCCTTGAATTTGCACGAACTCTTGCTTCGATTTCAAAAATGTCTTTCCGTGCTTTTACAAGATCGCTAAGTTTCTTGTATCCGAAATTACGGGAATCAATTTCTAGTCGCAGCTTCTCCAGGTAGCTTCCAAATGCCCCGAGATTGGCCCAACCCTCCTCGTCACTCGCTTGCTCCAGCGCCTGCTTTGTTGAATTCGAAAGAGGCAGGGATGATTTCATTGCGGGTGTGCTGTAATGGGGCAATCATACTATGGAATTGTGCACAGGCGGTCTGACCCAATACAGTGGAAACACGATGGGCAAACAGAGCAAAGTTATGCAAAGTCAGCGCTTCAATGAGTATTTATCGAGAAAGATTTGCAGAGCATTCGTGCACACTCCGTGCACACCCTGACTGACAAATCGAAGAAGTATTTTGATAAGTGCTTGATTTAACTGGAGCCGGCGATGGGATTCGAACCCGCGACCTGCTGATTACGAATCAGCTGCTCTACCCCTGAGCTACGCCGGCTTGATTAGTGTTTGGGCTATATCACGGGCATTCGGGTGAGGTCAAGGAGAAAACCTGGATTCCGGTATTCTTGAAACATGACTGAAACCTCTTCTTACTCGTCTTTCCTCTTGTTAAATTTCGATTGATGCGGCAAATAGTGAATCATGCGTGCGATGATTCTTGCTGCAGGGTTGGGGACTAGATTACGTCCGCTCACGTGGATCAGGCCAAAAGCTCTGGTGCCGGTGATGGGTATGCCGCTCCTTTATTATTGGGTATGGCGACTGTGTGAATCCGGATTTGAAGCAGTTGTCGTCAATGCCTTCCACCTGTCCGATAAGCTCGTCAAAGCAGTTCAAGAGGTAGACTGGCCGATCCCAGTCGAAGTTAGGGTGGAGTCGAGGCTTCTCGGCACGGGAGGGGGTATCAGAAACGTGCTCGATTTTTTTGGCGACGAGCCTTTCATAGTGGTGAACGGGGATATTCTCTGCAATGTGGATTTTACGAGCCTGCGCGCACAACATCTGGAATCAAACAGTTCGGTCAGTCTCCTGCTGCACGATTTTCCCGCGTTCAATAACGTCGCGGTCGATGATCAATTCATTCTGGGATTCGGAGATGAAGCCAGGAAACTAGACCGGGAACGATCTGATGTAAAGCTTTTTGCCTTTACCGGGATTCACGTTTTGACACCGCAAGTTTTGATTGGTCTCGAACCTGGACATCCCCATGAAATCATCCCTGTTTACCGGGACCTTATCCGTTCGGGCGACCCGCCTAGCATATTATTTGAAAGAAGCCTAAGGTGGCGGGAAATCGGTTCGGTGGAAGCCTATCGCTTCCTGCATTCAGAACTCGTTGAGTTGCCCGAGAATTGTTTTCCTCCGCTGAAGTCAGGTCAAAGTATCTGCGTACATCCGACCGCTGAAATATCGCCGGATGCCGATTTAAGGGGTATGGTCGTTATTGGCAGGAACACCCGCATTATGAACGGTGCTGTGCTGGAGAATGTCATTTTGTGGGACGATGCCGAAGTTCAGCCGAAATGTCGACTGCGCGACTGCATCGTGACCGACGGTGTTACAGTGAGAGGCAACCAAGAAAACGAGATCCTTTGCGAGAGCCACTGATGAATTCGATAAATTCCATTGAAAGCTCGCTTCGATTATTGCTCAAGAACTGCTCTGAGGCCGGTCTATTGAAGACGGAAAAAGCCGAGGTCACAGCGCTCAAAGGCGATGCTTCCGACCGAAGGTTTTTTCGTATTCGGCAGAATTCTGCACATTTCATTGGCCTTATATCACCCCGCAAAAATAGAACAGAGCTGGACGAAAACGATTCTTATTTTCTGATAGGAAGGCACCTTTGGCGGCATAACCTTCCTGTTCCAAGAATCCTGTGGGCCGATCTCCAGCTTGGCCACTTTTTGTTGGACGACCTCGGCGATTATCATTTGCAGCGGCACGTGAAGCGCGGTCGAACAGATGTCGCGCATATATACCGGCAAGTTGTGAGGCTCTTGGTCAAGCTGCACCGATCCGTTGCTACAGACTTTCAAACGGATTTCTGTTTTGATACCGATCTATACAACCCGTCTTTTGTTTATCAGAGGGAGATCGAGTACTTTAGGAACTCTTTTTTAAATGACTATCTTGGCATGGGCATTGGAGAAGAGGACCTGCGCAGCGATTTTGAGAACATAGCCGAGCAGGCCGGCATGCATGGTCGTTCGCATGTCTTGCATCGGGATTTTCAAAGTAGAAATATAATGGTGCATCAAGGGAGTTTATGGATTCTGGATTTTCAGGGGATGCGCTATGGTCCGCCGGCCTATGACCTGGCGTCTCTTTTGCTCGATCCCTATGTTTCGATCCCTACGGGCCTCCAGAATCGGTTGGTTGATTATTATTGGACGGGAGTGAGGAAGTTTTTGGGCTGCACGTATCAACAATTCTATGCTTCATATCGAGCGGTAAGACTAAGCAGAAACCTGCAAATTTTAGGGGCATACGGATTTTTGGGAGTAGCGAAAGGCAAGAGAGAGTTCCTGCAATACATCCCGCGAGCATGGCAGGAACTTCATGGTTGGCTGAGAGGTCCGTGCAAAGGGAGGTATCTCAAGCTTGAGAAGGTTATAGCGGGAGTCAAAAAAACTTTTACGTGACATCGATTCAGTAAATTGTTATAGGCGACTTGCCTTGGATGATATAGTAGTTTGTACATTTTTGCAGCCTTTACAAGGATGGAGTAGTAGTTTCGCCTCGCGAACACGGAGAGGCAGCTTTTTGAACATATTTTAAGGTGTTATAAACAATTTTTGTGTACGGAGGAATTAATGGCTTCAAAAAGTCAGAAAACTGAAAAAATAAGAAAACGCAAACATATTTCTAACAAAACCAATCTGAAAAAGAGAGAAGAGCTGATACAGAAGAATTTAGAGGTGCTGCAAAAAGTTGCAGAAGAAAAACAGGGTTAGGAGCGCGAGCTAAAGCCCGCCAACACTTTGCCGAGGGGCAACATCGGTGCCTAATTGGAAAGTCTGTTTTTGACTTAGCGCAGCCGTTTGGGGGCGGCTTGTTTCGGTCCCGCCTGCAGCGGGACTAAAGCCCCCCCCGCTACAGGCTTTTGGAGCGGCCGCCAAGTATACTTGTTAAGGATAAAAATCTGCTTTTAAGTTCTTTACCTTTCTGCCGATACCCTCGTGCATAATTCTCCAGAGTGCTTTTCCTGGATTCCCGCCAGAAGCATGCGGGAATGGCGGATGGTGGCTCGTGCGCGCCATAAAATGTCACTCTTCAACCTAAACCAGTATAACACTCTCTGCTCTATCTGATTCCTGCAACTCCTATCAGTTTTCCTTAAGTTCCATCGCTTTGACCAGATTTGTTGTTCCCTTTACTCCCAAAGGCACGCCTGCTGTAATGACCAACATGTCACCGGGTTTGGCAAGTTGTTGTTTCAAGACCCAGGAACTCGCCTTATCAAACATCTGATCTGTGTCCTCGAATGTCTCGATCTTGATAGGAATGATTCCCCAGGATAGAGAAAGCTGCCTTTGAGTTTCCAGATTTACGGTCAAGCCGGCAACAGGGCAGGGGGGACGAAAGCGCGAGACCAATCGCGCAGTGCTGCCCGATGATGTTGTTGCAACAATGGCAGCAGCGTCCAAATCCAGAGCCAGCCTGTAAGCAGCCCGGCCGATGGCCGCCGCGGTCTTGGGTAGAAGCTTCGGGATGGTCTCATCCGCCAATGCTGTTTGATCCAGGTATGGTTCGGTCGCCCTGGCGACCCGGTCGAGTATCCTTACTGCTTCGACGGGATAAGATCCTATGGCGGTTTCATCCGAAAGCATCACCGCATCGGTTCCATCCAGGACGGCGTTGGCGACGTCGGCAGCCTCAGCGCGAGTCGGGCGAGGGTTTTCCATCATGGATCTTAGCATCTGGGTCGCGGTGATAACCGGTTTCCCGGCTTCTCTGGAGACCTGAATGATTTTCTTTTGAATCATGGGCACATCTTCCAACGGCACCTCTACACCCAAATCTCCCCGGGCGACCATCACCCCATCCACTTTAGCCAGAATTTCTTCAAGCCGTTCAACGGCTTGAGGCTTCTCAATCTTGGCGATCACCATAGGGCGCGGCTCGATTTTAGCCAGCATTTCCAGAACCGGATCGACATCTGCTGCTTTTCTGACAAAAGAGAGTCCGACGAAGTCGACTTTTTCCTCTATCCCAACCGCGAGATCTTTGCGGTCCTTTTCCGTAAAGGCGGGTATGCGCAGATCGCTTAAAGGCAGATTTATTCCCTTGTGAGACTGGATGGCGCCCCCAACCAGCACTTTACAATTAATTTGGTCTGAGTTCTTCTCCACGACAGACAGCTCCACGGTCCCATCAGCCAGCAATATACGATCCCCAACTCCCACATCTTCTGCCAGATGCGGATAATTTACCGGGATGGCATCGGAATCTGAGTTTTGAGCAAAGATTAGAGTGACATTCTCTCCCGTTTCCAATTCCCGTTCTTTGACAGGCAGGGTGCCAAGGCGAATTTTAGGTCCGCCAAGGTCCTGCAGGATGCCGATCTCCTTTCCCATTTCCGATGAAAGACGTCGGATATCTCTAAGAGTTTGACGGTGCGTTTCATGATCGCCATGGGAAAAATTAAGACGGGCAACATCCATCCCTGCCTTGATGAGTTGCTTGATCCTTTCGGGAGAACTGCTGGCAGGCCCGATCGTGCATACGATCTTTGTTTTTCGCCGGACGGAATGAGTACGATACATATTTCTCCTTGTCTGATGTGCGAGGACCTGAAGTAATTCCCTCTTTTCCTATTGTGCCATATGCCATCTCACATCGTTGCCGTACTTTTGCACTTTATGTTTCCAAACCCCGAGGTGCATGTGTACGCAGGAAGCAAAGACAAATGCTTAGATAAAAGACACGGAGGCACCGCTGCATTCCAGTTTTCACCGGCATGACGTTTGCGCATCTTTTTGAAGCCAAAAGCACCAAGGTTATTTTTAGACAGCCCTAATTTTAAGAGTTATTCGATGAGCACGCAAATCAAGTCCATCACGTTAGTTCGAGTCGGACCTGTCTTTAATAAATCTCCTGTCTGGTCGAACAAATTGTACGAATCGTTGCGCGCAAGATAGTCAAAGGGGTCCAGACCGAGCTTTCGGGCTCGATGGCAGGTGCTGCCGTCGGCAAAAGCTCCCGCTGCATCTGTCGGGCCGTCGGTTCCATCGGTTCCGGCGCTCAGCAGACTGATGTCATTCCAACCCTCCAGCGCCATTGCAGCAGAAAGAGCCAGTTCCTGGTTGCGCCCCCCTTTGCCGTCTCCCCGAATGGTCACCGTTGTCTCGCCGCCGGCTAAAACGCAGGCGGGAGGAGAGATCGAAATTGCCGATTGTTGAACTTCCTTGGCGACTGCCACGATGACCTTGGCGACCTCCTTTGCTTCCCCTTGAATTCGGGAAGAGAGAACCAACGTATTATAGCCGGCTGAGCGAGCCTCACCTCCAGCAGCGATCAATGCGGCTTTGTTACTGCCCACAATCAGGTTCTGCACGCGAGAGAACACGACATCCTTGGCCTTAGCAGTCTCCATCAGGCACCGGTCGACCCCATCCTTGAAGACTTCCAGAATTTCGGGCGGCAACCGTTGGGATAAGCCATACTTCTGTACTATTGTCATGCAGTCCTGAAAAGTAGTAAAGTCGGGCGCTGTGGGTCCGGAAGCAATGACACCCAATCGATCGTCAACGACATCGGATAAAATCAAGGAAATTACCTTGGCTGGATAAGCTGCTTTAGCCAGCCCGCCCCCTTTGACTCGGGATAGATGTTTGCGAACGGCATTGATTTCATCGATGGTGGCTCCGGACTTCAGAAGAGAACGGGTAGTTGCCTGTTTTTGAGCGAGGCTTATCGCATTGTTGGGTGCTACCAGCAATGCGCTTCCTCCCCCCGAAAAGGCGCAGATCAGGAGGTCTTTCTCCGAACAGCGATGCGCAAGCTGCAGTATTTCTTCAGTGCCTTCGAGGCCCGCTTCGTCAGGGATGGGATGGCCTGCTTCAATGACTTTTGTTTTGCGAAGGGAGAGGGCATGACCGTACTTGACCGTAATGCAGCCGGCGGTAAGATAATCTCCAAGGAGATCTTCCAGTGCCTTGGCCATTGGGGCGGTACCTTTTCCCGCTCCGACCAGTGTGACTTCGGTAGACTCATCGAGGTCATAAGCCCGGTCGGCGACGTGCAGATTGTTGCCGATTCGTTGAACGTACTTTCTCACTGCCTGTTCCGGATCGACGGCCCTCAGTCCGGCAAGGAAGATTTTTTCTAAAACTTCTCTCTGTTTTTCTTGCATGCAGGTTTACTTTGAAATCATTGGAAGAAGGCCCTGTCGACTACGAACATCTTACCGGGGTTAAGGATATTCAAAGGGTCCAATGCCTGCTTGATTTTCCACATGGCATCGAACGCTACATCCTCTATTTCCCAGCGAAAGAAAGGCGACTTGGCTATTCCTATTCCGTGTTCGCCGGACAGGGTTCCGCCGAGTTTCAGTACCGTCCTGAATAGCTCTTCTACTGCTTGTTCGGCTCTCTGAAGCTCGTCACCGTTCTTTTTATCGAGCATGATATTGGTATGAATGTTTCCGTCGCCGGCGTGGCCGAAACAGACGATGATCAAGTTATACTTTTCCGCAAGCATTCGGGTGGCTTTGATCAGTGCCGGAATTTCTGTGCGTGGAACCGTAACGTCTTCATTTATCTTGCCCGTTTTGATCTGCCCAAGTGCCGGGGAGAGGGCGCGTCGGGCCTGCCAGAGACGATCTCGATCATTTTCGGTCTGAGCGATTTCGACCTCCGACGCCCCCGAACCGAGACAAATCTCGTTGATTCTTAAAATATCTTCATTTACGAGGCACTCGCGACCATCCGCTTCGATCAAAAGCAGCGCCTCCGCCTCTGTCGGCAATCCGAGATGCAGATAATTTTCCACCACCCGAATGGAGGCTCGATCCATCAATTCGAGGGTAGATGGAATGATGCGCCGCTTGATAATTTCAGAAACGGTTCTGGCCGCATCCTCGAGCTTGGGGAAGACGGCCATCAGCGTTTTCGTAGTTTCAGGCGCGGGTATGACGCGCAAGATGATTTCAGTGAATACACCGAGGGTGCCCTCTGAACCCACCAGCAAGCGGGTCAGATCATATCCGACTACTCCTTTAACAGTTCGAGTGCCGGTTTTGATGATTTGGCCGGTCGGCAGTACGGCTTCCAAACCAAGCACGTAATCTCTGGTTACTCCATATTTCACCGCCCTGGGTCCACCTGCGCACATGGCGACGTTGCCGCCGATGGTCGAAAATTGCAGGCTGGCGGGGTCGGGCGGGTAGAACAGCCCATATTCCAGAATTTTCTTTTGGAATTGACCTGTCACCACTCCTGGCTGCACTACCCCCAACATGTTATCCGGATCAATTTCCAGAATCCTGTTCAGGCGGTGCAGGCAGATGACAATACCGCCCGACGCGGGGATGGCCGCTCCTACCATGCCGCTGCCCGCTCCTCTCGGGTATACCGGCAGTCGTTCACGATTGGCCAGCTCAATGAGCTGTGCCACTTCATCTGTGTTGCCGGGAAAGACTACGCAGTCGGGAATTCCTTTCAGGCGGCTGGCATCATACCCGTAGCCGTAAAGATCTTCTAATTTATCCAATACGTTTTCTTTGCCGACGATACTTGCGATTTGACGCAATGGAATCTGCTTTCTGATCATAGAGAACCATCTAATGCCGCCTAAGCTCAGCGATTTGATGCCGGTGAAGTCCGACTCGTCATTCCGGCTCAAGCCGGAATCCGAGAGAGTCAATTCATCCACTAATACAGCTGGGCGAAAATAAGTCTCCGGGCAGAGTTCCCCCCTTTCGCAAAGGGAGCACCAGTTCCCCCCTTCGTAAAGGGGGGGAGGGGGGATTTTACAAACGATTTGCCATCAAAATCCCCCTAAATCTCCTTTTGAAAAGGGGGCTTTGCATCGCCCCATAACTGGTTAGAGACTTTCGCCCGTCTGTACTCGGTGCCAGATCGAAGATGCCGCCGTGTTGCTTCGCCGGCATAACGCCTGGTTATCAATGAAATCGCCAAACTTAGGTTCCGAAAGATTAATGTTAAAAATGCTTCTTCATACCGGTCGTGCGGTGTGCTAAATTATAGTGTCACCGTATGGATTTCGCAACAAAGACGCCTAACCCGACTTTCAAAAAAGCCACAAGGAGCACAGTATTCAATATTACCATGATGAAGTTAGAGGCAACAAATGAAAGAAGTTAATCCACATGAAACGAGGCGCATCCTGGTAGTTGATGACGAAGAGGGAGCGAGAGAGGCTCTCGAGCTCATCCTGGAGGATCGTTATGCAGTGGAAACTGCCGAAGACGGACAACTCGCTCTCAGCAAAATACAAAAAGTCTATTTTGAATTGGTACTGCTGGATGTCAACATGCCGAAGATCACCGGAATAGAGGTGCTCAAACGCATCAAAGAATACGATGATTCCATAGACGTGATTATGGTTTCAGCAGCCGATCGTGCTCGTGAAGCAACTGATTCAATTAAATGCGGCGCTTATGACTATATCACCAAGCCTTTTGATTCCGAAGAAATTTTGGACTGTGTGCAGAGAGTCATGGAGAAGCGTTCGCTGGAGTGGGAGGTTCGCTATTTGCGCTCTGAGATCAACTGCCGCTTCGGGGACATTGAAATTGTGGGTCAGTCCAAGGAGATGGAGGAAGTCTTCCAACTCATAGAGAAAGTAGCGGGCACCTCCAGTAGCATATTGATCACTGGCGAGAGTGGCACCGGCAAAGAATTGGTGGCGAGGGCCATCCATGCCAGAAGTGAGCGAGCGGATAAACCTTTTGTAGCAATCAACTGTGCCGCGATTCCGCAAGAGTTGATTGAAAGTGAGCTTTTTGGACATGAAAAAGGCTCTTTCACAGGAGCTCACGCAAGAACTATTGGCAAATTTGAGTTCGCCGACGGGGGGACTATATTTTTGGATGAAATTTCCAGTCTAAAGTTGCCGCTTCAAGCTAAGTTGCTGAGGGTGCTGCAGGAACGAGAGTTTACTCGGGTGGGCAGCCATCGAAACATTTCGGTGGATGTGCGAATCATTGCTGCAACAAATATGCGGCTTGATGAGCTGATCAAAACAAGAGCATTTCGGGGCGACCTCTATTTTCGACTCAATGTTATACCCATCGCTCTTCCATCGTTGCGTGAGCGTGCAGGGGACATTCCTTTGCTCTACGGCTATTTTCTGTCAAAGTACAATCGCCGGCTAAATAAGAAAATTAAAGGGATAAAAACCAATGCAATGAGTCTTTTGGAGGCCTATCCATGGCCTGGGAATGTGCGCGAGTTGGAAAACATGGTTGAAAGGCTCGTTGTTCTGGTGGCTGACGGACAGTTGATTGACGAGAGCGACCTGCCTTTCGGGTTTTTAATCAGTGAGGACTTGGAGGAATTAGGGATGTCAGGTCAATGCTGGGACACCGGCCTCATCCAGGCTCGCCAGGCCTTTGAACGCCATTACATTGTGCGAGCGCTCCAGCGGTGCGGCTGGAATCAGACCGACGCCGCGCGTCTTCTCAGAATACACCGCAACACTCTCCTTCAGAAGATAAAACTTTTAAAGATTCGGCCCGAGGAGGAACTGCTTTCCTGAAATACATTATTTGTATTAAATCTAAATAGTTGTATTTAAATGCACATGATCGTGTGCAGCGCACACAAATGTGTGCAACATCCCGTCACGTGAAGACCGGTAACGCTTTCCCGCCGTAATACTCGCTCTCAGGAGCACTGCTTTATGTGCAATCCTCGTCAAACTGAAATTCAAAAACTCCCTGTCATAAAAAAATAATTAAACATACTAACAGCTTACCACTTAGCTTCGGTCAAAAGATGGTTTGGTATGGAGCTTGCTCTAAAACCATGCAACAAACTGAAATTACGGTTTATTCGGTGATATTTCACTGGGATACGGTGTTAACTTTAGGCTTAATAAGGAGAGCAAAATGAAAAAATTAGCATTACAGTTGTTTATCTGGGCTTCCGTTATTGCAACATGTGCTTTGCCTGCCTTGGCAAGTGGGGGCGGAGGCGGCCTATAGTGTATTGAGCATTGTATTCATCCAGATTGAGCTCGCTATAAAAGAAAAAGCGCGAACAGGCTGTTCGCGCTTTTTCTTTTTGCGATGTTAGCCAAAAAAGGTATATTGAAAATTGTTCGGTCGTGTGCCCGCGAAAATTTTTGTCCTGCAGACACTAATACTTTACAATATTTGTTTTTGTTCATGCATGGGGAGTCGTGTAATGAGAATCGCTGGAATCGGGAAATTCGAACTTGGGTGCCGGCGATGAGGCGCAAACTGGCAGTCTGCCTGTCGACATTTGTTGTTTTATTGATCACTTACAGCCATGTTGCGCTTGCCCAAGATACGAACCCGGGAAAAGACGGACAACGCTACGGAGGAACCTATAGAGCGCCTTTGCTGAACAATCCCTCCAACCTGGATCCCGCCAATGCTCAGGATGTTTATGCGATCGAGGTAATTCAGCAAATATTTGACGGTTTGGTTCAGTTCAGCCCTGACCTCTTTGTCATGCCGGCGCTGGCCAAAAACTGGGAAGTCGGAGAAAAGGGCAAAACATACCGTTTCTTTTTGCGCGAGGATGCCACGTTCCACAATGGAACTCCTATCACCTCAAAAGATGTTGTGTTCTCTCTGACTCGTCTTTTGAAAGGCACTTCATCCTCGACCATTCTGCCGCATCTGTTAAAAATCAAGGGCGCTCAGGACTACCTGGATGGTAAAGCTGATCATGTAGCGGGTTTGGAGGCACCTGATAGTCACACTGTGATTGCGCGATTAGATCAGCCTTATGTGCCTTTTTTGGTGGCCTTGGGGATGTACCAGGCCAAGATTGTACCAATGGAGGAGGTTTCCAAAGACGAGAAGCATTTTAGCCATGAACCGGTGGGAAGCGGGCCTTTCCAGTTTGTCGCGTGGGAACCGAATAAACGGATAAATCTGAAATGCTTTACAAATTATTACCGGGGGAGAGCATTTCTGGACGCAATTGAGTTTGTAATCTATCCTGGAATTCAAATTGAAGATGTATGGGTGGATTTTGACAGTGGTAAATTGGATCAAATGCCAATTTATGGGGCTATCAGGCAAAAAGCTGAGGGTAAAGAAGGCATTCAACTGGTTCACCGACCATCTTTGAGTCTGCAATTTTATGGCATCAACTGCCAAAATGCACGCCTCAAGGATCCTGATTTGAGGAAGGCTTTAAGCCTTGCAATCGATCGAGAAGGACTGGTTGCAGAAGTATTGAAAGGTCAATTCGAAGTAG
Organism: uncultured delta proteobacterium; assembly: GCA_963781715.1. Lineage (GTDB taxonomy): Bacteria > Desulfobacterota > Syntrophobacteria > Syntrophobacterales > Syntrophobacteraceae > Desulfoferrobacter. The sequence continues at coordinate 1,584,058 of CAWAGW010000010.1, forward strand.
CGAGAAGTATCCTTCCTCCTGGTATGCCCGGTTATCAACCGGATTACAATGAAGTTATTTACGACCTTGCAAAAGCTCGTGAACATCTAGCTCGTGCTGCCAGCAATAATCCTAATTCATTAGCTGATATCGAAATTGTTTCCAATAGTCAATCGCCCATCGCTCAGGCAGAGCTAGAGTTCGTAGGTAGGTGCTGGGCGAAATTGGGCATCAAATTGAAACCGAAGTTTATCCCCGATTGGTCACAATTTGAAAACTACTTGAACTCTGATTCTCTCCAGATTTATCGGTATGCCTTGTTCGCTGACATGCCTGATCCGGATGATGTCCTACGTCCCCTTTTTGCCTCCTACGGTGTGTTCAACTACATGCGGTACCGTGACTCCAAAGTTGATCAGATGCTGCAGCAGGCCCTGGGTATCGTTGATGCGGTTGAGCGCGCTCGTTATTATCAAGATATCGAAAACATCGTGCAAAACTCGTATCCAATCATTCCGCTGATCTATTTGAGCAAAGATTTTGCCTATCGGACTTCCGTTCAGGGAATCCAGTTGAGCGCATCGGGTGTGGCAAATATATCATTTTATCAGGTCTGGTTGAAAAAGACTCAATCCAAATGAAGATCTAACGCATTATCGCTATGCAAGAACGGAGTCACAAGATCCCCATCCGGAAAACCCAACGTTTTATTCCTCTCAGATATCGCTTCATTATAATCAGTTCGATCCTTTTGATTGTTCTGCTGGGAACAATAGCTCTGATCGTCAGTATATATCAAAGCCGCACCATCCGGACTATGGTGGAGCGGCGAGGTCTTGCCATAGCAGAGAGTTTATCGGCCACCTCCAAAGCGGCTTTGGCCACCTATAACTACATCGCACTGGAACAGACGGTCAATCAGGCAGTTCAAGATCCGGATATCCTCTATGTGATTATTCACGATAAAGAGGGCAGGGTCGCCGGCTATAGCAGTCGGCCCGACTTGCAGGGGGACTTTCTCGCCGATTCGATCAGTGAAAAGGCGCTTTCCTCTGGTGCGAGGTACTTGATTCAAAACGGAATATGGGGTCCGGAGAAAATACCTGTTTTGGATGTCTCCGTGCCGGTTTTTCTTCCCGGTTCGGAGTTTCGATGGGGAATTATTCGGGTAGGAATATCCCTACAGCCCATGTATCGACAAATTCATCAGATCTGGTTGATCATCGGCTTGCTGGGGCTTGTAGCGCTGGGAATTGGGGTGCTGTTATCGATTTGGGCAGCCGGCAGAATCACCCGGCCTTTAGACGCGCTGGTGCAGGCTACGGTGCAGGCAGCTCAAGGCAATTTGGAGCAGCACATAGAGATCAGAACAAGGGATGAAGTAGAGGCGTTGGCGAATAACTTCAATGTGATGATCCGAGAGATTCTCGCTCAGAGAGGCCAGTTGGAATTGCAGTTGATGGAAATTGGAAGATTGCAGCGTTACACGGAGCAGTTATTGACCACGATGAGTGATGGGCTTCTGTCCGTGAACAGGATAGGCAAAATTGCCACTATTAATCCCGCGGCGTGTTCTCTGATGGGGCTTGACCGGGATATCGAAAAAGAGCTTTTCATCTCGAATTTGCACGAAGAGACCCCGATGTTATCAACGTATATTGATGGATTGTTGAAAAATCCTTGGGGCCGCGGTCAACAAGAAATTCATATTCATACGGAGATCAATCCTCAGGTGATTCTTGCCAGCTCCAGCGTGTTGACCGATGCTGACGGCAATTTTGTGGAACTGATTGTGAATCTCCACGACATTACCGACTTAAAAAAGCTGGAGTCGCGAGTTCGACAAACAGAGCGACTGGCGGCCTTGGGCACACTCGCAGCCGGTATGGCTCATGAAATCAGAAATCCATTGTCGGCTATCAAAACATTCGTTCAACTTCTTCCGAGAAAGCTTGAGCGGCCCGGATTTTTGGAGAAATTTCAGCGCACGGTCCCGCGAGAGCTGGATCGCATCAATCGACTTATCGAGGATCTTCTTCAATTGGCCAGAGAGCCTAAGTACCATTTCGCCCCGGTTAGCGTGAGGACTCTTTTGGAGCAGTGTGTGGAATTGTTTGAAGAGGACCTCAGCAGAGTTCAGATCCACTGCCGTGCCATCTTTACCCAACAAGACTTAGCTCCCATTCTGGCCGATTCGGATCAGCTTACCAAAGCTTTCCAAAATTTGATTCAAAACGCCGTCCAGGCCATGCCAAACGGCGGCGAATTAACCATCGAGGCCGTCTGGCAGAAAACCATTCCGCTTGAAACCACAACGACCTCGGATCAAAAGGGCTGGGTGCGGGTTTCCTTCAAAGATACCGGTGTTGGGATTTCTGCGGAAGATATTGAAAATATTTTCAATCCTTTTTTTACCACCAAAGATACCGGAACCGGTTTGGGCCTGGCGATCACTCATAAAGTCATTACGGAACATGGAGGGCAGATTGAAGTGAGAGGTGGCAGTGGGGAAGGAACTTGCTTTGTAATATTTCTGCCTGCGTTGAAGCAGTGAGCGATCGTCGCATCAAGCCCCCTGTCCCGCCAAACTAAAATGCCTTCCATTCGCCGAAAATTATCCTGCTAAAAAAACTGCTGCGTCGCGATAAAAAATAAGTCCACAGGCTCCTAGAGTATGAGTTTTGCATAAAGTTGGTATCAAACTGTGGGACTGCCAGGAATTAGAATCAGAAGGTTTTTTTGCGCACGGATATCGCACTGCCGGTTGCTCGGATTAATTCGAGTCAAGAGAGGAGAAACGCTATGAGAAATATGGAAGATCGGGTGATTTTTGTGGTCGACGATGACCAGGGTATTCTGGATTCGTTTGATGCGATGCTGGGGGATGACTATCCCATTGTAATGTTGAACAGTGGAACAAAAGCATTAAATGTTCTTGCCGAGAAAACTCCCACCTTGCTCTTCCTGGACATCAAAATGCCGGGAATTAACGGGATGGACCTTTTGAAGTCAATTCATGAAAAAGGGGTGTGCACAAAAGTAGTGATTGTTACCGCATTACCCCAGGACAGCTATGAGGAGATGGCTCATCAGTACGGTGTTTACAAATACCTGCGAAAGCCTCTTGATGTAGATGAGGTGGAAGGCATAACCAAAACGCTGCTGCATTGATTTTTGGCCTATTTACTAGCAGGTGGCCTCCCCGTAAAATCGCTGCAATGTTTTTTGGCAGATGGCACCGATGACGCTGGAGGTTCTAAATATGTATGACTTTTACCAGGGGTATTCATTGTAAATTTATTGGATAGAGTTTATTCTCAACACCACTTTATTCTGAATACGATGCCTTGGAGAGGGGCTTTAGACATGGCTGACATGCCTATATTAATCATCGATGACGAGCCGGGAGTTCTCGAAGGTCTTAAATTCTTCCTGGAAGACGAGGGGTACGACGTACACGAAGCCCTGGAAGCCAAAGAAGGGCTTGAGGTCTTCCGTTCGGTGAATCCGAATGTAGTCGTGACCGATTTGCGTATGCCCGGAATGTCGGGGATCGAACTCATTAGTGAAATCAAAAAACTCAATGCCGCCACACCGATTATCGTGATCACTGGCTACGGTACATACGAATCCGCTATCGATGCTCTCAAATTGCACGTATTTGATTTCATCAAAAAGCCGATCGACCTAAATACCCTTAAAGGTGCTCTGGATAAGGCCAAGGAGGAGGTATCTCAAGCCGATGAAATTAAGCGTGAAATTGTTGCCATGCGGGAGCAGTTGGAGCTTTTCCAAAGTCAGTGGAAAGGGCAGCTTGCCAAGTTTTCCGAATTAGAGCCGCTAATCCACACGGGAAGGTCAATGGCCGGTATCCTTCATAACCTGAACAACCCTCTTACATTTATTATGGCTCAGTCTGAACTATTAAGGGTGCTTCATCCTGAAGTGCAAGATATTGACGTTATTCATCAGCAAGCGGTCAGGATGATGAGGATCGTTTCGACCGTGACCAAGAAAGTGAAAGATTGCCAAGAGCCCGCATCCTCCTGGCTGCAATTGAACGACATCCTGAAGGAGGAAATGTACTTTCTTGAGTCGCATCCCCTTTACAAACTTCAGATTGAAACCAAGTGGCACTTGTCAGAAAATCTCCCTCTGTTTAAAGGAATCGCGAGCGACTTTAGTCAGATTTTTGGCAACATCCTGCGCAACGCCGTGGAAGCTATGAAGGATTTGTCCAACAGGAAGTTGGTGATTTCTACCTGGCACGATAGCGAGTCGACCTTTGTGAGTATTGAAGACTCGGGCCCGGGCATTTCAGCCCATTTGATGGAGAGCATTTTTCAGCCGTTTTTTAGCACCAAGGCTTCCGGTACCGGTAATACGGGCGGTTTGGGAATGGGCATCGGACTTTACCATTGTAAGGAGTTAATACGTCAATACGGGGGGCAAATCGAAGCATTGAGCAAACCGGGTCGTGGTGCAACTTTTGTCGTTACTCTTCCCAACAGCTTGGTCTAAGAGGCTTTGTGCGAATTTCGGCGGCAACTCACTTTTAGAATTGCCCCTGACCCCCACTGTACGAAAGGGGGAGCTATAACAGGGGGCTTATTTTCGGACGGCCTCTTATACAGGTGGGCGAAAGTTTCTAACCAGTTATGGGGCGATAGAAAGTCCCCCTTTTACAAAGGGGGATTTAGGGGGATTTTGATGGTAGCTCGCTTGTAAGAATCCCCGCTGTCCCCCCTTTACGAAAGGGGGGAACTCTAACCGGGGACACATTTTCGCCCAGCTGTACTAGTGGTTTTTGATGTTGTTGTCAGGTAAAGGATGTGGAATTAGAATGATGGTTCAACTAGGCTGTGAGGTGATGGCAAGCAATCCACCTGAGTGGCTCCGGACCAAGAGGCTCGGCCTGTTATCCAACCAGGCATCGGTAAATCACTCTTTTGAGCATGTTGTTGACATTATCAACCACTCTGGGGGCAGGCTTCACTACCTTTTTTCGCCTCAGCACGGATTTTATGGCGATAAGCAGGCCAATATGAAGGAATCATCCGATGATTGGGATGAGCTACTCCAGATTCCTCTAATCAGTTTATATAGCGATGTACGCCAGCCTTCGCCTGCAGTTCTGAAGAACATCGATGTACTGCTGGTAGATTTACAGGACGTGGGAACCCGGGTCTACACTTATACAACCACTATGGGTTTGTGTATGGAGGTCGCAGCTGAAGTCGGCACTAAAGTGGTGATACTAGACCGGCCCAACCCCATCAACGGGAGAATGATAGAAGGAAACCTGCTAAGTACCGATTATCAGTCCTTTGTAGGGCGTTACCCCATCCCTATGCGGCATGGATTGACAATTGGAGAATTTGCTCTGTTCATTGCGAGACACTGTAATATTCACTGCGATCTCGAAGTGATCCCAATGCAGAGGTGGAATCGAAACTCTTTGTTTCCAGCCACTCAGCTTCCCTGGGTTTTTCCTTCCCCGAATATGCCTACCTGGGAGACAGCTCTGCTCTATCCGGGAATGGTGTTGTTCGAAGGCACTAATGTGAGCGAAGGACGCGGGACAACGCTTCCCTTTCAAGTGTTTGGTGCTCCTTTCATCAATCAAAGAAAAATATTGCGCTCCTTAACGCGCTTTGCTCTGGAAGGCGTTACACTCAGACCGATTACATTCGAGCCCATGTTTGATAAGTGGCAGGGAGAAACCTGCTATGGGTTTCAAATCCACGTTACCGATGCCGCTAAATTTCGGCCGTATCGTTTTGGCCTGGCATTGCTGCAAAGTCTACTGCAGGAGCATGGAAACGGTTTCGAGTGGCTCCCCCCACCCTACGAATATGAGTATGAAAAACTTCCAATTGATATCATTCTGGGATCCAAAGACGTCAGAGAAGCGATCGAACAAGGCGCGGATATAGATGATCTGGAGAAAGGTTGGGGAGAAGAACTTGAACGTTTTTATGCTCTGCGTAAAAGCTGTCTACTTTACGAAGACTGAACTAGCCTTCCATGGTGAGGATAACGGCTTCCGCCACTTCCCGCATTGATTTTCGTGTGTTCATGCTGCGCTTTTGCAGCCACCGATAGGCTTCTTCACCGGGGAGATGGAAACGTTTCATCAGCAAGTCTTTCGCCCTCTCTATTAACTTCCGCTTCTCCAACTCTTCCTGAATTACTTTCGTTTGTACCATCAGTTCGGTCTTTTCGATGGCCACTGCCGCCTGGTTGGCGACCGTGGTCAACACATTCATCTGCAGGTCGCTGAAGGCATGGGGGTGAGACGTGTAACAGTTGATAACCCCAATCACTCGCTCTTTGACGCGCATCGGTACGGACAGCATTGACACCAGCCCCATCCTCTTAGCCAGTTCCTTTTCCTTATAGTATGGGTCCGTAAGAACGTTCGTTAGAATGTAGGGTCGGTTTTCTGCCACTACTTTACCCACAACTCCTTCCCCTACGCGCAGAACCCGATCCTTCAGGTATTCGCTGTCGATAGACTGGGTTGCCCGCAGACGCATCACGGCTTCTTTTTCGTCAAGCAGCCAAAGTGAGCAAACGCTCGAATTCATGACCTCTGCGGTTACCATGACGATGAGTCGAAGAATATCTTCGAGATATTGATCCGAAGTAATCGCTTTGCTGATAAGAGTCAAAGCCTCTATGCTTTTATCATAGGTTTCCTGCATCTCGTCGGATGCTGCTTCTTTGACTCCAAAGCCTTCCAATAGAGATTGGTGCAAGTGGGGCAATTTTTTAGGCAGTGCGGCCTGCTGGGCCTCTTGAATTTTGTCCCGGATGTCTTTGGGTACACGATCGAGTTCACCTGCCAGGTAATCATCCAGTTGCTTTGCCGTGAAATGTTCTGATACATCAGCGTTGGTGAATTGTTTTTGAATTACAAACTCCGGGAGATCAAGCTGCCTTGCAATAATCGTTAGCTCGCTTTTCAGTATATGGATTATCGGGAATAAGTCAGCTGCACCGTCGCCATATTTAGTGAAGTTGCCAATTTCCCAATCGTTTCTATCCAGCGATCCCAATACGACGTAGTTGCTATCAGCCGCTGACCTGTAAAGCATTGCCATCTGAAGCCTGGACAAAAGCGCTTCATTTTGAGCATGCGATGAATCAGGATACATACTCATAAGCGCGTCTGATGCTCGGGTCAGATCTACGACTTCGTGCGGGAGTCCCAATTTTTTGGCCAACAGGAGGGCAGCTTCGGTCTGATCTGTTGAGTGCCGGGTCAATATGATCAGTCCGAGAATATTTTCTCCAAAAGTTCTTTGGGCAAGCTTGGCGGGCACGACAGAATTGATGTCTGGTCGCAGCTCCAATACGGCTCCTCGCGCTTCCAGAAACTGAGCACTTTGGGAAAGCCAGCCGCATATCCTCTCAATTTGCAACTTTATATCGATTGGCATGGCACTCTTGCAGTTTGGGATGAAAAACTAGTACCGAACCCCATGACAAGTAAGGCTGCACCGGCTCTTCGAAAGGGATGCCGGCATCGGCCTATTAATGGAGCCATTTTCCGATTCGATTCCAACGGATGTAGCTTTCATTCGGATTTAGAGTAAAGTGGCCATCCCCATTCCAGGACCAATAAATAATGAACGCCTTCCCTTTCAAGGCATCAATGTCAACAAATTTCCAGAAACGACTGTCGTAGCTTTCGTCTCGATTATCACCCATAACGAATAGGCTGTGTGGCGGCACAACAATCGGCCCCATGTTGTCCCTTGGACTCACGCTTGCAGGCAAGATCTTATCATCACTGTGGACGGCGTACGGTTCATCTAAGGGCTTATCGTTGACGTAGACCTGTTTGTCGTGAATTCGAACGGTGTCGCCGGGCAAGCCTATGACTCGCTTGATAAAATCCTTGGTAGGATCGACAGGGTATTCGAAAACGACAATGTCTCCGCGCTTAGGGTTGCTGAAGTGCACTAATTCTTTATCTGTGAAAGGTATTTTGATGCCGTATATGAACTTGCTGACTAAAATGTGGTCGCCTACCAACAGAGTTGGTTTCATCGATCCGGACGGGATCTTGAATGCCTGGACTACAAAAGCTCTAATTACCAATGCCAACAGAATGGCGATAATGATTGCTTCCGCATATTCTCGTACGACGCTCTTAGAGCGAGTTTTTTCAATTTCTCTTTGACCGGTATATGACAAATTCTTCTCCTTACTCCAATTCGGCGATTATCCTGCACTTCCAATGGGCAAAAAAAGCGCATGGATTAGGAAATATAGACAACATCTTAAATAGCCTCTTGAATGCTCAAAAGCAATGATGGTAAAGTAAAAATCCCTGAAATTGTCAATCAAAAATCGATCCTCTCATTTGCGGATGCGTTTCCATATGTTCCGGAAGAAGGAAAACCTAATTGGTTTAGACATCGGCAGTCATTGTGTTAAAATGATCCGATTGAAAGAGAAAAACGGAACTATCCAGCTTCTGAATGCCGGATTTGTGCCGACGGGCTCTGAGTCTTTGAGCGAAACCAAAGCGAATAGGCAAGACCGTTTGGCTAAGATCATTCAGAAATTGGCTTTGCACCTGAAGGTCAAAAGCAAGCCCATCGCGATGTCGATTTCGGGTTACGAGGTAATGATAAAAAAGATCGAGCTTCCTATGATGACGGAAGAAGAACTCGAAGATCGCATGCACCTCGAGCTGGGACAGTATATTCCCTACAATATCGATGAAGTGGAAGTGGATTATCAGATTCTCGATGTGGCCAAAGACAGACCGAACTTTATGGAAGTATTGCTGGTTGCTGCAAAAAAAGAATCTATCAACGATTTTGTCGACCTGGCCAAGCTCGCCGGTTTTGATCCAATCGTGATCGATGTGGACTTTTTTGCTCTGTGCAATGCCTACGAAGCCACCTATGGCTTGACCGGCAAAGAAAATATAGCCCTGATGGACATTGGTGCCGGCAAAGCGGCGATGAATGTGCTCTATCAAGGAGTGCCAATATTTACGAGAGACATTCCGATCGGCGGCAGGCAGATCAACGAGGCGATACAAGAAAGCGGGGGGATTTCAGCAGAGGAAGCCGAAAGGATAAAACTGGGAGAACCTTCTCCTAAAGTTCGGGACAAGGCCGTTGAGGAGATTTTTGTTGGCGTCGTGGGCAACTGGCTGAGTGAATTCAAGCGGGCAGTCGATTTCTATTATCGAAATTATCCTGAAAACAGTATCGAAAAAATATTTTTGAGCGGCGGGTCATCGCGGATTTCTGGTCTTACGAGATTATTCCAGGAGGGATTGGGAATTCCGGTGGAGATTCTCAATCCGTTCAAGGGGATCGATTTTGACGACAAGGTTTTCGACTCTTCTTATATTGAATACCTCGGTCCGCAAATGTGTATCTCATTTGGCTTGGCACTGAGAAAGAGTGCAGAGAAATGATTCAGGTAAATCTGATACCCGTCAGAGCTCAGAAGAGAAGAGAAAATGTAAGACAGTTCATATCGGCTTATTTTCTGAGCATCGTGTTGCTGCTCTCAGTAATGGCGTATGTGTGGCTTTCTCTGCAGAGTGAAATTCAAGGTCTGGAGAGACGTTCGACTCAGTTGTCCAGTGAAGTAAATCAACTTGCCAAGTACGATGCAATGCTTAAGGAGTTGAAGGAAAAAAAGACGACTATCGATAAAAAAAGAGCTATAATTCAAGACTTACAAAGCGATCGGGACAAAGTGGTGCGCATCCTTGCGCTTCTTAGTGTGGAACTGCCCACGGATAAAGTCTGGTTTGAACGACTGACAATTTCCGCCAATAGCATAACCCTGAACGGGGTAGCTCTGAGCAACGAAGCGATTGCAGAATTCATGAGAAATCTTGAGTCGTCTCCTTATACTGTAAAGGGAAGTGTAAATTTGGTGCTATCCCGACAGGTGTCAAAGACCAATATGAAGCTTAGAGAGTTCCAGCTTGCCTACCAATTCATGCCGTACTCGGCCATTCAGGAGAAGTTGAAGCCGAACACGACTGCCAAACAACCCGATGCGCCCCCCGCTGACAAGACCTGAACCATTTGCCAGCAGACGAAATAAGGAATGAGCGCAGAAGCAAAAGCGTCCAGACCATTCGACCTCGCATTTCTTCTGAAAACCCCTAGACACAGGATTCATTATCTGCTAGATATTCTCCGTTAATCAAGTCGGGACGTGGCTCAGCCTGGTAGAGCGCTGCGTTCGGGACGCAGAGGTCGCTGGTTCGAATCCAGTCGTCCCGACCAAGAAAATCAACGGGTTAGGTGATAGCACCTAGCCCTGCCCTTTACCCATAAAACGTGTTAAACAAGATTAACCTCCCCGCAGGGCAAAACCTTCACACATGAGTCGCAACACTGAATAGCCCTGCCACATCAACTGGTGCCCGGGAGGCGGGTCACTGCGACGACCGAGATAACCTCCCATTCGCGCTACCAGGCGTATCGCGTCTCCTAGTTGGTCCGGCGGGGCGATACGGTTTTTTTTGCATAAGCTTTCAGGACCTCGATTTCAAGATCTGAGAACAATATCTCGGCAGGGAGCCGCGGAGTCTCCCTACCCAACAGTGTCATCAGCATAATCCGCCAGGCAATCACCAAGTTGATTGCGATAGAGCGTTTCAGACGCTCAGCTGTCTTATGAGCGGCGTCTTCAATGCGACAGCCGGATTTGAGTACACGATGCCAGTCCTCAATTCTCCAACGCAGGCAATACCAACGCAGGCATTCTCTGGCATCTTCCACGCACTTGATTGCCACCGTTGTCAGCAGGAGCCACTCTATACGCTCCACACCTTGAGGTGGATTATCCTCAACCACATGAGTAATCTCTATTGGTATAGGGTTCTTATCCCTATGGTAAGCTGGCGCGGACAGCTCAATTGACATATAACGAAGCGATACTTCCGCCATACGTTCATCACGTTTCGCACGGGCCTTCTGTTTGCTCTTCTTCGATCTGGCGCTCTGCCGCTTTACGTGGATGCGAAACTGAGCGCGCACTTCCGACTGCCTGACCGCATCAAAGAGTTTGAGGTCTCCGGTGGTACACCGATTATATTGGGCCCGCACCAGCAGGTCCACACAGCGATTCTGACCGTGCTCATCGAACAACTCAAAGAAGTCCGCCTCCCGATCCATAACGCTGATGACCTTAGTTTCCGGCATCTGCCTGGCAACCTCCATACAGTCGCGCAGACCGAGAATCCAGGCGAAGCTTTCCTTCTCTTCAATAGGAATGGAGTGGGGTGGCCTTGTGTCAGCCTCGGATCTCAAACCGGGCGCATAGCACTGGGCCTTCAACACCCCTAATGGCAATCCATCGGTTGTCACCGCCAGGGTTGAATGCAGATGCAGTCCCTTGCTTTTAGCCGCCGTTTGATTGGAGCCAATAATACCGAGACCCTCACAATCATCCAGGTTATTATAATCCAGATCACTGCCATCCTGGATGCACAGCACTGTCTTCTGGCCTCTCATGCGCTGTATCGTACGCTCACGGTGGGGCAAAAGTATATTTTCCATGCTCACGGCCGATTCGTCCGGATGATCTATCAACCGGTAATATCCCTTGACCGCTGGCCAGTCTCCTTTAACCACACCACTGAAAGCGCGGTCCGGTTTCTCCGCCTTGGATTCAGCACAAGCCACCAGTCTCTTACTCAATCTAGTGTCGCCCAATGGCGCTCCTCCGAATTCCTTTTCCGCCCATTGATCCGCACCCAGGCTGTCGGCGACCTCCAGAGAACCTGGTCCCCTCTCTTGCGCAACACCCAGCTGGATGCGAAAATCCTTCTCCAAAGGATAAAGATAAATGTCTTTGACTGTTTCAGGCAATTCATCTGGCGGACCCTGCCGCCCTCGACCTTGACTGCACCCCACCCGCACCCAATTGGCCGCCTTATAACAAGTGCCCAAAAAACGGCTCGTGTCCACAAAACTTTCCACCAGCCACGGGCGAAAACCGTACCGCTTCTCAAAATCGTCGGGAAGTTTCCGCATGGCGAGTCCCAAAAGGCGCGAAGCTAGATTTTGGCAACGCACCCCCGGGCGGATCAGAAACCGGCTCAAACCAATTATTCGATGCAATTGAGCTCGGCGCATCTCATAGTCCCAGCCGATCCATCTATCTCGATCCTTAAGATGCAAGGCCGGCGCCCCGAAACCCATGGCACCCAGCCAACCGTGCTCCGAGCCCACCAGATAGCGAAGCTGACGACCCACAAGCGGTCCCGCACCCCTTGGGTGCTCACGGATCATCATCTCATTCCAGATCCGCATGTGCTCCACCGAATCCACCATGATAAGCTCCATTCCGAGCACTTCACCGGCCTTCAAAGGAACATCCACCGGCGCTGGAACTGGCCCCGCAAGACGCCTTGGACTCGGCGGACCATGCTGTACAACAGGGGCAGGCAAATGGATGTGGCCCTTATCCTCCAATTCCCGTAGCGCCCTCAGACAGGTGCTCCTCTGAAGACGACCCCGGCCATCAATAAATCCATAATGCTCGCACAATCGATCCGCGAGCCGCGTTCGGTTGAGACCCTCCTCGCCATCAAGCACTGAGCGAATATGTGCGATAGCTTCACCCCTCGCCAATGTCCGTCTAACTTGGTTTTGCTTCTCCATGCCGATAGCGTATACGGCATGATACCATTTGTCTAGTATTTTCTACGGGTAAAGGGCAGACCTAGCCCGTTTTTACGTTTTGGGTAACGTTTTGGGTAACGTTTGCATTTTTACCCTACTCTGCGCCTCCAGATTTAACCAAGTCCTCATTTCATTTTATCCCAGTCTCACTTCCTCAAGCGTTTGTGACATCCAGTTCGAAATTATTGAGCTCGGTTTACGCTTTTTGATCACCATGGGGGCAAATTTATACAAGGTGGCGATGAAGAAGGGACCCGTTTAACCCTCTCTTTAAATGCGAGCAAGTCTTGAAAGTCTTTCCCAAGAACAGAGTAGTCCACGAACAATAATTTCAGACCATATCAAATTATGCGTTTGAGCCACTCAATATGGGTCAGCGTCAGAGCACCAAAGAGTGGTCCTTGCTATACCCTCAAAATGACTCCCGACTTTGTTTTAAGAAATACCTATTCGCGCCGTTGCTTCTTAACTCAGTTAATATAGAAAAAACAGTTGCTTAAGTTATTTTTTTGTGTCATGAGTGTTGGTGTTCGACATAAAAAGAGTGGTGAATAATCGGTCGGCTAAATAACTCGATAGTCAGCATTCGTTGCAACTTTTCTTTGGGTGCCGTGGGTGGTTTCCGGTTAGTCACCATCGATGATTCTCATTTTTTCAGTGGAGGTTAAACAATGCGATGCTCCATTCAGTGTCCTGATGAAGAAAGCAATAAGGAAACTTTGGCCTGGATGCAATCTAGGGGCATAATTCCTGCGGGAAAAGACGTAGATTTAAATGACTATAGGGTAATTGAAATTGAGCTGATAGATCCGCCAAAAATACTTGAATTCTTCAGCTATTTCGAAGAACTGTCTATCAGTAAAATTACGGACCAAGGTATCTCGTTTTACTTAACGAATGATTCTTTGGATTTTGGCTATCTAAAAAAGAAGCGGGCGATTACTTCTGAATATCGTGATGGAATATTGTTTGTCCCGATGAGTAATGTGAAGGCCATAAATTCCCTTGGTAAACTCAAACGTGCGTGGTTGCTTACTGGATTCCAAAGCTGATTGCAAGATAATGCGACGGAGTTTTTGTCGCGTCTGAAATGGCTTCGTTATAAAATGAGAGATTATTCCGTCAAAGAATTGGGTTAACACCTCACAAAATTCAAAATGCACTCGAAAAAGACGTGCAAACCTTTGCCCCCCTCCTTAACTGAGTTAAAGATTCTTCTCCAGGTTCGACTACCTTAGTTCAAGGCAAAATTAATACTACTCGATAAGCAGAAAAACTGGCGAGAATCTGCTGCAGCCTTCCTCTATGGATACGCGCTGGAACTAGACCGACTTGATGCGTTAGTTCAATGAATGCGCCAATTGCTTATGCCTTCAAAAAACCGTAGACTCTAAAAACTCACATAGAGGAACAAGGACCATTTTTGAGGACGTTTCCTTGCCCATATCAATCTATGGATACCGGGTAGAGCAATCCAGATTACCACTTCACCAGTTTGCATAGGGCCTGACCTGCAGCTGTAGAAGTTGTGGTTCTTCATCCTGAAAAAGTTGAGGATGCGCCAACTCAAAATGGCAGCCATACTTTGATACCCTTACACCCGTGACTATCTTTTCCCACATATGCGGCTGGCAAATTGAGCCGTCAGTTATGATCAGTCCGCCACTCTCCGGCATCCTCGAGAGTATCAGAGGAAGAAGGTAGGGCTGTAAGTCAAAGGGGTTCTCCCCTGTACTTCCTCCATAGCGCCGGTAGAAGAGAACATCTATCCTTCTCATATCAAGAATCACGGCAATTGGATCCCTGCAGACGAATCCGGAAACGGGTATAGGCCTGAGTTGTTTGAGGCGTTTTTCACTATGCCAATAATCCTTGTATTGTGGATCATTGTCACAGAAAACTACGACGTCTACCCGCCCGTTCAGTATTTCCAACGGTTCTTTTATATCGTTCCCGCAAAAAGGATAGAAAGCTATTCGAGCGTTCATCGTCGGCAACCCTTGATGGACTGGTCATGGCCGGGCATGATCCACGACCATTGACTAATAAGATACCACATTCTTGAACCATCCGAATTAATCTGATGAGGATCTGCCCCTCTAGGAAGTGACTCGGGCACATTTAAGTAAAGTCGGTCTGCCACTTGCATGAATGAGGCCTCGATCCGTGAAAGCGTTTTAAGTGGATGGGGGGGCAATTTTATCTACGGAAAGATCGAAGATGGGACCCGCATAACCCGCCCTCTAAACGCCACCCAATTTCGAAACCTCTGATAAAAGCTCGGAGACTTTTTAAACAAAAACTTCGACACAGATCAAACTATGGACTTGAAGCTTTTCTCAATTTGGGCAAGGTAATTTATTAGGATGAAATGCTAAGCGCTAGCGGTAACCTGCTCTGCTGAAAGCAGCCAAAACCTTTCGCTACGAGAATCCTTTTGGACCAGTTATGCCGAAGCCCTCATCTTGAGGTCATGATAAGTTGGGACAAATATTGACCTTGGTCTGGAAGATTTGCAGTACGGATTGGGATCCATAGCGAGCGATGGGTCGCAAGGTATAAGTATCTGCAGAACATATCTGCACTTTTCAGGGGTGCTTGCGCAGATCGCGATAGACTAATGGTATCCGTTATGCGGGATTTGCCACAAATGGTGCATACAGCTGAAACGTATCTAGACTTTGATGTGTGGGCGTTGGAGTACGTATTTGCTTCGCATATCCGAATTTCCTTGAAAGCGCTGAGTTATCGAAGGGGTAGCTCCTTGGAGCTTTACTGAGGTGCAATATAAAAAGGCGGGTTGACGCGGCCCCCGCCAATCTTAAAATTCAGAAGTTGTTACTCTAGACCAAATGTTTTTACCAAAAAAGCCGCCATCTGAGCACGATTGACGAAATCATCAGGGCAGAACCTCAAAGGGTTCCCGCCACAGCCTGTTGTGATTCCTTCAGCATATAGAGTTGCTCGATCCAGTCCGCTGCCCAGAAGTTAGGGGGCATCAGCAAACATTCCGATTGCCGGGGACACCACATAGGAGCCGCCGTTTAAGGACCTTTTAATGAAAACAGCTGCTTGTGCTCGATTAGTGAACTCTCCAGGGCAATAGAAACCATTGCCGATTCTCATCTGCTACAGGATATATAAGCTGGTAAGGAGTGATACCCTGGTCATCCGGCCAATAAACTGTGGCTATAATAGCCGGAACGTATCTGATCGTGTCATCCTTTTCGGTGTAAACATAATTGTCAGGGGCGTAGGCAAGATAGGCTTGGACTTGCATCCCGCTAAAAGGCGATCTTTTAGTTATTTCTTTCAACAGACCTTCGATTACTTGGTCTTTTTGAAGCAGCCTTAATCTGCGTCTTAACTGGAACGCGGGGAATCTAATTTTTATCCGGTGCACACCTTTATCATTTACCGCTGCCGTGATTGTGGAGTTGTAAACCGGGAGTTGTGCTACAAGGCGTTTAACATCAACGATTCGGTACATTTCGAGAGTACTTCCTGTTGTACATTCTCCTTGATTTAACAAGTTGATTGGATCCGTCTGGCCTACGGGAACGCCATCCCCAACCTGGGTAGCGACCTGAATCTGGGCAATTTCCTCCTTTGGTATCCCAAGTTTCTCAATTGCAGTTTGTACCATGTCCTTAGCGTCATCTTCTTCCAAGCTTAAATTGAAGGCTTGATACTCCATCTGCTCAAAATAGTCCCACTTCCGTGCTCGATTAATGTAGTCGAACTTGCCAAGATTTCTTTGAATTATTATGGTCTCTTCATCCTTTAGCTCCTCGGCATCCGGATCTCCCAAACTGCCTATGATTGTTTTCAAATCTATGTCCTTTGTCCAATCAACACCGTCAGGCACCTTAAGCAGATCCTCACTCCACTTAATTCCCTCAAGCGCCTTCCCCAACAACTCCTTGACCTCACTATCCTTTAGAATCTCTTGCTCGTTCTCGGTATGGGAATTGTTTGTCGTTGATTCTGCTATTGTATCTGCCGTTAAATACAAGATGCAGTCTGGCATTGGACCAGCATCCGAATTACATCCTGCAATCCAGATAGCCCCCCAATAGCCAACATCACGCGGGTCGGTGTGCACCAGATCATATCTTTCCGTGCTAACCCGTGACCACATGTCATCGTGGTTTCGGCCAACGGCGTAAACGACCGGGCACTGATCAACCTCAATCTCTCTGCCTTCGTCAACTTCAACTCTGTAACCCCGCAAATAGAAATTATCGATCCAAGCGTCTGCAATAGTTGAACGAAACCCTGAGTTGGCGAAGGATTTATAATTATCCACTTGCCCAATGCTGACGTACATGGAACCGTTGAAACCTGTTATAATGTGGGCGCCGTCAAATGAGTTCCACCAGTTTGGCCACTGCTGCCAATCCATACTGTGGCTGGATGAAAAATGGAGGAACTCCAAATCAGTATCCCCCAACGCCATCTCATCTCTACCCAACCAGCAAGGAGAACCAGCACCAGGCGTGAAATGGTCCCAATAGCTCATCTCGCCGTGGTATATGTTGTCAAAGCTAAATCCATGCCAGCCCACCATAACGGCATCGGCTTTATCGAGGTGCAGATGATCCTCACCCCAGTCTACAATGTCTTGGTCGGCGAAGAGTGCACCATGAAGATGATTGATTTCCT
Source organism: uncultured delta proteobacterium (assembly GCA_963781715.1). Lineage (GTDB taxonomy): Bacteria > Desulfobacterota > Syntrophobacteria > Syntrophobacterales > Syntrophobacteraceae > Desulfoferrobacter. The sequence continues at coordinate 1,601,385 of CAWAGW010000010.1, forward strand.
GGCCTCCTTCCCCGTAATCGTTGTCGCAATGACCAGAAACACAGACAGAAAAATCTGGCATCTCGACCCAGGCCCCCTTTCCAGTCATGCCGTCATACCATGCCCCAACCAGCTCATCCCAATATTCCCTATCTCCAGCTACGCAACCGGTCAAATGAGTGAAGTCCTGCCAGTCAGTAATAACATATGTCCTAGCTATTCTGCGTTCCTGAATCTTGAGTTCGACTCTGTCCCAACGTCGTGAGTCGATATCTGCGTGTGTCATGTTGGCGGCAAAGATGAGTAGAGACATCGTCACCATGCAGGGGAAAAAACGGTATTTCATGACATTCCCTCCCTTTTTGAGAAATTGTTGGGTTGTGCTAATTTCTTTCGTACAATTGACGTAAAAATATCTTATCTGATGAGCGTCAATTTGCTATATTGAGTGAAGAACCCGAAAATTCTTTGGAAGCGTAATAATGGAATTTTCACACACTCCTCCACCATCTTTGGGTCTCCAAAATGCTTGACAGAAAATAGTGGATTAAAACGAGTGTAAATAGCGAGTGTTTGTAAATCCACTACGTCTAAGCAACAAGATCTTTTTCTGTTGCGGTACTCCAAAAATCATGGCCAGTCATTAGCTCTGAACACGCGCAATGCTAGGATCTGATCAACTGATTCCGGCTGTGCTGCAACTGCAAAGGGTAGCGATTGTCCTTCATTAGTTCCCACTTTTGTTAAGCAAGGGGAATACCATGGTAACTCCATGCAAACTAGCCCCTTGAATGCCTTCTGATAAAGATGTGAACCTGTTCGCAACTGAAGCGTTTCAATTTAGAGGTAGGATAAATAAGACGTAGGATGCTTCTTAAATGTGATAGAAAAAATATTCTTATAAACTCAATTCAAGGGTAACCCCCAAGAAGGCCAATATCCTCCTTAGAGGCCAACCAAAGGCTTTTTAAGAACACTCCTCTTCATAATATCCTCATTTCTTATTCACTCTTAATTAATTTAAGGAGGTGGGCTAAGTCAATAATAAATTCACCTTGGTAGGTTGGCGTTGAAATTTGTTACGACTTGCACAGGCGCTGCCGAAAGGTGACAGATATGGGTGCCGAATCTTGACCCCTTCCAATCTCCACTTGCTATGGAAGCCATCACGACCGCGTTATGCAAAGGTTGCCATAGAAATTCCATATTTGTCTCAACTATCGAACCCTGGAAATGGAGACTTCTGCATAACAGATATGCAAACTAAATCCGTAGCGCAAGCTCGACAATGAAAAGTCCATATTTGTTTCAGCTATTGATTGGGTGAAGCAGGGAAGGCGCACAACGAAAGATAGTTAATGGCAATCGCAGTGTGCTTTCGTAATAAATACCAATATTTTCTTTGCTGTCGGTGTGCTCTTGGAGGAGTGAACCTTGATGGAGGGGCCAATTTTATCCACGGGAAACTCTAATATGGGACCCCCCTAACCTGCTCTAAAGACAAACCCTATGTTGAAAACAGCGCGACAAAAGCTCGGGGTCTTTTTGAACAAAAACCTCGGTGCATATCAAACTATAGGGTTGAACCTTTTCTTAATTTTATCCCCATGATTTTTGGGGTGAAATGCTAAGCACCAGCGGGGAATTGAAAGCAGCAGGCAACACCTTTTCTACTAGAATCCTTTGGAAATTCGTCGATCCGTTATGCCAGATGCCGGCGATTGGTGGTCCGGACATGTTGAGATAAATATGGACTTTCAGCTGGAAGGTCTGCAGATCCGTTATGGAAAGCCGTCCGAGCCGCTGTCAGCGTCTATGATGAACTATACTTTGTTCACGATCCTTCTCCTTTCAAATTAGCCGCTGCCATCGCGTGAATGTATGAATTATATGGACCAACGGAGAAAAGCGCTTGCCTAAATCTACGAACTGTTGGCACGTTCCTATCAATCTATGTTGGACTACCCCTGGTATGGAGCCTCGCATCAGTTTCTAAAGGACGACGGACATGGGGTGAGCCTTTTTCTGGCCTTTTTCTGTGAAATGTGAAGTGAGGAAGGACTTCGAGAAATTTGTGGACCTCCTGTGGTCCAGCGCAGCTTGCCGTGATGTTGAGTTTGGCTGACTTTGAGTGCACAACGAATATGCTGGAAGCGGGTTCGCCGGCAAGTCTTTTGGTCCTGTGTGTTTTTCCTATCCAGTCGTCCAGACCAAAAGTTTTGTAGTTATTGCAAATCGTTACAAAAACGACTGTTGCAATTTACACCGAGAATCGGTGTACCGGACGCATTTTGTTCCATTGGTTTCATGACATATTACCATAGAAATTTTCTATATTAAGCGTATTGGTCTTTTCAAATCTTGCTGTCAAGCAATCCACCAATCGCATCACCTGTAAATGCATCGCGAATTTTCCTTATCATCATGGTTTTCAACCTTGATCCTCCGGTGAATTCACCTTACTCCATCTTATCGCCTTTGATCTTCTTAACGATTTTAGGGATGAGAAAAGAAAAAATGAAAAGCCCTACAGAAAAAAAGACCTTTGGTGAAATCAATTGTTCCCATTGCCCTGATGCCCAAACTTGTTTGAGCGTTCCGATAAAAAACGTGAATACAAATGTCCCAACAATGATCCCGAGAGCTGTTCCGGCAAAATAATCCCAAAAGCGCACCTTGGTGATGCCCATGCCAAAGTTCATGGGGGTAAAGGGAAAATAGACAAGACGCAGATACAAAACCGTGGTGAAACCATTTTGTTCAATAGCATCGTCATACTTCTTCAGCTTGTCCCCTATGAGAGACGCGGCGAACTCTCTGCCCAACGTCCTGCCGATGAGAAAGGCGGCGCTTGCTCCCAGCATGGCGCCCAGCCAGACCCAGATGAATCCCCAATACGGACCGAATATAGCTGCGCCAAGGCCGGTCAACAAGGTGCCCGGAACGAACAGGCACACACCCACGGTATAAATGGCAATGAACGCGAGCGGCGCCCATAAACCGGCTTCGGCCACGAACTTTCCAAGTGCCTCAGGGGTGAAATAATCTTTCAGCGGGGAAAACCGCACCAAGTAGACGGCCAAAACAATAAAACTGATCAACACAAGTATCTTTATCAAAGGTCCCCTGCTCTGTTCGCGGTTGTTTTTGACGGTATTTTCAATTTCCATGTCGCATACCTCCCACCAAGCAAATGATCCCTCGCCGCTCGGTCTAACCTATTCAATGATCATCGCCCAATGATCGTTCTTCAATAATCACTCTCTATTGCTTCGCATCGTTCAAAGTCCAATCATACTGGTAATCGATCTTTCCCTGGAAGTTTTCTAATTTTCGAGTCAAAGATGGCTCTGCGTATTTTTTCAGATGCTGCAGAACCCCTTCTCGTGACCCGCCAAAATCTTCCCGGAACCAATCATAGATAGAAGATAATATGATCTTGTCAGAGCTGATCACCGTAACACCCCGAGGGTGATTGATATAGTCTCTTGCGGCTTTGTTCAAAACTGACTCGGTATTTTCTGCCGTGAAAGGTTTTGGCTGCAAATTTGGACAGCCGATGCTGGCGCAATTGACGGCATAATGAACCCGGTTGTCCCGCCAGATGTGGGAAATAGGGGACGCCCTTAATTTATTAACTTTACGCACGTGACTGTGAGCACGTCGGTCGCCCGAGGAGCAGAGATCTCAAGAATGGATGAACTGGACTTGGCGTAAGTTAATAAGTTAAGGGCGTCCCCGCTTGCACAGGGTGGTGTGGGGGCTGGGGGAGAAAAACCCCCGGCTACCCGATTAGAGCATCTTTGGCCATTCGTCCACAGGCGCGCCACTTTGAGACACCTGGTAGTTAAGACCATTTGCGCTATATGAAAAAGGCGATCTGATCAAGAGTAAGGATAGCCTGCAAGGCACGAGACATCGTGTAACTGTCAGCTTTGGCCGCACCATGTCCAACGGCGTGGCGGGAGCCTGCTGTTCCATCCTCTTGAACCGGGTCGAAATTTGCGAATGTGTAAGCAGCTAGATATCTTGCGAAAGCTGCAGGGAAGAGCAATGTGTCAGGCTGCCCACCAGCCTTACGTTCAGCGGACTCTACCGCAAATGCGAGTAGTTCTTTGAGCTTCCCTCCTTTGCCGTGGGCTTTCTTGAAGGCATCGTTGATGATGCCCTCAATTTCAGTTAGCAAAATCTTGATTACCGCAATGGGCTCCTTGGCTTTGAAGGCATTCATTGCCGCCTGCAGCAGTGGAGCCTTAGCGGAGAAGTGCTGTTTTTGAGTCCATCGCTCAAGAATTCGGTCGAGCCTTGCCGCATCGAACTTTGCCAACAGTGCTTCCTCGGCTTCGGTCAGATCGAATCCAGCCTCGCAATAGTTCGCAAGTTCTTTGAAGTCGCTGATGATGACCTCAACAAAAGGAAACCACCCTGCTTGAACTAGCCTACTGAAAACGGCCTCATCAGCGAGTGCGTCATAGAGGTGGCGGTATCTCAGAGTTCGATAAAGTGTTCCTAGGGTAGTGATGAACCCGTCTAAATCTAAGCTACCTTCTGGGTTGAAATCGAAGTAAAGAGCGAAGCGCCAGTCCTGCCTAAACAAACACAAGACCCTGTCGGTTGCTGTGATATCGACAGCAGGAAAGAACATGCCGGTTATATCTGCAATGTCGTTTTCACAGACAATGCTACCCGCCACCATGTTCCGCTTCATTATACATCTGATGGCAACAGCTGCTGAATCCACCCACAGTTCCGCGCTATCGTCCGCCTTGATGACCAATAGGACGATTTCGGCGCGGTTTATTCTTATGTGTGTTCCAACCTGTCTTGCGTGGTACTCAATGACACCCGCAAGATTTGATGCGATTCGGTGAAAACTATGGTCATCCGATGTCAGTGCAAGCCGAGTCCAGATATTCACCTGCTCAGAAGCCCTTGCATGTTGAGCCGTTACACCTGCCAATTTTACATCTGTCAGCAAAATGGGATTGCCGATGTTGCCCACGAGAACTCCCGGCCGAGTTTGCGGAGCTGCTGAATCAGGCGAGCTCGGGGTGGTTTTACTATCTTCATCATGGCTCGACATACTCGATCTCCTGAATTACTGATGTTGGGCTATGGTTCCGGCCTATCATTATTGAAGAGCACTGGTGACTCGATTGTGCCTTGCCATCTCTGACTGTTGATCGCCGACACATTAACGGATTGCCGCACTCTAACGACAGCCATCACCCGCGCGCGTCTTTTTGCGCGTCGGGTGCATGGCTTTGATACTATGTAAGGCCTCCTCGAATCGATGGTATGTTTGTAGTGCCAACCACAAACCCCAACGAAGGAGGAAGCCAAATGAGATTCTACACCAAACAGCACAAGTATTACTGCGGAATCGACCTGCACACCAAGAAGATGTATGTGTGCATACTCAACGGCATCGGAGAAATTGTGGCGCACCGAAACCTGAATGCCGATTCCCGAGCTTTCCTGGAATTCATCGCTCCCTTCAGGGAGGACATCGTGGTTGCCGCAGAATGCATGTTCACCTGGTACTGGGTGGCCGACCTTTGTGCCAGGGAAGGGATTCCCTTCGTGCTGGGACACGCACTCTACATGAAAGCAATTCATGGCGGCAAAAGTAAGAACGACAAGATCGACTCCCATAAAATTGCCGTGCTCCTACGGGGCGGCACGCTTGCTCAAGCCTATGTCTATCCCGCCAAGATGAGGGCCACAAGAGATCTTTTGAGGCGCCGCAATCATCTGGTGAGGAAAAGAGCAGAGCTGTTCAGCCACATCCAGAACACTCGAAGTCAGTACAATCTTCCCGACCCGCTTGGACGCATTGCCAAGCCCCAAAACCGGGAGGGACTCGTGGACCGATTCGACCAGCCCAGCGTCCAAAGGAGCATCGCTGTGGATCTGGAGATGATCGAAGCCTATGACCGCATCCTCGTGCGGCTGGAGAGGGAGATCATAAAAACTGCCAATGAACATGATGCACTCTCTTACAACATTCTCAAAACCATCCCCGGGGTCGGAAAAATCCTTGCCATGGTCATGCTCTATGAGATTGAAACCATTCAGCGCTTTCCCTCGGTCGGGGACTTTGTCTCGTATGCTCGCCTGGTCAAGTGCGCCAAACTATCCAATGGGAAAAGGGCTGGATCCGGCGGCAACAAGATCGGCAACGCTCATCTCAAGTGGGCTTTCAGTGAAGCAGCCGTGCTCTTTATCAAGGGCAATGAGCCGGCGAAGAAATATCTCGATCGACTCACCCAAAAGGACAACAAAGGTAAAGCTCTCTCGATCCTGGCCCACAAGCTCGGGCGAGCTGCCTATTTCATGCTCAAAAACAAGGTGGCTTTCGATCAAGAAAGATTCTTAAGCCACTGATAGTTGGAGGAGACGGATCAGCTTGCCGCCTAACTGGAGCCACATGGGAATGGAGCACGCATTCACCTTGATCCATAAAGGATTAGATCATCCTTGCACACAAAAGAGTGCTGGACAAAGGATGTGCCCGATGATTAATACCCGGCAGCCCAGGCTTTGATTGGCGATCCGTCTCGCTCCTAAAAATACCATAGCTGCTCAATGTTGGTCAGGTTCTGCCCCCTACCCGAGCCCGCGCCTAACTGGGGACACAGTACCCCGTCTTTTGATTGGGACGGCATGAGGGAACCACATAGTTTCTAGGTCACATCCTTTGAAAAGGGCGCAACCACCCTCTTGCAACCCCCTTTTCCAAGGGTGCACAGAACCTCAATAAGTGTTTGGTGCAGGACTTTTTTCCCTGGCACCCATTTAGAAACCCAAGTCAGAGCGACTGCCAACGAGCAAGATGGCCGAACGGAAAAACCAAAAGCGTTTTCCCGTTCGGAAGTGTCTGCCAACCAGACGCGATACTCACGAAAAAAAAGAATGATTTTTTCGTGGTGGAGAAGATTTGCCTATTGACAGCGTGAGGCCTTATAAGTGTTGGGTATAAGCCTATTTTTCGAGAAAGAAGTTGAATAAATAGATACCATGGGAATCTTGTACCCAACAATCCACATACAAATCGCTATAATCTGATAGATTTAGGCGTGTTCTGTTTTGAGCCTCAAACTCAGAAACGTCTTTCGTTATAGTTTGCCCAGATGATAAAATATTCACTGTCCCCATGTAGGAATCCGTAAAGCTCCACTGGTTCCTTGGTGAGGTACTCTTGAAGAGGCCAATTCTGATGTCTCTCATCAGTTCCTCGCCAAGATTCTCAAGACAAAAGGAGTCTCTGGAAATAGCTACGTTTAAATGAATTTTATGTGATTTCATTATCGATGGAGTTAACGAAAGAATAGGTCTAGCATCGATCATAAAATCTATATTCAATGGATTCTGGGGTGGAGGGGGCTCATTGAATCGGCTGGCTATTTGATTCAGTTCACTGTTAACTGCTGGGCTTATTTCTCGAGTGAATTCCTTCTTAAGTCTACCCTTGAGTTCTGTAAGTCCATCGGCGATTTTGGGCAGTTCAGAAATACCCTTAAAAAGGGCATAAGTCCCACCAATCGAAGAAAACATGACGATAGCTGCTTCCATAATCCATGACCCAGCATAGGACTCATAAACTTTTACGTGCGGAAGTCTATTTTCAGGAACACCTATTTTGCTGAAATAGCTTTGCACAGTCGATTCGGTGGATTTGACCAGAACCCGATCCCAAATTTCTCTATGCTCGGACATAAACGTAGTGCCGCGCTGTGATGCAAACCAAGCGTCTGGGTTATGGTGATGCACTTTCTCAAACCACATCAGTGTGTTTTCTGAAAAATGAATCGATGCCCTGAATTTCGCAAGAACTGTTTCTTTTTCCACTCCATCCCCCCCTTTGTTTAGACGTGTTTACTTATGCAGGCCCAACATAGTATTAGACTGCCTAAATGAAATGGGAAAATGCGGCTCGAGCAGCCGGATATACTCCCTGATCCACAATCTCCGATCTGAATAAACCATTAGTGATATTGATTACTTAAGAGCCGTATTCCACTTTTCGGTAAGCGGTATATACCGCTTTCCTGCGCCGCATATAACGCCTAATCAGAGCCTGTCAGCGGGGCTTTGGACTCCCATTCCGCCTTTGTTTAGAACATGCGTGTAAATCATAGTGGTCCTCACGTCCTCACGCCCCAGCAACTCTTGGACGGTCCTGATGTCGTGGCCGTCCTCCAGCAAATGAGTCGCAAACGAATGCCGCAACGTATGAGGGCTTGTAGGCTTGTGGATGCCCGCTTTTCTTGCGCCCTGCTTCACAGTCCTCTGCAATACTGCCTCGCTCAGATGATGAGGCCGTTCGATTCCCGATCGCGGATCAATTGAACGAACCTGCGAAGGAAATACATATTGCCATCCCCACTCTCTGTGTGCATGTGGATACTTTCTATCTAAGGCATGAGGGAGATACACGTTGCCAAAGCCCTCGCTGAGATCTTTCTCATGTAATTCCCGCACTCGGGAAAAATGCTCCTGCAGAGGCTGAATCACGCGGCTTTAAATACACGAACTCGGTTTATGGAGTTTTTGCGTACCTTTGGAGTCCCGAACACAGAGCAGTGGGGAAGCGGGACGCCCTTTGAAAAAACTTCATCCAGCTTCATCCCTAATGCTTCTGAACCCCCTAAGTTATTAAAGAGCGTCCCGCTCCTTTCCCGTGCTTGGCATATTAATAGCCTGTTACTTCCCTTGCTGCGTGAGCAGGTTGAATATGTTTAATCGGGTGGAGCCGGCCCGAAAAGCAATCGAACTAAACCGCTGGACAAGAGGTATCAGAGGAGGATTTTATTTGAATTGGCTACGCTGATTTCTTTTGTTCAGCTGGTTCATATGCATACTATGCGCCGATTTGATAATGAATTCAAGACAGAAATGACTCAATCGGGTGATTTGGTGGTGGACATGTTCCCTCTGTGAATACGCCGGGAACGTAAATCAGAGTGCTTCCATGAAGCAGATGAAAGATAAGGCATGGGAAGAGGCGGTGCGTCCGCGGAAAGAACGCTTCATACTGTAGTTCCGAAATTTTTGTTTCTAAGCCACGAAGGACTCGAAGTTCACCAAAGGGAATTCTTATTGTCTTTTCTTCGTGCCTCTTGGTGCTCTTCGTGGTTAAAATGAAATCAGCGCGATACGAGGAAAATGCACAACCTCAGCCAAGGGAGTTTCGCATGAAAGCTTTTCTCGCTGTTTTGCTGCTCATCCTATTGATGGGCTGTGCGTCCAGTGACGGCGGCAAGGGAGAGGGTCCGCAAGTAAAGTATGGCGGGACCATGAGGACGACAATACGGTCCAGCCACGGTATGTGAGAAGTAGAATCCAGGAGCTAGGAGCCAGCGGTCCCCATTTAGGACTGTCAGTGGGAAACACTTGACCCCCTTGCAGGTGATATGCAGAGGGGGAGACGCGGCGACATGGAGAGAGGGAGATGGGCAAACTCTCGCGCAATGCTGCAAAACCAGACATAAACTAGGTATTGGTAACTTTTCAATAAGTTCTGGTAGGTATCAGGTTTAGAGGCTCTCAGTACCAGCAATTGTCTGAAAGCCTTTTCGTCATACCGGTACGCTCCCCCGCGTAAAACTTGCGTGGACAAGCTTTGGCGGGAATCCAAAAAAGGGGCGCAGGTTTGGATTCCCGCAAAAACGCGCGGGAATGACCGAGGGCGAGGCCCGAACAGAAGAATGTTTTTGAACCACGAAGAACACGAAGGTCACGAAGGAAGATTTTCTTACTCCGTCCTTTTTTCTTCGTGTTTCTTCGTGCACTTCGTGGTTGAACTAAAATCAGCGAATTTCGAAAAATCAGTCCCGATCGTAAAGCGTGCCGGTGTTCTTAAAGATTGTTTTGCGGATCAAACCTTCTTTGGGCAGACGATCCCGTTCCACCAGTTGAATCCGGACCCCCAGGCCCAAAGCGCGACGTACGTGGCTTCGCAACGCTTCCAGATATTGACTGCGCCCGCCTTGCAAAAATTCCTTGTCTGACAATCGAGTCAGTAAAATCTCCAGCTGCTCGCCCACACCGTGGCGGGTGTGAATCACCAGCCGCAGGTCTTCTATGGAATCGTCAAAAGATGTCAGCAGTTCCTCCACCTGTTCGGGATAGAGAGGAATGCCCCGCACCGACAGCCGGTTGTCGGTTCTGCGCGCAACGGGCGATGCCCGGTTCCACCATTTCACTGACTCCATAGAGACCGTAGACCGGAACCCCGAAAGCGGCTTCGAGGTGGGCTCGGGTTTCTTCCGGCAGAAGTTTAAGAGAATCCATTCGATTGCGATAAAAGTCCACGTTGAAATAGGCCCGATTGAGCGTCGTCTGCAGCCGCTCGAGCTGCAGCTCACGGATTTCTTCGCGGGTAAGTTTTTCAGCTGGATTCAACGACATAGCGGTCTTTCACCTCTCCCATTTGTGTTCGTAATCTTTGCCCAGGTAAGCCCTTTGAACGTCATCGTGTTCCATTAATTCTCGAGCATCCCCCGATAAAACGATGCGTCCGGTTTCCAGGACGTATGCTCGATTAGCGATGGCAAGAGCTCCCATGGCATTCTGTTCTACCAGAAGTATGGTGGTTCCGCGTTCGCTGAGGCTTTCTATGGTGTGATAGATCTCTTCCACTATGAGCGGGGCGAGCCCCAGGGATGGCTCATCCAGAATGAGCAGACGAGGATCGGTCATCAGCGCCCGCGCAATGGATAGCATCTGCTGTTCGCCTCCGCTCAGGGTCCCCGCTTTTTGCTGCTTCCGGCCGGCCAGGACGGGAAAAAGCCCAAACATGTTTGGGAGATTTTCTGCAACGTGCTTGTGCCCGTAAATGTACCCGCCGAGCTCCAGGTTTTCCAGTACGGTCATGTTGGGGAACAGCTGCCTTGCTTCGGGCACCTGCACGAGCCCCAGCTGAACGATTCGTTCCGCCGATTTGCCCTGAATCGGCTCGTCCCGGAAAAGAATTTCCCCTTCAAAGGGCCGCATGACTCCGCTGATGGTCCTAAGCAGAGTGCTCTTGCCGGCGCCGTTGGCTCCAATCAGGGCAACGATTTCACCCTTTGCCACATGAAACGTGACCCGGCGCAGCACCTGCAGCGATCCGTATTTGACTGAAAGGCCGATTACTTTGAGCACGCAAGATCCTTAAAGGCAGAATCCATCTTCTTTTTCACCACGAAGGCCACGAAGAGAAACAAAAAGTCAAAACTTCTTCGTGTCCTTCGTGCTCTTCGTGGTTAATAAGAAAATCGAAATCCTGTCTGGATTCTGGCTCCTGGCTCCTGGCTTCTATCACTTTCCCTTCCCCTTGCCGAGGTAGGCCGCAATTACTTTCGGGTTGTGCTGCACTTCATGAGGTGTTCCGGAGGCGATTTTGGTGCCGTGCTGCAACACCACGACTCGATCGGCCAGGCGCATGACCACGTTCATGTCGTGCTCCACCAGGATGGTTCCCACGCCGCGTTCGCGCAAAAGTTTGAGGTATGAGACAAGAGCGGCGCTTTCTCTAGGGTTGAGACCGCCGACCGGTTCGTCCAGGAGCAGCAAACTTGGAGAGAGAGCCAGCGCACGTGCCAGCTCCAGCAGTTTCTGTTCGAGCAGGCTGAGCCGTTGAACGGGCAGATCCGCCTTGGATTCCAAATTGAAGGTTTCGAGCAATCTCCGGGCCTGATCGCGCAATCGCGCTTCTTCTTTTCTTTCTCTAGCAAGGTGCAGATAGGTTCCGATGAAACCAGTTTGCCCTCGTGTGTGATAGCCCAACAGGGCGTTTTCCAGCACGGAAAATCCCTGGTAGACTTGAACCGTTTGAAATGTTCTCCCCACCCCCAGTGCAGCAATCCTGTGGGGGGTGGCCCCAGCCAGGGATTTTCCATCGAGCAGCACATCTCCCCGATCCGGTTTAAGCAATCCCGAGATGATATTCAAAACAGTGGTCTTGCCCGCCCCGTTGGGACCGATAAGGGCCACGATTTCCCCTGCGGCAACCTCCATCCCGATCTGGTTCAGCGCCTGCAGCCCGCCAAAGCTCAGGGAGATATCCCGCAGTTGCAGTACGGGAGAGGGTTCTTGCCGGGAAAGAGTGGTTTGCTTGGGTGAGTGAGCTTCCGGCCGTGGTATTGCCGGCTGTGCCGTTCGAGGTTGCTCGAAGGGTTGATACGTTTCTTCAAAGTCCTTGTTTCTATCTTTCCTGAATAACGGAAGTGAGGCCAAAGCCGGAACCAGTCCCCGCGGTGAAAAAACCAATACACCCATCAAAATCAGGCCGTAGATGAGTACATACCAGTCTTCGAATTGGTGCAGCAATTCGGGCAGCGCCGTCAAGAGGACCGCCCCGGCCAGCCCTCCCCAGAGGCTTCCCATGCCGCCGACCACCACCATCGTTACCACTTGAACCGAGTAAAAGATATCGAACGTCTTGGGGCTTATGAAGGTGACGTAGTGGGCGTAGCAAAAGCCGGCTAATCCAGCGTACAGTGCACTCAAGACGAATACCGTCACTTTGTATCTGTGGCAGGGGATGCCCAAAGTTTCGGCGGTGAGTTCCTTTTCGTGGATGGCTTTGAGAGCCCTACCCAGTCTGGAATCGGTCAGGTTCAAAGTCAGCGCAAGGGCAAGTACGAACAGGCTCCAAATGAAAATGTAGAATTTGAAATCGTCGTCTATCGCAAACGACCCGATAGCCAGCTGCGGAATTCCGGGAAACCCGGACGGCCCGCCGGTGAGATCATCCATCTGATTGAGCAGAATACTCACGATGATATTGAACCCGAGAGTCGCCATGACAAGGTAGTGCCCTTCGAGCCTAAGGGTGGGCAAAGCCAGCAGGCATCCGACCAGTCCCACGGATGCGAGCGAGAAAAGAAGGGAGTAAAAGATTGGCCACTGCCATGTGGTGCTGGCAATGGCGCTCATGTAGGCGCCGATTCCATAGAAGGCCGCATGTCCCAAGGACACCTGACCGGTCGAGCCGATCAGAAGATTCAACCCGAGCACCACCAGCGCGTTCAGTGCCATTACATTAAAGAGCAGCAGGAAATAGTCGTTTTGCAGGGTGAGGGGCATGGCCGCCAGAACGGCGATCAGAGCGAGCAGAGCCTTCCATTGCCGAGGAATCAAGGCGAGGTGGGTAAAGTCGGCTTTGTTCCGGTTTCTGATCACAATTTATCTACAGCCTTCGCACCTGGACACTGCCAAAAAGACCCGCCGGCCTCAGGAAGAGGATTCCCAGGAGCACTACAAAAGCGATGGCGTCCTTGTAAGCGGAGGAGATCAAACCGGCCCCGAGCGATTCGAGGATTCCCAGCAGCAAGCCTCCGACCACTGCCCCCAAAGTGCTTCCGTAGCCTCCCAGAATCGCTCCGGCAAAACCCTTCAGCCCCAGCATCAAGCCGCCTTCATAGCTCATACTGGTGATCGGAGTGATCAAAATGCCGGCTAAAGCCCCCAGAGCCCCGCTGAGGGCAAAAGCGAGCGCCACCAGACGCCGCACCGAAATGCCGATCAGGGCGGCGCCGTAAGGATTGTCGGCGGCGGCGCGCATGGCTTTCCCCAGCAGAGTGCGGTGGAAAAATACGTATAGCAGGCCCAGGACAACCAAACAGAGGCCGAGTATCCACAGGGTCTGAGGCAAAATGGCGGCGTCCAGAAAAAATATCGGGGTGTCGCCCCCAAGCGCCGGCAGAATTCTGGAGTTCTTCCCCCAAACCAGCATGCCGGCCCCGCGAAAAGTGATGGAGGCTCCGATGGTGATCATGACCAGAGTCAAAATGTCTCGGTTTCGCGAATGCCGTATCGGACCCTGCTGGAGGGCGACGCCCACCAGGGCTACGGAAAGTATGGCGATGATGAATGCAAGGGGCAGAGGAAATTGAGCCACCTGGTAAAGGGAGATAGTGATCATGGCGCCCAGCATGACAAAGTCACCCTGGGCGAAGTTGACGATGCCCGTAGCGTTTTGAATGAGGCAAAATCCGAGAGCGATGAGAGCATAAATGCTGCCGTTGGTGATTCCGGAAACCAGAAATTGAGGAATCAGATGCCAGCTCATGGATTCTGCTTTTCTCTGGCTTCACTCAGCCCCGCACGAAATGCCTTGAGATTGATCTCCAGTCTTTTGCCGCCCGAGCGTTCGAGGATTTTTTTCATTTCGTCCGGGCTGCAGAAAAGATCTCCTGAAGCAAGGGCAAAGGCCAGCAGCACCAGGTTGGCGGAAACCGGCGAGCTCAGGTCGGTGGCGATGCGGATGGCGTCGATGGAATTTGTGTCCTGCGGGTTTGATGTATTGCAGAAGGTTTTCCCGTTTGTCTTCAGATAGTAACCGTGGGCAGACAGACCATCGGGGTGGATCGCCAGCAAAACATCCGCTCGACCCGGTCGAATGAGCGGGCTGGTGAATTCAAAGCCAGCTTTATCGCCGGCGTTTTTTGCATCTTCAGAAGCACCCTCTGATTTTGGTTCCCCAGCTTTGAGATGGCTGACAACATTGCCGCCGCGCTGAGCCATGCCGTGGGTCTCGGAAATGAGCACATGCCGGCCCTGTGCCAGGGCAGCTTCGGCCAGCAACCGGGTGATGAAGAGCACTCCCTGGCCTCCGACACCGCTTATGATGATCTGCTGCATCGTGATACCTTTTGATTGAGTTGGTTGTTAACCGCGGAGGACGCGGAGATCGCCAAGAGCTTCATGGTTGTGTTTAGTTCCGCTCAACGCAACCTGCGGGCTCTCTTTGATTTCCACCACGAAGAACACGAAGAGCACGAAGGAGATAAGTAGTTGTTCAATCCACAACCTCTATCGCTCGGTTCGGGCAAACGTGGACGCACACTGCGCAGCCGGTGCAAAGAGTCCGGTCGATCTGCACGGGCATCTTTTCTCCCTGACTCTGCAGGGCAGGGCACTCGAAATGCTCGATACAAATGTCGCAGCTTTTGCACTTTTCGTTGATGGCGATCTTGTGGGGCGTCCAACTGGGCGGCTGATTTCGATCCATGAGGCAGGGGCGTTTGGCGATCACCACCGCAACGCCGCCTTCCGCGTCCTTGGTATGTTCTCCGGCCTTTTTCAGCAAATTGATGAATTCCCGCAATTCGTATGGATCTCCCGTCTCTACAAAACGAACTCCGCAGGCTTTGGCGATTTCCGGTATGGAGACGCGAGGGACTTTCTGCCCGTCAAGAGTGACCCCGCCGGCTGGAGTCGGTTGATGACCCGTCATGGCGGTCGTGCTGTTGTCGAGCACCACCAGAACAAATCTGGTTCCCTGCACAACGGCGTTGAGCAGAGCAGGAATGCCCGCATGAAAGAAAGTGGAATCGCCGATGGTGGCCGCAATGGGTGGCTGATCTTCCCGACCTGCGCTATACGAGTGATAGAATCCTGAAGCCAGACCGATGGCAGCCCCCATGCAGAGCACCGTGTCCACTGCCCCCAGGTTCAAGCCCAGAGTGTAACAGCCGATGTCGCTCGGGTAGATGCCTTTGGGGAAAACCTTCTTCATCGCAAAGAATGCGGCCCGATGAGGGCATCCCGCGCACAGGGTCGGGCGGCGGCCAGGCATATTGGGCGGTTCGATTCGATCGATCGGAGAAAGGTCCAGAAATTTGCATACAACGTCTTCCACCAGCTCGGGCAGGAGTTCTCCCGCAGCCGGCACAACCTGGTTGGTGCGGCCGAAAACGCGTTCTTTGTTTTGCATCTGAAGTTCGATAACCGGATAGGTTTCTTCCAGAACCAAGACCTTGTCATGGCGAGCCAGCAGTTGGTCGCGGAAGCCGGCTGGAAGAGGGTAGGGCATAGGCACCCGATAGAGCGGAATTCTGTGGTACAGGTCGAGGTCGATCAGAATTTCTTGAACATGAGCGAAAACCACCCCCGATGCCACGATGCATATGGATGAATGTTTGTCTCCCGCATTGTTGGACTTGCCGAATTTGCCCTCATTTGCCAGTCGGGGATAGAGTTCGGGTTGTCGAGCGATTTTTTCAATTTTTTCGTTGAGCTGCCGGTGGAGCAGAAGTCGAAATTTTGGGGTTGCCGCCCAGCGGCTCGGGTTTTTCTCGAATAGGGCTGTCCGCTTGAACTGCGAAGGGGGCTGCAGTTCAATGTCCTGGCGGGCATGACAAATACGGGTGGTTGGCCTGAGCATCACCGGAATTTCGAATTTTTCGGATATGTCGTAAGCGATTCGAACAAAGTTGCGCGCTTCGGCCGGCGAGGTCGGATCGAGTACCGGAACCTTTGCCATCATTGCATAGAATCGGCTGTCCTGTTCAGTCTGGGAGCTGTGGGGGCCCGGATCGTCCGCCACCACCACGACAAATCCTCCCTTGACCCCGGTGTAGGCGGCGCTCATAAGAGGATCGGCAGCCACATTAAGGCCCACCTGCTTCATGATGGCAGCCGCACGGCGTCCCGTATAACTGGCGGCCAGAGCCACTTCAAAGGCAACCTTTTCGTTGATGGACCATTCCAGATGGAGGTCGAGGGCGTGTTGCTGTTTCAGTCGTACCAATGCTCCCAAGACTTCAGAAGCCGGCGTGCCGGGATAGGATGCAGCCAACATGCAGGAGGATTCCAACAGTCCATAGGCTATCGCCTCATTTCCTAAAAGTATTTGTCGTTCGCTCAATCATAAGCTCCTAATACAGTGTTTGCCCGTGATGCCCAGACACGCTGGCGGAATGACAGCCACTCTGCTCTGCCACGGTTCGCAATCATCCCCGTTTACCGCAGCGGATGCAGAAAATGACAGATTAGGCGAATTCCTTCTAGCAAAGGCAATGTTCAGGGTCAAGAAGGAAGGAGAAACGGACTCTGTCAAAATAGAAAGCCGGTGCTGCAGGCGTAAACATTTGAGAAATTAAAAAAAGAGTGTTAAATCATGAGACAGATCGACTTACAGATCAGCACTCTTTGCTGAATGTTTTTAGGTTCTAAACATAAGGTGAACGATGCGCAGATATATTTGGGCGATCCTGCTGATAAGTTTGCTGTTCCTGCCAGGCTGCGACCAGGATGAGCCGGCGGTCAAAGTCGATTTGAGTAAACGACAAAACAAGACCTTCACGGAACAAAAGGAAGTAATCACCTACGCTTTTCTTCCTCAATATTCTCATACGGTTTCCTACCAGAGACAACACTTGTTGGTTGAATATCTGCGTCGAGAGACCGGCTTGAATGTGAAACAGATATTTCCGAACAACTTCGACGAACATGTGGAAATGGTTGGAGAAGGAAAGATCGATATCTCCTACTCGAATCCATTTGTCTACGTCAAAATGGCACATCGCTTTGGAACCCGGGCTTTTGCGCGTGCCGTGGAAGTCTACGGCAAACAAAACTTTCGGGGACAGATCATCTGCCGGGCTGACAACCAGGAAATCCGGACTCTTTCCGATTGTCGGGGCAAACGCTGGATAGCCGTGGATCCGAGTTCGGCCGGGGGCTACCTCTACCCGCTCGGACATTTTATGGAAAACGGCATCAAAAAAGATGATTTTGCGCAGATCGATTTTGCTCCGGGGCCGGGAGGCAAACAGGAAAATGTGGTACTTGCAGTGTATGCCGGCAAATACGACATCGGTTCGATCCGGGAAGGGACGCTTGATGTTGTGGCCAACAAAATCGACATCAGCGAGATAAGAGTTATTGCAAACACGCGCTGGTATCCGGGGTGGGTCTTTGCCGCGAGAAAAGGTCTAAAGCCCGATACCGTGGCAAAAATCAAGACGGCGCTCTGTAGGCTTTCCAACAAAGACCCACAGCAAAAGGAGATCCTGAGTGCGGCCAATATCTTCGGGATAATTCCGGCACAGGATAAAGACTTTGATGCGGTGCGGAAACTGGCTGACAGGCTCGATATGGATCTCTGAACAGTCATCTGAAAGAACTACACGATGAAGCTGAGCCTTAGAAGCAAAATCTACATTAGCCTGATTTTGATTCTTATTCTGTTCGAGGGCGGTATTTATGCGGTGGCGAGCAGGATCATGCGGAAGGCTCTGCTTGAAGAGCACACCAGTCGCGGCTTTCTGATAACCGACAACCTGGCCGCCTGGGCATCCGAACCCATCCTGGCCATGGATCTGCTGCGACTCAAGAACCTGGTGGATGAGGCCGTCCGGGTGAATGAAGACGTGGAGTATGCATTTATTCTGAATAATCAGGCAGAAGTCCTGGTGCATACTTTTACCAAAGGATTTCCCATCGAACTGATCGATGTGAACAGCGTCCCGGATTCAGAACACTGCAGCAAACGGTTGCTGGATACCGGCGATAAACTGATCTACGATTTTGCTGCACCGGTACTTATCGGGGGGAAACGCTTCGGAACCGTGCGGGTCGGTTTGTTGCGCACGAGGTTAAACAAGGCAATCGGAAGCCTTTCCCGGATGATGTTTCTATCAACGGTTCTGGTTGCCGTCCTCTTTGGCCTGATCGGTGCGCTGCTTGCCCGGGCTATCGGAAAGCGAATCGAGACGCTTCACAAATCGATCGATCAAGTAATGCGGGGAAACCTTGATGTCGAGACGGCGCCGCCTCTGAAGAAAAATTGCTGGGACATCATGCAGTGCACTCGGAATGAATGCCCCGCGTATCATGAACCTCACCTGCGCTGCTGGTACGTGGCTGGAACGCTCTGCACGAGCTGCGTCGAAGGTGAATATGCAAAAAAAATAGAAAGCTGCCATCAATGCCCGGTGCACAAAGCCTGCTCGGGTGATGAAATCCAGAACCTGGCAGAATCTTTTGATTTTATGGTACGGACAGTTAAGAATCATGTGTCGGAGCTGAAAAGCGTGGGGGCGACTCTGAGCGAACAGCAGCAACTGCTGGAGACTATCCTCAATGCGACTCCCGATTTTGTCAGTCTGCAGGATCGCGATTCGGTTTATCGTGCTGTAAATAAAGCTTTTTGCGACATCTTGGGCAAAAACAAGGAAGAGATCATTGGCAAGACCGACTTTGACCTCTTCCCTCAAAAGAGAGCTACAGCAAATCGGGAAGAGGATCTGAAGGTGCTTACTTCCGGCGATTCACTGACCAAGGAGGAAAGTGTTGGGAGAGGCGGCAGCGAACGCTGGATTCATCTCGTGAAACTTCCGGTGCACGGTGCCGACGGAGGGGTCATCGGTCTTCTTTGCAGCGGCCGGGACATTACCGAGTTCAAAGAATTCCAGGAGCGGGTCACGCAATCCCAGAAAATGGAAGCAGTCGGTCAACTGACGGCGGGAATCGCCCATGAAATCAATACACCATTAGGTATTATTTTGGGTTATGCACAATTGCTGCTCGAAGAAGTGGATAAAGACAGCCAATTGCATGCGGACCTTCAGACAATCGAAAAGCACGCCCAGGTATGCCGGAAGATTGTCTCCGACCTGTTGAGATTCTCACGTCAATCGGAAAGCAGAATGGGCCCGCTGGATATAAATGCTGTGATCGAGGAAGCATTAACTGTTGTTGAGCATACTTTTAGCCTGGAGCGGGTCAGGGTGGAAAGAAGACTCAAGTCGCATATTCCACAAGTGGTGGGCGATGCGGAAAAACTAAAACAGGCCGTGGTCAACCTCCTCAACAATGCCTTTGACGCTATCGGAAGTGACGGTACAATAATTATTTCAAGCGCTTCCGGAGGAGAGACCGAGGTGGTTTTCTCGGTTGCGGATAGCGGTCGGGGTATTCCGGCGGAAAGTCTGGGTAAGATATTCGATCCGTTCTTTACCAGCAAAGGAGTGGGCAAAGGAACCGGTTTAGGGCTTTCGGTAACATTCGGAATCGTCAAAGATCACGGCGGAAGAATTGAGGTTCAGAGCCCATTGCCGGCAGCTTTAGCTGACCAAATGGGCATGCGATTGTCTGCAGAGAATGATATGAAGGGAACAGTTTTTACTGTTCGTCTGCCGGCAAAAGGGGCTGCGGTAGTTGCTCAGGGAGAGGAGACCCATGGCGAACATTCTCGTGTTGGATGATGTGTTTGATGCTGTTGCGCTCTTGAAGAGGATTCTCGAGAAGAAGGGGCATCTGGTCTCATGCTTTACCGAAGAGGAAGAGGCGATCGATCATGTTAAAGCAAATAAAGTTGATCTGGTGATCCTTGATATAAAACTAAAAAAAATAGACGGAGTCGAAGTACTCGCTGAGATGAGGAAGGCCGATCCAAACATACGTGCCATTATGCTGACCGGTTATCCGACCCTCGAATCGGCACGTGAGTCGTTGCGTTACGGAGCTATGGAATATTGCGTCAAGCCGATCGATAAAGATGAGATCGAAGAGAAAGTCGAAGACGTGCTGGCAAGAGAACCGAATTCTTAACTTTCACAGCCATTGCGGATATCATTTGAACGGTCCGATAGCTGCCACGATATGCCAACGATGGAGCACAGACATTTTTCTCGTTCCCAAACTCCGTTTGGTAACGCACTGCAGGTGAAGCTCTGCTTCCAGATCTAACGGAAAAGAAAACTAAGAGCGTCTCAAAAAAGCTTCCATAAGTGACATTACGTCATTCCGGCGAACGCCGGAATCCAGTTTTTTCAGGGCCTTCTGGACCCCGGCTTTCGCCGGGGTGACAGCACTGCGGGACTTTTTTGACACCCTCTGAGCTTGCTATGACAATTGCGCTCCCAAAAGGAGTTTGGGAGCGAGGACCAACAAGAACAGTCGGCCTTAGGTTATTCCCGCATGCTTCTAGCGGGAATCCAGAAAAATGAGTATACGAAATAGAGCCCGGGAATGATGAACCAGGATCGTCTCGAAAGGCAAACATCCCAGCCTCATCGGGTTCAACGATGAATTGAAAAGCGTTGTGAGATCTAATTTATGGCAGAATATGAGCTTTCGTGGATAACGGACAACCTTGCTCTCGGGCATGCTCCTATGTCCTATGCGGAATTGGACTCCATAAAGAAACAGGGCGTTGGTGCGATCATCAATCTTTGTGCGGAATTTTGCGACCTGCACGAGATAGAGGAAATGAGCGGTTTCGAGGTCTACTACCTGCCGGTGTGCGATGAGGAGGCTCCCCGCGAACCGGAGCTGGAAAAAGCGCTCGATTGGCTGGACGAAGCCATATACCTGGGCAAGAAAGTCTTGGTGCACTGCCGATTCGGGATGGGTAGAACGGGGACTTTTGTAGCGGCCTATCTGCTGAGGAAAGGGTTTGGTTTAAAGCTGGCCAAGAAGAAGGTTGCAAAAGCTCGCAGCATGCACAGCAGCTTTTCGCAGTGGAGGCTGTTGAGAAGATACAGCAAAAAGTCCGGCAAACTGACCATTCGAGAACCTTCCTTGGAAAACAGGAGAATTGTCGATCTGAGCGGATTCTTCAACGAGTTCGAGGCGCTGCTTGAACGTGCGGACGAGCTTTTTCAGCAAGCTGCGGAAAAGAACCGTGGAGTGCAGAGCTGCGGCTTGGAGACCGACGGATGCTGCTACAATTATGTGGAACTTTCCTTTGTGGAGGCCGCCTGTCTCAGTCATCATATGAACAAAATGCTGCCGGGCCAGCAGCGCAGAAGCGCGATCGACAGGGCGGTGCAGGCGCTCAAGGCCATGCGCGCAATACGCAAATCCCTGCCCGGAAGGGCGTTCCATACGGCCGATGAACAAGCCGGGTTCAAAGAAGCCTATGAAGGGTCGAAAATCCTGTGCCCTCTAAATGTTGACTCAAAGTGTGAGATGTACCTATACCGTCCCATTGCGTGCAGGATTTACGGCATCGGGCGCGAACTGTTGGATAGTCCGGTCGATGTGCCTGCCCACGGCGCAGAAGGCGGCGCTTTGAGGCGGCAAACGGTCTTGGATCAGCTTCGGAGCGTACGGCAGAAGATCTCAACAGATATGTTGTATACACTCACCTCTCTTTTCCCGGAAGAAAACGGCCTGACATTTTCGCTCCCCGATGCAGTTTCGGGAAGATTCATCCAGCAGTACTTCGAATTCCTCAGCCGCGCTCAAAATTCAGGTCCTACTTCTTAGTAGAGCTTCGCAGAATAAAGTGATCATTATTCGAGGACGGTCAACCTGCATGTTTTTGGCGGGAATCCGTCAGGAACACCTGGATGCCCGCCGCGGGCATGACCGGTATCGGTCGGACACTCTTTTGTGTGCCGCTGTACTTAGCCCGGCAGCCATCGGAATCTATACTCGTTAAGGTTGAATTTCTCGGTCTGAAGATTCAATCTCTTTCCCCCTCACCTAGCCTCTTCCCCTCAAAGGGGAGAGGAACTGTGAGTTTCCGGATGGAAACTAACTGGTATATAAGTGTTCAAGTTTGCTAATGGACTGGTTAACCGGCGTGCTGACGGCCTATTTTAACCGCACAGAGCTTTCCGCACATGCTGCAAGCTTCCCTGTCTTCGGTTATCTGCAGTCGCTGACGGACCAAGTCGGGGTCCAGCGACTCATTGATCACGCCTTCCCAGTCCAGCTTTTGCCTGGCAATCGATATTCTTCGGTCAGACTCGATCGCTTCCGGCAGCCCTTTTGCGACGTCGGCGATATGTGCGGCGATCCGGGCTGCCATGACCCCTTGGTACACGTCATCCGCATCTGGCAGGCGCAAATGTTCGGCGGGCGTCACGTAACAGAGAAAATCAGCCCCTGCGGCGCCGGCCAAGGCTCCACCGATGGCTGCGGTGATATGATCGTAACCCGCTGCGATATCTGTCGGCAAAGGGCCGAGTACGTAAAACGGGGCCCCTTGGCAAAGGCGTTTTTGCAGCTGGATGTGAGGCTGAATGTGCTGCAGCCCGACATGCCCCGGGCCTTCAACCATCACCTGCACACCGCGGTTGCGGGCTCGTTGTGTCAGTTCCCCCAGTATCAACAGTTCTTCCAACTGCGCACCATCATTGGCATCCATGATAGTGCCGGGCCGGAATCCGTCACCCAGGCTCAGGGTCACGTCGAACTTGTGAGCAATTGCCAGAAGGTCGTCGAAGTTTTCGTAAAGCGGGTTTTCTTTCTTGTTCTTGCGCATCCAGTCCATGTGAATCGAGCCGCCGCGGCTGACGCAAGGCATGATTCGCTGATAGGATTCCAGCTTGCGCATCGAATCCAGAGTGACTCCGCAATGGACGGTAATGTAATCCACGCCTTCTTCGCATTGCTTTTCGATGCTCCTGAGCAACTGATCGGCGTCGAGCTTTTCCAGGGGCTTGTGGTCAGCAATCATTTCGGTGGCTATCTGGTAGATGGGCACCACACCTACCATTACCGTGGAATGTTCAAGAAAAAAACGACGCAGCCGTCCGAGTTCTCCGCCGGTCGAGAGATCCATAATGGAGTCTGCTTTTGCTCTTAAAGCAGCCCCCAGTTTAATGCTTTCCAAGCTTATATCGGCGCATACCCCGCTGGTTCCAAGGTTGGCATTGACCTTCGTTTTGAGTCCTTCACCGATGGCGCGCAGCATAGGAAAGGCATGGTTGATGTTTTTGGGCAGCACCGCTCGCCCATCGACGATCGATTGACGAAGCTGGTCCGCGCTGACCGGTTCCCCCCGGACCGCTTGTTTCATCTCTTCGGTTATGATTCCCGCTCTGGCATAATCTAGTTGGGTTTTCACGGCCTTCTCCTCTCCTGGTAACGAACGTGCTTGGACGGCCCCTGTGCCGAAAACAACCGAGCCGACCGGCACGCCCTACTTGGTTACACCGGCGAAGAGAAGCATCTCAGGAAAAGATCGATTCGGGCTTCGCAGAACGAAAAAAGGCCGTTCGGTGAACGGCCCTGGACTTGCTTTCGTTCGCCGATTCCTTCGCCAGTATTATCCGGATCAGGTTCCAAGGGTATGATCTCAGCTCTCATGTGAGCACCCCTTCGGCTAAAACCTTATTCCAATCAATTGGTAATGAATTGTAAACTATATCTGCTCAATGTCCACCGTTTTCGCTGGCGTTTGTCGGAATCAAGAACCACCATTTTCATCCTCGGACAGGCTCCTAGTGTTCATCCGGAGACCGTCTACTATAACGAGAGGTCGACACCAATGCTCCTGGTTATTCCGAGTCATGCGATGGCGTGACGAGGACTCTTTTGATCTGCCCCCATTCATCATAGATTTTTCCTATGAAAACAAAATTCAGTTAGATTATTGCATGCCAACGGTTTACAAGGTTTAAGATGCCATACTTAATCACCATTTTCGGGCTGCTTCACAATGTGGCTTCATCTGTCCGGGGGGTAAGCCATGCGCGTAACATACCGAATGGAAAAGGAATGTATGGAATTCTTCCTGAGTTGCAAGTCACTATGGTGCCTATGTCAATCAGCCTCCTATTTGATAAAGTATTGCATCCAACCGAATATTATGAAGATCATGCATTACTTTATCAAAAGCAAGAATTTTGAACACTTACGTCATGAAGTGGGTGGCTCTCCCAGTAGGGAAGGTGAAATCCAACTGAATATTGGGACCATAGGATTTTTCACTTTGCTCGAAATGACACGGGGGAACGAAATGTTGTTGTGGTAGCTAAGAAGCTCCCGAGAGTGATTTCATAATGCGGCCTATCAGCTTTTCGCTCTTGCTATTGAAGATACCGATGTTTTGCATCCTGACCTTTTTTGCCTCCAGCATAAAGTAGTTCAACAGTTCGAGCTGCTCCTTATCGTAGCCGCCGTTCTTATTTTCGGCCTTCAGCTTGGAGAGTGCAGCCAATAGCCCGAAAAGATAAAGGCTCAGGGTGCTTATTTTTCTGAGCAGGAATTGTTTCTGAGTAACTTTTTCTCCGTGTAATAGGATGCCCAAAATCAGCATTCGCCTGACCGTAGCGGCATTTGCCCTGGCGGCCTTGGAGGCTTTCTTCATTACCTTGTCTTCGAATTTGATCGGCCAATCCACTCGCTTGAACAGACTTTTTATTAGGGCAAACAACATACCTATGCGTGAATTGTGGACACTTTTCAGATCATTGGATATTTTTCGAATCATGAAGAGTGCCGGATAAATGGAGTGGATTTCGGTTGTGCCTTCAAAAACAGTGGTGACCCGAAAATCCCTCATTCTCTTTTCGTAAGGCAGAGTCGAAAGATACCCGGCGCCTCCCGCCACCTGCAGGGCATCATAGACAGTGTCCCAGCAGCGGGTAGTGCCGAAAAGCTTACAGTGGGAGCTCTCGATGGCCACAGTGGCCGTAGGGTTTTGGTCCAGGAGGCCGGCTGTGAAATCGTTCAGGGCCGAGCTCACATAGCCGTTGACTTGAGCCTTGACTATCTTCTCCTGGATCAGCGGAAAGCTCTGAATGGGCACTGCAAACTGAATTCGGCTGGATGATCGCTTCAGCATATCTTCAACCGATTGGTTCATCATGCCGACCGAAGCAGCTCCCAAACCGAGTCGTCCGTAGTTGAGAATGGTCATGGCGATCTTAAAGCCGTCCCCGGGTTCTCCCAAAAGATTATCGACCGGGACACGAACATCCTTAAACTGGATCGAAGCAGTAGAACTGGCCTTAAGTCCCATTTTCGGCATATCCTTGCCAATACTTACTCCTTCCCAACCAGTTTCTACGATGAAAGCGCCTATGTGTCCAGGATTGTTCGGATCCAGCTGAGCGAACGTGGTAAGGGCTCCGGCATAGTTCGCATTGGTGATGTAAGTCTTTTGTCCATTCAGAATATAGTGGCTTCCATCTTCTGAAAGTTCCGCCTTGGTTTCAATATGTTGGGCATCTGAACCGATCTTGGGTTCGGTCAATGCATAGGAAAAAATCATCTCCCCGGAAGCTGCCGGCACCAAATACTTGTTTTTCTGCTGGTCGTTTCCAAAAAGCAGAATGCCCTTGGTACCGATTGAAAGATGGGCGAGGGACGCCAGCACGACGGAAATATCCTGCTTGACCATTTCTTCTACGGTTCTCAGATACTCCCACAAGTTGAATCCCAGCCCGCCATAGGCTGTGGGAATGGAAATGCCGAACAAACCGATTTCCCGCATCTTTTGCAGCATGTTTTCAGGAATTCTTCCCACTTCCTCGATAGACTGCGGAGAATACTCTTGCGAGATTTTCTGAAATTTTCCCATCAGGTCTTCGATCTTTTGGATATCCACCGAGGCCTTAAAGGATTTGAATATTTCTTCGTCCAGCGAACCCAGATATATTCTTTCAAGAAATCCTTCCTGCAACATGATCTGCTCCTTTCGCTTTAACGATTAGCCCTTCCGATGCTGTTCAATAAACTCGGCAAACTGGTTTTCGTCCATGACCGGAACATTGTGTTTTTTGGCCTCATCCAGTTTTGATCCGGCCCCGGGGCCAGCCACCACATAATCCGTCTGTTGGCTTACACTGGAGGTCGCTCGACCGCCCAAGGATTCAACCAGGGCTTTTGATTCGCTTCGTGTCCAACGTTCCATGCTGCCGGTAAAAACGAAGGTTAAATCCTGCAGCGGCAATTGTTCCGATTTTGTTTTATATAGCGAGTTGCCCAGCTTAACCCCGGCTTGCAGAATCTCCGCGATCACGCTGCGATTTTTGCTGTCCGAGAAAAACCGCACGATACTGTTGGCAACCTCCGGTCCGATTTCATTAATTTGTTGCAGTTCCTCTTGAGACGCTTGCATGAGATCATCCAATGTTTCGAAATCCTCGGCCAAAACCCGGGCGAGGTGTTCGCCTACCAAGGGAATGCCCAATGCATAGAGGAAGCGCGGCAATGTCTGCTGTTTGCTCTTTGCTATTTCTGCCAGTAGGTTGTCGGTGGATTTCTCACCCATCCTCTCCAGAGAAATCAGGTCGTCTCTCTGCAGTTCGTAGATGGAGGAAAGTCGTTTTAGAAGGCCGACATCGGCGAGTTTGGTCACCATTTTTTCACCCAACCCTTGAACGTTCATGCCGCCCTTGGAAACAAAATGCGCAATGCGTCTGCGAATTTGGGCGTCACAGTCCAGGCCGGTGCAAACAGCATTCTTTTTGTCGTCGCTTAATACGACCTCCGAACCGCATACAGGACACTTGTCGGGCATCTGAAATTCACGCTCGGACCCATCTCGCTTTTCCTTGATCGGCTTGACGACATACGGGATAACATCTCCCGCCCGCTCTACCAGCACGGTATCCCCGATTCGAATATCTTTTCGCTCGATTTCGCTAAGATTGTGCAGGGAAGCCCTCTTGACTTCAACGCCGCCAATCTGCACGGGATCGAGCAGCGCAACCGGAGTGAGCACACCCGTTCGGCCGACCTGGACATCTACATCATTGATCCTGGTGGTCATCTGGCGGGGTTTAAATTTAAATGCTACAGCCCATTTCGGGTCACGCGATCGAATGCCCAGCTCTCTTTGATAAGCCAGCCTGTTTACCTTGAATACGGCACCGTCTATTTCGTAGTCCAAACGATCTCGATCGATTTCCAGTTCTTTATGAAATTGAATGGCGTCTTCTACTCCCGAGCAGAGGCGAATACGTTCTCTGTTTACTTTGAGCCCCCATTTGGGAAGGGTCTGAATAACTTCCTTTTGAGTTTCGAAATCGCGGCCTTCCACCTGAGTTGCCTCGTACAGGAAGATGTGCAAAGTCCTTTGAGCCGTAATGTTGGGATCCAGCTGACGAACGGAACCGGCGGCAGCATTACGAGGATTTGCGAACTGGGATTCACCCGCCTTGGCTCTTCGCTCGTTCAGCTGTCTGAATTCAGCGATCCGCATGAAGATTTCGCCGCGCACGACCAGTCGCGAAGGAACCGATTCTCCATCCTGACTGAGTAACACCAGGGGAACCTCTCTGATCGTCTTGACATTGGCAGTGATATCTTCTCCCCTCTGGCCGTCGCCTCGGGTGGAGGCAACCGCCAAGCGACCCTGTTGGTAGATCAATTCGACCGCCAGGCCGTCATATTTGGGCTCTGCAATATATTCAATAGCCTTTTCATCTAATTTTTGCAGACAGTTTCTATCGAAGTCACGTAGACCGTTTTCATCCTGCACGGATTTCAGGCTCAACATGGGAGAAGGGTGTTCGACGGTTCCGAGTTCTTCTCGTGGTTGTCCTCCAACCTGTTGAGTCGGGGAATCGGGACTGGCGAGCTCCGGGAAATCAGTTTCGAGATTCTGCAGAGCCGTCATCAAACGGTCATACTCGGCATCGGAAATAACCGGGTCATCAAGTACATAATACTTGTAGTTATGAACGCGGATCGCTTCGCGCAGGCTCTCGATAGCCTTCTCCGCCTGGTCTTTGGATTTTATTGTTTCCGGCCGCACATCAGGTTTTATTTCCATTTGAACACCCCGGATTGGTTTTGATCATTCGATTCGTAGAGAACTGGCATCTTCCCCGGTGTCTCGGGAAAAACAATATTCCGTCTCAGACGTAGCGCAGAGGGTTTAAACCCACATGAGCCGGCACGATTAAAGCCCTGCGTAGCTCATGTGACCGGGCATCTCATCTCTTAAACAAAAGATAAGCTGCCAGGCCGATCAAAACAAACGAGAAAATCTTCTTGAAGTTGGCCGTTGAGACATTTTCGACCAGCCTTGCGCCGACTTGTGCGCCGACAACACCGCCGACTCCCAGCAAAAGCCCCAATTTATAGTCTACGTTGGCAAGTTTGTTGTGAGCGATCAGCGCAGAAATCGAAATAACCAAAATTGCCATGAAAGAAGTTCCCACCGCCTTTTGGGCCGAATACCCCATCACCAGCAACAGCGGCACCAACAAAAAACCACCGCCCAAACCAGTGAATGAAGCTGCTACTCCAACTCCGATTCCGCAAGCAACCATAATCACTGCATGAAGTGTCGTCATCTTTTTTCCCTCCGGTACAAGTTCGAGTTCAGTTTGTGTTCGTCCGGAAACTCCCTCTCTCTTGAGGGAGAGGGTCGCGGTGAGGGTGAAAGCGCGCTAATTCAAACCCCCTCACCTAATCTCTCCCTCTCGATGCGGAGAGGAATCGGGGGTTTCCGGGTGGAGACTGGTTTGAGATTGGGCAAAGAACTGGGAATTCAAGCCTGCTAAATACTGAGGTTGATAAAAACAGTAAAGATCAAAGTTTACCAAAGGAATCGCTAAACTTAGATGGCAGAATAAGCAGTGAGTTCGATTGGGGTTTTCGGACGGCAACTAACCCAATGAATGGGTGCCCGCTAATTCATGTGTGAATGGCCATGTTGATCTTATCGTCGTGCCTTCCCCTTCTACTGAAGTTATTTCGAACCTTCCTCCGGAAAGCCTGGCCCGTTCTTTCATGCTCGACAGCCCCATCCCCGCTTCCTGCGATTTCTTTTTGGCCTTTACCGACTGCATGTCAAAACCGGTTCCATTATCCTGGATGACCAGTTCGACCCGGCTTTGATTGCTCCTCAATAAAAGCTGGACGGCATTTGCACCGCTATGCTTGGCTATATTGTTCAGGGCTTCCTGGATGATTCTGTAGATTACAATTTTTAGGGGATCGCTTAGGTATCGTTCGTCTATGTCGATCTCACTCGCGATTGCAATCTGAGGATAACTAATCTGGTAGTTCCGGCAGAACCAACTTATGGCGGCCACCACCCCAAGGTCATCCAAAATGGAAGGCCATATACCCGTATGGATTCTTCGAACCTCATCAACAGCGTTTTGCATCATTGGTACGATGGCCTGCAAAGAGTGCAGAATAGATTCTGAAATATCTCTCGAATTGCGGACAATGCTGTTCTCAACGCTAAATTTGACGGCAGAGAGCGATGCCCCGATACTGTCGTGGAGTTCCATGGCGATTCGCTTTCTTTCTTCTTCCTGAGCCGTTATCAATTGGGACGATAGCGCCCGGAGCTCTCTTTGCGACTCTAATAAAGCCTCCTCCATTCTTTCTCGCTCCTCTATTTCCAACTGCAGCGCTTCATTCGACATTCTCAGTTCGGAAGTTCTGGCAAGAACACGTGCTTCCAGTTCTTCGTGTGCTTTTCGCAATAACTTTTCAGCCGTTTTCCGCTCAGTGATGTCTATGCCCAGCTTTAAAACTTGCATTTCTCCGTCTGCTTCATCTGGGAAGGGGTAGTCATAGACTTGATAGGTTGTATGATCGAACCGGTTCCATTCTTTCACCTGGGCTGTGTTGGTCTCCAGGACCTTGAAGGTGCTGCATTCTTTACAAGGTTCATCTGCCCCATGAAGGATCTGGTAACAGCTTCGTCCATCGGGAGCACCGAAGTGATCCAGGAAATAGCGGTTGGCAAAACGTATGTGGTAGTCGGTCGACTGCAAATAGACGAAGGCCGGCAATCCCTCTAACACAGAAAACAGCTTCTGCTCGCTCAGTTTCAAGTTGCGGAAAAGCAAGTTGAAAGGCCGGATGAGGCCAGTCTGAATAATGGCTTTGTAGATGAGATAGGATGAAATAATCTCCAGTAAGTGTCCCAGCATGTTGAAAATGCCGTATACGTCGGTATAGAGGGTGAAGGCCAGTTCTGAGAAAACCGTTACGACGATGGAGCCGATCAAGAGTTGAAATACGCTTGGCTCAAAATTTTTCCTATTTTTATACAGCAAAAATGCTGATCCTGAAAAAATAAGACAAATTAGGTATTCGCTGACAATCTTAAAGCGAGTTAGTCCAGATCCTTCTACAAAACAAATGGGAAAAAGGTTCCAATAGAAAATAGATCCTGACAGCAGCAATGTCGCAAACGCATAAGCCGTGAATACATGTCTGTAATTCAGACTGCGATCAAGAAACAACGGGGCGATAAGAAATGAGACACTTTCCAGATAGCGAGTCGCAATCCATAATTGCGACGGCAGGTTCGCATCCTTAGCCTGGAATACACCCATGCCCTTATAGGAGAGCATATGCAGCAAATCCATTGCCGCCACAAATAAGAATGCTATCCCAAGGAACAGGAGATAGTTATTGTCCAGGAGTCGGCGTGAATTCCACGCCACTACAAAAATCCCGCAGGCGATAACAATGGAGAATATCTCGGTCAAGGAATGGAAAAGAAGATAGCTGTGAAGACTTGTCAAGAACAACCCGAATAGAATGCATATACCCAGCAGCGTTTCAGTTTTTCCCGGGACGAGGCGAGGCCTATCCATCAATGAGTCTCCTCTACGAATCTGTAAAATCAGCCGCTTAAGCAGTCAATATTTTTTGCTATGGCTCAAAATAGCAGTCATGGGCAGGCTCCCGGGTCTTTAAACCCTCGCAAGGCTCTTCTCTGCCGTTGGTTGCAACTTTCACCGCTCCGAGGTTTCAGCCAAGATACTGGATTTCTTACCGGAAAAGTCGATTCCATACTTTTTGATTTTATAGTGAAGAGCTCTTCGGCTGATCCCCAGCAGCTGCGCAGCGTTCTTCTGTACCCAACCGGCTTCTTTGAGGGCGCGTACGATCGTGTCGCGCTCGCTGTCGTCAAGCGACAATGAGCCGCCTTTAGTCGCGCTCGCCATGCTGGGAATATCCAGAGGGAGACCGGCAAGCTGCAGGTCTCTCAGCATCAGCGTATTTTCCCGACACAAAACTACTCCTGCCTCCAGAGCGTTTTTGAGCTCACGGACATTGCCCGGCCATGGATATTTCTGAAGCCATTCGATGATTTCCGTTGGCAGTTTCAAAGGGGAAATTCCCTGTTTTTTACAAAATGTTTCAACGAAATGTTTTGCAAGAAAGGGAATATCCTCTTGCCTCTCTCGCAAGGGAGGAATCCTGAGTGTGACCACGCGCAGGCGATAATAGAGGTCCTCGCGAAAATTTCCGGCTTCAACTTCGGCTGGCAAATCCACGTTAGTGGCTGCAATCACCCGGCAATCAACAGGAATTTCGCGGATATCACCAATCCTTCGTATTTTGCGTTCTTCGAGGAATCTCAGAAGCCGCACTTGCATCTCAGGGGAGATATTACCTACTTCATCCAACAGCAGGGTGCCGCCTTCCGCGGCTTCGATCAGTCCCTTTTTATCTCGTATGGCGTGAGTGAAAGAACCGCGCACGTGACCGAATAACTCACTTTCGAGCAGCCCGGTAGGAGTTGCGCCGCAATCAACGACCATAAACGGCCGCTCACGACGAGAACCGATTTGATGCAACATGCGAGCGATACGTTCTTTGCCGACCCCGCTTTCACCCAACAGCAGTACGTTAACATCACTGGGTGCAATACGTTCAACCACTGCATGCAGTTCATTCATCACTGCACTTTGGACGCCCAGGGAAATCCGTTCGGAATGCGCCTGGATGGATTTCGGAGTAGAAGTGTCGAGATCGGGAGCCGAATGTTTATGCAGAATTTCTGTTACCTTGTGGATCAGATCGCGGCCATCGAAGGGTTTGGTAATATAGTCCACCGCGCCTAATTTAACCGAGTGGACTGCATCCGGAATAGTTCCATAGGCAGTAAGCAAAATCACGGGCAGTCCCGGATGGATTGCGAGAGCTTCCTCGAGAAGTTCAATCCCTCCTATGCCGGGCATTCGAACGTCTGATATCATCAGGTCGACTGGCTGCGAACCAAGAATCTCCAACGCATGTTTCCCGCCGGTTGCCGTAACCACTTGAAATCCTGCCGATTCCAGCCGAGCTTCCATGACCTCCAAAATATGAGTGTCATCGTCCACCACCAGGATAGATCTTAATTTGCCCTGGATGTTTTCGGCCTTACGGATGCTCATTGCGAGGTTACCTCTTTCTTCTTCTCTTGAATCTCTAAGTGGATAGCTTCCAAAGATTCGATTTGCAGTTTGAGTTTCTGTATTTTTTTATGAAGAGACTCAATGTCTTCTTGTCGGGCCTCCAGTTTGGATTTCATGCTTTGGATTTCTTTTTTTTTCTTATTCAACAAACTTTCGCAGGATTCTATGGACTTCAATTCAGTATCGTCCGGAGTACAAGATGTGGATAATAAGTTGTCCGGAGCCATCATCTTGTCGAAGAAGGGGGAAAGCATCAAGGGGTCTTCCGGTTCGAGCCTTGTTGAATTTAATCGCTTCCATCGATTCCATACAAGTATCGCTTCTTTTACATCACTTTCGTTGCGAGCCTCTGCCAGCTTTGTACAAGCCAAGCCATAAAGCGCTCTGCGCAAAACTACCTTGTTTTTTGTGCGACGACTCAAAGCTTCGAAAATTGCTGCAGCACCATTATAATCTTCTCTGTAAAAAGCATCCATCCCATCTTGAAGTTTGGCGTTGTCTTCAAAGCAATTTCGTTCGACAGCTTTACCTCGGGTGGGAGCTGAGGAGCAGCCATACAATCCGAAAAATGTGCTAATCAGAGTCAATTCCAACAAATATATCAGAACGGTCTTCAAAGGTTGTTTAATTCGCATTTTTTATACCTCCGGAGCCATGGGAAGAGTGAAACCAAAGGTACTTCCTTCACCAACCTGGCTTTGCACCCAAATGAGTCCTCCGTGAGCTTCTACAATATGCTTGGAGATGCTCAGACCCAGTCCAACGCCGTCGACTTCGTCTTTTATTCCGGAAGCTCGGTAGTATTTTTGAAAAACCAAGCTCTGTTCTTGTTCCGGAATTCCGGGGCCATTGTCTGAAATTGAAAAATTCACATCTCGTCTTTGTTCATCCGGTACTGCCCTTATAATGATCTCGCTTCCGGATGGCGAGAATTTGATGGCGTTGCCCAGGAGATTCAGGAGCACTTGCTGGAGATGATCGGGGTCACCCCTGACTAAAGGAAGAACTGCGTCCACCTGAGTGCGAATCTTCACGCCTTTCGCTTCCGCTGCCGGGGTCAGGCGATGGACGCTGGAGGATATCAAGGGCAGTGGGTCAAGCGGACGGATTGTAATATCCAGAACTCCAGCCTCCATCCGTGAGACTTGCATCAAATGGTTCAAGAGTTCTGTGATACGTTCAATTTCTCCGCTGGCAATAAAGAGAAATCTTTTCTGTCTGTCATTGATGGTTCCCATGACCTCGTCGGCAATCAAATTTACGGACTCCCGGATTGAAGTAAGGGGAGTTCTGATTTCATGGCTCAACATGGAGATAAAATCAGAGCGCATGCGCTCTTCTTGACCGAGTCGATCGGCCATTTCATTGAAGGCTTTTGCCAGCTCTCCGAATTCATCTTTAGAAAGGATTGGTATGGGCGCACTAAGTCCTCTTTGCGGTATTGACCGTATTCCCTTGGTTAGTTCCCGCAGAGGGCGGTGCATAGTGTGAGCCAGGAACATACTCCCCAGGAATCCTACCAGAAACGACGCGCCCAGTCCTATAAAACCCCAGTGAACGGCCAGCTGACCCCGACGATCAAGCTCTAATACTTGATGTTCTACTTCTTTTTCGCTCTCGGCTCTAAGCTTGGAAATCCGGTCTATCCAATCATCGATGACGTCTTCGGGAATCCACAGGCTTTTCGGCGGTACCTTTTCCCCGAGGATTGATATGGGCTTGGGCAATTGTGAACGGTAATTTTTGTACAAATCCTTCCAGGAGATGTCGCCGTGTTTTTCTTTAGATTCTAATTGCAGGACTCTGATGAGATTGGTCTCAAACTCTTTTTGCGCGGAAACGAAGTAGTCTTTATATTCTTTCTTATTGAGCAGGATATATTTTTTTTCGTTTTCTTCCATGGATAGCAAGTTTTCAATCATCTTCTTGGAAGCCGATATCTCGACATTCCGATTGACCATGTATCCAGATATTTTCATAATATTGTTTATTTGCATAAGCAGAACAAAAATGGTTCCGTAAAATATAGATATGAGGATCAGATACCATGAAAAGAGTTTGGTTCTTATTCCGAATCTCAGCAAAAGTAGTTTCCCCGGTAACAGAGGTTTGAAAACTTGGCAGTTCGTTCCAGTACAAATACAAAGTTGAGGATTACCCTCAATCAACCCCCCAAATACAAAGTTGAGGATTACCCTCAATCAACCCCCCGGGTTTCCGCCCGGTTTCTTCAATTCTCGGAAGCTGGCCGGGTGTTGCAAACAGACCCATCCTGGAATCAACTGTTTTTCACTGGGCATCGACGGGCAAAATCTATATGCCGAGACCGTGAATTTAAAAGCGATACACGTTTCGGTGATGCTATTCGTGGTCGCTGCCCTTCTGACCTAACTCCTTAAGATTGTGAAACAACTCAGATTGATTGTTCTTTTCCGGGACACAATAGTAGTTGAATAGATTGAACCAAGTCAATCAGCTTTGAAAGCATTGTGTGGTAACATAAAAAAGAGCTGCTATTTACAGCACAGTCGAAATGGGCTTATGTATATATTGATGGAAACCTTCGTGCAGGTGAGTACAGGCTCTGATCTGCTGGCTTGGCAGGTGTTTCCCATATATGGAGCAATCCGGCCCTATTCATGTTTTCCCGGCAATGACAACAGGGGTGAATTACATGTTTCGCTTTGACTGTCGGCCGGTGACAAAAGGGCATCCTTGGACGGTTTTCCTGGGATATCAGCAGACGTGGCATCATCGCTGAAAAAGTGGGGCTCAAATGAATTTAAACAAGGTGCTGGTCGTGGAGGATGAAGAACTCTATCGGCAGATGTTCCATAGCTTTCTCACTTCTATGGGATACTCCTGTGAGGTTGCTTCAAACGCTTTTGATGCTCTGGAGAAGATGGCGGATGAGCGCTACGATCTGGTGATTTCGGACATTCGTATGCCCGGCCGAGACGGCGTGCAAATGATGATGGAAGCTAAAAAGGCGCACCCCCATTTGATTTTTATCATAATGACAGGCTACGCAATTGAATATTCTTATGTGGATATTATTAAGGCGGGAGCGGCCGATTTTATCAGTAAGCCTTTCGAAATGGGAGAATTGAAGGCAAAACTGGAACGAATTGAAAAGGAAAGGCGAATATTGAAGCAGCTTGAGCATGCCAACGAAGAGCTCAGGCAGGCGTATGGAAAATTGGGCAGAACTTTGCAACAGACGGTCAACGCTTTAGGTTCGGCCGTGGAAATGCGAGATCGATATACCGCGGGTCACCAGATGCGGGTAGCTGAACTGGCTTGCGCGATTGCTCGAGAGATGGATTTGAGTGAGGATCGCATCAGTGGAATTCGGGTGGCGGGTCTTATACACGACATTGGAAAAGTCGCTGTTCCCGCTGAGATACTGGCCAAGCCCTCGAAGCTTTCAGAGCTTGAAATGAGTCTTATCAAAGAACACTCCAAAATCGGTTATGACATCCTTAAAGAGGTCGAATTCCCTTGGCCCATAGCAGAAATTGTGCTTCAGCATCATGAAAGGCTGAACGGGTCAGGGTATCCGCAGGGCTTGAAGGCTGATGAAATCATTTTCGAGGCCAAAATCCTGGCAGTAGCCGATGTGGTGGAAGCCATGGCCTCGCATCGACCGTACCGGCCTTCTTTGGGCATAGATAAGGCTTTTCAAGAAATTCGCGATAATCGTAATACACGCTACGATACCAATGTAGTAGCTGCTTGCGTGCGGGCGGTTCAAAAAGGCTGTCTTGAGTTTGTGTAAGCCCGCGACGGATGTCCACGCCGTCTTCCCGCAAGACCTGATTAAGTCCATATTCTGGGCTGTCCTGTCTATTAGTGTTACTAATTACCTCTTCCCGCTCGCGTGTAAGAACTGCATCAAGTAATCGAATCGAGATTGACAGTTATTCCATTTTATGCTGTAAAAACCTCTCATCCTTCCCAATAAAATTTTATGTCAGGAACCTGCTCATAATATTTTCCCCAGGAGGATAGCATACAGAATTGGTCCGTATGCGAGGAGTAGTGAAACATTTCTTTCTCCCGCTTGGTGATAGGCAAGGGCTGTAAGGTGTTTGGTCGAGCTACAAACAAGGAGGCATGGATCATGCGAAAAAAGGTAATGAGCTTGGCGTTGGTGGTCATGGCAACACTGTTATTCTCGTCTTTTTCATGGAGTGCGGAAACGCTGAAGGTCGGCTTCGATATTCCTCTCACCGGGGACATCCCGCAAGTAGGGGAGAGCTCCAAGTATGCGGCGGAAATGCTCAAGGAGCAGATCAACAGCGCTGGCGGGATTAAGGTCGGGGATAAGACTTACCAACTGGAATTTATCTACGAAGATAATGAGTCCAAGGCGGAATCTGCGACAGCTGCAGGCCTGAAACTTATCACCCAGGATCAGGTGTTGGCCATCATCGGGCCTCAGGCGAGCAAGCAGGCTGTTCCAGCCGGTGAAATCTGCAACAGTTTCAAGACACCGATGATCTCCCCCTGGTCGACCAACCCTCAGACCACTTTGGATCGGCCTTACGTGTTCAGGGCATGTTTCCTTGACCCTTTCCAGGGGCCGGTAGCTGCAAACTTTGTAACTCAAGAATTCGGTGCTAAAAAAGCCGCTGTGCTTTACGATATTGCCAGCGATTATCCCAAAGGGCTGGCTGAATATTTCAAGACAGCATTCGAAAAGATCCACGGGCCGGGTTCCGTGGTGGCGTTTGAAACCTTTACCACTAAAGATCGTGATTTCAGTGCTCAGCTCACAAACATCGTGAAGTCTGACGCAGACGTCCTGTTCCTGCCGCAATATTACGATGAAGTGCCTCTGATTGTTAAACAGGCTCAGGAGTTGGGGTGGAAAAAACCGGTCATGGGAAGCGACAGCTGGGGGTCTGCTGAGCTCATGAAGCTTTGCGGAGAAGCCTGCTACGGGTATTTTTTCAGCACCCACTATGCTGCTGCCGGTGCTAAAGGCGCGACCAAAGAATTTATCGATCAGTACAAGGCTAAATACGGATATGTGCCGGACGACGTGGCCGCTCTGACCTGGGATGCCACCCGCTTGCTGCTGCAGGCCGTCCAAAATACCAACGGCTTGTCCGGTGATTTGGAAAAAGATCGCGATGCCGTGAAGAATCAACTCGGGATGATCAAAGATTTTGAGGGAATTACCGGCAAAATGACTTTCACACCCGAAGGCGATCCCATCAAGTGTGCGGTAATCGTTAAGATCAGTGACAAAGGTGAATTTGAATTCTATAAGTCGGTTTGCCCCTAGCTCGGTCCGTACCGGCGTAAATGAGTTTCCACCTGTAAACTTTTCTTGCTTAAGTTTGCCGCAGGGAGAAACGATCCGAATCCCCCCTTCCATTTATTGGAGGGGGGTTATTTTGAGGCCTTAGTCAACGCCAATGAACAGTTTCCGAATGGGCACCAGCTGACTATTTGTGAAGGCGGGAAGCAATTTCCCGCCTTTGTATGTGGTGCTGCCCGAGGGAGGTCCTTTTGGGTCTTGATACTTTGATTCAGAATTTTTTGAATGCTCTCCAATGGGGAAGTTTCTATGCCCTTATTGCCTTGGGCTACACTCTGGTTTATGGGGTGCTTCTCCTCATCAATTTTGCCCATGGCGACATTTTCATGGTAGGTGCCTATATCGGCTTTTTCCTGGCGACTTTTTTGTTGGGACAATACGCATTCTCGCTGCCATTTTCCCTGTCACCGCAGGTCATTTTTATCGTGACTCTCCTACTCACTATGATTTTGACTGCTTTTGCGGGGGTAACACTGGAAAGGGTTGCCTACCGTCCTCTTCGCCGCAAGGGTGTCAACCGGCTTTATGTGGTGATCACCGCTCTGATGTGCGGACTCATTTTGGAGAATGGAAATCTGGCACTGCTTGGAGCAAATCGACGCAACTTTCCGCAACTCTTGGACAACACCGTTTATTCCATTGGTGGAGTTACTTTCAGCGACGTGAAGTTATTGGTCATTTGCACCACCATTGCTGTCTTTGTGCTGCTTGAAACGATCGTCCGAAAAACCAAGTTGGGCATGGCCATGCGTGCAATTTCTTACGATCGGATGGCAGTGCCGCTCATGGGAATCCCTGTGGATACGGTCATAGTGTTTACCTTCGCGCTCGGCTCCTCCATGGCTGCCCTCGCGGGTGTTCTGTTTGCAACGGCTTACCCCGTATTGGAGCCTTATATGGGGGCTCTGGTTGGTTGGAAGGCTTTTATCGCTGCGGTAATCGGCGGAATCGGTGAAATTCGAGGGGCTTTCGCCGGCGGATTTCTGCTTGGGTTTGTAGAAATTTTTGTAGCGGCTTTTTTCCCTTCAACATTACGCGATCTTATCGCTTTTAGCATTCTTCTTGTTTTCTTGAGCATAAAACCGACCGGGATTTTCGGGGTTGCCCGGGCCACCAAGATCTGAGGTTCAGGACTAAAAGATGCGAAGATATTCTCCTCACCTGTTCTATGCGCTGCTGTGCTTGCTGATCTTAATTGCCGCCCAGGGCAACTGGCTGAATGCGTACCTGCAGTTGATCATCATGTTCATGGGGGTCAACATAATTCTTTCGACGTCTTTGAACCTGGTGAACGGCTACATGGGTGAATTTTCGGTGGGTCATGCAGGTTTTATGGCAGTGGGGGCTTACGTCACTTCCGTGTTGAATGTCTGGCTGTTTACATCCGATCGAGTTTTCGGACCTGCTTTACTGCCCGCTAAAAGTGTCATTTTCCTTTTCCCGATAACTTTGCTGATCGGTGGGATCGTTGCAGCCTTCGTGGGTTTGCTGGTAGCCATACCATCTTTTAAAACACGGGGTGATTATCTTGCGATTATTACTCTGGCGGTAAATTACATTGTCAAAAGCGCCATCGAAAACATCCAGGTGATCGGTGGCGCACGTGGATTCATGGGGATGCGCAACATTGGCAACGCGATGAAGGAAGTCGTTAATCTGCCGTGGATCATGATTTGGATCTTTGTGGGTACGGGCTTTACGGTTTGGGTTATATATCGGTTTGTAAATTCTACTTATGGGAAAGGCATAGTGGCCGTTCGCGACGATGAGATTGCGGCTGAAATAATGGGCGTGAACACGCGTCACATGAAAATGGTGGCTTTTATGCTTTCCTCAGGTCTTGCGGGAATTGCAGGGGGGCTGTTTGCTCATATTCTGGGTTACATTAATCCCGGGAGTTTCACCATCATGAAATCGACCGAAATCATGGTGATGGTGTACCTTGGTGGTATGGGGTCTTTGAGTGGCTCGGTTTTGAGCGCGATCGGATTTACCATCATCCTTGAGCTGTTCAGGCCGCTGCAGGTAATCAAGTGGGTGGCCATACCTCTGCTGTTGATCTTACTCATGCTTTTCCGTCCGGAAGGTTTGTTGGGCCATCGTGAACTCACCGATGTATTCCCGCGACTGCGCCGAATTTTCGTTCCCCAAGGAAGGCGAGCATAACAATGGCCATTTTGGAAATTCGAAATCTTACTCATTTTTTTGGAGGATTGAGAGCGGTTTCCGATTTCAATCTCGAGCTCCGGGAAGGAGAGGTGCTGGGTCTGATTGGGCCCAACGGCGCCGGCAAAACTACGGTATTCAATCTGGTAAGCGGTTTTTACCAGCCGACGGAAGGCGACATTTGCTTCCAAGGTAAGAATATCATCGGACTTCGCCCACATGGAGTCACAGCCCTGGGAATGGCTCGAACGTTCCAAAACATTCGTTTGTGGAATACCCTGACAGTTTTTGAGAACATATGTATTTCTCAGCATTCCCAGCTTGGTTATGGAACCATGGCAACGGTATTTCGGAGCAAGGCCTTCCGCACGAGTGAAAGACGCGTTCACAAGACGGCTGAAGAAATACTTGATATCTTGAGTTTGCAGCATTTTTCAAACGAATACCCCAAGAATTTGCCCTATGGCCTGCAAAGGCGAATTGAGATCGGGCGGGCGCTGGCAATCCGCCCCCGTTTGCTGATGCTGGATGAACCAGCTGCCGGGATGAATCCTGGTGAAGTAGATCAGTTGATTGACTTGATTAAGTGGATCAGGGATAAATTCAAGTTGACCATTTGGTTGATTGAACATCACATGCGAGTCGTGATGAATATTTGTGAACGAATCGAGGTCATGGATTTCGGTGAAACCATTGCCCAGGGCACCCCTGAGGAGATTCAGCAAGATCGAAGAGTGATTCAGGCCTATCTTGGAGATGCGGACTTGATCGATGCTTGAAGTTGATAATCTATACGTTCGTTATGGGAATATTGAGGCTTTGCACGGCATATCCTTCCAGGTAAAGGAAGGAGAAGTAGTGGCTTTGCTCGGCGCGAACGGAGCCGGAAAGTCTACCACGCTGTCGAGCATCATGCGACTGGTTCCGCCTGAAGGCCCCGTGGTTACCAAGGGTGGGATCAGCTATATGGGAAAAGACCTGCTGCCTGTCCCGGCCCATTCCATAGTTGCCGATTGCGGAATTGGATTGGTACCCGAAGGACGCCATATCTTCGGTAACCTGACGGTTCTGGAAAACCTTAAACTGGCGACCTATGCTCGAAAGAACTCGGATCAAATCGATCATGACTACGAAAGGGTTTTTTCTTTATTTCCCCGCCTGGCGGATCGAAAATATCAAAGAGGTGACACTCTGAGCGGCGGAGAGCAGCAGATGCTCGCTATGGGCAGGGCTTTCATGACCGGTGTGCGGTTCATCCTGCTGGATGAACCGTCCATGGGGCTTGCCCCTCTCCTGATGCAGGAGCTTTTCCGGGTTTTGAAGGAGCTCAATGAAGCGGGTGCCACTATCCTATTGGTTGAGCAGAATGCTCACCTTGCTCTAAAATATGCTCACCGGGCCTATGTGATGGAAGCAGGGCGCATCGTTTTAGAGGGTGATGCAAAGGACCTGGCTGAAGATGCCGAGATAAAGAAGGCCTATCTGGGTTGAAAATAAGGGTTGAGTGTTATGAAAATTTTGATTTGTGACGGATTGCATGAAGTTGGACTCTCTTTGTTTCAATCGATAGAAGGCTTTGATGTCGACGTTCCGGATCAGATTTCGGCAGAGGAAATCAAGGCCGTTCTTCCTGAATACGATGCGATGATTGTGCGGAGTCGCACTAAGGTCACCGAAGATTTGCTGGAATATGCACAAAAGCTCAAAGTGATCGGGCGCGCCGGAACCGGAGTAGACAACATCGACGTTCAGACGGCAAGCGCCCGCGGCATCCTGGTAATGAATACTCCTGGAGCTAATGCTACGGCTGCCGCGGAACATACTTTGGCGTTGATGCTGGCGCTGGCCAGACATATTCCGCAAGCCACCCAGTCATTACGCGAAGGACGTTGGGACAAAAAACGTTTTATGGGCACCGAGCTATGCCAGCAGACGCTCGGGGTTATCGGGCTGGGCAAGATC
Organism: uncultured delta proteobacterium; assembly: GCA_963781715.1. Lineage (GTDB taxonomy): Bacteria > Desulfobacterota > Syntrophobacteria > Syntrophobacterales > Syntrophobacteraceae > Desulfoferrobacter. The sequence continues at coordinate 1,643,448 of CAWAGW010000010.1, forward strand.
GGAGCAATTGTTGCGGACCGAGCAATAGGGATGAAAATGGACGTGCTTGGCTACGATCCATATATCAGCCCCGAAGCAGCGGCCATCTTGGGCGTTGAATGGGTTCCCCTGGATGAAGTGTTGGCCAGATCTGATTTTATCACAGTACACACTCCGATGACTCCGGAGACGCGCTACATCCTCAATCGAGACAGTATCGCCAGGACTAAGCCGGGAGTAAGGATTGTCAACTGCGCAAGAGGCGGCTTGATCGATGAATCGGCATTGCACGAATACCTGATCAACGGACATGTGGCCGGAGCCGCACTCGATGTATTTGAAAAAGAACCTCCGCAAGGAAGTCCCTTGCTTGAGCTGGAAAATGTAATTTTTACGCCACATCTGGGAGCCTCGAGCTTTCAGGCTCAGGCTAATGTCGCTCGGGCCATTGCATCGCAGATCCTCGACTATCTTCAGTATGGAATTATTCGAAATGCTATCAACTTTCCATCAATGCGCCGCAGGGACTATGAAAAAATACGCCCGTTCCTGATTTTGGCCGAACAGTTGGGCAGGCTGCAAGGGCAGCTCTGTTCTCCCATCAGTCGCCTGGAGATCGAATATAACGGGCCGGCATTTGAGGAAGTCCCTCTGGAGCCTCTGACGCAAACGACGATCAAGGGATTGCTCGACCCGATCCTCGCGGAAAAAGTCAATTTGGTAAACGCTCATCTGCTCCTTAAAGAGCGGCAAGTTGAACTGGTTACTTCAACGACATCGGAGAGAAGAGGGTACACCGGGTTGATCACTATAAGGGTGAAGGGGCAGAAAGGCGAATCGTCGGCTGCCGGGACCGTTTTTCCGGGAAATGAAGTCCGCCTGGTTTGGCTCAACGACTACCGACTTGAATCCGAGTTGGAGGGCATCAACCTGCTGGTCAACAACTGGGATAAACCCGGCACCATCGGATTGATAGGTTCAACCCTCGGTAACTATAGTGTGAATATCGCCAACATGCACCTGGCCAGGACGCCTGAAAAAGATAAAGCAATTGCTATCATCAGATTGGACAATGAGGCTCCGGCAGAGGCTCTGGAAGTTCTACAAAACCATCCTAATATTATCTCGGTGCAGCAGGTCTGGCTGTGAGAAAAAGTTGACCCCACTTGACTGGAGGGGGTTAGTCAAGCAGGGCCAGGAGGGGTTAGGAGAAGGCGACTTAAAGTCAACCTCACCCTTAAATTAACCACCTGAATTTAAAATTCAAGAGCAGTCCAAACAATTTTTACGCGCTTTATAATCGGTTGTATTTACAAAGTAAATCAGATTTTTACTTCCCGCACCCAGCCAAAGGGGTCATCCTTCTCACCGTACTGAATGGCTACAATTTCATCATAAAGTTTCTGGGACCATTCTCCCACGTCTCCGTCTTGAATCTGAAACAGCTCGCCTTTATAGCTGATTTCACCTACCGGAGAAATTACGGCGGCTGTTCCGGTCCCGAAGATCTCTTTCAAGTTTCCGGTCTTAATCTCGTCGATTACTTCGGTGATGGAAATCAGTCTCTCGGTTACCTTGAGCCCCCAGTGACGAGCCAGCTCGATTACTGAGTCTCTGGTAACCCCGGGCAGAATCGAACCTGTTAGAGGAGGAGTTACGAGCTCGTCATCCAGTCGGAAGAAGATATTCATGGTTCCGACTTCTTCCACATACTGCCTTTCAATGCCGTCGAGCCATAATACTTGAGTGAATCCCTTTTTTTTGGCGACTTCCGCCGCATATAGACTGGCAGCGTAGTTGGCCATGGTCTTCGCCTCCCCGACACCGCCTCGTACCGCTCGAATAAATTCGTCCGCAACGAATATTTTGATGGGGTTGAATCCCTCCGCATAATAGGCGGCGACCGGTCCGGTTATGATGAAATAAAGATATTCATGTGCCGGCCTTACTCCCAACGCCGGTTCAGTCGCAATCATTGTCGGTCGGATGTAAAGCGAGGAACCTACGCTGTGTGGAATCCAATCCACGTCGAGCTTCAGTAGAGTTTCGAGACTTTTCGCTTGGATATCGAGCGTGATTTCCGGCATGCACATCCGACGGGCCGAACGGTTGAATCTTTCCCAGTTCTTCTCCGGTCTGAAAAGTAAAATTCTCCCATCATGGCATCGGTAAGCTTTTAGGCCTTCAAAAATACCTTGTCCATAATGGAGCACCATGGCAGCCGGGTCAAAGTGCAGATCCTGGTATGGCGTGATGTGGGCATTGTACCACCCCTTAGTTGTCTGGTAGTCCATCATGAACATGTGATCGCTGAATGTCTTGCCGAAAACTAACTTACTTTCATCCTTCGGCTTAGGTCGCATCTGTGCCGGTTCTGCAATCCGGATGTTGATTTCCATCTGCTGCCCTCTCTATTGGGAATTATGGGTTATTCCAACGGTGAAATAGTGCGCTAGTGTGACAAGATCTTACTCAAAAACAACTTCGTGCGTTCGTGTTGCGGATTGGTAAAAAAGTCTGTAGGCGGTGCACTCTCAACCAATCGACCTTCATCCATAAAAACCACCCGGTGTGCCACCTCCCGGGCAAAACCCATTTCGTGAGTAACGACCACCATGGTCATGCCTTCAAGTGCAAGTTTGCGCATAACGTCGAGAACCTCATTGATCATTTCCGGATCCAACGCGGACGTGGGTTCATCAAAAAGCATTATTTTTGGTCGCATTGCCAAACCGCGAGCGATCGCCACGCGCTGCTGCTGACCCCCGGAAAGTTGCGCTGGATAGCTGTTTGCCTTATCGTGGATTCCGACTTTTTCCAACAGCTCCATGGCCAAGGCTTCTGCTCCGGTTCTCTTCATCTTGCGCACTTTGATGGGAGCAAGAGTAACGTTTTCAAGTGCCGTCATGTGAGGGTAGAGGTTGAATTGTTGAAAAACGAAACCTATCTCAGCTCTTAAGCGGGTAATGTTGGTATGAGTATCCTGCAAAGACATATTATCGACAATGATTTCGCCTTCCTGGATAGGCTCCAGCCTATTTATGCAACGAATCATGGTGCTTTTGCCTGAGCCGCTCGGACCACAAATAACGACGACTTCCCCCATTTTAACAGAGAAGTTTATGTCGTTTAGGACGTGGAGTTGATCAAACCACTTATGAACGTTTTTAAACGTAATCATCTAAAAAATTCCCAATTTACAATTCGGCAAAGCTCTTCACTTCTATTCCCCACTTCCGCTACTTGTCAATAATGAGTTGCAGCGTGTCGCTAAAAAACTCCTTGATAAAAGTAATCTCAGTAACCGGTTCCCATCCGGAAACCTTGCGGCGCAGGACTTTAGCCCTGCCAAATCGGGCAGCCTCAAAGGGGAGCGTTACATTAAAGGCCAGTTTTCGGTTGGACACTGCTGGAACAGCCGGGTGGGAGTCTCTAATCGGTGAAGGAGCGATCCTAAGTCTCCCTTTACGAAAGGAGTACGAAACCGTCGATGCATTACCGTTAGTGGGGAAGGGTGATATTCAGTGCAAGCTCGTTAGTGTCCGTTCTTCGTAGATTGATGAGGCCCCTGTGCTTGTGTATTATCATCTTGGCCAGTGGGAGATCCAGTGTTTTGGAGGGGTCCAGGCGACTGGTAAAGGGGTAGAAGAAATGTTCGATATCATCTTCCGAGACCTGCGCGGCTGCCACCCGCATTTCCAAATGAACGGCGTGTTCGCCCGGGTAAGTCCGCACTTTCATAATGCCGCCGGGTTCACAGTAGTCGAGCAGAGCCTTCGTCAGGCTCTCAAGTACCTTGGTAAATAGTATCGTATCCAGCCCGACGGGCGGCAAGTGGGGTGATAAATTCAGCTCCAGTTTCACCCCATAATCGCCGCAGATTCTTTCCTGCTCTCCCATGATGCGCCTCAATAGTTCGTTTAAGGAAGATCCCTCCACGACGACCTCAAAAGGCTTGAGATATGCCAATGTCTTTTCCAGAATCTTCTCTAGTCTTGCGACTTCCTGGACGATAATCTGTACTTTCTCTCGATTGGGATCTGTTTCGGGAAGCGATTGCAAGAGCCTTCGAGCGAAACCGCCGGCGGCCACCAGGGGATTCCGGATCTCATGAGCCAATCGAGCCGAGACCTCACTCAGAGTGCGCAGTTCTTCTGTTTGAATGATTTGTTGTTGCAGACGATGTCTATCGGTAATGTTAACCAAAAATCCGTCAACCGTTTCAACATTTCCTTTTTCGTCGAGGATTGGCAATGCGTGGCCTTGGACGAAGATGAGTTTACCGTTGACGTGACGGATACGGTATTCAGACTTGAACTCTTTGCCTTCCTCCAGGCAACGGTCCATTAGTGGCCAGATGCGGTTGCGGTCCTCTTCCCAAACCTTTTCCTTCCAGAAATTAGGCTGCTCTAAGACTTTCCGCACGGTCATGCCCGTTAGATCTTCGATGAAGTGATTGATGAATATTACTTTGCCGTCCCCCAATAATCGATAAACGACCAACGGCACATTTTCCACCAGCGTTCGATACTTTTCCTCTGATTCACGCAGCGCACGGGTTCGCAAATGAACCATATGTTCGAGGTTATCTGTGTAGTTTTGAATTTTTGCGCGGGATGCATTCAAAGCGGCGAGCATGTCGTCCAAAGCTATGGAGAGATCTCCGAGTTCTCCCGAGGGGTAGATATCCAGCGGCTTCACCTGCTTACCGAGAGCAATTTCGCGGGCGAAGGCCACCATCTTGGCAATCGGTTTGGTAAAGTAATTGCTTATGACATAAATGCCTCCAACCGAAAGCAGCATTCCGATGAATCCGATCCCAAGCATCAGTTGTCGGTAATGATCGATCGTATTTAACGTTGCAGCACGGTTCACGCACAATTCTACCAGTGCAACCGTTCTGTCCTTATAATCCTGAACAGTCCCAATCATAACGGCGTAAGGTTTGCCGGAGGTCTCCCGTATGACCAATTGAGGATGTCGAGTTTGAAAAACATCCATATAAACAGGTTCATTCCGCTCAACGGGATTCGGGAAGGTAGTGGCAAGGCTATGGAAAACACTGGTGTTATCGACCGGGACCAGGAAAGATGCTTCAATGCCGAATTGTTTTTTGAGTTGCTCCAAAAAGACGGCCCCGAAACTGAAACCTATCTCTGTTGTTCCTACCAATCGCCCTTGATAAAAAACGGGCGCTACCCCGCGTATGCCGTATCCGGTCAGGCCTTTCTCCAATCCATAGGTCTCCTCGCTGACTGAAACGGCATCTTTGATGGTCTTTCGATAGCTAAGGTCATCGCCAAATTCATACAGTCGGTGCATGCGCAGGAACATTCTTGGCGGCAGAACGTGAAAGTTGAACTGGCTGATGCCGTAATTCTTCTTCATGAAAACGTAGGCAGGATAACAGAGTTTGATCAGTCGCAAACGATCCCGCTGGGCCAGGGCGCGAGCGACCTCAGGGTTGCGGGCAAAGTTGGACGCCAGACTGACTGCCCACCGTCCTTCCAATCTGAGATTGTGCTCAAAAGCTCTGTAGTAGCCAAAAAGCCGCTCTCGTTCTTGCTGTCGAATGATCTCATTCTGGCTGCGTATGGCAAGGCCTACTAGGGAAAAGGTGCCGATGAAGGCGAGAAATAAAAAGGGAATACTCAGCCGATAACGGAGAGGCAGGTCGCGCAAAAATCCTCTGGAGTGTTTGGTCGTTGTTCTATTTTGCATAAACCACAGTCTCGAGGCAGTGGCTATTTTATTTGGATAGGACCAAATCTGAGACGTATCCGATCATAACACGTTTTTGCTTGTTTTCACGAAATTATTATCAAAAAAGGAATAAACAACGCGAACCTGGCCGACACCCATGCTGGCTAGGCAAACTGACTGCAGCAACTATCCTGTAAAAAGAAGAGTTCCCATGAAAATGATATAAGTTATCCTATGGTTTGCCGATTCCACTGGGAATAATCGCTGATCTTAAATTCAGTAATGGCGACTTTTAAACAATTCTTCGGAAAGTTGTTGCACAAGCAAACACCGCCAAAGGTGAGTTCAATGGCTCTCAATATATTCCAGAGCCAGCTGCATGCGTTTCAATACGGCATCTTTCCCAAGCACATCTATGACCTCAAAAAGTCCGGGACTGGCGGTCATCCCAGTCAATGCAACTCGCACGGGTTGAGCTATTTTGCCCAATTTCAAACCCATCTCATCTACCACAATTTGTCTGAAAACCCGCTCCAGGTTGGCCTCATCAAAAACTTCCAAACTTCCCATGGCAGATATCAGTTTGATGAATGCCTCTTTGATGGCAGGTGTCAAAAATTTCTTTGCGGCCGGCGGATCGTATTCAATCGCATCGGGCATATAAAATTTCATGGATTGAGCAAGTTCAACGAGAGTGTGTACACGAGGCTGCAGTGTTTTTATTGCCTTTGCTAGATATTCTTTGGGCTTTTCAGGATAACCAAGCGAGCTCAAAAAAGGTTGCAGGAGAGGAGTCAATTCTTCTGGAGCTTTTTCTCGCAGATAGTGTGCGTTCAGCCAAAGCAGCTTTTCAGGATCAAAGACGCCCGGGGCCTTGCCGACATTGTCCAGACTAAATTTCTCGATGAGCTCTTCGCGACTGAAAATCTCTTGATCTCCGTACGACCATCCCAAACGGACCAGGTAATTGACCAGAGCTTCCGGCAGAAATCCCATTTCCTTGTAGGCCATGACCGATGTTGCACCATGGCGCTTGGACATTCGTGTTCTATCCTGTCCCAGGATCATGGGTACATGACCGAACAATGGCAGCTTGACGCCAAGTGCCTGATATATAAGGATCTGCCTTGGTGTATTGTTTACGTGGTCATCGCCCCGAATAACATGCGTGATGTTCATGGTGATGTCATCAACGACAACTGCAAAATTATAGGTCGGCATGCCGTCGCTTCTTTGGATCACCAGATCATCCAACTCGGAATTTTCAAAGAAAATTGGTCCCTTGATAAGGTCGTTCAGAACTGTCGTTCCCGAATCCGGTGAACGGAAGCGAATCACACGATTCGGCCCCGGGCCCAATCCTCGATTCCGGCACAGACCATCGTATTTGGGCTTACGCCCCGCTGCCGAAGCTTCCTGCCTGCGCTTCTCCAACTCATCAGGTGCGCATTCACAGTAATAAGCCGATCCGTTTTCGATCAGCTTCTGCAAATATTCTCGGTAAACGTCGAGTCGCTGCGTCTGATAGAATGGTCCTTGATCCCAATCGAGGGACAACCATTCCATGGCATCCAGGATCGCTTTAATGGACTCATCTGTGGAGCGGATCTGGTCCGTATCTTCAATCCTGAGGACAAATTGCCCTTTGTGGTGGCGAGCAAAAAGCCAGTTGAAGAGTGCTGTGCGGGCGCCTCCGATATGAAGGTAACCTGTGGGGCTTGGGGGGAATCGAGTGATTACTGGCTCCATTAATCTTGTGCTCCTTCTAAATGAACTTGATGGTTTTGTTGAAAAAATGCGAGTAACGGATAACACACTGCTTTATTAAACTCAAGAACCAGAACTGCTCATGCAAAAAGAGCGTTTTCAAGTACTTTCGTCGTAAAAATTGCTTTTCCATCAACAGGGAACTTGCCCTCATTTCTCCCTTCTGGCAGTATGGCGCAACAAGAAAAATCTCCACTTATGGGTTGAAGATTGGGCAATTTGCATAGAAAGGTGAGTACGATATGAGAAAGTTGGCGAATGTTCTTGTTGCAGTAATGGTATTAGTTTCATTTTGGGGCTGTAGTTCTGCCCCCGATGAGAACGAGACAATGTACCGACAGCTGCCGAATGTTAAAATGAGAGTTGTCGATGTTTCGAACGACACTGAGGAATTATTTGATGTTGATGTCATTGGTATGTTGTGGAGTGCTCTCGATCAGTCATTGAAGAGGAGGGACATGCTGTGGACCGGAGAGGCCGCTTACGCTCCCTACACTATCAAGGCTGAGATTATTAAATACCAGAAAGGAAGCGCCTGGTATCGTTGGGTCCTGCCCATGTGGGGCAAGACTTACTTGACTGTAAAATGTGACGTAATAAAGGACGGCAGCATATTTACTACGGTTGAGGCTCAAAAAGAAATTACGATTGGTGATGGCACGTTCACAAGGGGCGGTTGGCGCAAAATTTTTGGAGAAGTTGCGGAGGAACTTATCCAGCAAATCGCCGCTAAAGTGTGACAGTCGATTTGCGTCTTTTCTGGCGAAGAATTTCGCTGACACTGCATGACAGCTACTCTGTCCACCAACTGAGCACATTGGTTTTGACCGCACTTGACCTTGAGGTTAAAATCTCTTGACAGTTTAATGGGAATTTCTATACTCACCCATTTACGCATTCCGACAAGGGGTAGCCATGCGGATACGTGTTGATGAGATACCTGATTCAGGTCGATTTCTTCATTTTCACTGGGATCAGAACCGTCTGAGGCAGTACTTGCTGCCGGATGATCCTTTTGAGATAAAGTTGGTCCGGCCCGTGAATGTGGATTTGGAAATCTATAAGCGGCCTGATCACATTCGTATCATCGGGGCTATCGAGTCGATTCTTCGTCTCACGTGTCACAGGTGCCTGGATGATTTTGAATGGCCACTGCGTGAACAGGTGGATGTCTTTTTGGTAGAAGACAAGAAGTCACCTGAGGAAGAAGAAAAGGAACTGGAAACCGATGAGTTGGAATATGAATTCTTTGATGGAGAGAATATTGAATTAGATCAGTTAGTGATAGAACAGATTTTTCTTGCTTTGCCTTACAAGATTCTTTGTTCGGATAGCTGCGAGGGACTGTGCCCGAAATGTGGTGCCAATTTAAATGAAGAAACCTGTAACTGTGATCGAAGTTCGAAGGCATCCCCCTTCGCTGCTGTGGAGGAAATAAAGGGGCAGTTGGTTCGGTGATCTCGTTTTTCTGCCTCTGCAATCTAAACTAAGGAGAATTTGAAAAAATGGCTGTACCAAAGCGTAAAACGTCCAAAGCTCGACGAGATAAAAGGCGTGCTCACAAGAAGCTTGCCCCCCCGTCCTTATCCCGTTGCCCTCAGTGCTCTGAACCTCGTTTGCCTCACAGAGTTTGTCCGACGTGCGGTTATTATCGGGATCGTGTTGTTCTGGAGTTTGAGGAAGAATAGTATCTATCGAGCACAGATCAGAGATGGTTGTTTTTGGGAAATGAGGTAGATACTGTGGATAGGGGTCACTCTCCGTAAATATGGCATGGGACTTCCCCCCGAGGAGACAAAAAGTCCTATCGCTCTGAATCCTGAAAACACTTAAGAAAAGCTAATATCGTTACCGGTTGGCAGCGGAGGGGTTCCGATGTCCAGTTGCTCCACAGCAAAGAGCCACTGAGTCGGTTGGAGGAACTCGGCCGACAGGGTTTTCATCCTGAACGAAATGTCGCTATGAGATGGCGCAGTGCTGCCCATGTTTTTTTGATGGGTTGAAGCCAGATACCTCCGAGGCTCAGCGCCAGGGAAATGATGCAAAGAATTCCAAACCCGTAATAAACTAGCTTGATCCCCGGGTTCTTCTCTCTTGCTGCCAGCACCTCTTTCAAAAGTTTCCGGGGGGTGCCGGGGGACGGATGTAAAGCGCAAATAAGTCTGATCCCCTGACGCGCATTGCAATGGAGTTAATGATATCCAAAAAAATGCACGCTTTTTCCCCGCTGGGAAGGAGGATAGATGAATTACTTTTTGACGGAAGAACAACAGATGATCCGGGAACTCGCTGCTCAGATCGCCAAGGAAAAAGTCAAACCGGTGCGAGCACAACTGGACGAACAAGAAGAGTTTCCCTGGGATATAATGAAAATTTTAGCCCAGGCGGATTTATTCGGATTGTACATTCCGGAGGAATATGGAGGCATGGGCGGGGGTATTTTCGAGAACTGCCTTGCCATTGAACAACTCGCGCAAGCATGCATTGGGGTTGCGACAACTTTTGCGGCGAGCGGTTTGGGAGCTTATCCCATTTTGCTTTACGGCAACGACGCACAGAAAGAACAATACCTTCCCGATATCGCTGCCGGCAAGCGCCTCGCCGCCTTTGGTTTGACCGAGTCGGGTGCCGGCAGCGATGTTTCCGGTATCAAGACTACAGCCGTGCGAGACGGTGATCACTACATACTGAACGGTACCAAACAATGGATTACCAATGGAGGAGAGGCTGAAATATATTCGGTGCTGGCTCTAACCGACCGGACTAAGGGGCCGCGGGGGGCGAGTTTTTTTATAGTGGAAAAAGGAGACTCGGGGTTTTCTTTCGGAAAGAAGGAAAAGAAATTGGGTATAAGGGCTTCGGCTACTCGGGAACTTATTTTCCAAGACTGTCGTATACCCAAGGACCGTTTGATTGGGCGCGAAGGCATTGGATTCATCAACGCTATGAAAACGTTCGACAAATCTCGGCCGGGAATCGCAGCCTTGGGGGTGGGACTGTCGCAAGGGGCTCTGGACCTTGCAGCGGAATACGCACGTCAACGCGAACAGTTCGGCAAGCCGATCATCGCATTCCAGGCCATTCAGCATAAACTGGCCAATATGGCCACTAAGACTGAAGCTTCCCGCGCGCTGCTCTACTCAGTTGCCCGTCACATGGACACCGAGCCGCCCGATGCCAGCAAGTTGGCTGCAATGGTGAAGGTCTTTTCGGGCGATGTTGCCATGGAAGTTGCTACGGATGCCGTTCAAATACTCGGCGGTTATGGCTACATGCAAGATTATCCGGTGGAGAAAATGATGCGGGACGCTAAAATTCTCCAAATATACGAAGGGACGAACGAGATCCAGAGAAATATTATCGGACAGGAGCTCAATAAAGAATACAGTCGAATCAAAGAAACCTTTTTCTAGCGAAAGGTTTTTTTAGTTCAAAAAAGAGGCGCATTCCATGCACATCGTCGTATGTATCAAACAGGTTCCCGACACCAAAAACGTTCGAATCGATCCCGACACCCACACTCTTGTTCGACAGGGCGTAGAGTGTATTATCAATCCTTTCGACCTCTTTGCCGTGGAAGCAGCACTGAAGATTAAGGACGAATCGGACGCCAAAATAACAGTCATGACCATGGGACCTCCTCAGGCCGAAGAAGCTTTAAGAGATGTTTTGTCGCGCGGGGTGGATGAAGCGATACTGTTGAGTGACCGTGCCTTTGCCGGTGCTGACACTTGGGCGACCTCGATCACTCTCTCGGCGGCTGTTCGCAAGTTGGGTGATGTGGATCTCGTTTTTTGCGGCAAACAGGCGGTGGATGGAGACACCGCTCAGGTGGGCCCGGAAGTGGCGACCCTGCTCGACATACCATATGCTACTTTCGTGAAGAAGATAGAAAGACTCGATGAAAAGTTTCTTAAGGTAACCAGGCAAACAGATGAAGGCACCGAAGTCTGGAAACTTCCCACTCCCACGCTTGTGACGGTCATAAAGGAAGTGGGTGAACCTCGATTGCCCTCGCTGCGGCATAAAATGCGTGCCAAAAAAGCCCAAATCCCGGTGTGGGGAATTACCGAGCTGGGTCTTGATGCCAACGACGTGGGACTGTGTGGTTCATTCACACAGGTAGTCAGAGTCTTCTCGCCGCCGCGGCGAACCGACCAGGTCATCATTGAAGGGAGCATTGAAGAGCAGGTGGAGCAACTCTACAGTTACCTCAAAGAAGCCAAGGTACCAGGAATATGAAAGCGCTTGTAGACGGCAAAAAATGCACGGTTTGTGGAGTATGTTCCGACGTTTGTCCCTTTGGAGCCATTACGGTCGGTGAAACCAGTGTGGAGATCTCTGATGAGTGCACGCTGTGCGGGATGTGTGTGGACACTTGTGAATTTGGCGCCATCTCTTTACCGGAAGTGGGTACCGGACCCGCGACGGATTTGGAGAAGTACAGCGGGGTTTGGGTGTTTGCTGAATGGCGTGACGGAACAGTCCATAAAGTAAGCCATGAACTTTTGGGGGCAGGGCGACAGCTTGCAGACAAAAGAGGGGTTGAACTTTCAGCTGTTTTGCTGGGCCATCAGCTGGACAAATCGCTTAGCTCGGATCTTATTTCCCATGGGGCGGACAACGTCTATGTTGTGGATAACCCTCAGTTAGCTCGCTTCACGAATGAAGCGTATGCAGATGTCCTGGTGGATTTGATCGGGAGAAAACAACCGGAAATCATACTTGCCGGCGCCACCAGTATTGGCCGCTCATTCATTCCACGTGTTGCCGCATCTCTTAAAACCGGATTGACTGCGGACTGCACTGAGCTGGATATCAGTGAAGAAGGTCTGCTGCTGCAGACTCGACCCGCTTTTGGCGGCAATGTTATGGCCACCATCATTTGTCCAAATAGTCGCCCGCAAATGGCAACAGTTCGTCCCAAAGTAATGAGGCCCGTGAAACTGCCGAACCATCAGGGGCATGTTGAGGCCATTGAAATACCGGATGAGATTTTCAGAAATCGTGTGGAAGTATTAGAGGTAATTCCCGAGCGAGATCAAACCGCTAAGCTCACAGAAGCCGACGTTATCGTCTCCGGAGGGCGGGGTTTGGGAAAGGCTGAGAATTTCGCAATTCTCGATGAACTTGCCCAGCTCATGAAAGCGGCCGTCGGAGCCTCACGCGGTGCAGTCGAGGAGGGTTGGATTGCACCTTCACATCAGGTTGGACAGACCGGTCGAACTGTCGCGCCAACCCTCTATATGGCAGTTGGACTGTCGGGTGCCATCCAACATGTGGTCGGGATGCAGGGCTCAAAGATCATCGTGGCCGTAAACAAAGATAGAGAAGCGCCTGTATTTGATGTGGCCAGTTGTGGCGTCGTGGCGGATCTGTTCGAATTCATTCCGGCTTTTATCCGAAAAATCAAACAGGAGCGGGAGTAATCACATGACGGAAAAACGGGTGATTGTCGTTACCGGGGCTAGTCGAGGGATCGGCAGGGCCATCGCGTTGATGTTGACGGAGCCCGGCTATGAAATCGTCATAAACTACCGCTCGGGTGAAGAGGCGGCTCAACAGACCGCCGTTGAGGTGCAAGCTAGAGGTGGCAACCCGAATCTGCAGCAATTTGATATTTCCGACGATGGCTCTGTGAAAGAGAATTTTAAAGAAATATTAAAAACTCATGGTCGCATTGACGTGTTGGTCAATAACGCCGGCATCACCCGGGACAATCTGCTCGTTCTCATGAAGGCTTCGGAATGGGATGAAGTTATTGAAACCAATCTTAAAGGCGCTTTCCTCTGTTCACAGGCGGTTGTTAAGCCCATGATGCGACAGAAATACGGCCGCATCATCAATTTAACCTCGGTTGTAGGTACCATCGGCAATGCCGGGCAGAGCAATTATGCGGCTGCTAAAGCAGGGATCATAGGGCTGACCCGCTCCCTTGCCCGTGAGCTCATCTCGAGGAATATAACTGTAAACGCAGTAGCTCCAGGGTTCATTGAAACGGATATGACCGTTAATATGCCGGACAAGGCTAAACAGGGCCTGTTGGGGCAGATACCGGCCGGCCGGCCGGGCACTCCGGAGGATGTGGCGGCTGCCGTGAAATATCTAGCCTCGGAAGCGGCCGGTTATGTTACCGGTCAGGTAATCCACGTCAATGGCGGGATGTTTATGGGCTGAGAAGCTTGTAGGGAAAGATAATTGTTGTGAGGGCAAGCATCACAATAGTAGTAGGCAGGCTGATGAATCGATGAGGAAAAAGAATGGGAAATAACAAAAACCGCCGGGCGTTAATTACAGGAATCGGTTTGGTATCTCCTTTGGGAATAGGGCTCGAGGAAAACTGGACCGCCCTTGTGCAGGGCAAATCAGGGATTGGTCGCATCACTCGTTTTGACACGACCGGTTACGCAACTCAAATTGCCGGTGAAGTGAAAGACTTCCACCCGGAGGAATTCATTTCCAAAAAAGAACTGAGGAAGATGGATCCTTTCCTGCAGATCAATTTGGGTGCGGCAAGGCTTGCCTTCGAAGACGCCAACTTAAAGATCAATTCAGAGACTGCCGACCGTGCAGGTGTTTTTGTCGGATGCGGGCTGGGAGGGCTTTCCACGATAGAAGTTTATCATAAATTGCTCTTGGAATCCGGTCCGAAAAAAGTAAGTCCGTTCTTTATCCCGATGTTGCTTGGCAATATGGCCCCTGGACTGATTTCCATCTACCATGGAGCCAAGGGGCCTAACCTGTCCGTCCAAACCGCTTGCGCGGCGGGTACGCATGCTATCGGGGAAGCCTATCACATGATTCGAAACGGCATCGCAGACATTATGATCACCGGTGGCGTGGAGTCTACCATCACTCCTTTGGGTATCGCCGGCTTTAATGCCATGCGCGCCCTGTCGACTCGAAATGATGAACCTGAGAAAGCTTCCCGTCCTTTTGAGCGGGATCGAGATGGGTTCGTGATGGGAGAGGGGGCGGCCATCCTCATCATGGAAGAAATGGAGATGGCATTAAAGCGAGGGGCGAAAATTTACGCGGAAATTATCGGCTTTGGTGCTTCAGGAGATGCTTATCACATGGCTGCCCCAGCCCCTGAAGGGGAGGGAGCCGTGCGTTGCATGCGGATGGCTCTTGATGACGCCGGTATTCGTCCGGAAGATATTCAGTATATCAACGCTCACGGCACTTCTACCGACTTGAATGATAAGTATGAAACGCAGGCGATAAAAACCGTTTTTGGAGAACATGCCTGGAAGCTGGCGGTAAGCTCCACCAAGTCCATGACAGGACATCTGCTCGGTGCCGCCGGGGGAGTTGAGGCCGCCTATACGGCCCTCGCGATCAAGCGGGAAGTGATTCCTCCTACGATCAATTACGAGAATCAAGATCCGGATTGTGATTTGGATTATGTTCCCAATCAGGCAAGACCGGCTAAAATTAGTTTTGCCATGTCTAATTCATTTGGATTCGGCGGCACCAACGGCACTATAGTATTGCGCAAGTGGACCGGGGCATAGTTGTACGAAAGAAATGTGAAGTCGTTTGGCTTTTGAAAAGTTAATTTAGATAAGGTTGGGTCGATGAAGATAATAGTGGGATGCGACCATGGTGGCTATGATTTGAAAGTTGAAATCGTTCGCCACCTGCGCCACCTGGGTCATGAAGTGGAAGATATCGGTGTTCACAGCCTAAGTTCGGTCGATTATCCGGAATATGCCATAAAAGTTGGCCGGGCTGTTGCCGGTGGCAGCTTCGATCGAGGTGTTTTGGTTTGTGGGAGCGGCATTGGAATGTGTATTGCCGCTAATCGCATTCCCGGTGTTCGAGCTGTACAGGTTAGCGAACCTTATGCGGCTAGAATGGCTCGCCGACATAATGATAGCAATGTTCTGTGCTTGGGTGGACGTTTCATCGGCTTAGGCCTGGCCACTGAAGTGTTGGAGGTGTGGCTCAACGAACCATTTGAAGGTGGCAGACATCAGCGAAGAGTGGACATGATCGATAGCTTGAGCATTTCAGGTGCCGAGGTTGGTTTAGTATGGAAAGCGCACAGCGAATAAACAATATTAGCACGAGAGATGAAAGCCCTATTTGCGGGAAGGAAAATGTAATGTCTTATCTTGAGGTTGCCGATCCGGAAATCGCTCAAGTGATTCGGGACGAAGAGAAAAGGCAGCAAGGAAAGCTGGAGCTCATCGCTTCGGAGAACTTTGTCAGTCTGGCAGTCCGGGAAGCTCAAGGTTCAGTCCTAACCAATAAATACGCAGAAGGCTACCCGGGCAAGAGGTACTATGGTGGCTGCGAGTTTGTGGATATTGCGGAAAGGCTGGCTCAGGAACGGGCAAAAAGACTTTTTAATGCTGAATACGCCAACGTACAGCCTCACTCAGGTTCACAGGCCAATATGGCAGTCTACTTCGCTACCCTGGAACCGGGGGATACGATTTTGGGAATGGACTTGCGGCAAGGCGGGCATCTCACTCACGGGAGCCCGGTCAGCTTCTCCGGAAGGTTTTTTCACGTCGCATCCTATGGGGTGAGACGAGACACCGAACGTATCGATTACGATGAGCTGGCACGCCTGGCAAAACAGTCACGCCCGAAGATGATTATAGCCGGAGCCAGTGCCTACCCGCGCATCATAGAATTTGATAAGTTTCAGGCAATAAGCAACGAAGTCGGGGCCTTCCTGCTGGTCGACATGGCCCACATCGCCGGCCTGGTCAGCGCCGGCCTGCACCCTAATCCTATCGACTATGCGGATTTTGTGACGTCTACCACGCATAAAACTTTGCGGGGTCCGCGCGGGGGACTCATTCTGTCCCATTCAAAGTACGCTAAGACCCTTGACAGCCAGATCTTCCCGGGTATTCAGGGCGGCCCTCTGATGCATGTCATAGCTGCCAAGGCAGTAGCATTTCATGAGGCGTTGCAGCCTAGCTTTAAAGAGTATCAGAATCGGATTCTGGCGAACAGCCAATGCCTGGCGGAAGAACTGACGGAACTGGGCTATCGTCTGGTCTCCGGAGGAACGGATAACCATTTAATATTAGTAGATCTTTCCAGGAATGGATTGACTGGTAGGGTGGCGGAAGAGACTTTGGACTTGGCCGGGATTACCGTTAATAAGAATTCTATCCCGTTCGACCCACAAAAGCCCCATATCGCAAGCGGCATCCGCATCGGGACTCCGGCATTGACGACCCGCGGCATGACACCTGAATCCATGCTGGCCGTAGCGCGATTTATCCACCGCGGCCTCAAGGCGGTCGGAGACGAATTGACGCTTACATCTCTAAAGGCCGAAGTTGCCGAATTCTGTTCATCTTTTCCCATTTACCAATAGGGTTCTTGTCGAGGCCGCTTGCGCAAACATTGCTATTGGCTTATGACATCTAATGCCTTGATGCCCTCCGTAATGAAGGCCTACCAAAAGGTAGCGACGTGCAAAATTTAATGGGGTTCGCGCAAAGTCGTTGTGCTCGGAGAGCTGCCCCCCCACAGAAAGATATTGATACCAAGTGCAATGTTTTAGTCTATGGGGTATCATCAAGCTGATACGAATAATGGTTGTTAAATGTCTGGCGATGATCAATTCTATATGAAAGAGGCGCTGCGGCTGGCTGCCAAAGGGCGGGGTCGAACGAGTCCCAATCCATTGGTCGGGGCGATCGTTGTGGTTAAAGATGAAATCGTCGGCAAAGGTTACCATGAGTATGTTGGAGGGCCCCACGCAGAAATAAACGCCCTGCGGGAGGCTGCTGATAGGGTTGACGGAGCTACGCTTTATGTAACTCTTGAGCCTTGCAACCACTTTGGCAGGACCCCACCATGCACCAAAGCGGTTGTGGAAGCTGGAATTTCGAGAGTGGTGATTGGAATGGGGGATCCCAATGCCAATGTAAAAGGGGGCGGAGCAGAATATCTGCGGCAACATGGTTTGAAAGTGGACTCAGGGGTTTTGCAGGAAGAATGCCGACGCCTGAATCAGAGCTTCATCAAATATGTGACAACCGGGATTCCTTACGTAACGCTTAAAGCTGCAATGACACTTGACGGTCGTATTGCAACGCGCATCGGTGATTCAAAGTGGATCAGCAACGAAAGTTCCAGGCGGTTTGTCCATAAACTACGTCACGACCTGGATAGCATTTTAGTGGGTATCGGCACTGCCATGTCTGATGACCCAATGCTTACGGCGCGCACAGGAAACAAAGCCCCCAGCCGTCAACCCGTGCGCATTGTGCTGGATACACATTTAAGAATTCCAATGGACAGTCAGCTGGTCCGAACGGCGCATACGGTGCCCGTATGGGTCGCCTGCGGTCCAAATGCACCGACTGACAGGCTACATCAGCTTGAGCAGAGAGGGGTGCGGATTCTGCGCTTGTCGGCCACTGACGGCTGTATCGATCTGGCAGAGTTGTTGAAAAAAATCGGTAAGTTGCAGATCACCAGCTTGCTGGTAGAAGGCGGTGCCAATGTGCTGGGAAGTTTTGTGGAACAGGAATTGGCGGACGATTTCTATTTTTTCTACGCGCCCAAGATTTTAGCAGATCCGGATGGCTTACCTTCTTTTTTGGGGAAAACCAAAGAGAGGATGTCGCAAGCATTCAAAGCCTATGATGTTAGGGTCCGAAGGTTTGGCCAGGATGTTATGCTAACGGGTAGATTTAGGGAAGAAATCTACTGATAAGGATATGATTGTGTTTACCGGTCTCGTCCAGGATATAGGCACTCTTCTGAGGACCGATCGCCAGGGTGCGGACGCTAAAATGGTCATCAAAGCACACGGTGCCTTCGAAAAGCTGGTGCTGGGCGAAAGCATCTCAGTTGACGGCGCCTGCCTCACGGTTGCTGCTTTTGGTGGGAACGTCTTTACCGCCGATGTTTCCGCAGAGACTTTGAGCCGCACCACACTGGGGGGCAAAACTGCCGGAAGCCGCCTCAACCTGGAACGGGCTCTGAGCTTGGGAGACCGGTTGGGTGGCCATCTGGTAAGCGGACATGTCGACGGTATCGGAACGTTGCTAGACAGGACACAGGATGGCCGCTCCTGGCGCCTTTTTTTCCAGGTCCCCCAAGAGGTCGCCAGGTACATCGTAGAAAAGGGATCTATTGCCATCGATGGAATCAGCCTGACAGTCAACGGGTGTGGAGCAGACCGTTTTGACGTCAACATCGTCCCGCATACGGCCCAACAGACGACGATACAATGGCTTCAGGTTGGGGATCAGGTGAATATCGAAACCGACATAATCGGCAAATACGTGGAAAAAATGCTGACCGGATGGCAAGGAAAGCTATTTGAAAAGTCCGGAAAATCCAATATAGATCTCGGTTTTCTTGAAAAGCACGGATTTATATGAGTTGTATGACGCGCACAAATAATTCGCTGAGCTTCTCTTGAGAAGGCCCCAGCTTCATGCTATCTATAATCAATTAATGGGTTCTCGACCCCAGTATATTCTTCAGAAAAGGAGTAAATATTAATGCCTGTGGCAAGCATCCCCGAAGCTTTGGAAGACATCCGCCAGGGCAAGATGGTTATTTTGGTCGACGATGAAGATCGCGAAAATGAAGGCGACCTGTGCATGGCGGCCGAGATGGTTAGTCCTGAAGCGATCAACTTTATGGCCAGATTTGGCCGCGGTCTGATCTGTCTTTCTCTCACGCCGGAGTGGGTCGATCACCTCAGATTGCCCATGATGGTTTCTCAGAATCTGTCGCGATTTGAAACTGCTTTTACCGTTTCCGTCGAAGCCAGACATGGTGTAACAACGGGGATAAGTGCCGCTGACAGGGCCCACACAATCCTCACAGCTATCTCTGATAAGGCCGGGCCGGAAGACCTTGTGAGTCCTGGTCACATATTCCCGCTGCGATCCAAAAAGGGTGGCGTACTGGTGCGAACCGGCCAAACGGAAGGTTCCGTGGATCTGGCTCGACTGGCCGGCCTTAAGCCGACCGGGGTTATCTGCGAAATCATGAAAGATGACGGCACCATGGCGCGCATGCCCGATTTGGAAAAATTTTCCCAAGAACATGGCGTTAAGATCGTCACTGTGGCAGACATCATTCATTATCGGATGCAGCACGAGATCTTTGTACATCGGTCGGCCGTCGCGAATCTGCCTACCTCCTTTGGAGGCGAATTCCAGGTTATCGGTTACACTAACGACATCGATGATTATACGCATCTAGCCCTGGTCAAGGGTGAAATCAATCCGGATGATGAAATTCTCGTGCGAGTTCATTCGGAATGTTTAACTGGTGATGTTTTGGGTTCACTGCGGTGCGATTGCGGCGGACAGTTGAGAGCTTCTTTGGTGCAGATTGCAAAGGAAGGCAAAGGAGTTTTTCTCTATATGAGAAACCATGAAGGCCGGGGGATCGGTCTTCTGAACAAGCTGAAAGCCTATGCTCTGCAGGAAAGAGGGTACGATACTGTCGAGGCCAATAAAGCGCTGGGTTTTGATGTCGACTTGCGCGACTATGGAATAGGCGCCCAGATGTTGGTTGACTTGGGCGTTAAGAAGATGAAACTAATGACCAATAATCCTACCAAGATCGTAGGCCTTCAAGGGTACGGCATCACTGTGACCGAAAGGGTACCAATTGAGATTCCACCAAACGAATGTAACATCGATTATCTCAAAACCAAATGCAGCAAGATGGGTCATATGCTCAGTTGCGTCGAAGAAAAGGAAGCGAGTAGTGCGTCATGACGATATTTGAGGGGAAGCTGCTAGCAAAAGACCTTCGTTTTGGAATCATTGTCAGCAGATTTAATGATTTTATTTGCGACCGGCTACTGGGCGGCGCCATTGATGCCCTTAAGCGCAGCGGAGCGGATGAAGGGAGCATTGACGTCTACAAAGTACCCGGTGCATTTGAAATTCCGCTTATTGCGAAAAAAGTGGCCGAGGCTAAGCTATACGACGCGGTGATCTGTCTAGGTGCAGTGATTCGAGGCGCGACGCCGCATTTTGACTACGTGGCCAACGAAGTTTCCAAAGGTATCGCGAGCGTCAGCTTGGAGACCGGTGTCCCAATCAGCTTTGGCGTTCTTACTACCGATACGTTGGAGCAGGCGATCGAACGGGCTGGATCGAAGGCCGGTAATAAAGGCTGGGAGGCTGCCCTGGCTGCCATTGAAATGACTAATCTTATAAAACATCTGCCATCCTGAGAGTCTTTTATCCCCTTCTCAGAAGAGCATCGCATCAACAAAAGAAAATAACAGACCCTCATTCCCAAACAGGAAGGGCGATGGGGTGTTGTCTGTAGCGAGATATTTCAGATATGGGTCAGCGTAGACGTTCGCGAGAGATTGCACTGCAGGTATTATATGAAATGGAAGTGATTGGAGTCCCTCCGGAGGAGGCACTTCGGCTTTATTACGAATGTTTTGAGAGTCCGCTGGAATTGCGGCCTTTTTGTGAAGAGCTCGTCTATGGGGTCTATCATCACCAACAGGAAATAGATCGGCTAATTGGTTCAGCTTCAGAGCATTGGCGAATCGAGCGAATGTCTATTGTGGACCGAAATATTCTACGTCTAGCTCTCTACGAAATGCTCCACTGCAGTTCAATTCCGCCTAAGGTTTCCATTAATGAAGCGATTGATTTAGGTAAGATGTTTGGAAGCAATGAATCGGGCGCCTTCATCAACGGTATTTTAGATCATGTGCTGCCGGAATTGAACAGGAAAGGGAGTGATGTTGAGGAGAGGACGATCTGAGGCCTCGATATCCGGCCTCCTATTTTCCCAAAAACGGCCATTCCCTGGTGTTGTCGAGCATGAAATGATCGAGATTGCCAAGCAGGCAACGGGAACAAAGTGCTGTGAGCCGGCCGCCTCTGATTTCTCTCACAAGATAAAGTTCCTGATCATTGTCCAAACAGAGATAGCAACCGCCCTTTTCGGATCTCACAACTTCGAATTTACTGGATTTCATATTCAATGGCTCTTTTCAGTTTGAAGTCTCGTTATGAGCAGCAGTATTGTATGTCAGAACAGGCGCCATATCAAGTGAACTATAGTTTCTCGGGAAACGCTTTTGGGATTCCTCCTTGCCTTAAATTCTTTTGCTAAAAGTCTATAGTTCTGGATCAAGGACCGACAAAAGATTCTTTAGTTCTTGAAGGCAATTCAGGAAAGCTGTAATTTCAAATATTGATGGCCCGGATAAGGCCGTACTTTTTGATGTGGTTGTTTTGAACAATTTTTTTTAGATGTCACCAGGAATTTGTATTTTAATTTGTTTCCATTCGAAAACCTTACAGCCGAGGGCCTTGGTCACGCTCGCAACTGACCGAGAACAATGACTCTCAAGGGCTGTGCTTCATGAAAAAGGCGAAAAGGTCGAGTTGCCGGATGGTAACTATTTGAGTAAAGAGATCGAGACAGGGGGGGATATGAGTAAGCGCCGCAATCATCCAAAAGATAACAGGCAAGTTCAGAAGAAGAAGGCACTGCACAAAGACTGGAGAACATGGTTAGCCATCGGTATCATGCTTGGTGCCATCGGCATCTACATATTTACTTTAGATGACTCGGTAGAACTCAGCGCAGTTAATCAAAGTCAAACACCAGTTGCTGCAACTACTACTCCAAGTCCCTGAGTGTACCAAAAACCCGCTTCTTTTTTATCGGTTTTGCTCATCGATCTGTGTGGCCTTGTGTTAACTCCGGCCCCCATTTGTAGGATGTGTGGGATTGTAGGGCTCGTTCCTCGAACGAGCCTCGAAAGGAGCTTGCCCTGAACGCCTGCTCCACCTTCATGCCCTCCTAGCTTTGCCAAACCACCTTCGAAATCTTAGACTAATCTTGTTAGTAAAGTGTTTAAGGAAAAGATTTTGGATTAAAAACATAATCTTGGAAGCGATAGGATAAAACTGAAGCGTAATTTTGGTGGTTTTTGCCGAAACGAATTAATAATCGTCATTCCGGCGCACGCTGGAATCCAGCGGCGCAGCCCCATCTTTGGACGGGGTTTGAACGAAAATGAATCTATACTCAGTAGGGTTGAAAAGCTGCAATTTGGATCACCCCGACAACTGCTTTCCCGTCATTCCCGCATGCTTCTAGCGGGAATCTACAAAGGGACGCAGGGCTGGATTCCCGCCAAAAACGTGCGGGAATGACAATGGTGAAGTTAGAACCAAAGAAACTGAAATGAAGTTTCATAAGAGTAAGATCGAGTTGCCCGCCGGATGCCGGCGAAAGACGGCATGATGGGAGGTTGTCAATGGGATCGCTGGATTTAGGTGAAATTAAATTTTCTGTGTGAACGCTTCGAGAAAAACACGGAATTTCAAGCGAGAGGCAATCAAATCTTCGAACCAGTGAATATCGCCGCACACGAGGAGTTTTCAAGATGACATTTTCAGGAATAATCCTGAGCAATCGAATAAAGCAAATTCGCTTCTATCTCGTGATCTATTGTATATGTTTGCTTGTATCGCTGTTTCCAACGGTTTTTGCGGTAGCTTCTGGTAATTCTGATCCGAGTATTCATTTGATTAAGCCCGATCCACGAGGCGGAATAGGCTACCAGCTGGTTTATTATGTCAACGTTCCGTTGGATACCTATTGGCGATTCAAGACAGACTTCGCAGGTTCTTATCTTTCGACCAACAAACTTATCAAGGCGCATCGATTGATTCGAACAGAAGGTGATTCGGTCATTACCAAAAACAGCTACACTGTGGGTCCTGACGTGACTTACCTATGGCGAACGAAAGTCTTCAACGGCAAACATCGTCTGGAATACTCACTCTTGAACCCTAAAGAATGTGGTCAGCGGTTCCATTACGGCTACATTCAGGCTGCCGCTGAAGGTGACAAAACAAAAGTCACGCAGGTCGCTCACCTCGATTTTTTTGGTGTTTCGTTCTGGGCTCATTTCCCCTGGGGCGGCGGAATGACGGACTTTTTGAAATCCACCGCCCGGTGGGAGCAAAAGACGGCTTCGAGGTTGGAATGGAAGTATGAGGCCAAGAATAAGTAGATTCCACTCCTGTCGCTTCATCATTTTGCTGTGGCTGCTGCATTGTCTATACGGTTGTGCACATTTACCCCAGTCAACCAGATCCATCGATTTGGGCGATAAAGGGTTGGTTGGGAAGTGTGCGAATCTTTTCGCATTGCTTGATGAAGACTCGACAAAATATGGTGTTCGAGACGCGGGAGATTTTCGTATACCGGATTATCCCTATTTGCGGGTAAATCGTTTCTTGGCATCGTTCACGGATGATGTGGCAAACGATGCTCAGTTCGATGCGTGGCTGACAAGGCTACAAAAGCTTGACCGGCGTGCTCGCTATTATGAGATAGAAAACCTGGGTGTTTTGCAGCGCGGCGCGCTGGAAAAGCGAACCGGCAGTACGGATCTGTATGAGAGAGTTCTAGAATGTGGAGATGTGCTGAAATCGGTAGATTTTAGAAGCGCGCAGAGCCTGGAGCGTTTAAAGCGCATGGCCAAAGCCCCGGACGAGTACCTTTCCCTTCGGCGTGCGGTCGGCTTGTATCCGCTGCCTCTCCTGTTTATTTCTGAAGGGGTCAGAAAAATGCACAGGAGGGCCATCCAGAGCTTCAGCAATGCGGGTCCGAAAAATCCCTTTTTACTGAGCTACCTTCCTGCGATCGAACCCGACCGGCCTTGTCCACGTGATCTTATGGCAAAAGCAAGGCAGGATTCGCTCGGCATCCCGATCTACCCGCGTGCAATAGAAGAGAAGCTGTTCAACTTGTACGCACCCGTCTGGGAGGTAGAGACCAAAGCGAACTTTGATCGCATTGGCGCTCCCGAGTGGACTGCCGGAAGGCATTTGCGGGTTAATATTCGCCAACCGGTGACGTACAAGCGGCTCTCCTACACGCGGTTCGAGGGTCGAGTGTTGCCGCAACTGAACTACATAATATGGTTTCCGGAACGTCCGAAAAAGAGTGTGCTGGATTTGGTCGGCGGCTTTATGGATGGAGTCAATTATCGCGTCACACTTGGTTCTGATGGGCGGCCGGTGCTTTACGAAACTGTCCACAACTGCGGGTGCTACCTCAAATTTTATCCCACCAAAAGAATTCATCAACGGACTCCTCCCGAGTGTGTCGAGTCGCCTCTGATTTTGCAGCCACCGGCGTTGAATCCTGCCAAAGAACGCATGGTGATCTCCATGGCGAGCGGGAGCCATTACGTGCAGTATCTATACACAATGCCGCTCAATGCCCAGGTAGTTGAAAAGTCTTATGCGCTGCTCGACTATAATGATTTACGTAGTCTCCCGGTACCCGACGACGGACGTCGAAGCATGTTTGACGAATATGGGATGGTACCCGGCACCGAGCGGCTGGAGCGTTTTGTTTTGTGGCCTGCCGGAGTGCCGAATCCGGGCGCTATGCGCCAGTGGGGAAGGCGTGCCGTAGCTTTTGTGGGGGAGCGCCATTTCGACGATCCTTACTTGATTCAAGAATTGTTTGTTTCTGCAGATGCTTCGAACCGTGAGGCTGTGCGCTCAGCTTGCTTTACATCCTACCCTCCACTTCGTCGTTCAACCGCCGGAAAAATTCCTCCATGAAGCGATGACGTTGCTCTGCGATCTTCCTCCCCTCCTCGGTCAACATGCATTCTTTTACCCTGCAAAGCTTGACGGTGAATTCCCGGTAGGCGGTATCTTCCTTCGAGTAGGATTCGGTTTGGTGAATGTCAATTTGGCCATTGTGCAGTCTGGCACCCACTTCACCGGCAAACTGAAAGGCTCTTCCGACGCCGACGGCTCCAATGGAATCGAGTTTGTCGGCATCGAAAAGGATTTTTGCCTCTTTGCTTTGCGGCCGTTTATGGCCTCGAAACCGGTGCGTTTCGATGCAGTGGACCACCCGGCGGATTTTGTCTTCTGCAATTGCCAGTTCCATTAACAGAGCGCGGGCCAGTCGAGCGCCTGATTCTGCATGGCATATGCTCCCCTTGGACTTGTCCTGTTCTTTTCTGCCAATGTCGTGGAGCAAAGCAGCAATGCCCACGACCTCAAGATCTGCGCCTTCTTTTTCTGCGATTCTCATGGCCAGCTTATAGACTCGTTCAGTATGACTCCAGTCATGGCTGCCCCGTGAGTTTTCATAAAATCTAAAGGCTCTCCTCGATATTTCTTCCAATCGCTTTCTACTCATGTTTGTCTGATGTGCTCATCCCGCTTTAGCTTTCAAGCGCAGCAGTCCTGGACTTCTGTGAAAATACTGACTGGGGCAATCGACACCCAGTTCGATGAAATACTTCTCGATTTCATCGAAAAGTACCGGTTTTGTAGGCCAGGTATATCCCTTTTCCTGCTCCTGGAGGTTCTTCCATGTGACTTCCGCTTCGGGATGTTGTTCAAAAACCGTGTTTTTCGCCTGCTCGCAGAAAAACATAGCGCAGGCAATGGGGCGAACTTGCCAGATACAGCCCGTTTCGCCAAGAAAGACTCAATTGCTGGAGCGGTTGGGCTGTTCGAGGGTGTTCAAGATATCGACTATCCGGTCGGGCCTGGACATTAAGCAATTGATGGCCTGGTCGGCGAAGAATATGATGATGCTTTCAAATCTGCAGCATGCGCTGATTCTGGTTTCAAAGCAAGATTCCTGACAAACAGGCTCAAAATATTTAAAAGCTTTCAGTTGCTTTGCGAAAATTAAGGTAGGGTGAGATTTTTGATTTCAGCCGAGCTACTTCTGCGGTTGGCAGATCTTCCAAAATGGCCTTGATGGCCCGAAAACTGATTAACTGATCTCGATTATATTCACCAAAGCCCATAAAAAACCGTTCCTGAAACTGTTCATTTTTGCAAGAGATTGAATCTTAGCCAACAGGCAGCGGTTTTCAACAGTTGCCATAAATCGATAAAATTGGAAGGGATGGCTTATGAAGAAGGACACATTTGAAAAACGCCGCATGCATGAAGATCTTGTGGAATAGAGAAAACGAGGATAGAGAGCTTTGGATGGATCAACTGACACGTACGAAGTACTCCGATGGCCTTTGGCAATTAGGGCACGTTTCGGGACAGTTTCCATCTTCCACCCATCCGCAATAAGTGCAGACGAAATAAACGGTATCCCTGTCCGCCAGTATGTGGGTCAGCGCTTCCTTGTATAGCTTCGCATGTCTTTCTTCGGCGTTGCGGGCCGCAGTGAATGCCCAAACAGCCTCCTTGTCCTCTTCCGTCCAGGCCTGCCGTAGGAATTCCGGATAGGCCACCTGATTGACAAAGGTCTCCTTTTCAAATGACGACTTCAAGTTCTCTTCGGTGCTCTTGACTTTCTCGAGGAGCTCAAAGTGTCTCTGAGCATGGACGCTTTCCGCTGTCGCTATGGCACGAAACAAAGCAGCAATCTGAGGGTAGCCTTCTTCATCGGCTTTGTGTGCAAATGCTTTCAGCCGGAAATAAGCCTTCGCCTCTCCAATGAAGGCTTGCGTCAGGTTTTTCAGCGTAGCTTCCGTCATTCGTTCACCTTAAAATCGGGGCCGATGTTTCCTTGCTTCACCCAAGTCCTTACCAAACAGCCTTATATCCCTCGGGAGGATAGTCCCATCTTTCCCCGTAGACATGAATACGGTTGGTCACACCTGATGAATCATAGACCTTGCCTCCCTCAAGAACCCAGGCCAGTAGACCGCCCGCCAAGTTATAGGCGGCAAAGCCTTTTTCGGCAAGGTCGCGGGTGAGGTTGGCGCTCCTATAACTTATCGTGCAGTAACTGATAATAGTTTTATCCCGATATCTGTCCAAGTCTTTTTGAAATTCCTTCACAGAAAGAGCCCCCGGCAGCATCGAAACTCGACGTTCCTGCGGCGTTCGAGCATCGACAAATACCACTTGCTGGGATTTCATGAGTTTCATAGCCATATCCGGGCGGATATCCTGAACATCCGGGAAGGATTTCTTTTTGTAGTCATCGTACATCTCATAAACGATTCTTTTCTTCTCGCCATTGGAGAGATGGCTTACAGCCGCAAGACTTTGATAACAGACAGAGGCTAAAGCAAAGATTGCAAGTATTAGAAAAAACTTCTTTTCCGCCGATAAAGTTTTCAATTTCTCCATATTCACCACTCGCATATCAAACCAGCATGATATTCAGGCTTCCCAATGAGGTACGGGTCTACCCAATTCGATTAGAAAATTATAATGCGCTGTTATTTATCCGATACCGGTGGGCTGTAAGCTATGATGATGTTTGCTGTCTGTCAACTCCCCTTTGCTAATTGAGCTGGGCTTCCTGCTATGCGGGCGAGATTTTGGAGTCAAAGTATTCGTGATCATATTCATACGGTCAGTTGGGATCCGGTTAATTTATGTCGAAGATAAACATATAGAAATCATAAACGCCGATGGTAGCGTATATTTTGGATTCCACAGCATCGATGATGCCATAATCCTCCGTTACTAAAAGAGTTAACTTGTCTTTGCGCTTTTGCAATGCGTCTATAATGATACTGTCAGCCGTATGGCCTCTGGTTTTATTTGAGTAAATTACCTGCAGGTTTCCGCTTTGCTCGCGAGATTCCTCCAGGCCATCAAAGATCAGAAAGACTCTTCGGAATAAGTGGCTTTTACTCGCGACGGCATCGATCAAATGTTCCCTCAACTTTGTCAGGCTGCTGTCGTGTTGGGTTGCATCTTCTCCGTGAATTCTCAAAAGGATATTGTAGCCATCTAAGTAGAGATCATATTTTCTGCTATGGTTGCTTTCGACAAATTGTTCAAGATCCCTGAAGTCATCACCTTTTAAAGCCATCATTTTGGGAGGACTGAATTGATCATAAAGCAATTCGAATATTTGTTGTTTCTTGCGCCGTATTTCATGCTGCAAAGGTTCCAGGCCGCTAATGACTCCAAGTGCGGCCATACGATCCAAAAGTTTCTGCATGCTATTCAGGTTGGGTAGGTTCTTTGCATCAACTTCAAGCAGGCGAACCTGACGGGTCAAATCAGGTGCAGACACATGCGCAAGGTCATTCTGGAGTGCTTTTTCGATGCCAGGGATTTGCAGAAGCCGCTTTTTCTCTTCTTGCAGAGCTTGTTTGACCTTGGCCACCTCGCTATGAACCACAAGAGAACTGCCGTATATCTTCTCTATTTCTCTTAAATAAAGTTCCACCTGCAAGAGTTTCTGCCGGATTTCCGACACCAGACCGTATTCTTCGTCGGCTTCTCGTTGCAGTTCAAACGCATGTTCGGCACGACTCAGAATCGAAGCGATTTGATCTTTGGTTTCCTTTAAGGTTTGCAGCGCCTCTTGATCGATTGATCGATAACGGCTGTACCAACGTCTACGGTGGCTATCGATCTCATCTCGCAAGCGGTGTGCGAATGAATCCTGCCATTCCGACAACTGCACTCGTAAGGCCTCGGCCTCTTGTTTGTAGTGAATCAGCTGATCATGCAGGTGTTTGTGCTCCGCTTGCATCTTTTCGAGTTTGCGTTCTAATTTAAGGCGCTTTCTTTCTTCAGCCTTAACGCCCGGCTCTGTAGTAACTGGGGGTGCCTTTTCACCCTGAGCCGGCTCAGGGGGCATCTCTCCCAGGATATTTTCGAGCCATTTGACCGCCTCGGGATATTCTTGGATAAAATACTTCCAGGCCGTCCACACTGGGATGAGAAACTCCGCCGTTTCAAAATCGGGTTCGCGCTTCCAGAAATTTTCATCTATCCCTTCCTCGAAATCGGCTTGCTGCAAATACTTCAATACGTACAGCGCTGCACAAAATCTTTCAGGACCCAGCAAATCTTTGAAGCTTTCCAGGTTCTCCAGCAGGAATACTTGATCGAACATTTCGACAAAGGCTATCAGCGCAAGTTTTTCATCTTCCCAAATGAGCAGAACTTTCTCCAAGACCTCCAATTTATTTCTGAGCAGTTTTCGCAGCCTGATATGCACTTGGGGCTGTTGAAAAATGCGTGGCAATTTGCTGAGATGAACCGAAAACCCTTCAAAAACAAATCCTTTTACGTTAGGTTCGTCTTGCAAGAGTTTAATCCAACGACCGGTCGGGATATCGCGAATGAGTTGTTCGAAGAAGCTCTCCGGCAAGTTTTTTATGAGGCTTGAAAGGGTCTTGGTTTCCAAGGTTACTCCCAATTTTCCTCAACAGGAGTAGTAGATTATGACAAATGTACTGGTAGTTTTTGTTACCGTGGGGAATGGAGCTGAAGCGTTTACGATCAGTCGCACATTAGTGGAAGAAAAACTGGTTGCATGCGTCAATATTGTTCCCCAAATTCGCTCCGTATACTGGTGGAAAGAAGAAGTCTGTGACGATCAAGAAGTATTGCTCGTGATGAAAACCCCGACTTCTTTGTTTGATTCCCTGCAAAACCGTGTTCGTGAACTACACAGCTACGAGGTGCCGGAAATCGTTGCATTGTCGGTTGAAAAAGGGCTCCCCGATTACCTCAACTGGGTGGTTGAAAGTACCTCACAGCGATGAACGTTTGAATTAGTTTTTCACTCCTTTATTTAGTTTCGCCATCCGCACCTTGATTGATGCGGCGTGGGCATCCAGCCCCTCCAGTTCCGCCAGACGCACGATAGAACCCGCATCACGTACGAGAGCTTCTTTGGAGTATGAGATTACGCTGGTCCGCTTCATAAAATTTTCCACACCGAGGGCCGACGCAAATCGGGCACTGCCGGCAGTGGGGAGAACGTGATTGGGGCCCGCGAAATAATCTCCAACGGGTTCGGGGGTGTAATTCCCCACAAAGATTGCACCGGCATGCTTTATTTTGCCAAGATAGGACCATGGATCCTCGATTTGCAGCTCTAAATGCTCGGGCGCAATGCGGTTTGCCAGCTTTGCTGCTTCCTTAAGATCATCGACGACAAAGATGGCGCCATACTGACGCAAGGCTTTTTTAGCCGTCTCCTTGCGAGGAAGATGCCTGATTTGATCTTCAAGACTTCCTCTTACCCAGTCAGCCATTTGCGCGTCGGTGGTGATCAGAATGGCCCTCGCCATAGTGTCGTGCTCAGCCTGGCTGAGGAGGTCAGCCGCAATAAAATCGGGCTGTGCACTGTGATCGGAAATGACCAGGATTTCGCTTGGACCCGCCAGTAAGTCTATTCCGACAATTCCCGCAACATTTTTTTTCGCTAGGGTAACATAAATATTTCCGGGTCCGACGACGACGTCAACGGGCGCTACGGAACTCGTTCCATAAGCTAGAGCTGCGATAGCCCAGGCGCTTCCTATCTTATGAATTCGGCTGATACCCACTTCGCGAGCAGCCACCAATAAGTGAGGGTTTATGCTGCCGTCGCGTCTGGGCGGCGTTGCCATGGCAATATCTTCCACTCCGGCCAATTTCGCCGGAATTCCATTCATCAAAATGGAAGAGATGAGGGGAGTTTCCCCTCCCTTTGCACCAGGTATGTAGAGACCTGCCGAATCGACCGGCCTGACCATCTGTCCCAGGAAGGTGCCGTCTGGGTCCGTCGAAAAGTAAGAATGCCGCAACTGTTTCTGGTGAAAAGACTTAATGTTATCAATAGCCGTTCGGAGGATATCAAAAAATCCGGCATCAACTTCAGCTTTTGCTGACTCGAATTCACTTTCTTCGGCCGTCAATTGCCGCAGGTTGAAACCCGGAGAGTCGAAGCGCCTGGTATAGTTGAGTAGAGCTTGATCCCCATCGCGGCGGACGGTCTCTAAAATCTCTATGACTTGTTTTTCCAGGGCGGGATCAACGCCACTCTGGCGGCTGGCGATCTGGCTCAGCCTTATATCTGCCTCTCTAGAAGGATAACGAAAGATTTCCAGCAAACTATTGTCCCTCCATGGCAATGACGAAGCAATCGCCAAAGCCTTCTTGACGTAATTTATCCATTTCTTGCCGGGCAAGCAGCAAGTCTTGATATAAGCCCACCTGTACGCGGTAGAAGGTTTCTCCCTCATGATTGAAAGGAAGAATTTGAATTTTACTATAAGCAGTCAACATGTTTTGTTTCAGCCGATAGGCATTGGCCGGCTCTCGAAAGGAGCCTATCTGAATGGCAAATTCTCCAAAACGGAGAGAAGGCATGGGTTCTACCTTCCAATAGGTATTCTGACCGATCCGCTGTTCCGAAGCCACTTCGACTGCTTCCACCCGCACATGAGCCACTCCCTTTCGTTTGATTCCAAGCTGTTGCGAAGCCTCTTGAGAGAAGATCGATGACCCGTCCGGCGACAAAAGGTCCGCGGTCGTTGACACGAACGATGATCGAGTTGCCGTCCTCGATGTGAGTGACTTTGACATAAGTTCCGAGGGGCAGAGTTTTGTGTGCCGCAGTCATTGCATTCATGTTGTAAGGTTCCCCGCAGGCCGTGGGTTTTCCATGGAAGTCGGAGCCGTACCAGCTGGCCAAACCCTCTTCGACGTATCCTTCAGCAGAGGGAAGAGGATAATACCAAACACCGTTTATCTTATAAGGTTTTTGAATGCGAAGGCCAGGTGTGGTGGGGTAAGTAATCTGTGGTTCGGGCGGAGGAGTGGGTGTTCTCTTGGCGCAGCCGGCCAGAAGAACAACCACTATTAGACCGATTCCTATGCGTCTTGTTACAGGCACTCTCACCGGACTCTCTGAGTTGGCACAAGCGGTTGCAATGTTACATATCGCCGTTTTCTTCCATTTTTGCCAGGTCTTCAAAACGAATATCGATTCCCAGAATTCCTACAATTTCTTCCAGCTCATTGCGAATAGGAGCGGACACAGTAATACACAATGCACCGGTATAGCGAGACGTATAGAAGTCCGTGACGTGGACTTTCCCGTCTCTCAGGGGCTCGGTGAACCAAGGGCGGTCGGAGAGGTCTTCACCTATTTTAGCACTTTCATATTTGGATTTATCCACAATGTGTGTGACGTTGCGAGTTATTTTGAGCCCTTCTTTGTCCGTTACGTAAATGTATTGGATAAATGGATTCAGATCCAGCAAAGTTTGCAGAGTCGATTCCTGCCGGCCTGGCTCCATACTTTTGATGGCGTCGCTTTCCACGACCTCTTCTACCAGGTGAGCAGCCAGAGAATGCGCTTTTTGCTTCAGCATATCGAATTCGCTGACGAAGTATTCGGGCAGGTATCTCCTTGCCCATCGTTCCAATTCTTCATTTGAGATGGAGGTGTTGCGGCCCTGCTCATATTCGCGCATGACTCGCTTGTGCATTTTGACGATGCCGGGGTGACGCTTGTCAAGCCGTTTGTCTCCTTCCAGGCGGAGACGAATATTGACCCAATAGGCTACGCTCGAAACGCCTGATTTGTCTGTGATTATAATGCTGATAGGGCGTTTGAGTATCATTTGAGTGTTGAAGATGTTGTAAATTTCTTCATCCTTTACCAGCCCATCGGCGTGAATTCCAGCTCGGGTTGCATTAAATTCCTCCCCCGCAAATGGGTAATTGGGCGGAATACGAACACCCAGTTCCTGTTGAAAGTATTCGGCTACGTCGGTAATAGCCGTAGTATCGATTCCATTCTGGCTGCCTTTCAATCCGATGTATTCAATGATCAAGCCTTCGATTGGGGCGTTGCCAGTTCTCTCTCCAAAACAGAACAGAGTTCCGTTTGCCCCGCTGCATCCGTAAAGCCATGCAGTGGCGGCGTTGACAAGTACTTTGTGAAAATCGTTGTGTCCGTGCCATTCAAGCAGGTGACCGGGAACTCCGGCATCGTCAATGAAAGCTCGCACCATTTTGGGGACGCTTCGGGGTAGGGCCGCACCCGGATATGTGACACCAAAGCCAAGCGTATCGCACAGACGAATTTTGATATCGGTGCCGCTTTCTTCTCGCAGCCGCATCAACTCTATGGCAAAAGGAATGCAAAAACCATATATGTCCGCTCTGGTTATGTCTTCAAAATGACAGCGCGGAGCAATCCCTTTATCCAGGGCAGCCCTAACAATGTCCAAATATTTTTTCAGTGCAGCTTTGCGGTCCAACTTGAGCTTTAAGAACACATGATAATCCGAGACGGATGTCAAGATGCCCGTTTCTTTCAAACCAGAGTCCACCACCAGCTGCAGGTCCTGTTCAACGGCGCGAATCCAGCCGGTAATCTCGGGATAACGGTAATCTTTGGTCAGGCATGCCTCCAACGCCTGACGGTCCTTGTCGGTGTAAAGAAAAAACTCCGACTGACGAATCACCCCATGAGAGCCTGACAGTCGGTGGAGAAAATCGAAAATGCTCTCAATCTGTTTTACCGTGTATGGAGGCCGGGCCTGTTGACCGTCACGAAATGTGGTATCCGTGATAAAAATATCTTCTGCCGGGTCGATGGGCTGGAGTTTGTGATCGAAATCTATTCTGGGAACTTCATCGTACGGGAAAATTTCCCGCATCAGATTGGGCTCCGTCAGGTCGACTAGATTGTACTGCCAGAATTTGGAATGTTCATGGTCTAAGACTCGTTTCTTTTGATTCCATCTGGCCATCGCATTAGTTCCTCCCATGTTGCTCAA
This sequence comes from uncultured delta proteobacterium, assembly GCA_963781715.1. Lineage (GTDB taxonomy): Bacteria > Desulfobacterota > Syntrophobacteria > Syntrophobacterales > Syntrophobacteraceae > Desulfoferrobacter. The sequence goes on from CAWAGW010000010.1 coordinate 1,677,388, forward strand.
TTTTTAAACAGAGCTCCAAAAGCTGCCCGATTTCCGGTTCGGTGGGCGCGCCGCTCATGAGGCAGGTAGCTTTTTGAGTTTTGGGGAAAGCAATGACATCACGAATAGAACTGGAACCGCTCAATAGCATGATGAGCCTGTCGAATCCAAAGGCTATACCCCCATGGGGTGGAGCGCCGTATTGCAGAGCTTCGAGTAAAAATCCGAACTTTTCCCGGGCTTCCTTTTGTCCTATTCCGAGAGCAGCAAAGACACGTTCTTGTATGTCCTGCCGATGGATACGAATGCTTCCTCCGCCGATTTCTGTTCCATTCAGCACCAAATCATACGCTCTGCTTCGAACTTTTTCCGGACTCTGTTCCAAGAGTTCGACGTCTTCTTCCAGAGGCGCAGTGAAGGGGTGATGCACCGAAGTGTAGCGTTTTTCTTCGTGGTCCCATTCGAACAGTGGAAAATGAGTTATCCACACCAGCTTGTAGATAGTTGAATCAATCAGTCCCATCTGATCGCCGAGTCGTACTCTGAGGTTTCCCAACGCATCATGAACAATTTTGCTTTGGTCGGCTACGAAAAAGATGATATCTCCCGTCTCAATTTGCAGGCGCTCTACAAGCTTTGCACGAACATCGTCGGGCAAAAACTTTGCGATGGGCGACTGCCATCCGTCCGGCTGTATCTTTATCCAGGCCATTCCCTGGGCCCCAAAGATTTTCACATAATCGATCATATCATCCAAATCTTTTCGGGAGAGCTTGCTGCCTCCCGGCAGTCGGATTACTTTTACCTGTCCCCCATGCTCGACCGCCTGCTTAAAAACCCGGAATTCGGTCGCTCCCACCAAATCAGTAATATCCGTTAACTCTAAACCAAAGCGAAGATCCGGTCGATCCGTACCAAATCGATTGACGGCTTCGGAGTATGTCATTCTTTGGAAAGGGAACTGTATGCCAATCCCGAGCAATTCTTTAAACAAAAGCCCAATCCAATCTTCTACCAATCGATAAATTTTCTCCTCGTGAATGAAGGACATCTCCAGGTCCAGCTGAGTAAACTCCGGCTGACGATCTGCGCGCAGGTCTTCATCGCGAAAACACTTGACGATTTGAAAATAGCGCTCGAACCCGGCCATCATCAACAGTTGCTTAAAAATTTGAGGAGACTGGGGCAAAGCGTAAAATTTCCCGGGGTTCACGCGACTCGGGACCAGGTAGTCACGCGCTCCTTCAGGCGTGCTTTTGGTAAGCACCGGTGTTTCGACTTCAAGGAAGTCATGGTTCGAGAAGAAGCTGCGCGTGAGTTGAGCGGCTTGATGTCTTAACAGCATGTTGCGAAAATACTTGGGCCGTCGCAAATCCAGGTATCGATAGGTCAGGCGAGTATTTTCATTCACTTCCACGTCATCTTCAATGTGGAAGGGCGGCGTTTTGGACGTGTTCAATATTTTCAGTTCTTTGACGATGACTTCGATCTGGCCGGTCTTTAACTTGAGATTGGTCATGCCTTCCGGTCGAAGACGCACTTTTCCTTCTACTGCGATCACATACTCACTGCGAAGTGCATGGGCACGCTCATGGGCTTCCGCATCATGCTGAGGATCGAACACGACCTGGGTTATTCCTTCCTTGTCGCGCAAGTCTATGAAAATCAAGCCCCCGTGGTCGCGACGACGTTGCACCCAGCCCATTAAAATCACTGTGTGACCCAGTTGATCCGGTCCGAGGGTATTGCAGTCGTGGGACTTCTCCCAGTTCCCCAGGGAATCCAGTGTCAAAAAGCCGGCAGCTTGGCTCTCCTGTTGCTGTTCAAGTTGGTTCACTCGATGTTCCTCCCCTTCCAGGAGCAAATTTAATCATTCGCAGCGGTTTCAGCGTTGTTTTCGATTGTGTCCTTTATCATTAGCACTACTCTGTCCAGAGGAATGGTTGATTGTGATTTGCTTTCCATATCACGGAACTGTGCCACCCCTGCAAGGATTTCGTCGTCCCCGAGAATTAGCACGTAGCGGGCAGTCAACTTGTCCGCCCGGCGCATTTGACTCTTTAAGCTGTGCTTAGCATAATCCAGTTCAGTCTCAATTCCGATTGATCTCAGTTGCTGGGCGATCAGAAATCCTTCTTGTTTCGCCCGGTCCCCAAGCATTGCTATAAAGATGCTCGGTGAGCGCTTTGGTTCGGCCCTCTGTTGCTGTAAAAGGAGAATCAGTCGCTCCATGCCAATGGCAAAACCGATGCCCGGCAGATCGGGTCCACCGAGATCTCGAACCAGTCCGTCATAACGCCCGCCACCCCCGACGGCATTTTGTGCTCCAAGGCGATCGGTAATGATTTCAAAAGTGGTCCGCATATAGTAATCCAGGCCGCGAACCATACGAGGATTGATCTCATAATTTGTCTGAAGCTTTTCAAGGTATGAGCGAACCGCATCGAAATGATCGCGGCAATCCTCACAGATCGAATCAAGAAGCATTGGAGCATTTTCTATTATCTTTTGGCAACGCTCCACTTTACAGTCAAATACTCGCAAAGGATTTACGTGCAGACGGCGCTGACAATCCGGACAGAAGTCTGCCTCATTTTCAAGAAGGAATTTCTGCAGTACCGATCGATATGGCGTTCGGCATTCGGGGCAGCCCAACGAATTGATGTGCAATACGACTCCCGACAGTCCCAGCTGCTCCAAGAAGACTCTGAGCATATTCATCACCTCGGCATCCAGCATCGGATCTTCAACACCAAACACCTCGGCATCCAGCTGATAGAATTGTCGATATCTTCCCTTTTGAGGCCGTTCATAGCGAAACATGGGACCCATTGCGTAGAATTTTCTGGCCAGAGGGTCGGCCTGCAGATTGTGTTGGATAAACGCACGAACTATCGATGCCGTGGCTTCGGGACGCAATGTCAACCATTCACCTTTTCGATCCGCAAACGTGTACATTTCTTTTTCTACGATATCGGTATTCTCACCAATGCTTCTGGAGAAGAGTTCAGTTTTTTCCAGGATAGGTGTTCGTATTTCGCGATAGCCGAAATTCTCGAGAATAGTGCGCGCAGTCCTCTCCACCAACTGCCACCACTGGACCTGGTCAGGCAAAATATCGTTCATGCCTTTGATGGCTTGAATAGATTCCATGAAATTCCTCTTTTGCAATTATCTAGACGAAACAAACCAAAACAAAAACTTCTAGAAAAGGGGTCTGCAAAAGTCAAGCAAAACCTCACATTGCAATTTCAGCAATAATCAAACAAGAGTGCGGATTATTGTCGGAGGGGCAGTGGGTGGGAAGCGCTCAGAATAGCCCTCCAGCGGTCGCTATGCTGCTGAATTGAAGCCTTCCGACCACGGCAAAAAGCTGGCCGCTAATGCTTTAGTTCAGCAGCGTTATCGAGCGACCCGCTGAATGGCTTATTTAATCGGTACCTTTGGGAATACAATTGGATTCATCTTCATTGGTCTCTTCGCACCAATAGGGGATCTCCTCTTTACTTTTTCCGTGTCCCTGCCAATTTGCACCCGATGAGATGGCCAGGCGCGATTCTCGCTCCAAAACCAATTGCCTATCGAATTCAAATTTTTGCAGGTTCAATTGGTTGTCCAGCATCTTCTGGGACAGTTTGTATCTCAGGTAGACCATCCATACGGTAAGAAATCCCAGAAAAATGCTCACGCCTAAGAAAAACCATCTATATTTGAAGATGGTTCCCATAACGGCCTTTGAAAAATCAACCACCAAATTGGGAACCAGCCACAGCAGAAGTACGGCAATTACGGCAAGAAAACCGAGGTGAAATATCGACAGCCGTCGGAATATATCAAGGAATGAACCTGGGAATTTAACACCCTTGGATGAGGAAGCCTCCGAGTCATGAACCTCCTCTTCATTTTCCTCGCCGGCAATCAGCGCCAGGTAGGCGCGCACCAGAAAGGCCAACAACAGCACCAGCCCGACAGGCGTTCCGATAGCCGTCGCCAACCAACCCCTGAATGGAAACGAATCCTGCTTGGCCTCAACCGCAACCCGGTAATCGTTTAGAGGCCCAAAAGTCTCCTCAAATACAAGTTTTTCGTAGCCTGTCATTATATCGCCCTGGGTCTCGTATATTTTATTTCCCTGCTTGTCGTACACCATTACCCAGGACTCGCTTCCAGTCTGTCCTGCAGCACCTAAATAGATGGCTAATTCCAGAAAAAGAAGCATAATCACAGAAATGACCAGAATTTTGTGATAATCGTCCCTTTCTAGAATATCTGTGAGTTGTATTCTTTGGCTCATGATTTCATATCCTGTAAATGCATTTTTCGCTATTCGAAACAGACCCAAGGTCGTGTTCCAATCCTTTATTTAACTCTCCAACCGATAAATCCTTTTCTTAAGTATCTTCACCCTGCAGGCCTGCCTATTTTAGTCCGCCCTGCAACGGGTGAAGCCCTGTGCTACGTGGGCTTTCGGACGGGAACTGTCTGACACACTTTCTACTCCTCCGTCGGAAATCCGGGGAGTGAATCCGCCCGTCTAATTGAACCTTAATCATGGCTGGCGAAGGGTGTCAAAAAGCACAGTAATTAGGATTTGACAATAAATATCAGTAAGATAATCAGGTAACGCATTTTTGGGGAGCATCGGCAAATAAGAAATAAAGTCTTTTCTCAAGGAATATACATTCATTACCCTATTAGCTTGTTCTCGTTGCGATATTAATAGATTAGCAACGCCTGGGTAGCTCGCTGAGGCACAATCGCCGATTTTTTTGTTTTCCCGCCGCCCTCAGATACGCTTTTGGCTGCACTCAGAGGAGCGTGCCGTGATGGCTTTCGGTGGATTTCAGTAAGCCAAAAACCTCGGATTCTCGATCGAGTAAAAAGGGAGAAGTGGGATGAGGGATAAACTGAAGAGAAAGTTTTTCATTTTGATAGGGATGAGTGGAGTAATTGCTGTCTTGTCTGGTTTGGCTACAAGCTGGTTTTACTCAATGAGGATGGATAGGATCACAAAAGAGTATACACTTGAAATGGAGCAGCATGGGTTGCTTTTTAAAGATCATGGCAACGATCTCAAAAGCTTGGGTTCGGCGATTTCCTCCTACGCAGAAATACAAAATCGCCATTCTCCCAGGTCCTTAGAACAGCAGAAACTTCAGCAGTATGCTGAAGAAATCCAGCAGCATGGAGAAGAGTTAAGTAAATACGGAGAGCAGCTCATCAGTAGTCTGGAGATGAAGCACCCGCACGGTGCTTTATTGGATATGTCGGATGTACAGGCAATTGTTCCGGAAAACCTTCAGAAAATAAAGCAGGAAAGACAAAAGGTCGATGCCCTTCAGGCACTGATCTTAAAGTATCGCGCAAGAATGCAGTCGATGGAGTACGAGTTGGATGCCTGCAAAATGGATGAGTCCGCAGCTCTAAAAAAAGTGCGCGAAAGTATACCCTAAGGCGTTCTCAGTATTGTCGCAGATGCAGGCAAAAAACATGGTTTTGCGGGAAGCATCCTTTCTCGGCTCGGTCGATTGAGCCCTGTTGATTCTTCCAGTTTGGACGCTTGCGGGAAGCGCTGGATCATCATGCGACCAGGCCCGTGGCACTCGGTTCTACAGTTTTTTCGCTGCTACCAGTTTTGCAAAGTGCTCGAAAAGATCGATCAAAAGTCCTCTCTGCCTCTTGTGGAAAGCAGCAGGCCGGCAACTCGCGGCTTCGCAGGTGATATTTCAAACATTCGCAGCAAACGCCTTTTCTGCTGCAAGGTTCATAGCTGCAATTACAATTCTTAAGGTGTTCTTCCTTTTTGCATTCCATTTATTCACCTCCAAGCAAGCTGAAACCATTTGACTCCATAAATCGCTTCCTTAGTGGTGTGCCACTTCGTTTTTGTCCCCTTTGGAGATTAGCAGGCTCATGAGGAACAGAAGCACTATTTCCCAGATGATAACAGCTGTCCATTTACCAAAGATGGCCCAGACCAATCCTCCACCAACGATCGCAGGAACTCCTGCCAGAACAAGCATTCCAAATCGCCACGCCCATTTCATATCATTCCTCCTAACTAGAATATTTGATTGCTCCTCACTAGCACAAGCCGTGATTGCTTTCAACCATATTGCGGTTCATGAAATCCGCCTCTTCCATACTAAAAAAAAATAAATTAACATGACTTGTTTCGTTTGTCGTAAAGGGCAGCCTCTAGGAAGCTGTCCGAAAATGCCCTTGTTGTCATTTCGAACGAAGCGGAGCGAGGAATCTTTTAAATCAAATATTTGTGAGCGTAGGATTTCTCGCTTTCGTCTCGAAATGACAATTCTCGGACAACTTCCCGGTACAGCTAGGCGAAAATAAGTCCCCGGTTAGAGTTCCCCCCTTTTGATTTCGAATTTTGGTTCCGGCTTTGCCGGGTTAGGTAAAGAAAGGCGAGAAAAATGAATCAATATGCAGAATTCTTGAATAAAGACGACTGTGTTCTATTGCTTGTAGACATTCAAAAGGTAATGCTCGATCCGTGCGTGCAGCCGGAATTGATTGAGAAAAATACCTCGGCTCTCATCGATATAGCTCAAACACTCAACATTCCTATTATGTATTCGGAGCACAATCCAGAAAAGCTCGGCGGGTTCCTTCCTCATTTGCTCGACAAAGTTTTGGAACCAGAGGTTTATAGTAAATTGGAATTCAGTTGCCTTGAAAATGAAGCCATCTTTAGAAGTTTGCAGAAAAAGGACAAAAGAAGTCTGCTGCTTGCGGGGTTAGAGACCCACGTTTGTGTGTTTCATACCGGTGCGCATGCAGTGCGTTTGGGTTACCGCGTGCATGTGGCTTCCGACGCAGTGAGTTCAAGGAGTGTCCTCAATAAGGAGGTGGGTCTGCGCCGTCTGGAAAAAGCCGGAGCCGTCATCAGTTCTACAGAGATGATCATATTCGAATTGCTCAATCGGGCAGGAACGCCAGACTTTCGGGCCGCTCTTCCTTTGCTGAAGGCCTTGTGATGGTAAATCAATTGTTTTTTCCGGCTAAATAGTTGGGAAAAAAAGGAGTGACTGTGGAGAGGCGGTTGCGCACCTCTCCACACAATAGTCGCGCGAGTCGCTATGCGTAAAGGCCTTTGATGTTCTGGTGAAGTTCGCGGGTTTTCTCCAAGCGGACGCGATCCCGATTCCCTGCAATTTCGTCAAGTTCCTGCTGAATTCCCAGGAACTCCGGGTCGTTGTGGGGCTTGCCCGCCCGATGGGCTTCGATCAAGGTTCTGTAGATTGAAATCATCCGACCTATGAGTGCCACGGGATACTCTCTACCTTGCACCTTCAGAGTGTGAACACCCAAGTCCATGTAGTCCCAAAGTTCTCTACCGTTGACAGCAAATGCTACGTTGGGGTGCAGCTGAACCCGCTTGTTTATGGCCTGAATTTCATCTTCTTTGCGGCCTCGTTGCTTGAGAACTTTGCGCCGTTGCTCATCGGTTAAAAGACAGAGCCGAAAACAACTTCCACTGCGGTCCGGCCAGCCTTCATATTCTACGATTTCATTGCCGTCTTCGTCATGATAGACTTTTTTTATGTAAGAATCGCTTATCAGCTCATGGAAAACGCAGTTGCCGACTCCTCCCACACATCTATTGCCGTGAATCAGGACCTCCGTAGCAACTCCAATTTCGTCTGCGGCCTTTTTAAACTCGCGTAACTTGTCTACAGAGTCTATTTCTGTGCTGGCAACGAGCTGGCTTGCTCCATAATTCTTGTATTCCAGCATCTGTGGAGGCTTCTGAATGTTGCATCCCACACTGGCGTGGATCACAAGTTCGGGAAAGTTCTTCTTCACCATCTGCATGGCAGCCGGCGTCTTGGCGATTATTCCCTCGGCTCCCCAGGCTGCATATTTGGCGATTTTACTCATGAGGACCATAAATTTTTCTTCAGGTATTTCCGCATTTATCGCTATTCGTACTTTACCCTCATATGGCTTTGCGGCTTCAATAGCTTCGCGAATCTGCGAGTCTTCCAGTTCCCAGGCGCACTTGCGTCGGCTAAAACCTTTAGAACCGACATAGACCGCGTCGGCACCTTGGGCGAAGACCGCTTCCACCATCTCTACGCTACCACCCGGTGCCAGGAGTTCATTCATGGGACCCTCCTCATTTAGTCCGAGACTTCGTATTGCCGAAGCAAATTGTAAGATTACAAGCTGCAGTATTTATACAGGAAATCAATCAAAATGGCAATATCAATCTGATGCTCCTTTTACTTACCAAACATACCTACAGCTACTTGTCAACAACCTGATAATGTTACTTTTTACACACTGAACAATATTTCACAAATAACGATCTGCGACCATTCAAAGTCAGCATGCTTGTCATCCGCGTCAGCTACAACCGGGCTCGTGCCATTTTCCGGCAGTGATCAAAAGCTCGATAGACATTGGCGCAGGCCTGACCACGGAAACCTTTTACCAGGGCAATCGGTACAAGCCCCGTCCACGTCCCTATGTCCTATAATATTACTGGTAGGTATATGATAATACTGGCAAAGAAGTCTTAATAGATAGGCCAGGGAATCCAATTGTTTTTGCGTCGGAAACTCCTCATTGAAGTTACCCACAAGTGCGATACCAATGCCTTTGGAATTCATGCCTCCTGCTTTGCAGTGCGCTCCTTTCATCTGTTTGATCCAGCGTGGGGACTGCTCGATTTGCCCGTCACCCTTACCCAAGGTGCCGTTGTCTATCAGGAAGTGATACCCTAAACCGTACCAGAAGCCTCGATCGTGATGAGTTCTGTTGATGAGCATCGCGTTTCCGATATCGGTTGCCGTGTGATGGATGACTATATATCTCCATTGGGTGCTGGGATACAAGGCGACAACGTTCCGCAGCGTTTTGGCGTTCGGAATGGTCAACTTCTGGCCAATTTTAATGGTGTCTCCGGATCTTAAGCCGTTGGCGCGATAGATATCCTTCATTGGGACGTCATACATTTTGGAAAGACGCCATATTGTTTCGAGTGGTCCGACTTCGTGCACCACACTTTTGGGACCTATCATATGCGTTAGGGACTTTTCCGCCACCTCGGCCCCGGAATGAGGGGTTGCAGTTGAAACGGGAGGTTTCTGCTGAGGAGCGGGCACATGTTTGCTGCTGCAAGCACTGATCGTCAGAGCAGTGCTTGCCAAAAGCAAAGCGAACAAAAATGTATACTCAAAAGCCCCTTTTGAATTTTTCATAATGAGTCTCAAAAGCTCAGAATACTCTGGAGATGCTGACTATCATAAGGGACTTTTCTTCATTTGCAACTCTCAAATGCCTTTAATCCCCATTTTTCCTGGTTTTTAAGTCAAAATATCCGAAAAAATTTTCTCCTCTTCTTGCCCGACGTCGTTTTTTGATGCACTTTGTCAGTATTTCCAGATCAAGCCAAGACCTTACCAAAGGCTTCCAGGGTGTAATCGATGTCACCTTCCCCGGTATAGTAATGGGTTACCGCCCTTAATTGGCGAGGACCGGTAGGCAACACTAATACCCCTTCCATCTTGAGCTTTTCTGCCAATTCAGCCGGGGGCAGAGCATTGCGAGTGATCTGAAAAAAAACAATGTTGGTGCGAACGTGTTCAAGGTCGACTGCCAAGTCTTCGAAGGATGCCAGGCCCTCTGCCAGTTTTCGAGCGTTCAGGTGGTCCTCCGATAAGCGATTGATCATGCGCTGCACAGCGACTATGCCTGCCGCAGCTAGGACTCCGGCCTGGCGCATGCCTCCGCCGAGTACCTTGCGGGTTCTTCTGGCATTGGCAATGAAATCCTTCGAGCCGCACACAACTGAACCAACCGGCGCACAGAGACCTTTGCTGAGGCAAAACGTGACGGAGTCTGCCATCGATACCAGTTCCTTGACCGCGGTATCCAGAGCCGCTGCAGCATGGAAAATGCGAGCTCCATCGATATGTATTTTAAGTTGATGCTGTTGCGCCAGATCTTTTATGTTTTGCAGGTAACTTAAACTCAAGGGATTTCCATTGCAGCGGTTGTGAGTGTTTTCCAGGGCAATCAAACGGGTGCGGGGAAAATGAACATTGTCCGATCTTATCGCGGACTCAATCTCGGAAGGATGCATTGTCCCGTCGGATTGATTACGGACCGTTCTGGGGTGAATGCCGCCGAGCGCTGACAGACCGCCTTGTTCATAGAAAAAAATGTGCGACTGATCTCCGAGAATAACCTCGTCACCGCGCCCGCACTGAGTCAGCAGGCTCACAAGATTTCCCATGGTGCCGCTGGAGACAAATAGACCAGCTTCTTTGCCGAGCAGATCGGCGGCCATCTTTTCCAGGCGATTGACAGTTGGATCCTCACCGAATACGTCATCTCCGACCTCTGCGTCAGCCATAGCCCGGCGCATTTCCGGCGTTGGTTTTGTAACAGTGTCTGAACGCAGATCGACCACTTTCATTATCTTCCATCCCTTTCTTCTATAAGATTATGCGGTTCATTAAAAAAGTTTAAGGATTCAGCAGGTCTATGCCCGCGCTTCCTTATTTTAGTCCATATTCTTGGCGAAGCTTTTCAGAGAGGGTTCGAACTACCCCGAAAGCTTTTTCAACCGTTGTTGCGCCATCGGGATTGACAAGGCAGCAAGTTGCAGGCGAAAGGAGACTTCGCGACAGCAGATACTCTTGATCTATACCTTCCCGAACTAAGACTTTCCAAAGACTCTTGAGTCGTGTCTCAAGAGATGTAAGACCCTCTTTTTCAAAAGGTTCAAAATTTGTCGGCACGATGCCCCAAATCAACACGCCGCCCCGCTCCAGGAACTTCCGAATGGATTTGGAATAGGAAACAAAAACCTCACCGTTCGAGTAGGTGTCCAAAGACAGTACGTCAATATCCAACCTCAGTAGAAAATCCCAGTCCGGATTGCCGCACAGATGGACGCCGCGTGGTCTCTTAATCAGTGAGAAGAAATACTCCATATCACGTTTTGCAGCCACATTGCCATAACCGGACATAGCACTGAAGACAAACTGCAGTCCCGGTTCATCGACAAACATAAAGGCATTGCGATTGAGTTCCTTAAGCCGTTTGAGTTGCACGTTGACTCGCCGGGCCATAAATTCGAGCATCAGGGGTCTCACCGTGTCATCGAAAATAATCGGACGATTTTGCTCGTCCATAACATTGAAGCCAAAGCTGATGGGTCCCTCAAGCTGCCCACGAATTGCGGGTCGGTCGGACAAGTCCAATTTCAAGAAGCGATGGTAGACCACCGAATAGGCCTCACTTATGTCGAAATATTCCAGGTCGTCGAAGTGGGACAAAAAATCCTCGACTTCTTGAGCGAATTTTTCAGATGAAAACTTCAGCTTACGGTTCTCAGTATCGACGATTATCCCGGGGAAATGTTCTGATGCCTGGACATACATGTCCTCATAATAACTTACATGTGGAAGTTGCGGCCAAAATGGCACATCCAGCGAGAGAGCCATTTCCATTGCACGATTCACATCTTTATGAGGCATAACTGCCATTGCCGTGGTCAGCAGATTTCCCGGTATGCTCATCATAGCTCCTTTGGCTTTCAGAAATGAGTTCCTCAGACATGAAAGCATAATTCATTATTTTCATTAACACTTATTTATTGCCAACCCTTTACCATAGCATTCACTTGGTTTAATAGTCGGTTTGGATTTTAGGAGCTTGTCCGAGGATGCCTCTTTTGTCATTTCGAATCACGCCTTGGCGTGATGAGAAATCTGTGAAATCAGCCACTTGCAAGCACAAGATTTCTCGCCATCGGCTCAAAATGACAGTTCTCGCACAAGCTTCTAGATTTAATATGAGGGCAAACCACATGCCATAGCTGTCCAAGAAATATTTGCGCACCCAGGGCCATTGCAAGGCAACCGGGAAACGATCGTCTTAGGTTAAGAAAGGATGCATTATGGGGGATTGAGGAACTCAAAAAGATCGTTGAGCAGCTTGGGGTCTTGCTTAAAAACTCGCCGAAGTTCTTCGTATCGAATATCTCCGGTAAAGAGGCGACTCTTATTTTCCATGCAGTTGTCATAAAATGTTTGGAGTCGCTCCACTAAGCTTCTACCAAGTCCGGCCTTTTCCGCTTTTGACAACATGCGATTGAAGTCCGATTTCTCGTCAAAAACTTCGGCTGCGTCTGAAACCTTCATCAACTGGACTTGCAACAGATATTTAATCAACAGTACATCGAGTGTCATGGCTTCCAGATAGTATCCGGCTTTGTGGGCGTCTTGTGACAGCCTCCTGATGTACCCGAACACGCTCGAAATATCCTCATTGCGCAAAGCCGGCGTTTTAGAGCGAGGTAATTGCTTTTCTCCTTTCTTGAGCAAAAGCAGTTCGACTTTTTCTAGAACGGTCAGATCATGCTTCTGCTCCAGTTCGGCAATCCTGGCATCGATTTGTTTGACGTCCAGAACTCGACTCAGGCTCGAGAAAAATCCTTGCTGCTGCATCGTATCTTATCCTCACTTGCTGTGGTGTTCATATCTCCAAGTTGGTCCAACTTTATGATTTGAACCTGTTTGACATTAACGCAATTCGGACATTACAAAAGCCTCAAGTTGATTGGTGAGGGCTGCTGCCGGTTTGTTTTATGCTAACAGTGTCGTCTCAAACTCAGTTTGTTTTAAGGCAAAGACTTGAATTGGCTTGAAGCAATTCAGATTACGCTAATCCACAATGAACGGGTCAAGGTAAGGGAAAACAAAATAAGTGATGACCCAGAGCAAGGAAAAATCGAAACCTCCAAAAGTATGTCGCAGGCGGGATCTATTTCGCCGCTCGCAGCAAAAAGACCGGCGTAGTCGCATGATGAACTACCTTCTCTGCGACGCTCCCCAGCAGCCAATGGCCGATCGCGCCATGACCATGCGTGGACATCATTATGAGGTCGATGTGGTACTGCGCACAATGATCTAAAATCGCTTTTGCTGCATCAGCTTCATAGCGCGTATGACTATCGACGTCGAAGCCTTTGCTTTTAAGCTGCTCCTCTATTCCTTTGACATAGTCCTCTGCCTCCCTTGTTGCGGCAACTTGAGCCTCGGTGGCGTCTACGCCCGGGAAAACGTAGGCATGATAAGCTCGCATAATGCTGATGGTAGCGTTGAGGGCTTTGGCCAGCATCTCAACCTCCGGTAAAATTGCCTCCCCGACCTGCGAACCATCCAATGGGACAAGTATCTTCTTATATTGTCTCATGAAACTCCTCCTTTTATCCAATTCTTCGTGTCAAGTTCCATCAACAAATGCGAGACCGTGTTCAAAACGAGTCTTGCGTTTCTACAGCCTCATCACCAGCTTCGATTTTCTACGAAAAATGTTTCGTCGTTAAAATAAGCACTCATGAAAATTGGTGCTCAGGCAACTCCGCTGGGATTGAAGATGAAACTGGTCCAATACGATGCATATAAGAGCAAATTGCATCTAAACCTGGCAGGCTGTCTAGGAACTGTTGGTTCGATGGCATGGGTGTGTCCTTTTTCCACGCGACCATTGAGTCAGAACAAGATCAGACATTTTTGCGGATTCAGAAACACGTACAGTTCCTCCCCTTCCTCCTGGGGGAGGTGGTGAGGAACCTGCGCTCTGATCATATTCCCATTTAAGCTGACGAAAAAGTATAAGAAGTTGCCCAGGTACGCCTTATGAGCAATCGTGCCCTTGAACAGGTTGTCGCCCAACTCGGGGGCTTCCGTAAACACCGCTACATCCTCGGGGCGGATGGAGGCAAACACCTTTTTACCCGGTGTTGTTACCGCCATATCTGACGTCTTACACACCATCTCTGCACCGAATTCGGTGCGAACGTAAATATCGTGCGTCCCCTCGACGCTCCGGACGACCTCTCCGGGTATGAAATTCATGGTGCCTATGAAATCGGCAACAAACCTGTTGGCGGGTCTTTCGTAGATTTCTTCAGGCTTGCCGATTTGTTCCACATTCCCCGAGTTCATCACGGCGATTCGATCGGAGATGACCATCGCCTCTGCCTGGTCGTGCGTGACGTAGACCGCGGTGATTCCCATGCGCCTTACCAGGCTTTTGATTTCGAATCTCATCTTTTCTCTGAGCTTGGCGTCCAGATTGCTCAAAGGTTCATCCAACAGCAACACTTTGGGATTTCTCACCAGAGCTCGCGCAAGCGCCACCCGTTGCTGCTGTCCGCCGCTCAACTGACCGGGGTATCTATCTTCCATGCCGGCCAAACCTACTAATTCCAAAATCTGTTGTGCCCTTTCCCTAATTTTCTGTCTGGGCACCCTATCGAGTTTCAATCCGTAAACGATATTCTTGTATACCTTCATGTGCGGCCATACGGCATAGTTTTGAAATACCATGCCGATTCCTCTCTTGGCCGGCGGTACGAATCCTTCCGCAAGCATCGACTTGCCGTCAATAACGATGTCCCCACCTTCCGGTCTCTCCAATCCTGCAATGCAGCGCAAGGTGGTTGTTTTGCCGCAACCGCTGGGCCCGAGAAGGGTAAGCATTTCTCCCTCTTTCACTTCAAGCTGTATGTGGTTGACTGCCACCACGTTCTTGAATTGTTTGAACAGATTTTGGATCTCTATAAATGCCATAGATGGTCTCTCCTTCAATGGTCATCTGATTCCGAACATAACATCGAGGTAACACCGCAAATGCCCATTTTTTATTTGCCGCCTGACTGCCAGGCCGCCTTGAGGATGCCTCCGCCGATTCTTGCTATGATGAGCAGAAGGATAAATGTGATCACAATCATTAGAAAAGCCATGGCGGCGGCTATTCCGAATTCCATTCCGCGGTGCCAATTCAAATATATTCCTATGGGCAAGGTTTCCCATCCGCCTCGATAGAGGAATATCGCAGTAGAGATCTCCTGGAAGGCCATGATGAAAAACATCACCACGCCGACCAGTACTCCTTTCAGCAGTAAGGGCAACGATATACTCGTAAAAGTTCTAAGCTTGCCAGCCCCCGATACCTCCGAGGCTTCCTCGAGCGAAACATCCAGCTGCAGGTAGGAGGAATGAGCCATCCGCAAAAAATACGGGAGTCGCCGTGCAAAGAGGGCCAGCGGCATGATGATCCAGTACTGGGCCAGAGGGATGCCTCTCCAGAATGCCAGGAGGTAACTCACACCGACCGCCATGCCCGGGAAGGCCAGCATCAGCGTGATTACAAAGTCGAGCGCATCTTTCCCCGGTACCCGGGTGCGCACAATGAGGTACGCCGCCGGAAGTCCGAAGACGATCCCGAAGAGCAGGGCGATTCCACTGTAGAGAAAAGAGTTCTTGATCAAGCAGGGGAGATTCCATAAGGATCACCCTGAAGTTATCCAGGGTCCAATACGTTGGGAAGGGCTCGAACACCCATCTCCTGGAAAAAGCGGACAACCCCAGCACGATCGGAATCAGCAGGACGAGGACGGCGATGAAAATCATATAAGCATAGGAGCCCACTTTAACCGCTGTGCTCGGCTCGATCACTCTGCCCTTCGGACGTCGTTCCTTTTGAGAGGCCGGTATATTTTTTGCGCTCGACCCACCATCTGGCGAGCAAAAAGAGAGTAATGCAAACGATGGAAGAAACAACTACCGCAACGATGCCCATGTATTTGCGTTGCATATCGGTAAAGTGGTAGGCGATGTTGATGTACGCAACCGAGGGGAGAAAGTCCAACTGCCCCAGAATCAAAGGCGTGAGCCAGTCCGTAAAGGGCCACAGGAATACGATGACGGCGCCCGCCAGATAAGTTGGCGTACAGAGAGGCAAAGTGACTGGTCATAAACCGCCAAAAACCGCTTGCCCCTTCTACTTCGGCGGCCTCTTCAAAGGACGGATCGATGTTGGTGAACCCGGCGGAAAGACTCAGGACGATAAATGGAAGCATGTGCAGGGATTGAATGAATACCAACCCGTGCAGCCCGTAGATGAAATTTATGGGTTTCTCGATCAATCCCGCATCCATGAGGAGCAGATTCATGGTTCCATATTTGCCGAAAAAGATGATGAATGCAAATACGCCGGCGTAAGCGGGCAAAACAATCGGCAAAAGGATCAGGGCGGTAAAAACGGTCTTGCCCCATGCTGCCTGTATCGTGCCAGAATATAGGCCAGAGGCACTCCGAACACGGTGGTCGTCAGCAGCACCAGCGTGCTCAGGATCAGGGTATTACCAAAGGTTTTCAGGTAATAGGTGTCCTGGAAGAATTCCAGGTAATTGCCTATGCCCCAGCTGCCGGTTCCGGCGATTTTGAAGCTTTCCAGCATCAGAATTGACAGGGGATAAATCACCAGGAAGGCAATGACCGCCACAGGAAAGCTGCCAGAAAGAAATTGCCGCGAGACATATTACATCCTTTATTTCCTGCCCCCCATTCAGGCGGAGGATCACAACGAACGAGGACAAATGGTCACTTAAATTTGACGATTCTCGTCGAGACAAAGCTGTAATCGCCATTCCGGCGAGCGGACATGACCCTATGGTCGCAGCGAAGCATGAGAGTCTCCTGAGTCGCCCGTCCGGCATTTGTTCATGCTTTCCCCTGCGTCATTCCCGCATGCTCCCCGTCTAGGGCCTGTGGGGGCAAGCTTTACCGGCATGACGCAGGGTTGCTGATGCGATCGCTGAATTTTGGCGGTAAATGATTGCAGGGAGCTTTCCCGAACGAGTCCTGCCAAGCGGGATTCGTTCGGGGAATGTACCCTAAGCATTTTCATAAAACCGCAAGACTCAGCAGTCACAAAGACGCATGAAAACAAAACGCCAGACGCTCCATGCCCCATGTTCTGCGTTTTCACAGGAGCGATTCGAGCAAGAGTTGATTTGCAGCCTTTGAGTCAAAAGCAACCCTATGGCGCGACCAGTAGAGATCGTGCTTTCGACGCAGCCAGGCGGGCTGCTGCATACTGGCCATCGTACTCAAAAAGGTTTCGGGCTTCTTTTATTTTGGCCTCAGCCTTCGTGACGTCCATCTTTTGCTCGTTAGCCGCTTGAATTTCTCCCTCAACTTCCTCTATCAGCAGTAGACTACGTTTCAACTCGTCCCACTTTCTGTAAATCTGGTTTTCGTAGTAGCGGTTGACCTCGTCCCATCTCTTAGTGGCCAGATCCAAATTGTACTCAATGAAGCCGACCTGCAGATCCCAGAAAGAATCAACTCCCAGCGCATTCCTGGCGTGTTCGGCCATGGCCACGCCTTCCTTCTCCCACACGGAGAATTTTATGTCGTCTCTGGCAGGGAAGTAACCTCCCTCCAGCACGTATTTTTGTCCATCCATGCTGAACAGCCAGTCCAGAAAAATCTTTGCCGTCTCCTGATTTGGTGCGTTGTTCAACATCGCCACAGCTTCTGGAACCAGGATCGTTTTGTCAGGAAGCAAATCGCTTACGGGATATCCGTCTCTGCGCGCTACCATCGCATTCATTTGCGGTTGTGCAACGCCAATGGGGATTTCGCCCCGATCCACAATGTGGGTCGTATCTGTACTGCCGGTGGAGAAACGGGCTAACTGCGCCGCCAATAATCTCAGATATGCCCAACCTTCCTTTTCGCCATAGGCTTGCAGAATGATTTCTACGGTTTCATGCATTGTGCCGGAGGCGTAGGGCAGGGTATACACGATGCTGTCCCTGTAAATAGGATTGAGCAGTTCCTTCCAGGTTTTTGGCGGTGGCAGTTTAAGGCTTTTCAAGACCTTCTGATTGTATAGGTTGGTGACGATCCAGGGAGCAAAGCAGGTCCAATAACCCTCCTTGTCTTTTACCTTCATTCCGTGCCATTCCGCAGGAACCTTATCCCAATCCTTTGGCTTGTACGGAACAATCAGCTTTTCTTTCAATAAGACTTCATGCGCAGGAGCACCTGCACCCAGAAAGATGTCGGCGTCCGGCTTGTCGCCCCACGCTCTGACTTTATCCAGGCAAACCGGCCACCCGCCCGGCCGCACGAACGTGATCTCCACATCCTTGCCGTAGGTTTTCTTATAATACTCGGTGAAACCCTTGGTCAGGCTATCAGACAGCTCCTTGTAGACGGGACCGACCCAACCGAGCTTGTCTGCGGCTCGGGCCTCCAACGCGAAGGTAGGCATGAGCAGCAGCCCCATGGAAAGGATAGTGAAGATCGATACGGTCAACATTCTCTTCCTCATTTTGACCCCCTTTCTGGTGACATTTTTCTTGTCACTGCAAAAAAATGTGAACCTGTTTTTCGTCAATCACATCCTGCCTTGACGGTTTTCTCCATTAATAACCGACTGTCCGCCAGCAAGATTCTCCCGTTATCACCCCCTTTAAGAATGGGTTCCATGATAGAGTTACAGTGTAAACAGGATAGAAGTGTTTGAGATACGGTAATTTTTACTTATGGCAGTGAAAGGAGAAAAACAGATCGAGCTCTGCCAGGAGGCCAATCGGCCGGAAACCCGCATTGCTCTCACTTAATGCCGCCTGAAAGCCTCCAGGAAGCATGTCCCCCACCTCCTAACTTGCATGTAAAAGTTACCATCTCTTACTCCGATGATCTACCAGAAAGTGTTTCGCCGGCTCCGACTCGATGGCCGCTCTTGTGCCCGCACTAGTGGGTATGGTAATTTGACATTATTTTCGGATGTTCGTTGTGGCAGAGGGATGATGCTTGTGAAAATGGAAACTCAAGTGCTGATCATTGGTGCCGGCATAACAGGAGTCGGTCTCGCCCGAGATCTTGCTCTCAGGGGAGTTGATTGCATCGTAGTAGACCGCCGGGATATCAGTGCAGGAGCTTCCGGAGCCAATAACGGCCTTCTCCACAGCGGCGCCCGGTACGTTTCCAATGATCCGGTTTCAGCTCGGGAATGTCGTGACGAGTCTCGCCTACTGAAAACTCTCGCCCCGAACTGCATCGAAGACACCGGCGGACTTTTTGTTGCCGTCGAGGGAGACGATGAGGCCTACATAGCTGATTTTCCTATACTTTGCGAGCAGATCGGAATTCCGGTTCAAATGCTCCAACCGAGGGAAGTTCTCGATCTGGAACCGATTCTCACGGATAAAATCATTGCCGCGTACCGGGTTGAAGACGCGGCTGTCAACCCATTCAGACTCTCGCTGGAGACCCTCACCGAAGCCGCGGCGCATGGCACTATACTATTGACTCACACCGAGGTGACCGGCTTTCAGCGGAACGATGCTCGTATCGAGATAGTGCACTTGCGCCAAAGCAGGAGCGGGCGGGAGATCAGGGTGACAGCGGAACAACTGGTGAACGCAACCGGACCTTGGGCTGGCAGGGTTGCAGCCTTAGCAGGTCTCTCTGTACCTCTCGTCTATTCGCAAGGAAGTCTGCTGATAACCCAGACGCGTGTGACCGCCTCGGTTATCAACCGTCTTCGCCGTCCGGGAGATGGAGACATCATTTCCCCCGGCGGCACCGTCTCTCTGGTTGGTACGACATCGGTAGAGTTGAATTCACCGGATCGGTCTCATCCGACCACCGCAGAGGTGGATCGTCTCATAACCGAAGCGTCAGTAATGGCACCGGTGCTGGCCGATATACGTTATGTTCGTGCCTTTGCGGGTGTACGTCCCCTAATCGCCGGGAAGAAAGTCAATGACGGACGATCTCTGAGCCGGGGCTTCACCGTAATCGACCATGAAGAGGAAGGGCTCAACAACTTCATTACCGTAACGGGTGGCAAACTCACTACCTTTCGGCTGATGGCCGAAAAGGCGGCGGATCTTGTCTGCGGGCGTCTGGGGGTAAACGCTCCATGTCGCACCAGAACGCGGCCGCTTCCCTCTAGTGAGATACATCAATGGACTGAACCAGGACTCGCACCTCGCATCTGGCTACGGCAAAACGATCCGAAAGAACCCCTGCTCTGTGAATGTGAGATGGTCCCAGCCAGTGTGGTCGACCAGATAATAAATCATCTTAGTGTCCAGGGAGAGACGCTCGACCTCAACTCCATCGGCCTCAGGAGCAGGGTGGGCAAAGGCTGCTGCCAGGGTGCTTTTTGCGGCTTCAGGCTATCCGCTCATATCTATGACCGAGGCGATTTTAAATCCGACCAGGGCCTTGTTGCTTTGCAGCAATTCCTGGAGCGTCGCTGGCACGGTTTGCGGCCGATCCTTTGGGGCGCTCAGCTGGCCCAGGAAGAGCTCCAGGAAGCCCTTCACTGTGGAATGTTTGGATTGGAGCTGGGACTGCCGCCATGACCGACACTGCTGCCGAGAAAAAAACGGATCTAATAGTAATTGGAGCAGGTTTGGCAGGATCGGCCGCAACTGCCTTTGCAGCGGCACGCGGCATTAGAACCATACAGGTCGGCTCAACTCTGGGCCACACTCTATTTGCCAGTGGTGCCCTGGATCTCCTCGGCATACATCCGCTGTCTCCCCGCAATCGATGGGAAGATCCCTGGGCAGGCATTGCTGCACTCATCAACGATCAGCCTGAACATCCCTACGCCAAGGCAGGGCTTGAAAACATTCGCAAGGCCTGGCAGAGCTTTCTCGAAATTCTGCAAAGGGCCGGACTGCGATATTGCGGTTGGCCCGGACGAAATGCGACTTTAGCCACATGCGCCGGCACACTCAAGACCACCTATCAGGTCCCGCAGACCATGTGGCCCGGGGTGCTGGGATTGAACGAGAAACGAGCCGCTTTGATCATTGATTTCGAAGGGATGAAGGAATTCAGCGGCGTGCAGATTGTGGAAACCATCGGTGCTCGTTGGCCGGGTTTGCGGACCCGGAGGCTGAAGTTTCCATGTGCGTTCATCGGGGCGGATCGGCAAAACCTTTTCATGGCTGAAGCTCTGGAGGCCTCGCAAGTTCGGAGCGAGCTGGCCGAAGCAATCGCTCCTTTTCTGCAGAGCGCCGAACTGATCGGGATGCCTGCCATTCTTGGCCTGCAACGACCCGAGGAAGTGACTGCTGACCTAGAGCAAAAACTTGGGGCATCGATCTTTGAAATACCAACTATGCCGCCATCGGTGCCAGGTCTTCGTCTAAAGGAGACCATCGAGAAGGAGGCAATGCGGGCAGGGGCCGTAATCCTTCACGGAATGCGAGCAACGGCGGTCAAGAACAATGGACGTCGGTGCGTAGGTGTTTCAATAGAAGCCGGTCAATCTAAGATGAATGTGGAAGCCGGAGCTCTAATTCTTGCCACTGGCCGGTTTCTTGGCGGTGGACTTGCTGCGAGCCGAAGTGGGATTCGGGAGACTCTCCTGGACCTGCCCGTCCACCAGCCGAAGCAAAGGGAGGACTGGCATCACGCCAGTTTTTTGGACCCTAACGGTCATCCGATCAATCGAGCAGGCTTGGAGATTGATGGCTTTTTTCGACCTCTCGGACGAAATGGACAAATCGCTTATGAAAACCTCTATGCTGCGGGTTCATTGCTGGCCCACCAGGATTGGATCAGGATGAAGTGCGGCGCCGGACTTGCCATAGCCACAGCTTTTGGAGCAGTCCAGTGCTTCATTGAGCAACGTTGAGGGTGAGTCCCTGCCGGGCTCTGAGTATCCTAATCATGAAGCCTGTGCATTTTATGGTAAGAGATCCGGCCAGCACTACGATTTCCGGTTGGAAGCGTTCCAGCACTGACCTCTCTAAGTGCTGCATCGGATTTTGGATCTTGGCTCCGACTTGGCCGACCTAAAGTTAGCAGAAGAGCGGCAGTAAACGATATACTCTTGAAAGGAAATAATGTCCTCTTTATCCACATTCAGTTTTATGGCGTTGGCTCATGCAGCGATCACCATCGGCATCTCTATTCGGGTTATCAAAATTCGACTTCCAGTGGCGACATCTCTGACCTGGCTGATTTTCGTATTCTTTGTGCCTTTTGTGGGGACCCTACTCTATCTGGTTTTCGGGGAAAAGCGTCTGGGAGGAAAATTTACTGCAAGGGCTGAGGCCATAAAGGAACGTTACCAGAGTTGGCTGGGGGAATTGCCGCCGGGAATCCAGTCTGACCATCAAGGGTTGAGTCCGCAGGCCAGGTCCCTTAGCCGTCTGGCTGAAACGACCACGAGCATTCCGGCAACGTCCAGCAACCGGTTCACACTGCTCGATTCGGCGGAATCGATTCTGCACTCCATTATCAGCGACATCGACAGTGCCCAGAAATTTTGCCACCTGGAGTTTTACATCTGGAGTGAAGGGGGTATGGCGGACCAGGTCGGTGAAGCTCTCCTGCGGGCGACCCAAAGGGGTGTGAGCTGTCGTGTGCTGCTGGATGCAATCGGAAGTGCACGATTTTTGAAAGGCCGCATGCCCGGGAGGTTTAAATCAGGCGGCATTGAAGTGGCCGTCGCCCTCCCGATCAGCCCCATAAGTGTGTTCAAAGTGCGGCCCGATCTGCGACTCCATCGGAAGATCGTTGTCATCGATGATGCAGCCGCCTACACTGGCAGTTTCAACATGGTGGATCCCCGGGTTTTCAAGCAGGATGCCGGCGTCGGCCAATGGGTCGATGCCATGGTACGTCTTGAAGGCCCTGCGGTTCTTGCTCTGAACTCGCTTTTCAGGTGGGACTGGGAGATGGTGACCGGTTACAATCTGGGCGCACCGATGGAGGAGGAAGTTCCACCGGCAAATCTCATGGCAGGCAAGGCCCACGTTCAGGTGATTCCTTCAGGCCCGGGGGGCGGCGGCAAGAGTATCTATCAACTGCTGCTGATGTCCATTTATTCCGCCCAACGTGAACTGGCTATAACCACTCCCTATTTCGTGCCCGATGAAGCGGTGACCATAGCGTTGCTGACAGCCGCAGAGCGTGGCGTCAAGGTTTCGGTCATTATGCCTGAAAGAAATGATTCACGGTTGGTGTATTATACCTGCCGTTCCTATTTCGATGACATGCTGGCCGCGGGGATTCACATTTACGGATTTAAAGGTGGGCTGCTGCACACCAAAAGTATAGTTGTTGATCGGGAAGTTGCCTTATTCGGTTCGGTCAACCTGGATGTCCGCAGTTTCTGGCTGGATTTTGAGGTGACTCTCGGTATGTATGATGCGGATTTCTCGGAACGGGTATTGGCACTGCAGAATGAGTACCTGCAGCAGTCAACACTTGTAGACCCACAAACGTGGCGACGGCGGCCGGTTAAGGAGCGTTTTATTGAAAATCTGGCGCGGCTTGCCAGTCCGCTGCTGTAAAGAAGCCTCAGTCAAAACTGATAATCTAGTAGCCGCCAAGGCGGCTGTCTGAGAATAAGAAATTCCCTTCTCCCTCAAGGGGCTGACAGTTAGACACACATGACCCCGTGCTTTTGAAAAGTATCTATTTTCATTGACATTACCATTTGCCACCAACAACAGGGAGTCAGCGATTTGGTCCCCTCCTTTTGCAAAGGGGGGTTAGGGGGGATTTATCAACCTACTGATTCTTATTTAAAATCCCCCTAAATCCCCCTTTGCGAAAGGGGGACTTTCAATACCCACGGGATCATGTGTGTCCAACTAACAGCACAAGGGGGAGAGAGTACTCTGGCAGCCTCTTTGTGTAAAATATCCTGACAAGCGGCGTGCTCATTTAAGCGATAGAGTGGCGCAGTTGGCTGTCTTGACGGTTTTGTCCTTGGGCTCCAATGCATTCGGTAAGACAACGAAAATTCTCTTTGGATCGACCTTTCCGGATTTTGATAGAAAATCCATCACACTCGCAGCCCTTTTTCTGGCTAGTTCGCGCAATTCTTCGGTGCTGACCTTGACTTGGGTTGGGGGTGGCTCTTTGTTTGTTTGATTCTTCAAATTCTTTGAAGCGATTTTGCCTTCCGTCGTTTCTGTCGAATTATCTGCCTTGACAGTGCTTTGTTTCGGCGTGGGAGTCTTCTTTCCGCCGGTCTTGAAACCGGGCTGCGGTATCTGTTTTTTGCCGCTAGCATCGCTTTCTTGCGTCTCAGCCTTTTCTTTCAGTTTTTGTTCTTTGAGGGCCTTCGTGTCTTTTTGCTTATCGACATACCCTGCAACGTCCAATTCCAGTGTTGGCCTTTGATAAAGGGCTTTTGCCACCACGTCGAGTTTTTTAGCCCCTTCCGATGTAATTTCGCTGCTTCCCGGTTGGAATGCTACATATCTGAGATCTTCCCCTTTGCCTGCGCCAAAAATGGAGCCCAGCAGGGCGAAAGGTGCTGTGATGACCTTTTTCAGGACGTTTGAGATGGCTGCTTTGATGATTTGAGTGAAATCGAACTTAGGATTATCGATTTCCCCTGAAACAGGAATATCCAAAACCATATCGCCGTCTCTATTCTGTAAAATAGACAGGGCGAATTTCAGCGGCAAATCAGGGGCATCGGGGCTGTCCACTTTGTCTCCAAGCTTAAGTCTATCGAATTTCAAATGATGATAGGCATTGAGTTTGCCATGATCGATTTGATAAAAAAATTTGAAATTCAATTTGCCTTTTTCTATGGGATAGCCGGTAAACTTGCGGGAATAAGGGTTGGCCAAGGTCAGATCAAGGTTGCTTCCGGAGAGCGTCATATCTACGAACAAGTCTTCTGCCAATGGATTGATTCTGCCTGAGATTTCCGCTGGTGCGTACTCTTGGAGCTTTGCTTTGATCTGGACGTCGGCACTGGTTCCCGGTTGCGATGACAACCCGGTAACAGTGCCGGTTGCATCGTAAAAACTCGCGTGGAAGTTGGGTTGTATCAGGTCGTCGGTGTAATCGATGATGCAATCCTGTAGTGCAATCTGTTTGACAGATATTGGAATGGTCTGCCTTTGAGTGTTCGATGGCTTTTCTTCTGCCTCTATGACTGTGTCTTTGGGTTGTTGAGAACTCTGCGGCTGGGGCCGAGCAGTTTTTGCATCGCCGGGTTTGGCTTGCCGTTCACCGGTTGTGGGTGTCGGCATTTCTTCTTTTTCTTTCAAAACCTGTCTGAAATTAATAGTCCCATCTGGATTTACTCTCACATAAGAAGTGAGTTCGACCAGATCGATATTGTCAATGTTCAAATGCAAAGGAGCATTTCCGGTATCGATTCCCTTCAGCGCAAAAGTCTTCCACTTTACGATTTCTTTGCCTTCAACTCTGGGCAACGAAGTGAAGTCCGTGATGGCGAAATCCCCCGAGTAGGTGACTTTGGCTTCACTTGGGTCGGTGCTGTCGAGCACGGCGTTGCCTGCCGCCGACAGATTTCCTCCTGTGATATACACTTTGACATAATCGCGGTAATAGGGCTCAAAAGGAGTGATTGCGACATCTTGTAAATTTAATTTCAAGCTGGCGTAAAGAGGATTGATCTTGACCTTTCCAGCAGCGGAAACCTTGCCGCTATCATTGAGTTGGAACGATATCGCAACATCGCTTTCGTTGCCGGTGACCATGGAGAAGTTGTCGAGACTCAATTGCAGCTTATCCGCAGTGATGGTGGTCGGTTTGGCGGCCTTGAGATCACTGGCTTTGATCAGATAATCACTGAATCTAGCGCTCTTGAGCGCTACATGCCATGGATTACTGCTGTCTGTTGCTTTGGTCTCTGCTGGTTGTTTCGCTTGAGACTCGGATTCGGGCAGAAGCTTCTGCAAATTCAGCATACCATCTTCATATCGAGTGACACTAATGGCCCCATTTTGGGAGGAGATCTGATTGAGATTCAGTCGTTTTTTAACCAGGTCAAACTCTCCGCCATTGAGTGCTATTATTCCGACATCCATGAAGTCTTCCCCATCCTTCATGAGGAATTTCAACGAGGCCAGGGAAGACGTGATCTTGCTCAGTTTGATCCAAGGTCCGTGGCCACCTTCGGCATATTGGTAGTCGGCCGCAAAGTCTAAATTGGCGTTCTGGATGTCAAACTGAAGTTGGGCCTGGAAGTAAGGCGAATACTTGGGAATTGATATCCTGGAAAACTTCATGCTGCCGCTCGCAACCAAAGGATTGAGCGACAGCATGCTGTTGCCCGTAATGGATTCCCCTGTTTCTGTTTTTGCCGATAACCGAATGTCGGCTTTCGAGCCAGGGCCGTTAGTGAAATTCTTTATGCTCAAATCGATTGGAGCAAAAGTTGTCTTAAACGAGCCTGGAACCGCCGAATCGGCAAAATCGATTTTGCCTCCAGACAAGGCAAATTCTTCCATAACTAATGAAAAGGAGTTCTCTGTCTTGGGTTTTGTCAATTCCTTCTCATTCTTTTTGTCTGGTGCATAAAGCATTGCGATGTTTATTTTTCCGTTCCGATCGCGACTTACATCAAGATCTGGCGAATTCACATTCACTTTGGAAATGTGCAACCGGTTTGCCAGAAGATCGTATTCGTCAACATCGACGTCAACTCGATCGATGCCGAGCAGTTCATTGCCTTGGGAGGAAAGCAGTCGAAGGTTTCTGAGAGAGGCGTTTCCGGAAAGTTTGAGCGATGTTTGTCCTTCTTTGGATGGTCCAAAGTTGACCTCTGTTTTCATGTCCAGTTGCCCGGAAACCAATTTGAAGTTGAGTTCCTTCGGCAGATAGGCGGCATAATGGCTGACATCAAAATTCCGAATATCTATGTTGGCGATACCGCTTTCGGGATCGGCGAGAAACTCGACGTAACCATTGATATCAAAGGGGCTACCGTTGACTTTTGCCGTCAAATTGGGCTCGACTCTTGTTCCGCTCTTATTCCCCAAGTTTTCAATGAGTGGCACAGTGATATCAACGTTGGCGATTGAATGTTCCTTGCCCAATACAGCATCAACAATTTCCACTGTACCGTTGCGTACTTGAATATCGTGAATAGAAAACTTCGGCGGTTGGGATTCGTCCTTTTTCTTTTCTTCTGCACTCACTTCTTTGTCCGGCAGCAAATCAGAAAAGTTGAATCGATTCTTGTCCGTTCGGACAATTTTCAAATACGGGTCGTCCAGGGAGACTTCTTGCAGGATGGGGAACCCATGGAAAACAGATGAGATGTCTAGATTGGTATAAAGTTTTTTAAACGATGCAAAAGTTTCTGAGGAGGAATCTTTCGCTCTGATGTCGAGGCCTTCTATTTCTAAGGTGAGAGCAAACGGGTTGATTAAAACCTTTTCTATAGTGACTTCACGATGAAGCTTTTCCGAAATCTTAGTCACCAGGGTCGATTTCACAATCGAGGGCAGAATTAAAAAACCGGTGATGGTATACAGCAAAAATAACAGCGCTATGCACAAGCCCGTTTTCTGTACCCTGCCGAGTTGTTTCAAGTTTGCCAAGATTCTGTTTTTCATAGGCATTCTTATTTGCCATCCATGTGCATTGAGCTGGGCTCAAAAAAGGTTACGTTTTGACTACTTCGGAACATACTTTGCGAACATTAAGGAAGCGTTTGGTTTGGGATGCACAGTCGTTAGGGCGGTAAGCATGGTCGAGCTTACCGACCTTTTGTCATAAAAACTTATACATGGCAAAGTACAGGTCCTTTTGTGTCGGGTTGCCCGTTTTCACGAAACCATGTTTCCTGTAAAATGCTTCTGAGCTTGCATATTTAGTTACTTCCACTTCGATTTCAATGATTCCGGACCTTCTGTATCGGTCCTCACAATGCTGATAAAGCAACGCTCCGTAGCCTTTTCTGGCATGTTCATGGGAGACCTGGATGGTCCGGATAAATGGTCTTGTGCCCCTCTTCATGATCAGAGCACAGCCAATCAAGTCACCTGTGTCGGAAAGCAGCATTGCTAAAAAACCTCTCTCGGCTTCTTGCTGGATATTATCGGGGTTGGCAAAAGCACAGAGTCTTTCAAGTTCCTGCTCGCTGTACTCACCCTGGTTGTAAGCTTTGGTATTCTGCTGGATCAACTGCGCAACATGTGCTGCATCGGAATAATCCAGCGTCTCAACCTTTCCATCCAAGTTGTCAATTACCCGAATATTCATATTATCGAAGCACTCACTATAGCCTTGAATCAGTCTCCATCCGGAAAGCTCTCTCCGCCCGCCAGCCCTTTAAGGCTGCTTTTTTGGCAGGGCTAAAGCCCTGCGCTACGAGGTTGACGGATGGAAACGGATTAGTCACAACGTGTTATGCAATCGTAGCGGAATTTAACTGAGTGGGCAATGAGTTTTGATAGACGAAGCCAAGCCTTACTAAGTATCTGAAAACTCTTGATGGCAGATGAGTTCTAGAGTAGTTAGTTAGGGGAAAGGTTTTTCACCTGTTAGGTTCGAAGAAGCATTTTTGCAAATATCTCAAGCCTCCCGCTGTCCAGGACTCTACCACGGTAAATCTGTAGCTGCGCTGAAGCCCGGCACTGCCAAAAAGGGTTTTGAGATAATTTGTTGATAGCAAAGGATGTACTGCCAAAGGAGTCAGCGAGTGAGAACCGGGCTTGTTAGATTCAAGGAAATGACGCGAGATATCCGCAACCTATCCACCGCCCTGCATTTTGACGAAGCTCGCGAACTCATTGAGCAGGCAATGGGGGAAGCTCATGCGGACCCAGCGTACGTGCTGTTCTTCCAAAGCGAGATGGAGGGATTGGAAGGCAACGATGAGCAGCGCCTCAAGACTCTACTGGAAGCTCATAAGATGTCTCCCGATGACCCGTTTTTGTGCGTCAATGTGGGTTATGTATGGGCCGAGCTTGGAAAATTTGAAGAGGCCGTCAGGTGGTATCAAAATACTCTGCAGCTGGATTCGAACAATTCCGATGCACTCTGCTGGATGGGTATGGCTCAGTCCCACATGGGCATGGAAGAAGAAGCCATCGAGTATTACCAGAAGAGCATATCAGCGAATCCGGGCAACCATGTAGCCTATAGTCGATGGGCTGAGTGCGAGTACAAGCTGGGCCGTCACGAAGAATCTTTTTCATTGATCAAAGAGGCCTATAAAATCGCGCCCGATGATCCTTTCAACCTGATTGACTTACAGTATCTTTGCACCCTGCTCGGCAAAAATATGGACGATGTGCCCAGAGAGATCCTGGGAGAGAGCTTCAGCGAAGTTAAGCCTGGAATCGTGCTGCTTACGGCGCTGATGGAAAGGGTCAGAAAAAAATTTGGTGTCAAGCTGGTCGAATACATCAGGAAAAAACAGGTGGCCGAGGCCAGGATGAAGGATTTTCTGAGCCCCAGAACGATGTTCAAAAAGGATACGAAACGCTTTTACGTTCTGCGCAAATGGAACTCCTTCACTCCCGTCGTTCCCAACTTTGACGACAGCGACGATGCCGTGGGAGGAGGTTATTTCATCTATCACAACGGCAAGGGTACGGTGATCGATCCGGGCTACAATTTCATTGAAAATTTCTTTAGCGCGGGTGGCAGAATAGTGGATATCGACAATATTGTGATAACTCATGCTCACAACGATCACACCATCGATTTCGAATCGATTCTGACCCTTATCTACCAGTACAATGCGCAAAATACAAAAAGATCCAAGCGCCACCACAAGAAAGTTAACGTTTATCTTAATATGGGCAGTTTCTTGAAGTTTTCCGGCATACTGGATTTGAGAAATTGCCCCTACATAGATCGGGTCATTGCTCTGAATCCAGGAAGTAGATTTGTTCTTGATGATGGGCTGCAAATGACAGCGCTGCCCGCATACCATGATGAAATTGTTTCACGAAAGTACTCGGTCGGCTTGTATTTCTCTTGTAAGGTAGAACACAATAGAACCACGAATTTACTTTTCACCTCGGATTCCGGTTTATTTCCGCAAAGGCTAAAAGACAACAAAGTCGTAGCTGATGTGGGCAAAAAGGAACTGTACGAAACCTATGAGGTTGACCTTAAAGATATTGATTTGCTGGTTCCCCATATTGGTTCTATAAAAGAGAGGGAGATCGATCCGAACCTCACCGCCAAATTGGATGAGATCATTTACCCGAATCATTTGGGTATCATCGGCACAGCCAGAATGATTACCAGTATCCGTCCGAAGTTGGTGGTGCTTTCCGAGTTCGGCGAGGAGCTCAAAGACTTTCTCGAGGATCTGACGGAAATGTTGCAGGATGTCGTTGACGGTTTTTTCGAAAACAAAAAGGGTCATGTTCCTCATGTATTGCCTGGAGATGTCTCTTTTGTCTACGACCTCGGGACAAAAGGCGTCTATTGCCCCATTTGTAGAAAGTTCGTGCCATATAGAACGGTGAGTTATAAGCTGGTAGATGGCACTTTTTTCTACTACAAGACAAATGCCGAGAAGAGCTGCAATTTGGAGGATAGCTGCCGCTCCTTCGTGACCAACAGGCGGTTGGGGACTTTATAAAATAGATAAGATGCTTCACACATGAGTGTTGGGGTCGTATCGTTTGATGTAGGCAAGTATCCGATTTGCCATGTCGCTGTTCACTTGAATGCCTGTGTAGTCTACCGAGATGTTGTTGAGGTACTGTAATACTAGTGCATCGCCTATCCTGGTTCTGGGAAGTATGCCCGCGAAGAAAAAGCCCATTTTTTCGAATTCAGAAACCAAAAAAGAGGTGATGGGATCTTCCAGGTTCAAGACCAGTTCGATGGTTGCAGCTTGCTTCAAACACAATTCGTGCAAAATTCCTCTAACCTGCCTGACCACATTGGCTCCATAGCTTGTGATGACAATGTCCGCATTTCCCTCGGAAGCCAAGAAGCTGGTTTCGACAACGGCTTCATCCTGGCTGAAATGTGGATCCAAAGTGATGGGGACCGCAAAGGAATGTTCGGCTCCGATATTTCTATAGAGGCGCTCGATGATTTCTTTGTGATGAGGGGGTGCATAGATGGTAAGGGGTTGCGGAGTTCCGATGTATCTAAAACCCATGACCATGCTGATTCGTTCGCGATTTTCCTTTGAAATTCCTTTGAAAACCCAAGTCTCGGGACTTGTTCCCAGCAGTATACCGCAATCATTGATTCCATATTTGTGCACGGCCTTCTGCGAGTAAATGTGATTGGTTACCGCATAGGCGTAAACACCGTCAAGTTCGCGCTTTCCGGCTACCTCAAACAAAAATTCGGTCAGGCGATTCAAACACCCCGCACCGCGATATTCCGGATTGACAAATGCAAAAGTCATTTCTGCGATGGTGTCCCCGGGATGTTCGAACACCAGAGCTGCGTGGCCCATGAACACGTTCTCGGGGGTCACCGCCACAGCGGAAATCATAAGGGAGCTATTGTTGAGCTCAACGATGCGTTCCGGATAATAAATGTGGTCGTCGAAGTAAGTATAACCGTGCGATCGATAAGCACATTTGGAGATTTCAATTGCTTCCTTGGGTTCCATCAAACGAATATCGTAGATTATCTTCTCCGCGGCTCGTATTGGCTTCTGAGGAATCTCCCGGGATGCTTCCTGTTCTATTGAAGGGAAATAGTCTTCGATGTTTTTGTTGTGCAGATACTTGATGAGATAGGTCTCTTTTCCTTCGGGACCCAGGTTGTGGAAGGAGACTTCATCCATTACCTCCTTCATCAGGAAGATACCGAGACCCTTCGATGCTTGTCCTGCCGCTAGAGAATGGGGATCAAACTCCGGCAGCTGCGATGGATCGAAAGGTATACCCTGCTCTTTGATGTTGATTTTAATGCCTAACGGAATTCGTTCGAATATGATATCAAAGGTGCTGTTTTCATCGGCTTCAAAAGCATGCTGAATGACATTTGTGGCTGCTTCGTCTACCGCAAGCTCAATCTTATAAAGATCGTCGCCGGAGAAGCCGATTTTTCTGGCTAACTCCCTTGCGCAGAGTTGCGCGATACTGACGTAGGATAAGTTATTGGGCAAAGTTAGTTTGAGAAACTCTTTGTTTTTCATCGATTACCCTTCTTGCATTGAAGCATTTTATGCCTGTAAGAACTGTGGGAAACCCGGCTTGCGCCCAACCGTAAACTAGACTAAATAACCGGCGGCAAAATGTCATGCAAAAACATTCTCAAAAAATCTCTGCGCAATTGCATCCATTAGCATTACCCAGAGGCCCTGCCGATCTCGTTTTTTATAACGGGATCGTTTATTCGGCCGATTTTGCCCAAAACCAGTTCGAAGCGGTGGCTGTAAAAGCAGGAAAGATTGTCTACCGCGGTAGTGATAGCGGTGTTAAGCAACGGATCGGCCGCAATACCGAAATTCTTGATTTGAAGGGACGCATGCTCCTGCCAGGTTTCCACGATGCGCACATGCATCCTTTTATGGGTATCGTTGATCTGCTGGAATGTCGCTTAACGGGTTTAGGTAGCCTCAAGGAATACCTCGCGAGGGTGCAACGGTGGGTGCAGGAACACCCGGGAGAAGAATACATTCGGGGCGGTGGCTGGCTCTACAATAGCTTTCCCCTGGACGGGCCACAAAGGCAGGACCTGGATCGGATCGTTCCTGACCGCCCCATATTATTGAAGGCCATAGACGGTCACTCGGCATGGGTTAATTCCAAAGCTCTCGAAGTGGCTGACATCAGCCGGACAACGCCGGATCCACCCGGTGGGAAAATCGAACGCGACCCCGACACGGGCGAGCCGACCGGAACTCTAAGGGAATGGAATGCTATCCGGTTGGTCGAGGAGAAGTTTCCCAATGGGTGGAATAAAGAAAGATTGGTGAATGCTTTTGAACTCTTCCAACAACTGGCTGTGCGCTCAGGTTTGACTTCCATCCATGACAGTATGGCTTCACAGAATTATCTTGCAGCTTATTTGATGCTGGAAAATCAGGGAAGACTGCATTTGCGAGTGACTATGTCATTGTTATGCGAACCGGAATGTGATGAAACTCGCATAAGAGATTTGATTGAACTGCGGCGGAAGTGTTGCGGAGATCTAGTGACTGCTCGATCCGCCAAGATTTTCCTGGATGGAGTGATAGAAGGGCACACCGCCTTCTTATTAAAGCCATATGCCGATAGAAATGCTTTTACAGGAACACCGCTTTGGGAATGGGAGAAGTATCGAAAGGTTGTAGCGACTCTTGAGCTTGAAGGGTTCCAGATCCACATTCATGCTGTTGGTGATGGGGCGGTTCGCATGGCGCTAAATGGGTTTGAACATGCAAAACAGATCAATGACCTCAACAATACCCGTCACCAGATAGCCCATCTGGATCTGGTTTCCGGCCAAGATATCCCTCGATTCGAATCGCTCGGATTAATCGCTAATTTCCAGCCGTTATGGTTCATCGATGAAGCTGCCTCCATGGAACTGGATACGCACTTGCTGGGTTTCGAAAGACCACAGCAACTCTATCCGATGCAAGAGATCTTTGATGCCGGCGGCACGATTGCCTGCGGCAGCGACTGGCCCGTCGGCGCTGAATTTATCAGTCTTAATCCACTCGATTCAATTAAAGCAGGCCTCGGCGGATTGGCAAAAACCAGCGCCAAGGAAAGATCACGCCTCAACGCTATCGGCCTTAGGACGATGCTGGATTTTTATACAAGAAATGCAGCTTATGCTGCGTTTCAAGAGCAAATAACCGGGTCCATCGAAGTGGGCAAAAGTGCGGATTTGATCGTTTTGGATCGGAACCTGTTTGAGGTTCCCGCAGATGAAGTCGATCAAGCTAAGGTGCTGCTTACTATTCTTCGGGGTCGAGCAACTTATCGTGACCCTGCTCTATGATACTAACACCAAGTTTCTTGTTTTTTGCGAAGATTTTTTCATAAGCGTTTGTTTTTGCTGGCCAAACAATTGCTTTCAGCTTTGACCTTTGAGCTTTTGGCTGCGGCTATGCCGCACTTGACTAATTTATCCTGCAGGAATTTGAGGTTTTTGGGTATCGAGAAGAATTGGAGACATTGCATGCCCGTCGAAAAATTTGTTGGCATCGGAACCGAGCGAAGACAAGATGTGTTTGAATATGTCCTCGAAATTCTGGAAATGGAAAGGCCGACCACGCTGGCTTTGGATGAGAACCCAATTGCTTTCAGCACCCTGATACAAATGCGGCGTTCTCCGGAACTGTTTAACGAAAAATTTGTTCGGGATCAGAAGGTATTTTTGCTGAAAAGAGAGATAGACGTGGGAAATAGCGCCGCTATCGTTTATGCGCTGCGCCACACCGGCACTCCGGTATATTTTGCCGACGGCTCATTCCAAGAACCCCTGTCGGACACCGGAGAAGAAATTGGAATCTATCCGTATTTTATCGATGCCGATTTCGCAGCTGCTACGGATCTGATGACCACGCCCGTTGAACTCATTAAAGAGAGGATACCCATGTATCCCGGTCAGGAGTTTGACTACCAGCTCATACACGCCTATCAGACTGATGTGAATAACCAGCAGATGGACAGAGCGATTTGGCAGCGCAATCAATTCACCGCCAAGGTTTTAAATGAGATCATCCGGGCCTCAAATGGCGGCATCTTAGCTTTCATCGGCGACAGGAAACGTTTCGATTCCGAACTTTACAGACGAATAGAAGGGCTCGATGAAAAGGAGTTGGCTCAGTACATGCCGTTGAATGAGCTTATCGATGTCAAACACATAGTTGTCTATGATGCCGTGGAGAAGTCCAAGAAGCAAAGCTAGCCGGCATGGTACCGCATTTTATGAAACCAACTCAAATAACCACCCAAGTGTCGATAACCTCCCAATGAAGGCTGGCAGTTTAAATAGCTACGGCTGTAAGTGTGTTCAAGTATCAGGACTAAGGGCCGAGGGTGACATTTATCGCGGTACTGACTAAATTCATTCTGGATGAGAGGTAAGGAGTGAGAATGGATTTTTGGAGGGAGTTTTGAGGTTCGCTTTTGGTGCGAATCCATTGGATAGAGGAGAGCGAACATGATCGAGTTATTGGCTGCAGGTACCGATAATGTTGTCGGGTATCGAATTAAAGGTAAAATCGATGCGGACGATTTTGACCGGATTGCGGCCTTCATCGAGCAGCACCTGAAGACCCATGACAAACTGAGAGTCTTTGCAGAAATTGAGAGTATCGAAGGAATGTCATTGGAAGCTTTTCTAAAAGACTTGAAGTTTGGTTTCAAAAACTATAATCGGTTCGAGAAGGCTGCGGTTATAACGGACAAAGATTGGTTGCGCAAAGTCGTGGAAATTGAAGACAAGCTGTTTCCTGGAACGGAAATGAAGTTTTTTCCGCTTGCGGAAAAAGAAGCAGCTATGGAATGGTTAGTGAACTGAGCGATTTTAGAACAAGGCTGTTCGGGTGTAAATTTGCTTGAAGGAGGGGCACAATGGCTAAAGAAACTTTGAGAGTAGTGGCAAGAATTGTGGCCAAAACTGATAAGGTGGAAGATCTCAAATCGACTCTTAGTGGTTTGATTGCGCCGACGCGTAAGGAAAAAGGGTGTATATCCTACGAATTATTGCAGAACAAAGCAGATCCGGCTGATTTTACCTTCGTCGAAGAATGGGACGATGATGCGTGCCTGGAGGCTCATCTCGAAACTGAGCATCTTAAGCAGGCTCTTGGAAGGTTTCCTGAATTGACGGCTGTTGCTCCCGACATCCGCCGTTACCGTTTGATTGGCTAATCTGAAACGAACAGCCTTCAGCAGCCTGAAAACTGTGTCCCGACCCATGGAATCCAAAGAACGGGAAGGCAGGTTTCGGGCTGCTTTTTGTTAAAGGTTGCCTGAAATTGCTCGTTACGACGGATATCCAACTTCTTGGAGACCGTTTCGGGATACCTGCTTCGGTTTTCCCGTCCAGTAAGTTTGGTAAGAATGGAACAATATGGCTGAGAGTATCCTCGAATTACTCGATGAGTCACAAGTGAACTTTGCCGGGATTCTCTGGTGCGACAACGCTAACGTCATACGCGGCAAGGCCGTACACATTAACAGGCTCGACTCCTATCTGAAGCACGGGGTCGGCATTTCCGCGGCTCAGCAGGCCGTTCCGGTCATGTTTGATGCGCCTGCGCCCGCAAGCGGTCTGGGACCTGTCGGCGAAATTCGTCTGGTCCCCGCTCGAGAGACTCTTGTCGTGCTCCCTTATGCTCCGGGGCATGCACATTTTATTGGTGACATGGTAGCAAATGGCCATCCCTGGGATTGTTGTCCGCGCTACTTTTTGAAACGCATGATTGCCGAAGCGGAACAGGAAAAGCTGGCCATCAAGGCCGCCTTTGAAAATGAATTCTACTTGCTGCAGACTAACACGGATCAATTGGTACCGGCCGACCGCACGCTGTTCGCCTCTACTCTATCCATGGAGTTGCAGCGTCAGGTAATCGACGCCATCTCCGATGCACTGGTTGGACAGGGGATTGTGGTGGAACAGTACTATCCGGAATCGGGGCCGGGTCAGCAGGAAATTTCCATGCTTTACACTGATGCTCTCGGTGCAGCCGACCAACAGATTTGTTTCAGAGAAACTGTCCGCTCCGTCGCGAGACAACACCAACTCCGCGCTTCATTTGTGCCCAAGCTTTTTGCCGACCAGGCCGGCAGCGGCTGCCATCTGCACATCAGTTTGTGGAGAGACGCAAAGAATGTCGTTTATGATCCCGACAATACGGGTCGACTTTCCAGTGTCGCCAATAACTTCATGGCCGGAATCCTTCACCACCTTCCCGCACTGATGGCATTGAGCACTCCCAGCACCAATTCATATCGTCGCATTCGACCTCATTGTTGGAGCGGTGCCTTTCGCTGTTGGGGTTTCGACAATCGCGAGGCTGCCATTCGAGTCCCGACCTTTCCCGAACCCCCGAGCCCGACCCATTTCGAATTGAAAACCGTGGATGCTTCAGCGAATCCTTATCTCGCGCTAGGCGCGACTATCGCCGCGGGGCTTGATGGTGTCCGGCGCAATCTCGAGCTTGCAAAACCCGTCGATGTAGACCCTGGTAACATGGCGGAATCGGAACTTCGCGCTCGCGGCATCGACTTGCTGCCCCAGTCTCTTGGTGCGGCCCTGGAGCATCTGAGAAAAAATGAGATGCTGCTGAACGCTCTCGGACCCAATCTTGCCAAAGCATTCATCGCAGTGCGCCAGATGGAGTGGGAGACTATGAAAGAGTGGGATTTGGCAAAAGAAGTGGAACTTTTGGTCGATCGTTATTGAAATTTCTGCTGGGAACACATATTTGCGATGGGTTGCTGCTTATGAATTAGCTGTTCCCGGGGCTGCATTAATTTTACCTGGCCAGATTGACGATTAACGACAACCATCTGATTGGCAGTAGCCAAATTTATGCAAAAGGAACTCCACGCCGATATTCTCGCAAGCTCTTCGCTTAAAACATGCGCGGACAAGCTTTGGCGGGAATCCAGTTCATGGCCATCTTGGATTCCGGCTTGAGGATTGCGGAAATGGCCACGTGAGGCTAATGTGGCAAAGTAGAATTATAGTTTCTTCAACAATAGGAGAAAACCAAGATGGATTCAACGGAACAACTGCTCAAGGAACTATCTGAAACGCATGGCATCCCCGGCTATGAGGCCGAGATTCGTTCCGTCGTGCGCCGTCATCTGCAGGACTCGGGCAGCATCGATCACGACCGCATCGGCAGCCTGGTTTGCCGTAGCGGGGAAAGCGGACCTCGGGTGATGCTAGCCGCTCATATGGATGAGATTGGTTTTATGGTAAAGCACGTTACCGAAGAGGGATGCCTCAAGTTCCTGCCCTTGGGCGGATGGTGGGATCAGGTGCTGCTTGGCCAAAGGGTGGTGATAAAAACGCACAAGGGCGATTTACCGGGAGTGCTCGGCGCCAAGCCCCCTCATGTGCTACCCCAGGAAGAACGCAAGAAGGTCGTCGAAGCAAAGGATATGTATATCGATATCGGAGTCACTTCGAAAGCGCAAGCGGAAGAGGCGGGGGTGCGTTTGGGGGATCCGGCAGTTCCCGATTCGACCTTTCAAACCACGATAAATAATAAAGTCTACATGGGAAAGGCCTTCGACGATAGGGTAGGGGTTGCGTTGCTGATTGAATCGATGAGGCATTTTTTGTCAAATCCTCATCCCAACGTTCTTTATGGCGCTGCCACCGTGATGGAAGAAGTCGGCCTGCGCGGTGCAAAAACCAGTGCCGACCTGGTCAACCCAGATGCAGCTATTATCCTGGAAGCGGACATATGCGGCGATGTGCCCGGGATCAAGCCCGAAGAATCGAATGTCAAACTGGCGGGTGGACCGACGCTTGTGCTGCTGGAGGCCAGGATGATTCCCAACCTCAAATTCAGGGATCTGGTGATAAATGTTGCCACAGAGTTGGATATTCCACTGCAATTTTCGGCTGGTCTTGGAGGATCAACCGACGGGGGGCAGATACATTTGCACGGCGCCGGTGTTCCCACAGTCGTCCTGGGTGTTCCGACCCGCCACATTCATAGCCATGTCGGCTTCATGCATCGAGATGATTATGATAGAGCGTTACGACTTTTGATTGCCCTGATTGAACGTCTGGACAAAGATACCATCGAAGGCTTTTCTCAGTAGGATTTTAGCCTCGCCTAACAAGAATCGTCGAATGAAGAATGGGGAAGGCAAACGTTACCGTCTTTGTTCAACGAGAAACACCTTCTCGGCGGCTTATGGGATCGTGGAGCAGCCTGGTCGATGAAAGATACATACAGATGTGCACGGCCAAATGCGATCAGCCAACGACCTTGATACGGATTCCTTCCTCTGCGTTTGCTGATTTAAGCGCTTCACTTCCGGAGGTAAGAATCAAGATATTAGAGAAGGTAGTGATAATGCTTCGTGAGCGCATAGCAAGTTCTTACGATGTGTTGGAAACTTTGTGATTCGGCAACTCCTGGTTCGGTGACAGAAATTGCTATCTTTCCGATATGCTCAGCTTTTGGTAGCTGTCCATTAGCCTGCCGGCGATGACTCCGGCAAGCCTTCTCATGATCAGAAGACCCTCGTGCGGATGCTGTTCGAATAATCTCAGCAGCCTTTCCCCATCGAGTTTCATCACTTTGCTGTCCATTGCGAATTCTGCTGAAGCAGTGTATTTTCTGGGCTCCACCAATGCCGACCAACCGAATATGGAACCCGGTTCTGTGATGGGAAAAACGACTTTCTTCTCTCCTTCTACGATAATAGCTAACTGACCATCCTCCAAAAGATAGAGGTAGTCCGCATCCTCACCTTGCCGAAAAAGGACTTTTTCCGCAGAATAGTTTTCTTCAACAGCAAATCCAGCAATGTCATTGATGATGTGAGAAGGGATTCGTTCAAAAAGCTCTAATTCTTGGATGTACATAGCAATTCTCCTTTCTGCTTACGGGTTGCTCATCCCCAAAGTAGATTGAGGGTCTTGACGGTCAGGGAGCAACGATTCCCACTTTTAACAGGTTATAACTGTTGTAATGCTGGCATACAAGTTAGAAAACTTGTATGATCGACACCCTTTGCTCCTCGTCATTCCGAGTGAAGAGAGGAATCTTCAGTGTTATGCATACCCACAAAAGATTTCTCGCTTCGCTCGAATTGACACTGCAAAACGAAATCTCGTTTTACTATAGTGTTTAAGAAAATGATTTTGGTTTCCAAGTAGGCTGGGTTGAGGTACGAAACCCAGCAAAATAGGCGTTGGGTTTCGCGCTACTCAACCCAACCTTCTATGAGGGACGTCAAGCCCCATTTGGGTAAAACTCGTTTCATTATCTCAACATAAAGCTGTGTCTGGCCAGAGTCTGTCCGTCTCGAGGCCTCGGTCTATTTTGGGCACAATTATCGCTGCCCGGCCGGAGAGCGACCCGGGGGGTGACGGAGGGGCAGGACCAGTTGGCTCTGCCCTTCTTGAATCCCCTAAAGCGATAAACTCAAAGAGACACTAGTTCCTGCTGGGATTAGGCGGTTGTCAAACGGACTTGGCGTATAATCCTGCAGTGTGCAGGGCGGATAGTACCTCTATTCATTCTTGGACAGGCTTCATGATATCCCGGTAAGTCTTTGTTTCCTCCTTTCCGCCAATTCCCTTTATCAGGTTTACATCATTGCGGTACTTACGGTTTCTTATGGCCGGTTTTGATGACGTTGGCAGCAAAAGCCTATTACTACCTTCTATCCGTGTCGATTCAAAGATCGATCACCCGATACAGCATGCGCCCTAAGGCTTGGTCTAACCTGTTTAAGGAACCTCCCATCTACAAAACGACTCTTGTAAGTCCTGGTTGGGTACGGAGGTTCCACCAAATCGAAGATCGCTTATACCTCCAACACTGCAAACCTCATTCAAAGAAAACCGCTTTTTTCTTGCCTTTCGCTGTTAACCGCAAATCAGCTCTTGGCTCTTAAGTTGCGCACCTTCAGGGACAACTCCGTGGTCCACATATCTCCAAAGAGCGATGAGAAGCTTGCGGGCTAAAGCCACAATACCGATACGTCGCACCCGCTTGCTCCCACCCCCGTATTTGACCATATACCATAGGCTCAACTTACTTGCGGATTGGTATCGCAGCCAATACCAAGCTATCTCGATCATCAGTGCTCGTATCCGGCGGTTTCCACTCTTGCTGATCCCTTGCTCTCTTTGCGACTCGCCACTAGCGTAAGGCGAGGGGGCCAGACCTGCCGATGCTCCGACTTCCTTCCCATTGTTGAACACTCGCCAGCCCAAAAACTCGTACACCAAAACCCAGGAGCTCACGGGACCAATCCCTTTGAGCTTTTGCAGAGTCAGAACTTTCTTGGATGACTTACTCTCTGCTCTCAGTACCGCCTCTTTCTCTGCCTCCAATTGCTCCAGTTGTTGCCTAATCAGCTCATTGCGATCATATTCCCGAAGCATCTCTTGCTTAACCCTGGGCGGCACAGGTTCGCCATTCCACAATATTGCCTTCGCTATGTCCTCTCGAAAGCTCTTGCCAACCGACATTGCGATTCCATGAAGCGCCAATAAGGATTTGATTCGATTCGTATGGGCGGTACGCTCCTTCTTGAGCCGCTCGATTTCCCGATTCAGCCGCCGAGCATCTTCGTCCTTGGCCTCTGGAACGCGCACAACACTCCATAACTTGGTTTCCCCATTCAGGTAGCGGATCAACATAGTCACCAGTTTATTCGCATCGACTCGATCCGTTTTCGTCCGACGATACCGCCGGTTCACCTCAATGCTGGATGAATCCACCACCACATTGTGGATCCCGCACTGCAACAGATACCGATGTATCCAAAAACCGTCCCGCCCCGCTTCGTAGCAACAGTACAGGGGAACCTCTTCGC
The DNA here is from genome assembly GCA_963781715.1 of uncultured delta proteobacterium. Lineage (GTDB taxonomy): Bacteria > Desulfobacterota > Syntrophobacteria > Syntrophobacterales > Syntrophobacteraceae > Desulfoferrobacter. The sequence goes on from CAWAGW010000010.1 coordinate 1,718,420, forward strand.
CCATCCCGAAGTGGCGTCTGCTCTTCTTAACCTCCTCTTCAAATTGTTTAAGATCCCGCGCCCCTACGTTTTTCATGCGAATCTTAAACCCATTGCTGAAGGCAATCTTCCAATTCTTATTCGAGAGCTCCAAGGCCATGTACAACCGATCATTTTTTATGCTATCAGGAACTGGGATCATTTGAACTCGTGACATGTCTTCCTCCTTTGTTAAGTCGTTTTTGGTTAAATGGTTCTTTGTTTTTCACGACTTATCAGGACTTGACGTGTTGTTCAAATGATCCCTTCATAGCATCTACACCAAAAACATTATCTTGGAAGCTATAGCAGTGTATATAGGAGACAAAAAATAACAAAGGAGGTTCAGTTTTGACAAATACATCATTTTACGATTTGGTTATTCTAGGGGGGGGACCGGCCGGCCTTACTGCGGGGATTTATGCGATGCGGGCAGCTTTGAAGACTGCTCTTGTCGAAAAAGGACTGGCTGGTGGTCAGGTTGCAAACTCCGACAGCGTGGAGAATTATCCGGGTTTTGAGTACATAACCGGTTTCGATTTATCCCAGAAATTTCTGAATCATGCCAAATCCTATGAGCTTGAAGTGTTCCAGCAGGAAGTTGTGGAAATACGGCCGGGGCTGGATCATCATTCCGTACGTCTTTCGAATGGGGATTTTTTGGATGCACATGCACTGATCCTGGCAATGGGAGGCAGTCCCCTAAAGCTTGGAGTTCCAGGGGAAGACAAATATTATGGTAAAGGAGTTTCGTACTGTGCCACTTGCGACGGCTTCTTTTTTAGGAATAAGACAGTGGTTGTGGCAGGAGGCGGGGATACGGCCATCGAGGAAGCCCTCTACCTGGCGAAATTGTGTAAGCAGGTTTATGTGGTCCATCGACGTGATGCGTTGCGGGCCAGCAGGATTTTGCAACAGCGGGCGTTTGGAGAATGTAAGATTGAGGTGCTCTGGAACACCGTTGTCGCTGAGATCAAGGCAAACGATGACGGGGTCTGTGCGGTGGATCTGCGTGACACAAGAACCGCCGAAACCAGACAACTCCCGATTGATGGTGTATTTATTTTTATAGGTTTTTCACCCAACAACACGCTCGTTCCTGCAGGAATAGCAAAGGATGCGGACGGCTACGTTGTGACCGATGAAAAATGTGAAACCAGGATTCCTGGAATTTATGTCGTTGGAGATTTACGTCAGAAATACGCCAGGCAGATCGTGATTGCGGCGGCAGATGGTTGTACGGCGGCCCTGGCAGCGGCTCACTACGTCGAAGAAAAAAAAGCGTCATCGGACACGTGCCAGCTTCCCGAGTAGGTTCAGTGGACCTTTTTCGGCGGCGATGTTCATGATTTGCCGGCCTCTATCTTCCCCTTGATGCGTTTGAGGCGAAAAATGTCCTCCTGTTCCTGCTGGTCGAGCACCTGTTCGATATGGCGTATCTGCGATCGAATGCCTGGGATGACCGTCTGCTCGAGCGCGTTCACGCGGCGGGCGGTTTTCTTGATCTCCTCTCCAATGCGGCGTAGTCGCGATTCCGTGTTCGCCACCCGGATGAGTGCCCGTGAGAGCTTTTTGAATGAGGCCTGCGCGGCCACGGTTCTTCCCCCCAATGCTATAGGACTGGCTGCGGGGCCGTGAGGCCAGTCCACAGTTAAACGAGGCACCCGAGTGCCCCAGATGTTGCTGAACTCTACCTCTGCACTGGAAATGAGCGGTTCGCTCAAGGAGACAGCTTCGACCGCCTGTGGGCCATCGAAGGATTTTGCCGGCAACAGCGCTTCATGCGCTTCCCTGGCAAAAGTATTTAATTCTTTGCGGGCCTCGATCGTCTCGCGCACCAGAGCAAAAAATTCCCTTACGAGTGCATCCCGCTTTTTCTGCAGCAGGTCTACGCCCCTGGAGGCCAGCGCGAATTGGCTGCGGCGGAGGAGCAAATTCATTCGGGTTGGGCTTGTCTCGATCATTGGAACTCCTTTAGAACTTCTCTTGAGTCGTCCAGAATTCCCTCAATTTCGCACCGTAATATTTGCCGATATGATCCGAGGAGATGCGTTTTAACTCTGACGGAGGCAGTATGGACAGCAGTGCCCATGCAAGTTCCAGTGATTCTTCGAGATCTCGGTTCTGCCGGCCTTGATGGATGAACTCTTTTTCGAAGGAGTCCGCAAACTTCAGATAACTCTGATCGTTTTCGGTCAAGGCATCCTCGCCAATGATTGCGACCAGTTTTCGAATGTCCACACCATTGGCGTAGGCGGCGAAGAGCTGATCGGAGAGCTGCTTGTGATCCTCCCGCGTCTTGCCTTTGCCGATCGCGCTATTGGCCAGTCTTGAGAGTGAAGGAAGCGGGTCGATCGGTGGGAAGGTGCCTTTGCGATTCAGCTCGTTTGTGAGTTGGATCTGCCCCTCGGTAATGTATCCGGTCAGGTCCGGGATTGGATGGGTTCGGTCTCCACCGGGCATCGAGAGGATCGGAATCTGGGTCACGGAACCGGAGCTCCCGGCGATCAAACCGGCGCGCTCATAGATAGTGGAAAGGTCGGTGTACATGTATCCGGGATAGCCGCGGCGGCCTGGAATCTCGCCCCGCGAAGCCCCCACTTCACGCAGAGCCTCGCAGTAGTTGGTCATATCCGTCAGGATCACAAGGACGTGGTAGCCGTGTCCGTAAGCGAGGTGCTCGGCTGCCGTCAGAGCCATGCGGGGTGTCAGAATGCGCTCGATCGTTGGGTCATCCGCCTTGTTGAGGAAAAGAACCGAACGTGAAAGAGCGCCGGTCTTCTCGAACTCATTTATGAAATAGCTTACCTCTCGTTGCGTCACTCCCATGGTTGCAAAGACCACCGCGAAAGTGCCTTTTTCACCGGGGACCGTGGCCTGCCGTGCAATCTGCGCCGCGAGCTCATTGGCGGGAAGACCGGGCGATGAGAAAATGGGAAGCTTCTGTCCCCTGACCAGGGTGTTCATGATATCGATGGTTGAAATGCCGGTCTGAATAAACTCTACGGGTTTGCGCCGTGCTACCGGGTTGATCGGCATGCCGGCGATGGCGATGCGCTTCTCGGGAATTACCGGAGGCAGCCGGTCGATGGGCTTGCCGATGCCGCTGAAGCGACGTCCCAGCATGTCTTTGGATACTCCCAGCCGTGCAACATTCTCCACAAGGATGACGGATGTGTGAGCCAGGTCCAGCCCGGCGGTTTCTTCAAAGACCTGAATCACGGCGTATTCTTCCGAAACTTCGATCACTTGGCCGCTGCGTATGCGGCCGTTGCCGTCCTTTATATCGACGATGGCGTTGTATGCAAGGTCGCCGGCATTCTCCACAAACAGCAGCGGGCCGGAGATGTAGCTCAGCGAGTTGTATTCCCTCTTTAGAAGATCCATGGTCGGTTCCCTCAATCCTTTTGCCGGAATGCTTCGCCAATGTCGGAAAGCACCTCTTCGAGGTAGCTTTGAAAATCCGCATCTGCAACGGTGCGTGCACGAGAAATTTTCTCCAATAGGGGATTTTGAATGACTTCATCGATGGGAACACCGGCTTTAAGGGCCGTTTCAGCTTCGTCCTTGAAAGCCGTCATCATCTGCATCATCCCGTGGGCCTTTGGCATGGAGCAGTAAGCGTCGTTTTCGTCGAAGGCGTTTTGCTGAAGGAAGCCTTCACGGATGATGCGGCCGATTTCGATCACCAGACGTTCGTGATCCTGAAGAGCGTCCGGGCCTACCAGCTGAACCATTTCCTGCAGGGATGCCTCCTGTTGCAGCAGTTGGCTGATTCTGTCCCGCAATTCGGGATAGTTCGCATCCACATTCTCCCGATACCAGCGGTCCAGGAGATGCATATACAATGAATAAGAACCGTTCCAGTTGATTGCAGGGAAGTGGCGGCGGTAAGCCAGTGAGGCGTCCAGCTGCCAGAATGCTCCCGAGATGCGCAGGGTGGACTGTGTGACGGGTTCGGACATGTCGCCGCCGGCAGGTGAAACCGCTCCCACTATTGAAACCGCACCGCGTTCTCCAGCCAATGTGGCGACGAGACCCGCCCGCTCGTAGAACGCTGCCAGACGAGCTGAGAGGTAAGGGGGATAGCCTTCCTCGGCAGGCATTTCCTCCAGTCGCGAAGAGATTTCTCGCAGCGCTTCGGCCCAGCGACTGGTGGAGTCCGCCATCAGTGCAACCATGTACCCCTGGTCGCGAAAATATTCGGCCAGCGTCACACCCACATAAATGCTGGCCTCCCGCGCGGCTACGGGCATGTTTGAAGTGTTTGCAATCAATACAGTTCGGTTCATCAATGGTTCGCCGGTTCTGGGGTCTTCCAGTTCCGGAAACTCCATGAGTACATCGGTCATTTCATTGCCGCGTTCCCCGCATCCCACGTAAATGACAATATCGGCGTTGGACCACTTTGCTAAGGACTGCTGGGTCACTGTTTTGCCGGAGCCGAAAGGTCCCGGAATTGCCGCGTTTCCGCCCATGGCGATGGGGAATAGCACGTCCAAAATCCGCATGCCGGTGAGGAATGGCGCTTTCGGGTGGAGTTTTTCCTGAACCGGGCGGGCACTCCTGACAGGCCAGATTTGCATCATCTTCAACTCGCTGCCGTCTTGCAGTTCTACCACCGGCTCTTCCACCGTGTATTCGCCTGGCTCTTTTACCCGTTTGACGATACCCTTTGCCGTAGGAAGAGACATGATCTTATGGGTAAAGCTGAATTCCTGAGCAGTACCGATGACCATACCGCCGGAAATGCGATCGCCGATTTTCACTGCGGGTTTCCATCCCCACTTTTTTTGCCGGTCCAGAGCCGCTGCCTCCACTCCGCGGGATATGAAGTCCCCGGTTTTCTCCCTGATCTTGTAGAGTGGGCGCTGAATCCCATCATAGACGGAATTCAACAGCCCCGGGCCAAGCTCTACGGCCAGGGGCACGCCCGTTGAAACAACCGGCTGGCCTATCGTTAGGCCTGAGGTGTCCTCATAGACCTGAATAAATGCGGTGTCCGCCCTGAGCCGGATAATTTCACCAACCAGTCCCTCCTCGCCCACTTTCACAATGTCGTACATGCGGGCACCCAGCATCCCCTTGGCGATAACGGCCGGACCTGCGATCTTGCGGACGGTTCCGCGGATCATTCTTTCTCCTTGCTCACGGCTTTAGTTTAATCTCATAGCCGATGGTTTTGATAATCAGCTGTTGCATATACTCTTCGGCTTCTTCAACCTGGTCTGCCATAGCGGAAGGCAGCGAAGGAATCACCAGCAGAATCGGGAGATCGCGGCTTCGCATCTCTTTCTTCACGGCCTGGTAAGGGTCCGGCAATAGATCCTCATTTACCGCGATCAATGCATAATTGCCTTGTTCGATCAGTCCGACCAGCACCTCCCTTGCAGCGGTTGCGTCATTTGCTACGGCTGCTTCCAGGCCGGCCAGGCGATATCCGGCGGCTGATTCAGGGTCTGTTAGGACTGCTATCTTCATTAGCAGAATAGCTCCTGTTCAATAGAACGGGAGGGCAAATCGAAATAAGCCCGTCTGGCCAACAGTCGAATCCGCCCGGCTTCCCACTGTTTGCGCTGAATATAGTCAATGGCCAGCCCCGCCCCCAAAACATCCTTAGAGCATTCACCGGCCTTTGCCAACAGGATGCAGCGCAGCCCCCGTTCGAGCCCGGAAAGCTCTTTCACCTCTGCCACTCGCTCAAAATCTGTGCCCCCCAACTGCTCGAGAGCTGCCAGGTCTCCCTCCGCCAGTCGCAGAAACAAGGGGAGGCCTACATGTCTGCCCCCCTTCAGGAAGAAAGGTTCCGTCGGGTCTTTAAAGCCAATTGTAAAGAGTTTGAGACCGGTCGCAAGATTCTGTGCGTCAATTTCGAAAACCATAAAATCGGCAAGATAAGGTTGATCCAACTCCCGAGCCCGGCGCATTAGCTCCTGGTAAAATGTTCGGTCGAGAATCATCTCCATTTCGGATAGTTCCCGGGCTGCCGATGAGGCCTCGCGCAGGGCCTTAGCGAGAGGATGCCTTGGCAGCGCAAACACTTGCCAGAGGGAAGCGGCATCGGCGGATTCAACCAGAATTTTGTAGAGGGCTTGGGGAAGGGTGCCGGTCCCGAGATGGCCCATGATTTCTTCATTTGACCATCCGGCCTTCTTCCCTTGAAGAATAGTTCTCACATTGGCCAGGTCGGTTCGCATTAACAGCAGACTTAAGGATTCCTGCGCCTCGCCCGCAACAAGATGGGGCAGATCCGCCACAGTGCGATTCAAGTGGAGGGTTACGGCGCGGTCAATGTCTACCAGAGTGTCTCCGGTGAGGTCCGGGCCGTAGATGCTTTCGCCCAGTATCTTCACCAATTCCGCAAAACTCAATTTCAATGCTTCGCGGAAAAAACCCTCGTGCAGCAACTGGCTCCGCCTCACATGGATGCGGGCATTTAAATAGCCAAAGTCGTCAGTCAATCGTAGTCTCTTATTCCCAAAGCAGCTTTGCTACGCTGGAAGCCAGCGTGTCCCATGCACGATTAAGGCGTTCGGACAGGGTGTTCTCCACAGTTTTGCCGTGGCCGCTTATAACCCTCACCCCGCATCGTATTTCGGGATCTGTGAGCAATTCGAGCCCCTTTTGCATCGCCCAGTCACTGAGCTTTTCCGCATCGCTCGGGTTTACAACCACGGCTTCCGCCGCTTTCAGCGAGTTTTCAGCTTCCACGGCGAGAAGCCTCCAGTATCTTACCGTAGTCGGGTTTGGAAGGAATTTCTTCTAGGGTGTTCAGGGCTTTTTGTCTCACTTGTTCCATCACTTGGCCCCTTGCCCGTGTGCGCGCGGTGGCGATGGCGAGTTCGGCGGCGCTTTGCGCTCGTCGAACAGCGGTGTGCACCTCTGCTTCGGTTTTCTTGCGATGGGCCGCCAGCCGGGCAGATGCATTACTTTCAGCCTGTTGGACGATTTGTTTGCTCGTCGTCTCGGCCTCGGCCAGGATCTCAGTGATTTCCGCAAGCACCTTTTCTTGCAGGATGTCTCCCAGCTTAGACATCACATCCGCCCAAGTAGAATGAAGGCAATTACCAACCCGAAGATTACGAGGGTTTCGGGAAGCAGGAAAAAGATGAGGGCCAGACCCAGGGATTCGGGTTTTTCCACCGCACTACCGAGGCCCGCTGCTCCAATGCGGGCTTGCGCGATGCCCGTTCCCAGTGCGCTCAATCCAACGGCCAGCCCCATCCCAATGGCGATCAGTCCCTTGTTCGAGCTGCCGCCCGCTTCATTGGCAACTCCGGTCTGCTGAGCGAATGCCGAAGTGCACAACAGCAGGAACCCCAAAATGAGCAGAATCTTGATCTTCATCATCTCTCCTTTTTCAAAACGCTTTGCCCTTGACGATTGCACCGGAACATCTGGGCAACTCATACATCATAATGATCGGCCGATGAACTTAAACGGCCGATACGGTCTGCCGCTCGATGTGTAGAAGTCAAACTTGGTAAAAAATTCGACCCAAATGAGTCGTATGGGTTGGAGGACGTGACTCACCGTGAGCAGCACAAGGAGAACTGCGTGAATCAAAAGGGCCATCAGTATGCCGAATAACAGACCCGCAATCATTCCCGCCACCCCAAAAAGATGAAAGAGCGCAAATCCGACGTTCGTGGAAAGGTTGGCCAATATGGCCGACGCCAATCCCACTGCATAGATACGGATGTAGCTCAGGATGTGACCTCCTTGAGTCGGGAGTTCGGCAATCATGAGGGGCATCCTTGCGCGAACCACGCCCAACAAAAACACGGCGGCACAGCCCAGAGTCGGGACAACCAGCCACAGCCCGAAGTCTCGGGACATAAAAGCGTAGGAGAATAAGACCAAGGCCGCCACGCCGCCCAAATAGCCGCAGGCCTCCCAGAAGTGTTTCTTTTCGGCTGCTCGGTGAGCAAATATCGCCTTGAGGGAAAAGCCGTGCAGCACCTGGAAGACACCGAATCCAATTGAAACCAGAATCAACATGTTGGCGGTGGTCGCGGTATCGGTGCGGGGAATCAGTACCGGGATCAAAGCGGAGCCTGGCATCGTACCAAAAATTCCCAGTCGCTGGAGCAGATCGCCGAAGAACTCTCCATAAACAAAGCCCCATACTATCGTCCATGCGATCATTGGCTTCATGATGCCCACCAATCGACCGACCGCCTCCGGTGACAGCCGCATCTTAAAGAAATCGATTTTCAAGGCCCGGTTGTGCTTAACGTAGGTCGAAAGATAGTAAGCAACTCCGGCAAAAACCAGGCCATAGCCGATATCTCCCACAATCATCCCAAACCATAAAGGAAACAAAACGGCTATGATCCAGGTCGGGTCCCAGCTGTCGTAGCGGGGAGTATTCAGGAAGGAAATCAAGGACTCGAAAGGCCTGACCCATCCCGGGTTTGCCAGTGTAACCGGAATCTGAGCTGCTTCGCTGTGTTCGTCCACCGGTTCAAAAATGTGGATCGTTTGCCCCTCATATCGATTCATTAGTTTGAGCACTTGGCTCTTGAGAGCAGCGGGAATCCAGCCGAACAGCACGAAACCGTAACGGCCTGAACTCATTTCTTTGAGGGTCCGGAGGCGAAGGGTTTCGTTCTTTGCACGGTTCCACAGCTCCTTCAGTGTCCAGTCCCCCTCCTGGATCAGACGCTGAAGTTCTTTATCCAGGGCGCCCATTTCCAGCGGGGCAAGCTCTGATCTCTCCGCTAGCCTTATAGCCAGCGCCCTCAGGTTCATCCGAGCATAATCGCGGGGCCTTGGGAGCTCACCTAAACCCTGGTGACCGAGGACCCCCCGCGCTTCATCCGCATCTTGCTTCAACACCACGATTACCGCTGCAATCCGTCCACCCATGGGCTTTTCAACCAGGGCGAAACGGCCGTCGAGTGCCGAAGTCATTTCCTGCTTCAACAGTGCCAAGTCCTCTCTTCTTTCGATGAGAAAAGGGAGAACCGCAAGTCGCGGGCTGTCGTCGAGTCCTTGCGCAGCCTCGGCCAGCTGCTCCACAACCCCACGATACTGGCCGATCAGTTCGAGTTCCTCTCTGAGCTGTTCCCGCCTTTCCACCAATCCGGCTGAGAGCTCTTCGTAGGGTAAGAGTATGCTTTCCGCTCTCTCCACATCTCCTTGAAAGGGTTTTACAGCTGGATCCGGTTCCAGGCCGAGCAGCCTCAGCGTATGGTCGGCCGACGTTGCAACAGCTTCCCATCTTCTCAGTCGAGTCTCTTCTTCGGAGCTCAGGTGATATTCGCCGAGCTGATTCCCGGAAAGTGGATCGATTTGCACGACTCCGCTGCGCTGCAAGTCAAGCAAGATGATTTCAGCGAGACTTTTGGGTCCCGCAATGAAAAGCTTTTCCATTCGTGCGATCACGGCAGCACCTTTGAAACAATGAAGTCGACCGCCCGATCGATATTGATCGAAGCCTGTTCGCGTATTTCATGAGCCGCCTGTTCGGCGCTCGCCTCTGTTTCTTCGGTAATCCTTGCGCTTTCCTCGGCTACTTGAGTCCTTGTCAATTCATCCACCTGGCGGATTTGGGCTTCGGCTTCAGCCACCAGACGTTTGCTCTCTTCCTGCGCCTCCTCGATTCTCAGTTCGGCAGATCGGCGAGCTTCCGCGAGTTTTTCGGCGAGTTGGCGCTCGATCTCGGCTATGTTTTTCACCAACTCAATCCCTTCCATCATCCCTCTTTTATTCCCTCATGCTGCAGCCTTCTTTCGAGGCGGCAGGTGGTATGGACCGATAAGCTTTCTCGTCCTTGTCGTCAATGCGCTGATCTCAATTGGCAATAAAGTAAACACAGAATCTTGATAATCAAGACACGTCGCCAACCGCCGGCTTGCTGTCCACTCACTGGAAAGCTTCACCAGCAACAAACAGCCGATTTTTGGAACAGTTCCCCGGTACCTGATGTTTCGTAGTGTAGACGGACTCCATTGGCCATGCGAATGTCAGCCCCGCGGGCGGACGAAGACAGAATCCAACTTACTGCAACCATAGCGAAGATCAATGATGTATAGACTGCCTCCATGACTGATCTCCATGCCGGGAATTCCTGTACCTATAGCTTTTCAGAAATTAAATTTCACACTTTGGGATGCTAAAGCCGTTGCAGGGCCAAGAATCTGGGGCTGCATTTTTGAAATTCTTTATCTGAAAAACTATAGCATAAGTGCCGCTCATGAGTGTCTGTCGAAAGGCAAAGATCAGCGGAGGCGTGAAATGCCAATAGGCTTCAGCTCAGGGAGGCTTGGCTTTCATATGCCCACAGATTCGCCGTCCGCTGCATTTTTTTGTGCGGCGGCTAGCTTCATGGATCGAAGGTCGACAACCCGATTATCCGCTTCATGCTTTTTTGCTCGCAAATGAGCTACAAGCGACTTGACGTTGCAACCATATTCTTTTGCGATGGTATCTTTAATCTTCCAGGCTTCCTTGATGATTTCATCAGCCATTTTCATCTACTCCCATGAGCTCCTGAGGTGTACATATTTCAGGGTATGCATACCCTTCTGCCAAACAGACCGCTCGGACTATCGGTTTCGTTTCGGCATTGTCAATATGACGATAGTTCCAGGTGAGGAGATAATCCAGCCCATGCACGGCAGATAGCGCAATATGGAGGGAATCGCCGATGGCTTTTTGCGGGAGTGCTTTGGCATTGATAAGCGCTTCAGACAATGCAACAACTTCATCCGTTATCTCGAGCAGTGGAATCCGGGCCAAGGCTTCAAGCCTCCTAGAAACGGCTAAATCATCGCCTCTCCCGGCCTCCTCAATCATGACGTCGTACGTGAATAGGTCAAAACGGTCCCGTTGCGTGCCCCACCAATCTTGCGGTCGGCTTGAATAATTCGCTAAAAAAAATGTTCCGAACGAAGATTGACTTCATTTGATTTTAGAGCAGTTTGTCAAATGTGTAGACGTGACCCCGGTGCCCTGTGTTGGCAAGCCGTTCGACAAAATGCTCCCGGTCGGTGTCATCAGCAAATATCTGCCTCCGCTCGATGCCACGGCATATGATATGGTGCAAGGCTCCCGGTGCATCGATGCGCGCTTGTCGTGCCATAAAAAATACCCCACCACACTCAATAAACCACAGAAACGCATAATTTCATGGGCGTCCCCCTACACACTCGTCCCCCTACACACTACATTACACAACATGATGTACCCTATTCACTCAACGTTTTTGCTACTACCACTCCTCCGCACCCTTCAAAAGTCTCATGATTGCTGCTGCACCTCTGTGGCTGACCGGTCCCTGCAGCAGGGCTGTCGAATATACCTTCGTTTTTTCTTGCAAGATTAGTAGAACTTTGCAATCTAAGATAGTTCGTCAAGCGTTTGCGCAATCTGAATTAGGTCGATGCTTCTGGGATACGATCGAAAGAGCATCATTCTTCCTTGTCTAGTTGGTGAAGCATATCTCGAAAAGATTTATTCTGAATTCCAACTGGAGGTCTTCTGCTGGAGTATGACCATGAAAATACTGGGGGTTAAGTTTAAAAACATCAACTCCTTGCCGGGCGAATGGGAAGTCCGCTTCGATCAGCCACCCCTTTGCGACACGGGACTGTATGCCATAGTGGGCCCGAACGGCTCGGGCAAGTCCACCATCCTGGATGCTATAACGCTGGGGCTTTACGGCGAAACCCCGCGCCTCAGGCATCCCGAAACAGAGATTCTACACTGGCAGGAAGATGAGACCTATTCGAAGGTGACCTTTTCTGTCGGTGAAAGCCTTTATCAAAGCGAATGGTGGGTGGAGAACCGTGCCGGCCGCATGCAAGGCCCCGAAATGCAGCTCCTGGGTCTCAACGGACAACCATCACTGCTGGAAGACCGGGTGATCCGGGTGCGCAGTCGCATTGCCGAATTGACAGGGCTCGACTTCAAACGCTTCTGCCGCTCCATTCTGCTGGCTCAGGGAGAATTTGCCGAATTCCTGGACGCACTGGAAAGTGAACGTGCCGAAATCCTTGAGAAGATCATGGGAGCTGAAATGCTGCAGGAGCTGAAACAGTCGATCGGCACCAGAGCAGCCATCGAAAGCGAAAAACTGGATCAACTCAAGGAATCTGCTGCGAGCTTCACCTTACTCGATAAGAGTCGACTCAAACAGATAGAACAGGAACAAGAGCAACTCATCGATGAGCTGGCACAAATGGAGTACACTTTTAGAGAACTGCAAGACTTGGAAAGCTGGCTGGAAAAGTTGGAGCAGTTGCAGATCGCCGATCAACGCGATGCCGAAACCCTTGCAGAAGCAAAGGCCAACCTGGCTAAACTGCAGGCACCGCTGTCGAGGCTGGAGGAAGCAAGGCGGGCCAGGCCTCTTGAAGCAACACTGAAACGCCTGGATAGTCTCAAGTCGGACCAGCGGTCGATCCAGAGCCCGCTGACTCAACAGGAAGAAAGGGCTCTTTCCAGCGAGGAACGACTGCGCGGTCTCGAAGAACAGCTCAGCACCAACCTCATAGAACTGGAAACAGCCCAAAAACAGAGATCGGAAAGAGCAGAAGACTTAGCGCAGGCCTCGTCTTTGGATCGCGAAATAGATGATGAAAACCGCTGTCTCACCTTGAACACATCTCAGCTCGACGCGCTGGAAAGCAAACGGAAGGACCGGCTCCGACGGCTGTCGGAAGTGCAAAGCCTAATAGACTCACTTCAAAAGAAGCACCAGAAACTCCGACAGAGTGTTGCGGATCAGGTAGTCGACCCGGATGCCGAATTCAACCTGTCTGCCATCGAAGAGAAATTGACAAGCCTCGAACAGCTCCAGCAACAGCTCAAGGGTCAACAAGAGCAGCGGGCCAAGATATTGAAAAGAGAGCGGAAAGTTCTCCACAGGCTGGATCCCAAGGAACGCGCGGCCAGGAAGTTGCGAGATAAAGCGGATCGGCTGGCATCGCGCAAGACCGAACTGGTACAACGCATCGATAATCTTCTGGAGAACAAAAGCCCCGATCAGTGGGCATCTCACATCAAAGACCTGCGTAACAAAAGATCCGCCTGCCGGAAGTTGTACAATATTGGACGCAAATACCACAAACAAGGATTGAGTGGTGACATTCAAGGGAAATTGGACAAAAGCAACTTAGAAATTCAGGCACTGGAACAGTCGCTTTCCGAGGAAAGAACACGCCTTCAACAATTCGATGAAGACATCCGCTGGCGTGACAAGGTAAGACGGCTCGAAAGCGAGCGATCGGAGCTTCAAGCCAGGCAGCCATGCCCTCTCTGCGGCTCTCACGATCATCCTTTTGTAGAGGAAGGACCTCCGGATTTCCTCGAATTGGACCATGCAGTATTGGCACAAAAACAAAAAATCGAATCCCTGGAGGCCCAACTCGGCGATCTCAAGGTTACGGCACTCAAAATGAAAGCACGGGCTGAAGAGATGGAAATGATGCGGCAGTCTTTGGCCAAAACCTGTTTCCGGGCCGGTGTTGATTGGAAGGCAGCGGATGTCGATGTGGTTATGGAAGAGAGTCGCATTCATGCCCGGGAGCTCAAAGATGCCAGATCCCGCCTGCGCTCGGCCCGTTGGCAGCAATGGAAACTCGGCTGGGTGGATCGCAAATTGGACCGGAAGGAGGCCCGGCTTGTCGGCAAAGAGAAGAAGGCGGCGAATTCCAGGGAGCAGTATAAACTGGAGAGCCGGGCTCTAGCTTTAGTCGATAGTCAAATAGAAAGCTTGCAGCGAGAAGATAAGAAGATTCGAATAGAGCTCGACACCCTGTTGCACAATTACCGTGAGAAGTCACCGGCACCGGGAGGGGAAGGGCGTCTCCGGCAACGGCTTCGGAACTACCACCGCGCCCATGAAGAGGCTATGACAACATCAGAACAGCTCCGATCGTTTGAAGAGGAAAAAACAGCACTATCTGCTGAGTTGCAGCAGGCTGAGGAGCATACAACAGCCTTTAAACAACAGATCGATGCGGTTCAAAGCCGGCTGACTCAACTGAAGGCCGACCGAGTCGCCCTGTATGGCGATATGGAGCCAATTAGTGAACGACAGGCGATGGAAGACCGGATCGCTGTTCTCAGTGAAACAAGAGCGGCATTGGGGCAGGAAATGCAATCTGTCCGGCAGAGCCTTCCGAAGGAGCGGGCGGAGCTCACTCAATTGCGCGAGACGGCGGAACAAATCCAAATGTCTCTTGAGCAAATGGAACGGCAACTCCCGGGCCAAATCGAAACAGCGGGCTTGATTTCGATAGATCAAGTGAGAGAGCACCTATCCCTGCTCCAAGAGGAGCAAAGTCTGATGGAGCAACGGTATGCCGCCGAGCAGGCACTGGCTGAAGCCGGCTTACAGGCAGAAAGGGTGCACCGCGAATTCGAATCCGTCCGCTCCGAGAGCAAGACCACCGATTCAATTGGTGTCATTCTCCAGCAAATTGAGGAGAATACGCAGCATCGAGAAGCCTTGCAGAAGAGAAAGGAGGACCTGGATCGTCTGTTGCAGGAACACCGCGACGCCGAGAGGGCATATGGCGAGACCCTACAGGCCATCGCAGAGCAGGAGAAAGTATGGGCGGAAGCGATGGAGGAAAAGAGTAGGCTGCAATTGCCGGACGAGGTCGAAACCAGGCGCAGAGTCCAACGTCTCATGCAGGATCGGCTGCTCGAAATCACCAATCGATATCTCGCCAGCCTCACCACCCGATATCAACTTCGTGCTCAAGATTCAGACGAGCTCGGATTTTTTATTGTCGACTTGTTGCAGGGTAAAACCCCCAGGTCGACCAAGACACTTTCTGCTGGAGAAACGTTTATTGTTAGTCTCTGCTTGGCCTTAGGGTTGTCGGAGATGGCCTGCAAGCACCGCAAAATTGAATCGCTCTTTCTTGATGAAGGATTCGGCTGCCTGGACGACGAAAACCTGTATCGGGTCATTGCGGCATTAAAAGGACTGCACGCCAACGGCAAAACGGTGGGTGTCATTTCTCACGTGAAAAGACTGGCTGAGGAAATTCCCACTCAAATTAAACTGGAAAAACAACCGAACGGGACGTGCCGCATGACCATTGTGGCATAAGATATTGGAAGCCTGATCCGATTGCTGTTCACCTGAAGCGAATTTGGCACTATCTTCAGAGCGAAAACCATCTCTGCCCCCTCAGGTAATAATTCCGGACGTGGACCCCAAAACACATAAGCAAGGGGTCTGCTCTTGACTTACTTTCCATTGAGGTTCCTGCCGATAGTGCCCTTCGTACTGAGGCCGTCCAGCCTTCCCAATTCATCCCCCATCCCTAAATGAGTCAGGAGCAGACCCCATCCTACTTGACCCCATCCTAATCACATCCTCAGCCGGCTGGACTTTTCCTTCCTCGATCTGACGGGTTCCCAATGCCAGGATTTTCAGGAGGGCCATTGTCTCCTGAGTCTGTTCGTAGCTCTCTATATCCTGAATGACCACCTTGGCTTCGCCATTCTGAGTTATAATTAGTGGCTCTCGGTGCTCGCCCAGAGTCCTGACTATTTCAGCGGCATGGGCTTTCAAGTAACTGATTGGCTTGATTTGGCCGGACAGTTTCATGAATTGCCTCCCTTTCCTTGTTGTGACTAAAATTTAGTCCAAAAACAGGTCAATAGTCAAGTTTGAAGGCAGTTCAGCAACCCCAGAACCCGCAATTGAGATCGAAGCCCAATCGCCCTCCAGTGGTCGGTGGTTTCACTCGGCACCGCCTCTGATATCCTCAGGTTTCGAGATATGACCGGGAGAGACTGCGTACAGTTTTGGTCCGAACATGAGCTTCACCGGCCGAGCGCCCAAAACCCTCAATAAAACAAACAGCCGGGCCCGCGCGGTCCGCTAGAAACCGAAGTTACGAAAAATGTCTCATGTCAAGGGCAGACCCCAAATTCTGCGCGAAAGTTAGCCGCTCAGGCGACTTGATAAATGACAGGACGATACCGAGGTTCGGGGACCGGCTTACCATGTTCCCGTGCTGCCTCGATCCATGCCTCTCTGGCTTTTAGCACTTCCCGCAGTGCCTCTTCTGGAGTTGTGCCGAAAGCAGAACAGTGCTTCAGATCAGGTATGTCAGCAATGTACCCGTCATCTTCTTCACTGTAAAATAGATTGATGTGATAGTCTCTCATTCCTCATCCTCCAGTTGGAGATTGTATCGTTCAATTATCTGCAGCAGCAGCTTAACTTGGTATGGCTTGGCCTTGCCGCCAACATCTTGGAGATTCACAAGTTCCGGTACTTCTGGATGAACGTAGATGTGATGATCGCCGGTGATACGCGACAGCTGGAATCCAAATGCCTTCGCGCAGGTCACAGCTTCAGAGAACCGGATGTTTTTCGAGCCTGAAAGCAATTTCTGCAGCAATTTGCGTTTCTTCATCGTGATCCTCGGAGGCTACCTTGCTGTAAGTGCTTCACGGTATATGAGTATATCATGTTTCGGTCCGCAAAGTGTTGAGTCGCATTGGTGCTGCAGAGCATCTGGCCGGCTAACGTATGTTTCGCGCAGTTAAGCATTCGCTCTCTTTCCCCTCAACCCATGGGGGAGTGTGTCTAATTTTACCTTTGATGTTAGTGAGTTGGCATCGGTACCACGTTTTGCTTGATGCCGAATACAGGATCGCTACAATGATAGAAGGGAAACCGAATTGCCGCCACAAATATCTCATATAACTTATGGATATCAAAACAAAAATGTGTCACTAAGGAGAATGTCGCCTAACCCAAAATTTAACTGCGCGGTTCGCCAGGGCTCAGCCGCGCCGCCGGACTGGCACGGACTGACGTTTTCACCTACTATCTCCCCACTGCCACCTGGCTGCGGCGCAAAAGACTTTGGGGAAGCGGTAAACACTTAGCGCGCCGTCCGGTTGAGCAGGATGTTGCGATTCTTCATTCTGTGGGTTTTACTTCGTCCTGATTTTATGTTTCTTGACTTCCGTTTTTAAAAAAGCCTTCTGATCTTTATTGGCAATCTTAAGCGCTGTGTCGTAGACTTTATTATGAAAAGATTCGTAGCTGTCTCTTTTTATCAAGGGAATTGCACCATTGGCATATTCTTCTGGCGTTGATGTTTCAGAAAGAGATGCTAGATACGATTTAACAAATCGTTTTTCATCACCAGTGATCATCCAGGTGCCATATTCGTCTGCAAAGACAATTTCATCACCGTCCTCCATTTTATCGATCAATTCGTGAAGCAATCTAAAACACTGTACTGCTATTTCGTGGTCACCTTGGTCGGCCAATTTGGAAGAATCTTCAAGGTAATCACTTAATTCCTCGAACCATGCATCCGTTTCCTCTGGGACCTGTGAGAAATTTTTAGAATTGATGTCAAATGGAGCATAATAATGACCGGATATCGAGTTTTGATAAAATTGCTCAATAGTAGCAATTAAGTTTTTCCCCTCAACGTGTAATGGTGGCGCTTCTTTTGCTGCCTCTTTGGCAATTTTTCCAAATACATCTTGCCTTTGGTTTGTATTCAATAGATCAAAAGCCGTATTCAAGAGATCCAGTAATTTCGCATGATTTTGTGCCTTGATATATTCAAACAACCGTTCCTTATTCATTGTCGATTATCCCCATGACATTCTTTGTTTGAATAAGAGATATAGCAGTAAAAGGGCTTCCTTCATTCAATCTGTCAGCAGTTCATTTAACGAAATCATGAGTTTCCATCACACACATAACGTCCATGATAGAGGGGTCAAGTCGACCCTTGGCTTTTCTCTATTCTTCCTTCGAGCTTCTCAAGATGATTGCGCACAGCTCGCTCTTGCCTGCTTCGCGCCTTTATCCGCTCCATCGCGCTGCTTGCCGTGCTATAGCTGCGCAACCCAAAATACTTTCCGACCTCTCCATGACTTTGCCTACTGTAACGTCTCACCAAATAGATCAAAGGGGTCAAGTCTGCTCTTGACTCATAAGCAATCCAGATCCCTGCCCGTAATCCTCTCGGCTGTCCTAAGATTTGTCGTCCTATTCATCTCACACTCTAATCATGAGTCAAGAGCAGACTTGATAATCATATAAAAGGCACCTCCGTCCATAGCAAGAGTCGTATAATGCTCTGTGATATGGAGTTAAAGCTGCGAACTTTAGATGAGGAGGTGCCGTATGGAATTGTATGCAGGGATTGATCTACATGCAAGCAACAACTTCATTGGTGTTATTGACGAAAATGGGAAGAGAGCTTTCAAACGAAGAGTTCCCAACGTTGCGGAGGAGATCCTTGTGACCTTGGGCAGATTCCAAGAGAAGATGGTTGGAGTGGTTGTAGAGTCCACCTATAATTGGTACTGGCTTGTGGATCTTTTGGGTGATGCCGGCTACCGGGTCCACCTGGCCAATCCCAGCGCCATCCAGAAGTACTCCGGACTGAAGCATGCCGATGACCAGCACGATGCTTTCTGGCTTGCTGAAATGCTGCGGCTTGGCATCTTGCCTGAGGGCTATATCTATCCCAAAGAGGAGAGGCCACTTCGGGATCTATTAAGAAAGAGGAGCCACTTGGTCACGCTCAGGAGCTCTCTCATCTTAAGTCTGCAAAACATTGTGGCCAGGAACTGTGGCGTGCGCCTGAATGTCAAGGATGTCAAACGACTTAGAGAAAATGTCGTCCATCCCCTATTGAAGGAAAATGAGGATCTCGCCATGGCTGGAATGGTGAGCAAGGACGCTATTGACTTTCTTAGTCAAAAAATCCGGCAAGTCGAAAACATGGTTGAAGGCAAGCTTAAGCTCAAGGAACCTTATCGAAATCTCCTTACCATTCCGGGAATTGGTAGGATTCTCGGCTTGACCATCATGCTGGAAACGGGTCCCATAGAACGCTTTCCAAAAGTAGGTGACTACGTATCCTACTGCCGAAAGGTGAGCTCCAAGTGGACCACCAATGGGAAAACAAAGGGCAACAAGAAGA
Source organism: uncultured delta proteobacterium (assembly GCA_963781715.1). Classification (GTDB taxonomy): domain Bacteria; phylum Desulfobacterota; class Syntrophobacteria; order Syntrophobacterales; family Syntrophobacteraceae; genus Desulfoferrobacter. The sequence goes on from CAWAGW010000010.1 coordinate 1,737,379, forward strand.
ATGGCAACAAGTATCTGGCCTGGGCTTTTTCTGAAGCCGCCGAACTGGCTAAGCGATTTGATGATCAATGTAGAAGCTGGTATCAACGCAAGATGCAGAAAACTAACTTCATGGTGGCTCATCAAGCACTTGCCAACAAGCTGGCCAGGGCAGCTTATTTTATCATGAAGCGGGAAGTTCCCTTTATGCCGGAGAAACTGTTTGGATGAAAGTTGGCTGGAACGGTGAACCCGCAAAGGGGTTGGATATCCAAGCCATTAGACTTGATTGGTAAACCGTTCCACCCAAAGCCTTATAGAGTCAACAGCATCTTTGCTGCCCATGCCATGAGCCAGCCAAGGGATGGCTAATAACCATGAGACTTGAAAAAACCACTTGGACATGGCATGGAACCGAAGATTTTCTGGTCCGCCTTGGGCGGAAAGGGTTTCAGCCGGGAGAACAATTATCGGTGAGAAGACCTTAATCCTGATGGGTGACTGGTGCAGTGAGGACTGACACCTCAAACCTAAAGAAACTGCGGGAGTGGTATAGGTGTTGGTGACTGTTTGTGAGTGGCAGGAGCAAGCTTTCCTGTCCTAAAACGATCAGGACACATACCGAAGGTCTCGCGAGCATTCAGGAATTGACCAGTTCCCAGTGCGAATGTGTCCGGACCAAGGGAGGCAGTAAACCCACCAACAAGGGCCGCCTCCGACGAGTCTCGGTTGGACCCATTCTCGGCGGCCCTTGTTGGTGGCTGAAGTGCAGCTCGCGAAAAAGTGTTTCTCTTGCGATGGGGGAGTTTTTTCTCTTGATCTAGGCCTTTTAATGGGTGACCTATTTAGATAGAGTAGACATCACCCAAGTGCCTGAATTTCTATGCAGGATAAGCTGTACGGCGATAACGGACCTTATTCAAAACCTCTCTTAGCTGACTTACCAATTTTCCTTCATCTCGCTCTATCGCAAGACCTTCCCAATTCAAGATTGTGGTTTCACTTAGGTGGATTTCACTCTTGCCCTCAACTGCCAGTCGATAATCATTTGTGGTTCTATTTTCGTTCCACGTGTCCAGCCGATCCCACGCCCTGTCGACTTGCTGCCGGGTAAATTGACAAAGAGTTTCAGCCCGCTTGGCAAGCTCGTCAGCGGCATCGTCGGGGAAAAGTGATCGGCCTTTATCGAAAGATTTCCAAATACGGTTAGAGATTTTCCCGCAATGCCGAAATTTGACCATCTGAACAAATGGCAACGTGTACAGGTCCATCCCCCTTTGCATCTTTAGTCCGAAGGCTCGTTGCTGTTCGGGCCGCTTAAGCGGCTGCCAGCCAACGATTTCAAATTCAGCGCCGAGATTGGTTCCGACGAAAAATGCCGAGGCAATGCGATAGATCACACCGGGTTTCTCTGAATCAACGACAGGCCTATATTCCCGTGTCTCATCATCCCGATAGCAAACTGCAAAAAAACTTGCTACATCGAAATTGCTTGTAAAATCGAGCAGGTCAGTGGCCAGGCCATAGTGCTGCGCCAGCCCTTGTGTATCCACGCGTAAAGGGTGACCGAAGAATTTGGCCTGTCTGCTAAGGCGTATAAACGGATGTTCACCGAGGGCATCTTCAAATGCTGCGTTGCGACATAATGCCAGCAACTGCTCTTCTGAGTTTTTCAGCCTCCCCAATGTCGGTAAACAGGGCACATGCTCCTCGGGTTGCCCTCGATATGCATGTACGGTAAATTCAATGCCGGATTGCAGCATAACAGAGCCATGCTCATCCGTGACGGCAATCAAGCCCTCAATGTCATCAGTGACAATTCCAGATGGTGTTATCAACGGGCGATGAAGGCCAGTATTGATGGATGGTATGTCCAAGTATGGCCGCAGACTGTCAATGTCAGGGAGATTTGGATTCGGAACCATCTAACCTAATCCCCTCCAACCCAAGAATTCTCCTTCGAAGGTCTGCGCCTGATAGACAAACATTGTCGCATACCTCCCAGTAGATCCTCCCGAAGGGAGGAGATTTTCCAGTGTGAAACTTATCCTCGGCTCTCACAGTCACTCTAAGGCCATGCTTACCGGCAGGTGTGTAGCGGCAGCGGAGCACCAGTCCGAGTAAAGCATGATGTTCGGTCATTTACTCAGCATTCAAATTCTTCAAAATCTTCTTGGCCAATGGTTCCTTAATCTCGGAATGCCGTGGGACGGCTTCCACCGCTCCGTTCTTCGGATTAATCCAAAGTGAGTGTGAAGCTCCTTGCCGTTTGAGATAGCAGCCCGCGATTCTTAACCTTCGCTCCAAGTCCTTTCGTTTCATCCGATCATCACCGTGTCTTGGATAGCGTCGTCGGGTAGCCCTCTGAGAACGTCAGCTTTCCGGTCCTCCAAGATCAACTCTATAGCCTGCCGTAGACTTGCCTTGGCTTCCTCTATGCTTTCGCCCTGCCCGTTGGCGCCGGGCACCTCTGGACAGATAGCCCAAAAGCCGCCCTCGGGTGCGGGTTCTATAATTGCGGTAAATTCGCCTTTCATTGTAATCTCCTATCGTGCGTGTTGACCGAACGTCGCTTTTCAGCGGGCGCGCGCTTTTTGCGCTCCGCTGCAAAAGCCTTGTTATACGTTGCCTTTCAGTCTTTTCTTAGCTTCTAATAGCGAGGCCCGAAACAAGGAGTCGTCAGGCTCACCATTTGTCTTGTCTAAATAATATTGGATGATTGGTAGTGACATATAAGCATATTCCGGGAATTCGGATAGCTGGTACACAGCCATCGCTTGCTGAGTATCCATAAGAGGTTTCCCCTCTGCGGTACGACCAGCCACCCATTCAAATACTTTATGAAATTGCTCGAAACGCTTGTTCTGTTCTGAAAGTCTTTGATCGCGTAGGTATTTGAATACTGCAAATAGAAACGCAATGACGCTTCCAATTACAGTCAAGTATGGCAAATAATCTTTCATCTCTTCTCACGTATAACGATCAAAATGTGCCGCCAGCTTTTTTGGTCGGCACCATTTTTTGGTTATGTGACAGGTTGCATGTTGTCTTTATCCCTGTCTGAAATGAATACCAAATAAGATGCAAGCTCGTGTAATTTAAATATAATTCCAGCCAGTTCCAAAAAAGTGACCTGAAATGGACCTATTTCAACTCGATCATCACTGCCACCGAGTTTGACCATTATAGCCTCATCGTTTCCAATTTCGTCACGCTGGATACGCTCATCCATATGTTCAAAGGCGTCGCGTAGATCAATAAGCCTTTTACCTTGGGACGATAGAAAACGTTTTTTATCTCTTGGTATTATTGGGGCACCTTTTTCGGAATTAATTCTTTCGAGCAACCGTAGTAGCCTCCTGACAGAGTTGATACAATTTTCCATATGATCGGAAAAGGAAAACATGTAAATTATTCGTCCGGTTTCTTGCATTTCTTTTGAAGGTCGTTTTGATTCTTGCACTTGTAAATCTAAGGCTTTTCTTGCTTCTTGATACTCGGTAATCGATTTATCCATTAATCTTATAAATATTCTTCTAAGAAGAGCTGTTTTCCTTCCTATTTTTGCATCTGCCTGTGTAAAAACCACACGAAGAGTTAAAGCCCCTTGGAGTCGCTCAAGTTCGGATAAATCCGGCATTTTACATTCTTTAGGAATCATATCTTCCTATTCACATAACGCGCTACTGTGGGGCGCGCGGCTTTTTGCGCGTCCCTACCAGTAGTATGTTATGTTTTTCGAGTCGAAAGAGGATCTATTCTATTTTCTGTGTTTTCCCGCCAATGCCTATTTAGCAGCTCCGTTTTCGGTGTTTTCGTTATAATTCCCAATTGCTTTACGCTCAGTCCATCCTCAATAGCTTTGCAAAGGCCTTTTATTTGGATACTTAAATATTCTTCAACTTTTAATATGCAGAATTCTATTTTTTCTATCTTAATCCATGTAGGCATAAGAATCCTGGTTGTTTGCCCACTTGGATTTAATTTTACCTTGCCTTGGCTCGGGGAATTAGGAAGGCAAAACAACTGATGTCGATTAGCTTCAATTCCATGGTGAGCATAAAAACTATGCCTTAATTCCATAGTGTATTCATGCTTATCTTTATCTTTTCCAAAAATATTTTCGACCTGACCATTAAGTCTTGTTCTGCCAGTTCCTTCAGTAAATGCTTTTGCATATAAAACGATAATATAAGAGAGTATCGATTCAGAAATAGTCCATGGGAAACAATTAAACAAAGAAATTATTTTTTCGTGGTTTTCATTTTTCAGGCTATTTCGTAATGCAGTTAATGCAACTTTGGTATCTCTAATGTCATGTTCTATTTCTATAATGGATTCAACTTGTTTAATTTTTTTCAATAATGATTTGTCGCTCTTAAATTCAGGGTGATCTACTGGTATAGGGACACCGACACAATCAATAGTCACCATTTTCTACAGTCTCCCATTTTTAACATAACATAGTATTAGACTGCCTAAATGAAATGGGAAAATGCGGCTCGAGCAGCCGGATATACTCCCTGTTCCACAATCTCCGATCTGAATAAACCATTAGTGATATTGATTACTTAAGAGCCGTATTCCACTTTTCGGTAAGCGGTATATACCGCTTTCCTGCGCCGCATATAACGCCTAATCAGAGCCTGTCAGCGGGGCTTTGGACTCCCATTCCGCCTTTGTTCAGAATGTGCGTGTAAATCATAGTGGTGATTTGATCTGCATACTGTACCTCATAAATTCCTGGAAGATCTTCAGTTTGTAAATGGCTTTGTATTCAGCTCGTTAAGGGGATTCCTCATCAAGGGCGAATTGATGCCCGGATGTTCATAAAGACATTCATTGCGGTCGTTATAGGGATATGCTTTGAGTGTTTCCCGTTTCGCCCATTTCCGCACTGTTGCCTTTGTTACCCCTAATAGATTTGCCATCTCGCTTGCAGTCAGTTTCCCCGCGTGTCGCAATCTGGCATATCGAGTCTTCAAGTCGTAGTTGGCGCGGATGCTCCCAATAAGTTTGCTGTAAAATCGACGACCTGTACCTGATCTGTGTCCTCGCTCATTGAGTATCTCCGCTATCTCCAGATAACTGTGATGATCCATGAGCTCATCGATAAGCTTGACGATTTCCTCACTTGTCAACGCATGTTGCCAGCCTTTGGGTGGAAGAGGAATGTTCAGAGTTTTAGCCGCGCCGCCTTTAAAACGAACATGCAGGATGATCTCTTGTTCTTTTATCATTGTCACATCTTCGAGCAAAAGTCTAATCATTCGTTTTTTCTCACGTAAAGGAGTCTTTGGATTCCTCCACAGTTTCGGAAAATCCTTGGCTAACCCGAGTATGCTCTCCTGCTCCTCTCGAGTTAGTTTGGCTGAATCCGATTGAGAATGTTTTTCATTCCAGGCTGCCTCCAGGGTGTCTGCCACCAACCTGTGGTCCGGATCAACCTGCATAAAGCGGCGTCTGGCCAGATTTGCTTCGTATTCAGCCCGTTGCACCTGTTGTTTACGCAGTTTGTCGGCCTCGTCAAGACGGGTTTCCAGTTCACGCTGGACTTCCAGCGCCACTTCCAATGTCAGCGTGAATTTGGGGGACGTCCTTAAGTTATTAACTTAAGCCAGACCTACCTCGTTCATTCTCCTCCGTAGTAATCACAGCGTTGTGCCGCCGTCCGGTTGATTGCCTCGTTAGAAAAATGTCCAATGTCAAGGCATGACCCCACAGACTCACAGCCACCTCCGCAAAGTTAATAAGTTAAGGTCGTCCCCCATTCTACAGACGCCTGGATCAAGCAGCGCACGCCCATGGGGCGCTGGGGAACGCCTGAAGACCTGGCGCCCACGGCGGTCTTCCTGGCATCTCCAGCCGCGGATTTCATCACCGGCCAGATATTTTACGTGGACGGCGGCTTCCTGAGCACCTTTTAGAAACTCTCCGACTATCCATCCGATCTGGCGGGATAAATATCCTTTCAATCAAGTTCAGTTTCCGAGTGGCCGGGTGTCTGGCTCAAGCCGCCGTTTCGGTATCGATTTTGACACAAATGGGTATTTCTCTGGGTATGTGATGGACTCGACTGTGAGGTCAACGTCCCGGTCCGGCTAATACGGATAATCCGGCCCTGGCATCTCTACCTTGAGTATTGTGGAAACCGGGGCAGCTTCGAACCATGGAAATTCCGCAAAAGGCAAGAATAGCTCCCCTTGCTTGAGTAGAATCCAAAAGCCGCAGTTCAGATTCGGATAAACCAAAGCTTCTCGCCAATTCGATGTCCGGCTCGATCCAGAATTTGGCCTCTCCATGCCCACAAATAACATGAATATGCATTCGTGGCTCTTCACGTGAAAAGAAATGGAACCGAAAATTCTTCTAGCGAAAGACGGTTGGACTCAAGGCTTTACCCTGTTGTGTATACCTGTGGCAAGCGAACGTTTTAATCAGCGGCACGGCCCTTTGGTTCTGCTGAATTTACGGGTTCGGGTTCTGTTGATTGCGTTTTCAAAGCAGTAGAACTCGCCTTTTCTGAAGTGGACCATTCCTGCCCTGCGGTATCCAAGCTTGTCGTATAGAGCAAAGGCTGCGGGGTTTTTGGAAAACGCGTCAAGGCGGATGCAGTCGTAGCCTTGGCTGGCAGCGGTATTTTCGGCGAACTCCATCAGGCGTGTCGCCAGCCCGCAACGCCGGTGTGCAGGCGAAATTGTCAGCCGATGCACTACGAGCACTCGGCCCGCATACTTCCATAGAATGGAAGCATACTCCGGTGACTGCTCCTCATTGATCACAATGATGCCGGCTGTTCGACCATCCTGCTCCATGACATACATCTCCTGCCTTTGGATATCCTGCCTCAATGTTGCCTTATCAGGGTATACGTCGTCCCATTGGAAAATGCCTTGTTCTTCCATATGGCTGGTAGCATGCATAACGATGGCAAGTGATACTTCCAAATCCTCCATGTGTGCGGGCCTGACCGTCATCGGCTCTCCTTATCCGATCTGACCCTTACGAATGATCGCACCGTTGGAAATTTCTTCGATTTTTATGTTTCTGGTAAATAAGGAATGAGTCCTTTTTCATAGGCAATCTCTTGAATTTCCCTAGGTTGCGTTCTTGCATCGACGGCAAATCCATTGACTGTTATCATCCATACCATGGGATTTCTCTCCATCCTGCTCGGCAATGTCCAATTAACATCAAACTGCTTCATCCCTAAGATGGAACGGACCTGTTTTGATTTTGCCTGTCCTGTACTTGGCTTGACACCAAAAGCCTCATACAATTCCGCAGCTTTTATATGCGGAGTTTGACTGCTGTCATCCAAGAAATTTATGTAACCTATTGCGTGGGTTATAGCGCAAGCCCAAATATTCAGATTGCCCTTTAACAACGGCGATGGTCGTTTTCTGCAAAGTTCCGCTGCTGCATATTGAATCATTGTGGCATATTCGTCATTCAGATATTTTTGTGAAAACTCATCGGTGATCTTCGTAATAGATGAATAAATATCCTGCATTTCTTTCGGGATTTTTAAGGATTTCTTTTTCAACTGACTCTCCAAATCTGATTGTATGCCAAGGTAAGGGGGCTGTGCTTGACTGACCTTTTCATGCGGTTCCGGCCGAGAGCGCCCTTCGTACTGAGGCCTCCAGTTTTGCCAAATCATGCTCCATCCCTAAATGAGTCAAGAGCAGACTCAACCGCATCCACTTCTCGTTACCTTGGCAATCCGTTTTGGCGTTTGAACTCTAATCTAGTGTCCGTCCGGAAACTCCCTCTCCCTTGAGGGAGAGGGTTGGGGTGAGGGTGTAAGTTGTTGAATTAACACCCCCTCATCTGGCATCTCCCCCCTCAAGGGGCAGAGGAACTTTGGGTTTCCGGATGGAAACTAATCTAGACAACACCCATGCTTATGTTCCACATCGGCCTTATCGTATCATAAAGGCTGTTGACCTCATGTGTTTTCTGATTAATTTGAGATTATTATTTACCAGAATTTTAGAATCTGAGCCTGCCGCTTCGGCAAATTGTATTGCATGGTCAAAGAGAAATCTCCCGCCGCAGAGTTTGGGTTCTACCTCAGTTGATGCGGTGTTTTTTATGACTCTAACTTTATCGATTTCACTCGAACGCCTCCGTCACGGCGACGAAGCTTGCGGGGATAAGCCTCGCTGGGGTGGCGCGTGGAGTTCCGCCTGACGAGACTGCCCAAAATTAGGTTAAATTATCAAACCTGCAAAGGAGCGCCTATGAAAACGTTAAAATTGTCCGTAAGTTTCGTGATCGTATTGTTGCTGCTGATGGTGGCCCCGGCCCACGCATGGAAACTGTGCCTTCAACTTATCCCAGAGGCGCTGGGGGCAGGTGCGAGCGATTATATACTCGCCGAGATTCCCACCGGAGATGGAAATTTTCTGTTATCGGGCAAATCCTCCACCGTACTTCCCTATCCCCCTTTTACAAAGATTGAAGCAGTCGTCACGGGCGGAGGAGGATTGATTGACGGAATGCTGGAGATTTCTCTGGATGAAAAACGCACGGACGGGTCGGACTTCATTGTGAAGCAAGTGCACATGATTCTCGATCCTAAGACTAAAGTGGGGACTTACGAGAGAGTGCAAACTACATATCCCACAGTGGGAAATTCCGGCACGATTACGCAGCTCGGTACCGTTGCCCCTTTCAGCTGCGGCAGATTGAACTACTGGCCTTTGCCTGCCTGGTAATAGCGGCAGCAGCAAACAAAGCAATTTCCTATCACCTCACCGAGATAGCGCGCAGCTACTCCGGCTGCGTGGTCGCCCGACGCCTGGCCGAGAATCCGGAGGTGTCGGTTCTGGTGGTGGAAGCGGGTCGGGCTTATAACGGGGAAAGCGTCACCGACCCGTTGCTGTGGCAAACCAACATCCATTCGGCGTTTGCCTGGGACTTCGCGGCGCGTCCGCGGGCGAGCGTTAACCACCGCGCGCTGATCCTGCCGATGGGCCGAATCCTCGGCGGCGGCAGCAGCATAAACGCCATGGCCTATGTCCGCGGGCACAAGAACGACTACAGCCATTGGGCGCGCGAGGCGGGGGACGAGGCGTGGGGCTTCGCCAGCGTCCTTGAGATTTTCAAGCGCATCGAGGACTGGCAGGGGCCCGATGACCCGGCCTACCGCGGCAAGGGAGGCTTGTTCTACGTCCAGACGGCCCCCGACCCGAACCCCATCGCACCGGCGATGGTCAGGAGTGCTGCCGCGATCGGAATCCCGACATTTGCCGACCTCAATGCGAGACTGATGGAGGAGCCGGGCGGCTGCGCGATCGTGAACGTCGCGATCAAGGACGGCCGACGTCATAGCGTCTTCCTGAATTACCTTCAGCCCGTCCTCGATCGGCCAAACATCACGATTCTGACCAACGCCGTGGTGCATCGGCTGGTCCTCGATCGCACCACGGCAACGGGTATCGTCGCAAGGGTCGCAGGCGGTACACGAACGATCGCGGCAAGCCGCGAGATAGTGCTTTCATGCGGGGCGATCAACACCCCGCGCCTCCTCATGCTTTCGGGCATCGGCGACGAGGAGGTGCTCCGGGCCGCGGGCGTTCCGGTCCTCCACAAGCTCCCCGGAGTCGGTAAGAACTTTCGCGATCACGTTCTGCTCGCCGGCTGCGTGTGGGAGTACAAGGAGCCGTTGCTGCCGCGCAATTGCATCGGCGAGTGCACGTTGTTCTGGAAAAGCGACCCGGCGCTCGACACTCCGGACCTTCAGCCGTTCCAAAACGAGGTACCCTACGCCAGCGACGCTGCAGCCCGGCAGTTCGCGATGCCTGAGGCCGGCTGGCCAATCTTGCCGGGGCTCGTCCGGCCTGCGGGTCATGGCACCGTGGCGATTCGCTCCGCCGATCCCAATGACGCACCGGTCATCGACGGCGGCTTCCTCTCCGAGCCGAAGGACGTGAAGGCGCTCGTCCGTGGAGTCGAGCTCTGTCGGGAGATCGGAAACGGCCCGGACATGCGGCCGTACATCAAGCGCGAGGTGATGCCCGGTCCATTGCGGGGCAAGGAACTCGATAATTTCGTCCGCAACGCCGCCACAACCTTCTTTCACCAGTCCTGCACCTGCCGCATGGGTAGGGACGAGGGTGCGGTGGTCGACAGCACGCTCAAGGTTCGCGGCGTCGACCGGCTGCGCATCGCCAACGGATCGATCATGCCTAGAATCACCACGGGAAACACGATGATGCCTTGTGTGATCATCGGCGAGCGGATGGCGGAGATTCTCACGAAGAAAAAGGGGCGCGAAGAAAAAGAGAAACAAGGGCCACGCTCCATTCCTGCCGGCCATCGGACCCCGCATGTCTGAGGAAAGGCGCGTCCTGAGCCACGGCTTCAGCCACCAGCAACTGGGGCAAGTCATTTCGCATTACCTCCCCAGCTTTGTCGCAGCGTGAATTTGGGGGATGTGGGGCAAGTCATTTCGCGTGAATTTGGGGGATGTCCTTAACTTGTTAACTTAAGCCAGGCCTACCTCATTCATTCTCCTCCGCAGTAATCATAGCATTATACCGCCGTCCGGTTGATTGCCTCGCTAGAAAAATGTCCAATGTCAAGGGCTGCCCCCACAGATTCACAGCCACGTCCCAAAGTTAATAAGTTAAGGGCGTCCCCTATTCACACTATTCATACTCACGAACGATTTTGAATCCAAGAAGCTCAAAGGACTTAACAACTTTTCGAATTGGAGCGTCAATAGGAAACTTCGACATCAGACGGCAACTCCTGCTTCTGCAATGAAAGCTTCCAGAATTGGTGGGTCAACATCAATCTCTTCAGGGCCGAATGTCTCAATATGAAATTTAATTGCCGATTTAACATCAGCCAACGCCGCTTCGTATGTATCACCTTGACCGACCACAACACCCTTTAAACCGAGTGGATAAGCAACATAGGTGTCAGGATGTTTTTCAACAACTATTTTAAATTGTTTCATTATTTTGACCTCATTTAAGTCTGATTTAGATAAGCTGAATAACTATATCAGAATTGAAATGTTAAAATAAAAAAACGATACCGCATATTTATTATGCACCGAACGGTGCCGATAACCCACGAGTGACCACGGCCAATGACTTGCGCTCAGCACCAAGAGACCTGCCCCGTGGTCGCTCGTCGGGTTCATTGGCTGGTTAGCTCCTTTTTGATCTAAGCTCTTCTTTGATGCGCTCAGCCAGGAAGACTTTCAGCAACGATTGGTACGGAATGTCCTTCTTGTTTGCAAGCATTTTGAGATCGTCGAGCATGGATTCAGGGAGTCTAATGGAAATCGTTTTAGTAGATGGTTTCAAGTTGGGAAAGGAGGCCCGCTGAGATTTTCCCCAGTCGATATACTCACCAGAGTCCTGGTTTGACCAGAACTCTCGCTCCTGATCTTCATTCACGAACTTCGGAATCTTCTTTCTCATCATATGTCCTTTTCTCATTCCGATTCATATCTCGGGCTGAGATTACACGAATCATACTGTTCCGGATTGTGAACACCACAAATAGCTTCCTCCCTCTATCGGTTTGACCCAAGGCATAGTAGCGGGTTTCATCCTGCGAGTGTTTCTGATCGTCAGCTACTACGAATGGCAAATTGAAGAAGACCTGCTCACACTCCGAACGGGCCACCCGGTGCTTGGCCCAATTCTTCTCGGAATTCCCCTCGTCCCATTCAAAGCCGGTGCATGTCGATAGTTGCTCAAGCTCCACAGCCTCTCCGCTCGCTTTTTTGTCCATCACAATCTTATGTATATAATCATTCCATACAAAATTCAATGTGTAGGAGTCAGGGACGTTCTCAACATTTAAACAATTTCGTATCCGTGAATTTTAGCCAGTTGTTCTCCGCGCTCTACGGACTTGCTTATCGCCGCAATTGACACATTCAGTCTTTTCGACATCGATGACATGCTTTCCCCGAGTTCCCGCACGGCCCAGTAACACAGCAGACTGCGCGCCTGAACCCGCCTTCGGATCTTCCCCGAAGACCATATCTCCCCGGGTTTTAAATCGAATAGCTCTGTCACCCGATTTGAGACTCTCTCCCAAATCCACACCTTTAGATCTGAGATGGTAGCGATGATTAAATGCCTCCGCCGCCTGCAAGAGCACCTGGTCCACAAATTCCCCATCGCCCAGTATTCTCTCATCCCCCTTCACGTAGGCCTTTGCCTTGCGTAATTCCTTGACCGCCAACCAACCGCCCGCCGAACGGACAAGCCCCCCTCCAACCAAATCGGGCCTTCTGCCAAGAGAGATGCCCTCTTTGACGAATTTGCGATAGCTGCATTTGACCGCACCCACCTTTATCCCGAAACGACCAAGCACCGCATCCGCATTTTGCCAATCGTTCCATTCTTTGCCCATCAAAGTACTGTGGCCGCTAAAGGCATATCTGTCCAGTTCATTGAGATCCTTCACCATTCCAGCCCTCAGCGGGTTCAGGCGGATATAGCAAACCAGCTCCAAAAAGTAGGGCTCCTCCTGGCACAAAATCGATTTATATCGATTTTGGAACAGGTGGCCCCACCGTCGGTGCCGTCGGTTATAGGTCATCGCATAGCCGGTAAGCAATCGCCTCATGACGGTCGCGATCTCTGAACGCTTCCAGTACGCAGAAGCAAATGGAAATGATTGGATAGTAGAGCCCATGCATAGCAATTGGTCTTTGTTGCCTGCAAAAGATCCCCTATACGATCAAGAAAACTCCTCCTGTCCTGATCGTCATCGAAAATCTTTCTTCGGGCGATCCCTCGAACGATGACGTGATGCAGTGCCCCTAGGGCATCTATGCGTGCTTTTCCTGGCATATCTTCTTTAGGCAGTACAAAATTCCCGCGTTAAGTTTAAATGTTGAGAACGTCCCCTATTCACACACTCCGCCTGTGCCTATGATTGAAACTCACCACATAACCCGTAAGGAGTCTTCTCATTACCCTCGCAATCGGTGCTGTTCCCGTCTTGAAAAGAAAATGGGCGTGATTGGACATAAGAACCCACGCATAGCAAGATGTTTGAGTTTTCGGCAGAAGAATTGAGAGGCGCTGCAGAAAGTCTTCCCGATCCTTTTCAGCTCTAAATATATTTCGGCGCTCAATTCCCCTGATCATTATGTGATGCAAAACACCAGGGGCATCGAGTCGGGCTAACCTTGGCATCCGTCCGTATACGTCCTCTCAGCATATTTAGAAACTTAGAAATTTAAGGGCGTCCCGCATTCCTCCCGCGTGATTGAAACTCACCACATAACCCGTAAGGAGTCTTCTCATTACCCTCGCAATCGGTGCTGTTCCCGTCTTGAAAAGAAAATGGGCGTGATTGGACATAAGAACCCACGCATAGCAAGATGTTTGAGTTTCCGGCAGAAGAATTGAGAGGCGCTGCAGAAAGTCTTCCCGATCCTTTTCAGCTCTAAATATATTTCGGCGCTCAATTCCCCTGATCATTATGTGATGCAAAACACCAGGGGCATCGAGTCGGGCTAACCTTGGCATCCGTCCTTATACGTCCTCTCAGCATATTTAGAAACTTAAAAATTTAAGGGCGTCCCGCATTCCAATACTCAGGGGAAACCATTGTGCCAAGTTAATAAGTTAAGGGCGTCCCATATTTCCACACAACGTCCTGCCGATGAGAAAGGCGGCGCTTGCTCCCAGCATGGCGCCCAGCCAGACCCAGATGAATCCCCAATACGGACCGAATATAGCTGCGCCAAGGCCGGTCAACAAGGTGCCCGGAACGAACAGGCACACACCCACGGTATAAATGGCAATGAACGCGAGCGGCGCCCATAAACCGGCTTCGGCCACGAACTTTCCAAGTGCCTCAGGGGTGAAATAATCTTTCAGCGGGGAAAACCGCACCAAGTAGACGGCCAAAACAATAAAACTGATCAACACAAGTATCTTTATCAAAGGTCCCCTGCTCTGTTCGCGGTTGTTTTTGACGGTATTTTCGATTTCCATGTCGCATACCTCCCACCAAGCAAATGATCCCTCGCCGCTCGGTCTAACCTATTCAATGATCATCGCCCAATGATCGTTCTTCAATAATCACTCTCTATTGCTTCGCATCGTTCAAAGTCCAATCATACTGGTAATCGATCTTTCCCTGGAAGTTTTCTAATTTTCGAGTCAAAGATGGCTCTGCGTATTTTTTCAGATGCTGCAGAACCCCTTCTCGTGACCCGCCAAAATCTTCCCGGAACCAATCATAGATAGAAGATAATATGATCTTGTCAGAGCTGATCACCGTAACACCCCGAGGGTGATTGATATAGTCTCTTGCGGCTTTGTTCAAAACTGACTCGGTATTTTCTGCCGTGAAAGGTTTCGGCTGCAAATTTGGACAGCCGATGCTGGCGCAATTGACGGCATAATGAACCCGGTTGTCCCGCCAGATGTGGGAAATAGGGGACGCCCTTAATTTATTAACTTTACGCACGTGACTGTGAGCATGTCGGTCGCCCGAGGAGCAGAGATCTCAAGAATGGATGAACTGGACTTGGCGTAAGTTAATAAGTTAAGGGCGTCCCCGCTTGCACCACTGAATGGTCTCCAAGTAATTTTTCAATATTCACATCGCCTTTGATTTCCCACGATGGGAACTGACCTACCTTCATTAGCCATTGTTTATCATCAGCTACTTTTACATAGAACACTCTTTCGAACTTTTGACAATGAACACACAAGTACACCATGCGAAATACAAGGCCTTCCACAGGGAAATTACTGTACTCACAGTTTTCCCAATATTTGTTTGTCATTACAAAAGTTTGATTAGAGCTGCATTTCGGACATTCCATATTTATCTGAACAACAGGAAGCACATCAGTTTTAGGTGGCAACTGAGATACTTTGAATTTCCTGTAAAGTGAATATTCTTCTAAAAACTTTTTATATGGCATTATTTTTTGGTAACTCCATTTGTAAAGCTAACGGCTGCGATAACCGGAAAATTGGCCGCAGGCCAAATTTTCCGGTTAATTGCATTGTTATATTTTCTTTTTATTTCAATATGTTATTGCTACAGTGCTGCAAGCTGCGGTAGTGTCTGAAACGCTTTAATCAAACAGATAAATGCTAATTTTTTCACATCGCTTTCAGGTGTACTTTTAAAATGATTTACATACCTGTCATACTTATTCCATTCTGTAGCATTCCTACTGCCACCATGGACTAGTTCAGAGCGAAGATCAAATAGCCACTCAGCCCTCTGACGCCAATTGTCATCGGATGTAGTTAGCTGCACTCCTTCTAAAATGAGTCTTTCGACATCACCCCGCTTCCCGAAAAGTGCATCTAGTGAAATAAAATAATTAATAAAAGATTCAATATCGTCTGAATTCATTCCATGGTTTATAAAGTGTGCAGATTTTTTTGCTTTATTACGATAGAGATTGTCTGAATTTGAATAGCTTTCATACCATTTCTTTGTTGAGTCAATTACTTCTTGATCAATTCTGTAATCAGAAATGTAATAAGGTAGAATCTCACCAATTTCAGAAAAAACATAGCCTGTATTGCCAGTACTGTCTTTATGTGCAAATTGCAGACAAACTTTGTACGGGTGAGCTGCGGATTTAGTTAAAAAGTTCTTAGAAGATTTTTGAAAGACTGAAAATAGAACTGATATAAATCTCTTAAATTTCAAACCTGCATTAAACTTTGCGCCACTAGAAGTGCCTTCACACTTGCATATTAAATATATGTCATATTGCAAGTTTCTAAATGATGGAGGCCTGTTGTCTCTAAAAGCACCAGTGGCTTGATTTAATAATTCTACCGAAGGATATTTTCTTATTAGTTCAAGCCATGCAGCTGTGTCTGACTTACTAATAATGGATATGCCATCATAGCCCAAATTGAATGATTCTGAGAATATTCTAGGAACAGGATAAACAAAACACCATTTGTAGATCGAGTTTTCCAATTCGACAAACACCCTTTCCCATAAAACAGAAATAAAAGAATTTACGTCTAAAATGATTCTTGCATCAAAAAGGTTTTTCTTCCTTTGTAAAAAGATATCATCGCCATTAAAAAGGTCTTGGTCTAAACAAATTTTTGGGAAAGTCCCCATTACAACATCTGATAATTTGTCTCGGTCACCATTTTTTAAAGAATCATATTTTGATATGGATAAAGCGGCAATGGTATTTGCTAGCTCAATTGCTTTTCTGGTATGCCACCATGTTAAACCAATACCACCGCTAAAAGTAAACGGAGACTGTCGGCCTGCCATAAATTGGCTCATGAGTCCTGTATTGTCAGGAGGTTCCTGAAGTTTTATCTCTTTTGTTAAAGCAACTAGGTGGCTAAAAATGTATCTGTCAACCAAATTGAAGGACTCCGATTCTAATTTCTCTGAAATATAACGCTTGCATCACCAGTGGCGCCAACAAACTTAACCGCGTCAGCGCCGCCGCGCTTCTCGCCATCTGGTGAATGCTTTTGTTCTGCTATTGGTTTAATTTATTCAATATATTCCCATAGATAAGCAAGAATTCATCTTCGTTGTTTTCAGTGGAAAAACTTGCCTGTAGCTCCGCAAAGGTTTGATTAGCAAAATGCTTTTCAGCAATTTTTCCTCCACCAAGAGCAACGGCCTGCGCATGCTGTTTTGAAAGATTTTTAACGTGTGTCCAGTCGTCATAATGAATAACAATACCTGGGATCTCACGCTCAAGAGTTTGTATGTTTATGTAATTTTCAATGGCTCTTTTTTTGAGAACGTTAAAATCTGTGTTTTCAGTAAAACCAAAGCCAACTAAGGCTGTATGCCGTGGAGAAACCTCTTGTGCGTGTGACTTATCAGAGTCTTGGATGATGAAGAAGGGCTTACCAATATCCTGAAGCAAATTCAAAGTTTGCCAATGCTTTATGCTGTCACAGCCGCCAATAGGTATTAAAACCATTTGTAAATCTGAGAAATTTCTTTCTATAACCCCATTCTGTTTGTAGTTATCAGCCACATATGAGAATGCTGATGAATCGTCTGGTCCCTCAACCAAAATAATTACTTTTGCCTTCTCAAATTCTTTAACAAATTGGTTGCTGGTTGAAATACCTAAATCATTTATAATTCCTGAAAAGTCTTGTATGTTCTGGATTACATTGTAGTTATTTTCTTCCTTGAGTATGTGTATGATTCGTGACCTGTTAGAATTGGCTACAATAATTGGCGAGTGGGTAGTGACAAAAATTTGATATTCCTTTTCAGTCATTCCCATAAGTTTTTCAAAAAGTTGTTCTTGGGCAGAGGGGTGCAAGAAAGTTTCTGGCTCTTCGAAGCCAAAAACAATATTTTGATGTTCGGATTTGTTTTCTTCTGCTAAGTGTTCGAAATAGGCCATCATCGCAATTCTGCGGAAACCATCACCTCGGAACCGAAGTGGAACACTGCCGCCAGCGGAAGAACTTTTAAAAGTTGTTTGAACCAAATTTGACCAATTAAAAGTAACATCGGGCATTACTTTCTGGTCACCAGGAACTACTTGATTTATTTTGTCAGTAATTTTCGATAAAACAGTTCCTACTTGTTCTTCAACAAAAGTCTGAATTGCTGCTGTTCCATATTCTTCTAATTTAGCTTCTGATAACTTCTTGAAGTAACGTTGTATGGCTGTATCTGACTCGGTAAGAGGAGAATCGGCTTTGAAATATTCAAATCGTGGCAGAGAATTTTTGATAGCATCGGCAATAAGCTTTCCTCTGCTTTTTCCTGTGTTAGGTAGCTTTTCGTAAATAAATTCAAAAGGTGAGTTGTTGTTTTGTAGATGTGTTTTTAGTTTTTGCCTCTTTTCGACATTGTTGTATTCTTCACCATTAGCTTTTTGAGTGTCGATTCCTAATGCTTTGCATTTTTTTATTAAGTCCTTTTCTGTCAACAATAAAAAATCATCGTCACCATACGATTTTCGCAGCAAAAACACATCAGGTGTCAATTTTGTTTTTGTTGTATCCCAAATTTTTTTAACAACTAAAGAACCATCTTCGCCGACAAGTTCTTCATTCTCGAAACTTGTTTGAATTGCTTCGTCAATAATAATCTGTTTATTGTTTGGCGAAAAAAACAATTCAATCTCAACGTTATTGTCATGCGATGA
Source organism: uncultured delta proteobacterium (assembly GCA_963781715.1). GTDB lineage: Bacteria > Desulfobacterota > Syntrophobacteria > Syntrophobacterales > Syntrophobacteraceae > Desulfoferrobacter. The sequence goes on from CAWAGW010000010.1 coordinate 1,755,487, forward strand.
TGTATTTTTGATATCTGGTGAAGCTTCAGAGTCATTTAAGAATAAATCCAACCCCTTTAAAATTGTAGATTTTCCTGAATCATTCTGGCCAACGATAATGTTGTAGTCATCAAATAGAATCTCTTTCGATTCGTTAACCCCCCTGAACCTTGTCATTATCATTTTTCGTAGGCGCACATTGTTTCCTTATTTTGGGAGCAGAACATTTGCGATCACCGGGAAATTGGCCGCAAGCCAAATTTTCCGGTGAATTGCATTGTTATCTTTACCAATTTGCTAATGCTGAAATCTTTTGCTGAATTGTCTCAGAGCGCAACCTGATAAATGTTTCAAAATCATCCCTTTTAGCGGCTTCAAATGCTGCCAATGTAATTAGATTACTATCTAACCAAGCTGACAAATTGCTACCTGCTGATTTTTCAACATCAAATAAATATTCGGAAGGTTTTCTGTCTGAGATAATTTTATTACTTGATGAAGTGAGATAAATGATATTTGCTAAGCAATTAATTTTTGTGTGGTGGATTCCAAGGCTTTTCAGAAAAGCTCTTGGGCAAAAATGATGGAATTCTTTAGCATTAGTCCATGCAAGGGCTCTTGAGACATCAATGTTTTGCCCAGTTAAAATGTCCAATGGCTTTAAATAACCCATTGTGATGGCCAAAGCTTTTGCATGAGCATTATTTACTCGAAAAACTTTTTTAGACCAAATATCACTTCTGGGTTTTAAATAACTGAAATCAATTGTGGATATATCTCCCCTTGAAAAAGCTTGAGCTGTTCTCAAATCGGCCGTCATGCTCCCTGTATTCCATCCCGCAAAATATCCAGAAAGGGTAGTTCGCCAAAACCATTGTTTTATTTCTGTGAATTGTTCAGCTGAAGGACGGGGCATTAAACGAAATATTTCGGTGAGAACAACAATCTGATTTTGATATGGAATTACTGAATCACTGGGAATATTTATTTCAGTTTTGAAAAAATCTACCGTTTTTTTATAGGCTTCAGCTGTTCCAGAAGCAGCCATCTTTAAGGTTTCAGAATCATGGTTTCTTAAATTATCAATGCTTTCAACGCTAAAACCACCTCCGGCAGCAGCAGATAGGTTCCTGAGGACGGCTTTTCTTTCAATTCCGCCAAAATCTTTTGCAGCTAGAACGTCAAGAATTCCATCGATTGTATCAATTAAATCGAAATCCTCACTCCATGTTGCTGCTCTCATTAAGTCAACTATAGTAAGCCTGGTGCCAGTACTATTTATTCTCTCGAAAATTGGCGCAACATCTTCTATCTTCATATCTCCAAGTGTCACGACCGCTATTTTATAATCCTTAAATCTGTTAAATAATAAGTTTGCAGCTATTTTTATTGCTTCTTTATCTGGAGATGAAGAGGATTCAAGGCTAGAAACATGTTGGAAAAACACAGAAGGATCTCTTAATTTATTCATCCGAATTATATGGAGTGGTGGGTCATCGAGTGATTGTAGATGAACAAATTCTTCTTTCCTTAGATCGAACGCGATGTTCCAAATGCTATCAGCATTTGACCCATCCCAATATACGGCGCCGCATATTGTTGAAAGTCTCTGTTGACCATCAAGTAGGTAGTTGACTGGGTAATCTGGTTTGGGAAGAGTAATTTCGAGATCAGCAATATAGTTTTCGCTTCTGAGCTCCTGCCTGCTTTGCCACAATAGAACGCTACCAATTGGATAATTTCGGTACACAGAATCAAGCAGATTAAGAACTTGACCTCTATCCCAGACGAATTCTCTTTGAAATTTAGGCAATAAAATATCACCTGAGAGAACTCTCCTTGCTAATTCATCGACACGATCAACCGTTGGTTGTGGATCTTTGGGTACTGGTGCAGTTGGTCCAGATTTTTCCATTTTTTTATTCCTTCTTGCTACCAATTCATCAGATGATATTTAAGATAACATAGTATTAGACTGCCTAAATGAAATGGGAAAATGCGGCTCGATCAGCCGGATATACTCCCTGTTCCACAATCTCCGATCTGAATAAACCATTAGCGATATTGATTACTTAAGAGCCGTATTCCACTTTTCGGTAAGCGGTATATACCGCTTTCCTGCGCCGCATATAACGCCTAATCAGAGCCTGTCAGCGGGGTTTTGGACTCCCATTCCGCCTTTGTTCAGAATGTGCGTGTAAATCATAGTGGTGATTTGATCTGCATACTGTACCTCATAAATTCCTGGAAGATCTTCAGTTTGTAAATGGCTTTGTATTCAGCTCGTTAAGGGGATTCCTCATCAAGGGCGAATTGATGCCCGGATGTTCATAAAGACATTCATTGCGGTCGTTATAGGGATATGCTTTGAGTGTTTCCCGTTTCGCCCATTTCCGCACTGTTGCCTTTGTTACCCCTAATAGATTTGCCATCTCGCTTGCAGTCAGTTTCCCCGCGTGTCGCAATCTGGCATATCGAGTCTTCAAGTCGTAGTTGGCGCGGATGCTCCCAATAAGTTTGCTGTAAAATCGACGACCTGTACCTGATCTGTGTCCTCGCTCATTGAGTATCTCCGCTATCTCCAGATAACTGTGATGATCCCTGAGCTCATCGATAAGCTTGACGATTTCCTCACTTGTCAACGCATGTTGCCAGCCTTTGGGTGGAAGAGGAATGTTCAGAGTTTTAGCCGCGCCGCCTTTAAAACGAACATGCAGGATGATCTCTTGTTCTTTTATCATTGTCACATCTTCGAGCAAAAGTCTAATCATTCGTTTTTTCTCACGTAAAGGAGTCTTTGGATTCCTCCACAGTTTCGGAAAATCCCTGGCTAACCCGAGTATGTTGTTCTGCTGCACTGGGGTAACTAGGGAACGCCCATGAAATTATGCGTTTTTTCTTTGGTTTTGACAGTAGGAGCTGCGGCGGCATCGGGAACGCACCCGCCCCGTATCGCCATTGTGGCTGTCCGGCGTTGAAAAGGGAGCCGAAGGCCAGGTCCGGGAAGGGTCCATAATCGGTTGTGCCGAGAACTCACACATTGCGAAAATGGCTCACATCGTCTAGTTTCGGTCTGAAAGATGGTGGTCCTTCATTCAACTTTCGCGGATCATGGTCCATGCTGCCGAGAAAGTGATCCCAAAATGGGAAGGAGGGAGAGGTAATGAATCAATACAAAGACCATCTGCAGTTACTGAAGAGCACCGCGCTTGAAATCGCGTCGGCAGAAACTCCTCGCGAAGTGATCGAGGTTGTTCTGAATACGTTCGAGAAAGAGCTTCACTACACCACTGCGGCTGTGATCTTTTTCGATAAGTCCATGAGCAACCTGAATATATTTAGGACCAAGGGAATGAACGAAAGGGAACAGAGATACGTAAGGAAGAAGATACCTAAATTTACCAGGGAGCTGATTCATCTGATAGAAGAAAACGACCTGCAACCCGTCGTCTGGGATGAGAAAACCATTGAAAAAGGCGTGTTTTTCAATACGGGAAAGATGAAGACGTTTTTTTGGCTCCCGTTAATTGTGCACAAAAAGACCATTGGTGTCATGAGCTTTTCCTGGCGAACGTCCCATGCCATTGACGAGACGTTGATAGGGGTCTTTTCTATTTTGGGGAATCTCCTCGGAGGAGAGCTCGAGAAACTGCAACGAAGCTTCCAGACCATCTATGATCAGGAGCAAAAAATATCGGCTCTCATGAATGAGCTGAATAAATGCTCCTATTTCGACAAGCACTCTTCGTGCGTCATTGGAAACGATCCCAAGATGAAATCGATTTATGAGACCATCATGTCGGTGGCCGACACCGACGTCAATGTTCTCATCGAAGGGGAGACGGGCACCGGCAAGGAATTGGTCGCCGATTATGTTCATTACTTGAGCCACAGAAAGGAGGGACCTTTTATCAAGGTTAACTGTGGTGCCCTTTCGGAGACTCTCTTGGAAAGCGAGCTTTTCGGGCATGTGAAAGGGGCGTTTACGGGTGCGTACAGGGACCGGCTGGGTCGGTTCGAAGTGGCAGAGAAGGGCACGTTGTTTCTGGATGAGGTGGGTGAAATGTCTCAAAGCATGCAGGTCAAGTTGTTGCGAGTTCTCCAGGAGGGGGTCTTCGAGAAAGTTGGCGACAACCGTCCCATAAAAGCGAATGTGAGGATCATAAGTGCAACGAACACGAATCTGAAGGACGCGGTAAAGACCGGAGAGTTTCGAAAAGATCTTTACTACAGGCTGAATGTGATCTTTATACGCGTGCCCCCCCTTCGTGAAAGAATGGGTGATATCCCTCTATTTGTTGATCATTTTATCCGGAAATACAAGGACAAACATAATCTGAGCGTAGGGGGCATCAGCAGGAAGGCACTGAAGAAGTGCTACACCTATTCGTGGCCGGGCAATGTCAGGGAATTGGAAAATGTGGTGGAACGTGCTGTGGTGACCTGCCATTCCGACACCATCGAAGATATCGATCTGCGGGATTCCATGCATCATGAGTTCTTTATGATGGACAAGATGGAGCCGGGCACGAAATTTTCGGATGCCAAGAAACGGGTTATCGAGAGCTTCGAAAGAGAGTATATCGCGGATCTTTTGAGGCGAAACGGGGGATCGATCCAGAAGAGCTCCCGGGAGGCCGGTTTGGACCGAAAGAATTTTTCCCTCAAAGTCAAAAAATACAACCTTTCCCGCAGGCCCTGGGGAATGGGGTCCTGACACCTCAATGTGGGGGTATTCTTACCTCATCTCTCGATTCGTCTTCGGCCAACCCGGGGGGAGGGGGAAACCCAGGTGAGGTGCAAACACCCCATTTCCCTCTCCTCGCTCTTCCCAGCGGGTTTTCACAGCTGGAAGTGCACCGCCAAAGGCCTTCCCATCTTCCTGTCTTACCATGGGTAACCTACCTAATTATTTGATATTTCAATGCATCGAACAGGACCCAACAGCCGACGGGGCGGGTCCGCCCGCGTGGCATGCTTTCTGCTCTTACTCGATCCGACAGGTTACTCCTCGATCACTCAAATAACCTGCTGAAAGGAAAACAATCCAAGGCCGAAAAACTGGACGCACCCTGTGCCTATGGCTTGAAGACAGGCACACCGGGGGCTGTGTGGTGAACCTTTTCAACGGAGGAGGGCCGGGTAAATGAACAAGGACCTGCAATACAATTTGATCTGTCGAGTGGCCATGGGGGATATTCTCAGGCGAAGGGCTCGGAGCATGCCCAACATGACCGCCCTGGTGGAGAAAAGAAACGGTGAGAAGATTCGACTCACCTATCGGCAATTGAATGATCAGCTCAACCGTTTTGCCAGGGGGATCCGAGCTCTGGGTCTGCAAAAGGGCGACAGGGTGGCGGGGCTTTGCCTGAACTCGTATGAATATGTCATAGCCGGCCTCGGCCTGGCCAAGGGCGGCTTCGTCTGGGTGCCGCTCAATCCGGGTCTAAGCCCCAAAGATCTTGCCTGGATGATCAATGACTCCCGTGCGCGCGTCCTTGTGGTCGATGACCAACTGATCCCCACCGTTTCAAAAATCATCAATGATATGCCCGAAGTCAAACACATGATATCCATCCCCGTCCCCCAACGGACGGAGTCGGCACCTTTTATGGACTTTCATGATTTCCTGGAAGGTCAATCGGCGGAGGAAGTGGAGGATGTCATCATTCAGGACCGTGATCCCTGGGAGATCCTCTATACCAGCGGTACGACCGCAAATCCCAAAGCGGTGGTCACCTCTCACCTGGCCACCTTCATCATGTCTCTCACCAATCTCATAGAACTGGAAATTCCATCCTCCTTCCACAACCTGATGGTGATGCCGTTTTTTCACTGTGCTCAGCAGACGTTTGCTTTCAGCGGCTTTCATTCCGGTTCCAAGAATGTGGTGATCCGAAAGTTCGACCCCAAAACCGTGCTGGAGGCGATTCAGGAGGAAGGCATCGCCTTCACCATTCTTCTTCCCATGATGTGGCGGGCGCTGCTCGATTATCCCCAATTTGACAGCTATAACCTTTCCTCCCTCAAGAAGTGCATGTACGCCATGACCCCCATGGATCCAAGAACGCTCCAGGAGTGTGTCCGGCGGTTCAACGGTCCGGGCTTTGTTCTGGGAACCGGGCAGACGGAATGCTGGCCTTCCACCAATTATTTCAAGCCCATGTGGCAATTGATGAAGAGCGGAAACTACTGGGGGGAATCGAGCCTGACGCTGGATACGGCGGTCCTCGGCAATGACGGGGAGGTGCTGCCGCCCGGCCGGATCGGTGAAATCGTGTGGCGAGGTCCCGCGGTGATGGTCGAATATGCCAATAATCCAGAAGCGACGGAAACGTCTCGAGAATTCGGCTGGCATCATTCCGGCGACCTGGGAATGTTCGATGAAGACGGGCTTCTCATGTTTGTCGATCGAAAGAAGGACATGATCAAGTCCGGGGGTGAGAACGTGGCATCCATCAAGATCGAAAGGCATCTTCTCGGCAATCCTCACATCGAAGCCGCGGCGGTGATCGGGTTGCCGCACGAAAGATGGATTGAAGCAGTCACGGCTTTTGTGGTTGCCAGGAACGATGCCGAGCTCACCGAAGAAGATGTACTGGCATACTGCAGGGGAGAGCTCGCAACATTCGAAGTGCCCAAGAAAATCGTTTTTCTCGACGCCCTTCCCAAGACCACCACGGGAAAGCTCGAGAAATACAAGCTCAGACGAGAGTATCGTAATCTCTATGCGCCGTAGGGGGGCTGGTGATGTTGCCGGGTCAGGCATCCTGCCGCTGAAAGGAAACCGAGGATATGAAAGACAAAGCAATCGTCACCGCCGCCATCACGGGTGGCATTCACACACCGGTCATGAGCCCGCACCTCCCCATAACCCCCGAAGAGATCGCCGCCGAGGCGGTGAGGGCCTGGAATGCAGGGGCCGCGGTGGCCCATATTCATGTGCGTGATCCCCAGACGGGGCAGCCCGTTTCCGATGTCGAGCTGTTCCGGGAAGTCGTTACGAGGGTAAAGGGGGCGTGCGACATCGTCCTGTGTCTGACCACCGGTGGAGGTCTCGGCATGACAGCGGAGCAGAGACTGCTTCCCGTTTCGACGTTCAGGCCGGAACTGGGCTCCTTCAATGCGGGATCGGTGAATTTTGGCCTGTTTCATGTACTGGACCGCTACAAGGAATTTAAGTTTGACTGGGAGCCCCGGTACCTGGCGTTCACCGAAGATTTTATCTTTCCCAACACCTTCAAAACCATGAAGGAATTTGCCGGCGTATTTGAGGAGAATGACACCAGGCCCGAGTTCGAGATCTACGATGCCGCGATGATCAACAACGTAGCCTTCCTCATCAGCCGGGGCTATGTCAACCCCCCTATCTATCTGCAGTTTGTCATGGGCATCCTGGGGGGCATCACCGCCGAGCCCGAAAACCTCATGTTCTTGATCAACTATGCTAGGCGACTCATCGGAGATTTCGAGTTCTCCGTGTGTGCCGCCGGACGGAGCCAGTTCACCATTTGTACGCAGTCCCTTCTTTTGAACGGCAATGTTCGGGTGGGGCTCGAGGATAACCTCTATTTGGCGAAGGGTGAGATGGCGAGAAGCAACGGGGAACAGGTGGAAAAGATCGTTCGGATAGCCCGTGAGCTTGGCATCGAACCGGCGACGCCCCGGGAGGCGAGGCAGGTTTTGGGTCTGAAAGGGTTGGACAAAGTCGGTTTTTGACGGAGCTCGATAAGGAGAGGAAAGTGGAATTTACTCTAAGTGATGAGCATAGAATGCTTCAGGAAAGTGTCCGGAGCTTCGCCAGGAGGGAAATCTGGCCCATCGCCGAGGAGATGGACGAGAAGGATGAGTGGCCCGCAGGTCTGTGGCAAAAGCTGGCGAATCTTGGCATCATGGGTATCACGGCCGATGTGGAATATGGCGGCGCAGGAGCGGATCTGCTTTCGGCAATTATCGTTCTCGAGGAGCTGGCCAAGGCCTCTCCGGCCATTGCCCTCTCCTGGGGCGCCCATGCGAACCTGTGCGTGAACAACCTGAACCGCAACGCAAATCGAGCGCAAAAAGAAAAGTATCTCCCTCCGCTTTGCTCCGGTGAGCACATCGGAGCTCTGGGCCTGACCGAGCCTGACGCCGGCTCGGATGCGGTCAACATTCGGACCACGGCGGTGCGGCGAGGGGATCATTATGTGGTCAACGGGACCAAAATGTTTATCACCAACGGTCCCATTGCAGATACGGTCATACTCTACGCAAAGACGGATAAATCCAAGGGTGCCAGGGGGATTACCGCCTTTATTGTGGAGACGTCCTTTCCCGGATTTTCCGTTTCCCGCAAATTGAAAAAGTACGGTCATAGAGGTTCCCCCACGGCGGAGCTCGTTCTCGATGATTGCATCATTCCCGCGGAAAACGTTCTGGGTGAAGAGAACAAGGGCATCGATGTGCTCATGTCGGGTCTGGATGTCGAGCGCGCCTTTTATGCGGGTGAGGCTCTTGGAATCGCCGAGGCCTGCTTTGAATTGTCCTCTACGTACGCACGCCAGAGGGTGCAGTTCGGAAAGCCCATTGGTGCCTTTCAGCTGATCCAGGCGAAGCTGGCCGATATGTACACGTCCATCGAGGCGGGGCGCATGCTGTGCTATCGGGCAGGCATCCTGGCGGACAAAGCCGCGAGAGGCGGAAAGGGAACGGAGGTTCATAAGCTTTCGGCGGCATCGATTCTTTTCAATGCCGAAGCGGCGGTGCGGATCGCCGACCAGGCGGTTCAGATCCATGGAGGCTATGGTTACATGCTCGAATACCCCGTGCAGCGCTTTTTGAGGGATGCCAAGTTGCTGGAGATCGGAGCAGGGACCTCGGAGATGAGACGCCTCATCATCGGCAGAGAATTCATGAGTTGAGAAGATCTCCGGGACTCCACCTCTTGCACGCACTCCATCACTCTAAAGACACAATGAAGGAGCGGCCCGATGGCCAAGGATTACGAATACCTCGACGACTATCACGTCGGTGAAACCATGACGTCGCCGGCGCGGACCATCACCGAAGCGGATCTAGTGAATTTCGCAGGCCTCACCGGTGACTGGCATCCTCTCCATACCGATGTGACGTATGCAGCCGGGACGCCTTTCAAAGAACGAATCGCCCACGGCATGCTGACGCTGAGCATCGGGATGGCTCTGCCCTTTCGCATGGGCCAGTATTCGAGTTTTCTCCCTAAGTCCTTCATCGCCTTCTACGGTATGGACGGGGTTCGTTTCACGGCTCCGACAAAAATCGGCGACACCATCCATTGTGAAGTTGAGGTCGTCGATATTACCGATCGAGGCGGGAACCGGGGTATTCTCACAACGCGAATTTCCATCAAAAACCAGGACGAGGAGCTTCTGGTCACCTGCATGCTCAAATTGCTGTGCGGGAAAAAAGCGTGACGCTCAGGACCGTTTCAAGCCGCACCGCAGGCCCCGTGAACGATCATCAAGGACAGGAAGCCAACACCGTCTTCCCTGCGCTGCCGCGGGGGGACCGAGACCAACGTGAGGAGGTATCTGTATGCGCAAGGTTGCCATAGCCTCAGTGGCGCAAAGCTGCGGGGTCGAGTCCAAGGAAAGTCTGATGGATTTCACGTTCCGGGTGGCCAGGGAGGCCCTCGACAAGGCCGGACTGTCCCGCGACGAGGTCGGCTGCATCATGATCGCTTCGTCGGACATTTTTCACAGCGGACTGTCGTGCTCCAATTCGTTTGACTGGGACGGAACGGGCGCCTTTATGAAAGAAGGCTCGAGGGCGGAAGAATCCATGTTCGCTTTCATCTACGCCTGTATGCGGATCCTGTCGGGACAGTTCGATACGGTCCTGGTGACCTCGGTGGTCAAGGGATCGGAAAACCCGGACAATGATACGTGCACCAGCTTTTTTGCAGATCCCTTTTATCTTCGGCCGGTCGGGCTGAACGAGACCACAGCGGCGGCCATGCAGATGCGAGAATATATGCACCGATACGGCATCACTGAGGAACAGTGCGCCAGGGTTGTGGAGAAGAATCTCGGCAATGCGCTCTATAACCCTTACGCGCACATCAGGAAGAGAGTCACGGTGGAGGACGTGCTCCGATCGGAGAGGGTGAGCGATCCCTTGAAGGCCTTGGAGTGTGCGCCCAAATCCGAGGGTGTGGTGTCGATTCTTCTGGCATCGGGAGACAGAGTGAGCGGGCTGACGGACAAGCCCGTATGGTTGAAGGGGTATGGGTGTTCCATCGATCACTATTATCCCGGGGATCGGGACCTGCTGAGGGGCGAGCTCGGAAGGGCAGCGGCCGCTGCCTACAAGATGGCCGGCATCTCCGATCCCAGAAGTGAAATCGATGTCGCAGAAATCTGCGAGCCGTATGCATTTCAGGAGCTTCTGTGGTCCGAACAGCTGGGCTTCTGCAGCCAGGGAGAAGGGGGCCGGTTTCTGGACAGCGGCATGACCCGGATGGAGGGAGCTCTTCCCATCAATCCCTCGGGAGGAGTCCTGGCCATGAATCCCTACGTATCCAGGGGGATGTACCGGATCGTTGAGGCCGTGCTGCAGATCCGGGGCAGAGCGGCCGAGCATCAGGTGGACAAAAAGGTAAAGACGGCATTGGCTCACGGGACTCATGGGGTTGCCGGACAATGTCATTCCGTCGTCATCTTGGAAGGCTAGGAGGAGGCACCCATGGCAAGGGCAGTGGCGATCATCGGAACAGGTCAGACCAGGCACGGAAAAAGACGGGACGTCAGCTATCCGGAATTGGTGAGAGAGGCGGTGACGGCGGCTTTCGAGGATGCGGGGATAGCCCCCCCGGACGTGGATGGGGTGGTGTCGGGAACCATGCCCTCCATGATGGAAGGAATCGCTTTGACCCACCTTTATTTCGCTGATGCCCTGTGCCAGGTGGGAAAGCCCGTCCTCAAGGTGGAGACCTGCGGCAGTACGGGACAGTCGTTGGGGCACTGCGGCTACTACTGGGTCGCCTCGGGATTGGCGGAAATCGTCCTGGTGGTGGGCCATGAGAAGATGTTCGAGGGAGACAGCCAGGCGACCATGACCACGGTCTTCGACCCCTTCTTTCAGCAGACGTTCGCTGCCGGAGCTCCCGGCGTATTTACGATGCAGGCGATGGAATGGATGTACCGGTTCGGCATCGATGAAGAAAAGGCCCGAGACGCCGCCGCCCTCATATCCGTGAGCAACCATGACAATGCCCTCGACAACCCTTACGCGCATATTAAAAAAAGAGTGAGCCTGGAGGACGTGAAGAATGCCAAGATCATCACCTACCCCGTGCGCCTCCTGGACGTATGCCCCAACTCCGACGGAGCCTGCGCCGTCATTTTCGCATCGGAGGACAAAGCCAGGAAGTTGTCCAAGAAGCCCGCATGGATCAAGGGTGTAGGGTTCCGCGGCGAAGAATTTTTCTTCGGGGAAAGCGACAAATCCATCTGGCCCAGCGCCACCGTCGCGGCCAAAGCAGCCTACGATATGGCAGGCATCAAGGATCCTCTTAAGGAGCTTGATGTGGCCGAGATTTACAATCCCTTTACCTATCAGGAAATGATTTTTTACGAGTGCTTTGGCTTCTGCCCGCGCGGAAAGGGCCCCGACTACGCATTGAAAGGAACATTCACAAAGAAAGGCGAATTGCCTTGTGATCCTTCGGGCGGCACGCTGTGCACCAATCCCATCGGTGCAACGGGCCTTATCCGTTTGGCCGAATCCGTTCTCCAGGTGACGGGCAAGGCCGGCGATCGCCAGGTGGAGGGGGCAAAGCTTGCTCTCTCCCATGCCATGGGGGGGACGGATCAGTTCAACGGGGTCACCATTGTCAGCTCTGAACTGTAGGCGGCCTCGAAGAGCAAGTATGAGCCAAGGAGAATTCAGCGAAGGAGAATCCCGTAATGAAAGCCGAAGAACCGAGAGAATTCAAAGCCGAGGTGGTCGTCCCCTACGAATTGGCGCTGGGCCCGACCTGGAGCAAATTCTACGACAATCTCAAGGAAAAGAAGATCCTGGGAACGAGGTGCGGGAAATGCTCGAGGGTTTTTGTTCCTCCCAGGACCTTCTGTCCCAGATGCTTCGAAGAAATGGAGGGGTGGGTCGAGGTGGCTCAGGAAGGCGTCGTGGAGACCTGGGCATTTATCAACATGCCTTTCTACGGTCAGAAGCTCGTGATTCCTTTCATATCGGCAATGATCCGGCTGGACGGCAGCGACACGGGGTTTACCCATCGAATCGCCGGCTTCGACCTGTCGGATTTTGACATGGTGAGAGAGAGGGTCAAACTGGGCAGCCGTGTGAGTGCGGTGTGGAGCAGGGAGAAGAAAGGGGTGCATCCTCGATATCGATTACTTCGAACCCTTGAAATAAGCCTTCGAGCCACGACCTTCCACAAATGGAGAGGATGAGATGTCCAAGGAATACAGAACCATAAGAAACGATGTGGCGCTGCCGTATCGATGGTCCCTGGGCCCCGTCTGGACCAGATTCTTCGATGGTCTGATGAAGGAAAAGATCTATGGCACCAAATGCGACCGGTGCGGGAAAATCCTGGTTCCGGCCCGGCCTTTCTGTCCGGAATGCCAGGGGAATATGGAGGAGTGGATCGAGGTCCCCCAGGAGGGAACGATACGGTCGTGGACCCTGGTAAACACGAAATACTACGGCCAGGTGAAAGAGCCGCCCTACGTTCTGGCCCTCATCCAGCTGGATGGAACGGACTGTGCCTTCAGTCACTTCATGGGGGGGATGGATGTGTTCGATCCGGAAGGAGTCCGAAAGAAATTAAGCATCGGTGGCCGCGTGAAAGTCAAATGGAGGGATGTCAAGAACGGCGACATTTATGATATAGAGTATTTTGAACCTGTCCATTAGTATCCAAATAGATCCTCCAGGAAGAAGTCGTCTTGACCGGGAGGATCAAGATCATCGACGCAGACATCGCCGAGATTGCCCGCGGGATTGGGCTGCGCACTGTCGACAGTGGTCAATTTGGTCAACACTTTGACTGAGCCGTTAGGGAGACTGACAGGGAAGAAGGCACTAATTCGGCACGTAAGAACCCCCTGGGATGCGGCTATTTTCGCCATTCTCCTCTCAAGCTCCGGCGTCGAACCGCCCGCTTCAAACTCCTAAGCGTTCAGACATGCATGTCTTGCCCAGCTCCACAGTTCGTGGCACCCGCTCGCGGTGTTGCCGAAATCACCGTAGTGAGCGGCATTGCCCTATCAAGGCTGGCCACTTACATGGTTTTGACCGTCTCACATGCACCGCTTCTTGAGCCGCCGCCCGGGTCGACTGCAATGAAAAAAGGGTGACATGGAGCCCAGCAGCTCTTAGTTTATGTGCACAACAGGCCCAGGATACGGTACCGGTCAGCAGATGGAGAACGATGACTGTGGGAGCTCTCAAGGCCCCGAGCTGCAGCGCGCGTTTATGATCAACTATACTCTCTACCGACACTACTTCCCCCTTATGGCCCTCGGGCGGGCCAAAAGGCATTTTCGGTGTGCCGGTTCATCTGCGCGACATCCTTGAAGGTTCAGAAGCACAATAAACTTGAAAGGAAACTCTGATGCCTTGCCAAAGTGGTGCTGTGGGGAATCAATGAGAGGATTCAGTAATTCCAGATCGTTGCATTCCGGCGGAAACGACTATGAGGAAAGATACGGCAAATCCCTTACAGCCGATGTGAAACGAAGACAGAGCGCGTGATGATCATGTTAACGAGTGAAGATCTCCAAGTGCTCTGAGGGATGACTCCGTTCACGGAAAAGACGCCGCAAAGTCATTGACGCCTCACTGTTGTCACCGATCAAAAATGGACCCGGGGTGCGGTGAAAATCGGACCTACGCAATCGTTGGCTTGCTGTGAATGCGGCACCGATGATTGAACCCTCCCAGTGCGCAACCCCTCGACCAATACATTCCACTTTTGCGGCCCACCCCGCAGTGAACCAGGCTCGGGCTTTATTCCGAAAATGAGATTGGCGTAGAGTCGTTGTCCTACCCTGAGAACAGGCGGAGAGTCAACGATGAAAACGGCTATGGCCTGCCGCAAACGTCCATGCCGGATTTGCCGGCGCTGGTTCCGTCCGGATCCTCGACTCAAAGACCGTCAGATGACCTGTGCTGAGCCAGCATGCAAGCGTGAGTGGCACCGGAGAAAGTGCGCGGAAAGGAACCGAGAAAATGCCGAACTTATCCAAAGAGAGCGGCTTGCCCGGAAACTCAAAGCTGCGGCTGCAGCTTAGGCCAGGCAGTGAATGTGCCATGGCTCTGACGATGATCCAAATGATCATTGCCGAGGACCTCTACGATCATGAATTCGTTGAAAAACACGGTTTCGGTTTCGACCGTTTGGCCGATCACGTCCGTCAATTTACTCCCGAGTGGGCCGCGCCCATTACGCGAGTTTCCGCCCAACAAATTCGTTTAGCTGCCAGGACCTGCGCGACCACCAGGCCATCCTGCCTGCAGTGGGGAAACGGGATCGACACAAGCATCAACGGTTTTCAGACGGGGAGGGCCACTACTGATACTCATGGGACTCACCGGCAGCATCGACATGCCGGGTGGCGCCGCACTCTGGGTGCCGCCCAAAGGAGTCAAGCCCAAATCCCCACTCGTTGACATGAGCGTTGGCGGAGTTCAGTCCCTCCCGCCGGAGAAGAAAGCGAGAATCATCACCGGCGGCAAATACCCATTCGCGCCCAACTGTCACCCACCCACCTTTTGGAAGTCAGTGGTGACGGGCGATCCGTATCGGGTGAGAGGAATCTGGATCATCGGTTCCAATCCTCTCCTTACCGGAACCCAGGGGTTGACCGCAGAACAGGCGCTACGCGAGTACATGGAATACACGGTGGTTTCCGATCTGTTCATGACCCCCACGGCGCAACTGGCCGATCTGGTTCTGCCCGCGGCCCACTGGCTTGAGCAGGACGATGTCGGGTACATGCACAAAATCTGGTGCGTGCTGGCCAGAAAAAAACTCGCCCAGATCGGTGAGACTCGGGACTAGCGCGACGTGATATTCGATGTGGCCCATCGTCTTGGATTACATGAGGCTTTTCCCTGGCCTGACCGCTATACGTATCTCAACTGGCTGCTGGAAGGCACCGGGATGAGCTTCGAGCAGTTCAAAGAAAAAGATATTCTTTTTAGCGAGATGCGCTATCGGAAATTCGAATCTGAGGGCTTCCACACGCCCTCGGGTAAATTCGAATTCTATTCAAACGTTATGGAGCACGAAGGCCGGCCGCCTTTGCCGATTTATGCCGAACCGCCGCTGTCGCCCATTTCCACACCTGATCTTGCCAGTGAGTATCCGTTTATCCTCATGTCCGGGACCAAGATCCTGGATTTCTTCCATTCGGAAATGCACCAAGTCGCTTCGCTTCGCGGGCGCCATCCCGATCCCATTGTGCAGATCCATCCGGATTCGGCGGCCCACTCAACATTAACGAAGGCGATTGGGTTTATTTAGAATCGCCGTATGATCGGGCCAAGCTGAAAGCGAAGTTGTTCGATGGTGTTGCAACCGACGTGGTCAATGCCGAACACGCCTGGTGGTATCCGGAAGCCCCGCCGCCGGATTATCACTGGAAGGAATCCTGCGTCAATTTGCTCTATGGAGATGAGCATTTCGACCCGGACACTGGGGCAGAACCCTTTAAGTGCTATCTTTGCAAGGTGTATAAGGCGTGAGCGGAGACGCGGAGACACGGAGACACGGAGAGTGGGAGAGTGGGAGAGTGGGAGAGTGGGAGATTTGAGGATTTGAGGATTTGAGGAGTTTTGCGGAGATTGAAGGTATTGACCCGATAATCATAATAATCGGGAGAAAGAACGATGAACCAGAAACTTTCTGATTTCCTGGAAGCCCTTGGGCATCCGGAAGAGCCCATGGGGATGTTTTACACAGATGCCGAGCGGACCGCAGGATTCACGCCGAAAACAGGTGCACCGTTTTCCTATGATATGGAGCAAAGGGGAGAGTTCAGTTAGTCTGGGTCAGGCATAACAAACTCCACATCGATTAGCCATAGGAGCGGTCAAGATTTTCTCCGATTAAAGTGGACAAAAGAGTATTGCCTATGGCAGAATTGGGGTGGGCAAAGTAAGAATCCCCCCACGAGAAATCCTCCGCAAGCCTTTCCGTGTTTGTGGGATCTTACTTTGCCCACCTATTACATAACACCTCTTTTCGATCTAATCAAATTCGAATCTTTGGTAATCAGCTAAAGATACTTTCCCAATCTAAAGATCCACAACGAACAATCCACCGACATACATTTTTCGACCTCAACACGTGAACCCGTCATGCAGTCGAGACACTTCCGTCTAATCAAGCGCAAGTAATCCTTTTTCTTCTCCCCTTTACCTTTCCAGACCGCAGATGGTAAAAAGGGCACGGCTCGGCTGTGCATTCTAATATCTCTTTGACTTGATTTGCTGAACACCACAGGCATTGATTTCGGATAGCGCGCAGTGGCGAAAAAGTGAGCTGCTTGCAAAAACCGATTTTCATAAGTGGTCTATAGATGCGATCTCTTGAAATGAGTTTGTGAATTCACTTTAATGAAGAGCAGGTTTCCTATCTGAACTCGGGTTTGGTCTTTGGTATGTTTAGCACAGCACGAGACAGCTCAGTTTAAAATATTGTCAAGCCTCTTGGTCTGAAAGTCTAGCGGCCCTCCCGGGATGGGTGAAACTCTCGCCTCCAGGCGAAGCAAAGCTCGGGATATCGCCAGGCGGCTTGTCCTTCCGGCTTCAGAGTCGGAATGACGGATTGGACTCCACTGGAATCAAATCGTCAAGCATAGGTAAGGAGGATGCCAGGATAGCGAGATGCTCACAGGAATTCAAGAACAGATTTACGGAATGGAGCGGAGGTACCGACAAAACGTTTACACCATTGCCCGGGTGAGGGTTTCTTACAACTAAGATCCCGACCAATGGCAACCCTGTTTTTACGACCGATCTAATTTAAAGCACTTGGAAATGATCTCGTGTTTGTTTTTAATATGAGAGCATTTTGAAAAGCTTTTGCGGCCGTCAATTAAAATTGTTACAGGAAAGGTGTGTGCGGTGAGTAGTTCTGTTTTAAGCTTATATTTCCGATGGGTTGATCCAATAGTGCGAGGGCAACAGCCATACCTGAGTGCACGAGACACTGGAAATCAGTGTACTTCGCATCATCTAAAACTATTGCACCTTTAGAAAGCGAACCATGCATCTCCCAGGCCAGTTTTCAAGAACTTGTTGGGGTACAGACACCCTATTTGAAATAAAATCCTTGTCTTATCGTTATCCTGACGGTCGCCTGGCGCTGCAAGGTATTGACTTGACGATTTATGGCGGAGACCGAATTGCTTTGGTCGGGCACAACGGGGCTGGAAAAACTACTTTGATACAGCACCTCAATGGACTCAAGCAAGGTCAAAAGGGGGCCGTGTTTTATAAAGGAGAACCACTTGAAAGGGAGAATTTGAAGCGCGCCAGGCTGGAAGTGGGCATGCTCTTCCAAGACCCAGACGATCAGCTGTTTTGCAACACAATTTACGAGGACGTGGCATTTGGTCCTCTGAATCAAGGTTTGGGTCGAGATGAAATGGGAGCGCGGGTGCTTGCGGCCCTAAATGAAGTTGAATTGGCTGAGCTTACCTACAAACCCCCGCACCACTTGAGTTACGGGCAGAAGAAAAGGGCTGCCCTGGCGACTTTGCTTTCCATGAATCCGGATGTTCTGATACTCGATGAGCCGACTGCCAATCTGGACCCGAAGCAGGAAAAAATTTTTATTGAATTGCTCGAGAGATTTTCGGGTACGCTACTTTGTATCAGCCATGACCTTCCTTTTCTTTATACTCTTTGCACCAGAGCGGTGGTTTTGGAAAAAGGAAAAATTCATCACGACTACAGCATGCGAGAACTTGTCTCTCACCCGGCCTATCTTCGTGACCATGGGCTGGACTTCACTTTTCGCTTCAGCTGTTGTCAAGAAAATGGTGGACATCGTCATCACCACGGTCATCTTGAAAGCCCGGGCAAGTCTGTAGACGATGCTTCTGCCGGCGGCAAAGGAGGAAAAGATAAAGTTGATTGCAAGCCTCTAATCCGCCTGAATGATTTTTCATTCCACTATCCTGATGGAACCTGGGGGGTGCGGGATGTGAACTTGGAAATTCCGCCGGGTTCAAATGTTGCTGTCGTGGGTGAAAACGGGGCAGGCAAATCCACACTCGTTCGATGCCTTATGGGAATTTTCGAAGGGGCTGGAGATTATATTTTTAATGATAAGGTAGTTTCCAAGCGATTTCGCAAAGAGCTCTGGCGATATGTAGGCATGGTCTTCCAGGATCCTGCAGACCAGCTTTTTTGTCCTTCCTGCTGGGAAGAAGTTGCGTTTGGCCCAAAGCAGCTGAAATTGAGTCCAAAGGAAGTGGATGCCAGAGTGGAGGAGGCCCTTTCACTGGTTCGTCTGAACGGATACGAAGACCGGGTTCCGCACCACCTCAGTGCGGGAGAACGAAAACGACTTTCGCTTGCAGCGGTATTGAGCATGCGCCCCCAAGTGCTGTTCTTGGATGAGCCCAGTGCCAATCTAGACCCCCATGGTGAGGAACTTCTGCTTGAAATTCTAAACAGGTTGGATGCAACCAAGATATTGATAACACATGATATTTTTCTTGTTTCTAATCTTTGCGAACGCACTATCGTGATGCATGGCGGGAAAGTGATACGCGATTACATGACGGATGAATTTGAGCGGGATGAGCATCTGATTTCGATCAACGGCCTGGATTACCGGTTCAAAAACGCATGCTGCCAGGAAATATTAGATCTGCAGATCCAAGCGACTAAGAACGGCGGCAGCTAATAGAGACGCAGTTGCTGATTGGACCGGAAAGCAGCTCCCAGATGTTCATAGGCTAGCCGCGTGGCAACTCGTCCCCGCGGAGTTTTGTTGAGAAATCCTTCCTGAATCAAATAGGGCTCGTAGACATCTTCCAGTGTGCCTTTTTCTTCCGATACCGCTGCGGCCAGTGTGTCTATACCGACAGGGCCGCCATCGTACTTTTCGATGATGGTGAGTAGGATCTTTCGGTCCATTCGATCAAAACCTTTGTGATCGACTTCCAACATCCCGAGGGCGTAGTCGGCGACTTCCCGAGTGATTTTGCCGTCAGCCCTTACTTCGGCGTAGTCTCTCACGCGCCGCAACAAGCGATTGGCGATGCGCGGGGTACCGCGCGACCGCTTTGCGATTTCTTGGGCGCCTTTTTCATCGATCGATATACTCAGGATGCGAGCGGAGCGCTTTACGATGGTTTGAAGATCTTCAACCTCGTAAAATTCGAGCCGCAGCATCACTCCGAATCGATCGCGCAAAGGTGGAGACAGAAGGCCGGCCCGGGTAGTCGCTCCCACCAGTGTGAAAGGCGGTAAATCCAGCTTTATGGTACGAGCAGAAGGTCCCTGGCCAATGATGATATCGAGCTTGAAATCCTCCATAGCTGGATAGAGGATTTCTTCCACGACGTTGTTGAGTCGGTGAATTTCGTCGATGAAGAGTACATCACCCTGTTCGAGGTTGGTGAGGATGGCGGCCAGATCGCCAGGCCGCTCGATCACCGGCCCGGACGTACTTCGCATGTTGACGCCGAGTTCGTTGCTGACCACCGTTGCCAAAGAAGTCTTGCCAAGGCCCGGATAGCCGTGCAGGAGGACGTGGTCGAGCGGCTCCCCCCGCTGTTTGGTTGCTTCTATGAAGACCGAGAGATTCTCCTTGACCGTGTTTTGACCGATGTACTCATCCAGCCGTTGAGGCCGCAGGCTATTTTCGATTGGGAGGTCTTCATCTATCGGCTTCGGTTCAATAACTCGGTCGTCCATCTGGCACTACCCGTCTTTTCTATGTCCCGAAATTGTGAGTGATGGCCCAACAGCATATAAGGAATAGTAGGCGCCGCTTCACATTCCGAGTCAATATTCCGGTTCCTGGATTGTAAATACCATCACGCCAGGACACGCAAGGCTTCTTTAAGGAGATTTTCCAAAGAAGGGCTCTCACCGAGATTCTGTTCGGCCTTCTTTAAAGCCTTTTCAGTTTCGGCTGCCCGATAGCCCAGGTTCAGCAAAGCGGAGTAGGCATCCGAATAGACGTCCTGGCCGGCGGCTAAGGGCATGGTAAATTCTTCTTTGGTCGGCTTTATCTTGAGTTTATCCCGCAATTCGAGAGCGATGCGCTCGGCGATTTTCTTCCCGACTCCGGGGATGTTTTTCAGGCGTTTATGGTCTTGCTGCAAAACGGCCGTCCTCAGACCATCTGGCGTGATTCCCGACAGGATGCTTATCGCCAGTCTGGGTCCAACTCCATTGATCGAGATAAGATGGAGAAACATCTCTTTTTCGGCCATGGTGCGGAATCCGTAGAGCTGCAGAATATCTTCGCGAACATGAGTGTGGACGTTCAGGCAAATCGGGTCCCCAATGGCCGGTACATCGTAGAAAGTGCTTAGCGGAACATAGACGCAATAGCCAACTCCATTGACGTCAATAATCAAGTAGTCGGGCGACTTGTGTTTCAACTTGCCATCTAAGTACCCGATCATAGAATCTCTCCGAAGTTCTTAGGATATTGAAACTGTGGATCTCCACTGATTTTCATACTTCTTGGCGTTCTCAGCTTCTCTGCGGTGAATCCCCCCAGCGGTTCTGTGATGCGCAGGTATTGAGGTGGCAAATGGCTGCTGCGAGGGCATCGGCTGCGTTAGAGTTGAGCGGCCCACGCAGTCGAAACAGGTACTGAATCATCTGTACAACCTGTTCTTTGCTGGCTTTGCCATAACCAACGACAGCCTGCTTAATTTGCAGCGCGCTGTATTCGTAAATCGGCAATCCTGAATTAACGCCGGCCATTATGGCCGCTCCTCGGGCTTGGCCAAGCTTTAATGCGCTTTTGACATTCTTAGCAAAAAAAATATCTTCAATGGCCATGCAATTGGGCCGGCAATCCTGAATGACGACCGTCAATTCTTCATAGATCATTTTCAGCCGTTCCGGAAAGGCGAGATTGCCGGGCATGCAGACAGTGCCGTTGAAAATGTGCTGCAGCCGATTACCATCACCTTCTACTACACCATAGCCTGTGTATCGAGAACCAGGGTCTATGCCAATAGCGCGGAACATTTTAGCAGCACACCCGGATATGTGGTTTGAATCACGCAACTTCATTTAGAATCTCATCTGGAATATCAAAATTGGCGTAGGCATTCTGCACATCTTCGCAATCGTCCAGGGAATTCATCAATTTGAGAAGTTGCTGAGCGGTTTTTTCATCCTCGATGGCAACGGTGGTTTGAGGCACCATCGCAACTTCGGCCATTTCGTATTGCATTTGTTTTTCATCGAAAGCATTTTTAACCGCTTCAAAATCTTCCCAAGCGGTTGTAACCTGATACTGATCTTCCTGGTCTTCCACGTCTTCCGCCCCGACTTCCAGGGCTATTTCCATCAGTTCCTCCTCGGACGTCTGGTCCTTATTGAAGACGATCGTGCCTTTTTTGCTGAACATCCAGGCGACGCAGCCGGCCTCCCCCAAGCTGCCGCCGTTCTTGCTGAAAATGAAACGAACATCGCTTGCCGCCCGATTTCTATTGTCGGTCATTACTTCTACCAGTATAGCAACCCCTCCCGGGCCGTATCCCTCGTAATTGACCTCTTCATAGGAAACGCCTTCCAGCTCTCCTGTACCTTTCTTGATGGCCCGGTCAATATTGTCTTTGGGCATATTTTCGGCTTTTGCGTCCGCAATGGCGGTTCTTAGGCGGGGATTGGCATCCGGATCGCCCCCTCCAATGCGAGCAGCAATGGTAATTTCTTTGATCAGTTTGGTGAATACTTTGCCGCGTTTGGCGTCGGCAGCGGCTTTCTTGTGGCGGATGGTGCTCCATTTGGAATGACCGGACATGATGCTACTCCTTATCTATCGGCTTCTTAAATCGCATTGCGAGTATATAAATTTCTTTGCTTATTTTTCTTGATGCATCGGGTTTTACCACTTTAACCCAGTCGAACTCTTTCTTAACTCGAAGCAGCAAATCATGAAACTCGGAGCCCTGAAAGATTTTGGCGAGAAAGTGTCCGCGTGATTTTAGGGTTGTTTTTGCCAGATTCAGTGCTTCTTCGAACAACAGGGCAGACCTCGCACTATCAGCTACGCGAATGCCGGAGGTGGCGGGCGCCATATCACTAAGCACAACATCGAAAGGTGCATAACCCCGCGCCAGATTTTCTCTGAATTCAGAGCTGAAGATGTCTGCTTTAAGGGTCACTACATTTGCTGAAAAAGAATGGTCTATTTCCTTCATGTCTACGCCAACAACCAGCCCTTTTGGTCCCACCACTTGACTGGTGTACTGAATCCAGGAACCGGGCGCTGCCCCCAAGTCCAGTACACGGTCTCCAAGATTTATTATTTTGTACTTATTTTGTATTTCCTTCAACTTGAATACTGCTCGTGCCAAATAATTCTGCTTTTTTGCTTGATGGAAGTAATGGTCCTGAAATTTGTATTTCATTTATAACATCCTTAAATAACTTTCATTTTCGAGTGAATGTTATATATCATAAATTGAGAATTTTTGTAAACAGGGGGATTGGTCGCCGAACGCGCAAAGTCGGCGTGGTCGGCGGCCGGTCGTGACGGAACAAGTGAGAGGGATGTTTAGGGTTGTGCAGGGTCGTAAGCAAGACTCCATCAGACCATTACGATACGGGCATCCACAACCACTGCCTGGTCGGCATAAGCAATGACCGGATTCAAGTCCATTTCCGACATGTTGGCTTGACTCAAACTTAACTCGCTCACCTTCTCCATCAGGTCGATCAAGTTGTCGGCGTTGACAGGCGGCAAGTTGCGAAAACCGTCTCGGAGCTTTGGCCAGGTCTTTAATTCGCTCAGCATTTCCTTGAAATCCGAACGGCCGGCCGGTAAAAGCCGGAAACTCACATCTTTGATCAATTCGAGCCAGACGCCTCCGAGGCCGAGGCTCATGACCAGACCAAAGCTGTCGTGCCGCTGAATGCCGATGAAAAACTCAGCGCCGGGAGGGGCCATAGGTTCAATGATGATAACGGCCTCGGGATCAAGCTTTTCCCGCAGATTGGTTAGCTCGTCATAGGCTCTTAGGAGAGCGGGCATGTCTTCTATATTGAGAAAAACTCCGCCAACATCGGTCTTATGAGAGTAGCGTCCGGTGGAAAGTTTGAGTACCAGGGGATAACCCATCTGCTCGACCGCCTCTTCCGCATCCTGCAAGGAGTCGATTATTCTTGTGGGGATTACCGGCACTTGAACTTTTTCGAGAAGTTCCTTGGCTTCGTGTTCCGGCAAAATCATGGAGTTTTCTCCTTTTCTCCTGAGTGATGGAAAATTATGCTGCTGCAGGCAACTAAACCGTTTCTGCACCGACACTTTTTTTGTAGCGCAGAACTGCTCTGCTGAACTACATAGTTCTGAAGGGCTTTTCAGATGCGCCCAGACTAACGGTCTAAAATTTGGCGCCGTGTGAGCAAAGCGTTCAATGCCATAGCGCCGTCTTCCGGAGTAAGATAGGCGCAGATTCCCTTGGCTGCGCATTCTTCGAGATAGGATTGTGCTTCAAATTGATTCGCCAACAACACCAGCACCATGGGTTTTGTAACGGTTCGCTGCAGCTGCTCAATTTCCGGTATCGGTAATCTTATCAATCGATTAAAGTTCCAAACCAGAAAATAAGCGTCATAATCTTCTTCCATCAAAGTGTGCAAAACCCGGCTGTAGGTGTGAGGCAGAAATCCGGGACCGGTCAAATCAACAGGATTTTGAATTTCAACCGCGGTTTTTTCGCCGATGATGGTTCTGATCTTTTCTTTGGTTGCAACTGACAGATCCGGAAATTCCCAACCCTGGCCAATTAGCTTGTCCATGGCCACGATGCTCGGACCGGCGGTGAAGGTGAGCGCGCACAGGCGGTTTCCATGAGGCAACTGCAGCATGCTCAATGCTTTTGCCGCTACCGCTGCTTCCCATGTTGAGTGGACTTCCACCAGGCCGGCCTGCCAAAACATGGATCGGTAGAGGGCATATTCACCGGTCAGGCTGCCGGTGTGAGTTGCCGTGGCCCGCGAAACTTCCTCATGCTTGCCCGCCTTGTAGACGATGATGGGTTTGCGCGAGGCTAATTTACTGGCTGCTCGATAAAAGGCGCGCGGGTCCTGCAACCCTTCAATGAAGAGACAGAAGCTCTTGATCTCGGGTTCGTCGCTTAATGCCTCCAGGTAGTCGCCAAAGTCCACCACGCTGCAGTTCCCCGCCCCCACAAAATGACTGAGACCACACTGTAACGTGCGCAGGCACTGGCCTAGTGCGGTTCCGATTCCGCCGCTTTGGGAGATCACTGCGACGGGTCCAGGGAATGTGTCAAGGTGCCAGAAAATGCTGTGCATACCATGATGGAAACTGGAAATGCCCAGAGTGTTGGGGCCGATCACCGGCATTTGATAGCGTTCCGCCAGATCTTTAAGACTTTCCTCCAGTTCTTTGCCGCCGGTACCAACCTCCTTAAATCCCCCCGCCACTATGGTGACAGCTGAGATGCCCAGTTGGCCGGCCTCTTCGGCCATCTTCAGGGCAAGGTTCTGATTGAGCAAAAGAATTGCCAAATCGGGCGGCGGATCAATCGACGCCAGGTTTGGGTAACATTTTTTCCCGAGCAAGCTCTCGTATTTGGGGTTGACCGGGAACAATTCACCCTGAAAGGAACTGCTCAGCAGGTTGATCACAGGTCCTATTCCCACAGAATGCTGGTCCTGAGAGGCGCCGACTACAGCAATTCGCTTGGCATTGAACGCGCTCTTTAATTTTTCCATCATAGTTGATGATATTGTCATTGCGGTCTCCAGATATGTTTCACGAGTCATGAAGCGAGGCCGAGGTACAATCTGTGATTGAGTGCAAAAACTTCGTTCAAATAGCAGTCACACCATCGACTTTCAGAAATTTCATCCTCCAGACACCAAACTGCTCCAATATAAGGCAGATGCGGTTAAACGGAAAGATCAAAAATCAGCAGGGGTTGCAATGCTACTGAACCATGATTTCTATGTGCGTAGGTTGACATGTGAGCGCCTTTTCGAAAAACACGGATCTAACCGGTCTGCATCGGGAATCTCTCTCTCCCTTGAGAGAGAGGCGGGGTGAAGGGAGAAGAACCCAGAGTTTCCGGACGGGGAGTCACCGACGGGATGTGACAAAAGGGAGAAGAGATCATGGAACGAAACATAGGCGAGAAGAAAATTAAGCTCATTCAAGGCGATTTGACGGAAATCGAGGTGGACGCCATCGTCAATGCGGCCAATGCCCAACTTGTCTTGGGAGGTGGCGTTGCAGGAGCTATTCGCACCAAAGGAGGGCCAAGTATCCAGGAAGAATGCAACCACATCGGGGGTACAACCGTTGGAGGCGCAGTCATCACTGGAGCCGGCAATCTCAAAACCAGGCATGTGATCCATGCGGTCGGCCCTCGTTATGGTGAAGGCGATGAAGATGAGAAGCTGCGGCAAGCCACCCTAAACAGCCTTAAGAGGGCGACTGAGAAGAATCTTAAAACCATTGCCTTTCCAGCCGTAAGCACGGGCATCTTTGGCTTTCCCAAGGACCGGTGTGCCCGAATTATGCTTAAAGCAAGCTCGGACTTTCTCGAAAAGGAAAAAACTAGTATAGAGGAAGTGATTTTCTGCCTTTGGTCGAAGGAGGACCTGAACATATTCAGCGAGGCACTGCATGCCATGCCCGAGTAGCGTTGGTCGTGCGATATTTAGTGGGAGATGGCTTAATTTGAAATGAACCAAGTAGAAGGGGGATGCTCATGAGAGGTAAGACGATTCAGGAAATCAAGGTAGGCGATATGGCAGAATTTGCCAAAACGGTCACCGAGACGGATGTTTATTTGTATGCCGGGTTGAGTGGTGATCTCAATCCTGCTCACATCAACGAAGCTTACGCGCAGAAAACTTTTTTTAAGACCAGAATCGCTCACGGCATGCTGGTGGCAGGGTTTATTTCGGCAGTTCTTGGAACCCAATTGCCCGGACCTGGGACGATCTATATTCGGCAAGAATTGAATTTTCTGGCACCGGTCCGGATGGGAGATACAATTACAGACTCGAGTAGAGGTCGTTGACGTCAATACCGAAAAGAAAAAAGTGAGAATGAAGACCACCTGTGTCAATCAAAATGGCGAAACGGTTTTGGATGGAGAAGCTCTGGTGAGCCCTCCTCGAAAGTGAGTGGCGAGTCAAAGGCAACGAAATAGAAACCGCCGTCCTCAGAGTAAGGCCACCTTCGCTATCAGTAGCTGTGCTAAATGGGGCAGCCCTAACGGGCTGCCCCATAGGCGGAGTGAATTCTCTGAGAAAATCTTTTAGCTTACCACAATATAGAGTTTGGCAGGGGTTGAACATACCGGACAGGCTTCAAAGGACGGTTTGCCCTCAACTGTGTATCCACAAGTTGGACAGACATAGAAATCCGCCTTGGGGGCTTTCCACGCAGCGAGATTGCTCAGAGCCTCCTGATACAATTTGGCGTGCTCTGCTTCTGCCGACTTGGCGTAGGTGAAAGTCTGGACGGCACTCGTATCGCCATCCTTTTCTGCTTGCGCGATGAATTCAGGATACATTGTATCTCGTTCGTAACTTTCCCCTTTTACCGCATCCTCGAGGTTCTCTTTTGTCGATTTAATTTCCGGCAGTTTGATATCTGCTTTTGGAGTTCCGCCCAAGGCCTTGATCACCCGGGCATGGTTGTTGAGATGAATCTCTTCGGCGCTGGCCGCTGCGCGAAACAAACTGGCCACCTTATGATAGCCTTCCTGATCGGCCTTCTCGGCGTATGCTAGGTATTTTGCATGAGCATTACTCTCACCGTTATATGCGGCCATCAGGTTGTCAAGTGTTTTACTTTGAGTGGCGGCGGATGAGATGGAAATCATCATGGGGGCACTAAAAATCGTAACTATAGCCACTAGTGCGAGTAACAGTTTGGTTAAGCTTTTCATGTACTTTTCCTCCCGAGCAAGAGATAAATGTTACTTCAATCTAATTTCGCCAATTTTCGTTGGCCAAAGCCAAAACTGGCATTCCGGCGAACGCCGGAATCCAGAAATCCACAATCACTCACTGGATGCCGAGCCGAACATGCCACCTATATTTGTGGCGGTACTTCGCAGGCATGACGCAAGGTTACTGATGTAATCGCTAAATCTAGTTTCAAATGGTCCCAAAGGACTTTCCGGACGGAAACTGGCCCATGCCGTAAACCAGGATTATACCCCAAAATGTTTTGTCACGTAAGCAATTCCGGCCGTCACTAAACCACGGATTTTGGATTTCAATAAACACCAAGATTTGAAGTGTCAAGACCCGGGCCCTCTATAATTCGAGATGCTCGCCAGGTTTTAGAACGACGACGCTGGCAGCGGTTTCCTCTTCGACACGCTTTTTCCAGCTGATGGGATCTTGCTTGATGACGTCAAAGGTATCATAGTGGATCGGGATTACTCTTTTAGGCTCAAGCAGCTTAATTGCGCGGAGGCCGTCGTCAGGGCCCATAGTAAAATTGTCCCCGATCGGCAATATCGCCAGGTCGATTCCCTCCTCGCCGATTAGTTTCATGTCGTAGAATAGGCCAGTATCGCACGCGTGATAAATCTTTTTATGCTGGATATAGAAGAGAAATCCACATGGATTACCACCGTAGGAACCGTCGGGCAGAGCCGAACCGTGTTGAGCGATGGTCAGTTTTACGCGTCCCCACGGATAATCGAAGCCACCCCCAATATGTTGTGGATGAAGTTTCTCAAGCCCCTGGCCGGTCAGCCAGTTCTGAATTTCAAAATTCGAAATCACTGTGGCCCCCGTCCGTTTGGCGATCTGTACAGTATCGCCTAAATGATCTCCGTGTCCGTGCGAGACAAGGATATAGTCGGCGGGGACCTTGTCAGCGCTGATTGCAGCAAGGGGATTTCCGCTAAGAAAAGGATCTATCAGCAGGTTCGTATTGTCCGTTTGAATCAGAACACATGCGTGGCTGTACCAAGTCACTCTGATGCTCATTTTGTTCCTCCTTCTCTTTTTTGTGGTCGAATCGCCGCGCTTAAAGATCAAAACTCATTAAGTTAAACTTAATTTAGCGATTCCGTCGGTAAGCTCCTTCATGCCGGTGAACCACTGATCCGGCGCAGGCGCCTGCATCCAGCGGGTGAATTCACTTTCCTGGGTTTCTGCTCACTGTTTAAGCCCGCGGGACTGCAGGAGCAAGCTTCGCAGGAACGACAGTTGATAATTTCACCTTACTAAGAACCGCCGGATTTAGGCTAAAATAGCATTCCTGAAGCTGGATAATCAACGAATTGCATGCAATTGGCTGCGTTATGTGACCACATAAAATTCATTTACGGACAAGTGCCTTAATTTTTTTACAGAAAAAGGCTAATTTTTTTTGGATGCACCGGGAGTGTGATTGCTCATACACTGATACATTAAAGAGACCTTCTCGGAGGAGTAGAACGGATGCAAATTGGTGTCTTTGGAAGTTGGGATCGGGACCTCAAGGAAAAGGTCTACAGCACAGCTGAAAAAGTGGGGGAGTTGATTGCCGGGAGAGGGGACGTGTTATTCACCGGAGGTTCTACAGGGATCATGGAAGCCGCTATGCGAGGAGCCAAAAAGATGAATGGATTAACAGTTGGCATGATTCCTGTCGATCAAAAAGAAGACTATAAATTCATGGGCAACCATATTGACATCCACATAATGACGGGCATGGGAGAATTTGGGAAATTGGCTCCGCTGGTCAATTCGGTTGATGGGGCGATTGCCATCGGGGGAGGGGCGGGGACATTAATGGAAATTTCCATGGCTTATTCGCAGGATAAACCTATTGTTGCAATTCCGGTTCGCGGATATCTGTCGGATCGTATTCAATCATTCCTGTTGGAAGGCTACCTTGATCACAGAAAGATTCAAAGGCTATACTTTGCTGACGATGCTCTAAAAGCCGTTGATCTGCTTTATGCCGAGATCGAGAAAAGAGTTCGCGCTCGGGGAAACACGAATAGGCCTGTGGTAAAGCTCTAGGGGACTGTCCGAAATGACGAAAAGCGCACTTTCGGACCGCCTCCCATGAGCTTTTGGAAGAGACGAATTATCCCATTTCCAGTGCAACATTTCTACCCTTAACAAGCATAAATCATGGCAAAAAGGGCCAACCATAAAAGATAGTGAATGTGCTACGTTCAGTTGAACCGATTGTTCAAAAAAACGGAGAAGATCTATTCATGCAAAGAAGTAACGTATTCGACGATCTTATGAAATTGTACAAAGAAGTCGATCAATGCTCCAACGAGCTTACCCTTGTCCATTCAATGCGTTTAATGTGCAGGCCGGGTTGCTGTAGTTGTTGCGTTGACGAACTCACGGTGTTTGAAGTTGAAGCTGAAAATATCAAAAATCATTACAGTGAACTTTTATCTGAGGGAAAACCGAACGCTGAAGGTGCATGTGCCTTTCTCGATGATAACGGCGGCTGCAGAATCTATGCTCATCGGCCATATGTGTGTCGAACGCAGGGTTTACCTCTGCGTTGGATTGAGGAAATTGGTGAGGAGGATGCGGTGGAAATGAGGGACATTTGCCCCATGAATGATACCGGGGATGCGATAGAAGCTCTTGCCGCCGTCTGCTGCTGGACGATCGGGCCCGTTGAAGAGAAACTGGCCTTGCTCCAGTTTGAATTAGGTGAGGGTAATTTACTCAGAGTCTCCTTGAGGACGCTGTTTCGCCGTGAATTCTTTGCTTGACAGGTAGTTTGGGTTTTCATAAGCTAATTCCCTGAAAACGAATCCTTGGTCATCGGTCTGTTGGGCCGATCGATAGAAATTGTGCGGTTTTTTTGCCCATGCCCGCCCCCAAAATGGCGTGGTAAGGAGTAACCAAATGAAAAAGCTTTTGCTCTTGGCAGTTTTTGTCTTCTTGGTTACTAATGCTTATGCCGGTGGTTTTCCTCCCCCGGACAAGGTTGCCCATTTTTCAGGCGGTGTTGTGGCGGGAGGTATCGCAACAGCGGTGGCCAACGAGTTTGTGCCGGAACATAGACTTATAACAGGAATAATCCTCGGCACGATCCCGGGGCTCATAATAGAAATTGAAAATTCGACCTATTCGGCCGGGTTCTCCGGAGGAGATCTGCTGGCCGATTTCTTGGGATCTGTGGTGGGTTCGGTGATTTCCGATAAACTCATCCTGAAATTTCTGGTGGATGATAAGGGTCCCAATAAGACTTACGGCGTTCAAGTCGGTACAAGGTTTTAGGTCCTTGCAGATTTTGCTGTGACTCCATAGGGTCTCAATCGAATCAGAGCGTTATAACCACCTCTTATTGTCCAGAATAGTAGGACCCCTCAATCAAAAAATCCATTAAATGAAGACAAAAA
Organism: uncultured delta proteobacterium; assembly: GCA_963781715.1. Taxonomy (GTDB): domain Bacteria; phylum Desulfobacterota; class Syntrophobacteria; order Syntrophobacterales; family Syntrophobacteraceae; genus Desulfoferrobacter. Next base: position 1,786,032 of record CAWAGW010000010.1, read on the forward strand.
ATATTTTCTCGCATCGGCATGGAGGAACCGTTCTTATTTTGGTTATGTTCCTCACTGTATCCTTTCTAACGAGGTTGCTTCTTCTGGCTAAATCTTACGATCTTGTCAGCTGGAATCCGGCCGCTATCCTCGGCGTTTTTCTCTGGGGTTTTGTTTATGATTTGGCCGCAGCGTGTTACCTCGCGATTCCCGTTGTGCTTTATCTGATGATTTTACCGGACAAGATTTTCGCCAGCCGTTTTCATCGAATTCTATCCATACTTTTCTTTTTCATCGTTCTCTATTGTTTGCTTTTTGTAGCGGCGGCAGAATGGTTTTTTTGGGACGAATTTGGGGTGAGGTTTAACTTCATCGCCGTGGATTATCTCATCTACACCAAAGAGGTGGTCGGCAATATTTATGAGTCCTACCCGTTGGTCTTCATCTTGAGTTTGCTCTTTGTCCTGACCAGCCTTTTACTCGTTGTCGTCTACCGGTTTGGGGTAATGAAGTCGTGGTTTGACTCTAAAAGTTCCTGGAAATTCCGAAGCACTTGGGGTGGAGGCGTTTTGCTTCTTGCCCTGTTTTTAACTTTGGTGCTGGATAACAGAACTGTTCCAGGATTCGGAAACTCCTATAATCAAGAATTGGCCAAGGATGGGCCATATTCTTTTGTGGCTGCGTTCCGCAATAATGAACTTGACTACGATCAATTTTACAGGGTCCGAAAGAACTTGGATGCGTTTCAAGAAATGCGAAACCTCTTGAAGACAGACAACTCTACTTATGTCTCGAAGGATCCTTACGATATTACCCGCTTAATCAGGAACGAGGGTGAAGAAAAACACTATAACGTTATTCAAATCACAGTCGAGAGCCTCAGTGCGGAATACCTGGGTTCTTTTGGGAACAAGCAGAACCTTACCCCGAATCTTGATGCGTTGAGCAAAGAGAGTGCCTTCTTCACGAATTGCTTTGCTACCGGCACCCGCACAGTCCGCGGTATGGAGGCGCTCGCCCTCTCGGTTCCGCCCACCCCGGGAAGATCGATAGTCAAACGTCCCGACAACGAGAATCTTTTTTCATTGGGTTCCATCTTTCGCTCTCGTGGCTATGACACAGCTTTTATCTACAGCGGTTTTGGCTACTTTGACAACATGAATCACTTCTTTGCAAACAATGGCTACAGAGTCATTGACCGATCTACAGTGCCCAAGGAAGCGATCAGCTTTGCCAATATTTGGGGAGCCTGTGACGAAGATTTGTACAACTGGGTGCTGGATGAAGCCGACCGCTCCTACGCCGAAGGCAAGCCGTTCTTGTACTTTGTTATGACTACCTCCAATCATCGGCCTTTTACATATCCGGACGGAAAAATCGATATTCCCTCTCACTCCGGGAGGAATGGCGGAGTGAAATACACCGACTACGCCATTGGAGAGTTGATCCGCAAGGCAAAGGAAAAACCCTGGTTTGCCAATACTATTTTTGTCATTGTGGCCGATCATTGTGCCGGCAGTGCCGGGAAAATGGATCTTCCGGTAAAAAAATACAGAATTCCGTTGATCATTTATAATCCCGAGTTGTTGCGGCCTCAAAGAGTGGACAAGCTTTGCAGCCAGATCGATTTTGCACCGACTCTTCTTGGATTATTGAACTGGAGTTATGAAAGTCAATTTTATGGTAAGGATATCCTACGGATGAAACCCGACGATGAGCGCGCTCTGATTGGAACCTATCAAAAGCTGGGGTACATGAAGCAAAATTTGCTGACCGTCCTGAAACCGATCCGTGATGTGGCGACCTACCGGTTTGACCTCGCCAACGGAATTCAGATTCCCGCAGCGGAGGATCCGGATTTTGTCAAGCAAGCCATCGCTTATTACCAAACCGCCACTTATCGATTTAATCATCACTGACCAAGTAGATCTTGCTGCGATGCAATTTTCAGCTCATCCCGAGGGCACCCTGGATGCCGGCTTTCGCCGGTATGGCGGGGTCGGGCATCTTGTCCCGGGCAAAAATTCGAAGGGTATTTCTGCGCAGTCCCTCTACCGGTACAAATGAAAATATGGCAGATAATTTCTTGTGTTTCTATAGATCGGTAGTATAGAAAGAAACTTTTCGATTTTCCCTCAACCTGGACCATAGGCGTAGGTAAGACGATGATCACTTTGTTGGATTATGGTGCCGGCAACGTTCGGAGCGTGGTGAACGCCATTGAGAGCTTGGGCGAAAACGTCAAGTTGGTCAGCTCCGCGGAAGATATTTTGGCTGCTGAAAAGCTGGTATTTCCAGGAGTTGGTGCTTTTGGAAGCATGATGCATGTGCTTCAGGAGCGACACTTGGTGGCCCCGCTTCTCCAGTATCTGCACTCGAACCGGCCTTTTTTGGGCATCTGTCTGGGTCTTCAAGCGCTTTTTAAGGGCAGCGAGGAAGCTCCCGAAATCAACGGCCTTGGGTTTTTAGCGGGCCGGGTGAAGCGTTTCGAAATAGGCCTTTCGGTCCCGCATATTGGCTGGAACGGTTTGAGAGTTAAGCAGCCATCAAGGATTTTTGCCGGCTTCCGAGGCGATGAAAAGGTCTACTTTGTCCACTCGTATCATGTGGTCCCCGAGGATGACAGCGTGATCCTGACGACCACAGACTACGGCTGCGAATTTGTGAGCAGCATTCAGAAAGGCAATATTGTTGCCACTCAATTCCATCCGGAAAAGAGCAGCCGCACGGGTTTGGGAATCCTGGAAAATTTTCTGCGCGATCGCCCGGAAGCTCTGTTCCCCGGCAGAGCATCGGGGAGACCCGGTTGGCGAAGCGCATCATAGCCTGCCTCGATGTTCGCTCCAACGATCGAGGCGACCTGGTGGTGACTAAGGGAGATCAATACGATGTGCGGGAAGAAGGCGAGGTCCGCAACCTCGGAAAACCGGTCGATCTAGCGCGCCGTTACTATGAAGAGGGCGCTGATGAAATCACGTTTCTCAACATCACGGGGTTTCGTGATTTTCCGCTGGAAGATATGCCCATGATCGAGGTGCTGCGGAGGACCTCGGAGAATGTCTTTGTGCCGTTGACCATTGGAGGAGGGATTCGCGACTACACAGACAAGCATGGTAGAAGCTACTCTGCCTTGGAAGTCGCCGCGGAGTATTTCCGTTCGGGAGCCGACAAGGTCTCCATAGGAAGCGATGCGGTGATGATCGCCGAAGATTACTTGAGAGTTGGTAACGCTAGCGGCCGGAGTTCCATCGAGGAGATTTCCCGGGTTTACGGCAATCAGGCCGTGGTTGTTTCCATCGATCCAAGAAGGGTCTATGTCCAATCGCCGGATGCGGTTAAACAGCATGTGATCCCAACACAAACGCCGGGTCCGAATGGCGAGCGATATTGCTGGTATCAATGTACAATAAAAGGAGGTCGCGAAGGCCGGGACCTCGATGCCGTTACTCTGGCCCAGGTCTGTGAAAAACTCGGCGCGGGTGAGATTCTGTTGAATTGTATCGATCGCGATGGAACCAATCTGGGCTTCGATCTGGAGCTGATCAATGCTGTCAAGAAGGCGGTTACCATCCCGGTGATTGCGTCGAGCGGTGCCGGCAGGGTGGAACATTTCCTGGAAGTTTTTACCGAAACGGGAGCCGAATCGGCGCTGGCGGCGGGGATCTTTCATCGCAAGGAGGTCTCTATCGAGGCAGTAAAGGATTATCTGAAAGATAAAGTGGAGATCCGGATCTGAAAGATATTTTACTCAATAACCTCGATCAAGTTCCCCCATCCGCTGCTGTCTGCATCATTGGAGAAAATGGTCGAAACCGAAGGCTTCAGAGAACATTGCGAGCTCTGAGACCGGACATAGACATTGTTTTTTCGGCAGAGTTTCAAGAACTGGAGCTCGGATGGCATCCAGAGCGTTTTGCGCCAAGGGGATTGTATGAAAAAGTCCGGTCCCTGGACTGCATGCTGACTACTACCTACAAGCCCAGGCTAAACCTGCAACTTTTCAAATCTGGGGAGATACCGCGAGGAATTTCGGTGTTTGTAGTGAACCCGAACTTCTATCATCCCTTTCTGCAATTCGACCCGGAAGAAGCCGGCAGTCATACTGAGAAACTCAAGCAGGCGCAGGCGGTTCTTTCCCTTGTTGAAGACAGAGATATTTATGAGTTGTTCCTTTCGGCTATCAGATTGCAGACTGATTTGAGCATTCTGTATTTAAAGCTTATCCAATTACACAGCCGCATGGGCCGGCAGTATTTTGATTTTATTAACAGGTCTGCCATAAAGACGGTGATCGAGGGAGGAGTAGCCGATGGTTGGGTTGCGGCGCAGTTCCTCGGGTGTTTCGAGAATTCGACCGTGTATGGTTTCGATCCGGACTTGGAGCTATTTGAAAGAAGCTACCATAAGGCATTTCTGTTGCACAGCAAACGTTTTCACTTCATGCTGCTCGGTCTTTGGCACAAATCCGAGCGCCTCTCTTTTGAAATCAACAAGGCCTTCACCTCCAGGGTAGTTGATGGAGGATGCGATCCTGTATGCAAGCAGATCGAAGCAGTCTGCATCGATGACTTTGTCGCAAATGAGAATATCGACAAAGTTGATTTCATCAAACTGGATATCGAAGGGGCGGAGCCCAATGCCATTCGCGGGGCGGAAAAAACCATCCGAAGTCATAGACCGCAGTTGGCGGTATGCATATATCACCGGCTGGAACATTATTATGAAATTCCCCTGTTGCTGTCGGACTATACCGAGGACTATATTTTCAGAATTGGACACTACTCGCCTTTTCATGTTTTCAGCGAAACCGTATTGTACGCGATTCCCAAAGAGCTTTACCCGTCCAGGTCGTATTCGTAGCGCGGGGCTTTAGCCCTGCATGAACCAGGCGGCTAAGCAAAGGACCAAGTCCGGGTAATCCGCGAAGAGTCGAATATTTTGCAAGTCGCTGAGAGGAAAAAATGAACGAACATCATATCATCACCATAGCAAGCGAGCTGAAACTTTTACCCGATCAAATTGGTTCAACGATTGCGCTTTTAGAGGGCGGAGCCACGGTGCCTTTTATTGCCAGGTACAGAAAGGAAGCTACCGGTTCCCTGGACGAAACCGTTATCGTGAGCATCCGTGACCGAATTGTTCAGCTTGAGGCGCTTGAAAAAAGGCGGGAGTCGATTCTCAGTGCTCTGCAGGAACAGGCGAAACTGACCGATGAACTGAGGCAGCAGATTTTGCAGGCAGACACACTCGTCAAATTGGAAGATCTCTACCTTCCTTATCGTCCAAAGCGGAGGACTCGGGCCAGTGCAGCTAGAGAAAAAGGGCTTGAGCCTCTTGCTGAATTGCTTTTGGAGCAAAATCCAACAACAAACCCGACTGTGCAGGCTGCCGCCTTTGTGGATACCGAAAAGGCAGTGGCTTCCACCGAAGATGCTCTGGCAGGAGCCAGAGACATCATAGCCGAATGGGTTAGTGAGAACGTGGCTGCAAGGGCCTCACTGCGAGAACTTTTTGCCCGGAAGGGAGTCCTGAAATCCAGTGTAAACAAGGGCAAGGAGGCTGAAGCAGTCCAGTACCGCGATTATTATGAATGGGAAGAGCCTCTGAAGAATGCGCCATCCCATAGGATTCTGGCAACCAGACGGGGAGAACGGGAAGGGTTTTTGTCGGTTCGCATCCTTCTCCCTGAGGCGGAGGCGCTGGCAGTGCTTGATTCAGCCTTTCTAAGAGGGGATGGTGCGGCTTCTCAGCAGATCAAGGAAGCGATACGGGACAGCTACAAGAGGCTCCTGGCACCGTCCTTGGAGACAGAGATCAAGCAGTGGGCAAAAAAACGTGCCGATGAAAAGGCGATTCGTGTGTTTGCGGACAATCTGCGGCATCTGTTGATGGCTGCACCCCTTGGAAACAAGAAGTTAATGGCCATCGATCCTGGCTTTCGTACCGGCTGCAAAGTCGTGTGTCTGGATCGGCAAGGGAAGCTCCTGAAAAGTGAGACGGTTTATCCCCATTCAGGAAAAAAGTCCGCATCAGCGGCTGGTGAGAGACTCTTGGCCCTTGTTAAAGAGTATCGGATTGAGGCGATTTCCATCGGCAACGGAACCGCCGGCCGGGAGACCGAGGGCTTTGTTGGTGCTCTGCCCTTGCCCGAAAATGTTCAGGTCATCATGACCGATGAGAGTGGTGCATCTGTTTACTCGGCGTCTCAGACGGCCCGCGAAGAGTTCCCGGATGAGGACGTAACTGTTCGAGGGGCGATATCTATCGGCAGGCGGCTGATGGATCCGCTGGCGGAATTGGTGAAAATTGATCCCAAGTCCATCGGGGTAGGGCAGTATCAGCACGATGTCGAGCAGAAGGAACTCAAACAAAGTCTTGACGATGTGGTCATGAGTTGTGTCAATGCGGTAGGAGTGGAAGTCAACACCGCCAGCGCTCAACTGCTTGCCTATGTTTCAGGATTGGGGCCTCAACTGGCAAAGAGCCTTATAAACCACCGCGATCAAAATGGTCCCTTTAGATCTCGCCGAGAACTCAAAAGAGTCCCGCGCCTGGGCCCTAAAGCATTCGAGCAGGCCGCTGGTTTTCTGCGGATTCAGGGGGGTGACGATCCGCTGGATGCCAGCGCTGTCCATCCTGAATCCTATGGAATTGTCGGAGCCATGGCCAGGGACTTGGGTTGCACTGTAACCGACTTGATCGAAAATGATGAGCTTCGCAGTAAAATTGACCTGACGAAATATATAACCCAGGAGGTAGGCCTTCCCACTCTTAAGGATATCCTGACCGAGCTTGCCAAACCGGGCCGAGATCCGCGTCAGAGTTTTGAGCCTTTTTCTTTTGCCGAAGGGGTGGAATCGATAGAAGATTTGAAACCCGGACTGAAGGTCCCGGGAATTATTACCAATGTTACGGCGTTCGGAGCTTTTGTGGATATTGGAGTGCATCGGGATGGGCTGATTCATTTGAGCGAACTGGCGGATCGTTTTGTGAAAGATCCTCGCGAAGTGGTACATGTTCATCAAAAAGTCGTCGTGACTGTTCTTGAAGTGGATCTGCAACGAAAGAGGATCTCGTTGTCCATGAAAAAAGCCCCCGGTGCTGCCGCCAAAGCTCAACAGCCCGAGTCATCCGAAAGTCGTCCAAGAGTGCTGAAGGGCAAAAATACCTCTGCCGGGAAGAAGGAAGCGTTCAACAATCCGTTTGCAGCGCTGTTGAAGAATAAGAATTGAAGATTATTGCTCGTACTCCCCGTGAATCTTCTCAAGTTACCTGACAGTTCGTCGTCATCCATCCTGTAGATCCCGACCAAATCGAATGCTCGCTCGTGGAGCGCTCTACCGTTTCTTAAGCGGCAAAATACAGTCTTTTGCTCATTGCACGATAGGCAATCAATGATTGTCTTGGTTTCATATTGAAAATTAAGAGAGGAGATGGAATGATGATTTTGATGTACATCCTGACAGCGATGATTTTTAGTGTGATGTTGATGGGAGTGCTCTTGATTCCTTTACTTCATGCTGTGGGTGCATACGATGAAAGCAAGGAAGCGGCTGAAAGATGTGAACGCAAGTACGCTGTGTTGTTTGATGTGGATGAACAATGCAGCGCGCAAGCGACACCTCGTGACAGGTCAAAGCAGTAGATCTATGGCATAGCCAATGTAAGATTTTTCGGTTCTTCGCGGATTACCGGGAAATGGCCCTCTACGCATCCCTTTCGTTGGTTCAAGTCGGAGACCAACGTGAGATCTAGGTTACGGTCCATTCAAAATTTTTCTCGGTCGACCGTTTTGATTCAGGTTGGATGCCGGCCATCAGTAAGCTTATACGATCGACTTGCTGCATATCTTCCGCTTCCAGGGTAGCCATAATGCGTCCGCCGAACATGACAATAATGCGGTCTGAAAGAGACAAGGCCTCATTCAAATCGCCGGTGACCAGCAATATACCGGCTTCTGTTCGGGCTTTTAGAAGAACCTGCCAGATGTCCTCAGTGGCCCCGATATCAAGACCTTGAGTTGGCTGTTCAGCCACGATGAGTCGTGGGCGCCGGTAAAATTCCCGGGCAAGGACCATTTTCTGCAAATTACCGCCTGACAAATGTTTGGCTAAAGCTTTGGTGTCAGGCGGGTGGACGTCAAATTCAGCAATAAGCTGCCGGATCTTTGCCCGAGCTTTGTCCCGCAGCAGCCAGGGGCCTTTGCAGAATCCCTGACGGGTGGTCAGTAGAAAATTGTTTAGCAGGTTCATGGTCAGGCAGGTTGCCAGGCCCCGACGATCTTCGGGGATATAGATGAGATTTCCATCCCAGGAGCGTCGAGCGAAAAACTGACTCCAGTCCTGGCCGAGAATCTTTACCGTGCCCGAGGCTGGGCGCCGTCGACCGCAAATTGCTTCTACGAGAGGTTTTTGCCCGTTGCCCGCAACGCCCACAACGCCCAAAATTTCTCCCTGCCGGAGTTGCAAATCGATATTGGACAATCCTTCCTGGCTCAGATGCTTGATGCGCAGGACAATTTGACGTCCTTCGATCGGCTCTTTTTGCACCTGCAAAACTATTTCACGGCCGACCATCTTACTGGCCAAATCCGCCTTGGTGGATACATCCCTTGCATCCATTTCGGCCACTACCGAACCTTTGCGCAAAATGGCAATCTCGTCTGCGATCGCCATCACTTCGTCCAATTTGTGGCTGATGAAGACGATGGCTTTGCCCTGCGCGGTCATTTCTTTAAAGGCTTGGAACAACTGCTGAGTTTCAATGGGAGTCAGGACGGAAGTCGGTTCATCGAAAATCAGGACACGACTCTGTCGGTAGAGCAACCTCAGGATTTCCACCCGTTGCCTCTTCTCCCATGGACAAGTCGGAAACCAAAGCGGCCGAATCGACTGGCAGTCCGTATGTGTTGGCCAGATCCGCTACTTGTTGTTGGGTCTTTCGAGGCGACAGTAAAATCCCTTTGGACTGCCCCAGCAGCACGTTCTCAGCCACGGTCATGGCGTCGATCAGCATGAAGTGCTGGTACACCATTCCTATCCCGAGTCGGTGAGCCGTATGGGTGGAATAAATCGGAGTTTCGGTTCCCTCAATCAGAATTTGTCCGTCGTCGGGTTGAAGTCGTCCGGACAGGATGCTCATCAGGGTGCTCTTGCCGGCGCCGTTTTCTCCCAGCAAAGCCTTGATCCGCCCGGCATGGATATGCAGGTTGATGTCCCTGTTGGCCCGGTTTGGACCGAAGGATTTGTTGATGTTTTTCAGCCGAATGAGCGGCGGTGCGGAAGATCCCATGAGTTCTTCTATCTATATCCTGCAATGGGTTGTATGTATTGAGATTCCGCATCCCATGGGAACAAGATCCAGGTATCCTGACTAACTTCGGTTATGTAAGTGTCGACTAGAGGTCTACCTAGAGGTTTGGCGTAGACCGTGGCAAAATGGGCTTTAGGCAGCATCTCTCGAACGCTTTTAGCGGTTCTGCCCGTATCGACCAGGTCATCAATCAACAACCACCCATCGCCATCCATCTGAAGCGGCTTGAGAATTTCAATTTCGCCGCGCTGATCCTGCCAGTCATAACTGCTGACACACACTGTTTCGATCAGGCGAATATCCAGTTCGCGAGCTACAATAGAGGCCGGCACCAATCCTCCTCGCGTGATTGCAACGATGCCCTTGAAGTAATCATACTCCAATAGTCGCCACGCCAGTGCTCTGGAATCCCGGTGCAACTGTTCCCAGGAAATGGGGTAAGTCTTTTTGTAATGATCTCTTTCAGTTGTCATAACCAACTCTTTTTCTGGTTTAGTTTTGCGTGATTTCTAATCAGGAGGTTCTATGTTGATGCCCAACGATGCCGGAGCACCTATACTCCGACCCCGCCAAGACGATAAAACCAATACAGCGATGGTCAGCGCATACGGCAGCATGAGCAGCAGGGATGAAGGCAGGTGCGTGCCCGTAGCCTGCATCCTGAACTGAAATGCCATCACACCTCCGAACAAATATGCGCCAAGCATGGCGCGCCAGGGGCGCCAAAAGGCAAAGATCACCAGGGCCACTGCAATCCAACCCCGCCCGGCGGACAGACCATTAGTCCATAAATGTGTGTAGGCCAGCGACAGGTAAGCGCCTCCAAACCCCACCAAGCAGCCGCCTGCCAGGACCCCAATCCAGCGATAGCCGGCGACCGGCAAGCCGGCTGCCAAGGCTGCTTCCGGATTTTCACCGACAGAACGCAACCCCAGACCCCACTGGGTAAAATGTAAATAGGCCCAAAGTAAAAGCGGTATCAAATAGGACAGGTAAACCAACGCGTCCTGGCTAAACAACACGGGTCCCACAAACGGGATTGACGATAGGGCAGGTATGGGATAGGTCTGGAATCCCGACACGCTTTGACCGTCATAAGGGGCGCCGAAGTAATTTGCCAGGCCCGTGCCCATAATGGTCAGAGCAAGCCCTGATACCACCTGGTTGCCTTGAAACCCCAAACACACCAAACCATGAATTGCGGCCAGCAAAGCCCCTGCCACACCGCCGACCAGAAAACCCAATAGCGGATTTCCTGTCAACTTTGCAGCGAGAAAAGCAGCCAATGCCCCCACGATCATCATTCCTTCAACCCCGAGATTTAATATGCCGGAGCGTTCGGTCAAAATTTCGCCCAAAGTCGCATACAAAATCGGCGTACCGGACTGAATCGTTGCGGCCAATACCGGCACGAGCACGTCCATTGTCATGCAGCCCTTCTCCGCAAGGCAAATCGGTAATCGGAAAAAAAGCGTCCGGCCAGCACCGTGAGCAGTATCAAACCTTCCATGATTTGACCGAATGCCGCGGGAACCTGCAGATCGAGCTGCAGGGTTTCCAGACCTACCCTAAGTCCCGCCAGAAGGAAGGAGGCTATGGCGATCGACAGCGGATTGAGCTGTGCCAGCCAGGCGACCACAATGGCCGTGTAACCATAGCCGGCAATGATGCTCGGTTGCAGCCGATTCAAATTGCCCGAAGCCTCTAAGAATCCGGCCCAGCCACTCAACACTCCCCCCAGAACCATCACTAAAATGGTCAGTCTATCATAGCGCAGACCAGCATACCGTGCTGCTCGAGGGTTTTCACCGCTGGCTTGAAGTTCGAACCCCAGCCGGGTAAATTTCAGTAAAATCCAAATAGCCACTCCGGCCGCAACGCATAGGAGGATCCCCCAGTTCAGACGGGTGCTCCCAATCGGTCCCACTATCGCCCCCGGAGAAAACTCTCTCGTCATGGGAAAACCAAAACTGGTGGGGTCTTTCCACGGTCCGTAGACCAGGTAATCCAGCAACAGGATGCCGATATAATTGAGCATCAGGGTAATGATGATTTCATTTGCGCGTAGATGAATTTTGAGGAGACCCGGAATCAATGCCCACAGGCCGCTTGCAACAGAAGCCAGCAACAGCATGGAGGGTAAAAGGATGTACCAGGGAAGGGTTGGAAACGTCAACGCTGCCCAAGTCGCGCCTAATGCGCCCAAAGCGTATTGACCCTCGGCACCGATGTTCCAAATTTGCAGGCGGAAAGCAATCGCGACTCCGAGCGAGCACAAAAAGATCGGCACAGCTTTGATAAGACAGTCTTCCAGAGCCCAAACGGAAAAAAAGGCTGATCTGATGAGTAGCATCATGCCCTGCAGCCCAGGCTTGCCTTGAATGGCAAGGAAGATACCGCCGATGCCAAAGGACAGCGCGATGGCACCCAACACAATGAATAGCGAGCACCATCCCAGTGGCTCATGTCTCTTGTGAACACGCAATCGGATCATACAACGCTGCCCCACACAAACATCATTTCATGAAGGTGTCGCTGTAATACTAGAACATGGCGGCGAAAGTCCCTGCACGTTTGTAACCGATCCCGGATCCCGGATAAGGACAGTGTCGCCTCAGTGCAGGGCAGCGTATTCTTTATCAGGCATCTGGCATCCAGCATCCGGTATCTTCTCAAACCGGGCAGTCCACTTCCGCCGACCGGTCTAGCTATAGAATAAACATATGCCAAATGGCGAGCTGGAAAGCCTGCCCCACAGGGAGAGATAAGAAACTGTTGCTGTAGTACTGGGCGAATCGAAAAAACTTATTCGAGGGTGCCAACCACACCGTGGACAAAGTATTTCATATTCAGCAATTCTTCATCCGTAGGCACTTTGCCGGCCGGCACTTGGAGTTTTCCATTCTGATCTTTGATCGGGCCGGCAAACACCTCCGCCTTTCCAGCGATAATCTCTTCCTTTTTCGCCTCTACCTGATTGCGGACAGACTCCGGCACCATGGGTCCGAACGGTGCCAGGCCGACAACCCCTTCTTTCATCCCATACCAGATCGACTGGCTTTTCCAGGTACCGGCCCGGACTTCATCGATGATCTGCTTATAAAGGGGGTACCAGTTCCAGATGGGTGCCGTGAGGTGTGCTTTGGGGGCAAAAGTCGACATATCGGAATTATATCCTATGGAATAAACGCCTTTTTCCTGGGCGGCTTCCTGAGCGGCGGGAGAATCCTGGTGCTGGGCGATAACATCGGCGCCGACGTCCAAAAGGCTCTTTGCAGCTTCCTTCTCTGTAGCAGGGTCATACCAGGTCTTGGTCCATACCACCCGCACCTGCGCGTTTGGGTTGACGGCTTGGGCCCCAAGTGCAAAGGCGTTGATGCCCCGAATTACCTCGGGAATTGGAAAGGCGGCTACGTAGCCCAGAATATTGGACTTGGTCATTGCGCCGGCTACCATTCCGGAAAGATATCGAGCTTGATACATCCGACCAAAATAAGTTCCCAAATTCTTGGCCAACTTGAAACCGGAACAGTGTTCGAACACGATATCCGGAAACTGCTTTGCCACTTTCAGCATCGGGTCCATATAGCCGAAGCTGGTTCCGAAAATCACATCATAGCCTTTGCGGGCCATGTTTAAGAACACCCGTTCCGCGTCCGGCCCTTCGTTAACTGCCTCCACGTAAGATGTCTTGACGCCGTCCATGGCTTCCAACTTTTTGCGCGCGACGTCATGAGCATACGACCACCCTGCGTTGCCGATGGGGGATACGTAAACAAAGCCGACTTGCAGTTCTTTTTGCTGGGCAAAAGCCGTTGCACACAGAACGAATGATGCCAACAACACTCCAGTGATGCTTAATTTTCGCACTAGACTACCTCCCGTTTATTTTGATTTTGGTTTAAATTAAGCAATGCCGTCTGAAAATTGAGTAGTGTAGACCGCTTGCACCTTTTTGAGAGTACCGCGCGTTGATCCACTCTCTTTTTTCTCTACAAAAACAATCCTGCTGACTGCTCCCATCGAAACCTCTTCATTGAAGAGTCGGATTGAAGTCTGAATCTCGCCGATCACGATCGACAACAACAAAATCAAGAAAACCCATAAACTGCTGAATTCTTAAATTTGACCAACAGACAGCAACTAGAACCTGAAGATCATCGCATAACGAATTATCGGGAAAAAATCAATTATGACATTTTTCATGACGAGTTTATTGGAGCTTAAATTTGGTGATGCTTTTCAGGCAAAACCACAAGCGTTATTCTGCGAAAGCCAAAATCTAACAATCCTTAATCACCCGGTGGATGTTGGGTCGAAGATGCCGCTGCGCCAGTATTTTGCCGGCATGAGCAGCTAGCCGTGCGATGGAATCGCTAACGCTAGGACATAATTTGTAGGCGAGTTGATGCTCTTCCAATCAACCGCACTTATATTATAAGGCAAAAGATTTGAAGGCGGGAAACCCATACGTCCGAGAGGAGCAAAGCCATGAAAAAGCATCAGCCGTTTTTGCTTGTTCTGCTCATTTTGATTTTGACCGGCTGGGCTGCCCAAGCACTTTGGGCAGAGACCGTGCCACGAATCAACAAAGAAGATTTGAAAGCCAGGTTGGGTTCAAAAGATTTGCTGATTTTAGATGTTCGGACCGACCGGGATTGGGAATCGAGCAGCCTGAAAATTAAAGATGCCATTAGAAGGAATCCCGGAATTGTGGATTTTTGGGCAAGTGACCTGCCGAAGGATAAAACCATAGTTCTATATTGTGCGTGACACAATGAAGCGACAAGTGCCCGTGTGGCACAAGAGCTCATGGCCCTGGGCTTCAAAAAGGTATATGCATTAAAAGGTGGATGGAACGAATGGCGCCGCGCAAATTATCCTGTCGAGCAGAAGCAATAAAATTTGCTTTGGGAGAGGCTGTTATCATCTAAAAATTTTATTTTACTTTTCAGAATCTAATAAATATTATTTTTTGACTAGAATCGTTTATGCATTTTCCTCACTTATTAAATTTGCTGAATTGACTGTGCCTGATCCTCTTTATTTGATCATTAAAAACCTGGTCCTTAGGGCCAGGTCAGAGGTAAAAGGCTCTGCCTAAAATTAGGTGATATAAATTCGAAGCACGAAATTCGAAACGAATCTCAATGTTCAAAATTCAAATGACCAAGCCAGATATTGTTTGGACATTGTTGGGTGGTTGTTTTGAGCATTAGAAATTCGGATTTTCGAATTTGTTTCGGATTTCGAGATTCGAAATTCTGATTATGCAGCAAATTATCCCTTCCAAGGGTTGACGCCTGAATTCTGGATTCTCTATGTGATAAAATTTCAAATATCTTTGGCCGGATTTTCCTTACCGAGCAACGGATTAATGGCATCACCAAGCTCCAGATGGTCTGATTTCGTTAAAAAAAGGAGGACACAAAAATGACTATGGCCCGTAAGCGCAGGATTGTTTTGTTCCTGACTGCCTTCAGCGTCTGCTTTATTGTTGCGGGGGAGGTCAATGCGAGCAGCACTTTTAATGATGTGCCCACCACGTATTGGAGCTATGTTCCTATTGAAACGCTGGCCGCCGGCGGAATCACCCAGGGTTGCTCGGTCAGTCCGCCGCTTTACTGTCCGGACAGCCCGGTATTACGTTCGGAAATGGCGGTTTTTCTGGAACGCGCCATCAGAGGCAGCAGTTTTCAGCCGCCGCCGGCGAGCGGTATCTTCGCCGATGTGCCGCCAGATTATTGGGCAAGCGGATGGATCGAGCAGTTCTTCAATGACGGCATCACTCAGGGCTGTAGTGTAAGCCCTGCACTTCTCTACTGCCCGGACAATCTGATCAGCCGAGCTGAAATGGCGGTTTTGATACTGAAAGCGACAAAAGGGAATGATTTTAGCCCCCCTCCTGCTACTGGAACCTTCGCCGATGTTCCGATATCCTATTGGGCTGCGGACTGGATAGAGGAACTGTACAGGCAAAACATTACTACCGGCTGCAGTGCAAATCCGCTTAAATTCTGCCCTGACGGCACAGTAAGCCGCGCCGAGATGGCCGCCTTTTTGGTTCGTTCTTTCGATCTGCCGTTGGTGGCCCAGCAATCGATCAATTCCACCAGTGGAAACCGAGCCGGCATACCGGCAAATTCGGTTTCCGAACAGCCACTTGGCGGGCTGAACGGCTTTCAGATTCTTGCCGCCAATGATTTGGGCATGCATTGCGGGGATTTGGATCACCGAATCGCGAGTATCTTGCCTCCTTTCAATGTGGTGCATGCGCAGGCGCTTGGCAAAGGTGCAGCACCACAGATTCTTGACGACTCCGAGGTTGATGTCTATTACTCTGCAGCCTCGAATGCCAAAGACCCGGCTTTGCAAAAAACCGTACCAAACAGCATTTTTAAGACCAACTTCTGGGAACAGAATCCTGCCACCGGTAATCCACTGGCGTTCGACGGTTACGATGCATTCTACCCTCCCGGCGTCCTGCAGATGTTCCCGCTTGATACAGATGTCGGGCTGCCGGTACCCGATGTGGCGAGGCTCTATCTCGGCGATCATCAGCTTGTCGCAGATCAGCAAGACATGCCGGGAGTTGCCAGTCCCTATGTAGACAACATACCGCAGCGCTTTGCACGTTTCGATACGGATTTTCCCTTTTTTGTCGATTTTCCGTTTGGCTACACGCTGACCGGTTTGAACTGGTTTGCGGCAGACGGTATTCCCATGACCCCGTTTGACGATTTTGGCCGGAATAACTCGTATCCTTTGATGAGAATCCAGGCAAAAGATAAGAATGGGGGTCTGAGCGGTTCGGCAGGCACTCTGCTGGCTTCAGTGGATACGGTCGTTCCGGTGTCCGCCGAAGCAGATTGTTTCAGATGCCACACTTCGGTGGTAGATGGGGGCAACGGCGAAGCTGCCTGTATTCCTGGAACTGACGTAAATTGCGGAGTTGAAGGGAGTCGCAGGACCGGTACAACATTTACGGTTGCGACCGCATCCGGCGACGTCGCAAACGTTCCTGCAGCGGTGAGTAGAGAGTGGGCGGCCGACCTTAATATTGTCAGACTGCACGACGCCAGGCACGGCACAAGTCTCGAGACGCAGACGCCGGTTGTGTGCCAGCGCTGCCACTATACCCCTGCTCTGGATCTGGCCCAAGTCGGTCCGCTGGGACCCGGGGACGCGGCTGCAAACGGCAGAGACCAAAGAACACATCGTTCCAATTCAAGAGTATTACACAGCTACCACAGCCAGTTCACGGATCTTTTCGACAACGACATGCCTGTCCCAACCGACCCGAATCGTTTCAATCAGGCGATCGGAAAACCCGAAATCAATGCCTTTGTACAGGACAAACTGTTC
Source organism: uncultured delta proteobacterium (assembly GCA_963781715.1). GTDB lineage: Bacteria > Desulfobacterota > Syntrophobacteria > Syntrophobacterales > Syntrophobacteraceae > Desulfoferrobacter. The sequence goes on from CAWAGW010000010.1 coordinate 1,802,688, forward strand.
AAGAGTTGCTATCAGTGCCACCCGGGGAAAAACACAAACTGTTTGCGCGGCGCCATGTTTAGTGGCGGCCTGGTGTGTCAGGATTGCCACGGCAACATGCAGCAGGTAGGCAACGACTTCTCAGCCAATTTCTCCTCGGCGACCCCGTTTCCTGCAGGGGCTGATCTGAGTCTCCGCATTCCATGGGCGGATGAACCCCATTGCCAATCCTGCCATAGCGGAGATGTGTTGAGCAACCTGACGGGAGATCCCAATGTTATACCCGCAGCGGATGGACTACGGCTGTTGCGCGCCTATCGATCCAACGATACCAATGCCAAACCGATTGTTGCAACGAATCGGCGTTTTGCAGAGAATGAAGCCAATGGAAAACAAGTCCTTTACCGGCTGAGTAAAGACAACCACGCGGGAGTCTTTTGCGAAGCTTGCCACGGGAGCACTCACGCGGAGTGGCCTGTGCAGCCGGAGCAGGGGTCCTACGTGGCAAACGACAATATGACGGCGCTGCAACTGCAGGGCCATACCGGCGTGATTATCGAATGTACGGTTTGTCACACGGCGGGCAGCTTGCCGGTTTCCCTCGACGGTCCGCATGGCATGCATGCTGTCGCCGACCAAAAATGGGTCAGCGGACACGAAGACTACCTTGAAGGTCAATCGCTGGATTCCTGCCGCACGTGCCACGGCGCCAATGGGGAGGGCACGGTACTGGCCAAAGTAAGAGCGGACCGCACGCTCAATGCTGAAGAGTCGACTGTTAACCTGAATCAGGGAAGTCTGGTAGGTTGTGGGATCTGCCATGGAAATCCCATGACTGGAGGTGGCGATGGTGGTGGTGACGATTAAGCGGTCATTATCAGCTTTTATTTGATCGGGTATTCTTCAACCGCCTAACTAAAAAAGCGGCCTGCGAGGGCCGCTTTTTGTTTTTCCATGAGTCAAGTCCGCAACCTTCTATCCTTTCAAGGATAGAAGGTTGCACTGTTAGATCGGATCAATCCCTTGGATCGCCGCGCCGATTTTTCTTTTTGACACAGCTGCTTCAAATCTTCTAAATTTATCCAACCTGAAAATATTCTAATAAATTACCATCTGCCTTTCTTTCTTGGGCTCTTGATTGTGCTCCGCTGCAGGAGGTCAATATGGAATATGTGATTATCGGCAACGGCATTGCCGGAATCAGCGCAGCCGAAATGATACGCCAAATGGATGCTGACGGTTCTATCACGTTGATCGGCGATGAACCCTTTCCTCCGTACTGCAGGCCCATGATCAGTATGGTTTTGGAAGGCTCCGTCGGACACGATCGACTGCCCATCCGCCCAGCTGATTTTTATGACCGCCTTAAGATCAGAGCTGTTTTGGGAAATCGGGTCACGGCCATACAAACTCACAATAAAACAGTCACTGTCCAAGGGGAGCGGAGCATTCCCTATGACAAGCTATTGATTGCAACCGGCGCGGACCCGCGGCCTATCAAAGCGGACAACCTGCACTTGAAAAATATCTATTTCATGCGCACTCAGGAGCACGTCCGCGGCATGCTGGAAGCAGTTCCTTCTGCGCGCACGGCGCTCGTTTTGGGGGGAGGTCTGGTTGGATTCAAGGCGGCGTACGGATTGCTCCACCGCGGCATCAAGGTGACCATGCTGATACGATCCGGCTATCCACTCTCACTGCAGGTCGACCCGCGAGCCGGCCAAATGATTCAGGATGAGCTCGTAAAGCGGGGCCTGGATGTCCAGGTTGAAACGCACGTGATCGGTTTCGACGGCAACGGCACAGTTCAACGGGCTTTTTTATCCGACGGAGCCGAACTTGACTGCGATATTGTGGTGATAGGCAAAGGGGTGACTCCGGCCCATTCTTTCGTGCCAAAAGAGGAGATTCAATTGGATTTGGGCATTTTGGTGAATCGCCAACTCGAAACGTCCGCTCCGGACATTTATGCGGCTGGTGACGTGGCGGAACTGGTTGACGTTGCACGCAACACCCGGTGGGTCAACGCCATCTGGCCGGAGGCGGTTTCTCAGGGCCGTATAGCGGGTATGAACATGGCAGGGCGCAACGTCGGGTACAAAGGAAGCCTGAGTCGCAACGTTATCCGGATTTTTGGACTGGATGTCATGACGGCAGGCGTCGTCAATGCACCGCATGATGGGCAGTATGAAATCATCGCCGGCGAGGATCGATATCGGCAAGCCTACCGTAAGCTGGTGTTCCTCGATGATCGACTTGTCGGTATGACGCTGGTCAATGCCATCGAACAAGGGGGCATCCTGGTTGCTTTGATGCAAACTGAGATGGCTGTGAAAATCCCCAAGGAAAAAATTTTGTCACCTTCTTTTAACTACAGCCAGGTGCTTATGTAAAGCGGTTTGGTTGCGAATTTGCTGCCAGCCGGGAATTTTAATAAGGAGGCATCATGAAAAAAGTCATCGTTCATCCGGAGCGTTGTGTGGGCTGTATGCAATGCATGCATGCTTGCGCGACGGCGCACTCGAAGACCAAGAATCTTTTTGCTGCAGCATTGGAGAATCCCCTGCCCAAACCGCGCATACATGTCGGTGTCGGACTGTTCAACGAGGGATTTCCCAATCGCTGCCGGCACTGCGATCCGGCCCCCTGCCAACTGGCCTGCCTGCCTGGCGCTATCTCCCGCGATTTGGGTTTAGACACGGTCTTGATCGATCCAGACATTTGCATCAATTGCGCCTCTTGCGCCATGGCTTGTCCGTTTGGCGTGATACGCTACCATCAGCATTGCTATGCCCCACCCGGCAAGGTGGTTGCGGTCAAATGCGACAACTGCTTCGAACGCCAGATGCAGGGCCTGATTCCAGCCTGTGTTGAGGTGTGCAAAGTGAATGCACTCACCTTCGAGGAACCATCGAAGGCATTGAAACGCAAGACGAATGAGATCGCGAGGAGTGTTTCCCCCGGGGTGTTCCAGGCAGACCTCGCTCCTGGTTTTACGGTCTTAAATGCCCACAAAAGACAGCAAATCGAAATCGGTCAGGGAAGGAGTCAGTCATGAATGATTCATTTGCAAATCGCACGATAACACGGGACGGCCAGTTGCTCCTCGAAAAGGCGCGCAGAGACCAGGTGGAAACCGTATGGGACCGGTTTGAAAATCAGCTTCCGCAGTGTGGCTATTGTGAAATGGGCTTGAGCTGCCGGATTTGCGTGATGGGTCCCTGCCGCATCGATCCTTTCGGAGAGGGCCCGCAGAAGGGCGTGTGCGGCGCCGACGCCGATATTATTGTGGCCCGCAACCTCGGGCGTATGATTGCAGCCGGGGCTGCCTCGCATTCCGATCATGGAAGAGATCTGATCGACGTATTGGATGAAGTGGCCAAAGGTAAAGCCGTCGGCTACCAAATTCGGGACGTGGATAAACTCAAACGTGTGGCTGCGGAATACGGGATCGCAGCAGACGGAAAGGATCCTGCTCAAATTGCAGGGGAACTGGCCTACGCCATGCAGGAAGATTTCGGTACCCGCCGGAAATCCTTGACTTTGCTGCAGCGGGCGCCCGCTAAACGGCGTGAAATCTGGGATAAGTTGAACATCACACCGAGGGGCATCGATCGGGAAACTTCCGAAATGATGCACCGAACTCATATGGGAGTGGACAACAACTGGCAAACTCTTCTGCTGCACAGCTTGCGCAACGCCCTGTCGGACGGCTGGGGCGGGTCGATGATCGCAACAGAAGTTTCCGACATCCTGTTCGGAACCCCCAAGCCAGCCGTCACGGCAGTCAATGTTGGGGTGCTCAAGAAAGATCATGTCAACATCATCGTACACGGTCATAATCCTGTTGTATCGGAAATGGTTCTGCACGCCTGCCAATCCGAGGATCTGCTGCAGCTGGCCAAACAGAATGGTGCAGCCGGAATCAACCTGGCCGGGGTTTGTTGCACCGGCAACGAACTGCTGATGCGAAACGGAATTCCCATGGCGGGAAATCACTTGACGACCGAATTGGTTCTGACCACCGGCGCAGTGGATATGATGATTGTCGACTACCAGTGTATTATGCCTTCTCTGGGCAGTGTTGCGGCCTGCTACCATACCCGAATGATCTCTACCAGCGATAAAGCCCGTTTCCCCGGGATGGAACACCGTGAATTCCATCCCGAAAACGCCGCTGAGAAAGCTCGAGAAGTGGTCAAAGAGGCGATTGAAAACTTTACCAATCGGGGTGAGGTCTACATTCCCGTCGAACCGGTAAAATCCATCGGCGGCTTTTCCGTGGAGACCATTGTCGATGCACTGGGGGGCACTCCGCAGCCGCTGATCGACGCTCTGAAATCCGGGAAAATCCGCGGTGCAGTGGGCATAGTCGGTTGCAACAATCCAAGAATCAAGCAGGACTATGGGCACGTGACTTTGGCCAAAAGACTTATCGAAAACGATATCCTGGTAGTGGATACTGGCTGTGCGGCCGTTGCCACATCCAAAGCCGGTTTCAAAATTGCGGAAGCCGCCCGGATGGCCGGCCCCGGTTTGCGTGAAATATGCGGTGCGCTCGGCATACCGCCGGTCCTCCACATGGGCAGCTGTGTCGATAACGTGCGTATCCTGGTGCTGGCATCGGCTTTGGCTAACGCGTTGGGAACCGACATAAGCGACTTGCCCATCGCCGGCGCCGCCCCCGAATGGTATTCGGAAAAGGCGGTTGCCATTGGTGCTTATTTTGTGGCATCCGGCGTTTACACCGTGCTGGGACCAATGCCTCCCATCACCGGCAGTATGAACGTTGTAAAACTCCTGACTGAAGGGCTGAAGGATGTGGTCGGAGCGACTTTCCAGGTTGAACCGGATCCGGAAAAGGCCGCACTTGCCATGCGCAGACACATCGAAGAAAAACGCGCAAAGCTCGGACTTCCTTCCCTGAAGGTATAATGCAGTGCGGAGCGGTCCGCTCGAAGCAGGACCGCTCCAGCACGAACGATACTCTTGAAAGTTGAGATTATTATTTTTCACCGCTGAGGGCGCAGAGTTCTATTCTAAGGGGCTTTCTCCGCGTTCTCTGGGGTAAAGGTCAAAAGTGAAGCATTTAAACCTCGATCAGTATACATTGCCCAAATGAGGCAGGAGGTCCTCTTCGATCGTCATTTCATTTTTCATTGTGATTGGTTATTGATCTTTGCGGGAAATTTTTTTGAAGCTTCTGGTGTGCCAGTCAAACACATGCAGATCTGTTTCCTCGCCTTGGATCACGACCACCAGGCGCTCGCCGTCGGTATAGTAAGGATCGCCGGTAAGATTCCGCCCGGGTGCTTCACGTTTGCGTTCATGGTTTGCTTTGACAAAACCTACCGCGGAAACTCGCCCGGTTTCCACCAGATCACCGAGCACGTTGTCCCGGGCATCGTCAATGTCTGGATCAATCTTATGCGTTGTCAGGTTCCAGGTCTTCCAGGTGGGCCTTACACCAATGTCGCGACTCACCTGTCCCACCCAAACCGCTTTTCCTTCGACCCGCCAGGGACTTTGCCATAAGCGCAGATGGTTGCGCGCATTGATGGTGTCACGCGCCTTTTGCAAAGCAAAGTCCTGGCTCCGACCAAATAAGTAGAGGTTGCTGACCGGAGAATTGCGGTAGCTTGCTCCTTTTAAAAAGCTGCGCGCGGCTCGCCAAGAAGTAGAAAGGCTCAGAGGTTCCGTTTCATTCCAGCCTGCCAGTGTGAAGGCCTGCAAAACATCATCAAGTTCTCCAATGAGCGCCAGGTTGATCGGGTCGCCTTGCTTGGTCCCCTGAGCATTGGTTGTACAGCATGCCATCGCTGCCAGCCGATCGACAAACGACTGCCAGTCGTGATCAACATACTCATTTGCCCCGTAGATCAATTCGAACTTTACTAAATCATGATCAACAACAGTTCCTCGCACTTTCAAAAAAAGGGTGCAGGTGTGTCTTTGGTCGGCACCTACAAGGCAGACCGGTATCCTTTTCGTGCCGGCATCGACGTGAGTGAAAACAAAGCCTTCCACCCGTTCGCCTGGAGAAAGTGCTTCGTTGCCGATCCCGGCATCGTCAAAATACTCATCCATGTCTCTATTCGCCGCTGAAGCCGACAATGCTCGAATCGGGGCGAGAGGAAGCAGCGGCCAAAGCATTACTGAAAACAGGCCGTGATCGAGGAAAGGCCCCCAGACAGAAATATGCGCGTTTTGAGCCGCCTCCATGTGTGAGAAGTAGTGAGGATCGACGCTGCGCTCGAAGAACACGAGAGTGGAATCAGACTTGTTTTCTATTTCCAGCCAAACCGGCTGAATGCCGTGCGAATATAAGTCGACTCCAAATATTTTGCGGCTCTCTTCTGCACTCAATACGGCTGCAGCAGCAGCAATATCACCGTCAGTCGAGGTGCTGAGGTGTTCGCGAAATGGCACCTGATCCACAGGAACAGGCCGATAGGATACGCAACCGGGCTGCACTAAAAAAATGGCGAGGCAAAGGCTCACGAAGATGTACTTCCCGACACATAAACTCATTTTCTTGCGTCTGAATTTCATAAAGTGCCATCTCCATGGGCCGGGCATCTCATGACTATCAAAAGTGAGCCCTTTTGAACATCTTCAAGCCAGAATGTGTCAGGTAACTCCGGTTGGTCGCAACCTGACCTACAACTGCAACTCGTCCAACCCCACGGGGGCAAGTGTGTCGCATTGTCAGGTAATGCAAAACTTCACCGCTGTTCACCCGAAGCAGCCCTAAAGCGCTGCACTAAGAACTGATGATTTCAGATAAATATACTCCGTCCTGAAGCTGAAGGGTATGATTTTTCGCATCGCACCATTTGCGCCAAAAAGTTCAACTCCACGATTGAAGCAAAGATAAGATACGACCGATGGAAAAACTGCGACATAACTCACGGGCATCAATGCCGGGCGATCGAAGCGAGGAATCTTTGGCGACCATGGTCGGCTTAAAAGATTCGTCGCAGCGCCGCGGCTACTCTTGGGCGGAGCATGAATGTGGCATAGTGAGAATTGCTGCCGCAGATCGTGCAAGGCTACTGGAACAAACCCGAAGAAACCAGCGCCATTTTTGTTGACGGCTGATGCCACACCGACGACATTGTAAAGATGGACGAACAGGGCTGAATCTATCTGGTCGACCGTAAAAAGGACATGATCATCGCTTCAGGTTTCAAGGTTTGGCCGCGCGAACTGGAAGACGTTCTGTACAAACATCCGGCCACCAGGGAAGTTGTGGTGGTAGGGGTTCCCGATTCGTATCGGGGAGAATCCCCCAAGGCGTTGATTTCAATCAAGGATGAATAAAAGGATCGCATTACTGAAGAAGAAATACTTCCTTTCTGCAAAAAAGCGATGGCCGCAGACAAGGTTCCGCGCGAGATCGAGTTTTTGGATGAAGTGCCGAAAACAGCCAGCGGCAAGGTTTTGCGGCGGCTTGTACGGGAAGAGGAAATGAAGAAGAGATGATGTGTGTTTCAATACAGATATTTGGTCATCTTCATCATCAACTGATGCTTATCCAGCCCGCCGGGAAGTTCTTCCATCAGTTCTCCCCGATCAAAAATCAGAAGATAAGGGACACTCATTATGTTGAATCTTGAAGCCAGTTGGGGATTGAACTGAATATTCAGCCTGCCCACCCGGATTTTTCCTTTGCTTTCCTTGGCGAAGGCATCCACATGAGGCGCCACCATGTTGCAGGACGGACACGAAGGTGACATGGCGAATATCAGCACGGGAAGAGGCGATTTGAGCACTTTGTCCTGAAAGTTCATGTCGGAAATCATGAACGGTTGGGCTTCGAAAAGATCCTTAGTGTGCAGCCGTGCTCCGCATTTCCCGCATTTTGCTTCGTCATTTAAGTGATCCGGGCGTATCCGGTTTTTTGTGTGGCATTCGCTGCATCGCAGCACCACAGCCTCCCCCGCCGCTCCTTGTTGCTCGGGCTGCAAAGGTTGGTGGCATTTGCCGCAGCGTGGAACGGACCCGGATTTATCAACCGGAACCCGATTTTTGGTCCCGCAATGTCGGCAGCGGATAATTTCATGGGCAGTATCATTCATGGTTATTATCGTTACTCCTTTGACGATTCAATGAAATCGAAAATTGCATTGATAAAATAGACATATTTAGAGGAACCGCAAGAGGTGATGATCGGGATCAGCTGTACTAGAGGCATAAAAGCAGATTCGGTTGCTTGAAGATTTGCAATTGCCAACCTATTCATTTCCTTGCAGTTTACGAGTGCTGTGCGGTGAAGGATTTCTGCGCAAGGTGGGGAAATGATCATCAATATGTTCAGAAGATTGATCATAGGGATTGATTTGAGGGGGCAGAAGTGCTTGATTAAATGCTTGCCCGAAAAGCTTTGGATTACTGCCTGGAATCCGGTGAGAAATTCCTGTTTTCAGGGGGCAGACAAGTTGCTATTGGGGTGATTGAAGAAGCGAGCATAGGGATTTCCGAAAAAGGCGGGTTGGCCGTTAGCGTTCGTGAAAATGAACCACCCGCCCATTATGATTAGAAGGCGTGGTATACGAGGCGGGTTTGGAAGTATGGTCCGTGCCCGGTAAATCTCACTAACCAATCATTATACTGCAGGAGTCGTCATGGCAATGACGCACCAATCCTCCAAGGGATTTGTTTGTGCGACATCGGCTTTCCTCATTTGGGGGGCGAGCCCTATTTACTGGAAGACTTTATCAGGAATCCCTGCTTTTGAAATCCTGATGCATCGTGTCGTCTGGTCCTTTCTTTTCCTGGTTCCTCTGGTTGTATGGCAAAACCGCTGGAGTGAACTCAAGAGTGTTCTGCGCAGCCCAAGAATCCTGCTTATCCTTGTGGCTACAACGTTTTTTGTGGCCTGCAATTGGCTCATCTTCATCTGGGCTGTAAACAGTGGACACGTGCTGCAGACGAGTCTCGGCTATTACATCAACCCGCTTCTCAGTGTTTTTTTGGGGATGGTTTTCCTCAGGGAGCGACTGCGACCCTTACAGACGCTGGCGGTGCTGTTGGCCGCAATAGGTGTCCTTTTCATGACTTTCAAGTTGGGGGCTTTTCCATGGATTGCCCTGTCTCTTGCTTTATCTTTCGGACTGTATGGGCTGATTCGAAAAGTCGCACCGGTCGGTCCATTGATTGGCCTCACCATTGAGACTCTGATCCTGACCCCATTTGCTCTAGGCTATCTTATCTACTTGAATCACCTCGGGACCGGCGCATTTATCCGCCTTGGCCTCAGAATAGACCTCCTGCTCATGGCTTCCGCCCTCGTTACTGCCCTTCCGCTGCTTCTCTTTAACCTGGGTGCAAAGAAACTTTACCTTTCCACGTTGGGTTTTCTACAATACATTGTGCCCAGTTGTTTCTTTTTGTTCGCTGTTTTTGTTTTTCTGGAACCGATCTCCAGTGCGCAGGTGTGGACGTTTATTCTCATCTGGACGGCACTGGCTGTATACTCGGCAGATTCCATGATAACTTATAGAATCAGGCTGAGAACTGATATGGTAGGGTTGCCGTCGAGGAAAGTGTAACGTCCGGCAATGAAGGGCGAGCAGAGGAGATGATTCCCTGAAGCGTTGTGCCCCGTTTTTAATAAAATAAGGAAGGAAAAAAGCTATGGGCAATCCGGTTGAGATCAGGCGTCATGGTGAAATTGCCGAGGTGATGTTGAATCGGCCCGAAGCCTACAATGCGCTCAATGCAGAACTGGTGATTCAGCTTTCCGACGGTCTAACAAAACTAGCTACGGACATGAGTACCAAAGGGATTGTTCTGATCGGCCAAGGCAAAGCGTTCTGTTCGGGCGGCGACCTCAAATGGGCAACCCAATTCTCCGAGAGCGTGAGTTCTTCGTTCCATAGCCTGGCAGGGCGATTCCATCTGGCCGTGGTTGAAATTCGGCGTATGGCAAAACCCATTGTGGCTGCAATCAATGGAGTGGCTGCCGGTGCCGGGTTTTCGCTGGCTCTGGCCTGCGATTTTCGCGTTATGGAGACTTCGGCTATTCTGAAGCAAGCCTACACTTCCAGCGGTTTATCCATCGATGGCGGCGGCACCTTTACCCTGCCCAGAATGGTGGGTCTTGCCAAAGCTCTGGAAATTGCAGCTTTTGACAACCCCATCAGTGCCCAACAGGCATTGGAGTGGGGCTTGGTCACTAAGGTTGTGGAAGACGGGAAGGGGCTCGAAGCTGCATTGGAAATGCTCAATGAGTTGACAAAGAAATCTCTCAATTCTTTTGGATGGTCCAAAAGACTGCTCACGGATTCTTTCAACAACAGCATGGAAACCCAACTAGAACTTGAGAGGGAAGGAATTGTCAAGTGTTCCGCCCATCCGGATGGTCAGGAAGGGGTCAGTGCTTTTCTCGAAAAACGCAAACCCATTTTCAGTCAGTAACTCAATGGGACCAGGCAACACTGCCGCTGACAACTTCCACATCCTTTCAAGCTGAAGATGCTTGCCGAAGGATAGAATGAAACTGGTACTCACAAGAATATTGTTGGTCATGATTGGAGGAAGCCTCGGCGCTTTGTGCCGCTACGGCGTGGCGCTGATGGCGGGCAGACTCATTGGGGCGCGCTTTCCTTGGGGCACTCTTATCGCCAATTTGACGGGGTGCTTTCTGATTGGCGTGTCTTTTGCCCTGGTAGAACGCACCAACCTCCTCAGTCCTTCTGCTCGGTTACTGTTTATGACGGGTTTTCTGGGAGCTCTGACCACTTTTTCAACGTATGCTCTGGAGACCGTCAACTCCATTCGCGGCGACACTTGGTTGGTTGCTGTGACGAATATCATAGTCAATAATGCTGCAGGGCTTTTCCTGGTGTTAGGCGGCATCTGGCTGGTTCGTGTTCTCAGGCCTTGAATGTCGGTGGAGTGCTAAGGTAGAAGCATTTTCAAGGGGCGCATGCAGGAGCGTTACTGAATGAGATTTGCGCTCGAACCCGAAGGGACTAAGAGTCATGCCTCTGAAATATAGCGTCATAGAGATTTACAGCAATGAAGAGGCACGCTGTGCGGGCAAGCCGCTGCAGGATGCCATCATTGAGTATATCCGCGGACTGAAGATAGCCGCCCGATGCATCATTACCAGGGGGATCGGGGGTTCATATGAGAATGGTGACATTGCCACCCAAAACATCCTGGTGCTTTCTTTCAATATGCCCATTAAGATCGAGATCGTGCTGCCCTCCCCGGAATTGACTCTGGTTCTTCCCACCATAGAGAAGATGGTCGGTGAAGGCGTAGTGGCTCTTCGGGAGATGGATATCGTGGCTCATAAGACTTACCGGAGGCTACTCCCCAGGGAATTCAAAGTAAGAGACATCATGACCTCATCACCTAAAACGGCTACCCCCGCCACTACGTTAGACGAAGTGGCTAAACTCCTGCTCTCGTCTATATTTTCCGGCCTTCCCGTGGTTGACGACTCTAATCACCCGGTAGGGGTTATCACCCAGGGAGATCTGGTGTATCGAGCGGGGATTCCCATGCGCCTGGGTCTTCTGGCCGCATCTGAGCGTGGCAAATTGGATGCGGTGCTGGAATCGCTTGCTACCAGAAAGGCTCATGAAATAATGTCGAGTCCTGCTGTCTCCATTGAAGAGGATGAGTTGGCCACCGAAGCCGTAAACCTGATGTTGATGAAGAAGTTAAAACGCCTCCCGGTTACGGACAACGATGGCAAGCTGGTAGGTATCGTCTCACGTTTGGACATATTCCGCACCATCATGAAGGAGTCGCCGGACTGGAAGGCAATGCGGGGGCAGAGAATTGAGGTGGATAACCTGCAGCTGGTTTCTGATATCATGCGTCGCGACACCCAAGCTGTATCTCCTGAGACCTCGGTTGAAGAGGTGATGCGGATCATCGATGCCAACGACATCCAGCGTGTAGCGGTGGTGGACCATGATGGAGTCTTTCTGGGGATGATTTCCGATCGAGATTTGTTGACCATGTTCTACGACTATCATCCTGGGATCTGGGACTATTTTGTAAGCAAAATTCCATTCACCGAGCGCGGTCGCATGCAAAGGGAAGTGAGTGAGGATTTGAAGGCTAGAACGGCGGCCGACGTGATGAAAACAGATTTGTTCTCCGTGGGGGAAGATGCCACCATTGACGAAGCCATAAAAATAATGACCGAAAAGGCACTCAAGCGTTTGCCCGTACTTGATTCGGAAGGCAGATTCAAAGGTATGATCAGCCGCGATGCGCTGCTTCGAACCGGCTTCGGCCAATAGGAATGCATCCCCTGACCACAGGAACGATAGGTTGTCGTCTGTTCTCAGCCTCGCCACAAACATTTGGGTCGGTTCAGAGCATGATAGGAACCACAACCGGAAGCCTAAACCGTTGCAATCATCCCATGTTAATATGAGTAAAAAGAGATGAAAAAGGTAGTCATTTCAGTGTTAGGGTATGATCGGCCGGGCATCGTGGCTGCGGTTTCGCAAACGCTTTTCGAACATCAATGCAATATTGAAGACGTGAGTCAGACGATTCTGCAAACCGAATTCGCTGGTGTTTTTATTGCTTCGATACCGGACCAGCAAGTAGAGCAGGATTTACTCGCCGGCCTGCAATCCAAACTCGCCGGGCTGGGACTTTCTATTCATCTGAAAAAAATGACTCCGGCCGGGGAGTGGACAGCTCCAGAAAGCGAGCCTTTTGTGATCACTACCATTGGTCCCGATAGGCTCGGCCTGGTGGGCGGCATGACGGATGTCATGTTTCGCTTTGGAATCAACATCACTAATCTCAAGGCAGTCTTTCGGGGAGGTGATGACCCGCTGAGTAACGTCATGATTTATGAAGTGGATGTTCCCGTCGATACGGATCAGCAAGCGTTTCGTGCTGCGTTGCGGGAAAGGGCACAGGAATTGGATCTCGATGTCAGCCTTCAACATCGAGACATCTTTGAGGCGATCCACCGTGTTTAGCGGCCAAACTCAACCAGCAGACTATCGAACGATTGGGTAGTCCCAGAAATCCCAGGGTCCACCGCCCTCGCCGCCGCCCATCGAGTGGCCTGTATAGGTAAAAGCAAAAGCCATCGTCTTGGTTTGATCTGGAAGTTTCAGCGTCTTGTTAAAAGTTATCGGGCCGCCGTAGCCCGCACTCGTGAGTGCCACGTTGCCGATGATGTTGTTCTCGCCATCTGCAAAAAGAAGACTCAAATTAAAATATCGCAAACCATATTCGCGGGTAAGGTAGTCGGCAAAACGAACTTTGCCCGACATCTGAAGGGAATCGCCTTTTAGCTGATATTCATAATCAACGGTCAAGTCCAGAGTGGTGTAGTGCCCCAATTTCTTATCCTCCGGCACCAGAGGAATCTCATAACCTTCGCGAATTTTGGCGCCATCGTAGTTGATCAAAAAACTACTGCAACTTAAAAGCGCAACGGCTGCGAACCCGAATATGAGAGCGGAGATGCCAAGCGCTCTCGGCAAGTGTTTGACTGACGATTTTGTCTCCATGTGGCTAATCCCCCCATCTGTGATCTAGTCTATTTTACTCTTTTTAGTTGGTGTTGCCACAGTTTTTTTAAACCGGTTTGTTTATTCATCGGCTAATCAACTGGATAGTTTGCACCCTGTTCTATGGCTCTCTAAGAGCCTGCCTGAAATTTGTCATTTCGAGCCGAAGGCGAGAAATCTTTTGGCCGAAGAGTGGCTTGTTTGAAAGACTTCACATTCCGCTAGGCTCCGCTCCAAATGACAAAAGGGCATTTTCCAGACAGGCTCTAAGAGTGTTTTCACAACAGTTTGGGTACTCACTCTTTGGGGATGAATGCTTTTTTTGCACCGAGTAGGCATTTATTGCAGTTGATCGAGCAATGAAATACGTTTACCATCGTACCTGTTGACCGACCGAGGTACTGGTAAAATTTGGATCTTATCAAACTGTTTAACTGGTGTTTATCTTCGAATCCTGTATGACCCCATTGTAGTGCAGGGCTCTAGCGCTGTCGAAGAGACTGCCCGAGAATTGGCATTTCGAACTGACGGCGAGAAATCTTGTTCACAGAACCATTTCGTTGTGCAGATTTCTCATCACGTCAAGGCGTGATTCGAAATGACAAAGGCGGTACTGTGAGGCAGCCTCCTTGACAAGCAGTCATCTTATGGCGTGACTGCGCTGCAGGGGGACGTTGAATTCTCGGAGACGCTCTTAGAGGGGGGGCCGATGGATGGAGACCAGCCAAAAAACGTCGAGTAGAAGAATATGTTAAGCGATCGTGAGGTCTTATCTACCCTTGAAATGCTCAAAAACGAGCATCTGGATGTGCGGGCGGTAACACTTGGAATCAGCCTGTTTGACTGCGCCAGCCATGATCTGGAACGGTTCAAAAAGAATGTTGAAAACAAAATCCTGCGATTGGCTCAAAATCTTGTAGCGATCTGTGATGAAGTTGGGGACAAGTATGGAATCCCGATCGTCAACAAGCGAATTGCCGTAAGCCCCATCGCCGTTGCCGGTTGCTCTTTTTCCACCGAACAGATGATAGACATTGCACAAACCCTGGATGAATCAGCCCGGACCATAAAGATCGATTTTATCGGAGGATTCAGTGCGCTGGTTGAGAAGGGCTTTACCAGAGGGGATAGAGCGCTCATCGAGGCCATTCCCGAATCCCTTGCAGCCACAAATCGGGTGTGCGCCTCGGTGAATGTGGCATCCACTCGAGCCGGGATCAATATGGATGCGGTTTACCTCATGGGTAAGACCATCAAGAGGGCTGCTGAACTCACAGCGGATGCAGATGGAATTGCATGTGCCAAATTGTGCGTATTTGCCAATATTCCACAAGACATCCCGTTCATGGCCGGTGCCTATCTCGGGGTGGGAGAACCGGACGCCGTCATTAATGTCGGGGTCAGCGGACCGGGCGTAGTCAAGAAAGCAATCGACCGCGCTCGCGCCGCAGATCCAAAGCTCGATCTGGGCCGCCTGTCGGAAATCATCAAAAGGACTGCCTTCAAGGTGACCAGAGTCGGTGAACTCATCGGTCGGCAGGTTGCGCAGAGACTCGCGGTTCCTTTTGGGGTAGTTGATTTGTCTCTTGCACCTACACCCAATGTGGGGGACAGCGTGGGCGAGATCTTTCAAAGTCTGGGGTTGAAGAGCATCGGATCGCCGGGTTCTACAGCTCTGCTCGCCCTTTTGAATGACGCGGTGAAAAAGGGGGGAGCATTTGCGAGCTCTTACGTGGGTGGACTAAGCGGGGCTTTTATACCGGTAAGCGAGGATCTGAACATTGCAGCTGCGGTACAAAGAGGGGATCTGTCACTCGAGAAGCTCGAGGCTATGACCAGCGTTTGTTCGGTCGGCCTTGACATGGTTGCTCTACCCGGGGATATTTCCGCGGAAACCATCGCTGCCATCATTGCAGACGAAATGGCCATCGGGGTGATTAATAAAAAGACAACTGCAGCACGGTTGATCCCCGTTCCCGGGAAGAGGGCAGGGGAGAAGGCTTATTTTGGCGGATTACTGGGCGAGACGGCGATCATGGGTGTTGCCAAAAACGTTGAAGCCAACGATTTTATCGCCTTGGGCGGGCGCATTCCCGCACCCATTCAGAGTTTGATTAACTAATCTCCGAGAATGTGTAGCGCAGGGCTTTAGCCCTGCTTGGATTAGCAGCCCTAAAGGACTGCACTGGGTTAGAAAAGAATGTTTCGGAAGGAAACCAACTCCCTTCCTTCCGCACAGATGAAAAACTGTCCAAAAAATAAAACGGGGAAATATTTCCCCGTTTTGTCGTGAACGTATATGCTTAACTTATTAAATTTCTAGAAATATCTTTAACAGCTACAAGAACTGCCGCAACCCCCACCGCCTGCTACGGGCACTTGTGAAGTCACTTGAAAGCCCGCGCGGATACCGTAATTTACATAGTCCACCGTTACCTCTTTGGTCGATTCTTGCAGGTCTTTGTCCATGATCATCGTGTAACCATTCACTTTGAACACCGTATCACTCTCTTTAGGTTCGTCCAGAACCAATGTCAGCGAAGGTCCGCCTCAACCACCCGAATGAAGAAATATCCGGATAGGAGAAATCTCCTTATCCTTGAAGTACTCCTTTAAAACCTTATCCGCCTCTTCCGAAACATGAACCATTAAAATCTCCTTTCGATTTCGTTTAATAAGTAGTCTTTATGTAGTCACAAATAGCTGAGGTGTCAAGTTAAACTGAGAAGAATACGGCGTTATTCCCTGTATTAATCCAGGAAGATAGTGCTTTCGTTCGGCCGTTCGAGCGCTAGCAAAAGAAGTAAATAGCGTTTTAGATTCTGCGTGATCAAAAATTCGTCTTTCACTCTTTGGTGACCATTCTTACCCAGTTTCTCGGCAAAATCGGGTTGATTGAGAAGACCCCGAATCTGCAGGCTGGCTCCTTCAACCGAATGAACGAGAACGCCGGTGTAGCCATGGATGATCTGAGCCGGGATGCCGCCAACCGCGCTGCCTATAACAGGCCGGCATTTCCACAATGCTTCGGATACGGTCAGAGCAAATCCCTCCCGCAGGGATTTTTGTAACACGACGTCGGATGCCCTCTGGAAGGCGTTGATCTCTGAGGCGATGGATTTTGTCAGATAAATGATATGGATATCAGGATCATCGCCGGCCGCCTCCTTTACCATCTGCAGGATCTTTTCCGCTTCCGGGTCGTCGGCAGCTTTGTCTCCCACCAGGAGCAACCGGCAATCTACGTACTTGCGGGCCAGTTTATAGGCCTGAATAACCCCTACCGGATCTTTCCACGGATCAAAGCGTGAGATCTGGGTTACCAGGGGTTTGTCTCGGGGAATTCCATACTTATCGAGAACGCTGTCGACATAGTCCCGATCCAATTCTTTGTTTTTATCCGCCAGGGGATCGATGGTGGGATAGAACTGATACTGAGGAATGGCCAGTTCGGGTGAAAAAAGCGGTGACGAGAAAATAGCCGCGTCATATTGATCGACATAGGTTTTCAGGAAGTGCCACAGTTGTTGATTGGGATGTGACAAATCGATGTGGCAGCGCCACACCCATTTGTTTTTTCGGTTTGGATTCCAATGAATAAGGGCCGCCGGCTGAGGGTCATGGATCACGATGAGATCCTCATCGAAGGTCATGTCCTTATAGTTGAGCTCGTTATAATGAAGATACGTGTCGAAGGTTTCCTTTCGGAAATATTCTTCTTTTCCTTGCAGTGCATTGTGGAAAGATTTTGTAATATCAAAAAATTCGGCCTCGCCTTTGATGACTTCCCAGGTGGTCTGTATGCCCAGTTCATTGAGCAAAGGGACCACCCGGTGCAGCATTTCGGCCACTCCGCCGCCCACCGCAGTGGAATTGACCATTTTAATCGAGCGGTTGCCGACATAAGATGCCAGGATAGTCAGTTCCTCGACGACGTTCTTTCCCACAACGTCCCGATAATCGAATAAGCTGGGTAAGGTCATGGTCATCCTTCTGGGTATTAGATTTTAGGTATGGCCGTCAATCAGAGATGCGATTTTTCTGCGCAGGCCTTCCAAGGTATAGATATGCATATCTACGTTCCTGATCTTTGCAGCCAGTTCCGGCATATCCAGGCTGTCGTCAATCCAGCGCGAGAAGTCATCCGTTTGCAGCTGCGTGTGCAAGCGGGACTCAATAAAGTGAAAATAGATCGAATCCACACTGATCGAATCGAGCGCTTCGCGAAAAGATTTCAGATTGTAGGCGAATTTATCAGTCAGGTAGACAATGCGCACGGCGTCGCAGAGATAAAAGGGTTTGGCGGCGGTCCTGGCGAAGGCCTCCGGCGCCTCTTTCTTATAGTCGTCGATGATGGTGACAATGCGCTTCCTTAGACTCGCGATGGTGTTGTGTTCGGCCAGTTCGATCGCCGTTAGTTTTTCCGGCAAGGCCTCCTCTGCCAGATTTTGAGAAATCCAGATGGCGAAATCGTTGTTGTAAGGCACCTGGACTTCGCGCATTTTTCGAAAGGCTGAGAAAGTGTGGTAGAAGATGGATGAATCCGGGCAGGTTCTTATGAGTTTTAGCAGCTCTTCGAGATCCTGAGCCCTGCGACCGGTTAGTTTCCCTAAAGAGGTGCTCGATGAAAATTGAAATAGGTCTCCCACAAGTTCCAACTCCTTTTCCTTTGGTTAAGAGGGGAATGCCGACGTCGAACCTAAGTGAGTGACCCAATCTATAAGAAAAAAAAACAATGGTCAAGGCAGTGGAAGTCGAATGCAGCAATTCTCATTTTGCTGTACTATGAACCTAGGAGCCTGCCCGAGAATTCACGACGCCGTCATTTCGGCGGTCTTTAAGCCGGAATCCATGATACGGAAATCCTTTTTTGGTGCGGGCCTTGATTCCGGCTCCTGGCTCCTGGATTCTGCTTCCAAGTGCCTAATCCAGTTTATATTTCCCTTCCAGGAAGCGGTCTGCCAGTGCCTTTACACTTTGCTCGTTATTCATGATCATGTCCATCTGGCGGGTGTATTGCAACAGCCGTCCCAGCATGTCAAGCCGCTCCTCGGTGAGCGATCGTTCATATTTTTGAAAACGTGCGGTTGTCCGATCCGCAAGCACATCTACGCTGAAATGCAATTCCCGAAGAATATGGGCAATGAGTCGCGCGCGCCGGTTGCGCCGCACTTCATCAGCAGCTCCTCCCATAAAGGAAAAGGTGATGTAGTTCTTGTTGACGGTGTCTCCGCAATAGCTGTCGAGCACACTGTAGTGGTATCCAACTCTTGAGCTGAAATTGAGATATTTGTCGGAGACGATCGCGTAGCTGCGATCGCCAAAGCGTTCCGACGCCAGATTGGGCGGGGCCAGCATTTGCTGCGTCATGACAGAAAGAAAGCCTTTTAGCTCGATGGGTCGCGGTTCATGGGTCACGAAATCCTCATGCAGCATCCCCTTGAGTAAAACCTTGAAAGGAATGGAGGCTACCTGGTCTACTTTAACTTTTTTGGCTCCCGGTTTGAGCTCCGTCAGGCCTCCCCCCAAATCAATGATGTGCAAATCCAGGGGGATGGGCGATTCCAGCTTCAGGGCCGCACCCTCGCCGCCGGAAACCACATCGCTGATCTTGAACATCTCGCCGTAAGAGACTTCATGGACATAGCGCATTATGTCGTGCAGCGATTCGCAGTTGCGCTGAGTGAAATTTGGTGCCTTTGGACTGAGAAGATGCAGTGGTACAATCCAGTTTGATACCCGCTTGAGGGCATCGTATACAGGAGTATCCTTCATGTATGGTTCGCGCTGAACGACTTTCGCTACGAGCGACTCGACCTTTCCTGCATAGACCTTGCATCCGTATGCATCGACCGTAATCTCTGTTCCATTTGGAATCGTCTGGGTGGCGGTCTTGGCATCCAGAATGGAAGGGACTTCAAATTCTCTTGTTAAGGAGGCCATGTGCCCGGTTACACTTCCGGAATCGGTAACGATAGCGGCAGCCTTCTGCATGACGACCACATATTGGGGGGAAGAATGGCGGGCAATTAAAACCCCACCTTCCGGAAAGTCGAAAAGATCTTCTTCGGAGTGCACATGATAGGCTTTGCCATAACCGACTCCCGGGAAAGCCGCCTGCCCGCCCTCTACCAGCACAGTCTCGCCTTCGAGTTCCAAAGCATGCTCTCTAAAATGTGCTTGCGAAGATTGTTTGAGGTGCAAAGGACGCGACTGGAGAATCAACAGTCGCCCCTTCGGGTCTAATGTCCATTCTGTATCCTGGGGTCCGCCGTAGTGTTGTTCAAGCTTCATGGCGTAACTTGCGAGTTCTTTAATCTGCCGGTCATCGAGGCACGCTGTGTCTTGCTGCACCTCCGGTACAACCATTTCTCGCAGTCCCCCTTGGGGGTCGGTCACCAACTGTACCGGCTTATGAGAGATATTGCGCTCGATTATTGCCAGTCCCGCGTCCTTTGCTACATGGTATGTATCCGGGGTGATAACTCCGTCAACCGCATAGGGTCCAAGACCCCAGACGGCGGTTATAATGACGTGGTCGTCGGCCGGGTAAAAAGGATGGCGGGAGTACATGACGCCGCTTGTAACCGAGTCTATCATGCGCAGACAGGCGACGCTCATGGCCACGTCTTCATCGCGAATGCCTTTGTTAAATCGGTAGGTTATTGCTCTCGGAGTGTAGAGACTGGCCACAATGATCTTGTAAGTGGAAGCTAATTTTTCTCTGGCCACGTTCAAAACAGAGACGTACTGTCCGGCAAACGACAATTCACTATCTTCACCGACCGCACTGCTCCTCATTGCCATCCAAAGACCGTCCGAATGTTTTCTGTGGTCTTGTATATCATCCAGCAGCGTGTCGTAAGAGTTCAATATTTCCTGTTCCAGTTTGGGCGGCACTTCGGCAGTTAGCATGAGCCTCTGAATGGCCTGGCTTATTCGTCGAATTTCTTCGGGGTCCTGCGCATTGAATTCCATCTTTTGTTTGTTAATATGGTCGATCAGATCGTTTTCTTCCAGGAAGAACCTGTAAGATCGAGTGGTGATCGCAAAACCTTCCGGAATCGGCAGCCCTGCTTTATTCAGTACTTCTCCCAGGTTAGCATTCTTCCCGCCCACCCAGTCCACCATATCCTTATTGATTTTATAATAAGAGAGTACCAGGTCCTCCAGAGGCTGTTCCTCTCTTTCACGAATTTCCTGGCGAATCCTGCCCTGAATTTCCTCCAGGATTTGATAAAGGGTTGCATAGTTGTTGTCGGAGAGTGCGTTGAGGCCTCTGATCATGCGCAGCGCGTGAAACACGGCCAGAGCCGTTTGTGAACGAACGTAAGACATGCCGAACAGATCTTCGCCCTGCAGTTTTTTGGTGATATCCGCTATGATGGCGGCCATTTCGGAGTTGGAGTCGAGCAATTCTTTGAAGCTGCTGTATTTTTTCTGAAAAATCTCCGCTAGATCGGCCTGGCTTGCGCTCTGCTGTTTTTTGAGAAACTTCAAAGGGTTCCAGCTGCTTACCATGCACTGCTCTCCTTCTAACTTCCGCGTTGAAGCTTATTGAGTCGGTAGCGCACTGCAGGACCGCGTCCGACCTTGCGCACGATTCCCTTTTTGACCATGTCCTGCAAATCGTATACTGCGGTCCGAGTAGGCAGGCCGTCACCTACTATTTCTTGATATTCAGAGCGACTGATCTCGCCGCTTTCCAGTAGAACGGAAAGAATCTTCTCCTGCCGCTTGTTCAGCGGAACTCCAGCAGGAACGGACGAGGCATGTCCCTCGGTGGCATGTACAGGCTGTTCAGTCTGTTGTTCTACGGCTCCGTTTTTTGGCGGCAAAAGCTCTTCAATTTCCAGTGAGATGTCCTGCGTGTGAATTAGCGATCCCTCGGCCATGGCTACCGCTCGGGTGATGCAATTTTTGAGCTCGCGTACGTTGCCGGGCCAATTGTATAATTTCAACTTTTCCAAAGCACCCTGAGTCAGGCCGATGTATTGTTTGTTCATCTGGCGGCCCGCTTCTTTTAAAAAATGGTCGGCCAATATGGGAATATCTTCCTTGTGGTCCCTCAGGGCGGGGGAGCGGATTGTTATGACATTCAGTCGATAATATAGATCCTCCCGGAATCGGCTTTTTTCGACCAAAAGCTTCAGTTCCTCATTGGTCGCTGCGATGACGCTAACATCCACATCGAATTCCCGGTCGCTTCCCAGAGGCGAAATCTTGCGCATTGCAATCGCTCGCAGCAGTGATTGCTGAACCTTGGGCGAAGCAGTGCCGATCTCGTCCAGGAAAAGCGTTCCACCGTCGGCGGCCAAAAAAGCACCCTTGCGGTCGGTTTTCGCTTCAGTAAAGGCACCCTTCACATGGCCGAACAGTTCATCGAGCAAAAGGTTCTCGTCAAGCGCTCCACAATTCACTGATACAAAGGGCCGGTTGGCTCGGGGACCGTTCTTGTGAATGGCCTCTGCCGTCAGTTGCTTCCCCGTTCCCGTCTCGCCGATAAGAAGAACGTCCGCTTCCACTGAAGCCGCTTTCAAAATATCTGTTTTAAGGGATTCGATAACGGGCCCTAACCCAACAATGTCCTGAATATTCTGGAACAAGAAGTTTTGCTTGAGCGTTCGAATTTCATCCTCAAGTTTAGCCCTCTCCTTTTGGGTGGATTCCAGCAGCCTCTCATCTTTTATTCGAATTTCCGCCACCTGATTCTTGATGGTGGATAGCATATTGTTAATGGAATACTTCAAAAAACTGGTTTCATAGTCATGGTCGCGCAACTCAATTTGTCGGAATTCACCGGTTTCCTGTATCGTGTTTACAGCGCCGGCGAGACGCAATATGGGGCGGGTGATGATGCGACTAAGAGCGAATATAATGGCTGAAATGAGCAGTGTGGTCAGAAGGGTAATGACGAATATCACATCAATTTGCCGGTAGCCGGCCCAAAGCCCGAGTCTGCTGCGATCGACAAAAGCCACCCCTGCGTAAGTAATCGGTGCGCGGCCGGGACTGGATGTGAATTGGACCGGCGCATAGCTCACAAAAAACGTGTCGATCATGGAGGACTTCTCATTCCC
Source organism: uncultured delta proteobacterium (assembly GCA_963781715.1). GTDB lineage: Bacteria > Desulfobacterota > Syntrophobacteria > Syntrophobacterales > Syntrophobacteraceae > Desulfoferrobacter. Next base: position 1,825,255 of record CAWAGW010000010.1, read on the forward strand.
CTCATCTTTCATTGCCAAGATACCTGGCTTTCCCTGTTGGATGTCTTTTACCATTTGCCAGTATCGTGAGTGATTCGGCAGAGGTTTAAAGGCGGATTCCAATCCCGGTTTACCAAAGGTTCCTGAAAATCCGGTGCGTGCCACCTGCGTTGAGAGTGCTTCTGCTTTTGCCTCGGTTGATCGCGACTGAAACCAGATCCAACCTTCGTTGTCCAACAAATATGAATATCTGAGCTCGGGACTCCTGATGTAAGCAAAAATGGGGGAGTGCGGGGAGTTGAACAGGGACAAAATATCGCGCAACCGCAGGGCACTGACAGACAGCAAAACGAGACCGTCCGCAGTGCCGTCATCGCTGTAATGAAATGTAGTGAAGCGGATGACTTTGTTTGTAACGTGCCTGTTGTACGGAGCGTCCCATTTAAAAGGGTATATGGCTTCGGTTACCGGTGAAATCCACACTCCATCCTTGCCCAACGGCTGCAGTTTTTCTGCGGATTCGCGAGGGTCCGGCCTTACCAGGGAGATGTCCGAGGTGGTTATGCTTCTATAGCTGCCGTTCGATTCGACAAGGTATGCCGACCCCCGGGCATCGCTGCTAAGATAGGCTGTTTCGGCGTATGCCCAGCCCCTGATCTCTTTTCTGGACTCATAAAAGCGCCGCAGCGCGGATTCGTCAAGAGGTTGCCTGGAGAGCGTCAGGAGATCTTCTCTACACAGGTTGAGAAACGTTTCCACCTCGTGAGCCAGGGCAAGCGTTTGCAGACGCACTGTCCTTTGAATGGCTTCGTTCAGAAATTGACCGGAAAACCAGTTGGTGACGATACCGGTGGCAACTAAAATAATGATTGTGGAGGGAATGAGGGCCATGAGCAGCTTGGTTCTTATGCGCAGGGAATGGAAGATAGAACCCTCGATCCACGAGAAATTCAGCCCATCATTTAGATCACGCCATATTTTCATCTACCGTTTCCTCATCTACTTCAGCCGCCTACGAACTGGTAAGGGGAAATTGGCACCTCACTCCCATCGGAATTCAGTTATCAAGCAAAGGATGTGCCATCTGATGGCACCGGAAAACTTTGGGTAACTGACTGAAATTAAATTGATAAAGATTGCCCGAAAGAACTGGATACTGATCTTCCCATCCCTTTCTGTCATGATTTTTTACAAATTGTAAAATTGTAAAAAACCGAAGTAATTGACTTTCGAGATGTGACTTTTGCCAGCCGATCTAAGCCCGGAAAGTCCTTTTGTCATGTAGCGCAGTCCTTTAGGGCTGCTCGTTTCAGTCCCGCTTATAGCAGGGCTGAAGCCCAGCGTTGCATGAATTGTAGGTTTCTGGAGGGTAACAGCCAATACAGCTAGGCGAAAGTCTCTAACCACTTCTGGAACGATCGAAAGTCCCACTTTTTTAAAGGGGGATTCACCCAGTTGAATGCCGCTTTTGGCCCTGCTTCGCAGGATTCAACCGGGTAATGGGGGATTGTTGATGACAGCTCATTTTTAAAATCCCCCCTAACCCCCCTTTGCAAAAGGGGGGGACCAAATCGCTGACTCCCTGTTGTTGGTGGCAAATTGTAATGCCAATGAAAACAGATACTTTTCAAAAGCACGGGGTCATGTGTGTCTAACTCAAATTGGTAAGCCACTGGTTCGACCAGTGAGACTTGCAAAGCTTTGAGCGTTCCAGGAGTAGAATTCTCCTCCGGTGGTTTGATGAGCTTGAATACCAGAGGAGAATTCCATGACAGAACCTTACCAAAGCTTGTCCCATTCAAAGTGGAATTGCAAGTATCATGTTGTTTTCGTTCCCAAACGCCGGAGAAAGACGGTGTTTGGACAAATTCGCAGAAATCTTGGCCCCATATTTCATGAACTGGCACGCCAGAAGGAATGCCAGATTCTTGAAGGGCATCTGATGACAGATCATGTCCACATGTGTATCGCAATTCCGCCGAAACATTCGGTAGCCTCCGTGATAGGCTTTCTCAAAGGGAAAAGTGCCATTGCGATTGCCAGACAATTTGGAGGAAAACAGCGCAACTTTACAGGCGAACATTTCTGGGCAAGAGGCTATGCTGTTTCGACGGTTGGTTTCGAACTCGAACAGGTTCGCACTTACATACGGGAGCAAGAATCCGGAGATGATGGTCGGTTTTAGGCTGTTCATACTTGAAAGAACTCCCTACACGTAACCACTGAACTTGGAACTAGGGCGACCGTCTTTGAGACGGCCCCGCTCATCAAGCCACCGGCTTCGCCGGGGGTGTCTGACTGTCAGCTTTACGAAAGGGGGGAAATGATCCGCTAGTTCAGCACCATTGAGGGGCAGAAAAGCCCGGGGTTTCCAGACGGGAACAAGCTAACAGACTGGAATATATGTAATATCAGCTATCACGCAAACACCCGCAATTTTCTTGCAATACCCTTTGCAAGAACTCTTTAGAATTCGTTCGTCTTTGGTATTTCCACGCAAAAAGTTGCCGATCTACCCTCCATCTCTGCGAATTCATATCTCCCGTGGATTTTCGTATAAAATAAAAAATATAGAGATATTAATAGCTTGTCGAATATATTGCAAAATCGCGCAAACAGGCCTGGCACGCCCATTGCTTATAGAGCGGCACAAAGGCTGAGGCCGCAAGTTTAGAAAAGGAGGTGAGATGTTTCGGATTGGAGAAGGCGAGAAAAGAGGAAGAGTTGGTTTTTCACTCACGTTAGGTCAAACACTACAACAAATCATTTTTAACGGGAGGAGTTATTTATGAAATCATTATTCTCGAAAAGTTTCAGCTTATGCATGATGGCCTATCTGGTGCTGCCCGCCATGGCCCTGGCTGCTGGTGGGGGCGGAGCTTCCGAGCTCGTAGTGGTGGCTGATACGCGAAGAATTTCGGGCATCATGAAGTATTTTGCCAATCTCTACAACACGAATATTCTTTTGTTTGCTATTTGGGCGGTCGTTCTTACCGCAGCGTACGGATGTTTCCTTGGATTGGTGATGGATTTCTTTATGTCGCGTACGGGGCTGGATCTCAAGTCCCGCAAGATCGTCGAACACTAATCCTGAACATAAAAAACTGTACTTTTAAAAGGAGACAAGTATGGATTGGTTATATATGTACATGCCCATCGCCGGTGTTGAGATTTTCTGGCCAGGTCTGGTCCTTATCGGATTTTCGGTTGGAGTTATCGGTGGATTTTTTGGAATGGGTGGCGCCTGGATGGTTACCCCCGGTTTAAATATCCTTGGATTTCCAATGGCTTTCGCAATCGGAACGGACATCGCCCACATTGCCGGGAAGTCGATGGTGTCGACGATGCGTCACTCGAAATTTGGCAACGTCGATTACAAGCTGGGCTTCGTGATGTTAGCCGGCACTATGGTGGGTATCGAATGCGGTGCTCAGATTGTCATGTACCTCGAACGCATCGGCCAGGTCGGCAAGGTTGTGCGCTGGGTTTATGTCGTATTTCTTGCTCTGATTGCCTTGATGGTATTCTATGATTACTTCAAAGCGGAGAAGAAGAAAAAAGCCGGCATCGTGGATGGAGACAAAGGCGCCGAGGGCATCACCTGGTACAAGACCCTGCACAAGATCAATCTTCCCCCGATGGTTCACTTTAAGGCCGCAGGCTTCACCTGCTCAGCCTGGCTGCCCATCGCGGTAAGCTATTTGACCGGTGTGCTGGCGGGCTTCTTGGGAATTGGCGGCGGCTTGCTGCGCATGCCTGCTCTGGTTTACCTGATCGGATGTCCGACCCACATCGCCGTTGGCACCGACCTGTTTGAAGTTATGATCTCAGGTCTGTACGGGGCCTTTACCTACACTTTGAAGGGCCGTATCGAGCTGGTTGCAGTGTTTGTGATGCTGACTGGAGCGGCCATCGGCGCCCAGATCGGAACCGTTGCCACCAAGTATGCAAAGGGCTACGGAATCCGGATTGCGTTCGGATTTGCGGTTCTTGGTTGTATGCTCTCCATCATCCTGAAGCAATATAAGATCGATTGGGCTGCTACGACTCTGATCCTCGGGACGATCACCATCATCTCTCTTTGGATCTGTGTGGTTATGTTTAGGGGTGCGGCTGCCGAGTTGAGCGAGAAAAAACTGCGGGAACAAGCTGCTTCCGCTTACAAGAGTTAAATTCAAACCCGAAGGGAGTTATTCATATGAAAAGAAAAGCGATCTTCCTATGTGTGACCCTGGCCGCGATCTTCTGCCTAACCGCTTTGGCGTCTGCCGCCGAGGTCTCTCAGGGTAAGTGCGTAAGCTACAACAAAGAAGAGAAAGTGATCAACGTTGAAGAATACAACCTCAACTTCAGTAAGGAAAACCCTTACGGTGAACCTACCGGGACGGTCTCAAGTTACAGTGTTGCAGATGCCAAAATAGGCATCCCGCCCGAGCCCGGGGACGTTTTACGGCTCGCCTACGAAGTGAAGGGGACCGATCGAGTGGCACTTAAGGTGATGAATGTTTCCAAACAGGATCTGCGTAAGAAGTAATCGAGTTTAAAATAGAAGCAGGAAATGCCCGTTAAATGAACGGGCATTTCGCTTGCTCGAAATGACTCGATGCCGGAAACCCTGCAACGCAGGGCTTTAGCCCTGCCAAAGCAGATGCAGCCTCAACGGTTGAACTAAAACGCGGTTTCCGGATGGAGGCTAAATCGTTGCACCTGTATAACAAGAGGCTTAAGAAAAGAGATGAAAAAAGAACTTAACTTCAGGCAGAAAATAGTAGTCATTGTCATGGATATTTTGCTCCTTTCTGAATTGACCGGCTGCATTTATTTCGGGCATCAGTTCCAGGATGATATGACAGGGATTTTCCTCAGAAGTTTTATCCCGATGGCACTGGTTACGGTTGTTGCGAGCAGAATCGCCATCAGAAAGATGCACACTGCGGAGCCTGAATCCGTGACTGTTAATTCCTGAAAAAGCCTTTTGCCGGCGAATGGAAGGTGACATGAACAAAATTCTTAGTCGAGTCGGTGCTGTACTCGGTATTCTCTTTCTGGTTTCGGTGCTGGATACGGTCTTCGCCGGCTATATGGAGCCCAACGAATTGTGCCGCATTTTCCCGGGGAAAACGGAGTTCGTTTCCGGAAAAATATCGGCTGACAGGATTCCTGCTCTGAAGGATTTGACCTTTGTTGCCGATTCTCCGCTCATCACGGTTGATTATGTGGAGGGGCGCGGCAGGATGTGGCGCGGCAAGGTCCATGTTGCCCCTTCCGTCCAGGCGGGTACGTACCATTTCAAGACCCTCTTGCGGTGGCAAAAACCTTCCGAAGAAGAATCTCAATATACCGTAATGGTTTTCCGGGATGAGGCAGCTTATCGGGATAGCCTTCATTCTATTTTCCGCAAGTATCTGGGGTTTCCTCCCTGGTCTATTACCGCGGTTACTTTTCCACTGTTGGTGGTCTGTCTGTTACTCTCCTTCAAGCTGTCATCTCAGCGAGAGGCGCGGCTCAATCAAAAAGGTTTGGCCACCGTCTTCAAGGTAACGCGGCGGAAAGAAGGGTGTGAAGTAAATTTTGGTTTTGGGGAAAAGGACGGAATCCAGGTTGGCGACTCCCTAATGGTGGTCGATAAAAGCAGGCACCCCATAGGAAAAGTTCAGGTGACAAAGGTTGGAGCCGACTACGCAAGCGCTGAGGTGGACCCCAACCTTAAAGTGAGACCGGACTGCCTGGTCAACAAAGAAAAGCTGTAGTTCTACAACTCCAATTCAACGAGCTCGCCTTTTTGAATGGGCAATTCATCGATCAGCGTCACCCTTGCCCCCCCATGCTGTTTGTCTTGCATGTCCACTTTATAAGTGCCGGGAGGAAGAGGCATCGGTCCCCAGCTGTCGGCCATCTCGGCCCAGTCGCCGGTGGTCGTGTTCTCCACATAGATGCGATAAGGTTTGGGAGTATCTCCTGCCAAAAAAGTCAAACCGCTGTCAATCGCTATTTCGGCAAAACCTTTGGAAGGCGTTCGGACCTCACCCCATTTGATCTCGCTGAATCCGTGCTCCGTCTGTTTCCAGCAAAGCTGGTAGGTGCCGGGCGGAATTATTTGAGTTCCCACCTCATTCATTCTAATTTGGTGACCCTGTTCGTCAAGCAATGTAAAATAATACGGCGGTTTCAACCAATCGGGCAGCGTGACGACAATCCCAAAATCAAGCATAAGTTCTTTGAGTTTCCCCGGTTCAATAGTGACTTTGCCGAGGTCTACATCCCCATGGGCATGCTCTGTTTGACGCCAGATCAGGCGGTAGGTTCCGGGGGGGACAAGTTGAGGGTTCAGATTACCCCCGAAGTCTGCGTCTACCTCCCCTGCATCGTCCACCAGCTTCCATGAATAGGGAGGATTGACGTTTTCCGGCACGGTAATGCGTATCCCCGTTGTCAGCGGCACTGTAATTTTCTTCCCACTTTTTACGGTCACCACTTCGTTTAACATCACTTCGCCCGCACCGTGTTGATCCTGGCGCCATACAATCTGATAGGTGCCGGGTTTGACGCGCAGAATTTCACTCTTCGAGCGGGCAACCTCGGCTCCGGTTTCAGCATCAACCACCAGCCAGTAATAGGGTGGCATTGCCACCCAGGTTGCCGAGGCAAGTTCGATGGTACCGGGCCCCGAAACCTTAATGCGTTTGGTTTTTGCTTTGTTTGCTTTAACCTTGGGTTGGGGAGGAGGTCCCGGCAGCGCCGTTCCCTTGGCGACATGATCGCTAACTGCAGTTAATGCTTCGGCCAGACTTTCGCTGGTGTCGGCCTGAAAATATTGTCCACCGCCTGCTTCAGCAATGCATCTCAGCTGCTCAGCGGCCGCTCCTGAAACATCGAAACCCACCACATGGATGACGACTTTGATCCCCTGCTGATGGAGTTTTTTAGCCACACTACATGGGTCGCCGCCACATGTTTCCAGACCGTCGCTCACGAGAACTACAGTGGTTTCGTTCTCATGGTCTTTTACGTAGTCGCCGACTTGAATAAGAGAAGCGGCGAGAGGCGTTTTGCCTTTTGGATTTAAGCTGTTAAGATCCTGAACTAATTCTGTTTTTTCGCTAGCCCCCGGGAGAGCGATCATCTCGATGTCCTGACAATCACCTTTGTGACGATGGCCGTATGCTACCAGGCCGAACCTGGTATTTTCAGGCAGGCCGCTAAGGAGTTTGCCCAACACATTACGGGCTGCTTCTATTTTGGTGTCCTTGCCCACGCGCCCCCACATTGAGCCCGATGCGTCCAAAATAAAGATTATGGTTGGGTTGCTTTCTGCATCGGCAGGTGCACCGAGGAAAATTTCAAATAACAACCCGGTCAAGATAAGTGCAACTACGATCAAAATCTTTTTGTGCATGACAACCCCCCTCCAAGTTGATTGCATTATTGTGGACCGGGACCTTGACCCAAACCTGTGCTCATGCATGGTTTTCAGGTGTGGCTTTGGTCTGCGAGAAAGTCCTCACCAAACGCTATCAATCAAATAAAACCGGCAATCTTCACCAACAGGTTATGGGCGTTTATGGAATGCTTTGAAACTGTTCGATAATTACGAGATAATGCGGTTAAAATCAAGAGGCTTTATGAACGGCTAGGGGCGTCGTACGGCAAAAGTTTGTATTTCGGAATAGCAGTAAATGGACGCTAATCAAGTTTATGCTATTCCCGGTTGCAGGATGGGAAGACAAATGGCATGCTAAATTCAATTCATGTCCACTTTGGCAAGGAGGATGACATGGCAGAAAAGAAATATCCCGAATGGTTTGCAACGCTCAAAAACAATCGCAAGGAATTTATCGATGCAGTCGAAGATCTTGGCAGGGTTGCGAAGCAGGCAGGTCCCATAGATGAGAAGACCTCGCAACTCATCCAGCTGGCTGCAGCTGCGGCGATTCGTTCCGAAGGTGCGGTTCACAGTCACACAAAGAGGGCTTTGCAGGCTGGAGCAACGACTGATGAGGTCTTCCATGCGATCATACTGTTAACCAGCACGATAGGATTTCCCAACGTGTCTGCCGCCTTGAGCTGGGCAAGCGATGTCGTAGGCCTTACGGATGAGTAGTTTGTTCACACCGGATGCCAAGCGGATCACATTGGTCGGCATGTCCGGGTCCGGCAAGTCCTATTGGTCCAGAAAACTGGAAGAACAGAATTTCAGACGCTTTCCATGCGACGATCTGATCGCCAGGAAACTTTTTCCCGAACTGACGGAGCGGACCAGTGCGATTCGCTTTCTGGGAGACTGGATGGGATTTCCTTATCGACTGGATTACGAAGGGCGAGAATCCAAGTACTTGAAAGCGGAAATCGAGGTCCTTGCCGAAATCATCAAGTATCTTCGAGGCACCGAGAGTGGCAGCAACGAAAAGATCGTTATCGACTCGACCGGCAGTGTTATCTACAGTGGTGAGAATTCTCTCCAAAAGCTTCAGCAGCTCACGATCATTGTCCATTTGGCCACCCCGAGCGAAATCCAGGGAAAAATGTTGAAAGCTTACCTGGCCCGACCGAGGCCGGTGCTTTGGAGAGGCATGTACAAGAAGGACCCCGATGAGACCAACGAGCAGGCAATAGCGCGCTGTTACCCGATTCTGTTATCTGCCAGAGAGCACATGTACCAGAAGTATGCGCATGTGACGATAGACTATTATCAGAGGAATCGGAGCGATTTCAGTGTGGATGAATTATTGGCTGAGGTTGAGGCATGGGAAGTGAGTGCGAGGACTAAAGATGAACCAACAGGGGATTCAAAAAGAACGCGTTCAACAGTTGAATGACCGCGAAGTGCGGGCAGGGGAGTATGTGCTCTATTGGATGCAGCAGTCCCAGCGGGCGGAATACAACCATGCATTGGAGTACGCTATAGAGCTTGCCAATCAATTGGAGCTGCCTTTGCTCGTGGTATTCGGACTGATGGACAACTACCCGGAGGCGAACGCGCGCCATTACCGTTTCCTTTTGGAAGGACTCAAGGATGTGCAGCGGAGCCTGGCTGATCGTGGAATCAAAATGGGGGTGCGGCGCGGCCATCCGGCCGAGGTTGCATTAGCGGTTGGCAAAAAAGCTTCAGTCATGATTTGCGATCGCGGTTACCTGCGGCACCAAAAGGCTTGGCGCAAACAGGTAGCTGAGGAAGCTGACTGCCGGGTGGTGCAGGTTGAATCGGATGTCGTTGTTCCGGTCGAGATGGTTTCGAACAAGGCGGAATATGCTGCACGCACTATTCGTCCAAAGATTCAGAAACTTGTCGATAGGTTTCTGGTGGAGCTGAAACAAGGGTCAGTAACTAAAAATTCCTTGGACTTATCTTTTGAAAACCTGGAGCTGGAAGATACGGATGCCGTCTTAAAAAATTTAAAAATAGATCGTTCGGTCGGCTCTGTAAATGCAATCTTCCAGGGGGGGAACTCCGAGGCGAAGAAGCATTTGCGGACGTTCCTGGACAAAAAGCTATCCCACTATTCCGAAAACCGCAACCAACCCCAAACCGATGATGCTTCATATATGAGTATGTACTTGCATTTTGGCCATATCTCACCCGTCTATCTGGCTTTGCAGGTAAGAGAATCGGAAACTGCTCCGGAAGATAATCGTGCAGACTTTCTTGAGGAACTGATCGTACGCAGAGAACTGGCCTGCAATTTTGTCCATTATACCGATGATTACGATTCATTCTCAAGCATCCCTGACTGGTGCCGCAAGACCCTTGAGGAGCACGCAAGAGACGAGCGGGAATACATCTATAACAGCGAGCAGCTTGAAAACTCGGAAACCCATGACGAATATTGGAATGCGGCCATGAACGAGATGCGTGTCACCGGATACATGCACAACTATATGCGCATGTATTGGGGCAAGAAGATCCTCGAATGGTCCGCTGCCGCGGAACAGGCTTTCGAAACAACTCTGACGCTGAACAACAAATACTTTTTGGACGGTCGCGATCCTAATTCCTATGCCAATGTGGCATGGATTTTCGGGCTGCACGATAGGCCGTGGAAGGAGCGCCCGATTTTCGGTAAAGTTCGCTACATGTCCGCTTCCGGGTTGGAGAGGAAATGCGACATAGGCGCTTATGTTGGGAAAGTCGAAATGCTTATGCGAGAATTCGGGGCTGATGGGCAATGAAAGAAGTTCAGATATGCGGCTATTATCCGGGGGTAATCGGGAAGATCACGGAATTGCATGCCGTTTACTATAATGAATACTGGGGATTTGATGTGTCGTTTGAGACGCAGGTTGGGCGGGAATTGTCGGAATTTATGAACTCTTTTCAGCCTGCTCGTGACGGGTTGTGGGTGGCGACCGTGGCAGGAGAATTTGCCGGATCGATCATGATTGACGGCCGCCAAGCACAAACTGATGGGGCTCGACTGCGTTGGTTTATCGTCCACCCCAAGTTCCAAAACGCCGGCATCGGAAAAGCCCTGATCTCAAGGGCAATTGAATTTTGTAAGAATGTCGGTTATGCAAGAGCTTACCTTTGGACATTCCAGGGCTTGGATGCAGCCCGCAAGCTCTATGAGGGGTGCGGATTCGAATTAAGGGAAGAGCACCAAGTCATGCAATGGGGACAAAGCATCAAGGAACAGATGTTCACCTTAGATTTGTTGCCGGAGTGATGCCAGTTGGTCAACAGTGACAGGATGCAGAATTAGTGCACCAAAAATCGTATCGAAGCTCCTTTAATGACGTCCGGCTGAGCGTGGAGGATGCCAAGGCGTTAGAATTGCTTACCAGCCGGAAAACTCGAGTGATGGTCGTTGGGGCTGCTCTTTTGGCCCTTTTTCTCGGAGCTCTGGACGCTTTAGTGGTAGGCGCCGCCATGCCGACCATCGTGTCCGAACTCGGCGGTTTGAATCTTTATAGCTGGGTATTTTCCGCTTATCTCCTCACCCGGGCCATTTCCCTTCCCATTTTCGGCAAACTTTGCGACCTTCTGAGCAGCAAGAAACTCTACCTCTTTGCAATAAGTGTCTTCCTGGTAAGTTCAGTGCTGGCCGGGGCTGCCCAGAACATGAAGCAGCTGATCGTCTTTCGCGCCCTTCAGGGAATAGGTGCTGGAGGAAACTTTGCCCTTGCCTACATCGTGATAGCAGACGTTTCTTCGCCCGGCCAGCGCGGCAAAATGATGGGTCTGGTCAGTTTTGTATGGGGGGTTGCCAGTGTTTTGGGACCGGCACTGGGCGGGTTCATTGTGAGTTATTTTTCATGGCGCTGGATCTTTTACGTCAATGTTCCATTGGGTGCCATGGCACTTTTTGGCATTGGACTTTACCTGACCGACTTGAGAGAAAAGAAAAAAGAAGCCAGCATCGATTTCTTGGGAGCAGCCTCTTTATCTTTGCTGGTACTTGCGGTACTCATTTTATTTATGATGGGTGGGCGCAGCTATGCCTGGATGTCCCCGCAGGTTCTTGGCTTGCTGAGCGTTGCCGTCATCTCGGGCGCGCTGTTTTATTTCGCTGAAAAGCGGGCCAAAGAACCAATCCTGAACTTGAACTTCTTTCGGGTACGCGGTTTCAGCGTGGCCAATGGAGCGGCATTCTTCAGCAGTTTTGCGATATTTTCTCTATCGGCATACATGCCTCTTTTTATTCAGGGAGCTTTGGGTAAGACGCCGGCTCAACTCGGCATGGCAATGATTCCGCTTAGCCTTGGTTGGTCTGGAGGTGCGCTGCTGTGTGGACAGTTGATCAATCGAGCCCGGGAAAAGCCTTTCAGCCTGTTTGGATCTATACTGCTCATGGCAGGCTCAGGTGTACCTCTCGTTTTCACCATTTCGACGCCTCTGTGGTTTTGTTCCTTAGTTCTGGCCGTTGCCGGACTTGGTATGGGATTTGTTTCCATTGGGACGTTGCTTATGGTGCAAAACAGTCTGAGTGCTCCAGACCTTGGAGTCGCCACATCTTCGCACCAGTTTAGCAGAACATTGGGAGGCACTGTCGGTATTGGTGCAGCAGGTAGCCTTGTGTCGGCCTCTCTCGCTAAGACCTTGGACGCGGTAAGCTCCAACGGCCTTGGCAGTGCGACTCTTCATTCGCTTCCGGCAGACCTTGCCGAGAACATCCAAAGCCTCTTCCAACCGCACATACAGGCGTTGCTGTCGCCAGATGTGCAGAGGGCTTTTCATCAAGCTATCGCCAAAGGCGTAGAGGCCGTTTTTTGGGCTGCCTTGGCGGCGTCCGGGATAAGCTTGATATTTTCCTACCTGCTTCCCAAACTGAAACACTCTTCCAATTGATTGTAAAGATCTCTGTTTTCGGTCAAGATAGATTCGGCTACTGGGCAAACGAGGATGCTTGTGTGCGAGAAGCATATTGCAGACTGCTTTAACCTGCCGGCGGTTCGTGCTCGGAAACTGGATATTCGCGGTAAGTTGCCGGCCATGTGCAGCGTATGGTCGTGTGGCTTTGCCTGGCTGATTTGATGGCGAAAGAACCACCCGCCAGCTCGGTGCGTTCCTTCATGCTCACGAGTCCCAGGCCACGGTTCGTATTCTGTTGGGAAAGAATCTCTTCGAGGTCAAAACCACATCCATTATCTTGGAAGATCAATTCGATTTCGTTTTCATGTTTTTTCAGAGAAATTTCTGCCAAATCTGCCTGGCTGTGCTTTGCAATGTTGTTCAAAGCCTCCTGTAGGATTCGATAAATGACAATTTTCAAAGTGTCCGGAATCTCTTCTTCTTTAACCTCGATTTGTTTTTGTACACGGATCTCTTCATGTGTCTCTTGGAATTCCTGGCAGGCCCAGGAGAGGGTTGCCAGAATACCCAGATTGTCCAGCATCGAAGGGCGCAGGCCGGTATAAACCCTGCGCACTTCTTCAATCGTTTCCTGCACCATCGAAATAATGGACTCGAAAGACTCGCGGGTCTTTTCATAATGATTGCGGTTCAAGTGCCGCAGACTAGCTCTCAAGTTGATCTTTATAGCGGCCAGTAGCTGGATTATGCTATCGTGGAGGTCCCGGGCGATTCTTTGTCGTTCCTTTTCCTGCGCCCTAAGGATCTGCGCCGACAGATACCGCATCTGCTTTTCCGATTCCCGTAAGGCTTCTTCAACTTTTCTCCGCTCGGTGATGTCTCTCCCGACTGCTTGAACTTCAATGATATGGCCCTGATCGTCCAGGATGGCGCGATCTGTCCACTGCTGCCAACGAATTTCGCCTGTCGATGTATAAACCTGATGTTCGATGGTGGCGACTTGATTCTCTATGCTCAGGTTTGCCAGGTGCTTTCTGAATCTTCCTTGATCTGCGGATGGGACATGATGCCAGAACTTGTTCCCGATGAGTTCCTCCGCGGTCTCGCCGAAATATCGGCAGTAGGCTTCGTTTACGAAAGTGAGTGTTCCATCGGGTGCGAAACGCGAAATCAATTCGGTTTGGTCTTCAATGATGGCCCGATACCGGGCCTCACTGTAACGCAACGCTTGCTCTGCACTCCTTCGCTCCGTGATGTCCTCGGCTATGCAGAGTCCACATAAAAATTCGCCATTTTCTGAGGTGATCGGACTGTAGATCGTTCTGATGACTGCATGCCTGTTTCCTGTGACAGAAACATAAGGTCCCTCAAAATAACCGGTCTCCCCTGAAAGAGATGTTCGCACAACTTTCTTCAGTTCGTCGTCTCGCGCAGACTCGAGTATATTGAAACCAATCACCGCCTCCCGCTCGGCTCCCAGGATCTCCAGGAACTTATCATTACAATCGACAACGGTTCCATCTTGGTCAAAGTGCATGATTCCCAGCGGCGAGTGGTTGAAAATCATGCGGTATAGCTGCTCGTTCTTTCGCAGCATTTCCTCCATTTGCTTGCGATCGGTGATATCGATAAGAATTCCTCTGAGTCCGGCCGGCTGACCTGCCCGGTATAGCGGGGCAGCCTCCACGAGCACCGGAAAAGTGCTGCCGTCTTTTCTCAGGGCATAATAATCTACGCCGCTGATGACTTCTCCGGCCAATCGCCTGCGCATCGCCTCTCTGATTTGCTCCAGGTTGTTTGGACTAAACATATCAAGGGCATTCAATCCACCTTGAAAGTCTTCGTTGGTGTAGCCGAAATGTTCCAGTGCACTTCTATTGACAAAGGTGAGATTGCCATCCAGGTCGGTTTCAAAAACCGGCTGCGGCAGTAAATCGGCTAATTCTTTGTACCTGTGCTCACTCTCGCGCAGTCTGTTTTGGGACTCCTCCCGACGAATAGCTGCGCCGATAAGATTGGCCGCTGTCTTGAGAGTATCAATTTCGGCGGTTGACCAGACACGGTCTACCTTGCACTCATGAAACCCAATGACCCCCCACCAATCGTTCTCAAAAAAAATCGGTACGGCGACAATCGATTTTATGCCCTGTGACAACAAAAATTCTTTTTCACTCTCGGGGAATTCTTTCGCCAGCCCCTGAATGGGCTCTCCCTGAATCATTATTTCAATCCACCTGGGTATTTGTCGGTCTTGCAGAAAAACGGCCTGACCGCAGATTTTGTCGCTCGGGAATACGATTTCGTGTGCGGTCCATTCGTAGAGTTGATGGATAAAGGATCGGCTGTCTTGGGCCGGCTTATTCTGAAAAATATAGGTCCGACTGACTTCGGCCGCCTGTCCCAGTCTTTCCAGTATTTCGGGTATGCCGGCATGCCAGGGCTCGGTTCTTAAGAACTTCTCAGCAGCAAAGCTTATGGCTTCCAGAATAGCTTCGCGACGTTTATGCACTTGATCGCGCATATCTTCCCCGGTATTTTGGTTTAAATCTTGAGCCTTCAACTTTAACTGGTTAAAGCCTGTACACCCCCGGCTAAGCCAAGAATGGTTTTTTCCAAAAACATTTGCTCAAAAACCATCGTCCCACAATAGCAGATTTCCAACCATCCATGGATAAGAGGATTTTTTCCAGAGAAAAATATGTACATCGTCATCAGCTGTAGAGAGTATTTTTCAGCCAGGCGGCTAACTCGTCAGTAATGGCATAGACACCTACCCCCGGCTTTTTGCCTCCTTCGTCTATGGCCGCCTGGATTAAATCCCGGGGAGCATCAATTGCTGCAATTTCTTCCATTCCCTCAACGTCTCTTCGAACGAGAGTCACTCGCAATGGTTTTTCCCAGTCATAGACGACGAAATAATAGGATACCTGACCGGCATATCTCACAAAATCATCTTTTCTGGACCATCCGGTGCCCCATTCCAGGTAAGTTTCCACTGCTTTCTCGGGGGTCATGTCCCAATCCAGTTGATCAATGATGTCCCGATGGTCTTTCAACTCTTGCAGATTCCACACAGCTATTGCCTCCTTTCCCTACTCGTTAGAGATAAGATAAAAGGGCAACAAGCTCTTTTCAATATACCTCCAGCTCGGTTATTCTTCTTCAATCACTTTTCGGATTTCATTCAACATTTGCACCAGTTGATCGCGTTCGAAATGAACACTGACTTTTCCGCCCCCGGGATGCGCCAAGTGCAGAACAAACATTTTATCCTGCTTTTCAACCGACCACTTCCTTCCCTGCGGAAGATTGACCGATTGGCTAAGCCATTCATCCGGGCGAAATTCGGCAATTTGAATAAGAACTCCAAAGGCGTTTTTGGGGTGGATGAACAGTTCTTTCCAGTTATCGCCCTTTTCTTTGTAGCCGAAGTAGGGAATACCCAGGCGCTCCAATGATTCGATCGTCTCAACCATGCTTGGAGTTTGCAGAGTAATGTGGTGGATGCCTCCCTGGTTGTTGCGCTTGAGAAAGTTGTCAAGGAAACTTCCATTTCCCGTAGGTGAGAGAATTTCAATTCTGCTTAGATCTCCAAGTGAGAAAATCCTCCAAAAAAAATTCAGCTCTTCATCCCCACCTTCGCTTCCGGGTATTGCGCCCAAAACAGACCGAAACAACTTTTCCGCTTCATTGAAGTCCTTTACGGCCACAGCTACATGATCAATCCTTGAAATCATGACTATCCGCGCTCCTTCTCCGCCTTTGCCGGAATGTGCTGTCAGACTTTTGTGTACTTTATGCGGACCAAATCCCGTTTTTCCTTCACCCCGACACACCGATATTGATTAACAGTTTGCACAGTAAAGAGGCTTTTGATTATTTTCGATCCGTCGGATGTTTTCTGCCACTGCTTCCACGATACCCTGCAGCGATATATCCGTCGATCCTGCGATGTGAGGGGTCGCAAGCACGTTGTGATGAAAGATGGGGTCATCCGGATCGGGCGGCTCTTCCCAGAAAACATCAAGGCCGGCTCCGGCAATCCTGTTCGAAGCGAGAGCCTCTTCAAGGGCTGTTCGATTCACCAAGCCGCCTCTGGATAAATTAATCAGATAGGCGTCCTTCTTCATTTCGGAAAAGGCCGTTTGATCGATGAGGTGCTCATTTTCGCTGACGAGGGGTAAACAGAGAACGACATAATCCGATCGGTTCATCAGTTTTTTCAGATCTCCGGGACCCCCGATCCATTCCAATCGGAGCTTTTCCTTTGTAGGCTCAAAATCCTTTCGCTTGATTCCGATTAGATGAACATCGAATCCCCGCAGCCTTTTCACCAGGGCCTGGCCTATGCCGCCCAATCCCACAATCCCCACGGTCTTGCCTTTCAATGCCCTGCCCATGGGTTCCCCCATCTTTCGATTGGCGAGGCTGTTGGCCATGCCATGAAAATCTCTGGACAGCCCTATCATAAGATAGATGCCCAGTTCCGCCACCGAGTCGGCGTTGCCGGATATGTCGCTTGGAACATTCGCCACCCGGATATCCATCGTGGTGGCGGTTTCTATGTCGACCCCTTCCAGTCCTACGCCGCATTGTTGAATGAGCTGCAACCGGTTGCTTTCTTCCAGCAACTCTTTCGTTACCGGGCTCATTGTGGGTATCAGAACGTCAAAGTCTTTTATGCTTTCTATCGAGAAACAGCCAGTGGACTCAAAGCTGTGCTCGGGCAACTGCGACCTGATGGAATGCAAAAACCCGCCCCACGCATTGTCCGGGGCGGCAAAGAGAATCTTCATTATTCCCCTCCAAGGCAGCTGTGCAGATGATCTGATGTCTCACTCATAATCGAGTTTTAGGCCAGTGCTGGTGACAAGCACAACATCTGACGGAAGTTCGCGCAGATGCTCGGCGAGAGTAAACTTGCGAAGCTTGTCGGGAATGGAAGACTTGTCATGTCGGCTCAGGAATTCCTCAGAAACCTCGGCTCGAAATGCTGATTTTTCATCAATGATACGAAAATGGTGGGCCTGGTTCTCTGCAACAGGCCAATCCTCGATTTTGCATTGGGGAAATTCCGCTCGCAAATAATCAATAACTGCGTTTATTTTGTTTTCATCAACCATATCGACTCCAGAGCAAGAATTCATTTTTAATTAAGGATTGTAAACGTCAAACTCAATATATGCCAAGCCCTGCTCGTTGATAACAAAAATTCTTTGCTGTTTCAAATGAGATGCAGTAAAGCTAGGCGAAAATAAGTTTCCCGTCAGGGTTCCCCCTTTCGTAAAGGGAACACCGGTTCCCCCCTTTCGTAAAGGGGGGTCAGGGGGGATTCTCACTTGGCTGCGCTCCGTTCGAAATGACAAGAGGGTATTTTCCAGCCAGCCTCTACGAGGATAAATACGGAGGTAATTCGTTTGTATGGGCCAATCACAAAGACTTAAGGCTATAGGCTTGTTCATGTTGTGCTGCGGGTTTGTCTCCGGTGTTCCTTCCGCAGCCGCAACGCCTGCCAGTCGTTATTTTCACAGCGGCGACGGCGAAATCAACCTTTACAATCCCAAGAATGGAGCGACATTCAAGGGCAGCTATCGTGAAAGCAATGGCATTTATAATGAGGATGCTCTCAAGGCAATCCATCGAGTCTTTGGCGCGCCCTACGGAGAGCCGATCTCTGCGATCTCAATGCGGCTCGTTGAGTTCCTCGATTTTCTGCAGGACCGACTTCGGCCGGGTACGCAGATAACGATCGTATCCGGCTGGAGAAGTCCGGAATACAACACTAAGCTTCGCAACAAGGGAAGGCTCGCCGCCAAGGCGAGTCTTCATCAGTATGGGATGGCGGCAGACATAAAAATGGACAGGGTGCCGTCCGAACGAGTCTGGAATTATGTTAAGCAGCTGAGGTTCGGCGGCGCCGGCTACTATCACGGTGAACTGGTTCACGTTGACGTAGGGCCTGCGCGCTCATGGGATGAAAAGACCTCGGGTGTGGGTACCGATATTTCGGAAAACAACAAGCTGATCGGGCTCGCCACAGATTTCGATCGTTATCGACGCGGCGACGTAGTAACGCTACGATTCATCAGGATGACCGCGTTTCCGATTGGAGTGACGACCGAATTTGCTTTGAATCGCGTTGAAAATGATGGGAGTCCAAGATGGATCACGGACTTCAAGCCGTCATTCGCTGCCGGGACCGTTGGCAATTGTCCTGAGTTTGCCGACATTGGCGAGATGCTTGGGATTCGTTATCAAATTCCAAAAGACATTCCTTCCGGTCGATACAGGATCAATGCCTCATTCTGCAACAGATTATGGGAAGATATGCCGGTTGAAATCTCGACCCCGGAGTTCCAAATTATCAGGCCGTGAAGGCCGGGAAGAACAGCTGCCAAGTTATGAAAATTTAGTTGCTCATCGCCGACTTGCGGGAAGTTGCGTCGAGTGAAACGTGTCGTCATTTCGAGTGGAGCGAGAAATCTATTGCTACGGCCTCGGAATGACAGGATGGGTTTCCCGCTATTTCGTGATGACCCAATTCAGTTGGAATGGCGAATGGAGCAACGCTGGGTGGGGCAAATGAACCGCAGGAGCAACACACGTACCAGCCAACGGCCAAAAGTCTTTAGATAAGCAGCACCTTCGGAGCCCGCTACCAGCATTCCTGCCAACAACAGAAGATGGGAAAAAATATAAGCCGTAGGCGAACCAATGGAGAAAAGGAGAGGTTGACTGAGTTTTACCGCGACTGCCCCCAGAAGTCCTATTACCGGCCAGCATGTGATATAGCTGAGGCAAACCAGGCCGATTGCGACCGACAGCCGCAACGACGGTTTCCTTTTCAAATCAGCGAATCTTACTTGCTCCTGAGCAACCCTTTGAATGATTGTCGTTTGCGCGAGGCGTAAGGGGATTTTCCTGACTAGCTTCATTCATTCCTACCCTAGTTTTGTTATGAGAAAAACTCCAAGACAGCGGCACCGATCTTGGAACCTGTCTAAAAATGCCTTTTGCGGTCATTCCTCCATCCGGTCGGAGGCTAACGGCCTGATTTTAAGGCTCCCTCAAAAACGTTGAAGAATTTAACTCCGAATTTGTTTTTTGGCAAGAGGAATGACATCGGGAAAAAGTTCTTGAATTTACACCCCCTCACCAACCTCTCTCCCTCGAGGGCTGTTAGTTGGACACACATGACCCCGTGGGTATTGAAAGTCCCCCTTTCGCAAAGGGGGATCTTAAATAAGAATCAGTAGGTTGAAAAATCCCCCCTAACCCCCCTTTGCAAAAGGGGGGGGACCAAATCGCTGACTCCCTGTTGTTGGTGGCAAATTGTAATGCCAATGAAAACAGATACTTTTCAAAAGCACGGGGTCATGTGTGTCTAACTGTCAGCCCCAAGGGGGAGAGGCAATGCTGCTGAATTAGTGGGAGACTAATCAAAAAGTCCCCCTTTTGTAAAGGGGGGATTTAGGGGGATTTTATAGGAAGATTCGGCGCGTTAAGAAATCCCCTCTAGCTCCCCTTTAAACAAAGGGGGGAACTGACCCGCTAATTTAGCAGCATTGAGGGGGAGAGGAACCCGGGGTTTTTGTGTGGCGACTAATTCGGTTCGCCGAACGTGCAGCTGAGAAAAAGTTCATCTTCCACAACAGTCCTCACTTTGTAAGGCAAAGTCATGAACAATTTCATCATTCGTTGGTTGTCGGGTGAGGTGTAGGCGAACAATCCGGCAATGCCGTTTTCTCTGGCCGCCTCCGAGAGCTTCTTGATCAAGGTCCTGCCGAGGCCTCTGCCCTGCCAATCTTTGCTGATGGAAAATGCAATTTCGGCCATGTTTTTGGCTTCTTCCAGGTAATATTCCCCAACTCCGACAACTCTTTCGAAACCGACTTCCCCGACTACCGCAACGATGGTTAAATTCTTTTTGTAGTCGGTGCGGGACATCCCCTCGACGTCGGCCCGCAAGAAGCTTGTCTTGGGGCGGAAGAATCTTGAAATGACATCTTGTTTATCAAGGTTATAGAAATGTTCCTGCAAGGCCCTCTCGTCGACCGGTTTAGTGGGCCTGATAGTCACCATCTCCCCGTCGATTTCAACCGTTTCCACCTGCTTTACCGGGTATATGCCGTGAATCGATTCGCTCAAAGTACGTTCGGCACCGAGCAGCCCCATTTTCTTGGCAGCATGAAAGAGCTCTTCACGAAAATCCGGATGAGCGATGCTGATCATGGCCATGGCCCTTTCTTGATAGCTTTTGCCGAAGAGGTTAACGGCGCCGTATTCGGTCACAATGTATTGAACATCGCCCCTGGGTACCACCACTCCAGTATCATGCAGCATGGGAACAATACGGCTTCTCTTGCTGCGCGTTGTGGTCGAGGTCAGCATCAGGATCGATTTGCCTCCCTCCGAGAGGGCGGTTCCTCTTATGAAATCCATCGTGCCGGAGACACCGGAATAATAATTGAAGGGCAGGGCATCGGCGGCAACTTGACCGGTGAGATCGACGGCCATCGCCACGTTCATGGAGACCATTTTATTGTGTCGAGAAATAATGCGCGGATCATTGACATAATCCGATGGGTAGAATTCAACGGAAGGATTGGAATCCAAGAATTCATAGAGTTCGGTCGTGCCGATGGCGATGCTGGCCACCAGTTTTCCTTCGTTGAATCCCTTTTTTCGGTTGGTAATAACGCCTCTGGCAACCAGGTGCATCATATCATTGGTTAGGAATTGTGAGTGGACGCCGATATCGTTTTTTTCGGACAGGGCCAAAAGCGTCGCTTGCGGTGTGGTGCCTAGGCTGATTTGTATTGTCGATCCATTGTCGACGAGGTTCGCAATGTGTCTACCGATGATGTTGGCAGGTTCCGATTCCGGCAGTGCACCAATGGTCAGCAGTTCTTCTTCGTGTTCGACGATCACATCCACGTCGTTTACATGGATAAAGCCCTGCCCCAGCACCCGCGGCATTCTGGAGTTGACCTGGGCAATGACCAGATCTGCGGAAAAGGCGGCGGCAAGGGTCACATCCACAGACACCCCGAGACTCATCCAACCGAAGTCATCCGGCGGACTTACCTGAATCAGAGCCACGTGCAAGGGGAGCATCCTGCTCTTAAAAAGACGAGGAACTTCAGACAGATTGATAGGGGTAAGAAATCGCATATTTTTTGCCAATTCCTTGGATTTAACAGATCCAAGATAAAAAGATCTGATATTCAAGCTTTGGCTTTTTGATTTGTCTGCAATCAAGGTCAACGGGGTGCTCTCCAAAGAGAGCAGACGAACGATTTCGAGGTCGGTGAAATTACTGGCCGCTTGCGAAAGCCCCCGAACTAGACATTGAGGCTCTCCGCATGAGGAACCGACGAAGACTCTCTGCCCCGATCTTATTAAACCGATTGCTTCCTCAACATTCCTGGTTTTCTCGACATAATTGTCCGCCCAGTAACTTGTCGTTGCCATAATGAGACTCCTCAGGGTAAATGATCTTTGCTCAAAGGGATGAGAGTCTTATATAGCATCGGAGTTGAAACTGCACAGAAATAAGTGAAGGTTCCCGAGGTTGCCTTAAAGTGATGCTTTCGTCGGGGTGGGCTGGACTATTCTAAAATCCCCCCTAACCCCCCTTTGCAATAATAAAAGGTGAGGACCAAATCGCTGACTCCCTGTTGTTGGTGGCAAATTGTAATGCCAATGAAAACAGATACTTTTCAAAAGCACGGGGTCATGTGTGTCTAACTGTCAGCTTTACGAAAGGGGGGAACCGGTGTTTCCTTTGTAATAAAAGGGGGCAACTCTGACGGGAGACTTATTTTCGCCCAGTTGCACTAGTAACGCTCGGCGGAAGTAACTACCCGGTTCGAGAAGATACCGGATGCTCGACGCCAGATGCCTGATAAAGAATAGGTTGTTCTGCACTGCGGCGGCACTTCAGTTATCCGCTATCCGGGATCGATCACAAACCGGCAGGGACTTTCGCGGCCATGTACTAGGCGCTGACAAAGCTTTCTTGCAGCATATGAATATCATCCATTTCTTCCACCAGATGTATTTTTAGTTTTTCTTTAACTCGGGTTTCTATCTGACGAATCCGTTCTCGGCTTACTCCGAATTGATCTCCAATTTCCTGCAGAGTCATACGATCTTCCGTCAAGAGCCTGTTATCAAAAATAGCCGCCTCTTTTCCGTGCAACCGCTCTCGAAAACACATTAGTTCCTTGCGCAACATTGCTCTCGCCTCTTTGTCGGCCAATTGCTCATCGGCGGGCAGCGTCTCTGCAGGGAGAAAGTCTTTGTGGGTGTTGGCCGAATCATCTTTAATCGGGGTATCCAGCGAGACGTCCCGTCCGTTCAATCGCTGGTCCATCTCGATAATTTCGGATTCTTTCACATCCAGGCGAGCGCTCAATAATTCGGGAGATGCCTTTATTCCCTTTAATTTGAGCTTTTCCTTTTCCTTGCGCAAATTAAAGAACAGCTTCCTCTGCGCTTGTGTCGTGCCTATTTTGACCAGTTTGAAATTATCCATGATGAACTTGATAATGTAGGCTTTAATCCAGAATGAAGAATAGTAAGAGAACTTATAGCCACGATAGGGATCGAACTTCTTTACGGCGTGCATCAGTCCTACATTACCTTCCTGGATAAGGTCCATCAGGTTTTGCGTCCAATAGCGTTGGAAATCCATGGCGATTTTCACCACCAATCTTAGATTTGACGTGACGAGCTTATACGCGGCTTGAATGTCGCCTTTCTCCTGGTAGCGTATCGCAAGACTCTTTTCTTCGCTGCGGGTGAGCAAAGGGTAGGCTTTGATATCGTCGAGATAAAGCGAAAGAGTATCTAAGGATCGCGATTTCAGCTTTGGGAATGCTGATGGATTCGATATTTTTTGTTCTGTTTGTTTATTTTTCGATTGCTTCTGTGCACTAGCCTTCTCATTTCTGGTAGCCATCAATGAAATTATCCTTTCTAATCTGAAGGCTTTTAACGGCCTTTGGCTCCACGAGTCACTCATTCCTGAATAAACAAACGATCTGCATTTAAGTTAAGACCGCATGTGGAAGAATTCAAGAGCTTGCGAAATTTGCGAGTTGTTGTTGGAATGACGGCATCCAGCAAAAAAAGTCATTCTTGTTAAGGTTGAAATCCTGCATTTATGGTCTCAGTTTTTCATGATTTTAGCTTTGGCAGGAAGGCTCATCGTGGATTAGTGGGATTTAGGTTGGTTCAAGTCGGAGACTTGAACCAACAAAAGGGATGCGTAGAAGACTCAGCAATGGGTTGCGAACCCGATCACGCTAGTTCGCCAAGACTCATAGAGTTTTCATAGAAAAACCCTTGGGCAGGTCAAGACCTGCCCAAGGGTTTGTTATTTTTCTATCTCTTCGTTTATTGCTTATCTAGTTTGACTGTCACGTTTGTAGGATTTGAGACTGAGTTAAATACCGGAGAGTACTTCTGAGCCATCCGAATCATTTCCTCTTTTTGCTCATCAGATACATCCGCGTCGATTTTAAAGTACACCCGAATGTTTTCGTACCCCACTTTCACATCCTTCGATATCCCAAGGAAGCCCCGCAAGTCTATATCACCTTCCAGTCGAACCTCCACGCCCCTTATCTCAATTCCCTTGGCGGCTGAGTGATATACGAGAGATGAAGTCAGACATCCCGCTAATCCAGTCAACAGATACTCTACCGGATTAGGCCCGATATCCTCTCCCAACAGAACATGATGTTCATCCTCGTCCAACTCAAAAGGCTTATCATGGCGATGTTCTTGTTTCGCCCCGTAAAAATCCGTAATAGTCGTGCGGTTGTGCCCGCCGTTGATCCACTTGTTTTTGACACGAAACTTGAATTTTGCGATTCCGGAATCTCCTTTGACCGCATCGATAGTATTGAACAACTGGGTCACATTCACGCCATTGACAACTTTGTCTTTGTTCTTCGCAGTTGATTCTTGCGCCATAATCGTTCACCTCCCTTCGTACATATATTGACATTAATCATCTCCGGACTGGTGATCCAGTATTGCGGAGAGAATTTCATATCGTTCTCTTTAGGGCAGATTTCCCAAACCGGAATTATCTGGTTATGAGGGAGGAACAAGCTCAAAATGGCAGGCTGGAAAGCCTGGCCCAAGAAACCATCACTTTTGCCGGTGACGCTGCACCGCTGGGCTTTAGCCCTGCTCAGATAAACAGCCTTGGAAGGCTGCACCAAAGAGAGAGTGAACTCTCGGAAAGTCTCCTGATCAATCGTCGCCCCGGCGAAGCACCGCTGGAGCGGCATCTTCGACCTGGAATGCAAAAACCCACCGTCACCGACTGGATGACTACTTTCGTCGGTATAACGAATGGTTACGGATGAAATCGCCAATTTACGTAAAACTCAAAATACTGGTACTAGTACGATACGGCGTAAGTTCCCATCCATTTTGGGTTTTCCAATTGTGCCGTAGCCTAGGGCCTTGTGCCCGTTAAGACGCCCACTCGGGGCTATGCTACGGAATGAACCCGAACATTTCCATATGGAAACCGGGTGGGAACTTTCGCCGACATGTACTAGTCAAATCACATTTTACTTTATGTTAAAGTATGCCATTCTCGAAAAGTGATATCCGCCAATCTTCTGTAGGCCGAATAAGGGAGGATGCTATGTGGTCCTTTGAAGAGTTGCCAAAACCCGTGGCTTTTGTTTTTTCCGGTGGGGTGTCTCTAGGAGCTGTTCAGGTCGGCACGTTGCGAGCTGTGTTGGAATACGGAATTAAACCGGACCTGCTGATCGGAAGTTCAGTCGGAGCGCTTAACGCGGCATACATCAGCCAGGGTTTTAGCAGTGAACGGGTCGAAAAGTTGGCTGAGATTTGGAGTGGTTTGCAGCGCAGCGATGTGTTCGGCAGTTTCGGTATAAAACGAATCGTGGAGATTATTTCTCAACCCACGTCGATCTCTTCTCCCAAGGCACTGCTTCATCTGATTGCCAAGCACGTGCCGTCCACTTATGAGGCTTTGAAGATCCGGGTTCATATTGTTGCAACGGATTACCTGTCGGGGAAAACGGTGGTTTTTTCAGAAGGCAACTTGTGGAGGAATTTGCTTGCCAGCAGCGCCATCCCCTTTGTGTTTCCCCCTATTCCAATTGGAGACCGTTATCTGATGGACGGTTCCGTTTCCGCCAATGTACCTCTGTTGCACGCGCAAGAGCTTGGAGCACGGACGTTGGTGGTCTTTGATGTCGGATATCCATGCGAAGTCAAAGAGTTGTCGCAAAATCTGCTGGAGAGGATTTTACACGTATTTTCCATCATGCTGCACCGACAACCCGCCGGCATGCTTGCCGCGCTCCCCGAGGATATCCTGGTTCTATACATTCCAACCCTTTGCCCGCTTCCCGTGCCCGCTTATGATTTTTCCCAGGGGGAGTTCCTCATCAAGACCGGCTATGAGGTGGCAAAAGAGTTTCTCGAAGGCCTCTGCATCGACACTCTGAGAGTCTACGGGCGGCCGCACTCTCATGCGCGGACCGACTCTGACACATGTTCGGGCAAGCCGCTTGAAGTTTAATTCGCCGCGTTGTGATCCAGCCTCAGTTCACTCGACATCCGCTGACGAAGTTCCAGAAAATAGTCGGGAGGCATAAGATCGAGCGCCGTTTGAATCCTTTCCACCAGATCTCCGGCTTCGGCCGGCACTTGTTCCAGCCCTTCTTCAGGATTGCCGCCGATTCCGCTCCGGCCGCTCATGAGCTTTACGATATGGCTTTTTATGAGATCGGTTGCTGCCGTGGATTGCTTCAGGATTTTGAACACCACATGATTCACCTGACTCGTATCCACTTCATCGCAGACCTTATCAATGGCCGTCCTGATTTGTTCCGGAGAATGTGCTTCGATCCAGCCTCGCTGAAAGGCGTAGTCCAATAGATAGCCTATGGTGTAGGTCAGGCTGAACGAATCGGCGGCTTCTTTGGCATAAAAAAAGAGCAGGGTCTTCCTTATAATCCTTTTCAATATCGTTTTGGCGGAAAACATGGCCATTTTCGTCAAATGGTGGGTCACTGTCGCGGTTGCCAGGAGTTCGAGGTCGTCGTCATTTAGGTTGAACCGATGGGCCGCTGAGATTTTTTTTATCAATATTTTGTGCAGTCTTTTCTGCGCTGCGTCGTCAACAATGGGCAGCGGAATAAAGCGGGTGAGGGACGCCAGCAGAGCGTAGAGAATAATGTCTCTTTGTGCCCGGGGTCTCACCTCTTCTGTTGTTGTTATCGGTTCTTGCGCCTCCATTGGAGCGCCAGTTTGACCGGCCATCGTCAGTCTCCGGGATGCAGGGAAGGTTCAAAGCCAGGAAACGCGAATCGTGGTACCTTTTCCCGGCGTGGATTCGATCCTCAAGGATCCACCTACGCTTTCCACCCTCTGTCTCATGCTGGCGATTCCAAGACCCTTGTCCCAAACATCCCCCGACATTATCCGATCTACATCGAATCCGGTACCGTTATCTGTAATGGACAATTCCATACGCCCCTTTATTTCAGCTAAATAGACCTTTATTTTCGATGCATCACTATGTTTTTCGGCGTTGTCGAGCGCTTCCTCAACAATTCTAAATATTGCGGTCTCCAAAGATTCCGGGCGAACAGTTCGATCGATGTGTATCTCTTTCTCTATCCGGACATTTTTATGAGACTGCTGAAATTTTTTGCAGAGCCAGTTTATGGCAGTCTCAATGCCGAAGTCATCGAGAATGCTGGGGCGCAGTTCCATGTAAAGATCCCGGACGGTTTCAATCGCTCCTCGAACCACCTCGATCAGGTGAGCTAAGCTGTCAACAACTGGATCGCACTTTTCTTTTTTTGCAGTGATCAGAGTTCTTTCAGCGGCAAGTTTGATGGCAGCCAGAATCTGCCCGATATTATCGTGCAAGCTCCTTGCCAGGCGTATGCGTTCTTCTTCTTGAAATTTCAGCAGATTGGAGGAGAGAAAACGCAGCTGATTTTGGGATTCTTTCAATGCTTCTTCGACCTGTTTATGTTCCGTAATATCCCTTGCCACAGACTGAAATTCCCTCAGGTTTCCTTGGTTGTCGTAGATTGCCCGATCAATCCAATGCTGCCAGCGCACTTCTCCGTCAGGTTTGACGTAGCGATGGGTAATGGTGGCCAAAGGGTTTTGGGGTGTTAGGGAAGCAAAATGCTTTTTCAGTTTATTTCGATATTGGCTGGGAACAAGGTGCCAGAAATTTCCTCCGATCAATTCCTCACCCTTTTGACCGAAATAATTGCAATAGGCATCGTTGACGAAGGTGATGGTAAAATCCGGCAAGAATCTCGATACCAGCTCGGTCTGACCATCAACTATGGCCCGATAGCGGGCCTTACTTTCCCTGAGGGCCAACTCGACCTTCTCCCGTTCGGTCATTTCCTTTTGCAGCTTACGGTTAATCTGGCGCAGTTCCACAGTTCGTTCTTCAACCAATAATTCCAGGTGATCCTGGTGGCTTCGAAGTCTTTCCTCGGCGCGTTTATGCTCGGTGGTATCAAAGATGACGCCGTCGATATAGACTAGTTTACCCCGTGCATCATAGATGGGCCTCCCCCGCTCAAAAAAATTATGAATGGATAAGTCTTTGCGCTTCAAATGATATTCCACTTCGAACGGATGGTGACCGTCTATGGCACTCTGCACTGTTTGGATCACACGGGTTCTCTCTTCCGGGACTATAAGAGAGTCGATGGAGCAGACCTGTCCGCGGACAAGCTCCTCCGGACGATACCCTGTCATCTGCTCGAGCATGTTGTTGAAAAAGTGCATATGCCAATTTTCTTGGGCGAACACCCGATAGACAATGCCGGGCAGATTTTCAGCGAGGATTCGATAGTCCTCTTGATTCAATTGCATAGGCTCGCCTCATTACACACAGGTTTGCTTTTTGCGAGGAAACGCCTTCACATCTTGAGCGGATGGCAATCGCTGCGTGCCGTACCAACCTCTACGCAGACTCTTATATACTGCTTGGGCTCTGTTCAAGAATCTAAGGCGGGAAGTTGACCGACGCAATTACTACAAGAAAATTGATCTCTAATCTTCTTGTTTCCTACATTGGCATCAGGCAGAGCTCCTGGGCGTAAGCAGGCTTGCCAGCAGTACCGCAAGAATGCCCGTCAGAAATATGCCATCGAAGGTCCCTGCTCCTCCAATTGAAGCTACGGGAGCTCCCAGGCCTCTTATGGCGCCGAGATTCAAGATATCTGCACCGATCAGGGTTCCCAGACTTCCGGAAATGTAAGCCAATGCCGGTGCGGATTTTCTTGAGAGTATGATGGCGACGATGGTTGCGGCTGCAGGGGGGATAAAGATCGGTTCGGCAATTCCCAGGCCTTTCACTGGATAGGCAAGCGAGTGGACGATCAGTGTTACTGCGACCACCCCAAGCAAAGCTTTGACATAGATCCTATTCTTCACCACCAAATAAATGGACAGAAGCGCTGGAATAACGGCTCCACCCAGGTTCACGGCAATCATTGTTCCCGGCCACTCTCTGACCACCGGGATGACGTAGCGCATACCAAAAAATACAACTTCTCGGCCTGAAGCGACCTGTTCGGGCGGCAATTCATAAACCGGGATATTTATGTAGCTGCCAAGCAATGACAACAGCAGAAGGGCGAAAACGTACCTTCTATCGATGCCCATCCTCTGATATGCGTAACTCAAAACGCCGACTTCGATCAGGGCAAGCAAAAAAATAAACAGAAAAAAGAGCAGCAAAAAGAACGGAAATGTAATCGGAAGGTAATGCATGCTTATTTTCTCCAGCAGGCAGGACGTTAACTCTGACTTCGAGATACCCACTAATCACTTATGCGAGTGATGTAAACCGGGCAATTCTTCCCTTTCGGATAAGGGGGTAAAGGGCAATGCATCAACTGAATGGGGAATGTCCTGCAGCCTAGTCACGCCACAGGCGTGATGAGCGTCCTGGCAACGGGCACAAGGCCCTAGGCTACCAGGCAACCAAGGGGCTATTTCATGAACTGCAGATCTGCTAGGCCTGTCCGAGAACTAAAACTACAGTTTCAGATACCCACTTTCAGCTACAAATTGAGCAATTTTGGAATGGCAAAGATGCAAACAAGCTTGAAAATAGTAGTTCAATATCCACTTTAGAGTGACAAATTTTTCAAGAATCGAGTTCTCGGACAAGTGCCTAGTACAGGTGGGCGAAAGTTTCTAACCAGTTATGGGGCGATAGAAAGTCCCCCTTTCGCAAAGGGGGATTTAGGGGGATTTTAAATAAGAATCAGCAGGTTAAAATATCCCTCCCCTAACCCCCCCTTCACGAAAGGGGGAACTCTAACCGGGGACACATTTTCGCCCAGCTGTACTAGCCTGATGCATATGGAGTGCGTCTCTCCTACCTTCTCTTATGAAACTTCATTAGTTTCATTTTCGTTCAAACTCCGTCCAAAAAAGTGGCGGCGCCGCTGGATTATGAATTCTGCATTTTCGTCCGAGCGGGGTGTGGAGAACCACAAAAACGACCCCTGGCTTTCGTCCTCGGCACGCTTAAAAAGATTGGCTACTCTGAATACTGTTTTGGTGGGATCGGCCAAACGGCACAAATGTTGGTTCCTTTGCCGCGGGCCGATTCGATGGAAAAATGGCCGCCGGACAGCTCCACTCGTTCCCGCATGCCGGATATTCCAAAACCTTTCCCGCTTTCCGGGTCGGACAGGACGGCTCCCAGATCAAATCCGGCGCCTTTGTCCCTAATGCAAAGTTCGATCGAGTCTTTGGTGGGTTTAAGAGAGAGGCTTATTTGGTTGGTTTTACTGTATTTGACTGCATTGTTCAAAGCTTCCTGAATGATTCTGAAGAGCACGATCTTCAAGTGATCGGGCACATCTTCCTCTGTTATCGATATCTTCCTTTTGATTACTATCGGATCGTAAAACGACTGTATTCTTTTGCAGAACCATCCAACAGTCGGCAGCAAGCCGAGTTCGTCGATCATCGAAGGTCGAAGATCCGACATGATTCTTCGCACTTCCTCGACAGCATGATCAACTACGGAAATAAGATCTGCAAAATTCTTCAGGTATTCGGAGTTCGGTTCAATCTGTTCGTTCAAAACACCGAGTCTGAACTTTATGGCCGCGATTGAAGAACCGATGCTGTCGTGAAGGTCGCGGGCGACTCTTTTCCTCTCATCTTCGTGGGCTTTGAGCAGCCGGGTTGACAGGGTTCGCAGTCGCCGTTCGGATTGCCGCAAAGCTTCTTCGGCGCCTACTCGCTCGGTGACGTCCTGGTTGACGATGATCGCCCCAATGATGTTGCCTTCCTCGTCACTGAACGGAACCGCTGAATTAAAAATAATCTTATGGGCTCCATCGAAGCACTCGATTTCAATGAGCTCATCGATGGATGTCTCCCCGTTTTTAAAGGCTCGGGCAGCAGCCCACTCCTCCGCCTGAATGAGTTCGCCGTTTTTTACCCACCATCCCTTATATTCACCGTATCGATCGACTCCGACATACCGTGCTCCGCCCCAAATTTGCCGGCTTGCGCGGTTTCCCATAATGATTTTACCGTTCTCGTCGGTAATAAAAACACCCACCGGCAAAGTATCCAGCACTCTTCGAAGCAAGCTGGCTGTTTTTTTGAAATTCTCTTGTGTCTTTAGGTGATTCTCTATCTCCTTTTGCAACTGTTCGTTTCTTTTCGCCAGCTCTGCCGTGCGCTCCAGAACCTTCATCTCCAGTTCGTCACGAGCCTTCTGCAACTGTCTCTCGGTTTGTTTTCTTTTGCTGATATCGTCGAACGTGACCATCACACTGTGAGGCTTTTTCTGCCCCGGTTCTAAATAAGGCAAGCAGTTGGTAATGATCCATCTGTGCACCTGCTCCTTTGGATTGAACACCCCCATGATCGTGTTCAAAACCGGCTTTCCGGTGCGCAGCGAATACATGACCGGAAATTCGTCTTTGAGAACCCTGGAGCCGTCTTCATGAATCATCTTCCAGCGGGGGTCGTAGGCGCTTCTCTGCAGGATCTCCTCTGAGCTGAGGCCGAGTATCTGTTCGGCAGCCGGATTTGCCGATGTAATGCCACCCTGGCGGTCAAAATAGAGAACGCCCTGGACCATGGTCTCGTACAAGGTCCGATATTTTTCCTCCGACCTCGCTAAAGCCTCCCGACCCTTCTTTTGTTCGGTGATATCCGTCCAGGTGAGAATACCCCCGGTGATTTTGCCGTTCTCATCTCTGATGGGTCCTGAGTTGCAGGAGAAAACAAGCTTTTTCCCATCGGTCCTTTGCATATGAATCTCATTGTTCTGAAGTAATTCGCCCAGAGTGGTAGCGCGCCACAGAGGCATGTCTTCAGGACGGATCTTGCTCTCGTCCGGTCGCGAAATTCCAAACTTTTCCGCACGCTGAGCCACTGGAGTCCCTATCACTTCTTCTTTCGTTCGTCCAAGGAGCTCAAGTCCGTGTTTGCTTATCATCTGCACAACCGCGCCAGGGCTTGAGGCAATCACAATGCCTTCCGGCGCATGATGCATGATGGCGTCCAGGATTCTTACGCTTTCTTCAGCTTCTTCCGCTTTTCTTTCCGCTTCGCTTCTCAATTGCAGGTTTTGCAGGCCAATGGAGGTGATCGTCGCCAACTGGACCAACAACGCTTCGTCTTCCGCGGTGAAATCAGCTTCAATCTTTCCCGTGACGATAATCACACCCTCAGATTGACCATCCTTGTCCACTAACGGTGCTCCAAGCAATCCGCGTGGTAAGGTAAGCCCATCCGGCTTGTCCGACCAAGCCGGGTGCCTGCGCAATTGATCGTCCGTCAAGAGGACTGCCCGCCCCTTGTCAATTATTTCATCGCAAATGGGTGCAGATCTTTTGAAACGACATCCAGGATAACAGTCCGAGTTCAGGAAGCGGCAGCATAGCGACAAGAGTGGTTACGTTGAAGCTCTTCTTCGCGATGGAATCTCCAGTAGGCATTGAAATCACCACTGGATCGAAGCGAACGAATGCGGATTATCGCTTCGGCACTCTTCATGCGCCAGCGAGCCCCGGTACGATCCAGCCGATCTTTTATCAGATGACGGCAGGCGCCCTCAATCACTCCTGATGCAATGGGGAGCCCATCGGAGAGGAAGGAGTCATATTCAAGCATGGGGCTATATTTTTCCAAATAGCCAGCGCACTTATCCACGGGCCGCCGCTTGTTTTGGCTGAGTTGTTTGCGGGTGGCATCACGTCGCAGGTCAACAGCCACAGCCTCGGCCGCTCCATGCAAGACCTGCAAAGCTTTCTCTCTTACCCATTCTTCAGCCTGCTTGCTTCCAACGGGGTGGAAACAATGGGCCGCTTTCCAAAGGTATTCCAGAACATGGATGAGATCCAAAACCAGAGTGATCTTGGCTTGGTAGGTTTCGACCATATCAAGTATGTCGAGGAGCTGTTGCTCCCCTCCGTCCACCACGACTACCCAGTGACGACTCTGCGTAGGATCTCTTTTCAATGCCTCTTCAAAGGCAGCTTCTATCACACTCCGGCTATCGTGCTCGATACTGGCCCATACCCGCTTGTTTTTAGCCCGTACGGGAGCAGGCTTATTTTCTTTAGGTCCCATGATCTGCTCGGGTGTGCGCTCCTGAGCCTGGAGGCTGTAGACAGCTGCCACAGTGGCCATGCGTTTGCGGTTGAGTTTTTCGCCCGGCGCCAAACGCGCTCCATGAGAATCTTTTTGTTTCTCGGCAGCCTTGCGTGTGGCGGGCCGGAGATCTTCTTCACGCATCACAATCCCTTTGCCATCCGCGGTGATGACCAACAGATCCGAGGTCTTCTCCGGCTCTCCCGGGAGGTCATAGAAGGCATCGAAATCTTGCGATATCTTGACCGTCTGCGCAATAATCTGGCGCTTGGGAACTTTCCCGCCCGTCGTCCTGCGGATGCTCTCTACGACCTCGTCAAAGGAAGAATCGGCCACCTCTTGAGCTACCAGACGACACAGCTCCGAAGAGTACTTATCGTCTGGAAGGTTGAGCTCCGCGTCCAAAGGAAACAAACTCTCGACTCCCTTCGCACTGTAGCCTTTCCTTCTGACCACCACCTGTCCAAACTCAGTCATGAGGTTTCTCTCACAGTTTTCACGACACCGGGTGCGGTCGACTCCATCGGCCCCCTGAACCGCTTGTTTGTGTTGCTCATCCTTGCAACGCTCGTTCAGATGTCCTTGAAGCAGAAGCCGCATCAGCTCCGTTCCTTGTTTTTTAATCAGAGTCTCAACTTGGTCATGTTCCAATTGAGCTGTTGCATTGCTACGGAGTTGATCCATTATTGCCTGAAACTGGTCGCAGGCCGAACGAAATGCTTCATTCAGACTGTCTATGTCGGGCACTTGGTCCATCAGGGCATCTCCTTAGGTTGTAGGTCAGCAACCTACCATGCCCTAAGGCAGAGCTGATGTCCAGTGCTATGACATTATTGACAAAAATAATGTGGAACGACTCCTTTAGGGTTTCGTTTCAAAAGATCTGCACCCATCGCAAATACCTCTCATTTCGTTCGTACAGGGTTGTTCCGATGAATCTTGCAGGTCGGCATTTTTGCCGGATTTAGCCCCCAACTTAAACTGACCATTTTGATATCCAAAACCTGCGCTCCCGACGCCGGCATTGGTGAGTTCTACGGCGGCATCCGTTGCCCTTTGCAGTAGGGGTTGGAAAGAAGTTTCGGCCAGCACTTCGTTTGATACCCGCTGCAAAGCGTTTAGTCTTTCGATATAGCTCAATCGCTGTTGTTCTATTTGCCAGTAATGCGTTATTTCGAAGAGGGCAAGGTGATACCCATTAGATTTGCCGTCATTATTTTGTGCAGCGGTTACCTCCAGGTGCACCCGGCATTGCGGCCCTTCCTTTGGCCTAAACGCGATGTCGCAGGCGGCTTTTTCTCCCGATTGGCTGCACCTTTGCAATGTGGAAGTGTAAACTATACGGTCCTTATGCGCGATGTACATCAGAAAGGATCGCCCAAGCAAAGAGTTCACAGGCTGCTTCAATATTTTGCAGACCGTTCTATTGGCTCGATCTATCTGACTGTATTTATCGATGGTGAGGTAGCCTAATGCTGCGTCGTTATATAATTCCTTGTAATTTTTATTGGACTCCTGAAGCTGGCGATTCGCTTCTCGAAGTTCTTCGTTTTGAATCTCCAGTTCCGCCTGCTGAACTTCCAGTTCGTGCTGCAGCTTGGCAAAATCATCCGATGCCGAGCTCGACTTGGGGATTGTGCGCTTCATATTCTTCTTTACGGTCTCCTCGGCTCGGCGACGCAAAGTGTCAGACTTCGAATATTTTTGACTTGGATCACTCATAAAATTCAACTCGATCAGGGCGACTTTAAGAATATCGAATCATCGCGGATTAACGTGAAATCCCCTGTGAAATTGTAGGCTTGAACCAACCTGGCAATGGAACATCAGGCTAATCCGCGATGAGCCAAGTGAGATCCTGCGCTCCGTCGACCTGCCCATCGTCTGCTCCGTTCTTCAGGCCGGCTGGAGCCAGAACAAACGTGCAACAGAACCCAATCAATTGCCGCGCCAAAAAAGCCCCGATGGGCACAAGAAGCATTAGAGTGTTTTGGGGTCATCATCGGCATTCATGCACAGACAGGAATCCAGAAAAAACGGCGTGCCTACCTGTCATATGTTGCCGCTTCATAAAATCGATTCTCGTTAGCGCATGAAATGTTTATCATTGCAGTCGGCCGGTTTCGTTCTCCAGAAAACGTTGCACCACTCTAGATATCCCCAACAAATGCGGATAGTTTCCTCTATGGTAATCTTTCAGTCGATTGATAAGCTCACTTTATATAAGTATGGCCATGATAAATTTGAATCCGGAGAAATGTCAATTCTAATTTTAATATTTACTGGATATTCGATATAAGCGCCGAGCTGGCTCCGATCACAATTTAAAAAAATCAAAAAAAAATCTAAATAATTGTCCAACTTTTGATTTTCGCTTGCAGCCGAGCACCTCTCCCTAACACGGCCGTCAGGCACGCCCCGAGGCTCCCTATGGGATGTTGGTGACCCGATGCGAGTCCCCACCTATGTCTACTCGGAAAATGGCTGGAGAAGGCGATTTGAAAATTCTACTTTATTAGTAATATTAGTTACTTATAAAGACATCCCGTTTGACTTCCCATCCCTCCTGTGCTAACCATGTCCACATGGACTTGAAGAAACGAGCAGCCCAAAACATTGCCGAACGCCTCACCTGGTGCACCGCCTCAAGAGATCAGGCGGGGATCACCCAAGATCTCGCTGACGGCAAAGACATCTCCGAGGTTTACGGGCTCGGGGAAGCCGGTCTGTTCGACGAGTTCTTCTATTTCCTTGACCAGTTCGGGTTCATGGAGCTTTTCATGAAGCTCCATCCAGTCAAAAACAAGCGCATCAGCAACGTCCAGTTCCCCACCGTGATTCTCATCTATTTGATGCGCATCGTCTCCGGCCTCTCCTTCTTCTGGCATACCCATCCAGTGATCCTAAGGTCCCAACCCTTGATGCGGCTGGTGGGGTTCAACGGAAGAGAAATAAGAGAGGGCACCAGCAAGAGGGGCAAAAAATCGGGCTCCAAAAACGAGGGGAAGGAATCCGAAGGAAAAGAACCCACCCCCATCCGCGGGCCGATCTGTCCCGATTCTATTGCTGCCTACATCCAGGCCATTAGCGCCCTTGCCCTGGAGAGGCTGTTCAATGGGGCGATCCGCATTTTGGCGGCGCACAGCTTTTTCCCCAAGCGGGTGAAAGCGCTTTTGGACGCCTCCGACATCGAATCCACCGAAGCTTGCCAAGGCTGCGGCAAAGTCACCAAACAGAAGGCGCCGGAGTTGCGGCGACGAAAAAAACGCATCCAAAAAGTATTGGAAACCGTGTTTGGCTTCAAGATCTGGGTGGTATGGGACCCGAACAGCCGTATTCCCCTGGCCATGCGGTTTGCCACCATCGATGTGCACGACATCAATGAGGCGCAGGGGGTCGTCCAGCAGGCCATCGAGAATCTGGGGGCTCATGCTCGAATCACCTCCCTTGCCATTGATCGCGGATTCATGGACGGTCCCTTTCTTTGGTGGCTGAACCGGAAGGGAATCCTTTTCTATATCCCTGCCAAAACCAACATGAATGTCTATGGAGAAGCCCTTTCGCTGATAGGTGGGGGCATCCGAAAAACCAGAGAGAGAAAACGAGCCGTCGGTGGAGGAAAGAATAAAACCACAGTCTTGGATCACTGGGATGTTGCAGGGATCGAATCGCTCACCACGGCAGGATTTTATGGACCGCTTGGCAGCGGCTCTCATGAGAACAAAAAGGACTTTGTAGCCAATCCCCTCCATGCGGTGGTGGTTTTGCACGATCCTTACAAAGAAAAACATCCTCACTCCGACACCCTGGTCATCCTCACCAACGGCCCTGTCACAAACCCCTTGAGTGTCTATGACAGCTACGACGCCCGAAGCGAAATCGAAAACGGACTCTTTCGGGAAGCCAAACAAGCCTGGTTCATTGAACGGCCTGCCCGAAATACAGCCGCTGCCTTTCGATCCCACGTCTATCTCACCCTCATCACCATGGCCTTAACCAACGCCTTTAGGACCTGGATGGATCAACAAGATACATTGGAGCAGCAGGGAGAAGAAACCGGCATTCGCAAATTCCGCGAAAAAATCCGACAGGAAAATGGCAACAAACTCATCGTCTTTGACGAAGATCGCTACGCCATCTTCGACACCTATGAAGTGTTCATTCTCTGCGACCGAAATGTTCGTAAACCCACCGGGGTCCCACAGGTGGTCTCTAAACAAGACATCCTAAAAAAGTACGGCGCCCTCCTGGAATAGTCTGTCACCCCTATTTTCTGTTATCCCCCATTACCTCCCGCACAACAAGCAAGGCCCTCTTTTTTATCACCAAACTTGCCCTTCCTTTCCCGGACTTTCTCTTAATTGGCCTAAAATCGAACTTGCCGCTGAACCATACACTACCCACTTGTCGGTCAATTTGAGGCGCTTAAGGCAGCCAATAAAGCCCTCAGGCTCTGTGTTAGTCGGTCCTCGCTCTTGGACCCTTCCTTATCTCGAATATCCAGTTAATATTTATATTCAAAGAGTTACACAGGTCTACCTGACGACTACTTTCCGGCCCGGATTTTGTTCCCGTGACAAATCGAAACGCTCGTGCTCCAGTATTTCTGTCATGAGGGAACGGTTTCAAAAGTTGTGGTTGTCGATAGGTCAAGCTTTCTTTATCAGCTCGAGTATAAGTCTCATATGAATATATGCTAAAGTCAACTTGGTTATCCCTATATATTCTTAGAGATAGAATAGGTATTGCCGATACTTATGACGATTAGAATCGGCGATGAGCCCTGGAATCCTGCTTTTTCAAGAAACTCGATTTCAGGAAATTTCGGTGCTGGAATGAGGGTTTCAAATCTGCCAACGAGAGTCCTGACCTCGATCGTAGCGCAGGGCTAAAGCCCTGCGCTACAGGTGAAGCGTCACTCTCGGCAGGTGCCATTGATTTTTGTCGGGCAGTCACGCGGGTCGTGTGATGCCAGCTTGCCGCTAACAACGCAGATTTGATCATGCATAAGTGCAACTGGTGCTTGATAAGCCTTCAGTATTTTTATAAGTTTACCATGGTAACACTATCGCGGTCCACGATCCTCTGAAATAGAGTCCACGATTCAATCGACAATCCAAGGGCAAAGTTGCAAGGAGGTGCCAGTTGGCAGCCAGGAAAGATGCAAAATCAAGCAGGAAAAAGCAGCAGGGCAGGAATGACAAGCCGGCTGAAGAAACCGAATCCGGTGAAATCAGCGGCCGGGAGGATTTGTCCAAGCAGGAAACAGCGGAGGGCAAAAAGGTAAGGACTGTGAAAAAAGAGGCCAAGCGGGAACAAAAAAGGGTCACATCTCCTCAAAAACCAATTCAAGAAGATTCGAAACAACGGAAGCCACCGCAGCAAAGAGACTTTCCAATAATCGCTATCGGGGCTTCGGCAGGGGGGCTGGAAGCTCTAGAAAGCCTGTTTTCGAACATGCCTCCTGAAACCGGTATGGCCTTTGTGGTGGTTACTCATACCGATCCGAGCCGGCAAAGCATGCTGCCCCAAATACTGCAAAGAGGCACCAAAATGGAGGTGATCCAAATCAAGGGCGGGATGACCGTAAAGCCCAACACCGTTTATTTGCCGCCGTCCAACAAGGACGTCGCATTGGAACATGACAATTTTGAGTTTAAAGAACAGCGCGGCGCTTCGACCATGCGTCTGCCTATCGATACCTTTTTCAAATCGCTGGCTGAAAATCGCGGTGAGCGGGCGGGCTGCATTGTGCTGTCGGGAACCGGAACCGACGGTAGCCAAGGGCTTCGGTTCCTCAAAGAAAATGGTGGGCTGGCCATGGCGCAGCGGCCGGAGTCGGCAAAATATTCGGGAATGCCCGAGAGCGCCATCGCAACAGGTCTGGCGGACTTCGTCCTGGATCCTGCCGAGATGCCGCGCCAGTTTATCGAGTATTTTTCGCTTCCCCCCAGCATAAAAATTGAGAGTGAGACTGAAGAGGGGGCAGATTTGCCGGCGGTTATCTCAAAGGTCGTAACCATTTTAGCCAACCGAACCGGCCACGATTTTTCCCAATACAAGAAGAGCACTCTGATTCGACGAATCCAGAGGAGGATGAGTGTGACGCGCGCGCCGGGCGGCAACCAATATATCAAACATCTCCATCGACATCCGGACGAGATCGATTCTCTTTTCCAGGATCTTTTGATCGGAGTGACCAGTTTTTTCCGCGATCCGGAGGCATTTTCCCATCTCAAGGAAAAAGTTCTTCCGGAGTTGTTGACTCGCAACGATGACCAGGCTTTTAGAGTATGGGTAACAGGTTGTGCTACCGGCGAAGAAGTCTACTCAATCGTCATTCTCCTCATGGAGGTCCTCGATGAGCTCGATATCAGAAAAGAACTGCAGATTTTTGGCACCGACATCGACGAAACTGCCATAGAAAAGGCCAGAGATGGATTGTTCCCCCCAAACATTGCAGCGGATGTGAATCCGGCACGATTGAAGCGCTTTTTCGAGCGGGAAGACAGCCATTACCGGGTTCGTATACAAGTCAGGGAGCCGGTTGTTTTTGCGACGCAAAACGTTCTAAAGGATCCTCCATTCTCCAAGCTTGACCTTCTGCTCTGCCGCAATCTACTCATTTACCTGGAAAGCAGTGCACAAAAGAAGCTCATGCCACTGTTTCACTATGCGTTGAAATCCGGTGGTGTTCTTTTTTTGGGCACCTCAGAGACGGTCGGGGATTTCACGGACATTTTTGCGCCAATCAGCAAAAAATGGAATATCTATCGAAAGAGGGATGTGAGCGCGATCGCTCAACCCCAGGTCCGGTTTCCGACCGGCAGGAAAGATATGGATGCGGCTATTGAGCAAATGCGGCCGTTCAAAACTGCTCAGGGGGTCAAGGAATCCGGGATCGCGTACGCAACAGAGCGTCTTCTCCTGAAAAAACACACTCCAACCTGTGTGATAGTGAATCACAACGGTGAAATCCATTACATCCACGGGCGTACCGGAAAATATCTGGAGCCTTTTGCGGGTTATGCCAGCTTGAACGTGGTGGATATGGCGCGTGAGGGGCTTCGTTTCGAGCTTTCTTACGCACTTAGGAAGGTCGCGGAACGCGGCAGGATGGTCCGGCGAGAAGGTCTCAAGGTCAAGACAAATGGAGGGCTGCAAGAATTTAATTTAACTGTCAAGCCGATGGCAGAGCCCGAGTCCTTCAAGGATATGCTCATGATTTTGTTCGAGGAAGCGGTGCCAAGGAAAGAACCCGCCCGGACCGGAAAAGAAGCCCCCATTGATGATGCGAAAGAGCGTGTGATCGAGCTCGAGCGGGAACTTGCCAGGGTCCGGCAGGATCATCGAACCACTTTGGAAGAGCTCGAAACGTCCAATGAAGAATTGAAGTCGCTCAATGAGGAACTGCAGTCGTCCAATGAAGAACTGCAGAGCACCAACGAGGAGCTGGAATCCTCCAGGGAAGAATTGCAGTCTCTGAACGAAGAACTGGCCACCGTCAATTCCGAACTGCATGACAAGATCACGGAGGTATCGGATGCATACGAGACCATAACCGATGTGTTGAACAGCACGCGGATTGCCATCCTGTTTGTGGACGAAGACAGCGTGGTTAAACGCTTTACCAGCGAGGCCGCCAAACTTGTCAATCTTATTGAAAATGATGTTGGGCGGCCGTTGAGCCACATTTCGACCAATCTCAAACATGAAAATTTGAGAGAGGATATCCGCAGCGTCATCAACGATCTGAGCGTTGTAGAAAAGGAAGTAGCGACTCAAGACGGGCACTGGTACAATATGCGCATCGTACCTTACCGTACCAAGGACAACCGGATTGATGGCGCCATCCTCACCTTCATCAATATTGACGAGCAGAAGAAGGCCCAACAGCGATTACAATAGCTGAGTAGAAAGGACGTGCGGGCGGCGCAAACGTTTGCTGACAGCATTATCGATACGGTGCGTGAGTCTCTTCTGGATCTTGAAAAAGATGCTTCTAAATGCCCGCAGACTGCGCGGCAAGCCCTCAGAAGATGAGAAGGTTCTGCTGGCTATGCAGGAGATTTCGGATTGAGAGCAGGGTGCAAATCCAGTTCCCCCCTTTTCCAAAGGGGGGTTAGGGGGGATTTTACAATGCTGCCATCCAATAAGAGTCTCAAAATGTTCGCAAGATCCCTCAGAAAAAATATGACCGACGCAGAAATTCTTGTTTGGTCAAAAATCAGAAGAAAGCAAATCAAAGGCTGCCAATTCTACAGACAGAAGATCATCGGCAACTACATCGTAGATTTTTTCTGTCCAGCGGCAAAACTCGTTATTGAGATCGACGGCGGTCAGCACTATTCAGAAGAGGGAATGGAAAAGGACGGAATAAGAGATGACCATCTGACTCGTCTTGGACTCGTTGTTTTGAGGTTTTCGGACAGAGAAGTTCTTGAGAATACAGATGCGGTTGTTGAGAAGATCTATGGGTATTTATGAGAGACATCCTTCCGAACAATCCCCCCTAACCCCCCTTTGCAAAAGGGGGGGACCAAATCGCTGACTCCCCGTTGTTGGTGGCAAATTGTAATGCCAATGAAAACAGATACTTTTCAAAAGCACGGGGTCATGTGTGTCTAACTGTCAGCTTTAAAGAAGGGGGATTTTTAAATCCTTGGGGAGTTCTAAATACGAGGGGGAATTTTGGATTCTTGCCTGTGCCAATTGTGTCGAAGTTTCAATTCCAAAAGGGTGAATTATTCAGTTGCCTCTTCTTTCCAAAGCAGCGCAAATTTAGTCCCCCCATCTTTCTATAAAAGCACAAATTTATCCCCCTCTCTTTCTACAACGGCGCAGATTCAGTCCCCTCTATTTCTATACCGGCGCAAATCCATTCCTCTTAGCAGGAGGGGGAAATTAGTTCCCTCTTTTGCAAAAGGGTCACACCGGTTTCCCCCTTTTCCAAAGGGGGGTTAGGGGGGATTTTAAATGCTGGAGTGCGACAGTATTTCCAATGCCAAAAGTAAAGGAAACGCCCGTCGGTTCATCCGATCGCTTGAAACGTGCTGCGATACTCCTTAAAGTATGAACTAACAGTTTGAAGAGAGCATTCAAAGAAAACAATCTAGTTGCCCTCAGGAAGCCCCGGGTTCCTCTCCCTCTAGAGGGCGAGAGGGAGTTTCCGGATGAAACCAACTCAAAAAGCTAAAAGGCAACTCATGCAAGTAACTAAATATGGACCGACGAGATGATAGATTCCCCGGGGAAGCTAGGCAGTTTTGACGAGCTCCGCCGTAAGGCGGAAAAAATCCTTGCAGGTCAGGAGAATAAGTCCAGTGCAACGGACAGGCGCAGCCTGGTCGATCTCATCCAGGAAGTGGAAGTCCAGCAGACGGAACTGCAGTTGCAGAACGAAGAGCTTCGCGAAACTGCCAAGAAATTAGAGGCATCCCAAAGAAGGTATTCAGAGCTCTACCAATTTGCACCGGTTGGGTATGTTACCGTGGATATACAAGGGTTAATTGCTGAGGCCAACCAGGCGGCATGTAGAATGCTTGGATTGCCGTTGTCTCGACTGACGGGTCGCGGCTTTTCCAACTTTGTAGCTCACGAGGATCACTTAGCCTATTTTCAATCTATCCGACAGATTGCTGGAACTAGGAGAAAAGAGAGCTCCTGCGAGATCGAGTTGCTTAGAGCCGATGGATCAACCTTTTATGTCCACATGGGGATCACCACCACCCACGATGAAGGACGTTTCAGAGGATGGCAGTTAGCTTTTTCGGATATCAGCGAACGCAAGCAGGTCGGGCGTGCGCTGGCGGAGAACGAGGAGAAGTATCGAAGCGTATTCGAAGCGGCTAAAGATGCCATTATTGTTGCTGATAACGAGACCGGACAGATTCTGGATGTAAATGCTTCTGCCTGTCATCTGTACGACTATGCAACGGATGAAATGCTGCAGTTGAAAAAAGCCGATTTATCCGCTGAGCCCGAAGAGAGCGACCGCGTCAGGTTGTCTGCAACCTATTGGGTCCCTCTTCGCCACGACAAGAAAAGAGACGGCACGGTGTTTCCGGTTGAAATGTCCGTAAGCCGCCATTTGCAAGGGGGGCGTCTTGTTTCCACTTATGTGATTCGAGACATTACCGAGCGCAAGAAAAAGGAACGGGAGTTGGAAGAATCGGAAAAGCAGCTTCGCTATTTGTCATCCAAACTCCTGACCATCCGGGAGCAAGAACGTAAAGACCTGGCAACGGAATTGCACGATAGGGTGAGCACTTCTCTGGGTGCAATCAAATATTTCGCTGAAAATCTGTTCGATCGCTGCATAGCAGAGAGCTCTAAAAAAGAATGCAATGAAGGGCTGCACAAGTTGACGTCGCTGATTCAGGGGACCATGGAAGAAAGTCGGAGATTAATGACAAATCTGCGCCCTTCCATCCTGGACGATTTCGGAATCATTACCACGATCGAATCACTGTGCAAGCAGCACACAGAAATCTATGAAAATCAACATATTGAGATCGAAATCGGGGCAGTCGAACAGCAGGTGCCAGACGCTTTGAAAATTACGATTTATAGAATATTGCAGGCGGCCCTTAGCAACATCGCCACACACAGTGGAGCGGAATTTGTGGAAATTTCGCTGACAGCCGACGATGACCGGCTGAAGTTGCGGGTCGAAGACAACGGCAAAGGCTTTGATGTCAACTCTCCCGCTGAGAATTCAGGCGCATTTGGCATAACTAGCATGAAAGAGATGGTTGAACTGTCCGGCGGCTTGTTTGCCATTGAATCAAAGACCGACCAGGGCACCACCATAACCGCATCCTGGCCGCGGCAAGAGGCGGATTGAGGCTTTGTGATGCAATAACACTCCAACATTTGTGCCCGCCTTATTCCCCAATCCTATTCTCACAGCGCGGCATAGCCGCAACCAAAATTTGATTTAACCACGAAAGACACGAAGATGACGAAGAAAATGGTAAGTGAATTTAAATCATACCAATAGGTTGCAAAGATAATCTTCCCCAAAAAAACAAGAAACTCAGCGTTCATATCATAGGGGATTGTTCAAGAGTGACTTTCCAACCTCTGACTTATGCCCTCCGTCCTCTG
Source organism: uncultured delta proteobacterium (assembly GCA_963781715.1). Taxonomy (GTDB): domain Bacteria; phylum Desulfobacterota; class Syntrophobacteria; order Syntrophobacterales; family Syntrophobacteraceae; genus Desulfoferrobacter. The sequence continues at coordinate 1,869,269 of CAWAGW010000010.1, forward strand.
TTTTTCCATAGGTCAAGTTGCCTACATACCCTACCTAGTTCCCTACCTGTTAAATACAGTGTTGACCCGATTTTAACGCTCAAAAGAATGTGACAATATTAGCATACTTCAATCGGTTACTGGTTGTTTAACCTGAAAGCACCATAACGGAGTGGTGCGCAGCATGAAACCATCGCCGGTCCTTTATCGGCAGGAGCCCTGCAAAAAGGAAGCTTATCCAATGTTAGCCGATCGGGTCCCTAACAAACTGAAACATCTCAGCCTCAACGAGTATTGCTTCCAGTCGATAGGAACGAGCGATTGACAGTAAAAATTCTAGGTTACTCATCAATAACCGCAGGTACTCAAGACCCTGACGTCACTGCATGCGACAGAGGACAAGAAAAATGAAGACTGACTTCGGAAGAGGCACGGTATACGAGCCCAAAGCACAAAAAACTCTGGCCGAGGTTTATTACTTTATTCAAGGTGCGCTACCGGGCACGATTCAAGAATGCCAGGGATTTTTGGAACCGATATTGGAATACGAACCGCTGTTGGACTCACTCAAAGGCAAATCCGGTATGGTCCTTGAGTTGGAGAACGGCAGTCGGGTAACTATAGAACCGACCAGCACCAAAGCCTGTGTGAACAGCTCGCTGCCGATCTTTTTTCATACAATCCAAAAGGAGGATTTGCAGGATGGTTCTTTAGAGTTGGGTGCGTAAGAAAGTTCCGCTGTCTGAAAAATCCCCCCTAACCCGCCTTTTTTTGTTTGGCCAGGTGCAGCAAATCCCCCTCATAGGCCAAAGGGTTCGATTGGTCGTCGACTTCCAGGCCAAGGGGTCACATGCAGCAGGAGCAATTCCGGGAGATGTTCCCGGAAGATATCTCCCAGGGATCTTACGGCACGCATGGCACTTTCCGATCCGTCCACTCCAAGGATAATTCTCTCAGGACTGGAGCGATTTCCCACCACCCAAACGGGTACTTGCTTGAGATGGTGTATCAGCTTGTTGGTGATGGTCCCGAAAATCAGACCCTGCAACTCGCCCAAGCCTTTGCGCCCCAGCACCAATGCGGCAAAACCGCTGTTTGCCCGAGCGGCAATATCCCGCGCTACGCCGCAGACGAGGTCCTTGATTTCAATCAGAATATTCTCGGCGCTGTAATCAAACCCGATGAGAGTTTTCCTGGACCGTTCCATGAAGTCTTCCATCAAACTTTTTTGCACTGACTTCCAGGATGCAAGGTCAATGGCCTGGGCAGGTTTATCCTGCCTGTTGTTGAGGTCCCAGAGACTGTCCGGAACGGGATTGAGAACATGAAAAAGAGTCACTCGAGTTCGCGCAGGCGGCAAAACTTGTCCCACGTAGCGGACGGCCTCGAAGGAATTTTCCGAGCCGTCTACAACGATGAGAAAATCTAAAGGCTTGTGTTTCATCTCGAACCTTTGCCTGAAATTTGCAACTAGTTGATTATACTTATGTGAACCTTAATTACCGTTGACCAAATCGTAAAGAGTCAATAGAATAACATAAAGCTGTAGCTGTTAACTCATATTCCACAGTTGTGGTTGACATACCTATCTCAGAGAATTCATCCAATACATGGCAACTCGATGGCAGGAGGGGAGTTCGTGAGTGGAATCCGCCGGTTACTCAAGCATTCGGAGCTTCTGTGGTTAGTTTTTTGCGTCGGCTTCGTATTCTTCAACTGGCCGTTGCTGGGGTTATTCAGCCTGGAGGCTCTGGAGGACATATTTCTCTATCTCCTCCTGACATGGACTTTCTTCATTGTAGTTTTACTAATTATTTGCATAGGTTACTTGCGGTCGGATTCCGACAGATGAGGACCATGAATGCTGAATCCAATCGTTGTTCTTACTTCGATTTGCCTGTATCTGGGGCTTCTCATCATGATTGCCCTGTGGGTCGAACGACGATCGGAAGAGGGCAGAAGTCCCGCCAACAATCCCGTCGTGTATTCCCTTTCGCTGGCCGTCTATTGTACTGCGTGGACTTACTATGGAAGCGTTGGTAAAGCCGCTACTTCAGGAATGCTGTTCCTGCCGATTTACCTCGGTCCTACCGTTGTTATCACCCTTTGGTGGATTATTCTGCGCAAGCTGGTGCGGCTCAAAAACACTCATCGAATCACCAGCATCGCCGATTTTATCTCGGCCCGCTACGGAAGATCTCAGCCTCTTGCCGCCATAGCATCCATCATCGCCCTGGTGGGGATTCTGCCTTACATATCGCTTCAATTGAAAGCGATTCTGTCTTCATTTGCCACGGTGACTACCGCAGTCTCCGGAAATATGCAAACACAGGGCGCGCAGTCGACATTGTTCGGTGATTACTTTGGCATAATCACGGTCACTCTGCTCTCTCTTTTTACGATCATTCTCGGAGTCCGGCGGCTGGACCCGACCGAACGGCACGAAGGCATGGTGATGGCCCTGGCTGTCGAGTGTCTGGTCAAACTGATCGCATTCATGGCGGCTGGAATTTTTGTAACCTTTTTCCTCTACAATGGATTTGGAGACATCTTTCAGCGCTTTGCCGACCATTCCATGAGGGATGGAATAAGCTCCTGGGGAGGAGGCGCGTCGGAGTATTTCACCTGGATGACTTATTTTATCCTTTCCATGGCTGCCATCATGTTTCTCCCCCGGCAGTTTCACGTGGCAGTGGTGGAAAACTCAAACGAACGGCACATCCTCACTGCCATGTGGCTGTTCCCGCTGTACATGCTGTTAATCAATATTTTTGTACTGCCGATTGCCGTTGGCGGACTACTTGAAGGATATCAGACCCATGAAGCGGACCGGTTTGTTCTTTTATTGCCAATGCGGCATGTCAAACCCTGGCTGACCTTGCTGGTCTTCATAGGTGGATACTCAGCAGCTGCCGGAATGATTATGATCACGTCGGTGACCTTGGCGACCATGATTACCAATCATCTGTTGCTGCCTCTCATTGGCTGGTTCCGTTGGTTGAACTTCATCAAACGTCATCTATTGAGATGCCGCTGGGTGGCCGTAGCCGGTTTGATACTGCTCGGCTACGGTTTCGAGCAGTGGATTTTCCAGCCCTACATGCTGGTCAGCATAGGGCTTATCTCATTTGCTGCCGTCCTGCAGTTCGCCCCGGTTATTCTGGGTGGAATCTTCTGGCGTAAAGCCAACAAGGCGGGGGCCATAATCGGCTTGAGCGCCGGTTTCCTGGTTTGGTCCTACACTCAGCTGTTCCCGTCTTTTGTGAGAAACGGTTGGCTGTCTGCATCGCTGTTGGAAAAAGGACCATGGGGGGTCCGGCTGCTGAGGCCGGAGCAATTATTCGGCATAACCGGGCTGGATTCGTTAAGTCATACTCTGCTTTGGAGCATGCTGCTGAATATCGGCCTCTTTGTTCTGGGTTCCCTCTATTTTGAGCAGAGGGAAGAAGAAAAGAGTCTGGCGGAGGATTTTGTCGGTGTTTTGAGCGCAGCTCCTTCTATCCGAGTTGCTCGTTATGGTGAAACCTATATCGATTTGCGGGGGAAAAAGACGGAAATCGAGAAGCTTCTCGACCAGTTCTTTCCGGAGTCTGAGGTGCAAGCGATTCTTGAAAAATCCATGCGGGAAACTCGGCTCGACAATCGGAATAAGATATCCATAGCGGAGCTGGTGGATTTTCAGGACGCGGTTGAGAGGTACCTGGCGGGTTCAATCGGTTCAGCGGCTGCGCACAAGACGATGCAGCAGGGGACCCTTTTCACGCCGAGGGAAAGACAGGATTTGTCCAAAATGTATGCGGAAATTCTTGCGAATCTCAGGGTATCGCCGACCGAGCTCAAGGACAAAATCGACTATTATCAGGAACGGGAAAAACTGCTGGTCGAGCAATCCCGCGAATTGGAGGAGAAGGTACAGGAACTGGAAAGGGAAATCAGAGAGCGAAAACGGGTGCAAGCGGCGTTGCGCGAAAGTGAGCAGCGCTACCGGGAACTGGTCGAAACCATGGAGGAAGGGCTGGAAGTAGAAAATGAAAAGGGTGTGATTACCTATGCGAACGACAAGCTGTGTGAAATGCTTGAGCGGGAGCGCAGTGAGATCGTCGGTCACCGGTTGCAGGAATTTATCGAAGAATCCCAATTGAACGTGCTGTGCGATCAAATGGCTAAGACGGAGATGGGGAAAGTCTGCTCCTATGAAGCAACTTGGCAGACAAAGGGAGGTGAAAAAAGAGCCAGCCTCGTTTCGGCTGTGCCCATTGTCAATAGCCATGGCGATCACCGCGGAGCCTTTGCCGTGATCACCGACATTTCTCCACTCAAGGCACTGGAGCGGGAAAAAGCCAATATCGTCTCGATGTTTGCCCATGATATGAGGTCTTCTCTTACGGGCATCCACGGCCTCGGACTTCGCCTTCTAAAAAAATCGGATACCTTGGATGAAGAAAGAAAACAGGAATATCTGAGAATTATCAATACGGAAGCAGCCAAACTGGAGACACTGGTCGATGATTTTTTGGAGTTTTCCCGTCTGGAAACCGGCAGGCTCAAGCTCAACTTCCGCGCTGTCTCGTTGGATAGAGAGTTGCTGGAATTATACGAAACTTATCAGATCCGGGCTGCGTCGAAAGGTTTGACCATGAAGCTTGTGATTGAAGATCCGTTGCCCATCATAAAGGCCGACGTCAATCGGCTCCGCCGCGTTTTTACCAACCTGCTGGATAACGCTCTTAAATATTCCAAGGAAGAAGGAAAGGTACAGATTGCTTCCCATGAAACCGAGGAAGAAGTCATTGTCAAAGTGAGCGATGAGGGGATCGGTATAGAGCCAAGAGAACTGCCGTATATTTTCGATCTCTTCCATCGCGGATTGGATGAGGATAAGAAAGGTGGGTACGGAATTGGGCTGGCGACGGTTAAAGCCATCGTCGAGGGCCACGGCGGACGTGTCCATGTCGCCAGCGAGCTGGGAAAAGGTTCGGTATTCAGTGTCTTTCTGCCCAAAGAGTGAGTTTTAGGCCGGCGGCTCAATCCCCCCTTCTGCTGCTGAGGATGGCTTCCATGTTGTTTTGAGCCCAATCATCCACCCGGCATTCGGTCTCAACATAGGTAATGATTCGATCAGATAGTCGAACTCCGGTCAGCAGGGCTTCGGCAACTTTACTTCCGGCATTCTTTGCCTTGCCGGCATTGACGTAAATGATGCCGTCCTGTTCGCCGAAACCTTTACTTTTGAATATGCGCGCGGCGCCACTGCTGCCAAGTACCAATATTCCACGTTGCTCAGGCCTTTTGAACTTTTGTGACAGTATGTACTCCATTGCCACGAGGTTCATCCCGTCTTCGGAGGGGGTGACCAGCATGACGTCGGTTTCTCTCATGAATCTATAGTTTTCCGGCGGCGGCACGCCTTCGTCGATATGGACGATAGGCTCAATGCCTCTCGCCATTCTCTCGTTTCCTTCCCGAACTTCCTTATCCAGCATCTCACTGAGCTTTTGATAGGCCGGATTGGCAAGTCTGCTGGGGGAGGTTACCTGGTAAAGCCTTGCATCCCTTCGATCTGAATCCTTGGTTTTCTTGGCATTTCGCAGCATTCCCAATGCCTGCTGAAAGATCTTGAGCCTCTCTATCAGACCCTTGGTGTAGTCCCTTCTTTCGAGACCTCCGAAGACGTACCGTCCCTGCCGCTTGTCTTCGGCAATTTGCTCGCTCAGGTCGTCGCCCTGCCATTCGAAATTCAGGCGTCTATCCGGCATGATTTCGGGGATTATCCGGTCGACATCCAAACCGATCGGGAGGGCTCCGACCGTGGTGACGCCATTAGAATGGGTTATTTCGTAAAATTGTTGGGATATCCTGATATCGACAGGAAACCATTCCTGCAAGGCAGCCAGATAGTTGTCGCAGTATTCTTTGGTATGAAACCCGATGAAGTCGTTTGCCAGCATACCCCAGGTGAGCCTTTTCAGCACCTGCTCGACGCTTTCGGGGAAGGGATCGAATCTTTCGGCTTTGAGCCTGTTTCTTTTGTCTTCGCGGATGAGACCCTGGATGTCATGGATATTGAAAAACGGCGTGTGAATAAATTGTCCAACGTGAATTTTTTGCTTGTCGTCGCAGGAAAATCCTTCCTCCACGAGCAGAGTCTTGTATACTTCGGCAACTTGCATGAGATGGTAGTCCTGGATCCACACCACAAAGTCGTCGCCCTTCTGCCACAGCTTTCTGTTTCTCCTGGTCTCGTCAAAAGTAGTATTGGCAAAAGTAACGCTGCTGCTCATGTATTGAAGGAAATCGTTTTTTTCAAAGCTCGGCTTGGGGAATTCTCGCTTGATTTTGTAGAAAAGGGGTTCTCTGGTCAAGTGCATCAGCGGCCATAGGAAACCATTCGCGAACTTGCTGTAATAACTGTGCATATGTTCGGTGTCGAAAAACACGAAGCGCATGTTGAAATCATATTCTTTGAAAGTAAAGCGGATTCTCTTATCGGGAAGAATTTCTACGTGGGGGAAGTGTTCGGGGGCGATTTCTTCCTGATACATTTTTTTGAATAGATCGGAATAATGGCCGTTTGCAACGTCTGAATCTTTGTCGCCCATAGATGCACCAACCCATATGGGGTTCCATCTGCCGGGTTTCAGCAGGCCGGCCATCGCTTGAACAAGCCCGCCTTCACCAAATTTGGGTTCCTCGGGCAGAATTCCGTTCCTCAGCGCCTGCCCGGCATCTGTTAAGACTTTTTCGGAAAATCCATAGGGACCTCGGTTGGAGACAATGACTAGATTGTGCATTCTTCACCTCTATCCTTCCTTATATTGATACCCTGCGCCTGGGCCGATGCGTGATACGAACTGCGAACCAATGGGCCGGATTCGACGTGAGAAAAACCGGCCTGGCAGCCAATGTGTTTGAGGTTCGCAAACTCATCAGGAGTATAGTATCGCTCAACCGGCAGGTGTGCTTTTGAAGGGCGCAGGTATTGGCCAATTGTTAGAATGTCGCAATGTACTTCGCGCAAGTCCTGCATAACCGAAACAATTTCGTCCAATGTCTCTCCCATGCCCACCATTATTCCCGACTTTGTTCTGCAATTTGTATTCAATGCCTTTGCCAGCTGCAACACTTGCAGCGACCTGCGGTATTTGGCTTGAGGCCTGGCTATTTCATAGAGTCTCGGTACGGTTTCGATGTTGTGCCCAAGTATATCCGGGCGAGCTTTCAGCACTGCTGCAAGAGCCTCCTGGTTTCCTTTGAAATCCGGGATCAGAACTTCTACGCTGCAATTTGGAGCGAGTTTTCGCACCAGGGAAATGGTTTCTGCGAAAACCGATGCTCCACCATCAGGCAAATCATCTCTGGTAACGGAAGTTATGACAACGTGCCGCAATCCCATGGAAGCGACAGCCTGTGCTACCTGTAGAGGCTCAACCGAGGGTTTGCCTGGCGTAGCTATGGTGCCGTGTTTTACCGCGCAGAAGCGGCAGTTTCGGGTACACACGTCCCCCAGAATCATAAAAGTTGCCGTACCGCATCCCCAGCACTCGGCCATGTTCGGACACCTGGCCTCTTCACAAACCGTGTGCAAGGATTTGCTGTGGATCAAAGCCTTAAGCTGTGCATAAGTTTCACCCGAGGGCAAGCGCACCCGAATCCATGGAGGCTTGGGGAGAGATTGGTTGCTGCCGAAAACTCGGGAAAAGGCCTCGGCGAGCTTACTGGCGACATACGGCAGACCCACCGGCCGGCTCAAAATCCGCTCCAGACTTGTCACTCCTTTATCGACAATGCCACAGGGGACGATTCTGTCAAAATAGGTCAGGTCTGTTGCTACGTTGAGTGCAAAGCCGTGTCCGGAGATTCCCTTGGAATCGACCCTGATTCCTATTGCTGCAATCTTTTCATTATCTATCCAGACTCCGGTAAAACCTTCCATGGTTCGTGCCGCCAACCCGAAATCGGCAAGCGTCAAAATCAGCATTCGTTCCAAATCTCGCAGGTAGCCTCCGACCCGACCGGCGCGGTTGCGGAGATTCACCACCGGGTAGCCCACCAGTTGGCCGGGTCCGTGATAAGTTACATCACCTCCCCGGTCGGTGCGATAGACTGCGATGCCTTCTTCCGCCAATTGTTCTCGGGTAAAAAGCAGGTTTTCTTCTTTCCCGCGACGGCCGAGCGTTATGCTATGGGGGTGCTCTAGAAGAAGGAGTGTGTCCGGAACCAGGCCTTCAGCACGGTCGCTGGCGAACGATTCCTGCAGGTTGCGCGCTGCCTGGTAGTTCATTCTTCCAAGCCAGTAGACTTCTAAAAGTTGTTGATTTAAATATGTTTTCATCTCTCTCTTGGGTCCCCAAGGGAATTCAGCAGGGCTGAAGGGTTGCGCGGGTCCTCATTCCTTCTTTTTCTTCTGCTTCTGCAGTGGCAATATATGCGTCGAGCTGCCAAGAAACGCCTCGGCCGCTTCTTCTTCGCTTTCGGAAAGAGTCGGATGAGGATGGATGCTCAGAGCCAAATCCTCCGCCACTGCGCCCATCTCAACTGCCAATACACCCTCGGAAATCATTTCTCCGGCTTCTCTTCCCACGATGCCAACGCCCAGAACCCTTTCCGATTCCGGGTCGATAAGAATTTTGGTCATCCCTGTTGAAATGCCCATGGAGGTGGCTCGACCAGAGGCCGACCAAGGAAAGCGTGCCACTCTAACTTCCCGGTTTTGTTCTTTGGCTTCGTCTTCAGTCAAACCGCACCAGGCGAGCTGGGGATCTGTATAGACAACGGCAGGGATGGCTCGCACATCAAACGCGGACGGTTGACCGGCGATCACTTCGGCCGCAATCTTGCCCTCATACATGGCTTTATGGGCCAGCATAACTCCGCCAACCACATCCCCTATGGCAAAGATTTTGTTGTCTGTTGTCTGCCGTTTTGCATCCACCTTTATAAAACCGCGATCGGTCACTTCTACGTCGGTGTTTTCCAAACCGAGGTTGGTTGAATTTGGATGGCGGCCAATGGCAACGAGGACACGGTCGAACTTTTGTTTGGGTTCATCAACAGTTCCCTGCAACTCCACATCGACATAGTCCTCATGCTCTTCGATGCGCTTGGCCTTGGTTTTGCAATGGATGGCATGGAACAGTCCGTCCAGTTTCTTGGTCAATGGTTCTACCAGGTCGCCGTCCGCTCCCGGCATCAATCTGTAGTGTGACTCCACCATGGTCACTTTGCTGCCGAGGGTTGCGTAAACAGAGCCCATTTCCACACCGACGTAGCCTCCGCCGATGACCAGGAGCTTTTCCGGAATGTCCGGGAGCTCCAGTGCTCCTGTGGAGTCCATAACCCGACCGCCCTGTTTGAATTCGATCCCGGGCAAGGCAGTGGCTGTGGACCCGGTTGCGATGATCGCGTGGCGAAATTTGATGTGCGTTACCTCCGAGTCCGAGTCATACAAGCGGGCCGTGTCAGAACTTTCGAATTTGACGCGCCCCTGTATCAACTGAACACTTCTCTTTTTACTCAAATGAGTCAGACCATTTGCGAGCTTGTCGACAACTTTATTTTTCCAATCCCTAAGCTTTTGTACATCGATATTCGGTTTGCAGAATTCAATTCCCATTTCATTTGCGCGGCCGGCATCGTGTATCAATTCCGCAACATACAGCAGGGTCTTTGATGGTATGCAGCCTCGGAAAAGGCATACGCCGCCGGGCCGCTCATCCAGATCGACCATAGCTACATCCATGCCCAGATCTGCGGCCCGGAATGCTGCCGCGTAGCCTCCAGGTCCACCGCCGATGACCAGTACTTCTGTTTCCTGTGTGAATTCTCCCATCACCATAGCGTGTCATCCTCCCGTTACATCGTCATCAATAGTTGTTCAGGATCGTGCAGAGCGGAAATGACCGTGTTGACGAAGCGAGCGGCATCCGCTCCGTCCAAAACTCTGTGGTCAAAGCCCACGATCAGAGGCAAGATGAGTCGTGGCACGATCTCAAAGTTGCCCTCCTCGCCCATGACCACGGGTCGGTAATGGGCTTTTGCGAGCCCGAGGATGGCAACCTGAGGATAATTGATGATCGGAGTGAAACCGGTGCCGCCCAACGGGCCGACATTCGTGATGGTAAAAGTTCCTCCTACCATGTCGTCGCGTTCTACTTTTCCTTCTCGAGCACGAGCGATAAGTTCATCCAGCTCCCTGGAAAGGTCAAAAATGCTTTTGCGGTCAACATCGCGAATAGAGGGAACGATCAGGCCTTTGTCTGTATCTACCGCAACTCCGATGTGATAATAGTTCTTGAGTATGATTTCTTCATTTTCGGTGTCGAGGCTGGCATTGAACCGAGGGAAAGTTTTCAAGGCCGCAACCGCTGCCCTCAAAGCGAAGACGGTCAAACTCAGAGAACCTCCCTTTGCTGCCACCTCTTCTTTGTGCTTTCGGCGGAAGGCTTCCAATTCGGTGATGTCGGCTTCATCGGCATGAGTGACATGCGGAATTTGCGACCAGGACTGAGCCATTCGCTTAGCCGTGGCCCTGCGCACGGATCGAAGCGGCTGCCGTTCCACCGGTCCCCACTGGCTAAAGTCCGGCAGAGGCCCTGCTTCGGCAAAGGAAGGCGCCGGCGCAGGTTTTTTCTCTGCAGGTTTTTGTTCTTCGACTGCTTCTCTCGGTTTTTTGCCTTCGTCGGCAAAGGCTCGAACATCTTCGGAGGTGACCCTTCCACCCGGACCGCTTGGGGTCACAGCATGCAGATCGACTGCCAGTTCGCGCGCCAGGTGGCGTGTCGAAGGAGCAGCCGGGACCGGTCCTTCCTCCGACCTTTTTGCTTTGGGTTCCTCGACTTTTTGCGTTTCTTGCTCTTTCTTTTCGGCTGCCGGCTTTTCTGCCGGTTCTTCTTCGGCTTCCCTCGATGGTTTTTTCTCTTTTACGTCTTCTTTCTTCTTTTCCTCTTCAGGTTCAGCTTCTTCTTCCTCTGCCTCACCCTCTTTTCCCTCAACCTCTCCTGCTTCCGTAAAGACCATGAGTACGTCGCCCACGTTGACGATATCTCCCGACTTCACCTTGATCTCTTTTACCACGCCGTTGACGGGCGAAGGAACCTCGGTCTCCGCCTTGTCCGTTTCGATGATCATAACGGGCGATCCGTCTTCAACGTTATCGCCTACCGAGACCAGCACTTCGACGACCTCTCCTTCGTGGATACCTTCTCCCAAATCAGGAAGTTTGAATTCTCTTGGCATATTGACTCCTCCGGCTTATTGGCGCTGATATCAACAATTGCGATCTAAGGGCTGAGATTCTACTGGGCTCACGCCTCGCATGTGTTTATTTTTTCTGGATTCCCGCTAACCCCCATGACCGGGAAGCCGGTCACAACGAAGCATGAGAATCGCTTGAGTATATCGGATAATGGTTTGGTTTCATTCTGAATTCTGGCTCCTGGATTCTGTATTCTCATATAAAAAGCATGCGGGAATGACAAATTACGGAACCCTGCGGAAATGACGACCGAAACTCCGATGGCTAGTTGTGACGTCGCTGAAACGTTAACATGCTTATCCAGGTGCATCATAAGAGGTCTCGCATATTTCACTTTCACGAACTTGCCTCACACGTCATTCCCGCGAAGGCGGGAATCCAGAAAAAGCAGCCTGATCTATCGAATATCAGAAATCCAGAGTCTCGCGAGCCGCTTGTACAATCCGCTTGACGCTGGGAAGATAAGCTTTTTCTCTTTGGAATAGCGGGATGACCAGGTCAAACCCGGTTAGTCTGCGAATGGGAGCCTCTAAATAAAGAAATGACTTCTCTACCAGACGAGCCACCACTTCCGCCCCGGGTCCGAAGCTTCGTGGAGCTTCATGAATGACTACAATTCTTCCGGTTTTGCGGGCGGACTCGGTGAAAAGTTCGTCATCCAAGGGAGAGATGGTCAACAGATCGATCACCTCGGCCTCAACCCCATGCTCTTCCGCCAGCACTGAAGCTGCTTCCAGAGTCTCGTGCAGCATGGCCCCGTAAGAGATCAAGGTGACGTCTTTGCCCTCGCGCGCGACCCGGGAGCGACCGATCTCCATCGTCTCTTCGTCCTCGGGCACTTCCTCACGGAAGGCTCTGTACAATGCTTTCGGCTCGAAGTACACGACCGGATCCGGATCGCGTATAGCGCTCACAAGCAGGGCCCTTGCATTGCGAGGACTGGATGGAATCACCATTTTGAGGCCTGGAGTATGCGCATAATAAGCCTCACGACTCTCTGAGTGATGTTCCAGGGCTCTTACCCCCCCGCCGTAAGGGGTGCGCAATACCATCGGTACGGTAAAGCGCCCGGCAGAGCGTCCTCGCAGTCGTGCCGCGTGGGACTCTAGCTGATGGAAGCCAAGATAGCTGAAACCGGAGAATTGGGTCTCACAGACCGGCTTCAAGCCGTACAGGGCCATCCCGACCGAGAAGCCGATTATGCCGGCTTCGGCTAGGGGAGTATCCATAACCCGACTCTCGCCGAACTTATCCAACAGTCCGTCGGTGACTCTGAAAACCCCTCCGTCAATGCCCACATCTTCGCCTAGTACCACCACGCTGTCGTCTTTTTCCATCTCCTGATGGAGAGCCAGGTTGATGGCCTGAACCATATTCATTTTTCCCATATCCGGTTTCACTCCTTGTCGGATGTCCATGCGTAATGGAGCACACTATACATCTTCTTCCTGCAAGCTTTTCTCGAGTTCCTTGCGCTGCTCCTGCAGATAAGGAGGTAATTCTTCAAAAATGTGATCGAACATGAGCAAAGGATCGCCCATTTTTTCCATCTTCTTTTCTGTTTGCTCGACGGCCTCTTTAATCTCTTGCTTGAGTTCTTCTTCGATGGATTCGATTTTTTTGTCGGTGAGGATTTTTTTGCTTTTCAGGTACTTTTGGAATCGAGTTATGGGGTCCTTTTCCACCCATTCTTCTACTTCTTCTTCCTCGCGATAGCGTTTTGGATCGTCCGCCGTGGTATGAACCGACATGCGGTAGGTGACACACTCGATCATGCTGGGTCCATCGCCCGAGCGAGCGCGATCCACGGCTTCCTTAGCCGCCGAATAGACTGCCAGAACGTCGTTTCCATCTACCTGAATACCGGGCATTCCGTAGGCCAGGGCCTTTTGGGCCAAAGTCTGGGATCGTGTTTGTTTAGAGCGGGGGATCGAGATAGCCCAGTGATTGTTTTGGCAGACGAACACCGCGGGAACCTGAAATACCCCGGCAAAGTTGAGCGCCTCATGAAAGTCCCCCTCTGATGTGGCGCCGTCACCGAAGAAGACCATGGCGACTTCCTTTTTCTCGCGATACTTCATGGCATAACCTATGCCTGCCGCATGCAGCGTTTGAGTTCCAACAGGAATGGAAATCGGCAAGTTGTTCTGATCGTCGGGAATTTCGGCGCCCTCGTTATACCCGGCATAGAGCAGGATCACATTTTCCATCTTTTTGCCGCGCCACATTTCTGCTGCCATTTCGCGAAAGGAGGGCACAAGCCAGTCGGAATCTTCAAGTGCCGCCACGGCCCCAATTTGGGATGCCTCCTGGCCCTTGATGGGGCCAAAAGTACCTATCCGACCCTGGCGCTGCAGCTGCAGTAATCTTTCGTCGAATCTACGTCCCAGCAGCATGCCCCGATGGAGTTTGAGCAAAAAGTCTTTCTTCAAGCCCGGTTCCAGATCCTTGTCCACTTTCCCCTTTTCATCCAAGATGGAGAGATATTCAATGCGGTAAGGGAGCTCGATCTCTTTTTTGGGCATATCCTGCTCCTTTATATGTCAAAGATGAATTGACCGTGGCTATAGTTGACTAATCGGATGATGTCGTAACTAACGACAAATAATATAAGTATAGGCTTCAAGGTTGGCTAGCCTGCCTGGAAACTGCTTAGTGATTGCCTATATTTTGCTTTGCAAATTATGGTCTTGGTGTGCAATGCTTAAAACACGATTTAAAACATTTCAGCTTGGCTTTCTTCCGCTGTCCTCTCAGTGGTCAGTGCTGCAAGGGAGGGTGTTCAAGCAACCATGCAAACCAGACTATTACGGATTTTCCAACGATGAGATTTCCAGTTATCAAAACTTCATTACCCGGTCCTAATGCTGCCAGGTTGATCGAAACAGATCAAACCTACGTTTCCCCCTCATACACTCGCATTTACCCTTTGGTGGTTGAAAAGGGCGAAGGACTGTGGGTCCAGGATGCTGACGGCAACCAGTTCCTCGACTTAACCGCAGGGATTGCCGTATGTGCAACCGGCCACTGTCATCCACGCGTCGTTCAAGCCATTGTCGACCAGTCGCGACGGTTGTTGCATATGTCCGGTACGGATTTCTACTACACGGCACAAATTGAGCTGGCAGAGAAACTGGCCCAATCGGCTCCCGGCAAGCGAAAAAGAAAAGTCTTTTTTGGGAACTCGGGGGCGGAAGCTGTGGAAGCTGCTTTCAAGCTGGCCCGGTGGCATACCAGGAGAGAGCTTAATCTTGCTTTTTTCGGTGCCTTCCACGGCAGAACTATGGGCGCTCTTTCGTTGACGGCGAGCAAGGCAATCCAGAAAAGATACTATAATCCTCTGGTCCCGGGTATTACCCATATCCCCTATCCCTACTGTTACCGATGCCCTTACGGTATGTGTCATCCGGAATGCGGAATTGCCTGCGTCAATTGGCTGGAAGATCCGCTTTTTCGTACTTCGGTGCCTCCGGAAGAAGTTGCCGCTATTTTTGTAGAGCCCATTCAAGGGGAGGGTGGCTATATTGTGCCCCCACCAGAGTTTCATGAACATTTAAGCAAGCTGATGAAAAAATACGATATCTTATATGTGGCCGATGAGGTTCAATCGGGAATGGGCAGGACGGGGAAGATGTTTGCAATGGAACATTTTGGGGTAGAGCCCGACATCATTGCCCTTGCCAAAGGTATAGCATCCGGTATGCCCCTTGGGGCTATGGTGGCGGGTGCCGATATCATGACCTGGGAAGCCGGTTCGCATGCTTCTACATTTGGCGGAAATCCCGTTTCATGCAAAGCCGCTATCGCTACCATTGGATTATTGGAAGAGGGGCTCATGGCGAATGCTGCGGCTCGAGGCGAACAGCTCTTGGCCGGGCTGCACGAAATGCAAAGGAGTTTTGAGTGCATGGGAGATGTGCGAGGACTCGGGCTAATGGTTGCGGTTGAACTGGTCAAAGATCGACACACCAAAGAACGAGCCTCGGATTGGCGCAATCAAATCTTGCAGAAAGCCTTTCATAAAGGGTTGCTGCTGCTGCCGTGCGGCGAAAATTCTATTCGCTTTTGCCCGGCGCTGAGCGTCTCCAAGGACGAAATCGAAGTCGGGCTTTCCATCTTTGAAGAAGCGGTGAAGGACACAGCGGGCTAAAGGCAAAAAAGGCAGGGCTGAAGCCCTGCAACGGAGCGTGATTCCCAGAAAGAACCCTCGCAGCATGGCTAAACATGAGCTATGGGGGTATGTTTGTGCGTTAGGAAGCTGTCCGAAAACTGTCATTTCGAACCGAAGGCGAAAAATCTTACTCCCACAAGTGGTTGATTTAACATATTTCTCAGTCCGCTGTACTTCGTTCGAAATGATAAAAACGGCATTCTCGGACACGCCCCTGGTGAAAAAGCGAGCATTGAAGACTGAGGTGAAGATATGCAAGAGATATTGAATAGGCTAGGGTTGGAAGAGATGAACCCGGGAGCCTGGACGGGAGCGGACTGGCTGGATGCGGGGGAAAGAGTTTGGAATCCATTTCTCCTGCCGATGGGGCAGTGATCGGCAAAGTGCGGCAAGCTTCGCCGGAGGATTTGGAAAAGGTTGTGGTGCGCGCCCAAGAAGCCTTTAAAAAATGGCGCATGGTGCCGGCTCCCAAGCGGGGGGAAGTTGTGCGGCAAATTGGTGCGGCTATGCGCAAATATAAGACGGAATTGGGCGCGCTGATCAGTCTTGAGGTCGGAAAAATCCGCGCAGAGGCAGAAGGAGAAGTCCAGGAGATGATCGACATTTGCGCCTTTGCCGTGGGGTCAGTCGCGGATGCTTTACGGCCGTACTATGCACAGCGAACGTCCCAGGCACCGAATGTATGAGCAGTGGCATCCATTTGGGCCGATCGGCGTTATAACCGCCTTCAATTTCCCGGTGGCGGTCTGGTCATGGAATGCAATGATCGCCCTAATTGCTGGCGACACCGTGATCTGGAAGCCGTCCAGCAAGGCCGCTCTTTGTGCCATGGCGGTTATGAAAATCGTGGGTCGAATTATCCGCGAAAATGGACTGCCGGATGGAATCTCAAATCTCGTGGTCGGAAACGGGAGCGAGGTGGGCGAACATCTCATTTGCGATCAACGCATCAGTCTCATTTCTGCAACGGGCAGCGTGCCGATGGGAAAACATGTTAGCGAACGAGTCGCTGCTCGTCTTGGTAAGTCTATCCTGGAACTGGGCGGCAACAATGCGATCATTGTTACTGCCAATGCAGATTTGGAGCTAGCGGTTCGGGCTATCCTGTTCGGGGCAGTGGGAACTGCTGGGCAGCGATGTACCACAACACGTCGGGTGATTGCTCAGCGGGATATTTATGACACCTTGACCGATCGACTGATCAAGGCCTACCGGCAGGTCCGGATAGGGAATCCGCTTGAGGAGGAAACGCTCATGGGCCCGCTTATCGATAGCGATGCTGTGAAGTCCATGCAGGCGGCTTTGGAACAACTGAAAAGTGAAGGCGGGCGTGTGCTTTACGGCGGGGACGTGCTTTCCGGTGGGATTTTTGATACTGGAACCTACGTGATCCCCTGCATCTGTGAAGCCGAGAATAAATTTAAAATCGTTCAGCAGGAAACCTTTGCTCCTATCCTCTATATGATTCGCTACAATACCCTGGAGGAGGCCATTCAATATCACAACAGCGTGCCGCAGGGACTGACTTCTGCCATTTTTACCAACGACCTGCGCGAGGCGGAAGTCTTTTTGAGCCACATGGGCAGTGACTGCGGTATTGCCAACGTGAACATCGGGACCTCGGGCGCCGAGATTGGCGGAGCATTCGGCGGGGAGAAGGAAACGCGCGGCGGACGAGAGTCCGGTTCGGATGCCTGGAAAGCCTATATGCGCCGACAAACAAACACCATCAACTGGTCGCGTGAAATGCCTCTGGCGCAGGGGATAAAGTTCGATCTCGAGTAGTTCCCCTCCGGGTTGCTACATCTAAACAAAAATTCCTGGTTGTCGGCTAAAAGTGCCAGATGAATGGGATCAGGAAAGAACTCAGCAGCCATGTCACCAGTACCAGCGGGATTCCCAGTTTGAGAAAATCAGTGAATCGGTAGCCACCCGGACCATACACCAGCAGATTCGTCTGGTAGCCTAGTGGTGAGGCGTAGCAACAGCTTGCGCCGAAGCATATGCCGATGATGAAAGGTCTGGGATCGACATTGAGGGACAGCGCCGTGGAGATTGCAATGGGCAGTAGAAGAACAGCGGTAGCGTTGTTGCTGATGATGTGAGTGATAATGCTGGTCAATAAAATAAAGGCGGTCAGGATAAGCGAGGGACTCTGGCCTTTGAACGGAGCTAAAAATGCACCGGCATAGAGTTTGGCGGCGCCGGTTTTTTCCATGGCGGTGCCCAATGCGATGGTGCCGATGATGAGCAGCAAAACCTTTACGTCCAGCGATCGGTAAGCATCTCTCAACTGCAGGCATTTCGTTATTATCATCAGAAATACAGCCGTGACTGCTGCTGTCACAATGTTCATCAAACCGCTCGATGCAGCAGCGACCATTGCTGCAAAAATAATCAGCGCAATGGGTGCTTTCTTCTTGTTGATGATTCGATGGTGAATATCCTCCAGTACAATGACGTCAGGGTCGTTGCGCAATTCATCCAGCTTATCTCTCGAACAGTGTATAAGCAGCACGTCACCTATTGAAAGCTTCAAATTTCTCAATTTCTGCCGCGTGTAATGAATTCCCTTCCGTTTTACCGCAATAAACTGAATGCCGAGCTCCGTCTGCAAATTGGCCTCAATGGGTTGTTCCCCAATCAATCCGGATTCGGGCGGAATGATCAATTCAACAATGAGAGAATTCTCGTCATGAGCCCTAAAGTTGAGCTCTTCTACCTTATGGGCAAGGTCTACAACTCCCTCATGCAGAATTGCTATCAGGTCATTGACCGTTCCTTTAACAAAAAGAATGTCAGCCGGGGCTGCAATCACTTTTTCTCTATCCGGGAGATGAATAAACGAACCGCGGATGACCTCGAAAAGTTCGATGCTTGGATACTCCTCGGATAAAAAAGACTGTGGTTCATTTCCAACCAGTCTGCCCTCCGGGTTGACTGAAAGCTCGGCCAGGTAGCGTGGGGCTGCTTCGCCTTTCAGTTCGCAGACCGGTGCTTTGTGCTGAGGCATGAACAGCGGAGCCAGGAAGAAAAGAAGGGCGATAACGACAACGGCAATGAGTGCACCAAGAGAGGTAAGTTCAAACATTTGAATGCCGCCATACCCGTATTTGAGACTGAGGTCACTGACAATAATGTTGGTTGAAGTTCCAATGAGGGTGCAAGTGCCCGCAGTGATGGAACTGAAAGAAACGGGAATAAGATATCTGGACGGGCTCAATCCGTATTCGCAGCAAACACTCATGATTATTGAAACAAACAATACTACAACAGGAGTGTTGTTGAGAAATGCAGAGGGGATGGCTGTTCCCAGCATGGCCATGATGAGTATCCGCTTATCTTTGCCCTGAGAGTATTCGATCATTTTTTCGCTGACCAATGCCAGGGCCCCGGATC
Organism: uncultured delta proteobacterium; assembly: GCA_963781715.1. Lineage (GTDB taxonomy): Bacteria > Desulfobacterota > Syntrophobacteria > Syntrophobacterales > Syntrophobacteraceae > Desulfoferrobacter. The sequence continues at coordinate 1,888,072 of CAWAGW010000010.1, forward strand.
GCATCAAACCTCTACTGAGCATGAACATGGACCCCACAGTTATGACCGCCGGGTTGGCAAATCCTCCGAGTGCCTCTGCGGGATCGAGTATTCCGGTTGCCATCAGTACGACCAATAGTCCAACAGCCGTCACATCTATGGGAATCTTCTCGGTTACCAGTAGGAATATCGTTAGTGCGAGGATCAGAGAAATGAACCAAATAGTCATAGAGTACTTTCAGAGTGCAGAAGACAGAGGACGGCGGCCGGAGGACAGAGGACAGCAACCATCCAGCATCTAGCCTCCAGAAAAAGCATTATGCCCTGAAATGTCGCGACCCAGAACAAGGGTGTGGATGTCCTGCGTCCCTTCATAAGTGTTTACCGTCTCCAAATTCAGCATATGGCGGATGACAGGATACCCGAGGCTGATGCCGTTGGCACCCAAAATGTCGCGGGCGGTTCTGGCGATTTTTAATGCTTCAGCGGCATTGTTCATCTTCGCCATCGATATGTGAGTGTGCCTGGCGATACCTTGATCTTTCAATTGGCCAAGCCGTATACAGAGCAGTTGTGCTTTTGTGATTTCCGTCAGCATTTTTACCAGTTTCTGCTGAACGAGTTGATAGGATGAAATGGGCGCGCCGAATTGTTCGCGTTTGCCGGCATATTCCAGTGCGGCTTCGTAACAGGCCATTGCCGCTCCTACAGCACCCCAGGCGATGCCGTAGCGTGCCTCGTTCAGACACATGAAAGCGGATTTCAGCCCCGAAGTTCCGGGTAACAGATTTTCAGAAGGAATATGCACGTCCTTTAAAACCAGAGCTGAAGTGACCGATGCACGCAGTGAGAACTTTCTGGCGATGGGATGCGCAGAAAAACCAGGGGTGTCTTTCTCGACTAAGAAGCCGCGGATGCCATCCTCAGTCCGCGCCCAAATGACGGCAACATCGGCAATTTCACCATTGGTGATCCACATTTTCCGACCGTTGAGGACATAGTGGCCTTCCATCAAAGCTGCAGTTGTTTTCATGCTGCTTGGATCGGACCCGGCCTCCGGTTCCGTCAAGCCGAAACAGCCGATCTTCTCACCATTTGCCATGGTCGGCAGCCACTTGTTTTTTTGTGCTTCCGTGCCAAATTGGGCGATCGGGTACATGACCAGCGCATTTATCACGGAAACAAACGAGCGAAGCCCACTGTCACCCCGCTCAAGTTCTTGGCATATCAGCCCATAGGCAATGTTGCTCATGCCGGGGCAGCCGAATTCTTTTTGTTTGATTCCCAATAACTTGAGGGACGCTAGCTCCGGAATGATTTCGCGGGGAAAAACGCCATGCTCGAAATAGTCGGCAACCTTCGGCAAATAACGGTTATGGACCCAGTTGCGGACCTCGTCGCGAATGCTCTTGTCTTTATCCGAAAACAGATGATCACACTGGTAGTAGTCGGTGTAGTGATAGGATGTCATAGTCCGTGCTTTCTACTTTGATTCGGTGATTCTTGTTCAAGTGAGGCTACAATCGTCATTCATTCGAACGTAGCACCAATCCAAGAAGGTCGATTCACCCGCTGGATGTCGGCTACCCGCTTAATCCCACTTCGGGGGGGTGTTGGAACAAGCTTTGCCGAGATGACGAGAAGTAACCAATGAAATCGCCGAACTTAGGAATCAGTTATAAGCGTTAGGGATGAGATGTTTCGGATGGAGAGTAGTTCGAATCAGATTCAACTCTGAACTGTGCTACTTCGGCCTGAAGGGCTTGTGCTGCTTCCGTAAGTTGCTCTGTTGCAACCTTGAAATCGTGAATGACTTGATTGGTCAATTCTGCCGTCTCACTCAGCTGCCCCATAGCTTCGCTGATTTCCTCAGCACCTTCGCTCTGCGACTGCATGGATTCATTTACTGCGTCGAAGTGCGGTGTCAGTGCCTGCACCCGATCGATAATAGTGGACAATTGTCCGCCGATTTGATCCACGTTTTGAACACCTTGCCTGACCTGTTGAAGAAACTTATCGACCTCCATAACCCCCGAAGTCACCGCGGATTGCATGCCTTGGACCATCTTTTCGATGTCCAACGTCGCTACTGCGGTCTGGTCGGCAAGCCGACGAATCTCTTGGGAGACTACTGAAAACCCATAACCGTATTCGCCGGCCTTTTCCGCTTCAATTGCCGCATTAAGCGAAAGTAGATTGGTTTGAGCAGCCACCTTCGTGATGGTGGTAACAATGGTATCGATACCGTGAGTCTTCTCATTGATGCTTTCAAGCTTCTGCGCAATAGAACCCGTTGCCTGCATGAGTAGCTGCATGCTGGACTGCAGGCGACCCAGTCCGCCCTGGCCTTGCTCTGCCAAATTTGCCGTTTCCGAAACCAATTCCGCAACTTCATTCATGGTGCTGGATAATTGCTGCGATCTGGTGGAAATGTTTCTGGAGGTGGCGCCAACCTGATTTACGGACACGACCTGCTCGGCTGCCGTCTCTTTCAGTTGGCCTGCAGATGCTGAGATTTCGGTGGCAGAACTCACCACTTGAATGCCCGATTTTTGGACCTGTCCAATCAAGGATTGAAGTGATCTTGCCATGCGACTAAAGGCAGCAGACAGTTGCCGGATTTCGTTGTTTGTCTCCTTGTTGACTTCGGAGGACTGTTGTTCGGGGTCAAAATCGGCAAACACGGTTGCAGCATGACTCAAATTGCCTTCAGCAATTTCTTTGGCCGACGCAGTCATTGCACCGATAGGTTTGGTAATAGATTGTATAATCCCCATGCCGATGAAGAACAGAACCAGGACGCTTGCGGCAAAAGCTAGGCCATTCACTATAAGAAGTTGGTTGTTAAATTCATCCATGTTTTTGTCAGCGTTGGTCAGCATGCGCTCTTTAGCTTTTAGAACCTGCAGCCGAATCCCGTCCAACTGGGCTTGATTCACATCTTTATCAATCCAGATTCGGCGTACGTCCTTGATTTCATCCGGTATTCGATCAATCGTTTTGATCATTAGCTTAATAAATTTTGAATACCTTTCATCCGTGACCAGATTTGAGAGCGCCGTGGCATTTTTCTTTTCCCTCTGGAGTGCTTTGAGGGCATCATTGGTATGGAGAAGGTAAGCGCTCATGTCGTCTTTGCGGAACAGGTCCTCGTTCAGGACGAGAAATATTCGATTGACTGTAAAAGCAACATCTCTGATGACATCCGCCAATGATCGAATATGTTCATCGACCTCTTCAACATTTGTCAAAGCAGTACCGATATAGGTGTTGATTTGTTTTATGGTGCCTTCGGAGTTTTCGTTGAAAATCCCGATAGCTCTGTCGATGTGATTCTCCACGGAGTCGAGCTGCTTGATCAATTTTGCTTGATTGCTAAATGATACCTGATAGTTGTCAATCAGCCCCAGAAGCTCCTTCACAGCAGAAGAACTGACCACCGTGTGTATCATCAATTTTTGGGCATCTTTTTCAGCTTCTTCGGCATACCTTAATGCTTCGTTTAAAGCTTCGTCAGAATGGGTCGCGTCAAAATTCTTTTCCTCGATGATTGCGCTTAAAAGGCTTCTCGCTCATCCTGTTTAGTTCATGAGTCGCCCTGTTGTATTCGCCCATTTTGCGATTCAGGTAGCGGTTCACGCCGAATTGGAAACCAATCATGATAATACCTAGTGAGATCAGAATGACGAGCTTTGTAGATACTTTCATTGCAGAGGTTCCTTAGAAGTTGTCCAAAAATAACCTTGGTGCTTTAGTCCGCAAAAAGTTCCTGTAAGCATCATTCCGGCGAGGTCCTGCGGGGGCGGCATCTTCGACCTGGAGTCCAGGGGTTTTCGATACCTTCTGGACCCCTGCTCCCCTCCTAAAGCCCGCGGAGACAAGCTTCGCCGGGGTGGCGATTGACTGAAGGGCTAAGGCCCTGTGTTACATGGAAAATGAGAGCATGTCGAGCCTTAAACGCTTCTGGTAAGTTTATTTGAGCATTTGATTCAATTCCTGAAGGGAAGCATCTTCGCTATAAATACCAGCCGCGACTTGATATGGCGTGTTAGGCACTTGTAGAACATAGTTCAGCTTGCGCGACGGTTTCCTTTCATCGACCTTGGGGTACCAGAGCTCCACCCAGCCGCGGCCCTGTTCTTTGGCCATGCCACAGTATTGAACCATGAAGTAGTTGCCCTGCGTGTCTTTGATTCCTGAATGATTCTTCCCAACCAATTTTGGGTTGAGGGGATGAGCGACAACTGTCATCAGGTCACACCTCAATACAAACACATATGTGTCTTTCCAGACCCATCTCCCATGTCTATCCATGAATTCCAGAAGTCCTGCTTCTCCCACTTTGCTCAAGTATTCAGCTGCATCGTTTACTTTTTCGATGACTTCTCGAGGGGTTGCCTTGTCTTCGGCATGGCCTGAATGGGGGGCGACCGCTAATAGAAGCGCGGTCAATGCTAAAGTCATATGAGCTACTTTCATGAGCCTTGACTCCTCACTGAAGCATCTTATCGAGCTGTTCCAACGATATATTTTCGTCATAAATTCCTGCTGCGACCTGATAAGGCGAATCTGGTACTGACAAAACGTAGGCAATTTTCCTGGAGGGCAGTTTTTCCCCAACCTTCGGCCACCAGTATTCTACCCACCCGCCTTTGGGTTTTTTGGCCGCCTCGCAGAGTTGGACGAAAAAATAATTGCCCCGTACATCCTTTATGCCGGCGAGGTTTTTGCCGACCAGCTTGGGTTTTATGGGATGAGCGGCATCCGTCATTTCATCGCATTTGAGAGCCCATACGTAGGTATCTTTCCAAACCCATCTGCCGTTACTGTCCATAAACTCCGAAAGCCCCCCTTCACCCGCAGTGTGCAGGAAGGCGGCAGCCTCTTTCACCTTCTCCATCACTTCCTGCGGAGTGGCTTTTTGCTCTGTCGCAGTTGCTGGGCAATTCATCTGGAGGAAGAAAAGTGAGAGGAATGTACAAGCGATCATTGTTAAAGATTTCAATGGACTCCCTCCGCTGCTCGGATCATTTGATGGATATTAGTTTTTTCGAAAATTGATGAATGTTGCTCAACAGCTTATACCATCAAGCAGGCTGATCCGCCAAATGGATTTCAGCAATAAGGATTGGCTCGTTGCGGATTAGTGGGATTCTGGTTGATTATCAAGTCTCCGACTTGAACCATTTTGACATTAAAACAACTCCGTTGTTACAGTTGCATATAACAAAGCCAAATGACATTTTCACAAGCTTTTTAGCAACAGAGTTGCTGTGGAAAAGGTCAGACAGGGCCAAAGCCCTGCGCTGCGGAGGAAAGGGTGGTTCCGGATTGCTCGGGTGAGCATCCTCAGTAATTGTCGAAGTTTTCCATGGAGTCCGAGAGCGCCATTTTCCTTTGGGAAAAATTAACCACCCAGGATGCAATATTGGCTCTTGTTATGGGAAGAGAAAGGCGGGAGAACATGGACTCCAGGCTATAAAACTTCCTGTATAACCTCATCACCTGATCCTCGAGTGCTTCCGGGGAGCAGAGTTTTGGTTTGATGTAGCAGTTCATCCCAGTCCACCTGCCTATATTGTAAGCGTCTAGAATTCGGTCTTCTTGTTCCATTCGGTCGAAAAGCGGTGTCCCTTTGTGTGGAGTCAGTAAGTTAAAGTAGGCTGCCGGTACTTTGTTGCGCATTAGGAATTCGAGGGTCGCATCAAAAACAGTGGGCTTCTCGGAATCGTGGCCGAAGATCAGGTTGACTGAATAGCTGATCCCCATGTTGCGCAATTTTTGCAATGTCTCTTCGTACTGGTTGGCTTTGTTGGCCTTTTTGTTCATACCATTGAGGGTATCCTGATCGATGCTTTCCATCCCGATGTTAATGTGGAGAAGTCCGCTTCTCTTGGCGAGATCCATAAATTCCTGATTATTGCATAGATCCATCGACCATAAGGCCGACCAACGCAATTTCAAGGGAATCAGTGCCTCCATCAGTTCCACGGTATGTGCTCTTTTCCCGGCAAAATTACTGTCTGCAAAGAACAAGTTCTTGGCCTTACTACGCTTTATTTCCTCAATCACTTCCCCTGTGGGGCGATAGCGATACTTATGACCAAGGTAGAAGCGCTCCGAGCAGAATTCGCATGAGAAAGGGCAGCCTCGGGAAGTCTGAACGGAGAAGGTTGTAAAAAATCCGTATTTCTTAAGATTAACCAAATCATATCTGGGAAAGGGAAGTCCCTTTAAATCATGAAGAGCCTCGGCATGATAAATTTTCTTAAGACTTCCGTTTGCAGCATCCTCCAGCATCGTCTGCCAGATTCCTTCACCTTCCCCTATTCCTACGGCATCACAATGCTCCCCAGCTTCCTCAGCATAAAAGAATGTGTGCGGCCCTCCCATGATAACCGGAACGCCTCTTTCTCTGAATCGATCAGCGATCTTGTATGCCCAGAAGGAATTGATGGTCCAAGTGGTGATAGCAACCAGATCTACCGGGGCGTCATAGTCGATGTCCACAAGCTGCTCGTCTATTAGACTCACCTCCCATTCCTTAGGAGTGAGGGCCGCAAGGAAGGGAAGGGTAAGACCCACTACACTTCTTTTTCTGGTCTTATGGACGGTCCGGTCTTTACGGCTTCGGTAGTGTGAGGGCTGAATGATAAAGAGCTTCATGCAATCTCCCGGCTTAGCTTTCAAGTACAGTCGACCCCGTTGTGGTTGAACATCTTCCTTTACCGATTTCAGTATAAAAGCATGTGGGTTATTGGCAAGATGCTCGGCAACCGGAATCCATTTTCAAATTTAGGCGATTAATAACTTCGGCAAGAACAAAAAGCAACCGCCCACTTCAAGTTCCGCTCGTGATTGTAAATCAATTATGATGCAGAGCGACTGCCAAATCGGCTCTTTACCTCGGGCCGCATTTCGTATATAGCCCTATATAACGATCCTTTTATACACTAATTTGATGCTCACAACCTACCCTGGGAGAGGATGAAGTTTCTCGATGGAAACGTGTCGGGATTTTTCATTGTGCACAGCAAAAAACCTGATGTGAGGGGTTGATTTGAATATCAAAACAAAATTCATGTTAGCGGGTACCGTATTCTGTGTTGTGTTAAGTATAGCCGCCGTATGGGCTGATTCATACTTCCTGCAGAGCATTTTCTTTAATGAGTATAAAGAGAAAGCGAAAATATTGCTGTATAGTATGAAGGCCGTTAGGGCACACGCCGGAACAGTGATTCGACCTAAGGCTACCGAACTGATTGGAGATGGCTTCATTCCCGAATTGCAGTCCACTTCTTATACCGCCAACGGCGTATTCTCGAAAATACCTAAAGAAGACAGATATGGTCTCAGCTTCAGGACAGCATCGATCAAGCCGCGTAATCCCAACAACCGGGCGAATGAGGCAGAGGCGGAGATCATCAAGATGCTTGACGACATGCATGAGAAGGGACAAAAGCCGGCTTGGCAGGGTTTTAGAAAGCTGAATGGAGCCGAAAATTTCATAATCGCGGTCGGCGAGGTCAATGAACCCTCCTGCATGAAGTGTCACGGCCGGCCTGAAGATGCTCCCGAGGGTATGCGTAAGCTCTACCCTGTAGCCAAAGATGACGGCTACGGGCATCTCGTTAATCATGTCGAATCGGCTGAGATTGTTGCGATACCCGTTGCTGCTGTAGAGGCTAGTGTCGACAAACTGAGAATATACAGTGTTGTTCTTTCAATCTTCATTCTCGCCATTGCTCTGGTAGGGATAAACTATTTCCTGAATGCCATTTTCCGACCTGTGAGAAGAGTTACAGATGTCGCCCAGCAGATCGCCGGTGGTGACTTGCAAGGTGCCTCAGAATCGTTGGATGCGTATTATGATGGCTATAGCCGGCAGCCGGAGCAAACGGAGGAACAGCCAAAAGAGTCGGATGAAACGGGAAAACTGCTCAATTCGTTCAATACAATGACCCACAATTTGAATTCGTTGGTAGGGCAAGTTCAAAATTCAGGCATACAAGTGACCACATCCGCGACTGAAATTGCCGCTTCCGCGCGGCAACTTGAAGCAACCGCGGCCCAGCAGGCTGTTTCGCTCAATGAGGTTAGCGCCACCTCTAATGAAATCTTTGCAACGTCTCAGCAACTCACCGGTACCATGGGAGAAGTGGCGGACATGGTCTCAGGTACTGCTACGCTTGCCGGGCAGGGGCAAAACGGCCTGTCGGATATGGAACAGATAATGCGGAGACTAGTCAAAGCGACCACCACATTTTCTACAAGACTCTCTGCGATAAATGAAAAAGCCAATAATATCGGCAGCATAATAACAACTATAGCCAAGGTCGCCGATCAAACCAACCTTCTTTCGCTCAATGCCGCCATTGAAGCGGAAAAAGCCGGTGAATACGGATTGGGATTTTCAGTGGTAGCACGTGAAATTCGCCGTTTGGCCGATCAAACCGGTGTTGCTGCGCAGGACATCGAGCAGATGGTAACAGCCATGCAGTCGGCGGTCTCCGCCGGAGTCATGGAAATGGACAAATTTTCCGAAGAAGTCCGGCAGGGCGTTGAGGAAGTCACTGGTGTGAGTGGAATGCTGGGACAAATCATAGCCCAGGTGCAAGATCTGGAGCCCCAGTTTGAGGCAGTCAAGGAAGGTATGCAGACTCAGTCCGAAGGAGCCGAACAGATCAGTGAAGCCATCGGTCAGCTTTCCGAGGCAGCCGAGCAGACGCGGGCTTCGCTCCAGGAGTTCAAAAGCGCGACGGTGCAACTGAATGAGGCAGTTCAAGGTCTGCGAAATGAAGTCGCACGTTTTAAAGTGAGTGGGACTTAAACGATGCTGCTCCTGATTTTTTATGCAGGCAAGGAGAGATACGGGATCGATTCCACAAAGGTCATCGAGGTCGTGCCCAGCGTGAGTTTCAAATCGGTTCCTCATGCACCTTCTTATGTGGCTGGGTTGCTCAGCTACAGAGGCAATATTGTTCCGGTAGTGGATCTTTCCGCCCTTATAGGAGGAGCTCCCTCCAAGGCTCTATTGAGCACGCGGGTGATTCTAGTGGAATATGTCGGTGCGGATGGCGGTGAACATATTTTAGGGTTGTTAGCTGAAAGAGTTACAGAAACCCTCAAATGCAGGGAAGAAGATTTCAAACCGCCCGGGATTGTCGCTTCCGAAAGTCCTTATCTGGGAGATCTTTTTGTTGATGAAGAGGGCATGATCCAGCGAATTGAGGTAGACGATGTGCTACCTGAGGAATTGCGTAAATCGCTCTTCACCGAAACTGAAAAGGTTGCCGATGCGCTATCCGGAAATTGAAAAGTTCCTCACGAAGACAATCGGACTCGACTCAGCGTCGATTGGGCCGAAAAGTGTGGAACGAGCCGTCAGCGCGAGGATGAAACTTGCTTCGATACAGGCGGAAGCGGAATATTTGGCTATTCTGCAGGGCAGCAAGGCCGAACAGGCGGCGCTCATAGAAAGCGTTGTCGTGCCTGAAACCTGGTTTTTTCGTGACCAGGGGCCGTTTGATTACTTGCGTGAGTATGTGGCACGCGAATGGAAGCCGTCGAATAAAAACAGAATGTTCAGAGTCTTATCGGTACCCTGTTCTACCGGGGAGGAGCCGTTTTCAATTGCCATAACTCTTGTTGAAGCAGGTCTTGGCCCTGAGGATTTCTCCATCGATGCCGTAGACGTCAGCGTGCGATCGCTGCAAGCGGCCAAAAGCGGGATTTATGGCAAGAGTTCGTTTCGGGAAAAAGACGATCAGTATGTCACTCGTTATTTTTCAAGAACCGAGAAAGGGCTTCAGATTAGTGAGCGGATGCTGAATTCGGTTCGTTTTCAGTGCGGAAATATCCTTGATCCTGATTTCAGCGCGGGTCGCTCTCCCTACGATGTCGTTTTCTGTCGAAATTTACTCATTTACATGACACAGGAAGCGAAGAAACGCATACTGGACGTGCTCAACAGTATCCTTTTGGAGGGAGGATTGTTCTTTACGGGGCATACTGAAACCATGCTCATACGTTCGTACGGTTATTCCATTGTAAAGCACCCCAGGGTTTTTGCCTGCAGAAAAGCAGAGAGAGACAATATAGTCAAACTAAAGAGGCCGGAGAGAAAGAGGACGATGGTCAACGTTGCCCCTTTTTCTGTTCGGTCTGCTCCGGCTTCGCCCCCGGTGCCAAAGAATTACCCACACCCAAATCAGTCAAGTGAGAATACCAAACCGATTGTGCAGGAGAGTCCTGAGCAGTTGCTCAATCGAGTTCGAGAATTGGGCAACAAAGGAGCCATAGAGGAAGCTGCCGTCCTTTGTGAGAACTTTCTGAAGGAGCATAGCCCAAACAGTGAGGCCTATTATCTGATGGGGTTATTGCATGATGCGTCTAATAAGCACGATCTAGCCGAAGAGTGCTTTTTGAAGGCCCTCTATCTGGACCCAAACCACTATTCGGTGCTAGTCAAACTCTACCTTCTCTACGAACAGAGAGGCGACCGCACAAGGGCGCAGGCTTATCGCGAACGTGCTTCACGTGTGCAGACTCAGCACAGAGTTGGTTCCACAGGATAGCCGATGAAGACAGAAAAACCCGCAAATGTGGCCGGGTGTTGGAAAATTACGGGAGCTGAAGGTGACGGTAGTTGCCCTAAGCTACCCTTGCGCGGACACTGCCGCAACTGTTCGGAATATGCCGCTGCCGGTAGAAGCCTGTTTGACCGCGCTATGCCCGATCAGTATCAACAGCAATGGACCGAAATTATTGCCAGAGAAAAGGAAAGTGAAACGACCGAGTTGGTCTCGGTAATAGTCTTTAGAGTGAGGACTGAATGGCTGGCTCTCAAGACCAGATATTTCCAAGAAATCACGGACGAACGAGTTGTTCATTACGTGCCTCACCGCACCAACAAGGTTTTCAGAGGACTCGTGAACATTGGCGGCGAACTCCTTCTTTGCGCATCGGCTGCCGACATTTTGGGAGTTGCGAATGAAGCCGAAGATCATGCCGCGAAGCAAAAGTTCCGCCGTATGCTCGTAGTTAGAAAAGAGGGGCGCCGTTTTGCCTTTGAGGTGGATGAAGTACTGGGCGTCCACCGTATTGCTCCAGGACTGATGCAAAAAGTGCCTGCCACTGTGTCTAAATCTGCGATGGCTCTCACCAGAGGGATAGTTAACATTGAAGAGAAGAAAATAGGTTTTCTCGACGAGGATGCATTCCTCAACAGTCTGTCGTTTGATTTTTAGGGCTTGTTACTGAGTAAAATGGGTCGAAACCGTCCGGGGATTTGGAGTTTATGAGGGGGCCCCTGAATCCCCCGTTGAATAAAGGAGGACGTTGGGAACCCTGTAGGGCAGGGTTTCAGCCCTGCCAAAATAGGTGATGAAACTCAAGAAACCGAATTACGGAGAAATGCAAATTTTGGAGCTTCAGGAGCATAGTTCAGACGGGAGCGACCGCTAGTGGCCTCGAACTTGGATGAGTTTAACAATTTAAGCATGCTGGATCTTTTCCGGCTGGAGGCCGAGAATCACTCGCGAGTCCTCGATTCCGGGCTGCAGGGTCTGGAAAACGACCAGTCGCCAGACCGCATCGAAGCGCTTGCGCGTGCCGCCCACTCCATTAAGGGTGCAGCTCGTATAGTCGGCTTGAATACGGCGGTGGATTTGGCTAATGCAATGGAAGAGGTTTTGTCAAAGGCTCAAAAAGGTTCTCTAGCCGTTAACTCCGATCAAATAGAGGCGCTGTCGCAAGGTACCCATATTTTTAGTCACATTGCCGGTCTGGATGCGAGTAACATACAAGAATGGCTGCAAGAAAAAGCAGATGACGTCTCCCGAATAATTGAATTGCTGCAAAGCTCCCCTTCTGGAAAGACTGTGCCTGCGGCAGTAAAAGAGCAGAAAAAGAAAAAAGCTGAAATCAGTGACCCTAAAACGGGTAAACTTCCGCAGGATCTTGGCGACCTGTCAATGTTGGATTTGTTCCGGCTGGAAGCAGAAAACCATGCACGTATTCTGGAGTCGGGGCTGGTGGATTTGGAAAAAGACCAGTCTCCCGAGCGGGTCGAACCACTCATGCGAGCTGCCCATTCCATAAAGGGGGCCGCTAGGATTGTTGGATTAGATATTGCCGTGGCGTTGGCCCATGCCATGGAGGATGTCCTATCGGCTGCACAAAAAGCTAAGCTTCCACTTAACTCTGATGACATCGATATACTTTTGTGTGGCAATGATATTTTCACCCATGTCGCGGGACTCAGAGTTGCTGAGGTAGGGGGTTGGCTCGCGGAACAGAATCCGGCAATCAAAAAGATCTGTCAAGATCTCCAGCAGATTTTGTCAGGCGGGAGCGAAGGGTTGGCCGGATCCGGCTCAAAACCTGCCGAGCATGTTGCAGAGCCAAAAGCCAAAGGGGCTCCGCAGGATCTTGGCGATCTGTCAATGTTGGATTTGTTCCGGCTGGAAGCAGAAAACCATGCACGTATTCTGGAGTCGGGGCTGGTGGATTTGGAAAAAGACCAGTCTCCCGAGCGGGTCGAGCCGCTCATGCGAGCCGCCCATTCCATAAAGGGGGCCGCTAGGATTGTTGGATTAGATATTGCCGTGGCGTTGGCCCATGCCATGGAGGATGTCCTCTCCGCCGCACAGAGGGGGGAGCTGAAACTTACCCCCGATCACATAGATATCCTTTTATCCGGAAATGATATTTTCGCGCGCGCCGCAAGTATGGATGTCAGCAATCTAGCCTTGTGGCTTAAGGAAGAGTCGGAGTCCATAGAAAAAATAAGCAGTCGCCTTGGGGCCATGAGGTCCGGGCAGCAGCCGAAGCCAGAATCCGCTCCTGTTTCCAAGGCGAAGGTTGCGCTGGAGTCGGAGGCGAGTGCCAAGCCGGGAGTTGAGAGGGAAGGCGCCGATACTATCGTCCGTATCACGGCGGAAAACCTGAGCCGGCTCATGGGGCTGGCTGGTGAGAGCTTGATTGAGGCGAGATCTCTTGAGTCATTTGCTAGGACGCTGTTGGACCTGAAGAATCAGCATTACGAAGTTACGGAATCCTTAGAGCGTGTTCGCCAGTTGCTGCCTGCAGAATCGCTCCAAGACCCGTCGCTGTTGGCCCTGAACCTCGCTACGGATGCTGTGAGGCGTGCGCGTAGCACTTTGACAGATCATTTGGAGAGTTTTGATCTTTTCACCCGCCGCCTGGAACATTTAGCCGACCGTCTCTACAACGAGGTCATCGCGAGCCGAATGCGGCCGTTTTCCGATGGAACCTATGGTTTTTCGCGAATGTTGCGCGATCTGGCAAAAAAGCTGAAGAAAAGAGTCAACTTTCAGATCTTGGGTGAAAGCACCAAAGTGGACAGGGACATCCTGGAAAAGTTGGAGGCGCCCCTGACTCATTTATTGCGAAACGCGGTCGACCATGGTCTGGAAGTCCCGGAAGAGCGGGTGGCCGAGGGTAAGCCCGAGGAAGGCGATCTGACCCTGGAAGCTCGGCATCGAGCGGGTATGCTTTCAATCACAGTGACGGACGATGGTCGAGGTATCGATCCCGAGTCAATCAAACGCAAGGTCATAGAGAAGGGTCTTGGCAGCAAGGAGATGGCAGCCAGCCTGACTCGATCAGAGCTTATGGACTTTCTATTCTTGCCCGGCTTTACTACCGCCGGATCGGTGACGGAGATCTCCGGCCGTGGTGTAGGGCTGGATGTGGTGCATTCGATGGTTCAGGAAGTGGGCGGTTCAGTGAGGTGTGATTCGATGCCGGGGCAGGGCACTCGCTTCCACATGCAGCTTCCGCTATCGCTGTCGGTTGTTCGAACGATTTTGGTGGACATTTCCAACGAGCCTTATGCAATCCCGCTAACGCGGATAGATCGAATCCTGAGCATCGAGCGCGCAGGAGTCAGGACCGTCGAAGACAGGCAGTTCTGTACATACGACGGTGACAACATAGGTCTGGTGGATGCTCATCAAATACTGCGAACGACAGCGGGCTTCGGAATCGGAGAGGTTTTGTCCGTAGTGGTCGTCAGCGACCGTATGAACAGTTTTGGTCTGGTGGTGGATCATTTTTTAGGAGAGCGCGATTTGGTGGTGAAACCACTGGATCCCGTACTTGGAAAAGTTCCCAACATCAGTGCTGCAGCTATTTTGGAGGATGGTTCCCCGGTCTTGATACTTGATATTGACGATGTAGTGCGCTCCATTGACAACATGTTGACACAAAGTCAGCTCGGGAAAGTTGAGCTGATTGATCGGTCGGCTGTGGACAGGGTAAGGAAGAGAATTTTGGTAGTGGACGACTCGCTAACAGTTAGAGAAGTGGAGCGCAGACTACTGGAAAATAAAGGCTACGAGGTTGAAATCGCCGTGGACGGAATGGATGGCTGGAATAAGGTTCGAAGTGCGCATTTCGATCTTGTTGTCTCTGATGTGGATATGCCTCGGATGCACGGCATTGAATTTGTCAGCAAGATCAAAAGCGACCCTAAGCTGAAAGATATTCCAGTCATGATCGTGTCGTACAAGGACCGAGACGAGGACAAACTTAAGGGGTTGGAGGCCGGAGCGAACTATTACTTAACCAAAAGTAGCTTTCATGACGAGAGCTTAATCAACGCAGTGATTGACCTGATCGGAGAGCCATAAGAAAGATGCGCATCGCAATAGTGAATGATCTGTTGATGGCGGTTGAAGTGCTGCGTCGGGTTTTGACCACGGTTCCAGACTATGAGATAGCCTGGATCGCATACAACGGTGCCGAGGCCGTCGAAAAATGCGTTGAGGATTTACCGGATCTCATACTCATGGATCTGATCATGCCGGTTATGGATGGTGTGCAGGCGAGCTGTACCATAATGAAAGGAACTCCTTGCGCCATTCTGGTCGTCACGGCTTCAGTTCGGGGAAATGCCGCTAAAGTTTTCGAGGCTATGGGCTGCGGTGCTCTCGATGCAGTCTCTACTCCTGTTCTTGGTGCCGAGGGAAGGATCGAAGGCGGGGCCGAGCTCATCAAGAAGATCAAAACTATCGGTAAACTCATTGGTAAACCGGTTCCCAACGAAAAGGTCGGGCCAGCCAAGGTGCTGCCTCGGAGTGCGCCTCAATTGGTGGCAATCGGTTCATCTACAGGCGGACCGAAGGCGCTCGCCGATATTCTCAGCAAGCTTCCTGCAGATTTCAGAGCTTCAATCGTCATTGTACAGCACGTGGACATTCAATTCGCTGGGGGCCTTGCAGAGTGGTTGAATGAACAGACTCATATGACGGTCACTGTGGCTTCGGGCGGTCAAACTCTAAGGGAAGGAATGGTGTATGTGGCGGGAACCAATGATCATCTGGTCATAGGTCCGGATCTGGCATTGCACTATACGCCGGAACCCAGAGACTACCCTTACCGCCCGTCTGTCGACACATTTTTCTTCAGCGTTGGAAAACATTGGCCTACGCATTCGGTGGCCGTCTTGCTCACCGGCATGGGCAAGGATGGGGCCAAAGGGCTGCTAGCTCTTAAACGGGCTGGTTGGCATACGATTGCCCAAGATGAGAAAACCAGCATCGTCTATGGAATGCCCAAGGCTGCGGCAGAGATTGATGCGGCCGTTGAAATTCTGCCTTTGGATAGAATTGCAGAGAGCATCACCACGCACATTCGTGAAGTGGAAGTGGCTTATTTGGGAGGATGAAAGATATTGAGATCTTGTGAGAATAAAATAGAGGGAGGGAAAGTTGCAATGCCGCTAGAACAACCAAAAGCCGATGCCGCTCTGACTCAGCATGCCATTACTGTGCTTCTCATCGATGATCAGGCGATGGTCGGCGAGGCCGTGCGACGTATGCTGGCTGCAGATGAAGACATCATCTTTTACTACTGCCAGGATCCCACTAAGGCTATTCATACTGCGAGTGAAATCGGTCCTACGGTGATATTGCAAGACTTGGTGATGCCCGAAATAGACGGTTTAACTTTGGTTCGTTTTTTTCGGGCTCATCCCAAGCTTCGTGACGTGCCTCTCATCGTTTTGTCTACCAAAGAGGAAGCGACCACCAAAGCTGAGGCCTTTGCTTTGGGGGCTAATGATTACCTGGTTAAACTACCTGATAAGATAGAACTCATTGCGCGCATTCGCTACCATTCTAAAGCTTATATCAATTTGCTGCAAAGAAACGAAGCCTTTGAAGCTCTGGTCAAGAGCCAGCAAATCCTTTCCGCTCAGATTGAAAGGGCGGCAGAATATGTAACTTCGCTTTTGCCCATGCCGATACTTGAGGGAGAAATTACTACCAGGTGGCGTTTTGTTCCTTCAGCTGAATTGGGAGGCGACTCTTTCGGCTATCACTGGATAGACGATGACCATTTTGCCATATATCTTCTGGATGTGTGCGATCATGGTGTGGGCCCGGCGCTGTTATCGGTTTCCGCATTGAATGTGTTGCGCTCGCAAAGTCTGCCGAATACAGACTTCAGGGAACCAGAGAGAGTGTTGGCTGCACTCAATGATACCTTTCAGATGGAAAACCAGAATGATTTGTATTTCACAATTTGGTATGGGGTGTTCAGTAAGGAAGCCCGCGAGATCAAATATGCCAGCGCCGGGCATCCTCCAGCTTTGCTTGTTTCCGATTCGGGAGAAGTGACGGAACTTAAAACACCCAATATTATGATAGGCGGCATGCCGGGGGTCGACTACAAAAGTGGGGTTGTTAAACTTGTGCTGCCATCGAAAATGTACATCTTTTCTGATGGGGTCTATGAGGTATGCAAACCCGACGGACAGATGTGGAGTTTCGATGAATTCAAGAGTTATCTGCTTGGATTACAGAGCGATGAATCGGAAATCGATCGGTTGTACGACCATGTTAGGCAGATGAATAAAGGGGACACCCTGGAAGATGATTTCTCCATGCTAACGGCTAATTTTAGGTAGATATAATGCATTCCCTCGGAATCTGAAAATAAACATCTAACACGTTGCCGTCTGCCTCGCGCTGGTAAGTTACCTGGTCGGCCATTCGACGAACCAGGTGAATTCCCAGTCCGCCAATGCCTCTTTCGTTTATTCCCTGAGTTATATCCGGATCTTGCCTGGCCAGAGGATCAAAGGGCCTCCCCCAATCACGAATGGACAGGTGAAACGTTGAGTCATCGGCCAAACAACATCCAACTTCCACCTCTCCGCCGTCATCATCGGCGTAAGCGTAATTGATTACGTTGGTGAGGAGTTCCTCCAAGACCAGTTCGATCTTGAACAGCATATCCGGAGTCAAGCCCCCACTTTCGGCTTTGTCCATCACATATGATCGAAATCTTTCCAAATGTTCCATCGTTGCGGGTAGACGAAGGGTATCCATGCTCTATCTTTCGTAGTCGAGGAGCGCTTTATCTAGGGAATCATGGATTGAAAACATGCTTATAAACCCCGAAATGGAAAATACATTCTCGACCATGCTGGAGAGACAGCAGAAATTGATGTTCCCCTTGCTTTGTCTTAATTTTTTGGCGATTTGTAAGATACTTCTAAGCCCGGCACTACTGATATATTCCAGTTCTGCAAAGTCTGCAATCAGGAAAAGTTCGCCCTGGTTGATTCGATTCGAGCATTCTGTCTCGAAATCAGGAGCAGTAATCGCATCCAGACGTCCGTTTACGGAAACAACCAAAGCGTTCCCCTTTTTATCAAATTTTGTCTCCACAGAGCGGTTCTCCTTTCGTTGACTTTTCGTCGGCCTTCAGCCCGGGCAATTGGGTTGCTTAGCTGGTCCGAATTCTACTGAAAAACCTCAATTTTTGCCATTGGGCCGCGACAAGCATTGACAAACGGAAGCAAATTTTGCCAACTCGAATAACCATTTCTTAGCATGCTCGACCTTTGGATACAAGCTTACATTCCGTGGTCGACTTTCCATCTAACGAATTCTTAAATCCCCCCGGATAGAGCTGCGTGGACTGCCAGGCTGTAAAGGCTCCCCCCCAAAGACGAACCTAAGCCTATTGGAGTACTGGGATGCTCTCCGGGGATGCCTCTCTTGTCATTTTCAATCACGCCTTGGCGTGATGAGAAATCTGTAAAATCAACTGGTTCTGTCAAAAAGATTTCTCGCCTTCGGCTCGTAATGACAATTGTCAGACAACCTCCTAGTCTTGCACCAGCAGGGCTTGGAGATGGGCGGCAATGTCGGGTGAATCTTGTTGACCCCTCAGGCTGCCGTTTTCATCGATCTCCTGAATGAAGGCCTCCACAAGGTCGGGTGCTAGATGAGTTCCGCTCATCTTTCTCAGAATAGAAAAAGCTTCACGGTTGTTGCGTCCTTTTTGGTATGATCGTTCTGTTGTGATGGCGTCGAAGCAATCGGCTATGCTCACAATTTGAGCTCCAAGGGGAATCTCCTCTCCTTTGAGGCCGTTCGGGTAGCCGGAACCGTCCAGGCGTTCGTGGTGATAGTGTACATAATCGACTGCAGGTCCAATGAAATCCAGGGAACTTAGGATATTGACCCCTATCCCCGGGTGATTACGGATTTCTCGCAGCAGTCCGTCAGTTGCCCTGATATCCTGGTTTGAGAAAACTCGATCGCTGAAGCCGATCTTGCCGATGTCATGTAAAATGGCACCTATTCGGATATTTTTGATATCTTCTCCGGAAAGCCCGAGCCTCCTCGCAAGTCTTACGGCATAAGCGGCTACCCTTATGGCATGTCCCTCTGTATAGGTGTCCCGAGCACCAAGTGCATTTGCAATTGTTGCAACCGTTTTGAGGATGTTCTCTTTCAATCGGCGGTTCAGTTCTCGTAGTTCTTCGATTAACTGCTCCAGCCGGTGCTCGCGTGCCTCAACCTTGACCATCATCATTCCAACTGCTTCGGCTATACGCTGCGAGACTTCGTCATGTCCTGGCTTGGTAAACTCCATGATGTCGTTGGAATAATTCCCTTCTGCAACTTGTTCAATAATCGAGATCAGCTTCTCAGTTTCGTCCTTCATGGGTTGCTCCTTCAGCTCTGAGCGATAACCAGTAGCAGTGCACTGCTCATGCAAATAAACCATATTGTCGGTATGTGCAAATGATAATTGAGCACTTGCGCAAGTTCATTGTATTTGGTACCGGGTAAGAGGGGCGGGAATTGCGAGATACGTCTCGTGATCGATCAAGCTTGCCTCTCCTCAACAGCGGAGGGGCATAAGCATTAGAATTAGAAAAACGATCAATAGGACACGAACCACGGTCGGTCAATCAGGGATAGAGGGTTCATTTGCAAGCGCTGCGGTGTAACTTATTTTATCGATTTCTGTTAAGCCTGGGAATCTTATCGCTTGTGACATGCAACCCCGCGGCTCATGCCGAGGATTCATTATCGAGCGATGCTCCACCCTCAAATCAGCAGTCCTTTAATGAATTCTTGGAAGAATGGAACCCTTTCTGTTTCAAAATGTATTGGGAAGATGGAATTCGTTTCGATAGTCCTCAAAAGAACATCCGGATTAAGGTGGGAGGAAGGTTGCAGGTCGATGGCGGTTACGTTGGGGCGGATGACAGCCTGGAAGATGCTTTCCCGGGTTTGATAGGCGGGCAGGGCGGGATTCGTCGGCTGAGAGTGTCGCTTCTGGCAAAATTTTACGATCGTGTCGATTTTAAAATCGAAGCGGATTTCAGTGATGTACCCACCTTGACAGACGCCTACCTTGATATCGAGAGGATTCCATTTGTTGGGTATTTCCGCTTTGGACACACCAAGGAGCCGTTTTCTTTGGAGGAACTGACCAGCAGCAACAATATCACTTTTATGGAAAGGTCGCTGCCTACAGATGCTTTTGCTCCCGGCCGCAACATTGGCCCGGAGATTTACGATACTGCTTTTGATCAGCATCTCACCTGGGCGGCAGGAGGCTTCTGGGATGTCGGATCGATCACCCGAGGGAACAGTCCCAAGAATGCTCTCAGCAATGCCACCGGGTTTAATCTCACCGCGCGGCTTACAGGTCTGCCCTGGTATGCAGAAAAAGGGCACAAATTGGTCCATCTCGGACTGGGGTATAGTCATAAATTTCGAACCGATCATCAGATCAGATTTTTGACGCGACCGGAATCCAATCTTGCAAATAGCAGGCTAGTCGACACGAGTCAGTTTGCGACGGATGATGCGGATCTTATCGACTACGAGTTGGCCTTGGTCCAGGGACCTTTTTCCATGCAAGCAGAGTTCTACCAAAATTTCACAGAGGGGTTTCAAGATCATTATTTCTGGGGATACTATGCTTATCTGAGCTGCATATTGACGGGAGAGAGTCGACCTTATGACAAATCAAATGGCGTCTTTTCGGTTTTGAAACCCAGAAACGATTTTAATCCATTCAAGCACCTATGGGGCTGGGGTGCTTGGGAACTGGCGTTGAGGCACTCGTACGTGGATCTAAATGACGGAAGTGTCGAAGGGGGGAGAGAAAATAATTTTACTGCCGGACTAAATTGGTATCTCAATGCCAACGTTCGGTTGATGTTTAACTATATTCATGCCAGAGTCGAAAATCGTGCCGATCCCGAGTTAGAAGACGGCTATGCCAACATAGTCCAAAGCCGTTTCCAGATCTTTTTTTGAAAACACACCTAGTACAGCCGGGCAAAAGTCTCTAATCAGTTAAGGAACAATTGAAAGTCCCCCTTTTTTATTAGG
This sequence comes from uncultured delta proteobacterium, assembly GCA_963781715.1. Lineage (GTDB taxonomy): Bacteria > Desulfobacterota > Syntrophobacteria > Syntrophobacterales > Syntrophobacteraceae > Desulfoferrobacter. Next base: position 1,908,729 of record CAWAGW010000010.1, read on the forward strand.
GGAACTCAAAACGGATAATTAGTTCCGCCGAGCAGTACTAGGGTAATTTTCATCAGCCGAACATAATTGTACGGTGCGAAGCCGGGCTTTAGCCATCAGGCAGCAGCTTTTTCGCCATATTCTCCTGAACCTCCCAACCCATACTTGTGAGGTTATTTCGAGCCATTTTGCTGACCGTTCCTCCAAATAAAAGCATCTTGCCTTTGCCACCTAATAATTGCTTCCGAGAGGCATTCGCACCTCGTGTATCGAGAAGCTAATGGCATCCTTGTTCCGGAGAATTCACTTGGCCGCATCTCTAATCCTGTACAGCAAGCGAAAGTGTGGAACAGCACCAATCAACAGTGCTGCGATCTTCTCATACGTGTTCGGCGTCGATGACTCAACTCCGTAGTGCACGGAGTTCCTGGATTCCCTGACAGCGTCTGCCCAAACCATGGAATTGTTCAGGTCCTGAGGCTTCACGCCACTCATTCTGTGTAGGTCGTCAAAAATGTCTTCGCGATTGTACAGTTGTGCTGTTTTTTGTATCTTCTTCCCTACCCCTACAAAGGGATCTTCCAGTTTCTCTTTTACCTTCTTGATCTTGATGGGAGCTGTGGACGGGGTCACGGCACAGAGCTTCAAGCCCAACTCAATCCAAGCACCCTCGGAAGCTCGCCCTAGCATAGCAAGACAAGCCAAAAACAGTTCATGGCGAAAGCAGCGCACTGCCCCTCCCGCAGCGACTCTTCGACCTCTTTGTGGATTCCAGGTATATTCAAGGTGTGTAGAAACAAATCAGGGTCGGTGAGAGTCTGACGCTTCCCATGGGTCACCGAGGGAACGAGCAGCGTTGAGTATGGTACCGGAAAGTACAGATGATCAAGGCTCAACCCACTTGTATGACCACTCCCCTGAACAACTGTTGTGCATCTCACTGGCGGTATCAGTGAACGTAAATCCGAGCTGGCCGGAACTAGAATTCCCGAAGAAATAAGGCCCCATATGGCTTCGCAACCAGCTAGAATCCATGAAATAGTGTGCCCAACCGTTTTGATGGCGTCTTCTGTATCCAAGGTCAAATGAATGGTCAAATTATCAGGGGCGGCTGCCTCTACTGCTTTTAGTAGGTCTCGAATAACGGCAGACGTATCTTTCTTGAAGTGATTCACGATGTGCCCTTTGGCAACCGTGATTTGTTGAGGCGTGACCCGAATTTCGCTCTCCAGGAGCTTGGTGGCTTGATGGTCATTCATTCGTTTCGAGCCTCCTTTCCATGCTGTGTCGGGGATAACACCGGCCATCAGCGGCACGAAACCACGCGCCAATGAACTATGGGTTCAGCCAATGATTGCCCCGCGGGCCACGATCATCGTTTCGGCCACTTTATGGATATGTGGTCGAAGATTATTTTTGCAACGATTATTTTTGACGGGACAAAAGCGACAAAAGTTGCTAATCAAATGATTAAAAAACCGTCAAAATGGAGGTGTGATGATCTTGGAAAAAACGCTGGCCACGTAAGGAACGAGCGACCAAGACTGATGAATTTAGGAAGCTGGTTGCTGAAGATGACACCGGTCTGAGCTTTCGCCAGATAGCTGAGGCGATAGGCGTAGCAAGGTCGACTCTACATCATTGGCGCAAATGCAAGGGTGCGATAGATGCCGCCCCCGAGGTAGTTGAGTTTTTTGAATCGCCGACCGGTACGGCCTTTTTGCATCGTTTGGTGCTGGCAGCTCATTTCGTGATGACAATGGCGGGGCCTTGCGGCATTCGTTTGGTCTGCCTGTTCCTGAAGTTGACAGGTCTTGATCAGTTTGTGGCCGGCTCCTACGGTTCTCAGCAGAAGGTTTCGGCTGCTATGGAAGAGGCCATTGTGAAGTATGGGGAGGAGGAAAAGGCTCGTTTGGCAGACGGCATGGAGCCTAAGGAGATTACGATATGTGAAGATGAGAACTTTCATCAGGATCCCTGTCTTGTAGGCATAGAGCCCGTCTCAAACTTTATTTTGTTGGAGAAATATAGCGCTGACAGGACGGCTGAACACTGGACGGCCTGTCTGACAGAAGCCACAAAAGGCCTCAAATTGAAGGTGATTCAGTCTACCAGTGATGAAGGCAAGGGCATTGTGCGCCACACCCAAGAACACCTTGGGGCACACCACTCTCCCGATCTTTTCCATGTTCAACATGAACTGGTGAAAGGTACGAGTGTGGCTTTGAAGAACCGCAAGAAACGAGCGCAAAAAGAGGTTGATGAGGCCGCCACGGAACTGAATCGCAAACAAGAGTCAAAGGAGTTTTTCCTGACAAGCAAGCGTGGACGAGGCCGGTCCCCTGACTTTGACAAGCAGATTCAGAGTGCACATGACAAACTGAGCGAGGCCGAGAAGGTCCTTGAAATGGCTCAGCACCACCAGGACGCTGCAAAAGAGGCGATTCGGGGGATTGCCGTGGATTATCACCCCTATGACCTTGAAAGCGGAGAAGAGAAGACCAGCGAGCAGGTAGCCACATTACTCAATAAGCGTTTCTCGGAGATTGAGTGTATTGCGGCGGCGGCAAATCTTCCTGCAAACAGCATCAAAAGGATAGAGAAAGCAAAGCGGGTAATGGGCAGCATGGTGGCAACCATTGCCTTCTTCTACCTCATGGTAAGGGCAAGAGTGGAGGCTCTTGGCTTGACTCCCGTACAGGAAAGAGCCACGTACCATCACCTGATTCCGGGTATCTACCTGAGTTGTGTTTCAAGGAAAAGCAGCAATAGCGAACGGCGCAATGCTCTGCGCCAGCGCTCGGAAAAATTACTCGCCCCCCTTTTGGTCCACAACGGTCCGCTTGGCGATTGCACAAGGGAGCAAAAAGGGTTTATCGAAGACGTTGCCACGGAGTGTGCTCAGCTCTTCCAGCGATCAAGCTCTTGTGTGGAGGGGCGCAATGGTTACCTTTCTTTGCGTCATCATGGATTGCATCGTATCAGTGACAGGAAACTGGCTGCTCTCAATACCGTTCACAACTTCTTCATTCAAGACAGCCAGGAGAGAACACCAGCAGAAAGACTCTTTGGAGCGAAGCCAAAAGACTTGTTCCAGTATCTGTTGGATCGCCTCGACCTGCCCGGGAGACCAGCACAAAAGCGGTCGACAACCAGAGGTAGACAGGGACCGTTTCTGGCCGTGGCTTGAATAATTGGCCGAAACGATGATCATGGCCATACTTGCAATATGGTCTTTAGCAGAATCCTTCATTTGCTTCCTCCACCCTCCAGACGGCCTTTGCTGACACGATTGGTGGGTCTACCCCAAAATGTGTCAGGAAGAAATCTATGACCCTTGACGGAATGTGTCAACAAATTAATAAAAGAACCCTATTCTGACGATTTTAGGCCTCGCATCATGACGTCCAGTTAAAGTCCACCCCAGACTGACACTGGAATAACGAATTTCCCGTTCCCGAATTGACCCGAGTGCAAAAGAATGATATACATCTGTAAAATGTATATCCGGAAGGAGATGATCATGCAAGTCTCAAAATGGGGTAACAGCTTGGCCATTCGGTTGCCCGCCTCGGTGGTCGAAGCGCTGAAACTCTGTGTGCGGGACGGGACGCCCTTAAAATTCTAAATTTTTTCTTGTATTAACTGAAAATTATGCTTTTTTGCGATCATTGCCCCCCTCTCCACAGAATACCCGACCGCCGGTACACTTATTCCAATTCGTCGCGCCAGATCTGTAAGAGAAATCTCCAGTTCGTTCACTGCCCAGTGACAAAAAAGGCTTCTGGCCTGCACCCGCTTGCGCTGTTTGCCTTTTGCCAAAATATCTTCAGGATCGATCCCGTAAAGTTCAGAGACTCTCATTGCTACTCGGTCCAAATCAAAACCTAACCGCTTGAGCTGATATTTTCTCTCGTATTTTTCACTAGATTGCAAAAGAATTTCGGAGACAAAATCTGATTCACCCAAAATCCTTTCATCACTCTTGTGGTGAAGCGGTCTCTTAATACCTGCTGTTTCGATTTCGGACCAACCCCCGAGACTTCGAATTAATCCTCCTCCAGTCAATTCATCGCGACGACCTTGGTTAAATCCCGCCTCTACATAAGATGAATATGACTTCCTTGCACCTTTAATCGTCTTGCCGAAATACCCCAAAACGGATTTAACATCCTGCCAAGGCATATCCTGTTTGCCCATTATTGGACTGTGACCACAATAGCGATACTTGTTCAGCTGCGAAAACTCCGTCACTATCCCGGCTCTGACGGGATTCAGGTGGATGTACCTCACCAGTTATTACCGACGGCGAGAATAAATGCCACAATGGGCGGTGAGAAAGCCGTTTGGTAGGTCGGTCAAGAGTAGGCCGACTATTTTCTTCAGCACTTCCATTTTTTCTGCCAGTTCCTGATACTTCCTTGTTTTTTCTTCTTTTACTTCCCGGTTTTACTTCCCGGCAGTGGGCGTAGCGGTTCTTTATCGCTTTCGAGGTGAGAAAGCATGAAGAATCAGATCCGTTGCGCGCACTGCGGTTGCCTGTTTCCCTCCAATCCACGAGTGAAGAACCAACGCTATTGCAAAAGCAAGGTTTGCTAGAACGCAAGAAAGAGGCTTTGGCAGAGGGGAAAACTTGCAACTGATCCCGATTATAAAAGAAATCAACGAGAGTCCCATAAGGCATGGTGTGATCGAAACCCGCATTACTGGAAGAGCTACCGCCTAAAACATCCTGAATATACAAGCAAGAACCGCGAGCATCAGAAGGCCCGAGACAAAAAGCATTGCTCCCGGCCGGTCGATCTTGCAAAGATGGACACGTTAGAGCCATTTCCCGTGGTAAAAAAGGGCACTTATTATCTCCTCCCCGATTGGGCAAATCTTGCAAAGATGGACGCGTCACCACAGAAAGTATGCCTTATTCCAGTTAGTTAGCCTCACATTCAGAATCTTGCAAAATAGGACTCGATAGCCTTTCCTCCCCTCGGTGCGCTAAGGTTTCCCGGAAAGGAGTAGAGACGATGATGAAAAAACTTTTGGTCCCTGAACGTGTAAGGAGCATCACCGGCAGCTTTGCTTTCCTGGAGCACCGGTTCCTGCAGGATGGATTTTTTGCCGGCCTCAGTCTCCATGAACTGCTGCTCTATTTTTTCCTGGTCCTGGCAGCCGACCGTCATGGCCTTTCCTTTTATAGTTTTGATAAGATTTGTACGGTCTTGCAGATGGCTACCGATGATTATATCGAAGCCAGAAACGCCCTCATAGACAAAGACCTTATTGCCTTCGACGGCCGTCTTTTTCAGGTGCTTTCCCTACCTGAAAATCCATTAGCCAAGCCTGCCCTCCCGCTCAAAAGCAGAGAAGATATGGCGGGCCATGATCCGGCAACCATTCAACAAATATGCGCGCGTGCCTTCGGGGAGAAACCATGATCAATGAGCGCACCATTTTCGAGATCCACCGACTTTATCATGAGGGACAATCCATCAGGAAAATAGCCCGAAGGTTGACCCTGAGCCGCGACAGTGTGGCCAAATACCTGGCCAACCCAGTGCCTAAGAAACCCATCATAAAAAGGCCGAGCAAGCTTGATCCCTTCAAACCGGAGATAGCCCGTCTGCTCGACATAGATCCCGAGGCCAGCGCCGAAGTCATTCGGCAAAGGCTCGCTCCGTCGGGATTCAACGGCGGCAATACCATTGTTAAGGACTACCTGCGCACCGTGCGTCCTGCGAAGAAAAAAAGACTGGCTTTCATTCGTTTTGAATCTCCTCCCGGCGAGCAAATCCAGATCGATTGGGGCCACTTTGGCTCCCTACCTTATGGAAATACTTCCAGAAAACTCTACTGTATGGCACTCATCGAGTGCCACAGCCGTATGCTCTACCTTGAGTTCACCCATTCCCAGAGACAAGAAACCCTGCACCGGTGTCTTCTCAATGGGTTCCTATTCTTCCAGGGGGCGCCAAAGAAACTGGTCCACGATAATATGCTCACCGCTGTGACCGAGCGGGACGGTCCCCTCCTTCGCTTCAATGATGCATTCCTTGCATTTCTGCGGCCCTTCAGGACGGTTCCATTGGCATGCAACCCGGGCCAACCTCATGAGAAGGGAAAAATTGAAAAAGGCGCCATCCACTACATTCGCCACAACTTCTGGCCACTGAGGTCCTTGCGCGACCTCGACGATCTCCAATCCCAGGCCAACCACTGGAGGGATCATGTTGCCAATGTGAGGGTGCACGAAACAACCGGAGAAAAACCATCCCTCAGATTCAGGCCCGACCTCTTGGTCCCCTTGCCGGAAAGCTTTCCAGACTGCCGGGATACGCAAGTGGCCAAAGTCCACACGGATTTCTCGGTCCGCTTTGACGCCAATACCTATACAGTGCCTCCCTGGCTGATCGGAAAACAGGTCTTGGTCAAGGCTGACCGGGATGTCGTCACCATCTATTTCAAGGAAAAGACGGTGGCCACCCACCAACGCTCATGGCTGCGGCGAGAGCGCGTGGAATCTACGCACCACCGGGAGGAAGCCCAAAGGTATCGCATAAAGACCTGGCATGCTCAAGATGTCGCCTTCCTTATCAGCCTTGGCGAAGAAGTAAAAATCTATCTCGAGCGCCTCGCAACGGCTCGACTGCCTTTAAAAAAGAACATTCAAATGCTGCTTGCTCTCAAAGACGAATACGGCTCCAGTTCCTTAATAGAGGCCATAAAACAGGCTACTGCCCACAACGCCTATGGGGCTGACTACATCCAAAACATCCTGTATCAGGAGATGACTCCTCTCCGAGCACACCTCCCCGTCAAGCTCAGCCAGGAGGAACTTAACCGCATCCGACTCGATGAGCCCTCTCTGGCCGAATACGATGCTTTCGCTGTCAAAAGGAGAAAATTCCGTGGCTGATATGGATGAGATCAAGAAAAAACTCGACAAACTGCAACTCAAAGCCATGGCTGGCTTCCTCGATACCCTTGCCTCTGAGGCTCAACAGAAAAACCTCAGTTTGCTCAACACATTGAACCGCCTGACAGATCTCGAACTGGAAAGGAGATGGCAAGTTTCCCTCAAGCGCCGTTGGGAACAGTCAAAACTTGCGGAAAAGGTCAGTATCGATCAGTTCGACTTCCAGCATCACAAGTCAAGAAATGAGCAAAAGAATAGAATCCTTCATCTATTGGACCTGGAGTTCGTTCGTGAGCGAAGGGATGTGATCCTGATCGGAAATCCGGGCACAGGCAAGAGCTTTCTGGCCAACTGCATCGTCGGCGCGGCGTGCAATGCCAACATAAAGGTTCTCTTCACTACCGCCATGGATATGATCAATCACCTTATCGCCGCCGAGGCCGACCATTCGCTTCTGAAAAAACTCCAGTATTATCAATCTCCGGATCTCCTCGTGTGTGACGAAATTGGCTACCTATCCCTTGGGCAACAGGGTTCTCATCTGTTCTTCCAAGTCATCAGTGCAAGACACCAGAAAAAGTCCACAATGCTGACTACTAATCTGCCATTTGCCGACTGGGGAAAGGTGTTTGACTCAACCACTGTGGCCACTGCGATAGCTGACCGCCTCGTTTTCCGCTCGGAGATCCTCATCCTGGGAGGAAGCAGCTATAGACGAAAAAACAGCAATTAAATAATCCAGTACCGTATTGCGAAGATCTTTTTTCATTCAAAAAATCTTCGATAACTTTTGTCGTCTTCAAAAAAACGATAATGTCGCTGTGCTCCGTCCGATCAACCTCATGGTCGACTTCCTCGCCGACCGATTTGGCCTACTTTATGACCGCCCGCAATAACCAGTTCCCGCAGATACACCTCCTCCTGGCATATGATGGATTTGTAGCGATTTTAAAAGAGTTGCCCACTCCGCCTGTGCCTATGATTGAAACTCACCACATAACCCGTAAGGAGTCTTCTCATTACCCTCGCAATCGGTGCTGTTCCCGTCTTGGTAAATTGTGGTAAATTGGGGACGCTATTGACTAACAGGACAAAACGAAATATGGAATCGGATGACTTAAGGACGGAGGAAAGTATTTGCCGCGCCAAGCTAGTGCTCCGTCAATTTAGTTTTGCCAAGTAAATGCGCCATTTTCCGCTGGACTCAGTGCTATGTGTACAGTATGTAAAGAGGGAATCAATCTTATGCCCATACTTCAAGCATGGAGGGGATTCCCTATGGCCCAGAAAAGGTACAAAGTATGCCTCACCGATGAAGAGCGTGAGCAACTCAGTCAAATGATCTCTCGCGGCAAGGCAGCGGCGAAAAGGCTCACTCATGCCCGCATTCTCCTTAAGGCCGACGAAAGCCCGCAATGGGGACCGGCATGGAAGGATGAACAGATTGCCGAAGCATTCAATGTCGATGTGAGCACCGTGCAAAGAGTCCGTAAAGCGTTTGTTAATGATGGTTTTGACAGGGCATTGGACCACAAAAAGCCTTCCCGAACCAGACCCAGGAAGTTTGATGATGATACCGAGGCACATTTGGTGGAAATTGCTCGCTCGGAAGCCCCTGAAGGACATGCCCGTTGGTCTTTGAGATTGTTGGCTGATAAATTAGTTGAACTGGAGCATTTTGATAGTGTGTCACACGAAACAGTGCGCCAGGTTCTAAAAAAACGACTTGAAACCATGGCTGACGAGGCAGTGGTGCATTCCCCCGAAGGCCAATGACGAATTTGTTTGTGCTATGGAGGATGTTCTCGAAGTGTATAAACGTCCTTACTCTGAAGCAAATCCCGTGGTATGCATGGACGAGTCCAGCAAGCAGTTGATCGAGGAAATTCGAGTGCCCGAGCCCGTTCAACCGGGGCAACCGCAGAAGGTAGACTATGAATATCAACGTAATGGGGTAGCTCATTTGTTTATGTTTTTTGCCTCCCTGTTAGGTTGGAGACATGTAGAGGTCACCGATCATCACGCCAAAGTCGATTGGGCGCGGTGCATGAAAGACCTGGTAGACATCCATTTTCCCCACGCCGAAAAGATCACAGTCGTTATGGATAATCTGAATACGCATCGAGCTGCCTCTCTCTATGCTGCCTTTCCACCTCAGGAAGCCAGACGCTTGCTTGGTCGTCTTGATTTTCATTACACGCCCAAACATGGTAGTTGGCTAAACATAGCGGAAAATGAATTCAGTGTCCTCATGCGTCAGTGTCTTGACCGCCGTATTCCGGATAAGGACACTCTCAAGCGTGAAGTGGCCGCATGGGAAAGCACTCGCAATCTCAAATCCTCACCGGTCGATTGGCGGTTCACCGTAGAGGATGCCAGGATAAAACTGAAGAAGCTCTACCCAGCAATACCTAATTGACGGAGCACTAGCCTGGATTCCCACGTTAGTTTTTTGAGTTAACACCACGCAGGGTTCTAACCCAATACGAGGTGGAGTTTTTTTTGTTCGAGCCACGGTACAGGAACATCGGCTTGATGAAAGCCCGTGGCGATCAGAAGTGGATTATGCGCTCGTTTTTGGAGCCGGACCGAAATGTCGCTTTCACCAATCACAACTTGGCCGGTTGCGTTGATGAGGTCGCGAAAAATATGCTTTGATTTGGCAGTCTCATACCCCTGTGCCACCTTGGTTCCGAGTAATCGGTAGAGACTGCTTGCCATGACTGTCAGCACCACATCGCAATTGACCTTCATGGCCACTACCGAGGAGAGAGCATCCATGTGAAAGAAGTCCACGTTGTCTTGGATGCCGTTTTCGATAACCATTCGCTGGGCGTAGCGACCGATGAGCTTGGGCGCAGAAGCTTTGAGCTGGTTTGTGAGAAGTAAGGTAGGTTCCTCATGTCCAAGTTCGGTGATAGTAATCTGCCGAATGGTTGCATGGTAATCGGAAAGAGTGATTTTTCGATCCAGAATTTTTGGCGTGCGATAAGCACGGGAGACACTCTCAAGCTCAATGCGCCTCCACGCCGAGACCGGTTCATTTCGGATTTGCTCAAGAAGTTTTCGGCTCCGCCGGCGCAGAGTGATGAAGGAAATACCCATTTGGTTGAGCCGATTGAGGTTGGCATAAGTGGTGAGCTTGGAGTCAAAGATAAGCTCACCGGGAAGAGTTCCTGTGCGCTCTTTCCAGAACTCGACGAAGCGGAGAATCTCATCGTTCTGGTCGGCTTTTCGAACCTCGGCATTGGCGTAGCAAAAAACTTGAGTGCTTGCATCCTGAGCCAGAAAAGCAAGGATCCCCTTCTGTCTCCGGCTGCGCTTTGATACATAGTGCTTTTCCACGAGGGCGTCTTCGCCATGGAATGGTATGGTATGAAAGTCTAAATCAAATGAATTTCCCCGCTCCACACCAAGTTCTCCCATGGCATCAAACCACAGATTGAGAAGCTTGGGGTAACAAGCGGGATCGATTCTACAACTGTATTCGGTTAAAAAAGAACGTTTGGGTATGCGGTTGAGTCCGGCGAAAAGGCCGAGACCTTCATCAAGGACATCGCTCATTACATGAGAGTGGTGAGCATTACCAAAGAGTTTAAGAGCCAGAAGGGAGCGCATCGCATGACCGGCCGGGATCATCTTGGAGCCTGGGAATCCGGCCTCCTTCATCAGCCGATCGAAGGGGATCTGAGTCAGATACGGCAAAAAGAGAAAAAGACCTCCGAATCGGGTGCGAAATCTCCGAGGGGACAGGTCCAGCCGTCGCACATCGGCAACCGGAGAAAGTTCAGGCCGAATACCCGGCGGTCGTTCCTCGTCTTTTCGGCGTGGAAGGCGCGCAAATCCCTCCTCTTTCAAGATCAAGGAGATGGCGGCAGGACTGAGTTTATTGCCACCATCTTCGAGAATGCGGCTGATATCGTAAATGGAAAGGTTTTGTTTTCGCAAAGCAACGACCTGTTCTCGTGCCTTATCCACCTTGGGGGACGCTTGTGGCCCTTTGGCAGGAGGCAGAAAGAATTCCCTGCGAGGATTCTTTCTGAACTCATGGCATAAGACCCGAAAGCTCCCCGGCGAGTATCCGAAACGCAGTGCGGCTTCTGCGCTGGGGAGGCCATCAACGAAATAAGCCCTCAGCGCCTCGTACTGGCGGTGAGTGGAGTTGACCGGTTCCAGAAAGAATCTTGTTAGTTTATTTACTGTACTGTTAGACATAGTTCCACTATGTCTAACAAAAACGTTACTGTCAACAGAAAAACCAAGCAGTCATAGGTTTGTATCTTTAAATTTAACTGATAACGAATAGATAATATCCATTACTATATTCACAATTGAGTGGTTGATGCAGTGGATAACAAATTTATGTTCACTACAAGCATAACGGAATCAGAATTTATCATTTAATTTACAAATACTTATTCGTTGTCCTTGTTAGGGAAAGTGGCTACGTGGGAATCCAGGCTAGGTTAGATGTTCCTGGAAGTTTGCATCATATCATCGTGAGAGGTATTGAAAGGCGTCGGATCGTGGATGACGATAAAGATCGTGATGATTTTGTCAACCGGTTGGGCGAAATCGCATCCGACACCGACACCATCATATACGCCTGGTCGCTACTCACCAATCACGCACACTTTCTTTTGCGCAGCAGCGAGATCGGAATTTCCCGATATATGCGTCGTGTGCTGACTGGTTATGCGATTCGTTACAATAAACGTCACCGCCGGCACGGCCATCTTTTTCAGAACCGATATAAATCCATTATCTGTGACGAGGAAACGTACTTCCTTGAATTGGTCAGGTATATCCATCTCAATCCTTTACGTGCCGGATTAGTGTCGGACTTGGTCGGGTTGGAGCATTACCGGTGGTGCGGACATGGGGTGATATTGAATCGAAGCAAGCAAGAATGGCAGGATTGCGATTATGTGCTGGCCCGGTTTGGGAAAATGAAGAAATCCGCCCGAGTGGCTTACCGGGAATTTGTTTCTGAAGGGGTGGGGCAAGGAAGGAGGCCGGAACTGGTCGGCGGTGGGCTGGTCAGGTCGCTGGGCGGTTGGTTTGAAGTCAAAGCGTTGCGTAAAACAGGAGAGCGTGAGCTTGCCGATGAACGAATACTGGGAAGTGGCGATTTTGTCGAGCGGATAATCAAAGAATCCTCAGGCCATGTTCGCCGCCAGTTTCCGGATTTTGAACGAGGAGAGCAAATCGCTCGGCTAGTCAAAGAGTATTGCGGTAAAGAAAAGGTACTTTAATTTTCGAAAAATGGTCAGCACCTCCATAGAGCCATAGGCATCATTCATGCTTTCAGGCGGCATCTTTCATTGGTTCTTCATTGTCTTCATCAAGAAGAATCAAAGGTTTGCGTTTTTTGCGTTTTCGATACAGTTCGCGGTTCTGGACTTCAAGCCATTTTTCAACAAACATCTCATCGTCTTGTATTCTGTGGATGAAAGCCTTGAGGTTCTCGTATTGCCATTGACGCACTATTGATGGAATCGTTAGTGATTCCCTTGGCAGTTCTCCAGCAGTGCTTTGCTCATAGTTCTCGAAATGGAGGAGGAAGTCAATCCAGGACACCAGGCACAACGCTAGTGTCACGCCTTGTTCACTCCTGATAGAGACTCCCTCCATATCGGCTAGTTGCTTGGCATTCCTGAAAAACTCTTCAATAACCCATCTCTGGCTGTATGCCGAGACCATCTTGATGGGGTCCCAGTTGAGTTGATCGCTTACCAGATATTTGCGAGTTCCTTTGACTGGATCAACGCTTTCAACAACGCGGTGTTTGCTGATAAATGCATTTACCTAGATGATATAGGATTTTAGCTTCCTGGCCTGTCTCCAAGTCGTGAGCCAGGCCACATTTAGTAACTGTTGAAACGGATTTGAAAAACTCCGGCAATTCGGTCAGCTCAAATTGGTTTTTTGCCAGTTTTCCCTTAGGTGTCAGTTTGGGCTCTTTGCAGGGTGTCTTGATTTTCAAGCTGCACTTGATCTCGAGCACATAGCTCAGATTGATTCGCTTAAGTTCTTCAATGAAGGGTTCTATTCCATACCATGAATCAGCAAGCACGATGGCCCTTGGGAAACCCATTTGCAGCGCCCATTCCAGCAGCGCAATTGCCAGCTCATACCTGGTCTTACATTCGAAGGTCCTACCCCGTTGCCATGGCATTGCTTTGCCAGTGCCTTTGTAGTAGATCCTAAAGGTGATGGGAAACTTCACAAGTACGTAGTAAAGGAAGACAATGCAAATGGCTTTGAGATTGGTTTTTAAAGCGTGGTCAAAGAGCACAAAGACTCCGTGAATCCACTTACAAAACATTGAATGGTGCTGCATCGTATCATCGATGATGAAAAAACCGTCACTGATCTTGTGTACTCCCAATGCTCGTTTTGCATAAAGTATTTCCATTTCCGGAGTGTAAAACTTGGCATCAGATAGAAAATGCGAGAGGGTGCTTATGGCCTTTTCTCGCAGCCATATCCGATGAATCGCGGAAATACTGAAACTGCCGCCAACAATTAAAGCCGTTGCGATTAAGGTTAAGTTATCGAATTGAATTGCACTAAGAGCTGGTCGCAGAAACGACAATCCGGTTACTATGGGAACTAAACGCTTGGCACAAGGTATGGTCACCGACTCCTCCCTGCTTTGAAGATAAAAAATAGAGTATGCCAAGTTATTCTCCCACAAAATTTTCGTTCTGTCCCGCACTATTTTTCGAAAACTCAAGAAGCTAAACGTAAAAGAGTTGCAGTCAGGAAGCCGACGGCGGTCAGTTGCGCAGATAAGGAAAAGGCTTATCCGTCTGCTGGTAGGAGAGGAGGGAGTGACATTGGCTGAAGCGGCCCCACAGCTCGGTGTATCCACATCTGCTGTATCGAAATCATTAAGTCGAAAGTTAGAAGAAAGTCATGCTAGTCAATAGCGTCCCTCTCTCCCACATCCCTGCTAGTCAATAGCGTCCCTCTCTCCCATCCCAAGCTTTTTTGAAACCAGACATGCACTCCTAGCCTCTCCAATTGCCGCTGGGAAATCGTTTTTCTGTCATGTCAGCCAGGAGTTCATGCAGAAGCCGAACAATTTTATTGACACAGCTCGATCTTCATGTATATTTGTATACCGCATACATGAGCACACGTATACAAGTAGCAAATACCACGTTTCTACGAGGTGGTAAAGCCTAGACCCAAAACGAAAAGAGAATACTTCACAGCCAGACACAGAACAAACAGGTCCGGCTGAGCATAACTCTCCAACAGATTGCCCTGCAGTCGTTGCAGAAAGTCGGCAGGAATGAGTCATGGTCAACTGATGAACGGATTGACAACTTAAGGAGCAGGTTGAATGGGCAAGAAGTCTATCTGGTTCATCGGGTTGGGGGCCATGGGGAAACCGATGGCCAAGAATCTCGTCTTGGCGGATTATCCCGTAACCGTGTTCGACATCAACCCGGACCCCATGAAGGATCTCGGGAAACTGGGAGCACGGCTGGCGGGTTCGTGTGCAGAGGCAGCCCGGGACGCGGAAACAGTCATCACAATGCTGCCGGCCGATCCTCAAGTGCGGACAGCGGTTTCGGGTGAGCAGGGGGTTTTAGAGGGGGCCCGGGCCGGAACCACACTGATCGATATGACCTCTTTAGGGCCGCACACTTCGCGGGAAGTGGCCGCAGTAGCGGCGTCCAAGGGAGTGAAGTTTGTCGACGCACCGGTTTCCGGCGGCATCGGGGCTGCAGAGAAGGGCACCCTAACCATAATGGTCGGCGGCGATAAAGCGGTTCTGGAGTCGCAACGAGACATATTGGAGACTCTCGGTGCCAAAATATTCCATGTCGGCGGAGTGGGCATGAGGGAGGTCTTCAAGATGGCCAATCAGATGCTGGTGGCCATCAACATCCTCGGGGTGATCGAGGTTTTCGCACTGGCAGTCAAGCTAGGTGCCGACCCGCGGGCCTTGTATGAGGTACTGAAGGTCAGTGCCGGTGGTTCGAAAGTACTCGTACATATTGAAAGGAGACTTCACGCAGCCGGGCTTCGCTCTTGACCTGCTGCGCAAGGACGCTGGCCTGGCCGTGGAAAGCGGCAAACTGGAAAAGGTGCCCTTGTTCCTGCTGTCGGAGGATTTTCAGATATTGACAATGGCCAGTGTTGCGGGTCATGGCCGCAAGGATTACAGCGTGGTTGCCGAGGTTCTGGAGGAAATGGTCGGTATCAAAATCAGGGTATGAGGCGGCACCGGGGAGGCTTCCAGGCCGCCGCGTCGAAATATAAGCCGTAGTGGCAGCACTACATTTGTTCAATGGTCCGATTAGCATTCAGGAGGTGAAAATGCAAAGGAACAGGAAGTTAAACGTCTTTTTCAGCACGGTCTCATTTCTGGCCTGTTTAGCTCTGATCATCCCGGCCTCTGCTTCCGCCAAGAAACTGACCTTGCGGTTCGCGCATTCGGAGTCCACAACCAACATTCGTCATGAAGCGGCGCTTTATTTCGCCGACCGGGTCAAGGAACTGAGCGGCGGTGAAATCGAGGTCGAGGTTTTCCCGGCCGGCCAGATGGGGACTCATACTCAGTGCCAGGAGATGGTGGCCAAAGGCGCTCTGGATTTGTATCCGACCACGGCCGGTCTGGTTTCGGTGTTCGATCCCAAGCGGACACAGGAACTGATTGAACTGCCCTACCTGTTTGACAACTATTCCCAGGCTTACGCTTTCATGGACAGCGACTTCGTGACCTCCGTTTACGAGCCGCTGACGGCGCAGGGCATACATTATCTGGGCACTTGGTGTAACGGTTTCCGGCAGATGACCAACAACAAGCTGCCTATCAACACGCCGGCAGACATGAATGGTCTCAAAATACGCGTGGTCAAATCCGAAATGTCCATGAAGATCATCTCCGCGCTTGGCGCCAACCCGGTCCCAATGGCTTATTCCGAGCTGTATACGGCCCTGGCATCGGGCGTCGTCGACGGCCAGGAGAACCCTTTCATGAACATTTTTGCTTCCAAGTTTTACGAAGTACAGAAGTATCTATCGGTAACCAAGCATCAGTACAGCACACTGCCGATTATTTTTTCGGAACAAAGATGGCAGTCGATGGACGATAAGCAGCGGGGCATCATCAAGCAGGCATGCATGGAAACCGCCACTTTCATGCGGAAAAAAGTTGGGGCCAATGAAGGCAAGCAGCGTGAAGTGATGGAAAAGGCTGGTATGAAGATCAACGATGTGCCGGACCTGACTCCTTTCCGTCAGGCTGTGCAACCCGTATATCAGTGGGCCAAAGAGAAGTGGGGCGCCGATAAGGTGGACCAGGTTCTGCTGAAGGTGGAAGAAACCCGTAAGAAATATCCGCAAGATGGCACTTACTTTGGTGTAGAGGCTAAGTAATAGCGGACAGGCAATGCAGCCATGGCAGTCTGAGCGATCACGGTCGTTCAGGCTGCCGTGCCGTGCGATGGAAGATGTAGGGTTCCAGGAGCGCGAATCGGCTAACATCTGCCGAAAAAGGGAAGAGTCAATGGCCGCTAAGAAAAATGTGTTTGACTACGTTTACAAAACTGGAGAATTGCTGGCCGTTTTTTTCTTTATCGTGCTGTGTATCAGCGTGAGTGTGCAGGTCGCGGCCAGATATGTCTTCAACTATAGTTTTGGTTGGGCCGAAGAATTCCCCACTTTCATATTTCTTTGGGTGAGCTTCGTGTCCGCTGCGGTGGCTTACCGGGACGGTAATCATTTGAGCGTTGATTTCATCGCGAACAAATTCCCGCAGAAGTTGCAGCCCTTGATTGACTACGTCAATCTGATTTTATGTCTGATTTTCGTTTTGATCGTTTCCGGCTACGAGCTTGAAATGGCGTGGTCCATCCGGACCAGCACCTTTGTGGTCATGAAAATCTCCAAGACATTCTGCTACATAGGCATTCCCTTTTCCGGCTTGCTGTTCGCCATTTTCATTATCGAACGAATCCTCCAGCGCGCTGGGCTCATTGCAGCTCCAGAGGCGCAAGTGGATGAGTTGGCGGAGTATGAATAGCGCGCTGTTGGCGAGCGATGGTGAAAGCGAGTAACCATGACCGAGCTGATTTGTCTCACCACAATTAGTTTGCACGAGGCGGCTTTATGGACGCTATAGTTATCTGTGGCGTGGTCTTTATTGTTTTGGCTTTTTTGCTGCGCATGCCGGTGGCCTTTGCAGTGGGCATGGCACCCCTTCTATATGGGTTTGTGAGCGGCGACATTCCGATGGAAGCCATGGTCCATCGCATGTCTTTGGCCACGGAGTCCTGGCCGATAATGGCCGTGCCTTTTTTTGTATTGATGGGCAATGCGTTGAACCAGGGCAGGTCAGGACGGAGCCTCCTGGAACTGGCCAATTGTTTGGTGGGTGGTCTGTGGGGCGGTTTGGCTTCGGTATCCATCGTAGTCAGTATGTTTTTTGGCGGGTGTTCGGGTTCGGCTGTGGCCGATGCTTCCAGCGTGGGTTCCGTGCTTATTCCGGAAATGGTCCGGCGGGGCTACGGAAAAGGTTACAGCGCAGCAGTGAATGCGGCCTCGTCGACTATCGGCATCATCATCCCCCCGAGTATCCCTATGATTCTTTACGGCTGGATCACCGATGTTTCCATTCGCGATCTGTTCCTGGCCGGCTTGGTTCCCGGTGTGCTGGTGGGTCTGTGCCAGATCGCGGTGGCGGCCTACTTGGGTAAAAAGAGAAAGTATTTCATGTCGGAGAGGCCATCTTGGGAGGTGATCCGGAGGCAGGCCAAGACCAGCCTGCCGGCTCTGTTCACACCGGTTTTGGTTATGGGCGGCATTTTGGGGGGCGTTTATACGACGACTGAGGCGGCGATATTTGGCGCCCTGTATGTTATTTTCATCGAGCTTGTCTTTTACAAGGGCATCACTTTCAGGAGTCTGTATAAGATCATTATCGATTCGGCAAAGATGACCGGCGTGGTTCTGTTTCTGATCGCTACATCTTTCATGCTCACTTATGTGATCATGCTGAGCCGGGTGCCGGTGCTTCTGAGCAATTACCTCGCTGGGGTACTGCCAAACGGTACGGTCGCCCTGTTGGCCATATCGGGTGTTATCCTGCTCACCGGATGTTTTCTGGATTTGGCACCAGCCCTGCTTATTTTCACGCCCATCCTGTATCCGCTGGCACTGAAATTTGGTGTACCTCCCATTCAACTGGGCGTTGTCCTTGTCATGGTGCTGGCCGTGGGGCTTTTCACCCCGCCGGTGGGGCAGACCTTGTACATTTCAGCCCTGATCGCCGGAGCACCCATTGAGAAGGTTAGCAAGGAGATCCTGGGCTACCTGATTACAATTGTGCTGGTCGTGCTGCTATGCATTTTCTTCCCGCATCTGACCATGGGATTGGCCGGATTGTAAAACCCGGGCAGCGTCAGCGGGATTGAGGAGCGAAGGCGATTGGAAACATTATTGATTTATGGTGCAAAACTCATCGACGGAACCGGGGCTCCAAGTATGGCTCCAGGAGCTGTTCTGGTTCGCAGAGACCGCATCGAAGCAGTTGGTACCGAGGCGCTTGAGCGCGTCGGTGAGGGAACAGAGGTGATCGACTGTGGGCAGCAGGTGTTGTTGCCGGGCCTCATTGATTGTCACAATCATCTTTCCCTGGACCCCACCCTGGATAATTACCTGCACCGGATGAACGACAGTATTCCGCAATTGACCATCCGGGCAGTGCAGGCCATGAAAGTGGATCTAGCCAGCGGTGTGACAACATCCCGCTGTCTGGGTGACAAAGGGTTCTTAGACATTGAGTGCCGCAAAGCCGTTGCGGAAGGCCAACTTACGGGTCCGCGCTTGGTGACGGCAACCCGGGGTATAAGAGCTTCCCACGGCCACGGGTTTGTCGGCTATCCGTTCGACGGGGTGGAGAATATCCGCCAGGCGGTGCGTGAGAACCTGGCAGCTGGAGCCGATTTGATCAAAATCTATCTGACCGGCACGCTAAGGGGTTCAAGAGGATCGCCCGGATATTTCTCGCCGGAAGAGGTCCAGGTTCTGGTGGACGAGGCCCATCGGGCTGGGGTTCCGGTGGCCACCCATTGTATAGGCGGACCGGGTCTGCGGACGGCTTTACAGAGCGGGATCGATGTGATCGAGCATGGCTATTTTGTGACGGACGAGGATATTGAGTTATTGATCAAAACGGACCGCTGGCTGGTGATGACGCCGAGCATTTTCTTCACGGACGCTCGTATCCGGACTTTACCCGAGAACCTGAAGGAGGGTCATTGGCGTCAACGCGAAGAGGTGGGGGGCCGGATGGCGGCGGTCATTGCGGCCGGTGTCAAATATGCGGCAGGTACGGATGGCATGCATGGCGGCTTGGGGCAGGAGTTGAAATACTTAACTGATTTCGGGGCTTCCCCGATGGCGGCGATCCTTGCTGCAACGTCCCGGGCGGCTGCGGTCTGCGGTCTTTTGCAGGAAGCGGGTACCTTGGAAGCAGGCAAGGCAGCTGACATCATTGGTGTGGAAGGCGACCCATTGGAGGACATTTTGGCGATGCAACGTGTTCGGACGGTGATACAGGGAGGCCGAGTGGTCAAGTGGGCCTGACCAGGGGAGCGACAGGGATCCATTGATCAAGGGGGATCAGCAGAGACTGGCGCCCCGCGGACTTAATAACAAGAGGATAGGGATATGGCAAAGAAGAAATTAACCAGGATCGATTTGCAGCGCATGAAGACTGAACGAGAGCCCGTGGTCTGGATCACGGCGTATGATTATCCTACGGCGATGTTATGCGAAAGGGCCGGCATGGGCATGCTGCTGGTGGGTGATTCGCTGGGGATGTGTGTGTATGGTTACGAAGGCACAGTACCCGTGACCATGGATCAGTGTATCGTCCATTGCGAGGCGGTGCGCCGGGGAGCACCCAATACATTCGTCATCGGGGACATGCCTTTTCTCTCCTATCAGGTCAGTGTGGAGTCGGCGGTGCTCAACGCCGGCCGATTCTACAAGGAAAGCCGGGTGGATGCTGTGAAGCTGGAAGGTGGCCGGCGAGTTTGCGAACAGATCAAGGCCATCGCTGACGGGGGTATGCTGGTGATGGGGCACATCGGGCTGACCCCGCAGAGTTCGGGCCAGTTGGGCGGTTTCAAAGCTCAGGGGCGGACGATGGAGACGGCATTGGAGCTGCTGGCTGACGCTCTGGCAATCGAAGCGGCCGGTGCTTTTTCATTGCTGGTGGAGGCAGTGCCACCGGAGGTTTGCGCTATAATCCGGGAACAGCTGAATATCCCCGTATACAGCATCGGGGCAGGGGTTGAGGCCGACGGGCAACTGCTGATCGTGTCCGATATGCTGGGCATATTTCAAGCTTTCCAGCCCAAGTTCGTTAAGCGTTATGCTTCCCTGGCCGAGGACATGTCTCAAGCTTTCAGCGAATATATCAAAGATGTGAAAGAGCGGACTTTCCCCCAACCGGAGCACACGTATGCAATGGTTGCAGGTGAACTGGAAAAGCTCCAGGCGGCGATTGAATAAGGTGCGGAAAATCAATCTGAGCGACATGCGAATCGTTGTTGCCAAGGAGGATACATGCTTATAGATCAGGACCTTTGCATTGGCTGCGGTCAGTGCGTGGATTACTGCCCTGTGGGTGCCATCGAATTGAAGGATGATGTTTCGGAGATAGATCTGGACGAATGTGTGGAGTGTTATAATTGTTTGCGTTGCGGCGACTGCCCGGTAGATGCCATTTACCAGCAGCCGTTGGAGTACCCCCGTACAATACGAAGCTTGATGAGTGACGTCCTGACCATTGCCGAGGAGTCCAAGATATCTGGCCGAGGCACGGAGGAAATGAAGACGAACGACGTGACGGGTCGGTTCAAGTTGGGCGAAGCCGGAGTGGCTATCGAAGTGGGCCGCCCCATAACAGGTGCCCGTCTGCTGGACGTGGAAACGATCGCCATGGCCGTAGCCAAGTTGGGAGTGGTATTTGAAAAGATCAACCCGACCACGAGCATGATGTCGGATGTTAAGACCGGCAAGTTCAAAGAGGAACTGTTGAACGAAAAAGTGTTGTCGGCCATCATCGAGTTTTGTGTAAAGCTGGAGCAATTGCCAGATTTGTTTGACATCCTCAAGGAAGTATCGACGCGGATAGATAGCGTTTTCAGTCTGGATCTGGCTACCCGCATCGCACCAGACGGTTCGGTGCCGACCGACAAATATGTAAAACAGGCCGGGCTGTGGATAGCCAAAAATGGGAAAACCAACGTGGGGCTTGGACGCCCGCGATTCGAGGAGGCGAATTAGATGACTCACACACTTCACCGTATGGGCTCCGAAGAGTCGCTTTCTGAAGATTTTGTGCTATTGATGATGCCTTCCAAGGACATAAACCATGAGAATTCGGCGCCTAAGCTGCGAAGATTTTTCGAACTGGCCTTGAAGAATAAGGCGGTCAAGATAGGCGACTGTCGCCTGGGCAACGAGTATCACCAAGGGGGCTTGGACAAATTGCTGCAAAACGTGCAGGATCGCGCGGTCATCCATGCTTCCTTCAAAGATGATATGAGTCTAATCGCCATGTTGCAGGACCTGAAGACAGAGGATCTGGGCCTTTCTGTGGTTGTTTCGGGGCTTTTTGACAAAGTGCAGGATTGCTGTCAGCAGGTCGGCCTGGAACGGCACACCATCAACCAGTCTTTGGGCCGATGGGGCCGAACCGACCGGCTTCCGCCCGACCACATCCTCGAGCTCAATACCATGTGCGGTCATGGTATGGTGACAGTGAAACTGATTGAAAAGGTTGTCAGCGAAGTAAAAAAAGGTGCTCTGAGTCCTGAACAGGGCGCCGAGGAGCTCTTTAGGCCGTGCATGTGCGGTATTTTCAACCCGCATCGTGCCGCCAGGATACTCAATAAATTGGCGGAGCGCTGAAAAGGAGATTCTCTAATGGGCAAAAAGCTTGGAATTATCGGGTTGGGACGATGCGGTATTCCGGCCGCTGAAAACTACCTCACGGAGGGCTATGAGGTTTTCAGTTATGCGCGCCGGGCAGAGGTGATCGCCCAATTTGAAGGAATGGGCGGCCGCAGTATGAGCAGTCCTGCTGAAGTGGCCAGGAACGCTGAGACGGTGATCGTCATAGTCCTGAACGACGAGCAAGTCATGGATGTCGTGGCCGGGCCGGACGGTATCCTGGAAGGTGCAGCGCCAGGCGGAACGGTCATCTGCATGAGCACCATCAACCGGGAAAACCTGGACTGGGTGGTGGCTAAATGTTCGGAACGCGGAGTCAGAGTGGTGGATTGTCCGTTTACTGGTGGCCCGGCAAGGGTTAAACTGGGCACACTAACGCTCATCGCTGCAGCTCCTCCGGAGCTTCTGGAGGAAGTCCGGCCGGTGCTGGAAATCATCGGCAAGATAACCGTGGCGGGCACCCAACCGGGCATGGGGCAAGCCGTTAAGCACTGCAATCAATTGTTGGTGACGGCAATTCACGCTGCAACGGTGGAACTCATCCTCCTGGCCGAGAAAACCGGAGCTGACCCCAAGCTGGTTTGTGATGTGGTGGCGAGCGGCATTGCCGGGAACGACTACTTCCGTCTGCTGTCTAAGGCAATATTGGACAAGGAGCCCTCGCCCGGTGGCATGGGGCAGTTATGGAAAGATGTTAACATCTGCGTGACTTCGGCGCGCAAACACAATCTGCCGCTGCTGGTGATCACGTCCGCGGCCCAGTACTTCAACATGGCGGTGTCCCAGGGGCTGGCCACGGACGATTCCGCTCGGATGATGGATGTCGTGCGGCGCATGATCGAGTGAAAAAGATATTTCCGACTGTTTGGCAATTGGATACAGGACCTCTTTCATCATTCCCGCGAAGCGGGAATAACGTGGGGAAAGGCATTCCAGGACAACCTCCTGGCTGGCAACTGAGCGTGGGCGGCTATGTCAACCCGGAAATCCTCAATCCTGTAGGTGCTGGCGGTTGTGCGCTTGGATTCTGATCTAGCCAAGTGAGGATGATCGGTAGGCCCACTTGGGGCTGAAATACTTAGACTAAACCGGCAGATAGGAAAGATGCCATTGGAAACCCTGAAAATCGGTCAACCCGTAGAGCCTTCCCGCTCTATCGCCGACCAGATTTATGAAAGCCTGAAGTCCGGCATCATTAACGGTGAAATTGTGCCGGGATACCGGCTGTTTGAGAACGAAGTGGCGGGCTTGTTTCAGGCGAGTCGGACACCGGTGCGCGAGGCCTTTCGCAGGTTGGAACAGGACTGCATGGTGGAGCGGGTGGCACGAGGCGGCGTGAAGGTCTGCCAATTCGATTACCAGACGATTCACGACCTGTTCGGCCTGCGTTCTGTTCTCGAGGCCTACGCTATCGAACTGTCCTGCGACCGCATCACAGCAGAACAAATAGCTGCCTTGAAGCAGATCAGAGCCCAGGCTATGGAAGTGTTGAAATCGGAAGATATCAGCCAGGGCTATACGCTAAAACGTATTTTCGAACTGAACTCACTTTTTCACGATAGCATCTATGAATCCACTCAAAGCAAGTTCCTTCTTAGGATGCTGAACAACCTGCGGGGTATGGTTCATGGTATGCGGGTGGTCAGTATACAGGCGGAGCGCTCCAGCATTCAAGCATGGACTGAGCACAGCGCGTTAATTGAACATCTGGAACGCGGCGAAAAGGAAGCGGCCATCGAGCTCATTAAGCGCCACGTGGCTAATGCTGCCGAACAGGTGATTTCCGTCATGCAGAAACAGGCTTCCGCCGGGTCCATCGAAGAAGCAGCTTCCGGTGGCCGCTGAAGCTGATCGGGAATGCTGCGCAGAGGTTAAACGTTCATCGAAAGCTTTATATTAAACGGTCTGTCAATGATGAGCGTAAGATGCCTTTCTTTTGTTCGAAGGTAGAACTGGTGTTCGTGCCATTGGCGATACCTCATCGGCAAGACCGAAATAAGCATAAGATTCTGCTTATTCTTACCCAGATTGAGCGATTCATCAAATCCGCCATTCCGAGGAGCCGACAGGCGGCGAGGAATCTCAAGCTATTGGCTAACCAGGTCTGGGGTTGATCAACCCTCCTGTGGATGCCTATCTGTACCTCGGCACGATGGCATCTGGGCTGAGGGTCGAATAGATGATTCACAACCTGGTTCTCTTTTATGTCCTGTTAACCCTTGCGTTGGTTGTCATCATCATGATCCCGAGCATGAGCTTGTGGGTCCCGGGGCTGGTGTTTGGCTAGAGGCCCAACGGGCAGCAGCCAGTGGAAGCTCTGAGGTCTATAGCCTGTTTCGCCAGCTTTTCGGCACATCGTTTTGCATTGAATCATGGTCTTTTGCTTCAAACTATGAGGAGGTAAGAAGATCCACATGAAACTGAATATGAAACAATGTCTACCCGTGGACTACGAAAGGGCGGTGCTTCTCGGCAGAGTTTGGTGTGAGGGTGCTCAGGCAGGGCCCAGTGTTGTCTTGGTCCAAGGAGAGACGGTGTATGATATCTCTGCGTCCTATCCTTTGCTGGCGGAACTGCTCAACGAAGAGGACCTGCTCGTTGCGATCCGCCAAGCCGAGAAGATAGAACTCGGAAAGACAAGCGAGATTCTGGAAAACTCGGACGGCGAAACACGAGATCCCAGCCGTCCTTACTTTCTTGCTCCTTGTGACTTGCAGGCGCTCAAGGCCTGCGGCGTGACTTTCGCCAGTTCTCTGCTGGAGCGCCTGGTCGAAGAGCAAGCTAAAGGGGATCCGATGCGGGCGAAGGCACTGCGGCAAGAGCTTGAACAGGATCTGGGAGTCCAGTTCAGCAATGTCGTACCGGGTAGCAAAGAGGCCCTGGCAGTTAAGGAGAAACTGCTGCAGCGGAACCTTTGGTCCCAGTATTTGGAAGTGGGGATAGGTCCCGATGCGGAAGTGTTCACCAAGGCCCAGCCAATGTCTGCGGTGGGTACTGGCGCTTATCTAGGGGTTCGAGCCGATTCCAGATGGAACAATCCCGAGCCGGAAGTCGTACTGGCGGTCAGCAAACAAGGCGAAATAGTCGGGGTCACATTGGGCAATGACGTGAACTTGCGGGATTTCGAAGGCCGCAGCGCTCTGTTGCTGGGTAAAGCCAAGGACAACAATGGATCTTGCGTCATTGGCCCATTCATCAGGGTTTTCGATGCGGGCTTTGGGATCGAGCACGTGCGTTGCGCGGAGCTGACGGTTGAGGTGGAGGGGATAGACGGCTTTATTATGCGCGACACGAGTACCATGGCAAAAATAAGCAGGGATGTAACGAACCTTGTTCAGCAGACTATCGGTCCAAACAATCAATATCCCGATGGCTTGATGCTGTTTACAGGGACCCTGTTTTCACCCACCCATGATCGTGAAGGGGACGGAAAAGGCTTCACCCACAAACAGGGTGATGTCGTAAAGATCGTTTCCGAGCGGCTGGGTGCCTTGATTAATCGCGTGGGCCAATGTCACGAGATCCCGCTGTGGCGCTTCGGCACGATCGAGCTCGTACGAAATCTGCGCAAACGAGGACTGCTTTAATGAAAGGACGGGCTTTTGGGGTCATTGACTCTACGGACCGAGCCGGCAACTCCCCTCCACAGTGGAGTGCTTCTATCACACGTAGATGGCTTGAAGTCATAGGAGTTTAGAATGCAAATACAGGGGAAGAACTTCATCGGGTACTCTCTATCGTCAAAGGGCGCGGAAGTGGTCTATGCATACAACCCTAGCACTGGACAAGCCCTGCCGGGTGATTTTGTCTCGGCCACCGAAGAGGAGCTCGACATGACGCTGAGCCTGGCAAGCCGGTCCTTCATAGCCTACCGGTGCTTGACACCAAGCAAGCGAGCGGAGTTTCTGGAAGCCATCGCAGAGTCAATTATGGAACTGGGCGATGTCCTGGTCGAGCGCGCGAACCGGGAGACGGCCCTTCCAGAGGCGCGCATTGTTGGCGAACGAGGGCGAACGGTCGCACAGCTGAGAGCCTTTGCGGAACTGGTGCGGGAGGGTTCTTGGGTGGAAGCGATCATCGATCGTGCCGATAGGAATCGCAAACCTGTTCCCAAACCCGACATTCGCAGGATGTTGGTTCCCTTGGGTCCCGTGGCGGTGTTCGCCGCAAGCAATTTTCCTTTGGCCTTTTCCGTTGCAGGAGGAGACACGGCTTCCGCCCTTGCGGGAGGGAATCCGGTGATCGTCAAGGCGCACAGCGGCCACATGGGCACCAGCGAACTCATTGCTCGCGCCATTATCAAGGCGGCGCAGCAGACGGGGATGCCCGACGGCGTGTTTTCCATGGTCTACGGAGACGGACGCACGGTGGGCCAGGCCTTGGTCCAACATCCTGCCTTGAAAGCTGTCGGATTCACCGGATCTAGAAGCGCCGTCAAGACCTTGTTTCGGTTGGCGAACGAACGCCCGGAGCCCATTCCGGTGTTCGCCGAGATGGGGAGCATAAACCCTGTCTTGCTGACACCTGCCGCGCTTGAAGCTCGTTGCGAGGAAATCGCGGCTATGTATGCCGGTTCAATCACTCTCGGGGTTGGTCAGTTCTGCACCAATCCAGGCCTTCTATTGGGATTGGCCGGAACGCCTTTGCGGCAGTTCATCGACTTACTGGCACGCAAAATCGAGGAAATTCTCCCGGCAACAATGCTCAACAGTAAGGTCTATGACGGTTTCCGCCTGGCCTACGAGCAGATGTTGGCGCACCCTGAGGTCCAGGTGCAAGGCCGCTCGGCAACGGAGCACAATGCCGCTCGCCTGGAAGGAATGCCAACGGTGGCCTCCGTCGAGGGACGAGAATTTTTGCACAATCCACGCCTCCATGAGGAGGTCTTTGGCCCCTTTTCACTTGTCGTCCAATGTTCTGATATGGAGGAGCTTTATGCCGTCGCCTGCAGCATCGAAGGCCAGCTGACGACGACCGTCATCGCCGAGCCTGACGAATGGGACACCTACGGTAAGGTGATCGAAACCCT
Source organism: uncultured delta proteobacterium (assembly GCA_963781715.1). GTDB lineage: Bacteria > Desulfobacterota > Syntrophobacteria > Syntrophobacterales > Syntrophobacteraceae > Desulfoferrobacter. Next base: position 1,935,635 of record CAWAGW010000010.1, read on the forward strand.
CCAGCAACGCTGCGGACGAATCATCTTCAACGGCGTTCCGACGGGAGTGGAAGTGTGCGCGGCCATGCAGCATGGCGGACCACATCCGGCAACCACGGACTCGCGGTTCACGTCCGTCGGGGCCACCGCCATCAAACGTTTTGCGCGTCCACTGGCCTTCCAGGACTGGCCCGATGCCTGGCTCCCGGAATCACTGCAAAATGACAATCCTCTCGGCATTTGGCGTTTGACCGACAACTGCTGGACCAGGGATACTATTGTCTGAAACAATTGCGAGTGTAACGAAGATCTGATTCCGATGGCGTCGTTGCTGTCGGGGCTATCTTGATTGGGTGAGGTGATAAGAAATTGCTTTTTGAAGGTTTTTCGGTAGCAGGCGTTGTCGATACTGTCAAGGCCATTTTTGTGCCGATTTCATGGTGAGAATGCATCGGTAGGTACTTCATGACGTAGGGATCAGGTCCTTAAAGTTGACAAGAACGAAATCGGTTACAGCTCTTGACACGAGACACCTTGTATAGCAGACCATTGGACGGTGATGTTACTTCTTGCATATGCCCCTGGCACAACAAGTTCGCACCGCTGGTCAACGCCCATTATTAGGTGGCTTTCCATACCATGCTTTCGAGACAAAATCGCGATCTGACAGCGAGGTCCCAGTGAAGTACGCATATGAAGACCTAAGCGAGGAGCAGTTTGAGCAGCTGATCGTGCTCCTTTGCCAGCGCCTGCTCGGGATTTCCGTGCAAGGTTTCGCCAAAGGGCCTGATGGCGGCCGCGACGCCAAATTCGTTGGGACTGCAGAGCTTCATCCCAGCAAGGCGGCACCTTGGGTTGGTATGACCATCATCCAGGCCAAGCATACAATCGGCTACAACCGCGGTTTCTCTGAATCTGACTTCTTTAGCACCTCGTCCGATAACACCATAGTAGGCAAAGAGATTCTGCGCATCAAGAAACTTCGCGAGAAAAACCAGCTAGATCACTACATGTTGTTTGCCAATCGGCGGCTCTCCGGCAATGCCGAGAATGATATTCGTGCGCACATTTCCGAGCATTGCAGTATTCCAGTGGAGTCGATCTACTTGTGTGGAGTCGAGCAATTGGAAGTGTGGCTGAAGAGATTCCAAGAGATACCAGAGTTGGCCGATCTCGATCCGGTCGATTCGCCTTTGATTGTCAGTCCGGACGATCTGTCTGAGGTTGTAGAAGCGCTGGTACGTCAGAAGGACTGTGTATCCACGGTGCTAGATGATCCGCCGAGACCTCGGGTACCTTACGAGAAAAAGAACGTGCTCAACAATATGACTGTTGAGTATGCCAAGGCTCAAAGGAAGAAGTATCTCAAAGAGACTGCGCAGATTCGCGGCTTCTTAGCAGCACCGGAAAATCTTGGGTTGATGCGCATGTACGAATCGGTGGTAGATGAGCTCCAGCTAAAGATCATAGCTAGGCGCAAGGACTATCAAGCATTCGACCGCGTCATGGAATACCTGGTGGATTTGTTGTTTAATCGCGATCACATCTTGCGTCGACACAAACGCTTAACGCGCGCCATGCTCTTCTATATGTATTGGAACTGTGATATCGGGGAGGAGGGAGATGCTGAGACCGACTAAGCACTCGCATCCAGATCGCACAATTATCAACATGTCTCGATTGTTGCTGACACGTCTGAAGACTCGCCGACTCGAAGATTATGAGAGCCTGCGAAAGTATGCCAAGAAGGCAGTGACAGGAGGTGAAGTGTTGTTCTTACCAGCGCTCAACTTTCTTTATTTGTTGGGATTGATCGAGTATCGACCCAAAACCGATGCTGTAGAATACATAGGACCCAATGAAGCTGTCTAGACTCTACTCCAACAAGCCAGACCTGTTCGAGCCTGTGGACTTCGTACCGGATCTGAACGTAGTCTTGGCCGAAATTCGCCTGCCCGAGAATCTCAAAAAAGATACCCATAACTTGGGCAAAACCACCCTGGGACGTCTTCTGGATTTCTGTTTCCTCGCTAAGCGGAATGCGAAGTTCTTCTTGTTCAAGCATTTCGACCTGTTCAAGGAGTTCGTTTTCTTCTTGGAGATCCAGTTAACCGATGCTACCTATGTCACCGTAAGCCGTGGCGTTGAGGAAGCGAGCAAGATCAGCTTCAAAAAGCATGCGGCTAACCGCCAGGACTTCACCGCGCTACCGGAGTCCGATTGGGACCATCACAATATACCATTTGAGCGTGCCCGCATTATGCTAGACAGCCTGCTCGACTGGCGCGCGCTCAAGCCCTGGTCGTACCGAAAGGGTCTAGGATACCAACTGCGATCTCAGGGCGACTACCGCGATGTATTCCAGCTGCGCAAGTTCGCCGGTGCGCATTCGGATTGGAAACCCTTCCTAGCGTATATCCTGGGTTTCAACGCCGAGTTGCTTGTCTTGCACTACGAGAAGGAAGACCAGTTCAAGGAGACCCTTGCAACGACACAAACAATTGAGAACGAGTTGGGGGGCTCGATCGAGGACATCAGCAAGATCGAGGGCATCTTGCTGCTCAAGCAGCAGGAAGCCGAGAAAAAACAGCGGTTGCTCGATGCTTTCGACTTTCGAGAGCAGGACAAAGACCACACCAAGCAACTGGTCCAGGAGATTGACGAGCGAATAGCTGAACTCAATGCCCAACGGTACTTGCTGAACCATAGCAAAAGGAAAATTTTCGTTTCGCTTGAAGAGGACCAAATCCTATTCAAGCCGGACGAGGCGCAGCGGCTGTTCGAAGAAGCTGGTGTGCTTTTCCCGGATCATATCAAGAGAGACTTCCAGCAGCTGATCTCTTTCAACCGGGCAATTACTGAAGAGCGTCGTGGCTACCTAAAGGAAGAACTCGACGAGATCGAGACAGAATTGAAGCGTGCGAATTCCGAACTCAACGTTCTGGGCAAACGACGTTCGGACACGTTGGCATTTTTGAGCAGCACCGATGTGTTCGATAAGTATAAGCAAGTTTCCGACGAGATGGTGACGCTGCGTGCTGACATCACGTCGCTGGAGCGCCAGCGAGCTTTACTGCATCGTTTGCAGGAATTGCGCACCAAGATCCGAACTCTTACAGATGAGAAAGCTCGCTTACAGACGCAGATAGAAACCGAAGTAGAGCAGCAAAATGCCGACAAGACCAACCTGTTCTCTTCGATACGCTTGTTCTTCAGTGAGATCGTCGAGGACGTGATAGACCACAAGGCCCTCCTCAGCGTGCCCTCAAACAAGGAAGGACACCTGGAGTTCAAGGCCGAAATCCTCGACGAGTCAGGCAACGCTACGAGCGCCGATCTTGGCCACACGTATCGCAAACTGCTGTGTATCGCTTTCGATCTGGCCCTGCTGCGTGGGCACCTTGATGATAAGTTCCCGCGCTTCGTCTACCATGATGGCGTGTTTGAGTCGCTTGATGACCGCAAGAAAGAAAACTTATTGGCGGTAATTCGCCGATATGCTGACCTAGGCATCCAGCCAATTATCACCTTGATCGACTCGGACCTGCCTGCACCTGCAGAAAAAGATGACAGGGTGTTCGACCCCGAAGAGATAGTGCTAACCCTGCACGATGAGAATGAACAAGGGAGATTGTTCAAAATGAAAGCATGGTGACGTTTCATCACTTGTAGAGAGGGCAATAGAGGGGCCACATCTGCCTTTGACTTGTCGAGTGATGGGGGTCACCCATTAAAAGGCCTAGATCAAGAGAAAAAACTCCCCCATCGCAAGAGAAACACTTTTTCGCGAGCTGCACTTCAGCCACCAACAAGGGCCGCCGAGAATGGGTCCAACCGAGACTCGTCGGAGGCGGCCCTTGTTGGTGGGTTTACTGCCTCCCTTGGTCCGGACACATTCGCACTGGGAACTGGTCAATTCCTGAATGCTCGCGAGACCTTCGGTATGTGTCCTGATCGTTTTAGGACAGGAAAGCTTGCTCCTGCCACTCACAAACAGTCACCAACACCTATACCACTCCCGCAGTTTCTTTAGGTTTGAGGTGTCAGTCCTCACTGCACCAGTCACCCATCAGGATTAAGGTCTTCTCACCGATAATTGTTCTCCCGGCTGAAACCCTTTCCGCCCAAGGCGGACCAGAAAATCTTCGGTTCCATGCCATGTCCAAGTGGTTTTTTCAAGTCTCATGGTTATTAGCCATCCCTTGGCTGGCTCATGGCATGGGCAGCAAAGATGCTGTTGACTCTATAAGGCTTTGGGTGGAACGGTTTACCAATCAAGTCTAATGGCTTGGATATCCAACCCCTTTGCGGGTTCACCGTTCCAGCCAACTTTCATCCAAACAGTTTCTCCGGCATAAAGGGAACTTCCCGCTTCATGATAAAATAAGCTGCCCTGGCCAGCTTGTTGGCAAGTGCTTGATGAGCCACCATGAAGTTAGTTTTCTGCATCTTGCGTTGATACCAGCTTCTACATTGATCATCAAATCGCTTAGCCAGTTCGGCGGCTTCAGAAAAAGCCCAGGCCAGATACTTGTTGCCATTCTTCTTGTTGCCCTTTGTTTTCCCATTGGTGGTCCACTTGGAGCTCACCTTTCGGCAGTAGGATACGTAGTCACCTACTTTTGGAAAGCGTTCTATGGGACCCGTTTCCAGCATGATGGTCAAGCCGAGAATCCTACCAATTCCCGGAATGGTAAGGAGATTTCGATAAGGTTCCTTGAGCTTAAGCTTGCCTTCAACCATGTTTTCGACTTGCCGGATTTTTTGACTAAGAAAGTCAATAGCGTCCTTGCTCACCATTCCAGCCATGGCGAGATCCTCATTTTCCTTCAATAGGGGATGGACGACATTTTCTCTAAGTCGTTTGACATCCTTGACATTCAGGCGCACGCCACAGTTCCTGGCCACAATGTTTTGCAGACTTAAGATGAGAGAGCTCCTGAGCGTGACCAAGTGGCTCCTCTTTCTTAATAGATCCCGAAGTGGCCTCTCCTCTTTGGGATAGATATAGCCCTCAGGCAAGATGCCAAGCCGCAGCATTTCAGCAAGCCAGAAAGCATCGTGCTGGTCATCGGCATGCTTCAGTCCGGAGTACTTCTGGATGGCGCTGGGATTGGCCAGGTGGACCCGGTAGCCGGCATCACCCAAAAGATCCACAAGCCAGTACCAATTATAGGTGGACTCTACAACCACTCCAACCATCTTCTCTTGGAATCTGCCCAAGGTCACAAGGATCTCCTCCGCAACGTTGGGAACTCTTCGTTTGAAAGCTCTCTTCCCATTTTCGTCAATAACACCAATGAAGTTGTTGCTTGCATGTAGATCAATCCCTGCATACAATTCCATACGGCACCTCCTGATCTAAAGTTCGCAGCTTTAACTCCATATCACAGAGCATTATACGACTCTTGCTATGGACGGAGGTGCCTTTTATATGATTATCAAGTCTGCCTTTGACTTTTCTGCTGTTGAGTGGCGGACCTGCGAATTTGTGGACGCTCTTTAGTTATTTAGTTTTGCTTCCAAACCACACAGCCGGCCTAACCATCCTTAATCCCGACGTGCAAAAAACACTGGCATTACATCTTAAGTTCCTCTATTATCCTCCTATCCTACTGGTTTCGATAGCAAACTAAGTTTGTTGTTGTGCCGATCCCATATTCTACTCTTGCCCAAGGAGCTAATCTCCTGCCGATGAATTCACACACCTTCTTCCAGAACCAAAAACCAGAGGACAACAGGTCACAATCTAGCAAACACGGCCTTTGTTAATTAATGGAGCATACGCACCCTAATTTAAGAGGAAAATTAATATGAAAGACCACGTTGGGAATAAAGAACTCAACCGGATAGAAAAAAGGGCTATAGAGGCGTTAGCTATAGCGCCAGTGATGAGGGCATTATCCCAAAGGATCGGCAGGGTTGAAGCTCTGACCATATTACGGGAAATCAATCAGCAAGAAGCTTTCCAGCGCGGTCAAAGTATGATGGGGACGGAAGGGCAGAACGGGATAGAGGAGTTGGCTAATGAGGTGGCCGGTTGGGGAGAGGGCGGAGTTTGGGAAATGGACGTTTTAAAACAAACTCCAACGACCTACTTTTTCAACGTTACCCGCTGTCCATATTATGAGAAATACAAAGAATTAGGACTAGAGGAGTTCGGTGTGGAATTCTCCTGCTGTCGTGATGAACCCTTTGCCAGGGGTTTTAACCCCCAACTTAAACTAGTAAGGACCAAAACTATTATGGAAGGCGCCGATTATTGCGATTTTCGGTACTATCTGAGTTCCAAATAACGTGATGGCGGTGTCACCCTTGACATTGGACATTTAAGATTCGTACCTGCTATCGGGAAGATACTCCGATTGTGATCAGAATGGACGCCGGCTTTTTCGATCAAAAGCTGCTTGCGGTATTGAACAGCTCAACATTGGTTACGTCTGCACGGGCAAGCTTTACAAGGATATTCAAGCCCATGTCAGGGGCGCTGAGAGGAAGCACTGGCAAAGAACGCAAAAAGGCAACCATGCTTGGGATTACCTGGAGTTTGGCGACCGGAGGCAAAGCTGGAAGAAGTTTCGCCGTGCGGTTTTCTGCCGCCCCATGGATAAAGATGGGCAGCTGCTGCTGGAGTTTGTTCGCCCTGAGACCGTACTCTACACCAATCTGGGTATGGGAACTGCTATCGACCAACAACTTAAACAGGCCAGCTACGAGCATTTGCTGCAAACGGAATCGATTGTAGCATTGGCTCATGGATGCGGGGCTACACCGTATTCCTGTATTATGGTTCTCTTGCAGGCGAGAAGCATCGCTCCTGAGCCTACGCACGGGTCCACTACAGTAATCTTTGTTGATTCAGCCTTCGCTTTCTCAATTGTCTCCCTGGTATTGCCAAGCTGAATCTCTGCCATCATTTCGCAGACATGCATGGGAGTGAAATACTGGCAGAACCACTTGCTTTTGCTGATTGAAGCGACCTGCATGTAGACCTCTCCAAGATAGTCCCAGATGTTGTAGTCATAAGAGAATGCTTCTATGAGCAGGCCTGAAACCTCTGATGCAGCTCTCACTGCTTCAGGCTTCAGTGTCTTGACCAAGCCCATGTAATTTTCCTCGTCCTGCAGCAGCGCTGAGAGGATGAGGTCGAGCATCTTGTCAAAAGAATCAGTCCACCCTCCGAACAGTGCATGGCTTTTCTCGATTATCCTTGAAATTTCTGCAACAGTCTTTCGCCGGTTGCCTGTAGGTTTTACCGGAGTGTGCCAGCCTGTGGATGCATCCTCCTGCCGGAATGGTTCTGCTTCTGCTGTTGGGATGTCAGAAGCAATAGAGGGCTGGGTGAAGCTTGTTGCACTCTCTGGCGGCTCGAATATGCCTAGGGTCAGTTGTCTGTCAGATAGTGTTTCTGCTCGGATTGGACCTCACCTCAGGGAGGGGGTGAGGTCCTGAGGTCCTCTATGCTTGTCTATATCCAGCTGTAGGAGTACAGTTAAAATTTTAGATATTCGATATAGGACGCCCTGTCAAAGATGAAAACAAAGAGGCCAGGTACGAGGAGTCTTAGATCTGAGTTGAGTATTTTAAGGTAAAACTCGTTCCATAAGACATATATCTCAAGCTATCTCTGAAAGCATGATATGAGGAAGGTAGTAGAGTGACTATCAAGAGAGAACCACGATGCCTATATGCACGAATGAACAGAAAGGTTTCATCAAGGAAAAATACCCGCCTCAATTTTCGAGTAATTTTTTCCATGACAAGGATTGCGGATGATTTCTATGATATGCACAAAATATTTAGAAAATACATTATGCAGCTGGTTTCCGCTCGACCGTTACATGAAACTAGGCAGAAAGATGACAGACACTTTGATGCTTAGCCGAAGGTTTAGTCGAGAGTCGAGTCCAAGCTGGGAGAAAACTAGAGAAAAACTCCAGCTACCGGGATCTCATGTTGACAGGTCCAGTTAAAGTACAGACAGTAGGAAGCGACACAAACCACGTGGTTCAAATCACTAGGGCGATGAGAACCGAGTGATATGTTGTATTGTGACAGCATCGAAAGTAGATGATATCCTCAAACTTCCAAGAGGCGATTTTCTATCATCTCACCTATCTCTATAGGAGAACCAACCGCGGCCCGTTTTGCGACCCAAGTGATTCGCATAGACCTTTTGCTTTAGAATCGGCCTTGGCTTGAACCTCTCACCATAAGCCTCGAACAAGATCTCCTGTACTTGCAAATTCAGATTGTTGCTCGTGAGATCCATTAAAGCATATGGGCCAATCGGATGTCCCAAGCCCAGCCTGCACGCCGTGTCTATGTCTTCCGGACTGGCGACTTCCTCCTCAACCAACCGATTAGCTTCGATCCACATTGCATGCAGTATCCGGTTAACGGCAAAGCCAGGCACGTCTTTCACACGAATAGGTGTCTTACCAATTTTTCGAAGGCATTCCATCATGAAGATCACTGTGCCATCTTTCGTTTCGAGTCCCGGGATAACCTCTACCAACTCCATGACCGATGCAGGAGAGAAGAAATGGGATCCCAGGAATAGAGGAGATCGCTCCGGCTTGACGGAACCTGCCAAAAGGGTAATTGGGATACTGGAGGTGTTGGTGGCGAAGACGCAATCCGGCCTGCAGATCTCGCCCAGCTCAGAAAAAACCTGTCTTTTAGTTTCGAGATCTTCGAAAACAGCTTCAACCACTAGGTCCAATTCATTGAAAATTGAATATTCACCCTTTGGAATGATTCGACCCAGTGTCGGATCCTTATTCTCAGCTTTGAATCTGTTCTTATGAATCAATCTATTCAGAGTATCTCCAAGTCGGTCTTTCCCTTGCTGGGCCAACTCGGCAGTTGCGTCTTTCATGAGCACTTCGTAACCTGCAATGGCGAAAGACAGCGCGATTTCAGCACCCATCATCCCTGCTCCGACCACACCCACCCTTTTCATCTCTCCCATGACACAATCCTCCTATCTTCCCTGAAATTGGGGCTTTCGTTTTTCCAAGAAAGAGGCCATCCCTTCCTTCTGATCCTTTGTGCCGAATAGCATGCAGAACAGGTCCTGCTCCAGCTGAAGTCTATCCTTGAGTGAGGAGTAAACCCTTTGCGCATAGCTGTCTTGGCCGCACGAAGAGCGATTGACGGCTTCTCTATCAGGCGTGACGCAAGTGCCTCGACCTCCTCTTTTAAGCCATCCAGGGCAAGGACCTGATCTACAAGCCCGATCCTCTGTGCTTCTCCTGCTTTGATCATTTCACCGAGCGGAATAATCCTGTTTGCAGCTGCAAACCCTACCAGCCGCGGCAGGCGTTGCGTTCCACCTCCGCCAGGAATGATTCCCAGATTTATTTCTGGTAGGCCGAGGATGGAATTATCTGCCGCAATGCGAAAGTCACAGCACAGGGCCAATCCACAACCGGCTCCGAGAGCATACCCGCGAATGGCGGCAATCGTCGGTTTCGAGAGATCTGCCAACCTTTCCTGAATTCGCATCGTAGAATCGGTAAGACTATATGCGAACTTGATATCAGCTTTAGCCATATGCTCTATGTCGGCGCCGGCCATAAAGGATTTCTGGTCGCCCATGAGCACTAGGACCCTGTTGCTGTCATCTTCTTCACAATCCTCCAGCACTAAGCCCAGTTCTCCCAGCATAACCGAGTCAAGGGCATTAAGCTTATCAGGGCGATTAAATTGAACCCATGCGATACCGTCCCTCTTCTCGTAGAGAATGTTGCGAAGATTCATGTTCTGCACCCGCCGTCTGAGAGTCACATTGCATGCCACCCACCATCAACAAAGAGGACCTGGCCGGTTATGTAGTCGGAAGCCCGTGAAGCAAGGAAAACGATGCTGCCTTCCAGATCCTCTGTGCGGCCAAGCCTGCCAAATGGAATGCGCTCTACGATCTCCTGTTCGTGCTGCTCGATTGTCCTCTTTGTCATGTCCGTAAGTATGAATCCAGGCGCAAGGCAGTTGACATTGATCCCGTATGGAGCCCATTTCACAGCTAGGTCTTTGGTAAAAGTGATGATTGCGCCCTTGCTAGTGTTATAAGCGATTGCATCCATATACTTCGGATCGCTTCCGGAAACACCTGCCACAGAAGACAGGTTGATGATCTTCCCTCCCCCTTGCTCCATCATGATCTTTCCAACGGCCTGACAGCAAAGGAAGGTTCCCGTTACGTTCACCTTGATCACTTTATTCCATCCCTCAAAGGGATAGTCCAGAACCGGGGCCCCCCAGGTGGCTCCTGCATTGTTCACGAGTACATCTATGCGGCCGAATTCAGAGAGGGCAAATCTGACAAGATTCTGAACCTCGTCAGGAGATGTTATGTCGCACTTGGTTGCAGCACACTGTACGCCCAACCGTCGGACTGAGTCGGCTTCTGCCTCACATTTCTCGATTTTCCGTGAGCAGATGACAATATTGGAGCCCGCCTGCGCCAAGGCGTGCACAATGGCAGTACCAAGCCCTCTACCGCCACCTGTTACTATCGATACTTTGTCTCTCAGACTAAATGACTCCTCAGATCTCATGATTTTGATCCCGATTTTGTTTGGTAGATTTCACGATAAATTCCAGGCACCTGCTTAAAAGTCTCTCAACGGTTGTGTAACTCCGACATCCGTCATTCTCTAGAGGAGGCAAGCCAGGCAATTAGCATTCCAAATCAGTCCACGAGAGGTTGCGGCATTCTTCTTTCTGAAGGGACTGCCAAGACCAAGAAAGCCAAGAAAAGATCTCCATGCTGGAACGATTTCCTATATCGTCGTCTCATGAATGATTTAACACTTGATTATGCACGCATCGGCCTGCGCCAAACCGCCGCAGATTGCACCCAATGCATACCCTCCTCCTCGGCGTCTCAGTTCATATACCAGGTTCATGATCACCCTCGCTCCACTGGCTGTGTTTGGATGACCGATCGCAATGGCACTTCCATTGACGTTTGTTTTTTTGCGCAGTGCCTCGACTTTTCTCGGATCTTTTTCCCCTAGAAGGAGAGTGCTTATCAGAGGTACGGCCGCAAAGGCCTCATTAATCTCAACAATATTGACCTCATTCAGAGATAATCCAGCCAATCCTACCGCCTTTTGTGCAGCAAAGGCCGGCCCTTCCGCCATCCGCCGCGGGTCGGTTGCGATAGAACACATTGCCCGGATCTCAGCAAGAGGCTTCAGCCCTAGTTCTTGGGCCTTTTGACGGGTCATGAACAGGACGGCCGCAGCTCCGTCATTGAGTCCTGGAGAATTGCCTGCGGTAATCCCTTTGCAGCCGTAAATTCCGGGGAGGTTGGCAAGCGATTCCATGGTTGTCGCTGGCCGATATTGCTCATCGATTTCTAGCAAGACCGGATTGCCCTTCTTTTGGGGGACTTCCAGTGCAATCATTTCGTCCTTGAACTTGCCCGCCTCCCAGGCCCGGCCATAATTGTTGTGACTTCGCAGTGCCCACTCATCCTGCTCGATTCTTGAAATGCCATATTCAAGAGCCAGATTGTCTGTGTCCACTGATACAGGATTGAAATCCTTATATCCCAGAGCAAATAGCGGATCTTCCATCTTGACATCGCCTATACGGAACCCCTGCCAGCGAAGACTCCTCACTATGAGCGGTTCCTGGCTGAAAGAAGTCGCTCCGCCACCAAGAGCAGAACGGATTTCTCCTGCTGCGACGGCTCGACACCCCATATGGACGGCAGACATTGCTGAAACACAAGCCTTGTCAATTGCCACTGAAACTGTCTCTGAAGGAAGCCCTGCTCTCAATAGGGTCTGGCGTGCTGCTACTGGAGTAAAAACATCCTTGCAGACAGACGTATCTCCAACGCCCCAAAACACCTCATCCACCTGATCCGCTGGGATGTTCGCGCGCTTCAATGCCTCTCTCATGGGCAGAGCCCCCAGTTCGAAGTAGTCGAATTCTCTGAGAGATCCGCAGAATCGTCCGAAAGGGGTTCGAACAGCGCTGACAATAACGATGTCTTTATACATTGGCATGCCCTTTAATCGATGATAGTTCAAATCTTGCCAATCCCCACAGCTCATCCGATTATGTGATTTGCGATGATCATGCGCTGAATCTGGTTCGTTCCTTCGTAGATCTGAGTGATCTTAGCATCGCGCATCATCCGTTCTACCGGATAATCTCGGGTGTAACCATAGCCTCCGAATATCTGAACCACGTCTGTGGTGACCTGCATTGCCACGTCCGATGCGTACCACTTGGCCATTGAGGCCAGCTTGGGAATATCTCTTGAATCTGGCTCATCATCAATCGTGCAGCAGGCGCGGTATATCATCGTTCGGGCAAGTTCGATCTTGAGAGCCATTTCCGCTATCATCCATTGAATCCCCTGAAAATCGGCGATCCGTTTTCCAAACTGAACCCTTTCCTTGCAATAGCTCAAGGCAGCGTCCATGGCCCCTTGTGCTATCCCTAGAGCCTGAGCCCCCACAAGGGGGCGTGTGTAGTTGAAGGTCTTCATGAGGACTTTGAAGCCTTCGCCAAGGCTTCCGATCAGGTGCTCCTCCGGGACAAAGCAGTCCTCGAAAATGAGTTCCCTTGTATCTGAGCCGCGAATGCCAAGCTTCTTTTCTTGCTTTCCGACCGTAAAGCCTGGCGTATCCTTTGGAACAACAAACATGCTGATGCCCTTATGGCCCCTGGTATTGTCCGTATAGGCCAGCACCGTGACGATGTTCGAGACCCCACCGTTGGTTATGAAGATCTTGGTGCCATTGATCAGGTAACCGCTGCCAGACGCTATAGCTTTCGTGCGGATGCTAGTGACATCAGAGCCCGCGTCCGGCTCTGTGATAGCGCAGGAACCCAGCATGGTACCTTCCGCCATAGGTTTCAACCATTTGAGCTTCTGCTGGTGAGAACCTGCCAAAAGCAAGGGTTCCGTTGCCAAGGCTTGCGTCGTAAGGATGACGGATGTGGATGCGCACACGCGCGCAACTTCCTCCACAACAATGGCAAGGCTGAGCATCCCTGCCTGCGCCCCGCCGTATTCTTCAGGGATATTGACGCCAAGAAGCCCGTTTTCTTGCAGGACCTTTTTGTTTTCCCAGGGAAACTCCTCCGTCGCATCGATCTGCGCAGCCCTCTGAGCGAACTCATTTTGGCAGATCTTCCTGATCATATCCTTTAATATTTGCTGATCTTGCCTTAGACGAAATTCCATCTTGTCTCCTTTGTCGACCCTGAATAGTTGTGACAGCCGGTATTCTAAGGATGGCAATCTTGGTGTAGTACATAATTGAATATGAGTCAATTATAAAATAAATTGAACACAATTCTAATACTTCGCATGCAAGATTCTCTCATATGGGTCCTGGCATCTCAGGAAATAAGTCGTTGCATTTTCAGGCTTGTCCCTGACAATCCTTGCCTTGCACACTCGAAAAATAGGTTGACACCATGTGTGTCGAATAGTATACGGGACTTGAACAGCACTCAATTTTTTTTAAGTTTGAGTAAAGTTATGAACCTCGCAACCCTTGCCTCTCAGTCTGTGAGGCGGGATTCGGTAAAGTTGAGGGATCTGCGCAGCGAGATGGCATTCTGTCCCAGGCACTTTGGAGGGGAAATGTTGTCGGTCCAATTTAGTTGATCGAATGCACTAAGCATTCAGAAGGAGGGATCATGGTCAAGGGAGTCTACGGAATAAACATAGCAGTGAGTGATCTTGAGAAGGCAGTAGCCAAGTTCCAGTCCATTCTGGGCGTTGAACCCGCTTACCTCAGAGACGAAGACTTCGCCTTCCCTAATCTCACTGGAGCTCAGTTTGTCCTAAGTGGGTTTGTCCTTAACATCATCGCCTCAAGAAAGGCAGACACGTCCATAGCGAAATTCGTAGAAAAGCGGGGAGATGGCGTTTTTCTCTTGTCCCTGGCAGTTGACAATATTGAGGAAGACGTTCGAGGAATGAAGGAAAAAGGACTTGAGTTCGTTACAGATGTTTTGGAGGTACCCCTTGGGAAGGTGGCATTCGTGCATCCCAAATCTCTCCACGGAGTTCAATTGGAGGTCTGCCAGTTGAGAGAAGAAAGCTGAATAAGCAACAACTAAGGATCAACTCGGATTTCGAAGGGGTTAAACGATGAACAAAGTCAATATTCCTTACTATTATAAGTCGCTGGATTTTAACGAACTTGTCAGGTCCTTTCCCCCTCCAGCCGAATTCGAGCAGACGCTGTTCAGATGGGATAGAGATAAGATACGGGAGACACAGGCAGAGAAATTCAGAAAGATCATTGAAGTCGCATGGAATAATCCATTCTATAAGCGGAAATGGACTGAGGCCGGGTTGGAGCCCAAGGACATCAGGGGCATCAAGGACATTCGCAAGATCCCAATAATCACTGTTTACGATTTTAAGGCGGCAATTGATGCTTACCCGCCATTTGGTGATCATCAGGGAATCACGCCTGCGGGTGCAAAGGAAAAACCGCTCAAGATTCAGTCCAGCGGTGGGACAACAGGAAAGCCCCGACCGACTTTTTATGGACCCCTTGAGTGGGAGATAAACGGGATATCCTCGGCAAGGGCTCTTTTCATTCAAGGTTCACGGCCGGGTGACGTCATGCAGATACCGCTAACTAACTCCACTGCGAACTTTGCATGGTGTTTCTACTACGGTTGCCATGCCTGGCTAGGAGTTGTGCCTGTTACAACAGGTAGCGGGCTGGTGACGCCGACACGCAGACAGGTTGAGATAGCAAGGGAATGGGGGACGAATCAGTGGGCTTCCTTCCCTGAGTACATGGGGCACATAGCGAATGTTGCCGCCAATGAGATGGATTTCGATGTTCGCGATTTAGACACAAAATTCATCCACACCTTCTTGGGGCCGGACCTATCAGGCAGGCTCAGAGAAGAATTGGAAGGACTGTGGGGATGCCAGGTGTTTGATAACTATGGGACTCATGAGATCGGTCTGGCTGCTTTCGAGTGCAGGGAAAAGGCGGGACTGCATTTCCATGAGGATTTGGGTTACGTAGAAATTGTCGATCCAGATACCAACACTCCGGTGGACGAGCAAAAGGGTGAGAAAGGAGATCTTGTGTACACGAGCCTCTACCGGCAGCATCCCCCCCTTATCAGATACAACCTAAAGGATCTCGTCAGGTTCGTTGATTACGGTCAAAGATGCGCCTGCGGAAGTTATCTCCTGCGAATGGATCATTTCCTCGGCAGGAGCGACGATATGGTCAAGCTGCGAGGCACCAACGTCTATCCTATGGCATGCCTTGATGCAATCAAGGCTGACTCGCGGTCAACTGGCGAGTGGCTCTGCGTAGTGGAGCGCGTGGGTGAAGGCTTGTCTGGCAAAGATGAGATGACTGTGAAAGTGGAGTACAAAGAGGGATCAACTGACCTAGATGGGTTCAGGCTTCAACTGGAGCAAGATCTGAAATCAGACCTGGGTGTGCGAGTGGCGGTCGAAGCTGTCCCGGCAGGCAGCTTGTCACCACTGACTGGCTACGGCGGCGCAGAAGGAAAGGTGAAGCGCCTTTTGGATAAACGTCCTAAGGAGAGATAGTGGCTGTGCGCCGCAGTCCTCAGAGCTGCCCATGCACTAAACCGTCTTCAGTCGGGCACCGCTTTCTTAAGACCATCTGATCATCTTATGCATCTGCTCAAGACTGTCTCATGTTGCTGCTGCTCATCCTCCTGATCTCTAGCCCTCAATCGAATTTAAGCCCGAAGATACGGTTTTGACGTTCGGCCAGTATCGGGGAATGCGTCAGCCACAGAAAGGGGTGATGACGATGAACTAGTTGGCGGTTCGGCAACGGAAGGCAGGTGTATTGAAGGATGTTTCCAACCATCTTCTAGGCAAAGGATGATGATATGCAGCGTTTGAGATTTGTTGGTCTGATTGTTGCGATACTGTTAGCGATTGGAAATGTGCCGGATGGTCATGCGGCACAAAAGAAACTGACAGTAGGGGTACTTGGAGCCATGTCAGGACCTGCTGCCTCATGGGGATTGAGCCTCGAGCGCTCTCTCTCGCTTGCGGTAGAGGAGATCAATAGTACTGGTGGCATAAAGGTAGGAGAAGACACCTACATGTTGGAGTACGTGGCGGGCGATCATAAGGCAAAAGCAGCGGAAGCCACCTCTCTCGCAAACATGATGATCTATAAACGAGGAATTAAGTACATCATCGGCAACGTGATCGGGGCGACGACCGATGCGGTCCAAGCGATAACCGAACCCAACAAAGTGGTCTTTCTTTTCTGCACTTGGGGTACCGACAACTTGTCGCCGGAAAAGCCGTTTTCATTTAGAGAGATTATTTCACAGTGGGAAATCGCACCCAGCCTGTACCAGTGGATCCATGAACACAATCCGGATATCAAAACGGTTGCAATGATTTCACCCAACGACACGAGCGGTTGGGACACCTCCAAAGCTGCAAGAAAGTCAGCTGAAGAGCGCAACATGAAGATCATAGCAGATGAGTATTATGAAAGGGGAACAACTGATTTCTATCCTCTTTTGACCAAGATTTTGGCACAGAACCCGGATATGGTCGAATTATCCGGTTCACCGGCCGGTGATGGTGGTTTGATTCTGAAACAACTGCATGAGATGGGCTACAAGGGAAACCTAAGCTGGACTGCGGGCTTCCATGTGTCAAAATTCATCAATATCTGTGGCAAAGGAGCAGCAGAGGGGCTGTATCTTGGCTTCGGCGCTGATCTGGAAGGCAAGTACGCAACACAGGAGATGAGGAACGTAGCAAAGAAATACCAAGAGCGATTCAATGAACCTCTTTCGATCATCGGGGCGTCCAATTATGTTGGGATGAAGGTAGTGGCAAAGGCTATAGAAAAGGCCGGAACTCTGGACACCGACAAAGTTGTGAAGGTCATGGAAACGACGACTTTTGACACAGCCTGGGGTCCCTTGAAACTAATAGGCAAAGATATTTACGGAATCGATCACAACTTCGTGTATCCGGTTATTCTGACGCAGGTTAAGGACGGTGAAGCAGTTGACGTCGGAACTGTGGAAATAACCAAATGAGGGTTGGTCCTCTGTTGACAGTCCGAGTTGAAAGGGAGGGATAGATCATTCTATCCCTCATAAACGGGGAGGATTCAATCCACCGTTATGCTTTCAGTTTCGTCTTCAGCTTGGGAATGCCCTCGCAATACCTTATGCCTGGAGAGAGATCCAAGAAAGCAATACAGTTGGATTGAGGAATCGTGGAATTGAAATCGTCAAGCAGGGCACTTTGCTACCTGCGCATCACAGTCTCTATCGCTATCAACACTTGATTGAATCAATTCCAGGATCTTCAATTGGTTATCTCTCTATAACAACAGGGTATGGGGGAGGAGTTGACGATCCCCCTGGAATCGGGCCAGGGAGAGAATATTGAGCACTTTCGGGGGTGGATGTCTGATGGAAATAATATCTCAAGCTTTTATCAATGCCCTTATGCTCGGTGTGTTTTACATTCTTATCGCTTTGGGATTGACTCTTGTCTTTAGTATCATGGGTATCATTAATTTTGCTCACGGTGAGATGTATATGTTAGCTGGATATATCGTCTACTATCTCTCTTCATGCTACCACCTCAATTACTTCTTGACGCTTATTGTTGCTATGCTGCTGATAGGAGCGTTCGGGGTGGTTGTCGAAAAACTCATCTTTAAACCATTTAGAAACCAGCTGCTGAGTGCGTTCATCACTTCCCTCGGCCTGTCGTGGATCCTGCAATCCTTCGCCCTTTTAAGCTTTGGCACTCTGGACAAATCCGTCGGATCTGTCTTTGAGGGTACGATCACATTTCTGACCTTCCATTTATCATTAGAGCGCCTGATAATAACTCTCATCGGAATCCTCCTTGTCTTTATGCTCTACGGGTTCATTCGCTATACGAGAATAGGCCAGGCAATGAGGGCTGTGTCCCAAGACCCGGAAGCTGCTGCAGTACAAGGGATCAGCATAGATCGCATCTGTTCTACCGCTTTCTTCATCGGGTCAGCTTTGGCTGCGGCGGCCGGCGTGCTCATTCTCCCCATATTCATGATCAATCCCTTTGTGGGAAATCTGCCGATGATGAAAGCTCTCATCATTATCATCCTGGGAGGGATGGGCAGTATACCGGGCGTCCTTTTGGCGGGATTGCTGCTGGGATTCATAGAGAGCTTTGGTACCTTATTATTGTCCGGGCCCGCAGTCGGAATACTTAGTTTCGCATTTGTCATGGTGGTGCTCATTTTCAAGCCCAAAGGATTACTAGGAGTCTAGCTGTGAACAGGTTTGCGACGGCCAGTCTGGTATTTGCAACTGCTATATTCCCGTTGTTCTTCACTGATGACCCATATGTGCTTCATCTGGGTATTCTCACATGCATAAATATCATTCTTGCGACGAGTTTGCAGTTGATTCTCACGACAGGGCTGCTGAATCTCTCTCATGCTGCATTCATGGCAATGGGTGCTTATTCTTCAGGCCTGTTCGTCAAGAAGCTCGGCATGAGTTTCTGGTTGTCGCTGCCTCTGAGCATGGTGGTCGGCTCACTGTTCGCGCTCCTGCTTGGTCTTGTCGTGCTCAGAACGAGAGGTGCTTATTTTTTCATCATCACTTTCGCTTTCGCAGAAATCCTCGTTATCTTCCTCAATAACTTCTTTATTCCAGTATTCGGAGGTCCATCAGGGATAGTTGGCGTGCCTCCTCCGAGCCCCATTTCGATCTTCGGGTTCGTGGAGCTTAAGTTCGTTTCAAAACTAACCTTGTTATACCTGGGTCTGTGTCTGATGTGGATCGACATGTGGGTCATCATTCGGATCAATAATAGTCGTATCGGGATGATCTGCAAGAGCCTAGAACAATCTGAGGTGCTTTCAGAGAGCATTGGGATTGACACCTATAAGTACACGCTGCTGATCTTTGTTTTAGGGTGTGCTTTGGCGAGCATGGCTGGTGTCTTTTACGCTCATACCATATATGTGGTCACGCCGTATGATTTTGACATCAACACGGCAATTCTGCTGGTCGTATATATGGTGGTAGGAGGGAAGGATCACTACCTAGGGCCATTTCTCGGTGCGATAACCTTGACTGCACTCACAGAAGTCCTTCGGGAGCTTGGGCATTTTGATCTGCTCGGCTATAGCCTGACCTTGATCCTGATCATGCTATTCTTGCCGGGTGGGCTCATCTCGATCCCCCAAAGAGGGAAAGCCCTGATCGGGTTTGGCTTGGAACATCTGAGGTTGCGATAGGAACGACGATATGAGTCTGATCCAGATCGATAGAATCTCCAAATCCTTTGGAGGGCTTCGTGCACTAAGTGATGTGAGCCTGGAGATTCACCATGGTGAAATCTACGGGATTCTCGGGCCGAACGGAGCGGGAAAGACAACCCTGTTCAATTGCATCAGCGGAGTCATCAATCAGACTTCGGGAACAATCACCTTCCGAGGTGAGGACATCTCCAATCTTAAACCTCATCGGCGGGCAGAGAAGGGGATCGCGAGGACTTTTCAGCATACCACCCTTTTCAACCACTTGACCGTCATAGACAATGTTACATTAGGCTTTCACCTACACTCCCACATTACTCTCTTAGGAGTCTTATTCAGCACGAGAAAAACACGGGATAGAGAAGCCAGACTGAAGGAGGAGGCTGTCCGGATTCTGGAGTTCATGAATCTTCTATCCTTGAGAGAAGAAAAGGCGATCAATCTATTCTCATGGACATCAAAGGGCACTCGAGATAGCGGTTTCCCTGGCAACAAGGCCAACCTTTCTTCTTTTGGATGAACCTCTCGCTGGAGTGAGTGCTGACGAGACTGTAAGACTTGTCGATTCCATCCGAAAGATAAGGGATAAAGGAGTGACAATCCTTATCGTAGAGCACGACATGAGAGCCATGATGAGCCTGTGTGACAGGATGGCAGTGCTCAACTACGGGCAAAAGATAGCCGATGGTACACCAAAGGATATACAAAGTGACCCTGTAGTCATCGAGGCATATTTGGGCTCGGAGAATAGCTATGCTGCTGAAAGTTGAGAAGCTAGTTGTCCGTTACAGCAAGAATGAGGCAATTCGAGGCTCATCACTCTACTTGGATGAGGGTGAGATTATCTCAATACTCGGCTCGAATGGGGCCGGGAAGAGCACGATCCTGAGGACGATCTCGGGACTGATCAGGCCTGCATCAGGTGAGATACACTTCAATGGCCGCAGGATCGACGGCCTCTCCACCAGGTCTATTGTACAAATGGGGATTGCTCATGTAATGGAGCAGAGGAGGCTCTTCCCGCAAATGACTGTCCGCGAAAATCTGAATATGGGAGCATACCTGCGCAGACAGAAACAAGAAGTGCAAGAAGACATTGAAAGAATGCACGCCTATTTCCCGATCATCAAGGCCAGGAGCAATCAGCTGGCAGGAACATTGAGTGGCGGAGAGCAGCAGATGGTTGCGATCGCACGCGCACTGATGGCAAGGCCGCGGCTGTTGCTTCTGGATGAACCGTCGTTGGGGCTTGCTCCTCTGATAGTGAGCGCATTAGGTGGCATCATCAAGAAGATCAATGAGACCCAAGTCAGCATCATTCTGGTTGAGCAGAATGCGAAGATGGCGCTGAAGCTGTCAAGCAGGGCGTACGTGATTGAGACAGGACGAATCGTCATGGAAGGTCGTTCAGAGGATATCGCAAACGATCGAAATATCGTCAAGGCATATTTAGGAGGGGACTGAAATTGCAGATCGATTGAGAATCCAAACCTTTTCTCGTTAATCTTAATGGAGTAACTGAAATGTCAAAGGAAGAAGTGTGCATAGTAGCGGCTTGCAGAACTCCAATTGGCTCTTTCGGTGGAGTGTTCAAAGACATAAAAGCTCCGGAGTTGTCTGTTCCCGTAATGAAAGCTCTTGTAGAAAGAGTACAAATTGACCCTGGAAAGATAGACGACGTGATCTGGGGATGCGCCTACCAAAGAGTCCGTAATGAGACTAATATTGCAAGAGTAGCAGCTATTCGCTCAGGAATTCCAGACACAGTACCAGGAGTGACCGTGCAGAGAGTGTGCACTTCGGCGATGTGGGCCATAGTCTCCGGCGTCCAAGCCATAAGGGCGGGGGATGCGGAGATTATTTTGGCCGGTGGCGTCGAGAGCATGAGCACAGTACCATATACCCTGGACACACTGCGCTGGGGCGCAAGGCTCCAGCATGTGGAGGTCTATGACGCTCTCTGGGATGGACTCACATGCCTGGGCATCGGCCCACCCATGGGGATCACGGCTGAGAATCTGGTTCAGAAGTACGGGATAGGGAGAGATCTGCAGGATGAACTGGCTTATACCAGCCATATGCGGGCATCAAGGGCAGTTCGGGAAGGAAGGTTTCAAGATGAGATCATTCCAGTACCCGTACCCCAGAAAAGAGGCGTTCCACTAATTGTTGAAAAAGATGAGGGGCCACGCGACGACACGAGTATCGATAAGCTGGCAAAGCTTCGGCCGATCTTCAAGGAAGGAGGCACGGTAACGGCAGGGAATGCAAGCACCATAAACGATGGCGCTGCGGGTGTGATCGTAATGAGCGAGAGCAAGGCTGCCGAACTTGGCCTGACCCCTCTGGCAAGGATTGTTTCGTATGCCGTCTCCGGCGTGGATCCGGACATCATGGGCATCTCTCCAGTGCCTGCTGTTGAATGCGCGATGGCTAAAGCGAATCTGGAGCTGGGCGACATCGACCTTATCGAGGTTAATGAGGCTTTTGCCGCTCAATACCTTGCCGTTGAAAAGGCTTTGAATCTTGACCGGGATATCACCAACGTGAATGGTAGCGGGATATCGCTGGGCCACCCTGTTGGGGCGACTGGGTGTCGCATAGTTGTCACACTGCTCCATGAGATGGCGAAGCGGCGGTCCAAATATGGACTCGCAACCCTGTGCGGGGGGGGAGGAGTAGGCATGGCGCTGATACTCGAAAGGAATTCGCGGTCTTAGTCTTAGTCTTGGAGCATGAAAATTATGCGGCCATTTCCGCTGTTGGCGGATTGGCCGCTTGATTATCGCATCGGAACACTCGTTCATCCTCCATCCTTACCCGTATGGAGACCGAACAACTTGCCATTGAGATGGTCTGAGCAAGGTTTCATAGCTTGACCGGTGGCAATCGGATGCGACCCTGATACAGCAGTAGCTTTAAGCAGAGCGTAGCTTACAAGGGATGTACCAGAATCAACGGACGCGGACATCTGCCAGAGTTCCATTTCTGACATGGACCAAAGGCCGGAGCCTGATGGACGAGGTCACAGGAAGCAAAGAACACAATACCGCTTGGTTGTGCCCTCCTCTTTATGCAATGCTACGCAATATGCAGAGCAGGCCAGGCGCGTTCAGAAGAAGTTCTGCATGAACACCTGAAGCAGCATTTACAATTGCACTACATTTGGATTAAGAAGCACTTGCCGCGTTTGGCATCGATCGAGGTAACGGATTAATTTCAGGAGCTATTTTGAAATGCTGGAAAGGAAAGCTAGAATTCTTGCCGCCGCTGAGGAAGTCATGTCTCAAAAGGGGCTTTTCGATTCAACGATTTCGGAGATCGCTCAAAGAGCGGGAGTGGCTGATTCGGTAATCTACCAATATTTCCGCGGCAAAGAAGACCTGCTGTTTTCTATACCCGCCGAGAGAATGAATGAGGTGTTGGCGCTGGTGCATGAACAGCTTCAGGGGATTCGGAATGCCGAGAGCCGCCTCAGCAAGGTGATCTGGTTCCACCTCAAGTACAACGATAGCCACGCCGGGTATGCACGAATTCTCCTGTTGGAGTGTCGCTCTTCGGAAGCCTTTTATTCCACTCCTGCCTATCAGCTCGTCCGAAAATACGCTGGGTTTTTCTTATCGATCCTCGAAGCGGGAGTCGAGGATGGATCCTTTAGATCTGACCTCAATGTCCGCTTAGTGCGGGACATGATTTTGGGGACCCTGGATGCTGAGACGCTTTCCTGCCTCGCTAGCGGGGAAATTCAAGAGAGTGTCTCTGATCTTGATGATATCATGGCTCTGGTCCATGCTATGATTGCTGTTCGAGCTGAAATTAAGATCGGCAAGTGTGATAAGATACTGATGGCTGCCGAAAAGGTCTTTGCTCAGAAGGGTTTCGTAAAAGCCAAAATTGCTGATATCGCCAAATTGGCACAGGTAGCTGAGGGTACAGTGTACGAGTACTTCGAAAGTAAAGAGAAGCTGCTCTTGTCGATTCCGATGAAGCGATTCAGGTGGAATCTGGAGGAACTTTCAGAGGCGTTTCAGATAAAGAGCCCATACAGGAAGCTACGAAGATTCATAAAGTACCACTTCTCACTGTTCCTAACGAGACGTGATTTCCTTAAGATCTTCCTTATGGACATCCAATTGAACAAACGATTCTACGGCTCAACCGCATTCGAGGCCTTTCGCGACTACTATAGGGTCATTGAGGAGATCATAGAAGAGGGGAAGGCCGAAGGAGTTTTCCGTCCCGAAGTTAATTCTCGTGTGTTTCGTAACATGCTTTTGGGGACCTTCAGCCATCTAGCACTCCGGTGGATCTTACTTCACGGAAGAGAGGAACCTGATAAGATGCATGAAATCAATGAGATGACTGACTTGCTGTGCTCTGCCGTTTTGGCACCAGTCCCCACATGACACGAAACCTGATAGTGCGGCCGCCAAACAGGCGCCGTTTCTATTGGGATTACAAGGGCACCATTTCTCACAAGAGAAGTAACTGATCAGCGTGCTAACATAGCGGGTGAACCCTTTAACGAGATTCCAATGCAAAGAATGATTTCCGACATTTACTCGATTACGATACCTATCCCCTTCCGGCTCAGGACGGTCAATGTCTACCTCATCAAGGACCATGATGGCTATATCCTTATCGACACCGGGCCTTACACAGAGGAAGCCCTTGAACTCCTGGAAGGGAAGGTGGCAATTTCAGGTGTCTCATGGGAGGATATCCACACGGTGTTAATCACCCACTATCACTGCGAGCACTGTGGGCTTGCAGCAGAAATCGAGAGACGCTCTGGAGCGTCAATCTTCATGTCGCATGAAGACTATGAGATTTTAAATAGTTTTTGTGAGAATCCGAAAAGGGTTCTGGGAATAGAGGAATTACATATCTACCATGGAATGCCCATAACCCTGATCGAAGAGATCGCACAAGCAACTCTTCTCGCTGCTAGATTTAATGTCTCCATTTGTACCGAGCGGATTCTTCAATAGCGGTATACCACTCGTCAGAGCACCCTACACCTTCATCCCTATCCATACACCGGGACATTCTCCAGGACACACCTGTATTTACGAGAGGAAGACTAGGGTTCTTTTCAGTGGAGATCATGTTCTAGGCAAGATCACGCCGAACATTTCCGCACATCCTATGAGTCCTTTATCCGACCCTTTGCATTCCTATCTTGAATCGCTCGAAAGGCTATTGGGACTTAAGGCCACCCTAACTTTACCCGCCCATGGTCCTCCTATCCATGGTCTTGGTGACAGAATAGACGCCATTCAGTCACACCACAAAGAAAGATCACTCCAGATCCTGGAAGCACTCAGGGGTTCGCGGGCGACCACGTATAGCGTCTCTAAGGAGATATTCGGCACTGATCTCAGTCCACTTGACCATTGGATGGCATTATACGAAACCTTGGCCCATCTGATTTACATGGAACATGAAGGGAGGGTGAGTCGCGAAAACAGTGAGGGAACAACCACCATTTGCTGGTCTACCAGGCCTATATCCTCAAAAGCGACGGGTAGTCCGTGTTAGCGCTTTATTCTAAGCAGCTTTCATAAGTCTAGCGATCCTCCGTTGCATTGTATATTGAAATTGGTTGTAGATCAGGTCAGCCGTAAAGTTGTTTTTCAGTTGGAAAATGCTGCAAGGTTTGCCGGGTGCGATGTCCCTTCTACGGGCACGAATTAAAGTAAGATAGGCGATGATGGCTATCCTGTCACCGATGGATTTCTCAATCCGGTCGATAGATTTGGTGATAAGAAATTGCTTTTTGAAGGTTTTTCGGTAGCAGGCGTTGTCGATACTGTCAAGGCCATTTTTGTGCCGATTTCATGGTGAGCAGTGACAAGCACGACCATGGTGTCACACCGTGATGGTCGTACTGATCAGCATATCGACGCCCATTGAACTTCACGCACGATTTCTTTTTTGCGGAAGACTTGAAAGAAAGTATTTGACCGGATTTGAGGGCAGATTGCTCCTGTAGTAGCTGGTGGGGGATTTCTCCAGCGTGCTCTTCATATCCGCAGGAAAGTTTTTTTAAAAGTAAGCGGTATATACCGATGTATTAGATCCATTCTTAACCCGGCTGCCCGGAAGATGACAAGCCAAATCAGGTTGATGATCCTGAATGAGAACGTTGCGCCTTTTGGCCGAAACCCATTTAGGTACTTGACAATTCGTTCTCAAAATATGCTAATGCACCTATCCAAGGTCAGAACGAATTCGTCCAGAACGCAGACAGTCAAAATGATAGATTGACATAACGCCCTTTCAGGTGCTCCCGGTGCAAGGAAGTATAAAAGAAAGGGATATAGAATGATGCCAATGAAACGACGACGGAAAATCTTTAATTCAGTCTCATGCATCGGTTTTTTGATTACGCTGATCGTGGGTCTGTTATTGGGGCCTCTCTCATCTGCAGAGGAAAAACCCGGGCAAAAGGATTCCGCTTATACCGGTTCTTCCAGCTGTCGTGAATGCCACGAAAAGTTTTACAAGCTTTGGGCGCCATCACACCATGGTCTTGCCATGCAACCCTATAGCGATGAGTTGGCGCAAAAAGAGTTGCTCCCGCAAAAAGAGGATATCGTGATTGGAGGGTATCGATACCGGGCTGAAATCCAAGCAGGCGCCGGATATGTGCTGGAGAAAGGACCTGATGGGGAAAAGCGGTACCCGATCAGTTACGCCCTCGGTGGGAAGAATGTCTATTATTTCTTGACTCTTATGGAGCGCGGCCGACTTCAGACGCTGCCCGTGGCCTACGACGTTCGAAAACGAGAGTGGTACGATACGGCTGCCAGCGGCATGAGGCACTTCCCCAATATTCCCGAACGTCCGGTCGGCTGGAAAGAGTGGTATTACACCTTTAACACAGCCTGCCACAGCTGTCATGTCAGCCAGTATTCACTTAACTACAATCAGGCAACCGATACCTATCAGACTACTTGGAAAGAGCCCGGGATCAATTGCGAAACCTGCCACGGTCCGGCGGAGGAGCACATCGAGGTCTGCAAGAAAGCGCCCAAGGGGACCATCCCGCAAGACCTCAAAATCACGCGTGGTGGAAGATTGTTTACGCACGATCAGAACAATGCTAACTGTTCCAGTTGTCATGCCAAAGCTTCACCTATTACGAGCTGCTTCCAGCCGGGTGACCGCTTCTATGATCACTTCGATCTGGTCACACTGGAAAGTGCGGACTATTACCCGGATGGACGAGACTTGGGTGAGAACTACACTTACACTACGTGGAGCATGAGTCCCTGCGTCAAGTCGGGTCAGCCGGATTGTCTGCACTGTCATACATCGAGTGGGCGGTTTCGCCAAAAAGATGATCCGAATCAAGCGTGTATGCCCTGCCACAAGGAGAGGGTGGAGAACTCGACGGCACACACCCATCACCCCGCGGAATCCAAGGGGGACCTTTGCATTTCCTGCCACATGCCGATGACGGAATTTGCCCGCATGCGGCGAAGCGACCATTCTATGCGTCCACCCACTCCGGCGGCAACGCTTCAGTACAATTCGCCCAATGCCTGCAACGCTTGTCACCAAAAAGAAGGTGCAGCCTGGGCAGACGAGCAGGTGCGCCAATGGCATAAAGAAGACTACCAGGCGGCGGTGCTGAATAGTGCGGCGCTGATTGATGCAGCAAGAAAAGGCAACTGGACTCGCCTGCCGGAAATGCTCACATACATTACGAAGCCGGATCGCGACGAAGTCACGGCAACCTCTCTTGTGAGGTTGCTCAAGGGATGCGATGATGATCAAAAATGGCCGGTGATTTTGGAGGCGCTTCACGATCCATCTCCTTTAGTCAGGGCCGCAGCCGCAGATCATTTGCACCAGTTGCCCTCGAAAGAGGCGACTCAAGCCTTGGTCGAGGCGACAGGGGATGATTCTCGATTGGTTCGGGTACGTGCAGCGGGCAGCATTGCCGGATTCGATTGGACTTCGCTGCCGGCAAAAGAACAGCAGCAGGTAAAGAAAGCGACCGACGAATACCTGGCATCTATGCTCTCTCGCCCCGATCAGTGGACTTCAAACTACAATCTGGGGAACTATTATCTCGATCTCGGTGAATACAAGCTGGCCGTGGAAGCTTATCAGAAGGCTTCAAAATACGATCCTGCCCAGATAATGCCGCTGGTCAATATGTCCATCGCCTACGCTAGAACCGGGGAGAACACCAAGGCTGAAGAAAGTCTCACCAAGGCACTTGCCATCGAGCCGAAAAACGCGGAAGCTCAATTCAATATGGGACTTCTTAAGGCGGAACAAGGCGACTCGAAGCAGGCAGAACTCCATCTGCGAAAAGCCCTGGAGAACGATCCGTCGATGGCCGAAGCTGCGTATAATTTGGGTGTCCTTCTTGCCGATGGAGACTTGCAGCAGACCCTTGCGCTTTGCCGAAACGCCTACAAGATGAGGCCGAACATTTTCAAGTATGGCTATACATTGGCTTTTTACGAATCCAGGGCGGGTGAAACAGAAACCGCGATTGAGACTCTTCGAGAGCTTATTCGTAAAGACCCTGCGCATGCGGACGTCTACGCGCTTCTGGGTGACATCTATGAACGTGCAGGAAAGCTAAAGGATGCGGAAAAAGTCTATCAGGAAGCGGCTACCAACGAGGCTATTCCTGTCGGGAGTCGCTCTTTCTTTTCAGAAAAAATCAAAACATTACGTACTGACAATTGAAGTTATGACGTTTCACACCTGTCGGTCACTCCCTCCCGCGAATGTATCTTCACCGTTGGAGATTGGAGCCTTGCTGACAGGTCGTGTTGCAACGCGGGAATCCTGTGTGAGACTGATCTCTTCGTCTAGATGCCAGATGTTCAATGATTCGCCTTTCTGCAAAGTATAGGTGGCTTCTTGACGGGTAATGTCGACCTCGAGCACGCACGCTCCAAGCTGCAGGGGGAAGTGGAGCCTTTTGAGTGTTTTGGGAAGAGCGGGGCGGAAGCTAAATCGTCCGCCGAAGTCGCGCATGCCCGCAAAGCCGTACACAAAAACCATCCAGGAACCGCCCATGGAGGCGATGTGGCACCCATCTTTAACGTTGCCGCCAACATCGGCAAGGTCCATGAGAACCGCATAACGGCCATACTCTGCAGCCATGTCGAGATAGCCGAGTTCAGCGGCTATGACGCTTTGTATGCACACCGACAACGAAGAGTCTCCGGTTGTAAGAGGATCATAAAAATCAAAGTTGCGCCTTTTTTGCTCCCTTGAAAATTCCTGCCCAAGGAGAAACATGGCCAAAACAACATCCGCCTGCTTGATCACCTGATGCCGATATATGACTAGAGGATGATGGTACAATAAAAGAGGATACTTGTTGGGGGGGGTGTTTTCCAGATCCCACCTCTCTTTGTCAAGAAAGCTATCGTCTTGGGGATGGATGCCCAACTCTTCATCGTAAGGGATGTACATTAATTCCGCGGCCTTCCGCCATCCTTCAATTTCGGAGAGCTGCAATCCGGTCTTATCCGTCAGTTCTACGAACTCTTCCGCTTTATTATTCAGCATGAAGTCAACTACAGCCGCTGTGTAGCGCAGATTCTTGCGGGCCATTAGGTTGGTGAAAGCATTGTTGTTGACCACTGTATTATATTCGTCCGGGCCCGTGACTCCATGGATACAGAATTTTCCTCCCTTCCTCTTCGAGTAGAATCCAAGATCGCACCATAAACGTGCTGTCTCGACCAGCATTTCAGCGCCTTCCTGATAGAGAAAATCCCGGTCACCGGTGACGTTTACATATTTCTTCACGGCATAAATGACATCGGCATTGATATGGTATTGAGCGGTCCCCGCAGCGTAATAGGCCGAGGCTTCATCGCCGTTTATCGTGCGCCAGGGGAACAGTGCCCCTTTTTGATTGACTTGAAGTGCCCGTTGCCGGGCTTTGTCGAGCATGCTGTGGCGAAATTGAAGCAAATTTTTGGCGATTCGAGGGGACGTATAAATGAGAAAGGGCAGCACATAAATTTCGGTGTCCCAAAAGTAGTGCCCCTCGTAAGCCTGGCCGGTGAGGCCTTTGGCCGGAATGCCGGCTCCCTCTGCGCGAGCGGCTGCTTGAAGTATCTGGTAGAGATTAAAACGCACGGCTTGTTGAATCTCCTCCGTTCTTCTATGCGAAACTTCGGAGTCGGCTTCAGTGCGAACGTCGCTGCGTTGCCAGAAGTCATCCAGATATTTTCGCTGACCGACCAGCAGAGTTTCAAATCCATGATCAAGCGCTCGATCGAGAGTCCATTCAGCGCGGGTGCAGAGCTCTTCGGGTTGAGATCTACGGGAAGTATGGTACGTCATGTACTTGAATAATTTTACCGGTACCCCGGACTGCGCATTCACGGAAAACACCACATTACAGTGATGTTCCGAGGATTCATTCTTATAAGTGTAGGCATTATCGGTTTCGATCACATGTGCCATGCCGCAACCCAGAGACATTTTGCTGTGCTGTGTCGAGTAACCTTGTATGGCCCGCAGTTGATTGACATAACTCACTTTCGGACGTAGTACGTGTTGCTTGAAATCCCTGGCACGTCGCGGGTCGCCATTAGTGCCCGTGTGATTGGTCTTCGGGTTGACCATTTCAGAAGAAATCACCATTGGAGCGTCTGCGTTGACCACTCTCACTTCATAAAATATCGCAGCCAAATGTCGATGTTCAAACGATACGAATCTGCGCGAGCGAATGGCGACACGCTTTCCTGAAGGCATTTCCCAAAGAATCTCCCGGTCCAGCGTCCCGTTCTGCATGTCCAGCGCTCGCTCGAAGTGGATCAAGTTGGCGGTCGGCAGATAAAAAGGTTCATCATCGACATATAAACGCACTATTTTGCCGTTTGGCGCGTTGACGATGGTTTGACCGGTTGTAGCGAACCCATAGGCTTCTTCTCCGTAGACGATCGGCCAGGATTCATAGAATCCGTTGACGAAGGTTCCCTCCTGTACAACCGGGGCCCCTTCTTCGAACGTCCCACGGAATCCCAGGTAGCCGTTACCAGTAGAAAAAATACTTTCCATTTGCGCTATGAATTCAGGGGAAAATCTCTTTTCGATCATTTTCCATTCATGGGCCGGATAAATATATGAGGGCGGTTTCACTCGTTCACGATGAATCATTGATCAATCTATCCTCTAAAAAGTTATGAGCAATATTGAGATGATATATACTTCTAGTCACTTCACAATTAAATGCAGGCAAAGTAGACAAGTCAGGCGTTTCTGAAAGATCCTTTATAACGGTGTCTGTACTGTTTTGTTGCAAGTTTTCGGATTTTACCTAAGTGCTCTGTGGCGAAAATTCGGTGACGTATTTTTACGCCGCCAATTTTTGTTCGTCATCTAATTTGGCCAATACTTTTTTCAGATCTTCTCGAGTGAATTTCCACTCGAAAGGTTTTGCGATGGTCTCATATGTTTCTTGAAAGCTGAGAATCTTATTTCGCAGGTCTTCAAGACTTTCAAAGTCATTGGGGGTTAGAATTTTTCTCTGCAGCACGGAAAAATAAATCTCTACTTGGTTAAGCCAACTTGCATGGATTGGCGTATGTACTTGAATCGCATTGGGGTACCAGTTTTTGAGACGATCAATGGAAGCCTGTCCTCTGTGGGAGGAGCCGTTGTCAGTTACCCAAAAGACCCGTTGCGCGGATCGATAAGGTTCCTGGCACATAACGACGTCGACCAACTCGTGGAAGCTTTCGATGCCCGTGCTGGTTTTGCACAAACCAAAGACTTTGGCTTGTCGCACATCCCATGCCGCCAGGTAAGCCAGCGCCCCCATTCTTTCATACTCAAACTCCACACGACCGCAACGGCGACTCGTTGGAGCGGTTACACTTCGCAATCGACGTCGGGCTTGAATGCTGGTTTTCTCGTCAGAAGAGATAATGAAATCATGGGCGCCAAGCGGTTTTTCCTCCCAGATGCCATGATACAAATCAAGGACTCTTGCGGCCTTTTCTTCGAAATTTGGATCCCTTGGCCAAATCCAGTTACGGTAACACCAGGGGCGAATGGCGTCTTTGCTCAGCCAGCGCCAGACCGTCTTGCCACTGATGGAAGCGACGATCCCCTGTTTTTCGGCCTGTCGGGCGATTTCTTCGTGAGTGAGTTTGGAGAAGGGAAGTCCAAGGTCTTTGGGCAATTGGCAGGCGAGCGCCTTCACGGCCACAATAATCTCAGGGGGGAAAAGTGCCCGGTCTCCCGCGCCTTGGCTTTTCCTGAAGGCCAGCCAGGCGTTCGTCAAGGAAGCGTTTGCGCCATTTGGAGACGATCTGCCGAGGTAAATCAAGCCGCTCACCAATTTGTTTGTTTGAGAAGCCCTCGGCGGCAAGGAGGATGATTTTGGCTCGCACGACTTCGCAATACGGTGACGTATACTTTCGCGCTGTATCCTGTAATCTCTTTTTCTCATCGGCGGCTAAAATGACCCTATATGGGCTTTTTCTTGGCATAACCCCTCCTGTTTTTGAGGGCGATTATGCCAAATGTCAATTATAAGAGCAATCAAAATACGTCATCGTATTTATGCCAACATGAACTAAGCTATATCTTCCTGACTTAGACACCGGCTCCGCGCCTAAAACCTTCATACTTTTTCCATTCTTAATTATGTGAAGTGGTGATAACAATGGTTCCGTAGAACATTACTTAGAAAAAGTCCGGGATTCTGTCAATCCCTCGTCGCTATTGAGCCATAGTGAGGATTTGTCAAACGTTAGTCGACATGCTATTGAACAAAGCTGAGTACTCCAAGTCTCGTTATTTCTGATGTTGTTTGTTAAACGTTCGTGTTCTGAATTTTTCTGGATTCTCGCTTTTTGCTCAATCCTTCCCGCAACGCCCGACTGTCATTCCCGCGGCTTTTCCAACGAAAATCCAGAAAGGGAAGCAGGACAAACGCCGCTGCGGGCATGGCGAAGGACTTTCCCGAGAAGGCGCGAATCCAGCAAATTGACTGGTCTGAAAGGGCAACATCTCATCCTTATTAACAAGTGTAGACAGTGGTATGCGCAATGCGGAGGTGTTTTGCCTGCTTCAGGTTGTAGTTTAAAGCAAATCGCCGCATGTGCGGCCGAGGAAACAGAGAAGAAGTGTTGATTGAGCAAACAAAGGAGATGGGGATGAAGATGGAAACCAAAATCATTTTCTTAAACACTATAGCTTTTTTTGGCAATTCCAAGGATGCCTGCTCATCAAGTCTAAGATACGGAGGGGAAAAGAGTTGAGCAAAGGTATCGAATCCACAGGGATATGGCGGTTCGCGCGCTCGGTGGTGGAATATTTCCATCCATCAGCGGAGAGGGCAGAGCAAATTATCGAGGAAATTTCCCTAGGTTCCACCCCGGCCCCCGGATACTATGCTCTCATTTCCGCGGCATCGTTGATAGCCAGCCTTGGGCTGGTTGCCAACAGTCCCGCTGTAGTCATAGGAGCTATGTTGGTTTCGCCTCTCATGACGCCCATATTCGGCACTGCGCTCGGCATGATAAGGGGAGATGGTTCGCTTTTTGGCAGAGCCGTCCGTGCAGAGATCGGAGGAATACTGCTGGCGATAGCGTTTGGAGCGCTTTTCGGTACTCTGCCTCTTGCCACCGAGGTCACTCCCGAAATGTTATCCCGCACTATGCCCACTTTGCTTGATCTACTCGTTGCTGTGTTTGCCGGCCTTGCGGGAACGCTGGCGGTTGTCAATGAGCGGATCAGTCCGGCTCTGCCCGGGGTGGCCATCTCCACTGCCATTGTGCCTCCTCTTTCGACATGTGGATTATGCCTTGCGGTTGGTGCTTTCAAAGGGGCTTACGGTGCTTTCCTGCTGTTTTTCGCCAATTTTATGGCAATATTGGTGGTCTCTTCGCTCGTGTTTATCATGGGAGGCCTGGCGGCAGAAGAGGAGGTGCTAAGCCGCAAACAACTGGTGCGAAGACTGCTGGCGGCCGGATTTGGTTTTGCGATTGTCGCAGTGGTTTTGACAAATGCGCTCATTAGCATGATTGATGATCGCAAGCGTTACCAAACCATGCGAGATGTTTTTACAGAGGCCCTGCGAAAAGAGCCCACAACTTCTTTGAGTGACATTGTATATAATGAAAACAAAGGAGAAATGCAGATACTTGCTACCGTCAGAACACCCAAGGTGATGTCACCCGATCGGGTAAAGCTCATTGAAAAGGAACTTAACAACAAATTAGACATGCCTGCCGAGTTGATAGTGCGGTGTGTGCTCGCAAAAGACATCTCTCCCACAGGAACCACGAGCGCAGCGATGGTTCAGTCTTTGGACGGGGCTTTTTTGGCGGACAATCTCGATCCCGATGTTGCAAAGGTGCAATTGGCAGAACAGGCGTTAAGAGAGATGCTTGCTTCACGTCCTGATCTTAGCCTGCTGGACGTTGACCTGCTGCGCATTGCCGGGAAGCCTGTGATACTTGCCAGCGTACAGAGTTCTAGAGCGTTACTTCCTTACGAGGTCGAAGATGCTCAAACCAAACTTCGGAAGCGCCTCAATGACCCGACGGTTATCCTGCTGGCCCGCTCCCAAGTACCGATTGATGTCACGGGGAGAGGTCGGATATTGATAGGGCGGGCTCATTTTGGCGACCTGCCCGAAGGTACTTCTAAAGTGGAGCAAGAAATACGCAGTGCAGCGGATAAACTCGGCGACTATTTCGCCACAAACGTCGACGTAGTCTGGAATGAAGACCATTGGACAGCTACGGCCGAAGTTGTGGGCGCACGCGTGATCTCACCCAAAGATGTCAATAAGATCGAGCGGCTTGTATCGCAGGAGGTTGGCCAGCCTGTCGAGTTGAACGCTTGGTCTCGTGCGGAATTAATGGTCACTGATAAGCGATCTATGGCTCTTGACGAATACACAAAAGATAAGCTTCAATCCCGAAGGCAAGCAACGGATCCTCAAACCTATTCCGACAATTGATGAACGGCTAGGCAACCTCTAGAACGCATCAAACATGTCCGGATTGGCTTTTCTTTTCTCGCTGGTTTTCGGTGCAGGCTTCGGTTTCTCCGGAATAGTTGCGGCTTCAGCAGATTTAGGCGAGAGCAAACCACCGCTTTCTTTGCTTTCAGAAGTTTTCACTTTGTCGGGCTCGGGCTCGGGAGCGGGTTCGGTCTCTTGAACAGCTTCAACAGTTGCCGCTTTTGATTCTGCAGCGGGAGGTTTCTCGCTCTTTTTCTTGACTGACTTTGTTTTATGCGGTTCTGTAACCGGATCTTTTGAGAGCAAAGAAGTTGGCAGCCAACCTTGCTCTTTCCCTTTTTCACTTTTCACCTGGCTCCAACCAAGGTTATTTTGCGTAACTTCAGTCACCTTGGAGTTTAATGAAAGTTTACCCGTGGCTTTTGAAGTATGGTCAGGTTGACTGCGAAGAAGGGTATTGGATTTCACATAATATTGCGAAACACCCAAAAACTGCTTTACATCGGCAACGGGTCCCGAGATTTTTTGCTTGCCTGTTGCGCAGCTGGAGAGCAGCCATAGAGCCGAAAGCATACAAACCGGCACGAGATAAGCAATTCTTGATTTTGGCGAAATAGGCATTGTTCACTCCGATGCCGTCACAATTTAATAATGATCGCTTTCAAACGTCTCAGACAGCACAGCAATTCACTACAATAGTAATTACGACTCCTATGGCTACACAAGTGTCACACCGATGTTAGCGCGGCATTTGGCGCAGTCGGGATCGCGATCGCCCACCAGCCGGATTTCCCACTCGTAGATGGTTTTCACCAAACCCTCGAATATTTTGCTCGTGATATCGGGAAACTGTTCAAGAGTCTTTTGGAATTTTTCCCGCGAAAGCATAAGAGCCGTAACTTGTGTTGCTGCCTTAAGTGTAAAGAGTCGCTTCATGCCATAGAACATGGAAAGGCCTCCGATGAAGGCGGATTCGCCGAATTCTGATATTTCTTCTTCAATGTCATTTTCCAGGATTAATGTGGCTTTCCCTTCAATTAGAAAATATGCATTGTCATCCACCTCGTGTTGCTGAAAGATGATTTCCCCGGGCCGGAAGATTTCCCTCTTGCATAGATAAGCGAGAAGTTTTATGGGCTCAATGGGAAGTCCTGAAAACATTGGAATTTGCATCAGGATTTCAAGATTTGACTGATATTCACTAGGCGCTTGCTTTAGCTCCGTGGATGAATTCATACAACACCCCTTTCTTGGCCAAGAGTTCATCGTAAGTTCCCATCTCTATGATTTTGCCGGCTTTCATGACACCGATTTTGTCGTAGCCCTTGATGGTGTCGAGCCTATGGATTACTGAAATGAGGGTGCTTTTCCCTTTCCACTTCGTTTCCAGCAAGTTCTGGATACGTTTTTGAGAAGCGTTATCCAATGCTGAGGTGGCCTCGTCCATAATCAGGATTGGCGGGGCCTTTAGGAATATCCTGGCAATAGCAAGCTTCTGCCGCTGCCCGCCCGAGAGCCGATCCCCTTTAGTTCCAACTCTGAAGTTCATGCCGATTTCGACAATTCTCTCCAGCAGATCTTCCTCAATCAGTAGTTGAATAATGCTCTGATTGATGCGTTCCTGCGACTTGGGATGATCGGTTCGCGGTTTACCAAATAAGATGTTGTCCAATATCGTTTGAGAATGGATGTATTCGGATATCCTGTAGTAGCTTATCGCCTCTGGATGATCTTCTTGAATCTTCTTCATGAACAGGAAACGACCGTCGAGAATGAGTTTTTCCAGCATTTCCGGCAGAGCGACAATTTTGTGAATGCCCGGGACAAACCGGAGTGCTAACTTGAGCAGGCTATGTTGATCCTGTGCCGAGAACTCATGCAGCCTTATTGCTCCGCCTCGCGCAACCAGTGTTTTGTAGTCATCAAATTCATCGGCCAGTATCGGGCTTTGTTGAAAGAACATCTCATCCGGCGGGAGGTTGCCTAAAATGTCCATGGTCTGTTCGGCCAACTGGCGGCCCAAACTGATCAGTGGATTCTTCAGTTGAGCCTCATCCAGAAAATCGAGAAAGTACTGATTGGTTGCCAATTGATCAGGTGAAAATTCAGGCTGGTCCGGATTGCCGAAAATCAGGTTGGCAGCCACGGATGAAAAGTACAGATAACGTTCCTCATCAAAAAACTCAACAAACTCTGCAAGCTCCTGACCAAAGTCGGTCTGGAAGCTTTCTCGCACTCTAATCAACTTATCGACTAACTCCGCTTCCTGGTCGGTCTCCAGCAATGTGTTGAGGCCGAATCGCAGCACGTCGACGAACAAACCCACCTGCTGGATCACTTCAATCATTTCGTCCAGCGTCGGATATATATGCTCTTTCTCAGGATCGCCGGCTTCGATCATGGCTGTGCAGGAATACAGCAGGTTCTCTTTGATTGTTCCATCGAAAATGAACGGAGACTGAGCCACTACACCCATGTTCCTGGCAAGATCTTTTTTGGTCATATCGTTGACCTCTAAACCATCGATTTGAATACTTCCTCCGGTGTATGTGTAGAGTTGTGAAATGCACTGGGCAAGGGTGCTTTTGCCGCTCCCGGAAAACCCTACCAGGGCAAGTTGCTCGCCTGGTTCTAAATCCAGACTGACTTGCTTCAGCAATTGTATCCCGCCTGCCACCGTGAAAGAAAGGTCTCTGACCTGGATCGCCCCCTTTAAGTCGTAAGCCTCTCGATCTGTCGGTTCAGTCGGGTGCTCCGGTTCTATGTCGTAATATTCCATCAGCCGGACATAGCTGACTTTAGCGTCCTGGTATGTTTGATAAAAATCCATCAGTTCTTTCCATGGATCGTAGAGTTTGTCCTGGGCTGACAGGAAAGCTACCAGTGCTCCCAGATCAAATCTTCCCTGTATGGCCAGATAGCCGCCCACAATAAAAAGAAAAAAAGGACCGAGATTCTGGAAGAAGTTGTTGGTAGTCTTTATTCCTTGCTTGTACAAAGTCCAGACAATCCGAACCCTCATAAGTTCGTCTACGAAGGTGCCGTACTTTCTATTTTCTATGTGGTAGCTGCCATTGGCATGAATTTCATGTATTCCTGAAACAGTCTCTCCAATTTTACCGCTCAACTTGCGGGTCACGTCGACTCGTTGTTTGTTCGCTTCATTGGAACGACGCTGCATTCTGGGTACAACGGCAATAACCAGTGGGTAGATAATGAGGCTCAGGCAAGCCAACAAAGGGTTCAAATAAAACATATATCCGCCGAACGCGGCGAGTGTGAGCAGGTTGGTTACCGGCACAGCTACTGCCTGACCGACAAACTCACTGGATGTTACCACTTCAGTGACCAGCGAAGAAACAACCAGGCCGGAGGAGGTCTTGCGAAAAAAACTCAGTGGCAGCTGTAAGATGTGCTCGAACATTTCCTTGCGCATTCTTGATAGAGATTGCTGCCCCAAATACGTTTGCAAATAGGTGATCACGAATTTCATGCCGCTGGCAATGACCACCGCGGCCAGATAAAATCCGCAGTACCAGAACAAAAGATTGAGCTTTTTCTGGCCAATCGCATGATTGACAATCTTTTTTTGCATCTCTAAAGGAATGACTCGAGTCGTCACGGTAATCAGAATGACGAAGAGCAGGATAATCTGTAATTTGAGATTGCTGGTTTTTACCCAATAACTCAACGGGCGTTTTGTGATCATCATGTAATTCTCCTTCTTACTGTTGCTCTCTTGGGATTGATAAATCTCGACCTGTTTGAGTTTAA
This sequence comes from uncultured delta proteobacterium, assembly GCA_963781715.1. Taxonomy (GTDB): domain Bacteria; phylum Desulfobacterota; class Syntrophobacteria; order Syntrophobacterales; family Syntrophobacteraceae; genus Desulfoferrobacter. The sequence continues at coordinate 1,973,666 of CAWAGW010000010.1, forward strand.
GAGTATTCCAGCAAAGGTGTTGCAAATGTACATGAAACGGCTCTCACTAGCCTGTCGCTCGGGATTTGCCGAGGGCAGTCGCGGCATTGGGTGTCTCCAGTGAGTTGCTAATAGTTTTAATCGATTCGGCGAAATGCTAATTTTCTACTTGTTTATTGACGTGCTGACAAGCTTTTTATATTGTACTAAGCAGATTTTAGTACCGCTTCCCGCCAGTTTTCTTCGCTTGGGAAGCTTGCCATTCACCAATGAAGAATTAAGGAGGACAGCAGCACCCTCTAATATATGGAATCAATTCATATCGCGGGTTGCGGTATCAGGATGAGAGGAGAATGGGGCAATGGAAGTGACGGAAAAACGCCAAAATGGAGTAGTGATACTTGTACCGAAGGGTCGTCTGGATTCCAATACATCCGATGAATTTGAAAAGAAGCTGCTTGGCCTTGTCGGAGCCGGTGAAACAAATTTAATAATCGACTTTAAAGAGTTGGACTACATATCCAGCGCCGGGCTGCGCGTTTTGCTCAAGGCAGCAAAGGAACTCAAGCGTAAGAATGGCCAACTGGCTTTCTGCGCAGTCAAAGACTATATTAAAGAGATATTCGAACTGTCAGGGTTTGTTTCCTTCTTCCCTATCCACCTGACATTGGAAGAATCGCTGAAAACGTTTTGATCCAGTCCCCAGCGATTCTGATGATTCAGTCCGAGCTTGCCTGAAATCATAGATAGCGGTTCGTCCCCAGTTCGAACAATAGAACCAAATTATGGCGATCCTTATCCAGGTCAAGCCATAATTTTCATTCCTGCGAAGCTGGTCCCTGCAGGCTTTAGCAGGGAACACCAATTCAGGAAAGTCGATTCACCTACTGGATGCCGGCTTTCGTCGGCATGACGGAAGTTACCGCTGGAATCGCCAAATTTAGGTAGAAAATGAGCTTCCTGCCATCCCCGACAAAACGTGATGAAGATATTTCCCTGCACGAAAATGTGCGGTTGCTTGCATCCAAATTAGGACAGGTTATTCGGCGAATCGAGGGAGAGGAATGTTTTAACGCAGTTGAAAACTTGCGTACCCAATGCCGAGCACGCCGAGTTGGCGAACCTGAAGCCCATAGTCTGGACAAGCTTTTGGCCTCTGTGGACGATCTGCCCATCGAATTGGCTGCCAAAGTGGCACGAGCCTTTACACTTTTTTTCCTGCTCATCAACACTGCAGAGCAGGTCCACCGCGTGCGTCGTAGACGTTATCACCGGAGTAAATCTGACGATGCTCCGCAGCCGGACTCTCTCGAGTGGGCCATGCGGAGGCTCAAACAACGCGGTTATGGAGCGGATGAAGTCGCGCAGACCATTTCGAGAATGGAAGTCAGGCCTGTATTGACCGCTCATCCCACGGAAGCCGTGCGCAGTACTGTACTTGCTCTTCAATCAAGGATTGCTGACGGATTATTGGCGAGGGATGCCGCTGACTCCGGCGAGCAAAAGACTTTAGAGGGTTTAATTGAAGCGGAGGTGGAGCTACTTTGGCTTACTGCAGAAGTTCGCACGGAACGACCCTCGGTAATTGATGAAATCAACAGCGCCCTATGGTATCTGGAAAATCGGTTGATCAATGCCGGAGCCCGATCGCTGGCCGAATTGAGACGCGCTTATAAAGAAGTCTTTGAAAGAGAGTTGACCGTTAAGGCTCCTCTTCGGATCGGCAGCTGGGTTGGTGGAGATCGAGACGGCAATCCTTATGTTTCACCGGATGTAACTGCAGTTGCAGTGAAGCGGGCAGCTCAAACTGTTATTAGCACTTACCGAAGGACAGTTAGAGATTTGATTAATTGTTTGTCTCTGTCCACTCGGGTCAAATCGGTTCCGGACATATTGCTGAAATCCTTGGAAGAGGATCGGTTGCAGCTTCCGCAAGTTTGGGAAAGAAATAAGGAGCATAATGCCGAAGAGCCTTTGCGACTGAAACTAAGCTATATCGCAGCGAGACTCGATGAAAATTTCAATAACCTCAGGGACAGGAGGGATGCGGGGCAAGAGCAGGGCTCAACCGCCTATACAAGTGTATCCGCCTTCGAGACCGATCTGTTGCTGGTCCGTTCCGCTCTAATGTCAGTTGGAGCGGGCCAGGCATGTCAGATGTACCTTGACCCATTATTGGACAAGCTCAAAATATTCGGTTTCTTTGGGTATCTGCTGGATGCACGCGAAGATTCCGAAATTCATACCAAAGCCATCAATGATATTGCCCAAGCGATCTCTCTTCCGACTTTGGATCGTGAGGTGCGGCAGAAGGAATTACTTGGACGCCGACCCCTTATTAATGATCTGGTTCCCCTGGAAGAACGCACTAGAGAAACCATCGAAGTCTTTAAAGCGATCGGGAGTGCTCAGCGCAAAGTGGCTCCGGAGGCGGTCAGCACATATATTATGTCCATGACCAAGTCTCCTGAGGATGTTCTCAACGTTTTGCTGCTCGCCAAGGAAACGGGGTTGGCTGAAATTGCTGCCGATCCGCCTAAGTCCAGTTTGGATATAGTACCTCTGTTTGAAACCGGAGAAGATCTCAAAAACGCCCCGAAGGTCATGAGATCTTTATTTGCCCACCCCGCTTACAGCCGCCAACTGAGGGCACGCGGGATGCGCCAGGAAGTGATGATCGGCTACTCGGACTCGGCAAAGGATGTCGGTCTCATTCCTTCTGCTTGGATCTTGCACAAAGCCCAGGAGGATCTCACCAAAGTCTGCCAGGAGGCGGGCATCGATTTGACTCTGTTTCATGGTCGCGGCGGAACGGTGGGTCGCGGAGGCGGATCCCCTGTCTTACGTGCTCTTCTGGCGCTGCCTCCGGGAACCGCCCAAGGACGTATTAAGATCACCGAACAGGGTGAGGTCATTTCACAGAAATTCGGGCTGCAGCCGATTGCAGATCGCTCGCTGGAAGTAATCTTATCGGGCACGCTGCTGGTTTCATTTCCTGACTGGTGCCAGGATCTTGAACCGGACGAGGATGCCCGTTTTCACGAAACGATGGAACAGCTTGCCGACTTGGCGCTGCCGGTTTACCGCAAGCTGGTTCATGAGAATGATGAGGTCTTTGAACTATTTCAGACCGCTACCCCGGTTCGTGAGCTGGCTCATGTCCATTTCGGTTCAAGACCCGCCTATCGGCAGGGAAGCGCCGGGACCATGGAGGGTATACGTGCCATCCCCTGGGTGTTCGGCTGGACCCAAATTCGCCTCAATGTTCCAGCATGGCTTGGGGTAGGAACCGCTCTTTCCAAGCTCTGCGACGACGCTCAAGGATTGGAACTGTTGCGCAGCATGGCGCGTAAATGGTGTTTTTTTGACGATCTTTTGGGAAAAATTGAAATGATCTGTGCGAAGACGGATCTGGAAATCGCGCGTTTGTACGTCGAGCATTTGAGCAATGCCGGCTCTCTGCTGAAAGAACTCGAAGTCGAATATCAGCGAACTGTTGAGACAATATTAAAAATCCGTGAAACCAAATACCTGCTAATGGACCAGCCAATGCTTCAAACTGATATTGGTCACCGGGATCCGTATCTGGACCCACTTTCTCTGCTCCAGGTCAGTCTGCTCCGCAAAAAGAGAGAAGCCTGGGAAAGTTCTTCCCTTGAACTGCTGGAACGTGCACTCGGTACCACACTCAACGGGATTGCCCAAGGTCTAAGGAACACTGGGTAGACAGAGGACAGAGGTCAGAGGTCGGAGGGCGGGGGAGGTACTCCGCGGTATGAAATTCTTCGAGCATTGCCCCAATTGAGTGCAATGATGCTTGTTATTATTAAACTTCCACCCAGCCAGAACCGCCATGAGGTGATTTCATTCAGAAAAAATACCCCAAAGAGTGAAGTAAAAATAACCTCACTGGTCAAAAATAGTCCACCCTCCCAGCTCTTGCAGTAGTGGAATCCCTGGTTCATCAAAAGCTGAGCAATCAGTGATGAGATCATTATCCCGATGACCAGGAACCACTGAACATGAGTTCTTGGGAAATGGGGATTGGCGACAAACGGAGGAAGCGCAGTTGCAGCCCCAAGTAAGCAGAAGTAGAGATAAATGATAACCGGACCGTTAGTGTTCCGAAGTTTCTTAATAGCGATAATGGCCAGCCCTGCGAAACAGGCTCCAAGCAGTCCTGTCAGCTGGCCAAGCAATGCGCCCCCCGCAGTCAAGTCGAATATAAGTGCCACACCGCAAAAGGTCAAAACGATGCAGCACGCTTCAAATCTTGTGACCTTCTCACTCAGAAACAGGGTCGAAAATAGGGCGGCGAAGGCCGGAAAAGAATAAAAGAGGACCATGGCGGTGGAGATGGGAATCAGTTGGATGGTTGCAACGAGAGAGAGAAACGCCAGGCTGCCGACGATTCCTCGAATGATTAGAAGCTTCAAGTCGTTGCTTCGAAATGGATTGTTTTTCCAACCAAAGATAGACACTAATACGATCAGGCCGAATCCAAATCGATAAAACGCGATGTCCCAAATCCTAAAAGGAGGGCCTAGCAACTTTATAAAGCTGTCAAGGACGGCAAAGAGCAATGCTGATGCCGTCATAAGCAAGGGGCCTCGCAAGTTTAGCATTACCGGCAAACCGGCTGTTTGTTCTTTCACCGAATAATTTCCGTCAAAGCTACCTCTGCAACTCTTCCAAACCCCCGTTTGCTGGGAATCTCACGTCTCTTTGTGACTTTCTGTTTGCGATTGATCGCCTGATTGACGGTTAGGTTGGGAAGAGAAGTTGCCGGGTAGCTCTCCGATTAAAGTCTGTTAGTTGGACACACATGCCCCCCGTGGGTATTGAAAGTCCCCCTTTCGCAAAGGGGGATTTAGGGGGATTTTAAATGAGAATCAGCAGGTTGAAAAATCCCCCCTAACCCCCCTTTGCAAAAGGGGGGGGACCAAATCGCTGACTCCCTGTTGTTGGTGGTAAATTGTAATGCCAATGAAAACAGATACTTTTCAAAAGCACGGGGTCATGTGTGTCTGACTGTCAGGATTAAAGTGGGTTTGTTATTGCTGTCAGAACGCCTCTGATCCCTAATGTCTATCGTTTGTTGGGTTTTTGCCCTTCGGCATTAGCTTCGCGTTCTGCCTTGGCTTCCAGTTCGGCAACCACATGATTAAAAACCTTGTACAGGGAATAACAGACTGTCATGACTGCACGGGTTCCAAATTCAACAGCCAGTTCAGTCTTGCCGGTTTTCGGCAAATGGCTCGGGTGGTTTGGAGGAGCTTTTGTACTACCCTGGTATTCTGATTTTTCTGTGCCACTATGATGCAGCTCAGATTGCTCTGAATTCATGCCCCATTGCGAAATCAGCGACTGGTAGGCCCTATTGATATCTTTAAGCTTCTTTTCTGCCTTTTCTCTCAATCGTGGGTTATGAACGAAACGATCCGGATGCCATACGTTGACCAAGTCTTTGTAGGCTTGCCTGATCTCAGCTGAAGATGGAGTATGATCCAATTCAAGGATTTCCAGACAGCGGTGAATGTCCATCTTATCTGCTATGGGCATTAGGCATCAATCCTTGAGGTTTTCTACGTTCTCCCCGAAATTCTGAGAGGCCAGTTCGTGGGTGTCGGAAAGTATTAAGTCTGCGGCAATCCCTGCTGCATCGATTATGACTCCACGGCAATGGAACGCATGGTCGCGGCAGAGCCAGTTGTCACGCCATTGTGCAGCTATGCCTCTGCACAACGTTTCGCCGTATTTTTGCCTGATTCTGTTGGGGATCTGGTTGAACAGACGGTAGAGACCGGGTTTACCATATAATTGATCTTTGGACTGCATGAGGACTTCTTTGCCTTCGCCTGCAGGAAGTGAACTTCTGCCATGGAAGGCACTAACAGCCATAACAGCGCCTGCCAACGCTCCGCAGGTATCGCCGTACAGCCCAATACCGCCACCGAATCCGGTGGCAAGCTTTTTCACTTCATCCGGCAAGCCGCTCTCCAGCAGGCTGAAAACAGCCTCTGTGACACATTCGGCACAATTATAACCCGATGAAAAATTCTTTTTTGCGCGTTGCTGAACTGCTTCGATTTTTTCTTCTCGTGTCATTTATACGTTCTCCTCAAATTTATTCCTGATGCTTACTTTGCGCCCTCGAGGTTTAAATGAAAATGGGTTCTTTTCTCTCAGTGACCCTCTGGTCGGCTCGTTCGGCTCTTTCTTTTAACCCGGATATTTACATTTATCAATTAGCTCCAGGTACTCAGTAAAGGAATCGTGGTGCTGAATGCGAATAGTTGTGCGAGTTATGACGAACTGCGAAAACGGGGTTCCGGCCATCACAAATGTTTCCGGAAACCGAAGATAACCCAGCTAACCCCCCACCCCATAACCACCGGACCAAGGCCCAAATAGAGAAAAGGGAAGATCTTGTTTTGCCACGGCTTAAGAAAATATGCCGTACACGCAAGCCAAACAAAAGAGATTAAGAGCGCCAGACGTATTTTGCCGGACAGAGCTTCGGAGAGACCTCCTCTCTTCTTAGGCTGCTGTCCGCCCGTCCGTTTTGGCAGGTAAAACAAAATTAAAATGACCACAAGAACTACTAAAATCTCCTGAATACCCGACACCAGCTTTCTCCTATATCAACAAGCATTTTGTTTTCAGCGGTTGTAAGTGAACTATTTTCTAAAGTTAAAGGCAATAGTCAAGTGCGCTGAGGAAGAGCACCGGTTGAATTCAGCAAATTGATGCGTACATGTATTAAGCAGATGTTGGCGTTGCGGCCAGAGGCTGGCCCATCGGATGGATTTAGTCCCGCATATAGCAAGGCTAAAGCCCTGCGCTACAGGATTTAAGGGTAGGTGCAAGTCAGGAGTGGATAATGGAAAATGAAGAGTCGGAAAGCTTTAGGTTGAATTTGGAAGTCAAGCACCTTGAACCGAAAAAGAGGGTAGGTTTAGTCGTTGTTGTTACAGGTTACGGTAAAGGCAAGACTTCTTCTGCTGTAGGGATGCTTGTGAGAGCCTGCGGGCATGGAATGAAGGTTTCCATGATTCAGTTCATGAAAGGGGATCTCTACACTGGAGAATGGGACGGTATCAAAAAGCTTGCGTGCGATGTCGAGATAATTCCCACGGGGATGGGTTTTTGCGGGGTCGAAGGCAATCCTTACCCCCATTCAGTCCATCGGGAAGCAGCGCAAAGGGCGATCCGTATTGCGGAAGAAAAGATTGAATCGGGAAAGTTCGACCTGGTCATACTTGATGAAATAAACAATGCACTTAAGCTCCAATTGGTGGATCTCGATCAGGTGCTGAAACTGCTCAGGATGAAGCCTCCCTTGATGCACTTGATCCTGACCGGTCGGGATGCACATCCTGAAATTGTCGAACTTGCAGACACCGTAAGCGAAGTAAAGGAAATCAAACACGCTTATCGAAAGGATATCGAGCCCCAGCCTGGTATTGACTTCTAGCACACTCGAGGGGAGGGAGCTTGCGAGATCGGGAAAATGCCGGATGCCGCTTGTGTCAATGAACTTTTTTTCGAATCTCTCAGGAAATCTTGTTTAGAGCCTGATCCAAATCCTCCTGAAGATCTTCATAATCTTCGCATCCAACAGAGAGTCTTACCAGTTCATCCGAGATGCCGGCTTGTAACCGTTCTTCGCGGGGTATGGAGGCATGAGTCATAGAAGCGGGATGTTCGATCAGGGACTCCACGCCGCCTAGCGAGACAGCGAGGGTTATGAGACGTACGTTGTTCAATAGCATCTTTCCTCCGTCAAGTCCTTGTTTGACTCCAAAGCAGAGCATCGCGCCAAAGCCATCCATTTGCCTTTTGGCGAGCTCATGTTGGGGGTGACTCTGAAGCCCTGGATAACGAACCCAGGCGACCTTGCGGTGTGTTCGAAGAAACTCCGCCAATCGCATTGCGTTCTGTTGAGCCTTCTCCATCCGAACGGGCAGGGTGCGCACCCCACGCAGTATCAGCCACGCTTGATGGGGGTCCATAACGGAGCCAAAAAAACGCAGAATTTTCCTGATCCTGAGGTGCAGTTCGTCATTTCCTACTACGATCATACCGCCTAGCGCATCACTGTGACCGTTAATGTATTTGGTGAGGCTGTGTACAACTATATCGGCCCCAAACTCCAGCGGTCTCTGCAGATAGGGGCTTGCGAAGGTATTATCCACTGCCAGCAACGCTCCATGTTGATGAGCTATTTCGGCTGTCGCGCGCAGGTCGGTGATACTCATGGTGGGATTGGTCGGCGTTTCAACGAAGACTAGCCGAGTTTCGGGGCTCAGTGCTTTGCGGAGATTATCCGAGTTGGAGGTATCTACAAAAGTGGAAGCTACTCCAAAACGTGAAAATTCGGATTCCAGAATAAGTCGCGTCGATCCATAGAGCGCATCCGTTGCAACCACATGTGAATTATTATCGAGCAGCGCCAGAAAAAGAGTACTGATGGCTGCCATGCCTGATGATGTTGCCAATCCTCGCGTACCATTTTCAAGGGCGGCTATATTTTCTTCCAAGGCCTTCACCGTGGGGTTGTCCAAGCGGCTGTATATGAACCCCGGATGTTCTTCGGAAAATCGAGCTGCTCCTTCTTCAATGTTAGGGAAGGAAAACGTGGCACTCTGGAAAATCGGCACCGAAACTTCCCCGTATATGGGAGAAGCCAGATTTCCCATGTGAATCGCTTTGCTAGCCTTTCGTAATGAGGTCTTTTTATTGTCGCTTTCCATGTATTTGCTCCTTCTTTAAAGATCTTACCGAGCGATGATCCGGAGGGGAGTGAACCGATTTCGATCGTATGCCGTAAAAGAGGAAAGCCAGGAGGCTGGGGGGTGGCCTGACCTGGCTTCTCACGAGTGGGAGAGTGGCAGATGTGTTTTGATATGTCTTCTGAAAAACAAAATAAGGTCTTAAGGTCCTGCAGGTAATAGGGTTAACATGGTATTTTGACTGGTAGGAATACTGTATGTTCCGTTCCATTTATGCCTCCTCAGAGGTTTGCCCGCGAATAAACAATGCCTCGTTGCTCCCCATGGAATGAGCGGGGGGCGTTACCCATGCTGTTAGAATAAATTAAGGATGGCTAGGGTTTGATGCTCTTGCTATTTGATCAGCACGAGGCTCAGTGGAGGGAAAAAGGTTATGATTGCAAGTGCCAGCAGTAATATGCCCAGAAAGGGCAGAGTGGCGATCGATAACTGAATGATCGACCGATTGAATCGGAGGCTGGCAATAAAGAGATTCATCCCGATGGGAGGGGTGGAATACCCGATTTGAAGATTTGTGAGGAAAATCACGCCAAGGTGCAGTAGATTGACATCGTAACTGGTGGCGAGCGGCACAATAAGCGGAACTACGATAACTAGAGCAGAAAAAATATCCAACACACAGCCGACTATCAGCAGGAAGAAATTCAGTATGATCAAAAAGACGTATTTGTTTTCAACATATGTCCGCATCAATTCGAGTATCCGGTTGGGTATCTGCTGATCTATCAAGAAGCTGTTGAAGGCAAGAGAAGCTCCAAGGATAATAATGATACCCCCTACCATCATCACCGTCTTTATGACAACGGTGGGCATATCTTTCAATTTGACTTCCCGATGAATGACCATTTCGACCAGTAGCACATAGGCAACAGTGATTGCAGCAGCTTCACTCAGCACCAGAAAGCCGCCAAAGATACCCCCAAAAACCACAACCGGCAAAAGCATTTCCCAACAAGCCTCTCGAGCAGCCCCATACAGTTTATTGATTGAGAATGGTGCATGAGCGGCCGTGTGCATGCCGTGGTAAATACCATAAAGAGAGAGAAGCAGAACGATCAGAAGGCCGGGTAAAAGACCGGCCAAAAATAATTGGGGGATACTCGTTTCGGTCACTACTCCGTAAATTATCAAGGGAAGACTTGGGGGAAAAAGGACCCCAAGGCTGCCCGAACTGGTGAGGAGTCCCAAGGAGAATTTTTCAGAATAGCTGTCGGCCAAAAGGGCGGGTAGTAGAATGCCGCCCAGCGCCACAATAGTAACGCCGGACGCGCCCGTAAGGGCTGTAAAGAGAGCACATACCACAAGAGTTACAACCGCAAGTCCGCCCGGCATTCGCCCAAAAACGGCGCTGGATAGTTTGACGAGCCTCTGGCTGGCTCCGCTCTCAGCTAGAACGTAGCCGGCGAAAGCGAACAGCAACAGGGCAATCAACATCGGGTTGGCGGCCAATCGGTACATTTCGATGACAACCACCGATAGATCCACACCCAATGCATAAAAACTGACCAGGGCAGCGGCCGATATGACAATGAAAAGCGGAGTGCCGGACAGCGCCAACAATACGAGAAGTGCGCTGATAACGTATGTCACGGTCGGCGGACCTCCGTTCTTCTCGTCATGAGAGACCGATTCCGGAAAATACCCGAAGTGCGAACCTGACAGCCATTACTGTGAAACTGAATGGAAAAATGGACTCAAACCACCAAAGAGGAATTCGACCAAAGGCAAAAGTGGCCGCCGCCATCTCGTTGCTTATGAAACTCCACGACGCGTAAATGAGTACGACACAAACAGCGAATGAGAACAAGTCAATGAGGACGGAGAGTACGGCTGCTCCGGATTTCGGCAGCAACCTGGGCAGCAAGTCAATGCGGATGTGCTTGTCTTCCGCAGTGGCGCGTCCCGCTCCAAGAAGGCTGATCCACAATACAGCGTGGCGCAGCACAGTATCGCCCCAGACAAATCCAGTCGAGAAAAAATTTCTCAGGATGATCTGTAGAAGGGAAAAGCCGATCAGAAAGCCAAGCAGGAGAACCAGCACCCATTTCTCGATGCGGCCGAACAAGCCATCGATATCCCTGATCTCATGTAGGGAAAAGGCTCTCATTGGAATCTTACTGGTGGCTAGCCCGGTAAGTGGAGAGTTCGGCTTTAACCTTAGTTAGAAAATCGATGGGTAAAACCTGCGGTCCAAGACCTTCGACCACTTTGGCGCTCAGCTCCCGGAAGCCCTTGGCTTGCGCCTCGGTGGGGACAACCTTTTGCACTCCGCGATTTAACATCGCCTTGAGTGCCTCGCTATTATCTTGTCTGGTCTTTTTCACGAGTAGATCTAAGTACTTTGAAGTGACTTCCTTCAGATTCTGTTGCAGGTCTTTGGGGAGTCGATCATAGGTTTTTTTGTCCATCAGCAGGCATGCGCCGATATAGGAAAGCGGGAGATCGGTGAGGTACTTGACCTGGGTGTACCACTGAGTGACCAAGGCGTAATAGGGCGAGTTGTATACAACATCCACAAGATTTGTCTGTAGAGCCATCAATACATCGGGTGCGGTGATGGCAACGGTCGAAACGCCGACACTGTCGACAAAAGCTTTGGCCATGGGAGCATCCGCCTGTGCCCAGACTTTTTTGCCCTTCAGGTCATTAAGATCCGCAATGGGCTGTTTGGACATAAAATAAATAAATCCGAGCTCCGGAAAACCCAAAACCTCAAAACCGCGTTTGGCAAAACCATTTATCAGGTTTTCCCGTACCTTGGCCAGCACATCATCGACCTCCTCATAATTGTTAAACAAGAAGGGAAGCTGCAAGACTCGAAGATCCGGGTTTATATCAGTTAGAGCGGTATTGGTGAAAACCGCTGCGTTAACAAGTCCGATGCGGAGCTTGCGAAGCACATCCGCTTCGTTTCCCAAAACAAACCCCGCATACATCTTGAGCCCTAAGCGGCCGTTGGTCACTTTCAGAAGCTCATCGTTCATCTCGTTAAAAATGCGCATCAAGGAGCTGTTTTCCGGCGCAAGAGTCGCCAGTTTGATTTCATGTTCAGGCGCCGCCCAACCAGGATGGGGAGTGAGGATCGCCAGCACGCTTAGAAAAAGAACGAGGAGTGGAATAAACAGCTTCTTATGATTATCGGGTTCCCGCCTTTGGATTAATATCCTGCCTGTCATACCCGCGAGGGCGGGCATCCATGCCCCACTTTCTGGATTCCCGCTAACAACATGCGGGAATGACGATGAGGTCACTGAGCGACTTCCACGCTTGGTTGCGGTTCGCAACTCGCAGGCCGGTACTCTTCGCGCGAATGACGGATGAGAGGGTTTCTCGGAAAAGCCCCCGCTGTAATAAACTTCGCTATTGTCAGGGTTGTTTTGCAAAATATTCCTCCGTCTTATCAAGCAAGTTGCGAGCTTCTTTTTTGGCTACAGTGTTGGCAAGCGTCAGTTCCGGCACCTGGTCCGAAGGAGCCGCAATCACCTCTTCCAGGGTCTGCACGTAAAGGTCTCGATTTTTGATGCCGCGGGCGTAATATTGAGCATAAAGTACCTTGGACATGAGCAATTTATCTGCCCCAAGCGCAAACGCCTGTTGAAATTGCTTTTTGGCTTCCTCTGTGTTGCCTCCAAGCGCTTTCGGCTTCGCTGCAAGGTAAACGCCCATTAGCAAATGAGGCCCGCCATAGTAATAAGTATCATCCAGTTCTAGAAGGCGTTTCATGGTCGCTTCCAATGGTGCGAGGTCCGCCAATGCTTCAACACTGTCCATGTTGTTGCTGATCCAGCTGGCCCAGGCGTTGGCAGTACAAAACAACGCCGGGACATCGCTTTTATTGTATTTTTGGAGGAGCGATTGGAAGTCATCGAGACTGCCCGAAGCAGTTTTTGCAAAGTCATAGCTGCTGGAGAGAGCCCGAAATCCGTAAAGCTTTGCCTTTTGGTAGAGTGCTCCGGCCTCATTCTGCTGATCGTCGGAGAGAAATGAGGAGGCATAGGAGCTGTAGGCACGGCATCCAGCTGTAAGCAGTTCAGTGTTTTGAGGATAGGCTTCAAGCATGCCATCAACCAGCATTAGGTAGGCCGGAGTACCTTCACGAATGACTGTCAAATCAGACTGTTTGGCTGCCGCCTTCGCCACATCCTGCATCGTGAATGCAACCGCTGCAACTCTGGTTGATTTGAAGGGAGCACAGGCCTGCTGAAGCAGCAGAGCCGCTGACATAAGAGCGATTGATAAAATATAGCGACAGCATTTTTCCATCTACTTAACCCGCTTCTAACGCCTTCCCTGCCTTGTGAATGAAATATTGAAAACCGGAAGAAATTGCGCGTTCATAAATACTTACTGAGGTCTGGTTTGTCAAGGTGGGAAACCGAGCCCATTTTAACTCTCACAGCTTTATTTGAGGTTAAGACTTCGTTCTGGCGCTCTGTTGTTTTGTCTCATCACAATGATTATTTAGATCTCAAGCGGAATCTTTGGTGGCTGTGCCGACTGGTGAGCATTAGATCCACCTTATTGAAGTCTTTTATCCGAGAATTCGATAAAAACATAATCTTGGAAGCTATACCACCGAGGAGCAGGGGAGAATAAATGGATTTCATTGTACCTCAAGAGATAGTGGCCGGGAAAAAGCGCTACAAGGATTTCTTAGAGCAACACATGGTGCCTCATCTGGCTTCCTGGTACCAGGAAGGAATGGTGCCTCGAAGCTTTTTTCTGGCGTTGGGTAAAGGTGGCTGGCTCGGGTTCGACACACAAAACGGCCGAATAGCAGAGCAATCTGCTATACAACATGCGGTAATGTTCGAATATCTCTCGTCACTTCTCTCCAGGTGTCGCGGTGGCGGTTCTTGTGCATATTTCACTTGGGACTCTGGGGCTTCATTTGTTCGGTTCAGAGAAGCAGAAAGAAGCTTATTTGGGTCGGGCAGTGCGTGGCGAGAGTCTGATTTGCCTTGGCAACACTGAGCCGACCGCGGGCAGTGATGTGGCCAATGTCGCGATGCGAGCCGAGAAAGCCGAAGGCGGCTGGGTGCTTAATGGCACCAAGGCTTACGCCACCAATGGGACTCTCAGCGATTTGGCCATTGTTACGGCCGTCACGAGTCCCGAGGCCCCGAGAAATAAAAGAATGTCCATGTTCATTGTCGATTTGTCTGCAGAGGGTGTTTCTCGAAAGAAATTGAACAAACAGGTCTGGATTCCTTCCGATCTCTCCCGAATTCAGCTCAAGGATGTTTTTATTCCACAGGAAAATCTGCTCGGACAACAGGGCAGGGGATTGCACCAAGTACTGGAGATATTTACCAACAGTAGACTATCCATTAGTGCTCTTACCATAGGGACCGCTCTCGGTGCTTTCGAGCTGGGCATCCGGCACGCTGGATCGAGAAAGATTTTCGGGCAGAAGTTGCTCGATTTTCAGGCCAAGTCGTTTGAAGCGGCGGATTATTACGCAAAATTGGAGGCAGCCAGGCTGACACTCTGGAAAGCTTGCTGGACTAAGGATCGAGGCAACGACTTCAGACTTGAAGCTTCAATCGCCAAATACCTGTCCGTGGAAATAGCTCGCGCAGTGAGCGCCTGGGCCGCAGATCTGTTCGGTGCTGCTTCGGTAATCCAAGAGCATCCCATTCACAAATTTCCCATGGACGCTTGGGCGTCATCGTTAGGCGAAGGCACGCAAGATGTGCAAAAACTCATCATTTTCCGAGAAGTCGTGAAACAAATGGGAGTCTGACGTTTCATGGGACCAGCACAATCTTACCGAATTGATCGCTGCTCTCCATTATGCGAAAAGCCTCAGCGCCCTCACTAAGGGGCATGACTCTGTCGATAATTGGTTTGAGCCGACCCTTCCAAAGCAGTGCGGTAATATCACGAAAGTCTTGATGCGTGCCCATAGTACTTCCGATCAGGCTGATCTGCTTGCCGAAAATGTAGCGAATATCGATTTCCGCTTTTGGGCCACTAGTATTGCCGATAATGACGATTCTACCGCCGCGTGTCGTCACTTTCATGCTGGTGTTGATGGTTGCTGCCCCAACGTTGTCTACAACCAGATCTACACCTCGTTTGTCGGTTAATCGGTTGACTTCCCGCCCCCAATCTTTCTCGGAGCGATCTATGACAAAGTCCGCGCCAAGCTGCTTAGCTCTTTCTGCCTTGGTCGCATCACTGGCCACCACAAAGACTGTCGCTCCGGCAAGTTTTGCAATCTGCGTGACCATCGTGTTGACCCCGCCGCCGGCTCCAACTACCAGTACGGATTCTCCAGCTCGCAACCTGCCCCGATGTATGAGCATGCGCCAGGCCGTGACCGTTACCAGCAAAGGTGCAGCGGCGTGCGGAAAATCTAGATTGTCCGGCATGGCATGAAGATTTTCAGCCGGAACGGCGACATATTCCGCCAAACCGCCCGGCATATTTTCTCCCAAGATGTGGTAGCCGGGGCTCAGACTGTGTTCCCCTCGGCGGGTGAATTCATCTTTGAGCGTGTTGATTCCAGGATCCACGACAACGCGTTGGCCGATCCTCCATTCCTTGACTTCATCTCCTAGTTCGACGATCTCTCCAGCTACATCGGCGCCTCCCCAAAAAGGCATGCTCAGCTCCAACCCAGGCCAGCCTCTCCGCACCCAAATATCCAAATGATTCAGGGCACAGGCTTCAACCTTTATGAGTGCTTGGTCCGATGCGGGTGTGGGGTCGTCTACATCCGCATAACGAATTACCTCAGGGCCGCCGTGTTCATAAAAACAGATAGCTTTCACCGTTCGGTTCTCCTTTAATCAGAAATTTGGACACCCGATTCCGGGCGGGGATAAACCCTATATGCACAAGCCGATCGGATATCGTGGCGGCCTTGCCCCTGGTGGGCGTCATGGGAACGCCACAAGGCCCTGGGCTATGACGCAACCACCGCCCGCGCAGGTCTTGGCGATACCCGCGGGTTTAAATCAAAGCTAAAATTGGTTGCATGCAAGATCAAGTTTGTAGGAGGAAAACATGGCCAGCAAAGCGACTTTGTGGGTTACCGATCAGCGCGGCTTTAGCCCCGTCATCTGCCATGAGGCAGTTCGTGAATAATAGGAATCAAAGCTGAAACAAGACTAATCCTATTGTAACAAAGGGTTGATCAAGTTAATATGGCGAAACTTGTACTATGGATGAGCATGATGCCGGCATTGAAACATTCTAAAATATGGCATCATCAATGCCCGGAACGATTTCTCGTGTGTTGATCTCGTTCCTCTATTTAGGGAGGTTATCTGAATGCCTCAACCAAGCCCTTTCAAGAAGGCTCCGAAGTCAACTGTGGGCAGATGGGTATTGTCCGCTGCGGTGGGAATGGTTTGTCTGTTGTTTCTGGCTACTGGTCTTGCTGTTTTCGCGTTTTACATTCAGCTCAACGGTTCTCTGCCCAGCACGGAGTCTCTTAAAAACTACCACCCGCCGCTGGTATCCAGTGTATATGCCAGAGACGGTTCGCTAATTGGTGAATTCTATACAGAACGCCGATTTCTTGTTCCACTGAAACAAATGTCGCCTTATGTGATCAGGGCTTTTCTAGCGGCCGAAGATGTGCGCTTCTATGAGCATGGAGGGGTAGATTTGCAGGGTATCGTTCGAGCTTTTATGAAGAACCTGCAGGCCGGCGAAATCGTTCAAGGGGGCAGTACCATAACTCAGCAGGTGGTCAAATCGCTGCTGCTCACCCCGGAAAGGACTTGGGTGCGTAAACTCAAAGAAGCGATGCTTGCGTATCGAATCGATCAATCTTTGAGTAAGGACCAAATCCTGGAACTCTATTTGAATCAGATATATTTTGGATCTGGTGCGTATGGAGTAGAGGCGGCCTCCCAGACTTATTTTAGCAAACATGCCGCAGAGTTGACATTGGCGCAGGCGACGCTTTTGGCGGGTTTGCCGAAGGCTCCAAGCAGGTTTTCGCCTTTTCAGGATTTATCAGCAGCCCGAGAGCGGCAAAAGTATGTTTTGCAAAGGATGGTAGAGGTTGGATTCATCTCCCCGGAAACCGCCGATAAAGCTTTCGCAGAACCATTGCAACTGCAGCAGCCCCGCCATTGGACTCTAAAGAATCTTAATTCGTTCTCGGAGGAAGTACGGCGGCAGATAGAGCAACGCTACGGTAGGGATGGCCTCTATAAGGAAGGGTTGCAGATCTACACTACGATGGACCCCAAAGCGCAGGAGTATGCGGAGCTCGCTCTGGATCGCGGGCTACGGGAAATTGATAAGCGCCATGGTTACCGAAAAACCAAACGACATCTATCGAAGCAGAAGTGGGAGAGTTTTCTGGCGGAACTCAAGGGGAGAGAAGATCAGTTGACCGAGGGCAAGGTTCTGGAAGCTTTAGTGCTGGAGTATCTGCCCGATTCCAAATCCTATCTGGTTGATTTTGGCCAGGGCAGGGGCCGCCTTCCTCCATCAGGATGGGAATGGACCCGAATGTCATCCGCTCGTGCTTCCAAAATGTTCCAGCCCGGCGACATAATCTCAATACGACTCGAGGAACGGCAGGAAAACGGCGACTGGAGGACCTCGCTCGATCAAACGCCTGACATCGAGGGTGCCGTTCTTGCGATTGCAAATGACACCGGTGAAGTGCTCTGCATGGTGGGTGGCAGGGACTTCGAGAGAAGTCAATTCAACCGGGTCACTCAAGCCATCCGCCAACCCGGTTCGGCTTTCAAGCCTATAATCTACTCCGCCGCCCTCGATAAGGGCTTCACAGAGGCTTCCATCTTGATCGATTCGCCGATCGTCAGAGAGGATCCGAGCTTGCAAGGACCCTGGAAGCCGTCCAATTATGACAGAAGGTTCTGGGGGCCCATTTTGCTTAGAAGTGCCTTAATTCATTCACGGAATGTAGTTACGGTAAAATTGCTCGACGCCGTTGGTATCGACTACGCTGTGGATTATGCCAGGAGACTCGGTATCACGACTCCTCTGACTCCCACGTTGTCGCTGGCTTTGGGAGCGTCGGGTGTTACTCTCTGGGAGCTCATAGGCGCATACTCCACCTTTGCAGACCACGGCCAACGAGTGACCCCATATATGATCAGCAAGGTTGTTGACCGTAACGGCAATTTGCTGGAGGAGCACGAGGTTCAACGGGAATCTGTGATTTCTCCTCAAACCGCTTATGTGATGACGCACTTGCTGCAGGATGTCGTTCAACAAGGTACCGGCCAGCGAGCTAAGAGTCTGGGGCGACCTGCCGCCGGCAAGACAGGCACCACAAATGATTTAAAGGATGCTTGGTTCATCGGTTATACACCTTCGTTTCTAGCCGGAGTTTGGGTGGGCCATGACGATCATAATATTTCTTTGGGTGGAAAAGAAACCGGTGGTCGTGCGGCATGCCCTATCTGGGTTTATTTCATGGAAGAATGGTTGAAAGATAAACCCGTTGAGGGTTTCAGTATTCCACCCGGAGTTGTGTTTGCGAAGATAAACCCCTCCACGGGTGCACGCGCGTCAATCGGTGATCGCAACGCGGTTTATGCTGCTTTTCTGGAGAATCATTTGCCTTCGGATAGAGTCTCTATTCCATCCGAATCAGTGCCTTCCCAAATGACTCGATCAACCTCGCAATCGTTCTTCAAAAGCGACCTCTTTTAAGCCGTTGGAGTAAATGATCCGTTAAGACAAATTCAATGCATCATTATTTTGGACCCGAAGGAATCCTGGCTCAAAAGGTATCGGGCTTCGAGTATCGTTCTTCACAGGTAAGGATGGCTGATGCGGTTCTAGCCAGCCTGCAGGGTGGGATGCCCCTTGTAGTTGAAGCCGGCACTGGCACCGGAAAAACATGGGCCTACCTGATTCCGGCTCTCCTTAGCGGTCAGAAGGTGATTGTTTCAACCGGAACCAAGACCCTGCAGGATCAGATCCTCGATCACGACATTCCTTTCTTGAAAGAACATATTTTCCCTCGATTGCAGGCCCTTTGCCTAAAAGGAAGAAAAAACTACCTTTGCCGCCGAAAATTCAAGTTATTTTCCCACCAACCAACTCTATGGAATAAGGAAGAAGCCAAATTGTTTCGCCGTTTCCAGGGTTGGGCAGAAACGACGGCAACGGGAGACCGCGCCGAGATCCATTGGCTTCCGGATAATTTCCGCACCTGGAGCGAAGTAAGCTCGAGCAGTGAACAATGCCTCGGTCAACAGTGCGCCGAACATGCACGCTGTTTCCTATCGCTGCTCCGCCAGGAAGCAGCCCGCACTGACCTGCTGATAGTGAACCATCACCTTTACTTTGCTGATCTGGCTCTGCGGAGAAAAGGGCATGGTGAAATCCTGCCTGACTACGATGCGGTCATTTTTGACGAAGCTCATCAGTTGGAGACGGTAATCGGACTATATTTCGGACTGGAGTTCAGCAATTCCAGAATCACCGAGCTCGGCCGGGATATCCAACGAGAGTGGTCCGGAAAATCTTCTAAGCCCCAGAAGATCGGGGAGGTCATGAGAATTGTTGAACACCTTGAAGTCTTGAACAGAAGCTTCTATCAACAGTTCTCCAATTCTCGGGGAGATCGAGGCAGATATCCTCTTATCTTCGGAGAGTCGGATGGAAATTTTAGCCGAATCTGCCGGGAAATGATTCACGCTCTGCAGCAATTGAACGCCTGTTTAGGGGTGTTGCGGAATAATCAGTCAGTTTTGGATTCGTTCACTCGCCGCAGCTCTGAACTGGGTATTGTCCTAAGCCAGATGCTTGAAAAGCCGGATCCCTCCCTGGTTTATTGGTATGAGCTTGGGGCGCGCTCAGTCTTCATCCATGCAACTCCCATCGAAGTAAGCTCCATCTGCAACGAGTGGTTGTTCGAGCAAACTAAGAAGGTTGTTTTAACCTCCGCTACGCTCTCTATTGCCGGATCTTTGAACTTCTTGCGGGAAAATCTCGGAATGCCCGAGGAGACACAAGAACTCATGCTGTCTTCGCCTTTTGCTTATGAGAAACAAGCGCTTTTGTATGTTCCAGGCCGCTTTCCGCTGCCGCAGTCGCCTCAGTTTTGCAGCATGATGGCGCGCGAGGCTGCAGAGATCTTGAATAAGACCAAAGGACGAGCACTTTTACTGTTTACCAGTTACAAGAACCTTAATGCCACTTATCGATATTTGAAGGATCTTCTACCTTATCCAATATTATTGCAGGGGGACAAGCCAAAACGGCAGTTGCTGAACGAGTTCAAACAAAAGATCGACTCGATTTTGCTGGCAACCAGCTCGTTTTGGCAGGGTATTGACGTGCCCGGAGAGGCTCTAAGCTGCCTGATGATAGACAAGTTACCTTTTGAAGTTCCTGAAGATCCCTTAGTCGCCGCACGGATGGATTACTTTTCCGAGAAAGGGGTGAATCCTTTTTTTAATTATCAAGTGCCAAGAGCGGTAATAAATTTGAAGCAAGGTGTCGGGCGTCTGATCCGATCCTCCAAGGATAGAGGAGTGGTAGTAATTTTTGATACCAGGCTCTTTACCAAGGGGTACGGACGGATTTTCCTGGAAAGTCTGCCGCCCTGTCGAATAACGCGCGATACAAATAACATTCAAGATTTTTTATCCATTCATTAGGCTCTTCTTCCCCTTCACGAATTAGATTAGAATAGTTACATATTGCAATCATAAGTTTTGTCAAAAACTTAGACAAAGGAGGACGTCCCATGGACAAAAGTATTCTCTTCGCAGTGGATGGATCGGAAAGCAGTCTGCAGGTTGCTTCTGTTTTGGGAAAGCTTCTCAAGGATCAGACCCGGAGTGACATTCTCCTTTTTCATTGCGTGCAGCAACTGGCAGCGCTCTACCCGGGAGAAATTGCTGAAATCGAATCATCAGATAGGTCTTCGATAGATTTACAGAAGAAATTGGGAGATGCCGTGCTCGGTTCGTCCCGGAATGCTCTGGAGGAAGCCGGATTTCCCGTGAATCGAATCCGCTTGGAACTTGGCCTGGGATGTCTCGACCCGGCACAAGATATTTTGGCGAAGGCGGAAGCGGAGAGGATCAGAACGATAGCTCTCGGGCGGCGCGGCAGGAGCACACTCCAGAGTTTGCTGCTGGGAAGTGTATCCAGCAAAGTTGCTCACTACGCGCGCTACAGGACCGTTTGGATTGTTGACAGCGAAGTCGACCAAACCAACAAGGTTCTCATTGCGATGGCGGGCCTTCCAGACTCGCGCGCTTTAACCTATTACGCCACGGAGTTTCTTGCACCCATCCCACAAATGCACTACACTTTATTTCATATAATGCCGCCGATTCCGCCCACGTTTTGGGATGACGGTCATATTTTAGGACCTGAAGAGCAAAAAGATCGCCAATCACGCATAACTAAATGGCGTCAAGAGTGGACCCGAAAGGTCGAGAAATTTATGGACGAAGCTTGCCACTCCATCGTCGAACAGGGCGTGCCGGCGATCAATGTTGAAAAACGAATCGTTCAGACGAAGGAGGGTATTGCTAGAGATTTGTTGAATGAGATTAATCTTGGACGGTATCAGATGGTTGTTATGGGAAAAAAGAGCTTTCACGAGAGAAAACCTTTTCTCATGGGAAGTCACGCCAATAAAGTGCTGCAGAATATTGAGAAGGCTATCCTTTGTCTGGTGGATGCGAGCTAACATAGATCGGATGTTGGATGTTGGGTGCTATAGAGTTTAGGAAAATGATTTTGGATTCCGAGTAGGCTGGGTTGAGGTACGAAACCCAGCAAAACAGGCGTTGGGTTTCGTCTCGACAGGCGCGTGAGTCAACCCAACCTGCATTAAAAACATAATCTTGGAATCATAATAGATAGATATCCGAATAAAGAATACATCGAACTGCAGAGGCATGTTCCGTATCCGGTATCCAGCATCGTTTACTGGAGCGGGGCTGAAGCCCTGAGTCGCGAATGCGAACAAGGCTATTGCAAGATATCATTAACGGTGCGGTCCGGCAGTGGCTTGAATGACGGCATTGCTGCGACTTTTAAGAGAGGTCTTTTTTGATGCAGTTAGACTCGCGGGATCTCGAAAAGATCAAAGCATGGAGTGAAGAGTTCCATGCTGAAGTGACCCTTAAGCTTCTAATAACAGATCATGAGAAAAGCAAGGATTTTGAGCAATTTTGCCGAGTATTGAGTGATCTCATTCCCCATATCCTATTCACTGATGAAAAGGGGGATTCCGATCAAGCGCCTGCCATCACCCTGGCAACGGGATGGCGGTATCTTGCCATTCCTCAGGGCAGCGAACTTGATCCTTTTCTCGAATTGCTGGCAGCGCAAGCCAGTAAAACTCTCGCTTTGCCGGAGACGGTGCGGGGTGCTTTGGAAAAAGTAGAGTGGCCGGCGAATCTTACCGTCTATGTGGCGCCGACTTGCCCCTTTTGCCCGGAAGTTGTCCGACAGATTCAAGGCCTCCCGATGGGCAACGAAAAAATCCATTTGGATATAGTTGACGCCACTCTTTTTCCTGAAATGGCGCAGCATGACAAAGTTAGATCGGTGCCGACCGTTATCCTGGACGATCAATTTCGTTGGTCGGGTTCGATTGTGCTTCAGGAGTTAGTTGATGCATTGCTGCACAGAGACCCCGGCAAGTTGAGTACGCAAGAATTATTGAGCATCATTAAGGATGGAAATGCTGATCATTTGGCCAGAATGATGCTGCAAAGGGAGGTCATCTTCTCAGGGTTCCTGGAATTGTTAAGACATCCAAACTGGTCGGAACGTTTGGGAGCCATGGTAGTGCTGGAGCAGATAACGGAAGAGAACCTTCAGTTGGCCCAAAAAGCATGCCCTCATTTGCTGCATTATTTGGAAACGGCTGAAGATCCGGTCAAGGGCGATTTGATATATCTGCTCGGTTTAGCTGGCTGTGCGGAGGCCGTTACACGTTTGGAGAGTCTCTCGATTGTTGCGGAATCCGTCGAGAACCTCGAAATACTAAACGAAGTCATCCAGAAGCTAAAGCGATAATGATGAAAGCATATCAGCAGAACAGCAGTACAACTGATCAGGCGGAATATGAATTCTAAAAAGATACAATCTTATCAAGTACTTTTAGCTGATGACCATATGATGTTTAGACAGGGCATTAAGCGAATTATTGAAGAAACTTCGGATCTTTCAGTCGTTGGAGAGGTGTCGGACGGGCTCGAATTGCTTAAAATGTTAAAGACGATTAAGCCTGATATGGTGATCCTTGATATTTCCATGCCCAACTTAAGAGGGATAGAGGCCACCCACGAGATCAAAAATTCTCACCCGTCTGTGAAAGTGCTTATCCTCACGATGCACAAGGATAAGGAACATCTATTGCATGCCATATCGGCGGGTGCAGAAGGTTATCTCCTCAAAGAAGATGCCGATACGGAATTGTTTTCCGCAATCAAAAAGATACGCCAGGGCGGTGTTTATATATCACCTCTCCTTTCGGTTCAAATAGCCAATGTCATCTTCGAGCATACGGCCAGAGAAGGATCAAATTTCGTCCCTGGAGCTCTAACCATCAGAGAACGTGAAGTTCTAAAACTGATCGCGGAAGGAAAATCAAGCAAGGAGATTGCGAGTATGCTTTGCATCAGTGTTCGCACTATCCATCATCATCGCGCCAATATCATGAAAAAGCTCAAAATAAAAAAGACGGCCGATCTCATAAAGTACGCTATTCGCAAAGGGTATACTTCTGCTGTTGAGTAGAAAATATTAGAACCTAAAACTAGCGATTACTCGCCCGCCGTCATTCCGAGGAGTCACGCTGTTGGCGTGACGAGGAATGACAGATAGCGCCCGCATGAGTTGATACTCATCCGATGGAGTCGCCAAATTCTGGAGAAAACAAACAGTTAATTAATTCGGCTCTTCGCGGATTACTGGGACATGGTCCTCTACGCATCCATTTCGTTGGTTCAAGTCTCCGACTTGAACCTACCGGAATCCCACTAATCCGCGATGAGCCATTAATTCTAGCCCGCAAACCCCGTCGGGTTTCTCTCCCCCTCACCCCGGCCCTCTTTCTTAAGCTAACAATTGGACTCACTTGACCCCGTGCAGGCGACACGCAGAGGGGGAGACGCGGCGACACCGAGAGAGTGAGACGGGCAAACACTCGTACTATGCTACAAAACCGGGCATATGACAAATGTTGCCATAAAGCATTTAGAGCCTTCTAAAATTACGGATTGTCCACGTAAGTGGCGGCTATTTCTCCGCGTCTCCCTGCCTCCGCGTTTTACCCGCGGGGTTATGTGTGGGTAACTGTCAGTTTCTTAAGGGAGCGGGAGTTTCCGGATGGTAACAAATAGAGTCATGTCTGTTTGCAAGTGGCGAATAAAAAAAGAAAAAGTCATTGGGGAACAAGAATTATAATTTTCACCTGAACAACATTAATTCATTAAATATATTACTTCCGGTTTAATCTTATCTTAAATGAAATAATTAAAGTTAGTTTCTTGACACGAACGACCAAATGCGGAACAATGTTAACCGTAGCAACCTTCAGTGCAGATGACGCGGGATGCCTCGCCGGCGGAAGATACTCGCGAGAAGTTTGTGTTTTTTATGTTTTCAGGCATTGCTTCTTTTGTCGATAAACTCAATGCCCTTCCGGGCTTATCAGTGCTCGCAACTAGTTTCAAAACGAGTTGACATTTCAATATTAATCAGATATTCAGGAAAAGTCTCACGATCAGGAGAACGCTTTCATTTTCACTTGCAATACGAGAGCTGTGAGTGTGCTGTTAAACCTTCCAAGCAAAATGACTTCCATAACGTATCGGTTGATGATCGATTGTGCGATACTGCAATATAAAGACTGTCTTTCGGTTTTCGTCGGGGGCTCCGGCGAAACCTCTTGGAGTTGCTTACCTGGCGTCGGCTTGCTGGCGGTGGTGCAGGGTTGATGAGTGTTGAATCTTCTGGCTGGGCGGTCACAGAGAAGCCGCCGGGCAGGGTGAGTTTGCTCTAAAAAAATGAGTTGGAATAAGTAAAATTAACACAGGAGATGGGTGGTTCACGGATTTAACTGGTCGAACCAAATGAAAAAAAGCACAAATTTGAAAGGAGGACCTGACCTTGGCTTTCCAACCAACAAAACAGATCTACTCGGGAAAAATCAGGGAAGTCACTTTGGGTGTCGGTGACAAGGCCGTGACAGTGGGCGGCAAAACAGCCTATTCATTTCATAGTTTCGAAGGAGAGATGCCTAATTCCCCAAAAGTGGCTATGGAAATCTGGGATAAAGACCCCAGTGCCGATTGGTCGGAAACGGCAAAGGCGCCATTTGCAGACGTTTTGAGCGATCCGGTTGCCTGGGCCAAAAAGTGTGTGGATGAGTATGGGGCTGAAATCCTAGTCGTGCAGACCAAGAGTGCCGATCCGAATGCAGACAACAAGTCCGCAGCGGAAGTTTCCGATGTCGTCAAGAAGGTTGTCGATGCCGTGGACGTACCGGTGATTGTCTGGGGCGTAGCAAATCACGAAAAAGATACCGAAGTGATGAAGGCCGTGGCGGAAAAATGCTCGGGCAAGCGTCTTTCCCTCTCCCCGGTGGAAGAAGGCGACTACAAGCAGATCGGTGCGGCTTGCCTGGGGTACAAACATGCAGTGGTTTCCTCTTCACCCATCGACGTTAACCTGGCTAAACAGCTCAACATTTTGCTGGGAAACCTGGGTGTTAAAGACAAAGATATCGTGATCGATCCGACCACCGGTGGTTTGGGCTATGGACTCGAATACACGTACTCAGTGATTGAAAGAATTCAGCAGGCAGCTTTGACTCAGGAAGACGATAAGCTTCAGCAGCCGATGATCTGCAATGTCGGCAACGAAGTATGGAAATGCAAGGAAGCCAACTTGAGTGCGCAAGATGCTCCTGAGCTGGGCGACCCCGAAAAACGAGGTGTGCTCATGGAAGCCGTCACCGCCGTCGATTTGCTCATTGCAGGTGCCGATATAGTGATCATGAGGCATCCGGAAGCCATCAAGCTGGTCAAGGGATTTATTTCAAAAATGATGTAATGCAACGAATACCGTGAGATCTACGCGGTTCAATTCCTTAATATGGAATGTGTAGAAAGAATTTCTAACAGCCTCAAGAAGAGGAGTGGAGTACATTATGGCAGAAGAAAAAGAAAAAAAGGTGAAGGTGCTCAATTTCAGGGATATGTCAACCTGTGAAGCCACCATTCAAATGCTGGAGAAGGCGGCCAAGGATGGCGTAGAGACGGCCTTCAGCCGGGCTGCGGACATGAAGGCGTGCCCGATCGGCGCCGATTCGGCATGCTGCAAGCACTGCTTCATGGGTCCCTGCCGGTTGAACCCAAAAGATCCCTATTCCAAAGTGGGCGTTTGCGGCGCCACCATTGATACCATTGCAGGCCGAAATTTCGCTCGGATGGTTGCGAGTGGGTGTGCGGCTCACACCGACCACGGCATGTCCATGCTGGATGTGTTCCGTGAGGTGGTCAACGGGAATATCAAGGACTACCAGATTAAAGACGAAGAGAAGCTGCGCAATGTGGCTTCCAGCGTCGGTATCGAGGTCGTGGGGCGAGAGACCATGGAAGTTGCCAAGGAGCTTTACCAGGAGTTGGAGCGCACCTACACCCAGGTGGAAGGGGAAATACCTTTTGTCAGCAGGGTTCCGGCCAAGACCCTGGAGACCTGGAGAAAGCATGGAATCGTGCCGCGCGGATCGATGCGCGAGATCATGGAAATCATGCACCGCACCCACATGGGCGTGGATCAGGACTATGAGAACATCGTGAAGCAATGTTCTAGAACGGCCCTTGCGGATGGCTGGGGTGGATCGATGGTGGCCACGGAAATCTCGGATATATTGTTTGGGACACCAAAGCCTTTAGTCGCCGGTGTGAACATGGGTTACTTGAAAGAAGATCATGTGAACATCATTGTACACGGCCATGAACCGAATCTGTTCGAATCCATGATCACTTCGGTGAATGATCCGGCTTTGATTGAGAAGGCCAAGGCAGCGGGAGCCGAAGGGATTCAGTTGCTTGGCATGTGCTGTTCCGGGGCCGAGGTGTTGGGACGTCACGGGGTGCCTCATGCCGGCAACTTCATGAGCACGGAAGCCATAATTGCCACCGGTGCCGTGGATGCCATGGCGGTGGATGTACAGTGCATCATGCAGGCTCTGTCGAAAATGAGTGAGTGCTACGGCACCAAGTTTTTCACTACCAATCCGCGGGCTAAGATCGATGGGGCGACCCACATCGAGTTTCATGAACACACCCCGAGTGATTGTACCAATAAGGTGGTGGACATGGCCATCGAGCGGTTCAAGAATCGACCGGCTAGGATAGTCATTCCACAGCGGCGCGATCTGGGTATCCACGGATTTTCGCATGAGTATGTGAACTACATGCTGGGTGGGACTTTCCGGGCATCCTATACGCCTCTTAACGACAACATCATCAACGGCCGGATTCGCGGCGTAGCAGGAGTGGTTGGCTGCACCAATCCGCGGGTGAAACATGACTATGTGCATGTGGAACTGGTCAAGGAATTGATCAAGAATAATGTGTTAGTGGTGCAGACGGGTTGTTCTCAAATCTCCTTAGCCAAGGCCGGCCTGATGAAGCCGGATGCAGCTGTACTGGCCGGGGACGGCTTGCGGGAAGTATGTGAAACGGTGGGTATGCCGCCGGTCTTGAGCCTGGGGTCGTGTGTGGACAACAGCCGCATTCTGATTGCCTGTGCGGAGATGGTGAGAATCGGTGGACTGGGTGAGAGCATAGCCGATCTGCCGGTAGCTGGCGCGGCGCCCGAGTACATGAGTGAAAAGGCGATCTCCATCGGCCATTATTTTGTGGCTTCGGGTGTGTACACGATTTTTGGTGTGACCTTCCCGACCATAGAGGGCACCAAGTTCCATAAGCTGCTGTTTGAAGGCCTTGAAGAGATGGGCATGGGCAAATGGGATTTCGCTGTAGATCCCTTAGATATGGCCCAGAAGATGATTGCCCATATCGACAAGAAGCGCGAAGCTCTGGGCATCATGGGTGAACGTGAGCGCAAGCTGTTCAGCATGGAAGACCGCAGAGCCTAGGGATTCTGAAATTCTCTGAGGGAGTGTTACCGGCTTTGCCGGCAGCATTCCCGATGGATGAATAACGCAGCACAAATGTCGGTTCGAAGCCGATCGTTTAATTAGCAAATTGAACAGCAAATCACCCTTAAGAAAAGGAGTATGTTATGTCTAGGTTAGTCGCTTTTGCTGCGATTCAAGGTGCCTACAATATTCTTTCAAAAGTTGAGGGCAAGTTTAAACAAGCAATGGATAAGTATGGCCCGGACCAGGAGTTGGCTTTCCCAAATACGGCGTATTTCCTTCCGGTTATCTATTCAATTTTGGGCATCAAGGTAGAGAAACTGGCCGATGCAGAACCGGTTTTGGAAAGATGTAAGCAACTGTTGCCGCCGCATATCAAAGGCCAGATCCATGTTCCTTATCTCGGACATACGCTGGACGCCGGTATGGCAGCCATTTTGGCCGAGGAAGTGTACGAAGCCATTCGCTACGTTGAAGATCCAGATTTTTATCTGCCTGGCGAAGATTGCGAAGTCGAAAACGGTAAGATCTGGTTGGGCGCCGCTGATGACGTTATCATGCGTAAACGTGGTGTGGAATTTGTTGACGGCAGTGCTCCCGGGTTTGCGGCTATCGTCGGCGCGGCTCCCGATCCGGAAATTGCCAAGATGATCGCTGAGGATTACCAGAAAAAGAACCTTTATGTGTTCATGTGCGCCAACCAAGCCGGCACCACCTTCACCGAGCAGTTGATCGAAGCCGGTGTTCAGGTAGGTTGGGGGACACGGCTGATTCCTTTCGGTCCGGACATTTCTGCAGCGGTTTTCGCACTCGGATTTGCCAACCGTGCCGGTATGGCATTCGGTGGCATCCAGCCGGGTGACTACAAAGCCATGTTGAAATACAACAAGGACAGAATCTTTGCTTTTGTTAATGCTTTTGGCGAAGTCAACGCGGAGTGGGCAGCCAATGCTGCCGGCGCCATCAACTGGGGCTTCCCCACCATCGCTGATACGGACATCCCGGAGATTTTGCCCACCGGTGTTTGTACTTACGAACACGTCGTATCCAGCGTGCCTTACGATAATATAACGGCAAAATCCATCGAAGTGCGCGGTCTCAAGGTTACCATCACGGAAATTCCGGTGCCCGTATCCTATGGCCCGGCATTTGAAGGCGAGCGTGTTCGCAAGGATGATGTTTATCTGGAGTGCGGCGGCGGCAAGACTCCCTGCTGCGAGCTGGTACAAATTGCCGACATGAATGCGGTTGAAGACGGTAAAGTAGAAGTCTTCGGAAAGGACATCAAGGATGTTCAGGCCGGCAGCAGATTGCCTCTGGCAGTGGTTGTTGAAGTGGCAGGCCGCAAAATGCAGGAAGACTATGAGCCGATCCTCGAGCGCCAGATTCACCATCTGGTCAACTATGCTCAGGGCGTCATGCACATCGGGCAGCGCGATATCGCCTGGTACCGCATCGGCAAACCGGCTGTGGAAAAGGGCTTCACTCTCGAGCATCTGGGGAAAATACTGCACGCCAAATATCACCAGGACTTTGGTGCGATTTTCGACAAATGTCAGGTCAAGATTTACACGGATGAAGCCAAAGTTAAAGAACTTGTTCCTCGGGCTCAGGCGGCCTACAAGCTCCGTGATGAGCGTGTTGAAGGCATGACCGATGAAACCACTGAAACCTACTATTCCTGCACCCTGTGCCAGTCGTTTGCTCCGACCCACGTGTGCGTGATCAGCCCCGAGAGAACCGGTTTGTGCGGCGCCTACAACTGGCTCGACTGCAAGGCATCGTTTGAAATCAATCCGACCGGGCCTAATCAGCCGATTCAAAAGGGAGAGACTCTGGATGCCAAGTATGGCAACTGGAAGGGCGTCAACGATTTCGTCTACAAAGCTTCGCGTCAGTCGATTTCCAGCTACAACTTCTACAGCATCGTTTACGACCCGATGACCACCTGCGGCTGCTGTGAATGCATCGCTGCGGTACTCCCCATGTGCAACGGCATCATGACGGTTAACCGCGATTACACGGGTATGACTCCGAGTGGCATGAAGTTCACAACTCTTGCCGGAACAATCGGCGGCGGCAACGTGACCCCGGGCTTCGTCGGTCATAGCAAGTACAATATTACTCAGCGCAAATTCATCGCCGGTGATGGTGGTCTCCACAGACTGGTCTGGATGCCGAAGATACTCAAAGAAGAAATCCGCGAAAGATTGGTCAAGCGCGGTGAGGAGATCGGCATTCCGAATTTGGTCGACATGATTGCTACTGAAGAAGATGGCCTTACCGAGGATGAAATCTATGCATTCTTGGAAAAAGTGGGTCATCCGGCCATAACAATGGATTCGATTCTAGGATAAGCATGATGGGGGGATAATCCCCCCTTTAATGATTTTCCGTTGAGTAGAATGTGAAATGCGATGAGGAGACAAACACATGGGCTTGACAGGTATTCAAATTTTTAAGTTACTCCCCAAAACCAATTGTGGGGAATGCGGTGTTCCGACTTGCCTTGCATTTGCAATGAACCTGGCGTCGGGCAAGGCGGAACTGGACAGTTGTCCTTATGTCTCAGAGGAAGCCAAGGAAAAACTGGCGGCCGAATCGGCTCCACCTATTCGCCCGTTGACCATCGGCAGTGGTGATTATGCGGTAAAGGTTGGGGGTGAAACGGTTCTGTTTCGTCATGAGAAGACCTTTGTCAATCAACCCGGCTTTGCTGCAATGGTGAGCACAGACGAGGACGGTGCCTCGGTTGACGGTAAAATTGAGAGATTCAAGGCGGCTCAGTATGACCGTGTTGGGTTGACGCTTCGCGCGGAAATGTTCGCGGTCAAAGATGCGTCCGGAGATGCAGGTAAATTTAGTGCTCTCGCCAAAAAAATGTCTGACACAGGGGCCGGCCTTATCCTGATTTCCGATAATGCCGATGCGATGAAAGCGGCCGTGTCGGAATTAAAAGACAAAAAACCTTTGATTTATGCCGCGACCGCAGCGAATGCCGACGCTTTTGGCGCTATTGCCGCCGAATCCGGCTGCCCAATCGCGGTTAAGGGTGATGGAAGCATTGAGAGTGTCATTGGCTTGACAGAGAAGTTGGGCGGCATGGGCGTTAAGGACATGGTGATCGACACGGGCACCCGCGATATCAAAAAGGTCTTCGAGGAACAAATTTTAATTCGTCGCGCAGCTCTCAAAGACAGATTCAGGCCTCTTGGCTTCCCCACTATCGTCATGGCCAATGAAATGGCGGACGATTTGATGAATGAATCCGTGGTGGCTGCAACCTTTGTCGCCAAGTATGGCGCGCTGATTGTCATGAGCGACTTCCAGCCGCATAGCCTGTTCCCGCTTTTCCTGGAACGGTTGAATATCTACACCGATCCGCAGCGACCCATGACGGCTGAACAGGGCATTTATGAGATCAATAATCCGGATGAAAATTCTCCGGTACTGATCACCTGTAACTTCTCCCTGACCTACTTCATTGTTTCCAGCGAAATCGAAGCCAGCCGAGTACCGGCATACCTGCTGGTGCAAGACACCGAAGGTTTGTCGGTTATGACCGCATGGGCGGCCGGTAAGTTCTCCGGTGAAAGTGTAGGTAGTTTCTTCAACAAGTGCGGCATCAAAGACAAAGTCAAGCACAAGAGCGTCATTATTCCGGGCTATGCAGCCGGCATCAGCGGCGAGCTCGAGGAAGAGATTCCTGGGTACAATGTGGTTGTGGGTCCCAGAGAAGCCAGTCAAATCGCGAAATTTCTGAAGAGCTTTAAGCCCGAATAAAACCCTGCTTTGAGCTGGTCGATCATGATTCCGACCAGCTCGAATTTTCTATACAGCAATTCATAGCGCGTCTTTGTGGCAACAACCCCCTGCTGTAAGGAGGAAAATATGGTTAAGTGCATTGGTGAGAACTTGAACATCATGAGCAAAAAGTACGGCAAAGCTCTTAAAGAGCGTGATCCCAAGCCGTTGCAGGAGCTGGCGATTCAACAGACCGAGGCCGGTATGGACTGGGTCGACCTCAACATTGGTCCCGCCGGGAAAATGGGCGAAGAGCTCATGACCTGGCTGGTGCCCGTGGTCCATGAAGTGACCGATTTGCCTCTGGCGCTCGACACTTCAAACGTTAAGGCGATCGAGGCTGGGTTAAAGGCTCACAAGAAGGGCCGCCCGTTGATCAACTCGATCATGGTGCGCCCTGAGCGCATGGACGCTCTGCTGCCTCTCGCCAAAGAATATGATGCCGATTTTATCGCTCTTCTGTGGGGTCCTGAAGGCATGCCGAGAGATGAAAATGAACGCGGTGCGCTCTGTTCTGAAATCGTATTCAAAGCTACCGGGGAGTACGGCATTGATCCTGAGAGAATTTTAGTCGATCCCATTCAGACACCGGTGAATGTTCAGCAAAACCAAATCATGAGCGCTCTGGAATTCATGAAGATGTTCCAAGATATCGCTCCCGGTTGTCGCAGCACCATCGGCTTGTCAAATGTCTCCAACGGCCCCCCCGAGCACTTGCGGCCAATCCTTAACCAGGTCATGCTGATCCTTTTAAAGCGTTATGGCATGTATTCTGCGATTGTCGACACTTTCGACACAAGACTTCACGATATCGCCAAAGGCAAGAGGCCTGAATTGGAGGCTTTGGTGTACAAAGTCGAAGATGGCGAAGCCATTGATATGAGTTCTCTTTCCAAAGAGGAAGTGGATTTCGTTAAGACTGCTAAGGTCATTTTGGGACATGCTCTTTACTCCGACTCCTGGCTGGAAATCTAAAAACCTCGCGTTGTCGCTCTCACAAGTGTCTATTCAATAGTTTTTAATCTAGATTCGACCGGAATTGAATCGACCCCTCCCGGTTTCGGGAGGGGTTCGTCGCTAGCAACTGTATAAGCCCTCCCTTTTTGTTAAATTGATTAAGGATGAGAAACTTTATTTGCATTCCGAGTTTTTCTGGATTCCCATCTTCGCGGGAATGACAAAAAAGCCCTCTAAAAATATTATAGGACATTCCCGTAAAGGCGGGAATCCAGGAGATTGGTCTGGTCTAGAGGTTCAAAATTCTATTTTCAACCAGTACACATTGTGATGATGCGATTCTTATTTATCGTTGGTCTAAGAGCCGATTGTGTATTAATATATAAACCTTCGATATTGGATATTGGATGCCAGATACTGGATGCTGACTACTGTATTCTGGTCTCTTTATCGCTGACTGTTTCGACTGATTGCAAGAACTTGGGAGTATCAAAATAGAAAGAGGGGAGAACTCAACTATGGCATCGAAATACGTATACTTTTTTGGCGGAGGAAAGGCCGACGGAAAAGCTGAAATGAAGAACCTGCTTGGCGGTAAAGGTGCCAATATAGCAGAGATGACAAACCTCGGTATTCCAGTACCGCCGGGTTTTACAATCACAACCGAGGTTTGCACCTACTTCTATCAGCATGAGAGACAGTACCCTCCTGAGCTCAAAGGCCAGGTTGAGGAGGCGCTGCACCGGCTGGAAGAGATGATGGGCAGGAAGTTCGGAGATCCTGAAAAACCGTTGCTTGTCTCGGTTCGATCTGGTGCGGCGAGCAGCATGCCTGGAATGATGGACACGGTTCTAAACCTTGGCCTTAATGACAAAACTGTTGAAGGGTTGGCAAAAGAGACCGGAGACGAACGCTTTGCGTATGATTGCTACAGACGCTTCATCGCAATGTATGGTGACGTAGTACTTGGCCTGAAGCCAGTGGAAAAAGATGATGTCGACCCATTCGATAAACTCATCGAAAAAATGAGGGAGAAACGAGGAGTTGAGTTTGACAACCAGCTTACTGTCTCTGATCTAAAAGAACTGGTCGAACAATACAAAACCTTGATTCGCGAACAGCTCAATACGGAGTTCCCACAAGACCCCATGGAGCAACTCTGGGGTTCGAACAGTGCGGTTTTTGGATCGTGGAATAATCCTCGAGCCATTGCTTACAGGGAGCTTAACGATATTCCTGCTGACATGGGAACCGCGGTGAATGTGCAGACCATGGTTTTTGGAAATATGGGAGATGACAGTGGGACGGGAGTCGGGTTCACGCGCAACCCGGCAACGGGTGAAAATGTTTTCTACGGGGAGTATCTGATCAACGCTCAGGGTGAGGACGTCGTGGCTGGAATCCGCACACCCCAGCCCATCAATAAAATTCAAAAGACAGATCCGAGCACGCTTTCCCTGGAAGAAACAATGCCTGAAATCTACAAAGAACTGGATGGCATCCGCAAAAAACTCGATAAACATTACCGGGACATGCAGGATATCGAGTTTACCATACAGCAGGGAAAGCTGTGGATGCTTCAAACTCGCAATGGAAAGCGCACTGGATTTGCATCATTTAAGATCGCTGTCGATATGGTTCGGGAAGGGATTCTGTCAAAAGAAGAAGCTCTGATGCGAGTTGAGCCCGATCAGCTCAACCAACTGCTGAGGCCGATTTTCGATACGAATGCGAAGCAGGAGGCTGTCAAAACCGGGTCTTTTCTGGCTAAGGGGTTGAACGCCGGGCCTGGCGCTGCGACCGGGCGTGTCGTTTTCAACGCTCCCGATGCCACAGAGTGGGTAAAGAGGGGAGAGCAGATCATATTGGTGAGACTCGAGACTTCCCCTGAGGACATCCGCGGTATGCACGCCTCTCAGGGCATTCTGACAGCACGCGGAGGAATGACCTCTCATGCGGCTCTCGTTGGTCGGCAGATGGGAAAAGTCTGTGTGGTGGGCTGCAATGCTTTGGAAATCAGTTATCGAGATAGGTTGATGAGAGTCAACGGCAAAGTCATTAAAGAGGGAGACTGGGTTTCCCTCGATGGATCCACTGGAGAGGTTTTCGCCGGTAAAATCCCTACAGAGCCGTCCGAAGTTCTCCGTGTTCTCCTGGAGAAGACGCTGGCTCCAGAAGACTCGCAGATCTTTCAGGATTACATGTCTCTATTGAGCTGGGCAGACGAGTTTCGTCGACTTGGAATTTGGACCAATGCCGACCAGCCCGATCAGGTAGTGACGGCTCTTGCTTTCGGAGCTGAAGGCATCGGCCTTACGCGAACGGAGCACATGTTTTTTGAAGGAAACCGTATTGACGCGGTTCGGGAAATGATTCTGGCAGCCGATCTTGCAGGCAGGGAGAAAGCTTTGGCGCTACTTCTGCCCATGCAGAAAGAGGACTTCAAGGGAATCTTCCGAGTCATGAAAGGAAAACCGGTTACTATCAGGACCTTGGATCCTCCATTGCATGAGTTCCTGCCTCAGGGAGAGAAAGAATTAGAGAAACTGGCTAATCAGATGGGGGTGCCGGTAGATCGCGTGGAAGCAAAAATGCAGGGTTTGCATGAGGCCAATCCCATGCTGGGCCATCGTGGCTGCCGTCTGGGCATCGTTTACCCTGAGATCACTTCCATGCAGGCGCGTGCCATCATTGAGGCTGCATGCGAGATAACCCAGGAGGGCATTGATGTCCATCCTGAAATAATGATTCCTTTGGTTGGACACGTTGCGGAATTGAGGAATCAGAGAAAAGTAGTTGAACAAGCCGCGCAAGAAGTGATGGATCGCTTAGGGGTCAAAGTGGAATATACCGTGGGCACCATGATCGAAGTTCCAAGGGGAGCTATGACGGCCAATGAAATTGCCCAGGAAGCAGACTTTTTCTCTTTCGGAACCAACGACTTGACGCAGACGGTCTACGGGATCAGCCGTGACGATGCCGGTAAGTTTTTGCCCGCTTATATTGAGTCAAAGATTTGGGAACACGATCCTTTTGATCGACTGGACCAGGTTGGAGTGGGAGCACTCATGGAAATCGGCGTCAAGGGGGGCCGCGCCACCAAACCCTATCTGAAGGTGGGTATTTGTGGAGAACACGGAGGGGAACCTAGTTCAGTTGAGTTTTGCCACAGGATTGGCCTGGACTATGTGAGCTGCTCTCCCTATCGCGTCCCGATCGCGAGATTGGCTGCCGCGCGCGCGGCCATCAGAGAAAAGCACGCCAAACGTCATGCAAAGCGTTGATGCATGATTTGCCAATGCAAATGGTGCACTGATCGAGTGCACCATTTGCAATCATGGGTGACACAACATGGAACGCCACATTCACCTGCGGCGATCGACCCTATCGGTTCCTGCCAATCGAGAAAAAATGATCAAGAAGGCTGCGGACCTTCCAGCTGACTTCATCATGCTCGATTTGGAAGACAGTGTGCCGGCTCAAGAGAAAGAGGCAGCACGAGCGCGTGTCGTGACGGTGCTGAAAGAACAGCATTGGCAAGGGAAGGTCAGGGCTTGCAGAATCAATGGCATGGACACGCCCTTTGCCTATCGTGATATTATTGATGTGGTGGAAGCAGCAGGAGATTGTCTGGATGTTCTGGTGGTTCCTAAAGTCAATGAGGCGAGCGAGATTAAGGCAATAGATTACCTTCTCACTCAAATCGAAATGCGCATGGGTTTTAGCAACAGTATCGGACTGGACGCTTCCATAGAAACAGCCGAAGGGATGCTGCGAGTGGAGCAGATCGCTTTTAGCTCTGACCGTTTAGAGGCTTTGGTTTTTGGAGTTGCGGATTATTCCGCCTCACTCTCGATGAGCAGCAAGGGATTGAGCGGTCATGGGGATGCGGAGGGTTTTTATCCTGGTGATCGCTGGCATTTTCCTTTGAGCCGTCTGGCAATGACGGCCAAAGCGGCTGGCCTGGCGGCTATAGACGCGCCTTATGGCAATTATAAGGATATGGAAGGACTGAGAAAGTCTTGCATTATGAGTGCGGGCCTGGGGTTTGACGGTAAATGGGCCATCCACCCCGATCAGCTCGAAGTCATCAATGAAATCTTTACTCCTTCAGAGGAGGATGTAAAACGATCGGAGCTCATTCTTGAAGCGTACGCTGAAGCCCGGAAGAAAGGACAAGGTTCATTATCGATAGACGGCAAGATGGTGGATGCCGCTTCTGTCCGCATCGCACAGGTTATTTCAGCTCAGTGGAAAGCAATAACCGGCAAAAGTTCATAGGCTCTATTTCAATCCTGCTCTCCAAGTTGTTTGAGATCGGCTGAATTCAAAGTCTCATCGCACACCTTCAACTTCATTATCCATCCGTATAGCTAAGTGAAGAGCCAACTCTCTCTGTAAATCACTCTCCTCCCGGTTCCGTTCCTTGGGAATGCCTGCTTCGCTGAGCGCCTGACTCGCTGAAATGTAGGGCTCGTTCTCCGAACGAGCCAATAAGAAGTCCGTCCTTCGACTACAGTTCGCAGGTTATTCCTGGTGCTTTGGATATCGGTCTCGACAAATCTCACCGGTTATCCCTCAGGTTTTAGGAAGAACATTGAAAAGCTCCAGCGCATCAAGGAAGTAGGATGGGTAGAGCGGAGCGAAACCCATCAGAATTTGCCAGTAGTAGCGCAGAACTTCACGCTGCGCAAGCGCCTGCGTTTCGGGTAGCCCTGCTGTTGTTGCACGGTGGGTGGGAGTCCCGACGTGTTTTAGGAACTGTTTGGTTGAGGATTGATCCACCGATGGGAAGGGCTGATGCGTGTTTGTGCACACATGCGTTAATTTTTTGCCAGTCCTTTAATGATGGAGCTTTTGCACTTTTTGTTGCCAAACCACAAAAACCACTAGGCCATTGCAGGTCATGTTGCTAAGCCATTGTAGGTCATGTTGCGACCAGCGGGAGATACCTGACAGAGTTGGGTTGTCAGGGAGAGCTTCGCACACCCTGACCTACAAATTTCGTCTGCGTGATCTTGCTGCCCTTCGTGCTTGAAATAAACGGCTTGCGCAAAATGCAAAACTACAAAGTTAACAACTAATACGCTGACGCAAACTGAACCACCTAAAAGCAGAAAAATGAAAACCAAAGCTAAAGAGATGACCAAAAAAACCACCTGCAAAGACCACAGCGATAGAGGGAATCGGGAGCTGCAAATCTTGATCGACATTTCCTCCGCTCTGCATGGCTCTCCACATTTGAAGGATGTTTTGCAACAGTCCTTAGCGGCCATATTGCGGACGCTCAAGTTCAAAATGGGTGCCATATATCTCATCAGAGACCTGGTGGATAATGATTGGTCAATCGAGTTGGCCGCACATCATGGCTTTTCATCAACCCTGGTGAGCTCGATTCAATCCTTTTTCCTCAGTGACAAAACGATTTCCAGATTTTCTTCATCCGAACCCGTACGCTGGTTTCCTCGCGACAAAGTCGTTTTTCCCGATTTGCGCGTCCGCATGTTGGAAGAGAAAATTAACGAGATCATCTGCATTCCTCTGCTGACTCAAAAGCGTGTGCTGGGCCTGCTTTATGTGACAAACGACGGGGTGCTGCGGTTAAGGTCGGATAAAAGCGAGTTTTTGACAACCATCGGTCACCAGATCGGGTCCGCCATTGAAAATGCGCAGCTTTTTGATTCGGTGGAACGAGCCAAAACCGAACTCGAAATCAGTTTTGATGCGATTCAGCATTCCATATTTATTGTAGACACGAAATGGCGCATATACCGTATCAACAAGACCAGTGAAAGTGTTTACGGCAGGGACCTTATCGGAAGGAAATACACCCGAGTTTTGTATGAACAGGAAGATCCCCCTGAAACGTGCCCTATTTTAAAGTGCTTAAAAACAGCTCAACCTGTTCACGGAGAGGGACCTCATCCGCGCTGGGGAGGTTATTATAATTATTATGCTTTCCCTGTTTTCAACACCGCTGGAGTGCAGGAGCGGGTGGTTTACTATGAAAAAGATGAAACCGAAGCCAGAAAGCTGGAACAGAGGCTGCAGCAAAGTGAACGACTTAAAGCCCTCGGTACTCTGGCCGCCGGGATTGCCCACGAAATTCGCAATCCTCTGGCAACGATCAATTTCAATACTCAGATGCTGCAAAGGGAGCTTCCCTTGGAGTTGCCTCAGAAGCAAATGTTTGACGATATGGAAACGGAGATCAAGAAGATCGATCGAATCGTTCAGCAGGTGCTGCATTTTGCAAGGCCCCGGGAACCTCAGTTTATGCCGAACCAGTTAAACGACGTGGTAAGGTACTGCATAGATCTGGCCAGGGTTCATTTACGCAAAGCCGGGATTGAGATTATACTGAATCTGAATGAGAACATTCCGCCCCGGGTAATGGACTTCAACCAGGTCAGCCAGGTGGTTATGAACCTGATCATCAATGCCATAGAAGCAATGCCCGAAGGCGGAAAGATTACCGTCAAAAGCTTTCCGCTTTCCGACGATTCCGCAATTGGTCTTGAAATCAGCGATAACGGACCGGGAATAATGGAGCGGGATCAAGCACGGATATTCGATCCTTTCTTTACCAGAAAACCGGATGGCACCGGACTTGGTTTGAGCATTTCCCGGCAAATTCTGGAGCGCCACGGTGCTTACATAGAACTTGATAGTTCCCTCGACAGAGGAACCACTTTTCGAATCATCTTTCCACTGACCCAAAACCATATGGATGACCGTGGTGGATCTGGTGAAGAGCATAAACCGGGCATGCTTCAAGTCGACGAAGAAATCAGCCGCCACGGCTTGCATTGAGGCGATTGAACTCTGACGTGATACGTCTTGCAGCTCTCAGCAATTCTCATTTTGCTGTACTATGAACCTAGGAGCCTGTCCGAGAATTCACGACGCCGTCATTCCGGCTTAAAGCTTGCCGGAATGACAATAGACACCATTCGGCCAATTATCGGACAAGCTCCTGGCCAAAATGAGAATTGCTGTGCAGCTCTTGCTTGACCTGCGACCTGGTATGACATAATATCATACTGGAGGTGCGCCATGTCTTCAGCAAAGATCGCAATCACCATGGATGAGAGTCTACTGCATCGGCTTGATCGGCTGGTAAAATCTCGGGTTTTCCCTAATCGAAGTAAAGCCATTCAGGATGCAGTGGAGGAAAAATTGAAAAGACTGGAACGAAACCGCCTTGCCATAGAATGTGCAAAACTTGATCCGGCTGAGGAGAAGGTGCTGGCTGAAGAGGGTATGGATGAGGAGTTGGAGCAGTGGCCAGAATATTGAGGGGCGAGATTCGCTGGGCTGATCTGAATCCAGTAAAAGGAACAGAACAAGCTGGCCTCCGCCCTGTTGTGATTCTGAGTCAGAATGTTTTCAATGAACGATCAGGAACAGTGATCGCTTCGGCCATCACCAGTCAGTCTCAGCGCGCTGGATTTCCTCTCACTCTTGAACTAGGCCCGAATGATCTTCCCAAACGCTCATGGGTTAAAATAAGCCAAATCCGGACTCTCTCAACAAAGCGAATTGGCAAAAAGATCGGCATGGCGTCTCCAGAAGAATTAGAACAAATCATCGAAGGGTTAAACGAGATCATCGGAAGCTAAACAATTTGCAGTGATCACAACAAGGCTGATGCTTTTTTGCCAACATGGACTCATTGAAGAGCCCTTTATCAGGACAACACCATGCAGTGCACCGCAGAAGAACTCGAAAAATACAGAGAATCCGCGCGGCGCAGATGGGCGATAGAAGAGCGCCATTTGGATGAACGTTACACGAAGGCCTGGCAACTGGCTAAAGCTGCTGCCTCTTTGTTGCGGAATGAATTTGGAGCCAAAGATGTATTTGTATTCGGCTCTCTTGTGCACAGAGAACTATTCCATCCTGGCTCTGATATAGACTTGGCTGCTTCAGGAATAGATCCATCCTGCTATTATCGAGCGGTCGGCCGGCTTCTGGCGTTAGATTCCACAATGGAGTTCGATTTGGTGCAATTCGAAGAAATTTCAAAATCCTGGTGTGAGAGAATCGCCCAAGAGGGGGTACGGATATGAGGGCCGATTATGCAGCACTTGCAGCCCGTGTG
The DNA here is from genome assembly GCA_963781715.1 of uncultured delta proteobacterium. Lineage (GTDB taxonomy): Bacteria > Desulfobacterota > Syntrophobacteria > Syntrophobacterales > Syntrophobacteraceae > Desulfoferrobacter. The sequence goes on from CAWAGW010000010.1 coordinate 2,014,404, forward strand.
TCACAGTCTGTGAAGGATCTTGAAAGGGTGGTTGCCAGGGCGAACTCTTGATGGAAAAAGCCAAGGTCAGTGGCGATGACGGTTTTCTGGACGGCGTCGCCCTTAACTTGCACGGATTTTATGCGGGGATTGAGAGAATATTTGAGGATATCGCCAGAACCATAGACAACTCGGTTCCCTCCGGCCCCGGCTGCCATCATAATTTACTGCTTCAGATGGCGGCCATGGTAAATGACGCCCGTCCTCCTGTTATCAGTCCTGCTACTCGCTTGTGCCTGGATGAATACCGGGGGTTCAGTCACGTTGTGAGAAACGTCTACACCTTCAACTTGAGATCTTCCACTCTGGAAGATCTATGCACAAGGATGAGCAGCTGTTTTCTGCAATTTAAGCAGGATTTGCACGATTTTGTCAAGCTTCTCAGTGATGTCATTGCGAGCTCCTGAGCAGGTTTGTCAAAGCTCAAACTACCAAGAAATCGGTGGGAATCTTCCGAGCCGATCGGGCAGACAAGCCAAAGCAGCTTTTTTGTGCATTGGCTTCTATCGGACCGCGCGGGAAAGCACGTTAGCGCTAAGGACAAAAAGCGTCCTCGCAAGCTTTGCAGCAACTGAGTTTCTGGAAGATCAGGGGGATTCAATTCAAAGACTTGAACCAATAACGGGACTGAGCAAGTGGCACGTTCCGCGGATATCAGACGATGGATGTCATGCAAACCAACCTTTATTCCTCCATGGCCCGGACCACCGAGTTGTTCTTGAGCCAATCCGAAAAACCGGATTCATTCATTTCACCTGTCGTCAAAGCCAGTATAGCGGCCACAGCTTCGGCTTCCGATGACATCAATTGCTGTCCGTTAAGATCAAGAAAAACATAGGCTGCTAGAAAAGCCGTACGCTTGTTGCCATCCCCAAAAGGGTGATTCTGAATGATGCCGAAAGCATAAGCGGCGGCGAGATCAAAAACGGTTGGCCTGCCATAAGCCGCCTGATTTTGCGGCCGAGCAAGAGCGGATGCCAACAGACCGGCATCACGAATCCCGGGGCTCCCGCCATGCTCAGCAATTTGTTCGCCGTGCACGGCAACAACCACACCCTCCATGAGCCAACGCAACGTCATTTCCTGGCAAGCTCATGGAGCGCATTGCGGTATTTTGCCGCGCCGCGCCGCGCAGCCTCCATTTGGGCTTCAAACTCTGGATCGTAAGGCGTCATAGCATAGCCATCCGGCGTTTCCGTCAGGAACACGCTGTCACCTTTCTTCACCTTGAGACGGGCGGCGGCTTCTTTTGGCAGGATAACGCCGGTTGAATTGCCGATTTGTGTTACGGTCGCACGCATAAACACACCTCCCATTGTTATACCGTATGTTATAACGATGGTGACTTCTTGTCAACCACCCTGAAGACGTCAGCAGCAATTTTCATTCTGGATGCTGATCGCCTCCGTGGGTGTGGGTGCAGGCGCGTCTTTTTGCGCCATAATCCACCAGCAGCTTCGTTACCGGTGGGTTACGTTATCGTTTCACCTCCACCCTACGCTTACATTGAGCTTGATAGCTTGGTGCACAGAGGAACAACTTTTCGGATCATCTTCCTTCTGACCAAGAACCCTGTAAATGATCGGAGATCACCGGAAGAACATAAACCAGGCGCACTTCAAGTCGAGGAAGAAATCAGCCGCCACAGCTTGCATTGAAGGGGCGGCTATAGAGTCTATCCCGAAGCCGAAAAGAGGTGGGAACTTCTGAGACCGGCATTGTCAGTCAAAAAGCCATTTGAATATGGAAAATTTCAAAGCATCCGGGTTGTTGATGATGGGATTCTGGCTGGATTCCGTAATGGCGATGGTATCCGCTTGTCCATAGTAGGTTTTCGAAGCTCTAAGCCTATAAGTATCGGTCCCGGCGGAGACTATGACTACCGAATAGTTGTTTGGGGTGGTGTAGCTTGTTTTCGTGCACGCATTTCCAAATGAGGGCAGGCAACCGATCGTATTTGCATAGCGGTTGTTTTCTGCATAAAAAAGCTCCTCGTCCATCTTCCCGCGAAGTAATGCTTCAATTGCTTCCGACTGTATTGCGCGGTTTTTATAACCAATATACGACGGAATGGCCACAGCGGCTAAAATGGCTGCTACAGCCACGACGATCATTAACTCGATTAAAGTAAATCCTGATTTGTTAGGCATGTTCTCCCCATTAGTATTCGTCTTTCCAGGATAAGATTTTATAATCTCCAGGAAATACCGGAACATTTGTTAAGTCCTCATCATAGTGAATATCGCCGTTTCCTGAAATGGATACTCTGTCAGCTATCACCGAGCCAAATAGATCCCCGTTTCCGCTCACACTGAAGTTGGCATTAGGGATGTATAGCCCTGCGTAAAGATCGCCATTTCCCGAAATGGAAACACTTGTGCAGCTTTGAGTACCATAAATCAGCAAATGATCGGGCAAGTTGCTCCCATTGATTATGCCGTTACCAGCGATGCTAATCGCCCCAGAGGCATAAATTGTGAGTGAGCAACCCGGTTGAACATGGATACAACCGTTGCCTGAAATAGATGTGTTGCCCGAAACATAGAAAGTAACATTGCCGTTGATGTAGGCATCCCCGTTTCCACTTATGCTTATGGAGGGGAGGCGATATTCCCCACTGCTGAATGTTTTTGAACTGTTTCCCGATAAACTCAGGCTATCAGTAGCACCACCCCCCGGGTCGTCCAGTGGCGCCATGTCTTGTACTTCGGCTAGTGAGGTTTCGTCTCCATATATAGTGCCATGTCCTGAAGTGTGAATACCTGTTTCCGGATTGCCGCCATATCCTACCGCTACGTCACCATAAATGTCCGCATTACCAGTGAGACTTATGGATGCAGTAGCGGTGTTGTTAGTAGCTACGTGACCGTTCTGCCTGCGACTTGCTGTAGAGTAAGGCCCATCAGTGGGGACATAGCTGTCTATTAACCCATTGCCGCTCAATGTCACGCCTATGTCACCAAACAAACCATACTTGAAAGGGGAACCGGATTTTCGAATAAACTCAACCAGGATTTTCGTTTGCGCTTTGGATGAGCCTCCGGGCGCCAATCCAATACTAGTTGCAATTTCAACCGGCCAGCCAACGTTGCTTGTGTTCTGCTCTGGTGTTCCGTCACCATTTGCGTCTCCCCAGCACACTATCTTTCCGTTGCTATCCAATTTATGCTTTAGGCGAACAGTGAAATCCAGATTTAAGTCACTTTGGTGACCATCGTAGCAATCGCTGTCACTTACGGTTTCGTTAGGAAATAGGGTGGCGACCTTTTGGGGTGTGCCGATAAAAGTCCTCCAGTTCGCGTTTCCTGTATCATCGCAATTTGACCCATCGCAAATAGAGGGCAACTGCATACGTGCCTGCTCGATACCCGCCTCAGCAACATAAAACGCCTGAATACTGGACTTGTTGTTCGATGCGATTCTCATCTCAGTAGTTGCCTGATAGGCAGAGTAAAGGCCGGTCAAGGTCATCACTAGCGATATCAATACGGCAGCTATCAGCGCTGATCCATGCTCATCCTTAAGTCGCGAAGAGAACTCTTGCATGACCTTACTCTTTCTTTTGGTTTTTTTTAGACCCCACAAATGATCCGCAGCCCAAAGTAATTATCTCTGTTCCTTCCATGATCGCAAGCTGTATTTCTTGGCGTAAAATTTATACTTGAGATTCGGATCATAGATAACTGATCCGCTGTTATTGATATTGATCTCCCTTCCCCACAGGAGTCCGTAGAATTGCACATTGTTATGCACTCGAATGTTGGCTTTGGGAGCATATATTGCTCCTTTAAAGTCGGCCCCGTTGGCAAGATCTATGGCCGCAGATGAGGAAGTGTCCTGAGCTGTGCAGAAGATCGTGAAATTACCGGGACTGGCGCCTGTGGGCAGTAAATTGATGACGACACTATTGTCCGTGCTTAGCGCGCCGGTAAGGTATATGTTGACCGGTCCGGCTGTGGTGTCTGCTGTCAAAATGGCACCGTTTGCCAGGGAAATAGAATCGAGGTAATAGTTGCCGTGCGTTAACGTCATGGTGCCAGAATTGCTCAGGTATAGGGTATTGCCGGAAATTGCGGGTAAGTTGTCATTATTGCTCGGCGAACTATATTTTATGAATTCCTGAGCTAGAAAACTGGTCGGGTCAAATGCTCCAAGCGGATCTGGGTCTATTGCATCGACGGTAATTTGGGCCACCTCCGTAAATGGTCCCTCCAAGATTGGTGCAGGTGCCCGGCGTACCCGGGGGATCTTCACCTATATCCACAGAGCCGTAAATTAAGGCTCCCGACTTTATTTCAATGTGCCCGTTGGCCCCAATATCAGCCTCGTAGGGTGGGTTGGCGTTCCCCTTCCAAATTTTCCCACCGTTCTTCGTCTCAACATACTTGTTGCCAAAAACCGCGTATTCCAACTTTGCCAGATCCCGAAAGACTTCCACGGATATGGTCGTGGTAGCGGAACCCAAAACTCCAGTGCTGGTTATGATTTCAATGGGCTCACCGGTGTTGATGTTTTGCTCAAGGACATGATCTGCGTCAATATCACCCCAAAATACTATGGCTGTGTTCGAGATGTTGCCGTCTCCGTCCAGATCTTGCCCACAATCGGATTCGGTTTTATGCCTTATCCGTGTGACGTATTCCAAACCGCTTTGTTGGCTATTGTATTGGTGGTGGTTGGAGTTGTCCGGCTCGTAAGGATCGTCTGGGAAAAGTTCGGTTGCGGCTTGGGGATTGCCAATGAACGCCCTCCAAGTGGAGTCCGGGGTGCCTGCTTGAAATATGGCATTCAAACGCGCCTTGCTCTCCTCCACTCCGGCTTCCGCTACGTAGAGGACCTGCACGCTTTTGTTATTGTTGGAGGCAATGCGAGTCTCCGTACTCGATCGGTAAGCACCATATATGCCGGTGAGGGCCAGTAAAATTAGAATCAGGACCGCCAAAATCATTATAGAGCCATTTTCATTTATCAGCGAACCAGCTAGCTTTCTCATCCGGTTTGCTCCTCTTCACCAGCCTAAGAAACTCAAAGAAGCTCATTTGGCTTTTATAGATTTAAAATTTATGGTATGAGTCTTGCTCTTGTATGTCCAATCAACTGTAACCGTGATAGTTTGCGTATTAGCTATATCTTCAATTTTAGACCAATTAACTGCGTACCCGTCTACGGTCTGCAAAGTGGGGGATGCTGCAACAAGACTCGTGTAGCTCATCGCAAGGAGTTCTTCCATTCTTGCCTCACCTAAACCGGTGGCCTTGGTCAATTGCTGAGCATATGAATTCCCCTCAATCGCGGCTATTTCAAGCCGAAACAGTGGCAAAATGCCCAGGAGGAAAATCATCATGGCTACAAAGACTTCCACCAGGGTGAATCCGTCTTGGTTCACTCGGCTCATAATCATAATCCCATATTCCTGCAATGTATGGTGGAGCTGAGTAAGCGCCGCCGCCTGTGAACTTGGTCATCGGTTGTTGGAGTAAAGGTCTGGCTGCCTAATGAGTATGTTTGATGGTCCTCAAAGTCCTTGTCTGCACGGTCTGAGCAGATGAGTAGCCAGAATTTGACCGCCCTGATCTTATCTAGTTTAACATTGGGGCTGAGTGCTCCTCCTCCTAACTCCTGATCCAGCTCTCCATCACCGTCGGTATCTATTGCCCAAATGACGTTGCCGCCCGATTTGTCTAGTTGACCGTCGGGAGGGTCATCATCGTCGAATGCGTAGGCAAAACTGAGAGCCTCTACATTTTCTGCAATTGTCTGATCCGATGCGATAATTGAACTTTTCCTTTGCAGTGCGTGGTTAGTATTGTCGATTGAGTAAGTGATGTTTTCATTGGAATCGAGACAGTCACCATCGGAGGAACCGCCAGGGCCAGTGATATCCAGAGAGAAGCTTATAGTATTGGCCCCCGCTGCAATAATGCCTGTTCCACAGGCGCTTTCAAGAGCTTCATCAGTAGTTAAATCGTCGTCATTGTCGATCCCGTCGTGGTCACCCCAGGAAGCTTTTTCATTCGCCTCATCTGTATCACCATCGCCATCATTGTCAATTCCATCTTTATCAGCCGGATAAGCTTTGGGATTATACCCGGCCATTCTTATTTCTCTTACCATAATGTTCATTGCAGCACGCAATTGCTGCTGCATTTCAACAACATCATCTTGAATCATGCTGACTTTCTGTTGGGCAGGGAAGAATTTGTAAATCACAGCAGTAACGATGGCAGACAAAACAAGAACCACCATTAATTCCACCAGAGTGAATCCATCTTGTCGCGATCCTGGACTGTGCCCCAGACTATGAACGTTACTCCCAATCATTGCCATTCCAGCGTTTGAGTTTTATGACGCCAATGTTATTCGTGCCAATCGCACAAGTGTCGCCCTGATCATTTGCTATGTAGCAATAACCGCTTTTGCTCGGGAGTCCGAGCGAGTTAAATGTGGCACGTTTGCCGCTATAGGTAATTTGGTCTTCAGGGTCAGTGGAATCGAATGACTCCTTATCTTGTCTGGCGGTAAAAAGGGCTGTGCCGTGACCGTAGGCAATATTCTTAGCAAGGGATATGTAATCTCCATCGTCAGTCCATCCGCCGGAGCCTTGGTATTGAAATCGGTACCTGTTGTTGGACACATCAAACCGAAGTGCCCAATCACGATTTTCTTTTACTGCATTTGCTCTGGCCTTTTGCATATTGAGAAAGATTCCTCTGGCAGATTGCTTAAGCCTGTAGGCAGCAAGCCATCCCTCTAAACTGAAGGATGCGCCGGCAATTGCACACAAAACCCCTATCATCGAGATGACCACGACAATCTCGATAAGGGTTAAGCCCCGATTTGTCGCTGATTTCCCGGAAACCATGCAATCCCACTCGTGTTATACTCGTTAACGTTAAGCTTGGAAATTGCATTTTGGCGGAATCCTCACCGTTGCGTTTCGCTTGGCTCAACACAATCCGCGGAATCCTTAGAAGCAGACCATGATACTTCTCAACCTTAACGAGTATAGTTGCCCTGATCTAAATGAAGTTCTGTAAGTCAATAGAATTCAATAAACCTAGCAACAAAATAATCTTAATGCCGTATGAATTGCAAGTTAAATCGTATTATTAATGCTCTATCTCCACTCCCCGACATCGGCCTTCCACTTTTTGATTGTAATCTGACCGGCGGGTGAAGTCCCTACTGCGTATGCGTCTCCTTTGGGATTCATGAGATAGCAGTACTGCTCATCAGAATTGGACGGCAGGCCTAGCGAGTTGAATATGGCCCGTTTGTCGCCACCGTCATCAAACGTGATGTCGGAAGTAAAAGAACTGCCTGTCACATCAGTCGTTGCGCCTCCATGACCGTAGGAAATGTCTTTTTCAAGAGAAATAATGTTCTCCGCAAACGGTTCGCCCGGTTGTGGGCAGGACTCCGCAAACGGTTCGTACTGTAGGCAGTACGAACCGTTTGCGGAGTCAACAAATAATATCCCCCAATCCTTGTTTTCCATGATGGCGTTCATTCTAGCTTTCTGCATGTTCAGGAACAGATGTTTTGCGCTCTGTTTCAGCCTGTAGTTCCAAAACCAGCCCGTAAGGTCGAATGAAGCCGCTGTCAGGGCAGAAAGAATGCTTATGAGTGAAATGACCACGATCAATTCAATCAAGGTGAATCCATGATTTTTAGTTATTCTGTTTTGCAGCATCGAACCCTCGTCAAGTTCAAAGAAGACCAAAAGTAACAGGTAATTCACCGTTCGTTTGACGAATGGTAATAATGATTTTAATTATTTATAATTTTAATTTAGTATTTTGCAAGTGTTGGGCCAATTTGGTTTGATCGTTACTATCATTGGGTGCGAATTGGAAATTGAGTTAGACTGCGATTCAGGAAGAGCAGTGCAGCAGCTTGTCGTTTGGACGAGCTTCGCCGCCATCGAGGCGGTGGAGGAATGTCGCGCGGTCTGCTGCGTTTGTCTTTACAGCATGTTAACTGTGAGCTAATGATCTAAAGGGGCACGCCAAAAGAAGGAAGGCTTCAGTTGCCAATTATTACCAAACTGTAATAGATTGTAATCAGTTTCCCTTATTCGAACAAGGAATTTCGATCCGCAGGAGTGCTGGTAAAAGTTCGAGATACGATATTCCTTGTTCAGTATTCTGACTTTCGGAACCGTTTCTCTCTCTTTGCGGACAAAACGGTGAGGACAACGTCATCTCGGCAACCCATCGAGTATTCCTGTATCCAATAAGCGTGTCCCATGGATGATACGCAGGATGACCACCCTGGTGCCGATGATCTTGAAGGTAGTCCGGTAGTTGCCGAACGGCAGGTGGAGGTAGGCCGTTCCGAGGAGTTAAATTTCGCGCACGAGGAGGCAGCGTTCGGGATGGCGTTCCAGGATTCCGATCTGCTCTTCCATGCGCAGAATAAAGGCGGCGGCCGCATCGAGGTTGTCCTGGGCAATGTAATCCCAGATGGCAACTGTATCCGCCTCGGCAGCGGCGGTGATCTCACCCCGCTATTTTTTGGCACGTTTGAATTCTTTGACAAAATCGCGGACAGGGCGGGTTCGGCCACTTTCCACGTCCTGTTCGGCCGGGGCGATGAGCCTTGCTCATTAAAGGTGAAGCCCAGACCGGGACACGGGTGAAAGCACGAGGTCTGCCAAGGGTTTGCGAGACCCCGAGATGGCAACAAAATAGCTAATTAGAGACTAGGTTTTGGGAGTCTGTCACGCTGGGAGGGCAGCGTAAAAGCAATGACAGGGTGCGTGGGGCGGTTGATGACGGAATGCAGATGGCGCAGGCTCGGATCATCATAAATGGGTGCGGCGGCGTCTATCGACTATCGTTTGTGACCGATAACGAGAATGGGCAGCTTCAGTGGGAGATATTGAGGTAGATCATCCTGTACGATCCGTTGTCTGGTCAAATGTTTGGTGCCGACTTATTGCCTCTCTTCACTCAAACCTTATTCCCTGCGAAAGCGCATAGCATGGCTGCTAATTTCAGCCACTGTCTTGTCCGACAATAACCAGCACAGGTTTTAACTCTGCCCATACAAGCAGTCCTAAAGAGATGCGCTGCTGAAAAAATGAATTCTCGGACAAGCTCCCAGTAAGTCGAACATACCAGTATCGGTGAAGACTGCACGAACTATGCTGTTATCTCCTTGCGTATGGTTTCAATAATCACGGGCAGAGCCTCCGCCAGGACAGGTGAGAGGTCGAGCGACCAGGCGATCGTTTCCGGTTCAACGCCAATCACCACAACTTCCGGTGGTGTGGTCCGTGTTGTAAGCTTAAGGACCCTGGAGAGATCAAATCCGTGCATCGACGCAATGGAAGTTGGACTCTCGAATGCATCCAACGGCATGCGGTAGACAGAGCCTGGCAACCCATCTTCAGCCATCACCGCATCGACCACAACGATTCTCTCGGCTTCCTCAATCGCTTCAAGAGCGTCGAGAATGGCGGTCCCTATGTCCAAGACTGTGACCTCCTCCGGGTATCCCTCTTCCAACATAGCGCGGGCGGCATGTACGCCAACCCCCTCGTCGCACAAAAGCAAATTGCCAAAGCCCAGCACCAGTGTCTTCATATTTTACCTTTGTCAGCCTTCTTTTTAACTGCAAATTAAGGCCTGCACTCCAGCAAATCCGGAGTACAGGCTTTGCTCGTTGACAGCAGTCATTCCTGCAAGCACCGGCCAAAGGCCGCAAGATCCTTCTGCAAACGGCCACCATTGAGCAGAGAGGTCGCTAGCTTTGGCTGGTTCTCGACACGGATGGCCTAATCGTCGTGCTCTCTATCGTCTTCGCTGCTGCGCGATCGATATACGGTGATACTCACCGTATCGGAAGAGCTCTGCCCGGCCTTATCCCCCACCGTAAGCTCGAAAGTAAGCGTTTCACCTTGTGAGCCCACGTTGGGCGCTGTGAAGGAGGCTTCGGAGCAAGCCGAGCCGTCCAGCCTCACCGAGGTTCCCGAGATTTGCCTCCACTGGTAGGCAGCGATGCCATCATCAGGATCTGTGGAATCGGCGCCGGAAAGCTTTACTGAAGAACCGGATCGAACGGTCAGGTCCTGGCCGGCGTTGGCAACAGGCGGCTTATTGCCTGTGTCCGGCGGTGGATCGACGGGCGGCTGCACTCCACCGTCCGCAGAGAGGACCATTACCGTACAGGTGTCGCTGCTCTGAAGCCCTCCCTTGTCAGTCACAACCAGCCTGAAGGTGATGGTTGCTGCGGTGTCTGGAGCCTGGAAGATGGGATCCATCGCCGTGGCATCGGAGAGCTTTACCGCAGGTCCTCCCGTTTGCTCCCAACTGTAGGACGCGATGCCGTCATCGGGATCGCTTGAGTAGAACCCTTCAAGGCTGTTAAAAGTGCCCGGAAGGACTGCTAGGTCAAGCCCTGCGTTTGCAACGGGAGGTGAATTGTCTGTGGGCAGACCTGCCGGATTGACAGTCACCATGGAGGTATCCGTTGTACTTTGGCCGCTCTTGTCGGTCACGGTCAGCTGAAAGGTTAGACTCGTAGTCGCCGAGACCTGTGGTGCAGTGAAAGATGGATTGGCAGAAGCAGTGTTTGAGAGAGTCACAGTCGGAGTACCGATCTGCTTCCAGGCATAGGAATCAATGCCGTCATCCGGATCGCTTGAACCGGCTCCGTCCAGTGTGACTGTTGCACCAGAGGCAACTGTCTGGTCTGAACCGGCATTGGCGATGGGGGGCTGGTTGCTGAACGAGTGGCAGCTGCTGCAGTCCGCGCCTTTGCTTGGGGATGCGTGCGTGCCCGAAGCACAAAAGCCGCCAACGAGCAGTAAACACAGGAAAAATGTGGCAATTCGTTTCATTTTTGCTCCTTGTCGTATGATTTCATCAAAGCTAGAGCGAGTAAAATGTCTGAGAATATCTAGTGCAGGGCTTTAGCCCTGCATAATCAAGCAGCCCTAAAGGGCTGCGCTGCAGGTGGTTGAATTCTTGGATAAACTCCTAGCCTGCTGTTTATGGCAAAAGCGCCTGCGCTTGCATGATTCTGTCGCAATGGACAAACATGAGCGCAGGGCGTTGCCAAAACGCTCCGGCCGGTGCAGTCCTGTCCTTGGAAAGGGCATGGAAGCAGCATTTATCTGCAGACGCCCGCATGCATAATGATGGGTTTGCTTTTGGGGCGCATCACGTGAACTGCGCAAGAGAGGCAAGGATCAAAAGAATGAATGACCCTAAGTGCCTCGACCGGGCGGTCCGGATCTTGTACCGGAGTGCCGATCAGAGCTTGTTCCATCGGACCATGGGCGTCGTTTTCATCCATTGGGGAAGCATTCCAGCAGGTTGGGGTGATGACCTGGTAATTAGAAACTGCTCCGTTGCTGATGTTCACCCAATGCCCCAAAGCCCCTCGCGGGGCCTCAGTCAGACCAACGCCGCTCCCCTCCGCCGGCGTGGTGTAGCCACCGTAAACGGGACCGCTTAAGTTCTGTTCAAGCTGAGTCAGCCAATCATTCATCGCATCCGCCACGACTTTTGTCTCATAGGCGCGAGCTAGATGACGGTCCATGACCGAAATTCCTCCCGCATATTGGTTGCTGACCAGCATCCTGGCAAGCGGTCCGGCTTCGGTGGGAGCATTGTTGTAGCGGGGAGCCTTGAGCCATGAGTACGCATTGTTTTTGGTGTCGGGGTCCACCGGGGTCGTGGTTCCATTAGCCGGCGCCAAAGGCGCGGCATCGCTGTACCACGAGTACTTCACGTGCTCTTCTATCTGATTCAGGTCGAGAGACGATACCGATCCGTTGGTGTAAATTCCCCGGGAGAGCAGCTTGGAGGTTCCGTTGTCGTTGAGGTCAAACACGCCGTAGGACATAAGATTTCCACTTCCCCTTCCGATCTCTTTGTAGTCGGAGTAGGCACTTGCAACCGCCTCTACATCGGGGATGTAGCCACTGTCGATGAATTTACGAAGACTTGAGAGATGCGATCTGAAAGCGCCGATGCGGGTGCCGTCCGGGACCGACGTGGAGCCTCCGGCAATAAAATTGGCGGGCATGGGGACCTTCCCGCCGAAGATTGCTCCCATCTGGTGGGCGCTCCGGCGCATCTCAACGGCCTTGGGAATGTGCGCAGCGACGGCGTCCAGCGACGGGCTCGAGCGAAAGTCCAGATCCATGCCGTTTGTTTTATCGGTTGGATTCCAGGCTGGGGTCCAAGGGGCGGAGTCGGGGGCATTGACAAAATCAACAGCCGCCAAAAGATAAAAGTGCAGCAGGTGAGACTGGAGAAAGTTCGCGCCCAATACGAGATTTCGAATGATCCTGCCATTGGCCGGGGCCGGGCTTTTGGCTGCGGATTCCAGAGCAAGAGTAGCTGCCATGCCGTGCGAGACGGGGCAAACTCCGCAGATCCTTTCAGTAATCGAGGGAGCGTCGCTCGGGTCTCTTCCCTGCAAGATTGTCTCAAAGCCTCTAAAAAGAGTCCCGGTACACCTGGCATCCACAATCTCAGTATTGCCATTGACCGAATCAATGTTCATTTCCACCTTCATGTGTCCTTCGATCCGGGTTACCGGATCCATGATCGTAATTACATTAGCCACGATAGCCTCCAAATGTAGTTGGTACCTAGAGGATCGACTCGTTATGCGAAGCCGGTGTCCGAGCGATGGTTTCATTCTGTAACTGCTTGCCGTTCTTAATCATGGCAGGTGGTGCAGCTCTGCCCATTGATGGGTATATGTCCCGGAGGAAGTTGTTGGACGCCATCGGAGCTGCCCCCACCCAATTCTGAAGAGTCATGGCAGGACGAGCAGGACTGAGAAGTTGCTCGATGTCTCAAGGGCAATGCGCCCACAGAACTGTAAAAGGGCGAAAATTGATCCGGAAATCCTTTTTCAGTGCAGCCAATACATGGAGCATTTGCACCGACGCACCAGTTGGCGCCGCCATTCCATTTTCGACTGGTGCAGTCACCCCATGTATTTGGCCCTTTGCAACCCCTGTCCCTAAGGCAAAGTCCCTCCTGGCCGAAACTGGTGGCCCACTGTTGGCCGTTTCTTGGGCAGGTGCTGTGGATGTTTGAGGTAAAATAATCGGTCGGACGGCCCGAGGAATCCAAATCAACCGCCGAACCTGTGAGGAGTTTTGCAATGGTTCCAACGATCCAATCCGGGTGAGATGGGCAACCCGGGATGTTTATGGTCGATACCCCGGTAAGATCTTGAACGCTCCGGATGCCTGTTGGATTGGGGGAGGCTCCAGAAATGCCTCCAAAGCTGGCGCATGTGCCAATGCTGAGCACGGCCTTCGCCTTGGGAGCGAGGCGCTCTACCACCTCCATGGCGGTTTTGTCCTGGCCATTCTCTCGCCAGACATAGCAGCAGCGGCCGCCAAAGGCGGTCGGAACCCCGCCTTCTACAGCTAGCACAAAGTATTCTGAATTTTCAGCATCGATGGCATTTTGCACTGCAAGAGAGCCAGCGGCACCCATGAGATTGGGGTGATAAGCTAGGTTGATGGTGTTGATAAGGAGTTCTGCTGCGCCTGCGGGTTGGTCCGTAGAGATGCGATTGGCCAATGAAACGGTGCAGCCCGTGCAATTCGATGCTGCAATCCAGATAATCTGTGGGCCTGCTCCAGTAGCAAGTGCCTTCTCCAATGCACCCAAGACCGAACATTCCAGCCCGAGAGCTGCCGCCGATCCCATGCAGTATTTCAAGAAATCCCTTCTTGACACCTTCATATTCTTCTCCTTTTAGACAGTAACGAATTATTCTCTTTCGCGAAAAACTAGCTGCGAATAGCGCGCCTTTAGAGCAATGGTTATGCCAATACATGTTAAGTGATTGGCGTTATTAAGAGAATGTCTATATAACACTCACACACATGCCGATTCGAACTTCACAAAGAAGAACTCGAAACAAGCATGTGCTCTTCATTTCTATTGAAGGGAGTAAAAATGGGGCTGTGAGATCACAATGCTTCGGAATTATTTCTAAACCAAACAACGACTGCGGTGACACTCGGGTTAAAGGGAGGCATAGGAAAATCGCGGGTTAACAATCCTTATTATTTGGCAAAACAGCTTTCCATAGGATAGTTGTTCTTTTTGAGGGAATTCTGCGATGAAGTGTAGTCAAAAGCATACACGTGGTGTAGCCTTTCGCCTTCATAATGAATCGTTCGGCGTCCCTGGCAGTTTCTCGCAATGTCTGCGAAAGCAAGTATCCAGAAAATTGTCGGTATCAAAATCGCAAATGGCCGCAGCTTCTTGCGGTTTTGATCACTGTCGGAAGCCAAATATAATGGAAATGTAACAACGGGTTTCATTTAGAAATGGAACATGGGCGGGAACTGCCACGCAGGCGCCCGCCCATGGGTATATGATTACTTTATTATAGATCGAACGTCCTCACCAGAAACGCGGCCATTTGAGCCCGTGTGACCCAGTCATCAGGGCAAAACATCAAGGGAGTATCGCTACATCCGAAGGTGATGTCTTCCAGGTAGAGTTCCTCGATCCAGTCTGCTGCCCAGTAATCGGTGGGTACGTCCATAAATATCCCGGTTGCCGGTGGAGGGGAATAATCGCTCCCATACTTTGCGCGCAGTAATAGAATGGCCATTTCGGCTCTCGTGAGCATTTGCTCGGGACAGTATTGCAGAGGATCGGCGTTGCATCCAAATGATATTCCATCTTGGTAAGATTGCTCGATCCAATCAGCAGCCCAGAAGGTGGTGGGTACATCAACAAAGATGCCGGTCGCTGGAGGCGGCATATAGGAACCTCCGCTGATGGCCCTCTCGATGAAAACAGCCGCTTCAGCGCGGGTAGCGAACTCTTCCGGACAGTAAAAACCATTACCGCATCCCTTGGTGATGCCCAATTTACTGATTGTGTTAATATAACTGTAGGCCCAGTAGTCTGATGGAACGTCGCTGTACACTAGCGGCGGGGGTAGCGGTGGGGGTGACCCAAAAAGCTTGCACAACTGAGGCTTTGGTGGCGGGTCCATGTAGTAGCACGAACCAGCCAGGGACATGTCAGCTGTGAGCCAGTTCGTGCACCAGTCTACTCTTAAGAAATTCTCAAGCGTTGGTCTCTGATCCGTACTATCGGCCGTGAATTTGTCTGGCAGCTTAAAGGAAAATCCAAAGCAGCGGCCATCGGGGCAGTCTATGTCGTTGCCTGCCCAACTGCAGATGGTTCGCCCCTCAGTGCCCGTCGTTTCGATGCAGTCATTATAGAGCGTAGGATTGTAAAGCGCTGATTGTGGGTTATTCAACTCCTTATTGCACTCACACTCCGAATTCGTCTCGTTCCAGCTGCAAAAGCTCTTGGGCTGGCACAGAGTCTTTTGGACACTGGCAAACTCGCTCTCGAAATCTCTCAAATCAATCCCCACGGTCAAAATGCCAAAGTCTTTATCGTACTCTCGACTCCAAGGGTGGGAGTAACCAGGGGTATTTGGAAAATCCTCGGATGCAAATGGCAGCACATTGCCCCCAGAGATATCGGCACGCACCAACTTTACGTCCTTTAGGACGTCAGCTTCATTCAACCCCTCGCCGACATAAACTTGGTAAGTCTGCCTGGTGTCGGGCTTGGAGTACAGAAAGAAGACATAATAGGACTGGCCTCCCCTAAAAACGTTAAGGTCGCATTCACATGCCCTTTGTGCCCGTTGCGCTGCAGCGTCTGGAGCATTTGGATCTACGTTGTTTGGAAAGTCCCCGACTTTCTGGGCGATAATCTTAGGGTCGGTGCAGTCGATATCAACAGTAATTTTCGGATTTTTCTTACAATCCACTCCTTTGGCCTGTTTGCTTGTTCCAACGTTGGTGTCGATATAGTAAAGACCATGGTTCACGGTGAGATTGCTGCGCTGCGAAAAATTCATGCCCGCCATACGGATTTCTTGAGCCAGACCGGGCTCTTCCCCCTGATTCTTATATTGGCGGAACAAAGGGACGCCGTAACAATTCTGATTTGAACATGCGGAGTCCCACGGCTGCTCGGGGTCGGCCAAGCATGAGCTCGTGGAGCCCTGAGCGGCGCAATCGGGGTATACCACAGTGGTCACATAATCATATGGGCTCGTTTTGACCGTCTTGTCGGACTCGCACTCGAACGTTTCAACCGGGGCATTGAAAAACGAGTCCTCATTGACCGATATGGTCTTCACAAGTCCAGTCAGCGAACCGTCGTCGTCGTTGAGTTCGGTCTGCCGGTCTATATCACTGAAGTTGTCGAACATCGCTGGATTCCATGTACAGTAGAGCTTCTTGAGGAGTTCATAATTGTTCGCATTCTGCGTCTTGAACGTTCCGGGAATGAATTGCGGTTCGATCACGAAGTGGCGGATGTCGACATTGTCGAAGAAGAGGTTCGTCGAGTGGAAGGCGGGTGGATAAAAAAAGCCATTGGGTTGTTTCCAGCCAATAGCCGCATTGGGCAAATAGCAGTTGTGGTTTGCGTCATCGTTGCGCATACCCAGAACTTTTCCATACATCCATTTACTGTCGTTGCATTGTTGATTGACATTCGGAGACGGGCAATCGGTAATTGAGGTTTTGGTGATGTCCAGGTAGGCATTCGTTTCCTGGTAGGCGGGGCCATCGTAGATACTGAATAGATGCTGGAAGTTCGCAAAACCCGATAGCGGCATGCTGATCCCTTCAGCCTTTGAATAACATCGGTCTAACGGGCCGGCGCCGCATTCGAGGCCATCCGGGTTGAACGGTCCGGCGTGGGAGGCATAGGGATTACTCTCATTATCCTGGCTGTTGCCGATAAAGGCGTTTTTCCTGGCAAGCATCCACTGTCCCGGGATGAAATTCGAGCCGGTGTAGTCGCCGCCGGTCACAAAGGTCAGTCCCGCGTTTTGTACGTCTGATAGCACGCTGTTGGTGACCAGGTACCACTGCGGACGGAGCCATATTGCAGCAAAATTAAATTGTGCCCAGTGAAAGGAAGAAGTGTATCGGTCCAGCACCGTGACCATGCAGTTTTCTGTGGCCCCGTTGGCGCATTTCGGCACCGTGGAGCAATCCGCTGCGTCACATCTGGTTGGGAACCTCCCACCTCCGCCGCCAAAGCCTGCAGTGATTGGATAGTAGGTGTCCGTCTCGTTTCTGGTCGGTGCAGGAACGAGGGTGTTGGGGACGGGGCCGAGTTCAACAAGTCCCAGACACGTATCGGTTCCTCCCACGGTGTTGAACGAATTCATGGCCGTTGTGCAGTAATTTCCGCGGAATAGTCTTAAAGGCGTTGTTGCAGCGCGAGCTTCCCCTTTCTGCATGGAAGCGTAGGATTCCCATTTTTTATCTTTGGACCAGCCGCTGTTGGCGCCCGGAACCAGCCAATAGCAGGCACCACAGGCGCCGGCTCCAGCAGCCATGTTGTACTGAAAATCATTCCAGCCGTTCATGATCCAGAAGACGGTGGGCTGCGAAAAATCAGAATTGTAGGGAAAATCCGATACGGCCGGGCTTCCTCCAGCCAGGATGCCCGGTACAGAGCGGGGATTTTGATCGTTTGCGATCGCTGCCCGGGCAAAGATTCCGATGTTTGAATAGAGTTTGTTATCGATCTCGGTGCCGTCCTCAAGGTAGAATCCGTGCCCGATAGATAGATAACCTACATTACGCGCCAGGGTCACACCTTGAGTGGCGTGCAAGGTGATAAACCGAGTCATGGAGTCGTGTATGGAGCAATCTTTGACAAAGGTGCCGGCCGGGGTTTTGCGGGCCTCGTGAAAATGGACCGGATAATGCCCCATGCGACCTCCCTGCCCCAGTTGGAAGAACTCGACTCCTTGCACTTGATAACTTTTAATGCCCTGGCGTAATAAGGTATGGCCGCCGAAGTATTTTTCAGTACCTGGAGTAGATGGGGATGGAAGAGGTTGATCCAATTCGTTCCCTTCCGATACGATACGAATGCTTCGCGACAGCAGCGCCACCGCAGCCCGCGTCTCGGCTGCCGGTTTGGCCTCGACTTTGATGTCCAACTTTAAACGGTCTATGCCCGGATGCTTTGTGTCACTTAAATCGTACGGCACGCCGTTATGGATGTACTTTACCGCCTGAGTATCCGTACCGCAGGGAGGAGGGCTAACCAGGTGCGGTCTCTGAACTGTAACTATATTATTGTCCTTGTCCACGCCGCAGATTTCCAACTGCTCCGAATGTCCCGGCAAATAGTCCGTTGTCGTAACCACGATCTGGTCGCCGACTTCCCAGTCGGGATCGACTTTGCGATCCAGGAACAACTTTGTGTCACCGGGATTGAGCGTCTTGCTCAGCCGCACCCAGCTCGTACCGGAATCGGATGGAACAGGACCGGCTTCCGCATCCGTGGTGGCGCCTTTTTTGCCGAAAAGCTTCAATGTGCCGCCGTAAGAGACCGCTAATACCTTATAGCCGAAATAGCCGTAGGGGTCTCCGTCGTCATAGGGCAGAGGTTGATACGCATAAAAATAGTCGGTCACTTCACCTGGCAGCTTAGATGGACCTGTTGGATCGGTCTTCCAAATGGTATCCGGTACCCCGCAGTGCACGTCTGTTTTGCAGGTAATCCCACTTCCGCCCGTTCCCGCCGGATGATTGAAAGGAACATTGCTGGTGTCCTCACCGTACAAGTGAAATGTCACCAGTCCCCTACAGTTTTGTTCACCGGACTTGGTTGCCTGGCAGTTGGTTCCGATAGGCAGGCCCGGTTTGCCGGCTTCCAAGCTGGAGTCCTTCTCAACCAGGATGGACCGTGCCCAAAAGTGGATCCCCTTTCCCGGAGCGGGATCGACGAATGTCAGGGAGCCGCCGTTATAGATGTTCACGTCGCGGTAGTGATACGTCTGCCCCTCGTTTGCGGTACAGGGTCCGGTCACTTCGAGGTCCTCGCCGCTGCCCGGGCCTAGAGGAAGTTCTTGATCTTCATTGCATACGACAGCGGACGCTGCCGGAGGCAGACAGGCAAAAGTCACCAGGAGAGCCGCCATCAACAGCAGACAAAAAAATGGATGATAGTCATTTAGACTCCGAAACAGGGGCGGCTGGTTGAAATTTCGCCCACCTTCCGCCGGCATCTCTCCTGTGCGCAACCGTCTCATTGCGGACATCATGGTTCCTCCTCGGGCTGGTGTGTTCCTCTATTTTTCATTTCTGGTTTGCATCACAATGAATTTACAATGAAAATTTTTTGGTTAAGTGTGGTCGGTTGAGGAAGCTCGAACAATGGTAAATAGTTTAGTTACTTCTAACCTTAAGAACACATATTTTGAGTGTCAATGCGGAATGCAATAATTTGAGACAATCGGGTAGGTCAGAGGTCTCTCGACCTCTTTCCCCCCTAAGAACCGTGCATGACAGTTTCCCGTCACACGGCTCAAGCATCTCAAAAGGCAACCCTTATGGGGCGGCCCGGCCTATGTTACCTCTCAAGTTTGAGCCATGGCCCGAAATTCCCGGGCGGACATGGCTGGAAGCAGCTTGCTGTCCTTCTTATTCCGACGACGCCAGAAGTACCCGGCATATTCAGGCAAGTAAGGATTGGCATCTGCTTTGATCTTCACATATCTTCGAATTCCGAGAGAGCTTAGTCGCAGAACCTGGTAGAGTTTCTTACCAGACCTAGCGGTTTTAGCCCATACGGCGAATACATTCCTTCCGGCGGCTGACCAATAACGATTGATCCGCCATTTCACGGATTTGTTGGAGTGCCGTCGGCGTACCATCCGCCGGAGTTCTTCGAAGACATAGGTGTCGATACGTTTAAAGGCTTCCGAGGCCACCACATGGCGGTGGTAGTTGGCCCAACCACGAAGAATTGCGTTAAGCTCCTTGATTAAGGCCGGCATCGGCGCGCCGACGTGTTGCCGAATTACGGTTCCCACCTTTTCCATGAGGGCGTGGACTCCCTCAGGTGCAGGCTTGATGTGCAGCACCCTGCCATGCTTGCGAAAGGTTTGCCCGAGGAACGTAAATCCGTCTTTGATGCGCGTGATCAGGGTCTTCTCAGGTGAGAGCTCAAGACCACGCTCGCGAAGGAAGCCTTCAACCACCGGCTGGATGGCTTCTCCCAGGATGGTTCTTGATTTTCCTGTGATGATGAAGTCATCGGCGTAACGGATGAAGTTGATACGGCACCTTCGGGGGACTGCACAGCGGACGGTTTCCTCTATCCCGTCAAGCACCATATTCGAAATGGTGGGACTGATAATCCCGCCTTGTGGAACTCCCTTGCGCGTGGGATAGCGGATACCGTTTTCCACATATCCCGCCCTTAACCATTTATGAAGCACGACTTTGTCCATCGGAATGTTTTTCATCATCCAGTCAAACGAGATGCTGTCGAAACAACCCTTGATGTCCCCTTCGAGTACCCATGGCGCCGAATTGGGCTTTGACAGAGCGTTGAAAGCGCAGGCCACAGCGTCCGCACATGATCTGCCTTCCCGAAAACCATAAGAATTCTTATCGGCTCTCGTTTCGGCTACGGGCGAAAGCCCCAGCTTGTAGAGCGCTTGTTGTGCCCTGTCGTGCATGGTGGGTATCGATAGGGGCCTTAACTTGCCGTTCTTCTTTTCAATGTAGATCCTCCTCAAGGGCTGAGGATGATAACCACGTCTGCGCAGGCTGCAGGCAGCCCGCCATTTGGCTCGGACGCCTCGCCACAGAACGCCGTCAACGCCAGGGGACTTTTTCCCCTTATTGGAGGTCACTCGCTTCACAGCCAGTAGCTTGGCGTAGAACGAATGGGTAACCAGATGTTGCAATGATCGAACCCTGTTCCATCTGTTTTCCTTCACAGCCTTTGCGATACGCACTTGCAGCCTTCTGACTTCCCGTTGGGCTTTCTTCCAGTCAATGGAATTCCACCATCCCGCGGAGTCTCCGAGTGCACCAGCCTTTTGAGCCGTCATCTGCTTTCTCTTCTTCAAAGGTTCTCCAAGCTCTCTCGCAATGAGACACCAGTTGGACGTCTGCACGCTCTTTCGCCGGTGCTGAAAGCTCTCCGGTTTTGGCGTTGAGCCATGTTTCATGCTCTATCTTTCGGCTTTCCCGAAAGCATTGGCTTCTTCCAACCTCTCTTTCCCGTCTCTCCATCGGCGTGCCTTGCGGTTCGCTTGCCTGGAATTGCTCCGGGCGAAGGACGGGGTTACTACGTTCCACACAGTTGATCCTATGGATGACTTAGGTGCGTCCTCTACGCCGAGGGTGCTGCGGTTCCGTACAGGCAGTTAGGAGACCTGCAACCCGACCCCTTGCCGCAAACTCTGGGAAGCGACCTTAGACCTGATACACGCTTTCGGCGTGTGTTAATCCTCGTAGGCCCGTTGCCCTGTGACGACGCTTACAGACATTCATCTACTTTCACCCTATCATCCGTCCCTAGCCCTTAACCGGGGAGGATTCCCGGAGGGGTTCTCGCGTCACCGTCCGAACCCGATTCGGTACATTGTCCGCAGGGCTTCGCACCCCGTCATCAGCGCAACGGTAGCACGCCTGCGTAGGGACCGGCAGGAACATGCCGGGTACTCCAGGTAAGTACCTGAGTACACTCAAACTATGCGACTTCGTGTCGCACCCATAACGTAGTACTCATCCGGTGACTTTGTTGAAAAAGAAGGCATGCGCTTGACTCAGGTATTGGGAGCTCTTACTGACAGGAAAGTGGATAAATTACGAACATCCTAAACCTGGTTCCATCGGTGAGGGTCTTGGCCATAAAACGTATGACCGCAGTTTAACGAATGACATGGTCTAATAATCCTTCAAAGAAAGGGAGGGCAAGAGATGGTTGATCGCACACTAACAAGAGAGAATCCAAAGGTAATCTCCCGATTCACCGCAGTCCTTGTCTGTCTCCTGTTGCTGATGGTCTTCGTTGCGACCGCTGCGGCTAGCGGTGGCAATAGACAAACATTCCCTATCCATTGGAAATTGAAGGCCGCAAAGCTGAGCGGCGTGGTCCGAAGTGATGCGATGCCGATCCCTTTTTCAACCGTCACTCTATACAAGGCAGGGAAGCACTCCTGGGACGCTGTTGTTTTGGGAACCACGCGAAGCGACGGCGCCGGAAACTTCACCATCTTCTACAAGCGGCCTGCGGATAGCGACTCCATTTTATACCTGATCGCCGACGGTAAGCCTGAATTATCCAAGTGGTATGGTTTCAGATTTTGGGGAAGCCCTGTACGGCTTGGCGCCGTCCTGGATCCCGCCTCTGATACCGGAGATGTGGTGATAAACGAAAGAACGACGGTCGGCGCCGCGTACGCTATGGCCCAATTTATCATCGGACGCAGTATTGGCGGGAAAAACCCCGGACTGGGGAACGCCGCAATGACGGCGCAGAATCTGGTTGATATCTCAACGGGAGAGGTCGGGGAGGTCTTGGCCAGTTCGCCCAACGGTTCAGAAACTTCGACGATGCGGGAGTTCAATTCTCTGGCCAATTTGCTCGCCACTTGTGTCCATGATGAAAACCCTGATTCGTGTTCATCGCTCTTTTCTTTGGCCAAACCGCCTCGCGGCTTCAAACCGGCGAATACCTTGCAAGCCATCGTGAATATTGCCCACACCCCATGGCAGAATATTCCCGAACTCTTCGCCTTGTCGCAGGATTCCAATCTGTACGAGCCCGCCCTGGAGTCCTCAATGGTGCCCGATGCCTGGACCCTGGCCATCAGGTACACCGGTAACAGCGGACTGCTGGACGGACCGGGTAATATCGCCTTTGACAAGCACGGAAATGCATGGGTGAACAATAATTACCAAAGAACTTCCGGCTCTGATTACGGCTGCGGCGGCGACCATATCTTCAAGTTCACTCCGATCGGTAATGACGCGCCCGGCTCCCCCTACGGCGGATCCGACGGCAACAATGGAGGTCTCTACGGCTCCGGTTTCGGGATTACCCTCGATCCTTTCGGTGACGTCTGGGCCAGCAATTTCGGCTTCACGGGGAGTGATTGCGCTATAAGTGGCACTGATCGTGCGTTGTTGTCGAGCAGCGTGTCGCAGTTCGATCCCGACGGGTACGCGATATCTCCCAGTAGGCCCCCCGTGCCGTATGGCGGTTGGCGAAGCGCACAAGCCAATATCTACCAGCCGCAAGGCACCGTTTCGGATCAATGGGGTAATATCTGGCTGGCCAACTGCGGCAACGCCAGCGTCACCAAGCTGCCGGGCGGAAACATCGATGAAGCCATGAATTTCAACGACCTGGGACTCGACAAGCCCTTCGGTATTGCCATCGGCCCCAAGGGCAACGCTTGGGTTGCCAGTAATGGCAACAACAGCGTCATCGAACTTGGACAGGACGGTTCGCCCATCGGTTCTCTCATCACCGGTGGGGACATCAACCTGCCAATGGGCATTGCCGTTGACAGGCTGGGCAACGTATGGATCGCGAACTCGGGGGCCATACGTACTCCGTGTGGCGGGGACCTGGCTGAGGATATGCTGCCTGCTGAAGTTGCAAACACAGAGTCACCCCCTGCAAAAGCCTCCGTTATGCTGCGTCGTCCCGATGGGAAGTTGGAAACTTTTAAAGGAGGCGGTATCTTCGTACCCTGGGGTATCTCTGTGGATGGTGATGACAATGTCTGGGTTGCCAATTTCGCCGGCCCGAAGTCCGGGCTGATCGGCATCACCGAGCTTTGCGGGGCGAAACCTTGGAACTGCCCGCCGGGACATAAGACCGGCGATCCCATCTCGCCCGACACCGGCTACACGAGTGATGGTTTGACTCGGGTTACCGCCGTCTCCATCGATCCATCGGGCAATGTGTGGGCCGCCAATAACTGGCTGAAAGATGCGTTAGAGAACCTTGACAATCCCGGAGGCCACGAGCTGGTGGTTTTCGTCGGGCTTGCGGCGCCGGTTAAAACCCCGGTGATCGGTCCGCCCAGAAAACCCTGATACAACGATCTATATTACTTTACGGAACGCAAGTGAGAAGGGGGGCGACCGCATTCATTCCCTCCTTCCTGACTGTTAGTTGGACACACATGACCCCGTGGGTATTGAAAGTCCCCCCTTCGCAAAGGGGGATTTTGGGGGGATTTTAAATAAGAATCAGCAGGTTGAAAAATCCCCCCTAACCCCCCTTTGCAAAAGGGGGGGACCAAATCGCTGACTCCCTGTTGTTGGTGGCAAATTGTAATGCCAATGAAAACAGATACTTTTCAAAAGCACGGAGTCATGTGTGTCTAACTGTCAGTTCCTGACAGGGGCGCCTCACCGAATAGGCTGTCTCAAGGACCTCTTCGAATACATTCCAGATAGTCCGGACGCTCTTTTGGGGACAGGCGACCAACACTCAAGCCATGCGGTGATGTCACCCGGTGGGCTCTCCCATTGGCGGCCTGACCGACTAAAAAGGGTTCCAGCAATGGAAAAGCGATTGCTTATAAGAAGCGCTGACCCGCAAGATCACAAGAAAGTTATCGCCGTCATGAAGGATTGGTGGGACGGGCGCGACTTGACGCCCATGCTGCCAAAGCTGTTCCTCATCCACTTTTGCGATACGTCATTGGTAGCGGAGCAAGATTCTGAGTTCGTAGGATTCCTGGTCGGGTTTCTGTCCCAATCCAGAAACGATGAAGCCTACATCCATTTCGCCGGAGTGCATCCGAGCTATCGTAACAGAGGTATCGCGGCTTCTCTTTATAGACGATTTTTCCAGTTGTGCAGCGGGCATGGACGATTGATTATCCACGCTTGCACGTCACCGGTGAACAAAGGCTCTATCAAATTCCACGAACACATGGGGTTTGAGATTGAGCCGGGAGATGGCAAGGTCGAAGGCATCCCTGTGACGCTGGATTACAATCGCCTGGGAGATCACAAGGTATTGTTTAAGAAAGTCCTCTGAACCTTAAAATGATTTATGAGACTTCCTCGTTCTACCTGCCTTACCCATTTCTTTAACGGGCTTTCGTGTCGAATATCGGGTGGGGTAGCCCCTGTGTGTTCAGTGAAATTGCGGCTAAAATTAAGTGCTGATCGCGTCTCACTGGAAGATGGTCATGCGCGCACCCTTTGGTTGGCTCAAGTCTCTGAATTGAACCCGACCTGAATCCCACACATCCGCGATGAGCCGAATTAAAAATGGTTAGATTGTGACATCGTTGCAGCGGGAGGGTGGACGCGAGAACCATAATGACTCATGTCTTTGTGCCAGTGCCCGGACTTGAGGAATATCACGCGATGGACATGACGGAAATAACAACGAAAAGTGCTCTTTGCAAGTCGCGAATTCCGGAAGTGGAATATGTGATCAATCCGTACATTGGCTGTGGCCATGGGTGCAAATACTGCTATGCGAGGTTCATGAGCAAATGGTCGAGGCATCATAAAGACGCTCAGTGGGGATCGTTCGCAGAGGTCAAAGTGAATATTGCCGAGGTGCTGGCTAGGGAACTGCGGTCGAAACGAAAACGCGGCGACGTTATGCTATCGAGCGTTTGCGATCCATACCAGCCGGTGGAAGCGCGCTATCGACTGACTCGGCAGTGCCTAGAGCTTCTGGTGGAATTCGGATGGGGAATCGATATTCTGACCCGGTCGCCGCTGGTACTGCGCGACATAGATATTCTATCGCGGAGCCCGAACGCCACCGTGGGCATTTCTATCCCGACCGATAACGAGCAGGTGCGCAAAATCCTGGAGCCCCATTCACCCTCCATCGCCTCCCGCCTGCAAGCATTGAAAAAACTGCACAGCGAGGGTATCAGGATTTGGGTGTTCATTGCACCGACCCTTCCCATGAACCCGGAAAGGCTCGCGGAAGCGATTTATCCTCATGTGGACTACGTCCTTATCGATAGACTCAATTACCGGAAAAACGTGACCCAGCTCTTTCAAGCGAATCAGTGGGACAGCGCTCTCAGCGATGAGTATGCCGCAGAAATCGAATCCAGGCTGCTCGATCTGCTCAAAGACAAGGCCAGATGCGTTTGATGAAATCCTCCTTCGTGACCTTCGCGGTTCAAATAAAATTGGCCGACCACTGTGGAGTCGGATTTTTATTTGGGTAAAGATCTGGACAGAAAATGGGTCACCACCGGCGGTTCTGTGCCGATGTGAAAGTTGCGTACGTCCTTTTCGAGCTCGCGATCGGCTACGGTGACTCTTTCGTGCTGACGCAGGTGTTCGAGCCAGGAGGCCACGACAAAGGATTCGACATACCTGTCCGGTTTAGAGGCATCGACGAACAGGCCCCAGCGCAGGGCGCCGTCCCTCATGCGGGCACTTCGTCTTCTGCGCATGAGCAGCGCAAATTCATCGGATTTTGCCGGCTCGATGTGATATTCGACCATGATCAGCACCGGACCGTCTTCCGGCTTCGGTTCGACGGCGAGCGATGGGACCGGCCAATGCATCGAAGGACTGAGATCCAGGTTCTCCACCCCGGCAAGGCTGTAGGCAGACGTCAAGGCCGAAGCAACAACAAGACTGCCCGCGGCCGCGAGCAGCGTATGGGGAATGCCGATGAATCCGGCTACCGTGCCCCATAGAGTGGCCCCGCCCGCCATGCCGCCGAAAATCACCAGCATGTAGACCGACAGCGCTCGGCCTCTCACCCAGGACGGCACCACTGCTTGAACGCCGCTGTTGAAGCTCGAAATGAGAGCCAGCCAGCCGGCTCCGCCCACGGCCAGAGCTACGCAGACTGCGGCAAAATTCCGTACAAGAGCCAACGTCAGCAAGGTACCTGTAAAGCCGATGGTTCCTATTACGACCAGGAGGTCAACGGATATCCTGCGGCGGATCGGCTGCAGCAGGGTTGCCGCGATTACCGCCCCCAAGCCGAAGAAACCCAGCAGCAGACCGTAGCCGGTCGAGCCAAGACCTAAAATGTCCTTTGCCACAAGGGGCAGCAACGCCATGGCGGCACTGGCTGAAACTATGAAAGATGCCGTACGAATGAGCACTGCTCTTAGGGCCGGGGCATGGCGAACATAGCGAAGTCCTGCGCGGGTAGCGCTGATGACTCGTTCAGCCGGCAGTTCGCTTTCCCGAGGTTTTTGCTGCCAGAGGAACAACACCACCAAAACACCAAAGAAGGAGAAGGCATTCACCAAAAACGCCGCACCAGCGCCAAAAAGTCCCAGAACCAGACCTCCAAGAGCGGGCCCGACCGAGCGGGCTACGTTGAACCCGGCGCTGTTCAAAGCCACCGCGGCAGGAATCTCGCGCCGCTCGACCAGTTCCGGAACAATGGCCTGCCATGCGGGTGCGTTCATGGCCGCACCGATTCCCAGCATGAGGGTGAGAGAGAGCAGTATCCAGGGTGTGATATGCTCAGCCAGGGTCAGCCAACCGAGTGCGGCCGCGGCTGCGATCATCCAGCTCTGAGTGAACAGGAGCAAGCGCCGCCGATCGAGCACATCGGCCAAAGCTCCCGCCGGCAGCGCCAGCATAAATAAAGGCAAGGTCGTTGCCGTCTGAACAAGGGAGACCATTAAGGGAGACGGCGCCAGAGAGGTCATCAACCAGGCTGATGAGGTGTTTTGCATCCATGTGCCGATATTCGATACGACCGTGGCTATCCACAGAGCTCTGAACACCGGACGCCGAAGAGGGCTCCAGGAAGAAAACCTTTCTAGATGTGTAGGGTCGCTTACACTATTTTCCCGCATCTGGTTAATTCTACTTCTTCACATTAGTTTCACACGGTCATGCCCGCGATCTTCAAGCGGGAAGCCACGGATGGTGCGGGGCTGGATTCCCTTAATCTGACAAAGTCAGGATTACCCGGCTGTCAGGACTTTTCTTTTCCGTGGAACAGCTCACTGCCGGCTCCCGGATATATTTTGCGATCTTCCGGCGGAGTGGGCTTGTTCACTTTCGGCCACTTTTCGGATCGAGGTTCGGAACCTTCCATCGTCACGGCCGATGGGGATGAGTCTTTCATCACCGGGTTTTTGCGCACATTTCTTGCTTTGACATTGCAGCTGAACTCGATTGGAATGCCGTTGGGATCGAATGAATAAATCGAGTGGATAAAGCCATGATCTATCATCTCCGACACCCAGAATTGCGCTGCTGCCAGCTTGTCCTTGACTTCCCACAAGTCCTCTTCGGTTTCCACCCCGAAGGAGACGTGGTCAAAAATAAAAGGGCCTTCAACCGGTCTGCCGTGGTCTTTATCGGGAACGGGCTGCACTCCCGGCCATTCGAAAAAGGCAATCAGATCATTTTCCGAAATCTCGAAAAAGTAATGCCGGTACCCCGGTTTGCCCAGTCCGGCAACCAGCCTCATGCCCAGTAAGTCTCGCCAAAAGCGAATGGTCTTGTCCATGTCGTTGGTCGCCATGGCCAGGTGATTGATGCCGTTGAATTTAATCATTGCCGCTCTCCTTTCCGGCGGTTTTCTGTCGTGTTTACCTGTTTCGCGCCCACTTCTTTCGCATCCCCTTCTTTATGAAGGAAATGTTTAAAATTACTGAGCAAGTTTGCTTATTCATCTTTCAGCCTGTTCTGGTGAGATGTAATTGAGCTTTGTCTGATTGTCTTGAATTTCCAGGTATTTTGTCCATTTTTGCACGGTCTTCGGCCCGACACCCGGTATTTCCTGCAGGTCTTCCAGCCTTTGCCACGGCTTGGAGTGTCGGCGTGCTACGATGGCATCCGCAAACTCCCGCTTCATTGACGGGATAAGAATCAGTTCATCTTCGGATGCGCGGTTGGGATCGAGCTTCTGACCCAGAATCAGCCGCAGTTTGCCGCCCGCGGGCTGCACTTGCACATCGAATTTACCCGCAGAATTTCGTTTCACATGTATAAGCTTGCCCGTGCTCAACGTTTTACCCAAAATGGCCGATGGAATATCATTCATTTTCCCGTTGCGGGGGCCACCTGCTGCTTCGATGGCATTCAAAATTGTTGCCGAGTTATCTGCAAGAACATAAACACCCGGATGGGTGACGTCACCCTGAATGTCAAAAATTACGGGAGGTGGAGCCGGTTCTGCGGAGAAATGCGTTTCCCGGTAGTAGCGGATGAGTAAAACGGAAAAAATAAGGGCGGCCAGCAGGATTACGGCCGCCCAGTGACCTGTGGGGTAGTTATGATTCAGATTTTTCTCAGCATATTCCGTTCTTTTTTTCATATTTGTACATTTTATAATTGATGCTATCCACCAGCGCCTGCCAACTGGCCTCCAGAATATCGTGCGAAACGCCAACGGTGCCCCAGTGATCCACTCCATCCTGAGACTCAATCAATACCCGCACCTTGGAGGCCGTACCGTCACGTCCCGGCAGTACGCGAACCTTGTAATCGCTAAGCTCCATCTCCTTGAGTTCAGGATAGAATTTTTCCAATGCTTTGCGCAAGGCATGATCCAATGCATTCACGGGACCGGCGCCCAGCGCCGCAGTGTGTTCAATGTGGCCTCCTACTTTGACCATGATGGTAGCTTCCGACACGGGTTCTTTGGTTTCACTCAATTTTTGATCGATCACGCGGAACCCGACCAATTCAAAGTAGCGTTTGGATCGGCCCATCGCCTTGTTTATCAACAGCTCAAAGCTGGCTTCCGCTGCCTCAAACTGAAATCCTCGATTCTCCAGGTCCTTGAGCTCCTCCAAAACCTGCATCGCAACCGGGTCGGACTTGGATAGTTTGAGACCAAAGTCTTCGGCCTTGCGTTTTATGGTTGCACGGCCCGAAAGATCAGATACCAGGAATCGCCTGCGGTTGCCGACCAGTTCGGGTTCGATATGTTCGTAGGTCAGAGGGTTTTTTTCCACGGCGCTGACATGAACGCCTCCCTTATGAGCGAAAGCGCTTCTGCCGACATAAGGCTGATAGCGATACGGAGGCACATTGGCCAACTCCAGCACGTAGCGGCTGGTGGCGCGAAGTTTGCGCAAACTCTCGTCCGGCAAAACAGGAACGCCCATTTTTATACACAAATTTGGGATGATGGAGCAAAGATTCGCGTTACCGCAACGCTCACCCACTCCGTTGATCGTCCCCTGAACCTGAACAGCCCCCATTTGGACTGCGGCCAAGGTATTGGCAACTGCAAGGTCGGTATCGTTGTGCGCGTGAATGCCCAAAGGCGCATCAGGAAAACGGTCTTTAACGATTTGAAAAATCTCGGCGATCGTGCTTGGTAAGTTGCCGCCGTTGGTATCGCACAGAATCAGACATTGGGCTCCGCCTTCGATTGCTTTTCCCAATGTAGCCAAAGCATATTCCCGATTATCCTTGAAGCCGTCAAAAAAATGCTCGGCATCGTAGAAGAGTGTCTGCACTTGAGGTCGGAGAAATGTGAGACTGTCGTGGATCAGTTCAAGGTTACGTTCGAGGGTGGTATGCAAGGCATCCCGGACATGGACGCCCCAGCTTTTTCCGAAAATCGTAATTACCGGAGTTTTGGCTGCTATCAGCGCCTTGAGGTTGGCATCCGTCTCGGCGGTTTTTCCGTGGTGATGCGTGGCCCCGAAAGCAGCAATCTGAGCATGTTTGAGCTGGTAGTTCTGTATTTCATCAAAAAATCCAACATCTTTCGGGTTTGAGCCCGGCCACCCACCCTCAATGTAGTGGATGCCAAGATCATCAAGCTTTAATGCTATCCGGAGTTTATCTTCCATGGACAAGCTAAAGTCTTCAGCTTGAGTTCCGTCTCTTAACGTGGTGTCATAAACCTTTACTTCCTGCATGCTCACCCCTGAATGCGTTCGCTGATCGTTTGCTGCTTTCGAATGGTCTATCGAACCTCTTCTTTAACCTCTATACGGCCGTGATAGTCTTTATCCAGTTCAAAAGCATCGTGAAGAACTCTTACCGCCAGTTCGGTGTATTTCTCATCAACCACAACGGAAATCTTTATCTCCGATGTACTGATCATTTTTATGTTAATGGTTTCCCTCGCGAGGGTCTCAAACATCTTGCTGGCCACGCCGCTATGGCTCTTCATTCCTAAACCGATCACGGATATTTTGGCGATGTGAGGGTTGCTGTGAACCGCTCCTGCGCCGATTCCCTGAGCGACTTTCTCGGCCAGCTTAACCGTCTTTTCGTAATCCAGCAGAGGGACGGTGAAGGAAATATTTGCCCTTCCGGAAATGGAGCCGCTTCCCTGAATGATCATGTCCACATTAATGCCGGCTTGCGAGATGGGCAAAAACAATTTGGCCGCCATACCGGGAGTGTCGGGAACATTGGTGACCGTTATGCGCGCTTCTTTTTTGCTGTAGGTGATTCCGGAAACCACCACTTTTTCCATTTCATCATCCTCCTTGGTGACCAGGGTACCGGGGGCATCCTTGAACGAAGACAATACCAGCAGCGGCACGTTATATTTCATCCCAAATTCAACAGAGCGGATATGCAGAACTTTGGCTCCCATACTTGCCATCTCGAGCATTTCCTCGTAGCTGATCCTGCTGAGTTTCCGGGCTTTCGAGTAAATATTGGGGTCGGTGGTGAATACGCCCTCGACATCGGTGTAGATTTCACAGACCTCAGCTCCCAATGCCGCCGCCAGAGCTACTGCCGTGGTATCGGAACCGCCGCGGCCGAGAGTGGTAATATTGCCGGCATCATCGTAGCCCTGGAAACCTGCTACAACAACTATTTTGCCTTCGTGCAGCTTTTCCATTATAGGCAACGTTTCAATCCAACTGATGCGCGCCTGCCCATAATGGCCATCCGTGATGATTCCTGCCTGATAACCGGTCATGGAAACGGCTTCACCGTTTATATCTTTGACGGCCATGCTGAAAAGCGCTATGGTAATTTGCTCCCCGGTGGCCAGCAAAACGTCGGTTTCGCGTGGATCAGGGTCAGGGCTCATCTCGTTCGCAAGCTGCAGCAGTCTATCCGTATCGCCGGCCCTTGCGGACAAGACCACCACCACCCGGTCTCCCGATCGGGTGCGCTCTACCACCCTCCGGGCGACATTTCGGATTCTCTCCGCATCAGCGACGGACGTGCCCCCGTATTTTTGAACAACGAGTGCCATAGATTTTATGTCTCCCCTGCTCGACTGACTCGCGTTTTAATTTGCCGATTGCAGTTTATGTTAGCCTGTTAGAAAAACATAAACGTATTACATAACACAATCATTCAGCGATTTGTATAACATTTTTCCCCACTCAGCAATTCTCATTTCGGGATACAGTTGCTCGCTTGTAGCACCGGCAGGGCAGTTCGCATTATGCAAAGCAACGCCGGCTGAAAAAACATTACGGGAGGTCCGGATTTTCTTGCTTTCGGTTATGGTAAATTATAGATTCGAAGAAGTTAATCCAATGGTTGTTTCCTCTTTCTTGGATTTTGGCCTTACAGTGGGTGAGGAAATCGAATGAATATTCTTTTGGTTTACCCTAAGGTTGCCGAAACTTTTTGGAGCTTCAAGCATGCCCTTCGAGTTGTAGGGCGCAAATCTGCCTTCCCGCCGCTTGGAGCTTTGACGGTTGCAGCAATGCTGCCCGAATCCTGGAACAAATCTCTGGTAGATATGAATGTCAAGGATTTGAGCGACCAGGATTTACTCTGGGCCGATTACGTATTCATCAGTGCAATGATCGCCCAGGAACGCTCTGCTCGAAGCGTGATTGAGCGATGTCGCCACCTGGGAGTCAAAATCGTTGGGGGAGGTCCCCTCTTCCAGTCGTATCGCGATCACTTCGGAGAGGTCGATCACTTGGTACTTGGCGAGGCGGAAGCGGTTCTGAGCCAATTTGTTGCAGATCTGCAAAGTGGCTTTCCCAAAGCTTGTTATAGATCGGGCGATCATCCTCCTCTTGAGAGCACTCCCATCCCGATGTGGGAACTGATCAACTTCAGTGATTATGTCACTATGAGCGTCCAGTATTCCAGAGGTTGTCCGTTCAATTGTGAGTTCTGCGACGTCATCATAATGAACGGCCGGGTGCCCCGGACGAAATCCAACCAGCAGATGCTGGCTGAACTTGACGCCTTGCATGAACGTGGTTGGCGAGGATCGGTATTCATTGTTGACGATAACTTTATCGGACATAAAAAGAGGGTCAAGGGACTTCTGCGAGAGATAATCGGTTGGCAGAGCAAAAAAAAGAGGCGGTTCACCCTGTTTACAGAAGCTTCAGTGGACTTGGCAGAAGATCAAGAACTGATGCATTTGATGGTGGCTGCAGGGTTCAACAAGGTTTTTCTCGGGCTGGAGACCCCCTCGGAGGAGAGCCTTAGAGAGTGCGGCAAGACGCAGAATCTCCGGCGCAGTTTATCGGAGTCAGTAGCGATCATTCAAAAGAATGGTCTGGCGGTTATGGGCGGATTTATCATCGGTTTTGACAATGATCCGCCGGATATTTTTCAACGACAGGTCAATTTTATTCAGAAGAACGGAATAGTTACTGCCATGATCGGTCTGCTCACTGCCATGCCCGGCACGAGACTCTATCGACGTCTGGAACAAGAGGGCCGATTGCTTTTTCGTACTTCAGGCGATAACACCGACGTTAGCGGGAGCTTAAACTTCATTCCCAAAATGGAACGGCAGAAAATAATCGATGGCTATCGATGGGTAATGAATACGATTTATTCCCCGGAAATGTATTATAAACGCACTCTTGCATTTTTGCGTCAATATCGACCCATGGCCGCAACCAGCCTTGGCGAGGAGGACCTTTATGCGTTTTTCAGATCGATCTGGTTCTTGGGACTAAAGGAACCAAAATCGAGAGGATACTACTGGAAACTGCTTAAGGAAGGGGTCTCGAAATACCGACAGTCTTTTGCAGACACGGTGACCATGGCCATTTACGGATATCATTTTCGAAAGCTGTTTTGGACGCCCAATGTCAAATTTAACCGGCAGGATTGGCTGAATGAGGAAAACAATCTTATTGACGGCTAGGAGTCTTCCAGGTTCTCTTAGCTTTTGTGGATTCTGCTGCTGACCTCAATTGAAAAAGTGAAGGAGTTTCTATGGAAGATATGAAGGAAGTTACCGAAAGTAAATTGTCGCGCAAAAAAATAGGCATTCGCCTGCTTTATACGGTCATGTATCTTATCATATTTGAGATATTGAAAACCGTGATACAGATTACAGTGCTCTTTCAGTACATTTATCTGCTGATTACCAAAAAGTACAGCGTTCCCCTTAAGAACTTCTCCAACAAAGTCGCCACCTACGCATATAAGATCATACGCTATGTAACTATAAACGACAATGCTCGGCCGTTTCCGTTTCGCGAGTTTCCGGAAGAGATGGAAAAACCCGAAGATCATGTCATTTTCGAATGATTCACAACGCTTTTTGACCGGGGCGATGTACTTCCAAGAAGTCCTGGTCAACCTGTAAAAATGCTCCAAGCTTTTTCACTTATTCTGAAATAGACTCAAATACTCCCCATAGCCTTCTTTCTGAAGATCTTCTTTCGGTATGAATTTAAGGGCTGCAGAATTCATACAGTACCTCAACCCGGTTGGCGGCGGTCCGTCCGGGAATACATGACCGAGATGGGAGTCGCCGTGCCTGCTTCTCACTTCAGTTCGAACCATAAAGAAACTGCGATCCTTTTTTTCCACAATGTTGACGGGTTCCAGCGGTTTCGTGAAGCTTGGCCAGCCTGTTCCGGATTCAAATTTGTCAAGTGAACTGAAGAGCGGTTCCCCGGAAACTACATCCACGTAAATCCCCTCCTTCTTGTTATTCCAATACTCATTTTTAAAGGCTGGTTCGGTACCTTCTTTCTGAGTGACTTTGTACTGCATAGGGGTGAGAGTCTTGCGCAATTCTTCATCGGTGGGCTTAGCATATTGTTCGGCAGACTGCATGACGCTTCCCTTTTGTTTGGGTTGGTTGTCCGATTGCAGTGGAATCCAATTCGTCATTCCGGCGCAAGCCGAAATCCAGCGGCCCCGCTCCGTCTTTAGGCGTGGTTTGAACGAAAAAGAATCTAATGAAGTTTCATACAAGAAGTTAGTTTCTGATCTTCAGGTAATTTCGAAAAAGCTTTGGGCTCACCCGGGAAAACCGATCGAAATCTGCCATTAATTCCATCCCCGGGATCAGAGCTTTGACCACCGGAATGCCTGAAACTTGTTTGGTTATGACGACATATACGGGTTGATACCCATTCACATTCAGGACAGCCTCCAGAAGGACGAGATCCTGTTCCGGACTACCTGATGAGTAATCGGGCAGGTCTTCGAAGAGGAGTGTGGGAATGTCTGTGGGGCCTGAAGAACAAGCCGGGCCGTTCGGATATGGGTAGGGAGTCTCTGTCAGCGCGGAAAGCAGAGCTTTCTTTCCATCCAAATGAGCACTGGTGCCTTTGATCACCTGTCCTTGCGCTCCGATGACGAAACATTTGTAGCAGGGTATTCCGAAGTCATGACTGATGTCCTGGAATTGCAAATGGATTCTCTTGGCGCTGTAATCAGCCAAAAGTGAAGCAATAATCGGATCATCCGCTTTCAGCTTAAAGCATCTAGCCACATCATAAAACGAAGTTGCTTCCGCATCCCGTTCGATGACTTCCAAAAGACCGCTGAGCTTAGCTTGTTCAATGGAATTGCCGGATGCCAGTCCAGTCGAGCCCAGTCCGCTGAAGAGGCTAATTTCTTCAAGATTGCAGAACAGAAAAACGGCCTGGACCGGAACCAAAATCGAACGAGAGGTGCTGCCGGTGACCTGATCGCCTTGAATCCAATACAGCGGCTCGCCCTGGTATGGAACTTCAAGTCTCAGGGAGTTGGGGTCCAGGGCCGGTGCATTTTGTAGTTCCAGATAACTGCCTTGAGTGAGTGGGTAGTCTCTGCTAAATCCAACCGCGCCGCGTTGATCAAAACTGGCAAAAGATGAGTGGCGCTCGATCATCTCCATGGCATAAGACGCACGGGCATTTGCCTCCTGGAGCCCCCGGCCGAAGCTGGTCTGAATTCCCGAGAGGGTATAGTCATGGTTTGCGGTTTTGACGGAAAGCCTCAAGTGCCACTTTCTGTAAAAACCGTATGGGCTGAGGGATGAACTGTGCTTCATTTCATTTCCCGCTATTACACCGATTGCCTCCAGTCGTTCCAATGCATTCCGTGCGGTTGCTTCCGCAGACCAGGAGGTTCCGGTAGTAGATGAGAGGTTTGTTTCCCTGTGCTTTCGAATTTCTTCGATGTGCACCGCAGAGTGGGATGATCGCAACTGTTCATCAGAAAATGGAAATGGAAGTGAATGATCGTCCAGGGAACTTAGCGGTTTGTGCTCTAAGATGTTTTGTGCAAAGTACTCTATCCACTTATTATGCACCGACTGGTCTTCCAGCAGATTTGATTTGAGGTAGATGAGCGGCGTGTGGATGCTCAGCCGTTTTACTTCATCTTTGTCAAAGCTCGATCGTAGGCTTTTGAATTTTCCATCCGAAAGGACTGCCTCGCACAAAATAGCCGAGAATACGGGATCTTGCTGCGCCTGCTGGATGATCTGTGCTACGATCCCTTCGTTACAGTCGCAAACTCGGTCCAGTACATACTTGTGCATGAACTCATCGCAAGGGTGCATTCGCAGATATGCGAGCGCATCGTCAATACCCATATCTGTCTTGGGGCGGCAGGAAAAGTATCCAACCCCTGAAGCCTTTGAAACCAGCCGCAGTTCATATTCCGTTTGTTTGTTTGTTCTATCCATAGGTATTTTTGCTTCGAATCCGACACCCCGCTAGAATCTCTCAGATTAGGTCCAATAAGCGTCAGCCACTACGCATGCAAAGGCCAATTCGCTTGAATGGTGGTACCCGATCCGATTTTGGATTCTATTTTGAAGCGACCGCCCAAAAGCTCCGCCCTCTCTTTCATACTGGCCAGACCCAGGCCTCCCTTATAATCACCCTTAGACTGCACTGAATTCAGATCAAACCCTGATCCATTATCCTTTATTTTCAACCCGATGAAATTGCCTCGTTTTTCAAGCGATAGTTCCACAAATTCTGCCTTGCTGTACTTGGCAATATTATTAAAGGATTCTTGCACAATTCTAAAGATTGCTGTTTTTAAGTCTGCGGGTATCATCTGTTCTTCTATGTCCCAATTTTCCTCAACAGAAATGGTCGGATAGATTGTTCGAAACTGTTTGCAAAACCAGCTGATCGTGGTCACCAAGCCCAGATCATCAAGCATTGAGGGTCTCAACTCATTCATCATTCGCCTGGATTCATCTATGGCGTTTTGGGTCATCGAAACCAGTGCTTGTATGGATTCATGAGTTAGGTTGTTTTGCGATGCCCGGTCGATAGCACTCTCCAAAGTAAGCTTGATGGCGCTCAGGGACGATCCGACACTATCATGGAGCTCTCTGGAGATTCGTTTACGCTCTTCTTCTTGAGCGGAAAGAAGCTTTGATGAGAGAATACGCAGTTGCTTCTCCGATTTTCGCAGGGATTCGCGAGCACGGGCGCTCTCGGTTCGATCTATCAGACTCAAAATCAAACCATCCACCACCCCGTTTGAATCTTTAAGGGGCTGCAAGCTCCAATCCCAGTAGGTAACACCCCGTTCGGACTGTTCTGGATAGACGAACGGCTTTTCGTAGGCAAAATAGGGCTGCCCCGACTCCACAACTTTTTGAAAGATCAGCTGATTTTCCTCGTCCGGGTAAAGCTCGAAGTGATTCTTGCCGAGGAAAAACTCCTGGGGACGGCCTTCTTCCGTGGCGTAAGCGGTATTTACTCGAATAAAATTAAAGCTGCTATCCATGTAAGCAATGAGAAAATGGACCGTGGAAAAGATGCTTTCGAGCAGTTCGTTTTGTTTCACAAGAACTTGCTGAGCTCCCATGCGTTCACTCATTTCCCTCTGCAGAGATTCATTTGCCCTGGCCAATTCGGCCGTACGTTCCTGGACCCGTTTTTCCAGTTCGTCATGCGCTTCCCGCAGGGCATCTTTCTGTTCGGTAAGTGACTTGGCTTGCGACTGCAGATGCTCGTTGGCCGCCTGAAGCTCCTGCGCATAACTTTCGAGCCGGTCGAGGAGTTCCTGGCGTTCCAGATCGCGTTTCCCGATCTCCTCTGCCATCTGGTTAAAAGCTTCGCCCAAATCTCTTAATTCGGTTGGTCCCTCAATTTCTACTCGCTGTCCCAATTGACCACGGCCAAAGTCGGCTGCAACATGTTGCAGATTCCGAGCAGGTACCACGATTCCTCGGGAAGCCCCCAGGGCAACCAGGAAAGCAGCAATGGCCACTAAACCGAACAATCCTCCTTGAGTAAGAAGATTGATGGTGATGGTTCCCATCGTTTCCTTTTCCAGGCGAGCGTACCCCGCCACCCATCCTATTGACGGAATAGGGGCAAAACTTACTATTTGCTTGCGCCCAAAGTCGTCTCCTACAGAAGTAGCGGTGACATCCCGGCCGTTGAGTGCTTGCTTGAGGATGGGATAGCTTTCGAGCCAGTCTCGATGGTGTAAGTCGAATTCGTGTCCTGGATGATGATAAACCAAAATGCCCTTGTTATCGACCAGACTGATTTCTCCTCCGGCAATGCGATCAACCGGCAGAATCTTGTCGAGGTTTTCTGCAGTTGTGACAACCACTACGACTCCAAGCAAAGACCCCTTCTCATTGCGTATGCCGCGACTGATGGTAAAAATCGATTGATGAGAAATTCGCGCGGTCAGTAAGTTGCTCACAACCCAGCTTTTTCCAGCCTCTATCTGCGCCAGATACCTCCTATCACTGAGATCTTTGCCGACAGCGTCTGTGCGGGTTGACAGAAGGATTTTCCCATTAGGATCAACCCAGGAGATCTCGACTATATTGGGATATGCGGCTCTGCAGTCCTGCAGAAGTTTCTGCGCCCGTTCAGGAGAGAGCTCTTTAGGTGAAGAAAGTATTGTACCGATGGCGACTTCCTGGTTGAGTACGTCCTGGATAAATCCGTCGAACATTTCGCCAACGGCTCTGGCCATTTGAAGGTTGGCCTCTAACTCATGAATTCGTTCGGTCTGAAATCTGTGGAAATAGATGAAAGCCTCAATTAAAAGGACCGGAATCAACATGGCCAGCAGCAGGAGAAACAATTTGGCCTGAATAGGGGATGTCATTTTTATAAAGAAAGGCATCGCCTTTCGATTTGATGTTTCTTTGATATTTTCCATTTTGTTCACTTTTAGAAACATTCTCTGCACATGAAATCGAACAAAAACCATTAAATTTGATAGTACCAGAGGACTTTCTTATCATGAAGTGAATTTTCAGACCCGCTCTTATACCACGAAGTTACAAATTCACTTTACCTTGACGATCAGCTCGGTTAGTTTCTTAAGTGTTAGTTCTATTTTTTATCAATTTGCTCGAATATGAACAATACCGTCGCTAGGGGTGTTTACGGCTGAGAATCGGACTCCTCTCCGATACCCTTTGCACCTGATCTGGGTAATGCCAGCGTAGGGAAGCGGCGCGACTCTCTCTATAACAGCGGGCCGCTTTCCTTTCGCAGGGAAGCGGCTTTTTTATTGTTTGCTGTAAAGACCCGCGCTTCTTCTTGAAAATTGGCATTTTCCCGGGTTTCCGGTCGGTATTGGGTGAATGGACGGGCTGCTGAGGCGAGCTCTGCTGTTAACAAAGAATTATGGTGTCCAACGAAACGAGGAAAACAGGCTATGACTAAAGACCGAAATCTTGGGGGTGTCGATTATTTTTTGCTGTGGTCGGGTGCAGCTATTTCTCTTGCGGAAATCTGGGCAGGCGGACTTATGGTCCCGCTTGGTCTCTCACTCGGGTTGCTGGCGATCATTTTAGGACATCTGATCGGCAATACTTTCTTGGCTCTAGGAGGCGTGATCGGAAGCCGCCAGGAAGTGCCAACGATGGTTGGGGTGAGGCCCTCTTTCGGTATCAGAGGTTCCTACCTGCCATCTATATTGAATGTTGTCCAGCTTATTGGATGGACTGCGGTCATGCTCCTTATCTGTGGCAGTGCCGCTCACAATCTGGCGAGCTCGTACGGCTTTTCCAATCAGAAAGTCTGGATTTTGGCCTCCGGAATTATTACCACTCTTTGGGCCTTAAGCGGGCATCGCCACTGGAAGTGGCTGCATCGCATAGCGGTCTCCGCGCTTCTTGGCTTGTGCGTTGTTTTATCAATTGTGGTTTTTCATAAATACTCCATCACAGAGCTTTGGAAAGTTCCGACAACTGGAGAATTCTCTTTCATGCTGGGACTTGACCTGGTCATTGCCATGCCAATTTCCTGGCTCCCGCTGGTTTCCGATTATTCGAGGTTTGCGAAGAAATCAAGGCAGTGCTTTTGGGGCACCTGGCTCGGGTATTTTATAATGAGCTCCTGGATGTATGCGCTCGGCCTGGCGGCCGCGCTTGCCACCGCTTCGCCGGATCCGTCCGAAATCGTGCTGCAGCTGATGGTGGAATATGGTTTGGCGGTGCCCGCATTGTTTGTCGTGGTTTTCTCCACCTTCACCACAACTTTTCTGGATATCTACTCCGCCGCTGTCTCATCGACCAATATTTTCCCAAAAGTCTCCGAAAAGTGGACCATGGTGGGCGGGGGAGTTCTCGGAACATTGTTGGCGCTGGTTTTTCCCGTAACTCAATATGAAAATTTTCTTCTCTTTATCGGAGGCATGTTCTGCCCGATATTCGGCATAGTCCTAACCGATTATTTCCTGCTTCGCGGTGGCAATTACCCTCCTGAAGCCTTCACCGGCGAAAAGGAATTTAGCTATGCGGGCGGTATCAATGTGATGGCGCTGATCGCATGGACAGTCGGTTTTGGAATCTACGAACTGGGTTATTTTATGAGCTGGCAAATCGGTTCCTCGATGCCCGGGATGATTTCGGCCGGCCTGACTTATATGGTTTTGATGAGGCTGAAGATGGGCAGGTCGTTAGCCTATTCCAATTGACGCAGAGTGCATCCGGAAAGTCTGTAGCGCAGAGCTTCAGCCCTGCCAAATGTAGCAGCCCTAAAGGGCTGCGCTACGTTGAGGGACAGTTTCCGGGCGCAGGCTGGTTTAGGCTCTCATCGAAGTGAATTGTCAAGCTGAGTTACTTTAATCCCCGAGACCTTTCAGCAATTCTCATTTTGGTTAGGAGCTTGTCCGATAATTGGCCGAATGGTGTCTATTGTCATTCCGGCAAGCTTTAAGCCGGAATCCAGGCCCGCACCCAAAAAGGATTTCCGCATCATGGATTCCGGCTTAAAGACCGCCGGAATGACGGCGTCGTGAATTCTCGGGCAGGCTCCTAGGTTCATAGTACAGCAAAATGAGAATTGCTGGAGACCGCTAATTTTTTCACCGCCGATACCGATTTTGCAGTAAAATAGGAGTACATTCATCTAGGTTTGACGATTCTATCAGTGATCCCCTTAATGCCGCAAACCCGGGATCAGGGTTCGCGGCAGGCGCCACATCTATTGGATGAATCGACTTTCCTGGATTCCTGCTTCTGCAGGAATGACAGTTTTAGCTTGACCTGAATAAGAATTGCCAAATTTAGGATTCGGTTTATGGCGTGTAAGACCTGCAACTTTCTATCCTTAACAGGTATATTTGTGAAATTTGGATTCTAAACGCTCAAGAGGGGAGACCATGAGCAGACCCAACAAAAGCGAATACTACATCGATATAGCAAGATCTGTTGCAAGAAGGAGCACCTGCATGCGGCGCCGATTCGGAGCCGTGATCGTCAAAAACGACCAGATCATAAGTACCGGATATAACGGTGCTCCAAGAAAAACCACCAACTGCATCGATTTGGGCGCATGCGCTCGCAAAAACCTGAATATTCCGGCAGGACAAAACTACGAATTGTGCCGAGCCGTCCATGCGGAAATGAATGCCGTCATTCACGCATCGAGGCTCGATATGGTGGGCGCCGACTTGTATCTTGCCGGCTTCGATGCCGAAACCGGAGAAGCGGTTCTTTATCCCGAACCGTGCTTACTGTGCAGAAGAGTCATCATAAACGCGGGAATCACGCGAGTCATCCTTCCGGGGGAATTCGACAGGTTCAGGTATGTCGACGTGGACGAATGGGTCAATGAAGACCGGGTTCCAATATCTTAATCGATATGCAAGTACTCCGTACTGCCAACCCGCAGTTTCTTGTTTTCTTACAGGAATTGGATACGGTCCGCAAGGGCTCGGAAAGTGGTGAGAAATCTGCCAGGGTTATTCTAAATTAATTGCTGACAATGATTTGGGCGCTCGCTATCTCTATCAGGGCAGATCTTTAATGAAACGCCGCTGTGCCGATTTCATCGAGAGTTTAGGATGATGAATGGTGGAGCTTGGGCCAAGGTCTACATTGATCCTGCGTAAATAAAATAAGAGATCAAAATCAAGCAAACCATTAGAAGGAAGCAATAGAAGAGAAACTT
The DNA here is from genome assembly GCA_963781715.1 of uncultured delta proteobacterium. GTDB lineage: Bacteria > Desulfobacterota > Syntrophobacteria > Syntrophobacterales > Syntrophobacteraceae > Desulfoferrobacter. Next base: position 2,056,773 of record CAWAGW010000010.1, read on the forward strand.
TCTTTCGGAATTTTTCCTTTGGGCATTGAGCGACCTGAATCTTTCAGCAGAAAAAGTGAATTGTGCATCGGTTTCCGTCGCCTCAATTCGCTTTTCTTCAGTGGGCGCAATATCTAAATCGAAATGGGCTCCTTCCGATTCCATGGGAAATTCATCGGCCGAAAAGTCCAATTGCGCGAGGGCGCTTTGTCCCTCAATTGCGTCTGCTTCGGTTGACCCGATATACAAATCCTCCTCATGCAGTTCAGAGGCGGACTGGTCAGGCGAGAGACTTAACAGGCAAATTGAATTTCTGTCGTCGGTCAGTGGTTTCTCAATGGAGACTGTTCTATAATCGCCCTGATCCGACTTGAAAGGGAATTTTCTGGCAGAAAAGGCCGACAGGGAAACCACCTTGGACTCTTCAGTTACGCGTTCACCGGCAAAATCAGAAGGTAGTTTTTTATTTACAGGTGGATCATCCATTTCAGGATTCAGGAGAAATCGAGTCTTGCAGATTTTGCATTCGATCAATTGCAAATCGGCAGGAATTTTACTTTCATCGAATGTATACTCCTTTTGGCATTGCGGACATACGATAGTAATCATGCTATCTCCTCCCCCGATAACGGAAAGATCACGTCTCTTTTACTTTAGTAATGGAAGATGGAGTCGCTTCGCAAGCAAAAAATCATTGCTGCTATATGAGGGAGAAAGCCAGGGGGATGTCCGAAAACTCAGATTTTCCATGGTTGCTAGGTATTTGATTCTAATAATGATTTTCTAATCTTGGCAGTCCGTCAGATCGGTTTGTGAGGTGCGGGAAAAAGGGGAGCTCAATGTCAGGTCCAAAATTCATCGTGAATCTCAAAGTCGGTCTTGTCTTGAAGTTGCCCGCTTTGCTCGATCAATTGCTTATTGGAAATTCTCGAACGGTAGAGTTACGTTTCTCCCTTCCTGGATGATCTTTCCGGATTTTCGAAGGCTTTTCATTGCGCGCGTAATGCTGACCCGATGAGCTCCTACCAGGAAGCTTAAATCTTCGTGTGTCAGGGGAAACTGAATGACAAATCCCTTCGGGCTTTTGGTTCCGTGCTCGCGAGCAACACTGACCAAAATTCCGTACAAGCGATCTTCGAGGTTGCTGATGGACATGCTGCCCATCCTTGTGGTGAGCCAGTTGATGCGGTTGCTGAGATTTCGTATGACCTGCAAGCCTATGTTTGGGTGCAGAAGAACTATCTTTTCAAAACAGGTTTTGTCAAATCCGCAGATGAGGGTTTTTTCCATGCACCAGGCCGTCACCGGGTACTCGATGTCTTCACTGAGCATGTTTTCGCCCAGAAAGTCTCCGGCCTTGCGAATATCCAAAGTGATTTCGGTCCCTTCCTCGATAATTTTGCTTAACTTAACCCGCCCGGCTTTGAGCAGAAACATTTCCCTGGCTGGATCGCCCTGCAGAAAAACGGCCTGTCCACGATCGTACACTTTTCTGATAGCGTTTCGAACGAGAGCTCCCATTTCCTCGGGACTGAGGCTTTCGAATATCCAAAGATCTCCAATGCAAATCGAGGAAAGATCGACATCCTTTCCGGCGAGTTCTTCACAAAGGCATCCCGCAGACATAGTTTCTCTCCAGTGGTTATTCCAACAGGTGCCTGAATGCACCTCTTTTATCTTAATCGTATGTATTGTCATTGGCCAAATAGAAAGCAAGAATAACTCTGGTTTTTCTTTTTGCTTAAGTAGAAATCCATCGATAAATATTTTTCTCTCCACTCTCCGGGCGCATAGCGCCTGATGCTTCTGTGCTGACTGATGGCGGTTTCCAATACCATTTGGAAGACCCCTCCATGCTGCAAAAAATCAGCGATTACATGGCCAATCGAGCACGCAGCCGGGTTGCTATAAGCTGCCCCGACTCCTGAGCCTGTTGCCAGGTTTTGGTTTGGTCCTCAACCTGCGAGAATTTTTCGGGCGTCACCTTAACATCGTCGCCGAATATCCAGGGAAGAGCGCTCATGGGACACGTCTCACCGTAACCGCACACCATGCATTCGGGATTTCCCACTGCCTTCAACTGACTAAGAACTTCCATCCCCTCCAGCTTCGATGCATGGGCGATCTGGCTGCTGCCTTGTTCGAGCCCCGGTGCCCCTCGGCCGATGCCCGTCGTCACGACGACGGCCAATTTGCCTCGGTTTAACCCGTTTTGGTGGCGGAGAGAAAAGAGACGTTCCAGGAACGCCTTGGTAAAGCCGTCTATGGCCCCATAGGGAGTATAGCCGCCAACCACCACGGCTCCCGCCCGTTTTACCTTCTCTGCTAATTCGGGGTAGTCGTCTTTCACCTTGCAGATGTTGTCGGCCTTACAGCCTAAACACGCAATACAGGGGCGAACCTGGATCTTGCTCAGCTTGATGAACTCTGAAACGAGACCGCGAGGATAGCAAGCGTTGTGAGGCTCCAGGGCAGCCGCCTGGCTGAAAGGTCGCTTCAGGTCAAGTTCGTCAGACCATATCACAAATGACTGTGTCGCCGGCTGCCCTGAATGAAGGGTTATTTTTCTTTCTTCTCCTGTTTTTCCGCTAAAACCACCTTCTTCCCGCACAAATCGCACTTACCGTCCTCGGTAATGCAGGGTTGTTTTGGCGCCTCGCCGCCACAAATTCCGCATTTTGGCATCTCCGCTCACCTCCTTTCCTCAAATATTGATCCCACCGTTGCCACTTGTAGATGAGTATATCCAATCTGATCGAATATTTCTGTAGCGCACGCTACAGAATGCTATTTTTTTGGATCTTCCGGAAAATGAGTACCCGAAGTTGAAAAAAGAAAATGGACATGGCAAGAACTCCAGTTATTTGACTGCAATCGAACAACGGGAGGGGAAATCAAGCCATGTCCACATCTATACTCTACCATGCTTTTGGTCTGAAAGGTATCCACTATGAGTCCAGCCATTTCTCTGGAGACTGCATCTACATCAATGCCCGAATGACGGATCAGTATGTGAGGTGCCCAGAATGCACAAATCGACAAGCCAGTTTCAAAGGGCAAAAAAGAAGACTTCTGCGTATGAGTCCCATTGGAAGGAAAAGGTGTTTCTTGGACCTTTTGCTCCACCGACTCAAATGCCTGAGGTGTGGACATCTTTGGTGGCCCACTCTGCCCTTTATGGATGGTAAACACCGTTATGTAAGGTCTTTCGCACTCACAGCTTTGGATCTTTTGAAGTTTGGCACCATCCGTTCGGTCGCGGAGTACCTCGCAGTGAGCTGGGATCTTGTCAAACAGATCCACAAAGAGCGGCTCTCTTTGCTCTACAGGTCGGTTCCCTTGCATAAAGTCAAATACCTTGGAATTGATGAGTTCAGCTTGAGAAAGGGCCATGAATACATGACCATTTTTGTCGATATCGAGAATGGAAGAATCCTGCATGCCGTTGAAGGCAGGAGTAAAGAAAAGATCCAGCCCTTCATCGAAAAGCTCTCCAAGAAGGCAAAGAAACTCAATGCGATCGCCATGGACATGAGCGGAAGTTATTATTCTGCTATTCGTGGGTGGCTGCCCCATGTTGATATTGTCTTTGACCGCTACCACGTCTCGGCTCTCATGAACCAAGCCATTGATGAAATCCGAAGAGGCCAGCAAAGAGAGTTGGACGAACTCGGACAAAAATCCCTCAAAGGGAATCGTTTCCTGCTCTTGAGAAACTACGACTCCCTTGACCCTGATCGCAAAGCCCGACTCGATGCCCTCCTTAAGGCCAATCACCCCCTTTTCATTGCTCATTCCATGAAAGAGCAGCTGCGACTCTTCTGGGACAATGAGGAGTTTGACAGTGCAAAGAGCTTCCTTGAAGTGTGGATTAAGGATGCTATGCAATCTGGAATCAGCCCTCTTGCCAGGGTAGCCAAAACTTTGGCTGGCTACAAAACGGGGCTTCTCAACTATTTCAAATATTCCATCACCAGTGCCGTTGTCGAAGGAACCAACAACAAAATCAAAACCCTTAAAAGACAGGCGTATGGGTTCCGAGATATGGTCTACTTTAAATTGCGACTCTATCATCTCCACACCCAGAGGTACTCATTAGCCGGATGAACCATTTTTTTGAACAGGAATCGCGATTATGCAAAAAATGGCCAGTTCCCACGGGCGAAAACCCTTTTCCAATATGGCGTGTGGCTTTAGCTCTGCGAAATAAAGCTTGAATTTGCAATAGCTTAGCTGGATGTGGATTTCAGATAGGACCTTGAATGACGTTTAGGAAGTTTTGCTGTTGTATATTTTTGTTACTCCAACGACATACCGTCGCATTTGGATGAACAACCGGTTCAGTTGAAACTGGATCAACATTAAAATTTCCAGTTGGCACTGACTTCAAAGAACCCATCAATCAAGAATTTGACCGGGAATTTTCCAACACTGAAGGTCCTGGCTTCATTAAGATCAAAGGGGAAAGGCGATGCATATCCCCGTTCAGTATTCCAGTTTACCATGATGTGGTGTGCCACTCCTAAATCCAGGCGGTCCGACAGGTTGTACTCGAGGAAGTACTGCATGATCGTCTGACTGACGTTGGGACGGTCACCGTCACCCGCAAAGGCCCAGCGATGCTGCGATAGAATTCCAAAAATCCAGTTGTCCCCAAGATAAAATCCCGCCGCGGTAGGGCCAAGCAGCCACTTGCCTGCGCCGTATTCATCTTCTGTAGCCGTGGGCAGCGTAATTGCCGAACCCAGCCCCCAAACGAATGATCCGCTCGGTTTCGCCGGAGACAGGAGTGCCACGAAAGTCATGTCGCCCAATCCATAATTTTTTTCCGACTCTTCGAACTTATTCATCAACTGCCCATTCGTAAGAAAAGGCAGCACCGGGCGTCCCACAAGGTTCCACTCATGGTTCGAAATTATGGGAAAGTAGGTTTTGAAACCTAGGGCTTGATTGTTTCCATAAATATCGGCACTAGCACTATCCATCGACTGGTCAAGATGGCGGAATGAACGACTCAATAAATCTGTCGAAGGGCCGGCAAACACTTGGGATCTTGTAGTCGATATATTCCCCCAAAGAGCCTTGAAGCCGTAATCACTTGACTCAATGGCGCCCGAGTGGGAGATGCCCTCGCCCGAAGCTAGGGCAAAAACTAGGGCAACCAGGATGATCGACGCACACTTATTCGTCATGTTTTGCTCTCTGCCGAAAATGCGTTTGGCGAGTAATTCAGCCAATCGGAGGCGTTTTTCGTTCTTGCGGTAGATCTCTGTTCAAATGCTGTGGGCTGCTGATAGCAATTGAAGGTCTAATACACTTGAGCTTGGTCGAAATTGTCAGGAGCGCAAACAAAGAGACTCAGGTAATTGCGATGCGGGGAAGGAGAAAATTTGGGATCAAGCTAGCAGCAGTCCAAATTGTACACCCGAGCCACCGTGGTGGTACGTAATATTCGATACCCGTATACCATTTCAAATGGCCGTTGGTAAATAGGGTGAAACCCGTATATTCAGGGGCGAGAAAGTGTATTTAGAATCGTTTTATCAGTCACGTCGGTAGTTATGTCCTTCAAGCCGGAAAATATCGCTTTCTGCATTATACCTTTCAGTAGGTTGCGCTGAGTAAAGTCAAACGATGAATGATTCTGATGAAAGGAACATTCCAACCTTAGTGAGTACAATGTCAGCCGGAAATCTTTTGCAGTAGTCTGGCGATCAAATCGGCATTGGGATTGCGGTCTCGAAGATAAGTGCAGCGAATCCATTGCATGCCGCCAAGATACAACACTACCGCAGTTATAAGTACAGCTTCTTTCATGATCTTCTCGCAGTGATAGGTTCATCAGCTGTGCTTTAACAATGGCGGCATCGATACGACGATTTGGAGTCAATTTCGTTACGTTTCTGTGAATTTTAGGACGATTCAGTTATGTACCGGTGAGATTTCAGTTACAGCGGACCTCTGCTTAAATCAGAAATTAACAATTTCACGAACTTTTCACTTGATTTCCACACTAATGCCACAAATCCCCTGCATAAGTTCTCTGATCCTTACCCGACTGATCACCATGATCTCTTTGCGCCACAGATCGCATTCGCAATGAGATTGCGACGGTCGTGCGGGGACAGAAACAAATTGAAGGGTCAATATCCATTCTGAATTCTGCATTACGGTTCCTGGATTCTGCCTTTAGAAAGGGCTTCGATTATCTGCCGTTCACTTGGTGAAAAGTGGAACCGCAGAAAGGGCCGTCTTTTAATGGACAGTTTACTTGGGTGATGGATGCGTTGACTTGTCTGAAGAGGGGGGCGAAATTGATACAAAACAATCCTGTCTATTTCCAAAGCACTATGGTCCGAGACATTTTTCAGAGCGAGGGCTTGCTCAAATTCAAATGCACGCAGCGGCTCATGTCGAGGTTTTTGTGTTTCGGTCGTTTGAATCAACTCTTGACAGATGCGTCTACTTCCGACGGACACTCGAATATTTTTAATAGGATGCTGAAATTACTTGATATAAGATTGGATATTTCAGGCATGGATTATGCCAGGATTCCCGCAACCGGTAAAACGGTAGTGGTCGCCAATCATCCCTTTGGCGGAATCGAAGGCGTCATATTGGGTTCCATCCTTTCGTCGAGAAGACCCGATGTGAAAATAATGGCCAACAACATGCTGGGTCTGTTGAATTTATCCGATTTTTCCAATCTGTTCATTTATGTGGATCCATTCGCGCGCGATGAGTCAATCAAGTCAAATATCAAACCGATCCGAGAATCTTTAAATTGGTTGAAAAACGAGGGGATGTTAGGAATTTTCCCGGCGGGGGAGGTATCTCATTTCCACCTGAGAAAAAGAGAGGTCACCGATCCGGAATGGAGCTGCAGCGTTGCTCGAATCATCAGGAAATCCGGTGCAACCGTACTGCCGGTATTTTTCGAAGGGTCCAACTGCTTGGCGTTTCAACTGTTGGGTCTCCTGCACCCGAGGATCAGAACCGTGATGTTGCCGCGTGAAATGCTCAATAAGAGTCAGCGCAACATCCACGTGAGAATTGGGAAAGCACTTTCGTTCGAAAAACTTCGCAGGCTTAAAAACGACGGGAGTATGATGCAGTATTTGCGTTTAAAAACCTACATGCTGGGAAACCGCAAGACCAACGAGAAAAGGCACGTCCACGGCACTGTTAAAACATACCGGCAAGCACATGAAAGAATAGTCCCAGCGCAGGCGCCGGAACTTCTGGCTGACGAGGTTCGCGCTTTGCCCATCAAACAACTCCTGTTCGACACCGGCAAGTTTTGTGTCTACATCGCAGAATCACAGCAGATCCCTCATCTGCTGCAGGAAATGGGACGTCTGCGGGAAATCACATTTCGTCAGGTGGGTGAAGGCACAGGGAAAGCAACCGACCTGGACCGTTTTGATTCACACTATCTGCACCTGTTTCTCTGGAATTGTGAGGCTGGTGAAATCGCTGGCGGCTATCGTCTGGGACTCACTGATTGCATCATTAGTCAATATGGTAAAGAAGGACTGTATACTAGCACACTGTTTGAATATCAGCCGGAATTTCTGGAACGTATCGGTCCGGCGATTGAGCTGGGCAGGTCCTTTGTGTGCCCCCAATATCATAAAACCTATCAACCCCTGATGCTGCTCTGGAAGGGAATCGGTCGGTTTGTATCGGCCCGGCCTCGCTATCGGTCCCTGTTCGGCCCTGTGAGTGTAAGTAATGAATATCATTCAATATCACGTCAGCTCATTGTTGCTTTTTCCAAACAGAACTGTCATCGAACCGATCTGGCAAGATTTGTCAGAGGGAACAACACGTATATGAATCCCTTTAAGAAAAACAAAAACGTCAAGGTGGCTTCCAAACTGATCAGAGATATCCGGGATCTGTCCGAGCTCATATCCGATATAGAACGAGATCAAAAAGGTATTCCGATACTTTTGAAGCACTATATGAAACTCGGCGGGGAATTTCTTGCCTTCAGCATGGACTACAATTTCAGCGGTGTGATGGATGTTTTGATTCTAGTGGATCTCGTCAAAGCCAACCGCGGCATGCTGAAAAGATACATGGGGCCGGAAGGGGCTCGCTCCTTCCTCACCTATGATTGCACAAAAACCATTGCCGCTTGTGCCTGATACGACAATGGCGAAGGAGTGAACATGAAAATCGCCATTGCCACAGATGCCTGGCGCCCGCAGGTGAGCGGGGTTGTCACAAAAGTCAGCAACACTATCAAGCAACTGGAACGCATGGGACACGAAATCCGACTGATCACACCAAACATGTTCAGAACTATTCCTTGTCCCACTTATCCTCAAATTGGACTTGCCGTTAATCCCTTTAGAAAGGCGGGCCGAGTGCTGGATGCATTTGATCCGGACTCGATCCATGTCACCACCGAGGGGCCGATCGGACTCGCCGTTAGATTTTACTGCATTTCCCGCGGCTATGCTTTTACCACATCCTATACCACACGATTTCCCGAGTATGTCCGGCTCAGACTTCCCGCGCCCTTGAATTTCACGTATTCTCTTCTTAAATGGTTTCATGCTAAATCTGCTGCTGTCATGGTTTCTACTGAAGCGCTCAAGGCTGAACTGCAAAGCCGCGGGTTTTCTAACCTTGCCATCTGGCCTCCGGGGGTCGACACTGATATTTTCTGCCCGCGGCAAAAGTGTTTATTATACGACACCAGGCCGCTTCTCATAAATGTCGGGAGGGTAGCCGTTGAGAAGAATATAGAAGCGTTCCTCAGGTTGGGTCTGCCGGGAACCAAGTACATTGTTGGTGATGGTCCCGACCTGGAAAAGCTCGAACAAAAATATCCCCATGCGAGGTTTGTCGGTGCAAAATTTGGTGCCGAACTCGCCGGCTACTATGCCGCCGCCGATGTTTTTGTCTTTCCCAGCAAAACGGATACCTTCGGATTGGTCATGCTGGAAGCGCTGGCGTGCGGGACGCCGATTGCAGCATACCCCATTAGAGGTCCAATTGACGTTGTGGAGCAGGGCGTTACAGGGTATCTTTCGGAAGAGTTGAATGAGGCCGTGACGAAGGCCTTGCGGATTGACCCACTAAACTGCAGGGAACATGCTTTAACCTGGAGTTGGGAGGAGAGTGCCAAACATTTTGTGAGCAATCTGGCATCTGCTCGACGGAAATGAGAGAAGAATAGTGAGCTTTCTGATCGGTCTCAAAGATGATGTCGCTCTGGATGCGGCTTTAGTCGGTCATAAATTTGCCTCGCTTGCGAGATCGCAGCGAGCAGGACTGCCGGTCCCTTCTGCAATTGTAGTGAGCGTGGAGGCCCATCTCCAGTTCATCAGCAATGGTCAGTGGCCGAGTGGCCTGCAGGATGAAGTGCTGCAGGCAGCTATCGAACTGGGAATTTCTGGGGGGCTCTCAGTTCGGTCATCAGCCACAGTTGAAGATCTTGCAGGCGGCAGCTTTGCCGGCCAGTATCGAACCTTCCTGAATGTCAGGGACGAAGTCGCATTGATAGAGAAAATCGAGAGTTGCTGGGCTTCCTCCGAGTTGGTGTCAGAATCTTATTATGCTCGATTCTCAGACCGGGAGGGGACCGTCAAGCAACAGAATCTCATGGCCGTGATATTGCAAAGGATGGTGCATGCCAGGGCCGCCGGTGTCGCCTTCAGCAAGAATCCAATGCAGCCAAGTCGCCGGGAAGTCGTGATAGAAGCCACAGAGGGTCTGGGGGAAGAGTTGGTAAGCGGGCGTATCAGCCCATACCGAGCGTTTGTGAGAGCAGAACGGAAGGTGCTCGTAGAATGCTCTTCCGCTCTCGCACAGCGGAAATGCCCCCTGCAAACGTATCACTGGCGAAGAGTTGCATCACTTGCACGCAGAGCAGAACAACTGGCTTCGGAAGTACCGCAGGACATTGAGTGGGCTTTGGACCAGAATGACACAGTGTGGTTGTTGCAGTCCCGTCCGATTACAGCCGTCCGGGAACTGGATGTGCACGCCCCCGAGGGCGTTTGGACTAGAAAAATAGCGGACGATTTATGGGCGGACCGACTGACGCCTTTTTTGGCGGACGCAATGCTCACAAACGCCCCGCGTTATGATTTATCCAGATACGCTCGATTAATGGGTGTTCAGAGCAGAAGTTCCAGTCTGGCCGTCATAAATGGATACTTATACGTCAACTGCCAAGCTTTGAAGCCGGTGCTCGAACTTATACCGAAACATTTTCGCACAGGTGATTTGCTTGCCTTATTTCCGCCCGGTTTCGAAGCGGACGCGCCTTCGCCATCCATGCTCAAAATTGCTTCCTTGCTCCTCAGATGCGCCGTTTTGCCCTTCTTAGAGCCCAAGGCCAACCCTCTTATTTGTCAGCCGATAGCGCTGCACAGGATCGCGAAGCTTAGGGACGGGCTGCGGAAAATCAAGGCCGGACGACTGAATGGAACTCCTGAACAAAAGCTGGAAGATGTCCGGGACGCCGTCGAGTTCATGGCCTGTCTGCAGGAGCTAAATCAATGGCCATACAGTTATGCAACTCTTTTCACGTGGCTGCTGCGCTGGATGGTTGTTGACCTCGGCGGGCTGCAACACGGGGATTTTCTGCAGCTACTGAGTGAAGGTAGCAGCAATGTGACCGTGGAAATCGAGGCAGAGATTGCAAGGATCGCCGGCATTATTCGCCGAGACGAGCAGATGAAGAGATTCTTTTCCGAAGTGCCACCGGACGAGTTATGCGATGCCCTGCCCCCGGTTATCCAAAATGAATTGACCTGCTTTCTCAGAAGATTCGGTGTTCGTTCCCGCAATAGAACACTGTATGTGAAACGATGGTCGGAAGACCCTGAGCAAGTGGTTGGAATGTTGGCTCTCCTTGTCAAAGAGCCGGCAGGCAAATCGAAAGCGACTAGCCGAAAGCTTAAGTCAGTGGTCGATCGTTTACCTTGGCCAGTCCGTCTCCTGTTAAGACTGGTCTGCCAACAAGCCGCGAACTACCTCGATCTGCGTGAGGAACTGCGATTTCTTCTTGACGAAATACTTTACCTGATCAGGAGTTCTCTCCTGGATCTCGGAGATGGCTTGGGACTTGGCAACAAGACCATGTTTCTTACCTCGGCCGAATTGTCCGATCTCGTGACAGGGAGAATGAGCATTGAGGACGCTGAAAGCTTGTCTGGCTCCAGGTTAAAGGTTTTCAATGAAGTCTCCGAACCTTATAGTTACTATATCGAAGGGCGTCCCATCAATGAGCTGTTTTCCAGAGCCGGCATTATACGGGGGGTAGGAACAAGTTCCGGCAAGGCTTCGGGCTATGCAAGGATCGTAGAGGATCCGAGTCGTTCAGATCTCAAGCAAGGCGACATCCTTGTTGCAAAAAGCACCGATCCCGGCTGGACGCCCGTTTTGAGTATAGTTGGAGGAATAGTCGCAGAAGAAGGAGGGTTGCTCAATCATTGCTCCATCGTGGCGAGAGAACTCGGCATCCCGGCGGTAGTCGGCGTCCGGGAAGCAACGCGCAGGATTCGTGAGGGAAGTTTTATCACCATAGACGGGGATCTGGGTGTGGTTCAAACTGAGTAGTTGGTTCAACGCATAGAGCGCCGAACCAAGAGGGGAACGGAGAAGAACATGAAATCGTCGTGCAGTAACATGATTGTAACAATCTACGCGTAGTCTAAGGTGAATGGCAATATTAAAACGCCCAAAAAGGACGATGGATCAATATACTCCGTATACTGGGGACATCGTTATTTCAAGCAATTTTTCGGTGCTTGGCTTGTTTAGAAAGTGCGGGACAAACAGAAAGAAAGCGTGTATGACATGGGAACACAACTCTGATCCAAGGAGGTTTCCATGCGAAATGCCAGTGAGCGGGCTCAATCATCGTCCCAATGTAGCCTGGGAAGGTATTTTACAGAAGGCATCAAGTTTTTGTTCAAGAGCGCTGCAGCCAAACTGAAGGGCAGTGCGCGTCGCCAGTTCTTGGCCGAGACTGTTCGAGAGCTCGGACCCGGTGGGCAGGCTTTGGCAGAGCGAGAACTCGGTTGGAACCGTGGGACCATCCGCAAAGGGATGCACGAACTCGCTACCGGCGTTGAATGCATGGACGCTTTCTGCCTGCGGGGACGCAAACGCTCCGAGAAGCACTTGCCCAATTTGCTCGACGATATCCGTGATATAGTCGACTCCAATGCTCAAGTGGATGCGACGTTGCGTACGCCCCGCCTGTACATCAAATTGACAGCACGCCGGGTGCGAACGGAACTGATCGAACAAAAGAACTACAAAGATGAAGATCTTCCGCCACGGCGCACTATAAGCACGATTCTTAATAAGCTGGGTTACCGGCTGCGAAAGGTAAAAAAAACAAACCGTTGAAGAAAATCCCGGAAACGGACGCTATTTTTGACCAACTTCGCAAGGTCAACCGTGAAGCCGACGAGACAGAGGGAGTCCTGCGTCTGTCGATGGATGCCAAAGCCTCGGTGAAGCTTGGTCCCTTCTCCCGAAGCGGTCAGAGTAGGGTCGAGGTAGAGGCAGCCGATCACGACTTCGGGGATAAGGGCTCTCTTACGCCCTTCAGTATTCTGTTGCCGCAACACGATAACCTATTAATCTCCTTTGCGGAGTCGAAAATAACGAGCGACTATATGTGGGATCGCATAGTGGAGCAGTGGTCCGAATGGCAATCAAAGTATTGTCCTTCGACACTGGTGATAAACCAAGACAATGGTCCCGAAAACAGCAGCAGGCGCACGCAGTTCATCAAGAGGGCCGTGGACTTCGCAAACCAGCACAGGGTGAGCATCAGGCTTGCCTACTACCCTCCTTACCACAGCAAGTACAACCCCGTCGAACGGACCCATGGAGCTCTCGAACAATATTGGAATGGGATGTTACTCACCGATGCGCAAACCACCATCAAGATTGCCAAGAACATGACATGGAAGGGCAAACATCCAGTTGTGACCCTGGTGACACAGATATACGAAACGGGAGTCAAATTGACAAGGAAGGCCATGGCTGCCTACGAAAAGGTCATCAACCGAAAGCCGGGACTCGAAGACTGGTTTGTCGATATCAGCCCATCTCCGATATAGTATCGGATGTTTAGTTTATGCCATTCACCTAATAACCTATGATAAAACGGTATGCTCGGGAAACACTTGCTAACCTCAACCGGAATTTATTCTCAGGAGGCAGCCATGACTGATGAAGAAACAAAAAGCAGAGATATCATGGGCACTCTCGGCAAGGCCGGGAAAACGGTAAAAGAAGGAATCAGCGGCAGTTTTAGAGCAATCTATCACATAGAGGCAAGTATCGTAGACCTCGCCAGAAAGACCGTGTCGGATACTCTCAAAGCGGCTGGTTCTGTTGCCATTGATGCACTCAATGTCACAAAGGACGTATTGAAAGGAACCATCACAGCAGCCGAAGAAGTTGGCACGGGATTACTTGTCAGCACCAAGAGTGTTGCCAAAGGGATTGTGATGGGAGTCGGTGATGTAGGCGGCGACGTCATCGGAGCAGCAGGTCAGACGGTTCAGGCTGCCGTGAAAGCCGCAGCGGAGGTTGGCGCAGACGTGGCCATAGTGGCTAAAAGGGCTGTCGACGGTGTCATTGAAGGAGCCAAAGAAACGGGAGCCAATGTTGAAGAAGCTGCCAAGGTTGCTGTTGGGGGAGCCATAGAGGCGGCCGGCACCATTGGTGATTCAACGGTCAAAGCGGTCAAAGACGTGCTGGTTGGCGTCGTTGATGGAGTCAAACAGGTTGGAAGTGCTGCGCTGCCAAAGCAGGAGTCCCTTGAATCTGAAGGCTCTGCAAAGCCGGACGACGCAAAATAGATATAACTTCTTAACATACTAATGTTCATTCAAAATAGCTTCTCCCCATCGGCGACATGCGACACCGGATTCCGAGTTTTACCCGGAGTCTGACCATTAAATCCCACCAATACACGCCTTGCACGAAATGACCACACTTTTGCCCTAACGGCCATGACCGGCGGGCACAACAAAATCTGAGAATGGTTACGGTATATATGGTCATTGCCTGTCTTAATTATGAATTATGACTCCAGAGTTCCGGATTCTCTTATAATAAAGTCATCAATTTACAATATTTCCGAAACCAAAACGTAACTGAAAGAATGCTAGGAAACTTGGCCATTAAGGTTTCGTTGGAGGCATCTACCCGGACCTGCCAAAAAAGGATGTGAAGGATGGACGAAAGTCAATTAAGGCACTTTGGGCAGTTACTGAAGGATCACTTGGAAAAGGCCGTGCCCGGATTCCGAGGAATGTTCTGCAACCTAAAGGCGAGAGAGCCTTTTGAGGAACCCATGGATGAGGTTGATTTGGCTTCTGTCAGGTCTGAACGCGACCTCATGCTTCAATTTCAGCGGCGTAACCATAGAGCCATTGAAGAAATCCACAGAGCACTGAAACGCATAGATAAAGGCATCTATGGAATTTGTCTGGAATGCGGCCAGGAAATTGGATTGGAAAGGTTGAAGGTGCAGCCGATGACCTCGGTCTGCGTTGAGTGCAAAAAGGAGTTGGAAAGACTTTAGCGTCACGTCATTTGGCGGTTGGTTGAATCTGACCAAACCGATATTCGATCTTGCCGGCTTGAGGAATGGGTACTGATTCCTCCCCAGTCGGAGTGACTCGCCAGCCGAGGCGCGTGCGAGCGATACTGCCTTTTGTATACGCTGTCACGCCACGACTTGGCAAGTCTTGCAAAGTCTTCGTCGCCTTTTAGCGAACCGCATGCCAGCCAGGCCGACCAGAAATAGAGCGAGGCCGGCTTGGCCTCTCGAATTTGCTATTTGGCGATCTCGTCTAGAATTTCAACTGCAGAACGTACGTGTGCCGGGCAGACCTTGCGGAAATATCCTTTCCTTTCGGCTTCCTTGAAACCTTGCCGGGTACCCATGTCAACTCCGAGCAGGCGAGAACAGTGCACGCTGCCATGGCGCTTTTTGAACTCCTGTATAAACTGGTCCACTTTGGCAAATGTCTGCTTGTCCGCTGTGGAATCTATCGGTCTGGTCTTTCCGAATTTTAGTCCCAGAACCATTAGAGCTCCGGAAACCGCTCCACAAATTTCCCCACAGCCCATTCCACCTGCAAAGGCTGCTGCAACCCGGCGTGCCGTCTCCTCAGAGATGCCCGTTTCCGGTGCATAGACCTCAACCACTGCCTGAGCGCAATTCATGGAGTGCAGAAAACGCTGCACGGCCATTTTAGCCCGTTCCTCGGTGCCTTCTCTATCCTGCAAGGATGAATCATTCATTTAGCTCGCTCTCTCCTTCCGCTATTTCTTTAGCAGACTCCAGTACTATAACGAGATGTCGTTCTATGATGTCAGCTCGGGGGAAACGGGAAATCATTAATGAATATGGAGAGTTCTGAACACTTTTTGCTGTCTCCTCTGATGTCGCACTCCTTTGTGTGCATTTGGCACTTTTCCCGCATCGGGGGAGGAATCCCAGCGATCCGGAAAAATGTCTGTGTGGTGATTAAGTAAAGCACATTCCTACATGATAGAAAAGCTTCAAAACCTTGTAGATCCTTGATGATGACCGACCGAGACATTCAAAAGGTATAAATTCAATTATTTGTAACTCAAATTGGTAAGCCACTGGTTCGACCAGTGAGACTTGCAAAGCTTTGAGCGTTCCAGGAGTAGAATTCTCCTCCGGTGGTTTGATGAGCTTGAATACCAGAGGAGAATTCCATGACAGAACCTTACCAAAGCTTGTCCCATTCAAAGTGGAATTGCAAGTATCATGTTGTTTTCGTTCCCAAACGCCGGAGAAAGACGGTGTTTGGACAAATTCGCAGAAATCTTGGCCCCATATTTCATGAACTGGCACGCCAGAAGGAATGCCAGATTCTTGAAGGGCATCTGATGACAGATCATGTCCACATGTGTATCGCAATTCCGCCGAAACATTCGGTAGCCTCCGTGATAGGCTTTCTCAAAGGGAAAAGTGCCATTGCGATTGCCAGACAATTTGGAGGAAAACAGCGCAACTTTACAGGCGAACATTTCTGGGCAAGAGGCTATGCTGTTTCGACGGTTGGTTTCGAACTCGAACAGGTTCGCACTTACATACGGGAGCAAGAATCCGGAGATGATGGTCGGTTTTAGGCTGTTCATACTTGAAAGAACTCCCTACACGTAACCACTGAACTTGGAACTAGGGCGACCGTCTTTGAGACGGCCCCGCTCATCAAGCCACCGGCTTCGCCGGGGGTGTCTGACTTTGACGTGAAGCGAGTTTACCCTTTTGGCCCTTAGTGATGTTTGTCAAGCCGCGCAAAATACACAGTAATGGTTTGCAACTGTAACCAATCGGTAAAGTACCGGGACTACAAATTGAGCCAGCATGCAATTTGGGCGTATCGACGCAAATGGACTGACTGAACATAAAGAGGACTTGCGATATGACAGAGCAAATGGCACCCGGCAGGATTGCCGCGCAGATGATTGACTTCATGAGACTAACTACCGTTAATACCTGGAACACGGTCGCTCTGTTCCATGAACTGACGGAAAAAACGTTCACCTCTATGATGGAGCGTCCCTTTAATTCTGAGAAAGAGCATGTGAAAGTCTGGCAGGAATGGATCGGCAACAACAAAAGAACTCGTGATGAACTGAGCCGCATCGTGGAAGAGAACTTTGACAGGGCGCAAGCGTTCTTTGCTCCGCGAAACGATTCATAAGTCGTCAGTGTGGCTGCCCAAGTTGCATGTTAACAATCCTTTTGCTTGCTTCCGGAGGTAAATGAAGATGCTCACCTGGAATACTATGACAGACCAATACCTTCAATGGTATCGAACAATGACCGGCCTGTATCTCGATCTAATGAGGAGCAGCTCCAATTTCATGCAGCAATGTGCTCTTCCTGAACTGACTTGGTGCCAATTCAGGGAGGGCTACGACCATTATGTAGATGAGATGTGGAGAAGATACCGATTACCATCTCTCAAGGAAGTCACTCGACTTCATGAGTCTCTTGATCGCATTCAGGCGCAACTTGATTCGATGCATGAATGTGATCTGGCAGAAGATGTAGCAAGCGCACTGCAGACTACTAAGGGGTTGGCGACTGTGGAAGATCTGAAATCTATCAGGAAAGCACTGTCTCAAATCGAGAAGCAAATAGCTGCCATGCCTCAAACGGGTAGTATTGAAAAAAGCATGAATCAAGTGGCAGCCAAATCTTATGATATCGCCAAGGAATTGACCCAGCTCAAAAAGTCGTTGGCGCAACTCGGATCCGAAGTCAGTGCCTTGACAAAGGCGCGGCAAAGCGTATCAGAGCAGACCTCGGAGTAGCCAAAGTAGCCGACATTGGTATGCCCGACGCTGACTGGATAACTCCCCACCGAGAAAGCACTCTGGATGGATAGCGTCTGGAGCACAGTTTGGTACGACATCGTGTCATTGCATAGTCATTTTGTAACACTCCCGTCACTGACCTGTAACGTATCTCGCCTTTAATGAGAACGTCATTGGTAATCGGGCAGGCCGCTCCGCAGAAGTGCGCACGAGCGTCCCCGGGCATATTGCCGATCAGGAGCAGCTTCGTCTTCCAGCTCCGGAATTCGTATCCCAACAGGAATGTTGAAAGTCAACCCATCTACCGAACCACAAAGTATAGGAGTCATCAATGTTGCGGAAATCGAGGAATAGAGTTCTTTTTCCCTGGTTTTTTATTGCAGTTGCCTTGCTTCTCAGTGCCCGGATAGTCTTGGCTGAAGAGCTTTTGGTCTACACGGCCCTG
Source organism: uncultured delta proteobacterium (assembly GCA_963781715.1). Classification (GTDB taxonomy): domain Bacteria; phylum Desulfobacterota; class Syntrophobacteria; order Syntrophobacterales; family Syntrophobacteraceae; genus Desulfoferrobacter. Next base: position 2,074,558 of record CAWAGW010000010.1, read on the forward strand.
GAAGATGATGAAATTCCCAACTATCTAGCCTTATTCCAAAAAGCGCACCCGGATATACAAGTGAAAATTGTTCGCGATTCGACCGGAATTGTGACCGCCAAGCTTCTGGCCGAAAAGGACAACCCTCGGGCCGATGTCGTTTGGGGTACTGCGGCGACAAGCTTGATGCTATGCAAACAGGCCGGCATGCTGGAACCCTATGCTCCCAAAGACCTGTCCAAGGTGCTGGTCTATATGAGAGATCCCGCCGATCCTCCCTCTTGGGTTGGGATCAAGGCCTGGATGACCGGCTTTTGCGTTAACACCATCGAGAGCGAAAACTTGAAACTGCCGGTTCCGATGGCCTTCGAAGATCTTATTAAGTCTGAATACAAAGGCCAGATAGCCATGCCGAACCCGGCCTCATCCGGTACCGGATTCCTGACGGTGTCCGCGATACTCCAGACGAAAGGTGAAAAAGAAGGCTGGGCTTATCTCGACAAGCTTCACGACAACATTGCCAGATACACTCACTTTGGTTCTAAACCTTGCAAGCTAGCGGGCGCGGGTGAGATTCCCATCGGCATTTCATTCGGCTATCGAGGCATCATGCAAAAAGAAAAGGGTGAACCCGTCCTAACCGTCTTCCCAAAGGAAGGTTCCGGCTGGGATGTTGAGGCAAACGCTTTGATCAAGAAGGATAACATCAAGCCTGCCGCAAAAGTCTTTCTGGACTGGGCCATCAGTGAACCGGTCATGAAAGAGTATGCCAAAGTCTATCCCATCACGGCATACCAAACGGGCATGCCCATTCCAGAAGGCTATCCGAAGGATCCATCGGCACAGCTGATCAAGAACGACTTTGAATGGGCCGCAAAAAACAGGGTGGCAATTCTGGAAGAATGGACGAAACGCTACGGGGCGAAGAGCGAGCCAAAATAAAGGTTTGCTCATAAATAGCCTTAACGCTATCGCTGACAAGAAGATACGCCCACCGTATAAAGGCCTCTAAGCCCGAGCTTTGGGCGTTTTCCAGTAAAGTGCCCAGGCCGGGTTCAAGCGAGGACGCAAAATGAGAGACAGTGACTCGATCAGCATGGACGTTTACTTGAAAGTCGAAGGTATCTCGAAGGCTTTTGGAAAGTTCACAGCATTAGAGGACGTATCCTTCGAAGTAAGGCGGGGCGAGTTTTTGTGTGTCCTTGGTCCGAGTGGCTGTGGGAAAACCACAATTCTCAGAGTCATAGCCGGTCTTGAGATGCAGGACTGCGGGCGTGTCTATGTGGAAGGGGAAGAGATATCCAAACTGCCCGTTTCTATGCGCAATGTAGGGATTGTCTTTCAGTCGTATGCATTGTTTCCAAATCTGACTGCATGGCAAAACATCGCCTATGGCCTACAGGGCCGATCCCTAAGAAAGGGCGAAATCAAACAGCGAGTCAAAGAACTTCTTAATTTGGTCGGCCTCACTGACATGGCGGCAAAATATCCTGCGCAACTCTCTGGCGGGCAACAGCAGCGGGTCGCTCTGGCGCGAGCTATCGCCATTTCGCCGGCATTACTTCTGTTGGATGAACCCCTGTCGGCACTGGATGCGAAAGTCAGATTGATGCTTCGTTCCGAAATAAAACATCTGCAACAGCGTTTCGGCCTTACAACCATTATGGTCACGCACGATCAGGAGGAGGCTCTCACGATGGCGGACCGAATTCTTGTCATGGATCAGGGTTCGGTTGTCCAGGACGGCTCGCCCGATGAGATATATGAAAAACCTGCGACGCCATTTGTCGCCTCCTTCATCGGCTCAATGAATTTCATCGACAACGTGGTGAAAGAATCGGCCGGCGCGTATCGAACTGGTGGAACCGTTTTGAGAGTAAAGGATTCGGAAAGCATTCCGCGGGGGGCGCTGGTTACGGTCGCAATTCGCCCGGAGGAGGTCATGCTCAAAGAGAACGGGGACATGAGCTGGAATACTCTGCCTGCTCAGGTCTGCGGACTGGAATATCGGGGATCCACTTACCGGGTTAATTTTAAATTGCCTTTCGGTGAATCGGTAGAACTAATCATCGAGGCGGAGATTCCCACGGAAAAAGTCAAACGACTTTCTATCAGCGAGGAGATGCCTGTTAACATATCACTGCCTACCGAAAGCCTGAGAGTTTACCCCAATTGATGCTCAAAGCATTGGAAGGCGCCGCTACCCCGGGTGTCAATGTACAATGCTCTGAACGCATCTTTCCCGCGAAGCATGGAATCCTCCGATAGCTTGATCCAGCAAAGATGGCAATATCATATCCCTAACAGATGCATAATAAGAGGCATTATGCCATGAGCGAACTAGGTGCGCCGTTCGAGGCTGCACGGGCCATGCAGCGACTGCTAGGCAATGCAGGTAGCGAGTTATGGCTCCGACGCGTCATGATGCTTCTGCTCTGCTTGTGGATGCTGGTTGTGGTCATTCTGCCGATCGCTCAACTGCTCTCCAAGAGCTTCACCGATGAAACCGGCGCTTTTGTCGGATTGGCCAATTTTATCTATTACTTCAAGACACCTGCACTATCCAGTTCAATCAGCCATAGTATGTTCGTTGCGACCGTAACCACTATGGTCTCAGTTGGCTTGGGATTCTTGTATGCCTATGCTCTGACGCGCACCAAGATCCCGGGCAAAGAGTTTCTCCGGGGATTGGCTATGGTGCCTTTATTTTCGCCCACTCTGCTCAATGGGATCGCCCTGGTTTATCTTTTCGGAAGAAAGGGTCTCATCACCCGAGGTTTTTTCGGAACCCTGCCCGGCTGGGACATTGGCCTATACGGGCCGATCGGCATCATTCTTGCCGAAGTCTTCTTTACCTTTCCCCAAGCCATGTTGATACTTTCCATCGCGTTGCGTGTGAGCGATGCACGACTTTACGAAGCTTCCGAATCGTTGGGCGCGTCAAAGCTGCGGACCTTCTTCACCGTGACCGTCCCATGCATTAAGTATAACCTTATTAGCTCGTTTTTTGTCTGCTTTATACTCACCTTTACCGATTTCGGCGCTCCAAAAGTAGTGGGGGGTAACTACAATGTCCTCTCAACTGATATTTATAAGCAAGTAATCGGTCAGCAAAATTTCGTAATGGGTGCGGTCGTGAGCGTGATTTTGCTCATCCCTACGGTAGCTGCCTTCATTTTGGATCGGCTCGCTCAGCGCAAGCAGGTGGCAATGATTGCGGCAAAATCCGTCCCCCTCATGCCCAAGCGACATCCCGCTCGAGATTGGTTCTTCATCGCCTTTTGCGGTTCAACCGGCTTGGTCATTCTGGGGTTTTTTGCCACGGCAGTGTTCGCGTCACTGGTAAAAGTTTGGCCGTATGATTTGTCTCTGGGGCTTTGGAATTACGATTTTAAAGGAACCGGCGGCGGTGGCTACGCGGCTTTTTTCAACAGCATCAGGATGAGTTTCTATTCGGCGGCAATCGGGGCGATCCTGACTTTCTCCAGCGCCTACCTTATCGAAAAGGGCAGAGGGCTGAAGCTTCTGCGGCAGGGTGCATATTTCCTGTCGATGATTCCCCTTGCGCTCCCAGGGCTGGTCATCGGTTTGGCCTATATTTTTTTCTTTAACGCCAAAGGTTGGGGCATCTTTGGCCTTTAGGTTCCAAACCCGTTTAATTTTGTTTATGCTACCATGATAGTTCTCGTCATGAGCAATATAGTGCACTTTTATACGGTGAGCTTTTTGACCGCAACAACAGCCCTCAAGCAATTGGACAAGGAATTCGAAAACGTATCCGAATCCATGAGCATTCCGTTTTACCGAACGTTTTGCAGGGTTACCGTGCCGGTATGCCTTCCTGCTATTTTGGAGGTTGCTCTGTACTATTTCGTAAATTCCATGGCTACGGTGTCGGCGGTTATCTTTCTATACTCGGCGGATATTCCATTGGCGTCGGTTGCCGTAGCGAATATGGACGACGCCGGAGACATCGCATCAGCCTGCGCCATGTCTGTCCTCATTGTGTTGACCAACGTTTCGGTGCGACTGCTCTACGGATTTCTTACGCGTGGCGTGCGTCGGAGTACTCAAGCCTGGCTGAATCGCTGAAACTGTTTTCTTGAAAGGAGTAAAACTTTTGCAACCATTTGTTCGTAACAAACCATACAAAGGAACGGTGCAAGGCATCGTGTTCGACTGGGCGGGAACAGCTGTGGATTACGGCTGCATTGGTCCGGTGGCTGTTTTCTTGAAAGTTTTTAAGAAACGGGGCGTTGAGGTGACAATCGACGAAGCCCGCGCGCCCATGGGACTTATGAAAAAAGACCACATCCGGGCCATGTGCGAACTGCCGTCCGTGGCCGCCCGCTGGGAACAAATCCACGGTCGGCCTCCCGTTGAACAAGATGTGGAAAGCATGTACGCGATGACCGAACCAATGATGGTAAACTCTATTGCTGATCATTCGGAACCGATCCCCGGGACCATCGAAACCATTGAAGAACTGCGGAAACGGCAAATCAAAATAGGGACCTCCACGGGCTACACTCGAGCGATGGTGGAGGTCCTTGCAAAGGAGGCGACAGCAAAAGGGTATGTTCCAGATGCCGTGGTCTGCTCGAGTGACGTGCCGGCGGGACGCCCTTACCCGTGGATGTGCTATCAAAACGCCATCATGCTGCAGGTCTACCCAATGGAATCGATGGTCAAGATTGGAGACACTGTCAGCGACATTCAAGAAGGTTTGAATGCCGGCATGTGGACCGTCGGTGTCACCAAAACCGGGAATGAGCTTGGGCTGACCGAGGCGCAGGTAAATGCTATGCCGCAGGAGGATTTGTACTTCAGACTGAGCAAGATTGCCGAAAAGTTCAGCCAAGCCGGAGCTCATTATGTGATTCAATCCATTCGGGACTGCGTGGGAATCATCGATCGAATAGAAGAGCGTCTCGCACGCGGAGAACGCCCTTGAATAAAGGCACACAGCTTAGCGGCAACAGTGAAAATCATTCTCTGAATCGACCGGAGGCCGATCTGACCGAAGGGGATGTCAATCTGTCTCCGGTCCGAACGATGTGGCAACGGGGCGCTTCAAAACCATTTCCATGTGGGACTCCTTCCACGGGGCCTCATTGGATGCCATATCGGTAGGCGGGGAGGCACTGTTTCGCAGCGGCATAGGCCCGCTCTTGCCCGGCACGGAACATGTCCCTCCCGCTGATCGATGCATGTGGGATCCGGAGGGCCGTTGCGACGTCTGCGGGCTTAAATGCGCAAAATATATCGACTACGTGATGGATCGAGAAAAGGATGTTGCAGCGGTAATTGCCGAACCAATTCGCTGCACTGTCGTGAATCCACCGCCCGAAGGCTATTGGCAAGCTGTGCGGGATACTTGCGACCGGCACGGAGCTTTGCTGATTTTTGATGAAACTGCGGTGTGCCTGGGTCGAACCGGGAAGATGTTTGCTTTCGAACATTTTTCGGTGGTTCCCGATATCTTAGTACTCGGCAAGGGCCTTGGGGGCGGAGTATTTCCTTTGGCTGGCATTATAGCGCGAGGGGATCTGGATGTGGCGGGCACATCGCCCTTGGCCACTACACCCATGAAAAAAACCCGGTGGCCTGCGCTGCGGGCCTTGCCGCCATTGAAACCATCGAAGCGGAAGGTTTGGTGGAACGGTCCCGCAGTCTGGGAGAAGCCACCTTGCAGCGACTAACAAAGCTGATGGAAATCCATCCATTGCTGGGCGCTGCCAGAGGGTTGGGCATGCTGCTCGGGGTGGCGCTGGTTAGAGATAAGACGGAACGAACACCCGCCCTGCGGGAAGCTGAGGTAGTGATGTACGAATGCCTGCGTCGGGGTCTGAGTTTTAAGGTATCCGGCGGAAACTTTCTGACGCTCACTCCTCCTTTAACCATCTCTGACGGTGAAATGGAGCAAGCTCTCGCCATACTGGACGAGAGCCTGACCACACTGTGGAGACGGTGTGATTCAGAGGACAGAAGGCGGAATTTTAGAATCTTTTTGAAAGTCAACAGCAGAAACAACTCTCAGAGGAGTAATTACACTCATGGATCTTACGCAAGTTCCAACCCCTACCTGCTTCTGACGCCCGGCCCGTTGAGCACCAGCAAGAGTGTCAGAGCCTCGATGCTGCGAGACTGGTGCACCTGGGATGCGGACTACAACAACATGGTTCAAGAACTTCGAAAAGGGCTGGTGCGTCTGGCGACTGCCCGTGATGGTTACACCGCTGTTTTGATGCAGGGCAGCGGAACTTTCAGCGTTGAGTCCGTCATTGGCAGCGCCATACCCGAACAGGGCAAACTCCTGGTCCTTGCCAATGGCCACTACGGCGATCGAATTGCAAAGATCGCCAACCGACTTCGCATTCCGGTGACTGTAGATGACAGCGGTGAGGTACTTCCGCCGGATCTGGATGGGCTCAAAAAGACTTTACAGCACGATTCGGCCATTACCCACGTCGCCGTCGTGCACTGCGAGACGACAACGGGTATGCTCAATCCTGTAGAGCAGATCGGGTAGATAGTAAGATCCTATGAGAGGGTCTATATTGTGGACGCTATGAGCAGTTTTGGAGGTATTCCCTTTGACGTGGCCGAATTGCAGGCCGACTATCTGATCAGCAGCGCTAACAAATGCATTCAGGGAGTTCCCGGATTCGGGTTTATCATCGCGAAACGAGAGACGCTGGCACGATGCAACGGGAATGCCCGGTCCTTAAGTCTCGATCTGTACGATCAATGGCGGGAAATGGAAGAGAAGGGCGGCAAATGGCGTTACACATCGCCCACTCACGTGGTGCGTGCTTTCGTGCAGGCCCTCAAAGAGCTGGATGAAGAGGGGGCGGAAAATGATGGCGTCAAATGTCGGTATGAGCGATACCGCGAAAACCATCGGGTGCTGGTTGATGGTATGCGCTCGCTCGGGTTTCGCACGCTTTTGCCCGATCAAAACCAATCCCCCATCATCACTTCATTTCATAGTCCGGATCATCGCGCCTACGATTTCAAGCGCTTCTACAATGAGCTCAAATCGCGGGGTTTCGTGATTTATCCGGGCAAAGTGACGATAGCGGACACTTTCCGAATCGGCAATATCGGCGCAATTAGGCCTGAAGATATGCGCCGCCTGGTCGATGCCGTCGAGCAATCGATGTTTTGGCTGCGCTCTTAAACCTCGGTTTTTTGCTATCTTTGTTGCTGGAATCCAAGTTCCCGCTGGAAACGCTCGGTAAATAAGTCTGTCCAGTTCACTCTTCTGTGCCGTTTCCACATATTTTTGGCGGGAATGGCGCACCTAATTCCCTTCAGCCTTCTTAGTCATCAGAATCGCCGCATTAAGCTTTTAGTTTATGCCATTGTCTGCAAGATAGTGATGAAAATCCTTGGAAACACGAGACAGCCTGCAGACGGGAAGTTGACCTGTTAGGTCGGTTCATATCCTTGCTGTGTAGCGAAGAGGTCACGACTGTGAGAACTTGTGATTACATGTAGGCCGACTGTCTCGGTTGGCCGGCATTTCAGGGAGATTGAAGCAAGGGGGAAAATCTTATCCTCTTGGGGATAAAATTACACCGCTTTCCTCCCGCCATCATTTCTTAAAGCGATCTTCACGGAACCGTAACCATAGAAGCACGCAATGGGTTATCGTAAAGTAGGGTTTTACCTTCTCATTGTTCTCCTGAGGCCAGAGAAGACCCGGAGCTCTGCGGGTCTTCTCGTTTTTTGGGCGGATGGTTGAGCAGAATATCTGGCTTTTGGATTTGCGGTGTACGGAAAGGGCTAGCACAAGTTAAAAATCAAACTAAAATTCACCATTACTCCGATGCTGTCGTTCCGAGGAGTCGCGCCGTTAGCGTGACGACGAGGAATTTTAACTGGAGCGGATGCCGAAAAGATTCCTCGCTATCGCTCGGAATGACGGACGACGTCTGCCAGAGTTGCCGCACGTAGGGTGGAATCGCTAGATTGAGTTAAAGATTATGACAACTTATTTTACCAGGGTCACCGGAATATTGATCAGGTGGAGCACTTTGGATGCGACCGAACCGAGCAATAGACTCGTGAGAGCTCCCAATCCCCGGGTTCCCATGATGATTTGGTCACACTGCTTCGCCTCGGCGTAGGCATGAATGGCCTCCGCAATCTGGTTTACGGCAATGTGGTCCTTGTGCGCGAGTCCCGCTTCGTCCAGCAAGTATCGAGATCTCCGCAAGGCCTTGTTGCCTTCATCTCGATAATAAGAATCAAGAGCCTCCTGGCTTACGTACTTTTTGATGTCGCCAAAAGTAACCGGCAGCTGCACATTAAGCAAATGCACCTCGATTAGAGTTTTGCATTCCTTTGCGATACGGATGGCATACTCGACGGCCTTGATCGACTTTTCTGAGCCATCGACAGCGATAAGAACTCTCATCAAAGGATCCGCAAGCTATTTTCCAGTTTGGAAATAACTAGTTATGAGTTGAAGCTCGTTACAGGAGTTTTTTCAACTCCAACCTTTCAACGAGCTCGATTTCCTGACTCTTCTCACTTACCGATGGTGCATTTCGGAGTCTACCCTTCGCCATCGACTTGCCGACCGCTACGACAAACACAGCGAAAAAGAAAGGAATGAAGCTACTCATGAGGCTGGAATGGTTTCCCAGCCAAGTGGCGACCATTTCCTCCGCCATTGCCATTTCGCCGCCAATATAGCCGAGCAGGGCGGCTCCCAGTACGACAAACACCGGGAATCGGGCTAAAATCTTGAGCATGAGAGTGCTGCCATAGATCACCAGCGGCATGCTCGTCAACAGTCCGACGATTAGCAGACCGAGTCTTCCTTCAGCAGCAGCGGCGACGCCCACAACGTTATCCAGACTCATTACCAGATCAGCGATGATAATAGTTCTTAATGCCGAAATGAACTCGGAAGAATCCTGCCGACCGCCGTGACTTTCGTCTTCGGGCAGCAGGAATTTGACGGCGATCCATACCAGCAGCAAACTGCCGACTAACTTGAGGTAGGCGATATGCAGCAGCAAAGCGGCAACGCTCGTAAGGATTATCCGTAGCATCACGGCGATGGCCGTTCCCCAGAAAATCGCCTTCTTTTTCTGCCGATCGGGAAGGGCACGGCAAGAAACTGCGATGACAACGGCGTTGTCACCGCTGAGGAGAATGTTAACGAAGGCAATTTTTAAGAGGTCGGCCCAGATTTGGCCGTCGATCATCAAGGAAGCCATGTTGCGGTCTCCCCGAATGGCAGGGAGTGCAGATAACAAATTCTGTCTGCCCTGCCACTCTGCAAGAAGAGAAACTGACGACTGCTAATCGCTTTTGGATTTGCTCTCGGATGCCTTTACAGCCTCTTTTTTCGAAGCGGGTTTTTCGCTGGATGATGGCGTACCCTTGGGCAATGCGGCGCTCAATACATCCTTTGCACCTCCCACAACTCCGACCAATAGGTCTCTTGCCGTCGCAATGGTTGCATTCCCAACCGTCCCCACTAAACCCACTGCCCCTCCCAAAGTGGCTTTGGCAGTTTCTTCCACGCCAACGACAACATCCCTGGTGGCGCCGATGATTCCATGTGCGGCTTTCTGCGCTGTTCCGCCGACATCGCCGCCCATCGCAGTGAGTTCTTTAAAGGTTCCCCTGGCAGCACCAGTGGTCACTTTCCACACATCACCACCCACTTCGGCTACGCCCACCACAACTCCCTTAACGAGATTTTTTGTGCTGCCCAACAGGGCCGTGCCTACATCCTCGGTGGCTCCAAGAGTTCCTTTAATGACGTCTTTGCCGGTAGTAACAGCCTCTCCTGCAATTCCTCCGGTTGCCTTGAGAGCATCGGTAACGGTGTTTTTGGCAAAACCGAGCAGCTCGGATTCAATTTCATAAATGCCTTTGATGCTTCCAATGACGCCCCCTTTAATTGCCGATCCCGCACCGGCAAACGTCTCATCCCAACCTGTAGTCGCTTCTTTAAGTGCCATGATGATCCTCCTTGTGTTCGTAGATTTTGCCTGCCTAATAACTTGACATTCTTGCCCTCACAGACCATCGAGTCCGCAATCAGCTCGATCGTCCTTGACAGATCCAGCCGAGCTCAAATCAAGGGCCAGCCGGTCAGAGACCTAGTCTCCTGCTGCCGGTTCCGAGGCGGCAGTGGAAATGTTTTCTGCAATGAGCTCGGCTTTTGCTTCAGCCGCCAAATCCTCGACTATTTCGGCGGCTTCGGCAATCATTTGCCTCCCTCTCTGCACCAAAAGCAGACCACCCTTAATGGTCGCCTTAACCACCGGCTTGGCAATCTCCCCAATTACGGGTACTAAGACCGGGGCAAGGATGATGGCCCCTATTCCTACGGCCAGCCCGGTTCCCATTTTGAAACCGTTGTCAAAGAGTCCCATGAGCAACCTCCTATCGGTATTGGTTGAAAGAAAAATAATACGGTCTAAAATCAGGCGCTATTCAGTCTCTGAGCAGAAGCCTCATGCCACTGTTCCTACTTCCGCGGTATTGAGATAAATGCTCTTCTTTGTGCATTGTTGATGGTGTTGATATTGGCCCCTCCACCTTTACTTAAACCAATTAGCATCTTACGAATTGTTGCCAAGTTTATGTCATCTTTGTGACAATTGTGTGACAAAAATTGATTTTTTCGACTCTGCTCGATAAATTTATTCTATCTTTTAGGGAGACAGGCGATCTTATCGAAGATTTTTCCATCGCGTCAGAGGGAGGCAGACATGATGATCAAAAAATCGATGACTGTCGTGATAAACTTGATGGATGACAGGAAGAAAGCCTACCATTTAGCACCGGACGAGGCGGTGTTGCAGCTTATCAAGAGTTCGAACACGGCGTTTCAGTTGGCGCCGAACACATCGACCCTCATCGGCATCCTGAGTTCAGAGAGTATCGGCGCGGCTTTGCCTGTGGTGACTGGGTAACCTTAAAGGACCCGTCGGGCTACCCCGAGCTGTCAGTTTCGTGAGGTAGTAGGAGACTGGTTCATTCAACAGTCCCAAAGGGATACTATCATGATGGGACTGAGGGCTTCAGCCCGCAAATGTAAGATTCTTACACTTTCACTCTGAAAGTCTATCTATCACAATCTATGATTATTTGAACTTATTGAGTTTTCCAAACAGAATTCAAGAGTCGGAATTCAGCGGCGGCGGCGCGTCTTTGTACGCGGTCTGAACGAAAATGAAACTTCTGTGGCTTTGTATTTTTCTCGTAACTTGTTGACTTTAGTTCAACCACGAAGTGCACGAAGCGACACGAAGAAAAAAGAAAGGATTAAATAGCTTCCTCTTCTTCGTGATCTTCGTGGTTTAGAAACAGAAAGTGGAAAAGCAAAGAACCTATTGATCATCGAAAAGCGCATAACAAACCTGTCCCTCGATTTTACAGCCTCTTGCCAGCTCCATATGGCGGAGGGTCGCGAAGTTGGTCCGAAATTCCTCTTCGGTGATATTCAGTTCGGCGCAAATTTGCTCTAAGGTGAGCGGCCCTTTGGCTTTTATAAGGTCAAAGATCCTTTGCTGTGTTTCCGTCAGGGCCACCACGTCCTGTGACATCGTTTTCTTGGCGCTGTAGACAGCCCATGGATCGCATGTCTTGGGAGTTGCAACGGCATCCATGTAACAGTCCTCGCAGAGGGTTTTGCCCCCGTGTTCATAGGCTTCTTCCGCAGAGATTTGATCTGCACATTTTTCACATTTCATCATTCTTATGCCTCCATCACGAGTTTTGGTTTGGAGATCATCGATTTCACCACAATGCGCCGGCCTGTCAGGCTCCGTGCTCATCCAAAACTTCGAGGACTACTGTCGCCACATGGGCTAACGCGGGTCCTCCGGCCATCAAAACAGCCACTCCCGTTGCTTCAAGAATCTCTGCCCGGGATGCTCCCAATTCCAGGGCCGCTTTGACGTGAGCACGAATGCATTGGTGGCAGCGCTGAGTCACCGCGACGGCCACCATCATGAGTCGCTTGGTCTTTGCAGTCAAAAGACCGTCCTGCGTCACCTGATTCATAAGATCACCGAAGGGGCGCATTACTTCCGGCATTTGCTCCTTCATGCTCGCCATGCCTTCTTCAAGGCTGTATTTTGCCGTCATGAACTCTCCTTTACTGTAATCGCGTACTTTTCTGAATATTTGACCTCAATCCAGTGATACCCCATCCTGCTTTTCCGGTTTATCCGCCATTAAATTATTCGAGATTCGGCTTAGATCTCTCTTCAACCGGTCCACTTCGTGTGTTTCAAAACCTTTCAGGGCGGTCTCGATCACTTTGGTGATTTTATCTCTAAGAGCGGTCTCTATGGCCATGCCTTTTTGGGTCAGAAAAACCTGCACCGACCTCCTGTCATTCATACTGGGTTTTTTGCTGACGAACCCTTTCCCTTCGAGAAGGTCCACAATGCGCGTAACAGTCGGAACCTCAGTCTGCATCCGACTGGCGATTTCGCCCACGGCGAGCCCGTCTTCTTCATAAAGCCTTGCCAAAACGCCCCATTGTGGAGCCGTGAGATGAAAGGGAGAGAGCGCCTGGTCCGCTTTCTTCTTCAGCCCTCGGAAGGCGACTCCCATGAGGAAGCCAAGGTATTTCGAATAGTCTTTGTGCATTGTTGCAACTGTCTTTCATTGAGCCACACGGGTTCGCGCGGGCTCCTCCATACCGTTTCATTATCGTTAGCACCATAATAATTATCATGCTAAATAATTTTTTCAAGGTAATTACACCAAACAGGTGGGCGAAGAAGCAGAGTTAGGTCTTGCCACCGTGTATGGCTTCGTCAGGCAGAACAATGGCTTCACAGATGTGTAGCGACTTTGCAAAGGGTGTACTGATGCCCGGGCTGGCTTCGCCTTACATCACCCGTGAGACGCTTCTGGAGAGGTGCGCTCGTTGTCCCCCATTGGTTTGAGACTCAATCCGTCAGCCGGGAGCTCTGCAGCTGCTTCAATTCCTGCCACACCGCCTGCACCTGTTTTCTCGTGTCGTCAAGGTCTTTCCCGTTATCTATGATGAAGCTGGCGAAGGTCTTTTTTTCATCAATGGGCAACTGGGCTTTCAGGATGTTGGCGGCTTCTTCGGTGGTGATGCCGTCCCGCTTCGCAAGGCGCTCTATCTGTACTTCAGGGGAAACGTACACCACCACAAGGGTATCAAACAAGTACTGGAGATTCAATTCAATGAGCAGCGGCACCGCCACCTGAATGATGGCGTTAGGGTTTTCTGCAGTAATCCCATTGACCTGATTAAAGAATTCTTCGTAGATTGGCGGATGAGTGAAGCTTTCCAATTTCTTGCGCTTTTCAATGTCCCTAAAAACGATTTGTGAAAGCTTTTTGCGGTCCAGACGACCGTCCGGCTGCAGAACCTGACGGCCGAAAAAGTCGGTAATCTTTGCCAGTGCAGGGGTGCCCGGTTCGACGACCTGTCGGGCGATGACGTCAAAGTCGATGAGCGGGGCGCCCAACTCTTCAAAGATATTGGATACGGTTGTCTTCCCGCTGGCAATTCCTCCGGTGACACCCACCAGCAATGGATTGCCCTTTCCCCTGACCCGCTCCATCATGTCTTCCAGCCCTTTATAAGCCACCGGGAATAGCGGAGTAATATCTGTTTCCGCACCGGCGAAACTGATTGGATAGCGCACGCCTCTCCGGTACAGGGCTTCCATCCCTTGCAGGGCTTTTTCCATCAGGCCGGCCGGCACTGCCATCACCAGATCTTCGTCCCGCGCATGCCCGTAGCGCCTCTCACCATAGCACGGAATGCTCAGGGAGGGTTTGCCGCTGTTAAGGCAGCGCGCAATGGCATCCGAACAGGATGATTCACCCACGCAGAAAAACTGCATGACTTCATATTGACTGAACTGAAGCGAATTGATGAGGAGCATCATCTGGGCCGGATTGGCATAAATGAGGACCATATCGGGCTCGAAAGGATTGTAAACCAGCGGGGCCATGGCCACTGCTTCATACTCTCCCAGGGGAACCCTGGGTATGGATGCTTCATATCTGTGCCCGTCCTCCTTGGTCGCCACCCAAACGATGCTTCGAAAAGTGCCGTCTTTGTGGCTCTGCGGAAGGTCTGACAAACCGACTATGGATGGGCAGGAAGGAAATAGAAAATCATCGGCGTCGGCGCCGACGGTCCAATCGAAATTGCGGGCCAGGTTGATGAGCTGGCAGAGGGTCACCTTATGATCAGGTTTCCTGAGAAATGGGATAGCATTGAGCTCGGCTTTCTCTCTGAGCAGTTTAAAGGCCACCGGAAAGGACTTTAAGCGCATCAGCCTCTCCATCCTATGGGTCAGCTTTTCCCAATCGAGTTGTTTTTCCATCGTGTCGTCTCCTTATTGCTCGGCGGACTTATAAGTGGCAGAAGTGTGAACTTGCTCGGTGTCCTTGCGAAAAGCCACCGGTCCATATTGGCGACTTTTGAGGGCAGCCAACAGATCCGCTTCAGTTTGAATGTTTGTGGAAAAACGTGTCGCATAGTGCCCCACGTCAGCCACGTCATGGGCGTCACTTCCGCCGGTAGCGGGAAGGCCCAGGTTTGCCGCCACGCTGGCGGCCAGACGATTTTCATCGTCGGTGACTTTGCCATTCAATACCTCAACGGCATCGACCCATTGGAAAAGAGCCCTCTGCCCGGCCCGTTCCGGGGTAAGTCCGAGTTGGCCGGCGCCGAACGTCAAAAATCCTCGGAAAGGGTGAGCAGCGATGATGAATCCCTCCGCCCGAAGAACTTCCGCCCTCAGGTCTTGAAGTCTGATAATTCTTTTGATGTCACTTTCCAAACCGAACACCAGCATATCTCCCTGGTCGGTCGTAATTTCGTTGCCCCGCAGGATGAGAAAGCCGTGCCTCTGGCTTAGTTCCTCTACCTGAGCAGGAGTCCAAACATGGTTATGGTCGGTAAGGCAGATACCGTTTAAACCGATGCGTTTGGCCTCTTCGATCAACCGATCTTCCGGGGCGGAGCTGCAGGGGGAGGCCGGAAAGGTGTGCACATGGAGGTCGATCACAAAACCGGCGGCCCGATTTTCCGGTCTGCCTCCAGTCGACTGCGGCTCTTCGCATTCCGCGCGAACCGTCGAGATACGGACAAGTTTTTCTTGCGCGGCAGTTGTCTTCTTCTCAGCGGACTCCCGACTTGCGGCTGCGTCTTCGCTGTCCGTCTTTGCACTGCGAAAATCCTCAAAAGAAAGGTCCTGGTTGACAGCTTTGGCATCTTCCCAGCGGGCGACTTTGGCTGCTTCCTTGGCTGCATAGCAGCATTCGATCAACAGATTTGCAAAGTGACGGCATGCTTTTCTCCCGACACTTTTGTGCATCCTGTCATCGATTCCCTCATCAATGCAGAATCCCTTGGCCTCTTGGAGAAAATCGATCGCCCGGGGGCATTCAGGCGTGGTCCAACGGTTCCATTTGCCGTCGATGGATAGAAAATGCAGGTCTCGAATCCGGACGCGAAGATCGATTTCAACACTGTATATATCGTCGTCCAGGATACCGTGAATGGATATAGTGTCTTTATCCTCTCTGGCTGCAGTGACTAGCTTATTGCGCGCAAATTTCAACATGGCTGAATCCTCTTTTCTTCGACTTTTCTACTTGGGCGGCTCAAGGCCTTCTATGAGTCTGCTTCCCGGAGCAAAAGCCGCACAGCGATTGTAGAGCCTGATGTTCTTCCGAACCATTTTTGAGAAGAATTCTAATTTCCCTGCTTCATCTCGAGGGGCATGGCTCAGAATATCTTTAGTAAGGGCCAGAATAATTCCGTGGCAGCACTCTTCGACCATGTATGTGAGTTGTGCGAGATTTTCGCCTTCTCCCATGAGACCCTTGATGATTTTCAGCATCCCGGATCCGATCCGTATCCCCAAGACCTTTTGCAGGGCTTCGTTGGGATCGGGAAGTTCGCGCCACTCATGGCGGAATTGCCCACTGGCCTTGACAATTTCAAGATCGGGAAGCCGGGCCAGAATTTCGACGGATGCAGAAGTGAAAGTGTCGGTAAGCCGGCAGATCGACTTCAGGGTATTTTCGTCCAGAGGTTCCACACTGGTGCACCGATTCATGGAAAACTTCAAGATATTGTCAGACATGTTGCAACGCTCCTTTTTTAGCCTTTCGGTACCGTAAGATTCTGCATAATCCTTGTGTACGCTATAATTGTTGCCTGTGGTAGAAATCAGCGCAACACCAAATAGTTTGGGGGGAAATCCCAGGTTCGACCTGGGATTTTGTGGGCAGATCGAGGCTAGGTGCTGTTCCGTTACAGCTTTCAAGAAAATGTCCTTGAGGGATAGCCGGCCGGTTGTCTCACTGTGCCGGGACCGCGGGACAGGCGTGGAGCGGCATTAACGGCTACTGCAAGGAAAGCAGATAAGATCTGAGGTTGGTTTTCCTCTTGTTAATTCCCAGTTTCTTTCGGACGTTTTCCCGATGGAATTCGATGGTCCTCAGGGAGACTCTCAGGATCTCTGCGATATCCTTGTTTGTATGCCCGCCTTTGATGAGGTCGGCAATCTGAATTTCACGCGGCGTAAGGTTTAAATACTTGGAAGAAAGACGCCGGGAAAAAGGCGAGATAACGTCATCCAGGTTTGTGCTGATGATATCCAGCAAAGCGGCTTGATCGTGAGTCAAACGACTGTTTTTGACTTTGTTCAAATAAGGAAACACGAGTTCCTTTACATTGGACACGACCTTATCTTCCAGATCCTTCTTATCCTCTTCTCGAGCTCTCAGCATCATACGCAATGCTATATTGACTTCTTCGAGGGTACGGGACTTGGCATTCAGTTCTTCGGTTTGCCTAATCAGTAGAGTCTCGGTACGCTTTCTTTCAGCAATTTCTTCCTGCAGCCGAGTATTGGCTTTTGTGAGTTCGGAGGTACGTTCGGCAACGCGCATTTCCAATTTGTCATAAGCATCCCAAAGGGCATTTTCGGCTCGCTTTCGATCAGTGATGTCGCGGGTCACATAAACCATCGCGATCAAGTCCTCGGCATCGTTCAAAATGGGGGAAGCTGAAACGAGAAAGGTCTTGTCCAAAACCCGATTGTTGAATTCGGCTCTGTGCGTCAATCGGTCTTTTAAAACCAAGGAAGCCGGGCATTGCCTACATGGCTCCTGTTTTCCCCAGAAAAGCTCGTAACAGTGAACATTGTTCGTTGCACCGCGATTGATGTGGAAAAATTCGGCTATAGCTCTATTCATCCGAATGATGAGCAAGTTGGGATCGAGAATGGTCACAAAATCGTCGATGGCGTCGAAAGTCCTTTCCCATTCTCTTTTCGCATCGATGCAGCGAGTCTCAGATGCTTCCCGCTGCCCATCCTGCGCTTGCAGCCGACTAAAACGTTTTTCAATATCCCCGCTCTCCTTCATCAATCTCCTTTTCAGAAATCAAGACTAGACAATTACCTTGGCAACGTTACAGCCTGCTGGCGAAAAACTTTCCATTCCTTCCTTTTTATGTAGCTGTATCCAGATACCATATCCACTCAAGGCAAGAAATAGCCTCGGTCTTCCGCAAACCTCCAACTCCATCGAAGCCATCGGTTCGTTCTGCCCCAGGATGTTGAAGATATACTATCGAGTCTCCATTCGGTAACTCCTTTTCTCATGTAGCGCAGCCTTTTAGGGTTGCTTATTGTGGGTTTCCGGATGGGACCTAGTCAGGTGGGCTCCTGCTATCAGTTTGCATCAATTGACTTGAATAAGATTTTGTCATCCAATATCTTTTCGACATTGTCTCCAATCTCTAAAATCGTAAAGAAACCGACTATACTTTATCAGAATGGGGGAAAAAGATGGCAGGTGAAATCGTTTTATTCAATACGCGGCCCAGGTTGTCATCACTATTCCTTGTACTGCTGATACCATGCTTTGGAATAGGATGTTTGGCTTATGCAGGCAGCGCCACGCCAAAACCAAACCGTATCCTCCTGTCTCAGGGTAGTCAGACCGGCAGCTGGCAGAGTAATGACGTGGGTGTTGAATACCAGTTTAGAGAAAACGACGGTCGACTTGAAATTTCCGGGCAAGTCAACTTCACGGATCAAATTGCGGACACATTCAATACCGTCGACTATTTTAAGTTGATCGCTGCATTTTTCGACGATAACGGGAAAAAGCTTGGAACCTCGGAGTTGTTGACGAATTCTAATTTCTCCTCAAGGGTAGGTGAGATGCAATTCAAAAAAAGGTGAGTCTCCCGCAAGGTGCTACCTCGTTTACGTTCGACTACTCGGGACAGGCTCACTCCGCCAGCACCGGCGATGCCGAACCTTTCACCAAGAGCTTTTCTTATAAGCCGACTTATTGAACTCTGCCCGCCAGGTGGTTGTTGGAATTTGCAGACTCCGCTCATTCGATGACCCTGCTCCCAAGCTTTCGAGGTCTGAAGCCCACACTCCAGTTGACCTCATGAACCCCTCGGAGTGCAGCCTTTAGGCTGCTACCGAGGCTGGTGCGCCGAACAATGCAGAGTTTCTGATTGAAAATTAATCAGCACCTTCTTCGTTCAGAAAATTTATGAGGTTTCGCAGCCGGCCAGAATCTTTTCGATTGAAATCAACAACCAGCCTTGGCAGATGGGCAATCTCAGGTTCATTTGCCTCATCCGGAAGGGCAGGGCATAGGCATATGTCACCCTGCGGACTCAGGATGTCTCTGTAGCGAGCTTTGATCTCGTCGATTATATTCCGCTCTAAACTTATGTTAAGGCGGATGACCAGCTTCTCCCCAACGTATCGGAGACTGTGGTAAACGTGGTAGAAGCGCTTAATCTTGTTGACTGCCTCATCAACCGAATCGACGTGCTCAAAAAGCTCCAAGTCGGATAGTCCTATATAGCCCTGAGATAACAATTCCTCTTCAATGAACTCAAACCACTTGGACCAGTATGACCCACCCGGCACATCCAAAAAAATCACTGGAAAAGGATCGTGCTTTCCTGTTTGCAGAAGCGTCAGCGTTTCCATTGCTTCGTCGAGGGTCCCAAAGCCTCCCGGGAACAGAGCGACCGCGTCGGCTTCTTTGAGAAAAGCGACCTTGCGGTTGAAGAAATATTTATACATGATGCTGCGAGAGGTTCCTTCCATGACAGGATTGGGTTCCTGCTCAAACGGCAGACGGATGTTTACTCCAAACGATTGTTTCGGCCCCGCGCCTTCAAGAGCGGCTTGCATGATCCCCGGACCTCCTCCCGTGATGACCATGTAGCCTTCAGCAGCCAGGCTTTCGCCAAGGAGACGAGCCATTTTGTAAACGGCATCTACCCGCTGAGTTCTGGCGGAACCAAATACGGAAACTTTCTTCACGCTTCGATAAGGATCGAAGGCTTTGGCAGTGAACCGCATCTCTTTCAGAGTAGAGTTCATGAGTCTAAGCGCACCCCTCTCCTGATTCTCCTGGCCGGCTTTGAGCGCCGCCAGAATCATTTCGCGCACGATATCACGATTGTAAACGGTGCCCGCCAAGTCGATCAAACTCTCAATAGAATCATCCACTGGGCCGTTGGTTTTGGTGAAATGGAGCTCCATAAGAAATCGTACCTCCGAAAAATCAATTTGACCTCACAACTATGATAACCGTTGGTCGAGCATTGAGCCATAAAACGGGAGAACCTTTACTCTGCGGGAATTGCCTCTCAATGAAAGTCGGCCCCCATCTGCCGGTTACAAGATCCGTTGGGGAATACCAACTGGGGACAAATTACATACATAAAGGGTCGGTGATCTAAGTGTTTCCATATTTCAACATTTATCGCTATCAGACATTTTTGTCTTTTCAGCTACAATCTGGCAAAAAGAATAAGATCTTGACGGATTAGTGGGAATGAGGTTGGGGGTCTTCGACTTTAACCCGCCAGGGGACTGAAAAAACGACCATGTTTCAGTAATCCACGAAAAGCCACAGCATATGCGTATGTTCGGGGTGTCAACAAATTAATCTATCGCAAAAATCCATTTGACGGCGATTGGTTGATGGGGGTACTTCTCCACCCATAGCAGTATGAAGAAAACATTCATGGATTGCTGCTTCAGCAGTGGCGATCTAGGCCCATAACACTTACCACAGTAGTGGCGGAATCGATGCACAACTGAAAGGATTGGAGACAAGCAGGTGCTGCAACTCAGTGTTGGTGAGGACGGTATTGAGAGGTCTTTTTGCTATCTCTCGGACCTGTTGGGGAAGAGGGTGTACAGCAAAGACGGCAAGTATATGGGTAATTTCAATGATATTGTTGCCGTGCTGCATGACAAACGCCCTGAAATTCGCGGATTTATCATAGCCAGGGGCAGCTCGAAGCTAACCCTTTCCATTGAAAGCATCGACCTGATGAATCTGGCGGCATTAAGAGAAGTTCGATTGATGCAGCGCGAGCCTCACTCTTATCAGCCTTCAAAAAAGGGCTTCCTGGTGCGGCAGATGCTCTACGACAGGCAAATTGTAGACGTGGGAGGGGCAAAAGTAGAACGTGTTAATGATATCCGGATTATGTTCAGCAATGGCAGGTTATTTCTTGTCCAGGTCGATGTTGGATTCACAGGTCTGGTCCGAAGACTCGGGTTCGAAAGGGGTGTACGATGGCTTGCAAAGACCGCAGGTAAAGAACCCAAAGACAATCTGATCGAATGGAGATTCGTGCAACCGCTGCCTGAAACTGCCACCGGTCCAATTTCTCTGAGCCTTCGGCAGGAGCAGATCAAGCAGTTACATGCCGGCGAACTGGCTGACATTTTGGAAGATCTCGATCGTAGCGAACGCCTCAGCCTGGTCCAGTCGATTGGCGTCGAAGATGCCGCAGATGTACTGAAAGAAGCAGACCTCAGTGTGCAAACTTCAATCTTGCGGGATCTCGATACAGAGTTGGCGGCGGATATTTTGGAAGAGATGGAGCCGGCGGTTGCAGCCGATATATTTGAAAAACTCCCAACAGAAGCGCAGGAGTCGCTGTTGGCAGCTATGGAGGATGAAGAACGGGCCCAGATCGAATTGCTGGTCCAAGCAGCACCCGAAAGCGTTGCTTCTCTCATGACGGTGGACTTTATTTCATGCCCCGAAAGCTATACTTGCTCTCAGGCACTGGCGTTGCTCAGGCAATACGCTGATGAAATCGAGTCAATAACCTACGTGTTTTGCACCAACGAGGAACTGAACTTGCGCGGCGTGGTTTCTTTGAGAAATCTGATTCTTTCGGAACCTTCGGCAAGCCTCATGGAGATTATGAATCAGAGACTTGTGACGCTGGGTCTTGACGATGATTGGGACACTGCAGCCAATCTGTTTTTGAAGCTTAGATTCAAGGCGCTTCCAGTTGTCGATGCGGACAATCACATGCTTGGCATCGTCACATTCATGCACTCTTTCGATGAACTGCTGCCTTACTATTCCAAACTGGCGGCCAGAACATGACGGAAAACGAAAAAATCCCAGTAAAAAGAAAGAGGTCCTTCTGGGCACGCATTTCTCTTTTTCTAGCTGTTGCGGGCCCCGGAATCATTACTGCCAATGTTGATAACGACGCCGGCGGCCTCACAACTTACAGTCAGGCGGGCGCGCATTTCGGATTCCACATTCTGTGGGCGCTTGTCCCCACCGCCGTTCTGCTCGTGATGATTCAGGAGATGGTCAACCGCATGGGGGTGGCGACAGGCCAGGGCCTCTCGGACATGATCCGGGAGCGATTCGGCGTCAAGTTGACCTTTTATCTAATGATTCTCGTATTGGGGACCAACTTCGGCAATGTGATGGCGGAGTTCGCCGGAATTGCTTCAGCCGGGGAACTTTTCGGCGTCTCCCGGTTCATTACCGTTCCCTTATGTGCAGCTCTAGTTTGGTTGCTGATACTGAAGGGAAACTACAAGTCGGTAGAGAAAGTATTCCTGGTGGCATGCATCTTTTACGCCGCATACCCCATCACCTTTTTCCTCCTCAAACCGGATCTGAAAGCGGTCGGAGAAGCGCTGATCCGCCCCGAAATAGAATTTTCAGCGCCATATCTGGCGATGGTGATAGGAATCGTCGGAACAACCATTGCCCCCTGGATGCAGTTCTATCAGCAAGCCTCGGTCGCCGAGAAAAATCTCTCTATCCAGGATTATGGATACTCGCGACTGGACACCATTGTTGGCTGCATCGTGGTCAACGCAGTTGCCGTTTGCATCATTGTGGTGTGCGCACTAACGCTCCATAAGGCCGGCATAACGATTGATTCCGCCGGCGATGCGGCCAGGTCGTTGATTCCACTGGCCGGGAAAAGCAGCGCATTTCTGTTTGCCTTCGGCCTATGGAATGCTTCACTCTTTGCTGCGAGCATCCTGCCTCTTTCGACCTCCTACACCATCTGTGAAGCATTGGGATGGGAATCCGGCGTAGACAAGGATTTTAAAACGGCCCCGCAGTTTTATACGCTTTACACAGCGATCATCGTGTTCGGTGCCGTTAGCATCCTTCTGCCGGGTCTTTCGTTGGTCGGGATTATGTTCTGGTCCCAGGTCATTAACGGCTTGCTGCTGCCGGTCATCCTGGTTGTCATTCTGTCGCTGGTAAATGATAAACTGCTCATGGGAGAATACGTCAACGGGCGTTTCTACAATGTATCGTGCTGGATAGCCGCCGCGGCGTTGACTCTCATCAGCATTGCTTATGTCCTGTCCCTGTTCGTTGTCTAATGGAGTAAAGCCCGAGGCAGGCCGGAATCCGGCGGCCCTGCCCAGTCTTTGGACGTGGTTCGAAGGAAAATGAAACTGATGAAGTTTCATAAGAGAGAATTATCGAAATCGTCTGCTGTCAGTCATATGTCTGTGACAATAAGTTGGAAGCCGTCTAGCTTTCAGAAGTTAGTTTTTTAATATCGAGCCTTCAAGAATCCCGAACGATTGGAGGAGAGATCGATGATGAGAGGTAAGGGATCGTTCCGGCGATGGGCGTCCTTCACTTTGAGTGTTTTGCTGACTTTGTTGGTTGCCTGTTCTGTGGCGTCGGCAGCAGACGGCAAAGCTAAAAACGTCATCATGATGATTGCAGACGGGTGCTCCAGCGAGCAGTATACTTTTGTTCGTTGGTACAAAGGCGGTTCTCTCTCTTTTGACAATTACATGGTCGGCGCAATCAAAACGTATATAGCGGATTCGGTTGTTCCGGACTCGGCTCCAGTCGCATCGGCTATTGCTACCGGTGTAAGAACCAGTGACAAGTTCATCAGTGTTGGACCGAGCGAGAACACGATCCCGCCTGTTCCTAGGCCTCCTAAGGATCTCCAATATAGACCTCTGGCAACGGTTTTGGAGGGCGCCAGACTGCTTGGGAAATCCACCGGAATCGTCGCCACGTCGCGTGTGAGCCATGCCACTCCGGCTGCTTTCGTGGCGCATGTGCCGGTTCGCAAAATGGAAAACGATATCATGGAGCAGGCTGTCTATGAAAACATTGACGTTGTTTTCGGCGGTGGGAAACTCCAACTCATCCCCAAAGATTCCGGAGGCAAGCGAAACGACGGAGAGAATCTGATAGAAGTGCTGGAACAAAAAGGATACCGGATCGTTGAAACACATGGCGAGATGATGCAAGTCGATTCCGGCAAAGTGTTCGGAATGTTTGCCTGCAGCCATATGGCAGCGGAAATTGACCGAAAGCAGATCGCATGGGCGTAGCCGACTCTGGCGGAGATGACCGAGAAGGCCATTGAAATTCTCTCCAAAGATCCGGACGGTGTTTTCCTTATGGTGGAGGGCAGCCAGGTGGATTGGGCCTGCCATGCCAACGACCCGGCTCATTTGGTCGGTGATTTACTCATGTATGATCGAGCGATCAAAACGGCTCTCGATTTTGCCAAAAAGAACGGCAACACTCTCGTGTTGGCTTTCTCGGATCATAACACCGGTGGCTTTTCACTGGGCAATTCCATGACCGACGATACTTACTCGCAAATGAAGCCCGACGCGCTGTTGGACCCGGTCAAGAAAATGAAGGCATCCAGTTCTCTTCTTTGGAAACATGTGGGCGATGAGAAGACGGCCGAGAAGGTTAAGATCGTTGTAATGCAGGACTGGGGAATTGAAATCAGTGACGAAGAGGCTGCCCGAATACTGACACTGGCCGAAGCCTACAAAGAGGAGCCCAACTATGCCTTCGGAGAAGTTATCTGCCCTAGATACACATACCTCGGTTGGACCACGCACGGTCACGTGGGCGGCGACGTTCCATTGTTTGCTTTCGGTCCGGCGAAACCTGCAGGGCTTTTAGACGCTCCTGATATGGGTAAGGCAGCGGCGGCAGCCATGGGACTTGATATGGACAAGTTGAACGAGCGTCTATTTGTCGATACGACGGAAACGATTGAGGGCGCGGTAGTAGCCATTGACAAAACGAATGCGGAAAACCCGATCATTAAAGTTGAGTATCAGGGAAACATTGCAGAATTTCCGGCCAACAAAAACCTCATGAGATTGGGTAACAAAGTCACCGAACTCGAAGGAGTCGTCGTTTATATCCCCGCAACCGGCAAAGGATACCTGCCCATGCAAGCTGTAAGAACCATCACAGGATCCACAGAACCTTTACCGGCAATCACAGAATGAGGGATTTGGAAATCCGTCAGAGCTGAGCATGCGCACTATAGCTTCCAGGATTATGTTGTTAATGTAGGTTGGGCTTCGCAACTCAACCCAGCCTACTTGGAATCCCAAATTTTTTTTCTTAATCGATGTAGGTACTGCAGTGGACGGGAGATATTCGCAAATTAGCTCTCTCGGGACTTCGTTGTTGCAGTTGCTGGCGGAAAGTCCATTGTGAGCAAACGGCTGGAGTTGAGCATTATTCCAAGACTGTGCACGGTATGCAGCACGCCTGCCATAACCGGCGTCACAATCCCCAACACGCCCAAGCCGACACCAATAAGGTTGGTTGCGGTCGCAATCCAGAAGTTCTGTTCGACAATTTCGAAACTCCGATGGCTAAGTTTACGAAGCCTTACCAACCCCTCCAGATCATTGTCCAAAAGGGCGATGTCGGCAGCCTCGATAGCTACCTCTGAGCCTCCAGCCCCCATCGCCACTCCAACATCCGCTTTGGAAAGCGCCAGTGCGTCGTTAAGACCGTCTCCAACCATCATTACTCGTTTGCCCGAAGCCTTGAGGCTGTCAATATATCGCGCTTTCTCGTCCGGCAGGATTTCCGCGCGAAACTCGTCAAATTCCATAGAAGCCGCCAGCGCCGCGATGATGGGAAGCGCATCCCCGCTTATCAAAGAAATATTCACCACGCCGTCTTCTCTTAACCAGGCCATCACTGCATCGGTGCGGGTGCGCACTCGGTTCCCCAATACAATCATCCCCTGCAGCTTTTCATCTCTTGCAATGTAGATGACAGAATTGCCGACATTCTGGTACTTCTCCGCCTTGGCCCTGAAATAGGAAGGGTTCACGTTTTGATCCATCATGAATTTGGCGCTGCCAACCAATACGGTTTCCGAATCCAATTCAGCGCGAACACCCTGGCCGAGGAACACTTCGGTGCGCACATCTTTTGCCAATTGCAGCCCCTCTTTCTTTGCCGTACTGACCAAAGCGCGCGCCACCGGATGATTGCTTTCGATCTCTGCGCTTGCGGCCAACTCCAAAAGCCGGTTGCCTTCCTGCCACGGCGCGCGAGTAACAACTTCGACAATTTCCGGTATCTCCAATGTTATGGTGCCCGTCTTGTCGAACACTATGGCGTCAATCGTCTCGGTGCTTTCTAGAAACCTTCCACCTTTAATGAGAATGCCTCTGCGAGCCGCATTTGCAATGGCCGCAGCGATAGCGGTCGAAGTCGCAAGAACCGTCGCGCAAGGGCACGACATCATGAGCAGAACCGCGAGAGAGCGAGTCAAGTTTTGAGTGAGAAGCAGTGTAGAAAAGGTGGCGACGGTTCCGAAACGCACGAGCCTGTTCGCCAACAAGTCAGCTTTATTCTCGATTTCCGAGCGGGTTGCCAGGGAATCTTCCACCAGCCGAAGAATCCTGCTCAAGTATGTGTCTTCCCCGACTTTTTTGGAGGCGATGAAAAGAGTTCCCTGCACCACCTTCGTGCCGGCATAGACATAAACGTTGGCATCGCGCAGTTCCGGCTCGGAACGCCCTGAAACATGGGCATCATCGACGAGCGCAGATCCTCGCAGAATGATTCCGTCGACTGGAATTCTATCTCCATCGCGAACGACGACCGTGTCACCAACGGCTACTTGCTCAATCGGTACCTCAATCTCCGTTTCTCCAATCAGTACGAAGGTCTTGGACGGAGCAACGATGAGCAAATCCCGAATGGTCTTCCGTGATTTTTCCGCGATCAGCTGTTCGACAAAGGTGCCGACAGCGAGAACCCAAAGAACTTCAATGGCAGTCAGTGCTTCTCCCATCAAGATGGCCAGAGCAGACGCAACGGAGAGGAACGGATAGAGTCCGAATCTCCTCCTCTTGTACATATCCAGCAGGCTGTGCCACACAAGGGAAAACGCCCCCAATGATGCAACAATTCCGATCAAACTGGTTGGATTCTGCGCTACCGACAATCTCAGAACAAAACGACGCACCAGACTGTAGGCTAAGGCGCCGCTCAGAGCAACAACGTTCCATAGGCGGCCGGGCGACAATAGGGACAGCATGACCCCCGGCACGGAAGCAATCGACAGCAGGCTGAAACAACCGGATGTATCTGTTGTCGGCAGGTCGGCGCTAGTATCGGGCAATGTTTGTGCGATCAGGTCAAGCAACTCTTGGACTTGCACCAGAGCGGGATCGTAAAAAATTATGAGGCTCCCCGTCAAGGGTCGAACTTGCACTTTCTTCAGGTAGGGCGCTTGATTGAGATCTTTTTCAAGCGTTTGGCGATACTCGGGAGATTCCCGCAAGGCTTTAACTTTCAGTCGCACCCGGCCGGGCACCGAGTGCCTGATACAGAAGTCTTTGCCTTGAGGACGCTCCATTATTACCCCTCTGTAAAGTCTTCAGAAAACGGCCTGGGAGGTTGTCCGACAACAAATAGCTCCTCTCCCTTGGGAGAGGGAGTTTTCGGACAAGCTCCCAGGAAATTGTTCAACTTGTAATTTTAAATCTCTTTAAATGACTAGCAGAAAATTTTCTTGTTGACACGTCATAATTGCTCAAGCATAGAAAAATAATCAACTCCTTGGGGGACCTATGACTCGAAATAAAATCATCAGTATCATCAATCACAAAGGTGGAGTGGGCAAGACGGCTACGACGGTCAACCTGGGAGAGGCCCTCAGTCGCGAAGGTCTGCAGGTGCTGGTGATCGACATGGATCCGCAATGCAACACCACCGACATTCTCCTCGCCGGTAAGAAATTCAAATACAGCATATTCGATCTCTTGAATCCGGAACAGGAGACCTTGCCGCCCGGAGAGTGCATCTTGGCAACGGCCATTGACGGACTGCATTGCGTGCCCAACACACCAGATTCGACATTCCTGGAGCCCGAATTGATCAAACTGGGACCCGTAGGCTTTCATTTTCTGCGGGACAGACTGCGGGTTTACGCCCAAGAAAAGTACCACTTTACGATCATTGACAATCCCCCTAATTTGGGCACCTTCGTTGTCAGTTCTTTGTTCGCTTCCGATTTCGCGATCATACCTTACGATGCAGGGAGCACTGGAAGTCTCCGCGGATTTTCCAAGGCCCTTGATTTCATCGAAGAGGTTCGCCAGAATGGAAATCCTGAATTGAAATTTCTGAAAGCGCTGATTACTCGAGTCGACCGCAGGACATCCATTTGGAAGACAATTATGGATCATAAGCCCCCGGAAGCCGGGGACGACTGGGTGTTTGAAACGGTTATCCCCATGAACACCGATTTTCAAAAAGCCGAGTTTGCGGATAAAACCATTTTTCAAATCAGACCGAGTGCCCCCGGCGCAATCGCTTACAAAGAATTAGCAAAAGAGCTGATGGCAATTCTTAAGAACGAACCTCAGCAATAATCGCTTCCCGATCCTTGCCCCATCCAATCGTTTACATGAGAACGAAGAATCCATGAGCCGGAATCCAACGGCGCCGCTGCGTCTTTGCGCGGGACTTGAGCAATAATGAAACTTCCGTGGTTTTGTATTTTCCTTGTAACTTATTGACTTTACTCCAACCACGAAGTGCAGGAAGCAACACGAAGAAGCAAGAAAGGATTAGAGTCCTTGCTCTAAACGTTTATGTTTGTTCAACCAACGTCATTGTTGTTACAGTTACCCCTGACATCTTGCCGCGACTTTGACGCTCATCGCCAATGATCGCATTCGTCACTTCTTCTCGTTTATTCTGGTCGTCAACGGCGAACGCTGGTCCGAACTAATCACAATGTGCTGAGACGCATTTTATTGATGCAAAGCAGATGGTCCCGGCATCAAGAAGCACGATCTGAATTCTTGAGCTCATAACCCTCAATGTAGATATCGGCGAATCCGAATTCTTGTCTTAACTGTTGCTTCATGCTCTTGAGTACGTCCCTGAATTCGATCACCCCTTTGGTCCTGACTCGCAGAGCCAGTACGATCATCTGCGGGGAGAGCGCCCATATGCGAATGTCTTTCACATGAGCGATTTCGTCGAAGCTTTCATAAATGTAGTTTTGCACAGCGTCTATGTCGATGTTTCCAAAGTTGCCTTCCATGAGGATCTGGATATTGTCTTTGACAAAAAAATAGGTCGGATAAGCTGCCAGCAGCCCAACCAGAATACCAGCTATCGGATCTGCCAGGTAGAATTTGTAAAACTTGATCGTGAGTGCCGAAAGTATGACACCTACGGAGCCAAGGGTATCATTCCATATGAGTAAAAAGGTGCCTTTTACATTTATATTTTGCGAGTATTTATAAAGAATGATCAAGCCGAAAGCGTTCACAAACAAACCGACGATCGCAATTAACAAAATCTTATCCGCTTGCAGTGGCTCTGGATTCGTGAGTCTGTCATAGGCCTCCAGGAACACATAGAAAATAATAAAGCCTACCAAGATCCCGTTGAACAGGCCGGATAAAACTTTTGCCCTCTCATAGCCGAATGTCTTGGATCGATCTGGTAGTCTTTTGGCCAGCCTCTCAACATAGAGGGCGATGAGTTGCCCGGTGATATTTATGGTCATGAAGGAGGCGTCAGTGGTAAGCGCAATACTGTGGTAGTAGAGACCGCCAATCAACTCCATGAAGAAATAACCGGTAGTTAGGGCGAGAACTAATTTCTGCTGGAATTCCTGGGACGTGCCCATATTGAAAAAATGAGCCTCTCTTGATGAAATAATAGCCATTGGATCATCGGGAGGAGATATCCAGCCGCACTGACCCCTGCATCGCTGCCACCAATGATCAACAAATGCCCCATAATGTTTTCTCCTCCCAAAAGCCCGAGAGCTGTGGAAACTGCCGATTTGAGACCGAAAGCCCCCGAGGTTCGTGCACCGATACAAGCAACATTCGGGGCCATAGTCGACCAGTATCAAAAGGTTGGATCTCATTAGAAATCAATCTGCAACCCCGTAATCTTCTCGTGTCCCTTTTCTCCCTGATCATTGGTCTCGGAGAATTCCCCCATGGAGTTGACCATGAAGCCAGGAGCGTGTGACAGACAAGAGACGTTATGTTTAAGAAGTTCTTGCGATTTGGCTTCAATTGCTTGACACGAGTGATCCTTCAGGCAGGCGACTCTGTTTTCGAATGTCCACCCGAAGCCAACCGAAAAACTCTCGAGCAAGCCCTTGAAATATGTTGAATGTATAAAATCGATCATCGACAGTCTCTCTTTCTGCGATTTCTCTCAGTCGTTGGTGTGGACGTTTGCCCGTGTATGAGGTTTTCAGCATTGTAGTCCATTTTTGCCGACGCTGAACGACATTCGAGCCTGTTCACGAAAACGTAACCAGATGGGCACACAAGTGTCACGCAAGCGCTCAATATCAGGATCACTAGGCAGTCAATTCGCTGCCTTCTGGAAATCGGGTTTTGCTCCCTCTCGGGGGGGACCGAATGTGTTCCCCAATAGAGATCCGAAATGCTTCAAAGTAGAGAGCCGGAAAATAGCCTAGGATGGCCGTTCCCGGTTGTGATAATGATGTTGAGTATGGTTGATTGAAACCTTTGGAGCGGCCGAGTGCCGTCTTCCAGCAATGCAGCACGCAATATTCGCCGGCCAGGTGAGCCGTAACCTTTTTGCATGGGGTTGATTCCACATGGAGAAATTAAGGATATTGTTCATATGCGTACACAATTCCGCGAGGAGTCAAATGGCCGAGACCTTTCTGAGATCCTTTGGCGGGGACAAGTTTGAGGTGGAAAGCGTCGGGCTCGAACCTACAGAGCTCAACCCAATAGTTGTGGAAGCAATGGCGGAACTGGGTTTTGATTTGTCCCGGAACACGACCAAAAGCGTTTTTGAATTCTACAAGCAAGGAAAGCTGTTCGATTATGTGATTACAGTATGTGACGAAGCTGTCGAAGACCGGTGCCCGATTTTTCCCGGTTTAACCAAAAGAATGCATTGGCCGTTCAAAAACCCGGCGGCTTTGAACGGCACCCATCAGGAAAAGCTGGCGGGGACGAGGAAGATCCGGGATGAAATAAAGGCCACGGTCGAGAAGTTTTTGAATAGTCTCTAACGCAACATGTAGGCAGACTTTGTCTAAATCGGTGATTGCTGAACACAAGGCTTGCTGATCTCAACAGATCCTTGACCTGGTTCATTGGATTCTGAATTTGGCGATTTCATCGGGTGCCGGGCCACTAATGTAGGCCTCATCTGTCATTCGAGCGATAGCGAAGAATCTATTGGGTGTACGCATGAGGCAAGATTCCTTGTCGCTTTTAGAAATCCCCGAATGACATTGCGCGGGTATCGGCCAAATTCAGATGGATGAAAGATCGTTGAGTCGTCTGCAATTCGAGGGCAAGAGTCGGTAACCGTCATACTCACTTATCATTTACTTGTTGTTCACCCGCAGGAGTTGGTTCCGCACGTTTTCTTCTACCGTTGTGAGGGTCGCTTCTCCAAATCGCTTCTTGGCGATTGCCTGCGGGGACTCAAGTTTTAAGCTACTGATGTTGTTCCGGGATATAGGATAAGGTCTAGGCTCTTAACAACCATTGATTCCTCTACTTGACCTTACGTCAAAATATGTGGAGCGGATGACATGTCGAAATCGTTTGAGATTCAGTTAAGGGAAAAGGGCGAGGAATTGGTTACAAGAGCCCAAAAAACGGCGCAACAGGAGGGATTGTATTTCGAAGGGGATACGGAGTCAGGAAATATCGCCGGAATGGGATTTGAAGGAACTTATGTAGTAGAGGAACGAAAAATTCTCGTTACTATTCATAAGAAACCCTATTTAATTCCATGGTTTTTGGTCGAATCCACCATCAGAGATTTCCTCACTTCGGACAGCAACCAAAAGTCGTAAGGACCATTCGTGCACGGAGATGGTATACTACCCGGCACGGCAAAAAGAACCGTATTGCACCAGAGGCCTCGGCGAGCCTCGAAAGCCGGATTGCATTTTTTACCGCCTGTTCGTGCATCATTCGATTATGCGAAGATATTTTCCATTTGCCTGCTCCTCCAAAAACCGAGCGAAGTACTTCCGTATGCGCGGAAGCTTTATCAGTTCTGTAATAAGATTCTTTTGAGTGTCTTTAGCCAGCGTGGAAGGATCGAAATAGGCCTTAGCATTTTCAGCTGAAAGTACAAATGGGGCATTGCCTTCACGGCACAAAATGTAACTCATGATCAGGGCCCCGGTGCGATGATTGCCTTCAACATATAGCTGCGGGCGGCTTACAATTTGGATGTACACGCCCGCGGCCCGCTTCCAAAGCGAATCTCTTTGGTGCCTGCGATACCATCTCAATACGTCGTGGATGCTGTTTGTCTGCTCATAGAACCATCGCTCGGTCGCTTCAATATGTGAGCGGTATTCTACCCGCAACCAGGGATCGAGTCCGCACAGCACGATGTGGTTCATTTCAAGAAGATGCTTTGAGTTGTCCGGAGTCAACAGGTCGATGTCCTCAGCGAGAGCATCATTGACATAGGCATAGCCTGCGATCATATTCTCAACGATACTGTCACTGAGACGATCCCGCTGAGTGTTCAATGTTTTGTTGATCTGTTCGAACTCTGTTTGCAGATTCCGCAAGGAATTTTCGACGGTCGCAATATTCAGGCGATATTTGTCCATTCAAGCGATTGAGGGCGCTAGTGAATTTGATCGATGGCTTGCAAACTCATTTCCACCACTTTTTCCGGCAGGCGAAGATACCCCATTGTATCATTGTGTTGCTGCCCGTCGGTCAGGGCCCACTTGACAAACCCTTTGAGTGCGTCCCTTTTTTGCGCATCGGGATATGTTTGATAGAGCAGAAGCCAGGTGTAGGTCACAATCGGATACGAGCTTTCACCTGCCGGGTCCGGAAAGAACATCCGCAGGTTGTCGGGCATTTGGTCTTGATTGTTTACCAAAGTCGATTCGCCGCTCGAGGGTATTGGCTCCACGAACTGTCCCGCCTTGTTTTCCAGCCAGGCCATGGCAAGTCCCGCCTGCTTTGCGTATGTGTACTCAACGTAGCCAATGCTGCCGTCGCTGATCTTAATTCGTGAGGCGACCCCTTCATTACCACGGGCAGCCATTGAGTTACTGGGCCAATCGATCAGCTTGCCCACGCCCGGTCCGCGGTCCCGCCACTCCTTGCTGACAGCGCTGAGATGATTAGTGAAAGCAAAGGTGGTTCCACTGCTGTCCAGCCGCGTGACAGGAACTATGTTAGCGGACGGCAGATCTAATTCAGGATTGGAAGCTTTGATTCGCGGATCGTTCCACTTGTTGATTTTGCCGGCGAAGATGTCGACGTAGACGTCTCGGTTGAGTTTTAGCGGACCCTTGAGTCCTTTCAGGTTGTATGCCAATACAATGCTTCCCGCCGTCGCAGGAACAAGTTGAACACCGCGCTCGACTTCTGCGATCTGTTCATCATTCATGGCAGCATCGCTGGCCCCGAAGTCAACCTGGTTTTCAATGAACTGATCGATTCCCTCGCCGCTGCCCACCTCACCATAGCTGATGAAGACATCCGGGTGTGCTTTTTGGTACTCTTCTATCCACTTTTGGTAAAGAAGTGCCGGAAAAGTCGCACCAGCGCCCGAGATCTTTACCGCATCAGGAGGAATTTGTTGGGTTGTTTGTTGCTGACAGGAAACCAGTAAGCTGAGAAACCCTAAGATCAATGCCAATGCATATTTCCGATACACCATCATGCGCTTGCCCCCACACAACGAACATGTTCCATCCAGAAAGAATCGCTGAATAAACTGCCGATCCGCACCGCTGCGAGTACCAATGCTAGCTGAATTCGCCTCTGATGTACTCTTTGGTCAACTGTTCTTGGGGATTCTCAAAAATCTCCTTGGTTACGCCATATTCGACCAGATAGCCGGTCCTTCCACCCTGAGAGATATCGACTGAGAAAAACGCGGTTTTGTCGGCTACGCGGGCCGCCTGCTGCATGTTATGAGTAACAATGGCGATGGTGTATTTTTGTTTGAGCTCCAGCATCAATTCCTCAATGGTTCGGGTAGCAATGGGGTCAAGCGCGGAACAAGGTTCGTCCATGAGCAAAACCGAGGGCTCGGTGGCAATCGCGCGAGCAATGCACAAGCGCTGCTGCTGGCCGCCCGAGAGGGACAAACCATTGTTCTTGAGTTTGTCTTTGACCTCACTCCAGAGGCTGGCACGGGTCAATGCGTTTTCCACACTTTCAGCGACCTTTCCCTTGAAGCCATTGAGCCGTAATCCGAACGCCACGTTATCGTAAATGCTCATGGAGAAAGGGTTGGGCTGTTGAAAAACCATCCCGATGTGGCGCCGTACCGCCACCGGGTCCACCTTGGGAGCGTAAATATCTTTACCGTGGAACAAGACATGCCCTTTGAAGCGAAAAATGCGGATGAGATCATTCATGCGGTTGAGAGACCGCAAAACGGTGCTCTTACCACACCCTGAAGGACCGATAAAACCGGTGATTTTGTTTTTTTCAATAGGGACCTTACTGTCGCGCACGGCAAGAAAGTCACCATAATAAAGCTCATCGATTTTGCAATCGATAGCCACGCCGGATTGAGCCGTGGACTGCTCGCTATTTGCAGCATCAGTGGAAATGTTCTTATCGGTTTTTTGTGGTGCAATTGCATACATGGTTAACTCCTTATGCCTTGCGTCGACTGACGATTCTACTGACAAGGTTCAAGACAAAAACGATGAGAACCAGCACCAGAGAAGCTGACCACGCCAACTCGACCTGGTTTTCAAACGGCATTCCGGAAAAGTTGTAAATAAGCACAGCCAGAGATGCCGTCGGTTGCATCAAGTCCACCTGGCCTCCCTGAAACAGCCAATAGTTGCTGAACAGCGCCGTAAACAAGAGAGGAGCGGTTTCGCCGGCTGCCCTTGCGACCGCTAGAATGACGCCCGTGATGATTCCTGGCATAGCTGTGGGGACAACCACTTTCCATACCACCTGGCTGGGAGTGCATCCCATTCCCACGGCGGCATCCTTCATAATTCGCGGCACCATCTTCATCGCTTCTTCGGCAGTCAGCATCACGGTTGGGATCATGAGCAAAGAAAGGGCAATACCTCCTGCAGGTGCCGAGTAGGTCCCGGTCACCATCACCACCGCTGCGTAGGCGAAAACGCCGGCCAGAATAGAGGGCAGCCCCGTCAGAGTCTTGGCACAGAAGCGTGCTGCCTGGGCAATCCTGCTGTCCGGCTCAAACTCAGCCAGGAAGATGGCTGCAAGTATTCCTATCGGCACGCTGATGAGCATTCCGATGCCGACCATCACCAAGGTCCCAACGATGGCATTGCCGAATCCACCGCCTATCTCGAAGGCAGTGGGAGGCAGTTCTGTGAACAAATCAAGGCTGAATTTTGCGCCGCCGCGAACAATGAGCATGATCAAAACAGAAAACAGAGGGATGCACGCGATCAATGAAAGGACCCAAGCACCCAGACTCAGTATTGAACTGACCAGTGCCCGCTTGCTCGTCAATGACCGATCCAGATTTGGCAATTCAAGTTCCGTTGGCAGCGCCGATTGTGCATGATAATAAGTCATTTGCCCAACCCCCCGTTCAGTGCTGGTAAAAGTGATGATTAGCTGACCGAAAATATTGACCAAAAGTGTGATCAGAAGCAGGACTACGGCGGCGTACATGAGAACGGCAGTTTCCTTTTGTCCCGCTTCCGGAAAGTTTGAAGCGAGAAGAGCAGCGAGAGTGTTTGCCGGTGAAAAAAGAGAGAGGGTTATTTCGTTGGAATTCCCCACCAGCATGGCCAATGCCATGGTTTCTCCGAGCGCTCGCCCCAGTCCGAGCATCAATGCCCCAAAAATCCCACGGGAAGCAGTCGGCACGATGACTTTCATTATGGCTTCCCAGCGGGTAGTTCCCATACCGTATGCAGCTTCCTTGACTTTGTGCGGAACTGCCAGCAGTGCGTCCTGAGAAATTGCCGCTACCGTCGGAAGAATCATAATGGCCAAAACCAGTGCAGCCGGGGCCATCCCGGGCCCGGACAGGGACGTGCCGAACAGCGGAATCCAGGCAAACGACTGATGCAGCCAGTTGCAGAAAGGTCGAATCAGCGGGATCAGCACATAAATACCCCACAAGCCGTAAACGACACTCGGGATGGCTGCCAGCAGTTCGATGATGTTTTTGAACACCATCTGCAGGCGGTGATCGAGAAAATCCTGGGTCAAAAAGATGGCAATAGTGACGCCGAACAAACCGCCCAATACGAGGGCCAGCATGGAGCTGTAGAGGGTTCCCCAAATTTCGGGCAAAATGCCGAATAGCTCTCTGTTTCCGTCCCAGGTTGTCGAGGTGACAAAGCCCAGTCCGTACTCCTTGAAAGCCGGGATGGCTTTGCCGCCGATTTCCCACACGATCCAAACCACCAATAGAACAATCGCCCAAGTGCCAAGCATTGTCAGTTTGCGAAAACCACGGTCAAAGAGAATTACGCTAGTGGAAGGCGGCGAGGAGATGCCACCTTCATCAACGAAAAAACCGCCGGAGCCTTTGGATGCCATTTTAGTCACCGTTGATCGTTCTGAGGATTATACTAATTGTGTTATCTGAGGTCTGAGCTACAAAAGCGGCTGCAATCGCTCAGATACGTTCTCAATAACTAAAAGGAACTTTGCGAGGAAGCGATACAGCCGCCGTATGTAATGATCTGTATTGTTGTTACTGAATATTCTGTGCTGCTTCGCGAACCTTGGCAACTACGTTTTCAGGCAATGGGATATAGCCCATCTTATCGCTGATTTTTTGCCCTTCGGTGATGCAGTAGTTGACCATGTCGCGCAGCACATCTGCTTTTTTGGGATCTTCATACTTTTTGTAGAACAGCATCCAGGTGTAAGTCGCTATGGGATAGGAATTTTCCCCGGCCGGGTCGGACAGCCAAACGCGCATGTCTGGTGGAATCTCGGCGTTGGCCAGGGCAGCGGCGCCGGATGCAGCATCAGGCATGATGAACTTGCCCTCTTTATTTTGCAGTTCGGCCATGTGAACCTTTGCCATCTTGGCATAACCATACTCGATGTAGCCAATCGCTCCAGGAGTTTGTTTGATGGTGGCGGTGACACCATCGTTTTTAGGGGCTGCCACAATTTTGGCATTGTTCGGCCAGTCGACCGTTTTACCGGTTCCAGGGCCTTTCGCCCAAGCTTCACTGACAGTGCTCAGGTGCTTTGTGAACACAAAGGTGGTTCCGCTGCTGTCAGACCTGCATACAACCGTTATCGGCAAATCAGGGAGCTTGATGTCCGGATTGTCTTTCACGATTAAGGGGTCGTTCCATTTGGTAATTTCCCCGAGGAAAATCTTCGGATAGACCTCGCGGCTCAATTTCAAACCTTTGGGATCTCCGGGAAGATTGCACGCTAAAACGATAGTTCCTGCGGTCATGGGAAGCAGCACTACACCTTCTTTGACTTTGGCGATTTCTTCGTCATTCATGGCTGCGTCACTGGCGGCAAAGTCCACGGTGTGATTGATGAAATCTTTGATTCCAGCGCCGCTGCCTTTGGCCTGGTAGTCGATCAGAACGCCCTTATGGGCGCGGCTGTACTGTTTGAACCAAGTTGAATAGATCGGGAAAGGAAAGCTGGCCCCCGAACCGGTCAGTCGTACACTGTCAGAGGAATATGCGGAGGGGGCTGTCGAAAGAGACAGAACGACAAACATGATTGCGGCCATTGCGATTGCTGCTGAGAACTGTGATTTTTGCTTCATCTCGCTTCTCCCTTTGAATTGGCTGAAAACCATAAGAATAGAAAGCAGTTATCTTCACTTCTCAGCGATTTGGTTTATTCAATTGGACGTTGGAATGCTGCTGCGAACCCGCACACAAGGGATCGCGGCAAGCTACAGACGAATGTGGGGAGCCACTCAAGTCTTACTTCTTGCCCCCAAACATGCTTCTAGTGCTATGCCTTTCATCGCCCTCACCTCTTCGCTGAGTGGCCTAATACTAAGCGTAAGAGTCGAGAAGTTTGCTTCAACTTGGTTGAGTTGTTGTTACAATCACGTTACCGGACCGACGCGCATGAATTTTGACGCTCGGCGACTCGGGAATGTCACCCGATCTTCTGTATTTTGTCGGGAAAGGTTAATTCGTTCATCCCATGTTTGTTCTACAAATGATTGTCTTGTAATTCTTTCTCCGGAACTGATCGGAAAACAAGGAGCAGGGAAAAAACAGAAAGACTGCCGGCACTGTGATGTGCACGATCAAACGGACAGAGGAGATAAGGGAGATCTGAATGCGGCGAAGGAATCCTCCAGGGATTTGCGTTCGAAGAGTGCGGAAAGAGGGTGTGAGGCCAGGCCGCTTCCCTTAAAGGGTTTTTTGATTTAGTCCCCCTTGTAGCTGAACTAAAGCCCTGCGCTGCAGGATTTCCGGGTAAGGCACAGGTTAAGACTCACGGGGTTCCACCAACGGGACTGCCTTCGCACTCGAATAATCGCTCTCAGTGTTTTGCTTTCCCTGGATCTCAATGCGCTTCTTGACGTATTGATGAATTTCCTGCAGGGTCTCCATTTCGTTGATCTTTAGAATTTCACTCTGAATGGCCCAACGTTCGCAGGAGATCCTTAGATCATTCGATATTATCTCGTCATTGGATTCGGCCATTTTCGTCTCCGTTGCCTCAAGTTTTTGCAGAATACCTGGTGCCTTGCCTGACAGTTCGTTACGGTTTTGAACTACTAGCAAACGTAATTCCGGTGACCGCTTTGCCTTGGTCATTCCTCAGCTTGAGAAGCAGCAGCGGAATGGCCAAAGCAAGAGAGGCGCTATTGGCAACCACCAAAGCCGAGTCCCCGATGGTCAAGCCATGCACCAGCCATAGGCTCATTCCCTCGCAGACACACACCAGCATGCCTAATGATACATAAGGTAGTTCGGCAATGTTGAGGAACGATGACCTTAAGCAGACATTCTTGCTTCAAACAATCTATTTGGGACATTGACAATGAAATTGAAATGGATGTTTTCGGCAGGGTTTTTAATGTGCTCGCCTATTCTCTCACAGTACCGGCTAGCAAAAGGCAGGATCGTGCCCGTCGCAATGTTCTCGGATGTTCTGTCAGCAGAGAGCCCAGTTCAGGGAATGTTAACATACAGAAAACCAACCTTCACAAGCTACTCGTATAAGTTATCCGAAGCGACCTGTGACATAGTCCTGGGTTAATTTATGCTGCGGTGCGGTGAAAATAACATCGGTCGGCCCGACTTCAATCAGGTCTCCAAGGTGGAAATAGGCAGTTCTTTGTGAGACCCTCGACGCCTGCTTCAGGAAGTGAGTGACATACACAACAGAGTACTGTTCCCTGAGTTGGTCTATCAAATCCTCTATGACAGCGGTAGCTATGGGATCGAGCGCTGAGCAAGGCTCGTCCATTAGAATGACCTCTGGGTTCACCGCGATCGTACGCGCGATACACAACCGCTGCTGTTGCCCACCGGATAAGGTCGTGGCGGGCTGATGCAGGCGGTCTTTGACCTCCTCCCACAAACCTGCCCTGCGCAGTGATAGCTCTACGATTTCGTTCAGCTCGGTCCTGTTCTGAACCATACCGTGAATTCTAGGGCCGTAAGCGATATTTTCGTAGATGGATTTAGGAAATGGATTTGGCTTTTGAAACACCATTCCCACGTGTGTTCGCAGTGTTACAACGTCCGCATCGCTGTCGTAGACATTGATCCCATCTAACTTTATTTCACCGGTCACACGGCAACCCTCGATAGTGTCGTTCATTCTGTTAAGGCAGCGCAAAAGAGTCGATTTTCCACAGCCCGAGGGACCGATTATCGCTATCACTTCGTTGCACCCGATATCGAGGGAAATATTGTGAATAGCATGCTTATAACCGTAGTAAACATTCACACTGCGGCACGTCATCCTGGGATTTTCAACGATCGCCGTTCCAACCGTCCGGTGATTTTGAAGGCTTAATCTGTCAGTTGGCCTTATCATTGGTTCGACTTGCTTTGCCTCCCGTCCATACTCAGGTCCAGTCGTCGCCAATTCTGCCATGTTGCTACCCGCTTTTGCCAAAGGTTGTCAGGCAATCCGGCTAACACTGCCTTTTTCACTCTCCACTTGTTCAAAACGGTAGTTAGACGGATGAATGTCAAACAAATGTGGCGGGCGCATTGAGGTTCTGTGACAAATGGTTTTAAGTAGAAATTAATCTCAAATGAACAATTATCTCGTGGACTCATGAAAATGTCACAAAATTGTCACATTTCTACGGCCAAAGAATTGTATGCTGCAAATTTACAATTAAAATTTATTTACTGATTTGATTTATTTGATAAATTGCTAACATATGAATTGGCGATTATCTTCTGTCTTCGTTTCTGCCTGCTGGATTTCCGATCAACGGCGGCTTCCATTTATGGTCGGAGTAAGGACAGAAATGGCCAGGGAGATGAATTCTAAAGAGGATATTTGAATGCTGGAAGCGATTCACACTGCCGTGCCCGGCAGGGCCCGCTTCAGGGTCCGCGGTTTGAACGGTTCGAATGGAGTCAAGGAGCATTTTAAGAAAATCCTTTCTCAGAGAAAGGGGATCAAAAGCGTTTCTGCCAGCGCGGTCACGGGAACTGTCCTGGTGCATTTTGACCCTGCTGTGGACTTGGCGGGGATAGAAGAATCTATCCAATCGGCGTTTAGCGAGCTAAGCAGGTTGGTCCCCAAACCCGCTAATCCTAAACCTGTAAAAGCGTTGAAAAAGGCTACCCCGACCTCCCAACATGAGAAGCGCGCAAAGCCGGATGCCCAGCAGCTTCGTGTCTCAGTTCGTGAGAAATTAAAACACCTGTCGCACTTGCATGAAGCCCAAGCTGTGCAAAGCTGGCACGCCTGTTCAACCAGCAAGGTTCTATCACTGTTGGATTCGACGAAAGATAAAGGCCTGACTGCTTCCGTCGCACAGGAGAGACTGAAGAGGTATGGCCCCAATGCGCTCCCGGAATCTTTAGCCAGATCTAAGTGGAGTGTCTTTGCAGGGCAATTTATGTCGCTGCCGGTCGCCTTGCTGGGCGCAGCCGCCGGGCTCTCGGTAGTCACCGGCGGATTGGTTGATGCAATAGTGATCATGGGTGTTGTGGTGGGGAACGCTGTCATTGGTTATGTGACCGAGAGCGAATCCGAGAGGACCATTCAATCGCTCAAGAAAGTTGTCCATCCTGTCGCCAGGGTCAAGCGTGATGGCGAATTCATCAAAGTTGCGGCCGACGAAATAGCGGTTGGAGATCTGATTGTCCTGCGCTCCGGCGATTATGTGCCGGCCGATGCCAGGGTTGTTGAGGCGAACCAGCTTAGTATCGATGAATCGGCGCTGACAGGGGAGAGCGTCCCGGTTACCAAGGAAACGGCTTCACTGCAGTTGAAAAATGCACCGCTTGCCGAACGTAAAAACATGGTCTACATGGGCACCTTGGTGTTGGGCGGCCACGGATTGGCCGTGGTCGTGGCCACAGGGAAGTTCACCGAGATGGGTCAGATTCAGACGCTGCTGCAGGAGACCACTACGCCGGAAACCCCTATTGAAAGACAGCTCAGCGAGATTGGGGACCACTTGGTTCTGCTGTCTGGAGGCATCTGTGGAGTGGTGTTTGGATTGGGGCTGGTTCGTGGCTTCGGTCTGATGTACATGGCCCGCTCGGCCATAGCCCTGGCTGCGGCGGCTGTTCCGGAAGGGCTTCCCGCTGCGGCGACCACTACCTTCGCTCTGGCGGTCAGGGGCATGAAAGAACACCACGTCATCATTCGCCACTTGCAGGCGGCCGAAACGCTCGGCGCTGTCCAGGTGGTTTGTTTTGATAAGACGGGAACCATCACCAGAAATAGAATGTCCGTGCTCGCCATTTGCAGCGGCCACTGCGATATCAAAGTGAACGGCAACAACTTCCACATGGGCGAGGAAACGGTGAATCCTTTTGAGGATAAGGCATTGTTGCGTCTGTTGCAGGTGGCAACCCTTTGCAATGAAACAGAAATAGATGAGGATGCTGACAGGGAAGAAGGCTATAAGCTAAGGGGAACTCCGACCGAAAAGGCTATCCTCGAAGTGGCCATCCGTGCGGGAATAGACGCGATCAAACTCCGCCGAGACCACCCGACCGTTAAAGTCAGATATCGTGCTGAAAACCGATTGTACATGAGCACTTTGCATGATTCGCCCGAGGGCAAGAAACTCCTTGCCGTCAAAGGAAGCCCCGCCACCGTTCTGGACCTCTGCACGCACTGGCATTGCAACGGAGATACTCTTCCATTAGATGACAACGATCGACGGGTCATCCAGATGGAAAACGAACGTATGGCGGGCAAAGCATTGAGAGTACTGGGTGTAGCTTATGCACATCCTGAAGATCATTCCCCGGCGCAGAATCTTACCTGGCTTGGACTGATCGGCATGGCCGATCCAGTGCGAGAAGGAGTGAAGGATCTGATTCAAGTCTTTCACAAGGCGGGCATCGAGACCATCATGATTACGGGCGATCAAAGTCCAACCGCCTACGCCGTCGCCCAGCATTTGGACCTGAGTGCAGGCAAACCAATGGTCATCATGGACTCATCGGATCTGGACAGTCTCGGTCATGAAATGCTGGAAGCGCTTGCAACTAAGGCCCATGCCTACTCCAGGGTCAGCCCCTCACATAAGCTGAAAATAGTCGAGGCTCTTCAGATGGCAGGTCGCGTTGTAGCCATGACAGGGGACGGCATTAATGACGGCCCCGCCTTGAAGGCTGCCGACATCGGCATTGCCATGGGCCACAGCGGAACGGATGTGGCTCGTGAGGTGGCCGATGTGGTGCTCGAGAGGGACAACCTGGAGATGCTCGTGATTGCCGTTGCAGGTGGGCGGACGATACACAACAATATCAGAAAGTCGGTTCACTTCTTTCTTGCGACCAATTTCAGCGAAATTATGGTGATGGCTGCGGCTCTGGGCTTCGGGTTCGGTGCCCCTTTGAGCGCCATGCAGCTGCTTTGGATCAATATTGTATCGGATATCTTTCCGGGACTCGCACTTTCGTTGGAAGCACCCGAACCCGACATACTGGATCAACCTCCACGCGATCCACAGGCCCCTCTTTTCTCAGTAAAAGACTATAAGAAAATGTCATCAGAGGCTGCGGTCATAAGTGCGGGTGCGCTCGGCAGTTACGCCTTCGGTCTTGCACGCTACGGAGCCGGAGCCCGCGCCGGCGGACTGGCATTTCAAAGCCTTACCCTGGCGCAGTTGCTGCACGCAATCAGCTGCAGATCCGAGCGGCATACTTTTTTTGACAAGGAGCAGCTTCCCCCCAACCCTTATCTCAGAATAGCGTTGGGCGGAACTCTCGCCCTCCAGGCTCTGACTATGGTTGTGCCAGGCTTTAGAAATTTTCTTGGTTTGGGACCGTTCAGCATAGTGGACACTGCATTAGTCGGGGCGACTTCTGTGGCTTCCCTGCTTATTAACGAAGCAATAAAGAAAAAAAGTACGGAGTAAAATCATGAGAAAAGACTTCGTTTTCATTTCAGAGTCTGTGACGGCGGGACACCCGGACAAGCTCTGCGATCAAATCAGCGATGCTATTATCGACCATTTTTTGGTGCAGGACCCCAATGCCAGAGTTCGGGCCGAATGCGCGGTGTCCAAGGCGATTATTTTCATTGCAGCCCGCTTCGCCTCAGGAGCTACGGTCGATTGTGCTCAGGTTGCCCGCAAGGTGATCAACGAAGTGGGCTACAATCTTGCGGATTTTAACGCCAAAACTTGCAGTATCCTCTCGACGCTGCAAGAAGTATCCCCTGACCCAAAGTCCTTCTTCGACGAAAGCAAACTCAACGACAAGGAAATAGACGGCATTCTCGTGAAGAACCAGGCCACACTGTTCGGTTTTGCC
Organism: uncultured delta proteobacterium; assembly: GCA_963781715.1. Taxonomy (GTDB): domain Bacteria; phylum Desulfobacterota; class Syntrophobacteria; order Syntrophobacterales; family Syntrophobacteraceae; genus Desulfoferrobacter. Next base: position 2,118,086 of record CAWAGW010000010.1, read on the forward strand.
TGTGATCAGACCTCCACATTCATGCCTCTTACCATCCACTTGGCTCACAAGCTTTCGCATCGCCTGTGTGAAGTGCGGCGACAGAAGATATTGCCTTATTTGTTGCCTGACGGGAGGGTGCAGGCAGCGGTGGAATACAAGAACAGAACTCCTTACTGCATTCATAGCATTATCATTTCCACCAGCCAGGAGAAGCCGAATGATCCCCAACCGGAAGTGATCAAGCAGGATCTGCTGGAAACGGTCATCAATCCCGCGTTTGCAGACGAAGAGCTCAAATTTGACGAAAAGACGCGTATTTTCATCAACCCTGACGGGCCAATCATCATCGGAGGACCATCTTCCCATTCGGGCCTTACCGGGCGCAAGAACGCGGTTGACACCTATGGTGAATATTCCAGACAAAGCCAAAAGGCGCTCAGCGGTAAAGACCCGCTGCGGATCGACCGGGCCGGGGTCTATATGGCGCGGTATGCAGCGAAAAATGTCGTGGCAGCCGGGCTGGCTCGCGAATGTGAAGTGCAGCTCAGTTATTCCATAGGGTTAGCCAAGCCTCTCAGCATCCAGGTGGAAACATTCGGTACGGGAAAGCTGCCCGAGTCCAAAATAGTCAAACTCCTCGACGAACATTTTGATTTTCGGTTGGCCAGCATATTGAAGCAGTTTAACCTCAGACACCTGCCCGCGCTCAACCCAATGGGTTTCTATCAGAAGCTCGCCTCATACGGTCAGGTTGGAAGAGTCGACATGGACCTCCCTTGGGAGAAGACCGACAAAGCTTCGCTGCTTACTGATGCGGCAGCACTGCCCCAGAGCACCCGTGATTGACACTTCTTGGTGGATCGAATAGAAGAAGCATTCTATCGAAATGTTATATTTGATGAAGTTCATCACGTTGGTAATCCGGTTTCGAACTTGAACTGTGGTGATTGATGCGTTACGCAGCCAAAGACCTGTTAGTGCCATTGCTGATTCTAATGGCCTTGACGATGCTATTTCGCTTGACCGATTTAGATCTAAGAATAGAAAGTCTGTTCTATAGTGCTAAAGAGGGGTGGCTATACCGGAATGATAACCCCTGGATGCTCCTCTACGAATACGGCGCCATACCCGCGATCGCACTGGCGGTGGGTGCTTTCATCGTCCTGCTGGTATCCTTTCGCCATCAAGCATTGGCGTCCTTCCGAAGACAGCTGTTCTTTATCTTATTGGTGCTCCTGATAGGGCCGGGCTTGATTGTCAACCTCGGTCTCAAAGAAAACTGGGGAAGACCTCGACCGAGAGAAGTCATCTATTTCGGCGGCCAAAAAGAATTCCAGAAGGTCTGGGAAAAAGGTCCTACCAACAGCTACTCTTTTCCCTCGGGTCATGCGGCCATAGGTTTTTTCATGATTTGTCCATATTTCATTCTTCGAAACCGACGCAGGAATTTGGCCAATGCTTTCCTAATCGGAGGTTTGGTCTACGGATCGAGCATGGGCCTGGCGAGAATGATCCAGGGGCAGCATTTCCCAAGTGATGTCATTTGGTCGGGGGGACTGGTCTATCTATCAGCGATGGGATGCTACTACCTGCTGAGGTTGCAGCATGAAGAAAATAAGGTAGGCCGTCAAGCCAATACCTCATTGGTGATTGGTGATCCACAGAAAGCATGTAACGCCGGCAAATGCTGCATTGACAGTCCACACCCCGATGACTGCGGGCAGCAGTCCGGAAGTCGCCAACGAACAACCGATCTGCGATAAAGTCAGGTAAACGAACGCAAGCAGCAAGGCGAGAATCGCACCGCTGGCTATCCCCCCATGGAGCCTCTGCCTCAAGGCGATGTTGATTCCCAGAAGTGCTAGAATGAAGGTCATTACGGGAAATGCGATTCTGCGGTGCAGTTCCACTTCATAGGGCGCAGCCACGTAGTCTTCGTTGCGCAGTTTGCTGGTATAATGATAGAGGGTTTCCCAGCTGAGGTCTTCTGGCGCCGCTTCAATGCTTTTGAAATCTTCCGGAGTTTCGGGAAGTTGCAGCGTTTTCTGGGTAAACCACTGTTGTTGCGGCCCTGAATCGGTCAAGTTTATGATGACGCCATTCTCGGCCACCCAGTGATGATCGATCCAACGAATTTGCTTTGCGTCGATCCGTTGCCTCAAATTGAATTCCGGATTCAAATAGAAAACCGTCACGTTTTCCAGGGCATGCCTTCGTTGGTCATAAAGATGGATGTGGTAGATAGCATCCTTTCCCCAGTACCAGACGTTTTCCTGACTCCATAGAATTGGAGTCTCGTGACCTCTGATCTGATAGTCCCATATCCGCTGTGCCGCCTTATCCATGGGGCGGGCCATGGATTCACCCATCCAAAACTCGGTTATTGAAAACAGCAAGGCCATAACAACGATTGGCCCGGCATAGATGTATGGGCTGACGCCGGCCGCTCTCAGCGCGATCAGTTCTCGATTCCTCTTGAGGATTCCAAGCGTCACGACAACTGCCAAGAGCACCACCAGCGGAATTCCCTGTGTAATGATGGCAGGGCATCGATACAGGAAATAGAGAAAGGCTGAGCCCAAAGGTGCTGAGCCTCCCAGGATGTCATCCATTTTTTCAAAAAAATCGATAACCAGGTAAAGCCCTACAAAAGCGGACAGCGCTAATCCAAAGATCGGCAGAAATTGTCTTAATATATAGCGGGTAATGATTTTCACACTACGCCTCGTGCTTTCGAGAAGGGCGGATTGCTTTGTTCATCACTGCTGCAGCTTCGCGCAGTTGGTGATAGAGGGCGCTTATTTTAAAGGGAGAATCCCTGTGGGCCTTGTTCCAGAGAAACAGAGCAATGCCGAGCGTGACAAAGTTGGGAATCCACACTGCTACATAACATGGGATGATCCCGTTTTTGCCCAGCCCGCTTCCCGCAGACAGCAAAACATAGTAGGCGACAAACAGGCCCAGAGCCAGGGCGACTCCGGTCATCCGGCCCGCCCTTGGGAACAAGGCGCCCAGAGGTGCTCCCACGAGCCCCAACAACAGGCAGCTTATGGGCAGAGCAAAACGCTTATGCAACTCCAGCGCATAGGAGTAAGTGTTCTCCGCTCCTCTCTCCTCAATGACATTCTGCAGTTCACTGAGCGTCATCATTTCTCTCTTGGCTCTGGACCCGGTCGCGGCCTTGGATACTATTTCGTCCAACGGAAGACTCAACTCGTAGGTCTTAAAGAGAATTTTCTGGCAGTCGTTCAGATTCTTGCTTACCCTGGTAATGCTGCCGTCTTGCATATTGAAAACGAGCTGGCTGAGATCGTGCTGATATGAAATTTGGGCCCGCTTGGCTACGATGGCCGCACTGATGTTATGATTTCTTTGATCTTGCACAAAGATACCCTGGACGGATAAGTTGGAAGGACTCACTTCTTTGAAAAAGAAAACCACATCCGGAATCAAGTCGATGAAGATCCCCTGCTTGAGTAACGCGGAAAGATTCGTGCGACCCAGCGAAATCAATTTGTTTTGCAGCGCCTTATTGGCTCTCGGCACCATATAAATGGAATTGACGAGAGAGAAGACGCTGGTCACTATGAGCACGGAAAGGACAGCCGGCAAGAACTGGCGAAAGCTGACCCCGGCGGCTTTCAGAGCAATAATTTCATTGTCGCCGTTTAAACGGATGAAGCCAAGCAGCACTCCCATAATAGTGGCCATGGGAAGAGCATAAAGTACCAGCTGGGGCATTGTTAGTCCTATGACCTCGATCAACCCCAGAAATGAAACGGATGTGGAGAAAAGATAGCGGATCAGCTGAATGAGTTGCCCGGTCGCGAGCACAAGGCTCAGCCCCAGCAGGCAAGACAAAAGCGGGGCAAACTGCTCTTTCACCAAATACTTGTAGAGTGTCGGCTTCATGGTGGCTAAATGTAACGAAGGGGCATGGCATAGGTCAATGCCCAAACAAGAATAGGCATAATATCCCGGAGTTAAGGCTTGTATTCAGTTTATTCGGCTTGGTGGGGCAAAAATGTCTCTATGTAGGATGACTTGCGTCAAGTGTCGCCGGAGCTGCGGACCCTTTAGAGCGAAATCTACTCCCATATCTTGGGATCTGGCAGAACCGAAATGCTTTTGTGATATTATTTCGATCTCTTGCTTCTTGTCGAAACCGGACGAGCTACCGGAAACATCAGGACTGCTCCGATCGCAAGTGAGAGCAATCCAATCATGCCGTAGACCAGCGCGTGAGATCCGCTCAATGTGTCCAAGGCAGCTCTCAAGGAAAGGAGGCCGCTAAAAACAAAAAAAATTGCCGGAACGATCTTCCACATGGCGACAATCTCATTTTGGGTTACTGGCGACTAAAAAACGCAACAAAATATCTCCGATCTTCATTATCCAAAGTCCGCATGGATCGGGTCTTTGGCGAAGCTCCCCTTCCGTATGAGGCGGATTCTGATGAACATGCGATGAGGGGGACAAGCAAGAACACCGTTTATTCTGTTACAGACCGTTTGTGTCGCTTTCGTGAACAAAATCGATGCCGTTTTTATGATAAGCGGCCGTCTTGCTTTCTTTGTAGTCTCTCATCAATAGACACTTGCGCTGCCCAGATTCACCATAGATTTTTCGATTCGCTCGAAATAACATTATAGAACCAAATCACGTTGTAGTACCGGGAGCTTGTCCGAAAATGCCGTATTTGTCATTTCGAACGAAGTGCAGTCACGCCACCGCGTGATGAGAAATCTGTTAAATCACTCACTCGTAGAAGTAAGATTTCTCGCCTACGGCCCGAAATAACAGTTCTCGGACAGTCGCCCAGTCGCCAGGGTGTAAATTGTAGGAAGCGGGGATCCAAGCACTGAGCTGGCTCCTGCCAAGGCTCGCCTTGCAGGTTTCAGGCGGGAGCATACGGGAATGACCCTATGGGAACAGTTCTGCAGGAAGCGATCTGTTCGAATCAAGTGGTTTTCGTCAACCTCACAAGGAGAGGTTAACGGCCGTCGGATGAGTGTTTTGAGAGCCCGGCCAAGTTGACTCCGGGGTTGGGTTCTTCACTCAAAACATGGACGCTTTTTGAGAGAATTTGGGGCACGTTGCGCAAGCCGAAACCGACAAAGAGGAGAATCACCCCGGATACGACCATATAGATTGGCAAATTCGGATCGATATTGAGATGCGTTGTGATTCCGAGAACCTTGGATAAAGAAAGCGGTAGAATTGCCATCTCATTGTTGAGAGCCGTTAGTGATTTTTCAAGCCCAGCAACCCGAATAATCGATCCCCCGACGGCCAGCACCGCCCCCAGACCAAAAAACAAACCGCCCAGCGCGGCCCAGGCTCCCATATCGAACGCGAGGGTGAGGGTTGCTTGGACTGTTAGGCAAGCCCAGAAAATGCCGGCAAAAAGCAAACCAAAGCACATCAAGCGAAACATGGGGTTCGTCCAAAAATGATACCAGAAGTAGAGGGGGCCTCTGATGGAAATAACTCCCATGAAAACAATAGTCGCACAAAGCAGGGGTGCGACAATTGCCGAAAGCAAATGAATAGAGGAGGCAGCATTACCTGGGGCAGCATACAGAAGCAGTGCGAACAGGAAAACGGTCAGAGAAGCTAGTAACAACAGAGGGTAGTAAACGGATGCAAATGATGAAAAAATCAGAACACTGCCGGCGAAAAAGACAAAAGGAAGGCTTACAGCCAAACAGTCGGCGCTTGAGATTTGCTTGGCTGTGCATTGCTCCCGGGAATGCGCCAGAGCACAATGGAGCGCCCTCAATCCAGCCTTGCCAGGGTAGCGGGGAGTCATCTTCTGAGTAAGCGTGCCACCCAAACCAAACGCGGCAAATGAAAATACCATTACAAGCCTGGCAAGCCAGGTCATGGTTTCGCTTCTCTGAGCATGTGCCATGCCGGCATCGGCTGCAAAGAAATTGTAAGCCGGGAAATCCAGATCCGCTCCATATTTTGCCAAATGTTCACGTTTCTTTTCCCCAAAGATCCGCATCGATTGCTCCCATCCGTCGAAGGAAGCCGGATCGCCGGTATCCAGCCAGTGATAGTAACTGAGGAATGTCTTCCTGTACCAAGCCAGGGTGGTAAAAAGGTCCTCTTCGTACTTCAAGGATTTCATGAGCATGGCATGCAAGTGTTGAGCGTTGGGAGCAGACAACTCAACGCCCTTCGCTAGTTGTTCCATCTGACGGACAATCTGAACCGCTTCAAAGCCCTCCTCGACAGCCTCCTCCAAGTTATCCCTATTGGCCAAATAGACTATGCTCAGTGCCGAGTTGGAACCGCTGACGATATCCCACATCCAGGGCGTAGGCGGCGGCTCGAGGCCGAAGGCGACTATTTGTTTGCAGGCGGATCCACCGATATAGAGTCCCTTCAATACCGCTTGATGGGAGAGAAACAACAGCTTTGTCAGCTTGTCGACTGTTTGCGGATTGTCCCCGAAATTCTTCTTGACCCAGGTTTCCGTGACTGCCGATAGGTCGGCGTGGGGGTCCCAGGCAAGTCGCGCTGTCACATAAACGTTGGCATCGATGAGGTTCCAGAAGCCATAGAAAGGGTAAAGCGATAAAGGGCCGGCCCGGAGAGGTCCGCCGCGTTGCGTCCAGAGCCAGATGCCTTCGATATTCGGATTGCGCTTGCCCAACTCCGTCAATGCCGACTGGTGGGTCGCACCCAAATAGTTTGGAATGGCCCCGAAGCCTTCAAACTCTCTGCGAGCTTGAACCTCTACCAGCCTCCTCTGCTTGCCCGTCATGAGAGTGGGATTGAGGGGCAAATAGCTGAAAAAATCCCCCTTTCCTGCTTTGGTGGAGACGATGAGGTGAGAAGAATTCAGATCGTGAAATATCCTGTCATAGGTTTCGGGATTGATGTGCATATCCCCCGTTTCCCCGACACCCACGGACCAGTTGCGGAATATGATCTCACGGTCCTTTCTCGCGGCGACTTTGAGTAGTTCTCGCAGCATTGTCCTTGTGGCTTCCACGGTTCGTACTCTGAGAGCACTGTAGTAATCCCATCCTTTGACATTGTAAACAGCGCCGGCCTCGCCCGTACGGATCATGACACCATCCACATGAGGAAAAGCGTCGAACAATTCTTCCATACCCAATCGATAGACCATCCAGAAATTACCATCGGAAGCATTGATTCCGCCGAATCTTTGATCGAGGTATTTATCGAGAGGAGGTGTCAGGGGCACCATGTCCGTTCCAAGGAAAACCTTGAAACCGAGACGATGCGCATAGTCAAACATTTCTCCGATATTTCTGCGGGCCGCAAGATGTTGCAGTCTGAATTCGCTGTTCGGCCCGTAAATTTCGTTGCCGTCGCCCACAAGGTCAAAGTTGATAAATTCCAGGAAGCCATCGAATACGATTCCGTTGTAGCCGTATGCCAGCATTCGATGCAGGTACTCTTTGAATTGGGCAAACACTCGGTTGAAGTGTACTTCATCCAAGTAGGGAGCACGAGGCAGCAAAACATCCTGAAATGCGCGGCTGTTGTGCAAATAGTCGCTGCCCCAGGCGGCAGGCTCGGGAACAATGCCAACCCCTCCAAGATCTACCAGGCGGTAGCGCGAAGCCGGGGTTATGGTACGATCCAAATTGAGGAGCTCTGCGTCACTGATGCCGGCTTGAATTTCATCTGCAAGCCAGTGTGCGCCGTATATCTCTGCTATGCTGGAATTGCCTGAGACCGCAATAATTTTGGAAGATCCACAAGAGTAACATTTCACTACGAAAGTTTCAGGCGATTCAGTTTCTGTTGGATGGGCTTGCTTCTCTCTCAACGGCTCAATCTGGATAATCCAACCATTGAGAACCCCAGTTCTTGAATCGACAACTGCCGGGCGTTTTACGCTTCTATCCTGGACAGCAGTAGCCAAATGAGCAACGGCGCGCTGGTAGCGATCGTCCAGCATCGACAGGCGTGCAACGGAGATGGCTGCAATCGGTTGTTTGGCAGGATCTTTTGTTTGATCCGGGGCAGGAATAGGAGTGGGTTGTACAATCTTTGAGAGGGACTTTTGGCTAAGCTCGATTTTGAAGAACTTGTTCAGATGAGCAGCTGCGACAAACCCCATGAGCAGAATCGCCGAGATATAAATAACCTGTTTTATCCTGCCGTTTTTCATGGTGTTTGCCGTGGGGTGTCCTGTTTATCATGCCTTCAATCAGTTTTAGTTTATATGAGCAGCCAACAATATTGTCCATCGTGTCACAAAACAAAAAGTAAAAATATTTAGTATAAGCTGCACAGATCTCTGCTTTATGTCAATACTAAAACTTTCTATCGAAATTCATCCTTGGCTGGCTTTGGGATGGAAGAGGGGGAGGATATAGGAGCAAATTGCAGTGAGTATGATTGACAATCTTAAGACGATAAGGGATTTTGGCATTAGACATTTGATTGGAAATGAGAAGGAAAGGTGGACCTGTCCAAACTGTAACGAAATAGCATGTGTTCATAAACCGCAATGTATTTCGTGTGGACACAAGCGGTACTAATAACAAGCTGGATTTGGAGATTAACCGCGTGATGTCATTCCGAGGAGTCACGCCGTTAGCGTGACGACGAGGAATTTTAGCTCATGGCTATGGTCAAAAAATTCCTCGCTATCGTTTGGACTTACAGATGGGGCCTACATTAGTGTTCGGTGTAGGGGATAATCGATGGAATATAAAATAATTGCATTCGATAATCTAAAACACAGAGAGCAGGTCATTTCATTATGGAAAGAGGTGTTCGGTTACGAAGCAGCTCATAACGATCCAGGCATCGTAATCGACAAAAAGATTGATTTCAACGACGGCTTATTTTTTGTCGCTGTTGATGATCATGATGTGATCGGTACTGTTATGGCAGGTTATGATGGGCATCGTGGGTGGATTTACTCTATTGCTGTTTCAACAGCTTATCGAAAAAAAGGTTTAGGTTCCGCCCTCCTTTTTTTTGCCGAGGAAAGACTCTCAGAAAAAGGCTGTATGAAAATAAACCTGCAAATCATGGAAGGTAATGATGCTGTTGAAGCGTTTTACCTTTCAAACGGCTACCAGACCGAAAAAAGAATAAGCATGGGGAAACGATTGGTGCAAAATATTTGAACCACCGAACCACTAGCGGTAGTAGACAGCAAGGGCGGGACGGCCGTGCCAAGCTGAAATCTTGTAATGCTCTGGCCGCTACTGAGCACCGCGTTACTCATCCGATGGAATCGCCAAATTTAAGAACAAGTCTGGTGCGGATGTGATTCCCCTTCTCGACTGAGATACGAAATAGAGACAAATGTGAGCCGATCTAAGCAGATAAACAATGAGATCTACGAAACACATGGCCGCGATTGGTGGGCCAAGGACGCCAAGTTCGACTTTTCGGGCCTGAGATATTGCGTAAACCCTGTGAGGTATCGCTATTTCAAGAGCAAGTTGGATCAGTTGAGCCCTTCCGGGAAAACGGTCCTGGATCTCGGCTGTGGAGGAGGTTTTCTTGCAGAGGAGTTCGCGAAAGAGGGATTCAAGGTGACAGGGATCGATCCGTCGGGGCGCTCCATAGAGGCTGCGCAGCAGCATGCTGCAGAGAGCAACCTGTCAATTGATTATCGGATTGGGCAAGGGGAGGCTCTGCCATTTCCCGACGATTCATTCGATATTATTGCCTGCTGCGACGTTTTGGAGCATGTTGACGACCCACACAAGGTGATCTGCCAAGTGGGACGTACACTGAAAATGGGAGGAATCTTTTTCTACGACACGATCAACCGGACCTGGTGGAGCAAGGTCGCTCTCATCAAAATTTGGCAGGACTGGCCTATCACCAGCATATCTCAGCCGAACGTCCACGTATGGGAAAAGTTTATAACGCCCGACGAGCTCGATAGCATGCTGCGGAGTTGTCACATGGCCAACCAAGACAGGAAGGGGATTTCGCCACAAAAGAAAAACCCAGTTTCGATGCTGTGGACGATCCGGGCTATCAGAAACGGTAAAATACGCAACGAGGAACTGGCTGACAAAATTGGATTATGTGAAACGGACAATGTCAAGATATCCTACATGGGTTATGCTATTAAAGATTCCGAGCCAGGCTGACCGGCGCCCGTACTGATTTCCGCGCGTCAGGTTCTGTAATCTTTGCTTTTAAGAGCAGATACGTTTTCGTTGCGGCTTTTGGATTTGTGCGACATAACAGAATAGTTCCATTCGACTGTCCCAAACGCATTGGGGATCAGGTGTCTCGTCGTCCAGAAAAATGCCGGAGTCAACCGAAAATCACAGAGCCCGGTAAGCAAGGTTTCTCCGGTTTCGCAAATGGGAGACTATCGGTTACTTCCCGAAGAGCTGCTTCATTTTCATGAGAAGGGACAAATCTCCCTGCACCCGGTATTTGCGTCTCAGGAACAGCTGCTGGCCGTTGGCACGACCTGTCGTGATGTCCATCCAGGTATCGAATGGGGCTTGGATGGTCAGGTCCGGATCTTCCGCAGCTCCCTGTAATGCTTCCATTCTCCCCGCCGCAATTTTCAGATGGCATGAGCCTTCAATCTCACCTGAGAAATGGAACTGGATTGTGGCCTGCGTATTAGCTGCAGCATCGGGTTTGAATCCCTGGGACATAATCAGCATGAACGTCTCAATGGAGTCAGGACGAGGAACCAGTCCTCGCTCTGCGAATTCTTTGGGTGTAATGCCCTCTGCAATGCAGGTCTTCCACATCAGGTTCCCCATGGTGTGAAAAGTCTCTTTGTCCTCTGGAATGGGTTGTCTGAGGCGGACCATAGTTTCAGAAGAGACTTTCATGGACTGAATGAGCTCTCGCCCTGCTTGGGTCGTTGCCTCCAGAATCTCCCTTGCCTTGTCCGCGAAGGCAGCAATGGACAGAAATCCTGCCGCCGGTCGATAAATCTCCGCCACCAGCCCAGCGCAGAATACATAATTTGCCCAGGATGACAACTGGTCAAAGACGGCGTCTTCGGGAAATCCGGCGACGGAGAGCACCGCGACAGCGGGATGTTTTCGGCGCAGGGGATGCTTAGTCCCACCACTATCCTTTTCGAAAAAAGGCTCAAGGACGGGCAGGGTGCGTTCGATAAACGCCTTCATGGTTGCGTTCACTGTGAAGTGGTACAAGGGGGAAGCGTAAATCACCAGGTCGGATTCCAGCCATTTGGGATAGAGTTCCTCGGTCATATCGTCTTTATGGATGCAATGCCCCGGACTCTTGGTCCAGCACGTAAAACACCCGATGCAGTGGTTGATCTTCTTCTTGCGGAGCTCGACAACTTCGACTTCCGCTCCGGCCTCACTCATACCCCGGACCAGGTGGCTCAGCATGAGCTCGGTTTTGCTCTCGCTTTGGGACCGAGGGCTTGAATTGAGTGCGAGTACTTTCATGGAGTTCTCCTTTTTGAAAAGGATGATACATATTCAGAAGGATGCTGATTGCGAAGATGCCGGGCGCTGCATGTGATTCATGCGCGCAAGCAAAAAAAGTCGGACCACAACATTCGGTTTTGAAAGGCAACTCCAGATTGTTTACTCTTGGCGAATGAGCTAAGACTTGCTCGCCTTGGGTTGCCTTGCTGTAAGCAGAGTTTCCGGCTGGTCATCAGCTGGTTGGGAACAAGGTCGGATTACGCACAAACCTTGGAACAAAAGCGGGTACCAAGCCCGATCCCTTAAACTGAAGGGTTCAGCAGGGGTATTTCATAAGAGGCAATAAGTTCTTGGTGCGCTTGCCCATAAAAACGGATAGCGGTTTCACCTACCACTTGAGCAACACTCGATGCTGCAACACCGGCAACCGGCAAAGAATATAATGGATTCAGATCGAGGAGGTTGAACAAAAAAGGAGCACCGGCAGCAGCCCCGGTCGCCAACACCACAGCAACCATCTCCGGCACACGCTCTTCATCGTCAATGTCCTTGCTGTAAAGCAGCGCGATTTCAAGGATGAGATACAAGTGCATCCGGGTTAATGCCGATGCACCGCCCACCACTCCTATCAATTTTAAAGCTTGTCCCAAGCCGGGAATGAAAATGGGGAGGTGCAATATCGTACCGCCGAGAAATGAGAGTGCCGTTTGCGCGGCAATCAATCGGCGCGCTCTTTGCTCTAAGGTTTCCTCAGGGTAACGCTTGTTAACGGCATCCACGACTTTGCGCACTTGGCTTTTACGTACTCTCAGGAAAAAGTAAAAAAACTGCTCCGTAAGAAGACTTTGAGCCTTTTCCGGTGTATCGTTTAATGCACTCATGATGTCTCCAATCCATTGAATGCCAGACAAATAATTCCGCTATTTATGATTGGCTAACATACATCTTCGCCATTAGCGGTTTCAACTATTTTGTTCCAGCTCAAATCGAGCGGCTCGCAATGTTCGATCCTGCAAAACGGCCCATCGGAGTATTGGCGGCAAACCCAACCAAGATGGGCTTTTCTTTATCTGCTCTGCCGCACCACGCCCCAACGATGCAAGTGTCCTCACCCGGGGGGTCCGTGAGAGTCCTCAACATCCCGAACAGCGACTCGCATAAGCGTCCTGGGAACATGTTCCAGGCTTTAAACTCTCAATGCTGTCTCTCTGAATAAGGAGGTTTCGTCCAAAGAAAAGTGAACAGGGATTGTTGCGGGTGCGGCGAAACTATTGGCAGCGGCAAAGGTCAGCGCTATGGTGCTACGCGACACTGCGCAAATCTTTAGCGTAATCTACGAAAGCCTCATCTACGGAGTGTCCTTCCCAATAGTGAGACTGTGGAAGATTGAGTAGTTTCGCTAAGGTCGGGACCGTATCGACTATGGAAACCTCTCCCTGGATGGTGTAGGCCGCTCTGATTAAAGAACCCGAAATAATCCAGGGAACCTTGATTTCCAGTCCGACTGGCTTGGAGTATGAGAAAGCTTCTTTGGCTGGGAGTCCAAGCAGGTGGATGTGGTATAGCCGAAAGAGGCCAAACAAACTCATTGTGTGCAGAATGATACCAAGAGCTTTATCGCAAGCTTCAACCCCATTTCGGTAATCTCCTGCCGAAGGTTTATTCCAGCCCATGTATACAAAACAAAGGTTGGGACGATCCACTCGGATGCTCTCCGCTGCAAGATGCATCAGTTTGAAATCGTACCTTTCAATGGGCCCATTAACGAAATAAATGTCGTCTGATACGTCTTCATCGAATAAACGGTTCAACACGGGGCTATTATAAAAGGCGGCAATGGAAAGCCCCATCCGGACGGCGAGATGGATTATGTTGGATTGGTCGCGAACTTTTGAGGCCGATCTTTTGACCGCTGCTGATGACGGGGCCCCGCTCAACAGGTCCGCCACGTTTGCAGTTAACGACGATTCCGACAATATTCGAGCGTCGCTCGTGGAGGCCCCTGCTTGCTTCAACATAGCAACGTTCTCTGTCATAGCAGCTTGACAAGCCATCGAATCCAGGCCTTCAACGACTACGCATAAAACCTTTCGAGAAATGTTTTCGGTCATTCACTCTTCCTGCACTTACCGCAAAGTTGGATCAATGGTTCATGACTTAATTCACTGTCATCGATTTCAACAGCACATTTTCGGCACACGCCATAACATCCGCTCTCTATACGCTGCAGGGCATTATTGATTTCTTCTATAAACAATTGATTGCGGACGCGGATTTTCTCAAATGTCGGCCCACTATCTTTGAACCTCTCAGATCTTTCCGACCGTTCCTTCTGTCTCAAATTCACCGGCATGACCGAACCGGGTGAGATTCCTCTCGCATCAAGAACAAGTTTTTCCAGAACAATTCCCAGTGTTCGTTTCAGAGTATGTAGCTTTCCCAAGTCCATGCCCATATCTAGCGCTGGTTTGTTTCATTGTTGTTTCATTCCTGTAAAATATCGGTGAAATTGATTTGAGGTGAGCCGCTTGAGACGAATTCCACGTGAGTAAATGTTCTCTTAGGGATCATTAGGGGTGAAATTTTGATCGAGTTGATGCGCCAGAGATCATGTCAAGCTGACAGGAAAGCTTTGGGACAGAATTTCTTGAACTAATCTTAACGCAGTTGTGGTGAAATTGACTTTCATGGAGACTAGATTAGTCTCCAGTTTCATCCTTCCCCTCTCTGAGGAAGTCCGGCGAGTTGCGGGCTTCCTTTTTTTACGCCGAAATTGCAGTTTGACTTTAAAAAATAACAAAAAAGCCACTTTGCAGTAACAGAAGTCCGATCAAATGGGACTGCTAAAATTGCAGCATGAACTAGATAGTCATCATCCGAAAACTCCCTCTCCCTTGAGGGTGAGGGTGCAAGTGTTTGAAGTTACACCCCCTCACCCAACCTCTCCCCCTTAAGGGGGAGAGGAATTGTGGGTTTCCGGTTGGACTCTAAATAGAGCGGGTGATCGAATAATGCTCGGATGGCAGGGATGTTGATTTCTAGACGTTTTGAGAAAGGAGTATTTTGTCCGTCTACAGAGACTTAATCGAGTTAGTGTTGCAGAGGAAGTACCCTGGACAACTGGTCATTCAGCTAACAGATCATTGCAACGCTTGCTGTCCGCAGTGCGGCATGAGCATCACACACCCTTATAAACGCTCCAGGCTCAGGAACGATGACGTTAAGCGTACGCTGGACGCTGCTGCGAAGAAGGGAATAAAAGTGGTCTCGTTTACTGGCGGCGAGCCCTTGTTGATGGTCGACGAGTTGACGATGTTCATGAAATATGCGGGGGATGCCGGCATTGACTACATTCGTACCGGCACCAACGGGTTCATCTTCATGAATCACGAAAAGAGCGGCTTTTTCTCAAGGATCCACAGGATTGCGGAAAAGCTTGCCGAAACTCCGCTGCGTAATTTCTGGATCAGCATAGATTCTGCAATATCGTCTGTGCATGAAGCCATGAGAGGTTTTCCCGGGGTCATAGCGGGTATCCGCAAGGCTCTTCCGATCTTCCACCAGCATGGCATCTATCCGACCGCCAACGCCTTTGTTAACAGAAAAGTCGGAGGTGAAGAGACCGCACTGCCGATCATTCCTCAACACGACCAGGCGCGCTTGAAGGTCTTTTACGATAGGTATGGGAAAGCGTTGGATGATCTTTTCCGATTCGTGGTGGAATTGGGCTTTACCATGGTGAGCACCTGTTATCCAATAAGTGTTGCGGAGAATAATGATGCCGCAGATATGAAGCCGATTTATGGAGCTACGTCCAGCGAGTCTCTGGTGAGATTCAGCAACGATGAAAAGGCGGTTCTCTTCAAGGCGCTGCTGGAGAACGTAACTGAATGGCGCCCTAAAATTCGTGCATTTTCCCCCCACTGTTCCCTTTATGCGCTTCACAAACAATATCTCAATGATGCAGAAAGCTCTGCCTATCCTTGTCGCGGCGGAATCGATTTTTTCTTCATTGATGCAAAGGATGGCTGCACCTACCCATGCGGGTACCGTGGCAAGGAAAACCTCGGAAAATTCTGGAATCTGAACACCGCTCTAATCGATAGCGGCTTTCCCTGCTATCGCTGCGACTGGGAGTGTTTTCGTGACCCATCCGAATTCTTTGGACCCCTTATTCACGGGATGAACAACCCGCTCGGCCTCTTAAAAAAATTAAGTCGGGACAAGCGGTATCTCGCTAGTTGGGCAGAGGATTTGCTGTACTATAGCGCCTGTTCCTTTTTCGATGGACGTAGACCACCAGACTACCTACGATTGCAGCGATTCGAAAAGCAATCCTAGACTGTGACTAGCCCGGGCTTCAACTGGAACGGAACCTGTCAGCGGGCTGCACCCTTCCCACCATTCATTGTTTATCAGCGTATGCAGTGCTGTCTTTAGGCCGCATCAGTAGCTTAGGAGGCTGTCCCAAAATACTTCGTTTGTCATTTCGAATCACGCCTTGGCGTGATGAGAAAGTTGTAAAATCGAATGCTTATGCGAGCAGGATTTCTTGCCTTCGGCTCGAAATGACACCAATGAACGGAATCTCATTGTAGTACTAGAAAGATCTCCGGGAATACGTAGCGCAGGGCTTTAGCCCTGCCTAAACAAGCAGCCTTGAAGGGCTGCGCTACAGAAAAGGTCAATTCTCGGACAGACTCTTAGACCCGGACTGGCAAAACAAAGTCGCCGTAAAGGCCTCGAAATGGAATCGATCCTGCAGACATTAATTTTCATTTTCATAGCACAGTCTTCACTGACTATGATCCAGTTAGTTTCGGCTCTGGGTAAAAGCATCGAGATCAGATCGTTGTCGGACGAAGATCATTTTCAGCATCCGATGCTAGAAAAGTTTTATACGGAAAGCTGGAATTATCATTTTTTGACCGAATCCGGCCAATGTTTGATCATCTCTTTTCTGATTTCCAACATCGGGTTTGTATCAGGTACAAGTGGAGTACAAATGACTTGGGCGGAACCCGACTCAGGATCGACCATTATAAACAATAAGCACCAGATCGCGGATTTCAAAGAAGACCGAACCAAAAACCTAATCAAGATTGGCCAGAACACTGCAGAATTTAGTGGCGACAAAGCCTGGCTTCACCTTTCCTCATTCGACATAAAAGCGGACCTCTCAATCCACAGTTGGATGCCTGGATTCAAGATTGGCGATGGCAAGACATTCATCAAAAAGGAAAAATACTACCAGCTCTTTATTGAGATTCCCCGCGGCAGTTTCAATGGATAGCTGAGTGTCGCAAGAAAAAATAATCCGATCTCGGGCTCGGTGTATATGGATCACACTATCAGCAAAATTGTCTTTCCTTTTTTTAGCAGCCATTGGACGAGTATCAGGGCATTCTTTCCCGAGCACATGGTCAGCATGATGGAATTCAGATTCCTTCCCGAATTGGGCGGAGGCAGATGGGCTTCAGGATACGTCACGGATAGCAAAAAACTAGTTGGCGTCTCTAGAGATTTTATTCTCAAGCCAATTAGTTATTGCAAAGGTGAAAAAGGCAGCAATATCGCGGCGGGTTTCAGCGTTGAGATGTCTTGGGAGGACATTAGCGTGAAGGGTGTCTGCAAAAGCGCAGAACTATATTGCAGTACACCGATTCTCGGTAAGCTAAACTGGTTCGCACGCAAATTGGCATCTGCATTTGCAGGCAACCCGATTATATATCGATTTCTTTCGAATGCCGAATTCAATCTCACAGCGAATTATGGGGCAAGAAAAATGAAAGGACTTGCTTCACAAACATATATTCAGATAAGAAATTGACTCTTTTCATTATCCGAGTAGGCTTCCGAGGACCAGCAGAGATTAAGCAGCGGAAAGTTCATCCTGGTTTTTATAGGCAATCCAGTCGCCACACGCGTATCCGCGTCTGTGTTCTGAGAAGTCGGGATGATCTTTCGGTTCAGGATAGCTTGCAACTGCGAAATTGTTCCGTTCAAACTGCTCATAAGCCGCAACTACCGCTTTGTCCGGAGACATATTGTAGAGCCGCGTTCTGTCGTCGAACAGGTTTATTACGATTGTTCTTGTTGCCATCATGATTTGACTCCCTGCTTTCTTACTTTCTTACACGCTGGGACGAAAGTAAGCCTATCCTAACCATCCTTGGGCAATCTTTCAAACCCCAAGAGATCCATTTATAGGAGGATGAATCCACTCTCTTGCAACGGAATAGCCCCTTTCTGGCATTTTCGATAAAATTCGCCTCGTACCTGTCGAAGTCCACTTCCTTCCCCATTCCTGCAAACGGCATAAACCCGCTATTTACATCACTCCTGTGGCCTTCTTAACTGCAACCGCCGCAGCGCGGCTAAACCGGAACCGGTAATTCGTTGTTGTTTGCTGAACTCATTAAGAAGGTACTCCTTGACAAAACAATGTAGCGAAAATATAAGGAAAACAATGGTTTTGCTTTTTTGTTGTCTTACCACTGGCTTGAAATATATATTGCTATGCTGAATACCTCTGCTTCAGTCGTTGTGCTTTGATCATCGGAGGTAATTCATTCTTTCAGTGCGTTCTTTCGGGACAGTCTTCTGATGGTTAACGTCAAAGCTTATTTTGGAGTAGTTATTGTTGAGAAGGAGGACCATCAATGGGTATGCTTGATAATGTTACCAAGATTGGATGGGGGCCGGGATTGGCTATAGGACTCGCAAGCGTTGTGCTGGCGCCGGTGGTGATCCCTTTGGTTGGCGGCTTGGTCAAACCTGTCACTAAAGGTGCAATCAAAGGCGGAATTGTACTCTACAACAAGAGTAGAACTGCCGCTGCCGAAATCTACGAAACTCTGGAAGACCTGGCGGCTGAAGCGAGGGCTGAGTTGTCCCAAACTGATGAATAAAATGATCCGCCGCGGGTAGAGGAGAGGGGTGAGCGGTCATGGCTTCGAGTGCTCATATTAGCCATTGCACGCCGTACAGGTTGAGAATAAAGATCCCGTCAAGGAGAAACCAAGTGGAGTATTTTTCCAATCTGAAGGATCAATTTTCGCAGTACGGCGCTTTCGAAGAAATTCAAGTGAACGCAAAAACGGCCGGCATTCTTTTAGTTGGAGATCGTATCGATCTAAACGGCATAGAGGAATATGCCAAGGCGAACGATCTTTTCACTCTTGAATCTCAAGCCAATAACTCTGTGCCGGCATCACACAGATTAGTGCAGCCTTTTGAAAGTTTCGATAGGAGTCTGCAGGCTATAACGAAAGGCAATCTTGATCTTATCTCAGTAGTTTTCTTTGGCCTCTTGGGTTCGGGGATCTATCAGATTTGCAAGGGAAATATTTCCGCCCCCCCATGGCATACCGCTTTTTGGTACGCCTTTGGGCTTTTCACGGCCCATTTGGCTAGGAAGCCCATTTGAAACAACTGATTAAGGAGATAAGGACGCAATCATGAGTAAAGCAGAGAGCGCGCTCGGCGCTGGCATTGGCGAAAGGGTTGGTTCCGCGGGCTCAGCTATCAAAGGGATATTAGTGGGGACGATTAAAGGCATCTACGATGTAGAACAAGAGATCCTCAGTTTTGCCAAGAACACTGTCAGTACGACAGTTAGTGTCACCGGATCTGTTGCAGGTGAAACGTTGGGAGTTGCCAAAGACGTGATAACGGGAACGCTGAAAGCCACCGAGGAAGTGGGTGGGGGATTGGTATCAGCGGTTCAGAAAATGACGAAAGGTCTGATCGGAGGCATCAGCGAAGTCGGAACAGAAGTTTTTACCGTCTCGCAAAAGGCAGTAAGCGGGACATTCAAAGGAACAGTTGCCGCAAGTGAGGATGCCGCAAAATTTGCAAAAAAAGCAACGGTCGGTATGATCGGCGCCGTCAAGGATATTGGCAATAATGTCGAAGATACCGCAAAAACCCTTGCTGTTGGTGCAATTGAAGTGGTGCGGGTAGTGGGCAATAAGGCGGTGATTGCAGGAAGAGATATTCTTGTTGGTTTGGTAGGCGGGACCAAAGACTTGTTGGGAGCCGCTTTGCCGTGAGCAAGTGCGGCAGAAGAATCGGCGGCCGGTAAGAAAAAATAGCTCCTGTGCAAAATCTTATGCGGCTCAGTGGGAGATGCGAAATTATTCTCAGTCGGGCACTGGGCCGATTGCCGATGCCTTGTGCGGGTTTCCCGACAGCGTCGATGAGATCCGCGCAAAGCCCCCTGATGGGGGGCGGCAAATCTTTGACAAACTCGGAAAAATACCGCGCCTCCAACCATCAGGTTCATGTGGTAGGTAAAGAACCGCCAAAGGATGACGATGACGCCAACCATCGATAACGGGACAAATTGAGCAAGCAGGAGTGCCATTGCCAACTCGACGCCCCCACCCCCACCGGGCAGAACGAAGAACAGTGAGGAAGTCATTAAAACTCCCTGGATGAAGATCAATGGCCATGGATTAACAGTGATGGAAAAGGCCAAAAGAATACAGGGCAGTAAACCATAGCGCGCCAACCACTGTCCGGCGGCAAGCAAGAGATTGCCAAAGAGCACACTTTTGCGCTGACGCCACAAGAATAAACATGTCCTTCGGATTTGTCGAACACTCCTGCACGATTTCCAGCGCAAGAGACGCAGCCTCGCAGGGATGCCTCTTTTTTTGGCAAAGCTGTACCGTCCGATTAATGCCTCAAGCCTGCTCAATGAACTATATCTTGCCGCTATCCACACAAAAAAGCAGCAAAATAAGCCGAAGGTAACAACCGCCCCGATCATATGAGGCTTTTTGAGTCCCTGAAATAATCCACTCCAGGTCGAGTTATACAACACAAATAGCAGTGCAATGGGGCTGAAGGCTGCAAAAAAGAGAGCATCCAATGCCATGTCTGCAACCCAGATCGAGGTACCGGTTGACAGCGGAACACCTCCCTGGCGAAGCAGGGTCAGAAAAATGGCTGTCCCACCCAGCCCCCCTGGCGATGCAGCAACTCCGAATTCTATCGAAAGTGCAAGCTCCAGGGAACGCCGATAAGGCAGCGGGTAGCCAAGCGATCTACACAGCAACCAAAATCTCGTTGCTGTGCAAAACCATGAACAGCACATTAATCCCACCAATACAGGAATGTAGTACCAGGGAAAGGAGAGAAGCTGGGAGGTCGTTTCGGAACTGAAGCTGAATATGAAGACACCTGTTGTTGCAAGTGCACCCAGAACAGTGCCCTGCAAAGCATATTTAAACAGTGATTCCAGTCTGAAAGGCTGTTTTAGTTTCAATTGTTTGAGCTTATCCGCGCCAATGATAGTGAATTGGCAATACACTTCACTTAAAGCATAGGGGAGTTCAACATCTGAGGCGGGCTCTCCGAGTCCCACCGATGGAGGTATTCGGAGAACGAGCCCTTTTTTAATTAAACTAATATCACTTCACAGTGGCTGCAACCTGATTGGAAAATGGAATCTGACCACTGGCATATTCTTCGCCAAGCATGGTCTCTTCCAGCTTTTTGTCTCCCTCCACCGTCTTTGGGGTTTCGCTGGTGCGCGGCCACTCGGTAACCGGCATGTTGAGGGCATGTTGTTTGGCTTCATTCCAGGTCGAAGGATCGCAAGGGACATTTTCTGTTTTGTAGGAGATTCCTTTGTTGTCCACACTGTAAACAACGTAGCGCATCGGCCAGGTCATTGTGGAAGGGCATGTGAAGTACGCTTTGCCGCCATCCATCTTGTAGCGAGTGCTCAAATGCCGATGTCCTGAGAGGGTCATGGCTACCTGGGGATACTTGTTGATGATTGAGCGGACCTGATCGGCATTGTAGAGGACGAATTTGTTGAACTCATTTTCCCCTGTTTCCTCTGCCGGGGTGTAGGGCAGCAATTGGTGGTGCAGAACGACGATGGTGAGTTTATCCGAGTGAGCGTATAGGTCTCTGTCAAGAAAATCGAGCCCCTGTTGGGTGAGTCTCCCGCCCCAATCGCCGGTCATGGTGCTGTCCAACCCAACGAGGTGCACGCCGGCAACGGGATCCAGACTCCAGTGAGGATTTGGACCGTTATAGCCATGACCCTGGAAGGTCCAAATCATGGTGGAGCGGGTTACGCCGGGGTCGCGCTGATTGGCATGAGTGTCTACCGGGGAAATGTCGTGATTGCCAAGAACGACGTAGTAGGGCATCTTGAGCTCTGCCATCAACTCTTTGACGCAATCTACATTCCAGGGTTCTGCGTCCTTTGTCAAGTCCCCCAGTACGATGACAAAATCAATGTCACCTTGTGCGTTGATGGCATCAATTGTTTCTTTCAACAGATCGGTGCTCGACTTGAACATTTTTACTCCGTTTTCAGGGGACTTGGGACCCGGTGCAGATGTGTGCGGATCCGCTATAACAGCAAATTTGAACGGTGCAAGAGCGAAGCAATTTCCAACCGACACTACCAGCAGTGTCAGCGTAGCAATAAAAAGCAAGAATCTTCCCTTCATCTGGTCTCCCTCCTTAGAAATTGACTGACAAGCTTTCAAGTGATTCTGAGCCACAATCCTGTGCCATCACTATCGATGCAGGCATTCGTTGAGCAACTATTGCAGCTTGTCGCTACCTGATGGAAGGTATCGGTCAAGCAATATTCAACAGGTATAAGATAAGTGGCTCAAAACAATAAACGGCCCAATTCTTTGACTCGTAAAGTGCTATCACCCCCTTCGATTTCTTGCACAAGTTTGACGGTTTCAACTAAATCAACATGCTCGGGGGTCCGAAACCTACCCCCCCCTGCCTCGTCAGAAGAGGCCCATAGCAGTTCATGTGCTGACAACTTCAACATCAGCAAGGATAGTGTGCCGGCTGCCGGTCGCCTCCAGCACTCGATCTAAAAGAGAGTAGAAGGGAGTTTTGTGACAAGACTGTTTCGCTATTGTGGAAATTTGGGGAAGAGGACCTGAAAGCTTGCCCAGAAAAGGAGTCTGTTAAATCAACTAGTCGTGTAAGCAAGATTTCTCGCCTTCGGCTCGAAATGACATTGCAGCTTGAAATCTCGTTGTAGTGCTAGGGACAGTTCGGCGAAATGCGTTCCAGGTTCGAGAAGATATTAACTGCTGGATGCCAGATGCCCGACAAGAAGTACTTTTGTGTCGGGATAAAGTGGCGCTCTACCTCTTAGCATCCAGCATCCAGCATCGATCCCAAACGGGCAATTGAGTTTTGCCGTCAGGTACTGGACGACAGCAAAACTCGAATCGCGCTTGGAGATCGTTTATTCTTCGATGACCGGATTGCGCAGGATACCGACTTTTTCGATTTCGACTTCAACCACATCGCCGTGCTTGATGCGGCCGACCCCGCTGGGGGTGCCGGTTGCAATAATATCTCCGGGCATTAGAGTAAAGTTCTTGGAAATGAAGGCAATGATTTGAGGGATGGAAAAGATCATGTGTTTGGTGTTGGATTCTTGCACCTGTCTTTGATGACAATTGCCAATTCGGCTTCATAATCATTTCTGAGCTGTTCGAATTGGTATTCTCTCAAGAACTTCGGAATCACGATTGGCTCTTCATGCCCTATGAGTACGTTGGGAGTCTTGGGAAATAATATCGGCTCACTCGGGATCTCATCGGTGAATCCGCGCACTTTAACAGAATGGCTTTCCGCAATATGATCCCGGTAATTGAGCCCAAGTGCTATGATCTTTGTAGGATTGACTGGATAAGTCTCGTTTTTGCCGAAAATTGGTAACCTTACCATCTTGATTCTGCACCTCCTCACTTAATGGTCTACTGCTTCGTCGCGCCATCAGTATTTCACACAATCTTAACGCAATTGTAACGATGTTTCATGATTTTTGACTATGCTTACCCTTAAAGTTGTGTGTTGTAGGATATTGTGTTTCTTCGAGGAACGATATGAAAGAGTGGATACTGGGTTGGTTTGTCTGGCTCATGGTCGTATTTTCACTCGTGGTTTTTCTGAACCATATAAGTAAAGAGCGTCAAGTATCGGCAAAAACCCCCGCGGTCATGTCGGGCTCGTTCCTTAAATAGAGTGAATAATAGATGGAACCTATGAAGAATGTACTGGAAGATGATTTGAATGATTTAGAATCCGCGAGTTATCCCAAGCCGGGAGCAGAAGGAAACGTTATCGACATACGAAACTTCTCCCTTTGGTACGGGACGAAACAAGCCTTGTTCGACATCAATATGAAGATTGAGCGAGGCCTCGTAACGGCGCTCATCGGCCCGTCGGGCTGCGGAAAATCGACCCTACTTAGATCTCTCAATCGAATGAATGATCTCATTAGTCATCTTGAAGTCAGTGGGGAAATTCATTTGGACGGGAACGATATCTATCAATCTGGAGTCGATGTCATAGGTCTGCGAAAACGTGTAGGCATGGTCTTTCAAAAGCCCAACCCGTTCCCCAAAACCATTTTTGAAAATGTGGCTTACGGTCTTCGTGTCAACGGCACTCATAATAATGCACTGGTCTCTGATCGGGTGACATGGAGTTTGCGTCATGCAGCACTTTGGGATGAGGTCAAGGATCGCTTGCGCGAATCAGCACTGGGAATGTCCGGGGGGCAGCAGCAGCGACTGTGCATTGCCAGAGCACTTTCAGTGGAACCTGAGGTTCTTCTCATGGATGAGCCCTGCTCGGCGCTTGATCCATTGGCCACCGCCAAGATTGAAGACTTGATCGGTCAATTGCGAGGGCGCTTCACCATTGTCATCGTGACACACAGAATGCAACAGGCAGCTCGCGTTTCCGATAATACCGCTTTTATGTATCTCGGTAAGGTAATTGAATACGGTGATACCGCGACTATATTCACCCGTCCCAGACTTGAGAAAACTTCGGCTTACCTAACCGGCCGTTTCGGTTAATCACTTGCAGCAAGGCAAGGCAGTGAAGGAAAACCCATGAGGGATCCACACATTGTAAGATCATTCGATAAGGATTTGAATAGATTAATAAAAATCATCTCTGATATGGGGGAATTAGCTGAATCGCAATTGCGAATGGCCGCCAGGTTGCTGGATGTGCAGGAGAGTTGGCTGCCCGCAAAGGTTCTGGAGAGTAATTCCCGGTTGAAGTCACGCGCCCATGAGGTGGATCTTTTGACAATTAATCTACTTGCATTGCGACAACCAATGGCAATAGATCTGCGCAGCATTGTTGCGGCTCTGAAAATAGCAGCAGATCTGGAGCGTGTCGGAGATTATTCTGTCAGCATAGCCAGGCATATGGCAGGGGGCGACCCGGATGCCGCTGGTGCGGTCATGCAGCCTATGCGGGAAATGGTGGAATTGGCTCTGCGAATGCTCGGTGACACAATGCAAGCCTATGATGTGTTAAATGTAGGCAGAGCAATTGAAGTGTGGCATCGTGACAGACAAATGGACATGATCTACACTAATTTGCTAACCGAATTCCCCTCGTATATGCAACAAGAGCCTCAAAGCATCAATATTTTTACATCTCTGCTCTTCATAGCGAGGTGCCTGGAGCGCATAGGGGATCACATTAAAAACGTGAATGAACACATCTATTTTGTGGTTCACGGCGAAATATACAAGAATACCGCTGTCTCCTGCTAACATTGAACAAATCACATCGTCACAGAAATGTAACATACTCTCAACCTGCCGTTAACAATTCTCCCTTATCATACAACCGATTGAAAGGATAAAAATTAACCGATACAAAAAGCAAAAACTGTCAAGATGATGGGTAAGGAGAAACATAAAATGAGCTATTATCTCCATGTGGTGCCAGGGAGGGTGCGCGTTAAAATTCCCCTGATCAAAGGCGATGAAGCAAAAACTCAAGAAGTTGAAAGCCTATTAAAAGGCATTCGAGGGGTCAGCTCAGTTTCTGCCTACAGCCTCACGGGTAGCGTGGTGGTTAATTATCAGAGCAATGCAGTGGACTCTGAAGTAATCTTGAAGGTTCTCAAGCAACAGGGCTATTTTGACGAATCCAAAGTCGTAACCAGCGATCAGTACATTCAAAATGCCGTATCGAAGGCAGGGCAATCCATCGGCAAGGTCTTGTTTGGATTGGCCATCGAAAAAGCATTCGAAGGCAGCGGACTCTCAATCCTAACCGCTCTGATTTAGCAAGCGCTTGTTGCGGGAAAAAATCTATCCCGGCAAGCTCCTGCTGTAAGGCTGGTCCCAGCCTGCAACACTGTTTATACATAATTATATTCAAACGTTAGGAACACTTTACGTTGGCGTGAACCAAAATCAGCTGGTTTTTTCGGGGTCGTTTCATATTACTTGTGTATCTCTGCTATCAATCTTTGCAGCATGTGGTTAAACCCAATCAAGATGACTGAATATCTATGTTTTCCGCACATCTAGAGGAAGAAGCTGCTTCCATCTCCATTGCTAGTTCTGCCTGGGCTTCGGCCGCCAGATCATCTAATGTCTCTTTTGCTTCCGCAGCCAGAACTTTTCCTTTCTCCATAGCGATCAGTCCACCTTTGATAATTTCTTTCGCCAGAGGTTTAGCAACCCCCGCTAGTGCCGGGATGACGACCGGTGCTAGGATCACCGTGCCGAAACCGATAGCGAGACCGACGCCAACCTTCATTCCATTATCGAAAAGGCCCATAACATCCTCCCTTAAGCCTCCAAAAGTTAACAACACAGCGCACTGCATTCCGGTAAAGATATACTTATGTTTAGATTCTCTCCACGTGCATGATAATGTCAAGCTTAAAAGGGTCTCAACATTGACTGCAATCCCAACATTGGGCTTGTACATCTGGTGCTACAGCGCTAAATTGAAAACGGAGATACCAGCCAGCTCCAGTAACATATTAAATTTACTGAATTTCGCATCTTTCGTCTATGGGCGAAGACTAAGAATTCCCCCCAGACTCAATTGACAATTTAAGAACTGCACCAGAATCGGCCAAGTCCAAGTTGGGAATTCTTTAGAATAACGTATCTGACCACCCTGGTAGTCCCTTTTCGGATTAAGCGGGGCAGGCAGGGTTTTTTAGATCCCGACTTGTTCTTATAATCAGCGTAACTGTTAATGACCCCGGTGGAGGATATAGATGGGGTTTAACGAAACATGAAAATGCAAGTTAGGCCCGGGTACCCAGGCTGGAGTGCGAGAAAGGTAGCATCAATGGACGTAGCAAAATCCGCCAATTCACAGAAGATCGTCGAGTTCCTGCTGCGGTTGGCGCCGCACGCTTCAATCTCTAATCATGTGCCAGGGAAGATCAAACTGAAGGTGGAACCGTCCGGACTCTTATTGATGGGTGATTACGACCTGGGGAGCATGGTCCGCTCTATCCCCGGCATATTGAAGACTGACGCGCAACTGTTGAGCAGATCGGTTGTGATCACTTATGACCCCAGAAAACTTCCATATGAGTTGTGGGAAGCTCTAGTGCAGATTAAGCGTGATCCGGCTCATGCTCCCCGAGTACGCGCTATCCTGGAAAAAGTCCTGCAGCAGCAGCGTGCCTAAAGAAACCGAGAAAAACAAACCAACCCGGTCATATTTGCAGCGCAGAGCTTAAGCTCTGCATGTGTCGGCAGGACTAAAGTCCTGCGCTACGGGGGTTCCGGACGGGAGCTGAAAGTGTGCTTTAAACGGCTTGTGCCAAATCTAAGTTTTGGCACTCGGGCTGACCTTCGTAAATTTCCCAGGTTCTCTCAAAAGCCTTTTCGAAGGAACGCTCTTCCATATAATATCGAGCTTCTTTTCCCATGCGCTGTATAGCTAGTGAATCCTTAGTGAGGTTGCGCATCGCATTGAAAAGAGCATGAGCGTTATTGGCCGGCACAACCACCCCGGTCTTTCCTGGGATCAAATTCTCCTGGGGTCCGCCACAATCGGTTACGATGACCGGCAAGCCGGAAGCCTGAGCCTCCAGAACCACATTGCCGAAGGTGTCCGTAGTGCTCGGGAACACAAACAAATCGGACGATGCATAAATGGTAGCAAGATCTTCACCCTGCAGATAGCCAGTAAACAGGGTAGGAGTTTCCTTTAATTCATCTTGCATATCCTGCATGTAGGGCCCATCTCCAACTACGACCAGGGAAACGTTCGTCACAGACCGTATCAGTTCCCGGAATGCTTCAACCAGAAGTTCCAGGTTTTTTTCTTTTGAGACGCGGCCGACATACAATAGTTTTATGCGGCCTTTGAGTCCGTGAACCTCGCCCAGCTTTTTGTCACGTTTAGAAGGATGGAATCTCTCGATGTCTATTCCTCTGGGAAAGGGACGGATTTTCCCCGGATTAATCCCTTTCTCCTCCAATTCCTTGCCGGTGCTCTTAGAAGGAACGAAAATATAGTCCATTTGGTTGTAGTACCAGAGAACATAATTCCACATGAGGTCCTCGATGTTGTTGTCCCCCGTAAGGTATCCGGCATATTGCGGCAACGAGGTGTGATAGGTCCCTACGATGGGCAGCTTCAAAATTCTGGCAATGGCCAATGCCGTGAGGCCGATAGGGCCGGGCGTAGCCGAATGGATACGAGTGAAGTTTTGTTCGTAGCAGTAATTGAGCATCTCAAGGAACGGTGGGTAAAAAAGCTTTTGTTCCTGATAAACGGGCAGCGAATAGACTCCGATGGGATTGAAATTGCGCACTCCTTCAGACGGCGTATGGTTTTCAGCATCGCAGGTAATTACGGTGAGTTTCTTGCCCGTTTTGATCGCCGTCTGCACCTGCTGCTGAAGGGTCAGGGCCACCCCATTAACTTCATAGAAAGTGTCGGTAAAATGCGCTACATGCACTGTTTTGCCATTGCCGGGGGCAGTTGCGGCTAAATGAGGAAATCGTTCCCATATCTTTTCAACCAGTTGTCGGTCCTTTGTAAAAAGGGAAAAAGACACGAAGTAGGGAGCAAGCAAAGAATATAAGGCCCCCGCCGATCCAATCGAATTAAAGATATTGAAGAAATTCGCGCCGGAAAAATGATTCAATAAGTGGTTGCCAAAATGCAAAAGTACTTTGTTGGAGACTTTGTTGACGAACTCAAACCAGGTTCTTTCGAGATCTTGCTTATGCCCGTTGCCGGTCCGGACCATTTCCATCAGCTCCGGATCGTTCCAGATGAGTTCCTGAGACTCAAGTTGTAGTAACTGTTGGAAAGGTATGGAGCGATTGGTTGTCTTATAGGGTCGGCGGCGGTAGTTCCAGATGCAATACAGTTTGGACAGGACACTTTCTTCCTTTTCTTGGCTCACCTGAAGGAATCGATCCAGGAAACGCAAAAAGATGTCCTTGTGCACGTGACGCCCAAAATTCAGTTTATATTTGTAAAATTGATAAGCGATGCCGTACAGGTTATGGGATAAAGTTTGGGGAGTTGCCGGTTGGCCGCATACGGTGGTCTGGTGCTCTCCGATGCCGCGCAGAAAATCTCCGACATTTCGAGCATGCTCGACCCGGGTAAATCTTCGAGCGATATTGAGAGAGCTGTGATCGTCGGAGCCGCCCGTCAGGTTTTTCTTCCAGGGTTCCGGAAAGCCCGGTTCGATTTGATGCTTTTCTGCAAGACGGCCGATTTCCTGCGGCGTCAGAAAGGATATGATGTGCTTCAAACACTCATTTTGCGCCTCGCTGCGGGCGCCGTTCAGTTCAAAATTCTTAAACAGCAACAGCAACTCCTCAAAGTGGTCCGCCGTTAACCGATCGTTCACCGAACACAAAGGGTGTGCCAGCGCGTGAACAATTCGCTCTTGCTGCAGATAACCGGCCAGATCGAATATGTTTTCCCGCACTTTTTGAATGTCATTGTGTTGCTTCTCATTGATGTCGTATGCAAGGACGTGAATTTTGCAGCCGTCTTTAGGAAAGTAGGTAGTGATCTCTTCACTGATAAAGGTATTCGGGAGATGTACGATTTCCAATGCGCCCGCGATGGTATTGTGATCCGTAATGGTCACCAGAGACATTCCTCGATCTCTGGCCAATCTGTAAAGCTGCAAAGGCTCTGTGAAACTCTCCGGGCAGCTGAGTTTCTGCAAGATCCATTGAGAGGGACGTTTTGAAAATTTTGAATGTACATGCAAATCTGCTTTCATCTGTTCTCCTTTTCCTGGCTGAAGCTATTGAAGAAGGATGCTCTCGCCGGCCCTCACTCCGTCTCCCGGGCTTACCATAATCTGCATTTCATCCAGCCACGGCACTACCAGATCTACCTGAGACCCGATCCTAATCATGCCGAATATGGCGCCGCGCTGAACACAGTCGCCTTCCTTCATGCAGCTATCGATGCCGTTAACGCTTTTCGCTGCGATCTGAATCACGTAGCAAGCCAAATCCTGCTCTTTGTAAGTTCCGTTGATCTTGGTCACGGTTCTCTCATTTTGCACAAGGTGGCGACTATTCCGATAATACGGTGCACGCTTCAAGAGGATTCTAAGGTGCATGCACCACATACTTAGATTCCTTCCCTCTGCAGGATAATGTTTGATAAATTCGACTGTCCCCGCTATAGGGGCTCGATTGTAGTGAACGTTGAAAGGACTCATGAAGACCCCGATGAGAACCTTGGGTAACTCCATATCCTGGTGCGTGATGTCGGATATTGTGGCCTGCAACCCTTTTTTGATCACAAGCACATCCTGCTTGGGATGGATTTTTTTTACGTAAACCACTGTTCCATCAGCCGGACTCAAAATGGACGGCTGTGGTGGAGGGAACCTCTTGGGGTTGCGGAAAAACCAGAGATAACGCCAGTAAAAGAAACCGGCACAAAGAAGGAAGGCGAAGACCCCAAAGGCCACATTCATGCCAAGAACTTCCCTGCGTCGCCGGTTTTCAAACGGACCAGAGCAACCCCGGATGAGAAGGGAAAATTGATCACCTCGAAGAGCTCCTTTTCTTTTTTGAGGAATTTTAACCACCGGTTGACTCCGGAATGGCGCAATGTCTCACGAATGTAGGTGTTCGTATCGTGAAGAAAAATGTAAGTGTTTTTACGGCTCAATTTGACACACTGCATAAAATCGAACTGGACATCTTTGTAGCTATGGTTGCCGTCAATGAAGGCAAGATCGATCTTGGGAAGGCCTAATTTTTTGTAACCACTAAAGAAATTCTCACTGGTGAGCTTGTGGTGAGCAATGATTCCGTCCAAGCCGAATTGCCTGAAGTGCTTATGCACTCTTTCTGGCTGATCCCACTGGCCGGTTCCCCCGATTGTCTTGAATGGTCCGTCTCTGAGCAGAGAGTAGGAGGGGTCGACAAACGTGAGTTTGCCACCGCCGTTGTCTTTGATTCCCAAAGCAAGACAGACCACGGTGAAACCGTAACCCGAACCTATTACTAAAGTGTGTTTAGGCCTCAGCGCCCTCACCGAACCGTAGTACAAAAACCCGAATCCAAGGTTGAGATTCCTGGGGCTTTCATGGTGCCCGAGAGGCTTTGCGTGGTGAAAAATGTCTTTAATGAGAGCGTCGTTCAGACTAAAAGCTTGCATATAGAACTCCTTACTATGTTTTAATTCAAGCTCTTATACGAAGCTAATTTGACGAATATGTTTCAATATCGAGAATTTCTGATGACATATGGGATGGAGTTAATAACCAAGCCCGAACCGGATGGTTCGGGCTTGGTTGATAAATGTAGTGAGCAGCTATCTTTTATGCTATTTTTCTACCAATTCAACTTTTTTTATTTGATGCATTTTTGTCCCAACTAGACAGACTTTGAAGTTAAATGTTCTAGAGCAAGGGTGCGCTATGAAGTCTTTCTTAACCATTTTTATTGTCGTGTGTTTAATGCCACTTTTGGGAACCGGAACTCAGGCAGCAATTCAGAACAAAGGTGACGTCGACCAGTTGATTCAACCCACAGCCATGCCAGGCATGGTGTATGTTTCGGATTTTGCCATCGATGTTGCTGAAGTCAAGGAGGATGGTGGCATTCTGGGGCAGAGAGGCCTGCTCAGAGGTGGGTTACTGCAGAGGCGCGGTCCACTGGAGCGGGAACAGGACTCGGCTGCACTTGCAGCGAGTTTGGTCAGGCAATTGGCAGCCTCCATAGTCGAAGGATTAAGCAGCCGGAATGTTTCTGCAGTACGAATCCCCAAAGATCAATCTGTACCCGACAAGGGTTGGTTGGTCCGAGGGCAATTCCTGCAAGTTGATGAAGGAAATCGGCTGCGACGCGCTGTGATCGGCTTCGGAGAAGGGGCGACTGATATGCAGATTCAAGTGGAAGTTTGTATCCTGGGATCTCATCCCGACACCCCTTTCCTTGCGTTTGGCACTCGAGCAGGCAGTGGAAAAAAGCCGGGGGCAGTGGTCACGATGAACCCTTATGTAGCGGCCGCCAAGTTCGTTTTATCAAAAAACGCTACGGATGAAGACGTGCACCATGCCGGCGCTGAAATAGCTGCGGAGATCGCCAAATATATAAAGAGCCACGGACTAATGAATGCAAACTGACAGGAAAAACGCGGTGCCATCCAATCACACAATATCCCCTTCACAAGCGGCCCATTTTTCGCTATCTATGTTTCCGACCATGCGCTTGTAAACCATCTCCATGTGGCTCTGAAGCAAACTGACCGCTTTGTCAGCATCTCGTTCCCTAATCGCATCCAAAATCGCTTTATGTTCGTCTTCTTGCAGTCGGTAACCTTGGGGATCCTTGAGGAGCAGGAGCTGAGCACAACGAATGCTATTCTTGAGTACACTATACGCAGCAATCAGTCTGGCGTTACGAGATTGTTCAATCAAATAGTCGTGAAAATCATAAGCCAGACTAAAATATGATGGCACATCGCCCTGGTGCATCGCATCCCGAACTGCGTCGAGCAGTTTTGCCATATTCTGAATATTTCGCTCGGTTGCCGTCTCAACCAGCTTCCTTAGGCAATGGCTTTCCAAAAGCAGCCGCACTTCAAAAAGGTCGGCAAGGTCTTCTTTACAGATGCAGACAACGCGAACCCCCTTGTTTGAACTGATCTCAAGCAAGCCTTCGGCCGAAAGAATACGGAAGGCTTCTCGAATCGGTGTGCGGCTGACTCCCAACCACTCTCCAATATCTTTTTCTTTAAGCCATGTGCCAGGTTTGATTTCACCGGCAAAAATAGCCTTTTGGATGTGCTCCCTGACCTGGTCGGCAGCACTCTTGATCTTTGGCAAATTTTGTTCCATTTTCGTTTCAACCATTTTCAGATTCACTCACGTGTCATACGTTCACCAAGCACTACGAAGCAGTCTGAGAATCCATTGGAAACAAATTTGCAAGGGGTCCGTCGATTTCGAGCTCCCTGAAGAATGAAAGCATGATGTATATTCTATGTCAATATAAACATGCGAATGTTTAGTGAATTAATAGTTACCACCAACAGATTATCTGATCGGATTCGAAGATGTCATTGATCATCTGCGCATAATCTATGATTGTATTATAAAGTTCAATGCTTTGTGAGTCATTGCTTACTGAAAAGCCTTCGGCCAACTGTAGGGTCGTCTCGTCGGGAGAGGATCGAAAAATGTGCAACACCTTCATAGTGTTTCCTTCTTTAATAGGGGATGATCAAGTCGTACTCTTTGAGCTTTGCAGGTATGTCCACTAAAGTAATAGGCCTAAAATCATATTTGTCAATATTTTCCGGTACGTCGCTGAAACGGACTCCGTCCATTTCGTCGATGAATTCCATGTTGTCACGGTATTCCTCGGTCAAATTGATTTCGTGGTTCAGCACAAACATACCCACGATATGGTGGTTCAATAGCAGTCCTAGGCTCGAGCGAAGCCCCTCGTATTGGCGTTGCTTGTCTTTTATGAGCACAGCGACTTTTTTTGACATTTGGACCTCCTGAGCTATAGGGTCACATAGCGATCACATTCATCCACGATCTCAGCGTTGCGAGCTTGGGTCACGAAATCCTTGTCGGTCAGGCCGCAAATCGCTTCCTTTTTGTAACCAAAGCTAATAAAGCTGACTTCACATACTCCGACACGGCCGGTCTCCAATAGCTGGGGGAAAGTAGCCTCCTGGGTCAAATGAACTCCCTCTCCAGTTAGAAATATGTCGATCTTCTTCCCAGTGGCTTTGGCAGCTGTCGCGAGCCCGAGCAAGTGTGCCATTTGATTGCGGGTTGTCACAAAAATCCCCAAAGATTTACCCATAAATTCCTCCCGGTTCCTTTACGCTTTCCTCAAGTAAAATCGGTAAAATCCTTCATCTTCGATGACTCCGAGCCATTCATTGCCGGATTTCTGGGCCACTTTTGGCATGTCCTTTTTGGTTCCTGGATCGGTTCCCAAAACTTCAAGGACCTGGCCAGGTTTCATATTTTTAAGAGACTTTGACGTTTTCAAAACCGGCATGGGGCAATGTTCGCCTCTCACATCAATAGTCAAGTCTGGCTTTATTTCTTTCAAATCCATGGTGGTCTCTCCTTTATTGTGATTGGATATGTGAGAAGGGTGGCCATCCGCCTGAACTACAGTATATTCCACTAGAACATCTGCTGAACAACCTCTTCACCGTGTCCAAGTATAATATAGTCTTCATTCGTTCGAGGCCCCAGAAGTGCACTTGTCAAACCATCGCGTGTTCCTGCGAATCGATCACACTCCTTGCCGAAAAAAATGGCATTTTCGCACGCCCGCTGGAATAGACTTGTTGTATCAGACGCACCCGAGTCTATGAACAAGAACCTTTGGTAGTGCTTTAATTCTTGAGACATACACCATTCAGCCGTTTCGCGCCCCACGCGGGGTGTGTAATATAGCTCGACTATGCTCAAAGGGTCCAAACGTGCGGCTACCCATGAAGACGGCAGGAAAAAGGTCTTGGGGTTGCTCTTGAAAATCTTTTCGTAGCGAGACCTGGAACCGAAGAAAAAGGGCATACAATCATGGAACCGGGGTATGATCAAGCCGGCTTTGCCGGCTTTCAGCCCTGCCAGTCCCCCGCCACAGAAACCGTAGAGGAGCAGGACTGGACCGCGGTCGTTTGCTTGGCAAAGTATCGCCTCCTGAATCCTTTGATGGAGTTTTCTTGGCGTCAGATGGAGGCCCTGTTCCAGATAGAGCACCGGCCAAGCCAACTGACGAATTGATTCAAGATCGTCCTTTAAAATTCCACACGCAACGATCATTCCGAGAGGAGTTTCCTGTACGATTTCTCGCTTCATCGAATGCTCAGTAATCATCTCAGCAAAATGCCCAAGGGGCCTCAAAGGTCAAGCAAGCTCTCGTTCGCCTGCTTCAAAGGCCTTCAGCGTTTCTTCTTTTACAGCGGCCGCGCACTGCTCCTTTAGTTCCATGAAACGCTCCGTTGCCAGCACCTTGAAGCTCCTTGGCCGAGGAATATCCACCTTAATGGTGGCCTTGATGGTCCCCGGTCGAGTCGTCATAATCATGACCCGGTCCGCCAGGAATACGGCCTCTTCCAGGTCGTGCGTAATGAAAAAAATAGTTTTTTTTGTTATTTCATAAACCTCCAGCAAATACTCGTGCATGAGGCTTTTCGTTATGCTGTCAAGAGCGCGAAACGGTTCGTCGAGCAGTAAAACCTTGGGTTCGTTTATAAGGGCGCGAATGATTTCCACCTGTCTTTTCATACCGGAAGACAGACTCTCCGGATAAAGGTCTTCGACATTCCTGTTCAGCCCCAGTTTGTCCATGATCTCACGGGCTTTTTCAACAGCTTCATCACGATTCATTTTGCCCTGAATCAATGGGCCGTAGGTCAGATTGTCAATGACGGTTTTCCATGGAAACAGGGCCCCGCCCTGAAAAACGACAATGCGGTCAGCACTTGGTGCTTGCTTGATGTCGGGAGCGGCAATGGTTTGTCCATCTAAGGTGATGGTACCCCGCGTGACATTGGAAAATCCTGCGATGGCGTTCAGGAGAGTAGTTTTGCCACAACCCGACGGTCCTACCATCATGATGAACTCCCCTGACCGTATCTCCATGTCGCAGTTGCGTAGCGCACATACGTTGACCCCCTCGGGGTCATAGATTTTTTCCACATTGATCGCAGAGATTTTACCTTCGCCATTTCCAGTCAGGCCCTTATTATGCATGATGGTCAGCACCCCCTGCGTTCTTAACCACGTCTTTCAGTTTGTCGAATCGACTGAGATCCAAATCCACTTTACCGCTGGCAGCCGCAGCGCTTATTGCTTCCTCGTGCAACAACTCTAACGCCACACCCTTAAGTTCCAGATAGCGGCCGGACATCATTACTGACTCATCTCTTGGCCGAGGTAGATCAACATCAATCGCCGTCTTTACCCTAGCTGGTTTGTTCGTCATCACCAGCAGCTTATCGGCCAAATAGATCGCTTCCTCCAGATCCGACGTGACAAAAAGTGTCGTGATCTGAGTCTCATCGAAAAGCTTCATATAATACTGCTGCATCAACTCCCGGGTCATCGCGTCAAGACCTCTAAACGGCTCATCCATCAACATGATCTTGGGTTTATTGATCAATGCACGGGCGAGTTCCGCCCGTCGCTGCATCCCGCCACTTAATTGCATGGGGTATTTGTCCTTGAAGTCT
This sequence comes from uncultured delta proteobacterium, assembly GCA_963781715.1. GTDB lineage: Bacteria > Desulfobacterota > Syntrophobacteria > Syntrophobacterales > Syntrophobacteraceae > Desulfoferrobacter. The sequence continues at coordinate 2,153,977 of CAWAGW010000010.1, forward strand.
TTAAGCCCAACTCTATCTAGAAGCATAATAGCCTCTTCATGAGCGTCGGCCTTCGACATGGTGGCATGGGCGCTCGGACCAAACATCACATTTTCATAACAGGTGAGCCACGGAAACAGAGCCGTCTCTTGAAAAATCACCAGCCGCTCCCAATTAGGGCCTGCCACCGTATGCCCATCCATGAGAACCTTGCCGCGATCCGGCCTTTCGTATCCGGCAATGAGGTTGATTATGGTGGTCTTCCCGCACCCGGAGGGGCCGATCAGAACAGTCAGTTTGCCTTTCTCTACCTTAAAGCCACAATCCTCTAAAATCGTGGTGTGAGTTTTTCTCGAACGAAAAATCCGACTCACATTTTCAAACACCACCTCACCGTAAAAACCTTTGGTTGCCATGTAGTTGATCCCTTCCATCGTCAGTCCATAACACTGTTGGTGGTCATCAAATAATCTCCTGCCACCTTGTGAACCTTTTGCCAATGAGATCGATAGCCACACTGCAGCCGGCACCACATAAGCCTATGATGCCCATACCAAGAATGACCATTGGGTAGTTCATTACCGTATGATTGTACCAGACCCAATAGCCCAGGCCGCCTTTGCTGGCAATCATCTCGGCTGCCACCACCATTAGCCAGGTGATCCCAATGGCAACTTTCATGCCGGTAAAAATCTGCGGTACTGAAGCCGGCAAAACGACTTTCCAAAGTAATCCCTTACGGTCCACTCCAAACGACATTGCAGCCCGCGGCAAACGTATGTCCACATCCCTGATACCGCCCATGGTGTTGTATACAATGGGGAAAAAGGCACCGTAAAACGTGAGGAAAATAATCTGTGATTCGGCATGGACAAAAAACAACACGGCAAGCGGAATCCAGGCAATGGGAGGGATGGGCCGCACCATTTCCACTGGCGGAAAGAGCAAATAGTTCATGATTCGCGAGTATCCGATCGCCACGCCCAAGGGAAAGCCGATGAGAATGCCCAGTGCAAATCCTGCCAGGACCCGGTAAAAGCTCCTGCAAATTTCCAGGAAAACCACCCCAACTGGAAGATCGAAAAGGGCGAGAAACACGGCCTCCGGACTGGGGATCTGTTGGAAATGCCCGGTGAATCGAACAACAATTCCCCAAGTAAGCAGAAACAGCACAATAGAAAGTACTTTGCGCAGACTGCTCCAATTGATCACTCTATTTTTGAGATACCTTAAAGTATTTGATTGCGTCATGGTCATAGCGCTTGTATTCGACACTCTTCTTTCTCCAGCTTATTTGGTGATTGATTCGTCTAGCGACTCGGTCATGGCTTTTCGCCAGGGAATCATTCGGATCGTCAAAACCCGAATAAGTACAGATGACGCCAAACCCAGAATACCGATCGCTATCATGCCGTCGACTATAAGCGGGTAACGGATCAGAGTGTATGCTTCCCAAATCCTATAACCCAAACCCCACTTACCGGAGATCATCTCCCCGGCAACAGACGCCATCCAACCAATTCCCATTCCCAGGGCGGCGCCCACTGAAATGGATGGCATGGCACCCGGCATCACTACATGCAGGAAAATCTGTCGGGGGCTTGACCCAAGGCAGCGCGCTGCTCGAAAATAATCACGATCGATGAGCTTGACCCCCGTTATGGTATTCAACAAGATGGGGAAAAAGGCACCAACAAAACAGATGAACGCGATGCTCGCCTCTTCCCATGGAAAGAACAAGATGGCCACGGGGATGTATGCGATGCCGGGGATAGGGCGTAAAATCTCAAGGGTCGGAAAGGTCAGGTCGGAAAAAACCCTGTTCCATCCGATCATCAGCCCCATCGGGATAGCAACCAGACATGCTGTAATAACACCGGCATACACTCGAGCCGTCGTCAGTCCGGCATCAATCCAGAAATCCCTGCTGCCGACCCAATCCACTCCCCATTCGGCAACTTCCCCGGGAGTCGGCAGCAGCCCGAAACGATAGACCTTAAAATGAACTAACAAACCCCATACCGCGAAAATCGTAATAATGGACAGGGCACCGAGCATACTTTTCTCATTAACAGCAACAGCCTTCGAAATTAAAGAAGATCCGGATGCTTGTAAGATGGGATCCACTTCATTAGCCATAATTTCCCCTTGCTCATGGCTGTTTGCAAGGTTGGGGACCGGCCGAGACGTTTTTCGAACGTTTCTGCTGGGCCCCAACCAAACTGCCGGTTTGAATTGTGGCAAGAAACCTATTTGTAAAAACTTGAATCTGCCCAATCGGCTGCGTTGAACTTTTCTTTGAGGAAACCTTTTCCGTACAAGAAATCGATGTCTCGCTGCATGACCTCGACATGTTCCTGATCGAGGGTGTCGGAGTACTGGTAACTGGCAAGAGACGCTTTAACTACAGGAAGAGGGATTTTTTCACCTAGTTCTTTGTAGACAATTTCCGCAGCTTCATCTGGATGCTCGACCATAAAACGATGCAGGTCGATATCCGCGTTGACCAATCCGCGCACAATGTCGGGATTTTCTTCAGCAAATTTCTCGCTTACAACAAAGGGCCATATAGCGTTGACATAGGGCTCGTACTTTTTTGCGTTGCACGGGGGCAAACATTTCCCTACGTTATTGTATTTTGCGAGTTCGAGATATGGTGGCCAATAGCAAAAGCCGTCTATCTTACCGGCTTCGAGATTCCCTATTGCGACCTCGGGCGTCTGATTGACGATTTCAAATTTGATGCCTTCCTGGCGCATGATTTCCTCCAGGATGCGGTGGTGCGAAGAACCGATACCGGTTGCCACCGTCTTTCCAGCCAATTGCTTGACGTCTGTCACTTTGGAGTCTTTGGGTACAAAGATCGCTGCTACATCTCCATGCGGGTAGACGGATACACCAACCCACTTAGTATTGCCCGTCTTTGCCTGTAGCATGATCGCCGGCATGTTGCCCAGATAGGCAATCTCAAGCTTTCCTGCAATCCAGTTGTTGATAAGATGCACACTATAGAGTCCAAAGAACCATTCAACCTCAACGTTTGGCAGGTATTTCTTATAAAACTCTTTAACCTTCATGACGGGCGTCTCGAGCATTCCGTAGGGGCAGTACCCGATGGTGATTTTCATCTTTTTTGCGGAGATTACATCAGCATCAGAGCAATAGGCGGGGGAGGATGCGAGCACGAGCAGCAAAATCAGCAGGAGAGCGATTTTAGTGTTCCATTTTTTTCCCATGACAGTCTCTCCTCATTCTTCACAATGTGAATTAGTTTACTTTTAAATACATCCCATAAAGAATAGAGTTTCACCCCCTTTCCAATAAAAATTTCGTGGGATTGCCCAGTTAACCACAACATCACAGACCTTTCCGCATGAAATTTCGCAGTGAACCAACAGAAGCAACTTCTAACGGTTTTTATCCTGGTGTAATTGCCGTACAACCATTTTCACATATTTACAGCACTTCTCCATCCATTCACCCTGTTCGATGTAAGCTTGAGTTTCCTCGTCATAGTTGAGATAGTTGAAAGGGTTGAATCCTAGTAAAGCCTGGCAATCCCACTCGCCGAACCTGCCCACGAAAGCATCCACCAGCTCGGCCACCCTTCTTTGATACTCACGTTTTGCCCATTCCGGATCGGAAATAGTCCGCAATGCCGGTGCGTCAAAAGCAAAGGGATCTACCTCTTGGACCCTTTTGGCCTGCGGTCCGCTCATTTCCTCGAGCATTCTGTTAAATAAAGAAATGATGCGTTGGATCGACTCCTCACAAGATTCGTCTTGTTGAGATGGACTTTGGTCATCACGGTTTAAAACATCCAGATAAATCCCCATTGCGCCTGCCAGCAAAGCCTTACAGAGAAAAGGCTCATAATCGGGATTTTCTGAGTGGAACATATTAAAATTCCACCGTTCTTCGGGAAATGCAAGGATCTGCTGGAGAACCTGCAAAATGGCCTTATCGCAGTTGCTTCCCCCATGGTAGACTTCGGCAACACGCTCGCAGGCCTGCTCTGGAGTCATCAACTCAAGCTTGGAGCCGTTCTTTTGATCCGCCATAAGATATCCTCCATTTATCCCGATATGCTCAGGAGTCCAAATATGGCGAGAGAATTTCTTCGCAGTCGTCCACTGTCAAAAATTTCCCTTCGGATTTAACTTCCCCGTTGATTTTCAGAGCAGGGAAAGCTGCCACGCCTTCTTGTTGATGCACTTTCGGGTCATCGATTGGCTCGAAAGTGACATTCACATTTAAATTTCCCAATGCTCGATCGAGATTCTTCCCACTGATCTGTGAGCGGGGACATCCAGCCGTAAAGAACTTCAAATCTTTTATGGCCATGGTGTTACTCCTTCAGTTTTGAATCGATTACGTCCTCATGGGTTATCCCTGCCGAGCAGCCTTTTTGCGCTTCCTGTAGGCCCCAATCCAATTCGATGCGAACTCATCTCGGCCCATGCAAAGATCCGCCGCCAGAATAGCTTTCTGCACTTCCAAAAGCAGGGGGTTGGTGATCGGACAGGTCAGACCAGTTTGGATTGCCATAGCTAGAAACACGGCATTGACAGATTCGCGATCAGGCATTCCGAAAGAAATGTTGCTGCAACCCATCGTAATATTTACACCGAATTTATCAGCAATTGCGGCTATGGCATCCAGCGCCATCTTCCCGGAATTCTGATCCGCTCCCATGGAAAGGGCCAGCGGATCTATCACGATATCCTCAACTGGGATTCCAATCCGAGCAGCGCGATTGATAATCTTATCCGCAATAGCCAAGCGCTTCTCAGCGTTAGATGGAATGCCATCGTCATCCAGTGTCAACCCTATGACGGCTGCCCCATACTCTTTGATGAGAGGGAGTACGGCTTCCAATCTGGCTTCTTCCCCGTTGACCGAGTTGACCAAGGCTTTACCGGGGTAAAGTTTCAAAGCCGCTTCAAGTGCCCGTGGGTTCGCTGTATCAATACATAAAGGGACATCGGTCGTTTCGCCGACGACACGCAACATCTCGACCAGAAGCGCAGGCTCATCAGCTCCCGGCACTCCCGCATTGACATCCAAAATATGCGCTCCAGCCTCGACTTGGACAAGGGCATCGCGACGCACCATGTCAAATTTGTCGTGTTTGAGCTCCTGCTGCAACTTCTTCCTTCCAGTCGGATTGATCCGCTCACCAATAATGGTAGTAGGCAGGTCACGGCTGATTTCTAACTCTTTGGTCGCAGATCTCACGATCGTTCTAAGATTTTTAGCCATTCTTCATACCTCACTATTCACCAGCTATTCTGTACCGGGAGCGCTAGGCAAGTAAGCTTTTAGCCAGGTTAACTGCACCCGCTGCATCTGCCGCCGTTCCGTCTGCTCCGATGGAATCTGAAAACTCCTGGGTAATGGGAGCCCCCCCGACCATGATCTTGACCCGATCACGCAGACCAGCACTCTGTATGGCTTCGATCACTTTTGGCATTTCGTCAAGCACGGGTGTAATTAAGGCAGACATCCCCAGCACTACTATACCGTTGCTGCTTTGGACCGCCTCGACAAACTTGTCGGTGGGCACGGATACGCCTAGATCGTGTACCGTAAAACCGTTCCCCTTCAAGAGCATGGCCACCAGATTTTTGCCGATGTCATGAATATCTCCGTCCACCGTACCAAGCACAACCGTTCCCAATGTCTCTCGTGTGTCGCCTGCCAGCATAGGCTCAAGAATCTCGAGTGCCCCATTCATGGCCTTGGCAGAGCGGAGTACCTCCGGGATAAAGTATTCCCCTTCCGCCATTAGGTCTCCAACTTCCATCATTCCCGGAATCAAGTGGTTAGTCAGGATTTGCTGGGGGCCGGTGTTTTGCTCCAAAAGCTGATTTACCAGCTCGACAACTTTTTTGGCATTGCCATCTATGACCGCCTGTTTTAGTTCTCCATTTTCTGGCATAGTTGATTTCCCTCCCAGCCTTGAGATCGGCTATATAGTCTTTCGTTCCCCTAATACTAAGGGTTTTTCCTATGAACCTTGCAGAGGATATCTACCGCATTCATGGGTCGCATCCACCCATGCCTTGAAATGATCATTGGGGGTTGCGGGTAGCACTTGGCAGCTCGGTGCCATCATTAGTCCGAGCCCATCACCCACCTTAGCTATTTCATCCTTGACTTCCGCGCGTATTTTTTCCGGAGGCCCGCTGACAATGTTCGCCCCGTCAGTGATGATACATGCTGATACTCCAAGTTTATCGACCACCTCGCGCTTGATCCAATCTGCGGGGCAGTTTTCATCGAAGTGGAACCCTTCGAGACCGGTTTCGGTGGCGAGCTTCTTAAGGTATTCATATGCTTTGGGTTTGGTCATATTCCCATGGATATGGAGCCACGTGGATTGATCGAATTCCTTCCTCACCATTTCCACAACTCGGGCAATGTTTGGAAGGTTGAATCGTTCTCCATCCCTCGGGCTGATCATGAGGGTTCCCATGGTCTCAGCGATGATCGCGGAACTGTTGGCACCCGCCTGATACTGCGCACGCAGCCAATCCATGCACCAGTCGGTAGCCACCTTGCACATCTCATCAACCCACTCCGGGTCTTCATAAAGATCGTTCAAGAACGCTTCGTTGGGACGAAACAAGAACATAGCCGCCGTTGTGCCGACGTAGTACAGTGTGACCAGCGGAGTATCCTTTCCAATTTCACGAGAGACATTTTTGATGGTTTCAAGAGCACCCCTCATGCGCGGATCAGTCGACCAAGGGTCGAAATGGGCCAGTTTCTTCTGCACTTTGGGCCAGTCGTCCTTGCTTTTTACCGGCTGATCATCGGTTGTGCCTGCAGCCACGCCAAACTTATTGGGAATCATGATATTGCCGCCCAGCGGCGGTACACCAAAACCGTAGTCGAGATAGGTCGGCAGGACAACGTCGTAATCGATTTCCCGAATATTCGTCAACACCGCCTCAGATACCTTATCTGAATCGTACCAATCCTGCCCGGTGACTTCCGGCAACATCAAGCCATGACTATAGATCATTTGAGACATCACGCGTGGCCAGACCGGCATGTAATCCGGCGCCCGGCGCTCGCAAACCGCCTTAAAACGCTCTTTTTTGGTCATTCCGAAATTCTCTCCCCTCATTCGTGGCCCGCGTGAACAGTAGCCCTGCTCTTCAATGCGAACCGGTTGAAAAGACTTAAATATTTGATCGAGTTGAGATAAAGTCCTAAATCCAGTTATTACCTGCGCTACCGCTCGGAATGGCAGATGCGCCTGTATGAGTAGCTATTCATCCGATGGAATCGCTAGAATTAGGAAAGCATTACAATGCGCCCGCGAGCCTCCCCCGCAAGGGAGATGGAACTCTCGGACAAACTCCTAGCTCTGCTGCTGGGAAAACAGTGCTTTCAGTTCGCCAATGGTTGGGATCTTGCCGTGAAACTTCAACTCCCCATCTACACTTACACCTGGAGTAATCATAACTCCAGCTTCGAGGAATTCATTTGGATCATAAATGTGGTCTATTTCTGCCTCTATCCCCAAATCTTTCAATGCGCGGCGTACATTGGTCTCTGTAGCTGCACAGCGTGGGCAACCCGGTCCGTAAACAACAACTTTCATTTCGTATCTCCTTAATAGCCGATTTGTGTCTGGAGAGTGCGCATTGGCTCTCTCTTCCCTAATGTTAGTGCTGCAACCAAATTATTTTATTGCTCTTTTCAGGAGCGGATCGGGTACTTCCCATATTTGTGGGTTGCATCCACCCAGCCCTTGAAAAACTCGTTTGGTGTCGAAGGAAGCACCTGCCCACTTGGTACCATAATGATTCCTCCGCCGGCAGCCACAGCTTCAATGGCGGTTTTGGTTTCCTCAATAATTTTTTCCAGCGGCCCGGTGCAAAGTGGGTTCGAGCCGTCAAGGGGGATGCCTCCAGCAATGCCCATCTCGTCCCTGATATGGTCTCTTACCCACTCTGGACTGTGGTACTGATCCAGGTGAAGCCCGATCAAATTGGCGTCTTTAACCAGCTTTTCCAGCCAGGCTTTAGCTTTGGGGCGACTCATGTCACCGTGGACATGATAAAAAGTCCTTTGGCCGAACTCTTTCTGGGCCATCTCACTGATTTCGACCACATAAGGGGTGATGAACCTTTCGGCCATGGCGGGCGAGATCAATTCAGTGCCGAAAAAGTCCGCTAGGTAGAGCCAGCCGTTGGCGCCCGCCTCGTACTGAGCGCGAACCCAGTCCTTGGCAAAGTCGGATGCGTAGCGGCACAGGTCGTCAACAAACTCTGGTTCTTCCGCCATGGCAAGACTCAAATCATCAACGCGCATCAGGATAAGGCTGACCACTGCAATTCCGGTGTAGTATGCGGGCGTAACAGGAGTATGCGCACCAATTTTACTGGCGACTTGTTTAATGGACGCTAGAGCGGGGCCCATACGCGGATCGCTGACTGGATCAATAGGAAAACGTTTTTTGACCTGCGGCCAATCGTCCTTGCTTTTGACCGGATGCTCAGCCACCTGCACACTCATTCCAAATTTCTCCGGGATATCCAGAATTCCACCCAGAGCGGGCACTCCAAAGCCCATGTCGTAATAGCACCCGAAAGCCACATCATAGTCCATATAGTCGAGGTTCCAGAGGGCAGCTTCGGCCGACTTGTCTGCATCATACCAGTCTTGCCCGGTTACGTCAGAAAGCTTCCATCCCATGGAGTAGATCATCTGGGCCTGATTGCGCGGGAAAAGAGGAACACAGTCCGGTTCCTTCAGGGCGAAGACCTTTTGCACTCTCTCCATTTTTGTCATCGATTCAACTCCTTCACGCTTTGGTTTTTGAAGGTCCCTTCATTTTTTCGTTGTTGACCAATAAATATCATGTTAATGTATACATCATTCAAAAAAAAACATTAGTCAAGTATTTTTTTCTGAAAAGGAGTTGATCAATATGTTTTTTTGTCATGAATTGCTTCAGCTGGCAAGAAGTCGGCAGCATTGGCACTCATCTTGCGGACCTTGCGACGAGTTATGTGCTGCGACTTTCATGCCTCGATTTTCGATAAGGTTTCGCCCATGCTGATGGACCGTCTAGCATGGAAACATTGTCGGTAAGCGATTTAATGATCGCTCGGGTAGCAAACCGGTTGTTCCAAACCATGGTTGAGAGCAGCCTTACGTTCTCACTGATATTTTTGTATGTCGATACATGAAGGAATATATCACAGGTCCCGTTACCCTGACCAAGGAATTTTGAGAGCTGCCCTTGATTTTTTTAAATAAGCACTTCTTCATGATTGGTCTGCACGACGTGAAGGGGGGTGATAAATAGATCTCTTTAGACCGCACCAAATAACATCGCTATATGACGATACATCTAATTATTGTCTCGAGTGATGGCAAAGGCTTCTGACAAAAGTTTTTCTTTAAGCAATCAATCCAAATAGGAGTATCAACCATGAGCAATGCCCAAGTCACTGCTAAAGAACCGTCAAGAGACGATGTGCTGGAGAGCCGGGAGGAAATGGAGCCGAGCCGCATCGATTGGAAAACCATTTGGATGCCCATGCTGCTGATTGTGGGGACATTTCTGGTGCTGTTCTATCTGCCCATGGGCAACAAACGGTTTACCGGCGCCATCATGGAATCGCTCTCGCTTGCCAAATGGTATGCTCAGGAGCACGTGCTGTTGTGCCTGGTGCCGGCTTTTTTCATCGCCGGAGCGATTTCATGCTTCGTGTCCCAGGCTGCGGTGATGCGCTACTTGGGGCCGACTGCTAAGAAGGTGGTGGCTTACGGAGTATCATCGGTTTCGGGAAGCATTTTGGCGGTTTGCTCGTGCACGGTATTGCCGCTTTTCGCCGGCATCTGGAAACGCGGCGCCGGACTGGGACCGGCCATTGCGTTCCTTTATTCGGGCCCGGCCATAAACATCCTGGCCATTGTGCTGACCGCCAGAATCCTCGGCATGCCCCTGGGCATAGCACGTGCCGTTGGGGCTATTCTTTTCAGCGTTGTCATCGGCTTGCTGATGCATTTTATCTTCCTCAAGGAAGAAAAAGAGAAGGCACGGGCGGCGCTCAATTTCCCGCAGGCCGAGGTCGAGCGCCCCCTGTGGCAAAATGTGGTCTATTTTGCCACCATGGTGGGTCTTCTGATCTCCGCGACCTGGGGCAAACCCGCCGATCCGGTGGGCTTATGGAATGCCGTGTATCAAATCAAATGGTGGCTGACCGGGGCTTTTGCCATAGTCTTGGGAGTTGAGCTCAGCATCTGGTTTCGGGTGAAAGCGGTCAAAGTGGCCATTGCCGGTGTCATTGTGGCGGCCTTGGCGTTCGCCTTTCCCCATGAGCCGCTGGTTGCCTTTGGGGCCGGCATCATCGCCCTCACGGTGCTCATCACCACAACCCGCGGGGAAGCCGAAGAGTGGTTTCTTTCCACCTGGGGCTTCACCAAGCAGATCACGCCGCTCCTGTTCGGTGGCGTGCTGGCGGCGGGACTGTTATTGGGCCAGCCAGGCACTGAAGGGCTTATTCCTTCGCATTGGGTGAGCGGACTGGTGGGAGGAAACTCGCTGGGCGCCAATTTCTTTTCCGCTATTGTGGGGGCATTCATGTATTTTGCAACCCTTACAGAAGTCCCCATCCTGCAGGGTCTGATCGGCTCAGGTATGGGCCAGGGTCCGGCACTGGCCCTACTTTTGGCCGGCCCGGCGCTGTCTTTGCCCAACATGCTGGTGATTCGAAGTGTGATGGGAACCAAAAAGACTGTGGTGTTTGTGACGCTCGTGGTCATTATGTCAACCATCTGCGGGATGATCTTCGGCCATTATTTCCAGTGAGAAATCCCTTGGTTCGATAGACACAATTGTGCACCCCCGCAAGGCCCATATGGGGGTGCTTCACTTGGAACAGCCTGTGATCCTTAAGGTGTGCTGTGCCGTATGTACAGATTGCTTTACATTCTAACTTGTGCCCCTTAAGGCACCCAGCAGCATCGAGAAGGTTCGCAAGGAAGGGCCGGCAGAGTTTATTAGAAGTAGTCTGAAAACTGGCATTAGGGGCCTCACCGTCATGCCGACAAAAGCGTGCATCCAGGAGAATCGCTCTTTATGGATGCGCACCTGCACTGGAATGACGGCAAAAGGTGTTTTTCAGACCGCCGTTACTTATTAAGTATATAATTTTGTGCCGCAAAGAGGAGACTGAAATGTTCTCAAAGATTCTATACCCGACAGACCTGTCCGATCTGTCAAAAAAAGCTTTGGGCTGTTTGATTGAAATGAAAGACAGCGGGATCAAGCAGGTGGTGCTGCTGTATGTTATTAGCCAGAGCGAAGCCGAAAGCATTTCCGAATATCACCAGCACCTCTTCCCAGGCACGCATTTGGATACGCCCGGCAAAGGGGTTGCCGAGTTTCTGAAAGAAGTACACAGGGCGCAGCAAGAAGATGCCCGAAAAGGGCTGGCACCCTTCGAATCCAGCTTGAAGGAAGCAGGATTCGAGGTCAAAACCAGGATCGAAAGGGGCGTTCCCAAGTTGAAAATCCTGGAAATCGAGCAAGAGGAGCATGTGGATGCCATCATTTTAGGCTCTCATGGCCGCAGCAACCTCAAGGAAATGCTTCTTGGTTCAGTCTCTGAGCACGTCATCCGGCATAGCAAAAAGCCGGTCATCGTGGCGAAAAGATAGTGATGCGCGGAGTTGAAAGAACTCTACAGGCCGTCACATGGCGCGTGTACTCAGATGTTAGATAAATCGGATCTTTCAAAAAGGCTGTCTGAAAATTACTACTTCGGACCGAAGCGAACGAAGATTTTTGCGTAAGAATGGCTTGTCAGATGGATTTTATATTATGCTTTAGGCGACGTGATCTTGCTCAAAATAGTAGAGAACAATTTTCAGACAGACTTTAAGAGTCGAGTGACAATCCCAGCTGTCCCGTGAGTTTCCATCAACATAAACGCCTGCAGGAGAAGGCCGATTACTTTTTTTTGCCGGTCATGAGAAAGACGGTGAATCGCCTCATGGTTCCGGTGGAGACCGGCTTCGTCAATTCGGCGGCCGTTGTGTCACAAACATCGTAAAATCCGGCCGCCATGAAAGCATTGCGCAGTACGTGACGATCGAACCCGTCGTGGAAGGCCCCATCATTCTCACCGTGAAACTGACCGTCATCGAGATCCAAGTCGGCGATGCAAAGATATCCACCAGGGGCTGATACATTATAGAACTGCTCAAGGAGCGGTTTGATTTCGCTGATATGATGGAAGGTCATGCTGCTCACAATCAGTTGGTAGCGGCCTGTCAGTTCGTGTCCTGAATCTAGATCCAAGCATTGCGTCTTGATATTGGATAGGCTATCTCTTTTGATCTTTTCTCGCAGAACAGCGAGCATTCCCTGCGAACTGTCAACTCCCATCATGGAATGGACCAGCGGCTGCAATCGCAGTGTCAAAAGTCCTGTTCCGCAACCAAACTCTAATACGTCCATGTCTCGGGTCAAGCTGATCTGCGTTAATATGGCATTGGCCACATCGTTTGCCAATTTGACTCGTTCCGGTTTTTGATCCCAGGACACCGCTGCCTTGTCAAAATCCTTTTTTTCGATGGTCATTTCTTGGCTCCTTATCTATGCGCATATTCAGCGATTCCGTTGTCGACCTACGGTCATGGCCATTCGAGGAAATCACGCACGGACGGCTTCTCGGACCAGTTCATCGCGACCGTAAGGAACTCTTGAGCGTTTCTTTCTGACAAGCCCTTATGCCACCAGCCATACCGCATGCCTCTCGGCTTCGGTCAATACCTTGAAACTCACCGTTCCCAGTAATGAATTGCTGAATTTCAGTCATGCCCCTACGTCCCAAGATGATTGTTCCATAACCTTCGGTTGTTCCTCCTTCAGGGTCTTTTTCCAGCTTGCCTCTGGCCTCTAAAATGATAGTGCGCGCGCGGCTGTGGACGGACTTTACAATGCGGTTGCAGATTTTTGCGGCAGGCACTCCAGCCTGCACCAGCAAGCTGGTATACTCTTGAATCAGTGGACCTATATCGGCGCCGACCACATTCTTCAGATAGTTACGTATATCTTGATCCTGGAGGATAGCAGCCATATCGGCAAACCCGCCGGCTTCAAACGTTCGTAGTACGTGAATCAGTTTCACCTCCTGGAGCACGTTTCTAGCCACAAATCGCGCTGCAAACTGCACCGCCCGGCGCGAATGTTCGGAACCGTCCACCGCCACCAATACCCGTTTGGATTGAATCCCCCCGCCCACGACACAGATAGGTATCTCATTGAGGGATTGCGCAATCTTATTGGCCACGCCTCCGAGATGGACTTGCTGAAAATTGCCTTTGCCCGTTCGCCCGATAACAATCGAATCATAACCAGAGCTTGCTTCATTGATGATATCACGTGCAATGCCGAGCTTTTGCTCGTGAAGAATAATCCCCACATTTTGTTCGGAAAGGCCCGCATGCGTTAATGTTGCTTTGGCTTCACCCATAAAAGATTCAGCCCGTTTCAGATTTGCCCGGTTCCATTCCAAGTACATGGCTTTCATTTTCTGTATGAAAAAGGATTGGTCGTCTCTGTCCACAAACGGCAGCGGCGCCACCGGTGCCACATGCATCAGGCTCACTTCAAGATTTTCAGGCGCGCACAGATTGGCTACGTACTTTACAGCATTAAGCGATTGTGCTGATCCATCCACCCCGATGAGCACTCGTCGTCGTTCCGTCATGGTTGTCTCTCCTCATTCACCTTGTCAGCTTCAACTTTATGCTAATTAGCAAAAGGGCATACGCGTTGTCGCATTTTCACTCGTTTGCGCCTTCCTGTAGTCGCCTGCAAACTGCTGCAAACGTTTGGTGACATGGGCTGCAAAACATCGCGCATCAATTATAGTCACGACTTTAAGAAATTCTGTATACAATATGCATATCGACATTATTTTATTATGCGCCGCAGCATTTATCAACAAAAAAATTAACTGTAATTCCTCAGTTTCTCTCGATCACTGTGTAAGGGGAAACGCTTCCACCAATTCTTGGGTAATCAGGTTGGCTCCTTAATCTCCATAAAGCGTGTAACCTAGGAACATAGCCGGTGAACTAGTCTAAACTTCCCGCAAGAGAATCGGATGAGGCCCGAAGCTGCTTCTCGATCCGTAAAATCATTATGATCAAATTCCTTTTCCATCTCCTCCCACCTGTGATCGAGGATAAATTCTCTTTCATCGGCATTCAACTCGTGAAACTCATGGACGAAGCCAATATGGGAGTAGAGTTGAGGATGACGAAGGACCTGCTTCTCCAGGCCTCGCATGCCGATCAGGAAAAGCCCTATGTTCACCCGACCGTAGAAATCCCTTAGCTGCTCGAGGCCCGGCACCTTTGCTCGTTCCGTTTCATCTGGCAGCAGAAGCCGATTTGCACAGTTCTGTACAAAGATGCAATTGGCAAAAGAACGTCCGGATTCCTCCGAAACCACCCCTGGGATCAATTGAAATCGGTGGTTGAGACAAATATGGACTTTTGGTTAACAAGTTTGCGGTATGGATTTCGTGATGGTCTTCGTTGCGTGCGGGGTAGTCTGTCGGGTTCAATGTGTTAGAAGCATATTCAATTCTTTGAGGTGGCTCATCGACGCTTCCCCATATTCTTAACGGCTTTTTGGATCAAGTGAATTGAAACAGCTACGTCAAGCTAATCCGCACTGAACTTTTTTACTTCCTATAGTGTTTAAGAAAATGATTTTGGTTGATCATGCTGTCTCTTTGATGCCCTCAGCCAGTTCATTGTACATCCCAAACAGGGAGAGGATCTTCTGGGCCTTGTTTGCAAAGCTTGCCAGGACTTCATCTACTTTGCAAACGAGGTCATTGAAAGTCGGGAAATAATGGAGATGGGTCCCATCCTTTTTGATCTCTTTCCACAATTTTTCAATGGGGTTGTAATCGGGAGAGTAGGACGGCAGTTGGTAGACTGTCAGTCTCTCTTTATGTTCTTTGAAGAATTGCTGCATGGCTTTACTGGTATGATAACGGGCTCCGTCTTGGACCAGGATAATGTGCTTTTGCGTCTCATTGAGGACGGATCGAAGAAATTGAGCATAGCTTTCGGAGGTCAGCCGGGCGTCTTGAGCCTTGTGGAAGAATCGTCCAGTGAAACAGTCTATCAACCCAAAGACCTTGTACCCTTTTCGGATCCCTGATGTTTTGACGGTTGGTTGGTCGTCACGTTTTGCCCAAGGATAGGTTAGAGTACCCCATTGTGGAAAGGAGGCTTCATCACCAAAAAAATGTGCGCATCCTTTTCTTTGGCCAGTTTGGTGATCTCTGGCCAGGTCCCTTCCAACCACTCTTTGCGTTTTTCGGGGTCCTTGTGGTCTGACACAAATCGGGCTTTTTGATATGAGAACCCCATGTTTTTCATGAGTTGAACGATGTAATTGACCGAGTAGAAGACCCCAAACCGTTCCTGGATGAGGTGCTGAATCATGAGGCTACGCCAACAAGCACCAGGAAAGCCCGCTGCAGTCGGCCCATTGGTTATGATTTCAACTAACTGTTTTCTTTGCGTCTTAGTCAATTTGGGGCGCCTTCCCGGGGACTTGCCGGGAATAAAATTATCGCAGCCTTTCTGGAGAAAGGCCGCAAACAAGAGTCGGATAGACTCATCACAGACATTGAGAATGGAGGCGATCACCGAGTATGAATATCGTTCAACGACAGCAAGAATAGCGTTGATCCTTTTCACTGTCCGAAGGTCGCCCCTGTGTTCGGCCTTGAAAAGCATCTCTTTCAGAGTGTTCAGCGTTGAACCTGCAAGGTTGATTCGAAAATTGGGCATGGTACGGCTCCTCATACATAGAGTTTTTGACCATGCCATACAAAATTTTGGGGCTTTTGTCCCGCTCTAAATGCGTCATGAACCAAAATCTTTTTCTTGAAAGCTATAGTAATCTTGGGAATGGAAAAAGAAAAAACGAACAAAGCAAGTGAGAAGAAAATCTTCCAGGAAAGCAACCTGCAGCACTGCCCACTCGCCCAGATATCCTTAACCGTACCCACAAAGAAAGTGAAGATAAAGGTGCCCGCAATGATTTCCAATGCGGTGCCGGCAAAGTAGTTCCAAAAACGCACCTTGGTAGGTGCCATGCCGAAGTTCATAAGCGTAAAGGGAAAATAGACCAGGCTCAGGTAAAACACTGTGGCGAAACCTTTACGCTCGACATCGTCATCGTATTTCTTGAGACGCCCGTCAATCAATGAGCAGCAAAATCCCTTCTCAAATAACGACCGATCAGGAAAGCGATACTGGCACCTCCCATCGCTCCCAGCCAAACGTAAACAAAACCCCGGTAGGCTCCGAAAATGGCAGCTCCCAGAGTGGTCAGAAGCGTTCCCGGAAGAAACAGACACACGCCCACCGCATAGACAATCATATAAACCAAAGGTGCCCAAAACCCAGCATTGTCAAGCAAAACACCAAGTTTATCCGCTGTGAGGAATCCCTTCACGGGAGTGAAGCGGACCACAAGCAAGGCAAATACTATAAACAGCTCCAGCAGAGCCGCTTTTACCAGTGCTATTCTATTTTTTGTCGTGTGTGAGGCATGCCTTGTTTCTATCGGACCATTACTAAAAGCTTTTCGGTGTAAGCCAGGTGAAAATTGACATTTGTTGTTAGTCGACTGCAAGCGCCTGCCAAATAACCGGGGAATAGCTGGTTTTTCGACGAACCTAAAAAACAGTTCTCAAGCATGGTGTCACTTCGGCCGAACGGAGAGATCTTTACAAATCCAAGTGGATAAAAGTCTTTCTGCCGACAGCCGAAATGACGCCACTGTAGTTACGAAATGGCGTAGTCAGCCGGAAAGACCCAAATGTCGACAAATGATTGTTTCCAGCTTTGCCTCTTCTATATCGCGCCCCTGCACCACCAGTTCACCCCCCACCATAATGGCCGGCGCAGCCGGAATTCCTGAGCTCAGGTAGGCCGCTTTTTGGAATTCCGTTCTGGGCTTGGATATGGCTTCGATCTCCACATTGTATTTTTCTCCCAAACTGGGAATCATTTGAGCAAAATGACTTCACGTCAGCCCAGCCGGGTTGTTCATAAAAATTCTTATCTTCAACATGCTTATCTCTCTTCCAATAATGCAAACATTAATGAGTCTTGCCAGTTATCGGCCCAGGAAACGGCCGATGAATCCCTTCTTCTGCTGCTCTGGTTCAGGGAGTCCAAGATTCCGGCAAATGGCCTTTTCGAGATCAAGTTCGGCAATATCAGAGCCTTCCACCAGGATTTCATCTGCAACCATCACCGCAGGCGCCACCGGCAATTCCAGTTCAAAATACTCATCAGTGTTATATTCCGCCTTGGGCTTGGAGATGACTTCGATTTCAAGAGCATACTTTTCGCCCAACCTGGGCATCATTTCTTTAAAATGCTTTCACGGTTTGCCGTTAGGTTCGTTAAGAAAAAAACGTACTTTGAGCATAGATTTCTCCTTTCATCTATCAATGCTTTTCCTGAGCTCCGCCATACGCATCAGGAACTGACTATACGGCACAAAATCCACTAGGCGCAAATCCTGCCGCTCCTCACCGTTCTCGTCCAAAAACACCACCGTGGGCACCCCCTTAACACCATATTGCTGCAGCAAACGTTCATGGATCGGGTTGTCGCCTTTGGTTAGATCCACTTTGATCATGACAAAGTTTTTATAAGCCTGCCGTACGAGCGATGCGTTGTGAAAGGTTACTTCATCCAGTTCTCGACACGGTGTGCACCAGGTAGCATAAAAGTCAATGATGACGGGCTTATTTTGTGTCCGGGCCTGTTGGAATATCTGTTCCGAATAAGGCTTCCAGCTAACACCTGGCCCTTGCATTGCCATGGAGGTAACAATGAAAGTGGCTACAACCAGACATGTTACGCCCGCTCCGCCCTTAAGCCATTGGAAGGCCCGGAAATTGGCCTGACTTTTGTCTATCCAGCCAAGGTGTATGCCTGCGGTCAAGGCGATCAGGGCAAGCAGAACGGTTCCCCAATGACCAGGGAGAACAGGTCTTATGAAATGCACCGCCATTGCGACCAGCACCCAGCCCATGAGCTTTCGTACCCAGATCATCCAGCCGCCCGAGCGGGGAAGTCTTTCCAACTGTCCTGAAAACATGGCAAGGAGGAAGAGCGGCAGCCCCAGTCCGAGGCTCAAGGTAAAGAAAATCAGAAATCCCAACCAGGGGCTCCCCATGCTCGCGGCCCAGGTGAGAAGCCCCAGCACGAAAGGACCGATACAGGGAGCTGCGACCACTCCGAGGGTGATCCCCATAAACAAGCTCCCGAAGTAGCCCGTGTAGGATTGCGCGGCGGCCTGCGTGAAGCCGCTCGGAAGACGCATTTCCCACAGCCCGAAGAGGCTCGTTGCAAAAAATATCAGAACCGCGGCTACCACAATGAGCACAATGGGACTTTGGAGTATCGCCCCCATAAGGCCGCCTGTCAGAGCGGCAGCCACGCCGAGCACGGAGTTCGTGACAGCAAGGCCCATCATGTAACAAAGACCGTGGACTGCCAACTTTCCCTGGCCGTTTCCTCCCCTTGCGGCCTGGCCGCCAAAGTAGGAAACGGTGATGGGAATGAGGGGGTAGACGCACGGGGTGAGGTTTAGGGCCATCCCGCCTGCGAATATGCCGAGAAGCGTCCAGGTTATAGCCCAACCGGAAAGAGGCCCCGGTGCTTTGGGTGTTGCACGCTTCTGAGCGAGTCCAGCCGGGGCGCTCGCGATGGGCAGACCTCGCCCTTGCCACTCGGGGTAGCCGTACGGATCTCGATAGATGTTTTTGTAACCAAGTTTTGCGGCCACACGGGTTGCCGAGTCACTGCGGACTCATGTGAGGCCTGCTCAGTAAAATATGATGGTGCGATTCCTATCCGGCCCAAGGAAGGTTTCAAGTGCCGATGCCTTGCGCCATCTCGACCAGGCCGTGGGCTCCATTGGAAAGTTAACCGCTCCCTTGATGTGCCCCGTTCGGTACTCCCATTCCTGGCGAGTGTCCACAAGAAGCATGCTGCCGGTGTCCTTCTGATACCTATTGGAAAGTTCCTCTGTAGTGATGATCTTGTAGCCCCCTGCCTTCCCCTCGGCCAGAACATCATCCCAGGTGGCCTGGGCGGGAGGCACGGTACGATGGCTGTACCAGAGTGCTCCGACCGTTATCAACATCGCCACAAGGGCTACGACTGTCGTTTTCTTGTTCTGCATAAAATGCCCCTTCTTCCTCAAAGAAAATTGTTTAGTTGCTAAATGGTCCTCTCGCTAAGTGGCAATATGGTCCTGTCATTTCGCGTCACGCCCTGGCGTGACGCGAAATGACTTCGGCGGGCGAGTCAACAAGATCTCTCCCCTCGGTCGAGATGACATGAAATTAGCGGGAGGCCCACTATAGTTTCCCTTCACGCTTGAGCTTTGAAAGCAGAAACGTTGCCCCCCGAAGGGAGAGCCCCGTCTTTTCGGCGAGATCTGCTGGATTGAGAGGTCCATGACTCTGCATTAGGGAAACAATCTCCTCCTCCGGTTCTTCAAACCAATCTTCAAAGAGAACCAGAAGATCCGGTTCGGTCATTGCCATAAGCTGCTTTGACTGAGCAACCTTGTCCACCAGCCTCTGGCACATCTGCGTCGGGTCGACACCTTCGCCCATGCACTCGGCCAGTCACAGGTGGACCAGGCTCGATACCTTATCGCCTCTCGATTCTCCCATAAGATCCCACAGGAATTGCGAGCGTGCTTCTTCACCCAAAGCAGAGAAAAGCACTTTCAATACCTTGGAAATCTGGGTGAGCGCTTCTTCCGGGTCCATGCGGCCGATAATTTTCAGCATCTCTTCCATACGGATCGAATCACCTCCCCAATTCTCAAAACGTTTTCCTGGCGGTTAGCAGGTCTGTCGCCACAATGCTCAGCGTTCGAATGACATCAAGAATTCTGGAATCAACCAGTTCGTAATAGATAAAAGGTCCGCTCCGCTCGATACTGACCAGCAGCGAGCGCTTGAGCTCCCTCAGGTGATGAGAAACAAGGGGTTGAGAAAGACCCAACTCCTCGACAATGCTCGATACCGATTTTTTGCCGCTGCTCACGCAAAGTATGATCCGCAGCCGGTTTTCATCCGAAAGACTCTTGGCAAGAAACGCCACGGTCTGGAAGTGCTCGTTGCGCAGCGCCGTTGCCTCCTGCTCGGCTACAGAATATTCGTCGCCTTTTTCCGCACCATTAAGCTCACTTAACGGCTTCTCTCGAACTGGCTTTTCCATAGACAATCATCCATCCTGTCTTTGCCACACCGGCAAAAGATCCCTCAGCAGATGTAAAACCGACACCGCTCGCCCTGTTTATTTCGACCAAATGAGCAGTAGCAAGAGCGGCGCTTTCAGGCATGCTGGAGCCCTTTTTTTCCCAGTGCCCGTTACCGGAAGTCCGGTTTTATTTGTGTCCACTAGGACTGATCTCAAACGGTGGCTCACAGCCACTCAAATAAGCCAAGCAAAATATTAGCATACATTTATATACTTATTACATAAAATGTCAATGCTTGATCAGGCTTTCGATATAAAAAGTCTCTGTCGGGGCAGGGCCGATTATTTTTGAGAATGCTGAGATGTGCCCTGGGGGATCTGGATATTTTTGGAGTGGGGGCGTGTTGATATTCCCTCTTATGATGATTGCCGCGGTGCTGGTAGCAATCTATTTTCTTCTCGGGAGACGGCAACTCAGACCGCCTCGGGAGAATTACGCAAGGTATCATGCCGGCAAGAGTGAGCGGGAAACACGCCGGTAAATTGGCAGAAAGAGATACACGAGACAGGATATAAGCAGAGAAGAGCTGGAACAGATCAAAAAAGATCTATTGAATTAGGGAGGAGTCCAACTATGGAGACAAAATTCAGTGAAGAAGATAGAATGCGCATCAAAGAAGGTATTGCCGGGAAATACAAGAAAGTTACCAGCAGCCCCGAAGGAAGCTTCAAATACCCCACCGGGCGGGCTGGACTCGAGGGGCAGGGCTATGATGACGAGATTCTGAAAGTGCTTCCCGAAGAGGTTTTGGACTCCTACTGTGGTGCCGGAAACCCGTTCTCTCCAGGACCGATAAATGAAAGTGAGGCGATCCTGGACATTGGCTGCGGCGCTGGCGTGGATACTCTTGTGGCAGCCATGTTGGCGGGTCCTACTGGCAAGGCGGTGGGTATCGATCTCACAGCCGAGATGCTGGAGCGGGCTAGAGAGAACCTGCGCAAGACATCTCTCGAGAATGTGAGTTTTCAGGAAACATCCGCCGAGGAACTGCCATTCCCTGACTCATGTTTTGATGTGGTGGTCTCAAACGGAGTGTTCAATCTTGTGCCCGATAAGTCAAAGGCGTCAAAGGAATTATGGCGCGTTTTGAAGCCCAATGGGCGACTCATGATGGCGGACCAGATTCTCACAATAGAGCCGCCGAGCGATACGAAATCAATGGTTGAAAGCTGGGCTAAATGACAGGGCGGGGCGATGCCGGGAAGGGATCTCCTGACCATACTGAACGAGACAGGGTTCGAAGAGGCCGAATTAGTCGCCGATACCGGCTTCAGCAGTTCACCGGTGACCAAAGGGGTTTTGTTTCGGGCCGCCAAGCCCGCGATGGGTTACGATAGGCGTCGAGAAATGGCGGCGATGAAACCGGCAAGACAAACCTCCACACAACAGCAACTTCCTGGGGATGCGATGGAACAACTGTTGAAAAGAGCTTTTGAATTAGGTGCTGAAAAGGGAAAGATTATTGATACTCGTACCATTTCATTTGGTGAGTGGGTGAGATGGAAATGCCAATATGGATGCCCGATGCATGACAAGGGTGCCTTTCACCCTCGCCTTGCTCCGGATACTGAAAGCACCAAAAAGATGATCGGGGAATATTCCAAGGCCATCCTACTTAATGGGTCTGACGGTAAGGGTCTGACAGAGGTGGCGGTCAAACTGGAAGGAGAGGCCTACTGGCAAGGCTACTACAAGGCTTTTGCTTTGGTTGCTCTGGCTCCAGGTTCGGGAACGGATTGCGGGGATGCAAGTGCAGCTTCCGACGGTGCCCGACCGTCAGGTGAGCCCGAGGTGCAGGTGGCGCCCAGCCAAAGTGAAGTGAGGAAACTCAGAATCACGCCCATGATGGAAGCATGTGGGATAGATGTATTCGAGATCGCAAGAGACAATGGATTTCAGATTGACACTAGAAAGGAAACCTATGGCAGGTGGAATTACTTTGCACTGGTCTTGATAGGATGAGTGGGATTTTGGCAGAGGGACCCAAAATAAGGGAGGCTACGTGGCCGTAATGTATGTCAATCCCTTACCTATTGGCGATGCAAGACTTCTTTAGGTTAAAGGGCTACAACCTAGCCATACCATGATCGCAACTTCGAGACGCACGGTTAATGGATACACAAATCCGTGGTACAAGTCTCCTACTTCAAAGTCCATATGCGGTTCATTGAGTCATCGCAATATGTGAGAGACTCTGCAGTTATTATATACATCACACGAGAGACTCATACATGAAAAGTGGCAACGAGGCATTTATGGTTCATCTGAAGCGTAGCAAATAATTTTTCCAAAACTATACCTTACATTTCGCGCTCTGAGAAAATATTTTTGGAATATTCAGGCAACATCCGCTGATGAACCTATCAGGTTGGCTTGAACTGCCACCAACCATCCTGTTGGAATCGATATACAGACTCGGGAATTTCTAATAAGCGGTTGATCTGTTTATGCAAGCCTTTGAGCCCTTGCACCACTGCCTGGATGCATATCCCGTCCCGGATTATCTGCGAGAAGTGGATATTGCGATAGAAGTATCGAAGGTTGTTCCAGGTCGGTTTTTTGGTATTCATTCCTTGCGGCAAGATGGGCAACTTGTCGATGTTTTCCTTCGCCATGTTCATGCGGATCTTCCGTTCGATCAGCGACACGATCATCAAGGCCACAAAACAGAGGAACAGCATGGCTTCAATGCGGTGTTCCTTCTTCAGGAAAACCGGAGCTACTTCCAAAACAGTTTTCTGAGTATACATGCGTTTCTCAAGAAACGGCTGGCTCTTATATTTCTTCAACACCTCACTGGCTTCCAGCGACGTATTGGTGATCAAGGGAAAGATCCCATCGGTCTTTGATACCCTGGCGAGAGCTTGTTCGTTTAGTTGCCACTGAATGCTGTGCGTAAATTTCCATTTGTAGTTGTAGACGCTTTTCGTTGGGGAAGGTCTGCCGGGAGAGGCTTTCACTTTAACCTGCTTACGGTCCGTTACTATTTTAACATCGATGAACTCTTTGACATCCTTGCAAATTTTGTCAACGGCCGTCTTGATCTCCTGTTTGGTTTTTAGATGGTAAGCATTGAGTTTCGGTGACAGTTCTTCTAATTTGGCAATCGCCGTCTCTATTTTTTTCCGTCTTCGCGTTTCATCGTCTTTGTGTTTGCTGCTGCTATGAACAAAAATGATTCGAAAGCCTTGTTTTGTCCGTTCGGCCTCATGGGTCCTATAGACGTTCACCTCAGCCTTTTTTCGCGAGTTTTCCACGCTAAAGGCGTCTTTCCATGTCACCCCATTTTTTTCTAGATGCTTTATGAACCGTTTGACTTCCTTCCGATCCTTCGGGACCACAGTGATAAAGGAACCGCCATTTGCCGCAATATGGGTTAAGTTGCTTTGGTTGCACAACTTGCAATCGGCCACGTAAATGAAATCTTCTTTTTCCAATAAGGCACGCAGACCGTTCCAGTTCGGAATATGGGTGACATCATCAGTGGTATTGCCGTCAAAAAGCTTGTAGCTGAGCGGCACATGACCATCTGCCGTGATATTGAGGCCGAATACGACCTGCTTGCAGTCTGGCCTGAAATCCTTGTTGTGACCATGTTTGAGCTTGACCGCTTCCGGATCGGGGGTATTGTATTTGCCAATAAATGTCACCGAGGTACTGTCATTGTGAATTTCATCGGTGAGCAATTTGTGCACCGAAATGGCATTAGAGGAAACCTCAGTCATTAGCGAATGCCGGTCTGAGCGAAACAGCGCCGAAACGTCTCTGGCGAGCCGGTCATCATTAAAAAGGCGCGCATTAACCGGGTCTATCCCAAGACCATCAGAATACTGACACAACCATTCCTGAACCTTGTACAGTGGCTTGTTGTCACAGATGATATTTGCCGTTAACAGGCATAGGCCTTGCGCATGGTCGGTGAGATGACCAGTCGTTGCCGGGACATACTTTGAAAAGAGACTGAACATGCCAAGCTGATCCATGAAATGCTTCACCATTGGCAACACGTCCACCTGCTTGAACCGACTTTCAAATTGCTCCACGACGCCTCCCTTTTTAAATGGTATGAGGCGTCAGGATAGGTAAAGGAACTTTCAATTCCGATTTAAAAACTATGTCTTATATGTCTCCTGGCAGCCCCGTTCATTGTGCACATAGCAAATGGAATTGACTTTGTCCAGAAGATACGACTTTTCCTTATAAATTCTTGATGTTATCCTTAACATAGCTTGCTGCCCCAAACTCTAAAAAAATAGTCTCTTGCGTGCGAAATGTAAGTTATACCGGATAATTTTTCACCTCACACCCCCAGAAATAAAATTTGTGAATTTTTGTATTGACAAAGAGAATATTAGTGGTATGGATTGCTCAAATCATGATGTATACATAATGTATATATACTTTTATGCTTTGTACAGAGACCAACAATGCTACAAATGACCAGCAAAACCCATTTTCGAAATTTAGCCGTGCAAGCGCCACTCATGCGGCAGATGGAGGCACAACAAAGTACAACGACTGAGACTTACAACGCTGGCAAACGTCTTGACAAAATCAACGCAGCAAAGATTTTTTGGTTCCGAGCCGATCGCTTTCCTCAGAGCAGGCTCTAACGCAATAACTTCCGTAATTGTAAATACAGGAGCTCAGGATGCAGGATTCCGCTATCCGATTTGAACCTGAAACCGCTGAACCTCTAGCCGAATATGTCATGGAACGATCGGGACAGAATTTGACAGCTTGCTACCAGTGTCGGCGCTGTGCTTCAGGTTGCCCTGTCGGGGAGGAAACAGGCTATCTCACTCCTGATCGGCTGATACGGTTGATTTTGCTTGGGGACGCGGAAGCGGCTCTCAGCAATGGGCTCGTGTGGAAGTGCGTTTCTTGCTACACCTGCGGCACACGCTGTCCCAACCAAATTCAAACTGCGAGAATCGTCGAAACGCTTAAACGCATGTCTAAAGAAGCGCAAGTGGAGACCTTGCAGCCCCGTATTGCCAATTTCCATGATGCGTTTGTGGAAGCGAGCGCGCGGCACGGGCGCCTAAACGAGCTTGAATTTATGGCTCTGTATCAATTGAAAAACGTCGCTGAAGGCATCAGAACAAAGGACCTGAAATCCATGGTTGTCGAAATTGTCGAGCAGGGCAAAATAGGGATAGCAATGCTCCGCCTCAGACGCCTGCGGCCGGGCTTTCACACCGCAAAGGGCCGGGCTGAGGTCAAGCGCTTGTTTAGACGGTCAAAAGGAGACCTGTTGCCCGTCAGAGGTCAATCTAGAAGGGCTTTTTCATGGAAATAGCTTACTATCCAGGATGTTCGTTGCAGGAATCGGCCTTCCTCTACAATCTGCAAAATCAGCTGGTATTTCGGAGGCTAGGGATCGACCTGAAGGAAATCGATGACTGGAGTTGTTGTGGCGCCACCTCCGCCGCCAAAGTTGAAGATTTTTTGGCAGTAGCTATGCCGGCTAGGAACCTCGGTATTGCTGAGGCAGCAGGTTTTTCCGAGATGGTTATCCCATGTTCGGCCTGCTACTCAAAGACCTTGGTGGCGCAACGGCGACTTGTGGATGATGCGGAACTGAAAGATGAGATCAACTCCCAATTATCCAAGAAAGTGCAGGGCAAAATCGTCGTCTCTTCCATTTTAGAAGTGCTGCTTCGAATAGCAAAGTCGGGCGAGCTGTCTAAACAAATTTCCGCCATCCAAGCCGGACTCAAACCCGCATGCTACTATGGTTGCATGCTTACGCGCTTTCCGTATGCGGTGTCTGTACCTGATGACGTAGAGAATCCCCAAGATATGGAAATGATTCTGGAAATGCTGGGGACAACTCCTCTGGACTGGAGTTACAAGACCGATTGCTGCGGCGCTTCGGCCGCGGTAAACGATCAGGGAACGGCACTCAAGCTCATGGCGCGGATCTTGC
Source organism: uncultured delta proteobacterium (assembly GCA_963781715.1). GTDB lineage: Bacteria > Desulfobacterota > Syntrophobacteria > Syntrophobacterales > Syntrophobacteraceae > Desulfoferrobacter. The sequence goes on from CAWAGW010000010.1 coordinate 2,180,259, forward strand.
GGGATGCCCTGGACAGGGGCGCGAATTGTCTGGTGACCACCTGCCCTATGTGCCAGTTGAACCTCGACCTCCACCAGAACGAGATTTGTAGAAGAGCCGAAGTTCACCAGAGGCTGCCTGTTTATTTCATCACCGAGCTGATCGGGGTTGCCATAGGAATCAGTCCCGGGAGGCTGCTGATTGATCGGCATTTTACCGATGCTATGTCATTGCTAAAGGAAGTGAACCCCATATGAGTCAAAGAAACCACTATCCCAGGAAGCAAGGATCGGTGCTTATCGTTGGTGGAGGGATCGGAGGCATCCAGTCTGCACTTGATCTTGCCGACGGCGGATTCAAGGTTTATGTGGTTGAGAAGGATTCCAGCATCGGCGGCACAATGTCAATGCTTGATAAGACTTTCCCCACCGGCGACTGTGCCATGTGTATGCTTTCGCCCAAAATTGTCGATCTGGGACGACACCCGGACATCGAAGTGATTGCACCGGGAGAAGTGGTCGAATTGAGCGGGCAGGCAGGCGATTTTACGGCGAAAGTAAGGGTCAAGAGCCGCTATGTTGACCTGAGCAAGTGTACGGGTTGTTCGACTTGTGTCGACCAATGCCCGGTTTCAACTGCAAATGATTTTGATCAGAACCTCAGCCGCCGTACCGCCATTCACAGGAGGTATCCGCAAGCCTTGCCCGGCGCCATGACGATTGAAAAATGGGGTGCCTCGCCCTGCCGGCTAGAGTGCCCGGCGGAAGTCAATGCGCACGCGTACATCGCTCTGACTGCAAAGGGAAGATTTCAGGAAGCGCTTGGGGTTATAAGGCGCACAATGCCATTTCCGGCCAGCATCGGCAGGGTTTGTACTCACCCTTGTGAGCATGGTTGCCGCCGCAAGGAAGTAGACCAGCCCATCTCGATCTGCGCGCTCAAACGATTTCTCACCGATCGTGAAGAAGCTCATGACTTACCTCCCCAGCCTGAAGTTGCAGACAATAAGGGGAAGCGAGTGGCCATCGTCGGAGCCGGACCGGCCGGCTTGACTGCCGCACGGGATCTGGCCAAGCTTGGCTATCGAATTACGGTTTTTGAAAAGCTGCCCGTAGCCGGCGGCATGCTTGCGGTTTCAATCCCTGCGTATCGCCTCCCGAAAAGGGTGGTGCAGAGAGAAATTGATTACATTTTATCCCATGGCGTCCAGCTGGAACTCGGCAAAGCACTGTGGAGCGACTTTACCCTGGATAGCCTCAAATCAGATGGATTCGCAGCGGTAGCCTTAGCGCTTGGCACCCATAAAGGCCTCAAACTTCAAATTCCAGGAGAGGACGAGTTCAACGGCGTTAGCGACTGCATAGAGTTTTTGCGAAAGGTAAGCTTTGGGGAGGAGGTCGAAATTGGCAAAAAAGTTGTGGTGGTGGGCGGCGGCAACGCAGCTGTCGATAGCGCACGCACAGCACTTCGTTTGGGGGCGCAAGCCACCATTGTCTATCGCCGCTCGCGCAACGAAATGCCAGCCAATTCTTGGGAAATAGAGGAAGCAGAAGCTGAAGGCGTCGTCATTCGAACGCTTGCCGCTCCCATTCGCGTTCTGGGTGAGAACGGCAAGGCTTGGGGGGTCCGATGTCTCCAGATGGAACTCGGCGAAGCTGATGAAAGCGGCAGACAGCGTCCTGTTCCAGTCGAAGGCAGTGAATTCGTTCTAGAGTGTGACTCAGTTATTACGGCCATTGGTCAAGAACCTGAGATCGAACCGGATATGGAGGGAGCTTTAAGAATCAACCGCCGACGAAATATTGAAGTCAATCCTATTACACTGGAAACAAGTGTGGAAGGGGTGTTTGCCTGCGGCGATGTGGTTTCAGGGCCTTCCAGCGTGGTGGCTGCGATAGGCATGGGACGGCGGGCAGCCGATTCCATACACAGATACTTGTCGGGCCAGAACATGATTGAAGGCCGCAAAGAGGTAAAGCACCAGCAGCGAGCAGTGAAGGGCATCGAAGGTATTTCCAAACGTCCACGCAGTGGTATGCCCAAGCTGCCCATTGAACAAAGGAAGGGCAATTTCAAAGAGGTGGAATTGGGGTTTGATGAGACTTCGGCTGTGGAGGAAGCGAATCGCTGCTTAAACTGTTCGGGCTGTTGCGAGTGTTACCTGTGTGTAGAAGCCTGTGAAGCGAAGGCGATCAAGCACGAAAGGGTTAACGATGAAGAACGTCTGCTCAACGTGGGCGCCGTTATCTTAAGTCCCGGCCTTGATCGTTATCGGCCTGATGTTAGGGGAGAACTTGGGTTTGGTCGCTGGCCCAATGTCGTGACATCAATTCAGTTCGAGCGAATTTTATCTGCTTCGGGTCCATATAAGGGGGAGGTCAAGCGACCTGGAGATGGTAAGCATCCTGTTAAAGTCGCATGGATTCAATGTGTAGGCTCGCGCGACCCGCATCATGGATCCCCCTGGTGTTCTTCGGTTTGTTGCATGTATGCCACAAAGCAGGCAATCATCGCACGCGAACATGATTCTACCATCGAGCCCGTCATTTTTTATGTGGATATGCGGGCATTCGGCAAAGACTTCGACAAATATGTGGAGCGCGCAAAGAACGAGTATAGAGTCCGCTATCAGCGGGCGATGGTCTCGGCTGTCAGAGAAGAGCCCGGCACGGGCAACCTCATCCTGCGTTTCGCCAGGGAGGATGGTGTGTTGGTCGATGAGACCTTTGACCTAGTGGTCCTTTCGGTTGGGCTGCAACCGCACGCGGATGTTGAGACATTCGCCAAAACCTTCGGCATTGAGACGACCCCATATCGATTTGCCAAGACAAATCCCTTCGAGCCCGTCGAGACTTCCAGAGAAGGCGTGTTTGTTACCGGATCTTTTCAGAGTCCCAAGGATATACCGGAAACCGTAATGCAGGGAAGCGCGGTTGCTGCTAAAGCAATGGCGCTTCTGAGTAAAGCAAGGGGTACGGAAACGATCACAAACGACCTGCCGCCTGAAAGGCAGGTAAGCGACGAAGAGATCCGTATGGGGGTGTTTGTTTGTAGTTGCGGAACAAATATCGCATCGACCGTCGATGTACACCGAGTGGTGGCTACGGTTAAGGGCCTCGAGGATGTGGTTGAAGCGAGAAACATGCTCTACGCTTGTTCACCCGACAGCCAGTCCCAAATTAGGGAACTGATCCGGGAAAAACGTCTCAACCGAGTCGTCGTCGCCTCCTGCACGCCACGTACTCATACCCATTTATTCCAAGAAACGATTCGGGAAGCAGGGTTGAACAAGTATCTTTTTGAATTGGCCGATATCCGCGAGCAGTGCTCCTGGTGCCACATGGGGCAAACGGAAAAAGCCACACAAAAGGCAGAGCAGATAGTGTCGATGACCATTGCCAAGGCCAGACGTCTTGAGCCGGTGAAAACCGGTCTCGTGGATGTTGTACAGGCAGCGTTGATCGTTGGAGGCGGTATTGCCGGAATGACTGCAGCTTTGGCATTGGCTGCTCAAGCCTATGCCGTGCACTTGGTCGAACGAGATCAACAGTTGGGGGGACTCATCCGTAATGTCCATCGTACGCTTGGTGGCAGCGATGTTCAGCAATCATTGAAGAAAAGAGTGGTGGAGGTTGAGAATAATCCGCGGATTGCCGTGCATGTCGGGGCCGAAGTCAGAGCAACGGAAGGTTTTGTCGGGAATTTCAAAACTACTCTCAGTGATGGCAGCAGCTTTGCCCATGGAGCTGTGATCGTTGCAACAGGCGGGGCGGAATATGAGCCCAACGAATATTGCTTTGGAGAAAGCAATCGTGTAATGACGCAGCGCGACCTTGAAAGATGGATTGAGTTACATGAGCCCAAACCTGGCGAACGGTACGTCATGATCCAGTGTGTGGGCTCCCGGGAAGAACCATACAATTACTGCTCCCGCATCTGTTGCCAGGACGCCGTTAAAAACGCCATCGCCGTCAAGGAAAAGACACCAAACGCACATGTACTTATTCTTTACCGCGATATCAGGACCTACGGACTTGCCGAGGAGTATTACAGCAAGGCCAGGAATCTCGGGGTGCTGTTCATGCGCTTCGAACCGGATAGAAAACCGCAGATAGTGGCTGCTGAAAATGGGCTGAAGATAAGGGCCTATGATCATATTCTCAATCGGCACGTCGATATGTTTGCTAACTTGCTCGTGTTGTCCACTGGGCTTAGGCCTCGGGGGACGGCTGAAGCGGTGGCCGAGATGTACAAAATACCAAGAAATGCAGACGGATTTTTTCTGGAGGCCCATGTTAAGCTTCGCCCGGTTGATTTTCCGGCGGAAGGATTGTTTGTCGCCGGGCTGGCGCACGGACCAAAAAGACTTGACGAGACCATCAGTCAGGCCCTCGCGGCAGCCGGCCGTGTGGGCAGACTATTATCCCGCACCAAGCTGGAAGTCTCCGGGATCATTTCAAAGCACAATCGGGACCTTTGCATGTCTTGTTTGAGCTGCCTAAGGCTTTGCCCTTTCGGTGCGCCTTTTATAGATGAGGACGGAAGGGTGAGTCACAACGAAGTCAAGTGCACGGGTTGCGGCATCTGTGCAGGCGTCTGCCCCGCCAAAGCATTCCAGGTCAACAACTTTACCGACGATGAAATACTTGCCATGATAGATATTTTTTCAGAGGCTGCGATTTGAGCTCGCTTCATAGCGCGGCGTGGCATATCGAACAATCATGCTGAAGAGGAAAGGAGTGGAGTGAAAAATGGAAGCGAGTATTGTCAAGGACGCGTCGTATGTGGAGACATTGAAAGTTGCATTTGAAAAATGGGAACCCAGAATTCTGGCCTTTGCATGCCACTATTGCGCATTTGCTGCCGCCGACCTGGCCGGGGTGATGCGACTCTCATACCCCACCAACGTCAAGATTATTCGCCTGCCCTGCACGGGTAAGCTCGATCACTCGTATATTTTGCGCAGTTTCGAACGGGGTGCGGACGGTGTTTTTGCTGCCGGTTGACTTTCAGGGCAGTGTCATTTCCTGGAGGGAAATACCAATGCAAGGAAGAGAATCGGTCACCTCAAATCGATGCTGCCTAAAGTCGGCATCGAACCGGAGCGGATTGAGATGTACAACCTTTCGGCCGCTGAAGGTCCCCGCTGGGCAAAAATATGCATTGAGTTCACCGAAAGGATCAGAAAACTCGGCCCCTCACCGATCAGGCTTGCCGGGAACGGAACTTTCCTCAAGGAGTGAAATTCTATGATAGTGGGTCAACAAAAAACTATCGAAGAAATCTGGGATATGATCAAGGACTTCCGAAAAGTGCTGGTTTTCGGTTGCAACACTTGTGTCGCCGTCTGTCATGAAGGTGGCAACAAGGAGGCTGAGATCATGGCATCTTTGCTGCGTATGAAGGCCAAACAGGAGGGCGTGGATGTTGCCGTCGACCACTCAGGTATTGAAAGACAATGTGAGCACGAGTTTTTCAATTCCGCCAATGGAAAGGTGGAATGGGCGGATGCGGTCCTTAGCCTGGCTTGTGGCGCAGGCGTCCAGTTTACGAGCGAAAAGTGGCCGCATAAAGTTATTTTGCCCGGCTTGAATACCGCGTTTGTTGGGGTAGTCGAAGCTGCCGGTGAATTCACCGAGCGCTGTCTGATGTGCGGTGACTGCATCCTTCATTTTACCGGCGGTGTTTGCCCCATAACGAGATGCTCAAAATCACTGCTGAACGGCCCGTGTGGCGGGAGTGAAAATGGGGTATGCGAGATAGATTCGGAGGTTAGCTGCGGTTGGCAGCTGATCTATGATCGACTCAGGACCCAGGGCAGACTTGAGTCGCTCGTCAACATCATTCCTGCTAAGAATTGGATTTCTTCTCGGCATGGTGGCCCCCGGAAGCTGTTTGAGGAGCATTTGAGAATGCCAAGGGAGGATGCTACCGATGGCAATTGAAAGTAATCTGGAGCGGACCCTGAATGAAGGCAAATTCGCCGTTACCTGTGAAATTGGCCCCAAACGTGGGGTCGACACCTCGCATCTGCGCGAGATGGCTGAACTGGTAAAACCGTATTGCGACGCTTTCAACATCACGGATAACCAGACGGCGGTAGTCCGGATGTCTTCGATAGCAACGGGGATTTTCATCAAGCAAATGGATATGGATCCGGTGATTCAAATTGTCACGCGTGACCGCAACCGCCTCGCCATTCAGTCTGACATGCTGGGAGCTGCCGCACACGGAATAATGAATGTACTGGCGCTTTCTGGAGATCATCAGACCATGGGCAATCATCCGGGCGCAAAAAATGTTTATGATATCGACTCGATGCAGCTTATTCAGTGTTTGGTTGGTCTAAGAGAGGGAAGGTTTATGAACGGTGAGGAGTTGGAGACCGAACCGCCGCATCTATTCGTGGGCGCGGCCGCCAACCCCTTTGGACATCCGAGGGAATTTCGGGTGGCGCGTCTAGGCAAAAAGGTTAAAGCCGGTGCTCAATTTATCCAGACACAACCTATTTTTGCCCTTGATATTTTCAAGCGATTCATGGATGAGGTGCGCAACTGTGGGCTTCACGAAAGGGTTCACATCATGGCCGGCATCATTCCCATGAAAAGCATGACGATGGCCAAGTACATGCAAAACAAGGTGGCGGGGGTAATCGTCCCGGAGGAAACTGTCTTGAGGTTGGAATGTGCCGTTGAGGGACTGCAGGACAAAAAAGAGCGGATTGCTAGGGTTCGTGAAGAGGGCATCCAAATAGCTGCGGAAGAAATTCAGCAGGCGATGGAAATACCGGGAGTACACGGCGTGCATATCATGGCTGTGGCTTGGGAGGAAGTGATTCCCGAGTTGCTTAAACGAGCCGGGTTAGTGGGTGAGAGCCCCAGATACAGAGACTGAAGCTTCGGAAAGCCCATACAGATTTATCTGGCAAAATCCATTCATCCACCATTGAATGCATGTCCGAAACGAGTATCTTTGTGGAGACTTAGATAATAAAAAGACAAAGCAAGCCTCTTTTGTGGTATCGCAAAGCACCTGGTCAAAGAAAAACAAGAATTGCCGGTGGGCTTCGGAAATCTCTGGGGTCAAGCGCAGAGTGTAAGGCCAGGCTCGGAAGCCGCCCTTTTCGGCAGCAGGCTCGGCCTATTTTATGTTACTATCATTGTATAATGCACTGATGAGCCCTGCACATAAGCGCTCCCAAAACAACTCGGCCACTCGCGTTGTCAAAACTCTCTAAAGTCGTCCTTCTTCCTGAGGCTGCTTAAGGGCCATCTTATCTGGCTTCCTGGACACGAAATCTATATTTTTGGGGTCTTTATCATCCCGCATCTCTTTTGCTACGCGCATTGTTATTCGGTCTGTGAGAACTGAGATTCTGAGAGTCAGCTTCCTTCCCTTTTCATTTTCTCTACCCTCAACTCTTTCTATGCTCATCTGACTGCCTGTTGGTAGCCGTTGACCAGAGCAGCCGGTCCTTCAATGCAATCTTGCATTTTGTTAGCTTGCACGATTTCTAGCGATTCGGTTCTCTGGTATTGCTACTCGGTGCGTCAACATGGAATCGAAAGTCCTAGAGCAATTTCTGTACACATGTTTATATTTGGGCACAATTTAATAGAAAACCTTAACGACATCCAAAATGAGAATTGCGGCTGGAGCGCCAACGGAACTGTTGCTCTTTAGTTAATGTGATGCTGCCATGCGAATCGATATCAATCGCAAAATACATTGAAAATAAACTCCAATTCTAAACTCGACGTCGCGACCTATAAAACAGGACCATTGTGGCTATATCAAAAGCTTTCGCGGTGCGGCAGGCGAATGTGCGCCGTTGCTTGAGAGATGAAGAATCGGCTTGAAAATATAAGTTGACGTAGTCAACTAAATCACTTAACATTTCATTCAATATGCTGGATGCACGCAGGACAGCCTGTAAAATGTTAAAGCTGCCGGCTCATGGTGAATTGCCGGGGTGGTGTGGATCCTATGACTGTATGCTCTGATGTGTCGAAGAGGAAAGCAGATGAATACGATCCAAATGCCTGAACTCAGCCGAGCATTGATCGAGATTGTCTGGCATTTCGGCCCAAAAGGTTTGGATGGCCAATGCTGTGGAAATCTGTCGTTGCCGGAGTTCCTGGCGCTCGATAAGGTGGCCGACACTAATGATTGTCCGGTGCAAGATGTTGGGCTGACCCTTGGATTTACCAAAAGTGGCGCGACTAGAATCGTGAACCGCCTGGAAAAGAAAGGATATGTAGAGAAAATTAGATCTTATGAAGATGCAAGGGTTTGTTGTGTGGTCATAACCAAAGACGGGGAAAGCGTTCTCAAATCGGCAACCGAGAAGTACTCGAAAGAACTTGAACGATTGCTTTCTAGGATGCCCGAAGAATCTTGGCCCCGAATGACGGAATTACTCATAACTATGGCCAGTGTACTGAAACGGTAAATTTTTTTCGATCACAAGTTGATGGCGTCAACCAATTCGGAGCTTAGAATGAATACTTTTATTGCCACCCTGGAATACTTTATACTAATCACAGCAGAGTTGACGGTCCTTTTTCTCGGTATCAGCACAATTGTGGCATTGGTGTTGATGTATATCCCGCAGGAAAAGCTCAGGGCATGGCTTTCCAGGCGGGGGATTTTAGGCAACATACTGGGTGCTGCGGTTGGTGCCTTAACGCCGTTTTGCGCCTGTTCAACCATTCCGATGACATTAGGACTGCTCAACGCGGGAGCCCCTTTTGGACCGGTAATGTCTTTTGTCATTGCTTCGCCGCTTCTGAATCCAATTATCATTACTATGGTTGCAACCCTAATGGGTTTGAAAGCAAGCCTTATATATTTCGGCATAACTTTTTTGGGTTCAGTTGTCTTTGGGGTGATTTTAGAAAAAACCGGAAGCGCCAAATATGTCAAAAACGTCAGGTTGAAATCGAGCTGTTGCGATGAAACCGAGCAGGCTATCCCTACTGCTTTTTGGAGCAAAGTCAAGGTTGCAATCATAGCAGCCTGGGGGGATTTCAGGGCGGTTTTGATCTATCTTCTTATAGGCGTTGGGATCGGCGCCGGGATTTACGGTTATATCCCCCAAGAATTCGTTGCTAAGCTTGCCGGTCCGCAGAATCCACTGGCGATCCCCGTTGCAGCAACCATTGGCGTTCCTCTCTACATCCGTGCAGAAACGGCTATTCCCATTGGTTTGGCCCTGTCACAAAAGGGCATGAGTATGGGGGCGGTTATTGCGCTTATTATTGGTGGGGCCGGGATGGCCATTCCGGAAATGGCTATGCTCATGAGCATATTCAGGAAACATCTGGTTGCATCCATCGTTGCGGTTATTTGGGCGACGGCGGTTATCGGCGGATATGTGTTCAATGCGATCGGGTGATGTTTTCAGGAAATCGGCTGAAGATGATTCAAAAGAAGGGAGACATTGATGACGAAGCAAAAGTCGGAGAAAGGTTTTTTAAACAAATTATTTGGCAAGAAGGGCTGCTGCTGTTCTTTTCAGGTCGAAGAGATGTCAAAAGATGATACAGAAGATGCGGCACAAGATTCGCATAACACGAAACACATCGAAGCGCTCTCTAAAGACGGAGTTGGAACTGATTGTGATTGACATTTACCGGTTCAAACGCTCATTTTGACATACTGGTTTAACTGCTAATGTTCTTCTCCATTATTTAATTTCAACTTCTGCAGGGCCAGTTTCGACCTCGAGGTCGGAATGGCCTTGTCGGGCAAAAACACCGGATGTTCAACAACAGGCGAAGGCGCCGCAACGAGAAATCCCAGCACCGTTTCGCGCGGCTCTATATCGGTTTACCGGCTCATGTTTTGATCCTCATAAATTGGAACTGGTAGTTTTTCCAAACAGGCTTGCGGTTTCAGATGGCGGCTAAAGCCCATGGCCTGTTTCCCGAATGGTTTGATCAACCGGTTAGGCGGCAGCCCTTCGATTTTTACTTTGAGGAAGCCTCGAACGATAGCGGAGACCGCCGATCCACATCCATGCGGCGCGCCATCAGGTATTCGATCTCCTCGGCGGCAACGCGGCCTACCGCTGCCTCATGTGACATATCCACCCCGCCGTTCGCCCTTCGAGTTCCGGCACGGCATAAATGACGCCACTTTCAGATAGAATGAGGCCGCGGCATTCAAGGTGCGTCTTTACTTCCGGTATCATGCCGATAAGATGCCCGCGGCTGATGCAGACTCCGCCAACCGTGATGCTGCGGGAAATGATTCGGCTCGGGTTTGTGGTGCATTGAGGGATGTCCAGTTCGGACCCCAGATGTGCGGCCAAAATGGAATTAAGGCGGGTAACAGCGGCCTTGCCCTGCAAGGTTACTGACGGATAGGTCGGCACCGATCCTACCGGCTTGAGCAGGATATAATTGGAGATAAACCGCCCCGCTTCTTCCAATAGAACCGCAGTTCGAGGGTGCACGTGCACGTCCTTGGCCTAATTGTGAATCATGGTGGAGGTGAGCTGCCCTCCGGCACGCACATAAAATTCGAAAACGCCTATGTGCAGCCCGGCGGTTACTGCGGGGTGGACGGTGCAACCGGTGATGACATGCAGACTGGCGCCGGGCTCGACGATGATCAAATTATGGATGTGCTGAGCCAAACCGTGGGTGCGCATGTAGAGGTATGTTTCAACCGGCAGAGTCATCTGCACTCCCGGCTGAACACGAATGAAAAAGCCGTTGTCCAGTTCCAGCTCAGCTTGCGCCGTATACTTGTCCGTATCCACCGGCACTAGCCGCCACAAATGGTCGGCGACCCACTCGTAACGGTTGAGCGCTTCAGCAATGGGCAGCACTTCAATGCCGGGCATGTTAACCTGGCGGTGCACAACGGAGGCGTCAGCCTGCATAAAAGTGGCGGCATGCTCCACATCGGTCAGTTCGACACCGACCCGCAGGAGTTGGTTACGCTCTTTGTCGTCAAATCTGCCAAAGTCAGGGTCATAGTCCCAGGATTCTTTGGGTCGCACAAAGTCCCCCAAGTTTACATCGGCACCCAGCCGAGCTTTCTTGTCGCGGGCTTCTTCGGCCTTTTGCTTTGCCTCTGACATTGGATGCACTCCTCATAGCCCATGTTTTTGATATCCGAAAGCAGTTCCAACGGATGTCCGAAACAACGCATTTGCCCTTCGTAGAGGATATAGCCGCGGTCGGCATGGATGTAATCCATGATGAAGCCGGTGTGACTGATGATGAGCCCGGATTTTTCCCGCTTTTCGCAGCGGCATACCTTCTGCAACAGGCGACCGATGATTTCTCCGACCAGTTGCAGACTCTCGAGATCCACCCCCGATTCGGGTTCATCCAGAAGCACCAGCAAGGGTCCTGCACGAGCAATTGGAGGAGCTCCGAGCGTTTCAGCTCACCCCCGGAAAAGCCGTAGTTGACGTCCCGGTCCAGAAATTTTGCGAAATCATACTGTTGGGCCAACTGCTCGGAAGAAATCCCTGGAGCGGAGCACTCTCTGAAAAGGTCCCGCATGGTTACTACGCGAATTAGCGGCGGGCGCTGGAAGGCAAGGCCCAGACCAAGCCAAGCCCGCTCATAGACGGGAAGATGGGTGATATCCCGCCCAGGCGGAATTGTGCCGAGAGGACCATGAGGCCGAGCAGCAGCGCAATAGTCGGCACATCGATGGAGCGCCACGCGTCTTCCGGCTGGATTTTCCCGGTTGCAAGCAGGAAAATGGCTCCGAGCAGCGCGATCCCTGTGCGGTCCAGAGCGAGACCGGGAATTCTCCCAAGGATCATGCCAAAATACACGAAACCGAATACCGCCGCTACCGTCCCATCCATGCAGCTCCGCTCCCCAAGAGTTTCGATGATCTCACGCTCGGGCAGCTATTTGCCGGTTTTCTGTGCTTAAGACAAGCGGAGATCACGCTGCGGATGCTTCATGCGGTGTTCGATTGCCATTTTGCAGGTGCCCACCATCAAAGGAGAACGTAACTTCTCAATAACGGTAGGCATATTACTCTGAGTCGCTCACCAGCCATTCCCTCATGCTTCTGACGGGAATCCAGGAAGGTCGCTCTGGATACCCGCCTGCGCGAGTATGACGAAAAGACTTTCATGCAAGGGCTGGTACCTAGAGCTTCCAAACTCTATGTGTGCCCACACTCATTGAGAAGCTACAGGTGAACCCTTTAACATGGAGATACCTCACGTTTTTTTTGTCGAGAGAATTCCTCCAATATTTTTTCAGTGCGGCTTTATTGCAGAAACCTTGATGCTTGCTACCGAACAAGCAAGATCTTTGGCTGTTTCGGGAGAGAGGTCCAGATCCGCACAGATGGCCTGCGCTAATGGGTCGGAAGCCATCAGTTCGACGGGATAAATATCTTCGGCGAGCACCTGAATCTCCTTAAACCTTGAAAATTCAATGGCGGCGAGATATTCCTGCTTCATCTCAGTCCCCGCTATGCAACCCACATAAGCTTCCACGGACTTACGGATGACTTCGGGGAGTTCTTTCAAGAGAACCATGTCGGATACCATCAGACGACCGCCCGGTTTCAGCACTCGGAACGCCTCCTGGAAGACTTTGTTCTTATCCGGTGAGAGATTGATCACACAGTTGGAAATGATGATATCGACCTGATTGTCGGAAACCGGCAACTTTTCGATTTCTCCCAGTCGGAACTCGACGTTTGCGAAGTTTCCTTGCGTAGCGTTTCGTCTGGTTTTTTCGATCATCTCGGGGGTCATATCCACCCCGATCACCTTACCATTGGGTCCTACCTTGGAAGCCGCGAGAAAGTAGTCGAACCCGGCTCCTGAGCCGAGATCGAGAACCACTTCTCCCTCCTTGAGAGAAGCGAGTGCCACCGGATTGCCACAGCCAAGCCCAAGGTTTGAGCCATCCGGCGCGGCCTGCAGTTCCTCGTCGCTGTAACCTATCCTTTTGCTGGTGTCTTCAGCTTGGCTGGGGCTGCCGCAACAAGAGCTATTACTCCCGCAGCAGGATGCATTTTCCAGAGAGACCCTGGCATAGCCTGATTTAACGGCTTTTTTGATCTCTTCGGGTTTCACTTTAAACACCTCCTCCAATAATATTTCCTTGGATCTTCAAGGATTTGTAGAATTTAGGTTGGTTACAGTTTCCGACTTGAACCATTTTGACAGTAAATACTTTCTAGTAAAACCTCCAACCGGTAAGGCTCTTTTTGAATCAAGCTAATGTCGTCCTTCGTAAGACTCTATTAGAATCTCGATGGGATGATATACTCGATAAGGAAGCAGTTGATTAAACTGAATTCGGCAGCTCAAGCAGTCGCTAACCAATCTTTCCGGGTCAATGGCTTTGATCTTTTCCATCAGACGTCGACCCATCTCGGTTGAAGCTTCATGGAAATCCTGCTTGAACCCCATGATGCCAGCGATGCCGCAGCAATAGAAAGCCCCCTCGATGGTTTCCAACGCAGCCTCAGGGATGAACCTGGGCAGCTCGGCATAGGCTTGCCCGATCTTCTGCTCCCTCATATGGCAGGGTGGATAGTAGGCCAGACGCGCAACGATCGGCCCAAAGCTAGTGTCGAGCGCACCTGTCCGCTTCCCTGTCATAGAGTTTGTACAATTCCGGGAACACCAGGCACGAGGTGTCCTCCATGAGATATCGGCAAATGTCGCAGTCGGCGCAATCTTCCAGGAATTTCCGCACCAGCTTTTCAGGATCTTTGTTGGGCATATTTTATCTCGCTGTCAAAACAATCCACCTTAGCCTCATAACTCGCAGCCTTATTATCAACAAATTGAACTAACCACGAAGAACACGAAGGTCACTAAGTGAGAAAGGATTTACTGTCAAAGACCTTCTGTTCTTCTTGTCCTTCGTGGTGAAAATGCACTTCTGGTTGTGGCCATTATCCGCGCTGCGGGCTCTGCGGTTTTCTCAAACATGGCTCAATTAGCAAAGCGGTCCTGCTGGCGAGGCCCGTAACTGGCCTCAAAAACCGGCACTCAATGGGGCTGCAGGCATTTCTTAACTTTTTTGGCGAGGCGCTCCTTGACGAAACGGAGCGCGCGTGCGGCGTCATCGTCCATATCGATGGCCAGAATGGCCTGTACATCTGCAATTTCCATTTCGATGTTGACTTTTTTCAAAATCATTCTAATAAACCTCGGGGTTGCGGGTCATTCAAGATGAGATTTGAGCCCCTGGTTTTTTTGCTGTTGCAGCCGTTTCACCAACTCTTTGAGGATGCGCAGCGCCTCTTCTTTGTCGAGGTCCAGGGCAACCATCTTCATGCGTACAAATTCTTCACCTGAAATGTTTAGAACCATGTCCTCTCCTTCGTTCAAGCACCCATAAAGGGCCTGACAATGAAGTAAACGCCGAGGAGGCCGATGGCGATTCCGGCGCATTTGCGAAACCACAGCCCCCCTTTATGGAAAGAACTACTTTCGAGTAATTTCCTGACTGTTGCGGTAGAGCTACCCGCGACGGCAATGGGGATGGAATGGCCTATGCCGAACAGCACGATGAAGAAAACCCCCGTGATCACTTTCTGTTGAATGGTAATAATGGCAAGGATCGGGGCAATAAAGCCAAAGGTGCAGGAGCCCGAGAGGACCCCATAAGCCAGACCCAGAGCAAAGGCGCCGAGCAATCCCTTGATTTTAATGCGCCCGAGCAGACTGCCGCCCATCGAGCATTTTGCAAATCCCATCATATCGAACGCCACCCAAACGAGTATGATCCCTACCAGAATAGTCCAGTATGACCCCACATCGCCCAGCATACGACCAAGCAGGGCGCAGATAATACCTACTAGGGCAATGGTGATGAACAATCCAATGGTGAAAGCCGCGGCATAATGGACGGCGTGCTTTGCCTTGAGCGCCTTATCCTGCCCCGCCACATAGCCCACGATGAGGGGAATGGAAGCGAGATGACACGGGCTGAACACCACACTCACCATCCCCCACAGAAAACACCCCACCGCGGCAAGGATCGTTCCTGCCATCATCCACGAATTGATAGTCAGCAAAATTTGATCAAACATACATGACTCCTTTTTCAGTGATCAGTGATGAGTGAGCAGTGAGCGGTGTTGCTTGTGGTCGATACGGTCGAGTTGCCGATTTTGGAAGTCAGCCGGCAGCATTTCCCACACTTCCACCTCACCGCTATCACTTATTTACTGTTCACCGCTGACCGTTCACTGCTCACTCCGAGCTTTTCAAGCATCGCCACAATCTTGGCTTTTGCCAGAAAGCCTTCATGGCGATAGACTTCTTTCCCGTCCTTGTCATAGAAGATCTGTGTGGGGATGGCCCGGATACCGAATTTTGGTCCCTGTTCACGGTGCTCCCAGACGTCTATGAAGTAGATGGCTGCCTTACCTTGATACTCTTTTTCGAGCTCTTCCATGATGGGCGCCATCATTTTACAGGGAATACACTTTTTGGCACCGATATCCACCATGGTCACCATCCCTTTGGCGGGCACTTCGGGCACGGGGGAGGATTCTTCGGCTCTGCAGTTTAGAGCAAAGAGAGTGATGAGGGCGATAAAAGCCACAACGCCGAACAGTAATTTAGAGCCGGTTCCTTTTCGCACTTTAACCTCCTGAAAGTAGTTAGTTAGTTGTTTCATTCAAGCTTCCTTCCGATTACGGGTAAACATCAAGTACAAACACGGCATCAAAAAGAGCGCCACCAAAATTCCCAAAGCCAGACCTCCGATGGCGGCAACCGCCATCGGCTGGAGCATATCGCCGCCTTCTTCGAGATTGAGCGCCAGCGGGATGAAGCCCACAATGATGCATACCGAGATCATCAGCCGGGGGCGCAGCCGAATCTTGGCCGCATGCAGCACGGCATCGAGCGGCGGCAGACCATCGCGGCGGCGCAACTCTTCAACTACGGTGAGCAGCAGTACTCCCTCGTTGACCGTTGAGGCAACGACCACCAACAGTCCGATGAGCACCGTTGCTCCCAGGGGGAGGGATGTTGCATAGAGCACGTAAACCATACCGGCCACGCAAAAAGGAACGCAGCCCAGTATCAAAGCAGGCAGTTTGAGACTGTTGAACTGCACGGCCAGGACCACAAAGGAAAAAAACACGGCAAACAGCAAGATGATCAAGATGGTATGAGTCATTTCGGCCATCATCTGCGCCTGGCCGCCGAAAGAGACTTGGTAGCCGGTGGGCACATTCACTTCCCGCATGGCTTTCTTAAGGGAGGTCAACGCCTGGCCGACGCTGGCTCCCGCCGCATCTCCTCGCACGATCACCTCTTTCACCTGGTCTTCCCGGGCGATTTCAACCGGTCCCACCGCCTGGCTCACTTCGGCTACGTCGCGCAGCCTGAGATATCCTCCCTGGGCGCAATCCAGCACCAGGTTCTCGATGTCCTGGCGAGACCTGATCAGGTCCTCCGGGATCATCACGCGCACGTTATAGAATTCGTCTCCTTCCCGGTAGCGAGTTGCCACCGCGCCGCTCATCAGCGAGCGCGTGGTTGTGGCTACGTCGGCCACGGAAATTCCCAATTCAGCAGCGCGCGTCCGGTCCACCCGGATCTGCAGCTCCGGCTTGGTCATGTCCATGGAGACGTAGACGTTGGTGAGTTGTTTTAGTCCGTTCATGGTTTCAGCTGTTTTGCGCGCCACATCAAAAAGCTTTCCCAAATCCTGCCCTTTGATTTTGACTTCAATATCAGCGTCCCCGAGTTTTCGCAGTCCTTTGATCTTCGCCTGCATCACCATGGCCTTGCCGCCGGGAACAGGCACTTTGGAGACAATCGGCCGCAACCGCCGGATGTAATCGTCGGTGCTTAAACTGCGGGCATGACGAGGCACCAGTTGAATATCGATCTCTCCTTCGTTGGCAATCTCATAGGTATAGAGGCCCCAGACCTTGCCGCCGGCCAGGGTGAAAAAGCTCTCAATGAGGGGGTCGCCTTTCAGTTTCTCTTCAATCTGGCGCAGCACCCGCTCGGTTTCGCCCACCGCAGCCCCCGTGGGAAGCTTCACCTTGACCATGATGCGGCCGTCATCCATTTGCGGCAGGAATTCGCTTCCCAACCTTGAAGCGGTCAGCACGGCGCCGATCAGAACGGCAACAAACAGCGGCACCACTACCCAGCGGGCGCGCAGGACCCAGGCGAGCACCCAACCGTAGCCGCGAGTCACCCATGCAAAGAAGCGCTCGAACCGGGTTTCCCGCTGTGGTCCGGATGTCCTCCCACCGAACAGCACCGCAGTGAGCATTGGAGTCAGGGTGACGGCCACCGCCAGGCTGATACAGACAATGCCGGCGATGACCAGAATCAGCTCTCGGAAAAGGAGGCTGGTCAGCCCCGGCACCAGTAGAAAAGGGATAAACAGGGCCAGAAAGGAGAGCGTTGCGGCCACGACGGCCTGCCCGACTTCCCCGGTGCCGGCAATGGCCAGGTCGTCCGGTGTGAGGTGCGGCTTTTCGTGGCGCAAACGAGTGATATTTTCAATGACCACAATGGAATTGTCGAGCACCACACCGATGGCGACAACCAAACCGCCCAAAGAGAAGATGTTGAGCGAAAAACCGGCGAGCTTCATCAGTGCAAAATTGAGTATCAGAGTTATGGGCAGGACCAGCAGCATCACCACGACCTGCCGCCAGCTTCCGAGAAATAAATAGACCACGATGAGCACCAGAATGGCCGCTTCAACGGCGGCATTGCGCACCCCTTTGAGAGCCGGCAGCACATAGTCCGCCTGGTTTTCCACTGTGCCCAGTTGGACGCCGCCGGGTAGTACCGGGCCCAGTTCGCGGATCTTCTCGTTGACCGCCTGAGCCACTTCCACCGTATTGGCATCCGCCTGCTTGAGGACGCTGAGCTTCACGCATGGCTCGCTGCCCAGCCGGGTGATCACGCGAACCTCCTCGTGCGCGTCTTTTACCTCTGCCACATCGCCCAGTGTGATCTTGGCGGCCCCGTTTCTTGCCAGCAGAACGGAGCGAATTTCATCCAGCGAGCGGTATTCTCCCATGGTGCGTGCAATGAATTCCCGCGGGCCGGCCGTCACCCGTCCGCCGAATTGCTCCAGGTTCTCTTCCTGCAGCCGCTTGATGACCGCTGGTAGAGACAGGGAATATTTCTCCATGGCGAGGGGGTCCAAATGCACGCGGATTTCACGTTTGAGGCCGCCGACAATTTCCGCGCCGGCCACTCCGGGGACTGCCAGCAACTGGTCTTGCAGCCAGTTGTCCACCCAGGTGCGCAGCTGCACCAGGTCCCACTGATCGGAGCGAACCGTGAGCTGCACAACCGGCAGTTGCGACGGGTCGGCTTTGATCACGATGGGCGGATCAATATCTTTGGGCAGTTGCCGCGCCACCCGCGCCATAGCTGCCAGAGAATCCTGGTAGGCCACATCGATGTCCACTCCATATTGAAAATTGGCTACCAGAGTGTACATGCCTTCGATGGAGGAAGATTCGAGGTAATCAAGTCCATCCACCGTGGCCATTTGCCGCTCGATGAGGTCGGCTAGGTTGGTTTCAATTTCATCGGGTGTTGCGCCGCGCCACCAGATGTGAATTTTAATCATGGGATAGGTCATGTCCGGGAGAAAATTCACGGGCAGCTGCAAAAGTCCGTAGACCCCAAGGACAACCAGGGCAACGGCGATCACGCTGGTGGCAATACGACGCTTGACGGCGGCAGCGGTGATTTTCATTTGCCGCCTCCTGTCTCAACGCGAACGGCTGAGCCGTCTTTAAGTTTTTCATGCCCCGCTACAATGACCTGTTCTCCAGAAGCAATTCCTTTTATGATCTGAATTTTGCCGCCGGCTTCAATACCGGTCTCGATTGTACGCAAAGCGGCCTTGCCGTCCCGCACCACAAACACGACGCGTCCCCCTTTGGGAGAAATTTTCGCGGCTTCAATGGGAACCACCACCGCTTGCCGCACATCCTCCAGCACCACTACCGTTCTGGCAAACATTCCCGGAATCAAATCGATGGCTTCAAGAAGGGAAACCTCAACTGTACGGGTGCGCATACGGGTGTCGAGCTGAGGGTACACCCTGTCGATTTCTCCTCTGAATGTTTTCCCGGGGTAAGCGTCCAGTTCCACCTGTACCGGCATTTTTTCCCGCACCACCGTCGATTGCGCCTCCGGCACTGCCAGCTGCACCACCAGGCTGTGCGGGTCGTAGATTTCAATCAAGCTGGCCCGCGGCGCCACGTAGTCCCCATCGGCGACCGAGACTTTGGACACCACACCGGCCCAGGGAGCGCTGATGGAAAAGTCTTCGGAACTCTCCTTGGCCTTGGCGAACTGGGCCCGGGCGCTTTCGTATTTTGATCTGGCGGTTTCCAGTTGGGCCCCAGGAATGGCCCCGTTGTCCACCAGCTGCTTGACGCTCGACAACTCCTGAGACTGCTCGCTCAACGCCTGCTGCGCCGCCGCCAGCAGAGCTTCTGCGCCCCGGCTGCGACCGATGATTAAGAGCTGTTGTGCGGGCTTCACATGGTCTCCTTCCCGCACCCGGCAGTTCTGCACCGGTCCCTCCACCGGCGCGGCAAGACGCGCAATCTTGGTGGCCGTAACCGAGCCGGTGAGCTCGAGAGTGCGGGATATGGCTTCCAGCTGCGCCGGCTGCACCACGACCCGCGGAAGGTCCTTGGGCGGCTGCCCGGCCGCGCCGTCTTTTGCTGCGGCTGTGGGTTGATTCGCTGATTTTGGCGATTGATCCGCCGCCGTTGCAGCATTGTAGAAATGCATGCCAATCCACACCATCGCTATGAAGACAGGCAATAACATAAGAGGGAGCAGCCATTTTTTCACTTGAATTTTCCTCCTGTAGTCAGCCTGAGTCGGGCAATGGCGCTGCGAAAATCCACCAGCGCACGATAGTAGCTGGTTTCCGACTGGAGCAGAGCGGACTGTGCATCCAGTACGTCGACGATCGTCCCCATGCCGAGATCGTATTTCATGCGCTCGATGCGCAGGCTTTCCTTGGCCTGTTCGATGGCCTTCTCCAACGCCTTCACCCGTTCGCTGCTGGAGCGCACATCCAAGAGCGCCGTCTCAACTTCCAGGCGAATCTGCAGTTCCAGGCGGCGCAACCGCTCCTGGACGGCCGCGAGCGCCGCCTTTTCTTCGTTGACTTTGGCCACCACGCGGCCTCCCTCAAACAAAGGTATGGTCATCCCCAGTCCCACAGTGCCCGCATCCTCCTGATCGCTCTTGAAATCGGCGCGCAAACCGTATGCTCCCAGCACCGCTACGGTCGGCCAATGGCCTGCCCGGGCAATGTCGACTCTGCGGGCCTGCGCCTCCAGCCGCGTTTTGGCCGCCTGGTAATCGGGGCGATCGTGTAGGGCTACGGCAAGCAACCGGTCGGCGTCGTAATCGACCGGTTCAAATTCCAGCTTGCCCTCGAATTGCAGTCTATCGGAACGATAGTCCAGCCCCAGCAGATTGGTCAACACCCGCTTTTGAATGGCCAGCACGTTCTCCTCTCGGACCAGGCTCTGCTTGAGGTCGGCCTGCCGCACTTCGGTGCGAAGCAGATCGACCTTGGCCGCCTTTTGCACGGCTAAAAGCTCTGCCACCTGCTTGTGATTCTCATCCATGGCCTGCATGGAAAACTCGATGGAGCGCAGCACTTTGCGCTGCCCGAGGATGGCGTAAAAGGTGCTGGAAACATTGAACACCAGCTCATCTCGAGTGCGCGTCAAGGCGCCTTCCTGCGCCTGGCGTAGCAGCTCGGCGGCGCGAATCTCGTTGGTGATGCGCCCGCCGGTAAAGATTGGCAACCTCAACACCAGATCCTGGCGCACAATCTGATCGTCGAAATCGCCCGGCTCGCCATTGTAGCTGGCCTGGATCAGCCTCAGGTTGTCAAGGTATTGTGCTACATTTCCTTCCACACCCAGAGTCGGCCAGCGGGAGGCCTGCGCCTGCTTGAGGCGGGCGACCGAGGCGGCCACGTCCCAGTCGGTGGCCGCCAGCTCGGGATTGTTTTGCAATGCCGTTTCGATGCAGCGCTCCAGGGTCATTTCCCCGGTCAGCTCCAGGGCCTGAGTGTGCTTGGGGGAAGGAACCGGAATCTCTTCCTGTAGAAACTGAAGATTCTCAACCGGTATTGCCGGATTAGTGGGGTTAATCAGTGCGCAGCCGCCGGCGTAAAGAAGTGTAAACAGGGTCAACGTGGTCAGCTTCATCGGTTAGGTCCTCAAGTTCTGTTTCAGCTGTCGAAGTGGGATTCGGCAACGCAGATGGTGAGCACCCTGCCGGTATGCAGGGTTTCTTCAGGTTTCAGGGAATTATGGGTCAGGATCTTCTCCAGGCTGGTTTCAAAGCGCCTGGCGATGGACCAGAGTGTGTCTCCAGCACGGACTTTGTAAGGTACGAGTCGGCAACGGTCCGCTGAAGCAGAGCTTGATAGTGACTTCTGCTTGCGGGTAGAAGCAGCTACTGCTCTTTTACTCGGCAAATTGGCAAAAGACTTGCGGCTCGCCACGTTCTGAGAGCCGGTCAGGGGAATGCGGATGGTTTTTCCAGCGACGAGAGGGTCCGCCAAACGCATGCGATTGAAGGCGGCCAACAGGTCAGCTCTGCCGCCGAACCGCCGTGCCAAACCATATAATGTATCGCCGCGTTCGACCTTGTATGGAACGGCTGCGAAGGCGCCGGGCGTAAGCGACAGGCTGGAAAGCCTGGCCGTCGCTTGTTTTCGTTTTGCAACCGGGACGCACAGGGCGTAGCGTTTTTGGCCGGGTGGCGTCGCCCCGTCGCAGAGCTCCGGGTTGTGGGTTTCAAGCTCTGCCACCTCGATGCCCACCTGTTCACTCAGCCAGGCGAGGCTGATCCCGCCCGGCACGTTAATGGCTGCGCAGGTGGCGGTGCACTCCGCAGGATCAAACCGAAACCCGTAGCGCTCAGGTTGCTTGATAATCCGGATGGCGGCAAGGACTTTGGGCACATAGTCGCGGGTTTCTTTCGGCAGGGAGCCATTTTCGGCAAGCTCCCAGAAACTTTTCAGCCCGGTTGCCTGCAGAGCATCCTGCACTCGTTTTTCACCGGCATTATAAGCAGCGAGAGCCAGAGGCCAGGATTGGAACGTGTCGTAGAGAAATGACAGGTACTCGGCTGCGGCGCGCGCGGCCTTAAAGGGATGGCGCCTCTCGTCGATCCACGTGTCTTGACGCAAGCCAAAGCGCTTGCCCGTTGCCGAGATGAACTGCCACATGCCCACAGCATCGGCGTGTGACCTCGTTGTTGGGGAAAAGCCGCTTTCCACCAGGGCGACATAGACCAGGTCCGGGGGCAACCCCTGTTGTTCGAAAATCTCGCGCGCCTGCTTCACATAGGGCCGCGCACGGTCAAGAGAGGTTTGAAAGGAGTTCGAATTCTTTCCTTCATAGTAGGCCACCCACTCATCGATTGCCGGGTGATCGGGAATCATGAGCTGCCCTTTCGGAGCAGAAGTCACGGGCTGGGAAGTCTGCATATGTATTTCGGGAGGAGTTATTAGGAAATCGTCCAAGGAATGTCTGGATAGTGCAGGTTGGCTCACACTTGCCGTCTGCTGGGGGGAAGGGTGCCGCAGCCAACCAGAAGTGTAACCGCGCAACCGAGCAGGGGTAGTTTAAAAATCCCCAAAGTCTCTTGCTCACAAAAGAATCTAATAAAACCAAACCGCCAACATAAGGCCCCCACAAGAAAACCGATTTCATCCATCAGCCGACTTTCCCCCCTCGAGTATCCCTTTGATTTGAAGTGTCTTGAATATCGAATGTCGAACAAAGAATTCCCAATGATGAAGTCCAACATCCTTCTTCTTGGCGGTTTATATGCTATGCACCCCTCACCGTTCACTGCTCACTCAACAGCGGAATTGATCTCAATGCCTCGGCACCCAGGGACTCCAGACGGGCGCCCCACTTTCGTCTCGAAGCTTTAAGACTCGATCGCCTTTGAATATGACTGCCGCAATCAAGGCCGGCTCGCCCGCGTAGGTGATTTTCGAGCCCTTGATTTCCAGTCGATCTCCGGGTGCAAATTCAAAATCTTCATTCTCAAAGTACCACTGCGGTCCCAGGAAAACCTTGATCGCCTGCTGCGAATCCGTTTTGAGAACTAGTTCCAAACCGGCCGGCATTCCTGCGTTCGGAGCAAATTGGTCCACGCTGATGACCTCTCCGTTATATCTCTCGACGGTGTTGGGATCGTAGAGATTCCCCGGCCCCAACACATTGTCTCTTTTCCAGCTTGTTCTTTGCTGCGCAAAAGACGCTACGGCAAGGAGCATGATGAGCAGCAGAGCCACCACCTGGAACCCTGTCTTCTTCATTTCTAAAACCCCCTGGCAACCCCTGACTTCGGCTTCCGTGAGTCATTGTGGGCTGTCCTTATGACCGAGCACCCACCCAAAAAAGTTCGCTAATCTCCTGCAGTGTCTACATAATTGGCATTCGTTAAATGCCCAGTCCTCCACTTACCGTGATGACTCTGAACGGTGGATAGCTTTTCGCGCTGTTGCGGGGTTAGTATCTGCCGGCATTGCAGTTCGAAGCGAGTCCCCTTTTCCTGCAGATTGTTTCGAAGCTCCTGGATCTCTTGTTGTCGGGCCAGGATCATTGTTTCATCCGGACTTGCCTCGTTCCACAGCTGTCTCAATTCCGCATTTTTGCTGAAAAGCTCATCGCGCAACGGACCGGTCTCCGCCGCAAACGCTTCCTGCATGGTTTCCAGCTGTGCTTTTTGATCCTCGGTGAGGTCCAGTTGCGAGGCAACGTTTGGGTTCATCCAATGACCGCCCATACCGTGCGGACCGCCAAAGCTCCAGGCCGGGGAGGCCAACACCAAAATGATTGCACCCAGTAACAAAGCTTTTTTCATCATGATTTGCTCCTTTCACTGCGGTTTAGTCTAAACAAGTGTCAGCTGGGTAGAGGCAAAACTCGTGCCGCCCCCTGTATTTGTACTCAAGCCATTGATTTCAAATGCATGTTTGGATATGGAAGAGGAGTCGCGTAAAAATTAGCAGCGGCAATGCATGTCGAATGGAATTTCAACAATCATGACTTTTCATAAGGGACACGGTATGTTAAATGCTCGACACAAGGCTTTGTCAAAACTCGACAAAATTGTCGAGTTTCCACTTCAACCATCGCGATTGGTGTGCAAAAGATTGGGTGGGAGCTGCGGAAGGCATGTAAAACGGCGTCATCAAATCACCAGTGATTCAGCTACTCAGTTGGCACTAAAATTGCTTGATTAGCTTCCATCCGGAAACTCTAAATTGAGTTGCTTAACCTGTTACGCTGAGCTTGTCGAAGCGAGAGTCGGTCACCCTTCGATACCTCAGGGCAG
Source organism: uncultured delta proteobacterium (assembly GCA_963781715.1). GTDB lineage: Bacteria > Desulfobacterota > Syntrophobacteria > Syntrophobacterales > Syntrophobacteraceae > Desulfoferrobacter. Next base: position 2,204,599 of record CAWAGW010000010.1, read on the forward strand.
GCTTCGATACCTCAGGACAAACGGTGAGAACGGATGCCTTTCTCGTTAATCTGCGAAGAGCCGAACCATGTGAACATGCACATCCACCGCTCACTGCTCACTCATCGCTTTTTACTGAAGGAATAACTCCCAATGAATGACCGGCCACATAAAAGCTTTTTTCGATTTCGCCCGCCCGGCAAACGTCCAATGCTGCGACCGGCGGCCGTCGCTTTGGTGGCTTTGATTTTTGCCGCCCTGTTTTTTTCTTCCACCATGGTGCACCAGAAGAAAGTGGAAAGCACCCTCTTGCAGGTGCTCACAGACAAGGCAGTCCATGTGGTGGAAACTTTGGAGAAAGCTTCCGAGAAAAACAATAAAGACCTGGTCCGCCTGGATTCACAGCCCGGAGTTTATGGCGGGTCCTCTCCTGGTGAACCTTCGGAGTTGCAGGACTTCATGGTGAAACGCCTGGTGGATCTGGCGGACTACGTCGATCAGCAACAGCAGCGTAGAGCTCTGTCCCGCGAAGAACTGCAGCGTCTTTCGTCTTCTGAAAAGCTGCAGGCGATTGCCGTGATCGATCGGGAAGGCCGCTCGCTGCTGGATGCCGGTTCCCCTTCGCCAATGCTGTTGGCCCGGGTGAGAGATTTTATGCAAGAACAAAGGACGGTTGCCGTCAACCTCTACAGGAGTGCGCAAGGCGGTCGAGAGGCTTGCAGTTTTGTGATCGTGCGCAGACGAACAGAACCGGGCGTTGTCGCACTGGTGATCAGCCCGGAAGGACTTCGCCGGTGGGGCAGAAGGATCGCAGTGCAACAATCGGTCGATGAGATTCAGTGGGACCAGAGCATCGCCTACATTGTGATAAAAGACAGCGGCGGCTGGGTGCTCGCCGATTCGGGAGACCTGCCCCCGGACAAGGTCGCGACCTGTTTAATGGTTTCACCTGCGGCGGTAAATTCTGCTGAGCCGATTACGCGCTGTGTTACAGTGGGGGATCGAAAAATCCTCGAGCTTTCTGTCCCCTTTCGACTCAACGGCAAGGTGGTCGGATCGGCTCTGGTCGGTCTTGAAACGGCGGAGGTGGATCGGCTGCTGCACGACAATCGCCGCCATGTCCTGCTTTGGACGGGGTTCATGATAGCCATCGGCATCGTGACCATGACGGTTTTTTATCGGACTCAAAATCGACATGCCACCAGACTGTCCGCTCTCAATGAGCGACTTCATCAGGCGCAGCGTCTTTCGTCTTTGGGCAAATTGGGTGCGGGAATGGCCCATGAAATCCGCAACCCCCTCAACTCGGTGAGCATGGCCGTGCAGCGACTGCAACGGGAGTTTCTTCCGGACACTTTGCCTGATCGTGAAGAATATGAGCACATCACGCAGGTGATTCGGGAAGAATTGAAGCGCCTCAACATGCTTGTTGAAGATTTTTTGCTGATGGCCCGCAACGGAAAAGTGGCGTTGCAGCACCAATCCATCGTCGAGCTCGTACGCAAAACCATTTGGCTCATACAGCCAGGCGCCAGCGCCAAAGGCATCGAAGTCAACATGAGCTGCGATAAGGGAGAAATCCCGGACGTTTTCATAGATGCCGACAAGATGCAGCAGGTCTTGCTCAATTTGCTGCGAAATGCCGAAGAATCCATCAGCGGCGGCGGCGGAAAGATCAGCATCGCGGTTGAACCATCGGGAAAAGAAAGCGTCATCGTGCGCTTTACGGATAATGGCACGGGTATTCCGGCTGAGGAGATTGACCGAATATTCGATCCCTATTATACCACCAAACAAAAAGGGCTCGGGTTGGGGCTGACGATTGCTTATGAAATCGTGCAGGCGCACGGGGGAGAACTACGGGTGGAAAGTCGGCCGGGGCATGGAACCATTTTTGAGATTCAGCTGCCGCGGGCGCGGTAGGCTGCAGGCAAGGAATCCATTGAACTCGTTAGATATCCTGATCGTCGAAGATGAACCCTTTCAGCGGGAGATGCTGAGGGATTTTCTGATCAAACAGGGCCACAAGGTCACTGAAGGGGAGAACGGAGAACAAGCGGTCGAGCTCATGGGGGTGGGTATTTTTGATGTGGTCCTGCTGGACTTCAAAATGCCCGGTATGAGCGGACTGGAGGTGTTGCACCGGGCCAAGGAGATCAATCCGGAGACGGAGGTGGTGATCCTGACCGCCTACGGCACTGTCGAAACGGCCGTGGAGGCCATGAAAGCAGGCGCCAGAGACTACCTCACCAAGCCCGTCGAACTGGACGAGTTATGCATCTTGATGGAGCGTATTGCCAAACATCGGACCCTGGTCAAAGAAAATAAGATGCTGCGCAACCGCCTGGCCATGGACGGCACCAATCTAGAGGCCATACGCTACAAGAGCCGCAAGATGGAGGATGCGATCAATCTGGCCGCACGGATTGCTCCCAGTCAGGTAACCGTCCTGATTCAAGGAGAAACGGGAACGGGCAAGGAGCTTTTCGCCAGGCTTATTCACGGCTTGAGCCCGCGGGCCGATCAGGCTTTTGTAGTGGTCAACTGTGCAGCAATTCCCGAGTCGCTGATGGAAAGCGAGCTATTCGGTCACGAAAAAGGGGCGTTCACCGGGGCTCACCAGCGGCGGATCGGCCGCTTCGAACAGGCCGATGGCGGGACACTGTTTTTGGACGAGATCGGCGAAATCACTCCATTGGTGCAGGTCAAGCTACTACGCTTCTTGCAGGAGCGCGAGTTTCAAAGGGTCGGCGGGGAACGGACCCTGCACGCCGACGTGCGCATCATAAGCGCCACTCATCAAGACCTGGAGCTGAAACTAAAAGAGGGCTCTTTCCGCGAAGACCTCTTCTACCGGATCAACGTAGTGAACCTTAAGATTCCCCCATTGCGGGAGCGGCGTGAGGACATTGGCGTCCTCATAGACCATTTTCTGCTTCGCTACAGCACGGAGAACGGCAAAAGGATCGAAGGACTGAGCCGCGAGGCAAGGGATATGCTTATGAAATACGACTATCCGGGCAACGTGCGAGAACTGGAGAACATTATCGAGCGCGCCGTGGTGATCAGCCGCGGCCCGTTCATCTCAAGTGAAGACTTGCCTTTCAAGGAAGTGGACGCTGCGAGCGTTCGCGCCCGGGAGGCCAAGGCCGGATCGCTGCACGACGCACTGGCCGACCTGGAGCGGCGCATGGTGGAAGAAGCCATGGAACAGGCCGGCTCCAACCAAAGCCAAGCCGCCAGGCAATTGGGTCTGAGCGAAAGGATGCTGCGCTACAAGCTGAAAAAGTACGGGTTGAAGTGAATGACGGTGTACCCTTATCAACCAGTATTGAGTCATGGAACAAAAGTGCTCAACTCATCACTTGCCTTCCATTGCGAAGTCCGTAACAAGGATTATGGCACATACTCAGCCCCCATTGTATAATTGGTAAGTTATTCTGTGGAGCTGTAGTTAGGAAAACCTCTTCGCAGATTAGCATGATAATACCAAATAACATTCGTTACCCTGGCCCCCTTGCATAGCGTGTTTATGCGAACGAAGCATGGAAGTGACTCTTTCTGCTCACCGCTCACTGTTCACTGCTCAGCCCACAAAGCCGGCATAAGATTCCTGGAGGATTTCAATGGGATGACACACTCGATAAGGAACCAGCTGGTTGAATTGAATCCGACAGCTCAAGCAGTCGCCAACCAATCTTTCTGGGTCAATCGTTGCGATCTTTTCCATCAGACGTCGGCCCATGTCGGTTGAGGCTTCATGAAAATCGCGCTTGAATCCCATGATTCCGGCGATGCCGCAGCAAAAAAACGCCCCCTCGATGGTTTCCAAAGAGATCTCAGGGATCATCCTAAGCAGTTCAGCATAGGGCTTCCCGATTTTTTGTTCCCTCATATGACAGGGCGGATAATACGCCAGACGCGCAACGATCGGCCCAAAGCGGGTGTCAAGCGCACCTGCACGATGGAGATTGAGCAGGTATTCTCCCAGGTCATAGGTATGGTCTGCAATGTCAATTCTTTGGCGGGCGCTGATGGCGGCAAAATAGCCCTCATCTTTGAGCAGTCCTTCGATGGGTTTTTTGCTCGCAGAAGATGCGCCGGCGTCCTCGTGCCTGCCTGCGTCCGCCTGGACTGGAGTAGCTCTGGGCCGACCGATGTGCCGACCCCCCTCAGGAGAATTGGCAGCCCCTTCAGTCATCACGTGTTTCAACATATAACCGCAGGTCGGACAGGAGCACACAATGTCGTAGCCGGCTTCCACCGCCGCAATCAGATGCTCGACGTTGAACTTAACAAATTCAAAGGTGAGATCCCGGTCACCTTCGAGCAGACTCGGCATGCCGCAGCATTTCTGCTCGGGATAATAGACTTCGATCCCGTTTTGGCGCAGCACCTCGACGGCGGCCCTGGGCACTTGCGGAAACAGGTATTGACCGGTGCAGCCGGCAAAAAAGGCTACTTTCCTCTCGCCTTTAGCCCGCATGACATCGAGCCCCTGCTGTTTGGCCCAAACCGGAAAGCTTTCTTGCGGGAACTCCGGCACCTTTCTTTGCGGGTGGATGCCCGCCAGCTTCTTCACCAACTCGCCGCTGCCTTTGCTCTGTAAAAGTCTGTTGGTGAGCCGGGGATAGGCGCCGCACACTCGCGCGACTCGCGCAACATCTTCCAGCAGGCGAATGGAGGGCTTGAGCCCGTCGCGGCTGACAAAAGCATGCTTGGCCTTCATGATATCCGAGCGAATATTGGGGCAAGGACACAAACCGCAGAAATTGCACAGCTCGATTAAATGCTTCAACTCTTCATCGGTTGTCTTCCCGCACCTGTCCGCTTCCCTGTCATAGAGTTTGTACAATTCCGCGAACACCAGGCAGGAGGTATCCTCCATGAGGTATCGGCAAATATCGCAATCGGCGCAATCTTCCAGGAATTTCCGCACCAGCTTTTCAGGATCTTTGTTGGGCATATTTTATCTCGCTGTCAAAACAATCCACCTTAGCCTCATAACTCGCAGCCTTATTATCAACAAATTGAACTAACCACGAAGAACACGAAGGTCACTAAGTGAGAAAGGATTTACTGTCAAAGACCTTCTGTTCTTCTTGTCCTTCGTGGTGAAAATGCACTTCTGGTTGTGGCCATTATCCGCGCTGCGGGCTCTGCGGTTTTCTCAAACATGGCTCAATTAGCAAAGCGGTCCTGCTGGCGAGGCCCGTAACTGGCCTCAAAAACCGGCACTCAATGGGGCTGCAGGCATTTCTTAACTTTTTTGGCGAGGCGCTCCTTGACGAAACGGAGCGCGCGTGCGGCGTCATCGTCCATATCGATGGCCAGAATGGCCTGTACATCTGCAATTTCCATTTCGATGTTGACTTTTTTCAAAATCATTCTAATAAACCTCGGGGTTGCGGGTCATTCAAGATGGGATTTGAGTCCCTGGTTCTTTTGCTGTTCCAGCCGTTTCACCAACTCTTTGAGGATGCGCAGCGCCTCTTGCTCATCTCGGTCCATGACAACCATTTTCATGTTTACAAATTCTTCGTCGGAAATGTTTAGAACCATTTTGTCTCCAGTGAACGGTGATGAGTGAGCAGTGATGAGTGAAAGAGCCTCTTTTGCCTCTCATGCACCCATAAAGGGCCTGACAATGAAGTAAACGCCGAGGAGGCCGATGCCGACCCCGGCGCATTTGCGAAACCACAGCCCTCCTTCATGAAAAGAGCTGCTTTCTAAAAGCTTTCTCACTGTTGCAGTAGAGCTACCCGCGACGGCAATGGGGATGGAATGGCCTATGCCGAACAGCACGATGAAGAAAACACCTGTGATCACCTTCTGTTGAATGGTGATAATGGCAAGGATCGGCGCAATAAAGCCAAAGGTGCAGGAGCCTGAAAGAACCCCGTACGCCAGACCCAGGGTAAAGGCGCCGAGCAATCCCTTGATTTTAATGCGCCCGAGCAGACTGCCGCCCATCGAGCATTTTGCAAATCCCATCATATCGAACGCCACCCACACGAGTATGATCCCCACCAGAATAGTCCAGTATGACCCCACATCGCCCAGCATACGACCAAGCAGGGCGCAGACGATACCGACCAGAGCGATGGTGATGAACAGTCCAACCGTGAAGGCGATGGAATACTGCGCGGCTGACTTGGCGTTAAGGGCTTTTTCCTGCCCGGCCACGTAGCTCACAATGAGCGGAATAGAGGCCATATGACACGGGCTGAACACCACACTCACCATGCCCCACAGGAAGCAGCCCACGGCGGCCAGTACGGTCCCCGTCATCATCCACGAATTGATGGTCAAGAGAAACTGATCGAACACGCCTGACTCCTTTTTTCAGTGATGAGTGATGAGTGCTCACTGCTCACTCAACACCCAGTTTCTGCAGCTTGGCAACAATGCTTTCTTTATTCATAAAGCCTTCGTGGCGATACACCTCTTCTCCGCTTTTTGCATAGAAGATCTGGGTGGGGATCGACCGAATGCCGTATTTGGGCGCTTCCTCACGATGTTCCCAGACATCAATGAATAGAATGGCCGCCTTGCCCTTGTATTCTTCCTTCAGTTCCTCGATGATAGGGGCCATCATCTTGCAGGGAATGCATTTATGTGCTCCGAGGTCCACCATGGTCACCATGCCTTTTACCGGTACTTCCGAAGGCAGGGGCGACTCCTCCGCTGCAAAAATCATTGCTCCCGATCCAAAAAGAAAAATAAAAATAGCCATCAACAATACGCACTTTTTCACTCGTAGCTCCTTTCAATTGTTCTCATTTAGAAGTTGGACGTATAATCACTTCCCATAGCAAATACCCCGCAAAAAGCAGGAATATTGAATCGCGAACGACGTACCATGTTGTTGTGGGTGTGCCTCCGGTGCCAGTGGTAAAACAGCCGCAGTGCACATTGAGGCCGCGCGCCATGTTGAACAGCAGTGCACCGAAAAACGAGACCAGCAGCAGATTGGCCAGCAGCACAGCGCCTGGCAGCCAGACTCCCAGGATGAGCAGCACACCCAGCACCAATTCCATCCACGGTAGAACAATGGCGGTGAGGTTGATCCAGGTATCCGGGAGGATCTGATAGTTGTATATCGCCTGGGCAAAGGCAGCCGGATGGATGGCTTTGTCGAAACTGGCAAAGATAAACACTGCACCGAGGATCAAGCGTACCCAAAATGAGATGGGGTTGTTAAGTAGGGATCGTTTTTTCACCGAAGATACTTCAATCGCCTGCCCCGAGCCTTGCGGAGTTGCGCAGGACATTTCGCACAAAAGCCCGCCATTGCCGCAGGTGTCCGTCTCAAACTGCAGGATGGGATGGTCGATGCCGAAATGATGTGACAGCTTGGCACGGATCGCCTCAGCCATTTTTGCCGTCTGGCTCACGGGTTGATCGTCAACCACTACGTGACAGGAAAAAGCAATGCTGGAAGCGCTCACGTTCCAGGCATGGAGATAGTGCACGTTGCAGATGCCGGGAAAGTCCTCCAGAAACGTTCTAATTTTTTGAATATCCAATCCCTTCGGGGTGGCATTCATGAGAATCACGCCGGCTTCCTTGAGGATCGACCAGCAGTTTTTCAGGATGAATAAGACGATGACCAATGAGAGCAGCGGGTCCAGCCAGTACCACGGTTTGAAGACCAGGATCAGGCCGTTTACGAGCACCACCACCGACGTCAAAAGGTCGCCCAGCATGTGCAGGAAGGCACCGCGCACGTTCAGGCTGTGTTTTGCGTCGCGGTGGAGCAACCAGGCGGAAAAGCCGTTGCCTACTACCCCGATCCCTGCGATCAGCATGACCAGCTTGCCGGAGACCGCTTGCGGATGATGGAATCGGTGCAAGGCTTCGTAAATGATAAAACCTGCCGCCCCCATCAGGATAACTATATTGAAACAAGCGGCCAGCACTTCGGCGCGCTGATAGCCGAAGGTGTTGCGCGGAGAAGCCCCTTTGCGTCCAATCAGGTAGGCAAAGTAAGCTACCAGGATAGCGGTAAAGTCGCTGAAATTGTGGGTTGCATCGGAGATCAGCGCTACACTGCCGGCGTATATGCCGCCAATCACCTGCGCCACTGGAATAATGAAATTGAGCCCCAAAGTGATCAACAGCCGCGACCCGCTGGCGCTTTCCACATCCACGTGATGATGAGTGCAGTAGGTGCTGTGAGTGTGCTCTTCACCATGATCCGATATGAGGTCGTGTTCGTGGCTTGCATGTTGTGCACAGCAGGAATGGGAACCTTCAGGATTATGCGCCATGGTATTCTCCTTTGCTGCCTGTCAGGGCAGTGTTACTATCGAATCACCCCGTAGACGAGCCACGCTGCGATGGCCACAAGCAACAAGGCAAAGTACTTTTTGAGACTGGTCTGATGGGTTCTTACGGCAAAGCGTGGGCCGATTTGAGATCCGATCAGCACCGCCCCAGCCAAAACTGCAGTCAGCATCAAGTCAAAGTGGCCCCGTAACAAGTGGCCCACAAACCCGGTTAGAGCAGTTACTCCGATCATGAGCGAAGAACTCCCAACGGCAATACTCATGGGCACACCTCCGAGGACTACCACCGCCGGCACTTTAAGAAGACCCCCTCCAACCCCCAGCATACCGGCGACGAATCCAGCCAGAAGCATTATAGGGACCAGCACAAGAATGTTGATGGCATAGGGTTCGGCGACTCCCGTTCGCTGCCACAGCCACCAGTGCTCCGAGTGGCCGGCATATTCTTCAGTCAAGCGAGGCGGTTTATACATATAATAAGCGCCTATCAGGAGCACCCCGGCAAAGCAGACTTTGGCATAGATAGGAGGAATGAAAGGCGAGAGGTAACCGCCCAGAAAGGCCCCGACGTTTGTGGGCGGCTCAATCAGCAGGACCAGTTTCCAGTCTACCGTTCTCGCCTTGGCAAAAACCAGCATCGATGAAAATGATACCACCATGATCAGCACCTGGCTGGTAGTGGCGGCCACATACATTGGCACAGAAAGCGCCAGCAGCATTGGAACATAAAAAGCCCCGCCTCCTTGACCAAACATCGAAAAGACAGCGGAAACAACTAGAAACAGAACAAACAACAAGCCTAGCATATGAACCGGCATTTCATTTCTCCCTGCGTGCTTGCCCGAGAACTTATTACTGCACTTTTGCAATTTCTTTCTAAACCACGAAGGGCACGAAGAAACACGAAGAAAAACAAATGGATTAGATAGAACTCTGTTCGTGACCTTCGTGTTCTTTGTGGTTGAAATAACAACAACTGGTTACGGCAAAAATGCAAAACCACAGTAATTAAACCATCGCGCCATGATGACAATTCTTTTCAGGCCTGGTAGCCGGAACAGGGGATACAGACCAGTTTGCCATCCTCTTTTACACGCAGCTTGTTTACAAACGTCAACTCACCGCAATCGGCGCAACGTTTTGCCGTGAAGCTTGCTTTCCCCTTCTTGACCTCCACCTGATGCACTGGGCCGATGTCCAAAAAGGCTTTCTCGTCAAGGGCAAGAATTCGCTCTACGAGAGGGTCGGCAATTTCGGGCTCGATGCTCTGGGGCGGGACTCCCGCCTTACGCTTTTGAACGAAGGGAGAAGCCAGGGCTTTGTCGAAAAAATCAGCTTTGAGTGACACCCGCACAGCCCGGCCGGTCTGCTGATCGATTAGAGTGAAGGCCATTTTGTTGAAATAGCTTTTCTCGATATTCGATTTGCCGTAAGTACACCCTGTGGCGGTCATGATGCCGTCTAAAAAACAACCGGCCGCGTGGCCTTTGCCGGTTTCCGAGATTACAAAAAGCTCTTTATCCTGCGCGCGTTCCACTCCGAGGGTTTTCATGGCGGCCATGCCAGCTCTCAGCCCCATAGGCATGGCGGGACATTTATGGCCATGAAACTTCATGCCGACTTCGAACAATTCATTGAGATCTTTCATCATAATACCTCCTAATGTCATTATGGAATAGCATCTAACCGCAACCCAGCCTAAATCCTTTAATCAGGAAATACTGCACCTGGATGCGCCAGATGCAGGATGGCCCGGTTCCCCCATTGGACCAACTATAGTCGGTGGCAAGTCGCAGCGGCAGCCAGGGCAGGTCATAGGTTGCCGCAACCGTCCATTGGCTGGAAGAGGAGATTGCCGGGTCATGCACATCAGAATCGAACCACTCGTAGCGCAACCCCAAAGTCACACTTTTGATGGGTAAATAGGCCACCTGTCCATAGACGCCGGTGGCCGCGATTTCGTTTCCCGCAGTGGGCTCAAGCCAGACTCGGAAATACTCGCCCTGAGCGCTTAACGGTCCCCAACTGGCCTGCGCAAAGGCGTTCAAGCGCATGTCCTGCCCCTCAAAATGGCTCGTCAAACTCTTGCTCAAGCCAGGCAACTGAGCTGAAAAATCCTGATCCGCATCTCTGCGCGCCGAACCTGCGAATCCAGCTCGCCACAGCCACTGATGCTCCCCTTGAGGCCCTTCACGACCGTAACTCAAACGCGCCACCCCCAAGGGACCGTTGCCGTGAGGAGCGTTGTTGGCTCCGGCACCATGAAAGATACCTGCTGCCAGCTTCCAGTCGCTGTGCTCCCAGTCGCACTCCAGCCCGCGGTCTCGAGCAAAACTGTCCCCCAGATCACCATTCACCACCAGCCTGCTGGTGACATCGGTGCGGTCCACAAAATCCAGGCTCCAATCCGGCTGAAACCGCTCCAAACCAAACGGTGGAATGAACTGACCCGCTTTGAGAAAAAGGCTGGAACCTAACGGATAAACGATATAGGCGTCTTCCAGAAAAACGCTATCATCGGTAACGCTGCCGTTGTTGGCTTTGAAAATAAACTGAATATGGTAGTGAAGCTTGTCCGCGGGACCACCATCGATCCAGGCCTTAAACCGGCGGAGAGCTAGCCGATCCTCACCGGCATTGGGATCGGTATAACGTACCTGTAGATAGGAGGTCAATTTTGGCAGATAAGACGAGGGCTGACCCATGCCACCCGCCCACACAATTTCAGCTGCCACAAGCACCATGCCGAATGTCAAAAACGAGACCAGGGACCAGGCCAAAATCACAGCGCGTTGACTAACAACGCCACCCATTGGCGTTACTCGTATGATGAAATAGATCCCCGCTGTGATCAGTAATCCAGAACTGCGAGTATTTTCCAATGCCGGTGATTCGCATGGTCTAATTTTCAGGCGAAGACAACGAGTCTTCCGGTGGAACATGATTTTATCCTGCATTCCTATCCGGCTCATGATTGATCGGGAATCGCCACGTCAGCGAGGGGCTCCTCGAAACCCGCTGCAGAGGGGAGGTTGTTTTCCTGCCAAAGCGTCCAGCCGTTGACCAGCACCCGCACATTGCTGTAGCCCTCACCGAGCAGCACTGTCGCCAATTCCTTACTCAGCCCGCAGCCCTCTCCGTCGCAGTAGGCAACAATGGGCGTATCCGGAGATACCCCTGCCATGACCTCGGGGAAATACTCATCAAATTGTTCCCATGGCAGATTGTGTGCCCCTTCGATATGGCCCTCCCCATAGAGCTTCGGCGAGCGGGCATCCAAAAACAGGGCTGCCCGGGCAAAGAAAAGCGTTTCCGCTTCTTCCAGCGAAACCTCCAGGCTCCCGCCCGAATCCAGACTCAACTGCGCCTGGGGTGACCAGTCTGCCACCCAGGGAATTCTTCCCGGCCGTAATCCATTAATGAAAAGGGCAAAAAGTGCGCTAATAAGCAAAATTGCCGCAGCCTGCGGAATGCTCTTTAATCGCGTGTAAGTATGCCCATTAACACCATTCATATTCACCTCGATGGAGTGTAGAAACAGTCAGAACCACCGCCATTGAAATGGGAAGAAGTTCTCAAATTCATGCCATTCTGGGAATCAAAAGGACCGGACAGGGAGCAAGCCGAGCTATGTTATAAGCAACACTTCCCAGGAGCATCTCAGAGAGGAGGCTTTTTCCTTGAGTGCCCATGACCACCAGGGAATAGTCTCCTGTCGTCAGGTGCTCCATTATGTTCGACACAGGATGCCCCTTGGAAATCCTGCTATGAACCTTTGGCACTCCGGCAAGCTCCATATCCTTGACCACAGCTTCAATCTCGCTTTGGCCGGCATCCTCGGGCTGCTTCAGTACGGACAAAGGCGAGATGTAGACGGTCTCCAACGCGTGCAGCACGGTGACTTCGGAAAGCCCCTTGGGAACCAGGTACTTGAGATATTCGGCAGCCCCGGCAGCTACTTCCGAAAAATCGGTCGGAAAAAGAACGTGGCGCAGCAACTCTGAAGTGCGCAACTGGCAACTGCCTTCACGTCCTCCTTCCATGAGGCGATCGACATTGATCAGTAAGACCGGAAATCGGGCATTGTGCAGCACGGCGGCAGAGACGGAGCCGAGCACCGCCTCCCGCCAGGCCGATTTACCGTGCGAGCCCAGCACAATAATAGAAGCACAATGTTTTTGCGCCACCTCATTCAACGAAAAAGCCGGCAGGCCGACCGGGGTCTCTACGACCACTTCAAACCCCTGGCCTTCCAACTGTGATTTTTGTTCTTCCAGCTTAGGACGGGCTGCCGCACGTGCTGATTCATCCGCCCCGACCAGGCCTTTGGTAATGATGACATGGGTGAGTATCGCCTGCGAGGCCCCCAGCGCGCGAAGCTCAGCACCGCAGCCTACGATCCGGTCCCAGTCCTCGGAAAGGTCTGTGGCCAGTACCATTTTTTCCAACATGGGTGTGTCTCCTCAGCGTCTAAGTGTCTAATGTACAAACCGATAACCTCTTCAGTGTCTCTCCGCGCCGGAAGTGGAGTCCGCACGCAGGGATTCATGTGTGCAAGTGGGGCACAACAAAACCTCCGCATCACCTCTGCGGCATTGAAAAAAGAGCGAGCTCCCTGCTTCGGCCCCGCAAACCGCACATGCCGGTGGGGTGAAATATTTCTGCTTGAATCTCAGAGCCACGCTCACCAGGCTGATCAAAACCGGAACTTCCACCAGAGGACCGATAACGGCTGCAAAAGCCTCGCCTGAGTCCACCCCGAACACGGCTACGGCCACCGCTATGGCAAGCTCGAAGTTGTTCGAAGCGGCGGTGAAGCTCAAGGTGGTCGCCTGCCCGTAAGTTGCGCCGACCTTGGCCGACATGTAGAAACTCACTAAGAACATGACGACAAAATAGATACACAGGGGAATCGCCACACGAACCACGTCCAGCGGCAGCTCGACAATGTATTCGCCTTTGAGGGAAAACATCACAAGAATGGTAAAAAGCAGCGCGATCAGGGTGATGGGGCTGATCCTCGGGATGAATTTATGTTCATACCACTCCCCGCCTTTGGTCTTCAGACCGATCAGTCGCGAGAGCATGCCCGCAATGAAGGGAATCCCGAGATAGATGAAAACGCTTTCCGCAATTTGGCCGATGGAAATATTGACCACAGCACCCGTGATGCCGATCAACGGTGGGAGCACGGTAATGAAGATGTAGGCGTAAACGGAAAAGAAGAGCACCTGAAAAATGGAGTTGAAGGCCACCAGCCCGGCGCAGTATTCCGTATCGCCACCGGCAAGATCGTTCCATACGATGACCATGGCGATGCAGCGGGCGAGACCGATCAGGATCAATCCCACCATGAATTCATGGTGCCCTGAGAGGAAGGCAACGGCAAGCAGGAACATCAGGATAGGACCGACGATCCAGTTTTGCACCAGAGAAAGCACCAACACCTTGACGTTGCGGAAGACCTGACCGAGCTCTTCATACTTCACTTTGGCAAGAGGCGGATACATCATCAGGATCAACCCGATGGCAATGGGGATGTTGGTCGTTCCCACCTGAAAGTAATTGATCACATTGCGAATGCCTGGATAGAAATATCCGCCGCCGACTCCAACCGCCATGGCCAGAAAAATCCACAGCGTCAGGAAACGGTCCAAAAAGGAAAGCCGCTTGGCCACTGATTCCATTTCAATAATCCTCCCTTGTCAGTGAGCAATGATGAGTGAACAGTGGCCATTGCAAGCCCGCATGTTTTGAACCAGAATTGTCCGTTCGCCGCTCACTCATTTTAGCAAGCACTTCCGGAAGCTTTTCCACAAAGGTCCTGATTTCATCACGCACGCGCCGGTAATGAATCATCGCTTCTTTATCGGTCGAACAACCCGCTGCAAGTCTTGGCGGATCTTCAAATCCCACGTGCACCACTTTGGTTTTAGCGGGGAAAAACGGGCACGACTCGTGCGCTCTGTCACATACGGTAACGACGTAATCAAAGGAGATATGTGCGACCTCAGAGACATCCTTCGAACGGTGTTGCGATATGTCTATGCCGGCTTCTGCCATCGCCTTTACTGCCCTTGGATCAATCCCATGCGGTTCTACCCCGGCCGAGTATGGTTCGATCAGATCCGCCTTCATGTGTCGCGTCCAGCCTTCAGCCATCTGACTGCGGCAAGAGTTTCCGGTGCATAAAAATAAAACTTTCAGCTTTCCCATTCTAATCGTCTTTGTTAATGCTCTCACTAAGCCCCATGGCCGGGGCAGTCACAAGCATAACAGGTGCTATTTTTCTGCTCACCGTTCACTGCTCACTCTTTTTATTCAAATTGAAACTGCTGCAGATAGGCTTCCAGCTTGATTTTGTTTTCTCCGGTCAATGGCGGACAATCCTCGGGGCCTCTACCGCCTTCAGCCACTTGGGTGGCAAAAACCATGCAAGTGGGCTGGCCGCATTCAAGGCAATTGGTCTTTGGCAGCAACCTCAAGATGTCGATTACCTTGGGCTTCGGGGCACCTTCAAAGCGAGGCTCGATGGTTGCGCGATTCTCCCACGCCGCGTTGACTTCGTCCTTGAGCCAAGCGAGGATCTTGTCCGCCTCCGTCTCGTCTCTAAGCGCATTCACTGCGATCTTTCGCGGATGAACCGCAATCAACTTTCCGTGCACCTTAAAGGCAACCGAGGGTGGATCCTTGGTATACTGAAAGCCCCCCAGCACCGCGTTAAGATAAGGCAGGGCCGCGCCGATATCCTCATTGAGATGGGCGATACAGTGGAGGGATTCCGCCTCTCGTCGGCATTCCGGTCGGATGATTTCTTTTCGATAACCGCTGAGTAACATAATGCACCTCCTTGGTTGGTGCATGGGGGCATAGGGCATCCGCTCAAACAGCTGCCTTTTGTTGCTCTCCCATGCAGGCCTGCTTGATCGCCCCCTTGACCTGCTCGACCTCTTCTCGCTTCAGGTTGAAATCTTTATTTTTACTGATGCCGAGGTCGGTCAACACCAAATACGTTTTGAGCTGCACTCCGGCCTGCTCCAAAGTGGCCTTGGCGCAGCCAAGTTCACAGCCGTCGATGACCACCATCTCGGGGACATCTTTCGCCGATTGTATAAAGCCCTGCAATTTGCCGCCAATACCGGCCAAACAGAATATCTTGCCAAAACCTTCTTGAGTCAGTTCGACTGCAGCCTGATTGGACAGCTGGCCCACATTGGAGCCCCCGGAGCAGGCCAAAATCATGATGTTTCCACCCTTTATACAACAACTTTCAGACATTTTTGTCCTCCTTTACCATCTGAACATATTAAAAGCCCGCAATTGGAGACTAGAACCTGGAAGCTCGAAGCAAGAGGCTGGAAAGCAACAAACTGCCCTCCCGCTTCCTACCTCTAGCCTCCGCCATCCAGCCTCTAGCTAATCCACCCTTTGACCTCTTCCTTGGTGGGGACTTTTCCAACTGATTTGACTTCACCGTCAACAATCACGGCGGGTGTGCCGAACACTCCGTAGCTTCCAATGTCCAGTATATTGGTCACTTTTTCGATACTGGCCTGCACCCCAGCCTCATGCACCGCTTCCTTCACCACCTTTTCCGTTTGCTGGCACTTAGGGCAGCCAGGACCCAATACTTTAATTTCCATGTGATTCTCCTTTGTTATTAATGGAAATAATGGCCGAAGATCAGCCCGCAGATGGTTGACATAATGACCACGAGCGTCACAAACACCACAGTCTTTTTGGTTCCCATCACACTTCGAATCACCAGCATGTTGGGCAAAGACAGCGCCGGGCCGGCCAAAAGCAGGGCCAGTGCCGGACCCTGGCCCATACCTGAGCCGATCAGACCCTGCAGGATGGGGACTTCTGTAAGGGTTGCAAAATACATGAATGCCCCCACAATAGCGGAAAAGAAATTGGCGCCCAGCGAGTTTCCTCCCACCAGTCCGCTCACCCAATGCGAAGGAATAAGCCCTTCAGTGCCTGGCTGGCCCAATAACAGTTCCCGCCGCCAGCACGCCACCGAACAGGAGCGGCGTGATCTGCTTGGTGAAGCCCCAGGTGGAAAGAAACCACTCTTCGGCTTCCCCGCGGGTTGTGGTGATGAGCACCGTGAGGGCGATGATGCCGGCCCCAAAGGCAACCAGCGGCTCATGGGGAAAGGCGAACGCCAAGGCCGCCACAATGACACCGGCAATGGCCACTTTGACCGCTTTCACCCGAAACCAGATGCTGAGCTCAACTCCCAAGACTATGGCAAAAGCCCCGGTCAGCCACCATTTGATTTGATACACGGCATTCCATAAGCCCACCGGATCGGCGGGTTTGCCCCAGGTCGCGGAGATCAGAAGACCCACCATGGTGGCAAAATAGACCACATTTTGCCACAGGGGGCGCTCGACCTCGGCCTGCGGGAAATTGAGCGCCGCCCGTGCCTTCTCTTTTTCTTCCTTGAGGAAGATAAAATGCATCAGCAAGCCGATGACAACGCTGAAAAGAATAGCCCCAACGGCACGTGCTATGCCCAGGGGCATGCCGAGGATTCTGGCGGTCAGCACAATGGCCAGGATGTTTATGGCCGGGCCCGAATAAAGGAACGCAATGGCCGGTCCCAGTCCGGCGCCGCGTTTCCAGATGCCGGCGAAAAGCGGCAATACCGTGCACGAGCAAACCGCCAAAATGCTTCCCGAAACCGATGATACTCCGTAAGCCACCACCTTCTTAGCAGTCGGCCCCAAGTAGCGCATCACCGCAGCCTGGGACACGAAGCATGAAATCGCTCCGGCGATGAAAAAAGCCGGCACCAGGCACAACAGCACGTGCTCCTGAGCATACCATTTGGCAAGCGAGAGCGATTCCATGATGGCGCCGGTAAACCGTTTGTTGCCCATGGGCAGATAGAACAGCACCAGAAATGTCCCCACAATCAGCAGCATGGGCATCCAAATGGTTTTCCAATCGATGCGGCTCGGCTCCATTTCCTCCCGGCTCTCCAGCACATCGTCTCTTGACGGTTCTTTAGCAGTGACTTGGGCATTGCTCATAATGAAATCTCCTTTTGCGTTTACAGATTCAACCGGATTGAACCTAGCTTTAAATTCTCATTTAGCGTCACAATGAATCGCTCACGTTAGACCTCAAGCTTGCCGCAAACACGCTGTCGGGTGATGTCGGGCAATCTAGCTGCCATCTCCAGCACCTCCGGCGAATCCTCCAACCAGTGCCTGAGGTGACCCAAGAGGCTTGCCGCATAAGGTGTGCTGCTGCCGTCGGCGAGGCTATAGCTCACCCACAGACCGTCTTTCTGGTAGACAACCAAACCGGCATCTGTCAGCCATTTCAAATGGCTCGAAACGGTCGGTTGCGCTATTCCTAAAAGTTCTTGAATCTCGCAGACGTACATGGCCCTGTGCTGCAACAGCTTAAGTATTTTCACCCGATTGGGCTCTGAAAGGGCTTTTGCTACCTTGACGAATTCTTTCATCGCTTTCTCCCGAAGAGACAAATTTAAATCAGGATATTGAATAAATAGCCGACCAACAGGATACCGCAGGCAACTACAGCAATAAAGGTTGCGATCAGACGAACTTTGAGGACATTTCGCAGAATGATCATCTCAGGCAACGACAGGGCAATGACCGACATCATAAAAGCCAAAACCGTGCCCAAAGCGGCGCCTTTGCCGATCAAGGCATGCACCACTGGGATGATTCCGGCAGCGTTCGAATACATGGGAAGTCCAATGATCACTGCAAGCGGCACCGACCACCAAGCCCCTTTGCCCATGATCGAAGCCATGAAACCTTCCGGGACATAGCCGTGAATGGCGGCACCTACGGCAATGCCAAGCACCACGTACATCCATACTTTTCCAACAATGGTGCGCACAGCCTCCAGGCCGTAATCGATTCGCTCCTTCCAGGCCAAAGATTGTTCGTCAGGCTCTTCCTCGCCTTCCTCCCGCATCTCATAGACCCAGCCCTCAAGCTGTCGTTCCATGTGTAACCGGCCGATGGTCCAGCCGGAAACCATGGCGATGAGCAGTCCCATGCTCAAATAGATAGCAGCAATTTTCCAACCGAACAATCCGTAGAGCAGGACCAGGGCGATCTCATTCACCATGGGTGAGGCCACCAGAAAGGAAAAAGTGACTCCGAGCGGTACCCCGGCGGTAACAAAGCCAATAAAAAGAGGCACCGCCGAACAGGTGCAAAAAGGGGTGACAATGCCAAGCAAGGCGGCCAGTATATTGCCCAGAGATTCTCGTTTACCCGCCAAGATCACGCGAGTGCGCTCGGGAGTGAAAAACGATCGCACCACACCAACTCCGAAAACGACCAATATGAGCAGCATCAGCACCTTTGGGGTGTCATACAGAAAAAACTCGACCGCGCTGCCCAGATGGCTTGATGCCGATAAGTCCAGCAAACTGTAGGTAACAAATTTGGAGAAATCGGAAAGATTTCGATAGATGAGCCACCAGGCGAGGAGCAGCAACACCGCCAGCATAGCTTGCCTGACCAATATGCGGCGGTCCGGCCCGGCCTCGATTGGGAGGCCTGTTCCCTTGACGGTATAGTAACAGGTTTTTTCATTGCTCGAATTCATGCTATATGACTCCTATTTGGTGGCTGCCTGGGCAGCGGCCTCGGTCACCCATTTTTTGATCTTATCTTTGGTCGGCACATTTCCCTTGGCCACCACCTTGCCATTGATCAGCAGCGCCGGGGTGGACATGATGCGGTATCTCGCAATCTCTTTCATGTCCCGTACATGCTCGAGACTGGCAGGTAGATTCAGTTCAGTGAGTAGCTCCATAATGGTTTTTTCAAGTTGATCGCACTGGGGACACCCTGGACCGAGGATCTTAATCTCAACTTCCCTCGAAGATTCCTCCTCATAGGGTTGCCCCATGAATTTGCGGAACTCACGAAGAAAGGCCCGGCCGTATTCTTCCTTGGCTCCAGATGGGATGTAGTTACTCTTCCCCAACTGCTCCAACATATGTTCCTGGATTTCATTATTATCCTTATTGGCGCAGTCCTCAGCCATTTCCTCGATAAGTTCTTTGATGCCGATGATGCCCACTCCGAATTTCCCGACCTTGATTCGAGTAACCTGCTTTTCGGTCATATAATACTCCGCTTGCAAAGTTTTATATCGAGATTCCTCTATGTATCTTCCTGCAATGATTTCTTGCAGATTCCTTCCCTCGATATACTGGGAAGATTTTTAAAAAGTTTCATGATTTCAGGTTCTTCCTCCAGCCAATGTCTCAGATTTCCAAGTAGAGCTGCCGCATAAGGGCTGCTTTCGCCGTTGGTGACATAATAGTTGACCCATAAGCCATCTTTTTGGTACCCCACCAGTCCTGCTTCTTGCAGTACCTTGAGATGACTCGATACGGTCGGTTGCGAGACTCCAAGGGCCGCCTGGATTTCGCAGACACATAGGGATTTGCGTTGCAGAATCTTTACGATTTTGACGCGGTTCGAATCTGACAGCGCTTTCATTATCTTGATAAATTGTCTCACAGTTCTGCCTCCTCTATATATTGTTGAGTAACAATACATCAATACATAATTGCTGGCAAGGTTTTTTCTCTGGTTCACCAAATTGGTGCTTTCAGCAAGCAGCATGTGATTTGAAAAGCTCTTCAAACACTGATTTGATCACGCGGATTATAGATCACGCGCACAAATCGATGAAGAAATATGTCGATACTTTAAATTAAGGTATACAGGTTCGCCCCAAAAAACTTATGCGTTGGGCTAGAGCTAAATAATCTAACTCAAATATAATCACTCTCATTTCGCTGATTTGATTTTTTGTTCAGCCAATTTTGCTTAACGGGTTAGAAAACCCCAGCTGGGTTGCATTTTTCGCTGGCGAAGCCTGCCCAAGGTATTGACAGTTTGCCTTATCATACTTGGGCAGAAATTTTCCGAACAAAATGCACCCTAGTTGTGGTGGCGAAAAATTACGAAAAACCATAAACCAAATCAACGAAATGAGTAAAAAAACAAAACAAGCCTCTTTCGCAGTATCGCAAAGCACCTCATCAAAGAAGAACGAGGGTAGTCGGTGAGTTTTGTAAACCTTTAGGGGCAGGTTGCAGATTGCAAGGCCGGACTCGAAAGCCGCCCCTTTCGGTAGCAGTCTCATGCTGCTGAAGGAATTTGCCATCGAGGGATTGGTCACAGTTTTACCGGAAGTCGTCGGTGGATGCAAACGCAAGGTTTACAGCCTGACGGTTGAGGAGATAAGGCGCACCGAATTGCCGCTGAGGCATAAAGAGAAACTGCTTCCTATATGCT
Source organism: uncultured delta proteobacterium (assembly GCA_963781715.1). Classification (GTDB taxonomy): domain Bacteria; phylum Desulfobacterota; class Syntrophobacteria; order Syntrophobacterales; family Syntrophobacteraceae; genus Desulfoferrobacter. The sequence continues at coordinate 2,225,186 of CAWAGW010000010.1, forward strand.
CGTGGCTCTAAAAAATGATACCCGTCCAACCGATGCGTCAAACTGCAACGCCAACTTGGAGGAATAAAGCAATATCTCTGGAACTCAACAACCTCAACACCGCATGCAAGTATTTTGTATTCATTTCCGCTAAACTGCTTGTTTTGTTTGTGGGTGTTTCATTTCTAGCGGCCTTGCTACAGGAGTTTATTTCCAAGAGGACCATTCAAGGGGTCTTGAATAGGCCCCCAAAATGGTTGGGTAATATTTGGGGCTCTCTTGCAGGTAGCCGCGACTTTTTTTTGCTTCTGCCCCACCATACCCATCCTGATGGATCTGCTCGACAGCGGCCCCCCGTTTGCCGCATCCATGTCTTTTCTTATTGCATCACCTCTTCTGAACCCAGTAATTTTCGGTTTGCTTTCTACCCTTATGGGTTGGAAGATTACTTTAAATTTATGCAACGTTAATTTCTTTTGCCGCAGTGCTCATGGGAGTCTTGTGGGAACGTCTTGGTCTAACCGGCGAATACAAGATGGCAAAACTCCAAACTGCTTCCTGTCGCGCCTGCGATTGTGACCGGGTAGGTCAGGGGCCTTGCGGCCCCTTTCCCCCCTCAGAACCGTGCTTGAAAGTTTCCCCTCACACGGCTCAAGCATCTCAAAAGTGAACCCTTGTGGGGCCACCCGCCGATGAAGGACATCCCTCATCAACTTTGCGATACATGCCAACAGCCACAATGCCTTTCGGGGGAAGGTGCACACACTGGCCGAAGCCGTGCTCATTTGCTTTCCTTCCTTGATGTGGTTCGCTCAGCTTTCTCGCAACGAGACACCCGCCGGACGTCTGCTCCCTTTCGGGCTGGGCAAATCTTGAACCCGTATCCACCCCATTACAGGATGGCCTTCGCTTGTTCCAGCATCTTACTCCCGCACCTCCAACAGCGTGCCTTGCGGTTCGCCTGCCTGGACGACCAGGCGGAGATACGAGGTTTCCACGTTCCGCACAGTTGATCCAATGGATGACTTAGGTGCGCTCTCTACGCCGGTGGTCCTACGATTCCGTGCAGGCAGTTAGGAGACCTGCATCCTGACCACTTGCCACTCACACTGGGGAGCAGCCATCGACCTGGAAAACTTGGTTAATCCTCGTAGGTCTGTAGCCGATTACGACGCTTGCAAGCATTCAGATACCTTCACCATATCGTCCGTCCCTAGCCCTTAACGGGGGAGGATTCCCCGAGGGGCTCGCCTGTCACCATTTGAGCCCGATTCGGTACATTGTCCGCAGGGCTTCGCACCCCGTCATCAGCGCAACGGTAGCACGCCTGCGTAGGGTCCGGCAGGAACATGCCGGGTACTCAAGGTAAGTACCTGAGTACACTCAACTATGCGACATCGTGTCGCAACCGTAACGTTTGACATGATCAGGCCGCCAACCAGGAAAGAGAGATTCCAGAGCGCTGTGCACGAAACTTTGAAGCTTTTTCGCCAGGTGCTGCCCCGCCTGTTCGTGGGTGTAGGAATCGGTGCCTTAATTTTCGGTTTTGTTCCAGAAGCTTTCGTAATCGGGGTTGCTGGTGCTGAATCCGTTTGCGATAACCGTTGCGGCGTTGGTCGGGGCTCCTAAGGATAATAGCGTCGAAACCATGCTTCCCATTGCCTCGGTGCTGATGGCCAAGGGCATGGGCATCGGAGCGGTCATGGCCCATATCATTGGGGGAGCAGGTGTAAGTGTAAGTGTGTCCCCGAGATCGCCCTGCTTGCATCCATATTCAAGTGGCGGCTGGTGGCAGCTTTTGCAGCGACTATGCTGGTGGTGGCCGTCCTGTCCGGCTTCATCTTGCAGTTGCTTTATACCGTTCTATGAAGCCTTCATAGACCATCTCCAAGTTACTTACTCGAAACCGATTGGCACGATCATCTTACATCGATGCTAAAGTACCAAAACACGATCGCCCTCGTTGCCCAGCCAGCCTCTGTGTAACACTGGGCGAAGTGGGGAGTTTTGCATTAGTCACCTAAAGGTCAATAAGCTGGAAGAATTGAAGCCCGCGGAAGCAACGACTCAAAGTGGCATATGTTCCTTTGAGATCGGCCCCCACGGGTGAGACGAGGAGTGGAGTGTATGGAAAACACTAGCCTTTTCAGGCTGCGGGCAAAACACACTGTTTGATTTGGTTAAGTATTTGCTGTTCCTCAACTTTCCACCCTACAAAAGCCAGCCTGGTTGCTGGGTCACCATGCCAGTTTTCCCAGTTGGGTTTGCCGCTAACGAAATTGAGCAATCCAGTGCGGCCTGGAAATCGAACGGAACCTTTGATGCGAAATAGTTCCCAAGGGGCATCCTCCAAGAACGCCTGGAACTTGTTTTCGTCGAACGGATTCTGCTCAACGAAGCTGAAAGTTACAAATCCAGCCTGCTCACCGTGGGCATGGCTGTCAGGTCCATGGTCATGACCTGCATGGCCGTGGACCTGCGCGCCGGGGATGTCATGAAGCGAGGTGTAAAATGGGGTGATATCTGTCAATGTGCGAGGTTTTTCGAGTTCAGCCCATAGAATCTCCGGATCTATCTCGCAAAATTGAGTTGGGATGACCATTGAATCGGGGATGTGCTCTTTCATTTCTGCCAGGGACTGTGCAATGCGATCTTTTTCCACTGTGTCTATTTTGTTGAGCAACACAACGTGGGCCTGCTCGATTTGGTCCATGAAAAAAGACCCGAATTTTTCCCTCTCGGTCCAAAATCGGACATCGAGGACGGTGATGATTTTCTGAATCTCCATTGTGCCTCTCAGTGCAGGATCTTCAATCACTTCGGCCACTGACTTTGGTTTGGCAACTCCGGTCGCCTCCATCAGGATTCTTTTTGGCTGAAAACGAGTGCCGATGTCCAGCAGGGTCTGGAGCAGGTCCGACTTCATGCTGCAGCAAATACAGCCGCTGTTGAGCTCTACTATATCAGTCTCTCCATTCTTGAGAAGTGCGCCATCGATTCCGACTTTGCCCAACTCGTTCACCAGGACCATAGTACCGGTCAAGTCTTGTTCCCATGCTAGGATTCTTCTAAGCAAGGTTGTTTTTCCAGAGCCGAGAAAACCGGTAAGTAGTAATATCTTGATTTTGCCGTTTTCCTTCATTCATCCCCCTGTGATTTGACTGTAATTAGTGTGAGTCTAGTCGCACTCAAATCCATTTACTCTGTTCCTTCCGCATTAGCACCGAGGCGTTTTGCTGAAAGAAATCTAGCCCATCATACTGTGCCTGCTCAGCCCCCGATAAAGCCCATCTGTAAGGGGAATGGTTAAAATATAAATAATAACTCTGATAAAGTATACAATATTACTATATCCGATCTTATCTTTGCCGGCAAGCATAAATAGTACTTCAAAAACATCGCATTGGACCTAAATTGATACTGTCCAGGAAATCTTGTTTTCTCAATGATCTGAAAATGCCGGTCAAGCCTTAACTCAAATTGGTAAGCCACTGGTTCGACCAGTGAGACTTGCAAAGCTTTGAGCGTTCCAGGAGTAGAATTCTCCTCCGGTGGTTTGATGAGCTTGAATACCAGAGGAGAATTCCATGACAGAACCTTACCAAAGCTTGTCCCATTCAAAGTGGAATTGCAAGTATCATGTTGTTTTCGTTCCCAAACGCCGGAGAAAGACGGTGTTTGGACAAATTCGCAGAAATCTTGGCCCCATATTTCATGAACTGGCACGCCAGAAGGAATGCCAGATTCTTGAAGGGCATCTGATGACAGATCATGTCCACATGTGTATCGCAATTCCGCCGAAACATTCGGTAGCCTCCGTGATAGGCTTTCTCAAAGGGAAAAGTGCCATTGCGATTGCCAGACAATTTGGAGGAAAACAGCGCAACTTTACAGGCGAACATTTCTGGGCAAGAGGCTATGCTGTTTCGACGGTTGGTTTCGAACTCGAACAGGTTCGCACTTACATACGGGAGCAAGAATCCGGAGATGATGGTCGGTTTTAGGCTGTTCATACTTGAAAGAACTCCCTACACGTAACCACTGAACTTGGAACTAGGGCGACCGTCTTTGAGACGGCCCCGCTCATCAAGCCACCGGCTTCGCCGGGGGTGTCTGACTTGGGGTTCTCTAAGGTGAAGCTCAACTTTATTGTGATACGAGAGAGTCCTCGTCCTCACAGGTGATTTCGACAAGCAAGGTGAGTTTCGGACGTCTAGCTTCGACCGATGAACTTTTGAGTAGCGATGCGTTTTTGGCAGTCCGTTGCACCTTGAGACTCCGGCGACGACGGATAGGTAATCTTGAGTTTACTTCTTAAACCAGTCTTTATCAGTATAGCTACCCATCCAGTCATCTTTGAAATCTTCGTATTTTTCTCCCTGGGCGGTCTTTTGGGTGTAGGCTTCAAAAGTTTCATAGCCGTACATGCCGTCAGGCCAACGCGGTTCATGTTCTATGAAACGCGGAATTGGATAGCGCCAGCCGGCTTTGTACATATGCTCGAAGCCCTTGACCAGAGTTTCCAGATAGGAAACCGGCAGAACGAACCACATGTCGTCTTCGCTGTCTCCAGTGAACCGGTACTCACCGAAGGTCGGAATGACGTAGGTAGGTTTGCCGGTGTTCATGGCCGGTGCGATCCCCCAGCAGCACAAACCGCCGCGGCCGCTGTTTTCCGCCACGATGGTTTCAGCCGTCTGATCGCAAATGCCTTCGATCATACGATTCATGCGTGCGGCATTTAGACTTAGCAGCACCAGATCGGGCTCGACTTTGGTCCAGCTAAGCGGCGACATCACCACACCCTTGTAGCCTTTCTCGACTGGCACGACAGGTTTGTCCAGTTCGAATTTCCGGGCCACCTCCGGGTCCGGGATAAGTCGCGGATAGATAGCCGTGCCGTCTTGCATATAAGGCGGCTTTTCCACCCATCCATGGGCACAGGAGCCTTCCAGACAGTAGTTGTCCTCCGGCATCAAGGCATGCGTACGTCCCGTGGTTTTGGTAAGGTGCAGGCACTGGCAGATCAACAGCCGGTGTTTATAATTGCGCATAGGGCGTAAAGCCTTTTCTGGGATCTCCTTTTCGTCTTTGATCAGTTTATAGGCTATTGGAAAGGTTTCACAACGCAAGAACTTCTCGATAACTTGCCCCATTTGATGATAGCGTTCTAATGTCATATCTGGATATTCGATATAAGCGCCGAGCTGGCTCCGATCACAATTTAAAAAAATCAAAAAAAAATCTAAATAATTGTCCAACTTTTGATTTTCGCTTGCAGCCGAGCACCTCTCCCTAACACGGCCGTCAGGCACGCCCCGAGGCTCCCTATGGGATGTTGGTGACCCGATGCGAGTCCCCACCTATGTCTACTCGGAAAATGGCTGGAGAAGGCGATTTGAAAATTCTACTTTATTAGTAATATTAGTTACTTATAAAGACATCCCGTTTGACTTCCCATCCCTCCTGTGCTAACCATGTCCACATGGACTTGAAGAAACGAGCAGCCCAAAACATTGCCGAACGCCTCACCTGGTGCACCGCCTCAAGAGATCAGGCGGGGATCACCCAAGATCTCGCTGACGGCAAAGACATCTCCGAGGTTTACGGGCTCGGGGAAGCCGGTCTGTTCGACGAGTTCTTCTATTTCCTTGACCAGTTCGGGTTCATGGAGCTTTTCATGAAGCTCCATCCAGTCAAAAACAAGCGCATCAGCAACGTCCAGTTCCCCACCGTGATTCTCATCTATTTGATGCGCATCGTCTCCGGCCTCTCCTTCTTCTGGCATACCCATCCAGTGATCCTAAGGTCCCAACCCTTGATGCGGCTGGTGGGGTTCAACGGAAGAGAAATAAGAGAGGGCACCAGCAAGAGGGGCAAAAAATCGGGCTCCAAAAACGAGGGGAAGGAATCCGAAGGAAAAGAACCCACCCCCATCCGCGGGCCGATCTGTCCCGATTCTATTGCTGCCTACATCCAGGCCATTAGCGCCCTTGCCCTGGAGAGGCTGTTCAATGGGGCGATCCGCATTTTGGCGGCGCACAGCTTTTTCCCCAAGCGGGTGAAAGCGCTTTTGGACGCCTCCGACATCGAATCCACCGAAGCTTGCCAAGGCTGCGGCAAAGTCACCAAACAGAAGGCGCCGGAGTTGCGGCGACGAAAAAAACGCATCCAAAAAGTATTGGAAACCGTGTTTGGCTTCAAGATCTGGGTGGTATGGGACCCGAACAGCCGTATTCCCCTGGCCATGCGGTTTGCCACCATCGATGTGCACGACATCAATGAGGCGCAGGGGGTCGTCCAGCAGGCCATCGAGAATCTGGGGGCTCATGCTCGAATCACCTCCCTTGCCATTGATCGCGGATTCATGGACGGTCCCTTTCTTTGGTGGCTGAACCGGAAGGGAATCCTTTTCTATATCCCTGCCAAAACCAACATGAATGTCTATGGAGAAGCCCTTTCGCTGATAGGTGGGGGCATCCGAAAAACCAGAGAGAGAAAACGAGCCGTCGGTGGAGGAAAGAATAAAACCACAGTCTTGGATCACTGGGATGTTGCAGGGATCGAATCGCTCACCACGGCAGGATTTTATGGACCGCTTGGCAGCGGCTCTCATGAGAACAAAAAGGACTTTGTAGCCAATCCCCTCCATGCGGTGGTGGTTTTGCACGATCCTTACAAAGAAAAACATCCTCACTCCGACACCCTGGTCATCCTCACCAACGGCCCTGTCACAAACCCCTTGAGTGTCTATGACAGCTACGACGCCCGAAGCGAAATCGAAAACGGACTCTTTCGGGAAGCCAAACAAGCCTGGTTCATTGAACGGCCTGCCCGAAATACAGCCGCTGCCTTTCGATCCCACGTCTATCTCACCCTCATCACCATGGCCTTAACCAACGCCTTTAGGACCTGGATGGATCAACAAGATACATTGGAGCAGCAGGGAGAAGAAACCGGCATTCGCAAATTCCGCGAAAAAATCCGACAGGAAAATGGCAACAAACTCATCGTCTTTGACGAAGATCGCTACGCCATCTTCGACACCTATGAAGTGTTCATTCTCTGCGACCGAAATGTTCGTAAACCCACCGGGGTCCCACAGGTGGTCTCTAAACAAGACATCCTAAAAAAGTACGGCGCCCTCCTGGAATAGTCTGTCACCCCTATTTTCTGTTATCCCCCATTACCTCCCGCACAACAAGCAAGGCCCTCTTTTTTATCACCAAACTTGCCCTTCCTTTCCCGGACTTTCTCTTAATTGGCCTAAAATCGAACTTGCCGCTGAACCATACACTACCCACTTGTCGGTCAATTTGAGGCGCTTAAGGCAGCCAATAAAGCCCTCAGGCTCTGTGTTAGTCGGTCCTCGCTCTTGGACCCTTCCTTATCTCGAATATCCAGTGTCATATCTCAATCCTTTCATTCTTTAGGTTAAATAGGTAGCATGGCATGTTAGACAGGTGCGGAGATTCGCAGTTCCGTTCCAGATATACTAAAGTCAAGTCCCGAGCCGGCACTGAGGATTGCAAATCTTTATGCTGCAACACAGACACGTTCAAGAATTTTTGAACCAAATTCAATAAAGCTTTTCAAAAGGAGAACTTTTGCGCAGCGATTTTTCAAATGTCCCGGGTTCGACCCAGATAATTTCCGGATTGACTTTAACTTTGCGGCGGCAGGCATCTTTGATTTCTGCCGCTAGCCCATCCAACTGTTCACTTATGGTTCCAGAGCTGAATTCGATTTTCATCTTAAGGGGTGGCACCACGCGGGGCGGCGGTTCATTCAAAACGATTTTAACGGCACCGGTGACCCGCGGGAAAAAAGAGGCAACAATCTTCTGCAGGGCAGCCGGATAGATATTCGATCCTTTGACGATCAGCATGTCGTCGGAGCGGCCGATGAATTTCATACGTTTGCCCATAAAACCGCAATTGGGACATTCATCTAGCATAATTTGGACAATGTCGCCATAAGCATAGCGAATGACCACTGCTGACGCACGAAACATAAACACGAGCTTCGGGCGCTGGTTTTAAGGCAGGTCGGCTGCTGTCTGAGAGGACCGCGGCTGCTCGCCATGTAAAATATCAGGACTCCTGCGCCCCAATGGCCTCAGATTTTCGATCTTTATTGTCAAGTGGACATAGTTCGGCCTTCTTTCTGCCTGAGCGGGCGGGTTTGAGCTTTTGACGACCAATCGATCTGCGCTATATCAAGCGGAGCTGCAATGGTGCGGCGAGGCGCTCCTTGATCCACGCATGGTCAAGCCATGGGCCGGCTATGGTTTGGCGAACGAAGGAGATCAGTCCTCTAATTCCGGTGTCTTGGATGATTTTTTTGAGCTTTTCCGAGTTTTGAGCCATGATGTTGAACATATGCCCCAGTTGCATCAAGTAATGATATCCCTTCATGGCGTTCCAGTCGTAGGCAAAACAGTGTTCGTACTGGTAGCCGTGATGTTTTTCCACCAGAAAACCTGTCTCTATGCTCCATCGGGAGCGTGCGCCCAAATTGCAGCGTTCATGAAGGTTCCACCTGTTCAGAGGCTCGCTGGATATCCAAAGATGCCGACTGCTTTTGGAGACCTCGCGCGTGCCCCCTTTTTCGATCTCCCGCCAGGTCTCCATGCATTCGACCACATGGACGAGCTCGGTCTTCTTGCCGTTGGCGCCAAAGCAGTACTCTATCTGGTTGGCCCATCTGAAATTCTGCCTTCTGTTGCCCCATGTGCGAGTGTACCGATTCTTGGGCTGGAGCGTGCTTATGGCTTCAAATTCACCCTGTACGGTCGGTAAACTCTTGTCCTGTAAAACGATCATGTATCCCCATTTGTATTTGCGGCACACCTCCATCACAGGGCCCTTGGCGTAAAGACCATCCAGAAACACCATTATTCGTAGAGCAGGAAATGCCTTCTTGATGCGTGCGGCCAGCCGATAAAACGCTTTGAGCTCACAATCCTGTTTACTATTACCGGGGTCGCCTGCCGTATAACTCAGAAACTCGCTCATCAAAGGAATGCTCATCCCGTCACGGAACGCCAGGTTGGCCTGCAAAACGTAAACATAGTACTGGGTGTGAGGGGTGTCGTCCTTATCGAAAGTTCGCTGTAAACACTCTTCATCCCAGAGCCAATCGCGGATCAGCTTCTGCGTACCATCCACCGCAACAGGGTAACAGTTCTCTACCAAATACCGGCGAAACTTCTTCTTTCTGATCCATTGCCGGATCAACTCTATATGCGTGCTCTCGATCTGCTCTACCTCAATTTGCCATAACAACCGTTTCAGGGTGTCATGATGGGGCACATCCTCAAGTTCGGGGAAAAATCTCTGCAAATTCTCCCAAAACATCGGACGACTCATTTCCCGGGTGGCCTCTCGAGAGGAACTCATCTGCAGTACAAACACCAGTATCCCGTAGATGAGCAGGACCGTATGCTTGTGCTTCGTCTTTTTCGCATTTCTCGGGTCCGGAATCTTGGAAAGCCTTCTTAACAGCACCGGCAATTTGGCGCGAAAAGCCTTCAATTGCTCCCAGCTCGCCTGGTTGCGAACGGCACGCTCCTCCTCCACGTCCTTGTATGCGCACTTGTGGTTAGAGATCGTCGTGTGCGATGAGCCGTTCAATCCTTTTCTTTGCAACTCTTCGCGTAATGCCTTCTGAGCCTTCTTTCTCTCCTTCCTGTGTGCTTTGATTTGTTCCCGATTAGGACGTCGGCTGACCTTGCTCATGACCCTACCCGCTCCGGCAATGAGCACAGCACTTCACGGAAATACTCGCAAAGTGGCAATACGAAAATCTTCTTGGGGCTCGTCGTGTAGCACTTGCCCTTGCGAACGAGCCCCTCTCCCGTCGTCATTCCCAGATAGTGCCAGTTTGCCGCCCGGTAACAGGTCCCCTCATAGAAACGAGGATCAACGAAAGTCTCCACAATACCGGCCGGTAACTCCAACGCTCCTGCCAATCTTGACCGATACGCCTTGCCGCTTGCCCCAGTACATGGCTTGCCAGATTTCTCACCCGCACCCAAGGAAAGATTACAAGCCGCGTATTGTTCACTACCCAACCCAAACGGTTCAATCGCTCTGTTGTACTCCAACCAATCCAGCGATCCCGCTCCCGCAATGCCTTCGCTGCTCCCGAGAATAACAAGCAGCCCAACTTGCCTGTTTCGCTCTCCACGAAATAGCGCAGGTAACAACCAAAAGGCGCTTTGCAACCCAGATAATGATAGCGGCTTACCAATTCATTCCACAGACGCGCTGCCTGCCGATCCTTCACCAACTCCAATCGCACCCGACCGAGCCGCCCAACACTACCTTCTATGGGCGGTTGCGGATCACTCCTCCGACTCCGCCTTGGCTCCTCCGATTGCCTGGGCAAAGACACTCGCTTGGCTGGCAGTGCTAAATCTTTCTGCGCCTCCAACTTCTTCAGCAACTTAAGACATGCATCTACTTTGGGACTGCCCGAGGCGCTGTACCAACTTAGATGCTCACAGATCGTTATCGCCAGTTCCTTGCGACTCAGCCCCCTACATGCCTCTACTGTATCGCAAATCCCCTCCATTTCCTCACGGCTGATTCGCCGACCGCACTGGATCACCGGCTCTCTTCCTCCTTTGCAGCGTAGTCCCCTGATTCCTCGCCAGCTCACACTGACTCACCACTACACTATCAAAGCAGCCGATCGGTGTCTACTCCTATTTTGAGACAAAATTTATTTGCTTCCACCCACCTTCCGTTATCAGCCGTGGGCTTGCTCACTTATGCGTCAGCACTGGCGAATGACCGGGCAGGCATCTCGATCCAGGGAGGTATGCACCGCCTCCCCGATCGCGCCGTCCACGATATCGATTGGCTCTTGGGTACTTGGATCGATCAAGTCGTCTTGGAACAAATTGTAATCCGGCGCATAGCAATGCAATCCATGGTAATCGTTGCAGTCACATGAAAGCCCGAAACCTAGTGCACCCGGGGCCCAGTAATCATATACACGTGCTCCGTAGGCCTCTTCGAGCCGCATCTTAACCTCCGGAATACCCGGACCGGGCTCGCCGCATAACAGCAGGGAGCGAAACCCCAACTCACCAACGGACTGCCCCAGGCTGCGTGGAGCCCTGCCAATCAAATATTCAGCCAGCGAAGGTGTGGTAACCAGGCTGACCGGGCGGGTCAGTTGGGCGAACTGCAAGATAGTATCGGGCAGCTCAGATCTCGGTGATAAACAACGGGCAGATGTGTCGTTGGAAGAGACGCTATGCATGCCATGGATTAGATTAGCTTCTTGCCCGCAGGAGGGAAATCCCTTCCTTCAGGCGCATGCCTTGCGATACGGGTGAGGGGAGCTGATGCTTTATCAAGAGGAATACTCTGGTTTCAATGTGAGTCATTTTCATGAAGAGTTAATTGAAAAACATAGGATCTTAGAAAACTACACATAGACAAAGGTTCTGCTGCAATCAGCAGGTCTGGTAGATGAAGCAAGAAACTAGGTTAGTGTCTATGAAGGTTAGAGAGAAGAAGGCCCGTTGCCGGTATACCGTTGGACCTGGAGTGAAGTAGACATGGATGGGTTGATCACAAGGGAAGCAAAAGGCAAACTCTCCAGTCGGTCATATGATGCCACATTAGAGTGTGTTTTGTGTACCGGTTATGTGCCTTAACAAACAACAACGCAAATCCTTAAGATTGTAGAGGAAGTGGGCCCAACTTGAGGGGCATTTATCAAGCTTCATTCTCATCTGGTAAGTTATTTTGTGTATGCTCCAGAAGCAGGGGGTCGGTGAAGTTTTTGTGTCTCAAAGGTTAATTGCGAGGGCGCAAGCAGGCATATTTTTAAACCAGCTTAGCCCCAGGATCTACTTCTGATGCAAAATTTCTTTCGGCACAACACCATCGAGATGAGGAAACTCATCTTTCATGTGAGGAATCTGCATGGCCTCAATGAACTGCGTTTCGAAATCCTTTTCAACCGTGAGCTCAATATATTCGACATTGCGAGCAACCCAATCAGCTTCAACCCGTTTTTCGCGGTTTAGCAGTGCAGCCCGGGCACCATCGCCGGCCGCATTTCCAATCGTGTCGATCTTATCCAGAGGGCAGTCGGGAAACAGTCCCATAATCAGCGCATTCTGCCGATCCACATGAGTTCCGAACGCTCCGGCAATTTTGACTCTATCGACCTTAGAAATACCCATCCGTCGCATCATGAGCTTGCATCCGCAGTAAAGGGCCCCTTTGGCCAGCTGGATTTGGCGGATATCCTTGCGAGTAATGGTGATGTCCTTACCGATAGATGTCTCTTCTTTCCATGCGATGACGAACTCTGGACGATTGTCATCCGGATTGAGTCGGTAGCGGTTGGATTTTTGCGCCCGATTGAAGTTGCCTCCCTTCAAAATAACGCCGGAGCGATAGAGCTCGGCCAGCACATCCAAAATGCCAGAGCCGCAGATCCCCTTGGTCTTCATCTCCTCGGGTTTCGAATAGCTTTTCCATGTGTCCCGCCCGATGACCTTGTAGTCGGCTTCATGGGTCTGCGGATCGATGCTGATCCGCTCGATAGCGCCCGGTGCAGCACGCATCCCGAAAGCGATCTGGGCCCCCTCCAGTGCGGGTCCGGTGGCGCACGAAGAAGAGATTAGTTTCTCTTTGTTGCCCAGCACCAGTTCGCCGTTGGTGCCAATGTCTATGATCAGTACCATTTCGTCTTTTTTGTAAGGTTCTTCGGCAATCAAAACCCCAACATTATCTGCGCCCACAAAGCCCGCCTCATTCGGCAGAATGTGCACATAGGCCGAATCATTGACTTGGATTCCAAGGTCTCGGGCTTTAACATCCAGGCTGCTATGGATGACTGGGGGGAATGGAGCGAGACCTACATATTCGGGATTCAATTGGAGCAAAATATGGTGCATGGCGGTATTGCCCACAATGACCACGTCAAGAATGTCATTGCGACCAAGGCAGAGATATTTGTCATGATCGCGGACACCTTCAATTACTAGCATGTCTTGCTCACCCTCTAGTGCTTTTTTTAATCCAGGATTAGGTGCTTTCCCGGAGGTCCTTTCGGTGCCACTCGAGATATTAACGTTACCATTCTCCTTCTTGTTTTTGTTCTTTTCGGCCGGGTGGGTTGCCTTGCATGCCCGCATCAAGAGGCTGTTGATTCCTTCGATGATGTCATCGCTCATTTTTTGTAAGCCCCCCGGGTTGGTCATATGATAGGTGATGCGGCTCATGACGTCTTCGCCGTACTTACACTGTGGGTTCATCATAGAAACCGTGTCGATCACCTGCATAGTGCGCAAATTGCATAAATAGGCCGCAACAGTCGTAGTGCCGATGTCGATCGCCATGCCATAGTAGTCCTCGACTTTGCCTGGAAGGACCCTCACGATCTCTTTATCCATCCACACGGCCACAGTCATCTTCCAGCGATTGCTTCCGTCTCGGAGACGGACGGGGAGTTTCATCAGGGCGCGATGATCGATGGTGAGACCCTTGAGGCCATACTGGCGGTTGAGCTCATTCAATATCCGTTCGAAATCTCCCATGGGGCTTTCAAAGGAAGGCTCGATCACTTCAACATAATAGCACTTTACCGCAGGGTTCCACTCTATATGGATGTCCCGAGCTGCCTTGCTCACCACCTGCTTGCCGCCTCTGGACTCCTCGGGGACGAATACCAGTACATCCCCCCGCAGTCGGGCGCAGCAACCCAGCCGATAACCCTGTTCACGTTCGGTGCGGTTGATGAATTTCGCTTCTTCTTCTTGCCATTGCGAGACGTTTACCCTGCTCGATTGGATGCCGAACTTCTCGAAAGATCCCTCTTCAATGCGCACCTTGCATTTGCCGCACACCTTCTTTTCGCCGCATAAGGCTTCAATCTCCCCGCCCAATTGGCGAGAAGCCTCAATGATTGTTACACTTTTCTCCACCTCCCCGCGCAGTCCAGAAGGCTGAAAAATGATCTTTGCTTTGCTCCCTCCATCCATGAAAACTCTTTCCTCTAAAAGCGTGCTCGCGGAGTGGCTTCTTTACTTTGCTAGGATAACTTATATCCGAAAAGCTCCGAAGATAAGGAAAAAAATCTTGGGTTTTAATTCAGTGAGCGGACGACTGTGGATATTGGCATTCATCAAAGCTTCACCGACGCTTAAACCTAACAGCCGACCTGACACGAGGTGAGAACAGCTTAGCGCACGTGGGACAATACTGGTGATGTTCCTTAACATCCGGGTGAGGCGTGATACGTTCCTTGACGTGCTTGAGGAACTTTTCAGTGGCGAATAGCTTGCCGCAGGCTTCGCACCTTTGAAGAACGTGCCGACCGACAACTTCCCCGCGTATTGAAATTGTCCGCACACTCTCTTTGTCTTCCAACTGAATAGCACCGGTCGGACAAATGTTGGCACAGGTCCCACAGCCGATGCAGAGCCCCTCGGTAGGCGCCACAAAATTCTTCCCCTCGCGCTTTTCCATTTTTAAAGCACCTGCCCCGACAATCTCCTTGCACACACGGATGCAGAGACGGCACCGAATGCAGCCGTCGGGTGGCGGGCCTAATTCAATGCCGTACTCATCCGCCAGTTTTCTGATCACTGTAGACTGTGGCGCCAATTGCAGAAGATCTTTGAAAGCTTTGGTACGGGCTTTTTGGACCAAATCGCTTTCGGTTTTCACATTAAGCCCGTCCTTTACCTTGAGGACACAAGCGAGCATCGTTAGCTGTCGCCCTGTTTGGCCGGTCACCTCAACCGCGCATAGCTTGCACGATCCTGAAGGTTTGAGTGCGGGGTGATAGCAAAGCGTCGGGATTTTGATCCCATTTGCTCTGGCTACATCAAGGACGGTTTTTTGCTCTTCAACCTGCAATACACGATCATCCAATGTTATTTCGGCCATCAATGATCTCCCTGATATTTAATCTCGTCCCGCTTCCTGCAGGTCGGCAATATAGTCCTGAAGGTATCGAAGCTCGGCATCCAGCGAGGATACGTGGTGTTGAACCAATTCCCGAAGGGGAATGATCCCCACTATCCTTCCGTCCTTTGCAACCGGCAGGTGCCGGATATCCATCTGCAGCATCATGGGCATGACTTTGCTGATTTCTTCAGTGCATTCTGCAATAAACAGTTTGTTGGTCATGACCTGCTGAACCATCACTTGTGAAATGGGTCTGCCTCCATGATTCACATGGTATCGCATGATGTCGCGTTCGGTGAAGATTCCAACCGGCTGATCCTCTTGAGCGACGATCAAGGCACTGATCTTGCCTTCAGCCATCAGACTGATTGCGTCCAAAACGGTAAGGTCGCCCGCAATAAACTGAACTCGCATTCCCCTGGCTTCAAGCAAATCCTGCAACAGCATCAAAGCCTCTCATAGAATTTATCACCGTCGTGATGAACCAGAACGGCCCCCCACGCATTACACGATTGAACGGGTCTTTCGGGCGAATCTCGTGTCTTCTCTACTCTTCCAGAGGGCGCAGGCAGTCCTGCGGAAAGCGGTGGGTGCCTTTTTCGTCAAGGCTGACCTCTATCAGGGCATCGGGATCGTTCTTGGAAATGTCCGGATCGGTTATAATCCCATGCATTCCGACGTACTGATTCATATACTCCTGCCAGCTCTCGTCGTCCGATTGTCTAAAAACGACTACTTTTTGCCCTCTGCGAAAGCTCATTTTGCACCCCCCCTGATGGTTTCCGTATACGTCTCCATCGCGTGGTATCTACTCTGCCTGCTTTCTTTCCGAAGCAGGCGGCGAAATCTCGGAATGGCGCTCGGCCGCTAACTTTCTAGCGCACGCAACACACAGAGTCAAACCCCCGGCGGTGGGGCCAACGGTCTTGATTCTCTTCATGACATAATCATGGTACCTTGCGGGGCCGACCGGAACACCGCATTTTTCACAATATTCCAGCTTCAAACGATTTAACACAGTCCCGCACAGGGAGACGCACCGTTCACCATCTTTATCTCTGACGATCATCGCTTCATTTGGGCAGTTGGCTGCACAAGCACCGCAAGCGATACACCGCTCAGCGGTAGATCTCAAGTCGGTGGCAACCGGATGATCAAAATCCAGATAGCCAAGTTCCAAAGCGTTCACGCCCATCATGTTGCGGCAAATTTCGACGCAGCGCCCGCACCGGCGGCAAATATCGCATCGAAGACAACGCCGGGCTTCTTCTCTGACCGCGTTCTCAGGATACCCCAGTTCAACCTGCTGGAAGGTGATACGCCTTCTATCCGTATTCAGGAAGGGCATCTCGAGACGGCTTAGACTCATTTTCGTCGATGCCGGCATCTCTATGCATTCCAGGCGGCGACGGCGAACCGGCACCGGAGGCATCTTCGGTTGAGGAATTCCATGCAGGTAGCGATCGATCGCTTCAGCAGCTTTTTTACCTCCGCCGATGGCTTCAACCACGGTGGCAGGCCCTGAAACTACGTCCCCGGCAGCGAACACGCCATCGACAGAAGTCTCCATCGTTACAGTGTTGGCCGCTACGGTATTGCGTTTGGACCATTTGAGGTCCTTTAGATCAGTCAGGCCTATGTTGTCAACGGTTTGGCCGATCGCAGAGATCACCGCATCGACTTCCAGTAAATGATGGCTTCCTTCGATCGGCACCGGGCGTCTTCTGCCCTTTTCATCAGGCTGTCCCAGTTCTGCCCGGAGGCACTGAAGCGCCGTGATGCCATCTTTATCTCCCTTGACCGCCACGGGAACCGTCAGGAAAACGAGATTCACCCCTTCTTCCTCCGCCTGGCTGACTTCTTCTTCATGGGCGGGCATTTCCGATCGGGTTCTGCGATACACGATGGTAACCGATTCGCAACCCAGCCTTATACAGGTACGTGCCGCATCGATTGCCACGTTGCCTCCCCCGACAACGGCAACCTTTTTGCCTGGAGCATGCCGGTCTCCCAAAGCGACACGGCGCAGAAATCCTATGGCATCAATCACCTGAGGATAATCGTCTTCACCCGGCACCATAAGCTTGTAGGCATCATGCGCACCCACAGCGACTAGGAAAGCCTCGAAACCCTCCTGCCTCAGTTGCTCAATGGTCACATCCCGTCCCAGCCGAGTGTTGTAGCGGAACTCGACACCCAACTCCTCAATGGCCCCAGCCTCGCGATCGATGACTTCGCGCGGCAGCCGATAACGGGGAATACCGACCATCATCATTCCGCCCGGAACGGGCAAAGCTTCAATAATTGTGACTCGATATCCTTTGAGAGCCAGGTAATAGGCTGCGGTCATACCTGCAGGGCCGGCGCCGATGACGCAAACCTTGCGCCCGTTGTCCGGACCTTTTGGTGGATTTTGATAGCGCATCTCCGACATGGCCCGTTCTGCCGCGAATCCTTTCAGGTACTTGATGGATATGGGTTTATCCATGCGTCCTCGCACGCACATAAACTCACAAGGATTGGTGCAGACCAGTCCGCAAACCCACGGAAACGGGTTGTCCTCCCGGATCAATTCGACCGCCTCAGCATCGCGCCCCAAACCGATCAAGGTTACATAGCTCGGAACGTCGATTCCTGCCGGACAGGCGATCTGGCAGGGAGCCGGAGCAAGTTTGACGCACTCTCCCGTGGGGCAGATGTGAGTTTCAATGTGACTCGAAAAGACTTCGCGGTAGTCGCGGAGAGCCGACCATACGGTCTCTCCCACTTCAATGCAAGCCTTGTCGGGTCCCTCTTCGATCATGGTTTTGGCAAGGGTTTCCATGGCGATGTAATGCTCGGGACCGCCTCTTCCCCAGGAAACATCTTCCAGCAGTTTTAAAAGTTCTTCCGTTCGGTGCCTGCAACGTGGATATGTGAGTCGCCCGGAGGATAATATCTCCGTTACATTTCTAATGGTTTTGGTGACCTCACAAATCGGACTTGACATGAATTTTCATTCCTCTCGGGATTTCGGTATTCGGTATCAGTTATCCGGCATCCGGTATCTGGCTCGCTAATCCAGCGCCGACATGGCTTTGGCATATCGTTCGCGCCTCACTTGCGGGACCTCTTCCGGTTTTCCAAAATGCAGGCAGTGAGTCGTACACACCGTCACGCAGGCGGGTTTCAGGCCGACGTCGACTCGATCTTTGCAGTGATCGCACTTAACTACCTTGCCGGTTTCCGGATTCCATTGGGGCGCGCCCCATGGGCAGGCGGACATGCACGTCTTGCACCCGACACAGAGGTTTTCATCAACAAAGACAATGCCGTCGTTGGGACGTTTTTGCATGGCCCCGGTGGGGCAAGCCGCTACGCACCATGGATTTTCACAGTGAAAACAAGGCATAAAGGTGTAAGATGTTTTGGGGAGTTTACCCACAAACTTTGGACCGACGGTGACGATCTGGCAAATTTTGGGGCCGACCGGAAGGTTTTTGTTGCTCTTGCAGGCAACCTCGCAGCTGTGGCAGCCGATGCATTTCTTTGCGTCTTGAAATAGATAATATGTACTCATTATTAGTTTCTCCGTTTGAGAATGAATTCGTTAAGCGCACCTTACGGTAACGAAGGTATCGTGCAGCGCAGGACTTCCTCCCACCTTGTCGCTGATGTTTTCCAACAGCACGCTGTCGGAGACTCCCTTATTGAAGCAGCGCGTTGCAGCCTGAGCTTCATGACCGAAGCCATGCAACATGAATACAGTTTCGGGGTGGATGAAGTCCGTAACGTAGGCTTTAATCTTTCCGGCTCCCCGGCTGGATGCAACCTCTACCAGCGCGCCGTCTGTGATACCCAACTCGGACGCCCTCCGGGTGTTTATCCACAGCAAGTTCTCCGGAACGATTTCACTCAAATACGGATTATTCTGAGTTGATACATGGGTGTGGAGAGCACATCGCCCCATGGTTAATCTGAATTTATCTTGGGGCGATACCTTGGATTTGTAAACGGGAAAAGACTCAAAACCCGCATTTTCCAGTAAAGACGAGACCAACTCGATTTTTTTGGAAGGAGTCTTAAACTTGATTCCATCTTTGCGGTCCCAGAAAATCTGCTTGTCCGTGTAGGCTACAAATCCTTTCTTGTCGAAGTCCTCCAGGCTGAAGCCGGTGCCATCCAGTTGCCATCTAACCAGATCTTCCATGGTTTCGTAAGGGAAATACTGTCCGACCCCGAGCCGCTCCGCAATTTGCTTCAAAATGATGGATGCCGGCCGAGTATCGTAACGTGGTGGAACGACCTGTTTGCGCAGGAACATCTGTGGCTTAAGTCCGTTTGCCTGCTGCACACAGTCTAGCCTTTCCAGGTAAATGGATTCGGGCAGAATCACATCCGAATACCAGGCAATGTCGCTGAAGTTGATATCAATAGTAACAATAAGATCCAGTTTATCGAGCGCTTGTTTGGTTAGGTTGGTGTCCGGAATGGACATCAGCGGATCGAATCGGTTGGCGATCATCGCCTTAATAGGGTAAGGGTCTTCGTTTAAAATGGCAAATGGCAGCATCTGCCCGACACCGTGGTTTGGATCGGGCAACGGGAAATCCGGCGTCCCGACTTTATCAAACCTCGAAACTTCGAAGTTAGGAAGATTCTGCTCGGTAAGCTTGCGGGCGGGCTTGGCCCCCACTTCACCGGGTCCTTTTTTAAAGAAGTATCCCCCTTTGGCTTCTATACTTCCCATCAGAGCATTGAGAATCAGGATGGATCGTCTGAGATAAATCTCATCGGTATGGCTGGCCCCTCGGTAACCCATGTGAAAAATGACTGAGGGCTTCTCCTTATTCACTTCTCGCGCCAAATCCACGATCTCTCCTGCTGGAATGCCCGTTTCCTGCTCAGCCCACTCAGGTGTGTACGGGCGCACAAAATCCTGCAACTCATGCAGTCCTTCAACCCAACGCTCTACGTATGCAGCGTCGTACAACTGCTCTTTGAGGATAACATGAATGAGGCCGTAATTGAGTGCTAGGTCAGTCCCCGGGCGAATCATCCAGTAGCGATTGGCCTTGGTGGCAGTGCAGGTCACTCGCGGGTCAATATAGGTGAGTTTTGCTCCTCTTTCCATTGCTTCAGTAAGGTGATTTACCGGCTTAACCTGGATGGCTTCAAAGATGTTGCGCCCATAGAGAATGACATGTTTGGTGTTCTTGTAGTCGATTCCAAGACCTGTATCAGGATAGCCGAATAAGGAGCGGCAAGCTGTATTCACGGACCCTTTACAGATGGCATCGTGCGTGAAGTGATTGGGCGATTTGATGGCCTTAAGCAGGGTTTTACTGACATGAGTGCTAAAATTGGTTCGTTCTCCCAAAACCACACTGTGCCCGCCGTGCTTTTCGATGATTTTCTTAAGCTTTTCGCCCACCATGTCCAGTGCTTCGTCCCAACTGGCGCGCCGCCATTTACCCGAGCCACGGGGGCCGGTGCGAATCAGGGGGGTCTGTAGCCGTTCTGTATCATACAACAGGGCAGTACTTGCAGCGCCGCGCGCACACACACTTCCCTCCATTCCTGGAACATACGGATTTCCCTCTATCCATTTGACCTGTCCGTTTTCTGTGAAAACCCGGATAGGGCAACGATCAGAGCACATAAAACAAAGACTGTAGGTTTCGTTTTGCATTAGTTTCCTCCAACCCAAACAAGAGCTTGCATTAGATTTTTCATTCTTACTCTTGCGGTTCGTTAATAATAACTTAACCGAATTGTTTTTTCTATAAACTCTCGCACCTTATGACCTGAGCCGGTTCATGACGACCCAATCTGATATCGTTTCTGCCCGCTGCAGATAGTTGTCGGTTTCATCCTGATTCGAGCAGTTTATTGACGCGACTCTCCAGTTCGTCAATCTCAATGGGTTTGATAAGATATTCCTGAACTCCAAAGTCCATCGCCTTGTTTCTTGTTTCTGCCGAAGGATACCCCGTCACCATAACAACTTTCGTCTTCAGGTTATATCCCCGAAGGTACTCTAGGACGCTGATGCCGCTTTTGCCTTTAAGCTTGATATCAAGGAGGACGAGATCGGGAGTATTTTTCTGCAGCCAGTTTATTGCTTCTTCAGGATCTCCTATGGCGCAAACTTCGTGCCCTGAAGCAGATAAGACACGCTGCATCAGTCGGCCGGCGTCCTGTTCATCATCGACTACTAAAATGAGCCCCATCTGTCAGTCCTTGGTCGTAATAGGGTGTGATTCCGCCTTATTTTCCGCGGTTTGTTGCGAAGCAATTTCTGTACCATCTATTGCGGACCATTTTGACAGAAAGGCAGTGCTCTTCACTTGTGAGGACTATGAAACCGACAGCTTCAAGCCGGCTGAAGCAGGGACTTGCGATGAAATTGATAGCGCCAAAGTTTGGCTAGATAGATGGGACAAGAACTCGTCAGTTGAATAATGCATTAGGACATAAGTGCGATAAATATATTGCACTGAAATAATTTTAGTGCACTTAAAACAACTATTGGAAATTATTATACTATATAATCTAATTAAGAGAAAGTGCGGATTTTTCTTGCACTATTCACTTGAATTTCACTGCCAAAAGGCAGTTCGTCAGTCTCCTTTCCCCAGAGTTCATGATTAGAATCGAACGATTTTTTCAGCTAGCAAATGCCATCTCATGCCATCTCTTAAATCGATTAGAAAGCGCATGATTGTTATCCGATAACCAACTATTCCGTCCCTTTTCGCCGGACGAACAGCTCAATTCAACGCGCAGCCTTCAAGGGTAAACATCAGAGATGGCACAATGCTTGCTCACTTGATTGGCGACGCATTCCGTTTATCTATTTTATAGTAAAATCAGCTAGAAAGGAAGGAGGTGAACAAAAAAGGACGTTTAACAGGCAAGCTAAACCAAACTTGGTATCACGGATTTATAGTCTAAGTGTTTTGATGGAGGAATCGATGAAAAAATTACCAATATTATTGACAATTTTTCTTGTGCTCGGTCTGTTGGCTAGCACGCTGGTGGTCGTCCATTCAAGTTCTGCTGCCTCTTTGGAAGAAGCCATATCCAAGACTCCAGTTGGTACGGAAAAAGGTCAGATCAGTCCGGATGCTCCAAAAGGCTATCTCGGAATTCCGGGTGCGCCCAGCCTCAACTTGATCGTAGGGCTTTTTTGGGCGATCTGGGTTGGCTGGATCTTTTCCAGTGTCGGCGCTTTTGGCGGAATCATGGCTGGTGTGGGCCATCTAACCGTTTTCGGTCTGGGAGATTATGCCAAGACTTTCAAGAATACTTCGCCCGCTCTGAATAAGCTGATCACAGATAGTATCCGCGTTTCAAACCAGTGGCTGGTTGGCTTAAGTGCTGCCATTTCCAGCATGAATTACTATCGTATGGGGCGATTGGTCGCACCTCTGGGAATTGCTTTGGCAGTCGGATCGGTGGGCGGTTCCATTCTTGTTCCCGTCTTGACTGCAGGTAAGATCAAGTTAAGTGCTTATCAAGGATATTTTGGCCTTGCTGTTTTTATTATTGGCGCGTTTTTGTTTTACGAAACGACACCCCGAGGGCAGAATCGCAAGAAGGAAGCAAAAGCGGCTGCCCAGGCTTTTGAGAAAAGCATCAAAGAAAAGAAAACTGCTGCTGAATTGACCGCTATGGGGGTGAAAGTCACCAACTTCGGTCTGACCAGCGTGAGCTTCACTTTTTTTGGGGTGGAGTTCAACTTCAATCCCATTATAGCAGCCATCGGCGGATTGTTCATCGCGGCATTGGCTTCTTTTCTAGGTATCGGTGGAGGCTTTTTGTTCGTCCCCTTTCTCACCAGTGTAGTTGGACTACCAATGTACCTGGTGGCAGGAACTTCAGCTTTAACCGTATTCGTCGGAATGGTGGTGAGCATTTTTTCTTATATGGTTCTAAAAGCAACTATGGTTCAGTGGAGTCTCATCGGTATGGAACTCATTGGAATTTTCATCGGTTCCATGATCGGCCCTCGAACCTCTAAATACATTCCCGACATTTGGCTGAAGCGCCTGTTCGTGGTGTTGGCCATTTATGTGGGATTGCGCTACGTATCGAAGGGATTCTTCGGAACAAGTTGGGTGCCACCTTACTAAGATGCCTACAATCGAAACTCGGGAGCTGCTTTTTCCAGCGGATGATGCTTTGTGGACGCAATCCTGTTAAGGTGGGGTTGAGCTGCCTTGGTCGGATGAGATCGAGCTCAACCCTGCCCGTTGCAGGTCAAAAAGTAAGCAACTTGGGCACATTATCCTTGATGAAAACAAGGAACGCGCACAAATAGGTGCCAATCGATATGAACAGCCTCATACCCTGTTCGCTGCACTTTGCAAGTGAGATCGGCACCTGCGCTTCCTGATAAGGCGGAATAAATGATGAACTTTTTAACGGATGTCCCTTCATACCTCGATCCTTACTTGATACAGCTCTATCGAATGAGCGGTTATGTGCTTGTGGACTTCTTTATAGGAACCTTTCTGCTAGCCTTAATCACAGTCGTTATAGGTGAATTCACCCTTTCTTTGGCTTTACGAATCAACAGACGTCATATCCAAGCCATGGAAAACGAACTGACCGAACAGCACAACCTCTCCATGGCGGCGCTTGAAGTTGAGGATAAAAAGTCTTACAAAGCCTGCAATGATCAGGCGAATGATGCATTCGGCAGATATTTCTTCAACATGATCGCATACTCTGCCGCCTGTTTGTGGCCGGTGCCTTTTGCCCTATCCTGGCTGCAGAGCCGTTTTTTGCACGTGGATTTTGAACTGGCCTACCCGCTTTCTCTGGTTTGGGCCTCTACTGGTTACATCACTATATTTGTCTTGCTCTACATTTTGGCGAGAATCGTTTTCAAAAATCTAAGGCCGTATTTACCCTATTTCCGACAGGTGCAAAAGACGTTGGACTTGCATTCGGCGGGTCAAAACCGACAATTAGTTCCTCAACCGAATTTGAGGACAGAATAGACCTCGAGTTTGTCTCGGATTTCTACAGGTCCACACTTTGTTGATAACTGTTTTTCTATTAACATCCGATACTTGAGATTTGATCTCCCAAGTGTGGCATGATGCAATAAACGTATTGCACTGCAATGTTATTGTTTCTTTTTATAAGTAATGGATTTTACTATTCATTAAATCAGTTGCACGAAAGATAGTGCAAAGCAATTTTGCACTCAAATCCTGCTAAGCTCCCGCAATCTTTCTAACTCCCCACCCCAAGTTTTACCAGAGCTATCCGATGAGCGCCCATAACGTGGGCATTGACAAGTCGAGACAGTGCTTCGGAGATGCACAGCTTGCCTGCAGCTGTGTCGACGGCCGGACAAGCCAGCAAGCTTCCAGAATCTCGATGGATATTGCTTTAACCAGAGCATTGCCGCAAGCAGTCAGAAAGCATGAAAACAACTTGACAGACCATGGCATGAAGTTTGCCCAATCACGCTCCGGCATTCATCATAAGTGCTTAAAAAATTGACATAAATAATAATTTAAAAGGAGGTGGACGTGTTCACCGGCAAACCCATCACGGATCGTGTCCACGGGTGGACTATTCTAAAAAAGCTCTTCTATTATACATGCTTTCCATGCTTAAATATACAATTATATTTAATTTTTAATGATTCTATTCGACGAGCTTTAATAGTTTCGATCAAAGTTTCCATTGACAATCGATGGCGATAGTGAGTTTCATTTTCCTAGATTTGGAGATTCAGTCGGTAACTCCCGGTCATGCCGGCGAACCCCGGATCGGGTCCGGGGCGGGCGCGGGCATCCAGTGGGTGAATAGACTTTACCGGCTTCCTGCTTCCCTGCTAATCTCGCTTAGTTATTGCGGGACTGCGGGGGACAAGCTTGGCAGGAATGACGGAGCGGAACCTCACATAAATAAGAATCGCCCAATTTAGGATTTTTTGATGGCTTATTATTCAACAAATTGCGGTATGGAGAGATCTATCTGAACGTGCAAAACGGAATATTAAATGGGATAACAATACGATGCTTGAATCGATTTATTATGTGATTTCTTGGGCGTGTACACGTGCCTGTCCTCACTGTTACGATGATCGCTTCCATCCTTATGGTTCCGATCAGCTTAAGGCTCAGATCGATCGAGCTAAAAAGGATTTCCCTCGTATCATCGACAATCTCCCGGAAACCATGGAATATTCGGATCTGGAACAACAGTATTCCGACGGTTCTTTTGCGCGCAAGATCGGCCGCATCATTTTGTCCGGAGGTGAAGTGTTGCTGGATCCGGTTCGAACCAATATCTTGTACCCTGTGCTGGCAAGAATTAATGAGCGCTATCAGGGAGGAAGCGGATGCAAGCTGGTCATTCAAACATCCGGAGATCTGCTCACTCCAAGTATCATTGCCGAGCTTTTGGAAAGAAATATTTGGATGATTTCCATCTCATCCATGGACGACTTTCACGTGAGATCGGGGAGAGAAAGCGGCGAAGCTTTTCGAGAAAGGCTGACCCGGATGTTTGAGGCTGCCGGCATGCGCCTTTCGGGTCTTGAATCGACGCAGCGCAAGTGGACGGATGAAAAAGGCCCCGTATACAGTTTTTTTGGTGCAAGTCCGGAGGCGTGGATTGGAAGGCTCTGGCCAAGTGGAAGAGCTTGGCAAAATTGCCTCTCAACCGCCCAGTTTAAAGATAATTTCTGTAACAACTGGTCGGGCGCTCTTAATTTCCTCAATATAGGTTTCAGCGGTTCAGAGGCTGCCGTTGACCCTGAAGGGAATTTGTATCCCTGCTGCAGAAAGACACGTATACCTTATGGGAATCTTACGGAGGAGTCGATGGTTCGGATCCTGCAAAGCCTGGTCGGTCAACCGGAGTTTGAGGCGTTGAGTATGGGACATCCGGAGCGTTTGGGCCTAGTGCTCGGGGTGACACTGGAGAAATTCATAGAAATGAGTAGAGTAGAGAACGGCCGGGGTGAAGTCTATGTCAATCGTTGCATTGGCTGCGACCGTATTCATGAGCAGTTTCTGGCTCCTGTCTTAAAACGTTTAAGGGCCCATCGTGATCTGCAGGGAACCTGCCGATGAAGGGAATTCACACCGGCTATGCCAACAGTGGGGCGCTGGAACTGCGTGGAGTGTCAATTTCACTCGCAGGAAAGGCTTTGGTCTCAGAGACGTCCCTAGTTATTTCGCCCGGTGAAGTAGTAACGATCATGGGGCCAAGCGGTTCTGGAAAGTCCAGTCTTTTGGCATTCATTTGTGGAACCCTTGCACCGGTCTTCCATGTACAAGGTCGAACTCTTTTGGATGGTGCAGACATCACTGCTATTCCGGTCGAAAGAAGGCAAGTTGGCATATTGTTTCAAGATGATCTCCTGTTTCCACACATGTCGGTAGGAGAAAATCTTTTGTTTGCTCTTCCAAAGTCTGCAGGCAATCGTAAGGAGCGCCGAAAACTGATGCGCACGGCCTTAAAGGAGGCCGATTTGGCAGGCTATGAGGACACAGATCCGGCTACTCTTTCCGGCGGGCAGAGGGCGCGCGTGGCTTTGATGCGTACCTTACTGTCCCGCCCCAAAGCGATTCTTTTAGATGAACCATTTTCAAAACTCGATGCTGATATGCGTGAAAATATCAGAGGTTTTGTCTTCCGCCATGTCGTGGAGCGAGGAGTTCCTACCCTGATGGTGACCCACGATGCGGCGGATGCGAGAGCGGCAGGAGGACGAGTAGTCCGCATTGGACATTCATCCAATGGGCTGATTCCATAATATAAGGCCCTCAAGCAGCCGGAGATTCTGGTTGATTTTTCATGAGCTACTAAACTGGGAGGCTGCCCGAAAACTGTCATTTCGAGCCGAAGGCGAGAAATCTTACTTCTGCACAACGTGGGGCTACTTGTTCAATTTAGACATCAGCTCAGTTGCTTGCGCAACAAATAACAATTGGGGGGATAATATGAGGGAATTCATATTGGCGTTGATCTTTCTTTGCTCAGTCGGTTCAACCGCTCATGCTGTGCCTGAAAGTTGGGATGAGCTTCTGCAAAAAGCACGCGGACAGACTGTCTATTGGAATGCCTGGGCGGGAGATGAGAATACCAACCAGTTCATCGCTTGGGTGATCCAGCGTGTGGAGAAAGAATATGGAGTAAAGGTCGAGCACGTCAAAATCAAACTGACCTCTGAGGCGGTCGCTCGTGTTGTGGCTGAAAAAGCTGCCGGCAGAAACGAAGGAGGATCTACCGATCTTATCTGGATAAATGGGGAGAACTTCCTCGCCATGAAACAACAAGGACTACTGTTTGGACCATTTACTCAATTGCTGCCAAATTACAGGCTGGTGGATACGGTAGGCAAACCAACCACGGTCATCGATTTCGCGGTACCGGTTGATGGTATGGAAGCGCCCTGGCGCATGGCTCAAATTGTTTATGTTTACGATACGGCGCGACTGAAAGAGCCGCCTCGATCGATGCCGGCCATGTTGGAATGGGCCGAGAAGAACCCGGGAAGAATCACGCACCCTCAAATTAGAAACTTCTTGGGGTCGACCTTCCTAAAGCAGGCCCTTTACGAATTGGTCGATGATCCTTCGGTGCTGCAAGAAGCGGCTACCGATGAAAATTTTGCCGAAGTTACCGCTCCTCTTTGGACATGGTACGACGAGTTAAAACCCAACATGTGGCGCAAAGGCGAGCAATTCCCCGAAAGCGGGCCGGCCATGCGGCAGTTGTTGGCCGATGGCGAGATTGATATCATGATTTCCTTCAGTCCTAATGAAGCCTCCATATCCATTGCCAAAGGGATTCTGCCAGATTCTGTGCGGACCTATGTCCTGGAAAAAGGAACCATTGGAAACACGAGTTTTGTCGCCATTCCCTATAACGCCAACGCCAAGGAAGGGGCCATGGTGGTTGCCAACTTTCTGCTCTCTCCCGAATCGCAAGCCCATGCCCAGAACCCTGAGGTGATGGGGAACTTTACGGTTCTGGACCTTGATAAGCTTACCGACAAAGAACTTCAGGCTTTCAACGATTTGCCAAAGGGAGTCGCAACTCTGAGTAACGAAGAATTGGGGGTGCCTTTGTTGGAACCCCACCCCTCATGGATGAATCGTATAGTAGAAGAGTGGGAACGAAGATACTCCAAGTAGCGTTGATAAGGCACGGCCTGTTTCAGGCAACATTGCGCCTGTTTCCCGTGGTGGCGTTATGCCTTTTTCTGGCCCCGGTTGGAGCCGGCCTGATTGCAACGGTGCTGCCGGCCTTCGGTTACTTTCCGGCGTTAGGCGGAGAGAGTCTTCGTTTGGAGCCCTGGCACACGCTATTCACCCTGCCCGGTATCGCAGAATCCTTGCGACTCACTCTCTTAACAGGGTTTTTGGCAACTCTACTGGCGTTTGTCATCGTCACCGGTTTTTGCAGTGTAGTGCACGGCACGAGGCTCTTCAACCGGGCACAGATTATGCTCTCTCCGCTTCTTGCCACGCCCCATGTGGCTGTCGCTATTGGGCTCTCTTTTCTGATTTCGCCCAGCGGTTGGATGGCGCGCTGGGTCTCACCCTGGTTGACGGGCTGGAATCGTCCTCCGGATGTTTCCATCATCCACGATCCTTTGGGGCTCTCTTTTGTTTTAGGATTGCTCCTTAAAGAGGTCCCCTATCTCACGCTCATGACCGTGGCTGCGCTTGGTCAGGTGCGCTCCAAGGAGACTCTGGTGGTTGCCCGCTCGCTGGGCTATTCCCCGGTTAAAGCATGGCTCAAGACGATTCTTCCGCAAATTTATCCTCAAATCCGTCTGCCCATCTATGCAGTACTGGCCTTTTCCATGTCGGTTGTCGATGTGGCTATTGTACTCGCTCCAACCAATCCTCCACCGCTTAGTGCCCTGGTTTTCCGATTGTTCATGGACCGAGACTTGAATATGATTTTTCCAGCAGCAGCAGGGGCTTGCCTGCAATTTATGCTGGTTGTTGCAGCCATCTGCTTGTGGCGCTTGATGGAACTGGCGGTGCAGCGGGTGGCTCGTCCTTGGCTGACGAAAGGTCCTGCGAACGAACGGAACCTTTTAGCCAAAGCTTTCTGGACCGGCATTGTTGGGGGCCTTGTCAGTCTTTCGCTGCTCGGAACTCTTGCTTTGGTTCTTTGGTCATTTGCCCGAAGTTGGTTTTATCCACAATCGCTCCCTCAAGCCTGGACCCTCTCTCACTGGGCGAGACAATTGCAGGGGTTGGCCTGGCCGAGTACGGTCACTTTGGTCGTCGGTTTTTCCGCCGCCATTATAGCGCTTATTCTGGCTATCGGATGCCTTCAGAACGAACGAGTCAACGGGCTTGGTTCGACTTCCCGCACGCTGTGGCTTCTCTATACGCCATTACTCGTTCCGCAGATAGCTTTTCTCTTTGGGGTGCAAATTGTGCTGGTCCGCTTTGACCTGGACAGTACTTGGACGGCTTTGGTGTGGAGCCATCTTTTGTTTGTGTTTCCTTACGTATTTCTCTCCCTGGCCGATCCGTGGCGCTCTTTTGATCTACGCTACCGGGATTCGGCTCTCACTTTAACGGGATCATCGCTCAAAACCTTCTTTTTTGTTGAACTTCCGCTCATGCTCATGCCGACTCTCTTTGCGCTGGCTCTGGGGTTTGCAGTAAGCGTCGGCCAGTACCTCCCAACCATTTTCGCGGGTGGAGGACGCTTCACGACGCTTACCGTTGAAGCAGTGACTCTAGCCAGTGGAGGCGATCGCCGGGTAGTAGGCATCTATGCGTTTATACAGGCAGCCCTACCCCTGATTGTCTATTGCTTGGCCATTTTGATTCCGCGCTGGGCTTACAGGAAGCGTAGGGGAATGCATTTGTAGATGGAGTGCGGCGATCGGCGCATAATTACGTATTACAAGCTTGTGCAGAGATGAATTTCATGTAATAGTTTTTTTGACGGCTCATACAACCCGCTGAGATGTAATGATAAATCCATAGTGCATAGTGAATCACACACAACCCGGTTATTAAAGGTACGTGATTTGTACAGTATTTGTTGGACCCAATCTGCAGCACAGATGGAAGAGTTGGAATACCGAAACTGCAATAACATCAGCGTACTTTTCAAGGTAAGGAGGCTTAAATGAGAAAGAAAGCAATCGTATTTTCGGTCATGTTGCTCATCTGTACCGCTGTGATTCTCTCCTTCAGCCTGCCTATGGGCTTTTCCGCAGGGCGATTCACCGACAATGGAGATGGGACGCTGACCGACCATGAACTTGGAGTGATGTGGGCAAAAACGGACAATCGTCTCGACGTTGGCTGGCAGGGGGCAAATTGGTACTGCAATATGGGGCCGCCCGACATCGTTGGAAAATACAAAGGATGGAGGATGCCCACGGTTGATGAGCTCAAAAGTCTTTATGTAAGCAATCCGAACTTCAGAGGATACACGGCGGCTTGTGGGCAGCGCGTGAGAATCGCCCCGGAGATACGATTGAGCTGCGGCCAGGTCTGGTGCTATGAGAGAGGATTTACCTCCGCTACCGTTTTCTCTTTCACCGACGGACTTAAGTACTCTGAAAAGAAGTCGGCCGTGATAGGTCTTCGAGCTCTCCCCGTAAGGACGCTAAAATCCGGTGAATTTTAGTGTTCCAAACCGGAAAAAATTCTTCAGATTGTAGAACCAGTGTCCGGACCTAGCCAGCGCATCTCCGACGAACAAGCACCAAAGGGCATTTCGGATGCGTTGCCCTCGCATTTTTAACGAATTGTAAACATGGGTCATGGAAATCACCTCAAAGTTCTGTCTGATTACATCCTGTTAATCGGCAAAGATACCGTAACCTTATTTAAAAGAGAATTTTCGGGCGGCCCGCTTGGTGTGACGCTGGCGAGTCCCGGCATCCAGTGGGTGCCCTCACCCCTGTGAAATGCCGCTTTCCCAAGATTGGCGGTTGCGGACTTCTGACAAGGAAATCGCTCAATCCAGCCTCAAGCCGCAGCTTCCCAACATAGAAAATAAGAAAGATGGCGTGGGTAAGTCGTCTTTTTTTTTAGATCCTGTTTGGGAGAAAGTAAGATACGGTGTCATTTGCCAGGTGCCAGCACCGGGTGTTAGCTTGCGCCGGAATGACGGGGGATTGCCAATGGAATCGCTAAACTTGGGTCGTGGAGAGCAAACGTGAAACTCCTGGATTGAACGCACAAGGTCCGGCAAAAATGATGGAAACATTAAAAAATGTGGCTGATTTTTTTAATAATTTCATATAGCTTATAATCAAAATCTGGCACTTTTGATGGAGGCTGGGATACAATTATTGTTTTGGTGAACGGCGGAATCCAGGAATGCCCAGCAACCCCCTGGATAAGATTCTTATAATCAGTTCCCGGGAGGTTTCCGGGAAAGAGTCGAGTTGCGCGCAAAATGCCGCGCAAAAGAGGCTGCCTATGTTATCTGAAACGCGCATGCGGGAGGATCTGATCCGGGTTTGTCAGCAGCTTGAAAAGCAAGGGCTGGTTGCGGCTAGTGACGGAAACGTGAGCTGTCGAGCAGGTTCGCAGCGACTTCTGATAACCCCGAGTGGAATGCGCAAAGGAGAACTCAAACCGCTCGATCTTGTCCTTATCGATTTGAACGATGGCAATGTTTTGGCAGGGCGGGGCAGGGCGTCGAGCGAGATGCGAATGCATTTGCTGGTTTATCACAAGCGAGCCGATGTTGAAGCTGTTGTGCATGCGCACCCCCCTCTGTTAACCGCTTTCACCCTTGCGGGTATTCCGTTCGCGGCGGACGTATTGCCCGAAGTATGGCTGACAATAGGTCCGGTTCCCACCGCGCCTTACGCGACGCCAGCAACCGGGGAACTCCCCGAAGCGCTTAGTCCCTTCATAGAAGGTTCGCAGGCCATACTTATGGAACGACACGGATCACTCACACTGGGAAGCAGCCTAAAGGAAGCCTACATGAGGCTGGAAAAGCTGGAACATGCCGCCCACACTCTCCTTTATTCATACCTCTTGCAGGGGAGGTTTCCAGAACCATTGTCTGAGATGGCTCTGGCAAGGCTGGCGGCGATCCTGAAGAAGAAAAGATAGATTCCTTTGCGGCCGGCCCGTTGCATGGCCGGCCGAGCTTGGTCCTGCTATGTCTTCAAAATCCTGGCGTCCACGACGACCATTCCCTCCGGGTAGGCAAATACAGGATTGAGGTCGATTTCCATTATGTCCTCATGCTGTTCGGCTATCTGAGCGAGCTTGAGCAGTCCGTCGATAAGGGCCTCCTCATCCACCGCGGGATGCCCGCGAAAACCTTTGAGGAGCGGTGCGCCTTTGATTTCATGAAGCATTGCTGCAGCTTCGGATCGATCTAGAGGCAACAAACGCATGGAAACATCGCGGAACAACTCGACTGTAATCCCTCCAAGACCAAACAGAATAACCGGACCGAATTGAGGATCTCTATTCATGCCCAGGATCACCTCCAAACCTGATGCTGCCATGGCACTGACAACCGCGCCGTGGATCTGGGCTTGTGGAGAACGCTCTCCGACCTGCTGCATCATTTCATCATAGGCTTTGCGAACATCTTTGCTCGATTGGAGGTTAAGTTTAACGCCGCCAAAGTCCGACTTGTGCAAAATATCCGGTGAATCAATTTTAAGCGAAACAGGAAAGCCAAGTTGATGAGCGAGGTGCACTGCTTTCCCGGGACTCTCCGCTCGTAAGCTGACGATGCAATCGAAGCCTTTCGATTCCATGAATTTGAGGCTGTCAAATAGTCCGACCTGCGAACGGCCTGTTGATACCGGAAAGGTATGCTTGGCCGGGCTGGTCTTTTTCTCCGAAGCGAGAAGGCGTGCCAGCGCTCGAATGCCCCTCTCCGGAGTCGGGAAGACCGGAATCCCCCTGCTATGCATTTTCAACCTTTCTTCACGTTCCACTTCGGCCCCGCCAAGAAATATTACAAGCTCATTGGCGCCGGGGGTGACGACCTGAGACGCATCCAGAACCGGATCTCCGAATATAATGCCCAAAGTGTCATAGTAGGGACGAGCCCGTTTGATCACCTCTTGAAACATTGCGGCGTTGGCATCGCCGGTCAAGTCAAGAGGATTTGCGCGGATGGCATGGGCTGGAATGACCTCTCCCAGGTCATTGCCAAGTTCTTTTGGCAATGGGGAGACTTCGAGTCCTTCCTGCTCAGCGGCGTCCGTTGCTAAAATAGCCGCTCCACCGGAAGTGGTGACAAACAGAATTCGGTTGCCTTGGGGCGGTTCCAAGTAGGCAAAGGCTTTGGCAAAGTCAAAAAACTCTTCAATAGTTTCTGCACGGCATATTTTGTAGTAGTCAAAAAGAGATGAATAAATGGCGTCGGCGCCGGCGAGAGACTTTGTATGAGACTCGGCAGCCACTTTCCCGCCAGGTGTGCGCCCCGACTTCAAAACAACTAAAGGCTTACTGATAGATTGTAGGGCTTGTCGAAACCGGTTGGGATCTTTAACTCCTTCCAAATAAGCCGCAATCACTTTGGTGTTGGGGTCTTTCTCAAAGTATTCAATCAGGTCGATCTCATCAACATCAGCGCGATTTCCAAGGCTCACAAAACTGGAAACACCAAGCTCCTCGAAAGAGAACCAGTCCATCATGGCCGCGCCCACCGTACCACTCTGGCTAAGGATGGCCACGTGACCTTTGCGTGTGAGCAGCGGCCATGATGCGCAGCAAGGATGGTATGGATTATTGACACCCTGGCAATTGGGCCCAATCAGCTGCACTCCGTATTGCTTAGCAACTTCAGCAACTTGTTGCTGCAGTTGTTCGCCTTCGGGACCCGCCTCGCTGAAGCCTCCCGAAATAATTATTGCCGCTTTGACTCCTTTTTCACCGCAGTCTTGAATGGCCTGCGGGACGAATCTGGCTGGAATGATAACTACTGCCAGTTCAACGTTGTCCGGAACCTCCTTGATATTCTTGCTGCATGCCAGCCCCAGAATACGTTCGCTTTTGGGATTGATCGGGTAGAGTGCTCCCTGGAACCCTCCGTCCAACAAGTTCTTGAGGATCTCATGGCCTAATTTACCGGCGCTCTCGGAAGCACCAATTACGGCGATGCTGGATGGATGAAAAAATGCGGCTAAATCACCCATATTAAGACCTCCCTTTGGGTCCAAAATTGTGGCAAGAAAGCGAGTCGGATAGAAACATCAACTATGGGTTTCATGTCATACTTTTGGCTTTTTCAGCTACGCGCGCATTGAACTTATCCGCCTGAATAATGAACCGCTCATGCGAGGCTTCGCCGATTTTTTCAGCCTCATCGAAAGCCTCCAGACTAAATGTGAGCTTGCGACCATCGACTGCGGTTATTTTGGTTGTGACGCGGATTTCCATCCCTAAAGGAGTTGGAGCAAGATGTTTCAGGTCCATGGAAATCCCGACCGACTGTTGACCCGCCTCTAGGTGTTCATCGATCAGTTCAGCAGATACCCTTTCCATCAAACCCCCGAGAATTGGAGTGGCCAATACGTTTGGGAGATTGTGATAAAAATTCTGGGCGGAATGTTCAGCTAAGGATTTAATCTTAATCTCACGGGTCATGCCGACTTGCAATGAATTACTCATAATTGCCTCCTGATTCTAGAGAAGAAACTGATGGGAAAACGCATACTCGGAATAATCAAGTCTAGGATTGGACACCTTTTCTTCGGTCTCGATCCAATCGTCATCACGCCATTAACGGTAAGGGCTGTTCTGATAGCCTGTTTCGCAGATACCTCTGAGTGACTCCACAGAAAAAAGCAGACCATGTCCACCGCAGAATTTTCTCTCTGTGTGCCGGCCATCCTTTTGTTGAGTGAAAGAATTGTCCTGATTGTCGCGCGTGCCTCGGGTTGAGCAAGTTGTAACTTTAAATCAACTACCGTGATATGCAAGCTGCAAGTCAGTTCGCGTTTTAGATCGCGTGCGAGTCGGAGTGCCAGCAAGCGTTCATTTTCTTGACTGAGATGTATGGAAATTTGAGCTCGGAACAGTGCATCCTGAAAAAGGGTAAAGCACGACGGTGATTTTTTCAAATGAAGATGATTCTGTCAAGTTTAGGAGAGGGTTGGAGGTAGCCTTATTCTTCATTGCATACATATTCCTTGTGTTGGTTGACTTCAAAGATGGTGTTTCTTACTTTTAGCAGCATACGGATTATTAGGGATTCAGAAAAAAGAACGATACCTCTTATGTTTGTAGCGCAGGGCTTTAGCCCTGCAAAAGCTTGGCAGGACTGAAGTCCTACGCTACAGAGAAAATGGCGAAATAGTGTTTTCCGAGTCCCTTAGCTCTCACCCGAACTTCTTTAAGGAATTACTGCATAAGTGGTGGGGTTTACCTGATAATGCCAGGTGGTTCACAAACAATAATGAGTCAATCCATTATCTGAAAGGAGAAGAGGATGTCCAAGACGAAAAAGAATCTTGAAGAAGCCTTTGCAGGAGAATCTCAAGCAAACCGAAGGTATCTTGCCTACGCAGAGAGAGCAGAAGACGAGTTCATGCACGGTATTGCGAGACTCTTTCGCGCAGTGGCGGCTTCCGAAACCATTCATGCTCACAAACACTTACGCACTGCCGGGGGCGTCAAGAGCACTAAAGAGAATTTGCAGGATGCTTTGGCCGGTGAGTCGCATGAATTTAAGAGCATGTATCCTCAAATGATTGCTGAGGCCAAAGAGGAGAATCAGAAGTCGGCGGAGATTTCTTTCCATCATGCCAACGAGGTGGAAAAGGTGCATGCCAAACTGTTTGAGAAAGCATTGGCAGAACCGGATAAATTCCCGGTTCAAGACTATTACATTTGTAAGATTTGCGGTTACACTGCCGAACAAGACATTCCTGATGCATGCCCGGTCTGTGGAGCCAACCAAAAAGCGTTTTTCAAAATTGAAGAAGGAAGATTTCCTATTATGTAATGCGAGGAACCGGGCTTGCCCGGTTCTCTACCCGACCCTCAGCTAAAGGATCGTGTCCGAAAAAGCCTTTGTTGTCATTTCTCATCACGCCCTGGCGTGATGAGAAATCTGTTAAGTAAACTGCTTGGGGAAGTAAGATCTCTCGCCTTCGGTTCGAAAGGGCAGTTCTCGGACAGCCCCTACTCACATGTTTGCAAAGGATACATGTTCCTATTGAGTTCTATATAGAACTGCCCATTTTTGGGATTTTCCTCAATCCACTCTGCCAATTGATAATAGGCAGGTCGAGAAAACCTCGCTGGAAATTGCCCGCCGCGGATTCGGCAGTACATTATGTTTTCTTTGCCCACCTGAAGAGTTTCTGGAACCAGTTGGGTTCGGCTTGCAATGTGGCGCAGAGTCAGAAAGATTGCTTCCCCACCGTCTTTGGATTCAATGCGATCCACCCTTGAAATGACAAAGGGAGTGTCGGCTGCTTCCAACATACACTGTTTGCCTCTCCAGTCTATTATGAATTGACCCTCAGGTGTAATGGCGAGATTCTCGTAGAAAAGGTCGAGGATATCATCCCGGATGATTCTATTTCCTTTATGGAACCATTCGCCTTCCTCGTCTACAAAGATTTCGCAGGGTAAAATTTTGTCATTCAATTCGGTCGAACCTAAAATAGTATCAAGATCCAATTCTTCACCTCACTTAGAACTCTTTTCTACTATCAAGCAGCAAAGTGACCGGTCCGTCATTGATCAGATGAACGTGCATCATTTCCTGAAATTTGCCGGTCTGCACAGGTATGGAGTGTTGTCTTAGTCTATCAACAAAGTACTCATACAGCGAGCGAGCATATTCAGGAGGTGCCGCCTCGGCGTATGAAGGTCGGCGACCTTTTCGGCAGTCTCCCCATAAGGTGAACTGAGAGACCACCAGAATTTCGCCGCCAACTTGTGCTAAAGAGTGGTTCATTCTATCATACTGATCCGGGAAAATTCTAACATTTACGATCTTCTCAGCCAGATAAACGGCATCTTCAAGCTTGTCATCCTTGCCGACCCCTAAAAATACCAGTATTCCCTTTCCGATTTTTCCATGCTCTTTGCCATTAATTTGGACGCTTGCTTGAAGGACTCGCTGTAAGACCACTCGCATCATTGATCTCCCGATTTGAAGCTATGAGACGCACAAAATCCGGTGTCTAAAAGAAGCTCGGGGCCGGACCCGGAGATAATCCGCCCGCTCGGTACTACCACGAGATTTCGTTCTGTAGTGCCATTTCAAACCGTTTGAAGATAGCGAACCGCTCGATTTGGCAGCAACAAAAAATAGAAATTACGACTTAAGTTTGACCATGATGTTCCAAATGGATATAAGTTGCCCAGCCCTATGGCTGCTGAATCTTGATATAAATGTTGCGCGATGGTGTTATGGCAAAAACTCCTTCTATTCTATTGATCAATCCATGGATCACAGATTTTGCCGCGTTTGATTTATGGGCAAAACCTGTCGGTCTTCTGATGCTTGCTTCTCTGTTACGAGAGGCAGGCTTTAGGATTGGCTTTTTGGATTGCCTTCAACGCAACGACCATCAAACATTACACCATTCTGACATTATTCGGGGCTGCAGCCGTAAGTATGGAACCGGGAAGTATCCTAGAATGTCCATCGAAAAACCGCAAGCCTATGCTGATATGCCGCGGAACTACTACCGCTATGGTATCCATCCGGAGAGTCTTGCCCGGAAGCTTCAGTCCGTTCCAAAACCGGATCTGATTTGGCTCACCTCCATCATGACCTATTGGTATCCGGGGGTGCAGCAGACCATAGCGATAATCCGGGAAATCTTTCCGCATGTCCCGGTATGGCTGGGTGGCATATATGCTCGGTTGTGCGCTCAGCACGCGTTCATAAATAGCGGCGCCGACGAGGTTATATCAGATCCCGTGTCGCAACTCCCCGAGAGAATCGAAGCCCAAACTGGTTTCACGATTAAGAATAAATCGAACTGGAATTCTTTGAGCACAACCCCATATCCCGCTCTGGATCTTTTGCCCGAGCTCACCTATGCGCCTCTTTTGACCAGTTGGGGATGCTTTTACAATTGCCCCTATTGTGCATCGAAAAAATTGCAGCCCAAATGGGAAAGGCGCAGCGCAGATGCGATCTACAAGGAAATACTCCGATGGCATCGGAATTACGACGTCAAAGATTTTGCCTTTTATGACGATGCCTTGTTACTTGATGCCGAGGCTACACTCAAGCCCGCGCTCGATCGAGTGTGCAGGGATAGACTCGATGTTCGATTTCACACACCCAATGCACTCCATGTCCGCGCACTTACCGCTGAATGGTCAGCCCTCTTATATGCAAGCGGTTTCACCACGATTCGGCTGGGGCTGGAAACTACCCGATCTGATAAACAAAAGGAATGGGGGAACAAGGTCGACACGGCAATGTTTTTCACTGCCCTCAATAATCTCACTGCAGCTGGTTTTTCCACCCGACAGATCGGGGTGTATTTGTTGGCTGGTTTGCCGGGCCAATCTTCAGAAGACGTTCGAGACGCTATCGATCTTGTTCGAGACATGGGCGCCCAGCCTTACCTGGCCGAATATTCCCCGGTTCCTGGTACTCCAATGTGGAACGAAGCCGTGGCATCTTCAAAGTACGGTATCGATTTTGAGCCTCTATATCACAACAACTCTTTTTTTGCCTGTCGGCGGACAGACTTTTCATATCAGGACCTTGTCGATTTGAAAAGGCTGGCCAGGCAGGCACGCCGCTCTAGTTTGAATAATAAAGGAACGGCACCGACTCCCGTCTGATATTTTACTCAAATAACACTGCCGCTATTCATCGCTCATCAGGAAGCCATGCACTGGAGAACCAAGGAGAAAGAGTCGAGTCTTCGTATGAAAACTCTTTAGGGACTTGACGCATTAGGCCTGCAATGAGAAAAGATCCGGTCGATCTTGGCCAATTGTCAAAAGATTCTTAGAATGAATAGGCATGGACCTGATGCAGAAGATAGGAAGTCAAGAATTTGGGGAAAGATCGCTTATTTGCTTGACGACATAGAAAGATTTGATATTATTCTATTTTTTTCTTAACAAGTATTTGTATTTGTTGTTAAAATGGTTATTTTAGCGAGAGGTGAAGGTAAATGTTCTTAGATCCTCAAGAAGGTTTGTATGTGTTCGAAGTTGCGCTGGGCTTCAATATCGATGGCGAAAAACAGTATACGACCCCTTACCTTGTTCAAGCAGACGATCTTGAAGAGGCGGAAGAGAAGGTGTTGGAGTGTATAGACGATCTTGATTTTGACCAGCAGATCTGGATCGAAGAAATAAGCGAGCCTTTCGACATTGAAGAATACCTACAACACCTTGAGGATGGAGATGCAGAGCCCTTCCCCATGCTTGGCGAACTGACCGAGGAGGAATTCAGGGATCTGCTTGGCTATTGATCAGGTATTATATTGGGATGAATCGTGTTACTTGCCTATTCACGCAATGGTAAATGTCTTCGTCCGTTCCATACATTTCAACGATGGATTTGTGATTGATCAGCTTTTCTGTAATGAAGGATGTAAGGTAGAGACTGATAAAATGGGGACGAGCAACTAAAGTCCTGATGCTTGCAACCTGCAGTTGCACTTCGAATTCTTCGGCACCAATCAGAGTCTCCAGACAAAAATGGATTTGAGATTCTAAATCTTCCATGCTGGTAGTCTCTATCAGCCGCTCCTCTATCAGTTTAATGGCAACCAAACTGCTTATCTCGTCAATGTGCTCGCGCAAAAGATTTAGGGCATTCATCCGCTGCGATTCTTTGGCATGATCAAGTTTCGAAATTACGGCGGATTCTCTTACATTGGGACGGTATTCCCTGGCCATTAGTCCTTCCTTTCCAAATATCACTTGGGCGAACAGTGAGTGTTTAATTTCTTCGATAGTGTCGAAATAATTAAATCAACTTGTTTTAGCGCAACTCCTTTCATCTTTCCGAGGGCCTCGAAGGCTTTGTCACCGTGCTCTTGCAGATCGGTTAGATGATTTATCCAATAGCTCCAAACCCTTAGCAGTTCAGTTTTATTCCGAACAATAAAGCTAGCGTCATGGTTCATTAAGATTCTATGTTCATAATCAACTTTTTGCAAGTTGGGACCATAGAAGACGGCTTTTTTCCATGCCGCAGGCTCGAGGATGTTGTGACCGCCGATAGGGGCTAGGGTGCCACCACAGAATACAAGATCTCCAAGGGCGTAGAGCTCAAAGAGGATGCCTATTCGATCCACCAGAATGATGGATGCGTGTCTTCTTTCAATACCGCCTGAAAGGCTAGACAGAAACTGAAAAGGCATTCCTTGAGATTCCAGCCATTGAATCATGTGAGGAAGTCGCTCCAGGTGCCTGGGAGCGAAAATGGCAACTAAATCAACGTGATGCTCTTTTAGGTCGCGGTACACTTCCAGCAATTCAATGCACTCGGAGCGGCGCAAGCTTCCTCCGACGAGCACAGGTATACCTGCAGGGATCTGAAGTTCAACCCGCCATTTTGCCGGTTTTTGTGGCTCAACTTTTGCCAATAGGCCCTCATACTTGGAGCTTCCCAGCAACACTGTGCGTTCAGGTCGTGCCCCAAGCTTCAAGACATTGTTGAGATCATTTTGCGAATGCATGGCAAGCCACTGGAACTGTGCGAAGATAGGTCGAAACAACGGCTGGAAAAAAGTATATATTTTAGCCGACTGGTCGGATAAACGGCCGTTTAACAACGCTGTCGGTACCCGTTGATGCCTTAGAAGATTGAAAAGATTAGGCCAAAACTCGCTTTCCAAAGCCACGTATATATCCGGCCGAATCCGATTGAAGGCTTTGCTGAGCGTACGCTCAAAATCAAGAGGGAAGGGCAGAACCTGAACACCGTTGAGTAGTTGTTTTTGGGCAAAGAGAAATCCCTGGTAGGTTGCTACCGTCAGGGTGATGGAGGAACCGTCCAAACGCTGCCGTAAAGCTTGGATTATAGGGATTGCCCCGCTTACTTCACC
Source organism: uncultured delta proteobacterium (assembly GCA_963781715.1). Classification (GTDB taxonomy): domain Bacteria; phylum Desulfobacterota; class Syntrophobacteria; order Syntrophobacterales; family Syntrophobacteraceae; genus Desulfoferrobacter. The sequence continues at coordinate 2,266,094 of CAWAGW010000010.1, forward strand.
AACAGAGGCGGCGTGCAGCCAGATGCGGGGCTCTCCAGCCTGGGAAACCGGTGCGCCGTAATCGGCGAATCTTCCTTTTCTGAAGTTGGCATCGTTGCCACTCCTTGGTACCAACAGGGGAAGAAGGCCCCAACCTGCTGTATATAAAATTAAATTATAGATTTTCCGTATCATTTTTGATGCCGCTCTCTACAACTGGTTCTGGAGTCAACTCTTAATCGCCTGTGCCAGTCGACATGGATCTTTTAGATTAATGTTTTAAAATCCACAAATAAATAATGAAGGCTGGCGAATGGCTTTCTTGACATTTTTCTTGTATCTTACTCAAGATAATATTTTCTCCTGAATTCAGCGATTATCTGCACGCTGTCCTTTCGAGGAGTCACGCTGTTAGCGTGACGGCGAGGAATCTGAAATGACAAATGGCGTCTGCATGAGTAGCTACTCATGCGACGAAATCGCTAAATTTAGTTTTCTCTTATTCATGTTGATGATAGACCGGGAACAAATGAATATCCCGATCATTTTCATGGCGCATGGCTAAAATCCTGTGCTGGAGGTGAAATGGGGCAATGGTTTTTCCCAAACTAACAGGAAAGGATCAATAATCCGATGCAACAAGGTGTGCGCATTACTGAGTTGTTTAGTGAGGAAGAAGAATATCTGGGGAAAACAGTCAAAGTCCAGGGCTGGGTCCGTACCAAACGGGACTCTAAAGCAGGCATCAGTTTCATTGAACTCAATGACGGATCGTGCCTCAGAAATCTTCAAGTCATCGCAGAGCACGATGAATCAGATTACCGGGAAGTTCTTGAGAAGTTGACCACTGGCTCCAGCATCGGAGTAGAAGGAAAGGTCAGTCCTTCGCCAGGAAAGGGGCAAAGCATCGAGCTCCATGCAACAAAAATCGAGCCTTATGGGTGGGCCGACCCCGCGACCTATCCTCTGCAAAAAAAGCGACACTCCTTTGAATTCTTGCGTCAAATTGCTCACCTGCGATCGCGCACCAACACAATGGGTGCGGTAACCAGGGTGCGTAACCGACTCAGCTATGCTATCCATCAGTTTTTTCAGGAACGAGGATTCCATTACATACAAACTCCCATTATTACCGCCAGCGACTGTGAAGGCGCAGGAGATATCTTCCGAGTGACTACCTTGAATCCGACCAACATCAAGCCAGGGGAATCAGAAAACATTTATGAGCAGGATTTTTTCGGAAGACCCACCTATTTGACGGTGAGCGGTCAATTGCAGGCCGAAATATACGCTTTGTCGCTTGGCAAGGTATACACTTTCGGGCCTACCTTTCGTGCCGAGAACTCCAATACGAGCCGTCACCTCGCTGAATTCTGGATGGTGGAGCCGGAGATGGCATTCTATGATCTTCAGGATGATTTGCAGCTGGCCGAAGCGTTTACCAAGGCAATCATCGCCATGTGTCTGGAAGATTGTGCAGAGGACATGGATTTCTTTACACGATTCATGCAACCCTCCTTGCGAGAAAACCTGGAGCAGATCGTAAACAGCTCTTTTGAGATAGTAACCTATACTGAAGCGATCGATTTGTTGAAAAAATCCACTGAGACTTTTACCTTCCCGGTGGAATGGGGAAGCGATCTACAAGCGGAGCATGAACGGTATCTTACCGAAAAGGTATTCCAAAAACCGGTGAGCATCATTGATTTTCCCAGAGCGATAAAGCCGTTTTACATGCGAGTGAATGACGACACAAGGACTGTGGCTGCGATGGATGTCTTGATGCCGGGCATTGGTGAGATTATCGGGGGATCGCAGCGAGAGGAACGTCTTGATGTTTTGTTGGAGCAGATGCAGCTCAAGGGGATTTCTGCCGAAGACTACCGCTGGTACGTGGAGCTAAGGGAGTTTGGGACTGCTCCTCATTCCGGTTTTGGACTAGGGTTCGAAAGGCTGGTCCAGTTTATTACGGGATTAGGCAACATAAGGGAAGCCATTCCATTCCCTCGCACGCCGGGACACGCAGATTTCTGAAATTCTTTCAAATCACGGGGTCTTCATCTGCATACGATGCCATTTCCCTAAGGAGACGCAAAGATTCCTGTGCTTCTTCGGGGTCTACTTTGTGCAAAGCGAAACCGGCGTGAATAATCACGTAGTCGCCCACTTGAGCTTGTTCGGGTAACAGCATGAGAGAAGCCTTGCGCAAAGCTTCTCCAACCCTTACCGCGGCCATTTCTTCTTCGATTTTTATTATTTCTGCGGGAATAGCCAAACACATGTTTTGATTCCTTCCTAAGAAATACAGAATACGGGGCCAGAATTCAGAATCCAGAATTGAAAGCGGTCTTTTATCTTATTTTCTGGTAACTTCTCAATAACTGTGGGCCTTAGCGAATTGCACTTGTTGGGTTTCGCTCCGCTCAACCCAACCTACACTGTTCCGCAGCTGTGGGGCTTGGCGAACTGTAGGGTGGGGTAGGCGCGTCTTTTTGCGCCGTAACCCACCGAAATTGAGAAATTACATTTTCTGCCTCGGAGGATTGACCTCATTCTAATGATTTGTTGTGACTGATAGGTCATGTAAGTTTCTACGCTCAGTTGTTATTCTTTGCGACTTCAGGATCATCATCTGTTCTGGTTGCGTAAGAACCGCCGGCGCTTTCTATTTCCGTGAGAACTTCTAAACAGAGGTCCTCCAGTCGAGATTGAACGACAGGTGTAAGCTCCATCCCCCAAGGGGAAATATCCTGAGGTTCAATGCCTATGATAACGGCCTCGGGCCGGTTGCCCAAAATCTCGGCGTACGCCAGAGTCTCAACGAGATTCAATTGATGAAGGGAATTCTTGAAAGTTACCCGCTTGGCAAGTTCTTCAGCCGGAAGACGATATAGAGTCCCTGGAGGCTGTCCATTTTGGACCGCATCCACCACGATCAGGTAATCTGTTTCTGCAATGGGATCCAAGAGCCTTAATCCGAGGGTTCCACCATCCATTAACTCAACATTGGTGGAAAAGCAGTAGTGCGATTGCAGGTTTTCAACAACTCGTACGCCTACCCCTTCGTCTTGCAGCAATACGTTGCCCACACCCAGCACCAGTATTCGTTTATTTTCATTTTGCATTCAAAAAAATCGCTTTCGAAGTCATATGTTTTCTACATGAGTACTTGTACTTCCGCCGACGAATGGATTCAAAAAAACCATCGCCCCCTTATCTTCTGAGTGCAGGGCTGAAGGCCTGCGCCGCTGATACAAGTAGGCTTGGCAGAAACGAACTTTTCCACATCCCGTATAGCTCCCTCTAAGTCTCAACGAAAAAACAGGAACCTGGCGAAATGCCAAATTCCTGTCTAATTAAGTATCCGAGTAGACGCAGCTAGACAACTCTAAATTTGTAAACTTCATTGGATTGAGGGTCAATTACGTGAACACCGCAAGCGATACAAGGATCGAATGAGTGCACCGTACGAATGATTTCAACAGGCATTTTGGGGTCGGAAACCGGTGTACCGATGAGCGCCTCTTCCACTGGGCCTAGCTTATCTGCGGCGTCTCTAGGCCCCAGGTTCCAAGTGGAGGGAACCACCAACTGGTAGTTGCCGATTTTTTTATCCTTGATTTCGATCCAATGACCCAACGCGCCGCGCGGCACGTCGTTCAAACCAGCACCCATGCCACTATCAGGCATATCGAAGGACTGATAGATCTTGTTGTCACCTTTTTTGAGGTTTTCCACCAACTGCATAATCCAGCCTTCCATGGCGTCTCCGATAACCTTGGTTTCGAGCGCTCTGGCGGCTGTTCTGCCCAAAGTTGAAAAGAGGGCTTCCTGAGGAATTCCTACTGTTTTCAGCAATCCATCCACCTGCTTTTTGACGGGTTCATTGCCCTTGCCGTAGGCCACCAACACGCGCGCCAGCGGACCGACTTCCATCGGTTCGCCCTTATAGCGTGGTGCCTTCATCCAACTGTATCGCTTGTCAACATCGAATCCATCATATTTGGGTTTGGTCTCGCCCTTCGCCGGGGGTAGGGCCTTATCGCCTTCGTACCAACTGTGTTTTACGTGCTCTTCGATGAGTCCAATGTCTACCGGGTCCACCTTGCCAACGTTTCTGTTAAAGATGGCTCCACGCGGGAAGAACAGGCTATCAGGTTCTTTTTCGTTCTCTGGGAACTCACCGTAAGCAAGAAAGTTCGTTGTGCCGCCAATGCTGCCCCAGTCTTTATAGAACCCGGCCACGGCAACAACGTCCGGGAGGTAGACATTATTTACGAAATCCATCGTTTCCTGCCACATGTACTTGAATTCCGCAAGGCGGTCTGCATTCAAATCCATGGCGCAGGTGACGCCGCCTACCACCAGGGTCTGAGGGTGAGGATTCTTGGCACCGAAAACCGCCATCATGCGAGCGGTGCGCGCCTGTTGACGCAGGGCCTCCAAATAATGAGAGGCCGCCATGAGATTGACTTCCGGCGGCAGCTTATAGGCTGGACTACCCCAGTAGCCATTGGCAAAAATTCCCAACTGACCACTTTCAACGAATTTTTTCAAACGGTTTTGCACATCTCTGAAATCATTGACGCCGCTCCTGCCCGCCGGTGACACTTCATTGGCAAGCTTCGCCGTTTTCTGAGGATCGGCCTTGAGCGCACTAACAATGTCCACCCAGTCGAGGGCGCTCAAGTGATAAAAGTGCACCATGTGATCATGAAGAAACTGCGATCCATGCAGCAAGTTGCGAATCAGCCGTGCGTTATCCGGAATAGTGATTTTGGCTGCGTTGTCCACGCAGCGCACAGAGGCCAGCCCGTGGACGTATGTGCAGACACCGCAAGCCCTCTGCGTGATCAGCCATGCATCCCGGGGATCGCGGCCCTGAAGCATTATCTCCAAACCACGAAAAAGAGTGGCGCTGCTCCAAGCGTTTTTAACTTTGCCGTCGGCAACTTCTACCTCTATGCGTAAATGACCTTCAATCCTGGTAATAGGATCGATAACGAGTCGTTCTCCCATGTTCATATTCTCCTGTTAAATGGTGATCTCCTGAAGATCTCAATAGATAAGACCGGCAGTTGAATGTTTAGAGAGGTTTATAGAAAGGAGATAATTTATCCCAGAAACCCGGCTCGCTGCATCCGATGCATGGGTGCCCGCCCTGTACGGGCCAACTTGTTCCCTCGTTAAACTTAACGGATGGGCAGTTGTTGTAAGTCTCAGGACCCTTGCAACCCAGTTCATAAAGGCAGAAACCCTGCTGAGCCTCGTCCGATTGGAACGACGGGGCAAATTCGCCCATCTCAAAATGGGAACGCCGCTGACACTGGTCATGAACCAATTTGCCGTAAGCGAACAGCGGTCTTCCTATTTGATCAACGTTAGGAAGCTTTCCAAACAGAAGATAATTCACAATAGTGCCCACCATGTTGATGGGATTGGGGGGACAGCCCGGAATGTTGACAGTATCAATCCCAATGGCTTCCTTAATAGACTTTGCTCCAGTGGGATTAGGATTCATCGCCGGAACCCCGCCGTAAGATGAGCAGGTTCCCACACAGAGCACTGCCAATGCTTTGGGGCAGACATCCTTGGCAATTTCCAAAAACGTTTTTCCGCCGATCATGCCGTAAACGCCATTGTCTGCCGTTGGGATAGAGCCGTCCACGATGCAGATGAACTTGCCGGGATACTTGGTCAGCGTCTCATGCAGAGACTTCTCGGCCGCTTCCCCCGACGGAGCCATGATGGCCTCGTGGTAGTCCAGTGAAACGGTGTCCAAGAGAAGCGTGTCAATCCACGGGTAAGTTGTTCTCAACAGCGCTTCCGTGCAGCCTGTGCACTCGGCAAAGGAGAGCCATACGACGGGCGGACGCTGAGGTGAAGCGAGTGCTTCAGCAATTTTTGGAGCAAATGAGGGTGCCAGGCCCATAGTAGCGGATACTATGGTGCAAAACTTCATGAAATCCCTGCGTGTAACGCCTCTTTGTTCCAGCTTTTGTTCCAAGCTTTCTTTTCGATCTGACATAAATTACCTCCGCAAGCCAGTTGTTAAGTTGTAGCGCCTACTGCCCCCTTGCTCCGCTCTTCCGGAGTGTGGGGACAAACGTATCCATGGTTCTCAAGTGGCAATCAGCCTGAGCTTTGTGGTTCCGGGAAGGAATTCTGGAAGTCCATTTTTTGCTTGGGCCGAGTCGTGAATGCAAGAAAAACCAGGGTGAAAAAGCTTGTTTGATCCGTTCTATTATTCAAAAGCCCCTATCCAATTATCAGCATCCTGCACATAGCACCGAGAAATCTCATTGTCAAGAAGAGTAACAGCGGCTAGAAAAAGATGAACGGGGGTACTGCTAAATGAAGAAGTCGCGCAGGATAAGGAGTATTATTCCATGTGTTGAAAAAGACATATATTATCAAATGGCTAGTGTCAATAATATTATGTAAAATCGTTGTTGGAATTTTCACAGGACTACACCCAAACTGAAATGGAGAGAAATTCAAACATGAAAAGTATTCCGTTGGAAAATCGACTTATTTTTGCGTTGGATATTGATTCACAGCAGGAAGCAAAAAAATGGGTGAATCGGCTTAAGAACCAGATCAAGTTTTATAAAATAGGTCTGCAGTTGTTCTTGGATGGCGGTTTTGATATTGTCGAATGGATTATCGATAGAGATCTCGAGGTATTTCTCGATCTAAAGTTTTTCGATGTCCCCGAGACCGTTAAGAATGCAGTGAGACAGTTGCGGGATAAAGGTGTATCTTTTACAACGGTGCATGGTAATGACCGAATGCTGAAAGCGGCTGCTGAACACAAAGGATCAGTTAAGATACTGGCAGTAACAGCGCTGACCAGCCTCGATCAGGGTGATCTCGAAGATCTGGGTTTTAGTTGTTCGGTCGAAGAATTGGTTCTTTCCAGAGCGAGAAGGGCTTTGCAACATGGCTGCGATGGTGTCATATCGTCGGGGTTGGAAGCGCCAAGATTGAGGGCCGAATTGGGTGATCGTTTTTTAATCGTGTCACCTGGAATCAGACCGGTACAAAATGTGGACGATCAGAAAAGAACCGTGGATGCACGCCAGGCCTTTAAAAATGGCGCAGACTACATAGTCGTCGGACGTCCCATCCAGAAGTCTGAAAATCCTGAAAAAACGGTTGCAGAGTTGTTTGAAAATATCCAAGAAGGATTAGAGTAAGGCGCATTATGGGGCTATCTCAGAATGGTCCAAGCGCCATTGATTGTCATTCCGATTAAAGCCGGGATCCAGGTTTTACGCGAGGTTCTGGCCCCCGATCTTCGCCGGGGTGACGGTCAAAGTGAGTCTTGAGATGGTTATTGAGTATTACGCAGAGAGAATAGGGGATTTTTAACAAGTGGTTTCAGTTCAGCAAGTTGCTAAATTTCTCGGGAAAAAAGAACTCCTCAAGGGAGTTTCGTTTCACGTCCATGCCGGTGAAAGAGTGGGATTGATTGGAACAAATGGAGCCGGCAAAACGACCCTCTTTCATATCCTTTTGGGCGAGACCGAACCGGACGAGGGGTTGGTCACCAAATCGAAGAATCTTTCTATTGGTTATCTCCCTCAGCAGTGTAATCCCCCTGAACAAAGGTCAATCCTGGCTCATACAACAGATGTGGACCAAAAAGTAGGAGCCATTCGCTCAGAGCTGAATACGTTACAGCACGAAATGGCTTCAGCAAGGGATCAGAATGAAATCGAACTTATGGCTTCGCACCAGGCTCATCTCTTGGAGCAACTGGAGCATTTAGGTGGTTATGATTTGGAAGCGCGGGCACAGAAGATTCTTGCCGGATTAGGTTTTCAGGAGAATCAGTTCGACTCTCCGGTCTCAACCCTCAGCGGTGGCTGGCTGATGCGTCTGGAATTGGCCAGATTGCTGCTCGCTGAACCGGATCTTTTGTTGCTTGACGAGCCGACCAACCACCTTGATCTTGAATCTCTCATCTGGCTGGAACAGTATCTTATTAACTCCTCTTCTGCGGTGATTGTCGTTTCCCACGACCGGGCCTTTTTGAACCGCGTTGTCGCAAGAATTTTAGAGCTGGAAGGGGGAAGGTTGAATGAATACGCCGGGAGCTACGATTTCTATTTGAAAGAAAAAGCTCAACGGCGGCAAATTCAGCTTTCTTCCTACAAAAACCAGCAAGAGCGGATACGACAAGTGGAACGTTTCATCGATCGCAATCGTTACCGTAAGGATAAGGCAAGGCAGGTCCAAAGTCGCATCAAAAGCCTGGAAAAAATAGAACATGTTGAAATTTCTGCTGAGGAATCGCAAATCCATTTTGAATTTCCTCAGCCAATCCGTTCAGGAAAGCGGGTCCTCGAGCTTCGGAACTTGACTAAGGCCTACGGAAATCACATCGTTTACGAAGGGATCGATCTGGTCATTGAAAGAGGAGACCGAATTGCTTTTTTGGGAAAAAACGGAGCGGGCAAAAGCACGCTTCTAAAAATTTTGGCGGGTGAGGAGACAGTCACCGGTGGGGAAAGGATAATAGGCCATAATGTTATCCTGGGTCACTATGCACAGTATCAGTGGGAGCAACTTGCATCTGATAAAAACGTACTAGAGGAAGCTGTCTCGATGTCCGGTGACCTAACACAATCTCAGCTGCGGGGTCTTTTGGGGGCTTTTCTCTTCCGGGGGGAAGATGTGACCAAGAAGGTGGCGGTTCTAAGTGGGGGTGAAAAAGCCCGGTTGATTTTGTGCAAACTGTTGTTGCAGCGGCCCAATGTGCTTCTTATGGATGAACCCACCAACCATCTTGATATACCGTCCAGAGATGTTTTGGAGGAGACTTTACAAAATTTTCCAGGTACTCTTTGTTTTATCAGCCACGACCGACACTTCTTAAATTCCCTTTCCAACAAGGTGCTCGCAGTTGAAAATGGTCAAATACATCTGTTCCCTGGCAATTATGATGACTTTATCAACATCTGGAAAAATCGGCTTGAGCAAGAGATCGATGCGGAGTTGAGTGCCGGGCAAACTTCGAAAGATGAGGGTTCATCGAGTGCCCGTAAGGCGCAGATGCAAAAAAGGTTAGAGGCTGGCTGGCGCAATGAACTCTACAGGATCAAGAAACCTCTGCAAAAGAGACTGGAAAGGGTGGACTCGGATCTCACCGAGTTCCATCGACTTCTGGATTCTTTAAATGAGCAGTTGGGGGACCCGGGCACCTATCAAGAAGGGCCGAAAGTGCAACAACTGCAAATAAAATATCAGCATTGCCAGAAGAAAATTGAGGAGCTTACCCAACAGTGGGAATCAACCGCCCTCACTTTGGAAGAGTTGGAAGAAAATTTCTGGAAAGATAAGGAAGTCGCCGCTATTTCATCGGGCTGACGCCTGTGAAGTGTTGTGCAACCTGGCTAGATGTTTCTTCAAAAGCTCACTTTTGGGGAATATGCGCTGGGCGAGTTTGAGCGTTTTGATGGCCTCTTTTTTTTCCTGCCGGACCTCATAGAGCTTTGCCAATAAAATCCACTTGCCCAAATCCGTGTGGTTTTTCTTGAGCTTTCGTTTGACTAAAAAAATGGCCAGGCTGCTCCCGGCATTATAAAAAATTCTGACAGGAAAATTGTACCAGCTCACTTATGGCCCGCCTCTCTGCTCTTTTTTAGTCGATTCCACCAAATTCATTGGGAATATTGTTGACTTAAAATTTGCTTAACCGGATTATTGCAGGACGCAACCTGACATTTTACCAGAGTTTTGTCAATAATGACTGAAGGAAAACAAATGGATATTCATAGGCTGGAAGTATTTTGCAGGGTGGTGGAGTTGCAGAGCTTTACAAAAGCTGCGGACGCGGTTTGTCTGACCCAGCCAACGGTGAGTGAACATGTTCGTGCCCTGGAGGATATGCTTGGAGAGAAACTGGTGGACCGACTGGGACGAGAGGTCCTTCCAACCCCGGCAGGTAAAATTCTCTACCAGTATGGCCGCAAAATTATCCAGCTTCGAGATGAAGCTGTCCAGGCATTGGAGAAATACAAAGGCAATTTGTCCGGCCATTTGTTGATAGGGGCAAGCACCATTCCCGGCACTTATATACTTCCGACTTTTATTGGATCTTTCAAATCTAACCATCCTTCGATTCAGATTACCGTTGAAATATCCAGCAGTACTGAAATTGTTGAGAGGGTGCTGCGCAACGACCTGGAAGCAGGACTTGTTGGAGCCAAATGGCAGGATAGGCGCATAGTCTTGGAAGAGGTTTTTTCGGATGAGCTGATTTTAGCTGCCTTTCCCGATCATCCATGGGCGGGAAGAAAGTCCATAAATGTGGATGAGCTTTCAGGGCAGGCGTTCATTTTGCGAGAAAAGGGCTCAGGAACTCGGATGGTGATGAGCGAAGCTTTGCAAGAGCACGGTTTTGATCTTTCGAAGCTCTATGTAGTGGCAGAAATGGGCAGTACCGAAGCTGTTCGGCAGGCGATAAAGGCTCGTATCGGAGTTTCTATACTTTCCTATCACTCAATAGCGGAGGACCTCCAGAGAAAGACTCTGGTGGCCTTACCAATCAAGGATGTACGCATTTTTCGTTCGTTTTACTTGGTCCAAAGAAAAAACCGGCAAACCTCGCCGCTTTGTACTGCGTTCTTAGATTACCTCAGAGACAGGGCCGCAGAAAAGAAATGAAGGGCTGACAATCGTTACCTTATGATAGCGAGTGGACTTTGAGTTGCTCCATAACCGAGTAGAGACTTCCACCCGACTGCCCCAGGAGGCTCTCTGAAAATGCCGTTTTGGTTATTTTCAACGAAGTGCTGTGGAGTGATAAATCTGTTATATTAAATGCTTGTTAGAGTAAGATTTCTCGCTAACTCTCGGAATGACAGATGGTGTCTGCTACTCATTCGATGAAATCGCTAAATCCAGGTTAGAATACGACAGAGCAAGTTTCAGGAATTCCTCTGGGGTGAGAGTCTCAGGCCGTCTTTGGGGATCGATATCACTCATTTTGAAGGCTTGTTCGATGCTTTTTGCGTCCAGGGACTTGAGACTGTTTCGAAGGGTTTTTCGTCTTTGCTGGAAAGCCAAGTTTACTATGGTGCGAAACTTTTTAAACGAAAGCCCGCTTATCTGTGCCGCCTCAGGGAAATCAATCCTGATGACAAGGGAGTCGACCTGAGGCTGAGGGTAGAACTGCTGCGGTCCAACCGAAAATAGTTTACAGGTCTTAGCATAAACGCCCAAAAGAACGGAAAGCACCCCATAGGTTTTGGTGCCGGGATCAGCCGTCAGACGCTCTCCGACTTCCTTTTGAACCATGAAAACCCCTCGTTTGATCACTTCTATGGATTCGAGCAAATAAAAAACCAGCGGAGAGGTGATATTGTAAGGCAGATTACCCATGACAACCAGGCGCTTTTCTTCGAGGCTACTGAGAGACTGGAAGTCGAAAGTCAGAATGTCCTGTTGGTTTACATGGACTCTATCCTGAAGAGATTGAGTGGCTGTCTGAAGGTAATTGGCCAAATCCCGGTCTAGCTCCACCAGGTGGAGTGTGCGAACTTTGGGCAGGATGAACTGAGTCAAAGCTCCCAACCCCGGTCCGACCTCCACCACAACGTCAGATTCCTCAAGGTCGGCACTTGCCACTATTCGTTCGGCAGTCGCAGGCTGGGCCAGAAAATGTTGTCCGAACCGTTTACGCGGCTTTGTGCCGTGAAGTTGGTAGTACTGGCGCGGAGTAAGAAATTGGCCCATAGAGATCAAATCGTCGTATAAGGAAATGAAATCATGTCATTCGATCGTCAATAAAACCATCTCGATACAGCATCCAGGTCCATAATATCTTGGACGAATCCTGTTCTTTTCCAGACGGTGTAGCCAGCGGCAGCTATCATAACCGCGTTATCCGTGCAGTAACGCAGGGCAGGTAGATGCAAAGTCAATCCCAGATAGCCCGCCTCTTCCTCAAAACGCCGGCGCAGTCTCTGGTTCGCAGAGACGCCGCCGACCACGGCGATCTCGTCGACTCCGGAAACTTTTGCCGCCAATATTGTTTTGTTCACGAGAACGTCTACAACTGCCTCCTGGAAACTGGCTGCCAGATCTTCTAAACGGTAGGATGCGCCTTCCGAAGCATTTGCGGGAGGTCCGAAACGTCGCACAAAATTGGCAACTGCCGTCTTGATTCCACTAAAGCTGAAATCGAGCGAATCTTTTTCAAGATAGGCTTTCGGAAATTGAAATGTGGTTGGGTTTCCATTAGCCGCCAGTTTGTCTATAACCACACCTCCCGGATAGCCCAGGTTCAGCAGCTTGGCAACTTTGTCGAAAGCTTCGCCCGCCGCATCGTCTCGTGTTGTTCCCAAAAACTTTACTTGACCATCGGTGTCGACTCGATAGAGTGCGGTGTGGCCGCCTGACACCACCAGACAGACAAAGGGATTTGCTATCGTTTCCCTCCCCAGAAAAGCGGCATGCATATGCCCTTCCAGATGGTTAACGGCGATCAAGGGCTTGTCCAACGCAAAAGCCATGGCCTTTGCTGTGCAGAGGCCCACCAGCAATGCACCCACCAGTCCCGGTCCTTGGGTAACAGCTATGGCGTCAAGCCTGTCTGCGCCTATACCGGCCTTATTCAAAGCCTCATCAATTACCGGCAAAATCATTTCCACATGTTTCCTGGAAGCTAGCTCCGGTACGACTCCTCCATAAGGCATGTGGACGGCAATTTGGCTGGAAATCACATCGGATAGAATATCATTCCCATTTTCGACCACAGCTGCCGCGGTCTCATCACAGGAAGTCTCAATTCCCAAAATCAGCATGGCAATCCATTTCGGGTCCGGCCTGCACAAATTTCAGGCACATCCCACTTAAAAGGGCTTTAAACTATGAAATGCTTATCCTCACAGGCAACTCATAGCACGAATCCAGGCAGCTCTCAATCACCAGAATCAAGTATCCGCTCTCCCCGTATTGACATAGCGAAGCTTTGGAGTTACATCGTTCAAGTGACCTAGACATTTTTCAACAAAGCACTGGGAGATTGCTCGCTTGTATCTGCCGTCATTCCGGCCTCGTTTAACGGCAATGCCGAAAAGCGGGAACAGGCATAGTGCCGGGCCCCCTCCTAGAGAAGGATTTATTGATGCCCTCGCCTCTGATAGATAATCACCATCGTTGTATTGATTATTTGAGACTTTCCGTAACCGATCGTTGTAATCTCCGTTGCGTTTATTGTATGCCCCAGGATGGGATGCCAAAGCTGAGTCATGATGAAATAATGACATACGAGGAGATAGTGCGATTGGTTGGGTTAGTTACCCGGATGGGAATCAGCAAGATCCGAATCACGGGTGGTGAACCTTTAGTGCGGAAGGGCGTACTCTATCTCTGCCAGAAAATATCCGAGTTTCAAAACGTCAATAGTCTCAGCATTACAACAAATGGTCTGTTGCTGGCAGACTTCGCCAAAGGACTGCTAGCGGCGGGTATAAAGAGAGTCAATGTCAGCCTGGACACTCTCAAGCCTGAAAAATACGCTCTCATTACTCGAAGGGACAGTTTCGAGAGGGTGTGGCACGGCCTTGAAACTGCTCTTGACCTTGGCTTTGAGCCGGTCAAGTTGAATGTTGTGGTGATGAAAGGTTGGAATGATGAAGAAATTGAAGACTTGGCGAGACTGACCTATTCATATCCATTCCATGTGCGCTTCATAGAATTCATGCCTTTCAATTCGGTCGATCAGCCATCAAGATTCCTTTCGTCCGATGATATTTTGCGACGTCTTGCAAAGGTGGCACCGCTCGTGCCGGTTGAAGTTAACAACGGCAACGGCCCTGCTCGCCATTATAGCTTTCCTGGAGCAGTTGGGAAGATCGGTATCATCAGCCCTATAAGCCACCACTTCTGCCCCACTTGCAACCGCCTCCGTGTGACGGCCGATGGTAAGCTTCGCACTTGCCTTTTTTCACACGAGGAGACGGACTTGCGAGTCCTGTTGCGGCAACAGGCCACGGATGAAGATATTATTACCGCAATACGTTCGGCTATAAATCAAAAGCCGGAAAAGCATGCTCTTGAAAGTGAAGTGTTTCGTAAGTGTATCAGCCGCCCCATGGTCGCCATAGGTGGATAGGGTTGTATTTTCGCCCTCCATAACCAGCTACCTCTGAATCATTTCATTCCTGGCAAGCCAGGCTGCTCCAAACAGTGCGGCCTTATCGCCAAGCTGACTCTTTTTAACAATCATGGAGCTTTCCTCCAACATGCAACAATGGTCAGCAAGGCTTCTGCGCAGCGGTTCGATGAACAGATCCCAACTTTCACTGACTCCTCCGCCGATTATGGCGCAGCGAATGCCCAGAAAAGTGAAAAGATTTCCTATTGCCAGGCCCAATGCCCACCCCATCCGCTCAAATAGTTTGAGAGCTGCCGGGTTTCCTCTGAGAGCCTCTTTGTAGACGTCCTCTGGTTCAAGATTGTCTATGTGAGATGGTTGAGGGAAGCGGCTGTTTTCCAACAGGCTTGCGGCCAAGTTCTCGTATGCTCCCTTCACTAGCGCTCTGCCCGACGCATGAGCTTCCAGACATCCGTTCATGCCGCAGGCACAAACAGGCCCTTTTGAATCGATAATCATATGTCCGATCTCTCCGGAAAAGCCAAGATGATCTCCGTTCCACAGTTTCCCCCCTAGTACCAGGCACCCTCCAACTCCGGTGCCTAAAGTCACCCCTATCCAATTGCCGATCTCTCGACCGGCCCCAAGCCACTGCTCTCCCAAACCGAACGTATTAGCATCATTTTCCATGAAAACTGGAACTTGGGTCTGTTCCTGCAACTCAATGGCAATAGGATAGTTACGCATTTCCGGCAGATTCGGCGAAAAAATCACGCGTCCTTGCTGGGGATCAATTTTTCCGGCAACCCCAAGACCAATAGATCTAACAGTGCCTGAAAGCTCTTCGCTTTTTGCCATCAGCGTGCGACATTGCTCCGTCAATCTTCTGCTGGTTTGCTCAGCTCCGCGCGAAATGTCGGTGAGTGCCTTCTGATATTTAATAATGCTCCCTCGTTGATCTACCAAAGCCGTTCTCATATGGGTTCCACCGATATCAGCCCCGATGTAGAATTGTCTCTTCATATGTTCAAAACGCTCCTGCCGCACACCTGCGCTGCAACAAAAACCGACTCTTCGCGGTTTTGCCGGGAAAGTGGGCTCAATGCTACAAACCGTCGACGGACTATTTAGTCTGTATGCGAAAACTCCCCCTCCCTTGAGGGAGATGGTCAATTTCGGTGAATTAAGGAGAGACTAATCAAAAAGTCTCCCTTTGCAAAGGGGGACTTGGGGGGATTTTATAGGAAGATCGATGGGGAGAGGAACCAGGGGTTTCCGGACGGAGACTATCTACCAAAGTTAAGCGAATTCACTAGGAACCACTGAGTTTGATTTCATGGAAGACTATATCAAAAGTTCGTTCAGAAGGTGGGAAAAACTTGGGAAGGAGATAAAGAGGGTTGCGCAGGTCGCTGGGTCTTGTACGGCCCGGTAGCTACCGGGCCGTACAACTTTTTAAGGTGGACTGCCTTGTTACGCGTAAAAGAATCCGATCATGGCTACGGTCACAAAAATGAAAATGATGCTCATAATGCCACCGGCCTTCATGAAATCAACACTGCTGTAGCCTCCGGGCCCCATGTAGAGAGCGTTGACTTGGTGAGTCGGCAACATAAAGGAGTTGGATGTTGCTATTCCAACGATCAACGCCGCCATTCGCGGGTCGGCTTTGGCCAGTACGGCCATATTAACCACCAGAGGGACCAGCAACACGGTGGCGCCCACATTTGAAATGACCAGGGTAAAGACTGTGGCCAGGAGAGCGATCACAATAAAGAGCACCATGGGTGAAACCTGCCCTATCATTCCCAGGACAAAATGTGCAATGTAGGCTGCGGTGCCGGTTTTTTCCGTTGCTATTCCCAATGGAATCAGGCCGGCCAGCAGGAAAATTGTCCGCCAATCGACAGATTCGTAAGCTTCGTCAACAGTCAATACGTTGGTCAAAATCATGCCAAGTGCGCCTGCCATTAGGCAGACGGACAGCTTCAAGTGGGCGAAAATGACCAAACCCACGGCTAACGCAAAACATGCAACTGCTTTCCAGGCTTTCTCGGGTTGCATCTTTTCCACATCGAGCGGTGTCACGAATATTAAGAGATTGCTCTCGTGAAGTATCTGCAAGTGTTCCCAGGTTCCCTGTAAAAGGACGGTATCGCCGGCCTGCAACACAATGTCGCTCAAACCGGCGAAATAGAGCCGCGAACCGTGCCTATCATTGCGGTGAATGGCAAGCGTGTTAACCTGGTAGAGCTCTTTCAGGTGAATTTTGCGCAGCGTTTTTCCAACCAGTTCAGAACGCGGTCCCACAACCGCCTCTACCGTTCCGGCCGAGCTGGGAGACAGTTTTTCTTCGAAAGTCTCCAATTTCTCCTTAACCTGCATGCTGAACTCTTTTGCCAGCAGTTCAACATTTCTGGGCAATCCGTAAACGGCGATGTCGGCGTTTGGCGGAATAGTATCGTCCATGGCGGGGGCGATTTGTATGACGCCGGTTGGATTCGGGGCGATTGCCACCACGTGTACTAAATACTGATCTCTTATTTTGCGCAGATTTAAGTTGAGTAGACTTTCTTGGGCGGTTTTCATTTCGAAAACGTCCCCAAGGTGCTGGTAGGTCTGTCGCCAATCTGGAACGCAAACCCCTTCTTCACCTCCTTCACAGGCACGAGGAAGCACGAAACGACCAAATACTATGAAATAGAAAATGCCTGAGGTAACCAGTGTAAGACCTATCGGGGTCACATCGAATAATCCGAAAGGCTTCAGGTTGAACGGCTTCAAGAGGTCGTTCAGAAGGATCAACGGACTGCATCCAACGAGAGTAATTGTTCCCCCGAGGATGCACGCGAACCCTATGGGCATTAGCAGATTAGATAGTGGTATGGATTTCTTTTTGCTGATTCTTTGCAGGGCCGGCAGAAAAAGAGCCGCAGCCCCTATGTTTTGCATAAAACTGGAAATGAAGGCGACAGTGACAGAAATCAGTATGGTAATTCGTTTTTCGCTGTTTCCGGCTATTTTCAATATGGGTTTTACCAGTTTGTTGATGATTCCGGTTCGATCCAGCCCCGCGCCGATGATGATCACGGCAATGATTGAGATCACGGCGTTGCTTGCGAACCCGCTGAACGCCTCCTGTCCCGTGACCAGTCCAAGGATGGGCAAAATCACCATCATGATGATTCCAACAACGTCTACACGCACCCATTCAGCAATAAATAAAAATATGGCGAAGGCAATGATACCCATCACCAGAATCATTTGTGAGGTAAGTTCCGGCACGTTAATCAATCCTCCTCAAAATACTATTAACTTGATCACATAGGAATTTCCGTCTTCAGCGCGCTGCAGCCCGCACTCCCAAGGCAATGGAGTGCAGCCTTTAAGCTGCTGGCTCCGGCTTATACCACATTGTTAAATTTTTTAGTAAAAAATCCTGGTAGAATTTATCGCTGCATGCTGAATACCGGAATGGTAACCTCGGTTTCGCTTCTCTCGGGATGGGCTTCCGGTTCGGTTACAACAAATTCAATTCGTTTCATTTCATGATGCAGATCCTCCACCGCCTTGCTGAAATCTCCATACTTAATTACGTGTTCGCAGCGGATGCCTTTGTCTTTCAATTTTTCCTGCAGCACACTGAAGGCCTCGGCTGATCGTTTTTCGAATTCTTCGCGGAGATGTTTCCTGAATGGGGAGAGAAATTTTCCTGAATGTCCCATCACGGTATTGACGTTCATAGCTACTATTTCATAGCCAAGCCGTTCCGCAAGTCCGATGGTGTAATTTAGCACAGGTTCGGTAAACGTGTCCTCGTTGCCTACCACCAAAATTTTTGGCGGCTCCATCTGTCCCAACACAATTGTGTCATGGGCCAGTTCATGAGCTCCGGCTTCGGCCAAAGCCATGGCCTCCATCTTGGCATCATATCCGTCTTCCATGGTTGCCTTTTTTTCCACCTTAACTTCAGATTCAGTGGAATCGTTTTTTTTGGCCTGCAGCCTTTTCTTTAATTTGCTCAGCATTGCACATCCTCCCTTAAGTGTTCTGTTGTCAAACGAAATATGCTTCAACTACGATAAGTGTGCACTCTTGGACGTCTGTCAGGACGTTTGCCGGTTTCTTTTCTGTTGGGGGTTGAGGGGCGTTGACGTTTTTTGAGAAGTTCCCCTACCGTCTCCCAATCGCCCGCTTCCGCATAAGCCAAAGCCATCGTTATTTTTTCCAGTTTTTCTTTCCAGCGTTTCATCACGACTCCTATGCAAATTGTTCTGCCGGTTGTGCCTCTCTTAGATATCAAGAAACATGCCATTAACTAAATATTAGCCTATCGGTCTGTTTTTAATAGGTAAACTAATTATTGGCGAATTTCGTACGTGAATCCCGTGTTGCAATCTGCAACTTAGGTGAATTGCCAGACTTATCTCATCATTTCCGAAAGTGAACTTGATTGTCTGAACGGCTTAAGGCATGTGCATTTGCACTGGTGGTGGGTGTGATGCATTCTGAAACAGAAGCTAGACCCATCAACTTTGAGGCTGGTAAAAAGATGAGTCAGTATCCATCCGGAAACCCATAATCCCTCTCCCCCTTTAGGCTGACAGTTAGACACACATAACCCCGTGCTTTTGAAAAGTATCTGTTTTCATTGGCATTACAATTTGCCACCAACAACAGGGAGTCAGCGATTTGGCGAAAGGGGGACTTTCAATACCCACGGGGTCATGGGTTCCAACTAACAGCCCTTTAATAGCGTGCTCGGAGTGCCCGCCCTGCATCTGGTGTCAGACTTAATTCAACAACATTGGGAGGAGAGGTTGGGTGAGAGGGGAAACGAGTTGGAGTTTTTGAGGTGAAGGAAGATTCTGGGTCTCATTTGAGTCCGATCAAAGCAGGCCCGATGCAGCAAGGCAGATTGTGCACAGCAAGAAAAGCAGGATAGTCATAAAAAGCCAATCTTTTTGTTTCAGAACTGTCGGAATAATAAGAAAAGAGCAGATTGGCGTCAGACAGAGTAAAATGGCTATAGGCGCGAATACCCAGTAATCACCATATGCCAGCAGGTCCAGCCAACCCCAATTGTGTGGTGTATTTGCCAGTTGATTGAAATCATTAGCAGAAATTTGCCAATAAGCAGGCATTTTGTCGGGAGAAATATAATATTCAGCGGATCCCGAAAAATAAATACCGAATGTTATAAGAAGGAGTATAAGAGAATACCAACTGCCGGAGAAAAGTACATTGGCAAATTTTACTCTCGCTCTCGTCCAGTCTTGTTCTGTCAGTGCATTTCTTGTAGACATATCGAATCCGTGCTCGAAGTTAAGCTAGAAGGCCTTTTAATATCATTTTAACTCCCGCAATGATTATCAGAACAAAAGCAAGCAGGCGAAACAATTTGATTCGGTTGAGCATCAAACCGTGCAACTCGATTGCTAGAAAAGAGCCCGCAATAAGTCCGGCGACTGAAGGAACAGCGATCAGAGGAATCAGACATCCATGATTAAAATAGACCCATCCTGCAGAGGTATTGGCAAAGCATGACAGGAATTTCCCCGTCCCAATAGCGACTTTTAACGGAATACCCATCACAAGGTTGAATAACGATACGCTTGCCCATCCTACGTCGAGCCCGAAAATTCCGGTCAGACATCCCGCCAAAAAAAATAGAACCAAGGCGGGCAAGGTCTTCCGCGCAGCCCAGGCAATTGCCTCTTTGTTCCTATGCTCCTGATAGACGCCGGACATTCCCAAAAAGACACTTATGCGATCCTGAGGAGCCGAGGAAGGCTGACGCACATTGCTTGAAAAAAGCACAAAGAAGGCCACCAGAATGCTAATGCCTCCAAGTGCAACGTAAAGGGTTTCGGTGGACAATTTAAAGCCCACATAGCTGCCGAGAAGAGCTCCGGTTGCCGAACAAAGTGCGGGAGGCAGAGCCAGATGCAAGTCTGCCAGGTCGCGTCTGAGCAGTCCGGGTGCTGCAATGAGAGCACTCACCAAAGCCAGCAGTAAGGCGACAAATCGAATGAAATCAATATGGATTGGACTGAAGGCCGCAAGCAAAGTGAGGAAGAGAATTCCTACTCCTATGCCACCGAGTACGGACAGGGCACCCATCAGTGTACAACAACCAAAAAGTCCAAGCGGCCAGGCCCACCAATGTTTCATAACGGGCACTGGATTTGTCGATGACGACGCGGCAAACAGGTAAACCGGTAAACCGACCAAGCCGACAACAAGCGCGACCAGCACTAAAAAACGTAACCTGGACTTTGCTTTCACCATTGCACTTCACTGATGTCATTGAGTTGAGGGGTTCTAGACCAGCAGGTATTCTATTCCAAGCTCAATGAAAATGACAATACTTAACCTCAAATTGAACCGTTGTTTCATAATGCAATGTCCGAATATAAAGTGGTAACATATGGATTAATACTAGATAATCTGAATCTGAAGAGGCGATTTTGGAAGTCTGCAGATGCCGGTCAGGCTCACTTTGTTGCATAGTGCAACATTTCCAAATTGCAATTACCGCCTAGGGTTTGTTTAAGCCATGTTTTTCAACAGGTTCAATGCACTTCCTGAATTTGGCACAATTCTTGTTAATATAATTCTGACATCGAATTAAAGAGTTCATTTATAGAGTTGATGAGCTGGGGAGGATCAGAACCTTTTATAAACTACCAGGACGAACAGGAGATAAAAATGACTGTTAAGAGAACCGAAGAGGCCAACAGGCAGATCGGCAAGACACTGGTCTACGGAATTCTGCTCGCTGCCTTCTATCTGCTGGCTGCTTTTAATGCGGGTACATTCATTGGTTATTTTACTATGGGGAATTGGTATGCCGCTCTGAGTATTGGCGGAGTTGCAATTTTTCTGCACGCTGCCTTTGCAGTAAACCTTGTGTCTACCCTGCGCATAAGGACAGAATTGCACCAAGCAGAGCAAAGGGCCGCCGCAGCCAAGAAGAGGTCCGCTCAAAGAGCTCGCCCCAGAGCCTACATTAACCCTTGGCACAATATTTGATCTTGACGCTTCCTTGTCCCACTTACGCGGTAGCGCAAGGCTTTAACTCTGCATGAGCCGGCAGGGCTAAAGCCCTGCGCTACGAAGATGCGTTGAGGGACTACAAATACACAAAACAACTTAAGACAGCCTCAGTACTGCCGCCTGCCAGCAGTTCGAAAAGTAAAGGAGACGTTTGAAGCTGCCTCCAATCGCCTAAGGATTCAACCTTTTTGATCTCTCGTTTTATCCCTCTTCTTTCAATCCCAACTGTTTTCCAGTAAATTCTCTGCGTGCGAACGTTTAAAAACTGACAATCATGTGCGGGAGTCGTTCATGTGCAACTACGAAAACAAGAAGGTCTTCAAGTGAAAGTTGCAGCGTCTTTTGAAAAATCGTTTGAAAATTCGACCCAGAGGCTTTGGCTCTATGCCAAGTTGGTATTGACGGCAATCTTGTGGGGTGGAACGTTCGTTGCCGGTCGAAGCATCGCCAACCAGATAGATCCTTTTTCTGCCGCCTTCTTGCGTTTTATGATCGCTTCTCTCTTTTTGGCCGCATTTGTATGGCACTCATACGGCAAGATCCCATTACTTGGCAAGAAAGATCTGTTGCTGGTTCTCTTGCTCGGGTTGAGCGGCGTTTTTGCCTACAATGTGTTTTTCTTCTCAGGCCTTAAAACCGTTGCCGCCAGCCGCGCCTCTCTCATTATTGCGACCAATCCCGCTTTCATAGCGCTATTTTCGTGTTGGCTATTGCAGGAGCGACTCAATCGCTTGAAAATTTTTGGAATTTGTCTATCGATGAGCGGCGCGGTTGTCGTCATATCACATGGGAACCCTTTCGCATTGCTTGATGGAGGTATGGGGTGGGGGGAGCTTTATATCTTTGGCTGTGTGTTGAGTTGGGTTCTGTATTCTTTGATAGGTAAGTCTGCGATGACTAGACTAACTCCATTGGTGGCGGTTACATACTCCTGTATCATAGGGGCGGGATGTCTCTTTCCGCCGGCTTGCGCACGAGGCCTATGTCTGCATCTCGGCGATTATTCATTGGTTGTCTGGGTTGGAGTCCTGTATCTTGGCTTCTTTGGATCGGCGCTCGGCTTTTTCTGGTACTATGAAGGAATCAGAGCATTTGGTGCATCTCGCGCCGGTGTATTCATTAATATTGTGCCGGTCAGCGCAATTCTTCTTGCACATCTAATTTTGAAGGAAGCACTGGATGGGTCTCTCATGATTGGCGCAATACTTGTGCTTGCCGGCGTTTATTACACTAACAGGCCTGCCAGGCGGGAATCTTAAAGAAGAGGAGTTCCCCCAGCTGACTTGCAGGGTACATAAATTCTAGATGTCTTCCTCGTCATCCCAGTGCTGTTTCCGCTTTTGTCGAGCTACGACGAGGACGTAATAGAGAAGAAGCAAAGGGAAAGCGGTTACGGCCTGCTCAAAACTTCCCATGAATAACTGAACCGTACTGTAAATGATAAGCGATGAAACGATGATGATCTGAACTATGGCAAGAATTTTTGTCATCAGCAATTACTGAAAAAAACCATGGAGGATTTAATTCTGTAAGTTTGTTTTATCTGGATTTTCAGGTTGGTTCAGCGATTTTAATTTGCTGATGATCTCTTGCACATACTCCCCTCTTTCTTCCGTCGGCAAAATCGAGGTCTTGGGAAGAATTGCCAGATATTCCCGAATGGCGGCCTCTTTGTCTCCTCGCTTTTTGTACGCATTGGCAAGGTAGAGACGGTTCAAAGGATGATCAGGAGCTATTCGGATAGACTCTTCAGCAAGTTGGATGCACTTGTCAATATTTCCGAAAGGAGTCCATTCAGGTGCTCTGCAGTAAAGCAATCCCAAAACCCTGGAAGCCCCGGCATGGTCGTATTCCGGCATGGTATTTCGGACAATTTGGAGTTCCCGAATGCCATCTTTGACGATAAAAAATGCTTGAAGCCCCCCAACCTTTTGCGCCTTCTTCAGCAGAAACAGTCCGTACCAGTAATGCCCTTCCGCTCGATTAGGGTTGATCTCTATGGCTTTTCTTGCATACAGTCCAACCTTCTCATAGTAAGGGAATTCCTGATCAATGTCTTGTTCTGAGTCAGCCATCAGGTAGTGGGCTTTTGCCAGGTAAACCGGTATCCTGACATCATCAGGGAACCTTGACTGGATTCCCTCAAGGAGGGTCGCCGCCTTCTGCAAGTCGGAAGGAGTGGCTGCTTCCTTGTCAATCAATTTGCGAGCGTCTGCGACAATATTTTCTTTTCTTGTCTCAGCCGACACAGCCGGATGGGTGGGGTAAATAGTCCATGCTAAAATGATTATAGCTAGAATATCTTTTGCCCGTATCTGTTTCAGGAACCTAGTGATGGTGTCTCTAGGGGACTGTGTATGCTTATTGGAAACTTTACGATGCATAATGTCCGTTCTCTCTCGAATCCGATTTGCTTGCTCACAGTCAGTAGCGTCTATAATTGAACAGTTATATAAAGCATTTTTGATGTAAGGTAAACTGCTACTCAACCCGGAGAGGCCGGGAGCTTTTGCCAGAGCCTGCTTATCCGGAGTTGCCGCTGCGCAAACATGGATTTGGGAGGCTAGATGATCCCATCCAAATTGTGACATAAATTAAGGAGGCAGTGAAAATGCCAAATTGGAAAATCCCCCTCCATTTGAACATCCGTCAAAAGGTAATTGTTGGTTTAACGACTTGTCTCTTAGCCATCGGGTTTATTGGGGGCATTTCTTATCTCAATTTGAAAGAAATAGAGCGAAAGCAGCACTTCGTGGAAATTGCAGATGATTTGAGCAATATTATACTTGAAATCCGCCGTTACGAAAAAAACTATCTCCTTTATGGGCAAGCGCAGGATTTCCAGGAAAACCTTGCCTACATACAAAAGGCACTGGAGGTTTTAACGAAAATTGCCCCTGAATTTAAAGACTTGCAGGGGGGCCCTCAGCTAAATGCGATCAAGGATGAACTCACGAGCTATGGCGAATTAATGGACCAGGTCCATCAACGCGTGGATGACGGTCTTCCTTTGGCAGAGGCGGGGCTGGAAGAACGGTTGCGGGAGAGAGGCAAGGACTTGGTAGGACTTTCTCAGCGCTTGGTCGCGTTCGAACGACAAAGGATCTTTAAAATAATTAGAACTCTCAAAACTCAGTTGTTGTTTTCCCTTTTAATTTTCCTGGGATTCGGAGCGTTTTTTGTTGTGATTGTGGGCAAAAAGATCCTTACCCCTCTTCGGGTTATTGAAAAAACAACACGACGTATTGCGACAGGAAATTTTAAGCCTTTGCCGGTGCAGGACACCCGTGACGAAACCGAAAGGGTGGTCGATGCTTTTAACGTGATGGTTGCGGAACTCGAAAAACGCCAAGACCAGTTGGTTCAGGCCAAGAAGCTTTCGTCTTTAGGTATCCTTACTTCGGGAATTGCGCATCAATTGAACAATCCTCTCAATAACATATCAACTTCATGTCAGATTCTCTTAGAGGATTTGGACGATGCCGATAAGAATTTCTTGCGAAAAATGCTGACGAATGTCGAGCAGGAAGTTTATCGGGCTCGTGATATTGTCAGGGGGCTCTTGGAATTCTCTCGAGTAAAGGAATTTGCGCTCGTCCATACCCCATTGAAGAGCGTTGTGGAACGTTCGATTAAACTCATATCGAGTCAAATTCCTCCTGGTGTCGAAGTCGCAGAAGAAATACCCGAGGATTTGATGCTGTATATTGATCCACAGCGAATGCAGCAAGTATTCTTGAATTTTCTTATGAACTCCATCCAGGCCATTGGCCCCCCCGGACATATTCGCATCACTGCCGTTAAGGATCAGAAAAGCAAGGAGGGGGTCATCACGGTGGAAGACACCGGGTGCGGTATACCGGAGAAAGATCTCGGACGGGTATTCGATCCTTTCTTTACTACCAAGGAGGTGGGGATTGGGACCGGCTTGGGACTGTCCGTGGTTTATGGTATTATTGAAAAACATCAAGGGTCTATTTCTGTCGATAGTAAGGAGGGCGAGGGGACTCGCTTTGTGATTCGATTGCCGCTCGGTTCCAGTGCTGATGAAGGGAAACGTGATTGATGAAGCCCGCTCAAATCCTGATAGTAGATGACGAATTGATTGCACGGGAAAACCTGGAGCATGTTTTGCGCAAGGAAGGTTACGAAGTTGTTGCCGAGGAAAGCGGTGCTGCGGCTTTGGCTATACTTAAGAAGAGAGAATTCGACCTGGTAATGACGGACCTTCGCATGCAACAGGTTGATGGTATGCAAATACTGGAGCGAACCAAGAAACTCTACCCGGATACTGAAATCATAATGATTACCGGTTATGCGACAGTTACTTCCGCTGTGGAAGCCATGCAGAAAGGCGCCTATCATTATCTTCCCAAACCTTATAAGATTGATGAGGTGCGTATATTAGTTCGCCAGGCTTTGGAAAAGAGATCGTTGCTTCGCGAGGTGGCAGAGCTTCGGCAGCAAGTGCGAAGTCAGAAGGGTTTGCCGTTGCTGATCGGGAAAAGTCCCAAAATGATCGGCCTAACCAAAACGATCGCTCAAATCGCCCCGACTGACTGTAACATCATGATTACTGGTGAGACAGGAACGGGCAAAGAGTTGGTTGCCAGGAGCATACATTACCTCAGTAACAGAGCCGAGAGACGCTTCCTGGCTATCAATTGCGGAGCTTTCAGTGAAGAGCTTCTAGCTAATGAACTTTTTGGACACGAAAAAGAAGCGTTTACAGGCGCTCGCGGTATCAAGAAAGGACTTCTTGAGGTTGCCTCCGGAGGCACCATCTTTCTGGACGAAGTTGGTGAGATGCCGACTACTATGCAGGTGAAACTATTGCGGGTTGTCCAAGAAAGAACAATGCTGCGGGTGGGAGGAACAGATGAAATCCCCATCGACATCAGGATCATTGCCGCAACCAACAAGAATTTGAAAAAAGAAATGGAGCAAGGCTCATTTCGCCAAGACCTTTACTACCGTCTAAACGTCATCAGCTTGCACGTTCCACCTCTAGCCGAGAGAAAAGATGATATTCCTTTACTATGCTACCATTTTCTGAATAAGTTTTCCAAAAACCAGGGGAAGAAGATAGATAAAATTTCTGATGAGGTTATAGAAATTCTTTTGAGCTATGAGTTTCCGGGAAATATTCGTGAACTTGAAAATATAATGGAGCGTGCCGTAGCACTTGCCGATGGATCGATCATAGAACTGCGGCATTTGCCAATGGATCTTCAACAAGTAAAATTTGTCCGGTTGAAAAGGCAGCAAGCTCAGCGATTGGTCACTCTGGAAGAGAACGAAAAGGAATACATCATGTGGGTGCTTGACCAGGTAAGTGACAACAAGACCAAGGCCGCCGAGATACTCGGAATCGATCGAGTCTCATTGTGGCGGAAATTAAAACGCTACGATGGTGAAGATGAAGGTTGAACCGGCAGGCATTATTCTTTCGGCATAAGCACCCGTTCGACGACTTGTAAGATATCGTCGGCGAGAACAACTTCTACCCCTTCCTTCATTGCTTCCTCCAGATTACTCACATCGACTTCGTTTCGACTGGGGAAAATCACAGTGCTTATACCCGCTCTCTGGGCGGCGAGTATTTTTTCGCGTATACCGCTCACAGGGAGAATTCGTCCACTTAGGGTGAGTTCTCCGGTTAACGCCACATCTCTCTTTGCAGGTCTGCCCGACAGCAGGGATATGAGTGCGATAGCAATGGTCAGGCCGGCCGATGGACCATCCTTGGGGACTGCTCCGGCAGGTAGATGTATATGAATATCAGTTCCAGCAAAAAAATCGGGATCAATATCGAACTTTTCAGCCTGGCTTCTTATGCAGCTCAATGCCGTTTGCGCAGATTCCTGCAAGACCTTGCCGAGTGACCCGGTTAATATGAGCTGCTGGCTTCCTTTCATGCGGGTGGCTTCAATAAAAATGATCTCCCCTCCGAATTCAGTCCAGACCAACCCCGTTGCCGTGCCCACCCGATTTTGGGCGTTTGCCACCTCGTGTGAGTATTTTCTGGGGCCTAACAGGTTCTCAACTAAATTAGCATCAACCTCCAGTGTCCCTGGAGTTGGCGCGTTCTTTAGACAGATTCTGGCTAATTTGCGACAGATGGTGGCCAACTCCCTTTCCAAATTGCGCAGTCCCGCCTCCAGCGTATGATCTTGAATAATTTTAACGATCGCTTCTTCTCGAAAGCGTGGCTCCAGGTTGTTTAAACCATGCTCTCTTAATTGTCTTGGAATGAGATAATTTCGAGCGATATTCAGTTTTTCCTTTTCGGTATAGCCTGGAAACTGGATCACCTCCAACCGGTCGACCAGAGGGCCGGGTAGATTTTCCACCACGTTTGCAGTGGCAATGAACATGGCAGAAGAAAGATCAAAAGGCGCATCCAGATAATGGTCAACAAAGTGGCTGTTTTGTTCCGGGTCCAAAATTTCAAGTAACACCGATGCTGGATCGCCGCGAAAGTCCTGACCGATTTTATCAATTTCATCCAGCATGAAAACTGGATTTTTAACGCCCAATCGTCTGATTTCATTAATTATCCTGCCAGGCATGGCGCCCACATAAGTTCTGCGGTGGCCGCGAAGCTCTGCCTCGTCGCGAAGGCCTGCCAGCGATAGCCTGACGAATTTCCTCTCCAACGCTTTCGCAATTGCCCGCCCAATGGATGTTTTGCCGGTACCGGGTGGACCTGAAAAACAGAGAACCGGACCCCGCGACATTTGCGTGTGTCTTTTTTTGTCCAAGATCTGGCGGACGGTTTGTCGTAGTTCATCCAGTTGAATTGGCTTTGAGAGATAATGAGCGGCTCCTTTTTTCAAGGCATCCACGGCAGTGCTTACGGTAGCGTAGCCTGTGATCATGACGATGTCGGTATGGGGAGAGATCGGTTTGATGGATTCCAATAGCTGCAAGCCGTCCATTTTTTCCATCTTAAGGTCCGTGAGTACCAGATCGTACTCATGTTCCTTAATTTTATCCAAAGCTTCCAATCCGTTGGCTGCGGTATCAACGTGGTAGCCTTCTTTACGCAGTGCATACTCAAGGTTGGTTCTGGCTATTTCCTCATCGTCCACCACCAGTAGTTGAAAAGAACGCAAGCTGCATAGAGTCCGTACGGCCAGATATTCCAGGATACGCTCTTTGACGTGCTTTAGCCCGTAATGTTCTGCCTCCAGGATGGATTCGGCTCGCTTGAGGTCGAGGTTGTCTTCGGTGTACTGGTTCCAAGGGAGAGAAATGAGATAGTCTATATAGTTTATTCCGATGGAATATTCTGCCGCGGCCGGATCGGTTTTCTCCAGTCGTTCCAATTCTTTCGAGGCAAGAGTGTTTACGCTATCGGGCAACTGGGCCCTTTCAACCGATTCGCGAAGCTCCAGAAGGTCCTGGCCCCCGCCGAGTAAATTTTCCGGTTCGGACTTTCGAAAAAAGATCATGGACGAGATTTATCCTTGCTAGCTTATTTCATTGCAACTCGAATAACATTCGAACGTACAGACAAGCCGTCTTCCATTTCATAACAAACGCATACAGAAATTTCCCTGCCTTTCTCGGAGCATGCGCTCGGAAGACGATTGGAAGGGATGTTCAAATTGAAGGAAAAAGCGGAGTCTACAGGAAGGTAGACTTCGTGACTGGTCGGTCTTGACACTGTGCAAACATCCAACAACCCGATGCCCGTGTCCTCACAGGTTATAAGAGGATGCAATCCCTTTACGCAGCAAAGCAGCATGTTTGGACAAACACTTAAGGACATTGCTTCAGGCCCGCTATTTTGAAACATTACACGCAACAGAATACCTTCTTCAATGTTGGCATTCTTTAATTGCAGAGTAATATTTATTGGGCCTTCGGGACTGCATTCGCGAGCTTTCAGAGGTTTATCGGCCGAACTATCGGCAAGTGATGCCTGCGCACCAGGGCCAAGTAAAGCAGCACAGACGGCTACCCCTAACAATATCGCCAACATCCTAGATTTATTCCGCAGCATGGTTTACCCTCCACTCAACTGATTTTAGGGGAAATTTGACCTCCAGCGGACTCAAGTCCGCTTTTCTGAAGACATGCTGGAAGCATGTAGCAGAATACGCAGTGCAGGGCTTCAGCCCTGTGCTACAAGAATTCTGGATGGAAACTGCTAGTTTAACTAAAAAATAATGCCTGAGATCAACTCAGGCGCGCCCCGCATTTTGGACAGCGAGATGGGTTAAGGACAGTACCCAGATAGTACTTATCATGACCCCTAACAATTTCATTACATACCGGACATCGATACTGAAGAAATCCTCTCAGGGCGATCACAACACCGGCAATCATTTGGGCGATTGCAACGGCTGTCCATCCCGATCGACCGATTCCCAAGAATCCTTGAATTTCTTCAGAAAACTGTTTAGCCGTGAGCCCCAAGGCAATCAATATCATGGCAAAAATAAAGTTTTGCAACATAGTCTTTTTGCGCCGCTGAAATTCCACAACTACCCGGTCTTTCTCGATTTCCTGCATAGATTGACTCTCCGGCTCTCTTAGATCAGTTAAGCTACAAAGCTGCCTAAGCATATCAAGTTTGTCGGATTGGTTACATCGAAAAAAACGCACTCCTTACCGTGGCAAGTTCTTCCTTTGAAACTCTCTTCAGCGCAAGAGCCAGAAAAGATTGAGTAATTTCCCAGTTACGGCCTCTATTTGTCTGACGATTGCAGTCCACCAAAAACAAAAGCCAAGTTTTCAATTTCGAATCTCCAGAAAAAAATTAGCATCTCATTTATGAGCTCGTTATTTAGATAATCATTATACATTTAAGCGGTTGTACTGGCCATAAAAGATTTTTGTGCAGACCTCCGCCATGTATTATCCAGATTTCTGCGAAGCTTGTCCGCGCAGTCCCGCCGAGGCGGGATTAAGAGGGCAGCAGGAATCCAAAAATCCCCACCCACTGGATACCAGGTCGAAGATGCCGCCTATACGGCGGGACTTCGCCGGCATGAGGCAGGGTTACCGATGAAATCGCTGAATTGAGCTGAGAGAAATTTGAAAAATCGCTTCAATGGACGGGATTAAGCTGATTTTTTGATTTGACTTTTGCTTGCAAATGAGCGACTGAAGTGGAAGCATTAGCACTCAATAAAATAGAGTGCTAATAGCCGGTGAGAAGCCAGTGCACAATTAGCTGTAACAAACAAATCAATGTCGAAGAAGGAGGAACTTTAATATGAACTTAAGGCCCTTACAGGATCGTGTCATCATCAAGAGAGTAGACGAGGAAGAAAAGACCGCAGGAGGGATAATCATCCCGGATACCGCCAAGGAAAAACCTCAGCAGGGGAAGGTCATTGCAGTCGGCAACGGAAAAATAATGGAAAATGGCACTGTCAGCCCGATGATTGTAAAAGCAGGAGATCGTGTTCTATTTGGCAGGTATGCTGGAACCGAAATCAAGATCGAGGGCGAAGAACACCTGATCATGCGAGAAGACGATATCCTGGCGATCGTGCAGTAACAAAACGAAACCGTGACAAAAAGGGAGGATGAATTCTATGGCTGCGAAAGAAATAAAATACTATGGCGAAGCCAGGGAGAAAATCATGAAGGGTGTCGATACCCTGGCTAATGCGGTCAAGGTCACTTTGGGACCGAAAGGCCGAAATGTAGTCTTGGAGAAATCCTGGGGAGCTCCGACCATAACGAAGGACGGGGTTACAGTGGCAAAAGAGATCGATCTCGAAGATAGATTTCAGAACATGGGCGCCCAGATGGTCAAAGAAGTGGCCAGCAAGACTTCTGATGTGGCCGGTGATGGTACCACTACAGCGACCATTCTGGCTCAGGCTATTTATCGGGAAGGTTCCAAGCTGGTCGCGGCCGGGCACAATCCCATGGCACTCAAACGCGGCATCGAAAAGGCCGTAGCCGCCGCCGTCGAGGAGCTCAAACAACTCAGCAAACCTACCAAAGATCAAAAGGAGATCGCTCAAGTTGGCACGATCAGCGCCAATAATGATGCAACCATCGGCGACATTATTGCCGAGGCAATGAATAAGGTGGGGAAAGAAGGTGTCATTACTGTTGAGGAAGCCAAGAGCATGGATACCACTTTGGAGGTGGTCGAAGGCATGCAGTTTGATCGCGGCTACATTTCACCCTACTTTGTTACCGATCCCGAGCGCATGGATATCACGTTAGAGGAACCCTACCTGTTGCTTAATGAAAAGAAAATCAGCAACATGAAGGACATGCTCCCGATCCTCGAACAAATCGCAAAGATGGGCAAGCCGCTTATGATCATTGCTGAAGACGTCGAGGGGGAGGCTCTGGCCACCCTGGTTGTCAACAAGCTGCGCGGTACGTTGAAAGTCTGTGCGATTAAAGCCCCTGGCTTTGGCGACCGACGTAAAGCGATGCTGCAAGATATAGCCATTCTTACGGGAGGCCAGGTCATTTCAGAAGATCTCGGCATAAAGCTTGAGAATGTGACATTAAATGATCTCGGCACCGCCAAAACCGTCAAGGTTGATAAAGATAACACCACTATTGTGGATGGTGGAGGGTCCCGGGAAGCCATTGAAGGCCGGGTAAAACAAATCCGTGCACAGATTGATGAAACCACCTCCGATTATGATCGAGAAAAGCTGCAAGAGCGGCTGGCCAAATTGGTCGGCGGGGTGGCTGTCATCCAAGTCGGCGCAGCTACCGAAACGGAAATGAAAGAAAAGAAAGCCCGGGTTGAGGATGCCTTGAACGCGACCCGAGCAGCGGTTGAAGAAGGTATTGTCCCCGGTGGAGGCGTGGCTTTGTTGCGCTGTATTTCGGCGCTGGAAAAGCTCGAAGTGGCCGGCGAAGATGTTTTTGGTGTGAACATCGTGAAGCGGGCACTCGAGGAACCGGTGCGGCAGATTGCCAACAATGCCGGCTATGAGGGTTCGGTAGTGGTGGAAAGGGTTAAGAGGGAAAAAGGCTCCTTCGGATTCAACGCCGAGACGGAAACGTATGAAGATCTGGCCGAAGCCGGCGTTATCGATCCGACCAAAGTAGTGCGGTTTGCGCTGCAGAATGCATCCAGCGTCGCCTCACTGCTTATAACCACTGAAGCGATGATCGCTGAGAAACCAAAGAAGAAAGAACCTGCCGCTCCTATGCACGGCGGCGGAATGGAAGATATGTACTAATAATTATTAGTCGAGCCGTTTACCGGTGGCTTCACAAGCCACCGGTAAACCTCCCACCCCAAAATGTTTTCCCCACGATTGGCAACTCTTGTTTGTCACTCGACAAAGTCATTGTCTTGCTTTCTTGATCGGCAGGGCGGTTGTGCCTAATAAAATGAAAACGGCCAAGAGTGATTACGCTCGAGAGTGACTTCAAAAATTTGGTTGGTGGCGTTTGTTATTGTGCCGTCAATACCAACAGCAAAACCATCGGTGGCGATGCCGCCAAAAATGTAACCGATGACTTTTTCCCCACCCTTCAAGATTTTATCCAGTTTAAGGACGCCGTTTTCATAAGTTTCGAGACCTTGAACGGGGATAAATTCAGATTCGGCACCGAAATATAATCGTTTGCCGTCCAATCTGAGGTCGGGGAACTCCTCATCCATCAGAAACTGTGTATAGTGACCGAAGGGATTTATCATGACCGTGGTGACCTGACTGGTCCACGGTAAGAAGTCCGGGTTGGAGGAAGGGAAATAGACAAATTCCTTCTTGTCACGATCGTAAAAGTTTAACGTTATTCCTCCCAGTAGAAGGATATACATATTTTTGTTTCGTTCGGAAAACAAACTGACTTTTGCCGAATGGTAATTGTTCATCCCTTGCTTGAAAGTCCATGGAGAATTGGGATTACGCATGGAAGGGATGCCCCACTTATTAATTTCAACCGGGACGGTCCACGCACCGGCAGTCAGCGTGAAAACTCCTGAAAGTGCTACCAGACCTTCCTCCAGTTGCCACCCATGGTGGAGTCCCCAGAAACTATATTTTGGACGTATGACCGGGACTACGTTTAGATCCCGTCGTCGGTACGCATCGACAGGCGGCGTTTGGAACGTGTCTTCAATTCCAAGAAAAGTCCCATTGTCGATAATCTTGAAACTTCTCACCTGCTTTGTGTAGGTGCCATTGGCCGTCGGGTTGTAGGGTCCGTCAAAATCTTGACCGAATACCAGGAAGGTGGAATCTCCCATCTTAAACATATCGCCGCCGGTTACTCTGAAAATGGGGTCCTCGATTTGCCGAATGTGACTTGCTGCGGTATCGGTACCGTTTGATGACATCACCCAGTCCATCAGACCGGGAATGTCGATCGCCGTCAACTTATCGTAGGTCATGAATTTTTCCTGAGTTCGATCGTAACCATAACCCCCTGCTATGTATAACGTGTATCCATCCTGATAATCTTGGGTATTTGTTAAAGACAAAGAATCTATTTGCGCCTGAGATAAGCCGGACGTCGCATCGTCTAGCGATTTGCTCCAGCCATTCATCGAGCTTGGATCGACAACCCATACTTCTCGGTTTTGCTTGTCTGGCGGAAAATTTATGAATCCGTCCTCAGTGAAGTTATGCAAACCGTTGGTGCGGCCTTCCAAAATAAGCCACTTCCCATCATATTGTCCCACTACATAGGATTGGAGAATCGGTAGGATTCCCTGGTGAAAGTTGTATTCTTTTATCCGGATTCGGTATGGCAGCCATCTGGTACCCACAATAATCGGACTGAAAGTATTGGTCTGATTTTGCGCGTTTTGAGCAAATCCGGTGCCCTCCATGGTCAGTAGTGATGAGAGAAACAGGGCAAAGAAAACAACTTTGACATAGCTCTTCATTTCAACCTCCTCTTTTTGAAAGACTGCTAAACGCTCATTGAAGTGTTGCGCGATTAAGTGACTGACTTTACGTCGGGTCACTCGATGGTGCTTGCCGATCTGGAAAGGAATACCAATACATTTGGACGGGAGTTCTTGTACAGATAGTGTCGGATCGCTAAATAGACGGGAAGCGTCCTCTGTATTCGTGGAACTTCTCGCCGTCCCATATTAATCCAATGTTAAGCTCAGCTATCAGCTTGTCAACTGTTTTTGAGACGGGAACCAAACCCCTCTTTACTTTTTCATGATGTTTCTTTTAATCCGGGATCGGTTAAAATTTTGGCGTTTTCCAAATGATCAGAAGGCGAATGAGAGTTGTTTATTCAGAAAGGAAAATTCTTTTGTCCGGCGACAATATGATTCGCTTGCGAGGCGTACATCAGCACAACCTGAAAAACCTGAATCTGGATCTGCCGTTGAACCGATTGATTGCTGTGAGTGGGGTGAGCGGCTCGGGCAAATCCAGTCTGGCTCTTCATACTCTCTATGCAGAAGGGCAGCGGAGGTATGTGGAAACTTTTTCTCCGTATGTTCGCCAGTTTCTGGAGCGAATGGACCCCCCACAGGCCGATAGTATTGATGGCATTCCTCCGGGGATCGCCATCGAATCAGGAACTGCAGTTCGGAGTTCCCGCTCGACCGTGGGGACAATCACAGAAATCAACGATCACCTAAAAATCCTCTACGCCCGTTTGGCAGTTCCTCACTGCCCGAAGTGCGGACAGCCGGTAACACAGGACAGCCCGGAAAGCATCCTCCAGAGGCTTAACGATCTTCCAACGGGCAGTCGCGTACTGGTGACCCTTCCCTATCAACCGGATCCCAAGCAGGATTGGCTGCGGTATTTAGTTTCCCAAGGTTTTTTGCGGATTTTTGCTGAGGGGAAAGTCCTTGACCTGGAAACCCTGGACGCCAAAGCGCTAAAAAGAATCGCTCCCAAAAAAGAAATGCTGGTAGTCGTCGATCGCATCCCGTGGGGAAAAGTCCCTGATCAGCGAGTATTGGACTCGTTCGAGACAGCCATGAGCATGGGTAACGGTCGAATCGCAGTGGTGATTTTCCCGGACCGGATCAGGTGGTTCAGTTCCGAACTGCGCTGCGCCGACTGCCAAGACTCCGAAGCAATTCCTCCGCCGACGCCCAATCTGTTTTCATTCAATTCACCCTTGGGAGCCTGCCCCGAATGCCGTGGATTCGGCAGAACCATTGGAGTCGATCTGGATCTTGTGATCCCTGACCAAAGACTCTCCCTGCAACAGGGAGCTATCAAGCCGTGGAGTCGTGACCGGATGGAGCACGACGATCTAATGGATTTTTGCCGACGAGAAGGCATTCCGACGGATGTTCCCTTCAAGTCGTTGCCCGATTCGGCCAAGGAAAAAATAATCAAGGGCACAAAGGGGTACTACGGTATTTATGGCTTCTTCGAGTGGTTGGAAACCAAAACGTACAAAATGCATGTGCGGGTTTTTTTGTCTCGCTTCCGAGCCTATGTGCCGTGCGAGGTTTGCGGAGGAAGCCGCTACCAGAGAATGACCTGCATATATCGACTGCGGGATGTAACCATTGACACCTTAAGCTCCTGGCCGATCGAGCGGTGTTTGAACTTTTTTGGTGAACCCTGGCCGGAACTCGAGCGGGATGCGGCGGCTGCTCTGCTGGTCGAGGAAATCCACAACCGACTGCAATTCCTGAAAGCGGTTGGACTCGACTACCTATCTTTAGACCGGCAATCGCGTACCCTTTCGGGGGGCGAAGTTCAGCGGGTGCATTTGACGCGCGCTCTTGGTTCGGCCTTGGTCAACGTTTTGTACGTTCTGGATGAACCCAGTGTGGGACTGCACGCCAGGGATCAAAAACGGCTCATGGGCCAGCTGCGTCGTTTGACCGAACTGGGAAACACTGTGGTCGTGGTCGAGCACGATCCGGACATGATTCGGTTTTGCGATGAAGTGGTGGATATGGGCCCCGGGGGAGGCGAAAGGGGAGGAGAAATTGTCTATCAAGGCTCGCCGCAAGGCCTGGCAAAATCTAAACAGAGTGTCACCGGAGGGTATCTGAGCGGCAGATTGACTGTAGCATCTTCCGCAAAACGGCGCCCACCGGATCAAAAACAACAGCTGGTGCTAAGGGGAGCCCGTGAGAATAACTTAAAAAACCTCACCGTACAGTTTCCTCTCGGACTTCTGGTTGGCGTCAGCGGGGTTTCCGGTTCGGGAAAGAGCACCCTGATCGAGAAAACTCTATATGCCAATTGGTTGAGAAGTGTTGGCAAGCCTGCCGATCAACCGGGTTTGTGCGACGGCATAGAAGGACTCGAACATATAGGCGAGATGATTTTGGTGGATCAGCAGCCGGTCGGAAGAACTCCTCGGGCTAACCTTTTAACCTACACAAAAGCTTTGGACCCCATCAGGAAGCTTCTGGCTCAGACCCCCGAGGCCAAAGCCAGAGGATATTCGACAGGGCATTTTTCATTCAATGTCCCCGGCGGCCGCTGTGAACTGTGCAAAGGCGAAGGTTTCGAACATGTGGAGATGCAGTTCCTGGCCGATGTCTACATTCGATGCCCCCAATGCGGCGGTAAACGCTTCAAGGACGAAATCCTGGAGGTGCGGTCGCACGGCCTTTCGATAGGCGATATGCTTGATTGCACCGCCCAGGAACTGCTGGAGGTTTTTGCGGACCACGAACCGCTGGCGAAAGCCCTTCATCCCATCGTGAACATCGGGTTGGACTACCTGCGTTTGGGACAGCCCTTGAGCAGTCTATCAGGCGGCGAGGCCCAAAGGCTGAAACTGGTCCATTATCTGGGCCGGCAAAACGGAAAACAAATATCGCGCCCGGCAGGCCGACAGAAGTTGCTGCTTTTGGATGAGCCTACTACGGGGCTGCACCCGCACGATCTGCAAAAGCTTCTGAAGGTGCTGCAGCAAATTGTCGACAACGGCCACACCGTACTGGTCATCGAACATAATCTGGATCTTCTGAAAGCTTGTGACTGGCTGATCGACCTCGGTCCCGAAGGCGGCGAACAGGGAGGGACGGTGGTGGTCGAAGGGACTCCGGAGGTTGTGAGTGCACATCCTCATAGCCACACCGGACGCTGCCTCAAGGAGAGGATGGAAGCAGCCGAAGGAAGGCCATGGAGAGGCGATCTTCGGAAATCCCGCCGAACTGATGCCGGCCCGACTACGACGGTTCGATCCGTCCATTCCCCAAACGACCTTTCGTCAATCGTTGTTCGAGGAGCACAGGAACACAATCTGCAACTGGATGAGATCCGCTTGAAACGAAACGAAATGATGGTCTTGACCGGGCTCAGCGGGTCCGGAAAGTCCACCCTTGCCTTTGATGTTCTGTTTGCCGAGGGTCAGCGGCGCTACCTGGAATGCTTGTCAACCTATGTGCGCCAGTATTTCAAGATCCTGGAAAAACCGGATGTGAACCAGATACTCGGGCTGCCCCCAACGGTGGCCATCGAACAGCGCACTAGTCAATTAACGCGAAGATCCACTGTGGGCACGATAACGGAGATCTATCATTTCCTGCGGCTGTTGTTCGCCAAATTGGGAATACAACACTGTCCCGACTGCGGCAGGCCGCTGGAGGCCTTGAGTTTCGACCGTATTCTCTCTATGGTCGAAAAAAAGCTTTCAAACGGCGATTTGCGGGTGCT
This sequence comes from uncultured delta proteobacterium, assembly GCA_963781715.1. Taxonomy (GTDB): domain Bacteria; phylum Desulfobacterota; class Syntrophobacteria; order Syntrophobacterales; family Syntrophobacteraceae; genus Desulfoferrobacter. The sequence goes on from CAWAGW010000010.1 coordinate 2,303,804, forward strand.
AGCTCCTCTCATTCGGGGTCGCAAGGGAATCTATCGCGACCTCTTCACGCGGCTCCTCAAAATGGGTTACCAGACCGTTCGTGTGGACGGCAAATGGATGTCCTTGGACCCTCTGCCCAAGCTCGATCGCTACCGGGAGCATGATATCGAAGTGTTGGTTCCGGAGCTTGATCAATCTAGAGCATCGCGCAGCACGTTTACTGAAAAACTGCGGCAGGCGCTGGCTATGGGCGGCGGCTCATTGCACCTGGAAGGGCAGGGTAGCACGGTTTTGAGCCAGCAGTTGTATTGTCCTCATTGCCATCAGGGGTTGGCACCGCTCGATCCTCGGCTGTTTTCCTTTAACAGCCGACAAGGGGCCTGCCCCCACTGCGTCGGGGTCGGTACGTCCCGGAACTTTAATCTGGAGCGGCTCCTGGGCTCGCCTGAAGTTCCATTAAAAGACGGATTGATGCAGTTCCTAAGATCGACCAAAGTCTCCGGTGCATTTAGGATTCGGTTGAAGGGCCATTCAAAGAAACGGTTGGACCGTTTTTGGGTAGAAGACTTGGCTGTTGATCCTGACAAGCCCTTTTACCAATTGCCGGAGAACGTTCGGCAGGCCATGATGCATGGGAATAGAGGTAAATTCCCGGGTTTTCTCACTTTGGTGCAAGAATTGACTGAGGAGGACGGGGCCTGGTATGCGTTGGAGCCTTTTTATGACAACGTGCCGTGCCCTGAATGCCATGGGCAGCGCTTAAATCCACAGGCGCGCTCCGTCCTGGTCAAAGGGAAATCCATCGGTGAATTGGTAAATCTCAGCATTTCGCAGTTCCGGAAGGTATACGGTAGACTGCGCTTTACCGATCGTGAACGTCCAATAGCAGGGCCCATTTCCAAGGAAATTCGCGAAAGATTGACATTCCTTAAGGAGGTAGGGCTTGATTATCTTGCCTTGAATCGGTCCGGTGATACCCTTTCGGGTGGGGAGACGCAGCGCATTCGACTTGCGGCTCAGCTCGGATCGAACCTCCGGGGGGTCTGCTATATCCTGGATGAACCAACCATCGGCTTGCACCCGACCGACAATGAACGACTGCTGCGCAGCCTACAGCGGCTGAAAGAAAAAGGAAACACCATTGTTGTGGTAGAACACGATGCAGAAACCATGAAGCGGGCGGATTCCTTGATCGAACTGGGGCCGGGTGCGGGCAGGGAAGGGGGGCACCTGGTGGCGCAGGGGCGCTTCAAGGATCTTTGCAGAAGGCCGGATACACTGACCGGACAGTGGTTCGGCAAACCGCTCGAAACGATTATTCCAAAAGATGCCGAAAAGCCTTCGACCGACAATGACAGTGATGCCCAATGGCTGACAGTGACGGGTGCCAAAGCCCGCAATTTAAAGGATGTCGAGGTGCGAATCCCGCTTGGGGCGTTGACCTGTGTGACCGGAGTTTCGGGGGCCGGCAAGAGCACGCTGGTGCATGAGGTGATTTATAAAGGGCTGTTGGAGCAATTAGGGAGGCTTTACCGCGGAAATGGTACGACTTTTGAGAAGATGACGGGTCACGAAGCGGTGCGACGGGTATTGGAGGTAGATCATAATCCGATCGGGCGCACTCCTCGTTCCATACCGGCAACCTATGTCGGCGTGTGGGATGAAGTACGTAAATTATTTGCGGCTCTTCCCGAAGCTAAAATGCGTGGGTTTCTTCCCGGTCGGTTTTCCTTCAACGTTGCCGGCGGTCGTTGTGAAGAGTGCAAGGGACAGGGACAGGTGAAGGTGAAAATGAACTTTTTGCCCGATGTCTATGTGCCGTGCGACGCTTGTGGAGGGAGTCGCTTCAACAGGGAAACTTTGGCGATAAAGTACAGGCAGAAGAGCATTGCCGATGTGCTCGGTATGACCATAGAAGAAGCCGCGCTGCTGTTCGATGCACTGCCGAAGGTTGCTCGGCCGCTTCGCGTCCTGGTCGACCTCGGACTTGGCTATTTGACCCTCGGGCAGCCTAGTCCGACTCTTTCCGGTGGGGAGGCGCAACGAATCAAACTGGCGAGCGAACTGGGGAATCATCACGGGAATACTCTGTACATTCTGGATGAACCGACAACGGGACTGCATCGAGCCGACGTGAAACGACTGGTCCAAGTGCTCCGCCATTTAAATCAACACGGACACACCCTTTTGGTGATTGAACATAATCTGGATTTCATTTGGGCAAGCGACTATGTTGTGGACTTGGGACCCGGCAGCGGTGATAACGGCGGTCGCGTGGTGGCTGCTGGAAAACCGTTGGAGTTGCTGAGTCAGACCGAGCATTCGGCAACAGCTCGAGCACTTTTAAAACAGTGCAAAACCGAAAAGAAGGTTTGTGTTTGATTGGAAATCGCATGGAATACTGCCCAAATCGTGACTCTCTATACCTTGAACCTCGTGATCCGGTTGCTGATTTCAAATTCGATGCCCATGTCGCCAGAATCTTTCCTGACATGATTCAAAGATCGGTTCCAGGTTACGCCGAAATCATTTCGCTCATTGGGGTCCTGGTCGCACAGTATGTACAGCCGAAAACTTTTTGTTATGACCTTGGCTGCTCTTTGGGAGCGGCCAGCTTATCCATGGCGCAGCATATCAAACAACCTGGCTGCCGGATCGTTGCTGTGGATAATTCCACTGCAATGCTGAAGCGCTGCAAAGAGATCATCCGGGAAACCCGCCCCAAAGTTCCAGTAGATCTCCTCTGCGCTGATATCTTGAATGTAGATATACGGCATGCATCGGCAGTAGTTCTCAATTTTACACTGCAGTTCATCGAGCGCCCCCGCCGCGTTGAGCTGCTCAAACACATCTACGACGGACTTTCCCCAGGAGGGATTCTCATTCTGTCGGAAAAGATTACTTTCTCGGATCAGCGGCAGGCAGAACGGCTTAATCTGTTGCATCATGCTTTTAAGAAGGCCGAAGGCTACAGTGACCTTGAAATAAGTCAAAAGCGCACGGCCCTTGAGAAGGTGCTGTTCCCCGAAAGCATCGAACAACACCTTGAACGCATTCGTTTGGTGGGCTTTTCAAGCTGCGACGTCTGGTTCCAGTGCCTCAACTTTATGTCCATCCTGGCTATGAAATGATAAGTTATGGTCCGCTTTACAAACTTCTTCGGGGAACTCCTCTGGAACCCTGGCTGGAGAGATTGCCCTCACAGATGGAAGAGGCCTTCAATGCGGCTCGCCACGGCGACATCAAACACTGGCAAGCTGCTTTGGGAAAGATGCCCGCACTGGCGGCCTCGTCTATAAATTTGCAGTCGACAGTGGTGCGTATCGGTGAACCGCAGGATTGTGACGGCGCCACCAGGGAGAGAATAAATGAGCTCCTGCGCCGGTTTCATCCTTGGCGCAAGGGGCCCTATGAAATTTACGGCATTCATATCGATACCGAATGGCGTTCGGACTTGAAATGGGACCGTCTCTGCGAATGCATTGAACCCCTTGCGGATCGACTGGTGCTGGATGTGGGCTGCGGCAACGGTTATCATTGCTGGCGTATATTTGGAGATGGCGCACGGTTCGTGATCGGCATCGACCCTTATCTTTTGTATGTCTTCCAGTTTCAGGCGGTGCGGCATTTCTTGCGGTCACGGCCGGTGTATGTTCTGCCTTTGAGCATTCAGGATCTGCCGCAGGATCTGAAGGCTTTCGACACGGTCTTTTCCATGGGAGTCTTTCACCATCAGAGGTCTCCGCTGGATCATCTCCTGCAACTGCAGTCGTGCCTCCGCAGTGGCGGAGAGCTCATCCTGGAAACTCTGGTAATCGACGGCGAGGAAGGCCGAGTGTTGGTTCCAAAAGACCGCTATGCGAAGATGCGTAACGTGTGGTTTATTCCGTCATGCGACACGCTGCATCTATGGCTGGAACGTTGCGGCTTTCGAAAGATCAGATGCATCGATGTGACCCGAACCACTCCCGCAGAACAGCGTTCCACCGAATGGATGACATTTGAATCGCTGCCGGACTATTTGGACCCGAAAGACCCGCAGCTTACAGTCGAGGGCCTGCCCGCTCCCAAGCGGGCCATCTTCCTGGCAAACGCTGCGTGAATTTGGCGAGAACAACTTTTCATTCATCTTACCGTCAGCAAAGACTCAAGATAAACTTCGAGTCTTTCTTGATCCAGGTATTCTTCGATAATGCTTTCCTTTAAAAGATCCAAGTCTGCCTGAAAGTTCTCGATCACGACCTGATTATCGGTTGCAAAGCCCGCCAGGCGGCCGGAGCCCTTTCCCATGAAGAAATCGATCTGCTTGCCTATGAATGCGAGCTTTGGACTCTCTTTTTCTGAATTTGCCGGCAATTTGAGTGAGAACAGGAAACTGGGAATGGTCCTGGTGAGGTCAACCGGGTGTCTGCCATCCTGGGTACGTGGTCCAGTGGCATCACCATGTCCGTTTTACCGCTGCCAGCCCGATTGGTGCATTCGGAAAAAAACGCCGGACCGTTTCAAAGTTATTTAGATGACACGAATGTGATCGTTTAGAGGTTGTGTTCTAATGCTTTCCTCAACCTCTCCTGGCCCGCGGGGTGCAGCCCGAACTCTTCGCCGGCCTCAAGGATGGCATGTGCCATGTCGTGACCGTATCCCCTAGAACAACTCAGAAACACGGTTCCCGCCAATCCATCCCGCCTGAATACCACCAATTGACATGGAACGTGACAGAACGGTCCCTGCAGCAAAAAAGGAGGTTCCAGAGTGGGGTCAAGGAGGTCGAGATTGGTGAGTTTTTCCGTGATGGAAAAGACCGTGTTGCCGGTCAACGCCAATAACGCACTCGCTTCCGTTGTGTCTGTGTATGCTGAGTCATCCGGCGTTTCCGGTGCGTCGCCGGACAGTTGCCAAATGGATGCTTGAGTCCTGTTCATACGATTGACAAGGAAGCCTCTTTCGAAAATGCATGCTCCGGGCGTTTCTGGAACACTCACATCGAAGGGTTTATAATTGGTGATGTCGCGATCTTGCAGGTCCCATTTGGACTTGTGGCTGAGGTCGATCAACCAGGGTCCATTGCCTTCATTTTCATATTCGACAACCACCATCCACTGGTTGGCGTTTTCAGTCCTCACAGAGCGTGCGGAAAATGAAACGGGTGATCTTCTTTGAATCGTTGTCATATGCATGTCCTCTCACATCTTCATCCGTTTACCTTCAGGGTCGTAGAACGGCATTGCAGCCACTTTGGCGTACACCAGTTCACCGTTGCAGCCATCCTCAAAAATCCCCAGTTTGGCATCGTTTTCTGCCAGATGGTCTTCCACCAGGGCCATCCCCACAGGTTCTTTTAGGGTATAGCTGTAGCGGGCGGTACAGACATATCCACGCACGCGGCTGTCAACGATCGGCGACCCGTCTTTGGGAGCTCTGGAAGCTGAATCCTCCATTTTGAACCCCACCAGTTTTAAACGGCCTTTGTCGTTTTCTGTCTGCTTCAGTGCCGTTGCTCCAACGGTCTTCGCTTCGGGCTTGTTGCGATACCAAAGAAATCCAAGTCCGATATCGTGAAGTGTGGTGCGCTGTTCGGATTCGGATCCGAGAATGACATGTCCTTTTTCCAGGCGCAGGACGTTTTGAGCTTCCAAACCGAACTTTTGGATGCCAAACTCTTTTCCGGCCTCCTCCAGCATTTCCCAGAGGGCCTGCATGTAAGAGGAGGGGACATGGAACTCGTAGGAGAGTTCCCCCACGAACCCCAACCGCATGGCGCGAACCGGAATCGCGTCTCTGACCATAAACTCTCGGTAGCCCGAGAAGGGGAATGCTTCGTTTGAAACATCGGCATCGGTCACTTTCTGTAAAACTTTTCTGGAGTTGGGACCGGCCAGGTTGATCACGCCGTAAGCATCGGTCAAATTGACGATGTGGAAATCCCAATTATCGTAGCGGGTATGATAGCGAATCCATTCGGCTGTCGCTCCTGCTCGCCCGGTGGAGGTGGTCAAGTAGTAGTCGTTTTCAGCGATTTTGGTCACCACGCCATCGTCAATGACACAGCCGTCCTCATTGCACATTGCCGAATAGCGCATTCGACCTGTGGTCACTCTGGACATGTCGCTTACATAAACCCGTTGAAGCGCTTTCACAGCGTCGGGACCGAAGATCCGAAATTTTCCAAGTGTTGAGGCATCCAGCATACCCACGTTGTTGCGCACATTCTCGATTTCCGCCTGTGCCGTCTTATCATTTGAAAAACGGCGTGCGCGCTTCCAGGGATCGAGCCGTTCCATTACGCCTCCGTCTGCGGACTGCGAATCGTGCACCGGGGTGCGTTTGCTCATGTCATGGTTTGATCCTGCGTACGTTGCAAGCAAGGTGGGAACCATGGGGGGGCGGAAGGTTGTCGGCCGTGGATGCGCATCGGGCGATTGATAAGTCGAAGCCACATACAGAGGCAAATTATGGCCCGGGATCCCACCCTGTCCGGGACCCGTTCCCGCTGAAGTGAACCGCTTGATCAGTTCCGGTACATCAAACCCCAGCTTCATCGCCTGGTTGATATTCTTGATGGTGGTGTCCTCGTCCAGACAAACAAAAGTTTTCTTGCCGTTGACCGGTGCAATGACAAATTTTGAACCGCGCACCGGGCCGGGCAGTTTTGCCAGTTCTTCCTCACTGCCGCTGATTTGATCTTCAACGGCGGCTCCGCAATCTGCCGCAGCGCGAAGCCCGGCCAGTCGCCCGTTCACTTCTATCGACGCGGGATCTTCAAACCCGAGCATCCTGCCGGCGACGTGCATTTTTTCAGGAATGTCAGAAGGCAGAAAGTAGCCGGTATGATCATCGTATTTAAGCTTTGCGCCGGCCAGCGCCAGGGGACCCGTAACCGGAGTCAGGCCGGCCGAAGCGATCAGGGTATCGCAAGCTAATTGCTTCTTAGAGACTCCTGAAAGATTTGTCAGCGTGATCTCTTTTAAAACTCTCCAGCCATGAGCTTTGGCAGCCACCCAGCCTCGGTAAAATGGAATCTTTCGATCTTCGAGCTCTGCAAGTAGGTTCGGATCTTGACCATCTTCCCGGACATCGGCAACACACAGAACTTTCATACCCAAATCGTACAGGTCGATGGCCGCCTCAAGTCCCAGGTCGTGAGCGATGCTGAACACTGCCTCTCTGCCCGCTAGCAAGCCCCAGGTGCGAGCCAGTCTGTGAGCGCAGCCGATCTGCATGATGCCGGGCCGGTCGTTGTTTTCGAAAAGAAGCGGCCGCTCGACACAGCCTGTAGCCACGACCACGCTTTCTGCGCGAATCTGCACATACCGTTCGTCGAAGTGCTCGCTTTGGGTGCCTCTTTGGAAAGCCGTGATCAGGTTATTGTTATAAGAGCCAATGACCGAAGTGTGTTTGAAGATTCGAATATTGGCTGCTTGTTCCACCTGACTGACGAGTTCTTTCGCTCTTTCGTAAAGAGGCACACCTGGTTTGTATTCATGCGGTCGATATTCGAAGAATCCGCCCAGCCAGGGTTTGGATTCCAGCAGGATGACGCGAAGATTCCGGGCGGCAGCTGCCAGCGCAGCACTCATCCCGGCAGGTCCCCCTCCGATGACGCAAACGTCAGCGGTTGGGAAAATTTCATCGAATCTGCCTTGAAGTTCCGAGTCTGCTGACAGCTCTCCAACACCGGCCGTCTTGCGAATGTGCTTGACGGCAATGGGCCACAATCGGGCGGGTTTGTGAAAGATGGTGTAGTAAAAGCCGGCCGGCATGGCCCAGCTGAGCTTATCCATAAACCCCATCCAGTCGAGTTCCGGGGTTCCCAGCACATTCTGAGCATCAACCTGCATGCCTTCTCTGGCAAAGGTATTTTCGGCGCAGACGTTGGGGGTGTCATCGATATCTACGTAGGTGTTGCTGGACTGACCGTCCAGGCTGTAGAGTCCCCTTGGGCGGTGATATTTCAAGCTGCGCGAGAAAATCCTGGTGCCGTTTGCATATAAGGTTGTTGCAACCGTATCCCCTTCCATTCCCTGGAATGGCTTGCCGTGATATTTTATGCTCACTTTGTTGCCGGGATTGACACGCAGTGTGGGCAAATCAGTTAGCCTCTTCATTTAAACACCCTCCGACCGAGGTTCGGCAACCTCAAGGTTTTTTGTCGTGTCCCGATGGATCGTAAACCAGGAGCCACATCCTTGCCGGTGATACCACCATTCCTTCTGCACACCTGCCACACAGTTGTTCATGTGGACGTAGTCACACCACGCCTCAGGGGTTAAATCAGCATCCTCCGGCCGGGGCCCCTTGTCTTCGCCGCCAAATCGAAATTCATACCCATTTCTCTTTCCACAGATGGGACATGTGATGGTGAGTGCCATAAAATCTCCTTATGTTGCTTGTAGCTGTTGTTCACCGCAGAGTTCACGGAGGGCGCAGAAAGTCTTCTCTATGTCTTTTATAAATATTCTCTGCGGTTAGACAAAATCAATTATCGGGACTGTAATTGACCAGCGCAGCAGTCTCGCCCATGAGTTGGTGCTGTTCGAATCGCCTCAATGTGAATGGCTTGAGTATGTGCGGACAGACGCCTGAAGCCATAAAGTCGGCCAGGTATTTGCCGGTGACCACACACGATTTGAATCCAAAATAACCCCACCCGCAGTCCATGTAGTAGCCCTGGATATGGTCGTTGCCGTCAATAATGGGTGCCATGTCGGGAGTCATGTCAGCCAGTCCGGCCCAAGCCCGCATGAATTTGACGCCTTTGAGGCACGGCATCATTTCGGTCAAAGCTTCGGCCTGGTGTTTGATGTAGTGGGCAGTGCACTGGGTGGTATAGTTGGGCCAGGGGTCCATATGAGCGCCAGTGGCGATTTCTCCCTTAAGGGTTTGATTGGCATAGCAGTGGTACATGCCGGAAGAGACCACATGGTGGAGGACTGGCTTCAGCGGCTGGGTCACCATTGCCTGGATGGTCAGCACACTGATGGGAAGCCGAATACCCAGCATTTCGTAAGAGATCGCTGCCGAGTAGCCTCCTGCAGAATTGAGCACACGAGGAGTGTAAATTTTGCCGCGGTCGGTTTCGACGCTTTCGATTTTCCCATTTGTCACGCCGACGCCTGTCACTGTGGTGTCCTGAATGATATCGATTCCTTTTTGCGATGCACCTCTTGCCAGACCCCAAACCACCGCATCATGCCGCACAATGCCGCCGGGTGGATGGTACATGCCGCCGGCAATGGGGTATCTCAGACGATTGGAAATGTCCAAAGCAGGCACTAACTCCTTGCATTCTTTAGGGTCAACCAATTGGCTGTCGATTCCCTGAAATTGAGCGGATGCCACCTGTTGGCGCATGGCTTTGAGAGCCGCTTCGCTATGGGCCAGATTCAAATTTCCGCAGTTGTAAAACATCAGATTAAAATCAAGCTCTTTGGTCAGGACCGGCCACAAGTCCAGCGCCTCTTTATACAACGGCAAGTTCTCCTGAGTCCTCTGGTTGGCCCGAACAATAGCTGTATTGCGGCCGGCTCCACCGAACCCGATGTACCGCTTCTCTATGACCGCAACATTGTTCATGCCGTGGCGGGTTGCCAGAAAATAGGCGGTCGCAAGTCCGTGCAGGCCGCCGCCAATGATGACCGCATCGTAGTTCGACTTGACTTGAGTCGATTTTCCCCACAGTCGCTTTTTCTTGCCAAACATAGATTCTCCCCTGTTCTGGTGATTAAGCTTGCCTTGCTTTGATAAATAGCCACTCAATAGTCGACGTGGGGCAAACGGACTGGTTCCTCTAAAGCTTTAGGCTTGTCAGCCCGTTCAGCTCTGATCAATCGATTCTTCATCGCGCAGTGCCGTTCATTGTCTTCGACTTTCAAGATTCCGTTATTCTGGGATGTGTTGTCAAGCAGTAGTACTTATTGGAAATTGTGCTGTCAAGTAGGCGGGGTGAAAGCTTATGCCGGTTCTCTTATGACATATTTTTTGGCACAACATACAGTTTATCTCGCATCAGCCGGATAACCGAACGTATTGAGCCGACATCCTTCAATTGGCCGGCCTTATTGCTTCAGGTCTACCCGGCTACCCGCGGTTGTTCCTTTTTGAACGGGACCTCCATGCCGGACAACATTCACAGGGAGTGGATGGAGCTGCGGGCAAGCCTTTTCGTACGGGTGGATGATGGTCGGCCGTTTCGACGGTGTGGCCAGGGGAGAGCGGCAACGTTGCAGGCTGCATGCTGTTGGAATGAGAATATAAGGGGGGAGAAGCGAGGTGAGGGGATGAAAACTCGAGAAATTACACCCACACCCCGCCTGTGCCGCCAAGGTCTGATCCTCTCCGCCAAGGGTGAAGAAGTCCTCGGACAATCCCCTAGCTTTTTCGCAGCAGAAATCGCTGGATTTTGCCGCTCGGTGTTTTCGGCAGCTGCTCTACGAATTCCACCTCACGGGGGTACTGGTGAGCCGCCAGGTGTTTTTTGACAAAACCCTTGAGCTCATCGGCCAGTTGCTCGCTGGCAGCGACTCCCGGCTTTAGGGCCACGTAGGCCTTGATGGTCTCACCGCGCAACTCGTCGGGTATGCCGACCACGGCGGTTTCGGCTACGTCCGGATGCTTTATCAGAGCACTCTCCACTTCAAACGGACCGATCCGGTAGCCGGCACACAGGATGATATCGTCCGAGCGGCCGCTAAAGTAGAAGTAGCCGTCTTCATCCATGCTCACGGTGTCTCCCGCCACACAGTATCTGCCGTTGCCGATAAATTTTTCCTGGGTTCTCTTTGCATCCTGCCAGTAGCCGTGAAACCAAAACAGTGGCGAGTTCTCGGCATCCACTGCAAACATGCCTTCCTCACCGGGCGCTGCCTCCTTGCCCGCATCATCCACGACAACCATTCTGAAACCGGGCATGGACTGTCCCATAGACCCCATTTTCATCGGTCGTTGCAGGTCGGAGCGATGGTGATTGTTGGCCACCATTCCGAGCTCGGTCTGGCCGAAATGGTCGTGAATAGGAATTCCCCAAAGCTTCTCGCTCCATTCGATCACCTGAGGATTGAGGGGCTCGCCGGCACTCGAGGCCACCCGCAGGTGCACAGGAAACTGTTTGGCCACTTTGTCGCCGGCCGCCTTGAGGGCGCGATAGGCGGTAGGGGCGGAAGCGAAATTGGTCACCCGATACTTGCTAAGTACGCGATACACCTCGGCGGGGCTGAAGGGTGCGTTGAAAAAAAGCGTCGACTTGCCCACCAGCAGGGGGCCGACCAGATTGTAGTAAAGCCCGTAGGCCCAGCCCGGGTCGGCCATGTTCCAGTACATATCGTCTGCGCGGATATCCAGGCCGAATTCCATATAGGCCTGAAACGAAGCCAGAGCTTTTATCGGTACTTCAACCCCCTTGGGGCCGCCGGTAGTGCCTGAAGTGTACAGCATGATCAGCAGGTCATCGCCACCGACGGGCACCGGCTTTTCGACCGGCTGGGCTTTCTCCAGTTCGTTCCAGAAGCTATAATCGCCTTTTTCGATGCCCTTGCCGCGGGCGTCGGCTATGGTGACGACCGCTATCTTGCCGTCGGTGTAACTGGGGATCTCTGCCAGCTTCGGCCGCTGGGCTGCATTGGTCACCACCACTTGCGTCCCGCTGTCACTCACCCGATAATCTATGGCATCCGGTCCGAACGCGGTGAAAAGCGGTACGTAAGCCGCCCCCAAACGCCAGACCGCCAGCGTGGTAATGACCAGTTCCGGCATTTTGGGCAGCAGCGCCGCCACGCGATCGCCTTTTTTAATGCCGATGGATTGCAGGAACCCGGCCATTTTGGATGAAAGGTCCTGGAGCTCCCTGAAGGTCCATTTAAAAGCCTGGCCTTGCGCGTCCTCGTAGAACAACGCCACCTTATCCGGAATGCGGGCGTGGCGGTCACACAGAAAGTCGGCAGCGGAAATGTCGCTCGCTCCATATTCCTTGAGCCATGATTGTACAGCTTCTTGCGGTTTCATGTCCGTCATTGCCATGATACTGCTCCTTCTTTCCAATGGATGAGAGTTTATATGAGAATCCAGAATCCAGAATAACAACCAAACTTTATTCGAACAACTTGCGGGGCTTGGATTTGTAGTTGGGTTGAGCGCAGCGAAACCCAACGGGACCTATCGTAGAGGCACCCAATGTTGGGTTTCGCTGCGCTCAACCCAACCTACGGATTTGTTGCCGGACCATTGCATCATACGTCACATAATTTATGAATCAGAGTACTAACATTTCTCGCCTGCGGCTAGAAATGACAATTCTCGGACAGCCTCTTGGATCAGGTCAGTCCACAAGGGAGAAAAGCGGTACAACTCCCTCCCCAGCTGTGTATTGCGTCTTTGCAACTAATTTATGGCCCAGTTTGACACGCTTACCGATCAGATTCACCGAAGCCCCATCGGGTTCGAGCCCCTCCAGATTGCCCATCAGCCAGGGTCCCTCTTCGAGCTCGACCAGGACCACAAGATAGGGAGCTTGCAGCCCTTCGGGAGCGACCCGAATCACTGTGAACGTCCTAATCACGCCTTCACCGGCTAGAGTGGCCACTTCCAAATCGGTCGAACTGCATCGATCGCATGTGGCTTTGGGCGGCACGGTCATGGTCCCGCAGTCGAGACACTTCAGACCCAAGAGGTTATCTTCTTTCAACGCGGCGAAATATTGATTGTGTGTCAGCTTGTACATCTCAGCTCCTTTCCGCTACAGACCGAGGATGATATTCACGACCGTTCCGGCGTCGCCGCCCAGAGTGTCAGTCATGCCGATCCGAGCCCCGTCCACCTGCCTTGCGCCACACTCACCGCGAAGCTGTTTTGCGATTTCGTAGATCTGTGCACATCCGGTTGCCCCGATCGGGTGGCCCTTGGCCTTGAGGCCTCCGGAAGGATTGATGGCAATTTTTCCACCAATATCCGTTTCGCCTCTTTCCACAGCGGTGCCTCCCTCGCCGAAGTCGAAGAAACCAAGGCACTCGCTGGCTACGATTTCGGCGATGGTAAAGCAGTCGTGCAGTTCGCACAGGTCAATATCGTTCGGCCCGATTCCCGCCATCTTATAGGCCTGGCCGGCGGAGGCTACACGCGACTGCATGACGGTGAAATCTTTCTGCCTGCTCAGAGCTCCGGCAGACCCCTGCCCCACACCCAGGACCCTCACGGGCTTGTCTATGTTTTTCCGTGCGAACTCGCGACCGGCGATAACCACAGCCGCGGCTCCATCCGAGAAGGGACAGCAGTCGTAAAGCTGGAGGGGATCACAAACCATGGGGCTATTTAGGACTTTTTCCATAGTGATTTCCGATTGAAATTGGGCGAGAGGATTCATGGTCCCATTATGGTGATTCTTTACCGCCACCCGCGCCATTTGATTTTTAAGGGCTGCAAGGGGAATTCCGTACTTATCCGCATACAGATGCGTCAGCATGGCAAAGACCCCGGGAAACGTGAGCCCGCAAAGCTCCTCGTAATGGCTGTCGGTAGCCATGGCAAATGCACGGGTGGCAAGAGACGTACCCATGTGGGAGACCTTCTCGACGCCTCCCACCAAGACAATGTCGTAAAATCCCGAGGCGACCCACAGGAAAGCATCCCGAAAGGCCATAGAGGCTGTGGCGCAGGCCCCTTCAACGCGTGTCGCCGGAACATGAGGTCCCAGTCCGATCTCATTTGCAAGGAAGCCCGCAAGGTTCATCTGCCCTTCGGCAAAATCGCCCAGAACATTGCCTACAAACAAGGCCTGAATGTCCCTGGATTTCAGGTTTGATTGTTCGATGGCTTGCAAAGCCGCTTCCGCGAACAGTTCTTTGATGTTCAAGTGAGTGGGACCGAATTTGGTCATGCCCACTCCCATAATGGCCACTTCCCTCATGGCTGCTCCTTGCTTTCATGCCCGAATCGATCGGGTTCGGCCGAACACACCCGCAAGCCGTCCACAAGCAGGCTGACAGCGGCTGCAATGGTGGGCTGCAATTGGTCCCTTCCGCCCCCGTACTTGCGGTTCTCCTCCCATCTAAGAATGCCCATAACCAAACTCCACACTATACTGGAGACCGCCCTGGGATTGATTGGTTTGAAGATTCCCTGACGGATCCCCTTGGCGATAACATCCTCAACCATCTGAACGTTTTTCGCCATCCGTCTCGTGACCTGCCTGAAACGCTCTTCTGAAAAAAGCGGCTGAATCTCTTCGGCTCTGAAGTACATGTAGGCCTGATGCACTTCCGGATCGTTGGGATAGGTGTCGGCGAAGTAGTTGAAAAACTTCCTCAGCGTTTCGTCCGGCGGTTCCTCTTCGTTTTTGATGACCTCCGCGATCAGCTTGTGGTGCTGTTCCAGGATCGGTTCTATGAGGCTGAAGTACAATTCTTCCTTGCTTTTGAAATAAAGATAAAGTGCCCCTTTTGACACTTCGGCTGCGGCGGCGATTTCTGCCATGGAAACGTTGGAGAAACCCTTCTTGGCAAAGAGTCTTCCTGCGCTCTTCTTGATTGATTTGATGCGCGCTTCTTTTTCTCGCTGTTTTCTTTCAGCTACACCCATGCTTTGTCCTGACTGCGGTCATATATTGACCTTGTTCATAAAGAAGTAAATCCTTTCTGTCAAGCTGAAATTGGTTCTGCAAAAATAGAGAGTATCGGTCAGCAAACGACATTGGGCTGGGCGGCTGCAGCACCGTGAGCGGGGCAGTGGAGCAGATAAAGGCGGGAAGCGATCAAGCACCTTCCGTTGCGCAACATGATTGCCAAAGTCTTTTTCAACTCTTCATTTTCGCTTGAAAAAAATCAGTAAAGCAATTATGCAAAACGAAGACTGATATCTTCATGTATATTGACCAACAACTTGGGGGAGGGGAAGAAGTGAATTTTCTGGTATTAATTGATGCTGTTTGTTTGTCGGGATCGTCGTCTGCTGCCACACCAAAATCTGACCAATGTTTTATTTCCAAAACTAACCCCAATTCATTTTTCTGAGCCCGGGGTGTCCCTTTTTGAAGACTAGCGAGAGTCCAGAGGAAAAAACTTGCCCTTTGATTTGCTTCACTGAAAAAGGAGGTAATTTCATGAGAAAGTCATTCATGGGTTTGTTAATAATCATATTCTTGACAGTTACCATGCTTACTCCCATCAGTTCGATGGCAGCCGTTTTGGCCCACGACGACGGAACTTCGGAAAGCTCGGTATCGCCCCAGACGGAAGAAGTGGGCAGCGAAATAGCGGTTAAATTTGCCCCCCTCTCTTACCCCTCGAGTCTCGGCAAATGGTAACCCTTCGGGGGGCTAGGTCTGCCCTTTACCCATAAAACATGTCAGACAAACTTAACCTCCCCTCAGGGCAAATCCTTCACACATGAGCCGTAGCCCAGAATAGCCCTGCCACATCAGCTGGTGCCCTGGGGGTGGGTCACTGCGACGCCCGAGATAACCTCCTATGCGCGCTACCAGGCGTACCGCGTCTCCCAAGTGGTTCGGTGGGTCAATGCGTTTTTTTTTGCGCAGGCTTTCAGTACCTCGATTTCAAGATCCGAGAACAATACTTCGGCCGGGAGCTCCGGAGTCTCTCTACCCAAAAGCGTCATCAGCATAATACGCCAAGCAATGACCAAATTGATTGCGATAGAGCGTTTCAGACGCTCAGCTGTCTTATGAGCGGCGTCTTCAATGCGACAGCCGGATTTGAGCACACGGTGCCAGTCTTCAATTCTCCAACGCAGGCAGTACCAACGCAGGCATTCTTTAGCATCTTCCACACATTGGATTTTCACCGTTGTCAGCAGGAACCACTCTATACGTTCCACACCTTCAGGTGGACTATCCTCAACCACATGAATAATATTTATAGAAATAGGGTCCTTATCCTTATGGTAAACCGGCGGAGATAACTCAATCGGCATATAACGAAGCGATACTTCCGCCATACGTTCATCACGTTTCGCACGGGCCTTCCGTTTGCTCTTCTTCGATCTGGCACTCTGCCGCTTCACGTGGATGCGAAACTGACCGCGCACTTCCGACTGCTTGACCGCATCAAAGAGTTTGAGGTCCCCGGTGGTACAGCGATTGTATTGGGCACGCACCAGCAGATCCACACAACGATTCTGACGGTGCTCATCGAAAAGCTCAAAGAAGTCCGCCTCCCGATCCATAACACTGATCACCTTCGTTTCCGGCATCTGCTTGGCAATCTCCATGCAGTCGCGCAGGCCAAGAATCCAGGTGAAACTTTCCTTTTCTTCAATAGGAATGGAGCCGGTAGGCTTTGTTTCAGCCGCGGATTTCAAACCGGGAGCATAGCACTGGGCCTTCAACACCCCTAATGGCAATCCATCGGTCGTTACGGCCAGTGTTGAATGCAAATGCAGTCCCCTGCTTTTAGCCCCCGTTTGATTGGAGCCTATAATACCGAGGCCTTCGCAATCATCCAGGTTGGAATAATCCAGATCACTGCCATCCTGGATGCACAGCACCCTCTTCTGGCCTCTCATGCGTTGTATCGTACGCTCACGGTGGGGCAAAAGAATGCCTTCCATATTCACGGCTGATTCGTCCGGATGGTCTATCAGGCGATAATATCCCTTGACCGCCGGCCAGTCTCCTTTAGCCACACCACTGAAGGCTCGATCCGGTTTCTCCGCCTTTGATTTAGCACAAGCCACAAGTCTCCTGCTCAATCTAGTGTCGCCCAATGGTGCTCCTCCAAATTCCTTTTCCGCCCATTGATCCGCACCCAGGCTGTCGGCGACCTCCACAGAACATGGACCGCTCTCTTCCGGAACACCCAGCTTGATGCGAAAGTCTTTCTCCAAAGGGTAAAGGTAAATGTCTTTGACTGTTTCGACCAGTTCATCCCGCGGACCCTGACGTCCTCGACCTTGACTGCACCCCACCCGCACCCAATTGGCCGCCTTATAACAGGTACCCAAAAAACGGCTCGTGTCCACAAAACTTTCCACCAGCCACGGGCGAAAACCATAGCGCTTCTCAAAATCGTTGGGAAGTTTGCGCATGACGAGCCCCAAGAGGCGTGATGCTAGATTTTGGCAACGTACAGCCGGGCGGATCAGAAACCGGCTCAAACCAACTATTCGATGCAATTGAGCTCGGCGCATCTCATAGTCCCAGCCGATCCATCTATCCCGATCCTTAAGATGCAAGGCCGGCGCTCCGAAGCCCATGGCCCCCAGCCAATCGTGCTCCGAGCCCACCAGATAGCGAAGCTGGCGCCCCACAAGCGGTCCCGCACCCCTTGGGTGCTCGCGGATCATCATCTCGTTCCAGATCCGCATTTGCTCCACCGACTCCACGATGATAAGCTCCATTCCGAGCACTTTACCGGCCTTCGAAGGAACACCCGCCAGCACTGCAACCGCTTCCGAAAGGCGTCTTGGACGCGGCGCACTATGCTGTACAACAGGCGCGGGCAAATGGATGTGGCCCTTATCCTCCAAGTCCCGGAGCGCCCTCAGACATGTGCTCCTCTGAAGACGACCCAGGCCATCAATAAATCCATAATGCTCGCATAATCGATCCGCGAGTTGCGTTCGGTTAAGACCCTCCTCGCCATCAAGCACTGATCGAATATGTGCGATAGCTTCTCCCCTCGCCAGTGTCCGTCTAACTTGGTTTTGCGTCTCCATGCCGATAGCGTATCCGGCATGATTCCCTTTGTCTAGTATTTTCTACGGGTAAAGGGCAGGGCTAGGTCCCGTAGGCATCGCTTGCCAGAATTCCTGCCCAATGCCCGATGAACTCTTCGAATGCCTGTTTGGACCGGCTGGCCTTAACGCTCAAACAGGCAATCGAGGTATTTGCCATCACCCACAGCCAAACCAGAACTCCATGTTGTTACCAAGAGGCTTCATCAATGAAGTTGACTTTCATGCTCCGCGCCCGAGCCGCAATCGCTTCATAGTAGGGAAGAATTGCTTGAGAAATCTAAACACAGATTGACCGAACTCTTCCACGGCACTTCGGCTGCCGCGCTGGCTTCCACTCAACTCTCCAATAAGGTCAGTAAGCCGTGGTCCATATCCGACTTGGAAACCCTCCGGAACCATGTCCTTACCGATCTTTCCGCAAGCCCTGCATTTGCCCTCCTGCAGAACGAAATGAGTAATCTACTTCTCGATTTTAGGAAATTCGATATGTTGGTGACTGTAGAACACTCTCAAGTTCTCAAATTCCTGACATCCGCAGTCACAAGGATTGGGAGCCACTGGCACTACCTTGCCGGGGGTCAAAAGCAACTGCCGATGTCCTTTGTCGCCCTTTTTGGCTCCCGGCTTTTCTGAGCCCTTGAATTCTCTCTTCTGTTTCTGGTAGGGAGGATCGGACGAGGGAGGGCGGTTCGAGTTCTGCGAATTCTGCCCAGCTTTGCTTCCAGCTCTTCCACACGATTGATCAATTGGATAATGAGCTCATTTTGGTACAGAACCAAGGCCCTTACGGCGGAAGGGGTCCGTTTCCAGTCCTCTTCGCTGATGGGCAAACCTTTGGCAGGCGTTCCACAGTTGGACTGCCGACTCCTCATGGCTTGGATCAAATGGTCTGATTTCCATTTTCACGGAGAACATAAGGGATGCCGTTTGGTTTTTTGGCTTTATTTTCCGGGCTCAAGACTCACCGAATAAGGACTAATCGAGCTCTGTCACCATTTCAACTTCTCGTTTGACGGGAAAAGTCACAGCCGCAGGAGAGATCCTAGGTTTTAGAGCGCCAACTCAGCCTACTACCTGCTTTATCAGAAACTAAAATTCTAAAGAACGTCCCCCCCATTCACACGCAACAAAAGAATGATCCCAGCTTGCTTGCAATCAGGCCCTTAGAGCCGCCCAGGTGTTGCTACCAACAATCCCATCCTTTACGAGTCCGGCGCTTCGCTGAAAATGAATTACAGCAAGTTCAGTTGCCGGCCCAAAATCGTTATCAATAGTAACATCATAGCCTTTCGCCCTTAGTAACTCCTGCAATTGTCCAACCGCGTCGCCGAAAGAACCGCGTCTTAGTACGATGGTACTCCCGCCTTCGTTGGCAGCTACCCTGATACCATCAATAGCAGCAAGTGCATCCTTTGCTCGGCGGAGGTATTTGCGCCGATCTTCGAGACCATTGAGGCCGCCATTGACGAGTCTGGTTGCTTTAATCAAGTCATCACGGTCAGCGGCTGAGTTAATCTGGCGGGTATTCCAGTATTCACAGGCAATCTTCAACGAAGTGGCAGGTTCGGCGGCAAGCTCAGGATTGTCCTCCAACGGCAAATCCAGTTTCCCTCCGATATCACGGTAATTGGCTCGTCCGGTAAGCTGGATCAAACCTCGCCCCTTATAACGTTTACCATCTCCCGGTTGAATGTTCCCGAGGTCCCTGCGCCCTTCATAGGCGGCTCCGGAAGCAAATTCTTCAGTGGTACGAAAGCCTGCACATTCATGTGTTACCTGCCCCATGAAGTGGGCGATTCGCAATTTTGTGTCTATCTCGTACGCATCAAGTGTCGGAGCGAAGACTGCCGATAATGCTCCAACAATGCGTGCTTGAGCAGCAGCCTTATTTCCCGAAAATCGGGGCGCGACTTTAAGGATAAAATCACCATCAACTGAAATCATCGTTTCATCCTCCCATAAAAATTTTTAGAATATCAATTGGGTACTTAAAAACCGGCGGCTAACAAAGGATCAAGCTGCCGCGTCAAAGGACTTCGATGAAAAGCCACTAAGCTACCTCGCGGTCGGCTTGAATGGTTCGTTAGAAGAAATGTTCCAAATGAAGCGTGACTCCATTTGTCTGTAGGGCCATTTGTCAAATGTGTGGACCTGACGACAGCGTTCGTATCGATTCACACTTCGATGCAGATTTTGCCGAAATGCGTACCGCTCGCCTCGTAACGAAATGCCTCGATCAGGTCTTGTAGAGGAAAAATCTTATCGATGACCGGCTTCATGTCATTGGCATCCAGAGCGCGAATCATCTCGATCTGTTGCTGGCGGTTTCCGACTGTCAACCCCTGAAGCCTCACTTGTCGAGTCAACAGGGCCACGGTCGGAATCGGACCGGAGAAACCCGTCAAGACGCCGATGAGCTCGATATGCCCGCCGATGCGGCACGAGCTGATCGACTGCGGCAGAGTGTCCGGACCGCCCACTTCGATGACATGATCAACGCCACGTCCGTCGGTCCGGTCTAACACCTGATCTGCCCAGTTTGGATACTGCTTGTAGTTGATCGTATGGTCGGCGCCCAGAGCGCGTGCGCGAGCCAGTTTTTCATCCGATGACGAAGTGACGATCGTCAATGCGCCCATCATTTTTGCGAACTGCAGGGCGAACATCGACACACCGCCCGTACCCAAAGTCAATACCGTCTCGCCGGCTTTCAAAGGACCATCACTGACAAGTGCGCGCCACGCCGTAAGACCGGCGGTGGTCAAGGTCGCCGCTTCGGTATGGCTGTAATTCTTAGGCGCGCGAGTGAACCAATTCGCCGGCCGCACCACCCTCTCCCGCGCATAACCATCCAAGCCATCGCCGGGCGTCTTGGCGAACCCCGATGATACGGCTTCGCCATTTTGCCACTCGGGGAAAAAACAGGAGACGACGTGATCGCCCACGGCAAACTCGCTGACGCCTTCCCCGATTCTTTCGACGATTCCCGCTCCATCGGTCAACGGGATGAGTCCGTCTGCGGTGGAAATCTCCCCAAGCGCAACCAGATAATCATGATAGTTCAGCGAGCTGGCGTGCAGTCGCACCAAAATTTCGCCCTGCTGCGGCGCACCCGGCTCGTCCATCTCGACCACCGTCAGGCGCTCGAGCCCACCGGATCCTTTAAGTCTTATCGCTTTCATAAGGTGCTTCTCCTATGGAAATGGTTAGGATGAGCAGCAACCTGAGGTTAAAAAAAAATGTCGAACTGTCTCAGGCCGCTTCGCCCTGTTTGGTTTTCATTTCAATTCATAGCCATATTTTCTAAACCATTTCATGACCTTTACGCACAAGTCCAGTATTGTCGGTGCCTTTATAATATGCTCTTCCGGTGGCATAGGAGCAGCGAAAGGATAAATACCATCAAATTTTAAAATCATTTCAACTGGATTTTTACCTGAATCCTTAATTCGAATTGTCGCAACATAATCTAAATGATCATCAGATTTTGGGTGATAATATTTCGCAGTCAGAATTCTTTTTTCTTCATAAATGATGGATGTCTTTTTCATACTGTTTTGATACCGAACACCGAGCTAACCGGCCGCGCCGAAACGCCACTGACCCTGATTTTCAGCGACTTGCTATGATAACTCCGCAGACTGCGCGGTCCGGTTGAGCGACGGGTTGGGCGCAACAGATTTATTGAAGCCAATTAACAATTTTCAGATCTCGAATACGACGGAAATGGGCTTCGTTGTTGGTTGCCACAGCCAATCCATGCGTAATAGCTGTAGCTGCGATCAAAATGTCAGCATCGCTGATCAATTCACCCCGTCGGTGAAGGTCTGCATATATTGAGGCTGCCTGCACAATGATTGAGTCGGTGAGAGGCAACACGCGGCTTGCGGTACACAGTTTGTCAAATGCTGCAAGTTGTTTTATAGCCCCTTTGGCTAGGAGACCACGTAACACTTCATATCGTGTAATGACGGAAAAGGTGAACTGCCGATACGCTTCCAGGTAGGTGCGTGCCCGTTCGGTGGCCAAGGGATTCTTGCGCATTACTGCGGATAGAATATCCGTATCAAGTAAGACCCGCGGCAATGCTGTCATGAGGATAGCCTTTCTCCGAAGAAGTCTTCACGTCGTCGAGTATGTTGCTCAACGAAATCGATCTCTTCGTCGCTTAGATCCTCATATACTTGGGCTGCTAGTGCAAGTATGTCGTCTGGTTTCTCGATTGGCTCCACTACTAGGCGCACCTTCTGTCCCTCTGCGAGATTTATATCCGTTGGGGTAATCGGGCGAAAGCCACCATGCTCATAAACGGCTTCGATTGTCTCTGTTGCCATAGGATTGCTCCTCTCTTCCCCGTATTTCAATTCGTGCGGTCAATATTATACTTGAGTTTTCTGTGTGCGGGACGGGACGCCCTTAAAATTCTAAATTTTTTCTTGTATTAACTGAAAATTATGCTTTTTTGCGATCATTGCCCCCCTCTCCACAGAATACCCGACCGCCGGTACACTTATTCCAATTCGTCGCGCCAGATCTGTAAGAGAGATCCCCAGTTCGTTCACTGCCCAGTGACAAAAAAGGCTTCTGGCCTGCACCCGCTTGCGCTGTTTGCCTTTTGCCAAAATATCTTCAGGATCGATCCCGTAAAGTTCAGAGACTCTCATTGCTACTCGGTCCAAATCAAAACCTAACCGCTTGAGCTGATATTTTCTCTCGTATTTTTCACTAGATTGCAAAAGAATTTCGGAGACAAAATCTGATTCACCCAAAATCCTTTCATCACTCTTGTGGTGAAGCGGTCTCTTAATACCTGCTTTCTCGATTTCGGACCAACCCCCGAGACTTCGAATTAATCCTCCTCCAGTCAATTCATCGCGACGACCTTGGTTAAATCCTGCCTCTACATAAGATGAATATGACTTCCTTGCACCTTTAATCGTCTTGCCGAAATACCCCAAAACGGATTTAACATCCTGCCAAGGCATATCCTGTTTGCCCATTATTGGACTGTGACCACAATAGCGATACTTGTTCAGCTGCGAAAACTCCGTCACTATCCCGGCTCTGACGGGATTCAGGTGGATGTACCTCACCAGTTCCCGCAGATACACCTCCTCCTGGCATATGATGGATTTGTAGCGATTTTGAAAGAGTTGCCCACTCCGCCTGTGCCTATGATTGAAACTCACCACATAACCCGTAAGGAGTCTTCTCATTACCCTCGCAATCGGTGCTGTTCCCGTCTTGAAAAGAAAATGGGCGTGATTGGACATAAGAACCCACGCATAGCAAGATGTTTGAGTTTTCGGCAGAAGAATTGAGAGGCGCTGCAGAAAGTCTTCCCGATCCTTTTCAGCTCTAAATATATTTCGGCGCTCAATTCCCCTGATCATTATGTGATGCAAAACACCAGGGGCATCGAGTCGGGCTAACCTTGGCATCCGTCCTTATACGTCCTCTCAGCATATTTAGAAACTTAAAAATTTAAGGGCGTCCCGCATTCCACACAGATGAATCCCCAATACGGACCGAATATAGCTGCGCCAAGGCCGGTCAACAAGGTGCCCGGAACGAACAGGCACACACCCACGGTATAAATGGCAATGAACGCGAGCGGCGCCCATAAACCGGCTTCGGCCACGAACTTTCCAAGTGCCTCAGGGGTGAAATAATCTTTCAGCGGGGAAAACCGCACCAAGTAGACGGCCAAAACAATAAAACTGATCAACACAAGTATCTTTATCAAAGGTCCCCTGCTCTGTTCGCGGTTGTTTTTGACGGTATTTTCAATTTCCATGTCGCATACCTCCCACCAAGCAAATGATCCCTCGCCGCTCGGTCTAACCTATTCAATGATCATCGCCCAATGATCGTTCTTCAATAATCACTCTCTATTGCTTCGCATCGTTCAAAGTCCAATCATACTGGTAATCGATCTTTCCCTGGAAGTTTTCTAATTTTCGAGTCAAAGATGGCTCTGCGTATTTTTTCAGATGCTGCAGAACCCCTTCTCGTGACCCGCCAAAATCTTCCCGGAACCAATCATAGATAGAAGATAATATGATCTTGTCAGAGCTGATCACCGTAACACCCCGAGGGTGATTGATATAGTCTCTTGCGGCTTTGTTCAAAACTGACTCGGTATTTTCTGCCGTGAAAGGTTTCGGCTGCAAATTTGGACAGCCGATGCTGGCGCAATTGACGGCATAATGAACCCGGTTGTCCCGCCAGATGTGGGAAATAGGGGACGCCCTTAATTTATTAACTTTACGCACGTGACTGTGAGCATGTCGGTCGCCCGAGGAGCAGAGATCTCAAGAATGGATGAACTGGACTTGGCGTAAGTTAATAAGTTAAGGGCGTCCCCGCTTGCACTTTCAATCGGCGCGCTATGGCTGTCATGCTCTCGCCCAGTTCGCGTACAGCCCAGAAACACAATAGACTTCTAGCCCTTACCAGTGCCCTTGTTTTGCCTTCACACCAGACGTCGCCCTCTGGAATATTCAACAGAGTCGACACTCTATTTGCAACAAAATCTATATCAATTCCCCTGGCTTTCAACGCATATCGTCGTTCGAAGGATTCCTTCGACTGGGACAAGATATCGGAGACAAAATCACCGTCTCCTAAGATGCGCTCGTCACTTTTCATATGGATCTTGGAGCTTTTCATTTCGTTGACCGCTGACCAGCCCCCTGCACTCCGGATCAGTCCACCACCTGTCAGATCATCCCTTCGGCCTTCATCAATTCCTCCGGCGACAAACTCCCTGTATTTCCGCCTCGCCGAATAGACCCGTTTCCCAAAATGCAGCAACACTGTTTCGCTGTTCTGCCAGCACTGCAGGTGTTTACCGATGATCACTCCATGACCGCAAAAGGGATATTGATCCAGTTGATCCAAATCCGCCACCAACTTTGCCCGCAAGGGATTTAGGTGAATATATCTAACCAGCTCCAAGAGGTAGCACTCTTCCTGACATAGTATCGATTTGTAACGGTTCTGGAACAGGTGACCGTGTCTCTGATGACGGCGGTTATACCGGATGGCGTGGCCGGTGAGTAGCCGCCGCATCACCGTAGCAATAGGAGTAACGCCGGTTCTCAACAAGAGATGAAAATGATTGGACATCAATGACCAGGCAAGACACGCAGTTTCCGTTTGTTCCAGGATCAAACCCAGATTCTTTAAGAAATCATGGCGGTCCTGGTCATCCTCGAATATTCTACGCCGCTCAATGCCTCGCGCAATGATGTGGTGCAGTGCTCCCGTTGTGTCGATGCGTGATTGTCTGGGCATGCGAAAGACAATATTCAGGAGATACAATTATGTCAAATTAATAAGTTAAGGGCGTCCCTCTATCCCCGTCGGCCGCCTGAGGGATAGAGATCTCAAGAATGAATGAGGTAGATCTGGTTTAAGTTAATAAATTAAGGGAGTCCCCAATTGCCTGGCATATGATGGATTTGTAGCGATTTTGAAAGAGTTGCCCACTCCGCCTGTGCCTATGATTGAAACTCACCACATAACCCGTAAGGAGTCTTCTCATTACCCTCGCAATCGGTGCTGTTCCCGTCTTGAAAAGAAAATGGGCGTGATTGGACATAAGAACCCACGCATAGCAAGATGTTTGAGTTTCCGGCAGAAGAATTGAGAGGCGCTGCAGAAAGTCTTCCCGATCCTTTTCAGCTCTAAATATATTTCGGCGCTCAATTCCCCTGATCATTATGTGATGCAAAACACCAGGGGCATCGAGTCGGGCTAACCTTGGCATCCGTCCTTATACGTCCTCTCAGCATATTTAGAAACTTAGAAATTTAAGGGCGTCCCGCATTCCACTAAGGGCGTCCCGCATTCCACGCATTCCATACAAAATCCCCCACCGGTATTTCTGCCTCGCGAAGTTGACCCGTTTTCCGAAATGCAGCAAGATCTTTTCGCTGTTCTGCCAGGGTTGTTCGTATTTACCGATGATGACTCCATGACCGGAAAAGCGGTATTGATCCAGTTGATCCAAATCCGCCACCAGCTTGGCCCGCAAAGGATTCAAGTGAATATATCTAACCAGCTCCAAAAGGTAGCAGTCTTCCTGACATAGAATCGATTTGTAACGGTTCTGGAACAGGTGTCCGTGTCTCTGATGACGTCGGTTATACCGGATGGCGTGGCCGGTCAGTAGCCGCCGCATCACCGTAGCAATTGGAACCAAGCCGGTTCTCAACAAGAGATGAAAATGATCGGACATCAACGACCAGGCAAAACACCCCGTTTCCGTTTGTTCTAGGATCAAACCCAGGTTTTTTAGAAAATCATAGCGGTCTTGGTCATCCTCGAATATTTTACGCCGCTCAATGCCTCGCGCAATGATGTGGTGCAGTGCTCCCGTCGTGTCGATGCGTGATTGTCTGGGCATGCGAAAAACAATACTCAGGGGAAACCATTGTGTCAAGTTAATAAGTTAAGGGCGTCCCATATTTCCATAAGCGGATTGGCAAGCTTTTCGCCAATTCCGACTTAATGCTGATGTTAGAGCTTTTATTGTATGGGAATGCCTCTTCTTTTCCCATCAGTTAACCAAGATTTAGCTAATCCTATAAAATCCCAAACATCACCAGATGAGGGGTGAAGATAATTGGGATCTTCTGGTATATCTCCAATTTTTGCAAACATATCAATTAACCATTTAGAACCATGACCAGACGCTGAAAGATTCTTTAGCCAAGATTCAAGTTCTCCTCCTGGGACGATTAGTATCCCATAATCACGTAACTGCGAGAAAAGATTCTCACACGCCTCCCTATCTTGTCCTTTAAGCAATTCAATTCCTCCATCTCGCTTCATATCCTTTTCCGTTGCCTTGAAAAGAGCAAGAAGACTCTGCCTTTGTGTATGTAAAGACTGATGAGATGCAGATGGGATAAAAGCGCCCTCAAGTGGTTTTGCCCAGACTTGTCCACCATCTTTTAAAACATCAATATCGACAATACCTAGAGCAGGTATACCAAGTTCCCTTAAAGGTTTTACAATATCCCAAACCGTTTGTTTGTTCTGTGCGTTTATAAATAAACAGCTTGGTATGCCTCGATCATCTCCTGATGAAAGTAATCGTTCGTTTATTTCTTGATAAAAGGCTCGATCTGAATCTGATTCAGTTACGACTACTGACTCATAAAAAAGGCCGTTTAATATACCTGTAGACCTAAGAAGAGGGTTACGCATAAGCTGAAGTATTTTGTCTTGAGGTAGAATGCGCGCAGTAGGGTCACTATAATTGTACGTTAAACGAACAATATTAAGGGGCGATCCTGATTGAATACAACCCATCAGGAAACTCGAACTGTGTGTGGCTACAAAGAGTCGCTTTTTAGATTCTTGTAAAGCTTTAGCAACTTCTTTGGGTGCAGATCTTTTGAAACGAAACCCTAAAGGAGTCGTTCCACATTATTTTTGTCAATAATGTCATAGCACTGGACATCAGCTCTGCCTTAGGGCATGGTAGGTTGCTGACCTACAACCTAAGGAGATGCCCTGATGGACCAAGTGCCCGACATAGACAGTCTGAATGAAGCATTTCGTTCGGCCTGCGACCAGTTTCAGGCAATAATGGATCAACTCCGTAGCAATGCAACAGCTCAATTGGAACATGACCAAGTTGAGACTCTGATTAAAAAACAAGGAACGGAGCTGATGCGGCTTCTGCTTCAAGGACATCTGAACGAGCGTTGCAAGGATGAGCAACACAAACAAGCGGTTCAGGGGGCCGATGGAGTCGACCGCACCCGGTGTCGTGAAAACTGTGAGAAGAAACCTCATGACTGAGTTTGGACAGGTGGTGGTCAGAAGGAAAGGCTACAGTGCGAAGGGAGTCGAGAGTTTGTTTCCTTTGGACGCGGAGCTCAACCTTCCAGACGATAAGTACTCTTCGGAGCTGTGTCGTCTGGTAGCTCAAGAGGTGGCCGATTCTTCCTTTGACGAGGTCGTAGAGAGCATCCGCAGGACGACGGGCGGGAAAGTTCCCAAGCGCCAGATTATTGCGCAGACGGTCAAGATATCGCAAGATTTCGATGCCTTCTATGACCTCCCGGGAGAGCCGGAGAAGACCTCGGATCTGTTGGTCATCACCGCGGATGGCAAAGGGATTGTGATGCGTGAAGAAGATCTCCGGCCCGCCACACGCAAGGCTGCCGAGAAACAAAAAGATTCTCATGGAGCGCGTTTGGCGCCGGGCGAAAAACTCAACCGCAAACGCATGGCCACTGTGGCAGCTGTCTACAGCCTCCAGGCTCAGGAGCGCACACCCGAGCAGATCATGGGACCTAAAGAAAATAAGCCTGCTCCCGTACGGGCTAAAAACAAGCGGGTATGGGCCAGTATCGAGCACGATAGCCGGAGTGTGATAGAAGCTGCCTTTGAAGAGGCATTGAAAAGAGATCCTACGCAGAGTCGTCACTGGGTAGTCGTGGTGGACGGAGGGGAGCAACAGCTCCTCGACATACTTGATATGGTCGAAACCTACCAAGCCAAGATCACTCTGGTTTTGGATCTCATCCATGTTCTGGAATACCTTTGGAAAGCGGCCCATTGTTTCCACCCCGTTGGAAGCAAGCAGGCTGAAGAATGGGTAAGAGAGAAAGCTTTGCAGGTCTTGCATGGAGCGGCCGAGGCTGTGGCTGTTGACCTGCGACGTGATGCCACCCGCAAACAACTCAGCCAAAACAAGCGGCGGCCCGTGGATAAGTGCGCTGGCTATTTGGAAAAATATAGCCCCATGCTTGAATATGACTCCTTCCTCTCCGATGGGCTCCCCATTGCATCAGGAGTGATTGAGGGCGCCTGCCGTCATCTGATAAAAGATCGGCTGGATCGTACCGGGGCTCGCTGGCGCATGAAGAGTGCCGAAGCGATAATCCGCATTCGTTCGCTTCGATCCAGTGGTGATTTCAATGCCTACTGGAGATTCCATCGCGAAGAAGAGCTTCAACGTAACCACTCTTGTCGCTATGCTGCCGCTTCCTGAACTCGGACTGTTATCCTGGATGTCGTTTCAAAAGATCTGCACCCAACTTCTTTACCAAGTTTGTTCGAAAGGGCAGGATGTAAAAATGCCTCGGGTTCGTCAATAAGCGCTACTTTCGGTTCGCCGGCTAGTATCGTTGTAACTATTCCAGTAAAGGCTTTAACTCCATCACTAGAATGGGTGATTTCAATTGCTTTTTTGTGGAAATCAATTGATTTTTGTTCCCATCCTTTTTCCTCTCTCTCATCTATTGGTTCCCTATCAGAAAGTCGGACACGAAGTTTTCCAATATTAGTTGGATCAATAACAAAATATTTTTTAAATGCATCAAAGACTATCCGCCGGACTTCTGCTCTTAAGGTATTATCAACAAAAAGGCGAGTAAGATGATTTGAGGATGAAGTTTGAAGGTCTCCTGCATTTTGCTCATTTAACAAATTCAAGCGATTAGTACCATCCATACGAACAGTATAAATATCCTGGATCAGTGGCACTTTTTTTGCTAAGGGTGCCTATGGTCGCAATGCCTGCTCTGTTGGTTGCCTAACCGGTGGATCAGTTGCTGTTGCAAAGGGTTTCGGCAGCTTTTTGTTTGCTTTTTTCTGAGCAAAGACATACGTGTCCCTTCGGCATTCAGAACACTTTCCCATTCCAGTTTGTAACTGCTCAGTTTGATTTGCTTTTAGCCACTATCAGGTGCCATTCGCAACCGATGGTCGAGTTGCTCCCAGAGCTCGGCAAAAGGATTCATCTGTCCAAATGAAATGAACCAGCGTCTGCCGGTGCGGATCATCCGACCTGCCATGTAGATCAGATCGTGCATCACGGTTCTTACCCGCCGGCGCTTCACTTTCTTCTGACGCGGCCTCGGCAATGCTTGGCTTGCACCCACCTCTTCCAGGCTCTGCTGACCAATGATCCGAAGCATGTTGTAGACCAGCATCCCCAAATGCAACACTAGTTCGTTGGTGGAATAACACCCACTGGGCAACCGTTCCAGATCCAAATCGGTCTTGAGCTCTGAATGAAATTGCTCGCTAGTTCCATGATCGTGATAGAGTGCAATCACCTCTTGCGGTTCCAATCCCTCCAGGCTGACCCAATAAGTATCCACTTCGATTTCCGGGATCGCCAACATTTGAGCTTTCTTGATAGTGCGTTCAGTGACCTCGAAAACAATCGGATAGGGAAGCTCCTCGCCCTTGATTCCGAAACTGGTCTTGCCGATCCATACCCGCTTTCCATCCCGGCAAGGCATTTCTTGGCCCACTTCCTTGGCCAGTTTAGCCCAGGCCCAGAGAGACTCCCTGCGCAAGTTCCGCTTGATGATAAAACTCACATTGGGATATTGCGGTCCAGGAAAGTTGTCCTGACTATCGTTACCCGAATCAAGACGCATCAAGATCGGTGCCTGCGTTATAGCACGTGCATAATTCAGAGTGCTTCGCACAAACTCCGGGGTGTTGTTCTGACAGTGTTGTTTGCCCTCCCTGAATTCCAGGTTGACAAGATAACCCTCCGTTCCAAGGTAAGCGAAAATAGGAGCATAACCGTCGTAGCCCTTGTAAGTTCTAGAAACGCCCTCTTTGTTTGTCTTCGAATTGTCGAATGGACTCACGTCAATATCCAATGGGACGAACTGTCCCACACTAGTCTCTAGAGCCGAAATTGCTGGCGCCTTGCGCCAAACTAACGAAGCCGACTCTTGCTTGAGCAGTCCATTGGTCTGCTCCACTGCCATCAAGTCCATTCGCTGCCTCAATGTGGGACTTGACGGACAGGCGGATAAGCCCAAAGCATCCACAAAGAATTGCGGCTTCTCCCGAAATTGTTCAATGGCATCATAATCTGGCTTCCCTATGCTAATTAGCCCCATCATCGAAAAAGCAATATCAGAATGCGTATATGTTGGACCATCACAGTGAATATCAAGGTCTTCAAGGCGCTCTTTCAGTCCAGTTGCCTCGAGTAAGGTGCCCACATGAACTAAGCCACTGTGGCTGGTGAGGTACTCGTTGCCATGCTTGACTCTGATCCGGGGACGCGACATTGTACACCTCCTGAGTGAAATATTTCGCGTCCCATAGAACCACAAAGTTATAATTATGTCAAATAGTTAAACTATATTAATGCAGCTTTCTTGCCACGGACTAGGGAATATTTAAAAAAGTCGAATAAAACCCTTGTCTCTGGTTAGGGTTTTGTGCTTCGTTAATTAACCCCTCTTTATTTATTTGAGCCCTAAACATGGAATTATTTTGCGGGTTTAATTTCCCGAGAATCACATGACCTGGATTGATTGTTTCCCCAATTTTTGGAGTCTGTTCGATTTTTGAAATTTCAGATTCTATTTCATATTTAGATAATGACTCGAACTCTAGTTGACCGAGAATGACATCGCTAGGTTGGCCCATCGTACGGCGACAATAACTCTCTATCTCAATAAGAACTCGACTTTTACCCGAATTGTTTGGCCCGACAAAAACAGTAATCGGTTTAACTGCTATCGATAATGGGGGTTGAGTCTCATGTGACCCAAATTTTAATTTGATAGTGTTTATCATTGATTCCTCCTGATACGCTCTAACGCCAGGCTAAGCTGCCCCAAAAGCCGCAAAAAAAGCTTGAATTTAAAGATAAAAGAGCTCGGCTTTTGGGGTCAGACTTCAGCCGATTGTTCGGCAATGATCATTTGCCTCACCAATTCACATACTCGAGTTACGACATGCCTCTTGGATTCCTCATCTATGATATTTGGAAGGTCAGGGCCTATAATTTTAAAAGCGTGGTCAACCAAAGAATATATGCTTTTTTTGTCCTCTTTATTCGGCACACGGTCAGCTCTAACCTCTGGTTGATTTGTAGCCATTTCAGAGACATGGATCGCTGCAAGACAGGCGCAAACCGATGATGTAAAATGCTCTCGATTCGTTGATTCGAGAGCCCTTCCGGAATATTGGAGTTCACTACATCTACTCGATACGGGCTGATAATCGAAAGTAATCGGTTCTGATTTGTGGCCGAAATCGTTTCTGATTTTTCGGATCAGATGAAGTTCCCGATGAATGGTTGTGCTTATTCTCCCAAGGAGATAAGCACAATCGATACGCGAAGAGAAAGATCCAAGAGGTCCGTCTGGTCGCATAAATGCGCGGGCAACTTTGTCATCTGAGACAAGACACTTCCGCAAAAGTTCATGCATCGATTCATCCAGATATGCCACAGCGATGAGAGCGCATCCACGGTCAGATTCTGGTGTCAGAGTTTCTCGAAATTGAAGAACTCTCGGGAAGCTGTCCCAAAGAATTTGTTCAATGTTATCATCCATAAGTTTCCTGCCGAACATAGTATTAGACTGCCTAAATGAAATGGGAAAATGCGGCTCGAGCAGCCGGATATACTCCCTGTTCCACAATCTCCGATCTGAATAAACCATTAGTGATATTGATTACTTAAGAGCCGTATTCCACTTTTCGGTAAGCGGTATATACCGCTTACCTGCGCCGCATATAACGCCTAATCAGAGCCTGTCAGCGGGGCTTTGGACTCCCATTCCGCCTTTGTTCAGAATGTGCGTGTAAATCATAGTGGTGATTTGATCTGCATACTGTACCTCATAAATTCCTGGAAGATCTTCAGTTTGTAAATGGCTTTGTATTCAGCTCGTTAAGGGGATTCCTCATCAAGGGCGAATTGATGCCCGGATGTTCATAAAGACATTCATTGCGGTCGTTATAGGGATATGCTTTGAGTGTTTCCCGTTTCGCCCATTTCCGCACTGTTGCCTTTGTTACCCCTAATAGATTTGCCATCTCGCTTGCAGTCAGTTTCCCCGCGTGTCGCAATCTGGCATATCGAGTCTTCAAGTCGTAGTTGGCGCGGATGCTCCCAATAAGTTTGCTGTAAAATCGACGACCCGTACCTGATCTGTGTCCTCGCTCATTGAGTATCTCCGCTATCTCCAGATAACTGTGATGATCCATGAGCTCATCGATAAGCTTGACGATTTCCTCACTTGTCAACGCATGTTGCCAGCCTTTGGGTGGAAGAGGAATGTTCAGAGTTTTAGCCGCGCCGCCTTTAAAACGAACATGCAGGATGATCTCTTGTTCTTTTATCATTGTCACATCTTCGAGCAAAAGTCTAATCATTCGTTTTTTCTCACGTAAAGGAGTCTTTGGATTCCTCCACAGTTTCGGAAAATCCTTGGCTAACCCGAGTATGCTCTCCTGCTCCTCTCGAGTTAGTTTGGCTGAATCCGATTGAGAATGTTTTTCATTCCAGGCTGCCTCCAGGGTGTCTGCCACCAACCTGTGGTCCGGATCAACCTGCATAAAGCGGCGTCTGGCCAGATTTGCTTCGTATTCAGCCCGTTGCACCTGTTGTTTACGCAGTTTGTCGGCCTCGTCAAGACGGGTTTCCAGTTCACGCTGGACTTCCAGCGCCACTTCCAATGTCAGCGGAGTCATTGAACCAATCAAAAGGTCGCCAATAGCCTCGTCAACACATGCGCCTGGTATATACTGGCAATTCTCCGCTCCCCTTTCGATACGACTGCGTTGACACAAATAAAGGTTCTTCAATGTGCCACTAATCCTGAGTTGCTTGTTTTTGTGGCACGATTGGTTCTGCAAGTAATCGTTTAATCAGCAAGTGATGTGATTCAAGTGATGTGATTGAACCACAGAGGTACGGAGGTGGAATTTTGTTTTGACCGATCGAGAGGCGATCGGTCAAAACGAAGCCCGCATCGCGATTCCATCTTTATAGTAGATGCTAGCTTTTGGGTGGGTAAGTGGCTATTTTTTAGATGTAAGTTAAAATGTAGAAGAGATGTGGTAGACCCGGATTCAGGGGTTTTCAAAAATGGAAAACCGCTCGGCGGACCGATCGTCTGAAGCAGGCGATCGGGAAAGCTTTGAGAGGAGGGATATAAGATGTATTTCGAAGAAAAATTTGACTGCAGATCGTGCGGCTACGACTTTGAGCGAAAATCGGAAGTGAGCGAGTGTCGAAAATGCAGTGAAAAATACTGCGACCGCTGTATGGACAGCGAAGGAAATTGCGTCTCCTGCTGGGATTAAGGAATCGCCAAGTCGCCGAAATAGATACCGTATATCAAACCCGGGTCAGCATTTGATCCGGGTTTTTTGTTTTTTAGAGCCATACTGCTTTATGAAGCATCGAGGATTAAGGGGCTGAAGAATTAACCATGAAGACCACAACGGGGAAGGGTAGGGCAATTTTGCGGCCGGATTACAGCGGAAATGTAATTACAATTATGTATAGTCCGCCCCAGTCGTGAAACTGAATAAACATTTCCCCAAAACTCCTTTGTGTCCATCGTGCGCTTCGTGGTAGAAAAAACTGTCAAGTTTTGGCTCCATTGGGCTTCGCCGGCTCCTAACATCTCCTTTGTGCAGCGGTGAGCCGCGAGTCAACGCCTGTGGTTGGTCGGCAACCGTAATGTTGGACAGAGTTTTGCACCATCGTTAAAGTTCCCCGTTTGAAACCAGATCGGCATGAAACAACAGAGAGGATTTGGCATGAACGACGAGCAATTCCCTGAAGGTTCGCGGCCCAAGGCTTCACGGTTGAGGTCTGCTTTTAAGTGGAGACCTCCCGACACATCCGGAACGAAGGCATTGATTGTGCTCCTGGTTCTCTTCTTACCCCTGTGGGTCTGGACCTATTGCAGAATCGAGCCGGGGCCGGGCGAGATTGCCATCCTGATCCACAAAACAGGAAAGGACCTTGCCACCGGACAAATCCTTGCCACCAGCCCCGAGCAAAAAGGCATCCAGCTGGAAGTTCTACCCGAGGGAAGGTATTTCAAAAATCCCTATTCGTGGGGCTGGCAATTCCACCGAATAACGGATATTCCCGCCGGAAAACTGGGCGTGCTGACCCGCCTCTACGGAGATGAGCTGCCGCCCGGAAACATCATCGCCAGCAACGAATCCAAGGGGATTGTGCGCGATGTACTGCGGCCGGGAAAATACCGCATCAACCCGTATGCATACAAAGTCGAGCTGTTTGACGCCATCGACATCCGGCCGGGCTATGCCGGAGTGGTCACATGTCTTACGGGAAAAGACGTTTTGAACAGCGACCTGCCGGCTCAAGAACGCAACACCTTTCTTGTGACAAAAGAACTCAAAGGGGTTCAGGCGGAAGTTTTGGACTCTGGCACCTATTATTTAAACCCGTACATGTTCAACGTGGTGGAGGTCAACCTGCAGAGCCAGCGCTTCGAGATGAGCGGTGAAGATGCCATCAGCTTTCTGACCGTTGACGGCTTCACCATAGCAGTGGAGGGGACCATTGAATATGCGCTGATTCCGGACAAGGTGGCGCTTTTGACCCACCAGGTGGGCGATATGGATGATATCTTGAAAAAGATCATTCTGCCGCGAGCTCGAGGGTTCAGCCGCATCGAAGGCAGTAAAAATCCAGCCAAAAACTATATCATGGGCGATACCCGGCAGCGCTTTCAGGACAACCTCGAGACCCATCTGGTGCAGCTCTGCAAACCTTGGGGCGTCTCCATCAAATCGGTGTTGATACGCAACATCACGCCGCCCGATCAAATCGCCAGCATCATCCGGGATCGTGAAGTGGCCGTGCAGAATGCCAAAAAGTTCGAACAGCAGATCGAACAGGCCAAATCCCAGGCGGAACTGACCCGGCAGGAAATGCTTGCCGAGCAGAATAAGGAAAAAGTCGAAGCGGATACCGTTCGCATCAGGGCCGTCATTCTTGCCAGGCAGGATCAGGCGGTGCGCCTCACGGCCGGCAACCGGGAACTGGAAGTGGTGAAGCTTGAAAGAGACGCGGCTGCGGCTCAGGCGGAAGCCATTTTGCTGCAGTCCGAAGCGGAAAAAGAAGTGATTCGCATGAAAAACGAGGCGGAGGCGGAGGTCATTGCCGGCAAAGTGCTGGCCTTTGAGACCGGTATGAATCTTGCCCGCTACCGGTTGTATGAACGCATCAGTCCGCGTATCGCGTCCATCCTGAGCACGGATCAGGAAGGCGGACTGGGGGGACTTTTTCTGCCCTATCTTCCGCCCAAAAAGGAGGTGGCGCCATGAGAAAGCTGACTTCTGCAGGCGTTTCCATTGTTCTGCTTCTCGCTGCCGCCTGGTTGATGTGGCAATGGGGCTTTTGCCGCTTTTATGTGCCGCCCAACTACATGGCCGTCATTACGGCCAAAACGGGAGACCCGCTGCCGCCGGGTCAAATTCTTGCCAAGAAAGGCCAAAAGGGGATTCAGGAAGACGTTTTGGGGGAAGGGCGGCATTTCCTGAATCCGTTCCTGTACGACCATGAGATTGTGCCCGTAACTGTCATTCCGGCGGGCAAGGTGGGCGTGGTCACTTCCAAAGTCGGTACCGAGCTGCCGGCAGGGGAGTTCCTGGCAAAGCCCGGCCAGAAGGGAATCTGGCGAAAAGTCCTGGGTCCGGGGAAATACCGCATGAACCCCATCGGCTACAGGATTGACGTCATCGATGCCATCAGCATCCCCATCGGCTACGACGGGGTGATTACTTCGCTTTCGGGCCGGCAGGCGCCGGAAGGAAAATTCGCCGGTCCCGATCAAAAGGGAGTGCGAGAAGATATTCTGCAGCCCGGCTTGTATTACATCAATCCTCGTGAGTTCAGTGTGAATGTTTTGGAAATCGGCGTCAACCAGGTTTCGCTGCTGGGCAAAAAGGGCAGCGAAGTCATCACCAAAGGCCAGATAGTTACACAAAACCGGGCCATGGATGAGCTGCAAAGATCTCTTTTGATGGAACAGCAGGAGAAGAGGGCAGGGTACCTTTCCAAGACTCGCCCGGCCGCACCCGCCCAAAAGATGGAGGCGGGCAGCCGAAAAGAGGCTGCAAAGCCTCTGGCCGATGAATCGATATCGACCTTTGTACTCAATCAATTCGTGGAATTCCCTTCCCGCGACGGGTTTGAAATCAGCCTCGATATGACGGTCGAATTCGAGCTTCTGCCTAAATATATCGCCTGGATCTATCGCAGCTACGGGGATTTGCCCGCCGCCGTCGACAAGATCATCATGCCGCAGATTCTCTCCGTCTCCCGGCTCAAAGGCTCCGCCTATGGCGCTCGCGACTTCATCGTAGGGGAAGGACGGGAAAAATTCCAAAACGATTTGACTGAAACCCTGGCAAGAACCCTCTCGGAAAGAAGAATCATCATACACAGCGCTCTAATCCGTCACGTGAACGTGCCCATGCAGATTCTCGATCCGATCCAGCAGGCCAGCGTCGCGCAGGAACAGGATTTGACCAACCAGGAAAAGCAGAATACCGCCAAGAAAATGGCGCAACTCAACACCGAGGTTAGCCTGATCGAACAACGGCGCGAGCAGGTTGCTCAGGAGACCGAAAAAATCAAAGCCGAAATCCGTGCCGATCAGGAAAAACAAGTAGCGGAAATCCAGGGCAATACCCTCAAGCTTGTTGCCCAGATCGACAAGGAGACCGCAGGAGTCCGGGCGGAGAAAACCATTCGGCTGGGCAGGGCTGAAACTGAAAAAATTCGCATGGTGGAAGGCGAAAAGGCAAAGGGGTTTCAACTCAAGGTAAAAGCGTTTGGAGATCCGATGGCTTACAATTTGTGGACCCTTGCCGACGGACTGAGCGATCAGCTGGGCGTCAACATTTTGCATGCCGGAGAGGGCACGTTATGGACGGACCTCGAGAAGGCGCGACTGGGTGACCTGGGTGGAGCCAAGGTGATGAAAAAGAAGTGAGAGGGCAGAGGGCAGAGGGCAGAGGACAGAGGGCAGAGGACAGGGCTAAGCCCCGGGAATCATCTATTGTGGGATACGTTCCCGGGGCTTGATTATCAGTGGATGGATGCCTATCTCCTGCGTCCGCCGCCTCTGGAGCCCCCGCTTCGTCCTCCTCCGCCACGGCTTCCTTGAGACGATCCGCGGCTTCCTCTGGAACTTTGTGCTTGTTTAAAGCTCTGCGTTCTCTCTGTGCCTCGTGATCTGGCGCTAAAGTCTTTGTTGAGGCTGCCGCGGTTCCTTTCATAATTCGATTGAGGTTTGGTGCTTGGTTTGGACCAGCCGCTGCGGTCGCGCTGCTGCCAGTTTTTGTCCTGTTTGCGGTAAACGTTGCCGTCGCGGCCCGCATAGACATTGTTTTTCTTCATTTCCCGCGATGCCGCGCGCTGCGCATCGCGGGTGCCGGCCTGTTGCCGGCCCTGCAATTTCTGGCCGGCCGGGCGTTCCTGCTTGCGGGCTTCTCTGGTGCCTGCCCTCTGCTGCGTTCCGGGCTTTCGCTCCGTCCTTCGAGTCTCTGCCTGCGCTCTTTTCGCACCCTGCCCCTCTTTCAAACGAGCTTCCCGCGCGGGTTGTTGGCCCTGCCTGCCGGCAAGTCGACCCTGGGAGCCTTCCCGTCTCTGTGCGCGCTGCTGAAAATCATTGCGCCTTGTCTCCTGCAAGTTATTCCGCCAGTTGTCGGGACGTTTGTAAATGTTGTTCCTGGCTTGAGATCTGTCGATCGACGTGTTTCGCCAATTGGCGTTGTTGATATTGATATTTCGGTTGATATCGACGTTTACATCCCCTCGCCAACCGGAGCAACCCCACCAGTTGGCTGTAGCTGCCCCCGCAACGAAGCCGAAGGTGGCGCCGGCCATGAAACTCCAAGCGCCGTAATAGGGATTGTAGGCGGGTGCAAAACCATAGGTAACGGGGGCCGGGTAATACACTCTGGGCGATACATAGGCCGGATAGACGTATCCGGTGCCGTAAACCACCGTCCCCTGATCGACGTAAGTTCCTGTGTAGCCTGGCGTGTAGCCCATGTAGACTACATCGGGCGTGGCTTGATAGACCTGCACATATTTAATGTTGTAGACGGGACTGCTGGGAGGGATGTCTTGAATTTCGGGGGGCACCGACTCGACGACTTGCCACGGGCCTTGAGGCAAATTCGATGTATACCACACGGCGTTGTCGACGGCGTAGTATGCGTCGCCCACCTTGACCACCTGCTTGTCGGTATTGACGCCGTATTGCATCTGAGTGCCTTCGATAGCGGCAAACTCGGGCTTCCCGTCGTAAGCCACCTCGATTGTCTGACTGCGCGGAACTGCGGCGGTCTGAGGCATTTGCGCGTCTGCCACGGCGTCTTCGGCCTGGGGTGTTCCGGCAACGAAAGCGAGCACGTGCTGCTTATCGGATCCTGGCGGAATCTTGTAAAATGCGGCCGGCAGCTGGTCGGGGGCAACATATGTCCAAGGGCCTTGAGTCAGCGAGGGGCTTCGAAACCAGCGGCCGGACAGCAGCGCGTAGTATTCATTGGTTCCCACCGGCATAAACACATCGCTTCCCGTATTGGTCATATCCAGCAAGTCGGTTCCCGCCAGCGGCGCAAACTGAGGTTCGCCTTCGGATACGATCAGGGCGGTGGGTTGGGTGGCTACGATGATCTCCGGCACGTTTTGGGATTGTTCTGCCTCGGGCTGGAGCTGGGTGGGGACTTCGGTCTCGGCAATCTTTTTAGCAGCTTCGGCCACCGCGGCCGGCGGCGAAGGCATGGTACTCCATGGCCCCATGACATCGGTTGCGGCAAACCACAGGTCATCGCCCAAAAGGAAGTATTTTTGATCCGATGGGTCGAACAGCAGGACAAAAGGAGTGTTGACCACCCGTTTGACTTTGCCCCCTTCCAGATCGTGCAGGATGGGTTTGCCCTCGATCAGGACAAGCACCGCCGGTTCGGTCCTGAACAGTATCACCGGGGGCTGATTGTCCAATTGAACGGAAGCGGCCTTCTCCTTTTCGAGTGCTTCGGACATGGCCAGCAAACGGTCAAACGCCATGGTGTGGGGCCATTTGGCGATCTCTTCCTCAAGGAAGGAGGCCAGCTTCTTTTCCTGCTCCAGGGTGGCATTGGGGAACTTCATCTTCTCTGCCTTGATGTCCAGAAACTCAACGGTCCTCGTGTCCCGGTCGGTAGCGATACGGCTGCCAAACCAGACTACACCGAAGACCGGTTGTTTCATCTCTTGGGTCTGCACGGAGACGGCGGCCCTGGCGGTTACTTTGTCTCCTTTAAAGGATTCCAGCTGAGGTTGATAGATAATAATTTTTGCCTTTTTGGCCTGCAGTTCCCGCGGCCAGCCATTGTCCACGGCCCTGGCGGTGAATGGGACCAGCAAACCTGTAAGCAAAAGCATAACCGCTACATATGAGGTGAGTAAAACTCGATACAGAATATTTCCCTCGGGCTTCACCATGGTAGTTCTCCTTTTCATCCAGGGGCTCATGTCTCAGAGCTGTGATTGGCCTCTGCGCGCGCAGTTGGACGAGTTTGCCGATTGATTTGCCTCACTTTCGTTGCGAGTGGTCGAGATAAAAAGTTGACGACGAACAAAAACACATCCCTTAGCGCACACATAAGATATGAATGCCGTCTGTTCATGCGCAAGGTAATTCGATTCACGGGTGCGAGACTCTGATGGCGGACAGGCGACGTTGATCTCGAAATGAAAATGAATGGATGAGGCAATCGACAATTGCAACCAGGCGATAGACAATAGGAAATTACAAAATCACTGTCAATAAAGAGAATTTTTCCTAAAGGGAAGTCTGCACCCTCGGAATGCCGTTCACAAGAGTTCCCGCGACTGATACAGCAATTCTCATTTTGCTGTACTATGAACCTAGGAGCCTGTCCGAGAATTCACGACGCCGTCATTCCGGCGGTCTTTAAGCCGGAATCCATGATACGGAAATCCTTTTTTGGTGCGGGCCTGGATTCCGGCTTAAAGCTTGCCGGAATGACAATAGACACCATTCGGCAATGACAATAGACACCATTCGGCTAATTATCGGACAAGCTCCTAGCCAAAATGAGAATTGCTGCGACTGATATTCGAATTTGTGCTGGTGGTGGTGGAAAGATCCGGCTCGAAGCACGGTCTGAATTCCTAAAAAGTTTGGGTGAAAATATTGAGCGATTTTGTTCCAGTAGTATGAAAATCAGAGTCATGCTTCTTATTGTTAAATAGTATACTTGCTAAGAATTAAACCTTGGGGTCCTATTCTGAGTTTCTCCGGATTCCCGCTAAGCTTGCCCTGGCAGGCTTAAGGCGGGGAGCATGCGGGAATGACAGCGAGGAGAAGTGAGGGGTATTTTTGTGTGTCGTTGTGCCCATCGAGTCATGATTGGGTGGGAGAATGGCGAAAAAACCCACAAGGAAAAATAAAGACATTGGGCGTCATACCCGCGGAGGACCGCAGCAGAGGAAGCCCAAAAAAACAGTTTAATAAAAGTTGATGCCAGGGAACCGCCCTGTTTTCTGTTCGTGTATCCAGCTTATAGAAAGGTGATGAACAATGGGAAAAAGACGTGCTAGCTTTCCCCGCATTATCGGCTTGCTGTTTTCTTGTGTTGCAATATTGACTTTAGGGGTTGTGCTCGACCGATACGCATTGTCGGCATTCGTTCCTTTGGAGAAAATTCCGGAAAAAGCTGTCGACGATTTTCGGCTCATCGCTCAGGGTTGGAACACGATCGAACAATACTACGTCGATCGCTCCGCCATTAAACCTCGCGAAATGACTTACGGCGCCCTTAGCGGCATGGTGGATTCCCTTGGAGATACGGGCCATAGTACCTTTTTGTCTCCCGAGATGTTGAAAGCGGAGCGTGAATTCGCAAAGGGCAAGTTCCAGGGAATTGGAGCCGAGGTCCAAATGAAAGACGGTCATGTGGTCATCGTGGCGCCGATGGACGATTCCCCGGCGCAAAAAGCAGGCTTGAAGCCAGGTGAGATTATCATCAAGGTGAACGGGGAGGACATCACGGGTTTGCCTCTGCCTCAAGTGGTCAAGCGTATTTCCGGGCAGGCAGGGACATCCGTCACTCTGACGGTTTTGAATCCAAAAACGAATCAGAGCAAGGTACACAAAATTAAGCGCGAATCAATCACTATAAGGAATGTCACCTGGTCTCAGGCGCCCGGAACGTCTTTTGCCGATCTGCGCATTGCCGGTTTTAGCGAAGGGGTTACCGACAGTCTCAAAAAGGCGTTGCAGGAAATCAAGCAAAAGAGCCTCGACGGCATCGTGTTGGACTTGCGTAACAACCCTGGGGGCTTGCTGGACGAAGCCATTGGTGCTGCCAGCCAGTTTCTGAAGAGCGGCAATGTGCTTCTGGAAAAGAATGCGAAAGGTGCCATTGCTCCAATGAAAGTCGAATCAGACGGCGTTGCCCCCGATATTCCGCTCGTGGTATTGATAAATGGGGGGACCGCCAGCGCGGCGGAAATTGTTGCAGGGGCGTTACAGGACCATAAGCGGGCCAAGTTGATCGGCGAAACCACTTTCGGCACCGGCACCGTATTGCAGGAATTTGCTCTTTCCGACGGGTCTGCATTGCTGCTGGCGGTTGAGGAATGGTTGACCCCGGACGGTCATACCATCTGGCATAAAGGCATTACACCAAACTTCAAGGTGGCTTTATCTTCCGATACGACTCCGGTGTTTCCTGCCAGTGAAGCACACATGAGCGTCGATCAGCTCAAAGCAAGTGACGACAAGCAGTTGTTGAAAGCTCTTTCGCTGCTTGCGGCGGTTTCATCGTCTCATTCTCCTTGAAGAACATTTTCATTATCAGTTATAGTGAATCGTGATCATCAAAGTATTATTCTTTGAGATGAGGCAATCCCTTGGATTCGCGCTTTCCCATGAAAACGCAACGGGCATAGCGCAGAGAGTAACGAGGGGGCCGTAGATTTTTATCTGTTTCAGGCAGTCGGATGCCACGTGCTAACCGAATCTTGCTCGTGAGGGCAGAGTTACTAAACCAAGCCGTTTTGCGCACGGGCAAACTTTGCTTAGCGCGCGCCATCCATGATTGGTCCATATCCGACAGAGTGGCTGCTCATTTATGCCCAAGCGTACCACCAACCAGGCTTTCGTTTTTATATTTCGTTGTGACCCTCGGGTTATGCGTCTTCACGGGAATGACGCATAAAACATACGCACCAGTCATTTTGTTATTCTAATGAAGGCGGGAGTCCAGAATTCAATTTCGTTGCATCCGGCGTAACCTTGTAGGTCGAGTTGAATGCAATGAAACGCTGCACAAACACTACCAAAACTGACTCGACACTTACACCGGTGTCTCGACAAAGAGGGAATCATGAGCACAAAGCATAATGGATGGGATCCCGGTTCTCTACTGAACGCCTGGATTGAAGCCGGCACAGATTACTGGCTGAAAGCTGCCAAGGACTGGACAGCCATGCCGAACATGACAGAAGGTTTTGCCGGAATTTTTGGGGAGCCCAAAAGTCAATCAATGGATTCCTGGCTGAACTCGCTGAAAATGTGGCAGTCCATGGCTAGTGGTCTGGGCACGCCCGACATGATGGAAAGTCTCCTCAAGGGGGCCGGCGCATCTCCCGAAATAACGACGAAGATGCTCCGAGTCGTGTGGGGTGGTTATTTCAACCTTTATGAGCACTGGCTGAAAAAGGTTGGCAAAATTGGAGAGACAACCGAAGCCTACAAGTTCGAAAACCTGGATCAGGAGATATTTAAAAGCTGGGTGGAACTTTATGAAAAAGAAATCCAACCGTATTTTCATACTCCTCAGCTGGGGTTGACGCGTTTATATCAGGAGCGCATGAATCTGGTTATGGACACGTTCAACCTCTATCGAACAGCTGTGAGCGAATTTCTACATCTGATTTACGCCCCTCTTGAAAAGTCGGTGTACGTCATGCAGGAAAAGTTTGACGAACTGAGTAAAGAGGGCCAACTTTCGGAAAATTTCAAAGACTACTACAATATGTGGATCAAGATTTTGGAGGGGCACTATATGACCCTCTTCAAGTCGCCGCAATACCTTCAGACGCTGTCACGCACCCTCAACGCCGTCACCGACTTCAAAGCGGCGCAGCACGAAATGCTTATCGACGCAATGAATTCTCTTCCCATCCCCACCAACAAAGATATGGATGCTCTATATAAAGAATTCTACCTGCTCAAAAAGAAAGTTAAAGAACTGGAGAAGAAGCTGGAAGAAAAAGACTAACCTGAAAACCTGCAGCTTGAATGCCTGGCTTCCCGGAGCCGCAAGAGGGGTATGCTATGAGTCCATCGAAAATACCGGTTGATATGATATTGTCCAAGCTGGCCGAAGATGTAGAGAAATCTCAGGATGTCATTATGCAGTCCCATGATGTCCTGCTCGGCCCGCTTGAAACGGACATCGCTACGACCCCTTACGAGGTTGTGTACGAAGAAGATCGGGTCAAATTAAAATACTACGCCCCCATTACCGAGACCCGCATTAAAACCCCGTTGCTGATGGTGTACGCTCTGATCAATCGGGAAACGATGCTGGATCTGCAGCCCGGCCGAAGTGTTGTGCAGAATTTCATGAATGAAGGTGTCGAGCTTTACATGGTCGATTGGGGTTACCCGACCCGCAAGGATAAATTCGTATCGATAGATGATCATGTTAACGGCTACATCAATAATGTCGTGGACTTTATCCGTCGCCGACACGGGGTTGACAAGATCAATTTGATGGGAATTTGTATGGGCGGCACTTTTTCGATCATGTATTCTGCCCTTCATCCTGAAAAGATCAAGAACCTCATAACGACGGTAACCCCCAGCAATTTCGACACTGACAAAGGCCTTCTGCATGTCTGGATGAAAGGGATCGATGCGGACAGGATGGTGGGAACTTGGGGCAATATGCCGGGTGATCTGATGAACTTCGGATTTCTGCTGCTCAATCCGGCCCGGCTGATGATCGATAAGTATATAGGGTTTTTTGAAAACATGAATAACAAAGTTTTTGTTGAAAACTTCATTCGCATGGAGAAATGGATATTCGACAGTCCGGATATCCCGGGGG
This sequence comes from uncultured delta proteobacterium, assembly GCA_963781715.1. Taxonomy (GTDB): domain Bacteria; phylum Desulfobacterota; class Syntrophobacteria; order Syntrophobacterales; family Syntrophobacteraceae; genus Desulfoferrobacter. The sequence goes on from CAWAGW010000010.1 coordinate 2,348,388, forward strand.
AAACATTTCGACAGTTCATAACAGATTGCTACAAGAAAAATTTGCTGATCCAAAGCAAGATGGAATTAAACGGCAAGAGGATCGATTTGAAGAAGATCACGATGCCCTTAATGAACATATACGGCCGATATGACCATCTGGTGCCGCCGCAAGCCTGCGAGATGCTTACCAGCAGTGTTGGCAGCAAGGATACCGAAGACATATGCCTCGACACCGGCCACATAGGCATCTATGTCAGCTCAAGAACTCAAAAAGAATTGACACCGAGGATTTTTGAGTGGCTTGAAAAAAGGGATAAGGACGAAGAAAAAAAGCGGGCAGTTAAGCCGGCAGCAAAGAAGAAGAAGCCAGCCAAAGGCGAACCAAAGGCTAAAGCTCCTGCGAGGACGGGTTCCTCTGTGGATAAAAAGAAAAAGGCAAATCTGGGGAGATAAAAAGCATGAACGCCGAGCAAGATTACTTTAAAGCCATTTGCAGAGTGAGTCGGGCTTTCGGGACCACTCTTGATACCGAGCAACTGCTGGATCTGGTAATTGACAGTGCCCTTGAGACCATGCAGGTGAAAGCGGCCCGTCTCTTCCTTTATGATGAAGAACAAAGTGAATTTGTTCCAGTGGCCCAAAAAGGACTTTCGGAAAAATATACTCGCGCGGGCCTGACCGAACCATCAAGAATTGTCCCCATCCTCAGCGAGGAAGGATATCTTTTTTCCCACGACGCCACGGCTGATGGTCGGTTGAATGGGCACGAAATCAAAAAAGCGGAAGGGATTGCTTCCATACTGGTTGTCCCCGTCATGTCTAAAGGCAAGCTCGTTGGAGGGTTATCTCTTTTTACCGGCAGTCCCAGAGAATTTTCTCAAAATGAAATTGAATTCCTGACTGCTATGGCCGAGCAGGGCGGTATCGCCATCGAGCATGCCCGGTTGTTCGAAAAGGTAAAAGAAAACACAGGGCTCTTCCTGGACTTGGCGGTAAATATCAATTCCAGCCTGGATCTCAAAAAAATCCTGCACATTTTGACCGCCGAGATTGCCGACAGCCTGAATGTCAAAGCAGCATCGATCCTGCTCCTGGATGAAGGCAAAAAGACCCTTGAGTATGTCGCCAGCTACGGACTCAGCGAAGCCTATACAAATCGGGGGAAGTTGTCGGTAGAACCCAGTGTGGAGGAGACGCTGCGCGGTCAGACGGTGATGATCAAGGATGTGGCAAGCGACGACAGAGTCGAGTACCGAAAAGAGAAGCAACAGGAAGGGATCGTCTCGATTCTGTCGGTGCCGGTTAAAACCAAGGACAAAGTGATAGGGGTCTTGAGGCTTTACAGCGGGGTTCCAAGGGAATTCAGCGAAGATGAAGTCATGCTCGTTACGGCACTGGCTCAGTTGGGCGGCCTGGCGATTCAAAATGCTTCTCTGTACCTTGTGCTGGAAAGGGACATGAAGCATTTGAAGGAAGAGATCTGGAGCCATCGGTTTTGGTTTTAGCGGGATAGATGGTGCGATGGACCAAGTGTAGAAGCGCATTGACAATCCATCGAGTCCGGCATATAAGCGCGCGAATGGATGGTAAGTAAACGTTCACTTTATCACTAACGAGGAGTGACTGGTGACGGGAAAGACCGGGAAAAAAACGAAACTGAGTGGACCGGAGAGAAGGCAGCAGATCATCAGCGCGGCCACAGAAGTCTTTTCCCGCCATGGATTTCAGGGAACGACCTTGCGTCAACTGGCACGCCGAGCCGGGGTCAGCGAGGCCATGATTTATCATCACTTTTCCAGTAAAGAGGAGTTGTATGACGCGATACTGGAGAAGAAGATCAAGGATCGCAAGCATCTGTTTTTCCCGGTAGAGGCCGTGCAGGCAAAACAGGACCGGAAAGTACTGGAGACAATTGTCGGCAACTTTCTGCGGCAACAGAGTCTCGACAGTTCCTTTATGCGCATGCTGCTCTTCAGCGCGTTGGAAGGTCACGAACTGGGTCAAAAATTCGTCCGCGGTCCGTTACAGCAATTTTTCAACTTCCTTGGCGATTATCTGGAGGAAAGAAGTGAAGACGGCGCTTTCAAACCTGTCAGCGGTCAGATCGGAGCACGTCTGTTGATCGGGATGGTGTTTTATTTTTCTCTCCTGAGAGAAATCTATAATGACCCGAAAAGTCAAAGTGTCGATCTGGACGAGCTGACAAACATAACAGTGGATCTTTTTTATAATGGGTTAAAATCAGATCCGGTCGCATAGGGACTGTTTGAGAATGGACTTAAAGCGGCTTTTTTGCTATGCCCACGTAAGCGCATTGGCGCACTCAAATGAAGAAGAATATGAAAGAGGCTGAGCCCTTTGTCGTGTGTCGGGAGTTTGTAGATGATTGGTCGTTTTTTATTGCGCGAATCTATTCCTTCGATTTTGCTTGCAGGTTGTTTGCTGATGACCTTAACGGGCTGCATGGTCGGCCCTGATTTTCATAATCCGAAAGTGGATACTCCCGAACAATGGAGCGGTGTTCCCCAAAAAGGAATCTCGACCTCTTCTTCTGAAGTGATCGGTTGGTGGACTTTATTTGAAGATCCGCAGCTCAACTCGCTGATCGATCGTGCGGTGGCTTCAAATTTGGACCTCAAGCTTGCCGAAGCCCGCATCCGGGAGGCTCGAGCCTTAAGAGGCGTGGTCGCATCCGATCTGTTTCCGACCGTTAACGTATCTGGCACATATTCTCGCACACGCCGCAGCGGCAATGCTGCACCGGTAGTTGGGGCTGGAGGCGCTGCCGACCTGGTCGCGGCCAACGAACAGAATTTATTTGAAACCGGCTTTGATGCCAGCTGGGAGATTGATGTTTTTGGCCGCATTAGAAGACGGGTGGAGGCAGCTAACGCAGACATTGCTTCGGCGCAGTGGAATCGCCGCGATGTGCTGGTCATTCTACTGTCTGAAGTGGCAAGGAATTATCTGGAACTTAGAGGCACTCAGAGACGAATTACCATACTGAGGGAAAATATTGAACTGCAGCGCAAGAGCCTCGATTTGACTCGAGGTAGGCTGGAAGCGGGACTGGGCAATAAGCTTGATGTTGCACAAGCCGAAGCTCTGCTGACAACCACCGAGTCCCAGGTGCCGTCTCTGGAATCGTTTGCCAAGCAGGCGATTCACCGACTTGGGGTGCTGTTGGGGCGAGAACCCGAGGCTCTGTTGACGGAGCTTTCCAGCGAAAAACCCATCCCTCCGGTACCGCCTCAGGTTCCCATAGGATTGCCTTCGGAACTACTGCGCAGGCGGCCTGACATCCGCCGTGCCGAGATGCAGCTGGCGGCAGCCACTGCGAGGGTGGGAGCGGCTACGGCCGATCTGTTTCCGAGTTTTTCCCTGACCGGCTTTCTAGGGCTGCAAAGCGCGAATATTCAGGATCTGGTGAAGAGCAGCAGCCTGCTGTGGGACGTCGGGCCAACGGTAAACTGGCCGGTGTTTGATGCGGGACGTATTCGCTCAAACATCGAAGTACAGAACGCTCGGCAAGAACAGGCGCTCATTTCCTACGAGAATGCTGTACTGACTTCTTTGGAAGACGTTGAGAATGCGCTGATAGCATATGCGAAAGAACAGCAGACCCGCAGGTCGCTCATGGCTGCCGTCGATGCCAACCGGCGTGCCGCAGATATTTCCAGCGCCCTTTATGCCGAAGGCTTGGTGGACTTTTTGAATGTGCTGGTGAGTCAAAGGGCTCTCTCGCAGTCCGAAGATGAGCTGGTAGCCAGCGATCAACGAGTCTCGACGAATCTGGTAGCCTTATTCAAGGCGCTTGGCGGTGGTTGGCAGATTTCGAAGTAAGAACCGGTTAGGTAATGTCTCCTCTCCGCCATTACTATCTGATTGAGAATAACGAAAATCGGCAACGTGAAGATCCTCGGACTGCTTAGGTCCACTTGGTCCAAAGTCCTCATGGAGTCCAAGGCGGCTAGCTCAATGCAAATGGGCAGAGAGAGACGAAACTGTTATGGTAGTACTGGTTGCCCGGATTCAAATAGATTAAGATATAAGAAAAACTTTGGATGTTAAATAACAAGAACAAGAGGGCAAATAGAATGTATCGCAAGAAATCGTACTTGCACCATTCAAGTAAGCTGCGTGCTGGTTGGATTTTGATTGCCGGATTGCTCGTCATTTTGTCGTTGGTGATGAGCGGCTGTTCCAACGATGCCGACGGCAAAGCCAAAGCGCAGGACCCGCGCAAGAAAATGGCCATGCCGGTCACCATAGCCACGGCAGTCCAAGAGACGGTACCTGTCCAGTTGCGTGCCATCGGCAGTGTGCAGTCTTTTGCCAAGGTTGTAGTAAAAGCCCAGGTAGCAGGCGAAATAACGTCTGTGCATTTTAAAGAGGGGCAGCCGGTAAAAAAAGGTGATCTACTGTTCACGATAGATCCTGCGCCCTTCGAAGCTGAACTTAAACTGGCGCAGGCCAATTTGGCTAAAGATCGTGCTCAGCTTGAAAATGCCCGCAAACAGCTGGAACGCTACACCTCAGTGGTAAAAAAAGGATACGTTTCAGCGGAAGAATATGACACGGTGCGCACCAATGAGAAGGCTCTTGAAGCGACTCTGCACGCCGACGAGGCGGCTTTGGATAAAGCCAGAATCGAGCACGAGTATTGTTACATTCGTTCTCCTATTGACGGTTACACAGGCGAAATTAAGGTGGACGAGGGCAATATCATGAAGGCCAATGATAATGATAAGCCCATGGTAGTGATCCGTCAGACTAGCCCCATTTACACGATTTTTACCGTTCCGGAGCAGTATTTGCCCGAAATCAAAACGCACATGAGCGCGAAGCGGCTTCAGGTGGAGGCGGCCATCCCGGGCCAGGAAGGCCGCAAGTTCGTCGGTGAGTTGACCTTTGTGGATAACTCAGTGGATACGACGACCGGAACGATCCAGCTCAAGGCAACCTTTCCCAACAAAGACAACGCACTTTGGCCGGGCCAGTTTGTCAATGTGGCATTGATTCTGACCGAGCAGCCCAACGCTGTCATTATCCCTTCCCGTGCGGTTCAGATGGGCCAGCAAGGCAGCTATGTATACGTGGTGAAGCCCGATCAAACGGTGGAATTCCGGCCGGTGGTGTTGGGTTTTACGGTCGGTGAGAATGTGGTCGTCGAGCAAGGAGTTTCAGCCGCCGATAAGGTAGTGACAGATGGTCAGTTACGCTTGTTCCCAGGGGCTCTCGTAAAGGTGGTGGAAGGCTCGCAAAAACTTGGCGAGGAAGCTCAATTATGAACATAGCGGCCATCTTCATTCGGCGACCCGTCACGACAACTTTGTTAATGCTGGGTATTCTGCTTTTCGGAGTAATGGGATACCGCTCGCTTCCGGTGAGCGAGTTGCCCAACGTGGATTTTCCTACCATTCAGGTGTCGGCCGGTCTGCCCGGGTCCAGTCCGGAGACCATGGCTTCATCCGTTGCGACCCCCTTGGAGAAAGAGTTTTCGACCATTGCGGGGCTCGATTCGATGACCTCCACCAGTGCCATGGGAAGTACCCAGATCACTCTTCAGTTTTCCATGGAACGAAGCATCGATGCTGCTGCTCAAGATGTTCAGACGGCCATAGCCAAAGCCCAGCGGCTTCTGCCGCCCGATATGCCGACTCCGCCCACGTACCGAAAAGTGAATCCGGCCGACCAGCCGGTCCTCTATCTGGCCTTGAGCTCGCCGATTCTGCCGCTGTCAAGAGTTGACGAGTATGCTCAGACTCTGATGGCTCAGCGCATCTCCATGATCAGCGGGGTTGCGCAGGTGATGGTGTATGGATCGCAGAAATACGCTGTCCGCGTCCAGATCAACCCGAATGCCCTGTCCAATATGGGCATCGGTATGGATGAAATCAAAACCGCCATCGACAAAGCAAACGTCAATCTCCCGACGGGCACACTTTATGGCAAATATCATGCCTATACGGTGGAAGCCAGCGGGCAGCTCGTCAATGCTGCCGCTTATCGACCTCTGATCGTGGCCTATCGCAACGGATCGCCGGTTCGATTGCAGGAACTGGGCAGGGTCATAGACAGTGTTGAAAACAATAAACGAGTCAGCTGGTACAATAATACACAGGCTATTGTCCTTGCAATCCAGCGCCAACCCGGCACCAACACGGTGCAGGTGGTCGATGCGATCAAAGGGCTTCTGCCCACTTTCCGCGCTCAGATGCCCGGATCGGTGAACCTGAATGTACTCTACGACCGTTCCGAATCAATTCGCGCTTCTATTGAAGACGTCAAATTCACCCTATATCTTGCCATCGCCCTGGTTGTTTTAGTTATCTTTCTATTCCTGCGGAACATTTCTGCCACCATCATTGCCAGTCTCGCCCTGCCCATGTCCATCATCGGAACATTTGCAGTCATGTATTTGTTGAACTACAGCCTGGATAACCTGTCCCTGATGGCTTTGACGCTGTGCGTCGGCTTCGTGGTGGATGATGCCATCGTCATGCTGGAAAATATCGTGCGTCACATGGAGATGGGCAAAGGAAAACTTCAGGCGGCGTTCGAGGGGTCCAAAGAAATCGGCTTCACAATTTTATCCATGACCCTGTCTCTGACCGCGGTCTTTATTCCTCTGCTCTTTATGGGAGGTATCTTAGGCAGGCTGCTGCACGAGTTTGCTGTGACTATCGGTGTGGCCATTTTGATATCGGGATTTGTCTCCTTGAGTCTTACGCCCATGCTGTGCAGTCGTTTCATAAGGCCGCCGGGGTCAGAACGGCATGGTCGATTTTACACTTTTTCCGAGCATTTCTTCGATGGCATGCTGAGGGTATATGATATCAGCTTGAAGTGGATTTTAAATCATCGCCGTTTTACCTTGGGAGTCTCTTTTGGGCTGTTGGCGGCCACAGTTTATCTTTTTGCCGTCATTCCCAAAGACTTCATCCCAAGCCAGGATACAAGCCAGATATTCGGGTTCACCCAGGCTGCCGAGGGGACTTCATTCCAATCGATGGTGGCGCACCAAAAAGAAGTCGCTGCAGTGATTGCCAAGGACCCCAATGTCGATTCGTTCATGTCGGTGGCGGGAGCAACCGGCATGAGCGCTACCGGCAATACGGGATTTGTGTTTCTCCGACTCAAACCCCGTTCCGAACGACAACTATCGGCCGACCAAGTTATCCAGAGCTTGCGCAAAAAGCTTGTTGGAATCCCCGGGATCAATGTCTATCTGCAAAATCCTCCGGCCATTCGAATCGGAGGCAGGACGACCAAGGCCCTTTACCAATTCACTTTACAAGGGCCGGACATCGATGAGCTTTACCACTATGCACCCATTCTTGAAGGGAAGTTCAAGACGCTGCCCGGTTTACAGGACGTGACAACAGATCTTCAGATCACCAGTCCGGAAATCATGGTTGAAATCGACCGCGACAAGGCTCAGCGTTTAGGCATCAGCGCCCAGCAGATAGAAAACACTTTGTACAATGCCTACGGTTCGAGACAGGTTTCGACCATCTACACTCCAACCAATCAATACGCAGTCATTTTGGAAGTGGAACCGCAGTATCAGTTGGATCCGTCGTCACTATCGATGCTTCATGTGCGCTCGGCCACCGGCCTAATGGTGCCGCTGGAATCCTTTGTAAAGCTAGTGCACAACATCGGTCCTTTAACGGTTAATCACACCGGTCAGCTTCCTTCGGTTACCATTTCCTTCAACCTCGAACCAGGGGTTGCTTTGAGTCAGGCTGTCGGCAGCATCGAAAAAGCGGTGAGCGATCTTAACCTGCCGGCAACGGTGACCACCAGCTTTCAAGGTACCGCCGAACAGTTTAAGTCGTCCATGAGGGGTTTATGGGTGTTGCTGATTGTGGCCATTCTAGTTATCTACATCGTGTTGGGGATCCTCTACGAAAGCTTCATTCACCCTCTGACCATCCTGTCGGGACTCCCCGCAGCGGGTGTGGGAGCCCTGTTGACCCTGATAATTTTTAAGACGGATTTGAGCATCTACGCCTTCGTGGGGGTCATCATGCTGATCGGAATCGTGAAAAAGAACGCCATCATGATGATCGATTTTGCCCTGCACGCCCAAAGAGAAGAAAATAAGTCGCCTGCAGAAGCCATCTACCAAGGTTGTATCCTGCGGTTCCGCCCGATTATGATGACCACCATGGCTGCCCTTATGGGAACGTTGCCAATTGCATTGGGCATTGGAGCCGGCGCCGAGGCGCGCCGCCCTCTGGGGCTTGCGGTTGTGGGCGGACTGGTCGTTTCTCAGCTGCTCACCCTTTATATTACGCCGGTAATTTATGTCTATATGGAGGCATTTTATAAGAGGTTCATGGGTCTTAGGATCCGAAGAACTGAACCGGCAGGTGAGCCGGGCGGGCTGGAAACTCCCGAGCAAACGTTACCTGAGACGGTAGCCGGGCATTGAGGCGATTCTCAACCTTACACGGGGATGTCTCTAGTCCTTTAGCACCGCGAACGTTCGTAACCCCGGAGGTTGCAAGGAAACGAATGCAGAATCGAGCGGCGCTCGGTGCTTCTGAGTCGTTGCGGAGGTCGCTTCCTGATTGACAGAAAAAAGTACCGCTATTGTTACTCGTAACGCTAATTCCAGGAAATATAGATGACAAACAATGAATTGGACCAATTGCTGGTTTGGATTAAAAGCAGATATGCAGTTGACGTGGTTCCTTTGAAGATCGGCGACCGGGCGCTGAAGATTCTTCAGATCAAAGAATTTGAAGACTATTTGGAGGAGCTGATTGATGCCAAAGCGACCGGCATGATGGATCTGCCATACTGGGCCAAGCTTTGGGACTCAAGCTTCATGCTGGCGTATTTTCTCGGTAAACAGCAGGCCGTACTGGGCCGAAGGATGTTGGAGATCGGTGCCGGACTCGGTGTTGTTGGAGTCTATGCGGCGCTGTGCGGTCATCGGGTCACCATAACAGACGTCAACGACGATGCCTTGCGCTTTGCCCGAGTTAATGTACTCTTGAATGATGCAAGGAACGCCGAAGTGCGCAAGCTGGATTGGAATGATCCGACTTTTTCTGAGACTTACGACGTCATTGTAGGTTCCGAGGTGGTATACGATCGACAGACCTATCCCGCGTTAGTGCAATTCCTGCGGAGATCTCTGGCGCCCGGCGGAATAATTTTCCTTGCTAAAAACGCCACACTGAACACGCCGGCATTTTTTGTCGAATTGACCAAGTACTTTGAATTCAAAGAGACCACCCAAAGAATTCATTCGGATGGAGAAAGCCAGCAAATCGTGCTTTATGCCATCCGTTCCAAGGAAGCCAGAGCGGCAAGTTGATGTTCGCATGCCCCAGCCCAAACCAATCACCATAAACACGCAGGCCGGTCCTCTGGCGGGATTACTCCATCTTCCCGCCCGGATTCCCGCTCCGACGATTGTGTGCTGTCACGGAATGCTGAGCTCCAAGGACAGTCAAAAATTCGCATTTATCGCGCAAGAATTAGCGAAGGTCGGAGTTGCTGCATTGAGGTTTGATTTTTCAGGCTGTGGCGAGAGTCAGGCTGAGTTGGGAAAGGATCTGCTGTCTTCCAGATTGCGCGACCTGGATGCCGTGCTGAAGTATGTGACGCTGCAAGCGTGGCATAATGGAATCATGGGCCTAATGGGATCCAGCCTGGGGGGCTACTTGTCTCTACTCACCATGGCCTCACGCCGCCATTCCATAAAAGCCGTGGTTTGCTGGGCTACCCCGTTTGATCTCTCCAGAATTGAAACTGGTATGGAAACTTCTGCGGAGTTGAAGAGTTTTTTCCCGCCCGCTTTCGGTCTCGGTTTCCCCAAGAATCTTGGGGATTTGCCACCGGTCAAAGGCGTTCTAATCATTCATGGCGAACAGGATGAGCTTGTCCACTGGAAAGATGCGGTGCGCATCTATCAGCGGGTGAATGAGCCCAAGAAGATATTGCTGGTGAAGGATGCAGAACACAGGTTCCTGCAACCGTCCTGCCGCAAGCTCGCATTAAGAGCGACCATCGAGTGGTTCCGCGAGCGGGGTCTCATTCTGTTATGATTTCTCAGTTTGGAGGCCTGCAAGGTGTCGAATTGACTGCTCGACCTGTTCCATCAATTGACCTAGAGTTTTATTCGTGAAAGCTGAAGCGTCGATCGGTTCTCCGATATGAACTTCGGCGTTTTCGCCGAGCTGAAAATCCAGTGTTTTTGGGGGTAGTACGTCGAAAGCGCCGCGGATCCCCACTGGAATGATGGTTGCTCCGGTTCTGATAGCGAGCATGAAACCACCTTTTTTAAATGATCCAAGTCCTCCCGTACGCGATCTGGTACCTTCAGGGGCAACCCAGAGAATGATCCCGCTTTCCATCTTTTTCTGAGCTTGTTGAAGATCCTTAACAGCCTGCCGGCGATTGTGCCGATCAATTGATATGAATTCCGCCTGTTTCATGCCCCGTCCCCAAACGGGCACATCAAACAGCTCTCTTTTGGTGAGCATGCGAATGCTGCCCGGCATGGTTGCGAAAATGAGAGGAATATCACACAAGCTGCTGTGGTTGCTCATGATTATATAGGGTTTGCCTGGTTCTATGGTCAGCCGATCGAGGTTGTGGGACGAGTAGGATAATTTCAAATTCTTAAGGAGTTCAGCGGACCACCAGCGTAGCCGTCGGTTGCATTTTCCCCGGGTTTCTGTTCCGCGATGCACTTTGTATATGACCTCAATAGAGATCCACAGTGTGGCAGCCAGAGATTTCAAGGTGATGATAAAGCCTTGTAGTTTGTTTGCCTTCATAAACATCCTATGTCCTGTTGTTCAATGCACGGTTTTCTATTCGAATGTGTCAAAATTTGGCTCATCGCGGCTTAGAGGCTATCTGACAAATACGCTATTGTCATTTCTCTTTCCGCTGCGCTTCGTTCGGAATGAAAAAAGAGGCGTTTCCGGTCACGCTCCTAGTATGACGCCGGGTTACCGATGGAATCTCTAAACCTAGGTTTCAGTAAAAAAATGTGGCCGCTTACCGGCCTCGTCCACCATGAATGTTTATTGTAAGCGTTAGAATTTCGATTTACAATTTACCATAATTGCTTCTCCAATAGAAGCAACTGGGTCAATAGCCGCAGTGTTGAAGCTGGTGAGGTGAAGCGATGTCCTGCAGTACAAGTTCGGATTTTGAGTGGGATTTGGTGATCGCTCAAAAGCACGATGTAGAACCGGCAGTTACAAGTCTGAGCGGGCACATGAACGGCGAGCAGCGTCAGAAGTTTCGCGACAAGCTCAATCGCTATGTCCACAAAGGAGATCGGGACCTCATCCTCACGCTGCAAGGGAATCGGGTTTTAGGTTTTTATACTGTGATCGACTACGACGATTTACCTCTCGAAGTGCCGGCATCGATAAGAAAAAGACTGCACGACTATGCCTGTGGCACCGGATTCTTGGTGCATCCCGAATACCGTCGGCGAGGGATTGGAATCAGCCTTCATGGGCGTGTCGAGCTGTGGGCTCGGCAGAGGGGCAAACCCGGATTCTGGTTAAGCACGCGTCGACAGGCAAATTGGTTCCGCAAGCACTTCGATTTTGAGGAAGTCGCGCGGGTTATAGTCAAGGGGATCGAAAGAAAAATAATGGCGAAAAGTTTTGGCGCCGGTTCACACTATGAACTGCTGCAGTAACATTACTTTCGCTCGAAAGAGTTTTTCCTAGTGAGGAAGCTTGATTTAAAAAGGGTATCAAGATACCTTTACGTTATTGTTTTTTTCTTCTTGGTGGAATCTTGTATCTGTATTCCGCAAAAGGAATTGGTGATGCTCAGAACAGTTCGCACAAGACAGATCGATTCGCAATATCGAACTGTCAGAAGTTGCATGGTGGGTCACTCAACGGACAGGAATGACGCTTTTTCCAAACCTCAACTGGATTCGTCCTCGATAGAAATTTTAAACTGGAACATACTAAAGGGTGATAGGAGTACGTGGAAGAAGGACTACCGACAGATCTCGGCGAACATGGATCTCGTTCTAATTCAAGAAGCTTATCTCACGGAAACCGTAGTGAATGGTTTGAGTTCCGATCGTATGGGATGGGTCTTTTCACCAAGCTTTTTCTATACTGCCAATCAGGTTCCGACCGGTGTCCTTACTGCATCCTTCGTGCGCCCTCAATACTGCCGTGCATTGAGAGCTACTGAGCCGATTATCCGAACCCCCAAAAGCTCGCTCGTGACCAAGTATAGATTATCCAATTGCTCTGAAATGCTGCTGGTCGCCAACGTTCATGCAATCAATTTCGCCTTGGGGACCGGTTCGTTCAAATCGCAAGCGCGTGAACTCGAAAGGGAGATCCAAAATCACACCGGACCGATCATTCTGGCAGGGGATTTTAACACCTGGAGTGTGAAGAGGATCACTTTCTTGGAAGAGGTCGCCGGAGAGCTGGGGCTTCGGTCGGTAAATTTCAAGACAGATCTGCGCAAGAAGGTTTTCAAGAAACCGGTCGATCACATCTTTTTCAGGGGGCTGGACCTGATAAAAGCACGAGTGATCCGAGTAAAATCATCAGACCATAATCCGATGGTCGTCGAATTCAAAGTCAATAAAGGCTATCTGGCCGGCGCTTCCAGGGCTCGAATCTAAAAAAGAACGTTATATTCGGCCTTCCTCGACCGCGTGGCAGGCTGCCATTGTCTGCTCATCGACCGGCTGCAGTTTCGGTATTTCATTGACGCAGCGAGTGTCGGCGTATCGGCAGCGTCCATGGAAAACGCACCCTGACGGGAGCTTGATGGGTGTGGGGACGTCGCCTTTGAGTTTTTCATAGCGAAAGCCTCTTTGTCCCAAGCGTGGAATGGCGGACAACAGTGCCTGTGTGTATGGATGTCGCGGAGATTCAAATACCGTGCTGGTTTTTGCCAATTCGCACAGGGTCCCAAGGTACATCACTGCCACCCGCTTGGAGATGTGTTTGACCACTGACAAATCGTGGCTGATGAACATATATGTCAATCCGCGTTTTTGCTGCAGATCCATCATGAGGTTCAGAATTTGGGCTTGGATTGAGACGTCCAGCGCGGCAATGGGCTCGTCGGCCACGATGAACTCAGGGTCCACAGCCAGAGCCCGTGCTATGGAGATGCGCTGCCTCTGGCCGCCGGAAAATTCATGCGGATAGCGATCCCGCCAGTCAGGGTCGACACCCACCTGCAGCATAATTTCGGCTACCAATTCCTGGATTCCATCTTTCGACAGATCCCTTCTCAAAAACCAGATCGGTTCTTCCAGGATTTGACGAACACTCATACGAGGATTGAGCGACGCATAGGGGTCTTGAAAGACCATCTGCATGCGGGTGCGATAGGCCTTCATGTCGCTCGAACTCAAGTTGTCGATTCGCTTTCCGCGATACAGCACCTGGCCGCCGTCGGGTGGATAAAGCCGCATGACGGTCCGTGCTAGAGTTGATTTCCCGCAGCCGGACTCGCCGACCACACTCACTGTTTCGCCTTGTTGAATGTCAAAGCTGACACTGTTGACTGCGTGAACGATGGTCCTCTGCCGCTCAAACTTGCCATTGGCAAATTTGATTTGATCGAGCCAACCACCTGAAATGTCAAAGTGTTTGACGAGATTTTGGATGCTGATCAATGCTGTTTCTTCCATTGACGACTCTGATTTAATTCAGCAGGTGACAGGCGGCCAGACATCCTGCCTCCTTGGGTTCGAGTGGAGGTTGCAGGTTGCGACAAACCTCCTCGCACAAAGAGCACCGGGTGTTGAACGGGCATCCCCGGGGGACTCGGCTGGGGCTGGGCATGACGCCTGGTATCTGTTTAAGACGACCGCCTGGCGGGATGTTTTGCGGCAGTGCGGCCAGCAAACCTCGGGTGTAGGGGTGTTGCGGGTTCCCGATAATTTGTTCGGTCTTGCCGGTCTCGACAATCGTTCCGGCATACATGACGGCGATTCGCTCGGTAACTTGAGATACTACGGCTAGGTCGTGGGTGATGAGAATGAGTCCCATTCTCTCGGATGTGCATAGGCTCAGCAGCAGTTCCAGTATGTCGGCCTGGATGGTCACATCGAGAGCTGTTGTCGGTTCGTCGGCAACGATCAGCGCCGGCGAGGTGAGAAGAGCGATGGCAATGACAATGCGTTGCCTCATTCCGCCGGAAAATTCATGTGGGTATTGGTTGAGCCGTTTTTCCGGCGATGAGATCGATACTTTTTTGATGCGATCCAGCGCTATTCCTGTCGCCTCTTGACGAGATATCTTCTTATGGGCCAAAAGTGTTTCAACCATCTGAGTGCCGATGGTCAAAACCGGGTTGAGGGTCATCATGGGATCCTGGAAAATCATGCTGATCCGGTTGCCGCGAATACGGCGCATCTCTTCTTCTGACAGCCGGGCCAGATCGCGTCCTTCAAAGTGAATTGAGCCATTGGAAATATGCCCTGGCTTGCTTACAAGGTTCAAAATGCCGAAACCGGTGACGGATTTACCCGCCCCGGATTCACCCACCAGCCCAAGTCGTTCTCCCTTGGCCAGATCGAAGCTCACCCTGTTGACGGCGGTGAGGGTCCCCTGCCTCAAATTGAAGCTGATTATCAGATCTTCGACCGAGAGAAGAATATCCCTGCTCTCCACTTTTACTCCTTATATAATTTTGGATTGAGGAAGTCTCTCAACCAATCGCCGAGCAGGTTGACCGAAAGGATGAGCAATACCAGAGCAATGCCCGGAAAAAGAGTGATCCACCAGGAACCGCTGAAAATATAATCGAACCCTGCTTTAATGAGGGATCCCAGGGAAGGGCGTGTTACGGGCATGCCAAGACCGATAAACGATAAAGCGGCTTCACTCATGATGGCGTTGGCCACCTGGACGGTCGAGATGACCAGCACAGAGGTGAGAGTGTTGGGAAGAATGTGGCGCCACATTATACGCCCGGACCTCAAACCGATGACGCGGGCGGCCTCGACGTACTCTTTTTTCTTTTCCGCCATGACCGAGGCTCGAACTGTGCGGGCATATTGAGGCCACTCCGCAAACCCGATGATAAAAATCAGCAGTGGAACAGCGAATTCCTCATACATTCCCATCCCAAATGCAGCCTGGAAAAGCGCGCCGAAAAAAATGGCCACCATGTAAGTAGAAAAGGAGAGCTGAACGTCTGCCAACCGCATCAGGAAAGCATCGAGCCGTTTGCCTTTGTAGCCCGCCACAAGGCCGATTAGAATCCCCATTATAGCTTGCAGGGCGACCGCTCCCAAACCGATTATGATCGAGACCCGCATTCCGTAAATCATGGTCGAAAGCATGTCTCGTCCCTGCGAGTCAGTACCCAAAAGAAAGCGGCTGTCGCCGTTCTTCGCCCAGATCGGGGGAAGCTCGGAGTCAAGAATATCGATGGTTGATGTGTTGTATGGGTTGTGAGGAGCAATGATAGGGGCGCCGAAGCTGACGATGACGAGGAACAGCAGTATAAAAAAACTGCCCACCGCCATAGGATCGCGCAGAAAGCTGTGGAGGAAATAGGACTGTTTGATCTTTTGCCGGATTTTCACGCCTATTTTCTCCCGGAAATCCGCACCATTGGGTTCACCAACCCGTAGATCAGGTCCACCATGGTGTTTACCGTCACGAATATGAATCCGACGAAAACAAGGTAAGCCACCATGAGGGAGGTGTCGGCCCTTTCCACGGATTCGATGAACATGGACCCCATTCCTTTCCACTGAAAAACCGTTTCGGTGAGGATGGTAAAGGCGATGAGGGTGCCGAGTTGAACTCCACCAACGGTTATGACCGGCAGGAGGGTGTTCTTAAAAGCGTGCACGAACAGAATGCGCCAGGGCTTGAGGCCCTTGGCCCGGGCATATTTTATATATTCCGTTTCGAGCACTTCCTTCATTTCAGCCCTGATGAGACGAATAAAAAGGGGCAGCATGATGGACGAGAGGGCAATGCTCGGGAGAACCAGGTGCTTGAGTCCGTCCAGAGTGAAAAACCCGGATTGCCAGCCGGGGAAAATCTCCACCGTTTCTCCGCGGCCGTAGGATGGCAGCCATCCCAAACCCACCGCAAAAACATAAATGAGTAAAATGGCACTCAAGAATACCGGAATGGAAACCCCCACAATGCTTGCCCCCATAAAAAAACGCGACAGCCAGTCTCTTGGCTTGATTGCCGCATAAATCCCGATGGGGATCGAGAGCAGAATCACAATGATGGAGGTCGATAAAACGAGTTCCAGAGTGGCGGGTGCCTTGCTGAGAATGACCTGCAAAGCCGGTCGCTTGAAGTAGAAAGAGTTTCCCAGGTTTCCATGCAGCGCCTTGCCGACGAATCTCAACCATTGAACCAGGAAGGGATCGTTTAGCCCCAATTTTTCCTTGAGGGCTTCTCTTTCCTGCGCCGAAACGGAGATGCCGGTGATTTCACGGATTGGGTCTCCAACGGATTGCTTAATGGCAAATCCGATCAGGCTTATAATCAACATGACGATCATTGCTTGAGCTGTGCGTTTAATGATGAATGCAAACATAAGTTTTTCGTGGATGAATCTCTTCCCGCAAAGGACGCAGAGAGGGCTTTTATGTTTCCCGGTCCAGTTTTCACGGACTTTCTTGAAGCTTAAGCCATTGTTCTCTTTACCCTGTGCGGTGAACGGGTTGAGGCTATAACATCCGTCAGCACAAAATCGGCTCAGGAGCCTGGGAGGCTTCTGAGCCGAAAGATGCTGAGATCAGCCCTGAAAGGCTATAGTCGACGGTTATTGCTGGTTTACCGCCAACTAGTTAATCCATATTCAGATCTCCAAAGTATGGAAAGTTCATGACATTGACAATCTTATCGGCATTCTTGAGTTTGTCGCTGCCCGCCCAGGAGAGCATCTGCCAGTGCAGGGGAACAAATCCCGCATCTTCGTAAAGTATGCGCTCGACGTCCTGGAGCATCTTGGCTCGCTTGGCGGGATCGGTTTCGCTCTGCGAAGCTACCGTCAATTCATCTACTTTAGGGTTGCAGTAGTTGCCGCTGTTGTATTGGCCGTAGCCGGTTTCCTTATTGGGACACAGGTACAGGAACTCGAAGAAATTGGCGGAATCCTCGGTATCGGAGTGCCAGCCAATCATTTGGATATCGGCGACCTGTGCGTCGAATTCATCCCAGTACTGAGCTTTGGGCATGGTTTTGAGTTCAACCTTGATGTTGATTTTGGAAAGCATGGATGCCACTGCTTCGGCAATCTTTTCATCGTTGACGTAGCGGTTGTTCGGGGCGATCATGCTGACGACAAAACCTTTCTCATAGCCGGCTTCCTTCATGAGCTGCTTTGCCTTCTCCATATCGAATCTGGGCTGCAAATCCTCAACATGACCGACAAACCCCTTGGGCGAATTCTGCGCGGCCACAGTGGCTCGACCCTTCATGATCTTATCGACTATCCCGGTGTTGTTCACTGCATAAACGATAGCCTGCCGCACCTTCGCGTTCTTGAACTCGGTACGACGCTTTTGATTGAGCTGAAAGGTGATGATCCGAGTGCCGGGCATGGTGATGAGCTGAATGCCCTTGCTGTTTTCAATTCGATCGAAATCCTGCGGAGGCACAGGCATAATGAAATCAACGTCTCCTGCAAGCAGGGCGGCTACTCGAGTGGCGTCTTCGCTGATGGGCGTGAGGATAATGGTATCTACATTGCCTCTGTTTTTGTCCCAATAATCCGGAAATGCTTTGAGAACCCATTTTTGACCCGGTTCGCGGGACTCGACGTAATATGGTCCGGTTCCGGATTCATGTTCGTTGGCAAAGGAATATTCCGTTTTGACGATGACGTCCTTGGCCAGCCCTTTTTCATCCTTACCGGAAAAGAACTTCGAGTCCATAGGGAAAATGTAAGTGCACATGTTCAGGGCGAGACCGTAAGGTTTTTTGGTCTTGATGTCGATGGTGTAGTCATCGACGATGACCGGTTCAGCGTAAGGCTCGAAAAGACCCTTGAAATCCGGGCTCTTTTTAAGCCTTGCCAGAGTCCAGGCGACATCTTTGGCTGTAAAGGGATTGCCGGAATGGAACTTGACGCCCTTGCGCAGATGGAAACGAATTGTGAGAGGGTCAGTGCGTTCCCACTTCTCCGCCAGTCTCGGTTCGAACTGCATGTCCTGAGTCCATCGAACAAGCGGGTCGAAGACCAGATGCGAATACTGCAGCATCCCTCCGGACAACTGGACATGTGGATCCAGCGAAACCGGATCGGCATCCATAGCCAGCCGCAATGTTGTCGCCTGCGCTATTCCTGAGCAGGCGAGAATGACAACGGACAATAAAATGACCAAACGTTTCATAGGTACTCCTCCCTTGATTAGTTCAACAACAAAAAACGGCCTTCCACCAAGTGTTCAGGCAAACATTAAAGCTTATGATCTCCGGCAGGATCCGGAACATGCAAGACCATACCAGATATTGGTGATTGATGGTAGTATTTCAAGTTGACTGGGAAAGCCTTTCATGAACCTTTTTGAGTTCTTCCCTCACCTGGATCTGCTGCGGACAATGTTCCTCGCACTCAGCGCATTCAGCACAGCTGGAAGCTCTTTGTTCAGAGGACAAAAAGTTGTTGTAGATCATGATGGCGAGTTCATGGTCTTTGAACATAAAAGTGTCATTATAGAGCGAAAAATTGAGCGGGATATTGACCCCATTAGGACAGGGCATACAGTAGGCACATCCCGTACACTCAATCTTCAGCATCTTTTTATAGGTATGGTTGACACGGCTGATCAAATCCAATTCATCCGGCGTGAGTGATTCAACATTGGCCGCACTGGCAATGGAGACATTTTCTTTGAGCTGCTCCATACTGCTCATCCCACTCAAAACGATGGAAACCTGAGGGTGATTCCAAACCCATCGCAAGGCCCATTCTGCGGGAGTGCGTTTAACGGGGAAAGAATCCCAGAGCGCTTTAACTTCTTCGGGAATTCCTTCTGCCAGCTTGCCGCCGCGCAGCGGCTCCATGATCACAACTCCCAGGCCCTTTGAAGCCGCGTATTCGAGGCCTTCTTTACCCGCCTGGTAATTCTCGTCGAAGTAGTTGTACTGAATCTGGCACATAGACCATGGGTAGCTGTCTACTATTTCCTTGAATATTTTGACGTCGTCATGAAAGGAAAATCCGACCTGTCGCACCCGACCGTCCGCCATGACCCTGTCAAGAAAATCAAGGGCTCCGAGATCTTTCGCTTTTTGCCAGAAGGGCCGGTTCAATCCATGCAGCAGGTAGAAATCGACGTAATCCGTTCGAAGCTTGTTAAGTTGCTCGTCCAGAATTTTGTCAAAATCAGCTGCTTTCTCAGTGATCCAAATGGGAAGCTTGGTTGCAATCATGACCTCGTTGCGTTTTCCGTCGAGGGCTTTTCCAAGTAGGGCCTCGCTTGCTCCGCCATGATATGGATAAGCGGTGTCAAAGTAGTTCACTCCATGATCCAGGGCGTAATGGATCATGTTTATGGTCTGCTCTTCGTCAATGGGTTTGCTCGGATCGAACACATCCGCCTTGTTATTTGATTGATCTAGTAGCGGAAACCGCATACAGCCGAAACCAATTATCGATGCCTCTTTACCACTCCTGCCAAGTTTTCGGTATTGCATGTGACGAGCCTCCTATCTCTTGAACATATTGCAGGGTCCTTAATGAAAATGCTGCGACTAAGTTCCCATGATCCAAAAGTTTACCGGTTTATATATGGATCTTTATTTACCTTGTAAAACTGGAACCTGCAAACAAAACATAAAGAACGACCGGCGCGACTCTTGGTTCAAGGAGTATAGGCATGAAGTCTCCAATTGTACGGAAGGGCACGGAAGGTGACCATGACTATAGAAACAGCAACTGAGCTGATTTTCCTGACTGGTTTATTGTGCATGCATCCGTTGTTCCGTCGAACCGGGATGCAGAGCTTTCAGGAACTCTCTTATAAAACTTCCTTAGTTTCATTGTCGTTCAAACCCCGTCCAAAAACGGGGCTGCGTCGCTGGATTCCGGTCCGAACCCGGTATGACGCTGAATGAGACCTATCCTCTGTGGTCTCCATCCGGAAACTCCATCTCCCTTGAGGGAGAAGCCAGGTGAGGGTGAAAATGCCTAAATTTACCCCCCCTCACCTGGCCTCTCCCGCGAGGGGGAGGAACCCGGGGTTTTCGGACGGGAGCTCTCTAGATACTGGCCAGCGCTAGTCCCACTCTCTCCCAGGGTGAGAGTTGGAGCATTTACGAACAGAATTGATGCGGTATCGGACGAAAACATTATGCTACGCTCCAGTAGAAGATTATTCTTCAACCATATGGGGGCAGCACAGTTCCTGCCATTCCGTTAATCTCCCGTCTACACAAACCTTGCACTCGTCACCTTGGCAAAGCTCTGTGCCATCAGAGTACTCGCGGTCCTCAACCAAGCAAGATTCTTTTTCCAGTGTTTCCATGTTGCACTCCTTCTGTGTTACCATGTTCGTGACGAACATTTTCTTCCCTATTAATAATCATTGTTATGTTGCTTTGCATCGTGTAACAAACTGAAAATACATGGTATATTATTTTATGATTAGGGATGGAAGCTGCAGGATGCACAGCGGAAGCGACATCAAGTAGAGAAATAACCGATGAATCACATAAAAGCCCTGGGGTTTGATTTATTCAATACGTTGATCACCGTTCGACCGGATGCCCTCGATGCAGCTCTGACGCGGTTGACCGATAGTCTCGATTCGAGTGGGGTAGCGATCGATCATGAAGAATTTCGCAGAGATCATCGGCAAGCTGCGTTGAAGTTCATCGAAGAGACCAGGAAGGACGGACGGGAGACGCACAATCGCTTTTGGATCAGTGCGGCTCTGGAAAGACAGGGATACAGTATATCGCCCGATGATGAAAGGATCGCAGAAGCGGTGGAAGCCTATTTCTCGGCGTTCCTGGACTATTCAACCTTGATTCCCGGGACGACAGAAATGCTCTTGACCCTAAAGTCAAGATATCCACTCGGGTTGCTCTCCAATTTTACCCATGGGCCGGCGGCCAGAAAAATATTGCAGGTTCTGCAGCTCAACGATCTTTTTGACGTGATTCTGATATCCGGAGAGGTAGGCTATCGGAAGCCGCACCCATTGGTTTTCCGGATGCTCTCAGAAGAGCTCGGGTACGGTTCGGAAGCAATTGCCTATGTCGGCGACGATCCCGAACCCGACGTAGAAGGTGCTCTAAAGTCCGGACTGCAACCCATCTGGATGACCTACGTGCGGGACAGAAAGATTCCCTTTGCCCCCGGGGTTGCCTCCGAGCAGCTGGAAAATGTTGACGGTGAAGTCCCAAAAATATCCTCCTGGCAGGAACTGCTTGTTCTTCTGGATGCCTGAAAATGTCTGTCGAGGGATTCAGCCAAACTCTCTGTGGCATGCCTTCATGCGGTTCTGCAGATCGTTCAGTTCGTGTGCCACCAAATCCATCTGCTTCAGTTCGACGCTTCGATACAGGTTTTCAAGATGTTCCATGAATTCTTGTGCCGATTCCTGCCATTCCGGTTCGGCCATGTCGGTGAAGGTTCGGGAATACGCTGCAAAATCATCCAGAAGTTGCTTGTCCGGGAGCCGTCTCTCGTTTACAGCTTGTCTTAGCTCCTTGGAGCATCGCGCAAGATCCTTTTTAAGCTGCTTGAAGCTGTTCTGCCATCGAACCGTTTCCTGCTGTGCGCTTTGGTCGTATTCGGCAAGGGTGGGCCATTGCCACTCCAGCTTGTACTTGATGGCTCCTTTCTTTTCTTTGACGGCTTTCTTAATTTCAAGTGATTCCGGAACCTGCCAGGATGCTTCCGCCACTTGCACCATCCCTGATCTAAGTTGGGACGCAAGCGTCTCTAGATAGTCTGCAAGTTCGCGTCTGGTGCAAGTCTCTTTGATCTCGGTTTTCATCGTCTACTCCAAAACGATCGCTGCGGGCCTGTTTCAGGTCTACATGTGAGCTGCCATGCATCGATGCCCGCACGGGTTAATCCTGGGTTCGGCACTGGGCTCCGCTCAGCAATTGTGCAGCTGCTTGTTTTGTCCTTGAAGCGGCAGCGCTGCTGAACATCAAGTAAAAGAGAACCGTAGCGGCGAAATTCACCGCAGCAACGGCAAAAAAGCCACTCTTGAAACCGATCTTTTCAATCAGGATTCCCATTATCAGAGAGCTGAGCATCATGCCAAGATAAATGCAGCTGTTATAGCCGCCCATAGCCAAGCCTCTTGAGTCCGCGGGAACCACTTCGGAAATCAAAGCTCCCACTGCCGTGAAGGCAATCCCCATGCTTACCCCCAGCCCTGCCGAGAAAAGAATAAACATGAAGATATTGCGTGCAAGGCCAAAACCGAACATGCAAATGGCAAACCCCACCAGTCCTACGACCACCAGATTACTGCGCTTGGCGACCTTATCGCTCAATTGACCGAACGGGATTCTCGAGAGAGCGTTGCATACCGCTTGAGTGGCGAATATGATGCCGATCCCGCCAATGCTCACGCCGCGGTCTTGTGCGTGAAGAGGAATAAAAGTGATGAACATGCCGAGTCCGAAGCAGCCGCCCAGCGTCACCATCCAACAGGCGAGCAGAGGGGTGTTTTTGAAAAGCTCCCTCGCTACGACCAGGGTCTTACGCTTGGGCGGCCTATTGACCAGTACATGACGCGCGCGTGGAAGGAAAAAAAATACCACCCAACACAGGGCAAAAACCAGGATGCCCGAAATGAGGAAAACCGGAAGGAATCCGAACCGCTGAGCCGTCATCCCTCCAAATGCAGGTCCTAAGCTCATACCTCCGTAAATAGCCAAGGTATACCATCCATAGGAACGCCCCAAATGAGTGACGGGGGAGAAATCAGCGACGAATGACATCATCGTGGGCGCAAAAGCTGCCAAACCGATCCCGAACAGTACGTATATCCAGATCAATTGCTGGGCGCTGCTGCTGAAATAAAGCAAAAACGAAGTCAGTGCGGAAATCAGCAACCCGGAAAGAATGAGCATTTTACGCCCCAGGCGGTCGGACAGAATGCCCAGCGGAAGCGAGAGCAACCCCGCCATGAGCAGGAAAGAAGAATTGATCATGCCAATCTCAGCGGTGTCAGCTCCAAAAGATTTTGCAAATAGGGGCACCACCGGAATTCGCATATACGATCCGAAGTAGCAAACAAAAGTCACCGTGCAGCAAATGAGAAGCAGAGCCTGGTAGGAATAGGTGCTCCTCGATGTTTCCATATTGATCGTCATGTTGTTTACCTCTATTCTTCAAAGTCTAAAGACGTCAACCTACATCATCAACACATTTGAGCAAACAAAATGTATGCCAGCAGAATAAATCCTTCGATTCCAATCGATTATCAATTGCACCACCGAGCAGTTCCAGTATGATGCACGAAACTTGATGGAAAATTGCTACATAAAAACGTATAATAGTTCCAACATGTAGCAAACAATGACATCTATGAAAAGACTGTTTTCGTGACCATCCGGAAACTCCCTTCTCCTTGGGGGAAAGGGACTTTGGGTTTCCGGATGGTGACTATTCCAGCTGAGAAGAGGCGGAAACTTATGGAACAATTAGCCTATACGAGTATTCCTCCAGAACTCTTGCAGGCGGTGTTGGACAATCCTTACGAGGGGATGGTGATCATCGACCGGGAGGGCATCGTTCGACATTTCAGCAAGGCAAACGAAACCATCTACGGTGTTCCAACCGAGAAGGCCTTGGGACAGCACATCCTGCAGCTCGTTCCCAATAGTCGTCTGCACATTGTTGCCCGCACCGGCAAAGCTGAAATCGGGGAAACTTTCAACGCCAGAGGCAGACAGGTGGTCGTCAGCCGTTATCCCATAAAGAAGGATGGAAAAATTATCGGTGCGGTGGGGAAGGCCATCCTTCATAATCTGAGGGTTTTTGAAGACTTGAAAGAAAAGATCAGACAGCTGCAAAAGACAGTGAAACGCTACGAGCAGGATATTGCTGAGCCCCACAAGGCCAGGTACACTTTCGACAGCATTATTGGTGCGAGCTCGCTTCTGCAGCGTGCAAAAGAAATGGCTCGGCGCTTGGCCGCCACCGAAAGCGCTGTTTTGCTGATTGGGGAAAGCGGCACGGGCAAGGAGCTGTTTGCTCATGCCCTGCATCAAGCGAGTAGTCGCAAGAACCATCCATTTGTTCGAGTCAACTGCGCGTCCATTCCCAGCGAACTTTTCGAATCAGAGCTGTTTGGCTACGCACCCGGCGCCTTCACAGGGGCCTCAAGAGCCGGCAAGCCCGGCAAGTTCGAACTGGCTGACAAGGGGTCTATTTTCCTTGATGAAATTGGGGAACTGCCGCTCAGTATGCAAGCCAAATTGTTGCGAGTCCTACAGGAAAAAGAAGTGGAACGGCTGGGAGACCGCAGGCCGAAGATTGTCGATTTCAGAGTCGTGGCAGCTACCAATAAAGACTTGGAGGAGCGCGTAAAAGAGGGTTATTTCAGGGCCGATCTATATTATCGTCTGAATGTTGTGTCGCTTCGATTACCTGCTTTGAGAGAAATGAAAGAGGATATCCCGCTGCTGGTCGATCATTTTATGGCCAAACTTCAGCCTCAAGTTTTGTCTGCCGCCTCGGAGATTTCCCCGGAGGTCATGGCTGCTTTCCTCAGTTACCACTGGCCGGGAAATATTCGTGAACTGGAAAATGTCATCGAAAGAGCTTTGAATCTTTGTACGGGAAGGCGCATCACGTTGAATCATCTGCCCGAAAGCCTTATTCGGGGCAGGGTCGCACGTGAAGAAAAGGCTCCCGAAACTGCAAGCTCTCTGCAGCACGCGGTAAAAAATGTGGAGCGGGAGCAGCTGTTGGAGGTTTTGAGCAAGACCAAAGGCAACAAAAGCAAAGCTGCCAGGATTCTAAATATCCACCGAACCACGCTCTATTACAAGCTGAGAAAACATAATCTGGTGTAGGGGGAGAAGCTCGGAATCCTGCCGATCGACAGCTCCGGGTGGGAGAATAACCGCTACGGAGCGAACCGAGTATGCGTCAAGTTACTCTTCCGGACCTTGCCAACGCCGGAATAGATCGTGCGGAATATGAAAGCAGTCAAGCACCTTGCCCACCGT
The DNA here is from genome assembly GCA_963781715.1 of uncultured delta proteobacterium. Taxonomy (GTDB): domain Bacteria; phylum Desulfobacterota; class Syntrophobacteria; order Syntrophobacterales; family Syntrophobacteraceae; genus Desulfoferrobacter. Next base: position 2,373,541 of record CAWAGW010000010.1, read on the forward strand.
ATGCCGGATGATGTCATCGATGGTTTCGGGAAAATGATAGAAGGCTGGAACCGGCGGAAGGATTATCGCGCCGAGTGAAGCAGCAGCCAGCATTAGTTGCAGATGGCCTTGATGCAGGGGAGTCTCGCGCACTACCAGCACTAGAGTGCGTCGTTCCTTGAGAGTTACATCTGCTGCTCGAACCAGCAGATTCTCGTTGTAGGAATGCGCTATGGCGGAAAGCGATTTAATGGTGCAGGGGATCACCACCATTCCGGCTGTGAGGAAGGAACCGCTGGCGATCGGAGCGGCCAGATCCGTTTCAGAGTAAATATGGTCGGCTAACGATTCCACTTCACTTAAGGAAAACTTGGTTTCCAGAGAGAAATTTCTTTGCGCAGCTGCGCTGATCACTACGTGGCTTTCATAGCCCAATTCACGCAATGTCTTGAGCATTTCCCGGCCGTAAACAACTCCACTGGCTCCTGATATACCGACTACAATTCGCCTGGAACCGTCACTCAATGCTTTCTCCTGCTTTTTGCCGTTGGATGATCCTGTCGATCAAGGCATTCACATTCTTGACGATTTGATCGATGCCGCGCGGATCGAGATCGTCCCAGTGTATCCCGGCGGCAACGACTACTTTGGCATCCAGAGCAGCCGCGAGGCGTTCGGAAGCTTGCTTGGCAAGATCATCTTCTTTGTGACCAACATAGCAGAACACGGATGCCGAGGCCGAAAGTCGGTTCGGGTCGGCGAGGCTCGGTCTGGATTGGGCCATAGCTACCGCCCCGATGTGCGCCGCTCCCCCCCAGACGGATACGAGATAGTCGTTGCCCAGGCTCTGAACAAGGGCTTCAATGCGAAAACCGCCTTGTTTCACCTCAAAATGTTGGAGCTTATGATTCATCAGAGATTGCTCAACCTTGTTAAAATCCATTGAACTTCAAAGTATATAGAGAGGGAGTACTATATGAAATGGAATGGCATGTTACAAGCACAAAGCTCAACGCAAAGACTTCCATGCCATGCAACAACAATCCGTTAGCTCTCATCCGGAAACCTACAATTCCTCTCCCCCTTGAGGGGGATAGGTTAGGTGAGGGGGTGTAATTTCAAACACTTGCACCCTCACTCCAACTCTCTCCCTTAAGGTCGAGGGAGTTCCCGGATGGACACCAGTTATAGAATGAGTGGGGTCGGACGTGCACAATCAACCTTAGTAAAGAGAGGATTGCTGACCACTGGCACAAAAGCGTTGAAAAAAAACCAAACTCTGCTAGGGTGTAAACCTTCCATAGATGCCTCAATCGAACGATCTTCCGCATTCGGGTGCGTCATTCTCGCAAAGGTGGAGCCCCCGGGCCTGCTTTTCCAGTTTCCCGCCAAAAGCATGCGGGAATGACCTAGGCGCATGCGGGTTGACGTAGGCGCATGCTGGAATGATTCAGGAGCATGCGAGAATGTCGAGGGATACGGAAATGACCGATGCAACATATCATCAGAGTACTTCTGATTTCGTTTGTGCCACGAGTGCATTGACTACGATAGGAAAGAAGGAGACTTTAGCGTGAAAAAGACAGCCTTGTTCGCAATTTGTTGCCTGCTTGCCATGTCCCCGTCGATCAGCATGGGTGCCGCCAATCAGCCCATGCCAGATGACGTTGCCCAGCAACTGGTGGATCTCGGGAGCTGCATCGATTATCTGGAGAAGACCGACAAGCTGGTTCGAGTCAAGTCTGAAGTGGATCCAAAGTTCGAGCTGGCGGGGATCGCCAAAAAATACGAGGGCAAAAAGTGCGTTCTGTTCGAAAAGGTGAAGGGCAGTGACTATCCGGTGTTTATCGGTCTGCTGTGGAACCGAAATACCATTGGAGATCTTTTTGGGGTGCCCAAAGAAGAGGTTCCTTTCGTGATTGCCGGCGCCATAGGCCCCTGGAAAAAGGATAAGGATCAGTACCCTTCGCCAATTCTGGATAAGGGGCCGGCCAACGAGGTGGTGGAGCAGGACGTAGACCTCTATAAGCTGCCGGTGCCAACTCATGCTCTGAAGGATGGGGGACCGTATTTCGATTCGTCCGTGGTGGTCGCCAAAAACCCGGAAACCGGCATACCGAACATATCGATCCATCGAATGATGATAACCCAGAAGGATCGGCTGACTTTTCTGATCGATCCCGGCCGCCATCTCGGTGCCTACCTGGAAACCATGGAAAAACGAAATGAGCCGCTGCAGGTTACCATCAATAACGGTGTGGGCCTGGCTCCCTGGATAGTCTCGGCGATTCCGCGCCAGGGCGACGGAAAGTATGGGATTGCCAGCCAGATGCTGGGTCGTCCCATCCGCCTTATGAAGGCGCAAATGGTCGATGTACCGGCATTTGCCGATGCTCAGTTTGTAATTGAAGCGGAGATTTTGCCGAACGTGCGTGAAGAGGAAGGGCCATTCGCCGAGGTGACCGGCTATTATGCTCAGATGGATAAGCGTTGGGTGATGAAAGTTAAGGCCATTACGCATCGCAAGAATCCCATCTTTCACACTCTGCTGTCAGGACAGGAAGTCTGGAATGCAGTGGGTCTGACTGCTGAAGCCAAGATTTTCGCGACGGTGAAGCAAAATGTGCCGCAACTGCAACGAGTCTATCTCACTCCGGGAGGATGCGGTTTTTACGGCGCCGTTGTTCAAGTGGAAAAGGATGGGCCGGATGTGGGGAAGAAAGCCATTGAGGAAACTTTTGCCGCTTTCATGCCTTTGCAGCGCGTGGTCGCCGTTGACACCGATGTCAACCTGTACGATCCCATCGATGTCAATTGGGCTATCACTACCCGCTTCAATCCCGATACCGATTTGATGATAATGGAAGACCAGCCCGGGCATATCCTCAATCCGATGGTTCAAATCAATCCCGACGGAAAAGGCGGAACGGTGACCAAAATGGGAATGGATGCTACCGCCCCTTATCCTCGAACAGACAAATTCGAGCGGGTAAAATTCATCGATGTGGATTTGAGCAAATACCAAATCGACTGATGGTAAAGTGCTGTTCAGCCAATGCCACCAACGGCCATACAACTTCAGGGCATCCACAAAACCTATCCGGGCAAAGGGTCAAGCCCATCGGTGCATGCTCTACGCGGCATCGATCTGGAAGTCGATCCTGGGGCCGTCTTTTGCATCCTGGGCCCAAACGGCGCCGGCAAGACAACGCTCATTTCAATCCTTGCCGGCTTGCTCTATCTTGATGAGGGAAGGGGATATGTCTGCGGTTTGGAGATATCCGGGAATCACAGAAGAATCAGGGAGCTGGTCAACTTCGCTAGCGGCCACTCCAACCTTCCCGACAATTTCACCGTGGATGAAACCCTGAACTATTTTGGGATGCTCTATGGTTTGGCTAAAAAGGAGCGTTTAAGTAAAATGGATTACCTCACCGAATTCTTTGAGCTCTCTGATTATCGGAAAATTCCCTTCAACCAACTGTCAACCGGTCTGAAGCAACGGCTCGCGCTTGCCAAGTCGCTCATAAACGATCCGCGCATTTTATTTCTGGACGAACCTACGGTGGGGCTGGATCCGAAGGTTTCCCTGCTGATCCGGGAGCGTCTTCAAAAGCTCAACCGGGACCGGCAGACCACCATCATTCTAACCACCCACCAGATGGATGAAGCCGAGCAGATGAGCGACCGTATCGGATTTCTGAAGGACGGCCGATTCATTCGCATTGCGTCTGCTACTGATCTCAAGCGGAGCGTCCAGTTTCAGGAACAGATCACCATATCGGGACGGAACCTGGCGGCTGCCCTCGATCGGCTGCAAGGAATCGCGGGAGTGTCTTGCACCCTCCTGAATGAACAACAAATAAGTTGTCGGATCGACTCCCGCGAAGATCGACTGCATCCGATCCTGCAGGCGCTATTGCAGGCTGGTGCTTTGATTGAGGACATCGCCATCGCTCAGGCCACTTTGGGAGACGTCTTTGTCAAACTTGCAGAGCAATCTGATCCAGATTAATGCATTCTTCTTCAAAATCTGGCTCATCACCAAAAAGAGGGTGTTCCACCTCTTTGAGATTCTATTCTGGCCGGCCATAGGGCTGGTTTCGGTCGGCCTGCTCACCCGTTTTCTGCACCTGGATTCCAACATGGTGGCATTCATCCTCATAGGTGTGATCGCCCTAAGCATCGTGCAGATCGGACAGTTGGACATTTCCTATGTCATTTTATACAGCATTTGGAACAAGAGCCTGAAACAGGAGCTGGCTGCACCCGTAACCGTGTTTCACCTGATCGCGGGTTCCTGGTTGATGGGAATCATTCATTCTCTGCTGGTCCTATTCCTATTATCAGCCTTCAGTGCTTACGCCTTTGGATTTCGTTTTTTGCAGCAGGGGCTTTTGCCGATAGCCTGGTTTTTCTGCGGGTTACTCTTCACTTCCGCCGCGGTTGGTATCTTTGTCTGTGCCCTTGCGTTTCGTTTTGGGGGGCGTGCTCACGTTGGCGCCAATTCCATCGTGAGTGTTATGATCTTGCTGAGCGGTATTTACTATCCTGTAGACGTACTTCCGGGGCCGTTGCGGATCGTTTCCGCCTGCATTCCCGTGACCTATTTTCTAGAGTATTTTCGCTCTTTCTACGGCTTTCCGACCGGCACCGCCAATCATTCGCTTTTGATCGGTTATGCTCTGGCGCTCCTGTACGTGATGGCGGCGACCGCAACGCTGCTCGCAGCGGTGCGACATTCGAGGAAATCCGGCATCCTTCTGAAAATGTCCGAGTAAGAATCTATGAAAATTGCCAAGCGACCCAGGAAGAGCTTGCGGGAAGCGGCGGTTTTGGCACTAATGCTGGCCGACCTTCTATGGTGGCACACCGATGTGCTGTTCTGGTTGGCCCTCCTGTACTTCATTGCCGATTACTTTTTCTACAGGCGGGCAGCTCGCCGCAACTTCAGACACTCGCAGACAATCCGAGACATGATGACCTTGGCGGATATCAGAGCCATCGAAGAAGAATATACCCGGAGGAGCGATTTCGATACGTTCGATAAGCGAGCCATGATTCGACCGCCACTGGAAAGATATTTTTATCTGGGACGCTACCAACGAGTGCAGCAACTGCTCGATCGATACGCGTCGGGAGCCGGCCGGATCCTTGATCTGGGTTGTGGCTTTGGGGTTAACACGGTCTACATCCTGAACCATCTGCGAATCCTCGTAGTGGGAATGGAACTCAACCGGTTGAAAATGACAGAGGCAGTCCGATCTTTTCGATTGGAGCCTAAACCAAAGGATCTCGAGTGGGTGTGCGGCGAAGCGAGCAGACCCCCGTTTAAGGCTTCCAGCTTCGATTGCATCTTGTTTACGGAAGTTCTCGAACACTTATTGGAGCCCGCAGCCGGGCTCGCTGCCTGCCGCACTCTTCTCTCCAAGGGGGGCCTGTTGCTGCTCACAACCCCTAGCAGCCATAACCTGAGCTACAGCAACAACCCTTTCATCGTTGCAGAAAAAATGCTCAGCCTCATTTGGGATGAGGTGTTGCCGCCGTACCACAACCTGCACGCACAATTCGAATTCAATTGGAGGAAGCCCGAACCGGCTTACGGAATTCACTATCATTTTTCCAGGCAAAGACTCGAATTCCTGCTCCGTCAAAATGGCTTTGAGACGATCTGGTGGGGGAGTTACGAAGTTGAAGCGCTGCCGTTGCTTTTATTTGAGCTGCTTGCAAAAGGAAATGTAAAAGAAATCGCAGGATTTGCCGATCCCTTCGAGAGCCTGGCGGAGAAGATCCCTGTGGTCGGTCGCCTCGGTCAGCACCTGCTGTGGGTGGCCAGGAAAGTGAGCTAGGAGTCCGGCTGCGCGGCACAGGCGAGCTCAATCCCGACGGGAACCCGCGCTGCCGGCCTGCCAAAGCCTGCCGCGAATATAGATTCTTTCCGGAGGGCACAGGCTATCCGGCAGGCAGTTCGGTTCTCCCTTCGCCACGATAAAGGTGGCGGCCATGCCCTTTTTGATCTCACCCAGTTCGCCATCCAGACCGAGCAGTCGAGCGGCATCCAGAGTTGCAGCACGAATTGAACATTCCAGCGGATATCCCGCTGCCATTAAAAGCTTGATCTCTTCGCTCAGGGCTTTTCCGTGATTGATTCCCAGACCCCCTGCATCGGTCCCCAGCGCTATGGGGACATCCAATTTTCTCGCCATTGAAATTTGTTCAAGCTGGTGGTCCAGATTTCTTCTGGCGACTTCTGCCTCGACGCTCCCATTCCCCAAAAGGTCGGCGTAGGCCTTCATGCTGTAGGCGGTAGGAACCCAGAAAACCTGACGCTCTGCCATCCATTCCAGGTTGTCTTTGCCCATGAAAAAACCGTGCTCGATGGAGTGGCAGCCCGACTGCAGCGCGGTGCGCACCGGCTCTTTTCCGTTGGCGTGTACCATGGTTTTAAGGCCCCTGCCTCGGCCGATGCGGATAGCTTCTGCCAGTTCCGCCTCTTGAAATTGCGGGCGTGTTTCCTTTCCGAATTGAATCAGGCTGTTGACTCCCGAGTTCGCAATTTTGATATGATCGGTTTCACCATTCTTCTCTTCTACTGCTTCAGCCAGACTTTTTCCATCTGCCGGCGGTCGCCCGATGAGCCGCCCGTAGCGTCCGCGGGCACGCCATGCTTTGCCCGGGGACAGCAGGGAAATTGGAAGCCCATCATTTGCAAGTTTTTCTTTTTTATATCGAAGACTATGGGCCCCGTAATCGCCGCCATCTCTAACCGCCACCGTGCCATAGGAAAGATGGTCCAAAAGGTGAACTCTGATGACCTTTTCCGCCTGTTCAAAACCAAAACTCAACTGCTTTCGTCGTACTTCCTCATCGGTGGTGCCCGACATACATAGATGTACATGGCAATCCAGAAGCGCCGGCAACAGCGTGCAGTTGGACACATTGATGAGATCGTGTGTGTACATGTCGGCCTGCCGGGCTGGCCTTACCGAACGAATCAGGCCATGCTCGACCCGAATGAATATATTTTCTCTTGATGGCTCCCCTGTTCCATCAATCAGCCATCCGGCGAATATCGAAAAAGATTCTCTCATGTTTGCTTAAAGCTCCGCGGTGAACTAGGTTGCTGGTATTCGATCAACCACCTTAACTCTTTCTTATGAACGGGAAAAGGGTTACCTTTTGAATATTGATATTGTTGAACTGGCATAACCTGCGGAACACCTCATGAAGACTTTTTATCGGAGACACGGAGATGGGAAAGAGGAGATCGGTTCAATTATCCTTGGTGATCGTCCTGCTAATGCTAACTGCCGGCTGCGCCCAATACGTCATCTCCTCTCAATTGCGCGAACAGGCTGTTGATGCGCCAACATTCGCGGCAGTCCTGGAAAATCCCGACGATTTCATCGGTCAGACCGTTATTTGGGGAGGTGTCATTATTGATACCACCAATAAGCCGGGCTATACATCGATCAAAGTGCTCCAAACGCCGCTGGGCAACGACCAATTACCCATGAGCGTAGAGTATTCGCAGGGCAGATTTATCATCAGGGCGGTAGGGTATCTGGACAGCGAAGTTTATCAAAAGGGCAGAAGGATTACTGTTGCCGGCAGAGTGACTGGCAAGGAGGTTCTTCCGGTAAGCGGGATCGAATACACTTATCCCGTTATTGCCGTTGAAGAGATTCACCTCTGGCAGCCTCCGCCCGCCTATTACAGTCCTTACTATTATCGTCCCTACTTTTGGGGGTGGGGTTGGTATGGTTCGTGCCTGTCGTACCCTTGGGGATGGGGCCCGGCTTGCATTCCCTGAAGCCGGAATTCCGGGACTTGCTGACTAGGTTTTTGGCGGCATGGAGAGGGGCAGCGGCGAGCCCAGACCGATGCCTTCAGGGGAAATTAAAGCTTGATAGGGCCATGCCTCTACTCCGGCATCTAATGCTTGCCAAAACAAATCAGAAAAGGTCCGGTCGATGAAATCCGCAGGCGCAAAACAGCGGGCATCAGGCCTCTGTATCAGGTAAAAGCAGGCGACCCGAGTACCGGACCGAGCCAACTGGATCAATTCCAGCAAATGTTTTTGCCCTCTTTGTGTTACCGCGTCTGGAAAATAGGCCACCTCATCTTCCACCAGAGTCACATTTTTAGCCTCAACCCACAGAGTCCCATCGGATCCCGTTAAACGGGCGTCAAGCCGGCTCGAGCCAATCTTGGCTTCGCTCTTGTAGTCTGTATAGGACGCCATTTCAGGGAGGAGGGACAATTCCCAGGCCTTTCGAAGAATCCGATTGGGGGTGAGGGTATTTACACCTACCCATTCATCCTCGAGTTTTATCAGTTCGAGGGTGTGCGACAGTCGGCGGCCGGGCCGTTGAGCCGGTGAAATCAATACCTCCGCTCCGGGTTTGAGCAATCCGAGCATAGTGCCCGAATTGTTGCAATGAACCCAGAATCTTTGGTCGGTGGTTTCAACCTCGACCAAAAACCGTTTTTCCCTTCGGCAAAATCTTGCCGTCAAGCACTTTTCTGGAAATTTTATCAAAGGATCCATAGACTTGTGAAAAAACCATTCAACTTCTTATAAGTTTCGTATCAAAATCTACATTTGTCGGATGTTGGATATCCGCTAGGAGCCTGTCCGAGAACTCCCTCTCTCTTGAGGGCTGTTAGGTGAAGGTTGGGTTGAGTAGCGCGAAACCCAACGCCTATTTTGCTGGGTTTCGTACCTCAACCCAGCCTACTCGGAAACCAAAATCATTTTCTTAAACACTATATTTTGCGGATGTTGGGTGTTGGATGGTTGATATAGGTTGCTTTGTGCGAGATGGGTAATCCAAAATCCAATATCTATAACCGTTTAGGTTGATTTCTATCGATCCACTATCCCTTATTTCGCTGTAGGAGCGGCATCTTGCCGCGACTGACAAAGATTCGCGGCTGGAAGCCGCTCCTACAAAAATAAAACTTTCAATCCTTAACCGGTATAACATCCAACATCAGCGCGATCGCAGCACAAGCCGCTGGAGTCACCCCATATTGTTTGCCCGAGTTTTTCGAGAATGTACAGCAAAAGCTGTTATAGGTGGGGAAAATTAAAGGACTGAAATCCACGACGAGGTTTTACCCCGTCGTGGAAAAGAAGAATGGTAGATGCTTTAACGAAGGTCTGCCGCTTCGAATAGCCGGTAAGTAACTTACCAGTTAAAGACCTGATCGAGCTCTTCGTCCTTCACTCCGAAGGTGACGTTGTGTGGAGCAAGTTCTTCGTTGGTAAAGAACCGCGGCAGTCTGTCCTGCTGAGCGGTAAAGCCGGCTCGGGCATTAAAATCCCGCTCCATGGAAAGGATCTTCTTGCCCAAATCCGTTACCCCGTCCGCCGTCAAATCAAAACCGTAAAATGCGTTGAGCATATCCAGCAGCGCCTGAAAGGTATCCGGCTGGTCCAGCAGAGCAAAAGCGATGAAAAGACACATTCCGGTTGCATCCACCGCGGCGGTTGCAATCTGCAGGTTTCTCGAAAGCTCGATCTGCCCTTCGGGCTTTAACGGATCGACTTCTCCTCCCACTTTAAGGATGTTTGCCGTTACCGCATAGCCGGCTGTGTGATCGGCTCCCATGGGGCTGGTAGCATAGGTTACTCCCATTCCCTGCACGGCTCTCGGATCATAGGCGGGAAGCGCCTGGCCCTTCACTACGGGCACCCGTTCCACTCCGAACACCTTGCCGGTCACCGCGGCTCCATTGCCTATTATGCGCCCGACAGGCGTTCCCTTACCCACTTCATGCATCAGGTTGATCGCCCCTTCGGCGTCTCCGAACTTGAGCAGCCCGGCTTCCATGGCAACCCCTATGGTCGCTCCCATTTCTATGGTATCAAGCCCGTAGTTGTCATCCAGAAAGTCCAGTTTGGCAATGGCGTCCAGATCACAAATGCCGCAGTTTCCGCCATGGGCCCAAACGGTTTCGTACTCTGGCTGTTTGGTTAAAAAGTGGCCGTCTTTATCGTGATAGATTCCCGAGCAGCGGATCACACAGCCGCGGTGACAGCCATGGGTGGCCATTCCGCCGCGGGCTGTTTCGGTCTCCGCCTGAGTCTCGCCGCTGATCAGATGGGCTTCGTCGTAGCGGCCTTGCTTGAAATTATAGGTGGGATACCCGCCGGCTTCATTGATGATGTTGGTCAAAACGTTGGTGCCGTATGCGGGGAGCCCCTGCCCGGTAACCGGATGGGTGCGGAGCCCCTCGACAAAGCGTTTGTTGGCTTCTTTGAACTTCTCGGGATCTTTCGGCGAGCGCATCTTCTTACCGGTATCATCCAGCACAATCGCCTTCACCCCCTTGGCTCCCATCACCGCCCCCACGCCTCCACGGCCGGCGTGCCGGGTCGGTCTCATTTCCATGTCGGTGCAGGCAATAGAGGCGGCACTCATTTTCATCTCCCCCGCAGGTCCGATGGAAATGCAGGCTGCCTTGTCTCCGAACTCGCCCTTGATCTTTTCAACCAGATCGTAGTTGGGAAGCATCTTCAAACTGTTATCAACGCTTATTTTAACTCCGTCCTGATTGATAACCACCTTGTAGAGGTCATCCGTTCTCGGCTTGCCCTCCAGCACGATGGCTGCATAACCCAGCCTTGCCATCACCTGGGAAGCCTGGCCGCCGGCGTTGGCTTCTTTGATGCCGCCGGTAAGAGGACTTTTACACCCCACCGAGAGCCTGCCAGACATAGCTCCCGTGGTGCCGCTGAGAAGCCCCGGGGCGATCACCAGCTTGTTTTCCGCTCCCAACGGATGGCATGTGGGGGGGACTTCCTTGGAAACGATTGCAGAGGTCATCCCCCTGCCGCCCATTCCCGCATAGTCTCCCAAAGGAGTTTCGGTGATCTTCGGGCCGCCTTCTGCGCCCATATCTATCCGAAGTATCTTATCCATGTATTGTTCTCCTTTCTGTGTCTGAAACCAGAAAACCAAATAAGCCACGCAATGAAGTTCACTCCATGCACCAAACGAAACATCGAGTTAAGGTTAAGATAAACCGCCAGATCATCCTTCTACAAAGAATCTAAAACATATCTATAACAGCTTGTAAACATATCAATTTTGGCATAACGGCTTACTTGGCGAGGCTGGGAGTATACTGAGGAATTGCTGCCCCACAGAGAAAGATGTGAAGCTGCCGCGGCGTGCAGTACATGGCGGCGAAGATCTTTACTTAAATTCCAAGTGCGGCTGCCTTTTTGGTAAGCGTGGGATAGGCAGTCATCGATAATAGAAAGTGTACAGCTTGTTCTCATTGACACCCATTAGGTAGAGCAGCATGGTCAGGTGATTTTCAAGAGCTGCCCGAAGAATTCCTTTGCCAAGGTATCTCTTCGGTGAAGTGTACAGCGTTTCAGGAACGATCAACAGTTTGCCGATTTGCTTCGAGCGGCGCACGAAGTCGACATCCTCCATTATATACCGGTGCCGGTATCCACCCAGTTGCCAAAATACTTCAGATCGGCAGAAGAACCCCTGGTCCCCATAAGGAAGCCACAGGCGCCGGGTTCTAAAGTTCGCCCAGCGGGCAATCAGATCCATGGAGCGGTTGGAAGGGGCATAGCCCAGTAAGAAACTGCCCAGACTGTATTGCAAATCCACACAGATCTTACGCACGTCATAGCTAAACTGGTCAGGCGGGACACTGTCATCGTGCAGGAACCAGAATAAATTCCCTTTCGCTTCCCGCGCTCCACGGTTGAGTTGAAGTCCTCTGCCTGCAGGAGAACGAATCAGGCGAATTCGCGGATCGAGTGCGTTAAGTGTATCAATACATGGTCCTTTGCCGGAAAAACTGATAATAATTTCATCACCCGGCCATAGCTGAGCCTCCAAAGTGTCGAGCATTGGCCGAAGTTTTTCAAAGTCTCGTCTTGTGGGAATAATAATTGAAATACGATTTTGCAAAAGAGGCTGTTCGCGCAAATGAGCGATATCTTCAGGTCGGTCGACGTCCCGCCTTTCGCTGTTGACTTTAACCCCGAAGCCGGCTTTCTCCAGCAGTTCTTTCGTCCTTTTGAATACCGTCGCGGTGCTCCATTCTTTTGACGCGAAGGCAGAAGGGCAGGGGCGATTCAATCCAATCAGATAAAAGCCTCCGTCTGAGGCAGGATTGAGGACGGCATAACCTTGCTTCAGGGAAGCGAACGCTTCCTCGAAATCCGATGCGGCAAGGTTGGCAATATCCGTTCCGACCAACACGACCTGCCTGTAGCCTTCGGAAAAAGTCTGCCGAATAGCCAGATCCATGCGGTCTCCAATGTGGGAGCCGCTTTGAGCAACGAATCTCCATGGGCCCGGGTACGATCTTTCCAACTGGGGTCTTTGGTCGGCGGGAGTGAAGAATGCCAATATGTCGACGTCGCCTCTGGCTCGCTTAAAGTCAGTTGCTACCCCCAACGTTCTACGCACAAGCTTTTGATATATTTCACAGGCCTCGCGATCGCCCAGTCCCGCTGCAAGCCTCGATTTGACTTTACCGGGCTGAGGATAGCGGAGAAATATTATTAGTGCCTTATCCGGGGGGGTCATTTCATGTTCGCAATGACTGGTGGGGAACCCGCGGCGGGAACGAAAATGAACAATGAATCATTATTCAATATGGCAAACTTCTGAGGGAACGCATAATGAGGGTAAAGCCCATGGCAAGCATACCCATGAGACCCATGCCGCAAGAAAACCCGGCCAGCAAAACCGGCGCGTATTGGCGCCAGGACAAACCGTATTTTTTGATAAAATAATAGCGCCCTAAAAAGGCTCCGATGAGTTCCAGAAAGATGCTGTGTGGGGTGGACTGTCCCAGCCCTCGGACCACACCATAGATCAACATGATGGGCAGTTTCAAATAGGCAAGCACGGCGTAGATTACGCTGCCCAGAGCCAGGCCGATTCCCACATAATCTAATTTTAACGCCTGAAAAAATGGCGAATCTCCTTCCAATGTCGCGCTTTGCAGGAGCAGCGTGTTGAGGGCCTGCAGATGCCACAATTGCTGGGCGTAAGGGTATTGACTGGAGGGGACGGGGGCCAACCGCCAGATGTATTGCGAGAAGAGCAAACTCGCTATCAAGACAATGGGTAAGACGAGAATTTCCGCCTTGATGATGCTTCGAAAACTCGTGCCGGTCAGTTCTATTTCACGCCACCTTACCGTCGCTTTGCCGTAGTTATGAAATGGAATTGGAGCATACCAGATGCCGATTCCAGAGTAGCCAAAGTACCTTGCGGCCACGATAAAACTGGCCTCCCGAACCATGGGAAGGGTTACGAACTGACCCGCAATTCCCTCCATTCTGGCGGAGATATAAGAGATGATGGGGGTATAGATGAGCCCGTAAGCTACCAGAAAAATCCATGGGAATCCCGGCACAAGGTACGACGATAGAAGCACATAGGAGGTTGTGGAAGCGACGTAAATTCCGATAGCTAACCAAATACTGAAATCTCCGCGGCCCGGCGGAGGTGTGAAAAGAGTTTTGAGCCTCTCGCGGAAGGTTCCCATATGTTCTTGGCTGAAACTGTAGATCACGTGCAAAATTCCAATGAGGGCGATAGCCAGCCCGATACCGATCCCGAAACTCATGTAGAAATCAAAATTGTTGGCGAAAATGGTGTCAACGGTTCCCATTCCTTTGTGCCAGCGGTGCAGGATACCGTGATGATAGAGGATGGGGTTGGCGATAAACGTCAATATGAGACCAATGCCACCGCCGATCACTGCCCAGAAGGGAAGAACCATCCCCAGGAACAAGAGTCCCAAGTCCATGTTGATTCCAGTCGCGACAGCGGGCAAAAGGTCCTCGGTGACGTCGGTGAGTTCAATCCATGGGATGGGCAGTAGATGCACCGGTTCATTCAGGATAACGCCGGAGGCGGCCGGCAGCAGAACATAGACCGCCCCGAAACATAGACCGATCATCCCTCCGATGGAAAAAACGCGCCATTTCCAGCTGTCCTCCTTTCGTTGAGTGGATTCGGCAAGGGCCATGTTTCCCAAGGCTCCAACCGGGGCCATGGGAAAGGGGAGTTTTTCAACGTCCGATGTCAGCCGATACAGTGCATATCCCAAGCCGAAGTGGTCGACAGCCGAGATGATTTCAAATCCCACCATAAGAAGAATGGGGATTAACCAGTCACGGTGAAAGAAGCTGCGTTCTACAAAGGATTCAGACCCGGGTTGAGGGGCAATCCACTGAGGAATATATTGAGTCAGGCCAAGCATTCTTGCGGCTTCGGACTGCACGAGGTACTGATTCCAGAGGAGACCGGAGAAAGGCGAGGCCATCGCAGCGCCGGCCATGTAGTAGAGGACAAATACCTCTTGCTGGCGCAAGCGGGTGTAGGCGCGTTTGGCTACCTCAGCGAACAGGATGACCGTTACCCAGCGTGCTGCCGGACCAATTCCTGTTCCGACTACCAGTCCGAGATACATCGATCCCGGCATCATCAAGAATCCAATGAGGATAGCCCCGATGACAGACTTCCAGCCAAACCCCTCTTCAAATTCCTCCGGTGGCTTTAATAGGTCTCGATATTCCTTAAGTTCCTTATCTTGATCCTCGTACATTGCAAATCCCCGCTGATGGCGCAGAACAAGAACTGTAGACTAAGACCCCCTTGTTTCAACCTTACCAGGAACAATCGAGCTAGACTAGCTAGTCTCCGTCCGGTATCTCTTTTTCTCACGTAGTGCAGCCCTAAAGGGCTGCTCATTTCAGCTGGACTAAAGCCATCCCCTACAAAGTTCTGGACAAGAACCAGACAGATCTCACAATGGCAGCACATGGTAGCTGATCGCGGTGAAGATGCCCACGATCAACCACACTACGGCCATCACCATGTCTCCCACTACCAGGCCGATGAAAAGACGCCTTACTTCTTTATATAGGGTGACGCCCCCATATCGCAGAGTCAGCGCGTTATTGACCCATCCGATAAAGAAGCTGAACCACAAAATGTCCATTGCAGAACTGTAGGTAGTCAAATAGCCGATCGGATGCAGCGGCCACCACAGAAAATGATGGTAACCCAACACCAGAAAAGTCATTACTCCAGCGCCGACCATAGTGAATGTGATGCTCCATTCCTTGGGTTGCTCTGGATACTCCAAGAGTTGACCGACATTTTCGTGGACTCTGCGGGCGGTCTCTATTGCCCAGTCGTCGGGCAAGGTGGAAATCCCGAATTTGTAGTACAGGGCCATCATGGCAACGAAGGAAACAACCAATCCGAGGCCGATAGCCCATACAATACCCCACAGGAAACGATTCCTCGGATGACTCCCGTCCGAGAGCTTGGAAGCGTGGAACAAAGAAGGCGCCAGGGATTCGCGCATATCCAGAAAGGTGACCTTTTGCACCACCATTGCAAGATACAGGGTAAGAGGGCCAATCATATGCGTATTCATGAACGCGAGGAAGCCGTCCGATGGAGCGGCGGTCAAAGTGAAGTATGGCAGCCCGCCCTGGCAGATCAGGCGTGCAGCGACCAATTGCAGCATGAAACATACCGCCAAGAAGACGATGGCCGCCAGAGGATCCATGCCGAAGAAACTCATCCAAACGACGATACCCACAAAGCCACCGGCAAAGAGGTATAATGACAGACGGGGCGACATGAGGCCGTGGTAGTCGGGTAAATATTTACGACTAAAAAGTGATCGAAAGACCAGCAAGAGATGCTGCCTGGCAAGCCACAAAATGAACAGGAAAAAAATCCCGAAGGCCCCCACCATTTGCATCTCTTCGACTCTGGAAAGCACGGGGCCGAATGTTGTTCCGAGAGCGGCTGCCGGAAGGCGCCATCCTAAGAATTCCAGAATACCCGGTAGAAACCCCCCGAGTACGAAAAAAAACCACAAGCTGAATGACACTTGGTTGGAGGTGAGAAAGGCAAACCCAATAAAAGCCGGATATATAAAGATCTTCATCTTGTAGAATCCCGACAGTATGCCTTCTTTGGGGATATAGCCCTGGGTCAGAATGATGGTCGGTAGTTCCGGGACCTGAGGGAAATAGGTATGCAGTCCGTTGAATGTATGTAAAAAAAGAGGAATGCAGAACCCAATGATGAAATATCGATGACGGAGGAACTTGAATAAAGTGTTGCTCTCCGACTCCTCACACAAGATTTGAGGAACACGAAGCAGTGGGAAGTTCATCTTCTCGTTTTCGATCCACTGGTGTGAGAATACCCCGGTCATACCCAGCAGAGCTGCATAAACAAATACGATAAAAATGCCCCACCAGAGCATCGGCAATACCCATATATCCCAGGGAATGTGGGTGATGATCTCCCACCATCCCATGTCCAGCCCGCCTTTCAACCCATAATAAAGCGGTTGGATAATGTCGGGGTTCTTCGGAAATAAGGCGGAAGGAAGCAGGGGAAGAAGCAATTTGCCAAGATCGCCGGCCGAGGTTGCAAACCAGGCTGGAGTAGTGAGATTGATGATGAATGTGCGCAGTAATCCGGTATAGGCAATACCTGTAGCCACGGTTATCATGGCCCAGATAAGGAGCACCTCGAACATATGGAAGCGCCAGCTCTTTCTGATCAAGGAGAGTACCGGGTTAATGACAACCAGCAAAAGCAGCAGGCAAGCGAAGGATATTAGAGGAAAATGTCCGCCTGCAAGGGGGCTGTTCTGCAGTTTGATATTGTTGTATGGAGTGAATGCGCAGGATAAAAAAACAAAAACAAGCCCAATCACAACAGCCGACAGGCGTATTTTCGGTTCTCTCATGGTCGGGCTTCCTCCAACTGCCCGGCGTAATCCCCCGGCACCAGTTGTTGGAATTGCCCTTTCGCTTTTGGATCCATAAGGCGCCACAGGAGCATCTGCTTGCGCAGCGCCTTAATAAAGTTCTTGTTGGCTCTCTCCCAGGCGGAACGTTCTCCGGACAACCTGATCATACGAAGCGCGACCTCCAGATATCCCGGGTTGTCGGGCGACGGGCAGCAGTGCAGCTGAAGCCTTTGTTTGATTCCAAAATCAAAGGGGGCCAGCCAGACGTTCATTCGGAGGAGCAAGCATACGGGCGCCGGCACCTGGCCTCCGGCCAGCACGGGCGCATCGACATCCATCTGGGTTTCATCCACGATGAAGGCCCCCTGGCTGACATCTTGGTGTGAGCTGTAGAAGGCGTGCAAAAATCCCATGATCCCTTTTTCTTCTTCGTATTTCAGTAGGAAGGGAAGGTGCATGACTATTTCTTCTCCTTCGGCTTCGGGTAAAGACCAGGATCGATTAATGTCCGGCATGGCGATTTCCGCAGCGAGTCTTGCAGGGTAGAGCGACGCCAGAAAAACTACCGAAAAAACCAAAAACATGCAAGCCACACTTGCCAGAGAGGAGTAATTGAATGTGAGTTGAGAGAAAAGACCTGTATTCCCCAGGTAGTTGGCGCTCAGCTGCGCCAGAATGTAGCCGATTACAGTTGATATAACCGCCATTGACATGGCTTCTACGATAAACAGAAACCCTACGTGAGTAGGTGCGAGCCCAACTGATGTATACGTTCCGATTTCCCTTTGTCGCTCATGGACATGCCCGATCAAGGTGTTCAGACAGATAAAAATGACGATCAGAATCGGTACGATCAAATTGGCTACCCCTTGGTAGCGTACAGTGGTGCTGGCACTGTGGTACCATATCCCATCCTGCCCGACAAACAACGGGTATGCCAGCCAGGTTGAGAGGCCGTCCGCTATTTGGAGGGGTTCTTGCTTCGGACCGGGGAGAACGGAAATGGCCATCAATTTGCCGCCATACTGGATGCAGGTTGAAAAAGGAATAATTGCGGTGGCTTTGGCATTCGCGAAACGGAATTTTTGCGAGGTGGGTGCCATTTGTTCACCTGACTGCATCGCTTCGATTTCAGCTTCCGACAGATCCTGACTGTGAAGCATTTCCTCGTAGGCCGGCGTGATCGGGGTTTGGTCGAGGTCCTTCGATGCTTCCATGAGCTTGCCTTCGAAGTAGCCCACTACTTTAAAAGGGTCTCCCATCAAAGTTACGGTTGCACCCAAGTCGGTCTTCGGATCGAGCCCCAGCTGCTCCGCCATGGCAATAGGCAGCAAAATGGCATTCTTTTCATCCGGATTGAACCAGCGGCCATACTTGACGATTTTCGTAAAATACTCCGGGGGGTTCGATCCCACTCCCAATACGCCCTCCGCCGGGGCATTTTTCCCAAGGCGACGTACACTGGTGATCGCCTGATTGCGGGTTTCACCCGGCATGATCCAGCTCCTGGGCCAAACCGAGGATTCGTTGTCGAATCGTGCATGCATATCGTCAAGCAGCAGCATTGTAAGAGGGAACCAGAACTGGTGCCTTATCAGGATGCCCCGGTAAGGGTTCTCTGCAGCCAGGCTGGTGCGGGTGGTTTTATGCAGGCTCTTGACGTTGGTAAAAGACATGACGGTAAAGGTTAGGATGACAAGAGTGGTACAGGTAAGAGCTGTGCGCAGTTTCCTTCGATTGAGATTGGATACCCCGATGGCAAATCCAGCGCCAAAGGCCTGCCATTTGCTCACCTGGTCCGTCTTTCGATTGGAAACGGAATAAGTGTCATGCAGTTCGTCCATCTCCCTTTCAAAGCGCATGAAAATGATCCAGGCAACCAACAACGAGAGGCCAACAATGAAGAAGGCGATGATCACCACCATGGGGCTGTAGGTCAACTGAAAAGCGGGATGCAGTGCCCGAATGGTGAAAATGGTAATCAGTAGAATGACAATAAATGCTACAATCTGCCTGTATATATCCCGAAAACTGAAAAGGTATCTTTCCATGCAGTAGGCAAACGGAACAAAGAGGGCGATAAAGAACATCACTCCCGTCAAAACGTCTCTTTCCGTGCTTTCGATTTGGCTGTAGACTACATTCATTTGAGCCCATGCCGACACTGTGTTTTTCCAGAATTTATCGTAGACATTGGCAGCAAGGCTTTGTTCGGAAGAAGCCAGTTCCTGGTCAGCCGTATCATTAAGCACCTGCAGATAACGGTTGGCTATGCCGTGTTTAAACAGGTTCTTGAGTCGTCTACTCACCAGATATTGGAGGTCGTTGGCTACCTGCTTGGGAGTTACAGGTATGGTGGGGGGGTTCCCGATGAGGAAGCCCTTGCCGGTAGGGATTTGATCCGTACTGTTAAGCAAAAATAATTCTTTGCTGACCATCGATTGAGACAAAATCAGCTTGAACCAGGTGCCGCGCTCCAAAAATATCGATATTACGTTCGTGTCGCGGCCGTCAATTCTGCTGTACCAATAGCGCACGGGTTTGGTTTCCGTCGCCGCGTTGAGCAGTTCAACCTTGGTCAAATGGCCCATGTCTTGAGGGTCGAAGATGCCCACCACATCTGTCTGTTTGCAGTGGAACATGATCAACGAAGTACTTGCCAGGTCGGTTTTCACTTTAATTCGATAGTTTACTTTGCCGGTCTGGTTCTTGTCCGCGGTCCATTTTACCAGGCCGGTTTTGGGATCTACTCCGTACGGCTCGACGATTAATTTCTGAAATGACGCTCTCTTGTTGGCCAGTCCGGGAATAAAAAAACTGCCATCCTGGAAGGACATGCCGCGGAAAATAGAGTCGCCTTGGATGACGTTGATGATTGTGTTGGGCGCGGGTTGATCTGCGAAAAGCTCTCCCTGGCGAATGAACTTGGTTGTACCCTCGAGGCTGGCTAAACCTCGAAGCTGGCCGGTAATGCCGGAAGCGAGATCCTGATGGGAAAAGACCTTGCTCAAAAACGCCGGGAAGAACTTTTGCAGCTTCTCGATATTATCGGTATCTACCCGGTCCAGAGTATCGTTTGGCGTAGACCAGAACGAACGGTTATCGTCCAGCGTGACCAGCGAGACGGCCGGAAGCCCTCCTATAGCTGCAATATCGCAGCACAGGCAGTTTTCAGTATGACATTGCCCAAAATTCCCCAGCGCGGCATTGCCCCTCAGGAGATTTTTGAACATATTTGAGACGCCGATTTCCTTCGCCGTCTGGTCACCGGTTGCAGTCAAAATGTCTGCCAGCCGTCTCGATCTAACGATGCGTTTGACATCTTGCCTGATGGGAAAAGTCTGACCGAGTTCGGCCAAACCAACGAAGGGAGAATGGGATGATAAATTGAGATCGAGATAGAGAACCGACTCCAAATCAATGAGTTTGCTGGAAAGCTGCTCGGTGGATCTAAGAACACGACGTCGGAGCTTCAATTCATCACGCTTGAGCTTAAGGTCTGGAATCACTCCATCGAGAAGCTCCCGGGAAAGTGATTTTTGTTCGGGAGTCAGGTCGTTCATATTATTGATCCAGGAAAGGCGGCGATAGGGACGGGCATCCGCCATGTCTAATGCGGTGCTGTTTTCGGAAGCGGACTTTTGATATTGTATTTCTCGGGTCAGCTCATCGACTTTGTCCCTGGCTCTTTCCAGCACGATTTGCCAGACGAGCGCACGATCCTTTGGATCTTTGATGGCGAAGGGATCACCCTTTTCCAGAAGCTCGATCTCATGGTCGACCTCTTCTTTCTCCTCACTTAGGCTCTTTTTTTCTCTTCGAAGAATTTTTCGTCGGGTGGTCACCGCCCAGGTAAACTGCCTCATTCCCGCCAATCCCTGCCCGTGGCCGGTAGCTGCGAGAAATAAAACACTTCTGTCTGGTGGATTTTTCGCCAGTTCTCGGGCCAACAACAAGAGCATGGATATGGAGGTGGATTCGCCCGCGCCCGGGGCCAAACCCAGGATGTGGGAGGAGGCATCGTAAAAAGCATCCAGAACGATCAGTTCATCCCGAAGTTTGGAAGATTTTCCGGGCAGAATGGCGTAGCAATTATGTACGAGTTTGTGCGCCCACTTCGTTTTTGCTTTAACCGTGACCGAAACGGATTGATTCAGCGCCAGCTTTTTGAGTTGCTCGCCGGCATCCCGGGGCACCCAAAATCGCGGGAAAGCCATCGGTGTGGGGATGTTCTTTTCCTTGAATTGCCCTCGAATAGAATCCTTGTTGCCCAGAAAAATCAGTGCCTTTGCTCCCAGCATAGAGGCGTTCAGCCAATTTTGGTAAGAGGACATGTCCATCAGGACGATGCTGCCCTCGATTTCTTTTTTGTTGAACTCGGCAAAATTGCCGGTTCCGGCATAAATTAGGCGCCCGGTCAGACCCTCTGCAGGAGTCATCGGCAGGTAAACCATGTTGGGTCCCCAAGGATAGAGCTCCAAAGGCGGCTGTCCTTCAATTTCAAGAGAGGCTGAAATAACCTCCGGGATGGGTGTGAGAAAGTCCTGCATACCAACTTCTTTGAGACCTGCTTTACGAAATGATTGCAGGATGTATTCCGCAGCCTTTTCAGATCCGGGCGATCCGGTGGAACGATCTTTGATGCCGGCGAAGAATGCCATATCGCTCATCATATCCTGCGCCGCAGCCTTTCCTGAGGTTCCGCATAGGGCTAAAGTTGCAATCGCGAGGGCGAGGGCACAGGTCGTCGTTCGGACTTTCTTCCATCGTTGTAGAGAGTTTTTCATGCCACTTCACCAATGGAGATTTTAAGTTTATCTCGATCCTCGATGCGGTCGATACGTCCATCGCGAATCCAAACGACTCGATCCGAGACATTCAACATTTTGACATCGTGCGTGGCCGAAATAATGGTTACGCCTCTTTCTTTTGAAAGCTGTTTGAGCAGGAAGATGATTTCTTCACCAGTAGTCAGGTCGAGGTTTCCGGTGGGTTCGTCCGCCAGCACAATAGCCGGATCGTTTGCCAGCGAGCGAGCAATGGCAACTCTTTGTTGCTGCCCGCCGGACAATTCCGAAGGTTTATGCTGATAGCGCTCCGCCAAACCGACGATCTTAAGGAGCTCCATGCCTTTTTCGGTATATTCGTCTCGGTTCATACCGGCAAAAACCATTGGCAAAGTTACATTTTCGATGGCGGTCATGACCTGGATGAGATTGAATGTCTGGAAAATATAGCCGATTTTTCGGCACCGCAGCCAGGCCAGTTCATAAGCGTCCAACTGCGCCACATCCACTTCATCTATAAACACTCTTCCGGATGTGGGTTTGTCCAAGGCACCGATCATGTTGAAAAGAGTTGATTTGCCGGACCCTGAAGGCCCCATTATGGAAAGGTATTCCCCTGTTTTTATGGTGAGATCAACTCCCTTGAGGGCTTCGACCTTGTTATTCCCCATCTTGAAGACCTTAGTGACTTCTGACAGCCTGACAACATTGTGTCCTTCATCGCGATACATGATCCGTCCTATCTTGGAAATTATTCCTCTGCCCTCAAAGCCACTGCCGGCTGCATTTTGGCGGCTACCAGTGCTGGATAAGTTACCCCGATCAGCGATAGAAAAACTGCCAGTCCTGAGGCCCAGGCTATGGTGGCGAGCATTTGCAAAAAGGGCCAGTAATAGAGTACAGCTGATCCGAACTTCCAGATGAGCGACAGGGTTGCAACCAATATCCCCAGGAGGCTTCCGCTTAACCCGCCTATGAGCCCCTGATAAACGGCTTCCAGCAAAAAGATGCGCACTACAAAGCTGTCCAGTGCGCCCAGACATTTGATCGTGCCGATTTCTCTAAATCTTTCCGTTACGGCCATCAGTTGCGCATTGACGATGCCCACCACGCAGACCAGCACAGACAAAATGGCCAACCATATGTCTTTGGGACTGCTGCCGAAGCCTTTTTCAGTGAGTTCATAGCCCTTAGTGGTAATCAATTCTTGAAGAGATTTGTCGGCATGCGGCCAAATGGAATTGAGCATGTCATAACTGGACCAGGTAAAGGCGACAAAGGCGACAGCGAGGGTGAGAGTGAGCGTGGTGATGAGAGATCGGAAAAAGCGCGCTTTAATGGAGTTGAAAGAAATTCTAACAACCTGGTTCCAGGGCAAGACCACCTGTCTCTCAACGGATGTCTTCACTGATCTCTTCCCGTATCAATTCGAATGATTGCTTGACTGCAGTTTTATATCTTTAACAACTACAACATAGCTGCGCCCTCGGCATTCCCACGCAAGCGGCAATCCGGAATGTACGACTGACTTACCAGATGACCGCCTTCATGAGCATGACGAGATGATCTTAGAGGAATCGCTGAAACTATGTCAACAATAGTCTAGCTCTAATAATTGTTAGCACCTGGAGCCTATCTTAAAGTCTACTGAAATATTTTTCAACAATATGTACGGCGTTTGCAGCACCATCTTTCAGAATTGCAGCCGCTGCAGGATGAGGATTCTTATACTTCATTTTAGCTGAAATCTGCGCGGCCAGGTAATCAACCCGCAGGGTCTCAAGGACTGCGAGGACTCCCAGTTCCTGAAGTTTTTCCGCTCGTGTTCTTTGTTCTCGATTTTGGGGAAAGGGGTAAACAAGGGCCTTTACACCACTGCTGAGGATATCCATGCAGGTATTGTAACCGGCCATGCTGATGGAAAGATCGGCGGCGGCAAGTTCGCTTAAAAACTCCGAGGAAAACGGGAGCAAGGTAGTACGCTCATCTTTAGCTGCGAGTTTTTCGAGGTAATCAAGGTCGTCCGACTCCATGAAGGGACTGGCAAAAGCGCGCATATGTAGCTCCTGATCGGGCAATGATTGACCGGCACTAATGGCTGCAGTCAAAAGGTCCTTGCCGACCGGGCTTCCTCCACCGCTCACCACAACCAAACCGGTGCGGTCGGCGGCTGCGGCATGAGGGGGTTGTCTCGTTACGAATCCGGTGTACTCTATCGGTATGTCAATATCCTCCACTCTTGAAAAAGTCTCATTAAGTCGAATCAGTTGAGGGTCGGAGTGGATTAAGAGAAGATCAAAAAAGGTATTTAAGATCCTGATGACTCTCTCTTCATAGCCGGTCTGGTCTTTCTTTTCTACTAGAATGTCTCTCAGACTGCAGACCACTTTGACCGGCAGCGCTTCCTGCTTGATCGCCTGCAAAAGAGGCAAAAGCTCAAATTTGAAATACTTTCTTCCAAACGGGAACAGCTCGATCAAAAATACATTCGGAGCAAAATTCCTAAACGCCTCCTCGAAGAGGCGTTTTCTGCTGTATTTGATCTCGTCAAGTTCTCCTCCTCGTGTTTCCATCCGACTGAATTCGGCATCCATCATTAGAGGAGGCAGAAAGACTCTTTCTACATGGGATGGCGGAGTGAAGTCCGCAAGCGGTTCTCCACCCTCGACAAAAAGGACTTCATGATGTTTGAATGCCCTGGCAATCTCCATGCTTCTGAAGAAGTGTCCAACCCCTAGAACATGCTGGCAATAGAGCATGACGCGCATACAAGAAACCTGAGGAAGAAGTATGTTATTGTGCCGGCGAAAAAAGGTCTAACGCTGCTCTGATGTCTCCAGGAAAGGGAGCGGCACTCCCTTGCGGTAAGCCAGAGCTTGGCAGGCCGCTATCAGCTTGCCGTTTTCTTCCTTTACCTTAATCTCGTAATTTCCGGTTTTTCGGGTCAGATTGATTTCCTGGGCTTCCGCGATCAGTTTGGCCCCTTTGGAAGGGGCTGCCAAGTAATTGACCGTGACGTTGAGAGCTACGGCCGTTGAACCGTGAGAATTGCACGATGTCTCAAAAGCTGTGTCAATGAGGGCAAAGATAGCGCCTCCATGGGCCATGCTGAAGATATTTTCCATATCGGGTGTAAAAATCATTTCTACCCTGGAATAGCCTGCCGCGAGATCTACCAGGGTGATCCCGAACTTCTTGGCAAATGGTTCTTTTGCAACCTGATCGAAAATTGCTTTCTTCGTTTTGTTGTCCATGCTGCGGGCTCCGTTCCGTATCATGTATCTAAAACATGCTCTTGGAAAGGTAGTCTTTGGCGGAGAACAGGAACCATCCGCCAAAGCAAAACAAAAAAACGCCGCATACTCTGATGAGATGCTGATATCCACTGTCTTTCAGAAACGTCTTGCCTCTGCTTATCCCGAGCGACACCAGGCTGTACCAGGCGAAATCGGCCGCAATGTGTCCCAGAAAAAATGCGGCCACGCCCAGGAACCCGAATTCCATAGCCGTCACCAGGTAGCCCAGGCCGATGGTCGCCCACCAGAGGGTCCAGTAGGGATTGGAAATGCTCCCCAGTATACCCAGCAAAATCGGGTGGCGAGAATATTTGAGGTTTGCTCCCTCCATTTCACTCCTTAAGGAAAGCTTTCCGGCCGACCTCACCATATCCATTCCGAGATAAAGCAGCAAAAATCCACCCAGAAGGGCTATCGAGCCTATAACCGTGGGCCATTTCAGATATTGCCCCAACCCTTGAATGACAGCCACAACCAACAGCATTTCCAAAATAGCATGACCAACCATGAGGAGCGGCCCGGCCCGGAAGCCCCGGCGCGCCGACTCGGAAATGGTTATGGTGAGGAGAGGACCCGGCATTAATGCACCGGACAGGGCCAGAGTGAACGAAGCTCCGAAGATTGCAGCCATCTCGAGCATAGCCGTGACAACTCCCTAAAGTACTTTCAATACTTTCAGCCATTGATCCTTTGTTACCAGCGATTCTTCAATGGCACTCTGGGAACCAAGTACTTTAATAATTCCCTTTTCCTTTAAGACATCCAGTATGTCAGCGAATGCCCGAAAGTCAACTGCTGTTGTTGCAAGCACCTCATCGCGCATTTTCTGTCGATCTTCATCCGAGTCGCCGCTAAGGTGGCGAAGGAGAGACGCGTAGCCTTTTGCGTCTGGCAGCATGTAGCTGTCTAGATCGCCAATGGTGCCGATGATGGCCTTGGTGAGCTCTTCTTCACTGAGCTTGAGTGTGTGCAAAAATTCTGCTGTCTGATCGAAATTTTCCAATGTTTTCAATAAATTTGGATCTCTGTAGGAAACGAAAGAAAGCGTACCTGAAAGCCGATCGAACAGGCAGAAAGCGCCATAAGCGCCCCCTTGCACCCGGATGCGTTCCCACAACCAGGAATTTCGAAGGTATCTTGAAACCACCAGGGTAGATCCGTGAAAGTGATAGCCGCTGCTGTAAATATTGGTCCCTTTTCCCACGTAGTTTACCTGCGTTGGGATGACCATCCCTTCGAAGGGGGGTGCATGTTCCGGCTGCCAGTTGGCCGGTTCCACAGAAGCATTCTGAGATGGTATGGAGGTTAGAAAATCATCGAGTCGGGACTCGAAAGTCTTCCAGCTTTCATCGTCCAGAGTCACATTGAGAATCATCATCTCTCGTTTGAAAAGGATTCGACGTATTTCTCGCAGCGACTGCAGGACCTCGTCCCAATTCTCCTCGACCATGCGGGCAAGCTTTCGCACAGACATCAAATAACTAACTCCGTTCATCTGTTCGGCAACCCAGTCGGCTTCTTTAAAATGGGAACGTAAACGCAAATTGACCATCTGATGCCCTGCGGGCACCAGCTTTTGTTCCTGTCTTGCTTTTTCCTCCAGAACCATCTGGCGAAAACGGTCGCGTTGATCCAGCTTCACATTGAGCAGCATGTCCTGCAGGATAGCCAGCATTTCACCGGCCTGAGGAGGCATCGCCTTACCCCGTAAAAAGAACCAGACCGCACTTGTGTCAACGTTTTTAACCGTAGATGTGAAAAGCTCCGGGCGAATGCCGCCGGTCTTACTGCTGATTCGTTGCGAGAAGGCCACATAGTCTTCGCTTTCGGTTCCCATTTCGATCAGCGTCCGGGTAAAAAGAGGCATGAATTGCAAGTATTGCTGCGGCAGCGAGGTGAGATCAAAGCCGGCATCGAGGTACACGATGCCGTTGGTAAACAAATCGTGGTAGAGGATCTTGACTCCGTTCTTCTCCAGTTGAGCAATAGGTATGATTTTATTATTCTTATCCAGATCGTCAATTGTGAGGGTGGGAATCGTCGCCAAGGCCTCCGGTGGATCGGGCGCCTCCTGCATCTGTCGCAGGGTGCGGGTGTGTTCGATAACAAGTTTGAGCTGTTCTTCGTCCATGTGTTTGCGAACGTTGGTCAAACGTTCACTTTCGGCTTCCTTCTGTTTTTCTTCAAGGTTTGGGTCCGGGCGCATGACCAGAGTTGTCCGGTGGCTGTTCTCAATCAGGTAGCGCTGGATCAAGTTTTCGAAATATTTGTTGTCAGCAGATGCACTGGACTTAATTGACGAAAGCGGTCCTTCAAACGAGAGTAAAAGCATGGGATCGCTGTCATGAAGCCATGTGGTCAAAGCTCGCAGCATGAGGAGCAACCCGCGGGGAAAACTGCCCGTGTTGTTTTCACGCAGACGAAATTCGGTGGTGTTGAGCGCGGCTTCAATGGTCCCTTGGCTGATCCCGCTTTTGACCAATCCATTCAGTGTATCGAAAACGAGAGACTCGATGCGATCTGCATTCGTTATGTCTATCCCCTTGAGGCCGGTTGAGAAATACATCTGACGGAGTTCGGCCTCGAGTCCCATCCCGGCCAGATCCTCACCCAGTCCCGAATCGATCAAAGCTTTGCGAAGGGGGGAGCCCGGCATACCCAGCAGGATATACTCAAGCACATGAAGTGCCAGATTCAGCTCGGGATCGGTTGTTTCGGAGAGCAGCCAATTGACCGTCACCATTCCTTTGGAGCTGTCGGCTCCGCTTCCCTCATCTTTACCGACACTGAAGGCGCGTTCGATGCGTTTCGGTTCTTCGAATTTGGACTGAAAACCGACCGATGAATTGATTTCCAGCCGGTCGAAATCCTTTAAATATTCATTGATAATGTGAAGGCGCTCTTGCGGGTTATCATCACCGTAGAAAAAGATTCGAGCATTGGAGGGATGATAGTACTTACGGTGAAATTCCTGGAACTGTTCGAAAGTCAGATTGAGAATCTGGCCGGGTTCTCCTCCGGAATCCAAGCCGTAGGTATTGTCGGGAAAAAGGGACTGCTGCGAGTATTCACTCAGGACCGTATCTGGGGACGAATAGGCGCCCTTCATCTCGTTGTAGACCACTCCTTTAAAAGTCAGAGGGTCATCGGGTTCTTCAAGTTCCAGGTGCCATCCTTCCTGCTGAAAAATCAGCGGCGTGAGGCGGGGGTAAAAGACGGCATCGAGATACACGTCTATAAGGTTATAGAAGTCTTGAAGGTTTTGACTCGCCACCGGATAGCAGGTTTTATCGGGGTACGTGAAGGCATTCAGAAATGTTTTGAGCGATCCTTTCAGCAGTTCCACAAATGGTTCTTTGACCGGGTACTTGCGTGAGCCGCACAATACGGAATGTTCCAGAATATGGGCGACCCCCGTTGAATCCTGGGGTGGCGTGCGGAAAGTGATGCCGAAAACCTTGTTTTCATCGTCCCGAACAAGAGAAAGAAGCTCGGCGCCTGTTTTGAGATGGCGGTAGAGCCTGGCATCTGTATCTATTTCGGAAATCATTTGCTGACTTATTTGCTCAAAACCATGTAATACCGTCATCAGGTCCTCCGCTATGTTCTCTGCAATTTCAGATCGGGTATCGATACGAAACCGGCCTAGTTCAAGGGTCCGTAAGCATAACCTCATCTCGACCGGAGGATGAGATCTGGCTCTTGCTCCTGGCCCTTCAGATTTCTCGCTGCGCTCGAAATGACAGTTGTCGGACAAGTTCTCGAATGCGCCCGTTGCCTTTTCGTTATTCTTGGGCAGCGTCCTTGTCATTCATCTTTCCAAAATAAAATTAAGATGACTCTCTTAGCACTTCCAACGATTATGCTCAACCGATACCTTTTTTCCACTGGATATTCGATATAAGCGCCGAGCTGGCTCCGATCACAATTTAAAAAAATCAAAAAAAAATCTAAATAATTGTCCAACTTTTGATTTTCGCTTGCAGCCGAGCACCTCTCCCTAACACGGCCGTCAGGCACGCCCCGAGGCTCCCTATGGGATGTTGGTGACCCGATGCGAGTCCCCACCTATGTCTACTCGGAAAATGGCTGGAGAAGGCGATTTGAAAATTCTACTTTATTAGTAATATTAGTTACTTATAAAGACATCCCGTTTGACTTCCCATCCCTCCTGTGCTAACCATGTCCACATGGACTTGAAGAAACGAGCAGCCCAAAACATTGCCGAACGCCTCACCTGGTGCACCGCCTCAAGAGATCAGGCGGGGATCACCCAAGATCTCGCTGACGGCAAAGACATCTCCGAGGTTTACGGGCTCGGGGAAGCCGGTCTGTTCGACGAGTTCTTCTATTTCCTTGACCAGTTCGGGTTCATGGAGCTTTTCATGAAGCTCCATCCAGTCAAAAACAAGCGCATCAGCAACGTCCAGTTCCCCACCGTGATTCTCATCTATTTGATGCGCATCGTCTCCGGCCTCTCCTTCTTCTGGCATACCCATCCAGTGATCCTAAGGTCCCAACCCTTGATGCGGCTGGTGGGGTTCAACGGAAGAGAAATAAGAGAGGGCACCAGCAAGAGGGGCAAAAAATCGGGCTCCAAAAACGAGGGGAAGGAATCCGAAGGAAAAGAACCCACCCCCATCCGCGGGCCGATCTGTCCCGATTCTATTGCTGCCTACATCCAGGCCATTAGCGCCCTTGCCCTGGAGAGGCTGTTCAATGGGGCGATCCGCATTTTGGCGGCGCACAGCTTTTTCCCCAAGCGGGTGAAAGCGCTTTTGGACGCCTCCGACATCGAATCCACCGAAGCTTGCCAAGGCTGCGGCAAAGTCACCAAACAGAAGGCGCCGGAGTTGCGGCGACGAAAAAAACGCATCCAAAAAGTATTGGAAACCGTGTTTGGCTTCAAGATCTGGGTGGTATGGGACCCGAACAGCCGTATTCCCCTGGCCATGCGGTTTGCCACCATCGATGTGCACGACATCAATGAGGCGCAGGGGGTCGTCCAGCAGGCCATCGAGAATCTGGGGGCTCATGCTCGAATCACCTCCCTTGCCATTGATCGCGGATTCATGGACGGTCCCTTTCTTTGGTGGCTGAACCGGAAGGGAATCCTTTTCTATATCCCTGCCAAAACCAACATGAATGTCTATGGAGAAGCCCTTTCGCTGATAGGTGGGGGCATCCGAAAAACCAGAGAGAGAAAACGAGCCGTCGGTGGAGGAAAGAATAAAACCACAGTCTTGGATCACTGGGATGTTGCAGGGATCGAATCGCTCACCACGGCAGGATTTTATGGACCGCTTGGCAGCGGCTCTCATGAGAACAAAAAGGACTTTGTAGCCAATCCCCTCCATGCGGTGGTGGTTTTGCACGATCCTTACAAAGAAAAACATCCTCACTCCGACACCCTGGTCATCCTCACCAACGGCCCTGTCACAAACCCCTTGAGTGTCTATGACAGCTACGACGCCCGAAGCGAAATCGAAAACGGACTCTTTCGGGAAGCCAAACAAGCCTGGTTCATTGAACGGCCTGCCCGAAATACAGCCGCTGCCTTTCGATCCCACGTCTATCTCACCCTCATCACCATGGCCTTAACCAACGCCTTTAGGACCTGGATGGATCAACAAGATACATTGGAGCAGCAGGGAGAAGAAACCGGCATTCGCAAATTCCGCGAAAAAATCCGACAGGAAAATGGCAACAAACTCATCGTCTTTGACGAAGATCGCTACGCCATCTTCGACACCTATGAAGTGTTCATTCTCTGCGACCGAAATGTTCGTAAACCCACCGGGGTCCCACAGGTGGTCTCTAAACAAGACATCCTAAAAAAGTACGGCGCCCTCCTGGAATAGTCTGTCACCCCTATTTTCTGTTATCCCCCATTACCTCCCGCACAACAAGCAAGGCCCTCTTTTTTATCACCAAACTTGCCCTTCCTTTCCCGGACTTTCTCTTAATTGGCCTAAAATCGAACTTGCCGCTGAACCATACACTACCCACTTGTCGGTCAATTTGAGGCGCTTAAGGCAGCCAATAAAGCCCTCAGGCTCTGTGTTAGTCGGTCCTCGCTCTTGGACCCTTCCTTATCTCGAATATCCAGTTTTTTCCAAACAGCCTCTTGGCCTTGGTCTCTTCGAGGAAATCGGCAAATAAACATTGACGAGATTGTTTTCCCGACCACATGGACAAGAAATCGTCTAATGCAATGCTTGAATTGATGG
Source organism: uncultured delta proteobacterium (assembly GCA_963781715.1). Taxonomy (GTDB): domain Bacteria; phylum Desulfobacterota; class Syntrophobacteria; order Syntrophobacterales; family Syntrophobacteraceae; genus Desulfoferrobacter. The sequence goes on from CAWAGW010000010.1 coordinate 2,404,618, forward strand.
CGAAGAGAGGAATCCAGAAAAAGTTAGAATATAAATGCAGATTTTAATCTTCAACAAGTATAGCAGCGTTCCTCAGTTTTGACCTCGGCATAGTCGAACAATCTCTTGGTTTTCAACATGCGTCGTTGAATATTTTTAATTGACTAGAGAAAAAAGCTCAGTCTACTTGTCAAGTCTTTAATTCTTTCTGAACCTCTTATTTTGGATCTGATCTAGTCGACTACTGTAACCTTTTTTCTCTGGCGCATTGTTTTCTCATGATGTGGAGAAAAGCCATGCAAATGTATGTATTTAAGATGCCCAATGATATCCTTCCGAGGGAATACTTGGTAATAAAAGGCGATGGGACCTCATGTTAAAGACAATGAAGTATTTTTTTGCTGTTACGATATGTCTCTGTATCGCATCTCATTCTAACGCCGCTACTTATTATGTCCATGAGGATGGAGGGTGGTTGGTCCCTGCCGCCTGCACGGAAAGCAGCGAGTTCAGTGCGACCTACCAGGGCTGCGGTGGTGAGATCGTCGCGGCGAGCAATCTGGGTTATGAACAACAGGTCGTTGAACTGGTTAATAGGGTTCGCGAGGAGAATAGTCTGCCTCCCCTTAAACGGGTGACGCCATTGGCTCAGGCCGGGCGCTATCATGCCGCCGACATGGCTCAGGACGGCTACTTCGATCATAACAGCTATGATCTTATTGGTGGGACGCTGAGCCTGGTGTGCTCATGGTCGAATCGCATTTCGTCTTATTACGCAGGATGGGCCGCGGTTTCGGAAAACATCGCTGCGGGCTATGCTACTCCTGAAGAGGTTATGAATGCCTGGATGGCGAGCAGTGGTCACCGCGAGAATATCCTCAGGGGTTCAACGTGGGAAATCGGAGTAGGCTACTACACGGGTGGCTCTTACGGTCGTTATTGGGTGCAGGATTTTGGTCGCCGTTTCGATGTCTATCCCCTCGTCATCAACAGAGAAGAGGCCAGCACCCTTTTCAGGAGTGTAGTCCTTTATATATACGGGGATTGGAACGAAATCCGGCTGCGCAACGATAACGGAAGTTGGACCGCATGGCAGCCTTTTTTCTCGTCGATTAGCTGGACCTTGAACGCGGGCACTGGCACCCACACAGTGTGGGTCGAAATGCGGCAGAGCGGGGGACTGACGGCATCCGCAAGCGATGACATTTATCTGATTGACGATACTCCTAAGCCTCCCGAACGCCCGTCATTGGCACCGTTCTACCAACTCCTGTTCGATGACGACCCCTGAGGCTGTGGGGCTAAAAGTGCCAGAATATTGGAAGTTGCTAGAGATGCCCTCGGCAGGCATATTGTATCCGTGACACCAAGAATAGACGGCCCATTGTGGGCCAGCATCCGCGCACATTTTGTCAGGTAGATCCAAAATAGAAAGCGCTCACGACGGAGTTGGATATTACGGGCCAAACGAAGCTTGCCCCTGCGGGCAGTAGCCAAGTCCTACTTCCTCAGATGATGCTATATCCAGTTCGAATTTACCGGGCTCGGTTTAAACTTTTTAATCACCATCCCAAGCTGCAACGAATGTCCGTTGTGCTGGGATTAGGAAAATCACGCGAACTTTCGGAGCCAGCAAGGATTAGCTTGATAAACAGGATCTTCTCCAAAGACTCGGTAATAAGAACTAAGGGACTATTTGTGAACGCTTACTTGCCCATATAAATCTATGGGCACTGACTGATAACGCAGATTGCCATTTCACCAGTTTGCATAGGGCCTGACCTGCACCTGTAGAAGCCGTGGTTCTTCATCCTGAAAAAGTTGAGGATGCGGCAACTCGAAATGGCAGCCGTACTTTGTTACCCTCACACCCGTGATTATTGGCTTCCACATACCAGGCGGGCAAATTGAGCCGTCAGATTGATCAGTCCGCCACTTTCCGGTATCCTCGAAAGGATGAGAGGAGGAAGGTACGGCTGTGAGTCAAACGGGCTCTCTCTTGTATCTCTTCCGTGACGGTGCCGGTAAAAGAGGACATCTATCCTTCTCATATCGAGAATCACAGCACTTGGTTCCCTGCATACAAAACCGGAGATTGGGGCAGGTTTGAGTCGCTTTAGGCGTTTTTCTTGATGCCAGTAATCCTTGTATTGTGGATCATTGTCACAGAAAACCACGACGTCTACTCGCCCATTGAGTAGTCCCAAGGGTTCTTTTATATCGTTCTCACAAAAGGGATGGAAAGCGATTCGAGCATTCATCGACTGTAACCCCTCAGCACTGATCATGGTCGGGCATGTTCCAAAACCATGGACAAATAATATACCACATTCTTAAACCATGTGGATTAATCTGATGCGGATCGGCTCCTCTAGGGAATGACTCGGGCACATTAAGCAAAGTCGGTTTGCCACCTGCATGAATGCAGACTCGATCCGTGGGAGTGTTTTAAGTGGGTGAGGGGGGCGATTTTATCCACGGAAAGATTGAACATGGGACATGTCTAACCTGCCTTCCAAACATGCCGAGTTTTTGAAAACCTCCTCATAACAAATGAGGGGCTTTTTAACGAAACTTCCCGCACATATCAACCTGTGGACTTAAAGCTTTTCTCAATTTGATCAACGTAACTTGTGGTAATGAAATGCTAAGTGCTCTGTGGCGAAAATTCGGTGACGTATTTTTACGCCGCCAATTTTTGTTCGTCATCTAATTTGGCCAATACTTTTTTCAGATCTTCTCGAGTGAATTTCCACTCGAAAGGTTTTGCGATGGTCTCATATGTTTCTTGAAAGCTGAGAATCTTATTTCGCAGGTCTTCAAGACTTTCAAAGTCATTGGGGGTTAGAATTTTTCTCTGCAGCACGGAAAAATAAATCTCTACTTGGTTAAGCCAACTTGCATGGATTGGCGTATGTACTTGAATCGCATTGGGGTACCAGTTTTTGAGACGATCAATGGAAGCCTGTCCTCTGTGGGAGGAGCCGTTGTCAGTTACCCAAAAGACCCGTTGCGCGGATCGATAAGGTTCCTGGCACATAACGACGTCGACCAACTCGTGGAAGCTTTCGATGCCCGTGCTGGTTTTGCACAAACCAAAGACTTTGGCTTGTCGCACATCCCATGCCGCCAGGTAAGCCAGCGCCCCCATTCTTTCATACTCAAACTCCACACGACCGCAACGGCGACTCGTTGGAGCGGTTACACTTCGCAATCGACGTCGGGCTTGAATGCTGGTTTTCTCGTCAGAAGAGATAATGAAATCATGGGCGCCAAGCGGTTTTTCCTCCCAGATGCCATGATACAAATCAAGGACTCTTGCGGCCTTTTCTTCGAAATTTGGATCCCTTGGCCAAATCCAGTTACGGTAACACCAGGGGCGAATGGCGTCTTTGCTCAGCCAGCGCCAGACCGTCTTGCCACTGATGGAAGCGACGATCCCCTGTTTTTCGGCCTGTCGGGCGATTTCTTCGTGAGTGAGTTTGGAGAAGGGAAGTCCAAGGTCTTTGGGCAATTGGCAGGCGAGCGCCTTCACGGCCACAATAATCTCAGGGGGGGAAAGTGCCCGGTCTCCCGCGCCTTGGCTTTTCCTGAAGGCCAGCCAGGCGTTCGTCAAAGAAGCGTTTGCGCCATTTGGAGACGATCTGCCGAGGTAAATCAAGCCGCTCACCAATTTGTTTGTTTGAGAAGCCCTCGGCGGCAAGGAGGATGATTTTGGCTCGCACGACTTCGCGATACGGTGACGTATACTTTCGCGCTGTATCCTGTAATCTCTTTTTCTCATCGGCGGCTAAAATGACCCTATATGGGCTTTTTCTTGGCATAACCCCTCCTGTTTTTGAGGACGATTATGCCAAATGTCAATTATAAGAGCAATCAAAATACGTCATCGTATTTATACAAACATGAACTAAGTGCCGGCGGGAACTGTTCTACTGAAAACAGTCAACACTGTTCACTACGTGAATCCTCTGGCGACCCGTGACGCTAAAAAACCGTTTCATGGCTCCGATAGGTTGAGACAACTATGGACTTTGACTTGAACGGTTTGCAGTACGGGTACGGTGATGAAATTCATTGTGCACGGGTGGTTTGCCGGCTTCAAGATTCGAAAGCCATATCTTCACTGTTTTGATCTGGTAGCGCAGATCGGGATCAGTAGCAGATTCATTCTTATTGCGTCCAAGAACTGAAGATCGCAAGCCTCATCAATGATCCAGATGTCATAAACATATCCTTCGCCATCTCGGGTTGTGGAACCACCACCCGGCCCCTCATGAGGGAAAAACCAAAACACCTGTCGATGGGCCGGTTTTCTTCGATGATTATGACGACGGCCTCCGGCTCCGCTTCCAGCCCGTAGGCTTCCAGGCCGGAGGGTAAAGCCTACGGCTCGGAGAGTTGGCCCCGGTATGAAGAGCCTGTCTTCGTCTATCACTAAACGAGCACGCTGGAGAAATCCCCCACCGTCTACCACAGGAGTAGTCTGCCCTCAAACGCGGTCAAATACCCTCTTTCAAGTCTTCCGCAAAAAAGAAATCGTGCGTGAAGTTCAATGGGCGTCAATATGCTGATCAGTGCGACCACCACGGTGCCACACCGTGGTGGTGCTTGTCATTGCTCACCATGAAATCGGCACAAAAATGGCCTTGACAGTATCGACAACACCTGCTATCGAAAAAGCGATTTCTTATCACCTTCGCGTAGTAGGTGCCGTGCATCCCAAGCATTCCCAAAGATAGAGGATGTTTCTTGGGAAAAGAAGACATCGCCATCAGGGTGGTAGTCACAGGAGCCTGAACCAACTCGGCGAACTTCATAAGTTCGTCCGATGAATTGGGTAGGACCACCCCGCCACCAACGTAAACGACCGGTTTGCGAGCAGCCAGAATCATTTTGGCGGCTTTTTCAACCTGCCGGGCATTCCCGCTGTAGGGTGGTTTGTATCCCCGAAGTTCAACGCTTTCAGGATACGAAAACTGGCCGTAGCCATCTGCACATCCTTGGGAAGATCGACGAGCACAGGTCCGGGACGGCCGGTGCGTGCAATATAAAAGGCTTGCTTTAGAATGCGAGCGAGGTCTTTGACATCCTTGACCTGGTAGTTATGCTTGGTGACTGGCCTGGTAATCCCGATCACGTCGGCTTCCTGGAAAGCATCGTTGCCAATCAGTGGCGTCGGCACCTTTTTTTGCTTTATTAAGCTGAAGGGCAAACCATCCGAAAGGACGGGACGCAAAGCCGCAGGCCTAAATTCCAAGCGGAACATGGCAGCGGGGCTGCTAGGTGATTAGATACAGTTCTTAATCGACCCGTTTCCTCTGGAGACGGGTTTTTTGTTTTCGCATACGGTAATTTGCCAACTTTTCTTTAAGTTTTCGAATCGAAAAGCGCTGGTTGCTTCCAGCGCAAGCGATAAGATCCTGTTCGAATTACATCTGGGGCGATATCTGCGGAGTTGCTCACAGTGATCTTCCTTCTACACCTGATGCCACTACAGGAGTGATCTTCATAAAACAATGGCACGATTTCGTCCCGCCTCAAACGAAGGTTGGGCTATGGGGGCGCAGGCGCAGTCTGGTGGGAAAATCCATGTTTGTTCCCAGGAGCTTGGCCCACAATAAACGATCTCATTCTCCTTTGAGGTGGAGAGACCAGGTGATGGGTTGCTATTTCCATCACGCCAATGGCGTGATTACACCCTCACCTCACCCGCATGACCGAAGCGAATGCTGTATTTTTGGATGCTTTAGCATTAGCCCGAGCCTGTCCCTCGAGGAAGAGGGGGTTCCCGGACAGCCTCTTTGGCCTGCTTCGAGAGGGGGATTGTTGCTTGGCGAAAAGATCTGTAACGCACCGGAGCAGTTGGCTTATGGGTGCATTGAAAGGGGTGATAGACCGACTGGAAGAGCCATGGAATCGTGTTGGAAACATGCGTTTCAAGGATTAGATAGATTCCTTTTCGTGATCTTCGTGTTTTTCGTAGTTTAGAAGCAGAAAGTGCAAAAGCACAGAACCTAACGAGGTTTCAAAAGAGAATCCAGAAAGGAAGGAAAGGAGGACTGACAAATGATGAAAGTGCTTGTTGTTTTGCTACTTGCTTTGGTGACGGTGTTTTTCTCGGGACCGGCTCAAGCCTGGCCTACATACCAAACGGACGCGGGAGAGGCGATCGGTATCATGTGCAGCGGTCTCCTTGAAGGTTATGCACGTAATCCAGACGAGGAGTCAACTCTCATCACGGAGTATGAGAACGGGCTTCAACAGATCAAATCCCTCCCTTTGTCCCGCTGCTCCAGTCCGGCTTTAGGTCTGGGTATAGCCTGCGGAGGATTGATCGCCGAGGTCGCGAGAAATCCAGAAAGCATGGACACGCTAAGTGACTTGTACGAAATATACTGCAAACAAGAGATCTTTGCCCTCAAGAAGCCATTCCTAAGAAGCGATCTGGTGCTGGGAATCGGCCATGTTTGGGACCAATACCTGCTTGGCATAGCCCGGCAGCCTGGTGCTATGGACAAGCTGCAAGAAGCCCGAGATATGTGCATCTCGGACATCGAGAGTCTTGGCAAATAGAGCATCTCATGGGCTATGGCACTCGACTCGAAAAAGAATGTCAACTTTCGATCCGGCGGCGAGCAACCTGCCCTCGCGAGTGTGAGAATCCAAGAGGCCGCAACTCACCAATAGAATCGCTGATGCTTGTTTTTTGACCGCCTTTCCTGCTGATCTTCATTTTATTGAATACCTAAATGCGGGATTAACTCTAGAAAACTGCTATGCTCACGAGTCCCCAGAACTACAGATTTGCTTTGCAGATATTGCCTCATGCCGCACCATCGCGTGCTACGGATAACATTAGTGTATCTTGAATTTTAGAAACTTGCTGAACAGACAAATAAAAAGCCGAACCCGAAGGCTCGGCTAAAATGTTTTGTCCTTCAACTAATCTGTACCGTTCTGCAACTGTTTTCCTTTGCACAGTGCAATTTCCGACCGTGGGCGAGTTCGAGCCATAGACCACGCCGACATTAGTTCTATCTATGTGTATTTTCACTCCACACATTCCCCATGCGCCCTATACCCCGCCTTCTCTGCTGACTCTTTCGACTTGAAAACCTCTGTGCAATGCTTGCAGTTATAATCCCTACACCCTGGAGCGTGGAACACGTGGCTGGAAGTGTTTCCGTGATATTGCAAATGTGATGTGGTGTTGGATTGCTGACTTGATACGGTATTACTTTGTTCGACCGCTCTTTCGTTCGCCCGAAACTCCCAGGGTGGGACCGGATCGGGCATGGACCATAGCCCGTTCTTTTCATCCCTTGCCTTTCTTTCAATAAATTCCCACATTCTGCACTCAGGGCGCTTGCAATACTTGTCAAACACCCACGCATAGCCAGCCCGGATAATCTCAACATTCAGGTTCATCGTTCCGCCGGCATAGATTACGATACCAACCGTCCGCCCGTAGCGGTCTGTGTCTATCGGTTTCACGCGCCCAATAAACTACAGGGAGTCTCGATAAATACCCACGGCGTGGTTGGGTGTCCGCCTCGAACCGTTTATGCAAAAAATTTCAGTTTCTTGCGACTTTGTAACCGCAGATACTTAACGACCCCTCATAGAATTTTGTTGTTCAAGGCTAAAATGCAATGGGTAGGCGACCGATTGGCTATCTTTCTCGCGTTCCTAGATTTCTGGTCAGTCAGCCAAGTCGGCCAGGCCTATGTTTTCTGTAGCGAGTGTTCCTGCAAATGCACTAGGTTAATCGGTTGGGATTCGTCCGTATTCAAACCCATCCGAGCGTCTGGTATCTCTGGTTATTTGACGTACAAGCTGTTGCGCTGATAAGGTGTATGCACTGACTATCAATCTGCAATGTAAAAAATACCCCGCTCTTATGGAAGGGTTCTTTTATATTGACGCGCGATGCTGATCTCTTTATAGTTTTTTCTACAAAACCAAGTTCTTATCATCCGGTCTTTTGGGTAATCGGTTCTTTCAACGGCTTACACACCTTGCCCGTCCATGTATCTGCGACTCATGGGCGGCCGACGATGCCAAAAAAACGTAGCTTGCCCCTAACCCATAAAAAGGACGTGAATGTCATGAGAAAAAGCGTTTTGGTGTGCCTGCTGATTTTATTACTAGTTCCTATTTGGAGCTTAGCCTGGGCAGATTTCTATGTGATCGCCGCTGGAAAGCGGGCCAAACGGACCATCCTGGTCAGCCCGCAGACCACGGAGGCGGCAAGCGGCACCGCCCTTCTCAACGCATTAAACAGCATCACAGACAACAGCGCTGAAAAACCGTACCTCATCAAGATTGAGCCCGGCATCTATGATGTGGGCATAGCTTCTTTCAACATGAAACAGTATGTGGACGTAGAGGGCTCGGGCGAGAATGTCACCATTATCCGAGGTACGGTGGACAGTACCTTTGTCGTTGGTGGTGTGGGAGTGGTCAATGGTGCAGGTTTTAGTGAAATCAGATTCCTGGAGGTGCGGAATATAAGGCCTGACGGCAGTGCCATTGCCATTTACAATGCCAATACAGTCGCCTTCAGAATGACGCATATCTCCGCAGTTTCAGATGGATCTGGCTCAGGATACAGATTCGCCATTTTCAACAATCATGCTAATGCGGTGATGACTGACGTGAGAGCGTCAGCATTAAATGGTGTATACAATTATGGGATAAAAAACGTCTCCGTATCGTCTCCAGAAATACACAGTTCAGACATATACGCATACGGAGGATTAGGTTCTCTTGTTTACGGAATCTATAATGACGATTCAAAACCAACTATATACAATACCAAAGTTCTTGCCGACGGTCTCAACAGTTGTTTTGGAATTTACAACGCCGGAGACAACAATTTGGTAGAAGTACACGGGTCACTAATTTATGGTAAAAATTATTCAGTCTATAACAATACTTCGTATTCCAACCTGTTCGGTACTTCCAAACTTTGGAAATCCGGAGGTAAAGACGGCATAATAGGAATTGGGACTTTTTTATGCTCACAATGCTATGATGGTAATTACAAGGAGCTAGATGGCTTATGCAAATCCCCGCCGTAAATGAAAGAAATGCATGGCAGGCGGGACGTCCTTAAGTTTCGATGTTTCTTCCGCTGTTGGTGAAAATTGTTCTCTTTTTACGAACAGTGCCCCCCTCTCCACAGAATACCCGACCGCAGGAACACCTATTCCAATTCGCAGCGCCAAATCCGTAAGAGAACAGTTCATCCAAAATGAACCGTCGGGGTGTCTCGGTGGGAAGATTCCAAAAGTCAGAGGGGTACGTAAAATGGGTTAAGCTCACAAGTCGGCGAAGTTTTGTATTCTCTTCTGCAAGATCTGAAGTTCAAGATAAGCAAATGGTATTTGTAGCACTTGAAGGATTGTAGGGAATCAATAAATGCATATCCGAACTGCTCATGTCTACAGTCAACTTCAAAATAAGGTTTCAGGTTCATGTACTGGTTGAGACAAAGCCGGTATGACGGATACCATTAGTACTCACATACTCCGTTTGAAAAAAGGTGCACAACGAACACGCGAAACAGTTTTGTCAGTTATAAATAGGAGATGCATGAACGTTGTGCTGGAATCTTTGCACTACAGATCTGCAAATCCATCAGATCTTATCCGTACTGCAAAGAGACCGACATGAAGTCCATATAAGTTTCAGCTTCGCGCACCATTTGCGCCAAATCCCGTATAACGGATACCATTAGTGTATCTTGAACTTGGGATCTTGCAGAACAGACAAATAAAAAGCCGAACCCGAAGGCTCGGCTGTGTTTTGCTGTCTTGCAAAAAATGCGACTTTGACGGTTATCCCCTGCGACTCTTGCGACTCCCGCGACTAAAAATTGGAACTCAACTCAAAGCGAGATTAACCACATCTATAAGACTTCTCTCTTCCGAAGGGTTTTTCCAACGCATAATCTGCACCCAGTTTTAATGCCAAGTCCAGATAGCTCAAAGTATGCATAAGGCCGCCACCTGAAATTGCAATGATTTTGGTATCCATCCATAGGCGTTTGATTTCCCGTATGGTTTCCAAACCTTCTTTGTCAGGCATTATAATATCTGTAATAACGATTTCAGGCTTCTCGGCCTTGAATATTTTGATACCCTCGTCTCCGTTCCCGGCTTCAAAAATATCAAAGCCGTCTCTTTCTAAAAATGACCTCAACATTTTTCAATATTGCTCATCATCATCAATGATCAGGATTTTACACATGGTTGACGATTACCTCCTTGAGCTTGACCATTATAACATGTGCGCAACTAAACCGTCGAAACTCTTTCTGAATCCTTCCTCATTTATACCAAAAAACATCATTCAGTTTCTTGCTACCAGGCATCTCGATAGTCTTAATAACTGCTGGCTTATCTTCCGTGACTACGAATGCAAACCCCTCTGCGTATCAGTGGTTGACCGCCTCGAAATCATTATTGAAGAGCCTCTTGATTACGTACCGACTCTTGAAGCGTATCGGCTTGGCTTTTGAGTAGATCTTAATTATGGCTCTCCTTGCAACTCCCCTTGGCATGGGTTCGCCACGTTGTCTCTCTAGAAACCTATCAATAGCGTGATTGGTGACAATGACCCCGTGCATTAGCGATCTTACGTGAAAACACATTGAATTGGCGGCACTGAGGCAGTACGAACAAATATATCCGCGTATTCGGCTAGTCGGTTTACCATCATCGGTTACGGGCCAGATGTCCAAGTCTTTACCAAGCTTTTTTGGCCATTCGTTAAAGTCTTCTGGCAAATCCCTCGTGCTGTTACAGATAGCGCACTGAATTGGCACAACTACACTCTTCGCTCGAATTTCTCAAATAGTTGGTTTAGCCCGTACCCCGCTATTAGCCTTATTACTTGCTCGCGAGTCCATTCAGTATCCGGATTTTTTTGATTGAGCAGGGCCAAGGCTTCATCAATTCGCTTGTCCAAGGAATCACCAAGTACAACTTACATTTCGCACGCAAGAGACTATTTTTTTAGAGTTTGGGGCAGCAAGCTATGTTAAGGATAACATCAAGAATTTATAAGGAAAAGTCGTATCTTCTGGACAAAGTCAATTCCATTTGCTATGTGCACAATGAACGGGGCTGCCAGGAGACATATAAGACATAGTTTTTAAATCGGAATTGAAAGTTCCTTTACCTATCCTGACGCCTCATACCATTTAAAAAGGGAGGCGTCGTGGAGCAATTTGAAAGTCGGTTCAAGCAGGTGGACGTGTTGCCAATGGTGAAGCATTTCATGGATCAGCTTGGCATGTTCAGTCTCTTTTCAAAGTATGTCCCGGCAACGACTGGTCATCTCACCGACCATGCGCAAGGCCTATGCCTGTTAACGGCAAATATCATCTGTGACAACAAGCCACTGTACAAGGTTCAGGAATGGTTGTGTCAGTATTCTGATGGTCTTGGGATAGACCCGGTTAATGCGCGCCTTTTTAATGATGACCGGCTCGCCAGAGACGTTTCGGCGCTGTTTCGCTCAGACCGGCATTCGCTAATGACTGAGGTTTCCTCTAATGCCATTTCGGTGCACAAATTGCTCACCGATGAAATTCACAATGACAGTACCTCGGTGACATTTATTGGCAAATACAATACCCCCGATCCGGAAGCGGTCAAGCTCAAACATGGTCACAACAAGGATTTCAGGCCAGACTGCAAGCAGGTCGTATTCGGCCTCAATATCACGGCAGATGGTCATGTGCCGCTCAGCTACAAGCTTTTTGACGGCAATACCACTGATGATGTCACCCATATTCCGAACTGGAACGGTCTGCGTGCCTTATTGGAAAAAGAAGATTTCATTTACGTGGCCGATTGCAAGTTGTGCAACCAAAGCAACTTAACCCATATTGCGGCAAATGGCGGTTCCTTTATCACTGTGGTCCCGAAGGATCGGAAGGAAGTCAAACGGTTCATAAAGCATCTAGAAAAAAATGGGGTGACATGGAAAGACGCCTTTAGCGTGGAAAACTCGCGAAAAAAGGCTGAGGTGAACGTCTATAGGACCCATGAGGCCGAACGGACAAAACAAGGCTTTCGAATCATTTTTGTTCATAGCAGCAGCAAACACAAAGACGATGAAACGCGAAGACGGAAAAAAATAGAGACGGCGATTGCCAAATTAGAAGAACTGTCACCGAAACTCAATGCTTACCTGCTACGTCTCAGAATACTTGACTCTGGAAGTCTCAGATTAATTGGACGTGTTTGCCCCCAAGGAGTAAGACTATTGGGGGCAAAGATGGGTAATAAGCTCATCGATTCTGGAGTCCATCGATCAATTTGACGGCGTCGCGGAAGTTGCAGCATCTGACGGCCATGACCATATCGATGGGGTTGAAGTTTTTCTGACATCTGAAACATCTGGCCAGGTTGGTTTTGGGGTTGGTGGCTGTGTTGAATTCGGAGCACAAGGGACAGAGAAAGCGGAAGTAGCCTTCGGAGACCTTGCAGGGAAGGCGAAGGAAGTCGGAGATGAGTGGTGCGATGGGGATGTCGTTTCGCAGCATTCTGAGTTTGTCCTTGGAATAGTGGCGTGTCATAAGTTCCTCCTATGGAAGCTGGAATTCGGTCATGGTATCGGTGACAAGTGCATCGTTGATCTTTTTGAGATTTCGAGATGCGGCATTGAGCAAGCAAGCTGTCGAGATGTTATTGATTTGTCGAGGGACCCCGCTTGAGTAGTCATGGATGAGGGATTTGGCTTCGACCTCGAAGATCTTTTCATTGCTTCCTGCCGAGCCCATCCTGGCATCGATGTAGGCTGAGGTTTGATCTTTGGTGAGGGGAAAGAGGCGGCAACGCACGGAGACTCTGTGGACCAGGTCCGTGAGGGAACTGCGAGAGAGGAGTCGAGCCAGGGGGTCTTGTCCGGCGAGGAGGATCTTGAGTGGGAGATTGGTATCGACGGCGGAGCTCACCAGGAGGCGCAGATCGGTGAGGGCGACGGGATCGATGAGGTGGGCTTCGTCGATGAGGAGAACGGTTGTGAGATCATCTTTTGTGCAACGTTCCAGTATTTGAAGAAAGAGACTGTCTTTTCCGCGTTTAGGGACTTCTCCGAGTTCTGTGACGATGAGGCGAAGCAAGGCGCTGGAGCTGACTCCCGTGAAATGAAGATAGAGCGGGCGGTATCGGCTCTTGGAAAGGGTTTCAATGAAGAGTCTGAGGACAGTGGATTTGCCGACACCGGTCTGGCCGATCAAGAGGGCAAGGGCGCCCTGGGCTGAGAAGTAATCGAGTCTTGCCAGGCACTGGGAGATGCGAATGTCTCTTAAGATCCAGTCCATGGGAGGGCGTTCTTGGAAGGGATGGTCGCTCATTTTGAAGTGATTGAGGAACATGGGATTACTCCTTTTTGCGAAGAATTTGTTTGAGTTCATGGATAAGATAGGGAAAGGACTTGTTATAGGTTCGGGCAAAGGCCTCTTTGAGCATGGGCTCGCTGAGGGCCGGGTTCTGGTTGTAGAATTTCTTTAGAATTTCGAGCTGTTCGGCGGAGAAAGCGGAGAGGCCTTCTTTATAACCCAAGAGCTGAGCAAGGGATTTTACAAAGGCATAAAACGGCCATGGCCGCTGGGAGATAACCTTGCGGTAATCGATGCCTTGGGTGTTTGCGGCAAGCTTTTTTTGGTGCTCTCGAACGAGGAGATCGAGGAGATTGTGTTTCGGCTTTCCCTCGGGTTGTGCGAGAATTGGAGTGTGTGCGCTTTGCCGATGGTGGAGGACCCCCGACCCAAGATATTCTCTTTTCATGGAGTAGATCTGGACGGTATCGGTGGAGGAAAAAGGATCGAAATGGACCCAGACCTTGTCTCCTCTTAAAGTTTGATCGACTCTGTAGAAGCGGTTGTCGAGGCGGATATCGGAAAAATCCTTGTGCACCGAGCGGGTGAGCTTTCGCATGAAAGAGGAGAGGATCAGGTCCATTTGCACGTGGCGGATGACGGTAAGTCCCGTATGGTAGCGGTCCCTCGGGGTCTGGCCGGTCTCTGAATGGATGCTATCGTGATAGTCCACGGCAAGCCATGCACTGAACGCTCGATTGAGGTTCTCGGGGCTCAGGGCGTCTTGTGCGCGCACTTCGGATTCGAACTGATCCTGGGCCGTGGCAAAAAAGCGCTCAATGAGGCCTCCCGGGGAAGGATCTCCCGGAGGCCGGTGGATAAGGCGGGTATGAGTGCGATAGCAGGCGGCTTTGAGACCATTTGAGTGGTAGACTTTGGCATTATCGAGGTAGAGCTCCAAAGGCGCTCCGTGTTTGGCCAGTCCACGAAGGAGTGAGTCGATGAGGATGTCGAGGCTTTGGCGCAAGTAGTAACGTGCCTCCACAACATATCGGCTATGGCAATCGATGAAGGCGGAAAGATAGGTGGGAAGAATCTCCTGGCCGCAGAGTACATAAGGGCCTTCTTCGAAATCGCCCACCCAGAGGTCATGGGTATGGTCCCTGGACCATCGTTTCCTCACCTTCTTTGTCACAACGCCGAGCTTCAAACGGGTTGCGCCCGCCTCCTTAAGATGCCGGTAAAGGGTGGAACGGGGAAGAGTTACGCCATAAAGGTCTTTCAGGAAACGGTTGATGGTCTTATGCGAGCGCTTGGGTTGCTCCTTTTTGAGCTCGATTGCTTTTGAGATGATCTCGTCCGGGGCATTTCGGGGATGGCCCCGATCTTGCCGATCCTTTCTTGCCAGAGCGTCGAATCCTCCGGCCCGATACCGGTTCAACCTTCGCCTGAGGGTGGAGAGCGACGGCCTGCCCATGCGGCCGTCGGGGAAGACGATCTCCTTTTTCGAGAGCCCTTTTAAGAAGTCGTGGGTCTGCTCCGGTTCCACCTCGTCAAAGAGGACGGGGCGAAGGAGATCACACCAAAAAAGTGCCCATTTTTCATCTTTTTGCTTCAAACGCCTCCTCCGTTATTAAGGTTGGAGGCGATCGTAGATCATCCCCAGGCACAGCGCGTTGCAAAGAAGGGGAATATTGAAGCACTAAAAGCGGCCCGGAACTTCACCTCCAAATGGAGGATCTGTCGGCAGCGTGTGAGGATCGATTTTCGAGCGGCTTTGACGTACTTTTTGGGACAGACTTCGATGGCGGCCAACTCACGGCAAACAGAAGAGAGCGGGTTGTTCTGCACAATCAGATCTTGGGCGCAACGCAAGATTTCCTTGAATCCGCCAAGGGTTGTGATCCATCGGTAGGGAGTCGAATGAGCAAGACTTCTATAATCGATACTCTCTTTGCTGGTCGTGGAAGCATGGAAGATGGGCATACCTTGTTCCAAAACCACCTTCCTATAGGTTGATGCTGCCTCTTCCAGATAGAATTCGGTGAAATGGAGTATGGTCTCTCGAACGTAGCGCTTACGGGGAAACGCAAACGGAGGTTGTTGAGTGAAGGTTTTCTTGCAGCCAGGACATCGCCATCGAATCACAAGACAAAAAACCACCTGAACCAGCAAGTCGCATAGAATGTAAAATCTGCGAGGACGGGCTTGATGGCGTGTGAACCCAGTCGGCGGTGTATAGCATACGGGGCAGGAAGGGAGATCACAGCGGATCTTGTTTCGCAACACGTCGTTGGCATAGGATTCGACCTTGGTGCGGGTAACCGAACTTGACATAGTACTCCTTCATTTTGCAGTGGATTTTGGGGATGGAAACCATTCGGGGCTATATAACGGCGAGATGGTTGTGCATGCAAGGCCAGGTCTGGCAGAATGTGCAAACACCTCCCAACAGATAGGCCGGGTAAGCGGGGTACAATGAAGATACAAAAGGCGGGATATCGCGGGGTATGCAGGATCAGTCTATGAGACTGTCTGTGTCAAATACTGTAGGACGTAGGAGCTTACCATCTAAAAACCAAACAGGAGATCAAGACGGCCGTTGACAAAATTTGCAAGGATGTCAAAGAGTTCATCGATGTTAAAATAGTAACGGACCGTAAGCAGGTTAAAGTGAAAGCCTCTCCCGGCAGACCTTCCCCAACGAAAAGCGTCTACAACTACAAATGGAAATTTACGCACAGCATTCAGTGGCAACTAAACGAACAAGCTCTCGCCAGGGTATCAAAGACCGATGGGATCTTTCCCTTGATCACCAATACGTCGCTGGAAGCCAGTGAGGTGTTGAAGAAATATAAGAGCCAGCCGTTTCTTGAGAAACGCATGTATACTCAGAAAACTGTTTTGGAAGTAGCTCCGGTTTTCCTGAAGAAGGAACACCGCATTGAAGCCATGCTGTTCCTCTGTTTTGTGGCCTTGATGATCGTGTTGCTGATCGTACGGAAGATCCGCATGAACATGGCGAAGGAAAACATCGACAAGTTGCCCATCTTGCCGCAAGGAATGAATACCAAAAAACCGACCTGGAACAACCTTCGATACTTCTATTGCAATATCCACTTCTCGCAGATAATCCGGGACGGGATATGCATCCAGGCAGTGGTGCAAGGGCTCAAAGGCTTGCATAAACAGATCAACCGCTTATTAGAAATTCCCGAGTCTGTATATCGATTCCAACAGGATGGTTGGTGGCAGTTCAAGCCAACCTGATAGGTTCATCAGCGGATGTTGCCTGAATATTCCAAAAATATTTTCTCAGAGCGCGAAATGTAAGGTACAACGGTTGTCACTCTCTCATTTGGCATAGCCTATCCCCCCTGTGAACTGCATGGCAAATGATGTATGGCGAGGAATCAAATAACGATAGCTAAAATCTATGCCAGCCATCTAAGGTCTTGTCTAGGATTTTCTTAATAGAATAGAAACTTAGCAACAAAAAAAGCCGAACCCGAAGGCCTGGACAAAATTATTTGCCCATCACTCTATCTGTGCTATTTTGGTTTTGTGAATGGATACTTCTTATAATTTGAGAAGGGGGGTTGTGGTTGGTCGGCCACTTCCCGCCGATCTGTTTCCATTCCAGATGAGCTTCTTCAAGAGCACCAGCCCCAATCCCACTCGTTCCATGATCCTATTTAAGATAAGCCGAGGTGCAAGTACATTGAGACAAATATGGAGTTTTGACTGCCAAGTTTGCATAAGGAATTTGGTGATGTTATGTTGATATGCGCCGGTCAGATCAAGATGGTCTATTTGAAGAGCGTTTTCCGTTATGCGGATAGGTAGCTGAGCATAACGCATTTGTAGCAAGTCGGTGTGATTCCCTGAACTCGAATCGATCGTGAACCAGGTGAGCTTGATTGCCGCATTCCAGAGTATTTACGGAATACGCAAGCCACCCTCTTTCTGTATCTCCTCCGGGCATCAAACCATTCGCAAATTGCTTTGATGCCTGTTTCAATGCTAAAATATCTTCCTGCCTTATTGACGCAACACTTGAAGGAAGCAAGTATACCCCCGCTGAGCAGTTATGTGGACCGTCTACCGCTCTTACGAATGACAGCAGATTTCTGCTTTTACGTAGCGTCTATTTTAGCTTGCAGTATTCATGTGCGCCCACGTGCTCCCTTCCGATATCTCATCAGCGACTAGCCGCCGTTCGCTCGGCGAAATCATGGCAAGACCGGGCCTGGCAATCCCATTTGTGAACGACGCCGGCTTCATTTTAGCATTGACATCTTCCTTTAAGTCTAAGAAAGTATAATTAAGAATTTGCTTAAGAGGATTAACCAAATCATGCTTCAGTGGATCAAGGTTATTAAAGCTCTAGCCGATGAAACTCGGCTTAAGCTGATTCAGCTGCTCCTCACCCACGATTTGTGCGTGGGAGCGTTGGCGCACCGGCTTGGCGTCTCTGAGGCGGCGGTCTCCCAGCACCTGCAGGTCCTGAGGAAAGCGGGGCTCATCAAAGGAGAAAAGCGCGGTTACTGGACCCACTATTCGGTTGAAGCCAGCGTCCTGAAAACGTTTGCCGATGAATTGAACGCCTTTTTGGAACAGGATGCCTGCCCCGAAGGCAACTGCCCGCGTGCCTTTTCAAGCATAGATATTTCCTGTCGAAAGGAGGTGGAAAAAATGTGTCAGTGCAGCTGTCAGCACCCTGAAAAACTCAAGGGAAAGCCGGAAGAGTGCACACCTGAGCAGATCAAGGAATGCCACGGGGACACCCAAGGACATCCGTGCGAAGAGGAAAAGGAGTAAAGGAGTTCAGTGCATGCGGGCGATGCCTTCAGCCTTCTGCTGTTCGCCGTAAGCGCCGTCAATGTGAAGCGCCGCTGGATTTATTAGCCTCGATGACATCGCTCAAATTTTCTTGCCTGCAACCGCAAGTTTTTTCGCTTTCAGTTGTTTAACACGAGTGAAAGGATGATTTTGTCTTGTGGTTATCTTCAGCAGGAGGGCGATCATGTGTATTAAACCCAAAGAACAAATCGAGGATCTTTTGACGCGGACTCCTGATAGGGAGGTGCGAAGAAAAGTGCTGGCGGGGCTGAGCGGTTGCGGCAAATGTGAACTCGGGAGAACTCTCGATACCAGTCTTGGAGAAGTCACCTGTGAGTACCACTTGGTGCAGCTTAGAAATATGATTCTCCACTACACCCGGCAAATTGGCCCTGAAGACCGGCCGTTGAACTCTGAAACAAATGAATCAGGAAACCAGTGACCAGCAACTGATGCAAGCCGCTGCCGGTGGGGACCTTGATGCCTTCAACGAACTTGTTTTGCGTTACCAAGGCCTTGCCTGGAAGACAGCTTATCACCTTCTTGGCGATGCGATGGAAGCAGAAGACGTTTCTCAGGATGCTTTTCTCAAGATTTTGAAAGCCGCTCCCGGCTATCAGGCGAAAGCAAATTTTCGCACTTATTTCTACCGGATTCTGACCCGCCTTTGCATCGATCGCAGCCGTAAAAGGAAGCCGCTGAGAAGCATAGATAACTTTCCGGAGGTTGCAGACACATCGCCCGGCGCTACGGAAAGTCTCATCGGAAAAGAGCGCGGGGCTCAAGTCCGCGAAGCCCTCGACACCCTTCCGCCCAACCAGAAAGCCGCCATGATCCTCAAGCATTATGAGGGCTTGAGCTACGCCGAGATTGCCCAAATCCTCGACGTTTCTCCCAAAGCGGTTGAAGGGCTCATCAGCCGCGCCGGCAAATCTCTTCAAACCCGCCTGTCTCATTTTCAGAAAAAAAAATGAAAAGAGTTGATTTTTGACCGGGGGTTTTTGCCTTCTCATTCGTTTATACATTTTGAAAGGAGACGGTCATGAACTGCAAAAAGGTCCTTTCGCGTCTGCAGGCTTTTGTGGACGGAGAGATGCCCGCAAAGGTTATGAGCGAGATGGAGGAACACCTCGGCTCCTGCCCGGCATGCCGAAGGCAGGTCGAGCGTATTCGAGAGCTGGGAAATATCCTGGACAGTCTGAGCGTTCCTCCAGTTCCGCAGGGGTTTTCCAGCCGGGTCATGGCAGAGGCAAGCAGGAGGGCTCCTCTTGTCAAAGGGAAGAAATCATTCTTCCCAACGGAATGGCAGCCTCTTCAATGGCTTCTCGATCTCTCGGCTGCCATGCGGCTGGCCGCTTGCGCCGTGATTCTCCTGGCCTGCCTTCTTGGAGTGTTCATGAGCAAGGAGCTTTCTTTCTCCGTGAACACTAAAACCTCTGTGGTCCAGGCGGAGAACCTCGATGGATTCGAATGGTTCAGCCCCACGCCTCCGGCATCGTTGGGTTCAGCTTATCTGACTATGGCCGGAGTTATACCGAATGATCCGGCAGTGAAATGAAAAGATGGTGAATAAGTGAGCAGGGTCCGGCTACCGGCGTGGTCCAGTTCCGAATCACCCACTCACCAGTTCACCAATGCACTATCCAAGAAAGGAACAGCTATGAAAAATCGAAGTCTTTCCGATCACCTCAAGAGCGTTGCCGCAAGAGGCGGGATCATCGTCTTCTTCATCATGGCCTTTGAAGTCATGATCATGATCAGCCCCTTCGCCTTTTTCTTTTATTCGGTTTTTAATCCGGTGCTGCACTGGCTGGGCAACTATCCCACCACGGAGTGGCTGACCACCTTTTTCCTGCCGCATATGATTCTGCCGCCGACTCTCTTCCTTAAATCGATTCGCATCCTGGGCTCGGTGCTTTTCGTTGTCGGCGCCTTGACTTTCACGATATGCGCTCTTCAGGTCTACCTTGGAAAGATATTCAGGTGGGGCATTGCCAATAAGGGACTCTATACCATCATTCGCCATCCCCAGTACCTCGCCCTAGGGGTCTGGGGCATAGGCATGAGCATCCTCTGGTCGCGCTTCCTGGTCCTTGCTTCCCTCTCCCTCATGTTCATCCTTTACTACTTCCTGGCAAAGGACGAGGAGAGGCGGATGCTCAACCAGTTCGGAGAAGGTTACCGGCGGTATATGGAGCGAACGGGCATGTTTGTGCCGCTCTTCATGGAAAAGTGGGTGTCCATGTCTTTCCAATCGATGCCAGGCAACGCTCTCAAGTACGCAGTCATAACCCTTGGTATTCCCATTTTGGTCATCGGGTCCGGCTTTATCCTGCGCTCGATCACATTGGCCTCCCTGCCTTTTGAAGCCAATGGAAATGTAACCCTCGTTTCAATTCTTCCCGAAGATGATGCCCTCAGTCAAAAGGCGCTTGCAGAAATCCTTCCGGCACCGGGTGCGCCGTCAGAGCTCTCCTTCCTGAAAACTGACAAAGATTACCTAGGGTATGTCATGCCGCCGGATTATGTGATGCAGGGGATGATTGCCGATACTGGCGGCGCCTTTCACCTGCACCAGCATCACAACACGATTGCTCTCATAAGCGACTGGATCGTGCATCCGTTCGACCATCTGAGGCGCTCTCCCTCGGCGGAAATGGCGGCAATGCACCACGTCGATCCGGCCATGGCCAGAAGGCATCACTGCCCTCTCGGTATGAACGAGCAGACTCTCCGGTGCGATGAATGTCCTATAAGGCGCATCGTTTTTGTGGAGATCGATCATAGTGGCAAAGACCGCCTGACCAAGAAAGCACTTTTTTCTTTCGATGTGACGCGCACACCGGTTTCTTTCATTGATCTCAACACACAAACCGGCCAGATCATCGATGCAAAGCAGGTCGGCAAGGCCACCGCGTGGAGAGATGTCCCGACTCCTGCGATTTAGGGGGCGAATCGGCTTTTTTTCAGAGGAAGTGATGATGAGAGAAAACTTAAAAACATTACTGTTCATCGCCTCGGTTGCCTTGAACCTGGTTTTTGTCGGAACTTATATCGCTTACAAGCTGCCCCTGTTCGCTGGAGTGCATCAGTCTCAGCCTTCCGAGGGGCCTCTTTTTCTTCAGCTCGATCTGACGCCTGACCAGCTCAAGCAGTTGAATGCCGAACGGGACAGGTTCCATACCCGGCTCCAGGAGTTGGGGCAGGAGATCAAAACGAGGCAGCTCGATCTCATCGATCTTCTGGAGGCAAAACCGCGCGATGAGCAGGCGATAGAAGGGAAGCGGCAAGAGATTCAAAACCTCCAAAGGGAGGTCCAGAATGGGGTCATAGACCATTTTCAGCGGGTAAGTACATTTCTAACCTCCGACCAGCAAGCCCGGTTTTTCGCGCTCATCAAGTCGCGCATCCAAACCGGACTTCAGGCATGTCCTCCCATGATGCGATCCGGTGAACAATGTCGGCCGTGAGAAGGTAAATGAGTTGTAGTATTAAGAAGGACTTAAACCATGTGGATTGTTCGACTTGCATTGCGGCGGCCCTACACCTTTGTGGTAGCGGCGCTGGTGCTTTTACTCCTGAGCCCTTTCGTGTTGCTGCGCACGCCGACGGATATCTTCCCGACGATCGATATCCCGGTCGTGAGCGTGGTCTGGGTGTACAACGGGCTGAGCGCCGACGAATTCGAGCAGCGCATCATCTCCAATCATGAGCGCATGATCAGCACCCTGGTAAACGATATCGAGCACACCGAATCCACCGCATACAACGGCGCAGGGGTGATCAAGGTTTACCTGCAGCCCGGCGCCTCAGTCTCTGATGCGGTGGGACAGTTGGCGGCGAGCGGCCAGACCGCCCTGCGCTTCATGCCGCCTGGCATCAACCCGCCCTTCATTATCCGCTACAACGCATCGACGGTTCCCATCCTGCAATACAGCCTGGCCAGCAAGAAATTCTCGGAGCAGGAAATCCAGGATATGGCCATGAACCGCATCAAGGTCGGACTTGCCACCGTGCGGGGCGCCTCCGTGCCCTACCCATACGGCGGGAAGGCGCGGGTTGTGGCCGTGGATCTCGATCTTGGGGCGATTCAGGCGAAAAACCTCGCCCCCCAGGATGTGGTCAATGCGTTCAACGCTCAAAACTTCGTTCTTCCCAGTGGCACGGCAAAGATCGGAGAGACCGAATACAACGTTTCCTTGAACAGCAATCCAGCGGTGCTGACGGCGCTGAACGATCTTCCCGTCAAGACCGTTAACGGAGCCGTGATCCGCGTGGGCGACGTGGCGCAGGTGCATGACGGCTATCAGCCTCAGCAGAATGTGGTGCGGCTGAACGGCGTGCGCGGCGTGCTGCTCACCATATACAAGAGCGGCGCGGCTTCGACGCTGCGAGTGGTGGAAGGCGTGAAAAAGGCCATGCCGATGATCCTGGCTGGCCTGCCCCCCGAGCTCGAGGCCAGGGAATTCGCCGACCAGTCCCTTTTTGTCCGCGCGGCGGTAAACGGCGTGGTAAAGGAGGGCCTGATCGCGGCGGCCCTGACGGCAGTAATGATTCTGCTCTTTCTCGGCTCCTGGCGGAGCACCTTCATCATCACCCTTTCCATCCCCCTTTCGGTGCTCACTTCTCTTGCCATCCTGAGTGCTCTCGGCGAAACCATCAACCTCATGACGCTTGGAGGGCTGGCCTTGTCCGTCGGCATCCTGGTGGACGACGCCACGGTTGAAATCGAAAACGTCCACCGTCAGATGGCACTTGGGAAAGAGAACGTTCAGGCGATCCTCGACGGGGCGCAGGAAATCGCCCTTCCGGCCTTCGTTTCGACCCTTTGCATCTGTATCGTGTTCGTGCCGATGTTCTTTCTGTCCGGAGTGGCCCGATACCTCTTCGTGCCCCTGGCCGAAGCGGTCGTCTTCGCCATGCTGGCAAGCTATGCGTTCTCGCGAACGCTCATCCCGACCCTTGTGATGTGGTTTTACCGAAACATCGAGTACCGCGGCCACGCGGCCGACCCCGGTACGGTAGCGTTTTGGATGCAACCCTTCGCGGCCCTGCAAATCCGGTTCGAGCGCGGCTTTACAAGCTTCAGGGAGGGCTACCGCCGAATGCTTGGGACGGTGCTGGCGCACCGTGCCGCCTTTGTGGTGCCCTTCCTGGCGTTTTGCGCCGGCAGCTGGATGCTCGTCCCACGGCTCGGCCAGGACTTTTTTCCGTCTGTGGACGCAGGGCAGTTCCGGCTGCACGTGCGCGCCCACAGCGGGACGCGCATCGAGGAGGCCACCCGGCTTGTGGACCGGGTCGAGACCGTGATCCGCGAGGAGATTCCAACGGGCGAGGACGGCGGTATTCTAGATAACATCGGCATGCCCTTCGGAGGAATCCCCCTTACCTACATCGATAACGGCCTTACGGGGACGGGAGATGGGGACATCCTGGTATCCCTTAACCCCGGTCACCAGCCTACCGAAAACTATGTGCGCCGCCTGAGGGCTCGACTCAACCGCGACTTCCCGGGAACGACCTTCTATTTCCTGCCCGCGGATATCGTCAATCAGACCATCAACTTCGGGCTTCCGGCCCCGTTCGATATCCAGATCGTCGGCCGGGACCGCGACAAAAGCCGCGCGATAGCGCAGGCGCTGGTCGAGAAGATCCGCAAGGTACCGGGGGCCGTGGACCTGCGCGTGCAGCAGCCATCGGACCAACCCGAGCTCCATTTCGCGGTTGATCGCACCAAAGCATCGCTCATGGGGCTCTCCGAGCGCGACGTGGCCAACTCGGTGCTGGTGAGCCTCTCCGGCAATAGCTCCGTGCAGCCCAACTACTGGCTCAACCCCAAAAACGGCATCCAGTACCAGGTGAGCATACGGACGCCCGAGTATCCGATGGATTCGCTTGCCGCCATCGAGGCGATTCCGGTGAGCGCCGGCAGGCCCGGCAAAAACAACGCCCAGATCCTCGCAAACGTTGCATCCTTTAAGCGCGCCAGCGGATCGCCCGTCTACTCCCATTACAACGTGATGCCGGTCATCGATGTCTTCGGCGGCGTGGACGGCCGCGACCTTGGCGGGGTGCTGAAAGACATTACTCCCATCGTCGAGCAGGCAAGGAAGGAGCTTCCGAAAGGGAGCTTCATCATGCTGCGCGGCCAGGCGGATACGATGCACAAGAGCTTTACCGGCCTTGCGGTAGGGCTTGGCATGGCGGTGGCGCTCATCTACCTCCTTCTGGTCGTAAACTTCCAGAGCTGGCTCGATCCCTTCATCATCATCACCGCTCTTCCCGGCGCCCTGGCAGGAGTGGTGTGGGGACTCTATCTCAGCCTTACAACCTTGAGCGTCCCGGCGCTCATGGGGGCGGTAATGAGTCTCGGGGTTGCCACTGCCAATTCGGTCCTGGTGGTGACCTTTGCCAGGAACAACCTGCAGCAGGGCGTGGAGCCGCTGACCGCCGCGTGGGAGGCAGGAGTCGGCCGCCTGCGCCCAGTTCTCATGACGGCTCTTGCGATGATTATCGGCATGCTTCCGATGTCCTTGGCCCTTGGCGAAGGCGGCGAGCAAAACGCTCCACTCGGCATCGCCGTAATCGGAGGCCTCATTCTTGCCACGGTAGCGACTCTCTTCTTTGTCCCCGTGGTCTTCAGCCTGCTTCACCGGCGCACGGCAGAATGCTCACATCTCGATGCGCTTCGTTCAAACGATATCAACAACTGAGAAGGGTCCTCCATGCATGCAAAGCGAAACAATCCAATAGATCTCGTGCAAACCCTGGAGCCTAATAGGGTGGGGCTCCAGCGCTCCCCACTCAAGTTCTGGCTCACGGTAACCATCGTGGTGGTTTTTATCATTACCGGGGCTATCGCGGGCATCGTGCCGAGAGCTCGCCGCGCAACGGAGCTGAAGGCTGAGACGGTGGGGCTCTCCGTACCGACCGTAAGTGTGGTCTCGCCCAGGCTAGGCCAACCCGGGCCGGCGCTGCCGCTGCCTGCTGAAGTGAAGCCATGGATCGAAGCACCCATCTATGCGCGGGCCAGCGGCTATCTGAAGCGAAGGCTGGTGGACATCGGCAGTCACGTCGAGGCGGGACAGCTCCTGGCTGAAATCGACACGCCCGAGCTAAACCAGGAGTTGGAACGCGCCCGTGGACAGCTCGCCCAGGCCGAGGCCTCTCTCGGGCTTGCCAAAATAACGGCGGCTCGCTGGGCCGGCCTCTTGAAGACGGCCAGTGTGAGCGAGCAGGAAAACGCTGAAAAGCAGGCCGATTTCAAGCTTAAAACCGCCCTCGCCGCATCTGCTCGGGCCGAGGTGAGGCGCCTTGAGAACCTCCGGGCTTTTGCGCTCGTGACGGCGCCTTTTTCGGGCATCGTCACCGTTCGCAATGTCGATACGGGGGACCTCATCGTCGCAGCCGGGAGCAAGGAGCTTTTTCACATGGCGCAAACAGACAAGCTTCGGGTTTATGTCCAGGTTCCCCAGGCGATGGCACACAGTATCAGTCCGGGACAGACCGCCGAAATGAGCCTGCAGGAGGGGCCGAATCGAACATTTACGGCAAAAGTGATCCGTACCGCCGGTGTGATAGCCGCGGATTCGAGGACCCTGCTGGTGGAGCTCGAGCTGAACAACCCGAAGGGTGAAATCCTTGCCGGAAGCTACGCCCAGGTGCGCTTCACCCAGGCGAAAATGGGAGCTGCGCTTACGCTTCCCGCAAATACCGTCATGTTCCGCGCGGAAGGACCTCAAATCGGGGTCGTTGAGGAAGACGGAAAGGTCGAGCTTCACGCCGTGAAGCTCGGACGTGACTTCGGCCGTACTATCGAGATCCTTGCGGGCGTGGACGCCGAAGACCGCGCCATCGTGAACCCTCCCGAGTCCCTGGTAACTGGCTGCGCGGTAGCCGTAACCGAAACGAAAGAAACGGAGAAAAACCAATGAGGATTGTCCTCGCCGCCCTGATGGCAATGGTCATGGCTGGGTGCGCCGTTGGTCCTGATTACCGTCGCCCCGAAGCCACGACCATCCCTTCGGTCTACGCCGGCGTATCGAAGGAATGGAAGGTCGCGAACCCAAGAGCTCACCTGCCCAAGGGAAACTGGTGGAAGATTTTCGGCGATCCCGAGTTCAATAAACTGGAGGCCGAGGCGGCGGAGGCCAACCAGGACCTCAAGGCGGCCGTCGCCCGCTTCGACCAAGCCCGAGCACAGGCCGATGTGGCGCGCTCCGGACTGTTTCCTCATGTCGGGGTCTCTGCTCTGCCCGTGGGGCAGCTCGACTCGGAAAATCGACCGGCTGGAGGAAAGCCTGGTGAAACCTATGCCACTTACACGGTGCCGTTTGATTTGAGCTATGAAGTGGATCTCTGGGGGCGCGTGCGCCGAACCGTGGAATCAGCAACAGCTCAAAGGCGGGCGAGCGCCGATGATGTCCAGTCGATACGGCTTGCCATCCAGGCCGAAGTTGCGGCCGATTACCTCTCGATTCGCGCCCTCGATGCCGATAAAGCCCTGCTGTTATCGAGCATCGACGCCTACCGCAAATCGCTCGCTCTGGTGAAAAACCGCAGGGCCGGCGGCATGGTCTCGGACCTCGATGTGGCGCAGGCGGAAACCGTTCTGAGAACTGCGGAGGTACAGCTCCCCGACAATGCCCTGCAGCGTGCAAAATTCGAGCACGCCCTTGCCGTGCTGATCGGCAAAAACGCTTCGCTTTTCCATCTGGAGGAGCGACCACTTGCCATCGATCCGTTTATTATCCCACCCGATTTGCCGTCAGATCTCCTTGAGAGAAGACCCGACATTGCGGCCGCCGAACGCCGTATGGCCTCCGCCAACGCCGACATCGGGGTGGCCAAGGCAGCGTTTTTCCCGACCGTCAAGCTCGCAGGCCTGGCCGGATTTCAGAGCGGCGAAATCAGCAATCTTCTGGGTTGGCCGAGCTGGTTTTGGGCCCTGGGATCGTCCCTTGCCCAGCCGTTTTTTGAAGGCGGCCAGCTCAGCGCAAATTTTCACCGGGCTAAGGCAGCCTACGAGGAAACTGTGGCCAAATACCGGGGAACGGTGCTCGCCGCCTTCGCCGATGTGGAAAACAACCTTGCCGCCGAGCATCTTTTCGCAAGCGAATACAACAGACAATTGGCCGCCATGGAGTCAGCACGCAAGCAGCTGCAGATTTCCAACAACCGCTACAACGCAGGGCTTGTAACTTACCTTGATGTGGCAACAGCTCAAAACTTGGCACTCGCGGCCGAGCGCACCAGCGTGCGACTGCAGGGACAGCAGCTCGTCGCAGTCGTCGCCCTGATCAAATCACTTGGAGGAGGCTGGAAGAAAGAAACGGTGGGGCCGTAGCTATCAGGAACCTATCCAGCACAGACGCCATACCGTCATTCCCGCATGTTTTTAGCGGGAATCCAGTCCCGCTGAGGCGGAACGGCATTCTGGATCGAGCCGGAAGATGAAACTTTTCCTTTTGAAGGAGTATAAGTAGCGATTTATTTTTGTAAATTACAAGCATGAAGGAGAAAACCATGACAAGAAAGGATCTGAAGTATTTCGTTACCGCTTTGCTCTTTGTGGACCTGAGCTCCGTTGTCATACTCGGGCTGCTCATGGCTTTCGTGATTCCATCGGGAAACGTGCCCATGGAAGCGAAGACTTTTCTTGGGTTGCACCGGAGCAAATGGGCTGATATCCATGTCACCCTCTCCCTGATTCTCATGGGCCTTATCGCCTGGCACATCTGGCTGAGCTGGGACTGGGTAGTTGGGACGACCAAAAAGTATTTTGGCGAGCAGTGGCAAAAGATCCTTTGGGCTCTTTCCGGTGCCTGGCTGGCGGTGGTCTTTCTTGCCTGGCTCGTTGTGAAATTGCGATGAGTCCCATCTCTACAATAAATTTGCATATCTTCTGACAAGAAGATACACGTCTCCCCCCCTTCCTCGATTGACAGGATCTCCCGTGCCACAGGGGGGGAAAGGTAGCCCCACTGGAGTTGTCCGCGCAGGATGGCCGACAGGGCGGCCCCGCGTTTGCAGACAAGGCCACTGGCCACTGGTGGGGTGAGCGCCAGCGGGTTCATATGGTGCCGAGCCATGCCAGAGTGCTTCACGACTTCGGCGCGAACCCCGAATCTCCGCAAATTTCCGGTTTATCGCCGGGCCTCTCGTCTAATTGACTCCCCGACAAAAGATCCCAGCCTAAAAAATTTGGCTCATCGCGGATTAGCGTGATCGTGTCGCTACACAGCCGTTCGCACTGAGGTATCGAAGCCTGTTGTGAGTTTGTCAATGGGGGCGAGCGATCCGTTCGTGCTTCGATACCTCAGCACGAACGAGGTACGTAAAGCACGCTAATCCGCGATGAGCCAAATTTTTTAGATTTTTTCGAGCGAACCGCAAGTTTTCCGTTTCTGAGTTGTTTAACACTATGAAGGCCAAGAAACCAGATTGTGTTTGTGAGAGGCTGTCTGAAAGTCTTATCATTCCGTCACCCGGGCGCAAGCCGAGGTCCAGAAAACCTCATCAAATCTGGATTCCGGCTTAAAGCATGCCGGAATGACAAAAGAAGGTGCATGCGAAGAACGATGTCGCATTTTTTAGACAGTTTCTGAGCAGTATACCTGAAATCGCCTACCAGGTTTTGGTCGGTTTCGGGGCCTCCAGGCAATAGGGTGCAAATGGTTCACCGACAAAAATGTAAAAAGGAGAAATTCGAATGAACGCGCAGAGTAATGAAGCCAGAGTCGTTTCGCTCGATGCCGACGGAGACATGCTGCAAAGTGAGGAAGGGCGGGTGCGCTACCGCTTTGACCGGCTGGAAGCCGCAGGTTCGCTGGGGGACTTGGGGACGCTTCTTCCCCTGGCAATCGGTATGATTCTCATTAATGGCTTGAACCCCCTGGGTCTGTTCTTCTCGATAGGGCTCTTTTACATTGTCTCCGGGGTCTACTACGGCGTCACTGTACCGGTCCAACCCATGAAGGTCATTGGCGCCTACGCCGTGGCAACGGCAATAAGTCCGTCTGAAATCCTGGCTTCCGGTCTACTGATAGGTTTGCTGCTGCTTCTTATCGGCGCGACAGGGGCCATCACACTCATTGGCAGGTACACTCCCAAGCCGGTGGTAAGGGGCGTTCAGCTTTCCACGGGGGCATTGCTGATGGCTTCGGGCGTGAAGTTTATTGCGGGTAACTCCAGTTTTCAGGCCATGCGGCAGGCCGCCGAGCCTTATCTGGCTGTTCAGACGGTAGGACCGGTTCCCATCGGAATCATCATTGGAGTGGCAGCAGGAGCTCTTACCCTTTTGCTGTTGGAAAACAAACGGCTGCCCGCCGGACTTCTGGTAGTGTTCTGCGGCCTGCTGATCGGAGCGGTATTGGGCACCCATGAGGGATTCGACAGGCTGCGATTGGGCATCTATATGCCTCAGATACTCCCTTTCGGGCTCCCCTCCGAGAAGGCCTTTAC
This sequence comes from uncultured delta proteobacterium, assembly GCA_963781715.1. GTDB lineage: Bacteria > Desulfobacterota > Syntrophobacteria > Syntrophobacterales > Syntrophobacteraceae > Desulfoferrobacter. Next base: position 2,434,241 of record CAWAGW010000010.1, read on the forward strand.
TTTGGCTCTCCTCGTTCTGGTGCTGCCCCAGATCCCCATGACTCTCGGAAACGCCGTTATCGCTTACGCGGATCTGTCGGAGGACTATTTCGGCAAAGCCTCACGCAAGGTGTCCTACCGGAGCGTGTGCATCAGTATGGCTCTGGCCAATTTTGTAAGCTTTCTGGTGGGTGGTATGCCTCTGTGCCACGGCGCCGGAGGTCTGGCCGCCCATTACCGATTCGGAGCGCGCACGGCGGGCTCGAACCTTATCATTGGTGTTGTCTTCATTGTTCTTGCTCTTCTTCTTGGGAACCACATCCTCTCGGTCTTTTATTTGCTTCCCATGTCCATCCTGGGAGTGCTGCTGCTTTTCGCCGGAAGCCAGCTCGCCATGACCATCATGGATCTGAAGGAGCGCAAAGATCTGTTTGTCGCTCTGGTGATTCTCGGCATCACCCTGGCTTCAAACCTGGCCGTTGGATTCATCGTCGGCATTGCGGTGGCCTACGCGCTGAAGTCCGAGAGACTGAGTGTTTGACGGCCATAAAAGGACACATAATGCGAAGTCGCCGAGGCTGTTTTTGCTTTTCAGCACAGCTTTTCACTAAAACTCCTAATATGAGCGGTTCTAACGGAGTACCATTTCGGAGAATGAAGCCTCCTGCGAAACAAAGGGCGAAGCGATGAACTGGATGGATTTTCTACATGTGACATTTTCGGTGTCCGGGGTAAAAACATGGGTGTTTCTGCCTCCATTGGTGGCATTTGTGGTGTCATTCATTACATCGATGGGCGGCGTCTCGGGAGCGTTTCTCCTCCTGCCCTTTCAGATGAGTGTCTTGGGTTATACCAGCCCATCCGTGAGCGCCACTAACCAGCTCTTCAATGTTGTGGCTATTCCGAGTGGTGTCTATCGATACATACGAGAGGAAAGGATGGTGTGGCCCTTGACCTGGGCTGTGATCATCGGCACGCTTCCTGGAGTTTTCCTTGGAGCGTGGATCAGGATCGCCTATCTTCCGGACTCGAGGAATTTCAAGCTCTTTGCCGCCATCGTGCTGTTCTATATTAGCCTCCGGCTTATCTTGGACGTGCTGAAGAAAAAGGTGGAAAATGCTCCTGCGAAAACGGCAGGCTGCGAAACGACGTCAGGCCGAATGCGCGTTACCGGCACGAGATTCAACTTGAAAGCGGTCGAGTATACATTCGATGGCAAGACCTATTCGTTCAAACCTTCAGGCGTCTTTCTCCTTTGTTTGATCGTGGGGATTGTGGGGGGAATCTACGGGATAGGCGGTGGCGCAATCATTGCCCCGTTCTTTGTCGCCATCTTCGGAATGCCGGTCTATGCCGTTGCAGGGGCCGCACTCATGGGAACATTCATTACCTCCGTGGCGGGTGTCGTATTCTATCAGTTGCTGGGCTATTGCATACACACCCCGCTTTGTATCGTACCGGATTGGTCCCTTGGAGCATTGTTCGGGATCGGAGGATTTTGTGGGATGTACTTGGGAGCGGCGTGTCAGAGGTACGTTCCGGTGCGGGTGATCAAACTGATTCTTTGCGCCTGCATGCTTTTTGTGGCTACCAAGTACGTCATGGATTTCTCTTTATGAGATGCGAATTCATAATGTGACTTCAGGGTCTGGACCGGGGCAACAGGATGCTGTGATGGTGCTGGTAAGCGACAAATACATATCGGTGCGGTTAAGCCGCTCTGGATTGAGAAGAAGGGACACAAACCTTTCCGTACTCACGGAGATCAACAACTTTCTGTCAACCGCGTTCACGTTGCAAGAAGTCCTGGAGGGTGCCCTTCAAAAAGTTTCGGACCACTTTGGCTTCAATGCCGGAAGGGTGTATCTCCTGGACGAAACCGGGCAGTCCCCTACGCTTGCCGTCTCTAGAGGAATAGATCCGACCGGGCTTGAGCGGGTTGCCATCACCGGAGGTTTTTCCGGAAAAGCAGTGCGGACACGATCCTTCATTGTTCAACGCGTTTCAGACCTTGAGGACAAGGAAAGGGCCGCTCTTCTTTCCAGCCACGGACTCAAGTACATCGTATGCGTGCCCCTCATGGTGATGGACAGAGTGTCGGGAGTTATGAACCTTGCAACCGACAAGGCCCTTCGACTTGACCGGAACAGGATAGCTCTTCTTGTCGCCATCGGAAATGCAACAGCTATTGCCGCGGATCGTGCCACAATCCATCAAAAGCGTCGAGGACGCAAGGAATCTGGTTAAAGAAGCGGACGTGAACTGCGAGATCCTCGTGCACAAGGGAGAGGACCCTTGCCGGGAGATAATCGATGAGGCGGTAAAGAACAAAGTGGACATGATCGTTATGGGCACCCATGGTCGCATAGGTCTCAAACGGTTCGTCATGGGAAGCGTTACAGGAAATGTGATAGGTCATGCCCCCTGTAAAGTCCTTGTGGTTCCCACGGGTGCGAAGATTGACTACGATATGGTCCTCGCTGCGACGGACGGATCTATTCATGGTGATGTGGCGGTTTCAGATGCCGTTGCTATTGCCAAAACGTGCGACAGCTCGCTTGTCGTCTTGTCCGTCGCTCCTTCAGAGGAGGGGATTTCAACAGCTGAAGAGATCGTAAAGCAAGCGATGGAAATTGCGAATAGGGAGGGCGTGAGGAAGGAAGGGATAGTTCTGCGTGGCAAGGCGGACGAAGTCATCGTGGAAGTTACGAAGCAAAAGAACGCTGGACTGATTCTCATGGGAAACCATGGGAGAACCGGCCTCATGAGTGCTCTCATGGGCAGCGTGACGGAGCGCGTCCTTGGTCATGGCCATACTGCCGTCCTGCTAGCCAAGGTATGATACGCGTGCCATGGAAGATCCCGAATTCGACATCGTCACGGCTATCGCGGGTGGAGACGAAGCGGCCTTTGAAGAACTGGTGAAGCGCTATCAGGCTCCGATCATCACCTTTATCTACAGATATGTCGGAGACCTGTATTCGGCCCAGGACCTCGCTCAGGAAGTATTCTTGCGGATATTTAAAGCGGCGCCTAGTTTCGAGCCCAAGGCAAAGGTTTCCAGTTGGGTGTTCAGAATCGCCTACAACCTGTCTGCAAATGAGCTCAAGCGGCGCAAGCGCATTGCTGACTTCCACCTACGAATATCAAGAGAAGATCTGGATATCTGGGGAAGGCCGCTCAAAAACCATCGGGCGGAGGCCGGAACCAGGGAAAAGGAGGAGCGGTTGACGGCCGCTCTGCGCGAGCTTCCCGAAAACCAGCGGGCAGCCTTGCTCCTCAAGGTTAACGAGGGACTGTCATACCTGGAGATCAGTACGATTATGGATGTGTCGGTTGCGAGCGTAGAGTCCCTGATCTTCAGAGCGCGCAGCCGATTGAAGCAACTGGTGAGGGCCTTACCGGGGAATCCTCTTGAGAGCAAAGAAAGCTCCTGAGAGCTTTCGAGGAATCTACAAACTGTCTGCTTACCACACCGGCGCCATTTCGGGGTGTGCAGGCGAAGCGATAAGGAGGTGCACGATCATGAAATGTCGCCAGGCAAGAGCGAAAATCTCTGCCTACATGGATCACCAACTGGATGCGGCGTCATCCCGACAGTTGGAGCTTCACCTGCATCAGTGTGCGGAATGTCGGGAAGCACTCAACGACTTTCAAGAGCTCGACGATATGGTGCGAGTGTTACCGAGAATCGAACCGGGGCCTGATTTCGCAAGACAGATAGTTATGAGGGTGACCGAAAATGCCGCAAGGGAGAAAGGTGAAGGTCAAAGCAAGCTATCGCTGTTTAAGCGGCTGTTCCGATTTGTTGAGGACTTCGTGGAACTGGTGAGCCGGGTCCAAACCCCATCCACCGGAACACTCGACGAATTCGGCGATTTTCCGCCCCTCTCCATCGGTTCTATCTATTTCAAACTGATATCGGTGAATCGGTGAATCGGTTGATCGGTGTGTTTGAGAAGGAGGTATCTTCAGTATGGAAACGAACGTTAAGGTTGTTCATCCTAAGGTTTCTGTGGCTAAGGCTGATGCGGGAGCTGTCGCTGTGAAGACAAAGAATCTTTACAACCGGATGGAATGGGCTGGAGCGTTCGGAGACGTCGGCACTTTGATCCCTTTTGTTGTTGCCTATATCACTATTGTACAGATGCCTCCCCTCGGACTTCTCTTCATGTTCGGCATTACCTCATAGCATCCGGGCTCTATTACAGGACACCTCTTCCCATCCAACCCATGAAAGCCATTGGAGCGGCGGCCATTGCCGGTGGCATAGCACCGGCAGCCGTTTACGGCGCCGGCCTCACCACCGGGCTTTTCTGGCTTCTTGCCGGCGTTACAGGATTCATCAGGCCGGTCGCCAAGCTTGCGACCAAACCGGTCGTGCGCGGCATCATGCTGGGATTGGGTCTCACCTTTATGGTCGATGGCATCAACCGGATGAAGACCGCGCCCGTCCTTGCGGGTTGTGCTCTGGTCATCACCTACATTCTTCTCACAAACCCCAAGATCCCGGCCATGTTTGAGCTTCTGATCATCGGGATTGTCTCTGCCGTGGTCATGGATCCCGCTTTCCTGTCGGATCTCGCCAAGATCCATATCGGCTTCAAGCTGCCGGTTTTCAGTATTCCCATGATTTCGTGGAACGATCTCATCACGGGCACATTGCTTTTCACGATTCCTCAGATACCACTCACTCTGGGCAACGCGGTGATCGCAATCGTTGCCGAGAACAACGAGCTTTTCCCCGACAGGAAGGTAACCGAGGAAAAGATCGCGGTATCTCAAGGCATCATGAACCTTGTTTCACCTCTCTTTGGCGGTATTCCGATGTGCCATGGAGCAGGCGGGATGGCCGGGCACGTTCGCTTCGGAGCGAAAACGGGCGGGGCTCTGGTGATCCTCGGGAGCGTCTTGATCCTCATCGCCCTGTTCTTCAGTGAATCCATCTCGATTATCTTCAAGATATTCCCCAACTCGATCCTGGGAGTGATCCTGTTCTTCGCGGGCTCGGAGCTGGCCATCGTTGTCAAAGACATTGGAGACAAGAAAGCCGATTTCTATGTGATGCTCATTGTGGCCGCCTTTGCCATGTGGAACATGGGCGTGGCTTTCCTCGTGGGAGTTATCCTGGACAATTCGCTGAGGAGAGGCTGGCTCAAGCTATAGACAACTTCACCCATTCACAGACCTTACGTGAGGTTTTGAATATGGATTTTGTGGTCTTTTTTCTGGGTTTTATCACGGCACTCGTTTTTGCAGTTGGCTCGCTGATCGCGATTTATCTCCATCTGAAGCGCTCCCGGAATAACGCGAATGCGATCAAAGGATATCTTGATCTCATTCCGGATCTGACGGATGAACAGCGAGCCCTGGTCCAGGAAATACGTGCCACATTTCTGCCCAGGGTTGGTCAGATCAGGGAAAGGCTGCGCCGTGAGCGGGCGGAGCTTGCAAAGCTTCTTTTTGCCGATCCACCCGACAGAAACCGCATCCATACCGTAGCCCGGCAGATCCTACTGCACCAGTCGGATCTGGAAAACGAGGTGATCGAGCACATTCTGGAGGAGCGAGAGCTTCTCACCCCCGCCCAACAGAGGAAATTTTACGAAGTCATCATCGAGCAGTTTTCGACCGGCGGGCTTGGCGTCCACGACGTGCGAGGCAAAGTCTAACCAAAATGGATCGCTACCGGAACCGAATATGATGGGGCATGGTAAAAACAAAGCGGGTGATGTCAGGCGATTGATGATGGCTGCCTTACTCCTCCTGATTGCCTCTCCTTTTGTCACGCAGTCAAACACGGTTGCAGCCCATTCGATTAGCTGCGGGCAGGAAAAAGAGCCGCTGATGATTCATTTGTTTGCCATTTTCCGTTATGCAGGAGAGAGAAATTGCATAACGGCTTTGATCCGTGTACCCGTTATGCTCAGGCTGTTTAAGAGAGTCAATATAAGTTTCAGCTGTATGCACTCGGCACCTTTCAAATCAGATGATGGTACAGGTAGCATACATAGGTTGCCCAATACTACGTTGAGCGGTTAAATTTAATTGTACTTTTTCGACTCGCTCTCATCGATTCCACTCTTCTCGACATCGCATTCCTTTTTGTTCTGCACATTGTTTTCTCGATGCTTGGAGAAAACCCATGCAAAGGAACTTACTCAAAATGCCAATGAAGTGCCTTCAGGGGTTTTGTTTTGGCCTCTGGAGGCATCTATTTCTAAGCTAGAAGTAAATCAAATATAGGGCACTGAAGCGGTTTAATGCGCTCATGTGTGAAGGCTATCGACATAAAATCTTGTAAGCATCCGTTTCTGTGTTGTTAAATAGAAAGGAGTAAAGATTATGCCTACTTATGTCACTTTGTACAAATTCACTGACCAGGGAATCAAGGGTATCAAGGAGATTCCCAATCGAATCGAAGAGGCCGTAAAGAACTACGAAAAAATAGGAGGCAAAGTCAGCGGTGTTTACCCGGTATTGGGAGAATACGACATCGTTGCCATCGGTGAAGCCCCGAATGATGAAACAGCCATGACTTTTGCTCTGGCATTAGGTTCGCAAGGAAATGTAAGAACAACAACCCTGAAGGCCTTCACGACGGAAGAATTCAAGGAAATAGTCAAAAAACTTCCTTAATCAAAAAGATGAAGACTGGTAGAAACTTCAGGGCATTGGCGCTTATCCATCTTCTGGGGAACACCATAGTTCCCCTCTTTTTAATTAAGGAATTTCGCTAGAAACAGGGCAAAGAATCGCTAGGGGCTATGTCCACTACCCTCGGATGCCGCCCCTGCGGTTTTTTGAAAGCGCGGTGTGAATTGACATGAACTAAGTTCCTTTACCCTGTCTGATCGAGAGCCAACAACCTATAGATTGGCGGGGATTAAGGTTTGCTGTCCATATCCGTACGGCAAATCCTCTCGCTCAAAGTCCATATAAGTTTCAGCTGTTCTTCTTACGAGCCACAGGGTGGAATTTGGTGGGCAACTCCATGCTGATCCGCACGCGTGGTAGTATTGGGACTGGGGGAGGAAATCCCCCAGTTACCGATCGGGTTTCCGAGGCGGAACCTGGATCAACACGTCAATTATCTTGAGGACGTGTTTGAGGTAGATTGGATTTCAAAGCCGTTAGGCAGATTAAAGCCCCTGGTAACGAGAATGCCCCGCAAAATATCCGGTCGATCTGTAATGATCCCGTCAATCCCCCAATCAATGAGTTTCTCGACCTGTGCATAGTTGAATTCCGTGGCTTCCTGCTCCGGCCAGCCCCAAACAACTACCTTGAGCCCAAGCCGATGTGCCTCATCCAGATCGCTTTTGGTCACTTCCATCTCAAAAGGTTCCCAGCAGAAGCCCCCAAGATGCTTGACCATTTGCGGCAGGGAATAGCTATAATCTTTGGGCAATAGACCGGCAGTCCAGGCACCCTTTTCCGTATCATCCATCGTTACCGTAGTATGATCTGAAAGATAGGCCGTCTTGATATGTTTATTTAGCTTGTTGAGCTCGATAAGACAGCGCCAGTCAGACGCCTGGATCTCGGCACGGTCGCTGATGTTCTCTTCTGTCATTAATTGATACAACGCTTTGGCAAAGTCTTTGGGCGAAGCCGTTAGTTCCGGTTGGGTAGGATCGTTTTTTATCTCAATCTGAAAGCCGACTTTGTCGCCGGCCATTTTCTTCACGAACTGAACAACCTCCTTGAGGGTCGGGATGGGCGTCAGGTCTACTGATCGTTGATAGGGGAAGTACGAAGCGTATCGCGTCCCGGGTTTCAGCCTGCCCACATCATAAATCCGGAGTTCGGGCAGCGTTAATTGGCTGATCGGAATCCGGTCCGTTATCCATCGTCCGTTCTGGTCCCGGGTCAAATCGGGATTTAAGGTCAGATCGTGCGTGATCACCAGCACGCCGTCTTTGGTCATGCCGATATCCATGTCCACGTAATCAACACCCAAGCGGAGGGCTGCGACATAAGCCGGCAGGGTCTGTTCGGGCATCAAACCTCGACCGCCTCGGTGCGCGTAGATTTGTGTCCGACCGCTTCCCGGTATTCCATTGTATGCCACCATTTCATTTGCCGTTGCGTTTAAAAGTGGTAGAGCCTGAATTGTTAAAAGAAGCATGCAACAGATTCGAATGATCATGGATGCTGGCCTCCGTTGTTTCTCATGCCATCCTTCTCGACAAACGATCAAGAGTTTTTGCAGATACTTTTCCGGTGCAAAAAACTGAGATTGTCGGTTCATCGCCAGCCTCTCCTTTGGCGATTTCGGTGCAGTCCCGTGAATTATCCAAGTTGACGGTGTTGAGTGGACTCTTGAACTCTTTGTAGCTTCTCCATGTGCCCATCGATTCCCACCGGCCTGTTCAAAGTTGAAATAATCAATCCCGCATCAAGTGACTCTTTGCTACCAAGCAGAAAAACCCTTTACTGGAAATTCCGCTATCTCATACCCTCATTTCATCAGCCCAGAATTCACACATCCTGCCATCACTTGCGATATTGTTCGTCCGTCACTTCTTCCATCCAATCCGCACCGGTGCCGTCAAGATGCTCATAAACGGCGATGTGCGTCATGGCGGTGGTCGGCGTGGCACCATGCCAATGCTTTTCGCCCGGCGGGATCCAGACCACGTCTCCGGGCCGGATTTCTTCAATGAGCCCGCCCAACTGCTGCACCCACCCGCAGCCGGCGGTGACAACGAGATTCTGACCCAGCGGGTGGGTGTGCCAGAGTGTTCGAGCTCCGGGCTCGAATGTGACACTAATGCCCTGGCCGCGTGACGGAGCGTTTATCTCGAAGAGGGGATCGATGCGCACCGTGCCCGTAAACCAATCGGACGATCCTTTTCTGGAGGGTTGCGAACCAGCTCTCTTGATGTCCATGTCGAACTCCTTTCGTTCAATTGTTTGTTGTGTTAATAGCTCGCAGGCCGGGCCTTGTTTTGCATATCACGTTCCGCGTTATCAGGTGAGTACCGCCTCGATTAGGTTGGGACCAGCCTCAGCAAGCGCGCGCATGAGCGCACCAGCGAGTTCACTGTCGGTGTGCACGCTGCAAGCCGGTACGCCGAACCCCCTTGCCAGCTCAGCCCAGTCGATCACAGGTCGCGTGAGATCGGTGAGTGCCTGTGCCTTGGGGCCGGGATTTTTAATTCCGGCCCGCGCGAGTTCTGCCTGCAGGATGCGATAGCGGCGATTTGCGCACACCACAACGGTCACATCTGCGCTCTCGCGCGCAATCGACCAAAGTGCCTGAAGCGTGTAAAGACCGCTTCCATCGGCCTGGAAAGCAATGACACGCCTCTCCGGGCAAGCGAGAGCGGCACCGAGCGCATTGGGCAGACCTTGACCGATAGCGCCACCCGTAATGAAGAGCATAGTGTGCGGCGCTGCCTTGGAAGCGTGCACGGCATTCCAGGTAAATCCGGTAGTGGCTGCTTCGTTCACCACGATCGCATTTTCAGGCGTAAATGCTGCCATCGTACGACACAAGGCATCAGGGTCGAGCGGCTGACCGCTGGGCGAAAAGGCTGGCATGGCCGTCGGCGAGGTGGCCCCAACCGACGCATCCAGTTCCTGCGCAAGCACCTCAAGAGCTAGTGCTGCATTGTCCCCAGCATCCGGATCCGCAAGCGTATACAGCGTTGCGGCCTCGGGAGCAAACCGCGAAGGCTGATCTGGATAGGCAAAGAAAGCGACCGGCTCACGTGCTCCCGCGAGCACAAGGGAGGTGATGCTCTCAAGAGCCTTAATGGCTTGCTCCGGGAAATAGGGCAGAGCAGGAAAATGGGGCACGTGTCGGCCACATTCTTGGAGTGACGGAAAGGTCTCGATCCAGACTCTACTCGCTGTGGCAGCTGCAACACGTGCAGCGGCGTGCAACCCGCGTGCGGTGAGTGCATTGCCGCCTAGCAGGATTCCCCCATGACCTTTAAGTAGCAGTCTGGCCGCCTCTCGGGGCACCGAACCGGGGAGGTTGCGCAGTTTGGGAGAAGGGGTTTCGGATAGTGGCTCAGGTCCGGGTTCCCACTGGCAGTCAGCGGGGATGATCAGCGATGCCACCCGCCCCGGTGGACCAAGTGCAGCCTGAACGGCGGCAAGGCTCGCCTTCGCCATCTCGTTTACAGTCTTGAGGGTACGTGTCCAGCCCACACTGCGGGTGAGCGCCGCGATGTCCGAAGTGAGCGGCGCGTCGAAAACGAGGTGTCGGGTTGCGTGATCCCCGATCCAGTTAACGACGGGTGTACGTGCACGTCGTGCGTTGTGTAGATTCGCAAGACCATTGGCAAAGCCGGGGCCAAGGTGTAGGAGCGTTGCAGCGGGCCGTCCCGTCATGCGTGCCCAGCCGTCGGCGGCGCCAGTGCAGACCCCCTCAAACAGTCCAAGCACGACTCGCATTCCAGGCACGCGGTCGAGAACTGCGACTATCGGCATCTCGGTAGTACCAGGATTTGCAAAACACACCTCTAAGCCAGCGTTTACAGCGGTTTGTACTAAACTAAGTGCACCTGTCGTCATTTTTACGGCCCCTCCTTTGAAAAGACAACCCTATGTAGACCAGTCTACTATCATGAAACGGGCGAATTTTTTTGATCCAGGAAGTCGAACTTACTAAAGATATTTTAATTATTGGAAGTGTGTCAATCTTTCGCTGTGATCTGTGTAGTCCTTTATGAGGCAGGCCGATAGGCTTTGATGCTTGCCATAGCAAGAAATAAACCGGCAGCGGATTGTGTCAACTTAAATATCTTGTCATGATCGAAGCCAAATGAAATAGTTGCCTTCAGTGAAGATCGAAGGAGCTACTCCCTCGATAACTCCGCGGTCCTTAAATAATTTTAGATATTCGAAGCAAATCCGTACTGCAAATGTCCATGGACAATTTCAAGATTTGTTTCAGTGTTAGCGACGTTCGGTGACGTGGGCTTCATAACGGATTCCCCTTTTTCCCCTGTCCCAGGAAGCTTCTGGTTCCCCATCAAATTATATTGGCACTCCGTTCTAACGATATGAAGGTGGGTTGGTGAACGGGGGAACCCCATGAAGAGGCCTGTCATGGAACTCGTAGGGTGCTATGAAATCACGTCGAGATACAATGCTCTGTTCATCGAATTCTACGGTCAGCACATAACGATTAGCCGGGTTCAATTTCTTACCCGATACAAGTCTTCCGGGGGATATTAGGGCCACTTCATACTTTCTTACATACGTAAATTGCTTCCCGTTACCCGAAACCTGGTCCGGCTGTCCCAGCATTGCTGCGACCTCTTCCCTGGTCGTCTTCCCCGGGATGATTTTCGAAGCGGTTTTTTCATTCAAATTCACTCGGGATGAATCAGACCCAACGTATATGCACCCGCTCAAAGCAACGCTCAGCAGCACACACCAGACGATCAAAATTGTCAATCTCCACTGTTTCAAAATAGCGCCTTTCGAGAGTTGATCAGGTCACTACGCTACCACACGCAATCCCTTCCGCTACCTGGCATTATAAAGAGACAAGCAAAACATATTCTTTTTGGTTGACGCCCTCCTGGAAGAACGTGACCTACGACCATTCCCACCGGCAAGAGTTTAAGTGTATTCTCAGTTTTTAGATGAAAGTAGAAACCCACTCGCTATGCGCGTAGTGATGAGGACTGGCTATGCCTGCGATGGCGATTCGGATGGATATTAGTACATTATTTGCCGACGATGGGAACTAAAATCTTGCTCACCGTATACCAGCGTAACGGACTATGGTAAATTAGAAAATGCGGATGGCATCAGGAGATGTTCTATTGGGTGGATCTTTTTTGGATTCCAGTGTGCGTTCTAGAGATAGCTGCAAGGAAACAGGTCAAAATGGGATGCCGCGACAGCAACCTTCCTCTCCTAAATCTTGAATTCCTTAATGCATACGTTGCGGTGACGGTGATGTTCCGCGACAGTTAGGGTCATAACGAAATCGTTGATGTATCTATTACTCACTGCTATTTTGCGCAGGTCAACATAGCAAAACGATAGCTGCACTTCTTTTATGAACCCATGCATGTCACTGCACATTAATAAAATTCGGGTAATGCGGCCCTGCTTAAGTAAATTACTCCATATTAAACATCCTCACCAAAAAAGCGGCTGCCTGGGCACGGGTCGCCGAAGCATCGGGGCAGAACATCAAAGGATTGTCGCTACAGCCTGTTGTGATGCCTTCAGTATGGAGTTGCTCGATCCAGCCTGCCGCCCAGTATCCTGGAGAGACATCAGAGAAAATTCCAACAGCCGTTGGCGGCAAATAAAAACTTCCATGCTCCGCTCGTAAAAGAAAGATCGCCATTTTGGCCCGCGTGACTGGTTGATCAGGGCAGTACATTAATGGGCTTTCATTGCATCCTTTGGTGATCCCGTCCTTATAGAATTGCTCGATCCAGCCTGCTGCCCAGTAATCGATTGGTACATCCTCAAAGATGCCAGAAGCAGGAGGAGAAGCAAAGTCACTTCCTTGTTTGACTCTCTCCAGAAAAACCGCCATCTGAGCCCGAGTTACATTGTCAAAGGGGCGATAATTACCGCTTCCACAGCCAATGGTAATCCCTGAAGAAAGCAACTTTTCGATGTAGTCGTAAGCCCAGTAATTACTGGGGATGTCGGCAAATGCATTTGCAACGTATTCATACGCTCCCATATCGGAGATGGCAATCCCATCGTAGTCACCGTCCTGGGGCCGAGTGGTCCCATCCTTATCCGTTGCCGGTGCTTGCGTATTATCTGCCCTGTCGATGCAGGGGGACCCGCCAGCCAGGTGAAAGTCAGCTGCGGCTGCATTCACAAAGAGCGGATCGGAGTTGATGTTTCCGAGACCCGTGTATCCGCCTTTAACATCGGAATAGCTCACATCCGGGACACCAGGGAAACCAGGAGTGACATAGATCTCCTGCGGGGAATCGTTCCATAGGATGGAGTTGATGACTGTGGGAGTTGATTGCACGCTGTCGATACCGCCGCCCTCAGCGGCCGAGTTGCCTGTGATGGTGCAGTTGGTGATGCTAAGAATGTAGGAGTATGCGCACCAAATGCCGCCGCCCCAATTGGCCGAATTACCCGAAATGGTGCAGTTGGTGATCGTGGGATGGGCGTCGCAGCAGCCGCTAAAGCTAATGCCTCCGCCATAACCATCAGTAGCCGAGTTGCCCGAAATGGTGCAGTTGGTGATTGTGATTGAGGACCCATCGCTAAAAACGCCGCCGCCAAAATAGGCCGAATTACCTGTGATGATGCAGTTGCTGAGTGTGGGTGAGCTCCAGGCGGATGAAATGCCTCCGCCATACCCGCCATACCCGGAGGAGTTTCCTGAAATAGTGCAGTTGGTGATCGTGGGAGAGGAGGAATAGCGGCAGTCAATTCCTCCGCCCTCAAAATCGGCCGAGTTTCCTGAGACAGTGCAGTTGGTGATAGTGGGAGAGGAGGAAGAGCAGGCAATGCCGCCGCCAAAGTCGCTACTATGGCAGTTCATGATGGTAAATCCTTCCAGCCTTGCCTGAGTGTTTTCTCCACTCGCGAAAGTGACTCCCTGATTAGCGCCTTCTCCATCTATGATGCAGTTTTCAGGGCCATTTTCCGACTTCACCGTGATCAGCTTCCCGTTGAAGTTGATTCCTCCCGGGTAGGTGCCATCCCGCACGATGACCGTGTCGTAGTTAGCCGCGGCATCTATCCCCTGCTGGATGGAGGTAGAGGTTTCACTGGGTCCAACATAGATTGTTGCCCCATAGCCACGGACCACCCAAAGCATCTGGCAGCCCAGAAGGAAAAGAAAAAAGAGCCAGCTGGATCTTTTCATCGTTTTCTCCTTTTCCAAATTGAATGCTCGAGCTCAATGTTTCCAGAACATGTCTTCAGTTACCGTTCATGCTCGCGCAGATAGAGATGTATAGCAGCTGTCTGTAATAGAAACTGATAAAGAAAGTCGTAACATTGGGCCTCATAAATTTAACCAGATCAGGCTAGCACGTCCTTCATGGCCTGCGCCAAATCATGTATGGCTGCCTCACCATCACCAACATAAGTTGAACCGTGCATCGGTGCAATCACCTTTGGCTTAAGAGCGGCAAGACGGCTTAGAATCTGCTCCGTCTGGGTTGTATATGGCAGGTAATTGGCAAAAGGCCCTTTCTGATACTCAATGAGCGTCTCCTTAAATCGGCCGACAATGTCAGAATGGGTTACTGCTTCCACGTCCCCGTTCTGATGGAAAAGATCAGAGCATAAAAGTGTGCCACTATTCTCTTCGAATAAATGGCTTGCATCCCATGCGTGAGGCACATGGGGTGTTCGCAGAAACCTGAAACGGAACTTTCCCGTTTCGAGTAATTCTCCGTCTTCCAGAGCCCTGGCTGGACGTTCCGCCACCACATCGTCTACGCTCACCATCTTTGAGACAAGGCTGCATATCGCGGTCGCATTAGGAGCAGTTTTTTGCCATTCTCTAAGAGCCCCGCATTCATCGGCCTCGAAATGACTAAATCCGATCCATCGTATTGAAGTGGGATCGATCAACTTGGCAACAACTTCATTGACTGCCGGGAAAAGCCCCTTCATTCCGGTATGGTAAAGAAGCGGCTCTTCATCCTTTACAAGAAATTGATTGAACTGAATATTAAACTCCGGAATAAAGGTGGAGACTTTAAAAAGATCAGGGACAATTTCAATTATCTGGCTCATTTCTTATCCTCCAATGCTTTCATTGATCGGCCTAATGGATGGCAACGACAAGGGCAATGCCCAACATTGATGCAGCTGCAGTCGGCAACAACCATATGCAATATGGCACGCTGACAGCATGCCGGAATCAATATACCATGAGCAAATCTTTACTTTTGCCAGGAGTCTCCCCAGATCGCGATATAGCAGCTGTACGTAACAATGCCGCCGACGAATTCAGCCGGCGAAGATTTGCGGTAGAATGGAAGACAGATCAACGTCTTCGATCCTTTGCGGCCACCATTGCGGCTTGTCGTCCTTGTCGATAATACGGGCTCGAACGCCTTCCAGAAAATCGTGATGAGCCACCATAAATCGGGCTGCTCTGTAATCAACGGCATACACTTCCTCCATGACTCTCCCCTCATTGTGGCGAAGAAAATGCAGCGTGAGGACGAGGGACGTGGGGGAACACTCCCCGAGTTGGGAAACAAAATCAGCGCAAAGGTCCTCTTGAGATTGGCACGAAGAGAGAGCTTCCATGATCCGGAGTACGGAGTTCTGCCCACGAAAATAGGTTCTCACCCACGCGTCCATTTCAGGTTTCGGGGAGCCACCCGCCGAAAGAAATGAGGAGAAATGACGGGTGAGTCGCTCCGCCGCGTGCTTTCTTTCTCGCGGCAAGGGTTCAGCATAATCTTCGAGCATCCCCAGCACGCCCGGCAGTCTGTCGGAAGGACACAGATGTGTGGCCAGTCCCAGACGCACGCATTCACCACCTGTCAGCTCATGTCCAGTCAGGGCCAGGAACTCGGGGTATCCATCGGGGCACTTCCTGAAAAGCCACCCCGTGGCGCCCACGTCAGGAAAGATCCCGATCCGTGACTCAGGCATGGCCATGCGCGTGCGCTCCGTCGCTACAACAGCGTCTGCACCCGCGCAGAGGCCTAGTCCTCCTCCCATCGTTATGCCGTCCGCAAGTACGACTACAGGTTTGGGAAATCTGTAAATCCTGAGATCCAGTGCATATTCCGCATCAAAAAACTCGTAAGCCTCTCGCAGTTGGCGGCTCTTTGCGGCCATAGCGAGTACCCTTAAATCTCCCCCTGCGCAGAATCCCTTCTCTCCGGTTCCGCCAAGCACCACAAACCCTATGTCGTCATTCCGCTCAGCTTCGTCGAGAGCTCGTCCGATGAGGCGGATCATTTCGCTATTAAGGCTGTTCAGGACGTCTGGACGATTGAGTAGAATGCTCATCATGCTTTTGCCGCGCCCGACGAGGACTGGGCGATCTTGCTTTTGACTGTTATCCGTCATGGAGCTAGCTCCTCCTGTTGCTGGCTTCGATTAGAAACATCCGGAATCAGAGAAAACTGTTCACTGATTTCCTGATTATTTTAATGCCTTTCCACCGGATTTCATCTGGAAATCGAGCGGGGCACAGAACTCTGTGCCAGTGAGCAGCAAACAGGCAGGGTGCATTCGGGGAGACAATGTCTGCATGGGGCTGATCGGCGATAGCGCTCACTTTCTTTGTGAATGCCTAGATTTTACGCATCTTGAATCCAGCGGCGCCGCCCCATCTTTGGACGGGGTTTGAACGAGAATGAAACTAATGAAGTTTCATACAAGAACCTAAACTTATTTTGCCATGGGAGATATCGGAAAGAGAGTTGGCATGAATAACGGATTCGGTGATGTTATGCAGTACACGGCCCTTTTCCGGTTTTAATATTCGAAAAGCATATCTTTATAGCTTGGGGAATACGGGCCAGAAAATGATATGAGAAAACTCTGGATATTCGATATAAGCGCCGAGCTGGCTCCGATCACAATTTAAAAAAATCAAAAAAAAATCTAAATAATTGTCCAACTTTTGATTTTCGCTTGCAGCCGAGCACCTCTCCCTAACACGGCCGTCAGGCACGCCCCGAGGCTCCCTATGGGATGTTGGTGACCCGATGCGAGTCCCCACCTATGTCTACTCGGAAAATGGCTGGAGAAGGCGATTTGAAAATTCTACTTTATTAGTAATATTAGTTACTTATAAAGACATCCCGTTTGACTTCCCATCCCTCCTGTGCTAACCATGTCCACATGGACTTGAAGAAACGAGCAGCCCAAAACATTGCCGAACGCCTCACCTGGTGCACCGCCTCAAGAGATCAGGCGGGGATCACCCAAGATCTCGCTGACGGCAAAGACATCTCCGAGGTTTACGGGCTCGGGGAAGCCGGTCTGTTCGACGAGTTCTTCTATTTCCTTGACCAGTTCGGGTTCATGGAGCTTTTCATGAAGCTCCATCCAGTCAAAAACAAGCGCATCAGCAACGTCCAGTTCCCCACCGTGATTCTCATCTATTTGATGCGCATCGTCTCCGGCCTCTCCTTCTTCTGGCATACCCATCCAGTGATCCTAAGGTCCCAACCCTTGATGCGGCTGGTGGGGTTCAACGGAAGAGAAATAAGAGAGGGCACCAGCAAGAGGGGCAAAAAATCGGGCTCCAAAAACGAGGGGAAGGAATCCGAAGGAAAAGAACCCACCCCCATCCGCGGGCCGATCTGTCCCGATTCTATTGCTGCCTACATCCAGGCCATTAGCGCCCTTGCCCTGGAGAGGCTGTTCAATGGGGCGATCCGCATTTTGGCGGCGCACAGCTTTTTCCCCAAGCGGGTGAAAGCGCTTTTGGACGCCTCCGACATCGAATCCACCGAAGCTTGCCAAGGCTGCGGCAAAGTCACCAAACAGAAGGCGCCGGAGTTGCGGCGACGAAAAAAACGCATCCAAAAAGTATTGGAAACCGTGTTTGGCTTCAAGATCTGGGTGGTATGGGACCCGAACAGCCGTATTCCCCTGGCCATGCGGTTTGCCACCATCGATGTGCACGACATCAATGAGGCGCAGGGGGTCGTCCAGCAGGCCATCGAGAATCTGGGGGCTCATGCTCGAATCACCTCCCTTGCCATTGATCGCGGATTCATGGACGGTCCCTTTCTTTGGTGGCTGAACCGGAAGGGAATCCTTTTCTATATCCCTGCCAAAACCAACATGAATGTCTATGGAGAAGCCCTTTCGCTGATAGGTGGGGGCATCCGAAAAACCAGAGAGAGAAAACGAGCCGTCGGTGGAGGAAAGAATAAAACCACAGTCTTGGATCACTGGGATGTTGCAGGGATCGAATCGCTCACCACGGCAGGATTTTATGGACCGCTTGGCAGCGGCTCTCATGAGAACAAAAAGGACTTTGTAGCCAATCCCCTCCATGCGGTGGTGGTTTTGCACGATCCTTACAAAGAAAAACATCCTCACTCCGACACCCTGGTCATCCTCACCAACGGCCCTGTCACAAACCCCTTGAGTGTCTATGACAGCTACGACGCCCGAAGCGAAATCGAAAACGGACTCTTTCGGGAAGCCAAACAAGCCTGGTTCATTGAACGGCCTGCCCGAAATACAGCCGCTGCCTTTCGATCCCACGTCTATCTCACCCTCATCACCATGGCCTTAACCAACGCCTTTAGGACCTGGATGGATCAACAAGATACATTGGAGCAGCAGGGAGAAGAAACCGGCATTCGCAAATTCCGCGAAAAAATCCGACAGGAAAATGGCAACAAACTCATCGTCTTTGACGAAGATCGCTACGCCATCTTCGACACCTATGAAGTGTTCATTCTCTGCGACCGAAATGTTCGTAAACCCACCGGGGTCCCACAGGTGGTCTCTAAACAAGACATCCTAAAAAAGTACGGCGCCCTCCTGGAATAGTCTGTCACCCCTATTTTCTGTTATCCCCCATTACCTCCCGCACAACAAGCAAGGCCCTCTTTTTTATCACCAAACTTGCCCTTCCTTTCCCGGACTTTCTCTTAATTGGCCTAAAATCGAACTTGCCGCTGAACCATACACTACCCACTTGTCGGTCAATTTGAGGCGCTTAAGGCAGCCAATAAAGCCCTCAGGCTCTGTGTTAGTCGGTCCTCGCTCTTGGACCCTTCCTTATCTCGAATATCCAGAGAAAACTGATTCAAAAACAACCGCCGGATGCTATAGGGGAGATTGGCCATACTCCGATCCATTGACTCTGTGAGTTGCTGCATTAATTTCCACTAGAAATAGCGATCGATATGAGTGAACCGAAATAGTTGTTAGTTATGCATTTTCTTGCGTCGTTGTGACCCACCGGGCGGTCAGGGCGGTTCGCGAGGTGATGGTTAGCCATAATCTGCCTGAGCGCAATCAACTCCGGTGCTGAAGAGATTTTTTGGCGCCTGCGGCGTGCGCTCGTGACCGTTTACCTTTAACATGCGAAGGAGAGTTGCATGTTGCACAGATTGATAAGTCCATGGTTTATTCATGTCGTTTGGATTGCCCTGCTGCTTGCGCTAAGTCCAGCCGTGAGTGCCGCCAGTCCGGATTTTTCCAAGGTAAACGACATACTCCAGGGACGGCGTACACTGTTTCCGACAGACGACATTATCGTTACATACGGTGGATCTAATGAACCTCCAACAACGTCGATTTTGCAGACGACCAGCGACGCCATTTCCGCGCAGATCCCTTATGTTCTTGCTCAAAGCCCATTGGGGTCGAACTCGACTGTCACCGCATCGGCGCGCATGTTCAATTTGCCCCGCGATGTTCTGGTAACGGTTTTGCAGGGAAAAACAAATCTGCTCGACCATGCCGGAGGATTCAATCAGAGTTTCACGAATTCGTACAGCGGTATTCCTGACTTCCTGAACGCAAACCTCCATGTCGCAACCGACTTGACCGGGGACGGCTTTGCCGATCTTGTGTTCATAGACAGCGGTGCACATTCGATCGAGACCATGACCGCAGCCGACACCAATGACCTGAGCCAGGGGTTTTTTTATGGGACACCGATGCCTCTGGTCCCTTCTGGATCCTTGGGATTGGCGGCGGGCGATTTCAATGGCGACGGAGTCAACGAAATCGCTTTTGCCTATGCTACCGGGAACAATATTGTCGTTACGATTTACCGACCGAATGCCGTCACCAACCCGGAGGACAACAAGGTCGTCTCGTTGAGCCTGGAGCAGATCGGATCGATCAGCATCCCCATAGCGTCCAACGGTTTGCTCGCACTCACGGCAGGCACATACGGCGGACAGCAAATCGCGCGGATCGTCTTGGCCTACAGCAACGGCAGCCAAACAAACGTTCAGCCCATTACCGTTACGCCCACGTCAAATCCTCCGCAGGTCACACTCACCCTGGCGCCGCTCTTTACGCTGGCGCAAGACAGCACATTGAGCCTTTTTGCCCAAAGCGGCTATTTGGATTTTTTCGACAACTTGGAGCAGGTCGTGCTGGAGCTACAGTCATCCTCTTCCAAGACTTTCAATGTTCTGACTCTTGATGCGGAGTTGAATGTTACCCTGGCGAGTTCGTTGACGCTGCCTGCAAATGAAATCTCCAGGGGCTTCGCGCTCGGGAATTTCGACCAGCAAAACACCGGCGCCAATCCGCTCAATCTCGAGATCGTAGAGCTTTTTCCGACCGGGTGTGAATCTGATTATCTAAAACCTATGATTCAAATCTATCACGTCGATCCTGCGAATAATTTCGCACTGAGCACGGGAAATTCGGCTCAAGTCGGATCGAATTGCTATGCCGGACTTGATTTTTTGGACCTGGGTCTGGCAACGGGCGACACGCAGGGCCGGTCTTTGGTGCTGGGTGCGCCCTCCAAGCTGGTTGTCCAGCATGTCCAACCGCAGCTGATTCTGGGCGCGCCGCCCATGCACCTGGATTATATAACGCCCGCCAACGGCTCGCAGCCCGAAGTGCTTAACCTGAGCGCCATTCCCGACGGCTTTTTCTCCAGCTACCAGACCAAGCTCACCGATCAGAAACAGTCCAGTCAGCAGGGCACAACCAGCTACACCAACGCGGTAAAAGGGAGCGTTTCGGCCGGGGCCAAGTTCGGCATTCCATTTGCCGGAAGCGTGACGGTGAAAGTAGCCGCAAACGCCGGGTTCATGCACAAAAAATATATTGAGAAGCAATACGGCCAGTATACCTCAGCCGGGTTTGACGCGTCCACGAGTACCGGTTTTGACGATGAGGTGTGGTTCCGCAGCGAAACCCAGAACATTTATATCTATCCCGTTATCGGGCAGGCGGCTTGTCCCGTCGAGAACCCCTCCTGCAACGATTCCGAAAAACAGCCGTTGACGGTTGCGTTTTCCGGACCGTCGCAGGAATCCCCGGTAATTCCCGCGGGTGGATCAAGTCTGGAATGGTACCAACCCGTGCACGAGGTGGGGAACATATTCTCCTATCCTTGGAACCTGGCGCAACTGGAAGCTGTAGAGGGGGATATCGAGCTTCTCTCTTCCCAGGACCCGGACTCGTTTTTTACCGACAGTTCCGCGTACACGGCAACGGCCACCTGGAGCGGTCAAAGCAGCTCCAGCGTAACTTCGGGCAGCGCGTCCAATATCTCTTGGGGAGCGTCCCTTTCGGTCACGGAAAAAGCCGGTATATTCGGGGGCTTTGTCGGCAGCCAGGACTTTTCCTACAACGGCAGCAAAGCCGTGAGCACGATTTATACTCAGAAGACGGTACTGGGAGAATCTAGCGGCATCGGTATCGTCAAGCCCGGAACGTTTCCCAACCCCGATTTGTATCAGTACCCCGTCTTTCCCTATATCCTCGGCGACAAGCCGCCGCAGGGAGCCGTCCAGGACATTGATCTCGGAACCGATGTTCAAACGCACGGCACCCTGCGCGCTGCCTTTGCCGCTGATCCCACCTTCAGCAATGCCGGCGCTTGGTGGCAAGTCACTTATACCATGCCGGATGTGGCTGTCGCTCATGCGGCGCGCTGGAGTTTCCGGCTCATGACGCCCAGCGGACCGCAGCCCAATTGCATCAACGTCAACAGCACCAGCCGGAATCAGGACTGCGCAAGTTTTAGAACGCCTCAGTCCGATATCTGGACCAGTGAGTTTTACTGGATGAAGGGACTTTTGATCACACCCGCCGATTCCAACGGTCAAGGACCCCAAATAGAGCAGGCGACCGCGGGCGAACAAATTCTTATGCAGGCACGCGTGTACAACTACAGCCTGGTGGATATGCCAACGGAAAGCATGGTTGTTGTCCGCTTTTACGGACAGCCATGGGACCAGAATTCACTTCAACCCGCCGGGAACGCTTTTCTGATCGATGAGGTGGAACTGCCACCTTTTCCCGGTTTCAACTCAATTTCCTCGGGCGGGACCATACCCAACTGGACAATCGCCCAAACCACCAAGCTGGATACCACTCCCTACAGCGGCCAATACCTTGGCTTTTGGGTCATGGTCTACATAAAAGGCAGTCAGCAAGGCGACCTCGTTCCCGAACTTGCGGGACACGGGCTAACCGGCATTCCGCCCAAGACACTCAACAGCATTTCCGATGCCACACCCTATCTTGATCCCTACAGCAACAATGTCGGTTTTTACAAAAGCCTCTTCTATGTCGAACGCGAGAATCCCCTGGCCACAGTGGATCCAAGCGAGGCGGGACTGAGCCTGGACCAGGTCGAGGTGTCTCATTCACAGGTTTTTGCCGGACAATCGGTGATCATCAGTGGCATGGTGCACAGCACAGAGGAAATCGATGGTCTCACCATACTGTTCTATGACGGCGATCCTGATGAAGGAGGCAAGGTGTTCGATGTGGACCAGATTTCACACATTCGCGCCAATGACTCCCATCTTGTCAAAACCGTCTACCATGCCGCTGCAACCGGCACCCATACGCTTTTCCTGAGGGCATTGGAAACAACACTCACTGGGCAAGTCGCTCTTAGCGTATCCCCCGGGTTCAAGGATGTCCCTTCGAACTACTGGGCGTTTGAGCCCATTCAAGAATTGTATGATGCCGGAATCATCACTGGCTGTGGCAACGCCAACTATTGTCCGGAAGACCCGGCCAGTCGTGCTCTTATGGCTGTTTTCCTGGAAAAAGGGAATCGGGGAGGCGACTATTCTCCGCCTAAGGCTATAGGTATTTTTGAGGATGTTTCAACGGATTACTGGGCGACAGATTGGATCGAGCAATTCTATAACGATGGCCTCACCAAGGGGTGCGACATAAACCCTCTCAGATTCTGCCCGGACCAACCGGTCTCACGTGCGGAGATGGCGGTCTTTCTTCTGCGGCTCAAGTACGGGAGCTCATATTCTCCCCCGGTCGCCAGCGGGATTTTTTCGGATGTACCGGCAGGATACTGGGCTGCAGATTGGATCGAACAGCTTTATTACGAAGGCATTACCACCGGATGTAATGAAAACCCCTTGAAGTTTTCCCCCGCTGAGCTTGTCACTCGGGCTGAAATGGCTGCATTTTTGGTAAGAACATTTGGTCTGGAATAAAATTTCCATTATTTCAAATAGGCGGGGGCTGCTTACCTCCGCCTATTTACATGGCACCTCAGTGAAGCCCGAAGAGGCTACTCCCTCGATAACGCAGGGCTTTAAAGGTAATTTGGATGTGCAAAGCAAATACGTACTCCATCGCACGCACCCCAAAGTCTAGATACGTTTCAGCAACATGGATTAATGGAAGAGGGGAAGGGACTAGGGATAACGTTAGTAAACAGCGAGGGTTGAGTTACCAGTGGAACGAGGGTGGAGATTGATTCAGTTATTTTCGTCAATCTGGTGGATTGAATCCCGGAGCCTGACGCATGAATAGGTTGCCTAGGAAAGGCGAGGTGATGTGGCCCCGCCTGCGCTCTTTTGGAAAAGATCCACACTGCCTGATTTTGCAGCGGATGCTTCAGCTTCTGAACCGGCTGACAAGACGGTGGAATTCTATGGCGCCCCTAAATTCCCACTCTCTAGTCTGGTCCGACCGACGGTATAAACATTGGTGGCATAGGCAAGTGCAATATGCTGGAGCCCGTTCCAAGACTGGTCTCCGCCTCAGCGAGAAGCTTCTTCGATTGTTGCAAACGGCTCAAATCCGATCATTCTGGCTGCCTCGAAGTCTTGAGCCCCGGCCAGGAAAATCCGGCTCAAATATTTGAAGGCAAATGCGCCCTGGCCCCAAAGGATCAGCGGGTGCACTCCATGAAATGCATAAGCATATCGGTATTTGTGAACGTATTCAGGGCGATGGGCAAAGTCTTCGGAGAAAAGATCCCATAGCTGAAACGGATCTTGAAATTCGGGGAGAATTCGTTCGTAAAGTTCAATATAGGATGGATGATTTATGGGGTGAAACTGTTTCAGACAGGGGTGAACAAAGATAGCAATTCCGCCTTCTCGGATTAACGGTCTCTTGTGGTAAAGTCCAAAGCTGTAGGACAGCGCCTGGTTCCTGACCAGAATGGGATTGATTAAAGACAAATTAGCGTAGTAAACGAGATTGGGTAAACCAAAGATTCCTATGTCAACCTGCTCTGGAACTTCGACTACCTGTTGTTCATACAGGGCATCAAGAGTTTTGTCATGTACAGACGGTATGTGGCCGGCGTTCACAGCAATTAATTCTTGGGGCGTTGCCGTATTCAAGACCGATTCGATCGTGAACAGCCTCTTGTTCTCCTTGGAAAGTTCTCCCTCCACAATCGAACCCATTTCCCATATTAACTTTTGGAAGGATGAACGTCTGGCGTCCATGACGGACTTCCCACTAGCCGCTTTGAAGGGACGGTGATGATGCCGGATACTTTGAAAGCTGCTCAACCCCACCACAATGGATTTCCAGCCCCCGTGAAAAGGCAGACTGGTGATGTTGACATAGAACAACTGGTCCGAGTCGACCACGGCACGATTCAGGCAGATTTCAAAACCTCTTTCAGTTTCTCCGAATGAAACCAGATTTTCACGGTCCTCAGCGTCGTGGCAATAAAGCCGATTCGGACCGAATTGGAGAGCTATTTTTTCTCCCAGGATAGTTGAAAGTTCCTGATTTGTGAATTTGCGGTGCAGTGCATTGGCACAGATCAGGCGAACGTCTTTTTTGGCAACGCCGAGCTTTTGCAACTCCTCCAACAGGACAGTGATAGCAATCTCGCGAAAATCCGGCTTTTTCATTGGAACTTGGGGAATCACCGGGTCGTCGAACGCAATGGTTACCTTTGAACCGGGTCCCACTAACCGAGAAATAGGATCATGGTCAATAGGATTGAAGAGGGCTTCTCGCACTGCTTTCGCCGGATCTGAAAGAGATCGTAAAGGTTTGGGCGAATGCAGCGTTTCGGTTCTCCGAGGAACTCTGGCGGTTATGTATTGATCTCCGTATACAACATTTCTAAGGTCCTTCAAATCCATTCTATCCTCCCTTCTCCGAACATCCAATGCGAAGCACCGCATTCTGTGTTGTTGCCGGAGCATGGCTGGAAGTTAGCTTCTTTCCCGGACAAAAACTTTCAGCCTTTAGAAAAAGAGCCAAATATTTGTAGGACTGATCACTCACGTTTCGCGCATGTTTTGATTGCTGACAATTGATCAAAACATTCTGGATTTGTTGCATCTTTAGTGAAAACGACAGCTCTTGATTTGCTATTATTGATTTTCCGAAGTCATCAACACCACTGAACAAAAGAGCTGCCAAGCGTAAGGATATCCCAGCATTACTTTCGATTCAAAACGAAATCGACAAAACCGGCCAAAAGAGGGAATTGATGGGCTATCAGACTCTGCAGACAGGAGGCTGTCCGAAAATGTTCTTTCTGTCATTTCGAATCAGGCCTTAGCGTGATGATAAATTTGTGAAATCAACCAGTTATGTGAGCAAGCTTTCTCGTCTTGGCTCGAAATGACGGTTCTCACACGAGCTCCTAGTAAAGAAATCAAAGTCCTCTATGTGTATCTACCCAGTTCAATCCCGGATTTGCGTTCTTTGAGGATTTTTGCCACGCAGCCTGCTATTTCTCCGGCAGCATCGGCCGGGTGCTTTGCCTGGCGACTGATTCCACAAATCACGTTGGTTTTTGAATGGTCCATGGACGGACTCCAGCGAGACCGGTTCTCCTTATCGCGGCCATAGGTCAGGTAGGCAGAAAGGGTGTTGAGACCCGTTCCGGGTCGTTCTCCGATGACATGCAAGATCATATCTACGTTCAGCAAACCACCAATTTGATATCCCGCGCGAACTCGGCCGTTTTGAACAACGATATCGACTTCTCCCGTGTGGAAGCCTCCCGCAGTGAGCAAGCGCCGTAAAGGAGGAAGCAACTCACGGAGGTTTTCGTTGACGGCATTGGCATTGAGACCATCGGAAATCACGATCTGGACCGGCGGCATGCGAAAGGTCTTGGAGAGTTCGACCACGCGCACCTGCTCCTTTTCCGGAATGCGTTCTCCCAGTGAAGGATGCGAAAGATAATCGTCACGATTCGTCGCCAGGGTGGAAATGCGTAAGTTTCGAGCCGATGCGTCTCTCAGCACTGAACCGTCCATGGTGGCATAAAGAGCCAGTCGAGCCTGCTCATAGATTCTATGCATTCGCGAGGCGACCTCTTGTGGTGCACCATAGTCCGGATCATGCCCGTAGCCGAGATCAAAGCCGCGCCTCCTGAGCGCGGCCATTTTCTTTGCAGCCTCGGTTCGCAAGGCGTCAAATGAGCGTCTATCGCCGCGTTCTTTCATGTATCGGGCATAAAGGGACTCTGCATCAGGCCTTCCCGGAAGTAGTTCGCCCATTTTGTTCATCACCCCAAGTTGCATTAATCTGAGCTGCATGGCGGTGGAGATCCGCTTTCCCTTCTTGCGGCGCAATTGTGGGTGTTCCCGAAATGACGTCGTTAAATACCCAAGCATGGGATCGGAATTACCCGGCACAGCCATAAGATATGCCGGCGCAGCCTGGGCGGCGATCTGCACAGTGAGCTGTCGGAGGGTGTCCGGATCAATGCCCATGTGGAAGGTGGAGCACACATCAAGCCCCATGCTCAATCCGTGGAGCTTCGCCATCACCGTGTCTTCGAGACAAGCCCGCAAGAGCTGATCGGGACTACGGAATACTTCGGGCCCGATAAATCCTGCGACATCGTTTACAATCATCCAGGCACCGGTTTGTCTGCGGATGATCCTGGCCAATCCATAGTTGCGCGCCTCGAGCGTTACCATGTCAACTCCCTCAGCAGCGTGGTTGGTAACAGCCGAACCCTGGCCGGTTTCGAAATAGAGTCCACCGAAGCCTCGCGCCAGTTCAATCAATCCGTCCACGTCCAGACCGACCATCCCCTGTAATGCCTTGGAAGTTCCTGCCAGGCTCTGGAAGCCTACATCCACCTGAGTGCGCTCCCGAGCAGAAGTCTGTTTTACGATATCTGAAAGGACGCAATAGCGGGTTGGCAGGGCCAGATGCGTTTTTATTCCATGGAGTAGTCTTTCTAGTCGTACGATCGTTTCCACGTCATCGCTCGCCGGATTGATGCCAAGTATCACGTCGCCGCAGCCGTACACAAGACCTTCGAGAACAGAAAAAAGGATCTCTTCCTCATCATCACTCGGGCTATTAGGTTGAATTCGCGACCCGAAATGATCGGCAGCGCCGATTGCGACACTCTCGCCCGGCAGTGGATTAAAAATAGAGCGGGATAGGTGTGATAATTCCTTGTTGGTCATCAGCTTCACGACGCAGGCGATCTGTTCGCTCGTCAGTCCGTCGCTGTAACCGTGAATCCAATCGCTTCCATTCTTGGCGAGAAGTATCCTTTGCAATTGACCAAGAGTCAGGTGGGAGATCTCGGCGGCAGCATTTGTATTAAGAGACTTCGTGAGGGCCTCGCTGACTGCATCTTCCACGATGTCTACCTTGGAAAAGTCTCCGAGCCTCAGTGTTGAAAGGATCTGTCTGGCGTCTTTGCGTTCAAGTTCATCACGAGTCCCCCCGACAAGGAGATCACCCTCCTTGAACTCATTGGCTTTAACGAGCAGGTCCAGCAGTTTCTCTCGGATCATGACAAAACCCACGCCTCGTCAGTCAGGGTGCGAATCTCTTTGCACCACTCACCGTCTGTGGAAACAGGAACTCCATCGCCGTCCGCAACAAAACACGGCAACCTATCGGGACTAACTGTAGAGAAGCCTCCATGTATTGGTGAGCTTCCGCTGATTTCAGCAATTATACTCGGTAAGGTTGAAATGTTTCATTTCACCAGAATCATTTATGGTTGCGTTTCGCTTCACTCAACGCAACCTACGGAAAAGTACCAGGTAGAAAACGATATTTTCTAACCCTAACAAATATATTGATATTGCTCGCTCCTCAGGGCGTTGGTGGCATAAATGATCTCAGCCCTGTCGGTGAGAAGATTTCCTCGCACTGACGATGGAAGCGGGTGAACAAAGCTCGACGGTCCTAATGGTGGACCATCGCATCAGGATTCGCATCGGCTTGCCTCAACTTCTTGAGATTATCACCTTCCCTTTCGAATCTCAACATTTCAGGCCGATGGCTTTTCGAGATATTGACTATGGTGGATCAATCGCAAGTGACGGATCACCGCATACTGTCAACCAATTGGCCCGGCCATTTCCATCCCAAATAGACATGATGGCGCGTAAGGTATGAAGAAAGATTTACCGCTTTTTGAGGTTTCAACCTTTTAAAATACTGAATAAAGGAACCGTAAGCGAGCCATAAGACTATGATCTAATCAGGACCGGCCACATTTTTCTTGCTCCCCATAGTCACCGCTGCTATATTCCAACCTATTGAAACACCCAAACAAATACAACCCACAGTGAGATCATAGATTATGACAAAAACTGAACTTATTGAGGCGCTGGCAAAGGCTGAAGGAATCACATTAAAAGCCGCTGAAATCGCAGTCAGTACTACGTTCAAGACAATGGAAAAAGCGTTGTCAGATTCGGACCGTATCGAGATCCGCGGCTTTGGCTCCTTCAAGGTCAAGGATTATGAAGGCTATGAGGGTCACAATCCGAAGACCGGCGAAAAGATCAGGGTCAAGCCGAAGAAGCTTCCATTCTTTAAGCTTGCCAAAGGTTTGCACCATAGACTGAATGACGACTGGCAGGATTGAAGGTAGACTTTTTTTGAGGTAGGACACTGTGGGAAAAAACGTTGAGAAGGTTTTTTTGCGGTTAGACTAGCCTTTGAGGCATGAAAAGGGCGTTCGCAATCAGTTCAAAAGGGGATTACAGGGACCACGGTTGCGGGTGTTCCTTATCTTCTTCCTCATTTCCCTCCTATCGCGATCAGCGAAAATCCTCCCGGGAGGTGCTCGAGAATGCTTTTTCAGCCATTTCGAAGCACGCCTTGGCGTGATGAGAAATTTTGATATTTCGCAGTATTATCATAATCAAGATTTCTCATTATCGCTCGAAATGACAGTTCTCGGACAGTTTCCCGGGAGACTCCCTAAAACGGAATTGATTATTCCAAAACGTTAGTTCACTCGCCGTTCTCTGCCTGCCCACTCTTTATTCTTCAGCTTGAATTTTTGCACCTTCCCGGTAGCTGTCTTCGGCAACTCGCCGAACTCGACGGCCTTTGGTGCCTTAAAGCGAGCGAGATGCTGTTTGCAGTAGTTGATGATGTCTTTTTTCCGATCCATGATCTGGATGTAGTTATCCGGATGCATGACTGCCAGGTCACCGCTGTGGAACCAGCCGCCCCGGAAAGCGTCATCCGTAGATTTAGGATCTTTGTAATACCCGAGCATGACGTTGTTGCCCTGCATAACGATTTCCCCGATTGTTTTTCCATCCCGTGGGGTCGCCATCATCGTGTCGGCATCCACCACGTCCATATGGAGTGCATGGACGTAGGGTACCCCTTGGCGGGCTTTGATCTTTGATCTTTCTTCCAGATCGAGGCCGTCCCATTTGGTCTGCCACTCGCAAATGCTGTGAGGTCCAAAGACTTCGGTTAGGCCGTACACCTGTGTAACATTGATCCCGAGGCTCTCCATGTTTTTGATGACCGTCGGCGCCGGAGGAGCCCCCGCCGTTATGATCTGAAGCGGCCGCTTGAATTGGACGTCTTTTGCCCCGGCCAACAGGGATCGCTCGGCGAACCGCGTCTCATCGTGCATGGAGACAACCAGGGTGGGCGTGTTTCGGTAATGTCGGCTGATCTCTTTCACAAGGCTGATACCGTCACGGCCCTTCAGGGATATATCCACGAGCACCATATCGGGCTCTAGTTTTTGGATCTCATTCCAGGCCATGGAGTAATCTTCCGCCTCGCCGCAGACCACGAGGTCCTTTTTCCTGGTTGATGAGCTCGCAAAGCCACAATCGAAATACAGGATGGTCATCGACGATCATGATCCTGACTTTTTCCCCTTTGACAACCTCAGCCTTGGGCGCTGCCATGTACCGCCTCCTGTCTGATGGGATCTCTGACCCTGCATTCCACAATAGTGCCGTCCGCCGGATTTGGTTTTATGTCAATCAAGGCCCCGATCATTTTTGCTCGATGTCCCATGATTCGCAAGCCCATCCCCCTTTTATTCGTCGCTTCAAGAAATCCCACCCCGTCGTCCGTCACTCTGAGGGTGATCAATCCGTCCTGTGCGCACAGATCGACAGTAATATGGTCTGCGGCAGCATGTTTCACGGCGTTTTGCACCGCCTCTTGAGCAATGTGGAAGAGATGTGTGGACACGATATTGTCATGAATGAGGACGTTGTCCTTGATTTCCCGTTCTAGATGCATTCGGTCGGTTATATCCTCGATTGTCAGCAGCATGCACCGCTCGTTGCGAATCTCGATGGCTTCGGCGGAAAGCATACCCACACGCCTTTTCCCAGACCTGGCAAAGATTTCGATTTCTTGATCGCGCACACGCTCTCCCCTGGTCATCGAGTCGATTAAACTGGAAGCTTTGTGCTCATCTCCAAAAATGGCTGCTTCTATCACGTTTCGATCAATAATCTCCTCGCGGCGGTACCCTGTGGAAACGAGGAAGGTGTCGTTCGCATTGATGAATCGTCCATCATCGAGGGAAATGATACAAACCCCATTGGGACTCGATCTGAATGCCTTGGAAAACATTTCCTCAGAGAGGCGCAATCCTTCCTCAGCCTGTTTTCGCTCGACGATTTCCCCTTGAAGCTTTTCATTGTATTGTTCGAGCTTCTCCATGAAAAGGTTGAAATACGATGCAAGTTGTCCCAGTTCATCCCCCGACTGCTTATCGACTCTGGCGGAGAAGTCCCCTGGAGTGTTGGCGGTGAAGCGTTTCATCAATTCCTGCAAAGCCTCTCGATATGTCATCTCGCGGAAACGGCACACAGTGCATCGACCTGAGGCTGAGAAAAGCTGCTCGAACAGCAAGTCCGGATGCCCTCAAGAAAGCTGCTGGATGGTACATGCCCGGCAAAATCTTTGAGTCCAAATTGTCTCTGACCATTGCAACTATGACAAGAGAAGAGTCGGAAATCAAACAGGAAATCGACTTGAACCATCCAGGGGGTAAGCGAAGGACCATGTCCCGGTAATGGGCGATTAACCTTAAATATTCAAATGTTTCGTACCAAGGCTTGTTGAGTATTGGCAGTAGTGTTATACATTTACGTTATTTTGATTGGATAAGGTGAGGACTTTTGAGGAGGTTTTATGTTTGAGGACGGACGCTGATTAGTTCTTCTTGGCCTTCAATGGCGTGGGAGGTGCGAGCCAATCGAGTCCGATATTCTCTGCTTTGAGGAAGGGTGCTATGGAGAAGTTTTTTCAAGCTGAAAGTGTGGCGGTGATTGGAGTTTCAAATTCTCCGGGGAATCTCGGCCGGGTTATGGTTTATAATCTTCTGGAATTTCGTTATACGGGATGTGTGTATCTGGTCGGTCCTAAAGGGGGTTCTTTTCTGGGACACAAAATCTATCCCTCTGTCATAGATCTTCCGGAACCGGTCGATTTAGCGGCTGTTTTGATCCCAGCCGCTGCGGTTCCTTCCGTGCTGCGGCAGTGTGGTGAAAGAGGAATCAAAAGAGTTGTGGTCGAGTCCGCCGGGTTTAGAGAACTGGGCGAAGAACGGATGACCCTGGAGCATGAAATTACAGAATGCCTCGATCGTTACCAGATGCGAATGATCGGCCCCAATTGCATCGGAATTATCAATCGCCATAATGG
This sequence comes from uncultured delta proteobacterium, assembly GCA_963781715.1. Lineage (GTDB taxonomy): Bacteria > Desulfobacterota > Syntrophobacteria > Syntrophobacterales > Syntrophobacteraceae > Desulfoferrobacter. The sequence goes on from CAWAGW010000010.1 coordinate 2,465,990, forward strand.
GCTGGCTGTGCCTTTTATGCCATTTAATGCAGAAGCTCAGCCGGGTAGCGTCTCGATTGTGTCCCAAAGCGGAGGTGTCGGTGCTATGATGATCAACGGATTGGCCTCGGAGCATATGGGATTCAGTAAATTTTCCAGTATTGGCAATAAGTTGAATGTGAATGAAGTGGACCTGCTGGAATACTTGGTGCAAGATGAAGACACTGGTTCGATTTTCTGCTATCTGGAAGGGATTGCAGAGGGTCGGCGACTGATGGAAGTCGCATCCGCGTCGTCCAAAGTAATTGTTGCCCACAAGTCCAATAATGGAGAGTCCGGTTCGATTATCGCTCGCTCTCATTCGGCTTCTCTCTCCTCGGATGATCGCGTGGTAGATGCTGCCTTCAACCAGTGCGGCATACTGCGGGCTCGAGAACAAGGGCAAGCCTTGCAGATGCTGAAAGCTTTCATACTGCCGCCAATGAAGGGCAATCGCCTGGCAGTTATATCGAGGTCCGGCGGCCATGCCGTTATGGCTGCCGATGCAGCCGAAGAATTCGGCTTTTCGTTGCCTCCCTTTCCGGATGAAACGATACGAAATGTTGAACAGCATTCCAGGGCTAAAGTTATCCAGTTTCACAATCCCATGGACTTGGGGGACTTGTTCGATCTCAACTTGTACCAGAGCCTGGCAGAGAAGACCCTTGAAAGAGAAGATATTGACGGAGTGCTTTTCATACATAATTACCAAGGAATCTTTGACGCCGATGAATCGCGAAGATTGATCGCTGGGCTGGGCGAGATCATTCACCGATCTCGAAAGCCACTCGCGGTCTGCGTATTTACAACCAGCAGCGAATTGGAATACAATCGGAAGTCGTCAAAATTTCCTATATTTACGGATCCGCGGGAAGCCCTGAGGGCACTTGCATGGAACCGAGGAAGGCGAGATCGGATTCCACTGCCATTTTCTACGGTCAAGCCTACCGGGGTGGAGAAAAGTAGGGTTCGGAACGAACTGGGAGCAGAGGTGACGGGGCCTCTAGCGCCTGAAAAGGTTGCCGCCATTCTAACCGCCTATGGAATCCCTCTAATAGATTGGCGGCATGCCGGCAGCGAAGAGGAAGCGGCGAAGGCGGCAAATGATCTCGGTTTTCCGCTGGCTGTGAAGACGGCTCAGCCCGAGGTGATTCACAAAAGTGATGCAGGCGCGGTCCACCTTAACCTGGCTGACGAGAAGGCGTTAAGGTCTGCTTACAGGGCACTGTCAGCGTTCGGTCCTTCGGTATTGCTGCAAAAAATGGCCGACCCGGGTTTGGAATGGTTCATCGGCGGGCGTCAAGACCGGCTGTTTGGACCCGTTGTGATTGTAGGTTTGGGAGGTATATATGTTGAGGTCTTTAATGAATCCGCCATGCGCATCGCTCCCATAGTCGATGAGGAAGCAAATCGGTTGTTGGATGAAATTACGGGGTCTAAACTCCTGCAAGGGGTTCGGGGTGAACCGCCATTGGATCGAGAGGCGTTAGTGGACACAATCGTTAGGGTCTCATGGTTGTTGAAAGATTTCCCACAGATTGAACAACTGGATTTGAACCCCGTGCGAATCTATCAACAAGGCTGTCTTGCAGTTGATTGGCGAATCATTGCGGGAACCAAATAGTATTTTTCTTTAGGAGTCTTTATGCATTTTGCTTACAGCACCAATCTGTTTCGCTCGCGCCCTCTGTCGGAAGCCATCGAGGGCATATCGAAAGCCGGTTTCTGTTCCGTCGAAGTAATAGCCGATCGTCCCCATGCATTTCCAGATGATCTTTCCGCTGCGCGTATTGCCGATTTGAATCAGTTCCTCACAGAAAGGAAGATCAAGATCTGCAATCTAAACAGTGCTATTGTGACGGCCATACCTGACGCCTATAATCCTTCCTGGCTCGAGGAAAATTGGCAGCATCGAGAGGCGCGCATTCGTTATACGCTGGACTGTATGCGGTTGGCGGCTGTACTCGGGATCCCTTGCGTTTCCACGAACGCCGGTGGCGAGATTCCAGAAACCATGAATCAGAATGATGCATTCAGGCTGCTCGTGGCGAATATGCACCGTGTTCTGCCGCTCGCCAGGAAACTCGCTGTAAAGCTGCTTATCGAACCCGAACCGGGCCTTTTGATCGAGACCAGCGAACAGGCTCTGACATTTTTGAAAGAGCTTGAATTTCATGAATCTTTGGGCATCAATTTTGATGCCGGCCATTTCTTTTGTGTGGGTGAAGACCCTTGCGAATCTTGGGAAAAACTGCGCTGTTACATTGCGCACGTTCATCTGGATGACATTCCAGCGAGCCGTTCTCACCGTCATGTGCAACTAGGTGATGGTGCTGTGGACATCCCCGGTTTACTCCGCCGAATTGAAGCTTCAGACTATCAAGGATACATTACGGTCAGAATCGACACTTACGATCAGAAACCGGGAGACATTGTGTCGGCTTCAGCGAACTACTTGCGGGAAAAGGGATTTCTGCCGAAACGCAATGACGTTTGCAGTTGAACCAAAAGGTTGCTTCCATTCGCTCAAGTCAGCGGAATGACGCTTGCATCCCACTTCCCGGGGCATGCGAGGTTTCACCTGAGTAAATATAGACTAGAATCTATCCCGAACCCCCCAAGGTTCTTCTCCGCATCGAGGGGAGAGGGGGTTTCGGGGTGGAGACTGCTAGGCTAATGAGTCGAACCATAATTGAAATTATCAAGGAGGTTGCGATGCGACGATTGTTGGTTCTGTCAGCCATTTTGGGGAGCTTTATTTGGGTCAATTTTGCATCGGCCAAGACGACGATCAGGCTCGGTGTCGTCACCATCCCGGGATCGGCCCAGAATATTTGTGCAGATAAATTTAAGGAGCTGCTGGAATCAAAATCCGATGACTATGAAGTCAAGATCTATCATAGTGCATCGCTTGGCAGCGAAACGGAAATCCTGCAGCAGATTCAGATGAACACTGTGCAGATGGGTATCATCACCGACGGACCATTTGATGTGTTTGTTCCTGAAGTCCGTGTAATCAATTATCCTTTTCTTTTTGGAAGCTATCAGCAAGTCGACGAGGTTCTCGATGGGCCGGCCGGTCAAGAGCTTTTAAAGCGGCTTGAGAAAGTTGGCTTCAAGGGATTAGCCTACTCCGAAAATGGTTTCCGTAACCTTACGAATAACAAACGACCCGTTCACACGGTCGAAGATGTTTCGGGTTTAAAGATCCGCGTGATGGAATCGGTCCTTCACAAGGAGCTTTGGAGAATGCTTGGTGCTAATCCAACACCAATGGGTTGGCCCATCTATACGGAGCTCCAACAGGGAACCATCGACGGTCAGGAAAATCCTCTTTCCGTGATCTGGACCTATAAACTCTACGAGGTTCAGAAATACCTGACTCTGACCGGCCACGTCTATTCGGCACACATTGATGTGACTAACCTCAAGTGGTTTGAAGGGCTTCCTGCTAAAGACCAGGATTTGATTCGTCAATGCATGGTTGAAGCAGCCAAGTACCAGAGATCTTGGAATCGGGACAACGAAGCGGGGTTTCTGAGTAGCCTCAAGGAAGCCGGTATGCAGGTGGATGAACACCCGGATTTGTCATCTTTCCGAGCGAAGGTAGCGAACATTCAAAAGCTGGATATCTATCAGGGAGCCGAAACCCAGCAACTGCTGCAAGAATTCCTAAAGGCGGTCGGCCAGTGATTTCCGGCCTACACAGGCAGATCGGCAAAATTCATCGTTGGAGCAACTGGGCGAATCGCATAACAGAGATATTTTTGTTTTTCATCGGTCTGGGAATGGCCTTGATCATCGGCACCCAGGTGTTCAGCCGCTATGTACTCAACCACTCTTTGTTCTGGTCGGAAGAGGTAGGACGCATCTGCCTGGTTTGGATCTCGTTTCTCGGAGCCAGTGCAGCTTATAAAAGGCGCGCCCATATTGGTGTCGATTTTTTGGTTGCACGCCTACCTCACAACCTTCGATACGCTGTCGCCATATTGGTCCTTGTTTTGTCACTGGTCTTTTTCGGGGTGCTTATTGTTTACGGGACTATTTTTGCCGCTTTCATTTCCGGACAAAAGACGGCGGCTCTCGGGCTGCCGTTGACTTTAACCTACACCGCAATTCCATTAAGCGGAGCGCTATTTTCCCTGCATGCTCTGAGTCATTTGTGCAAGCTTATAGACCCTCTCGAGGGTAGTCAGTGACGACCTTCGTTCTCTTTTCAACTTTATTTATTCTATTTCTCATCAACACTCCCATAGCGTTGGCCATCGGCCTGGCGTCGTTGGCCGCGTTTTTGGTATTGGGAGACTTCTCCCTCATGATGGTGATTCAGAGGCTTTACGCAGGAACCGATTCGTTTCCTCTTATGGCAGTACCACTGTTTATGTTTGCAGGCGCTCTTATGGAAAGCGGAGGAATTTCCAGCCGCGTGGTGCGTCTGGCTGAATCTTTGGTTGGTTGGATGCCTGGCGGGTTGGCTGCGGTATCCATTGTGTCGGCCATGTTTTTTGCGGGCATTTCGGGGTCGGCTGCAGCGGATACAGCAGCAGTTGGAGCCATTTTGATCCCTTCTATGATAAAAAGAGGGTACGAGCGAAGTTTTGCGGGTGCGGTGCAGGCCGCGGGAGGATCGATAGGCGTGATCATTCCGCCGAGTATACCTATGATCATCTTCGGTTTTCTTACCGGTGCGTCGGTCGGAAAGCTTTTTGCCGCGGGGATTTTGCCAGGAGTTTTAATAGGAATAAGTTTGATTGCCGTCACAACTATTCTTTCAGCAAAGAAGAAATACGGGAAAATCGAGTCCTTTTCCATGCAGCGTCTTAAGGCCAGGCTATGGGAAGCGAAATGGGCGCTTGGAGCACCAGTTGTGATCCTTGGGGGAATTTTGGGAGGAGTTTTTACGGCTACGGAATCCGCTGCGGTTGCTACAATTTATGCCCTTGCAGTGGGGCTATTCGTGCATCGGCAACTGGGTGTCAGAGATCTCCCCGAAATTTTTATTCGCGCCTCCATTACTTCCAGCGTAATCCTTTTTATAATAGCGACGGCGTCCGTGTTCAGTTGGCTCATGGCCATAGAAGACATTCCCGGTCGAGTTGCTGCAAATTTGCTGGCGCTGAGTGACAGCCCGACCTTGCTGTTAATAATGATAAACGTGTTGTTGCTCATTGCCGGCGTTTTCATTGAAACCACTGCCGCATTGATTTTGCTGGTGCCGATTCTCGTCAATGTGCTTCCCAGCCTCGGAGTCGACGTTATTCAACTGGGCGTGATTGTGGTAACAAATCTCGCAATTGGGATGCTGACTCCACCCCTTGGAATTTGTCTGATTGTATCGTCGGGCATTGCGGGCTGCCGACTGGAAGATATGGTGCAAAAGATTCTCCCCATGCTACTGATACTCCTTGCAGACTTGATGATCATAACTTTTTGGCCTCCCTTGACCTTGTTTGTTCCTGCTTTATTAAAATATTAATTCAGCCGGCGAAGATTCATTGACTGCAGATCTTTGCAGGTCTATTTTCCCCGTGGATCTGTGTATGTGAAGGATAGAATGTTCGCTTTTTAACTGAGTCACAGCCCAGGGGGGCACAACTTGGCATGAGAGTCAGGTGAGTCGTCCGATCGGTCAACCCGCATGCTTTTGGCGGGAATCCGGAAAACAATGCAGGCTCTCAGCCAAAACGAATTTAGCTTTTGGCGTCTGCCGAGGTGATAGAATTTTCGATGAAATATATTTTAGTTGCTTCCGCCGATTCTGCTGCCTGCAATATCATCCGCGCCTGCTTTCCCGAATCCAAGGTAGACGTGGTGCCCGACCGAGACTCTTGTTTCGATAAGTCTCATAAAAGAACTTATGAATTCGTCTTTGTGGATCTCAATCTTCTTCGAGGAAAAACGGCTAGAAATGGCTACAACGGATATGGGGAAGCACTTCAGCCATTTTGGCAGGCACTCCCCAATGCCGAAATCATCGTACTCTCATCGCAGGAGATGATACGGGAGGCTGTAAACGCCGTCAAAGCGGGTGCCAGCAATTATCTCACCTATCCAATAAATCGCGACGAAGTCAAATATGTGGTCGAAAGTATTTCCGAATCCATCCGAATGCAATCGGAACTGGATTATTTGCGCAACAAGTTCTGGCAGGATGATTCGCTGGAGGTGATCCGTACCAATAACCCGGCAATGAAGAAAGTGCTGGAAAAAGTGAGGTCGGTAGCTCCTACAAAAGCTACGGTCCTGCTTATCGGAGAAACCGGAACGGGCAAAGGGGTCATTGCCAGACTCATCCATCGTCACAGCACTCGAAGCGAACGACAGTTTATTGCAGTGCACTGTGGAGCAATTCCGGAAACTTTGCTTGAAAGTGAATTGTTCGGGCATGAGAAAGGGGCATTCACAGGCGCGGTCAAAAGAAAATTGGGTAAATTCGAAATCGCTCAAGGTGGGACCCTTTTCCTGGACGAAATTGGGACTGTGACGGCATCTGCGCAGATCCGGCTGCTGCAGGTTCTACAGGATCGAACTTTTGAGAGGGTAGGGGGGGAAGCCGTTATCGATGCCGACATCAGGATCATTGCCGCATCCAATGTCGACCTAAAGACGATGAGTGAAAACGGCATATTTCGCCGAGACCTTTACTACCGTTTGAACGTATTTCCCATCGAGATTCCTCCGTTGCGGGAACGCCCGGAAGACATACCGATATTGGTCGAGATATTTATAAAGAGGCTTAATAAACTGTATGGCAGGCAGATTCGAGGCATACATCTGCAGGTTCAGGATGCTTTCCGAAGATATTCCTGGCCCGGCAATATTCGTGAATTGGAGAATCTCATCGAGCGAGCCTACATACTCGAGACGGCGGCCGTTTTGAGGCCTGACAGTCTTCCGCGGGATCTTTTTGCGAGCGGTTGTTCCGGGGCGCGAGTTCCCCTGGACATGTCCTTGAGCCTTGCCGAAGTAAGGCGTAAAGGTATCGAAGACATAGAACGCGATTACTTAAGGGAACTGCTGACTCTGAATTCAGGCAGAATAAACGCTACCGCAGCCGCAGCCGGAATAACCAGCCGGCAATTGCGCAAACTGTTGGCCAAATATGACATCCACAAAGAAGAGTTTAAGCGGAGTGGAAGTGCTTAATCGACTGCAGAAAGCGGAGATATCAGTTCCGCTACCGTGTAAAGGGGAACGTCGAGTTCCTCTCTGATTCATATCTCACTAAATGCGGAACCACTCGTTCCCTTTTCCCCCTTCCCGATACTTCCTGGCGAACTCCAGCCGGGCTATGCCCTCCTTCCTTTCCCCAGTGTCCGCAGTGACAGATCAATGATCAGAATAACATTCCTTTCGATGCCATTTAGCACAAATATAGGAGGGGTTCGGAGAACGAGCCCTACAATTTGACGTTCGCAAAGCTTGATTCAGCAGCATTGTCCTAGAGCCCCCTGAAATCGATCCCGTGCTGGCCCAACCAGCTGGATTTAGAAGGATCGTGGGGTGTCCACTAGATTGGCATATATATTGCTTCAAAACGCCGACTGAATCTGTGAGTGTGAAGGTATCTTGAACAAGGAATGGGCTCAAAGTGCAGGGCAAGGTTTTATGGAATACGAGTTAGGTGAGCAGACGGTCATTGAGGGCATTGTTACTCCATCCGGTTGGGATGATAGTGGCACGGTGACCGCTGTGACCATATCAGCGAACGATGAAGAAGAATACTATATCCGTGCGAGTGCCGGGGGCGACGAACTAATAAGATTGATGCACAAGCACATCAGGGCCAAAGGTACCTTCAAGACGGATGAGGGCTCAGATGTTTTTGTTGTGAGAAGAGTATGAAATCATAGTGTAGTTTTGGCAGTGTTTTTTTAACGCCGGTAGGAGCCATAGAAAATGAAACATAGAATTCAACTTTTGTGCGTTTTTGTAAGCATCTTAACGTTGCTGGTGTTGGTTAGTTCCAGCGCTCTGCTCGCTGCGGGGCAGGAAGAAGTTATTGCCGGAACCGTATTAAAAACAGACGAAGGGATTATCATCGAGGCCGATGATGGCGATTATCTCGTTAAGGGCAAAGATTTGTCCGACATGATAGGAAAATTCGTCGAAGCAACAGGCTACATAACCGAAACCGACCAGGGTTACGTCATTGAGGTAAAAAAGGTCGAAGAACTGCAGGAGTAGGCTGTTCAAAGAGGGCTTTTAGACAGACGCCTTTGGATTGCGGAAATTCAAAAATATTGTCCGGTTAGGAGTACAAAATAAAATGGAAAACAAATTCAGCGTGGATAAAAAATCAGATGTGGCAAATGAAGAAACGGAACCTCCGGTTAAGGCGGGTTGCATTGCCGCACCCGACAATTTAATAAAGGGATCCGTGTCTCTTGCATCGTTGTCTTTGGAAAAAAACCATAGATCAAAGTATTGCCGGCCGAAGTCCGTCCCCCAACATGCCCGCAAGTTTCCAGTCAACCCACAAACCAACTCGTTTCGTGAAAGATTCTTTCCCGGAACCTCTATTGCCGAATGGAATGACTGGCGTTGGCAGTTGCGCAACCGTATCCGGAGCGCTGAGAATTTGTCCGGAATCATCCAGTTGTCTGATGAAGAACTGAAAGCTGCCGGTAGCGACAGAGTCTCGCTTCCTCTTTCGATAACACCCTATTATGCTAGTCTAATTGACAGAACCGACGCTCTACAATCGTTGCGACGAACTGTTGTGCCGGTCACCGCCGAATTACGGCTTGGTGACGGGGAAACGAAAGATCCCTTAAATGAGGATCAAGACAGCCCGGTCCCCGGCTTAGTTCATCAATATCCTGATCGAGTTCTTTTCCTTACGACCGATTTTTGTTCGACTTACTGCCGTTATTGTACACGTTCGCGCATGGTTGGTAATGAAAAAGGAGGTTGCTCGAGTTTCGATCAGTGGAATAAAGCCATCGAATATATCCGGGCTACGCCCACGGTACGTGATGTGCTGTTGTCCGGGGGAGACCCTCTGACACTTTCCGATGATCGTTTGGAATGGCTTCTCGCAAAGTTGCGCGCGATCCCTCATGTTGAAATGATTCGAATCGGGACCAAGGCTCCGGTTGTCCTGCCTCAGCGTGTAACCCCAGCGTTTACGCGGATGCTCAAGCGCTATCACCCATTATGGATGAGCATTCATTTTACCCATCCTGCTGAATTGACGCCTGAGGTTAGTCATGCCTGCAATCGTTTGGCAGATGCGGGCATTCCGCTGGGGAGCCAAACGGTTCTGTTAGCGGGCATTAACGACGATGTGGAAACCATGAAACGACTCTATCATGGACTCCTGAAGAGACGCGTAAGGCCATATTATCTTTACCAGTGCGATCCTATACCGGGTTCTTCCCATTTCCGCACGCCGGTTTCAAAAGGCCTGGAGATTATTCGTGGCTTGCGGGGCTTTACCTCTGGCTATGCAATACCCTCCTATGTCATCGACGCCCCGGGGGGTGGAGGCAAAATACCTCTCCTACCCGAATACGCGGCCGGTCGCGACGGCGATGAGCTTCTCCTCAGGAATTACGAGGGGAAACTTTACCACTATCCCGATTGCGGTGAAAAGGTGGCAGCGCAAAGGCCGAAAAGAGGTCGAATCGCGGGACTTCCCAAAAGTCGAAAAACAGCAGAAAGAGGACCCTTTATAGTTGGAATAACCTATGATCTCCGGGAGGAATACTTGGCTGAAGGATATAGCAGGGAAGAGACTGCCGAGTTTGATCGCCCGGATACCATTGAAGGGATTGATAAGACATTACAGGGGCTCGGGTTTCAGACCGAGCGCATCGGTCATGTCAGGAATCTGGTTGCGCGATTGGCGGCAGGCGATCGATGGGACATGGTTTTTAATATCGCCGAAGGCTTGAAGGGATATGGACGAGAAGCACAGATACCCACCCTGCTGGAAGCATACGATATCCCCTATACTTTTTCAGATGCGCTGGTCCTCTCTTTGTCACTCCATAAAGGAATGACTAAACGCGTCATCCGGGACTTGGGTATACCGACAACGGATTTTGCCGTTGTAGAGACAGAGGCTGATGTTGTCAAGCTTACGCTTCCGTTTCCGCTTTTTGCCAAACCGATCGCGGAAGGGACCGGCAAAGGCGTCACCGCGGCATCTAAAATTCGTACGCCGGAGGAATTGGCTTTTGTCTGCCGGATGCTCCTAGCTACCTACAAGCAACCCGTTCTGGTTGAAACATTTCTCCCGGGGCGAGAATTCACGGTTGGAATCGTTGGAACAGGAGAAGATACAAAGGCGATTGCCGTGATTGAGATCCTCCTAAAGGCTCAGGCTGAAAATGATGCCTATTCATACAAGAACAAAGAGCATTACGAAGAACTGGTAGAATATCGTTTGGCGAATGATGAGATGGCACAGAGAGCTAAAGAGGTTGCTGTTGCTGCATGGAAGGGGCTCGGATGCAGGGATGCCGGGCGGATAGACCTGCGGGCGGATGCGGATGGAGTGCCAAATTTCATTGAAGTGAACCCGCTGGCCGGATTAAATCCCACCCATTCGGATCTCCCGATCCTTTGTAGAATGGTGGGGGTTAGCTATGAAGAGTTGCTGGACCAGATTATGGGCTCGGCCCTGAAACGCATCGATCATTCCCGAGTTCGCCGAGCTTTGTCACCCGTGCGCCTGTTAAAAAAACAATTAACCTCCGATGTCCGTCTCGGACTCGGGTGATCTTCTCAGGGTCAGGTTTGCGGCAATGAAGGTTGTTATTTTGCATAGCGCTGTGGGTGATGATGCCGCCAAGGACGAGCAGGATGTACTGATCCAGGTTGAGTCCGTTTCTAACGCTCTCTCGGTTCTTGGCTACGATGTCTTTGCTTTGCCCTTCTCAATGGATGTAACGGATATTAGAAATGCAGTGAAAACCATCCGCCCCGATTTTGCCTTCAACCTGGTAGAAACGGTTGAGCAGGCGGGGCGACTCATACATACGGCTCCTGCTCTTCTGGATCATTTGAGGCTCCCTTATACAGGAGCGAGTACCGACGCAGTGTTCGCCACCTCGAATAAGATCCTCGCCAAAAAGCTTTTGAACGGAGCCGGAATCCTCACCCCGCCCTGGTTTTCTCTGGAAGATACACGGTCAAACGCTATTTCTGTGGGTGGAACTTATATCATCAAATCTGTCTGGGAACACGCTTCGGTCGGTTTGGAAGAGGACTCCGTGGTCGCCGTTAGTACCTCTCAGCAGCTGTTAAGGGAAATGGAGTGCCGAAGGCGAAGGCTCGGTGGAACTTGCTTTGCGGAAACCTATATTGATGGGAGAAGAATTCAACCTGTCACTTTTGGCGGGCCAAAATGGACCTGAAGTTCTTCCGCCTGCTGAAATACGCTTTGTGCATTTCCCGGCCGGCAAAAGAAAGGTTGTCGGCTACCGGGCGAAATGGGAAACAGATTCGTTTGAATACGACCACACAGTGCGACGGTTTGATTTCAGACGCGAGGATGGGCCTCTGATCGAAGAACTTGGCGGAATGGCCAAAGATTGTTGGCGTCTATTCGAGCTGCGGGGCTATGCCCGAGTGGATTTCAGGGTTGATGAGGCAGGCAGACCGTGGGTGTTGGAAGTAAACACGAATCCGTGCCTTTCTCCTGATGCGGGGTTTTTTGCGGCATCAAAGCAGGCCGGTTTATCCTATAATGAGATCATTCAAAGGATTGTGGGGGACATGGACGTTTCGGTATGAACCAGTCGCCAGCAATTGTCTTCCGCGAAAAGGTAAAACCTTCTGATCCTGAGGCTGTTCGGTTTTTAGTTCAATCGTCTGGTTTTTTTTCTCAAGTTGAGGTCGAGATTGCGCTGGAACTGGTCGAGGAACACCTGATGAAAGGAGAGGAGAGCGGCTATTCTTTTCTATTCGCAGAGTTTCAGGGGCAAGTCGTCGCATATAGCTGTTTTGGCCCGATCCCGGGCACCCAGTCAAATTATGATTTGTACTGGATAGCCGTATTGAACGATTTTCGATCCATGGGAATCGGCAAAGAAGTATTGCAGAGAAGCGAACAGATCATTGCGCAGCGAGGCGGCCGACAAATTTATGTCGAGACTTCGTCAAGAGATCAGTACGAGCCGACCCGCTCGTTTTACAAAAATCACGGGTATGGAGAGGCCGCGCAACTGCAGGATTTTTATGCCGTCGGGGATCATAAGGTCATCTATGTGAAAGCGCTCTGAAACGCTGCTGCATGCTCACTAGGAGCTTGTCCGAAAACTGGCGTTTCACGGATTTTCGTCATTCCCGCGCAGGCCGGAATTTAGGAACCATGCCCATTTCTAGGTCTCGGCTTTCGCCGGAATGACCTACGGGAAGGTATTCTCGGACAGCTTCCTAGAGCGGCGAAATTACATCACTGAAAAGGCACCTCCAAAAAATAGTTGACAACCCTATTGGATATTCGGTATCAAACTAACGAACGTTAGGTTGGGCAATCGAATTTCTTATCACTTCCTGCTTCCCGCAGTATTAAAAAAACAAATAATCGTTCGTGTTGACTGCTCTCGTCTCTTGTCCTGCTTTTGTCCTTGCCCATAAATTGTCGGATGCATTGTGCTGAAATGTCTGTTTCATAGCTCGTAGGTGTTGCTGCATTAATGCGCTGGATGGATTAACCCCAACCGGTGCTGCAAGGTTCGTTGAGATGATTGGTGACGGCAATCCCATCAAACCCATGAGAAAAGAGATCATTCTTCAAGAAGCGGCCCGTTTGTTCAGGCAGAAGGGGTATATGGCTGCAACTCTTCGAGAACTGGCGGATCGTTCCGGAATCAAGGGCGGCAGTATTTATCATCATTTTTCGTCCAAGCAGGAAATTCTCCACGAAATTATGGCCTTCACTCTGACCAATCTGTTTGCACTGGAGGACGAAACGGCGGGGGAGCGAAATCCCATTGAAAAGATAAGGAAGGCAATTCGCTTTCATATTGAATACCACATCAACAACCTGGATGAGACTCTGGTGGCCGATACCGAACTGCGCAGTTTGACGGCTGAAAACTACCGGGAAATCATCAAGATGAGGCGTCGCTACGAGAACTTGTTTATAGACATTCTGCGCGAAGGAGTGCAGCAGGAAATCATCAAAATCGGCGATGTGAAACTAGCTGCTTTGGCCATATTGCAGATGTGCACCGGAGTGTCCTATTGGTTCAAACAGGATGGACCGCTTTCCGTGCAGGAGATCGCCGATGGTTATGTTGAACTGATCTGTTGGGGGATCATGGGTAAAGAAAGTAGATAAACATGCCCTCAGTTCATCTCTCAAGCCGATCACTTTGAATCGCACATCCAGAAACCAGAGCTACGATAAAGTGCAAGGACATCTCAATCCACCGAAAGGAGCTACCAGGTAAGACCGATGCCAATTCCGACACCATTTCATCCCAGAACGTTCAAGTTGTGCACAAGCCTGAAGTGGAAAGATTGGGCCGGCTATTATTCCGTCGCCTCGTTTGACACTTCGTATGAAGGTGAGTATTTCGCTTTCCGCCATGCTGCCGGCTTGATGGATTTTACTCCTCTCTTCAAATACGAAGTCTATGGACCGGACGCCGCCGAGTTTCTCTCTTATGTGCTGACCAAGGACATTCGTCGGCTACAGCCGGGGAATGTCGCCTACTGCTGCTGGTGCGATGACTTTGGCAAGGTGATAGATGACGGTACCGTGGCGCGCCTAGAGGAGGACTATTTTCGGCTAACCGCCGCCGAACCGATGTATTCGTGGTTCACCCGGCATCAGCAAGGCTTCGAAAATGTCCATATCGAAGACAGTACCCGAAAGTACGCAGCCCTGGCCATACAGGGCCCCACCTCCAGAGACATTCTTAAACAGAGTTCCGATGTGAATCTGGATAGCCTCAAGTATTTCCAGATCGCCCGCGGCAAGTTGGATGGCGTGGATGTTTTCATTTCGCGCACCGGCTATACGGGCGATCTGGGATATGAAATCTGGGTGCAAAATCAGTATGCGCTTTCCGTCTGGGATGCTTTGGTCTCTTTGGGCAAACCTTACGGAATAGAGCCGGCAGGATTGGACGCGCTGGATGTTGCCCGCGTGGAAGCCGGGTTCATCATGAATGATGTGGACTATTTCAGCGCTCACCATTGTCTGATCGAATCGAGAAAGTCCACTCCATATGAGCTTGGTCTGGGCTGGACGGTAGATCTCGAGCGGGAACCTTTCGTGGGGCAGAGAGCCTTGCAGGCCGAACGGCGCAATGGCCCGAAACTGGCGTTGGTGGGGTTGGAATACGCCTGGGAAGAATATGAGGAACTGTGTGCCAGGCATGCGCTGCCGGCTCAGGCGCCTTCCCACGCATGGCGGACGCCCGTCCCATTGTATGATGGGAGCGGGCGTCATATCGGCAGAGCCACCAGCGGTTCCTGGTCCCCGATTCTCAAAAAGGCGCTGGCCCTGGGTACGGTGGACTCCAGATATAAGGAACTTGGGACTCGGATCAAAATCGAAGCCACCGTTGAATATCAACGTCACAAAGTTACGGCAACCGTTGTGCCAAGACCGTTTTACAATCCGGAGAGAAAGAAGAGCTGATGACACAAGTTGCAGAAAGCATTCGCACTAACGTCCCCACTGAAACTTTTGACGCTATCGTTGTCGGCGGTGGTCATAACGGGCTCGTCTGCGCTGCATATCTGGCCAAAGCGGGCAGGAAGGTACTGGTACTGGAGCGTCGCCATGTGCTGGGGGGCGCTGCGGTGAGCGAACAGGTTTTTCCCGGCTTCACCTTCTCGGTGTGCTCCTATGTGGTCAGCCTGTTTCGCCCTCATATCATACGCGAACTGGAACTGACCAAACACGGTTACGAAATCATTCCCCTCGATACCACCTTTTCACCTCTGCCCGACGGCAGGTCGCTGCTGCGCTCTGGAGACCCGGGTCAGACCCGGAGGGAAATTGCCGCCTTCAGTCCGAAAGATGCGGAAGTCTATCCCGAGTTCGGTCTGGCCATGACGAAAATGGGTCGTTTTGTCAAGGAAATCATAGACTCTCCGGCGCCCGATCCGGCGTCTTTCGACCCCAAACAGCTTTTTCAGCTCTTCGGGCTCGGCCGCGGGTTCAAGGAGCTTGATTCAGATTCGAGGCGTCTGAACACCAAGCTGCTCACCATGAGTGCCGTCGATTTCCTGGATATGTGGTTCGAATCGGAGATCCTCAAAGGGCCCATGTCAGCAAGCGGCATCATCGGCACCTTTCTGGGCGTTCGTTCGCCCGGCACCGCCTACGTGCTTTTGCATCATTACATGGGAGAAATTGACGGAGCTTTTCGTTCCTGGGGTTTATCCAAAGGAGGAACCGGTCAGGTGAGCCTTTCCGCTGCACGGGCAGCGAAGTCCTGGGGAGCGCGGATTTTTACCGAAGCTGCGGTGCAACGAATCTTGGTTAAAAACGGCAGTGCAACGGGTGTCGTGCTCGAAGACGGGCGGGAACTGCGGGCCGAAACGGTCATTTCTGCCTGCGATCCGCGCCTCACCTTCATAGGCATGGTGGGTGAAGAGCATCTGGACGATGAATTCGTTCAGCAGGTCAAGCGTTACAAGTATCGCGGCAGCTCCGGCAAGGTCAACCTGGCAGTGGATCGCCTGCCGGAATTTAGCAGCAGGCCGGGTGACGGTCCTCATATTCGCGGCGATATCACCATAGCGCCGGATATAGATTACATGGAGAGGGCCTACGATCAGGCCAAATACGGTGATTTTTCCGAGCGACCTTTCCTGAACGTGGTGATTCCATCATTGGTGGATCCCTCCGTTGCACCTCCCGGCAAGCATGTTGTGTCTATTTTCGTGCAGTATGCTCCCTACCAGATCAAGGAAGGCCCACAGTACTGGCCGAAAAGGCGAGATCCCTTCGGAGATGCGGTGGTGGACACCCTGGCGCAGTACTGCCCGACGCTGAAGGATTCGATCCTGCATCGTCAAGTGCTCACGCCATGGGACTTGGAACAGGAATTCGGCCTCACTGAAGGCAATATTTTTCAGGGAGAACTCAGCCTCGAACAGTTGTTTTTCTTGCGACCCGCTGCTGGATGGGCTCGTTATCGTACCCCCATTCAAAACCTGTGGATGTGCGGTTCCGGTACTCATCCGGGTGGTGGGATTATGGGCTCGCCGGGAGAATTGGCAGCCAAAACCTTGCTCAAATCGGGGTCAATATGAAACAGTTCGAAAGTGACAAATCAAACATCTCTACGGGAAGTACCGCCCACCCCAGCAGCCGTTACTCAGAATCATCGGGCAATGAAGCCATGGTGCGTCGTCCCCTGCTGAAAACTACGATTCCCGGGCCCAAAACCAGTGAATGGGTTGCCCGGGATTTGCGGGTGCTGTCGCCGTCACTTCCCAGGGAATACTCATTGGTGGCGGTCAAGGGCAACGGAGTGTGGCTGGAAGATCCGGACGGCAATGAATTCCTTGATTTTACCTCAGGTATCGCAGTGTGCAACACCGGTCATTGTCATCCCCAAGTCGTCGAAGCAGCCCGGGCGCAGTTGGAACGCCTCATCCACACTTGCGGTGCCGACTTTTACCATCCGCCGATGATCGAACTGGCCGAAAAACTTGTGGAGTTGTCTCCCGGTTCGGAAAGCAAGCGGGTGTTTTTCGCCAATTCGGGTTCGGAAGCCGTTGAAGCCGGTTTTAAGTTGGCTCGCTGGCGCTCCGGGCGGGACAAGGCGGTGGCTTTTTTGGGAGCATTCCACGGTCGAACCATGGGCGCTTTGGCTCTGACCGCTTCGAAAACGGTGCAAAAGAAGGGCTTCAGTCCTCTGGTGCCCGGCGTAAGACACGTGCCATACGGGCATTGCTACAGGTGCGCCTACAACCTCACTTATCCGGCCTGCGACATTGAATGCGTCAACTACCTGGACGATGTTCTGTTCAAGTCGATGCTTCCCCCGGAAGAAGTTGCGGTAATCGTGGTCGAGCCCTTACAGGGGGAAGGAGGCTACATCGTTCCACCGCCCGAATACCACCGCCGGCTTAAAGCTCTTGCTGAGAAATATGGCATCCTCTACCTGGTGGATGAAATTCAAACAGGCATGGGCCGCACCGGAAAGCTGTTCGCCATCGAGCACTTCGATGTGGTTCCCGATATCATGACTTTGGCCAAGGGGATTGCTTCCGGATTTCCCTTGAGCGCATTGGTTGCCCGGGCTGAGGTAATGTCCTGGGGTCGAGGCACCCACGGGTCGACTTTCGGCGGGAACCCGATTTCCTGCGCCGCCGCCCTGGCGACACTGAAAGTTCTTCAGTCCGGTCTGATCGAGAACGCGGCCGCCAGGGGTCGGCAACTCAGGGGCGGGCTGGAAAATTTGCAGAAACAGTTCGATTGCCTTGGAGATATAAGAGGCTTGGGATTGATGCAGGCGGCGGAATTGGTCAAGGACAGAGAAACCAAAGAACCCGATAAGCCGCTGCGCGATAAACTGCTGGAGCGATGTTTTCAGAAAGGGCTGCTGCTGCTGAGCTGCGGTGAGAGCACTATTCGCTTTTGTCCGCCTTTGATCGCCGGTTCCCAGGAAATCGAGGTGGCTGTTGAGATTTTTGGGGAGGTGTTGACAGAGCTGGCCGGATGAAATCGGAAGGTGGGTTTCCAAAACAAACAGACCTGCACGCTCATCCGAGCTTGATAGCAGCCGTTGCTGGAGACTTCAACACTAGAATTCAAGCTGACTTCGGGGAACATATGACACAATGGGGAAATAGTAGGTACGATGTAATTGTTATTGGCGCTGGACACAACGGCCTCACCGCGGCAGCCTCGCTCGCCGGGCAAGGCTTGAAGGTGCTTGTTTTGGAACAATCGCAAACGATCGGCGGCATAGCCGGCGGCGACGAGTTCCATCCGGGGTATCGCACAGCCGGTCTGCTGCACGACACTAGTGGAGTTCGTCCTTATGTGGTGAAAGCTTTGTCCTTGCAAAAGCATGGGCTGCAACTACTGGAGGAAAGGCCATCCTTCCTGGCCCTCGGGACTAACGGAAGCGGACTCCTGCTGACCGGCAATGCGCAGCGAACGGCGCATGAAATCAGCCGGTTTTCAACCCGAGATGCGTATCAATACTTGAACTACCGCAGCTTTATCGACCGGATTCAGGGTTTTGTTCGTCATTTGATGGACGAGCCGCCGCCAAACATCGAGACTCCAGACTTTCAGGGGGCGGTCGATCTGATCAAAAAGGGAGCCGCGCTCAGACTTCTCGGCAAAAAAAAGATGATGGAGATTTTTCGTATCAGCCCCATGTGTGTTGCAGATTGGCTGGATGAGTGGTTTGAGACGGACCTGCTCAAGGCCGCTCTGGCCGGACCGGCAATTTACGGAAATTTTGCCGGACCTTGGAGTCCGGGCACGAATGCCAATTTGCTCGTATGGGAATGTGTCGGCAGGATTTCCGTCAAAGGAGGACCTCAGAGCCTTGTGGCTGCGCTTGAACGAGCGGCAAAGGGCTGCGGCGCCGATGTCGTGCTCGGAGCAAAAGTGGAAAAAATCATGGTTGCCGGAGGTAAAGCTCACGGTGTACAGCTCGAAGACGGACAAAGGATTGAAGCCCCGGTCGTGGCGGCCTCCTGCGATCCCCGGCACACTTTTCTTGACTTGTTGTCGCCCCGTTTTGTTGACTATCGCGTGCGCGATCACATTCGAAACTTCCGAGGCAGAGGGACCACGGCCAAGGTGAATCTTGCTCTCAGTGCGTCGCTTGAATTTTCATGTCGTCCCGGAGAAATGGTGGAATTCGCCCGAACCGGCGATGATTTCACCTATCTCGAAAAAGCTTTCGATGCGGTAAAGTATCGTCGATTCTCCGATGCGCCGGTCCTGGACATCCATGTGCCGACCGTATCCAGCCCGCAGTTGGCTCCCAAAGGTCATTCTGTGGTATCCATCCTGGTCCACTTTGCTTCCTACAATCTGAATCTGCCTTGGGACGAGGAGCAACGGGAAAGACTCGGCGACCTGGTCGTTTCCACGTTGGAACAATACGCTCCCGGCATTTCTCGCTTGGTTGTAGCGCGAAAAGTTCTTACTCCGAAAGACCTGCAGGAACGCTATGGGTTGGTTGAAGGGAACATTCTGCATGGCGAACACTGCCTGGATCAACTGCTGATGAGGCCCGTACCGGAATGCGCTCATTATGCTACGCCGGTCCCAGGACTTTATTTGTGCGGGAGCGGCAGCCATCCTGGTGGAGGAGTAACCTGCGGGCCGGGCTATCTGGCTGCCTCTGTGATCGTCAGAGAAAGAGGCTGAGCCGCTAATGCTCTCGACAAAGAGAACTTGCCATGAGTAGTGGAAAAAACTCTGCAATCGTTGTAGAAGATCTACACAAGAGCTTCGGGTCCGTGGAGGTTTTAAGAGGGATCTCGATGAGCGCCGAGCAAGGGGATGTGATCGCGCTCATCGGCAGCAGCGGTTCCGGCAAAAGCACACTGTTGCGATGCATCAACCTGCTCGAAATCCCAGATAAAGGCAAAGTGATCATCGACGGCGAACTGATTCGGATGAAAACCAAGCGTTCGTCCAGGAAAGCGGCCGATAGTAAACAGGTTGATCGAATCCGGCAGCAGTTGGGAATGGTCTTCCAGAATTTTAACTTGTGGACCCATATGACGGTGCTTGAAAATGTCATCGAGGCGCCGGTTCACGTGCTCAAAATGCGAAGAGCTGAAGCGGTCCAAAGGGCTCACGCTCTGCTTGATAAAGTGGGCATTTTGGACAAGTGCAATTATTATCCTGAACACCTTTCCGGGGGGCAGCAGCAGCGGGCGGCTATTGCCCGTGCACTGGCCATGGAGCCCAAGGTTTTGCTGTTTGACGAACCGACATCAGCCCTCGACCCCGAACTTGTCGGCGAAGTGTTGCAGGTCATTCGTGCTCTCGCCGAGGAAGGTCGTACCATGCTCATTGTGACTCATGAGATTGGTTTTGCCAGAGAGGTTTCCTCACACACCATCTTTCTGCATGACGGGCGTGTTGAGGAGGAGGGAGAGTCGGAAGAGGTTATCGTTAATCCGAGCTCGGAACGTTGCCGCCAGTTTCTCTCCCAAAGCTATGGCAACAAGTAAATGAACCGCTTTTTCAAACCACTTTTTTTGGTACAGGAGGAGTACAATGAAAAAATGGATTGCTCTGTTCGCAATTGCAACAATTGTTTTTTCAAGCGGAGTTGGTTTAGCTGCGCAAAAACTCAGGATCGCCATTGAGGGAGCCTATCGACCTTTCAACTACGTCGATCCGAATGGACAACTTCAGGGTTTTGATGTGGACATCGCCCATGCCTTATGTAACGCGATGGGTACTGAATGTGTGCTTGTGCAGCAAGATTGGGACGGGATGATCCCCGGGTTGCTGGCCAAAAAATTCGATGTGATTTGTTCGAGCATGTCCATCACTGAAAAGCGCAAAGAGGCGGTGAACTTTACCGATCCCTATTATCAGGCGCCGCCTCGCTTTGTGGCGCTCAAAGATTCCGGTCTGGTGGTTTCCAAGGAAGGCCTCAAGGGCAAGACAATCGGCGTGCAGAGGGCTGCGACCTATGCCGACTACTTGAAGGATACCTACGGCGATACTATAACCATCAAGTACTACGACACAGTTGAAGATCACAACCTTGATCTGGTGGCAGGTCGGGTGGATGCGGTCCTAGCGCAGTCCGTCTACATGAGCCAATGGCTGGCAACTCCCGAAGGGAAGGATTGCCAGTTTTTCGGGGAACCGATCCTGGTCAAGAAATACATCGGTGCAGGTGCGGGCATCGCAGTGCGAAAAGAAGATACGGAACTGCTGAAGCAGCTCAATGCCGCCCTGCACGAGATCATCGCCAATGGCACCCACAAAAAGCTCGCAGACAAGTATTTCACCGTGGACATCTACGAATACTAAGGGGCTTGGAAACGCCAGGCACCCCATTCATTTTTGCAGTGCAGGGTGTTGTCGGCCCTGTGCTGCAAAAACAGCGGGACAGCGCTCCCTTTCTGGATTCCCGCCAAAAGCTTGCGGGAATGACGTAGAGGGAAGCATGTGGGAAGTGCCGGAAGATGGGTTTTTATTTTCATCGGCATCCAATCCGCATTGAGCGTGCAGCATTTTCACGGGGTCTGGATTAGGACGGCAGAGTCTCGATAGCCGGCCGGTTGGCAAGACGAAAAGCAGCGGGGGGTGAAGTGTCCACCACTGACAAATACAAGGAACAGGTTCAAAAAGAGGTTGATTCAATCGGCAGTGAGTTGATTGGGCTGAGTGACGCTATCCACGACAATCCAGAGTTGGGGTTGAAAGAGCATCGGGCCTGTGAACTGCTGACCTCAAGGATAGAAAGTCACGGTTTTCTGGTCGAGAAGCCGGTGGTCGGACTGAACACGGCCTTCACGGCAGTATTCGGCGACCCGGCGAAGAAGCCAAAAATCGCTTTCCTGGCGGAATACGATTGTGTTCCCGGGTTGGGTCATGCGTGCGGCCACAACATTATTGCGGCGGCATGCTTCGGTGCCGCAGTGGCGGTGAAAAAAGTGACGGCCGAGCTGGGCGGCACCGTGGCCTTGTTCGGAACCCCCGACGAAGAGGCGGTTGACCCGGTGTCGAAAGGTGGTAAGGTGGTCATGGCGGAAGCCGGCTTGTTTGACGACCTGGATGCCGCCCTGATGGTGCACCCTACGGCCGGCTCCAATGCAGTCTGGCGTTACAGTTTCCCCCTCAAGGATTTCAGTGTCAGATACCTCGGCCGACCGGCTCACTATACCGTGCCTCATGAAGGCATCAATGCTCTGGAAGCTCTTCTCATGTTCATCAGCAATGTGAACACCATGAAGAGGGGATGGATGCCCGATGTGATGTTCGCTTACACAATCACCGACGGGGGCGGACCGAGTGCTCTTACGGTTCCAAAGAGTGCAGAGGCTCATATCACCATGAAGGCTTTTTATTCGCAATATTTGGATGAACTCTATGCGCGGGTGGAAGCATGTGCGCAAAGTGTAGCAGCGGTTACGGGTGCAAAGCTGGAAATGCGAGTGATTAGTGAATACAAGAACATGATCCCCAACCTGAACCTCGCCCTCGGCTTATATAAGAATCTGCGAGCTTTGGGGGCAAAGACCGATAATCCTGTTGATTCTCAACGAGCCTTGGAGAGACTCACCTATCCTGGTATATCCACTGATTTTGCCGACGTGAGTTGGGTGACTGCGGGCATCCACGGGTATTGTTCCATTGGAGGAGACGGCCTGGTCGCACATACTCATGAGTTTGCCGATGCCGCCCGGTCGGAACGCGGCCATGAAGCTGTTATTCTATCGGCCAAAGCACTGGCCATGACCGCCGTGGATATCCTTGCAAACCCTGAATTCTATCATGCTACGAGAGCAGAGTTCGAACAATACAGAGCAGCAAATTTTGCCAATGTACCCGGTATACCTCCGCACTATTTGCCCTTACCGAAATATTTTATAGAAGAGCTTTTGTAGAAGGAGTCACCTTGTAAACCATTTAAAGTAAGGAGAATGAGTGATGAAAAAATGGATTATCGTATTGGCCGCCGTCTTATTGATGGTTTCAAACGGAATGGCTCAGGAGAAGCAGAAGCTAAGGATTGCTGTAGAGGGAGCTTACAGGCCCTTCAATTATATCGATCCCAACGGCGAGCTAAAAGGCTTTGACGTAGATATCGCCTATGTGCTGTGCGACAAAATAGGGGCTCAATGCGAGCTGGTTCAGCAGGATTGGGACGGAATGATTCCCGGACTGCTGGCAAAAAAGTACGATGTAATTTGTTCGAGCATGTCCATCACGGAAAAACGTAAACAAGCGGTGAGTTTTACGGATGCTTACTACAAGGAGTCAGCCAGGTTTGTGGCACGCAAGGATTCCGACCTGGATATCTCCAAAGAAGGGCTCAAAGGCAAGACCATCGGAGTGCAACGTGCCACTACGTGGGCAGACTATCTGAAGGCCATTTACGGGGATAGCATCAACATTAAATATTACGACACGGTGCAGGAACACAATCTGGACCTGGCCGCAGGTCGCCTGGATGCTGTCATGTCCCTGGAAACCTATATGGCCACCTGGCTGGAAAGCCCTGAGGGGAAAGATTTTGCCTTTTTCGGGCCGTCCATTCGCGACGAGAAATACCTTGGTGAAGGTGTGGGCATTGTGGTCCGCAAGGACGACACGGAATTGCAGAAGCAGCTGAATGATGCACTGCACCAGATCATTGCCGACGGAACTCACAAGAAGCTTGCCTCGAAGTATTTTACCGTAGACATCTACGATTATTGAGTCGCGCACAATTTTTCCAGGATTTAGAAAACAGGGACCTCTGCGGTACGGGCAGTGGCTTTCCTTAACAGCATTGCGAAAGGAGCCTGGCGGTGCTTGATTTACATGGTTTCGGCAACGCCCTTGCTGTGGGCGCCTGGGTAACCATTAAGCTTATGCTTGCTTCACTGGTGCTTGGCTTAATTCTCGGCCTGCTTGGCGCGGGCGCCAAGCTGTCACGCTTTAAAACCCTGCGAGTTGTCGTCGACGCCATCACAACGATGGGACGTGGTTTGCCTGAATTGCTCACAGTTTTGTTCATCTATTTCGGTGCCATTGTCATTGTAAACAACCTGGCCGCCAGGCTCGGCTATGAAGGCTACATCGACATAAGACCTTTCGGCGCCGGAGTGGTGGCCCTCGGCTTTAGCTTCGGCTGTTATGCCACGGATGTATTCCGTGCTTCGGTGCTGGCTGTTCCCAAGGGACAGATCGAGGCCGCAAACGCCTTCGGCATGCATCGCATCCTGACTTTTCGGAGGATTTTGCTGCCGCAGGTGTGGCGCTTCGCGCTACCGGGACTGGGAAATCTCTTTCTGGTGCTGCAGAAAGACACCGCGCTCGTTTCAGTAATCGGGCTCAATGAGCTGATGAAAAACACTTCGGCCGCTGTCGGCTATACCAAAAAACCTTTTACCTTTTATCTGGTTGCGGCGTTTATCTATCTGACCATTGCAATAGTCACCACTCTGGCCATTCAAATGCTTGAAAGGCGAGCAAGCCGCGGCGTCAGGAGGGCGTAAGCGATGGATTTTCAGTTGATATTGGAAAGTCTGCCGGAATTGCTGAGCGCCACCCTGTTGACACTCAATCTTGTGGCCGTGTCCATGGCGCTCGGAATGGTCCTGGCTGTTCCGATTGCTCTGATGCGCATTTCAAAGCACAAGTGGGTGATGACGCCCGCCTTTGGCTACATCTTTTTTTTCAGGAGTACACCGCTTCTGGTGCAACTGTTCATTGTCTACTATGGCCTCTCGCAGTTTCCTTCAATCAGGGCGAGTTTCCTCTGGCCCGTACTGCGGGAGCCTTACTGGTGTTCGATTATAGCCTTCACCCTGAACACTTCCGCCTATACCGCAGAGATACTGCGCGGTGCCATCCAGTCGGTTTCGTGGGGACAGATCGAAGCCGGTCTGGCGATGGGCATGTCGCGCTTTCTCCTGTTCCGGAGGATTATCATACCGCAGGCCATATTGATAGCGCTCCCGGGATATACTAATGAAGTGATTCTGCTGCTCAAGAGCAGTGCACTGGCCAGCACTGTGACACTTCTGGAACTCACCGGGATGACGAGAAATATCATCGCAGTGACGTTTAAACCCATAGAGCTCTATGTGACGGCGGGGTGCATCTATTTGTTGCTGGTCTTTCTAATTACACGTACGTTCTTTGGAATCGAACACCTGTACAGTGCCCACCGGCGGCCTTCCAGGCGGAACAGACCAATGCCCGAACCCGCCTCCTAGCCGCACGTTTGAAAATACAAGATAAAACCAATGGTTAACTGCAAATTTATTGTAATATCATCAGATTCATGAGCAAGGTGAGCGAATGGCTACGTTGTTCCTGGATAACGGATTGCTAGCCGTAGCACGCCAGGCAGCCGGCAAAATAGTCTCTGACGTTATGGAGGAAATTGACAACTACACCACGACGGCAGTCGAGCGGGCGGTTTTGCGGCTACTCGGAGTAGAAGGGGTAAATGCGGAGGGTGTTCCCCGGGTCAACGTCATAGTTGACGATCTACTCAAGCGTGGGGTGCTGGGCGGGGGTGCGGCTCGCTGGCTGGCCAACGCTCATTTGGCCATGGGCGTCCCGGTTGGCGAAGTAGGCCGCCGAACAGTAAACGCCGAAGTTGACCTGCTGGCGATTCCCCCAGCAAACGGCGAAAAGTTGCGCGACAGGTTGCTTGATTTGGCTGCTGGCGGCCTTGCCGCCATTGACAAAACCAGAGAAAAGCGCCGGGAATTGCTTTCCCGTTTGGGGAAAAGTAGTGAACCTTTGCGCTATGTCATCGTTGCCACGGGAAATATCCGGGAAGATGTGGTGCAGGCAAGGGCGGCCGCCAGGCAGGGAGCGGACGTCATTGCCGTCATCAGACATACCGCCCAGAGTCTGTTGGACTATGTGCCTGCTGACGGGAGTATTGACGGGGTAGGGGGTACCATTGCCAACCGGCAAAACTTTCGCATCATGCGCAGGGCTCTGGACGAAATCTCAGAGGAACAAGGGCGCTACATCTTTCTAACCAATTACTGCTCCGGCCTGTGCATGCCTGAAATAGCCGTACTGGGCGCTCTGGAACGGCTGGACATTATGCTCAATGACTCCATGTACGGAATCATTTTCCGTGACATCAACATGGTTCGCACGTTTATCGACCAGCATTTTTCCAGATCCATACTGGCCTATTCGGGTATCATCATCAATACGGGGGAAGACAACTACCTCACCACCGCCGATGCCTTCGAAGAAGCACACACCGTTTTGGCCAGCCAGTTTATCAACGAGCAATTTGCCCTGCGCAGTGGTTTGAAGCCTTGGCAAATCGGGCTGGGTCACGCCTTTGAAATTACCCCGCAGGTGGAAGATAGCTTTCTTTATGAATTGGCCCAGGCGCAGTTGATCAGACAGATTTTTCCCGAAAGCCCCGTCAAATACATGCCGCCGACCAAGCATATGAGCGGCAATATATTCCAGGCCAACGTTCAGGACGCTCTGTTCAATGCCGTATCGGTGATGACGGGACAGAGCGTGCATCTTCTGGGGATGCCCACGGAGGCGGTTCATACGCCGCACCTGCAAGACCGCTACCTCAGCTTGATCAATACGGACTATGTCTTCAGAGCCTTGAAACACCTGGGCGAGGAAATAGAGTTCGTGCCGGGAGGGCGCATTGAGCAGCGCGCTCGAAAGGTATTGTCCGATGCCGTGAACATGCTTGAAGAAATTGCTGATCTGGGCTTGGCGAAGGCCATTTCCGCCGCCATGTTCGCCGACATTTCCCGCACTCGGGATGGCGGCAAAGGGCTGCCGGGCGTGATCAGAAAGGGAGAAGATTACTGCAACCCGTTCATGCAACTGCTTCACAATGGGCGAGAGAGGCTATGAGTCGCGAGCCGAACAACGTTTTACCCTATGGAGATGCGCCCGCCGACGGCATCGTTCAGGTGTCTTTTACCCTGCCCGTGCCATCCGGGGAAAAAACGCGACACGCAGCCCTGTTGCTGATCCGCAACATGGGACTCGAAGATGTCAGTATTGCGCTGATGGAGCCAATCGACTCTTCCTTTACCTACTTCATCGCCTACGGTCGAGTTTGCACCGCGGTGAATTACGCCACCATAGAGGTGGAGGAGCAGCCCTATAAGATTATTAAGCCGGACAGCATCGACGAGTTTATCAGACGCGAGTTCGGACGCAAACTGACAGTTGTGGGCGCATGTATCGGCAGCGACGCTCACACCGTTGGCATCGACGCAATCCTCAACATGAAAGGCTACAATCGGCATAAGGGCTTGGAAAGCTATCGGGAAATAAGGATCATCAATATGGGTGCTCAGGTCAGCTGCGAAGATTTGCTTGCTAAAACCCGGGAAGAAAACGCCGATGCGTTGCTGATTTCGCAGATTGTCACCCATAAAGGTATCCACATCAAGAACTTGACCAAGATGATGAAGATATTGAAAGCGGAACGGTTGAAAGAGAAACTGGTACTGATCGTGGGCGGACCTGGTATAACCCCTGAACTTGCCAGGGATTTGGGATACGATGCCGGCTTCGGGCGCGGGACTCACCCGGAGCAAGTGGCTTCTTTTCTTGTTCAGGAATTAGCCCGGCAGAACGGAGCACAAGGCAATGATTGAAGCGACGATAAGACTGAGGATGAGTGCAAACGACGCCCACTATGCCGGAAATCTGGTGGACGGTGCCCGCATTCTCGCATTGTTCGGAGACCTTGCCACGGAATTGTTGATTCGAAGAGATGGAAACGAGGGCTTATTTGTGGCCTATGATAATGTTGAATTCCTGGCTCCGGTGTATGCTGGTGACTACATTGAAGCTACGGGCAAGATAACCGGGGAGGGGAATAGATCCCGCAAGATGCTTTTTGAAGCCCGCAAAGTGATCCGACTCTTGAATGACCCCTCCCAACCTTCGGCTGCGGAAGTTCTAAAAGAGCCAATCCTGGTCTCCCGGGCCAGCGGCACATGTGTGGTACCAAGAACCCGGCAACCGAGGTAGCAATCTGGCGGCCATGCCGTGCTAAAGTCAAGGTATTCTCTTGGAGAGACTAATCATTACGGTAGCGGTGACAGGGGCGGAACTGAGTCATGAAGACACTCCCTACCTCCCCGTCACCCCAGAAGAGATCGCGCGCGAGGCTTGTAGCTGCTATGAGGCTGGGGCATCGATTGTCCACCTCCATGCCAGGGACAATGCCGGAAGCCCCACGCAGAATATAGGTGTTTACCGAGAAATTATCGCTCTAATTGAGAGACGTTGTCATCCAATCATTCAGGTTTCTACCGGCGGTGCTATCGGGATGGGGGCAGCGGAACGCTTGCAGCCGGTGGAACTCAAGCCTGAAATGGCCAGCCTCACTTGCGGTACGATCAATTTCGGCGATGCGGTTTTTTACAATCCGTTCGGGCTACTGGTTGAGTTTGCCACCGCTATGAAAGAACATGGAGTGAAACCCGAGTTGGAGATTTTCGATGCGGGGATGGTCGCAAATGCACTAAATTTAGCGGAGAAGGGCCTGCTGTCTCCTCCACTCCATTTTGATTTTGTGCTGGGCGTTCCCGGCGCCCTTCCAGCTACTTTGAAAAACCTCCTGTTTCTGGTGGATTCACTGCCGCAAGATTCCACCTGGTCTGTCGCCGGGATCGGCAAGCATCAACTTTTTATGGCCTCAGCGGCTATA
Source organism: uncultured delta proteobacterium (assembly GCA_963781715.1). GTDB lineage: Bacteria > Desulfobacterota > Syntrophobacteria > Syntrophobacterales > Syntrophobacteraceae > Desulfoferrobacter. Next base: position 2,494,324 of record CAWAGW010000010.1, read on the forward strand.
CTCCTTGGAGGGCATGTACGTGTGGGCCTGGAAGACAGCATCTATTATCGCAAAGGCGAGCTTGCGAAAGGAAATGTGCCATTGGTGGAACGAGTGGTGCGGCTTGCGGATGAATTCAAGCGGGAAGTCGCGACCGCCGATCAGGCCCGCAAAATTCTGGGACTGAAGGATCAATCCCCCGGACTTTGATCCGCAGAGGGCCCATTTCCGCAGCCCAAAGTGCCGACGGAGATAATGAGATTGAAAAAGGGATGCGCCTACGGTTCGCACAGAGTGCTAGACAGGAAGAGGCTGTTGCCTCAGGCGGCCTGGAAGCTCGATAACACGATGGAGCTCTATGCTAACGAGCTCTTGATAGATGTGGATATCCTCAATATCGATGCAGCGAGTTTCCGCCAGATTACAGAGCAGGCCGGAGGCTATCGGAATGAGATCGGTAAAATCATTTTGCATACGGTAGCCCAGAGGGGTAAACAGCATAATCCGGTGACTGGTTCGGGAGGCATACTTACAGGCACTGTATCCGAAATAGGAGAAGCTTTTCCAGGAAAAATCAATCGGGGCGATAGGATCGCGACACTGGTATTGCTCAGTTTAACTCCGCTCAGAATAGATGCGATCGAGGACATCGATCTGCATAAAGGTCAGGTGAAGGTCACCGGTCAGGCAATACTTTTTGCCAGCGGAATCTTTACCAAGCTGCCCGACGATTTGCCGCTTGAATATGCACTGGCGATGCTTGATGTGGCGGGAGCTCCCGCCCAGACGGCGAAGCTGGTCAGGCCCGGCGATACGGTGCTCGTGATTGGCGGCGGCGGGAAGTCGGGCTTGTTGTGCCTTTATGAAGCGCAGAAATGTGCGGGGAGCGACGGCATCGTGATCGGCGCATCCTATACTGAGGAGGATGATGACCGAATACGAAAGTCCGGATTTGCGCACAGAGTAATTCGAGGCGATGCGACTGATGCCTTGGATTTTTACCACAAGGTCCGCGTTGCGTCAGACGAAGGATTGGCCGATGTTACTATCAATTGCGTGAATGCCCCTGGTACCGAAATGGCTTCTATTCTTTCAACCAAAGACGGTGGCATCGTGTATTTTTTCAGCATGGCTACCAGCTTTACTGCGGCGGCACTGGGTGCTGAAGGGGTCGGTAAAGACGTGCAAATGTTGATCGGGAATGGTTATACTCGTGGCCATGCCGATCTGGTGTTCGATATAGCACGAAAATTTCCATCCCTCTTCTGATTCGTGGAAACCCGGCCACACCAGTTACTGTAACTCCTCTTCTGGAATTCAAACTTATACGTTTCCGATAAGTTGAATATTTCGGTGCCGTTAATTCTTTGGTGAGTAACTTCTCAAATAACCGCGGGCATATGATGCTGCATCGTCCGCAGGTCATTCCCGCATGCTCCTGGCGGGAATCCAGAAAAACGAGGCTGGATACCCGCGGGTATGACGACAATACTCAGGTGCAGGCGCCCAGATCAACAGCTTTCAAACTGGGTATCTGTGCACACTTATTGAGAAATTATTTTGGTGAAGCCATGATTCACATGGCCCGTTTTCGGTGTTAAATTTGCATGATGCATGAGTTACGCGACAAGGTGCGGGCCTGCGCAGTGTGTGTGTAGATTTTACCGATGATTGCCTGGATATGTGGACAAAACATCAAAAGGCGGGAAAAATGGCGGATGAATGGCGAAAAAAACTAACCGGGAAACTAACCCCGATTCATCTTTACAAACTGACAGCCAGGACCAATTGCGGCGAATGCGGCTTCTTGACCTGCCTGGCGTTTGCAACTCAGGCCATTGTCGGACAGGCAGATATCGACGCTTGTGCGTATTTAGATCCGGATGCACGCAAGCCCTTCCGTGAACAGTTGGATGAACAGCATAGGTCCGGAATCGGTGTAAGAAGGGCAGGTTTCGAAAAGGCGCTGGAGTATCTACGTGGCAGATTGCTGGAATGTGATCTTCCCGGAGTCGCTCCCAGCATTGGTGCCGCATGTATGCAACAAGATCAGGGTCACGCGCTCGAGTTTGAATATTTTGGAGACAGGGTTATTGCCACAAAAGAAGATGTCAGGAGTTCATCGGGTAAAGAACTGAACCCCTGGGAGAAGATTTTCCTTTATAACTATATCATCGACGGAGCCGCGAATCCATCCGGGACTTGGGTCGGTATGGAGAGCCTGCCCAATTCGGTCTCTAAGATAAAGAGCCTTAAGGCCCACTGTGAGAATCGGCTAGCCAACGAATTTGGCGGAAATTTACAGAAATTGTCTGAAGCAATTTCCGGGTTGGGACAAGAGATCACGGCGGATTTGGATCAAGTTGATTTTGCGGTAGAGTTCAATATACTGCCTAAGCTCACCATTCGGGTCCTGTGCTGGGCGGAAGACCTCGAGGAAGGCTTTGACAGCCAGGTTAAGTTTTTGTTCGATTCAAAAGTATTGGGAACTCTGGATTTGGAATCCCTGTTGTTTGCCTGCGAGCAGCTCACCGATCGGTTATTGGAACAAACCAACCGATGCCAAAAGGATAATGCCGTCGAAGAAAACTCCCAATAAACCAGGGCATGCCAGCTGAGTGCCCACCCTCTTGCCAACGCCGGCCTGGTAACAATTTAGGCTCATCGCGGATTAGTGGGATTCCGGTTGGTATCAAGTCTCCGACTTGAACTATTTTGACATTAAAACAACTCCATTGTTACAGTTGCATATAACAAAGCCAAATGACGTTTTCACAAGCTTTTGGAAGGTCAGGCAGGTTCAAGTTGGAGACTCGAACCAACGAAAGGGATGCGTAGAGGACCATTTCCCGGTAATCCACGATGAGCCACAATTTAATGACTTGCCCTTGATTATCCGTGCGACGGTTATTAAGTGTTACTTATTAAGTCAGTTTTTGTTCTATCAGATCAATTTCAGACAAGGAGGAATCCTATGGAACCGAGAAAAGTAGATGATCCATTGGTTTGGGTAAAGGATAAGAAAGGAAACGAGTTTATCTGCCAAGCCAGCGCCTTGAAAGATCCAAAAAGCCTTAGTGAAGAAGAAAAGAAGCAATGCGTTGACAGCGCGACGGTTCATCAGCCTCATGCAGGTGGTTAAAATACCTAGGAATGCGGCTTTCGTGTTTAATTAACCCCTTGTAGTGGGCCCCGCTCGCGGTGGTTTCCGCCTGGGCGGAGCCCATCCGATTAAAAATCACTCCGCAACATCTCACTTTTTTGCCGTTACGCTAAAAGGCTGCCCGAAAGCACCTAGTGCAGGAATTTAGCCTTGCCCTAGCAGGCTAGCCGAGAATGAAAGATGGCGCCTACATGAGTTGCTACTCGTCCTATGGAATCGCCAAATTTAGGTAGGCATAAAAAATTACCCCTTCCATGGTTAATCCAAAGCCGGCGTCCGGTGGGTGAACCAATTTTTCTGGATTCCTGCTCCCCGCTTAAAGCCCTCGGGCACAAGCTTCACAAGCTTCGCAGGAATGAAGATTGTAGCCTGACCTGAATAACAATCGCCAAATTCAGGAATACAGAAGAGTTTCATTTCGCAGATTGACAGACACCGATCTCCTGCCATAATGAGTGCAATCTTTGATTAATATTTCAGCTCGAAATCCCGTTGGATGTTTGTTTCGCAAACCATGCAGGTCCTGAGTTCCCGATACTAAGAGGAGGGGAGAAATGCGAAAAAGATTTGTTGTTTTAGTGCTGTCAATTCTCCAAGTGTTGGTTGTTCAATCGGTTTTAGCTGAGGAGCTAAAGCTGGCCGTTTCACTCACTTTGCCGCCGTTTGTTTTTTCCGATACCGACTCTGGAATTGATCTGGAAATCGTTAAAGAGGCTTTGGCTTCGAAAGGATACTCCGTAAAGCCCGTGTACGTGGTGTATGGTCGCACAGCTGCAGATCTGAACGCGGGCAAAGTTGACGGCGCGTTGACAGTCAATAAGGAAAGAGGACTGGATAACGTTTACATTTCGGATCAGTACGTTTGTTATCAAAATGTAGCGGTGAGCCTTAAAAGCAAAGCCTATCAAATAACCAAAGTAAAAGATCTCGCCGACAAAAAGATAATAGCGTTTCAAGACGCAGCCAAGATCCTGGGTTCAGATTTTGCCGAGGTGGCCAAATCGAGCCCATCCTATTATGAGATTCCCGATCAGGAAAACCAGGTCGCCATGCTGTTTAAGAATCGGGCTGATGTAATTGTCATGGATATAAATATATTCAAATACTATCAACAAAATACCAAAAGAGCCGATACCAGCCCAGCTGTGGACATTGTCACGTTGTTTCCCGCGTCATGCTATTCGGCTGGTTTTACCAGTGAGAGGGTTCGAGACGACTTTAATGAAGGCCTGAAAGAACTGCGAGGGTCCGGTCGGTATGACGCGATCTTCAAAAAGTACATAAAGTAAAGACAGAGATCAATGTGAGACTATGAAGTGAGAAACTTCGGCCTGTAGTGCCTCCACGGATTCCGTCAGATGCATCGCGGCTTTATGGAACTCTTGCAGTGATTCGCGAGTTTGTTGGGATATTTCACTGAGTTGCCCCATCGCCTTGCTTATTTCTATTGCTCCGCTGCTTTGTGCCTGCATCGCTTCGTTGACTTCCTCGTAGCGGGGAAACAGATCTCCTACCTGTTCGATAATCTTTACCAGTCGCGCACTGATTCCACCCATTTCATGTACGCTCTGATTGACGCGCATCACAAATTTGTCCATTTCCATGACGCCCGAAGAAACTGCCGACTGCATTTCCTCGACTACTTTGGCTATTCTGGAGGTAGAAATTTCGGTCTGATCCGACAGACGGCGGATCTCCCTGGCAACAACGGAAAACCCTCTACCATACTCACCAGCCTTTTCTGCTTCGACTGCAGCGTTTAAGGATAAAAGATTGGTTTGCTCTGCGACTTTGTTGATAGCGACGACGATGTTGCTGATATTCTCAGCCTTTTTATCAATGGTCGAAAGTTTGGAGGAAATGGCGCTGGTGGCATCGATCAGAGTTTGCATGGTCTCTTGCATTTTTTGCAGGCCGGTTCGGCCTTCTCCCGCCAATTCTACCGTTTCGCGCGTGACCGTCATAACGTTGCTCATGGTTTGAGCAAGGTTCCGAGAGCGAACCGCGATGTCGTTGGAAGTCGCAGTAACCTGGCTGGTGGAAGTTGCCTGTTCTGAAATTGTCCCTTCAAGCTGTCGAGCGGAAGCGAATATTTCAGTTGCAGAGGTCTTTACCTGAATACCTGAATTTTGTATCTGTTTGATCAGAGAGTAGAGCAGCTCGTCCGCCATTTCTTTCAAGCTTGTGCGTAGCGATGACAGTTCACCGATGAAAGTGGCATGTCCCACTTCCGCATCCAGATTCCCCATTTTGATTTCTTCCGCGAAACCCTGGAGAATCTTTATGGGTTGGATAAGCAGTTTGCGCAACAGCAGGATGTTGATAATGGTCAAGATAGCTGTAAGCAGGAGAATTTCTGCCAGAGTCTGGACGAGATGCCGCCTTAATTTCTCTTTTAGGAATCTCTGAGTAAAATAGACATTGAGATACCCTAATGTTTCAGAATCGTGTTTGACTTCGACTTTTTTGAGAATCCCGTCTTTTTCTTTTAGATCTTCGATCCTATCGAGTTGCACTGCCTGCCAAGCTGGGTCTCGAGTGACTCCGTAGATCAACTCTTCTTGATTGTCGCTCAGCAAAACAATAGCGTAAATCGATTGGTTGGCCATAGCATTTTTGATAATGTCTTTTGCAACCGTATAATCTAAATTGTAGAGCGGGAATGCAATATTTCTTGCAATGCCGTTGCTTATCATTTCACTGTTTAACTTGAGCGACTTGAGCTCGGTTTCTTTTATGCTTTGGTAATTGTAGAACCCAAACAATGCAATGACGGTGGCTGTTGTAAGCGCAAGCACAAAGTTAATTAGGGTGCTGATGGAGCGTCGGGTGATTACCCTCGGTCTTTTCATAAGTCGGGTCACCAAAAGTCGTCTGAAGATTTGCTCTGCCTAGAGGTTCAACTTTATAATATGTTTAATATTTTCTCTCGCCATTGGTCATCGATCACTCGTCTTTAATACATTGGTATCATCACCGGTGTCTCGAGAACGGGTTTGGACGACCTCCCAATGCATTGTAAATGTTCCGACATTCTTGAATTTTTGGAGGAATCGGAGGGCAATGTCAAGGAAAACTAATGGCGGGGAGGGGTGCGGATGGGGACAGCAGCATTATTGATTGTGGCGGGTTTGATTTTACTCTATGCAGGCGCTGAAGCATTAGTTCGCGGCAGTGTCTCTCTTGCCTTACGGCTTGGAATTAGTCCTCTGGTTATTGGCTTGACCGTTGTTGCTTTCGGCACCAGCAGTCCGGAATTGGCCGTCAGCGTTAAAGCTGCTCTGGGCGGAAAAGGTGCTATATCGGTAGGAAATGTGGTTGGTTCCAATATCGCCAATGTCGCTCTGATTCTGGGTGTGGCTGCCCTGATCAAGCCTTTACGGGTGAATGCGCAGGTTATCAAGGTAGATATACCGATTATGATCTGTGTATCGATCATCACGGCGCTGATGCTCAAAAATGGATATCTGGGAAGGTTTGACGGCTGTATATTGGTATTTGGCATCGTAGCTTACGTTTGTCTGAGCATATACCTCGCGCGAAGGGAGAAGAATAAATCTGTTCACAGCGTCTTCGATGCGAATCTTCCGGCACGCTTCAGAGCCGCATGGCTGGATCCTTTATTTATAGCTAGTGGCTTTGTGATTTTGCTATTCGGGAGCGAGCTTCTGGTTTCCGGCGCTGTAGCGTTGGCAGTTGAAGCTGGTTTGAGCAATGCATTTGTCGGCTTGACCATTGTCGCTATCGGGACCAGTTTTCCTGAATTGGCGACTTCAGCAGTCGCAGCGGCCAAAAATGAGGGTGATATAGCGGTCGGCAATGTGGTCGGCTCAAATATATTCAATCTACTGTGCATACTTGGAGTTTCGGCATTAGCACACCCGATCAGGGCAACTGGCATTCATGTTTCCGACCTGCTGGTCATGATCGGGCTGGCCGTTCTCACGTTGCCGGTAATGCGCACCGGTTTTTGCATCAGCCGAAAAGAAGGCGTTCTGCTCCTAGCCGTCTATGCCGGCTATATTGTTTATCTGCTAATCCAGGGGCCCGTTTGAGAACTCCCTCGGTCTTCGCTGGGCTACGGGCTTTTCAGATGGACACTGATAGGCTAGTTCTCATCCGGAAATCCAATCTTAAACGTAGCGCAGGGCTTTAGCCCTGCCAAAGAGAGTCCAATAATCCAATGAGTTGCTGGTTTGAAGAAATCCGACTTGAATACCGGACAAGAGTTTCCGGATGATAACTAGCCTAGAGCTCTGGACACGTGCATCACCTCAGGACTGGACCCAACTCAAATAGGGAAAGGCATCGGCATATATGAAACCTATGATAGTACATTGTGACTCATTGACCATATCTCTGAGCACCGGACCGGATATAGTGAATATAACCAGCGAACTCAGGGCAATCTTGAAAAAATCCGGTGTCGAACAAGGCTCTATGCAGATTACCATCGTTGGCTCTACGGGATCGATAACGACCATCGAATATGAGCCGGGAGTAGTGAATGACTTGAAAAACGCCATCGAGCGCCTGGCCCCACCGGACCTTGACTACGAACACGAAAAGGCGTGGCACGACGGAAACGGGCACAGTCATGTTCAGGCCGCTTTAATGGGGCCGTCCCTGGTTTTACCGGTTCGCCGAGGGGAACTCGTTTTGGGCACTTGGCAACAGGCGGTGGTGATCAATCACGATAATCGCCCGCGTAAACGTCGGGTGGAGGTAACGATTATCGGCAGCACAACTTCATAATAACGAGACACAAAGACAACTCTATTGTGTCGGTTGTATCGAACAAGGCCCAATGCATGGCCTGAGGCTTTCAGGCAACTGCGTTGCCGGCAAGTCAGGCGGTTTCAAGTTGGAGATCTGATTCAGGACAGCCGGAAACGATCCAGCGTCTCTTTGCGGATAGGCCAATCCGGCTGGCAGTGGGTTCATCTCGTTTTTGTTGATCGTTCATGTTCTACATTTTCCCGTGACGCTGCCCCGAGTCTCCTGCGTTGCTGCAGAAGTACTCCGATTGAGCTTTGTGCCTGATTGCTATAAAGGTTTACGAGTTTACAATGTCGGATTTCACGGCATCGATATTGGCGACAATGGCTTCGGGCGATCGTTCGCACACGTCCCGATACCTTGTTGCCGGCTCGATGATCGCCAATTCCTGCGGGTATCGCTCTCGGTCGAAGCCGCTGAGTGTTTTGCGCCATTCAAACAGTTCATCGAGTGTAATGGTGTTCTGGTTGACCAGCCCTTTCAGGATCTCTGGAAATTGAGTGATCGCGACCCCAATGTCGACGATATCTCTAGTCTTTGCCTGCGTTCTTCGATAGCGAATCTTTTTGGCGATGATTTCCTCTGCAGATTCGACGTAACACTCCACTCGCCCAACCTTCCTCAAGGATGACGGCTCATCGGTAAGATAGGGCGCAAGCAGCAGATCCATTTTCACTCCCGTTAAGGTTGCCAGGGAAATATGGTCGGCCTGCTCCAGGTAGCGCGATTAAAAAACTACCTGCTCATCCATGAACCATTTGGGGGATAGGAAGGAGAAGTATTGAGGGTCATGGACAAAAATATCCACATCGTAGCTTGTCCGATGCTGCAGGTAGAACAGGGCCAGCGCCGTTCCGCCCCCGAAGCTCCAGGTATCGAGGGGAATTCTGCGAAGAATATCCACGTAAGCGGCTTCCAGGGCGGACAGCTGGTCTGTAAAACTATCCCAAAAACCATTCATACTTGTCCCCCTGCTCTCCGCTTTTCAACATGAGTCTCGACTCGGCGAAAGTCCTGTACAAGGCCTTCGCCTTGGCAAACGGAATATGGTGTTTGCGCATGAACAGGAAGATCTCCTGCAGCGGTGCCTCACTAAACATGACAGAGACTGCATAGCTCTCAAGAGGATCCAGGTTGGCCTCCTTATAAAAGAGAGCTACTAATTGCTCCTCCTCCAAATGCCGAGCCTTGGAAGAAATCGAGTTGTTGATTGTCTCTTTGAGCATACGCGTTCTCCCTGTCACATCGTTTCCACCGACATAATCTCGATTATCCTTAACGGGCCGCTTGGAGGCAAGTGTTCGTTATCAATTCCCTTCGCTTTTCCATCAACTGCGCCAGCAGATCTTCTTCCTGCCGCAGGAGGACGTCCAGGTCTGCGATCTTCCCTTGAACCTCGCCCGAGGGAAGCGGGACAATAAAAAAACATGCCGCGGCTAGATCCGGATCCGGAAGCTCTCGCAGGAGCAGGGCGTAGTTCCTGGCTCCCCGTGCCATAGACAGAATATCGCCATCCTGCAGGGGCCAATCCTTACGGGAAAGTGCCGGGGTGAACCAGGCCAGGCCCTCCGTCGAACAGGTGAGGCGATGCGCATCCACATCCCTGGCCTGCAACAGGAGGTGGGATCCGTCTTCCCGTGCTTCAATAGCACCGCGGCTATGATATCCGCTCTGAATATCGGCAAACCCAAACAGCTTCATAGTGACTTGTTTTTCTACGGTATAACAGAAACTGCAACGGAACGCTTGACGCCGGTGCAGAAGCAACGCTTCCAGGAGGCCATTGCGGATCTTGCCAGTGCCGCCGTTGAAGCTGTTAAAATAGATGACGAAGAGCAATCTTCAAAACTTTGGAGGAATCACAGTTCGGTGGCCGTTTTTTTCTCCTTGAAAAGCAAAAGCAGGCCACTCAGAGGCAATCAGCAGTAAATGGATTGGCGGCTTTCTGTTCCACCGGGAATTCCCCCAAACCATGGGGTTATCGCTGATGGCCTCCTGGTTCGAAAATAACCGCCGGCTTTTTCGGGAGGAAAGAGAAGCCCTGGCCGCGGCATGTCCACTTATGCGCCTGGTCATCGTAAAGCCTGGCTTTCAGATAAATACCGTTTGCCGTTTGGTAGGTAAGTGCGCTGTGGCGCATGGCACCTATATTCTTCAGGCTCCGGACGTGGAACACAAGATAGGCTATCGAATAGCATTGCTGGTTGCAGATGACCACCCGCAAGTTGCCCCGTTGAAGTTCTGCAATGATCCCAAACTACCCATAGGGGATAGCAACCGCCATATCATGCGTGACGGTTGAGCCTGTTTGGGAGTCCAGGCTGAAATCGGGCAAGGGTGGCCACCCGGCTCAAATCTTGTCACTTTTCTCGAAAAGCTCGTCTCACCATTTTTGGCGTGGCAGGCCTATTATGACTTTTACTCATGTGCTCCGCCATGGGGTGAGCGTTCTCATACGGAGAAGGGTATAATGGAATTCTATGGAGAACTGCTGAGTGATTTTGCAGATCCTGCACTGCTGAGTTTCATGGGGCTATTGGCTGGAAAGAATAAACCAAAGGGACACGAACTTTGTCCGTGCGGTTCAGGAAAGAAACTGCACGATTGCCATAAAGGCCTTGTGAGTATCGCCCGTACCCGTGCCGCGTGGCAGGATGTGGAAACTGATTTGAGGGCATACAAACAAGCGACCGCGCAGGCAGCTTAATGCGGATGCATCCCCCCGAGGATTGCAAGAACACAGCATTCCGAATGAATTTCTTGGTCGGGACGACTGGATTCGAACCCGAAAGAAGGCTGGGGCGACTGGTGATGTTTAATGACAGATAGTTAACTATAATACTGAAATTATAAGATTTGCAGCTATTCTATTTTACTCTTCTGGTGTCACAAATTTTAACCGGACATCACAAATCTTGGGCACAATTTCAGTGGAGATAGAAATGCCTTCGGCAGACGATTGATCCTGCGACGTCGCTACTTTTAAAGGACCGTTGCCATTTTTTTGCGGAACTTGCGCATAAAGCCAAACACTAGCGACATGCGTTATCCCAGTTCTGATTCAGACAGTGCACGAAGCTGAAACTTATATGGACTTTGGGCCGAGCATTTTGCATAACGGATATCGTCTGGGTATTCGTATTGCAAAACTATCCATCTCGAGGTTGCGATATTGGATGGAAATCCGTTGCGCGGCGCTTATGGGCGAATAAGAGACTGCCAGAGAACTAGGCAGCCATGGACTGATAGTAGAAGCCGTCGATTTGAATCTTAACAAGTTTGATTGTCATACATTTGGAATTTTACAGAATGTAAAAAATGCTGACACAATCACCGTTCTATCTAATCAATTGTCTGGCCAATTATCTTCCCCGCTGCCAAGAGCCAGAAGGTCATAACCTAGCCTTGGCAGCATTTGAGGATTTGCGGCATACAGGTTGCATAACAAATGGTACGGGATTGATGGCTTCGAAAACTAAAGAACCTTCATTTCTCCAACTGAAACGACTGCATATCTTATCTTTAGCTCCACCTGATTTCCTAGAGGAGCAATCGTGCGATGAGGTCACGTGCTGTCAGAAGGAAAGGGCTAAATCTCATAATCATTTCGCCGAAAAGGCGCTTACCTCGCAAAAAAACTGTTCGGAAAATCCCTATCGATTCATCCCTCCGATGTCTGCTGAGTCTTCTCTTAGCCAAGGGTCTTCTTTTGGTTTCCGTCTTAGCTGGGGTGGCTCTAGCTGCTCCTGCTGCGTCTGATCTTCCCCCGAGTGGCAGCCAGATCGCTGCAAATCCTCAGGCGGCTTATACCTTCATCGGGTGGGACCAACTGGGTCATATGCTGGGACTGAGCGACAAGTACGGGTTGAGTCTTGGCGGCTATTTAATTCCGGAATTCAACTCGATTGCCTCTGGTGGGGTCGAGCCGGGCTCGACATTCCTCAATTTCGCGCTGGGTCTTCACGCGTCCCTTGACACAGAAAAAGCCTTCAGCATACCAGGCGGGACATTCGGCATCGAATTCCTCGAGTTTACCGGAGGTGCGACCAACGAAGCCGCCGGTTCCGTCCAACTGTACACTGTCATGGACGGACCGGCGCCGCGCAACCGGCAGGAGCTCATGCAGCTATGGTGGCGTCAGCGCCTGTTCAATGACAAACTGATCTTCCATATCGGGAAAATCAACGGCCCCGGTAGTTTCGGCAATGTCCAGACGCCGGTCACGTTCGGCGCCTCTCGGTTTACGGAAGGTGACATTACTAACCTCTTGTTCGTTCCGGTGGGCCTCAACCCCACCCTGTTCGGCAGGCTTCCCTCCTACTACAACACAGGCTACGGCGCGGTAGTCCACTTTGCGCCAACCGAGAAGATGTATGCTTCATACGGCCTTTTCGATGCCAATGGTATTCGAGGTGTGCAGACGGGAATTAAGAATACGCCCACTTTCAACAGCTACAAGCTGCACATCGGAGAGATTGGGTATTCCTGGCTCCTGGGCGACGAGGAATTGCCTGGCAGGGTCGGGGTAGGAGTCTGGGGGCAAACCGGGGAGCTTTACACCCCTTCTCTCACCACCGAAAATGGTGCGATAGGATATTATCTTTTTGCAAATCATCGTCTCTGGTACATGCACCCACATCGCGACAACGCCGGGATCATCGGCTACTTTCAATTCGCCCGGACCGATGCCAACACACAGGCAGTCAAGACCTACGTCGGTGCCGGCCTGACGAGCGTACACATGATTCCGGGACGGCCGGCCGATCAGATAAGCATTGGTATGGCATGGTCCTCGCTCAACGACATGCCGGGCGCCGGCGAGTTCTTCTATCCCGGTGTAGAATCAGAATCAACAGACCTGCGAGACAGCGAATTCATGCTTCAGACCGTCTATTTCACGACTTTTTTCTTCAAGTTGGGAGGTGGCTTCTGGTCGCTCAGCCCGGCGCTTGCTTACACTTATATCCCTAATCCAGGAAAGCGCCCGGATCTTCCGGCGGCCCACGCGATCACACTGCGACTCGTTACATTGTTTTAATGCAAGGTTCTTCGATCTTCGACGTTGCGGCCAAACTGCATCAGACAGCATTGATTGAGGTGGCCTCACACAAACACTACCAGTCCTGATATCAGACATAGGGGGAAATACTCAATTGCCGTCAGATCGTCAGCAACAACAAAGCCATGCAAGAGTGAGGGAAGAATCCGAACTCTCTCTTGAAGTTGTCATCTTACTCATCTTCGGAGTATTCATGCTCCTCTTTGGCCTGCTGCTGTTTAAAATTCACACTGGAGATCTGCCATACAACCCGGACAGCGCATATGGGCTCTTCCTGGTCATTGTATCGTTTCAGATTATCACGATGGGTAAGACTCCATTTGGTGATCTGCGTCGGTCATGGGCGCTCATCATCATTGGAATGTGTACGGCCATTTTTGGCATGGCCACCTGTTTCATTCCCGGATACTTTTCAGAGCTTGTCCGCACACTGGTTGGAATAGTCCTTTTTGCCGGCGGGGCTGCTCTTTTCATGCAGCTGTGTATCTCTGAGAAAAAGGCAAAGGTGTGGATAAAGATTGCGGGAATTTTGCGGCAGTTAACCATAGCGTGCGCCGTTGTCTATGCGTTATCCATCATTTCAGGCATGATAACACTTTTTCCCGGTGTCACAACAGATCCACAGACGGCGATTCTTCTCATATTCTACGGCATAAGCTTCTTTTATCTGTCCTGGTGTATCTGGAAAGTTGCAAGGACATATGTTCCCGAGAAACCAGCTGACTCGGCATCGAGCATAGTAACTCCAGATCGGGCCGATTCAGCAGGGCATTTTAGATTATTCGAGGAGGCGTCTCTTTCTCTCTCGCTGGCAATACTGATTCTCCTTGGAATCCTTTTAACATGTCTTGGACTGCTGCTCTTTCCGGTCAACCTGGGCATACTTCCTTTCTCTCCAGATGGTCAACTGGGTCTGCTTCTGACGATCATGGCCATCCAGATGATGGCCTTGGGAGAAACGCCACTCGGCCAGTATACGCGTTCATGGTTGATGATCATCATAGGCATTGTATTTGCCGCACTGGGGGTCGTCTCATGCATCGTTCCGGGTATGTTGACCGGAATGATTCAGATACTCCTTGGCGTTCTGAATATCATGGGGGGGGCTGCATTTTTCATCAAACGATTTCTCCCCAAACTGCAGGGAATCAGAACTCCCCCGGAAACTCCGATGGTTGTGCCCCCCATTGTTAGAAAATTGACGGGGACTCAGATGGTGCTGAATTCGGTGACCATAGCGTTCGGCATATCCATGCTCTTGCCGGGTCTCGTGCCTGGTCTGGTTGTTGCCGGCATCCTCGTCTTGAATGGACTTCTCCTCTTCATATTGGCTTCCCTCATTCAAAAGGTAACACGAATGCAAGCAAGTTTAGAACAACAGGTTATTTAGCATTAGGCATGGGAAGCGTTGATTTATGCCGCTCCATTGGCCTTCATCGAATAGGTAGGAGGTGATGAAAATGTATCACAAGCTGTTCAGCCCGGTGCGGATCGGGGGATTGGAGATCAAGAATCGCGTGGCAATGACGGCCATGGGCGTGGGCCTCGCCGCGGCAGGGGGTGGTGTCAACGACGACATCATCGCCTTCTATGAGGCGCGCGCCAGGGGTGGCATTGGGCTCATCGTCAGTGGGATATGCCGAGTCATGGACGGCACGGGAGCGGGCGAACCCTGCCAGCTCGGTGCGAGAAACTATGCGGACGTGCAGGGGCTCGGGCGGCTCATGGACACAGTGCACAAGTACGGCGCCAGGATGTTCATCCAGTTGCACCACCCCGGCCGCCAGGGTAGCCTCCTAGTCGGAGGCGAGCAGCCCGTTTCCGCTTCGGCAGTGGAAAATCCTTTCACAGGAGAGACGCCGCGTGCGCTAACGGTCGAGGAAATCGCAAAGATCCAGCAGGCGTTCGTGAACGGGGCACGCCTGGCGCAAATGGCGGGCGTCGACGGCGTCGAGTTGCACGGAGCGCACGGCTACCTGATCAACAGCTTCCTTTCCCCGTATCTCAACCGGCGTGACGACGAGTATGGCGGCAGCTTCGAGAACCGCCTGCGGTTCCTGCTGGAGATTCTCGCCGGCATCCGCGCAGCCTGCGGAAAGGGTTTTCCGCTGGGCGTCCGCCTTTCGGTCGAGGAGTTCCTGGGCGACCGGGGTAACGACCTCGCCGCGAGTTGCAAGATCGCAGCGGAAATCGAGCAGGCAGGCGTCGACTTCCTCGACATCAGTTGCACCATCCCGGACAGCCCCAAGTGCACCGCATGCATCGAGCCGGGCACGATGGAGCAGGGATGGAAAAAATACATGGCGGCTGAAATTAAGAAGCAGGTGAGCATACCGGTCATAGCGGTAGCGAATATCAAGGAGCCGGTGGTTGCGGAGGCGATCCTGGCGGAGGGCTGCTGCGACCTGGTGGGCGTTGCGCGCGGGCATCTTGCCGATCCGGAATGGTGCAACAAGGCGAAGGCAGGCAGGACGGAGACCATCCGCAAGTGTATCGGCTGCCTGGTATGCTTCGACGAAATCGAGCACTGCCGGCACGTCAAGTGCTCGGTCAACCCGATCACCGGCCGCGAGCGCGAGTTCGCCCACCCGGTCCGCGACGGTGCGGGGCGCACTGTGGTTGTAATCGGCGGCGGCCCCGCGGGGGTCACGGCCGCCCTGGTTATGCAGGAGCGCGGCTTCCGCACGGTGCTCTTCGACCCGTCCCTAAGGCTCGGCGGCACGCTGAACGTTGCGGACAAGGGCATCGCCAGGGAGAAGATCACCCGGTTCGTCGATTCCCTGATCGCGCAGGTGGAGAAAAACGGTGTTGAGCTGCGCCTCGGAGAGGAGGCGACAGTTGAAAAAGTTGAGGCCCTTTCCCCCTGCGGCGTGTTCATTGCGTGCGGCGCACGGCCATTCATACCATCGGTCCCGGGGATTGACGGGAAAAACGTCGTCATTGCTGAAGACGTGCTTCTGGGAAGGGCGGAGGTCAATGGCGATTGCGTGATCGTCGGGTCGGGTATGACGGGCATGGAGACGGCGGAGGTGGTGCTGCAGGCCGGGCACAAGACGACCATCGTGGACATGCTGCCGCAAATTGGTGCAGGCGCGAACATGATCGTGGTTTTCGACATCATGCAGCGGGTCGAATGCTACGATCCAGTCTGCCTGCCAAAGCACTGCCTGCAGAAAATCACCGCGGAGGGAGTACAACTCGAATGCATGGAAACCGGTCAGTCCGTTTTCGTCCCGGCCGACACCGTGATCATGGCGATTGGAGTTCGCCCGCACAAAGAGGTCGTCGACCGTTTTAAAGCGGCCTTCCCCGAAGCGCGGTTCATGGGCGATGCGGTGCGCGGTGGGCGGATAGTGGATGCGACCCAGGACGCCTACGGGCAGGCGTTTGTGTTTGAGCCATAGGCCATAGTTGATGCGTCGTTAAAGCGGCGTCAGAATCCTGCCATTGTGCAAAGGTTGGAAGCCCGCCGCCGCAACTTGAAGAGTCGCGTATCGCAACACAAGGAGAGAGAAGACTATGAGCAAAACGAGCAACTATTACCGGGACAAGGTCGCTGTTGTTACCGGCGGCGCCTCGGGCATTGGGCTGGCATTGGCCGAAACCATGCTTTCCTACGGGGCGAAGCGGATCGTACTGGTGGACATCAACGAGGCGAACCTGGAGCGGGAGACCGCACGATTAAACACGGCCCATCCCGGCCAGGTGCGCGGAATCCGCTGCGACGTCACCAATGAACAGGACGTCAAGAAGATGATCGGACAAGCAGCTGATTTCGGCGGCGGGCGCATCGACCTCCTCTTCAACAACGCGGGAGCCGGTTTCGGCGGACATTTCGATGAGCAGACCAACGGAGACTGGGAGAAAGCGTTCGCCCTGAACTTCTACGGGGCTGTTTATGGTATCCGCGCCGTCCTTCCGGTCATGCGGGCGCAGGGCGGCGGGCACATCGTCGACGTCATATCTGGCATCGCGTTCATGCCAATGGCCTACCAGACGATGTACTCCGCAACCAAGGCCGCCCTGAACGGGCTGACCCTCGCCCTCCGCTACGAGCTCTGGGACGAGGACATCCGCCTGACCTCGGCGACACCGGGCACGACGGCCACCGCCATCTGGTCGGCAGGCGGCATGGAAGCCCCGCCGGGCGCCCAGTCGGCGGAGCAGTCCGCGCAGACGATTCTTGCAGGTGTGGCAAATAATGAGCGGCTGGTCCTCGGCGACGAGGGCGACGTTTCGGGAGCCAAGCACTGTTTCAATCCCGACGCCGCTAAGGGTAACGACGATTACTTGCTGAATGTGGCCCGAAGGCGACGCAGCGGCGAGTGGGTCGTGTGATCGGCATGGCACCACAAAAAGGAGGATACCGAGCTATGAAAAACGGAAGTTATTTCATCCCGCGCGAGAAGATCTACTCGTTCATGAACCCCGGTGCGATGAACAACGAGGAGGGTCTCTATATTTTATGGGAAACCGACCCGGCCGCAGCGAGACGCGTGCTGCCGCCGCCGCTCGATCTCGTCGACCCTGCACACCCCATTGCCATGGTGTATGTCGTCAACATCCGCGAGCCCACGTTCGCGCCTTGGTACATGGAAGGCGGCCTCAGCCTGCTCTGTCGCTACGGCGAAATGGTAGGCGTTTATTTCCTGAACCTACAGCTCAGCGGGCCGGGCGCGCAGATGGGGCTTTGCAGTGGGCGCGAATTCTCCGGCCTGCCCAAAAAGATTTGTGAACGCATCGTCGTCGAGCGCAACGGCGACTGGGCAAGCGCTCTCATTGAGAGTAAGGGCCGGCGTATTTTCTCGGTGGAGGCGGAGATGGGGGGCTATAACGACCCCGTCATGGAAGCCATGCGCAAGGATTACGGGCCGGGGTATCGGGAAAGGGGCGCCGCGCTGTTGTTCCAGTACGAGTACGGAGCGGCGGAAGACCACATGACGTTCCCGAAGATGCGCCTGGTTCACTACGATAGCGTCACGGATTTCCAGACCTGGGAGCCGGCCTGCGTCAAATCCCTTCAGATGGAGCTGTCGCTTGACGACCCGTGGGCGGAGCTTTCAGTGGTGAAGCTCCTCGGCGCTGGCTACAGCATCAATTCTAACTGGGTGGCGGGCGTCGCGCCCATCGCCGAATTCGAGGGCGATGAGGCAGACAGCTTGATTTCATATCTGTTCTCGGGCCGCTGGGATCGCTCCACTCTGGTCACGGGCCGGTATCAGCGCTACGGACAGTTTTAAGGCTTCAGGAGGAACTAATCATGAAAGTCGATGACATCCACAAGATCTTGGTGGTGGGCACCGGCACCATGGGGCAGAGGATCGCGCTTCAGTGCGCCCGATTCGGCTACGATGTGGTCGCCTATGACCCCGTCTCCAAGTCCCTGGATAATGCGCGGACAAAAATACCCGCCTTGGCCGCGGAACTGGTGACCCAACAAAAAATGACACCCGAGGCCTCCGAGGCTGCCCTGTCCCGGATCTACTACACATCCCGGCCTGAGGACGGGGCCGACGCGGACCTGCTGAGTGAGTCGGTGTTTGAGGACCCGGACCTCAAGGCAAAAGTCTTTGCACAGTTCCACCAGATCTGCCAGCCGAAAACGATCTTCACCACCAACACTTCGACCCTGTTGCCGTCCATGTACGCTGAGGCTACGGGCCGGCCGGCCCAGTTCGCCGCGCTGCACTTCTACGGAGTGTTCGATCATAACCTGGCTGATGTCATGCCGCACCCCGGGACGTCGCCGGAGACCGTGGAGCTGCTGGCGGCCTTTGCCAAACGAATCAAGCAGGTGCCCCTGGTTTTCAAGAGAGAGTACCCCGGCTACGTTGCGAACGCCATCTTCGGCGCCATGAACGACATGGCGTTCAAAATCGCTCTGGTGGACAAGGTCGCATCCGTGGAGGATGTGGACCGGGCAGTCATGCTTCACCTCGGGATGCCTTGCGGACCTTTCGGGGTAATGGACACGATAGGACTGGATACCATCTGGCACGTGATGCAGAGCAACGCCAAGACATCAGGCGACGCGCGCGCCCAGCAGTTTGCGGACGAATTCAAACGGGACTTTATCGACAAGGGCTGGCTGGGCGCCAAATCGGGCCGGGGCTTTTACACGTACCCCGACCCGGCATACCTCCGTCCGGAGTTTCTGGGCGGCGGCTCCGAGTGACAAAATCACCTGGCTGGTCTCCAAGGTCCAGACTGACGTGTGCGCTGGTATTTACGGGTCCATCAATGCTGATCAATACATATGCTACGGCTGGGGCCCGCCCGGAGGGGGCACTGACACCAATCTTCTACCAAGGATTATTGAGCGTTGGCTGTCGCATGGTGGGAACAAGGAACCGGCCGGCCACAAGATAAAGAGCGGCCGAAGTTTACCATCACAGAGGAGGACCGCAGATGTCCGAGGATTCAAAAAAAAGAGTAAAGGATGGACCGATGGTTAGCGGATTAGGCAGGCGTCAATTCAAAGAGACCGCTGACATTGGAGATGTGGCTCTCGGGCTGAACGAAGATGCGCTCGGAAGAGAGTCTGTTGGCGCCCCCTCTAAAGGGGCCCTGATCGGGGCTGTTAGGCTTGATTCAGCGAAGGCTTACGGAGATGTACCGGCTCTGCTCGAAAGCTGCATCAAGCAGGACGAGACCTCCGCATGGCTAAAACTCAAGCAGCGGATCGATTACCTTTTCGATCATCTCGGATATTCGGTTTTGCCGGTCCTGGAAACCGAGAACCTGAAACAGCGGATCAAAGCCGAGATTGAAGGGGGAAAGAAGCTCTTCTTCAAGCCCAATATAGTTGCTGCTTCAGTACTCGACCTTTCGGGCGACGGCTCACCGGGTCTCACGTCGGGTGTGATTGCGGCGACGAATTGGACGTTTATGGCTGCACTCATGCGATTCTTCCACGACGAAATGGGCATCCGTTACTACCAGATGGCCGTCGGTGAAGCCGGAGTGACAACTCCTGCCTTTTCCTGCCTTCTCGGAATCCCTCCGGAGGCTTTGCAGGAGGGCCGTTTTCCAAAATCGGACGGTGCAACACTCTGGTCTGGTTATCCCTTTTATTTTGTCAGAAAGTACCTGGGGGAGGCGACGAAGGCACTTGACTCTCTCGACGACCCGATGAGCGGGTATGAGGATGGCATCAGCGGGACCTACATCACCCCTGGTGAGGCCACCCGCCAGGGAAAGCTCATTATGTACGAACTGAACAACGCCGAATGTTTTGACCGGGGCCGCACTGTGCGTGTGCCCGACGGCGGCGACAATTATCCCGATGGGATCATCATCCACAAGGCACTGGTAGGAGATCCAGAGGATTCGAGCAACTACCCGGGAAACGTCCTGGTCAACTGCCCGATCCTCAAGATTCACAGCAATTCGGTCATCACCAGCGCCATCAAGAACCTTGGGATTGGGGGATGGCCCATGCGCGCTGGGAGCGATTCCGATCCGGGCACCCACGACTGGCTTTATGCCTTTCCCCACAGTGAGCCCCCAGGCATGAAAGGAGGGATGCCGGGCGGGCCGAACAAGGGAGGCGTCTACCACGCCAGATGGTACGTGAAAAGAGTCAACGAGGAGGGGATGCCCCTGGAGATCACAGATTCTCCAAACCTGGGATTAGACGGGACTATGGTGGACATCAACCTGGCCATCAAGAGCCAGGTTCCTCACATGCTGCACGTCGTGGACGCCATCCGCCCGATCAATCTCGAACACGGTGGCAACGGCACTGGCGTAGCGCTGGACGAGGGCCTCATATTCACTTCGGAAGATCCCGTGGCCGTGGACTTGCTCTGTGCCCGGTATCTGTTCAAAAACGTGCCAAGAGACCCCCATTCTCCCTCCACTTTCGAACGGCCACTCTCTGTTCCCCGCTATGATAAAATTCAGGGAGCGATTGTCACTGACACCACCACGATGGACGACCGTATATCCAGATCCAAGCTCTTCAGCTACAGTGCCGATAGAAAACTAGGCCAACTGGACTACTATGTGGAAGGCGTCGACATGACGGCCGGCGACTCTTGCCCCCTGACCACATTGGACGGTCACTTGGGGAGGATGACGCTTGGGAAGTTCGAAGATGTTATGACCCGGGAGTTCTACTACGACATCCCGAAAATCCTCTGGGACCTGCAGCCGATCGTGCTCGCTCACGCGCAGGCGACGGATGACCTGACCAAGGCCAAACTGGGATACGATCCAGGCTACCACGCGGAGTTCATGGCCCTGGATGAGAACAGGGATGACGTCATCGACGATACAGAAGCTGGCAGGTCCGGTTGCTGGGATTGTCTGTGTGCACTGGGCGGTACTCTCCTCAACATGATAGCTAGGGGCAAGGCCGCGCAGGGTCAGTTTCAACAAGTTTCGAGAAGCCTCAAATATTCTGATAAAGCTTGGAATATAGACACTTCAACCGGTCGCAGCGTCAGCGTTGATACCATGAGAATCTATGTCGACACCGCAGTCGCTTTTGCAGGTGCTTTGAACATGGCGAAAGGGGATCCCGGCATAGACGAGTTTTTCGGTATTCCCTACGGAACAGGACCGGACGGTATACCCAAGTGGCCCAGTCTTCAGTATACTCGCCATTGCTATGAAATGGGCGTGATCCGTATGCTTCACGATCAAGCCAAAACCTATGCGGACGAGGCGGGGCAAGGGTTCACACTCTTCGTGCCGGACTCCGTGCCCTATTTCTCCTCGGCTTCCTACAACCCCGATAAACTTTTTAACATTGTCGAGATCAGCGACCAGAATTCTAACCCGAAATACAATTCGGGCTTCGCCGCAAAGGTCTTCACGGCTTGGTTTGATAATGGCGAGAAGTGGTGACATGGTTTCCGCCAATCTTCACATTTATCCGCCGCAGAAAACCATATCTTTGCGGGCTTTTAAACCTCTTGAGCGACCATTGGGCTACTCTGTTCGGCAGGATTTGCTGTATTCCTCACGCCCCAAGGCAGCCCGTAACTGACTTTTTTCCCGTGGGGGGCGGCAAGACTATTTTTTGTTGGAAGTCGAACGGTCAGTGGCGACCGGAATACCGCATCAAAAACAACCCGCCGCGGATTGGGCTGTCATGCAAGCTCTTGCTGAGCGGAGGCTCAGCCTGACCGCGGCGGCGCTCATGCAAAGTCGGCCTTCTAAAATAAGACGTTGCACTCCAATGATGCCAATGAACCCAGTTGTTGCTGACTTGTTATATTGCGATCTGCCCAAGACTCATAAAAAAGTGAAGATACGGTTTGAAAACGTGTAGTCTTATCAGGCACTTGTGTGCTACGACTACCATCACCGAATGTGTTATGAGCCTCGGTGTACCCAACAAAACTGTCACTGAAAGACAAATCCGTATTGCAAAGTGCCAGGTGAGATATCTAGTACAGCGCTGCAGAAATAATCGTAAGAAGGCATCAACTTGTGAGCACCTTGCCTTGATAGGTCCATTTAAGAGGCTTGGCCATGGTTCCATTGAAATATTCAATAAAGTGGAGGATCTTGTTGCGCAAGTTCTCCTTGGATGGGAAATTACCCCACTTGATCGCTCTTTTCATGAGAACGCTAAATCAGATTTCTATCTTGTTCATCCATGGGGCATGCTTGGGGGTATAATGAGGACGCCAGCGTGGCCCTTCTTCCCCAAATCGTGATCAATGCTACAAAAATCGGCCACAAAGCGGACGAGACTTTCGGATTTGTGCGTATTCAATTGATCCGAGACAAAGTGATAGCCATCATAACCAGGATTGGTCTCGATCAGGTGTTTTATAAACTAGGCAAAATCCTCTTCGGTGCGCGTTTCTTCTCAACTCCCTTGAACTGCCCCTGTGGCGATGTTAATGCCACAGAGCAGTGTCTGAGTGCCGTATTGCTTATATCCAAACTCCATCGCTCGGGGCTTGCCGGATCTCATGGGCAGATCCACAGCGATCCTTCCCAGAGCCTGAATGCCTGCCATTTCATCAACGCTAAAGCCGATTCCCCCCGATTTTTCTAGCACGTCGCGGTAGACCGTGCAGATGTTGGTAATTCGCTCATCCTTTCTCTCATCTGCTTTAACATTCAGCCAGTAGCGGATGCGATGGTATTACCGGCGGCCAGAAAGTCGGCCAAAACGGGCAGAGAAATGGGCCAGCCCAACTTTTGGGCAAAAAGCAACGTCTTCGTTTCCACGATTTTTCAAGTTGAAGAGAAAGAATTTTGAGTAGGTGATGCTTCGCTAAATGGCTAAATCATAGAGCTCCTGATTAGGGGCACTGTTTCTGAGACATCCAGCTGAAGAGTCGAGGGGATCGGAGAATTTGTTTTCACGCCTATCTGCGAGGCAACCCTCCCCAGGAACAGTGGCAGGTCTGGTGTCTCAGGACCATAGAGTGATAGAATCATATGAACAAAATCCATTGAAGTAAATACATTTCGCACGGGCGAAATATGAAGAAGAAGCAAAGTGGCCGACTAATCACCGCCAGAGCTGGCCGGCATTTTCACTGCCGAAAACGGCATAATCTTTCGCCGTCGGTAATAGCGATGGGGCTGCAAATCCTTTTTTTAGGATACTGCTTACGTGGCATGGCGAAATGCTCTCAACATTACCCTGCTTGATGGCCTCATCAGCCAATTCGAGCTGTGTCCAATCGGTGATACACAGCCGCATTTGCGATGGAGACTATACGGCGATGGTGGACCATGATGGGACAAGACAGATACCCCCCCGCCACAAAGCTCCTTATCACTGCTGACTCAAGAGGAAGCAATGGCGCCAGAGTTTGTCTGTGGGCTACGGAACTCCAGCAACTGGCCAATGAAACGGGTCTCGCCATCACGGTTTGTCGTCTTCCGGCTGACACCAGTAAATGGAACAAGATTGAGCACTGTTTATTTTCCTTCATTTCGATGAATTGGCGGGGAAGACCACTCACCGACTATCAGACCATTATCGAGCTCATAGGTGCCACAAAGACCAGCACAGGACTTGAGGTGCGCTGTCAGCTCGACACAAACCAATATCCTAAGGGAATTAAAATACCGGACAACATCATGGCCCAATTAAACATCGTCAGGCATACGTCCCATGGTGATTGGAATTAAACCATTTACCCTGCTAAGGATGTAAAGTCCTAACAGTTGTTTTTAGAGGATTCCTTAGCAATAATGCGCAGGCCTCTGCCCGCAGCGGCGAAACGCTTGCCCCATTCTATTCAAGGTATTAACGTCTTATACAACAGCATACAGGGGATGATCCTAATTACTGCAGCTTTGCGACATTCAAAAATATTTTGGAAGCGAGGACGGCCATGCATGCATTAGAGAATAAGACCATTATCATAACCGGGGCTTCGCGCGGGATTGGCAAAGCCTTGTCCCTAGAATTGGCGAGAGCGGGCGTCAATCTGGTACTAAATGCTCGGCACAGTTCGCCTTTGGCAGGAGTTGCCGACGAGTGTGAGAAGTTGGGTGTCTCAGTGCATTATGTTGCCGGTGACGCAGCCGAATCCGAAGTTGCCGCGAAATGTGTCGATGCGACCATAGGAATTGGAAAGTTATATGGTTTTATCCATGCAGCGGGTGTGTTGAGGCCCGGGCCTCATATATGGGAGCTTCCTGAAGATAAGTTTCAAGAGGTCATAGACGCTAGCGTTAAGGCCGGCTATCAAATGATTAGGACCGCATTGCCAACGTTGCGGGAGCAAGGCGAAGGATTGGCGGTATTTTTTGGGTCGGGTGCGGCTGAGACCAATACTGCAGGAATCGGTGCTTATTGCATTGCTAAAGCAGGTGAAGAGCATCTAGCCCGACAGCTGGCAATCGAGGCTCCTGAAATCACAACACTGATCTATCGCCCTGGTGTTGTGGAAACGCGCATGCAAAAGCAGGCTCGAGAAGCTGAGGGCGGAAGCGCCGATGTGGTGCGGGAGAAGTTCTGGGGATTCAAAAATAAAGGTGAACTCATAACTCCCGAGCAGACGGCAAAAGCTCTGGTCACCATCCTGACCGGGGACCCTCGCAAATTCCATGGCAAAGCCGCGACCTGGAGAGATGGATGACCAGAATCTCTCTATCGCTGTGATCTAGGGAATGATGATCGAGTGCAGGCAGGGGCTCATGCTCCAAAGGGGAGTCGCAGCTGAAGCATCCGGTCCGAGATGACCAAAGCTAGACCTGCTATCGCCCAAAAGCAGCCTTTGAGCCAGTCCTTTTTTCCTGAGTGAAATTCAATGAGAGCCGGGAATTGACCGTTGTAGCCGCGTGCCAGCATTGCGTCATAGACTCTTTCGGTCCGTTCAAAACTCCGCACGAAAAGCATGCCTATGAAATTACCCATGGCTTTCAGGGTATCCAAACTGGTTCTTTTTTGAAAGCCGCGGGCCTGCATGCCGGTTGTCATTCTTTTTGCTTCGTGGTGAAATACAAAAATATAGCGATGAGCCAGAGAGAGCATCTGACAAATCATGTTTGGAACTCTCAGGTGAGTCAAAGCCTTGAGGGTGACGGGGAAGGGTGAAGTTCCCAAAACGACATCCATCATGAGGGCTATGGCAGTAGCTTTTAGTCCGATTCGAAGCGCTATGAAAAAGCCACGCAGATTAAACTGAATAAATCTGAAGGAATCCACTACTAACAGATGATCACCGGTTCTAACCGGGACCGTTAGCGGCATGACGATCAGAAACATTCCGATAAAACCGGACAAAGCCGCTATCCGTTTCATTGATGTTTTTAGGGGAATTTTGGCTGCCCAAACTGCTGCCCAAGAGATCAGAAATGCGAGCAAGCACAGCGGCAGATGCTGTATTGATGCTACGCAGAACCAGAAAAGAAAAAGGGATACTATCTTGAATCGAGGGTCCCAATTATGGAACGGGGAATGTTTTTGGGCATGAGCGTCGATCGCCGGGATTGTCCAGTCGCGACCCTTTTGGGGAGTGCCATTGTTGTTGGGCTTGGATTGGGAAAAAATCAGACGAGCGCAGCCGAAGCTTAAAATAAACAACGTAGCCAGACAGATCATTAGCCAGTAGACTGACACATTAGTGATGTGAGTTGCCTGATCCATAGGACTCAGCGATTAAGATGCCGCTGTAAATGCGGTTTTTAGGAGTTCCGGTTTAACTTTGTACAAGAAGGACACGGTAAATGCCGATATCGCCGCTTCAATTACGATGACCGGTAAGTGTGCAATCAGAGCGATTTTTGCAACACCCAGAAAATCTTCTCCGCTTGTAAACAGTAAAAGAGCCAGTATGACGCCTGCGAGCATCACTCCAAATCCTCCGCAGATTGCACCGGCCAAGACGTTGCGAAACAGAGTTCTGCCCTTGATGAGTTCGAATATCCATCCTGCCGATAGAGCCGGCAACCCCATCATGAGTGAGTTGGCTCCCCATGCGGTGATCCCTCCGAATTGAAACAGCAGAGACTGCAGCAGCAGCCCGAGAGCTATGGAGACAAAGGCGCTGTTCCCCAGTAGAATACCGACCAATCCGGGTATGAGCAAATGAACACTGGTAGGCCCCAGGGGCACATGGATGAGCGAAGCCACAAAAAAAGAAGATGTGACAACAGCCACTTTGGGAAGTTCATCGCCCCGAGTCTTTCTTATGCTCCAGGCCGTGAGAGCAATAGTTACTGCGTAACTTCCAACCGCAACCGATGTAGGCAATACACCGTCTGATATGTGCATGTGGTTTCACCTTTATGTCAAGAATCTTTTCCAGACTTCCTACAATGTACATAAAAAGCTATGCCGACCAAGCCCAAAATATAACCGATGCCTGCGAATACTTCCTGCAACCCCGGTTCTGACAAAGTCTCCCGCAGTACAGCAATCTCTCTTTTTATCTGTGCGAGCTCGCGAGTAATCAGGCTCTTTTGCTGTTGCAACTGCGCAATAATCTGCTCGCATTGGGCGGATTGACATGTGTTGTCGCCTCGGGCAGTGCCCTCTCCCGAGTTTTCTAAAGGCTGCCCCCCGTCCGGAAACTGGCGATTCTGGGCAGTTGCGCCGGGGGTAGCCATGTATGACACATTCATTGCCGAAACAATAATAATTAAAAAAACTCTACACAGCAGGCCAAATTTACTCATGCTACATTTCGTCCTTTTTGATTGTGTAATCATTTCTATGGCCCATGCTGGCGACGATGACGATGGTGAGGTCTTCCTTTTTGGGAATGATGAATGAAAATTTGCCCTCCTTATCGGTCTTTCCTTCTATAAGCTTGTTTTTTGATTGGTCGTAAACCTCTATGGTCCCGCCTTCAACGGGCTTTCCGTCCGGGAAGTAGCTCTCGGTGTAAATTGTACCATCTTCGGCATAAGCGAAGACGTTCACTTTATGCGCACTAGCCGTTCCGATCGATGCAATGACGGCAAGGCATGAAAGAAACACTATGAGTATTGATTTCCTTAACATATCAGATCCTTTTTTAACTCCAATCAGATGCCGACGCCATTCCTGCTCGGACAAATATCCTAACCCCGACTGAGAGAAACGCAGCCCTCTTATGTCGCAGAGGCACCCTTAAGGTTAAGTTTGGATTGCTGGTAGCGCTTGCTCAGCGACTAACAGTTTGGCTATTTCATATCCGCTGTGTGCACCCAGTAAACAGCCCCTATTTCCACGCTTTTTTCCACGCCTTCATGCTTCAGCTTCCAATTTGCCTCGTTGAGAGCCGAAAATCCCCACCATCCTGCTCTGGGCATGGCGTAAGTAAAGATGCCGTTGGAATCAGCCTTGACTACCTGTGTTACAAATGGGTCGGATGGCGCCTGCACGACTTTAGGATTGTCAGAGGATTCATTGAGGTACTCGATTTCTACCTCAGCGCTCGGAACTGGTTTGCCGTTCACCAGGACCTGTCCCTGGAAAACATTTCCCGTCCACAGCCCGTACGGTCTGGTCAGCGGGACAATTTCCGTTTCCAGTCCGATGGGCTGGTCCCAACTTTCCTCTAAACCAAGGGCATTAACACATACCTTGGGGTAGTGAACAATAAAGAGATCTTCGGCGGGTTCCCAATAAGGGGTGGGTTCTACAAAAAATGTATAATCCCCGGGACTTTTTATGGGAAACTCCGTTTGCCAAAAAGTGGACAGCTGTTCTTGGTCTGGGGCCTTTCCTTTTATCGGCTTTAACTCATCGATCAAGTCAGTGGTCTTTCCTTTGTGGAAGACACCGAACTTTTTCGGTTTTTCCATTTCCATGTAGTGTTGTTCCATCGGGTGGATAAATTTAATTTCCAGCGAAATCTTTTTAGAGTCATTTTTACTTATGATGTCGTCCGAGGGTATAATAGTTCCAAAGTGAGCCCAGGCGTTGGCGGCAAAACAGATTAAAAAAGCACCGGCAAACAAAATGAACATCTGACGTAGCTTCATCTTTCCCTCCATACAGCGTTTCGGATCCTGGTCAAAATAAAAAAGGCCAGCACAGAGGCTGGCCTTCTTGACCGCATTAATAATCACTCAAAGTGTAAATTCAAAATCGCTTCTGGATGAAAAGCTTCAGCTTTTCGATTGTTGAAGGAATATCTTACATAACAGCTAAGCTTGTCAAGACATAAATCAAACGTCAGACAAATCATGCGGTGTGCTGACTATTAGATTCACTCATATCCATCCCGATGCCCCGCTTCTTCCAAAGAGCAAACTTACGCTTGCCAGCTTAACTCAGCACAAAGGCGAATAGTCTAATTTCAACCAGCATAGCTGTACTGGCGAACAAAAAATTAATCTGCGTAAAGTTGGCCTGCAAGTTGCTTAAACAAGACGAAAACGATCGGAGGGAGTGCAGTTCGACCCCCAAAACTTACTTATGGAAAACGTTGAGTGGTTCAGGAGGAAGAAATTGAAAATTCAGAAGTCATTATTGAGCAGAATATGCGTATGGTCAGGCCTTGTACTAGCCTCCATTTGCCTGGTCATCCCATCGCAGGCCAGTGCCGGGGGAGTGGATGTGGCAATTGGCTTAAACTTTGGTTTGCCGGGCTATTATGTGGCTCCACCACCGCCCGTAGTTGTGCAGCAGGCGCCGGTGTATGTCGAACCCCCACCGGTGGTTGTTCAGCCGAATCCTGTCGTCATCTACCGTCAACCTGTAGTAGTGGTACCGGCTCCAAGAGCCTATTATGATGGACATATTCCTCCGGGCCACGCAAAAAAGCATCACAAGCAGTATAAGCAAGGAAGATATGAGCGCAACTACTGAAATTTCTTGGGTAATGGCTTAATCGATCCGTTCCAAGGCACTTTGGGGTAGGGAAATAGGAAAGGCGATGAGGCACCAATTAATGGGGCGGGGTGAAATGCAGTGTAGGCTTTTGACTGCAGTCCTGTATGAGGTTGCATACAGAAACCTTAAGGCCATTCATGGTTCATGGAGAAAATGATGTTGCAAATAAAAATGTTAGCAGTTTTATTGATGTTACTGACGTTCGTGTCTCTAACAGGTTGTGCTGGTGGACCGCTCAGTACGCGCGAACGCCTTACCCTAGGGGGTGGCGCACTTGGGGCGGCGACCGGAGCTTTGGTGGGGGCGGCATCGGGAGGAAGTGCTGCGGTTGGGGCGAGCGATCGGCGGCCCCGTAGGGCTTATCGGCGGTTTCCTTATTGGGGACAGCCTGCAGGGTAATTCCTATGCACGACAGAGTTGTCCTTCCAGATCCAGTTATCAGGTGCAGGGATATAAGCGCAAGGCACCTGCAAGGGCGCAGTCCAGCTCAGCTGAGAAAACACCAAACACTAGGGCTACCGGTGAGGTTTATTAGACAAGTAGGAGAAATGTGGTTGGAGAAGACAGGTGCTTCAATTTATCCAGTGGTTAAAAGATTTCGAATTAATTTATCGGCTTGCATCAACAAGAGCAAAAGCTTGGTGACGTCTTTGCATCGTTCTTTGCTGTTAATGATGGGTATTCTTGCACTGACAGGATGGGTGCTGGCGGGGATGTTGTGGCATGCAGACCTTGCTACCCGGGATGCCGAGCCGGTGCAGGCAGAGGCAACACCGCCTGCTCAACAAAAGACTGTTCCCATCGGCCGTCCTTATCTGGGAATAAGGGGGGAGGCCTTCAAGCAAGGGAATTTAACCGGTCTCAGGATCCTCGAAGTTTTCCCGGGCTCGCCCGCCGCAATCTCAGGACTCCGTTCCCGAAACGATCCTTTGCGTTCCATCGGAGACTTAATAATCAAGGTCAATGACCTTGCTATTAAGTCTGAGGAGGATTTTCGATTGTTAATGCAAAAAAGCGTTCCCGGCAATGTGCTTAACTTTCTGATTACTTCCGATGGCGCCGAGTCATACGAGATTATTCCAGTGACCTTGGGAGCGGTACCGGGCACAACAAACACTGGTAACATCAAGGATGATCAGAATAGTGCAACTTCTCAAGGGTCGAATTCAGCAACTCAATTAGAGGAAGCGATTCTTTCTCAAGTGAATAGGGTGCGAGCGGAATATGGACTTGATGCTCTTCGATCCAATTCTTTGCTGCAGGAAGCTGCTCGGAGTCATAGCGAACAGATGGCAAATCAAAACTTCTTTTCGCACATCGATCCAAAAGGTAGAGACGTTGTTGACAGAATACACTCACAAGGCGTCGAAAGTTTCAAAAGCGTGGGGGAAAACATTTTTGTCGGCCAGAACCTTGCAAACCTTGTAGACTCGATTATCCAAGGATGGGTGGCGAGTCCGGGTCACAAAAGAAATCTCCTCTCCTCAGACTACCGGGAGGCGGGAACCGGAGTCGCTGTGAGCAATAAACAAAAGTTTTATGTAACCCAAGTTTATCTTGAGCCACGGTAAAGCTCGTTTTTCGGAATCCCGCGATTGTTCTTCAGGCGAAGCTACAACTGCTATGCCCGCCAATGGAAAATGCTTGGGTATCTGCCGCATGGAAGGATGAATAGAATTCGTTAAATCACCATACTGCAAGCTCATTGATAGACACTCTATGCAAGCACTTTAAGCATTAATGGGATTGCCACGAAAGTGCCCAGAGCGCTTCCGACGTTGGTAAATACGGTAACAAGAAGAATTTTGGTAATCTTATTTTTCCAAAACCCTTTTAGGGAAGAAATATCTTCTGTCAGGTTTTCAAAATCAATCACTCGCGGCTTTCCAAGCAACGCTTCCACCAAACCGGAAACCCAGCCTGCCGCAATCATGGGGTTGAGTGATGTTATGGGGGAGGCGACGATTGCGGAAGCAATCGTCAAAGGGTGGGCCAATGCCGCGGCTGCTCCAATCCCCGCAAGAGCAGCGTTGGCAACAATCCACATCTTAATCATGTGGGAACCCGCAATGCTGCCCGCTTTAAAGAAACCCAGCACGACAATACTCAGGATAAATATCGGTATGCCCCACTTTAAGAAATTCTTCAATTTGCCGGCAGGTGGTATTTTGTTTAGACTTTCTAGATCGATTGGATTGTTCCAGTATTTCTGAATACCGTTCGTATGTCCAGCCCCAACCACAGCGACGATCCTGTTGCCCGGTGCAGATCGGATCATATGAGCAAGGTATCGGTCCCTTTCATCGATTAGAACTTGAGTTATCTCAGGGAACGTCTCCCCCAGTTCCGTGAGGAGTTCTTCGAGCACGTCCTTATTCTTCATCTTTTCTATTTCTTGCTCGTTGATGTCATCCAAGTCCTTGAAAGAAGTCAAAAGATGCCCGAAAAGCTTCAATTTTGTCCAAAACCTCATCGATCTCCAAGCCCTCAACAGAGTAACCCGCACATCGCGATCGACCAGATGGACTTTAGCGTCTATGGCTTTGGCGGCTTCAATAGCTCGTAGAATCTCTTGTCCGGGAGTGATTCCGACTTTCTGACCTATCTTTTTTTGGAAATACGCAAGGAAAAAATTGGACAACAATAGGAATGCTTTCTTTTGCTTGATTACCCTGAAAAGATCCGTCTCTTGCCACTCTTTCTTGCTGACGATGGATTGATATCGGGATTGGCAGAGTTCAACACAGACCGTTTCAGGTTGTTCCTGTTCAATGACCTCTGCAACCAGATCGGCGCTTTTTTGGGATACATGGGCTGTTCCAACTAGGATTATCTCTTTATCACCGTTGGATAAATGGAAAATATTAGCGTCTTCTATCATTGTGGATCTTCGTTACTCCTTTCTGTGACTCTACTTTAATCGTATGTAAATCCGTACTCTTCAGCCGGCTGAGGCCCACCCTCCGGAAACCACGGAGCGCAGCTTCGAGCTGCTGATTAATTATTTTCTTATAACTATAACACTTATTGACGTACTGCCACATGGACTATGTCGGTTTAAATGAAAATAAATGAATCGGGTGGAATGGCTGATTGTGACTCATCTGATGATCATGCAAGCAATTCAATTTTTGCAGGAGTGCGATCAAAACGTCTAAGCTTTGGTTCACCATTTTCACCCATTTGATTGGATTTTGCGTGAGATTTGATGCATGGTGCCCAGAATTCCCGCGGCCTCTGGCATCCCTTGCATGAAGCTTGCCCCTGCAATCTTTTGCAGTAACCGCTCATTGCCAGGTCAAGTATCCAGGCATTACGGGTTGCAAATGAAATTTCTTCAGCAATAAGGGTTGTCAGAAGCTTTTCTTCCTTATTGAATGCCTCTTTCCTTTTGTTTAATACTTCAAAGACGCCGACTCGTTCTTCAAGTGCCACCAGGGGTGCGGCGATCATGTTTTTTGTAGTGAAGCCGGAGAGTGAGTCGAGATCTCTAAAGAATCGTCTGTCGTTTTGGACGTCATGAATGATTTCTGCTTTTTGTGTATGAAAGACTGCACCGGCGATTCCCTTGTCGGCACAAAACTTTTTGGTTGTCAGCACCGGTCGGGCGGGTCCTTCCACATGGTAGAAGCAAAATTCATTGTGCTCGGTTTGGTAAAACAATATGGATGCTGCTTCAGCTGCAAGTTCTTCTAAGCAGCAGTACAGTGCCGTTTCAATCAACTCGTGAAGATTAGATGAGTGGGCAAGCATCGAGCTTACCGTGAGATAAGTGTTGAAGTACCGCATGAGCCTGCTGTATTTGGACTGGTCAATCAACTTGTTGAATGAATCCGCTAGTAAGTGCAGAAATAAGTCCAAATGAGCGTTCCATGAAGGAGAGAATATAAAATTCGTGTTATTCCGTTGCAAAATCCCAAGAAAACCGATGCAATTCTCTCCACATTTTAAAGGGTATGCGGTTGGAAACTGCGACGTTGCGTTTTGATTTGCAAATGCTGCGGATTGAGCATGCTCATCGAAAACGGAGCGCCGATGTTTTGCGTAGAGCAGCTTCTTGAGTTCGGCTTCTTCGTGGGGCTCAAATCCGCATTGGAAAAAAAATGAGGATTGCGGATGAGTGATCTGAATAAAAGCTGCAGACGGTTGCAGGATTGCGGTAAGTTCCAAGACTACGTTTCGTGCAAGATCTTCTATACTTCTTGCTTCTACGGCAATCCGCGACAAATCCAGCAATCGAAGCGCCAGGGCCTTTTCACTAATTACTTGAAGCTTATTCCCATTTTCTGACACGGTTAGCCTCCCTCCACACCTGACTGCAGTTAATTATCTGACTTTTTATTTCATTCTATAAGCCGCCTTCTCAGGTGGGGTATCCATGTGCTTTATGGCTGTCAGGTCCGTTGTTTAATAATATGAGATGCAAAGGGTGTACCCGACCTGTTTCAGGTTTGGCGTTCCAGCAATGAGCACTAGATTTCGGCGAAGTCCAATTATCCAGATTTCCATCCGGAAAGTCCTCTTCGCATGTAGCGCAGTCCTTCAGGGCTGCCCATGCTATAGTTTCCAGAATTATTTCAAATGTAGAAGGTTGGGTTGAGTCGCGCGTTTCGCGTGACGAAACCCAGCGCCTATTTTGCTGAGTTTCGCACTTCAACACAGCCCAGTTGGAATCCATGGTGTTTTTCTTAAACGCCATAGCAGGGCTGAAGCCCTGCGCTACAGGGTTTTTGGATAAGAACCAGCCTAATGGTGACCAATTTACGCACGGGGATTTGCCTGGGTCGACAACCGTGAATTTGCTGTGGAAATCGGGGAAAAGAATCCTACAAAGTTTCGTTAGTGTTTGTGCGATTAATAGGATCGAAGAGTTTATCCAGAGCAACTTTGTAAACACTTTTGTAATCATAGTTGGCATTTTGGAATCGAATTTAGGACATTGGGAGAAGGGTATACCATTTCAAACGATCGAAATGTTTAAAATGCCAATGATTGGGATTAGACTTGCAATCTATTTGATGTTGCCTACTGTCCTTCCGGAAACTACCGAGTGTAGCCCGGCGTATGGCACTGCTCAGCATTTGCAGGGCTGAAGCCGTGCGCTATGGGAGTTTTGGTCTGCGCCACGGGAGCTGTGAGATCGTCACTTGGCAAATTGCCTAATCTCTGCTGCAATCTCACGACTTAAATCTGCCAGTGTCTGGTTTTCTGCTGAGACTAATGCTTCGTAGCTGGAACCCCTGACTGGAGCCTTGAATGTGGACTTTTTGGATGTGAGAACTGTTTTGCCGTCTTTTCCGTAGATTGTCCAGCGAGCGGTTAAAACCGCGTTCCCGTCCAAAGTGCCGTCGAATTGGAGGACATCCATTCTTATCTGGTAGTTGACTTTATCGGAATCCTGCCAGGGATAGGTTGTCACTCGATCTGCATCGAGCAACATGGAAAGGTTATCTGCCAGAACATTTGTAAAATTTTCACTCAAGTCTCCCGCCCACCGGTCGTATTCTGCGAGCTTAAGTTCGTTGGGACCGTTGCGGGTGACAATTTGGGGTCTGTCGAGATAGTTGGGGAATTGAACCGGGCCGATACCAAGGGAGATAAAGCCGTGAGCCAGTGAGCGCGTTTCCGGTTTTTCCGTGCCTGAGATCGGTTGTAGAGTGTAAAAGTTCGAATGACGAGTGGTAGCACAACCTGATAATATCATTGATAAAACAACGATAATCAATAGTGTCAGACGCGCTAATGGGCTGCCGATCATTTGATATCCCTCCGAATTCATCTGCCTTTTCCTCGCAGTAAGGCTTCAGGGTGCCGTTCAAGATAGTCTGTCAAAATCCGGACAGACCGTGCTGCAGCGGATAATTCCTGCAAGGTTTTGGTAACCTGATAATGCAATGCCGAACCTTCACCTGTTGCTCCTTGAATTCCCTCCAAAGTCGCATTGACCTGCTTTAGAGCGGCACGAGTTGCAGTAAAGGTTTCTTGAATAGTCCCGAGCAGTGGATCGATGCGCTTGTCAATATTTTGCACAACGCCCCTGGTATCCTTTATGGTCTTTTCAATGCTGGATGCCAGCGGCCCGACCTGTTTGTTCATATTCTGCAGCAGCTTTCGAGCATCCTCCAGAGTCTCCTCCATGTTTTTGGACATGGGTTGGACCTGCCCGTTTATGTTTGTCAGTACATTTTTCGCTTCTTTTACGGTCTCTTGCATTGACTTCAAGGTTTTTTTCAATTCGGGGGAATTCACAACCTTTTCAATCCCCTCAATGGCCGATAGGAATTTATTTGCAAGATCACCCAGGGGAAGCGTCTCGATGGTCCTGGAGATTTCTTCGATTGGAGAAGGAACGGTAGGCAATTCCGGGTATTCTGTCTCCATTTTGACAAGCCTAGCGGGTTTTTGCGGATAAAAATCCATGTTTACATATAGTTGTCCAGTCACCAAACTCTGCATTCCCAGCTGAGCTCTGAGTCCGCGTTTAACCAGAATATCAATGAGTTTGCGCGTCCCCAACTCATTAACGCTTTCGGGTGCGTTGACTTCTTTGATTCGGCCTGGATCAATTTCTATGAAGACAGGAATCTTGAGGGATAGATCCTTCCCGTCTAATAAGACCTTAATATCGGTAACCGATCCAATCTTAACTCCCCTAAAAGCCACTGGAGCGCCGATGGAGAGTCCATTAACAGACCCCTCAAAGAACAGCACATACTGCTTGGTCTCCTTGAAAAAATGACCGCTTCCGAAGGCGACAATCGCTGCTATGATCAAAATAACTGCCCCAACCACGAAGGCCCCGATGGTCGCTGGATTTGATTTTTGGCTCATGCTGATATCCGTTTGTCAATTGATATTAGTAGAAGACGTCAGACCATCTAGTGTTTATCCGGAAACCCACAACTCCTCTCGAGGGGGAGAGGAAATTTTCGGACAGAAAGCATTTAAAGAATGCAAAAATAATCTGTTCCTGCTGTTACTGGCACCACCAATCAATTGCCAGTTACAGTTGATCTAAAGCAGGCAACGGTTTTGATCCGATTCTAGTTGGCCATTTTTCGGGTCGTTTTGCTGGCTTTCCCCACGTGTTAAGAAACTGCGGACCGTTTTATTTTCGCACCCGGATAGCAGTTTGTGCGGGTCGCCGCTTGCGATCATAGTCTTGCTGTCCGCATCCAAAAAGACCGAGTTGTTTCCAATGGCAAAGATACTGGCGAGCTCGTGCGTCACAACAACAATGGTCGCTCCCAGACTGTCGCGCAACTCTAAAATCAGTTCGTCAAGTCGCCGTGCACTGATGGGATCTAATCCGGCTGAAGGTTCATCAAAGAACAGAATGTCCGGATCGAGTGCCATCGCCCTGGCAAGAGCGGCCCGTTTGCGCATACCGCCGCTGATCTCAGCCGGGTAGTAGTCCTCAAATCCTGCAAGCCCGACCAGGGCGAGCTTAAGAGAGATGATCTCATAAATTTCTTTTGAATTCAGCTCGGTGTACTCCTCTAGTGGGAGCGAAATGTTTTCAGCAAGCGTCATCGAACTCCAAAGTGCCCCACTCTGATAGAGGATGCCAAATCGGCGCATCATTTGCTTGCGTTCAGTAGGATCGATTTCCCAAAAGCTCACATCACCATAATAAACCTGGCCTCGGGCGGGTTCCTTCAGTCCGATCAAATGCCGTAGCAGGGTGCTTTTCCCACATCCGCTGCCGCCCATAATGATGAAGACGTCCCCGCGACTGACAGCAAAATTGAGATCTGTCTGCAGGACAAAGCTCCCATAAGCCATGGTAAGATCGCGCACTTCAATGATGGGCTGTGAGTTGTTCATATCCGGTTCATTTCGTGCTTCCAAAATCGAGCGATTTTATATGAAAATGCGGAGTCCAGGAGCCAGAATCCAGCGGCGCCGCCCCGTCTTTGGACGGGGTTTGAACTAAAATGAAACTAATGAAGTTTCATAAGAGAAGTGAAGCAGCGGGGCTTATCCCTGCCCGCATGAGCTTCACACACCTATTATGTTACAAACCACTGTTATTATAGCAGTGGCTATGACGATGCTGACTATTCCCGTCACCACCGCAGAGGTCGCCGCCAAACCAACTGCCGAGGCACTTCTTCCGCACTGCATTCCTCGCAGGCAACCCGCGAGGGATATCAATATTCCGAACACGGCGGCGTGGATCAGTCCTATCCAGAAGTTGCTCAAAGCAACTGTATCGCGTGTCTGGTTAACATATTCCCAAAAATTGATATCGAGCATATACACGCCTACTATCAGTCCTCCGAGAACTCCCATAAGATCGGCATAGATACAAAGTAACGGCATCATTATGAAGAGTGCAAGCATGCGCGGCAAAACCAGGAATTCCATAGGCGAAATGCCCAGAGTGGTCAGGGCGTCAATCTCTTCATTGACAGTCATTGTCCCCAATTGTGCGGCAAAAGCTGCGCCTGTGCGACCTGCCATGATAACTCCGGTCATTACGGCGCCCATAACTCGAATCATTGATATCCCGACCAGACTTGCGACATAAATCTGCGCACCGAAGAGCGCTAGCTGAACGGCGCCTATGAAGGCCAAAATGAGGCCGACCAAAATACTTATGAGAGATACGATAGGCAGGGCCTGGGCCCCGCTCTGCTGTATGAAGAGGAACAGATCAGAACGACGAAAGCGGGCCTGACCACTCATCAACTTCAAGAAAGCCCAAAATGCTTCACCGATAAAAGCAAGCATCTCCTTGCTGGCATGCCCAAACCCGATGACTTGCTTTCCGACCCGAGAGACCAAGGATTCTTTTGTCAGCTTGCGGCGGGCATCTTTATTTTCGGGCACCTCGGAGGCCAAAGCCAGCAGACGCTGCACTCCTTCTGGCAAGCCCCGCTTATCAGTATCAATCGCGAGGTCTTTTGTGTACCCGTCCAATCGAACCAAAAAGGTTAGCAATGAGCTATCCCAACCTGATAGTTGCTCTGCGTCGAAAAAGATTTTGCGTATATCCTTGGTATGTTCGATTTCTTTGTGAACCTGACTGAACGAGGGAATATTTTGACCAATACTCCATTGTCCCTCAAGACGAAGCAACAGTTTGTGATCGTCTTGTTTAGTCAGGTAGAGTTCGGGCTTTCCTGATGCGCTCACCATGCTTCATCCATTAAAGCTGCAATGCGGCTTTTCCTTTTGCATTGTATTGGTAGTCCACAAAGATCTGCCCTTCTCGGTCACCATTTTTATCGAAAGATATCAGGCCGGTGAATCCTTTGTAGGCTTTAAGGTCATTGAGGAGATAGTTTGCCATCACATCCCCTTTAGTCGACTTGGTCTGCTCTATGGCAAAGGTAATGACACGAAACGCGTCGCCGGCCAGCATTGCATAGATAGAATTAACTCGATGTCCGTATTTGTTTTTGTATTGCAGCAGGAATTCTTTGGCTTCGAGAGAAGGCAGGTTTTCCGGTCGTGGCAGGCTCAAGAATTGAAAACCCTTGGCAGCCTTTTTCCCGGCAATTTTAATGAGGTCTGGATTATTAGAAGCATCACCGCCGATAATAGGGACTTTCCAACCTAGTTCTCTTTTCTGCCGCAGCAAAACGCCGGCTTCAGGATAGTAACCGGTGAAAAAGATCACATCCGGGTTCGTTTTCTTTATTTGAATAAGAATCTCCTTGTAGTTATCACGACCGGCTGGCAAAGCTTCGTCAAAGGTTATTTGCATGCCTTTTTTCTCCAACAGGGCTCGTGTGCTGTTCGCTAATCCCTTGGAGTAGAGGGTGTCGTCGTGTAAAATGGCAACCTTTTTGTAGCCCCGCTCCGAAATGACTTCGGCTCCTGCTTCGGCCTGATCATCATCATTCGAGCAGATACGAAGAAACGTTTTGATTCCTTTTTGTGACAATGGTGCCGCAGTTGAGGCATTCGTGATTTGCAGGACACCAGCTTTGCTGAAAATGCTCTGAGCCGCGGCTGTAACAGATGACGGGTAGCTCCCGATTGCGGCTACGACCCCCTGGTCAATCAGTTCCTGAGCACCAGTTATGCCACCTTCAA
The DNA here is from genome assembly GCA_963781715.1 of uncultured delta proteobacterium. Lineage (GTDB taxonomy): Bacteria > Desulfobacterota > Syntrophobacteria > Syntrophobacterales > Syntrophobacteraceae > Desulfoferrobacter. Next base: position 2,533,603 of record CAWAGW010000010.1, read on the forward strand.
CGGTTCCCTGATCGTCTGCAGTTATAATTTGAACTTTTTTGCCAAGCACCCCTCCTTGTGCATTCAAGTCCGCTGCAAGAAGTTCAACGACCTCCTTCATCTGTTTTCCCTCGTCAGCCAAAGGTCCGGTCATCGGCCCAAGAAGACCCACTTTGATGTACTCCTCACCAAAGGCGTAACCTCCGAGAAAACAACAGCTCATCAGGAAACAGAAAACCAAAAACTTCTTCATAACCCCTCCAGTTTCTTCATCTAATGTAAACGCTCAAAGCCCTTGAATCGAAAAATCCAAGTCGAATTCTATCTCATATCACCTATTCTACCAGCAAGTATTATTTGTATTGGTGCAACCAACCCGATGCATTCCTGCCTTTGTTGTTGTCCACTTGAAGATCGGCGCTCGAAAAGCACAGAACCGGTCGCGACAGATAGATTTGAGCGTTACATGTGCGCTAAAATCTGCATAATCCCGCTCATAGGGATCGAAACCCATTCCGGTCTGTTGTTCAATTCGTAGCCCAGTTCATAAACTGCTTTTTCCAACAGGAAACAATGCAGCAGGATATCGAGCTCTTCCGAGTTCGTGGGGACAAAAGGCGCTTGGCCTACGGTTTCCAGGTAGGCAGTCCAAAAAGTCCTGCTCACGCACAAGACCCACGGTCTTATCCACGGCTCAAGTACCTCGATATCCTCTTTTCGATTAGAAGTATGTCTTGTGAGGGCACTGTAGACAGCATAGTGGAAGGAGCGAATCATTCCTGCTATGTCCCTGAAAGCCAACCGTTTGATCCTCCTTTCAGTTAGAGGCCGCGCCGGTTCGCCTTCAAAGTCAATTAACATGAAGTCATTGCCGGTGTAGAGCACCTGAGCCAGGTGATAGTCTCCATGGATACGTATTTTAACTGCTTCTATCTTTTTCTCTGTAATTCGCCTTAACCGACTCAGGATTTCCCTTTCAGATTCAAGAATTATTAGGGCGTCTTCCTGTAGTTTTTCAGGCAATTTTCCCAGGTTCTTTTTAAGATCCTGCATGGCCCTGCGAGTGATGTTTCGCATGGATTGATAAACAGAACGCTGGTAGAGTTTTGAAAAAGGTTCGGAGACAAATTCAGGATCATCGGTTTCCGAAGCGAGTGCGAGGTGGAGTTCTCCGGTTCGTTTACCAAGGAGCCCCATCATTTCAAGATAGAATTCGCCTATGTATTCCTTGAGCAAAGGAAACTCAGCCTGAGAGGTTTTCTCAAATGGCAAGCCTGATATCTGCGGAATTTCCAACGCCTCTCTGTTTGACAGGATTTTTTCAAAGTAGTGCCTTGCTGTTTCAAGAGTATAAGTCCAGGCATCACCCGCATTGAGAATGAAGCCTTGAACCAGAGCGAGATCAATAGGTTCGGAAGCAGGGCGGTGATACTCCAGAATTCCGGCAAAGGTAGGAACATACGGAAAATTGAGTTTTTCGGTGAGAAACCTCGTTATTTCAAGGTCTGGATTGGTTCCCTCACCCAACTGTCTGTATAGTTTTATAAAAAAAGTATTTTCATAAACGATTGAGGTGTTGCTTTGTTCCGCTTTGAGAACTTGTGAAGGCAGAGGCAGCTTCTTGCCGCCAAGCAAGCTCTTATATTTCCTGCCTTGATGCACGACTAATTCACCGTGCTTTCCTTTAATTCTTTTCTTGTTCGATATGGTCCGCAGCAGTGTGTTCCTGAAATCTTCATGGTACACGCCATCGAAGAGTATTCCGTGCTGGTCGCCGACCTGAAGCCGCGCAATCACAGCATGCGGAAATTCTCGTTGAATCATGAGAGATTCGCGGCCGGTAGCATATGAGACGGGTAACAAGTACCTCTCAGGTGTACCTTCGGTAAAAAGCACCTCAATGATCAATAACAGGGCAGTAGGAATATTTTTTTGACGTGAAACGGAGATATCCTCAACAACTTTGGTCGACCTGATGGTCCTGGCTTTGTGGCTGAACCAACGGCAACTCTTTAGATAGTCAGGTAGTACAGTCTTGAGAAAGGTTTCGCTGTGATCTCCCTCGATAAACTCCTGCCAATCTCTTTTGACCACAAACTCGGTAGCGTGTTTTACGAGTTCACGATGATCGGAATCCTTTGCTTTGCGGAGTATAAACCAGAAATAATCGTTGAAACCGAGTGTCAGGAGATAAAGGGATTTGTTGATCAGGGGAAATTTGTTGTTGCTGAATACTTCTTCGGGAACATACCCATCGTAGCCTGATAAATCGAGGTGTACGACTTGTGAAAATCGTGACAGGTTGGCAATGACAAGGATGGTCTCGTCTTCGTATTTTCTGAGGAACGCTAACACCTTTGGATTATCTGAAAAGGGGAATTCAATGGTACCGCGTCCGAAAGCTTTGAACCTTTTCCGCATGCCTATCATGCGGCGTGTCCACCAGAGGAGGGATGAGAGATTTGCGTGCTGATTTTCAACGTTCAATGCCTGAAAATGATACTCCGGATCGATAATGGTGGGAAGGTAGAGCCGTTGTGGATTGGCTCTGGAAAATCCTCCGTTCCTGTCCGGGCTCCACTGCATAGGGGTTCTCACCCCGTCTCGGTCACCCAGGTAGTAGTTGTCTCCCATTCCCATCTCATCGCCATAGTACATAATTGGGGTGCCGGGGAGTGAGAACAATAGAAAGTTGATCAGTTCAATTTTTCTTCTATTGTTGCCCATTAACGGCGCGAGTCGACGACGAATTCCGAGATTAATGCGAGCATGCTGATCCTTCGCATAAACTTGATACATGTAATCACGTTCTTCATCGCTGACCATCTCAAGAGTCAGTTCATCGTGATTGCGAAGAAACATGGCCCACTGGCTGGTTTCATGTATTGCTGGGGTCTGGTCGAGGATGTCCAGGATTGGAAAACGGTCTTCCATCCACAAAGCCATAAATATTCGGGGCATAATGGGGAAATGAAAGCACATATGGCATTCGTCCCCATCTCCGAAATAGGCCACTGCATCTTCGGGCCATTGGTTGGCTTCCGCCAGTAACATTTTACCCTTGTGTTTAGTTTCTACGTGTTTTCTCAGTTTTTTCAAAAAATCGTGGGTTTCAGGCAAATTCTCGCAGTTCGTTCCATCCCTTTCGTAGAGGTAGGGAACGGCATCCAGTCGAAGACCGTCCACTCCCATTCCGAACCAGAAATCGAGTACTTTAATGACTTCCTTTTGCACTTGTGGATTGTCGAAGTTTAAATCCGGCTGATGGGAATAAAAGCGATGCCAGTAGTAAGCTTGGGCCACCGAATCCCAGGTCCAATTTGAAGTCTCGAAGTCCTTAAAAATGATTCTAGCATCCTGATATTTACGTGCCGTATCGCTCCACACATAGAAATCCCTGAGGGAAGTCCCGGACTTGGCTCGACGGGCTCTCCGAAACCAGCGGTGCTGATCCGAGGTGTGATTTATGACCAGTTCGGTAATAACACGGATACCACGGTAGTGAGCCGCTTTCAGAAATTCTCGGAAATCTCGCAGAGTGCCGTAGTTTGGATGCACATCGTAGTAGTCCGCGATGTCGTAGCCATCGTCGCGCAGGGGAGAAGGATAAAAAGGCAACAACCAGACAGCGGTAACGCCGAGATCTTTGAGGTAGTCGAGTTTTTGCATCAGGCCTCGGAAATCACCAATGCCATCCCCGTCACTATCTAAGAAGCTTTTAACATGGATTTCGTAGATGATAGCGTCTTTGTACCAAAGCTGATCAGCATCCAGGTATCGCTCGTCAAAAGGCATATAAGAACTCCTAACTGACAATCATGACCTCGCGATCACAACGAAGAAAAAAGAGTGTACAGGTCGTTCTCTCAACGAGGCGAGAAAAGGTCCGCACGGAGAACGAACCCTCCATTATCACATAGAATTTGATGTACAGTTGGCAGTGCAATCCCAAATTGAGCTGAGATGCAAAAGAATGCCGGGCTGTCTCTTGAGCATGAATTGCTGCACTGTTACTTGGTTAATTTAGTATACAAATACAATTCTTGCAAATGCTCGTGGCTTTTCTGCAAACCATACTCGTTCGCATGCAACTTGAACACCCTTTTTCAGAACATGGAGACAAGCCTCTGATCGTCTAGAATGCGGTAGAGCGCTTAGGGAGCATTCCGCAAGCTACAATTGAGGGGGCTGTCGTCGAATCGTATTATGGCTTATGGATATAGAAAGATGTTCTTTATGATGACTTAAGCGACCGAAACCGAATTAAAGCTCCCGCGCAATGGCGTTTTCAGTCTTACTTAAGCAGAGGAAACCTAACTTCACAATAACTGTGGGTATATGATCGTCATTCCCGCACGCGTAGAGCGGGAATCCAGAAAAAGCAATATGGATATCCGCCTATAATCAAGGCGAGCCCATCAGAGAAGCCTGCCTGAGCAGCGGTTCAATCAAATTTGTATACGACCCAGCTAACGCATTTCCCTGGGTTGGCCCGTAGAACAAAGCACGTTGCTCCAAAGTTTACCTGCCGGATCAATCCTTTTGCGCCTGAATGTTGCCATGGGGATCGGTACATGGGTGAATTCGTTCTTCCAAAAGCCGACGACCATGTTCGTTTTGCCAGCCATACCGGCATGCACTGCATTGTAGCCCAACAGCAGACAGAATACCGAATCATGTGGATTTGCCGGCATACTTCGAATGGTGTAACTCGGATCAATGTATTTTAGGGTTACATCCATTCCGATTTTCTTGAAGTGGCTCGTTATTTGTTCTTTCAAAAAGACGCCGATATCCCCTAAACGGATATTGCCCGACGCATCCTGCTCTCCGGTTTCTTGCATCAGGTTCTGGCCGGCCCCTTCCCCAACCACGATAACTGCATGTCGCCTGTTTTCAAGTCTCGTTTTTAGGGTCCTCAAGAAGCCTTCAAGAGAAAACGACACTTCCGGTACCAGACAGAAATTGACCTCACTCGTAGCCAGGGTTGCATAAGCGGCGATGAATCCAGATTCCCGCCCCATTAACTTGACCAGGCCGATACCATTCCATGCCCCAGTGGCTTCGTTGTTTGCAGCGTTAATGATTTTGCTGGCTTCGGAAACGGCTGTTTCGAAGCCAAACGAGAGTTGCACGTTGGATATATCGTTGTCAATGGTCTTTGGAATTCCAATTACCGAGATTTTAAGGTTGCGACGGGCGATTTCCTGACTAATGGCTTGCGCTCCGCGCAGGGTTCCATCCCCGCCGATGGTGAAAAGGATACCAACGTTTAGACGCTCAAGTGTATCGACCATCTCAGATACATCTTGGGGTCCACGTGATGAACCCAGTATGGTTCCGCCTTTTTGATGGATGTCGTTAACAGCAGCCGGATTGAGTTCTAACGGCGTATGCCCGTTCTTGTGAGTCAATCCCTCGTATCCATACCTGAAACCAAAAACAGTTCGAACGCCATAGTGGAAGTGTAAACTTAAAACAATAGCTCGGATTACATCGTTCAAACCCGGGCACAATCCCCCGCAAGTCACAACGCCGCATTTGAGCTTCGACGGATCGAAATAGATTTTCTCCCGAGGCCCTGCCATCTCAAAATAAGGTGGAGTTACGCCGGACTTAGAAAACTTTTCGACCTCTTCAAGATTTGAATGATATAAGACATGCTTGTTTTCGTCTATGAACTGCACACCGCTCATGGGCGATGGGATGCGGCCTTCGCCCAGTTTTGCAATAGAAAGGTCAAATTCTTTTTCGATCATTATCTACTCCAATTTCCATTGCTGATTTCAGAAATAAAGACGCAAAAAAATCAAACATTGAGCTTCAATTACTTTTACACCATCGAAGGGACGACCGTGTCAACACCATCATCTGCCGATCGCTTGCAGAGGATTCTCCTGAAGCTCGGTTGGAGCAGGTTCTACCTCCCAGATATCATTACAATATTCGAGAATGGCCCGGTCCGATGAGAACTTGCCTATTCGAGCCACATTGAGAATTGCCATCCGTGTCCAGAGTTCTGGATCCAAATAGCTTTGGTTGACCTTCGCTTGGCAGTCCATGTATGACTGATAGTCGGCAAACAACATATATTCATCATGGTAGAGAAGTGAATTGACGAGAGGTGCGAAGAGGCCGCAATCTTTATTCGAGAAATAGCCGGATCTAATGAGGTCGATTACTTCCCGCAACTGTGCATTGGAATCGCAATAATCTTTTGGATTATAACCCGTTGCCCTAAGGTGCATGACTTGCTCTGCAGTTAATCCGAAAAGAAAGAAGTTTTCTGCACCGACTTCTTCTCTTATTTCTACGTTGGCTCCATCAAGGGTTCCGATTGTCAAAGCGCCATTCATTGAAAATTTCATGTTACCGGTACCGGAAGCCTCTTTGCCCGCTGTCGATATTTGTTCGGATAGATCGGCTGCCGGATAGATCAATTGGCCGTTTTTGACGTTGAAATCCGGGAAAAAAACAACCTTAAGTCGGTCACCGATTGTGGGGTCATTGTTGATGACTTCTGCTACGGAGTTGATCAATTTAATGAAAAGCTTGGCCATATGGTAGCCGGGTGCGGCTTTTCCGCCGAATATAAACGTGCGGGGAACAGTGCTGAGATTCGGGTTCGCTTTGATTTGATTGTAGAGCGTTATGATGTGCAGCACATTCAAGTGCTGGCGCTTGTATTCGTGTATCCGCTTTACTTGTATGTCGAATAAAGAGTCCGGATTGACCCGAACGCCGGTCCGTTCAGCGATCACCTTAGCCAAATTCACTTTATTCTGTCTCTTGATCTCGCGCCATTCCTTGCGAAAGCCTGGATCTTCAAGGTATGCTTCCAAACGCCTCAACTCCATCAGGTCTGCGGTCCATTTTTCACCAATTTTGGTCGTGATGAGTTCGGCAAGTTTGGGGTTGCAAACCATTAACCAGCGCCGAGGTGTTACGCCGTTGGTTTTATTGCTGAATTTGTGCGGCCAAAACTCATAGAAATCCTTGAGCACCGTCTCTTTCAAAAGCTCGGTGTGCAGTTCGGCCACTCCATTGATTGCATGACTTCCCACCACCGCGAGATTTGCCATGCGCACATATCGTTCCCCTGACTCATCAATGAGTGACATACGAGAGACACGTCTCTCATCCCCGGGGTATTCTCTCCTTATTTCATCGAGAAATCGTTGATTGATTTCGTATATGATTTCAAGGTGTCGTGGCAGGAGGTCAGCAAAAATTTTCAGCGGCCATTTTTCCAAAGCTTCCGGCAGCAAGGTGTGGTTTGTGTAAGCAAATGTCTTTTGAGTGATGTCCCAGGCTTGATCCCAATCCATTCGGTGTTCATCCACCAACTGCCTCATGAGTTCAGGCACTGCCAGGGAAGGGTGTGTGTCGTTGAGCTGCACGGCGGATTTTTCATGTAAGTTATTGAGAGTATCGTGCAATAAGAGGTGCAATCGCAACATGTCCTGCAGGGAACACGAAACCAGAAAATACTGCTGCTCGAGTCGCAGTTGCTTTCCCTGCAACATTTCATCATTAGGGTATAAAATTTTGGTGATGTTTTCCGAATAGACCTTTTCCTCAACGGCGCCGTAATAATCACCAACGTTAAATGCTCTGAAGTTGAAAGATTCCGTGGCCTCAGCGCTCCAGAGCCGCAACATGTTGCAGTTATCCACTTTGTACCCGGTTATGGGTGTGTCATATGCGATCCCTTCAACCACTCGATGCGGCATCCAACGCACTGTGTAGCGTCCGGTCTGATCCACATAGCTCTCGGTATGTCCGCCGAATTTAACCTGATATGTTATGTCGGGTCGCGGAACTTCCCATGGGTTGCCGAGATGAAGCCACTTGTCGGTGACTTCAACCTGCCAGCCGTCATGAATCTCCTGATCGAAGATCCCGAACTCGTACCTGATGCCATAACCTATCGCCGGAATTTGAAGGGTTGCCAATGAATCGAGAAAGCAGGCGGCTAATCTTCCCAAGCCCCCATTACCAAGTCCGGGCTCCTGTTCCTGGTCTATCAATTCTTCCAGGTCCACTCCGATTGCTTCGAGCGCCTCACCCACCTGATCGTATATGCCAAGATTGATCAGGTTATTAGCCAAATGGGGGCCAAGCAGATATTCGGCGGATAGGTAATTTACGGATTTGGCATCGTGCCTGATAAAACTGCGAACGGTGTCGATCCAGCGGTGGGCCAAACGGTCGCGCACTGTGTAGGCGATCGCTTGGTAGTAGTCATTTAAAGTAGCATTGACGGGTACTCTGAGCTGTGAGCAAAAAAGATGCTCGATAAAAGCGTTCCTAAGCGCTGTGACCGTCAGGGCGGTGCGGGTCGACTGGCTTTTCCCATTGGTGGGATTGGGCGAAGGCATGGGTTTTTCCTTATTTTGAGTTATCCATAGCAAGCACGATGGACTGACAAAATAAATCATAAATCATCTCTGAAGGCTTTGCATGCATTTGCTGGTTACCTCTTAAATCCAGAGGATTGCAACCAGGGGGTATACTGATTTGAATTCCGGCTTGCCCGTTATAACGGTGGCAGCTATCTCTTGCGTCAGTGCCGCAGCGAAAGCATCCCGCATGAAAAATGGGGACAACAGAAATCCCTAAAACTGTTCATTTAATCTGACAGTTTCACAATGGTTCGCCCTCTATGTTTCCTCTGCAGGAGGAGCTCGATTCTGTCACTGAGCTCTTCCAAAGCAACCTCTGTAGTTATCGGCTCTAAACGGTCGATTTTCCAGTCGCTGGCGATTTTTTCCCAGACCTTGGTGCGGGTCGGCATGGGGCAGTTTTGGGAATCGATTCCCATCAGAGTTACACCTCTCAAGATGAACGGATAAACATTTAGAGGCAGATCATGTGACCCTACATTCCCACAGCAGGTAACGCCGCCCCCGTGCTTTATTGATTTGATGGTGGTTGCGAGCATATCGCCGCCTACCGCATCAATGGCGCCAGCCCAGAGTGCCTTGAGGAGGGGTTTGCCAGATTTATTTGTTGCATCTTCGATGCTGATGACGTCATTGGCCCCTATTTCAAGCAAATAATCTGTTTGATCCTCCTTTCCATTGACGGCCACAACCTCATAGCCAGCTTTAGAAAGTATTGACACGGCAATGCTCCCCACGCCCCCAGTGGCCCCTGAAACGAGTATTTGCCCCTGATTGGGGGTGACTCCAAAATCGACCAACCGATAGACTGAAAGAGCCGCGGTGAAACCAGCCGTGCCATAGATCATGCTCTCTCGCAGCGAAAGATTGTCAGGCTTGGTTACCACCCAATCAGATGGTACTCGTATATATTGCCCGAACCCCCCAGAGGTATTCATTCCGAGGTCGTAGCTGGTCACAATAACTTCTTCTCCAACTTTGAATTTGTCGGTTTGACTTTTCTCGACGACGCCCGCGGCATCTATGCCGGGTGTATGCGGGTATTTCTTAGTGACTCCTCTGTTTCCCGTGGCGGAAAGAACATCCTTGTAATTAAGTGAGGAGTATTTCACCCTGACCAGTAAATCTCCGTCCGGTAGTTCGTCGATGTTTCTTTCGGTAATTTGTCTGCTGAATTTGTTGTCCTCGGCTTGCGTGACGACCATCGCCTTAAATGTCCTATGTTTCATCGTTTGCCTCCGTGGGTAAGGGGTTGCTGTACATCTGTCCGCGGCAATTGGAAAGAAAATGCAGACCGACCGGTCCGTCTTGTGTGCAGACTACCGCAATTGTCCGCCACTGTCAAAGGGCTTGACAGGCTGATTGCGCCGAGACGATATTGCTCGCTCAATTCATGAGCTTGATTCAAATGTTGATGGCCACTGAGTTTGCTTAAAGAATCTTAATTCCTTATTTTAGCAGATGAGGCATGTTAAATAACGGTATGCAACCATTCGTGGTTGCTGCCCATTTCGAGTAGAGTAAACAAGAATTATTTTTCGGGGATCGAGAAAATTGGGAACGAGTATGAATAAAGCTTCAAAGAAAGCATGCGGATCATTTCAATTTCACCGACCGGAGGGCGGAACTCCGACGGACTCGTTGGATTGTTTGGGACATGTCGAATGGCTCAACGATTATTGCCCGAATAAAGTCGTAAAGGCGGAGCAGGCAATTTCTAGAATCAAACGTGGCAGTAGGGTGTTTATCGGCACAGGATGCGGGGAACCTCAATATCTTATCAGGGAAATGGTCAGAGATGTGAACCTGCAGGATATCGTCGTCTATCAGATGCTTTCCGGAACTCTTGCCGAATACGTGGATGACCGATCTTTTGCAAGTCGTTTCTCACTTAAGCTATTTTTTATCAGCGAATATATGCGCAAGGCCGCATTCGAAGGGAAAGTCGATTATATCCCTGCCTATCTGTCTCAAATTTCCAGCCTCTTTTCCAGTAAACGCATTGGACTTGACGTGGCTCTCATCCAGGTTAGTCCGCCGGACAGATTCGGATATTGCAGCCTGGGGGTCTCGGTAGACATTACTCGGGCAGGAATGGAAAATTCCAAGCTGGTTATCGCGCAGGTGAACCCTAAGATGCCTAGGACATGGGGCGACAGTTTTGTCCATGTGGATCAAATTGACTACCTAATCTTGCACAATGAGCCCCTTTGGGTATATGTGCCGAGTATGGGGGAGACGGAAATCGCCAAAAGAATAGGGCACTATGTTTCTCAGTTGGTGCCTAACGGAGCCACCCTCCAGATAGGATTCGGGCAGCTTCCGTATGTCATCTTGAAGTATCTGGATGGCAAGAGGGACCTGGGCATCCACACCCAGCTTATTACAGATGGATTCCTGCCTCTTTTCGAAAAGAAAGTCATTACTAACCGGAAAAAGACTCTTTTACCCGGTCGGGTCGTGGCCTCTCTGTGCATGGGTTCAGACAAAATTTACAATTACGTGAACAATAATCCATTATTCTATTTTCGGAATTCGGAATTCGTCAATGATCCTGCCGTCATCGCCAGAAATGATAATTTTATTTCCATAAGCTCAGCCCTGGAAGTTGATCTCACCGGACAAGTCTGCACAGACTCCCTCGGTTACCTGTTTTTCAGCGGTATCGGTGACCAGGTCGATTTTATCCGAGGAAGTGCCATGTCCAAAGGTGGCTTCTCCATTATTGCACTTCCCTCCACCGCCAAGAAAGGCAAAGTTTCACGCATCGTGCCGAGTCTGAGCGAAGGAGCGGGTGTGGCGACCACCCGTGGAGATATCAATTTTGTGGTGACCGAGTACGGCATAGCCGAACTTCAGGGGAAAAGCATCTACCAACGGGTTATGGAACTGGCGCAGGTCGCCCATCCAAAGTTTCGTGAAGAGCTGATCGAGGTGGCCAAGAAACGGCATTACATTTTTTCCGACCAACTGCCGCCGCACGAAGATGACCTCATATTTCTCGAAGGGTATAAGACCTCGATGCAGCTTCAGGACGGAACAATTGTTGAATTTAGGCCTCTCATGCCGTCTGACGAGTTTGCCTATCGCAATTTCTTCTATTCACTCCAGGAAGATACGATCTATTATAGATTTTTCTACTACAAGAAACTCTTTTCTCATGAAACCGTACAGCAGCACTGGGCTAGTGTTGACTACAGGAAGAACATGTCACTGGTCGGCATAACTTCCATGGGCGGTCGCAAGGAAATAATAGCCATTGCTTCCTATGCCCAGGGGGAAGAGAATGCGGATAAAGCCGAGGTCGCCTTGGTGGTGCGAGAGGATTATCAAAATATGGGAATCGGTTCTCATCTTTTGGAGAAATTGGAAGAAATCGCAAAAGAGAACGGCTACAAAGGTTTTGTTGCGAGTGTGTTGAGAGAGAACACCGGCATGATTCATGTTTTCAAGAAGAGGTATCCGGATGCAAACATTCTAAGAGGCGAGGGCGGTGATGTTTTTATGGTGATGGAATTCAACGCTGATGCTGCAAAGAGCTGAAAAGGAGGTTGTTTCTCATGAACGGATTGGATGCAATTTTCTCTCCACAGACGGTTGCTGTTGTAGGCGCATCGACGACGCCGGGTAAAGTCGGACACGACATATTTTCAAATATATTGAAAGGAGGGTACAGCGGGACTCTATATCCAGTAAACCCTCATGCCAGATCCGTCTTATCGGTTAGGGCATACCCTTCAGTGAACGAAATCCCGGATGAATTGGATCTTGCGATCATCATTTTGCCGCCCAAGTTGGCGCTTGAGTCGGTCAAGGAATCGGTTCGCAAGGGAGTCAGAGGAATAGTTATCGTATCTGCTGGTTTTCGAGAAGTAGGTAAAGAAGGGGCGGAAATTGAACAGAAGATCGTTTCCGTCTGCAGGGAGGCGGGAGTGCGCCTGGTTGGTCCCAACTGTCTGGGTGTAATAAATCCGCTGGAGTCGGTTCGGTTGAATGCAAGCTTCTCTACTCGAATGCCCGCTCCGGGTAAGATTTCTTTTATTTCTCAAAGCGGTGCTTTGTGTACTGCGGTATTGGATTTTGCGGCGGACCGCGACTTCGGCTTTTCAAAGTTCATTTCCATCGGCAATAAGGCGGATGTGGATGAACTCGATCTCTTGCAGTATCTGCATGAGGACATCGATACGGAAGTTATCATGATCTATCTGGAGGAGCTGAGACGAGGCCATGAGTTCATCGAAGCTGTCAAGGAGATAACCTCGGGTCGTAGACGGACCCCGGTTCTGGTGATAAAGTCGGGAAGGACAAGTGCGGGAGCCCGAGCGGCAGCGTCTCACACAGGAGCACTGGCGGGTTCGGAGGCCGTCTATGATTCTATCTTCGAGCAATCCGGCATTATTCGTGCTGAATCCATAAATGAGCTGTTCGATTTTGCCGGTGCCTTCACCTACAAAACTTCGACCGCACTGGGTAAGGTTAGTAGAAAACTTCCTGCCGGAAACCGGGTCGCCATCGTGACCAATGCCGGTGGACCCGGAATTGTGGCGACCGATATGACCATATCAGCCGGTCTCGATCTCGCCAGCTTCCAGGATGAGACGATAGAGGAACTGAGTCAACATCTGCCCACTACGGCCAATGTTCATAATCCGGTCGACGTTATCGGCGATGCTACTCAGGACCGATACGAAAGCGCCTTGAGTGCGGTTCTGAAAGACGAAGGGGTGGACGGTGCATTGGTCATTCTCACTCCCCAGTCCATGACGGATGTGCTTGGCATTGCCAAAGCTATTGTGCGGGTGGCGCGGGGATCCCGCAAGCCTATGCTGAGCTGTTTCATGGGAATTATCGATGTGTCGGAAGGAGTTAAGTTCTTGCAGGAACATGGCTATCCCGTGTTTCGCTTTCCCGAGGATGCCGCAAAGGCGTTCGGGGCAATCAATCGCTATTCCAAATGGCTGAATAGAAAAGAACGGAAGCCATTTAAGCTGCATCACCATGAAGAGCAAGCGACAAAAATCATCGAGAATCATCTGAACGCGGGGAAGACCTACGTTGGCGAACTCGGGGGTCTCGATTTGCTGAAGTGCTACGGCTTCAACGTTCTTCCTACTGAACTTGCCAAGACGGCTCAGGAGGCGGCTGACATTGCAGAGCGTATCGGTTTTCCGGTTGTGTTGAAAATAGTCTCCGAGCAGATCGTTCATAAATCGGATGCGGGCGGAGTTCTGGTCAAGCTGCAGGACACAGCTTCTGTAATGCAGGGTTTTGAAAGAATTGTTGCAAACGCCGGAGAGTACAGTTCTGAAGCGGTGATAGACGGAGTTCTGGTGCAAAAGATGGCGCCTTCGGGAGAAGAAGTAATTTTCGGAATGAATCGTTATCCAACATTTGGGCCTCTGCTGATGTTCGGTATGGGAGGCATCTTTGTGGAAGTTTTTCAGGATGTAAAATTCAGCCTTGCCCCAGTGAGTCGTGAAGAAGCCGTACGGATGATTCACGGCATTAAGGGGTTCAAGCTTCTAAAGGGATTCAGGGGCAGGCCAAAGGCCGACATTCGTGCTCTCGAAAAGCTGCTCGTCAGCATGTCCGCTTTGGCCATGAACCATCCTGAGATTTCCGAGATGGATCTCAATCCTCTGCTGGTTCACGCGGAAGGGGAGGGTGTTACGGTGGCCGATTGCAGGATTATTTTGAAGAGGCCTGACAACTAGGGGCTGGTCCGACAATAGATGCTTCCGGATGGGAACAAGTCAGTCAAGCAACAGACTTCTGTACCACCACAATGCTTTTGCAAAGGGGGTGAGAAACATTAAAGGTTCTGCCTGATACACTTGGTGAGCTCCCTGTCAAATGTATCGGAAAACCGCTGTTTATCTCTCTGACCGAATTGTTTGGGGCCGGGGGTGATTCCACCGGCTTCCCTTAAATCCTGCATGAAGTTGCGGATGGATAGCCGCTCGCGAATATTTTCTTCCGTGAAAAGCTCACCGCGAGTGCTGATGACGATCACTCCTTTTGGAACCAAAACGGCAGCAAGCGGAATATCCTGGGTGACGGACAGGTCGCCTGCTGCCGCATGTTCTGCGATGTATTCGTCAACAGCTTCAGGTTCGATGCCAATGCGGATAGTTGACAGATAGACCGACTCAGGGAGACCGATGTATTTGTTGGCCACAAAAATTGACGGAATTTTGAGCCGCACGGCTGCCCGAATGATCAGTTCTTTAATGCTAGCGGGGCAGGCATCGGCATCCACCCATATCTTCATATCAACTTTCTTTACAAAACCCGACCAATTGACATTAATAAGTGCGGTCTTCTTAAGGCAATGGTAGCTGCTAGTAAGTTGCAGCAGAGGCATTCTTGTGGAAACAGTAATTTCCTTACCCCAGAAGACCGTTGAACGCAAGCAAAGGAAGCGTGCCATTGGATGTTCATGGAAACAAAGCGAATTTATAGTTTTTTTTACGCCTGTGTATTTGACTCACTATGTGGACCTTGCTTATATTTACGATAAGGCGATGTTGTAAAGTGACAGTTCCCTGAAGCATTTTTAGAGAGGATCTCAAACCCTATTAATTCCCTGGATACTGAACTTCCCCTTTTTTGATCCCATAGGTTTTCGGTTGACGCGGTTTTTTATCTCGTGAAGGAGGGACACAGGTCGCAAATCCAAAAACCATTGGTAAAGGAGTTCTATTATGGCAAAAAGACATGTTGTAAGTTCTCAATAAGTGTGGGCAGGCATCAAGTTTGGAGCCTTTAAGTATCTCAGCTCTTGCATCAAAGTCTTTTCGTCATACCCGCGGGTATCCAGAGCGGCTTTCCTGGATTCCCGCTAGAAGCATGCGGGAATGACGGGCGAGCGACTCAGCGTCATGTGCCTACCGTTATTGAGAATTTACAATAAAAAAGCCTATCATGTAGAACTTGGTTGGTTTTATGCTTCACTCGAATAGTTCATTATTAGAAGGGGAGGGCACATGGCTGCATCATCACGTTTGACCGAAGAGGAAAAGGCGCTTTACAATAAGTTTGATCGTGAAACGATTCATTTTTTGCGAGAGCGCTACAATCCGATAACCCGTTGGGTAATTGCCGATCTGGTGGGGCGGAGCGCCTACCATTATCCTGACAAACCGGCGCTAGTCTTCGGCGACAAAGTAATGACCTATAAGCAGCTGGACGAAGCGACCAACCAGGTCGCTCATGGTCTTTTGCGGCTCGGTTTGAAGCGCTTCGATCGAGTTGCCATTCTGGCCCATAACACGATCCACCATGTGCTGACCTGGCTTGGCACGGCCAAAGCCGGCGGAATTTATCTGGCCATCAATTACCTGTTGCGCGGCAAAGACATTGCCTATTGCATTAATCACTCGGAGTCAACCGTGTTTGTTGTTGAGGACGCCCTAATTGACCTGGTATCGGACGTACTGGGCGAAATGCCGACGATCAAGCACAAGATCTGGTCGAATGAAGGAAATGGAGAGGCGGCTCCTGACCTATGGCTTGATTTTGACGATTTTTATTCAACTCAGCCTAAATCGCAGCCTACAGTGGACCTCTATATTGAAGATCCCGTGCAGATGACCTACACCAGTGGTACTGAAGCTCTCCCTAAGGGGGTGGTGCTCACCAACCAGTCCTTGATGGCCCAATACATGGGTACCATTGTGGATGGAGAGTACCGTTCGGAGGATATCAACATCAATGCATTGCCGATCTTCCACTGCGCCCAGCGCGACGTTTTTCTGACGCCGTTCTTCTGGGTCGGCGCCACCAACATACTTTTGGCGAAGGCAGATGTTCCAAGAATTCTCGAGTCAATAGAAGCGCACAAAGCGACTGTGTTTTTCGCTCCTCCCACGGTCTGGATAGGGATGCTCCGACATCCCGACTTTGAAAGCAGGGACCTCAGCTCGCTTAAAAAAGGATACTATGGCGCATCCATCATGCCCGTCGAAGTGCTAAAAGAAATCCAGAGGAGGCTTCCTTCCTGTCAAAGACTCTACAATTACTACGGGCAGACCGAACTTTCCCCTTATCACACAATCCTCAAGCCCGCCGATCAGCTCACCAAACCGGGATCCGCCGGCATGGGCGGACTCAATATGGAGACAGCGCTGCTCGATGAAATGAACAATCCCATTTCGGCGGTCAGTGAATCGGGGGAAATTTGCGGACGCGGAGCCCACACAATGTTGATGTATTTCAAGGATCCGGAAAAAACCGAACAGGCAATGGCGGACGGCTGGTTTCATTCCGGAGATGTAGGTGTCTACGACGAGGACCGCTATATCACAGTGGTGGACCGCAAGAAAGACATGGTTAAAACCGGTGGCGAGAATGTCTCAACGCGTGAGGTGGAAGAAGCGATTTACAAAGACCCGCGTGTCTCGGAGGTGGCGGTGATAGGTGTTGCCCATCCCAAATGGGTTGAGGCCGTGACCGCTGTGGTTGTCCCCAAAGAAGGTGAAGAGCTGTCTGAAGAAGATGTTATTGCGCTCTGCAAACAGGAACTGGCCGGCTTTAAAGTCCCTAAGGCAGTTTTGACGGTGGATGCGCTTCCAAAGACCCCCACTGGTAAGATTCTCAAAAGAGATCTAAGAAAAACATATTCGGACCTCTTTAAGAGTGACTAGAATTTAGGGACTCTGAAAAGGCCTCCCTGTTATATTCGTCGCGCAGGTTTTTAGACCTACCAGTTCATGCAGAGCTGAAATCCTGCGCTAAGGTGGCACTGGGTCAATAGGTTTTTTCAGAGTCCCTTGTTTGCTTTTAAGTTTCGTGATTAGCATCTCGCCGACGCAGCAAATATATGATTAGTAAAATGAAGCTTATGACTGCTAAGGCTGGGACCAATATTCCAAGATGCTGAAGGGCGAGGTGGAATAAAAAGATATTTTCGTCCAGATAGAAAAGTCCAAGACCCCAAAAAAAAGTCCATAAAAAGGCCCCCAGTACGTTAAAAAAAGTGAAATGCCACCAAGGCATTTCCAGGATGCCTGCAACTATGCCGTTCAGCTGGCGGAGCCCGTCGAGGAAGCGGGCAAAAAGGATTACCGCACCACCATAACGCGAAAATAGCTTTTCGACCCGCGCCATCCTTTGCTCGTTTACTCTGAACTTATTAAGAATGGCCCGCCCCCCCCCAGCGCCCGAGGAAATATCCCAAGGTATTTCCTAAAATAGCTGCGGCCACGGCTAGGGTCAGCAACAGCCCCATATTCATTTGTTTGCTTGCGGCTGCCAGACTTCCTGCCATCAGAAGTGTTTGACCCGGAGCCGGAATACCGCATCCTTCGATCATTACCGCAACGAATACTGCAGCGTAGCCGTACCGGTCGAGTAAAGGCTTCACCTTGGCAAGATAGTGTTCAAGATCTTTCATGATATGGTGCTTCTCAGCACCAGGATGAGATACTGTTTCAGAATTGGGGTTGCCGACAACCTGCTGCTCTGCTGCTAGTCCGAAAACAGGAGTTGCCAATAGAGCAGCTAGAAGTATGAATGAGACGAGACATTTCATAAAATCCCCATGTCCTCAAAGTGGGGAAAAAGCATTATCCAAAAAGTCTCTCAGTCAGGCGAGCAACAACAGAATGGATCCGGAGGTCTTTACAATTCTTCAAAAATGCCCTGCTCGCGATTTTTTTGGCATTGAAAAGGATTGAATATCCTTCCATTCATTGCAATGTAGATTCCGTCAGGAAGCGATGAGACAGCTCCCACGGCGACTCCTATGTTAAAAACGGCATCACTTGACTTGAAATTTGCGGGCTCCATTGCTCCCGTTAAAACAATACACTTTCCATTAAGATCACTCAAAGCTTTGCCTGTTTCTATCATGGTATCCGTACCATGCGTAATAATGATTCTGCGGCAGGGTTGTGCAGCGACCCTCTGCTTAATGAGCTGCCGGTCGGCATCATCCATGTCCAGGCTGTCTTTTCTCAACAGTGATTCGATCTCATACTCGAAGGCAATCGGCAAGCTCTCGAGGATCGCCCTAACACTGGGAAAGCCGACTTGATACTGACTCAACTTGTCAAAGTAGACCTTGTCGATAGTGCCTCCAACTGAAAATATTGCTATCTTCACTACTCCCCTCTTAACTATCACTCAACGCCAGACTTCCTTCTCCTGCCACGGCGACCTCTTCGGCGGCAAAAACCCTTGTCGGCGTTGCAAGAAATCGCACCACACAGACATCTGGATTGCTGTTTAATTTTTCCGCACATGAAGACTTTAAGCTTGGCTTGGTCCGGCACCTCTCTGGAACAGCTTATCGTTGTTGGGTGTCGCGCCCACCAGTCCAAGCAGGTCCTGCATGGCTGTTCTGGCATCACTGTCCGCCAGATGGCGACGCAATACATTGAGCCACTTGATTTCATCTGCTGTATAAAGCAGTTCTTCTTTGCGGGTGCCGCTGGCCAGAATGTTTATGGCGGGAAAAATCCTGGCTTGCGCAAGTGAGCGGTCCAGCACTATCTCGTTGTTGCCTGTGCCTTTAAATTCCTGGAAGATGTGATCATCCATGCGCGAGCCTGTCTCAATGAGTGCGGTAGCGATCACTGTCACCGACCCACCGTTTTCGATATTTCTCGCCAGTCCAAAGAAACGTCGAGGAATCTCGAGTGCTTTTGCATCCAGTCCGCCGGTCATGGTGCGGCCTACGCCCGCGCCATGCAGGTTAAACGCTCGACCCATTCTGGTGATGCTGTCGAGCAGCACGACGATGTCACGTCCGCATTCCAGTTCACAGCGGATATGGGCAAGGGTCAATTCGGCCAGATTAATGTGTGATTGAACGGCCTGATCGTTAGAGCTGGCAAGGACTTCCGCCGGCACGTTGCGCCTGAAATGGGTTACTTCCTCCGGTCGCTCGTCAATCAGCAAAACGATGATTCGAGTTTTAGGCTTAGCGGCATGAATTGCAACGGCAATCTCTTCCAGGAGTCGAGTCTTACCGGTCTTTGGAGGCGCGACGATCAATCCCCGAGTGCCTTTACCGATAGGAGCGATAAGTTCAACAATCCGCATGGAGACGTTCCCGTTATCTCCAAGGCGAAACCTCTCAGTAGGATCTATGGGCGTCATCCGGTCAAAGCGGGTTCGGGATCGGAACTCATCGGGTGTTAAACCGCACACTGACTCCACGCTATTGAGCTGATATCCTTTTTTGCCTCGATGTGCTGTTCCCTCGACAACTGCGCCATCTGCAAGATTGTAGGAGCGAATCAGTTTCGAAGACACCCAAACATCCTCGGAGCTGGGCTGAAATGATCTCGCAGGATCCCGCAAAAAGCCGCTGCTGCCTCGGTGTAGAGATTGCAATACTCCGCTTGCTTTGTCAGACATATTAGAATTCATACCAGGTGGATTCCTTTTTCTGCACCTCAGTTGCGGGCGCGATTATTCAGTTTTTTTGTATACCCTATTTCGTAGGACGGTAAAACACATCAATGACGAACTGTGGCCAGGGGGATTGCAAAAAAGGTACAAGTAGGGAAGCCATGCAAGTACACCGGCCATTTAGTTATTCTTGTAAAATATCCGCATTGAGTGCCTTGGCCCACATAACCGATCTGCGCATCGTTTCATGCAGCTCGGTAAGCAAGTGATCAGGCAGTTTATCGAGTCCGATCGGTGAGGTGATGATCGGAATAAAGCTTTGAATATCTTTTTTCAAACTCTCTCGGACCAATTCGTCCAGCATTTCATCCTCTTTAGTCCAGAATGGCTTTCAGCAAATCTGTCCACCACTCAATGCTGCTCCATCCCATCGTATAAATTCCCTTACCCTCTTACACTAAGATGCTTCGGGCGTGATGTCTATTTGGAGTTCGCATGATCGTTTGGCAACCAGAATTGTCGAAACGATAGAAAAGACTGTTTTACCGTCTTGATTTGACAACATCAGTTGGGTGCGTGAGATCCCACGATCCGATTTTGACTTGGATTCGCGTTTGTCGAGCCATTTGGAAATGCATGAAAGCGTGTCGCCCGGCCGAACCGGACTGTGGATGCGTAGTTCATCAAAACCAATGGCTGCGAGCGATGCGACGCGGTTGCTGCCGTGTGTCCCAAACCAAGAAAGGATTGAAAAAATGTGGGCGGTGCAGGCAACTAATTCGCCAAAAACTGAAGCGGAGGCGGCAGTGTCGCTTAAGTGGAAGGGCCGAGGGTCCCAGCGACGAGCGAAGTCGATGATTTCTTCTCTGCTCACGCGGTAGACGATGGATTTGACCCTGGTCGCGCCCACCTCTATGTCTTCAAAATAAATTAGGTTCATTCATAATCCCGCGATGGTGGCTGTGTCCGATAGAAAGTCCAATTAATAATTTCATCCCCATCCAACACCCCTCTGATTGGGCCCCAGACGAAAGGTGAAGGGGAGACGGAAAGATCGCTCAATTGACCAAAAAAATAAGTAATTCATGCCTCATCTGTAATGTGCAATAGCCTGGCTGCGTTTTCTCCGAGAATTTTCCGTTTAGAATCGTCGCTCAGCGGCAACCGTCTGATAGCTTCGATGTTTTCTTTTATAGTGGGTATTCCCGGCCAATCAGATCCATAAATTACCTTATGGGCAATCCGCTCCAGTTCAGGGAAGTAATCCAACAGTTTTTTAGGAGGAAGGCCGGAAATCTCCATGTAGATATTCTTGTGCAATCGAGCAAGGGAAAATGACTTCTGATACCAGAAGGGGCGGCCACTGTGGCATTGAAGCAAAACCAGTCCCGGAAAGTCGACAGCTACGTCATCCAAAAAGATCGGGTCGCCGTATTTCAACCTGGCTCCTTTAAATATGGATGAACCGATGTGCAGGGATATCGGTATTCCCAGTTCCTGTGCCCTGGCATAGAGCGGATAAATCATTGGTTCGTTGGGATAATAATATTGATAAGTAGGATAGAGCTTCAGCCCACGAAAACCGAAATCATGCACCAGTCTTTCCAATTCATTGGCGGGACTTCTGCAGGTATAGGGATTGATGCTGGCAAATGGGATCAAACGTTGACTTTTGGAGCAGAATTCAGCCACATATTCATTATCCGCAATACCGGTAGTGATAGGGGCCAGTTCTGCAAGGATAACGGCGTAATCGATGCCGGCTTCGTCCATCAGGTCCAGGAAGGCTTCGGGGGATGAATAGGTTGAAATTAGCCAATTCATTCGATCACCCCACGCATCTCGCATAAGGTCTAATAG
The DNA here is from genome assembly GCA_963781715.1 of uncultured delta proteobacterium. GTDB lineage: Bacteria > Desulfobacterota > Syntrophobacteria > Syntrophobacterales > Syntrophobacteraceae > Desulfoferrobacter. Next base: position 2,555,205 of record CAWAGW010000010.1, read on the forward strand.
AGAGTCTGTCATGGTTTTGTAGTAGGCTGTGTGGACATGAAAGTCTACAATCATACTCATCCTTCAATCACTCAAGATCTTCACTTACATAACTGAGCTAATTACCGGCTATGTTTGCTAACCGACGAAGTTTTAAATGGACATTGGCAATGCACAAGGCCGGCGCTTCTCAGAGACCCCAGATGTGATCCTGCTCCCAATCAGTCCGAGGCTCCCGGGCGAACAGAACTCCGTCACGAACAACTTGACCGCAAAAGATTTTGCATTTTTGCAGACTAACCTCTCTTGCGATGGAATCGAAAGTTATGGAGTGCGGACTTCGAAAACTTTTCTGTTGGGCGATAAGTACCGTAGCGATCTTTTTCGGAATTGGCAATGTTTAGTTTAACCGGGTGAGAAGTGGGAATGTCGAGTGTTTGAGCGATCAGTTGTCAGGCTTCGGCGAACGAGGTAAACAGCAGAATCGGCACAAAGGAACTGAGGAGTATGGCCATTTGACCAAAAAAAGGATATGAATTTCACTCTGCCTCAAAAGTTTAACCACATTGAGGAGCAGTTAGTTTAACAGACTGTGAAAATCAAAAAGTGCAATACTAAGGAAAACCAGAGCTAGTGAGGTCATGTTGCGATTCCTAATCATCTTCGTTTCCGTATATTCCCTCATGCATGCTTTTTTCTATTCCAGAGTCAAAGTCATTTTACCTCTCGGTAGCATGTTTAAGGCAATTTTCGTCCTGTTTTTAGCGTTTATGGTATTTGCTCCTGTCATAACTCGTCTGTTGGAAAGACACGGACACGATCTGGCTGCACGCCTGATGGCTTATCTTGGATACGGTTGGATGGGATTCCTGTTCATCGCTTTCTGGGGTTTCTTGCTGGTTTTTTTCTTGAGCCTCGCTCTCAAAGCCATCCATTGGACAACCGGAATAATAATGAGCGATTTAACGGGAAAGGCACCTGCAGTGGCGGTGCTCGTTTGTGCGGCTTTGGTTTTCGTATACGGCTTCTTCGAGGCTCGAACGATCAGAACAGAAAGAGTCACCATCGAGACTTCGAAGCTTCCGGAAGATATTCAACAACTCAAAATCGCTCAAATTTCCGATGTTCACCTTGGGCTTCTTGTCGGTAGTCACAGATTAGAGCAAATTCTGGAAAAAGTACGCTCTGAGGAACCCGATATTTTGGTGTGTACAGGAGATTTGGTTGATGGAAATATCGATCGGATGGACGAGATTCATGTGGCAATCAACGGAATCAACCCGCGCTTCGGCAAATACGCCGTCACCGGAAATCATGAATATTATGCCGGGCTGAACAGATCTATCAAATTTATTGAAAGTTTCGGGTTTGAAGTGCTGCGGGGAAAAATGAAGAACGTTCAAAATGTCTTGCAGATAGCCGGTGTGGACGATCCAGCCGGAGGCGTATCGGTAGATGAAGTTTCTCTCCTTTCTTCAAAACAGAACGGTATCTTCAAGTTGTTTTTGAAGCACAGACCCACAGTGGTCAAAGATGCTCTTGGGCTCTTTGATCTTCAGCTTTCGGGGCACACGCACAGGGGCCAGATTTTCCCTTTTCGTCTGTTCGTTCATTTTATGTACCCCTTGCAAGATGGATATTATGAACTCGGCAAGGGTTCCAGCCTTTACACCAGTCGCGGTTCAGGAACGTGGGGGCCGCCCATCAGAGTTCTGTCACCCCCCAAAGTAACGATCATCGAATTGGTGCGAGGCTAAAGGTTGCCAGGCAGAAAGAAATTGATCTGAGCCGATTTAATATGTTACCTATTAATCGTCACTAGGGGTGGCTTAGCTGAGAGTCGACGTATTGTTCGGCAACCCTTAACACCTGATCTGGATAATACCAGCGTAGGGAAGTGGCGCCAACGCGTTCATGGTGTGCGAAAGTAAGCAGGATTTGATATTTGGAGATCCTTGAAGGTTGGAGCCGCTTCCTCGTTAGGAAAGCGGCTTTTTTATTTCGATCCAGGGTTAAACCAAAGCCGGCCCCTGTGGGGTCGGATCTTTACTTGTGAGCCTTAAAGTCATTTCAGACTTCAGCGGTCCTGGTGGTGGGAAATGGTTTATTATGTTTTATTAAGGTACTTCTGGTTGATGGAAGGAATCTGGCATGAAGGCTAAGGAAGTTGCGAAAGCAGTAATCCTGGTTGCCATCGCGGTGGCGCTGTCACCTTTTTTTATTCCGGTCGGAGTCTCCAAATGTTTTCCCGCCCAACATATGGTCAATGTTTTGGGCGCGGTGATGTTGGGTCCTGGATATGCCGTTGCCATTGCGACCATTGCGGCTATCCTTCGCAATATTCTGGGATTGGGGACACTGTTGGCCTTTCCGGGCGGCATATTCGGCGCATTTCTGGCCGGTCTGGCATACCGCGCATCTAAAAGCTTTTACGCTGCGGGAATTGGCGAAGTCGTGGGCACAGGTATTGTGGGCTCGCTGGTGAGTGTCTGGCTGGTAGCGCCGATGTTGATGGGAAAAACCATGGCGGTTTCGACGTTAATGATAGCATTTAGTGTAAGTTCTCTGGGTGGGGCGATCATCGGTGTTCTCATTTTGCAGCTCCTGCGCAAGGGAGGCGTGTGGAAACCGTGATCGAATTACATGATATACATTTCAAATACGACACGGACGAGTGGGTTCTCAATGGCATCGACCTCAGCATTGGGCCCGCCGAATACGTCCTTGTTTGCGGTGCCAACGGTTCAGGCAAATCGACCCTGGGCTATCTGCTCAATGGTCTGATCCCCATTTTATGGAGGGGGAGTTCATTGGCAATGTAATGGTGGATGGGAATGATACCCGAAATCTTACTGTTGCCGATTTGGCTGAAAGGGTCGGGCTGGTATTGCAGAATCCCGAGGCCCAACTCTTCAATGCCACCGTAGCTGAAGATATAGCTTTTGGGCTCGAGAGCTTGGGTTTGGATGCGGGAGTCATCGATGCGAGGCTAGCTCAGGTTGTGCGATCTCTTAATATCGATCATCTGCTCGATCGTTCTCCAACCGAGCTTTCTGGCGGCGAAAAGCGCCTGGCGGCCATTGCTACGGTGCTCGCGCTCGATCCATCGGTTGTGGTGCTGGATGAACCCTTCGCGGATCTCGATTGGGATGGTGTTGAACTGGTCCGTCGACAATTAAGAGAACTGCACCAAATGGGCAAAACGGTTATCGTTATCGAGCAGCGGCTGGAAAGTGTTTTAAATGAAGCATCTCGATGCATCATTTTGGAAAATGGGAAGGTCTTTTTTGACGGTGCACCTGCAAAAGGTAAAACGATCCTATCTGAAAGGCAGCTCATTCTGAACTATCCGGAGCGCATTCCGCGCACCGTCACTGATGAACGACCAATTCTGGCTGTTCAAAACCTTCATTTTCGAGTGAACGGAGAGGAAATTCTAAAAGACATTTCATTTGAAATAAAAAAAGGGGAATCGGTGGCTTTGATTGGAAGAAATGGCGCCGGCAAAACCACTTTGATTAAGCACTTCAACGCTCTCCTTCGGCCCTCCGGCGGTTCCGTTTTTGTCCTGGGAGAGGATGTGAGCAGAAAAAGGATCAATGATCTGGCAGCCAATGTGGGACTTTCCTTCCAAAACCCCAACGATCAGTTTTTCAAACTTCGCGTCGACGAGGAATTGCACACGGGACCCAACCTGGTGGGAAAAGTCGATGAGAAATGGATAGACAATGTTTTTAAGATCTTCGAATTGGATGAACTGTTGGATCGCTCTCCATATCGCCTGAGCGAGGGGGAAAAGAAGCGTGTGGGGCTTGCTTCCATTTTTGCCATGCAGCCTCCGGTGGTTGTTCTTGATGAACCCACTGTGGGTCAGGACGGACACTTTAAAGAAGCCCTGGTTCACTTCCTCAGGATGCTCGAAGAATTCGGCTTTACTCTAATAATTGTGACTCACGACTTCGAATTTGCCAGGGCTGCAACGGATCGTTGGGTCGTATTGGAGGACGGAAAGGTGGTGGGCGATGGTCCGCCCCGATTGTTCGCCGAAAAAATGCATGCAACCTACGGCGAACCTTCTATCAATCATAAAGAATGTGCGAAACCGCATGACGATAGATTTGGCAAGGCAGCGATTGGCTAGGTTGGATCCGAGAACCCGCTTGTTTTTGGGCGGTGCCTGTATTGCAGCGGTCCTCGTTGCCTCCAGGCTTGAGGTCCTGGGCATCCAGTCGGCCATGATCCTTTTATTGTTGCTGACGACCGGACTTGCAACCAAATGGGCTCGTTCGATGCGCCTGCTTTGGCCAACCATGGCGATGGTTTTTGTCGTTGTTTACCTCTCTTTCGATTTTTGGCAGGCGCTTATTTCTTCTGCCAAACTTTTTAATTTGCTCACTGTTTCTTTCATTTTTTTCAACAAAATTTCTGCTCAAGAGATGGCAGACGCGTTTAAGAAAATGCATGTTCCGTATAGCTTCAGCTTTATCCTCACAACAGCCATGCGTTATGTGCCTTTGATCGGGCAAAAGACCCGAAACATTATGGATGCCCAACTGTCAAGGGGAATCGATTTGCGTTTCCGACCCAGAAACATCAAGAACATCATGGCACTGCTTGTGCCTTTAACGGTTCAGTCGTTCATGCTGTCCGAACAACTCGGGATGGCAATGGAGATGAGAGGGTTCGCCAGAGCAGGACGCACGGTTCGCCGCACCTACTATCTCAAGCCCGTCGATTACATGGCCATCGTTGTTTCCTCTATCTCATTGGCGGCTTTCATCTGTTGGCAGATGGGCTGGCTTCGGTGATCTAGACCGAGAAGCGAACCACAGGAACAAAACCAGTCCAAACAGAGTGCACAGACAAGAAATCAAGGCATTCGGCAATATGCTGTGGTTGATGGTCCAAAGCCAAGGTCCCGAAATCGATGCGAACATGCGACCGCCGACGTTTAGGCTATAGTTCGTTGCCAGCCATTTGCCGCGCTGCATGGGCGACAGCTCGGAAACATAGGAGATCATAGAAACAAAAGTCAGTTCAAATAGAAAAAATACCGCCATCAATCCAAGTATGGCGGCTATCAACGAACGCTGGCAAGCTGTGAGGGCTAGATAAGCAAATGAAGCTGTCAGCAATCCCCCAGCAATAGTGCGGCGCTTGCCGAGTCGATCCACAGCCAAAGCAACTGTTAATTCTCCCGCCAGTTCGGCGAAGCCTGCCAGTGAAGATAAAAATCCCAGAGCCTCCACCTGCAAAGAAAAATATTTCTCCAACCACGCCCCGAAGATGATCATTATATTTTCATTGGCGAAAGACATCAGTAAGGTACAAAACAGCACAAGCAGCGGGGTGGCTCTGGCAGACAAAGATCTGCTCGGGGCGTCTGCGGATTCAATGTTGATAGCGCCGCTGCTTAATTTAGGCGGCCTCAATCTCCCTGTATAGAAGACAAGCACCAGGCAAGCCAGGGAGATCAACACGAAGGGGCTACGCCATCCCAGTTGAGCGATAAGCACCCCGCAGATCGGAATCCCTAAAAACCAGCTTGCCGACCAGCTTGTTTCGATGAGACCAATGACTCTGGCACGACGGGAATAAGGCACACTGGCGCTGACGTAAGCTTGTGAGACCGGCACATAAGCCGTCTGGGCCAAGCCCAGAAAAGCGAATCCGATTAATGCCCAATAAAACGAGCCGGAGGCGGAAAGCAGAGTACTCCCAAAAAGGAGAATGAAAATAGCAACTATCATCCATCGTACATAGCCGATGCGTTCTCCCCACATACCAAAAAAGATTCCTGCCAGACCGGTTGCAGAACGTGCGGTCAGGAACAATCCTGCCCGCTGAAAAGGAATGTCCAATCCGCGGCTGATCGCCGGCAGAAAAGGGTAAACAACCCGAAAGCTCAGGTTGAGAACCATTCGACTGATAAAGATGATAAGCCACTCGAATTTCGTCAAACGGCACCTATTGTGTACTAATTACAGCTTCGTATAATAAAGCGATCATTATCCAAGGGCATCATTCCCGCATGCTTCTAGCGGGAATCCATTAGGAAAACAACCAGACTCGCTCTAAGATATATTGTTTTATGATGAAAACCTTCATTTTGGGCTCGATACCCCATTCGTCATTCCCGCAGGCTTTAAGCGGGAATCCAGAAAAACTGTGAACAGAAATGAAGCCTTTTATCCTTAACGGGTATAATTCTACCAGCGGTCTCGTTTAAAACGAAAATGCCTCTTCGTAAAGAGGCAATGTTTATTTCATTTGGAATTCTGCAATTGATTGGCTGCTGTCATAGAGTGGAGATCGACAAGCAGGAGCATAGCGGAAAAAGTCGATGCGACCTCCATCACTCGGCTGCTGCAATTACATCAATTTCTACATCCAACCCGTCGTCGATGCCTGCGACGGCCACAGTCAGTCGGGCAGGGGGGGTATTAACGAAAAACTTCTTGTAAACTTCATTCATCTCTGGCTTGTGTTTCATCGATGAAATGTAAACCGTGGTTTTCAACACCTTGTCCATGCTGGAGCCGGCGGCTTCCAATATCGCAGCTGTATTGTTCAGGATGCGTTCGGTTTGTTGCGCTACACTGTCGTGGACGGGTTTGCCGGTCTTTGGGTCTTCAGATGTTTGCCCGGCAACGAAAACAAGGTTGCCGTATTTGATCGCTTGGGAATAAGGTCCTGGTTTTGGTGCCTTGTCAGTGTAAATGACTTCCTTTTTCATTGAATCTGTCTCCTTTTAGCTACTTCTTCACGAAAAGCTGTCTTGGAAAATCCACGAATGTTTCACATCCATTTTCGGTTACCAGGAAAGGTTCGCTGCACTCGAAGCCGAAGCGGTCCAGCCAAATTCCGGGCATGAAATGGATGGTCATATTGGGCTTTAGAATAGTCTTGTCGCCGGGCCGCAGACTGATGGTGTGTTCGCCCCAATCGGGCGGATAGTTCAATCCGTACGCGTAACCGACACGTGATTCTTTAACCACGCGGCTGCCGGCAATAGCATCTCGCCAGGTTTTTTCGACGTCTTCAGCGGTTACTCCAGGCTTTATGAAATCGAGCGTTTTGTTCAGACCATCGATGACGACTTTCGCTATATCCTCCAATTCTGCTGGGGGCTTACCGAGGTATAGTGTACGCGAAAGTGGCGCATGATACCGGTTCTTGCACCCTGAGAGTTCCAGCAGGACGACGTCGTCTTTTTCATATTTTCTGTCGATCCAGGACAAATGCGCAGTTGAGGTCCTGATACCCGAAGGCATAATCGGGATGATCGCGCTGTAGTCCCCCGTGAAATCATCGGTTCCACTTATTTGTGCATGGTAAACGTTAGCTGCGGCGTCACCTTCCCGTTTGCCCACGTCGATGGAATCGAAGGCGGTGCGCATAACTTTTTCTACAATTCTCGAGGCCATTCGCATGGTCGCGATCTCTTTTTCCGACTTAATGCTGCGAACCCAGTTAACGATGAGGTCACCATTCTTGATTTTGGTGTTTGGAAGGTCGTGTCGCAGCTGGTCCAGGCAACGTCCGGTGAAGTAGTAATTATCCAGTTCCACACCGAGATCACTGCTTTCACAGCCGATCTCTTTGAGCAGATCGACAACGAAACTCATGGGATGTTTGACTTGAGACTGAACGTAATCATCGGTATAACCGCGTACATTCTCATCTTGCAGCCAGGTTGTGATTCGTGCGCCATTGCTGTCCTGCTGCCTGCCGAACCAGATCGGTTCTTCTTTCTGCAATGCTACGATGACGCCCTGGTGAACATAAAAAGACCAGCCGTCGTAACCGGTGATGTAGTTCATGTTGGCAGGGTCCGTGATCAACAGAACTTCGATGCCGCGCTGGCGCATCGCCTCTTTAGTTTTTCGCAACCGCTCTTGGTATTCTGAAACTTCGAAATTAAGCATGAAATGCCTCCGTGCTGGCGCTTAATTGCTTTTCGAATTTTGTTCGACAGCTATCTTGGTGAGCAGCGAAACATCCACATTGCTTCCGCTGATCACTAATGCTACATTTTTGCCGGCGTTTGGTACCTTACCCGACAGTAGGGCAGAGATACCCACTGCTCCCGATCCTTCCACAACGAGATGGTGTCTATCCAGCGCGTAAAACATAGCTCGTGCGATTTCATCTTCCGATACCAAAACCAGATCGTCTACGTATTGTTGGGTCATGGCAAAAGTGTGTTCGTTGTCGAGCCCGATTCCACCAAGCAGTGCGTCCGCGAGACTGTCTTTCTCCTCGATTTCGACGGGGCGGCCTGCCTTCAGACAATGGTACATAGCCGGCGCGCATTCCATCGAAACTCCAATGACTCGAATAGAAGGGTCTGCCGATTTTAACGCAAATGCAATCCCGGCAATTAACCCGCCCCCCGACACAGGGACTATTGCAGTATCGATACCAGGCAAATCATCCAATAGTTCCAGTCCGATGGTGCCCTGGCCGGCAATTACAAAAGGGTCGTCAAATGGTTTGATCATTGTCAAACTCTGTTCCCTCTGCAACCCCAAAGCGTGTTCGTAGGCCTCATCCTGACTGGCTCCGTGCACTGCCACTTCCGCCCCCAACTGGCGCATCGCATCCACCCGGTATTGTGGCACTCTCTTTGACAGGCAAATGACGGCACGTATGCCCAGTTGCCGGGCGACGGCCGCGACAGCGCGTCCATGATTGCCGGTAGAGAATGCGATTACTCCTCGTGACTTCTCTTCATCTGTCAGACTGAGCAGCTTGTTTGCGGCTCCGCGGATTTTGAACGATCCGGTCGGCTGCAGACCTTCGTACTTCAAATGGACTGAGCTTGCAATGAGCTCGGACAGAGATGGAGAGGGAATCAATGGGGTCTTTTGTGCAATAGGTCTAATTCTGTTCTTTGCAGTGTAGATGTCTCTTAAAGAGAAATCGGTTTTTTGCATACAGGTTCTCCTGGTTTTGGAATTATCTTTATCTCTGGTACTGCAGATACCGCGGAGAGCGCAGAGAAGTTTAGGGACCTGCCAATGATTCTGCGGTCTTCGTGGGGTCTACAGGAGGTTAACACCCCAAAATTCAGCAGCCGGCCGTTGAGCCCAGCTAGTTCTCATCCGGAAACCCAAGGTTCCTCTCCCCCTTGAGGGCAATGCTGCTGAATTAGCGGGTCAGTTCCCCCCTTTGTTTAAAGGGGGGCTTTTTGATTAGTCTCCACTTAATTTACCGACATTGCCCCCTGAGGGGGAGGGAGTTTCAGGGAGTTTCCGGATGGAGACCAGTTAGAATGAACCAAGTGATGTTCACCTGTCAGGATCCTGTCTCTTTTTCTGCCTTTGCGATGTCTTTGACCAGTGAATCAAGGATTTCCTTGGCTTGAGGACCGCCGATTTCAACGTATTTGTCGCGCACTACCATGGATTTTTCTTTGAAAGCCGCCTGCTCTTCCGGCGTCAGCTCATAGTGGACCAAGGAGGGTTTTGCTTTAAGGATTTTCTCCTTTCTTTCGGCATTGAGCTTGTCCTGGTAGGTAAAGATGAAATCAGTTGCTTCGGCAGTTGCGTCATCGACAATCTTCTTAATATCGTCGGGCAGGCCTTTGTAGAACTTATCATTGCTTACGAAGGTGCAGATGAACATCAACTGGTCAGCTTTGATCATATACTTGGTGACTTCGTAGAACTTCATTTCCTCGATGGCAAAATAGGGATTCACCTGGCCGTCAATCATTTTGAGCTGCAGCGCGCTGTAGATTTCCGAATAAGGCATGGGGGTGGGGCTTGCTCCATAAGCCTTGTAGGCTTCCACCAAAAGAGGCGACGTCATGACTCGCATCTTAAAGCCATTGAAGTCGGCCGGCTTGTGGATTTCCTTGTTGGTGGTCCAAATCTGCCAGCCCTCGGGAATGATGGACAATAGTTTGAAGTCCTTTTTTTCATAGCATTTGCCCAGTGTTTCGTACAGAGCGGTACTTTCCATGAGCACCTTTTTGATCACCTCTTCGTTGCTGGGAAAAAGGTAATGCACTGAGAAAATCTGCACTTCCGGGATGTAGGAACCAAGATGTCCCGGGCTCTGAAAAGCAAACTCAACGGCGCCGTTCTGCAAGAGTTCGGTGATCTGGCTGGAAGTGCCAAGCTGTCCATAAGGATAAATATCGATCGCGATTTCCCCGTTGGACTTCTTTTCGGCTACTTCTTTGAACTTTTTGGCGAAGGCGTCCTGCATGCTTCCTTCAATTTCTTCCAGAGCGAAACGCCAGCTATATTTGGCTGCCGATGCTTTGGGGATATGAAATCCAAAAGAGAATACCAGGGCCAAAGAAAGACAAGTTGCTGAAATGACTTTCCATCTTTTCATGTGAAACTCCTTAATGTGTGAATGGTTGGTTGTTCCAGGATTACTGAATGGTTGCCGCGAAAATGCCGAGGCCTCTTCTGTTCACCCCCTTTCGAGTCTGCGGTTGATTAGAGTTCAACAGTTGATATTCAAGTACTGCAGAGCAGTTCTTACATGCATTTCTACTCCGAGCTTCAAGACATCCTCGTCGATGTTGAAGCGAGGATGATGGTGCGGGAAGTCCGTTTCCTTCTGGCGATTGCCCGCGCCGACGAAATAGAAAACGCCCGGGACTCTTGCGGCAAACTCGGAGAAATCCTCTCCAGCCAACGAGATATAAGATACAATCTGTTCCGATGTGGAGGGCCCCTCCAAGATTTGCTGGGCGACCGATTTAACAACTTCCGTCAATGCACGATCGTTTACCAGTGTAGGATGCCCTGAGACAAAATCGAGCTCGTAGTCGGCACGGTAGGCTTTGCAAGTGTTGGCAACGATTCGTTCGAAGCGCTTGGCGGGACCTTCCTCATCACCTTCATTGATTTCGTGCAGGAAGCGCATTGTTCCTTTCAGAGTCACCTTATCGGGAATAATGTTGGAGGCTGTTCCCCCTTCGATCTGTCCGAACATGATAATGGTTGGCTGCAGTACGCTGATTTCCCTTGTTTGAATCGCCTGAACCGCCTGAATAACACTCGCAGATGTGAGGATCGGATCTATCGAGTTTTGAGGTGTTGCCGTATGCCCGCCTTTGCCCTTGATGATGAGATCGAAGTGGTTCATTCCGGCCATCACCGGGCCTGCGGTTATGGCCATTTTGCCGGATTCGAGCGTGGACCACAGATGAATTCCGAAGCAGGCATCCACCTTTGGATCTTCCAGCACGCCGTCTTCAATCATCTGCAGGGCCGCCACATTTTCTTCATTCGGTTCGAAAACGAACTTGATGTTTCCTGTTATTTTGTCGCGATAGCGAGAAAGGATTTTGGCGGCCACCAGCAACATGGCGGTATGCCCGTCGTGGGCGCAAGCGTGCATGATCCCTGGATTTACTGATCTGTAGGGGACTTCGTTTTCTTCCTGCACCGGCAGCGCGTCCATGTCCGCTCGCAGCATCACCGTCGGCCCTGGTTGCTTGCCGTGCAGCGTTGCGACCACTCCGGTCTTGGTGATTTGTTTGGGCTCCAAACCCAGTTGTTCGAGATATTCCATGACCATTTTGGATGTTCTAAGTTCTTCAAATCCGAGCTCGGGGTGTTGATGAAAGTCACGTCTCAACCGCATGACTTCGTCATCTAACTCCAATACTTGTTTTTTTATTTCCATGGATAGTCCTTTACTGACAAGAGATTATCGGAAAGCCAGGTTGCGCAAAAACAAAGCAATTTGAGGAAAAAATATGAGCAGCGCGTTAGCGGTCAGTAGCATGAAAAGAAAAGGAGGCGACCCTTTGATCACCTCAAAATAGGGCCGGCGAAATATGGCTATGGCTGTAAAGATGTCGCAGCCGAAAGGAGGAGTCGCCGAACCGATGGCGCACTGCAAGGTGACGATGATTCCAACCAAAACCGGATCGATGCCGGCATTGACGGCGACCGGGTGGAATATGGGGGAAAGGATGATGATCACCACAATCGGATCCACAAACATACAACCGACAAAAAAGGCCACCGATACGATGAAAAGGATCCAGAGCTGCGAAGGATTGCCCCCCAATAGCTGAGGCAGCAACATATTGGGTATTTTAGCGAAGGATATGGTCCAGGAAAATGCCGTTCCGACTCCGACCAGAATGAATACAACCGAAGTCACGATCCCGGTCGACAGTGCGATGGCCGGGATCTTTTTAAGGGTGACGGTCTTATAAACCAGGACCTCCAGAATAAAGGCGTAAAGGACTGAAACTGCGGCAGCTTCGGTCGGGCTGAAGATTCCGCCGTAAATCCCGCCGATGATAATGACAGGAAATCCCAGCGGGAGAAGAGCGCCTTTAATCGCTAATAATCGTTCCTTCCAGGTTGCCTTGGGAAGAGTGGGAATGCCCTTGATCTTGGAATAGATGGCTGAATAGACTGAAAACATTGCCAGAATCATTAGGCCCGGACCAATGCCGGCGATGAATAGTTTGCCGACTGACGCGCCGGTGACGACCCCATAAACGATCATGCCGATACTGGGTGGGATGAGGAAGGCGATATCACTGGCATTGATAATCAAGGCTGTGGCAAAACCACTGGAATAACCGGCTTCCAAAAGCTTCGGACGGAGTGGCCCACCAATGGCGCAGACGGTCGCCTGGGTCGATCCGGAGACCGCTCCGAACAACGTACAGCCGGCTGCGGTGACTATGGGCAAACCGCCCCGAATGTGCCTGATAAATTTGTTGACAAGGTCCAGCAGTCGATCTGCAGAGTGGCCCGCCGTCATGATGTCGGCGGCGAAAATGAACATCGGCACTGCGATGAGCGCCAACGGCGTAACGCCGCCGATGGTTTGCTGGATCAATATGGTTTTATTGAGGAACGGGAAATATTGTTGAAAGATCACTATGGGAGCCACGATCAAGGCAACCATAAAGGGAAAACTCAACAACAAGGATCCAATCATAATGACCATCATTAAGGTAACCATAGCTTCTTCCCCATTAGGAACCGATCTGATAAAAAGTGTTACATAAATCCCTGGAATCTTTGCTTGACAACGGCCGTATAGACATAATTGATCATGGTGATGTAATCAAAAACCGGCAGGTCGACGGCCTCCTGGATAGCTGCGCCATAGGGCGGCAGACAGCTGCATTCCAGAAGAAAAGCGCCTATGTCCGAGTCTGCTGCGACCATCTGCCTTGCTTCCGATACCATCTCCTGCTCGATTTTGCCGGCATCCAACAATCCAACTTCCTCCAGGATGGCCTCGTTAAAATTTCGCCGTTCCTGCATTCCTCCGATAACAAGGCTGTTACCGTTATGAATGCCGACGAATTGTTGAATGACTTCCAAATTCAGCTGGCGCGAATCCGCGCACATGATTGCGATTTTTTTGTCGTCACCGATAATGCTCGAGATGAAAGGAATCTGTAGGAGACTCGATAAGAAAACTGGCACGTCCACATGCTTTTTGAGCTCTTGCTGGTGAATGACCATGTAACCGCAATCTCCGGTTATGGCGCGGACACCCTGGGATTGCAGTTGCTTGGCTGCAGCGAGCAGAGAAGCAAATGCTGTGTGGTCTTTCTGAATGGCACGTTCAACGGTGAAGCTCGGTACTTTTTGAAATCGAACGGGGAACCCGTAGGTGGTGCCGTTTCCAACGTCACCCGGGATGAAGGGAGTGTAGGTGTCGAGCAGTAGAATGCCGATGGCTTCCCCATAGCTGGCCTGTCCTTTGCGCGCCCGATAAATCATGGCTTGCGATCCTTTTTCGGTATTGCGTCGGGAGTGAATTCGCAAGGGGCTTCTATCAGGCATTCATCTTCGTAACCGTCGAGTTGCTCGATGGAAAGATAGACATCTTTTTCCTTCAAATTTTTAAAGATGGTTAAGATGTATTCAATTGCAGCCATGAAAAAGCCGAATGGCACCCAAAAGTAGATGAAATACAAGGGGATCCTGAGAGACGGTGTCACACTAGCCCTCTGGTAGGTGTTCCATGCATAGCTGGCCGACCAATAAGCCAGCATCAGCATGGTGGCCCCTGTTCCCGCAGATATGATGATAATGAACACCTTGCGGGTCCTCTCGCCCAGCATGTCGTAGATGGCGGTCATGCGGATGTGGCGGGCTTTCCTGACGCAATAGCCCAAGCCCAGAAAAGTCACAAAGATGACGATCGTCTGCGCGATTTCTTCGATGAATTGCCAGCTATAGTTGAAAATAACTCTGCTGAGAACGTTTCCGATCAGCAAAAGTGCCAGAATGATGATGCCGTAGGCTAGAATATATTCTTCCACATGCATAAGTATCGGGTCTACTTTGCCGAATGCCCGTTTAATGACGTTAGCTTTTGGTTGTTGTACATCAGCCGTCATTGTTGACTCCGTACTTCTCTAACTGAGTGGTTAGGGACTCGCTTTCTAGCAGGCTGAAGGCTGCACTCCGGAATACAAGGAATGCAGTCCTCAGAAGGATGTCTAGCCTTTTACAAACAACTTCCTGGGGAAGTTGGCAAAAGTCTCGCTGCCGTTTTCAGTTACCCGAAACGATTCGCTGCATTCAAATCCCCAGTCGTCCATCCACATCCCTAGGATCATGTGAAAACACATGTTGGGCTGCAGCACCGTTTTATCGCCAGGCCTCAGACTGGCTGTGTGTTCCCCCCAATCCGGAGGGTAGTTGAGGCCCAGTGAATAGCCGATTCTGGATTCCTTTTCCAAGCCTACTTTGGCAATGGTTTCCCGCCAGACCAGTTCGACTTCCTCACACAAAACGCCCGGTTTGGCTTTATCCAAAGCGGCGTGCAGGCCTTCCACTACGACCTCGGCAGTGTCCTTCAGCTTTTGCGGTGGATTTTTGCCAAGGTACATGGTGCGGGCCAGGGGCGAATGATAGCGATGACGGCAGGCGGCCAGTTCCAGGTTCACCGCCGTTTCATTCTGATATGGATCGTCTGTCCAGGTCAGGTGCGGAGTTGACGTCTTCTCGCCGGTCGGCATCATGGGAACGATGGCGGTATAGTCGCCGCCAAATTCGCTGGTTCCGCTCACTTGAGCCTGATAGATGGCCGCCACTGCGTCGCATTCGCGCACACCGGGAGCCACCGTATCAATGGCCGTTTGCATGACTTTTTCCATGATTTTTCCGGCCTGCTTCATGTATTCTATTTCTTGCGGTGACTTTACGATTCTGACCCAGTTGACCAGTAGATTGGCGTCCCTGAATTTGCCTCCTGGCAGGCTCTTTTTGAGTTCCTCGAAGCATTTTGCCGTGAAGTAATAGGCGTCCATTTCCAGTCCGATGGTCTTGTTCTGCAGACCGCGCTGAGTCAGTATATCGGCGACAAAATTATACGGGTGCCGCACGGGCGATTGCACATAATTATCCGGGTAGCCGATAATGTTTTCCAGCGCCAGGAAGGTGGTGTGTTTGGCGCCGTTGACATCCATGCCTCGTCCCACCCAGATAGGTTCTTTAAGGTCGGCGCCGACGATCACAACCTGAGGAACATAAAAAGACCAGCCGTCATAGCCGGTAAGATAATTCATGTTGGCTGGGTCCGCGACCAGCAGAACCTCAATGCCCTTTTCTGCCATTTGTTCTTTGGTCTTTCGAACCCTTTCCAGGTATTCTCTAGTTTCAAACAATGCCATAGGATTTCCTCCATTTAAACTCTGTTCAGCAGGTTTCAGCCAGGCAAAAGTTATACCCAACTGCGCAGTTTCATGGCTTTTTCGAGTTTTTGCAGAGCATGAATCCATGCACCGATGCGGAGAGATGGCACATTGAATTCACTCGCAGTATCCGATGCATCCTTATAGGCCTTGAGAATGCGCTGCTCGAGTTTCTTATTAACAGTGTCCAAATCCCAGTATTCATCTGACAGACCTTGCGTTCTCTCGAAATGACAGACCGTCGCCCCACCGCTGTTGGCAACCACATCCGGTACGATGGTGATGCCGCGTTCGGTCAATGCCTGGTCGGCTTCGGTGGTGACTGGACCATTGGCCGCTTCGACAATCATAGAAGCTTTGATCTGTTTTTGATTTCCTTTATGAATAACGCTTTGCACCGCGGCCGGGACCAGGATTTCGCAATCGACTGCGAAGATTTCTTCGTTGCTGATTGCTTCCGTTCCGGGCAAATCGACGACCTTGCCGGTTTTTGCAACATGCTCGGCGAGCCCGGCAATATCGATGCCGGAAGCAGCATGGATGCCGCCAAATACATCACTGACCGCAACTACTTTGCATCCGATTTCATGCAGCATTGTCGCAACAACGGATCCCACTTGCCCAAATCCCTGAACGACGGCTCTGCATTTGGTGAGGTCCATTTGTTTTTCTGCGGCTGCTGCTCTTAATACCGTAAATACACCCCTTCCAGTGGCGGCTTCACCCCCGACCGACCCTCCCAAAATGGGCGGCTTGTCATTGATGGCCGTCGGACAGTGATAGCCGTGAATTTGCTCATATTCGTCCAACATCCACGCCATGGCTTGTTCACCAGTGCCGATGTCTGCGCCTGGAACATCCACCCACGGCCCTTTGGGCTGCAGATTCCGCACGAACGCTCGGATTAAGCGCTCCATATCGTTTTTGGATAGCTTGCTCGGATCGGCCTTAATGCCGCCCTTTGCCCCACCTGCCGGAATATCAGCAGCACAGTGCTTAATCGTCATGAAAATGGCGAGTGCTTTGATCTCATCGAGGGTTAAATTCGGCCGGATGCGGGTGCCGTTGCGGCATGGCCCCAATGCATCACAGTAATGAACTCGGTACGCCTGAAAAACCTGAAACGAACCGTTGTCCAGCTTAAGCGGAATGCGGAATTCGTTGATTCTTTTGGGGGCCTGCAGAACTTCAAGCACCCGGGAATCGATTTGTCCAAGTCTTCCCGCATTATTCAATGTGTTAAGAGCAACTTGAAATACATTATCCATATCCATGGCTGATCCTTCATATAACGTGCTGTCCTGCTAAAATTTGCAGGTGAAAATGCGGCGGTAAGAGGAAGGGCACGATCACCCGCGCGCATTTTCATGGTTCATTCAGTGTGCCTGCTTTTGTATCTATAATATGTTATTTCAATATCTTAAACTTTTGTCATCACGAGATCGGCAGCTCCCTTGGCCGATGTTTTAAGCTGTGGCGCATGCTTTTCCATGATCTCCTGCACAATGGCTGCAATCTTGACTTTCTGTCGAATAAACTCCTGATGCCAGCTCTCGGTTACCCATGGTTTGTAGATGTCGCCCTCAGATGTTCCAGGTTCGAACTTGAAGTAACAAGGAGCCGCTACGCGGGCGATTTCGGGGGCCTCGTAGGCCCTGAACATACCACCGAAGGAATCCACAATGATGGTGTAGATATCCAATGGTATGTCTACTGCTTTTCGCATACTGCCGAGGATGGGAAGGGAGACATCGGAGATTGGGTTCAAGGAATTGGCGCCCATCGATTCAACCATCTTGGCTCCTGCTGCATTGCAGTATCCGCCGAACACTGAGAATTTGAAGATGGTCTCCTGCGGAATAAATCCTTCTGCACGCATTTTATTCAATATGGACAGGACCCCTTCATCATAGACAAGGAAGCCCCTCATACCCGCTTCTACATCCCTCAGCATGTCTGCGATGTGATAGGCGATATTGTCGGAACCCCTAAGTCTGAAGCCCTGCATGGCGCCTTCGAATGTGGACAATTCTTTAGAGCCGGTGTCCCAGCCTTTGCGATGGCCGACCACCATGACCACTTCTATCTCTTCATCATAAGCCATTTGAGCCATGGCTTTCAGTTCTTCAAAATCGCAGAAAGTCGATCCACCAACGGTCGCTACTGCCCGATGAATGATCACATTTCTCTTTCTCGCTTCATCAATCATTGCCTCCATTGTTGAAGCGCGTTCAACGCCGGCGATTTCCACGCGATAGTGAGCGCCATCAGGGAAGGTTTTGGGTGATGAGGGGAGATCGTAGGCGTCGCGGCCTGGAATGCCCTCTTTTTCCATAAATTCTCGGATTTTTTTCAACGTATCAGACATGCCGATCAACTCCTTTTTGGCTTCGATTATGGGTTGCCATTGGCAATTTGGTTTCACCGGAATCCTACAAGGATCAGCGGCTTTTCAGTTTTTCCTGCAGCTTGGGAAGTTCCCCCTCAACCATCTTGTAGGTATGTTTATCGAGGGGAAATTGTTTGCTGCGCACTTCGCCGACATATTCCTGGAAGGCTTTGATGGTTTTCTCACCCAGGTTTTCGTACTTCTTGACGAATTTTGGCGTGAATGCCTGAAAGATTCCAAGCACGTCGCTGCAGATCATCAACTGGCCATCGGCTTCAATGCCGGCGCCAATGCTGTAGACGGGTATGGTGAGCTCATCGCGCATGATCTTGCACACCTCAGGTGGCACGGCTTCGACCAGCAGGGCAAAAGCACCGGCTTTCTCGATGGCGTGAGCGTCCTCGATGAGCTCCATGGCGGTTTCCACCGTCCGGCCTTGCGCCTTAAAGCCGCCCAACTGCCCTGAACTTTGGGGCGTCAAACCAATGTGCCCCATAACCAACATTCCTCCATCTGCAATTGCCTTAATTTGAGGAATCACTCTCATTCCACCTTCCAGCTTAATGGCATCGACTCTTGCTTCCTTGAAAAAACGGCCGGCGTTGCGGACGGCTTCCTCGATACTGACCTGATATGAGAGAAAAGGCATGTCTCCAATAATAAAAGTGTTGGGTGCTCCTCTACGGACCCCTTCCGAATGATAAATGCACTGGTCCATGGTTACGGGCACGGTGCCTTCATAGCCATAAATGCACATTCCCAGGGAATCGCCCACCAGAATCATATCCATGTCCGACTCTTCGGCGAACCTTGCAGTCCAGTAATCATAGGCGGTAATCCAAACCGCAAGTTCTCCAGAATCCTTCATCTTCTTGAGGTCAATTCGCGAGAGCTTTTTCTTTGCCATGTTCATTTTCTCCTTTTTTGATTTGTGTGTTCGAAAGCTCGATAGCTGAACCGATATTGTTATTTGTTACCTCCAGGTTTTCCCAGGTGAGTGGAAAGCGATTGGCAAACACGCTGAACATCTATGGAAATCTTCTCAACTAATGGATCTGTCATGCGAGAAGTAGGGCCCGAAACACTGATCGCAAAAACCGGATGGTTGCCATAGCCAAATACGGGTGAAGCGACACAGCGCAGCCAGCGGGAGAGTTCCTCATTATCAAGAGCGTAGCCTCTCTCCCGTGTAAGCTGTAATTCCTCCATTAACTTTTGCTTCGAAACAATGGTGCTGGGGGTAAGCGACTCCAATACGACCGAATTGAGATAATCGTTTAGTTCCTCTTCCGGCAGAAAGGCTAGAATGGCTTTCCCTAGCCCGGTGCAATAGGCCGGCGACGGTGTTCCGATACCGGGGTCCATGCGCAGGATCTCGCGACTTTCGACCTTGTCCAGGTGAATAATTTGCTGGCCGTCCCAGTAACCTAGGTTCACTGTTTCGTTGTAGGCCTGTTGCAGTTCTCGGAGATAGGGGCGGGCCAGGCGACGGATTTCAAATCGATCGGCTACCTTCATACCCAATTCAAAAATCCTGAAGGTTGCCTGATAACGAGCGTTGGCATTTTTCTCGACGTAGCCCATCTCCCGCAACGTTGCCAGAAAGCGATGGCTGGCGCTGCGATTCATTGCCAACTTGGCTGCAACTTCAGACACAGACATTTCTTCGCTGTCAACGAGCAGTTCCAGGATTTTCATGCCTTTTTCCAGGGAACCGATTTGAAAATATTTTTTGTCTTTAGGGGGCATTTGTTTGTCCAGAGTGTTTACTATGTGTGACGCTATCTCACTATGTGTTACAAAATATTTATCCACCTCGACGATTTCTGTCAAGAATTTTTTGAATTTTTTTTGGACGTGCAGTTAGTTTTTTCTGCTCGAAGATTTGCCGAAGGATTTGTTTGTTCGGGTTAAACAAAGAAATTTCAGGGTGTTGCAGAGAAAACCTACAAGCTTCGATCGGTATTTTATGCCAGTGGAGCAATTCAAAATACATTCTCTTCCGTCAAAAATGCTCTAGACACTGTATTTCCATTTGCGAGTGCATTCATTATGAAGAAAAAATTGGTTTGGGATAGAAGAGAGATTGTTTTGTAATAATACCTTGGAGTCAATTGCGTGCAGGTGACATTGATAGTGGAGGGAAAGCATGGAGATGTTACTGATGCTTTTTCTGATCAGTTGTATATTTGTTGGAGTGAGCGTCCTGTCCGCTAAAAAGACAATAACCCGGGACCACAGGTTTGAAGCGTTCGTGGATGCAGATTCACAATATAGCGTTAGCAAAGGTAGAGACCATGTCAGTGGGGCGAGAGGTATTGATTCACCAGACAAACATCGCATACGGCATAGTGATGGATCACGACTTGATCTGCAGCTACCACGAGTGGGCGAGCAATTTCAACCGCCCGGCCAAGAAAGACAAACTCAAAAGCAACCGATAATCCTGGAGATGAAGCAACAAGCTGCCGAGGAAGATAAAAGATCTTCTCGCAGTGGGCTTGCGTTTAATCGTAGGCGGTTGAGAAAAAGATAGTAAGTGGGGCCGATTGCTGCGAAGACGTCCGGCACGAAACCAGAAAAAGCGGGGTCGGTCGCATTTGCTTTTTTCCCGTTTCACAAGCGGTGCTGAAATAGGGTATGGTGAAGAAGGGGAAAGTCTTGAGCTCCAATTCGGAGCGTTCCCTTTTTGCAGGTATCTTCTGCATGGTCGAACTTCATTCAAATGGTCAGGATCGCATACGGGGGGCTGACATTGGATCAACGATCCTGCAAAAGCCGCAGGTTATGTTCGCCTTTAATGTTTATTGTATTTATTTGTTGCATTATTCAATTACGGGTTTGCAGCAGTCTTGCGGATCAGAACCCGATGGAGAGTGAAAAAGAGGAAGGGCAAATAGCCTCCCCTGACTCAACAGGTCCAATTATCACCGACACGACTATTCCGCAGGCCTTGGGCACAGCGACCCTGTTCGTTCCATGTTTTTTGTCATTCGCTGATTCCGTGTTTAATTCCAATTGGAATCGAACAAGCGGGGGCAGAGATCTCCTGTCCCTATCAGTTTCCCCGCAGCTCTATTACGGTGTGGCACCCAGAACCGAAGTCTATTTGGTAGTTCCGTACCTGCACAATTGGACCTGGGGATTGAGTCAACCCCCGCAGGGCGGTCCGACCCATGCTGATTTTGGAGGTTTAGGGAACGTCAGTATCACGGGCAAGTATTTGCTGACCGAGGAACATCCTAATTATCCGGCGATCTCCGGCATCTTTACTGCCACGTTTCCTACTGGCCACCATCGGTATCTCGATGCTGACAAATTGGGGACAGATTTTCTGGGCCGTGGATCTTACACATTTACTCCCGGACTGAACTTCTTTAAGTATCTCAAGCCTTTTCTTCTGTATGGCAATATTTGGTATACTTTCTCTACGCCTGCAACGGTCAATGGGGAGGAAAAATATTACTCGGACCGGGTGACTCTGAATCTGGCGGCGGAATATCCTATTATATTAGACCGCCTGGTTTTTCTATTTGAATTTGTAAGCTTCTATGATGTAGGGCGCTTGCTCGGTCACCGAGAAAATCAATATTCTGAGGTTCAAATGAGTATCCTGCCTGCCGTGGAAGTACTCGCCTCAGAAAATTGGTCAGTCGATATTGGAGTGCTTATAGACTTGTTTGGCAAGAATTCCACGGCAGGCTACTCTCCCAACTTGTCAATCTTTTATGGTTTTTGATTCGATCGTATGGAGTAGCAGAAACAACGACCGGTCGTGATCCAGGCAACTCATACAGGCTTCGAAATTATTCACTGCTTATTGATTTGTACCCTATTATAGGCTGAACTTGGCGATTCGCATTGGGCAAAGCTACACACGTCATTCCCGTGAAAGCCGAAATCCAGGGACGCTACCTCGTTTTGGACTGGGTTTGAACGACAATGAACCTGATGAAGTTTCGTAAGAGAACTCTTCCGTCATCCACTGTATGCTCGGTTTTGCCAGCATGACAATGCACAATACCCTTCGCTCCGGGCTTGTGTTTACGACACTCTGTGTTAAGGTGGCTGAGGATTCCTCCAGATTCGGCGAGTAGATCCGAATGCATATAATGTCCCTGTCGGGGATGGTTGAAATCGGTCGCCTTATAGCCGAGGGTTGTCTAGTTATCCCGGCAGACAGAATGTGATTGCCGGATTTGATGTATAGAAAAAGAGTAAAGAGGTTTAGTCATGCATTTTGACGGACACTTTCTCAACCTGAAGATGATAAAAAGACACCATGGGTGGTAAATGCCGGAACTCTCAACCAACAGTTGCCGAAGATTTGCAGAATCCGCAAACTGCTCGAACCGGGCAGCGTCATTTCTATTTGAAGCCATTAACCGTCTCTGCGTTGTTCTCTCGGAAGCGGGTGTTATACGCCCTCATCTAGAGGAACAAGCACTCCTGAATGCGGCGCAAAAGAAGATCGGCCTTTTCGACTTTGGTAACGAAAATTTCCGCGAGGGCCTGAGTGTCCTGCTGGACTCGGCTAGGCGAGATGTCAAATTTCACGTTTTGGGTCAACTCAGTTTTCGTGACTTCATTGTCAGAATGCTGACCAATCGCTTGCTTTTGTGTGAAGCGCGCAAACATTGGACCAAAGAAATGGTCCCGTTGAAACCTCCACTCATTGTTACGGGACTGGCCCGATCCGGCACCACGTTTCTCCACCGATTGCTGGGACAGGATCCGGCCAACCGGGTTCTGCCGTTGTGGAAACTGCTGAAGCCGGTGCCGGATGGAAATGGCAGAGATCGTCATCGCCTGCAGACGGAACTCCAACTGCGAATGATGGCATGCATTGCGCCGGATCTTGACAAAAAGCACTACACGCGCGCAGACACCCCGGAGGAGTGCATCGTATTATTGGCCAGCAGTTTTGTCTCGCTCATTTATTACGCCATGGCACCGGTTTACAGCTATGCCGAATGGTATATGAAACATGACCTGCTGACTGGGTACAAGGAATATAGAACCCAACTGGAACTCTTGCAGCAGTCAGTACCGTACAGTCGATTAGCACTCAAGGCGCCTGATCATATGGCGGCCCTCGATGTGATAGAAAAAGTGATACCGGAGGCGATGGTCGTACAAAGTCATCGAGATCCCACCGAATGCGTCCACAGTGTCAACAGTCTTCAGCTTAGCTTGTACAGTATGATGGTACGGGAACTTGACGCCAAGAAAATGGTCAAAGCAAATTTGGACTACCTGGCGAACGAGATGGAGCGCAACATGGCTTATCACGGTTCGGGCCGAAACAATATATTCCACGTCTCTTACAAAGCTCTGGTGTATGACCCGCTGGCTTGCATGAAGGCCATCTATGAACACTTTAGACTACACTTCACTGAAGCGTTTGAAAAGAATATTGTCAAATATATCCAACTGAATCCGAAGGGTGGACGCGGAATGCATCATTATAGGCAGAAGCTTTTCGGGCTTCGTGATGAAGAGATAATGGAGCGTTTTTCTCCTTACACAAACCAATTTCTGGAATACCTCTGAAAAAATGCCGACCAGGGTGTTATCTGCATCTGAGTCGAAGTAACCGTAACATACCGTATCACACCTTGCTGTACAACTGCGAGTGACAGTATGAAGCAACAGACAAAGGAATTATTTCAGTCGGGGTTTGCTGACAGCCCTGTGAGTCCACAGCATCATCCATGCGGAAACCCCGCAGCGCAGGGGCTTGAGCCTTTCTGGATTGATCGGCCAAAGATGGCCGTGCTCCAGCAAAACTGATCCCTGCATAGAAATTATCTAACATCCAGTATGTTCCTCGACAGGGTATTTATTTAAGCCTGTCAATACGGGCTTGGGGCAAAGGAGTCATTTAGCAAGCAGGAGGAGGAAGCATTATGAGATCGAGAATGATCTGCATCATTGTTGGAGCGGCGGTACTGGTGAGTGTGCTTGCAGGCATGGGGTGGGCGGCGGGGCTGATACTTTATGAAAACAATTCACCCAGCACGGGCACGGCATCGGCTGGATGGGCGGCGCTTGCGACCGATGCTTCCACAGCCTTTACCAATCCAGCCGGTATGGCCCGTCTGGACCGTTCGCAAATACTGGTAGGTGTGCAGCCCCTCATTATCACCTCAGAATTCAATCCCGGCTTGGGCACCAAAGTCAGGGGCGGAGGGACTGACGGAGGCAATGCAGGGGGTGTTCTGCCTTCGGCAGGCGGTTACTTTGTATACAATGCCTCTGATCGTATCAAGCTTGGGATCAGTGCTCTTTCCTATTTCGGCCTTGGGCTGAACTACGGCGATGAGTGGGTGGGCCGCTATCGCATCGAAAAAGCGGCATTGATCACCGCGTCACTCGCCCCTGCGGTTTCCTACCGGATCAATGACTGGCTCTCGGCTGGAGTCATGCTCAACTTGATGTATGCCTACTTGAACACGGAGTCGGCCATAAACACCCTTTCAGGGAACGACGGTCGATTAAAATACACATCCGGTACTTTCGGGGTCGGAGGTGGAGTCGGGCTGCTGTTTGAGCCGGCCAAATCCACTCGGATTGGCGTGACGTATTATTCGCCTGTACCACTCAATTTCAATGACACTCCATCCTTTAGCGGTTTGAGCCCGATAGGGGAACAGCTACTTACAGGTCGAAGTTTGAGTATTGACTACACTGTTCCCCAGTGGCTTATGTTGAGTGCCTATCAGCAGGTTACGGACAAGCTGGCAATTATGGGGAACCTTGGTTGGCAAAACTGGAGCCAATTCGGCAACGTGGATCTAAGCTTGAGTGTAGACCCCGTCGCGCAAGCCACTAAGACGGCAGACCTGAATATGCAGGACACCTGGCACGCCGCTATTGGCGCACAATATCGCATAGCCCAGCCATGGCTTCTCTCCGTTGGTTTTGCTTATGATAGCTCGCCGTTTACCGAAGAGAACCGCAGTCCTGCTTTACCCCTTGATCAAACCTTCCGCTACGCAGGCGGCATTCAGTACGACTGGAGTGAGAAACTGACACTCGGTCTTGCCTACGAGTACATCTACGCGGGTTCCGCAGGCTATCGACAAGACAAATAACCCCAATTACCTTGGGACCCTGCAGGGTGACTACAGCCCGAATAATATCAATGTGGTCAATTTGAATCTGATTTACCGATTCTGATTCTTATCGGGCCGTGATTTGAACAATAGATGTTGGAATTCATATGTAAATTATTTTCCTAAACAAGGAGGAGAGCATGCTAAGAGTCGCGGTTGTTTTTTTTGCGCATTAGTGCTGATGCTGGGCTGTGTTCCAATGAGCCAATACAATCAAGCGGTCAACCAGGAGCAGACCTACCAGGCGTTGGATCAGAGACTGCAAGCGGAGATCAATTCCGACCAGGTTGAAATCCAGCAACTCCAGGACCGCCTGAAGGTCACCGTGCTCAATGAGATCCTGTTCCCCGAGGGCGGTTGGGAACTGAACCAGAAGGGCAGAGAAACCCTCAACAAAATAGTGCCGGTGCTTAAAAATCTGACCAACCAAAGAATCGAAGTGAATGGCTATACGGACAATGTGCCGATAGGGCCGGAGCTCAAAAGCAGATTCCCTTCCAACTGGGAGCTTTCCACAGCCCGAGCTACGGACGTGGTCCGCTACCTTGTCAAGGAAGGAGTCAATCCGCAATTGCTATCTGCCACCGGGTATGGTGAAGAGGACCCGGTAGCCTCCAACGACACACCAGAGGGCAGGGCCAAGAACCGCAGAATCGAGATCGTACTCGTAGCGCAGAATCAATAAGAAGATTCGAGAAAGTGGCGGCAGGATCTTACCAACAGGCGTAGTTGTTGCCAAAAGCCCAAAGATCAAAGCTGAAACCAATTTTTTGCAGGCAAAGAAACAAGAAACCTGCTGTTAGCAGCGCAGAGGAAAAGCAATGAAACTTAGCATCAAAACCAATCTATCTACATCAACCCTATCTTTTATCTTACCGGTTGTCGCCATCTGCATGGCTTATCAGCTGGTTTTTAACTTCCCGGCCGCCGCTGAGCCCTCCTTCCAGAAGCCTCCCACCCTCAGGGCTAGCTACTTACTTCCCGCCAATATGATTTCGGGACCTCTGTTTCACGTGGACGACGAGGTCCCCACTGATGGGTTGATGGGCCATTACACGCTGCGTTCGGAATACGGGACTTTTGTGGTGCCGGGACGCGAACTGCTGCGGATTCGCATCGCCGAACTGCCTGCCATTCAACAGCTCAACAAGGTCAGCAATTCTCAGGAGTTTTTGGATGCAATGGGCCAAGCCGCAGAAAAACCCATCGAATCCGCCGAGAAGATCATAACCAACCCCGAGCAAACTCTAAGCGATCTCCCATCGGGCATTTCAAGGCTTTTCGGTAGTGTCGAACAGGGCGCGGAGGAGATTAGACAAGCCGCGAGCAATCCAACGGAGAGCACTACCCAAAAGGTTGAAGGAACCCTAGACCGGATCGGCGGCGTCACCATGACGGCCCTGGGGTATGAACAGTCACGTCGGCAACTCGCACAAAGCCTGGGTGTCGACCCATACACGACCAATCCCGTGTTGGCCAAAAAACTCACAAACGTGGCCCGTGTGGCCTTCTCCGGCAAGCTGGCGGTGAACAGCATGGTAACGGCGTTTGTTCCAGCCTCCATTGCGATCACCGGTACGAACTTCACGAGCGATCTGGTCTACGATACTTCGGCCGCCGACCTGATCGACATGAACAAACAAAAGATGTTCAATATGGGTGCAAACGAGGAGCAGGTAGAGGCACTGCTCAATAATCGTTGGTACTCTCTGTCGGTGCTGACCTCTCTGGTCGCCGAGCTCGAAAGGTTGCCCGGTGTAAGCGGCGTTCCCGAAGTGATCGCTCTAGCCGCTACTGCGCAAAACGAGGAAGAGGCGCGCTTCCTTGCGTCGAGTGCGCAGATGCTTGCCTGGCTCAATGCGACCGGCACCCCGATCAGTCAAATAGCAGGCCGGGGGACAATAATCGGCATTGGTCCCAACGGGGGCATCGTCGTAACGGCCCCTGTTGATTACATCTCGTGGACGGAACGCATCGGGAATTTCGCAAAAAGGCCGGATTTAAAAGCCGGGCAGCGCAGCATCTGGTTGTCGGGTAAAATGTCTGGGGTTGCACAGAGAGGATTTACTGAGCTGCACTGGACCCTCTATCAAGGTCCCTGGCAGTAAATAGGAGCGGAACACGTTCCGTTTGATATTGTCGTGCAGCGTGTCACGGCCGCGCCTGCGATTGATGGAAGCGGAGCCCAAATCTCTTGGGGCTCATGGAGCCTGTTTTTAGTTAGATTCCATCCGGAAACTCCGATTCCTCTCCCCCTTGAAGGGGCTGACAGTTAGACACACATGACCCCGTGCTTTAGAAAAGTATCTGTTTTCATTGGCATTACAATTTGCCACCAACAACAGGGAGTCAGCGATTTGGTCCTCCCCTTTGCGAAAGGGGGACTTTAAAAACTTGCGGGGTCAAGTGTGTCCAACTGTCAGTTGAAGGGGAGAGGTTGGTGAGGGGGTGCAACTTCATGGACTTACACCCTGTATATGGAGAGGGAGTGTTCGGATGGGGACTAATTGGCAAAAAGTAGCTGGAACACAAAAAAGAGGAGATCTTGTTATGCTGAGAAAAATTGTCAAAATGTTGATGATAGCGCTGGTCGTCATAAGTTTGGCTGCGCCCCTGGCTTTTGCCGAACCCGTCCAAGGTGAGGTCATTGGTGTGGAGGGCGGAACATACACGGTGAAAGATTACAATGGTAAAGAATATCAAATCACCGAGGATCTTGCTGCAGGTCTGAACCTTCAGACGGGAGACCTGGTCGAGGTGGAGCTGCAAGAGGCCCAACCGGCCAGCATCAAGAAGGTAGAGAAAAAGTAGGTGAATAGCGAGTGAGCGGCTGGGCCGTGCAGCCGCTCGCCACTCCAAGTGGGTAAGCTCCCACCCCCTGATCGCAGTCTTTCGGCACTTTTGCTTGAGCTCGTTCTCGCGCTGCTGCATGGGAATGCTTACGGTAGCATACGACGAGAAAAAGTCTTCTGCCCACTCTCATTTTCATCCTTGGTTGTGGCCTGCAACCTGCTGCTCATGGCGGTTAATATGGAAAATTCAAAGGCATCGGTAAAATCCAAATGGGGCATCCTCATTATTGTTTATGCCGTTGCTTTGTTATCATTGTCTCCGGCTTTCGGTGAAACGGCACAACAGCAAAAATCCGGCTCCCCAAAGGTCGCTGAACCAAAGCCCGCGGTTGCGATTCCACTGGCCGAGGTCGCTACGCGTGCCGCGGAAGCATCGAGCTTCATCCGCACCCTCGAAATTAAGCTTACGCCCAGTCCCGAAATCAAATCTATACAGGAGCCTCTGCACGAAGTTAGTGAGGCCATTCGCCAGGAGGCTCTGGGGACAATGAAGGTCCTCCATGGACAGCCCACTTTTATTGAGCTCCAGGTGCAGCAAGAGGATTGGCAGAGGATGCAATCGCAGGTAACTGGATGGCTGAACGTTCTCGATGCACGCAGCTCAGAACTCCGGCAGGCGCAGGATCGTCTGGCAGATTTGCAAAAGGTCTGGAGCAAAACCCGAGATGCCGCGCAGGCTTCTAACGCGCCAACATCGATACTGAATCAGATCGATGAATTGCTCGGCACCATTGATGCGACACAGTCATCCCTTGAGTCTCAACTCAGTGAGGTGCTTGATCTTCAAAGTCGGGTTGCCCAGCAAGCGACCCGTTGCGAAACCGCATTAGCCCGGATTGTGCAGGCACAGAAGCTGGCGATGACGGAAATCCTGACAAGGGATGGTCTTCCCATCTGGAGTTTTGATTTGTGGGCTCAGGCGGAGAACACTCTGCCTGCGAGCCTTCAAGAAATAGTCAATAAATACTGGACAGATATTCAACACTACGTTCGCAATCCTTCCTTGGGGATGCCGCTGAACATTGGAATCTTCGTTTTGCTGTCGTTGCTGTTCTGCCTGGCTGAACGACGCGCGCATCGGTGGGAGGTTGCAACTGAAGAGGAGTCCTCCTCCAGCAAGGTTTTTGCTCGTCCCTATTCGGCTGCACTTATGGGCTCCTTATTCTTTGCCACGAGGACCATATCGGCTACGCCCGTGGCTGTCCAAAAACTATTTGAAGTCCTTGAGTTCATTCCCATGATAAGGCTGACGCAGCCGGTGATTGATCCGCGCCTTATGCCATCGGTTTACATCCTCTGGCTTCTGTTTTTCATGGATACTATTCGGCAAGCCCTTGCAGGCGCGCCTTTGGTCGGCCAGGCGATCCTTTTGTTGGAAGCGATGGCAGGGGTATTCCTGGTGGGCTGGGCTCTAATCTTCGGGCACCTGCGGCCCATATTCGAACGGGAAAAGGCGACGGTCCGGATGCAGGCGTTCGCCATGGGGGTGAGCCTCGGGCTGCTGATTCTCACTGCTGCGTTCCTGGCTGGAGCGATTGGCTATACGCGTTTGGCCGGCCTGTTGGTATCTGCAGTCATAGTCGGGGCAACTTTTGGGCTGATAATTTACGTCTTTTTCAGGGTTCTGTGCGATGTGGTGACGTTCATCCTGCGCGTTTGGCCGCTCCGGCTTCTGCGGATGGTCAAGCAGCAGGGTGCTTTAACAGAGCAGCGGGTCCGCCGCGTGCTGGTATGGATGGCAATCTTGGGTTGGGTGGCGCGCTTTCTCGGCTACGTTGGGCTCCTGGAGTCGGCACTATCCTTCGGTGGGGTTTTGCTGACTACGAAGTTGGAACGTGGCTCAATCAGTATTTCCCTGGAAGACGTCCTCGCATTTTTGCTTACGGTGTGGATCGCCTACCTGCTGTCCGCATTCATTCGCTTCATACTCAAAGAGGATGTCTATCCTCGGTTGAAGATCGGGCAGGGTGTGTCCTATGCCATCTCCAGTTTACTCAATTATGTCATCCTGGCTCTTGGAGTTGTGGTGGGCATGGGGCTGATGGGGGTGAATCTCTCCAAAGTAACTGTATTGGCCGGCGCTTTCGGCGTGGGCATCGGCTTCGGGCTGCAGAGTGTCGTGAGCAATTTCGTATGCGGCCTGATCTTGCTCTTTGAACGACCCATCCATGTAGGGGACTTGATTGAGTTTGGCGACCAGTTAGCGGAGGTGCGCCGCATCGGTATCCGCGCCAGCACCTTACGCACCAGGCGTGGCGCAGATCTTATCGTCCCCAATTCCCAATTGATCACCGATAAAGTGACCAATTGGACGCTTGACGATCATCTTCGGCGCATCCAGCTGCCCGTGGGTGTGAACTACGGCGCCGACCCGAAAAAAGTCATTGCATTGCTGCGGGATGTTGCACGCAACCATCCAAAGGTGCTCGCCTATCCGCCCGCACGGGCACTTTTTATGGGTTATGGTGACAGCTCGATCAACTTTGAACTACGCGCCTGGACCGACCAATTTTTGGATTGGCGCTATGTGCGCAGCGATCTTGCAGCTGCTGTTTACGATGCCGTGAAAGAGGCAGGAATGAGCTTTCCATTTCCACAGCGAGACGTTCACTTTTTGCATGATGCTTCTGCCCCGCCCGCTGAGGCCGAGTCTGCCGAGAGTCTTGCTGAACCGCAGAAGGAAACCGCGGTGACGGATTCGTCCAATGTTCCATCTTCAGAGAATGGAGTAGCCAAAACTGCTGATAAGGAGGGCAGCGAGCCGTGAAATACGCAATAATCATTATCTCGATCCTTGCAGGTGTGCTTTATTCTGCACATTTTCCAGCAAATGCCGGCGCAGCGGCCACTACTCAAACAGCACAAAAAGTGCAGGGCTATGCGGGTTCACAAAGCTGCCGGGAGTGTCACGAAAAATTCTACCAGCTCTGGTCAACTTCCAAACATGGCCTGGCCATGCAGCCTTACGCAGACGAATTTGCCCAAACCCAGCTCACAGCTCAACAAGACGCTTTGGTGATAGGAAAGTACCGTTACCGGGCAGAGGTCGGCAAAGGTCAGGGCTGGGTCACTGAGGCCGGACCGGATGGCGAGAAGAGATACGTAATCGAGCAGGTCCTGGGCGGGAAGAACGTCTACTACTTCCTGACTCCGTTCGACAGGGGCCGCCTGCAGACGCTGCCGCTGGCTTACGATGTTGCCCAAAAGACCTGGTTTGACACGGCGGCAAGCGGCATCCGCCATTTTCCGGCAGGAGAGGCGAGCCAGCAGGTCGACTGGAAGGACTCGGCCTACACCTTCAATACCGCCTGTTACGGGTGCCACGTGAGCCAGCTCTCGTCCAACTATGATTTCAAGACCGATACCTACAAAACGACATGGGCTGAACCGGGTATCAACTGTGAAACCTGCCACGGGCCTTCGGCAGAGCACAATCGGCTCCTCCGGGAGACTCCCAAGGGACAGATGCCCGAAGACATGAAAATCATCAGTTGGAAAAACTTCACACCCGAGCAAAAAAACGCCGCATGCTCCACCTGTCATGCCAAGATGTCCCCGGTCACCGCCGGCTTCACGCCGGGCGACCGGTTTTTCGACCACTTCGATGTTGCAACCTTAGAGGACCCCGACTTTTATGCCGACGGCCGCGACTTGGGGGAGAACTACACCTGCACCTCTTGGATGATGAGTCCATGCGCGAAGGAAGGGAAACTTCATTGCGTCACCTGCCATACATCGAGTGGGCGCTACCGGTTCAAGGACGAAGAAAAGGCCAACCAGGCATGCATGCCCTGTCACGAAAACAAGGTAAAAGACGCGGCGGCGCACACTCATCACAAGGAGGGAAGCAGTGGCAATAAATGCGTCTCCTGCCACATGCCGACCACATCTTTTGCCCGCATGCGCCGCACCGACCACTCCATGCGCCCGCCGGCCCCCACCGCGACCATAACCTATAAGTCACCCAACGCATGCAACCTGTGCCACACTGACAAGGATGCTGCCTGGGCCGACCGGTATGTTCGGCAGTGGCGTTCGCGGGATTACCAAGCCCCGCTGCTCAAACGCGCAGTGCTGATTGATGCAGCGCGCAAGCGGGACTGGAGCAAGCTGCCGGAAATACTCGACACCATCGCGAGCAAGGATCACGACGTAGTCTTTGCCACATCGCTCATCCGCATGGTCCCGGCTTCGGGAGACCCGCAAGTCGTACCGGTACTGCTGGAAGCCATCAAAGACCCTTCTCCGCTGGTGCGCTCAGCGGCCGCCGAAGCTCTGCAAGGAGTATCGACGAAGGAGGCGGTTCAGGCCCTTGTGGCAGCGGCTGGAGATGACTACCGGCTGGTTCAAGTGCGGGCCGCTGCATCCCTTGCCGGTCAAAAAAACCTGCCTTTGGATGATGCGCAAAAGAAGATGGTTGAAGCAGCAAACCAGGAGTACCTCGCCTCGATCCTTTCCCGTCCGGATCTGTGGGAATCCCATTACAATCTGGGCAATTATCGCCTGAGCTGTGGCGACTTCAAGGAGGCCGTTGCCTCCTACGATACGGCGCTGCAACTGGAACCGCGTGCAGTACTTGCCATGGTCAACAAATCCATCGCCTACGCCCGAATGGGGAACAATCAGGAAGCCGGCCAGGCACTGCAGAAGGCTCTCGATATTGCCCCTGAAAGCGCTGCCGCGCACTTCAACCTGGGCCTTCTGAAGGCCGAAGAAGAGGACCCCAAAGGGGCGGAAATACATCTCAGAGCGGCCCTCAAGGCCGATCCACAGATGGCCCAGGCGGCCTACAACCTCTGTGTGATCCTCTCATCAGACCGTCTTGACGAAGCAATCGGTTTCTGCCGGCAGGCCGCCGACCTACGGCGAGACCTGCCCAGATATGCCTACACACTGGCCTTTTTCCAACAACAGAAAGGAGACAATACCGGTGCTGAGTCTGTTCTCTATGAGCTTATCGACAGACATCCGGACTACGCAGATGCTTATCTGCTCCTGGGTCAAATCCTTGAGAGACAGGGCGACAAGGCCAGGGCGAAGGAGGTCTACAGCAAGGGTCTGGCCGCCGAAGGAATCGCAGAAAATGCCAGGCTTGCCATGGAGGTGCGTCTAGACGCTTTGGAGCCTGCCGCATCAGGCTTTAGTCAACAATAAAGTGAGGAGTCGAATCGTTCACCAATTCAACCCAAAAAGTATGAAGAGAGGAAGGATGATTATGAAAAGAACCAAGTGCATTTTTATGACTGCCTCCGTTTTCGCCATACTGACAATCGTGGCCGCATTGGCCATGGCCCAACAGGTCACGGGTGAACTGGGCTCACCCAGCGCCACCACCACGCTAAGCGGCAAGCAGCTCCCGCCGCCGGCACCGGAGTTTGGCGGCGTCATCAAGGATGATGCGCTGCAATCCAAACCCTGGTGGCCGCCGCGCGTGGTCCCGCCGAAGGGCGCGCCGAACATCCTGCTGATCATGACAGACGACGCCGGCTTTGCGATCAACACCGTCTTTGGCGGCGTCATACCGACACCGTCCATGGAACGCATCGCCAAAGACGGGCTGCGTTACAACCGGATCATGTCCACCTCGCTGTGCTCGCCGACGCGGGCGGCGCTGATCACCGGGCGCAACCATCACTCGGTCGGCTTTGGCGTCATCGCCGAGCAGGCCACCGGCTTCCCCGGCTACGACAGCGTCATCGGCGTGGATAACGCGACCATCGGCCGCATTCTGCGCGACAACGGCTACGCGACCTCGTGGTTCGGCAAGGATCACAACACGCCGACCTACCAGGCCAGCCAGGTCGGGCCCTTCACCCAGTGGCCGACCGGCATGGGCTTTGACTACTTCTACGGTTTCGTCGGCGGCGACGCGAACCAGTGGGGACCGAACCTCTTCCGCAACACGACCCAGATCTACCCTTGGATCGGGCACGAGGGCACCCTGAAGATGGACCGATCGGATCCAAAGGCGGAGGTCTGGCCGGTCACCGGCAAGGAGCCCTCATGGAACCTGATCACCGCGATGGCAGACGACGCCATTGACTGGATGTATCGGATTCACCAGACCGACCCCAACCAGCCGATCTTCCTCCATTACGTGCCCGGTTCTTCGCACGCGCCGCATCACCCGACAAAGGAGTGGGTGGACAAGATCCATGCAATGCATCTGTTCGACGACGGCTACGAGAAGCTGCGCGAGCGCATCTTCGAGAACCAGAAGAAGCTCGGCGTGATTCCGCCGGACGAAGAGTTGACGCCTTGGCCCAGTGACGTTCTCACGCCGTGGGACAAGCTCTCGCCCGAGGCGAAGAAGCTCTACATCCGGCAGGCCGAGGTGTTCGCCGCCTACGTGGCCTACAACGACCATGAGATCGGCCGCGTGATCCAGGCCTTCGAGGATCTGGGCAAGCTCGACAACACTCTGATCATCTACATCAACGGCGACAACGGCACCAGCGCCGAGGGCGGACCGGAGGGCACGTTCAGCGAGGTCGCGTTCTTTAACGGCGTCCGCCCGCCGGTGGACGTGCAGATGAAGTACTACGACGCCTGGGGCACCGAATTTGCCTATAACCACATGTCAGCGGGCTGGTCATGGGCCTTCGACACGCCCTTCGACTGGTTCAAGCAGAACGCGTCCCGGCTCGGCGGCGTCAACCAGAACATGGTCATCTCGTGGCCGGCGCGCATTAAGGATAAGGGGGGGCTGCGCGAGCAGTTCATGCACGTGATCGATGTCGCGCCCACGCTGCTCGAGGTCACCGGCATTGCAGCGCCTGAAACCGTCGACGGCATCAAGCAGAAGCCGATCGAAGGGACAAGCTTCGCCTACACTTTCGACGCCGCCAACGCCAAGGCCCCGTCCCGCCACAAGACACAATACTTCGAGATGATGGGCCAATGGGCACTCTATCACGACGGCTGGCTGTTGAGCACCAAGGTCGACCGCGTGCCCTGGGATGCCTTCAGCCCCGCCAACCCGGACCCTCTCAACAACCAGGTGTTCCAGCTCTACCACCTGACCAAGAACTTCAACCAGTCCGAGGATATCGCCGCGCAGCATCCGGAGAAGGTCGAGGAGATGCGCAAGATGTTCGTCGAGGAAGCGAAAAAGTACCAGGTTTTTCCGCTGGACGCGTCGGTGGGAGCCAGAGTTGCGGCTGAGCGTCCGAGCCTCACCGCCGGCTTGAACGAGTTGGTCTACACGCGCCCGATGACCGGTGTTCCGCAGGGCGATGCTCCTTACCTGCTCAACACATCCTACACTCTCACGGCGGACATTACCGTGCCGGAAGGCGGCGCCGAGGGCATGATCGCGACCTCCGGCGGGCGTTTCGCGGGCTGGGGTTTTTACCTGCTGAAAAGCAAGCCGTTGTTCGTCTGGAATCTCCTCAATCTGGAGTGGGTCAAGTGGCAAGGTCCCGAGGTACTCGCGCCCGGCCGGCACACCATCAAGTTCGACTTCAAGTACGACGGACTCGGCGTCGGAACCATGGCCTTCAACAATTTCTCCGGCATCGGCAGAAGCGGCACCGGCACGCTCAAGGTGGACGGCAAGGTGGTGGAAACGAAGAAGATGGAAAGGACGATCCCCATCATTCTGCAATGGGATGAGAGCTTCGACATCGGCTCCGACACCATCACCGGCGTCAACGACGCAGACTATCTGCCGCCGTTCCCGCTGACCGCGAAATTCAACAAGCTGACAATCAAGATCGACCGTCCGCAGTTGTCGCCGGAGGACATCAAGACGTTGGAGGAGGGCATGAAGAAGGCCGCCCTCGGCATCCAATAACGTCGTTTCGGTCGTGAACCTCGCGGGCTGCTACGTAGGAAGCAGCCCGCGGATCAACGGTGCACATAGTTTTAATGAGCATCGCGAGCGTGCCCCTCTGAATAAGATCCCGGCAGGCCGGTGGACGGTAGAGGTTGCGAGATGCCCTCGAGTGCACCGGCAAGCTGGAAAAACTGTCGACCAGGATTGCCAGCAGAAGCTGACGCCCGAAGACGAAAAAAAGCTCATGGAGGCGAGCGACGTAGCTTGTTGTAAATTGTCCACAAATTGAGCGATGCTTTGGTCTTTCTGCGCTCAACAGGGCGGACATAACAAGGAAAGAAAGGAAGGATATGAAAGCACCCAAGCTGTTTTTAATGACTGCAACCCTGGTGGCCGCCCTTTTGATCGTAAGAGGTCCGGTCTTGGCGCAGCAAGTGACCGGTGAGTTGGGTTCGCCCAGCGCCACCACAACTATCAGCGGAAAACAGCTTCCGCCGCCCGATCCGAAGTTCGGCGGGGTTATCAAAGAAAGGGCCGCCGAGTCGACGCCTTGGTGGCCGCCGCGGGTTGTCCCGCCCAAGGGCGCGCCCAACGTGCTGCTGATCATGACCGACGACGACGGCTACGGCTCACCGGGGACCTTCGGTGGCGTCATTCCGACCCCGGCGCTGGACCGCATTGCGAAGAGTGGGCTGCGCTACACCAACTTCCATTCCACGTCGCTCTGCTCGCCTACACGGGCGGCGATCATCACCGGACGCAACCATCACTCGGTGGGCTTCGGGGTGGTAGGCGAAATCGCGACCGGGTATCCCGGTTACGACTCGATCATCCCGATCGAGAAGGGCACCATCGGCACGATCTTGAAGGACAATGGCTACGGGACGGCGTGGTTCGGCAAGGATCACAATACGCCGTTCTTCGAGAACAGCCAGGCCGGGCCGTTCGATCAATGGCCGAACGGGATGGGCTTCGATTATTTCTACGGCTTCGTCGGCGGCGACGCGAGTCAGTGGGAACCGAACCTGTTCCGCAACACCACGGCCATCTACCCCTTCCAGGACAACCCCGGCTGGAACCTGACCACGGCAATGGCCGACCAGGCGATCCAGTACATGAAGCAGCTCAAGGAGCTCGCGCCCGAAAAACCTTGGTTTGTCTATTACGTTCCGGGCGGCGTGCACGCCCCGCATCATCCGACCAAGGAATGGATCGACAAGATCAGCGCCATGCATCTCTTCGACGACGGCTGGGAAAAATTGCGAGAGACGATCTTCGCCAACCAGAAGCGTCTCGGCATCATGCCCGAGAACGCGCAACTGACCCCGTGGCCGGACGGACAGGAAATTTACGGGGGTGCGAAGCTGCCCCGGTGGGACTCGCTCGACTGGGAGCAGAAGAAGCTCTTCATTAAGCAGGCGGAGATCTATGCGGCGTACCAGGCCTACACCGATCATGAGATCGGCCGCGTCGTCCAGGCAGTCGAAGACCTCGGCGAGCTCGACAACACCGTGATCATCTACATCAGCGGCGACAACGGCGCGAGCGCCGAGGGCATGCTCAACGGCACGCCGAACGAATTTACCACCTTCAATGGCGTCGAAGTGCCGGTTAAAGACCAGTACCTCTGGTACGAGTTCTGGGGCTCCGCCCGGACCTACCCGCACTTTGCGGCGCCCTGGGCGTGGGCGTTCGACGCGCCCTTTAAGTGGATGAAGCAGGTGCCGTCGCATTTCGGCGGGACGGCCCAGGGCATGGCCATATCCTGGCCGGGCCACATCAACGACCCTGGCGGCATCCGCCGGCAGTTCCACCACGTGATCGACATCGTGCCCACCATTCTCGAAGCGACCGGCATCCCGGCCCCCGAAACCATCAATGGCATCAAGCAGTTACCCATCGAAGGCACGAGCATGGTGTACACCTGGGACAAGGCCAATGCCAACGCCCCGACCCGGCATACGACGCAATACTTCGAGATGCTCGGCAATCGCGCCATCTACCATGACGGTTGGGTGGCCGCCACGACGCCGGTGACTCTTCCGTGGGAGCTGAGCACCAAGCCGCCGCCAGACGTGATCACCGGTTACAGGTGGGAGCTTTACAACGTCATGGAGGATCCCACCGAGAACAACGACCTGGCCGCCAAAATGCCGGACAAGCTCACGCAATTGCAGAACCTCTTCTACCTCGAGGCGGCGAAGTACGACGTGCTGCCGCTCGACAACACGACGCTCGCGCGCTGGAACTCGCCAAAGCCGAGCCTCACGGCGGGACGAACCGAGTTCACCTATACGGGAGGACTGACCGATGTGCCGGGCAGCACTGCACCGAACATCCTGAACAAGGCCTACACCATCACCGCCGAGGTTACGATCCCCGAAGGCGGCGCGGAAGGCATGATCGTCACCCAGGGCGGGCGCTTCGGCGGCTATGGCCTCTTCCTGAGCAAGGGTGAGGTCGGATTCGGCCGGGGCAAAGTGGTGTTCCTCTACAACCTGCTCGACCTCAAGCGCACGTTGTGGGAAGGGCCTGAGTTGGGCGCCGGCAAGCACACCATCGTCTTCGACTACAAGCCTGCTGAACCGGGCCTGGGTAAGGGAGGGACGGGCGTGCTCTCTGTGGACGGCAAGGAAGTGGCCAAAAATTCCATGGAACACTCGACTCCGATCACGTTCCCGGAGGACGAAACCTTCGACGTCGGCGAGGACACCCGCACCCCGCTGGCGCTGGTCGAGTATCGGTACGATGTGCCGTTCAAGTTCACCGGCACCATCGACAAGCTGACCTTCAAGCTTGAACCGGAGCCCAAAGCGGCAAAGTAGTGCCGGAAGCTTCCGACCATTCACGACCGGGTCGCCCGCGCTAAAGACTAAGGGGACTGCCGCCATGAAGAGAGTGCTTATTCTTGCCGCTGTAGGAGAAGCCGCGACCGGACTGGCGTTGCTGATTGTCCCGTCATTGGTCGGGCGGCTGCTCCTCGGAGCGGAGCTGACCGGCGTCACCATCCCGGTGGCGCGTGTGCTCGGCATTGCCCTGATTGCGTTGGGAGTCGCCTGCTGGCCGGGCCCGCCGCTGCTCGGCATGTTGATATATAGCGCTGGAGTCGCGCTGTATCTGATCTGCGTCGGCCTCTCGGGCGGTTTCGCCGGCATACTACTGTGGCCGGCGGTCGTCCTGCACATGATTCTGACGGTACTTTTGACTCGATCACTAACAAGAAGCAAGGAGACTAAAACCTAGAGAGTGGCTAAAGCGGAGCGGAACCCATCAGAACTTGGAACCACAAATCTTTAATCACATATTTCAGTAAGGAGTATGACAATGAATGCATTAATCAAAGCAAGAATTAGGGTCATGTTTGTGCTTTTTGTGGCTATCTCTTTTTCCGTGCCGGCCTTCGCCCAGCAATCCCCGCAGCCTGTGGAAACCGTGACAATCAATGAGTACGAGCTCGCCTACATCTTCAACGGGCAACTGGGGGGAGGCAAATTGAATTTTCAAGGCAACACCTATGATTTCAAATTAGGAGGCCTTGGCATCGGCGGTATAGGGGCGTCTCACATCACCGCTACAGGCGATGTTTACAATTTGAAGAATGTTTGGCAATTTCCAGGAACCTTTGTGCAGGCAAGCCTCGGGTATGGACGCAGCAACCCGGATGGTCGGCTTCTTTGTCGCCGCCATTGGAATGGGCTTGATCTTTCATGGCATCGTTGAGGCGCTTCACGTGTACGGGGTGATAGAAAAGGGTAACTAACAAGCAGGAGGAGGATTTTTTAAACTATGAAAAAGATCGGATGCATGTTCCTTTTGGTCCTGATAGCAGCGGCATTAACGTTTTTCCCTTCGTGCGGGTTTGCTGCAACAGATGATTCTGATACATCATTGGCGAAACAAGCTCAGAACCCCGTTGCCAAGCTCATCAGTGTGCCCCTCCAGAACAACTTCAATTTCGGCATCGGTCCGAACAATGCACCCAGTGGGTGCTCAACGTCCAGCCGGTCATCCCCATCACGCTTAATGCGGAATGGAACCTCATCACGCGGACGATAATGCCCATCATCAACCAGCCCTCTCCGGCACCGGGCATCGACAGCGCTTTCGGCCTGGGAGACATCAACCCGACCTTCTTCCTGTCGCCGGCCGGTTCGGAAAAGCTCATCTGGGGGGTGGGACCGACCTTCACTCTGCCGACAGCAACCGATTCGATGCTTGGAAGCGGTAAGTGGAGCGCCGGTCCGGCCGGGGTTGTCCTGACCATTCAGGGACCTTGGGTAGTCGGACTCCTGGCCAACACGCAGTGGTCTTTCGCCGGCTGGGGAGATAAGCCCTTCACCCAGTCGCTTTTCCAGCCTTTCGTCAACTACAACTTTGAGCATGGATGGTATCTCAGTTCCGCTCCCATCATCACCTGCAATTGGGAGGCGGAAGAGGGTGATCGTTGGACCTTGCCCCTTGGCGGTGGTGCGGGCAAAATTTTCCACCTTGGCAGGCTGCCGATTAACACCCAGCTCACGGCCTATTACAACGTAGTGACACCGGACAATGGGCCCGCATGGCAGCTTCGTTTTCAGATCCAGTTTCTGTTTCCAAAGTGACCGGATGTTCTACCTGAGACCACAAAGAACCCCCAAGACGGCGAGAACTGAGGGGTTGATCTCTGGATTTTGACCTCATCCTTGGTCATTTTTCTCCGCAACCGGAGCGGTCTCAGGCACTATTTTCAAAGTCTGTATCGATATCAACTTTATTCAGGGCTTAGCAGGACTGAACATCAAATAGTTCACTGAGAAAGGAGCAAGCGAGTATGTGCAAGAACCTGTTCATCACTGTTGCTTTGGCCTTTTTGATTGCGCTCACCCCAGGTCTTGGCAGGGGGCAGCAAACGACGGCTCACCAGTACAAGATGACGACGCCCATCGCACCGGGCGTCGCTACGCCGGACACACTCGAAACTTCAATCGGCACGCTGAATTTGAGCGATGGCTTTCCGAAGCCCGGCACCGTTGAGAAGATCTACGACAACCTGGATCGGTCTCGCGCACTGCAGGCCTACCTGCTGGCCATTCCGATCGTCAACCAGGCCGGCATGCGCGAATCACTGCGCAAGTTCGGACCGGACAACCAGACCGATGTCATCTGGGAAACCCTGGTCGACTCTAAGACCGTGGAGCTGACAGCGAATGACAACACCATCTATAACTTCATCTGGATCGATACGCACAATGGGCCGGTGGTGCTGGAAGTTCCGCCCATGTCGTTGGGTGCCATTGACAACTTTTGGTATCGCTGGGTCACCGACATCGGCATCACCGGCCCCGACAAGGGCAAGGGTGGCAAGTACCTGATCCTTCCTCCCGGCTACAAAGGTGAAATTCCGAAAGGGTATTTTGTTGTGCGCCCGAGCACCTTCGGTAACTGGGCACCCTTCCGAACCTTTCTGGTGGATGGATCGCCCAAGCCCGGCGTCGAGTCGGTCAAGAAGCACCTGAAGATCTACCCGCTTGCCGATGCAGCCAATCCCTCTCCGGTGAAGTTCGCCAATGCCTCGGGCGTCCCGGCGAACTTCGTCGCGCCGGGTGACTACTCATTCTGGGGGCTTCTCAACCAGGTCATCCAAGAGGAGCCGAGCGAAGGTTCTGACCCGACTACGTTGGGTCTCTTTGCCTCGATAGGTATTGTCAAGGGCAAGCCGTTCAACCCCGATGACCGGATGAAGAAGATCCTGACGGACGCCGCCATCATCGGCGCCGTAACCGCGCGCACCGTGGCTTTCAAGATACGTGAGAGGGACGCTTACTTCTATCCGGACAGCTCGTGGCGCCTGCCTTTCTTCGGCGGCTACAAATTCGAAGTCTCGCCTGGGGTCTCCAACCTCGACGGCGCAGCCTTCTTTTACTACTTTGCCACTGGCGTGACACCGGCGATGGAAGAAAAGATGGTCGGCAAAGGGTCGCAGTATCCTTGGTCGGCTCTGGACGCGGACGGCAACCCGTTCGATGGCGCAAGAACCTACAAGCTGCACCTGCCGCCGAACATTCCGGTCAAGGACTTCTGGTCGGTCATCGTCTACGACATCCAGACTCGCTCGATGCTGCAGACCGATCAGCAGGCCCCGAGCGTGAGCAGCCAGGATAAGAACCTCCAGGTAAATGCGGATGGCTCGGTGGATGTCTGGTTTGGCCCGAACGCTCCCGAAGGCAAGGAAAACAACTGGATTCAGACCATTCCCGGCAAGGGTTGGTTCATGATTCTACGCCTCTACGGCCCGCTTGAGCCGTGGTTCGACAAAACCTGGCGCCCCGGTGAGATCGAGCTCCAACCGTAACATGCCGGCAATGTTCCCGGGTGGGAGCATCGAAGCCGTGCCAGCCAAAGGATGTGAGTCGAAGGAGCGGGGCTCAAAAAGCTATGATCCGATTTTTTAACTGTTCTTATCGATTACTTAGGCCGAATTGTAGGGCTCGTTCTTTGAGCGAGCCTTATCTACCTGCTTGAAGGTCCCGCCGTTCCATCGAAGCCCGCAAAAAGCAAGGTCCTTGTTTTTGCAAACCGTTTGGATATTTTCTCGACAAAGTGATTTGGAGCGATTAGTTTCTCTGTTTGTAA
Source organism: uncultured delta proteobacterium (assembly GCA_963781715.1). GTDB lineage: Bacteria > Desulfobacterota > Syntrophobacteria > Syntrophobacterales > Syntrophobacteraceae > Desulfoferrobacter. Next base: position 2,597,587 of record CAWAGW010000010.1, read on the forward strand.
AACAAAGTCCACCGATCCAACCTTTTTTTAATGACCGTGTAAGGTCTCGATCTTCGTGGTGAGGAAGAGTTTCTATTTTGCGTTCAATCAAGCAGCGAAAGGAGAGGGTATGCGTCTAAGAATCAGTGTCTTAGTTACGGTGCTGGTTTGTCTCGGAATGGTGCTGCCATGTTTTGCACAAAAGGATCAATCGAAGCTCGATGCTGATGTCAGGGCACTGCTGGAACAACACGACAAGGCGCTCAGTGCACAAGACCTCAAGGGTGTCATGGACACCTATGCGTCCGCCCCAAATATCGTTCTGATGGGCACCGGGCCCGGTGAAGCTTATGTCGGCGAAGAGGCTATCGGCAGCGCCTATAATCAATTCTTCAACAGATTTAAGGCAAATACACTGAACTTTAAGTATGATTGGATCGCGGTGGGCTCCAAAGACAATGTCGCCTGGTTCGCCGCTACGGTCACCGCGCAGGGCATGGTGAATAAGGAGAAGAGGGAGCGGGCATTTAACATTTCCGGTACTCTGGAAAAAACTGAAGGCAACTGGCGGTTTTTAAGTTTGCACTTTTCCAGACTGGGTGCAGAAAACCAAGTTGCTCAGCAACCCAAGTGAATTGGAGTGCGGAGTTTCTGTGGGCGACGCTTGGTCAGGTTCTGATATGAAAGACTGGATTCACACTGCGTAGTTTTCAAAGGAGGCCGGATATGGATGAAAATCCCAAAGTGTTTGAGAACGAGGAAAATATCAGCAACGAAGAAGAGGTGGTGAATCGAAGGACTTTTCTTTTAGGTCTCGGAAAGTGGTCGTTGGCGGTTATCGGGGGCGCTCTCCTGGGCGGAGCATTGCTAAACCCGGAGGAAGAGGCGAACGCAGGAGCTGCCTGGGCAAATCGTGGCGGAGGCGGTCACGGATGGGCCAATCGAGGTGGCGGTGGTGGTGCGTGGGCCAATCGCCACGGTGGTGGCGGCGGATGGGCTAATGGTGGGCGTACCTGGGTCAACGGTGGCGGGGGCTGGATCAATCGCGGCGGTACTTGGGTCAATCGTGGCGCCGGTTGGGCAAATCGCGGAACCGCCTGGGTTAATCGATACTAGCAGGATTAGAAGCTTTGACGGATATTGTCGCTTATAATATTCCGGTCCCAATGCTGCCAGCCTATAGCGGGCGAAACGTGATCGTTCGCTCTGACGATCCCTCAATAATCGTGAAAGAGCTGGCTGGTGAAAACCTGCAGAGAGTTGCTTATGTCCAAGTCCTTAACGTACAAGCTGATCTTCGGCCTCTGACGCTCTGGGGAGATGCCGTCCCGGTAGACCTGGTGGTTCAGACATCCGGAGACGGATCTCCCTTTGCTCTACCAATGCTCTCAGCTCCTGAGCAGGCATCCGGTCCGAATCACCGTTCCTGTCGTTTCCGGATTCAGTAAGGTCGTAAAACTTGCCGCGTCTTTGAATTTCCCTGTCAAACTGGATGTATCCCAGCCTGAAGGGGGCCAGATCGAGGAGATATCCCAAGTGCTGGAAGCATATCTGCATCAGCCAATGGTGTCACAACCCATAGAATATTTCCACAGCATGTTTCTTGCCTTCTATCGAAGTGAACCTTTAACGCTCTGGGCCGTGCAGGAAGAAGACCCCGCCTATTTCCGTTACATCTCGGACGATGGGGAAGAGACCATATCCAGAAGATTCGCTGGGACTAAAGTCGGGCATGACATCGCTCGTTTTCCGAACAGATTCAAAAAAGAGCTTGTAGCTGAGAGGGGCGAATGTTCTAGGTGTGAATTCCTCGAGAATTGTTTCGGTTATTTCAAGTGGCCCAAACGGGAGTATCGGTGTGACGGAGTGAAGAGCCTCTTCCAATTGCTCAAGGATGCAGCCCATCAATTGAAAAGCGATCTCGATGTGTTCCAATCGGGGCGTAGCGAGGAGCGGTCATGACCGGAGGGCATTTTTCTCTCATACTGCTGCCCACCCTGGCATGCAATGCCGACTGCGATTACTGCTTTGAGAGCAAGTCCGAGTGCACTCTTCATTTGGATCAACTACCCAGCATGATCCATAAAGTCATGGATCATATGGAAGTAAACCAGATCGAGGAATTGTACATCTACTGGCAGGGGGGTGAAGTGATGACCTTACCTCCCGAATGGTTTGAGCAGGCGCATGACATCATACGTGAAATCTCTGCGGTCAGGGAAAAGCGAATCTTTAACTATCTCCAATCCAACATGATTACCTACAGCGAAAAATGGAATCGCGTGCTTTCCGAAATGTTCGGCAACAGTGTGGGATCATCCATGGATTTCCCGAATCTTCACAGAAAACTCAGGGGCGGATGCGGTCCCCAAGATTACGAGAGAATCTGGACGCGCAACATCAAGCAGGCCATGAATGCCGGTATTCACGTAGGTGTCATTGCCCTGGCCAATGAGCAGAGCTTCGAGTTGGGTGCCGAAGGATTCTATTCCTATTTTGTGGATGAACTGGGAATCAGGGATTTTCAGATAAATACGCCTTTCCCTGGAGGAGCCGTAAATGATGTCAAGAAGGGCTTCCCGGTTGAAGCAGATCAATTGAGTCAGTTTCTATTGGACCTCGCAGAAGTCTGGATGAAACGAGGCTTCCAACAGGGCGTGAGAGTGGGTCCCTTTGACAGCCTGATGGATTATTTCGTCTATGGAAACAAGAATCTCCTGTGTATATGGCGCGAAAACTGTGCCAGCGATTTCGTGTGCATCGATCCGATGGGCAATGTGGCCCAATGCGACTGCTGGGTAACAAGCTACCCGGGGTTTCGGTATGGCTGCATTTTCGGTTCGGGCAGCCTTTCTGATTTACTGGCGAAAAGTGAAGTCCGCCAGTCCTTTCAACAGAGACCAGGTCTGCTCATGCAACAAGAGGATTGCATCGAATGCAACTACTTGCACCTCTGTCATGGAGGCTGCCCCGTGCGGACTTATACCTTCCACGGTGACCTCTTTCGAAAGGACCCCTACTGTAATCTTTACAAGCAGCTTTTCCAGACATTGGAGGCCATGGCCATGAACCACCTCAGGACTCAAAGTGCTATACATACAAGTAAGGATGAACAGCCTCAGTTTGGAACACCCCGATAGCTGCTTTCCCGTCATTCCCGCATGCTTCTGGCGGGAATCCATAAAGTGGCTCAGGGCTGGACCTGTTGCGCCGGGCGCGTGCACGCCGGGTTCACGCCAAAAACGCGAGGGAATGACCGAGTATGAAGTTGGAATCAGAGAAACTGAAATGAAGTTTTTATCCTAAACGAGTATAAATGCCGCCATGGAAAGGATGAAAGGGCGTTAGACAGGGCCGTTCAAGTCCACGCGCATTGATCATACGGTTTGACATTCGCGATGTGCTTTTATACGATTATTTTATTTCATAAAAGACCAAACCGCATTAAGGATGGTGGCAATGGATGTGGCCAAGACATTGCGGCGCTGCTTGGAAGAAAGACGCGACCAGGTTCTTTTCGCCTATCTGTTCGGCTCGCTGGCGGAAGGGAAGGAAGGGCCCTTAAGCGATGTGGATGTGGCGGTCTTTCTTAAGGATGAATTTGCCTCCAGCCATTTTGATGTGAAGCTGTCTCTTCTAGCTGATTTCTGCAGGGCTCTTGGAAGAAATGACGTGGATGTGGTGGTTTTGAATCGTACTCGCAACCTCATGTTGCTGGACGGCATTATCCGTGCCGGCGTTGTTCTGTTGGATGAGGACCCACGGTTACGAGCAGACTTCGAATTGAATGCCTTGCATCGGGCAATAGATTTTAAGACCCAAAGAGCTGCCGTCATGGGGTTTTGATGGAACAAGCGCGACAGAAGATCTCCAGAATTCGTGAGTATCGCGACCTCGTCGCGGGACTAAAAGGTGACTGTATGGAGAGGTTCACGGTTGATCCGGTCTACCGAGGCGCATTGCTCTATTACCTGTATCTTATGGCCGACAGTTGCATCGCATTGGCTGAAATCATCATCAGAGAAAAAGGCTTAAGACCTCCCCAATCTTATCACGAGGCGTTCGACATTCTCGGCGAGCATGAGCTTCTGGATCCAAATTTTGCCTTCGAGTTCGCAAGGATCGCCGGTTTTAGAAATCTTCTTGCTCATGACTACGAACGCATGGACCCTGCCGTTCTCTGCGGGCAGGTTCTTGCTAAACTCGGTGACATCGACCTTTACGTGAAACAAATAGAAACCGTCCTTTTATGATCCGCCACCTTATGCCAAACAGATCTTAGTAACCGTAACATACCGTAAACTACATTCAAAAAAAGACCGGCAATCCTTAATAGATAGAAGTAAAATTATATAATCCAGTGGCTTCTGTACCCACTCAATCAATGGGGGATTTTTGAGGGGTGGACGTGTGTTGCATTTTGACATGAGCAGAAAAGCCCGTTGTGATAACAACTATTCATATGCTCTATTGGCCAATTTCCTGTGCATTGCTGTTCGATAAGTCTTATTTAGAGAGAAAGAAGAACGAAGCTGGAAGGAATGACACTGAGAATACTTAGCCCTGGTCCTCCAGGGCATGAAAAAGAGGTGCGGGATTACAGAGTGCATCGTAGGACGTCTTGCAAGCAGGCTGCATAACGGATTGGTTTTACTGGTCATCAGGTGTTTGAATATCAAATCAAGAGAAAGGAATTCAATATGAAAAAGGCAATATCAGGGGGTGCGTTGTTATTGGCTTTTATGTTGGTGTTGGTTGCTGCGCCGGTCAGTGCTCAACAGGCAAGCCCGACCGACCAAGACAAAAGCGCTGAAAAGGCAATGGCCGCGCTGCAGCGGATGGCCGATTTTCTCTCTCAGGCCAAGCACTTTAGTGTCACGGTTGACATGGGATTCGACGTGGTGCAGGAGTTTGGACAGAAAATCGAATTTGGCGAAACTCGGAACATCGTGCTCAGTCGGCCCGATCATCTCCGAGTAGACACCACGAATCGCGATGGGTCAAAGAGCCAATTGATTTTTGATGGTAAGGATTTATCGCTTTTGTTCATGAAAGATAATGTCTATGCCACAGTAAGTAAGCCTGGCACAGTTGACGAGGCCGTTGCGTATTTCTTGAATGACCTCGGAATGCGCTTCCCGCTGGCCGAAATGCTGTCGAGCAAGCTGGACCAGGTGTTGCCGAAACAAGTGGTTGTCGCCGCCTATGTCGAGCAGTCGCAAATCGCCGGTGTTCCCTGCGACCACTTGGCTCTGCGTGGAGATCAAGAGGACTTGCAGGTGTGGGTCGCGCAAGGCGATAAGCCTCTCCCGCAAAGGGTAGTGATAACCTACCGGCGTCAAGATGGGCGACCTCAGTTTTGGGCGCAGTTCAGCGACTGGAACCTTGCACCGAAGGTCCCTGATTCGCTGTTTGTCTTTAAGCCGCCCAAAGGTGCGGTGAAAATTGCGTTTTCCCCACGGCAGATGATGCAGACAGAGCCGGTGCAGACGAAAGAAGGGAAATAGCCATGAGAACAAAGAGATGGATATATGGGATGGTCTGGATGGGGCTGTTCCTGATGGTTGTGTTCGTAGCGACGAACGCCGACGCCAGGGGTTGGGGGGGCGGCGGTGGCGGCAGAAGCTTTGGAGGCGGTGGCGGCGGATTTTCGCGTAGCGATTTCTCAGGCGGCGGTCGCTTCGGTGGTGGAGACTTCTCTGGTGGCGAACGCGGAGGCGGTGGCTGGGGAGGCTCTCATCAAGGAGGATTCAGCGATAGAGGCGCTGCCAGCAGCGGAAATTGGCAGTCCAGTCGCGAAAGTATGCAGTCCAGCCGACAGTCCTCGGCCGAACAAATGCAGTCGGGACGCGCCGGCATGCAGTCGAGCCGACAGTCCACCGTGCAGGGGAATCAGGAAAATCGCCAGTCTTACGGGCAACAGGCTCAGCAAAGCCGGCAAAACTATGGTGAAAATGCCCAACAAAGCCGGCAGAACTACGCCTCCGACCACGATGATTACCATTACGGCTATGGTTATGGTTATCATCCACCTTATGGCGGATATTATCCTCATTACGGCGCCGGGGCTTTTGCTGCCGGGGCGGTGGCAGGCGCAGTCATCGGTTCAACCATGACGGCTGCCGCGTTCAGTTCGGCTTACGCTTCCGCGGTTCCAGTGGTGGTGAGCGGCGTCACTTACTATCATGTTGGGAGCGCGTGGTATCAACCTGTCTTTCAAGGAGGTCAGATGGTCTACGTGGTGGTGAACCCGCCACAGTAAGAAGACTGGAAACACAGAGCGGCCATTGGCTGCGACCAAAGATTAACCACAGAGGCACAGAGAGCGCAGAGTTTGATCCTTTTTTCCCGGCCGAGTGGCGGCCGGGAAAGGACCCTCAAGGATTAGTCTCATTTCTCGGGGTAAATTCGTCAATCGAAGACCGGATAGATCTATGATCGCGAAGCTTGATTCGTTTGATCAAGTACCCCTCGATCGGTCAAAATTAAGATTCATCTCTGTGCTCTCCGTGCCTCTGTGGTTCAATTCACATAACTTGGAGATAAATCGATTGCTTAGAGGAGAAAGCCATGATCAGACGTTCTTACTTGTTTGTACCGGTACTTTTGCTCGTGCTGCTTTATGCAGGCATTGCCAGCGCTCAGGAATCTTACCCCATAATGGATAAGGTGGCTCAGAAGGTCATCCAAAAGTACCAGAGCTCGTCCTGTGAGGAACTGGCAATGCAGAGGTCTCATCCACCAACTGGGCAAAAGGCGCAGATGGAACAGCGGGTAATAGAGCTGCTGCACAATGATCCCCAACTGCGCCAAGCTTTTATCGACCGCGTGGCGGCTCCAATAGCCAACAAATTGTTTGAATGCGGTATGATTCCCTGATCTCTATTGTTTCAACGTGAGCGCCAGGAGACCGTCCGATAATTGTCATTTTGAGCCGGACGCGAGAAATCTTTTTCGTATAAGCAACTGATTTGACTGGAAGGGCCCAGGTGACCGTAAACCACAGGGAGTTGCTGCCATGATAGATGTGAGAAGAATCCATAGTGTTTTACGGCAAAAGAGTGTGCTGCCGAGGCCCCTTTCCTGCTTCTTTTTGATTGTTGCTCTAAGCCTGTTTGTTGCGGCCGGCTGCGCCCACTATCCGGTGAATGCACCCCTTGCTCACTATGATCCCAATTACGGATACGAGCCGAAAAACATGCATCAGCTGAAGGAGTCCGCCGAGTTGATGGTGCTGCTCGCCTTTTCCGGGGGTGGAACTCGGGCCGCAGCTTTTTCATACGGGGTGCTCGAGGCGCTCAGGGATACGTCAGCTACCATTGACGGTCGCAAAACGCCTCTTCTGGATGAGGTGGACGCCATTTCCAGTGTGTCGGGCGGAAGTTTTACCGCAGCGTACTACGGTCTTTTCGGGGACCGTATTTTTGAAGATTTTCAGGAGAAGTTCCTCAATAAAAATATTGAAGGGGCTCTCCTGATGCGGACTTTTTTCAATCCATACAACTGGGTGCGACTCTGGTCGCCCTGGTTCGGGCGCAGCGATCTGGCTGCTGAGTATTACGATAAGTATGTCTTCGACGGGGCGAATTTTAGCGACATGCTCAAGCAAAAGGGCACTATGGTCTTCCTCAACGCGACCGAAATTGTGCATGGAACGCGCGTGGTATTCACCCAGGATGTTTTCGACATGATCTGTTCGGACCTTGCCGGTTTCTCAGTAGCGCGGGCTTGTGCCGCCTCTTCTGCCGTACCGATTCTCTTGACGCCGATCCTTGTCAAGAACTATGCCGGATCCTGCGACTACCATCTGCCGAAGCTGCTCGAGGAGGCATTGGAAACAAGATCACTTCCCAGCCGGCAATTCAACCTCGCCAACAATATCCGTCCCTTCCTCGACAGTACCAAGACTCCCTATCTCCATCTGGTGGACGGGGGCGTGGCGGACAATCTCGGTCTGCGGGTCCTTTTGACACGCATAGGAGCTCAGGGTAATGCGTGGAACGCGCTGAAGCATTCGGACAAGCCCAATGCCCACAAGATCGCCATCATCCTGGTGAACGCTCAAACGGAGAACAACCCTAAATGGAGCCTATTGGGCCCACTTTCATTTGGGGACATGGTTGCCGCGTATTCCTCGGTCGCCATCGCCCGCTATAATCAGGATACCATCATGCTGGTTCGCGACAGCTTCGACCAGTGGGCCGATGACATCCGTCGCGGCCGATGTCCCGAGGGCCAGATCTCGACAGAGCCGGGTTCCTGTGGAGATATTCAGTTCTACCTTATCGATGTGGAGTTCGATGCACTGAAGAATGCAGCCGATCGTGCCTACTTCAAACAACTTCCTACCTCGTTCCATCTCGAGCCAGAGCAAGTGGACCGACTGCGCGAGGCGGCCAAACAGATTCTGCACAATTCTGGAGACTTCAAAAAGCTGCTGACGGATTTGCAGTGATCAGGATATCAAGCAAGATATATTTGTGAATGCCAAGGTGGGCAGGTGAAATGAGACTATTGAGCCTAATTTTCCGTGATCAGTATATCTTTAGAACGGTTGCAGCCGGCTTGCTGGCTATAGTGATGTTCATCCTCATGCTGGTATTAAGTCCATAGGCTAAGCTTAGTGCATGGTGACGAAAGTCTCTGCCGGTTTGCAACCGATACCGAATCCCAGATTCCGGATAACGAGAGCGTCGTTGCAGTGAGGCACATATTCTCTTCAGCGGGCATCTGGTATACATTGTCCGGCATCTTCTCAAACACGGAAGTTACGTTAGCCGAGCAGCACTATCAAGGCCGAAGCGCTCCAAAACACGACCGGGGCACATGTTGGGATTCCTTGGGAAAGCCATTTGCGTGCAGACTACAGGCACGGGAGTGGTCTATTGCATATATAGGATACGGTTGAATATGCGATTTTATGAACACGGGTCCAAATGGAAATTCACTGTCGCATTATCAGGCTTTATATTGTGGGCACTTTCGGGCTGCAGTACGGTCGGCCCGGCTACCATCAGCGGTGGAAGGGCTGCTTACAACGAAGCTTTGAAACGAACCAATGAGCAACAGATGCTCATGGCGGTGGTCAACAGGCGCTATGGTGAAGGCACCAGCTTGCTTGCGGTATCGAATGTGACGGCGAATGTTCGCTTTTCGGCCAACGCCGGCTTCCAGGTCGGATATGGTTCGAGCAGCAGCTATGAAGGTAACCTGGTACCTTTCGGTGGAGGCTTTGCATATGAGGAAAATCCGACCATCACATACACACCCGTTCAAGGTGTCAAGTATCTTCGACAAATTCTGAAGCCAATGCCATTGGACATCCTGCTGCTCTACCTTGACTCATCTTATCAGTCAGGCATCCCCCTTTTGATGTTGGCCAAACGGGTGAACGGAATCAGCAACCCCGACTTTCTACCGTCCGCGAGGGCTGAGCCAGACCCTAGATTTCTGCGTCTTGTCGAGTTGCTCTCAGACCTGCATATGTCAAATGTTCTTTACCTGGCGAAAAACCGTGGTGAGCAGGGCGAATACGACGTGGTGATCAGCCATTATGCTCCGGACTGCTCACAAGAAGTATCCGAATTCCTAACGATACTCGGTCAGCCCATGCCGTCCGACCAGTCCGAGGAGATCGTGCTGCCCCTCTACTCTTCATGGGAAGGACTAGAAAAGAAGGGCATTACCATAACAACAAGATCGGTGTTTGACCTGATTCAGATCCTGACTGCATCTGTCGAAATTCCGAGCGATCCAGCGAGTGAAGAGCGGGCCGTCAAATTCCCTGCCAGGGGAACGGCGGGAAGGGATATCCGCATTCGTGTATCGACCGAAAAACCGGACAATGCTTCCGCAATGGTCAAATACAGGAAGCATTGGTATTTCATCGATGACAATGATCAGATTACCAAGCTTGCATTCAGGTTGTTCATCGAGCTATGGGGCATGATCATTGCCGGCTCGGCAGAACGGCAGCCTGCTCCTGTGTTGACCGTTCCAGTGAGTCAATAGATCTGTTTTCTTAACAATGGATGGATTGTGATATCTTTGCATCATTTTGAAAGGAGCATAACAATGATTCATAATTTAAGCAGAGCTTGTATTGAGGTCGTGTTTGTCCTTTTCCTAACGATTGCCTTTTCCCTGCCGGTGTCTGCCCAGCAGTCCCCGCCGCCTTCGGGAACCGTGACAATCAACGAGTACGAGCTCGCCTACATTTTCAACGGGCAACTGGGGGGAGGAAAATTGAATTTTCAGGGCAACACGTATGATTTTAAACTGGGAGGTCTTGGCATTGGCGGGATTGGGGCTTCTCACATTCAGGCTTCAGGAGAAGTTTACAATCTGAATAACGTTTCGCAATTTCCGGGAACGTATTTGCAAGGAAGCCTGGGGTATTCTGCTACCAACCAGGGCAAGGGCGATCTGTGGCTGCAGAACGAAAACGGAGTCGTACTGCATCTCAAGACCAGCCAGCAGGGCCTCGGCCTGACGACCGGAGCGGATGGCATCGTGGTGAACATGAATTAAGAAAGGGACAGCCCGGCTTTCTCAACCCCTTCGAGCACATGATCAACCAATTCATCGAGGGGGATCAGCCAGTTTAGATAGCGACGCGGATCTGCAGCGAAATCCGGGCGGAGCTTGAGCAGTTCCGCGATCGCTCGTCTGCTCTGTTTGATCCTCCCTAATTGACCAAGAGCGGCCGCCCTCTGCAGAGGATCGTGTATGATGGTAGGTGTGTTCACCATGTGAGCCTCCCTCAAGGCGGTTTCGTATTCGGACTTCCGATAGTAGTCCAAAAAACCAGCTACGTGAAACCAACCGGGGTAGTATTGCAACATCTCCATCTGCTCACGAAGGATCCTCAGTCCACGTTCCCATTCACCCGCCAGAGCTATATTCCACGCGGCAACGGCAAATAGGGTTCCCAAAGGTTTCAGTGATAGCAGAGCTTCCGACTCGCGGATTACCCCCCGTCGGTCGCGGGCAAGTTGATAGGCACCCGCAAGAGCAGATCGAGCTGTCTGCGACAGGGGATCGAGGGAGACCGCCCTGCGCGCCAAATATAAAACCCTATCCAGAGGGTTGCCTTCATCCGAGAAGCCCATACCATATCCCGCTCTGCATATAGTCGACAGCATCGCGCACAGTTCAGGGTCATTCGGATTTTCTTTGTGTGCCTCCGCCAAAACCTGCCGAGCCCGGGAGTAATTAGTCGGGTTTATCTCTGAGAAAAAATGCATGAAATGCAGTGAAGCATCATACGCCGTGAGGCTCTCGTACTTTTCTTTTGTGTGGCTCTCTTTACCTGCAATTCTGGGGATCACCCCCCCATAAGCGTCACCAATCGTGATGGTGACATTTTGTGCGATTTCATCTTGTACAGACAATAGATTTTCTAAAGTGAGATTACGTTCGTAGGCTTGCGCCCAAATCTGCCTTCTCGTGAGGACATCGCTGAGATAAACGTTCACCCGCACTGTTTGACCGACTTTTCTGACGCTGCCTTCCATAATGAATCGGATACCCAAAGCACTCCCGATCTGGTTCACATCCCTAGTGCGGTCCTTGTAACTGAGAGTTGCGTATCGAGGCAAAACCAACAAACTTGGGTAGCTACTCAGCGCAATGATCAGTTGTTCGGTCAGCCCTTGGGTGAAATAGTCCTCTTCAGGATTGCCGTTCAAATTAGCAAGGGGAAGCACTGCAATTGACGGTCTATCTGAAACAGAGGATAATGTAGATTGATTGATTTGACCGTTGGAATGATTCTCATCGGATTCATTCAATTGAAAGAAGGGAATATACCGGCCTTTGGGGATGCTTATGCGGATGGGGTCGCTTTTGCCCAGTTCACTGTAGTAATGCTCCAGCCGGGTTCGAAGTCTTCCCGCCAGGATGCGCACGGTGGCGTCGGTTTGGGGATCGTAGTCGCTTTTTCTCCCCAAAACGGAGGTCGCAATGGTATATGCTTTGATCTGGTCCGCCCTTCCAGCCAACGTCTCTTCAACGACAAACTGGAGAAATTCCGAGAGCTGACGCGTTGACTCAAAATCCGAACTCGTCAGGATGCAGTTCAATTGGTCTTTAACGGCTTCGAGGGATATCTCGTTCACAGCCTTGTTCTCTCGACTCTACGAAAAACCTAAAAATTATAGCTTGAAGGCCTACTTAAAAGTTAATGTAACCGTAACATACGGTATATCACTATTTTCTAATAACAAGTAACCAGTTCGTTGGCAACGAAATTTTTGCTTACCGGTTCTTCCACCAAATGTCGGACATTTATCACTCTTATGAAACTTCATTTCGGTTTCTTTATTTCCGACTTCACCCTCGGTCATTCCCGCGCGTTCCCCGCCTAAAGCCCGCGGGGACAAGCTTTGGCGGGAATCCAGCCCTGCCCCCCTTTGTGGATTCCCGCCAGAAGCATGCGGGAATGACAGGAACGCAGTTATCGGGGTGATCCAAATTGCAGCTTTTCATCCCTACTGAGTATAGTTTCAATTCCGTTCAAACCCCGTCCTAAACTGGGCGGCGCCGCTGGATTGAAACTGGCGCCGTCTTGTTCAAACCCTTTAGACGTATACCTCGGGCAGTTAATCCAAACCTTCTTCCTCGTGAATGTCAAACAGCTCTCGTAGCACGGCGTTAAAGTAATCCGGTCAATGGCAATACCCCAGTCAGTTTTCATCCGGAAACTCTAGATAAGGGAGGGTGGAACTTTCGGCTTTCACAAAAGGACTTAGCAAGAAGGGTAACATGGCAGCTTTTAGAAACTGTAATTGTGTGTCTATGACCTTTGCATTGTTCTGCTTGCCGCAGTGGGCAATAGGAGCGCTGATTGCGGAGACCGCAAAACAGCCGTGGTAAATGGAATTCCCGCCCCTGCCGCCGCCAGCCTTCCGGTATCTGCGGGCGATTCTGTCGTGGGTTCGCCGACTGTATCAACCACCGAAGTCAGCTTTAGTCCCATGGTAGATCGTAGCGACGATGAGATATTTTTCGAACCTCTTCGCGGTCCAAGCCTAGACGGGGCGGCGCCTCTGGATCCCAGCTTTGAGGCCGCAATGACAAGTCGCCTGGCGACAACCTGAGGTTTGCTGCACCTGAAGGCGAGGGGTTTCGACCACCACCGACAGGGATACTTACATCGACGGATTTATTCGGGGCATTCGGATCACAATAAGAGTCTATTCTTTGGGCTTCTTCCGCTTGTCGCGAATATAGATTGTTTTGGAATGACCGTCACGTTGGACTCTTTCATCAACATCAAAGAGCTTGGTGGCTTTGGCGAGTTCCCCGAGCTTGCTGAAGCCGTAGTTCCGAGGGTCGAACTCTGAGGCCTGCTTGGCGAGATTACTGCCCACGGCTCCCAAATGGGCCCACCCACTCTCGTCGGAAGCCGCTTCAAGAGCACTTCTTAGAAGAGCCACAAGTTTGGCATCGCTCTTCAGTTCATTTGCGGTCTTAGGTTTGACGGCCGCCCCAGCATCCTCTTGGAATCTCAGAACTTCAGTGAAGATGAACTTGTCGCATGCGGATACAAAAGCTTTTGGGGTCTTCTTCTCTCCAAACCCGTACACGAGCAGGCCTTCCTCTCTAATCCGGGAGGCGAGACGAGTGAAGTCACTATCACTAGACACTAGACAGAATCCGTCAAAACGTTTCGTATAGAGCAAGTCCATTGCATCTATGATCATTGCGCTGTCTGTTGCATTTTTCCCCACAGTATAACGGAACTGTTGAACCGGCTGGATGGAGTGTTCCAGTAGGACGGACTTCCATCCGCTTAGGCTCGGTGTCGTCCAGTCACCGTAAATACGCTTCACACTGGCAACACCGTATTTTGCAACTTCCGATAGAAGTCCCTCCGTTATGGATGGCTGTGCGTTGTCTGCATCAATAAGTACGGCAAGCCTGCTTTGAGACGTTTCACTTGCACTCATATTATATCCTCATAGTACTTCTTCTATACCTCTCAAGGATGAAAATCTGCATTGTACGTATTTATTTAGGTTCTTCGCGGATTAGCGCGATTTACATGCCCCGTTCGTGCTGAGGTATCGAAGCACGAGTGGATGGTTCGCCCTTCGATACCTCAGGGCGAACGGCTGAGGAGCAACAACATCACGCAAATCCGCGAAGAACCTTTATTTATTCTGGATTCCCGCGAAAGCGGGAATCCAGCCGATTGGGCTCATAACAAACAGAAACAATCCATTCTCAACCAGTATAACACGCCGGCCGGTACTTGCGCACTCGGTTAGACTCTGATTGGTGTTGCCGCGATTGTGATAGCACCCGTTCAAGACATAACGCTTAGAATCGTGTTGCTCTGAATCAGCGATAAAGCACAATGCGATAATGAGCTTTGCCACTCCTTAATCTTGCGATAGCTTCATTTATGGCATCAAAACTGAATTTTTCAATTACCGGTTTGATGTTGTGGAGACCAGAAAATTCAAGCATCATGGCTATCGTAGCGGGGCTGCCTACCGGAGAGCCGGATATGGAGCGTTGCCCCATGATGAGTGAAAACACATTTATATCCAGTGGATCTAACGTTGCGCCAACAAAATGTAAACGTCCGCGAGGCTTCAATGCGCCCAGATAAAGATTCCAGTCCAGCTTCACGTTGACCGTGGAAAGGATAAGATCAAAACGACCTGCCGCCGCCTCGATTTCTTGCTGATCGCGGGAGCTCAACGTATGGTGAGCCCCCATACGCATGGCCTCCTTCTTTTTGTCTTCACTGGAGGTAAATGCCGTTACTTCACAGCCCCATGCATTGAGGAACTGCAACGCCATATGACCCAACCCCCCTATGCCGATCACCGCCACTTTGTCGGTGGGTTTGATATTGAACTGAATCAGCGGATTAAAAACCGTAACCCCGCCGCAAAACAGGGGGCCGGCAGCTTCCAGGTCAACACCTGCGGGGATGGGAAGCACACTGTTGGCTGCCGCACGCACCTTTTCGGCAAAACCGCCATGATGTCCGATGATGGTCGCTTGTGCATTGGTGCATAAGTTGTGGTCGCCGGAGTGACAAAGTTTACATTCGTTGCAGTAGCCGGCATGCCAGCCCAGCCCAACTGTTTGGCCGACTGAAAGATGCTTAACCTTTTCTCCTATTTTGGCGATCGCCCCTACCACTTCGTGGCCAGGAACGACTGGATATTTAGACATTCCCCATTCATTGTGGATCACGCTCAGGTCACTATGGCAGATACCACAGTACTGAACATCAATTTCTACCTCCTGAGATTTAAGCGGGCCCGGCTCATACTCGAAGGCCTGAAGTTCCCCTTTCGGTTCGAATGCCGCAAAAGCTTTTATCATGATCAATCTCCTTAAAAGGTGGTTAGTACCCAACTAGCGAGATAAGAAATGTTCACATTGGAGAGCAGATCCATAAACTTAATTATGCGTCTTTTTGCCGATGTGCTCAAGACAAATTGTAGCATCGATCTGTCGATGGGCATCGGGGGGATGCGAGGACTAGTTGGGAAAGAGCTTTACATAGAAACGAGTTTGTTTTCCCGGGCCGCGCGGTATAGCGGCAAAGAAATGCAAAGCCGCCATCTGTCATTCCGAGGAGCATGCGGGAATGATGGTCGGGTGACTCAGGAGCCTTTTACGTCTCGTTGTGACGTCGTCGACGAGGAGCGTGACCATCAGTAAGAAAGTCCTTTTGTCATGCCGGCGAGTCCTGATTCCTTTTTCCCGCTTTGCTTGTGGTATTTTATTCATTTGCCTGATTTATGCCGGTATCCTGTGGCGATCCGTCCTGCCCGCCTGACTGTTGGATGAGTTTGGCTACCAAACCTGTCCAACCCGTCTGGTGACTGGCACCCAACCCAGCTCCGTTGTCTCCATGAAAGTATTCATTGAACAATATTAGATCGCGCCATTCGGGATCTTGCTGAAATTTTCCGATTTCGCCATAGATCGGCCTCTTTCCCTCGGGATTGCGCAAGAAAAGGCTTATCAGCTTGCTGGATAAGTATTTGGCGACCTGATCGAGAGTCATCATTTTTCCCGAATTGGTGGGGCATTCCACCCTAAGCGAATCGCTGTAGTAGTAATGAAATTTCTGCAAGGACTCGATCAGAAGGTAGTTGACAGGGAACCAGACCGGGCCCCGCCAGTTTGAGTTACCGCCGAATAGCAAGCTTTCAGATTCTGCCGGCTGATAGTTAATACTGTGAGACTGTCCATCCAGGTCAAAAACATAGGGGTTGTTTTGATGATATTTTGACAGGGACCGAATGCCGTACGGTGCTACGTCTCACAATACCTGACTCTGAGAGTCCCAGTTTAGATGAAGATGTCCTCCCCCACAAGTTGGCAGGAACTTGTGAGGGAACACGGGCAGATGTCAGCAGTCTTGTAAGCCGTCGATCATTTCAACAGCCTCACGGAAGTTGCAGCATTTGGCAGCCATGACGATGTCGATTGGATTGAAGTTTTTCTGACAGCGGAAGCACCTGGCCAGGTTGGTTTTGGGGTTGGCGGCGGTTTGAAACTCCGAGCACAGGGGGCATAGAAAGCGAAAATATCCGTCTGATACTTTGCAGGGGATGCGCAGAAAATCAGAGATAAGCCGGGAGATGGGGATCTGATTTCGCAGTATCCGGAGTTTTTCCTTAGAATAACGCTTTGCCATGATGTTTTTCTCCTATGGAAGGCGGAATTCGGCCATGGTGTCGGTTACGAGGGATTCGTTGATCTTGTTGAGTTTTTGGGCGGCGGCATTGAGGAGGCAGGCGGTAGCGATGTTGTTGATCTGCCTTGGGATGCCGCTTGCATAGTCATGGATGAGGGATTTGGCTTCGGGCTCGAAGACCTTCTCGTTGCTGCTACCCGCGCAGCACATTCTGGAGTCGATATAAGAGGTGGTCTGGTCCTTGGTGAGGGAGCCGAGGTGACATCGGACGGTGATTCGGTTGACAAGATCGCTAAGAGATGCTCGGGCGAGGAGCTTGGCGAGGGATTCCTGGCCGCTGAGGACAATCTTTACGGGAGCATCGGTATCCAGTGCCGAGCTGACCAGAAGGCGCAAATCAGTCAAAGCTTGCGGATCGATGAGGTGGGCTTCGTCGATGATAAGGAGCGTTGTGAGATCTTCTTTTGCGGTACGATCGAGGATTTGCAAAAAGAGATTGTCCTTGCCCCGCCTGGGGGCTTCTCCCAACTGGGTCACAATGAGGCGGAGCAAGCTGGATGACGGGATTCCGGTGAAGTGGAGATAAACGGGGCGGTAGCGGTTTTTAGAGAGGTTATGGATGAAGAGCCTTAAGAGTGTGGATTTTCCGGTACCGGTTGGTCCGATGATGAGGGCCAGGGTCCCCTGCTGGGCAAAGTAGTCGAGTCTTGCCAGGGACTGAGAGATGCGGTGGTCGTTGAGGATCCATTCCACGGGAGGGCGTTCCTGGAAGGGATGACTGTTCATTTTAAAATGATTGAGGAACATGGCTGTTACTCCTTTTGCTGCAGGATTTGTTTGAGCCCACCGACGAGGTAGGGGAACGACTTGTCAGGCACTCGGGCGAAGGCCTGCGTGAGCACGGATTCTGTGAGCTGAACGTTTTGATTGTAGAGTTTTTTGAGGGTTTCGAGCTCCTGTGCCGTGAAAGCGGAGATGCCCACTTCTTTTCCGAGCAGCCGGGCAAAGGCTTTGACAAAGGCATGAAACGGCCACGGCCGCACGGAAACGACCTTGCGGTAATCGATGCCGCGAGTGTTTGCGGCGAGTTGCTCCCGGTGCTCCCGAACGAGGAGATCGATGAGGTTGTGTTTGGGTTTTCCCCGAGCTTGTGCGGGAAGAGGCGGTTGCTCGGCCTCGCGGTGATGGAGAACGCCCGATCCCTGATATTCGCCTTTCAGGGAATAGATCTTCACGGTGTCTGAGGAGGAGAAGGGATCGTAGTGGACCCAGACCTTGTCGCCTCTCAACTTTGGATCGACCCGGTAGAGTCGCTTATCGAGGCTGATGTCGGAAAAATCTTTGTGGACAACCCGGGTAACCTTTCTAAGGAAGGAAGCGAGCACCTGGTCCATTTCCACGTGGCGGATGACGGTGAGTCCCGTATAATAGCGGTCGTTGGGAGTCTGGCCGGTCTCGGAATGGATGGAGTTATGGTAATCCATCGAGATCCAGGCGCTGAGGGCCCGGTTGAGATCATCGAGAGCGATTGCGTCTTGTGCCCGTACCTCGGATTCAAACCGGTCCTGGGCGGTCTCAAAGAAGCGCTCAATGAGTCCTCCGGGGGAAGGGTCCCCGGGCGGTCGGTGGCGAAGCCGGATATGGAGCCGGTAGCAGGCAGCTTTGAGGCCAATTGCGTGATAGACCTTGGCGTTATCGAGATAGAGCTCGCCGGGGGCCCCGTGCTTGGCCAGCGCGCGCAGCAGCGAGTCGATGAGGATATCGAGGCTTTGGCGCAGGTAGTAGCGGGCCTCGATGATATACCTGCTGTGGCAGTCGATGAAAGCGGAAAGATAGGTGGGAAGGACCTCCCGGCCGGCAAGAACATAAGGTCCTTCCTCGAAGTCCCCGACCCAGAGGTCATGGGTATGGTCCCTGGTCCAACGTTTTCTCACCTTCTTTTTGACGACGCCGAGCTTGAGGCGGGTTGCGCCCGCACCTTTAAGATGGCGATACAAAGTAGAGCGGGAGAGCGTAACGCCGTAGAGGTCCTTTAGAAACCGGTTGATGGTGGCATGGGAGCGCTTGGGCTGCTCTTTTTTAAGCTCGATGGCAGTCTCAATGATTGCTGCGGGTGCGGCCCTGGCATGGCCGCGGTCCTTGCGGTCCTTTCTTGCAAGGGCATCGAATCCTCCGGTGCGATAGAGATTGAGTTTTCGCCTCAGGGTGGAAAGGGAGGGCTTGCCGGTACGTCCACCGGGAAAGACTATCTCCTTTTGTGAGAGCTCTTTGAGAAAATCCTGGATCGATACCGGCTCCACCTCGTCGAAGAGAACGGGGCGAAGGAGATCGCACCAGAATAGGGCCCATTTTTCATCTTTTTGCTTCATATGCCTCCTTTGTTTTTATGGTTGGAGGCGAGCATAAATCATCGCCAGGCGCAGCCTGTTGCAAAGAAGGGGAAAATTGACGCATGAAAGACGGCCCGGAATACCGCCTCCAGGTGGATGAGCCGGCGAGAGCGTTTGAGGGTTTCTTCCCGAGCGGCTTTCACGAACTTATTGGGGGAGATCGTCAGCGCGGCGAGGTCCCGGCAGACTTTTGTCGCCGGGTCCTTCTGTAAGATGATGTCCAGAGCGCGGCGCGGGATTTCCTTGAAGCGGCCAAGAGTGCCGATCCAGCGGTAAGGGGTCGTGTGGGAGAGGACTTTATCGACCGGCGTATTTCCTTCGTCCGTCGAGGCATGGAAGATCTCCGAGCCTTCTTCCAGGACCGTCTTGCGATAGGTCGACGTCTCATCCTCCAGATAGCGTCCCGAGCGATCAAGTATCGCGTCGCTGGTATAACGCTTGAAGGGAAGCGCGAAAGGAGGCTGTTCGGTGAAGGTCTTATTGCAGCCGGGGCATTTCCACCGAATGACGAGGCATTTTACCACCTGGACCAACGCATCGCATAGAATGCGGAATTTGCGGGGGCGGGCCTGATGCCGCCTGAACAAATCCGGTTGAGTATTGCAAACGGGGCAGGAAGGCAAACCGCAGCGGATCTTGTTTCGCAGCACATTCAAGCTGTATTTTCCGATATCTGAGCGGGTAAATGGAGCAAACATGGCGTCTCCCACTTGAGCAAATTGTCATGAACGAAGAGGTTTCCGGAAAAGCCGTTCGTTTACTCCAACTTGGCGCCGCCCACAAGCGCAAACCGCCGGCGCCAGGCGCATCGGATGACATGTTCGGCAACCGTTTTTCAACAAAGGAGTTGCGTTACCCATGAGTAAGATATCCCGCAATGCGCCCTGCCCTTGTGGAAGTGGCAAGAAGTACAAAAAATGCTGTTTGTTGCGCGAACAGGTCTCAGCGAAACGGCCGCCGCAGGCTCCTTCAGATATCTTCAAACAGATCCATGCTCAAATGGAGGAGTTGGATAACCTATCGAATAGTGTCATTGATCTTATCCAAGCCGGCAAGCTGGACGAAGCGGAAGCTGTGTGTCACAAACTGATGGAGCAGTATCCGGACGATGTTGACGGACTCGACAGACTGGCAACTGTCTATGAAGCCAAGGGGCAGAATAGGATGGCCGCTGAGTACTATCGAAAAACGGCGGCTTTTATGCGTTCAAGGCCAGGATTTGACAACAAAGCCATTGATTGGGCATCTGAAGAAAGCGTATCAGTTGGAATCTGCATGGTCATCAGGAGGATCGATATTGCGGCCGAACCATGGCATGCAGGTGGTCGGCAAAGTGCGTGGCACCACGACAACCGGTGATGTCGACCCGGCTCCGGTGGCGCTTCGGCGCCATAACTGATGCTCGTCATTATCCAGCATGATGTTGTGACTCGCCCGCGGGATTACCCAGGGTGCAGTTGCGAAAGCATGGTGGGGTATAGCGG